>NZ_BMQF01000001.1 GCF_014647975.1 Streptomyces fumigatiscleroticus
GCACGTGCTCGGGCGGCCCGCCGTGCAGCAGCTCCAGCAGTTCGTGCACCAGAGCCCCTGGGACTGCGGCCCGGTACGGCGGCGGACCGCGCTGCGCCTCGCGGACGCCTTCGCCGTCGAGGCCTGGTCGGTGGACGAGGCCGTCTTCGTCAAGAACGGCGACCGGTCGGTGGGCGTGGCCCGCCAGTACGCTTCCTCCCAGGAACGCACCGTCAACTGCCAGCTGGCCTGCGCCGTCTCCCTGGTCGGCACCGGCGGCGGCCTGCCGGTCAACTGGCGGCTGCTGCTCCCGCCCCGCTGGGACCGCGACGAGGAACTGCGCCGGGCCGCGCACCTGCCCGCGTACGAGCAGTCCCGGCCCCGCTGGCACTACGTCCTGGAGGCCATCGACGAGATGACCGAGGAGTGGCTGCTGGAGCCGCGTCCGGTGCTCGCCGACTGGCGCCACGAGGCCGAGACCGAACCGCTGCTGCGCGGCCTGGAGGCGCGCGGCCTGGGCTATCTCGTGCAGGTGTCGCCGCGCACCGCCGTCACCATGCCCCGGCCGCACTCGGCGCTGCCCGCGGTGCGCGGCACCGTCACCAACCTGGCCGCGCACGTGGCCCGGCGCACCGAGCGCACCTCGGTCAGCTGGCACGACCGGGTGACCGAGCGCAGGCACCGCTCGCAGTTCCTGTCCACGCCCGCGCTGCTGTGCACCGAGCCGGCGGCCGGCCGGACCGCGCCCGGGCACCGGCCGAGCCCGCGGCATCTGGTCACCGACTGGCCGTTCGGGCGGCCCGAACCGCGCGCGTACTGGCTGACCAACCTGCCCGCCCGGCGGCTCGCCGAGGCGCTGCCGCTGGCCCAGTTACGCTCCCTGGCCGACGCGGGCCTGCGCCGGCTGCACCAGGACTTCGGGCTCGGCGACTTCGAGGGCCGCTCCTTCCGCGGCTGGCACCACCACGTCACCCTCGCCTCGGCCGCGCTCGGCTACGCCGCCCTGCAAGCGGCCGTGCCCCGGCCCGACCGGGTGCTCAGCGGCACCGCGGTCTGAGCCCTCCCGCGGCCCCGGCCCGGTGGCGGTCCGCCCGCCACCGGGCCGGCACGTCCCTGCCCGCGACCGCCGCCGCGGCTACCGCGCCCCTTCCGTCCCCGTCTTCGTCCAGCCGACCAGCGGGCGTCGCCGCGACCGGCGGCCCGCCGTAGGACCAGCGGGCCTTGGGGTTGAGCCCGATCCGGGCGGCGGTAACGGAGGTGACGTGGTGGTGCCGGGCGGTCCTGGAGCGGTCCTCACATCGGTCCAGGCCCAGGCCGTGCTCGAGCTTGCGGTAGTCGTGCTCGATGCGTCAGCGGGCCATTCGGCCGGCAGCCGGCAGCCGGCCGTGGCGGCGGCCTCGACCTGTCGCTCGACGGCCTTGCCGGGGCCGCGGCCCGGTCACCGGCCCGGGCGTCCCTCTCCGCGGTCAGGTGCGGGGAGTAGGTGTCCCTGCCGCCGCGTTCGGCCCGCTGCCGGCCGGAACGGGGCCGGAGGCTGAGCGGGCCGGACTCGTCTGGACAGAAGATGACGTCGGGCTCGTCGTCGGGTACGGCCTCACCATCAGCGACCGGGGCGTCGCTGGATACGGAGCGTGAGACGAACCGCCCGTAGCGCACCGCGACAAGCAGGACGGTACCGACTGCGTCGAGGGCGATGCCCGGCGTCAGCCCGCCCGCCAGCCACCCCGAACCGGGCGAGGTTCACCGGTCCCCAGCCGGGCAGCAGCGCTGCGGCGTTCCCGGGCACCGCGTTGAGCGGGAAGTCGACCACTCCGGCGGACGCTTGGGTCTCGAGGTGACCGACGAGGTCATCAGGAAGACCGCGGAGTGCACTCGCTCATCCCCGCTCCAGGATCGCGTGGGCGCCGTCCACCCCTTCCCGGGTGCCGATGACGATGACGATGTCGCCCCCGTGCAGCCGGAAGTCGCGGCCGGGCGAGGGGATCGCGTGGGAACGGCGCATGACCGCGACGATGGAGGCTCCGGTCTCCGTCCGCATCCTGGTCTCCCCCAGGGTGCGCCCGTTCCAGTACGAGGTGCCGGCGATGGTGATCTGCGAGGCCAGCAGCCCGAAGTCGCTGGTGTGCAGCAGATTCGGGTTGTTGTGGCCGGGCAGCAGGGCGTCGGCCAGGGACAGGGCCTCCGCGCCGGTCAGCACCAGGCAGATACCGGCGGAGTCGGGGGCCTCGTCATGATGCACGTGCAAGGTGCGCTTGCGGTCGCGGTGCGCGATCACCGACAGCGTGTCGTGCCGCCGTGTGGTGAGTTCGTACTGCACCCCGATGCCGGGCAACGGGGTGGTCCTCAGACGGGGCGCAGGCATGATGCCTCCTTCGGTCTGCGCATTGCTCGCGGAACCACACGCCGTCCAGCGGCGGCAGGACCGCGGTCGCGCTGGCCGGCAGGCCTTGCAGGGGCTCGGGAGCACCGTGGATACGGCCGGGTCCGGTGACCCCGGTCGCCCTCCCGCCCGGCCGAGGTGCGAGCGGATCTGGGCGGCGGACGTGATCAGCGCCGGACCGCGGTGGTCCCGTTGCTGACCTCTGAGATGATCCGGTGGTATCCCTTCACCAGCGGATGGTGCGGGTAGGCCGTGGAGAACAGGCGTTCACCGGCGAGCGACGCCATCTCGGGCGCGTACGGCAGCACGGTGGTGATGCGGGTGTCATAGGCGGTCTCGACCTGGCCGCGCAGGCGGTCGGCCATGGCCCCTTCGGGGGCCATGCTCACGACGATGCTCATGCTGCCCAGAACGAGCCTGTCGGCGAGCGCCATGGTCTCCTTGGCGCCCGCGAAGTCGAGCCGGTCGGCCCGGGTCATCACGACGAGCCCGTCCGAACTCGCCATCGCGGTCACGGTCTCGTTGTTGAACCCTGCATGCGTGTCGAGGAGCAGCACGTCCAGGACGAGGGTGTCGATGAGCCGGTCGAAGCCCTCGCGCAGCAGGCCCACGTCGTAGCCGCGGCCCATGATCTGGTTGACTCCCGTGGTCTGGCTCCTGGCGGGGACCAGGAAGAGACCGTCGTGCCCGGCGCTCCGGTCGACGGCGTACGCCGCGTCCTCGATCTCGCAGCGGCCGATGAGGTAGTCGGTGAGCGACCGCCGCGCGGGGGGTATCGCATCGCCGAACATCACGTCCAGAGCAGGTGTTTGGAGGTCGGTGTCCACCAGTGCGACCCGCAGCCCCGAGGAGGCGAGCAGCAGCCCGAGGTTGGCGGCCGTACTGGACTTGCCGGTGCCCCCTCGGTAGGAGTGCACCGTGATGATCTGCGACATGTTCTCCACCTGACAGTTGCTGCTGGTTCGCACGTCGGTCGGCGGGTGGCTGCGGTCAGTGGTCGGTGCCGGTCGGCCCCCGCCAGTGCACGGCCATCATCGTGACGTCGTCGGACTGTTCGGCCCGGCCGACGAACTCGCTGAGCGCGCCGTCCATGTGGTTCAGGAGTTCCTCCCCGTGCACGGTGGCCTCCGTCAGTTGCTCGAGCAGCAGGTCTTCGCCGAAGAACCGCCCGGTCTCCGAGCGGGCCTCGGTGACTCCGTCGGTGTAGATGAAGAGGGTGTCACCGGGGCTGAGCTGCGCGTAGCACAGCGAGAAGGAGCAGTCGGGCATGATGCCCACGGCCGGTCCCGTCGGCTGGAGCAGCACCGGTTCGGCGCCGCTGCCGCTCACCAGGACCGGGGGGTTGTGTCCGCCGTTGATGTACACGAGATTGCCGGTGAGGGGGTCCAGCACGCCGAAGAACATGGTGGCGAAGTAACCCTGTTCGATGTGGTTGCGGGTCAGGTAACTGTTGGTCCCCACGACCGCGTTCAGCAGCGGGGTGGCGCCCACGACCGGGATGGCCCGGGTCTGCTCGGCCCAGCCGGGGTCCTGTCCCATCAGGTCGGCGGCGATGAGGTTCTGCAGGCCGCTCTGCTCCGCCGTGTGCCGCAGCAGCGACCGGATGAGCGCCATGAACAGGGCCGCACCGACCCCCTTGTCGCACACGTCGGCCACGACGAGGGCGAGACGCCTGTGGTTGACCAGTTCGAAGACGTCGTAGAAGTCCCCGGCCACGGTGCGTGCGGGCCTGAAGCGCACCCGTATGTGCCAGTCGTCGGGGCTGGGCAGCGAGTCCGGCAGGAAGCCCAGTTGGATCTCCCGGCCTATCTCCAGCTCCCGCTCGTAGCCGAGGAGTGCGGCGTGCGCGGCCATCTCTTTCATGTCCCGGTTGAGCTTCGCGTGCTGGTGGCAGCCGCGCAGCCGTGCCTCCACCAGCACGGGGTGGAACGGCGGGATCAGGTAGTCCGAGCCCGCGCGCACGTGGCCGTCGAGGAGGTGCAGGTCGCGCTCCGCGTACGCCACCATCCTCGGCTGCTGCCCCTCGTCCGCCAGTCTGCGGGCCACGGACCTGGCCGTGTGGGGTGACAGTGTGGCGTGTACGAGCAGCGCGGTCGCCGCGGGCATCCGTCCCGGCGATGCCGCCAGGACATCGCCAGGGGTGCAGGAGTGCGCCTCGGCCCCCATGGCCTTCAGCGCCTGGGACAGTCCCGGTGGCACCTGGCGCCGCTCATCCAGTATCAGCACCTTCGTCTGTGTCATCTTCCGCCCCGTCTACTCCGCTGCCGGCCGGCGCACCACGAGGACGCTCACATTGCGCCCGGCGACGAGCTGGTATTCGAATATGTCCACCGCTGTCAAGGCCAGGAAGACGCCCAGGCCGCCGATCGGCCGCTCCGCGAGCGGCACGTCGACCGCGGGCGTCCGCATGCCCTGCCTGGGGTCAAACGCCGGCGCGTCGTCCTGGAAGCGCACCCAGACGTCACCGGGGTCGATCCCGCCGTCCACGGTGATCTCGCCCGGCTCACCGCGGTAGCCGTGCATGACGATGTTGGTCGCCAGTTCATCGGCCGCGAGGCGGAGCCGGTACAGCGAACTCTCCGGGAGGGGTGCCTGCTTGCCCAAGCCGAGAACGAAGTCGGACACCGGCGCGAGCGATTCGATCGTTGCGGGAATACGGAGTGCGATCGTCCAGCCGCACTCGGGTGTCCGCGCGACGCCCGCTGCCCTCCCGGCCCCTGCGGTCCTGAACGTCATCTCGGTCAGTCCCTTCAGGCGTCGACCAGATCGATGCTGTGGTCGAATCCGGCGAGCCGGATGGTTCGGGCCACCGGCTCGGAGGCGCCGATGACGGCGATGCGTACCCCGTCGCCCATCTTCTGGCGGGCGAAGACCAGGGAGCGCAGACCCGCACTGGAGAGGTGGCCGAGCTGCTCGGCGCGGATGACCAGCTCGACGGCTCCGGCTCCTGCCGCCTCGCCGATGGCCTGGTGGAACTCGCCTGCCGTCGAGGCGTCCAGCTCACCGCTGAGTTCGATGGTGACGACCTTGTCGTCGATCCTCAGCTGCACGTCGAAAGCCACGTCGATTCTCCTTCTGTGTCAAGCGGTCGTCTGATGGCTCGCGCGGCCCACGAGGACGACCACGGAGTGGGCACCCAGGCGGTAGCGCCCGGGGTGTTGCAGTTCCGGTTCGGTGCCGGCCGGGTGGAGGATGCCGCCCGTGTCGGCGAAGAGGTGCCAGCGCTCTCCCTCGGGCAGCGCCGGCAGTTCCATGTCGTGTGCCTCCCAGTGCGCGTTCACCGCGACGTACACGTGGTCGTCGGCCACGCTGCCGCCCTTGGCATGCCGGCCGCACCGCATCATGGCGAGGACCCGGCAGTGGTCGGCCCAGTCCGGGGCCCAGGCGCGGACACCGTGCCAGCTCACATCGGGGTAGCCGCTGCCGACCCGGTCCTGGCCGGTGGGGTGGTCACGGGTGCGCAGCACGGGGTGGGCGTGCCGGAAGGCGGTCAACGCCCGTGTGAACCGGAGCAGGTCGGCGTTGGCCGCGAGGAGCCCCCAGTCGAACCAGGACAGTTCGTTGTCCTGGCAGTAGGTGTTGTTGTTGCCCAGCTGGGTGCGGCCGACTTCGTCTCCGGCCAGGAGCATCGGGACGCCCTGGCTGGTGAGCAGGATGGTCAGCAGGTTCTTCATCTGCCGCAGCCTCAGCTCCCGGACGTCGCGGGAGGCGCTGGGCCCCTCCTCTCCGCAGTTCCAGCTGTGGTTGTCGTCGGCGCCGTCGTTGTTGTTCTCGCCGTTGGCCTCGTTGTGCTTGTCGTTGTAGGAGACCAGGTCGGCCAGGGTGAAGCCGTCGTGGGCGGTGATGAAGTTGACCGACGCGGAGGAGGTCCGGCCCTGGTACAGGTCGGGAGAGCCCGCCATCCGAGTCGCCAGCTCGCCGACCAGCCCCGGCTCCCCCTTGACGAAACGGCGGACCGTGTCGCGGTACTTGCCGTTCCACTCCGACCAGCGGCCGTAGTCGGGGAAGTTGCCCACCTGGTACAGCCCGGCCGCGTCCCACGCCTCGGCGATCAGCTTGGTGTGGCGCAGGACCGGGTCGTACGCGAGCTGTTCGAGCAGCGGCGGGTTGGGCAGCGGGGTGCCGTCCGGCGCCCGGTCGAGAATGGCCGCGAGGTCGAAGCGGAACCCGTCGATGTGGTACTCGGCGACCCAGTGGCGCAGGCAGGAGAGCACGAAGTCCCGTACCACCGGGTGGTTGCAGTTGACGGTATTGCCGGTGCCGCTGAAGTTGTAGTACTCGCCGCGCGGCGTGAGCATGTAGTAGGTGGCGTTGTCCAGGCCGCGGAAGGAGATGGTCGGGCCCTGTTCGTTGCCTTCGGCGGTGTGGTTGAAGACGACGTCGAGCACGACCTCGATCCCGGCCTTGTGCACCTCCTTGACCAGCGACTTGAACTCGTCGGCCTGCATGCCGAAGGGGCCGGTGGCCGCGTAGCCCGCCTTGGGGGCGAAGAAGGAGACGGTGTTGTAGCCCCAGTAGTTGTACAGCCGCTCGCCGCTCACCGGGTCGGTGCGCGGGTTGTCCAGCTCGTCGAACTCGAAGACCGGCAGGAGCTCGACGCAGTTGATTCCCAGCTCGCGCAGGTAGGGGATCTTCTCCCGCAGCCCGGCGTACGTGCCCGGCGCCGTCACCCGCGAGGACGGATGCCGGGTGAAACCGCGCACATGCGTCTCGTAGATCACCAGGTCCTCGGCGGGGATGCGCAGCGGCCGGTCGCCGGCCCAGTCGAAGTCGTCGTTGAGCACCTGTGCGCGGTAGGGGTAGACGTCGTCCCGGTCCGGCTCCCGGCCCCATATCTCGCGTCCGGAGATCAGGCGCGCGTAGGGGTCGCTGAGCACCTTGCCGGCGTCGAAGCGGTCACCGCGTTCGGGATCGAAGGGGCCGTCGGCGCGGAAGCCGTACTCCAGGTTCTCCGGGTCGAGCCCGAAGACTGTCATCGCGTACACGCTGCCGATGCGGAACTCGGGTGGGAACTCGAGCTCGGCGCTGGGCTGTGCGGCGCCCCGTTCGAAGAGCGCCAGGCTCATCGTGGTGGCGCCATCGGAGTAGACCGAGAAGTTGACCCCGCCGGGCACCGGGGTCGCCCCGTAGGGAAAGGGCCGGCCCGCCCTGACCCGGTACGGGCCGATCCGGTGCGTGGGGAAGGCGTCGATGCGCTCCCGTATGTCCGGGGTGCTCATAGGCCCGCCCGTTCCAGCTCCGCGGCCAGGTCCTCGCCGATGGTGAAGAAGTCCAGGAACCCTGTCGCGGACATCACGAAGGAGACCTCCTTGGAGAGGCCGACGAGGGTGATCTCGGCGTCCATCTGCTGGGCGTGGCGGTACACGATGAGCAGGGTGCGCAGGCCGGCGCTGGAGAGGTAGGAGACTCCGGCAAGGTCGATGAGGACGAAGGAGCCGTGCCCGATGAGCTGGAGCAGCTGGGCCTGCAGCCCCCCGGAGGTGGTGGAGTTGATCTCGCCCTCCAGGGCGATGACGGTGGCGCCTGCGCGCATCTGCGAGCTGATCTTGACGGTCATTCCGATACCTCCGTGCGGGAGCGGGGTTCGAGGCGGACCCTGACCTTGATCCGGCCCGGGGTCTCGGGCAGTCGCACGGTCAGGGCCTGCGCGTGGAAGTCGGTGTGCTCCTCGCCGTCGATCTCCACGGCCGCGATGCGCACCGCTCCGGTGGGCAGCAGGTCGGGCGAGACCCGCAGGATGCGGTCCTCGATCAGGGCGGGGTCGGGCTTGAACCAGAAGTCCATCGCCTTGCCGTTGATCAGTAGGTTGTTGTAGACGGCCGCCAGGTAGCACAGCTCGGCCGAGTGGTACATCGACATGGAGTGGCTGCCCTTGAGGCGCTCCGTCCCCAGCAGATAGGGCAGACCGCTGGCCAGGGTGTTGAAGTAGACGGCGCCCTCGTCGTGGTCGAGGAAGAAGGCGTTGTAGAACGACTGGGCGTCGCGTGCCTCGGTGCGGAAGTCCACGCGTTTGGTGATGCCGTACAGGATCAGGTAGGCGAGGATCGCCTGCTCCTGCTGCCACCAGGCCTTGCGGTCGTGCCAGGAGAAGCGGAACCTGTCCTCGCCCTCCGCCTTGACGCGTTCGACGACGTCGTACCAGCCGCCCCGCTGACGGTCGCTGCCGATGTCGGGCATGGATTCGCCGAGGGAGGCGGCCGTCCGCAGGTAGGCGTCCTTGGGGCGCAGCGAGTGCATGCGCATCAGGTTCCAGGCGATCTTCAGGTTGTGCCCCACGACCGCGCGGTTCTGCTGCCACCCGTGGGTGGTGTCGTGCGACCAGTCCTTGTGGAACCGTTCCTGCACGAACGGGCTGCGCTCGGGGTCGGGGAAGCGCTCGACGATCATGTCGAAGGTGTACTCCAGCATGTCGGCGTACTTCTGCTCACCGGTCGCCAGGTACAGGTTGATCAGGTACGCGGGCGCGTGGTCGCCGACGGAGTTCCAGTTCTTCCTGGCCCGGTTGGGGCCGAGCGAGGCATGGTCGGCGCTGAGCAGGATCGGGTCGATGTGCGAGAAGTAGCCCCCCTCCTCGGGATCCAGGTAGAAGCGGTCGAAGATCCGGATGGTGGCGTCCGCGTCCGCCTTGATCCGCGGGTCGCCGGTGACCCGGTAGGTCTGCACGGGGCCGGCCAGCGCGTAGATCTGCTCATAGGCGGGGAGCGCGTCGTAGTCGTCGGAGAATTCGGAGGTGAACAGCTTCTTCTCGACGTCGCCGTCGACCTTGAGGCCGTGGTACCAGTACACGACGTTCTCGTCGGTGTCGACGAAGCGCATGTGCTCGCGCAGGTATTCGGTGCCGCGCTCGGCGACCTCCAGGTACTCCTCGTCGCCGGTGAGCAGGAAGGCGGTGGCCATGCCGTAGACGAGCCGGGAGATGGTGTCCGTCTCCTGGATGTGGCTGGCGGTCTTGTCGCCGCCGAGCTTGATCTCCGTGCGGTACTGACCGAAGTCCACGGGCCCGTCGCCGAACTGGGCCTTGCGGTAGAAGTCGGCGATCTCCTTGAGCTGCCGGGTCCACCAGCCGGCTTCCTCGAAGCGGAAGTTCTCCGGGTCGCGCCCTACGAAGATCAGTCGCTTGGCTTCGAAGCGCAGCGTCCCGCTCTCGCCGCGGGGGTAGAAGATCCCGTAGGCCAGGACGAAGGCGTCCTGGGTGAGCAGCTCCTCCACGTGGCCGGTGGCGTCCTGGTAAGGCTCGCCCAGATTGTGCAGCAGCTCCGCGCTGGGGTGGCCGTCGAGGCTGACGTCGAAGGAGCGGCCGTCGGCGGTGCGCATGGTGAAGACGCGGGCCCGGCCGTCGAAGTCCGACACCCGTCCCGCGATGGTGTCCGAGAACGTGAAGTCGACGCTTCGGGAAGTCGCTGGCATGACGGTCACACCCCTCGCAGTACGAGTTCGTCGATGATGGTCCTGGCGAACAGATGGCAGTGGTCGCCGGTACGGGCGGTCACCAGGTCTCCGTCGACGACGACGTCCTGGTCGATGTAGTGGGCGCCCATGTTGCGCACGTCGCCCAGCAGGTTGTTGTGGCAGACCACCTTGCGCCCTCGGACGACGTGGGGGATCGAGGAGGCCAGCCACATGCCGTGGCAGATGATCCCCTTGACCACTCCCGAGCGGGCGAAAGCGCGGCGCAGCAGGTCCGTGGCGGGTGCGAGCCGTTCGATGTCCTCGGTGTAGCGCAGTCGGTCGGCGACCATGCCGGAGGGCACGATCAGCGCGCTGTACTCGCGTAGCCCGCGGTCGTCCAGCTCCTCCAGGCTGCGGGTCACCGTCAGCGGGGCCCGGTGCTCATGGCCGGAGAAGGTGATCGAGGTGTTTCCCCACATCCGGGTGATGAAATCGACCCGGGCGCCTTCCTCGGCGAACCGGCGCTGGTAGTAGGTGATCTCGGGCTCATAGAAGTCGCTCTCCGCCAGGACCGCGATCTTCCGCCCGGTGAGCGGCCCGTCACGGGTCGGTAACTCGGCCACGGTCTCCTCCTTCGGTGGTCCGCAGGTCGATGAGGAACGGCTTGTCGTCCGCGAGCATCCGCTTGACCGCGTGACCGACCTGTTCGTGGTCCTCCAACCGCAGTGCGTCGACGCCGAACCCCTCGGCTATCTGCGCGAAGCCCAGGTCGGGGCGGGAGAGGTCGAACGGCGACGGGTAGGCGTGCGGCGCGATCTCCCGTTCCCGCCAGTAATGCTCGATGTTGTCGTCCAGCAGCTTGTAGCCGCGGTTGTTGCACACCACGAACTTGGCGCCGATGCTGTGCCGTACGGCGGTGTAGAGCGCCTGGAAGGTGTACATGGAGGCGCCGTCGCCGGTGAAGCCGATCACAGTCTTGTCCGGGTGGGCGAGCTTGATGCCCATGGCTCCGGGGATGCCCACGCCGAGCGAGCCGCCGCGGGTGGAGAACCAGTGGCCCGGCCGGCGGCCCGGCAGGTGGGCGCCGAGCACGCCGGAGGCGGTCAGCGCCTCATCGAAGATCATCACGTCGTCGGGGACCTGGGCCGCCAGTTCCCGCAGAAAGACGTTGAGCAGCGAACCGTCGTCCCCCGCCGTCGCGGACCGCGCCCTGCGGCGGGCCTCCAGGCGCTCGGCTGCCGCCTCCTGGTCGGGCCTGGACAGGGTCCGGACCAGCTGCGCGGAGAGCGCCGCGAGCGTCTCCTTCGGGTCGGCGACCAGACCGAGGGTGACCGGGTGGTTCTTGGCGATCTCATAGTCGTCCAGGTCGATGTGGACGATCCGGGCGTCCGCGCGGAAGGGGGTGCCGGTGTCGGGGAAGACCTCGGGGAAGGCGTAGGTGCCGACGATCAGTACCACGTCGGCGTCCCTCACCGCGGCCGAGCTGACCGCGCCGAACATGTGGCCGAGGTCTCCGCGGTAGAGCGGGTGGGTGACGTCCAGGTTCACCTCGGAGTAATTGACACCGTACACATCGGCGCCCAACTGCTCCGCCACGCGCACCAGTTCGCGCTGGGCGCCGGAGGCGGCGACGCCGTCACCCACGAGGACGACGGGCCTGTCGGCGCCGGTCAGCAGCCATGCCGCCTGCTCCATCAGCGCACCGGCCGGAACGCCGCGGGTGCTGGGCGCGGACGTCGGCAGGACCTGCTCGGTGTTGAGCGCGTCGAGCACGTCGAGGGGCAGCGCCACGAAGACCGGCCCCATCGGAGGCGTCATCGCCGTCTTCATCGCGCGTCGCAGCACCCGCAGCACCGAGCGCGGGTCGGTGACCCGGGTCGCGTACTTGGTCACGGGCTTGGCCATGGCGACCAGGTCGGCGGCCATCTGTGCGTCCATCGACTCGTACCGGATGCCCGCCTCCCCCGCGATCGTCAGGATCGGCGAGTGGCCGCGCTTGGCCTGGTAGAGCATGCCGATGGCATTGCCCAGGCCGACGCCACTGTGCAGTTGCAGAAGCGCGGGCCGGCCCGTGGCCCGGGCATAGCCGTCCGCGATGCCGACCGCGACGGTCTCCTGGAGGGTCAGGATGTACCGCAGGTCGTCATAGTCCTCCAGCGCGTCCAGGAATCCCTGCTCAACGGTGCCTGGATTGCCGAACATGAAGGGAATTCCGTCGGCGATGAACTGCTCGATGATCGCCGCATTGCCCTGCCTGGCCATGTCTGCCTTCTCTCGATTCCTCGGATGCCGCTGCGGATCACCAGCCGAAGCGGCGCAGGCCGTCCTCGAGCACCTCGACAATTTTTTCTCCGGTCAGATAGGAATCAGGGGTCGAACGCCCGGTGATGAACGGGTAGTCGACGATCACCGAGGTTTCCTTGCCGAAATTCCCGATGTAGCGGCCCTCGGGGCCGGTGGCATCGCGCAGGATGTACTCCAGCGGGTACGGCGGCGGGCCGATGACGAAGTCGGTGCCGAGGAACCCGGTGCCGTCCTTGTAGTCGTACTCCTTGCAGTGGCCCGTGACGTGCTTGCCCCAGATGATGGACGTGCGATCCTCCCAGTCCCGGGCGAAGGCCAGCGGTGCGACGCCGTAGCACTCGGCCGCGATCGGCTTGTCGGCCCGCAGGAAGGACAGGATGATCTGGTGCACCCTCTCGTTGTTGGCGAGGTCCACCACCGGCCCCGACCCGCCGACGACGAGCAGCGCGTCGTACTCCTCCAGATCCTGCGCCACCACGTCCACGGCCCGGTGGTAGGCCTCCAGCTTGCGCAGGTAGTCGTCGTCCGCCGGGTAGGGGCGCTCCGGGATCCAGCCGGAGATGTCGACCGGGTCGTCCAGGCGCTCGGAGGCGTCGAGCACGCGCGTGAGCTCGGCGACCTCCTCGGAGGTGACCGAGCGGCCCAGCGGCGGGTCGATGTACTCCGGGTCCATCGACGGCGGCAGCGCGTGGGCGCGCTTTCCGGTCGGGGTGGCGAACTCCACCTCGTAGCCGCGGCGGTCGAAGTGGTGCAGGGGCCCGACGAGCTCCTCGCCCCAGTAGCCGTACTCCGACAGGATCACGAGTATCTTCATGGCGTTCTTCCTGGGCACACCGGCTCCTTCGGTGATCGGTCGGGGATGGGTGGCCGGGCGCCGCGACGGAAGGGGGGCGGCGCCCGGCCACCTGTTCAGGGGGATCAGCGGGTCTGAAGGCCTGACGTACCGCATGGACATTCACCCAGTAGTTCCGGAGAACCTGTGCGGTCATACCCGGCTTGAGTGCCGCCAGAATGTACCGGTGAACCATCGGTTTCTCCTCCGAACGGGCTCGTTCATGATGTCCAGCGGCCACCAAGAAAGGCAAAGAAGGAAAACCGACTTCCTGAACTTTGCGCGGATTCGGCGGCCGCGGTCAGTCGGCATTCAGCAGCGGCGGATGAAGAAGGAGTGGACCGCGGAGGCCGCCCGCGCGCCTTCGTGCACCGCCGCCGAGACCCGGTGGGAATGCGGCACGGTGATGTCTCCCGCCGCGTACACGCCGGTGACGGATGTGCGCTGCTCGGTGTCGACTTCCACATAGCCCTGCGGGTCGAGCCGCATTCCGAGGCCACGGGCCACGGCCGTCTCCGGCGTCGCGCCCGGGCTGGAGAACAAGGCGTCCAGCACCAGGCGTTCGCCGCCGCGCGTGACGATGGCCGACAGGTGTCCGTCCGTGCCCTCGGCCGCCGCGATACGGTCATGCACGATCGGCACGCCGACCGCCGCCAGGCGACGTCGGAAGCGGCGGCTGATCTCGTCCTTGCGGCTGTTGGTGAGCAGTTGGACCCGGCCGGTGAGGCTGTGCAGCTGCATGGCCTGGCGCGCTGCGGCATCGGTGTGCCCGACGGCCAAGACGCGGCGGCCACGGTTGTGGTGCCCGTCGCAGGCGATGCACCAGAGCATCGAACGGCCCACACAGGTCTGCCAGCCGGCGAAATGCGGGAAGTGGTCCAGCACGCCGGTGGCCAGGATCAGCGTCCGGGCCCACCACACGTGGCCCTGTGCCTGAAGGGTGAATCCCCGCCGCGCATCGCCCACCACGTCCGTCACCCGATGGCGGGCGAGGTGGGCGTGCGGATAGCGGGCCAGCTGCCGCGCTCCCCGCTCGCGCAGCTGCGTGGTGGCGACTGTGTCGGGGAACCCCGGACAGTCGAGGTTGGTCCGGTGCTGGGTCGAGCGGCCGTGCCCGGTGTCGAATACCATGACCCGGCGTCCGTAACGCGCCAGTTGGAGCGCCGCGGACAGGCCTGCGGGGCCGCCGCCGACCACCGCGGCGTCCGCGCGGTGCACCTCGTCTGGGTCTGTTTCCTCTGCCACGTCTGTCCTTCCATGTGAATGTGCCCGGGGCGGGGAGGTTGCGGGCCTCATGAAGCGCCTCGTGGACGGCCCTGTCGGTTCTTCCGTCCGGAGCCACTCGGGGTGGTGCCCTGGCCCTGCGCCAGGCAGGCGCATAAGGCACGCTCCGCGCCCGCGTACCGACGTTGGCCGGGCGGCCGGATCGACGGGGACCGGCACAGTTCGTCGACGAGCGCTTCCCGGTCTTCGGCGGTCGGCCCGTCCGGTCGCCGGAAGCGGCACGGTGCGGGGACGGGGCCCGGTCATCAGGCGCTCACTTCCGCCTTGGGTGAGGATGGGAGCAGGACCCGGTCGGTGGGCGGGGGCAGGTCGGGCGCGCGGGAGTGGGAGAGCACGGTTGCGGCATGCGCCAGGGACACCATGGTCATGTGGTGGTGCCAGCCGCGGTAGGAGCGGCCCTCGAAGTCACGGATGCCCAGGCCGTCGCTGACCGCCGCCGAATCGCGCTCGACGCGCCGGGAGAGCATGGCCGTGCGGTAGACGGTGCCCGGCTGTGACTGCACCAGGTTGGAGAGCCAGAATTCGCTGGGACGACGACGCCCGGGGTCCGTCCAGGCAGCCAGCAGCACCAGGTCCAGCCGTTCGGCCTGTCCGTGGGCGAGGGTGCCCTTGCGCAGTGCGACGCGGGCGGCGCCCACCAAGGTGGCGCGCATCGTCTGCGCCGTGTGGTCGAACCATTCCACCGGCATGCGTTGCCCGTACAGCGCAGAGAGCAGCCCGGCCGAGCCCGTCCGGGCATGTGCCCTGCCTGCGGCCCCGCCCGGGGCGGGCTGCGGGAGGGGAGGCACCGGGGTGATGGAGGAAGGGTCGACCCGGACCACGAAGGGGATCTGCTGGGCACTCAGATGGGCGCAGAAGGGGTGCGGTGCCGTCTGCCGTAGATCCATCACCACCGGCCGGGCGCGCAGTCCCCACTGCCGCGCCATCTTGCTCACCGAGTCCACGCCGCACTGCTCGGGCGGGCAGGAGCCGACATGAGCGGGGATGGCGGCACGGCGGCGCAGGGTCTCCTGGCCCGTCCAGCACTCGGGCAGCGCCAGTTGCCACTCCACGGGGCAGCTTCCCCGGTCCCAGGCGAGCCAGACGCTCATCGCTCGCTGGCAGTTGACGACCCGCCCGATCTGGGAGACCCACTGCCGCTCCACACCGACCGAGTGCCGGCCCACCTTCGTGATCACCAGGGGCCGCACCACCCAGGCGAGAGGCCGCGCGCGCTCGGTGAGCAGCCGTGCCAGGTAGCTGCGCACCGGATCGGCGTCCCACGGCGACTTGCTGATGAACTGGTACAGGCTCTGCTCGGCTCCGCTGCCCGCACCGCCGGCGAGCGCACGCATGGTCTTCTTGCCCTCGACCGCGAGCAGCCCTCGCGCATACAGCTCTCCCCAGCGCCGCTGATCACTTCGCGGGATGGAACGCAGCGAGGAGAGAACCTCGGTGAACGCGCGCTGTGAGATGGTGCGGGGAAGCGTCTGCTGGTCGTGTGTGGACACCGTTCACCCTCTTCATCGGTTTCGTGAGGCCACGTCCCGATGAGCCACGAATGGGCGCGGCGGGATCCGCGGCCTGCCGTCTTCGGGCAGGCCCGACCGTCGCCTGCCGGGCATCGGCAGGCGACCGGCACGGCAATGGCGGCAGGAGCCGGAGAAAGGAAGCGTGGAGCGGGCAGGGGGCCGGCGGTCGGCGGCGCACCCGTCCGGCAGCGGGACGAGGTCGCTGTGAGGGCCTCGCCCCGCCGTGCGGGGGGCGTCAGGCGCCCGTCAGTGAGCCGATCCCGCTGTATGCCCGGCAGTGCGTCCGACAAGCCGGCGGCGCCGGCCCTGCGCAGGTTCCCGGGCTGCTGCTTCGAGGACGTGCCGTGCAGCGCGGACCAGTTCGGTGGTCTCCTCGGTCGGCTGTGCCGTTGCGGCGTGGCCGCCGAGCCACTCGAGGTGGGTCACCAGGAGACGGCTCAGCTCGCCGGCGGTCTTCGCGGGGCGGGCGTGCGGGCCGCGTCCGTCGACGACCACGGCGGCCCGGGTGGCGAGCACGTTCACCGGTGGCACCTCGACGACGTTGGATACATGGGTCATGACCGGACCTCCTCCTGAAGGCTGCGCCGCGGAGGGCCCTGTGTTCCCCGCCGGAGCAACACCGACGGCCGGGGATAGAGCGTGCGGATCCGTTCCAGCGCCCAGCGCATACGGGCCACGGCGGTTTCCGGGCACTCGCCATAGGCGCCGGCAAGGACGGCCGCACAGCCGTGGGTGCCGTCATGCAGGCGGACAGCCTGCGCAACGGCCCTGGCGACCTGGGGCCTTGTCGGAAGGGAGCCGGTCCGCAGGCTGCTGCAGAACAGCGCCTCCGCCCGGGCAGCCGTCAAGAGGTCAGTGGAGTGGGTCATCGTGACTTGTCCTCCGCCCGATGTGTGCTTGCACGTTCGGTTACATGTCCCGTCGCAGAACCGGCCTCCAGACGGGGGCGGTCTGCCGCTCCGACCAGTACAGCCACCGGCATCAACCGCGCCCCGCGTCCCCGGCGAGCGGCCGCGGGCGTACGTCCTCGGCGTGGGTGTCCAGGCCTGTGATGCTGCTCAGATATTCGACCACTACGTCGGCCATGTGAGGGGACTTGACTATACGGAGGTGTCCGCGGTCCGGGATGCAGCAGGAACTGATGTGCCGTCCCGCCGTCGCACTGGACAGGGGAACCACCGCGTCGCGCTGTGACCCGATGAGACACCACCGAACCGGCTGCTTGGCGTCGATGTCGGGCAAGGCGGACAACAGCGGGGAGTTGTACTGCAGTTGCCTGACGGCGGGTCCTACTCCCAGGTGCGCCAGCAGCGATCCTCGATGAGGTGTCGCGATGGTGACGGCGCCGAGGACCTTGTCGTCCAGTCCGAGTCTCTGCACCGCGTAGCGCACCGCCAACCCGCCCAAGCTGTACCCGACGAGATGGACCCCCCGGGAGCCGCTGTGCCGCATGGCCTCCCGTACCTCGGTGGCGATGACCGAGGCGATGGCCGGGATGTCCATTTTGAAGGGGCTGTAGTGCAGGCAGACGACGTTGCGGAATCCGCTCAGGTGAAGCCTGTGGAGCAGGGTGTCCCAGATGGCATGATGAGAAAGATAGCCAGGGACGAGAAACACAGGGGTGTCGTCGGCCCTTGCCGGATGGTGGTGCTGCTCGCGCGTCCGCGCCCTGAGCGTGCCCGGAGGCCGGTACGCGTGTGTCCGAGTACGTACCGCGGTCGCTTCGCCCACCGCGGTCAGGGTACCCGCCACCATCTGGAAGGGACCGGTCACGGCGGTGCATGCGGCGGAACCGATCGAGGTCAACAGCGAAACCTTCATGCTGACTCCTGCTGAACTCCTCAAGGTGTCTCCAAGGATCACTCGCTGCGGAAGCACAGCGGTGTGCGGCCGAAGCATGTCGGAGCGGTGCTGTCGGTCGCGGTACGGCAGTTCGGCCGGGCAGCGTCGACAGATGTCCCGTAGGCGGCGGACAGCCGCTGCGCCATCCTGCTGTGCGGCCGGCAGTACGGCGGGTCGTCGAGAGGACGACAGCGAGGTGCTACGGACACCCGCAACTCGGTGGCGAGTGCCGCACGGGCCGCCTCGACGGGCTGGCTCCAGCTCGGTGGTGTTCGGTAGTACAACAGCACGAGCGCGTATCCGAGCGGCCCTCGCACACGCGGGAGCCGACGAAGGTGGCTCGCGTCACCCGGGAGACCGCGGGATACGCGGGAACCTGACGGGAGGAGGCGATGCGTCCGCAGTCGACGATGGCTGCCCGGAGATTCGTCACAGTGAACACCCCTCAGCGTGCGGTGACCGAAGTCTTAATGCCCTTCAATTTCGCAACGCCGCATCAGGGATGTCCAATAGAAGCATTCATAACCGCATGGAATACATGCAGAACGCCCGCGTGGATCACGGATCTCGACGCTGCCAGCGAATGTCCTCGTCCACGCTTTCCGCGGCCGCCGCCGCGGCGGTCTCCGCACACGCGGTGACGAAGTCGGCGACCACGCGCCGGCGGTCGGCCTCGCGCCAGGCCACGGCCACCTCGGTGGGGGTGATCTTCTCCACGGGCCGGCAGACCACTCCGGGGCGAGGATAGAACCGCGCCGTCGACGCGCCGGTGAAGCAGACCCCGAAGTTGTTCGCGATAGCCTCCATCCACTCGTCCGTGGTCTTCACCTCCGCCCCGATGACCACGGGATGGCCGTCTCGGTGGTCCAGCGCCAGCCAGAAGTCACGCCAGACCCCCGCCTCCGCCGGCAGGGCGATGAAGGGCTCGTCCAGCAGCTGTTCGAAGCGTACGACCTGCTGACAGGCGAGCGGATGGTCGGCCGGCAGGGCGACCCAGCGCTCCTCGGTCAGCAGCACCCTGGTACTGATCCGGGGGCCGCTCTGGGGCAGCGGCGGCCGCAGCAGCGCCACGTCCACGTCACCGGCGGCCAAACCGGCGGTGGGATCGGTCCACAGGGCCTGGGTCATCGTCACCCGCCAGTCGGGGCGGATCCCGGCGAAGGCCGTCAGTATCCGGGGGGTGAGCTCACTGGCGCCGTTGGCGATGAACCCGACACGCAGGGTCCGGGCCTCGGTGGTCGCAACCTCCTGCGCCATGCCGAGCAGTTCCTCCCAGTCCGCCAGGAGCCGGCGCGCGCCGGGCAGCAGGGCCGCACCGGCGGCGGTCAGGGTCACGGCACGGCTGGAGCGCCGCAGCAAGGGCAGCCGGAGGTGACGCTCCAGCTGTTCGATCTGTTTTGAGAGAGCGGGTTGGGTGATGTGTAGACGTTGTGCCGCACGAGTGAAGTGCAGCTCTTCCGCGACAGCGACGAAGGACCGCAGCACGCGTAAATCCACATCCATGCCTGGATGTTATCAATGAATTCATTGGACAGTGCGCGCCCACTGCTGCGAGGTTCGGAAGCGATCGGCGGAATTCGGAACGGCCACTTCCATATCCGTGCGAGCCAATACCGGAGTTCCCCATGAACACTGATCGGGCGATGAATCGAAAGCTGCTCGTCAGCGTCTTCAATCCGCAAGAGGCCCATGAGGCCATGCTGGGCGGCGGCCGGATCATCGACAGCGAGGATCCGCGCAGTGCGCTCGGCAATATCAAACCTCAGCAGATCATGGCGATCAGCGACGCGGTCCTGGCCTTCCGGCGTGATCTGGACGTCCAGCTGTCCACCAATATCGGCGAGGACCAGCTGCTGTTCGACCGTTCCGATGACGGAACGGCGATCGAGAAGTCCCCGTACGAGATCGCCGGCAAGGCGGCGCAGGCCGCGCTCGGGGTGGCGGTGTCCATGGGGACCGGCGTTCACCCCTGCGGGATCGTGAAGGTAGGCCTGGACGGCATGAGCCCGGAGCCCCTCATCGATGTGCTGAGCGAGTGCGTACAGACTTTGCGGCGCACCGACCTCTTCTCACACACCCAGGTGATGTCGGTGCTGTTCGCCCAGGACCTGGACCTGTGGGAGGAGCGGTGCTCGGTACCGGCGATCCGGCGGGCCCTGGTGAGTCTGCGCGAGTTCCACCCGTGCGCCCCCACGGCGGCAGACGGGTTCGACCTGGCCGAGTACGCGGTCGGCACCCTCAGGGACGCCGGAGGCGCCCCTTTGTTCACCGACAGCGGCCAGGTCAACCTGAGGTCGCTCATCGAGCACGGCGTCCTGCCAGCAGGCACGCATCACACCACCGTCGCCCTGAGCAGGCTTTTCCCGCACGCCCACTACGGCTTCACCGACGACCTGTCGGCCCGCCGTACCAACCGCCAGGTCATCGCCCGCATGGTGGAAGCGACCGCCCGGGCCGGCGCGGGCGCCATGATGCTGGACACGAGCGTGCTGTTGAAAGTCGCCCGGGTCGGTCTGGTCGCCACCGAACGCAGTCCGGAGATGGTTGACCTCAACTCGCTGGACGTGGACGAGGACACCGGTCTCGAGCGACGCGGGATCCTCGCCCTGGACGACATCCGGTTCTTCGTGGACTACTGTCACTACCATCGCATCGAGGCCAACCTCGCCGGCTCCATGACCAGTTACCAGGCCCAACAGATCTGGCATCTGGTGCCGCAGACCGACCAGATCTCCACCCGCGGCGGCGCCTCCGCTCTCACCCGCGATCCGTACCGGCCCGAGCACAAGGGCGAGGACTCCCGACGCGACCGGGGCATCGTCCGCAACCTGGTGCGCGGGCTGGTACCACCGGAGCAGGGCGGCTATCTGTGGCTGCCGCAGGAGATGAATCCCCAGGCCACCCGGACCGCCCGCGAGGTGCTCGCGCGCTCCCCCGGACTGACCGGCTACTGGGCGGACAAGTACGGCGACCTGACACCTGTCGCAGAGGAGCTTCCCATGACCGACCTGGTCCTTCCGGCCGAACCCGACCCCCGCGTGCCTCCCCTGCCCGCCGACCGGGCCGACGTGCGGGTTCGCAGCGCATACGACAAGTCCATCCGTACCTGGGGCGTACCGAACAACCTCTTCCGCACCATGGCCTGGCTGCCGGGTCTCGCACTCACCGAGGTCGACTACGCCAACTCCTTCATATTCGACCCGCCTCGGTACGCACCCGTGCCCGGGCCACCGGGCGACCCGGCCACAGGGAGTGTGCTGTTCCCACAGGGCGGGTTCGTTGACCGGGTGACCAAGGAGTTGGTCATCAACCTGGTGAGTCTGCTCAACCGCAGCCGTTACTCCGTCACCCACCACACCTACATCGGGTACACCACCCTGTGCGCCGAGCTCCCTCACGAGGAGCAGTCCGTGCGCGCCGCGCGGGCCGAGGAGATGCTGCTGCACCTGGTCGACTCCCAGGGCCGCCCCGACTGGCAGGATCGGTCTTTCATCCGGCGGGGGCGCACCGAACCGCTCTACACCGAGGCACAGACGCACTGCCTGCGCCTGGCCGAGACGATCCAGCGGGACCCGCACTCGGTCACCGACGAGCAGTTCGCGGAAGTACGCGCCGCGTTGCGTTCCGTGGCCGCCGAGGACATCGCCAAGGGACCGCTCGCCGGAACGCCGGGCACGGACACCGCCGCGTACCTGAACGCCTGGGTCAACGCCATGATCGTCGAGCTGACCTGGTGTATCTCGCATTTCAGCGGGCTGCTGAACGCCTGGTTCACCGTGCTGCGAGTGGCAGACGAGACCGGGACCGAGGAGGACGGCACCGACTTCGTCACCGCGTACAACACCTCGGTACCCGACCGCATCAAGGTCCGCAACAACCATCTGCTCGGCCCGACCGGTTGGGGACACCCATGAACGTGAACACGGACACGACCGCCACCGGCCCAGCGGACCACAGGCCGGTCACCGAGACCGGCTACCCGGTCCCCAAGGCTCCGATCGCCCGCTTCACCTGGCACACCGGGTGCTGGCTCGCCGTCTTCGACAAACAAGTCGAAGTGATTCAGGAGGACATCGCCCGGGCCCAGGCGGAGGACCGGCTCATCGTCTACCTGAGCTGCCCCATAAGCTCTCATGGCGGCAGTTATTCCCGTACCAACATCGAGGTGGCCAACTTCGTCGCCCGCCGGCTGGCCGCCGAGTGGGGCGAGCGGTTCTTCGTTGTCAACCCGGCCGCCTACCAGCTGGAGTCCAAAGAGGGCACCGGCCTGATCGAACGTCATGTCAAAGAGCTCGGTCTGACCATGCGCGAGCTGCAGCAGACGGCCCGGCCCCGTGGCGGCGACTACATGCGCATGTGGACCCGGGTGCTCGCCGAGGACGACTACCTCACCGACCCACCGGACGTCCGACGCCGAAACCTCCAGCTCGGCGGCCTGTTCGACGCGTTCTACTTCCTCGGCCCCGATGACGTGCACGCCTTCTTCCGGGCCGACGGGGGCGGGGGTTCCCTAATGGCCGGGGTGGAGGGTTACTTCGCCCGCAAGCAGGCGATCGACCCGGAATTCTGCACCGAATTCGCCTCGGTGAAGGAGGAGGACGGCTCCCGGCGCCAGCTGGATCTGACCGACCGCGCGGACGCGCAGCAGTGGGAGGCCCGGCGCAAGGAGTTCGTCCGCTTCTACACCCTGCGGGCCAGCGCCTCGTACAGCCGGGGCAGCCATGACGAGTGGAACATCCTGGTCCGGCTGAACCGCGAGCGGGCTGCCGATCCGGCGTACGGGCCGGGCGAGCGCATCGCGGCCTTCTTCGGAGGGCGGGCGCTGTCACTGACCGAGACGGAGACGGAGACCTCCCCGGGATACGAGGAGAAGGAGACATGAACGTGCCGACCGGCGCAGCACAGAGCCTGCGGATCGCCACCTGCAATGTCGAGAACCTCTTCCGCCGGCCCCGGCTGCTGAGCGCCGCGGACTGGGCAAACGGTCGGGACGCCATCGAGGCCTACAGCACACTGGTCGACCTCTTGGAGCGGACGACGTACAGTGCGGCCGACAAGGTGCAGATCGCGGATCTGCTCCAGAAGTACGACGTGCTCGACAACACATCGGACACGCGCCCGTTCAAGGTGCAGCAGAGGAACGATGCGCTGGCGAAGCTGGGCGCGCAGGGCCAGGTGGTGGTGACGGCCAAGGGCCGTGCCGACTGGGTCGGCTGGGTGGAGCTGGTACGCGACGACATCTCCTGGCCGGGGGTGAAGAACACCGCCCGGGTGCTGGCCGAGGTCGACGCGGACATCGTGGTCACCGTCGAGGTGGAGGACCGGCAAGCCCTCCAGCGCTTCAACGACCAGGTGCTGAGCCCCATCCTGCCGGAGACCCGGCGCTATCCGTACAACATGCTCGTGGACGGCAATGACGCCCGGGGCATCGACATAGGACTGCTGAGCCGCCATCCGGTGACCTCGGTGCGGCCACACCTGTTCGACGGACCGCCCGGCCAGCCCGTCTTCAGCCGGGACTGTCCGGAGTTCGAGGTGCCGCTGCCGGGCGGGGCGTCCCTGTGGATACTGGGGAACCACTTCAAGAGCAAGGGTTACGGGAAGCAGACGGACAGCGCGCGCAGGCGCGAAGCGCAGGCGGCGCGGGTCGCGGAGATCTACGCCCAGGCGCTGACCCGCAGCCCGTACGTCGTGGTGGCCGGCGACCTCAACGACTCGCCGGACAGCGTGCCCTTGCAACTGCTGGGCGAGACCGGCCTGCGAGACGTCATGACCCACGACAGCTACAAGGGACTCCCGGGCACGTACGGACCGTGCAAGTCCCGCAACCAGAAGATCGACTATGTCCTCCTCTCCCCCGCGTTGTGGGAGCGCCTGCGTGCCGTCGGCGTCGAGCGTCACGGCATCTGGGCCCCCCGCACGTTCCCCCACTTCGACACCGTCGAATCCCGGACCACCCAAGCCTCCGACCACGCCGCGGTCTTCGCGGACCTGGATCTGTCAGGGGCCTGAACCGGGAGCCTGTACACCGGCCTCGGGGTTCCCGACGCCGACACCGCCCGTGCCCAGCTGGCCGCTCTCCCCCACCGAAACGCCGACCCAGGCGCTCCTCCGTCCTGAGCTGACCGGCGTCCGTGGGCGGGCTGCGCGCTGCTGCCAGGGAGCCGGCGGCGCCGTCCGCGTGGCCCACCGCGGCCACCGGGACAAGCGCTCTGCGGGCCGGCGGGGCGAGCGTCACCCCGCCACGTTCCGCGCCCTCGGCGAGCAGGCCGTCGCGCCCCTCAAGGCCTGGCGGCCGCCGCGTCGGCTCCACTTCAGCACCACGCACGTCACCGACCCGGTCAAGACCCACGTCTCTGTGGGAGCTACTTCGTGGCCACCGCTATGAGGTACGGAGCGGAGTCCTCGTACGGCCGTCCGTCCCAGTCGCCGTAGACCTCGACACCTGAGAAGCCGGCCTCGCGGCACAGTGCGGTGAACTCCTCGTCGGTGTAGACGCGCGCGTCGTACGGCGTCAGAAAACAACGCTCGCCGCTATGCGGGTGGGACCCACGTATGCCCAGCTCGCGGCCGGATTCGGCACCGGCGCCGGCACCGGCACCGGCACCGGCACCGGCACCACGATCGCATGCTGCACCGGTTCCCGGACCCGCCGGTCGGCGCTCGCAGACTCAGGCACCCAGAGCCTCACGACGTCCGTCCTGATCCAGCCGACCGCGCAACTTCGCAGCACCAGCGAAGTCGACCGAGAGGATGTGCCCCCAACACGACTCGCGCGCTCCATGCGGTGGAGCTGCGACCGCCGGGTTCCCGGCTGCAGCGGCTCCTGCAACGGCCAGTGCAGCCGGGCGACACATGATGGGCCGTACGTGCCTTCGTGGCTACGGGGGCCGTCGCCCCGCCGAACACGCTGTTCGGAGAGAACGAGAGCCATGATCACCCGTTCGACCGAGTTCTTGACGGCCGCCCGGGGGGCCACCATGGCGCAGGCCATCCGCCTTCATGGCGACGCCCACGGCTGCGCCGTCACCTTGGCCACTTGCCTGTACTCACCGTGGGTATCTCCTGCCGTCCGGCGGCTCACACTCCGGTGCGGAGCCTGACCGATCAGTTGCTGACGGCGTCCGAACGGCCGGCTTCGGACTGCGCCCACGATGACACCCAAGAACCGGCCGCCGACCACGTACCAACGAGTCACATAGGAGAACACCGTCATGACCCCGTCCGTCGAGATCCGTGCCTATGGCGAAGGCACCGGCAAACTGGTGCTGCCCGCGGCCACGCACCGCCTGGGTGACCTGGACCCGGCCGAGGTGATGGACCCGCTTCCGGAAGCGGGCTTTCTGCTTTTCCGCGGCTTCGCGCCCGATCTGGCGGACTTCACCGCCTTCGTCAAGACGTACTCGGCCCGCATCGTCCAGGACCCGGCGCGCTCCCCCCACTGCGTTGAGATCGCGCAGAAGGTGGACGCGGGTACGGCGGCCATGGGCCCACATCTGGAGAACGGCAACGGCCCCTTCGGCCCGGACCTGATCTGGTTCCTGTGCGAGAAGGCCGCCGCCCGCGGTTCGCAGACCACCGTGTGCGACGGTTACCGGGTGTGGGACCGGATGGGCCAACGGGCCCGTGAGCTCTTCACCGCGCAGGACATCGTCTACAGCCGCATGGTCGAAGAGGCGAAGTGGAAGGCGTTCGCCCACCACCAGATGGAAGACCCCGAGGGCCTCGAGGACATCACGGTCGCCGACATCCGGGATCTGGTGAGCGACGTACTCACGCTCGACGACGACGGCTCCATCGCCTATTCCTACCGGACGGCCGCGGCACACCCGACGCTGTTCGGCGACCGCCTCTCCTGGGCGAACAGCATCTTCGGCCCCTCCTGCGACTCCGCTACCCCGCGTGTCACGTTCGCCGACGGCACGGAACTGCCCGCCTGGCTGAAGAACGAACTGCGCACGCTCACCGAAGAAGTGACGGAAGAACTCCAGTGGCAGGACGGCGACGTCGCGCTGATCGACAACACCCGGGTGATGCACGGCCGCCGCGAGATCGTGGACACCGACCGCACCATCTACAAGGCGCAGAGCTATCTGGGCCGCCACCTGCTGCGCCGATCGGTGTGACCGAGCATGACCACTCGCACCACGGGTGAGGCCGGCACCGGTCTGTCCGACCCCTGGGTGGCCCGCGTACTGGCGGAGGTCGCTGCGGCGGCCGAGAACGACGACGTCGTGCGGCGCGCCCATGTGACGGTCGTGGAAAGGGACGCCGCGCCCGCTCCGCTGCGGACCGCCGAAGTGCGCCCCGAGGCCGCGTTGCCCGTGCATCCCGATGTGGGCCGTCTCCTCTGCCAGTGGGTAGGCGCCATGAGGCCACGTCTGGCCGTGGAGTTCGGGACCTCATGCGGTGCGTCGACCATCTGTCTGGCGGCGGCACTACGGGACAACGGCGCCGGCCAGGTCGTCGGGTCCGAGCCAGCGGCAGAAAGCCCCCGCGAGCCGCGGTCGTCCTCAGAGTGTCTCGCGGCTGCCGGATGAAGGGCCCGAGGACGCCTTGATCGAGAACCGGGCGTTGTGACTGTGGAACTGGGATCGAGCCGGGTCTCGAACCGCAGAGTCCGGAGCGGCCGGTGCTCACTGCCCACCCCGCCTCGGAGGCGGCCTCCACTCAGGCAGCGATCGGCCGCCGACGGGCAGCTGTATGTGAACCTGCGCGGCGACGACCCGGAGCAGCCGATGAGTCCTTCCGTGCCGGCGACCACTCTCCTATGGTTCCTGAGTAACTACAGGAGAGCGGATCTGCGGCGAAGGAGGCGGGCAGCATGGCCATCACCTTGGTGAATCCCGAGGGACTGCCGGCAGTCGATGCCTACCGGCAGGTGTCGGTCGCGACCGGGTCGAAGTTCGTCTTCATCGCCGGCCAGGTCGCCTGGGACGGCGACGGGTTCACAGTGGGTGAAGGCGACCTCGCCGCACAAGTCGAGCAGTGCTACCTCAACATCGGCACCGCCCTGGCCGGAGTCGGCGCCTCCTTCGACGACGTGGCGAAACTGACCGCCTACGTGGTCGACTGGACCCCCGACAAGATGCCTCTGTTCGTGGAGGGGGTCGCCCGGGCAGCCGCGGCATTGGGTGTCGTCCCCGTACCACCGGCCACATTGATCGGCTGTGCGGCACTGGACATACCCGAGCATCTGGTGGAGGTCGAAGCCACCGCCGTCATCGACTGAGCGGATGTTTCTCGCCCAGAGGTGAGTGAACAGTTGGTGCGGTCGTGGTCGGGCCGGGCCCGGCTGCGCAGGACGTTCTTCTGCACCTTGCCGGTCGGGCTTTTGGGCAGGGTGCAGAACCGGATGGTTCGGGGCATTTGAAGGCGGCGAGGCGTGCACGGCAGAACTCGATGAGTTCGTCCGCGGTCACCGTGACTCCCGGAACGAGTGCGATGTATGCGACGGGTATTTCGCCCCATGTCTCGTCCGGACGGCCCGATTCGGCGCACTCGGCCACTGCCGGGCGTTCCGTGAGGGCGTGTTCGACCTCGACGGTGCTGATGTTCTCGCCGCCCGGCATGACGATGTCCTTCCTGCGGTCACGGAGCTCGACCTGGCCGTCCGGGTGCGGGACGGCCGGATCGCCGGAGTGGGGAGCAGCCGATGAGGCCGGGGACAAGCCGTTTCCGTGCCTACGGCAGGCCACAGGCCGGGCAGGACGTCGCGGTCCCGGGCACCGGCACGGTCGGTGCCAGTCCGCGGCCGGTGGCGTATCCGGGGACGACGCGGCCCTCATCTCTGCCCGTCACCGCCGGCGGCCAGCGGGCGCTGGGTCACACCGGGCCCACTTCACCTGCCGCGCCACACCGGGCGCCGCTTCTCCAGGAACGCCGTCATGCCCTCGTGCGCATCGCAGGTGACCGCGTTCCGGACCATCACCCCGCCCATCGCCTCGTAGGCGCTGTCCTGCGGCAGGTCGAGCTGACGGTAGAACGCCTCCTTGCCGATGCGCAGGGTCGTCGGGCTCGCCCCGGCCAGCTTCTCGGCCAGTGCCCAGACCTCCTCGTCGAGACGGTCCTGCGGCACCACGCGGTTGACCAGCCCCCAGTCGGCGGCCGTAGCGGCGTCGACCGGCTCCCCGGTCAGCAGCATCTCCAGCGCCCGCTTACGACCGATGCACCGGCTCAGGGCGACCATCGGGGTCGAGCAGAACAGGCCGATCCTCACTCCCGGTGTGCCGAACGTGGCCCTGTCCCCGGCGATGGCGAGATCGCAGGAGGCCACGAGCTGGCATCCGGCGGCCATGGCCGGACCGTGGACCGCGGCGACGACCGGCTGCGGAACGCGCTGGACGGTCTCCATCATCCGCGTACAGATATCGAAGATCTCTCCCAGCTCCTCCGAGGAGCCGCCGGTGAGCTGGCGGAGGTCGTGTCCGGAGGAGAACACCGGGCCACTTCCGCGAAGGACGATGACCCGGACGTCCTCCCGCTCGGCCTGCCGCTCCAGCTCCGCGGTGAGCACCAGCATCATCTCGCGGGAGAGCGCGTTGCGCGTGTCCGGCCGGTTCAGGGTGATCGCCACGCCGGAAGACCGGTCTTCGCAGTGCACGTAGTCGGTGGCGGGTGCTCCTACGTCGGCAGTACTCATCAGCACCTCGCTAAAAGTCGGCAAACCCGTACGACTCGGTACAGTTACAACTAGCGGCAGGCTATGGGCGCACAACGGGGCAGGTCAACGTCACTGACCCTGTCAACACAACACTTGTACGGTTGTCGGGCTGACCGAACGCCTCACCCAGAAGGATCGCGCTGACCGGCTCCTTGATCCCGTATCGCCGACTCGGCGGGTACCCTGTATACCTTCTAGGCCCTTGGAGTCCGCCTCACGCCGCCGTCTCCCGGGACACGATGAGGAACCTGTCACCGCGCGCCCTGTAGACGACCTGCACGTCCTCGCCTGCCGCGTTACGGGCTGCCGCCTCCGCGTCCAGCCGCGGCAACGCTCGCGGATCACCCGCAGGCAGCCACCGGGGCCCGGCGCACCGTTCCAAGGCGGACGCGCCCTCGTCTCCCCTGCCGTCCTGACTCCACCGGACGGACACCGGGACCCCGCCCTGCGTCGGCGAGAACCTGCTCGGGTTCTCGGTGACCGGCGGCTTTGCCCCGACGGTCGTCGTAAGAGCCGTGGAATCGTGCACCGTGTGCCTCACTCCCTCTGTGTGACGGGGCTGCGTGGGGCCGGCTGATGGCCCGGCCCCGTTCTGCGAGGATCTGTGAGTCCCCAGGGTCGCTGTCCGGGTTGCAGGCCTCGCTGCAGTGGCCACTGCCGCGGAGAAGAGTCCGAGGCGCCGGTATTCCCGGACGGCACTTCGAGCCGGGTGACCGCGCGACGAGGGGGCCGCAGGCCGGTGCTCCGGTGGGCCAGAAGGGTCAGCCGGGCGTGGACGGTGCCGACAAACGGCCGCGGACCCGCGAGTCCCTGTATCCGCGAAAGCCCGTCAGCCTCACGGCTGCTGTGCGCATGCGGAGCCCGTTGCCCACGCCGGCGAGATGCAGGCCCTCAACGGCCTGGACAAGGCGCTGCGGGGAAACGGACGGGTCGTTGAGCCCGGCGCCTGGCCCGCCGCCACTGAACGCCGCCCCGGTCCCGGAGCAGCTTCCGCTCCCGGGCACGGTCCGCCGGTTCTCCGCAACCCCGAAGATGCCATCGTGTGTCATCAGACCAGGAGCGTGCCTCATGTGAGCTGACGCAGGCGCGGTCGGCCCCGGCACCCGGCGAGTGGGCTGGGCTTTCCGGTGAGGGCATGGCCAGGCGCAGGGGTCAGTTCTCGGCGGGGACGTCGGTCATGCGCGCGTCGTAGCCGGTCTCGGGGTTGACGACCCGGCCGGCGGCCCACCAGTTCTCGCGGGCTGTTTCGAGAACCATCAGCATGACGTCCTCCTGAGGGACGCCGGCGAGCAGCCGGAGGTTGTCGACGATCGCCCGGAACAGTTCGTTCTTCTGCTCGGCTGTGCGCTGATTGAAGGACAGCTGGATGAACATGGTGCGCTCGCTGCGCGGCAGGCCGAACACGACCGGCTGCATGTGGAAGTTGTCGGGTGTGACCTCGTGGAAGACGTGGAACTGGTCGTCGTGGGGAATCTTCAGGACGTCGACCATGGCCTTGTGGATGGCGGCGGAGACGTTGCTGCGGTACTCAGGGGTCGTTCCCCGGCGCAGGTGGACATTGATCAGCGGCATTGTCGTTCCCTTTCCGATGCGTGGTGTGGAGTCGAAGTCAGGCGGCGGGTGCGCCGGTGCGGTGCCGGGTGGGGGCGGGGACCTGGAAGCAGGCCAGCAGCGCGCAGGTGTTCAGGTACTGGCCGACGAGATTGACCAGGGCTACGAGCCTGTCCGTGCCGAACGAGGCGATCACTTCGGCATAAAGCGCGTCCGGTACCTGGTGATCGCGGACGAGAGCAGTGGCTACGCGGTGGGCGACGTCGGCCTCGGCGCGCAGGCCGCGGGGCGTGTCGCCGCGCCGGAGTCCCGCGATCGCGGCCTCGGGCACGCCGGCACGCGCCGCGCCCGCGGTGTGGGCGTAGAGCGCGTATTCGGCCCGCCAGTGGGCGGCCACGGTGAGGATGACCACCTCACGGACGTCGGCCGGGATACCGGATCCGGTGATCGCCTCGGTCCACTCCAGCAGCGGCCGGGCTATGCGCGTGTTGCGCAGCATGACGTTGAACGGGCCGATCAGCCGCCCGTCGGGGAGCGCGGCCGCGTAGCCCGCTCCCTCCGCACCGCGCAGGCGCGTGGCCTGAAGCCGGGCATGGACGGCACGCTGCGCTTCATCGAGGGCGTCGAGAGCAAGGAGGGGCAACCGGCCGCCCGGTTCGGAAGCTCCGTCGGTGGGTTGGTCGTTCATGCCTTTCACGCTAGGAATCCCGACGGTCATTCCGCCAACGAATGCTTCGCATAGTGGATATGCTGTTTACTCATGGACATCACGGTTGCCGGGCTGCGAGTGCTGCGCGAGGTGGCCGAGCGGGGCACCTTCACGGCCGCGGCCCGGACGCTGGGCTACACCCAGTCGGCCATCTCCCGGCAGGTGGCCGGCCTCGAGCAGGCCACCGGTGTCCGGCTCTTCGACCGCCGTCCGGGCGGTGTGCGACTGACCACCGCGGGCCGGGCCCTGCTGCATCACGCCGTGACCGCCCTTGACGCGCTGGAAGCAGCCGACCGGGAACTGCGTGGCGCGCAGGACGAGACCGGCCGTGTGCGGCTCGGCTTCTTCCCCACCGCCGGAGCCGTGCTCGTGGCCCGCGCCCTGGCAACCCTGCGCGGGCAACACCCCCGCATTCAGGTCACCTTGCGGGAGGGAACCACCCCATCGCTGGTGCGCGGGCTGCGCACCGGCACCCTCGACCTCGCCCTGCTGTCCTCCCGGCCGCCGCACCGCTCACCCGACACCGACGATCCGCCCCTGCACGCGGAGCCGCTGCTGGAAGACCGCCTGGTCCTGGCGGTACCGGCCGTCGGCCGGTTCGCCGACCGCGCCAGTGTCACCGCTCAGGACATCGCGGGCGAGACATGGATCGCCAGCCCCGCCGGCACCGACGAGCCCCTGCTCGGCATCTGGCCGGGGCTGCCCGGACGGCCCCGCGTCCACCACGCCACCCGCGACTGGCTGACCAAACTGCACCTGGTCGCAGCCGGAGCCGGCATCACCACGGTTCCCTCCACGCTGCTGCCGGTGATCCCGCCCGGCGTCCGCCTCATCGCCATCGACGACCTCCCCGAGGAACGGCGCCGCGTCAGTCTGGTCCGCCTGCCGGGCCCCACCACGCCATCGACGGACGCCCTCATCCACACCCTCCGCCAACACGCCGCCGACCTCGCCGAATAGGACGACACCTACCTCGCTCCACAACCAGTGCGAACCAGTACGCACCAGTACAGCTACTGCGGTACATCGGTCGGTCGCACCTGGTGTGGCCCCGCCGACGCGCACCCGGACCGGCTCCGCACCGTTCCGGTCGCGGCCACCGGTGCCCCGGGCCTGCCTGTCGGCCCGGCCCGCCTCTGGGCGAGCGCCTGCTGGTGGCAGGGGCCACAGGAGGCGTCAGCCGGTACCCCGTCCAGCTCGCCCTCTCGGCGGCGCGTACGTCACCGCCGACACCGGCAACCCCCGCCGTGCGGTGACCATCACACCGACCTGGCTCGCCCAGGCGTGACGCGACGGGATACCTCGAGGCCGGCTACTCGCCTGGCGCTGCGATTGGGGGGCCGGACCGACGAGACGGTGGCCGCTTCGCCGGGCCGCATCCTGCGCGCACGGCAAGGCGGTCCTGGCCCTGCCGGAAACCGGCCGGTGCGGCCTATCGTGGGCACGACGGAGGGCTGCGCCGGTGCCGACCGGCGAGCCCTTGCCGCCACACTGTCGCTGCGGCAGTCAGCCCGTCGGCAGGCTGACGCCGGACACTGTACGCAGGCTGTTGTACGGCGCAGGCGTCCGGGCCTCGGTGCACCGCCCCGAGACGGCCGCGCACCTCGTCCCTCGGCCGGCCCCGTGCACCTGTGCCCGCGAGACCTGCCGTCCCGGACATCGGCAACCCCGACCCCACCACGGGAGACAGGACATGAAGGACGACGGCTCGTACACGTATCCCCCACTGCACCTGCCGGCGCGTGACATCCCCGTACCCGCCTCGGTGAGCCATGAGGCACAGACCGCGATGGCCCAGGTCATGGCCGCGCCACGGGTCGAGGTGCCGCAGCTGGCGCCGGACGATGTGGAGGGATGGCGGGCGGCCGTGGTGCGGCTGGACGCCCTGCTGCAACGCATGCTGGGGGTCACCGACGAGACCCCGACCCTGGGAGAGGTACGGCTGCCGTACGGCACCGGCCGGGTGGAGCAGCTCGACGCGGACGGCGCCGTCGTCTACGACGTCCTGCCCGAAGGAGCCCAGCGGAAGGACCGGCGGGTGTTCCTCGACCTCCACGGCGGCGGCTGGACCCTGTGCGGCGGGCGGCTCTGCCGCATATTCGCGCTCAGGGCCGCCCTACGGATCCGTGCACGTGTGTGGTCGGTGGACTACCGGATGCCCCCCGACCACCCCCACCCCGCCCCGCTCGACGACTGCCTGACCGCGTACCGCCACCTGCTGGACCACCGCCGACCACAGGAGATCGTCCTGGGCGGCTCGTCGGCAGGCGGCAACCTGGCCGCCGCGCTGGTGCTCCGCGCCCGTGACGACGGGCTCCCGCTGCCCGCCGCGGTGGTGCTGGATTCCGCCGCCCTGGACCTGACCGCCTCGGGCGACACCTGGCAGACCAACCTGGGCCTGGACGACATGCTGTCTCACAGCGTCCAGTCGGCCATGCTGCTCTACGCCGCCGAACACGACCTGCGCGACCCCCGCCTCTCCCCGCTGTTCGGCGACTTCGGCAAGGGGTTCCCGCCCACGCTGCTGGCCTCGGGCACACGCGATGTGCTGCTGTCGGACTCCGTGCGCATGCACCGAGCGCTGCGCGCCGCCGGCATCCCGGCCGAGCTGCATCTCCTCGAGGCCGCGGGACACGGCAAGTTCGCGGGAATCGGACCGGAGTACCGAGAACTGAGCCGCGAAATACGCGCTTTCGCCGACGCCCACTGGTCGGCCGGCTGAGCCCGCCGGCCGACCACCGGGTCTGTCGACGTACTCCTGCTCGACGGCTGGATGATGAGAACGACTTCCTGATCGCCCTCGGGGCGTGATCTCCTCGAGGTGTTGTCGGCGGGTGACGGATGGTGATCCCTGCGGTAGGCCGGTGGTATGCGGTACGCGCAGGGCGACGGGCTGACCGCCGAACGGCAGCGACCTCGTGAGCGGATCCGCCCGGCGCGAGGGAAGGATGACGGCGTCGGCTTCTGCGGGACCTCCGAAGCCACCCGATTGTCTGACGACCGGTTCGTCGAGCCGAGGGAGGAACCGTCGAGAGGTCCTGCCGCGTATGGCTGAGAGGATCTCTGTATGAATCGGCACTTCGCTGCAAGCGCTGTCAGGAGGAACAGCCCGTGTCCACTGACGAATCTGCTCATCGGCTCGGCAAGCAGTTCTACACCCTGCTCGTCAGCGGCGACCGGAACGGCCTCCGCGGACTGCTCACCGACGACGCCACTTGGACGCTACCCGGTGACAACGCCATCTCCGGCACCGTGCACGGTCCCGACACGATCGCGGACCACGCACAGAAAATCGCTTCCTACGGAGTGAACTTCGAGTTGCTGCACATCCTGGTCAGCCGCGAGAACGTCGCTCTGTCCCTGCACAACACGGCTCGTCGGGGCGATGTGGTGCTGGACGAGTACCTGTCCACCGTCTGCCGTCTGCGCGACGGCAGGATCGCCGCCATCGAGACCTACCTCTCCGACGTCCCGGGCATGAACGCGTTCTTCGCCTGAACCGAGCCCAGGCTCTTCCGGCCTGTCCATGTCGATCTCCCCGCATGGGGAGCCCGGACCGACGCACCTGTTGGGATCGTCGGCACATCCCGCTACCGTGACGGATACCGGCGCGTGCGCGGCCGGTAGCGCCCGGCTGTCCCGTGACGGAGGAAGGAGCGTGTCGCCATGAAGTGGCGAACCAAGCCGCCCGCCCGGATGGTCCGGGAGCCCGGGCGGCGGTTCCGGAAGGAACGCGATGTCCCGTACGGACAACACGAAGCCACTGTGGGTGCGCTACACGGAGCACAGCCCCCGACCCACCCACGATCACCGCTACGGCCCCTGCGACCTGCCGCCGCGCCCGGCACGTGAGGACGCGGGCACCCGCTGCCGGTGGGAGCCCGGCATGCTGCTGTTCGGCTACACCCACTGTGCGGGATGCCAGCGACGTTCCTGCATCGCGGAGCGGCAAGAAATGGACAAGGCCGCCAACCGCAAGGAACGCTACGCGGGCCGCCGCGAGGCACGGCGGATCCTCCTCACGGGCGACACGGACTGACGCCGGTCCGGGACGCTGACGCCGGTCCGGGACCAGGAGCTGTACTCACGACGTATGCACCGACGCCGAGGACTATGCCGCATCCGGAAGGCGCCGCGTCACCCCCATCGCAGCGGCGAAGTCGGCCCGGCAGAGGTGGGTCGTGACCAACTCCGCCGTCCGCGAAGCGGTGAGCAGGCTCAGGTGTCCGCGCCCGGGGACGTGGACCGCGTCGGCGGGCCGACCGGCGGTGGCGCTGGCGGGCGGAACGACCGGATCGCAGTCGCTGTACAGAAACAGCCACCGCACCTGGTGGTACACGGCCAGGTCCGGCAAGCTCGCCAGCACCTCGGAGCCCGGACACATCTGGGCGGCGGCGGGACCCAGCGCAGCCTTGGCCCAGGAGGTGCCCTGGTGGGGGGTGCCGATGGTGACGGCGGACAGGGCGTTGGCCGCCAGGCCGAGGTGCTGGACGGCGTAGCGCACGGCCAGGCCACCGAGGCTGTAGCCGATGAGGTGAACGCCGCCCGATGCGGTGCGGTCCATGGCCGCCCGGGAGGCCCGGGCGAGAGCGGAAGCGATCTCCGGGATGCCGGTCGTCAGCGTGTTGTAGCGCAGGCAGCTCGTGTGGCGAAAACCCGAGCGGTGCAGTCGGTGCAGCAGCGGCCCCCAGCACTGCTCGGTGGTCAGATAGCCGTGGACCAGCAGGACCGGAGTGTCCGATCCGCTGACATCACCCGCCGGCCGGTGCCCGGCCGGCGGTGGCGGAACGGCGATGGTCGCGGGGCAGTGGCAGTGTCCCGATGCGGTGGGCAACTGGGTGGCGAAGCGGGCCAGGCCGCCCAGATCCCGGAAGGCCGCCCGAACCCGGAACCGCCACTCCTGGGCGGTAGCCGCGAAATCGTAGGTCATCACGTTCTTCCCCGGTGCTCGGTGTGCTGCGGTGCGCGGTGCCGCCCGTCTCCGGCGTGCGGAACACGAACACTGCCTGCCTGGCCCTGGTGACGAACTGCGCCGTAGTCACCGCCGTGGGCTCTGATGAGCGACAGCTCGCTGCCATCGTGCGGGGGCTGGTTGGGGGATCGGTTGCGGCGACCACTGCAACGCCCTTGTGAGACCTGCCGGTCCGTCTCCCCGGCGTCACGCTCACCGCAGAGCCGGCTGGGGTCACACCTGCCACGGCCTTCCGGCCGGCCCGCGCCACTTGGCCGACCGCGGTGGCGACGACCTGGCATCAGGCACCGCCGGAACCTGTCACCACCGCCACCGGCGGGCGGGCATGTGGGCGTGGCGTGCCCAGCCACCACTGTCTCGTCCGGCGGCGGAACAGGTGTCGGCTGCGGGCATCGGCTGCGGGCGTCGGCCACGACCCGAGCGGGGCCCGGGTCCCGTCGCGTGCGTCACCCGGGCCGCGAGCGCCGTCCCTGCCCGGCTCAGGGCGCCAGCACGACCCGGCCGAACACCGTGCCCGCATCCATCTTCCGGTGAGCCAGCACCGCCTGGCCCAGCGGCAGCACCTCGTGCACGACGGTGCGCAGATCGCCGTGTGCGGCATCGGCGAACTGGGACGACCGCACGGCCTGCCGGTCGGGCCCGGGCACGCTGTCGGAGCTGAAGGTGGCGAACGACAGCGACCTGCGCCAGGCGTCCATCAGCCGCAGGCCGAAGTCCGCCGGCGGCTGCCCGCCGACCACACCGACAGCCACGTACCGCCCGTTGGGGTTCAGCCGGTCCAGGAAGTCAGGGAGCCGGGGACCTCCCACGACGTCGATCACCACGTCGAAGCCCGCCGGTGCGTCCGGGTCGCCGCCCTCGCCGGAGCGGTCCAGGACATGGGTCGCGCCCAGGTCCCGCAGGCGGGCGCCGCGCTCCGCCGACGAGGTGGTGACCGCCACCGCGCCCGCGCCACCGCGGGCCGCGAGCTGGACCGCCGTGATCCCGATACTGCCCGCCGCACCGCGCACGAGCACCGTCTCGCCGGGCGCGGAACGGGCCCGGTCCAGCGCGAAGTGGGCCACCACGCCGGAGCCGCCGAGCGTCACCGCCTCGGCGCCGGTCAGGCCGTCGGGCAACGGAAGGACGTCCTCGACCGCGGCGACGGCCTGCTCGGCATACCCGCCGGACAGGCCGGTGAACGCCCACACCCGACGCCCGGTCCACGAGGCGTCCACGCCCTCTCCCACCGCGGTGATCGTTCCCGCGACCTCGCTGCCGAGGACATGGCCCTCCCGGAAACCGTAGGCGGCGAGCGTTCCCCGGCGGATCACGGCGTCCACGCCGCCCACCCCGATCGCCTCCGTGGCGATCCGCACCTGCCCCGGGGCGGGGACGGGCACCGGCACATCGACGGTCTCCAGACCGTCGGGCTTTCCGAACTCCCTGATCACGACGGCTTTCATCTCTGCTCCTCGGGTTGGTGAAGTGCCGGGACGGGGAGGCCGGCACCGCCATCGGACCGTAACGGGCGCCCCCGTCCGTCTGAGTAAAGTGAGAGACGATGACCGGCCACTTGCCTCGGACCGTGCGCTCCGACGCCCGCGACAACCGGGCCCGCATCCTGGACGCCGCCCGCGCGGTGTTCGGCGAGAAGGGCCTGGGTGCACCCCTGCGCGAAGTCGCCCGGCACGCGGGCGTCGGCCCCGCCACTCTGTACCGGCACTTCCCGACCAAGCAGGCACTGACCGCGGCGGCCTTCGCCGAGCAGCGGCGGGCCTGCCATGCCGCCGTCCGTGACGCCCTCGCGGACGCGGACCCGTGGCACGGATTCCGGAGCCTGGTCGAGCGGATCTGCGAACTCCACGCGCACAGCCGGGGGTTCGCCGACGCCTTCATGACGGCCTTTCCCGAGGCCATGGACTTCGCCGCCGACCGGGAGCGGACTCTGCGCGCGGTCGCCGAACTGGTCCGCCGTGCCCAGGGGAGCGGCCGGCTCCGCCCCGGCTTCGTCGTCGACGACCTGATCCTCATGCTCATGGCCCACCGGGGCCTGAAGGACACGCCGCGTGCCGCCCGGCTCACGGCCTCCCGCCGTTTCGCCGCCTACGTGATCGAGGCGTTCCAAGCCGTACCGGAGGCGGGAGCGCCTACGCCGCTGCCGCCGGCACCACATCTGCGGCTCGCGCACTCGCCCGGTACGCCGTGAACCCGCCACCGGCCGTGACGAGGGCCGGGCGGGCACGGAGCGACGTCGAGGGCGAGGGAAGCGAAGGAACTCGTTTCAGGAAAGGAGTTGAGAAGGAAGCCCCTTCATGGCCTCGCCGTGGACAACGCTAACACTCAGCCCGGGATCAAGTCGCGCAGGTTTTCCGGGGTGATGACCCGGGAGTCCGGGTGCAGCCCTTCGGGACGTTCGAGACCTATGTACATCACGGGCTCGTCAGGGACCGGCCGCTCGCCGTCCCACCACTCCACGGCCGTGGTGTCGTCGGACATCAGGCCGACCAGGTACCGCACCGTCAGATACTCGCGCGTCACGACGGCGCGCACCACCTTGGACACCGACACCTGGTTCTCCTCGACCCGGTTGGCCGACGAGACGCCCTTCAGATACAGGTGCAGCCACTTCGCGCGCCACCGGCCGTCGTCCTCGCGCCGGAACACCAGCGGCAGCGCCACCCGGCCCGGCCCGCGAAGCTCCGACTTCATCCGCACCGTGCGCGGCTCGAACGGCCGGCCCCTCTGCTCACCGTCGCGCAGCATGAAACCGAAGAACGACTCCTCGACCTCCTCGAAGCCCTCGCCGGCGTAGATGTTGACCTGCGGAACGATGAAGGTGCCGCGTACCCGGTCCAGGGAGAGGTCGATGAACTCCGAGGCCCCGTCGGGCGCCTCGGTGACATCGCCCGAGTGCCGGCCCCCGACGGCCTTGAGGGACGTGTAGGAGAGCCAGGAGTCGGTGCTGTAGTCGGCGTGGAGGAGCAGCGCCGAGAGGTCGTAGTCGGTCCGCCTCTCGGTCTGTTTCCAGTACACGAAGAAGCGCAGCCGTTCGCCGTCGGCCGGCGAGAGCGAACCGCGCGGCAGGACGCCGAGCCCGGCCGCGGTCGCCCGGCCGCTGAGCGGGAGCGCCACGTCGAGGACGTCGGGGTCGAGCAGCAGCCGGCCCGGTGCCGGGAGCCTGCGGCGCAGCTCGGCGTCGAGGGCGGCGGTCAGACGGTCCCGGTCGGCGGCGGGGAGGGGTGGCCGGACGTCGGGGGCGACCCAGCCGCGGCCCCGGCGGTTGACGAAGATCCGGGGTTCGCCGGTCTGACGCTCCCGGTTGTGGAAGTGCTCGCGGACCGCCAGCACGACCCGGCCGGAGACCTCGGGAGCGGCCCGCACCGCGGCGGCCACCACCGCGTCCCGCTCCTCCTGGCCGGCGGCGATACGCAGCAGGAGGTCCAGGGCGCGGAACAGCTTGCCGGGAGCGGACCTCAGCAGTCGCACCGCGCCGAGGACGTCGCGCTCGTCGAGCAGTTCCTCCAGGCGGCTGTCGAAGGACCGCGCCTCCTTCTCGCCCCGTGCCACGGCGAACACCTCCGCGGCGTGCGGCCAGCGCGGGTACTCGTGCGGGTGGAGACGCTCACCGAGCCGTTTGAACGGCTCGCGGTGCGCGTGTACGTCGGCCAGCTTGGCGGGGTCCGCCGCGACCAGGGCGTCGAGGCCCGCGAGCAGCGCACGGCGGACCGGCCGCGGGAGTGTCCGGAACCGGGTCGGCTCCTGGAGCGTCACGTCGCCGCCCGACAGCGCGCAGGCCAGCCGCAGCACATCGGTGACGGTGTCCAGCAGGAGGTCCGCGCCGGCGACGAGACGGGCCTCGTTGACGACCGCCCGGTTCTCCCGGACCGGGATCGACTCCGGCTGGGGGCCGAGCGCGCACCGCCCGGCGAGGGTCTTGAGGTCGCGCAGGTGGTCCTCGCCCAGCGGCGTCGTGCTGCCCGCCAAGGCCAGGTACAGGCCGGTGAGTTCCTCGTCGAGGTCCCGCCCGAGGTGCAGGACGGTCACCCGGTCGCCCGCCGAGGCGATCAGCTCGTCCTGGGCCGCGAGCATCTCCTCGTAGGTGTGCTGGTAGCGGCCGTACGTGGGGAGACTGAGCAGGTCCAGCACCCCGTGTGCCAGCTGTGTCAGTACCTTGCCCCGCGACCCGCCGTCGCCGAGCGCCTCCGTCACACACCGCATCCAGAACTCCTCGGTGTCCGGCACGTTCGCCGGAAAGTCGATGAAGTACGCGTTGTGCCGGACGTGGTCGCCCACCATCTCGCTCACGGTGCGCAGCGTCCGCCTTGCGGTGTGCAGGACCGCGGCCTCGGACAGCCCCGACAGCCGCTCCAGCAGCTCCCCCGAGAGCTTGAAGCCCACGGTCGTCAGCGCCGCGTCGAACTGCCGAGCGGCGCCTGCTCCGTCTCCGGCAAAGCCCTGGGGAGAGGGGAGGCGGTGGGTGTGCCGGATGACCAGCGATTCGAGACTGTGCGCCATCCGGCGATGATCGCAGAGGCGTGCGAGCCGGCGCACAGGAGTTTTCGGTGCGCGCTCCGACGCCGTGATCCCTACGAGAACGTGGCCGGTCCGCGCCCGGATGACGCCGGGCGGCGCCGGGCAGCGCGCCTTCGTCGTACGGCCAGACACCCGTACCGGCGGGAACCGGGCACGCACAGCGATCCGTACCGGGCACGGACAGGCCCGGGTGTCCTGGTCGGGGATCGACCGCCCGCTGCGGCTGACGGCGCGCGTCCCGGCCGGCTCGACGGCCGACGTACCCGTGCCGGGCGAGAGCCGGTCACATGTCACCACGCCGCCGAGGAGGCGCTTCCCGCGCACGGAGCCTCGACTCGTGGTCATCCGAGCGCCGTACGGCCGGTGGGAGTTCACGGGCCGGGCCTGACCACCGGCCGTCACCGGTCATCCGCCCGTACCGCCGTCGCGCACACCCTGGACGCCGCAGGCGGCGGCCGGCGGTGCCCGGGCCGCGTCGGCGACCGGCGTGGTGACGCCCTGGCGGATCTGCTCCCCGTGGGGCCGCAGCGCGGGCGGGAGGATGCCGATGGTCATCTGGGCCGCGTTGTCGGTGGCCGCGGGCCCGGGATCGGCGGCGAGAACCGACACGCCGCTGTCCTTGAGCCGCTCGGCGAGATCCAGGGTGTGCACCGGGTGAGCCGGCTTGGCCCGTCCGGTGGCGGCCATGCCGTAGTACGGACCGGGCGGATCCATCTCGTCGAACACCGCCCGCGCCGTGATGATGGCGCCGGAGGTGATGTTCACGATGCGGCTGGGCGCACCGGCGATCAGGCAGTCCAGGAGCGCTTCGGTGAGCAGAAGGGGGAGAGGTGGTTGAGCGCGACGCTCCCTCCGATGCCGTCCGGGCTCTCCCGGCGCTCGGTCCACATGCCGCCCGGCTGGAACAGGCCCGCGTCCGACGGTCGTGCCCGACCACCGCTCAGGGCCTTCGGCCGAGACGGCGCTCGACGGTCGCCCGAGGGCAGGGCGGGGACGCGGTCACGAGGTACCGCCGGGTGTCGGTGCCCTCAGCCGCCGGCCGGCACCGGCGCGGGACGGCGACCGGCCAGGAAGGGCCGCAGCAGGGTGAGCAGCGCGTCGGGGCGGTGCAGGGGGATGATGTGGCCGCAGTCCTCGAGGAGATGTCCGGTGAGGTCGTCGGCGATCGGGCGCAACTGGTGTTCCAGCGCCCGGCCGACCGGACGGGCGCCGATCGCCAGCGTCGGCACCGTCAGCCGTGCCGCGGCGACCGCCTCCTCGATCTGGGCCGCGCTTCGCGGCAGGGCCCGGTAGTAGGAGAACGCGCAGCGCAGTGCCTCCCTCCCGGTGTACGCCCGGACGAACGCCTCCCGTACCGGCGCCGCCACGCCCTCGCCCAGCGTCCCGGCGGTGAGGAACCAGTCGATGTAGGCGGCTTCGTTGCCCTCCAGCACGCCTTCCGCGAGGCCCTCGACGCCGTGGAAACCGAACCACCACGGGGCGCCGCCGGCGAGGAACTCCTCGGCACCGGGCAGGCGGCCGACCAGGGACTCCATGACGACCAGCCGCTCCACCAGGTCGGGGCGGCGCATCGCCAGCAGGAACGCCGGCGGGGTGCCCGCGTCGATCCCGGCCACGGCGGCCGAGGACTCCCCCAGCGCCTCCAGCAGGGCCGCGGCGTCCTCGGCCAGGCTGCCCGCGTCGTACCCCGTCGCGGCGCGGGTGCTGGCGCCGAAGCCGCGCAGGTCCGGCGCGATGACCCGGTAGTGGGCGGACAGATCCGTCATGACCTCGGTCCACAGCTGCCAGGTGTGGGGGAAGCCGTGCAGGAGCAGGACGGCGGGTCCGGTTCCGGCCGAGGCGACGTTCACGTCGATGCCGTTGATGCGGACACGGTTCAGTTCGGGCACGAGAAGCTCCAGACATGTACCGGTGACACTTTCCGGTAACCATTGGTGACCAGAAAACGGTAGGGAACTACCCTGGAGGCTTCCAAGACGGCACTTTCCCCACAGGTGGTGAGCTCCAGGTGACCATCTCCCAGCGAGGTGATCTCTTCGACCCGTTGTGCCCGACCCGGCAACTGCTCGACCGGATCGGCACCAAGTGGACCTCCATGACGGTCAAGGTGCTCGCCGAAGCGGCCCCGGGCGAGGTCCGCTTCGGCGAACTGCGGCGCCGCATACCGGGCATCTCCCAGAAGATGCTCTCCGCCACCCTGCAAAGTCTCGTCCGCGACGGACTGGTCGCCCGGCGCGTCGAGCCCACGGTGCCGCCCCACGTCCACTACCGGCTCACCGAGCTGGGGCTCTCCCTCGATGCGGTGCTCGCCGCTCTGCGCGCCTGGGCCGAACAGCACGTTGCCGCCATCGAAGGCAACAACCGCCTCGCCGACCGGCCGGCTCGGCAGCCGGAGCACGAAGAAGCCCGGTCCGGAACCGAGCGGTAGCCGCACCTCGGCGCCCTACGTGCCCTTGGTGCCCTTGGTCGGTCAGCGCAGGGTCGCCTTGTCGTCGGTGCCGTGGCCGAGCGGGGTGAGCACCTGGATCCCGGGGGCGCCGGTGAGCAGTTCACCCACCCGCCCGAGGGCCTCGGCGAGCCAGGGCGCCGCGTCGTGGCCGTCGAGGTCCTGCCGCGACGCCCACTGTGCTCCACCACCGAGGCATGACCTTGCGGGCCTCGTCCGCCCGGTCGGCCCGAAGACGCAGCGTGCCGACCACGCCGTCGGGCGGCACTTCCCGGACCGCCGTGTCACCCCTGTCGGCCTCGCGTGCGGGGCTGGGGAAGTGTCTGTCACAGCCTGGACCGTCCGTGGGCGTGGGCTCGGCCCTGTCACGCTTCGGCCGGATGCCACCGAGGTCAGGGGCATGTCCGACGGCCATGAGCGCACGATTGGCGTAACGCGGGATACCGATTCATGCTGATGGGTGTCCCAGTTGTTCGATCGGCCTGTCGATTGAATCTCGAATTGGTACCGCACCCCACATGCCTTTGAGTCGACCGGCCGGAGCCGTGTGTCCTCAGCCGCCCAGGACTCGGCTTCGGCCCCAGCGAATGAGAAGGGTGCTCCGAGCATGGACAACAACTCATTGCAGGACACTTCCGTCGCCATCGTGGGCATGGCCTGCCGGGTTCCCGGCGCGGACGGCCTGTCAGGTCTCTGGCGGTTGCTGATGGACGGAGTCTGCTCGGTCCAGGACGTGCCGACCACCAGATTCGGCCGTCCGTAGGCGGAAGCCGCCTCCCACTGCTCTCTCATGGACCCGCTCCTCGATGAACTCGCCGCGGAACTGCGGGACGTGAGCCCGCGCACCGCGCGGATACCGATGCGCTCCACCGTCGTGGACGGATCACTGGACGGCACGGAACTCGACGCCTCGTACTGGACCCGCAACCTGCGCGGGCGCGTGCGCTTCCTGGAGGCGACCGTCGATGTCGCGCAGGAGGCCGAGACGACGTTCGTCGAGATAAGCCCGCACCCGCTGCTGGTCCATGCCGTCAGGGACACGCTGGAGGACGCCCGGCTGCCCGGCCACGCCACCGGCTCCCTCCTCCGCGGGGAACCCGAACGGGAGACCCTGCTGAACGCCCTGGGCACGGTGTACGGGACCGGGGCGGACATTGACTGGAGCAGGCTGTACGGGAGCGGACGCTGCGTCCCGCTGCCCGCCTACCCTTGGCAGCGGGAGAGTCACTGGCTGGAGGACCTGGGCGCGCTCCCCGAGTTCCACGACTTCCCCCTGGACCCGGGCAGTCCGTTCCTGATGAACACCCCGGCCGGCGCACCGCTCGTCGTGCACGGTCCCGTGTTCACGGAGGTCGCCCGGCTGGCGGCCGCCCGGACAGCCGGTGCCGACGAGCTGTGCCTCACGGATGTGGAGATCAAGGACGCGCTGACGGTGCCCCCCGGGGAGACGCCCCTGCTGAGGGTGGGGATCACGCGCGGAACGACGGACCGGAGCCGGGAGTTCGAGGTCGCGCACCGGCCCGGCGGGAGCGGGCCGTGGAGGAGCCTGTGCTGTGGCACCGTCACCCTGGTCACCGGTGACCGGCCCACTGCCGGGGAGCCCGTCGAGCGGACCATGAGCCGCTGCACGGAGCATCTGGACGCCGAGACGTTCCACCACCGCTTCGTGCGGACCGAGGAGTGCTTCCGCGTGGTGGAGGAGGTGTGGCTCGGGCAGGGGGAGGTCATCGCCCGGCTGCGCCGCCCGCCCCGGCTCCCTGCGCACCCCGATCACCCGGTGCACCCCGTGCTGCTGGCCGCCGCCGCACAGCCGGCGCTGGCTCTGCTGCCCGACGCGTCGTACGTCGCCGAAGGAGCGGGCCGGGTCACCGTGACCGGGCCGCAGACGGACGTCATGTGGAGCAGGTGCCGGCTCGGGGACGCAGCCGCCCCTGACCGGTTGCATCTGGACGTCACCCTCCTGGACGCGGCGGGAGGTGTCGTCCTCGAGGCGACCGGCCTGCGGATGAGCCGCCGGCCGGACGCGGCGGACGAGGAGGACCGGATGGACAAGACCGTGAGAGCCGACCGTGGGGCCGACCGGGGGCAGGAACCCGCGCCGGCCGCTCGGAGGGCCACGCAGCCGGGCATCGAGCTCACGGGTGACCTGCGGCTGACCGACCCGGCCAGCGGCCTCCTCGTCGAGCTCCATGGTTCACTGCGGGTCTCCCGCGACTCCGCGGGGCCAGAGGCCGCCGCGCACACCGCACCCGCGGTCGGCGAGCCGGTCCGGTCGCACCCCGCATCGGCCCCGGAACCCCCGCCGGCGACCACGGCCCCGGACGAAGTGCCGCCGGGGCAGGCTGCTTCGCCGGAGTCCGCCCGCGGGGCCCGGTCGACCGCCGGCGCACAGCCCGCTGCCGCGCCCCGGGAACGGCCCATCGCCGAGCAGGTCTCTGAGCACGTCGCGGCCGTCCTGCGGATGCCCGTGGACAGGCTTGACGTCAACAGGCCGCTCGACCGGCTGGGCATGGACTCCCTCATGGCCGCGGAACTGCGCAAACGGCTGGAGAAGAACCTGGGAGTGCGTATGGCGCCGAACAAGCTCGTGCGCGGCACCGCGACCGCGGACCTGGTCCGGGAGTGCGAAGCGCACACCACTGCCTGAGCCCTGAGCCCCGAGCCCTGAGCCCTGAGCCCGACAGGAGGAAGACAGCAATGACCGCAGACCTCTACGCGATCGGCGACAAGCCGCCGCTCGGCCACGTTCCCGCCCGCATGCACGCCGCGGTCATCCGACCCGAGCGCTACGGGGAACCGGAGGGGGCCTTCTCGATGGAAGTCGTGGACGTACCCCGTGTCCGCCGCGGCCAGGTCCTGGTCTACGTCATGGCCGCCGGGATCAACTACAACAACGTCTGGTCCTCCCTCGGCTACCCGCTCGACGTCGTGGCCGCCCGGCGGCGGCGCGGCCAGTCCGAGAACTTCCACATCGGCGGCACGGAGGGGTCCGGCATCGTGTGGGCCGTCGGCGAAGCGGTCACCTCCGTCTCCGTCGGCGACGAGGTGATGCTCTCGGGCGCCACCTGGGACGAGTGCGCCGCCGACATCCGGCTGGGTGCCGAGCCCATCACCTCGGCGACCCGGTCCGCCTGGGGATACGAGTCGAACTACGGCTCCTTCGCCCAGTTCGCGCTGGTCAGCGACTACCAGTGTCATCCCAAGCCGGCCAACCTGTCCTGGGAGAAGTCCGCCTGTTTCCTCTCGACGGCGGCGACCGCCTACCGCCAGCTCTGCGGATGGGCTCCGCACACGGTCGAGCCCGGGGATCCCGTCCTCATCCGGGGCGGAGCCGGAGGCCTCGGCTCGATGGCGATCCAGATCGCCCGGATCCGTGGCGGCATACCGATCGCGGTCGTCTCCGACGAGGAACGCGGCTCGTACTGCCGCGCACTCGGCGCGCAAGGCTTCATCAACCGCACGGAGTTCGACCACTGGGGGCGGCTGCCCGACATCTCGGACGGTGAGGCGATGACCGCGTGGCTGGCCGGTGCCCGGCGCTTCGGCGAGAGGGTCTGGCACATACTCGGAGAACGCAGGGCACCCAGGATCGTGCTGGAGCACAGCGGACAGGACACCATCCCCACCTCCCTGTACCTCTGCGACAACGCGGGCACGGTGGTCATCTGCGGCGGCACCTCCGGCTACAACGCGGACGTGGACCTGCGCTACCTGTGGATGCGCCAGAAGCGGCTCCAGGGCTCCCACTACGCGAGCATCCGGCAGTGCAGGCAGGTGATCGCGCCGGTCGCGGGAGGGCAACTCGACCCCTGCCTGTCCTGGGTCGGCACCTTCGAGGAGACGGGCCGGGCCCACCAGCTCATGTACGAGAACCAGCACCCGCCCGGCAACATGGCGGTACGTGTCAACGCGCCCTGAGGCGGGACAGGGCAGCTGGGGCGCGGATGCCCACCGTGGCCGGCTCTGACCGGGGAGCCGACGTCAGCCGTTCCGCCGTGGCGCCCCCCGCGCGGCACGGCAGTGATCGTCCAACGTCAGCCATGCCTCCGCGTCCTGCCGGATCCGCGCCGCGTCGAAGGTCTCGTACTCCCGGACCGACGACCTGACCCTGCCTCGCCCGCGGTACCTGTCCATGATGCTGACGTGCTCCGGCAGGCGCAAGAACTCCGCCAGGGCCCGCCGCCCGGTCCACACCGAGACCGACCCGCAGCGCCGGGCCAGGGGCGCGGCCCACAGCCACATGCCGACCGCTCCGTCGAGGTGCGGCCAGTGGCGTCGCAGCGCGAAGCCGTGACACACGATGCCGGGCAGGTCCCGGTGCGTGTCGCTGGTGAAGTCGGTGACGCTGACGATCAGCGGGCCGCTCCGCCGACCGCGCACACCGCCGTCGATGCCGTTCCCCGCGGCGCGGTCGCCGAGGGGGTTCCCGGCCGGGCCCCGGACCCAGCGGCTCCTCAGCACGGCCCCGGTGTCCAGGACGGGTCGCGGCCGAGCAGGGCGAGCAGCCGGTCGCCCGGCGCGGCGTCCTCGGGCACGGCGACCCGCCGGCGGAACGCGGCACCGGCCCCGCGGCCCTCGTCCGGGACCTGGGCGGCGATCCGCAGCGCGGCGGTGGTGAGTTCGGCGGCGGGCTCCCAGGGGGCGCCGATCGTCACCGCCACGTCCCAGGCGTGCACCACGTAGTCGAGCAGATGGAAGCCGATCGCGGTCCGTCCGGGGACGGCGAACCCCTCGCCCGCCTCCGGCAGTGCGAAGCGCCGCTCCAGCACCTCGTCGTCCGCGAACGCCGCGGTGACCTCGTCCGCCGATGTCTCGTACGCTCCGGCCGGGTCATCGCCGAGGTCGCCGTCGCGCCACACGGCCCACGGCTCACCCGCGCCGCGGGCGGAGGCGGCGAACCCCTCGTTCTGGCTGACCAGATGGCGCAGCAGGCCGTACAGGGTCCAGTCCGCGCACGGCGTCGCCCGTCTCAAGTCGTCGGGTTTCACCTGGGAGATCACCTCCCCGGTCAGCAACAGCGCCTGGCGGTCCAGTCGTCGTATGTCCATGGCCGGAGCGTAGGATCACACAGCGGTTGAGCTCCAGAGCCAATATTCTGCTGATTGACTGAGCCAATCGGCGGACGGGCGGTCGCCGGCAGCCGCGCCGGGAACGGGGAAGCCCAGATGGACGTGCACGTCAGGCTCGACGGGCAGCGTGACCTGTCCGGCCAGATCTACCGCCAGCTGCGTACCGCGATCCACGACGGGCTGCTCCGGCCCGGCGATCCGCTGCCCCCGACCCGGGAGTTGAGCCGCCGTCTCGCGGTGGCCCGCAACACCGTCGGCGTCGCCTACGAACGGCTCGTCGCCGAGGGCTACGTGGACAGCAGGGTCGGCTCCGGGACCTATGTGCGTACGACGGGCCTGCCCGTGCCCGGGGCCGCGACCGCCGACGGCAGCACCGGCTCGGGGCTGCGCCCGCGCGCCCTGTGGGCGGGGCTGTCCCCCTGGGCGGGCGCCGAGAGCTTCGGAGCGACCACGGCCGCCTACGACCTGCGGGTCGGCCTGCCGGACGCCCGGCTCTTCCCGTACGAGGCCTGGCGTCCCCTGATCGCCCGGGAATCGCGCCTCTCGGCGGCCGGGACCGCCGGATACGGCGATCCGGCCGGCCACCCCGGGCTGCGGGCCGCACTCGCCCGGCACCTCGGGCTCTCCCGCGGTGTGCGGACCGGTCCGGACGACGTCCTGGTGACCACCGGCACGCAGCAGGCCCTGGACCTCATCGGACGGGTGCTGCTCGAACCGGGTGACCGGGTGGCCGTCGAGGAGCCCGGCTACCCACCGGCCCGGCTGGCGTTCCTGGCGCAGGGCGCCGAGATCACACGTGTGCCGGTGGACGACGAGGGCCTGCTGGTGGACGCCGTCCCGCCGGACACCCGCGCCGTGTACGTCACCCCCGCCCACCAGTTCCCGCTCGGCATGCCGATGTCCCTGCGGCGCAGAACGGCGCTGCTGCGGTGGGCGCGACAGCACGGCGCGGCGGTGATCGAGGACGACTACGACAGCGAGTTCCGGTTCGGCGGGCGGCCGGTCGAGACACTGCGCAGTCTGGACCGGGACGGACACGTCATCTATGTGGGGTCGTTCTCCAAGGTGATGCTGCCCTCCCTGCGCGTCGGTTTCCTGGTGGCGCCCGCCCCGCTGCGCGCGGCACTGCGCACCGCCAAGTACACCGCCGACTGGCACACGGCGGTCCCCACACAGGCGGCGCTCGCCCGCTTCGTCGACGACGGGCTGCTCGCCCGGCACATCCGCCGGATGCAGCACACGTACGCGACCCGGCACCAGACGCTCACCCGCACCCTCACCGGCCACTTCGCGGACCGCATCGAGCTGGTGCCGTCCGCCGCGGGCCTGCACGTGACCGCCTTCACCCGGGGCCGGCTCGCCGACCCCCACGCCCTGGTGGACCTGGCCCGCCGGGCCCGGGCGTCCGGCGTGGCGGTCCACACCCTGGCGGAGGTCGCCGCCGACCGCTCCGCGCGTCCGGGCCTCGTCTTCGGCTACGGCTCGATCGACGCCCGGGACATGGGGCCGGGTCTGCACCGCGTATTCGGCTCGGACCGCCGACTCGACGGCTGATCTGGAGCCTTGAGCGACCAGGGGCGGCCCGGGGCCGGACGGCTCCGGACACCCCGGGCTCTCCGGCGCGGATGCCCATGCTCCGGCATCAGCGACGTAGGGCGGGCGGGCCGCCTCCTCCGTCCGCCCGCCCCCTCCCCCCGCGCGATCTCACTCGGGCGGGTCGGTGGGGGCCTGGAGCCGCTGCCAGCAGCGGTGGACGTGCTGTTCGGCCTCCCGTACGGCGGAAGGAGCACCCCCGTCCGGCGGTGCGGCAGCGCCGCCGTGAAACATGACGTCACGGCGGGACGGGTGGAGCGTGCGGGCGCCGCGGCCTCGGCCGTCGGGGCGCAGCACCGCCGCCCCGACGATGAGGATCACGGCGATGACTGCTGCGGCTGTCAGCGCGGTGGCCGCGTGCTGATCGGACATGTGCGGGCTTTCGTGGGCTACGGGGCGGAAGGGGCCGGTGTCGCTGTCGCACCGGCCCCTTGTCCTGCTTGCGGTCAGCGGAGCCGTGCTGGTCAGCCGGGCCAGGTACCGGTCAGGCGGCGTGTGCCGGCGGCACCCGCGCGGTCGACGGCCGCCTTGACGCCCGCGAAGATCGCGCCCTGCAAGGTGGCGGCGAGCAGCACCTCGCCCCAGCCGCGGTCCTCGTCGGTGGCGTCGGGGGCGTCCTCGTCGTGGCCGAGCAACTTCCATGCCTGCTTGGACAGAGCGCCGGCGAGCATGCCGCTGACGGCTCCCAGAGCGAGACCGACCGGCTTGTAGGCGATCTTGGATGCCTTCACGGCGTCATCCCTTCCTGCGGCACAGCAGCCACACGGCGACGGCCGCTCCGGCGGCGCCCACCAGCAGGCCGCGGTTGCCGCGCGCCAGTCGCAGGCCCTGAGCCGTCCTGGCCCGCACCGGCTCGGGTGCCTTCTCCTGCCACATCCGGCCTGCCTGCGCCGCCTTGGCCCGGGCCTGCTCGGCGGTGTGGGCGGCCTTGTCCTTGACCGGGTCGGGCAGTTTGTCCTGCACGCGGGAGGCCGTCTCAGCAGCCTTGGCCCTGACTTCCCCGGCCTTGAGCGCGGCCTGTTCCTTCAGCTCACCGGCCTTCGCGGCCGCCTGGCCCTTCATCTCGGCGGCCTTGTCCTGCGCGCGGGCCTTGACGTCGGTCCTGGCCGCAAGCGCCTGCACCGTGTCCCCGAGCTCGTGGCGGGTGTGCTCGACCTGCTCGCGCAGCTCTGCCGGGCTCTGGGCGGTGGGCTCGTCGTGAGGCGGCTGGGTCATCGGTGCGCACTCTCCTTGATCTCGGCCATGTCGGCCTTCACGTTCTCGATCGTCTGCTGGGGCGCGGGCGGGGCCGCCCGGGAGACTTCCTTCTTGCCCGTGAGCGCCATGACGGCGGCGACGAGGCCGAGGACCGCGGTCACGATGAGGGCCGCGGCCCACACCGGCAGCGCCACCGCCAGCGCGGCGATCACGGTGGCCACCAGGGCCTCGAGCATCAGGAACCCGACCAGGCCGGCGCCGCCGAACAGCCCGCCGCCCTTGCCGTAGCGCTTGCCCTTCTCCTTCATCTCCATCTGCGCCAGTCGTAGCTCGCCGCGCACCAGCTCACTCAGCTGTTGCGAGGCACGCTGCACCAGCTCGCTCACCGGCTCCGAACCCGGGGCCTGCTGGCCCGGGCCGTGGTGCGGCTGCGTACTCGACGACATGGTGATCACCTCCTGTCACTCCGTTCCGGCAGAAGGCGCCGCGGCGCCCTCCGGTGAGCGCGCGAGTACCCGGACAGATCATTTTGAGACGCCCCGCAGCGCCGGACCGGGGGCGTGCCGGACGAGCCAGGCGCTGCCCAGGCCGATCACGGCACCCGCGGCGACGTCGCTGGGGTAGTGGGCACCGCTCTGCACGCGCTCGACCGCCACCATGGCGGCCGGAATGGCGCACAACAGGCCCGCCCGAGGCCAGGCGCGGCAGACGGCGGCGGTGAAGGCCGCGGCGGCCGCCGTATGCCCGGAGGGGAACGACGACGACTCGGGACGGTCCTCGACCTCGTCGTGCGGGATCCACTCCTTGGGCGGCCGGGGCCGGTCGGCCAGATGCTTGCACAGGCCGTTGGAGACCAGCTGTGCCAGGATCAGCGCCGCCAGGCCCGCCCCGGCGGCGCGGCGCCCGCGCCGGCCTCCGGCCGCGGCCATCAGCACGGCCGCACCGCACCACAGCTTGGTGCTCTCCGCGCACTCCTCCACCGCGGACAGCGTCCGGTGCACACCCGGCGTGGCGCAGGAAGCGATCCGCTGGGTCAGACGCCGATCGGTCTCACGGAACACCGGCAGTACGTTCATGAGCAGCAGGTATCCCCGAGATCAGCACACCATGCCTGTGACGGGGACGATGCCGCCGCTGTCGGGCAGTCGGCGGCACCGTGCGGTTCACCCCAGTCCGGGCAGAGCGGAGCTGCTCGGCGCCGCGAATCCGGCGCCTTTCCTGAGCTCTTCGAACAGGCCGTTGGTCCCGTCGGCGTCACCTGGCGCGACGGTGCCGTTCTTGATCTTGCTCGTCAAGCTCGCCAGGCTGGCTTTGATGCCGTCGATGGTGGGGAGGTACTTGCACAGGGTCGGGTCCGCGGCGGCGTTTTTCTTGGCGTTGCTCAGCAGTTTGACTATCACCGCGCTCGCCAATACGGCCTTGGTAATCGCTTTGCCCCGTCCCTCGGCACCCTTATGGAAGGCATCGGCCTTGTAGGGTTTGTACAAGTAGCGATGGAACGCCCCGTAGGTCAGGGCCAGATCCGCCAGCAGCCGGGTTTTGGGAATCTTCCGTGTTCCGGCGCTGGCACAGGTGTCCACCGACGGGGACCCGGTTTCGGTGATGGTGCTGGACACTGTCTGGCCAGCGGTTTTCTTGGATTCCGTCGAATCGTTGGAGGAGCCGCACGCCGTCACTCCACTCAGCAGGAAGATCAGGCTAATGACCAGAGATATGACAGGTTTCCTCATCGACCCTCCCTCCGGAATCACCGAGGCTAGCCATCGGACTTCTTGCTGTCGATTGGCACTTCCAGACATTCGACAGCGTTCTTGGAAACTCATCCGTTGCGGGTGATGCCGCGGTCGCGGCCCGGCCGGGAAATCGTGCGGCCGGAAAATCGCCGCACAAGGCTTGGTTTCCTTTTGCCCGGCGGCTGTCTCGAGACGTCATGCGCCTGAGGAATCCCGGCCCCGTCCGGTCGAGCGCGTCATATACGGGCCGGTGGTCGGGGGCAGACGGCTCGCGGCGGCGAGGCCGACGAGGCCGATGGCCGCCAGGGTGATCAACGCGGCGGCGTAGGCACCTCTGGTGAGGCCGGAGACGAGGATGGTGCCGGCGATGGCGGTGCCGCAGGAGGAGCCGAGGTTGGAGACGCTGCGGGACAGACCGGAGATCTCGCCCTGCCGGTCCTCGGGGAAGCTGGACTGCACGACGTTGACCGAGGGGGTCAGCATCACACCGAGCCCCAGTCCGAACAGCAGCAGGCCGGGGACATGGGCCCAGGCGTTCGTGGAGCTGCCGGCCGGCACGATCATGACGGCCACGCCGGCGATGGCGACGACGAACCCGGCCACGATGAGGGTGCGCTGGGGGCGCCGCTCGGCGAATCGTTCGGCGCCCAGTGACGTCACGAGCAGACCGAGCGTGGCGGCGGTGAGGACGAGGCCGGTCCCGATGGCGTTGTAGTGGCGTACGACCTGGAGATAGGCGGCCACGGTGAACGAGGTCCCCATCAGCATCAGCCACTGCACGTACTGGGTGATCAGTCCGAGGTTGGACGTACGGTCGCGGAACAGGGCGAGCGACAGGAGCGGTTCCCGGCCGGACCGCTCCCTGACCCGGATCCGGCAAAAGAACCACAGCAGTACCAGGGCGCCGAGGACCATCAGGCCGAACGTCAGCCAGAGGTTTAGGTGGGCGGCCAGGATGCCCATGACGACGAGGACGAGACCGACCGCGGACAGAACGGCCCCACCGATGTCGAAGGGGCGGCCCGGATCGGGCGGCAGGGGGTCGTCGAGCCGGCTGCTGAGCAGGACGATCACGGCGATGACCAGGGCCTGGAAGACGAAGGCGGCGCGCCAGCCGATCCCCGCCGTGATGAGTCCGCCGATCAGCGGGCCCGCCGCGGCGCCGATGCCGCCCGACGTCATGATGACGCCGAAGGCCCGGGCCCGGGAGGTCACGTCCCGGTACAGCAGCGTGGTGAGGATGTACACGGGCGGAATGAGCAGGGCGGTGCCGATGCCCTCGAGGATCGAGTTGCCCACGATGAGCACCGCCAGTCCCGGGGCCGCGGCGCTCAGCAGGGCACCGACGGCGTAGATGATCAGGCCGGCCCGGAAGCAGCGCTTGCGGCCCCAGCGGTCGGTCAGCTTGCCGCCGGGGATCATCAGAGCCGCCATCACCAGCAGGAATACGGTGATCGCGACCTGGACGCCCTGCACGGTGGTGCCCAGATCCCTGCTGATGTCATTGATCATCACGTTCATGTTGGAGCCGGCGAAGCTACAGATGAACTGCGCGAGGGCGAGCGCGGCCAGCACCTGTCGGTGTGCTGCCAGCCGACCGGTCCGCTCCTCGGAGTCGGCCGTCTCAGCCACCCGGGTCGCCCTCGCTTCCGGCGGGTCCGGTCAGGCCGTGCTCCGCGATGGGCGGGTACTGGTTCACGAGGCTTCCCTCCGTCGCGCCGGCACGCCCCTCGGCACGGGAAGCTCTCACCGCCGACGGGCACCCGCCCAGCCTTCGGCCATGCCGACGCTCCGGCATCACCCACCGCGGGTGAGACCCCGCCGGGAGGGGGTCAGCCCAGCAGCCGCCGGCCGATCATCCGGGCCAGGTCCTCGGTGGCCGCGCGGCAGGCCGCCGAGTAGTGCGCGAACTGGGGGAAGCCGTGGGTCAGGTCCGGGTGGTGGACGTAGAGCAGATCGTTCCCGGCGGCGGCCAGTCTGCGGGCGTAGGCGTGCCCCACGTCCCGCAGCGGATCGAAGCCGCAGGTGACCAGGATCGCCGGGGGCAGGCCGGCGTGCGAGGCGGCGTGCAGCGGGGTCACGTAGGGATGGCGGGGATCGGCGTCGTGGGGCAGGTAGTTCCACGCGAACAGGAACACACCCGCCGTCTCCAGGTAGTGACCGGTGCGGTTCTCGCTGCCGGACTCGGTGTCGAACGGCAGCGCCGCCTCCGGGAAGAGCAGCACCTGCGCAGCGGGGACGGGACCGCCCTCGTCACGCAGCTTGAGGGTGATCGCACAGGTCATGTTGCCGCCCGCCGAGTCACCGCCGAGTGCGATCCGGCACGGGTCCACGCCCTGTTCCCGCGCGTGTGTCCGCAGCCAGCGCAGCGCGAACTCGTTCTCCTCGATCTGGACCGGATACTTCGACTCGGGCGCGAGGTGGTAGTCCACCACGTACGTCTTGATACCGGCGGTCTCCGCGATGATCCGCATCGGCAGCTCGAACTCGTCCGGCGTCCCGACGGTGTACCCGCCGCCGTGCAGGTACACCAGCGCCCCGCAGGGGGTACGGGCCGGACGGGCGGGTGTGTGCACCCGGACCGGCAGCGATCCGTGCGGCCCGTGCAGCACCAGGTGCTCCACGGCCCCGACCGGCGGCAGGGGCACGTCCGCCAGCACGCGGTGCGAACGGCGGGCGTCGGCCACCCGCTCGTCGGCGCCCAGCACGGGCCCGGTGGGCAGCCAGGCCGCCAGCTCCGGATCCAGCGTGCCGCGCCCGACACCGTCCGGGACGCTGTGACGGTCGTACACGGACATGGGCCCCGGGTGACCACTCACCCGTCCGCGAAACCGCCGGCCCGGCGCCCGTCCACCGCATACGGCGCTGCGGTGGGCGGAACTTCCCGGACTCGTTGAGACGCCGGGGCGCCACGGCCGTACGGAAGCGGAAGGCACCCCCTCGCACGAGCCCGCCGCCGGAGGTCACCTCAGCCATGGCCGTCAGCAAAGCCGCCCCGCCGCAGCCGGCTCCCGGGGCGCGGAAGCACCAAGCCGGCACCGGGCCGGGCCGGCGGCCCGACTCCTCCCTCGTCCTGACCATGGCGCTGCTCGTGGCCCTTCTCGCGCAGGGCCCGATCCGCCGGGCGCTGGCCGCGCCGGTGATGCAGAGCTGGACGACGGTGTTCGTGGCGATGGTGGTGCAGGCGCTGCCGTTTGGCGACCGAGAACGCCGCAGCCGCCTGCGAGCAGGTGCTCAAGGCTCTGAGCGGTTAGCGCCTGTGCCCTGCTCCGAGGCACTGGACGGACCTGGCCGCCCCCGTGACGGGGGCGGCGGTGGTGGGCGCCGGCCGGGTCAGAAGGCGGAGGGGACGATCGCGGCGCGGGTGCCGTCGTCGGCGAGGGCGGCCTCGTCGTCGTCCAGACGGACGTCCTTGGTCTCCTTGCCGAGCAGCAGCGCGACCAGCGTCAGCACGGCCATCGCGGAGAGGTAGACGCCGACCAGCCAGGGCGAGCCGTCACCGGCCTCCCACAGCGCCACCGCGATGAACGGGGCGACGGCCGCCCCGAGGATCGAGCTGACGTTGTACGAGATGCCGGATCCGGTGTAGCGCACGCTCGTCGGGAAGAGCTCGGGCAGCAGCGCGCCCATCGGCCCGAACGTCATGCCCATCAGCGTGAAGCCGAGCACCAGCCACAGCACCACGCCGAGCGTGCCCAGGCCGATCAGGGGCACCCAGACCAGGCCGAAGACCACGATCGCGGCGGTGGTCCAGATCAGGGTGGTGCGCCGTCCGTACCTGTCGGCGAGCGGGCCGGAGACGAGGGTGAACACGGCGAAGAACAGCACCCCGAAGATCATCATCAGGACGAACGTGGTGTAGCCGTAGCCCAGACCGGGCACGGCGGCATCCTTCGCGGTGCGGCCGTAGCTCAGCGAGAACGTGGTCATCAGGTAGAAGAGCACATAGGTCGCCAGCATGAAGAAGGTGCCGAGGATCAGCTGCCTCCAGTGGCCGCGGGCCACGGTGGCCAGCGGGAGTTTCCGCACCTTCCCGGCCTCGCGGGTCCTGGAGAAGACCGTCGACTCGACGAGCCGTGTGCGCACCCACAGGCCGATGGCGACCATCACGGCGGAGAACAGGAACGGGATGCGCCAGCCCCAGCTCGCGAAGGCGTCGGAGGGCTGCGTGGGGTCGGCGCCGGCCGAGGACGGCAGCAGCGCGCCGATGATCAGGAACAGGCCGTTGCCGATGATGAAGCCGAGCGGGGCGCCCAGCTGCGGGAAGGTGCCGTACAGGGCGCGCTTGCCGCTGGGCGCGTTCTCGGTGGCGACCAGCGCGGCACCGCTCCACTCGCCGCCGAGCGCGAAGCCCTGCGCGAGCCGCATCAGGACGAGCAGCGCGGTGGCGGCCCAGCCGGCCTGGGCGTAGGTGGGCAGGACGCCGATGAGGAACGTGGCGATGCCCATGGTCAGCAGCGAGACCACCAGCGTCCGTTTGCGGCCGAGCCGGTCGCCGAGGTGTCCGAAGACGACGGCCCCGATCGGGCGGGCGACCATCGCGGCGCCGAAGACCGCGAACGACGACAGCAGCGCCGTGGTCGGGTCACCGCTGGGGAAGAACAGGGAGGGGAAGACCAGTACGGCGGCGGTCGCGTAGATGTAGAAGTCGTAGAACTCGATCGTCGTGCCGATGAGGCTGGCGATGAGGACACGGGACCGCGGATTGACGGGTGTCTGCTGGGCTGAGCCGGTGGCTGGTGCGGGCATTGCTCGGTCTTTCGCGCGAGGTGAAGATCGGTCGCCAAGGCCCGGACCTGCGCACATGTCCCCCTCGCCGAAAGACCGTGCGAACCGTACGGGCCCCGTGATGATCTCAGGCGTCTTATCTTCCGGAAAGCGGATACCACGATGTGAGACACCGTGTCTCCGTCCGCACGCCCTACTCGCCGCACTCGATCTGGATGAGATTGCCGCAGGTGTCGTCCAGGACCGCGGTGGTGACCGTGTCCATGTCCAGCGGCTCCTGGGTGAAGCGCACCCCGAGCCCGCGCAGCCGGCCGTACTCCGCCCGTACGTCGTCCACGGCGAAGGAGGCGGCCGGGATACCGTCCCGGACCAGTGCCGTCCTGTACGGCTGCACCGCGGGATGACCGGAGGGCTCGAGCAGCAACTCGGTCCCGTCGGGTTCCTCCGGCGAGACCACGGTCAGCCACCGGGCCTCGCCCAGCGGGACGTCGTGCTTCTTCACGAAGCCCAGCACATCGGTGTAGAAGCGCAGGGCCTTCTCCTGGTCATCGACGAATACGCTGGTCAGGTGGATTCTCATGAGGTGCCTTCCGGTGTCGGTGTTCGCCTGCGACCGACGGCGTCGGCGTCTCGGCCTCGGACCAGGTACCCGGCAGCACGCGACCGAGACCCCGCGCCCATCGGCCCGGGGTCTCGGTCGCGCGGTGGGTCAGGAGGCGATGAAGCGGGCGATCTGGCCCAGCACGACCGTGTCCGTCAGGTACCCGATGTGGGTCTGGCAGAGCACGTTGTTGTTGGTCGCGCCGTCCAGCTTGGTGCTGGTGTACGGCAGGATGATGCCGTCGCACGCCGAGTACCAGGTGGCGTACTGGGTGTCACCGGGCGTCTCGTCACCCGAGCTGATCTGGGAGATGAACGACGAGCCCGGATACATCTGCTGGCAGGTCGTGTAGATCAGACAGGTGCCGGCATACGTGGTCCCGTGGTTCGCGCCGGCGATCGAGGCGAGGTGGCTGACACTGCTGTGGCCGCCCAGCACCTTGAGGTAGTACTGGCTGACCAGGCCGCCCATCGAGTGATTGACGATCGCGACCTTGCTCGCGCCGGTCCGCGCCTTCACATTGTCGACGAAGGTGGCCAGGCCCTGGGCGTTGGTGATGTTGTTGCCGTAGGAGTTGTACTCGTAGGCGAACAGGTTGGAGCTGGACCAGCCGTTGAGCCGGAAGACGCTCATGGCGGTGACCCAGTTGGACGCGTTGCCGGTGTAGCCGTGGACGAAGACGACCGGCGTGCTGGTCGACAGCGGCCGCGCGTCCGCGTCGGCCGACCGCGCGACGGAGGCGGTCGAGGCTGCCGTGGTCGCGGTCTCGGCCGCGCCGGCCGTCGACGCCGAGGAGAACAGGGTGAACGCGACCGTGGCGGCCGCGAGAACGCCGAGAAGCCGGCGCGGGGAACGACGACGCATGGGGCCCTCCTGACAAGGTACGGGGATACGGGTGCGTGACCCGACCAGAGTCGCGGGGCGGGACGCGGGCGCCATCGGCGAAATCACCAGTGTGCGCGGTGAGCAGGACGCCGCGGCGGATATGCTCCGGCGACACGCCCGATCGGAACCAGGGGGCGGACATGGCTCGACCGCTGCTGTTCCTCGATGTCGACGGGCCGCTCAGTCCGTACGCGGCGCGGCCCGAGAGGCGGCCCGAGGGCTACCCCACGATCCGCGTTCCCCTGGAGAGTGCCACGGGCCCGGACTCCGGGTGGCCGCCGCTGCGCAGAGGACCGTTGCGCGTGTGGCTCCATCCCGGCCACGGCCCGGCGCTGTTGGCTCTCGGGTACGAACTGTGCTGGGCCACCACCTGGATGAGCGCCGCGAACAGGTGGATCGGTCCCGTGCTCGGCCTGCCCCCGTTGCCGTTCGTCGACTTCGGTGACTCGCTGCTCCGCGAGCGCGCCGACGGTGCGCACTGGAAGTGCGAGGCGCTGGTCGCGTATGCCGACGGCCGGCCGTTCGCCTGGGTGGACGACGAGCAGGGCGACGCCGATCACGCCCACGTGGCCGCCCGGCACCCCGCTCCCGCGCTGCTCCACCACGTGAATCCGCGGATCGGTCTGCGCAACGACGACTTCACCGCCCTCGCGGGCTTCGCCGCGTCCCTCGCCGGACGTACCGGGACCGTGTGAGGGGCGGCCGGGCCCCGGCCGCCCCTCACGGCACCGCACACCCGGGCCTGCCGCGGCCGCAGCGGGATCAGCCGACCGGAGGGAGGAACCAGCCCTTCCTCACCAGCCCGTCGCAGTGCCACTTGGCGTGGCTCGGGCTCTCCCCGAGCTGCTTGGCGCCCGCGAGGCAGTTCTCGTACGGGTAGGGCGGTTCGTAGGCACTCGCCACCGGCGCACTCGCCGCGGTGACCGCAACGGCGGCAGCCAGGGCGAAGACGATCCGTCGCATGACAGTCTCCTTGCTTCTGAACGGACTCAACGGACTCAACGGATTCAACGGACTCACCCGCCTAACGCGTGAGCTCCGCATTGGTCATCCACCGATCCGCCGTCTGCCACTCAGGCGTCGCGCGCCGGCCGGAGGTCAGTGCCTGTGCGCGACACCCAGCTCGATGAGGTGACGCTTGGTCACCCGGCCGCCGTAGCGCCCGTCGATCAGGCTCGCGACGCACGCCAGCAGCCCGTTCCTGGAAGGTTCCGCAAGGGCCCGGTGGCCGGAGTAGGTCCGCAACAGCTCCAGATACTCCGCCGTGGTGTACGTCAGGTCCCGCTCGTAGCGGCGGAAGACCGTGGGGCCGAACCGGCCGCTGCGCGCCACCTCCTGCGCGTGGTCGGAGTTGTCGACGTCGGCGGCCGCGGGAGGCCGCTGCCCGGGCCGCGTCTCCGGGTCGAAACGCTCGTAGCAGCGCTGGACCTCGACGAAGAACTCCTCGGTGCCGCCCATGACATGCTGGGTGCGCACCACGGCGAGCGCCCCGCCCGGACGCAGCGCGTCGGCGGCCTTGGCCACCCGCACCGCCGGGTCGATCCAGTGGAAGGCCGTCGCCGAGACGACCGCGTCGAACGGCTCCTCGGGCAGCGGCCAGCTCTCGAACTCCGCCGTCACCACCGCGGCCGCCGCGGCCCCGGCCAGGTTGCGGCGGGCGACCGCGGCCATGTGCGGTCCCGCCTCCACGGCCGTGATCCGGCAGCCCCGTGCGGCCAGAGGCACCGTCGCCTGACCGGTTCCGCAGCCCACCTCCAGTACACGGCTGCCGGGGCGGACACCCGCGAGTTCCGCGAGGTCGTCGTAGAGCTCCGTCGGATATCCGGGCCTGGCCCGGTCGTACAGCTCCGCGTCCTCGTCGAAGGTCCGGCTCAGGCGCGCCCGCCGGGCCTCGTGGGGCCTGTCGTCGCGTGCTGCGTGCGTGATGTCCTCGGGCATACGCAGCAGGCTAGGTGCTCGGCAGCACGGTCGAGGAGTTCCGCCGGCTCGGCGGCGGCTGGGAGCGCTACGCCATCGCCCGGGCCCGTGTCCTGCTCGACCGGCTCGACGGCTCGACGGTGCCGAGCGACACGGAGAAACCCGCTTTGCATGACCATGCGAAATGCTGCATACTCTTTCTGTGTCCAAGGTTCTCACTTCCCTCCCCTCCGGTGAGCGTGTCGGTATCGCCTTCTCGGGCGGCCTCGACACCTCGGTCGCCGTCGCGTGGATGCGCGACAAGGGTGCCGTCCCGTGCACCTACACCGCCGACATCGGCCAGTACGACGAGCCCGACATCGCCTCGGTGCCCGGTCGCGCGAAGACCTACGGCGCCGAGATCGCGCGCCTGATCGACTGCCGCGCCGCGCTGGTCGAGGAGGGTCTGGCCGCGCTCGCCTGCGGAGCGTTCCACATCCGCTCGGGCGGACGCGCGTACTTCAACACCACGCCGCTCGGCCGCGCCGTCACCGGCACCCTCCTGGTCCGGGCGATGCTCGAGGACGACGTCCAGATCTGGGGCGACGGCTCGACGTTCAAGGGCAACGACATCGAGCGCTTCTACCGGTACGGCCTGCTGGCCAATCCGCACCTGCGGATCTACAAGCCCTGGCTGGACGCGGACTTCGTGACCGAGCTCGGCGGCCGCAAGGAGATGTCGGAGTGGCTGCTCGCCCACGGCCTCCCCTACCGCGACAGCACGGAGAAGGCGTACTCCACCGACGCCAACATCTGGGGCGCCACCCATGAGGCCAAGACGCTGGAGCACCTGAACACCGGCCTGGAGACCGTCGAGCCCATCATGGGCGTGCGGTTCTGGGACCCGTCGGTGGAGATCGTCGCCGAGGACGTGACGATCGGCTTCGAGCAGGGCCGCCCGGTGACGATCAACGGCAAGGAGTTCGCCTCGGCCGTCGATCTGGTCATGGAGGCCAACGCCATCGGCGGCCGCCACGGTCTGGGCATGTCCGACCAGATCGAGAACCGGATCATCGAGGCCAAGAGCCGGGGCATCTACGAGGCCCCCGGCATGGCCCTGCTGCACGCCGCGTACGAGCGCCTGGTCAACGCGATCCACAACGAGGACACCCTCGCCCAGTACCACATCGAGGGCCGCCGTCTGGGCCGTCTCATGTACGAGGGGCGCTGGCTGGACCCGCAGGCGCTGATGATCCGCGAGTCGTTGCAGCGCTGGGTCGGCGCGGCCGTGACCGGCGAGGTGACCCTGCGGCTGCGGCGCGGCGAGGACTACTCCATCCTCGACACCACGGGCCCGGCGTTCAGCTACCACCCGGACAAGCTGTCGATGGAGCGCACCGAGGACTCCGCGTTCGGCCCGGTGGACCGGATCGGCCAGCTCACCATGCGCAACCTCGACATCGCCGACTCCCGCGCCAAGCTGGAGCAGTACGCCGGTCTCGGCCTGATCGGCACCAGCAACCCCGCCATCGGCGCGGCCCAGGCCGCCGCGACCGGGCTGATCGGCACCATGCCGGAGATGCCGCGGGGCGGCGCCGAGGCGATCGCCTCCCGCGGTGAGGTCTCCGGCGACGACGAGGCGCTGGACCGCGCCGCGATGGAGTTCGGCACGGACTGATCCGTCACGGTCCGCTGTCCGCGGAGGAGGAACGGGCCGGGCCCGGAGTCGGTGACTCCGGGCCCGGCCCGTTCCTGTCCCGTCCACGGCGGACACCCCGCCCGGACGCTTCCCTCAGTGCGACCGCCCCTCCAGGGCGTCCACCACCGGCGTGGGATCCAGCGGGCCGACGTGGGTGGCGTCGGGGAAGTCGTACACCGTGAAGCGGTTGCCGGGGGTCCGCGCGTCGGCCTCGGCGATCATCCGGTCCTGGAGCGCGGGGGCGATCGTACGGTCCTTGCCGAAGCGCAGACAGGTGCGCGGCACCCGGCCCCAGGCGCCGGTCCGCCCGACCGCGTCGCGCGCGGTCGTCGTGGCCGCTCCGGTGGCCAGTGCCGCGCCCGTGGCGGTGAGCGCCGGCCGCCGCACGGCGCTCCGCCGGGACGATGCGGGTGATCCCTCTGCACCATGTCGAGTCATGGCCCTGACAGAACGAGGGTCATGAGGGTTTGCCCATACTCACGACGGACGTGGGCATATGGGCAAGACGTCCCTCCGCTCGCCTCCGCCCGGCGGGGAGCGGCGCGTCACCCGGAGCGTGTCAGGCCTGGGACAGGTACGCGGGTGCGGCCCAGGCGATGTCGTCGACCGCCAGCCACGGCGCGACCGCGACGGCCGTGGGGGTCACCCCGGCGAAGGCCCTGACGTCCCGGTGGAGATGGGACTGGTCGACGTAGCCGATCTCCGCCGCCACCAGGGCGGGCCGGTGTCCCGCGGCGAGCCGGTGGACCGCGTGGTCGAAGCGGACCAGCTGAGCCGCACGCTTGGGGTTGAGGCCGATCTGGGACCGGAACCGGGACCACAGACGCTTGCGGCTCCATCCGACCTCGGCCGCCAGCCGCTCGACCCGGGCCCCGCCCGGGTGCGACACCATGCGCCGCCAGACGAAGGCGACCTCCGGATCGACCGCCGGGCCCGCCTCGTGGCGCCGGGCCAGCGCGGCCTCGGCGATCGCGAACCGGTCCTGCCAGGACCCGGCGGCGCGCAGTCGTTCCCGGACGCGTGCGGCCTCGCGTCCCCACAGGTCGTCGAGGGAGACCACCGTCCCGCCCAGCTCCGGCAACGAGGCGCCCAGCACCGCGTGCGCGACCGGCGGCGACAGCCTCAGTTGCAGGCACTCGACGTCGCGGCCATGCCCGCGGACGCCGCCGGGCGCGAGTCCGACGACGACGCTGCCGTGCTGTCGCCGGCCGCTGATGTCGTCGACGGCGAGCGGCTCGTCACCGAGATCGACGGCCACCGTGACGGCCGGATAGGGGACCACGCTCAGATCGACGGGATCGGCCGTACGAGCGTGGAATCCGGCCATGCCGACCCCCGCAAGCCGGACGGGCCGCGACGGGGTGGCGATGTCCCATACGGCCGCGGCGTCATGAGCCCACTCGGCGGACCACATGCCGCCAGATTACGCGACATTTCTCCAAGATTTCAGGCCTGGGGCGCGACGACACTGACGGCGCCCGGCAAGCACCCGGGCCACGTCCGTCAGCACCCGGCACCGGAAGGACCGCCCGTGATGCGTTCGCCCGTCGACCCGTTCACGCCCGCCCTCGAACTCGCCGCGGCCATACGCCGGAAGGAGGTGAGCCCCGTCGAGGTGACCGACTGCTGTCTTCAGCGGATGGACGAGCTCGACCCCCGGCTGAACGCCTTCTGCCACCGGGCCGACGACGACGTCCGCAAAGCCGCGGCCGACGCGGCCGACGCGGTGATGCGGGCCGGGTCGCCCGAGGACCTGCCGCCGTTCCACGGCGTCCCGCTGCCGGTCAAGGACCTCCTCGACGTGGCCGGATGGCCCACCACCCAGGGGTCCGCCGGCGCCCGCCGGACACCGGCCACGGCGTCGGACCCGGTCGTACGACGGTTCGTGGACGCGGGTTTCGTGCTGCTCGGCAAGACCACCACCTCCGAGTTCGGCACCCTTCCCTTCACCGAGAGCGAAGCCCTCGGCGTCTCGCGCAACCCGTGGGACCCGGACCGCACGCCGGGCGGGTCGTCGAGCGGAGCGGGCGTCGCCGTCGCCGCCGGGATGGCGCCCCTCGCCCACGCCGAGGACGGCGGAGGGTCGATCCGCATCCCCGCGTCATGCACCGGCCTCGTCGGGCTCAAACCCACCCGCGGCCTGGTCACCGGCGCGACCGTCAGCGTGGAGGGGCTCGGCACCAGCGGCGTGCTCACCCGCTCGGTGGCGGACACCGCGGCCGTCCTCGATGTGCTGGCGCGTCACGACCCGGCCGCGTGGTGGTCGCCCCCGGCCCCGCACAGCTCCTTCACCGCCGCGCTGCGGAGGAAGACGCCGACCGGGCTGCGGACAGGTGTGCTCACCGACTCCCCCGTCGACGGCATACGTGTGGACCCGGCGTGCACGGCGGCCGTCGACGTCACACTCCGCACGCTGGAATCGGCCGGCCATCACATCGTCGACACCCGCCTTCCGCTGCCCCCGGCCGACGAGCTGGTCGCGGCGTTCACGACCATCTGGAACACCGCCGGCGCCGGGATCGCACTCGCGGACCCGGACCGTGTGGAGCCCCACAACCGCGCCCTGCGCAACGCGGCACGGTCGGTCGACTCGTGGGCGTACGCGGAAGCGGTGCAGCGGGCCCAGCGGTTGTCGCGGCGCATCGTCGAGGGCTTCCTCGCCGGCTTCGACCTCCTCGTCACCCCCACGATGGCCTGCCTTCCACCGCCCATCGGCGCCTGGCGGGCGGGCACCGACGCCGATCCCCTGCGGGCACTGCTGAACAGCTATCCGATGGGGGTCTTCACCTCGGTGTTCAACGTGACCGGCCAGCCGGCGATCTCGGTCCCCGTCCACCACGACGACGCCACCGGCCTGCCCGTCGGTGTCCAGCTCGTCGCCGCACCATGGCGGGAGGATCTCCTGCTCCAGGTGTCCCGCACCCTGGAACTCGCGTGCCCCTGGTCCGATCGCCGCCCGCCGGCGGGGAAGCCGTAGCCCCTCTCCGCCACTCTCAACCTATAGCGCACCAGGGGGCTTGCGGCAAGGCCCCGATCATGCCGCACAATCACCGGCCCGGGCCACAGTGCGCGGCAGGCCGCCGGAATCCGGAAGACGACTCCGGACGCCTCGCCGCGCACGCCGGCCGCAAACGGCCCGCCCCTGGAGCTGATGACGTGACTTCCCCGACCACCAGCGTCTTCGACCTTTCCGACCACCTCTCCCCCAAGGCCGACCCGGCGCTGATCGCCGCCGACGAGCGGCACTTCGCGGCCGTCGCGGAGTGCCTGGAGCAGTCGGTCGCCGAGCTGTCCGGCCGCCTCGACGCCGAACGCAGGGCGCCCGGCGGCATCGGCCGGCAGGCGATGGACCGGGACGCGGAGATCCACCGGCTGACCGCTCGGCTGCGCACGCTGCGCCGCTTCGGCCTCGACCTGTGCCTCGGACGCATGGTCGGCGCCGACAGCCCCGAGCCGGTCTACGTAGGACGGCTCGGCCTCACGGACAGCACGGGCCGCCGGCTGCTGCTCGACTGGCGCTCACCCGCGGCCGAACCGTTCTTCGCCGCCACCCACGCCCACCCGATGGGTCTGGCCAGCCGCCGCAGGTACCGCTGGACCCGCGGCCGGATCAGCGACTACTGGGACGAGGTGTTCACCCCGGACGGCTTCGCCGGGCACGCCGCGCTCGACGACCAGTCCGCCTTCATCGCCAGTCTGGGCGACACCCGCTCGCCCCGGATGCGGGACGTGCTCGCCACCATCCAGGCCGACCAGGACGCCGTCATCCGCGCGGGATCCCGGGGCGCTCTCGTCGTCGACGGCGGTCCGGGTACGGGCAAGACCGTCGTCGCGCTGCACCGTGCCGCCTATCTCCTGTACTCCGACCCGCGGCTCGGTCACCGTCGCGGCGGCGTGCTGTTCGTCGGCCCGCACCAGCCCTACCTGGGCTATGTCGCCGATGTCCTGCCCAGCCTGGGAGAGGAGGGCGTGCGGACCTGCACGCTGCGGGACCTCGTTCCCGAGGGGGCCGCGGCGGTGGCCGAGAGCGACCCGCGCGTGGCGCTGCTGAAGTCGTCCGCCGACATGGTCGAGGCGGTCGAGACGGCCGTCAGGTTCTACGAGGAGCCTCCCGCCGAGGAGATGACGGTCACGACCCCCTGGGCCGACATCCGTCTGAGCGCCGAGGACTGGGCCGTGGCCTTCCAGGCGGCGGAACCCGGTACCCCGCACAACGAGGCCCGCGACCAGATCTGGGAGGAGCTGGTCACGATCCTGGTGGACAGGCACGACGACGAGGTCTCGCCCGACCTGCTCCGCAGGTCGCTGCTGAGCGACAGGGAGCTGCTCGGGGCCTTTCACCGCGCGTGGCCGCTGCTCGAAGCGGCCGATCTGATCGCGGACCTGTGGTCGGTACCCGCCTACCTGCGGATGTGTGCTCCCTGGCTCGACGCCGACGAGGTCCGGTCGTTGCAGCGCGCGGACGCCCGGGCGTGGACGGTCTCCGACCTGCCGCTGCTGGACGCGGCACGGCAGCGGCTCGGCGATCCGGAGGCGTCCTCGCGCAGGCGCCGGCAGGCGGCCGTCCTCGCCGCCCGGCGCGAGCGGATGGCGCAGGTCGTGGACGGCCTGATCGAGGCGGTGTCCCGGTCGGGCGCCGACGGTGACGACGGCGAGGGCCTGGTGACGATGTTGCACGGCCGGGACGCGCAGGCCGGCCTGGTCGACGAGGCCGAACTGACCACCGCGGACCCCGATCTGCTCGCCGGCCCGTTCGCGCATGTCGTCGTGGACGAGGCGCAGGAACTGACCGACGCGGAGTGGCGGATGCTGCTGCTGCGGTGCCCGTCCCGGAGTTTCACCATCGTCGGGGACCGTGCCCAGGCCAGGCACGGGTTCACGGAGTCGTGGCGGGAGCGGCTGGAGCGGGTCGGGTTCGACCGGATCAGGGAGGCCTCCCTGAGCGTCAACTACCGGACGCCGGAGGAGATCATGGCGGAGGCCGAGCCGGTCATCCGGTCCGTGCTTCCGGACGCCAATGTGCCGGCCTCCATCCGCAGCGGTGGCGTCCCCGTCGTCCACGGTTCCGTGGCGGAGCTGGACTCCGTCCTGGAGCGCTGGCTGGCCGCACACGACGACGGGACCGCCTGTGTCATCGGCGATCCCGCGTTCCGGGCGACGTCCCGTGTCCGGTCGCTGACGCCGGAGCTGTCCAAGGGGCTGGAGTTCGATCTGGTCGTCCTCGTCGGCCCGGAGCGGTTCGGCGAGGGCGTCGAAGGAGCGGTCGACCGTTATGTCGCGATGACCCGGGCGACCCGGCAGCTCGTCATTCTGACGAGCCCCTGAGACCGGCCGTACGGCGCCGGGCCACGAGGACGAGGGTGCTTCCGGCGGCCGGGCACAGCGCGGCGAGAGCGGCGACGACGGTGGTGCGCGGGCCGCCGTCCCGCCGTGAAGCTCGTACGGCAGCTGACCGACGGGGGGCGGGCGTCGCGTGCCCCGGCGGGGCGGTGACCGGCGCTCCGGCCGGCCCTGCGACCGGCCGTGACGAGCCGCTCGCCGTGGCGCGCGGGAGCGGCGGTACGGCGTTGGTCCTCCCCCGGCCGCTCCGGCTCCGGTAGGCGGCCCGCAACGGACGTCGCCCCTCCGCCGCCGCCCGTCCCACCGCACCTACGACGGCGACCGCAGACCACCGTGCTCACACCGCGTGAACCGCCACCGGAACCCGGAACGGGGAGCCGCCGGGCCTTCGGGCGTGACGGCGGTCAGCCTTCCCGGCGCAGGTCCAGCATGCAGAGGACCTTGTCGTAGCGGCGTTCGCCGACGGCGACGAATCGGGGCAGCCTGCCGTACTCGGTGAAACCCAGTGACCGGTAGAGGCGCAGGGCGGGGGTGTTGTCGCCGCGGGCGTCCAGGGTGAGGACCTCGATACCCGCCTGCCGGGCGTCGGCGATCAGGGCGGCGGTCAGCGCCCGGCCGACACCACGGCCATGGGCAGCGGCGTCCACCGCGATCTTCTCCAGATCGGCGTGCGGCCGATGGGTGGGCCGGCCGTGGCGGAGCCAGTACCCCAGCCCGACGAGCCGGCCGTCGAGGTAGGCGACGCGCAGGGCCGCGTCCCCGGCCCGTACCGCGGAGACGACGCGGGCGAGCAGCCGGGCCACCTCGTCCCGTGAGGGCGGCTCCAGCCAGCCCAGCGCGGCACCCTCGCCCACCAGGTCCGCCAGGATCCGGTGGGCCGACTCCACGAACCGGGCCTCCAGCTCCGGATCACGGGTCAGCTCCCTGGCGTCGAGGACGGTGGGCCGGGACTCCGCGGTCGTGCCGCCGGTCATGGCGGGTTCCATGGTCATGGCGGGCAGCCTAGTCAGGTGGTGGCGAGGCGCCGGACGGCTTCGGGGGTCAGGGCGCGGTGGAGGGTCAGGCCCTCGACGAGGCCGCGTCCACCCGGCCGGATGGCCGGGCCCCTCCCGGCCGGGCGGCCTGCTTCCCCACCCGCCGACCAGCGGGAAACCGCCCCGGGGCGCAGACAGCGGATGCGCGAGGTGGTAAGCATCGAACGGCGGACAGGCGGTATGCGGCGTGCGTGTGACGGGGTGCGCCCGGACGGCTGGGTCCGTCCGCGCCCGCACCGGCTCCCGGTACATGCCCGGCGGCGAGGCGGTGAGGGCGGCGAGGCCGTGGGCGGGTACGGGGCAGCCTCCGCACGGGCCCGGCCGCCGAAGCGCCGGCCTTCTCGACTCGGCACGAGACAGGGGGAACAGATGAACGCCCGGTGCCTGCCCGCGCCCCTCATCGACGCGGCTCTCGTCGCGGTTTCCTTGACGGACATATGGATCAACGTCGACCCCGACTACCGGCGGGGCATGGGCTGCGCCCTGCTCGCCGCCTCGGCCCTCCCCCTGCGGCGCCATCTGCCGCTGCTGACGTTCCTCCTCACACTTCCCTCGGCCCTGTTCACCGACGCGGTGCTCGCCCCCGTGGCCGCGCTGTACACCCTGTCCTCGCTCAGCCACCACCGTGCCCTGCTGGCCCTGTGCGCCCTCGTCTACGCGATCAGCGACTTCCTGCCGTTCCAGTGGTGGTCGTCCCAGCGCTCCGATCTCCTGCGGCAGTTCACTCCCGGCAATGTCACCCACACCCTGGCGTGGGCCACCGCCCCGGTCTTCCTCGGCCAGCTCGTACAGGCCCGGCGGGAGCTGTCGCTGCGCCTGGCCGAGATCTCCGAGGCCCGCGAGCACGAGCGGCTGCTGACCGCGCAGAGCGTCCTGGCCAAGGAACGCGCCCAGCTCGCCCGGGAGATGCACGACGTGGTCGCCCATCAGGTGAGCCTGATCGCCGTGCAGGCGGGAGCGCTGCAAGTGGGCACGCGGGACACCGGCATCCGGCAGGCCGCGGCCACCATCCGGCGGCTCAGCGTGCAGACCCTGGACGAGCTACGGCAGATGATCAACGTGCTGCGCGCCTCCGGCAGCCGTCCCACCGAGCTCACCCCGCAGCCCTCCCTCGCCGATCTGCGGCACCTGGTCAGCAGCAGCGGCATCGAGGCGGAGCTGCACACGGATCTGCCGCAGGACCTCTCGGCCGCCACCCAGCGCGCCGTCTACCGCACCGTCCAGGAGGCCCTCACCAACATCCGCAAACACGCGCCCGGAGCGACGGCCAGCATCCGTGTACGCCATGTGAACGGCACCGTCCACGCCACCGTGACCAACACACCCGCCACCCGTCCGGCGCTCACCCTGCCCGGGGCCCATCACGGTCTCGCCGGCCTGCGTCAGCGTGCCGAACTCCTCGGCGGCACCGTCACCTCGGGGCCCACCCCGGGCGGCGGCTACGAACTCCATCTCAAACTCCCGGCCGACACGGCCAACGGGACGTCAGGACACAGCACGTATGCCGGTGCGCGTCAGGGTCACGGCGATTGTGCCGCCCCGCCGCCCGCATAGCGGCCGTGCGCGGCCCCGGCAGGAGGGAGCCCTGCCGGGGCCGCGCCGATGCGGTGCCGTGGATCAGGCCGGTACGGCGGCGGCGGACCGGGTGGTGAGTTCGTGGGCGGGGTTGCCTCCCCAGCGGGTGCCCGGCGGGACGTCCGTGCCCTTCATCAGGAAGGAGTCGGCGGCGATCACCGCGCCGTCACCCACCGTCGAGCCGTAGTGGACCAGGGCCCCGATCCCGACGGTGCAGCCGGAGCCGAGGGTGATGCGGTCGGACTTGAAGGTGCCGTCCTCCTGCGAGTGGCACTGAAGGACGCTGCCGAGGTTGAGGGTGCAGTCGTCCCCGACGGTGACCAGGGTCCGCTCGGGCATCTTGCCGCCGTCGTCGAACAGCCGCCGCCCGACCCGTGCGCCGCACGCCCGCCAGAACAGGCCCTTGAACGGGGTGCCGTTCAGCAGCCGCAGCTCGATCGACTGGTGCTTCCAGAAGCGTTCGTGGCGCCAGAAGCCGGGGTGGTAGATCGAGCAGTACAGCGGGCGCTGCCGCCGGAAGCGCGTACTGGCCCGCTCGGCCAGCACCGTGAGGACGACGGTGAACACCAGGGAGCCGACGGTGGCCGCGGCGATCGCGGCGGCGCCCAGCGAGGGGTAGAGGTCGGCCGCGGCCCAGAACAGCAGCAGCACGCCGTAGACATGCAGCCAGCGGGCGAACAGGAACGTGGCCAGGGTGACGGCGTTGTGCCGGTTCTTGGCCGCCAGGTGGCGGCGCAGCTCCCGCGGGCCGCGGAGGTGGTCGAAGGCCGCGTCGCGGTCGACGGTGCGCGGGATCTCGAAGGCGGGCGAGCCGAGCAGCCCGGTGTTCTCGCGGACGGGGCCGTCGACGGGGACGCCGACCTTGGTCGCCAGCAGCACATTGGCGCCGGTGCGGCCGCCGGCGGGATAGGCGACCAGGTTGCCCAGGAAGTTGTGCGGCCCGATCACCGTGCGGGACAGACGGAAGGAGCTGCTGGAGTAGTCGGCGTTCAGCATCGACAGGCCGTCGGCGACCATGGTGCCGGTGCCCACGGTGCTCAGGTAGGGGTCCTCGTGCCTGAGCTCGGTGCCGAAGTTGGAGCCGGTCTGCTCCACCTGCGGCAGCTTCCAGCCCACCGCGCGCAGGTAGTGCACGATGGCGGAGCTGTCGCCGAACAGCCGGGTGAGCGGCTTGACGTTGGTCAGGCGCGCGACCGACCGGTGCAGCGAGTAGTGGAAGCCGTAGAGCCGGTAGGTCCGGTCCGGGCGGAGCGGCAGGTGCAGCAGCCGGGGCAGTGTGGCCACCAGGAGCAGAGCGGTGAGCAGCGAGCCGCAGTACAGCACCAGCGATGCCACCAGCGCCTCGACGTAGAACGCCGCGCCGGTGACGGTCAGCCCGTCGGTGGACGTCACCACCGCGAGCTGGGGAATGCCTGCGGTGATCAGTCCCAGGCCGCCGATGGTCAGCGGCATGTAGACCGCCAGCGCGGCCAGGAGCTGTCCGAGGCTGTAGCTCCAGCGGTTGAGGGCGGTGCAGCGGGCCGGGCCGGCCGTGCGGTACCGGGTCGTGCCGGGCTGGGCCGGGGAGCCGTGCCAGGACTGCCCGGCCGGGACCGACTGCCCCGGATACAGGGCGGAGGCATGACCGAGCTGCGCCCCGTCCCCCAGGCCGGTGTGGATGTCCAGCACCGTCGCCTCGCTGACGTACACGTCACGGCCCAGGGTCACCGGGCCGGTCTGGATCCAGCCCGCGTGCGCCCGGTAGCACGAGAAGTAGGCGTCCTTGCGGATCACCGTGTGCGCGCCCACGGTCAGCAGGTCGGCGCAGACCGGCACGTGCCGGGAGAACACGGCCGTGCCCGGCCCGATCCGCGCGCCCAGCGCCCGCAGATACAGCGTGTACAGCGGCGAGCCCACGAACAGCACCAGCGGATTGAGCTGCACCAGCGTGCGCACCAGCCAGAACCGGAAGTACGCCGGACTCCAGACGGGGATCCGACGCTCGGTCCAGCGGCCGACCAGCAGCCACTTCGCCACGACCGGCAGGGTGCACACCCCGGCGAAGACCGCACCCCCGTACACCACCGCCCGCAGATAACTCCCCAGCAGCCCCGACCCCGCGGCCACCCAGTCATAGCCGAAGGCGACGACCAGCGCGCTGAGGCAGGTGTAACCGAGAAAGGCCGTCAGCTGCGAAGCAGCGCACAGCACATAACTCGCCGTACCGGCCCGGTGCGGGGGCACCGTGTCGACCGGCGCCGGGGGCAACGGCTCGGCGGCGGCCGGCGCGCTTCGCGCGAGCGCCTCGGCGAGACGTCCGATCGTCGGATGCCGGTAGATGTCCTTCATCGAGACCGCCGGCAGATCCTCCCGTTTCCTGACCCGGGCGCAGAAGTGCGCCATGACCAGGGAGTCGGCCCCCAGATCGTCGAAGAAATGGCTGTCGGCCGGCACCCGGTCGGCGCGCACCACCTCCGCCAGCAGCCCGGCGAGAGAAGTCTCCAGACCGGACCGGGAAACAGCGGGCGGACGCGGTGACAAGGCGGCCGGTGCGACCTCGGCCGTCACAGGTTTGTCGATACGTTTCACGGCTCGAACTCCTCGTGGATGACGCGTGGTCAACAGGTTGCGGGAGCGGTTCAGCCACACAACGCACGGTTTCACAGGGCTACTTGAGGGAGTCGGCGAGTCGTGTGGTGGCGTGCACCAGGTACTCCAGGGGTCCGCGGCGGAACCTCCGGGTCCAGACCGTCGCCAGCACCATCGCCACCCCGCTGAACACCACCAGTTCGACGAGGGACGGGACCGTCTCGTCCTCCATGCCCGTCACACGGATGACGAGGATGTGGGCCACGTAGGCGGTCAGCGAGATCGCGCCGACCGCGGCGACGGGGGCGGCCAGGCGGGTCAGCCGCGGCATCCGGGCGGTGAGGACGGCGCAGGCGGCCACGACGGCCAGGGCGACGCCGGTGTTCCCGACGACGGAGAAGGTGGTCTGGCTGTGCGGAGCACCCACCAGCAGCCAGGCCGCCGGGGTGCCGTCCTCCGGGGAGCCGGCGGCGTCGGACCACCAGGCCGAGGAGGCGGAGCCGCCGTCCGTGGCGGCGGCGACGGTGCCCAGCGCGTGCGGGACGAGGTGCAGTGCCAGCCAGGAGCCTCCGTAGCCGAGGACCGCCAGCGCGCCGCCGGTGACGGCCAGCCGGAGGTGGGTCCGGGCGCGGGTGAGGTCGAGCCGGGCCACCGCCATGCCGGCGATCATGAAGGACATCCAGGTCAGCACCGGATATTCGCCGGTGAACAGCAGTTCCAGGAAGCCGTCGGTGCCGCTGACGCGGGCCAGCGGGTCGGCGGCGACGACCGTGTCCGGCCAGCTTCCCTCGTCGATCGTCCGGCATACGGCGAAGAGCACTTGGGGCATGATCAGCGCGGTCGCCGCGGCGATCACCGCGAGCGTCGCCGCCCGCAGACGGTACAGCGGCAGCACGACGAGGAAGATCAGCCCGTAGAAGGCCAGGATGACGTCGATGTCCGTGCCCAGGGCGGTCAGCGCGAAGCCCAGGGCGATCAGGACGGCCGACCGGATGACGACACGGCCCACCGCCTGCCGGGCGGCACGCCCGGTCCGTGGCTGCGGACGGCCGGTGATGAGCACGAGCGTGAAACCGGCCAGCAGGGCGAAGAGCGCGGAGGAGCGGCCACGGGCCAGCTCCAGCAGAAAGCCCGGTGGTCCGCCCACCGATGACGGGTCCGGGCCGAGGTGGACGGCGTACATACCCAGGACCGCAAGTCCACGGGCCAGGTCGATGCCGATGAGCCGGCCCTGCGACAGCTGCGGGGGTTTCGGTGGTCGCAGGGAAGCGAGCGGAGAGTGGCCCGTGCCGGACGGCACGGGCACGACGTTTACAGCGTTCTCGGGCATGTTCTACACGGTGTAGTAGTTTGTGCCCGTGGTCCATCCGGCACCCGGGCGGCGGACAACCCCCCGACCGGGTGGAGTCTCCGTGACGGCGGTCGGTTACTCACGTCGGGGGGGCACCGAGGGCACGGCGTGTGCTATGCGGGTTCATGCCGTGCCCGGCCGCGCGGTCAGCAGTGCGTACCGGCGAGCAGCGCGGCGGGGACCAGGGCCAGCCCCACCGGCAGCACCGGCGCGACGGCCGGCACCACCGCCCCCAGTGCGGACACCCACGCCCTCGCCCGCACCGGGGCCGACCTGATCAGGCGTCCGACCCGCTCGGCCGGATCCGTCCCCGTCAGAGCCGGCAGCCCGGGCGCCAGAATGCCCGGTTCCACCCTGCACATCTCCAGCAGCGCCGACGCCACATGGCGCCGCCCGTGCTTGCGCGCCGCCGCGTCGTCCGCCGCCATCTCCGCCAGCCGCCGCACCTGAGCGGCGTAGATCCGGGAGAAACGGCTCCACCCGAAGGCCGAGACCACGACGTCGGCCGCCAGGAACGCCCGGTGGTGACGGTAGGCCAGGTGGGCCCGCTCATGCTCCAGGGCGGCGGCCAGCTCGAACGGGGACAGCGCGTCCACGGCGGCCGTGGTCACGACGATACGTGCCTCGCGCCGCCTCCCGGGAACGCAGAAGACCGCCGGTGTCGCGTGCTGGAGCACCCGCACGTCCACGCCCCCGATCCGGCCGCGCTCGCTCACCGCGTCGGCGGTCACACGATGCCGGTTCCGCTCCCGCCGCAGGCGCACCACGTTCCGCAGGGTGTGCACGGTCAGCACCGCGGCGCCGAGGGAGAACACCATCAACGCCGTCTCGAAGACACCGGACACCAGCCAGTGACCGCCGTAGGCGTCGTGGATCAGTGACATCCTGGCGTTGAAGAGCCAGACCATCAGGTGCTCCCACGCATCATGGGCCACCAGCAGCAGATACGTCACCGCCACCGCGAGCAGACTCATCGCGCACGCCTGCCAGCAGCGCAGAGCGACCTGCGGGAAGCGAGTGGCCCATCGAGCACGTGCCAGCAGACGGGCGATCGGCCCGCACAGCAGCACGGCGTACACCAATAAACCAGCGAAGACCAACACAACTACAGCCCTAGTGTTCGTTGTCGGGATCGTCGGGCAAGGCTTCCAGTGCCTTGCGCAGGGCTGCCGCCTCGTCCGCCTCGAGACGGCCGGCGAAGTGCAACAGCGCGGTGGCGCGGTCGGGGGAGGAATCCAGGGCCTGCTCCATCAGCTCGGCCGTGTAGTCGTCCGCGGAGCGCACCGCGCTGTAGCGGTACGACCGGCCCTGTTTGACCCGCTCCAGCCAGCCCTTGACGCGCAGGCGCTCCGTGACGGTCATCACGGTCGTATAGGCCAGCGGACGGCTCTCGTTCAGGATGTCGACGATGCGCTGGACGCTGATGGGCTCCACGCTCGCCCACACCACGCGCATGACGTCCGCTTCGAGCTCACCGAACGGTCTCAACACCCTGCTCCGCCTCTCCGTCCGTGCGTCCCTCCCCGGGCTTGCCCCAAGAGATACAGCACACGGGCCGACGGCCCGCAGACGCACCACCCCGGTCGGCCGGTTTCCGGCCCGTTCCCGGCCGGCCGGGAACCCGGCGGTTCCTCCGGCCGGTTCAGTCGTGCGGAGCCTGGCCGCTGACCCGGTGGTCCGCGTGGCTGAGCGCCTCCGTCACCAGTCGGCGCAGATGCCCGTCGCGCAGGCTGTAGTAGATGTGCCGCCCCTCGCGGCGGGTCTGGACCAGTCCCGCGAGCCGCAACTTGGCGAGATGCTGGCTCACCGCCGTCCGCGACGCCGGGCACTGTTCGGTCAGCGAGCCCACGTCCGACTCGCCCTGGGCCAGCAGCCACAGCAGATGCAGCCGGGTCGCGTCGGCGAGCATCGCGAACACCGCGGTCGCCTCGGCGAGACGTGCCCCGTCGGGGGGACGCAGATGCGCACCGGACGCAGTTGGCAGTGACTGGCGAGCAGGCATGACGACAGCGTAGAGGCCGGACCGGACACCGGGGCCCTCGATGCCGCCGTCCTGCCGGACAGGTGCGCAAGTGCGCACCTGTCGATAGAGTGCGGACAGCCGCCGCACACGCCTCGCCCGACGGCCGGGGGAACGCCCGATGCTGTCCGTCCTGCGCAACCGCACCTACCGTCACCTCTTCGCCGCCCAGGTCATCGCCCTCGCCGGCACCGGCCTGGCCACGGTCGCGCTCGGTCTGCTGGCGTACGACATCGCGGGCGCCGAGGCCGGTTCGGTGCTCGGCACCGCGCTGGGGATCAAGATGGTGGCGTACGTGGTCATCGCCCCGGCCGTCGGCGCGGTCGCCGGCCGGACACCGCGCCGCGCCCTGCTGGCCGGCGCGGACCTGACACGTGCGGGGGCCGCGCTGACCCTCCCGTTCGTGGACCAGGTCTGGCAGGTCCACGTCCTGATCTTTCTGCTCCAGTCGGCGTCGGCGGCGTTCACGCCGACGTTCCAGGCGGTGATCCCGGAGGTGCTGCCCGCCGAGCGCGACTACACCCAGGCCCTGTCACTGTCCCGGCTCGCCTACGACCTGGAGAGCCTGTTCAGCCCGGCGCTCGCCGCCGCGCTGCTCTCCCTGATCACCTACGACCGGCTGTTCCTGGGCACGGCGGCCGGCTTCCTCGCCTCGGCCGCGCTGGTGCTCTCCGCGGTCCTGCCGAAGCCGGTCGCGGCACCCGGGCCGCGCACCGGCGGCGCCTGCGCCGGCCTGCGCCTCTTCTTCTCCGTGCCGCGGCTGCGCGCCCTGCTCCCGCTCGACCTGGCCGTGGCGGCGGCGAGCGCGATGGTCACGGTCAACACCGTGGTGTACGTCCGCGACCGGCTGGGCCGCGACGCGACCGACGTACCAGTGGCGCTCGGCGCGTACGGCGCCGGTTCGATGGCCGTCGCCCTGCTGCTGCCCCGTCTACTGGCACGGACCCCCGACCGTACGGTGATGCTGCGCGGTGCCCTGCTGCTCACCCCGGTCTTCGCCGCGCTGGGTGCCCTCACGGCGGCGGGCGGCGGCGGCCTGCGCTGGCCCGCGCTGCTGCTCGTCTGGGCGGCCTTCGGTGCCGCCTGCTCCCTGGTCCTCACCCCGACGGGCCGTCTGGTCCGGCGCTCGGCACCACCCGAGGAGCGCGCCCGCGCCTTCGCCGCCCAGTTCTCCCTCTCCCACGGCTGCTGGCTGCTGACATACCCCCTGGCCGGATGGCTGGGTGCCACCGCGGGCCTCGCCTGGGCCGTGGCCGCCCTGGGCGCGATCGCCCTGGCGGCCGGGGTCCTGGCGGTACGCCTGTGGCCGCCGCGGGAGACGGCACCGGCCGGGCACGACCCCACCGATCTCCCCGACGACGGCCACCGTGCCGGCCCCCGGCGTACCCGGCCCCGGCGCGGCGGCACGGCCCCTGTCCGCGGTCCGGTCCCGGACGGCCGGTTCCCTCACGATCCGGCCTGAACGGGTACGGCCGGGGGGCGGCCCGCTCCCCGGCCGTACCCCGAACAAACCGGCCCCGGTGAGCGCGCTCGCCACCGGGGCCGGCGTCGTCTGCGCGCCGGTGGCCGTCGTCGTCGGGTTGGTTGTGCGTTCTGTACGCCGTGCTGGTCAGCCTTGCGGTGCTGGGCCTGGCCGCGGGGCCGGCCGTGGTGCTGGGGGCTGGACCAGGGTGGTGATGCAGAACGGATGGCCCGCGGGGTCCAGCAGGACCCGCCAGCGGTCGGGCTGCGGCTGGACCGCCGGCTCCACGGCTCCCAGGGCGAGCAGCCGGGCCTGTGCGGCGTCCAGGTCGTCGACGCCGAACTCGAGGTGGGCCTGCTTCTCCTGGCCGGGGTCCGGCCAGGTCGGACGCCGGTAGTCGGCCAGCCGGTTGAATCCCAGTCCGGGCGCGTCCGCCCGCGCGAGCAGGACGAAGTCGTCGGAGGAGTGGGCGACGGGCAGGCCGAGCGCGTCGCCGTAGAAGCGGGCCAGCTCGGCGGGGTCCGGGCAGTCGAAGGTGACGGCCGCGTAGCGGATCTCGGGTACGGATGCGTGCGCAGTACTCATGGGGCAGACGGTACGACGGGACCAGGACAGGTTCGGTCCTGGTCGTGCGTGCGCGACACTTCAGGGCATGATCAGCACATCCGCGCGCCTGCTGCGACTGGTCTCGCTGCTCTCCTCCCGGCCGTCGTGGACCTGCGGCGAGCTGGCCGAGCAGATGGCGGTCACCGCACGCACGGTGCGGCGTGACGTGGCCCGGCTCCGGGAGCTCGGGTACGGAGTCGAGTCCGACCCCGGGCCGTGGGGCGGTTACCGGCTGCGGCCCGGGGCGCGGGTGCCGCCGCTGGTCCTCGACGACGAGGAGGCGCTCGCCGTGGCGGTCGGGCTGCGCGAGGCGGCGCACAGCGGCGTGCTCGGTGACGACCAGGCCGCACTGTCGGCGCTGCTGAAACTCCGTCAGGTGCTGCCGCGGCAGATCGCGGACCGGCTGGCGGAGATGGACGCCGCCCTGGTGCACACCCCCAGGCCCGGCGAGCCGCAGATAGCGCCCGGCATGCTGCGGGAACTGGCCGCCGCGTGCCGCCGGGGCGAGCGCGGCCGCCTGTCGTACCGCGACCGGCAGGGCAGGGCCACGGTCCGGGACGTCGACCCCTACCGTCTGGTGCACACGGGGCGCCGCTGGTACTTCGTCGCCCGGGACGTCTCACGGGACGAGTGGCGGACCTTCCGGGCCGACCGGGTCGTCCGGCTGCGGCCGACCGGGCAGCGCGTGGAACTCGGCGACCCGCCCGACCCGGCGCACCTGGTGTCCCGCTCGACGGCGGCCGGCACCTACCCGCTGTATGCGACGGTCCGTCTGCCGCTGCCGCTTGAGGGGGCCCTCCGGCTGGTCCCTCCGACGGTCGGCACCCACCGCCCGGAGGGCCCCGACGCCACGGTCGTCGAGATAGGCGGCCCCGACGCGGAGGGGCTCGCCGGATATCTGATCGGCCTGGCCACTCCCCTGCGCGTCCTGTCACCGGACGCGGTACGTGAAGCGCTGCTGCGCCGTACCCGGGAGCTGTACGAGGACAACCGGGACGGCCGGTGACCAGCCCAGCCGGTGTCCGGCTCGAAGCGCCCTCAGGCCGCCGGCCGGGCCAGGGCCGCCACCGTGAGGGCCTTCACGCCTGTGTCGGGAGTGGGCTGGAGGACGGGGGCGAAGGCGGGGCTGTGCGGGATGTCACCCGTCGCGGCCGGCCGCGGCCCGTCCCGACCGGGGCCTGGCCCGTTCTCCACCTTCCGAGTCTCTGATGGCGGACAGCACTGCGGATTTCCGGCAGGTGCGATTCACTGTGGATCTCCTGCCGCTCGCCGAACACACGACCACAGCCGAAAGGTGACATCCGGTGACGACCGTCGCATACCAGGGGGAACCCGGGTCCAACTCGGCGACCGCCGCCCACGACCTGTACCCCGGCTGCCGAGAGCTGCCCTGCACGAGCTTCGAGCAGGCGCTGGACGCCGTGTCGCTCGGCACCGCCGACGTGGCGGTGATCCCGGTGGACAACTCCGCGGCCGGACGGGTCGCGGACGTGCACCACCTGCTTCCGGAGTCGGGCCTGTTCGTCGTCGCCGAGTACTTCCTCGCCATCCGCTTCGACCTGATGGGCGTCCCGGGCGCGACCCTCGCCGACGTGGAGTGCGTACGCAGCCATGTGCACGCCCTGGGCCAGTGCCGCAAGGTGCTGCGCGAGGGCGGCTGGCGCACGCTCGTCTCCGACGACACCGCGGGGGCCGCCCGCGAGGTGGCGGAGCTGGGCGACCGGCGGCACGCGGCGCTCGCCCCGCCGGCCGCGGCGGGCCGCTACGGCCTCGACGTGCTGCGGCCGGGCGTCGAGGACGACCCGGACAACACCACGCGCTTCGTCGTCCTCTCCCGGGACGGCGCCGTCACCTCCCCCGTCGGCGAACCGACCATGACGAGCCTCTTCTTCAGCGTGCGGAACATCCCCAGCGCGCTCTACAAGGCGCTCGGCGGCTTCGCCAGCAGCGGCGTGAACCTCACCAAGATCGAGAGCTATCAGATCGGCGCCGGGCTGAACGCCAGCCGTTTCTACGTCGAGATCGAGGGCCACCCCGACGAGCCCCATGTCGAGCTGGCCCTTCAGGAGCTGCGCTTCTTCTCCTCCGAGGTGCGTGTCCTCGGCGTGTACCCGGCCCATCCGCACCGTCTGCGCGAACGCGCCGCCTGAACACCTCCGTGGAGGGGGAGACCGAGCCGCGTCGGGGAGCCGGCGCGGCATCCGCGACACTTGCGCCATGAACCGCACTTCTGTCCGGCACGCACCCGCGACGCCGCTCCTGCTCGCCTCGGTCCTGGCGGCCGGCTGTCTCGTCTCGTGCTCGGCCGACGAGCCGCCCGTACGGGCGGCCATACGTGTCAACCAAGCCGGATACGTGACCGGTGAGAAGAAGTACGCCTATGTGATGGGCGACGGCGACGAGCTGGCCGGAGCGGGGTTCACGGTGCTGGACGCGGGCGGGCGCACGGTGCTGCGCGGCCGGCTGGGCGCGTCGGCCGGCGAGTGGAACAGCGCCTACGACACCGTACGCACGGCCGATCTCTCCGCGCTCACCCGTCCCGGCACCTACCGCGTGCACCTGACCGGTACGGACGCCGAGGACTCCCCCCGCTTCCGCGTGGCCCCGGCCGAGCAGCTGATGGCACCGCTGCTCAAGGACGGTGTGGCCTTCTTCCGTACCCAGCGGGACGGCGAGGACGTGCTGAGCGACACGACGGGCCGGGTGGCCTCCCACCTCACCGACGAGCGCGCCGTCGTCTACGAGTCGCCGCACTACGACTCCGCCGCCGAGCGGATGACCGACGAGAAACTGACCAGGGCGGCGGGCCCCGTCGACGTGTCGGGGGGCTGGTTCGACGCCGGGGACTACCTGAAGTTCACGAGCACGGCCTCGTACGCCGTCGGGCAGATGCTCACCGCCGTCCGCGACGCGCCCGCCGTGCCCGGGCTGCCGGACGAGGCCGAGCACGGCCTGAGCTGGCTGGACAAGATGTGGGACGAGGAGACCGGCACCCTCTACGCGCAGGTCGGTCTCGGAGCCGGCAACGACGACGTCCGCGACGACCACGACGTGTGGCGGCTGCCCGAGGAGGACGACGGCCTCACGGTGCGACCCGGCGACCGCGACTACTTCCTGAAGTACCGTCCGGTCTTCCGCGCGGGCGAACCGGGCGAGCCCATCAGCCCGAACCTCGCCGGCCGCGTGGCCGCCGCCTTCGCCCTCGCCGCGCAGACCCGGGCCGAGGAGAAGCCGGACGAGGCCCGCGAGTGGCTGGAGCGGGCGGCCGACGTCTACGCGCAGGCCGACACCACGCCGAAGGCCTCGCTGGTCACCACCTTCCCCGCGTCCTTCTACCGCGAGGACGCCTGGCAGGACGACATGGAGTGGGCGGCCGTGGAACTCGCCCGCGCGGCCGGGGCCCTGGACGACGACCGCCGTGACCGGTGGAACCGGGAGGCGGTCTCCTGGGCCCGTTCCTACCTGGCGTCCGACACCCGCGGCACCCTGGGCCTCTCGGACGTCAGCGCCCTGGCCCACGCCGACCTGCTGTCGGCCACGGACCTCGACGACGAGGTCGCGTCCGGCCTGGAGGCCGACCTGCGGCGGCAGGTGAAGGCGGGGCAGGACAGGGCCGCGGACGACCCCTTCCGCGCGGGTGCCGTCTACACCGACTACGACGCCGTACCGCACACCTTCGGGCTGGTGGCGACCGCCGAGCTGTACGCCCGCGTGACCGGCGACCACCGCTACGACGGCTTCGCCGCCCGGCAGCGGGCCTGGGCCCTCGGCGCCAACGCCTGGGGCACCAGCTTCGTCGTCGGCGCGGGCACGCTGTATCCGCACTGCCTCCAGCACCAGATCGCCAACCTGGCCATGAGCCGTACCGGGCGAGGAGACATCCTGCGGGGAGCCGTCGTCAACGGCCCCAACAAGGCGGACCGGGTGGACCCCTCGGGCACGCTCGACAGCGCCCGTTCCTGCTCCTCCTCGCCCGGCGGCCGGGCGTGGTCCGACCTCGACGGCCAGGGCGCCGCGTACGTCGACGACGTGCGTGCCTGGCAGACGGTCGAGCCGGCGGACGACTTCACCTCGACCGCCCTGCTCGCCTTCGCCCTCACCGCGGCGGGTTCCTGACGCCGCTCCGTTCGGCCGCGGGCCGGTATCTCAGGCGGTGCCGGTTCCCGCCTGTGCCGTCAGGAAGGCGCTCAGGCCGTCGAGGAGCATGGTGCTGCCCCGCTCGGCCATGGCGCGTTCCCCGGCGGTGTCACAGGTCCGGCCGAGCACGATCCGCGTGTGACGGTCGTCCTGCCGGGCGAGTTCCACGGTCATGGCAGTCATCGGTCCGTCCGGAGCAGGGCCCGACGGTAGCGGACCTCCGGTACGGGCACTCCGTCGTAGTCGTCGGTCCGGACGGCACCGTCCGCGACGTAGCCGGCCCGTTCGTAGAAGCGACGTGCCCGGGTGTTGTCCTTGAGGACCCAGAGCAGCATCGAGCCGAAACCCTCGGCCGGAGCGTGGGTGTGCGCGGCCTCGAGCAGCGTGCGGCCGATGCCGGAGCCGATGAGCGAGGGCAGCACGTACAGGGTGTAGAGCTCACCCGTGGTCGTGGGTGCTCCGGCGTCGCGGTCGGGTCCGAGGCAGGCCCAGCCCACGACCCGTCCGTGGGCGTCGGCCGCCACCAGGTCGGTCACACGCTCCCTCGGCGTCCGAAAACGCTTCAGGCGCCGCCGGGTGTCCGCCTCGACCGTCATGGCGTCCAGGTAGGACTGGGGCACGATCCCGGCGTACGCGGTCTTCCAGCCGGTCACCCGTATCGCCGACACGGCCGGGACATCGGCTTCCGTCATCCTTCGTACAGTCGACATCCCGGCACCGTAAGGGACCCACCGGCCAAGCCTCATCGGAATAAACGGCGGCTGGGCCCGGTCGTCACATTCCCGCCTTCCTCGCCCAGGCGTACCTCCACGGTGTCGCCCGCGCTGCCGGTGAGCTCCAGGGCCAGTCCGCCGACGATCTCGCGGCCGTGGTCCACCAGCCGGCGTCCGTCGGCCATGGTCGGTCCGGCCGGGGCCCGGATGGGCTCGGCCGTCCACTCGTCCTCCACCGAGGTGGCCATCAGCACCGGCTCCGACCAGGGTGAGCGCTGTCCGGCCCAGCTGCTGACGCGCCACCAGTAGGCGGTACGGGGTTTCAGGGCCGGGCCGTCGTAGGCGACGGCGGTGGAGGCGGCGGAGTCCACCTTGCCGCTGTCCCAGACCAGGCGGCCCTTGTCGAACCCGTCGGGGGTGGCGGCCAGTTGCAGCCGGTAGGCGTGCTGGAGGTTGCCCGGGCCGGCGTCGGGCACCTGCCGGCTGAACCGGGGGCGCTGTCCGGCCGTGGCGCCCAGGCCCTGGGGCAGCAGGTCGGTCAGCATGCCGGTGGGAGCCTGGGGTGCGCCCTCGCCGCGCGGGGCGGCGGCGGCCCGGGGTCCGGTGAGCACGACGGAGGCGGCCGCGGCCCTCGGAGGGTGACGGCCTCTCGGCGCCGATGATCACTTAAGAGCCCGGCCAGGCGACTGAAACCGGTGCATCGAGGCACTGCCGCCTCTCCGACACGCTCCCTCTCGCAGCCGGTACGTCCTTGGGGTGCACCCGGCCCTGTGCCGGAATGAGCAGTGCCTTGCAAGATCGATCGGAAAGTGCGGCGGAACGGGCCGAAGGCTGGTTGCCTCCCAAGCTTTCTCGTGGGAGAGGGACGGACAGCCATGCGTGCACAACCCGGTAGCGCCGAACTCGGGGCGGGCCAGGACGAACCGGTCGCGATCGTCGGAGCCGCCTGCCGCTTCCCCGGACAGGTCGGCTCCCTCACCTCGCTGTGGCGGCTGCTGACGGCCCGTCGGGACACGGTGCGGGAGGTGCCCGGCGAGCGGTGGGAGCAGGCCGAACTGGCCGGGCTGCCCACGCAGGTGGCGGCCCGGCTGCGCTACGGCTGCTTCCTGGACGACGACGTCTACGCCTACGAGCCGGAGTTCTTCGGGATCAACGCGCAGGAGGCGCCCTGGGTGGATCCCGAGCACCGGCTGCTGTCCGAAGTGGTCTGGGAGGCCGTCGAGCACGCCGGAATCCCGGCCCGGCGGCTGTCGGGCACGTCGACGGGCATGTTCTTCGGGATCTACCAGAAGGACTACTTGCTGCGCGTGCAGCGGCCCCTGGAAGAGGTCGACGCCTACGCGATGTACACCGGCTTCGACAGCATCGGTCCCGGCCGCGTGGGGTTCATGCTCGACCTGAAAGGACCTCAGGTCGTCGTCGAGAGCGCCTGCGCCTCGGGGCTGGTCGCGGTGCACACCGCCTGCCAGAGCCTGCGATGCGGCGAGTCGGACATCGCCCTGGCCGGAGCCGCGATGCTGACCCTGGGCCCGGAGGGGGTCACCGCCCCCGCGCTGTGGGGGGTGTTCTCCCCCACCGGCCGCTGCCACGCCTTCGACGCCGCCGCCGACGGCTACGTGCGCGGCGAGGGCTGTGGCGTCGTCGTCCTCAAACGGCTGTCGGACGCGGTACGGGCCGGGGACCGGATCCTGGCGGTGCTGCGCGGCACGGCGGTCAACCAGAACGGCCGGGGCACGCGGCTCACCGCCCCCTCGGAGCCCGCGCAGATCGACCTCTACCGGCTGGCGCTCCAGCGCGCGGGCGTCGAGGCCGGTGACGTCGGCATGGTGGAGGCGCACGGGCCGGGCACGGCGGTGGGCGACCCCATCGAGTTCAGCGCGGTGGCCGCCGTGTACGGCAAGGGCCGCGACCGGTGCGCGCTGGGTTCGGTGAAGACGAACATCGGGCACACCGAGCCGGTCTCGGGCGTGGCGGGTCTGCTGAAGGCCATCGCGTCGCTGCGGCACGGCCTGGTACCGGCGAGTCTGCACTTCCGTAGCTGGAACCCGCAGATCGACCCCACCGGCACCCGGCTGTTCGTGCCCACCGACACCACCGAGTGGCCGGTGCGGGAGGGTGCCCGGCTGGCCGCCGTCTCCTCCTTCGGCATCAGCGGCACCAACGCCCACGCCGTACTGGAGCAGCCTCCCGCCCCCTCCCCCGCCCGGCGCGCCGTCCGCCCGGTGGCGTCCGGCGGCTCCCGTCCGGCCCGGGACGAGGAGACGCCGCGCCTCTTCCCGCTGTCCGCCGGCACTCCCGTGGCCCTGCGCTCCGCGGCCGGCCGCCTGGCCGGCTGGCTGCGGGGTCAGGGATCGCAGGTCCCGCTGGGCGACGTGGCGCACACCCTGGCCGTACGCCGTTCCCCCTCCCGGGAACGGGCCGCGGTCGTCGCCGCCGGCCGTACGGAACTCGTGGCGCGGCTGGAGGAACTGGCGGCCGGGACCGCGCCGCCGGCCGGGGTGGCGACCGGCAGGGCGGTGCCGGAGGCCGGGCAGGGCGTGGTGTGGGTGTTCTCCGGGCACGGCTCGCAGTGGGCGGGCATGTGCCGGGAACTGCTGGACCGCGACCCGGAGTTCACCCGGGTAGTCGACGCGCTCGAACCGCTGGTCGCCGAGGAGTCCGGCTTCTCCCTGCGGCAGACCCTGAACCGGCCCGAGGTGGTGACCGGGTTCGACCGGGTCCAGCCGGTGATCTTCGCCGTCCAGCTCGGTCTGGCCGCGATGTGGCGGTCGCACGGCGTCGAGCCGGCCGCCGTGATCGGCCACTCCATGGGCGAGGTGGCCGCCGCGGTGGCATCCGGTGCGCTGAGCCTTGAGGACGGGGTGCGGGTGATCTGCCGGCGGTCGCGTCTGATCCTGCGGACCGCCGGGCGGGGCCTGATGGCCTCGGTCGCGCTGGGCCGTGCCGAGGTCGAGCGGCTGCTGGCGGAGGAGCGGGTGCGGGGGGTGACCGTCGCGGTCGTCGCGTCCGAGGAGAACACCGTCGTCGGCGGCGACGCCGACCGTGTCCGCCGGCTCGCCGAGGAGTGGAACGCGCGCGGCGTGGGCGTGCGCGTGATCGAGGTGGACGTCGCCTCGCACACCGCCCACATGGACCCCGTCCTGCCCGACCTCGCCGACGCGCTCGCCGATGTCTGCGGGGGGTCGCCGGGGACGGCCTTCTACAGCACCGTCACCGACGACCCGCGCGCACACGTCGCGTTCGACGCCGCCTACTGGTCGGACAACCTGCGCCGGGTGGTGCGCTTCGCCGACGCGGTGCGGGCCGCGGCCGAGGACGGCCACCGGGTGTTCATCGAGATCGGTCCCCATCCGGTGCTGAGCCATCCGGTCCAGGTCACGCTCGCCGCGCACGGCCACTCGGGCACCGCGGTCGTGCCCTCCCTGCTGCGCGACACCGACGACACGCTGGCGTTCCACACCCACGTGGCGGCACTGCACTGCGCCGGCCACCCGCTGGACTGGGCCGACCGCTACGGCGACGGCGCCCTGGCCGACGTACCACCGACCACCTGGGAGCGCACCCGGTACGTCGTCGACCCCTCCCCGCTGCGCCGGCCGGCCGGGGCCTGTTCCTCGCCCGCCGCGCACCCGCTCACCGGACCGCACACCGCGGATCCCGACGGCGAGGGACGGCACCTGTGGCAGACACGTATCACTCCCACGACGCTGCCCTGGCTGGACGCGCACCGTGTCGACGGCGTCGTCGTGGTACCCGGCGCCGCCCTGTGCGAGATGGCCGTCGCCGCCGCCGCCGACCTGTACGGCACCGGCCCCGGGCGGCTGCGCGTCACCGGCATCGCCCTGGAACGGCTGCTGCTGCCGGCCGGCGAGGGCACCCGTGTCACCGCCACCGCCGAGGCGGCCGGTGCGGACACCGCCCGCTGGCGGGTGGTCAGCACGGCTGCCGACGGTACGCGTGTCCAGCACGCGCGGGCGTGCCTGCACCTGACGCCGGAAGAGGAACCCGCCCCGGGAAGCCGCGACCCGCACAGCCTGCTGGCGGAGTTCCCGCACGCCGTGGACGCGCCGGACGTCTACCGGCAGATGCGCCAGGAGCGCGGCGTGCACCACGGCCCGGCGTTCCTCGGTCTCCAGGCCCTGTCCACGGACAGGGCACCGCGGGAGGCACCCCTCGCCGCCGGCAGCCGTCTTCTGGCACGCGTCCGGGTCCCCGACGAGGGCCGGGCCGGCGCGCAGGCGCTGCACTGCCACCCCGTCGCCCTGGACACCTGCCTCCAGACCGTCGCGGGCGCCGTACTGCGCACCGGCGACGTGCCCCCGGGAGGCATCCTGCCGCGGCGCATCGAGACGCTGCGGCTGTACGGCACGGTCCCGCTGAGCGGCTACTGCCTGGTCACGCTCCGGGAGACGGACGGCGGCCGGTACACGGCGGACTTCCGGCTGTGGGCCGACGACGGGTCCGTGGCCGTTGACGCCACCGGAGTGGAGTTCCGCCACGTCCCCGCCGAGAGCGCCGAGGAGCGCTTCGCCCGCCGACTGCTCCGGGCGTCCTGGGAACCCTGCGAGCGCCCCGGGCGGCCGGAGACCGCGGCCGGATCCTGGACCGTACTGGCGGAGCCCGGGCGCGCGTCGTACGCGGCCGCGCTGGGCGAGGCCCTGGAGGAGCGGGGCGCCGCGGTGGACATCCGCACGCTCGCCCCGGACACCGCCCCGGAGCACGACGCCGCCGGACCGGCACCGCGGGCCGTGGTCTACCTGCCCGCGCCGGGCACGGCACCCGGCGGCGCGTCGCCCGACCACCGGGCACGGGAACAGGTCGCCCGGCTGACGGAGACGGCCCGCCGGCTGGCCCGGACGGGCGGCGCGGCGGCACCCCGCCTGTGGACCGTCACCGGCACCGCGCAGCAGGTCCTGCCCGGGGACCGGCCCGACCTGGGACAGTCGGGTCTGCGCGGGCTGGTGCGGGTGCTGAGCTACGAACACCCCGAACTCCGCCCCGGTGTCCTGGACGTCGACGCCGGGACACCGGTCCGCGACGTGGCCGCCGAGCTGCTGTCCTGCCCCGACGAGCAGGACGAGATCGCCTACCGGGGCGGAACCCGTCATCTGGCCCGGCTGCGCAACGCCCCGCTGGAGGAGGCGGAACGGCACCGGACAGCCGTCGACCGCGGGCGCGACCGGGTGGCCCTGCACCTCGCACGCGCCGGGGACCTGGACTCCTTCGAGTTCGTCGCCCAGCCCCGCCGCCGGCCCGGAGCGGGTGAGATCGAGATCCGGGTGGAGGCCTCCAGCGTCAACTTCATCAACGTGCTCCAGGCGATGGGCGTCTACCAGCGGTTCAGCACCGGCGAGGAGCACGCGGAGGTCTGCGCGTTCGACGGCGCGGGCGTCGTCACCGCCGTCGGAGAGGGGGTCCGCGGGGTGCGCGAGGGCGACCGGATGGCCGCGATGTTCGTGGACGGGGCGCAGTCCGCCGTCATGTCCTCCTTCGCGACCGTCCGCGCCGACTGCGTCCTGCCGGTCCCGGAAGCGGTGAGCTCACAGGACGCCGCCGGCCTGCCCTGCGCCTACCTGACCGCCTGGTACGCCCTGCGGCACCTGGCCCGGCTGAGGCCCGGAGAGACGGTGCTCGTCCACTCGGCGAGCGGCGGCACCGGTCTGGCCGCGCTGAACCTCGCGCGCGCCTGCGGCGCGGACGTCCTGGCCACCGCCGGAAGCGAGGCCAAGCGGGCCTACCTGCGCTCCCTGGGCGTGCGCCATGTCATGGACTCCCGCACCCCGGACTTCGCCGACCAGGTGCGCGGCCTCACCGGGGGCCGCGGCGTCGACGTCGTCCTCAACTCCCTCACCGGCCCGGCGCAGTCCGCCGGCCTCGGCCTGCTGGCCCACCGGGGCCGGTTCCTGGAGCTCGGCAAGCGGGACATCTACGCCAACACCCGTCTGGGACTGCTGGCCTTCCGCCGCAACGTCACCTTCGCCGGTGTCGACGTGCTGATGATGATGCAGCAGGACCCGGAGCTGCTCGCCGAGGGCTATCGCGAACTCACCCACATGTTCGCGGCGGGCACCCTGCCGCTGCTGCCCGTCACCGAACGCCCCGTCGCCGAGGCGTCGTCGGCGTTCCACACCATGGCCTCCGCCCGCCACACGGGCAAACTCGTCCTCACCTGGCCCACCGAGGGCACCGGCCTCCTGCCCGTGCGGCCCGAGGACGTCCCCGTCGTCCGGACCGACGCCGGCTATCTGGTCACCGGCGGGCTCGGCGGGCTGGGGCTGCTGGTCGCCCGGTGGCTGGCCGAACGAGGCGCCGCCGCCGTGGTGCTCACCTCCCGCGGCGCCCCCAGCGCGGCCACCCGGAGCGTCCTCGACGCCGTCACGGCCGACCACGGCACCCGCATCGAGGTCGTCAACGGGGACCTCGCCGAACCGGGTGTCGCGGACGCCGTCGTACGGGCCGCCGTCGCCACGGGCCATCCGCTGCGCGGTGTCGTCCACGCCGCCGCCGTGGTCGAGGACGCCACCGTCGCCAACCTCTCCCCCGCCCTGCTGGAGAAGGTCTGGCGCCCGAAGGTGACGGGGGCCTGGCTGCTCCACCACGCCGTCGAGGACCAGGTGCGGGAGCTGGACTGGTGGGTCACCTTCTCCTCCGCCGCCTCCCTGCTGGGCAACCCCGGGCAGGGCGCCTACGCGGCCGCCAACGCCTGGCTGGACGAGTTCACCTCCTGGCGCCGGGCCCAGAGCCTGCCCGCCACCTGCGTCAACTGGGGGCCGTGGGCAGAGGTCGGCCGGGGCACCGGGATGGCGGACCGCGGCTACGCCATGATCGCGCCCGCGGAGGGCATCGCCGCCCTGGAGCGCATCCTCGCCCACGGCCGCGACCGCACCGCCTACACCCCCGTCGACCTGCCCCGCTGGCTGGACTCCTACCCCGCCACCGCCCGCACCGCCTTCTTCGCCGAGCTGGCCACCCCGGCAGCGGGCGCGGACTCCGCCGGTGCCCGCAGCGCCCTGCTGGAGTCCCTGCACCGCACGGACGGCCCTCAGCAGCGCCACCAGATCCTGCGACCCGTCGTCGTCGAGCACATCTCCGCGGTCCTGCGGCTGGGCGCCGACCGGTTCGACGCCGACACGTCCCTGGTCACGCTCGGCCTGGACTCCCTCATGGCCATCGCCCTGCGCAACCGCCTCCAGCGCGAACTGGCCCTGGACATCCCCACCACGGTGATGTGGACCCACCCGACGGCCTCCGCCCTGACCCGCTATCTCCTGGCCCGCCTCGATCCCGGCCGGCGCCCCGCCGAGTAGCGATCGCCTTCCCACCCGTACGTCCGACCCCTAGGTGACCACCCCATGCCGCCCCCTGCCATCCCCGCCCCCACCCCCGCCCCCACCCGCACGCCCGGCACCTGGGACGTGATCGTCGTCGGCGCCGGTCCGGCCGGTGCCACCGCCGCCCGGGTCGCCGCCGCGAACGGCTGCGAGACCCTGCTGCTGGAACGCGCCGTCATCCCCCGCTACAAGACCTGCGGCGGCGGCCTCGTCGGAGCCTCGCTCGCCGCCCTGCCGCCCGGCCTGCCCCTGAACGTCCTCGACACCGCCCGGCTGTTCACCTTCACCCTCAACGGCCGCAAGGAATGCACCCGCACCTCCGCCTCCCCGACCTGCGCCATGGTCCACCGCAGTGAACTCGACGCGGCGCTGACCGAAGCCGCCTGCGCCGCGGGCGCCACGGTCCGGGACGGCACCGCGCTGACCCGCCTGGAACAACAGGGCGGCACCGTCACCGTGCGGACCAACCGCGGCGACACCTTCCGCGCCCGCGCCGTCGTCGGCGCCGACGGCAGCGCCGGCCGGGTCGCCCGGTACGTGGGGGTGCAGTGCGCACAGGTCGACCTCGCGCTGGAGGTGGAGGCACCGGTCGACGCCCGGACGGCCGAGAGGTGGCGCGGCCGGCTCCTGATGGAGTGGGGGCCGCTGCCGGGCTCCTTCGGCTGGGTCTTCCCCAAAGGGGACGTCTGCACCGCCGGGGTGGTGGCCGCCCGCGGCAACCCCGCCGCCCTGCGCGCCTACAAGGAGGACTTCCTCCGGCGCCAGGGACTTCTCGGGCCCCCTCCCCTGCACGACACCGGTCATCTGACCCGGTGCCGCCGTCCCGACTCCCCGCTGGCCCGGGGGCGCGTGCTGGTCGCCGGTGACGCGGCGGCCCTCCTCGACCACTGGTCCCGGGAAGGCATCTCCTACGCCCTGCGCTCGGGGAACCTCGCGGGCCACGCCGCCGCCCGCATCGTCGCCGCCGCCGAGGAACAGGAGGCGAACGCCGCCGCCGACCACTACGGGCGGCAGGTCGACGACGCCCTCGGCGCCGAGATGCGCGCCAGCGGCTCGCTGATGAACGTCTTCGCCCACAATCCCGGCCTCGTGCACACGGCCCTGACCCACCTGCCTCCGGTCTGGCGCCGTCTCGACGCCTATATCGCCGGCCGCACCGGTGTCGCCGAGATCATGACCACACCGCTCGCCCGCGCCGCCGCCGCGCTGGGCCCCCGGCTCCCGAGGCCCGCCCGCCACTCACCCACGGTCGCCCCGGCCGTGACACCGTCACCGCGAAGATGAACCCCCGGCCGGTCCCGCCGGCCCGCCCACCCTGCGCCGCCTCACCGCACAGACCCCCGGTACCGCTCCGCGCCGGGCCACGGCCGGTCCCGTGCCCGTCCACCCACGGCCGCCCCGGCCGCACACCCCGCGCCGGGCCCCGCCCCGCCACCCAGACCCCCGGTACCGCTCCGCGCCGGGCCACGGCCGGTCCCGGGCACCGCGTCGTGCCCGGTCCCCGGCCCGCGCGGGCCGCCCGTGCCCCGCCGCCTCCCCCGGCCGCGCCGCCATCGCCTAGCCTCGGAGCAGACCCGCGGCACCCGTCCGGTGCCGTGAGCGGACATGCGCGGCCGTGTGGAGTGGCCGGCGGGAGGGGGACGGCGGTGACCGGCGGCCACGTGGACACGCTTGTGGGGCGCCAGGCGGAGAAGACACTGCTCGCGCGTGCCCTCGACGACGCGGCCCACCGGGCGCGCGGCAGCGCCGTACTGCTGCGCGGCGACCCGGGGATCGGCAAGACCGCGTTGCTGTGCTGGGCGCAGGAGCGTGCCCGGGAGGCCGGTTTCGCCGTACTGCGTGCCGAGGGCTCCGAGACCGGGACGGAACTCGCCTTCGGGGCGCTGCGGCAGTTGCTGCGGCCCCTGCTGGAGGACGTCGCGGGCGCAGCCCGGGCCGGGGAGACCGACGGCCCTGACGCTCCCGGCCCTCGGGCCTCCGGCTCCCGTGCGCCGGGCCCCCACGCGCTCGGTCCCCGGCAGCGTGACGCCCTCGCCCGGGTGCTCGGGCTGCGGGACGGGCTGCCGCCCAACGGGTACACGGTGGGGGCCTCGGCCCTGGCGTTGCTGGCGCAGGCCGCGACGGCACGGCCGTTGCTGCTGGTGGTGGACGACCTGCACTGGGCCGACTCCTCCAGCGCCGGCGTCCTGGACTTCGTGCAGCGCCGGATCGGCGGCCTGCCGGTGGTCGTCGCCGCGGCCACCCGGCCGGACGCGGACACCGCGGAGCAACGGCACGCCCGGACGCTGGACGTGCCGGCACTGGCCCCGGCGGACGCCGGTCGCCTGCTGCGTCACCGGCATCCCGGTCTCGCGGCCGAGGCGGCCGGCCGGGTGCTGGCCGAGGCGGGCGGCAACCCGCTGGCCCTGGTGGAACTGCCGCTCCAGCTGGACGAGGGCCAGCGCCGCGGTGTGCTGCCGATGCCCGCGAGTCTGCCGCTCGGCCGCCGGCTGGAGCGGCTGTACACCGGCCGGCTCGGCGCGCTGTCGCCCGCCGCGTTCCGTGTGCTGCTGCTGGCCGCGCTGGACAGCGGTGCCGGCGGCGGCTCCACCGGGACCTGGCTGCGGCTGGCCGGCGGTGACGCCGCCGAGGACGTGCTGGACGAGATCGAGGCCAGCCGGCTCACCGTCCCGCACACCGCCGGACGGCTCGTCTTCCGTCACCCGCTGGTGCGCAGTGCCGTCGTCTCGCTCGCCGACGACGGTCAGCGCCGCGGCGCGCACCGGCTGCTGGCCGGGGTGCTCGGCGCCGACGATCCGCGGCGCCTGCTGCACGAGGCGTTCGCCGCGCCCGGCCCCGACGAGGACCTGGCCGCGCGCCTGCAACGGGCCGGACGGCGGCTCGCCCGGCGCGGCGCCGACGGCGAGGCCGCCCGTCTGCTGGACCGCGCCGCAACGCTCAGCCCCGACCCCGCGGACCGGGCCCGCCGGCTGACCTGGGCGGCCGTCACCGCCGCGCGGGGCGGCCGGCTGCCGTACACGACCCGGCTGGTGGAGGAGCTCCGCCGGGGGCCCGTACCCGAGGACGTCGGCCCGCTGTTCGCGTACGCCGTGGTGTACGTCGACCAGAGTCACCACGTGGACTTCGAGTCCACCGCCGCCCTGCTGCCCGCCGCGCTGGACGCGCTGACCGGCCCGGACGGCGACCCCTTCGGCTCACTGACCGAGCAGATCTACTTCAAGCTGCTGCTCGCGGCGTCCTACACCGGCGATCCGCGCGCCTGGACGGCGCTGGAGCGGCACGCCGGGCACGTCTCCCCCGCCGCCCGGCTGTGCCTGCGCGCCTGGCGCGACCCGGCCCGCACCGCGCACGGCGTGCCCGGCGAACTGGCCGCCCTGGTCGACGGAGTGCCGCACGACGAGGAGACCGGCGAGGCCTGGCTGCTGCTGTGGACCGCGGCCGCCGTGGACGCCGCGGAACCGGCGCTGTGGACCCGCTTCGCGGGCCAGCACGCCTACGCCACCCAGGGCAGCGTCACCAAGGCCCGCTGCCACCAGGACTTCCTGCGCGGCAACTGGGACCGGGCCGAGGACTGCCTGCGGGAGGCCGAGGACGCGGCCGGTCTCGGCTACCACTGCAACGCCCTGCTGCTGCGCATGTACCACGCCCAGTTCCTCGCCGGACGCGGTGACGAGAGGGCCCTGGCCGAGGCGACCGCGCGGATCGAGCCGGTCGCGCGCCGCGCGGGGATGCGGTTCGTCACCGACCGACTCGCCCATCTGCGGGCCCTGGCCGCCCTCGGCAACGGCCGCTACGAGGAGGCGTACGCACGGCTCGCCGCGCTCACCCCGCCCGGTGAACTGCCCGCCGGGCTGTCGTGGTTCCACCACCCGCTGCACGACCTGGTCGACGCCGCCGTGCAGACGGGACGGCACGGTCAGGCGCGCGCCCATCTGGCCGCCGCGCGCGCCGCCCGGGTCGCCGACATCTCCCCGCACCACGCGTTCCTGCTCGCCGCCGCCGAGACGGTCGCCGCGGACGACGAGGAGGCCGACGCGCGGTACGCGGCGGCCTGTGCCCTGCCGGGCGCCGGCACCTGGGTGTTCACGATGGCCCGGCTGCGGCTCGCGCACGGCGCCCGGCTGCGGCGGCGCCGCCGTCCCGAGGCACGCGGTCTGCTGCGGGAGGCGCATGCCGCGTTCCGGGCGCTGGGCGCCGGCCCGTGGGAGCGGCGCTGCGCCGACGAACTCCGTGCGGCGGGCGCCCCGGTGACGGCGGCGCCGGGCGGCAGCGCGCTGCTGACCGCGCAGGAACTGCGGATCGCGCGGCTCGCCGCGCGCGGTCTGTCCAACAAGGAGATCGGCGAGCGGCTGCACCTGTCGCCGCGCACCGTCGCCACCCATCTGTACAAGGCGTTCCCGAAGCTGGGCATCGCCAGCCGGGCCGCCCTGGCCCAGGCCATCGGGGAGTCGGCCGGCAGCGCGGACGCGGCGCCCGTCTGACCTGCGGTCCGACCGCCGTGCGACCGACCGGACAGCTGTGCCGGGCGCCGACCCCGCCCCTTCGGGGCCCGGGAGCGCCGCCCATAATGGGACACGGCGTCGCCGTGTGCGCGGATCGGCCGCACGTACCACCACCGTCCGGGAAGCAGCGTCGAGGGCGGCGGGCTCGAGGAAGGGACCAGGTGCAGCAGGAGCAGGACGGCGCGGCACAGGAGCGGCCGGGACCGCCGGCCGGTCCACCCGGAACGGATCCCGCGGCCGCCACCGCGGTCATCGGCCGGGTGCGCGAACGCGCCCTTCTCGCCGCGGCCCTGGACGCGGCGGCGACCCGCGGTGAGGGCACCTCGCTGCTGGTGCGCGGCGCGGCCGGCATCGGCAAGACCGCGCTGGCCGAGTGGGCCCGGGAGCGGGCCGAGGCCGCCGGGTTCCGTACGCTGCGGGCGGTCGGGGCCGAGGCCGAGTCGGGCTACGCGTTCGGGGTGCTGCACCAGGTGCTGTGGCCGCTGCTGAGCGGAGCGCGCGGACTCGCCGCCGACCAGCGGCTCGCCCTGGAGCGGGCGCTCGGCGCCGCCGAGGGGCTGCCGCCGCAGGACTTCACGGTCGGCGAGGCCGCCCTGTCCCTGCTCGCCGAGGCCGCCGCCCGCCGGCCGCTCCTCGTCGTCCTGGACGACCTGCACTGGACCGACTCCTCCAGCCTGTCCGTCTTCGGCCACATCCAGCGCAGGCTGGACACGCTGCCGGTGGTGCTGCTCGCCACGACCCGCCCCATCCGCCGCACGCTCGACGGCTGGACGCACCAGCAGTTGGAGCTCGGCCCGCTGGACCGCGCCGACGCGGGCGCGCTGCTCGGCCGCCTTCACCCGCGTCTGGCCCGGCATGCCGCCGAGCGTGTGCTGCGCGAGGCCGCGGGCAACCCGCTCGCCCTGGTCGAACTGCCCCGCCACCTCACCGCCGAGCACCGCACCGGCATCCTGCCGCTCCCCGCCCACCTCCCGCTGGGCCGCCGTCTCGAACGCGTCTACACCGACCGGCTCGGCGACCTGCCGCCCGGCGCGCGGGCGCTGCTGCTGCGGGCCGCCCTGGCGGGCACCCGTACGCTCCCGGAGACCGACGCGGGAACGGCATCGGAGACGGAGGCGGACGCCGCGGCCGTCGAGGCGCTCGGCCTGGCCCGGCGCGATGCCGGTCCGCACGGGACCGTCTGGACGTTCCGGCATCCGCTGGTCCGCAGCGCCGTGGTCGCCGCGGCCACCCCCGCCGAGCGCCGCCGGGCCCACCAGTACCTCGCCGCCGTACTGCCCGCCGACGACGAACGCCGCGTCATGCACGAGGCCGCCGCCGCGGTCCTGCCCGACGAGGACCTGGCCGCCCGGGTCCAGGCCGCCGGCGACCGGATGGCACAGCGCGGCGGTGACGCCGAGGCCGCCTGGCTGCTGGCCCGCGCCGCCGAGCTGTCGACCGGCCCCGAGCGGCGTGCGGGCCGTCTGATCTGGGCGGCGATCATGGCGGCGCGGGGCGGCCGGCTCAACTACACCGCCGAACTCGTCGCGGAGATCGGCAAGGGCGAGGTGCCCGAGGAGTTCGCGCCGCTGTACGCGTACGCGGTCTGCTACGTCGACCACAATCTGCACTCCGACTTCGCGTCGTCCCTCGCCCTGCTGCCCGGTGTGCTGGACACGCTGGCCCGCCCCGGCGCCGAGGCCCTGCGTGCCCTGCTGAGCGACCAGATCTTCTTCAAGCTGCTGGTGGCGGGCACGTACACCAACGACGACCGGGCCTGGCAGGCGCTGGAACGCCATCTGCCGGACGCCACCCCGATGGCCAGGATCTGCCACCGCGCCTGGGTCGACCTGCCGCGCAGCGCCCGCGGTCTGCGGGCCGAGCTGTGGCGGACGGCCGCCGCCACCCCGCCCGAGGAGAAGGCCGGCGCCGCCTGGCACGCGCTGTGGGCGGCGTCCGCGCTGGACGCCATCGACGAGGGCGAGGCCGTGTGGGAGCGGCTGACCCGTACCCACGGCTACGCCACCCAGGGCCTGTACATGTTGACGATCTGCTACCAGGGCTTCGTCAACGGCCGGTGGCAGCACGCCCGGACCTCCCTGGAGGAGGCCTGCGCCGCCGAGGAACTCGGTTACCACTTCTACGCCCTGATGTTCCGCCACCACCTCGCCCACTATCTGGCGGGCCGCGGCGAGGACGAGGCCCTCGGCCGCGTCGACGCGCAGCTGCGGCCGGTCGCCGAGGAGAACCGGCTCCAGTTCGTCACCCAGGCCCTGACCGGTCTGCGCGCCCTGTGCGCGCTGGCCCACGAGCGCTACGACGACGCCTACGACACCCTGCGCACCCTGATCAGCCCCGGTGTCTTCCCGCGCACCCAGCCGCGCTTCCACATGTGGCTGACCGTGTTCGTCGAGGCCGCTGTGCACACCGGCCGCGCCGAGGAGGCCCGCGTCCATGTGGACGCCGCCCGCGCGCTGGGCGTGGCGGAGATATCGGCGCACCACGCGTTCGTCGTGGCGGCCGCGACCGCGCTGGTCGCGGATGCCGAGGAGGCGGACGCCGCCTACCGTGCCGCGTACGCGGTGCCGGACGCCGGGCACTGGGTGTTCGACCTGGCCAGGCTGCGGCTGGCGCACGGCACCTCGCTGCGCCGGCGCGCGCGGACCAAGGAGGCCCGCGACCGGCTGCTGGCCGCCCGCGCGGACTTCGAGCGGCTGGCCGCGCCGGTCTGGGTGGCCCGCTGCGACCAGGAGCTCCAGGCCGCCGGGGCCGGCCGCGCCGACGGCGCCGAGGTCCTGACCGGGCAGGAGCGCCGTATCGCCGAACTCGCCGCCACCGGACTGACGAACCGGGAGATCGGCGCCCGGCTCGGGCTGTCCCCGCGCACCGTCGGCGCGCACCTGTACAAGATCTTCCCCAAGCTCGGCATCACCTCCCGCGCGGCGCTCGCCGAAGCGCTGCGGGGAAGCTGACCGGGCGGCCCGCCCTGGTGCCGGGCCGCGTCCGGGCCGCTCAGCCGTGCCGGTGCAGCGCCCCGTGCAGGGTGTCCAGGGCGTGGGTGCGCGCCGCCGCCGCGACCTCGCTGTGCCGCAACGCCTGGAACAGCACGAACGCGTGCACCGTGCCGTGGCAGCGCAGCGACACCACCGGCACCCGGGCGGCGCGCAGCCGCGCCGCGTACGCCTCGCCCTCGTCGCGCAGCACGTCCGCCTCGGCCGTCAGCACCAGCGCCGGAGGCAGCCCGGACAGCAGTTCCGGGCCGGCCCGCAGCGGTGACACGGCCGGGTCCGCGTGGTCGGCGGGGTCGGCGTACCAGTGCCAGAACGCCGCCACGTCGGCGCCGGAGAGCCCGTAGCCGTGGGCGAACTCGCGGTGCGAGAGGGTGTCCATCGCGGCGTCCACCGCCGGGCACACCAGCACCTGCTGGACGAACGACACCTCCTCGCGCTCGGCGGCCAGCAGGGTCAGCGCCGCCGCGAGCCGGGCCCCGCCGGAGATCCCGAACACCGCCGTGCGCGACCCGTCGAGCCCCCACACGGCCCCCTGGTCCGCCACCCACCGTGCCACGCTGTGGAAGCGCGGCGCCGCGAACGGGTGCCGGGCCTGCGCCGGATCGTCGTACTCGGGGACCACGACCGCGGCGTCCGCGCCCAGCGCCAGGTCCTCCCAGAGCGCGCGGTGCCCGTCCGGGTCGTCGAAGTCCACACCCGGCGTGTGCGCGTACAGCACCACGGGCAGCGGTTCCACGGCGTCCACCGGACGCAGCACCCGCACCCTGATCCGCTGCCCGTCCTCACCCGGCAGCGCCAGCCACTCCTCCGTCACGTCCGGGGCGAGGACCGCCGGCCTCTTGGCCCGGGCCGCCGCCGGACGGCGGCCCCGCGCGACGAACGCCTCGGCCGCCGCGTCGAGGACGAGCGGCGGGGAGTGCTGCATGTCTGGCTCCACGGTGGGTCTCCTGCACGACGTACGGGGCTGCGGGTGAACAACGTCCGGGCTCCTCGCGGCGAGGCGGACCCGGCGGCGTCACCCGCGCGGCCGGCTCCCACCCTACGGACCGGTGGTCGTCGTGTCTGCGGAGGAGTGGCACGACCGCTTGACGGTGCGCGCACACCTGAGGAGGCGCAGCGCCGGAAGAGCCCGGCGGACGCACGTCAGATGACTTACCCCTGCGCACCTGTCGCCGACCATGCTGGCCAGGAGGCGGGGGCGCCCCCGCGGCGGGGGAGGACACGAAAGAGGCATGCCCATGGACGTACTTCGAACGGCGACGGTCCCGGCGGGCGAACGCCTCACGGCCTGGCAGGACGCCCTGCGGTCGTGGTGGGCGCCGGTCCGGGTGCGGGCGCGGGACGGGGCGCCCTTCGAGGCGACGCTCAGCGCGGCCCGGTTCGGCTACGCCGCCGTGCTCACCGCCGACGCCGGCCCGTGCCGTATCAGCCGCCCCGCCCCGCGGCACGGCCCGGACACACCCGAGCGCCTCTCCGTCGCCCTGCACCGCGCCGGTTCCGGCGTGTTCACCCAGGCCGGCCGGCACACCCCGCTGGAACCCGGCGCTCTCCTCCTGGTCGATCACGGCCTCCCGTTCTCCCTGGAGCTGCACAGCCGCTCCGCCTTCGACGTCCTTCACCTGCCGTTGCGTGCCGTCGGGGTGTCCCTTCCCCGGCTCGCCGGCCTGACCGGGCGCGACGTGTCCGTGGACGGCGGCACGCCCGCGCTCGCGGCGACGTTCGTCTCCCGGGTCGCCGCCACCGCCGACCGTCTCTCCGACCCCGTCGGCGAGCGCCTGGCCGGGGTCGGCGCCGATCTGCTGGCCGCCCTCGTCGACGATCTCGCGCCGACCGGCCCGGGACCCGAACCGCACGGCGGTCATCCGCTGGCCGCGGCCGTCCGCCGCCATATCGAGGCGCACCTCGGCGACCCCTCCCTCAGTCCCCGGCGCATCGCCGCCGCGCTCGGTGTCTCCGTCCGCTACCTCCACCGTGTCTTCGAGGCCGAGGACACCACACTGATCCGGTACGTCCAGCTGCGCCGCGTGGAGGAGTGCGCCCGCGAGCTCGCCCGCCGTCGCCGCGCCGCCCCCACCATCAGCGCGGTCGCCCATCGCTGGGGGTTCACGAGCCCCGCCCACTTCACCCGCGCCTTCAAGAGCGTCTACGGCCTGACGCCCAGCCAGTGGCGGGAGGCCGCCGACCACGCCGACGGTCTGCCGCCCGCCGCGCCGCTGCCGCGGCCGCGGAACGGGCGTCCACCGCAGTCGATGGGGCGGGTTAACTCGAACCGGTGAGACAACACTGTCGGAGCACTGTCCTGACCAGCGGCAGAAACGTTGCCACGACAAGCAGGCGACGAACCGGGGGAGGCACGGCGGAGCTCAGCGGGTAGGAAGCCTGGATGTGGAACCTCGACTGACCGTCCGCCGGTTGCCGGCCGCGGAGAAGGACGCCGCGCTCGTATGCCTGGCCGGCGAACTCGACGTGCACACCGTCCAGTTGCTCACCGAGACCCTCGTGCAGCTGGCCGAGCACCCGGGCGATCACCGTCGGGTGCTGCTGGATCTGGCGGACGTGACCTACTGCGACCGCGGCGGTCTCTTCGCGCTGCTGGGCGTATGCAACGCGCTGAACGAAACGGGTTTCCAGGTCACGATCACCGCGGTGAGCACCCTCACCCACACCATGATCAATATCGCGGATCTGGGCAATCGGCTCCCCTTACGGCATCTGTGACGCAGCACCCGGCCAACTGACGTACGGACGACGGCGGTTGACGCCGACGAGCCCGGGACTCATACCTCGCGCACAGCTTCCTGCCAAGGAAAACTTAATTGTTGACGAAATCGTTCATGGCATGGTCAACACAACCAACGGACACAAGCCGCGTACCCAGGCAGCCCACCGCTCCCGCCGGTGGTTCATGAACAAGGCGCTGCTCGCGGGCGGCGTCTCGGCCGTCGCGGTGATGGGCGGCTACGCCGCCGCCACGGCCGGCGCGGAGGAGACCTCCGCCGCCGACGCGACGGCGAGCGCCACCCCGTCGGGCTCCCCGTCGGGCCCGCCGGCGGGCGGCGGCTTCGGCCAGACGATCGCCTACGACGACTTCGTCGGCGTCACCACGGACGGCACCGTCGTCGACGACCTGTACGCGATCCACTCCACCGGCGTCTCCACCACCCCGGTGATCCGCGCCGCCAAGGCCTTCCTGGACTCGCTCACCGACGACCAGAAGTCGGCCACCCTCTTCGACGTCGACGCCGACCAGTGGCTCGACTGGACCAACGTCGACTCCAACGACCGCGACGGAGTCGCTCTGCGCGACCTGACCGAGACCCAGTACGCGCTCGGCATGAAGCTGCTCAAGGCGTCGCTGTCGGCCCGCGGCCTCACGCAGGCCAACAGCATCCGCAAGCTCAACCAGTTCCTCGGCGAGTACTCCGGCGACACCTCCAAGGCGCTCAACGAGGACGCCTACTGGTTCACCCTCATGGGCACCCCGTCGGCGACCGACGCCTGGGGCTTCCAGTTCGAGGGCCACCACCTCGTCATCAACTACTTCGTCCTGGGCGACCAGGTCGTGATGACCCCGACCTTCATGGGCTCCGAGCCGACGAAGATCACATACGACGGTACGGACTACCACCTCTTCCGGGAGGAGACCGCCGCGGGCCTGAAGCTGCTGCGCTCGCTGGACGAGACCCAGCTCGCCGCCGCGCTCTCCGGCGACGAGAAGTCGGGCACGAACCTGATCGCCGGAGCCGGCCAGGACAACGCCACCATCCCGTACGCGGGCGTCAAGGGCTCGGCCCTGAACCACCGGCAGCAGCAGTTGCTGCTCGACCTGGTCGAGGTGTACGTCGGCTACCAGGACGAGGGCCACGCGCGCGTGCGCATGCGGGAGATCGAGAAGCACCTCGACGACACGTACTTCTACTGGATCGGCGAGTACGAGGACGACTCCGCGTTCTACTACCGCGTCCACAGCCCGGTCGTGCTGATCGAGTACGACGCCGAGTCCCCGCTCGCCTACCACGAGGACGAGGAGAGCGGCTCGGCCTCGGCCTCCGCCTCCGCCTCCGCGTCGGCCTCCCCCAGCCCGGGCGCCGGCGGCCCGGGCGGCCCCCAGGGCACCCCCACCCAGCAGCACATCCACACCATCATCCGCACCCCCAACGGCAACGACTACGGTGTGGACCTGCTCAAGCTCCACCTGGAGACCGACCACTGACGGTGGCTCCGCCCCGCACCACCCCGGGCGCCCCGGCTCCGGCCGGGGCGCCCTCTGCCCCTGCCCCGTCCCGTCTCACCGCCGCCGCAGCTCGCCGAACCAGCGCACGATCGCCGAGGTGGCCGCGACATGGGAGCCCAGGTGACGGGAGCCCTGGTAGTCGACGGCGCCGAGGTCGACCACCGGGACGGCCACACCGTGGTCCAGCAGAGCCGCCCGGCAGTGCTCGGTGTTGGCGGTGACGGCCTGCTCGTCGCCGGTCGCCATGTACAGCCGGACCGGGACACGGGGCACCCAGTCGGTGCATACGGCATCGGTGGTGCGCAGCGCCGCTGCCAGCGGTCCCGCCGGACGCGCGAGCAGTTCCCGTCCGTGCTCGGTCAGCAGCTCGTCCAGGCTGTCCGGGGTACCCCGCATCAGCTGCTCCCCCGTGTGCGCCCCGTCGAAGAGCGCCTCGACGGTGCTGTCGTAAGGGGCCCGGAACACGTCGCCGGGGCTGTCGTAGAGGTGATGGAGCCGGTTGAACGCCACGAGGAGGTACGCCCCGTACAGCACGGCGGACTTGGGCTCCACCTCGCCCTCCAGCAGCGCGGGCAGCTCCGCGCCGCCGAAGTCGTACGCGCCGCTGACCGGTGCCAGGGCCCCCAGCCCGAACCAGCGGTCCTCACCCGCCTGAAGGGCCCGGCCGAGCCCCAGTGCCGCCGACGCTCCCTGCGAGAAGCCGGTGACCATGACCTCGCGCTCCAGCACATGTCCGGTGCGGGGTGCGAAGGCGCGGGCCGCCCGCAGCATGTCCAGCGACGCAGTGGTCTCGGACCCGATGTCCATCCAGGGATGCGGACCGGGCCCCTCGCCCATTCCCAGATAGTCGGGCGCGACCCCCGCGGCTCCGGCCGACGCGTGCGCGATCACCGGCGCCGACACGAAGTCACCACGCCGCATCGACGGGGAGTCGTCCTTGTGACTGCCGGTGCCGTGCGCGAAGGAGACCGTCTGCAAGCGTCTGTCGCCGATGAGCGGCAGCACGAACAGCCCGCTCGCGGTGGTGGGCCGTCCATGCGGGTCGACGGTGCGGTAGACCAGCCGGTACGCGACCACGCCGTGCCGGACGGTGTCGTCCGGGAACCCGGCCGCCCCCAACTCGGCGGCCACGGCCCGCGGTGTCGGAAGCGTGTACAGCTTCTCGGCAGAGACCAGTGTTCCCCTGCCGGGCACCTCGTGCCGCTCCTGCGCCCGGACCGGGGCGGCGGACGCGGTGGCGGCGGTGGCGGCGGTGGCGACGGCCGGTCCGCTCAGCAGCAGACCGCAGCAGACGGCGACGGCTCCCGCCCGGAGACCGGCGCGGTAGCGCGGTCCGCGGCGCGAGGACGGTGAGACGGAGATGACCACGAGTTCCTCCACATGTGCTCGGCAAGGACCGCTTCAGCCTCACGCGGGACGGACCTCGACGCACTGGTGCCTGCCCCCGGGTCCTCCGGGTGCCTGCCCCCGCCGCCCGGGGGGATCCCGCCTGTACGAGGGCGTGGCGGCAGCTGATCGCGCAGGGGCACATGGCGACGACGACAGCGGCCGCCCTCGGACGACAGCCGGGAGGCGGACGCGGACGGCACCCCCGGCCTGTGACGCCGGTAGGATCCTGGCATGTGAACGAGACGATGCGCGGCAGACTCAGGTCGATACCGGTTTTCGCGAACGTGCCGGATGCCGGATTCTCCGAGAAGGACCTCCCGGACAACCCCGTGCCGGTGATCGGGGACTGGATCCTCGCGGCGCACGCCGCGGGACAACCGGAGCCACATGCCATGAGCCTGTGCACGGTCGGTCCGTCCGGAGTTCCGTCGAGCCGGGTCCTGCTCGTCAAGGACATCGACGACGACCACCTGTACTTCGCCACCCCGGCCGACAGCCGCAAGGGCCGGGAGATCGCGGCGAATCCGCATGTGTCGGCCCACTTCTACTGGCCGGCCGCCGGACGTCAGGTCCGCGTCGTGGGCAAGGCCGCGGGCCTGGAACGTGCCGCCTCTCAGGCCGACTTCGCCGAGCGCGGGCGAGGCTCCCGCCTCGCCGCCCACCTGCACCGGCCGGGTCCGCTCGGCGACCGGGCCGACGTGCTCGCCGAGTTCGCACGCCTCGACTCGCTCCACCCGGAGGAGGTGCCGTGCCCCCCGAGCTGGACGCTCTACGCCATCACCCCCACCGAGGTGGAGTTCTGGGCGGCGAGTGCCGACCGGGTCCACCACCGCGTCCAGTACCGCAGGGACACCGCCACCGGCGGGAGCGCCTGGCACCGCCGACTGCTGTGGCCCTGACGGGTGACACGAGCCGTCACGGCCACAGCACCTTGCCGTCCCGAACCATCAGCGGCTCGAACCGGTCCGACTCGTAGTACCTGATCCAGCCCAGACGGACGGCACCGTCGCCGGAACGGTGCCGTCCGTCGGCCTTGCCCGCCAGCCAGTCGAGCAGTTCACCGGTGCGGTCGAAGTCGTCCGGATGGATCTCCTGCCGAACGGTCAGCGCCCAGGACCCGTCGCGGGTCTCCTCAGGGTGCAGCAGCTCGGCCACGAGCACGCCGTCCACCTTCCAGGCCTCCCCGTGCCGGCCCAGCACAGGCATGGGCCGGTCCTCGACGACGGGCTCGCCGTACTCGTCCGCCACCACGACCGGGAACTCGGGCACGATCCGCAGCGTGCCGGGCTTGTCGCCCGGACCGAGATGCCATCGAAGCTCCGCCGCCTCTTCGTCCGACAGACCTCCCCGCAGGTTCAGAACGGCCAAGAGCTCATGGATGTCAGCCACAGCGGCAGGTTGTCGCCCTGCCCGGGAGACGCCTTGCCGCCCTGCCTCCCTGCCGCCCTGCCTCCCTGCCGACTGTGACCGCGAGCAGGTATTGCAACGGTCGATCCAAAACGGTTAGGGTCACGCCATGGCCCGACCGAGGATGTTCGACGAGGAACGGGCCCTGGACGCGGCGATGCGCACATTCTGGGAGAAGGGCTACGAAGCCACCTCCACACAGGATCTGTGCGAGGCCACGGGGCTGGGGCGAAGCAGCATCTACAACACGTTCAGGAGCAAGCGCGACCTCTTCGAACGGGCGCTGGCCCGCTACATCGACACCATGACCACCGCCCAGCTGGCTCTTCTGGACGATGCGCGGCTCAGCGCGGCCGACAGGATCCGCGCCCTGCTCGCCATGGTCGTCGACGGCGAGACGGAGCACCGGGCCGGCGGCCGCAGCCTGGGCTGTCTCACCGTGAACACCACGGTCGAGCTGGCCGCCCGCGACGCCAGGACGGCGGGGATGCTGGAGCGTGACACGGCACGCCGGCTGGCGGCGCTGCGCGCGGTGATCGAGCTGGGGCGGCGGGACGGCAGCATCACCTCCGCCAGGGACGCCGGAGCCCTGGCCCGCTTCGTCAACGCGTCGATCGGCGGCATGCGCATCTCCGGCCAGGGCGGGGCCGACCGCGCCACCCTGGAGTCGATCGCCGAGGTGATCATGGACGCCCTGACCCGCTGACCGGGCACGCCACCGACACGTGACGCACGCCGTATGACGCATGACACATGACACATGCGCGAGTTTTGAACCTATCGATCCATAACTTTCGATCCACAACTCGACTCGACGAGGGAGACCGACCCGTGCCCCGTGCCGTACACGTCTTGGCGCTCGGCATCTTCGCCATGGTGACCAGTGAGTTCGTGGTCGCCGGGCTGATGCCGCAGATGGCCGAAGGACTGGATGCCACCGTCCCGCAGATCGGCTACCTCATCACCGCCTTCGCGGTGGCCATGGCGGCCGGGGGGCCGGTGCTGACCGTGGCCCTCATGAAGTTCCCGCCGCGTACGGCGCTGATGGTGCTGTTCGCCCTCTTCCTCGCGGGCAACGTGCTGGCCGCCACCGCGACCGGCTACGGAGTGATGTTGGCCGCGCGGATCATCACCGGCGCCGCCTCGCAGGCCTTCTTCGGTGTGGGCATCTCGATGTGCGCCCAGCTCACCCGCCCCGAAGTCCGTGGTCGCGCGATCGCCGTCGCGATGAACGGCCTGATGCTCGGCACCCTGCTCGGCCTGCCCATCGCCACCCTGGTGGGCGAGCACTTCGGCTGGCGCGCGGCGTTCTGGGTCATCACCCTCATCACCGTGGTCGCCGCCGTGGCCACCCTGATCGGCGTGGACCACGTCGAGCGCCCCGGCGGTGGCGGCGGCTTCCGCGATCAGGCCGGTGTCTTCCGCAGGCCCAGGCTGTGGCTGGCGCTGTCCACCAGCACGCTCGTCATCGGCGCCACCTTCTCCGCCTTCAGCTACTTCAACCCGATCCTCACCGATGTCACCGGCTTCTCCCCCGGGACCGTCCCCGTGCTGCTGCTCGCCTACGGTGCCGCGACCGTCGTGGGCAACACCGTCGTCGGGCGCTTCGCCGACGGCCACACCGCCCTCGTTCTCGCCGTCGGCCTGGTGCTCAACGCGCTCTTCCTGACCGGCTTCGCCCTTCTGGCCGGCCTGCCTGTTCCGGCGGTCGTCTGCATGATGGGCATCGGCCTGGCCGGCGTCACCATGAACCCGGCGATGGTGACCCGCGTCCACCGCGCCGGAAACGCCGGTCCGCTGGTCAACACGGTGCATTCCTCCTTCATCACCCTCGGCGTCATCCTCGGCTCCTCCATCGGTGCCGTCGTGATCGACGTCTGGGGGCTGCGCGCTCCGCTCTGGCTCGGTGCGGTGATGGCCCTGGCGGGGCTGGCCGGCGTGTTGCCCGACCTGGTCCGCCGGCCCCCCCGTGCCACGGGCCTCGCCTCCGGCCGCCCCCGCCCGGCCGAGCAGAGCGGAAGCGTCTGAGCCGTCGGCCGGCCGGCCGCTTCTCCGGCATGTCCGTCAGGTCATCAACTCGCCGTTCAGGCCACGGTCGTTCGCACCCCGTAGCTTGTCGGGACATGAGCGAATTCCCGCAGAGCCCCACCACGGGTCCGACTCGCCGTGGCATTCTCGCCGGAGCGGTGGCCGCCGCCTTCACCGCGACCGCGGCCGGAGGCCCGGCCACCGCGGCCCCCGCCCGCCCCACCGGTCCCGGTGCCGATGCCGATGCCGATACCGGTTCGGGCGGCCTCGACCACCAGGTCCCCCGCTACCGCACGACGGTCCCCGGCGAATCCGTCGAGGTCGCCCGGGTGGACCGCCCGGTGGCCCCGGGCATCGTCCTCACCTCGTACGACACCTTCGGCCGGACCGGCTGGACCCGTGTGCACGTCCTCAACGCCGATCTGCGCGACGCCTCCGTCGGCGTGGACCTTCTCGCCCGCGCGGTGAGCGAGAGGCGTACGCCGTCGGTGGCGGCCGACGCGCAGGGCGCGGTGGCCGCGGTCAACGGCGACTTCTTCGACATCACGGAGACCGAGGCGGCCATCGGCCCGGAGATCCAGGACGGCGAGCTGCGCAAGGGCAGCACCACCGCCACCACCGTCGCGACGGTCGGCGCCGACCGGATCGCGCGCCTGGCCGACCTGCTGGTCGAGGGCACGGTCACGGTGGCCGGCACCAGCCGCCCGCTGGCCGCGCTCAACTCCGCCTCCGTGCCGGTGGACGCTCTCGCCGTCTACACACCGCTGTGGGGTCCGGGTCCGCGCACGGCGATCCGGGGCGCGGGGCCGTACACCGAACTCGTCGTCACCGACGGCAAGGTGACCGCGGTCAACGACGGGCTGACCGACACCGCCGTACCCGACGGCGGGCTGATCGTCGTCGGCCGGGGCGTGGCCGCCTCGCGGCTCGCCGCCGCCCGCGAGGGCGACGCCGTCACCGCCACCTTCGCGCCGCGCTCCGACTCGCCCGCCGCCCCTCGCATGGCGCTGGGCAGTAACGCCGTGCTGGTCAGGGACGGCAAGGCGGTCGACTTCCCGCCCAGCGAGGGCAACGACGCGGACAAGCCGCGCACGGTCATCGGCTGGACGGACGGCGGACGCCGCCTGCTGCTGGTCGCCGTCGACGGCTCGGCCAACTTCTCCGCCGGTCTCACCTACGACGCCACCGCCGAACTCCTGGTCCGGCTGGGCGCCACCGAGGCGTTCATGCTGGACGGCGGCGGCTCCACCGGCATGGTCGCCCGGCGGCCCGGAGACACGGAGGTCAGCGTGGTCAACACCCCGTCGGACGGCGGCGAGCGGCCGGTGCCCAACGCCGTCGGGCTGTTCGGCCCGAAGGGCTCCGGCCGCCTGCGCGGCCTGGACGTCCGCACCGCCGCCGACCGGGTGGTCCCCGGCCTCACCCTGAACGTCACCGCCGCCGGGTACGACGAGACCTGGTCGCCGGTCGGCACCGGCCGCAACGAGGTGAAGTGGTCGGCGCGGCCGGACTCGCTGGGCCGCACGGACGACGGGGTCTTCCGCGCGGGCCGGCCCGGCACCGGCACCCTGAGGGTACGCTCCGGCGCCGCCCGCGGCGAACGCGAGCTGCGCGTCGTCGGCGAGCTGCACCGGCTCTTCTTTACCGAGCAGACCCTCACCATCGAACCCGGCGCCACCGCCGAGGCCGGCCTGACCGGCTACGACGCCGACGGCTTCAACGCCCCCGTGGCCGGCCGGGACGCCACCCTCGACTACGACAGGACGGTCGTCGGCGTGACGGTGGAGGCCGACGGCCGCCTCACCGTCACCGGGGCGGCGGAGGCCGACGGCAGGGCCACGGTCCTCACGGCGACCGTGGGCGGTATCTCGGCGAGGCTCGCGGTGACGGTGGGGCTGGCCGACGTGTCGCTGGCGGAGTTCGAACCGGGCGAGACCTGGACCGCCCTGGCCGCCCGCGGCACCGCCGCCGTCGAGCTCGTCGAGGCCGCCGACCGGCCCGGCGCGGGCACCGGCAACCACGCCCTGCGTCTGACGTACGACTTCACCGGGCAGTCCAGTACCTCGGCGGCGTACGCGGTGGCCGGCGCCCCGCTCACCCTGCCCGCCGGCACCAAGCGGCTCGCCCTGTGGGTGAGGGGCGACGGACGCGGCCACTGGCTGCGCGCGATGCTGCGCTCCCAGTCCACCACCAACGTGCCGTTCACCTTCACCACCACCGTGGACTGGACGGGCTGGCGCCAGGTCGTCGGCGAACTACCCGACGGCTTCTCCGCCCCGATCACCCTGCTGCGCCTGTACATCGCGGAGACCTCGCAGGCCGGCAAGAACGCGGGCGCGCTCGACCTCGACCATCTCGTCGCCCAGGTCGGGCAGCGGCCGCAGACCGCCGAGGCGCCGCCGCCCGACCCGTACGTGGTCGGACAGGGCGGTCTGCCGCGCGGCCGGTGGAGGTTCGCGGTCCTGTCCGACCTGCACATCAGCGCGGCGGCCGGTCCCGACTCCTTCTCCGGACGGCAGGCGGCCACCGCGCTGGAGCAGGCGGTGGCGAGCGGACCCGACTTCATCCTCATCAACGGCGACTTCGTCGACGACAACCATCCGGCCGACTTCGACCTGGCCAACAGCCTGCTGCGCGACCATGTCCCGGACGGCATACCCGTCCACTGGACGCCCGGCAACCACGAGGCGGGCCTGTCCGCCACCGGCGGTCTGGACGCCTTCCTGGCCGCGACCGGACGGCCCAGCCGCCAGGTCTTCGACCACAAGGGCACCCGCTTCGTCCTGCTGGACTCGCACACCGGCGACATGCGCACCTCCGACTGGGACCAGGTGCCGCTGCTGGAGTCCGAACTGGCAAGGGCCGCCGAGGACCGGACCGTCACCGGTGTGGTCGTCTCCTTCCACCACCCGCTGCACGACCCGTCCGGCGCCGGTTCCTCCCAGCTCTCCGACCGGCTCGCCGCCGGCCTGATCAAGCGCTGGCTGGCCGACTTCCGGGAGCGTTCCGGCAAGCCGATCGCCCTGTTCACCGGCCATGCCCACACCGCGTCCGTGACCCGCGCCGACGGCGTACTGGAGGTGACCACCCCGGCCGTCGGCAAGACCCCCTACAGCTCACCCGACCAGGGCGGCTTCTTCGGCTGGATGAACGTCGCCGTCGACCCGCACCCCGCCCGCGTCAGACGCGGCCTGCCCAGTCCGAAGACCCGCGACTGGCTCCTGGCGGAGAGCCGCCCCCTGATCGACGGCATCGACCTGTCCGCCCCCGACCGGCTCGCGGCCGGCGCCTGTGCCACCGTCTCCGCGACCGGCATCACCAGCGAGTACGGCCTCCGGTTCCCCCTCCGCCACCCCGCCAGCGTCACCTGGACCGGCTCCCCCGGCCTGGTGATCGCCGGCTCGGCCGCCGCGGCGAGGAAGGCCACCCGCGACCGCCGTACCCTGGCCGTCCTCGACCTGACCGCCCACACCCTCACCGCCGTCCGCCCGGGCACGGTCACCCTGACGGTCACCGCCGGCGGCCGCACCGGCTCGGCGGCCGTGCGGCTCACCGAGTGACGGGCCCCCGCGTGCTCAGCGGCACACCCGCGGGGCCGCCGCGCGCAGGTGGAGCAGGTCGAAGTAGCTCTGCCCCAGGGCGATCTCGCGGAAGGCGTCGTCGTCGAGGTACTTGTTGATCCGGCTGGTGACTTCCAGTTCCTCCTTGTAGGTCTGGAAGTCCTTGTCGCGGGAGGCGACGAAGTCGGTGCCGGTCAGCACGCGCTGCGCGTACCGGTTGAGGAAGGGCACGTACTCTCGGCGCGCCCGCGGCTTGGAGAAGTACTGGTCGTAGAGCACACGCCAGCTGATGTCCAGGTCCAGGTTGGCGTGCCGGTCCAGCAGCCGGCGCAGGATGCGGACATGCTGCCCGGGGTCCATCGCCGACAGTTCCTTGGACAGGCCCATGTGCGCCCACACGACGCGGTTGTGCGGGTAACGCTCCAGCACCTCCTCCATCAGCGGCAGGAACTCGGTGTGGTCGCCGTCGTTGCCGAGGTCGGAGTGGATGGTCAAGGGGATGTGCCGGGCCCGCAGTTCCGCCATGAACGGTGCCCAGTCCGCGATGTCCGCACGGTCCGCGGGCTCGTGCCCGTTGTGCAGCAGCGCCTGCTTGACGAGATTGACCTCCCCCATCCACCTGAACCGCCCGGGATACTCCTTCTCCAGCAGCCGCATCCGCTCCAGCACACCGTCCGGGTGGGCGAGGTCGGGGAAGGTCATCGACAGCGTCAGATGCAGGTCCTTCGGGGCGTTCTCCAGCATGTCGCGGGCGTTGGCGAAGTCGTTCTTCATGCTGGGTGTGACCTTGGTGCCCGGACAGTCCAGGTAGTAGGTGCAGGCGGAGTCCGCCGGCAGCGTCTGCCCGATCCCGTACACGTTCGCGTACCGCACCCCGGTCCTGCGCAGATAGCCGGTGAGCTCCTTGAACGGGATCGCGGGTCCCCCGAAGGGCCGGAAGTGCAGATGACTGTCGACGACGGAGGTGTACGGGTTCCTCGCGCGGTCGAAACAGCCGGGGCCGGCGGGTACGGCACCCGCGGGGGAGGCGGTCAGGGCGGTCAGCGCGAGAAGGGCGCCGCCGATCACGGATCGTCGGTTCACGAAGGCTCCAGTCGGGCCGGGAGGGCAGGCCATAAGCCGCCCCGGTGCTCAGGTGCACCGTCCCCGGTCCGCCCGGCCTTCCGATCACCCGTCAGCCGTGTGGCGCAACCCCCGGGCCCGCTACCGCCCGTTCGGCCCACGTCCTGCGAGCACTCGGTACGAAGTTCCGTGCGGCCGGGCGCGTCTTCCTCCCGGCTCCGTCATCGCCTGGTTGCCTGCGCAGTGGATCACACGGATCACGTGTGACCGGCCCACTTCGAGGAGGGACGATGTTCCGGCACTCACCCCGGACACGACGTGTACGACTCACCCGTCTGCGGCTGGCCGGCGCCAACGCCGCGCTCCTGCTGGTACTGGCGGCCTGCGGCACGGCCTCGACCGGCCGCGCCGGACCCGAGGGCGCGGAAGGTCACCGGCCCCGTCCGCCGGTGACCACGAGCGCCGGGGACTGGACCGGCGTGGCCCGCGCCCTGGGCCGGACCGGCACCCTGTCGGAGGGCAGCGTCTACCGCGTCCCGCTGCTCCGTGACGATCTCACCGTCTTCACCCACGGCGTGCGGATCGAGCCGGAGCTGGCCCTGGGCGGTACCGCCTCCTTCGCCAAGTACCACGACGGCACCATGCTGATGGGCGACCTGGTCGTCACCGAACGCGAACTGCCGAAGGTCACCGACGCGCTCCAGGCCGCCGGGATCGACCAGACCGCCCTGCACAAACACCTCCCCGCCCAGCACCCGGACATCTGGTGGACCCACATCCACGCCATGGGCGACCCGGTCACCCTCGCCAAGGGCGTCAGAGCGGCGCTGGCGGCCACCCATACGCCGCCGGCCTCCCCGCCCCCCGCCTCCCCGCCCCCCGTCGACCTGGACACCTCCGGCATCGACACCGCGCTCGGGCGCAAGGGCACCGCGGACGGCGGCGTCTACCGCTTCGTCCTCCCCCGCAGCCGGCCCGTCACCGACGGACACCACGTGCTGCCCTCCACCCTCGGCATCACCAACGCCGTCAGCTTCCAGCCGCTCGGCGACGGCAAGGCCGCCCTCAGCGGCGACCTCGTGACGACCGCGGCGGAGACCCAGAAGGTCATCCGGGCCCTGCGCAAGGGCGGCATCGACATCGTCGAGCTGCACAACCACACCCAGGACGAACACCCCCGCCTGTTCTTCCTGCACTTCTGGGCCACCGGCGACGGCGTCGGCCTGGCCAGGTCCCTGCGTCCGGCCCTGGACAGCACCGCACTGGCCCCCGCGACCTGACCCGCGGATGCGCGACCGGTCCGCTCCCTCAGGGGCGCCGGCGCCGACGCGGGGTGTGTTCCTCGTAGGGCTGGGGATCCGGATAGGTGATCAGCTCCAGGGTGCTGCCCCACGGTGTGCGCGCGTAGGCCATGCGGTTGCGCGGTCCCGCCTCGGGCCCGGGCAGTGGGCCCGGGGCGGACAGGGCATGCCCGCCCGCCTCCTCGACGCGGGCGAGGGCGTGGTCGAGGTCGTCGACATAGACGGCGAGATGCTGCCAGCCGAGGTCGCAGGGGAGGGCCGGCTCCCTCTGCCGCGGGCCGCCGAACTCGAAGAGTTCGAGGCCGGGGCCGCGCGGCAGGGCGAGCATGCGGATGGCCCGCTCCTCGGTGCCCGGGGGTACTCCCAGCCGCTGTGCCGTGCCCGCCCCGCTCTTCGGCCCGTCCTCGTGGCGCAGCGTGTCGTACAGCACCTCGGCGTCCAGGGCACGAGCGAAGAAGGCGGTGGCAACATCGATGTCGGGGACGGTGACCCCGACGTGGTCGATGCCGCGGACGGTGGAGCCCCGCGGGTGCTCCGGGTCGTCAGGCGGCATCGGACGGGCGCAGCCGGCGCAGCGGCTGGTCGAGTTCGCGCTGGTAGAAGTCGATGAATCCGTCGGGGTCGGGGCCCGCGTTCTGCATGACCAGCCGGTCGAAGCCGGCGTCGACGTACTGCTGGACGGCCGACACGTACCGGTCCGGGTCGGGGCCGCAGGCGAACTTCTCCAGGATGTCCTCGGTGCGGACGGTCCCGGTGGCGGCTTCGAAGTTGACCGGGTTGGGGAGCTCGCTCATCACCTTCCACCCCGTCAGCGCCCATCGGGAGGTCTTCAGGGCCGCCTCGGCGGCGGTCCGTTCGTCCTGGGCCCAGGCCATGGGCACCTCGGCGTACCCGGGTCCGGAGCCGCCCGCGTCCCGGTAGTGGCGGACGATCGAGGCCTTGTCCTCGGTGGCGAACAGGCCGTCTCCCAGCTCGGCGGCGATACGCGCCGAGTGCCGGCCGCTGGCGGCGACGGCGATCAGCGGGAGTTCGTCGGGCAGGTCGAAGACCCGGGCGTCCTCCAGCCGCAGATGCCGGCCCTCGTAGGAGCGGTAGCCACCGCGCCACAGCAGCCGGATGATCTCCAGGGCCTCGCGCAGCAGCTCGTGCCGCACCCGGACCGAGTCGGGGAACTCCTGGCCGACGACGTGTTCGTTGAGCCGTTCGCCGGAGCCGACGCCCAGCACGAAGCGGCCGCCGGAGACCAGGGCGAGGGTCGCGGCGGCCTGCGCGATGATCGCCGGGTGGTAGCGGACGGTCGGGCACGTCACTCCGGTCGCCAGCCCGATGCGTTCGGTCCTGGCGGCCACCGCGCCCAGGACCGTCCAGGTGAAGGAGGAGTGGCCCTGGACGTCCAGCCAGGGGTGGTAGTGGTCGCTGATCTCGACGAAGTCGAAGCCCGCCGCTTCCGCGCGGACCGCTTGGCGGATGAGCTCTTGGGGCCCGAAGGCCTCCGAGGCCAGTTTGTAACCGATCTGCATGCCGAAACCCTGGCACCCGGCGGACCGGGAGCCGGGCAGGCGTCACCGCCGCGGATCCCCACGGGAGCCCATTCCATCCGAACGGCGGGCCGCCGCACCCGGCGCCGGGCCGGCCGCGGCGGCGCTCCTCGCCCCCTTCTGGCCGGCACGGGGCACCGAGCGCCGCATCTGCGCCGCGGTGAGCGCGCTGACGACCAGCACACCGGCCACGGCCGCGCCCGTCACCGCCGCGTCCGGCAGCAGCGTCCCTACGTCCTCGCGGGCGCCCGCGAGGACGAGGACGGCCATGGCGCGGCGGGCCTCGCCCCCGCACCGGACGCAGGCCGGCCCGCGTGCTGTCGGACGGCCGGACCGGTCCACGCACACGCCGTCGCGCCGGCCCTCTCGCCGCTCCCGGGCACATCCGCCAGGCCCTGTCGTCACATTCCCGGCGTCCGTCCGGAGGGCGGGCCTGGCGGCGTCATGGGGCCCCCTGCTCGAGCGGGACCGAGAGCTCGGGGGAACGTGCGATCGCAAGGCGCCGGAGCACCCTCGATGGGGGTCCCCCCGCGCGAGCGCAGCCGAGCGTGGGGGAGGAGCCACGTGGGTGGTTCGGCAACGCCGCTGGGGGTCCCCCTGCTCGAAGAGCTCGGGGGAGTGCGTGCCAGGCGTCGCCAGGCAGGCGGGAATGTGACGACAGGGCCTAGGCTGGCGGCGATGGAGACGGTCGAACTGCTCCTGGACGCGGACACCGAGCGGCGGGTGCAGCGTGTGTGGAACCACCTGGCCGCCATAGGGCAGCCGAGCCAGGAACACCACGGTCACCCGACCAACCGGCCACACCTGACGCTGGCCTCGGTCGACTCCCTGACCACGTCGGCGGCCGAGAGCTTGCGGGCGCTGCTGGGCAGCCCGGACTGTCCCGCCGTCCTCGACGGGCTCGTCCGCTTCTCCGGACGTGCACACGTGCTCGCCTGGCGTGTGCGGCCCGTCGCCGAGCTGCTCGGCCTGCACAGCGCCGTCCACGACGCGCTGCGCGGTGCGGGGAGCGAGCCGGCCCATCCGCTGCTCCGCCCCGGCGACTGGCAGCCGCACATCACGCTGGGCCGCAGCCGCGGGCCGGCGTGGCAGCTGCCGGACGAACAGCTGCTCCCCCTCGAGTCACGGGGACCGGTCCACGGCCGCTTCAGCGCCGCCCGTACCTATGACGCACGCACCCGCACCACCACGTGCCTGTCCTCCGAGCGGGACACCTGAGCCGCCCCTGGGCGCCGTTGTCGTGCGCGAGCTCCTCTCAGGCGCCGACGTAGGCCGCGAGGTGTTCGCCGGTGAGGGTGGAACGGGCGGCGACGAGGTCGGCGGGGGTGCCCTCGAAGACGATCCGGCCGCCGTCGTGGCCGGCACCGGGACCGAGGTCGATGATCCAGTCGGCGTGTGCCATGACCGCCTGGTGGTGCTCGACGACGATGACCGACTTGCCGGAGTCGACGAGCCGGTCGAGCAGGCCGAGCAGCTGCTCGACGTCGGCGAGGTGCAGACCGGCGGTCGGCTCGTCCAGGACGTGGACGCCGCCCTTCTCGGCCATGTGGACGGCCAGTTTGAGCCGCTGCCGCTCGCCGCCGGAGAGCGTGGTGAGCGGCTGGCCGAGGCTGAGGTAGCCGAGTCCGACATCGGCGAGCCGGGTGAGGATGCGGTGCGCGGCCGGCGTGCGTGCCTCGCCGGCGCCGAAGAACTCCTCGGCCTCGGTCACCGGCATCGCCAGCACCTCGCTGATGTCGCGGCCGCCGAGGCGGTACTCCAGCACCGCCGCCTGGAACCGCTTGCCCTCGCACTCCTCGCAGGTGGTGGCAGTCCCGGCCATCATCGCCAGGTCGATGTAGACGACGCCGGCGCCGTTGCAGGTGGGGCAGGCGCCCTCGGAGTTGGCGCTGAACAGCGCCGGTTTCACGCCGTTGGCCTTCGCGAAGGCCTTGCGGATCGGGTCGAGCAGTCCGGTGTACGTCGCCGGGTTGCTCCGGCGCGAGCCGCGGATCGGGCTCTGGTCGACCGACACCACGCCCTGACCGGCGGGGATCGACCCGTGCACCAGGGAGCTCTTGCCGGAGCCGGCGACACCGGTGACCACGGTCAGCACGCCGAGCGGGATGTCGACGTCGATGCCGCGCAGGTTGTGCGCGGTCGCGCCGCGGATCGGCAGCGTGCCGGTGGGCTCGCGCACCGACTTCTTCAGGGCGGCCCGGTCGTCGAGATGGCGGCCGGTGAGGGTGCCGGCGGACCGCAGCCCCTCCACGGTGCCCTCGTAGCAGACGGATCCGCCCGCCGTACCGGCGCCGGGGCCCAGGTCGACGACGTGGTCGGCGATCGCGATCACTTCCGGCTTGTGCTCCACGACGAGCACCGTGTTGCCCTTGTCCCGCAGCCGCAGCAGCAGGTCGTTCATCCGCTGGATGTCATGGGGGTGCAGGCCCGTGGTGGGCTCGTCGAAGACGTAGGTGACGTCGGTGAGCGAGGAGCCGAGGTGGCGGATCATCTTGACGCGCTGCGCCTCGCCGCCCGACAGGGTGCCCGACGGCCGGTCGAGCGCGAGATAGCCGAGCCCGATCTCCACGAACGAGTCCAGGGTCTGCTGAAGCGCGGTGAGCAGCGGCGCGACCGACGGCTCGTCGAGGTCGCGGACCCAGGCGGCCAGGTCGCTGATCTGCATCGCGCAGGCGTCGGCGATGCTGATTCCCGCGATCTTCGACGACCGGGCCCCCTCGCTGAGCCGGGTGCCGTCGCACTCGGGGCAGGTGGTGAAGGTGACCGCCCGCTCCACGAACTCCCGGATGTGCGGCTGCATCGCCTCCTTGTCCTTGGCGAGCATCGACTTCTGGACCCGCGGGACCAGCCCCTCGTAGGTCATGTTGATGCCCGCGATCTTCATGCGGGTCGGCTCGCGGTGGAGGAAGTCGTGCAGCTCCCGCTCGGTGTACTCGCGGATCGGCTTGTCCGGGTCGAAGAAGCCCGACTCGCTGTAGAGCCGGGAGTTCCAGCCGCCCCCCGTGTAACCGGGAACGGTGATCGCGCCCTCGGCGAGCGACTTGGAGTCGTCGTAGAGCCGGGTGAGGTCGATGTCCGAGACCGTGCCCCGGCCCTCGCAGCGCGTGCACATGCCGCCGGTGCGGCTGAAGGTCGCCTTCACGGCCTTCTTGGCGCCGCGCTCGACGGTGATCGCGCCGCTCGCCCGGACCGAGGGCACGTTGAAGGCGTAGGCGGCGGGCGGGCCGATGTGCGGCTGCCCGAGGCGGCTGAACAGGATGCGCAGCATCGCGTTGGTGTCGGTGACGGTGCCGACCGTGGAGCGCGGGTCGGCGCCCAGGCGCTGCTGGTCGACGACGATCGCGGTGGTCAGCCCGTCCAGCACGTCGACCTCGGGCCGTGCCAGGGTCGGCATGAAGCCCTGCACGAAGGCGCTGTAGGTCTCGTTGATCAGCCGCTGCGACTCCGCGGCGATGGTGTTGAACACCAGCGAGCTCTTGCCCGAGCCGGAGACGCCCGTGAACACCGTCAGCCGGCGCTTGGGAATCTCGATGCTGACGTCCTTGAGATTGTTCTCCCGCGCGCCGTGCACGCGGATCAGGTCGTGGCTGTCGGCGGCGTGCAGCTCGGACGCCGTGTCCGTCCCCCTGGCCGTGCTCATCGTCTCTCCATCTGGTGGGCGGGGCCGCCTTCGCGGCCTCCGTCGGCAGTCGACCCGATTCAACCAGCTCAGGTCAGCACATGTGTTCGTTTTCGGCGGCCCGGTGACCCTCAGCGCACCTGCTGGATGCGGATCTGGTTGCCGGCGGGGTCGCGGACGGCGCAGTCGCGGATCCCGTACGGCTGCTCGGTGGGCTCCTGGACGATCTCGGCGTCACCGGCCTGGAGCCGCTCGAAGGTGTGGTCGAGGTCCTCGGTGGCCAGCAGGATCCAGCCGTAGGTGCCCTTGGCCATCATCTCCACGATGGTGCGGCGCTCGTCGTCGGTGATCCCCGGGTCGGCGGCCGGCGGCGCCAGCAGGAGGGAGGTGTCGGGCCGGCCGACGGGTCCGACCGTGATCCAGCGCATCCTGCCGGTCCCGACGTCGTCGCGGACCTCGAAGCCGAGGGTGTCGCGGTAGAAGGCCAGGGCGGCGTCCGGGTCGTCGTGCGGCAGGACGCTGGTGCGGATGGTGAGGTCCATGGCCGTCACGGTAGGCGTGACACGGGGACCGGCGCTTCTCGATTCCTGACCGGTCTGGTGACTTGTCTCGCCAGGCACGACGGCATCCCCTCGGTCGCCAGCGCCGCCTGCCGCCGGTAGACGCTCGGCGCCACACCGACCAGCTCGGTGAAGCGCGTGCTGAACGTGCCCAGCGACGAGCAGCCGACCGTGAAGCAGACCTCGGTGACACCGAGGTCGCCGCGGCGCAGCAGCGCCATCGCGCGCTCGATGCGCCGCGTCATCAGATACGAGTACGGCGACTCGCCGTAGGCGAGCCGGAACTGGCGGCTGAGGTGTCCGGCCGACATGTTCACACCGCGGGCGAGCGCCTCGACGTCCAGCGGCTGTGTGTACTCCCGGTCGATCCGGTCACGGACGCGGCGCAGCCGCGCGAGGTCCCTCAAGCGCTGCTCTTCGGTGGGTCTGCTGGTCACCTGCCCGATCGTGCCACGCCGCTCCGGGGTTGCCCAGCGTCGCCGGCCCCCTCCTGACGGTCAGTAGACGTCGCGGACATAGCGTCTGTCGGCGGCGAGCTGCTTGACGTAGGCCGCCGCGTCGTCCTCGGTCAGGCCGCCGTGGACGACGGCGATGTCCCGCAGCGCGCGGTCGACGTCCTTGGCCATGCGGGCGGCGTCGCCGCAGACGTAGAAGTGGGCCCCGTCCTGGAGCCAGGACCACAGCAGCGGGCCGTGCTCGCGCATGCGGTCCTGGACATAGACCTTGGCGCGCTGGTCACGGGAGAAGGCGGTGTCCAGGCGGGTGAGGGTGCCCTCGGACACGAAGGCGGTCAGCTCCCGTTCGTAGTAGAAGTCGGTGGCCCGGTGCTGTTCCCCGAAGAACAGCCAGTTGGGCGCCCGGTGCCCGCGCACCCGGCGCTCCTCCAGGAAGCCGAGGAAGGGCGCGACGCCGGTGCCGGGGCCGACCATCACCATCGGTGTGCCGGGGTCGGCGGGCGGGCGGAAGTGCGGTGAGCGCTGGACGTGCACCGGCACCGCGGTGCCGGGTTCGGCGTCGGCGAGGAAGGGGGAGCAGACGCCCTGTCGGGGACGGCCGTGCAGGTTCTCGTACCGGACGACGGAGATGGTCAGGGAGACCCGGCCGGGGTCGGTCAGCGGGCTGGACGATATGGAGTACAGGCGCGGCTGGAGCCGGCCCAGCGCGTCGGCCCACTCCTGCGCGTCGGCCCGGACCGCGAACTCGGCGACCACGTCGACCGCCTGCCTGCCCCAGGACCACTTCGCCAGTTCGTCCTTGTTGTCCGGGCGCAGCAGTCTGCGCAGCTCACGCGGGTCGCGGGCGCGGTCGGCGACGAAGCGCAGCAGGTCGGGCCGGACACGGGTGATGTCCAGATGCCGCAGCAGGGCGTCGCCCAGGGAGGTCTCCCCGGCTCCGGCCACGTCCACCGGGGCCTCGGCGTCCAGCCCGGTGACGGTCAGCCATTCGGCCACGAGGTCGCGCGAGTTGAGGGGGCGTACTCCCAGGGCGTCGCCCGCCTCGTAGACGAGCGGGGTGTCGCTGTCCCCGGTGTCGAGCGTGATCCGGCGGACCTCCTTGCCGGAGCCCGCAAGGCTCAGCAGACGGTTGCCGGTCAGCCGGGCGGTGACCGGGGCGGGCTTCGGGGGACGGCGGGCGGTCGGGGCGGTGGTGACCGCGGGGGCGGTGACCGGGGCGGGGCGGGGTGTTTTGACGAGGGCGGTGAGGACCTGGTCGAGCCAGGCGTGCGCCGCGTCCTCGTAGTCCGGTTCGCAGTCCGTGCGGGGCACCAGGCGCAGCGCGCCCAGTTCCTCCATGCGCTGGTCCAGCCGGCGGCCGTGTCCGCAGAAGTCGTCGTACGAGGAGTCCCCGAAGGCCAGGACCGCGTAGCGCCGCCCGTCCAGGCGCCGGGCGTCGGGGGCGGCCAGGTCCTGCCAGAAGCCGGCGCCGTTGTCCGGGGCGTCGCCGTCGCCGAACGTGCTGGTGATCAGCAGCAGATCGGCGTCGGCGGGCAGCGCCGCCGGGTCCGCCATGTCCATGGCGACCAGGGAGGCGGTGTGGCCGCCGGCGGTGAGCCGCTCGGCGGTGGCGGCCGCGAACTCCTCGGCGTTGCCGGTCTGCGAGGCCCAGAGGATCACGACCTGGCGCCCGGGCGCGTCCCCGGGGCCGGGACGCGGCTCCCGCCGGCCGTCGTGCCCCTGCTCACCTCCGTGTCCCCGTTCACCTCCGTGTCCCTGCTCGCGGCCGTGTTCCGCTGGTGTCGCGCGGTCCGCGCGGGAGTACATCCCGGCCAGCGCGCCGTTCACCCACAGCGCGTGCTCGGGGCTGAACGGCGCGTCCGGCGGCAGCACCGGTACCCCGGGCGCGCCGGAGGGGATTCCGGCGAGGAAGCCGACCAGGTACCGCCGTTCGTGCTCGGCCAGGGCCGGCGGCGGCGCGGACTCGAGCCCGAAGACGGCCGCCGCCGTCGACGTGACCGACAAGGTGGCCGAGGGCGACGCCGCGAGGGCAGGCGTCCGGGCCGGTGCGGGTGCCGGCGCCTCGGTCCGCTGCCCGCCCGGGGCCCTGAGGCTCACCGGCGTCGGGACCTTCGCCAGCGCCACCGCGCACACCTTCAACTCGGGCTGGAAGGACAGCGGGTCGACGGCGTCGCTGGTCACCGCGTTGACGCTCAGATACTCCCCGAACAGGTCGTTCCAGTGGAACGGCGCGAAACAGCATCCCGGCCGCACCCGGTCGGTGACCACGGCGGGCAGCACCGCCCGTCCGCGCCGGGAGGAGACCTCCACCGAGTCGCCGTCGGCGATGCCCAGCCCGGCGGCGTCCTGCGGGTGCACTTCCACGAAGGGCCCGGGGTCGAGCTTGTTCAGCTTCGCCACCTTCGCCGTCTTGGTCAGCGTGTGCCACTGGTGCTGGAGCCGCCCGGTGTTCAGGACGAACGGATAGTCGTCGTCGGGCATCTCGGCCGCCGGCAGATGCGGGCGGGCGTGGAAGACCGCACGGCCGCTCGCGGTGGGGAAGGTGAGCGAGCCGCTCTCGTCGACGTAGCGGACCGGGTTGCGGTCGGGCCCGTCCTCGCTCGCCGCCGGCCACTGCACGGGGGTCTCGCGGAGCCGCTCGTAGGTCACGCCGCGCAGGTCCCAGCCGGTCTTCGGGTTCCAGGCGCGCTTGATCTCCTCGAAGACCTCCTCGGCGCTGTCGTGGGCGAAGCCCTTCTCGTAGCCCATCTCCCGCGCGACGGCCGCGATGATCCGCCAGTCCGCCATGGCCTCACCGGGTGGATCGGCGGCCGGCCGGGCCAGGGTGAGATTGCGCTCGCTGTTGATCAGGACGCCCTCGGTCTCGGTCCACAGCGCCCCGGGCAGGACGACATCGGCGTAGGCGTTGGTCTCCGTCTCGCCGAAGACGTCCTGCGTGACCACGAACTCGGCGGTCTCCAGACCCTCGATCACCGTCTTGCGGTTGGCGACGGAGGCGACCGGGTTGGTGCAGATGATCCAGCACGCCTTGATGTCGCCGTCGGCCATCCTCCGGAACATCTCGATCGTGCCCCGGCCGACGCCGTCACTCCGGAGCGTGCCCGGCTGAAGCTCCCACAGCTCCTCGACGAACGCCCGCTCGGCGTCGACCGTCACGGACCGCTGACCGGGCAGCCCCGGGCCCATGTACCCCATCTCCCGGCCGCCCATGGCGTTGGGCTGGCCGGTCAGGGAGAACGGGCCACTGCCCGGACGGCAGATGGCGCCCGTGGCGAGATGCAGGTTGACCAGGGCGTTGGTGTTCCAGGTGCCGTGCGTGGACTGGTTCAGGCCCATCGTCCAGCAGCTCGTCCACTCCCCCGCCTCGCCGATCAGCCGGGCCGCCCGGCGCAGGTCGGCCTCCGGGACGCCGGTGATCCCGGCGACGACGGAGGGCGGGTAGTCGGCCAGGAAGGCGGGCATCCGCTCCCAGCCCTCGGTGTGCCGGGCGATGAACCCGGCGTCCGTGTGCCCGTTCTCGTGCAGCAGGTGGAGCAGCCCGTTGAGCAGGGCGAGGTCCGTGCCCGGTGCGATCTTCAGGAACAGGTCGGCCTTGTCGGCGGTGGCGGTGCGCCGGGGATCGACGACGATCAGCTTCGCGCCCGCCGACTTCACCCGGTCCATCATCCGCAGGAACAGGATCGGATGGCAGTCCGCCATGTTCGAGCCGATGACGAGGAAGAGGTCCGCGTGGTCGAAGTCCTGGTACGAGCCGGGCGGGCCGTCCGCGCCGAGCGACAGCTTGTATCCGGTGCCGGCGCTCGCCATGCACAGCCGGGAGTTGGACTCGATCTGGTTGGTCCCGACGAAGCCCTTGGCCAGCTTGTTCACCAGGTACTGCGCCTCCAGGCTCAGCTGGCCGGAGACATAGAACGCCACCGCGTCCGGACCGTGCTCGTCGACGATCGCCCGCAGCCGCCGCGCCGTCAGCCGGATCGCCTCCTCGACCGGGGCCGGCGCCGGTTCCTCGCCCCTCTCGGACCGGACCAGCGCCGTGGCCAGCCGGCCGGGGGCTGAGAGCAGGTCGGCGGTGGTCGCGCCCTTGGTGCACAGCCGGCCGAAGTTCGCCGGGTGCGCCTTGTCACCGGACGCCTTCAGGACCGTACGCCGTCCGTCGGCCCCGACCCCGACGTCGAGGACCATGCCGCAGCCCACTCCGCAGTAGGAGCAGACCGTCCGCACCTTCGACGTCCGCGCCGCCTCCGACGTCCTCGCCGTCTTCGACGTCTTCGCCGTGTCGTCGGTCCGCGAGTCCGGCGCGGCCACGGGCGCCTCCTTGTCCGATGATCGCCTCGGCTTCCCCCTGATGACCGTACGAACGCCCCATTACGCGAAGATCTCCGCCGCTCGCCGCCGGGGGTTAAGCCCCTCGCACAGACTCCGGCCGCCCGGTGTGAGGAGCCGCCGCCTTCCCCGGACACCGCTCCGGATTAATCACCGGGTGTGTTGACGGTGATCCGCGGGCGCTCGCATGCTGTACACCATGCCATCCAGGGACGGCTTCCCGGCCCGCTGTCCAGGACGATCCTGTTAGAACCGTCGCGCGCAGCCGATCACTGTCATCGGCGGGCACCGCTCGCATGCTGTGGACCATGCCGCCCGGGGACGGCCTCCCGGCCCGCTGTCCAGGACGACCCTCGTACGGCGCGCGCGAGCCGCCCGGCCCCCGCCTGCACTCCCGCGGGCGGAACACCGCACCCTGACGACCACGAAGGAGAAGGTGACGCATGACCAGCGCCGAGAACAGGCCGCATGTCGACCGGCGGTCCCTGCTGGCCGGTGCCGCCGGGCTGGGAGCGGCGGCGGCGCTGCCGGCGGCCCCCGCGCAGGCGGCACCGGCCAAGGCGGCACCGGCCAAGGCGACGCCGACACGTCGGTACCCGTCGAACTGGCCCGACCCCGAGTCCTACGGCCTCGCGGACACCCGGCTCGATCTGTGGCAGCGGGACGACAACTCCTTCGTCCTCCCACTCGAACTGCGCCCCCGTGACCAGGAGCGCGGAGTGGTCTGGATGCGGGACACCTATGTCAACTGCTTCGTGGTCGACGGCCGTCCGCTGTATGTCGCCACGGGCACCACACGTGTGCCCGGCCTCGACGTGGCCGGCCCGTGGAACGACGGCATCTTCGTGTGGACGGCCCCCTCGCTCAGGGGGCCGTGGAGACTGGCCGACACGACCGGCATCCGGCCCGGCGCGGAGAGGGGCAAGGTGTGGTCGCCCGAGTTCGTCGGCGAGAACCGGCCCGGCCGCACGGTCGTCGCCGGCTGGCAGGAGTACCGGTACGACGACAAGTACGGCAAGCGCGGCCATGCCTGGGCACCGGAACTGCACTACTTCCGCGGCAAGTGGTACCTCGTCGCCTGCACGGGCGACTACTCCCGGAAGGTCGGCTCGTTCCTGCTCGTGAGCGAGGGCGGGGTCGAGGGCCCCTACCGGATCGCCGAGGGCAATCTCGCCAAGCCCTTCGGCGAGTCGTTCATCGGGGGACCCGGCTTCATCGAGCCGGGCGCGTACTACCACATCGACGGCAGCCTCTACACCGAGGACGACGACGCGTGGCTGGTGCTGCACAACCATCTGTACGCGAAGTTCCGGGACGACATGGAGGACATCGTCCCGACGACGGATCTCCCGGCGTTCCAGCAGACGCCCTACTCACCCGAGCCGTATCTCGAAGGCGCATACGTGTTCAAGTACGGGGGCAAGTACTACCTCCTCCACGCCGCGTGGGACCGGACCTCCGTCAACGCCTACGGCAGCACGCGCAACGCCTACGACACGGCCGCCGCCGGCCGCGTGCAATACCAGTACGACGCGGTCGTCGCCGTCTCGGACGCCTTCGAGGGCCCGTACTCCCAGCGGTGGACCGCCGGTGTCGGCGCCGGGCACAACAACTTCTTCGTGGACCACAGGGGCGACCTGTGGGCGACCTTCTTCCGCAACCCGGCCGCCGGGTACTGGTCCGACCCCTCGCGCGCCGGCGACGCCGCCGTGCCCGGTGTCGTACGGCTGGAGTGGACCGGCCCGAAGGGCAACCGTCTGTACGTCCGGCGCCGGAGGTAACGGCCGGGGCGAACGGCCGATGGTGCGGCGGCGGTGCGGCCGGGGAGCTGGTAGGCCGGAGGAGGTGACGGCCGCGCTGTGCGGGGTTACGGCCTTCGAGGCGGGAGACCCAGCAGAGCGAGCGGAGGCCGATACCCGTGCCGACGGAGGGAGACAGCGTGATGGCGACCACCACCGACGAGGCCGGTGCCGATGCGGCCCCGGCCGGTCTTCGGCTGCCGGGCATCCTGCTGGGAGTGGGGCTCGGCGGATTCGTCGACGGCATCCTGCTGCACCAGCTGTTGCGGTGGCATCACATGCTCACCAGCACCAACCACGACCGTATCGGGGTGAAGTACTACGACCCCGACACCGTCTCGGGGCTGGAGATGAACACGGTGTGGGACGGCATCTTCCACGTCGTGTGCTGGCTCGCCGTGCTGACCGGTCTCGCGGTCCTGTACTCGCGCGTCACCCGCGACCGGCGCCGGGTGTGGACCTCCCGGGTGCTGTGGGGCTGGGTCCTGGCCGGCTGGGGGCTGTTCAACCTGGTCGAAGGCGTCCTGGACCATCACGTTCTGGGCATCCACCACGTCCACGCCGGTGATCACCAGATCTGGTGGGACCTGGGCTTCCTGCTGCTGGGTGCGGTGCTGCTGGCCGGCGGCCGGCTGCTCCAGCGCAGCGGGCAGCCCTTCGACCCCGACGCCCCCGCTCCCACCGCCACCGTCCGCCAGAGGGGACGGAGCGCATGACGGGGCACGACCATCCCCTGCCCGGGCAGGCCCCGGGCGGCGGGCTGCCGGAGTCCGGGCTGCCCGCACTCGCCGTGCTGGTGTGCGCCGCCGTCTACCTGCGTCTGGCCCGCCGGGCGCGGCGCCGCAATCCCGCCCGGGGCTGGAGCCGCCGCCGCACCGCGAGCTTCCTCCTCGGGCTGGCGCTGGTGGCGGTGGCGCTGTTGCCGCCGGTCGCGTCGTTCGCGCATGCCGATTTCCGCGGGCACATGGTCCAGCACCTGCTGATCGGCATGTACGCCCCGCTCGCCCTGGTGCTCGGCGCTCCGGTCACCCTGCTGCTGCGCACGCTGCCCGCCGTTCGCGCCCGCCGGCTCTCCCGTGTCCTGCACGGCCGTCCCGCGCGGCTGCTGACGCACCCGGCCGTCGCGCTGGGACTGTCCACCGGCAGCCTCGTGGTGCTGTACTTCACCCCCGTGTACAACGCCGCCACGGCCCGTCCGGCCGGGCACTGGCTGCTGCACGCGCACTTCCTGCTGTCGGGATGCCTGTTCGCCCACGTCGTCGCCGGACCCGACCCCGCCCCTGCCCGGCCCGGCGTCCGTGCCCGTCTGGTCGTCCTCGGCGTCGCCATCGCCGCGCACGCCGTGGTCTCGCAGCTGATGTACGGCGGCTTCTGGGCCGACATCCACGCCCCCGTCCCCGAGGTGCGGGGCGGTGCGGAGATCATGTACTACGGCGGTGACATCGCCGAACTCCTCCTCGCCGCGGCCCTCGTCACCACCTGGCGCCCGCGGCGCGGACGCCCGCGCGCCCGGCCGGGGGCGACCGGCTTGACCTCAAGCAAACTTGAGGTCGCAGCCTGGGACGCATGAGCAACGACACCGGCATCGCTACCGATACCGATACCGATACCGATACCGATTCCGATCCCACCCGTGTGCGGCGGGCCGACGTCCGCCCGCTGTCCGGCGCCGCTCTCGACGAGCTCGCCGAGACCATCGCCGCCTCGGCGACGATCGTCGGCATCGGGGAGGCCACCCGCTTCTCCCGGGAGACCTTCGACACACGGGAGAAGCTCTTCCGCCGGCTGGTGCGGCACCACGGGTTCCGGGCCCTGGCAATCCAGGACAGTGCCGGCGTCGCCGCCGGCCTCGACGGATACGTGCGCGGCGGCGACGGCTCGGCCGTGTCCGCCCTCGACGGCGCCTGGCGTCCCTGGCGCACCGCCGAGATGGCCGCGGCGCTGGAGTGGATACGGGCGTTCAACGAGGACCACCCGGACGACCCCGTCCGGATCTTCGGGGTGAAGCCCGTGCAGGCGCGGCCCCAGGACTACGACGCCGTCCTGGAGCACGTACGCGAGTCGGCCCCCGAACGGTGGCCGGAGGTGGCGTTCCACCTGGACCGGATCCGGACCGCCCACACCACCGACGAGCATGTCCAGCGGGCCCGGGGCACACATCCGGGGCGGCCGTTCGCCGACCATGCCCGCGACGCGCTCGCACTGGTGCGGTCGGTGCCCGGGGCCGACCGGACCGACGGCGTCCTGGCGCGCATGCGGCTGATCGTGGACTTCCATGAGCGCAGCGTCGCCGGGCGGGGCGGCTACGCGGGCGACGCCGACGGGTGGGCCGACGCCGTGAGCGACTGGCAGCGGCGCACCGGTGCGCGTGTGGCCTACTGGGACGGCATCGCGCACACCTCGGCGGCCCCGGTGTCCCTGGGGCTGAGCCCCGAGCGTGGCGCGCACCCCGGCGTCGGCGCCCTGCTGCGCCGCCGTCACGGCGCGCGCTATGTCTCCGTGGCGATCGGCTTCCACCACGGGGACCTGGGTGTCGTCGACGTCCCGGAGCCGGCCGGAGACCTCATCGACGCGGAGCTCGGCGCGATGGATCCGCCCGACCACTGGCTGGACCTGCGCCAGGACGCCGTACGCCGCCGCTGGGACGGCCCGGCGAGGACCCGGGTGATCAGCGGCGTGTACGACCCGTCCCGGGACGCCGCCGAGCACATCGCGGTGGCCTCCCTCGCCGACGCGTTCGACGTGTTCATCCACATCCGCCGGGTGTCCCCCGTGCGATGGCTGGAGTGAGCCGGCTGCTTCCCGCAGCCGTCGGCCGTCGCGGCGGGACCGCGCAGGTTCGCGGAACGGTGATCGCGGGAAACACACAGAAGCCACGGCTCCGGACCGCGTCATGTGCGCGCGGCGGTCAGCGGCTGACGGAAACCGGTGACCACCCCCGTCCATGAGGGGGTTACCTGCACCCCCGTCCGGGGGCAGGCGTCATTCTGCGTCCGGAGAAGCGTTCACATACTGGAGCACATGGTCAATTCGACGGTGCTCATGGAGAACTCGTCCTCGCGCGGGCGGGAAAGCGGCAGCGATTACGCCGAACTGTCACGCCGGATATCCGATGCCGGGCTGCTGCGGCGCCGCCCGCTGTACTACGGCGTGCGCTTCGGAATCGTGGGCCTCGCGCTGGCGGGAAGCGCCGCGGCCTTTCTCGCCCTGGGGGACAGCTGGAGCCAGCTGTTCGTGGCGGCCGGTCTGGCCGTGGTCTTCGGCCAGCTGGGGCTGGCCGCCCACGACCTCGCCCACCGGCAGGTCTTCTCCCGCCGACGCCCCAGCGAGATCGGCGGCCTGCTGGTGGCCGACGTCCTCCTGGGCATGAGTTACGGCTGGTGGATGAACAAGCACACCCGCCACCACGCCAACCCCAATCACGAGGAGAAGGACCCGGACGTCGCCCCCGATCTCCTCGTATGGTCACGGCGTCAGGCACGCAAGGCCCGGGGACTTCCCCGCTTCATCGGCAAACACCAGGCCGCGCTGTTCTTTCCGCTGCTGACCCTGGAAGGGCTCAATCTGAGTTTCAGCAGTTTCAAGGCGCTGCGCAGTCCGTCGATGAAACGGCCGGTACTGGAGGGCACGCTTCTCGTCGCCCACTTCCTCCTCTACTTCGGCGGCCTGTTCACGATTCTCTCCCCCGGCAAGGCGCTCGCCTTCATCGCCGTCCACCAGGGCCTGTTCGGGCTCTATCTCGGTTCGGTCTTCGCCCCCAACCACAAGGGCATGCCGATGATCGAGGACGGCACGCGGCTGGACTTCCTGCGCCGCCAGGTGCTCACCTCCCGCAATGTCCGCGGCGGCCCGCTCGTCGACGCCTTCATGGGCGGGCTCAACTACCAGATCGAGCATCACCTCTTCCCCAGCATGCCGACGCCCGCCCTGGGCCGGGCCCAGCTCATCACCGAGCGGTACTGCGCCGAACTGGGCATCCCGTACCACCGGACCGGGCTGCTCGCCTCGCACCGGGAGGCGCTGCGCCATCTCAGGAGCGTCGGGGAGCCGCTGCGCGACGCCCGCTGAGAACGGCAGGCCGTACGGGCGGCAACTCGCCGACGGATCCGTTCAGTCGGGATTCATCGCGGTGTCACCACCGGCTTCTACCGTCCCCCTGCCCTCACGAGCCGTCGCGGGGGCACCGACCCGGAAGGAGCCCGCCTGTGCGCGCAGCCAGGTCCGCCGTACGCACCACCGCGGTCGCCGCAGTCGCCGCGGCAGCCCTGCTCACCCAGGCCGCGTCGCCGGCCCGGGCCGCCGTCGACTTCGACGTGACGGCGACCGTGGAGACCACTCCCGTCTCGCACAGCGGTGACGCCGCCGACGACCCGGCGATCTGGGTCAACCCCACCGACCCCGCCAGGTCGGCGGTCATCGGCACCGACAAGAAGGGGGCGCTGGAGGTCTACGACCTCGCCGGCGCCCGCCTCCAGCGCATCAGCGGCGACCACGGCAACAACGTCGACCTGCGCGGCGACATCGTCGTCTCCGCGGACGACGAGGCGGAGGACGGCGACGGCGCCCTGCACGTCTACCGCATCGACCCCGCCACCCGGCTCCTCACCCATCTGGCGGACATCCCCACCGAGGTCACCGCCCACGGCCTCTGCATGTACCAGTCGCCCACCACGGGCAAGCTCTACGCCTACCCCAACTCCACCTCCGGCCGGCTGGAGCAGTGGGAGATCACCGTGAGCGGTGACACGGTCTCCGCGACGTCGGTCCGGCTCTTCGACGCGGGCACCGCCGTGGAGGGCTGCTACGCCGACGAGCGCACCGGCAAGCTGTACCTCGGCGAGGAGGACGTCGGCGTCTGGGTCTACGGCGCCGAGCCGACCGCGGGCACCGCCCGCGCCCGGCTCGACTCCACCGGCTCCTCCGGGCACCTCACCGCCGACGTCGAGGGCATCACCGCGGCCGGCGACCGCCTGTTCGTCTCCTCCCAGGGCAGCGACGACTACACCGCCTACGACCGGGGCTCCGGCGCCTACCTCGGCCGGTTCTCCGTGGCCGACGGCACGGCGGCCGACGACTGCGAGGACACCGACGGCATCGACGCGACCGCGTCCGCCCTCGGCACCGCCTTCCCGCAGGGCCTGTTCGTGTGCCAGGACGGCTCGAACTCCGCGCCCGGCACCAGCGGCAACCAGAACTTCAAGTTCGTACCGTTGCAGCGGATCACCGCCGCCCTCGGCTGAACCATGTCCCGCACGGGCCCGCCGTCCATACGGCGCCGCACCGCCGCCCGGGCTCATTCGGGACGTGCCCGGGCGGAACGGAAGCGCACCGGCAGCGCGTCGAGGCACACGTGCCGGCCCGCCTCGTAGGACCGTGTCACCTCACCCGCCGGCTCGTAGTCCGGGTGGCCGGCCAGTTCCCGCAGCACGGCCGCGAACTCGATCCGGGCCATGTGGGCGCCGATGCAGAAGTGGATGCCCTGGCCGAAGGTCAGATGCCGGACGGGGGCGTGCCCGGCACGGTCGAGCCGGAAGGTGTCCGGGTCCGGGAACCGGGCGGGGTCGCGGTTGGCGGCCCCGGTCAGCAGGACGACCCGGGACCCGGCGGGGACCCTCTCCCCGGCGATCTCCGTGTCCCGCGTCGTCACCCGGGTGCCGTGGTCGACCGGGGTCCACAGCCGCAGGGCCTCCTCGACCGCCGCCGGGATCAGCCCCGGCTCCGCCCGCAGCCGGTCCTGGAGCGCCGGCTCGCGCGCGAGCTGCCACAGCAGATGGGACAGGGCGTTCATGGAGGTCTCGTGGCCCGCGATGGCGAAGGCGACGAGCATGACGTGCAGGTCCCGGTCGGTGACCGGCCGCCCGTCGATCCGGCTGCGGACCAGCCGGGAGAGGTAGTCGTCGCCCGGCTCTTCGCGCGCCCGGCGTATCTCGCCGTCGAGCAGCTCGGTGAACTGCGGCCAGAAGCCGTCCGCCGAGGCGTCCTTGGGCAGGTGCTCCCAGGTGTTGCGGCTCAGCTCGCGGATCCGGCCCACCGCCTCGTCGGTGAAGCCGACGGCCATGCCGACGGCCGTCAGCGGCAGCGGGACGGCGAGTTCCCGCACCAGGTCCCCGCCTCCGCGCTCGGCGAGGGGTGTGACGAGCGCGGTGACGGCCTCGCGGATGCGGGGTTCCAGGCGCCGTGCCTCGGAGAGCTGGAAGGGCACTTTCATCAGCGAGCGGTAGGCGGTGTGCTCGGGCGGGTCGTACTCCAGGGGGGCGAAGGCGGGGGTGCCCGGGGCGCGGGGGAAGAAGACCCCGGACGCCGAGCTGAACGTGTCGTGGTCGCGCAGGGCCGCCAGCACGTCCCGGTGGCGGGAGAGGATCCAGGCGCCGCCGTGCGCCTCCGTCCGGACCACCGCGCCGCGCTCGCGGATCGCCCGGTGGACCGGGCAGGCCAGATCGGGGGTGAAGGCGGGGTCGTGGTGGTCGAAGTTCTCGGTGAGCCGGGTGACGTCGGGGTCGTAGGTCTCGTCGACGACCCACTTGGCCATGCGCCGCAGCGGTTCCATGGCGTCCTGCGGGAGGTCCGGCCGGAAGCGGGTGGCGTGGCCGAGGGAGACCAGGCGCTGCGCCCCGTACAGCGGCACGAGGTCGCGCAGCCGCTCCTTGAGGGAGTCGGGGAAGACCCCGACGGTCTGGGTGTAGGCGTTCATCGTCCGGACGGCGTCCGCGGCGTCGGCGACGGGCACGACGTTGGCGACCCGCCCGGTGAGCGCGGGGTGGAAGTCCACGGGGTCCGGCGTCAGCGAGACGATCACCGCGCCCTCGTCGTCCCGCCCGCCGACGACCCGGTACCAGTCGGGGCTGGTGCGCAGCCCCACGAGGTCGGCGCGGAGCGAGGCGTCGAAGCGCCGGGCGGGTGTGCTGACGCTCGCGGGCAGCCGCTGGATCTGCTCGTACAGCAGCTCGCCCCACCGGGTGGCCAGGGCCAGGCCCTTGTCGTCGGTGCCGGTGACGACGTGGACGACACGGGCGTTGAAGCAGCCGAGCTGGTTGAGCGCGCCGACGTCGACGGCGGCCAGCCGGGCGGTGTACCGCATGGTCTCCGGGGTGGCGAAGGCCTCCGGTCCGATGACGGTGGCGCTCAGTTTCGGATCGAGGCAGATGAGCTCCAGGCCGGGCTGCACGTACCGGGTGATGTGCCGCACGGAGGCGAGTCCGCCCCAGGCGAGGATCTTCTCGAAGTGCTCGGGCCGGTACAGCCGGCGCTCGAACTCCTCGTCGCCGCCCTTCCAGTACGCGACCGCCAGATGCCGGGTGAGCGGATGGCCGGGTGCGGTCTCGGCGAGGGTGCGCGCGAGGGCTAGGGCGGTGAGCGGGTCGTTGGAGGGCGCCTTGATGAGGGCGTCGCCGCGCACGACCGCGTTCCGGATGATGGTCAGGGCGGCGATCTCGGGGCTGTTGCCCGCGATGATGTGGACGGTGCGGGCACCCAGGGCGCGTACGGCGGCGGTTCGGCCGTACGCCGCACAGGCGTCCTCCGGCGGAACCGTCACCCAGCCGTCCAGGTGGCGCGTGCCGATGGTGTGCTCGGCGATCGCGCGGACGGCGTCGGGCGTGAAGTACGACGGCAGCCGCTCGTAGCAGGCGCGCAGCACCGGCGGTGTCATGTCCGACCAGCCGGCCGAGGACTCCAGCGCCTCGCGCAGCAGCTCGTTGCGGTCCAGGGACAGCCGCGGGCCGAGGGCCGCCAGACAGTCGACGACGTCCTCGGTGGTGAGGGCGTGCAGGTCGCGCATGAGCAGCGGGTCGCCGAGCGGCAGCCGGTCGAGCAGGCCGGCGGGCGCGGGGCAGCGCAGGGACGTCCCTCCGCCGCCGTTCCCCCTCCCGCCGTACCCGATCAGGTCGCCGTCGATGATCTCGCCGCGCAGATACGCGGGTACGGTCAGCTCTTCCATGCGCTCACCCCGTCGCCGTAGACGCTCGCCTCGCTGGTCACGGATCACACCAGTGCCGTGTTGAGGAACTCCAGGGCCTGTCCCAGCGCCTCGGCGCTGGCGGCACAGGTGATCTTGTCGTCGCCGCCCTGCTGGTCGCCGTAGCGGCTGATGTCCCGCGCGAGATGCGCGGTCGTGCGGCCGCAGGGACACGGTGACCAGTCGACGGTCACCTCGTCGCCGGAGACGAAGCCGCCCCACTGGAGGTCGGCGGTCAGGTCGTAGAAGGCGGCCCGCCCGGTCCGCACCCCTTCGCGGGGCAGCGGAGCGCCGGTGCCGGGATCGAGGACATACAGGACCGCCGACGGCTCGATGTGGTAACGCCCTTGTGAGCAGAGGAAGTTGACGGCGATGACCTCCGTCATGGCGTAGATGAACAGCGGCGAGGGCAGGCCCGTGAAACGCCGTACCGCGTCCTCCCAGTCGTCCGGCAGCCCGGCCTCCTTGGAACCGCCCGCCAGGAAGACCGACCCGGGGGCGAAGAGCTCCTCCAGCCCCAGCGCGAGCCCGGCCTCGGCCATCCGGTAGTAGACGTCCCAGGTGGCGAGCGCGACCACGGGCCGCCCGCGCAGCCGCTCCGCCAGGCGCCGCGCGTAGGGCCCCATGCCGTCCCTGACGGCCCGCCGCGCCTCCTCGAACTCGTGCTGCCGGGCCCGCAGCGACCCGGGCAGCGCCACCCGGCCGGCCGAGCCCTGCGCGGCGGCGGCGCTCAGCCGGCCGGCGAGGAACATCACGTCCGCGCTGAGGTGTCCGGGGTGCAGGGCGTGGAAGTGGCCGGGCTCCCGGGCGATCTGCTCCTCCATGGCGGTGGCGTGCCGGGCGATGCCGCTGCGGCCGGTGCGGAAGCCGGGCCAGAGGCAGTCGACCGGTCCGACGGCGCCCGGGACGACCTCGAGTCCCACGGTGTCGTACAGCCGCGCGTACTGCACGGCCGAGTGCGGTACGAAGGACATGGTGCCCGAGGTGCCGGAGGAGTGGGCCAGCCGGAGTTCGGTGCGGGTGTCCAGCAGGTCGAGCCAGCCGTCGATCGACTCGCAGCCGGCCGTGTCCAGACCGCTGAGGTCCACGGGCGTGAGCCGGGCCAGCCACTGGGTGAGCCGGTCGAACCGTCCTTCCGTCAGCAGCGACACCGGGTAGGACTTGTAGACGGTGTGCGGGAAGAGCAGCGGCGCGGCGTCGTCCAGCCGGTCGATGGAGCGGATCCGCTGCTCGTCGGCCATGGTGCGCAGCACAGGGACACGGTCGCACAGCTGCTCGAAGCGCATCCTCAGCGCCGCGAGCTGGAGGCCGGCCAGCTCCGCCGCGGGCAGGGTGTGCATCGCGCGGCGCGAGCGGCCGAAGTACGCCGTCGGGTCGTCGGCGAAGCACTGGATGTCGGCTGCCGTGTGCATCGCACACTCCTTCATGTCGTCGCGTTCATGTCGTCGCGCCGGGTGCGGACTGCGCGGTGTCGTGCGCCGGGGTGAGCCGGGCCAGGTGCTCGGCGATACCCGCCACCGTGGGCCGGTTCCAGAGCAGGGTCGCGGGCAGGGCGACGGCGAGCCGCTGTTCCAGGTCGCGTCGGAGACGGACCGTCAGCAGCGAGTCGACGCCGAGTTCGGGCAGGGGGCGGTGCGGGTCGACGGCGTTGGGAGCGCTGCCCAGGGCACGGGCCGCGGCCGCGCGGACCTCCCCCACGAGCGCCTCGCGCAGCTCCTCGCCCCGCAGACGGGACCAGTGCGGCTCCGGGGAGGGACCGGGTGTCCGCGGTGTCCGGCCGTGGGCGGTGCCGGGGGCGTCATACGTGTCGCCGAGGTCCCGGAGCAGGGGCGGGCGGGCGGCGGACCCGCCGGCGGGGACGGTCAGACGCAGTACGGCGTAGTGGCCGGCCGCCGTCCGGTCCGCGTTCCGCCAGGCCCGCAGGGCGTCCGCGGCGGTGATGCCGGTGGTGCCCCGCTCCAGCAGCTCGGCCTCCACCGCCCGCGCCCCCGCCGACATGCCGAGACCGCGCCAGCTCGTCCAGGCCAGGGAGACGGTGTCGTCGTGGCCGGTGGACCTGCGGTGCCGGGCGAGGCCGTCCAGGAAGGCGTTCGCGGCGGCGTACGACGCCTGCCCCGGCAGCCGCAGCAGCTGGCCCGCGGAGGAGAACAGGACGAAGAAGTCCACGCTCCCCGGCGGGAACAGCTCGTGCAGGACGAGCGCCCCCGCCACCTTGGGACGCAGAACAGCGTCCAGCGAGGCCTCGTCCAGGGTGTGCGCGAAGGACTGCCGGAAGGTGCCGGCCGCGTGCACGACACCGCGCACGGGCGGCAGGCCGAGCACGTCGGGATCGGCGAGGAACGCGGTCCGCGCGGGGTCGGCGAGGTCCACGGCGACCGTGTGCACGGACACGCCGAGGGCCTCGAGACCGCGCACCGCGGCGATCCGGCGCGCCGTGGCGGGATCGTGCCGGGTGTCCCACTTGGTGCGCGGGGGCAGCGGTGTCCGGCCCAGCAGGAGCAGACGCCGGGCCCCCGTGTCGGCCAGCCACCGGGCCACCCGCAGGCCGAGAGCCCCCAGACCCCCGGTGATCAGATATGTGCCGTCGGCCCGGCACACCGGCCCGGTGCCCGTCCCCCGCCGGGCACCGGGCGTCCCTGACGCGGCGGCGGGCGCCGGCGCCAGACGCGCGGCCGTCGCGCGACCGCCGTCGACCGCGATGACGTCCGCGTCCTGCCGGCCGCCGCTCAGCAGCCGCAGGAGCATGTCCGCGTCGCGCTCCTCCGGTGCGTGGGGGAGGTCGACGGCGCCCGCCCACAGCCCGGGGAACTCTCCGGCGACGGACCGGCCCAGGCCCCACAGCGCGGACTGCGCCAGGGCGTCGGTCCCGCGTGCCGTCCGGGCGCCCCGGGTGACGCACCACAGGCGCGGCGGGCCGGCCGGGCGGGCCTCGGCGAGGCGGCGCGCGGTGTCGGCCAGCAGGCACGCCCCGTGCCGGGCGGCGTCGTACACACCTCGCGCGGACACGGGCCCGTCGCAGGCCGGTGCCACGATCACCACGTCCGCCGCCGTGCCGGCCGGGCCGAGCGCGCCGGTGGTCCCGAAGGCGACGCCCGCCCGCGCCAGGCGCGGTGCGAGCAGCTCGGCCAGGAGGCGGTCACCGCCGACCTGGACGACCGTGCGCGGGGCGGCCGTCTCCTGGGGCCGTCCCGGAGCCGCCGTGATCCGGAGCGGGCGCCACACCACTTCCGCCAGGGACAGACGGGAGGCGGGACGGCCGCTGGTCCCGCCGTCGTCCTCGGGCTCCAGCTCGGCGAAGCGCACGCCGCGCAGCCGGGCCGCGGCACGGGCGCCGTCGACGTCCCCGCCGAGGACCGTGCCGTCGTCCACGTCGATGTCCACGTCGGCCGTCTCCGCGTCGGTCATGCGGACCCGGACGAGCGCCCGCGCCGGCGGACGGGTGAGCAGGCGCGCCCGGTCCACGCGGGCGGGCATCCGCAGGACGGCGGGTCCGGCAAGGAGCAGGACCGGCAGGGAGAAGGCGGCGTCGAGGGCGGACGCCCAGGTGAGGTGTGCCGGGTCGCCGTCGGCGCCGTCCGGGACCGTCACGACCCTGGCGGTCAGGGAGGCGGGGCCGACGCGCAGGCCGGTGACCGTCCAGGGGAAGCCGAGGGAGGCCACGCCGAGGGAGGCGAGTCGCTCGACGACACGCTCGGGCGGCACCGGGGTCTCCGCGTCCGCGCCAGTGACGGCCTCGGGCTCGGGCTCGGCCTCCGGGGACGCCGTGGTGTGCGTCGTGGTGTGCACCGTGGTGTGCGCCGTGGTGTGGGTCAGCCATTCGTCCCCCTCCCGGGCCGTGCGGGTCCCGTCGGCCGTACGGGAGGACAGCCGCAGGAAGCCGGACTGGTGCGTGATCTGCACCTCCCGGGGCGAAGCCGTGACGAGCGGCACGAGAAGCTCCACGCCGGACAGGTCCCAAGCGGCGGCCGTTCCTCCGTCGCCGTCCGCTGCTCCGTCGCCGCCCGCTGCTCCGCCGTCCGCCGCTGCGCGGGCCGCGGCGAAGAACGTGTGCAGCAGCACGGCCGCCGGCACGATCTCCGTACCGTGCACGGCGTGTTCCCCCGGGTAGGGCCGTGTCTCGTGCCGGAGCCGGGTACGCCACACGTGTGTCCGCGAGGTGCCGTGCACGGTCGCCCGTCCGCCCAGCAACGTGCACGTGGCACGGTCGTGCTCCTGCCGCCCGGCCGGCAGGCCGCCGGTGTCGAACCAGTGGGCCCGCCGTTGCCACGCGTACCGGGGCAGATCCGCGACGGCGCCCGTCGGGTGGACCGCCGCCCAGTCGACAGCGGCACCGTGGCAGTGCAGGGCGGCGAGGTTCTCCAGCAGGCTGCGCCGCCCGTCCCGTCCACGGCGCAGGCTGTGGGCGACGAAGGTGCGGTGGCCGGTGTCCGCCGCATCCGCCTCCTCGTGTGCCCGCAGGGTCTCCTCCAGGGAGTGGGCCACGATCGGGTGGGCCGAGATCTCCAGGTAGAGCCGGTGCCCGTCCTCGGCGGCGGCGGTCACCGCCGGAGCGAACCGCACCGGACTGCGCAGGTTCGCCGCCCAGTAGGCGCCGTCGCGCGGGGAGGTGTCACGCGGGTCGGGCAGGGCGGTGGAGTACAGCGGCAGCCGGGCCGGGGCGAACGTCAGATCCCGTACGGCGTCGGTGAGTACGGGGCACAGTGGCTCCATGTGCGGGCTGTGGAAGGCCACGTCGGAAGCGACCGTGCGCACCGGCAGCCCCTCCGCCGAGCACCGGGCGGCCAGTCGCGCGACCGCTTCGGCGTCGCCCGACACCACGGTGGCGTGCGGAGCGGCGTGCACCGCCGCCGTCACTCCGTCCACCCCGGCCAGCCGCGCCGCCGTCTCGTCGTACGACAGGCCGATCAGCGCCATCGCTCCCCTGCCCGCGGCCGGGCGCAGCAGCCGGGAGCGACGGCACGCCAGCCGTGCCCCGCTCACCTCGTCGAGCACGCCCGCGACGACCGCGGCGGCGATCTCGCCGACCGAGTGCCCGAGCACGGCGGCCGGGCGCACGCCGTAGGCGTTCCACACCCGGGCGAGTCCCAGGTGCAGCGCGTAGGTGAGCGCCTGGACCCGGTCCACGGAACCGAGACGGTCCTCGCCAAGGGCCTCGGAGGGCGCGAAGCCGATCTCCTCCCGGAAGACCGGGTCGAGCCGGTGCAGCGTCGCCGCGAAGGCCGGCTCGTGCTCCAGCAGGTCCCGACCCATCCCCGGCCACTGTGCCCCGTGTCCGGAGAACACCCAGACGGGGTCCGGGGCGCCGGCTTCCGGGTTCCGCTCCGACAACACCGTCACGGGTGCCGTCGCCGTCGGACCCCTCCCGCCGCCCGGGTCCGCCGCCAGCGCGGTCAGTTCCCTGACGAGTCCGGCGCGGTCCTTGGCGATCACGACCGCGCGGACGGGGAGATGACTGCGGTGGCAGGCGAGGGTACGGCCCACCCGGGTCAGGTCGGCGTGGTGCGGTCCGGGGCCGTGCGGCCCGCGTCCGTCGGCGTCGCGCAACCAGTCCGCCAGCCGGGCGGCGTTCGCCCGCAGCGCCGCCTCGTCGGCGCCCGACAGGGGGTAGGGCCGCGGCCGGTGTTCCGCCGCGGCCGGGACGGTGCCGCCCTCGCGCCCGCCGTTGTGCTGCGCGGGGGCTTCCTGCACGACCAGATGGGCGATGGTGCCGCCGTATCCGTACGCCGCCACGCCCGCCCGGCGCGGGCGTCGAGGCGCGTCGGGCCAGTCGGTGTGCTCGGTGACCAGAGCCAGCCCGCACCGGTTCCAGGGGATGTCGGGGCGGGGCCCGGCCGTGGTCAGCGTGGCCGGGATGAGGCCGCGGCCGAGCGCGAGGACCGTCTTGATGAGACCGGCGACGCCCGCGGCCGCCTCCAGATGACCGATGTTGGTCTTCACCGACCCGATCAGGCAGGGGCGGCCCGGGGGGCGCCCCGCTCCGAGTACGGCCGCCAGCGCCCCGGCCTCCACGGGGTCGCCGGCCGGGGTGCCGGTGCCGTGGGCCTCCACGTAGTCGATGTCGGCCGGATCGATCCCGGCGGACCGGCAGGCGCTGCGCAGCAGGTGCTCCTGGGCCGTGCGGCTGGGCGCCATGATGCCCTCGGTGCGCCCGTCGTGGTGGACGGCGCCGCCGGTGACGACCGCGAGCACCCGGTGGCCGGAGCGCAGCGCGTCGCCGAGCCGTTCCAGGACGACCACTCCGCAGCCCTCCCCGCGTCCGTAGCCGTCACACGCGGCGTCGAACGCCTTGCAGCGTCCGTCGGGGGATGTCGCGCCCGCCGCCTCGAGCGCGATGTCGTACGCGGGCCCGGCCATCAGCATCACGCCGCCGGCGAGGGCGAGCGGGATCTCGTCCAGCCACAGGGACTGGCAGGCCCGGTGGACGGCGGCCAGCGAGGCCGAGCAGGCGGTGTCGACGGTGATGCTGGGGCCGCGCAGATCGAGGAAGTGCGAGACACGGTTGGCGACGCCGCAGTAGGACGCCCCGATGCCGGTCCAGGGCTCGATGCGTGACAGGTCGGCGAGGAGCAGGCGTCCGTAGTCGCCCTGGCAGACGCCCATGAAGACACCGGTGTCGGTGCGGCCGAGGGAGTGGGGCGGCACCCCGGCGTGCTCCAGCGCCTCCCACGACACCTCCAGCGCCAGCCGCTGCTGAGGGTCCATCAGGCGCGCCTCGCGCGGCGAAATCCCGAAGAAGCCCGCGTCGAAGCCGGCGATGTCGTCCAGGTAGGAACCGCGTGGGCGGCTTGCGCCGACGGGCTCCCCGTACCTGTCCCGGCGCTCGCGCGGCATGTCGCGCACGGCTTCGCACCGGTCCGCGAGGAATGCCCAGTACGACTCCGGGGAATCGATTCCGGACGGAAAACGGCAGCCGAGGCCGATCACGGCTATCGGCTCGCGAACGTGGGTCACGCACTCCCCCTGTGACATACCGAATGATGAACCGGCCGAGCGGGTCGAGCGGGGATTTCCGGGCCGCGCCGGAAATCCCCGGTCGATTCAGATTTCACCGGGATCAGAAACTCACCCCGGATCGAATTTTCACCCGGGATCAGATTTTCACCCGGGATCCGTCCCAGATCTGCGTTTCCCAGATGTCACCGAACAGCCAGTTCCCGGGCGCCTCGGGATCGGTGCTCGTGTAGTACTCCTGCCAGGCCTGGAGAAGCTCGTCGACGGAAAGGTGGCCGTCGTGGTCGCGGTCGAGACGCTCGAACGCCTCGGTGCTCTTCTCCGGCGACATTCCGAAGGCCTTGTGGAACGCCGCGAACTCCTTCTGGGTGACCCGGCCGTTGTTGTCCCTGTCGCAGATCGACCACAGCGCCTCGGCCAGCGGCCTGAAGCCCTCGTCGAACCGCTTGGACTCCTGGAAGACCTTCAGGCCGGTGCGCCACTCCAGCGGGGTGATGCGGGAGTCCTTGTCGGCGTCCATGACCTGGGACACGGTCTCCCAGAACGTGCCGAACGCCTGGAACAGCGCCGTCGCCTTCGGGGAGTCGAACGGCTCGTGGAGGTAGGCGACGATCCGGGCGGCGAGCGCCAGGGCGTCGGCCATCTCCAGGACGCCGTCGTTGTTCTGGTCGCCGTGCCCGAAGCAGACGTCTATCTTCCGGTCGAGAAGCTTGGTCGCGGGAATGTTGCTGGGTGCAGGCATGCGCACATCACCCTTTCTCGGTGAAGTCACGGAGAACGCGCCGGCGGGCGTGATCGAAGGATCGAAGGATCGATGGATCGATGAGAGAGAGCGGCCGGTGACCGCTGCGCCCGTTCCACAGGGAAAGCTAGCGAAGCCGCCGGACACGGACAAGACAGCCGACCCTCTTCCGCTGCCAGTCAGCCGGAACCGTCCCATTCCGATAATTCGCTCAGGTGAGCGTTCAATGGCTGACCAGCCGGATCCGCCCCCCTATTCGAAAAGAGTTCGATCTGCAAGGTGCCGGTGGGATCTCAGTGGGATGCCACTCCCGGATGAACGGACCGTTTTCCGGCCAGGAGGCAGTAGGCGCGGTGCACGGTTCCGGGTTCTCTGGGTGCCCTGGGCGTCCCGGGTTTTCCGGGTGTTACGGGTTTCACGGGTTTTCCGGGTCGGAATTCGGCGGCGGGTCCTGAGTGACGTCCGCGGCTCGTCGCAAGGGGACGGGACGATGGTGGTGCGCCGGCACGGCCGGGCGCCTGCGGAGCAAGGGGCCGCCGGAACGTGCGGTGGCAGCGGCGTCCGGTCGAGGCGGCTGCCCGGCGCACCGCCTTCGCCGGCTTCCTGTGCAAGGCGGCCGGTGACCGGATCCGAGTGTCGTTGACAGGTCTCATACGGCGGTCCGCCTACCTTTGACGCTGCTCTTACGGATCCTGCGGCGGCGCGCGGCAGCCCGGCCGTCGACGAAGCCTCGCCCCACTGGCCCGACCCCTCGCCCGCACACCAGGAGCACGCCGATGGTGACCACCGAACGCGCACGTCGCCGTCTGCGCGCATGGCTGCTGGAGGGCCTGTCCGGCAGGGGCGGGGCGAGCGGTCGTACGGGGCCGCACGCCGCACCCGGGCCCGCGCACCAGGGCCGGCCGTGGTACCGGGTCATGTGCCTGACCGGCGTCGACTACTTCTCCACCCTCGGCTACCAGCCCGGCATCGCCGCGCTCGCGGCCGGTCTGCTGTCCCCGGTCGCCACCCTCGTCCTGGTGGTCGTCACCCTGGCCGGCGCCCTGCCGGTCTACCGGCACGTGGCCGCGGAGAGCCCCCACGGCGAGGGCTCCATCGCGATGCTGGAGCGCCTGCTCTCCTTCTGGCAGGGCAAGCTGTTCGTCCTGACCCTGCTCGGCTTCGCCGCCACCGACTTCCTCATCACCATCACCCTGTCGGCGGCCGACGCCTCCACGCACCTGGTGGAGAACCCGCATCTGACCGGTGTCCTGCACGGCCACCAGATGCTGATCACCCTGCTGCTGGTCGCCCTGCTCGGCGCGGTGTTCCTCAAGGGCTTCCTGGAGGCGATCGGTGTCGCGGTGGCCCTGGTCGGCGTCTATCTGGGCCTGAACGTCGTCGTGGTCGTCACCGGTGTGTGGCACGTCGTCACCGCCGGCCATGTGGTCACCGACTGGTCCGACGCCCTGGCCACGGAACACGGGAACGTCCTCGTCATGGCCGGCATGGCGCTGATCGTCTTTCCCAGGCTCGCGCTCGGGCTGTCCGGCTTCGAGACCGGCGTGGCGGTGATGCCGCACGTCGAGGGCGACGCCGGCGACACGGAGGAGAATCCGAAGGGACGGATCCGGGACACCAGGAAGCTGCTGACCGCCGCGGCGGTCGTCATGAGCGCCTTCCTGATCACGACCAGCTTCATCACCACCCTCCTGATCCCGGAGAAGGAGTTCCGACCGGGCGGGGCCGCCAACGGCCGGGCCCTGGCCTATCTGGCACACCGCTACCTGGGCAACGCCTTCGGCACGGTCTACGACGCCTCGACGATCGCCATCCTGTGGTTCGCCGGCGCCTCCGCGTTGGCCGGCCTGCTCAACCTGATGCCGCGCTATCTGCCCCGCTACGGCATGGCCCCGCACTGGGCGCGGGCGGTACGGCCCATGGTGATCGTCTTCATACTGGTCGCCTTCCTGGTGACCTGGATCTTCGACGCCGACGTCGACGCCCAGGGCGGGGCCTATGCCACCGGCGTGCTGGTGCTGATCAGCTCCGCCGCGATCGCGGTGACCATCTCCGCCCGCAGGGCGGGCCGGCGCACCTGGACCGTCGGATTCGCGGTGATCGCGGCGGTGTTCCTCTACACGACCGTCGTGAACGTCATCGAGCGACCGGACGGCGTGAAGATCGGCGCCTGTTTCATCGCCGGCATCGTCCTTCTCTCCCTGCTCTCCCGGCTGGCCCGCGCCTTCGAGCTGCGGGTGACCGGCGTGACCCTGGACGACATGGCGGAGCGGTTCGTCCGGGACATCGCCAGCCGCAGGATGCGGTTCATCGCCAACCAGCCCGACCGGCGGGCCCTGGCCGAGTACCGCGACAAGGCCGAGCAGATCCGCCGCGACAACGACATGCCGGAGCAGGAGGACTTCGTCTTCGTCGAGGTGACGGTCACCGACCCGTCCGAGTTCGAGACGGGCCTGACGGTGCGCGGCGAGGTGCTGCACGACCGCTACCGCGTGCTCACCCTGGAGTCCTCCTCCGTTCCCAACGCGCTGGCCGCGCTGCTCCTGCATGTCCGCGACATGACCGGTCACACACCGCACATCTATTTCGAATGGACCGAGGGCAGCCCCTTCGCCAACTTCCTGCGCTTCTTCCTGTTCGGGCACGGCGAGGTGGCCCCGGTCACCCGGGAGGTCCTGCGGGAGGCGGAACCGGAGCGTGCCCGCCGTCCCCGGGTGCACGTGGGCTGAAACGGCCGCGCCCCTGGCTCAGGCGCAGGTCCAGGCCGACATGCCCTGGAGGGAGGCCAGTCTCCTGGCCACGGCGATCTGCTGTCTGCGTGAGGCCAGATCGGCCCGCGGCGCGAACTTCAGGCCGCCGGCCGCGATCCAGCTGGAGTGCGCGAACTGGAGGCCGCCGTAGTAGCCGTTGCCGGTGTTCGCGTTCCAGTCGCCGCCGGACTCGCACGCGGCGATGGCGTCCCAGTCGGGTCCGAAGGGAACCGCCGGCGGGGCCGCCGCTCCTGGTGCCGCGCCGCCGAACACGGCGACGGCCGTCAGCACCATCAGCAACGTACGGGCCCCGCGGCGCCGGTGCCCGCGAAGAGGGGTCGGCTCGGTCTTCCGCTCAGTCATCACACCTGACTGTTACGTCATACGACGACACTCGGCGCGCTGTGACGCGCGCCCGTACCCCGGACGGGTTCATCCTAGGGTTCCGGCACCCGGATATATACTTTCACTATGCACCTAGTTTCCCGTGGCGACGGCCTCTCGGACGAGCAGCGCATCGAGGGCGCGGCGCAGGGACTGCTGCGCGACCTCGCGAGGCTCAACCGGGCGCTCTTCCGCGCCGGCGCGTGGGGGCTCACCCGCAGCGAGCTGTCCGTGCTCGACGCCCTGGGGGACGGGCCGCTGCGCGTCACCGAGCTCGTGGCGCGCACCGGCATGGTCCAGCCCCGGGTGACGGTGCTGTTGCAGAAGCTTCAGGACCGGGAGCTGGTCACCCGCCGGCGCTGCACGACCGACCGGCGCGCGGTGGAGACGGAGCTCGCCCCCGCCGGACGGCAGCTGCTCGAAGAGGGACGACGGCGGATGGCCGCGGCCCTGCTCCAGGCGCTGCGCACCCAGCCCGTCGACGACTGCGAGCAGGCCGTGGGCGCCGCTCGCCGGGCCGTCACGACACTCGCCCACGCCATGGACCCGGAGGCCACTTGACCCGCCCAGAAACCGCCTGCGCACAGCCCGCCCGGAAGCAGAGCGACCGCCCGGAGACCGCCCACCCGGATCCGGGCCGCACCACGGCCACGGCACCCGCCGGCGGCCCGCGCACCGACGTGGCCCCCCGGCGGGTCGCCGGCCCCCACCGATGGTGGGACTGGGTGCTGGTCGCCGACCCCGGGCTCGGGCAGTTGCAGGCCGGCTGGCGGGCACTGGTGGCCATGGTCACCTCCCTCGCCGTCGGCTACGGCATGGCCGGCGCCCTCGCCATACCGGCGATGATCGGCATGATGGTCGCCGGGATGATGGGGCTGATGAGCGCCTTCGCGGTCGCCGGCACCACCTGGACCCAGCTGGCCAGGGCCATCCTGTGGATGCCCTTCCCCTTCACGGGGGTGCTCTGGCTCGCCGCGGCGCTGCACGACGACCGCGCGCTGGAGATCGGCCTCAACGGCGCCGCGCTCGCCGTCACCTTCCTCCTGGCCCGGTTCGGCCCGCTGGCCCTGCTCACGGGCATGATGCTCTTCAACGGCCTGATGGTCGGCAGCATCGCCGGAATACCCACCGCCCTGGTGGGCAAGGCGTTCGCCGTGGCGCTGGTGTCCGCCGCCGCGGTCCTGGCCACCCGGCTGCTGCTGTGCTACCCGATGCCGCGCGAGGATCTGCTGCGCACCCAGCGCGCCTTCGTCGTGGAGGCGCGCCGGCTGGCCGACGCCGCCGTCGACGCGCTCGACCCCGACGCCGATCCGAAGCGGGCCGAGCGCCGTCTGCACCGCTCGCTGCGGCGCCTGAACATCGTGACCGTCACGATCGACGGACGTCTCGCCCAGCCCGAGGCCGCCACGGACCCCGCCGTGGCCGAGATGCTGCACCGCCATCTGTTCGACGCCGAGCTGGCCCTGCGCGGCATCGGGCAGGCGGTCCAGGTGCTCGCCGCGCAGTCGCCCCCCGAGGAGCTGCGGGAGTCACTCGCGGTGGGGCTCGTCATGGCCCGTGACACGCCACCGGCCCAGGCCGGGGGGCTGCGGCCCGCCGTACGGCTGATCCACGACCGGGCCGACACGATCCTGCGCGATCCGCGGACCGACCCCCGGCACGCGGAGTCCGCCGCCCTCGCCCGCCGGGTCGCCGAGCTCCTCGACTCCCTGGCCGACTCCCTGCTCAGCTGGCTGGCCCTGGGACAGGGGACGCCGCACGCGCCGACCGCGGTGCCCTTCCAGCCCGCCGTCGCGCTGGAGAACAACCGGATCCCCGGCTCGGCCGCGCCGATGCGGCGCGTGCTCGACGCCAGGACCCGGAGCGGATGGCAGCGCGCCGTCCCCTTCGTCCGCGCCCCGCTGCACGCGGGCGTGGCCGCCGCGATCGTCTGCCCGATCACCGACGCCATCGACCCGCAGCGTTTCTACTGGGGACTGGTCGGCGTCATGATCACGCTGTTCGGCACCAACACCACCCACGAGCGGCTGCGCAAGTTCGGCCACCGCATGGTCGGCACCGCGGCCGGCGCCGTGCTGGGTGTGCTCCTGCTGCACCTGATCGGCGACCACCACGTCCACTGGACGCTCACCGTCATCGTGCTGGGTCTCGCCGTCGGCTCCTGGGGCATGCAGCGGGCCTACGCCCTGTGGGTCACCGGGCTGGTCGTCGCGCTGGTCCAGCTCTACGGGCTGACCACGCCGGACAACGGCATGAACCATCTGCTCGGCGAACGTCTCCTGGACAACGGCATCGGCATCCTGGTCGCGACGGCGTGCGCCGCGCTGATCTTCCCCCTGTCCACCCGGGCGATCGCCCGCGAGGCCGAGCACGGCTATGTCGAGGCGGTCCAGCAACTCCTCACCCAGGTCTCGGCGCGCTGGGAGGAGCCGGACAGCCCGGTCCGGCTGCGGGGCGCGGCCCGGGCCGTCGACGTCGCCCTGTTCCAGGTCGCGGAGGTCTCCCGGCCCCTGGTGCGGATGCCGCTCGGGGTCCGCGGACGCGGGCCGCACCACCGTATGGCCCTGCTGGCCACGGCCGCCGGGCACGCGCGGGCGCTGGCCGCCGCCGCGGACGTCGACATCGACCTCTCCCCCGCTCTGTCCGCCCGTGTCCGGCTCGTCACCAGCACCTTCTCCGACTCGCTGCGAGCACTCGACCACCATCTCGCCAACGGCACCGCGCAGGGCGAGTGGCGGTCCGTCGGTCCGCTCGTTTGGGAGCTGAGGGCCAGGCTGCGGCCCGCCGCGCCGGGACCGCGCGCCGAGCGCCTGCACACCGCGCTGCGCGAGCTGGACGCGCTGGACCAGACGCTCGCCGCCTTCGCCGAACGGTCCGGTCTGCCCCTGGCGCCCGGCACCGGCGCCGGGCGGTCCGCTCCCGCGCACCGCCGGACGCCTGCCGTGACGACGGGCCGGCACGGACTGCGTCACCCGGGATCCGCTCCCGCCCCGGCCGCCGCCCAGGCCGCGGCACCCTCCGCCGGAGTCCAGGACCCGGCCCGCGACACGGCCGCCGTTCCCGTGACCGGCGAGGTGCGCTGCGCCGCACACCCCGGGGGCTGCCCCGCCCGGATCACCGTGATCAACGCGCGCGGCCAGCGGGTCGCCCAGGCGTACACCGACGCCGGCCACTACCGGATCGCCCTGCGGCCGGGTCCGCACACGCTGGTGGTGTCGGCCGCCGACCACCCTCCGCAGGCCCGGTCCGTCACCGTGCGAACCTCGCAGCGGACGGTGCGGCTGGACCTCCGCCTCTGAGCGGCCCCGCCGGGAGTGCTCGCGGGGGCTCGCGGACTCGTGCCGGGATCCCGGCCGGCTCAAGCCGCTCGGACGGTGCGGTGGTTCACATGGGGTCGGCCCGGTGCGCCCGGCGGCCGTCGACGGTGGAGGGCATGACGAAGGCGCAGGTCGCCGAGGCGTCCTCGGAGTAGTTGGCCATGTCGGCGCGCAGGATCGCCTTCCCCAGGCGGTCGGCGCCGAACCAGTAGCCGTCCCAGTGCCGGATGGCGATGCCGTGCAGCCGGGCGTGGGCGTCGACGAGGAGGTCGAGCAGCGGGGCGACCATGGACTGTTCGTAGGCCACCTCGTGCCTGGCCGCGTTCATCGGGCCGGTGCTCCTGCTCGGCGCCGTCGTCACCCTGCTGCTCGTACGCGAGAGCACGGCCCGGGAGGAGGCCGGCGGGACGCAACCACTGGCCGCTCAGCCGGCGGCCTCCTCAACGGACACATGGCGGGTGCCGTCCCCACCTGCTTCTTCTCATGGTCATGACGTCGGCGTCCGGCATATCGTGCCTCCGCGCACGCTGTTCCGCGGGCGATCCGATCTCGCCCGTGGGGGCCACCACCTTGTCCCTATCCAGTGACCTGCGTCCGCGTCCCCCGCTGCCCGGCGCGGTGCCGCAGGCGTCCCGGGTCCTGCTCGCCGCGGCGTCGGCGCTGCTCGCGGCGGTCGCCGTCATCGATCTGTTCGCCGTGTACGCGGGCGCCCGGATCCACGCGCTGATCGACGGCGACGAGGGCTTCGCCACCGCCGCGCAGCCGGACCTGGACGCCGCCCGATCGCTGTACGAGGCGGCCGAGCGCTACCGGGTCATCGTCTACCTGCCCTGCGCGATCCTCTTCGTCGTCTGGTTCGCCCGCATGCGCCGCGGCACCGGGCCGCTGGCGCCCGACCGGTTCCGCGACGGGCCCGGCTGGGCCGTCGGGAGCTGGCTGGTTCCCCTCGCGAACGTTCTGCTGCCCTACCGCGTCGCCGTCGACATGTGGGGTGCCGCCACACCGGCGGCGGCCGGCGGCAAGCCGTACCGGGTGCCGTTCTGGCCGGTGTACCTGTGGTGGGGGCTGTATGTCTCCAGCGCCCTGTACGGCGGCTGGTACGCCAGGTCGCGCTACGACGACGCCAGGACCCTCGCGCAGGTCCGGGACGCCGCGGTGCACACCATGGCGTCCGGCGTCCTGGAGGTCGCCGCCGCGGCGGCCGCGGTGCACTTCGCCGTCCGCCTGACGGCCATGCAGCGCCGCAAGGCGTCGGAGGAGCCGTACCGTACGGGCCCGCTCCCCACCACCGGCTGAGGGGGCCCGCCGCGGAGCGCGCCGCCACGTCCGGGGCGGGCACCGCGAGACGCGCGTCGAGGTCGCCCTCCCGTGCGGCGGAGACGACGACGCCGACACTCTCCCGCTGCCGGTCGAGATCGGCGCCGGGCGCGGCCGGCAAGTCGCCGTGCCACCGTGCCGCCGTCCGGGCCCGCCCGGTCGCCGGCGTGGGCATGCCGCCGGAGGCGGCCGTGTCTCACGGGCGGGGCCCGATGTCCCGGCGAAGACGATGATCTGGTCGATGAGGTTGTGCCGCAGGTGCACCACGTCCGTCCGGGGCGCCGATCATGCCGAGCGCGCCCACGGTGGCGATGCAGCCGATGTCGTGCCCCGCCCGGGGCGCCAGCGGCCCGTCTCGGCCCCAGCCGGTCATCCGGCCGTACACCAGAGCCGGGTTGACGGCCGCGCAGTCCCGCGGGCCGACGCCCAGGCGCTCCGCGACACCGGGACGGCAGCCCTCGATCAGGATGTCGGCGCGGGCGGCGAGCGCCCGCACCGTTTCCGGTCCGTCCGGCGACTTCAGGTCGACAGGACGGAGCGTTTGTTGCGGTTGGTGCGTCGGACGCCGGCAGCCGTACCTGACGCCCGCCGCCCGCCGCCCGTGACCGGTGAGGACACGGACCGGCCGTACGGCATGTTCATGTCGCATGACCGGTCACCCGCGGCTACCATTCCGGCGTGCGACTTCCGCGCTCCGCCCCGGGCTGGACCATGGCCGTCTTCGGGGTGCTCGCCGCCGCCCTCGGCACGGTGGGCCTGCTCTCACCGGCCGCACAGCTGTCGCTGCTCGGCCTCGCGGCACCCGGCGACCGGGCCGCCGGCGACCTCACGCCCGCGTTCGTGACGGCGTCGTCCATGGCCGCGCTCAACATGGGCGTGTACTACGTGCCGGCGGCCCTGGCCGACTGGCGCCCCTTCTTCCGCTGGACGGTGCCGTTCCGGCTGCTCACCTGCACGGTGTTCACCGTGGCCGCGCTCACCGGGAGGGCGCCGGACGCGTTCGTCGGCGTCGGCCTGTGGGAAGGCGCGGGGGCGCTCGCGACGGGGGTGGCGCTCTGGCACGACCGGCGCGGCCCGGCCCGGAGGACGACATCCGGTTGATCGACGCCATGTGAACGTGCGGCAATACCGCGCGAACGCGGATCGGACAAGACCGATCGGCGAAGACCGCTCCTTCTGACGGACAGGAACATCGCGGTCGGACATCACGGGGACTACCTCCTACGAAGCACCAAGTGATCGCTTTCTAGGCGGGAGACCCCCCATGCGTCGACTGCGCATCCCCCTCACTGCCCTGGCGGCAGTCGCCCTGATCCTCACGGCCGGCAGTGTCCCGGCCGCCGCGAGCAGCGGCGAGGTCGTCGTCTTCGGGACCGAAGTGGAACCGGTGACCACCTACCAGGACCCCAGCGGCTGCTACGCCTTACCGCTCACCGCGCACGTGCTCGTCAACAGGACGGACGGGCCCGTGCAGATCTACGGCGACCCCTTCTGCATGTCTCCCAGCCTGGCCGTGCAGCCCGGTTTCGGCTCGCACCTCCCCGGCGGCAGCGGCAGCTTCTCCGCCGGCTGAGCCGGGCGCGTCGAGAGAGGTCCCCATGATGGTCGATCTCGTCGTGGCCGGTCTCGGTCACGTGGGACTGCCGCTGGCCGCCCGCGCCTGCGAGGCGGGCCTGACGACCGCCGGGTACGACACCAGCACCGCGGTGGTGGCCGGCCTCGCCGCCGGACGGTCGCACATCGGCGACGTGGACGACGGCCGGCTCGCCAACATGCTGGCGGCCGGATTCCGCGCCGGCCGCGACCCCTCGGTCATCGGCCGCGCCGGCACGGTGGTGATCTGCGTGCCCACCGGCCTGACCGACGACGGCGCCCCGGACCTGGCCGCGGTGCGGGCGGTGTGCGCCGAGGTCGCGGCCGAGCTGCGGCCCGGCACTCTGGTGGTGCTGGAGTCGACCAGCTCCCCGGGCACCACGGAGGAGGTCGTACGGCCCCTGCTGGAGCGCGGCAGCGGTCTGCGGGCCGGTGAGGACTTCCCCCTCGCCTACTCCCCCGAGCGGATCGACCCGGGCAACGCGCTGTTCGGCCTGCGCAACACCCCGAAGGTGGTCGGCGGCTGCACCCCGCTGTGCGCCAAGCACGCCGTCGCCTTCTACAGCCGCCTGGTGGACAGCGTGGTGGTCGCCAAGGGGACGCGCGAGGCCGAGATGGCCAAGCTGCTGGAGAACACCTACCGGTACGTGAACATCGCGCTGGTCGACGAGATCGCGTTGTGCTGCGACGCGCTGGGCATCGACGTCTGGGACGTGCTGCACTGCGCCTCGACCAAACCCTTCGGCTACGCGCCGTTCCGTCCCGGCGCCGGAGTCGGCGGCCACTGCATCCCCGTCGACCCTCATTACCTGGCCGCCGGCGCCGGCGCCGGCGCCGCGGGGCGTCCGCTGCATCTGGTCTCCGCCGCCCGCACGGTGCTGGACCGCATGCCGCACCATGTGGCCGAACGCGCCGCCGCGCTCCTCGCCGGCCAGGGGATGCCCGTGGCGGGGGCCGAGATCCTGCTGCTGGGGGCGGCGTACAAGCCCGGTGTCGCCGACATCCGTCACTCCCCCGCCGTCCCGGTGGTGCGACAGCTGCGCGAGCGCGGGGCGCACGTGCTCTACCACGACCCCTATGTGCCGGAGTTCACCGTGGACGACACGGCCGTGCGGCGCGCACCCGATCTCCCTCCAGCCCTGGCATCCGCGCACCTGGCGATCCTGCTTCAGGACCACGGCTGTTACAGCGCACCGCTGCTGACACGCTCACCGTGCCCGGTGCTCGACACCAGCGGCAGATTCTCCGGCCCACGGGTCACCCATCTCTGAGAACCCGGGAGCAGACGGCGGAGAGCCTGCCGGAAAAGCCTCACAGAAAAAAGAAACCGAGAAAAGAAGGAGAGCACGTCAATGACGACTGCCATCGCCAACGAACGGCTTCGGAAGCGTTTCCAGAAGTGGGACACCAACGGGAACGGCTCGCTGGAGCGCTCCGACTTCGAGGGAGAAGCCGCGAAAATCACCGAGGCTTTCGGTGCGGACTCCGGCTCCCCCGAGGCACAGGCCCTGAACGACGCCTTCCAGGGCCTGTTCGACTACATCTCCGGGGGGTCCGAGGAGGTCTCCGAGAACCAGTTCATGAACGTCACCGGAGACCTGATCTTCCAGCAGGGCGAGGCCACCTTCAACCGTGCCCTCGGGCCGGTGATCCAGGCGCTCATCGGCCTCTGCGACAAGAACGACGACGGGCTGATCAACGGCGACGAGTTCGTGTCCTGGCTGAAGGCGGTCGGCGTGGACCCGGGCCGGGCCCAGGAGCTGTTCGGCCAGGTGGACGCCGACAACAACGGCGAGCTGTCCACGGACGAGCTGCTCGCCGCGGTCCGCGAGTACCACTTCGGCCGGCTCGACGTGGAGCTGCTGGGGTGACCGCCCGTAGGTGAACGCCGCGCGGCCGGCGGGTTTCGCAAGACGGGATCCGCCGGCCGCGGGCGTGTCAGGACGCGGCGGCCGGCGGGGGCAGCCGCGGGAAGGCGGTGAACATCACCGGTGACTCCGGCCGCAGCCGCAGGCTCGCTCCGGTCGGCAGGCCGCCGGTGGCGAGGATGATGTTGTAGTGGTTGGGGAAGTGGCAGGCGTCGAAGCCCAGCACCGTGCCGACGAACGTGCCGCCGATCCAGCATCCGTCACCGCGGTCGATGACCCCCGCGCAGCCCAGCTCGGCGAAGCCGAGGAAGCCCACCCGGTCGATACGGGCTCCCGGCACGGCACAGTCCTGGTCGGTGGCGACCAGCTCGTGCACCTCCCCGCGCCGTACGCAGCGGCTCGCATACGGCTCCAGGGTCATGCCCCGGTCGGTGCGGCGGTGCAGCAGCACTTTGACCAGCTCGCCCCGGACCGCGCGCTTGGCTCCGTCCTCGCCGGATCCGCTCATCGTTCCTCCCCTGACGCCTCGGTCGCCGTCCCCTGCTCCGGCAGCTCCAGCCCCAGGCCGGTCAGCTCCCGGTGCACGCCCACCGCGAGCGGGACGCCCGCGCGCCGCCGTGCGCGCGCCCGTTCCGCCTCCCACCAGCCCGGATAGCGCACGGGCGTCCGGGCGTCCAGCGGCGGGCAGCGCAGCAGGGCGCGGAACATCCGCTGTGCCGCGGCGGTGAAGTCCTCGTGCGGGCGCAGAGCGTCGGCGTCGATGGCGAGCAGCAGGAAGCCGATGTCGTCGTCGCGGCCGTGCGGCCGTCCGTCGCCCGTCAGCGCCTCCGGTGCCGGGCCCACGGCGGCTCCCGGCACCACGGCGGCCAGCAGCTCGACCGCCAGCCCCAGTCCGAAGCCCTTGTAGGCGCCGGTGTCCGGGTCGCCGCCGAGCCAGCGCAGATACGCGGTGCCGCGGTCGAAGGCGCCCGGATCGGTCACGGGCCGCCCGGCCGCGTCCTCCAGCCAGCCCTCGGGGAGGGGCTCGCCGTGGCGGGCGGCGGCGCGGATCCGCCCGGTGGGCACCACGGTGGTGCTCATGTCCAGGACGAAGGGGTGGTCCGGAAGGGCGGGGGCGGCGACGGCGAGCGGATTGGTGCCGAGCATGGCGAGCGTTCCGTGCGGCGGGCGGGCGATGCGCTGGCCGCCGCAGTTGCTCGCCACGATCCCGATCATGCCGTGGGCGGCGGCGCGCGCGGCGTGGAAGCCCGCACAGCCGAAGTGGGTGGCGCCGCCCACCGACACCAGGCCGATCCCGTACCGGCGGGCCCGCTCCACCGCGTCGTCCATGGCCTCGGCCGCGGCCCACAGGCCCAGCGCGCGCCGGGCGTCGACGACGGCGCAGGCGCCCAGGTCGCCGAGGACCTCCGGGGTGGCGGCGGGGTCGGCGCGGCCGGAGGTGAGCAGGGGCAGGTAGAGGCGGGTCAGGTTGGCCACGCCGTGCGAGGCCGGGCCGGTCAGGTCGCCGTGGCACAGGGCGGCGGCGGCCGTGGCGGCGCGCCGGTGCGGGACGCCGTATCCGGCGAACAGCCCGGTGACGGCGGCCAGCAGCCGGTCGTGGCCGACCAGCACGGTCGGTGGGGGCGGTGCGGGGGCGGGACCGGGCGGTGTCATGGGCGAAGCTCCCTTCCGGCTCACCGGGTCCGTGCGGCGAAGGCGGTCAGCAGACGGCTCACCACGCCCGCGAACGCCTCCAGGTCGGCGAGGCCGGCGAACTCCCCCGCCGCGTGTGCGTGGTTGTCCTCCAGACGGCCGGGGCCGAGCACCGCGGTGAAGGCGTCGGGCAGGCCGTGCGCCCAGACGGCGTCGCAGGTGAAGGCGGGCTCGTCGTCCGGCCAGCGGGGCGCGCCCGCCGCGTGCAGCAGGGACTCGGCCCACGGGTCGGCGCCGGACAGGCACGGCAGTCCGCGTTTGTCCCACTCCAGACGGGTGACGGCGGCCGCGTCGGCGGCGGTTCGGGCGAGGTGCCGGCTGTCCGCGAAGCGCGCGGCGAACGCGTCCAGCCCGCCCGCGACGGCGTCGGTGACCGCCCGTTCCAGGGCGGCGCCCCGCGCGGTGCTGGCGTAGGAGAGGTTGAGCAGCAGCCGGCCCTGTCCGTAGACGCGGTTGTGCAGCTCGCCGGTGTGCAGTCCGGCCACGCAGACCCGGCCGTCCGCCGCCTCGCCGTCCAGGGCGGCGGCCAGGTGCTGGGCGAGGAAGCCGAGCAGGACGGTGGCGTTGTGGCCGCGCTCGGGGCGGTCGTCCACGGCGTCGTCGCCGGTGACGGTGACCCGGGCGGTCAGCGCCGCGGTGGCGCGGGGCAGGTGGCGCAGGCCGGTCGGTTCGCAGAAGACGTTCAGGCGGCCGGTGAAGCCGGCCTCGATCAGGGGCCGGGTGCCGTAGACGCCCATCGCGCCGCCCTCCTCGCCGCTCACCGCCTGGACGAGCACGGCGATACGGCGGCCGACGGCCGGGCAGGCGGCCCGCGCGGCGCGGATGCCGGCCAGCAGGGCGACCGCCGGGCCCTTGGCGTCGATCGCGCCGCGCCCGGTGAAGCGCACCCCGTCGAAGCCGACGGGGACCGGCCCGGCCACCGTGTCCAGGTGGACGTTGAACATGACGGTCGCGGCGCGCGGCAGGTCCGGTCCCAGGCGCAGCACCAGGCTCGGCTGGCGCGCGAGGAAGGCGGGGTCGGCCGCGGCGTGCCGTCGTACCACGGCGGGCACGTCGGCACGGTCCAGGACGTCCGGTGGCGGGCAGGCGTGGTGCACCGTCCGCAGCCCGATCGTCCGGGCGGCGCGCGCGTAGGCGCGCTGCGCCCGCCACAGGCCGCTGCGGCGCCCGCGCGGCCGGTCCGGAGCGGGGCCGGTCTCCAGTGGCCCGGCGGTGGGCGTGCGCAGCAGGCGGAGCAGCAGGGCCCGGTCGGCGGGGCGCAGCGGGACCTGACGGGGTGTCATGGCCGTCACCGCCCGGTTCCGCCGCTCGCCCGGACCGCTGCCGCCGCCTCGTCGAGGAGGGTGCGCAGCCGCCGCCCGGCGCGGACGAACGGTTCCGCCGTCCCGCCCTTCGCCCGCAGCCCCTCGTGCGGCCGCACGGCCAGGTGCGGCTCCAGACTGAAGACGCCGGTGTAGCCGCCCTCCAGCAGCGTCCGCAGGCAGTCGGCCACCCGGGCCTCGCCCTGTCCGGGCGGGGTGTACGCCACGCCGTCGGCCCCGCGCACCCCGTCCTTGACGTGCACGTGGGCCACGTACGGCAGGATCGGGCGCAGCACCCGGCGGGCGTCGTAGCCGTGCGCGAGGCCGTTGCCGGTGTCGAACAGCAGCCGCAGCGCCGGGGAGCCGGCCTCGTGCACCAGGCGCAGCATCCGCGCGGGGTCGGTGGCGGCCCAGCCCGCGCAGTTCTCGTGCAGGAGGGTGATGCCGGCGCGTTCCGCGCGGGCGGTCAGACGGGCGACGCGGTCCAGGACCCGGCCGGCCCAGACGGCCTCGGGGAGCCCGTCGCCGGGGTAGGACATGATGCGCACGTACCGGCAGCCGAGCAGGGCGCACTGATCGGCGAGTGCGTCCAGTTCGGCCAGGTCGTCCCGGAACGGCGCGGTGACCGGGCGGGCCCAGTTGCCGATGCGGGAGGCCAGGCACACCGTCCGCAGCCCCGCCGCCCGCAGCCGGCCCGCGATCTCCCGCAGCCGCCCGGGCGCGAGGTCCGCCATGGCGACGCCGTCGACGGTGCGCAGCTCCAGGCCGGACCAGCCCAGCCGGGCGAGCGCGGTGATCTGCCCGTCCAGACCGGCGGCGGCCTCGTCGCCGATCCCGGCCAGCCGCTGTACGTCGACGGTGGGCGGCACGGTGGGCTCAGCGGGCATGGGCGTCCTTTCGGGCCGGGCCGCCCGGCGGGCGGGGCCGGGCGCGGTCGGCGGCACGGCAGTGGTCCTTGGCGGCGCACAGCAGCCGTACGGCGGCGCAGTGCGGGGCGAGGGCGGCCCGCGGGCCGTCGGCGAAGTCGCGGTAGACGCGGCGCAGGAACGCCGTCAGCGCGTCGTCGCGGAAGACCTGGTGGGCGGCAAGGCCGCCGGTGACGACCAGCTGGGCGTGGTCGTCGTGCTCGCTCAGCGGATAGTGACCGGTGGCCGTACCGTGCTCGAAGCGCAAGGTGATGCTGCGCTGCCGGACGGGGGAGGCCAGGTCGGAGACGATCTCGCTGCGCACGCCCGTGGAATGGCGCAGCGTCAGGCTCGCGCCGCCCAGCCGGGGCAGCACCACATCGCCGCAGCGCAGGTCGGACCAGTGGGCGTCCACGAGTTCGGCGGGCCCGGCCAGGTCCAGGACCACGCCCAGCGCGTGCGGGATCTCCACGTCGAAGGCGGTCGGGTGTCCGGTGGTGGCCAGCGACCGGGTGAACCGGGGTTTGTGCTGGGCCACGGTGATCGCGGTCAGCCGGCCCAGCGTGCCCTGCCGGACCAGCCCGCGCAGCCGGCCGGTCAGCTCCGCCTCCAGCCAGTGGGCGACGACCCGTATGTCCAGGCGGTGCCGCCGCCGCAGCCGGACGATCTCCGCGAGCTCCGCGCGCCCGGCCGCCAGCGGCTTCTCCACCAGCAGTTTGTCGAATCCCCGCTCGGCCAGTTCGGTGAGGACCGCGGTACGGGCCAGGGGCGGGGTGCACACGTGCACCACCGTGGAGGCCGGGCACACCATCCGGCGGGCCTCGGCGATCGAGCGGGCGACCCGCGTCCCGGTCAGCCACCGGCCCGCCTCCGGCCGCGGGTCGCAGGCGACCGGCGGCGCGGCGATCGGCGATCCGTCCGGTGCACCGGCCATCCGGGCCAGGACTCTCAGATGCAATTCCCTTCCGGAGCGGCCGAGTCCGACCACCAGCGGTTGCAGCATCGCCCCTCCCCACACCGCCCGCGAAAGGGGCCGGCGAGCGACTGTAAGCGCAATACCGGAAGCGAAGTCAATGACGTGAAAGGAATGACGACCTCAACGAGTGAGGAGCCGTAACCGTATCGGGTGAAATGATTCCGCGAGTCCTGGTGCACCTTCCCCGAGCGTGCGCATTTTTGTGATAGTGACTTCCGCCGACACGTCCGGGGGTGTGGTGGCCTTGTCCCTCCACAGGGATTCCGCGAACGATTCCGTCGCGTTCTTCTCCCAGGCGGCGACCTTCGAGCGGCTGTGGCCGCTGATCGAGGCACGGGTGCACCAGGTGTTCGACCGGGGGAAGTTCTCGCACGGCCGTCAGGTCGCCGAACTGGAGCAGGCGCTGGCCGCCTACACCGGCGCGGGCCATGTGGTGGGGGTCAACAGCGGCACGGACGCGCTGGTCCTGCTGTTGCGCGCGTGCGGGCTGCGCCCGGGGGACGGGGTGCTGGTGCCGGCGTACTCCTTCGTCGCCACCGCCAGCAGTGTGGTGCTGGCGGGCGGACGGCCGCAGTTCGTCGACATCGACCCCGCCCGCCACGCCATGGACCCGGCCGCGCTGGAGGCGGCCGTCACCCCGGCCAGCCGGTTCGTCATGCCCGCCCATCTGTTCTCCCGGATGGCCGACACGGCGGCCCTGGCCGCCGTCGCCGACCGCCACGGGCTGATCCTGCTGGAGGACAGCGCGGAGGCGATCGGCATGCGCCGGGGCGGGCTCCACGCCGGGCTGCACGGCGCCGGCGGAGTGCTGTCGTTCTTCCCCAGCAAGACCCTCGGCGCGCTCGGCGACGCCGGCGCCGTGCTCACCGACGATCCCGAAGTGGCCGAGCGGGTGGCCGCGTTGCGTCACCACGGACGGCCCGGCCGGACCCTGGACGACTTCCCCGCCATCGCCACCCCCAGCGCCCTGCCCGGCGTCAACAGCAAGATGGACGACCTCCAGGCCGCCGTCCTGCTGGCCAAGCTCACCCGCCTGGACGCGGACATCGCCCGCCGCGCCGCCCTCGGCGCGGCCTACCGGCGGCGGCTGACCGGCGTCCCCGGCATCACCCGGCTGCCCCCGGCACCCGCCCACGGCCCGGACTCCTCCGACGTGCTGTACGTGTATCTGATCGAGGCCGAGCGCCGCGACGCCCTGGCGGACCATCTCGCCCGGCGCGGCATCGGGACCGAGGTGTACTACCCCCTGCCGCTGCCGCTCCAGCCGGCCTTCGCCTCCCTCGGCCACCGCCCGGGCGACTTCCCCCACGCCGAGGCGGCCAGCGCGCGCGCCCTGGCGCTGCCGCTCTACCCGGACCTGACGGAGGATCAGGTGGACCGGGTCTGCGCGGAGATCCGCGCCTTCCGCACCGGCAGGCCGTCATGACCACGACCCGCCCCTCGATCCCCTTCTTCCCGCCCGGCCTCTTCACGGCCGACCGCCGTCTCCTGCTCGACCTGCTGCGGCAGCTCGGCCGCGCCCCCGAGCAGCGTTTCATCCTCGGCGAGCACACCCGCCGCCTCGAACAGCGGCTGCGGGACCGCTACGGCGCGGCCGACGTGGTCGCCTGCGCCAGCGGCACCTCCGCACTCACCCTGGTCCTGACCGCGCTGGGCGTCCGGCCGGGCGACGAGGTGGTCGTACCGGCGCTGGGCTGCGCCCCGCTGGCCGCCTGTGTGGTCAACCTGGGCGCCGTACCCGTCTTCGCCGATGTCGACCCGCACACCCTGGTCGCCGACCCGGAGCAGGCGGAACGGCGGATCACCTCCCGCACCGCGGCCGTGATGCCGGCGCACCTGTTCTCCGTCATGGCCGACATGCCGCGCTTCGCCGGCCTCGCCCGGCGGCGGGGCGTGCGGCTGGTGGAGGACTCGGCGGTCGCGCAGGGCGCGGTGCTGGCCGGGCGGCCCGCGGGCCTGTGGGGCGAGGCCGGCGTGTACTCCTTCGTCCAGGTGAAGTCCTTCGGCATGCCCGGCGAGGGCGGGGTCGTCATCACCCGCGACGCACAGCTCGGCCACCGGGTGCGGATGCTGCGCAACCACGGGCAGGACGGCACCCGCCGGTTCGTGCACCATCTCGTCGGCCACAACAGCAGGTTCGACGAGATCCAGGCGGCCTTCCAGTGCCACCGGCTGGCCGGCCTCGACGCCCGGCTGCGGCGCCGGAGCAGCATCGCCGAGTACTACACCGCGCGGCTGGCGCCGCTGGCCGACCGGGGCGTCATCACCCCGCCGCCGGGCCGCGAGGGCCGCTGCCACTACGTGTACACACTGCTCGTGGAGGACCGCGACCGGCTGGCCGGGCATCTGCGGCGGCACGGCATCGGCAGCCACGTCTACTACCCGCATCCCCTGCCCCGGCAGCCGGCCTTCGCCCCGTACACCACCCCGGGCGAGAGATGGCCGCACGCCGAACGGGCCGCCCGGCACATGCTGTCCCTGCCGCTGCACCCCCACCTGACGGACTGTCAGGCCGAGTACATCACCGACACCGTACGGGCCTTCGCGGGCGGCTGACCGCCGTGCCCGCATCCGCACGGCCACCGGCCGCCCACCCCCAAGGAAGGGAGCGCCGCCCATGACCGACCACGCCCACCCCGTCCCCCGCGCGGCCCGCCACGCCCGCCCGGAGTCCAAGGCGCGCAGCTACGCCCGGCTGGGCAAGCTCGACGTGTACGACTACTACCTCAGCATGGCCGTGGTGGTCTCCGCGCTCGCGCTGCCCGCCGGGCCGCCTGCGCCGGCCGCCGCGACGCTGGCGGTGTTCCTGCTCGGCGAGGTCCTCGTCGTCATGGCGATGGTCGCCCTGGACGACGTGACCGGCTTCCGCGACGGCAGCGACGCCCGCAACTACGGCCCGGACCACCCCCGCCGCCAGAGGCTGCGCAAACCGCTGGTCGCGGGCGCGCTCACCGTCCGCGAAGCGCTCGGCTTCGGCTGTGTCACCGCCGTGGCGGGCGCCGCGTCGTGGTCCCTGGCCGTGGCGGTGGCACCGCACCGTCCGCTCTGGGCGACGGTGCTGATCGCCGCCGTGTTCGTCGTCTCGGTGCAGTACTCCTACGGCCTGAGGATCAGCTACCGCGGGTTCCAGGAGGTGTTCCTGGCCGGGCTCGGAGCCGCCCTGGTGGTCGCGCCCTACGCCCTGGCCACCGGCGCCTTCTCCGGATTCGTCCTGGTGCAGGGCGTGCTGTTCGGGTGCGGGCCGCTGCTGTTCGGGGTGTACTCCAACACCAACGACGTCGACGGAGACCGCGCCGCAGGCCGGCTGACGGTGGCCTCCGTGGCCTCCGCGCGCGGCAACGCGGTCTTCGTCGGGGCCCTGTCGGCCGCGGAGTTCGCGCTCGGCGCCCTCGCCTCGGCCACCGGCCTGGCCCCGTGGTGGTTCGTGCTGTGGATGGCGCCGGTGACCGTGTTGCGCGTACGGCAGTACCGGACCGGCTTCCGGCACGGCGACATCATGCGGGCCCGCAGGCGCGGCTTCACCGTGCACCGCGTCGCCACCGTCCTGCTGGTCGGCGCCAATCTGCTGGCCGCCGCCCTGGACTTGGGCCCGGGAGGCGCCACATGACACCGCAGCTGGACGTCGCCGTGGTCGGCGCCGGCATCGCCGGGCTGACCGCCGCGCACGAACTGGGCCGGGCCGGCCTGACGGTGCGGGTCTACGAGGAACAGCCGCACGTCGGCGGCCGTATGCACAGCTTCCGCCACGACGGCTACACCGTCGACACCGGCGCGGAGCAGATCTCGCCGCACGGCTACCGCGCCACCTGGGAGCTGCTCGCCCGGCTCGGGGTGCCGGACAGCGACGTGCCGCGCGTCGGCGGCTCCCTCGCCACCTGGCGCAACGGCCGTGCCCGTCCCGGTGCCGCCGACCACCGTGCGGTGCTGACCGGCGCCGGACTCTCCCCGCGGGCCCGTGCCGACCTGGCCCGCATGCTGTCCTGGGCCGCGCTGCACCGCCGGCACTTCGCCGCCGACCGTCCCGAACACACCCCGCTGGGCACCGCCACCGTCGCGGAGTTCGCCGCCCGCTACCACCGCGACGTGCACGACTATCTGCTCCAGCCGCTGTGCGGCGCCTTCTTCGGCTGGGACACCGCCCGCTCCACCGCCGCACCCCTGATCGGTCTGCTGCTGGCGGTGGGACCCCCGGCCGGCTGGCGCACCTACCGCGACGGCATGGACCTGCTCGCCCGCCGGCTGGCCGACGGGCTCGACGTGGTCACCGGCCGTGCCGTGCACCAGGTCACCTCCGGCCGCCGCGGCGCGCGCCTGCATCTGGACGACGGGACGGTCACCGCCCGCGCCGTGGTGCTGGCCGTGCCCGCCCCGGTCGCCGCCCGCCTGCACGCCCGTCCCACCGCGGACGAGGCCGCGTACCTGGCGGCCTGCACCTTCACCCCCGCCCTGAAGGTCAGCTGCCTGCTGGACCGGCCGCTCGCCCCGGCCTGCGGCCGCCCGCTGTACGTCCTGCTCACTCCCCGCGCCGAGGACCGGGTGCTGTCCTGCGTCATCGCCGACCATGTGAAGCACCCCGGGCGGGCACCGGACGGCAAGGGCCTGCTGACCCTGATGGCCGACGCCCGCACCATCCCCGACCTGCTGCGGGCACCGCACGCCGAGGTCGTCGACCGGCTCACCACGGCGGCCCGGCGCTATGTCCCCGGGCTGGACACGGCCGTACGACGGTCCTTCGTGCACACCCACGTCCACGGCCTGCCGGAGGCGACCGCGCGGGCCCTGCGGCTGCGGCCCCGGTTCATGGCACGCGCCCCGCGCCCGGTGGAGTACGCCGGCGACTGGGTGATGCTGCGGCCCGCGAGCGAGGGCGCGGTGCGCTCCGGTGCCCTGGCCGCCTCCCGTGTCCTGGCCCGGCTGGCCGGGTCGCACGGCCGCCCCGCCCGGCGCATCGAGGAGCTGACCCTGTGAAACCCCATGACATGGGCGTGCTGTTCGACCAGTGCGCCGAACACGGCGTCGCCACCCGCGTCCACCTGGACCGGCCGTTCGACCTGGCCCCCGGCGGCCGGACCGAGTACACCGTGGCCGGGCTGGCCCGGCTGGTCGAGGACGCCGCGGGCCGGCTGGCCGCCGCCGGGGCCCGGCGCGGCGACCGGGTGGCGATCGTGAAGGAGAACCACTGGGACTACGACCTGCTGGCCTGTGCCGCCGTACGGCTCGGCGCGGTGCCCGCCCAGCTCTCCGCCGAGCTGCCGCCCCAGACCCTGGCCGTGCTGCTGCGCCGGCTGCGGCCCGCGCTGCTGGTGACCACCACCGCCGTACTGGAGCGCTGCCGCCGCGCGGGCCACGACCCGGCACAGGCGGCCGGTACCGCCCTGGCCCTGGACGGCCCGGCACCCGGCGTGCTCGGCCCGGACGACGTGCGCGGCCACACCGCGCCCCGCCCCCGGCGGCGGCCCGACGACGCGCCGCTGGTGATCCACCACACGTCGGGCACCACCGGCGTGCCCAAACTGGTGGTCCACTCCACCCGGACCATCATCGGCAAACTGGCCCGCCTGGAGGCCGTGCGCTATCCCCACATCGGGGTGCGCCGCGACGACGTCCTGGCCAACGCGAGCGCCTTCGCCCACGGCCGGACCTTCTGCTGGACCGCCAGTGTGCTCTGCCTGGCCCCGCGTTCCCTCACCATCCTCAGCCGCCCGGACGCGGACTCGGCCGACGTGCTGCTGCGCGCCCGTCCGCCGACCGTCGTCGAGGCCCTGCCCGCCGTCTACGTCCGGCTGCGGCCCCTGACCGGACGGCTGGACAACGCCTTCCGCGACGTACGGCTGTTCATCTCCACCTACGACGCCGTGCACCCCCCGACCCTGCGCGCCTATCTGCACGCCAGCGCGCGCCGCGGCGCGGTGTGGATGCAGGGCTGGGGACAGACCGAGACCGGCCCGCTGACCTTCCGCTTCCACACCCGCCGGTCGACCGGCCCGCCGGGCAGCCGGGCCGGCACCCGCAACCTCGGCCGGCCCGTCCCGGTCAGGACGCGGCTGCGGGTGGTCGACCCCGACACCCTGCGCCCGGTGCCGCGCGGCAGTCCGGGCCTGCTGCTGGCCCGTACCTCCGCCCGCGCGCTGGGCTATCTCGGCGAGAGCGAGCGCTGGGACGCCAAGCACGTCGGCCGCTGGTGGAGCACCGGCGATCTCGGCATCCACCATCGCGACGGCACCGTCGAACTGCTGGACCGCGAGGTGGACCACGCCCCGCGGCTGAGCTGTCTGCGCACCGAGGACCTGCTGGAGGACCGGCTGCCGCAGGCGCTCGAAGTCGTCGTACTCGCCCGCCCCGACGGGCCGCCGCTGCCGGTGGTCGTCACCGCGGACGGCACCCTGGACCCCGAGCGGTGGCGGCGCGCGGTGGCCGGCCTGCCGCCGCTCCAGCCGCCCACCGCGCTCACCTGGCCGGAGCTGCCGCGCACCGGCACCGGCAAGGTGCGCCGCGGCGCACTGCTGCGGCAGCTGACCGGACACACCGGCACCTGCGGATCCGGCCGGTGGACCTGACGGGACACGCTCCCGCCCGGCCCCGGACCCCCACACGGACACGCGACGGAGGTACCACCCGTGCAGCCCCTGGCTTCCCGCCCCCACTACTCCTTCTCCTGCGACCCGGCCCTCAGCCGTGAGCAGCACCGCCGGCTGGCCGCCGCCTACGACCCGATCACCCTGCCCCGGCTGGCCGCCACCGGCGTCACCACCGGCTGGCGCTGTCTGGACGCCGGCTCCGGCGGCGGCAGCGTGGCCCGCTGGCTCGCCCGGCGCGTCGGGTCCACCGGGCAGGTGCTGGCCACCGACCTCGCGCCCCCCGAGCCCGGCGGCCGGCCGCCGCTGACGGTCCTCGCCCACGACCTGCGGCACGACCCGCTGCCCGAGGCCGCGTTCGACCTGATCGTCGTCCGGCTGGTCCTCCAGCACCTGCCCGAACGGCAGGCGGTGCTCGGCCGTCTGGTGCGGGCCCTGGTACCGGGCGGATGGCTCCAGATCGACGAGCTCGACATCTCCTACGAACCGCCGCTGCTCACCCCCGACGAGCAGGCCGCACGGCTGTACACCAGGTTTCTCGCCGCCCGGTCGGCGGCGCTGCGGGCGGCGGGCGCCGATCCGCACTGGGGCCGGCACGTCCCGGCCGCCATGCGCGCCGCCGGTCTGGCCGACCTGGATCCGCAGCCGCACATCCTGCTGCGCAGCGCCGGTTCGGCCGCCCTGCGGCTGCTGCTGCACCACACCTACCATCTGCGGGACCAGCTGATCGCCGCGGGCCTGACCGACCGTCAGCTGCGTCAGGTGCGGACGGTGATGCGCGATCCGGTGTTCTGCGCCGCCTCCGGTGTCCTGTACTCCGTCCAGGGCCGCCGCCCGCGCGCCGAGGAGGTTTCGTGACCGCCCCGGCCGTCGCGGCCGACGTCGTCGCCCGTCTGCTGCGGCCGGTGGCCGCCGACACCACGGCGGTCGCCCACCACATCGGCTGGGCCGGGCCGATCTCCCTGCCGCTGGGCGACGAACGGGCCGTGCAGGCCGCCTGCGGCCTCATGCACGTGCACGGCCGGGCGGCCGGCCGGCCCGCGCCGCTGGCCGTCGACTACGCCACCGCCACCGCCGGTGTGCTGGCGGCGCAGGGCGTGCTCGCCGCGCTGTTCGGCCGCGCCCGCGGGCTGCGCGTCACCACGGTGCACACGTCGGTGGGCCAGGCCGCTCTGCTGACGCTGGCGCAGTATCTGGCGGCCGCCACCACCGACGACGACCCGGCCGAGCCGTCCGGACCCGGCACCGCCACCTTCACCAGCGCCGACCGGGTGCGCTTCGAGTGCGAGACGTTCGACCCGCTGCGCTGGCGGCGTTTCTGGCAGCTGCTCGGCGCCGACCCGGCCGCCGTCGCCCATGGCTGGCGCCCGTTCCAGCAGCGCTTCGCCACCGCCACCTGCCCGCTGCCCGCCGCCCTGCACACCGCCGCCGGACAGCCGGCCTTCCTGGCCGTCCGGTCCGCCGCCGACGAGGCCGGGATCAGTGTGCTGCCGGTGCGCGACGACCCGGCTCCGCCGGCCGTCCCGCCGTTCGTCCTCACCCCCCGGCAGGGAACCGGTCCCGACCCGCACGGTCACGGAAGCCAGAGCACCGGCGCGACGCGCCTCCGGCCGCTGGAGGGGGTGCGGGTCATCGAGTCCACCCGCCGGGTGCAGGGCCCGATGGCCGGGCACGTCCTGCATCTGCTCGGGGCCGACGTGCTGCGCATCGAACCGCCCGGCGGCGACCCGATGCGCGGCATCCCGCCCATCGCCGGCCGCTGCTCGGCCCGTTTCAGCGCCCTGAACGCCGGCAAGACCACCACCGAGCTCGACCTGGCCACCGATTCCGGCCGCCGGGCGGTGCACGAACTGGTGGCCACCGCGGACGTCTTCGTGCACAACTGGGCTCCGGGCAAGGCGGCGCAGTGGGGGCTGGACGCCGACGACCTGCACGCCACCCGGCCCGGTCTGGTCTACGCCGCGGCCTCCGGCTGGGGCGACCACCTTCCCCAGCCGCCCCCGATGGGCACCGACTACCTGGTCCAGGCGCACAGCGGCCTGGCCGCCGCCGTACGGCCCGCCGGCGAGCCGCCCGCCCCCTCCCTGATGACCCTCACCGACCTGCTGGGCGGACTGGTCTGCGCCCATGGCATCCTGGCCGCGCTGCTCACCCGCACCCGCACCACAGGCGGTGTCCGCGTCGACTCCAGTCTGCTGTCCGCCGCCGCCCTCCTGCCCCGTCCCGAGCGGCGCCCCCGCTGGCTGCCGCTGGACCGTCCCGTGCGCACCCGCGACGGATATCTCCAGCTCGGTCCGACCGCCCGGGCCGACCCGCGGCGCACCGCCTGCGCCGTGGGGCTGCCCGCCTCGGCCGGCCCCGGCGAGGTCCTCGCCCGGCTGCGCACCCGCCCCACCCGGATGTGGCTGCACCGGCTGGCCGAGACCGGCCTGAGCGCCACCGCGGTCTGCACGGACCTGCGTGCCCTGGCCCAGGACCCGCGCTTCTACCGGGCTCTGGCCACCGCGGACCACGCCGTCCCCCGCTCCCCCTGGGAATTCGTATGACCAGCCCCTGGACCTCGAACAACGGCCTGATCATCCGCGATCTGGTGCCCGCCGCCGACCGCCGCGCCTGGGTCGCCCGCGGCCACTGCCCCGACCGGGACCTGTACTCCCTCTTCGCCGAGCACGCGCGCCGCCACCCGCACCGCCAGGCCGTCATCGACCCGGCAGGCGCCCTGGACTACCGGAGCCTGGACGCGTGGGTGCGGCGCATCGCCGGCCGGCTGTACGACGCCGGCCTCGACCACCGCGACATCGTCGCCGTCCGCCTGCCCAACGGCCGCGAGGCGGTCGCCGCCGAACTGGCCGTGGCCGCCCTCGGCGCCGTGGCCCTGCCCTGTCCCGCCGGGCCCGGCACCCGCGACACCCTCAGTCTGCTGCGCCGCTCCCGCGCCCGCGGCGCCGTCCTCGCCACCCCCGCCGACCTGGCCCCGCGCTCCCGACTCCCCGATCTGCGCGCGGTGTTCGCCTTCGGCCCGTGCCGCCCCGGCGTCCACTCGCTCTCCGCCCCGGGCCCGCCGCTGAGCCCACGCCCCGTCGACCCGGAGGCCCCGGCCAGGATCCTGGTCTCCTCCGGCACCGAGTCCGAGCCCAAGATGGCCGCCTACTCCCACAACGCCATGGCCGGCGGCCGCGCCAACTACCTGCGCGCCCTGCACCGCCGCCCCGGCCCGATGCGCAACCTGCTGCTGGTCCCCCTGGCCTCCTCCTACGGCTCCTGCGGCACCTTCGTCACCCTCGCCGCCCTCGGCGGCACCCTGATCCTCCAGGACTCCCACGACCCCGCCACCACCTGGGCCACCCTCACCCGGCACCGCCCGACCCATCTCTTCGCCGTCCCCACCCTGCTGCGCCGGCTGGCCGACCACCCCGCCCGCCCCGACGAGAACGCCGACGGCCTGCACGCCCTCGTCTCCAGCTGCACCACCCTGGCGGAGACCACCGTCACCGCCTGCCGGGCCCGCTTCCGGCGGCCGGTCATCGCCGTGTACGGGTCCACCGACGGCGTCAACTGCCACACCGCCGCCACCGGACTCACCCCCGAGGCCGGCACCGGACGCCCCGACCCCGCCGTCGCCGCCATCCGCATCCTCGACGACCACGACCGCGAACTGCCCCCGGGCCGCCCCGGCCAGATCTGCGCCCGGGGCCCGATGACCCCGCTGAGCTATGTCGCCGATCCCGGCCTCGACGCCCGCCTGCGCACCTCGGGCGGCTGGGTCCGCACCGGCGACCGCGGCCGTCTCGACCACCGCGGCCGCCTGCACCTGCTCGGCCGTCTGACCCACATCATCGACCGCGGCGGCTACAGCATCAGCCCCGCCCAGGTCGAACAGGAGCTGGGCACCCACCCGGCGGTCGCCGAGGCCGTCTGTGTCGCCGTCCCCGACAGCGAGCTGGGCCAGCGCCTGTGCGCCTGCGTCCGCCAGGTCCCCGGCACCCGCCCCCTGGCCCTGGCGGAGCTCACCGCCTACCTGGAGGACCACCGCGGCCTGGAACGCCGCAAACTCCCCGAACTGCTCCTGCACCTCACCGACATGCCCTTCACCCCCTCCGGCAAGATCTGCCGCCGCACCCTGACCGAGCTGGCCACCGCCCGTCACAGGGATCAGTGAGTGTCCTGCTGAACGGCCACGTGGCAGACGGTGGTGTCGATGTCGATGCCGTCGTAGTGGTCGACGGCGATGTAGTGCCGGTCCCGGCACCGGTAGGCGTTCCGGGTGTGCGGAGCCGGTTCCGCCCGGGTCACACGTATCTCGACAGCCGAGCGACCTTACTGGACTTGCGGGTCCAATTTCGGCTTCCTACGGTGCATGCATCGACACGACACATGTGAGATGCCGAAGAGGTGTTGACTCATGCACGCCATCCACATCACCGAGCACGGCGGTCCCGAGGTCATGACCTGGACCGAGTTCCCCGACCCGACCCCCGGCCCCGGCGAGGCGCTCGTCCGGCTCGGTGCGGCGGGTGTCAACTACATGGACGTGGGCGCCCGTGAGGTGGGCGGCCCCGGCTGGGCCGCCCCCACCACCCTGGGCGTCGAGGGCATGGGATACGTGACCGCACTCGGTGACGGCGTCGACGGCCTCGCCGTCGGCGACCGCGTCGCCTGGTTCTACCACCCCGGCAGCTACGCCGACCTGCTCGCCATACCCGCCGACTCCCTGGTGAAGGTCCCGGACGAGGTGCCGGACGAGATCGCCGCCTCGGTCATGATGCAGGGCCTGACGGCCCATCACTTCACCACCGGGACCTATGCGGTCGGGCCCAAGGACACCGCTGTCGTGCACGCGGCGGCCGGCGGGGTGGGGCTCCTGCTGACGCAGATGATCAAAGCCCGCGGCGGCACGGTGATCGGGCTGGTCTCCCGCCAGGAGAAGGCCGCACTCGCCGAGGAGGCCGGCGCCGACCATGTCCTGGTCTCGGCCGGCGCCGGTTTCGAGGACCGGGTGAAGGAGCTGACCGGCGGCGAGGGCGCCCACGTGGTGTACGACGGCGGCGGCAGCGCGACGTTCCGTTCCTCGCAACTGGCCCTGCGTCCGCACGGCGTGCACGCCTACTACGGCCCCTTCATGGGCGTTCCGCAGTTCGCCGTGACCGACCTGCCCAACAGCATCCTGCTGACGTACCCGGTCGTACATGACCATGTCCGCACCCGTGAGGCCCTGGTCGAGCGGACCGGGGAGGTCTTCGACATGGTCCGCGCCGGCCGGGTCGCCCCGCGCGTCGGGGGCCGTTACCCGCTCGCGGAGGCGGCGCGGGCGCACACGGACATCGCGTCCCGCAGGACCACCGGGAAGCTGCTGCTCCTTCCCTGACCGCCGGGGGGACGGAACGGGCTCAGCCACTCGCCTCCGGCGTGCGGACGAAGAGGCAGAAGGGGTGGCTCACCGGGTCGAACAGGACCCGGACGTCCTCCTGGGGCTGGAAGCCGGCCAGGACCGCCCCGCACGCGGTGGCGTGCGCCACGGCCGTGGGCAGGTCGTCCACCTCGATGTCCAGGTGCAGCATCATCTGCTGCTCGTCCGGCGTGGCGGGCCAACGCGGCCGGACGAAGTGCGGCTCGGTCTGGAACGACAGGCCCGCGCCACCCTCCGGTGGCGCCAGCATCACCCAGTCCGCTCCGTCCTCCTTGACCGGCCAGTCGAGCAACTGCCGGTAGAACCACGCGAGTTCCTGGGCATCGGGCGCGTCGAGCACCGTGGCGGACAGTGCGAACCGCGGTCGTGTCGTCATGCCGCCCCGCTACCCACGACTCCCACCCGCAGTCCTCACGCAGCGCGTGGCCGGGGAGCCGACTAGGTCAGAACCATCCAGCGGCGGCCGTCGATCAGTTCCCGTGCCGCGTCGAGGTGGCCGGCGTGGCACGCGGTCTCGGTGATGACATGCAGCAGGACGTCGCGCAGGGTGTGCAGATGCGGTTCGCCGAACAGATGGCGGGGCCACCAGGCCAAGGGGGTCCCGGCAGGAGTGGCGGTGATGACGGCGTCGGCGAGTTCCGTCTCCCGGCGGTACCGGTCGAGGACATCGGCGGGCGGCACCTCCGGGCTCACCCGCCAGGCCTCGTCGCCGCTCTTCAGGTCCCGGATGACCTCCTCGTCCCCGGCGACCACCGCACCGAACCAGAACCGCTCCACATCCAGCGCGAGGTGCTGCACCAGGCCCAGGCAGTGCCATCCCGACGGCAGCACCGGCCGTCGCAGGGCCTCGGGGTCCAGCCCGTCGAGGATGCCGAGGACGTGCCGCCGCTGTCCGTCCAACGCCCTGAGCAACGCCCCGGTCTCACCGTCCGCGGCCACTTCGCTCGCAAGTTCGGTCACGATCACTCATGTTCCCGGAAGCTCCGCGGTCGTGCAGGGAGTTTTCCGGAACGTGGCGGGTCCGCCGCCGGTGAGGGGGCGGCGCCCTGCTCGGGAGCGTCCCGCCGTTCGGCCGCGTCCAGCGCCGGGCCGAGGACGGCGAAGGACCGGTCGGTCAGTTCGGCGGGGTCCTCGGCGCCGTCGCCGGCGCTCCACCGTTGCAGCACGGTGTCGAAGGCGGTGAGCGCCATCCCGGCGGCCAGCCGCGGGTACAGATCGGTGCCGGGATCGAGCCCGAGACGCTGTGCCAGCTCCGTCGCGAGGTCGTCGCGCCACTGGGCCTGGTGCTCCAGGAAGCGTGCGCGCAGGGCCGGGGTGCGCAGGATCAGCCGCACCACGACCAGGGCCCTGTCGGCGTGATCGGAGCGGTCGGCGCAGACGGCCATGGCGGCGAGGACCGCGTGCCGCAGGGCCACGGAGGGCGGCTCCTGCACGGGGCGGGCCGCCAGCTCGGCGCGGATGCCGCTGCCCAGGTCCGCCAGGAACCGGACGACCACGTCCTCCTTGGACGCGAAGTACCGGAAGAACGTGCGCTTGGACACGCCGGCGGCCGCCGCGATCTCGTCGATGGTGACCAGGTCGAACCCCTTCAGCGCCAGCATCTGCAAGGCCGCTTCGCTCAGCTCGTCCGAGACGAGCCGGCGCTTGCGCTGGGCCAGGGTGACGTCGGGGCGGGCACTCACCCGGTCATGGTAGCGCGATGCCGCGCATGACACTCAGTTGCACAATTGGCACCAAGTGCCATGCGCGGCAACCTGTGACAGCATGACGAAGAAGCAACGCTGGACCGCCGATCGGATCCCGGACCAGACCGGGCGGGTGTTCGTCGTCACCGGAGCCAACAGCGGCCTCGGCCTGGCCACCGCCCGGGCGCTCGCCCGCAGGGGCGGGCAGGTGATCCTCGCGGTACGCGACGAGGCCAAGGGCCGCCGCGCGCTCGCCCGGATCACCGCCGAGCACCCGGACGCCCGCCTCGAGGTGCGCCGCCTCGACCTCGCCGATCTCGACTCGGTGCGGGCCTTCGCCGAGCGGCTGCACACCGACCGTGCGCGGCTGGACGTGCTGGTCAACAACGCCGGTGTGATGGCCCCGCCTCGCTCATCGAGCGCGCAGGGCCACGAGTTGCAGTTCGCCTGCAACCACCTCGGGCACTTCGCCCTGACCGGCCTGCTGCTCGGCCTGCTGGCCCGCGGCGACGACCCCCGCGTGGTCACGGTGAGTTCGCTCAACCACCGCCAGGGGCGTCTCCACTTCGACGACCTCTCCGGCGAGCGCACGTACGCGCCCATGGCGTTCTACAACCAGTCCAAGTTCGCCAACGCCGTCTTCGGGTGGGAACTCCACCGGCGGCTGACCGCGGCCGGCAGTCCGGTGCGCAGCGTGCTCGCCCACCCCGGGTTCACCGCCACCAACCTCCAGAGGAGCGCCCCCGTCGGCATGGTCAGGTTGCTGTTCGGGCACGTCCTCGCCCCGCTCGCCCAGCGCCCGGAGCAGGGCGCGCTGCCCCAGCTGTACGCGGCCACCGCCCCGGACATGGCGGGCGGCGCGTTCATCGGGCCGGACGGCCCGGCCGAACTGCGCGGCGGGCCGACGCGGGTGCGGCTGTCCCGGGCGGCGGCCGACACCAAGACCGGCCGCCGCCTGTGGGCGGTGTCGGAAGAGCTGACCGACGTGCGCTTCGCGCTTCCGCCCGCTTCCTGACGTCGCTCCCGGACACGGGCGGACACTCGTGCCCTCCGCCGCCCGGGAGCTGTCCTGACGCGCCCGCGCCGAGGAGCTGTCTTGGCGTGCCGGCGCCCGGGAACTGTCCCGACGCGCCCGCGCCCAGGAGCTGTCTTGGCGTGCCAGCGCCCAAGAGCTATCCCGACGCGCCCGCGCCCGGGAACTGTCCCGACGCGCCCGCGCCCAAGAACTGTCCCCACGCGCCCGCGCCCAAGAACTGTCCCCACGCGCCCGCGCCCGAGAGCTATCCCCACGCGCCCGCGCCCAAGAACTGTCCCGGCGTGCCCGCGCCCCGGTCGGCGTGCGTGCCGGAGTCGCAGGGTGCGCCATGTGCCGCGCACCGGGGGCGTTCGGCGCGGGGCGGGTCGTCGGGCGGGTCCCGGGACGCGGGCACGTCCCGGTCGCGCGGCTCCTCGTCACCATGGTGCGCTCAGGCAGTGCTCGTCGACGGTCCGGGCCCGGCGGTGCGGGGGGTCGGCCGCCGTCCGCCGGGGCCCGTCCGGTGCGTTCGCCGGTCGCGTGCCGCGGGCCGGTCCGGCCGGGCGGTGCGCCGTCGCGTCGCCGTACCGGGTGCCGCGGTTGTGCGGCGCCCACTGGCGGAACATCTGAAGAATCGTTTCTGGTAAGTGCGAACCGGACGATCCGGAATCGGGACCAGGACCGGACCGGCCGCACACGGTGGGGGCAGTCACGCTCGCTCCTTCGGCAGGGCGAGGTCGCACCAGGTGGTGGCCCCGGCGTCGTCCACACCCCAGGCTCCGTCGTGCTCCTGCGCAAGCAGTGCGACGATCATGAGGCCGCGTCCCGCCTCGGCGTCGTCGCCGACGTTCCGGGCCTCGGGCCGTCCCGGCCTGTCCCCGCTGACGGCGATGCGGAGGTAGCCCTCCCGGACCGCCATCTCCAGGGACACCTGCGAACCGGCGCTGTGCAGTACGGCGTTCGTGACCAGCTCCGAGACGATGAGAAGCACGTCGTCCGTCATCTCCGCCAGCCCCCAGTACCGCAGACGGGCCGCGGTGATCCGGCGCATCTGGGCGGGCCGGCTCGCATCCTCCCCACAGGGTTCCTCGCCGCTGGAGCGGCTGGCGATATCGAAACGCGCGCTCAGCACGTCCCCGTCACAGTGCGGGGTGTGCAGCGTCCGTTCGGCTGTCTTCGTCATCACGTCCTCTAAAGGGAATGCAGGACCGGTCGGGCCGGACGGCGGCCACGGTCCCGCGTCGGGAAGTCCGAACCTGGGGCGCGAGCAGATTGCCGGCTTCGGTGAGGCACCGTGCCAGTTGGGCCGGTCCGGTCAGCAACGGAGTGCCGCCGATGGCCTGTTCCTCGTCCGGAGGCTCCAGCCAGCGCACGGCCGTGCCGGCGGACCGTGCGGCAGGCGCCGGGATGCGGATCGTATGGCCGGCGCCGAGGCAGACGGGCTCGGGGAACCGCGAGGGCCACGGGGTCGTGGCCATCAGCTGGCTCCAGCGCTGCTGCGTGGCCGGCGGTACCAGCACCGCGGCGAAACGGCGGCCGGCGAACGCGACAGCGGGACCGAGCGGCTGCTGGTACAGGGCGAGGAGCCGGTACGCCTCGCCGACCAGATGCCGGTCGGCCACCACGACGTCGAACGTGACACCGCAGTGCAGGCGTCGTGGCAGGTGGGGCTTGGCGCACCACTCGGCTGTGGCCGTCGCGGCGTGCGGGGTCGCTGCGGCGAACCAGGCGGACAGACGCTCACTTTCGGCAAATCCGCGAGTCTCCATCAGCCCTCCCGATGTCACGGCAGCAACACAAGCGGTGTGCGGGTCATCACCTAGTGCAGCGAAAGGCGCGGGCGGTGACCAGGTCTTTTGCCCGGAACTTCGCCTGCCCCGTACCCGCCCTTCACCCGCCCTTCCGCCCGCCCTTTCGGATCGACCATGGCTTTGCGTTGCCGATTCCTCACGCAAAGCAACGGGCAGCCATTACGGTGAGGGCGAATCGGATGGGGAGGGGTGGCCATGAGCGAACTCAGACGGTTGCGCAGAAGCGTGAACCGAACGCAGGAGAAGGTGGTTCAAGATCTCACGGACCTCGCGGCACGCCTCTTCACCGAGGGCCGGGTGAGCAAGCGGCTCTCGTTCAGCGTCCGGCAGTACTCCAAGTGGGAGAGCGCGGATCCTCCGTGGCCGCACCCCGACGCGCGTGAGGTCCTCGCCACCTACTGGCAGCGTCCCGTGGAGAAGCTGGGGCTGCGCCCGCCCGCGCAGGAGGGTGCGGCTCCGGTCGTCCTCACCTCGGTGCCGACGATCGCGCAGGCGCCCGCGGACAAGCCGCTGCCGGCCGCCGACGCCGATCCGGTGCCCCTGGGCGACGACGCGCCGCCACCGTGGCTCGCGGAGACCCCGGCCGGCGAGGCCGGCTCGCCGGACTGGCAGATCGGCGAGGCCGAGGTGGAACTGCTCAGGGACGCCGCCGACGACATGGACGCCATCGACCAGCAGTTCGGCGGCAACCGGCTGTGGCGGCCGACCCAGGCCCAGCTGTACTGGGTGCACCACATGATCGACCGGGGCACCTACGACGAGGCGCTGGGCAAGCAACTGCACTCCGTGGCGGGAAAGTTCACGACCTCGCTCGGGTGGTTCTGCTACGACGCCGGACTTCAGGCCCAGGCGCGCCAGTACTTCGCCGAGGCCCTGAACGCCGCCCACTTCACCGGCGACGACGTCCTGGCCAACCGCACCCTGAGCAACATGGCCCGGCAGGCCGTGGACCTCAACAAGGGCCGGGAGGCCGTACGTTTCGCCCGCCTGGCCCAGACACACGCCGAACTGTGGCACGCACCCAAGCGCGTCACCGCGCTCCAGGCCATACGGGAGGCGCAGGGGTATGCGCGCATCGGGGACGCCTTCGCCTGCGAGGCGGCCATCAAGCGCGCGTGGAAAGAGTGGGAAGAGGGCGACGACGAACGCGATCCGGACTGGACGAAGTTCCTCAACGCCGCCGAGATGACCTGTCTCGAAGGGATGTGCCGCCTCGATCTGGGGCAGACGGCCCGCGCCCAGAAACTTCTCGCCAAGTCCGAAGCACTCCAGGACGTCGCCCACTCACGCAATCGCGGTATGTGCCTGGGCCGTCTGTCCGTCGCAGCGCTGGCCAACGGGGACGTCGACCACTGTGTCGAGGCCACCAAGGAAGTGCTGCACCTCATCCAGGGCGGCATGTCCTCCGCCCGGGCGGCCCAGCAGCTGAGGACCGTCCACAACGGACTGATCCCCCATCGACGCAGCCGCGGCGTGGGCGACCTGATGGAACAGATTCGCGCTCAGGTCGCAGGAGCGCACAAAGGAGAGAGCACACAGTGGATGCGAAGTACCAACGGCACGACGCCACGTCGGCCGAGGGCATCGCGAATGAGCTGATCGACGTCTACGCACGCGTGTACGACAGCCCCCCGTACGTCAGTGACCCCTTCTTCTCCGTCAGCTCCTTCACCGACCGGTTGAAGGACGCCATCACCACCGAGGGATTCGAGACGGTGACCGCTCGCCGGGACGGCCGCATCATCGGCTACGTACACGGTGTCACCCTGCCCGCCGACCGGATGTGGTGGACCTCTCTCGCCGAGCAGCGGCCGGCGAGGCTGCGGACGCTGGCCGACGCCGGCCTCGTCTTCTGGCTGCGCGAACTGATGGTGCTCCCCGAGGTCCAGAACCGGGGCGTCGGCAAGCGGCTGCACGACACCATGATCGCCGGACGGGCCGAGCGCATCACGCTGCTGACCTGCGTAGTCGACAACCAGCCCGCTCACGACGCCTATCTCCGGTGGGGCTACACGATCATCGGGAGCGTCAAGCACGCTCCCGAGTCCCCCGTCTACGACGCGATGTACCTGCCTTCCCCCTGCTGAGGATTCGGACCGCACCATGACACAGACGATCGCCCAGCCCGCCACGTGCCTGGGCCCCGCCGGCCGCCGGAACCGGCTGGCCCAGAGCCCCGACGCCCTGTTCTGCTACGGCACCCTCCGGTTCGGCGCCGTCCTGCGCGCCCTGCTGGGACGGGTACCGGCCCGTACGCCCGCGGCGGCGCCCGGGTGGCGCGCCGCCGCGCTCCAGAACCGGGTCTATCCCGGACTCGTCGCCGCCGCGCCCGGCAGCGCCGCGCCCGGTGTGCTGCTGACCGACCTGGACACCAGGGAGTGGAAGATCCTCGACGCCTTCGAGGACGACCGCTACGACCTGCGGAGGGTGACGCTCGCCGACGGGGGAGGCGGCTGGGCCTACGTCTGGCCGAACGAGGAGGTCCGGCCGCAGAACTGGGACGCCGCCGACTTCCAGTCCCGGCACCTGTCGCAGTACGCGGCACGCTGCGCCCGCCTGGCCCCGGCGCTGGCCGCGGGGCGGCCCAAGACCGAGTAGCCCGGACGAGGGCGGCCCGTGCGTCCACCCGGCGGCCGCCCTCGCCCTTCCGCTGATATGGACCGATGACCACCGGGCACTTTGGCTCTGTTCACCGGACCATGGCAGGCGGCAGAGTCCAGGGAACCTGAACTTCCGGAGGTCTCCTTGAACTTCGCATCCCCGCCGTCCGGTCGCGGCACGCGCCTGCGCTTCCGGCACGCGGACGCGGTCCGGTCCGATCACCCCGGGCTCAGCGCCGGCGCCCTGTACGCCACCGGTGTCGGTGCCGACGCCGACGTCGGCGAGGCCACCGCCGTGTACACCACCCGCGCCTCGGCCCGGCTCGCCGGGGCGGCCGAAGGCACGTTCCCCGAAGTGCTGGCCTGGCGGAGGGCCTTCTCCCGGATGGGACTGAGGCCGACGCAGTACCGGTGTGCCTCGGAGTCACTGCTGCGGCGGCTGAGGAAGGAGGGGTCGCTGCCGCGTATCCATCCGGTGGTGGATCTGTGCAACGCCGTGTCGGCCGCCTACGCGGTCCCGGTCGCGGCCATCGACGCCGACCGCATCACCGGCCCGCTGCTTCAGGTGTGTCACGCCCGCGGCGACGAGGAGTACACGACCTTCGGCGGCGGCACCGAGCACCCCGCACCCGGCGAGGTGACCTACGCCGACTCCGCCGGACGGGCGCACGCCCGCCGCTGGGTCCACCGGCAGAGCGGCCACTCGGCGGTCGGCGAGCACACCGGCCGGGTCCTCGTGGTGGCCGAGGCCCTGCACGACGGCGGCGCGGAGCTGATGCCGCAGGTGCTGAAGACGATCGCCGAGGAGCTGACCGCGCACTGGCCGGCCGCCGTGACGGAAGCAGCCGTTCTCACTCCGGACGCACCGGAGTTCGTCTTCGGCGGCCCATGACAGCATGAGCACGGTGAACGAGGGGGAAAAGGCACCGGCGCACGGCGGTCACCCGGCCCGCGGCTCCGACTTCCTTCAGCTGGACGCCGGTGACGCGCCCGCCGGCGGCAAGGCGGACTGGCTGGCCCGCCGGCTGCGGCAGGCGGTGGCCGACGGCCGGCTGACGGTGGGCAGCAGGCTGCCGCCCACCCGGGTGCTCGCCGCCGAACTGCGCGTCTCCCGGGGGGTGGTGACCGAGGCCTACCGGCGGCTGGCCGAGGAGGGCCATGTCCAGGGGCGGCGGCGGGGCGGCACGGTGGTGGTCGCGGCGCTCCCCGTACCGCCGGCAGCAGCCCGCGGCACCGGCTCGCCCCCGGGACCGGTCCCGGCGCCCGCCGGCCGGAGCGCACCCGGCGCGCTGTTCGCCGGCGAACCGGGCCCGGACGTCTTCGACGCCCTGCGCGCCGCCCCCGCCCGCGTCGACTTCACCCCCGGCCGGCCCGACCTCGCCGCGTTCCCCCGCACCGCCTGGCTCCGTGCCGAACGGGCCGTGCTCGCCGAGCTGTCCGCCGAGGACCTCGGCTACGGCGACCCCCGCGGGGACCGTCGGCTGCGCCGGGCCGTGGCCGGCTGGCTGGCCTGGAACCGGGGCATCCGGGTGGAGCCGGACGACGTACTGATCGTCGCGGGCACCGCCCAGGCGCTCACCCTGCTCCAGCCCGTCCTGCGGGCGGACGGCATCACCGGCGTCGCCGTGGAGGACCCCGGCTCGCTCGGCGCCCGCCAGCATCTGCGCCACGGCGGTCTGGCCACCGTGCCGGTGCCGGTCGACGACCACGGCATGCGGGTCGGCGCGCTGCGCGCGACCGGCGCCCGCGCGGTACTGCTGACGCCCGCCCACCAGTTCCCCACCGGCGTGGTGACCAGCGGCGAGCGCCGCCGTGAGCTGCTGCGCTGGGCGGAGGACGGCGGACTGATCGTGGAGGACGACTACGACGCGGAGCACCGCTACGACCGGCCGCCGGTGCCCGCGCTGCGCGCGCTGCTGCCCGATCGGGTCTGTTATCTGGGCAGCGTGTCCAAGCTGCTCGCGCCCGCGCTGCGGATCGGCTGGATGGTGCCGCCGCCCCGCTACCGCGACGCGCTGATCGAGGCCAAACGCTTCACCGATCTCGGCAACGCCGTACTGCCGCAGCTGGTCCTCGCCCGGCTGATGGAGTCGGGCGACCTGGAGCGGCAGCTGCGGCTGCTGCGCGGCCGGCACCGCCGGCGCCGCGACGCGATGATCGACGCGATCGCCGGGCAGCTGCCGGGCGCGGTCGTGCACGGCGCGGCGGCCGGCCTGCACCTGACCCTCACCTATGCGCCCGAGGTGCCCGACACCGAGCTGGCCGCCGCCGCGCTCGCCCGGGGGGTCAAGTGCCAGCCGCTGTCGTGGCACCGGCAGCTGCCCGGCCGCCCCGGCCTCGTCCTGGGCTACGCCGCCACCCCGCCCGGTGTCATCGGCGACGGGGTGGCGGCGATCGGCGAGGCCCTGCGTGAGCTGGCCCGCGCCTGGCGGCCCCCGTCATGACCCCTCGGGCGTGCGCAGTGCGAGCAGGGCGACGTCGTCGTCGTTGTCGGCCGGGCGGGTGCGGTCCAGCAGCTGGTCGGTGAAGGAGTCCAGGGGGCGGCGGGCCAGGGACGCGGCATGCCGGCGCAGCCGCTCCAGGCCCTCGTCGAGGGAACGGCCGGGAGACTCGATCAGGCCGTCGGTGTAGAGGACGAGGGTGCTGCCGGGCGGCAGTGCGGCCGTCGCGTCGGGGCGGGCCCGCCGCAAGCCGGTGCCCAGCAGGATGCCGTGGCCGTCGGTGAGGTAGCGGGTCAGCCCGGTGCGGGTGACCAGGAGCGGGGGCGGATGGCCCGCGTTGGTCCAGGACAGCTCGTACCGTCCGTCCCCGCTCGCGGTCATCCGCGCGAACACCATGGTCGCCATGGGAACCTCGGTGATGTGCGCGACCGCCTGGTCGAGCCGTTCGACGATCCGGCTGGGCGGTTCCTGCTGGGACCAGGCGTAGGCGCGGAGCATGTTGCGCACCTGTGCCATGCCGGCCGCGGCGTCCAGATCGTGTCCGACCACGTCACCCACGGCCAGAGCGGTGGCGCCGTCGGACAGGGTGAAGGCGTCGTACCAGTCACCGCCGACATGGGAGGCGTCCGGTGCGGGCAGATACCGGACGGTCAGCCCCATCCCCGGCACCCGCGGCATCTGGGGCAGCAGATGGCGTTGCATGGTCTCGGCGACCTTGCGCTGCCGCTGGTAGAGGCGGGCGTTGTCCAGGGCCAGCCCGGCACGGCGGGCGATGTCCTCCAGCAGCGCCACATCGGCGAAGGTGAACTCCTCCGGCCGTTCCGAGCGGCCGAGGGTGAGCGCCCCCAGCACCTCGCGTGTGCTGCGGATCGGGGCGATGGCCGCCGAGTGGATGCCGGTGGCCTCGAAGAGACGGCGCTGTTCGACCGCGATGCCGGAATCGGGCGGTCCCTGGTAGGTCTTGGGGCCGGCCAGGGCGGAGGCGACGCCCCGCAGCGCCCGGGACAGGGGCATCGACGACTCCTCGGGCACCGGCGGCATCGGCCCCTGGAGATCCTCACGGGCCTGGAGGGTTCCCCGTACGGCATGGACGACGGCGACGCGCCCCACCTCGCCGCGTGCGACGAACAGATCGATGACGGCCCAGTCCGCCAGCCGGGGCACCACCAGCTCGACCAGCCGGCGCAGCGCCTCGTCGACGTCCAGGGTGGAGGTCAGCTGGGTGGTCGTCTCGGCCAGCAGGGCCAGCCGTTCCAGTTGCGGCAGCGGCCCGCCGGCCCGCGTGGCGCCGGTGCGGACCGGTTCGGGCCGGTCGGCGGGGTGGAAGAGCACCAGTGTGCCCCGGTGACCGCCGCCGAGGCGGTAGGGGGTGATCAGCCAGGAGACGGGCAGCAGGGAGCCGTCGCCCCGTTCGAAGAAGTCCCGCTCGGCCTGGGCCGTTCCTCCGGCGTGGAACACCTGGCGCATGCCGCACTGGGTCCTGGGCATCGGCTCGCCCCGGGAGGTGCGGTGCAGCAGGTCGTGCGCGTCGTGCCTGAGGAGTTCGCGGGCGGGGCGGGCCAGCAACTGCTCGGCGCGGGGGTTCGCGGCGACGATGCAGCCCCGCTCGTCCACGACGTAGGCCCCGGTGCCCAGCGCGCCCAGCGCGGCGGCGAGCCCGTCCGGGACGTCCTGCGCGGGGTCCCGCCCGTCGGCGTCGGCGTTCTCCGGCTCCGTCACGTCTTCGCTCCTCCGGTCGCATCGGCGCCACAGCCCACAGCTCGGTCGGGCGGTGGTCATCGGAGCCGACCCTGCGCTCGAAAATACCGGGCGCCGCGGCAGGGTCGCGAGACGTGTCCCGGCTCCCACCGGCGCCGTGCGGTACGGGGCACGGAACGCGCTGGGAGCCGGGAGAGGTGAGCCGCGGCCCGGCTGCTTCCGCCGGTGGCCGGCCGCCTGCGCCACCCACGCGACGAAGGGGTCCGCGTCCTGGCCGGCGCCGTGCCCGGTGTCATCCGCCTCGGCGCCAAGGCTCCGGCACCTCCCTGACGGTCGTCGGCGATCCCGCCCTCGCGCTGGAGAGCCTGGGCGACCACGTGGACACCCGTTTCCCCTGGAACCTGTGCCGCGCCTACCGGCGGACACGTACGGGCAGGCTCCGCGGACCGCGGATCATCATCCCCGGGCGCCAGGTGATCGCCGCCGGGTGGATGTCCAGGGTCAGATCGGCACAGCGTTCCAGCAGTGTCCTGATGGCGATGCGCGCCTCCAGGCGGGCCAGCGGGGCCCCCAGGCAGTAGTGGATGCCGTGGCCGAACGCCACATGGCCGCGGGCGTCGCGGGAGATGTCGAAGCGGTCGGCCGAGGGGAAGCGCGCGGGATCGCGATTGGCGTCGGCCATGGCGACGAGGACCAGTTCGCCGCCGCCGGGGATGACCGTGCCGCCGATCTCCACCGGGTCGACGGTGAAGCGGAACGTCGGGGTCTCCACCGGGCCGTCGTAGCGCAGCATCTCCTCCACGGCGGCGTCGACAAGGCTCGGGTCCGCGCGCAGGGCGGCCAGTTGGTCGGGGTGGGTGAGCAGCGCGAGGACGCCGTTGGAGATCAGGTTCACGGTGGTCTCGTGGCCGGCGACGAGCAGCAGCCACGCCATGCCGACGAGCTCCTCGTGGGAGAGCCGGTCGCCGTCCTCGCCCGCGCCGTGGATCAGCGCGCTCATGAGGTCGTCGCCGGGCCGCTGCCGCTTGCCCTCGACCAGTTCCTCGATGTACCGCGCCATCGAGGCCGCCGCGGCCTTGCGGACGCCGGGGTCGGTGGCGCCGAGCGCGTCGTTCGACCAGGTTCTGAAGGAGTCGCGGTCCAGGTCCGGAACGCCCAGGAGTTCGCAGATCACGGAGATGGGCAGCGGGAAGGACAGCGCCTGGACGAGGTCGGCGCGTCCGTCGGGGGCGGTGAGCATCCGGTCCAGGAGCGCGTCGGCCGTCTTCTGGATGCGCGGGGCGAGTTCCTCCACGCGGCGCGCGGTGAACTCCTGGGCGACCAGCTTGCGCAGTCGTGTGTGGTCCGGCGGGTCGGCCCGGAGCATATGGGGGCCGGAGGAGACGGCGGCCAGCGGCAGGGAGGGGGACGCCCTGCTCCAGTCCTTGGAGAGTCGGGGGTCCGCCAGCGCGGCGCGGCCGGCCTCGTACCCGACGACGAGCCAGGCCTGTGCGCCTCCCTCCGGCATCCGGACGCGGTGCACGGGGCCCTGGGCCCGTAACCGGGCGTACACCGGATAGGGATCGCGGGTGAAGGACTCACCGAGCGCGGCGAGGTCGACGATGCTCATGGGGCACCCACTTCCTGGTAGGGACCGACGTCCGGCCGGGGACGCCGTGCCCGCCCGGCCGGGGCCGGACGGGCGTGGGCGTCGTGCCCGAGGAGAGGCGGGGCGCCGCCGACTCCCGCGTCCGGTAGTGGTCCGCCCCCTCGGATCAGCACCTGACCGCCCGCCGACTGTAACCCGGCCCGCGACCGGTGCGGACCCGTTCTCCGACAGGGCCACGGAACTGCCCTGGCCGGGGAGTCGGCCCCAGGCCGTCGGAGGAACGGCTGTCGGCCGGCACCCGGCCGGAGGAGCCTCCGGGCCGGACCGGGGAACAGCGGGGCCGGCGCGGTGGGGCCCGGGTGATGCACGGCCCGCCTCCGGCGGGAGGGACGCGCGGGCCCTGCCGGTGTGTCAGGTGCGGCGCAGCGGGCCGATGGGCCGGTGGGAGACGGCGAAGGCCGCGAAGTCCGCGTGGCCCGAGCGCGGGGTCGCCCAGGTCGGGTCGCTGCCGCCGAAGAAGGTGGAGAAGAAGACACCCTCGATCTTCAGGCTGCCGACGGTGCGGAACTCCAGGTCGTCGCGGTGCAGTACCCGCTTGCCGTCGAGCAGTACCTCCACCGAGCCGTCGGAGGAGCCCGGAGTGTTGAGGGTGACCGCCTGTTCCACGCAGGTCCAGCGGTCGGTGGGCCAGCGCCAGTTGCCGCGGCCGAGGGAGGTGCCGTGCTCGACGGAGGTGGGCAGGTAGGCGTACACCTCGCCCTGGCCGCCGCGCCGCCACATGTAGCGGGTGGACAGGCCGTTCTCCCCGTCGGGGATCCGGCGGCCGCCGGTGACGTCGCCGCCGTACAGGCCGGGCAGCTTGCCGCCCTTCACGAAGTCGAAGCCCTTGGGGAAGCGCAGGTAGTAGCGCAGGTGGAGGGAGTCCGCGGGGCCGGAGCGCAGCGGGAGATAGAGCTGGGCGCCGCCCTCGGGCCGGTTCCAGCGGCGGGCCACGGTCGGGCTGGCCGAGCGGGCCGGATAACGCACGCGCAGGACGCGGCCGACCAGGGGGTCCTTCGCCGGCAGCAGGTGGATCCGCTCGATACCGAAGGAGCCCCTTTTGCGGGTGGCCAGACGGGAGCCGAAGAAATGGGCGAGGGCCGCCGAGTTCCAGCGCAGCGCCGGTCCCTCGTCGGGCGGCGGCTGGTGCGGGCTGCTGGGCGCCGGGCGGGGGGAGTCGTCCTTGTCGTCGGAGCACGAGACGAGGAGCTGGGCCGCCATGACGGCCGCGCCCGCCGCGATGAAGTTCCTCCTGCGCATGGGGTCTGCTCCTGTCCTTCGGGGGACGGTCGGCCGGCCGCCCCGCCCACCGCTCCGGCGGGGCGGCCGGTGGTCACGCGGCTGAGATGCGGTAGCTGACCGGCGAGGAGCTGCTCGACCGGGCGCTGAAGGTGACGACGCCGTCGGCGTCCGCCGTGCCGGTGGCGACGGTACGGCCGTCCGCGGTGAGCTTGTACGCCGCGCCGGGGGTGAGGCCCTCGGCGCTGAAGGCCGCGGAGCTGTACGCGTCGAGCCGGACCGAGACGGCGCCCGACAGACTGCGGAAGGTGATGCCGCCGGGCGTGGTGGCGTCGCCCCTGACGGTGTAGGTGAGCGAGGCGGGCGCGGTGCCGCCGTCGATGACCGTGCCCGTCGTCCGCTGGGTCAGGGGCCCGGAGCCGAACGTGCCGGTGAAGGTGTTCCCCGTGAAGGTGAGGTCGTCGCTGTCGTTGAGCCGTACGGCGTCGCCCGCGGCGCCGTCGAAGGTGTTGCCGGAGAATGCCAGCCTGCCGGGGCGGCCCGTGGTGTTGGTGTACGCGGGGGCGTCGGAGCCCCGGTAGGTGAAGACGGCGTGGGCGCCGCTGTCGGTGACGGTGTTGTCCGAGGTGGTGATGGCGGTGGAGCCGACGCTGTAGCGCAGTCCGTACTCCGCCCGCTCGATCCGGTTGCCGGTGATGGTGTCGTCGCTGCTGTCGAAGACCGCGATACCGGCGCCGTTGGGGTGGTCGTGGACATGGTTGTCCCGGACGACGGTGTCGGTGACCCCGCGGTGCAGCATGATGCCGTGCACCTGGTTGTCGGAGGGGTCGTCGTCGCCCGGCGGCACGTACGGCGGCACACCGTTGTGGTCGACCTCGTTGCCGACGATCTCCAGGTGGTCGCAGCGCTGCGAGCAGATGATCCCGTGCGTGCCGTTGTGGTGGGCGTGGTTGCCGGTGATCGTCAGGTGGTCGGAGTCGTCGTGCGGGTCGAGTCCGTACATCACGTTGTGGTCGTACTCGTTGCCGCTGAAGGTCATGCCGTAGGCGCCGAAGGTGTACGTGCCCATGTAGTTGTCGTGGAAGCGGCTGTTCGTCTGCGAGCCGCGCACCTTCAGCCGGTCGCAGACGTCCTGGGTGTCGACGCCGCAGCCGCGCGCCTTGTAGGCGACGCCGTAGCTCTCGGCCGCGTAGTAGCCGAGGTGGCCCAGGTCGCTGTCCTTGATGTCCATGCGCGACTCGCGGGCCGTGCCGTCGGCGTCGAGATAGGACAGGGCGCGGACGAAGGCGCGTCCGCGTCCGGTGCCTGAGACAAAGGGGTCGGTGTCCGGCCCGTTCGCCGCGTCGTCCCAGGAGGTGATGGTCACGCCCTCGATGTCGATGGTCCCGTACTGCGCGGTGATGCTGCTGACGTGCAGCGGGTCGTTGTCGGCGAGGCTGCGCAGCCGCAGGGTGTCCACGTCGCCGCCCGCGCCGGTGCCGTGCAGGCGCAGGGTCGCACCGTTCTGGACGACCACGTTGGCGTTGAGCTGCCACACGCCGTCGGTGCTGTCGGTCCGGGTGAGCGGGGCGGACGGGCACAGCTGGAGGATGCTCGACGGGGTGTTGGTGCCCGAGGTCAGGTACAGGGTGTTGGTGCTGGAGGCGTAGCGGATCTGGCCGGTGCAGGCCGCGGCGTGCGCCGGCGGGGCGAGGAGGACGGTCGTCCCGGTCAGGAGCGCCGCCGCGCACAGGGTGCTCGTCCAGCCGCCGCGGCCGGTGCTCGTCCAGCCGCCGCGGCCGGGCCGTGAGCGAGGCGGAGGTGACGGAACGGTCATGGTGCGACTCCTGTTTCGTCTGAGGTGGGAGGTGCGCGGCAGGGGAAACCCGGGACGCGGCTGCGTCCGGGCGTCAGACGGTGTTGCGGACATGAGCGGCCACCTTCGGCCGTGGGGTCCGGCGGTGCCGGACCTGATGGATGGTTTGCAGCAGGACCGCCAGGAGCAGGGCGCTCAGGGCGGCCACACCGAGCCACGGGACCGGCGGCAGGCTGATCCTGGTGTGGCCGTGCCGCATGACCTGGCCGTCCCCGGTGAGCGCCAGCGGCGCCCTGATCCGGGAGTCGGTGAGGTCCATACGGGCCCCTTGGTCGGTCTGGATGCCCCGCCGGTCGGCGAGGACGTCGAGCGCGCGTCCGGTGGCCCGGACGTTGTCGGACAGATGCACCCCGCGGTGCGTCCGGTCGATGGTGAGACGCTGGAGGTGGCCTTGGGCCTTCAGCACGACGCAGGTGGTCGCGCCGACCACGGCGCCTCCGGCGACCCGCATCCCCGGGGAGGCGGAGACCAGCCCCTTGCTGGTGGCGCCGTTGACCGCGAAGCCGGTCAGGGTGACGTGCCGGGTGCCGCCCCCGACGGTGATGCCGGTGTGGCCGCCCCGCACCAGGAGCCCCTGGAGGGCGACCTCGTCGGCCCGGCCGCCGACGGAGACTCCGATGGTGTTGCTCGCCAGGGAGATGTCGGACACCTGGGTGTGCGAGGCCTCGACGGCGATGCCGCGGGCGAACTCGCGCACCTTGCCGCCGCTGATCCTGGCCCTTTCGATGCCGGCCTCCAGCCGGATGCCGGCGCCCTGCCCGTCCCCGCTGAGCACCGCGCGTTCCACGGTGACGTCGCTGCCCGCGCCGTCGACGCGCACCGCGTCCCGGGTCGTACCGTGCACCGTCGGCTGACCGACGCTGCACCGCGCGCACGAGACGAGTTCGATGCCGCTGCGGTCCCCCTCCGAGAACGGCGCCACCAGCTGGAGTCCGCGCTGGCCGACGGCCTTGACGCCGGCCGCGCCGTTGTTGCTGGTGACGACGCCGACCAGCATCCGGTCGTCGGATCCGCCGTCGAGGAGGAGGCCCCGGCCGCCGTTGTCCTCCGCGGTCAGCCCCTCGACCGTGGTGGAGCGGTCGTCCTTCAGGACGACGCCGTCCTCGGCCGACCCCTGAACGGTGATCTCCCTCAGGGTGACGCCCGAGGCCCCGGAGAGCCGCATCCCCGTGCGGTTGTTGTCGAAGGTCGAGTCGGTCACCGACCCGGTGCTCATCCGGCCCCAGGTGACACCGGACTGCGCGGTGCTGCCCGGCCGGCCCAGCCCCACGATCGTGCTGCCGCGGATGTCCAGCCGGGCTCCCGCCCCCATCGCCAGATAGGGGCGTCCCGGGGCGTCGGCGGGCGCGGGGCGGGTCCCGTCCGCTCCGACGGAGGACAGGGTGACGCCCTCGATGTCGAGCGCCGCCCGGCTGCCCCTGATCCAGGAACCGGACGCGGCCGTCCGGCCGGCGCTCATCAGCACGGTGCTGGTGCTCTCCTCGATCCGCAGGACGGTGTCCGGGGTGAGCAGGACGGCCGCGCCGACGCGTACGGTGGAGGGCCGGCCGGGGTCGTAGGTGATCCACTGGCCCGTGCTGGTGGCCAGCCAGCCCAGCGTGATCACTCCGGCGGGCGGCACCAGACGCCGCTCGACGGTGCCCCTGTTCACCAGGCTCACCTCGTGCGGCCTGACCACCACCAGCCGGTCGGGCCGGCCGTTGCGCTGCCAGGCGGCGACGTCGGGGTCGCCGGCCGCGCCCGCGGCGGGCGCGGCCAGGACACCGCACACCAGGGCGGAGGCGAGGGCGGCCACGGCCGCCGTGAGGTGCCGTAAGCCCTTCACGCCCCCACCTCCGTCCCGGTGGCCTCCTGGGCCGGTGGAGCGGAGGTGCGGACGGCGACGCCGCCCACCACACCCACCTCGCGCGTCAGCCAGCGCTGCCGGCGGATGGTCAGCAGCGCGCAGATCTTCACCACGGCCATCGCGAAGGAGACGAGGACGAAGCCGGGCACCAGGAAGACCGACGACGGCCGCCGGACCAGATGCGGAAGGATCTTCATGGACCGGCTCACCCACCACCAGACCGCCAGGCAGCTGACGAAGAACCAGTCGCCGTGCAGGATCGCGTACGTCATGTACACCGGTGACAGCAGCAGGGTGAAGCTGCTGACGCCCTTGTCGGCCATGGTGAAGGCGAGGAACGGGTGGCGCCGGATCCAGGGCCGGGACAGCGCCCGCAGATCCGATCTCCAGGTGTTGCGGGCCCATCGCAGTCGCTGCTTGAGGAAGATCCGCAGCGTGCCCGGGAAGGTGGACCAGACCCGGGCGGAGCGCTGCATGTAGGTGCGGTGACCGCGCTCGAGGATCAGCGTGGTCAGCCGCTTGTCGTCCCCCGACATGCACGGCACGCCCATGAACGTCTCGTTCATGAAGTCCTCGGAGATCTCCAGCAGCAGTTCGCGCCGGTAGACGGCGGTCCGGCCGGAGAGGCAGGAGACCGCCCGCCCCATGACGGTCTGCGCCGCGTTCTCGTCGAAGTACCGATAGTCCAGGAACATGTCGTTGACGCGCTGGAGGAACCCCTTGGGGTTGTAGACGTTCTGCCGGGTGCCCACTCCGCCGACCCGGGGGTCGGCGAAGGGCTTGCAGACCTCGGCGGCCACGTCCTCGGCCCAGATCGTGTCGGAGTCGACCAGCGCCACCAGCTCCGTGGAGCACGCCTCCCAGCCGCGGCGCAGCGCGTCGCGCTTGCCGGGTACGTCGGTGATCACGACCGTGACCGGATAGCGCGCCGCGATCTCCTGGCACGCGGTGTCGGTGACGTCGATGACCAGCACGACTTCCTCGACGTCGTTGGCCAGCCACGACTCGATCGCGTGGGCGAAGATCTCGGGATCCTCCTGGTACACGGGGACCACGACGCTCAGCGGCAGCCGGAAGTCGTTCCTGACCTGCCGGTAGAGCGCCGCGGGGATGCGCCGCACCAGCCAGCATCCCCAGCGCACCAGCCCCAGGATGCCCAGGGGCAGATAGACGAGGTAGTAGCGGAAGTCGTAGAAGGCGTTGTCCAGGAGTGCGTTCATGGCCGCCGGATCTCGCTCAGGCGAACCGGCCGGCGGTGGCCGCGTCGTCCGCGCGGTCGTCCACCGCGGTACGGTCCGCCAGTACGTCGTTGACCCGGACCACGGCCCGCAGCAGCGGCATGTCCAGGCCGATGGAGTCGGCGAGACCCAGGAAGCCCTTGGTGTCCTTGGGCAGGCAGACACCGCCGTACGGAGCGCCGCCCCGGATGCCGTAGCGCGGGTTGTAGGAGCCTTCGGCGGAGCGGGCCACGGTCTCCGCGATGGGGTCGAGATCGAGGCCGAGCGCCTGGCTGACCAGCCACATCTCGTTCCAGAAGCTGATCTTCGTGGCGTTGAAGATGTTGTGGGCGCACTTGACCATCTCGGCGGCGGCCGGGTCGCTGAAGGTGCGCAGCTCCCCGCCGAACGGCGCGAGCAGGGCGCTGAGCCGCTCCACGGTGCGGACACTGCGGGAGGCGATCACGGTCATCCAGGGGTGCATGAAGTCCTCGACCGCGGAGGCGGCGCGCAGGAACTCGGGGTTGCTGGCGAGTGTGAAGTCCTCGCCCAGCGTCTTGCCCGAGTGCTTCTCCAGCAGCGGTTGCACCAGTCCCTCGGTGGTGCCCGGCGGAACGGTGCTCCGCACGACCACGACAGGTGTTCCGGAGGCCGTCGCCAGCGCCTTGCCGACCGCGGCCGTCCCGTCCTCGAACGCCGAGAGGTCGTAACGGTGTCCCTCGTTCGGCGTGGGCAGGGTGAGGAAAACGAACGAGTCCGGTTCGTCCTCCAGATCCAACGTGTCCCGTGCGTCCAGCCCCTGGGAACGCAGATAGTCCAGCCGCCGGGGCAGGATGTCGATGAAGGTCACTTCGTGCCCCGCGTGCAGAAATCCCTTCCCGGTGGCCGTCCCGACGACGCCGGAACCCACGATGAATATACGAGCCATATTGCAGGCCTTTCGTCGAGTGTGCGCACTACCGCGACCCTCACGCGGTAGAAACAACGGATGCGGGGCGTTTCGATCCGGGCCGCTCCGAGCGAAATCGGGCGGCACTACGGAAAGAATGCTCCGCCTACCGAAAGGCATCGCGGACGGCGCCGCGGAAGGCACCGTGAACGGCGCCGGCATCGGCCTCTCCCCCCTGTTTCCGCCCGGTCGCGCGACCGACGACGACCGGTGCATCAGGTCCCGTAAGACCTGTTCACAGCGTGTCCACTGCCCGTGCGGCATCCACCCGGACAGCATCCGGGCAGGCCACTGACGGACAGGGCCGTATCACTGCGGACCCCCCCTCAACGCCCCCTCCACGGTCTCGCGCGAACTACCGACCGCGTGACCGCCGATGCACGACCCTACAGAAGCCTCTGCGCACAGCGGTCCGATATCGCCTTTCCTCGCCGGCCACGCTCCACAGGTCCCGGCGCGGGGCAACAGGCGCCCCTGCCCTGCGGAAAAGGAATTACGGACGAGTAGGAAGAGCGGTGGGTCACGCCGCCCGTCCGGGCCCGTACCGCGTCGTGCGGATGCCCGGCTGCGCATGACGAGCATTTACGTGACCGGCCCGCCGGTAAAGCGCCGGGAGGAGAATGGCCAAAAGCACCGGCTTGGCATGGTGCGGACAATCATCAGAAGGCATGGACAATGAACCGCAGACACAACTACCAGAAAGAAGTGAGAACGTCATCGGGAACCGATTGCGTCACGGCAGTCCCGGAAAGCGGAGCACGCACCTTCCGGCACCTATGTCACACCGGACGCGGAGAAGGGCGGCCGGGCCCGTGGACGCGTCGAGCCGGCGAGGCCCAGGGGCCTCGCCGGCTCGATTCCGTACGGTCCAGCGCTGTCAGTGGGCGAGCCCGGCGGGCGCCCCCGACTCCTCCTCCGCCCGGCGCTGGAGCGCCGTCGTGGTCTTCAGCGGCTTCTCCTTGATGAACAGCACGGCGATCAGCGCGACCACCGCGAAGGGCACCGCCATCAGGAACAGGTCGCCGGTGGCCACGCCGTAGGCGTGCTCCACGATGCCCTTGACCGGCTCGGGCAGGGTGCCGACGTCCGGCACCGCACCGTCGCTGCCGCCGGCGGCGGCCCCGCCCCCGGCGGCGGACAGGCCCGCCATCCCCTTGGCGATCTCGTCGGCCACCCGGTTGGCCAGCACCGCGCCCAGGACGCTGGTGCCGACGGTGCCGCCGAGGCTGCGGAAGAAGGACAGGGTGGAGGTGGCGGCGCCCAGCTCATGGGCGGGGACGTCGTTCTGCGCGGCCAGCACCAGGTTCTGCATCAGCATGCCGACGCCGATGCCGAGTACGGCCATGTAGCAGCTGAGCAGCCCGAAGCCGGTCTCGGAGTCCAGCAGGGAGAGCAGACCGAGCCCCGCGGTCATCACCACGCCGCCGGCGACCAGGAACGCCTTCCAGCGCCCGGTGCGGCTGATGATCTGCCCGGCCACGGTGGAGGAGACCAGCAGACCGCCGATCATCGGCAGGCTCATCAGTCCGGCGACCGTGGGCGACTTGCCGAGGGCGACCTGGAAGTACTGGGCGAGGAAGACCGAGCCGGCGAACATCGCCAGACCGACGAAGAAGCTGGCCACGGTGGCGAGCGTGACGGTGCGGTTGCGGAAGACGGTGAGCGGGATGACCGGCTCGGCCGCCCGCGACTCCACGAAGACGGCCGCCAGCAGCAGCACGGCACCGGTGCCGGTGAGCGCGGCGGTCTGCCAGGACGCCCAGTCGAACTCGTTGCCGGCGAGCGAGGTCCAGATCAGCAGGGCGCAGACACCGGCGACGATGAGGAAGGCGCCCAGCCAGTCGATCCGCACCTCGCGGCGCACGGTCGGCAGCCGCAGCGTGCGCTGGAGGATGGCGATGGCGGCCAGGGCGAAGGGGACGCCGATGAAGAAGCACCAGCGCCAGCCCAGCCAGTCCGTGTCCACCAGCACACCGCCGACCAGCGGGCCCGCGACGGTGCCGACGGCGAAGACCGCGCCGAAGATGCCGCCGTAGCGGCCCAGGTCGCGCGGCGGGATGACCGCGGCCATGACCACCTGGGCGAGGGCGGTGAGCCCGCCCGCGCCGATGCCCTGGATGACCCGGCTGACGATCAGCAGGCCGACGCCGTGCGAGAAGCCGGCCACCAGGGAGCCGACGACGAAGAGGCTGAGCGAGAGCTGGAGCAGCAGCTTCTGGTTGAACAGGTCGGAGAGCTTGCCCCACAGCGGCACGGTGGCCGTCATGGCCAGCAGTTCGGCGGTCACCACCCAGGTGTAGGAGGACTGGCTGGCGCCGAGGTCGGCGATGATCCGGGGCAGGGCGTTGGAGACGATCGTGCCCGCCAGGATGGCGACGAACATGCCGGCCATCAGGCCGGACATCGCCTGAAGTATCTGACGGGATTGCATCTGGGCAGGAGGCGCCTCGGCGCTCACAGCACTCACGGGTGATCCTTCGAAGGACGGGGAAACGCGCGGTTCAGGACTCGTCGACCGGGTGGGCGAGACCCGCGGCGAGCTGGTCGAAGACCTGGTGGAAGATGTCGGGGAACGCCTCGGTGCCGCTGTGCTCGTACCACTGCGTCATCGCGACCCGGGTCGCGGCGGCGCTGAGCGAGGCCAGCAGCCAGGCGTAGAGCTGGGCCCGGGGACCGTCGCGGCCCTGGTCCCGGAGCCGGGCGGTGAACGCCTCGGCGAGTGCCCGTTCCTCCTCGGCCTGGAGTGAGAGCAGCCGGGAGGTCAGCTCCGGGGAGCGGGAGAGCACCAGGGCGACCAGGGACCACAGTTCGCGGTCCAGCTCCATTCCGGCGATCTGCTCGGCCATGGCGTCCCGCAGGACGTCCAGCGCGGAGCGTTCGGCCGGGGCCTCGCGCACCGCCTGCCGGATGCGCTCCCCCACCTCCGGGTCGGACATGACGAAAGCGTCCTCGCGGCTGCGGAAGTAGTTGAAGAACGTCCGCGGCGAGACTCCGGCGCGTTCGCTGATCGCCTCCACCGTCACCTGCTGGGCGCCGTGTTCCGCCGCCAGCCGCACCGCGGCCTCGAACAGAGCGTGCCGGGTCGCCTGCTTCTTCTTCTCCCGCAGTCCGGCAGGACGCTCCCTCTCCACCATCCCTGCACAGTAATGAAAAAATGCACAGCCATGCAAGATCGCTGGTCGGCGGTCCCTTCTCCGACCCGTACGGATCAGTCCGGCACGCCGGGAGCGGCCCGGTGCCCGACCCTGGAAGCGAGCCGGCGGCCCCGCCCGGCACGGAGGAGAGACAGCATCCGATGACCGCGCACGGCCACCACGCCCCCGGGTCATGACCGCCGCGGAGCCCGCCCGGGAGGAGACGGCGGCCACGGTCGCGGACGACGGGTGTCCGCCGCTCGGCGAGTACGCCTTCCTGTCCGACTGCCGTACCGCCGCGCTGATCGGCCCGGACGGTGCCGTGGAGTGGATGTGCGCTCCCCGCTTCGACTCCCCCAGCGTCTTCGCGCGGCTGCTCGACCGGCGCGTCGGCGGGGCCTGGGAGCTGACCGTCGACGGTGCGGCGGGACCGTCCGGGCGGTGCTACGCCGACGACACCTTCGTCCTGGTGAGCCGCTGGACCACACCGTCGGGCACGGCCGTGGCCCACGACTTCCTCGCCGCCCGCCCGGCGGACGGCGACGACCCCCGCGGCATCCTGCCCGCCGGGGCACTGGTGCGGCTGGTGCGCTGCGAGCGCGGCCGGGTGACGGTCCGCCACCGTATCGGCGCCCGGCCCGACTACGCCCGGCCCGACTACGCCCGGCGGGACGCGCGGTGGCACCGGGACGGCGACGCGCTGGTGGAGCGGGACGGCGGCATGCGGCTGACGGCCGCCGTGCACGGCGACGCGGACACGGACGGTTCGCCGCGGGTGGCCGAGGACGGCGGTGCGACGGCGGAGGCCACCCTGCGCCAGGGCGCGACCCTGGCCGTGGCGCTCGCCCGCGCCGGTGAGCAGGACGGCCCGCCGGCCGCCCGCGACGCGCCGGTGCTGCTGCGCAGGACGCTGGACGCCTGGCGCGCCTGGTGCACCGCCGGCCGGCCCTACCGGGGATACGGCGCGGAACGGGTGCGGCGCAGCGCGCTCGTCCTGCGGGCCCTGATGTACAACGGCGCCGACGGCAGCGGCGGCGTCGGAGGCGTCGACGGCGGGCTCGTCGCGGCCCCGACGACCTCCCTGCCGGAGTGGCCCGGCGGTACCCGCAACTGGGACTACCGGCATGTGTGGCACCGGGACGCCGCGCTGATCGTGCTCGTCCTGCTGCGCCTGGGCCACCGGGCCGAGGCCGGCGCGTATCTGCGTGCCCTGCTGCGGCACTGCACCGCGTCGCGCGGCCTGCTCACCCCGATGCTGGCCGTCGACGGCTCCACCGGCCGTGCCGAGCGGATCCTGGACCACCTCGACGGCTACCTCGGCTCACGGCCGGTGCGCCACGGGAACGACGCCCACCAGCAGCGCCAGCTCGACGTCCACGGCCAGGTGCTGGACGCCGCGCTGGTCCACCAGCAGGCCGCGGGCGAAGAGGGCGGCGGGCTGGGGCCCGGCGAACTGGAGGCGCTGTTCGCGGTCGTCGACACGGTGTGCCACGAGTGGCAGGAACCGGACCACGGCATCTGGGAGATCAGGAACCGGCCCCGGCACTGGACGAGTTCGAAGCTGTACGCCTGGGTCTGCCTGGACCGCGGCATCCGGCTGGCCGGACTCACCGCCGAGGACCCGCCGCCGCGGTACGACATGTGGCACGAGGTGCGGGACCGGATCCGCGAGTCACTGCTGAGCGAGGGGTACGACGCGGTGGCGGGCGTCTTCACCCAGTCCTACGGCTCCGGCAACGCCGACGCGTCCCTTCTGCGTCTCTCCCTGCTCGGTTTCCTGCCCGGGGACGATCCCCGGGTGCTGGCGACCGTCGACCGGATCGACGCGGAACTCGGCGAGAACGGCTGGCTGGTGCACCGCTACGACCCGGAGGCCACCGACGACGGCATCGGGGAGCCGGAAGGCGGCTTCCTGCTCTGCTCCTTCGACATGGTGTCGGCGCTGGTGCTGGCGGGACGCCGCGAGGAGGCGCGGCGGCGGTTCGAGGCGCTGTGCGCCCGGGCGGGCCGGTTCGGTCTGTTCTCCGAGGAGATGACGGCGGACGGCACCCTGCTGGGCAACTATCCGCAGGCCTTCACCCATCTCGCCCTGATCGAGGCGGCGATGAACCTCGACGCCGCCGGGAACGAGGAGGAACTGCACGCGTGGGCGAACCGGTCCTGGCCCGCGAAGGACCCTAGGCGCAGGCCGGGCAGAGCCCCCGGTAGGTGATCTGCACCTCGGACACCGTGAAGCCGAACCGTTCCCGCGCCGGGAGGCCGGCCAGCGGGTCGCCGGTCGGACGGACGTCGCGGATGGTGCCGCAGCCGGAGCACACCAGGTGCTGGTGCGGGCGGTGTGCGTTGGGGTCGTAACGCTTGGCCCGGCCGTCGGTGGAGACCTCCAGGACCTCGCCGAGGGCGACCAGTTCGCCCAGGGTGTTGTAGACCGTGGCCCGGGAGATCTCGGGGAGCCGCTGTGCCGCGCGGGCGTGCACCTCGTCGGCCGTGAGATGGACGTGGTCGCCGTCGAGGACCTCCGCAACGACGCGTCGCTGGGAGGTCACCCGCCAGCCACGCCCTCGCAATCGCTCCAGCAGGTCACTCATGTCGTTTCACCTATTCACGGTCAACGGGATGCCCGGAGTTTACCGCCAGATGTCCGGAATCCGATCGAATATGAGTTGAGCATGCTTCTTGACCTGGACCGCGTCCATCGTAGGATCGGTTCCGTCGATAGCCAAGGGACGGGAGACGCCGGCACGGCGGAGACGTCCAGGCCATCGCCTTCGGGAGGCGAGATCGCGTGGCTCCGTACTCCGCCCACTCGCGCACGAGATCCGAGCCGCTCCACGGCCTGTGCCCCGACCGCACCACCCCCTGCACGTTATGAGCACCGTGTTCCGCCTAGTCGGGAAGGATTCCCATGACTGAGAACCCCGATGCGATCGTCACTGACCCCAAGACGGACGGGACGGGCGGCTGCCCGGTCGCGCACACCCGGGCCCCGCACCCGACCCAGGGCGGCGGCAACCGTCAGTGGTGGCCCGAGCGCCTCAATCTGAGGATCCTCGCCAAGAACCCGCCCGTGACGAACCCCCTGGGCGAGGAGTTCGACTACGCCAAGGCGTTCCTCTCCCTCGACCTGCCGGCCGTGAAGCGGGACATCGCCGAGGTGCTGACGACCTCTCAGGACTGGTGGCCCGCCGACTTCGGCCATTACGGGCCGCTCATCATCCGGATGGCCTGGCACAGCGCGGGCACGTACCGCATCAGCGACGGCCGCGGCGGCGCCGGCTCCGGCCAGCAGCGCTTCGCCCCCCTCAACAGCTGGCCGGACAACGCCAACCTGGACAAGGCGCGCCGTCTGCTGTGGCCGGTGAAGAAGAAGTACGGCCGGAACCTCTCGTGGGCCGACCTCATGATCCTCGCCGGCAATGTCGCGCTGGAGTCGATGGGCTTCAAGACCTTCGGCTTCGCCGGCGGCCGCGAGGACGTCTGGGAGGCCGAGGAGGACGTCTACTGGGGCCCCGAGACCACCTGGCTCGGCGACGAGCGCTACACCGGCGACCGCGAGCTGGAGGACCCGCTCGGCGCGGTCCAGATGGGCCTGATCTACGTCAACCCGGAGGGCCCGAACGGCAACCCGGACCCGATAGCGGCGGCCCGCGACATCCGTGAGACGTTCCGCCGGATGGCGATGAACGACGAGGAGACGGTGGCCCTGATCGCCGGTGGCCACACCTTCGGCAAGACGCACGGCAACGGCCCGGCGGACGCCGTCGGCCCCGACCCCGAGGCCGCCCCGCTGGAGGAGCAGGGCCTGGGCTGGCGGAACAGCCACGGCACCGGCAAGGGCGGCGACACCATCACCAGCGGTCTCGAGGTGACCTGGACCAACACCCCGACGACCTGGGACAACAGCTTCTTCGAGATCCTGTTCGGCTACGAGTGGGAGCTGACCAAGAGCCCCGCGGGCGCGCACCAGTGGCGGCCCAAGGACGGCGCCGGCGCGGGCACCGTGCCCGACGCGCACGACCCGTCGAAGAAGCACGCCCCGCAGATGCTGACCACGGACCTGTCGCTCCGCTTCGACCCGGTCTACGAGCGGATCTCGCGGCGTTTCCTGGAGCACCCCGACGAGTTCGCGGACGCCTTCGCCCGCGCCTGGTTCAAGCTGACCCACCGCGACATGGGCCCGGTCGCGCGCTACCTCGGCCCCGAGGTCCCGGGCGAGACGCTGCTGTGGCAGGACCCGCTGCCGGAGCGGACGTACGAGCTCATCGACGCCGAGGACATCGCCGCGCTGAAGGAGCAGGTACGGGCGACGGACCTGACGGTCTCCCAGCTGGTCTCCACCGCCTGGGCGTCGGCCGCCTCCTTCCGCGGCAGCGACAAGCGCGGCGGCGCCAACGGCGCCCGGGTCCGCCTCGAACCGCAGCGCGGCTGGGAGGTCAACAACCCGGACCAGCTGGCCGCGGTGCTGCGCGTCCTGGAAGGCGTCCAGGAGTCCTTCAACTCCGCGCAGACCGGCGGCAAGCGGGTCTCGCTCGCCGACCTGATCGTCCTCGCCGGCGCCGTGGGCGTCGAACGGGCCGCCAAGGAGGCCGGCTTCGAGATCGAGGTGCCCTTCACCCCGGGCCGGGTGGACGCGACGCAGGAGCAGACCGACGTCGAGTCGTTCTCCGCCCTGGAGCCGGCCGCCGACGGGTTCCGCAACTACCTCGGCAAGGGCAACCGCCTGCCGGCCGAGTATCTGCTGGTCGACCGGGCGAACCTGCTCACCCTGAGCGCCCCGGAGATGACGGTCCTGGTCGGCGGCCTGCGTGTGCTGGGCGCGAACTACGACAACTCGCAGCTCGGTGTCTTCACCTCGACGCCCGGCGCCCTGACCAACGACTTCTTCGTCAACCTGCTCGACCTGGGGACGACGTGGAAGGCGACGTCGGAGGACCAGAACACCTTCGAGGGCCGGGACGCCGCCACGGGCGAGATCAAGTGGGCCGGCAGCCGTGCCGACCTCGTCTTCGGCTCCAACTCCGAGCTGCGCGCCCTCGCGGAGGTCTACGCGAGCGACGACGCCAAGGAGAAGTTCGTGCGCGACTTCGTCGCCGCGTGGGACAAGGTCATGAACCTGGACCGGTTCGACCTGGTCTGAGACACCGCCCGGTTCGCACGGGAGCCTCCGGCCGCGGCCGGAGGCTCCCGTGCGTCTTCGGGCCTCGGGTACCGGGCCGCTGATCCCGGCCTGGGCGACACCGGCGAGGAGACGGGCGATCGGCCGGCCGGCGAAGCCGGTGGCCAGCGGCTGGGCCGGCATCGGCAGCCGGAGTACGCCGCCTGTGCGGCGACCAAGGGCGCGGTCGAGGCCATGGCCCTGATCCTCGCCCGCGAGCTGCGCGGCCGTGACATCACCGTCAACGCGGTGGCCCCGGGACCGACGGCCACCCCGCTGTTCCTTCAGGGCAGGAGCGAGCGGGTGGTGCGGCGGCTCGTCGCCGCCGCTCCCCCGGAACGGCTCGGCACCCCGACGACATCGCCGAGGCCGTCGCCTTCCTCGCCGGGCCCGGCCGGTGGGTCGACGGCCAGGTGCTGTACGCCAACGGCGGCATCGCCTGAGCATCGAGGCGTACCGCCACCGGCGTCAGCCGAGGGCGAACCGCACCGGCGTCCCGACCGCCGCCTGGGCCGCCGCCGCGAGGGCCGGTTCCCCGACGACCGCGATCACCGGATAGCCGCCCGTCGTCGGATGGTCGTGCAGGAACACCACCGGGCGTCCGTCCGGCGGCACCTGGACCGCGCCGAGGACCATGCCCTCGCTGGGCAGTTCGCCCGTCACCGCCCGTGCCAGCGGCGGCCCCTCGGTGCGCAGGCCGATGCGGTTGCTGTGCGGGGAGACGCGGTACGTCGCCGAGAGCAGGGTGCGCAGCGCCGCGGGGGCGAACCAGTCGGCGCGGGGGCCGGGGCGCACCGGCAGCACCAGCTCGGCGGGGGGCGCCGGCCAGGGGGCGGCGCCGGGCAGCGCCGGCTGCCGCCCGGGGGCACCCACCGGCAGCACGTCCCCGTCGCGCAGCGGCGCCGGACCGAGCCCGGAGAGCAGGTCCGCCGAGCGGCTGCCGAGGACCGGATCGACGGCGACGCCCCCGGCGACGGCGAGGTACGTGCGCACGCCCGCGCTCACCGTCCCCACGTCCAGCAGCGCCCCGGCGGGCACCCGTACCGGCGTGCCCCACGCCACCGGCCGCCCGTCCACCGTCACGGGGCAGGGCGCGCCGCCGGCCACGACGGTCACCGGCCGGTCCGGCCGCAGGGCACAGCCCGTCAGCGTGGTCTCCAGGACGGCGGCGTCGGGGCCGTTGCCGAGCAGCCGGTTGGCGAGCCGCATCGCGGGGGCGTCCAGCGCGCCGGAGCGCGGCACCCCCAGGTGGGCATGGCCGCGCCGGCCCGCGTCCTGCACGGTGGTCAGGGCGCCGGCGCGCACGACGGTGAGCTTGGCGGTCATGCGGCACCGCCCGCCGGCGTCTGCTCGACGAAGCGCACGCGCCTGCCCGGCGTGAGCAGCGCCGCCTCCTCGCGCGCGAGGTCCCACAGCGGTGCCGGGTCCGGCATGGTGCCGATCAGCTGCCAGCCGCCCGGCGTGGAGCGCGGGTAGACGGCGCTGTAGGGGCCCGCGAGCGCCACCGCCCCGGCCGGGACCCGGGTGCGGGGTGTGGCGCGGCGCGGCACGTGCAGCTCCCCGGGCAGCCCGGTGAGATAGCCAAAGCCGGGTGCGAAACCGCAGAACGCCACGCGGTAGGTGTACGAGGCGTGCCGGGCGGCGGCCTCCTCGGGCGTGACGCCCCACAGGGCCGCCACCTCGGCCAGGTCCGGGCCGTCGTAGCGCACGGGTATCTCCACGACGTCCCCGTCGTCGGCGGCCCGCGGGGGCACGTCCCACTCGGTGAGCCGGCGGGCCAGCGCCTCCGGGTCGCCCACCCCGTCCAGCAGGACGGTCCGTGCCCCCGGCACGATCTCCTCGACCGGCGGCAGCGTTCCCGCCGCGCGCCGGCGCAGCAGTTCGGCGTGGAAGGCCCCGGTGCGCTCGGCGTCCGGCAGCTCCACGAGCAGGGCGTGCCGCCCGGCGGGGCGCACGTCGAGCGGGCGGCTGTCCGTCATGCGAACGCCCCGACCTCGACCCCGGCCCCGTGAAGCGCCTCGCGCACCCGCGCCGCGATCCGGGCCGCGCCCGGGGTGTCGCCGTGCACGCACAGGGAACGGGCGGCGACCGCGACGGTCGTACCGTCCACCGCCTCGACGCGGCCGTCCACCGCGAACGCCAGCGCGCGCCGCACCACCGTGTCCTCGTCCGTCACCACGGAGTCCGCCTCGCGGCGCGGCACGAGCGTGCCCCGGGCGGTGTACGCGCGGTCCGCGAAGGCCTCCGGTACGGCGGTGAGCCCCGCGTCCCGGGCGGCGGCGAGCAGCCGTGATCCGGGCAGCCCGAGCACGGGCAGCGCCCCGCCCGCGAGCCGCACGCCCGCCACCACGGCAGCGGCCTGCTCGGCGTCGTGGACGGTGCGGTTGTAGAGCGCGCCGTGCGGTTTGACGTAGGCCACCCGGGCCCCGGCGGCCTCGGCGAAGACCCGCAGCGCGCCGATCTGGTACGCCACCTCGGCGGCCAGTTCGTCGGCGGGCACGTCCATGGCGCGCCGGCCGAAGCCGGCCAGGTCGCGGTAGGACACCTGCGCGCCGATCCGCACCCCGCGCTCGGCGGCGAGGTCGCAGACGCGGCGCATCACCATGGGGTCGCCGGCGTGGAAGCCGCAGGCCACGTTGGCGCTGGTGACGACGGAGAGCAGGGCGGCGTCGTCGGTGAGGGTCCAGCGGCCGAAGCCCTCACCGAGATCTGCGTTCAGATCGATCACAACTCGAACGTAGACGATCGTTGAACGATCCGACAAGGCTCTATTGCCTCATTCCACGGCAGCGGATCGCCGTCCCCTCTTGTTAGATCGTTCAACGATCACCTAGGGTCCGTGCATCTGCCACGTATCTGTGGCCCTGCCTCCTCACGCCCGAAGAAGGCCACCGCATGATCGTTCTTCTCGGTGTGGCCGTGGTGATCCTCGGATTCGTCACGCGCCGCAATCCCGTCCTCGTGGTGGGCGTCGCCGGTATCGTCACCGGGCTGCTCGGCAGAATGGACCCGCTGGAGGTCCTCGCGGCCTTCGGCCGGTCCTTCGCCGACAGCCGCTCGGTCACCGTCTACGCCGTCGTCCTGCCGGTGATCGGCCTCCTGGAGCGCTACGGCCTGCGCGAACAGGCCCGCGATCTCATCGGCCGCCTCGGCGCGCTGAGCGCCGGCCGCTTCCTCACCGTCTATCTGCTGGTCCGGCAGGTCACCGCCGCCTTCGGCCTGAACAGCGTCGGCGGGCCCGCGCAGACCGTGCGGCCGCTGGTCGCGCCCATGGCCGAGGCCGCCGCCGAGCGCACGACCGGCGCGGCGCTGCCCGGCCGGCTGCGCGAGAAGGTCCGCTCCTACGCCGCGTCCGCCGACACCGTGGGCGTCTTCTTCGGCGAGGACTGCTTCATCGCCATCGGCTCGATCCTGCTGATCACCGGGTTCGTGAACTCCACCTACCAGCAGGACATCGAACCGACCCAGCTGGCCCTGTGGGCGATCCCGCTCGCCGTCTGCGCCTTCGTCATCCACGGCGCCCGGCTGCTGCTCCTGGACAGGCGGCTGGAGCGCGAGATGGCGCTCGCCGCCGCCGAGCACGACCTGCCGCTGCCGAAGGGGGCCGACAAGTGATCAAGGTTGAGTGGCTCTACTGGCTGATCGGCCTCGTCTTCGTCGTGATGGCCGTCCAGATGGCGGCCGACCGCAGCAACCCCAGGCGGTGGACCTCCGCCGCGTTCTGGGGCCTGCTCGGCCTCACCTTCCCCTACGGCACCGGCGTCGCCAACGCCACCGCCGAGAACGGCGGCTGGACCCTGCCCGCCGAACCGCTCGGCGTCGCCGTGCTCGCCCTGATCGTGCTCGCCGGGTTCAACTTCCTCGGCAAGGGCGTCCCGGTCACCACCACCGGCGAGCAGCGCGAGGCCTCCGCGGCCCGGCTCGGCAACAAGATCTTCATCCCCGCCCTGACCATCCCGCTGGTCGCCATCGTCTGCGCCTCCGTGCTCGACGAGTCCGGCCTGTTCGAGTCCGGCAAGGCCACGCTCATCGGGCTCGGCCTCGGCTGTGTCGCGGCCCTGGTCGTCGGCATGCTGGTCACCGGCGAGAAGAGGCTCGCCGTCCCGCTCCACTCCGGCCGCTCCATGCTGGAGGCGATGGGCTCCGCCCTGCTGCTGCCCCAGCTGCTGGCCGTGCTCGGCTCGATCTTCGCCGCCGCCGGGGTCGGCACCCAGGTCGGCAGGATCGTGAACGACGTCCTGCCGGACGACTCGAAGTACCTCGCCGTGATCGCGTACTGCGTCGGCATGTTCCTGTTCACCGTGATCATGGGCAATGCCTTCGCCGCGTTCCCCGTGATGACCGCGGCGATCGGCTGGCCCGTCCTGATCCAGCAGATGCACGGCGACGAGCCGGCCGTCCTGGCGATCGGCATGCTGGCCGGTTTCGCCGGCACGCTCTGCACACCGATGGCCGCCAACTTCAACATCGTCCCGGCCACCCTGCTGGAACTGAAGGACCAGTACGGACCGATCAAGGCCCAGATCCCGACGGGGCTCGCGCTGCTCGTCTGCGCCACCGCGATCATGGCGTTCTTCGCCTTCTGAGCCGTTCCGCGCCCCGGCCCGCTCCCACCCCCGTCAGTCATCCCCCAGGTTCCCGTCAGGAAGTGCCATGACCCGCGTCCTCGTCACCGGCTTCGCCCCCTTCGGCGGAGAGAGCGTCAACCCCTCCTGGCAGGCGGCCTCCCTGCTGGCCGCCGAGCCGCCCGCCGGCCTCACGGTCACCGCCACCGAGCTGCCCTGCGTCTTCGGCGCGTCCCTCGACGCGCTGCGCGACGCCGTCCGCGCGTCCGCCCCCGACCTGGTGCTCTGCCTCGGCCAGGCGGGCGGCCGGCCGGGCGTCACCGTCGAACGCGTCGCCGTCAACGTCGACGACGCGCGCATCCCCGACAACGCGGGACAGCAGCCCGTCGACGAACCCGTGGTCCCGGACGGCCCCGCCGCCTACTTCTCCGCCCTCCCCGTCAAGGCCTGCGTCGCCGCCGTCCGCGAGGCCGGCGTCCCCGCCGCCGTCTCCAACACGGCCGGCACCTTCGTCTGCAACCATGTGGCCTACGGCCTCGGCCATCTCATCGCCACGGAGTTCCCGCACGTCAGGGGCGGCTTCGTACACGTACCGTGGGCGCCGGAACAGGTCACCGACGGCACCTCGCCCGCGCTGCCGCCCGCCACCGTGGCCCACGGCCTGCGCGCCCTGCTGACCGCCGCCGCCCGCACCGAGCGGGACCTGAAGGTCACCGAGGGAGCCACCCACTGATGCCCGCCACCGCCCACACGGCCGCCTTCGCCCGGCTCGCCCTGGCCAACATCACCCGCGAGTACCCCAACTTCCCCGCCCACCTGATCACCTCGCCCGACGAGCAGCTCCGGCCGCGCACCCTGCACCCCGCCTTCTACGGCGCCTACGACTGGCACTCCGCGGTCCACATGCACTGGCTGCTCGTCCGCCTGCTGCGCCACCACGGCTCCACCCCGGCCCTGCCGGACACCGCGCCGCTCATCGACGCCCTCGACCGGCACCTCACCCACGACACCATCACCGCCGAAGCCGCCTACCTCCTCGGCCGCCCCTCCTTCGAACGGCCCTACGGCTGGGCCTGGCTGCTCGCGCTCGCCGCCGAGTGCCGGGCGTACGGGGGTGCGGCGGGCGCCCGCTGGACGGCGGCGCTGGCGCCGGGCGTCGCCGCCGTCGACCGGCTGCTGGCCGGCTGGCTGCCGAAGGCCACGTATCCCGTACGCCATGGCAACCACCCCAACAGCGCCTTCGCGCTCGGCCTCGCACTGGACTCGGGCGAGCTGTCCGCCGCGACCGATCGGGCCGTACGGGACCGGCTGCTGGACTGGTTCGCCGACGACCACGACGCGCCCGCGCACTGGGAGCCGTCGGGACAGGACTTCCTCTCCCCGGCGCTGAGCGAGGCCGACGCGATGCGGCGGGTGCTTCCCCCGGAGCGGTTCGCGCGGTGGCTCGACGGCTTCCTGCCCGCGCTGCGCTCCGGCGCGCCCTGCCCGCCGCTGGAGGTACCGGTCGTCTCCGACCACGCCGACCCGCAGATCGGCCATCTGCTCGGGCTGACCCTCAGCCGGGCCGCGGCGCTGCGCTCCCTCGCGGACGCCCTGCCGGACGGGCCGGTCCGCACCCGTCTGACCGGGGCGGCCGAGGCCCATCTCGCGGCGGGCCTGCCCGCCGTGGAGCGCGGCGACTTCACCACCGACCACTGGCTGGCGACCTTCGCCCTGCTGGCCCTTCAGCCGTGACCACGGTGAACCGCCGAGGGGCCGGTGGCCCGCCGGGTGCCTCACCCGGCGGGCCACCGGCCCCGGACGTACCGCTCGGCCGGGTCAGCCGCACCGTCCCGCCGGCCGGGTACGGGTGACCACGTCGGTGACGCCGGTCGTCGAGTCCAGCCACACCGCCTGGCTGCCCTCGGTCGCGGCGAACTGGTACAGCTTGGCGGTCGATCTCCTAGCTCGGTGCCGGGCACAGCGTCGGAGCGCCGGCCGGCAAGGGGCCATCGAAGCGGCGTTACACCACCGCATCAACGGGGCGGATGTGCCCACGGACGACTTCCGGCGGTCCAGCCGCCGAAGAAGAACAGGACGGCCGTCATCGCGGCCGTCGCGGCCGCGGTCGTCGCCGCCGTCGTCGCGTCCGCCGTCACCGCGGGCGTCACCGGCGGCGACGAGGCCGGGCCCGCGCCGACCGTCACCGCCACCGCGCTCAGCGTCGACTGCTCCTACGGCGAGGACGGGCGGAGCAGCGAGGCCATCTTCGACAGTGACGCCGGCCTGGACGGCGGACCTGAGACGAAGCTCCTGGCCGGCCGGTCCATCAACGTGCCCTGGGGATGCGAACTCCCCAAGGACGAGAAGGTGATCCAGGTCGAGATCGCCCCCGACTACAACTCGGAGACGGCGATCTTCACCGGCACCGTCAAGTGACCGGCGCCACCCAGTGGATCCGCCGGGCTCCGGCCGGCCGGTGACCGTCAGCGCAGATGTGTGACCAGGGCCTGCCGTTCCCCGACGGGGTGCGCCTCGCCCAGCAGGTCGCCCGGTATCGCGTCGTACGCCACCGTGCGGCCGTGGGCGTCGATGGACGGGCGGGCGGCCGGCCTCCGGTTCGGCGTGCCGTCGGGCCGCGCGGTGACCATGACCGTGCGGCCGGTGCGCAGATCCCGCGCGTAGATCACCTGGTACGGGCGGTGGGCCTCCTCTTCCACCACGGCGAACACGAGGTGGCGGCCGTCCGCGCTCAGGCGGCCGGAGTGCGTGCCGAACTCCGGTCGCGGGCCGACGACGCGTTGCAGGGTTCCCCGCCGCAGGTCTCTGACGAAGACGTCACCCGTGTCGTTGGTGCCCTCGGGGAGCAGGGTGAGGCACTTCATGCGGAACACGACCTGGCGGCCGTCCGCGCTGATCACCGGGGAGCCGACATGACTCTCGGCCGGATCCCCCGCGCAGTCCACGTCGGCCCGCACCCGCTGCCCCGTATGCCGGTCCAGGACGTGGACGGCCGTTGACTCCCCGGGACTCGAGTCGTCGCCCGAAACGGTGTAGGCGAGGTAGCGGCCGTCACGGCTGAGCGTCGGCGACCGGAGCTCCTGCCGGCCGCTGGGCAGCGGATGGTCGATCCACTCGCCGGTGCCGCTCACGAGGTCGCGCAGATAGACGCGCGAGCCAAGGGCCGGTGCGGTCGCCGCGAAGGTGACGTACCGCCCGTTCCCGCTGATGACCGGCAGATTGGCCATGTCGAACGAGGCGGTGACGCCGTCGTCGACCGGCTCGGTACGGCCCGTGCGCAGGTCGTGCACATAGGCGTGGCGCCCGTCCAGCGTCGCGAAGGCGACCCGGCGGCCGTCCGCGCTGATGGACGGGGAGCCGAACGCCCCTTCCCTCTCCATGCCCTCGGGCACGTCGCCGGCCCAGTGGATCCGCCCGGTCCGCAGGTCCTTGACGTAGACGTCGCCGGCGGTGTCGGTGTCGCCGGGCACCAGATTCGAGGCGTAGGACCAGAAGGCCACGTATCTGCCGTCGGCGCTGATCGCGGGCCACTCGCTGATGTCGTCGCCCTTGACGTCGTCGGCCGTGACGTTGACGTACTCGGTGCCCGGCTTGAGTTCCAGTGCCCCCGCGGGTGCGGCCGGCCCCGTCAGGCACACCGATGCCACCGCCGCGACCACGGCCACTCTCGATCCGAAACGCATGCTTTTCCCCCGTCTGCACGTGGGCCCCGGCCGTGCGGCCGGGGCCCACTTTCATACAAACGGCGCGCGGTTCCCGAAGTCAATGCGCTTGTCGATGTACACGCAACCGCAACTCTCACCCTAAAGTCGAGGGTTACAGTGTGCGCTCCAGGCGGTCCGCCACCAGCTTGACGAAGCGCGCGGGATCCTTGGGCTGGCCGCCCTCGGCGAGCACCGCCAGGCCGTGCAGCAGATCGGCGGTCTCGGTGAGGGCCGTACGGTCCGCACGCTCGGTGTACGCCTGGTTCAGGCCCTTGACGAGCTGGTGGTCGGGGTTGAGCTCCAGGATCCGCTTGGTGGGCGGCACCTCCTGGCCCATCGCGCGGTACATCTGCTCCAGCGCCGGGGTCAGGTCGTGCGCGTCGGAGACGACGCAGGCCGGGGAGACGGTGAGCCGGGACGACAGGCGTACGTCCTTGATCTCCTCGCCCAGCTGCTCCTTCATCCAGCCGAGCAGACCGGCGTACTCCTCGCTCTGCCGCTCGCGCTCCTCGTCGGTCTTCTCGTCCCCCTCCGTGCCGAGGTCGATCTCGCCCTTGGCGACGGACCGCAGCCGCTTGCCCTCGTACTCCCCCACGGCGTCGGCCCACACCTCGTCGACGGGGTCGGTGAGCAGCAGCACCTCGATGCCCCGGGCCCGGAACGCCTCCATGTGCGGGGAGTTCTCGATCGCCTGCCGGGAATCGCCGGTCATGTAGTAGATGTCGTCCTGGCCGTCCTTCATCCGCTCCACGTAGGCCTTGAGCGTGGTCGGTTCGTCGTCGGCGTGCGTGGACGCGAACGAGGAGACGGCGAGCAGGGCGTCCCGGTTGTCGGGGTCGGTGACCAGGCCCTCCTTGAGGACGGCGCCGAACTCCCGCCAGAACGTGGCATAGCGGTCCGGGGCGCCCGTCATCATGTCCTTGACCGAGGACAGGACCTTCTTCGTCAGCCGGCGCTGCATCAGCTGGATGTGCCGGTCCTGCTGGAGGATCTCGCGGGAGACGTTGAGCGAGAGGTCCTGCGCGTCGACGACGCCCTTGACGAAGCGGAGGTAGGGCGGCAGCAGCGCCTCGCAGTCGTCCATGATGAAGACGCGCTTCACATAGAGCTGTACGCCGCGCCGGTAGTTCTGCGTGAACAGGTCGTGCGGGGCGTGGGAGGGGACGAACAGCAGGGACTGGTACTCGAAGGTGCCCTCCGCCTGGAGCCGGATCGTCTCCAGCGGCTCGCGCCAGTCGTGGCTGATGTGCTTGTACAGCTCGTGGTACTCCTCGTCGGAGACCTCGTCCCGCGAGCGGGCCCACAGGGCCTTCATGGAGTTCAGCGTCTCGGGTGCCGGGGCCGCGCCGTCCTCGCCCGCGCCCTCGGGCACCATCCTGATGGGCCAGGTGATGAAGTCCGAGTACCGCTTGACGATCTCCCGGATCTTCCAGGCGGAGGTGTAGTCGTGGAGCGCGTTCTCGGAGTCCGCCGGCTTCAGGTGCAGCGTGACCGAGGTGCCCTGCGGGGCGTCGTCGACCGTGTCCAGCGTGTACGTGCCCTCGCCGCGGGACGTCCAGCGGGTGCCCTGGCTCTCGCCCGCGCGCCGGGTCACCAGGGTCATCTCGTCCGCCACCATGAAACCGGAGTAGAAGCCGACGCCGAACTGGCCGATGAGCCCCTCGGCCCCCGCCCCGTCCTTGGCCTCCCGCAGCTCCTGGAGGAACTTGGCCGTACCCGAGTTGGCGATCGTGCCGATGAGCTGCCCGACCTCGTCGTACGACATCCCGATGCCGTTGTCCCGCACCGTGAGCGTACGGGCGTCCTTGTCGACGTCGATCTCGATGTGCAGGTCGGACACATCGGCGTCGAGAGTGTCGTCCCGCAGCGACTCCAGACGCAGCTTGTCCAGCGCGTCGGAGGCGTTGGAGACGAGTTCGCGCAGGAAGACATCCTTGTTCGAGTAGACCGAGTGGATCATCAGCTGGAGCAGCTGACGGGCCTCTACCTGGAACTCAAACGTTTCGGCCGGCATGGTTCGTGAGCACCTCATTGGTGACAGGTCTCGGAACTGACGGAAGTCACTGTAAAACAGCCGGTCACGACTGAGGCCCGGTCGCGGGCCCGAGACCTGCGCGTACTCCGGCGGCCGACGAGCGGGGCGTCAGGACCGGTACGGCTGCCGCGGCTGTCCGTGCGTCCGGCCGCCGTCGCCGCTGCCGGCCTGCGCCCGGAGCCGCTCCGCCTGCTCCCTGGTCACCTTCTGCTCCGTGCCGCAGAACGTGCACTGCGTCGTGTACTTCGTGGACAGCGGGAACAACGGCACGAAGAACAGCGTGAACTTCGTGACGTGCTTCCTGAGCGTGTGCGCGGCGGGATTGCCGCAGCCGCCGCAGACCAGCGTCAGTATCGCGAGCTGATACAGACAGCCCTTGGTGCCGAAGATGATCACGCCGTGGTCCTTCCCTGGTCGGATGGGCTCGCGCCGGGTGGCCGGCGCCGGACGGGCCTACGCGGCACAGTCTCCTGCACGCCGACGCTCCCGGCGGCTCATGCCACCGCCCCGGTCCATCCGCACCGCGCGGACGGGCGCCGCCGGGGTGCGGACGGCGCGGACCCGGTAGGTCGTCCTGGTCGGATCGGTGACGGGGTCGCCGAGCGTGATCCGGCCGGAGGCGTACAGCTCGTCGCAGTCGGCGGTGGGCAGCGCGACATAGCAGCCTCCCCTGCCGGTGCCGGAGTCCAGCGGCCGCCAATAGCTGTATCTGCGGCGTCCGTTCGCGAACACGGTGACGAACACGGGGGTGCGCGCATCGGTGAGAACACGCAGGATCTCGGTACCGGCGGCTCTCCCCGGTGGCGCGGAGCGCGCGGTCGCACGGGCGTCGGGAGCCTGCGACTGATCGGCAGTGGGCACCATCGGCAGTGGCCTTTCCTGAGGCTGAGACGTGAGACCGCCTACCCGGTCCGGCCGGTGTTGATCTCGCTTCCCGGCATTCTTCCGCAGGGCACCGACAACAGCCTGTGCCGCGCTGCCGGCCGGCCGTCGCCGGACCGGTCGAAGAGCGAACATGTGCGCTACATTTTGCATCGCCTTGACCGCGATCACTCACGATCCCTTACGCTACGGAGCCGGCCACCCCATGAGCGACATCGTCAACGGGCTCGGCAGAGCCACCGCCTATGGAGCCCTGGGCGTGGTCCTGCTGGTCCTGGGCATCGTCCTGGTCGACCTGCTGACGCCCGGAAAGCTCGGCCGGCAGATCTGGCAGGAGCGCAACCGCAACGCCGCCGTGCTGCTCAGCTCGGCGCTGCTGGGTATCGGCGGCATCGTGTTCACCTCCATATGGACGACGTACGAGGACTTCGGCAAGGGACTGGTGTCGACGGCGTCGTTCGGGCTGCTCGGGCTGGTGATGATGGCCGTGGCGTTCCTGGTGGTCGATCTGATCACGCCCGGGCGCCTGGGTGCGACGCTGGTCGACGCGGAGCCCCACCCCGCGGTCTGGGTGACCGCGTCCTGCAATGTCGCGGTGGCCGCCGTCATCTCGGCCTCCATCGCCTGACGTCCCGGCTCGGGGAGCGCGGGCCCCTGCCGGTCACAGCAGTCTCCTGATGTCGCCGCGCACCCGGTAGAAGCCGCCCGACGCGGCATGCAGCGCGTCGACGACGTACCGCGCCCCCGGTTCCCGGATCGCCCGGGGGAACTGGACGTTCCACGACGGCTCGTACCCTTCCGACACCACCCGGATCCGCGTCCGGCCGCCCTCCCGCACACACTCCACGACCACCGATCCGGCGGGCACCGTGGCGACGCTCGTGACGGAGGCGGCCGCGGTGGACGCCTGGTACGTGGGCAGGGCGGCGGCGAGCTTGACGTCGCGCGCCACCGGCACCGAGCCCCGCTGGGCGGCCGCGACCGCCGTCTCACCGGCGTCGACGCAGACCAGTGAGCCGTCCGCGGTGACCAGGTAGAGCCGTTCGTCGCGGTACTGCATCGACAGGGCCGAACCGCTGCCCGTGTCCAGCTTCCACAGCCGTGTGCCGTCCCGGTCGAAGCAGTACACCGAGGAGGCGGAGTCCCCGGCGAAGACGAACCGGCCGCCGGGCGAGGCGGCGCAGGAGTACACCGAGCCGTCGCAGCGGTATGTCGCCTCGATCGCGCCGGTCGCCTTCGACAGCCGCTGGACCACATGGCGTGCGGTCGCGGCGTACACCGCGTCGTCCTCCTGCCAGCCGAAGAGCACGCCGCCCTGCGTGGGCGTGTGCCACAACTCGGCGCCGCCGTCCGGGGCGTGGGCCGTCACACCGCGCGAGTGCCCGTGGTAGACGGCCGCGTCGTCGGCGCGCACCATCCAGGCGTGTTCGCCGCGCCCGCCGCGCGACCACTGGTACTCGTCCTCGTGGTCGATGACGGTGAGCCGGCCGTCGCGGTCGGCGACGTCGAGTACGCCCTCGTGGATGTCGAGCCAGAAGATGTCGACGTCGGCCGCGATGTCGTAGGCGGCCAACGGCAGCTTGGACGACAGGTCGTAGACCCGGCCGTCGTCGCAGCCGGCGTAGATCCAGAAGTCGTCGGCGACCAGGCACTTGACGCCGTCCGGGAGGTGGTAGCGGGCGAGGACCTCGCCTCCGTGCGCGAGGGTGTAGACGTCGCCCGCCTGGTTGCCCACCCAGCAGCGCTCGTCGTCGACATGGATGCCGAACGCCGCGGAGCCCGTGCGGAACCGCCACAGCACCGGCGCGACCGCGCGGGCCGTGGACGGCGCCGAGGCCACCTGACGGCGGGTCACCGCGCGGGGCGCGCGCTGTCCCCGCACGGCCGGGGCGTAGCCCTTGCGCACCTTCTCGCCTATCTTCCTGGCGGCCGCGGCCTGTGCCTTCTCGGCGGTGGGGAAGGTCGTCGTCTGGCTCTGCCCGGCGGTGCCGATCCGTCCGTAGCGCACGGACACGACCTGGCCCTCCACCGTCACTTCGTAGAACTTGTGCGCACCCCCACCGTCCTGCGACAGCTCCAGATACGTCCTCGACATGGCAGACCTCTCCCCGGATCGGGTCCTGCGGCGTCTTCCGCGGGTTCCACTGCCTGAACCGTAGAAGGCACCACTGACAATCGCCGCCGGCGTCCCGTCACATGCCTCCCGGCTCACGGCGTCCCGGCCGGCACGGCGTACACCACCAGGTTGTTGCGGTACCGTCCCGCGCTCCGGTCGTAGGGGCCGGCACAGGTCAGGAGAGCCAGCCGGTGGGGTCCCGTACGGGTGAAGAGATCCGCGGGCAGGTCCCGCCGCGGATAGGTACGGCGCGCGGTGACCCGGTACGGACGGATCCCGCCGTCGGCCCCGGTCACCTCGACGCGGGCGCCCACGGGTGCCCGGTGCAGGGCGGCGAAGGGGCCGGGTCCGTCCGCCCGGTTGTCGACGTGCCCGGCGATCAGGACCGTGCCGTGCGCGGCGCCCACCTGCGCGCCCAGCGCCCACCATCCGCCCGTACGGAGATCCCCGGGGAGGGCCAGGGCCCCGTCCGCGTGCGCGGCGACGGGTACGACCGCGGCCCTCAGGCCCGCCGGGCCGCGCAGATACACCGGCGAGGACGCGGCGGCGCCCTCTTCCACCGGGGCGCCGCGCCCCCGCACCCGAGGATCGCCCGCGTCCGGGAGACCGGCCGGCGCCACGCCGGCGACCAGCCAGCCGGCGGCCACCGCGCTCAGCCCGCAGGCGGTCATGAGCCCGGCGGCCGTCCGGTGGCGTCCCACCGGGCCTAGCGTTTCGTGGCCGGGCGGCGCCGGGCGCGCAGCAGCCAGACGGCGCCGGCGGCGGTCAGCAGTCCGCCGCCGGCCATGCTCACCGTGCCGGCCGTGGCCAGGGGGCTCTCGGCGGCGGCCAGCCGGCCACCGGTGCCCGCGCCGACCGTGCCGGCGTCCTCGGCCGTGTGGCAGGTACCGCCGCGGACCATGTCCAGGTGCATGGCCACCACCGGGCGGGCGGTCCGGGCGGCGGCCCTGACCTCGGCGTTGCTCCCGCCCCGGATCTCCCGGTCGAGCAGGGCCAGCGTCTCGCGGTGCGCCTTCTCCTGGGTGGTGAGCCAGGCGGCGTCGTAGGCCGCGCCGCCGGCCTTCGCCCGCACGGCGGCGAGGTCCTTCTGCTGCTGTGCGGAGGGGGATGCGGGCAGTGTCACGCCCAGTCTGCCCGCGAGCGTGCTCCCGTCGGCGTCCAGCTTGGTGTGGTCACGCACCAGCACGGCGCCCGCCTTGCGCACACAGTCGCTCGTCGCGTGCCGCTGGGCGTCGTGCCCGGCGGTGATCTCGGTGAGGTTGCCCTGGTGGGTCTGGGTCAGCAGCGTCTCGTCCAGTTCGCCGACTCGGTCGGCGGCGACGGCGTGCGGCGTGGTTATGCCGGTCAGCGCCGCCGCGAGGGCGGCGGCGGACAGCAGTCGTCTGCGCATGGGTGGTACTCCCTTCGAACCGGCAGGGCGGCGTGTCGGTGCCGTACCGGTATGCGGAACAGGGCGCGTCGCACCGCGCCCCCGCTTGCATCGGTGCCACCGGGGGGCCCGGCCCTATCGCCGCGGGCCGCTCACTCACCCGGCCGGCCGATGCACCCGCGCGGGAGTATGTGAGGGCGGTTCAGGCGTTCCGCCGTCCCTCGTGAGGAGTTCTTGATGACCACACCGCGAGATCTGCTGCTCACCGCCGTCGAGGCGGGACCCGGCCGGCCGGTGGAGCCGGGCGATCTGTCGCTCGCCCTCGCCGGGGCCGAGTTGATCGATCTCCTCGGCGCCGGGGCCCTCACCCTGGACGACGACCGCATCGTGCCGGGCGACGGCGGTGCCCCGGCCGACCGGCTGCTGGGCGAGGCCGCGTCCTCGCTGGTGCGGAGCGCGCCGTACGAGTCGGTCGAGGACTGGCTGTGGCGGCGGGGCCGCGCCCTGTCCTCGGCCTATCTGGCCGCCCTCGGGGCGGAGGGACTGATCACGCGCCGGCGCCGTCACCGGATCCCCGTCCGCACCGGCCGGCCGGCGGTGGCCGATACGCCCGCCGCCCGCCACGCGGCCGGCCGCCGGGCCTCGGGCGAACCCGTCCTCGCCGCTCTCGCGGCAGCCGCCGGGATCGACGACGGTCCGGCCGCGGATGTCCCGGGCATCGCCGACGACGCGGTGGTCACCGTGCTCGCCGCCGTCGGCCGGGCGGTGGCGGAACTGGCGGCCGTACGACAGCGGCGAGCCGTCGAGCAGGCCGCCTTCGACAACATCTGGCGGGGCGAATGACGCGACCGCCCGGGGCCCGCTCCGTGCTCACCGGGCCCCGACGTCGTGGGCGGTGCCGTCGGCGACGGCCCGGAGCTGTGCCGCCGTCAGCCGGCGAGCAGCTCGGCGAACCGGCCGGCCCCGATGTTGCCGCCGGAGACGATGACGCCGACCCGGCGCGGCACCGCGTCGACGCGGCCCGCCAGCAGCGCGGCCAGCGGCGTGGCACCGCTGGGCTCGGTCACGATCTTCATGCGCTCGAAGGCGGTCCGCATCGCGTCGCGGATCTCGTCCTCGCCGACCAGGACGATCTCGTCCACCAGTTTCCGGTTGAGGGAGAAGGTGAGTTCACCGGGGATGTCGGCGGCCTGACCGTCGGCGATGGTGCGGGGAACGGGGACGGAGATCCGCCGGCTCGCCCGGAGCGACCGCTTGGTGTCGTCCCCGGCCTCCGGCTCCACGCCGATCACCCGGATCCCGGGCAGCAGTCCCTTGGCGGCCGTGGCGCTGCCGGCGATCAGACCTCCGCCGCCGACCGGTACCACCAGGGCGTCGAGCTCTCCGACCTCCTCGATCAGCTCCAGGGCCGCGGTGCCCTGGCCCGCGATGACATGCGGGTGCTCGTAGGGCGGTATGAGCGCCAGACCGCGCTCGGCGGCCAGGGCCTCGCCGATCGCCACCCGGTCACCGGTGTAGCGGTCGTAGGTGACGACCTCGGCGCCGTATCCGAGGGTGGCCTCGACCTTGGCGCGCGGGGTGTCCTCGGGCATGAGGATCACCGCGGTGGTGCCGAGTTCACGGGCGGCCAGGGCGACGGCCTGGGCGTGGTTGCCCGACGAGTAGGCGGCGAGGCCGCGGGCGATCTGCCCGGGGGTCAGCCGGGAGGCGGCGTTGTAGGCGCCGCGGAACTTGAACGCGCCGACGCGCTGGAAGTTCTCGCACTTGACGAACGTCTCGGCGCCGACGAGGGCGTCCAGAGTGCGGGAGCGCAGCACCGGGGTGCGGTGCGCCACGCCCTTGATCCGCACGGCGGCGTCGCGCACGTCGTCCAGGGTGACCGCCGGGGTGTTCGTCATGCCTGTGCTCCGTCCTGATCAGTCTGCTGGGTGTCCTCGGCCCTGGCCTGGGCGAGGTAGTGGTAGGCGGAGGCCCGGGAGATGCCGAGCCGGTCCGCGACCTGCTGTGCGGCGCCGCGGACGGCGAACACCCCGTCGTCGTCCAGGTCGCGGAAGAGCCGCAGCCGTTCGGCGCGGCCCAGCGCGTTCCAGGGCTTGTTCAGCCGCAGCTGGCGGGAGTCGACGAGGGCGTCCACCACGGAACCGACGTCGTTGCCGAAGGTCGTGGTGGGCACCGCGGCCGGCGCGGCCACCCCGGCGAGCTCGCCGATCAGGCCGCCGACCTGGTGGACGGCCGTGATGTCGAGGTTGACGCACAACGCCCCGAAAACGGTGCCGTGGGAGTCGCGCAGCACCATCGTGGAGGACTTGACCAGCTTCCCCGAGCGGGTGCGGGTGAGGTAGTTCAGCTCGTCGCCCGCCTCGTCGCCCCGGGCCAGCAGGCCCATGCCGATCTCGCTCATCGAGCCGCCGACGCCGCGCCCGGTGACCGATCCGGCGATGGCGACCACGGAGTGTTCCGGGCGGCGGAAGTCGTGGACGACCACCTCGCAGAAGGACCCCAGCGTCGCCACGATGCCGTCGACGACCGGCGCCAGCGCCGCGATGATCGCGTCCTGTTCCCTGCTCCGCGCCTGCGGGTCCACGTCCGTCATCCGCACCTCTCCGGCCGACTCTGGACTCGGATTCTAGAGCCTGGACGACGATTCCAGAAGTGCGGCGCTCGTTCAGGGCACCGCGGGACCGCCCAGATACCTGCCGTCGGCGTCGTAGGGCCAGGCGTTGGCCACACAGCCCTTCAACCCCTTGATCTGCTGCATCATCACGGGCGCGGGCGCTCCCGCGCGGGGGCACGTCTCGTGTCCGCGGCCCAGGCGGTGGCCCACCTCGTGGTTGATGATCAGCGCCCGGTACTCCTGGATGGGGCCCGAGAACTGCGGCGAGCCGGACGTCCATCGCTTGAGGTTGACGATGACATCGTTGTCCACCCGGCAGTTGACTTCTCCGCCGGTGTCCAGCCCGGCCTGCCCGCACAGCCGGTCCACGGTCGCCGGGGTGGCGATCCTCACCGTGAGATCGGCGGACGCCGAGTCGGTCGGCACGAAGACCACCGTGCCGCCGGCCGTCCATCCGCGCGGGTCCTCCAGCACCTTGCGGACCGTGCTCGCCTCGTGCTCGGCGTCCAGGCCGGTACGGTCCTCCACCTGGACGCGGTACGTCAGCACGTTCCGCCCGTCCGCGTTCTCCGTGCCGGGCGTGCCCGCCCCGGCGCCCGGACCGACGCGGGCGGTCGTGAACCGCGCGGGCGCCCCGTTGCCACCGGCGGCGGCGCTGATGCCGTGCGGAAGCAGCCAGACCGCGGCCGACAGGGCGATCACCCCGAGGCCGCACACCGTCGCCGTCCTGAGCCCACGGCGCCGGACGCCGCGGCCGTGGTCATGTGCTCGGTCCATTCCCCGTCCCGTCTGCGGATGCGTACCGCGCGCCGTTCGCCTCGCGCGCGCCGGACCGGCTCGTGCGAGCCGGTCGTCCGGTCAGACGTGATCGGGCGCTGAACGGTTGATTGCACCGGCCATCCGAAATGCCGGACGTTTGCCCGGCCGCCGCAGGGTCACTTGGCCCACGTCCGGGAGCCGTCGGGCCATGCCCGGGAGCGGAACCGTGCGATGACCGTCACCAGACAGCCGCGGGGACCGAGCGAGCCGTGAACGGGGTGAGGCACCTGTTCCAGCGCGGCCGGGAGTGGCTCGGTGTCCACGACCTGTACCGGCGCGGCCGGGAACTGGAGCTGATGCACCGGGCCCTGGGGTTCGCCACCCTGGCCCTGGTCACGCTGGCCCCGCTGCTCATCGTGGTCGCCGCCGCGGATCCGCTGGGGCGCGGCGGCTTCGCCCAGTGGCTGACCGACGGCATGGGGGTGTCCGGGCGTTCGGCCCGTGAACTCACCGACATCATCAGCCCACCGCACGAGGTGATCGGCACCACGAGTGTGTGGGGCGGCGTCATGCTCGCCGTGTTCGGCGTCTCCTTCGGCGGCAGCGTCCAGAACGCCTACGAACGGATCTGGGGCCTGCCGCCCGGCCCGTGGCACAAGGTCTGGCGGCAGGCCACCTGGCTGATCGTCCTGACCGCCTACCTCTACGAGGAGGTGCAGACGCGCACCACGCTGGAGGATTCCGAACGGATCACCCTGTCCGCGGTGACCGGTGTGCTGTTCTTCTGGTGGGGCCAGCGCTTCCTGCTCGGGGGCCAGGTCCGCTGGCGCTCCCTGCTGCCGGGCGCGATCGCCACCATGGTCGGGCTGGTCGGCCTGCGGGGCTTCTCCTACCTGTTCTTCACCCCGCTCATCGTCACCAACGCCATCAGCTACGGCACCGTCGGCATCGTGCTCGTCGTCGAGTCGTGGCTCACCGGCGTCGGTTTCGTCTTCTACGGCGGCGCGCTGTTCGGCCGCTGGTTCTGCGACCACCACTGGACACCGCGCTCCTGATCCCGCGCCCGCCCGGCTCAGGCCGCGTCGCGCAGGCCCGCGGCACCGGGCGCCTCGCCGTCGGGGCGGCTGTCGGCCAGGGTGGGGTAGTCGGTGTATCCGGTCTCCCCGCCCGTGTACATGGCGTACTGGTCCCGCACCTGGTTGAGCGGTGCGCCGATACGGAGCCGCTCGACCAGGTCGGGGTTGGCCATGAACCCGCGGCCGAACGCGATCAGGTCGGCACCGGCGGCCAGCAGCCGCTCGCCCGCCTCCCGGCCGCCGTCGGCGGGCAGCGGCCCTCCCCACCCCAGGTTCGGATTGGCGATCAGCGTGCCCGGCCAGGCGGCACGGATCTCCTGGTACAGCGGGTCGTCGGGGTCGGCGAAGACGAGGTGCAGATAGGCCGGGCCGAGGTCCGCCAGCGCGTCCACCAGGGCCGGGTAGATGTCCCGGGTGTCCCCCTCCTCGATGCCGTTGACGGTGACCCCGGGAGAGATGCGCACACCGACCCGCTCGGGTCCGATCGCGTCGGCGACGGCCCGCACCACCTCGGTCACGAACCGGATCCGGTTCGCCACGGTGCCGCCGTAGGCGTCGGTGCGGCGGTTGGTGTTCCGGGCCAGGAACTGGTGGAGGAGATGGCCGTTGGCCGCGTGCACCTCCACGCCCTCGAAGCCCGCGTCGACGGCGTTGCGTGCGGCCGTGGCGAAGTCGGCCACGGTGGAGCGGATGTCGTCGGCGGTCATCTCGCGCGGCACCACGGAGGGACGGCGCCCGTCGCGGGTGTGGATCGTCTCGGGCAGCGGGACGGGCGAGGGGGCGACGGGCGTCAGTCCGCTGTTGTCGGGGTGCCCGACCCGGCCGCCGTGCTGGAGTTGCAGATACATCCGGCCGCCGGCGGCACGCACCGCGTCGGTGACCCGGCGCCACCCGGCCACCTGGGCCGGGTCGTGGATCGCGGGGATGTCGGGGTAGGTCTGGCCGACGGCGTTCGGCGTGGTGGCCTCGGCGATGATCAGGCCTGCCGAGGCGCGCTGCGCGTAGTAGGTGGCCATGATGGGCTGCGGCACGCCGTCCGCCCCGGCGCGGTTGCGGGTCAGCGGCGCCATCACCAGGCGGTTGGGCAGGTCCACGGGGCCGAGGCGGGCGGGCTCGAAGAGGCGGGATGTGGCTGGTGTCTTCGTCATGCCGGTACGGTAGAAGTTGACATCAGTGTCAGGTTCAAGCGGCACTTCGACGGCAGGGACGACCGGGACGACGCGGACGGCGGAGACGACGGGGTGGGCGATGCGGATCGGTGAACTGGCTCGGCGCAGCGGTGTGAGCGAGCGCTCCCTGCGCTACTACGAGCAGCAGGCGCTGCTGCGGTCCGAACGCACCCCCGGTGGCCAGCGGGAGTACGGGGAATGGGCGGTCGACCGGGTCATCCGCATCCAGGCGCTGTACGCCGCCGGGCTGCACAGCAGGACGATCGCCCGGCTGCTGCCCTGCATGCGCGACGCCGACGGCGGCCCCAACGAGTTCGCCACGCCGCAGCTGGTCGACGAGCTCGTCGCGGAACGGGAGCGCATCGACCGGATGATGGCCGACCTGGCGCGCTCCCGCGAGGTCCTCAACGAGGCCATCGAGAGCGCGTCGACGGGTCTGGACCGCGCTGGCCGGTGAGGACCCGCCCCGGAAACGGCCGGTCGGCCGGGGTGCCGCCGGGCACGAGCTCCGAGGTGCGTCCCGGACCCGCCGCTTCGCGTCGACGGGACCGCCGGCGCCCTGCCGGGCCTCACATGCCCGACGTGGCCGGCCGGCCGGCGTCCCGGACCGCTCCCGCCGCCGGCAGCACCTCGGCGGTCTCCGGGTACGGGCCGGCCTGCGCCCGGTCGAGGGGCGTGCGCCCCGTGCCGTGATCCTCGCGGACGTCGGGGTCCGCGCCGCCGGCCAGGAGTGCGCGCACGGTCCCGGTGCGCCCCCAGCAGGCGGCCGCGCACAAGGGCGTGCCCTCCGCGCCGCGACCGCTCTCGGCGTCGGGGTCGGCCCCCGCCGCCAGCAGCTCGCGGACGGTCTCGGCGGCTCCGTGCACGGACGCCGCGTACAGGGGGGTCGTGCCGTCGGTGTCGGCGGCGTCCGGGTCGGCTCCGGCACGCAGCAGCGCGCGGACGGCGGCGACGTCCCCGGTCATGGCCGCGCCGACCAGACGCCTCGACAGCTTCTTGCTCCGTCTTTGGTTCATGCCCGAGAAGACCCTCCCTTGTCGTCCGGCCGGCCGCTGCCCGGCGTCCCCCGGCGGGTGCGCCCGCCGCGCCGTGCGGTCAGCACGGGCTGGTAGTAGCCGCCGGTGTCCGGCTCGTGCCACATGATGTCCGTGAAGCCGGCCTCGGTCACCAGCCGCGTCACCTGCGCGCGGGTCAGGGCCCAGGAGGTGGTGCGGCGGACGCGGACCTGCCAGCCGCCGGCCGCCGGGACGAGCTGGAAGTGCTCCAGGTCGTAGCGTTCGCCGTCCTCGTGCCAGTGCCAGAGCTGGAAGGTGATCGCCCTCCCGTCGGGTGTCCGGGCGACCTGGGGAGGCGTCGCCGTGGGGTGCGTGCGGCGGAGTTCGTCGTAGGCCCGGACGGTGAGCACCAGCAGTCCGCCGTCGCGCAGGGTGCGCCGCATGCCCGTCAGGGCCCGTGTGACGTCGTGGGCGGTCAGCAGGTGCGCCAGCGAGTTGTCGGCGCACAGCACCACGTCGAAGGAGGCCGGTGCGAACGGCAGCGCCCGCATGTCCGCGGCCACCGTCGCCAGCCGGGTGCCCCGCGCGGACGCCTCGGCCGCGGCCCGGGCGGCGGCCACCGGGCTCAGATCACCGCCGACCACCTCGTGGCCGCGCAGGGCCAGTCCGACGGCCTGGGTGCCGATCCCGCAGGCGCAGTCCAGGATCCGGTGCGGTCGCTCGCCCAGGCGGTGCCGGACGAGTCCGTCCAGCACCGCCGCCTGGCGCGCCATGCTCCTGTCCCAGTCCGCGAACATGAGGTGGTAGTCACCGGCGAGCGCGTCGTAGAAGTCCCGTACCGAGGATTCGGCCATCCGCCCACGGTAGTACGCGCCGCGACCGCCGTGCGGTGGCAGTCTGGGCGGCATGAGCAAGACCGCACTGATCGTCATCGACATGATCAACACGTACGACCACAAGGACGCCGAACTGCTGCTTCCCTCGGCCGAGGCCGTGGTGCCGGTCATCACCGGCCTGCTCCAGCGGGCGCGGGCGCGGGACGTGCCGGTGATCTACGTCAACGACAACTTCGGCGAGTGGCGCTCCCACCAGGGCGAACTCCTCGACAAGGCCCTCGCCGGGCCGCACGCCGGACTCGTCGGGCCGCTGCGGCCCGACGAGTCCTCCCTGTTCGTCCTCAAGGCCCGCCACTCGATCTTCTTCGAGACGCCGCTGTCGTACCTGCTCCAGCAGCAGGGGATCGACGAGCTGGTGCTGTGCGGCCAGGTGACGGAGCAGTGCGTGCTGTACTCGTCCCTCGACGCCCATATCCGCCACCTGGACGTGGTAGTCCCGCGGGACGCCGTGGCCCATATCCACGCCGACCTCGCCGAGGCCGCGCTGCGCATGATGGAACGGAACATGGGGGCGCGCGTGTGCGACAGCCGTGAGCTGTGGGAGTGAGGGCAGGGCCCGCCCCCGGCGCCCTCAGCGCCGGGCGGCGGACGCGCGCAGCCTCCGGCCCCGTCGCGTCGGGCCCCAGGGCTTCAGCACGGAGATCACCGTCATGAAGACGTAGGCGGACAGGGAGACGACCGGCCCGAGGAGGACGTCGCCGGTGTCGGGCAGGGGGGCGCCCGTGGCGACGGCGGCCACCGCCTCGTCCACCGCGGGGCGCAGCGCGAAGGCGGTGGCGGCGGTCGTGGCCAGGGTCAGCCAGAACTTGGTGCTCACCCATCGGTGCCTGGCCAGCCCCCAGGGCGTGCCCAGGGCGAGCAGCAGGCCGCTGAGCATCGTGAGGAGGGCCAGCGGGAGCAGCAGCCAGTCGGCGAACAGCTTCATGGCCCCAACGGAGGCCTCCACGGTCACCGGGGACCGGGTGGTGGCCGCGGTCACGCCCAGCGCGAGCAGCCCGAGCGTGAGCCCGAGCCAGCCGGCGGAGGCGGCCACATGGACGACGAGGGAAGCCCGGCGTGCGGGACGGCTCAGTTTCACCCGCACCACGGTGCCGGGCGGGAGCGGCGAGGACGTCCCACGGCGGGAGCAACCGCGCGTACCGGCCTCGGCGTACGAGAGAGCACGCGCCGTACCTCGCCACGCGCACCGCGACGGGCACGCCCGGCTCACCGGGCTGTTCCCGAACGCGTCGCCGCGCCGCGGGTCCGCGGCGTCAGCCGCCGGCGGAAGAGTGCTGGACCATGATCAGGGTCAGGTCGTCCGCCGTGGTGGTCCGCCCGGTGTGCCGGTGGACCAGGTCCAGGAGCTGCTCGAGGGCCTGGTCGGGAGTGGGGGCGTGGAGCGCGGCGAGGGCGCGGTGGTCGAGGGGGAACATCGTCCCGTCCACGCCCCGGGCCTCGGTGAGGCCGTCGGTGTGCAGCAGCAGACGCTGGTCGGGCAGGAAGGCGGCGCGTTGCACCCGGGGCCCGGGGTCCAGTCCCAGGGGTGTGCACGGCCGGGTCGGCGCGAGCGGGACGAGGCGGCGCCCCACCCGCAGGGGCGGAGGGTGACCGCAGTTGACCACCCGGACCTCGTCGGGACGGAAGTCGGCGAGGAGCAGGGAGACGAAGTCCTCCGCGCCCAGCACGGGCCGGAGCCGGTCCTCCAGCAGGCGGACGAGACGGACGGGATCCTCCTCGGTGGCGGCGGTCTCCCGGAACGCCGTGCGGACGGCCGCGGCCAGGCCGGCGGCGTCCGGGCCGTGCCCCTTGACATCACCGAGGACCAGTCGGGGCCCGGCCGGGGTGCGGACGATGTCGTACAGGTCGCCGCCGAGGGGCGCACCGCAGGCCGGGCTGGCACGGACGGCGAGCGCCAAGGGCGCCTCGACTGTCAGCGCCGGCGGCGGTCGGCCACGGTCCGCAGGCACTGAGCCCCCTTTGGAAGTGGTGGTTTCCTGCCCTGTCGTTCCCTGTCGTTCCCCGTCGCTCCCTGTCGTTCCCTGTCGCTCCGTGCTGTCTCGGTGAGCGCGGTCACTTTCGCACACCCCATTCGGCCGAGCAGCGGTTCGGGCGAACTGACGCCGGACGTGCCGGTGTTGTGCTAACGCCGCAAGTCCGAAAGGTGCGGTGCCCGGCCTATGCCCCGTTTCCTACAGGGTTGACCGGCAGCCGCCGCAGCGGGATGCTCCCCGCGACGGCCCCCGCCATCGGGGGCGCTGGGGGGAACCGCCGTGGTCTCATCGAACGCGAACGCGCAGCCGACCACGTTCGTCTATGTGCACGGCGCCGGCAACAAACCACCGGTGGACGCCCTCAAGCTCGCGTGGGACAGGGACCTGTTCCAGCGGGGCATGGGGGACCGCAGCGTCATGGTCCACTACGCCGACCTGCTGCACGAACGTCCCGCCTCGACGGCGGCCGACGCGTGCAGCGCGGCCGGTGCGCTGCCGGCGCTGGTGAGCGACGCGCTCGCCGACACCGCGTTCCCCGGCGACGAGACCGGGGCCCGCGAGGCCTTCGGTGCGCTGACCCCGCAGGCGCAGGAGTTCGCCCTCTCGCTGGCCGTCGGCATGGCGGCCCGCGCCGCGAGCCCCACGGCCGTCGTCCCGGCCGGTCCCGCGGACCGCTCCGCCGCCGCCGGACTGCTGCCGCTCCCGGCCCCCCTGCGCCGTGTTCTGCTGCGGCAGCTCCTGCGCAGCTTCATCCCGGACGCCGGCAGGTACTTCTTCACCGACGACCGGGAGAGGATCCGCGACCGGCTGCGCACCGTCCTCGCCGGCCTCGACGGACCGGCCGTGGTGGTCGGCCACAGTCTCGGCACCGCCGTCGCCTACGACGTCCTGAGCGAGACCGCCTTCGCCGGGGCGGACATCCCGCTGCTGGTCACGGTGGGCTCACCGCTGGGGTACACCGAGATCCAGGACGCCGTCGCCAAGCCGCTGCGCATTCCCGCACCCGTACGGCTCTGGATGAACTTCGCCGACCCGTTCGACCCCGTGACCCTGGACACCACCCTCGCCGACGACTTCCGGCACGCGGCGGGCCTGATCGCCGACGTCGTGGTCGACAACGTCTCGCCGAACAACCACGCGTCGTGCGGCTATCTGCGCACCCGTGCCGTACGGGACGTCGTGACCGCGGCGGAGTGAGGCCCGCCGGCCCGCACGGAAGAGGGCGGCGGACGAACCGTGCGCGGATCGTCCGGGGCAGGGAGCGGCCCCGGCGATCGAGGGCGGTGCGGCGTCACGGAGGACTGCGCGGCGAGCTTGCGGCGCTCGTGGCGGCGTGCGCACTCACACTCGCCGGCACCGCCCGTGTTTTCCCACCCGTCACCCCTTCACCGGCTGAACCCAGGAGCTTCATAGTGTTTCCCGAACCTTCGCCCCGAGGATGAGGCGCGGGAGATCCTGGGAGAGGTGGTCCGGATGGGTGCGAACGATCCCACGGCGGGCAGATGGGCCCCGGGCACTCCGGTCGAGATCGTGCTGCACGGTCCCGGCGACCGTCTGGTCGGCCGGCTGCGCTTCAGCGTCTGCGGTCCATGCCGTACGGGGCGGATACTCGACATCTGGGTCAGCGAGCCCTGGCAGCACCGGGGACTGGGCCGCGAGCTGGTCCTCACCCTGTTCGCCCGTCACCCCGGCCATCACTGGAGCACGACGTCGCAGACCGGCGCCGGGCGCGCCTTCTTCACCGCGATGACCGAGGAGACAGCGGTGTCCCTGCCGCACGGCGGACCGCTCTGCCCTCATCTGCGAAGACGGTTGCGGCGTCTGGGCCGGTGCCTGCCGGCTCTCCCCTCGCCCCGGATCCGGGGCCTCAGCGGCCGGCCGAACGGGCCAGCACCTCGGTGACCTGTTCGCGGACCGCTTCCCGGGCCTCGGCGTCCAGACCTCCGAGATCCGTGCCGCTCAGGGCGTGCAGCACCCGGTCGGGGTCCGTGTCCCAGGCCGTGCTCTCGCTGAGCACCTCGTAGCCGTCCCGGACGGCGACCCGGAGGGTTCTTCCGGCGCCGTCGGCGTGGACGGCGGCGGCGACGACGAGGGGCGGCGGCCCGCCCGCTTCACCGGACAGCTTGCGGTATCCGCTGGCCACCGGTGCGCGCCAGGTGAGGCCGAGCAGCAGCAGGCGCTTGGCCAGGACCTCGGCCAGATCGGTCTGGTAGCTCCGGTCCTCCTCCAGCACCGTCGCGCGGGCGCCGAGCACGAGTGCCGCGGGCAGCAGACATCGCAGGGTGCTGCCCACGATGTTCCCGCCGACCGTGGCCGTCCGGCGGACGGCCCCCGTGCCCACCGTGGCGGCCGCCCGGCGCAGCACCTCCGGCACCCGGTCGTCCACCTGGTGCAGCAGCACGGCCGCGCCCAGCGTCTCGGACCCGATCCCGTTGGCCTCGGGGAGCTCGCGCAGCGACATGGCCTGCTCGGGGAAGCCGTCCCGCTGCCAGGTGGCCCACACCAGGGTCGCCCCGCCTATGGGCACGGCCCCTTCCGCCATGCACGTCTGGGCCTCGGACACGGACGTGGGGAAACGCAACAGCACGACAGCCGACCTGCTTTCCGGGGGGAGTGAGCGGCGGGGGAACGACACCTCGACCACATGATCGCTGGCATCGCGCATTGTCCTTGCGCGCGCGGGGGCGCGTACAGGGCTCACGGCTTCACTACGTGCGCCCCCAAGAAGATCCCGCCGTCGGTGCGTGCATCCGGAGCCCTGCCCGGTGGGGAAGTCACCGCCGAAACGCCGACACCCACGCACCGCACACCTGCCGTGCCTGCCACGCCCGGGAGATGCCGATCATGCTCCTCCTCACCGTATCCGCCGGACTCCCCACCACGGGTACAGCCCGGTGAACCTGCCGAAACCGACAGTGGACCACCGGCCGGTCGACATGGCCACCGCGCGCGACAGCGCCCGCCGGCTCCTGCGGTGCGCCGCGAGCCCGCCCGCCGGTGACGAACTGCGCACGCTCACCGGTCTGCTGCGCGGACAGATCGCGCTGCTCGTCGTGGAGGTCGAACGGGCGGCCACGGCCCTGCCGGCCGACGCCGGGCCCCGCCACCGCGCCCTGGCCTGCGCCGGTGAGGCCCGCAGAAAACTCCGCGCGGCGCCGTCGGCCGGCCCGGCCGACGGCGGTCTCGCCCACGCCCGCCGGCTCGCCCGGTGTCTCGACGCCCTGTGCCAGCACTTCCGCGCGCTCACCGACGGCGGCTGAACCGCCTCCGCTGCGGACCGTGAGCGGCGTCCGCACCCGGACCCGCGTCCACGGGGCCGCCCTGTGGATCCTGTGAGATCCCTGGTACAGGCGGAGACGGGCTCGCCGGAGGTGACCCGCACCATCGTGCGCCGGGGTGCGGGACGTCGAGCTGTCCGACCCGGCCCGCCACCGGGTCGCCCCGGGGAGGATCGCCGTCCTGCGCCACGCCGAGGAGACCGGCGACTCGGCCTGCGACGTCCACGAGGGGGATCTGCACCCGCGGTGCACCACGGGCGGGCCCACGGGCGCGTCCCCGAGCGGCCCGACGACCGACACCGTACCGGCCGGAGCCGGGGACCTCGGCACCGACGGCGGCCCTCAGGCCTGCGGATCCGTCTTTCGCCTCCGAGCGGCGCCGAACGGGCGAGAGCCGTGTGCCGTACCACGGAATCCGGCGGCGTGTCACCGCCGGATCCCGGCACCGCGGGAAAGGGTGGTGAGCCCGACCTCACCGATGCCAGGAGCTGCCCATGAGTGCCCGCGTAGCCGTGATCTACTACAGCGCCACCGGCAACGTCCATCAGCTGGCCCAGGCCGTCGCGGACGGCGCCGCCGCCGGCAACGCCGACGTCCGGCTCCGCCGCGTGCCCGAACTGGCCCCCGACTCGGCCATCGACGCCAATCCCGCCTGGCGCGCCCATGTGGACGCCACCAAGGACCAGGTGCCCGAGGCGACGCTGGAGGACCTGGAGTGGGCCAGCGCCTACGCCTTCGGCACCCCCACCCGGTTCGGCAATGTGTCCTCCCAGCTCAAGCAGTTCATCGACCTCACCGGCGGGCTGTGGCAGGCCGGGGCCTTCCACAACAAGCCCGCGACCGGTTTCACCTCCGCCATGAACCGGCACGGCGGCCAGGAGTCCACCCTCCTGTCCATGTACAACGTCTTCTACCACTGGGGCTGTGTCATCGTGCCCCCCGGTTACACCGACCCGCTGCTCTTCGCGGCCGGCGGCAACCCGTACGGCACCAGCTGGCCCAGCGGCGGCGGGGAGGGCCCCGACGGCGCCACCCTGGAGGCCGCCCGCTACCAGGGCCGGCATCTCGCGGAGATCGCCACCCGTGTGCAGAGCTGAGGTGTGTACGTTCTTCTCCCGGCCGGCTTGAGCCCCACCGCCTCCGAGAGAAGGGCTGCCCCCATGCGATGGACCGTCCACGGCGAGCGCACGCTGTACGACACCCCGTGGGTCCGGCTGCGCGCCATGCAGGTGCGGCAGCCGGACGGCACCCGGACCGACTACCACGTCGTACGGCTGCGGGACCTCGCCGTCGCGGCGGCGGTGGACGACCGGCGGCGGGTGCTGATGATGTGGCGCCACCGCTTCGTCACCGACACCTGGGCGTGGGAGCTGCCCATGGGGCTGGTGGAGGAGGGCGAGAGCCCGGAGCAGGCCGCCGTCCGGGAGTTGCGGGAGGAGACGGGGCATCTCCCGGGCGGCGTGCGGGAGTTGATGTACGCGCAGCCGGCGGCGGGCATCACCGACTCCCAGCACTTCGTGTTCCGCGTGGACGGGGCACGGCGCGTCGGCGAACCGACGGAGCGCAACGAGTCGGACCGGCTGGAGTGGATTCCGCTGGCCGACGTTCCGGCGATGATCGCGAGGCGGGAGATCGTCAGCAGCGCGACACTGGTGGGCGTCCTGGCACTGCTGCTGGACCAGGACGCCGCGCCCCCGGCGGCGGCACCTGGACCGTGACCGCGACAACGGACCGCTGACCGCCGGCCGGAGCGGCCGGAGCACAGCCGGCCGCTAACGAACGGGGTACGGGGGCAGCTGTGCCGGGCTCACCCGCTCCCCCAGGACCTCCGCCATGAAGGCGACGAGCCAGCGCTGGGAGGGGCTGCGCGAGGACTCGTGCCGGGCGTAGAGGGCCACCTCGATCGGCTCGGTCTCGAACGGCAGCCGCACCAGGCGGAGCCGGTGGGAGCCGGTGAAGACCTCGCCGACGTACTCGGGGACGATGGCGATCAGGTCGGTCTGTTCCAGCAGATAGGGCAGCATCGAGAAGCGGCTGGCCTCCACGGCCACCCGGTCCAGCAGCCCGTGGGTGGCCAGCACCGCCCGCGGCACGACGTGCCCGCTGGGGCCGGAGACCGTCGCGTGGTGCTCGGCGGCGAGCTCCGGCAGGGTGACCGCCTCGCCCCGGACGCGGGGGTGGTCGGCGGCGACCATGCCGACGTAGCGCTCGTGGAAGAGCGGGATCCGCACGGTCCGGTGGGAGGTCAGCACCGGCGTGGCCACGAACGCGTCGAGGTCGCCGCGGCTCAGCCGGGACTCGGCGTCGTCCACGTCGAGCGGGCGGACGGTGAACGACACGCGCGGCGCGCGCTCGCGGGCCGCCGCCAGGAGGCGGGGCAGCAGGGTCGCCTCGCCCAGGTCGGACAGGGCGAGGGTGAAGCAGCCCGACATGGTGGCCGGGTCGAAGTCCTCGGCCCGGCCGATCGCCCCGTCGATCTCCGCCAGGGCGCGCCGCAGCGGCTCGTACAGCCGGCGGGCGCCGGCCGTCGGGGCCAGCCCCCGCCCGGTGCGCCGGAACAGTTCGTCGTCCAGGTGCCGGCGCAGCCTGCCCAGGCTGTAGCTGACGGTGGGCTGGGTGACGTGCAGGCTCTCGGCGGTGGCCGTGACGCTGCCCGTCTCGTACAGCAGCACGAAGACCCGGGCGAGGTTGAGGTCGAAGTTCCTCATATCGAAGGACTCTATATCGGCACGTCAGAACATCTATTGGTGCCCCTGTCACGGCCATGCCTAGCGTGTCGGTCATCACTCGGAAAGGAACGTCTGTGCCGTCCGTACGTCGTGTCTCCCATGAGTTCCTTCAGCGCCAGGGGCTCACCACCGTGTTCGGCAACCCCGGCTCCAACGAGCTGCCCTTCCTCGCCGAACTCCCGGGCAGCTTCCGATATGTGCTCGGCCTGCACGAGGGTGCCGTCGTCGGTATGGCCGACGGCTACGCGCAGGCGACCGGGCGGCCCGTGCTGGTCAATCTGCACGCCGCCTCCGGCTCCGGGAACGCGATGGGCGCGCTGACCAACGCCGTGGCCTCCCGCACCCCGCTGGTGGTGGTGGCCGGCCAGCAGGTGCGGTCCGCCATCGGCCCTCAGGCCAATCTCGCCAACGTCGACGCCCCGGCGCTGATGAAGCCCCTCGTCTGCTGGGCCGCGGAACCGGCGTGCGCCCAGGACGTGCCGCGGGCGCTGGCGCAGGCCGTCTTCGAGGCACAGCTCCAGCGGCGGCCGACGTATCTGTCCGTGCCCTACGACGACTGGGCGGCCGAGGCGGACGAGAACTGCCTGCCGGTGCTCGACCGGAGCGTCCGGCTGGCCGCGACGCCGGACGCCGAGCAGGGCCGCCGGCTCGCCGGGCAGGTCGCCGCCGCCCGGCGGCCCGCGCTGGTGCTGGGCGGCGACATCGACTCGGCCGGCCTGTTCGACGACGCCGTACGGCTGGCCGAGCGGCTGGGCGGTCCGGTGTGGGCGGCCCCGTCGCAGTTCCGGCTGCCCTTCCCCAACCGCCACCCGCTCTTCCGCGGCGTGCTGCCCGCCGGGATCGCGCCGGTCTCGCGGGCGTTCGAGGGCCATGACCTGGTGCTGGTGCTGGGGGCGCCGGTGTTCCGGTACCACGAGTATCTGCCCGGCCGGTATCTGCCCGAGGGCACCCGGCTGATCCAGGTGACCGCCGACGCCTCCGCCGCGGCACGGGCGCCGATGGGCGAGGCCCTGGTCGCCGATCCGGGGGCCGTGATCGAGCTGCTGGTGAAGGCGCTCGACGCCCCGAAGACATCGGTGGGCGACTACCGGCCCGCGCCCGAGCCGCTCACCGCCGAGGGGCCGCGTCTCCACCCCGAGCAGGTCTTCGCCGCGCTGCGCGACGCGCTCCCCCGGGACACCGCGTACGTCGTCGAGTCGACCTCGACCAACTCCTCGTGGTGGCGGCAGATGGATCTGCGCCGGCCCGGCTCCTACTACTTCCCGGCGGCGGGCGGGCTCGGCTTCGGACTGCCCGGCGCGGTCGGCGTCGCCATGGGGCAGCCCGGCCGGCCGGTCGTCGGTGTGGTCGGGGACGGCTCGGCCAACTACGGCATCACCGCCCTGTGGACGGCGGCGCAGCACCGGGTGCCGCTGACGATCGTGCTGCTGCGCAACGGGACGTACGGGGCGCTGCGCTGGTTCGGCGGGCTCCTCGGCGTACCGGACGCGCCCGGCCTGGACATCCCGGGCCTGGACTTCACACGCGTCGCGGAGGGCTACGGCGTGCCCTCCCGGCACGTCACCGGCATCGACGAACTGCGCGCCGTGCTCGCCGAGCGTCCGGACCACCCCCGGCTGGTCCAGGTGGACACCGCGCTCACCACCCCCTCCTGACCGGCCCCCTGGCGGGGCATCTCCTCTCGAACGAAAGGGCAGATCATGGCATTCCTGGACGACGAGGTCTGGGGCAAGAGGTTCTTCAGCGACGGCTGGCGGGACTCCTCCGCCGAGCGGCCGGTGATCGAGCCGGCCACCGGGGACCGGCTCGGCACGGTGGGCCTGGCCACCGCCGAGGACGTGGGCCGCGCCGCCGCCCGGGCCGCCGAGGCCCAGCGGGAATGGGCGGCGGCCTCCCCGCAGCAGCGGGCGGCCGTACTGCGCCGGGCGGGCGAGCTGTTCACCGAGCACGCCGCCGCGATCGAGGACTGGCTGGTGCGCGAGGCGGGCTCGGTGCGCGCCAAGGCCGCCTTCGAGGTGGGCCTGGCCATCGGCGAGTGCTTCGAGTGCGCGGGCCTGCCGACGCATCCGCAGGGCGAGGTCCTCACCTCCCAGGAGGCCCGCTGGTCGTTCGCCCGCCGCCGCCCCGCCGGCGTCGTCAGCGTGATAGCCCCCTTCAACTTCCCGCTCATCCTCGGCCTGCGCTCGGTGGCCCCCGCCCTCGCCCTGGGCAACGCGGTGCTGCTGAAGCCGGACCCGCGCACCGCGGTGAGCGGCGGCGTCGTCATCGCCCGGATCTTCGAGGAGGCCGGGCTGCCCGCCGGTGTGCTGCACCTGCTGCCGGGTGACGGCTCGGTCGGCCAGGCGGTCGTCGAGGCCCCCGAGGTGCGGGTGGTGTCCTTCACCGGCTCCACGCCGGTCGGCCGGGCCATCGGCGAGCGGGCCGGGCGGCTGCTGAAGCGGGCCCATCTGGAGCTGGGCGGCAACAACGCGCTGGTCGTGCTGCCGGGTGCCGATGTGCGCAAGGCGGCCTCCGCGGGCGCGTTCGGCTCGTACCTGCACCAGGGCCAGATCTGCATGACCACCGGCCGGCACATCGTCCACGAGTCGCTGCTCGAGGAGTACACCGCCGCGCTGGCCGAGAAGGCCGAGGCGCTGCCGGTGGGCGACCCGGCCCGTGAGGACGTGGCCCTCGGGCCGATCATCGACCGCCGTCAGCTGGAGCGGGTGCACGGCATCGTCACCGACAGCGTCGCGGCGGGCGCGACGCTCGCCGCGGGCGGCGAGATCGCCGGCGCCTGCTACCGCGCCACCGTGCTGACCGGCCTGACCACCGACATGCCGGCCTGGCGCGAGGAGATCTTCGGTCCCGTGGCGCCCGTGATCGGCTTCTCGACGCTGGAGGAGGCCGCGCGGATCGTCAACGACTGCGAGTACGGGCTCTCCGTCGGCATCCTCGGGGACGTCGGGACGGCGATGAAGCTGGCCGACCGGATCGACTCCGGCAAGGTCCACATCAACGAGCAGACCGTCGCCGACGAGCCCAACGCGCCGTTCGGCGGGGTCAAGGCCTCCGGCACCGGCTCCCGTTTCGGCGGCGCAGCGGCCAACGTCGAGGCCTTCACCGAGACCCAGTGGCTCACGGTCCGCCCGGACATCGCCGACTACCCGTTCTGAGATTCCCCGCCGCCCCCACCCACTCTCTCCCGAAGCCGCTCAAGGGGGATTCCACCATGACTTCCGTCAGCACGTCCGACGCCTCGGTGCGGGCCGCGACCGCCGGACGCAACACCTGGACGGTGATCCTGTGCTGGATCACCGTGCTGCTGGAGGGTTACGACCTCGTCGTCCTCGGCGCCATCATCCCGATCCTGCTCAAGACCCATCACCTCGGCATGACCGCGGGCGACGCGACCACCGTCGCCACGCTCTCGCTGGTCGGCGTGGCCATCGGCGCCGTCTGCGTCGGCCCGCTGGCCGACCGGCTGGGCCGGCGCCGGCTGCTCATCGGCTCCGTGGTGGTCTTCTCGCTCTTCACCGTGCTGGTGCCGCTGGCCGGCTCGGTGTGGATGTTCGCCGCGCTCCGTCTCGCCGCCGGTCTGGGTCTCGGCGCGTGCATGCCGGTCTCGCTCACGATGACGGCCGAGCACATGCCGGCCGAACGCCGGGCGCGGGCCTCCACCCTGACCATGACCGGCTACCACACCGGCGCGGTGATCACCTCGCTGCTCGCCCTGAAGGTGACCGAGAACTGGGAGATCCTCTTCTATCTGCTGGGCGTCGCCGGCTTCGCCGTCGCCGCGATCCAGTTCTTCCGTCTGCCGGAGTCCGAGGCGTTCGTGCGGGCCCGGCAGGGCGACGGCGCCCGGCGCGTCCCGTTCACCGAGCTGCTCAAGCCGGCCCACCTGCGCGCGGGCATCGGCGTCTGGCTCGCCTCGTTCATGGGGCTGCTGCTGGTCTACGGCCTCAACACCTGGCTGCCGAAGCTGATGAACGACGCCGGTTACCCCGTTCCCACGGCCGTCACCCAGCTCCTGGTGCTCAACATCGGCGGCGTCGTGGGCCTGGTCCTCGGCGGTCTCGTCGCCGACCGGCGCGGCATCAAGGTGACCACGCTCGGCTGGTTCGGCGTCTCGGTGCTGATGCTGGCCTGCCTGAGCATCGAGATGGAGAGCGATCTGCTGCTCGACGCGGTGGTCTTCCTCACCGGCGTGTTCGTCTTCTCGGCGCAGGTGCTCGTCTACGCCTACGTGACGCAGTACTACCCGGCCGCCGTCCGCGGCACGGCCCTGGGCTCGGCCTCCGGCATCGGCCGCATCGGCTCGATCGTCGGCCCGTCGATCACCGGCGCCCTGGTCGCGTCCGGCATCGGCCACCCGTGGGGCTTCTACTTCTTCGCGGCGGTGGCGGTCCTCGGGTTCCTGGCCGTGCTCTCCCTGCCGGCCCGGCGGGAGGAGACCGAGCCGGCCGCCTGAGAAACCGTGGGGCGGCGGCCCGGATCCGACTGGTGCGGATCCGGGCCGCCGCCGCGTGCGCGGGGCGGGGACGTCAGCCGTTCGGCAGGATCACCGGCTCCGTCGCCGTCCTGCCGCAACCGTACAGACTGTTTTGTCCCGTTGGGACAGATGTCCCCTCGGGACTTTTTCCGCCGCGGCGGCGTGCGCTCCCACCGGCGCGGCGACCGGGCTGGTTGGGTGGGCCCGACACGGACATTCCGGACTTCACCCCTTGGGGAGACCATGCCGCAGACCGCTGACGCACCGTCGAGGACCAGCACATCCGCACGGTTCGACGCCCTGGTGCGCGACCTCATCGAGCCGCTCGCCGACGAGGTGGACCGCACCGGCCGGTTCCCCCGGGACGGGGTGCGGGCCCTCGCGGACGCCGGAGTGCTCGGCCTGCTCGGCGCTCCCTCGCACGGCGGGGGCGGCGGAAATCTCCGGCAGGCCGCGGCGGTCGTCGAGCGGCTGGCGGGCGTCTGCGGCTCCACCGCCATGGTGCTGCTGATGCACTACGCCGCCGCGACCGTGATCGAGGCCCACGGCCCGGACGACGTACGGCGCGCGATCGCGGACGGACGCCACCTGAGCACCCTGGCCTTCTCCGAGCACGGCTCGCGCAGCCACTTCTGGGCGCCTGCCGGCACCGCCGCCGCGGACGGCCCGGACACCGTGCTGCTGGACGCGCACAAGTCGTGGGTCACCTCGGCCGGCGAGGCCGACAGCTACGTCTGGTCCAGCAGGCCGGTCCGGGCCGACGGCCCGATGACCCTGTGGCTGGTCCCGGGCGGCAGCGCGGGTCTGGACGTGGGCGGCGACTACGACGGATTCGGCCTGCGCGGCAACGCCTCCAGCCCCGTCACCGCCAAGGGGGTGTCCGTACCGGTGACGGCACGGCTCGGCGCCGACGGCGAGGGGCTGACCACGGCACTGGAACTGGTGCTGCCCTGCTTCCTGGTGCTGAGCGCCGCCTTCTCCCTCGGCGTGACCCAGGCCCTGCTCGACCTGACCGCCCGGCATCTGCGCACCACCCGCCTCGACCACCTCGGCCAGACCCTGGCGGAGCAGCCCGTCGCCCGCCGCCACTACGCGGAACTGCGACTGCGCGCCGACACCGTACGGGCGTTCCTGGACGGCACCCTCGCCGCGCTCGACGCCGGGGGCGGCACGGCGACGCTGCGGGTGCTCCAGGTCAAGGCGCTGGCCGGGGAGACGGCCGCCGAGGTCGCGGACGGCGCCATGCGGCTGTGCGGCGGCTCGGCCTTCCGCCGCGGGATGGGAGTGGAGCGCCGGTTCCGCGACGCGCTGGCGACCCGGGTGATGGCCCCGACCACCGAGGCGCTGCACGACTTCTGCGGACGGACCGGTCTCGGCCTGCCGCTGTTCGAGGGGGCCCGGTGAGCGACCTGCTGCTGGGGGCCGTCGCGTACGACCCGAAGGTGGTGACCATCTGGTCCGGCTTCCGCACCTGGCTGCTCAGCCGGAATCTGCCCTTCGACTTCGTGCTCTACGCCCACTACGAGCGGCAGGCCGAGGACCTCGTCGCCGGCCGGATCGACGCGGCCTGGCACTCCCCGCTGGCCTGGCTGCGCACCCGCCGACTGGCACGGGCGGCGGGGGTGGAGGTCCGGCCACTGGTGATGCGCGACACCGACCGGGACCTCACCTCGGTGGTGGTCGTCCGCGCCGACGCGCCGGTCGCCACGGTCGCCGACCTCAAGGGCGAGACGGTCGCCGTCGGCGCGGCCGACTCCCCGCAGGCGACCCTGCTGCCCCTGCACCACCTCGGGGAGCTGGGCCTGGTGGCGGGCGTCGACTTCCACGTCCTGCGCCACGACACCGGGGTCGGGCTGCACGGGGACCACCTCGGCGGCGAACGCGACGCCGCCCGCGCCCTGATGGCGGGCGAGGCGACGGCGGCCTGCATGGTCGACGCCGGTCACCTCCTCTTCGGCCGGGAGGGCATCCTGCCCCCGGGCGCCACCCGCCTGCTCACCCGCACCGCGCCCTACGACCACTGCGTCCTGGCGGCCGGCCCGACGCTCGGCCCGGAACGCGGCGAACGGCTGACGGAGCTGCTGCTGTCGATGTCCTACGCCGACCCCGAGGTGCGCCACCTGCTCGACCTGGAGGGGCTGACCCGGTGGCTGCCCGGGCGCGAGAGCGGGTTCGCCCGGCTCGGCGCCGCGATCGACGCCCTGGGCCTGTACGACGCCGACGGCCGGATCACCGCCGACGGCCACCGGCCGTGACGCCCGGCGCCGTCCCGCTGGACCTGGCCGGCCTCGGCTTCGAGCAGGGCGCCCATCTGCTGCTGCGCCGGGCGCTGGAGCGGGTGCCGCCCGGCGGCCGGGTCGCCGTCCGCGGCACCGACCCGGCGCTGCCGGCCCATCTGGCCGCCTGGTGCCGGCACGAGGGTCACACCGTGCGTCCCGCGCCGCCCGGCGAGGCACCGGTCCGGGCCCATGTGCGCCGGGGCGACGCGGCCCCGGCCCGCTGGGCGGGCGCCGAGCGGGCCGGGGGCCCGGAGCCGGGACGGGCCGCCGGCCGGGCGCCGCTGCACTGGGGGCTGGCCGCGCGGGGCGCGCTGGTCGAGGCCGGCGGGCCCGTGGTGCCGTTCACGCTCACCGAACGGGACCAGGTCTGGACCGACCTGGCACCGCGGCTGTACCGGCAGGCCGCCGCCGCGCAGTGGGACCCGCTGACCGCGGTGCCGTGGGAGGCGGACTTCACCCTGCCGGACGAGGTGGAGGCGGCCGTCGTGCAGGTCATGACGTATCTCGTGGAGAACGAGCAGGCCGCGCTGGTGATCCCCGCGCGGCTGCTGGTCCAGGTCCACCCGCACTTCCGCGAGGTGCTGCAACTGCTCGCCGTGCAGGCCGCCGACGAGGCACGGCACGTGGAGGTCTTCACCCGGCGGGCGCTGCTGAAGGACGGCCGGATGGGCACCTCGTCGGCGGGCGGCCGGGCGTCGCTGGCGAGCCTGCTGACCGAGCCGGAGTTCTCCCTGGCCTCCTTCCTGCTCTCCGTGCTCGGGGAGGGCAGCTTCCTCGCCCTGCTGTCGTTCCTCGAACGGCACGCCCCGGATCCGGTGACCCGCCGGATCAGCCGTCTGGTGCACCAGGACGAGGCCCGGCACGTCGCCTTCGGCATGGGCCACCTCGAACACCGGGCCGGCGTCGACCCGCGGCTGCGCGGCCGGCTGCGGGCCGCCGTGGAACGCCGCCACGACGCCCTGGCCGGCACCGCCGGCCTGAACCGGGACGTGTCCGACGCGCTGGTGCTGCTCGCCGCCGGCTCGTGGGAACCGGCGGCGATCGCCCGCGGCTGGCACGCGGTGCAGCGGCTCCAGGCCGAGATGGACCAGGGGCGGCGGCACCGGCTGACGCGGCTGGGCTTCCCCGACGACGAGGCCGCCGCCCTGTCGGCGCTGCACACCCGCAACTTCATGTGACCTGCGGGGACACCTAGGCGGCGGTCAGCGCAGCACGACGGAGTGCGGGCCGCGCGGGACCAGCTCGCCCACCACCGGGGCCCCCGGCACCTCCCCCGCCACCAGCAGCCCGCCGGAGGTCTGGGCGTCGGCCAGCAGCAGCCGGGTGCCGGCGTCCGTGGTGCCGAAGTCGGTGACGGGCGCGACCCATTCCAGGTTGCGGCGGGTGCCGCCGCTGACGTAGCCGTCCCGGACCGCCTCGCGGGCGCCGTCCAGATACGGCACGGCGGCGGTGTCGACCACCGCCGTCACGTCCGAGGCCCGCGCCAGCTTGTGCAGATGGCCCAGGAACCCGAAGCCGGTCACGTCGGTGGCGCAGACGGCCCCGGCGGCCAGGGCGGCCTGTGCGGCGTCCCGGTTGAGGCGCACCATCGTCTCCACCGCCTGCGCGAACCGCTCGCCGGTGACCTTGTGCCGGTTGTTGAGCACACCGAGGCCGAGCGGCTTGGTGAGGGACAGCGGCAGACCCGGCCGGCCGGCGTCGTTGCGCAGCAGCCGCCCCGGGTCGGCCAGGCCGGTGACGGCCATGCCGTACGTGGGCTCGGCGTCGTCGATGCTGTGCCCGCCGCCGACGTGGCAGCCCGCCTCGGCGGCGATGTCGAGCCCGCCGCGCAGCACCTCGCGCGCCAGGGCGAACGGCAGCAGGTCCCGCGGCCACGCGAGCAGGTTGACGGCGAGCACGGGCCGGCCGCCCATCGCGTACACGTCGGACAGCGCGTTGGCCGCGGCGACGCGTCCCCAGTCGTAGGGGTCGTCGACGACGGGACCGAAGAAGTCGGCGGTGCACACGACCGCCCCGGCGGGGGCGCCGTCCGGTGCGGGCAGGGCGACCACGGCCGCGTCGTCGCCGGTGGCGGGGCCGACCAGCAGCGGGGTGTCGTGGGTGACCGTCGCCTGCCGGACCAGCCCGTCGAGCATGTCCTCCAGCTCGCCGGGCGGGATCTTGCGGGCGCAGCCGCCGCCGTGGGCGTACTGGGTGAGCCGTAGGGGGGTCTCGCGCGTGAGGGTCATGCCGGGGTCTCCCTGGGATCGGTGGGGATGGGGCGCCGGTCGGCGTGGACAGCGGCGGTGGCAGGGGGGCGGCGGGTAGCCTGCCGGGCGGAGGCGTGCGGGTGCCTGGTGGCCCTCCCGGTCTTCAAAACCGAGGTGCCCGAGGATCTCGGGCAGGCGGGTTCGATTCCCGTCCGCCTCCGCTTCCCCGCTCGGCCCGGCACCGCCGGCGCTGCCCGTCCACCCGCTCGGTGTGCCCCTGGGCGTCCAGGAACTCCAGCAGCGGCACGGCCACCCGGCGCGTGGTGTCCAGGGCCCGGCGCGCCTCGCTGAGCGTGAACGGCTGCGGCAGCGCACGCAGTACGGCGGCGGCCCGCACATCCGCTCCGGGCAGCAGCAGAACACCGTCGCCGACCCGCAGCAGCGCGCCCGCCGCGACGGCCGCCGCCACCGCCCTGCCGGTGAGCCCGAGTCCGGTCAGCCGGCCGGCCTCCGGGGCGCGGAAGGGCGCCCGGGTCAGCTCGCGGCGGACCGCGTCGACGGCCGCCCGGACCGGCGGCGGCAGCACGGGCCGCGGGCCGGCGGGGCCGTACAGCCGGCCCTGGACGTGCCGGAGCCGGGGCGTAGAGCCCGGGAGGCCGGCGAGGGCGTCGACCAGGGACCGGTCGGGCAGGCCGAGCAGACGGCGGGCCGCCTCGGTGGGCAGGCCGGGCTCCAGCGGATGCTCTGCGGCGTGCCGCGTCACCCGGTCCGCCAGGCGTGCCCGCAGCTGAGCCGCGTACGCCTCGTCGACCAGCCAGTCCCCGGTGAGGGGTGCGGCGGGCGCGGGCGCGCCCATGGCCAGCAGCTCCGCGCGGCGGATGAGGCGGCGCCGGCGCAGTTCGGCCGCGCCGTCCGGGCGGCCCGTCATGGCGGCCAGCTCCGCCGCCCTGGCCCGGGCCGCGCCGCGCCGGGCCAGCCGCGGCGGCCGTACGTCGAGCACGGTCAGCCCGCACGGCGGGCGCCGGCCGCCCGGTTCGCGCAGCACCGCGCGGTCGCCGATGCGCAGCGGCAGCGGGCGGGACAGGGTGAGGCGGGCGGTGTCCTCACCGAGCGGGCGGACGGTCACCGGCACGGCGGCGGTGCCGATGTGGACGGTGACCGTCCGGGGCAGTTCCACGGCCGGTGTTCCGGCGACACGGACGTCGATCAGCTCGGCCGGCAGCCAGCGGTCCGGGGTGAGCAGCACCTGCCCACGGCCCAGGACGCCGTCGGCGGGGCCGTGCACGTTGACCGCCACACGCGCCACCCCGCTGACGGCGGACCGCTCCTCGTGCAGGCACTGGAGCCCGCGCACCCGCAGCACGGTCCCGCCGTCCCCGGCGGTCAGCCGGTCGCCGACGCGCAGCGTGCCCGCGCCGAGGGTGCCGGTGACCACCGTGCCGTGCCCGCGCACGGTGAAGGCCCGGTCCAGCCAGAGCCGTACGTCCTCCTCGGGCGGCGGCTCGGGCAGCGCGCCGGCCGTCCGGGACAGCTGTGCGCGCAGTTCGTCGAGTCCGCTGCCGGTGACCGCGCTGACCGCGACGGACGGCACCGCGCCCAGCGAGGTGGCGGCCAGCCGTGCGAGGGCGTCGGCCGCGACCGGGCCGGGGTCGGCGAGGTCGCTGCGGGTCACCGCGAGCACGGCGTGGCGCACGCCGAGCGCGTCCAGGACCGCCAGGTGCTCCGCGGACTGCGGCTGCCAGCCCTGGTCGGCGGCGACCACGAACAGCACGGCGGGCACGGGTCCGGCTCCGGCCAGCATGGTGGCGACCAACCGCTCGTGGCCGGGCACGTCCACGAAGGCCAGGGGCTCGCCCCCGGTGTCGCGGGTCCACACGAAGCCGAGGTCGAGGGTGAGTCCCCGGCGCCGCTCCTCCGCGTACCGGTCGGGTTCCATCCCGGTGAGCGCCCGCACCAGGGCGGACTTGCCGTGGTCGACATGGCCGGCGGTGGCCAGCACCCGCATGCGGCGCCTACCTCTTCGCGGCCGACCGCACGGCCCGGGCCAGCCGGTCGTCGTCCTCCGGCGGCACCGCCCGCAGGTCGAGCAGGCAGCGCCCCGCCTCCAGCCGGCCCACCACCGGCACCGGGCCGGTGCGCAGCGCGGCGGCGTACCGCTCGGGCAGGGACAGCGCGGCGCTGGGCAGCGTGACACCGGGGGCGCCGCCGCCTCCCACGGTCGCGGAGCCGGCGACGGCCCGGACGTCGATGCCGTCGGCGCGCAGCGCGGCGGCGAGCCGCACGGCACGGTGCGCCAGGACGGCCGGGTCGGCGGCCAGGGCGGCGGCCGTCGGTGTCTCGGGCCCGGTCAGGGTCGCCTCCAGCGCGGCCAGCGTCAGCTTGTCCACCCGCAGGGCACGGGCGAGCGGATGCCGCGCCAGCGCGCGGACCAGTCTCTCCTCGCCCAGCAGGAGTCCGCACTGGGGTCCGCCGAGCAGCTTGTCGCCGCTGGCGGTGACGAGCGAGGCGCCGGCCCGCAGCTGCGACGTGGCGTCGGGCTCCGCGGGCAGCCGCGGATGCGGGGCGAGCAGACCGGAGCCGATGTCGACGACCACCGGCACGCCCAGCGCGGCGAGTTCCCCGGTCCCGGCGGTCCGGGTGAACCCGGTGACACGGAAGTTGGAGGGGTGCACCTTCAGCACGAAGGCGGTGTCCGGGCCGACGGCGGCGGCGTAGTCGGCGGCGGTGGTGCGGTTGGTCGTGCCCACCTCGCGCAGCCGGGCGCCGGTGGACACCAGCAGGTCCGGCAGCCGGAAACCGTCCCCGATCTCCACCATCTCGCCCCGGCCGATGACGATCTCCTTGCCGGCGGCGAGCGCGGTGGCCGCCAGGACCAGCGCGGCGGCGCCGTTGTTCACGACATGGACCGCGGCGGCGGACGGCACCCGGCCGGCCAGGGCGGCCAGCGCGGTGCGGCCACGGCGGGCCCGTACGCCGGTGCGCAGGTCGAGTTCGACGTCCGTGGGTCCGGCGGCCTCCCGCACCGCGTGCCGGGCCGCCGCCGACAGCGGTGCCCGGCCGAGGTTGGTGTGCAGCAGCACGCCGGTGGCGTTGAGGACCGGCCTCAGTCCGCCGGCCGTGGCCGGCAGGGCGGCGACCGCCGTGTCGGCCACCGCCTCCGGCGCGATCACGCCGTCGCGCGCCCGGTCCTGGGCCTCGCGGACCGCGGCCTTCACCGCCCCGGTGCCCAGCCGGCGTGCGGCCTGCACCAGCCGCGGATCGCGCAGGACGGCGTCGGTGCGCGGGATCCGCCGCCGTACGTCGGTGTGTTCCCCGGTTGCCTGGGGTACGACGCGCTGGTCCACGGCGGCACTCCTTCCGGCCCGGCCTCACAGCTGTCCGAGAAGTCCCCATCGTCCCGCAGCGTCCGCGGCCGGGGGCGTGACACGCCGGGAGCCGGGCACCGGGTCAGCCGGTACGGATCGTGCCCGACTCCACGACGAAGTGCCGCGGCCGGGAGCAGCCGATGGACGGCGTGATCAGGAGGCTGATGCCGACGGGCGCGGGGTTTCTGCCGGAGACGGAGAAGCGGCAGACGGCCCCTTTGCCGGTGAGCGGGTACCAGAACCAGCCGTCCGCCGCGCCGACCGTCGCGCGGTCCGACTCCCGCCAGCCGTCCCCCGCGGGGACGAAGACCCGCAGCCGCACCGAGGCGGCGTACCGGTCGCCGGTGGAGCGCACGGCCGTCAGCGTCATCCGGTAGTCGCCGCCGAGCACCGAGGAGGCGATCTCCCGGCTCTGCGGCCCGGCGGGGGTGGTGTCCGCGGCACCGGCGGCGACCGGCCCCGGGACGGCCGCCGCCAGGACGGCGAGCGTCACGGCCGTGGCCCGGCGGATACGGGTGCGGTGTGGATGTGGGTGCGGTCCCTGGTCATGTGGACCCCCTCGCGTGCGGTCCCGTACGGAATGTACGGCGCGGCGCCAGGGCCGGACCAGGCCCGGCCGGTCACCGCCCGGAGGTGGTCCCGCGCCGGCTCCGCGCCGCCGTGGCGAGGGCCGCGAGCACCACCGCGACGGCCAGCACGGCCAGACCGCGCAGCCACACCCCTCCCTCGATCCGGGTGGCGAGGACGACGCAGGAGACGGCGCCCAGGACGGGCAGGACGGCCGGGGCCCGGAAGTGCGCCGGTTCGCCCTCGTCCCGGCGCAGTACGAGGACGGCGGTGTCGACCAGGAAGAAGACCACGAGGAGCAGCAGCACCAGGGTGGCGGCCAGGGTGTCGACGCTGCCGGTGAGCGCCAGCAGGACCGACAGGGCGGTGGTGGCCGCGATGGCGGCCCAGGGGGTGCGGCGGCCGGGCAGCACCTTGGTCAGCACGCCGGGCAGCAGTCCGTCGCGGGCCATGCCGTAGGCGAGCCGGGAGGCCATGATGCCGGTCAGCAGCGCACCGTTGGCGACGGCGACCAGCGCCACGGCGCCGAACAGCCGGGGCGGCACGCCGCCCGCCGCGTGGACGACCTCCAGCAGCGGTCCGCTCGACTCCGCCAGCCGGCCGGTCGGTACCGCCGCGGAGGCGGCGATGCCCACCAGCACGTACACGGCGCCCGCCGTGGCCAGCGCGCCGAAGAGCGCGCGCGGGTAGGAGCGCCGGGGGTCGCGGGTCTCCTCGGCGACGTTCACGGAGGTCTCGAAGCCGACGAAGGAGTAGTAGGCGAGGACGGAGCCGCTCAGGACGGCGGCGGCCGCGCCGTGCTCCGGCGTGCCGAGCCGGGTGAGCCGCCCCGGGTCGCCCTCGCCGCGCAGCAGCAGCCACGCGCCGAGCGCCACGACGACGGCCAGGCCGCCGGCCTCGACGACGGTGGCGACGACGTTCGCGCGGGTCGACTCCTTGATGCCCCAGGCGTTGACCAGTGCCAGCGCGACGAGGAACACCACGGCGACCCAGCCGCCGGGCAGCGTCACGAACGCCGACAGATACGCGCCCGCGAAGCCGCGGGCGAGCGCCGCGACCGAGACCACCCCGGCCGCCAGCATGCAGAAACCGGTGACGAACCCCGCGAACGGCCCGAACGCCCGCGCGGCGTAGTGGGACGCCCCGCCCGCCCTCGGGTACTTCGTGACCAGCTCCGCGTAGGACGCCGCGGTCAGCGCCGCCAGCGCCAGGGCCACCAGGAGCGGCACCCAGACGGCTCCGCCGGACTCGTCGGCGATCTGCCCCACCAGGACGTACACCCCGGCGCCGAGCACGTCGCCCAGGATGAAGAAGTACAGCAGCGGTGTCGTCAGCACGCGCTGCAACGCCGGCCGGGACGCGACCGCCGGTCTCTGTTCCCTCACCGTCACCGGCGGACACGTCCGGGGACGCCGGCGCCGGGGTCGTCCGTGAGGGCGAGCCGGGCGGTGATGCGTTTGCCGATCGGCTGCTGCTCCATGTCGACGTACTGGGCGACCGCCTTCACGATCTCCAGCCCGTGCTGGCCCACGCGTGACGGATCCGCGGACCTCGCCACCGGCAGCACCGGTTCACTGTCCCAGACCCCCACCTCCACCGTGCCGTCCGTGACCCGCAGCTCCAGCAGGACCGGCCCGGGAGCGTACTTGCGGGCGTTGGTGACGAGCTCGCTCACCACCAGCTGGGTGATGTCCCTCGCGCGTGCGGAGACCGGCAGGCCGTGCTCGGCCTGGACACGGGTGAGGAAGTCGCCCGCCAGATGGCGGGCCTCGGCAATACGCGAACCGTCGCCGTCCAGGACGACTGCGGTCTGTATCGGACAGGAATCCGGCCCCATACGGCCCTCACTACCGGGAATCGCTACCACTGGGTTCACCCTCATTGCCCTCCCGGTGCCCGACTACCCGTGGGGCCGCGTCGCATGCTCGCCAAAGCGACGCGACCCGGCCCGGTTGCGCGGCCGCGCCGCGCAACCGGGCGGTCACCCCGGCGCGGCCGCCGGGGCTACGGCCGCGGCGGCTTGGCCGCGACGTCCAGGTAGAAGGCGTCGATGCTGCGGACGGCCTGTTCGAACTGCTCCAGATTGACCGGTTTGGTGACGTAGGCGTTGGCGTGGTGCCGGTAGGCGCCGGAGACGTCGTCGGGCGCGGCGGACGTCGTCAGGACCACCACGGGGATGGTGCGCAGGTCCGGGTCCTCCTTGACGATGGCGAGGAATTCCCGGCCGTTCATGCGCGGCATGTTCAGGTCGAGCACGATCAGGTCGGGCCGGGTGCCGGCCGGGTCGCGGAGGTACTCCAGCGCCTGGATGCCGTCGGCGACCTGGGTGAGGTTGCGGGCCCCGCGGTCGGCCAGGGCGTCCTGGATGAGCATCGCGTCGGCGACGTCGTCCTCGACCAGCAGCACGTCGTAGGGGCGGGTGGGGGCAGAGGCAGCCATGGTTACGAGCTCCTGGTGGACTGACGGGAAGGATGGGGGGCGGAGCCGCCGGACACCAGGCCGGGCCACCGGCGGCGGGCTCCCTGGCGGCTCAGGTTCGAGGCCCGGCCGATCTCCGGGTAGCCGGCACCGGCCGCGGCGGCGGCCCGGGCGGCCTGCCGTTCCAGCTGCTGCACGGCCTGTTCCGCGACCACGAGAACATACAGGCGCGCGAGCGCGCGTCCGCGGTCGGCGGTCGCCGGATCGGGGGCGCCGGCCGGGGGAGACACCGCGTGCTGCGCGATGCGGCGGGTGAGTTCCTCCACGGCCTCGCTGACGTGCGCGGCGATCTCCTGCTCGGCCAACCGCAGGGTGAAGGGGGATCCTGGCATGGGCTCACCCTAGACGGTCGCCGGAACCGGCGACAACAAGTGTTGTCCTGCCCGGGTATGGTGGGCTCCCCGTCCGACCAGCTGTATGACGTATCGCAGTTCGAAGGAGCCCGCCTGTCGTGAGCAACCGATCGCCTGCCGACCCCTGGAGTGCGACCTCCGGCTGGACCACGCGGCATTGGCTGCGGACGGGCATGACCGTCACGCTCGTCGTCCTGGCGGTGCTCGGCTCGCTGAGCGTGTGGGCGATGCTGCGCTCCTCCCGGATCACGGACGAGCTGGTGGACGTCCGCTCGCCGGCCCTGGTGAACGCCGTACGGCTGGAGTCGGCCCTGGTCAACCAGGAGACCGGCATCCGCGGTTACGGGCTGACCGGCAAAGAGGAGTTCCTCACGCCCTACACCGAGGGCGTGCGGGAGGAGAAGACCGCCCTGCGGCGCCTTCAGTCGCTGCTGGCCGACGACGCACGGGACCGGGCCGATCTCGCGACCGTGCGGAAGCTGACCCGGGCGTGGCAGGACCTCGTCGCCCGCCCCGTCTCCGCGAGCTCCGGCGAGCAGGCCGTCTCCCTGGCCAAGGCCCGCGCGCAGGAGGGCAAGCAGGCCTTCGACTCGCTGCGCGGGGCGCTCTCGCGGCAGCAGGCACGGCTGACCCGGGAGCGGGCGGACGCCGCCCGCTCGCTGCGGCACGCCACCATCCTGCGCAACGGGACGCTGGCGCTGTCCGCGGCCGTCGTCCTCGCCGTCGCCGTGCTCGTCTCCGAGGCCCTGCGGCGCGGCATCACCCGCCCCCTGGAGCAGCTCGGCGCCGGGGCCCGCGGCGTCGCCGAGGGCCGCTTCGACGAGCCGATCGCCGTCGCCGGCCCGTCCGACATGCGGCAGCTGGCCGCCGACGTGGACGCAATGCGCACCCGCCTGCTCGACGAGCTCTCGGTGAGCGAGGAGTCGCGCCGGCTGCTGGACGAGCAGGCGGCGGACCTGAAGCGCTCCAACACCGAGCTCGAACAGTTCGCCTACGTCGCCTCCCACGACCTCCAGGAGCCCCTGCGCAAGGTGTCCAGCTTCACCCAGCTCCTGCAACGGCGCTACGGCGGCCGGCTGGACGAGCGGGCGGACCAGTACATCGGCTTCGCCGTCGACGGGGCCAACCGCATGCAGGTCCTCATCAACGACCTGCTGACCTTCTCGCGGGTGGGACGGGTGCTGAACGACCACACGGAGGTGAGCCTGGAGGAGGTGCTGGAGCACACCCGGGACGCGCTCAGTGTCTCGATCGAGGAGAGCGGGGCGGAGATCACGCACGACCCGCTGCCCACCGTCGTCGGCGACGCCACCCAGCTGGGCATGCTCTGGCAGAACCTGCTGTCCAACTCCATCAAGTTCCGCGACACCGACCGGCCGCCGCGGATCCGTGTCGGCGTGAGGCGCGACGAGGGCATGTGGGAGTTCACCGTCACCGACAACGGCATCGGAATCGCCCCGGAGTTCCAGGAGAAGGTGTTCATCCTCTTCCAGCGGCTGCACACCCGGGACGCCTATCCCGGCACCGGCATCGGCCTCGCCATGTGCAAGAAGGTCGTGGAGTTCCACGGCGGCACCATCCGCATCGACCCGCACCACCGGCCCGGTACCCGCGTCGTGTTCACCCTCCCCGTCGCGCCGGTACCGGCCGTGACCCCGGAGGGAGGGTCGTCGACGTGACCCGGCCGGCCGACGGGACCGAGGACCGCTACCGCATCCTCCTGGTCGAGGACGACGACGGGGACGCCCTGCTGGTGGAGGAGCTGCTGATCGACACCGATCTGCCGCACACCCTGGTGCGGACCCGGACGGTGGCCGGGGCACGCCGTGCCCTGGCGGCGCAGTCCTTCGACTGCGTACTGCTGGACCTGCATCTGCCCGACGTGGCCGGGCTCGGCACCGTCAAGGCCGTGCAGGAGACGGACGGGCACGCCGCCGTCATCGTGCTCACCGGGCTCGCCGAGTCCCGGGCCGGGGTGGACGCCCTCCGGGCCGGCGCGCAGGACTATCTCGTCAAGGGCAAGGTCGAGCCCGAGCTGCTCCAGCGGGCGGTGCGCTACGCGGTCCAGCGCAAGCAGTCCGAGCGGGCCAACGCCGATCTCCAGGTCGGCCGGCTGCGGGCGGAGGAGAACGCGCGGCTGGAGCGCGGCCTGCTGCCCGAGCCGATCCTCACCGCACCGTCCGTCACCGTCACCAGCCGGTACTTCCCCGGACGCGAACAGGCGCTGCTGGGCGGCGACTTCCTCGACGTGGTGCAGACGGACGACGGTCAGGTGCACGCGATCGTCGGGGACGTCAGCGGTCACGGCGCGGACGCCGCGGCCCTCGGCGTCTGCCTGCGCATCGCCTGGCGCACCCTCACCCTCGGCGGCCACCGCAACCAGGAGCTGCTGCACCTGCTGGAGCGGATGCACATCGCCGAGCGCAGCGGCAGCGACCTGTTCACCACCTGCACGCTGATCACCCTGGACCCGGACCGGGCGACGGTCACGCTGCACCTGGTGGGCCACCACGAGCCGGTGCTGGTCACGCCCGCCGGCGCCCAGGAGGTGCCCGCCGCCCACGGCATGGCCCTCGGCATCGTCCCCGGTCTCGGGAAGTGGCCGTCCACCACGGTGGAGCTGCCTGCGCGCGGCAGCCTCATCGTCTACACCGACGGGCTGATCGAGGGCTATGCGGGCGGCGACGACGTACGGCTGGGCGTCGAGGGCCTGCTCGGCATCCTCGACGAGACGCGCTCCCCCGATCCGGGCGAGCACCTCGACCGGCTGATCGCCCGGGCCCGTTCCCTCAACGCCGAGCGGCACACGGACGACCTGGCCATCCTGCGCCTGGACTGGGACGTCTCCCTGGCCTCCGGAAAGGGGCGCGGCGGGCCCGCCCACCGGACGGCGTCCGGCAGGGGCCGCTGAGCGGGCGGAGCTGGCCCACCGCTCCGTCCGCCCTCGCCGGTTCAGGGGCGCCAGCCGTACTGCGGCGGGATGCGCACGTCGCCGCCCAGCTCCCTGGCCGCGCGGCGGGCCCAGGTGGGCTCGGGCAGCGGCTGGCGGCCGATCAGGACGGCGTCGGCCTCGCCGCCCGCGAGGATCTTCTCGGCCTGCCGCGGGTCGGTGATCGCACCGACCCGCGGCGACCGGCGTCGACGTCTCGTCGTACAAGCCGCACCGCCGGGCAGCGGTCCTGCCCGTTCGGGCAGGCAGGCCTGCCTTTGTGCCCGGTGACGGACGCGGGGCGGCGCGTTAGCCTCCGCTCGTGAGCACCATGATCCCTACGGGACCGCCCGCGGAGCGGAGCACGAAGCGGACCCGGCGCGGACCCGGCCCCTTCGTCCTGCTGGTGCTGCCGGGGCTGCTCACGCTCACGGCGGTGACCGGCTTCCTGGCGCTCACGGGCGGCCTCTCCCCCGCGTCGTCGCAGAGTGACGGGGCGGGATCGTCGGCCGACGCCGTCCGCATCGACGACTCCTACGGCCCGTGGCTGCGCAAGGCCGCCGCCCAGTGCTCGGTCGTCAGGGCCTCGGTGCTCGCCGCGCAGATCGACCAGCTCTCCGGCTGGAGCAACGACTCCGGCAGGCTCTCCGGCCGGCGGGGCATCGCCGGCTTCACCGACGCCCAGTGGCGGACCTGGGGCAGGGACGACGACGGCAACGGGCGCTCCTCGCCCCGGGACCCGGCGGACGCCATCATGGCGCTCGGCCGGCAGGACTGCTCCCTGGCCGGGAAGGTGACCGACGCGCGCACCGAGGGCCGGGTCAGCGGGGACCTCGTGGAGCTCACCCTGGCCGCGTACGCGACGGGCGCGGACGCGGTGACAGAGGCGGGCCGGGTGCCCGACGGGGCCAGGACCTACCTCACCGAGGTGAAGGCGCTCTTCGCGCGCTACGAGGCGTTCGACCGGGAGGACTCCGACGGCACCGGGAACAAGGCGGCGGGCGCGATCCTCGCCGCCCCCGTCTCCACCCTCACCGTCACCTCGCCGTACGGATCACGTCAGCACCCGTTGACCGGGGTGACCAAGCTGCACACCGGCGTCGACTTCGGCGCGCCCCAGGGGTCCCAGGTCTCCGCGGCGAAGGAGGGCCGGGTGGTCTTCGCCGCGATGACCAAGGCGTACGGCAACCGCATCGTGATCGACCACGGCACCATCGGCGGCAAACGGCTGGAGACGACGTACAGCCACCTGTCGGCCCTCCAGGTCTCGGCCGGGCAGAGCGTCGAGACCGGGACGCCGATCGGGCTGGTCGGTTCCACCGGTCTGTCCACCGGCCCCCACCTGCACTTCGAGGTGATTCTCGACGGGTACTACACCGACCCGCAGCCCTGGCTGGCCGCGGGCGGGTGACACCGTGAAAGAGCCCGCCCGGTGGCCCCGGCCGCCGGGCGGGCCCGTCGCCGGATCCGCCGCCGCGAGGTGCGGGCTCCCGCCGTCCGGACGGTGACGCCCGCGCCGCGGAGTCAGATCCGGCCGCCGGTGAGGCGGGTGAGCGGGCCCTGCGCCTGCCGTCCCGACCGGCGGCCCGCCGCGTAGGAGGCGGCGCTCAGCGCGGTCAGGCCCGCGCCCACACCGGCGGCGAGGTACTTGCGGGCGGCGATGACCGTCCAGGCCGTCCTGGCGGTGGCCGCGACCTGGCCCGAGGCCGTGACGATCGCCTGGCGGCCCGCCTCGACGCCCTTGGCGGCGGTCTGCGCGGCGTCACCGGTGGCGGACGCGGCGCTCTTGGCGGCCTGCGAGGCCGGGGCGGTGGCCTTGCCGGCGGTCTGCCGGGCCTTGGCCCCGGCGGCCCGGACCGACTGCTTCTGACTCGTGTCGTTGTTCGATTCACTCATGGACACCGCTTTGCCCCTCGCTCCGGCGGCAAACGCGTCCCCGGGCACGACCTGCGGGCCACCGGGCCCCACCGCGCTTCGGCCGAAATCATGGCCGAAACCCGCCTGCGCACAGGCCGTCGAGCGGAAAACGGGTATGCCTCGCACGCGCCCACACACGCCGGGCAGGGGGGAGCCGGCCAAGGTGACACCGTCGTGCCGCAGTTTTGGACGGGAGGAGTCCCGCCGCGCCCGACGCCGGCGTACCGTGGGGCAGTTGCGCGCCCAGGGACGGTACGGTCCCGGTTTCCGCGAGGTGTTCCCCGCACTGGCCGGGCTGGTGCTCCTGGTGTGCGCCGCCGTCGCGGGCCTCACGGCGGCCTACCGCGCGCTCGGGATCGGCGTGCCGATCGCCGCGCCACTGCTCCTCGCCGCCGTCGTACCGGTGCTCGTCCGGCGCCACCGCCCGCTCGTGCGCCGCCGTATGGGCTACTACACCGCGGACGAGATCGCCGAACTGGACGTGGCGGGCCTGGCGCTGGCCGTCTCCCGCATGCTGCGCCGGGACGGCTGGTCCGTACGGCTTCCGGCCGGGGAGCGCGTACGGCCCCGGGTACAGGCGCGCGACGGCCGGGGGCGCCGGCTGGAGGTGGCCTTCCGCCCCGTCGCCGAGCCGCTGCCGGACGAGGACCCGCCCCTGGGCCGCGCCCGACGGCCGGCCGCCGGCCCGTCCCTGCGCCTGGTGGTGCACCGCGGCACCTTCGCCCACCGGGACGTGCAGTGGGCCCGCGGCAGCGGCGACACCCGGCTCGTCGACGGCACGCTGCTGAGGCGCTGGGCGTGCGGCACGCCCCTGGACCAGCTGGTCGACCTGCGGTGAACCCAGCAGCCACCCAAGACCCGTGCATCACACCGGAAACAAGGACAACAGCCGAGGTGAGCGGGGAGGACCGCCGCCACCAGGAAGTTCAACAGAAAACCCGCCGCCCTGTCCGGCACCCGCATAGCGTGCGATCAGCCGACCCGCCCCGCTAGGAGTTTTGGGATGTCCCACGACGACTCGGAGTTCTCCCCGGCCCGACCACGGCGCTCACGGCGCTCCTCCCGCCGCACATGGGGCGGCTACCACCGCACACTGCGCGTCCTGCGCCGCGCCTGCCGCCGGCAGCGCCGCGTCGCCACCCTCGCCGCCCTCGGCTACTTCACCCTCTTCCTCACGCTCACCGTCACGGCTCCGTCCCTCATGACCCGCCCCGCCCCCGGCGGCCTGCCCACGGGCCTGCTGCTCGCCCTGCTCCAACTGCCCGTCACCTGGCTGGCGGTGATCCTCTACGAGTGCACCGCACGCCGGTACGTCGACCCCCTGGCCCGCCGCCTGAACGGTTATGCGCGGCCGGCCGGCGCCGACGGGGAGCGGCGGCCGTGACCGAGTTCAGCGGCTCCGCGCAGACCTGGTCCCTCGTGGCCTTCAGCAGCGTCGTGGCGCTCACGCTGCTGCTGTGCGTGCTGACCGGCCCCGACCGCGACGACCTCGCCGAGTTCTACACCGGCTACCGTTCCCTGTCCCCGCTGCGCAACGGGCTGGCGATCGCCGGTGACTACATCTCCGCCGCGACCGTGCTCACCATCGGCGGGGTGATCGCGCTGTGCGGCTACGACGGTGTCGTCCTCGCCCTGAGCACGCTGCTCTCCCTGCTCCTGCTGATGTTCCTGCTGGCCGAACCCCTCCATCACACGGGCCGGTTCACCATGGGCGACGCGCTCGGCCGGCGCATGCCCTCCCGCGCGGTGCGCCTGACCGCCTGCACGGTCACCGTCCTGTCGCTGGTGCCGATGATGGTCGTCCAGCTCGCCGGCGTCGGCCAGCTGCTCGCCTTCGTCCTGGGCTTCTCCGACTCCACGATGAAGACCGCCTGCGTCGTCGGCGCGGGCACACTGATGATCAGCTACGCGGCCCTGGGCGGGATGAAGGGCACCGCCCTGATCCAGATCCTCAAGACGGTGATGCTGCTGGGCTCCGGGCTCGTCGTCGCCGTGCTCCTCCTGTACACCTTCGGCTGGGACGTCCGGGCGATGTTCGACCGGGCCGCCGGCCGCAGCGGCGCCGGACAGCACTTCCTGCGCTACGGGCTCCAGTTCGCGGGCGGCCCGCACCCGGGTCTGGACATGGTCAGCACCCAGTTCGCCATCGTGCTGGGCGGCGCCTGCCTGCCGCACGTCACCATGCGGATGTACACCGCGGGCAGCGCCCGCCAGGTGCGCCGCGCGATGTCCTGGGCGGTGTCCTCCGTGGCGCTGTTCGTCCTGATCGTCACCGTCGTCGGCATCGGCGCGGCGGCCCTGGTCGGGCGGCAGGGCATCACCGCCGCGGACCCGCGCGGCAACACCGCCTATCTCCTCGGTTCCCGGGCCGCGTTCGGCACGGACCTGTCCCGCACGGAGAGCCTGGTGTTCACCACCGTCACCACGGCGGTCTTCCTCACCCTGCTCGCCTCCGTCGCCAGCATGACCCTGGCCTGCGCCAACTCCCTGGCCCACGACGTCGTCGCCGCCCGGCGGGGAGGTCTTCGGCCGCTGCGCGAGACGACCGTCGCCCGGGTCTGTGCCCTGGTCGTCGGCGCCCCGGTGGTGCTGCTGGCCACGCTGGCCCAGCACCGCAGCCTGCAACCGCTGGCCACGCTCTCGTTCTGCCTGGGCGCCTCGGCCATCGCCCCCGCGCTCGTCTACTCCCTGTTCTGGCGGCGCTTCACCCGCACCGGTCTGCTGTGCACGCTCGTCGGCGGCTCCCTCGGCGTCCTGGTCCTGATGTCGGGCACCAATCTGGTCTCCGGCTCCCCCACCGCCATGTTCCCCGAGGCCGACTTCCGGTGGTTCCCGTTCACCACCACCGCCCTGGTCTCCGTCCCGCTGGGCTTCGCCGCCGGCTGGCTCGGCACCGTCCTGGGCGGACGGCGCACCGCCGAACGCGCACGCGGGCGCTACGAGGCGCTGGAGCACCTGATCCTCGCCGGGCCGCCGCGGCACGGCGGCGCATGAGCGACGGGCCGTCAGGCCGCGACGGCGGCCACCCGGTCCCACAGCCAGTACAGGCTGACGACCACGATGGACACGGTCGTCGCGGGCAGCGCCCACCGGTGCGCCGGCGTCCGGCGCACCAGGACCAGCAGCGGGAACACCACGGCGATGATGCCCAGCTGCACCGCCTCGACACCGACGTTGAAGCTCAGCAGCGACAGCAGCAGCTCCCAGGACCAGCGCGCGTCGATGCCCAGCGCCCCCGCGAACCCCAGCCCGTGGACGAGGCCGAAGAGGAAGACGGTGGGCAGCCGCCACCGTCCGGCCCCCGCACGGTCGCGGAACACGACGTCGGCCACGGCCACGACCGCGATGGAGGCGGCGATGACCGGCTCCACCACCGCACCGGGCACGTCGACCACGCCGGTGGCGGCCAGCAGGAACGTGACGCTGTGCGCGGCGGTGAAGGCGGTCGCGGTGAGCAGGATGTCCCGCAGACCGCGGGCGCCGATGAGCAGCGACAGCAGGAAGAGGACGTGGTCGAGGCCGAACAGCAGATGCTCGGTGCCGAGCAGGAAGAACTCGGCGATCTGGTGCGGCTCGTGGTGCCCGCCGGTCTCCAGCGTCGGCGCGCCGGCCGTCAGCACCTGGGAGCCGCGCTCCCCGTCGAGGTCGTAGTGGACGATCGTCCGCGTGCTGTGCACGAAGCTCTCGGCGTCGGGGAACAGCGCGCTGGAGACGGTGTACGGGCCGTCGGCGCCGCCCGGGCAGTCGTAGACCAGGGTGAGGACGGCGAACGGGCGGGTGCCGCGGGTGTGCACGTCCGCGTCGCCGGCGGGGCGGGCCGCGCAGGTCGCGTCGGCGTGCGTGACGGCGAAACGCCCGGTGACGTACTCGGTGACCGCGCCGGCGTTCCTCCTCAGCTGGCGCAGCTGCTCGGCGCGGCCCTGGGCGTCGTAGGCCTCGGCGTACAGCCAGGCCGACTTCATCAGCAGGTCGTACTCGAGGTCGAGGGTCGCCTCGACACGGCCGCCCGCGCCCTTCACCTCGGCGTACGCGGTCGAGGTGGCGTCGTGCGCGGCGGCGGGGGCCGGGTGGAGGAGGCAGGCGGTGAGCAGGGCGAGCAGGGCCGCGGCCACGGTGAGCAGGGCGGCGGGCGGACGGCGGGATCGGGCGGCGCGAGGCATGGGCGGCTCGGTTCTCGTCGGACGGGACGGCAGGGCCCGCCGTCCCGGGCGCGGAGCTCCGGGAACGGCGGGCACGGGACACCGGCGGCGGCCGCCGCCGGGCGGATCAGGGCATCACCGCCGGTCGCCCGGCGAGGTGAACCACGGGTAGCCGGGCGTGCCCGGTCCCCAGGTGCCGGGCCGGCCGTGGGCGTCCTTGGTGACGAAGACGCTCGGCTCGGAGGCGGTCACGCCGCCGCCCGCGGAGCGTGCCGTGACGAACCACGCGTGCGTGGTGCCGGGCTTCAGCCTCTTCCAGGTCACCGAGGCGACCTGACCGGACTTCACCCTGGCCCTCCCGATGACGTCCACGGGGTCGTAGAGCGCCAGCGAGTCGGTCGTGAAGGTGGTCCTGCGGGTGCTGAGGTCGATCGGCAGCACCATGTTGTCCTCGGTGCCGTCGTAGCGGTGGTCCGTGTCGTACTCGGTGGCGCCGAACTCGTCGAGCAGCGGTGAGTAGGTGTCCACGGTCAGTTCGGAGCGGTCGACGTCGAACTGGAGCAGCCGGAAGAAGCTCGCGCCGAACTGGAGCCGGTCGTCGGGCCGGTAGCCGCCGATCTCGGTGAGCCCCAGCCGGTCTGCGGAGACCGTGTAGAACTGGTAGTCCGCGAGCAGCTCGACGACATCGTGGGAGACCTCGCCGACCTTCGGCTTCACATTGGTGCCGACGCCGTGCTCGTGACCGGCGAGGATCAGGAACACGTTGGGGTTGTCCCGGACCACCGTCCTGTACAGCATCGAGCCGTCGGGCGCGGAGAACGGGGCGCCGCGTCCGTCGGGGCTGCTGCTCGGCGCGAGGTAGTCGTGCGAGAGCAGGATGCCGTTGCGGTCGGGGTACCGCTTGAAGACCGAGTCGGCCCATTCGGCCTCCTCGCGCGTCACCCCGTAGGACAGGCCGACCACGACGAAGTCCAGGCCGCCGGCGGAGAACAGGTCGTAGTGGTTCTGGTTGTCGCCCGCGCGCCAGGGGCCGCCGTACTCGGCGTGCTCCCAGCCCTGGGACAGCGCCTCGTAGCGGTCGGGGCCGTAGTACCGGTTGTAGATCGCGTCCGGGCCGTTCTCGGTGCCCGACTGGTTGTCGTGGTTGCCCGCGATCACACCGTTCGGGACGCCCGCGTCGTCCAGGATCTTCTGCTGCTTCGAGGACAGCTCCAGCTCGCCGACGACCTCCTGCTGGGTGGCCTCGTCGGCGGGCTTGCGGATGTTGTTCTCGATGATGTCGCCGGTGTGGGCGACATAGGCGATCTTCCGCTTGTCCTTGTTGGCGGCGATCCAGCGGCTGACGTCGCCGTACGCCTTCTCCCAGACCGCGCGCTCGGCGGCCGTCTCCTGCTCCACCGCGCCCTCGGAGAGGTACTGCGTGTCGGTGTAGTGGACGAGGGAGAAGTCGTACGAGCCGGGGTCGGCGAAGGAGTCCGGGTCACCGGCGTCGATGTCGTCGGCGAACGGGTCCTCACCGGTGACCATGACGTGGACCCGCTGCCGGTCGACGTAGGAGCGGTCGACGACGGCGGTCAGGACGGTGTCGCCCTCGGCGGCGCCGCGGGCGCTGGTGAGGACGTCCCACTTCCCGGTCCCGGTGTTCCACACGCGCAGCGCGGCGAGCCGTTCGGGGTCGATGACGCCCTCCCAGCGCAGCACCGGCGCGTCGACGTGGCCCTTCACCTTCACGTCGAACCGCTGGTAGGTGACGTCCTCGGCGGCGGGCGCGTCGAGTCCCTTCCCGTCGGCGGGTGCGAGGCCGGAGGCCTCGACCTTCTTCTCCCCCTTGACCGACAGGGTGGTGGGGACGGACGCGGCCGTGCCCTGCCGGACCTGGTCCGGGGTGAGGATCTCCGCCTCGGAGAACGTGGCGTCGACCGGGCCGCCGTCGGGTTCGGCCACCTTCGCCGACAGCTTCACCGTGTTGCCCGCGTCGGTCGTGCCCGACGCCGGGGTGAGGCCGGCGGGGGCGTCGGGGATCCCGGCGGAGGTGAACGTCACCTCGCGGGTGCCGGTGTTGCCGAGGCTGTCGGTGCCGGAGACGGACAGGGTGTGCCTGCCCGCGGAGAGGCCGGGTCCCACCGCGGAGCCGAGCTCGACCGGCTTGCCGTCGAGCTTCACGTCCGGGCCGCCGGTCACACCGGAGAGGTCCTGAAGCCGTACGTCGAGCACGACCGAGGCGGTGATCCGCTGTCCGGCGGCGGGGGTGCTGGAGGCCACCCGCGGCGCGGAGTTGTCGGTGAGCAGGACACGGTTGGCGGTCCTGCCGGTCTTCGACGTCGCGGCGAGGGTGTGCTCGCCGTCGCCGAGCCTGGCGGTGTCGAGGTCGGCGCGCACGCCCTGGGCCGGGCCCTCGACGAAGAACTCGAGGTCGATCTCGGTCAGCGGATTGACGTTGTCGCCGCAGTTGCCGTCGCCGAGGCTGTAGGAGCCCTTGAGCATCCGGCCCTCGGCGGTACCGGCCGCCGGGGTGAGGGTGATGCCGGAGAGGGTGAAGTCGTCGCGGTTGTCGCCGCAGGACGTGGCGTAGGTGCCGGTGACGAAGTCGACCGTGTTCCAGCCGGGGACCAGCCACTCGTTGGGAAAGGCCAGGTCGACGCGCTGACCGGCGAAGTCGGTGTCGAGCACCTGCCTCTCGCCGTTGACCAGCACGTAGTTCTGGTACCGGGCCTCGATGGAGTTGCTGCCCACGGTGAAGCCGAGGGTGGCGCTGCCGGAGCCGAGGGTGTCGACGACGGGCACGGCCGGGGCGTCGATCGTGTAGTGCAGCTCGGCCTCGCGCAGCCGGATGTCGCTGCTGCCGCAACTGCCGTCGCCCAGCGCGTAGGAGTCCGCGATGTCCTTGCCCGTGACGGTGGCGCCGTCGAGGGCGAGGGCGAGGTTGGCGATGTCGAAGTCGTCGCGGTTGTCGCCGCAGCTCTCCTTGTACGGGCCGGTGACGACCGTGATGACGTTGTCACCGGGGACCAGCCAGCGCGCGGGGACGGCGATGCCGACCCGCTGGCTCACCCAGGTGCCGCCCAGGTCGATGCGCTTGCCGTTGACGAGCAGGTGGTTGTCGTACTTGTCGTCGAGGGAGTTGGATCCGACGTCGAAGGAGAAGGTGGCCGCGCCGTTGCCGAGCCGGTCCCGGGTGACGGGCGTCCTCCCGTCCACGGTCAGGGCGTCGACGCCGCCCTCCGCGCCCGCCGGGAGGGCGGCGGACACCGGCTGCGCGCCCTTCACCAGCGTGCCGTCCTTGGGCAGCAGCCGGGGAGCGCCGGCCGGGGCGTTGTTCACCGTCACCGTGTTCTCGACGGTCTTGCCCGAGGTGGTGGTCGCGGTGAGGGAGTGCTCGCCGTTGGACAGCTTCGTGGTGTCCAGGCCGGCCGTGAGGCCGGTGGTGCCCTGCGGGTCGCCGAGGACGAAGAACGTGAGCGTCGCCCTGGTCAGCAGGGAGGTGTTGGTGCCGCAGCTGCCGTCGCCGAAGGAGTACGTGTAGGCGTTCTCCTCGCCGTCGGCGACCTCGCCGAGCAGTTCCAGGCTGATGTCGGACAGGACGAAGTCGTCGTGGTTGGTGCCGCAGGAGCTCTCGACGGTGCCGGCCTGGATCTCGACCTTGTTCTCGCCCTTGACCAGGTACTGGTTGGGAATCTCGATCGTGCCGCGCTGGTTGACGAGGTCGCCGATGTCGGCGGTGAACTCCCCGTTGACCACGACCCGGTTGTGGTAGCGGGCCTCCGTGGAGTTCGAGCCGACGTCGAAGCCGAGCCGGGAGACGCCCACCGTGCGCTCCGCGTCGAGCGTCCTGGCGTCGACCGCCAGCTCGGTCACCGAGTCACCGGCCAGCGTCGGCGTGGCCGCGACCTGCTGGGTGCCCTCCAGGTACGTGCCGTCGCCGGGGGTGAGGGTGGGCAGACTGGTGGCGTCCGCCGACTCGCCCGGGGCCGGGCCGGACCGGGCCGTGCCGGTGTCGGCGTACGCCGTCGTCAGGTTTCCGCCGACGAGGAGCAGTGCGGTCAGCGCCGCTCCCGCCCACCGCTGTCCGGGTCTCCCCGGTCCGCCGCCCCACCGTCTTCGCCGCTTCGCTGGCCGCATCAGCAGCCGTCCTTCCTGTTCGCCGCGGGGTGAAGGGCACACCGAGACCCTGTCCGGCATGCCCATGGCGAATAGTGGGCAGCGCGGATGAACGGAGGAGGATCTTCCAGGAACGATCGGGAAAAGGGTCGCCGCTCCGGGTCCGTGAGCCGGACTGCTGGCTACCGCTTGACTTTTAGCGCATGCTGGTGACCCGGCCGGGCACCCGGCCCGGCGAACCCGGTTCCTCGTCCTCCGGCCCGTTCGAGGTGGGGCCGATCCCGCTGGGCCCCAGCCGCCGGAAGGACGATCCCGCGGGGGACTCGCGTCAGGGACGGACGCGAGTCCCCCGCAGGCGGCCGCCGCCGTCGCCGGCTCAGGGCGGCGGCCGCCACCGAGGCCGTACGGCCTTCTGTGGGTGACCCACCGTGCTCGGGACGGGCCGTCGTGACCATCTGGCGGACGAACCGGAGCGCCGGTGGATGTCCGCAGAACGAAACCGGCCTGGTGGGCGGCGGCCCGTACGGCGCGCCCGCACGTCATCGGACGAGACGGGCCAGGAGCGTGGCGCGATGCCTCTGCCCTCCGGGCAGGCGGCGGACCCCGGGCACCCGGCCGGATAGTGCCCCACCCGCCGGGTGACCGGGCGCTCGGGAGGAACTCCGGGGCGGTCCCGGTCGTCGTACTCCGCGATGTGGACGGGCACAGAGCGGAGCGCAGATGATCCGGGTACTGGTGGTCGACGACGAAGCCCTGGTCCGTACGGGCTTCCAGCACATCCTCGACTCCGCGCAGGACATCACGGTCGTGGCGGCGGTGCCGGGCGGTCAGGCGGTGGGTGCCACCCGGGAGCTGCGGCCCGACGTGGTGCTGCTCGACGTACGGATGCCGGACGTCGACGGCCTCACCGTCCTGGACGCCCTGCGCAGGCTGCCGGAGCCGCCGGTGGTGGCGATGCTGACGACGTTCGACATGGACGAGTACGTGGCGACCGCCCTGCGCTCCGGTGCCGCCGGCTTCCTGCTGAAGGACACCGATCCCGAGCAACTGCCGTATCTGGTACGCACGCTGGCCGACGGCGGTGTCGTCCTGTCGTCGAAGGTCACCCGTACCGTCGTCGACGGCTATCTGGACAACGACGCCCGGGAACCGGCCACCCAGCGGGTCGCCCGGCTGACCGACCGGGAACGCGCCGTTCTCGTGCTGGTCGCGGAGGGGCTGTCCAACACGGACATCGGCGCCCGGATGCATCTGAGCGCCAGCACGGTCAAGGACCATGTCAGCTCGCTCCTGGGCAAGCTGGAGGTGGGCAGCCGGGTGCAGGCGGCCCTGCTGGCCGACCGGGCGGGTCTGCTCAAGCCGGTCCGGGAGCCCGGCCGGGACGGGGCCGGCGCATGAACCCGCACCGCCCGCACTCCCCGCTGCGGGAACTGGCGCTCGTCGTCGTCTGCCTGCTGGACGTCCGGTTCCATGTGCAGAGCGACCACCATCCCACGGCGCTCGCCTTTCCCGTGCTCGCCGCCCTCTCCCTTCCGCTGCGCCACCGGCGGCCGCTGGCGACCTTTCTGCTCGCGCTGCCGTCCACCCTGGTCAGCGACGCCGTGTTCGCCACACTGGCCGCGCTGTACACGCTCGCCTCGCACACCCGGCACCGGCTGCTGCTGGTGGTGTGCACGCTGGCGTTCGCGGTCTGCGACCTCACCCTGTGGTCCTGGCCGCACCCGGAGTTCACCGAGCTGTCGGCCTCCTCCGCCCCGATCACCGTCACCTACAGCCTGGCCCAGGCGGCCGCTCCGGTCTTCCTCGGCCAGCTCGTCCGGGCCCACCGCGAACTGTCGCTGCGGCTTGCGGAGATCACCCAGGCGCGCGAGCAGGAACGCCTGCTCCTGGCCGAGCAGGTACTGGCCAAGGAACGGGCCCAGCTCGCCCGGGAGATGCACGACGTGGTCTCCCACCAGGTCAGCCTGATCGCGGTGCGCGCCGGAGCACTCCAGGTCGGCACCCGCGACCCCGCGGCGCGGGAGGCCGCCGCCACGATCCGGCAGATCAGCGTGCAGACCCTGGACGAGCTGCGGCACATGGTCGGCGTGCTGCGCGCCTCCGGCAGCCGCCCCACCGAGCTGACCCCGCAGCCGTCCCTCGCCGACATCCAGCGGCTGGTCGACACCAGCGGCATCGAGGCCAAACTCGAGACGGACCTGCCGGACGGTCTCGCCCCCGCCTTGCAGCGCGCCGTCTACCGCACCGTCCAGGAGGCCCTGACCAACGTCCGCAAGCACGCTCCGGGCGCCATGGCCGTCATCCGCCTCCGTCACGAGGCCGGGAGGGTGCACGCCACCGTCACCAACACCGCGCCGAGCCGCCCCGCCCTTCCCCTGCCCGGCGCCCATCACGGCCTCGTCGGTCTGCGCCAGCGCGCCGAGCTGCTCGGCGGCACGGTCTCCTCGGGGCCCACGGACGAGGGGGGTTACGAACTGCGGCTGGAGCTTCCCCTCGCCCCGGACGACGTGGGGTAGGCGGGGCCCGTATCGTCCGCCGTCGCGGTCAGAGCCTGCGCAGGACGCTCACGACCTTGCCGAGGATCTGCGCCTCGTCGCCGGGGATCGGCTCGTAGGCGGGGTTGCGCGGCATCAGCCACACCCGCCCGTCCCGGCGGCGCAGCTGCTTGACGGTGGCCTCGTCACCGAGCAGGGCGGCGACGATGTCGCCGTGGTCGGCGCTGTCCTGGCGGCGCACGGTGACGATGTCGCCGTCGCAGATCGCCGCCTCGATCATGCTGTCACCGGCCACCGTCAGCGCGAACAGCTCGCCCTCGCCGACCAGCTGGCGGGGGAGCAGGTAGACGTCCTCCGTCATCTCCTCGGCGAGCAGCGGCACACCGGCGGCGATCCGGCCGAGCAGGGGCACCCTGGCCGGCGACGGGGTCCGCACGGCCGGGCCGGGGGCCCAGTCGGAGCGCACCCGGTAGGCGCGCGGGCGGTGCGGGTCGCGGTACAGGACACCCTTGCGCTCCAGGGCCATCAGCTGGTGCGCGACGGAGGAGGTGCTGGCCAGCTGCACCGCCTGGCCGATCTCCCGCATCGACGGCGGATAGCCCTGGCGCTGGACCGAGTCCGCGATGAACCGGACGATGTCCTGCTGGCGGCCGGTCAGCTCTCCGGCGACGCTTCGAGTGCCCGGCGGCCGGCCCCGCCGTGGCGGCGCGCTGTTTTCCATCCTGGGCACCTCCGTACAAGATCCTTCGAACGCGACCTTAACCCGATTTCTCCCATGAATGGAACACGATGTTCGAATCATCGTGGACGCGGCGCCTCCCGCGCCAGCGGGCGCGGGGGGTTCCGGCCGCCGACGGGAGGGGAGTCGTTCACAGGGCGGCGACGGTGCGGTACAGCGCGGCCTGCTCCAGCAGTTGCCGGTCGTCGAGGAAGTGCTCCCTGGCCCGGCTGTGCGCACCGGCGCCCAGCGAGCAGGCCCGCGTCCGGTCGCCGACCAGGCCGGCGGTGTGCGTGGCGAACGCCACGCGGTCCCGCGGGTCGTCGAGCAGCAGGCCGTGCACCCCGTGCTCGATCTGGTCCCGGATGCCGCCCACGGCGCTGGCCACGACGGGCCGCCCCTTCCACATGGCCTCGGTCACGGTCAGGCCGAACCCTTCCGCCAGGCTCTTCTGGGTGACGACGGCGGCCTGACGCTGAAGGGCGTTCACCATCGCCGCGTTCTCCTCGGCGTCATCCATCGGCAGACAGGCCAGATGGACACGGGCGCGGGCCCGGGCGGGCAGGGCGCGCCACAGTTCCACGCACTGCCCGAACACCCGGCTCCCCTCGGGGTCGTCGGTGACGCCGGTGACGTCCGGGCCGACCAGCGCGAGATGGGCGCCGTCCAGCGAGCCGTCGGCGAAGGACGCCATCACACCGGCCATGTCCTTCAGCGGGTCCCAGCGGGAGACCTGCACGACGAGGGGGGCCTCGGGCGGCGGGGGCGCGGTGCTGTGCAGGCAGACCGGATCTCTGCGCACCACGCCGAGGGAGCCGTCGCCGCGCCGGTAGGCGGGCGGGCCGTCGCCGCCGGCGCCGGCCCGCAGGCCGATCCGCTGGACGATGGCCGCGGCGGCCGAGGGGTCCATCGGCCGGTTCTTGGACGACAGCGGGTCGATCGACGGCTGGATGACGAAGACCCGCCGGCCGGCGAGGTGCCGGGGCACGTACTGGGCCCGGGAGAACACGAAGGCGTCGGCGTCCTCCAGGAACGGCCCGAGGAAGGCCCAGGCACGGTCGGTGCACGCGTTGTGCGTGTCCGTGCCGATGTGGCACCGCCACACCACTCGTACCCCGGCCCGGCGCAGCGGCGCGACCAGGCCCGCCACCTGCGGGTCGTGCAGTGTGACCAGGTCGCCCGGCCGGACGGAGCGCAGCAGGGCCCGGGCGTTGGCCTCGCTGACGTCGGCGTAGTGCGCGGCGGCGCCGTGCCCGAGGTCGGGACCGTCGGCCCAGGAGCCGTGCAGCAGGTGGTGCAGCCGCTTGGTCAGCGCGAAGAAGGGGGCGTCGGCCTCGATGGTGAACCAGCGCGCGTCGATGCCCGCGCCCCGGGAGTAGCGCACCAGCCGGTACAGCATCTCCGCCACGCCGCCGCCCGCCGGCGTGGAGTTGACGTCGACGACCCGGCGGGCGGCGAGCATGCCGCGCAGGTCGCCGACCGCGGTGTCGAGGACCGCCGCCCGCCGCGCCCCGATCGTGGAGCCGAGCAGCGAGGGCGGCGCCGCGGCGATCCGCGTCTCGGGCAGCGGGCGGAGCTCGGCCGACGCGATCGTCGCCGTGTGCTGCGCGGTCACGACGGCGCGGAGGCCGGTGAGGCCGGGAGGGAAGGTCCGCTCGCGCGGCGGACAGCGGGGTACGGCCGTGCGGCCGGGCGGAGGCCGGGATCGGCGGCCGGTGTCCGGCGGCCGGTGGGAAGTGCTCGCTCGACGGCCATGGGTCGCTCCCTTCTCCCCCCGAGGACCGTGCCGGGAGAAGCGGCAGGGTCCCTTGCGCGTACCCCGTTCCGCAGCACTCATCCGGACGGGCCGGATCACCGGGCACGGCTCGCTCACCCGCCCCGCGTCAACGCGTGAAGCGGGGGTACACACGGACCAGGCATGGCCGGAACGAGGAGGACTCGGTGAGCGGATCGTCGCTACGGGCGGTGGGGTGGGCACGGTCCCTGCCACTGGACAGCGGAGTGAAGGAGGCCCGTGACTGGGCCCGCGGGCATCTGGACTCGCTGGGCTGGACGGAACACGCGCCGGAGACGGCCGACGCGGTGCTGCTGACCGTCTCGGAGCTGGTCACCAACGCCCACGTGCACGCGCACAGCAGCGCCCATCTGGTGCTGACCTGGGACAGCCGCTGTCTGCACGTCACGGTCCACGACACCTCCGACGAGCTGCCCGCGCCACGCCGGCCGGGCTCGGAGGGCCTCGGCGGCCGCGGTCTGCTGATCGTCGACGCGCTGGCCGACGACTGGCAGGCCCGGCCCTGCCCGCACGGCAAGGTCGTGCACGCCTGCTTCCGGCCGTCGGCCTCCGCGACGGAGACCTGAAGAGCGGGGCTGCGGCCCGGCGGTGGCACGGGGAATCCGCCATTGCCGTCCGGCCGGGCGGGCCGCGGAAAGGGCCGCACGGCCGGTGTCCGCCGCACCCGCCCGTCCCCGCGCTGTCGTGCGGAAACGCGGGCCTTCCCCACCCTCACGAGGCCGTCGGCACACTTCCTTCACAAGCCACACACTTTCGGCCGAGTCGTGTTCCCGGTGTGTCCGGCGGGGCAGACGGTACGCAGAGGGCGCGCTTAGTCTCCCGTGCCATGCGATCCACACGAACGAGACGTCTCGGTCTCACCGCGCTCCTCGCCCTCGTCCTCGCCCTGTTCGGTCTGGCTCCGTCCGCGAGCGCCGCCGACGCCGACCTGACGTTCACCACCGACCGCGCCACCACCACGCCCGGCGGCACGGTGAACCTGTCGATGACGATCAAGAACAACAAGACCTACGACATCTGGTTCGTGTACCAGACGATCGACCCCACCTGGCTGACCACCCAGCGGCCCGACCTGAAGTACGGCTTCACCGGCTGCGCCCTGGCGACGGCCACCGGGAGCGTCCCCTGTTCCGGGACCGGTCCCGCCGACCTCGGGGCCAACTACGGCGCGACCGTCCCGCCCGGCGAGAGCCGCACCGTGACGCTCACCCTCCAGATCGCCGCCGACTCCGGCTGCAACGGCAACATCGGCTTCTACTCGTACTACTACGCCGAGTTCAGCGACAGCACGAGCATCAGCGGCGGCCCGGTCTACACCCCCGAGACCCGCGTCCTCTGCGCCTGACCGGCCTCCGGCGGCCGGCGCGGCAGGCGCCGTCCGCCGTCCGCCGGCGGACATCGAAAATGACTTGATCTCGACGAGCCCCTTCCGCGGCGCGTCAGCGGTCCGCGGCGGCCCGGACCAGGAGGCTCCGTTTGTGTCGTCCTCCGGTTCGTACCAGCACACAGGGCCTGTGCGCACGTCCCGTGTCACATCGTCCCGAGCCGCTCTTCCGCCCCGTCCGCCCCTGATGCCCCCGATCAGACACATGCGCTTTTCCGTCAAGTTCCGTAGCAGGCGCACAAAAGCTACACAGAGACATCACTATGTGACGCGACGGTAGCGACGACCGACGTCTTAGGGGGGCGGCGGCGTGACCAGGGGGCGGGGGCTCCGGCAGGAGCCCCCGCCTCCGACCGGGGGAGGAAAACCACCGCATGAAGCGGACCATTCGCACGACGGCGCTCGCGCTGGGCGCACTGATCGTCTCACTCGGCCTACCGGCCGGGACGGCCCACGCGGACACCGCGGAACCCCGCGTCGACCTGCGTGTGCTGGTGGTGAGCGACGGCGGGCCGGCCACCGCCGCCATCGCCGCCGAACTGGACTCGGCCGGCGCGCCCTACACCGAGGTCGACCTGGGACAGGCAGACCGCCCCGTGATCGACGCCGGCTTCCTGGCGGACACCGTCGACGGACGGCCCCGCGCGAAGTTCCAGGCCGTCGTCATGCCCAACGACAACCCGTTCGCGGCGAACTCCGCCGAGATGGCGGCGCTGGCCGCCTACGAACAGACCTATGCGATCCCGCAGGTCGACGCCTACACCTACGCGCGTCCACAAGTAGGCCTCCAGGCCGCGGTCGGCTCCGGCTACGCCGGCGGCGTCGACGGCGTCCGGGCACAGGTGACGGCGGCCGGTCTGGCCGGGCCCTTCGGCTATCTGGACGGCGCGGTCCCGTTCGAGGACAACTCCCCTGCCATCGGCGAGAGTTACGCCTATCTCTCGCAGCCGGCCGCGGGCGCGGACTTCACCCCGTACGTCGAGGCCACCGCCCCGGGCGGGACGGCCAAGGGCTCGCTGGTGGGCGAGTACCGGCACGACGGACGCCGCGAGCTCGTCGTCACCTTCGTCTACAACCAGTACCAGCAGCAGTTCCGGCTGCTGGCCCGCGGCATCGTGGAGTGGATGACGGGCGGCGTGCACCTCGGCGCCGACCGGAACTACTTCGCGGTCCACGTCGACGACGTCTTCGCCGCCGACGACCGCTGGAACTCCGAGCTGAACTGCACGCCGGGCGACGTCGACTGCACGGACCCGAACGCCACGCCCGACCCGATCCGCATGGTCGTCTCCGACGTCGACCACGCCACCCAGTGGGAGCGCAGCCGCGGCTTCACCCTCGACTTCGCCTACAACGGCGTCGGCAGCGTCGACCACCGCGAGGACAACAACGGCACCGACGAGCTCGCGGACAAGCTGATCGCCGACCGCGACGAGTTCCGCTGGATCAACCACACCTACACGCACGCCTTCCTCGGCTGCGTGCAGAACACCGACGTGGTGCCGTGGAAGTGCGCCACGAACGCCGCCGGCAGCACCCAGTGGGTCAGCCGCGAGGACATCGCCGACGAGATCGCCACCAACCGGGTCTGGGGCGAGAGCGCCGGACTGCCGCTGGAGAACGACGAGCTGGTGACCGGCGAGCACTCCGGTCTGAAGGTGCTGCCGCAACAGCCCGAGGACAACCCCAACCTCGCTCCCGCCCTCGCCGACACCGGCGTCACCTGGCTCGCCTCGGACAACTCCCGCGACCCCGTGCAGCGCCAGGTGGGTCCGGCCACGACCGTCTCCCGCTATCCGATGAACGTCTTCTACAACGCCGGACGGGCCGCCGAGCAGGTCGACGAGTACAACTGGATCTACACCAGCCGTGCCCAGGGCGGCAGCGGCATCTGCGAGGACAACCCGGCGACCACCACGTGCCTCGACGCGCCGCTGGACACCGCCACCGGCTACGCCGACCACATCGTGCCGCTGGAGACCCGGATCGCCCTCGGCCACGTCCTGTCCAACGACCCCAAGCCGCACTTCATCCACCAGTCCAACCTCGCCGAGGACCGCATCGCCTACCCGGTGCTGGACGGCGTCCTCGACGGCTACCAGGAGCTGTTCGCGGACGACACCCCCGTGGTGAACCTGCGCATGAAGGACATCGGCACCGAGATGCAGCGGCGTGCCGCCTGGCAGGCCGCCGTCGCCGCCGGCCAGGTGACCGCCTACCGCATCGGCGACACGGTGACCGTCCAGGCACCGGACGGCGTGCGGGTGACCGCGACCATGCCCACCGGCACCACCCAGGGCGGCGCCGGCTTCGGCGAGGCCTACGCGGGCGCGGTCTCCGGCTGGACCTCCACCGCGGACGGCACCCTCACCCTCGGCCTGCCGTCCTCGGCCGCCTCCTCCCCCTCCACGGACACCGGCAGCGGCGACCCGGCCGCCCCGACGGCCACCGCGCCCGACACGCCCGTACCGGCGGGCGTCACCGAGCAGGTGCCGTACAGCGCGGAGCGCTGAGCGCCGTCCACCCGACCGACTCGTCCCGGCCGCCACCGTGCGGCCGGGAACGGTACTGCCACCCACACCTCGGCCGTGGAGCCCATTCATGCACGTTCACCACGGCGAGCGACGCTCCGGCGCGTCGCGCGTCACCCTGCTCACCGAAGGCACCTATCCGCACAGTCACGGCGGCGTGAGCGTCTGGTGCGACCAGCTCGTCACCGGAATGCCCGACATCGACTTCGACGTCATCGCCGTCACGGGCACCGGACGCGAACCCGTCGTGTGGGACGTGCCCGCGCACGTCTCCCGGGTCGTCTCCGTCCCCATGTGGGGGCCCGCCCCCGCGGGCCGCACGGCCCGCGGACGCGAGCGCGCCCGGCTCGCCGCCGCCTACGAGCGGTTCCTGGCCGCCCTGTTCGACCCGCGCGCCGAAGACGGCTTCGGCCCCGCCCTGTACCGGCTGGCGCGGTCCGCGGCCGACGGGCTGCTCAGCCCGTTCCTGCGGGAGAACCGGGCGATCGAGATCCTGACCGCCGTATGGAACCGCCCGGGCCTGGCGGTGCGCGAGGCCCGGCCCACCCTGCACGACGCGGTCACCGCGACCGCCCTGCTGGAGCACGCCCTGCGCCCGCTGGCCGGACCGTACCCGGAGCAGGGGGTGGCGCACGCGGTCAGCGGCGGCGTCGCCGTGCTGCCGGGCCTGGCCGGTCTGGACCGGCACGGGGTGCCCCTGCTGCTGACCGAGCACGGCGTCTATCTGCGCGAGCGCTACCTCGGCTACCGCACCGCGCCCTACCGCTGGCCCGTCAAGGCCCTGATTCTGGGCTTCTTCCGGCTGCTGGCCGAGGAGTCCTACCGCAAGGCCTCGCTGATCACTCCGGGCAACCGCTACAACCGTCTGTGGGAGGAGCAGGGCGGCGCCGACCCCGGGGCGATCCGCACCGTCTACAACGGCGTGGACCCCGCCGCGTTCCCGCCCGCGGGGCCCGAGCCGGAAGGGCCCGTGCTCAGCTGGGCCGGCCGGGTCGACCCGATCAAGGACCTGGAGACCCTGATCCGCGCCTTCGCCCTGGTCAGGAACGAGCTGCCGGACGCTCGGCTGCGGCTGTTCGGCGGCACCCCACGGGGCGGCGAGGCCTACCGGGAGCGGTGCGAGGAACTGGCCGCCGAACTCGGCCACGCGGACGCGGTCACCTTCGAGGGACGCGTGGAGGACATCAAGGACGCCTACGCGGCCGGGAACGTGGTGATGCTCTCCAGCATCAGCGAGGGTTTCCCGTTCACCCTGATCGAGGCCATGTCCTGCGGGCGGGCGACCGTCTCCACCGACGTGGGCGGCGTCCGGGAGGCCGTCGGCGACACCGGCCTGGTGGTCCCGCCGCGCGATCCGGCCGCCATGGCCGCCGCCGCGCTCCAGCTGCTGGGCGACCCGGTGCGGCGCCGGGCGATGGGCGAGGCGGCCCGGCTGCGGGTGATCGAGCAGTTCACCCTGCGCCAGACCATCGACACCTTCCGGTCCATCTATCTGGAGCTGGCCGCCACCGGCACCGCCCGCCCCGAGCGCACCGACGCCGTGGTCGCCACGCTGGTCAGGAGCGCGACCGGATGAGCGGCCCCCTGTCACTGGAACCGGGCGGCGCGGAGCAGGACACCCTGGCCCTGCGGCTCGCCGACGCCCGCACCCTCTCCCTGCGCGTGCCCGAGCAGCACACCCTGGCCCTGCTGCTGCCGGGCCACGGCCGAAGGCGCCGGGCCGTCGACGAACTCGCCGCCGAACTCGCCGACCGCATCGCTCCCGCCGTCCACCCCTACGAGGTCGCCGCGCTGCTGGAGTCCGAGGGGCTCACCGGCGACGTCATCAAGGAGCGGTACGGGCACCGCGACCTGTTCTCGCTCGCCGCCGCCCTGTACGAGCGGGTTCCGCGCACCTTCCCCGAGCCCCCGCGCCCGGCCGACCCCTGGCGTCCCGACCACATCCGGTGCGCGCTGCGCGGCGCCCTGTTCGCCCTGCCCGGCCTGGCCTACGTCCTGGCCGGACGGCTGCTGCACCACGACGGCGCCGCCGCGCTGGTGGTCGCCGGGCTGGTCTCCTGGGCGTGGAGCCAGGCGCTGGGCCACCGGGCCTATCTGCGGATGGCCACCGGACAGTGGGAGGCGGGCCGCACCCTGCTCAAGGGGGCGCCGCTGGGCGCGCTGGCGGCCACCATGGCGGGCGCGGTGCTCGCCGGCTCCCTCCCCGCCGCCCTGGCCGCGGCGGCGCAGTCGGGCTATCTCGCGGCGGCCGGGGTGCTGCTGGTGCTGGGCCGCGAGAAGCTGCTGCTGGCCGCGCTCGTCCCGGTGACCGCCGGTGCGGCGGCGCTGCCCTGGTGGGAGCCCGGCACCGTGCCGCGGGCGGGACTGCCGCTGCTGTCGCTGCTCGGCGCGGTGGCCGCGGCCGGCTGGGCGCTGCGCTACACCCGCACCGCCGCTCCCGTCCCGGACACCGCCCGGCCACCGCTGCTGCGGTCGCTGCCGTACGGCCTGTTCGGGCTGGCCGCCGGGGCGCTGGTGCTGCTGGAGGGCCGGGACCACCCGTACGCGGCGATCGTCCTGACCCTGAGCATGGGCCCGGCCGAGTGGCTGCTGTACCGCTACCGCGGCCTGTCCGTGGCGGCGCTTCGGGCCACGACCACCACCGCCGCCTTCCGGCTGCGCTCGGCCGCCGTCCTCGCCGGCTGCCTGCTCGGCTATCTCGCGCCCCTGCTCCCGGCGGCATGGCTCACCGACGCCGAGCCCGCCGCGCTGCTGCCGCTCGCGGCGACCCTGTGGATCTCCCTGCTGCTCCAGGCGTTCTCCATCGCCTGGCCGCCGGCCCTGCTCTGCCTCGCGGCAGCCGCCGGGACGGCCGCGGCCCCGCTGTCCGGTCTGTCACCGGACACGGCCGCGCCCGCGCTCGGCTGCGGCGCGGCCGCGCTCTGTCTGACGGTGTGCGCGGTGCGGCTGCTGGGCCGGCCCGCCGCACACGCCTGATCTCCCGGGTGCACGACGCCGTACGACCCCGCACCCGGCCAAGCACCACCGGCACCACCGCACCACCGGCACCATCCGGCCCGTACGGGCCGCCCTGCGACGCCCCGCCACGCGAGACCCGACCGGAAGGACCCCGAGTGACCTCCACCCCCCTCGTCGCCGTCACCGGAGCCGAAGGCTTCATCGGCTCCCATCTCACCGAAGCGCTGGTCGCCGCCGGCCACCGGGTGAGAGCGATGGCGCAGTACAACTCCTTCTCCTCCTACGGCTGGCTGGAGACCCTCTCCCCCGACGTGCTCGACCAGGTCGACATCGTCCTCGGCGACGTCCGCGACCCCGGCTCGGTCCGCGGGCTCGTCGAGGGCGCCGAGTGCGTCTACCACCTGGCCGCCCTGATCGCGATCCCGTACTCCTACCAGGCGCCGCACAGTTACGTGGACACCAACGTCACCGGCACCCTCAACGTGCTGGAGGCGGTCCGCGCCCTGGGCACCCCCCGCCTGGTGCACACCTCCACCAGCGAGACCTACGGCACCGCGCGGACCGTGCCGATCACCGAGGACCATCCCATCAACACCCAGTCCCCCTACGCGGCGTCCAAGGCGGGCGGGGACCGGCTGGCCGACAGCTACCACGCCAGCTTCGACACCCCGGTGGTGACGCTCAGGCCGTTCAACACCTACGGGCCCCGGCAGTCGATGCGGGCGGTGATCCCCACCGTCATCGGCCAGGTGGCGGCGGGCGAGCAGACCATCACCCTGGGCGATCTGCGGCCCACCCGGGACTTCATGTTCGTCAAGGACACCGCGCAGGCGTTCCTCGCGGTGGGCACCGCGCCCGCCGAGCGCGTGGTGGGCCGGACCTTCAACGCCGGTACCGGCGGCGAGATCTCGGTCGGCGACCTGGTGGCGCTGATCGGCAAGGTGATGGACACCGCGCTCGACGTGCGGGAGGACACCCAGCGGATCCGGCCCGCGAACTCCGAGGTGATGCGGCTGGTGGCGGACGCCACCCGGCTGCGCGAGGCGACCGGCTGGAGCCCGGCCCACGACCTGGAACAGGGCCTGGCGCACACCGTGGAGTTCTTCCGCGACCCGGCCAACCTCGCCCGCTACAAGACCGGCATCTACAACATCTGACCCCGCCGGCACGTCCACGAAGGAGGAGCCCAGTGCACGCAGTCATCCTGGCCGGAGGCAAGGGCGTCCGGCTGCGGCCCTACACCACCGCGCTGCCCAAGCCGCTGGTCCCCATCGGCGACCAGCACGCCATCCTCGAGATCGTCCTGCGCCAGCTCGCCGGAGCCGGCTTCACCAGCTGCACCATCGCCATCGGCCACCTGGGCGAGATCATCCGCGCCTATGTCGGCGACGGCTCCCAGTGGGGTCTCACCGTCGACTACTCCACCGAGGAGAGCCCGCTGGGCACCATGGGCCCGCTGCTCACCATGCGCGAGCGGCTGCCCGAGCACTTCCTGGTGATGAACGGCGACATCCTCACCGACCTGGACTACGCCGACGTCCTGCGCCGGCACCGGGAGGCGGGCGCCCCGCTGACCATCGCCACCTACGCCCGCAAGGTGCACATCGACTTCGGCGTGCTGACCACCGACGCGAGCAAGGTCGTCGGATTCACCGAGAAGCCCAGCATGGACTACCGCGTCTCCATGGGCGTGTACGGGCTGTCCCGGCAGACCCTGGACGGCTACACGGCCGGACTGCCCCTCGGCTTCGACGAGCTGGTCCTGGACCTGCTTCGGAAGCAGGAACCCCCGCACGCCTACGAGTTCGACGGCTACTGGCTCGACATCGGCCGCCCCGACGACTACGACCGGGCCAACGCCGAGTTCACCAGCCGCAAGTCCCTGCTGCTCAAGGGAGCCTGAGCACCGCATGCGCATCCTCGTCCTGGGCGGCACCGGGTACCTGGGCGGACATGTCGTCGAGCGGCTCCGTGCCCTGCCGGGCACGGAGGTCCTCGACGGCGGCCGCTCACCGGCCGCCGACGTCCACGTCGACCTCGCCACCGTCCGTACCGACCCGCTGGCCGGGGAGCTGGCGTCGGTGGCGCCCGACGCGGTGATCAACTGCGCGGGCGCCGTCGGCGGGGACGACGTGCGGCTCGCCGAGGTCAACTCCCGGGGCCCCGCCGTGCTCTGCGCGGCGCTGCGGCAGGCCTGCCCCACCACCCGCCTGGTCCACTTCGGCTCGGTCGCCGAGTACGGCCCCGGCGTTCCGGAGACCCGGGTGCGGGAGTCGGCGGCCACCCGGCCGCTGTCCGCGTACGGCGCCACCAAGCTGGCCGGCACGCTCACCGTCACCGCCTCCGGCCTGGACGCCGTGGTGCTGCGGATCGCCAACCCGGTGGGGCCCGGGGCCCCGCCCGCCGGGCTGCCCGGCCGGGTCGCCGGGCTGCTGCGCGCGGCCGGCCCGGACCCGGACGCGGTGATCCGGCTGGGCGATCTGTCGGCCTACCGCGACTTCGTCGACGTCCGCGACGTCGCCGGGGCGGCGGTCCTCGCGGCGACCGCGCCGGGCCCGCTGCCGGGCGTGCTCAACGTGGGCGGCGGACGCGCCGTCCCGGTGCGCACCCTCGTGCACCGGCTGGCGGAGATCGCCGGCTTCCGCGGCCGTATCGAGGAGGAGGGCGACGGGTCCGCCCGCTCGGGCGAGGTGTCCTGGCAGTGCTCCGACATCACCGCGGCCCGCAGGTTCCTGGGCTGGCGGCCCTCCCGCTCCCTGGACGAGTCGCTGACCGCGCTCTGGTCGGCCGGCGCGCGGCCGGGAGGTGACCCTTCGCCGTGAACCTGCTGATCCCGCTCTACGTCCACCCGGCCGAGGACCCGGGCGCCTGGCACCGCCTGATCACGGCGGCCGACCGCACCTACGGCGTCGTCCTCAACCCGGCGAGCGGCCCGGGCGCACGCCCCGAGGCCGCCTTCGTCTCCGCGGCCGCCGCCCTGCGCGCCGCCGGCGCCCGGCTGCTCGGCTACGTCGACACCGACTACGGCACCCGCCCGGCCGCCGACATCGCCGCCGACGCCGTACGGCACCGCGAGTGGTACGCGGCCGACGGCGTCTTCCTGGACCGGGTCAGCGCGGCACCGGAGGAACTGCCCGCCTGCCGGGCCCTGGTGCGCGGCCTGCGCCGGCGGGGCTGCGGACCGGTCGTGCTGAACCCGGGGGTCCACCCGGCGCCCGGCTATGCCCGCATCGCCGATCTGCTGGTGACCTTCGAGGGCCACTGGTCCGCCTATGTGTCCGCGTTCAGCAGACCCGACTGGACGCTGCGGCAGCCGCCCGAGCGGATCTGCCACCTGGTGTACGGCGTGCCCGAGGCGCTCGTGCCGCTCGCCGTCCGCACCGCGGGCGAGCGCGGCGCCGCGGTCTGCGGACCGGTCACCGGCGAACAGCCCAATCCCTGGGCGACCCTGACCCCCGCACTGAGCGAGACGGACCGATGAACCGAACCCCGGCCGCCTGCGCGGCCCTGCTGCTGGGCGTCCTCGCCCTGCTCACCGGCTGCGCCGGCCCGGACGAGCCGCACCGGGCCGCCCCGGCTTCCCGGACCGCCTCTCCCTCGGGCGAGGCGCTCGCGACCCCGACGAGCCGGCCCCGGTCGCCCGTGCCCTCCCGGGTGCCCTCCCGCCCGGCGGGCACCAGCACCACCGCTCCGCCCTCCTCCCCGGCCGGCACCCCCACGGCCCCGGCGAGCCGCCCCGCCGGGACCCGCTGGCAGCCCCGTCCGGGGCTCGCCTGGCAGTGGCAGCTGGACGGGCGGGTCGACCCTTCCGTCGACGTGCCCGTCTACGACATCGACGGCTTCGAGAACTCCGCCGCGGACGTGGCCCGGCTGCACCGCGCGGGCCGCAAGGTGATCTGCTACGTCAACGCCGGTGCCTGGGAGGACTTCCGCCCGGACCGGGACGACTTCCCGCGGTCGGTGCTGGGCGAGCAGAACGGCTGGGCCGGCGAACGGTGGCTGGACATCCGGCAGATGTCCGTACTGCGGCCGATCATGGAACGGCGGTTCGACATGTGCCGCGACAAGGGCTTCGACGCGGTGGAGCCGGACCTGGTGGAGGGCTACGCCAACGAGACCGGCTTCCCGCTGACGGCCGGGCACCAGCTCGCCTACAACCGCATGCTCGCCCGGATCGCGCACGCGCGGGGCCTGTCCATCGGTCTGAAGAACGACCTGGCGCAGATCCCCCGGCTGGTGCACACCTTCGACTTCGCGGTCAACGAGGAGTGCGCCCAGTACGACGAGTGCGCGCGGCTGACGCCGTTCGTCGCCGCGGGCAAGGCGGTCTTCCACGTCGAGTACGCAGAGCCCACCGGCGCGTTCTGCGCCGAGTCGCGGCGGCTGAAACTGTCGTCGATGCGCAAGAGACTGGAGCTGGACGTGTGGCGGCAGCCCTGCTGACATCCGGCTCACACGCCCATGCCGCCCGTGCAGAGCGCCGACGCCACGCCCTGTCTGCGCGGTGACGAGAGGTACCGGCAGAACGCCCTCGGGGCCCGGCCCGACACGGCCGGGCAGCTGGTGCCCGAGCTGAAGGACAAGTCCTGGGACGAGGACAAGTCCGAGCGCGAGGGCCCGAGCAGCCCCCGGCCGGCCAGGTCGTCGACGAAAAGGAACTCTCCGGCGGGCAGCGGGCCTGACGCACACCCGCGGCGTTCAGTCCCACCACGACTCCCCCGGCACCGACGCCTCGCGGTAGGCGTGCGGGGCGGTGCCGGTGACCCGGCGGAAGACCCGGCTGAAGTAGGCGCGGTCCCGGAAGCCGACCGCGCGGGCCACGCTGCGGATGCTGTCGTCGCCGGCCCGCAGCCGCTCCGCCGCCCGTCTGATCCTCAGCCGGGTCAGGTACTCCCACACCGTCAGCCCGTAGCGGTGGTGGAACAGCTTGCCGAGATGGTCGGGGCTGACCCCGGCGGCCTGTGCCACCTGCCAGCGGGAGATCTGCTCGCGGTAGTGCTCGTAGAGGAACGCCAGCGCCTCGTGGACGGCCGCCCCGGTCCGGGCGGGGGGCGCCGCGCCGTCCGGCCGGACCGTCCGGCGGACCAGCGCGGCGGCCTCCCGCGCCGTGAAGACGTCGAGGTCCAGGACGAGCAGCGCCGGGTGGGGGCGGGCCCGGCGCGCGTCGACGGCCGTGAAACCCTGGTGCCCGGCGACGACGGCGGGGCACGGCGCGCGCCCGGTGCCGTCGTGCAGGCGGTCCACGACGTCCCAGGCCCGCATGTCGGGCAGTGAGCGCTCCAGCACCACCAGCCGGGGCGGTTCCTCGGCGACCAGGGCGAGCGCGGCCGTGCCGTCGGCCACCGCCCGGGCGGGGTGGTCGGGCAGCGCGGCCTCGGCCAGTCGCCGCAGCGCCTCCCGGGAGTCGGGGGACCGGCCGGCCACCACGACCGGTTCGGCCGGTCCGCTCGGCCGCAGCTCCCGCAGCGCGTGCCGCAGATCGGAGCCGGCCGCGCCGAACAGCAGGAACGGCGTGTGCCGCAGGGCGGGACGGTCGTACAGCCGCTGCACCGCGCGCCACTCCCGCACCCGGCCGGGCCGGGCGTCCCACACCACGGCGGCGGGCGGGTGCCGCTCGGCCGGTGCGGCCGCGTCGTCCTCGGGGCCCGGCCGGTGCACCCGGAGCCCGTGGTGTGCGGCGAGCGCGCGCAGGTCCGCCGCGATCTCGCCCGGCGTGACCACGAGCAGGGCGGCTCCCCGCGGTGCGGTGGCCGCGGACGCGTGCCCGTCGGGTGCCGGCAGGGGCAGGTCGAGGGTGTACTCCGCCCGGCCGGAGGTGACGTCGGCGGTCAGCGAGCCGCCGTGCATCATCGCCAGGCGGCGGGAGGCGGCCAGTCCGACGTCCAGGTGCGGTGCCGTGCGCCCGGCGGACGACGGGACCGGGGCGCGGTCGCCGGGGACGACGACCGTGACGCGGACCGTGCCGGGGTGCAGCCGGGCGGTGACCCGCGGGCGGCCGTCCGCCGCCCGGTCGGCCGCCGCGGTCAGCAGATGGCGCAGCATCTGGTGGAGCCGGGCCTCGTCGCACCACACCGGCGGCAGCCGGGCGGGCAGGTCGAGCAGGAAACGGGGACGGGCCCCCGGTGCGCCGGACACCGTCTCGCAGGCCCGCGCCAGCACGGGCAGCGGATCGACGAGGCGGCGGGTGAGCACCGGGGCGTCGGCCTCGGTGCGGGCCAGGTCGACCAGGTCGTCCATGAGGTGCAGCAGCCGCGCCGCGTCCCGGCGGACCCGGGCGAGCGCCCCGGCGGCGTCGTCGCCGTCGTGGCACAGCATGGCCCGCACCGGTTCCCGCAGTTCGCCGGTGATGTGGGTGAGCAGCCGGGTCTGGAACCTGCTGGCCTGCTCCGCCGCGTCGCGGGCCCGGCGCAGTTCGTCGAAGAGGCCGATGCCCTTCAGGGCGGCGCTGATCTGGTCGCCCAGCTCCCGGTACAGGGCACCGTCCCGGTACGCGGCGCCCGCGTGCGTCGCGTCGAACACGGCGACGCCCAGGTGTTCCTCGCCGATGTGCAGGGGCTCCAGCACCAGGGTGAAGCGGCGGCCCCGGGGCAGCAGGGTGTCGGGCAGCAGCAGCGCGGCGGGGAAGGCGGGGCTGTCGAGCACTCCGGTGTGCCCGTGGACCCGGCCCTCCGCTCGGGTGAGCAGGGGGCGGGCCATCCCCTGTACGGCGGTGTCCGCCGGGGACCGGGGCCGGTCGTACAGGACGATCCGGCACTGCGGCACCCCCGGCTCGGCGAGATGCCGCTCCATGACGTCGCAGAGGCCCTCCAGGTCCACGACCGTGGTCAGCGCCGTGCCGAACTCCCTGAGCCGGCGGGCCTGCCGGGCCTGCGCCCAGCGCTCGTACTCCAGCAGGGCGCGCGAGCGCTCCGCGGCCAGCAGCCGGGCGCGGCCGAAGAGGACCTCCCCCTCGCCGCGCAGGGCGACGGGCAGCGCGTCGACGACGGTGCGCCGGGCGCTCTCCAGCGCCTCCTGCCAGCGGTCCACGTCGGCCTGGGTGTGCGCGTGCGTGCGCAGCATCCGCTCGACCAGCGGGAGGAACCCGCCGGCGTCCTCCCGCTCCGCCGTGTCCCGGCCGTCGGCGCGGTCCAGGTCGGTGTGGAAGGCGCCGGCGAGCCGGGGGCCCGCGGCGGGCAGCACGGTGTCGAACGCGGCCCAGCCGGGGCGGTCCCCGTCCTGTCCGGCGCCCTTGGCCCGCGCCGGTGCGGGGGGCGGGCGGTGCGCCAAGGGGTAGCGGCAGCCGCAGGAGCGGCGGGGCACCAGGGTGGCCGGGACGGTGGTGCGGTCCGGGGGCCGGGTGCCCCGCAGCCGGGCGACGAGCGTGTCGACGGCCAGCGCCCCCAGCTCCGCGAAGGGCAGGGCCACCGAGGTCAGGGGCGGGTCGCCGAGCTGTGCCTCCGGGGAGTCGTTGAACCCCACGACCGCCACGTCCTCGGGCACCCGCACCCCGCGTTCGGTCAGCAGGCGCAGGGCGTCGGCGGCCAGCACGTCGCTGCACGCGACCACCGCGTCGAAATCGGTGCCGGGCCTCAGCCCGCGCGCCTGGAGCAGCACCCGCATCGCCGAGGCACCGGCCGCCGCGGCGAAGTCGACGGCGGCGCACACGTGGGTGTGCTCGTGCCGGAGCCCGTGGTGGCGCAGGGCGTCGGTGTAGGCCCGGTAGCGCTCCTCGGCGACCGGGTTGGCGAGCGGGCCGCGGATGCAGGCCGGGCGGCTGCGGCCGTGCGCGGTGACGAGGTGTCCGACGAGTTTGCGCATGCCCGCGTGGGAGTCGATGGAGAGCACGTCCGTCTCCCCGTTGAGCGGATGGTTGATGCTGATCACCGGCAGATGTGCGAGCCGGCGCAGCAGGCGGCGCGCCCGTGGCCCGGCGGCCGGCAGTCCCAGGGTGGAGCTCCAGCACACGACGCCGTCGAGCCGGGCGGGGCCGGCGAGTTCGTACAGCGCGCTGCGGCCGTGGCGCAGACTGCCGCCGGGGAGGCAGACGAGATCGACGTCGTTGCGTTCCGCGGCGGCGCGGACCCCGGACCACAGCGTGGCGCCGACGCCGAGATGGATGTTCGCGGTGAGCAGGCCGATGGTCAGCGGCCGGTCCTGTCCCGGCCGCCCGGGCACGGCGGACGGCTCTGCCGCCATGGGCGCCCCCTCGTTCCGGCTGCGGTGGGGGTGGAACCTAGACGCGGACGCGACGGACGGCAAGACCGGTGACCGCGGGGGTCACCGGTCCTGTCTCGGGTCCGTGCGTCGGGTGGTGCGGGCGTGCCGGGCGGGTCAGATCTTGCCGACGCCCGCGCCCGCCGACACCGTCGACTTCACGGTGCACGGCGACTGCACGGTGTAGCTGTACGGGATCGAGGCCACGCTGCCGCCGGTCTGCCCGGAGCCGGAGTTGACGAAGCAGTTGTTCCTCGCCACCAGCGAGCCCGCGTCCGAGTCGCCCTCACCGAGGTGGTAGGGGTCGTCGGTGTTCTCGAAGTAGTTGCCCTCCACCAGCACGCCGGCGTTCTCGGTGGAGGCCACTCCGTAGGAGCCGATGTCGCTGAAGTAGTTGTTCAGCACGTGCACCGGGTTGCCGAAGCGGACGCGCGGGTTGCGCTGGTTGGTGCCGTCGAACCAGTTGAAGGCGTAGGTCACCTTGAGCTTGCCGGTGTCCTCGCTCGCGTTGCTGTCGGAGTGGCCGAGCAGCATGTTCTTGTCCTGGTCGTGGGTGCGGTTCCAGGAGACGGTGATGTTGTTCGACGCGCGCTTGATGTCGACACCGCCGTCGTAGGCGTCGGAGATGTCGTTGTGGTCGATCCACACGTTCGTCGAGTACTGGACGTTGATGGCGTCGTCGTCGGAGCCCGTGAACGTGAGGTTCTGGATGATCACGTTGTTGGCGTTGGCGACGTTGAGACCGTAGCCGGTTATCCTGCCGGCGGTTCCGACGCCGACGACGGTCTTGTTCGAGGCGACCTTGGTCATCCCGGTGAGATTGATCGCGCCGTTGACACGCACGATCTGGGTGGCGCTGCTCTGCACCGCCGACGTGAAGGCGGAGGCGGTGGTGACGGTCACCGTGCTGCCGCCGGCCCCGCCGGTGGTGGCGGCACCGAAGCCGATCGGGCCGGCGGCGGCCGCCGCCGGCTCCTGCTGGGCGGCGGGGGAACCGCTGGCCGTCGTGGCCGAGACGACCGCCAGGGCGACGGCGCTCGCCGCCGTGGCCCCGGCCAGGGTGAACCGTGCGCTCGTCCTGCGCATGTGGGTCTCCGTCCGTGGGGTTTTCGGAGATGTGCCGTGCTGTGGGGGTGCACCACCGGAGCCGCGCGGTCGGCTTGCGTCGAGACTAGAGGGACCGGTGTGGACGATGACGGCCCGTGTGTGGACTATCGCGTTCTCCGCCGCGCGGTGAGGCCCCGCCTCAGTCGCCGGGCTCCGCCGGGTTGAGCCGTACGGCCATGAGCGCGACGTCGTCGCTGCCGTCCGGGTCCAGCCGGTCGAGCACCTGTGCGCAGGCGTCCTCGGGATCGCCCGAGCCCTCGCCGACCACCCCGGCCAGCTGCCGCAGGGACTGCTGGAGGTCCACGTGGCGGCGCTCGATCAGGCCGTCCGTGACCAGCAGCACCAGCGTCCCGGGCGCCGCGGTGACCCGGTGCGCGGGCGGGTGGCGCAGGCCCAGTCCCAGCAGGGGGCCGTGCTCGGTGACGTAGGAGGTGGTGCCGTCCGGTGCGCGCAGCAGGGGCGGCAGATGGCCGGCGTTCGCGATGTGCAGGACGTCGGAGCCGTACTCGACGAGGATGACGCAGAGGGTGACCGTGGCGCCGGGCTGCACGGTCACCAGGAGATGGTCGAGCCGGGAGAGCACGACGTCGGGCGGGTGCCCCTCGGCGACATAGGCCCGCAGCCCGTGCCGGACCTGGCCCATGATCATGGCGGCGTCCAGGGAGTGCCCGGCCACGTCGCCCACGGCCACGACCAGGCCGGCCGGGGTGCTGATCGCCTCGTAGAAGTCCCCGCCGATCTCCCGGTGGTCGCTGGCCGGCAGATAGCGCACGGCGAGGTCGGCGCGCGCGGTGCGCGGCAGGCTCTCCGGCAGGAAGCTGCGCTGGAGGGTGAGCGCCAGGGCGTGCTCCTCGGTGTAGCTGCGCAGCGCCTCCAGGGCGAGGGCGCAGGCCTGGGCCAGCTGGGCGAGCAGCTGCTCGTCGTCGTCCGTCGTGACCGCGTGCGCGGGCACGAGGATGGCCACGGGGGGCCGGTCGGGCTTGGCCCGGCCGACGGCCGTGCGGCGGTCGGCCGGGGCCTTCAGCTCCGCGGGCAGACAGGGCGGTTGCGGTGCCTGCCCGCTGCCGACCCACGCGCCGACCTGGTCGTCCTCGCAGATCCAGCCGGCCGCCGGGTGCACCTGCCCTCCGCCGGCCCGGTCGGCGGCGCAGGTGTCGGACCAGGTGTGCGCGACCAACGGGCTGCCCTGCGGGGTGGTGAGGACCGCGGCGACGTCGCAGTGGAGGATGGCCGCCGCGCCGGCCGCGGTGGCACGGGCCAGTTCATGGGCGTCGGAGGCGCTGTAGAGGGCGAGGGTGGCCTGGTTGAGCAGGTCCAGCCGTTCGGCGAGCCGTTCGGCCCGGTACCGTGCCCGGGCGTAGCGCAGGGTCGCGGTCACGGTCGCCAGCAGCTCGTCCGGCGCGGTCGGTTCCACCAGGTAGGCGTCGGCTCCCCGGTACAGGCCCTGGGTGCGGTCGTTCACCGTGATCGCGGACGCCGAGATGTTGATCACGGGGACGGAGGCGGTGGCCGGGTTGCTCTTGATGTGCTCGCACACCTCGAAGCCGGTCATGTCCGGCAGCCGTACGTCGACGACGGCGACCTCGGGCAGCTCGCCGGGGGCGCTCAGCAGTTCCAGCGCCCGGGTGCCGTCCTCGGCCTCCATGACCTGGTGCCCTGCCCGGCGCAGCGTGGTGGACAGGACGTAGCGGTTGGTCGGATCGTCGTCCACGACGAGTATGCGCGCCGGGCTGTGATCCTGTTCGGGTGCGTGTCTCATCGGGGTTCCTCGGCCCTGGACTGGATGGGCGGCGGTGCCGGACGGGAGCGTGGGGCCGGCCGGGGTGGCGGCGCGGTCACGGCGGAGGCGATGGCCTCGGCCGTCAGGTTCGCCTTGTTCAGGATGGCGCGGGCGTGGACGAGGCGGGAGCGGTCCACGTCCGCGGGATCGAGGGCGGTCAGCACGATCACGGGGACCGGGCTGGTGGCGGGGTCGGCGGCCAGCCCGGCCAGCACGTCGTAGCCGTCGGGGCCGGGCATGTTGAGGTCGAGCAGGACGGCCTCCGGCTGCCGGGCGGCGACGGTGGCGACGGCCCGGCCGCTGTCGGTGAGCACCGTGCCGGAGACGGCGAGCCGGTCCAGGACCGGACGGAAGGCGGCCAGGAAGGCCTCGTCGTCGTCGACGACCACGACCGACCGCCACAGCGGCGCCGTACCGCTCTCCGCCGGCTCCGGCGACGGTACGGCCCGTCCCTCCGCCTGGGCGGGCAGCGGCGCCCGGGCGGGCAGTGCGACGGTGACGCGGGTGCCGCGGCCGGTCTCGCTCTCCAGGACGAGGGTGCCGCCGAGCAGTTCGGTGAGCTTGCGGGCGTAGGGCAGCCCCAGGCCGGTGCCGGCCCGGCCCCGCTGGTGGGCGCCGCGTACCTGATAGAACTCCTCGAAGACGCGCTCCAGCTCCGCCTCGGGAATGCCGACTCCGGTGTCCTGGACGGTGAGGACGAACCACGCGGTGCCGTCGCGTTCGGTCTCCGCGACGCGCAGGGTCACCGAGCCCTCGGTGGTGAACTTCAGCGCGTTGGAGAGGACGTTGCGCAGGATGCGGGTGAGCATGACCTCGTCGGTGTGCAGCGGACCCTGCTGGACGTGGTCCGGGATGTCCAGGCGCACCCCGGGCTGCGCGGTGCCCTGGAGCGTGCCGCGCAGCTGGTGCAGCAGCGTCCGCAGGTCGGTGTCGGCCGGGTGGGGTTCCAGTCTGCCCGACTCGGCCTTGGCGACATCCAGGAGTTCGTCCACGAGCGCCAGCAGGGTGCTGCCCGAGGCCTGGACGAGGGCCACCTGCCGGCGCTGCTCGGCCGTCAGCGGATCCGCGGCGGGGTCGAGCAGCAGCCTGGTCAGGGCGATCACGGAGTTGACGGGTGAGCGCAGTTCATGGCTGACGTTGGCCCAGAAGCGGGTCTTGTAGGCGTCGGCGAGCTGAAGCTGCCGTGTCTTGTCCTCCAGTTCGGCGTAGAGGGCGACGACGCCGGTGTTGGTCTCCTCCAGTTCGCCGGCGAGCTCGGCGTAGAGGGCGAGCACTCCCGCGTTGGTCTCCTCCAGTTCGTCGTTGAGCCGCTTCAGCTCCTCCTGCTGCCGCAGTGACTCCTCCAGCGCGTCCAGCAGCTGCCGGTTCTGCACCCGCAGGGTGTCGATCAGGTCCAGCCCGTCCTTGCCGTTCAGCCGGGCGCGGATGCCCGCGGCGAGTTCGGACGACGGCCGGTCGGAGACGGGTGCGCGCTGCGCGAGGACCAGCGCGTTGCCGTGGTCGCCCGCGGCCGGCCGGAAACGGCAGACGTCGAGCAGCCGGGTGGCGGCCGACAGCAGCTCCGGGCGGGGCCGGGCGGAGCCCCGCCAGCGGAGGACGACGGACAGCAGGACGCCGTCGGCGTGGTCGAGACGGAGCCGCGCGGTCAGGTGCTCGGCGCCCAGGAGGTGCTCGCCCGCCTCGCTGACCACGGTGGCGAGGCGGACCAGCGGGCTGCCCGTGATGCCCAGGGCACGGCAGGCGGACTGGGTGCAGCGGCGCACGGTGAACACGTCGCCGCCCTCCTGGACGGCGACGGTGAGCAGCTCATGCGGGGCACAGCGCTGGTGCATGGCTCACGGCTGCCGGTGCGCGGCGACGACGATGCCGGCGTCGTCCCGGCGCACGGCGGCCTGGTTGAGGATCTGGGCCGCGATCAGGGAGGGGGTGAGGGTGAGCAGGCCCGGGAAGTCGGCGGGCTTCCACCGGTCGCTGAGGCCGTCGGAGTGCATGACCAGGGCGGCACCGGGCGGGAACGCCGCCTCGAAGGTGCGCGGACGCGGCAGTTGCAGGCCGACGATGCCCGGCATGGACAGCAGCCCGGTGCGGCTGCCGTCGGCGGTGACCAGGGCGGTGATGTTGCCGGCTCCGCTGAGCTCGACCCGCTGCCGGCCGGCGTCGACGAGGGCGACGGCGACCGCCGCGCCGCGGGTGGCGCGCAGGGCGTCGTGGATGTCCTGGAGGAGCGCGGCGGGGCGGGTCTGGCGGCTCTCGCGGAACGCGGTCCTGGCCCGGTCCCCGGCCCGGGCCGCCAGCGGGCCGTGCCCGAGCCCGTCGCACATCATCACCAGGACGGCTTCGCCGCCCTCCTCCGCGAGCCCGCGCACCGCCCAGGTGTCCCCGCACACCTGCTCCCCGCTGATCGGGCGGGTCAGGCCGCCGGCGTCGACGGCACCGGCCTCAGGAGCGCCGTCCCCGGCCCAGAAGCGGGCCTGCACGACGGTGCCGCGGCCGGGCAGCGAGTGCACGCCGAAGGTGTCGGCCAGCCGCTCGATGGCGCCCAGGCCGATCCCCAGGGTGCCGGCCGCCGAGGTGCCGTCGCGCAGGGCGCCCTCAAGGTCGTCGATGCCGGGCCCGTTGTCCAGGGACAGGCACTCCACGGCGACCCGGTCGCGGGAGCGGACCACCCGCACGGCGAGGGCGCCGTCCCGGGCGTGCTTGAGCAGGTTGGTCGCCATCTCCGTGACACACAGCTCGACCTGGGCGGCGCGTTCGGCGGACAGGCAGATGCCGCGGGCGAGCTGACCCGCCTCGCGGCGGGCCGCCGCGGCGAGCGCCACGTCCGCCCGCAGCCAGATCACGTCGCCGGCCTCCGCGACCAGCGTGCCGTTCACCGTCCCCACTTCACGATGCGCACCGTGGTCCCCCCTGGTCCGGACTCGATCTCGAACTCGTCGACGAGGCGCTTGGCGCCGCTGAGACCGAGGCCCATGCCGTTGCCGGAGGTCCAGCCGTCGGTCAGCGCCAGCTCCACGTCCGGTATCCCGGGTCCCTCGTCCGTGAACTCGACGAAGATGCCCCTGCGGCCCTCGTCGGAGACGGGGGCCGCCCGGACGACGCCGCCTCCGCCGTAGACCAGCATGTTGCGGCCCAGTTCGCTGGCCGCGGTCACGAGCTTCGTCTGGTGCACCAGGGACAGGCCGCTGCGCTGGGCGAGCGTCCGCACCATCTGCCGGGCCGTGACGACGTCGCTGCTGCTGGTGACGGCGACGGTCTCGGCCGGGGCGCCGGTGGCGTACTGCTTCATGCGCGGTCCGCGGGGGCCGCGGTCAGCCGCCGCAGAAGCCTCAGTCCGCGCTCGAGGTTGAGGGCGGTGCGGACGCCCTTCAGGGACAGCCCGAGTTCGACGAGCGTCATGGCGACGGCGGGCCGCATGCCGACCACGATCGTCTCGGCCCCCAGGATCCGGGAGATGGAGGCGTTGGTGGCGAGCATGCGCCCGACGAAGGAGTCGACGATCTCCAGCGCGGAGATGTCGATGACGACGCCCTTGGCGTTGGTCTCGACGATCCGGTGGGACAGGTCGTCCTGGAGGTCCATGACCATCTGGTCCTCCAGGTCGGTCTGGATGGAGACCAGGAGGATGTCGCCGATCTTGAGTACGGGTACGCGGTCGGTCACAGCAGACCCCGCGCGTCGTCCTCGGCGTCCTGGGCGATCTCCTTCAGCGCCTGCCTCAGGGCCTCGGCCAGCGTGGCGTTGGTGGGGATGTCACCGAACTCGATGCCGAGCGCCACGATGGTCTGGGCGATCTGCGGCCGGATGCCGGAGATGGTGCACTGGGCGCCCATCATCCGGGCCGCGACGACCGTCTTGAGCAGGTGCTGGGCCACCTGGGTGTCGACGGTGGGCACACCCGTGATGTCGATGATCGCGTGCGTGGAGTTGGTGTCGACCAGCGTCTGGAGGAGCTTCTCCATGACGACCTGGGTGCGGGCGGAGTCCAGCGTGCCGACCAGGGGCACGCCGACGACGCCGTCCCACAGCTTCACCACGGGCGTCGACAGCTCCAGGAGCTGCTCGGCCTGCGCGGAGATGATCTCCTCGCGGGTCCGTACGTACGCCTCCGTCGTCAGCAGGCCCAGATCGTCCAGGAGCCGGGCGAACTGGAGGTATATCTCGGCGCCGTGCCCGTCGGTGGTCAGGGCCGGCTCCAGGACGTCCTTCAGGGCGAGCACGCTGCGGGCGGTCTCGCTCGGCGTGAAGCCCTGGCGGGCCCGGTTGCGGGACAGCTCGATCAGCAGGCTCCGCACCTCCGCGAACTCCTCGCCGCGGCCGCTGAGACCGCCCGCGGTGAGGGCCTGGACGATGGCCTCGTACAGCTCGCCCAGTTCACGGCCCAGCTCCGCGGTGCTCAGCCGGCCCTGGAGGTTGCCGCTGACGGTCCGGTTCCATTGCGCGGTGAACTCGTCCCGTCCGGCCACCAGGGCATCGACCAGCCGCTGCGTGTTGTCTTCGGTCGCCACGCCACCCTGCCAAACGTTCGATGGAAATGTGCCGCACCGACAATACGCCAACACGGTCATGACCTCGGGAAGCGGTCGGCCGTGTCAGTCCGTGCCGGGCGGGCGCAGGCCCAGGAGCCGGGTGACGGTCTCCACGACGCCGTTGTCCTCGTTGGAGGGGGCCGTGCGGCGGGCCCGCAGCCGCACCTCGGGGTGGGCGTTGGCGGTGGCGAAGGACCAGGTCGCGGCGTCCAGCATCTCCAGGTCGTTGAGGTAGTCGCCGAAGACCACGGTCTGCTCGGGCGTGATGCCCAGCCGCCGCTGGAGCCGGCGGACCGCGGCGCCCTTGTTCGCGGCCGGGTCCATGAGGTCGACCCAGTGCGCGCCGGAGAGCACGACCTGGTGGGTGGCGGCGAACTCCTTCAGGACGGGCGCCGTGATGTCCTCGATGTTCCCGAAATCGAACACGGCGAGCTTGATGATCTCGTCGTCGACGGCCGTGGCGTCCGCCACCGTCTCCAGCCGCGTGTAGTACCTGCCGACCTCGGCGAGGAAGGCGGGATCGGTCCGCTCGACGTACGCGGATCTCTTCCCGCACACCACGATGCCGGCGTCGGCCCCGGCGGGCAGGGTCCGCACGGTCCGTACCACCCGGTCGGCGAAGGGCCGGGCCAGCGGGGCGGAGCTGAGCTCACGGCCGCCCTGGACGACATAGGTGCCGTTCTCCGCGATGAAGACCATGTCCTCGGCGGCCCGCCGGAACTGGCGGGCGAGGGTGGCGTACTGGCGGCCGCTGGCGGGGCAGAAGACGATGCCGCGGCGGCGCAGCTCGGCCAGGAGCGGCCACAGGGCGTCGGGTATGCGGCCCTCGCCGTCCAGGAGGGTGCCGTCCAGGTCGGTGACGACGAGACGGATGTCGGGTGCGGGTGCGGTGCCGGGGGTGTGCGGGGCGGGCATGGGTTCCTCGGGTCGTGGCGGAGTCGTAGGTGCCGATTCTCCCCCGTCACGGCCGCACCCCCGGGTGCGGGGGTGTGCACGCGCCTCAGCGCGGGGCGGCGCCGGTGGCGGCGGCGTGGAGGTGTTCCAGGGCGTCCAGGACGACGGTCTGCCGGTACCACGACAGCCACCCTCCGACGGCCACGCCCATGGTCTGGAGGGCCGCCAGCTGGGCGTACGTCGGACCGGGCAGCGGCCGCCGGTGGTGGGAGGAGATCACGCCCAGCACCCTGCCGGACGGGCCGACGAGCGGCACGCTGTGGCAGGCGCGGCTGTCCGCCCGCAGGATCGTCTGCCGGGACGGCTCGTCGTAGACGTCCGCCAGCGCGACGTCCCGCACCGTGATCTGCGCCCGCCGCCGGGCCGCCTGGGCACAGGCGGACGTGGTGTCGCGCACGAACATGAAGTAGTCGGTGAACTCCGTGGTGAGCCCGGTGTGCTTCTCCAGCCGCAACAGCCCGTGCTGGGCGATCTGGACGTTGCCCATGCCGGTCTGGTTGACGTGCAGCACCCGGTGCAGGGCGGCCGCCAGCACCTCCGACTGGCCGCAGGGTCCGTCCGGGTCGACCGGCAGACCGTGCAGGGGCGGCGGCGCGGTGCGGATGCGGCGGGGGAACCACCGCCCGGCGTCGTGGTCCGGGCCGGGCAGCCGGATCAGCGCCTCGACGAGCACGTACAGCCGGACGTTGAACCGCTGGGACGTCTGCCGCAGCAGCTCGAAGGCGGCCTGCATCGACTCCGTGCGGTACCGCTCGACCAGCAGGCCCTGCGCCACCGAGACCGGCGCCCGCGCGATCCGGCGGTTGTCCGGTCCGGCCGGGCGCCGCGGTGTTCCGGCCGGGTCCGTGCCGGCCGCCGCCCCCGGCCGGCCGTCCGGCTCGGGAGCACCGGCGCGACGGCCGGCCTCCTCGCCCCTCACACCGTCCTCCTCGCCGGGCCGCTGCCGGCCCCTCGTCCTGGTGACGCTACTCCTGCGCACCACCGGCGCGCGACCGTCCGCCGGTACCCGTGGCAGAGCCATCTGAAGCCCCGGCTCGTAGCATCCGGGTGCGTACGGCACAGGTCATGACGGCACCCTCAACAAGGGGCGAGAAGAGAAGCGTGGCAGGCACCCACGGGGCGGCGGGCCCCGACCGGCTGTCCATCGTCCGCACCAGCACGGAAGACATCACGGTCGTCACCGTCCTCGGACAGATCGACCTGAACACCGCGGGCCGTCTGCGCGCCGTGCTGCTCGGCTGCCCGGAGACGGCCCACCGGATCGTCGTGGACCTCGGCCAGGTCACCTTCATGGATTGCAGCGGTGTCAACGTCCTCATCGACGCCCACCACGCCGTGCACCGGGCCGGGGGCTGGCTGCGGCTGGCGGTCCCGGCCGGGACCGCGCTGCGCGTCCTGCGGATCGTCGGCCTCGACACCGTCGTCGACTGCTACCCCACGCTCCGCCAGGCGCTCGGCAGCTGAACCGCGCCGCGGCGGCCGGGCGTTCGGCCGGCGTCGAGGCATGACTCCCGGTACCACTGGCTACCCGCGCCGGGCGGGGTTGGGAAGACAGCCCCGCCGGGCTCTTCGGGTCACGGCCCGGAGAGCCCGCACCGCCGGCGGATACGGCGGTGCTCAGAGAACCGTCGGCGCCGCTCCCGCGACCGCGCTCACCCGCACCCTCTGCCCGTGCAGGCAGTGGACGAGCCGGTCGCCGAGCCCCACCCCGTCGAGCGCGGCGAGGAAGGCGGCCAGCGGCGAGCGCATCACCGTGTAGTCGCCGTAGTGGACGGGCAGGACCAGCCGGGGGTCGAGCCGCCGGGCCAGTTCCGCTCCCTGCGCGCCGTCCATGGTCACCACGAAGCCGCCGGGTAGCCGGGTGCCGCCGAGGTGGAGCACCGCCAGGTCGGCGGCCGGGAAGCGGTGGGCGATCTCGTCGAGACCGTCGTACAGGAGCGTGTCGCCCGAGAGGTACAGCCGCACACGGACCGGTCCGCCCACGGGACCGAACTCCAGCATGCTGCCCATGACCGGCGGCAGCATGGCCCGGAGCATCCCGTTGCCCGCGTGCCGGCCCGGCAGCGCCGTGACCCGCACCTGCACGTCCTGGTGCTCCAGGGTCACCTGCTGCCAGGTCCGCAGGCCGGCCGTGCGGGGGAAGCCCTGCACCACCCTGAGGCGGCGCGCGGCGTGCGGCGTGGTCAGGACCGGCACCGTGCGGTCCAGATGCCGGCGGGCCTGACGGTCCCAGTGGTCACCGTGCAGGTGCGACAGGACCACCGCGTCGAGGCGGGGCAGGTCCCTCACGGCGAGGGCCGGCTCGGTCAGACGGCGGCTGAGCAGTCCGTATCCGAGGTGGGCGTACTGCGCTCGGTGCAGGAAGTTGGGGTCGGTGAGAAGGGTCAGTCCTCCGTAGCGCAGCAGAACGGTGGCGTTGCCGATGAACTGCACATCGATCTCGCCGTCAGTGGACTCGCCGGTGCTCCGTGACATGGCCGTCCCATCCGACGGGGCCGGAGGACACCCCGTCCCGCTCCTGGCACGTCCTGGACTCCCTCCGGGCGGACGGAGTACCCCCGGCCGGACGTGATCACTACAGCCGGCCGGGGGCCGCGGCTCAGCAGGCGTCTCCCACCAGCCGGCCGGCGGTTTTCTGGGCGGGCACCGAGCCGCGCAGATGGTTCTCGTGCTCCGTGCGCGCCGTCTCCAGCAGACGCCGCCAGGACGTGACGGTCGGCCGGCGGCGCAGCAGCGCGCGCCGCTCGCGCTCGGTCATACCGCCCCAGATGCCGTACTCGACGCGGTGGTCGAGTGCGTAGGCGAGGCACTCGGTCCGTACCGGACATCCCGTGCACACCACCTTGGCGCGCTGCTGCGCAGCGCCCTCCACGAACAGATCGTCAGGGGCCGCCGCCCGACAAGTGCCCCGCTCGGCCCAGTCCGTGTCCATCCTCACCAGCGCCGCCCTCTCCCCTGATCCGGCTCGCTTCACGTCTTCTGTTCCCTGCAACAGATCTGTGACATTACGCCCGTGACGCGTGCGGTGGCAGCGTGCGTCCGTGGCTTGCCACACCTTCGTGTGACCGGCTTCGCCGAAAGGGAACGTCCGAACGAAGTGACACCGCACACGGTTCGGTTCGCCGGGATCCCGGTCGCCCCGGACGGACGAGGCCCCGGCGCGGTGGCCGCGACTCCCGCCGCGGCCACCGCCGCCCGCCCGGGTCCTGCCGTCCCGCCCCGGAAGGTGGCGTCGATTCGCGCTACGGGCCGCACCGGGTTCCACTAGAGTGCGTCATCGCCCCGCACGGATCTCTCCGCGGGCGCTGCCCGTCCGCCTGACAACCCCCTCGACACACCTGCCCGGAAACGCTGTACCGACCCAGCCTTCGTGCGTCCGAGCACCAGGACTGCCACCCAGCGAAGAGGAATGACAGGAATCGCATGCGAATCGTCAGGCGACTGGACACCACGGACCAGCGGTGTATTCACGACTCCAACTGCCCCGCGGTCTTCGCGCTCACCACGGGCGACGTGGCCTTCATCGGGGCGGAGGCACCGGAGCTCGAGGCGCGGCTTCCGGAGGGCTCCGGGGTGGGCTCGGGAGAGCATCTCGTGGTGGTTCCCCGCCATGTGCTCATCAGCGCGGGATGGACTCCGCCGTATCCCTGACGGCCCGGCGGCACGTGTCCGGCCGGGCTACCGGCCGGACACGTGCCGGTGGTACGCCGACTCGGCCAGGTCGTAGAACTTGCGCATGCCGCCGCCGTAGGGCGTGGAGGAGTCGCGGGAGGAACGCGTCGCCTCCCAGAACTCCTTCGTCACCGCGCTGCCGAAGGTGTGGAAGAGCGCTTCCTCCACCTCGTCGTCGGTGTAGTAGCCCAGCTCGTAGCACATCGCGTGGTGCGAGATCACGAGGTTGGCGTACATGTACTGGCGCCGGCGGTCTCCCGTGACATCCGGGCCGTAGCCGGGCCAGCAGTCCATGAGCAGCGGGTCGCCGATGGCCATCCGGAACAGGCTCTGGTGCTGCCGGCGCAGCGCGGCGGCGGCTGCCTGCTGGGCGCTCTTGTGCTGGCCCTCCGCCACCTGCCGCTGCATCGCGAGTTCCAGGCGCTGCGCCTCCAGCAGTTCGCGGTGCATCCGGGACTCCTTGCCCTGGTGGTGGAAGGTCCTGGCGATGTAGAAGAGCACGACCACCGACGAGGCGGCGGCCGCCGAGCCGAAGGCCTGCCCCGCGTTCGCGGCGGCGTTCGACTGCAACGCCGGCAGATGTGTCAGTGCCAGGGTCAGCCCCACCGACCCGATACAGGATGCCGTCACCAGAGCGGCCAGCGTCACTGCCTCTTGTACTCGCCTGGACCTCGGCATGTTCCCCCCAGCGGAGAGCCCCGGACCTGCTGACCGTCCCCGTCGGCTTCCTGGCGGGAAGCTGCCCCGCGGGGACGGCGGAAAACGGGCGCCAGGAGGGCGCGCGGCGCATGACCGGGCAGCGCACGGTGCACACCCCGTGTGAGCGGGAAAACGGGGATGTGCGCGTTGTTTACCTCGAATGGCGCACATGCGTCCCGCGTACGGAAGAGAGCCGACTCTTGCACGCCGGGAAGCGGGGAAAGGTGTCCCGGTCCCGGTGGAGCGCGGTGTCGTGGGGAAACGAGGTGCGCACGGTGCGTGCCGCACGCCCGTGCTTCCGTGCGCCCCGGTGCGCCGCCGTCAGGGCCGACAGGGGACGGCCCGCCCGACTCCTCCCTTCACACCCTCATCACCTGCCCATCATGGCAGGTTCACCTCACAGGTATGATCCTCGGGCTCCATCCGCATGTCCGTACCACCGAGGGGGGATTCCTCATGCGCATACGTCACGCGCTGGCGGCCGCCGCCGCTGCCGGGGCGCTCGCCGCCGTCGCCGCCACTCCGGCGCAGGCCACCGAGTACTCGTCGGCCCTGAAGGTCAAGGGCGTCCAGTACGACGCGCCCGGCACCGACTCCAACAAGTGCTCGGGCGGCAACACCAAGAACGAGTATCTGACGATCAAGAACTACTCGCGCGGCACGACCGTCAACCTCAAGGGCTACTTCGTCAAGGACGCCGCCGGCAACCGGTTCACGTTCACCAAGAACCACTACCTCCAGCCGGGCGACTACGTGAAGCTGCGCGGCGGCCGGGGCACGGACTCCGACGCCGGCAACGTCGTCTACCGCCAGAACTGCAACTTCATCTGGAACAACGACAAGGACACCATCTACCTGTACAAGCCCTCGGGCAGCCGGGCGGACGTCCACTCCTACACCAGGTCCGCCTCCGACCCGGACCGCAACGGCTACATCACCTACCACGGCTGACATGGCGGCTCGTCGGCCGGGCCCCGCCGTACCGCGGGGCCCGGCCGACGGCGCGAGGCCGGAGGGGGTTTCTGTGACACACGCCACACGATCGAGGGCAAAAACCTTCCGCTCCCCCTGACGCTTGCCGCCGCGGCGTCCGTATCTCCCGGTGTACGAGTCCCTCGCACCAGGAGGCACGATGCGCCTGTCCCGCCGCACGACAGGATCCGTCTTCGTGGGCGGCGCCCTCGCCCTGACCCTCGGCGCCCTCGCCTACCCGACCATGCTCGGCGTACAGAACACCGCGACGTCCTCCTCGCGCGTGATCGCCAACACCCGGTACGGGCCGCTCACCGAGGCCGACCGCGACTTCGTGGTCAAGGTGCGCTCCGCCGGGCTGTGGGAGCACCCGCTCGGCCTGCTGGCCATGCAGCGGGGCACCACGCCGGAGATGAAGGAGGCGGGCAAGCACCTGGTCGCCGGGCACGCCCGGCTGGACGCGACCTGCCGCAGGATCGCCCCCGAGCTGGGCATCACCCTGCCCAACCAGGCCACCCCGCAGCAGCAGCAGTTCGTGGCGACCGTGGACGGCAGCACGGGCAAGCAGTTCGACACCACGGCGGTCAACATCATGCGCGTGACCCACGGACAGATCTTCCCGGTGATCGCCAACATCCGGGCCACCACCCGGAACACCATGGTGCGCCAGCTGGCCGACCAGGCCAACGACACCGTGCTGGACCACATCACGGTGCTGGAGAAGACCGGCCTGGTCAATTTCGACCAGGCCAACTTCCAGCAGACCTCCCCGCCGAAGCTGCCCAAGGACCAGCTCACCCCACCGCCGCCCCAGCCCGGGGCCCCGGTCGTCGCCCTGACCGAGCCGCCGGGCCTGGACGTGAACACCACATCGCCGACGCCCAGCCCGACGGTCGGGTGAGCAGGACGACCAGTACGCGGTCACTTGTCCGAATTGCGTACCATGGAAGGATGCTCCATCCGCCCGCCGCACCGGACGACGCCTCCGACGCCCTCTTCGGCCTCGACGCCCTCTCCCCCACGGCGCCGGACCCCGCGTCCGGCGCCGGTCCGCTCTTCCGCGACTCGGCCGCGGCCCGCCGTCTGCTGCCCGTGCGCCAAATTCACGCGGAGCCCGCGGCCGCCGCGTCACCGCGCGGACGGCAGGTCATCGGCCGGTTCCCGGACGCGCGCCTGATCGAGGTCGACTCGCACTGGCGCATTCCCGGGCTGCACGGCAACGAGGGCAACGTCGAGCGCTGGGTGCGCGTCAAGGGCGAGACCCTCGTCCTGGGCGAGAAGAAGACGCTGACCACCCGCCCCAACGGCAGGTCCGCCGACTGGATCGCCCCGGGCCCCTCCAACGGCTGCGCCCTGGCCTGCGCCTACTGCTACGTACCGCGCCGCAAGGGCTACGCCAACCCGATCACGGTCTTCACCAACATCGACAGGATCATCGCCCATCTGGGCCGGCACATCGCGCGGCAGGGCCCCAAGCCCGAGCCCAACCAGTGCGACCCCGAGGCGTGGGTGTACGACATCGGGGAGAACGGCGACTGTGCGGTGGACGCCCTGATCAGCGACAACACCGCCGACCTCGTGCACGCCTTCGGGCAGTGGCCGACCGCGAAGGCGTCCTTCGCCACCAAGTACGTCAACCCGGACCTGCTCGCCCTGGACCCGCGGGGCCGGACCCGTATCCGCTTCTCCCTCATGCCCGCGGACGACTCCCGGCTGCTGGACGTGCGGACCTCGCCGATCGCCGACCGGATCGCCGCCGCCGGCGACTTCCTGGACGCCGGCTACGAGGTGCACTTCAACTTCTCCCCCGTGGTCGTACGGCCGGGCTGGGAGACCGCCTGGAGCGAGCTGCTCCAGCACCTCGACGACGTACTGCCCGAGCGGGTCAAGCGGCAGGCGGCCGCCGAGGTGATCATGCTCACCCACAACCGGGAGCTGCACGAGGTCAACCTCGGCTGGCATCCCCGCGCGGAGGACGTCCTGTGGCAGCCCGGCCTCCAGCAGGCCAAGCGGTCGCAGAACGGCGCGCTCAACGTCCGCTACCGCAACCGCGTCAAGGCCGAGGCGGTGGACACCCTCCGCGGACTCGTCGCCGCCCGTACGCCCTGGCTGCGCATCCGGTACGCCTTCTGAGGCGCCTCAGGGGCGCAGGATGAGGCGGATGGGGTTGCCCTCCTTCTTCTCCAGCCGCTCCACCGCCCGGGCCGCCTCGGACAGCGGCAGCACATCGCTGATGGACGCGGCGAAGTCCAGCCGTCCGCCCTCGATCAGCCTCAGCAGCTGCGGCAGGGAGACCGGCATGTCCGAGCCGTAGTGGCCGAGGATCTGCTGCTGGAGGTAGCTGAAGCGGGTGCCGTCGGCGACGCCGAGCGGCTTGTCGGTCAGCCCCACCAGCACCAGCCGGCCCTTGGGGGCCAGAACGCCCAGCGCCTGCTCGCGTACGGCCGGCACGCCCGCGAAGTCGAAGGCCGCGGCCAGCCCGGCGCCGCCGGTGACCGAGCCGATCGCCGTCCGCAGCTCCGGGTCGGCCGAGTCCAGCGCGAGATCGGCGCCGGCCGCCAGCGCGCGCTCCCGCGCGACCGGGTTGGGGTCGACGGCGACGATCGGGCAGGCGCCCACCGCGCGCAGCAGCTGGACGGCGTGCACGCCGAGGCCTCCCACGCCCCAGACCCCGACCGCCTCGGCGGGCCGGACCGCGGCGGTGGCGGTGATCGCGGCCCAGGGGGTGGAGACGGCGTCCGGGATGATCGAGCCCTGGTCGAAGGGGATGGCGTCGGGCAGCAGGGTCAGGGCGTCCGCGGCGGACAGGGCGTACTCGGCCCAGCCGCCGTCGTAGTCGACGCCGCGGGTGTAGGTGACGCCGTCGCGGATCTCGCCCGCGTGGAGCACCACGCGCTGCCCGGGCGTCCAGGCGGTGACGCCCTCGCCGGTCCCGGCGATCACGCCGGAGACCTCGTGGCCCAGGGTGACGGTGTCGCCCCGCAGGTACAGCGGCGTGAGCGTCCCGTCGATCAGGTGCACGTCGGAGAGGCACACTCCGGCGGCCTCGACCTTGACCAGCACCTCGCCGGGGCCCGGCTGCGGGCGCTCCACCTCTTCCAGGCGCAGCGTGCGGCTGGGCACGTGCAGGCGGGCGGCGAGCATCTGCTCCATGGGGGAACCTCCTCGGTGCGGTGGCGGGCCCCGCGCCGTATCGCAGGTCGCCTTGCGTTGAACCGTACACCCAACGCAAGTCCAGTTGCTTTAGGCTGGGGGCATGACGTCGTCCCAGTCCGCCCCGCGTCCGCTGCGCCGGCGCGGGGAGCGTGTGCGGCAGGCCGTCCTCGCCGCCACGGTGGACCTGCTCGCCACCGAGGGGCTGGGGGGCACGACCGTCGCCGCCGTCGCCCGCGCCGCCGGCGTGCACGAGACGTCGGTCTACCGCCGCTGGGGTACCCGCGAGAACCTGGTGCTCGACGCGCTGACCACCGAGGTGGACGCCGCGCTGCCCGTTCCCGACACCGGGCGGGTGCGGGAGGACCTGGTCCGGTACTTCACCTCGCTGGCCCGGCTGCTCGACACCGCCCAGGGCCGGGCGCTGCTGCGGCTGAGCGTCGAGTACGGCGACACGCCGGACGACCGGCGGGGCGGCTACTGGCGCGACCGTCTCGAACGCGCCGTCGTCATGGTCCGGCGCGGCGTCGAGCGGGGCGAGCTGGCGGCGGGGACCGATGCCGGGCTGCTCGTCGAGGCCGTCAGCGGGCCGCTGTTCACCCGCGTCCTGCTCAGCGGGGCCCCGCTGGACGAGCCCCTGGTGCGCGGCCTGGTGGCCCTCGCCCTCGACGGCGCCGCACCGCGGGCGGGCCGGCCGGCGAAGGACTGACGCCGGGCGGCGGGGCGGCACCGCCCGCGGCTCAGTGGCGCAGCGCGGCGACGGCGTCCTCGGTGGTGGGGTACAGGGGGAAGACCTGGTCCAGGCCGACGGTCTCGATGACCCTCAGGAGATCGGGGCCGAGCCCGGCCAGGCTCAGGGACGCCTCGGCGGACCGGGTGCGGTGGTAGGCGCCGACCAGCACGGTGATGCCCGTGGAGTCGCAGTAGGTCAGACCCGTCAGATCGATGACGAGATGCGCTCCCGGCGCGAAGCCGAGACCGTCCAGGACCTCGGTGGCACGGGGGGCGGTGTGGTGGTCGAGTTCACCGCTCACCGTCACGACGACGGGACCCGCCGGATGGGTGTGCCGGCTGACGGTCAGAAGGGGCTCGGTCACCGGATCTCCTCGGGATGGTGCGGGATACGCGGAAACGGACAGCACGGGTACCGCGGTGTCGTCGCGTCATCCGCACTCGGCCGGGCCGAAGCCCGGAAGCGCCCGAATCGGCTGGCTTATCCTACGGAACCGAGGAAACCGGCGGGTAGAGCCCAACAGCCGGTACCGGAAAGGCAGGTCGTGAATGGCGCCACCGCGGGACGCTGAGCATGCGCCACCGACACCCACCGCCACCACCGGCGTCTTCGCCGCCGACCGGGAGGTCGGCCGGGATCTCGCCGCGGTGGACTGGGCCGCCACCCCGCTCGGGTCGCCGCGAGGCTGGCCGCAGAGCCTGCGGACGGCGGTGAGCATCCTGCTGTCCTCCCGGTTCTCCATGTGGATGGCGTGGGGACCGGAGCTGACGTTCTTCTGCAACACCGCCTACCGCCGCGACACGCTGGGGCAGAAGTACCCGTGGGCCCTGGGCCGCCCGGCCCGCGAGGTGTGGGCGGAGATCTGGCAGGACATCGGCCCGCGCATCGACGCGGTGCTGACCACGGGCGAGGCGACCTGGGACGAGGCGCTGCTGCTCTTCCTGGAACGGTCCGGCTACTCCGAGGAGACCTACCACACGTTCTCCTACAGTCCCCTGCGCGACGACTCCGGCGCCGTGGTGGGCATGCTGTGCGTGGTCAGCGAGGAGACCGAACGGGTCATCGGCGAACGGCGGATGGCCACCCTGCGGGAGCTCGGCTCCGACCCGAGCATGGTCCGCACCGAGGAGGAGGTGCTGGCCTTCGCCGGCCGGCAGCTCGGACGCAATCCGCGGGACCTGCCCTTCACGCTGACCTATCTCTTCGGGCCGGACGGCTCCGCGCGGCTGGCCGGCACCACCGGCCTTCGCGCGGGGCACCCGGCCGCCCCGGCCGCCCTCCCGGCCGACGGCACGCCCGGCGTGTGGCCGACGGCGGCGCCGGCCCGGGGCGAGTCCGTGGTCACGGCTCTCGACGGGCCCCCGTTCACCGGCCTGCCGACGGGCGACTGGGCCGAGCCCCCCACGCACGCGCTGATCCTGCCGCTGCTCCAGCAGGGCACCACCCCCTACGGCTTCCTGGTGGCCGGCCTGAACCGGTACCGCCCCCTGGACGAGGGCTACCACGGCTTCGTGGAGCTGACCGCCGCGCACATCGCGTCGGGCATCTCCGGCGCGCGCAGCTACCGGGCGCAGCAGCGGCGGGCGGAGGAACTCGCCGAACTGGACCGCGCCAAGACCACGTTCTTCTCCAACATCAGCCACGAGTTCCGTACCCCCCTGACCCTGATCATGGGCCCGGTGCAGGAGCTGCGCTCCCGGCTGGACGGGGCCGGGCCCGAGGTCCGCGAGGAGCTGGAGGTCGTGCACCGCAACGCGCTCCGGATGGGCAGACTCGTCAACGACCTGCTGGACTTCTCCCGGATCGAGGCCGGACGGATGCGGGCGAGCTACGAACCGGCCGATCTGGCCGCGGTCACCGCCGAGCTGGCCAGTGTCTTCCGCTCCGCCGCCGACCGGGCCCACCTGGCCTTCGAGGTGGACTGCCGCACGCTGGACCAGCCGGTGTACCTGGACCGCGGCATGTGGGAGAAGGTGGTCCTCAACCTGCTCGGCAACGCGCTGAAGTTCACCTCCGAGGGCTGTGTCCGTGTCGCCGTGCGCGCCGGGGACGGCCATGCGGAGGTCACGGTGGCGGACACCGGCATCGGCATTCCCGCCGCGGAGATGCCCCGGCTCTTCGAGCGGTTCCACCGCATCGAGAACGCCCGCTCCCGCTCCATCGAGGGCAGCGGCATCGGCCTGGCGCTGGTCAGGGAGCTCGTCGGGCTGCACGGCGGAACCATCACCGCCGACAGCACCGAGGGCGAGGGCACCCGCTTCACCGTCCGCCTGCCCTTCGGCTCCGCGCATCTGCCCGCCGACGCCGTCGTCCCGGCCACCGGCGCCGGCGGCGTCTTTCCGTCCGCCGACCCGTATGTGCAGGAGGCTGTGCGCCGGCGGCCGGAGACCGCCCCCCGGACGGACGCCGCGACGGTTGCGTCCGCCGGCCGGCCGCACACCGCCGGCGCCCGCCCGGCCGCCCCGGCACGTGTCCTCGTCGCCGACGACAACGCCGACATGCGCGCGTATCTGACGCGTCTGCTGCGCGGCGCCGAGTACGAGGTGGAGGCGGTCGCCGACGGCCGCCAGGCGCTCGGGGCGGCCCGGCGGGAGGCGCCCGACCTCGTGGTCAGCGACGTGATGATGCCCCGGCTCGACGGTCTCTCCCTGGTGGCCGCGTTGCGCGCCGATCCGCGCACCGCGTCCGTCCCCGTGCTGCTGCTGTCCGCGCGGGCCGGGCAGGAGGCGTCCGTCGAGGGCCTCGGGGCGGGCGCCGACGACTATCTCGTCAAGCCGTTCGCGGCGGCGGAACTCCTGGCCCGGGTGCGGGCCAACGTGGAACTGTCCCGGCTGCGCACCCGTCACGCCCGCTGGCGCACCGCGCTGGTCGACTCGTTGCAGGAGGCGTTCTTCGTCTGCGACGAGGAAGGCGCCGTCGTCGAGATCAACACGGCGTTCACCGACATCCTCGGCTACGGCCCCGAGGGCCTGCCCTATCGGCCGCGGCAGCCCTGGTGGCCTCGGGCCGCCGCCGATCCCGACGCCCACGAGCGGGCCGCCGTGGCCTTCGAGGGCATGCTGCGCCGGGGAAGGGGCCGCCACACCGTGCCGGTCAGCCACCGCGACGGGCACCGGCTGTGGATCAGCATCAGCTTCAACCGGGTCCGGGATCCCGGCACCGGACGCCGCGCCGTGGTCGGCACGTTCCGGGACGTGACCGCCGAGCACCACGCCGTCCAGCGCGAGAGCGCGCTGGCCGCCCTGGGCCTGCGGCTGTCCCGGGCGGGCGACGCGAGCGAGGCGCTGACCGGCTCCCTGGCGGAGCTGAAGGAGCTGTGGCGGGCGCGGCAGGTGCTGGCCGTCGTGCTCGACGGCACGCCGGAACCCTCCGTGACCACCGCCGCCGGGCCCGCGCCCGGCTGGCCGGAGCTGAGCCCCCGGCTGCGCAAGCGCCTCGGCTCCCTGCGCGGGGTGGCACCGCTCACCCCGGTCACCGACCGCTCCGGCGCCGGGATCGTCCTGGAGCATCCCGGCGGCCCGCTGGCGCTCTGGATCGACCTCGGCGGTCACCGGCTCTTCACCGACGAGGACCAGCTGCTGCTGTCCCTGCTGGCCGGGCATCTGGCCCAGGGACTGGTCCGCGCCCACCAGATCGACCAGCAGCGGGAGACCGCCCTGGCGCTGCAACGCGCCATCCTCGGCCCCTCGCACCTGCCCGACGGCTTCGCCGTCCGCTACGAGCCCGCGACCCGGCCGCTGGAGGTGGGCGGCGACTGGTACGACACGGTGGCGCTGCCCGACGGCCGGATCGGCATCGTGGTCGGGGACTGTGTGGGCCGGGGGCTGGGCGCGGCCACCGTGATGGGGCAGCTGCGCAGCGCCTGCCGGGCCCTGCTGCTCCAGGACGCGGGCCCGGCCCGGACCCTCATGGCGCTGGACCACTTCGCCGCCGGTCTGCCCGGCGCCCGGTGCACCACGGTCTTCTGCGGTGTCCTGGACCCCGCGAGCGGCCGCCTGACCTACTCCAGCGCCGGCCATCCGCCGGGCATCCTCGCCCGGGCGGACGGCACCACCCTCCTCCTGGAGGACGGGCGCTCACTGCCGCTGGCGATCCGCCCCGGCAGGCCCCGCCCGGAGGGCGCGTGCACCCTGCCCGCACGCGCCACCCTGCTGCTGTACACCGACGGACTCGTCGAACGGCGGCGCCGCCCGCTCACCGCGGGCATCGACCAGGCGGGCGCGGCCGTCCAGCAGGGCCGGGACGTCGCCGTCGGCGAACTCGCCACCCAGGTGATGGAGCGGCTGGCCCCGGCCGGCGGCTACGACGACGACGTCGCCGTGCTGGTCTACCGGCATCCGGCGCCGCTGGACCTGTCCTTCCCCGCCGAGTCCGCCCAGCTCGCCCTCGTGCGCCAGGCCCTGCGCGGCTGGCTCGCGCAGTGCGGTCTGCCGCGCCGTACCGTGCAGAACGTGCTGGTCGCCGCGGGTGAGGCATGTGCCAACGCGATCGAGCACGGCCACCGCGACGCTCCCGGCGACCCCGTGCGCCTGCGGGTCGAGGCGTTCGCCGACGGGCTGCGGCTGGTCGTCGCCGACAGCGGCAGCTGGAAGGTCCCGCAGCCGGAGGCGAATCGCCATCGCGGCCGCGGGACCGCCCTCATGCGGGCCATGATGGAACAGGTCACCATCACGCCAGGCGCCACCGGCACCACCGTCGAGATGCACACGAGGATCGGCTGATGCCCACCCCGCTCACCCTCACCCCCGGCCGCCGCGACGACGGAAGCGCCCTGCTCACGGTCGTCGGCGAGATCGACATGAGCAACACCGGCGCCTTCGCCGAGGCGCTCGGTGCCACCCGGGGCCCGCTGGTCGTCGACCTCACCGGTGTCGAGTACCTCGACAGTGCCGGCCTCGGGGTGCTCTTCCTCCACGCGGACCGTGTGGAGCTGGTCGCCGGCCCGCTGCTGACGCCGGTGCTGACCGTCTCGGGGCTGGCCGGCATCACCACCGTCCACGACGCGTAGGCCCGCGCCTCAGGCGCGCAGCGGCGGGACCACGGGGACCTCCGGGGCGTTCGCGATGTCCTCGGCGGTCATCCGGAACTGCTCGGGGTAGGACTCGCGCCGGGTGCGGCGGGCGGGTTCGGTGGTGCGCCAGGTGTAGAGGCAGCGCCGGCACTGGAGGACGTCCCAGACGCCGGGGACGGGTGAGGAGTACAGCTTCTCGACGGTCTCGAAGGCGCAGCGGGGGCAGTCGGTCATGGTGGGGTCTCCTTCTCGGCGGGGGTCGGTGGTGACGGGGACGGCTCCCGGACCGGTCAGCCGCGGGCCTCGGCCAGCAGCCGCTGGATCCGGGCGGCCCAGTCCCTGGTCTCGGGCAGGTCCTTGGCGGGCGTGGAGAAGTTGCCGCGCTCGTCGGGGCGTACGGGGGTCGTGGCGTCGATGATCATCTTGCTGGTGATGCCGGCGGGCTGGGCGGCGGGCGCCAGCTCCACGACGGAGAGGTTGGGCAGGATCATGACGTCGCCGGACGGGTTGACCTTGGAGGACACCGCCCACATCACCTGCGGCAGGTTGAACGGGTCCACGTCCTCGTCGACCAGGATCACGGTGGTGATGTAGCCGAGCCCGTGCGGGGTCGTCATGGCCCGCATGGCGACGGCCTTGGCGAAACCGCCGTAGCGCTTCTTGGTGGAGATGATGGCCAGCAGGCCGTGCGTGTACATGGCGTTGACGGCCTGCACCTCGGGGAACTCCGCGCGCAGCTGCTTGAGCAGCGGCACACAGGTGTTGGGGCCCACGAGATAGTCGACCTCGGTCCACGGCATGCCCAGGTAGAGCGACTCGAAGACGGGGTTCGTGCGGTAGGAGACGCGGTCGATACGGATGACGGGCATCCGGCGGCCGCCGGAGTAGTGGCCGGTGAACTCGCCGAAGGGGCCCTCGATCTGCCGCTTGCGGCTTTCGATCACGCCCTCGATGACGACCTCCGAGCCCCAGGGCACGTCGAAGCCGGTGAGCGGGGCGGTGGCGATCGGGGCGGGGGCGCCGCGCAGGGCGCCGGCCATCTCGTACTCGCTCTGGTCGTAGCCCATGGGCATGCCGGCGACGATGGTCATCACCGGGTCGTTGCCGAGGGTGATGGCGATGGGCAGGTCCTCGCCCTTCTCCTCGGCCTTGCGCAGGTGGAGGGCGACGTCGTGCACCGGGACCGGCTGCATGGCGAGCCGGTTGCGGCCGATGACCTGGAGGCGGTAGGTGCCGACGTTCTGCTTGCCGAAGTGGTCCGGGTCCTCGGGGTCGCGGGAGACGACGGCGGCCTTGTCGAGGTAGAAGCCGCCGTCGCCGTCGTTGAGCCGGAACAGCGGCAGCACCGAGAACAGGTCGACGTCGTCGCGCTCCTGGGTGTTCTCGCGCCAGGGGGCGTCCTCGCGGCGCTCGGGCGCGACGGGGAAGGCGTCCCAGCGCCGGGAGAACTCCTCGACCTGCTCCTTGACGGGCGTGTGCTTGGGCAGCCCGAGGGCGAGCGCGTGGTTGGCCCAGGAGCCGTGCACGTTGAGGGCGATCCGGGCGTCGGTGAAGCCCTTGACGTTGTCGAACCACAGGGCGGGCGCGCCCTCGCCGATCCGGCCGGTGGCGTTGGCCGCCGCCGCCAGATCGGGCTCGGGCAGGACTTCGTCGGTGATGCGCAGCAGCTGGCCCTCCTGCTCCAGGGTGCCGAGGAAACTGCGCAGATCGTCGTAGGGCATGGGAACTCCGTGAGGTGCTGTTCTGTTCTGGTGCGGCGGGGCGGGCGTCAGGACGCCGGCTTCAGGACGCCGGCTTCAGGACGCGGGCTTCAGGACGCGGGCTTCAGGACGCGGGCTTCAGGGACCGGGCGGCGCGCATGCCCTGCCACCGCTTGGCGGCCGGCGCCGGCAGCCCGAACTGGTCGAGGATGCGGGCCACGACGTGGTCGACGATGTCGTCCACCGACTCGGGGTGGTTGTAGAAGGCGGGCATGGGCGGCACCATCTGCACGCCCATCCGGGACAGCGCGAGCATGTTCTCCAGGTGGATCTCGCTCAGCGGGGTCTCGCGCGGCACGAGGACGAGCTTGCGGCGTTCCTTCAACACGACGTCCGCGGCACGCCCGACCAGGCCGTCGGCGTAGCCCGCGCGGATGCCCGCCAGGGTCTTCATCGAGCACGGCACGATCACCATGCCGTCGGTGCGGAAGGACCCGGAGGAGATCAGGGCGCCCTGGTCCTCGGGCCGGTGCACGGCGTCGGCCAGCGCGCCGACCTCCTCGGCCGACATCCCGGTCTCCAGCTCGATCGTGGTGCGCGCCCAGCGGCTGAGCACCAGATGGGTCTCGACCTCCGGCAGCTCCGCCAGATTCTGAAGGAACCGGACACCGAACACGGCGCCCGTCGCCCCGGTCATCCCCACGATCAGCCTCATATGCCGGCTTCCTTCCCGCGCTCACGCCGTTGACCTGCGTCGACGCAGCCCACGTTAGGAGCGTGATCACGGCTGTCGGCGGTAGGCTCGGGACTCGCCATGGGGAAAAAGGGACAGTCTTCGACCGGACCGGCGATCAGGGAGCTGGTGTTCCGGCGTACGGCCGGCTCCCCGCCGGGGCTGGAGCTGGTGGCCCTGGCGGGGCTGGCCGAGCGCGCGCGGCGGCACGGCAACGACCCGTACGCGCCGCTGCGGCCCGCCTTCCACCAGCTGGTCGCCGTGCGGTCCGGCCGCCTGACCGTCTCCGTGGACTTCACCACGCACACGCCGGCCGCCGGTGAGTGGCTGTGGATCCGCCCGGGGCAGGTGCAGCGCTGGGGCCGGGACCTGCCGGAGGCCGACGGCGTGGTGGTCGCCTTTCCGCCCGGTTTCCCCGACCCGGCCACGGTCGCCGACGCGCTGGCCGGTCCGCCGTTCGCCCAGGGGCCCGTCCGCCCGGCCGGCGCGGACGCCGAAGGGCTGCGCCGGGCACTGGAACATCTGCGCTACGAGTACGACGCGCTGGCCGAACTGCCGCTTGAGTCCCATGTCCAGGTGATCCGTCATCTGCTGGCGGTGCTGCTGCTGCGGCTGGCGACGGCACGCGGCGACCGGCCCGGCGGACCGGTCGCGAACGACACCTTCCGCCGCTTCCACGCCGCCGTGGAGCGGGACTTCGCCGTCACGCGCCGCGTGGAGGACTACGCGGCGGCCCTGGGCTACAGCCGGCGCACCCTGACCCGGGCCACCGAGGCGGCCAGCGGTATGTCGGCAAAGCGCTACATCGACGAACGCGTGGTGCTGGAGGCCAAGCGCGAACTGGCCCACAGCCCGCTGCCCGCCGGGGCCGTCGCCGCCCGGCTGGGCTTCGCCGACTCCAGCGACTTCACCAAGTTCTTCCGCCGGCACGCGGGCACCACCCCGGCGGCGTTCCGCAGGACGGCACGCGGCTCCTGAGCCGGTTCCCGCGCCGCGGTCAGCCCGTCGTCAGACGGCGCTCGATCCAGTCGGCGGCACTGCGGCGGAACAGGCGGCGGTTGCCGGCGCGCCGGAAGTCGTGGCCCTCCTGCCGCAGCACCAGGAGTTCCGCCTCCACCCCGCGCCGCGCGGCCGCCCGGACGAACTGCTCGGACTCCCCCGGCGGCACGTTGGTGTCGTGTTCGCCGTGCACGGCCAGCACCGGGGCGCGCAGCGCGTCGATCCGGCTCATCGGCGACAGGGCGCGCAGCAGTTCGCGGTCGCGTTCGGGATGCCCGTACTTGTGGGCGGCCGACTCGGCGATCCACGGTTCGGTGCCGGCGAAGAAGGTGGCGAAGTCCGACATGCCGCAGACCGCGACCCCGGTGCGGAACAGCTCCGGATGCCACACCAGGGACGCCATCGTCAGATATCCGCCGTAGGAGCGGCCCATCACGGCGAGCCGCCGGGGGTCGGCCAGGCCCGCCAGCACGACATGGGCCGCGCAGTCGGCGACATCGTCGATCGCCGCGAAGCGGCCCTCGCCCAGGTCCGCCTCGACGAAGGAGCGGCCGTAGCCGGAGGAGCCGCGCACGTCGGGGGCGAAGACGTCCAGACCCCGGTCGAGCAGCTCCTGGTACAGCGGGTCGTACACCGGGCGCTCCTGTTCCTCCGGCCCGCCGTGCAGATGGATCACGCAGGGCGCCGGTTCCCCCGGTGGGCGGCCCGGCGCGCGGTGGTACCAGCCGCCCAGGGCGAGTCCGTCGCGGGCGACGGGGCGCAGCGGCACCGGCGGCGCCGGCGGGCGGCCGGCGGGTACGGCGTCCTCGTCGCGGGAGGACCACGGCGTGCGCCGCGGCCCGCCCCGGGTCAGCCGCCACACGCCGGGGCGGCGCCGCGAGCCGGACAGCGCCACGACGGGTCCGGACGGGCCGGCGGGCACCGCCCGGGTCACCACCTCGTGGGGCAGCGGCACGGGCCGGGTCGTCACCGGCGGCACGTCCTGGCCGTCACCGGCGGCCGGGGGCAGCTCGACGAGGTCCAGCTCGCTGACCCCGCGCACGTTCCAGGCCAGCACGGCGCCGCGGCCGTCGCGGTCCAGGGCCAGCAGCTCCAGACCGCAGCCGGGGCGTTGCGCGGCCACCGTCAGCCCGGCCCGCCGGCCCCGAGCCGTCAGCCGGACCGCCACCAGGGCGGCGTACTCCCGGCCCGCGTCGCTGCGCAGCCACAGCGTACGGCCGTCGGGCGAGAACCCGCCGATCCACGGGTCGCCGTCGGCGACCGGGACCGCGCAGGTCACCACCGGGTCGCGGGTACGGACGACGACGGCCTCGCGGCGCCCCCGCGGGCCCCGGCGCAGCAGGGCGAACCGGCCGTCCCGGCTCAGGTCGCACACGCGCAGCGCCGCGGCACCGGGCTCGCGGGCCAGCAGCACGGGCGCGGTCGTCCCGTCGGGGTCGACGAGGCAGGCCGACAGCGCGCGGTCCGCACCGGGTTCGGTCACGGTCACCGCCACGGCCGAACCGTCCCGCTGCCAGCAGCCCAGATGAGCGGAGGTGCCCGGTTCCGCACCGGCCAGCAGGCGCCGCCCGGTGCCGTCGGGCCGTACGCACAGCACCCGGGTCAGCTCGCCGCCGCCCGGGGCGGTGGTGTACGCGATCCACCGGCCGTCCGGGGACCAGGAGACCTCGGTGACCGGGTCCGGACCGGCGTCCAGCAGCCGCGCCCGAGCGCCGTCGGCCGGCCCGAGCCACAGCTGCGGCACACCGGTCCGGTCACAGACGAAGGCGACGTGCCGGCCGCCGGGGTCCGCCGAGGGACACCAGCAGCCGTGGGCCGTCGACGGCCCGGGGACGTCCTGCGCGGCGGCGGTGTCCGGCAGGGCCACCGGGGCGGGGGCGGGGCGTTCACCGGCCGTGCGGTGCCGTGCGTCCGCGGTGGTCAGCGGATGTCGTGCGTCTGAAGCCATATCTCCAGCAATGCGGTCTGCCACAGGGCGTTCGCCCCGCGCCTGGTGCGGTGGGCGTCGGGCGCCGCGAGCAGTTCGTCGACGTACTCCCGGCGGAACACGCCGCGGGTTCTGGCCTCGGGGGCGTGCAGGGCCTCGCGGACCCGTGCCAGCACCGGTCCGGCCATGTGCTTGACCGCCGGCACCGGGAAGTAGCCCTTGGGCCGGTCGACCACCTCGCGCGGGAGGACCTTGCGGCCGGCGGCCTTGAGCACGCCCTTGCCGCCGTCCGCGAGTTTGAGCTCGGGCGGGCAGGCGGCGGCCAGTTCCACCAGCTCGTGGTCGAGGAACGGCACCCGGGCCTCCAGGCCCCAGTCCATGGTCATGTTGTCGACCCGCTTGACCGGGTCGTCGACCATCATGACGTGCGTGTCCAGCCGGAGGTCGGCGTCGAGCGCGGTCTCGGCGCCCGGCGCCGCCATGTGGGCCCGGACGAAGTCGCCGGAGACGTCGTGGTCCGGCAGCAGCCCGGGCTCCAGCATGCGGGCCAGGTCGGTGTGCGGACGGTCGGAGTAGGTGTCGATGTACGCCTCGGCGGCCCGCTGCCGGGGCACCCGTGCCATGGCCGGGTACCAGTCGTAGCCCGCGAACACCTCGTCGGCGCCCTGGCCGCTCTGCACCACCTTGACCTCCTTCGCGACCTGCTCGGACAGCAGATGGAAGGCGACCACGTCATGGCTCGTCATGGGCTCGCTCATGGCCAGGACGGCTCCGTCGAGCGCCTGGGAGACCCGGTCGGAGGGGACCATCAGCTGGTGGTGCCGGGTGCCGAAGTGCTCCGCCACCAGGTCGGACCAGCGGAACTCGTCGCCCTCCTCGCCGCCCTCGGAGTCGAAGCCGACGCTGAAGGTCGCCAGGTCGCGCTGGCCCTCACCGGCGAGCAGGGCCACGATGAGACTGGAGTCGAGACCGCCCGACAGCAGCACGCCGACCGGCACGTCGGCGACCATCCGGCGCCGTACGGCGGTGCGCAGCGCCTCCAGCACCGCGTCGGTCCAGTCGTCCGCGCTCCACCCGGCGTGCTCGGCGCGCCGGGTGTACGCGGGCTGCCAGTAGCGGCGGTCCCGGTGGGTGCCGTCCGGCTCGATCACCCGGACCGTGGCGGGCGGCAGCTTGCGCACCCCGTTGAGCACGGTGCGCGGCGCGGCCACGGTGGCGTGCCAGCTGAGGTACTGGTGCAGGGCGGCGGGATCGAGCGAGGTGTCCACGCCGCCGCCCGCCAGCAGGGCGGGCAGCGAGGAGGCGAACCGGAGCCGCTCCCGGGTGTGCGCCAGATACAGCGGCTTGATGCCGAGCCGGTCACGGGCGAGGACCACCCGCCCGGTGTCCTGCTCGACGACGGCGAAGGCGAACATGCCGGAGAAGTGGTCGACGCAGTCGGTGCCCCACTGCCGGTACGCCGCGAGCACCACCTCGGTGTCGGAGTCCGAGACGAACCGGTGGCCGAGGGCGCGGAGTTCCTCGCGCAGCTCCCGGTAGTTGTAGACACAGCCGTTGAACACGCCGGTGATCCGGGCCCGGGGATCGGCCATGGGCTGCGCGCCGCTCTCCGACAGGTCGATGATCTTCAGCCGGCGGTGGCCGAGGGCCGCCGGGCCCTGGCTCCACAGGCCGCGGCCGTCGGGTCCGCGGGGCGCCAGCCGGTCGGTCATGCGCTCCACCGCCGCCATGTCCGGCCGCCCGCCGTCGAAGCGGATCTCCCCGCTGAGACCGCACATCAGAGGGACCTCCTTCCCGCGGGCTCCGTACGTCGTCCGGGCGGCAGCACACAGCCGACGGGCCGGTGCGGGCGTCCGGGAGCGTCGGCCCGCGCGCGGTTCACGGGGCGCGGGCCGGCCGGGGCCAAGGGCGTGGGCGTGCTGGACATGACGGGGTGACTCTCCTTCGCTCACCTGGGGGGACGGTCCGGACGGGGTCGGGGCCCGCCGGTACGCCGACGGGGTGCGGCACGGCGGCCGGGCGGGCGGCGGTCAACGACCGCGCGGGAGGTGCCGGCCTCCTCCCTCGCCGTGTGCGCCGGTACGGATCCGTGGCCGACCCACGTACTCCGGGTGCCCGGCCGCTCCGTCCGCAAGCCACCCGGCATCCGGCCGGCCGGGGACGAGCAGTGAAATCCTGGGCCTAGAATCAAAAACATGTTCGATGACCTGCCGCCCGACCTGGAGCGCCTGCACACCCTGCGCATCTGGCACGCCATGTGGCTGGCACGCATCGACCGCAAGATCGCCGCCCTGAAGAGACGGCAGGCCGAGGAGGAGCGGGGCCGCCGCGACCGCCCCCGGCCGCCGGAGTGGATCGTCGAACTCGGCATCGGCACCGGACGCCCGCCGGTCCGGGTCCACGCCGGAGACTGCCACATGGCGGGCAAACGGCACCGCCCGGTCGGCCGTGACGAGGCACGGCGGCTGCTGACCGCGGGCGTCCACGCCTGCGGTCACTGCCGGCCCGAGGTCCGGCTGCACATCGTGGACTTATCCGGGTGCCGGGCCGAGGGGAAGGATCAGTTCTCGGAGGGGATACGGGCGGCGATCTCCCGCGCCAGCCGGTCCGCCTCCTCGGACATCGGCCCCTCCTCCCGCGCGAAGGACAGCAGGGCGAGCAGGTCGTGCGCCTCCTCCAGACTCAGCACGGCCAGCCATTCCGTCGTGTGCTCGGCCGGGACGAAATCGCTCCCGGCCAGGTCGAGGTGCTCGTAGTCGTCCATGACCGGGGCCGCGTACCCGGCCACGAACCGGTCACACGCGCCCCGATTCCGGCCCCTTCCGGCCCCACGTGACCGCCGTAGCGGGACTGAGCTGCGCATACGGGTGCCGACGAGCGGTCGCCCACGCGGCGAAAAGCACTGCGGCGCTTCAGCCGAACGCCCGGATCCGGGCGGGGCGGGATCACCGGCCGGCCTCCGGAACCGGGCGGAACGCGTTGCCCCTGCGGGCCGGCCCGCACGGCACGGTCGGGGTGCACGCGGTTCTCGGCCCTCCTGGCCTCCTGGCCTCCGGCACGAGCCGGAATCGCGGAGGGGGCCCGCCGTGCCGCGCTTCCACCGGCATCACGGATGTCAACGGCGGTCCCGTTCAGCCCTGGGCCCGCCGGCGCGGGCGGGACCGGCCACGGGTCCGGCGGACCGGGCCCGTGCGCCGTTCGTTCCCGGCGCCCGCGGGCGCGCGGAATCCGCCCGGCACGACGACGGCCGTCGTGGCGGCGGGCCCCGGCGGCTCCGCGGCCGGTCGCGGAGCCGCCTCGGGCATCCGGGGTGCGGCGCGGCCCACGACCCGGGCGTGCGTCATCAGGGGAGCGCACCGGGAGCAGACCTCGGCGAGCGTCCACACGCGTCCGACGGCCGGGTCGTGCCGCAGGATCAGGAGGACGTCCCCGGCGCAGTGCGTCTGCGTGCCCTCGTGCGCGGCGCAGTGCTGCGTCCGGCACTGGCACGCGGCGCCGGCATGCACGGTCGCCGCTCTGGCGTGGGCCAGCGCGTGCGCCTCGGCGAACCGGCGCAGCCCCGCGATGTCGCGGGAACGGGGCGGCATGACGCAGGCCGAGGAACAGGTCACCGACGCCGTCCGGTCGCTGTGGCCGGTGATCCTGATGGTCCACAGCCGTCCCGGCCGGCGGGCGGAGGATGCTTCCGGGTACGTGAGAGCCAAGAGCGGGGTGTCCTTTTCGACGTCGCGGAAGGCCGCGCGGATGACGCGCCGAGGATGATGTACCCCGGCGGGGAAGCGGACAACACGTGTCCCTCACGGGAACCCGCACCCGACACGGCACGTCCGGCCGACGAGCACAGGGCCGCACCGTACGATCGCCGGCGCGGGGACCCGGCCGGCGGGGCGGGCAGTGCCGGTCCGGGCCGTGGACCGGCCGGAGCGGCTGCCCGCCGAGGCCGCACGCCCGGCACGGGACCGCCCGGCACGGGACCGCCCGGCACGGGACCGCCCGGCACGGGCGCGGCGTCCGGCGTACGCCCACCGTTCGGCGTCGCCGCACCCGGAGACGGCGACGGCACGGGCGATGCCGGCCGTCGCGGGCCTCGCGGCGGAGCCGCGCGCCGGCCGCACGGCCGCACCGAACCCCCAGGCCCACAGGGCGCGTTGCTCGCGGCCGTTCCCCCGGACTCTGTGACCGGCATCGCCCGGCCGACCCTGACGGCCGCCTTCACGGCAATAGTTACCGCAGCGTAACTTCCCGAAGTGTTACCTGCGGTAAGTGAGCGGTGTTAGTTTCCGCTGCAACCGCATGGGAGCAGAGCGAGGAGTGAGCCGTGAGCCGCATGAGCCGCATCAGAAATCGTTCGCGTTGCGATCCCGGCACCGTCGCGGGCCAGGGCGCCGCGCGCCGGCCGTACGGCACCGGCCGTGCCCGCCGCGCCGGCGGCCGGCATCTGCTGACGACCATGGCGGTCGCGACGGCGTACGTCTGCACGGCCGCCCTGCCCGCCTCCGCCGCCCCCGCGGCCGGCACCGGGCCCGTGGTGTCCCGGGGCGTGACCATCCCCGCCTTCTACACCCCGCCCGCCGAACTGCCCGCGGCCGACGGCGCGTTGATCCGTCACGAGCCCATGTCGCTCGGCCTGAGCCTGCCCGGCCTGGACGGCCGCCCCCTGCCGGGCACGGCGACCCGCCTGATGTACAAGTCCACCGACTCCAACGGGCAGCCGGTCGCGGTGACCGGCGCCTACATCGAGCCGTCCGCCGCCTGGAAGGGCGGCGGCCCCCGCCCGCTGGTGGTCCTCGGCTCGGGCACCATGGGCCAGGGCGACCAGTGCGCGCCCTCGTTCGCGCTGGAGCACCCGCTGACCCTGACCGGCGAGACCGTGTCGGTCGGCTACGAGGACCTGGCGATCTACCGGCTGCTGGCCACCGGCGCGGCCGTCGTCGTCACCGACTACGTCGGCCTCGGCACCACCGACCGGCTGCACACCTACGTCGACCGCGTCGACGAGGGCCACGCCATGCTGGACGCGGCCCGCGCGGCGCACTCCGTACCGGGCACGTCCCTCACCTCCGCCTCCCGCGTCGGCCTGTACGGCTACAGCCAGGGCGGCGGCGCCAGCGCGTCCGCCGCCGAACTCCAGCCCGGGTACGCCCCGGACGTCAATCTGGCCGGCACCTACAGCGGCGCGCCGCCCGCCGACCTGACCGCGGTGATGAAGGGCATCGACGGCAGCGCCCTGGCCGGCGCGCTGGGCTGGTCGATCAACGGGTTCGCCCAGTCCGACCCCGATCTGCGCGACGTCGTCGAGGCGAACGTCAACGACGCGGGCCGGGCCGCGCTGAAGGACACCTCCACGATGTGCATCGGGGACGCGATCTTCGGTTACGCCTTCACCAGGAGCACCGAATGGACCGTCGGCGGCACGTCCCTGGCCGAGGTCATCGCCTCCGAGCCCCGCGCCCGGGCGGCCCTGGACAAGCAGCGCATCGGCACGCTCGAGCCGGCCGGTCCGGTGCGCCTGGCCACCGGGGTGCAGGACGACATCGTCCCGCACGCCCAGGCCCGCCGACTGGCCGTGGACTGGTGCCGCAGGGGCGGCAACGTCACCTATGACGCCATCGAGCTGCCGAACCTCGGCGACAAGATCATCACCAACCATCTCGTGCCGCTGATCACCGACCAGGGCGACGCGGTGTCGTGGCTCACCGACCGCCTCGTGGGCAGGCCCGCGACGTCCAACTGCTGGAGCATGCCCCTGCAACGGTGAGCACACCGGCGCCGGTCCCGGGCCCGGTCCTCGCCGGATGCCGGGCCCGGGGTGCCGCCACGACCGCCGCGCGCTCGCCGTTGTGGACCGCCTCCCGGGATGCGACGATGCCCGGCACCGGCCCACCGCCGGGGACCGGCACACCGCCACGGGACCGGCACACCGCCACGGGAGGGACACGTCTTGGCCGACGACGATCACGGGCGGCGCGCGGCGGCGGTCTTCGACGCGCTCGGGCTCGCCTACGAGAAGGCCTTCGCCCACTCGGAGGCGCACCGGGCGTCACTCGAGTGGCTGCTCGGACGGCTCCCTCCCGGCGGCCGGGTGCTGGACGTCGGCAGCGGAACGGGGCACCCGACGGCCTCGGCGCTCGCCGCGGCGGGCCACGACGTGCTGGGCATCGACGTCTCGCCCGTCATGGTGGAGCTGGCCGGCCGGCAGGTGCCCGGCGCCTCCTTCCGCCGCGCCGACATCCGCGACGTACCGCTTCAGGACGGTTCGTTCGACGCCGTGTGCGTGTACTTCACGCTGCTCCAGATGGACCGAGCGGAGCAGTCGGAGCTCGTGCGCCGGCTGGCCCGGGCGCTGCGGCCGTCGGGCAGTCTGGTGCTGGCCACCGTGCCGCTGGACGTGGAGGGCGTCGAGGGCGTCTTCATGGGGCAGCGCGTGCGGGTGACGAGCTTCGCCCCCGAGGACGTCGTCGCCCTGGTCCGGGACGCCGGTCTCACGGTGCTGTCCGAGCACCGCGTGATGTTCGCCCCGGCGCATCCGGACGCCGTGCCCGAGCCGCACCTGTTCCTGTACTGCGCACGCGCGGGCGCGTGACGGTTCAGCCGTCGCCCGCGCAGCAACCGCCGGCGTCCACGCCGCCCGGAACGGCTTCGAGGCGGCAGTAGCAGGACGCCGTCACCGGTACGTCCGTCATCGCGGCGGCCAGCTTCAGCGGCTGGGCGACGAGCCGCGCCTGAGCCGTCCTGCCCAGCCGGACGAGGCACTCGTGCAGCCCGTGCAGGGCCCAGACGTTGCCGGGGTGCTGCCGTGCGCGCGGAAGGGTGTCGTCCAGGCCCAGGTCGGCCCGGTAGACCGCCTCTGCCTCCGCCACCCGCCCGCGCTCCAGCAGCAGGGCGCCGTAGGCGTGCCGGGTCGGCTGCATCCAGCCCCAGGGTTCGTCGTAGGGGAGGCCGTCGTCCAGTTCCACCGACCGTTCCAGGGCGGCGAAGGCGGTGTCGTACTCGCCCCTGCGGTAGGCGAGTTCGCCGTCGAGCATCGCCGCGGCGATGGCGAGGAGGTCGGCGCAGGTGTTGTTGAACAGCATGCGGGTGCCGGGGACGCGGGCGACCGCCTCGCGGAACAGACGGCGTTCGGCCTCCGCCTCGGTGACGCGGCCGGTGGCCGAGAGCGCGACGCCTCGGGCGTAGTGGCGCATGGCCGTGGTCACGCAGTAAAGCTCCGGGTCGGCGGGCGGGGGCAGCCGCAGGATGTCGGACCAGCGGCCGAACCGGATCAGGACGTGCACCCGCATGGCGAGGAAGGCCTCCAGCCAGTCGGCCATGGGCGGGCTCTGCACGCGCAGCAGTTCCTCCGGGATGGAGGCCTCCAGCTGTGCCGCGGTCTCCAGCGCGGTGTGGTACCGGCCGAGGAACATGGCGCCGTAGATCTTGAAGTGGTAGTTGTGCGAACGGTACAGGGTGTAGAAGTTCATCGCCCCGGCCCGCGCGCGGTACTTCTCGTCGACGGCGATGGCGTCGCTGTTGTCCGAGACCACGCGCCGGTAGTCGCCGCAGAGGACGTCCAGGTGGGTGGGCATGTGCCGCAGATGCCCGGCGTCGGGCACCAGGCCGCGCAGCCGGTCGGCGACGGGCAGGGCCTTCTCCGGGGTGGGGGACATCTCCATCAGGTGGATGTACAGGTGCAGCAGGCCCGGGTGGTGTGCCCCGGCGTCCGTGGCGAGCGCCCGGTCGAGCACGGCCCTGGCCTCGACGGTGCGGGCGCCCCGGGCCGGTTCGCCGGTCGGCAGGTCCCACAGCTGCCAGGGGGTGAGGTTCATCAGGGCGTCGGCGCACAGGGCGGCGATGTCCGGGTCGTCCGGGGCGAGGTCGTACACGGCACGCATGCTGTCGGCGTACGGCACGTTCCACACCGAGCAGTCCTCGACGGGCTTGCCCTGCGGATAGCGGGCGCGCAGGGCGCCGATCAGGGCGCGTTCGACCGGCGTGGCGCCGGCCGCCGCCTTCTCGTGGGCGAGTTCCACGGCGGCGTGGGTGCGCTCCACGGTCCGCACCAGGTCCTCGCCGTCGAAGAACTCCCAGGGCTTGTTGTAGTTGGGGCCGAGGGCGTAGGCGATGCCCCAGTGGGCCATCGCGCACTCCGGGTCGGCCGCGGCGGCGGCCTCGAAGCAGGCGACCGCCTCCTCGTGGTGGAAGGCGTACGTCCACACCAGCCCGCGGTCGAACCACGTCTGGGCCTCGGCGGACGAGGTCGTCACGGGGCGGCTGTGCGTGCCGAGGTCGTAGTAGTCCATGCGTGTCTCCCGAACCCGCGACCGCTCGGTGCCCCGGACGTGGTCGGCGCTCCGGGGCTTGCGTACCGGGCAGCCTAGTGGTGACCGCGGGCGCGCAGTAGGACGCCGGCGTCCGGGAAATCCGTGTCCGAAGTCTTGTCGAAAGTCTTGTCGCGCACATGACTCATCCCTTAAATCAAAGCCTGAACTAAGCAACACGGAAACTCCGTCGCCCCACCCCTCACCGCACCCGCAGGAAGCAGAAAGCAGAGAACCGACGCATGAGACTGAGAACCCTGGGTGTCGCGCTCGCCGCAACCGCGGCGCTCGTCACCCTCCCCGCCCGCTCACCGGCCACCGCGGCCGAACTCCCCCTGTCCCAGGGCCGGACGGCCACGTCGTCGTCGACCGAGAACGCCGGCACCCCCGCCGCCCTCGCCGTGGACGGCGACACGGGGACGCGCTGGTCCTCCGCCGCGAGCGACGACCAGTGGCTCCAGGTCGACCTCGGCTCCTCGGCCACCGTCACCCGGATCGTGCTGGACTGGGAGGCCGCCTACGGCAAGGACTACCGCATCCAGCTCTCCCAGGACGGCGGCACCTGGACCGACGTCAAAACGGTGACCGGCTCCGACGGCGGCACCGACAGCCTCGACGTCTCGGGGCAGGGCCGCTACGTCCGGATGCAGGGCGTCCACCGGGCCACCCCGTACGGCTACTCCCTGTGGGAGTTCCAGGTCTTCGGCACCGCCGGCACCACCACGCCCGCCTCCTGCGGCACCGGCAACGCCGCCCGGGGCAGGCCGGCCACCGCCTCCTCCACCGAGAACGCCGGCACCCCCGCCTCGGCCGCCTTCGACGGCGACACCGGCACCCGCTGGTCCAGCCAGGCGTCCGACCCGCAGTGGCTCCGGGTCGATCTGGGCTCGGTGCAGAACCTGTGCAAGGTCGACCTGAACTGGGAGGCCGCCTACGCCAGGGACTTCCGGATCGAGGCCTCCGCCGACGGGCAGAACTGGACCACGCTCAAGAGCGTCACCGGCGCCACCGGCGGCACGGCCTCCTACGACGTCAGCGGCTCGGGCCGCTATGTGCGCGTGTACGGCACGGCCCGGGCGACCGGATACGGCTACTCCCTGTGGGAGGTCGCCGTGCACACCACGGCCGACGGCACTCCCCCGGTGCAGGGCGGCGGCGACCTCGGGCCCAACGTCATCGTGGTCGACCCCTCCACACCCGGCCTCCAGCAGAAGTTCGACCAGGTCTTCGCCCAGCAGGAGTCGGACCAGTTCGGCTCCGGGCGCTACCAGTTCCTGCTGAAGCCGGGCACCTACAACGGCATCAACGCCCAGCTCGGCTTCTACACCTCCATCTCCGGGCTCGGCCTCGACCCCGACGACACGCAGATCAACGGGGACATCACCGTCGACGCGGGCTGGTTCAACGGCAACGCCACCCAGAACTTCTGGCGTTCGGCGGAGAACCTCGCCATCCGGCCCTCCAACGGCACCGACCGGTGGGCGGTCGCCCAGGCCGCGCCGTTCCGCCGGATCCATGTCCAGGGCGGCCTCAATCTCGCCCCCAACGGCTACGGCTGGGCCTCGGGCGGCTATATCGCCGACTCGAAGATCGACGGCACCGTGGGCCCCTACTCCCAGCAGCAGTGGTACACGCGTGACAGCTCGGTCGGCGGCTGGACCAACGGCGTGTGGAACATGACCTTCACCGGCGTCCAGGGCGCGCCCGCGACCGACTTCGACACCGGCCCGTACACCACGCTCGACACCACCCCCATCTCCCGCGAGAAGCCCTTCCTCTACCTGGACGGCGACGACTACAAGGTGTTCGTGCCCGCCAAGCGGACCAACGCCCGCGGTGTGTCCTGGCCCGCCAACACCGGCGGCACCTCCCTGCCGCTCAGCCAGTTCTACGTCGTCAAGCCCGGCGCCACGGCCACGACCATCAACGCCGCGCTGGCACAGGGGCTCAACCTGCTGTTCACGCCCGGCGTGTACCACCTCGACCGGCCCATCGAGGTGAACCGGGCCGACACGGTCGTGCTCGGTCTGGGCCTGGCCACGCTCGTCCCGGACGGAGGCGTCGACGCCCTGCACGTCGCGGACGTCGACGGGGTCCGGCTCGCCGGCTTCCTCATCGACGCCGGGTCCGTCAACTCCGACACGCTGCTGCGGATCGGCCCGTCCGGCTCGGCCGCCGACCACTCCGCGAACCCCACCACCATGCAGGACGTCTTCATCCGCGTCGGCGGCGCCGGACCGGGTCTGGCGACCAACTCCGTGGTGGTCAACAGCGATGACGTGATCATCGACCACACCTGGATCTGGCGGGCCGACCACGGCGACGGCGTCGGCTGGAACACCAACCGCGCCGACTACGGCCTGCGGGTCAACGGCGACGACGTGCTGGCCACCGGCCTGTTCGTCGAGCACTTCAACAAGTACGACGTGTACTGGAGCGGCGAACGCGGCCGCACGGTCTTCTTCCAGAACGAGAAGGCCTACGACGCCCCGAACGCGGCCGCCATCACCCACGACGGCATCGTCGGCTACGCGGCCTACAAGGTCGACGACTCGGTGAACCAGCACGAGGCCTGGGGGCTGGGCAGCTACTGCAACTACACGTCCGACCCGACGATCGTCCAGCACCACGGCTTCCAGGTGCCGGTGAGATCCGGCATCAGACTGCACGACATCATGGTGATCTCCCTGGGCGGCAAGGGGCAGTACGCCCACGTGGTCAACGACACCGGGGCGCCCACGTCGGGGACGTCCACCGTGCCGTCGAAGGTCACCCAGTTCCCGTGACCTCCGCCATCTCCGGCCGAATCGGTCGCTGTCGCCGCGCCGTGGCGGCGTTCTAGGATCGCGCCCTGAAGGGCCGGTCCCCGCCGAGGGGACCGGCCCCACGGCCCCCGGTCCCCGGGCCCGAGAGACAGCCGACCCCAGCAGGGACACCAGAGCCCGCATCCGGCGACCGCCCGGCACGGACCCCGGTCCCCCGTCCTCCGGCCCGTTCGAGCAGGGGCGAACTCCCGCGCGCCCCCGAGCGCCGCGAGGACGATCCCGCGCGAGAGGCCCGCGTCAGCGAACGACGCGGCTCCTCGCGCCGGCGGCCGCCGCCACCGCCGACGCCGGGCGGCGGCCGCCGCACCCGGCACGGGCCACCGCGCCGCCACCCCGCCGATCCGGGCACATGACAGGCGGCTGTCGGGTTCCAAGGATCCGGTGCGCCGGACCCTCGGAACCCGGCCTCCCCGTCCTGTCCCTGGGCCACCGCCACGACTTCGGCGAACGGCCGACGAGCTCGTGAAGGCCGCCGCGCCGGAGAATCCCGGCTCCGGGGACGAGGAGCCGGCCGGGATCGCCACGTACGCCACCGGCGACGGCGAGGCTGAGCACGGTGGCGGCCGGCAGCAGCAGCGCGAGCACGAGGAGGCCGGTGGCGAGGGCCGAGGTACCGCGCCGCCGCCCGGACTTCGCCCGTCCCCGCCCGTCCGGGCCGGGGCCGACGGCGGTGGCGCTCGCCGGCGTCCGGGGCGCCGGGAGGCGCGGGCGGGCCGGGGACGGGCAACTGGGCACATGTACGGGTTCCTTGGGTGGGCGCGCGACGGCGCGCCGACATCACCGCAGCGGACGCATCCGATTCCCTTAGGTAAGGCGAACCTAACATCAGCTAAGGTGTCTCGTGCAACCGGCGGTGCGACCTGGAACGATCCGGTCACCGCGCCGCCCGCGACACATCCGTCCGGCACAGCACCGGACAGCCAAGAGCCCCGGGAGTGAGCCGGCTTGTCCCAGACCACCGACGCGACCGCGCACCGGCCGGCCGCCCCCCGCGCGGACGGCTTCGTCGAGCTCTCCTCACCGGCCGAACTGCGCGAGCTGCTGGGCGAGCCACATCCCATCGTGATCGACAAGGTGCACGACCGGCTCACCGACGAGGACACCGGCATGCTGGCCCGGTCGCCCTTCTGCCTGCTGGCCACCTCGGACGGCCGCGGCAACTGCGACATCTCACCGCGCGGCGACGCCCCCGGCTTCACCCGGGTGCTCGGGCCGGGCACCCTCGCGCTGCCGGACCGGCCGGGCAACCGGCGGGGCGACAGCTTCCACAACATCCTCGAGAACCCGCACGCCGGGCTGTTGTATCTGATCCCCGGCAGCACGGACGTGCTGCGGATCAACGGCCGGGCCCGGATCCTCACCGACGCCCCGTTCTTCGACGCCATGACCCGGGACGGGCGGCGCCCCGTGCTCGCCCTGCTGCTGGAGATCGAGGAGATCTACCCGCACTGCCCGCAGTCCCTGCGGCGCTCGGGCCTGTGGGAGTCCGGGAGCCGGCCGGCGGGCTGACGCCCGGCGAGCGGACCTTGGGGCGCCGCCGTCATGGCCGCATCACGCGTTGCTGGTGCTCCGGGTCCGCGACGGCCCGATCGTGCACGCGGCCGGGGAAGCGGAAGGGCCGGCCGGCCGTGGCCAGGGTTCCGGTGACGGTCTGCTCCACGGTGATCACTTCCGGATCGGTGCTGTCGTGCACGACGACGTCCTCGATGCTCTCCGGCCGCGCCGGGCTCCCGCCCCAGACGGCCCGGTAGCCCGCCCGGATCTCCTCCCGCCCCCGGTAGCGTCCGGCCATGCCGGGGAAGAGGAACAGGAACGCGTGCACGGTGTCGGCCGCGTACAGATCGGCCAGCGCCTTAGCGGACATGTCGAGCATCGCGCGGTGGTAGCGGGCCAGTATCTCGTGCGGGCCGGGACCGGCCGAGGCGGTGTCCGGCATGACGGTGCGACTCCCTTGCGGTCTGCGCTCGGGCGGGAACCGGGCGTCCCGCCCGGGCGCACCCTGCGGAAAGATCCGCGCCGCGGCAGCCGAACGGTGATGTCGTGGGCGGCCGTCGTCCAAGGTCGGCGATGACGACGGCCGCCGGCGCGGGAACTCGCGTCTCCCCTGGCGCGGAGCTCTCGCGCGGGTCGCCCTCTCGGCGCTCGGGGCGTTGCGGGAGTGGCGCCCCATGTCGAACGGACCGGAGGACGAGTGGCCGGAATCCGGGTGGGTCCGGTGCGGGACACGGACGCCGGTCGCTCATGCGGTTGGGTTGTCTCTCCGGGCCCGGGGACCAGGGGCCGAGGCGGCCCGCTTCGGCGGGCCGCGTCCGGCCGCCGTCGACGGAAGCCGTCAGGAACGCGGCCGGATCTCCATGTGGGGGCAAGCCTAGAGCGAACCGGGGGAAGGCAGAAGTCCACGATTCGGACGGTGGCGGCCCGCGGCGGCGGCCCCGCCCGGTCACGGACCCGCAGCCGGAGGGACCGGCGTGTGGCCGGGGTGGCGGGTGGGTCCTGTGCCGTGGACCGGGGCATGGCCGAGAGGGCGTGCGGCGGGCCGGCCGGTGCCCCGTCCGCGCGGTCCCGGGCCGGGGCCCGGACTGGACGGGGTCACCGGGGGCACCCGTAGCCACAACACCGGTATGTGAAAGGGCCGTTCATGGAGATCTCAGGCATCATCAGCGCGATCGTCATCGGCATCGTCATCGGTGTCCTGGGCCGGCTCGTCGTGCCCGGCCGGCAGCGCATCGGCATGCTGTGGACGATCGTGATCGGCATCGTCGCGGCCTTCGTCGGCACCGGCGTCGCCGCGGGCCTCGGTGTCGCCGACACCAAGGGCGTCGACTGGGTCGAGTGGCTCATCCAGATCGCCCTGGCGGCCCTCGGCGTCGCCGCGCTCAGCAAGGTCAAGGTACGCCGCTGACTCCCCCGCCCCGCGCCCTCCGTCGCCCGCGGGGCCGGCCGGGACGGCCGGGCGGTCCCAACGGCCCTCGGGGCCGGGCCTCTTCGCGGAGCGCCGCACTCGCCGAGCATGGCTGAAACTGTTCTGCCCGGCGTCCGCATGGAGGTTCGAAGCGGGGGTACTCGGGTCGCGGTAGGGTTGGCCGCCGGAGTCGGCGCCGGGCGGCAGCCTCAGGGCGCGAGCACCCCCAAGCCCGGGGGTGCCCGCGCGGAACGTCCTCTCAGCCCCCGGGGCCCGCGGGAAAGAGCCCCGGCTCGAACAGGCAGGAGGACGAGGCCGGGGCCGTGACGGAAACCTCGAGATCCGGCTCCGGCCGCCGCGCCGCTTCGGCATCCAGCCCGCGAAGCCGGATGCCGGGCCGAACCTGGCCGGGCGTCGCGTACCTCCGCGCTCCGCAGCGTAGGGCACAGGGTGGGGATCAACCAGTGCTAGGCCGCGTCGTAGACGTGGGCCCGCCCGCCTTTCCACTTCACCCAGCCGGGGTCGTCCAGCAGCCCCTCGGCCTCCTCCAGGCCCACGCGCCGCAGGAACTCGACCACGTCCCGGTCGGAGTACGCCAGGCCCACGATCTCGCCGCGCACCGTCACCCGGCGTCCGCCCGAACCGAGGGGCGGATGGACGACTATCGGTGCCGCGCTCATCCCTCCAGCATCCCCCTGCCCGGGCGGCCCCGCATCCAGGCGCGGGAATCCCGGCGTCCGCCGCGGGCCGTACGGTGTGCGACGGCGCGGAACAGGGAAGAGCGGTGCGGGGAGGGGAACGGCACCCCGAGAGTACGGACGACGCGATGCAGACTTTCCTGCCGTATCCCGGTTTCGAGGACTCGGCGCAGGTGCTCGACCGCCGCCGGCTGGGCAAGCAGCGGGTCGAGGCGCTCCAGGTACTGCGCGGCCTGACGGTGCCCGGCTACGGCTGGCGCCGGCATCCGGCCGTGCGCATGTGGATCGGCTACGAGGAGGCGCTGGTCCGGTACGGCCTGGACATCTGCCGGGTCTGGCGCGAGCACGGCCATCAGGACAGCTGCGCCGCCACACTCGTCGCCGACTTCGCCGCGGCCCGGCCCGGTGCGGTCGTCCGCGGGCAGGACGAACTGGCCGGGGACGGGGAGCTGCCGCCCTGGCTCGGTGACGACGCCGTCCACCGCAGCCACCGATCGGCGCTCGTGCGCAAGGACCCCGACACCTACGCGCCCCTCTTCCCCGGCGAGCCGGACGACCTGCCGTACGTCTGGCCGGCCTCCGACCGCGACCCCGAGGCGCGCACCGGCTGAGCACCGTTCCGGGCGGAGCCAGAACCGCCCGGTTGCGCGAGCGGTTGGGCCACCCGGGTGGCTGCCGGTCGCACACTCCGGCGAACCGGGCTGGGATGGAGACGCGACACGTCCCCTCCGTTCACGAAAGCGAGCCTGAGATGATCGTCAAGAAGCTGCACGAGTCCGGGATCCGTTCCGAGCACGCCTACTGCGCCGCCTTCGCCTCGATCGGCCTGTCCGTCGTCTCCTGGTGCGCCTCACTGGGCGTGGAGAAGAAGGGCGAGGAGCGCGCCGACCGCTGGGGCATCTTCGTCGGCGAGTGGGCCCCCACCTTCTTCGCCCTCGGCCTGGCCCTGCGCACGTACGAGAAGTAGCGGCCCGGCCACGCCGACGGGGCGGGCGCCCGGCACGACGGCCGGGCACCCGCCCCCGGCATGAGTCCGTGCCGCCCGGCCTATTCGTCCGGCGGCGGGGCACCCGCAAGGCATCGTCCGTCGGGAGGGGAAGACCGTGCTGGCCGTCGCCGTTCTGCTGCTGCCCGGGCTGGGGCTGCTGCTGTTCACCATGACGCACATCGAGGACCGGCTCCTGCGGGGCGCCGACCCGGCCGAACGGCGCCCGCGACGCCACTTGCGTCTTCTCCCCGGCGGGAGGCAGACGCCGGCCGGCCACGGCACGCAGCGCGGCCGGCACGCCGCCTGACCCCACCCACCGGACGCCGACCTGCCTCCGGAATCCCGCACCCCCGGTCCCACCGCGCTCACCCGACGAGCCCGCACCCGGGCCCGCCACACCGAGCCGGCCGCCGTGGGCCCGGACCCGCGTCACGCCGCGGCCCCGGCATCCGCGGGCCGCGCCTCGCTCACGAGGGACCCACCCGCCGGTCCGCCGGGGCCGGCCACGCCGGCGTCGCGATCGGTCCGTCCGGCCGCGGCGCGGCGGCGCCTTCGGCCGGGCTTCCGGCGGCTCGCGGACAGCGCACCCTGCCACCGGCCCTCCACGGACTGCCGCATGCGGTCACCGGCCCGGCGCCCACGCCGATGCCGCTCCCTGGCCGGCGCGGAGCTGGAGGAGCATCCCTTCGAGTCGCGGCTCGACGGTCACGAGGAGTACCCCGTCGAGGGCGGTCCCCGCTTCAGCAGGCCCGCCCTGATCGTGCGGGCGGGTGAACTGCGCGGTACCGCCCGGCGGTTCACCGGCGCACGGACGGACGGCGACGAACTGCGCCTCGGCTTCGACGACTCCCTGGCCGGACTCCGGCTCGCCCTGCACTACCGGATGCGCGCCGGGCACGACGTGGTCGGCGCCCACTCCTTCGGGCAGGCACCGGCTCCCGTACGGCTGCGCGGCCTGGCTCCCGACGGCGTCTGCGTCTGCCGGGACACCGGCCGGCGGTACGGCGGCACGGTCCTGCTCCACCACGGTCTGCGCACGTCGCTCAGCGGTGACCTGGACGCCACGGTGATCCGGCTCCGGCGCGACGGGTGATCCGGCAGCGGGTTTGCCGCCCGAGCAGGCCGGTCACGAGAACCGCATGTGCACGAACAGCTCATTCGCCACACGCCGCCCTCTCCCCCAGCGCGCTGAACGGACGTGATTCATCGTAATGCGCATATGGTGAAGAAAGTAACGTATTTGATGAAAGGGGCAGCAGAGTGGCACAGGAGGCGCCTGGCGGCCGGTCCGGACATACGGGCAGGGGCATACTGCCGGAGAGGATCGCGGCCATGCCCCGGCAGGTGCGCGAGGAGCTGACCCGGCGGCTGCGCCGGAACCGGCGTGCCTTCCGCGCGGAGGACGTCCAGGTCGTCGAGCCCCCACTGCTGCGGCGCGCGGTCGGCGCCTCGGCGCTCGGCAACTGCATGGAGTGGTTCGACTTCGGCGTCTACAGCTATCTCGCCGCCACGATCGGCAAGGTCTTCTTCCCCGGGGCCTCCCCGGCCGCCCAGGTGATCTCCTCCTTCGCCACCTTCGCCGCGGCCTTCGTCGTCCGCCCGCTGGGCGGCCTGGTGTTCGGGCCGCTCGGCGACCGGCTCGGCCGGCAGAAGGTGCTCGCCACCACCATGATCATGATGGCGATCGGCACCTTCGCCATCGGCCTGATCCCCAGTTACTCCACCATCGGCATCGCCGCGCCCGTCCTGCTGCTGCTGGCCCGGATGGTCCAGGGCTTCTCCACCGGCGGCGAGTACGGCGGTGCCACCACCTTCGTCGCCGAGTACTCCCCCGACCGGCGCCGCGGCTTCCTGTCCAGCTGGCTGGATTTCGGCACCTTCGTCGGCTACGCGCTCGGCTCCGCCCTGGTCACCGTGCTGAACCTGGCGCTCTCCGACGCCCAGATGCTGTCGTGGGGCTGGCGCCTGCCGTTCCTCATCGCCGGGCCCCTCGGTGTCATCGGGCTCTACATGCGGCTCAAGCTGGAGGAGTCGCCCGCCTTCCAGCAGCAGCTGGACGAACACGAGAAGCACCTCGCGCAGGAGTCGGCGGGCAGCGAGTTCAGGACCATCGTCAAGAACCACTGGCGGGCCCTGCTGGTCTGCATGGGCCTGGTGCTGCTCTACAACGTCACCAACTACATGGTGACCGGCTATCTGCCCACCTATCAGACCGAGACCCTGAACCGCTCCAGCGGCTCCGCCGACCTGCTGGTCCTGGTGGGCATGGTCTGGATCGTGCTGCTGATCACCTTCATCGGGCGGCTCAGCGACCGCGTCGGCCGGCGCCCCGTCTACGCGGTCGCGGCCGCCGCGCTGATCGTCCTCGCCGTGCCGTCCTTCCTCCTGATCAAGGCGGACAGCAGCTGGCAGCCCGTCTGCGGGGTGCTGATCATCTCCACGCTCCTGGCCTGCTTCGCCGCGCCCAGCGCCGCCACCCTGCCCGCGCTCTTCCCGACCGCCGTCCGCTACGCCGCCATGGGCATCGGCTTCAACATCGCCGTGGCCGCGTTCGGCGGCACCACTCCCCTGGTGACCGAGGCGCTGGTGAACCTGACCGGCGACCGGCTGATGCCCGCCTACTACCTGATGGCGGCCGGCGTGATCGGCCTGGTGACCGTGAAGTTCCTGCCGGAGAGCGCCCAGGTGCCGCTGCACGGCTCCCAGCCGATGGTCGGCTCACGCAAGGAGCAGCGCGAACTGGTCACCACCTCGCAGGAGCTGTACGCCCTCTACGGCCGGAACGCGCCCCGCACGCATCACTGACGGGAGACGCGGCGGAAGACCCGGCGGTGGATCTGGCGGGAGACCTGACGGGAGACCCGGACGACACCGCTGCCGAGAAAAATCCGAACCGGCACGCATGCGCCCCGGATCCGGGGGCACCCGCCCGTCACGGGCCGCTGAGCAACCTGTCCCAAGGCTCAGCCTCCGGCGGCCCGGTCGAGCTTCTCAGGGCGACCGCACGGGGCGTAGCGGACCCGTGCACGGGGTGCCCCTGGGAGGTGGGGAAAGGGCGGACGGCGCAGGCGGGTGGGACCCCGTCTGCGCCGTCCTGTGCGCGGAGCCGCTACGCCGGCGCGGACGCGGCGCCGAGCAGGGCGTACAGCCACTGCCGCCGGGCCGCCTTGGCACGCCGGGAGACGGCGGCCCGCGGGGCCAGTTCGTCGAAGCCGTGGTAGCCGCCCGCCCACACGTGCAGTTCGCAGCGGGCTCCGCACTGCCACAGGCGGCTCGCGTAGGCGACGGTCTCGTCCCGGAAGGTCTCCGCCGAACCGACGTCGAGATAGGCCGGCGGCAGCCCCGACAGGTCGCCTGCCCGGGCCGGTGCCGCGTACGGGGAGACGTCCGGTCCGCCCGCGCGGTCGCCGAGCAGAGCCTGCCAGCCGGTGGCGTTGGAGACGCGGTCCCACAGGTCCACGCCCGCCATCTGCCGGCCGGACGGCGTGCCGTCGCGGTCGTCGAGCATGGGCGACAGCAGCATCTGGCCCGCGAGGGCCGGACCGCCGCGGTCCCGGGCGAGCAGCGCCGTCGCGGCGGCCAGCCCGCCGCCCGCGCTCGTGCCCACCACGACGATCCGGTCCGGGTCCGCGCCCAGCCCGTCCGCGTGCCGGGCCGTCCACAGCAGGCCCGCGTAGCAGTCCTGAAGCGGTGCCGGGTGCGGGTGTTCGGGTGCGAGCCGGTACTCCGCCGACACCAGCACCGCTCCCAGCTCCCGCGTCCAGGTCAGCACGTCCGAGACGATGTGCCGCCGGCTGCCCGCGATCATGCCGCCGCCGTGCAGGTGGTAGAGGACGGGCCGCGGGGAGTCCGCCCCGGCGGGCCGGCAGACCAGCAGGGTCGTCCTTGGCGCTCCGCCGGGTCCGGGGACGGCGCGCTCCTCCACATGGAACGTCCCGTCGCCGCGCAGCGTCTCGTCGGTGGCGCCCGCCGCGTCCGTCGTGGCGCGCACGGCCGCGACGGTCTCCCGTGTGACGGGCGGCTGCCGGCCCAGGTGGTGCACGGCGGCGGCCAGTTCCGGGTCGACGGGAACGGGCGGGAGGGCGTCCGGGTCCGGTGCGGATGTGCTGGGGTCGGTGCTCTTCACTGCGGCCTTTCCTTCCCACGCGGCACGGCGGGCGGTGAGACACCTCTGCCCCCGGATCGCCGGAAGATGATCCCCCGACCCCGCCCGCCTCCCGGCGGGCGGGAAGGGGACCGGACCGCGTCAGGGCATCCGGACGTCGAGCAGCGTCTGCCGGGGCGGCCGGCCGTAGGCGTCCCGGTAGAGGGCGGCGAAACGGCCGGGGTGGAAGAAGCCCCAGCGGGCGGCGACCTCGGTGACGGTGGTGCCGCCGCGCGGGTCGGCGTCCAGCAGCTCCCGGTGGGCGTGGGAGAGGCGTACCCGCCGCAGATAGCCGAGCGGTGTGGTGCCCAGGTGCTGCCGGAAGGCGTACTGGAGCGCGCGGACGGTCACATGCGCGGCCGCGGCGATCTCGGCGACGGCGATGTCCTGGTCGGCGCGGTCCTCGATGTAGGCGACGGCGCGCCGCACGGTCGCGGGGTGGGCGTCGCCGCGGTCCCGGCCGGTCGGGTCGGCGAGTGCGGTGTTGGGGAAGGTGTTCAGGACGGCCGCCGCGAGGTACTGCGCCGCGGTCGAGGCGACCAGCGGCTGGTCCGCCACCGCCGGGTCGGCCAGCACATGGTCGCGCAGATAGCCGATGGCTGCCTGGAGATGCCGGGCCGCCGCCGGGGAGTGGGGCCGGTGCCCGGTGAGGCGGACCGGCTGCGGGACGTACCCGGGCGCGGTGGCCGCGACCCGGGTCAGCAGGCCGGGATCGAGCATCGTGATGTTGTAGCGGGCCCGGCAGATCCGCCCGGAGTACGGCATGTCCGGCGGGGCGAACGACACGACGTCGCCCGGCCCGAAGGCGTCCTCCACGTCGCCGAAGGAGTGGTCCTGGATGGTGCCGTCGTACACGGCGCACAGGCAGATCCGGCCGAGCGGCGTGACGGCGTAGCTCATGTCGAACTCCAGGTCGAGTTCGTCGACGCTGACGCCCGCCGTCGCCTGCCGGGATATCCGCGCCCGGTTGCCGACGGGAGTGCTGCTGCCGATGTGCATTCTGGCGTAGGCCCTGCTGAGGAAGTCCTCGGTCAGGTCCAGGTCGCAGCTGTCGAAGACCAGCGTGTCCATGGTGACCTCGTCGGATGCGAAGGAGCAGGGAGAGATCTGTGGTGCCGTCAGGGTAGACCAGGCCCCCTGCTGCGGCGCCCACTCGCGCCGGCCCGGGCGGAACCGGGACTTCCGCGGTGTCGCGCCGGTCCCGGCGGGGGTCGCGGCGGGTCGTACGAGGTCCGCCACCCCCGATCCGCGGGACCGGCGCCGCCGCGGCCGGGTCCGCGCGCCCCGTGCCTGGACGCGGATCCCGCTCCGCCTCGGCACACGGCAGCGGGCGGAGCGGGTACGGCGGCGGGCGGGCGGCCGTATCCCGGCGGGGACGGCGTACTGCGGGAAGGGGACGGCGTACTGCGGCGGAAGGGGGTCCGGGCCGCGACGCGGTGCGGTTCCCGGCGTGGGGTCAGGCCTGGCGCGCGTGGGTGTGGAGATCCTCCAGCGCGTCGACGACGACCGTGCTCCGGTGCCAGTCCAGCCACGCCCCCGCCTGCCGGCCCAGCTCGTCCAGCGCCTGGACCCGGGCGTGGTCCAGCAGGGTGCCGGGGCGGCGGTAGTGGACGGAGACCGTGCCCAGCACGGTGCCGTCCGGCGCGGGCACGGGAGTGCTGTGGCAGGCACGCGAGCCCGAGGCGAGCAGCGCCGCCCGGGACTCCGGCGGACACTGGACGTCGGTGGCCACGTCGAGGACCGTCACCGGCACCCCCTGCCGCAGGGCGAGCGCGCAGGCGGAGCCGTCCCGCCCCGTCCGGTCGAAGAAGTTCAGGAACGTCTGCGTATGGCCCCGGTGGGCCTCCATCCACAGCTCCTCCGTGACCGGGTCGGCCAGTTGCACATCGCCCATGTCCGCCCTGCCGATGTCCAGTGCCCGGTCGAGCAGTGCCTCGATCACCCGGGTCCGGTTCGGTCCGGCCGGGCCCGACCCGGTCGCGAAGGGCAGGGGCGGTGCCGGCCGGCGGATCCGGTCCGGGAACCACTCGCCGGCCGCCTCCCGGGGAGCGGGCGCGGTGGTGAGCGCCGCGGCCAGCATCCTCAGCTTGACGTTGTGCCGCTGCGAGGACTCGCGCAGCAGAGCGAACGCCGTCCGCTCGTCGGGAACCCCGTACCTGCCCCGGATCAGCCCGAGCGCCTGGGCGATGGCCGCCTGGGAGCGCAGCTGCCGCCGCAGATCGCGCAGTTCGGTGCGCAGCCGTTCCTCCTCGCAGGCGGTGCCCCGCGCGTCAGGTCCCGTGGTGGCCTCGGGCACCGGCCGCCGGGGCGTGCACTCGGCGACCACGGCCCGCAGCGAGGGCCTGATCCGCAGCACACCGGCCCGGTCGGCCCGTTGCACCGTCCGCCGGGTCTCCGGCGGCGGGGACAGCAGGAAGAGCGGGCACCCGCGGTCGGCCAGCCGTCGCGCGCACGACAACAGCCCGCCGGCGGCGTGCACCGACAGCGCCCGCACCCGCGCCATGTCCAGCACGACCACCCGGCAGCCGCGGCCGGGCCGGGCGGCCAGGCGCAGCACCGGATCGTCCGGGGTGTCGATCGTCTCGGTGCCCCGGACCAGCCACAGCCCTCCGGCCACACCGGGCCAGCGCACCACCTGCGCACGGGCGACCGCAGTCTCGATCATGGCGGGCAACCCTTTCGTACCCGTATGCGTACCCCCCTCACGGTTCGGAACCGTGTCGCTGTGGCCCCACCCTCCGCAGTGGCGGTCCGGGAGGGCGACACGCTCAGCGAAACGTCCGCCCGCGGCGGTACGGAAAACGAAACGGTACGGGCGCGGCCTCGGAGTCCGGCGCGGGCGGACGCCGCTCACGTCAACGGCGGCGGGCCCGGCACGCTTTCGGCTGAGAGGTACCGGACGGCGGGCATGGCCGGTCGCCTTTTCGGCGCTCCGTTCCACATCATCGTGGCGATCCTCCCGCTTTCTTCGCTGAAAGGTGCGTATGCGCCATGGCCGCCATGGGAATTCGCATGTCCGATCTCGATCTGCCGCCGATCTACTGCCCTTTCGAGTCCGCCGTCCATCCCCGTGTCCGGCAGATCGAGAAACGGGCCGTCGAATGGATCGGCGACAGCGGCATGTGCGCCACGCAACGGGAGAAGGCATGGGTCGTCGCCACGCACAGCACCGATTTCTTCGCCCGTTTCGCCCCCGCCGCCGAGGACGACCGGCTGCTGACGGCGGCGCTGTGGGTGTACTGGGGCTTCGCCTTCGACGACGCGCGCTGTGACAGGGGGCCGCTGAGCAGCCGTCCCGCACAGTTCAACGCGCTCGCCGGCCAGGTGCAGCGCGCCTGCGAGACGGACTCGGCGGTGAGCGGGGACCGGTACGCCACCGCGCTGCGGGACATCATGCGCCGGCTCCGCTCCCGCACGCCGCCCACCCAGGTGAGCCGGTTCGTGCACGCGCACCGCGCCTGGCTGTCCGGCGTCGCCTGGCAGGTCGGCAACCAGGCACTCGGCCACATGCCGGGCCTGGACGACTTCCTGGCGATGCGGCTGCTGGCGGCGGGCGGGGAGCCGGCGTTCGCCCTGCTGGAGCCGGCGACCGGCGTACAGGTCCCCGACCGCGAGATGCACCGGCCGGCGGTCCGCGCCCTGACGGAGATGGCGATCTGCGTGGCCGCGCTGGACAACGACCGGCACTCGCTGCGCAAGGAGCTCACCAGGGACCGGGCCGACCAGAACATCTACACGGTACTGATGCAGGAACGCTCCATCGGCGTTCAGGAGGCGGTGGAGGTGGCAAACGGCCTGCGCGACCGCGTCCTGCTCCGCTTCCAGCAGCTCCACGACCGCGTCCGGCCGACGGCGAGCACCGAGCTGGCCGCCTACCTCCAGGGGCTGCGGTACGGCATCCGCGGCAACAACGAGTGGGGACTGCGCGTGCCGCGCTATCTCAGCGCGGGGCGCTGGCCGGACGAGATGGACGACACGCTGGTGACCTACGCCGACGAGCCGTCCGACGTCCGGCCCGGGCCGGTGGAGGGGGCACCGGCCGTCGCCTGGTGGTGGGACGCCGCCCTCGCCTGACCCCGGCCCGGTCCGACGGGCCGGCCACGTCAGTGCCCCGAGGCCAGATCCAGGGTCCACCAGGGGCCTCCCCCGCCCGCCGCCACACCGACGCCGGCGTGCCGGTAGGCACACCGCAGAAGGACGGCGCGGTGCGCCGGGCTGCGCATCCACACCGTCACGGCGCCCCGCGCGGTGGCGGGGCCGGCGGTGACGGCCTCCCCACCGGAACGCAGGTGGTACCCGGCCGCCCGCATCCGGCCGGCCGGGGTGCTGCCGCCGGCTCCGGTGTGGGTCAGGCGGTGGTGCCGGGCCATCTCGGCGCTGTGCGCCCGGGCGGCCCGGCCGAGCACCGGGTGCAGGCGTACGGAGGAGCAGCCGGCCCGCCTGCGCTGCCGGTTGACGGCGGCCACCAGCTGCCTCGCCGCCGACTGGCGGGAGTGCGGACCGGACGGCCGGGGCGGTCGGCCGACGGCGGGCCGGTGACCGGCCGGCGCGGCCGGGCGGGCCTGCCGGGGGCCGGGCTCCGGCACCGGCCACAGGGGCACCGCGTAGCGGGGCGGCGGCACGGGCACGGGCGGTCCGGCCCAGGCCGGTGCCGCGGCGGGCGGCAGCAGCGCGAGAGCACCGCACAGAGCGAGCACCCAATACCGCATCCGGGTCATATTCTTTTCCCTTTCCCTTTCCTTTTACGGCCGCCGTTCATTCGGGGGAATGCGGCCTTTCCGGCATCGCTGGAGAAGCCGTTCTCGCTAGGCTTGCACCGGTTGCTTCTCCCCCTTTTCCTCATTTGTCTCCGTGGAGGTTTGTCATGTCGTTGCTGCTTCGCCGTGCCGCTGTGGTGTCGCTGGCCGCGCTCGCCCTGACGGCGGGCGGTGCCGTGTCGACCGCGAGTGCCTCTGCCGTGCCGACGCCGGCGGTCGGCCACCCCGGCCCGAACGGCCACGAGCCGCCGATGCACTTCGGCCCGTTCGAGATCCCCAAGTACGGCAGCGTCTCCGGCGGATTCTCCTGGGGCCTTCAGCGGTAGGCATCCCGGAGCCGGAAACGGCTGAGGGCCGTCCGAGGACGGCCCTTCCGTCATGCCGTCACGGTGCGTGCCCCGGCAGGCGCTCAGCGTTTGAGGGTGGCGGCGCTCGCGACCAGCACCGCGATCACGCAGCCGAGGATCAGCAGCGAGTCCCTGACGAACAGCCCGGTGACACCGTCGTGGGTGGCGGCCTCCCCCGCCGCCTGCACGGCGTAGGTCATGGGCATCAGCCTGGCCACGGCCGACAGGGCGCCGTACATGTCGTCGCGGGGCACGAACAGACCGCACATCAGGAACTGCGGGAGCACACCGGCGGGCAGGAACTGCACCGCCTGGAACTCGTTGCGGGCGAAGGCGCTCACCAGCAGCCCCAGGGCCAGCCCCAGCAGGGCGCCCAGCATGGCGATGACCATCAGCAGATAGGCGGGGCCCTCGATGTCCAGGCCGAGCGGCCCCACGGCCAGCAAGGTGGACAGCACCGCCTGGAGCAGCGCCAGGACGGCGAAGGCCAGACTGTAGCCGAGCACCACGTCCAGCCGCCGGACCGGCATGGTCAGCAGCCGCTCGGCGGTTCCGGTGGTGCGTTCGCGCAGGGTCGACACCGAGGCCACCAGGTACATCACGATGACCGGGAAGATGCCGAAGACCTGCGGGCCGACCCGTTCGAAGACCGGCTCGGCGTCGTGGAACATCAGCTTCAGCAGCACCATGAGCATGCAGGGGATGCCCAGCAGCAGGGCGGTGCTGCCGCGGTCGCGGGAGATCTGCTGGAGCACGCGGACCGCGGTGGCCCGGGTGATGGTGGGCGAGAACGGCAGCCGGTCACGCATACGGGCGAGGCTCACCTCAGGGTGTCCGCGGCGAAGAAGGCCCGCTCGGCGTCGGGCGCCCCGGGCTGGTCGAGAAGCTGGGGCAGCAGGCAGTCCACGGCCGGGCCCTGCCGGGCCTGCGCCTCGGCCGCCGCGGCCGTACGGACCAGGTACAAGAACGCCTCCTCCACATCCTCGCAGCCGGTGTGCTTCAGCAGCGTCTCCCGGTCCGCGCTGGCCAGCAGCCGTCCCGCCCGCATCAGCAGCAGCCGGTCGCAGCGGTCGGCCTCGTCCATGACATGGCTGGAGATCAGCAGCGTGGTGCCCCGCGCGGTCAGCCGCTCGAAGACCGTCCACAGCTCCCGCCGCACCATGGGGTCGAGCCCGACCGTCGGTTCGTCCATCACCAGCACGTCGGGCTCGTTGAGCAGGGCCACGGCCAGCGAGACCCGCGAGTACTGCCCGCCCGAGAGCCGGGCGACCGTCCTGTCCGCGTACGACGCGAGGTCGACCTCCTTCACCACCCGCACCACGGCGTCCTCCCGCCGCCAGCCCCGCAGGCCGAGGGCGGCCGCGAAGTACCGCAGGTTCTCCAGCACCGTCAGATCCGCGTAGACCGACGGCGCCTGGGTCACGTAGCCGACCCGGGTGCGCAGCCGCCAGGCGCCCGCGGCCTGGCCGAGGACCTGGACATGGCCGGCGTCGGGCTGCTGGACGCCGACGACGCAGCGCAGCAGCGTGGTCTTCCCGCAGCCGCTGGGGCCCAGCAGGCCGACGGTGCAGCCGCGTGGCACGGTGAAGCTGACGTGCTCCAGCACCGTGTGCGTGCCGCGTACGACCTCCAGTCCGTAGACGGCCACGGCCGGCAGATCGGCCGGGAGCGCTGTGCTGTGCTCGGTGTGCTGCACGGATCCTCTGCGTTTCCTCGGTTCGGGACCGCTGCGGGCGGGCGGGGACGCGACGGCCGCCACCGGGCGGACACCCCGCGCGTCGGCACCGCCGGGCCCGCCCGGCGACGGTGCGCAGCGGGGAGTCAGGACTCCCGCCGAGTCATCGCCCGGGCGATGTCGTGGAGCTGGCGGTAGGCCTCCGCGGTCGGCCGTGCGCAGGACAGGGACCGCAGCGCGGCCGCCAGTTGGACCCGCGCCTCCTGCTCGGCCGCCTCGCGCCCGCCGGCCTCCTCGACCAGCCGGCGGGCCAGGCCGACGTCGTGCTCCGTCAGCGGCCCCGGTGAGCGGTACAGGTCCCGCAGCCGTTCGGACGGCGGGCCGGTACCGGCCAGGGCGGCCACCACCGGCAGCGATTTCTTCCGTGCGGCCAGGTCGGCGCCGACCGGTTTGCCGCTGCGCGCCGTGCGTCCCCAGATGCCGAGCACGTCGTCGGCGCACTGGAAGGCCACTCCCAGTCCGCGCCCGAACTCCCGCAGCCCGCGCACCCGCTCCGCGTCCGCGCCGGCCAGCACGCCGCCCAGGGCACAGGCACAGCCCATCAGCGCACCGGTCTTGCCCGCCGCCATGGCCAGGTACTGCGCCACCGAGACGTCCGCCGCCTTCTCGAACGCCACGTCGCGGCTCTGGCCCTCCACCAGCTCCAGCAGCGCGCCGACGAGTTCCTGCACGGCGGCGGCCGCCCGGCGCGGCGGTGCGTCCGCCAGTGCGCGCATCGCGGTCACCAGCAGCGCGTCGCCGGTCAGCACCGCCGCCGGGGTTCCGAACAGCGACCAGGCGGCCGGCCGGTGCCGGCGCAGTGTGTCGCCGTCGATGACGTCGTCGTGCAGCAGCGTGAAGTCGTGCACCAGCTCCACCGCCACCGCGCCCGGCACCGCGGCCGAGGCGTCCCCGCCGACGGCCACCGCCGAGAGCAGGGTCAGCGCGGGACGTACCGTCTTGCCCCCACCGCTCCGCGCGGCCAGTGGTGTGCCGTCCGCCGCGCACCAGCCCCGGTGGTAGCGCGCCACCAGGCTCTCCGCCGCCGGCAGCGACTCGACCGCCTTCCGCAGCGCCGGAAGCAGCACGTCGTCGACCCAGCCCAGCCGCGGGAACCCGCTCACCGGCGCCGGATCGGTGATCTGCGACATGCGCTGCTCCTCACGAAGACAGGAATCCGAAGACGGCAACCAGTCAATCGGTTGCCGTGCCGCGCTCCCGGGCCGCGGCACACGGCCCGGCCGAAGATCACTGGTGCGGCCCAGCCCCATGACGATGCACCCAGCCGACAATCAGGCCGCCGCCCCGCCGCGCCCACGGCCCCGGTCCCGCCCGGTCCTGCTCCATCTCCCGCCGCTGCCCGCCCCGTTGACGCACCCGCCCCGCGCCGGCGGGACGCGGGGCGGCCGTCGGGGTGCCGTACCGCTCAGCGGCGCGGCGGGTTACCGCGCGGCATGATGGTGGCGTTGGGCAGCGCGGGGGCGGGCAGGCGCTCCCCGGGATAGCCCTCGACGGCGCCGAAGCGGTCGGAGGAGTTCTGCCACTCCTCCCGGGCCCGGGCGATGTCCTCGTGGTCACGGCCGATGAAGTTCCACCACATGACGATCTCCTCCTCGAACGGGGTGCCGCCGAGCAGGACCGTCCGGGCGGCGTCCCCGGACTCGTTGACCAGCGTCAGCGTGTCGGTGCCGGGCGCCGGACAGCCCAGTTCGGCGGGGCGCAGCGGGGTTCCGGCCAGCCGCACCTGCCCCTGGTCGACGAGGAGGCCGTGCTCGAAGTCCGGGTCGACGGCGAGGGTGAGCGTGGCGTGCGGCGGGAGCAGGATCTCGGCGCCGAGCAGCGGAGTGAAGGTGCGTACCGGAGAGGTGTGTCCGGCGAGCGAGCCCAGGAAGACCCTGATCTCGGCGCCGTCGACCACCGCGGGCTCGGGCACGTGGTGCTGGAAGTCGCGTCCGGTGTTCCGGTGCTCCTCGGGCAGCGCCACCCAGAGCTGGACGCCGTGCAGCACGGTGGTGCGCGGGGTGGAGACCTCGGAGTGGCAGATGCCGTGTCCGCCGGTCATCAGGTTGAGCTCGCCCGGCCGGACCCAGGCGTGGCTGCCCAGGCTGTCGCGGTGCTCGATCTCGCCGCTGAACAGCCAGCTCACCGTCTGGAGTCCGGTGTGCGGATGCGGTGCGACGTCCATGCCGCCCGTCCCGGCGACGTCGTCGGGGCCGTAGTGGTCGGCGAAGCACCAGGCGCCGATGAGGGTGCGGGCCCGCTGCGGCAGGGTGCGCCGTACGGTCATCGCCCGCGGGCCGCCCAGCGGTACGTCGCGCGGCGGGAGCACCTCGACGCGCGGTTGCGGCGCCGGCCGTTCCCCGCCCGCCGGAGCTCCGCAGCGCACCGCGGCCGGCTCTGCCTCGACGTTGCTCACTGTGGACCGCCTTCCACCGCAATGATATTTTCGAGTTCAACAATCACGGCGTGATCATAGGGGGGTTCCGGGTTGAGCAGTCGGGTCACGCCGGCCGAGGGGCGGCGGGTCTTCGTCGACAAACAGAGCCCGAAGGCCTATCACGCGCTGGCGCAGACCTCCCAGGCGGTCCGCGCGGTGGCCGCCGAGGCGGGGATCGGCCGGGCTCTGGTGGAGCTGATCAACCTGCGGGTCTCGCAGATCAACGGCTGTGCCTACTGCCTCGACGTGCACACGCGGGCCGCCCTGCGCGCGGGCGAGACCACGCAGCGGCTCGGCGTGCTGGCGGCCTGGCGGGACACCGAGCTGTTCACGGCCACGGAACGCGCGGCGCTGGCGCTGGCGGAGGTGACCACCGAGCTGTCCGACGCCGACGCGCGGGACGCCGCCTACGACGCCGCCCGGCAGGTGCTCACGGACGACCAGATCTCCGCGGTGATCTGGGTGGCCGTCACCATCAACGCGTTCAACCGGGTCTCGATTCTCAGCCGGCATCCGGTCCGGCCCGGTCACGGCGACGGCGCGGGCACCGCGGCCCGGTGACACACCGGACGGGCGCGGCACGAGGCCTCCAGGTCATGCGCCTGACGCGTGATCCGGACGCCGCGTCCGCCCCGGGATGACCGGCGACCGGCACGGCGCCGGCCCGCGAGGGGCCGGCCGGTGAAGGGTCGGCCGGTGAAGGGTCGGCCGGTGAAGGGTCAGCCGGTGAAGGGTCAGCCGGTAAAGGGTCGGCCGGTGAAGGGTCGGCCGGCCGCCGTCGCATATCCCGGCGACCGGCACGGCGCCGGCCCGCCGCGTCCGCGGGGTGCCCCGCCCTCCGCCGTGCCGGACGGAATCACCGGTGGCCGCCGACCGCCGGCATCCGTCGGGCCGGCCCGACGGCGACAGACCGGCACTCCCGGCCCGGCGCTCCGCCGTGTTCCGTACGTCCCCCGGCTCCGTGCCGCCGGACGGCCGGGGCGTCCGGCTCCGGCAGCGGGGTGCCGCAGTCGCGGCACACCTGGAGGGCGTCCGTGCACTCCGGCTCGCCCGGTGCTCTCCCGCGTCGCGCACCACCGGGCGCCTCCGGCGGGCGCGCCAGGATCCCGCCGGGCAGCGCCCCCTCCGCTCCACCGGCCGCCCGGCGACGGCGGCGACGGCGGCGGCCGTCGCGCCCCGGACGCGGACCGCGGCTGCGCCCACGTCCCCGGGGCCGCCGGAGCGGGTGTCCGTGCGGGGCGTCCACCGGTCGTCCGGGACGGCGACGCCGGTGTGCCGGCCCGCCGCCCGCCGCACCGGGAGCCCGGCGGCCGTGCCCGGCCGTACGACCACGCCGTCCTCCTCGGCTCGGCCGCGCGCTCCCGCCCGCCCGCAGGGTGCGCGGCCCGGCGCTCCCCCCGTCCGGGAACGGACGGCGGGGCGGCACCGGGCGTGGCGCAGGACACGTGTCACCGCCGATTACGCACACCGGTACGGAGGGAAAAAGATCATTCCGCTCGTGATCGCCGTGAAGGGAGCATGACCTCCGTGACACTCACAGCGCCTCCCCCCATACCCAGGGCCGCCGGATCACTTCCGTTCCTGGGGCACGCGCTGCACCTGGTACGCGACAATCTCGGTTTCATCGCCTCGCTCCGCCGGGCCTACGGCCCCCTCGTCGAGATCACCCTGCAACCCGGGACGCGGACGGTCGTCGTCCAGGATCCCGCCCTGATCAGGACCATGCTGGTGGACCTCGGCCCGAGCCTGGACAAGGGCAGGTTCTTCGAGAAGATGGGCCAGCTGCTGGGCGACTCCGTCGTCACGGCCGCCGGTCAGACCCATGTCCGCAAGCGGCGGCAGCTCCAGCCGGCGTTCACCCACGACAAGATCGCCCGGTATGTCGACGTGATGCGCGAGGAGGCGGCCGCCGCGGTCGCCGGCTGGCGGCCGGGCCGACGGCTCGACGTGCGCGAGGCGATGGTCGGGCTGTCCCTGTCCATGCTGGCCAGGACCGTCTTCTCGGGCAGCCTCGACGACACCGCCTTCCGGCGGCTGCGCCGCGATCTGTCGGTGGTGATGAACGGCGTCGGCGCCCGTGTCATGCTGCCCGACTGGGCCGAGCGGCTGCCGCTCCCCGTCAACCGCCGCTTCGACCGGGCCCGCGACGCGGTGCGGGCCACCGTCGACCGGGCCGTCACCGAGCTGAAGGCCTCCGGGCACGACACCGGGGACATGCTGTCGATGCTGCTGCGCGCCGAGGACGAGGAGACCGGCCGGCCGCTGACCGGGCACCAGATCTGCTCCGAGATCCTCACCCTGGCCGTGGCGGGCACGGAGACCACGGCCTCGGTGCTCTCCTGGGTGCTGTACGAACTCGCCCGCGATCCCGGCATCGAGGCCCGGGTCCTGGCCGAGCTGGAGGAGGTCCTCGGCGACCGTCCGGTGGCCTTCGCCGACCTGGAACGGCTTTCCTACCTCAACCGGGTCGTCACCGAGACCTTCCGGCTGCACCACACCGGCTGGCTCGTCACCCGGCGCACCGCCACCGAGACCCGGCTGGGCCGGTGGACCCTGCCGGCCGGCACCGAACTCGCCTACTGCCAGCACGCCCTGCACCGGGACCCCGAACTCTTCCCCGACCCGCTGACGTTCGACCCGGACCGCTGGCGGGACGGCCCCCCGCCGCCCGGGTTCCTTCCCTTCGGCGCGGGCAGGCACAAGTGCATCGGTGACCGGTTCGCCGTGACCGAGCTGCTCACCGCGCTCGCGACGATCCTGCGCGAGGTCCGGCTCGTACTGGATCCCGGACAGACCGTCAGGCCCGTGGCGCGGGCGACCGTACGGCCCCGGACCCTGCTCATGACCGTAAGGCGCCGCACCGGCTGACCGCCCGCCCGGGGCGGCGGGACCGTGCCGTCCCCCTGCCCCGGGCGCGGCCCCGCGCGTCCCTCGCATGCCCGCCACTGGTGGCGGCCCTTCTTCTCCCCTGGTGACGCTGATACCGCACCACCCGAGAGAAGGAGACGCCATGAAGAAGTCGCCGTACGCCCTGGCCGCGGTGGCGGCCGTGGCCGTGCTGTCCGCCCCGCCGGCGGTGGCCGCGGCCGGCCCGGCGCGCATGCCCCTGGACATCACCGCCCGGCAGTGCATCCAGGGCGGCGGCATCATCATCATCTCCGCGAACGGCACGGGGGCCGACGGATACGTCAAGTTCTGCCAGGGCGGCACCCACGACGGCGAGACGATCGTCTGAGACCGCGGCCGCCCACCGGCTTTTTTCGCATGCCTTGAGTCCGGACCCCTGGGTACGCGCATACAGCGGTCGGAGCGGACGGGCGAAAGGGAGCGGACGGCGTGGACGACGATCACCCGCCCGGTTCACGTGGCATGCGCCTCATCGCCCGCCGTGAAAGGTTCAAGGGGCCCATGCCCGTATGAGGGCTTTTCCGACGGCCGTTCCGGCAGGCCGAGCCCGGACGCGGCTCGCGACCACCGGCCGCACCCTGCGCACGCGCCGGGACGGTGCGGGAGCAGCAGCCACATCCGACAGTCCGACACCCGCGGCCGCGGCGACCGTGGCCGGGTCAGAAGCGGAGGAACCCTACGATGAGCGAGTCCAACCCCCTGAAGCGGGCGGCCCAGAAGGTCACCGACACCGTGCAGGAGGCCGTGACCGGGTCCGAGGAGAAGATCCCCGGCGTACCGAACTCCGTCCCGCCCTCCGTCGAGGAGCCGACCACGCCCCGGGAGCCGCTGCCGCCGAAGCCGGACCAGTCCGGCCCGGCCACCATGTCGCCGACCGGCCAGGCCACCGGCGTCGACCAGGCGCAGGTGGCCCAGGGCGACGCCTATCTCACCACCGCGCAGGGCGCCCGGCTGTACGACACCGACCACTCGCTCAAGGCCGGTCCGCGGGGACCCGTGCTGCTCCAGGACCACCATCTGCGCGAGAAGGTCATGCACTTCGACCACGAGCGCATCCCGGAGCGCGTGGTCCACGCCCGCGGCGCGGGCGCGCACGGCGTCTTCCGCGGCTACGGCACGGCGGCCTCCGTCACCAAGGCGGCGTTCCTGGCCAAGGACGTGGAGACGGAGGTGTTCGTGCGCTTCTCCACGGTGGTCGGCTCCCGCGGCTCGGCCGACACGGTGCGCGACACCCGGGGCTTCGCGACGAAGTTCTACACCAGCGAGGGCGTCTTCGACCTGGTCGGCAACAACATCCCGGTCTTCTTCATCCAGGACGCGATCAAGTTCCCCGACGTCATCCACGCCGCCAAGCCGCACCCCGACCGGGAGATCCCGCAGGCGCAGAGCGCCCACGACACCTTCTGGGACTTCGTCTCGCTGCACACCGAGGCGACCCACCACACCATCTTCTTCATGGGCGACCGCGGCATCCCGCGCTCCTACCGGATGATGGAGGGCTTCGGCGTCCACACCTTCCGGCTGGTCAACGCCGCGGGCGAGACGACGCTGGTGAAGTTCCACTGGAAGCCCAAGCTGGGCGTGCACTCCCTGGTGTGGGAGGAGGCGCAGCTCATCAACGGCGTCGACCCGGACTTCCACCGCCGGGACCTGGCCGACGCCATCGAGGCGGGTGCCTACCCCCAGTGGGAGCTGGGCATCCAGACCTTCCCCGACACCCCGGACCAGACCTTCGAGGGCATCGACCTGCTGGACCCGACGAACCTCGTCCCCGAGGAGCTCGCGCCCGTGCAGCCGATCGGGCTGATGACCCTCAACCGCAACCCGTCGAACTACTTCGCCGAGACCGAGCAGGTCGCCTTCCACGTCGGCCATCTCGTCCCCGGCATCGACATCACCGACGACCCTCTGCTCGCCGGGCGCCTCTTCTCCTACCTGGACACCCAGATCACCCGGCTGGCCGGCCCCAACTTCCCGCAGCTTCCCATCAACCGCCCGCACAGCCCGGTCAACGACATGCTGCGCGACGGTTTCCACCAGTCGGCCGTGCACCGGGGTGTGGCGCCGTACCGGCCCAACTCCCTCGACGGCGGCTGCCCGTTCCTGGCCGGGGCGGACACCGGGGCGTACATCGAGACGCCGGTCAAGGTCCCGGAGGCGCGGAAGGTGCGGGAGGCCCCCGAGTCCTTCGCGGACCACTTCAGCCAGCCCCGCCGGTTCTGGCTCAGCATGAGCCCGATCGAGCGGGAGCACATCATCGGCGCCTACACCTTCGAACTCGGCAAGTGCTACGAACAGGCGATCAAGGAGCGCCAGTTGCAGGTGCTGGCCAACATCGACCCCGAGCTGTGCTCCCGGGTCGCCGAGGGACTCGGTCTGCCGGCCCCCGAGCCCACCGTGCCCCTGGCCGACGTCGAGCCCAGTCCGGCGCTGTCCCAGGTCGGCAAGGTCTGGCCCACGGAGGGCAGGATCATCGGCATCGTCGCCGGGCCGGACGGCGACCTGGACGGCGTACGGGCGGTGCGCCGGGCGGTGTCGCAGGCGGGCATGGTCCCGCTGGTGATCGCGCCCACCGGCGGCATGCTCGGCACGGGCGGCGACGCGGTCCCGGTGCAGCGCACGTTCGTCACCGCCCGGTCCGTCGAGTTCGACGCGGTGCTGGTGGCCGGTGCGCCCGCCGTGGGCAGCGACGCCTACGGCGCCCGCGACGCCAAGGCCTTCCCCACGGTCGCGACGACGCCCTGCGACCCCCGGGTCACCCTGCTGGTGAACGAGGCCTACCGGCACGGCAAGGCGGTCGGCGCCTGGGCGGGCGGCGACGCCGTGCTCTCCATGGCCGCCGTGCCCACCGACGCGCCCGGCGTGGTGGTCGCCGACAGCGGCACCTCCGCCCTGGAGCAGGTCACCCGCCTGCTGGGCGCGCACCGCGTCTGGGAGCGGTTCCCCAGCACCGTCTGACCCGGCTCGCACCCGTGGCCGGGCGTCCGCGCACCTGACGTGGCCGCCCGGCCCTCGCGCGGGATCCGCGGCGGCGGTGTTCCCGCCGCCGCGACAGGAACGACCTTCGAGGAGACCGGGTGACGAGCTGGACGACGACCTGGACGACGGCCCGTGCGCGGGCCGGGAGCCGGCTGGAACGGTGGACCTTCGCGGCGGCCCGCGAAGTCGCCGCCCGCCGTTCCTCACCGGCGCTCCACCCGCAGGGCCTGACCTGCGGCGGCACGGTGGACGTGCGCGGCGACGGGGTGGCGGGCGACACGGCCGGATGGGCGGAAACGGGCCGTTACGAGGCGGTGGTGCGCTGGTCCCGGGCGGCCGGGCTGCCCGGGTCGCTGCCCGACGCCTACGGCCTCGCGCTGCGCGTGCGGCAGGCGGGCGGTCCCGGCCAGGACCTGGACCTGCTGCTCACCACCAGCGGGACGACCCGGCTCGGACGTCACGTCCCCCGGCTGCGCCGCGACGCACTGGCCGGACCGTACTCGACGCTGCTGTCCTACCGCTTCGGGCGGTACGACCGGGTCGTCGCCGCCCTCCCCGAGCCCGGCTCGCCTCCCGCGGGGACCACGCCGGACAGCTGGGCGCGGGCCGTGCGCGCCGCCCCGGTCCGCTTCGCCCTGTGCGCGGCCGGCCCGCGCGAGCCCTGGCGAATCTTCGCGACGCTCACCCTTGCCGAGGTGGAGCCGGTCCCCGCGCACGGCACTCCGGGCTTCGACCCGTACGCCCACCGTCTCCCCGGCCTGCACCCGACGGGACGGTTCAGCGGCTTCCGTGAGGCCGCCTACGCCGGGTCGCGCGCCGGCCGGGGCGGTTGGTGACGGCTCGGTGACGGCTCACCGGTTCAGCGGTCCCCTCGCTGCTCCGGTGTCTGCCGCCGCTCGGGGGCCTGCTGTGGCGCCTGGTGTGTCGCGTGCCTGCCCGGCGAGCCCGGCGGTTCGGCGTCCGGCGTGGCGTGACCGGGGCTGTCCGTGCCCGGCGCGGTGCCGGCGCTCCGGTCCGGCAGATCGCCGACCGATCCGGTCAGGGCGGCGCCGAGCAGGGTCGCCAGGGCCGCGCCGGCCGAGGCGAACGTGCGCCCGCCGCGCCGGCGGGCGGAGGAGACCTCCCCGGCCGCGCGGGAGAACACGGAGGCGGAGCCGGCGCCGGCCCGCCGGGCCCGCGGAACCACGGGCACCCGGCCCAGCTCCGTCAGGGCCCGGGCGCAGGTACGGGCGTCGGGGCGGTCGTCCTCCTCCAGGGCGGTCATCGCCCGCAGCAGCCGGACCAGCCGGCCGTCGAGGCAGGGGGGCAGGACCGGGGGACGGTGCAGCCGCGCTATCGCCGCCTCCAGCGGAGCACCGTCGTACTCCCGCGTCCCCTTCAGGCACTCCAGCAGGGTCAGCCCGAGGGCGTAGACGTCCGCCGCCGGACCGGCGCCCCGGCCCAGGACCTGCTCCGGGGCCAGATACGCCGCGGTGCCCACCAGCGGGCCGCCGTCGGTCCGCACGGAGCTGTCGATCGGCCGTGAGATGCCGAAGTCGGTCAGATGAGGGGCGCCGGTCTCGTCCAGCAGGATGTTGGAGGGCTTGACGTCGCGGTGCACCACCCCGGCCCCGTGCACATGGTCCAGGGCGTCCGCCAGCGCCGCGCCGAGCACGCAGGTCCCGGCCGCGTCCAGCACTCCCCCGGCGATGCGCCCCCGCAGCGTGGGTCCCTCGATGAGCTGCATGACCAGGAAGGAACTGCCGTTCTCGCGCCCGGAGTCGTAGACCGTCACCAGTCCCGGATGCTGGAGTCCGGCCAGCAGGACGGCCTCCTCGGTGAAGCGCTCCTCCGACCGCGCGTCGCCGTCCGGCCGGAACACCTTGACCGCCACCGGCCGCCCGAGCCGCAGATCGAGGCCCTCGTGGACATCGGCGGCACCGCCCCGTCCGAGCAGGGCGTCCAGGCGGTACCGGTCCGCCAGCACCATGCCCTCCAGGCACGGCTCGGGACCCAGGGACCACGGGCGTACTGGCATCTGATCCCCCACGAGGTGGACGACGGACCCCGCCCGGCGACGTGATCCCGCAACAGCCGTTCGAGTGCCCGCGAAGTCCCCCGGCATGCCCGGCGGGCCTGCGTCGACGGCCGCGGCACGACGGCGGACCGGGCGGAGGCCGGGGGATCAGTCCAGGCCCTCGCCGAGGGCGGCGACGGCGGCCGGGCCGTGTCCGGCCGCGGTCAGCGGGCGCCGGACGTCGGTCGCGAGGTCGGGCAGATAGCCGGCGAGCACGTCGGCGGGACCGTCCACCCGGACCCGGCCGAGCGCGGCGGGCAGCAGCACCGTCTCCGCCCGGCCCAGTTCCTCGCTCCGCCCGCCGGTGGTGAGCACGGCCGGTGCCCCGGCGTTGCTGAGCACCAGCGCGGTCGTGAAGGAGTGGGCCAGCGACACCCGGGCGGGCACCTGCCACCGTTCGAGGGCGAAGTAGGGGCCCGCGCACAGGAACACCCGCTGGGCCCCGTCGTCGGCGGGCAGCCGCAGACCGGGGACGAACTCAGGGCGGTGCTCCGGTCTCCACTGCTCCAGCAGCGCGTCGATGTTGGCGTGCCACTCCTCGTCGCCGAGCGGGGAGCCGTCCTCCATGCGGTGGCGCATGGCGTGCTCCTGGAGGTCCGAGGTCTGCTCGATCTCGTAGACGAGCGTGCCCGGGCCGAAGCTGTGCAGGGTGCCCGCCGGTACGTACAGGGTCTGGCCCGCGCGCACCGGCAGCCGGCGCAGCACCGCGTCGAAGTCCTGCTCCAGCAGGGCCCGCCGCAGCCGTTCGCGCCCCACGCCCGGCCGCACCCCGGCCAGCGCGGTGGCGCCGGGCCGGGCGTCCAGGATGTGCCACGCCTCCGTCTTGCCGTTGGGCTCCCCCTGCCGGCGGGCGGCCTCGTCGTCGGCGTGCAGATGCACCGGGAGCGGGCGGGCGGCGTCGATGAACTTCGTCAGCAGCGGGAAGCGCGGCCCGCGCCAGCCGCGTCCCACCAGGCTCTGCGGGTGCCGCAGGGCCAGCTCGCGCAGCCGGACACCGGCCAGCGGGCCCTGCCGTACGCTCGCCTCGTCGCCGTCGACGTCACTGACCTCCCAGGTCTCCGCGATCCGGCCGGAGGGCAGCCCGGCGCGCCCGAGGCGGTCGGGCAGGGCCCGGCCGCCGAAGACGTGCTGCTTGACCGGGGTGGTCAGCCGCAGCGGGTACCAGTCGACGTCCCGGTGCGTCACAGGATGGGCGTGCCGCCGGTGACGGCGATCCGGGCGCCGGAGACATAGCTGCCCTCGTCGGAGGCGAGCATGACGTACACCGGCGCGACCTCGGCGGGCTGCCCGGGACGTCCCAGCGGCGCGCTCTGCCCGAAGGTCTCCACCTGCTCGGCCGGCATGGTGGAGGGGATCAGCGGCGTCCAGATCGGGCCGGGCGCCACACTGTTCACCCTGATGCCCTTCTCGGCCAGCAACTGGGCCGCGGCGGCGGCGAAGTTGGCGATGCCCGCCTTGGTGACGTCGTACGGCAGCAGCTGCGGTGAGGGGTTGTCGGAGTTGATCGACGTCGTGGCGATGACCGACCCGCCGGACGGGATGTGCGGCACAGCCGCCTTGCAGAGGTGGAACAGGGCGCTGAGGTTGACCGCGAGGGTGTGGTCCCACTCCTCGTCCGGGATCTCCTGAAGCGACTCGTGGGTCATCTGGAAGGCGGCGTTGGACACCAGCACGTCGATACGGCCGAAGGCGTCCACGGCGGTGCGCACCACCTCCCGGCAGTGCTCCGGGTCGGCCAGGTTCCCGGAGACCAGGACCGCCTTGCGGCCCGCCTGCTCGACCCAGCGTGCCGTCTCGCGGGCGTCCTCGTGCTCGTCGAGATAGGAGATCAGGACGTCCGCGCCCTCCCGGGCGAAGGCGATGGCGACGGCACGTCCGATGCCGCTGTCGGCACCGGTGATCACCGCCGCCTTGCCGGCCAGGCGACCCGATCCCCGGTAGCTCTCCTCGCCGTGGTCGGGCCGGGGCCGCATCTCGCCGGTGACTCCGGGCGGGGACTGCTGCTGTGCGGGCTGGCTCACGTGCTCTCCTGACGGTTGACCGTTCGACGGTTCGGTTCGATGGACAGGACGTTGCCTGTGTAGCCGGTTTCGGGTGGATCCATGCCTGTGACGTCCGCGCCACGGCCGCTTGGCGGACGTGGGCCGCACCGCCGCCGGCGCCTGCCCGCGCCCGGGACTGTCAGTGGTCTTCGATACTGTGTCCCACCTGGAGAAAGAGGGGGATCACCATGCCGGTCGGGGTGGGAAGGACAGGGCGCCGCCTGGTCTGCGCGGCGGTGCTGGCGGGCGCTCTGACGGGCTGTTCGGCGGACGGGGAGCGGAAGACCGGGGACGCCGTGAGCCCGGCGTCGGCGTCGTCGGCGAAGGCGAGGAGCACCAGCGGCGCCGTCGCCGAGAAGGGCGGCACCGTAGGCGCGGCCGGTTCGGCCTGCGAGCTGCCGGTCGCCTTCGACACCGCCGAGCACTGGACGGCGGAGGCCGTGGACGGGGCGAGTGCCGGGAAGACGGGCGGTGACGGGGAGACGGGCGGTGACGGGGAGACGGGCGGTGACGGGGACGTGGCGGAGGAACTCGCCGACGCCCTCCTGCACCAGGGCCCGGTCACCCTGGCGTGCGAGATCGACGCCAAGCCCGCGGGCCACATCGGCTACCTGCGGGTGTGGACCGGCGACCCGGGCGACGACGACGCGCGCGCCGTCCTGCGGGCCTTCGTCGCGGCCGAGGACGGCGCGACCGGGCAGCAGTACCGCGGCTTCGCCCGAGGCGACCTCACCGGCGCGGAGGTCACCTACGCTCGCACCGACGAGATACTCCAGGAGACGACGGAGGAGCGCGCCCTCGCCGTCGTCACACCGCACGGCCCCGTCGTCCTGAGTCTGGGAGGCATGGACACCGAGGAGCACCGGGCGATGCTCCCGGCCTTCGAACTCGCCAAGCGCACCCTGCGCGCCGACTGAGCTCCCGAGCCGGCCCCGGTGCCCGGCTACCGCGTCGACAGGCACACCAGTGTGCCCACGCCGCTTGCGCAGGCGAGCATCGCGCAGGCGCAGACGGCGTGGCGGGTGAGCAGGGCGCGCCGGAGGTCGGCGTAGCGGTTCTCGTACTCCTCGCGCAGCTGCGCCGCGCGTTCCACCGTGCCGTTCAGCATCCGGCGGGTGAGTTCGGTGCGCTGGCGGAGGTAGTGGCGGGTGAGGTCCTCGGCCTGGCCGGTGGTCAGCCAGGGCAGCCGGGCGCAGAGTTCGGCCGCCTCGCGGACCGCCCGGTCGTGGTGGGTGCGGGCGAGCAGATAGCCCTCGACCTCGTCGGCCAGGACATCGTCCCGGTCGCCGGGCGGGGTGTCGTGCCCGCCGTGTCTCACCGCCCCCGGCCTTCCTGGCCGGAGGCGTCCAGCACATCGCGCTGCCCGGTGAACTCGCGCTGGTCGAGCTGGGCCACCTGCGGGTGGTGCAGGTCGAAGGCGGGGGACTCGGAGCGGACCCGGGGCAGGGTGCAGAAGTTGTGCCGGGGCGGCGGGCAGGAGGTGGCCCACTCCAGGGAACGGCCGGAACCCCAGGGGTCGTCGACCTCGACCCGCTCGCCGTGGTGGGCGGTCTTCCACACGTTGTACAGGAAGGGGAAGGTGGACAGGCCGAGCAGGAAGGCGCCGATGGTCGACACGGTGTTGAGGGCGGTGAAGCCGTCGGCGGCCAGATAGTCGGCGTACCGGCGGGGCATGCCCTCGGTGCCGAGCCAGTGCTGCACCAGGAACGTGGTGTGGAAGCCGACGAACAGCGTCCAGAAGTGGATCTTGCCGAGGCGCTCGTCGAGCATGGTGCCGGTCAGCTTCGGCCACCAGAAGTGGAATCCGGCGAACATCGCGAAGACGATCGTGCCGAACAGCACGTAGTGGAAGTGCGCGATCACGAAGTAGGAGTCGGTGACGTGGAAGTCCATCGGCGGCGCGGCCAGAAGGACCCCGGTCAGCCCGCCGAAGAGGAAGGTCACCAGGAAGCCGGCCGACCACAGCATGGGGGTCTCGAAGGAGAGCGAGGCCCGCCACATGGTGCCGATCCAGTTGAAGAACTTCACCCCGGTGGGCACCGCGATCAGGAAGCTCATGAAGGAGAAGAAGGGCAGCAGTACGCCGCCGGTGGCGAACATGTGGTGCGCCCAGACGGTGATCGACAGCCCGGAGATGGCGATGGTGGCGCCGACCAGCCCCGTGTAGCCGAAGATCGGCTTGCGGGCGAAGACGGGGATGATCTCGCTGATCACACCGAAGAACGGCAGCGCCAGAATGTAGACCTCGGGATGGCCGAAGAACCAGAACAGGTGCTGCCACAGAAGCGGTCCGCCGTTCGCGGCGCTGTACACCTGCGCGCCGAAGCGGCGGTCGGCCTCCAGCGCCAGCAGGGCCGCGGCCAGCACGGGGAAGGCGAACAGCACCAGGACCGAGGTGAGCAGGACGTTCCAGGTGAAGATCGGCATGCGGAACATGGTCATGCCGGGGGCGCGCATGCAGATGATGGTGGTGATGAAGTTGACCGCGCCCATGATCGTGCCGAATCCGGACAGTCCCAGGCCCATGATCCACAGATCGCCGCCGACGTCCGGCGTGTGCTCCCGGCTGGTGAGCGGGGAGTAGGCGGTCCAGCCGAAGTCGGCCGCGCCCTGCGGGGTGAGAAAGCTGATCAGCGCGATCAGGCTGCCGAAGAGGAACAGCCAGTAGGCGAGCATGTTCAGCCGGGGGAAGGCCACGTCCGGCGCGCCGATCTGCAAGGGCATGATCGCGTTGGCGAAGCCGGAGAACGTCGGTGTCGCGAAGAGCAGCAGCATGATCGTGCCATGCATCGTGAACGACTGGTTGTACTGCTCGTTCGAGATGATCTGTAGCCCGGGGCGGGCCAGTTCGGCCCTGATCAACAGCGCGAACACCCCGCCGAGCAGGAAGAAGACGAACGACGTGATCAGGTAGAGATTCCCGATCTTCTTGTGGTCGGTCGTCGTCACCCAGGAGATGATCACTTGGCCCCGGCCGCTGGGCCGGGTCGCCGGTACGGGAGAGACCGGTTCGGTGTGTGTCGCCATCAGTTCCCTCGATCGGCACCCAACCGGTGCACAGGTGGACGGTGTGGTCGGGACAGTGCCCCCACCAGGTCACCAGAGATCGGTACCGCCACGTCGGCAACACCTGCGGACGATGGCCTCGGTGCGGCCGATCGGCCCAACGTTAAGAGCCGTCCGGGGGACGGGCGGCGCGCCCCGCGACCGCCCGGCCGCACAAGCGCGCCGGCCGGCGTGTGTGCGCCCGCGCGGCCGGGACGGGGCCGCCGCGGGGCTACTCCCGGCGCTCTTGCGGCTGTGCGTGCTCGAAGGCGTCCTGCACCTCGGACTCCACGGCGAGCCGCGGCTGCCGCCGCTCCTTGGCGTACTCCGTCATCGCCGCCTGTGCGTCGCGGTCGAGGTCGCGCCAGGCGCGCAGCGCCGTCTCATAGGTGCGCGACTGCTTCGGGGTCCATTGGTCCTGGGTGGGCGGCCCGTACGAGTGGCGCAGCTGCTCGACGCGGTGGTGTGCCTGGTCGGCCGCGCGCCGCTTCTCGACGAGCTCTTCGAATGAATGAGCCACACGAAAAGACGATAGTCAGGGGCCCGGCATCCCGCGCGTCGAGCCCGCCCCGTCCGGTCCGCACGCGGGTCCCCGGACGGCCCCGTCCGGTCCGCACGCGGGTCCCCGGACGGCCCCGTCCGGTCCGCACGCGGGTCCCCGGACGGCCCCGTCCGGTCCGCACGCGGGTCCCCGGACGGCGCCGTCCGCCACCGGCACCTCCCAGGGCCGCGGCCCGGTGCCGTCGCTCCACGCCCGCAGGGCCTGCCCGTCCACGCACACGATGCCGCACTGCTCGGCGTACTCGACGGCGGGGGCGGTGAAGTCGCTGGTGGTGACGACCACGGCGACATCGGCCCCGTGGACGGTGAAGCAGGTGCCGCCGAAGCGCTGTACGTCCTGGGAACCGACCCGGTGGGCGTCGCCGTAGCGCTTGCACTGCACGACGGCACGGCGCCCGTCCGGCGTCACGGCCAGCACATCGGCGCCCAGGTCACCGGCGCCGCCGACGACCTCGACCGACACGCATCCGTCCCGCTCGCACAGGGCGGCGATCGCCTGCTCGAACTCGTCCGGCTCCAGGGCCGCGTAGTCGAGGACGACGGTCGCCTCGCCGGCGGGCTCCCCGGGCCCGAGGACCGGCGTCCGGGCCATGCCGCGGGGGGCGTCGGCGGGCACGGGGGCGCCGGGCACCGGCGACCGGTCCGCGGGCTCCGCCGGCCCGGAGCCGGCCCCGCCCCGCGGTGATTCCAGCGCGTCGGCCGCGGTCCTGGCCGCCTCGTCGAGCGCGGCGCCCGCGCGGCGGGCCGCGCCCGTGAGGGAGAACCGGCGCCTCGGACGCCGGCCCGCCACGGCGATGCCCGCGACCGCGACGAGCCCCAACAGCACGGCCCAGACGGGGCGTTGCTCGACGACGTCCGCCGCCAGCCGGACCGCGAAGCCCAGCAGGCACAGCAGGGCCGCGACGACGCCGAAGAACAGGGCTGTCGCGCGCAGGTCGAACGGGCGCCGTCGGGAGCTCGGTCGGGTGCGGCGGGCGGGCGTGGCCACGGCAGCGGGTCCCCCTCACGGGATCGGCACGAAGATCACTTACGCCGTCTGCCCGAGATCGCGGATCTCAAGGCAGGGGTCGGCGACACGCCCGCCGTCGGCGCCCGGCGTGCGCGGTGCTCCTCAGAGACCGGAGCGGCGTTCTTCAAGAGCCGGAGCGGCATTTTCCGGGGGCGGGAGCGGCGTTCCCCAGGGGCCTGCCGAAGCGGCGTTCCCCTGGGGCCGGAGCGGTGTTCCCCGGTGCCGGAACGGTGTTTCCCGGGCCCGGAACGGAGGCCGCGGCGCTCGCTGCCCGGGGGCCGTCCCCGTCCGGCGCGCGCGCTTCGACCCGCTCTCGCCTCCACACCCGGCACACGGAAGACTCACGACGCCTTAACATCATGGCGACCGGCGGCCAACCATGGCCAGACATTCACGAGAAGTGAGGAAGCGTGGCGGACATCGAGGGGGCGGCGGTGCCTGAGCGACTGCTGATCACCCGTACGACCACCGACGACGGCGCCTGCGTCGTGACCCTCGCCGGAGAGGTCGACCTCGACGGCAGCGCCCAGCTCCGCGACGTCCTGCTGTCCTGTCTGGAGATGGCCCCGGGCACGGTGGTCGACTTCGGCGAGGTGACCTTCATGGACTCCAGCGGCATCAACGCCCTGATCACCGCCCACCAGGCCGCCCGGGAACGCGATGTCTGGCTCCGTCTCGCCGCCCCGCGGCAGGCGGTGCAGCGCGTCCTGCAACTCGTCGGCGTGGACGCGCTCATCCCGTGCTACCCCACCGTCGAGGAGGCCGTGGCGGGCTGACGGCCGCCGCCGTGCACGCGCCCCGGACCGGACGGCACACTCCGGCCGGGGCGGCCGAAACCGCCCGGGCTCAGCGCAGGGGCACGCGTGCGTACACGGTCTTGCCCGTCTCATGGGGCTTGGTGATCACTTCGTCGCACAGACGGGTCACGATCTCCAGGCCGTGCTGACCGATCCGCAGCGGATCGCGCGGCAGGAAGGTGGGGAAGCCGTCGGCCGTGTCCCACACCGCGATCTCGACGCCGTCGTCCGCCAGGGTCAGCCGCAGCCGGCAGGGCCCCGGCGCGTGACGGTGGACGTTGGTCACCAGCTCGCTGACGACCAGCCGCGCGGCGTCCAGGAACGTGTCGGTCGTGTCCACCCCCGCCTCGCGCAGCCGCGCGACAAAACCATGGACGACGTCCCGGGAGGCGGGGATCATCGCCGACCCGCCGTCGAATTCCACCACCGTGGACACCACGGAGGGGTCCACGGCATCGGGCATGTGTGCCGGGGTCATACAGCAGCCTCACCGTCCGGTCCGGGGCCGACCCATGGATGCAGACGGCCCGCGGTCCCTCACCATACGCATCGAATCCGCTCTCCCCACTCCATTGCGCGAACTTCCGCCCGCCCCGGTCCCGTCGGCAGGCTTCCCTCCAGGATGCCGTGCCCAGGTTGACGTTCACGGCGCGCCCGCGGTTGCGCGACCGGCGCAGCGGGCCACCGCCGCCCGTCCTCGTCACCGCCCCCGGCGCCGGACGGTCCGGGCCCGGCCGGACCCCGTGCGTTCCACCGGCTTTAAGTCCGGCGACAGCGGGTAGCCGTTCTGCGGACATGAAGCACACATTGTGACGACATAGCACCGTAAACGGTATCCATCATGGTCATCCCGCTTGGGCAGCAGGCGACGGATGAACTCGGACCGCACCGGCCCGGCCGCGCGCTGCGCTACGGCGCCGCGTGGGACCCCGGCGGAGCACAGGTCGCCGACGCCCGCCGCGCCGTCCGCGCCTTCCTGGCCCGAGCCACCCACGCCGAGCACATCACTGTAGGCACGCGTCCGGAACAGGACGCCCAACTCGTGGTCAGCGAGCTGATCACCAACTCGCTGCGGCACGCCCCCGGCCCCTGCGGGCTGCTGCTGGAGCTCTCGGCCGGCGGCAAGCGGCTGCGGATCACCGTCTGGGACACCTCCCGCGAGCTTCCCGAGATCCACGAACGCGACGAGTCGCGCATCGGCGGTCACGGTCTGTTCCTGGTGCGCGCGTGCAGCCGGGACCTGTCGGTGACGCCGCTGCCCGGCGGCAAGGAGATCACCGCCGAGATCGATCTGGGGATTTGACCGGGGGGCTCCGTACGCGGACGGGCGCGACCGGGTCACCGGAGAGATGATGGGTGTGAGGGTCGCGAAGCGGGGTAGACGCTGCGACGGCCACCTGTGATCACGGGTGGACACGTTCCGACGAGTTAGTCACCGATATGGAGGTCCCCAGCGATGGCAGTGACCACGGAGGTACAGGCGCCTCACGCGCAGACGGAGCTGCCCGAGGTGGCCGACCCCTCGAAGGTCTCGCCGACCGACGCACGGGGGCTGTCGAAACTGTTCCTGGACCGGATGGCGACGCTGGAGGAAGGCACCGCCGAGCACCAGTACGTGCGCAACACGCTGATCGAGATGAACATGTCCCTGGTGCGCTACGCCGCCGGGCGCTTCCGCAGCAGGGGCCCGCAGGAGATGGAGGACATCGTCCAGGTCGGCATGATCGGCCTGATCAAGGCGATCGACCGCTTCGAGCTCTCCCGCGAGGTCGAGTTCACCTCGTTCGCCGTGCCCTACATCGTCGGCGAGATCAAGCGGTTCTTCCGGGACACCTCCTGGGCCGTGCATGTGCCGCGGCGGCTCCAGGAGGCCCGTGTCGAGCTGGCCAAGGCCACCGAGGAACTCAGCAGCCGGCTGGGCCGCAAGCCCACCACCAAGGAACTGTCGGAGCTGATGAACCTCCCGGAGGAGGAGGTCGTCGACGCCATGGTGGCGTCCAACGGCTACAACTCCTCCTCCCTCGACGCCGCGGTCGGCGGCAGCGAGGACGGCGAGAGCGTGCTGGCCGACTTCATCGGCGCCGAGGACACCGGCCTGGAACTCGTGGAGGACCTGCACAGTCTCGCCCCGCTCCTGGCCGAGCTGGACGAGCGGGACCGGCGGATCATTCACCTGCGCTTCGTGGAGGAGCTCACCCAGGCCCAGATCGGGGAGCGTCTCGGCATCTCGCAGATGCATGTGTCGCGTCTGCTCAGCCGCGTCCTGAACCGGCTGCGGCAGGGGCTGCTGAGCACCCACTGACCGGTCACCGGCCCTGCCCGGGCGGGCCCGCCGCCGACAGCGGCGGGCCCGTTCGTTCTTCCCGTCCGCGGCCGGGCATACCGGCGGCCTTTCCGGGCAGACGGATCAGGCAATGGTCTGGAGGGCCGGACGTCGTCGTTCCTGGGGAGGTGGGTGGCGTCCGGCCCTCCGTTGTGTGCCGCCGGCCCTGCGTCGCGTACCGCCCCGGGAGGTCTGAACAGCGCGTCCGCGGGTAAACGGACCGGGCACATCATCACGTACGCCGTCCGTCCGCCCCGGCGGCGGCCAGACTCGAGGGGGGTTGCGATGAAACGCCTGGTCCGCTGGCGGAGCCGCTCCGCACGGGAGGTCTCCGCGCGCCGCGCGCGTCATCTGCGCGCACAACTGGGTGTGGCGGCCGACATCGCCATCACGGCCCGGCGCCGCGCGGTGGCGGCCCGCGCCCGGGACGGCGAACGGCCGGCGGACGGCGGACGGCCGCCCCGCGGCCGGGTGACCGTCGACGACGTCCTGGGCTACGCGCACCAGCACTTCGGCCTCACCGCGGTCCCCCGTGAGCAGGCCGCCGCGGTGCTCCGTACCCGCTACGAGCTGCGCAACTGCCGCCGCGACCTGGACACCGACGCGTACGGGCCCGTGGAGCGGTCCGGCGCCGCCGAGGAGCTGCCCGGCTGACCCTGCCCCACGGTCGGTGCGCCGGGACGGCGCGGCGGGCCGGTGGAACGGGGGTGTGCCCGGCGGGATCCCGGCGACGGGCGAGCGGACACACAGCCGCCCCTTGCCCGGGGCGGCTCTCGCCTGACTGCCCAAGCGATCCCCTTCGCGGAGAACACCGCGCTCCGCGGTCCTCACCATCCCATCGGACCCGCCGCGGGGACCAGTGGCCTCCGGCCATCGGTACGCGGATTCTCCGGCGGCCGGCCAACGACGCCGTGCCGCCGGCAGGCGCGCACCGCGGTGCCGTCGGCACGGCGTACGCCTTCGCGAGCGGGCCGTTTCTCACCGGACCGGCCCCTTCGAGGTGCGCCCCGGGGGCGTCCGGGCGCATGCTTTTGGTGTCGTCGCGTGACGGCGCACGGACGAGGTGGGGCCGATGACTGCTGGCGCCGGGGACGCGCACCGGACGCCCGGGGGGCCACAGGCGCTGCTGATCGATGCCACGACGGAGGCGATCAGCGCCCTCGGCGGCCACGCGGGAGGCGTCTACCTGCGGTCGGCCACGCCCGGACTGCTGCGCCTGGCGGTCCTCGCGGGCCTGCCCGGACCCCTGTTCCGGCCCTGGTGGCGGGTGCACGCCGACCGGCCCTTCCCCGTCGCCGACGCCTTCCGGCTGGACGTGCGGGTGGTCCTGCCCGACGCCACCGAGACGATGCGGCGCTATCCGCAGTTCGCGGCCGGTCTGCCGTTCGCGTTCGGGTCCGTGTACGTGCCCGTCGCCGGCGCGCGGGGCACCTACGGGGTGCTGACCGTCCTGCGCCCCTCCGCCACCGACGGCACGGAGCTGCAGGACGGGCTCGCCCGCACCACCCGGCTGGCCATGGAGCTCGGCACCGCGCTGGACGGCCTGGACGACGAGACGCCGGTCCGCTGGGACGGCGAGCCCCTGTGCGTGCGGCCGCCCGCGTCCCGGCGCCCCGCACAGCACGCCGGGACCTTCGCCTGGGACCCGGCGACGGACGCCGTGACCGCCGACGAACCCCTGCGCACCCTGCTCGGCGGACCGGCGGGCACCTGGGACGGCACCGTCGAGGCGCTGACCGGCGCGGTGGCCCCCGCCGACGCCCACCGGATCCGGGCGGCGCTGCGCCAGACGGCCGCGGGCACCCCGCCGCCGCTGCCCCTGCCCGTGCGGGCCGCGGACGGCACGCTGCGGCTGATGGACCTCTGGAAGCCGTACGCCGCGCCGCCCGGCACCGGACCGGTGCGGGGCGCCGTACTCGATCCGGGTCCCGGGCCGGTGGCCGACGCCGCGGCCGACCTGCTGCCGGAGGGCGTGTTCTGCCTGGACCGGCTGGGCCTGATCATCTACGCCAATCCCCGTGCCGCCGGGCTGCTGCGCAGGTCGCGGGCGAAGCTCCTGGGCCGCTCCCTGTGGGAGGCCGTGCCCTGGCTGGACCGGGCCGGGTACGAGGATCATCTGCGCGGCGCGCTGCTGTCGCCCGGTCCGGTCCACTTCCACGTCAGGCGGCCGCCCGACGACTGCTACAGCACGACGCCCTCGCCCTACGAGGGCGACTGGCTCGCCCTGTCGGTCCATCCCGGTCCGGACTTTTTGACCTGCACGCTCCGTCCGGCCAACCGGGTCGCGGACTCGCCCGCCGGCCCCGGAGCGGCCGCCGCGGCGACCGCCGCCGAGCCCGCCCTCGCCGACACCGCGCCCCTGTACCGCCCCATCGTCCTCGCCGTCGCCCTGACGGAGGCGGTCACTCCGCGCCAGGTGTCCGCCGTGGTGGTCAAGGAGCTGCTGCCGGCGTTCGGCGGGCGGCGGCTCGCGCTCTATCTGCTCCAGGACCGGCACCTGTATCTGGCCTGGGAGACGGGCTTCCCGCCGGGTTTCCTGGCGCCCTTCGAGGGGGTGGCGCTCGACGCCCGGCTGCCGGGGGTGGAGACCCTGACCAGTGGCCGGCCGCTCTTCTTCGACTCGTTGCAGGCGCTCGCCGCCGCCTATCCGGGCATCCCGCTGGACGCGTCGGAGGGCGCCCGCGCCTTCCTGCCGCTGATCGCCTCCGGCCGCCCGGTCGGCTCCTGCGTCCTGGGCTTCGACCGCCCGCACCGTTTCAGCACCGAGGAACGCACGGTGCTCACCGCGCTCGCCGGGCTGATCGCGCACGCCATGGAGAAGGCACAGCGCTACGAGAGCGAGGCCTCCCTCGCCCGTGGGCTCCAGCGGGCGCTGCTGCCCCGGCGGCTGCCCGCACACCCGCTGGTGGAGACCGCGGGCCGTTATCTGCCCGGCACCCAGGGCATGGACGTGGGCGGCGACTGGTACGACGTCGTCGCCACCGGGGACGGTCTGGCGCTGGTGATCGGCGACGTCCAGGGGCACGGGGTGCAGGCGGCGGCCACGATGGGGCAGCTGCGCAGCGCCGTGCGTGCCTTCGCGCTCGGCGGCCGTCCGCCCGACGAGGTGCTGAGCGGCACCAACCGCCTGCTCACCGACCTCGACCCCGGCCAGTTCGCGAGCTGCTGCTACCTCCGGCTCGATCCGGTGAGCGGTCTGGCCTGCGCGGCCCGGGCCGGGCACCCGCCGCCGCTGCTGCTCCGTCCCGACGGGCGCACACAGGTCCTGGACGTCCCGGGCGGGGTCGTGCTCGGCGTGGACCCGCAGGCCGAGTACCCGCTGACGGAGCTGCGGCTGGATCCCGGCTCGCTCCTTGCGCTGTACACGGACGGGCTGGTGGAGCGGCCCGGCACCGACATCGACGACGGTATCGACGCCTTGCGGGCGGCGCTGGCCCGGGCCGGCCGCGCCGCCGCGCGGCCCGGCGGCGCGCCCGCCCTGCCGGCCGTGGCCGACCGGCTGACCGCGACCGCCCGGCAGGCCGCCGACCGCCCCGACGACATCGCCCTGCTCCTCGCCGCCCTGCGCCCCGCGGACCGGAGCGCCGGGTGAGCCCTTCCGGCCCACGCCGCCGGCGCCTTCCCGTATGCGCGCTGCTCGGCGAGGACGGACGAGGTGGGCGCCGGGCGGACGCGATGGGCGTCGGCGGGAGGGCGGACTCCGGCCGGACCATCCGGTGTCCGGGACCGGCCGCCGCCACCACGCGAAGGGCCGCGGAACCCGGCCGTACACCGGGTTCCGCGGCCCTTCGCGTGGTGGCGTCAGTGCCGGAAGGCGTCCTTGGCCTTCTCCTTGGCCTGACGGGCGTCGCCCTGCGTCTGTTCCGCACGGCCCTCGGCCGTCATCCTCTCGTTGCCCATGGCACGCCCCGCCGCTTCCTTCGCCTTGCCCTTGGCCTGCTCCATCTTCGCCTTGGACTTCTGGTTGCCGGCCACAGCTGTTCACCTCAAAGCACTCGAAGAGACGTTAAGGACCTACGAGTTGCCACCCGCCCCGCGGTCAAACACCGGCCCGGACCGGCCGCCCCCGGGCTGATCCGCGCGTGGCGGGGTAGGCGGAGCGCACAGGACAGACCCGTCGGACCAAGGAGTGTCATGGCCTCGATCGTGGATCGCATCAAGCAGTTCACCCGGAGCCCGCAGGGGCGCCGGACGGTGGCGGAGGCGCGCCGGGCCGCCTCCGACCCCCGGCGCCGGGCGCAGGCCCAGCAGTTGCTGAGGAGGTTCCGCAAGGGCGGCCACTGAGACCGGGGCGCCCGGCGCCCGCCGTCTCAACCGTGGCTCGCGTGCGTGTGGCTGTGGGATGTCTCCGGCGCGCAGCGGCTGTCGTTGGAGGAGCGGTCGCGGCGCCAGTCGAGGAACGCCACGGCCAGGGCGCACAGCATGGCGGTGACGCCGGAGCCGACCGCCACGGCCACGGCGCCGCGGTAGTCGTCGTGGGTCTCGCCGAGCACCAGGTAGAACAGCCCGGGCAGCGCGGCGGTGCCCACGGCGCCGCCGAGCCGCTGTCCCGTCTGGAGGGCGCCCGAGGCGGCGCCCGCCATCCGCACCGGTACCTCCCGCAGCGTCATCGTGACGTTCGGGGAGATGACACAGCCGCTGCCCAGACCGCCGACGAACAGCACCGGCGCCGCGATCCACGCGGCCGTGTCCGCGGGCGCCAGCCACAGCACCAGCGCGGTGCCGCCCAGTCCGGCCATGACGCCGACGAGTCCGCACACCGTCAGCAGCCGGCCGAACCGGTCCACCAGGCGCCCCGCCACGGCGGCCGCGGTGGCGGAGCCCACGGCGAACGGGGTCACCGCGAGGCCGGACTCCAGGGGCGCGAACCCCAGGCCGTTCTGGAAGAACAGCGCGAACACCAGCCACACGCCGCTGAATCCGACGAAGTACAGGGCGGCGACGGCCGCGCCGGCGGCATAGCCACGTGTCTCGGTGACCAGCCGCGGGTCCAGCAGCGGATCCCCGCCCCGGCCGGCGACCCGGCGCTCCCAGCGCATGAAGCCCGCCAGGATCAGCGCTCCCACCGGGAACAGCCACCACAGCCGGCTCACACCGCCGGCCTCGGCGAGCACCAGCGGCAGCATCAGGACCAGGATGCCGGCGCCCAGGAGCGCGACGCCCACGGGGTCCAGGCGCCCTCGGTGCCCCGGCGCCACCCGCGGCAGGAGGCGGGCGCCGAGCAGCAGCGCGACCGCGCCGACCGGCACATTGACGTAGAAGATCCAGCGCCAGCCGTCGGGGCCGTCGGCGAGGGCCAGGATGACGCCGGCGGTGATCGGGCCCACGGCACTGGAGATGCCGACGGTGGCGCCGAACAGGCCGAAGGCCCGCCCGCGTTCGGCGCCGCGGAACATCTGCTGGATCAGGGCGGAGTTCTGCGGGGCGAGGCTGCCGGCGGCGACGCCCTGGGCGAGCCGCGCCACGATCAGCAGCTCGACCGAGGGGGCGGCGCCCGCCGCGGCGCTGCACACCACGAAGGCGGCCAGGGCGAGCAGGAAGACCCGGCGTCTGCCGAACGCGTCGCCCAGGCGCCCGGCGGTCACCAGGATCAGGGCGAAGGCCAGGGCGTAGCCCGACACCACCCACTGCACGGCCGCCGCCGACGCGTGCAGCTCCCGCTGCATGGACGGCAGCGCGACCGCGACGATCGTCACATCCAGCAGGATCATGAAGCCGGCGACCAGCGTCACCCACAGCGCACGCCACCGGTTGGGGTCCGGCCGGCCGTCCGTCCGGGCGTCACCGCGACTGTCTCCGTCTGCCGTACCGCGGTCCACGGGGGCTCCCTCCACGAGTTCGGTGAGCGTGCCGGGCGGCGCCGGGCCGCACTCCGTCACTCACGCCTGCGTCACCCCTGACCAGCGGTCCAAACTCGCATATCACAGAGGTTCACGAGATGCACGCGCCCACCGGGGCCGCCCGTCCACCCGACCGGCCGAATTCCGGCCCGGACCCGGCTCATAAACCGGCCTTATGAGTCCATAGATCAGACCCGCGTACCGACTAAGGCATGCCTTAGCTTAGGCTTCCCGCCGAGACGCCTGTCATCGCTCGAAGGGAACCAGATCATGCCCCGCCCCCTGCGGGTAGCCATCGTCGGATCCGGCCCGGCCGGGATCTACGCCGCCGACGCCCTGCTCAAGTCCGACGTGGCCGCCGACCCCGGCGTGTCCATCGACATCTTCGAGCGCATGCCGGCCCCGTTCGGACTGATCCGTTACGGGGTCGCCCCCGACCACCCCCGGATCAAGGGCATCATCACCGCCCTGCACCAGGTGCTCGACAAGCCGCAGATCCGCCTCTTCGGCAATGTGGACTACCCGACCGACATCAGCCTGGACGACCTGCGCACGTTCTACGACGGCGTGATCTTCGCCACGGGAGCCACGGCCGACCGGGCGCTGCCCATCCCGGGCATCGACCTGGAGGGCTCCTACGGCGCGGCGGACTTCGTCCTCTGGTACGACGGCCACCCCGACGTGCCGCGCACCTGGCCGCTGACGGCGGAGAAGGTCGCCGTCCTCGGCGTCGGCAACGTCGCGCTCGACGTGGCCCGCATCCTGGCCAAGACGGCCGACGAGCTGCTGCCCACGGAGATACCGCCGAACGTCTACGACGGGCTCAAGGCCAACAAGGCCCTGGAGATCCACGTCTTCGGCCGCCGTGGCCCGGCGCAGGCCAAGTTCAGCCCGATGGAGCTGCGCGAGCTCGACCACTCCCCCAACATCGAGGTCATCGTCGACCCCGAGGACATCGACTACGACGAGGGCTCGATCGCCACCCGGCGCGGCAACAAGCAGGCCGACATGGTCGCCAAGACGCTGGAGAACTGGGCGATCCGCGATGTCGGCGACCGCCCGCACAAGCTGTTCCTGCACTTCTTCGAGTCGCCGGCCGAGATCCTCGGCGAGGACGGCAAGGTGACCGGCCTGCGCACCGAGCGCACCGAGCTGGACGGCACCGGCAACGTCAAGGGCACCGGCAAGTTCACCGACTGGGACGTCACCGCCGTCTACCGCGCCGTGGGCTACCTCTCCGACAAGCTGCCCAAGCTGCCCTGGGACATCGACTCCGGCACGGTCCCGGACGAGGCCGGCCGCGTCATCCAGGAGTCCGGCGAGCACCTCCGGTCCACGTACGTCACCGGCTGGATCCGGCGCGGCCCCATCGGCCTGATCGGCCACACCAAGGGCGACGCCAACGAGACGGTGGCCAGCCTGCTGGACGACTACGCGGGCGGCCGCCTGCACACGCCCGACTCGCCGGCCCCCGAGGCCGTCGACGCGTTCCTCGCCGAGCGCAACGTCCGCTTCACCACCTGGGACGGCTGGTACAAGCTGGACGCGGCGGAGAAGGCGCTGGGCGAGCCGCAGGGCCGTGAGCGCGTGAAGATCGTCGAGCGTGAGGACATGCTCCGGGAGAGCGGCGCGTGACATGACGCCCCGCTGAACGCCGACGGGCCCGGGCCGAACGCCCCGGGCCCGTCGGCGCTTTTGGACCGAATGACGCACTCCGCCCCCTCGGCGCGTACGGGTCCCCGGCACGTACAGGCTCGTCGGCACACACGGGCCCGTCAGTGCGTACGGACCCCACGGCGCACCCAGACCGTCGGCACACCCAGCCTCCGGCACGCCCGGGCCCGTCGGCGCGCTCCGGACGGTCGGCAGGTCCGGGCTTCTCGACGCACCCGGGCCCGTCGACGCCCGCGCCCCACCGGGCCTCCGAGCCCCACGGCGCACGGCGCACGGCGCACGGCGCAACCGGGCCTGTCGGCAGGCCCGGGCCACTGCCGTAGGGGCGGAGTGGCGGGGGATGGCGGGTCAGTCGCGGTGGGCGTCGACGTCGCCGTTGACCGTGGTCAGCTCCATGGTGCGGTCGTCCCGCGCGCCGTCGGTCGGGACGGTCACCGCCGTGCGGCCGTTGGCGGTGGTCGCCGTCAGCCGGTAGGCGGGCGTGTCGTGCGGCACGGCGACCCGCACGGAGCCGTTGGTGGTGGCCGCGGTGACGCCGGACGGCGCGGTGGCACAGCCCAGCACCACGTCGCCGTTGGTGGTCTCCGCGTGCACCCCGCTCGCCCGCAGGACGGACGCGCGCACCGACCCGTTGCGGGTGGACAGCCGTACGGCGGCGGCACGGTCGCCGGAACGGGTCAGCGTCACATCGCCGTTGACCGTGGTCAGGTCCAGCGCACCGGCGACGCCCGCGACGTCGATGCCGGCGTTGCGGGCCGACACCGTGACACCGGTCCCGTCGGGCACGCCGATCTCGGGCATGCGGGGGCACCGGCCCGCCCGGTCGCCGTGGCCGGCGCACGACAGGTCCAGCACCCAGGTGCCGTCGCGGTGGGTCCAGCGGTGGCCGACCCGGCCGTCGACGGTGATCCGGTCGTCGGCGGCGGGCCGCAGCCGCAGTCCGTTGTCGGTGGTGATCACCAGCCGGGTGCCGGGGGGCGTGAACGGCGGCGGCCCGGCCGCGTCCCCGTGGCCGTTCCCGCCGCAGGCCGCGGCGAGGAGCAGCACCGCCAGCGCGGCGGCCAGGTGCCGTGGAAATCTTGTGGAGGTCGCGTCCATGCCCGGTCGGATGCCCCGTGCCGTGGCGGCCATGACACGCCGGACGGACGCGGGCCGGCGGGGAGGTGCCCCCGCCGGCCCGCGCTCCGGTGCCCCCGGTGCTCAGACGTCCAGCTCCGCTTCGATCCTGCGCAGCTGGTGACGCGCCATCGCCAGGTTGGCCCGGCTCGACTCGAGCACCAGATACAGGAACAGTCCGTTGCCGCTGCGCCCCTTGAGCAGGCGGATCAGGTGGTACTGGGTGTTCAGGGTGATGAGGATGTCCTCGATCTCTTCCTTCAGGCCGAGGTGTTCCATGGTGCGGAGCTTGGAGCGCACCACGTCGGTGTTGCCGGCGGCGGCCACCTCCAGGTTGAAGTTCTTGCTGCCGCCCAGCGTTCCGAGAGCCATCCCGCTCGTGTAGTCCACGAGTGCGGCGGCCGTTGCTCCGTCGATGGAGCTCAGGCACTCCTTGAGTGAGGTCTCCAAGTTGGCCATGAGCCGGGTCCTTTCCTTCGGTACTGGTGGATCGGTGTCGGTGCTTCGGTCGTGCGGAGAAGGTCTGTGCTGCCGCCCGGGGGCGGTCAGCGGTTGCCGCCGGCCTGCGGACGCGGCCGGCGCGGGGGCGGTTGCGGGGTGCGCACCGGCAGGGTGCCGATGGGCCGGGAGGTGTCCGCGGACGCCGTCAGCAGGCGGTCCGGCTTTCTGGCGCGGTCGCCCTGACGGCCGGTCTCCGGGCCGGTCCTGGCGGCGGCGACGAGATCCGCGATGCGCACGCCGCTGCGCCGGCCCTCCAGGTGCAGCCGGCCCACGTTGACCCGGCCCTCGGCGAGCAGGGTGAGCACGGCGGTCGGACCCGCCGCGTACGTCGCGACGTACCCGTCGGCGCCGCGCACCAGCAGCTCACGGAAGTCACCGCGCTCGGTGGCGTCCGTCATGCGGTACGCGACGCCGAGGACGGCGGCGGTGAGCGCCGCGAGCCCTTCCGGTTCGGTCCCCGGCGCGTCCTGGGCCAGGACCAGCCCGTCGACGGTGGCCGCGAGCGAACCCGTCAACTGGGGGATGCGGTTGCGCAGTCGCTGGAGTTCGGCGAGGACGTCCGTCTCGACGGCCATGAGCAGTCTCCTTTCGGCACGCTGTCGGCGCGCGCGGATCACAGTGCCTCCAAGGCGTCCCGCAGCCGTCGCAGCAAGGCCGTGTCGGGGTCCACCTGCGCCGCCGCCGGCCGGCCGGAGCCGGCTTTGGCCGGTGGGGCGCCCGGGGCGGCGGGCACGACGAGTCCGCCGGCGGCCAGCCGGCGCAGTTCGACAAGGGTGTGGTAGGTGCGGCAGCCGAGTGCCGCGGCGATCTCGGTGGCGGTGCGGACGCCGTCGACCTGGTCCAGGATCCGGCTCCGCCGGACCGGCAGGCCGGTGGCGCCGGCGTCGGGGACACGCGCGAGCGGGGCGGTGTCGATGTCGGGTTCGGGCCAGATACGGTGCAGCAGTTCCCGGCGGCGCGCCGACTCGCGGACCACCGTGGCCACCGGTACGGGACGGACCGTGCCGAGCCAGTGCGCGGCTCCCGCCCGGAAGCGGCGGGGGCGTCCGCCGTGGGCGAGGACGAAGTAGGCGGCGTCGAACAGCGCGCCCAGGTGGCACAGTTCCAGGGCACCGGCGGAGAGCCGGCCGCTGTCCACCAGCCGGCGGGCGACCCGGTGCTGCACCCCGGCGTGGTCCACCGCCTCCCACCAGCCGTCCGGGGCGAGGGCGCCGCTGCGGGTGAGCAGGGTCCCGAGGTCGGGGGTGAGGGCGGACTCGGCGTGCACGACATGGCCCGCGGAGAGGTAGACGATGCCCCTCTCGCTGCTGAGGGCACCGGTCGCGGCGTCGGCCGCCAGCGCGTCCAGCGAGGCCGCGGTCGTGTCCTGGATGCCCGGGGCCGTGGTCATCCCAGTACCAGACGGTCCGCGATGTCGGCCAGCCGGATACGGGCCAGGGCCAGGTTGCCCTCGTCACGGTCGAGCCACAGATGGAGGAAGACGGTGCTGTCGAAGTCGGTGCTGACGAACCGCAGCAGATGGTAGGAGTCGGTGTTCGTGATGATCACGTCCTGGACGGGCTGCTCCTTGTCCGTTCCCGTCCCGGCGCCGCCGGCCGGTGCCAGGGCGCTGCTCTCCGCGGCGAACCGGGCCAGCTCAGCGGTCTCCGCCGCCGTGGCCTCCATGTCACCGCCCGGCGCTTCGCCCACCGTGCCGAGGGCGAGTCCGCTGATCCAGTCGACGACCGACGCACCCCGGGTGCCGGGCAGTCGCATGGTCTCCAGCAGACTCTCATCGATTCCGGGCACCCCGTATCCCCTCCCCTGCGCGGACGTACCGCGAGCGTGACCCAGAGACTACGGAAAGTGCCCGCCGCGAATGGCGGATTCGGCACTTTCCCCTGGAACTTGCTCACGCAACCTCACAGACCGGTGATTGGGGGTGCCATCGACGTCCTGACCTGGCGATTTTCCGCAGCGGGAGCGCCGGGGGACTGCGTTCGCGAACCGCGCGCGGGGGGCGTGCGGACGCCGGAGCGGACCCGGGCTACGGCGATAGCGGTAGGCGCGCGGCGGCCGTCCTCGCCGGCCGGCACAGCGTGCGGGCGTGCTCACGGGGAACCGGGCTACTCGCACCGCATGGCCCGACTCGACAAATTCCCCCGCGAGGGAAACCCCCGGAACACGCACGAGGACGCCCCTGACCTGCCAGGGGAGCGGGCGGCGGACGACACGCGGACGTACGGCCCCGACGCCTCGACGGAGCGGGAGGCACCCGACTCCCCCACCGAACTGCCCAAGCGGTCCTGGACGGCACTCATGCGGCGTGTCGTCTCCGAGTTCCAGGACGACGAGCTGACCGACCGCGCCGCCGCTCTGACCTACTACGCGGTGCTCTCGCTCTTCCCCGCCCTGCTGGTCCTGGTGTCCCTGCTCGGAGTCGCCGGGCGCTCCGCCACCCAGCAGATCCTGGACAACCTCCAGAAGCTGGCGCCCGGCTCCGCGCGGGACATCATCTCCAACGCGGTGACCCAGTTGCAGGGCAGCGCCGGCCTCGGCTCCGTGCTCGCGATCGTGGGTCTGCTGGGTGCCGTGTGGACCGCGTCCGGCTATGTGGCCGCCTTCATCCGCGCGGCGAACGCGGTCTACGACGTGCCCGAGGGACGCCCCGTCTGGAAGGTGCTGCCGCTGCGGGTGGTGCTGACCGTGGTGCTGCTGGTGCTCGCCGTGATCAGCGCGCTGATCGTCGTGTTCACCGGCGCCCTGGCCCGCCAGGCGGGCACCGCGCTCGGTATCGGGGACACCGCGCTGACGGTGTGGTCGATCGCCAAGTGGCCGGTGCTGGTCCTGCTGGTCACCAGCATGATCGCGATCCTGTACTGGGCCGCGCCCAACGCCCGGGTGCGCGGCTTCAAATGGGTCACGCCCGGCAGCCTGCTGGCCCTGGTGATCTGGCTGGTCGCCTCCGCGGCCTTCGCGTTCTACGTGGCCAACTTCAGCTCGTACAACAAGACCTACGGCACCCTGGCCGGCGTCATCATCTTCCTGGTCTGGCTGTGGGTGACCAACCTCGCCATCCTGCTCGGCCTGGAGTTCGACGCCGAGCTGGCCCGGCAGCGCGTCATCGACGGCGGCCACCCGGCCGAGAACGAGCCCTACGTCGAGCCCCGTGACACCCGTGCCTGGGACGACCAGGACCGGCGGCGGGCCGTGCAGGGCGACTGAGCGGGGCCCGGCGGCGCGACATGGCGCCGCCGGGCCTGGGTACGCGGACGCCATGACTCAGCGCAAGAGCGACGAACCGGACGACAAGGCCCGCGCGGCGAAGGCCGCCGACGAGGAGCGCGCCCAGGCCCGCCCCTTCAGCTATCCCTATCCGGAGCGGCGCGCCGGTGTCCGCGCCACCCGGCACATCAGCCGCGAGCAGGCCGACGCGGACAGCGTCCCCGGCGTGCCGGACGGCTACGGCACCACCGGCGGCGGCCAGCCCGGCGGCCGCAGCACGCCCCGGCCGGGCGAGGACGCCACCGGCGAGTCCGGCGTCACCGAGATCGTCACGGGCCGCGAGCCCCGCCCGGACCGGGAGACCGGCCGGGACTGAACGGCAGCGCCCCGAAGGAGCGCGACGTCACCGCGCGGCCGGCCGCCACGACGGGCCCGCGGACCAGGCACCGCACGTCCGGCGGAACGCTACGGCAGGATCGAGTCGACGTAGCCCCCGTCGACCCGCACGGCCGCGCCGGTCGTGGCGGACGCCTGGTCCGAGCTCAGATAGACGACGAGGTTCGCGATCTCCTCGGGCTCGATCAGGCGCCGGAGCAGCGACTGCGGCCGATGGTCGCGCATGAAGGCGCGCTGTGCCTCGTCCCAGGGCAGGTCGCGGTCGACCAGCTGGTAGACGAACTCCTCGACGCCCTCGGTGTGCGTGGGACCGGCGATGACGGAGTTCACGGTGACCCCGCTGCCGGCCGCCTCCTTGGCGAAGCCGCGGCCCACCGCGAGCAGCGCGGTCTTGGACATGCCGTAGTGGATCATCTCGGCGGGGACGACGACGGCCGAGTCGCTCGCGATGTACAGCACGCGTCCCCAGCCCCGGCGCATCATCCCGGGCAGATAGGCGCGGGTCAGCCGGACACCCGCCAGGACGTTGATGTCGAAGTAGCGCCGCCATTCGTCGTCCTCGATCTCCAGTGCGGGCTTGGCCCCGAAGATGCCGAGGTTGTTGACGAGGATGTCGACGTCGGGCAGTTCCCCGACCACCCGGGCCGCCCCCTCCTCGGTGCCCAGGTCCGCCGCGACGGGCACGAAGTCGCCCTCCGGTACCGCGGCGCGCAGGTTCTCCACGCTCTCCTGGAGCCGGCCGGCATCGCGCCCGTTGACGCCCACACGGGCGCCGGACCGGGCCAGTCCCTCGGCGATCGCCGCTCCGATGCCCTGGGAGGAGCCCGTCACCAGTGCGGTCCGCCCGTCGAGATCCAGGTTCATGAGGTCGCTCCTTGTCGTGCCGGGGTGTGTGCGTACGGGTCGTACGTCCGCCGTCCTCCTGCCCACCTTCGCCCACGATCCACGCCGGGGCGGGCCGCGGCACGCGCGGCGGACCGCGGTCTCGGCGGACCCCGGGTGATCTTCGCCGGCCGGCGGCGACGATACTGGCAGGGCACGTGCCCCCACTCCCCCGATGGACTCATGCCGACCTCCCCCACCGCCCGCCCCGTTCCCCCCACGGTGTGGCTGGCTCGCGGCCGCCACCTCGGATCCGCCGCGGAGGACGTCGTGCGGCGCACCCTGCGGCGACGGCGCGACGCACTCGCCGTCGACGACCACCAGGAGCCGCAGCGGCCCGAAGACTCACCCGACCTGGTCTTCGAGGCCCGCTGGCGGGTGCCCGAGGACGTGACCGTGCGGGCCCAGCTGACCCTGGGCCCGGCCTCGGGCGGCGGGCAGGAGTGGACCCTGGTCGCGGAGGCTGAAGAGCCGTGGGACATGGACTGGCCGTCCCCCGCCGCCATGTTCTGGCCGCTCGACGAGGACGCCACCTGGGACCGCGACACCGCCACCGGCCTGCGCTTCCGCGGGATCAACCCGCTGCCCGAGGACGACAGGGACGTACGCCGGGTGCTGCGGAGCGCCGTACGCAGCCCGTGGAACGTGCACGTCGTCGTCCACGAGGCGATGACCCCCGACCACCGCGGCCGGGTGCCGCTGGCGGGGATGCTGCCGCCGAGCCTGCGGCACTGCCTGGTCGAGCACCGGGCCGCGCCGCACCAGCTGCGGGTGGTGAACTGGGCCCTGCGCGACTTCGGCGTGGAGGTGCCCCGCGGCGGCGCCGTGGTGCTGCCCGGCTCCCCCGTCCCGCCCGACTACGAGGTGCGGGACTTCTCCGTCCGCACGGTCTTCCTGGACGGTTCGCGGCCCAAGGAGCTGATCGCGGCGGTGACCGGGTTCTCCGCGCTGGCCAGACCGTTGTCGCAGGACGGCGAGCGGGCCCTGACCGCGCTGCGGGAGCAGTGGCGGCTGCTGACCCTGGAGGAGGAGCTGGAGCGGGAGCGGGCCCTGGTCACGATGTACCGGGAGGCGCTCGAGGCCATGACGAAGTCCCGGGACCTGTACCGGGAGGCCGCCGAGCGGGCCAACGAGGCGCTGGCCGCCTACGGCGTCACCGCCGGGTCCCCCACCGGCCGGACGCAGCCGGCCGCGCCCGCCGGCTCCCCCCTGCGTCAGCTGACGCGGACGCTGGAACGCCTCAAGGACACCGCCAAGGGGCTGCGGCCAATCTCCGCGCCGGGCACGGCGGAGGCGGGCCCGCGAAGGGCCGGGGAGGACGGCGGGGACCGCGGGGACGCCGGGGACCGCGGGGACGCCGGGGACCGCGGGGAGGCCGGGGACCGCGGGGAGGCCGGGGAGGCCGGGGACGGGGACCGGCCGGACACCTCCGGCGGGTGACGCCGCGTCCCCGGAGCGGTGAGCGGCTGCCGGGGGGTGCGGCGGACTCCCGGCGTGACGGGGGTGTCAGGTGTCGCGGGCTGGGCACGCGGTCCGGACAGCAGCACGGCCCGTCCGTCCCGGAAGGTCACTCACACCATGGGCAGCCAGCAGCACGGCGGCAGCGGCCAGGACACCGCCGCCTCTCCCCGCCACCGCTCGGACACCACGCTCCGCGTCAACGGCACACCCCGCACGCTCACCGTCGACAACCGCCGCGTCCTGCTGGACCTCCTCCGGGAGGATCTCGGCCTGATCGGCGCGAAGAAGGGCTGCGACCACGGACAGTGCGGCGCCTGCACGGTCCTGGTGGACGGCCGGCGCGTCAACAGCTGTCTGCTCCTCGCGGTCGCCCTGGACGGCTGTGAGATCACGACCGTCGAGGGGCTGGCCGGCGACGGGGAGGAACTGCATCCGCTCCAGCGGGCGTTCCGTAAGCGGGACGCGTTCCAGTGCGGGTACTGCACTCCGGGCCAGCTCTGCTCCGCGGCCGGCGTCCTCGCCGAGGCCGCGGCCGGCCACCCCTCCCACGTCACCGACCCGGCCAGGCCCTCGGGCGAGCCCGTGCCGCTGGACCGGGAGGAGATCCGGGAGCGGCTGAGCGGCAACCTGTGCCGGTGCGGCGCGTATCCGCACATCGTCGAGGCGGTGGAGGACGTGATCCCGTGAAGACCTTCGCCTACGTACGGCCCGGCAGCGTCGAGGAGGCCGCCGCCGCGTTCGCCGACCACCCCGGCGCCCGCTACCTCGGCGGCGGCACCAACCTCGTCGACCTGATGAAGCTCGGCGTGGAGCGGCCCGAGACCCTGATCGACGTCACCCGGCTTCCGCTGGACACGGTCGAGGAGCTGCCCGACGGTGCGCTGCGCGTCGGGGCGATGGTCCGCAACAGCGACCTCGCGGCCCACCCCGTGGTCCGCGACCGCTGGCCGGCGCTGTCGCAGGCGCTGCTCGCGGGCGCCTCCGGACAGCTGCGCAACGCCGCCACCACCGGCGGCAACCTGCTCCAGCGCACCCGCTGCCCGTACTTCCAGGACCTGGGCAAGCCGTGCAACAAACGGCAGATGGGCAGCGGCTGCGGCGCGCGGGAGGGCGTGCACCGCGACCACGCCGTGCTCGGGCACTCCCCGCACTGCATCGCCACCCACCCCTCGGACATGGCGGTGGCCCTGTCCGCCCTGGACGCGCGCGTGGAGCTGCACGGCGCCGACGGCCCCCGCAGCGTTCCCGCCGCCGACTTCCACCGGCTGCCCGGCGACCATCCGGAGCGGGACACCGAGATCCGCCCCGGCGAACTGATCACCGGGGTGGTGCTGCCGGCCGCCACGGGCGGACTGCCTTCCCGCTACCGCAAGGCCCGCGACCGGGCCTCGTACGCCTTCGCGCTGGCCTCCGTCGCCGCCGTGCTGCGGGTCTCGGACGGGGTGGTGGCGCAGGCCGGGATCGCCTTCGGGGCGCTGGCGCACCGGCCCTGGCGGGCCCGGCGGGCGGAGGCGGCGCTGCTGGGCGCCGCGCCCACCGCCGCCGCCTTCGAGCACGCCGTCGACCTGGAACTGGCGGACGCGCAGCCGCTGCGGGACAACGCCTACAAGGTGCCGCTGGCCCGCCGTCTCGCCCTGGACGTCCTGGCGGGGCTCGTGCCGTCCGCCACGCTCTGACCCGCGTCTTCGAGGAGAATCCGCATGACCGGCACCGAGACCGCCCTGGGCGCTCCCGCCGAGCGCCGGGAGGGGCGGGAGAAGGTCACGGGCACCGCCCGCTACGCCGCCGAGTACGACCGGCCCGGCCGCACGCACGCCTGGCCCGTGCCCGCCACGGTGGCGCGCGGCCGGGTGACCGGCGTCGACACCGCCGCCGCCCTCGCCCAGCCGGGCGTGCTCGCCGTCCTCACCCACGAGAACGCGCCCCGGCTCGCCGAACCGGACGACGCCACCCTCGCCGTGCTCCAGGACGCGAAGGTGCCGCACCGCGGCTGGTTCGTGGCCCTGGTGGTCGCCGAGACGCCGGAGGCGGCCCGCGCCGGCGCCACCGCCGTCCGCGTCTCCTACGACGTGGAACCGCACGACTCCGTCCTCCGGCGCGACCACCCGGCGTCCTACGCCGCCGAGCAGGCCAACGGCGGTCATCCGGGCAGCACCGAACACGGTGACCCGGACACCGCCTTCGCCTCCGCCGAGGTCCGGGTCGACGTCGAGTACGACGTGCCGCCGCTGCACAACCACCCCATGGAGCCCCACAGCAGCACCGCCCGCTGGGACGGCGACCGGCTGATCGTGGAGACCTCGAGCCAGGGCACCTCCACCGCGCGCGATGTGCTCGCCGGGATGTTCGCCATGCCCGCGGAGCGCATCACCGTCGTGGCCGAACACGTCGGCGGCGGCTTCGGGTCCAAGGGCACGCCCCGCCCCGACGTGGTGCTCGCCGCGATGGCGGCCCGGCACACCGGCCGGCCGGTCACCCTGACGCTGCCGCGCCGGCTGCTGCCCTCCGTCGTCGGGCACCGCGCCCCCACGCTGCACCGGCTCCGCCTCGGCGCCGGCGCCGACGGCCGTCTCACCGCGCTCGTCCACGACGTCACCACCCACACCTCGCGCGTCAAGGAGTTCGTGGAGCAGGCGGCGGTGCCCGCACGCGTCATGTACGCCGCGCCGCACAGCCGTACCGTCCACCGCGTGGCGCCGCTGGACGTGCCCTCGCCCTCCTGGATGCGCGCGCCGGGCGAGGCACCTGGCATGTACGCGCTGGAGTCCGCCATGGACGAGCTCGCCGGCGAGCTGGGCATGGACCCGGTCGAGCTGCGCGTCCGCAACGAGCCGGAGACCGAGCCCGACAGCGGCAAGCCGTTCAGCAGCAGGCACCTCGTCGAGTGCCTGCGCGAGGGGGCCCGCCGCTTCGGCTGGTCCCGGCGCGATCCCCGGCCCCGGTCGGGGCGGACCGGTCCGCTGCTGGTGGGCACGGGGGTGGCCGCCGCCACCTACCCGGTCATGGTGTCGCCGTCCACCGCGGCGGCGCGTGCCCTGCCCGACGGTACGTTCCTGGTCCAGGTCAACGCCACCGACATCGGCACGGGGGCGCGGACGGTCGTCGCCCAGATCGCGGCCGACGCGCTCGGGGTGGAGCCGGGCCGGGTGCGGATCGAGGTGGGCAGCAGCGACCTGCCGTACGCGTCGCTGGCCGGCGGCTCGTCCGGGACCGCCTCCTGGGGCTGGCCGGTCCACGACGCCTGCGTCTCGCTGGCCGAGCGCCTGGCCGGGCGCTCCGGGCCCCTGCCCGAGCAGGGGATCGAGGCCCGCGCCGACACCGCCGGGCGGGCCGACGCGGACAGCCCCTACGCGCGGCACGCCTTCGGGGCGCACTTCGCCGAGGTCACGGTGGACACCGTCAGCGGCGAGGTACGGGTCCGGCGGCTGCTGGGCGTGTACGCCGCGGGGCGCATCCTCAACGCCCGTACGGCACGCTCCCAGTTCATCGGGGGCATGACCATGGGTCTGGGCATGGCGCTGACCGAGGACAGCACGGTGGACGCCCCGTTCGGCGACTTCGCCGAGTCCGACCTGGCGTCGTACCACGTGCCCGCGCACGCCGACGTCCCGTCCGTCGAGGCGCACTGGATCGAGGAGGACGACCCGCATCTGAACCCCATGGGCAGCAAGGGCATCGGGGAGATCGGCATCGTCGGCACGGCGGCCGCGATCGGCAACGCCGTCCACCACGCCACCGGCATCCGCTTCCGCCGACTCCCGCTCACCCCGGACCGCGTCCTGACCGGGCTGCTCGCCCACGAGAGCCCGGCGCCGGTGTAGGACGAGCGCGGCCCGAACGACCCCCGACGGCCCCTGGGACCGACCGTGCCCACCGCACCGGCCGGGCCTGTAGGGCCTGTAGGGCCTGTAGGGCCCGCCGAGCCGGTCAGGCCGGTCGGCCGCCGCGGGCCCGTCGGGCCGGTCGGACCCGCCGAGCCGGTCGGGGCGTCATGCCGCAGACGCGGGGCCCGGCACGCCCGTCCGCGACGTCGCCGCTCCGGGTTCGCGACACCGCCGCGCCTCGGGTTCGCGACACCGCCGCGCCTCGGGTTCGCGACACCGCCGCGCCTCGGGTTCGCGACACCGCCGCTCCGGGTTCGCGACACCGCCGCGCCGGGTTCGCGAGGTCGCCGCCGTGGGCACGCGTGTGACCGGCCCGGGCCGTGCGGGCCCGGGCCGGTCGCGCGACGGTCGCCGCGGGGTCAGTCCCCCGCGCGGCCCGCCCGGACCACCGGACGCGCCGCCCACGCCCGCTCCGGTCCTTGCAGCGACGCCATCCGCACCAGCAGGGCCGTCGCCGCCACCAGTGCCGCGCACACGGCGACCGCGGCGGCGAGCCAGGCGGGCGCGAGCGTGAGGTCCATGGCCCGGGTCAGCCGCACCGAAGCGGACAGATTGGCGTACACCGTGGTCACCGCCAGTGCCGCGGGCAGCACCACCGCCCCCGCCAGCACCGGGACGGCGGGCCGCACGGCCAGCAGCAGGGCCAGCACCAGGCACAGCGCCGACAGGGCGAGCGCGGCGCCGTGGACGCGCACGGGCACGCCGTCGACGTGCAGCGGGAAGTACAGCACGCCGCACAGGGCGAGCGCCGCGACGGCGAGCCGCCCCGGCCAGGCCGCGGCGCCGCCGTAGTCCCGCGGGCGCCGTCCGCGGTCCGGGCGGCCGGATCGCGGCGTGCGACGGCTGTCGCGGTCACCGCGGTCGGCCGCCGCGGGCCCGGAGGGACGGCGGTCCGTTCCCGGCCCGCCCGCGGCGGTCACGGCCTGCCGCAGCTCCCGCTCCCGCCAGTCCGAGAGTTCCCGTCCCTCGTCGGCCAGCCGGCCGATCAGCTCCACGAGTTCCTCGACGGGCCGGCCGGTGGCGGCCGCCCGCACCGCCGCCTCACCGCAGTGCGGTTCCAGCGGCATCCGGTGCAGCAGCGCCATCAGCCGGGTGACGTCCTCCACCGAGCGGTGCTCGGCCGCCGCGCGGATCGCCTCGTCGGCGCTGTCCGGATGGCGCGGCGGGCGGGTCAGCAGGGCGACCAGCCGGGCGACGTCCTCCACGGACCGGTTCACGCCGACCGCGCGGAGCGCGTCGAGCGTCGCCTCCGCGTAGGCGGGCGACTGCTCCAGCGCGGTGATGAGGTCGACGACCTCCTCCAGGGGCCGGTCGGCCACGGCGGTGCGCACCAGCGAGCCGACCGGCTCGCCGCCCACCTGCTCCACGGGCTCGGGCGGATCGACCGGCACGGGCGGCTGGTCGGGCACGGGCGGATGGTCGGGCGGGTCTCCGGGCGGATGGCCGGCCGGCGCGGCGGCCGGGTGACGGGCGGGCCCGCCCCGCGGGGGGCCGGCCTCGTCGGGTACGGGTTCGGGGTCCGCCGGACGCACCGTGTGTGTTCCGGTGGCGACGGTCGTCTCGGCCGTCGGCAGTTCGAGAGGGGATATGGCGAATTCCTTCGAACGCGGTGTTGAAGAGCCGGTGGTCATGGTCTGCTCTCCATCCTTGGGAAGGGTGCGGCCGCTCCTGGTCCCGAAGTGCGACACGCGACTGTGTGCTGACCATTACTAGGCCCCGCCGTCCCCGTGTGCCACTCGGGTGGGCCACCGGGATGAGTCGCCGGCGGCGAGCCATATCGGCGCCATATCCGGGAATCCGGAAGAGGACGCGCGTGCCAGGGCACGCCAGAAGGAGGAGGGGCGGGTGGATACGACCACAGCGGTGTTCGCCGTGGCGGCGTTGCTCGCGGCAGTGGTTCTCGCCATGGCCGTCGGCCTTCTGGTGCGTCTGGTCCGGACCCGGCGCGATCTGCGCCGCGCCGGGCTCCCGAGCGGACCCCGCTGGGTCTTCTGGGGCGCCGTCCTGTACTTCGTCCTGCCGACCGACCTGGTGCCCGACCCGGTGTACCTGGACGACATCGGCGTACTACTGCTCGCTCTGCGTTCCGTGCGTGGCTCCCTCGGTCCGCGGGAGCGCAAGGCGGCGCGGCAACCGGCCGGACATCGGTCCGGTGACTACGCAGCGTAAGGAAACCATTCACTCGTTCGATTCGTATAAGTCTCTGGGAGCCGAGGGAAGTCGGCGAACCAGGCGACGGCGCAGTTGGACCATCGCTTGATCGGCGCAGCACCGACGAGGGAGTAACGATGCAACCGTTCGCGCTCAACTACGCACGTCCCGCGCGGGAGTCGGAGGCGTCCACTCCATACGCGTACGACTCCGGACTGCAGTTGAACGTGCTCCTCGACGGCCGGATGGCCGCCTGTGACCACACCCTGCTCAGAGAGCTGGGGACCACGACGTCCACCGCGGGCTCGAAGACACACTTCGACGACTGAACGCGGACCGCCCACGATGACCGTGCTGATCCTGACCTGTGAAGAGGACGTCACCGCGGACATGGTGGTCGTGCACCTGAACGCGTCGGGCATCCCGGTGGTCCGTCTCGACCCCGCCGACCTGACCGGCGGCGTCGCCCTGTCCGGCGAGTACGTGCACGGCTCCTTCCACGGGCATCTCTCGGCCGGGGACCGTCTGGTGGATCTCGCCGGGCTGCGCTCCGTCTGGGTGCGCAGGCCCGGCGCCCCGGCCGCGCGGGCGGCCCATCCCTCCGCATGGCTGACCGAGGAGTCCTCCCAGGCGCTCTACGGCATGCTGCGCAGCACCGGCGCGCGCTGGATGAACCCTCCCGACGCGGCGCACCGGGCCCGCCAGAAACCCTGGCAGCTCCGCCTCGCCCAGCGGTGCGGGCTGCCCGTACCGGCCACGCTGATCACGACCTTCCCGCCGGCCGCGCGGGAGTTCGCCGAGCGGTATCCCGATCTGGTGGTCAAGCCCGTCTCGGGCGCGCATCCGCAGGACCCTCCCCGGGCGGTGCCGACCAGCAGGGTCGCGCCGGAGACGGACTTCTCCGCCGTCGCCTACGGCCCCACCCTGCTGCAACGGCGGATCGCCAAGCGGGCCGACATCCGGCTCACCGTGGTGGGCGACCGGCTGCTGGCCGCCCGGAAGCCGGCCGCCCCGGAGGCGGATGCGGACGAGGTGGACGTGCGGTTCGCCCGGTCGGCGTCGCCGTGGCTGGCAGCCGAGGTCCCGCCGCGTGTCGCGGTGGCCGTCCGCGCGTATGTGCGCGCGGCCGGACTGGCCTACGGCGCCTTCGACTTCGCCGAGGACGCCGAGGGCGTCTGGTGGTTCCTGGAGTGCAATCAGTCGGGGCAGTTCGGGTTCGTGGAGGTGGACACCGGGCAGCCGATCGCGCGCACCATCGCCGGGTGGCTGGCCGAGCCCGCCGCCGAGGAGCCGGTGTGCGTCGGCGGCGCGGACACGATGGTCTCCTGACGGTGCCGCCGCCCGGCAGGCGGACCGGCCGGAGCCGTGCTCAGTGCGTGCGCGGGCCCGGCAGCAGGGCGGTGCGCTGCCATCCCGTGCCCGGGGAAGGGGGACGCTCGGGGCCCGGGGCGTGACCGGGAGCGTGCAGCGGACGCATGACGACCGCCAGCTCCCTGCTCACGCGTTCGGCCTCCCGGCGCACCTGCGCGGGCACGTCGCCGCATTCGGCGACGAGTCGGTCGTAGATGGGGGAATCCTGGAACACCCGTCAACGTGCCTTTCCTGTCGTCCGTCCCCCGTGCCGGGGGCGCGACTGACGAGTCTAGGCCGCCGCTCACCGGGCGGGGCGTATTCGGCCGAGGACTTGACAAGGCCTCAGGGGCGGTGCATGCGCAGGGCCCGTCTTGCGGATCAGCCCGGTATCGGCCTGATCCCCAAGACGGGCCCTGTCCAGCGGTCGTTCAGACGGCCAGCGACAGGCCGCTCTCCCCTTCCGGATCCGCCGCCGCGGCCGCCACCGGTGTCCGCCGCGCGGCGAGCAGCAGGGCGTCCGCCTTGGCGACCGCGTCGTGGACGCTGGTCGTCCCCATCATCACGCACAGCGTGTAACTGACGTCCTCCAGCTCACGCGCCGTGGCCGGCCGCTCGCTCTCCGCCTGAGCGATCCGCAGCGACGCGTAGCGTGTCAGCAACTCTCTGACGACCTTCGGGTCCGGTACGAGCACGAAGCGCCCCTCTCTCGATTTGCGCTGCGTATGCCCGAACTGCGCCGAACCAATCACCCGCTGCGTCGACCTGCTCGCGATTGACGGGAATTGGCCGCTTTTCCGTCGTCGGCCTGCGTGGACGGGCGGCGGCTTGGCCGAATAAGAGCGGTACGACCCGCTTGCCGGAGAAGCACCGTGCCGGCGTGGACTCAGGCCGCCTGGCCGCTGTGCAGCGCGGTGTACGCCCCGCCCCGGCGCAGCAGTTCCTCATGGGTGCCGATCTCCTGGATGCGGCCGTCCCCCATCACCACGATCCGGTCGGCGCCCCGCACGGTGGACAGCCGGTGCGCCACGACGAACGTGGTGCGTCCGCGCAGCAGCCGCGCGAGCGCCTGCTGCACGAGCGCCTCCGAGCGGGTGTCGAGCGCCGAGGTCGCCTCGTCCAGGATCAGCACCCGGGGATCCCGGATCAGCGCGCGGGCGATGGCCAGGCGCTGGCGCTGTCCGCCGGACAGCCGTGCGCCCCGCTCCCCCACCAGCGTGTCCAGGCCCTGCGGCAGCCGGTCGACGAACTCCAGGGCGTTGGCGTCGCGCAGCGCCGCGCGCACCGTCTCCTCGTCGGCGTCGTCCATCCCGTAGGCCACGTTCTCGCGGATGGTGCCGTCGAAGAGGATCGACTCCTGCGGCACCACCGAGACGAACCGCCGGTAGGTGCGCAGGTCGAGGGTGTTCATGTCGGTGCCGTCGAGCAGCAGCCGGCCCGAGGTGGGGCGGATGAAGCCGATGACGAGGTTGAGCACGGTGGACTTGCCCGCGCCGGACGCGCCCACCAGGGCGACGGTCTCGCCGGGCCGCACCGCGAGGTCGAAGTCGCGCACGGCGGGCCGCCCGTCGCTCTCGTACGCGTAGCCGACGTTCTCGAAGGTGACCGCGCCGCGCAGCGAGGCCAGCTCCGCCTTGCCCTCGTTGTCCTCCAGTTCGGGCGCCTGGAGCACCTCGCCGACCGAGCGGACCGACTCCAGGCCCTTGGTGATGACCGGGGCGAGGCTCGCCAGCGTGGTCGTGGAGTTGGTGAGGGTGGTCAGGAAGGCGCTGAGCATCACGACGTCGCCGGCGGTGACGCCCCAGACCTCGTAGTACGAGATCAGCGCCGCGCCCGCGAGGACCAGCACGCCGACCACGTTGAGCACCACCCAGGACAGCGAGCCGAACCGGCCGTTGATCAGGTCCAGGCGCATCCCGGACGTGAGCAGCCGGTGCAGCGTGCCGTCCATGCGGCGCAGGGCCTTGCCCTCCAGGCCGTGCGCGCGGGTCACCGGGATCAGCCGGGTCATCTCCGTCACCCGGGACGACAGGGTCTCCACCTCGTGCCGGAAGTGCTCGTTGTGGGTGCGCAGCCGGGCCCTGAGCCGGGCCACGAGCAGGGCCGCGGCGGGCACGACGACGAGGAAGACGGGCAGGAACTCCGGGGTGCGCACGCCGATGATGACCAGGCCGCCGGTGAGCACGGTGAGCGCCCCGAGCCCGGTCTCGGCGGTCTGCTGCACCATCTGCTCCACGGTCTCCACGTCGCGCACGACCTTGGCCTGGAGCACCCCCGCGCTGACCCGCGAGTGGTAGCCGATGGACAGCTGCTGCATGCGCGTGCACAGCGCGGACCGCAGGGTGGTGCCCATGCGGCGGACGCTGCCGTACAGGAGGCGGACGTACAGCAGGTGCAGCGGGTAGTTGACCACCAGGATGAACATGATGACGCCGGTGCTGGTCCAGAGCCTGCCGATCGGCTGGTGCTGGACGACGGTGTCGATGATGGACGCGGTGATCAGGGGCAGCAGCCAGACGGGGCTGTGCTTGACGGTGAAGACGACGACCGCGCCGGCCAGGCGGCGGCGGTCGGCGCGGAGCAGGTAGGCGAGCGTGCGTATCGGGTGTTCGCCCAGGTAGCGGTGGTCGAGCGGTCGTTCGTGCGACGACGCCATCGGCGGTGGTCCTCCTGGATTGCCGAATGTGGGCAAGCGCTTTCTTACCCGTTCGGCGACCAGGGCGCCACACCGTTCCGCACCTCGGGAGACCCGCGCCCTCTCCCCCGTGGAAGGCGCGGGGGCCTCACTCCCCGAGCGTGCGGACCAACTCCGTGGTGGCCTCGGTGATCTCGGCGTCCTCCTCGGCCAGCAGCCCCTTCAGGGCGCCGCGCCGGGCACGGACGGCCTGCCGGGCCGCGCGCTCCCACACCGCGTGGTTCTCACGGCGGTTGAGCAGCTTGGGATAGGCGGCGGCGATGTGCTCCCACTGCCGCGCGTCGGCGATGCCGGCCAGCAGCTGGATGATCTGCGCCCGGCAGGTCACCCCGGGCAGCTGCGCCAGCTCCCAGAGGAAGGGCACCGTCACGGCGGTGGCCTGCTCCACCACGAAGCCGTACTGGCAGATGCGTTTCCGCAAGTCCTCCAGGGCGACCCGGGCGGCGACCGGATCGCTCCCGGCGATGCTGCGGAGCAGCAGCGGGACGGCGGCGGCGGAACCGGTGGAGTCCTGGATCCGGTCCCAGGCGACCTGGTCCAGCTGCGCCAGCAGCGCGGCACCCGCCGCCCCCGCCGGTGAGGTCTCGCGTTCGGTGCGCTGGGTGCTCGGCTGTTCGGTCGGAGCGGTGCGCATGGCGTAAGGCCCTTCCGCGGCGGTCATGTCGGCTGAGGGGGCGGCTCGGCGATCCGGCCCGGCACGCCCGGTCCCGCCGGTCTCCCTCCCGGCGCGGCTCCACCGGCCGGCCGGCGCACTCGATGGGCAGGTAGGAACACGGTCTCTCCCTGCTACGACGTCAGGACAGGACGTTCTGACCGGGGTTGACCCCACGGCTATTATCCACGCTGACGGCGTCCGCGTGCAATTGCACGGGAAATTGCGCGAAATTCTCCGCGCGCGGACGCGCGCATCCGCGCGCGGACGCGGAACACGAACAGCGAGGAGACCCCGGTGCCACCAGCGCGAAACGGAGTGCAGGCCAGTTCGCTGAACGCCTGCTGGATCAAGAGCCGGCACAGCAACGCCGAGGGCAACTGCGTGGAGATCGCGCCGGTCGACGGGGGCATCGCGCTGCGCAACTCCCGCGACCCCGACGGCCCCGCGCTCGTCTACACGCCCGCGGAAGTGGCCGCCTTCCTGGCCGGTGCGAAGGACGGGGAATTCGACCACCTGCTGTGACCGGACGGGTGTGACCGGACGGGGCGTGCGTACGTACGCGCGTGGGGACCCGCCCCGGTACCCGCCGACGACCCCAACTCCGTGGTTTGTACGAGTGGATGACTCCGGGGCCGGACGGATGCGATAATGCAGAAGTCAAGTCTGCCGGTCTGCTGGGAGTCTGGATGTCCGCCGCGTCGCCCCGAGTCTCCCGCCTCGAGCCCTATCTGGACCGGACCGAGCCCGCCCCCACCCTGCTGAAGATGCTGGTGGGTGTCCAGCTCGCGGGCTTCCGCGACGATGCCGGGCTCTCCCAGGAGCAGGCGGCACGCGCGATCGGCTTCAGCCCGGCCAAGCTCTCGCGGATCGAGTCGGGCAAGGGCCGCAGGCCCCCGACGGAGAGCGACGTCCGCGCGCTGCTCCGGCTGTACCGCACGGACCCCTACGAGACCTCGGTGCTGATCAAGCTGTTGCAGCGGGCCGGCGAGCCCGGCTGGTGGCAGCGGTACGACAAGCGCCTGATGCCCGAGTGGTTCGACCGGCTGGTCGGACTCCAGGAGGCCGCCGCCACCATCCGCACCTTCGAGATCCAGTACGTTCCCGGTCTGCTCCAGACAGCGGCCTACACGCGGGCCGTGGTGGAGCGCGGCCTGCCGAACGCGTCGGCCGGTGAGGTCCAGCGTCGTGTCGAACTGCGCATGCACCGCGCGCAGTTGCTGCACCGTCCGGACGCCCCGCAGCTGTGGGCGGTGATCGACGAGTCGGTGCTGCTGCGGGTGCTGGGCAGCCGCGCGGTGATGCGGGAGCAGCTCGCGCACCTGGTCGCGATGGCCCAGCTGCCGCATGTCAGCCTCCAGATCGTGCCGCTGGACGTGACCAACGCCTCGGCGCCCGCGATACCGGTCACCTATCTGCGCTTCGGCGGACTCGATCTGCCCGACATCGTCTATCTGGAACACATCAGGAGCGCCAACTTCCTCGAGGACCGGGACGAGACGGAGGAGTACCGGTTGGCGCTCGACCGGCTGGCCGACGAGGCGCTGACGCCGCGCGAGTCTCTGCGGAAGCTGCGCGAGACGATGGACGAGCGCTATCCCGCGGAGTGAGCGGGCGCCGGGCACTTGGCCATGACACCACTTGGTCATGACGCCCTTGGTCATGACGCTCTTGGTCGTGACGCCCTTGGTCATGACACGGGGCCGCGCCCGGCTTCCGTGGCCGGGCGCGGCTCCGTACGTCCGTCACTGCCCGCGAATGCGGCCCACACCGCCGAACTCGATCCACTCCTGGGTGAGCTGACGGGGCGCCACCTCGCTGTCCGGGCGCCAGGTGGACACCTCCACCAGTCCCGGTTCGAGGATGTCCATGCCGTCGAACCACTCGGCGACGTCCTTCTCCTCGCGCACCCGGCCCCAGTGGCCCTGCGTGACCTGCTGCATGAAGTCCGTGACGGACATACGGACTTCGGGGTCCTCGCTGACCAGCTGGCACATGAGCGCGTAGCTGCCGGGCACGAGCCGTTCGGTCACGCGGCGCACGACGGCCGTCGGGCCGTCGGTGTCGCTGTCCGGGATGCAGTGGAAGACGGAGTTGAACAGCACGGCGACCGGCTGCGAGAAGTCGATCAGGCGCTGGGTGTCGGGGTGGGAGAAGATGCCGTCGGTGTCCCGCATGTCGGCATGGATGACGGCGGTGCGTTCGTTCTGGTCCAGCAGTGCCCGGCCGTGGACCAGCACCATGGGGTCGTTGTCCACGTAGACCACGCGCGAGTCGGGCGCGACGGACTGCGCGACCTGGTGCACGTTGTTCTGCGTGGGCAGGCCGGATCCGTGGTCGAGGAACTGGCGGATCCCGTACTCCTCCGTCAGGATCCGCACCACGCGCTGGAGGAAGCGGCGGTTGTTCAGGGCCAGTCGGCGGGTGCTGGGGACGACCTTGTCGAGTTCCTCGACCGCCGCCCGGTCGGCCGCGTAGTTGTCCTTGCCGCCCAGGTAGTAGTCGTACATACGAGCCGCTGTCGGCACATTGGCGTCGATCTCCGTGGACAGCTGCTTGTCGGTGTGCATCGTTCCCCCACGCTCGGTGACGCGCCAACGGCACTGGCCTGACTGAGAGTACATCTTAGGGAGCGTGCAATTGCAGAAACCAGTCACATGCAGCGCACAGTTTTGAGCCCGGCCCGCCCGGGCCGGGCGGGCCGGGCGGGCCGGGCGGAACGTCGTCGTCAGCCGTTCGACGACAGGTACTCCTCGACGCCGGGCGCGCTGTGTGCGTCCTCCACTCCGACCAGGCCGCCGACCGCCTTGCCGTCGGGCTTCAGCACGTAGGTGGACACGCTCGCGGGGCGGGAGACGTCGGTGAAGTCCTGCGGGGTGCCGAGTCCGGTGTCGGCGTTCTTCTGCGAGCGGTGGGCCTTGACCACGTCCTCGCGGGCGAGGCTGCCCTTCTCGCACGCCTTCTTCAGGTCGGCGCCCAGCAGCTGGGCCGCGTTGTACCCGGACAGCACACCGGAGTCGACCGGGGAGCCCGGGTACTTCTTCTGGTACGCGGCGACCATCCGCTTGACGCCCGGGAGGTCGGAGCTGACGGCGGGGGCGGCGCTGACCACGTTCAGCATGGCCTCCAGCGCGGCCGCCGCGGGCGTCTTCATCAGCTGCGGGGCGTAGCCGGGGGCGCTGCTGACGACCGGCACGCGCAGTCCCCGGGAGGCTGCCACGCCCACCAGGGAGGCGGTCTGGGCCGGGCCCGCGCTGATCAGCACGGCCTTCACCCCGGCCTTCCGCAGCGCCGACACCTGGGCGGACAGATCGGTGTCCGTGGCCTTGATCTCCTGGCCGGCCACCTTCAGACCGGCCCGCTGTGCCGCCCACTTCGAGCCCTCGAGGGCGTTGGCGCCGTAGTCGCCCTCGAAGTAGACGTGGCCGATCGTGTCGCCCTTCTTCAGGCCCTTGGCGCGGGTCAGGTAGTCGACGGCGGCGATCATGTCGATGTCGTAGGTGGTGCCCAGCACCTGGACGGGGTCCTTGCCCAGCAGCGAGGCGGCCCAGGCCTGCGGGAAGGTGAGCACCTCGTCCCGTTCGATGTCGTCGAGCAGGGCCGCGACCACCGGCGAGCCGATGACCTGGGGCAGCGCGACCACGTCCGGGGAGATGTCGGCGTAGGCGGTGACCGCCTTCTGCACGTCGTAGCCGTGGTCCTTGACGACGATCTCGATCTTGCGGTCGCAGATGCCGCCCTGGGCGTTGGTCTCGTCGGCCCACATCTGCTGGGCCTGCACGATGCTCTTGCCGAGGGTGGCGTAGGGGCCGGTCAGGTCGGTCAGCGCACCCAGCCTGATGCTCTTCTCGGTGACTCCGGGGCCGCCCTTGACGCCGTCGGCGGAGTCACCGGCGCCGTCGCCGTCCGCCTTGGAGCTGCAACCGGTGCCCGCGATCAGCAGGGCGGACAGGGCCGCCGCGAGGGCGGCCTTGGGGATGCGGTGCCTGTGGTGCGTGACGTTCACGGGGTGTGCTCCTTGGCTCGTACGGCTGAGGCGGCGGGCCGCGACGGGGTCGCGGGGTCGGACGGGAGCGGTGCGGAGCGCCCGCGGCGCAGCCGGGCCCGGGTGCGGCGGGCCAGGCCGTGCAGGCCGTCGGGCGCGTACAGCAGGACGACGACGATGGCGGCGCCGTAGAGATAGCGGGCGGCCTCGGTGGGGCCGATCGAGCCCTCGGCGGAGCCGGGTGCGGCCACCAGGGGCAGCTGGTCGGCGTAGCGGGTCATCAGCAGGGGCAGGGCGGTGACGAAGACCGCGCCCGCGGTGGCTCCGGCGACGGATCCGAGGCCCCCGATGACGATCATCGCGAGATAGTCGACGGAGAGGGCCAGGCCGAAGTAGTCGGGCACGACGCGGCGGAAGGCCAGCGCCAGCAGCACCCCGGCCAGGCCCGCGTACATCGAGGAGACGACGAACGCCGCCGAACGGTGGCGGGCCACGTGCACGCCCATCACGGACGCCGCGGTCTCGCTGTCGCGCAGGGCGGTCAGGGCCCGGCCCGGGCGGCCGCGCAGCAGGCCGCGCGCGGTGAACCAGGTGAGGGCCGAGAGCAGCAGACCGAGGTACCACAGCCGTTCCTCGGCGCCGAACGGCACGCCCAGCACGGTCAGTTCGGGGTCGCCGTCGGTGAAGGCGAAGCCGCCCAGTTCCAGCGGCGGGACGGAGCGGCCGTTGAATCCGCCGGTGACGGAGTCGGCGGTGAGCAGCACATGGTGGCCGAGGAAGACCAGGGCCAGGGTGGCCACGCCCAGGTAGATGCCGCGCACCCGGCCGGCGACGGGGCTGAACAGGCCGCCCGCCGCCCCGGCCAGCAGGACCGCGAGGACGAGGGCGAGGGCGGGCGGCAGTCCCGGTCCGGGCTCGCCCGCCAGCCAGACGTAGCCGTAGGCGCCGACGGCGAGGAAGAAGGCGTGGCCCAGGGAGAGCTGTCCCGCCGTGCCGCTGAGCAGGCCGAGACCGACGGCGCCGATGGCCGCGGCCATGGAGAACAGGCCGATGCGCAGCCAGAATGCATCCAGGTAGAAGGGCAGCGCGCACAGGAGGAGGGTGAGGACGAGGGCGCCCGCCCGGCGCGGGATGCGGTCAGACACGGGTCGCTCCCTTCGCGGCGAACAGTCCGGTGGGGCGGACCAGCAGCACCAGGACCATCACGGCGTACGGGGCGACGTCGCCGAACCCCTCGCCCAGGACGTGCAGTTCGGTCTGGTAGCCGGCGACGAGGGCCTCGGTCAGGCCGATCAGCAGGCTGCCCGCGAGGGCGCCGGCCGGGGAGGCCATGCCGCCGAGGATGGCGGCCGGGAACGCCTTCAGCGCGATCTGCCCGGTGGTGCGCTCCAGGCCGGGCGCCGGGAAGGCGGCGAGGAACACCGCGGCCAGCGCGGCCAGTCCGCCGGCCAGGCACCAGGCGACGGTGCGGATCCGGGTCAGCCGTACGCCCATCAGGGCGGCCGCCTCGGCGTCCTCGGCCGCCGCTCTGAGGGACAGCCCCCAGGGCGTGAACCGGAACAGGGCGAAGGCGGCGGCGATGGCGAGGGCGGAGACGGCGATCGCGGCGAGTCTGCTGTCGGCGACCGTCAGCGGTCCCAGGCTCGTCACCGCGTCACCCCAGGGGTCGCCGAGGGAGAGCAGGTCACCGCCGATGCGCCGGGCCAGGTCGGTGACGAGGACGATGTCGACGCCGATGGTGACGATGGTCTGCACATGCGCGGTCCGCGGGTCCTGTTCCCCGCGTTGCAGCAGCAGGCGGTCCATCGCCCCGGCCACGGCCGCCGTCACCAGGACGGCCACCGCCAGCGCCCCGGCGAAACCGAGGTCGTCGTGGAGGATTGCGGTGAGATAGCCGCCGAGCAGCAGCAGGGAGCCGTGGGCGAAGTTGAGTACGCCCGAGGCCTTGAAGATGGTGACGAAGCCGAGGGCGACGAGGGCGTAGACCGCGCCGAGGGCGAGGCCGGTGAGGACGTTGTCGAGGAAGCCGGTCATGCCGCGTCCTCCTGTCCGGCGTCTCCGCCGAGGTAGGCGCGCAGCACCTCGGGGTCGCCGCGGACCTCGTCGGGGGTGCCGTGGGCGATGGCGCGGCCGAAGTCCAGCACGGTGACCTCGTCCGCGAGACGCATCACCAGGCCCATGTCGTGCTCCACCAGCACCACGGAGAGGCCGAGTTCGGTGCGGACGTCGGCCACCACCTCGGCGGTACGGGCGCGTTCGGCGGCGTTCATGCCGGCCACCGGCTCGTCGAGCAGCAGCACACTGGGCTCCAGGCACAGGGCGCGGGCCAGCTCCACGCGTTTGCGGTCGCCGTAGGACAGCAGCGCGACCGGGGTGTCGAAGTGCCGTGCGAGGCCGGTGAGTTCGGCGATCGCGCGGACCGCGGCGAGGTGCTCGCGCTGTTCGCGTACGGCCCGTGGCAGACGCAGCGCGCTGGCGGCGAAGCCCGCGCGGGACAGGGCGTGGCGGCCCAGCATCAGGTTGTCGGCGACGGTTCCCTCGGTGGTGACGATGTTCTGGAAGGTCCGGGCCACGCCGAGGGCGGCGATCCGGTGCGGGGCGAGCCGGGTCAGCTCGGCGTCCCCGAGCCGGACGGTGCCGTGGACGGGGCGGCACAGGCCCGACAGGACGTTGAAGCAGGTGGACTTGCCGGCGCCGTTGGGGCCGATGAGGGCGTGCACCGAGCCCGGCGCGACCGTGAAGGACACGTCGTCGAGCGCGGTGAGCCCGGCGAAGCGCACGGTGACGTCCCGGACCTCCAGCGCGGCGGGTGCGGTCCTGGGCGGGCGGGGCGCGCGGGCGTTCACGCGGCCCCCCGGCCGGTGCCGGAGGAAGTCTCCGGGCCGGTCTCCTCGCCCAGGTAGAGACGGCGCACCGCGTCCGTCCGCGCCAGCTCGTCGGCGGGCCCGGCCAGCCGGACCTCGCCGACCTCCAGGACATGGGCGTGGTCGGCCAGGGACAGCGCCATGCCGGCGTTCTGCTCGACCAGCAGCACGGCCGTGCCCTGGGCGTTGATCTCGCGGACCACCTCGGCGATCCGGTACACCATCTGCGGGGCCAGTCCGAGCGAAGGCTCGTCCAGGAGCAGCAGACGGGGGGCGGCCATCAGGGCGCGGCCGATGGCCAGCATCTGCTGCTCGCCGCCGGAGAGCAGGCCCGCGGCCTGGTGGGTGCGCTCGGCGAGGCGCGGGAAGAGGGAGAACACCCGCTCCCGGGCCTCGCGCACCTGGGCCGGTGCGCGCCGGCCGAGGCCGAGCCCGCCGGAGCGCAGGTTCTCGTCGACCGTGAGCCCGGCGAAGACGCGCCTGCCCTCGGGCACCTGGACGACCCCGGCGCGTACCGCCGCGACCGGGTCGCGGCCGTCCAGGACCGTCCCGCCGTAGCGGATGCGGCCCGCCGTGATCGCGCCGCGGTGCAGGCGCAGGGTGCCGGAGACCGCGCGCAGCAGGGTCGTCTTGCCCGCGCCGTTGGCGCCGAGCAGGGTGACGACACCGCCGTGGGGGACGGTCAGCGACACGGAGCGGAGGGCGGACAGGGCGCGGCCGTACACGACGTCGACGTCCTCGACGTGCAGGGCGGGCCCCTCGTCCGGTGGTGCTTCGGGCATTACGGCTCCTCGGGACCGTGCCGTTCACGGGCACGGGTTCGGCGTCTCTCGGGGAAAGGGGAGCTCACGACAGCACGGGCGCCGACCGCCGGTACAGCGCTTCGGGCGCGGTCGCTGCGCGGTCCCAGTCCGGGGGTGACGGGGTTGTGCGGCTGCCCAAGGGAGCGGGTCCGAAGGGCCGGTACGCAGGGGAGGAAAACGGGCGCCGGGCGGCCCCGAGGGCCTGAGCGTCCGCTCAGTATCCGAGGCGGGGGTACGGGAACGGCACGGGCCCGGGGTGACTGTGCCGGCGCCCAAGGACGGCGGGGGCGCGTGCGCACGCCGGACCGGGGGCGGTTGTGCGGGCGCCCAGCGGGCGGGGGGTTCGGCTGGGCGGGGCGCGGCTGGGCGGAAGTGCGGCTCGGCGGGGGGTGCGGCTCAGCGGAGGGGCGGCTCAACAGAGGGGTGCGGCTCAGCAGGTGATCCGGCCGGGCAGAGGATTCGGCCGGGCACGGAGTCCGCCCGGGCGGGGGGGGCTCGCCCGGGCAGGGAGTTTGCCCGGGCGGGGAGTTTGCCCGGGCGGGGAGTTTGCCCGGGCGGGGAATGCGCTGAGCGGGGAGTGCGGCTGGGCAGGGACGTTCGCCCGGGCACGAAGCCCGCCCGGCCACGGAGCCCGGCGGGCACGGAGCCCGGCGGGCACGGAGCCCGGCGGGCACGGAGCCCGGCGGGCACGGAGCCCGGCGGGCACGGAGCCCGGCGGGCACGGAGCCCGGCGGGCACGGAGCCCGGCGGGCACGGAATGCGGCGGGCACGGCATGCGGCGGGCACGGCATGCCGCCCGCTGGGCACGGAGCTTGGCCAGGCACGGAGTGCGGCTGGGCAGGGACGTTCCCCCGCGCACAGAGCCCAGCCGGGCACAGGGGCCGCCCGGCCACGGAACCCGCCCGGCCACGGAGCCCGCCCGGGCGGGGGGTCTGCCCGGGCACGGAACCCGCCCGGCCACGGAACCCGCCCGGCCACGGAACCCGCCCGGGCACGGAACCCGCCCGGGCACGGAGTCCGGCCGGGCGGGGCGTGCGGCCGGGCGGGGCGTGCGCCCGGAGGTGGGTGTTCGGGGCGGGGACTGGCCGGCGGATCACGCCGGGGACGTCCTACCCCCGCAGCAGGCGGTGTGCCGTCAGGGCCAGGCTGATCTCCACCACGTCGGCCGGCCGGGCCAGACAGCGGCCCGTGAGCTGTTCGCAGCGGCGCAGCCGGTTCAGGACGGTGTTGCGGTGGCAGTAGAGCCGCTCACCGGCCCGCTGGGCGGAGCCGTCGCAGGCCAGCCAGGTGGTCAGGGTGTCCAGCAGCACCTCACGGTCGGCGGGCTCCAGCCGCATCAGCGGGCCGAGGACCTGCTCGGCCAGGGCTCTGCCCAGTTCGGGACCGGAGACGACCAGGGCCGCCGGGAGGTGCTCGGTCAGCCGGATCGTGCCGCCGCCCTCGGGGCAGATGCTCAGCGCGGTGTCCGCCGTCCGCCGGGCGTCGCCCACCGCGGCCAGCCCCTCCACCACGCTGCCGACGCCGATCCGGACGCCGGTGGCGGAACCGCCCGGCCCCGGCTCCGGCTCCGGGAGCCCGTCGCCGTCGACCAGGACGATCCCGTAGTCCACCTCCACCCCGGTGTGCCAGTGGACCCGCAGACCCTCCGGTACGGCCGCGGCCCGCGCCCCGGCGCAGCCCGCGGGATGGCCGCCCGCGACGGCGACGACGACGTACCGGCCCTGTTCCGGCAGGTCCAGCGCCTGGGCGGCCTCGGGCAGGTCGGCGATCCGGCTGCTGCCGTCCAGCAGGGCGGCGGCCAGCAGCCGGGCCCGGTTCTCGCGCCGCCAGCTCAGCTGCCGTTCGACCTGCCGGTAGGCGTCGGCGACGAGGGTGCAGTGCTCGTCGACGAAGTTCCACACGTCGGACGCCACATGGACCAGGAGGCGTACGTCCTCCGGTGCCGTGCGGGAGGTCACCTCGACCAGTTCCTGCCACACCAGGGAGCCGCCCAGCCGGAACGCGTGCAGCAGGGCGTCCAGCGGCAGTCCCTGTTCGGCGCGGGTGGCGCCGATCTTCCACGAGCAGCGGCGCGCCGCGTCGCGGGTGCTGCGCGGGTCGAGCAGCGAGGCCACGCTGTGCCGCAGCGAGCGGTGCACCTCCTGCCAGGTCTGCGCCGGGTCGGCGGCCAGGGCGGAGCGGTAGGCCGGCTCCTGCTCCTGGAGGACGGCCACCAGCCGGTCGGTCAGTTCGGGCAGGTCGTCGAGGAGGACCCGGGCGGCCCGGTGCAGCACCCGCAGGGCGTCGGCGTCGATCAGCGACGCGACGCGCCGGGTCCGGGGCCGCGGAACGGCCGCCGGGCCCGGGCGGACAGCTGTTCGTGACCGTACGGCGTGCTGCATCGCGGCCCTCCCCCAGGCTCGGCGTCCGTGCGGCGGCTCGTACGACGGCTCGCGCGGTGCCCGCCGTCCGAACTCGTGCTGTTCCGAAGGATGGCATACCGTCCGGTCGGTCCCTAGGGTTGTGCAGCGGTCTTTTCCGCCAGCTCGACCATGCGGGCCAGTTCCACCCGGGAGCGGACGCCGAGCAGCGCGAAGACCTTGCGCAGGTGGTAGTCGACGGTACGGGTGCTGACGGCGAGGCTCAGCGCCACCTCACGGTTGGTGGCTCCCTCGGCGACACAGCGGGCGATGCGCAGCTGCTGCGGCGTCAGCCGGGTCAGCGCCCCGGCGCCCTCCCCACGCGAGGCGGCCCCGTTCGCGCGCAGCTCGCCGCGTGTCTGTTCCGCCCACACCCCGGCACCGCACCGCTCGAAGCCGGCCAGCGCGGCGCCGAGCCGGTCGCGGGCCTCGCGGGGCCGGCGCCGCCGGCGCAGCCACTTGCCGTACAGCAGCGCGGTGCGGGCCCACTCGAAGTCGCCACCGGCGTCCTCGTGCAGCGCCAGCGCGCGCAGATACTGGTCGTCGGCCCGCTCCGGCGGGGCCAGCAGGGCACGGCAGCGGGCCAGCTGGGCGGCGGCCTGCGGATCGGCGCCGAACGCCGCCCACAGCGCGAAGTCCTCCACCATCGTGCGCGCGTCGTGCAGCCGTCCGGCGGGCACCGCGGCCTCCACGAAGCAGGGCACGGCCAGCATCCACACCGCGAAGTGCCCGCGCCGGGGCCCGGGCAGCACCAGCAGCCCGAGCCGGTCCGCGGCGTCGAGCGGACGGCCGCGCCCGAGGTCGGCGCGGGCCGCCGCCCACTGGGCCAGGGTGGCCGCCTGCGCCAGCCCGTGCCGCCGGGCGGTCGCCAGCGCGGCGTTCACATGCCGGTCGACGACGGTCTGCTCGTCCTCGACCGACGCCGCCAGGGCCAGCACCGCGTGGTGGTGGGCGGCGATGTTGCGCTGCCCGGCGCGCTCCGCGGTGCGCAGTCCCTCCTCGGCGTGGGCGCGGGCCTGCGCGTGCCGGCCCGCGCGCAGCTCCGCGTAGGCGAGGTACTCCAGGGCCTGCGGGACGAGCGCGGCCGAGCCGAGGTTGCGGGCGGCCGCCAGGGCCCGGGCACCCGCCCGGCGGGCGGCGTCCACGTCCCCCAGCATCAGCGCCGCACCCGCCGACCTCAGCAGCTGCCCGGGCTCCTCGTCGGTGCGGGCCCGCTCCACCACCCGTCTCAGCGGTACGACCGCCCGGTCCAGCCGTCTCTCCAGCACCGCCCGCATGCCGAACCGGTGGTCGTCCACCGCGTCGTGCCCGGCCAGGGCGGCACCAACCGGCGGCGGCGCTCCCGTGGGCCCGGGACGTACCGCTGTGCCGGCCCGCGGCGGCCGGGCACCGGCGGCGACGGGCTCCGGGGTCCGGGCGCTCACGCGGGCGCTCCCCGGGGAGCCGGGCGCGGCCCCCGGCAGCGGGTCCCCGGTCCGCGCGGGCCCCGGGCGGCGCGGCGGCACGGCGTCGAGCGCGGTCAGGCAGGCCGCCAGGTCGCCGGCCGCCCAGGCCGCGTCGGCGGCGGCGAGGGAGGTGGCCGCGGCCTGCTCCGGGGCGTCGTCGGCGAGCAGGGACGCGGCCAGCAGAAGCGACTGGTGGGCGTCGTCGACGGGTCCGTCCCACAGCTCCGCCGTGCCGCGCACCAGCTCGGCACGGCCCCGCACCACCGCCGGCGCCGCACAGCCGCGCACCTCGGCCAGCAGCGGACGTGCCCGGTCCGGCCGCCCGGCGAGCAGCGCCTGCTCGGCGGCGGCCGTGTACCGCTCGGCCCGGGCCGGGCCGTCCGTGGTCAGCTCGGCGGCGCGGGCGTACACCACCGAGCGCAGCCGGTAGGAGGCGGCGGCACCGCCGGCCGCGGCCGTGGCCAGCTCGTCCGCCAGCAGCGGCGCGGGCCCCGTCACCGACCAGGACCGGTGCAGCAGCCCGGCGAGCGCGTGCCCGTCGCCCTTCAGCACGTCCGCGAGCGCGCGGTGCGCGGCGCGGCGCCGGTCCGGCGCGGCACCGGCGTAGACGGCCCTGCGGACCAGGGCGCTGTGGAAGCGGAGCCGCCCGTCGGCCAGGGCCAGCAGGTCGGGCGGCGGCTGGAGGCACGGGGCCGGCCCGGTGGGCCGCAGACGTCGTACGGCTTCGAGGACCAGGTCGGCGTCGACCTCCGTGCCGTCCGACTCCCGTGCGGCGGCCGCCACCGTCAGCAGCAGGTCCCGGGGGCCGGCGGACAGCCCGGTCAGGGCCCGGCCCGCCACGGCGGCCAGCGTCCCGGCGTCGGCCGGCGGCCTCGGCAGCGGGCGGTGGCCGTGCAGCTCGGCGGGTGACAGACGGCGGACCAGGGCGAGCAGCAGCGCCGGGTTGCCCTCGGCCTCGGCCAGCAGCTCCTCGCGGACGGCACGGTCGACGCCGCCGTCGGTCACCTCGTCGAGCAGGGCGCCGGCCTGCGACGGGGACAGCGGGTCCAGGTGCACGACGGGCAGCCCGGCGAACTCCCGGTCCACCGCACGGTACCCGGCGACGGAGAGCAGCAGCCCGATGCGGTCCGCGCCGCTCAGCCGCCCGGCCGCCAGGCCGAGGGCGGCACGGGCGGGCGCGGGCCACAGATGCGCGTCGTCGACGCAGACGAGCAGGGGCGCTCCGGCGGCCGCCGCCCGCAGCCCTTCGAGCAGCGTCCGCGGCTCCGTCCCGCACTCCGGCACCCACAGCTCGGCCCCGGCCCCGGCCCTGGCCCCGGCCCTCGCTCCATCTCCGGCTCCATCTCCGGCTCCGGCTCCGGCTCCGGCGAGGGCCGACACCCCGGCCGGACCGGCACGGAGCTGGAGCACGGCGCCGGCCCGGAAGGAGCGGGCGGCACGGTCGAGGAGCGCGGTACGGCCGAGGCCGGGCTCCCCGGTCACGACGAGTACGGCGCTGTCCGTCGTCAGCCGGTCCGACAGCGCGGCCACGGCACGCCGTTGCGCGTCCCTGCCGTGGAGCCGCTCAGTCGTCCGCGCGGTCGTCTCTCCGGTCATTCCCGGCACGTTACTTGTGCGTAACGGTGAGCCGGAAGGTGTACGTCCGCGCGAACCTGCTGAGATATCACGCGTGTCACCTGCGCTTGTGCGTTCCACGGGCGGCACACGGACTGTGCCGCCGCCCAGTGTCCGCGGCCCCGGGCCGTGCGGCGGCACAACGCCGGCGGCGGTCGCGCCGTGCGCGCGACCGCCGCGGAAGGGTGCCTTGGGGCGTTCAGGAGGTGTGCGGGCAGTTGCCCCGGTACTCCTCGATGGTCAGGCTCGCCGACGGCAGCGGGCACAGGAACTGCTCGTAGCGGGTGTCGTTGTCGATGAACCGCTTCAGCCAGGAAATGCTGTACTTCGCGATCGTCGTGTTCGACGTGTTGGGCGTGAAGTGGGTGGCACCGTTCAGTTCCAGGTAGGCCCGGTCCGTGGCGGACGGCAGGCTGCTGTAGAAGGGCTCCGCGTGGGTGGCGACCGGGGCGATCGTGTCGCCGTCGGCTCCGATGATCAGTGTGGGGGTGGTGACCTCGGGCCAGGTCTTGTCCAGGTTCCAGGGCGTGAGCGGGATCGCGGCCTGGAGGGACGGACGGGACTTGGCGGCCTCCAGGGTGCCGCCGCCGCCCATCGAGTGGCCCATCACGCCGAGCCGGCTGCTGTCGATCCGGGTGCGCACCGAGCTGCGCTGGGTGAGGTAGTCCAGGGCCGCGAGCAGCTGCCGCCCGCGGGAGTCGGGCTGGTCCAGCGTGGTGAGCGTGTCGATGGTGAACACCACGAAGCCCTGCGAGGCCAGGCGCGGGCCCAGCCAGGAGATGGAGGACTGGTAGGCGGTGTAGCCGGGCGAGACGACCACGGCACCGAAGGTGCCGTCGGCGGTGCTGGTCGGGTAGTAGATGGTGCCGCCGCCGAAGCCCGTCACGGCGAGCGAGGAGACGGACGTCTCCGACACGGCGTACGGGCCGCGCAGCGCCTCGATGCTCGCGGTGGTGGGGGCCGGTCCCCGCTCGTAGGGGTTGTCGGCGGCGTGGGCGCCGGGGCCGGTGAGGGTGGTGAGCCCGACGACGGCGGCGATCGTCGCGGCCGCGCCGGCGAGCCGGCCGGGCCGGCGGCGGCGCGCACCGCCGGTCCGCGGGCCGGACGTCGGGGAACCTGCGCTGGTGTGGGGGTGCTGCGGCACGACGGGTCGTCCTCTCTGTCGTGGCGGGGCACCCGGCCGGTGGCCGTGCACGGCTCGTGGACGTGGGGACGCGTCCCGCGACCGGGCCGGCGGGGCCTCGCCCGCCTGCTGACTGGCGGTGCCACTGTGGACGATCTTCCGGCGCGGGGGATCGGCAATATCACCGGTCTCCTGGGACACATCCGGGCACTCGGGACGACACGCCAGGACGCTCCCTGGCTCTCCTGGGGTTCCGGGGCCGCCGGGACTCCTGGGCACCCGGACGATGTGACACGCTCGGTCGCGGCCGGCGGACCGGATCGCCGGCCCGTGCACCGGCGGCCGGGCGGCCGGCCGGTGGACGGTTCGGCAGCACGGAGAGGCGGCGGTATGCGTATCGGACTGCTCGGCACCGGCCCCTGGGCACGGATGACCCACGCGCCCGCTCTGAGCGGGCACGACGGCCTGGACCTCGTCGGCGTGTGGGGCCGCCGGCCGGACGCCGCGCGGGAGCTGGCCGACGGGCACGGCACCCGGGCCTACGACGACGTCGACGCGCTGCTCGCCGACGTGGACGCCGTCGCCGTGGCGCTGCCCCCGGGCGTGCAGGCCGAGCTGGCGGTGCGGGCGGCGCGGGCGGGGTGCCATCTGCTGCTCGACAAGCCGCTCGCGGCGACGGTGCCAGAGGGGCGGGCCGTGGCCGAGGCGGTCCGGCAGACCGGTGTCGCCTCGGTCGTCTTCTTCACCACCCGTTTCCAGCCGGAGACCGAGGCGTGGATCGCCGAACAGGCCGCCGAGGACGGCTGGTTCACCGCGCGGGCGCAGTGGCTCGGCGCGGTGTTCACCACGGACAGCCCGTTCGCCGGATCACCCTGGCGGCGGGAGAAGGGCGCGCTGTGGGACGTGGGCCCGCACGCCCTGTCCGTACTGCTGCCGGTCCTCGGCGACGTCCGGCGGGTGGCGGCGGCCGCGCACGGTCCCGGGGACACCGTGCATCTGGTCCTGGACCACTCCGGCGGTGCGTCCAGCACCCTCACGCTCAGTCTGACGGCTCCCGAGGCCGCCGCCGGAGCCGGTGTCGAACTGCGCGGCCACAGCGGGGTGACCCTGCTTCCGGAGAGTGCCGACGGAGCGGTGCCCGCGCTGGCCCGGGCCGCGGACGCGCTGCTCGCCGCCGCCCGCACCGGCCGCCCCCACCCGTGCGACGCCGCGTTCGCACTCCGGGTGACGGAGGTGCTCGCCGAGGCGGAGACCCTGCTCGGCGGGGCGGTGCGGGTTGGGCAGGGCGGTCCGGGTTCTGCCGTCAGCCCCCGGCCGTGAGCCCGGCGGCCGGGGCGGGCCGGAAGTTGACGCGTTCCCGGACGACCGGGTAGCCGGCCCGGGTGAAGGTTGCGGCCATGGGGACGTTGCCCCGGTCCGTCGCGGCGGCGACGGCGTCCGCGCCCTGTGCGGCCAGGAAGTGGGTGCACTCGGCCAGCAGGTCGTAGGCGTAGCCGTGGCCGCGCTGTCCGGGCAGGACGCCGATGAAGCCGACGCACGGGCCGGACGGGTTGCGCGCCGGGACGTGGATGCCCACCGGCTCGCCCCGGCGCGTGTACGCCACCTGCCACCACTCCCGCGGTGACGGGCACCACCGGAAGAAGTCGAGCTCCTCCTGGGCGGCCCGGTCGGGCCCGCCCTCCTCGATCGCCTTCAGCGCATGGGCGTCCAGGGTGACGGAGTGGATGCGGCGCAGCGCGTCAAAGAACACCGCGTCGTCCGCTTCGGCGCGGAACAGCAGCCGGCCGGGCCGCTCGGGCAGTCCGCACTCCGGCGTCCACCGGTACAGGTGACGCTCCACCAGGAGCTCGTATCCGGCCGCCCGCGCGGCGGTGAACCGGGCTCCGGCGGCGGAGCGCAGACGCGGGTCGTCGCGCCAGCCCCCGGGCAGGTTGAGTTCGAGTTCGACCTGCCAGGGGGCGCTGCGCAGGAGTTCGGCTCCCGCCTCCTCCTCGCCCTCGGCCACGTCGAACCAGTTGACGACCAGGGGCTCGGTGTCGTCGGGGCCGCCCCACCAGGCGCCGCGGGCGACGACGGTGCCGTCGCGCAGGGCGACCCGCTTCCAGTCGGGGCGGTGCCGGGTCAGCCGGTGCGCCGCACCGGCGGCCAGCGGATCGGGCAGGGTGTCGAAGAGGTGGGCGTCGCTCTCGCCGAGCGCGCGGACGACCGTACCGGTCATGGATTCCTCCGGGATGCGTGGTGTGTGCGCGCTCCCCGGTCGGATGTCACGCGGTCCACGCCGGACCACGGGAAGGGAGCGCCTGAACGGGCGGAACGGACTGCACGGCTCTCCTCCTTCCGTCGGCCGGGGCGTGACGGCGGCTCACGCTACGGGGTCCGCCGCGGCCACGTCCATCCGTTTTCCGGGCCGACGCGGCGGGCCGATGGGTGGCGGGCCGATGTGACGGGCCGATGTGACGGGCCAACGTGACGGGCCGATGTGACGGGCCAACGTGACGGGCCAACGTGACGGGCCGATGTGACGGGCCAACGTGACGGGCCGACGGGTGACAGGCCGACGGGTGACAGACCGACGGGTGACAGACCAGCTAGTGGCAGGCCGACTGGCGGCGGACCGACTGGCGGCGGGTCGGCTTAAGCGGTCCTTAAACGCCGGTTAAGCGTCCGCGATTCCGCCCCCGAAGCGCGAAGTATGCCCAATTGCGAGCGAGTTGAGAACCGGCGGAGCCGTTGGACGGCACCGTGGTCGTGCGTAGCATCGGGGCCCCGCGGTGCAGCCCGGGCAGCTTTGAGAGCGCTCTCATGCCTGTGCTCCCGCCCGCGGGACGCCTCACCGACCCACCGCTCACGCACGTCAGGAGACCCCCCACATGACCCCCCGTCACCAGCGCAACCTCGGCCGTCGCAAGCTGCTCTTCGCCCTCGGCGGCGCGGTGGTGGCCGCGCCCGCGATCGCCGCGGTGGCCCCCCACGCCCTGGCCGGCACCACGTCGGACGACGGCGCCAGGACCGAGGCGGCGGGCGCCCTCCCGCTGACGATCGTCAACAACACCGGGTCCTTCGACAACGCCAACGTCCACGTCTACGTCGTCGGCAACCAGGACGGCCGTCAGGTGCGGCTCACCCCCGACGGCACACTCGCGCCGATCGCCCTGTCGGACAACGGCTCCGACGGCTTCACGGACTACGCGATCACCCTGTCCGGCAGCGGCGAGACCCGGCTGTCCCTGCCGTACATGTCCGGCCGGATCTATGTCTCGCTCGGCCAGAAGCTGAAGTTCAGGGCGGTCACGGACGGGGCCGGGAACGCCGCGCTCCAGTACCCGGCCGGCTGGGTGTCCTCCGACCCCAGCTACGGGGTGCTGCACGACTGTGCCGAGTTCACCTACAACTCCTCCGGCATGTTCTGCAACACCACCATGGTCGACATGTTCAGCGTGCCGATGAGCATCCGGCTCACCGGTGCCCGGGACCAGACGACGGGCACGGTGCGCGCCGGCGGACGGGCCGCCGCGTTCGCCGCACTGCGGCAGGTCGAGGCGTTCGCCCCGCTGGTGATCGACGACACCCGCGTCATCGCCCCCGGTCACGGGCTGGACGCGGGCCTGTTCGCCAAGGACTACTTCGCCCCGTACATCGACGAGGTGTGGAGCACGTACACCGGCAGGGACCTCACGGTCACCACCAACGCCGGGACCTTCACCGGCCGGGTCCGCGGCGAGCAGCTGACGTTCACCGGGCCCGCCCAGGTGTCGTTCAAGAAGCCGTCCACCCGGGACGTGCTCTTCTGCGACGGGGCCCTGGCCGCACCCAACGACGGCACGACCGGTCCCGTCGCCGCCGTGCTCGGCGCCGGTTTCAACCGCTCCACGCTGCTGTCCTCGGCCGCCCAGCCGACGACCGATCCCGCCTCGTTCTACGCGACCGCCCTGACCAACCACTACGCCAAGGCCATGCACGCGGCCACCGAGGACGGCAAGGCGTACGGCTTCGCCTTCGACGACGTGGCCGACTTCGCCTCCTACATCCAGGACACCGCTCCCACGGGGATCCGGCTGACGCTCACGGCCTTCTGAGCCCTCGGCGGCCCGCTCCTCACCGGCGACGGGTTTCCGCCGGGCCGGGAAAGGTACCCCTGCACAGGTGCGGGAGCGGGCACCGCCCGCCGGTGCGCCTCCGGGTCTTTGGGCCTCCGGGCCTCCGGGCCTCCGGGCCTCCGGATGCAGTGCGCGCTCCCGCGATGAATGGTGGTAACGGACCCGGTGCGGCCATCGGGTCCGCCCAGCGAACCGGACCGAGGAGCAGACATCATGCCGACGCCAGAGCCCGACGCGTCCCTGCCGTACCCGCCCTCCCCCAACCGCGCCACCCCGGACGACCTGCTCCACGCCCGCCCCGGCAAGGACGTGTCGCCGGAGGACCTGGTGCTCGCCGCGGGCCGGGACGTCACCCCCGACAATCTCGAATGGGCCCGGCGCAAGCTCGCCGAGGAGGGACCCGCGGCCATCGACAAGCTGCTTCCCTGAACGTGGAGGACCGGCCCCGGCCGGTGCGCGACGACGCACCGGCCGGGGCCGGTCATCACACGTTCACCCTTTCCGGGAGGACCCCGGCGCTGCCACACTCTCGAGCGTGCCCGACTTCGACATGCTCGTCATCGGATCCGGACCCGGCGGCCAGAGGGCCGCCATCGCCGCGGCCAAGCTCGGCCGCCGGGTCGCCGTCGTCGACCGCCCCGACATGATCGGCGGCGTCTCCATCCACACCGGCACCATCCCGTCCAAGACGCTGCGGGAGGCGGTGCTGTACCTCACCGGCCTGACCCAGCGCGATCTGTACGGGCAGAGCTACCGGGTCAAGGAGGACATCACCGTCGCCGACCTGATCTCCCGTACCCAGCACGTGGTCGGCCGCGAGGTCGACGTCATCCGCAGTCAGCTCGCCCGCAACCAGGTGTCCTTCTTCTCCGGCACCGCCCGCTTCACCGACGACCACACCGTCGCCCTGCGCGAGGCGAGCGGCGACGAGCGGCTGCTGAGCGCGGAGCACATCGTCATCGCCACCGGCACCCGGCCCGCGCGGCCGGACAGCGTCGCGTTCGACGGACGTACGATCATGGACTCGGACAACGTCCTGACGCTGGAGCGGGTGCCGCGCTCCATGGTCATCGTGGGCGCCGGTGTCATCGGCATGGAGTACGCCTCCATGTTCGCCGCCCTGGGCAGCAAGGTCACCGTGGTCGAGAAACGCCCCGGGATGCTGGACATGTGCGACGTCGAGATAGTCGAGTCGCTCAAGTACCACCTGCGCGACCTGGCGGTGACGTTCCGCTTCTCCGAGACGGTCGCGGCGGTCGAGCGCCACGCGCGGGGCACGCTGACCGTCCTGGAGAGCGGCAAGAAGATCCCCGCCGACGCCGTGATGTACTCCGCGGGCAGACAGGGACTCACCGACGGGCTCTGCCTGGACAAGGCCGGTCTGTCCGCGGACGCCCGGGGCCGGATCACGGTCGACGAGCACTACCGCACCGAGGTGCCGCACATCTACGCCGTCGGCGACGTCATCGGCTACCCGGCGCTGGCCGCCACCTCGATGGAGCAGGGCCGCGCCGCCGCCTACCACGCCTGCGGGGAGCCCGTCGGCCGGACGCACGGCCTCCAGCCCATCGGCATCTACACCATCCCGGAGATCAGCTTCATCGGGCGGACCGAGGACCAGCTCACCGAGGACCGGGTGCCGTTCGAGGTCGGCGTCTCCCGCTACCGGGAGCTGGCCCGCGGCCAGATCATCGGCGACTCGCACGGCATGCTCAAGCTGCTGGTCTCCCCCGAGGACCGGACGCTGCTCGGGGTGCACTGCTTCGGCACCGGGGCGACGGAGCTGATCCACATCGGGCAGTCCGTGATGGGCTGCGGCGGCACGGTCGACTATCTGGTCGACGCGGTGTTCAACTACCCGACGCTGGCGGAGTCGTACAAGGTCGCCGCCCTGGACGCCACCAACAGGCTGCGGCAGATCGACCGGATCGGGGATTGAGCGGATCGGGGATTGAGCGGCCCGCCGTCCGGCGCTCCTCGGCGGCGGGTCAGGGAGTCCGGTCGGACTCCTCCCGCGCCTGCTCGTAGTCGGGCAGGTCGGCGTCCTCGACGACGTGCACGGCGGCCTCCTCGGCGCCGGCGGCCCCGCCGTCGATGCCCACGTCCCCGGCGAGGCTCTCCCTGGTGGTGTCGGTGCGGACGCCCTCGTCCGGGGCCACCAGGCGGCCGGCGCGCCCGGCACCCGCCTCGGGGTCGACCGGCTCGCCCTCCCCGCCGGGCAGGTCGCCGATGCCGTCGCCGCCCGGCTGTGTCGTGTCGGGCACCTCCTGGGCCAGCCGCTCGTCGAGGGTCTCCCCGTCGTGCTGCTCGCCGGCCGTGATGCCGTGCTTGGTGACGCCCAGGGGCTTCTCGGGCGGGGAGTAGCCCTCGTCGAGGATGTCGTCGTAGTCCCGCTCGCCGACCGCGTCCTCCATGTCGAGCGGCGCGGCGTCCTCCTGCTCCTCGTTGGTCCCGGTGGGCTGGTACGCGTCGTCCCCCATCGGTTCGGCGTCCATCCGGTCCGTGCCCATGACTGCCTCCCTGATCACGCCGTGTCGGCTCGGTCGTCTCGGTGTCTGCATTCACGTTTCCCGCGACGCCGTCTCTAACCTCGGCAGATCGGGTGCCGGGGCGCCGACGGAGGTGACCGTCCGCCGTTCAGGGGGCGGCGGACGGGCCGTCCGGCCGGGTGCGCCGCCGCTCCACCATCTCGTGGCTCAGCTCCTCCGTCTCCGCCTCCGGCAGCCGCTCGAAGCCGTCCTCGGTGATCACCGACACGATGGGGTAGATCCGCCGGTTCAGGTCCGGGCCGCCGGTGGCGGAGTCGTCGTCGGCGGCGTCGTAGAGCGCCTCCAGCGCGGCCAGGGCCGCCTGTCGCCGGGACATGCCGGGGCGGTAGAGCTTCTTCAGCGCGCCGCGGGCGTACGGCGAGCCGGAGCCCTCGGCGTGGAAGCCGGACTTCTCGTACAGGCCGCCGGCCAGGTCGAAGCCGAAGACGCGTCCACGTCCGCCGCCGGGGGCGGTGACGTCGTAGCCCGCCAGCAGCGGTACGACGGCCAGGCCCTGCATGGCCTGGCCGAGGTTCTGCCGGATCAGGGTGGCCAGCCGGGTCGCCTTGGCCCCCAGGGTCATGGGTATGCCCTCGATCTTCTCGAAGTGGGCCAGCTCGACCTGGTAGAGCCGCACCATCTCCAGGGCCGGTCCCACGCTGCCGGCGAAGGCCACCGCGGTGTGGTCGTCGGCCGGGTGCACCTTCTCCAGGTCGCGCTGGGCGATGAGGTTGCCCATGGTGGCCCTGCGGTCGCCGGCGATCAGCACGCCGTCGCCGTGGGTGAGGGCGAGCACGGTGGTGCCGTGCGGGATCTCGCCGGGCGCGGCCCGTACGCCGCCCGGCAGGACGGACCGGGTGATCAGCAGCTCCGGCCGGTGCGCCGCCAGGAACTCGGTGAAGGACGACGTGCCCGGAGTGAAGAACTCCTCCCCCAGCCGGCCGCCCGTCTCGCTGTCCGCCATGCCACTCCCCCTTGTCCGTGGTCCGACACCCGGCTTCCTACCTGACACCGGCGGCCGGGAAACCCCGGGCGGCTCAGAGGTCCTTGCGCCGGATCAGCAGCGCGAGCACCAGCAGGCCCGGGACCAGGGGCAGCCACACGGTCAGCAGCCGGTAGCCGAGCACGGCGGAGGCGGCGGCGGGGGCCGGGGCACCCGCCGCGGCGAGGGCCAGGCCGAGCGCCGCGTCGAGGGAGCCCAGGCCGCCGGGGGTGGGCAGCAGGACGGCGGCGCTGCTCGCGGCGAGGTACAGCAGCGCGACCCGGGCCGGGGGCAGCGGCAGGGCGACGGCCTGGGCGACGGCGATCAGCACCAGGGCGTGCGCCGCGGCGAAGGCGAGCGAGCCGCCCCACAGGGCCAGCGCGCGGGGCGGCCGGGCGTGCACCTCCCTGAGGTCCGCGCGGACCGCCGCCAGGGTCCGCCGGCAGCGCGGCCCGAGCGGGCTGAGAAGCAGCACGGCCGGGCACAGCGCCAGGGCGGCGACGGCGGCCCAGACCTCGACGGGTACGCGGGGGACGTCCAGGACTCCGGGGCAGGTCAGGGCGAGGACGGCGATCAGGACGCCGCGGGCGGTCCCCCCGGCGGCGGCCTTGACCGCCAGCGCCGCCGCGGAGCGCCCGGCACAGACACCGCAGCGCATGAGGAAGCGCAGGTTCACGACGCCCGCGCCGAGCCCCGAGGGCAGCACCTGGTTGGCGGCCGAGGCGGCGAACTGGGCGGCCAGCAGCCGCCGGCCGGGCAGCCGCGGGGCGACGGCGCCCTGCTGCGCCAGCGCCGAGCACATCCAGGTGGCGCACGTGGCGGTGGCGCCCACCAGCAGCCACCCCGGGTCGGCGCCGGCGAGCCGCGCGGCTGTGCTCTCCAGCACCGGCCGGTGCCGCAGGGCCAGGCAGACGGCGCCCGCCAGCACGGCGAGGGCCAGGGCGGTGGGCCAGCGGGCCCGTCTGCGGGCGGGTGCGGCGACGACCCGCTCGGACGTCACAGGGGCCCGTCCCGGCCGGGGTCGGGTGCGACGTACAGGTGCAGGCCCGCGTGCCGGTGCAGCGGCCAGGAGCGGGCGTAGGCGGGCGGTGTGCCGCGCGGTGTGGTGAGGGTGGCGACCGGCATCCGGCCCGTCAGGCGCCGGATCTGCGCCTCGGTGCCGATGCCGTCGTGGCCGCGGGCCGCGGCGGAGGAGCAGCCGGCGTAGTAGGCGATCGGGACGGCGTCGTGCCCGGTGAGCACGCAGGGCGGGCGCACCCCGAGGCGGTGCAGCGCGGCGGCGGTGCGGGCCCAGTCGCGGCGGCTGTCGGTGTTGCGGTCCACGGTGCGGGCCAGCACGGCGTACTGGGCCACCAGGTGCCCCATCAGTGCCAGGGCGACCAGCACGGTGGGCACCGGCCGCCACCTCCCGCCCGGCGCGGTGACCAGGTGCCACAGCCCGTCGGCGACCGGCAGGAACAGCAGCGCGTAGGCGGGCAGCAGGAAGCGGGGCGCCGCGTATCCGATCAGGAACAGGTACGGGACGGCGGCCGTCGTGGCGCAGGCCAGCGGGATCAGTGTGCGTGCCACGCGCCCGGCGCGGACGGCGACGACCAGGGCGAGCACGGCGAGCAGCGGCAGGGCGAACCACCACAGGGTGAGCGGCCAGGGCGCCATCGGCCCGGTGCACGGGCGGCACAGCGCGCGCCCGCCCAGGCTGCGCAGCTGGTCGTCGACGGCGTTGTGCCAGCCCAGGCCGCCCTGGATGCGGGAGCCGTCGGCCAGCCGCTGGGCCGGGCCGCCGAAGCTGACGTAGGCCTCGATCACCCACTCCAGTCCGCCGACCACGAGGCCGCCGGCCAGGGCGAGCAGGGGCCGCCACGCGCGCTCGACGAGGGTGAGGACGAGCAGCGGCACGGTCACCCAGACGGCGTCGGTGGGCCGCATCCACGCCATCAGCGCCGCGCCGGCCACCACGCCCCACAGCGCCGCCTGGTCGAAGCGGTCGCGGCGGTACCGCAGGAAGCAGCCGACGCAGACCAGGGCGCCGATCGCCACCCAGTAGTTGGGCATGGCCTGCGGGCCGTAGAAGAGCGTCACCCACAGGGTGGCGAACAGGGCGCCGCCCGCCGCCAGGACGCGGGTGGGGAAGACGCCCCGCCAGGCGCGCAGGGCCAGGTAGAGGGCGAGGCCGGAGAGCAGGGCCAGATAGACCCGCAGCAGCGGCATGGACGACGACCAGGACGCGACGGGGGCCACCAGCAGGGAGACCCCGCGGGAGCGCGGCGCGCTGAAGAAGGCGGCCGGGCTGTGCGCGGTGACCTGGCTGACGTACACGGTCTCGTCCCAGCCCAGGCCCAGGCCGGGGCGGACGAGGAGCAGCTGGGCCAGGGTGAAGAGGCCGGCCAGCGTGGCGAGCACGCCGTCGCCGCGCGCGCGGCGGGCCGTGCCCGGCCCGGTCGCGGGATCTCGTCGCCGCATGCCGGGGAGCACCACGTCTGCACCGTTGGCCATCGTCCACCCCTCACCCCTACAAGTCGTAGGGTTCGCGATACCCCACAGCCTGACGGGCTGAAGGCGGGACCAGGGAAAACATGGACAAACTAACCCGCACCCAGCGGGTGCGCAGGACGGAACTCGGCCAGGCGCCCCGCGCCACCGCCCCACCCGTACGCTCTCGGCCACGGGCGGGACGGCCGGCGCGGCCGGCGCCCCGGCGGGGCGCCGGCCCGGGTCAGCGGACGTTCGGGCGGCGGTGCGGGGGCTGCCGGGGGGCCGGGCGCGGCGCCGGCGCGGGGATCGGGCGGGTGACGGGGTCGTCCTCGTGGACGGTCAGCTCCCTGCCGTGATGACGGAACGTCAGCGGCTTGCCCGACCGCAGCGTGTACCGGGCCCGGTCGGCGGAGATCTCCACCCGCAGGCACCGGCCGAGGTATTGCAGCGTGAAGGAGAGACGGCCGAACTTGGCCGGCAGTCGCGGTGCGAACCGCAGCCCGTCGCCGTCCGTCCGCATTCCGCCGAACCCGGCGACCAGGGCCACCCAGGTGCCGGCCAGGGAGGCGATGTGCAGCCCGTCGCGGGTGTTGTGCTCCAGGTCCCCCAGGTCCATGAGCGCGGCCTCGGCGGTGTAGTCGTACGCCAGGTCCAGATGGCCCGCCTGGGCGGCGATGACGGCCTGGCAGCACGCCGACAGCGAGGAGTCCCGTACGGTGATCGGCTCGTAGTAGGCGAAGTTGCGGGCGATCTGCTCCTCGTCGGCGTGCTCCTCGAACCAGCTGCCGCAGGTGAACATGGCCAGCACCAGGTCCGCCTGTTTGACGACCTGTTTGCGGTACAGGTCGAAGTAGGGGAAGTGCAGCATCAGCGGGTAGTGGTCCGGGCCGGTGCGGGAGAAGTCCCAGCGCTGGTAGCGGGTGAATCCGGCGTGCTGCTCGTGCACCCGCAGCTCGTCGTTGTACGGGATGTGCATGGCCTCGGCCGCGTGCCGCCAGGCCGCGCTCTCCTCGTCGTCGACGCCCAGCTGCGCGGCCTGTTCGGGATGGCGCTTGCAGACGTCGGCGGCGGCCAGCAGGTTCGCCCGGGCCATGAGGTTGGTGTACGTGTTGTCGTCGGCGATCGCGCTGTACTCGTCCGGGCCGGTGACGCCGTCGATGTGGAAGACGCCCCGGTCGTCGTGGTGGCCCAGCGAGCGCCACAGACGGGCGGTCTCCACCAGCAGTTCGAGACCGGTGTCGCGCTCGAAGCGCTCGTCGCCGGTGGCCGTGGTGTAGCGCACCACGGCGTCCGCGATGTCGGCGTTGACATGGAAGGCCGCCGTACCGGCCGGCCAGTACGCGGAGCCCTCCGAGCCCTCGATGGTCCGCCACGGGAACGCGGCCCCGCGCAGGCCGAGCTGGGCCGCGCGCTCCCGGGCGGCCGGCAGGGTGTTCTTCCGCCAGCGCAGCGCCTCGGCCGCCGCGGCGGGCTCGGTGTACGTCAGCAGCGGCAGCACGAAGGCCTCGGTGTCCCAGAAGGCGTGGCCGTCGTAGCCGGAGCCGGTCAGCCCCTTGGCGGGGATGGCGCGCTGCTCGGCGCGGGCACCGGCCTGGAGCACGTGGAAGAGGGCGAAGCGGACGGCCTGCTGGATCTCCTCGTCGCCGTGCACCTCGACGTCGGCGCGCGCCCAGAAGTCGTCCAGATACGCCCGCTGGTCCTCCACCAGCCCGCTCCAGCCGCTGTGCGCGGCCGCCGCCAGCGCCGCCTCGACCTGGTCGCTCATCGCGGGCCGGGAACGGGCGCTGGACCAGCCGTGGGCGACCGTCTTCTCCACCCGCAGCCGCTGGCCCGGCTCCAGCACCGAGGTGACGGTGAACCGGGCCACGTCCACGTTGCTCTCGCTGCTCGTGGTGGTCCGCTCGGGCCCGTCGACGGTGTGGTCGGCGGCCACGGCCACCCTCAGGCCGCTGCGCCGGGTGCGGTGCACCAGACGCAGCCGGGGGCCCGCCGCGCAGTCCTCCTCCGGCTCCAGCGGCGACTTCAGCGCCCGTGCCGCCCGGGGGTCGCCGTCCGGGTCGGGCAGGCTCTCGTTGGCGACCAGCTCCGACTGGATCACCACCCGGGTCCGGCAGCCGACGGGCTCCACCTCGTAGGCCACGGCGGCGATGGCCCGCTGGGTGAGGGAGACCAGCCGGGTCGAGCGCACCCGCACCGTCGAGCCGGCCGGGGAGACCCACTCGCAGACCCGCTCCAGCACTCCCCTGCGCAGGTCCAGCGTCCGCTCGTGCGAGACGAGCCGCCCGTAGCGCAGGTCGAACGGCTCGTCGTCCACCAGCAGCCGCAGCACCTTGCCGTTGGTGACGTCGATGACCGTCTGGCCCGACTCGGGGTAGCCGTAGCCGGCCTCGGCGTACGGCAGCGGATGGAGTTCGAAGACGCCGTTCAGGTAGGAGCCGGGCAGGCCGTGCGGCTCGCCCTCGTCGAGGTTGCCGCGCCAGCCGACATGGCCGTTGGACAGCGCGAAGACCGACTCGCTCTGGGCCAGCAGGTCCAGGTCGAGTTCGGTCTCGCGCACGGTCCACGGGTCGACGGCGTACACCCGCTGTGTGATCACTTCTCCTCCCCCATCAGTTCGTCGAGGTCCTTGACGACCCGGTCGGCGCCGTGCGCGTACAGGGCGTCGGTCTGGCCCACCCGGTCCACGCCCACGACGTAGCCGAATCCGCCCGCGCGGCCCGCGTCCATGCCGGCCAGCGCGTCCTCGTAGACGGCCGCGCGGCCGGCCGGCACCCCCAGGTCCCGGGCGGCGGCCAGGAAGGTGTCCGGGCGCGGTTTGCCGGGGAGCCCCCGCTCGGCGGCGACCACGCCGTCGACGCGCACGTCGAACAGCGGCTCGGCGTCGATCGCGCGGAGCACGTCCCGGCAGTTGGCGCTGGAGGAGACGATGGCGGTGCGCAGGCCGCGGGCGCGGACGGCCCGGAGATAGCGCAGGGTGCCGTCGTAGGCCTCGACGCCGTCGGTGCGGATCTTCTCCAGGAGCAGGTCGTTCTTGCGGTTGCCGAGGCCGTGCACGGTCTCGGCGTCCGGCGGGTCGCCGGGGCCTCCCTCGGGCAGCCGGATGCCGCGGGATTCCAGGAAGGTGCGCACGCCGTCGGCGCGGGGGCGTCCGTCGACGTACTCGTCGTAGTCGGCGACCGGGTCGAACGGCCGGAAGCCGGGGCCCTCGCGCTCGCGCAGGAAGGCGTCGAACATCTCCTTCCAGGCGGCGGCGTGCACCACGGCCGTCCTGGTGACGACCCCGTCGAGATCGAAGAGGCAGGCTTGGATGGTTTCGGGAAGTCCGAGCTCCGTCGTCATAAGGGACACCGTTCCCCTCGGGAGAGCGTTGAGTGGGTGGCGCGGGCCACACTCGGCTCAGTGTCGCCCGTCTGCGCGGCCGCGGCCCCCGGGTGACACACTCTGCTGCGTGCCGCTGACTTTCGACGACCTTCTCGACCGGGCCCGCTCCCTGCCACGGGACGGACGGCGCGCGATCCTGGGCATCGCCGGCAGCCCCGGCGCGGGCAAGACGACACTGGCCGAACGCCTGGTGCGGGAGCTGAACGGCGACGGGGAGCCATGGGTGGCGCACGTCCCCATGGACGGTTTCCACCTCGCCGACGCCGTCCTGGACCGGCTCGGCCGCCGGGACCGCAAGGGCGCGCCGGACACCTTCGACGCGGCCGGGTACGCGGCGCTGCTGCGCCGGCTGCGCGAGGAGGCGTACGGCGACGTGGTGTACGCCCCCGGCTTCGAACGCGTACTGGAGCAGCCGCTGGCGGGGGCGGTGCCGGTGGAGCCGGCGGCCCGGCTGGTGGTCACGGAGGGCAACTACCTGCTGCTGGACACCGGCGCCTGGGCCCGGGTGAGACCCCAGCTGGACGAGGTGTGGTTCTGCGAGCCGGACGAGGAGGAGCGCGTCCGCCGTCTGGTCGCCCGGCACGAGGAGTTCGGCAAGAGCCACGAGGAGGCGGTGGCCTGGGCGCTGGGCACGGACCAGCGCAACGCCGCCCTGGTCGCGGCGGGCCGGGACCGCGCGGACCTGGTGGTGCCGGACACGGTCCTGCGGGACGGTTGTCCGGCGGCGCCCCGGAGGGGGGCGGGGGCGCGGGGATGCGCGCGACCGGTCTGAACCCCGGCGCGCCGCGGAACGTATCCCTCTGCACGGCGGAAGGGGACGGTCGATGGCATGCCGGCGGCGCTCGCGCGAGGCCGGCCGGCGGTGGCCGGTGGCGCTGCTCGTGGTGGTGCTGCTCGCCCAGATGGCCGTCGCCATGGTCACCACCGCCGTACGGCAGACCCCGACCATCGACGAGCCCGTCTACGTCGCCACGGCCGCCGGCTATCTGCACGAGCACCGTCTGCGTCTCAACCCCGAGCATCCGCCGCTCGGCAAGCTGGTGATCGCCGCCGGAGTGGCGCTGGCCGGTCCACGGGCCGACACCTCCGTCACCGGGGACCAGGGCCGGCTGGGCCGGCGGCTGCTGTACGGGTCCGGCAACGACCCGTGGCGGCTGATGCTCTTCGCCCGGCTGCCGGTGATCGCGCTGACGCTGCTGTTCGGGCTGGTCGTGTTCGCCTTCGCCCGGGAGCTGGCCGGCGCGGCGGCCGGGGTGGCGGCGCTGGCCCTGTACTGCTTCTCCCCCGACGTGATCGCCCACGGCTCGCTGGCCACGCTGGACGCACCGGCGGCCGGTTTCCTGCTGACCTCGGTGTGGCTGCTGTGGCGGGCGCGGACCGGGCCGCGGCTGTTCCTCCCGCTCGCCGGCGCGGCGCTCGGGGCGGCCCTGGCCACGAAGATGAGCACGCTGCCCGCGGCGCCGGTGCTCGCGGTGCTCGCCGCCGTGTCCGGGTGGCAGGGCTCCGCCACGCACCGTGGCAGGCGGGCGGCGGCGGGCGCGGCCGTCGTGCCGCTGGTCGCCGTGGCCGTCGTGTGGGCGGCGTATCTGGCGGTGGATCCGCGGCTGCGCTGGACGCCGGAGCAGCCGGTGCCCTCGGTGCACGGGATGCGCGGGCTGCTGACCGGGCTGCTGCCGTTCCCCCAGGCGTACCGGGACGGGATGCGGATCCAGTTCGGTCTGGAGAACCACCCCTGGCAGGGCTTTCTCTTCGGCCGGCTGTACACGGGCTCGCTCTGGTACTACCTTCCCGCCGCGCTGCTGGTGAAGACGCCGCTCGGGATGCTCGCCCTGTGGGCGGCCGGGGCGGTGGCGACGGTGGCGGTACGGCGGCTGCGGCCCGCGGCGCCGTACGTGCTGGCGCCCGCAGCCGTGCTGCTGGCGGCGGCCATGCGGGGATCGCGGGACTTCGGGACCCGGTACGCCCTCTTCCTGCCGATGTTCCTGGCCGTGGCGGCCGGCTGCGTCCTCGCGGTACGGCGGGGGTGGGCGTGGGCCGGGACGGGCGCGCTGGTGGCGTTCGTCGCGGTCAGTTCGCTGCGGACGTTCCCGTACTACCTGCCGTACTCCAACGAGGCGTTCGGCGGGCCGGCCCGGACGCATCTGCGGCTCCACGACTCGAACGTCGACTGGGGCCAGGACCTGGGCCGGCTCGCCGACCGGCTGCGCGAGCGGTATCCCGGCGAACGGGTGTGGCTCGTCTACAAGGGCAGCGGTGTGCCGTCGTACTACGGCATCGACGCCCGCGATCCGCGGCGGGCGCCCGCCCGTGACGTGCGGGGCCTGCTGGTCGTGTCGGACTCCGCGGCCGCCAAGGCGACGGGCCGGCTGGCGCGGCTGATCGACGGCGCCCGCCCGGTCGACGAGGTCGGTCACTCGATCACGGTCTACCGCCGGTGAGGCACGCGGCTGCACGCGGCACGCCTGCCGTACGACCCGACGACGTCCTGTCCGGTCACCGCCGCGGGGACCGGCGGCGCCAGGTCGGCCACGGCGCGGAGATCTAGTGGGCCGCGTGCTGGAACGCCTCGGCGCTCACCTGGGGCGCCACCCTGCTCGCCACGCGATAGCGGCCGTTGGGCACCTGGCCGGACCTCGCGATGTGCACCGCGAGCGGGCCCGCCCACTCGTAGTTCCGGCGCTCGGCGTGGCGGGCCAGGCTGTCGGTCAGGGCCTGCCCGACGCGGCTGCCGTGGCGCGTCAGTTCGTCGTGCACGGCGTCGGCGAGTTCGACGTCGTAGGCGTTGGGCACCATGACCCGGCCCTGCGGGCTGACCACGGCGTTGCTGTCGCACTCCTGCCGCAGGGCGTCGAGGAGCTCCACGGGCTCCTTGTCGAAGACCCGCGCCCAGAGCGCCTCCATACGGTTCTCAAGTGCCTGTTCGAGAGCGCTGAGGGCGCCCATCGGTGCTCACCTGCCGGGAGATGTCGGGGACGGATTGCGGTGCGGCGGCGAAGATCATTTCTCGTCGTAGTCGTCGGGCCGGACGTGGGCCTCCTCCAGGGCCTCGCGCATCGTGCGCCCCGTGGCGCCCTGCGGGCGGGACGCGTTCTCGTCCCGCTTCTCGAGGACCTCGTCGGTGGTGTCGGTCTTCGCCCGGTTCTCTTCGGGGACGGTCATGAGGGACTCCTCGTCCGGTGTAGCGGATCTTCCGGGACGGCGGGTTCCCGCCCAGCGCGCGGCTATCCCTCCGACCGGCGGCGCACCTCCCCGCGCGGGCCCTGGCGGCCGCGGTCCGTGGGCTATTTTGAACGTCCGTGGAGACGAAGGAGGCGCACCGGTGCCATCGCCGCAGCAGGCACGCGCACAGGCGTCCGCGATCACCTCGGGACGGACGGCCCCCGAGGCGGAGCCGTCCCCGGCCTCCCGGCTCAGGACCCTGTTCGACCGTCCCCGGCTCTCCCCGGGGCAGCGGCGCATCGCCCAGTACCTGATCGAGAACATCACCGAGGCGGCCTTGCTGTCGATCACGGATCTCGCGGACCGGGTCGGGGTGAGCCAGCCCTCGGTGACGCGGTTCGCCTCGGCGGTCGGCTTCAGCGGTTACCCGGCGCTGCGGGAGCGGCTCCAGTCGATCGCGCTCGGCACCCTGGCCGGCGGCACGGCCGAGGAGCTGCGGGGCAACGAGCTCCAGGCGGCGGTCGACGCCGAGATCGAGAACCTGGAGAACCTGCGGCGGGACTTCGCCGATCCGGACCGGGTGATCGACATCGGCCGGGAGCTGTCGCGGTCCGCCCCGCTCACCGTTCTCGGCCTGCGCATCTCCGCCTCCCTCGCCGAGTACTTCGGCTACGCCGCCCGCCGGGTCCACCCCGATGTGCGGCTGGTGACCCGGGGCGGCAGCGTCGCCTACGACGCCCTGCTCCAGTCCCGGGAGGCCGGCGGCACCTGGGTGCTGGCGTTCTCCATGCCGCGGCACGCCCAGGAGACGCTCACCGCCGTACGGGTGGCGCGTGGCGCCGGGCTGAAGGTCGCGCTCATCACCGACCTGGCGCTCGGGCCGGTGGCGGACGAGGCCGACGTCACCTTCGCCACCGGTACCGGATCACGGCTGGTCTTCGACTCCTACGCCGCCTCCGGCGTGATGTGCGCGGCGCTGCTCCAGGCCATGACCGACGCCGACCCGGAGCGGACCCAGGCCCGGCTGGAGGAGTACGAGCAGGTCGCCGATGAGCACCGGTTCTTCCTCAGGGACTGAGCACGCACCGCACATGAATGTTTTCATACTGCTTGCAAAGCGCACCGCATATATAAATACTGCTCACGGACCACCCCTGCGCAGGCCGCACACCCGGAAGCGACGCTCATGCCCCTGACGACCACGCGTACCGGCCCGGACTGGCCGTGTCAGGTCAAGACCCCCGGCAGCTACGACTGGGAACGCTCCGCGGCCAAGTGGCTGCGCGAACTGGTGCCGGCGCGGTACGCCGGCTATCCCGCGCTGATCCGCCACCCCGTGCTGCTCGCCCGGCACGCGCAGATCCAGGTGCAGCACGAGATCCGGGTGGCCCGCACCGCCCTGCAGACCGCGCGGGCCGACCTGCCCGGGCTCGGTCTGCCCGAGTCGGTCATCGAGCACACGATCAAGCTGTACGCGGCGGAGGTCGGGCAGCTGCACCACATCGCGCGCAGCGTCCGCGCGGTCACCCGGGCACTGGTCGAGCACGGCTCCGGACGCTGATCCCGCCCGCCGCGCTCCGCGGGGGGGCGGGACGATGACAGGCGCACAAGCCGCTCATCGATCCCGGTCGCGTATGCCATGCTCGGACGCGTGACGAGCGAGCACACCACGTCGGCCGCGTCGGGCACCGCGCCCGACCTGGCCGCGCTGGCCAGGGTCGTCGCCAGGCAGCGTGCCGAGATGGAGCGGCTGCGCGAACTGGCGGCGACGTCGGCCGTCCTGGAGCGGGCCAGGGGTGTGGTGATGGCACTGACGGGCTGCTCCGCCCAGGCCGCGCGGGACCTGCTCCAGCAGCGGGCCGAGGCGGAGCGCCGCACCCTGCTGGAGGAGTGCTGGATCACGCTCGGCGGCCTGCCACCGCGGCTGCCCCCTGCCGGACCCGGCCCCGCCGCCGACGACCCGGACTCCGCCGCCGGAGACCCGGACTCCACCACCGGGGGCCTGGACTCCACCACCGGGGGCCCGGACTCCGCCGCCGGCCGGCCCGCCCACGGCGCCTCCGTGCGGGACCCCGCCGCGCCGGGCCTGGCCACCGCTCTCGGCCGACTCGCCAAGACCCTGGTGCGCGTCACCTCACCGCAGGAACTCGCCCGGTGCCTGCTGGAGCACCTCGCGCCGGACGTCGGCGCCGACGCGGTCGTGCTCTACGCCCGTCCGCCCGCCGGGGGGCTGGAACTGATCGGGCACGCCGGTCTCGACGCCGCGCCGGCCGCTCAGTGGCGCCGTGTGCCGCCGCTGAGCGGGGTGGCGGCGCTGGACGCCCTGCGGACCGGGCAGCCGTGCTGGCTGGAGGAGCTCGAACAGCAGCGGCAGCGGTACCCGCTGACGGGGGATCCGCCCGAGCGGTGGCTCTCCCGGGCCTGGCTGCCCGTGCCCACCGGGAACACCGCCGACGTCTGCATCGGCGTGCTGCGCGCCCGCGGCGGGGCGTTCTCGCCGCACGCCCGGGAACACCTGCGGGCCGTCGCCCGGCTCTGCGCCGGGCGGCTGCGCGCGTTCACCGGCCGGCCGGAGCGCGCCACGGACGGCACCACCGACGCCGTACAGGCGGTCTTCGACGCGCTGCCGGTCGCCGCGCTGCTGCTCACGCCGCTGCGCTCCCCCGCGGGCGAGGTCCAGGACTACCGCATCGACGCGGCGACCGCGCAGGCCGGCGACGTGGTCGGCCGCACCGGAGGGGAACTGCTCGGCCGGCGGCTGCTGGAGTGCTTCCCCGCCATGGCGAGCGAGGCCCTGTGGCAGGGCTGTCTGCGCACGCTCGCGGGCGGGGAGCCGTACCAGGGCGAGCCGTTCGCCCACCAGGAGGTCGTGGGCGGCATCACGGAGCTGTCCACCTGCTCGGTGCGGGTCTCGCCGCTGGATGCCCGGCTGGTCGTCGCCCTGAACCGGCACGACTCCTCCGACCTCCAGGAACAGCGGCTGGCCGATCTCCAGCGGCTGGGCAATCTGGGCTGGGCCAACTGGAGCCTGGTCACCCACGAGGCCACCTGGTCCGCCCAGGTCTTCACGATCTTCGGCCGGGATCCCTCGCTCGGCCCGGTCCCGCTCACCGGCCTGGCCGGTCTCGCGGTGCCCGAGGACGCGCCCGGGCTGGAGCGCGCCGTACGCGAACTCCAGCGCCGCGGGCGGCCGCTGGACATCCCGTTACGGGCCAGGACACCGGCCGGGACCCGGCACTTGCGCATCGTGGCCGAGGCGGTGACGGACATCGACGGCACGCCCGTCGAGGCGCACGGCTTCGTGCAGGACCTGACCGCGCGGCGCCGCGCGGAGCTGGCCCTGGTGGAGAGCGAGCGGGAGATCCTGACGCAGTACGACGTGCTGCGCGCCGAACGGACGCTGGCCACCCGGCTCCAGGACGCCCTGCTGCCGCTGCCCGAGCGGTCGGTGCGGCCGGCCGGGCTCTGCGTGGAGGTCGCCTATCTGCCCGCGCAGTCGGGGGTCAACGTGGGCGGCGACTGGTTCAGCGCGATGGAACTGCCCGGCGGCGACGCCCTGTTCGTGGTCGGTGACGTCGCCGGTCACGGCGTCGACGCCGTCGCCACGATGGCCCAGCTCCGCTTCACCACCAAGGGCATGGTCATCACGGGGTCCTCGCTGACGGGTGCGCTGGCCCGGCTCAACACCCTGCTGCTGCACTCCCGCGACTCCCACGCCTCCGCGACCATGGTCCTGGCCCGCTACGAGCCCGCCCGGCGCCGTCTGGTCTGGGCCCAGGCCGGTCACCCGCCCCCGCTGCTGCTGCGCGCCGGCGAGGTGCGCTACCTCGACCGTCCGAACGGCATCCTGCTGGGGGCCGGTGCCGCCTCGGCGTACGAGGAGGCGGAGGTCCGCCTGGAGCCCGGTGACCGGCTGCTCCTCTACACGGACGGCCTGGTCGAACGTCCCGTGGAGAGCATCGACCGGGGTCTTGAACGGCTCGCGCGGGCCGTCGCGGCCCACCACTGCGACGGGCCCGGCTTCCTGGCACCGCTGCTCGCCGCGATGCTGGAGGAGGAACGGCGGGACGACGTCTGCCTGCTGGACATCCGGGTGCCGGACGAGGAGCTGCGCCAGGCGCGTCAGTCCACCGGGTGACCCGGCGTGATGGTGCGGGTGTCGGCGAGCCGCAGCAGGGGCCCGCCGGCGGCCTCCCGCCCGCCCCACTCGACCGGTTCGAGGACGAACCCCACGTGGTCGCCGCCGTCGGCGCGCTCCGCCACCCGGCCGACGAACCAGGCCTGCGCGTCCTGGAGCACGACGGCCCCGCCGTGGGCCGGCCGCCAGCGGACCCGCGCGAACTTGTCCACCCGGTCGCCGGTCCGGCCGCCGAACAGCTCGGCCAGCGGGCGCTGTTCGCGCGCCAGCAGATGCACCGCCAGGACGTCCGCCGCCCGTGCCACCCGGAAGGTGTGGTTGACCTTCGACAGCCACACGACGAAGCGGACGGGCCGGATGGAGCACTGCGAGGCGAACCCGACCAGGCAGCCGGCCCGCTCGCCGCCCGCCGCCGCCGTGACCACGCACATGTCGGGGTCGAGCCGCCGGAGGAACGCACCCGTGCCCGCCATGTCCACGCTGCTCCCTGTTCCAGCTTCTTCCTCGTGTGCTCCCTCCCGCGTTCCCCGCGGCGCCCGGTTCAGCCGTCCGGCGCCGTTGAGGGGCCCGTGCCCGGCGGAGCACTTGGTTCCCCTTCACACGGCACCGAGTGCCATCGGCGCCGGTCGGGTGCTACGTTCCCGTCCATGAGCTCCCGCAGCGCGGCACCCGGACCCGGCGACAAGGCGGCGGCGTCCGCGGCTGCCGGACCGCCGATGCGCGAGGCCCTGGTCGCGGCAGCCTTCCAGCTGTTCCCGGAGCGGGGCTACGAGCAGACCACCGTCGACGACATCGTGGCGCTGGCGGGGGTGGGACGGCGGTCGTTCTTCCGTTACTTCCCCTCCAAGGAGGACGTGGTCTTCCCCGACCACGAGCGGTGCCTGGCCGACATGACGGCCTTCCTGGCCGCCGGCGACGACGCGGACGAGCCGGTGCGCCGGGTCTGCGACGCGGCCCGGCTGGTGCTGGGGCTGTACGCCGAGAACCCGGCCTTCTCGGTGCAGCGTTACCGCCTGACCAAGAAGGTCCCGGGGCTGCGCGCCTACGAGCTGTCGGTGGTGTGGCGCTACGAGCGTGCCCTGGCCGGGTATCTGCGCGGGCGCTTCGCCGGCCGTCCGGACGGCTCCCTGCACGCCGACGTGATCGCGGCGGCGGTGGTCGCGGCGCACAACAACGCGCTGCGTTCCTGGCTGCGCGCGGACGGGCAGGGCGACGCGCACGCGGCGGTGGACCACGCCCTGGCCTGCGTCCAGGCGGCCTTCGGCAGCGGCCGGCCGGGACCGGCCGGTGCGGCGGACGAGGACGTGGTGGTGGTCGTCTCGCGCCGGAGCGCGCCGTTGTGGCGGGTGGTGCGGGAGATCGAGACGACGCTCGGCCGCGACTGACCCGGGCCCGCTCCCCACCTCTTCCCGCCGAAGAGGGGGTACGGAGTGCCTTTACGCGTGGCACTGAGTGCCATACGCTGGCGTGGTGCACGGTGGCACGGTGAACCGCGCACCAGGCGTGCACGGGTGACCGCGCACGCGGGATTCCGGCCGAGTGCAGGGAGTTGACCAGCGTGTACCACCACTCAGGAAACGCCGCTCAGCAGGCGGCCGGCTCCGCGGCGGGCGTGCTCGACGCCGCGGTGCCGGACGGCGAGGTCATCCTCTTCCAGCGCTGCACCTGGTGCGGCACCGCCATGTACCACCGGCTGCTGTGCCCGGTCTGCCGGGGCAGCGACCTGCGCACGGAACGCAGCGGCGGCACCGGGACCGTACGCCGCTCCACGGTCGTGCACCGCAACACCCCCGCCGCGCGCAACGTGTCGCTGATCGAGATGGCCGAGGGCTTCGTGCTCCGCGGCCGGGTCATGGGCCCGCCCGTCGGCATCCACAGCGGGGACCGGGTACGGCTGTCCACTGCCAAGGACCCGGTGCGGGGCGAGCCGGTCTTCCAGCTGGTCGACGAGCCGTACCGGGCCTGGACCTGACGGCTGGTCACCTCCCTGCGTGAACGCGCGTGTCCCCTGCCGCGTATGGAGGGAGGGCCCTCGCCTTCCGGAGGGCCCCGCGGTGACGGCACCGCGGGTCCGGCTTCGGGAGCGCAGGCATGAGGCACGCACGACGACGCATCGTCCGGCGAGCGGCACGGCTGGCCGCCGTGGCCGGACTCCTCCTCGGCACGACGATGGTCGCGCGCGCCGTGGCCGAAGAGCCCGGCGGCACGGCCGCCGCCCCGCCCGCCTCGGTCCGGGCGGACACCACGGCCGGCGCGGAGGACGTCGTGTCCCGGCTCGGCACCTCCCGTACGGCCGGCTACTGGACCGCGGCCGACGGGCGGACGGTCGTCGCGGTCACCGACCGGGCGGCCGCCGGCGAGGTGCGGCGCGCGGGCGCCGAGGCGAAGCTGGTGCGCCACAGCATGCGCGAGCTGAAGTCGGCGACGGCCGCGCTGCGCGCGACGCCCCGGGTGGCCGGCACGGCCTGGACGGTCGACTACCGGTCCAACGAGGTCGTCGTCCGGGGCGACCGCACCGTCTCCGCGGCCGACTGGTCCCGGCTGACCGGTGTCGCGGACGGCCTCGGCGGCTTCGTGCGCATGGAGCGCACCGAGGGCACCTTCACCACGCGGCTGAACGGGGCGCAGCCGATCCTGTCCACCGCCGGGCGCTGCTCGGCCGGGTTCAACGTGACCGACAGGCGAAGCGACTTCATCCTCACGGCCGGTCACTGCGGGCCCACCGGTTCGGTGTGGTTCGCGGACGGCGGGGGCACCCGGCAGATCGGCCGGACGGTGCGGGGACGTTTCCCCGGCGCCGACTTCTCCCTGGTCCGGTACGCCGACGGCACGGCCGGGGACGGCGCGGACGTCGTCGCGGTCGGCGGTGGCAAGGGGGTACGGATCACGGGTGCGGGCGATCCGTCCGTCGGGCAGCGGGTGTTCCGCAGCGGCAGCACCAGCGGGCTGCGCGACGGCGAGGTCACGGCGCTCGACGCGACCGTGAACTATCCCGAGGGCACGGTCAGCGGCCTCATCGAGACCGACGTGTGCGCGGAGCCCGGCGACAGCGGCGGTCCGATGTTCTCCGAGGGCATCGCGCTCGGCGTCACCTCGGGCGGCAGCGGCGACTGCGCGAAGGGCGGTACGACGTTCTTCCAGCCGGTGACCAAGGCGCTGGCCGCGCTCGGCGTACGGCTGGTCGTGGCCGGGCAGGACGGGCCGGGACAGAGCGCCGCACCGGCGCCGTCCGCGTCGGCCGGCCGGGGCGCGCTCGCCCCGGGTGCCGCCGCGCCGGGTTCGCCGGCTCCGGTGACGGGCGGCACGGACGGGGCGGCGCTGCTGTCCCGGCTCGCGGACCGCAGGAACATCGGCCCGGGCCTGCTCGTGATCGCGGGCAGTCTGGTCGCGCTGGCGGCCACCCGGTTCATCCGCGCGGAGCAGGACCGCAAGGCCTACCGCCGCGAGTACTCGGCCACTTGGGGCTGAACCGGAGGCGGGTCCGTCAGCCCAGCGACAGCAGCACCGTGGCCACCGCCGCGCCGGTCAGCCCCACGGCCTGCCGCCGGCCGATCCGCTCGCGCAGGACCAGGATGCCCAACAGGACGGGCAGGGCCGGGTAGAGGGAGGCGAGCACGACGGCGACCGCGAGCATCTGGAGCCGGACGGCGAGGAGGTACAGGATCAGGCCGAGGGCGGCACCCGCGCCGACCAGCAGCGCCCCGGTACAGCGCGGCGGCGGCAGCCGCAGCCGCCGGGGACGGCGGGCCGCGCCCGGGAGCAGCAGCAGGACGGCGGCGGCACGGCCCGCGGCCACGGGCCACAGCCCGCTGCCGGAACCGGCCTGGGCGAGGGCGAGGTACTGCACGGCGACGCCGGCGCTGGCGAGCAGCCCGTCCGCCACCGCCGTGGGCGGCCCCGGGCCCGGACCGGAGCCGGTGCGGCCGCCGGAGACCAGCCACAGGGAGGGCACCGTGACGGCGATGCCGGCCCAGGCGACGACGCCGGGACGGTCGCCGAGGACGAGCACCCCGCAGACCACGGACAGGGCGACTCCGGTCACGGCGCTCACCGGCACCACCACGCTCATCGCGCCGCGGCTCAGCCCGCGGTTGAGGAAGTGCATGGCCGTAGCGCTGCCGAGGCCGGAGAGGGCGCCCCACAGCAGATCGCCGGCGGGCACGGCACCGGCGGGCACCAGGAGCGCGGCCCCGCAGGCGAGCACGAGCCCGCCCAGCTGGCCGAGGAAGGTGACGGCGGCGAAGTGGGCACGGCGGGACAGGAGTCCGCCGGTGAAGTCGACGACGCCGTAGAGAACGGCCGAGGCCAGTGCGAGAAGGGCACCCACCCGAGGCGGGTGCCCCGGAGCGGGACGGTGATACCCGGGCCGGGACTACGAGGCGATCAGGCCGCTCTCATCGACTGCGGCTGCGACGGCGGGGCCGCCGCGGCCCACTCCATGACGAGCCGCTGGTACTCCTCGCGCTGCTCGACGCTCAGTGTCCCGCCCGACCGGCGCCACAAGGCCCTGATCTCCTCGTTGACCTCGGCAGCCGATCGCTCGGATGACGGTTCAACAGTGGTGGACATGCTGTGAAGCATACGGTGCCGGAGGTGAAGGCGATGTGAGTAATCGCGATTCAAACGGACATACCGGACCGTGTTACTGATCACGTCCCATCTGTCCGTCTCCACCGGCGAGTTCACCGGCACCGCCTGTGTGTTCCCGTCGCGTTCACGTCTGTGCCGAACCCAGCACCAGGACCTGGATGGCCAGGACGGCGGCGCCGCGCGATCAGTCGTGGAAGTCGGAGACCCTCCAGGTCGACCGGCGCGGCCGGCGGATGCCGGTGGGCGCGGACCGTCTCCTCCACCGTCCCCCCGGCCACGTCCATCAGGCCGACACCCTCCCCGGCGAGCAGGACCTTCTGCGGCAGCACGAAGCTGGCGATCTGCGCCACGCGGATGCCCAGGGCCCGTGCGGCCTCGTCGACGACCCGCGAGGGCAGGGGCTCACCGGCAGCGGCGAGCGCCAGGATCTCCTCGTAGCCCAGGTCCCGGCCGGTGGCGGCCCGGACCTGGTGGCGGATGCTGGAGATGGTCAGCAGCGAGACGGCGCCGCCGCGCCACCCGTCGAGGGTCCGCTCCGCCACGAGCCCGGCCAGCGGCACGTCCCGCCACCGCAGGAAGGGCGACTCCCCGACCACGGCACGGTCCTGGACGAGGCCGCCGACGCCGATGCCCACCCCCGCGGTACCGGGGTGCGCGCGGGGCAGCTCCGCGGTCATCGCGGCCAGCAGGTCGGCGACCCGGCCGGGCTCATGGGTGGTCAGGGGGCGGTCGTGGCGGGCGACGGTCTCGCTCCTGAGGGTGGTGACCACGCCGTGGACCATGTCCTCGGTGATCTTGCAGCCGACGAAGGAGCGGGAGCCGGCGACGACGTCCAGCGGTCGGGAGGGACGTCCCTGCCGCGTCCCGGCCGGCGCGCCCGCCTCGGGGACCTCGACGAGCGGATTCGAGAAGCGGAACCCCGGACTGCATGGGGAGATCACGCAGCTGGGCTGGAACGACTACTGGACCAAGCTCACCGCCGGCTTCATCGCCGGCACCCAGCCCGACGTGTTCACCGACCACATCCAGAAGTTCGGCCGGTACGCCGGCCTGGAGGTGCTCCAGCCGCTGGACGGCCTGGGCATCGAGGAGTCCGACCACCAGCCGGGCCTGGCCGCCGCCTGGACCGGCCAGGACGGCCACCGCTACGGCGCCCCCAAGGACTGGGACAGCGTCGCCCTCTTCCACAACCGGACGATGGCGAAGGACGCCGGGCGCCCAGGCCCATCCTCTTCCCGGACGACCCGTCGCTGGAGCACGTCGCGCCGGAGCTGCGGGCCGCCTTCACCTCCGGTTCCGCCCCGGTGCACGACCGGACGCGGCTGCCACGGGAGTCCGACCGTCCGCACAACGGCCACGAGGGCAGCCACCACTTCCTGGTCGACGACTTCGTGACCGCGGTCACCACCCGCACCCTGCCGTCCGTCAACGCCTGGGTCGCCGCCCGCTGCACCCTGCCCGGCATCATCGCGCACGACTCCGCGCGGCAGGGCGGCGTCCGGCTGGAGACCCCGGACTTCGGGGACGCGCCGGAGCTCTGACGGGCGGCGCGGCCGGGGACGCCCTCAGGCCTCGTCCCCGGCCCGCCGCACCGCCTGCCGGAAACCGGTGTTCACCGCGGTCAGGCCGCCGTCGACGACCAGGGTCGTGCCGGTGATCCAGGCCGCGTCGCGCGAGGCGAGGAAGGCGACGGCCGCCGCGATGTCCTCCGGTTCACCGACCCGGCCCAGCGGATACAGCTCCCGGGCCGCCGCCAGCTCCTCGTCCCGGCCCTCCCAGGCCGTCGTCCGCACCGTGCCCGGCGCCACGAGGTTGACCCGCACGCCCCGGGCCGCGGCGTGCCCGGCGAGCGTACGGGTCAGGGAGGCCAGGCCCGCCTTGGCGGCGCTGTAGGCGTGGTTGCCGAAGTCCTGGAGGCCGTTGACGGAGCCGACGGAGACGACGGCCCCGCGGCCGCCGGCCGCCAGATGCGGCAGCGCCGCCCGGCAGCAGCGGTAGGCGCCGGTCAGCGTGACGTCCAGATCGCGCGCCCACACGTCGTCCGGCTCGTCCTCGAAGAGCGGGGCGTCGGGGGCGCAGGCGTAGGCGTTGTTGACCAGCACGTCCAGGGCACCGAAGGCGTCGACGGCGTACGCCACGGCCGCCTCCACCGAATCCCGGTCCGACACGTCACCGGCGTACGCCTCGGCGGCGAGCCCCCGCTCGCGCAGCGCGGCCGCGGTCTTCTCCGCCGCGGGCGGACCCACGTCGGTCACCAGGACCCGCGCACCCTCGGTCGCCAGCCGGCGGGCGGTGGCCGCGCCGATGCCGCGGGCCGCGCCCGTGACGAGAACTCCGTACCCCTCGAAACGCCTCATGCCGGTCATGGGGCCGACCGTACCGTCCGGACGGCCGGCCGGGCGGATCCCGTACGGCTCCTCACCGGTAGCCGGTGGTGTCCGCCGGCTTCCCCGCGTCCTGCACCTCGGCCAGATAGCGCCAGGCGTCCGGGCGGCTGCCGTCCAGGTCGGTGAAGCCGTAGACCCGCGCGAGGCCGCCGCTGGAGAGGGACCGGCCGTTGAAGCGAGCCACGTCGGGGTCGGCGGCGAGCGCGGCGACGGCCCGGCCCACGTAGCGGGGTGTCTCGGAGATGGCGAAATGGGGCACGCGGTCCAGGGCGTCGCGCCAGTTCTCCTCCCGGACGCCGAAGTGGTCGAGCATGATCTCCGAGCGCAGCCAGCCCGGGGTCAGCGCGACGGCGGTGGCGCCGCGCGGGCCCAGTTCGTGGCCGAGGGCGAAGGCCATCCGCAGGACGGACGCCTTGGCGAGGTCGTAGAAGAAGGAGACGCGGTAGTGGTCGCGGTTGTAGTCGGCGGTGCCGTCGGTGACCTCCACGACGACTCCGCCGGGGCGGCGCAGCAGCAGCGGCAGGGCGTGGTGGCTGGTGATCGCGTGGGTCTCGACGGCGAGCCGGAGCAGACGCAGGCCCTTGTCCAGATCGTGCTCCCAGACCGGGGTGTCCCACGCGAAGAGCGTCTCGCCGCCCCAGATGTCGTTGACGAGGACGTCGAGCCGGCCCTGCTCGGCGGCGATCCGGTCCACCAGGGCGCGCACCTGCGCCGGTCGCAGGTGGTCGACGGGTACGGCGATGCCGTGGCCGCCGGCCTCGGTGACCAGGTCGGCGGTGTCCTCGATGGTCTCGGGGCGGTCGTACTCCGAGCGCCGGGCGCGGGTGCTGCGCCCGGTGACGTAGACGGTGGCGCCGGCCGCCCCGAGTTCCACGGCGATGCCCCGTCCGGCTCCCCGGGTCGCCCCGGCGACCAGGGCGACCCTGCCCTGAAGCGGCCTTGCTGTCATGTCCGGTCCTCCCGTGCCTCATGAGCTCTGACGCTCTCGAGGGTGCCGGGTGAACCGGACATCTTCTGTCGCCTTTCCGGCCCGGTTCCGGCGGGCGCGCGCCCGTCAGTGGCCGCGGGCGATCCACTCCTGGAGATGCGGGGCCTCGGCGCCGATCGTGGTTCCGTCGCCGTGCCCGGTGAGGACCCTGGTCTTTGGCGGCAGCGTGAGCAGCCGGTCGCGGATGGAGTCGATGATGGTCGGGAAGTGGGAGAAGGAGCGGCCGGTGGCGCCGGGGCCGCCCTGGAACAGCGTGTCGCCGGTGAAGACGGCGCCCAGTTGCGGGTCGTACAGGCAGACGGCGCCGGGCGCGTGCCCCGGGGTGTGCAGGACCGTCAGATCGGCGCCGGCGGCCTCGATGACCTGCCCGTCGGCCAGCCAGGCGTCGGGGTCGCGGTCCGGGTGGGTCTGCTGCCACAGCGGCAGGTCGTCGCGGTGCAGCCAGATGGTGGCGCCGGTGCGCTCGGCCAGTTCGGGCGCGGCGCCGATGTGGTCGTTGTGGGCGTGGGTGCACACGATGGCGGTCAGCCGGCGGTCCCCGACGGCCGCGGCGATGGCGTCGGCGTCGTGGGCGGCGTCGATGACGATCACTTCGTGGTCGTCGCCGACCAGCCACACGTTGTTGTCGACGTCCCAGGTGCCCCCGTCGAGGCTGAACTGCCCGGAGGTGACGAGGCGTTCGATGCGGGCGGTCATCACAGCACCACCACCGAGCGCAGCACGTCGCCGTGGTGCATCCGCTCGAAGGCCTGCTCCACCTGGTCCAGGGCGATGGTCTCCGTCACGAACTTCTCCAGCGGCAGCCGCCCCTGGAGGTGCAGGTCGATGAGCATCGGGAAGTCGCGGGAGGGCAGGCAGTCGCCGTACCAGGAGGACTTCAGGGCGCCACCGCGGCCGAAGACGTCCAGCAGCGGCAGCTCGATCCTCATCTCCGGGGTGGGCACGCCGACCAGGACGACGGTGCCGGCCAGGTCGCGGGCGTAGAAGGCCTGCCGGTAGGTCTCCGGGCGGCCGACCGCCTCGATCACGACGTCGGCGCCGAAGCCGCCGGTCAGCTCGCGGATCGCCTCGACGGGGTCGGTCTCGCGGGAGTTGACGGTGTGGGTGGCGCCGAAGGTCCGGGCCGTCTGGAGCTTGCGGTCGTCGATGTCCACGGCGATGATCTTCGCCGCGCCGGCCAGATACGACCCCGCGACCGCCGCGTCGCCGACGCCGCCGCAGCCGATGACGGCGACGGAGTCACCGCGTCCGACGTTGCCCGTGTTGATCGCCGCGCCGATGCCGGCCATCACGCCGCAGCCCAGCAACCCGGCGACCTGCGGGGAGACGGCCGGGTCGACCTTGGTGCACTGGCCGGCCGCGACCAGCGTCTTCTCGGCGAAGGCGCCGATGCCCAGGGCCGGGGAGAGCTCCTGACCGGTGGCGGCGAGGGTCATCTTCCGCGCGGCGTTGTGGGTGTCGAAGCAGTACCAGGGCCGTCCGCGCAGACAGGCGCGGCACTGGCCGCACACCGCCCGCCAGTTGAGGATCACGAAGTCGCCGGGCGCCACGTCGGTGACGCCCTCGCCCACCGACTCCACCACGCCCGCGGCCTCGTGGCCGAGCAGGAAGGGGTAGTCGTCGCTGATGCCGCCCTGCTTGTAGTGCAGGTCGGTGTGGCACACGCCGCAGGCCTGGACGCGTACGACGGCCTCGCCGGGCCCCGGATCGGGTACGACGATCGTCTCGACGCGCACCGGCTCGTCCTTGCCCGGTGCGATCACGCCGCGTACTTCCTGCGCCATGGGTGCGGTCCCTTTCATCGGCCGGTTTCCGTTGCCCCGACCCTACGCGCAACCGACCGGTGAGGGCACGATCGGCGCCGTCCGTCACCGTAGCCTGATGCTCCGTCCGCACCGGCCCAAAAGAACGAGGGAGCACTGTGAGCACCATGGAGACGCCGACCGGCCCGCCGCCCGCCCGGCGCCTGCTCCTCGGCTATGTCCGGCCGCACCGGTGGGCCCTGGCGGCGGGCGCCGTGCTGTCGCTGCTCACCGGCGTCACCGGGCTGCTGCTGCCGCTGGTGGCGCGGAGGCTGATCGACGACCTGGGGCACGACCGGTCCATATCCGGTGCGCTGCTGGCGATGTCGGGCCTGGTGGTGGCCAACGCGGCGGTGGGCGCGCTGGGTTCGTACGTGCTGCGGCGCACCGCGGAGTCGGTGGTGCTCGGCGCGCGGCGCGCCCTGACGTCGTATCTGCTGCGGCTGCGGGTGACGGCCGTGGACCGCAGCGAGCCGGGCGATCTGATGGCCCGGGTCACCTCCGACACCACCCTGCTGCGCGAGGTCACCACCGACTCGCTGGTCGGCCTCGGCACCGGCGGGCTCACGCTGGTCGCGACGGTGGTGATGATGGGCCTGGTGGACCCGGTGCTGCTGGGTGTCACGCTGGCGGTCATCCTGGCCGCGGGGTCCGTCCTCGGCGTGATCGTGCCGCGGATCAACCGGGCGAGCCGGCAGGCGCAGGACGCGGTCGGGGTGATGGGCGCGGCGCTGGAGCGGACGCTGGGCGCGCTGCGCACCGTGAAGGCCTCCGGCGCCGAGCACCGGGAGGAGCGGGCGCTGCACGAGGCCGCCGAGGAGTCGTGGCGCCAGAGCGTGCGCGCCGCCCGGTGGTCGGCCGCGGCGGGGAACACGGCCGGTCTGGCGATGCAGATCGCCTTCATCACGGTGCTCGCGGTGGGCGGGGCGCGGGTGGCGACCGGCGCCGCCGACATCGGCACGCTGGTCGCGTTCCTGCTGTACGTCTTCTATCTGATGTCGCCGATACAGCAGGTCGTCGGGGCGGTCACCCAGTACCAGACGGGTTCGGCGGCGCTCGCCCGGATCCAGGACGCGCTGCGCCTGCCCGCCGAGCCGCCGGCCCGGCCCGCCCCGCTCCCCTCCCCCGGCGACGGGCCCGCCGCCGTCGCCTTCCACGACGTCCGCTTCCGCTACGCCGACGACCTGCCCTACGTCCACCACGGGGTGTCGTTCGCCGTGCCCGCGCGGGGCATGACGGCGTTCGTCGGCCCGTCCGGCGCGGGCAAGACCACCGTGTTCTCGCTGATCGAGCGGTTCTACGACCCGGACGCGGGCCGGATCACGCTGGACGGCCGGGACCTCGCCGAGTGGGAGCTGCCCCGGCTGCGGGCCGCGATCGGCTATGTCGAGCAGGACGCGCCGGTGCTGTCGGGCTCGCTGCGGGACAATCTGCTGCTGGGCCATCCGGAGGCGGACGAGGAGGCGGTCGCCCGGGTGCTGAGGACGGCCCGTCTGGATGAGCTGGTCGCCCGTCTCCCCGACGGCCTCGACACGCTCGTCGGCCATCGCGGCACCAAGCTGTCCGGCGGTGAGCGGCAGCGCGTCGCCATCGCCCGCGCCCTGCTGCGACGCCCGCGGCTGCTGCTGCTCGACGAGGCCACCTCGCAGCTGGACGCGGTGAACGAGGCGGCGCTGCGCGACACCGTGGCCGAGGTGGCCCGGACGACGACGGTGCTGGTCGTGGCCCACCGGCTGTCCACGGTGACGGCGGCCGACCGGATCGTGGTGATGGAGGCGGGCCGGGTCCGCGCGGTCGGCACCCACCGTGAGCTGGTGGCCGCCGATCCGCTGTACGCGGAACTGGCGGCCACCCAGTTCCTGGCGGCGGCCGGCTGAGCGCCGGGTCCGGCCCGGGCGGTGCGGCGGCGGTTCAGACGGGGAGCAGTCCGAACGCCGGGGAGACCAGGCCGACGACCTGGTTCATCTGGTTGAGGTCGTTGAGCTTGTTGAGCTGGGTCAGCTGCGAGGAGGGGCGCAGGATCTCCTCCTTGTGCTCGGCGGGGATCTCGGTCGTGCTGAGCGAGTCCAGGGTGGCGGCCGGGTCGAGCGGGCCGCCCGGGAGGGCGGCGCCGGGGGCCGCTGCGGCCAGCGGCGCGGCGAGGACGGTGACTCCGGCGGCGAGACCGACGGCGGCGGCCATGCGTCGTGCTGAGATCATGCCCTGGCCAACGCTGCCGGGCCGGTGCCGGACACGGGAGCGGCTCGGCCCTCACCCGTCGGGAGCAGCGCCCGGACGGCGCGTTAAGGTGGGGGCCGGGCCGTGACTGGCGCTGAGGTGGAGCACCACCGGGGAGCGGCCCCGCGGGAACCGATGCCGTGCGCCTGGGCGAGAGCGACGACAAGCCCAGGAGTGATGCACATGTCGCAGGCCCGGCTCATGGACGGCACCGCCCTCGCCCGCCGGATCGTGGAGCGGACCGCACAGCGCGCCGCCGCCCTCACCGAACGCACGGGCACCGCGCCCTGTCTGGCGACGGTGCTGGTCGGCGAGGACCCCGCGTCCGTCACCTACGTCCGTATGAAGCGCAACCGCTGCCGTACGGCCGGCATCGCCTCCCGGCAGGTGGCGCTGCCCGCGGCCACCACCACCGAAGAGCTGGTCGGCACGCTCAGGTCCCTGTCCCAGGACCCGGCCGTGCACGGCATCCTGCTCCAGCACCCGATGGGCGGACACATCGACGAGCGCGCCGCGTTCGAGGCGATAGCGCCCGAGAAGGACGTCGACGGCGTCACCTTCGCCTCCTTCGCGACGATGAGCTTCGGTCTGCCGGGGTTCGTCTCCTGCACGCCCGGCGGCATCATGCGGCTGCTGGACGAGTACGGCGTCGACCCGGCCGGCCGGCGTGCCGTGGTGGTGGGGCGCAGCGCGATCCTCGGCAGACCGGCCGGGATGCTGCTGCTCGCCCGGGACGCGACGGTGACCTACTGCCACTCCCGCACCCGGGAGCTGTCCGCGGTGCTGCGGGAGGCCGACATCGTGGTGGCCGCGATCGGGCGGCCCCGGCTGATCCACGGGCGAGACCTCAAGCCGGGCGCCGTCGTGATCGACGCCGGGTACAACCCGGGCAACGTCGGGGATGTCGATTTCGACTCCGCCCTGGAGCGGGCCGGGCTGATCACTCCGGTGCCGGGCGGTGTCGGACCGATGACGATCGCCGTGCTGCTGGAGCAGACCGTCGACGCCGCCGCCCGGCAGCTGGGGGCGTGATCAGCGCACGGAGAGCGGGTGCGGTGCTCCCGGCGGGGTCCAGCCCGGCGGGCGCAGGATGCCCAGGAGCTGCCGGACCAGTTCGTCGACGACCTCGTCCAGGGTCGCGTCGACCCATCCGGCGCTCCAGTCGTGCAGCAGTCCGTTGACGCTGCCGATGAACGCGGTCGCGGCGATGCGGTAGTCGCGCTGTGCGGCCTCGCCACGCTGGGCGGCCACCCGTGCCTCGGCGCAGATGCGGTCGACCCAGCGGGCTCGGCGGGCCAGCCGCTGCTCCTCCAGCCGCGGTCCGACGCCGATAATCTCGACGAAGGTGATCCGGATGCGGCGCGGGTCGGAGGTGACGCTGGCGGCGTAGGCGCGGAAGACGGCGGCCGCGCGTTCGGTGAGCGGCAGATGGCGGGTGCCGGCCGCGGCGGCGAGCACGGCCTCCTCGGCGCGGTCGTTGACCTGGAGGTGCAGCGCGGCCAGCACGTCCTCCAGGCCGTGGAACTCCTCGTAGAACTGGCGGGTGGACAGGCCGGCGGCCTCGCTCAGGGCCGCCACCGTCGTGGCCCGGTAGCCGGGTGCGTCCCCGAAGAGCTGGAGCCCGGCGGCGAGGAAGCGCCGGCGCCGCTCGGCCTGGCGTTCCGCCGCGGACCTGCCGCCGTACCGGCCGGTCGGTCCCCTGAGCCTGCCCGTCACCCGGCCCCTCCCCTCGTGCGTGCCCGAGGGTCGATTGTGTCGTGCGCGTACGGCCGGGGAGAAGAGCGCCTTTCCTCACTTTTTCCGCGCCGGGGACGGCAGCAGGCGGACCGTGCCGCCGCCCTCGCGGGGAAGGCCGTGGCCGCGCAGCACGGCGGCTGCGGCCTCAGTCGGCTCCCGGCGCCCCGCCCACCCGGCGTGTGACGGTCAGCAGGTACTCCTTCCGGTTCAGCGGGTTGTGGTCGGTGCGCGGCCGGGTCGGCACCGTGCCGTGCGTGACGGGCGCGTAGTGGTCGAAGGCGGACTCCAGCTCGCCCTCGCCCCGGGTCAGCCCCGGCAGCCGCTGCTCCAGCCCGTGCACCCGGGCGGCGGGCACCACGCCGTCCAGGACACAGACGTCGCCGCGCATCGCGGTGGTCTGCGGTACGGCGCCCAGCGAGGCCAGCACCGGCAGCAGCGCGCCCAGCGTGTCCGCGGGGGCCTCGATGCGGAAGCGGTGCATCGGCTCGTGCACCCGGGTGCCCGCCCGGCGCAGGGCCTTGGTCAGGACCAGCGGCGTCAGTCCGCGGAAGTCGGCGCCGGTGCTGGACATGCTCTTGTCGAACCGCTGGTGGGCGTGGCTCTGCCGGGGCGAGTAGCCGCAGTGGGTCATGGTGACGGTGCAGTCGGTGACCTGCCAGCCGTGCAGGCCCTGGCCGAGCGTCTCCCGCACGGTGTCCTCCACGGCCTTGAAGAAGGCGTACGGCATCGAGCCCAGCTCCACCTCCAGCCGGAAGTCCACCCCCGCGCCGACGGGTGCCGCGTCGACGCGCAGCCCGACGGTGGCCAGGAACGGGTTGCCGTCCTTCTTGTTGAACTCCACGGCGGCCCCCGTGCCCGTCGGCCGCTCGATGCACAGGGGCGTGGTCCCGCGGAAGGTGACGTGCAGTCCGTACTCGTCGGCGAGCGTGGCCTGGAGGACCTCCTTCTGCACCTCGCCGTAGAGGGAGACGGAGATCTCCTGGCGCAGCTCGTCGTGGCGCAGGGCGATCAGCGGGTCCTGCTCGGCGAGCCGGGTCAGCGCGAGGTGCAGCGCCCGCCGGTCGGTTCCGGGGCCGGGGACGACCACCGTCTCCAGGGTGGGCGGGGCGAAGAACCGCTCGGGGGCCGTGCGGGGTTCACCGAGGGCGTCGCCGATCCGGATGTCGGTCAGGCCCCACAGCCTGGCGATCCGGCCGGCCGGGACCGCTTCCTCGCGGACGTCGGTGCCGTGGTCGAAGACGCTGAGCGCGGTGATCCGGCCCTCGGCGCGGCCCCGCACCCCGCGGACGTCGCCGAACGGGACGCGGTCGCGGACGCGCAGGGTGCCGGAGAACAGCCGCGCGTACGCGATCTTCTCCCCCGCCGGGCCCCGCTCGACCTTGAAGACGCTGCCGGAGACCGGGCCGTCCGGGTCGCCGCCGGCCGTGGGGAGCAGCTCCCTGACGCCGGTGAGCAGCGCGTCCACGCCCGCGCCGGTGACGGCGGAGCCGCCGTACACGGGGTGCACGCGCGCCTGGCGGGTCCGGGTGGTCAGGGCCGCGCGGAGCCGGGCGTCGGTGACGGTGCCGTCGACGTAGGCGGAGAGCAGGTCGTCGTCGTGGCCGGCGAGGACGTCCAGGGCGGCCGGGCCGAGCCCGGGGACGAAGCGGGCGTCGCGGGTGCCGAGTCCGGTGGCCGTGCCCATCGGCACGACGTCCGGCGTGAGCCGCCGCGCCAGATCCCGCAGCACGCCGTCGTAGCGTGCGCCGCGCCGGTCGATCTTGTTGACGAAGAGCAGGGTCGGCAGCCGCAGCCGTTTCAGGGTGCGCATCAGGACGCGGGTCTGCGCCTGGACGCCCTCGACGGCCGAGACCACCAGCACCACGCCGTCGAGCACGCCGAGCACGCGCTCCACCTCGGCGATGAAGTCCGGGTGGCCGGGGGTGTCGATCAGGTTGACCGTCACGCCGTCGAGGGGGAACGAGACGACGGCGGACTTGATGGTGATGCCGCGCTGCCGCTCCAGCGCGAGCGAGTCGGTCCGCGTATTGCCGGCGTCGACGCTGCCGATCTCGTCGATCACACCGGCCGAGTGCAGCAGCCGCTCGGTCAGGCTGGTCTTACCGGCGTCGACATGGGCGAGGATTCCGAGGTTGAGTATCCGCACGAAGCGTCATGTCCTTGTGAGAGGGGGCCGTTCCTTCCTGGGGGGACATGAACGAAGCGCGCATGACTGCTCCTCGGGGCCGGTGACGACGTGTGCGTGCAGCAGTGCAGCAGACCGCTGCCGGGGGCGGCAACGGATTAACGCTCAACGGGTCCGGCGCTGCGGGAGCCGGTGCAGGGTGACGTCCGTGAGACGGCCGTCGGCGGCCGTGGCGGTCATGTAGGTGCAGTGGGGCTGGCGGCGGCGGTCGGTCGGGGAGCCCGGGTTGAGCAGGCGCAGGCCGGTGTCCGCGGTGGTGTCCCAGGGGATGTGGCTGTGGCCGAAGACCAGCACGTCCAGATCGGGGAAGCGGGCGGCGCAGCGCGCCTCCCGCCCCTGTGCGGGGCCCGTCTCGTGCACGACACCGAAGCGCAGGCCGCCGAGGTCGGCGTGGGCCACCTCGGGCAGCCGGGCGCGCAGCTCGGGCCCGTCGTTGTTGCCGTACACGCCGATCAGCCTGCGGCTGCGGTTCTCCAGCAGATCGAGGGTGGCCGTGTCGACCCAGTCCCCGGCGTGCAGCACGACATCGGCGTCCGGCAGCTCGGCCAGCAGCTGTGCGGGCAGTTCCCTGGCGCGTCTGGGCAGGTGGGTGTCGGTGGTCAGCAGCAGGCGCACGGGATCAGCCTAGGCCGGACGGCGGCCGGAAGCAGGACTTCCGGAAAAGGACAGGTAAAACTGTTCAGCTTAACTGGACAGTCTTACCTGTCGTTTTTACGGTGGGGGCATGGACGCCAACGACACCGGCCCCGGCGAGGGGATCTCCGACTCCGCCGCCCGGGCCGCACGCGAGCTGCGCGTGGTCTTCAGCCGGCTGCGGCGGCGGATCCGTCAGGTGGCGCGGGACGACGACCTGACCCCGTCCCAGGTGTCGGCCCTCACCCTGGTCGGCAAGCACGGCGCCGCCACGGCCAGCGCGCTGGCCGCCGCCGAGGGGGTCCGCCCGCAGTCCATGGCGGCCACGCTCGCCGCGCTCGACCAGCACGGGCTGATCCGGCGCAGCCCCGACCCGGACGACGGCCGCCGGCAGCTCGTCACCCTCACCGACGCGGGCCGCGCCCGGATCGAGGACAACCAGCAGCTCCGCGAGGAGTGGCTGGCCCGCGCCTTCCAGGACCGGTGCACCGAGGACGAGCGGCGCACGCTGCTTCGGGCGATGGCGCTGCTGGAACGGCTGACGCGGCCGTGACCCCGAGACTCCTGCCGGCCCGGCTCCGCGCCCGCGCCGGGCGCCCCGCCCCGGCCGGCTTCGACCGCCGGCTGATCGCGCCGATGGTGCTCGGCTCCGTACTGAACCCGATCAACTCCTCGATGATCGCCGTGGCCCTGGTGCCGATCGGTCTCGCCCTCGGGGCACCGCCGTCCGAGACGGTGTGGCTGGTCACGGCGCTCTATCTGGCCACGGCCGTGGGACAGCCCGTGATCGGCCGGCTCGTCGACATGTACGGCCCGCGCCGGCTCTACCTGCTCGGTACGGGGCTGGTGGGCATCGCCGGTCTGCTGGGCGCCCTGGCGCCGTCGCTGGGCGCGCTGATCACCGCGCGGGTGCTGCTCGGGTTCGGCACGTCGGCCGCGTATCCCGCGGCCATGCAGCTGACCCGCGGCGAGGCGGAGCGCACCGGCCGGGACAGTCCGGCCGGGGTGCTGACCGCGCTCGCCGTCGCCGCGCAGACGGTCTCCGTGGTCGGTCCTGCCCTGGGCGGAGCGCTGATCGGCGTCGGCGGCTGGCGGGCCGTCTTCACCGTCAACGTGCCGCTGTCGGCGGCCTGTCTGGTCCTCGGTCACCTGTGGCTGCCGCGGACGGCCGGGCGCACGGGCGGCCGTGGGCGGAGCGTCGACGCGCCCGGCATGGCGCTGTTCGCCGTCATGCTGATCGCGCTCATGCTGTTCCTGACCGGCCCGCGGGCCGCGCACTGGTATCTGCCGGCGCTGTCCGCCGTCGCCGCCGCGGGCTTCGCGGCGCGCGAGCTGCGCGTGGCCGAACCCTTCGTCGACCTGCGGGTGCTCGGCGGCAACGGGCCGCTGATCGTCACCTACGTGCGCCAGTTCCTCGGCTACACCACGTCCTACGGCTTCCTGTACGGCTTCACCCAGTGGCTGGAGGAGGGACGCGGGCTGTCCGCCTCGGCCGCGGGGCTGGTGATGCTGCCGCTGTCCGCCTGCGGGCTGGCCGTCTCCGCGCTCACCGGCCGCCGCGAGGCGGCCCGCGCCAAGCTGGTCACCGGCGGCCTGGTGCAGATCGCCGGCTGCGCCGCGCTGCTGCTCACCGGCTCCGGCAGCCCCGTCCGGCTGCTGCTCGCCGTCGGCGCCGTGATGGGCGTACCGCAGGGGCTGATCGGGCTCGCCGACCAGAACGCCCTGTACCGGCAGGCGGAGCCCGCCCGGATCGCCTCGGCCGCCGGGCTGCTGCGCACCTTCATGTACCTCGGCGCGCTGGCCGCGTCGGCCGCGAACGCGGCGTTCTTCCACCACCGCGCCGACACGCCCGGACTGCACGACCTGGCCCTCTTCATGCTCGCCGGGTCCGTCCTGCTCCTGGCGTTCTCCCTGGCCGACCGCTCGCTGGGCACACGGCCCGACGGCGCGCGCCGCACCACCGCACAACCCCGAAAGGCCTGACACTTCCATGGCAGTCACCACGCTCGACCCGCGTACCGCCCTCGTCGTCATCGACCTCCAGAACGGCATCGTCGGCGCCCCCGTCACCCCGCACAGCGGTGCCGACGTCGTCGCCCGCACCGTGGAGCTCGCCGACGCCTTCCGCGCCAAGGACCTGCCCGTCGTACTGGTCCGGGTCTCCTTCGCCGCCGACGGGGCGGACGCCGTCCCCGGCCGCACCGAGGCCTCCGGCGCCGGCGGCACCCGGCCCGAGGGCTGGGACGCGATCGTCGGCGAACTGGCCGGAAACCCCCGTGACATCACCGTCACCAAGCACAACTGGGGTGCCTTCCACGGCACCGACCTCGATGTGCAGCTGCGCCGCCGGGGCATCACCCAGATCGTGCTGACCGGCATCGCCACCAGCATCGGCGTGGAGTCCACCGCCCGCGCCGCGTACGAGCACGGCTACCACGTCACGCTGGCCACCGACGCCATGAGCGACCTGGACGCCGGCACCCACCGCAACAGCGTCGAGCGGATCTTCCCGCGGCTCGGCGAGACGGGGAGCACCGCCGAGATCCTGGAGCTGCTCGAGAAGACACACGGCTGACCGGGGCCGCCGGGCGGTCCCGTAGGCCCGAAGGTCCCGACCGGTGGATCGCGTGGATCGCGCCCCTCGCCGGGATAGCATCGAGCCACGCGCAACGCGCCCGCACGTGCACGGCGAACCCAGCCGAGGGGGGCCGGAATCCCATGCCGGTCAAGGTCAGCGTCATCGTCCCCGTCTACAACCCGGGGACCTACATCGAGGACTGCATCGCCTCGTTGCAACGGCAGTCGCTGCCCCCCGACGAGTACGAGGCCGTCTTCGTCGACGACGGCTCCACCGACGGGACCGCCGCCCGGCTCGACGCGCTCGCCGCCGAGGATCCCCGGATGCGCGTCATCCACCAGGAGAACTCCGGCTGGTCGGGCAAGCCCCGCAACGTCGGCATCGCCGCCGCGCGGGGCGAGTTCGTCATGTTCGTCGACAACGACGACTTCCTGGGCGACGAGGCCCTGGAGCGGATGTACGACTACGGCGTGGCCAACGGCGCGGACGTCGTCGTCGGCAAGATGGCCGGCAAGGGGCGCCCGGTGCCGGTGGAGCTTTTCCGCCGCAACCGGCCGCACGCCACCGTCGCCGACGCTCCGCTCATCGACAGTCTCACCCCGCACAAGATGGTGCGGCGCGCCTTCCTCGAGCGGACCGGGCTGCGCTTCCCCGAGGGCCGGCGGCGGCTGGAGGACCACGTCTTCGTCACCGAGGCGTATCTGCGCGCGGACAACGTCTCCGTGCTCAGCGACTACGTGTGCTACTACCACGTCCGGCGGGACGACGCCGCCAACGCGGGCCTGAGGCCCTTCGAACCGGCCGGCTACTTCGCCAACCTCCGCGAGGCCCTGGACGTCGTGGAGAAGTACACCGAACCCGGGCCCCTGCGCGACCGGCTCTTCCGGCGCTGGCTGCGCGTGGAGATGGTGGAGCGGCTGCGCGGCCGGCGCTTCCTCCGGCTGCCCGAGGACTACCGCGGCTCGCTCTTCACGGAGATCCACCGTGTGGTCGTCGAGCGGTTCGGTCCCGGCGTCGCGGCCGGGCTGCAACCGACCCAGCGGGTCGTCGCCGCGCTGGCCGCCGAGAACCGGCTCGACGACACCGTCGCCTTCGCCGAGTGGGAGGCGTCCCTCGCGCTCACGGCCCTGCCCGACTGCGTGGCCTGGCAGGACGGCTCGCTCAGTATCGGCTTCACGGCCGAACTGGCCGGTGACGGAAGGCCGTTGACCTTCCCGGCCGCCGGTACGGGCACGTCCTCGGCCGAACCGCCGAAGGACCTGTCGGAGGCGGTCGCGTGGGTGGGCGCGGAGACCGCCGCCCGCTTCGACCGGGCCGACGCGGACCTGCTGCTGCGCGAACGCTCCAGCTCCGCCCAGCACTTCCAGCCGGTCGGCGTCACCCGCGAGACCGTGCCCGCCGGGGACGGCGAACACGTCCGGCTGGTGCTGCGGGCGACGGCCACCGCCGATCCGGCCGCGCTGCCGCACGACGGCGTCTGGGACGCCGTGGTCCGGGTCAGGCTGGGCGGCTGGACCAAGGAGTGCCGGCTGGGCCCGGCCCCGGCGGCCGGCCGTGCCACGCCCCGCGCCGGCGTCGTGGGCGGCCGTACGGTGCTGCCGTACTGGACCCGGCCGCACGGCAACCTGTCGCTGGAGATCGGCGCCCACGGCAGGCGGCTCGGCCTCGGCCGGATCGAGGTCACCGCCTGCGGCGACCGGCTGGACGCCGTCCTGCCGCTGTACGTGCCGGGCGAGACCCGGGCGCTGCTGCGGCTCACCGCCGCGGACCGGGTCGTCGACGTGCCCGCCACGCTGTCACCCGCACAGGACGGGGCGGACGGAGCGAGGGCACGGCTCGTGGCCGCGCTGCCCGTCGCCGGCCTGGCGGGCGCGACCTGGAACACCGCCGTGTGCCCGGCCCCGCGGGCCGCCGAGCCCCGCTTCCACACGCTGCCGCTCGCGCTGCGCGCCGGAAGGCGCGGGGCACGGGCCGTGGCGGCGCCGGAGCGCGCAACCGTGCGGCGGCTGGCCCGCGCGGTACGGCGCGTGCTCGCCGCCGCCCGGTCCCGGGCGGCCGCCCGGCTCGTGCGGCGGCGGGCGGCCTGACCCCGGCCCGGCCGGTCAGCGGCCGGCGTCGAGCTGCTGCACGGCGCGCCGCAGCGGCTCCCAGCCCCGGGAGCGCCTCAGGCCGATATTGCGGGCGCGGCTGAGCCGGCTCCAGAACGATGCCCCCAGCAACCGCTCCGGCTGCACCGCCTCCACCCGGTCCAGGATCGACTCGGGCACCTTCTGCGGGTCGGGCACCAGGAACTCCGCGACGATGTCGTCGTACCTGTCCTTCAGCACGGTGCTGGCCGGATCGGCGCCGAACACCACGAGCTGGCCGGTGGGATGGGTGTCGACCAGCACGGTGACCAGGTCGGGGCGGTAGCGGGCGAGAATCTCGACGATCTTGTAGACGTCGCCGGTCCAGGCGTTGGTGTGCCGGTCGCGCGCCGCCTCGTCCACGCCGCGGGGCAGCATGTCGTCGAAGACGATGACGCTGGACCAGTCGGAGTGCTTCTCGACGTTGATGAAGTCGCGCAGGGCGTACTCGAACAGGTGCATGCCGTCGATGAACGACAGGTCGAGCACGGTGCGCCGCCAGTGGCCGAGCGGGGCGCGGCCCCGGCGCAGGTTGCGCAGCGGGTGCCGGCCGCCCTTGAGGTGGGCGAGCGGGTTCTCCCGGGCGAAGAAGTCGTCGCTGGTGGCCTTCACCAGGTGGACGTCGCACTTCAGTTCCGTGGCCACTTTGAAGGCGGGGTCGATCGCGATGCTGGGTACGCGGGACAGGCGCAGGCTGCGGCCGTCGTTGACGCCGATCTCCAGGTAGTTGCGGTTCGCGGTGACCCTGTGGAGTCCCCGCAGGAACTCGTGGCGTTTCACGTAGGTGACTCCTCGCAGGGGTGGGACTGGGGAAGTGGGGGCCCGGCGACCGGAAGGATCACGAATGGATCTGCACCCTGCTGTGGTCGCCGAGGACGAGGCGGTGGGCGCTGGGGACCCCGGTCGCCGGGGTCACCTCGACATGCCGGCCGATGAGCGAGGACTCGATCCGGCCCACCCCCCGGATCGAGGAGTCCCGCAGCACGATGGAGAACTCCAGCTCGCTGTCGGTGATCCGGCAGTTCTCCGCGACGGAGGTGAACGGCCCGACGTAGGAGTCGCGGACGACGCTTCCGGTGCCGATGACGGCGGGGCCGACGATGCGCGAGTTGGCGATCCGGGCGCCCGCCTCGACGACCACCCGGCCGACGGTCTCGGAGGCGTCGTCGACCTCGCCGTCGATGCGGCGCTCCATGCTCTCCAGGACGGTGCGGTTGACCTCCAGCATGTCGCCGACGTTGCCGGTGTCCTTCCAGTAGCCCTCGACGAGCGTGCAGCGGACGTCGGCGCGGATGTCGATCAGGTGCTGGAGGGCGTGGGTGATCTCCAGCTCGCCGCGCCAGGACGGTTTGACGGCGCGCACCGCCTCGTGGACGAGGGGTGTGAAGAGATAGACCCCGACCAGGGCCAGGTCGCTCTTGGGGTGTTCGGGCTTCTCCTCGAGACCGATCACCCGGCCGGACGGGTCGAGTTCGGCGACGCCGAAGGAGCGGGGGTCGGCGACCCGGGTGAGAAGGATCTGGGCGTCGGGCCGGTTGCGGCGGAACTCGTCGACGAGGCCGGTGATGCCGCCGACGATGAAGTTGTCGCCCAGATACATGACGAAGTCGTCGTCGCCCAGGAAGTCGCGGGCGATCAGCACCGCGTGAGCCAGACCCAGGGGGCGCTCCTGGGGAAGGTAGGTCACCCGGAGGCCGAACCGCGAGCCGTCGCCGACCGCTTCCTCGATCTCGGCCGCGGTGTCGCCGACGACCATGCCGACCTCGGTGATGCCGGCCGCGGCGATCGATTCCAGCCCGTAGAACAGGACGGCCTTGTTGGCCACGGGGACGAGTTGCTTGGCCGACGTGTGCGTGATCGGCCTCAGCCGTGTTCCGGCGCCGCCGGACAGCACGAGTGCCTTCATCCCCCTCACCTTAGCCGCCATCGGGCGGAAGGGGTCCTTGGTTGACTTGTTCCCTACGGCAGTCGGGCGGCACGGTGACGGCGGGCCGTCGGCGAGGTTGCCCCCGGGGAGGAGTGGATCGGCTCAGTCCTCGCCCCTGACGATGTGTCCCTCCGGGCCGGTGCGCTGCGGCTGCGGGGTGGTGCGGTCCTCCACCGCCGGCACCCAGGTGCGCAGCACCCTCTTGCCCCGCATCCGGCGCGCCTGTGACCAGCCCGTCTCCGGGCCGCGGACGGTGGGTTCGTCACTGGTGTCCGTGCTCACTGCTCATCATCTTCCTTCTGCTCCGGTCCGGCTCACGGCTCCTCGGTCACGAGTCCGGGCATACGTGCCGGGATCGGGTCCCCGGTGGTGATCCGGCCAAACGCCGCCCACGCTCACCTGCCGCCGGGGCCGCCGCTGCCGAAGGAGCCGCTGGTCCCGGCGTCCCAGCGCGGGCGGCGCTGGTCGTCGCCGCGGGTGGTGGCGGACGGCCTGAGCCGGTGCGGGGTGAGCCGCTCCCCGTCCTCGGCGGGGCGGACCTCCGCCGGTTCGCGCCGCTGCCGCGTCTCGTCCGCCGGACCGGACTCCGGCAGGGTGGGGTGCGCGCCGCGCCGCGGCGGCGCGGGCTCGCGCCGCCGCACCTCGATGCCGGCCCGGATCGCCCACACCAGCGCGCCGGCGACGACGACGCCGCCGGCGAGGAGGGCGATCACACCGAACACGGAACCCGCCGCCGCTGCCTGGTACAGGGTTGCGTCCATGGCCGGCGAGTACCCGGGGGGCGGGCGCGAACCCGCCGTGTGCTCCCGGGGTCGGGGGCCGCGCGCCGCCGGCGACGGCGCCCCGTCCCCCGCTGCCCGGGGCTTCAGGTGCCGGATGCCGGCCGCCGGGCCTCAGGTGTTGGGCCGCGCCACACTGATGTCGCCCAGGGCCGACCGGGAGTCGCGTTCCATGGCCGCGTCGCCCAGCGAGACGATGCCCACCGGGTGCCCGTTCTCGACGACGGGGATACGGCGGACGGCGTACTCGCGCATCAGCCGGATCGCGCGGTCCAGGTCCTCGTCGGGTCCCACGGTCACCAGGTCGTCGCTGCACGCGCCGGCCACGGTGGTCTCGTTCGGGTCGCCGCCCCCGGCGAGACAGCGGACGACGAGGTCGCGGTCGGTGACCAGCCCGCGCAGGCGGTCACCCTCCGTCACCAGGACGGCTCCGAGGTTCTGGTCGCGCATGATGCGGGCCACCGCGGTCACGGAGGTCTGCGGCTCCACGGTCACCGGGTCGCTGGTCATGATGGAGCGGACGGGCTGGGCCATGACGTGCTGTCGCCTCTCTTCTCGCATCGGTTCCGCAGGCACCGGCCGGTGCCGGTCCCCGGCCGGGTACCCGGTCCTTCGGGCCGCTCACCGTCCCAGTGCGATCTCGCTCCACACCTGCTTGCCACCGCCGACCGGCACCGTTCCCCACGCCGCCGACATGGCCTCGACGAGCAGGATGCCGCGTCCCCCCGTCGCCTCCCAGCCGAGGCCGGCGGGCTTGACGGGGGTGCGGGGCGAGGTGTCGGCGACCGCGACCCGCAGCCGGCCGCCGACGAGGGTGAGGTCGAGGCGGACCCGGCCGTCGGTGTGCGTCAGGGCGTTGGTGACGAGTTCGGAGACGACGAGGAGGACGGTGTCCTCGGCGTTGCGGGGCACGTTCCAGACGCGCAGGGTGCGCCGGGTGAAGCGGCGGGCGTGCCGGACCGCCTCGGGGACGCGCCACACCGTCCAGCTCTCGCGCAGCGGACGCGTGGCCATGCCGTCGTAGCGCATCAGGAGCAGGGCGACGTCGTCGCTGCGGCGGGCGTTGCCGAGCAGGGCGTCGGCGACCAGTCCGAGATGGGCGGGCCCGGCGGCGGCCAGGCTCTGGGCGAAGCGCTCGATGCCCTCGTCGATGTCCGCGTCGGCGGACTCCACCAGCCCGTCCGTGGTCAGGGCGAGCAGCGTGCCGGGCAGCAGCCGCAGCGGGCTCATCGGGAAGTCGGCCTGCCGGAGCACGCCGAGCGGCGGGCCGCCCTCCACCTGGACGATCTCGGTGCCGCCGTCCGGACGGCGCAGCACCGGCGGCAGATGCCCGGCCCGGACGCACCAGGCGGCGCCCGCCTCCATGTCGACGTCGACGTAGCAGCAGGTGGCGAAGAGGTCGGAGTCCATGTCCAGCAGCAGCCGGTTGGTGTGCGAGACCACCACGTCCGGCGGGTGGCCCTCGGCTGCGTAGGCGCGCAGGGCGGTGCGCAGCTGGCCCATGAGGGTGGCGGCGGCCGCGCTGTGGCCCTGGACGTCGCCGATGACGAGGGCGACGTGGTTGTCGGGCAGCGGGATGACGTCGTACCAGTCGCCGCCCAGCTCCAGCCCGGCGGTGCTGGGCAGATAGCGGGCGACGGCGACCGCGCCCGGCAGCTTCGGCAGCCGGCGCGGCAGCAGCTGACGCTGGAGCATGCCGACGAGTTCGTGCTCGGCGTCGAAGGCGTGGGCGCGCATCAGGGCCTGGCCGGCCAGACCGGCGGCGGCGGTGAGCAGGGCGCGTTCGTCGGGGCCGACGTCGTGCGGGGTGTCCCAGCCGATCACGCAGGCGCCGGCCATCCGGCCCCCGGCCGGCAGCGGCAGCACGGCCAGGCCCCCGGGTCCGATGTCGGCGAGGGCGGGTTCCAGGGCGGAGCCGGCCGGCCAGATCTGGGCGCGGCCCTCGCGCAGGACGGCGGCGAGGGTGGGCATGACACGCACGGGCGCGTCGGGCCACTCGGTGCGCCACTCCCGGCGCCACAGTTCGGGCCAGGCCTCGGGCTGCGGCGGGTCCAGGACGGTGACGACCAGCCGGTCGTACTCCAGCTCGGCCAGCGCGATCCGGTCGGCGCGCAGCGGCTTGCGCAGCGCGGCGACCACGGCGTGGCCGACGTCGCGGACGGTCCCGGCGGTGGCCAGCCTGGCGGCCAGGCGCTGGACGCGGGCCACGTCGGTGGCGTCGGGGCGCAGCGTGGAGGCGTCGGCGACGGTGCCCACCAGCCGGGCCGGGCGGCCCTCGCCGCCGGGCAGCAGCCGGCCGCGCAGCCTGAGCCACTTCGGCGGGCCGGTGGGCTGGAGCACCCGGAACTCCAGGTCCCGTTCGCCGAGGGACATGTGGTCGGCCTCCACCACCGACATCAGCGAGGGCAGGTCCTCCGGCACGGCCCGGCCGAGCAGCGTCTCGATCCGGCCGTCGAACCCGGCCGGGTCCAGGGCGCACAGCCGCAGGACGTCCTCGCCCGCCTCGACGCGCCCGGTGTCCACGGCGAGGCTGAAGGCGTCCGCCGGCAGCTGTCCGGCCTCGGTGGTCACGGCCGGGGCGGGACGGGTGGCGGCCTGCGCGATCAGCTCCAGGCACTTGCGGCCGTCGGTGTCGAAGCCGCCGGGGCTCTCGGTCACGGCGAGCAGGCAGCCGCCGGGCACGGGGAGCGCGGCCAGGAAGACGTCGTCCGGGACCGGCCGGCCGGCCGTGGCGCGGCCGGCGAGTTCCGCCGGGCCGAGCCAGAGCGCCCGTTGCCCGCGGTGGGCCTCGGCCACCGGGGACGGACCGGGCACGGGGTAGCCGTCGTCCACCCCGTACAGCGTGCGCGGTACGCCCGCCGACTCGGTCAGGCGGAGCAGCCCGCCGTCTCCGCCCGGTGTGTAGAGGGCGGCGAAGGACGCGCCGGCGAAGACGAGCGCCTGTTCCAAAACGCGGCGCACCCGGTCGGACGGATTCTGCTCGGACGCGATCGCTTTGAGGGCAGCCTCGGCACGCAGTGTTCTCGTTCTGGGTTCCGCAGCGCCCTCACCGACCACGTCCGCCATTACAGCGCCAAACGGACACCCGCGCAGCCCTTGTGAGCGTTCCGGGCGCGGAACGGTTCGGACACGCTCGAAAGGTCGCGAAAGGTGCCGAACATTTCTTGACCCATGTGTTCCGCACGGTGGTCTTCGTGACAGCTGTGACTGTCCGGGCCTCATGGCGGCGGGGAGGCCCGTGGCGGCCGGCGGAGGGGGACGCGCACGGACCAGCGGTACGCGGTGTACGCGCTCGCGGACCGGTATTCGGCGGCGGGGTGCACGCCGCCGCCACCGGCGCCTGACCTCTGCCGCCGGCGCCCCGGGGCCGGAGCCTCGGCCTGCCGCCGGCGCACGGAGCGGCCACCCGCTGGGTGCTGTGCTGCGCCGCGCTGATCCTGCTGCTCGGCCTGCTCGACGCCCGCGGGACCGTACTCACCGGCACCCTCGACGCCCGGCTCGTCGGCAGCGCCGCCCGGGCCGGCACGGCACCGGCGGCCCGCGCCGCGCCGCTCGCCGCGCTCGCCGGCCCGGCCGGAGAAGCTCGCGGCCCTCGCCGTCAGCGAGGGCCGGCCGGCCGCCGTCCTCCTCGCCGACGGGCCCCCGCTGCTGTTGCTGCGCGCCCTGGCCCGGTCCACGTCCGCGTGCGCCGAGCGGTACCAGCGGGCGCAGGGCCGGATCGCGGCCTCGCGCGCGGAGGCCGTCGACCCTGGGCGCCCGGACTCCGTCACGGTGCGCCCTCGTACGACGGGTCCGGCCCTCCCGCCGGAGGGCCGGACCCCGACCACCGCCGGCCGGAACCGCGGTGGGCCGGAACGGTGGGTCTGAGCAGCACCGGCGCGAGCGGCCGGGGCCCCGCCCCGGTGGCGGGCCGGACGGGCCGGACACACCGCCGGCCCGCCCGTCGGGGGCCGGGTCCGCGCGCACCGGCTCGGACCGCGGTGCGGTCGCTCAGTGCGTCCGGGTCAGTCCGGAGTGGGCACCGCTGCCGTCGCCCGTCGCGTCACCGGCACTCGTACCAGTACTGGTACCGGTACCTGTACCTGTACCTGTACCGGTCTCCTCACCGCCCACCGCGTCACCGCCGCCGGCCTGCTCACCGCCCACGGCGTCACCGCCGCCGGCCTGCTCGCCGCCGCCGGCCTGCTCGCCGCCGCCGGCCTGCTCGCCGCCGCCGGCCTGCTCACCGCCGCCGGCCTGCTCGCCGCCGCCGGCCTGGTCGTCCGTGCCGAGCGTGGCGCCGACCGCCTCCAAGGCGGTGGTGACCGGCTGGAAGAACGTCTCGCCGCCGGTCGTGCAGTCGCCGCTGCCGCCGGAGGTGAGGCCGATCGCCTGGCCGTCCTGTGTGAACAGCGAACCGCCGCTGTCGCCGGGCTCGGCGCACACATCGGTCTGGATCAGGCCGGTGACGGTGCCCTCCGGGTAGTTCACGGTGGCGTCCAGCCCGAGGACCTGGCCGTCGTTCAGCCCGGTGGTGCTGCCCATCCGCAAGACCTGCTGGCCGACCGTCGCCTCGGCGGCCCCGGATATCGGGACGCTCCGCCCGCCTCCGACATTGACCTCGCTCGGTGCCGCGGTGGCGGGGTCGTCGTACTTGACCAGGGCGAAGTCGCCGTCGCCGGGGAAGACGGCCTGGTCGACGGTGGCGATCGGCGCGCCGTTCTGCGCGTCCGACCACTGGTCGGCCGCGACCCCGCAGTGGCCCGCGGTCAGGAAGGCGGGCGTGCCGTCGCCCGCGGTGACGTTGAAGCCCAGCGAGCAGCGCGCGCCGCCGCCGAAGATGGCGTCGCCGCCCGACACGAACGTCGTGAAGGTGCCCGAGGACCTCTTCAGGGTCGCCATGCCGGAGCCGAGCTCCCGCACGGTGGACTCCAGCCGGCCCCACCGGTCGCCGGTGACCGTGGCGTCGGCGGTGACGAGGATCTTGTTGGTCCGGGGGTCGACGGCCCACGCGGTGCCCGCAATGGTGGCCTCGGCCTTCAGGGTCCGCGCGCCGGCCGCCAGCTCGGCGAGGCTGTTGTCCACCTCGTGGACGGCCGCGCCCGCCTTCTCCGCCCGCACGACCACGTTGTTGTCGTCGCCCGGTACGACGTTGACGACGAGCTGCCGGCTGCCGGCGTCGTAGTACGAGCCCGCGAAGGCGTCGCCGAGCGCCCCGGCGAGCCGGGAGGCGAGGTCCGAGGCGTCCGCCGCCTTCAGGGTCCGGGGCGCGGCGGCCCGGTCCGGGTCGCCGTCCTGCGAGGCGTTGGCGTGCGGCAGCAGGATCGCGGCCGCTCCGAGCGCCACCACGCCGCCCGCCGCGATCGCGGCCCTGCGCTTCGGGATTCGCTTGTGACTCAACCTTCTCGACCTCCTGGGGGAAGGGGTCCGTGCCGCCGGCCGGCAGCTGTTCGGGGCGCCTGGATGGCTGTTGGTACGCATGAGCCGGCCGGGGTGTTCAATTCCGGTTCCGCGCGCCCGAGGCGACACGCTCCGCGACCGGTCGGCGACTGTCGGTTCCGGTCATGGACCGGAATCACGGCTTCAGCGAATCTGCACAGCGACTGCCCAACCCGGTCACCGCCGCCGGTGGATCCGCACAACCCCCCGGGACCGGACACGCCTTTGGGGCGGGAGTGCCGGAATTCGCCGGCCCGACGGCAAGAGGAGCGGCGCGGCGGTGTCGTGGCGCATGTGAAGAAGTCGCCGCCAAGCCGTGCGCGCGCCTGCACGGATGATGTCCACCGAGGCACAAGTTCCCTGGTGAGCAGGCTGGTTGATTGGAAGCGCGCGGCCGCCGCGTGCTTTGATCCATCGCACCGCGGGGCCGAGCAGGGCTTCCGGAACCGGGCGTCCGGCGCCCCGCGGTCGCGGCCGTCCATCTGTCCCCAGAGGGGGCCGCTCCCCCCTTGTGAGTCATCCATATGAAGGGAAGTTCCGTTATGAACTCCGCCCCCCAGGTCGCAACCGCCGAGATCTCCGACGCCGAGCTCGACAACGTCTCCGGCGGTCTGGCCGTCAACGCCGTCGGTGCCGTCACCGGCGTGGTGGACGGTATCGCCCCGGTCTCCGGTCTGGTGAACACGGTCGTCGGCACCGTCGAGGGTGTCACCGGCCTGAACACCGCCCCGGTCACCAACCTGGTCGCCGGTCTCTGATCGCGCCCCGCAGCCGGCGAGTCCCGGAGCCGCAGCCCGGCTCCGGGGCTCGCCCATGCCTCAGACCCTCGCCGTAGGAAACGATCCGTGCAGTTCCGCCAACAGGCCCTCGCCAAGCTCCAGTCACCCGAGGAGCTGGATCTTCCGGTGCGCTTCGCCCGTCCGCAGGGCTGGCTGGTGCTGTCCGTGACGGTGGTCGCGATGGCCGCCGCCTCCGTGTGGGCGGTGACCGGCTCGGTGACCTCCACCGTCAGCGCGCCCGCCGTCATCACCCACGGGCAGGGCAGCTACCTGCTCCAGAGCCCGGTCACCGGCCAGGTCACCGCGGTCCTGGCCGAGCAGGGCGAGCGGCTGCCCGCCGGCTCCCCCGTGCTGAAGGTCCGTACGAGCCGGGGCGAGTCGGTCGTGCGCACCGTCGACGCGGGCCGGATCAGCGCGATCGCCGCCACCGTCGGGCAGATCGTCCGGACCGGCGCGGACGTCGCCGCCGTGGAGAAGGTCGCCCACGCCTCGGACCCCCTGTACGCGACCGTGTACGTCCCCGCCGAGAACGCCGCCGCCGTCCCCGCGCACGCCTCCGTCGATCTGACCGTGCAGTCGGTGCCGAGCCAGGAGTACGGCGTACTGCGCGGTCATGTGCTGTCCGTGGACCGCTCGGCGCAGTCCGCGCAGCAGATCTCCGCCTTCCTCGGGGACAGCCGGCTGGGCGAGCAGTTCACCGAGGACGGCAGGCCGGTGGCCGTGACGGTGCGGCTGGAGAAGTCGTCCGCCACGAAGAGCGGTTACCGGTGGTCGTCCGCGGACGGACCGCCGTACGCGCTCACCTCCATGACCATGGCCACGGGTTCCATCCGCCTGGCCGACCAGCGCCCCGTCGATTGGCTGCTGCCGTGACCGCCGCGACCGACACCCGCGGCAGACGCCGCGCCGCCCCGCCGAAGCGCACGGTGCCCACGGGGCGGGGCAGGACCGTGCGTACGCCCACCGTGCTCCAGATGGAGGCCGTCGAGTGCGGCGCCGCCTCGCTGGCGATGGTGCTCGGGCACTACGGCCGGCATGTCCCGCTGGAGGAGCTGCGCATCGCCTGCGGTGTCTCCCGCGACGGCTCCCGCGCCAGCAACCTGCTGAAGGCCGCCCGCAGTTACGGCCTGACGGCCAAGGGCATGCAGATGGACCTGGCCGCCCTCGCCGGGGTCGAGGCCCCCGCCGTGCTGTTCTGGGAGTTCAACCACTACGTCGTCTACGACGGCATGGGGCGCCGCTTCGGCCGCCGCGGGGTGTTCGTCAACGACCCCGGCAAGGGCCGCCGTTTCGTGCCCCTGGAGGAGTTCGACGGCAGCTTCACCGGTGTCGTGCTGACCATGGAGCCCGGGGAGGGCTTCACCCGGGGCGGGCGCCGGCCGGGCGTGCTGGGCGCCATGCCGGCCCGGCTGCGCGGCACCGCGGGCACGATGCCCGCCGCGGTGCTGGCGAGCCTGCTGCTGGTGCTGGTCGGCGCGGCGGTGCCCGCGCTCAGCCGCACCTACATCGACACGTTCCTGATCGGCAAGCAGACCTCGCTGCTCGGCGTGCTGTTCACGTCCATGGCGGCGTGCGTGCTGCTCACCGTGGTCCTCACCTGGTTGCAGCAGGCCAATCTGCTGCGCGGCCGGATCATCTCCTCCACCCTGTCCAGCGCCCGTTTCCTGCGCCATCTGCTGCGGCTGCCGGTGACGTTCTTCGCCCAGCGCAGCCCGGCCGACCTGGTGCAGCGGCTGGCGTCCAACGACGCGGTGGCCGAGACGCTGGCCCGTGATCTGGCGGCGGCCGGCGTGGACGCGGTGGTGGTCGTGGTGTACGCCGTGCTGCTGTACACCTACGACCCGCAGCTCACCTTCGTCGGCATCGGCGTGGCGCTGCTGAACATCGTCGCGATGCGGGTCGTCGTCAGGCTGCGCGCCACCCGGACCGCGAAGCTGCGCGCCGACACCGCGCGGCTGACCAACACGGCGTACACCGGGCTCCAGCTGATCGAGACGATGAAGGCGACCGGCGGCGAGGACGGCTACTTCCGCAAGTGGGCCGGGCAGCACGCCACCACCCTGGAGGAACAGCAGCGGCTCGGGGTGCCGAGCGCCTGGCTGGGCGTGGTCGCGCCGACCCTCGCCACCCTCAACAGCGCGCTGATCCTGTGGATCGGCGGGATGCGCGCGGTGCACGGGGCCGTCTCGGTCGGTCTGCTGGTGGCGTTCCAGGCGCTGGTCACCCGCTTCACCGCCCCGCTGACCCGGCTCAACGGCGTCGCGGGCCGCATCCAGGACTTCGCCGCCGACGTGGCCCGGCTGAAGGACGTGGAGAACTTCCGCGCGGATGCGCCGCACACCCGCGCGGGCGGCGGGTCGACGCGCCGGCTGCACGGCCATGTGGAGCTGGAGAACGTCACCTTCGGCTACAACCCGCTGGACAAGCCGCTGCTCACCGGCTTCGACCTGACCGTCGGCCCCGGGCAGCAGGTCGCCCTGGTCGGCGGCTCCGGCAGCGGCAAGTCCACGGTGTCCCGGCTGATCTCGGGCCTGTACGCGCCCTGGGAGGGCGTGATCCGCATCGACGGGCAGCGCCTGGAGGACATCCCGCGCGGCGCGCTGGCCGCCTCCGTCTCCTTCGTCGACCAGGACGTGTTCCTCTTCGAGGGCACCGTCCGCGACAACGTGGCGCTGTGGGACCCCTCGATCCCCGACGAGGCGGTGGTCCAGGCGCTGCGGGACGCGGCGCTGTACGACGTGGTGACGCGCCGCCCCGGCGGCATCCACAGCCGCGTCGAGCAGGACGGCCGGAACTTCTCCGGCGGCCAGCGCCAGCGTCTGGAGATCGCCCGCGCGCTGGTGCGCAGGCCCAGCATCCTGGTGCTGGACGAGGTGACCAGCGCGCTGGACGCCGAGACGGAGCAGGTGGTGATGGACAACCTGCGCAGGCGGGGCTGTGCCTGCGTGGTGATCGCACACCGGCTGAGCACCGTGCGGGACAGCGACGAGATCGTGGTCCTCCAGCACGGCACGGTCGTCGAGCGCGGCCGGCACGAGGAACTGGTGGCGCGCGGCGGCGCGTACGCCGCGCTGGTCAGGGAGCGGTGAGATGACGACCGTCGACGAGGGCGACCTCGTGCTGGGCGCCCTCGGGCAGCTCGGCACGCGCATCGACTGCGCCGGGTCCAGCCGGCTGGACCTTCAGGGGCCGCAGGTGCTGTGGCTGGTCGCGGCGGGCGCCGTGGACCTGTTCGCGGTGGACGCCGCCCAGCAGGGCCACTGGCACCACCTCGGCCGGCTGGAGGCCGGCTCGCTGCTGCTCGGCCCGGTCACCGGCCCGCAGCACACGCTGGTGGCCCGCCCCCTGCGCGACTGCGTGGTGCACCGCATCGGGCTGCGCGAGCTGTACCGGCCCGCGGCCACCCAGACCTGGTCCTACGACGAGTACGGCACTCCCCGGTACGTGCCGCCGGCGACGAGTCCGCTGGAGTACGCCCTCGCCCTCGGCGTGGGCCGCGGCCTGTCCATCCTGTTCCAGGCGCCGATGGCGAGCGAACGGGCCGCGACGCCCGCGGACGACGACGTGTTCTGGATGCAGGTGCCGCCCGGCAGCGTCCAGTACGGCTCGCTGTACGGCGCCGAGGCCGCGGCGGACCTGCTGATCGACCCGGCGTTGTGGCAGTCCATGGTCGACCAGCAGTACCGGCTGCTGACCACGCTGGACCGCTGGATCGAGCAGCTGGAGCACACCCACGAGACGCGTACCGCGGCCGGTATCGCGGCCGGTGAGGCGGTCCGCGACCGGGCCGACCGGACGCTGCTGGCGTCCATCGGCAGGCGCTCGGACCGGCGCACCACCGCCGCCGACGCCGACGCCACCTACGCGGCCTGCAAGCTGGTCGCCCGGGCGGCCGGGATCGCGCTCGCCGAGCCCCCGCGGAGCGGCACCGGCGACGACCGTCTGGACCCGGTGGAACGGGTCGCGGTGGCGTCCCGGATCCGTACCCGCGCGGTACGCCTGGACGGACGCTGGTGGCGGGAGGACATGGGACCGCTGGTGGGGCACCGGGCCCTGTCGGGGGCGCCGGTCGCGCTGCTGTGGCGGCGCGGCGGCTATGTGGCGGTGCACCCGGCCACCGGCCGCGAGACACCGGTGGAGAAGGCCAACGCCGGGGAGTTCGAGCCCCGCGCGGTGATGTTCTACCGGCCGCTGCCCGAACGCCGGCTCGGCCCGCTGCGGCTGCTGCGGTTCACCCTGCGCGGCACCGGCGGCGATCTGGCGAAGCTGCTGCTGGCCGGGCTGGTCACGGTGGCGATCGGGGCGCTGGTGCCGATCGCCACCGGCAAGGTGCTCGGCGAGTACGTGCCGAAGGCGCAGACCGGTCCGATCGTGCAGGTGTGCCTGGCGGTGATGGCCGGCGGCATCGTGGCGGCGGCGTTCATGCTGCTCCAGAACCTGACCGTTCTGCGGCTGGAGGGGCGGATCGAGGCCACCCTCCAGCCGGCCGTCTGGGACCGGCTGCTGCGGCTGCCGACCACGTTCTTCACCGAGCGTTCCACCGGCGAGCTGGCCAGTGCGGCGATGGGCATCAGCGCGATCCGCCGGCTGCTGGCGGGCGTCGGCCCGACGGTGGCCCAGTCGGTGACGGTCGGGGCGGTGAACCTGGCGCTGCTGCTGTACTACAGCGTCCCGATGGCACTGGCGGCGATCGGCATGCTGGTGGTGGTCGCGGCCGTGTTCCTGGGGCTCGGGCTGTGGCAGGTGCGCTGGCAGCGAAGGCTCGTGGCGCTCTCCAACAAGCTGGACAACCAGGCGTTCCAGACCCTGCGCGGTCTGCCCAAGCTGCGGGTCGCGGCGGCGGAGAACTACGCGTACGCGGCCTGGGCCGACGGGTTCGCGCGCAGCCGGGAGCTCCAGCAGAAGGTCGGGGGCATCAAGAACCTGACGACGGTGCTGGGCGCGGTCTACCTGCCGCTGTGCACGCTGGTGATGTTCATGCTGCTGGCGGGCCCGGCGCGCGGGGTGATGTCGGCGGCGGAGTTCCTCACCTTCAGCACCTCGGTGACGATGCTGCTGACCTCCGTCACCCAGCTGACCGGCGCCTTCGTCTCGGCGGTGGCCGCGCTGCCGCTGTTCGAGGAGATCGGGCCGGTGCTTCGGGCGCTGCCCGAGGTGCGGACGGCGAGCACCCGGCCGGGGCCGCTGTCCGGGGCGATCGAGGCCCGGCGGCTGTCGTTCCGCTACTCCGACGACGGCCCGCTGGTGCTGGACGACGTGTCGTTCGAGGTGCGGCCGGGCGAGTTCGTGGCGATCGTCGGACCCAGTGGCTGCGGCAAGTCGACGCTGCTGAGGCTGCTGATCGGCTTCGACCGTCCGCTGTCGGGCGCCGTGCTCTACGACGGTCAGGACCTGGCCGCGCTGGACCGGTCGGCGGTGCGCCGGCAGTGCGGTGTGGTGCTCCAGCACGCGCAGCCGTTCACCGGCTCGATCCTGGACGTCATCCGCGGCACCGAGGCGTACACGCCCGAGGAGGCGATGGCGGCGGCCGAGCTGGCGGGGCTGGCGGAGGACATCAGGCGGATGCCGATGGGCCTGCACACCATCGTCTCGGGCAGCGGGGCGGTCTCCGGCGGCCAGCGGCAGCGGCTGATGATCGCCCAGGCGCTGATCCGCCGCCCGCGGATCCTCTTCTTCGACGAGGCCACCAGCGCGCTGGACAACGAGACCCAGCGCACGGTCATCGAAAGCACCCGCAAGCTGAACGCCACCCGGATCGTGATCGCCCACCGGCTGTCGACGGTGCTGGACGCCGACCGCGTGATCGTGATGGAGGACGGCCGGGTCACCCAGCAGGGCCCGCCGGCACAGCTGCTCGCCGACAGCGGCGGCCGGCTGCACGAGCTGGTCCGGCGGCAGCTGGCGTGAGCCGGTCCGGGCGCCCGGGTGCGGATGCCCGGCGTTCCCTTTGCGCTGACCTGGTGGAGATTCCGGCCGCACTTGCCAACCGTTTTGTTGGCCCGGGGCATATGTGGGTACCTGCGGCTTCATGCGACTCAGCGTGGTGGATGTGGGATCGAACACCGTCCGGCTGGTGGTGGCGGACGCGGAGGGCGGGGTCCCGCTTCCGGTGCACACCGCCAAGTGGCGCCTCAGGCTCTCGGAGCAGGTGAAACCCGGCGGGCCGATCCCCGAGGAGGCGATCGAGCGGCTCGTCGACGCGGTGGCCGGGGCGGGCCGGACCGCGGCGCGGTGGGGTGCGGCGGGCCCCCTGGCCTTCGCGACGGCCGTGGTGCGCTCGGCCCCGAACCGCCGGGAGGTGCTGGACACCGTCCGCGGCCGCACGGGCATCGACCTGCGCACCCTGCCGGGCGAGGTCGAGGCCGAGCTGACCTTCCTCGGGGCGCGGCGCTGGATGGGCTGGCGGTCGGGGCCGCTCGCCCTCATGGACATCGGCGGCGGCTCGCTGGAGATCGCCTTCGGGCGTGGCCGGCTGCCCGACTTCGTGGCCTCGCTGCCGCTGGGCGCGAACCGGCTGACCCACGAGTTCTTCGCGGAGCAGGACCCGCCGGCCCCGGAGCGGGTGCGTGCGCTGCGCCGCAAGGTCCGCCACCAGCTGCGCGACGTCGCGGCGCGGATCCGCTGGGAGGGGCCGCGCACCGCGGTCGCCACCTCCCGCACCTTCCAGCAGCTGGGGCGGCTGTGCGGCGCCGCGCCGGGCCGCGAGGGGCCGTTCACGGAACGGCAGCTGCGCCGCGCCGAGCTGCGCCGGGCGATCGACCGGCTCTCCGTCCTGCCCGCCGCCGAGCGTGCCCTGCTGCCCGGTATCTCCGCGCCGCGGGCCGCGCAGAGCCTGGCCGGGGCGGTGGTCGGGCACACGGTGATGAAACTGACCGGGATCAACGCGGTGACGGTCTGCCCCTGGGCGATCCGCGAGGGCGTCCTGCTGCGCCACATCGAGGACGGCCCGTCCTGGTGGGCGGAGGTCACCCGGATCGACGAGGAGACCGCGCCGCCGGATCCGGTGCCCCTGCGCATCGCCACCGCGACGAGCTGACCGCCGACCGCACGGAGAGACAAGGAGACGACATGACCGCAGAGCACGAGCAGGACGACGAGCGGCGCGGCGACGGCGGGACGCCCGAGACCGCCATCGAGGAGGTCCTGCACGAGGTCGAGCAGGCCGAGAAGCGCATCCGGGACTCCGACGAGCAGCGCCGCCACCGGGGCGAGGCCGGTGATGCCATCACCACCAACGTCCGGGCCGAGGAGGAGTCCGGGGGCGACTGAGCCGCCGGGGCCCTACTGAGGCGGCGCGCCCAGCGGGTGCGCCGCCAGCGCCCGGGCCACGCCGTACAGGTTGGCGGCCATGGCCCGGCCCGTGGACTGCGACCAGTCCCGGCCGCGCTCCGCCTGGAGATAGCTCGGTCCCGGGCCGGGGCCCAGGTTCCAGTAGGTCCACGCCTGGCCCGGGATCGTGTAGCCGATGTCCTGCAACGCGCCCGTGATCTCGCTGATCACGTGGTGGGCGCCGTCCTCGTTGCCGGTGACGACGACGCCCGCGACCCGGTTGTAGGCGACCGGCCGTCCCTCGTCGTCCGTCTCGGACAGCATCGCGTCCATCCGCTCCAGGACCCGCTTGGCGACCGAGGAGGGCTGTCCGAGCCAGGTCGGTGTGGCGATCACGAGGATCTCCGCGGCCAGCAGCCTGTCGTGGATGCCGGGCCAGGCGTCGCCGTCGCGCACCGGCTCGCTCGTCACCCCCGGAGCGATGTCCAGGTCGACGGCGCGGACGACCTCGCTCTCGACGCCGCTCCCCTCCAGCTGCTCCACGACGACCCTGGCGAGCGCCTCGGTGTTGGAGGTGTCCGGGGACGGCTTGAGCGTGCAGTTGATCACAAGTGCCTTCATGTCGTCCCGGAGTACCCCGCCCGGCCCGTGCGACGCGGTCCACCCGGGTGGCCTGCGACGGAGCGCCCCGGGTACACGCCCGCCATGGAGTACGACCACAAAGGACCACAGCTGCCGCGGGCCCGGGGCCCGCTCTCCTCGGCCGTCATGGACCATCTGCTGGACAAGGGCCCGCTGCCCGCCCCCGGGGACGTCGCCGGCGCCGACCCCTACGGCGACGACCTCCAACTCGCCCTGTACCTCTGCTACGAGCTGCACTACCGCGGGTTCGCGGACGTCTCCCCCGACCTCGAGTGGGACCCGGAGCTGCTGCGCGTCCGGGCCGCGCTGGAGCACCGCTTCCTGACCGCGCTGCGCGCCGGCACCCCGGTGCACGACCGTGTCGAGGACGCGCTCGGGGAGCTGCTGGTCGAGCCCGTCGACGGCACCGGCGTCAGCCACTTCCTGCGCGACGAGGGCGAGCTGTGGCAGCTGCGCGAGTACGCGGCCCACCGCTCCCTGTACCACCTGAAGGAGGCCGACCCGCACGCCTGGGTGCTCCCCCGCCTGTGGGGGCGGGCCAAGGCGGCGATGGCGGCCGTGGAGTTCGACGAGTACGGCGGCGGCCGCCCCGACCGCGTGCACGCCCGGCTCTTCGCCGATCTGATGACGGACCTCGGCCTGGACACCACGTACGGACGCTATCTGGACGCGGGGAGCGCGGAGGCGCTGGCCACGGTCAACATGATGTCCCTCTTCGGCCTGCACCGGTCCCTCAGGGGCGCCCTCGTGGGCCACTTCGCCGCGGTCGAGATCACCTCCTCGCCCGGCTCCCGGCGGCTGGCCGAGGCGATGCGCCGCACCGGCGCCGGACCGGCCGCCGAGCACTTCTACGACGAGCACGTCGAGGCGGACGCGGTCCACGAGCAGGTGGTGCGCCACGAGGTCATCGCCGGCCTGCTGGAGCAGGAGCCGCACCTCGCGCCGGACGTCGCCTTCGGCATCGACGCCACCGGATACGTGGAGGACCGCTTCGCCGCCCGGCTGCTCGCCGACTGGCGTGCCGGACGTTCGTCACTCCGGACTCCCCTGGCCTCTGAAACCTCCCTTATTTCGTGAGGGCGCGGGTACTTGGGCGACGTGAATCCGATGGTGCTACCGGGCGTCTACGCCCCTCAGGACGACACCGAGCTGCTGGCCGGAGCGCTCGGCGAGGAACCCCTTCCACCGGGCGCGCGGGTGCTCGACGTGGGAACCGGATCCGGCGCGCTGGCGATCGGGGCCGCGCGGCGCGGCGGCCGGGTGACCGCCGTGGACGTGTCGTGGCGGGCGGTGTGCACGGCCCGGCTGAACGCGTTGCGGGCCGGTGTCCCCCTGCGCGTCCGGCACGGCAACCTCTTCGACCCCGTGCGGGGCGAGAGGTTCGACCTGGTGCTGGCCAACCCGCCGTACGTACCGGCGCCGGGCGGCGGCGCGCCGCCGCGCGGCGCGGCCCGGTGCTGGGACGCGGGTGACGACGGCCGTCTGGTCCTGGACCGGATCTGCCGGGAGGGTCCGGGGCTGCTGCGCCCCGGTGGTGTGCTGCTGATGGTGCAGTCCGCGCTCAGCGATCCGGACCGCACCGTCGGGCAGCTGCGCCCGGCCGGTCTGAAGGCCGCGGTGATCCGGCGGCACCGCATCGCGTTCGGTCCCGTCCTGCGCGGGCGCGCGGACTGGCTGCGGCGGCGGGGCCTGCTGTCCCCCGAGGACGACGAGGAAGAGCTGGTGGTGGTCCGTGCCGAACTCCCCCTCTGACCGCCCGCGCCGGATCACCGTCCAGCGCCGGGGCCCGCTGCTGGTGGAGGGCCCGGTCGAAGTGGAGACGGAGGACGGGACGCTGGTGTCCTCCGACCGCTTCCGCGTCGCCCTGTGCACCTGCCGCCGCAGTCGCCGCTACCCGTGGTGCGACACCAGTCACCGCGCCAGGAGCCGGGCGGCCGGCGACTGTGGCGACTCCGGCGGCCCGTCCGGCGAGCGGGAATGAGGCGAGGGACGTGCCCGGCCCGTCCGGGGACACGGTCCCGGCTCCCCCGGTGTCCGCGCCGCCCCCGGCCAACGCCTTCGCCCGCACCCGCGTCGACGGGCCGTTCACCGTGGTGGAGGCGTTCGACGAGATCGACATGGCCGGCGCGGACCTGCTCGCCGAGCATCTGGACGCGGCGGCCGCGGGGCCGGCCCCGGACGTGCTGGTGGATCTGCGCGGCGTCGCCTTCCTCGACTGCTCGGGCCTGCGGGTGCTGTGCGGGGCCGAGGCACGGGCCGCCCGGCTCGGCGGCCGGCTCCGTGTGGTGGGCGGCGACGCGGTCCGCCTGCTGCTGCGCGGCACCGGGCTGCTGGGCCGTTTCCCGCCGCTGACGGCGCTCCCCGGCGCGCCGGGATGATCCCGGGCGTCGGCGGGCGGCCCCACTCCGCCCGCCGACCCCGGTGCGGAACCGCGGGTCTTCCCGTGACAGCGCTCGCACTCCCCAGCTACGAACCGCTCCGGACGTCACGGGCCCACACGGTCCCGGTCACTGCCGAACGTGAGCACCGGGGGCGCCTTCCGCTCGACGTGCACGCGAGTCTGCCGAGTCCGGCGCCGGAACTCACATCGACCCCACAGCTTTCAGTAACATTTTGTATTCAATCAGTGGCGTGATGTCACGGCCATCGATCGCCGAGTTCCCGTAACTGAGCGGGTCTTGATCGAGCGAACCTGCCAACTGGCCGATTTCCACCGCCTCATCAATAGGCCGGAAACGTTCCGGTTGCGCTGTCGGCGGACCGCCGCGCGGGCTCTTGTCCTTCCGCTCCGGCGGCGTAATCGTCATTACATGATTACGCCAGAGCAGCAGGAGAAACTGCGCGGCTGGTTCGCCGGGCGGCTGCCCGACGACCTCTTCGAGGCCCTGTCCGAGGTGACGGCCGACCGCGAGGAGATCACCGTGATCGGCCGCATCCCCGAGCCCCGGCTCGCCGCCGGCCTGCCGGCCGCCGAACGCGAGGCGGCCGTCGAGGGGCGGATCCAGGAGTTCCGGGAACGCACGCGGGAGACCCGGATCGAGGTGGCCCGCGAGGCCGAGCACCGGTTCCGCCGGAAGGTGTCCTGGGGGGTGGAGTGCGGCGCCGAGCGCGCGCTCTTCACCCATGTGGCCGCGCCCGTGATGACCCGGCTGCGCCAGCCCGAGCGGCAGGTCCTGGACACGCTGGTCGCCGCCGGGGTCGCCCGCAGCCGCAGCGACGCCCTCGCCTGGTGCGTCCGGCTGGTGCGGCGGCACACCGACGACTGGCTCGGCGAGCTGCGGGACTCCCTCGCCCAGGTGCAGCGGGTACGGGACCGGGGCCCCGACGCGGTCCTGCCGGACACCGGCGAGGACGACGAGGCACCCGAGCGGGAATGATCCGTCCGCCGGCCTGGACGGAGCCGCTCCTACTCGCGAGTATCGTCGGACCGCGCGAGCTCGACGAGGAGAGGCGGAGATCACGTATGGCCAAGCACTGGGCGGACTTCCAGTACGAGATCTATCTGAACGGGATGACGGGTGCCGTACCCCGGCTGCCCACCGATCTCACCCGGCTGGAGGAGCTCACCGGGCAGCGGCTCGGCCCCGGTCCCGTCGGCTATGTGGCGGGCAGCGCGGGCGACGGCAGCACGGCCCGCGCCAACCGGGCCGCCCTGGACCGGCGCCGGATCGTGCCGCGCATGCTGCGGGACGTGGCGATACGGGACCTGTCGGTGCGGGTGCTGGGCCGCCCGCTGCCCGCGCCGCTGGCACTGGCACCGGTCGGCGTGCTGTCGATCATGCATCCGGACGCCGAGCCGGCCGCCGCCCGGGCCGCCGCCGCGCAGGGCGTGCCGTTCATCCTGTCCTCGGCCTCCAGCACGCCCATGGAGCAGGTGGCCCAGGCGATGGGCGAGGCCGAGCGCTGGTTCCAGCTGTACTGGCCGAGGGACCGCGAGGTGGCCCGCAGCTTCCTCGGCCGGGCGAAGGCGGCCGGGTTCACCGCGCTCTTCGTCACCCTGGACACGCCCCTGCTGTCCTGGCGCCCGCGCGACCTGGACCAGGCGTATCTGCCGTTCCTGCACGGCGTCGGCACCGCCAACTACTTCTCCGACCCGGCGTTCCGGGCGGGGCTGGCCAAACCGGTGCACGAGGACCCGAACGCCGCGGTGATGCACTTCGTCGGCATGTTCGCCGACCCCGGCAAGACCTGGCCCGACCTGGCGTTCCTCCGGGAGAACTGGGACGGCCCGATCGTCCTGAAGGGCGTCCTGCACCCCGACGACGCCCGGCTGGCCGCCGACGCCGGCATGGACGGCGTGGTGGTGTCCAACCACGGCGGCCGTCAGGTGGCCGGCTCGATCGCCGCGGCCGACGCGCTGCCCGGCGTGGTGGAGGCCGTCGGCGACCGGCTCACCGTCCTGTTCGACAGCGGCATCCGCACCGGCGACGACGTCTTCAAGGCGCTGGCGCTCGGCGCGCGGGCGGTGCTCCTGGGCCGGCCCTACGCCTACGGCCTCGGCCTGGACGGGCAGGCCGGCGTCGAGCACGTGATCCGCTGCCTGCTCGCCGAGTTCGACCTGACCCTCGCCCTGTCCGGGCACGCCGGCCCGGACACGCTCGGCCCCGCCGACCTGGTGGAGGCGGCCGCGTGAGGGCCCGGAAGAACGTCCTCGCGGTCGTCGCCCCGCACGTGGGCGGCCGGGCCGCCGGAGCGGCGCTGGCCGCCGTCCTCCCCGGCGAGGCGCAGGTCACCGTCGTCGAAGCGGCCGACGAGGACCCGGCGGCGCTCCGCGAGGCACACGTGGTCGTCACCGCGCTGGCCCCGGTCACCGCCGGGCACCTCGCGTCCGCGCCCGCGCTGGAGCTGGTGCAGTGCGCGAGCCACGGCCACGACTACGTCGACGTGGCCGCCGCGCACGCCCGCGGGATACCGGTGTGCACCATCGGCTCCAGCGGCGCCGAGGCGCAGAACGTGGCCGAGCAGACCTTCGCCCTCATGCTGGCGCTCGCCAAGCAGCTGATCCCCGCCCACACCGCGCTCACCGGGGGCGACTGGGCGCTGCCCCGGCTGACGGGCTCGCTGACCGAGCTGTCCGGCAGGACGCTCGGCATCGTCGGCCTCGGGCAGATCGGCCGGGAGGTCGCCCACCGCGCGGCGGCGTTCGGCATGACCGTCCTGTACGCGGGCCGGCACCGGGTGGCGCCGGAGACGGAGGCCGAGTGCGGCGGCGCCCGGCACGTCCCGCTCGACGAGCTGCTGGCGACCGCCGACTACGTGACGCTGCACGCGCCCCTCACCGAGGAGACCCGCCATCTGCTCGACGCCCGGCGGCTGGCGCTGCTGAAACCGTCCGCGTTCGTGATCAACACCGCGCGGGGCGCCCTGATCGACCAGGACGCCCTCGCCGACGCCCTGGAACGGGGCGCCCTGGCCGGGGCGGGCATCGACGTCTTCGACCCCGAGCCGCCCACCCCGGCGCTGCGTCTGCTGAGGGCGCCGAACGTGGTGCTCTCCCCGCATGCCGCCGGGGTCACCCGCGAGACGCTGGTCCGGATCGCGCTGGCGGCGGTGCGGAACGTGGCGGACCATCTCGCGGGCGAGCCGCTCAGGGACGTGGTGGGCCGACCCTGATCGCGGTCCCTGATCGCGGTCCCTGATCGCGGTCCCTGATCGCGGTCCCTGATCGCGGTCCCTGATCGCGGTCCCTGATCAGGCCCCTGATCAGGTCTCGGGCAGCTCGGCGGGCCGGGCGGCCGGGGTGTCCGTCCCGGCGGTCGACAGCGAACCGTCGGTGGCCCGCGCCGGGTCGGTGCGCCAGCGCTGCCCGGCCGAGCCGTCGCGCACCTTGGCGACGACATCGGCCTCCGGGTCGCCGGTGGTGGCGGTGAGGGCGAGCCCCTTCTCCCCGCGGGGCAGCAGCTCGCCGCGGACCGTGAGGTCGTAGCGCACGTCGTCGGCCCGCTGCTCGCCCCGGTCGGCGCAGGTGCCCAGGACGATCACCCCGGCGTCGGCGTGCGAGTCCAGACAGAGGCCGGGGTCGGCCACACTGCGCAGCAGCCCGTCGTTCTCGTAGCTCCACTGCTGGGTCCAGGTCGCCGAGCAGACCGCCAGCTCGGTGCCGGCCCCGGCCTTCGGCTCGCCCCGGATGTCGAGGCAGAGATCGGCGGCGGCGTTGCGCAGCCGGGTCTGCACCGGTGCCGCGGGCAGCCCGGCCGCGTCCGGCCCGGACGGGGCCGGACCGGCGGTGCCGGTCGTGGCGGTGGAGGCGGCCGGGCCGGCGCCGCTCCCGTCGTAGGGATGCGGGGACAGGACGAGCACGGTGGCGAGCACTCCGGCCGAGGCGGCGCCGACGCCGGTGAGCAGCGCCCGGGGAGAGCGCGGTATGCCCGGGAGCCGGAGGCCGGGAACGACGATCCAGGTCGGCAGCAGCCGGCGGCCGGCGGCGGGGATCCGGGCCAGCAGCCGGGCGCGCCCGCCGCGGTGCCGTACGGCGGCTCTGCCGCGTGCGCCGGACGAGGTGCGGCCGGGCCGGGAGTCGAGATAGCGGCGGGCGCCCCAGCCGAGCACCGCCTCGGCGATCAGCGGGCCGAGCCCGCCGTCGAACCGGCCGAGCTGGTCGGCCGCGTCCCGGCAGTGGCGGCACTGGGCCAGATGCTGCCGGACATCGGGCAGCAGGGCGCCGCCGCGGCGCATCGGGACGTCGAGGAGGCGGTTGTAGAAACGGCAGTCCTTGCTCGGCGCGAGTTCCCGGTGGGCGTGTACGCATTGCTCCCGGAATTTCTCACGCGCCTGTTCGAGTGCGGCCCAGGCGCTGTCGGTGTCGAGGCCGAGCAGACCGGCCGGAACGGTTATCGGCTCCGCTTCGACCTCGATGTGCCAGAGGAGGCAGCGGGCCACTCCGGGAAGCGACTGGAAAGCTCTTTCCGCGAGCAGACGGTTTTCCGGCGTCAGGGACTTCGCGGTCCGCATACCGCGTCCGCCCGCGGGTTTCTGCAACTCCGGCACGGCCGCGGATATCCACTCGTCCGCGGCCCACTCCCGGACCGTGTCCCGCACGGCCGCCAGCAGCCGGGGGCGCAGCGCGAGGGCCTGTTCGCCCGGCACCAGCCGGCCGAACAGCCGGCGCAGGGCGACCGCGGTGACCATGTCGGCGACCTCCGCCGACGAGGCGAGACAGATGACCGCGTAATCGTGCATCGGCCGCCAGTGGCGTGCCGTCAGCAGGGCGACGGCACGGGCGGCCTCACCGTCCGCGCGGCTTGTCAGCCGGGCGGCGAGCACTTCGTCGGAATCCCCGGGATCTCTGCCGGAAGGGGGATGATGCGGGCGAGGGGGGTGGGGGGTGGGCACCGCGATGTATTCCTTCCCACGTGCACGTGACGGCGCGGGGAGCACGAATTCACCGACGGCGAATCGGACCCGGTTCGACTGGCATGCGATACCCGGCCGTTACCCCCCGCACGGGCGCCTCACTCTGGCACACCTCACGGAGCGTCAACAAGCCGTTCGGGGAACATCCGCCCTGTTGAAAAGAAGTCAGGAAAGGCGGCGGCCCCGCGCGCCCCGGACATTTTCGGTATTTCCCGCCGGGCGGGAAACACCTGTCCGGCGCAGGGCCTAGATCTGCCAGGACCGCAGCCGGTCGGCCGCGCCGTAGGCGTCCGTCGTGCCGGACATCAGGTCGCGGGCCAGGTCGACCAGGGCGCCGTAGGGCGGGTCGATGCCGACGCCGCTGACGAACATGTAGGCCACGGCCGTGGCACAGGCGAAGCGGGCGTTGGCCGACGGCAGCGGCCTGAGGACGGCGAGGGTGTGCAGCAGCGCGGCGGCCCGCCAGGCCGGGTCGGAGTCCACGCCGAGCCGGGGCGGGTCGACGCGGTGCCGGGCCACGGCGGCGACCAGGGCGGAGAAGTCGTTGATCGTGGGCTGGTCCGGCAGGACCTCCTCATGACGCTGGAGCAGCCAGGGCACGTCGATGTGGATGACGGGTGCCATCGGTCAGGCGGCCCGCCCCTCGCCCTTGGCGGGCGGTTCGTCGTCGGGGAAGGCGGCGGCGAACTCGGCGGCATGGGAGGCGAAGAACCGGCGGAAGGCCTCGGCGCCCTCCTGGAGCGCCCGGTGCCGCGCTATGTCGGCGGCGGCCGCCTCCCGTACCAGGGCTTTCATCGACGTACCGCGCTCCTTGGCGATCTGCCGCAGGTCCTCGAGCTCTCGATCGCTGAACTCCACGTTCAAGGCTGGCATGCTTTCACGGTACCGCTCGGGTACTGGATCGTAAATACGGCCAGGTCAGGCAGCGATCACAGCGGTACCCCGGTCGCCGGTCGGCGGCCGGGGTACGGGTGCGGCGGAAGTGTCAGGCCTGGTCCGCCACGAAGGACGCCAGACGGGCCAGGGCCGCGTTCCAGTTGATGGTGTGCTCGTTGGTCGACCAGGACTGGATGTCGTCGATGTAGCAGAACTGGCCGGTGCAGCCCTGGAGCAGGCTCTGGGCGTAGGGGTCCTGGATGCCGGAGTTCGGGCCGCCGGCCAGGGTGCCGGCGGGCGGGTTCGGCAGCTGGGGGTCGAGCTGGTGGGCGTACCAGCGGCTGTGCTGGTTGTGCGCGGCGACCTCGCCGTAGCCGGTGACGTAGGAGATGTTCAGGGCGTTGCGGCCCAGGACGTAGTCCATGGTCTCGACGGCGCCGTCACGGTACTTCGCGGCCCCGCTGATGTCGTACGCGGAGGCCAGCACGACCGCGTTGTTCAGGACCTGGGCGTTGGAGCCCCAGTCGTAGCGGTTGCCCTCGGGGGCGTACGGCATGCCGTAGGGCTGGGACCTCAGCGTGGTCAGGTAGCGGTCGGCGCCCTTCAGGACGGAGCGGCGCACCGCGTCCCGGCCGGGCAGCCGGCTCGGCACGGTGGCCAGGTCGAGCCGCGCGGCGGCGGCCGTGCGCGCCCAGTCCAGGCCGAGGGGCCCGAAGATGTCGGCGGTGTGCACCGGGGAGGCGAGGATCCGCTCCTGGTACTGCTTCTCCCCCGTGGTGAGGTACAGCTCGGCCGCCGCCCAGTAGAACTCGTCGGTCACGTCGTTGTCGGCGTAGGTGCCGCCGCCGATGCCGTCGCTCTCGGACGCGTACACGTCGGGGTGCGCCTCGGCGGCCGCCCAGGCCTTGCGCGCGGCCGTGAGCGCCCGGTCGGCGAAGGCCCGGTCGTAGGGCCGGTAGAGACGGGCCGCCTGCGCGGCGGTCGCCGCCAGGTTCAGGGTCGCCGCGGTGGTCGGCGGGTGCAGCTCGCGTTTCTGCGGGTCGTCGCTGGGCAGCAGCGGCAGCCCGGTCCACTGCTCGTCGTGGATCTTGTGGTGGGCCATGCCGGCCAGCGGCTGCCCGTCCGGCACCTGCATCTTCAGCAGGAACTCCAGCTCCCAGCGGGCCTCGTCCAGGACGTCCGGCACCTTGTTGCCGCTCTCCGGGAGGGCGAGCGTGCGGTCGCCCAGCTTCGCCGGCCGTCCGGTGCGGGCGTGCAGCGCGCGCTCGTAGGTGCTGAGCAGCTCCCAGGTGGAGATGCCGCCGTTGACGACGTACTTGCCGTGGTCGCCGGCGTCGTACCAGCCGCCGCTGACGTCGAGGGTGTAGTCGCACACGCCGGGCTGGCAGGGCACGTCGCCGTCGCCCTGGTTGGGCGCCACGCCGACGTGACCGGCCGGGCGGGCGTAGCCGGGACGCAGGTCGTCGCGGATCTCGATGCCGCTGCGCTGCGTGTAGTAGTACTTCAGCGAGTCCAGCCGCAGGCGCTCATAGGCGCCGGCGCCGATGTCGAAGGGCCGGCTGGTCTCGCCGTCGACGGCCAGGGTCAGGCCCTCGCCGCCCTTGCGGTAGGCGCCGAAGTCGATGGTGTGGACGTTCTGCCCGGAGGAGGCGTCGACGCCGCGCGGCACGGTCCAGCCGTGCGCGACCACGCCGCCGCCGGAGTTCCTCAGCTGCCACGGCAGCCGCTCGGTGGCGTCGGTGACCAGGGTGGCGTTCTTCGGCCCGGAGGGCAGATAGCCGACCTGGTTGACGCGGACCCGGGGCCCGGTGTCGGGCTCGTACGGCTCCGGCGTCACCCCGCCCAGCAGCGACACGTCGTCCAGGCAGAACCGCCAGGCGTCGGCGCTGCCGCCGAGCTGGAAGCCGACCTGGCCCTGGGCGGTGTCGACGGGCGAGGTGAACGTGTACGTGTAGGTGTTGCCGGAGACGCTGAGCTCCGGGCTGACCTCGTAGTAGGTGTCGTACGGCGACACCGCCAGGCCCACGATCGCCCGGACCACGTGTCCCTGGGGCGAGCCGGTGGCGGTGAAGGAGAACCGGTACGACTCGCCCTCGACCAGGGCGATGTCGTTCTGGCCGACGATCGCGTCCCAGCGGTTGGCGGTGCCGCCGGGGACGTCGGCGCAGAGGCGGCCGTCCGTCGCGCCCGCGGTGACGTTGCTCGTGGTCCACCAGGGATCGGTACCGGTGTCGAAGGTGCCGTTCCTGACCTGCTCGACCTCGTCGGCACCGGCCGGGGCGGCGGGCAGCGCGGTGAGGGCCGCCGCCAGCAGCGCCGTCAGGGGCAGCAGGGCGGTCTTGCGTCTTTTCACGTCTGGGCTCCTCGGTGGGAGGTACGGGTGACGCTCCGTGTGCACAAGGTGATGGGAGCGCTCCCAGATGCGGACGCAGGACATGTTTGTTGCAGGCATGACACCGAGTCAACGGTCGGGACAGGAGTGGTCGTTCACCGTCCCGTCCCGACCGTTGGTGTCCGCGGCTCAGACAGCCGGTGTCTCAAGACGACTGATCCGTACCGCGCCCCGTGCCTCGCCGGGGTACCGGCTGGTCAGGGTCAGCCGGATCCGGGAGCCGCACAGCGTGCCGAAGGTGATGACCGTCGGCTCGTCGGAGACGGTGGCCCAGTCGGTCTCCGCGTCCTCGGCCGTCCGCCAGGCGCGGCCGTCCCAGACGGCCACCTCCACCGCCGCGGGCAGACTGTGGGCCGCGTCGACGGTGAAGGAGACCTCCACCCGGCCGAAGCCGCGGCGCCGCCCGTGGTCGACCGAGATCCAGTCCTCGGCGCGGGCCCCGTCGAAGGCGGGCAGCAGGGCCGTGGCCGCCTTGGTGAAACCGTTGGACCAGCCGGTCGCCGGGTCGCCGTCGAGCACGGCGGCCGGAAGGGTGTCCGGCCGGCCGGAGTAACTGGCGTCCGCGCCGGGGTGGCCGGCGGGCGCCGGGAGGTCCGGCTCGAAGGCGGGCGCCGGGGTGGTGGCGCGGGAGGCGGCACCGGTGGCGCGCACGGTCGCCGTGTCCGCGCGCAGGCCCCGGGCGCGGGCGGTGACCCGCACCGTGCCCGCCCTGGTGCCGGACCGGACGATCGCCAGGGCCTTGCCGTGGAAGGCGGTACGGGTACTGGCCTGGTAGCGCTCGGCGCTCTCCTGGCGGCCGTTGTCGAGCCCGGCGAGCGAGCCGCCCGTCACCTCGAAGGAGATCAGGTGCTCGGCGTCGGGCACCACCACGCCGTGCCGGTCGACCACCTCGGCGGTGACGAAGACCAGGGAACGGCCGTCCGCGGCGAGGGAAGTGCGGTCGGGCGTCAGCCGGACCGCGTACGGCTGCCCGGCCGTGCGCAGCACGTCGGTGGCGACCGTCCTGCCGTCCCGCCGCGCGACGGCCTTCAGCTCGCCCGGCTCGAAGGGCACCTTCCAGGTGAGGTGGAGCTTGCCCGCGCTGCCGTTCGGGCTGGTGTAACTGCCCGGCCAGGGGCCGTCGGTGAAGGTCTTGTCGTCGCCGGTCGCCTCGGTGGTCTCCAGGTACGTCCGCCCGTCGGCGGTCTTCTTGGTGTCGAATCCGCGTACGCCCAGGGACCTGCCGTTGAGGAACAGCTCCACGGTGCCGACGTTGGCGTACGCCCAGACCTCGACCGTGTCCCCCTCCTCGTGGTTCCAGCTCATCGGCACCAGGTGGACCATCGGCTCGTCCGTCCACTGGCTGCGGAAGAGGTGGTACATGTCCTTGGGGAAGCCGGCGGTGTCGACCGCGCCGAAGAAGGAGGCCTTCACCGGGAAGACGTCGTACGGCGTGGGCTCGCCGATGTAGTCGATGCCGGACCACAGGAACTGCCCCGCGAACCACTCGCGGTCCCGGTCCTTCTTGTGGCCGTACTCGCCGCTCATGGTCCAGGAGGCGAGGTTGTTGTCGTAGGACGACGTGGCCCGCCTGCCCGGGGTGTGGTTCTCGCCGGTGTTGAGATGCTCGGGCTCCTGGTAGGTGCCGCGGGTGGAGGTCTGCGAGGACGACTCCGACTCGAAGAGGAACAGGTGCGGGTAGGCCTCGTGCAGGGCGTCCACCGACTTGGCGGTGTTGTAGTTCAGGCCCAGCCCGTCCAGCTTGGCCAGCATCAGATCGGCCGCGGAGCCCTTGGCGGGCAGGCGCCGGTACTTGTCGGAGCCGATGACCAGCGGGCGGGTGTCGTCGGCGGCCTTGATCGCGGCGATGATCCGGTCGGCCATGGCCAGACCGGCGGTGGAGGTGGAGTCGGGGATCTCGTTGCCGATGGACCACATCACCACGGCGGGCGAGTTGCGGGCGGCGAGCACCATCTCGGTGGCGTCCTTCTCGCACCACTCGTCGAAGAAGCGGCCGTAGTCGTAGCGGTTCTTGCCGGTGCGCCAGCAGTCGAAGGCCTCCACCAGCATGACGATGCCGAGGTTCTCGCAGATCTCGATCATCTCGGGCGAGGGCGGGTTGTGGGAGGTCCGGAAGGCGTTGACGCCCATCGACTTCATGATCGTCATCTGGCGGCGGATCGCGTCGGCGCTGACGGCCGCGCCGAGGGCGCCGAGGTCGTGGTGGAGGTCGACGCCCTTGATCTTGCTGTGGATGCCGTTGAGGGAGAAGCCCTCGTCCGGGTCGATGCGGAAGGTGCGGATGCCGAAGGGGGTGCGATACGTGTCGACGGTCCGGCCGCCGACGCGGAGTTCGGTGTGCAGGGTGTAGCGGTGCGGGTCGGTGAAGTCCCACCGGCGGGGCCCGTCGACGGTGAGCTCGTGGGTCTCGGTGTGCTCCCCCTCGACGGCGGCCGTGGAGGCGGCGCGGGCCACCGTGCGGCCGTCCGCGTCCCGCACGGTGGATCTGATCTCGACCCGGCGCGCGGTGCCCGACTCGTTCAGCACGGTGGTGCGCACCCGGACCAGGGCCCGCTCGTCGGTGATCTTCGGGGTCGTGACATACGTGCCCCGGCGGGCCACGTGCACCGGGTCGGTGACGACGAGCCGGGCCTCGCGGTAGATGCCGCTGCCGGAGTACCAGCGGCTGCTGGGGAGCCGGTTGCGGACCCGGACCGCGAGCACGTTCTCGGTCCGGCCGTCGGTGTGCACCAGGCCGGTGAGGTCGAGGGCGAACCCGGTGTAGCCGTAGGGGTGGCGGCCCACTTCCGTGCCGTTGCAGTAGACGTACGCGTCCATGTAGACGCCGTCGAACTCCACCGAGATCCGCTGGCCGGCCCAGGCGGACGGCAGCGTGAAGGCGAGGCGGTACCAGCCCAGGCCGCCCGGGAAGAAGCCGGTGCCGCTGGTGGTGCCGTGCTCGGTGGTGGGCGTCAGCTCGATGGACCAGTCGTGCGGGACGGCCACCTCGCGCCAGGAGGAGTCGTCGTAGCCGGGCTCGGCCGCGTCCGCGTAACCGGCCGGGGCCTCGTCGGCCCCCACCGGGTCGGCCAGCGCGAAGCGCCAGCCGTCGCGCAGGGCGACGGTGTGGCGGCCGGTCCCGCCCGCCGTCGACTCGCCGGCCCACGCCTCCGGGGCGCCCAGCAGCGCTCCGGCCGTCGGCGCGGCCGCGGAGGCGATCAGAACGGATCTGCGCGTGACCGTCATGGCGGCACTCCCTCATGTCAGAGCTCAGAGAAGCATCGGAACTCGACGCATCATCGGGACTCAGAAGCACTCACAATTGATCGTGAACAAACAGAATCTGACGACGTGCCACACACGGCCGTCAAGAGTGCGGGAACGTACTTCTGTCCCACGGGTCACCACGGCCGGTTTTCCCCGCCCCGGACGGCCCGGTGCCGGGAGGTCCGGCTCCGCGTGAGGCCGTGGACGCACTAGGCTGGCACTCAAGTGACGCACCTGTTCACTGTGAGTGTGCGCGATGGAGTGACGACGATGAGCCCGGTCAACCCGTTCGACGACGCGTCAGCGGCCCGGGCCGTCATCGACGACACGGGCACCCTGCTGGCCTGGAACGAGGGCGCGCGGCGGCTGCTGGGCCACCGGCCGGACGATGTCGTCGGGCGTCCCGCGGCCGGTCTGCTGGCCGGGGCCGTCGACAGCGCGCCACCCGGCCCCGGCGACGCCCGCTGGAGCGGCACGCTCGCGCTGCGGCACCGCGACGGGCACACGGTGACCGTATGGGTGCTGGCCCACCGCACCGAAGGCGCCGACGACGGCCCCGGCTGCTGGCTCGCCGTCACCCCGCTGGACGCCCCGGACACGGACCGCTCGGAGGACCCGCTGGTCAGGGCCGCCCTGGCCCAGTCGCCCTGCGCCACGATGATCTTCGACGAGCGGCTGCGGCTGCGCGGCGTCAACGACGCGATGGTCGACCTGATCCGGCTGCCCGCCGACCGCATCCGCGGCCTGAAACCCACCGACCTGGGCGTCCGGCCGCAGAACGCGGAGTTCGAGGAGCGGCTGCGCCAGGTGCTCGGCACCGGCCGGCGGGACGACATGCAGACGTATCTGAAGGCGGCCGGCGAGAGCCGTGCGCATGCCTGGCTGGCCCGGATCGCGCCGCTGACGGACGCCGCGGGACAGGTGCGCGGGGTCTGCGTGACCGCCCACGACTTCACCGAGCAGCACCTCGCCCGGGAACGGCTGCTCCTGGTCAACGAGGCCAGCGTGCGCATCGGCACCACCCTCGACGTCACCCGCACGGCCGAGGAACTGGCGGAGGTGTGCGTGCCCGCGCTCGCCGACTTCGTCAGCGTCGACCTGCTCGATCCGCAGCCGCCCGGCACCGAACCCGGCGGAGCACCGGCCACGCCGGTCGGCCTGCGGCGGGCGGCGCACCGCTCCGTCCACCCGGGCAGCCCCGAGCCGGTGGTCAAGCCCGGGCAGCTGGACCGCTACCCGGCCGGCTCCCCGCAGGCCGACTCCCTGACCGCGGGCCGCACGGTGGTGGCCCCCGTCCCGTCCGACACGCTGCGGCGCTGGCTCAGCTGGGACAGCGAACGGTTCCGGCGGATCGCGCGGTACGGCGTCCACTCCACGATGTCCGTCCCGCTCCAGGCCCGCGGCACCACCCTCGGCGTCGCGGTCTTCACCCGCTTCCGGCACCCGGACGCGTTCACCCACGACGACGTGCTGCTGGCCGAGGAGGTCACGGCCCGCGCCGCCGTCTGCATCGACAACGCCCGCCGCTACTCCCGCGAACGCGAGGCGACCCTGGCCCTCCAGCGCAGTCTGCTGCCCCGCACCCTGCCGCGGACCGCCGCGGTCGAGGCGGCCTCCCGCTATCTGCCGGCGGCGCGCTCCGGCGTGGGCGGCGACTGGTTCGACGTGATCCCGCTGTCCGGGATGCGGGTCGCCCTGGTCGTCGGGGAGGTCGTCGGGCACGGCATCCAGGCCTCGGCCACCATGGGCCGGCTGCGCACCGCCGTACGCACCCTGGCCGACATCGACCTGGCCCCCGACGAGCTGCTCACCCACCTCGACGACCTGGTGGTCCATCTGTCCGGGGAGTCCGGCGGCGACGCCGGCACCGGCGAGGTCGGCGCGAGCTGCCTGTACGCCGTGTACGACCCGGTCTCGCGGCGCTGCACGCTCGCCCGGGCCGGGCATCCCCCGCCCGTCGTGCTCCCGCCGGGCGGCACGCCCCGCAGGCTCCAGCTGCCCGCCGGTCCGCCGCTGGGCATGGGCGGGCTGCCGTTCGAGGCCGCCGAGTTCGACGTCGCCGAGGGCACGGTGCTGGCGTTCTACACCGACGGTCTGGTCGGGGGGCCGGAGCGGGACGCCGACGCCGGTCACGCCCTGCTGTGCGAGGCCCTGTCGGCCCACTCGGACTCCCTGGACGAGATCGGCGACCACGTGCTGCACGCCCTGCTGCCGCCGGGCGGCGCCCCGGACGACGTGGCGCTGCTGCTGGCCCGCACCCGGGGACTGCCCGCCGCCCAGGTCGCCACCTGGGACATCCCCGCCGACCCGGCGCTGGTCGCGCCCATCCGCAGGCAGGTGCTGGACCAGCTGTCCGCCTGGCGGCTGGAGGAGGCCGCGTTCACCGCCGAACTGGTGGTGAGCGAGCTGGTCACCAACGCCATCCGGTACGGCGCCCCGCCCATCCGGCTGCGACTGATCCACGACACGACCACGCTGATCTGCGAGGTGTCCGACACCAGCCACACGGCCCCGCATCTGCGCCGCGCCCGGACCTGGGACGAGGGCGGGCGCGGTCTGCTGCTGGTGGCCCAGCTCACCGAGCGCTGGGGCAGCCGGCACACGGCCGAGGGCAAGACCATCTGGGCGGAGACGGCGCTGCTCGCCGAGGAGTGAACGCCCCGTGCTCCCGCTCGTCCCCGGGCGGCCGTTTGCCTGCCGCGCACTCCGGACACTCGTCAAAGGGCATGGGGGGCCGCGGCGTTCGCGGCGGCCGCGTGCGACGACCCTCCAGGAGGGGAGAACCATGGCGAACACGTCCCGCTCCAGGCGGCGGGCGGCCCTGCTCACGAGCGCGGTGGCGGCGCTCGGTCTGCTGACCGCCTGCGGCGACGACACCGGCGACGGCACGGCGGGCGTCCCGCAGCAGCCCGCCGCGGCCTCCCGCACCGGCACCGGTCCCGGCGGCCTCCCGTCGGGCAGCGCCCCGCAGGCCACCCCCGCCCCCCGGAACACCGCCTCGCAGGAGACCGCCGCGTCGGCGTCGGCGAGCCGCGCGGCGCCGTCCGCCGCCCGCGAGCGGACCGGCGGCCGCTGCCACACCAGTGAACTCCGCGCGTCCGTGGGCCGCCTCGACCCGGGGGCGGGGCAGCGCAACTTCCCGGTCGTCCTGACCAATGTCTCCGACCGCACCTGCACCCTGCACGGCTATCCGGGCGCCGCCTTCGTCGACGCCTCGGGTGCCCAGCTGGGCCCGGACCCCGTGCGCTCCCCCGGCACGGCGACGACCGTCGAGGTGGCCCCGGGCCGGAGCGCGTGGGCCGGACTGTCGTACGCCGATCCGCAGATCAGCGGGGCCCGCGGCGCCACCCCGGCGGCGCTGCTCGTCACCCCGCCGGACGAGCGGAGCTCGCTGAAGGTCAGGTGGACGGACGGCGCGGTGCCCGTGGGCGGCAACGCGTCCTCGGTCAGGCTCACGGTGCTGAGCGAGGGCACCGGCCCCTGACGTCCCGGCGCCGCGCTCACCCGTAGGGACCCGTGCGGTGCGAGCGGCACGCGCCCGGAGGAGTGCCGTACCGCTCGGCGAAGACCCGGTTTGCGGCGGTACCGGGAGGACGGATACGCCGTCGTGCGCGGGATGGGGCGCGCGGAGACCGACCGGCTGTGCGCGCGGTTCGCGGCGCTGCGCGCGGCCGGTGGCGTGCCCGGGCACTTCGAGCCGCGTGGCGCGGAGCCCGGCGGCGACCCGCTGGCCGCCTGGCCGAGGGTGATGCAGCCGCACGAGATCGACGGCCTGTCCCGGGCCCTGCTGCTGGACGCCCGGCTGCGCGAGGTGCTGGAACTGCTGCTGGGCGAGGAGGTGCTGGCCGCGCAGAGCATGTTCTCCTTCAAGCCGCCGGGGGCGCGGGGCCAGGCGCTGCACCAGGACAACTTCTATCTGCGGGTCGAACCGGGCACGTGCGTGGCGGCGTGGCTGGCCTGCGACGTGATCGACCGGGACAACGGCGGCCTGGACGTGGTGCCCGGCACCCACCGGATGGAGCTGTTCCGCCCCGAGGAGGCGGACGCCGAGGTCTCCTTCGCGCGGGAGTACGTGCCGCCGCCGCCCGGGCCGGCCCCCGTCCCCGTCGACATGGCGCCGGGGGACGTCCTGTTCTTCAACGGCAGCCTGGTGCACGGCTCGGGGCCCAACCGCACCCCGGACCGGTTCCGCCGCTCCTTCATCGGCCACTACGTGGGCCGTTCCGCCGAGCGGATCGGCGGCTACTACCGCACCCTGTCGATGAGCGGCGAGCGCGTCCCGCTGCCGGAGAGCGAGGGCGCGGGCCCGTGCGGCACGGAGTTCGCGCCGCACGGACCGCACTGAGCGCACCGAGCGCACCGAGCGCACGGCCGCGCCCGGGAGGCGGCTCAGTGGCCGGCGACCGGGTGCGGGACGTAGGGCTCCTGGAGCGCCTCGATCTCCTGGTCCGTCAGTTCCAGTCCGACGGCGGCGACGGCGTCCTCGATGTGCCCGGGCCGGGCGGCGCCGACGATCGGCGCCGTCACCGTGGACCGGTGCAGCAGCCAGGCCAGGGCGACCTGGGCGCGCGGGACGCCCCGCTCCTTCGCCACCCGCGTGACGGCCTCGACGACCAGGCGGTCGCTGTCCTGGTAGAGACGGCTGCCGAAGTCGTCGTTCGCGCTGCGGCCGGTGACGGTGCCCCAGTCGCGGGTGAGCCGGCCGCGGGCCAGCGGGCTCCAGGGCAGCACGCCGACGCCCTGGTCCGCGCAGAGCGGCAGCATCTCCCGTTCCTCCTCGCGGTAGAGGAGGTTGTAGTGGTTCTGCATCGACACGAACCGGGTCCAGCCGTTGGCGCTCGCCGTGTACTGGGCCTTGGAGAACTGCCAGGCGTACATCGAACTGGCCCCGATGTAGCGCACCTTGCCCGCCTTGACCAGGTCGTGCAGGGCCTCCATGGTCTCCTCGAGGGGGGTGTGCGGGTCGAAGCGGTGGATCTGGTAGAGGTCGACGTAGTCGGTGCCGAGGCGGCGCAGGCTGTGGTCGATCTCGGTCATGATCGCCTTGCGGGACAGGCCGCCGCCGTTGGGCCCGGGCCGCATCCGTCCGTGCACCTTGGTGGCGAGCACGATCTCGTCCCGGCGGGCGAAGTCCCTCAGCGCTCTGCCGACGATCTCCTCGCTGGTTCCGTCGGAGTAGACGTTCGCGGTGTCGAAGAAGTTGATGCCCGCGTCCAGCGCCTGCCGGATCAGCGGGCGCGACGCCTCCTCGTCCAGGGTCCACTCGTGCGTGCCCCGGCCGGGAAGGCCGTAGGTCATGCAGCCCAGACAGATCCGCGACACGTCCAGGCCCGTCGAACCGAGCTTCACGTACTGCATCGTTGCTGCTCCTGCCGTGGAGGATGGGTACCAGGGGAGCGTACGTGCCGGGAGCGGCCCCGGTGTTGCTGCTGCCAGGTGACCGTGCGGCGTGGGAGCGGCCGGGTGCCGGGTCCGCTGCCGCATCCTCGGCGCAGGTGACCGGCGCCCGGCCGGTCGTGGCCGTGCGGGAGGATCACCGTGCCGACACGTCCGACAACACGTCCGAGAAGGCTCACGCCCCTGGCCGGGGCGGCCGTGCTGCTGCTCGCCCTGGTGCCGCCCGCGTGGGGCCGGCCCGGCCCGCGGCCCGCCGCCGCGGCCGGGCCGTCGACCCTGTGCGTCCCGGCGGGAACACTGCGCGGCGGGCACGGCGAGCGCGCCTCGGTCAGCCTCTGCGCGGGCAGCGGCACCCCGACGATGGCCCTGTCCGCCCCCGCGACCTGCCACCGGCCCGGCACGGCCGTCCGGTACGCCTGCGCCACCTCGGGCACCTGGACCGCGCGGCGCGACGGCCGGACGACCGCCACCGGCACCCTGCCCGGTTCGGGCCCCTACCCCGGCCCGGGCACGTACGACGTCACGGCCGACGTGCGGGTCCGCTCCACGCCCGGGGGCGTGGACCTGCGGGGCACCGTGCACGCCAGGCTCACCCTGACCGCCCCCGAGGCCGCGCCGACGCACCGCATCGAGGTCGACCGGCACACCCTGCGCCCCCACTCCACGACCACCCTCACCTACACGGTCGCCCGGGACAGCGAAGCCGGCGACGGCAGCGCCCGCTTCGGCGTCATCGGCGAGGAGGGCTCGGGGGTGAGGCTGGCCACGGCCGACAAGCGGTGCGTCAATCCGCTGGTCGGCAGGGCCCCGTCGAAGACCCGGCTGGCACACTCCCTGGACTGCGCGCTCACCGACCTCCAGCCGGGGCATCCCGCCACCGTCCGGGTCCGCGTCACGCTGGGGCCGGCCTGCTCCACGGTCGTCTCGAAGCTGGGCTACTGGATGGCGCGCGGGCAGGCGCTGTACACCGGGGGCATGCTGGCGGGGCCCACGGTCGGCTGCGACTGAACCGTCATGCCGCCTCGAGCAGGTCCAGCGCCCGCTCCCACCCGAACTCCGGCCGCCTGCCGTCCTCGTCCGGCTCGCCGGAGTACCGCTCCCCGAAGCGGACGCCCATCCCGCGCAGCCGTGTCAGGCTGTCCCGGTAGGCGGGGTGGGCGGCCAGCGCGTCGGCGACACAGGGCAGGACGGCGATCGGCACGCCCAGCCCGGACGCCTCGCACAGGGTGGCCACGGCGAGTGTGTCGGCCAGTCCGGCGGCCCACTTGTTGAGGGTGTTGAAGGTGGCGGGCGCCACCACCACGGCGTCGGGCGGCGGGAAGGGCCGCGCGTCGCCGGGGCGGCGCCAGGCGGAGCGGATCGGGCGGCCGGTCTGCGCCTCGACGGCGGCCGTGTCGAAGAAGCCGTCCATGGCGACCGGCGTCGCGAGGACACCGACCTCCCAGTGACGCTCCTGCGCGGCGGTGATCAGCTTGCTGACGTCCGCGGCGATGCCGGCGGCGCAGACCACGGCGTAGAGGAAGGGTTTGTCGGCCTGTCGGGTCACTCCGGGACCCTACCCGGGGCGGGCCCGTCGCCGGCGGCCAGGGCCGTCAGCTCGGCGCGCGCGGCGGCGAGGGAGGCCGCGGCCAGCTCCTCCAGGACGGGCGGGTGCGGGAAGAGGTCGACCCGGGTCAGTTCGGCGGTCACCAGGTGCAGGTTCTCCTCGGCCACGCCCAGGTTGCGGAAGTAGGTCCTCAGATACGGCGTCTGGTGGTCGGCGTGCTCGCGGGGGGTGCCGGGGCCGTAGCCGCCGCCCCGGGCCAGCACCGCCACCACGCGGGTGGAGCGCAGCAGGCTCTCGCCGGTGTCCGGGTCGGTGAACGCGCCGGGGAAGGAGACGCGGTCGATCCACGCCTTCAGGGCGGCGGGCACCGAGTAGTTGTACATCGGCACGCCCAGCAGCACCGTCTCCGCGGCCAGCACCTCGGTCACCAGGGGCAGCGTCAGCTCCCACTCCCGCGCCTCGGCGGCGTTCTCGATCAGGGCGGGCACCTTGTGCGGCGGGACCAGGCCCGCGCGCTCCACGCGGCGGCCCAGGGCGGTGTAGGCGGCGGTCAGCGGCGGCACCGGGTCGGCGGACAGGTCGCGGTACACCCGGTCCGCGGCCGGGTGCAGGGGCCGCCACACCTCCGTGAACAGGTCCGTCAGCCGCCTGCTGACGGATGCGGCGGCCGGGTCGGCGCTGGAGTCGATGTGCAGCAGCATCGGATGTCACCTCGATCGGTCGTGGTCCGTCGTTTCCGTGGAGACGGAGCCCGACGGGGAAAGGTGACCGATGGACGGGTACGACGAGCTGGCGCTGCGGTTCGAGGAGCGGCGCGGCCGGCTGCGGGCGGTGGCGTACCGGATGCTGGGCTCGCCCGGCGAGGCCGACGACGCGGTGCAGGAGGCCTGGCTGCGGCTGGCCCGCACCGGCGGTGACGGCATCGGCGACCTGGGTGCCTGGCTGACGACGGTCGTCTCCCGGATCTGCCTGGACCAGCTGCGCTCGCGCGCCGCCCGGCGGGAGGAGCCCTACGGGATGTCGCCGCCCCCGGTGAGCGCGGGCGGGTCGCCGGAGGAGGAGGCCCTGACGGCCGATGCGGTGGGTCTGGCGCTGCTGGTGGTGCTGGACCGGCTGAGCCCGGCGGAGCGGGTCGCGTTCGTGCTGCACGACCTGTTCGCGGTGGACTTCGAGCGTGTCGCGGCCGTCGTGGGGCGTTCGCAGCCGGCCGCGAAGAAGCTGGCCAGCCGCGCCCGCCACAAGGTGCGGGGCACCCCGGCGGTGCCGGGCGACGCGCTGGAGCGGCACCGGCATGTCGTCGAGGCGTTCCTGGCCGCGGCGCGCGGCGGCGACCTCGGCGCGCTGCTGCATGTGCTGGCGCCCGGCGTCGTCCGGCGGTCCGACCCCGCCGTCCTGCCGCCCGGGGTGCCCGCCGAGCTGCGCGGCGCCCGGGCGGTGGCGGAGGGGACGGTGCTGCTGGGGCACCGGGCCCGGTGGGCGGCGCCGGCGCTGGTCGACGGTGCGGTCGGCGCGGTGGTCGCGCCGCACGGCCGGCTGGTGTGCGTGCTGACGTTCACCGTGGCGGGCGAGCGCGTCGCCTCCTACGACGTGCTCGCCGGCCCGGAGCGGCTGCGCCGGCTGGACCTGGCCGTCCTGGACCTGCCCGGCGTCAGCCCACCGTCTCCGACACGGTGATCGCCGCCACCGGACAGGCGCGGGCGGCCTCCCGCACCAGGGGGCTGTCCCCGCCGTCCTCCCGGCCGGGCAGCAGGGTGCTGTATCCCTCGTCGTCCTGGGTGAACACGTCCGGGGCGGTCAGGGCGCACTGCCCGGCGCCGATGCAGACGTCCTTGTCGATGTCGATGCGCATGTCCGGAGCCTCCTACCAGGCCACGGGGAGTTCCAGCATCCCCTGGATCGTGTCGCCGGGTTTGAAGGGGATCTCCTCCGCGGGGACGGCCAGGCGCAGTCCGGGCAGCCGGCCGAGGAGGGCGCGCAGGGCGATCTCCAGCTCGGCACGGGCCAGGTTCTGGCCCAGGCACTGGTGGATGCCGAAGCCGAAGGCCACGTGGTGGCGGGCCGGACGGTGGAAGTCGAGGGTGTCGGGGTCGGCGTAGACGCTCTCGTCGCGGTTGATGACGGAGGTCGCGAAGACCACGCCGTCGCCGGCGCGGATCGTCGTGCCGCCGGTCTCGATGTCCTCGGTGGCCACCCGCAGCAGCCCGTCCGCTATGGACAGCATCCGCATCAGCTCCTCGACCGCGCCGGGCAGCAGCGCCGGGTCGGCGCGCAGCTCGGCCAGGCGTTCGGGGTGCTGGAGCAGGGTGTAGGTGCCGAGCGAGATCATGTTGGCGGTGGTCTCGTGGCCCGCGACCAGCAGGATGATCGCCATGGCGATCAGCAGCTCACGGTCGATCACGCCGTCGCGCAACTGCTGGTGGACCAGGTCGTCGAGCAGGCCGTCGCCGGGGTCCTTCCGCTTGCGGTCGATCAGCTCGCCGAGATAGACCTCCAGCCGGGTGCGGGCCGCCTCGGCGTCGGCGGCCGTCGGGCCGCGCAGCAGCCGGCGGGACTGTTCCTCGAAAAAGTCGTGGTCGGCGTAGGGGACGCCGAGCAGGGCGCAGATGACCATCGAGGGCACCGGCAGCGCGAAGGCGGCCACCAGGTCGGCGGGCGGCCCCTGGGCGATCATCGCCTCGAGCCGCTCGTCCACGATCTCCTCGATCCGCGGGCGCAGGGCGTCCGCACGCTTCAGGGTGAACTCCGGCAGCACCATCCTGCGCTGGACGCGGTGTTCGGGGTCGTCCACGCCCAGCAGCGCCAGCCGCCGGTCGCGTACCTGGGCGAAGCGCGGGGTGGTCATGGGGAAGCCGGGCCGGTTGCGGTTGCTCGACAGACGTGGGTCGGCGAGGAGTTGCCGGGCGAGCGCGTGCCCGGTGACCAGCCAGGCCCGGCGGCCGTCGAAGAGGGTGATCTCGGTCAGCGGCCGGGTGCCGCGCAGCGGGTCGTACGCCGTGGGCGGGTGGTAGGGGCAGGTCCGGTCCTGGGGGAAGACGACGGGTTCCGTCAAGTCCGTCATGGAAGACCTCGCAGACGAAGAGGACGTCGTGCCGATCTTCATTAGATGCCGCAGGCACCTACGTGGCGACGGAAAGTTCGGCCAGAACCGCGGCGGGCGGAATCTGGCCGAGGACCGCCGTTCCCGGGGCGGGAACCGCGGACGGCGGCCCGCGCGAAGACCGCTGCCCGCCCCGCCCGGCGTGCGCGGAACCGGCGGCCGGGCCGGCGGCGGCCGCATCGGGTTCCGGCCATGTGCGCGGCCGGGTGCCGCGGGCCGGGGCCCGGCCCGTGACACCCCGCCCCTACGGTGCGAAGGCCCTGGCCACCGCCAGGCTGTCCTCGTACACATGGTGCCGGACGACCAGCCCGTCCCGGACGGTGAGGTGCAGGGCGAACCTGGCGCGATAGGTCCGCCCGGTGGCCGCCGCGGTCTGCCGGATCTCGCCGGTCACCACGGCGTCGTCGCCGTCGACCAGGATCCGCTCCACGACGGTGTCCGCCCGGCCGGGCACGTGGTGGGCGGCCAGGTCCCGGTAGTGGGCCGCGGCGTCGGCGCGGGTGGCGCGGTGCCGGATCCACGGGGTCGCGGCCCTGCCGTGCTCCTCCTCCGGCCAGTTCAGCCGCCAGTCGCCGTGCTCGGCGTACAGCTCGGCGATCCGGTCCGCATCGCCCTCGCCGATCCGGCGCAGCAGCTCTTCCACCAGCCGGCGGGTGGTGCGGTGGGTGGTCGCGGTCATGGGACGGTCCTTCCTGCGGCCGGTCGTCGTGCGGGCGTTCGGTGCGCTCACGACTGTGCCGGACCGTGCGGCCGGGGGCGATTACCCGCGGGGTCATGGCCGGGCGTGCCGGTTGGGACCCCGCGGGCGACGCGGTATGAATGGTGACCGCGCGCACCGGCGGCCGACCGCCGGTGCCGCTCAGCCGTACGACGCGACGATGGGACGAGAAGCCATGCCTCTCGAGGGCGAGTACGAACCCAGCCCGACGCAGTGGGTGCGCGAGCAGGTGGAGCTGTACGAGAGCTCCGGCGGCACCAAGGGCACGACCTTGCAGGACACCGGGCTGCCGGTGATCGTGCTGACCAGCCGGGGCGCCCGGTCGGGGAAGATCCGCAAGACGCCGCTGATGCGTGTCGAGCACGAGGGACGCTATGCCGTGGTCGCCTCCCTGGGCGGGGCGCCCAAACACCCGGTCTGGTACTACAACCTCAAGTCCGATCCCCACGTCGAGCTTCAGGACGGGCCCCGCAAGCAGGACATGACGGCCCGTGAGGTGACCGGCGCGGAGAGGGCCGAGTGGTGGGAGCGTGCCGTCGCGGCCTATCCGGCCTACGCCGACTACCAGAAGAAGACGGACCGGGAGATCCCGGTCTTCGTCCTGGAGCCGGCCGCCGGGAGCTGAGCCGGAGCCGGCGGATTTTTTTTCCGCATCGGGCGGCATGAACCGGCCGCCGCCGGGCAGCCGTGTGTTCAGGCCCCGCCGCGCTCCCCCGTCGCGGCGGGGCTTTCGTGTGCCTCCTCGGCGGGCCGGTCGGTGACGTCCAGGAAGATCTGCCCCGCCTCGGGGACGGTCCGGGCGATGGAACGCTTGATGCGCACGCAGACCTCCTCCACCCGCTCGCTGTCCATGCCGGGCATCAGGTCGATGCGGGCGGCGACCAGGGTGGAGTCCAGGCCCGTCTTCATGGTGAACAGCGCCTCCACGCTGTCGATCTCGGGCTGGGCATCGAGCAGCGCCTTGATCCGGCCGCTGGCCTCCGGGTCGGCGGCCTCCCCGATCAGCTGGTCGCGGGCGTCGCGGCCCAGCCGGTAGGCCACGAAGACCAGCAGCGCGCCGATCGCGAGGGAGGCGCTCGCCTCCCACACGACCTGGCCGGTGACCATGTGCAGCACCATGCCGATCATGGCGAGGGTCACCCCCAGCACCGCCGTGCCGTCCTCGGCGACGACCGTGCGCAGGGCGGGGTCCCGCATGCCCTGCGTACCGCCCTGCCGCCGCACCTGGTGCAGCGCCCGCAGCAGCGACGCGCCCTCGGCGAGAAAGGCGACGCCGAGCACGATCAGCCCGGCCACATAGCCGCTGAGCTCCTCCTCGGCACCGCTGTGCAGGGCCTCGACCCCCTGGAAGAAGGAGAAGCAGCCGCCCATGACGAAGATTCCGACGGCGGCGAGCAGCGACCAGAAGAACCGCTCCTTGCCGTAGCCGAAGGGATGGCGCGCGTCGGCGGGGCGGCGGCTGCGGCGCAGCGCGGCGAGGAGGAAGACCTCGTTCAGGCTGTCGGCCACGGAGTGCGCCGCCTCCGAGAGCAGGGCGGGCGAGGCGGCGACGAGCCCGCCGACGGCCTTGGCGACCGCGATCACCAGATTGGCCGCCAGGGCCACCAGTACGGTGACGCGTGTCCTGCGGTCCGACTTCTTCTCCGAGGCTGTCCCACTCACGTTCGCCCATTTGCCCCCGCCCGCACCGATCACACCGTGGAGAGCGCGGAAATCGGGGAACGCGTCCACCAGGGCACTCGTACGGCAGACAGTGGAGGCACCATGAGCGGTGACGCCGGAACGGCCGGCAACGGCGGGTACGGCCACAAGGCGTTCCAACGGTCCCGGAGCCACTTCACGGACCGCATCACCGCCGACGGGCGGGACGGCTGGCCGGTGCAGGCGGGCCGCTACCGTCTGGTGGTGAGCCGCGCCTGCCCATGGGCGAGCAGAGCCCTGGTCTCCCGGCGGCTGCTCGGTCTGGAGGACGCGCTGTCCCTGGCCGTCGCCGACCCGGTCCAGGACGACCGCAGCTGGCGTTTCACCCTCGATCCGGACGGCCGCGACCCGGTGCTCGGCATCCGTCACCTCAGCGAGGCCTACGACCGGAGGGAGACGGGCTACCCGGGCGGGGTGAGCGTGCCGGCCATCGTCGACGTGCCCAGCGGGCAGCTGGTCACCAACGACTACCAGCGGATCACCCTGGATCTCGCCACCCAGTGGACGGCCCTGCACCGCCCGGGCGCGCCCGACCTCTATCCGCAGGCGCTGCGCGACGAGATCGACGAGGTGATGGCGGGCGTCTACGAGGACGTCAACAACGGCGTGTACCGGGCGGGTTTCGCCACGCACCAGGAGGAGTACGAGGCCGCCTGCACGGGCGTGTTCCGGCGTCTCGAAGCACTGACGGAGCGGCTCGCCCGGCAGCGCTATCTGGTCGGCGACACGATCACCGAGGCCGACATCCGCCTGTTCACCACACTGGTCCGCTTCGACGCCGTCTATCACGGGCACTTCAAGTGCAACCGCTGGAAGCTGGCGGAGAACGCGGTGCTCTGGGCCTACGTCCGTGATCTGTTCCAGACGCCGGGCTTCGGCGACACCGTCGACTTCGACCACATCAAGCGGCACTACTACCAGGTGCACACCGGCATCAACCCGACCCGCATCGTGCCCCTGGGCCCGGACCTGTCCGGCTGGCTGACGCCCCATCACCGGCAGGAGCTGGGCGGCCGGCCGTTCGGCGACGGGACACCGCCGGGGCCGGTCCCCTCGGGGGAGGAGGTCCCGGCGCGGGGCCGCCCCTGACCGTCCACCACCCGTCCGATGTCCCATCGGCTCACCGCAAGGAGATCCACGTGGCCAAGAAGAAGAAACTGCCTCTCGTCTACCAGCCGCTCGGGTTCGCGCTGAGCTGGGCGGGCGGCGCGCTGGCGGGCCTGGCCTTCCGCAAGGCGTGGAAGGCGGTCCGGCACGAGGACGACGCGCCCGACGCGCTGGACCCGGACCGCGGCTGGGGCGAGATCCTGGCGGCCGCCGCGGTGCAGGGCGCCATCTTCGCCGTGGTGCGCAGCGCCGTGGACCGCACCGGTGCCAAGGCCATCGAGCGCTCGACCGGAGTCTGGCCGGTCAAGGACGAGGGCGGCCGGGACTGAGCACCGCACCGCGGGGCCCCGTTCCCGGCCGCACGCCGGGAACGGGGCCTCGGTCGTTCACCGCCCGCTCCGGAACGCGCACCGGAGCGGACACCCCGCCGGGCGTCAGCCCTGTTTCGGCGCCGTCGGGGGAACACGGCGCAGGGTGAAGGAGTGGCCCGCCGGATCCGCGAAGCCGCGCTCCTCGTACACACCGGCCGGGTCACCGGCCTCGACCGGGCGCCCGCCGAGCCCGACCACCCGGCGCTCGGCCTCGTCCAGGTCCTCGGCCACGAAGTCCAGATGGACCTGGAGCGAGTTCTCCGGGCGGGGCCAGCTCGGCGGGGTGGCGTTGACGTCGCGGCGGAAGGCCATGCGGAAGCCGTCGGCGCCCCGGATCTCCACCCGGTTGGCCGCGACGTCCGTCTCCTCGGCCCCCAGTAACTGCTTGTAGAACTCGGCCAGTTTCTCGGGCTCGGCGCAGTCGAGCACCACGACGCCCGCTTTCACCGGTGCCATGTCTCCTCCGAAGGGTCCGGGGCGCGGGACGGTCGTGCCCCGCCGCCCTGTACCTTGCGGATATCCCGGCCCGGCCGAATCAGTCGGCCGGCAGCCAGCGCCCGTCGCGCATCAGCTCCGACCCGGCCGGCCGCTCGGCGTCGCGCCAGGCCCGCACCCGCCGCGGGGTGACGCGGACGTAGTGGTGGCGCTCGGCGAGCCGGCGCGGGTCGAACCCGGTCCTGGCCGCGAACAGCTCCGCGTCCTCCTCGGGCAGGTCGGCGGGGTCCAGCGTCCGCACGGTGCCCTCGACGAGCACGACGTCCCGCGGCTCGCCGATCCCGACGCACACCCGGCCGGCCGACGCCAGGTTCCGGCCGGCCGGTCCGGCGGCGGGCGTGGCGAACAGCAGACAACTGCCGTTCCAGAGGAAGGACAGCGGGACGAGGTACGGGGTGCCCGGCTCGCCGTCCGCGGTGGCGACCCAGGCGGCGGCGTCGTGCTCCAGCCGGTGCAGCGTGTCCTGCCTGCGCTGTGCGGCGGTGCGTACGGGGGGCGTGATCATCGGCGTACGGCCTCCTGACGGGGCGCGGTGGGCGAATGATCCCAGTGTGGCCCCAGGGTCCGCCGCCCGTGGCGGAAGCGGCGCCGGAGCGCGCCGGAAACGACGGAGTATACGCAGCTCACGAGGCATGATCAGTAACACACGTCACGGCCGGGCCACGGTGTAGATCATCTACGCGCTGGGCAGCCTCGGATGGCTTCGCGGTACAACTACCGCGCCGCGAGGCCGAGTTCGCAGGCGCGGACGGCCGTCATGACCGCCCGCGCGCAGGAGTTGGGGGGACTTCAGCGTTCCGTCTCCCGAAAGGAAGCGCATGCCTCAGGACGTCCGGTTCGACCTGCCCTTCGACACCCCCGTCAGCGAGCATCTGGAGTACGCCCGTAAGCGCCATCTGCGCTGGGTGCGCGACCGGGGGCTGGTCCGCAGCGAGGCCGGGTTCGACGAGTACCGGTCGTGGGACCTGCCCGGGGCCGCGGCCCGCACCTACCCGTACGCCTCGGCCGAGGACCTGGTCGTCCTGATGAACTGGTTCTCCCTCGCCTTTCTCTTCGACGACCAGTTCGACGCCGCGCGGCCGGACCGCGCGGACCGGATAGCCGAGGTCGCCGGGGAGCTGATCGTCACTCCCCTGCGGCCCGCGGGCACACCGCCCCGGGTGGTCTGCCCGATCACCCTGGCCTGGGCGGAGGTGTGGGAGCATCTCTCGGCCGGCATGTCCCTGACCTGGCAGTCCCGGTTCGCCGCGTCCTGGGGGCGGTTCCTCGTGGCGCACTGCGAGGAGGTCGACCTGGCGGCCCGGGGCCTGGCCGGGACGCTGGGGCCGCGGGAGTACGCCGCGTTCCGGCGCCGTACGGTCGGCATCCACCACAGCATCGACGCGGGCGAGCGCAGCCGCGGCTTCGAGGTGCCGCCGCAGGCGATGGCGCATCCCCTGATGGAACGGATGCGGGACCTGGCCGCGGACACCATCGGCTTCATGAACGACATCCACTCCTTCGAGCGCGAGCGGCGCCGCGGCGACGGGCACAACCTGATCGCCGTACTGCACCGGGAGCGGGGCTGCTCGTGGCAGGAGGCCGCCGACGAGGCGTACCGCATGACGACCGACCGCCTCGGCGAGTATCTGGAGCTGGAGGCGCGGGTGCCGCGGATGTGCGACGAACTCGGCCTGGACGAGCGGGAACGGGCCGAGGTCGGCATGGGCGTGGAGGCCATCCGGCACTGGATCAACGGCAACTACGAGTGGGCGCTGACCACGGGCCGCTACGCGGCGGCCAAGGAGGGCCCGGTGGCCACGGCCGAGCTGGCCGGCCGGGGCTCGGTGGACGACCTGCTGACGGTCTGAGACACGGGGGGCGCCGCCCGGCCGGACGGCGCCCCCGCACCACCCCGTCTAGACGGGGAACTCCACCGGCAGGCTGTCCAGCCGGGACTCCCAGGTGGAGGCCGTCGAGGTGAGCTCCTCGGGCGGTACGGCCAGCCTGAGGCCCGGCAGCCGGTGCAGCAGGACGTCGACCGCCGTCTCGATGATGGCCTGGCCGATGTTCTGGCCGGGGCACTCGTGCGGGCCGGCGCTGAACGCCAGGTGCGACTGGTTGCCCTGGACGGAGATCCCGGCGTCCGGGCGGATCTCGGGGTCGGCGTTCCCGGCCGCCAGACCGAGCACCAGCAGGTCGCCCTCCTTGACCGGGCAGCCGCCCAGTTCCAGGTCGGCGGTGGCGAACCGCCCCGGCAGCACGGCCAGCGGCGGGGCGTTCCACATCACCTCCTCCACGACGGCGGAGAGGTTCAGCTGGCCGCTCACCAGCCCGGACATCCAGGACGTCTCGGTGAGCATCAGCTGGAGCGCCCGGGCCAGCAGATTGCTGGTCATGGTGTGGGCGGTGATCAGCACCAGACGCAGATGGTTGACGATCTCGTCCTCGTCGAGACCGGCGTGGTGTTCGAGCAGCCCACTGGTGAAGTCCGAGCCCGGTTCCTCGCGCTTGCGGGCGGCGAGTTCGCCGAGGATCCGCATGATGCGCTCGTTGTGCGCCAGGGCGTCCGCGCCGCCCTTGATCACCAGATTGCTGGACTCGGCCAGGGTGCGCCCCTCCCCCTCGGCGAGCCCGAAGACCCGGGTGAGGACCAGCATCGGCAGATACTCCGCGAAGTCGGTCACCAGGTCGGCGCGGCCCTCGCCGGCGAAGGCGTCGATCTGCTTGTGCGCGAAGTGCGTGGCGTGCCGGCGGATGCCGCGGCCCGCCACGGCGTGCAGGTTGTCGGTGACCGCCGCGCGCAGCCGGCGGTGCGGCTCACCGTCCTGCGAGACGCAGTCGGGACGCCAGCCCACCATCTGCATCAGCGGCGAGGTGTCCTCCACCTGGCCCTCCCGCCAGTCCCGCCAGATCCGGGAGTCGCGGCTGAACTGCATGGGGTTGTCCAGCACCCGCCGGTTCTCGCGGTAGCCGAGCACCAGCCAGGCGGGTACGTCCCCCTCCAGCACGACCGGGGCGACGGAACCGTACTCCTCGCGCAGCCGGGCGTAGATGCCGTGCGGGTCGGTCGCCGCCTCGGGGCCGTACAGCCGGGTCACGCCCTCGCCGTGGGCGACGGGGCAGCCGGTGCCGGGTGCGGGCTGGTCGTTCATCGGGGCTCCAGGGCGACGGCCGGGCGTTCCTTCAGGTGACGGATGAGGGCGACGAGCACGTCGCGGCTGGAGGACCGGTCTCGGGCGTCGAAGGCCACGACCGGGGTGTGCGGGGGGATGTCCAGGGCGTCCCGGATCTCCTCGACGGGATGGTCGCGGGAGTCGGGGAAGACGTTGAGCGCGATGACGAAGGGGACCTGCTGCCGCTCCATCTCCTCGATGGCCCGGAAGCTGGAGGCCAGGCGCCGGGTGTCCACCAGGACGACCGCGCCGAGGGCGCCCTTGAACAGGCCGTTCCACAGGAACCAGAACCGTTCCTGGCCCGGCGTGCCGAACAGGTACAGCGTCAGCGTGTCATTGAGGCTGATCTTGCCGAAGTCCAGGCTGACGGTGGTCTGCGTCTTGTCGGCGACCCCGATGAGGTCGTCGACGCCGGCGCTGGCCTGGGTGAGGGTCTCCTCGGTGGTGAGCGGCCGGATGTCGCTGACCGAGCGGACCATGGTGGTCTTGCCGGTGCCGAAACCGCCGGCGATCATCACCTTCACCGAGCGGGTCCGGCCGGCCGCCGGCCGCCCGGGCCGGTCAAAGCCTTTCGAGTCCACTGAGTACCTCCTCAAGGAGCGCGAGGTCGGCCCCGCGGCCGGCGTCGTGTGCCGGGATCGGGTCACGGGCTTCGATGCGGCCCGCGTCCAGCAGGTCCGACAACAGCACCGCGAGGATGTTGAAGGGCAGCCCGAGATGGGCGCCGAGTTCGGCCACCGACAGCGGATCGCGGCAACGCCTGAGGATCTCCGCGTGCTCGTGCTGCATGCCCGGTAAGGGGGTGGCCCGGGAGACGACGAGAGTCGCCACGTCGAGGCTGGACGCCGCACCGCCCGGTCCGCTGCGCCCCTGGGTCAGGACGTAGTAGCGCTCCAGGCCCTGGGGCTCCGTCGGCCGGCGGGGGACACTCATCCAGAGTGCTCCTCCAGGCGCGGAGTGGTGCCCAGGAGCTCGCCCATCCTGCGGGCCAGGTCCCTCATCTGGTGTCCGAGCAGGCCCTGGTCCAGGCCCTCGCGGGCCAGGACCCCGAGATAGGTCTCCACACCGGCCCGGACGACGAAGAGATGGCCGCCGTCGACCTCGATCATCGCCAGCCTGAGCTGCCCCGCGTGCTGCGGGAACTGCTCGGCGACCGGCTGGGCCAGCGCCTGGAGGCCCGCCACCACGGCCGCGAAGCGGTCCACGTCGTCGGGGTCCTCGGCGCCGTAGGAGGTGATGGCCTTGCCGTCGCTGGAGGCCACCAGGGCGAAGCGGATCTCCTGGATGCTCTCCACCAGGTCGCGGAGCGCCCAGCTCACGTCGGTTCCCTGTTGCGTCATGTGGACTAGTCGCTCTCTTCGGTGAGGTGCTCGGTGGACTCGGTTCCGGCGGCCGTGTCACGGCCGCCGGACGGGGACCGCTCCTCGCCGGACGCGCGTCCGGCGGTGGCGAAGGCCGCCAGGCCGGCGAAGGAGGCGTCCGGGGGTACGGCGGAGACGGGGGCCGGGCCGCCGCGCCCGGCCGGCTTCGGCCCGGCGGCCTCGCCGCGCCTGCTGCGGCGCCGGGGCAGTCCCCCGGGAGTGGTCTCCCCGGCGCCCGCGGCCTCGGCGCCGGCCCCGATGGCGCCGGCCCCGGCGGCGGGGGCCGCGACGGCGGCGGATCCGCGGGCCGCGGCGGCCGTCAGGGGGGAGGTCTCCGCCGGCGGCGCGGCGGTCGCGGGCAGCGGGCTGAAGTACTTGTGCGGGACGACGACCACCACGGAGGTGCCGAGCCAGGGCGAGTCCGCGAAGGTGACACGGATGCCGTAGCGGCGGGCGAGGATGCCGACGACACGCAGGCCGATGTTGGCGTCCTCGGAGATGCCGCCGAGGCCCGCGCCGGGCGCGGTGCCGGTCAGCGCCTGCTCGGCCTCGCGCTTCTTCTCCTCGCTCAGGCCCTTGCCGGAGTCCTGGATCTCGATGCCGACGCCGTTGGGCACCTCCTTGCCGGAGACGAGGACCGGCTCGGTGGGCGGCGAGTAGCGGGCCGCGTTGTCCAGCAGATGGGCGAAGATCAGCGTGAGATGGTCCACCAGGCCGCCGTCGACGCCGAGTTCGGGCAGGTGGCGCACCTGGACCCGGTGGAAGTCCTTGATCCGGCCCATGCCGCCGCGCACCACGCTGAGCAGGCGCTGCGGCTCCTGCCACTGGCGGCCCGGCCGGTCGGAGCCGCCGAGCACGCCGATGCTGGCCGCGAGACAGTCGGCGGGGCCGATCGCCTGGTCGAGCTCCATCAGGCCACGGGCGACGGCGGGCAGCCGGCCGTGCTCGCCCTGCATCTCGTGGAGCCGGCCGCGTAGCTTGCTGGTGAGTACATGAATACGGTTGCCGATGCTGATGACGGCCTGTTCCGCGGAGGTCGAGCGGTCGAACTCCTCCTCCACCCCGATCAGGGCCGTGCGCAGCAGCTTGCGCAGCGCGGCCTGGAGTTCCGGGGCGGCCTCCGCGCACTCGCGCACGGCGGGCAGCAGGTCGTCGATGGCGTCACCGGCGCGCAGCCGGCGCAGGGCGTCGGGCAGCTGCTCGTCGGCGAGGCGGGCGACCGCGGCCTGCTGGCGGGCGAGCCGCTCCCGCCAGTCCGCCGTGCGCCCGGCGAGCTCCGCGTCGTGCGCCGCGGCCTGCTCGGCCAGCCGCGCCTCGAAGGTCCCGGCCTGCTCGGCCAGCCGCGCCTCGAAGGTCCCGGCCTGCTCGGCCAGCCGCGCCTCGAAGGTCCCGGCCTGCTCGGCCAGCCGCGCCTCGAAGGTCCCGGCCTGCTCGGCCAGGCGCGCCTCGTACTGCTCGGCCTGCTCGGCCAGGCGCGCCTCCTGGGCGGTGCGCTCGGCCTCGTACCGGCTCTCCAGGCCCGCCACGTGCCGCTGCCACTGCCGGCCGTGCTCGTCCTGCGCGAAGCGGTGGGCGGCCTCCGCGCGGCGCAGCTGCGCCTGGGCGCGGACGAGGAGACGTACGCACACGGCGCCGGCAGCGGTGGCCGCCGCGCCCGCCACGGCGGCGATGATCCGCTCCGAGCTCATGAACGTGGCGGCCACCGTCGTGCCGCCCAGGCCCAGCGGCATCAGCCACCAGCTGTACCAGGCGACAGGGGCCCGCGCCGCCGGTGGCGGAGTGGCGAGTTCCATCTGCATCCTTCGAAGCAACACGGTCGAACGGGGGGGTGTGCAAGGAGACCGCACTCATGAGTACGCAGGGCGAGCCGACCCGTCGCGATCGCGTCAACTCGCAGCGCTGATCGGGAGCTTATCGGGTCGGAGCCCCAAACGATCAAACTCGCGGCCCGGCGGAAGTGAGGATTCCGTCACGCTTTCGCGGACCGGTGCGCGTCGACGAATTCCTGCGCGCACATGCCGAGTTGTCCGCACGCCGGCTGTCCGCCGGACGGCGCAACGGGCGGGCGCGGGGCGGCCCGGTGGGACACCATGGACCGCGTGGAGACCATGCGAGCCATCAGTCAGGACGTCCTCGGCGGTCCCGAGGTCCTCAGGGAGGTGCGGGTCGAGCGGCCGGCGCCGCGGCCGAACGAGGTACTGGTCCGGGTGCGCGCCACCGGGCTCAACCCGACGGACTTCAAGCACCGTGCGCGCGGGGGCTTCCTCGGCGAGCCGCCGTTCGTGCTCGGCTGGGACGTCTCCGGCACGGTGGAGGCGGTGGGCGTCGGCGCCGCCCTGTTCGCGCCCGGCGACGAGGTGTTCGGCATGCTGCCCTACCCCTTCGGCCACGGTGCGCACGCCGAGTACGTCACCGCCCCCGCGCGCGCCTTCGTCCGCAAGCCGGCCGGGCTCGACCACGTCCGGGCGGGGGCGCTGCCGCTGGTCTCGCTGACCGCGTGGCAGGCCCTGACGGAGCAGGCGGACGTGCGGCCGGGGCAGCGGGTGCTGATCCACGCGGCGGCCGGCGGGGTGGGGCACGTGGCCGTGCAGATCGCCAAGGCGCGGGGGGCGTACGTGATCGGGACCGCGTCCGCGGGCAAGCACGAGTTCCTGCGCGGCATCGGCGTGGACGAGCCCCTCGACTACCGGGAGACGGACTTCGCCCAGGCGGTGCGGGAGGTCGACGTGGTCCTGGACACCCTGGGCGGCGACGTCTCCGTCCGCTCGCTGCGCGTGCTGCGGCCGGGCGGGACCGTCGTCTCGCTGGTACCGGCCGGGCCGGACGATTTCCGCCAGGAAGCGGAGCGGCTCGGCGTGCGGGCGGTGCGCATGCTGGTCGATGCCGACCACAGCGGCATGCGGGCGATCGCGCAGCTGGCCGAGGAGGGCCGGCTGCGCCCCACGATCGCCCGGACGTTCCCGCTCGCCGACGCCGCCGAGGCCCACGCGGCCGGCGAGACCGGCCGCACCACGGGCAAGCTGGTCCTCGTGGTCGACTGACGTCCCGCGCCGCTCCCCCGTCCCGGGGGCACCATGTTCGCGCCCCGTCCGACAGGTCTCGGCCACACATCGGACGGCACGCCGGGCGGCTTCGAGAATCCCCAGACATATGTCAACCGAACATGCTCAAATTCACTCCAACGAGGGTAACTTGCAGGGCGGGGAAGGGCTTTGCGCTGACCGGGTACCCGGGGACACGTCTACGCTCGCTGCACGACGTCACCCCGGCCCCCGGTGACACGTGGTCCCACCTCCCGAAGAGCAGGCTGGAGGCGATGTCGTCGTGCGGCAGGAACCCGCACCGCTCACCCCTCATCTGCGTGTCCGCCACGACCGTGCGCACACGGTGCTGGAGTTCCGCGGCGAGATAGACATCGCCGCGGCCGCGGAGATCGCCCCGTACATGGACCGGGAGACCGGCCGTCCACAGGCCCGGGTCGTCATCGACCTGAGCCGGATCGAGTTCTTCGACTGCTCCGGACTGCGGCTGCTGTACCGGGCCAGGCGCCGGGTACTCGACCGGGACGGACAGCTGTACCTGGTCTGCACCCACCCCCTGACGCTGCGCGTCATGCGGATCACCGGCCTGACGAAGCTGCTGCCCCCGCAGCCCACGCTGGACGCCGCGCTGAGCGAGACGGAGGCCGCGTCCGGCCTGTGACCCCCGGCTCCCCGGCCGGCGCGGCGTCCGGTTGCCGGACCTCGGCTCCTACTTGAGGATCCCGGTGACCTGGCCCGCGCCGACCGTACGGCCGCCCTCCCGGATGGCGAACTTCAGCCCCTCCTCCATGGCCACGGGCTGGATCAGCTGGACACGCATGGTCGTGTTGTCGCCCGGCATCACCATCTCCGTGCCCTTGGGCAGGGTGACCACCCCGGTCACGTCCGTGGTGCGGAAGTAGAACTGGGGACGGTAGTTGTCGAAGAACGGCGTGTGCCGCCCGCCCTCGTCCTTGGACAGGATGTACGCCCGCGCCTCGAACTCCGTGTGCGGGGTCACCGACCCGGGTTTGATGACGACCTGCCCGCGCTCGACCTCCTCCCGCTTCACGCCCCGCAGCAGCAGCCCGACGTTCTCGCCGGCCCGGCCCTCGTCGAGCAGCTTGCGGAACATCTCGATGCCGGTGACGGTCGTCTTCGTCTTCTGCTCGTGGATGCCGATGATCTCGACCTCGCTGTTGACCAGCAAGGTGCCGCGCTCGATCCGGCCGGTGACGACCGTGCCCCGGCCGGTGATGGTGAACACGTCCTCGATCGGCATCAGGAAGGGCTTGTCGACGTCGCGCTGCGGCTCCGGCACGAACTCGTCGACGGCGGCGAGCAGATCCACGACCGACTGGGTCCACTTCGGGTCGCCCTCCAGCGCCTTCAGCGCGGAGACCCGCACGACCGGGACGTCGTCGCCGGGGAACTCGTACTCGGTGAGCAGCTCGCGCACCTCCAGCTCGACCAGTTCCAGGATCTCCTCGTCGTCCACCATGTCGGTCTTGTTGAGGGCCACCACGATGTAGGGCACGCCGACCTGACGGGCCAGCAGCACATGCTCCTTGGTCTGCGGCATCGGCCCGTCCGTGGCCGCGACGACCAGGATCGCACCGTCCATCTGCGCGGCGCCCGTGATCATGTTCTTGATGTAGTCGGCGTGGCCGGGGCAGTCGACGTGCGCGTAGTGCCGGTGCTCCGTCTGGTACTCGACGTGGGCGATCGAGATGGTGATGCCGCGCTGCCGCTCCTCGGGCGCCTTGTCGATCTGGTCGAACGGGGTGAACGGGTTCAGGTCGGGAAACCGGTCGTGCAGCACCTTCGTGATGGCCGCCGTGAGCGTGGTCTTGCCGTGGTCGATGTGACCGATGGTGCCGATGTTCACGTGCGGCTTGGTCCGTTCGAACTTCGCCTTCGCCACTGCAACCCCTCCTGAGCATCCGGGTGATGCCGAGCGTTGCTCTGCTGTCTCCTGTCTATTCCGTTCGCGGCGCGGCGAACAGGGCGCCGACGGACTCGCCACCGCGTCCACCGCGCCCGAGGGCGGCACCGTGCGCCCCCGCGTGCTCCCGCTGCCCTGTTCACCGTTCGACTTCCGCGTCTGGCACGGCACATGGGGGGCATCCGGAGATGGCAGGAAGGAGGACCGTCGCCATGACGACTTCCATCAAGCGCGTACGGCGCGTGCGGCGGATGCCCGGCTGGGCCAAGGCGGTGACCGCGGTCGTGCTGGTGCTCGCCGTGCTGTTCGCCGGGATCCGGTGGAGCCTGCTGCCGGGTCTGAAGGACCTGTTCGGCACCGAGTCCCACGACCGTTCGGGTCCCGCGCTGCTGAAGTCCATCCAGGACATGAGCCGTTACGACGCCGCCTCCGGCAACTTCCAGGTCGTCGTGGACCTGGAGAAGGACGCCAAGTACCTGCCCGACGCGATCCGGGGCACCCGCACCCTGTACGTCGGGGCGGGCACCGTCGACGCCTACGTCGATCTCGGCAGGGTCGGCGGGGACGACGTGACGGTCGACGAGGACCGCACCTCGGCCACGCTCCGGCTGCCGCACGCCGCGCTCGGCCGGCCGGCCCTCGACCCGGACCGCTCCTACGCCGTCTCCAAGCAGCGCGGTCTGCTGGACCGGCTCGGCGACCTGTTCTCGGACAACCCCAACAGCGAGCAGGCCGTGCAGAAGCTGGCGGTGCGGCACATCGGCGACGCGGCCGAGGACAGCGGGCTGACCGCGCGCGCCGAGTCCAACACCACCGAGATGCTCCAGGGGCTGCTGCGCTCCCTCGGCTTCAAGGAGGTGCGCGTCAGCTACGGGGACTGACCGGACGCCGTCAGCACGCCCGGCAGTGCCAGCAGCGCCGGCAGCGTGGTCCCGGCCGGCAGCCAGGCCACGTGGTCCCCGGTGGGCCCGGACCGGAGCCGCCCGAGCGGCAGCACCCGGCCGGGCGCGCCGAGCAGCCGCGGCCGGGCCACGGCCGGCGCCGCCAGGCCCACGGCCAGGACGGTGGAGACCAGCCCGGCAGGACACCGGCCGGGGTCCGGTGCACCGGGGCGGACACGAGACCGCCCGTCGCGGCCCGGTCCACGGCGTGCCCCACCGCGCCGGCGAAGCCCGGGACCACACCGGCCGCGAGCGCTCCGGCGAGCGGTACCGCGGGCACCGCCCTCATGGTGCCGGGACGGAGCCGATCGGGCGCCCACGGCGAGCTCCGGCGTGACGACGGTGCTCACGAACACCGGCCACAGCACGGCGAGCACGGCCCACCGGGCCGCCACCTCGCCCAGGGCGAGAAGCGTCGTACGGCGGTGCGCGGCGGCCCGTTGCCCTCAGTGCCCCGAGGGAGCGGACGGAAACCGGGAGCGCGCGCCCCTCGGACACCGGGCCGCCCCGCATCGTCGGCCCTTCCCCGGGTAACCGCCTCACAACGTGCGGAAGTTGACGAATGGAGGACCGAATGGCCCGTGCAGCCGTACGGCCGAGTGCCGCGTCGCATCCGACCCGGGGCGGGTCACGCCGGCGCTTCCTGTGGCGTTCCCGCACCGCCGCGGCCGAGGAGACCTCGCGGCCCGCCGGGCGCGAACGGCGTCCGCTGCCCCTGCCGCTGCGCCTGCTGGCGATGGCGTCCGCCTTCGTCGTCATGGTGGCGTTCGCGGTCGTGCTGGCCCGGCTCACCCTCCAGCCGTCCCCCGCCTCGGAGGCGCTGACCCACACCAACCTGCATCCCGGCCGGTCCCTGCGGGCCTATCTGGACCAGCCCGCACTGCGCGACGCGGTCCGCCAGGTCGGCGGCAATCTGCTGCTGGGCGTCCCGTTCGGCATCCTGGTGCCGGTCGTCGCGCCGCGCACCCGCGGTGTGCTGCGGGTGCTGCTGCTGACCGCCGTCGTGATGCTGATGGTGGAGTTCGCACAGGGCGCGATGATCACCGGGCGCGCCTTCGACATCGACGACGTCATCCTCAACACCGCGGGGGCGCTGCTCGGTTATCTGCTGATCGGGCGGAGGCTCAGCCGCGCGGTGCACGCGCGCGGGCCCAGGAAGTGACCCGTACGCCGTAGTCGCGGAAGCGTTCGACCTGTGGTCCGTACCAAGGTATTGACGGTCTCCTTATCTCACTCCTTAAATCAAGGGCGACACTCTTACCCCCCACCACAGTCGGCGCTCCCGTCCCCGGAGTGCCGTACGGAAGGGAGAGCCGTGGCCCGACCACGCCTGCTCCGCGCCTGTCTGTTCTCCGCCCTGTCCGCCGGGCTCGTCGCCTCTCTCGCCTCCGGTCCCGCGCAGGCGGAGACGGCACCGAGAGCCGCGGCCGCCGCCGTGACCACGTTCTCCGACACCTTCGACGGTCCCGCCGGAACGGCGGTCGACTCCTCGAAGTGGCAGATCGAGACCGGCGACAACGTCAACAACCACGAGCGGCAGTACTACACGTCCGGCAACAAGAACGCCGCGCTCGACGGCCAGGGCCATCTGGTGATCACGGCCCGCCGCGAGAACCCGGCCAACTACCAGTGCTGGTACGGCACCTGCCAGTACACCTCCGCCCGGCTCAACACCTCCGGGAAGTTCACCGCCCAGTACGGGCACGTCGAGGCGCGGATGAAGATCCCACGCGGGCAGGGCATGTGGCCCGCCTTCTGGATGCTCGGCAACGACCTCGGCCAGGTCGGCTGGCCGAACTCCGGCGAGATCGACATCATGGAGAACGTCGGCTTCGAGCCCTCCACCGTGCACGGCACCATCCACGGCCCCGGCTACTCCGGCTCCGGCGGCATCGGCGCCGGCTACACCCTCCCGAACGGCCAGGCCTTCGCCGACGCCTTCCACACCTTCGCCGTGGACTGGGCGCCGGACTCGATCACCTGGTCGGTGGACGGCACCGTCTACCAGCGGCGCACACCGGCCGACCTGGGCGGGAAGACCTGGGTGTACAACAAGCCGTTCTTCCTGATCCTGAACCTGGCGGTCGGCGGCTACTGGCCCGGCGACCCGGACGGCTCCACCGCCTTCCCGCAGCAACTGGTCGTCGACCACGTGTCGGTGACGACGAGCGAGACGGCGGCCGGCGTGCCGATCCGGGGCCTGGCCGGCAAGTGCGTGGACGTCGCCGCGGCGAACTCCGCCAACGGCACCCCCGTCCAGCTCTACGACTGCAACGGCACCGCCGCCCAGCAGTGGACCGTGGGCTCCGACGGCACGATCCGCGCCCTGGGCAAGTGCCTGGACGTCGCCGGCGGCGGCACGGCGGACGGCACACTCGTCCAGCTCTGGGACTGCAACGGCACCGCCGCCCAGAAGTGGGCGGTCAGCGCCGCCCACGACATCGTCAACCCGCAGGCGAACAAGTGCCTGGACGTGAAGGACAACAACTCCGCCAACGGCACCCCGCTCCAGATCTGGACGTGCGCGGGCACGGCCAACCAGAAGTGGACGGTCGGCTGACCCGGACCGCCGGCCGGACCGCGCCCGGCCCCGCCCGCCTAGAATCGGCGTGATCTTGTACGGCGGGCCGGAAGGAACGGGTTGAGCGGGGACCGGGCGGAATTCGGCGCACTGCTGCGGGCGCTGCGGCTGGAACGGTCGCTGACCCTGGAGGGCCTGGCCGATGCCTCGGGCGTGAGCGTCCGGGGCATCGGCGACCTGGAGCGGGGGCGGCGCGCCGCCCCGCAGCGGCGGACCGTGGCCGCCCTCGCGGACGGCCTCCGGCTCGCGGAACCGGAGCGGGAGCGGCTGCTGGCCGCCGCCCGGGCCGGCCGCCCCCCGGGCTACAGCCCCGTAGGAGTACGGTCCTTCCCGCGTGGCGTCGACGACTTCGTCGGCCGGGAGCGGGAGCTGGTGCGCCTCGCCGAGCTGGCCGCACAGGACGGGCCGGTCGTGGTGGCCGTCTCCGGGCCGCCCGGGACCGGCAAGACCACCCTCGCGCTGCACGCCTCCCGCCGGCTCGCCGACCGCTTCCCCGACGGGCAGCTGCTGGTGGACCTGCGCGGCATGGACGAGCACCCGCCCGACCCGGCCGAGCTGGTCCTCGTCCTGCTCAAGGCGCTCGGGGTGCCCGACCGGGACATCGCCGGCGCCGGTTCCGAGGCCCTTTCGGGGCTGTACCGGCAGACACTCGCCGAGAGGCGGTGCCTGCTGGTGCTGGACAACGCCCGCGACGAGGCCCAGGTGCGGCCGCTGCTGCCCGGCACCGGCGCCGGCCTGGTGCTGGTGACCAGCCGGCGGATGCTGACCGGGCTGGAGAGCGTGCACCGGCTGCCGCTCGGCGAGCTGAGCGAGCGGGAGGCCGCCGCGTTCCTGACCGGGCTGGTCGGCGCCGAGCGGGCGGCGGCCGACCCACAGGCGCTGGCGGACGTCGCCCGGCTCTGCGGGCGGCTGCCGCTGGCGCTGCGGGTGGCGGGCAACTGGCTGGCCACCCGCACCGGCTGGACGGTGCGCCGGCTGGCCGAGCGGCTGGCCCTGGAGGAACGGCGTCTGGACGCGCTGGCCGCCGGCGACGTGCGGGTGGCGGGCGCCTTCGACCTGTCCTACCGCCAGCTCACCCCGTCGGCCGCCCGTCTCTTCCGGCGTCTGGCGCTGGTCCCGGGCCCGGACGCCGGTGCCGCCTGCGCCGCCCGACTGACCGGCCAGGAGCTGTTCGACACCGAGGACACCCTGGAGGAGCTGGTCGAGGCCGGGCTGCTCGGCGCGGACCAGGACCGCTACCGCCTGCACGACCTGCTGCGGCTGTACGCCCGGACCCGGCTGGACGCCGAGGACGGCACCGCCGGCGCCGAGGCGGCCCGCGCGGCGATGTACGACTGGCTGCTGGAGACGGCCGTGGTCGCGGGCCGCTGGTACGAGCCCGACCACGGAGCGCCGCCGGCCGGCTGGCACGGCACCGTCGACCTGTCCGACGCCGACCGGGCCCGCCGGTGGCTCCAGGCCGAGGGGCCGAACTGGCTGGCCGCCCTGCGCGCCGCCGCGACGGCCGGCGAGCACGCCCGGGTGGTGGAGGTGGCCGAGGCGCTGCACTGGTTCTCCGACCAGTGGATCTTCTGGGGCCACTGGCCCGAGGTCTTCGGCACCGCCGCCCGCTCCGCCCGGGCCCTGGGCGACCCGCTGCTGGAGGCGACCCAGCTCAACTACCACGCCTGGGCGGTGCTGATGTGCGAGGGCCGGCCCCGTGACAGCCTCGCCCACTCCGCCGCGGCCCTGGCCGCCGCCGAACGGGCCGGTGACCCGGGCCAGCAGGCGTGGGCGCACCAGTACCGGTCATGGGCCCACCGGCTGCTGGGCGAACCGGATCCGGCCCTGGACCACAACGGGCGGGCCGCCCGGCTCTTCGAGGCGGCCGGTGATCTCCACGGCAGCCTCCAGAGCCTGCACGGCCACGCCCTGATCCTGGAGGAGGCCGGCCGGATCGACGAGGCCCTCGCGTCCTACCGGCACACGCTGGCCCGGCTGGAGGAGGCCGGCGACCGCGTCGAACCGCATGTCGCCGACATGACCCGTCTCGGGGTGCACGGAGGCATCGGCTCCTGCTACGGCCGCCTGCACCGGTGGGAGGAGGCCGTCGTCCACCTCCGGACCTCCGTCGGCATCTGCCGCGCCGGCGGCAACACCGCCATGGAGAGCCGTCAGCTCACGGAGCTGGCCGACGCCCTGCTGGCCGTCGGCCGCGCCGAAGAGGCCCGCGACGCCCTCGCCCGCTGTGTCTCCCTCGGCCCGGACGCCGACCCGGACCGCGTGGCCGAGGCCCGCGAACGGCTCGCCCGCCCGGACGCCGGCCGACGGCGGATCCCCACCGCGCCGGCTCCCCCACCGTAGGCCCTGCCGGCCGCTCGCACTGTTCTCCGCGTGCACCGCACCGTCCCGGGAGCGCACGGCACACGCCGCTGCCCGGCACCGGCGGTTCTTTCTGCCTGTTTCCTGCCTGGAGGCCGGCCCCGCCCGCTGCTTGGCTGGTCGTGGCGGGGAACCGGGCCGTGGAACCGGAGCCCGCGCCGGTGTCACGAGGCGGAGAGGAGAACCGGGTGAGCCTGGTACTGACGACGGACGCGGTCCCCGGCCGGGAGCGGCTGGAGTACTGGCGCCACGCGGTGGGCAGGGCGCTGGTGCCGATGGCCGTCACCGCGCGGGGCGAGGGCCCGTTCGCTGGCCGGATCACCGCGGACCGCCTGGCCGGCCTGAAGGTCTGCACCGTCGAGGCCGACGCGCACCGCGCCAGCCGTACGGCCGCGCACGTCGCGCGCTCGTCCGAGGAGTTCGTGACGGTCGCCGTGCAGACGTCGGGCAGGGCGACCCTCGTGCAGGACGGCCGGTGTGCCGTGGCGGGCGAGGGCGACCTGCTGGTGTACGACACGGCACGGCCGTACGCGCTGGAGTACCCGGAGCGGTTCTGCGCCCGGGTCGTCCAGCTGCCCCGCCGTGCGCTGCCCCTGACCGAGGAGGACGTCCGCCGGGTCACCGGCACCGCGGTCGGCACGGCGGACGGGCTCGGTGCCGTGCTGATGCCGTTCCTGGCCGAACTGGTCGCCTCGGCGCACGCCTGCGCACCGTCGGTCGCGGCCAGGCTCGCCGCGGGCACCGCCGGCCTCTTCGACGCCCTGGTGACCGAGCGGACCCGGCAGGCGGCGGAGCCGGCGACCGCGCAGGGCGCCCTGGTGTCGCGCATCCGCGACCACATCGACCGGAACCTGAGGAACCCGGCGCTGTCACCGGAGACGGTGGCCGGGGCGCACCACATCTCCGTGCGCTATCTGCACCGGCTCTTCGAGGACGAGGGCGTCACCGTGAGCCGTCTGATCCAGCGGCGCCGGCTGGAGGAGTCCGCCCGGGAGCTGGCCCGCGGCGGCCGGCCGGCCCCGACGGTGGCGGCGGTGGCCCAGCGGTGGGGCTTCATCAGCCCCGCCCACTACAGCCGGGTCTTCCGCGGCGCCTACGGCGTCTCGCCCCGCGCCTGGCGCGCCGCCCGCACCGGCACCGAACGCGCCGACGACGCCGCGTAGGACGGCGGCGCGGAGCGCTAACGCGGCGGGTTCCAGGTGAACTTGTCGCCGCCCACCCAGCGGACCACGTCCGGGTCGTCCAGGTCGTGGACGGTGATGCCGAACGCCGCGGCGGCCTCCAGCACGTCGGTGACGGTTCTGGCCTCGCCGACCACCTCACCGTCGATCTCCACGATCCGGAACGGCGGTGTGCCCGGCTGGACCCCGAGCACCAGGATCCGCGGACGGGCGATGTGCGGGCTCGCGACTTCGGTCATGCGTCGAGCGTAGGCCGCCGGCCGCCCTGGCGGGCCGCACGTCAGCCGTCGAGGAGCTCCAGGACCGCCGCCTCGACGGCTCCCTGGGTGGCCGGACGCCCGAAGTGGCCGTGCTCGCCCAGCCGGGTGAGGACCGGGGCGATGGTCCGGCCGTCCTCGAAGAGCTCGAAGACGCGCGGGTCGATGTAGGAGGAGCGGCACACCGCGGGCGTGTTGCCGAGGTAGTGGCTGACCTCGCGGACGGCCCGGCTCGTCTGCCGGCGCCGGGCCGCCCGGGTGGCACGGGCGTCCTCGGTGGTGACGGCGAGCGCGACGGCGGCCAGCACCGTGGCGTGCCAGGTACGGAAGTCCTTGGCGGTGATGTGGGTTCCGGACAGCCGGCGCAGCGCCTCGTTCAGGTCGTCGCCGTGCAGATCGTGCCAGGCGCCCCGGTCGCGGTAGACGAGCAGCCGTTCACCGTCGCGGCGGCTGCGCAGCAGGGACCGTACGACGGCGTGCGCCTGCTCGTCCACCAGCGCCCGGACGAGATCGACGCCGCCCTTGGCCGGATAGCTGAACGCGATCTCGCCCCGGCCGCAGGAGACGTGCTCGCGGAGCATCGTGGTCAGGCCATAGGTCTCGTTCTCCCGGGTGTGCCGGTCGCTGCCGATGCGGAAGAAGCCCAGGTCCAGCAGGCGTACGGCGCAGGCGGTGACCCGTGCCCTGGTCAGGCCGCGGCCGGCGAGGTCGGCCGACACCTTCGCGCGCAGCTCGGGCAGCGCCCGCGCCACCTGGCGCACGTGCTCGTGCTTGGCCTGCTCCTGCCGGGCGCGGAACTCCTCGTGGTACAGGTACTGGCGGCGCCCGGCGTCGTCCGTGCCGACGGCCTGGAGATGGCCGTTGGGCCAGGGGCAGATCCACACGTCGCGCCAGGCGGGCGGGATGGTCAGGTCCCGGATCCGGGCGAGGTGTCCGGGGTCGGTGAGCGGCCTGCCGTCGGCGTCCAGGTAGGAGAAGCCCCGGCCGCGGCGGCGGCGGGTGAAGCCGGGGCGGTCGCAGGAACTGGTGCGCAGTCGTACGGCCATCGGATTTCAGGGGCGGCGCCAGTCGTCACCGGTCAGATGCGAGCCCGCCTGCGGTCCCATGCGGAGCATGCCGCCGTCCACCGCCCAGGACGCGCCGGTGACGTAGGAGGCGTCGGGGCCGGCCAGGAAGGCGATCACGGCGGCGACCTCACGGGCGTCGCCGGGGCGGCCCAGCGGGACGCCGGGGCGGCGCTCGGTGTGCGGGTCGGTGTCCTCCTGGCCGGTCATGGGGGTGGCGATCTCACCGGGGGCGACCGCGTTGACGGTGATGCCGTGCTCGGCGAGCTCCAGCGCCATGACCTGGGTGAGCAGTCCGAGGCCGCCCTTGGCCGCGCAGTACGGGGCGGCGCCCACCCGGGGCTGGTGCTCGTGGACGGAGGTGACGTTGACGATCCGGCCGCCGTCGCCCTGCCGGATCATGCGCCGCGCCGCCCGCTGCCCGCACAGGAACGGCCCGGCCAGGTCGACGTCCAGGACGTGCCGCAGATCGTCCAGGCCCAGGTCGAGATAGGGGGTGGCCGTGCCCGTGCCGGCGTTGTTGACCAGGACGTCGATCCGGCCGAGCCGCTCGCACAGCCCGTCCACCGTGTCGGCGGCCTCGGGCAGCCGGGTCAGGTCCACCTGGGCGACCTCGGCGCGCCGGCCCTTGGCGCGGACCTCCTCGGCGGTGGCCCGGGCGCCTTCTTCGTCGGTGTGCCAGGTGATGCCGATGTCCATGCCCGCCTCGGCCAGACGGACGGCGGTGGCACGGCCGATCCCGGAGTCGGACCCGGTGATGACGGCGGCCCTGGCGGCGGGCACGGGCTGGGACGTCATGGACGGCCTCCTCGTCGGCGCGGTCGGCGTACGCGGTCGGCGTACGCGGTCGGCGTACGCGGTCGGCGTACGCGGTTGACGTGACGACGCATCGCAGTACCCGGGGGTGATCGGGACAAACCGCCGGCCCGGCCGTGCGGCCCCGGTGTGCCGGGGAACCCGGCAGGTGCCGTGAGGAGGAGGTGGCGATGGATCCCGTCGAGGCGCTGGACCGGATCGCCTTTCTGCTGGAGCGGGCCCAGGCGCCGACGTACCGCGTCCGGGCCTTTCGCACCGCGTCCCGGGTCCTGGCCCAGCTGGGCGGGGACGAGGTGCGCGAGCGGGCGGCGCCGGGGGCGCTGGAGTCGCTCAAGGGCGTCGGCCCGAAGACGGCGCAGGTGGTCCGCGAGGCGCTGGCCGGTGAGGTGCCCGGCTATCTGCGAAAGCTCCAGGACGAGGCCGAGGCCCCGCTCGCCGAGGGCGGCACCGGGCTGCGGGCGCTGCTGCGCGGGGACTGCCATCTGCACTCGGACTGGTCGGACGGCGGCAGCCCCATCGAGGAGATGGGCCGGGCCGCGGCGGGCCTCGGGCACGAGTGGGCGGTGCTCACCGACCACTCGCCCCGGCTGACGGTGGCGCGCGGACTGTCGCCGGAGCGGCTGCGCAAGCAGCTGGACGTGGTGGCGGGGCTCAACGAGAGCTGGGCGCCGTTCCGGCTGCTGACCGGCATCGAGTGCGACATCCTCGACGACGGCTCGCTGGACCAGGAGCCGGAGCTGCTGGGACGGCTGGACGTCGTGGTGGTGTCCGTCCACTCCAAGCTGCGGATGGACGCCCGCTCGATGACCCGCCGGATGGTGGCGGCCGTGCGGAATCCGCACGCGGACGTGCTCGGGCACTGCACCGGGCGGCTGGTGACCGGGCGGGGGCGGCCGGAGTCGGAGTTCGACGCCGGCGAGGTGTTCGCGGCGTGCGCGGAGAGCGGCACCGCCGTGGAGATCAACAGCCGGCCCGAGCGGCTCGACCCTCCCCGGCGGCTGCTGCGCCGGGCGGTGGAGGCGGGCGTGCTGTTCGCCGTCGACACCGACGCGCACGCGCCCGGCCAGCTGGACTGGCAGATCCACGGGTGCGCCCGGGCGGAGGAGTGCGGGGTGCCCGCGGAGCGGGTGGTCACCGCCTGGTCCCTCGACCGGCTGCTGGAGTGGACGCGGGAGGGACGTGTGCCGTCCGGAGTGGCGGGCCCCTGACGTGGTACCCGAGGGGCGGAACGACGAAAGGACAGGTGCATGGAACGGGCGGCCGTGTTCGACGTCGACGGAACTCTCGTCGACACCAATCATCTGCATGTGGTGACCTGGTGGGAGGCGTTCCGGCAGGCGGGCCACCGGGTGCCGATGCACGCCGTTCACCGGGCCGTCGGCCTGGCCTCCACGGATCTGATCGCCCGGCTGCTGGGCGACGACCGGGACACGGACCAGGACGCGGAGCTGAGCGCCGCCCACAAGGCGCTGTACGGGCAGTACTTCGACCGGCTGCCCGCGCTGGCGGACGCCGGGCGGCTGCTGCGGCGGCTGCACCAGGACGGCTGGAAGGTGGTGCTGGCCACCTCCGCGGGCGGCGCGGAGCTTCAGGCGCTGCGCGCGGCGATCTCCGCGGACGACGCGATCACCGCCACGGCCAGCGCCGACGACGTGGCCGCGGGGAAGCCGGCGCCCGAGCCGGTGCAGCAGGCCCTGGAGCTGGCCGGGGTGCCCGCCGAGCGCGCGGTGTTCGTCGGCGACACCGTCTGGGACATGCGGGCGGGCAGCAGCGCGGGCGTGCGCTGCGTGGGCGTCCTGTGCGGCGGGATCCCGCGCGCGGACCTGGAGGCGGCCGGAGCGGACGCGATCTACGACGATCCCGCCGACCTGCTGGCCTCGCTGGAGGACAGCCCCCTGGCCTGAGCCCTCCCCCGCGTGAGATGCCCGGTGGCGCGGATACTCGCAGCGCATGACGCGTGTGACGGATGCGGTACCTGCAACCATACGGACCGCCCGGCCGGCCGCGGCGCTGGCGCGGGAGGCGGGCAACGCCGCCCGCGCCGCCCGCGCCGCCTGGCGGGGGCCGGGAAGAGAGCGCGACCTCGTCATCCAGTCGCTGAAGGCCGCGGCGGCGGCACTGCTCTCCTGGAGCGTGGCGCGCTACTGGCTGGACGACCCGCTGGCGATGATGGCGCCCTGGGTGGCGCTGGTGCTGGTGCAGGCCACCGTCTACAGCTCGCTGCGGCAGGCCGCGCAGCAGTTCGCCGCGGTCTGTGTGGGCACGCTGCTGGCGTCGGGGGCGCAGGCGCTCACCGGCTCCACCATGGGGGCGCTCGCCGTGTCCCTGCCGGTCCTGATGCTGCTCGCCAACTGGCCCCGCTTCGGCGACCAGGGTGTCTACGCGGCCACCACGGCCCTGTTCACCCTGACCATGGGCACCGTCTCCCCCGCCGCGGTCGGGCACCGGGTGGGGCTGGCGGCGCTCGGCGCGGTCATCGGCGTGGCCGTCAACGCGCTCGTCCTGCCCCCGATCCATCTGCGCGACGTACGGGAGAACCTCGCCTCGCTCGCCCGGGAGGCGGGCCATGTGCTGCACACCGTCGCCGACGGTCTGCGCGAGCCCGAGTGGGACACCGCGGGCTGGACGGGCGGCGCGGCACGGCTGCAACGGCGGCTGGAGGCGCTGCGCTCGGCCCGCGCCTGGAGCCGGGAGAGCCTGCGTCTGACCTACGCCCCGCTGCGCGCCCTGCACCGGGTGCCGTCGGCACTGCCGCCCGGCGAGGAGGAGGACGGGCGCTGGAGCCGGGTCACCGGGAGCATCGAGGGGCTGACCCGGACGCTGGCCGTGGCGGCCGACGAGGGCCGTACCCCCGCCCCGCCCGACGGGACGGTGCTGCGCAGTTACGCGGATCTGCTGGACCTGATCGGGAATGCCTGCCGGGCGCGGGGCGACCGCCTGCTGGGCCGGGAGCCGGAGGAGGACGTGGACGGCCGCAGCGTGCCGGCGATGGAGGAGCTGCACCGGCAGTTGCAGGAGGGCCTGCGGGAACAGGCCGGGCGGGAGGCGACGCGGACGGCGGTCCTGGGCACGCTGCTGCTCCAGGCCGAGAACCTGTGGGCCGAGGTGGTCCCGGACGCGGAAGCACCGGCACCGACAGAGGCGACACAGTGACGCGGATCACCTCAAAACCCCACAGAGAACGGAACATCCGCAGGTGGCCGGCCGTTGTACCGGGCGTGGGTACGGATGGGACAGTGTCCCCGGGCCTCAACAACAGCCCACAGGGACGATCGTTCGGCTGAAGCCCTGTGGAGCCCCTCGCCGAGAGGCGACCGCCATCCGTACCCGCCCTCGGGCCGCCCCGACCGTGATTCCCCCGTCCGGTCGGGGCTCTTCTTCTCCCGCCCGGCCGGATCCGGGCCCGCCCCCGCGTCCGCGTCCGGCTCCCGCGCTTGACTTCGAGAGCGCTCCAATCCGTAGCGTTCCGGGCATGAGCATCCCGCGGAGCACCCCACAGCACCGGATCGGCTCGGGCTTCGACGCCCGCAGCACCGCCGCCGACGTCCTTCAGGGCATCGACCTGACCGGACGGCTGGCGATCGTCACCGGCGGCTACTCGGGGCTCGGCCTGGAGACCACGCGCGCGCTCGCCGCGGCCGGCGCCCGGGTCGTCGTCCCCGCCCGCCGCCCCGCCGCCGCACGGGAGGCCGTCGGCGGTCAGGCCGGCGTCGAGGTGGACGAGCTGGACCTCGGCGACCTGGAGAGCGTGCGCGCCTTCGCCGAGCGGTTCCTCGCCTCCGGCCGCACCGTCGACATCATGATCAACAGCGCCGCGGTCATGGCCTGCCCCGAGACCCGGGTCGGGCCCGGCTGGGAGGCGCAGTTCGCCACCAACCACCTCGGTCACTTCGCGCTCGTCAACCGCCTCTGGCCGGCGATCGAGCCCGGCGGCGCCCGCGTGGTCTCGGTCTCCTCGCGCGGCCACCACGCCTCGGGCATCCGCTGGGACGACGTGCACTGGCACCGCGGCTACGACAAGTGGCAGGCCTACGGGCAGGCCAAGACCGCCAACGTCCTGTTCGCCGTGCACCTGGACCGGCTCGCCCGGGACCGCGGCGTACGGGCCTTCGCCCTGCACCCCGGCGGCATCCTCACCCCGCTCCAGCGGCATCTGCCGAAGGAGGAGATGGTCGCCGCCGGCTGGATCGACGAGCGGGGCGAACCGGTGCCCGGCATCGGCTTCAAGACCCCTCAGCAGGGGGCGGCCACCCAGGTGTGGGCCGCGACCTCCCCGCGGCTGGACGGTCTGGGCGGGGTCTACCTGGAGGACTGCGACATCGCCGAGCCCGCCCCGGCCGACGGCGCGCGCACCGGCGTCAAGCCGTGGGCGACCGACCCGGAGCAGGCGGCCCGGCTGTGGGACCTGTCGGCGGAGCTGGCGGGCGTGAACGCGTTCGCCGCCCGCACCGGAACCTCCCCGGCCTCTGAAGGCTCCTGAGACCGCCGGGATCCGCGCACGGCCCGATCGCCGGCCCCCGCCGCGTTGCATTCCCGAGCGCCGGGTACCCGGTGACCTCCGCCGAGGAAGCGGCCGAGAGGAGCGGAAGGTGAGCAGTACGACGGGCAGCAGGATCGTGGTCACGGGCGCGACCGGCAATGTGGGCACCAGCGTGGTGCGCCTGTTGTCGCAGGATGCGGAGGTCGGCTCCGTGCTGGGCCTGGCCCGGCGGATCCCCGAGTGGTCGCCGCCGAAGACGGACTGGCACGCGGTCGACCTGGCATCCGAACAGGCCGATCTGGCCGGGGAGTTCGCGGGGGCGGACGCCGTGATCCATCTGGCGTGGGCGTTCCAGCCGACGCACGACCCGGCGACGACCTGGCGCACCAATGTCCTGGGCTCGATACGGGTCTTCGAGGCGGTGGCCGCGGCCGGGGTGCCGGCGCTGGTGCACGCGTCGTCGGTCGGGGCGTACTCGCCGGGGCCGAAGGACCACGCCGTGGACGAGTCCTGGCCGACGCACGGCTGGCCGGACGCCGCGTACACCCGGGAGAAGGCGTATCTGGAACGGGCCCTGGACACCTTCGAGCGCGACCACCCCGGGATCCGGGTGGTGCGGATGCGGCCCGCCTTCCTGTTCAAGCGGGAGTCGGCGAGCGAGCAGCGCCGGATCTTCGGCGGCCGCTTCCTGCCGGGCCCGCTGGCCCGGCCCGAGCTGCTGCCCTTCCTGCCCGACGTCCCGGGCCTGCGGGTGCAGGCGCTGCACACCGACGACGCGGCGAACGCCTACCGGCTCGCGGTCCGCTCCGACGTGCGCGGCGCCTTCAATCTGGCGGCCGAGCCGCCGGTCGACGCCGCACTGCTGGCGGAGATGACCGGCACCCGTACGGTACGGCTGCCGCGCACCGCGGCCCGCACGGCGATCGCCGCCGCGTGGAACCTGCATCTGCTGCCCGCCTCCCCGCACCTGTTCGACGCGGTGCTGCGGGTGCCCCTGCTGGACTGCACGCGCGCGCGTGCCGAACTGGGCTGGCGTCCGGAGCGGACGGCCACCGAGGTGCTGGAGGAGTTCCTGAAGGGATTCCAGCAGGGCGCGGGGGCGAGGACGGCACCGCTGCACGAGGGCAGGGCGAGCTGATTCCTGAGCGCTCTGGACGGGCGTGGGCCTCTGTCGCGCGGGGCTTCGTCGATGTGCGGCTTTCGCCGCGCTGGGGCGCCGGCGGACCACAGGAGGGCGGTCGTCGAGGCGTCGGGGCGCTCAGCCCCGCCGGATGAGCCGCTCGCGCTGCGGCACCACGGTGTACCTCGGGTCCTCGGCCGAGGCGGTCCCGGCCGCGAAGACGCCGAAGCGGGTGCACGCCGAACCGGCCAGCAGCGCGAGACCGCCGGCCACGGCGGCGGCGCGCCGGCCGCCCGCGAGGGCCGCGCAGACGGCGCCGGAGGCGGTCAGGATCCGGGCGGCGCGCAGCAGCGTGCCCGCGCGGCCCGACCGCCAGGTCTCCGCGACCATGCCGAGCCGCTCCTCGGCCGCCCTGGCCGCCGCCTCGGCGAGGGCGGCGAGCCCGGCGGCGCGGCGGGCCGGGGTGTTCTCGCCTACGGGTCCCGCCACCAGCGCCATGCCGGAGGCGGCGGCGGTGGCGGAGGCCGCGAAGAGATACGGCAGTTCGCGGTGGGCGCCGTGCCAGGCGGGCACCGCGGTGTCCGCCGCCAGCACCCCGGTGTACGTGGCGACCGCGGGCCCGAGCAGCGCGGCGGCACAGGTCGCGGCGGTGCCGGCGCGGGGCAGCCGGCCGGTGACCGCGCTCGCGGCGGCGGCGCCCGCCGCGGGCCCGTACGCCGCCAGCAGCCAGGAGCCCACGCTCATCGGGGAGGTCGGTTTGCACACCCGGAGCATGTGGGTGAACCGGCCCGGCCGGCCCAGGTCGTGGACGAGGGCCGCCGCCGACAGCGAGACGTCACGGCACCGGCCCGGCCGCTGCGGTCGGTGCCGGTGAGCTGGCGGTACACGGGCCAGGAACGGATACGGTCGGCCATGCCCACGGCGGCGGCTCCCCTCCCTGATCGCGGTCAGGCGGACGACTCGTCGGGGGTGGGGTGCTCGGGGTGCACGGTGCCCGGGTGCGCTGCGCCCCGCCGTCCCGTTCCCGCCTCGTCGGTGTCGGGGATGCCGGTGTCGGGCCGGGCGGCCTCCGCAGCGTCCTCGATCTCGTCGCTGTCGCCGGACTCGCGGGCGGGAACCACCTCCCAGGGATCCTCGCCGGCGTGCGCCTGCTGGTCCGGCATGTCGCGCGGGACGGGCACACCGTTCTCGCCGGGGCCCTCGAGACGGTGGTCGGTCACGGGGCGCTCCCTTCGTGTCGTGTCGTTCCCTCGAAGCGACACGCGGGTACCTCCGCGCCGGGCCGGTGAAACCTCAGCGCGGGGCGCGCTCCCGCAGAGCGGTGCGCCAGGCGGGCGGCGGCTGCTCGGGCGCGGGCTCGGGGTGCCGCCCGCCGCGGGCGAAGAAGTCGGCCAGCGGCAGGATCGCGGCGCCGACGGTGACCGCGTCGGGACCGAGCCGCCCCAGCTCGACGGTGACCTTCTCGGCCGGGTGACGCAGCGCGTACGACATCGCGTGGCGGCGTACGGCGGGCAGGAACCGGGAGCCGAGCTGAAGTCCGGCCCAGCCGCCGATCAGGATCCGCTCGGGCTGGAAGAGGTTGATCAGGTCGGACAGGCCGGCGCCCAGGTACTCGGCGGTCTCCTCGAGGACGGCCAGCGCCACCGGGTCGGCCGCCTCGTTGCCGGCCGGATAGGCGGCGGCGAGCATCGCGGTCAGCGCGGTCTCCTCGTCGGTGCCCTGCGGCGGGCGGCCGCCCTCCTCGCGCCAGCGGGCCAGCAGCGACTCGGCGCCGGCGTAGGCCTCCAGGCAGCCGAGCGCGCCGCAGCGGCAGCGGCGTCCCCGGACCCGCACGGTCAGGTGCCCCCACTCGACCGCCCGGCCGTGCTCCACGTCGGGGGTGACGAGGCTGGCGCCGACGCCGGAGCCGAAGAGGACGACGACGGCGTTGCGGGCGCCGCGTCCGGCACCGAACCACATCTCGGCCTGGCCGAGGGTCTTGGCGCCGTTGTCGATGAAGTACGGGACGCTCTGGGGCAGCTGGGCGCCGGTGCGCAGCAGCGCCTCCAGCGGGACGGCGTCCCAGCCGATGGTCTGGCCGTGCACGACGGCGCCGCGGTCCGCGGTGCGCTCCACGATGCCGGGGACGCCGATGCCGGCGCCGAGCAGCCGTTCGGGGGCGATGTCGGCGGCGGCGAGCACCTCGGCGATGCCGTCGCGGATGTGGTCGACGATGACCTCGACGTCGTACCGCTGCTGCGTCAGCGGACGCTCGGTGCGGGCGAGTTCGGTGAGGGTCAGGTCGAACAGCTCGATGCGCACCCGGGTCTCGCCGACGTCCACACCGATCATGTGGCCGCTGCCGGGCGCCACGCGCAGCAGGGTGCGGGGGCGACCGCCGTCGGAGTCGACGCTGCCGGCCTCCTCGACCAGGCCGTCGGCGATCAGGTCGGCGACGACATTGCTGACGGAGCCGGAGCTGAGCCCGGTCGCCGGGCCCAGCTCGAAGCGGCTGAGGGGTCCGTCGAAGTAGAGCCGTTGCAGCACGGCCGTGCGGTTGGCCCGCCTGAGGTCGCGTACCGTGCGCCCGTTCCGCCCCGCCATGTGGCTCCTTCCGAACCCTGTCCGACCTGCAACATACCTCCGGAGGACCGCCCGGCGCGACCTTTTGCGGATCCTTAGTTCACGCTGTGAACTAAGGCGGCCGCCCGGTCGGCGAAAATCGCTGGCCCCGCCGAGTGCGGGCTGCGTACCCTCGGCAGAAACCTAGGGCCCCTAGGTTCGCACCGCCGAAGACTCCCGGAGGACCCCCCGTGCGACCACTCACCGAGCAGGACATCCGCGGCTCGTTCATCAACTGCTCCAAGGGCGAGGCCAAGCGGCTGGCCGTCCCCCGTGACCTCGGTGAACGTCCCTGGGACGATCTGGACTTCCTGGGCTGGCGGGACCCCGGCGCGCCCGACCGCGGCTATCTGGTCGCCGAGCGCGAGGGCCGCCCCGTCGGCGTGGCCCTCCGGTTCCAGCCCGCCCGGCGCGGCCTGCTCCAGCGCAGCCTGTGCTCGCTGTGCCTGACGACCCATCCGCGTGGCGGCGTCACCCTGATGACCGCGCGCAAGGCGGGCCCGGCGGGCCGGGAGGGCAACTCCGTCGGCGTGTACATGTGCACCGATCTGGCCTGTTCCCTGTATCTGCGCGGCAAGAAGGTCCCGGAGAACGGGACCCGCTTCGAGGAGAGCCTCACCCTGGAGGAACAGACGGCCAGGGCCACGGCCCACCTGTTCGCCTTCATCGACAAGCTGTACGTCTGAGTCCGCTCACCGGCCGCACGGCCCCGCTCCCGCCACACGGCGCGGACGGACCGCCACATCACAGCCACGGCCGAGCGCCACCCCGTACGCACCCGCCGCCCGGACACCCGACGCGGCTGCCCACCGGGCGGCGCACGGGGACCACGCTCCCGCCCGCTTCCGCCCGGCCCCGCGGCGGCCGGGCAGGCGGGCCCCGAACAGCCGCGCGCCGCGCCCACCGGGAGCCCGGCCGACACGGACGGGCACGACCCCGTACCGGCCGGGCAGCCGGCGTCGGCGCTGCCCCGTCGGGACGGCGGGCGAGGGCCGTGTTCCTGGCCGGTTCCGCTCGGTCCCGCGGCGGCCGGGGAACGGGCCCGGACGGCCGCGTGTCGCGTCCGTCGGGGGGCCGGCCGCGGGAACGCGGTGGGGGGCGGGGTGCCGGCTGCCTGTTCCTGCTGGCCGTGCCGGTCCTCCGGCCGTACGGGGCGCGCCGCACGGCCGGACGCGTCACGTCCGGCGGCTCAGGGCGCGTGAGACGGTCCGCGTTCCCCACGGCCGGTTACGGTCCTGTCCGGGCACGTCCGAGGTGTCCGAATACGTTCGATGCGCCTGGGGAAGGGAACAGCCCGGGGATGCTGGATGTACGTGAGATGAGCCGGTCGGGTAAGTTGCTGGTGAGGCGGCTCCGGGAGCCCGCGGTGGCGCAGGCCCTGCGGTCGACGGCCGCGGCGACGATCGCCTATGTCATCGCGGTGTGGATCAGCCCGGAGGCCGCGCCGCCGCTGACCGCGCCCCTGACCGCCCTGCTGGTCGTCCAGGTCACCCTGTTCGCCACGCTCCGCATGAGCATCCGCCGGGTCAACGCGGTGGTGGCCGGTGTCCTCGTCGCCATGGCCTTCTCCCTCCTGGTGGGACTGAGCTGGTGGAGCCTGGCGCTGGTGATCCTGGCCGCGCTGTACGTCGGACACGTGGTGCGGGTCCACGAGTTCCAGATCGAGGTGGCGATCAGCGCGATGCTGGTGCTGGGCGTCACCACCGTGGGGAGCACCGCCTGGGCCCGGGTGCTGGAGACGCTGATCGGCGCGGTGGTCGGGTTCGCCTTCAATCTGCTGCTGGCTCCGCCGGTGTGGGTGGAGGAAGCGGGCGAGTCGATCGAGGGGCTGGCCCGGCGGCTGCGGCAGCTGATGCTGCGCGTGGGCGAGGAGGCGGCCGGGCGGCCGCCCCACCACGAGGCGGCGGAGCGGCTGCACGAGGCCCGGCGCCTCGACCACGACATCGCCGAGGTGGACGAGTCCCTGCGGCAGGCCGAGGACAGCCTGCGGCTCAATCCCCGGGTCCGCGAGGGCCTGCTGCACCGGGTGGTGCTGCGCACCGGTCTGGACACCCTGGAGATCGTCACGGTGGTGCTGCGGGTGCTCGCCCGCTCGCTGACCGACCTCGCCAAGGAGCGTCATCCGGAGCCGTTGTTCGCGCCGGAGGCGGGCGCCGTCCTGGGGCGGCTGCTGTCCGAGATCGCCGACGCCGTGGTCAGTTTCGCGGTGCTGGTCACCACCAGCGTCAGCGTCAACGCCGAGTCGGCCGAGGAGCGGCTCACCGCCGAACTGCGGCAGGCCGCGACCACCCGCGACAAGCTGGCCGGGCTGCTGCTGGAGGAGGTGCAGCGCGACACCCGCGAATGGCAGCTGTACGGGGCGGTCCTGACCGAGGTCAACCGCATCCTCGACGAGATGGACACCGAGCACCGCTCCCGCCGCCTGCTGGAGGAACTGGACCGCCACACCCGCGAGCTGCGCGAACGCCTGCCGCACCTCACACGGCTGCGGGACTGGCTGCATTCGCTGCGCCGGAACCGGCGCTTCTCCGGGCATCGTGCCAAGTGACGGCTGAGCGAGACACCGCCACGACAACAGGGGGTGTACGGATGACCGACACGACGGTGCGGATCGACGGCAACGCGTTACGGCTGCCGGGCGGGGTGACGGTGCGGTTCGTCCGCACCCTGCGCCTGCCCGGGACGGGCACCCATCCGCTGCCGCCCGGCCTCGGGGAGTTCCCCGTCCGCAGGGTCGCGGACCACGCCCGCGCCGTGCCGGAGGAGTGGCGGGCGCGCGGCGGCGTGCTGCTGCCGGTGTATCCGCGCGAGGCGATGTGGCTCGGGTTCGACAGCGCGGAGCCGACCGCGCTCCAGGTCGGGGCCGGCACGGTGTGCGCGGTCTCGGGCGGGCCCTGGAACGGCCGGCTCTCCCGCGACCCGCAGAACTACCTGGTGCTGCCCCGCCAGCCCTGGCTGGACGGCATCGCCTCCGGGACGGGCACGGTCCGCCAGTTCGTGGCGGCGCTCGGGGAGCTCGGAGGCGTCCGGTTGCAGTCCTTCCCGCTCGACGGCCGGGCGCTGACCCGGTGGCGCGTGGAGCAACGGCGCCGCGCGGACACCGTCAGGCGGTCCCCCTTCCCGGCCGGGGGCCGCGGCGCCGCTCCGCCGCCGCGCGCCCCGGCCCCCGTGGCCCCCGTGGCCGCCGCGGTCGCGGGGCTCGGTGCCGGCGGCATCCTGCGGCAGGAGGTGCACCCCGACGACCGGCCGCTGAGGGACTGGGCCGGGCAGCCCTCCGGGCGTGTCTTCGCCCACCTGGTGACACCCCGTCAGTGGCGCCGCATCACCGGCGAGGAGCCCCCGCCGTCCCCCGTGGACCGCGCCGCGTACACCCGGGCCGGTCTGCCCTGGTTCGACCGCTACGACCAGGACGACGCGGAGGACACCGGCCCCGTGACCGTGCCGGAGGACGCCGAACCGGCCGGGGACGGTGGCCGGTAGCCGTCCGGCGGCGCGCGCCCACGGCCTCGCTTGCACCCGCCCCGTGATCCACGCCAAGGTGGCCGTCACGGCCGCAGGAGCGACGACGCGAGGTGTACGGACATGGGCAGGGACGGCTGGAGCAGGCGGCGCTTCGCCCGCGCTCTCGCGGGCACGGCCGCCGTGGCGGCCCTCCCGGCGGCGACGGCGTGCGACGACGCGCCGCCGCCCGGGGCCGCCACGGGCTCGGCGACGCCCGACACCCCGGGTACGGGCACCGCCGCCGCGCGGCAGGAACGCCGCTCCTCCGGCCGGCGCCCGCTGTACCTGGGCACCTACACGTCGGCACGGGGCGGCGGCAGGGGCATCGGCATGGCCGTCTACGACACCCGTACCGGACGGATCACCGGCGAGGGGACCCTGAGCGGCGTCGGCGACCCGTCGTATCTCGCCGTGCACCCCGACGGCCGCACCCTGTACGCGGTCAACGAGCGCGAGGACGGTGCCGTGACCGCCGTGCGGACGGCCGACCGCACGGTTCTGGGCAGCCGGAGCACCGGCGGCGCGGGCCCCTGCCATCTCTCCGTGCATCCCGGCGGGCGCTGGCTGCTGAGCGCCAACTACACCTCGGGCAGCGTGGCGGTGCACCCGATCGACGGCTCCGGCGCGCTCGGCGAGCGCACCGGCCTGGTCACGCACTCCCGTCCCGCACCGGGGCCCGGCCGGCGGGGGCCGCACGCCCACCAGGTGGTCACCAGCCCCGACGGCGGCCATGTGCTCGCCGTCGACCTCGGCACGGACACCGTCCACAGCTACCGGCTGGACGGCGACAGGGGCACGCTGACCGAGGTGGCGCAGGCGCACACCCGGCCGGGCGCGGGGCCGCGCCATCTCACCTTCCACCCCGCGGGCCGCTACGCCTACCTGGCCAACGAGCTGGACAACACGGTCGCGGTCTGCGCGTACGACCCGGAGACCGGCCGTCTCGGCATCGGCGAGCCGCAGTCCACCGGCACGGGGCCGGGCACCAGCTACCCGGCGCAATTCGCGGTCACCGCGGACGGCTCGTACGCCTATCTCGCCAACCGGGGCGACGACAGCCTCACGCGCTACGCGGTTCAGGCGGACGGTGCCCGGCTGAGGCTGCTGGACACGGTGGCGGCGGGCGGGGAGTTCCCCCGGCAGATCGCCCTCTCCCCCGAGGGAACGCTGCTGTTCGCGGCGAACCAGAGGTCCGGCACCGTCAGCGTGTTCCACGTCGACCAGGACAGCGGCGCGCTGCGTTCCGCGGGCGAGCCGTTCGCCTCACCCGTCGCCGTCTGTGCGCTGCCGCTGTAGGGCGCGCGGGCAGGAGGCGGTACCGGCCTGGGAGAGCAGCACGTGCATGCGCTCGGTGAGCTGCGCGATGGTGTCGGCGGGGCGGTGGAAGGGCAGGCGTACGTCGCCGTGGGCGCGGGCCCGCTCGATGCGCAGCGTCAGTCCGTGCCGGTCGACGGCGAGCGGCTGGACACGGACCGCGCCCTGGAGGCTGTCCGGGTCCACCAGGCGGGTGAGCCGCTCCACCGCGTCGGCGTGGCAGTCGGCGAGATGGGTCAGCAGCCGGGCCTCGGCCCCGGCCAGCGGGTCGGGTGCGGCGGCGGCGAACTCGTCGGGTCCGACGACCACGGCGCCGGACGGCCGGCGCAGCACCACGCGCGTGGGGTGGAAGGCGAGACGGCCGTCCTCGGGGGCGAACCAGCCGGCGAGCCAGAGCCGGCAGCGGATCCGGTTCCGCACCGGGACGGGCGCGACGTCGGCGAACTCCAGCACGGCGGACGGCTCGCCGCGCGGCGCGCAGACCGCGGCCGCGAGCAGGGCGCTGTCCTCGGGCACGTGCAGGAGCACCCGGCCGTCCTCGGCCACGGTGTGCGCGCCGACGAACTCCTCTCGGCCGCCCTCCGCGGTCACCGCGCAGGACCACGCGGCGGCGAGCACCGAACGGGCCCGCTCCGCCGCGCCCGGCGCGGCCGTCCAGGTGTGGCTGTCAGCCATCCCATACCTCCTTAGGTAAGCCTTGCCTAACCTATCGGAGATCGGTCCGCACGCCAACCAGGTGCCGTGATCTTCACGGGACCTTCGAAGAGCCGTGTACCGCCGCTCAGGGGGCGATGACACCCAGCAGCGCGCGTGCGCACAGGTCACGCACCTGCTCCCGGGCCGGCTCCCCGCACCGCAGCCACTCCAGGCAGACGGCGGTGGTGAACGCCAGCCAGCCGCGCACGGCCAGCCGCACGCCGGGCCGTTCGGCGGAGACGGGACCGAACTCCGGGTCGGCCGCGAGGGCGGCCAGGATCTGCCGCTCCTGCGCGGCCAGCGCCCGCCGGTAGACCCGCCGCACGGCCGGGTCCCCCGCCGCGTCGGCACGGTGGAAGGCGCGGTAGCCGTGCGCGTGGGCCTCGACGTACTGGAGATAGGTGTCGAGCCCCGCGGTGAGCTGCTCGCGCACCGGCATCCCGGGCACGGCCGCCGTCAGCCGCAGCATCCGCGCGCTCTCCCGTTCGACGACGGCCGCGAAGAAGTCCCGCTTCGTCGGGAAGTAGTGGTACAGCAGCCCGCGGGAGACTCCGGCGATCTCGGCGACCTGCTCGATCCACACGTCGTCGTAGGGGCTCTCCGAGAACAACCGCGCCCCGACCGAGAGGAGTTGCTCGCGGCGCTCCGCGGTGCTGAGCCGGCGGCGCGTGCGCTCCCCCTGGTTCGCGGCCATGCCCGCACTTTACTTGACGGCGCTTCGGCGGCCGGACGAGACTGGGCGCGTTATTGAACCCACGTACAACACGTGCGGGGCCGTGACGCGTCGCCGGATCGAGGGAGATCACGCCATGGCGGGGACGACGACCGGGACCGGACTGCCGAAGGGTTTCCGCAGCGCCGAGCTGGGCTGGCCCCGGCTGGACCGCATCCCGCATCCGCCGCACCGGCTGCCCCTGCTCGGCGACGTGCTCGGCGCCGACCGGAGCACCCCCCTCCAGGACTCGATGCGCCTCGCCCGCCGGCTGGGGCCGATCTTCCGGCGCAGGGCCTTCGGCAAGGAGTTCGTGTTCGTGTGGGGTGCCCGGCTCGCGGCCGACCTGGCCGACGAGTCGCGCTTCGCCAAGCACGTGGGGCTGGGCGTCGCCAATCTGCGGCCGATAGCCGGGGACGGGCTCTTCACGGCGTACAACCACGAGCCCAACTGGCAGCTGGCGCACGACGTGCTGGCCCCGGGCTTCAGCCGGGAGGCCATGGCCGGCTACCACCCGATGATGCTGGCGGTGGCCGGGCGGCTCATGGAGCACTGGGACCGCGCGGTGGCGGCGGGCCGGGCGGTGGACGTGCCCGGCGACATGACCAAGCTGACCCTGGAGACGATCGCCCGCACCGGCTTCGGGCACGACTTCGGCTCCTTCGAACGCTCCCGGCCGCACCCCTTCGTCACCGCGATGGTGGGCACGCTCACCCACGCCCAGCGCCTCAACTCCGTGCCCGCGCCGCTGGCCCCGCTGCTGCTGCGCGGCGCCAGGCGCCGCAACGCCGCCGACCTCGCCCTCCTCAACCGCACGGTCGACGACCTGGTCCGCGCCCGCCGCTCCGGTGACGGCGACGGCGACGGCGACGGGGACGGGGACGGGAACAGGGACCTGCTCGGCCGGATGCTCCAGACGGCCCATCCGGTCACCGGGGAACGGCTGTCGCCGCAGAACGTCCGCCGCCAGGTGATCACCTTCCTGGTCGCCGGCCACGAGACCACCTCGGGCGCGCTCTCCTTCGCCCTGCACTATCTCTCCCGCCACCCCGACGTCGCGGCCCGCGCCCGCGCCGAGGTGGACCGCGTCTGGGGCGGCACGGCGCAGCCGGAGTACGAGCAGGTGGCCCGGCTGCGCTACGTGCGCCGGGTGCTGGACGAGTCGCTGCGGCTGTGGCCGACCGCACCCGCCTTCGCCCGGGAGGCCCGACGGGACACGGTGCTGGACGGTGTCCATCCGATGCGGCGCGGCGCGTGGGCGCTGGTCCTCACGCCGATGCTGCACCGCGATCCCGAGGTGTGGGGACCGGACGCCGAGCGGTTCGACCCCGACCGGTTCGAGGCCGGGGCGGTACGGTCCCGCCCCCCGCACACCTTCAAGCCGTTCGGCACCGGCGCCCGGGCGTGCATCGGGCGGCAGTTCGCGCTGCACGAGGCCACTCTCGTCCTCGGCCTGCTGCTCCGCCGCTACGAGCTGCGGCCCGACCCGGACTACCGGCTGCGCGTGACCGAACGGCTGACGCTGATGCCGGACGGGCTGCGGCTGCGTCTCGACCGGCGGACGGGCACCGGGGCCGGCGACGGTGCCGGGGCCGCCCCGGACGACGCCGTCTCAGATCTGCGCTGTCCAGTGCACGGGGCGGGCGAGTGAGCCCGGCAGCCGGGTGCCGGCGCTGCCGCGGGCCGCGTTCAGCTGGGGCTGCGTGACGAAGAACGCCCCGGTCAGATCGGCGTCCGTGAGATCGGCGTCGCGCAGGTCGGCGCCGATCAGATCCGCGCCCCGCAGATCGGCACCGGTCAGGTCGGCGGCGATGAGGCAGGCGCCGCGCAGGCTCACGCCGCGCAGATCGGCGCCCCTGAGCCGGGCACCGATCAGGTCGGCTCCCCTGCGGTCCCTGCGGCGGCCGCGGACACCGGCCCGCACCAGCTCGCTGGCCCGGAGCAGCAGGACGTCGACCTCCTGCCGGTGCGCGGCCACGTCCAGCGCGGCCAGTTCCTCCGGCGTCCCGCCGGCCAGGCGCTCGGTCCTGCCCAGCGCGCGGCGCAGACCGGCGTGGACGGGACGCGCGGCGGGCAGGGCCAGTGCCTCGGTGAGATACCGGAGCAGCTCGTGCAGCTGCCGTACGACCGGGAACACCTCGAACATGGCGCGGGCCCGCTGCGCCGGTCCCGACCGCCAGTCCTGCCCCGCGAAGGTGACCTGCGAGACCCGCTGCCCGGCGCCGAAACAGTCGTAGACCGTGCAGCCGTTGAAGCCCTTGTCCCGCAGCCGGGCGTGGATGCCGCACCGGTGGTCCTCCGCCAGGTTCGGGCAGGGCCGGCCCGCGTCCTTGTCGATCGCGAAGTCCGCCGAGGCGGCGAAGGGCAGCGCGACACAGCACAGCCCGAAGCACCGCTCGCAGTCACCGCGCAGGTCCGGCCGGCCGGACATCTGTTCTCGCATGGGCCTCAGCGTACTGACCGGCTCACACCTCGTCCCGCACCAGTGCCAGCAGCCGGTCCAGGACGCGGGGGCCGCCGGCCCGGACGCCGTCGTGTTCGAACTCGTCGGTGACCCAGGTGCGCAGACCGCGGACGGCGCGGGCGGTGGTGAGGGAGTGGGCGGTGTCGACGTACATGTCGTCGTGGTAGACGGCCGCGGCGGCCGGGACCTGGTTGGCGGCGAGGCGGGCGGGGTCGTACAGGGGCGTCCAGCCGGTGCGGGCGGCCAGCAGTTCGGCGGTCTCGCGCAGCGGGCGCAGCGCGGGGTCGCTCTCGAACATCCACGGGTGGATCGTTTCGCCGGTGAAGAGCAGCGGTCCGTCGCCGGCCAGCGCCTTGGCGGCGTCGAACTGCGGGAACTCGGCGCGGACCCGCTCGGCCGCCCAGGCGGTGGGCCGCTCGTCCTGGCCGTAGATCGCCTCGTGGACCAGCGCGTACAGCGGGTGGCCCGCGTACGACAGGAGTTGCTGCACCTGTTCCTGGAAGGCGTCGGAGAGTTCCGTGCCCCCCGGGGTGCGGACGAAGGCGTCCTCCAGGAGGTAGTGCAGCCGGTGGCTGCCCTCACTGCCGCCGAGCAGGATGCCGAGCGACTGGAAGGCCTCGACGGTGAGCCGGTAGCCGTTCGGGAGCACCACCTCGTGGGTGAGGAGGTGGTCGGCGATGCGGCGGGCGCGCTCCACGTCCTGCGGGTAGCGGGCGTAGTGGGCGTTCACCTTGCGCTCGATGCGCGGGTAGGCGGCCCGGTAGACGTCGTCGGCGTGGGCGGTCAGGGACGGCAGCCCGCCGGTGACCAGGGCGGTCCGCAGGCCTTCGGGGGCCAGGGACAGATAGCTCACCGTGCAGAAGCCGCCGAAGCTCTGTCCGAGCACCGTCCAGGGGGCGCCGCCGGTGATCTGCGGGCGGATCGCCTCGCAGTCGCGGACGATGGAGTCGGCGCGGAAGTGCGTGAGGTAGCGGGCCTGCTCGGCGGGGGTGCCGCGGAGCGGGAGCGTCTGCCGGTTGGCGGGGGTGGAGGCACCGGTGCCGCGCTGGTCGAGGAGGAGGACGCGGTACTCCTGAAGGGCCCGGCCGAGCCATGCCTGCCTGCCGATGAAGCGGTTGGCGCCGAAGCCGGGGCCGCCCTGGAGATAGAGCAGCCACGGCAGGTCCTGGTGCGCCTTGTCGCTCGCGACGACCTCGCGGGCGTACAGCTCGATCGTCTCCCCCGCGGGGTCGTCGTGGTCGAGGGGCACGGTGAAGCGGCGGTCGGTGAGGACGACGCCGGGCTGGCGGTAGCTGACGGTCAACGAGGCTCCCGGGACGCGGAGATTTTTCGGGCCGCGTCCCAGTTCAGCACATGGTCCTACGGCCACCGGGCCCGGGATCGTGACAACGTGCCGAGCCGCCGGTCAGCGCGCGGCGAGGCTGGAGCGCCGGACCACCAGCTCCGGCTGGAGGACGACCCGCCGGTGCTCATGGGCCCGGGCCGCGCCCTGTGCGTCGGTCTCCTCCAGCAGCAGCTCGGCGGCCATGGCGCCCATGGTGACGGCGGGCTGCCGCACCGAGGTGAGCGGGACGGCCGCGGCGGCGGCGAACTCGATGTCGTCGTAGCCGACGATCGCGAGGTCGTCGGGGACGCCGACACCGGCCGCGTACATGGCCTGGAGCACGCCGAGCGCCAGCAGGTCGTTGGCGCAGAAGACGGCGGTGGGCCTCTCGGCGAGGCCCAGCAGGCGGGCGCCCGCGTCCCGGCCGGCGGCCACGTCCAGCCGTTCGGTGGGCAGCTCGCGCAGCGCGTCGGGGCCGAGCCCGGCCTCGGCGAGCGCGTTCAGGGCGCCGGTGCGGCGGTCCCGGACCTGGTTGAGGCCGGGCGGGCCGCTGACGTAGGCGAGGGAGCGGTGCCCGGCGTCCACCAGGTGGCGGACGGCCAGGGCGCCGCCCGCGACGTCGTCGACGGAGACCGAGCACTCGGTGGTGCCCTCGGCGACCCGGTCGACGAGGACGAAGGGGATGTTGTGGCGCCGGAAGGCGGCGATGTTGCGGCCGGTGGCGTCGGCCGGGGTCAGCAGTACGCCCCGCACCCGCTGTTCGGCGAAGAGCGAGAGGTACTCGGCCTCCTCGCCGGGGCTCTGGGCGCTGTTGCAGACCATCACGCCGAGCCCCGCGTCACGGGCGGCGCGTTCGGCGCCGCGGGCCAGGTCCACGAAGAAGGGGTTGCCCATGTCCAGCACGAGCAGCCCCATGATCCGGCTGCGGCCGGCGCGCAGCTGGCGCGCGGACTCGCTGCGGACATAGCCGAGCCGGTCGATCGCGGACAGCACGCGCGCCCGGGTCTCCGTGGCGACCGTGTCCGGACGGTTGATGACGTTCGAGACCGTGCCCACGGAGACTCCGGCGGCACGGGCGACGTCCTTGATACCCACCGACTGGGCCATCGGGCAGGGACCTCCTGGAGGACGAGGGGCGGTGAAAGACCTTCACATTACCGTCAAGACGCCCCGGAACCGACACGGTCGTACGAGCGGCCGTACGTCGCCGGACCCGTCCGCACGGCCGGTGTCAGGCGAGGTGGAAGACCTCGGTGAGCGGCTTCATCGCCTCGTCGGGGCGGGCGCCGTCGAGGGACTCGAAGAAGGGGCCCATCTCGGCCTGCCAGCGGGCGTTGACCTCGGTGGCCTCCATGCCGGCCTTGGCGGCCTCGAAGTCCTCGGTCTCCAGATAGCCGACGAGCAGGCCGTCGTCGCGCAGGAAGAGGGAGTAGTTGTGCCAGCCGGTGGCGGAGAGCGCCTCGCGCATCTCCGGCCACACGTCCGCATGGCGTTCGCGGTACTCGGCGATGGCGTCCTGACGGACCTTGAGCAGGAAACAGACGCGCTGCATGGAGTACCGCTCCTTCGGTGGTGGGACGAGAGGGGGGGACGGGTCCGCCGCTCGGGGGCGGACCCGGGGAACGCCGGGGAAGGACAGGGATCAGAAGTCGAAGTCGTCGATGTTCTTGGCGTCGAAGACGGTCGGCTTGCCGAGGGTGATCACGCCGTCCTTGCCGATCGTGTACTCGCCCATGGAACCGGCCTTGAAGGTCTCGCCCTCCTTGCCGGTGATCTGCCCGGAGGACAGGGCGACGGCCGTGCGCGCGGCCAGCTCGCCCAGCTTGGCCGGGTCCCACAGCTCGAACGCCTCGACGGTGCCGTTCTTGACGTACTTGCGCATGTCGTTGGGGGTGCCGAGGCCGGTCAGCTTGACCTTGCCCTTGTACTTGGAGCCGGACAGGTACTGGGCCGCCGCCTTGATGCCGACCGTGGTCGGGGAGATGATGCCCTTGAGGTTCGGGTACTCCTGGAGCAGGCCCTGGGTCTGCTGGAAGGACTGCTGGGCGTCGTCGTTGCCGTAGGCGACCTTGACCAGCTTGATGTCCTTGTACTTGGAGTCCTTCAGCTCCTCCTTCATGTAGTCGATCCAGGTGTTCTGGTTGGTCGCGGTCTGCGCGGCCGACAGGATCGCGATCTCGCCCTTGTAGTCGATCTGCTCGGCGAGCAGCTGCACCTCGGTGCGGCCCAGGTCCTCGGCGGAGGCCTGCGAGATGAAGGCGTTGCGGCAGTCGGCCTTGGTGTCGGAGTCGTAGGTGACGACCTTGATGTCGTTCGTCATGGCCTGCTTGAGCGCGGTGCACAGCGCGCCCGGGTCCTGCGCGGAGACGGCCATCGCGTCGACCTGCTGCTGGGTGAGCGTGTTGACGTAGGAGACCTGGCCGGAGGTGTCGGTGGCGCTGGAGGGGCCGACCTCCTTGTAGCTGGAGCCCAGCTCCTTCACGGCCTTCTCGCCGCCCTTGTCGGCGGTGGTGAAGTAGGGGTTGTTGACCTGCTTGGGCAGGAATCCGATGGTCAGGCCCTTCTTGGTGGCGGCGTTCGGGTCGGCCTTGCCGGCCGCCGCGGCCGAGCCGCCCTCGTCCTTCACGTCCTCCTTGGTGGTGCCGCCGCAGGCGGTCAGGGCCAGGGCCAGGGAGGTGGCGGCGGCGAGGGCCGCGCAGGAACGGCGGATCGAGGACTTGCGCATGGTGGATTCCTTAACAGATGGGCTGGGAGATAACGGGGATGGTCTGAGCATGGGGGGACTAGGGCGTGGGGCTGGGGGCCTTGGACACCGGGGCCGCGGCGGCCCGGCGGCCGGCCCGGGCGACGGCGAGCTGGCGGGCGACCCGGGGGCCGAGCACGGAGACGACGAGCAGGACGCCGGTGACGACGATCTGCGACTGCGCGGAGACGTTGACCAGGCTCATCACGTTCTGGAGCGCGCCGAGCAGGAAGACGCCCGCGATCGCGCCGCCCAGGGTGCCCTTGCCGCCGTCGAAGTCGATGCCGCCCAGCAGCACGGCGGCCACGACGGAGAGTTCGAGCCCGGTGGCGTTGTCGTAGCGGGCGCTGGCGTAGTGCAGCGCCCAGAAGACGCCGGTGAGGGAGGCCATCAGACCGGTCACCGTGAACAGGATCAGCTTCTGCCGCTTGACGCGGATACCGGCGAAGCGGGCGGCCTCCTCGCTGGCGCCGATCGCGAACAGCGACCGTCCGAACGGGGTGGCGTGCAGGGCGATCACGGCGATCACCAGCAGCACCAGGAAGGGCAGGAAGGCCTTGGGCAGGAAGGTGTCGCCGATGCGTCCGGCCGCGAAGTCCAGGTACTGCGAGGGGAAGTCGGTGACCGCGTCGGAGCCGAGGACGATCTGCGCGATGCCCCGGTAGGCGGCCAGCGTGCCGATGGTGACGGCGAGGGAGGGCAGGCCGAGCCGGGTCACCAGCAGGCCGTTGACCAGGCCGCAGACCACACCGAGCAGCAGGCAGATCGGGATGATCGTCTCGATGGTCATGCCCTGGTTCCACAGGGCGCCCATCACGGCCCCGGACAGGCCGGCCGTGGAGGCGACCGACAGGTCGATCTCGCCGGAGACCACCAGCAGCGTCATCGGCAGCGCGATCAGCGCGATCGGCAGGGTGTTGCCGATCAGGAACGACAGGTTGAGCGCGTTGCCGAAGCCGTCGACGAAGCCGAAGGAGAACAGCAGGACGACGATCAGGAGCGCGCCGACGACGGTGTCCCAGCGGATGGCGCGCGTCAGGGAGGTGTCAGCCATGGCGGGCGTTCCTCTTCTTCAGTGCGTTGGCCACGCGCAGGGCGACGATCCGGTCGACCGCGATGGCGAGGATGAGCAGGATGCCGTTGATGGCGAGCACCCAGACGGAGCTGACGCCGAGGGCGGGCAGCACGCTGTTGATGGAGGTCAGCAGCAGCGCGCCGAGCGCCGCGCCGTAGACGCTGCCGGAGCCGCCGGTGAAGACCACGCCGCCGACCACGACCGCGCTGACCACGGTCAGCTCGTAGCCGTTGCCGGTGCTGGAGTCGACGTTGCCGAACCGGGCCAGGTACATGGCGCCCGCGAGACCGGCCAGGGCGCCGCAGAAGGTGTAGGCGACCAGGATCCGCTTGCGCACCGGGATGCCGGCGAGCCGGGCGGCCTCCGGGTTGGAGCCCAGCGCGTACAGCTCGCGCCCGCTGCCGAACTGCTTGAGGTAGTACGCGGTCGCCACCAGCACGGCCAGCGCGATCAGCGCCAGCCACGGCACCGCGGAGATGCCGCCGGAGCCGAAGTCGACGAAGCCGCCGGGCAGGTCGGCCGCCGTGATCTGCCGGGAGCCGACCCAGATGGAGTCGATGCCGCGGATGATGTACAGCGTGCCCAGGGTGACCACCAGCGCGGGCACCTGGCCGAGGCTGACCAGCAGGCCGTTGAGCAGGCCGAAGCCGATGCCCAGCAGCACCGCCAGGACCACGGCCACGACCGGGTTGCCGCCGCCCTGGAGATAGGTGCCGGCGGCGAAGGCGCTGATGCCGAGCGTGGAGCCGACCGACAGATCGACATTGCGGGTGATCACGACCAGGGACTGGCCGGTGGCGACCAGGACCAGGATGGTCGCGTTCAGCAGCAGGTCCTTGATGCCCTGCTCGGACAGGAACTCGCTGTTGCCCAGCTGGGTGATGACGATCATCACCAGGAAGACGGCCAGGATGGCGAGTTCGCGCATCCTGAAGACGCGGTCCACCAGCCGGGTGCCGCTGGACCTGGGCGCCTCGGCGACGGGGGCTTGCTCGGGGGCGGTGACCGTCATGCGGCGGCCCTCCCGGTGGCTGCGGCCATCACGGTTTCCTCGGTGGCGTCGGAGCGCGGGATCTCGGCGGTGAGCCGGCCCTCGTGCATCACCAGCACGCGGTCGGCCATGCCGAGGATCTCGGGCAGGTCGGAGGAGATCATCAGAACGGCCACGCCGTCCGCGGCCAGCTGGCTGAGCAGCCGGTGCACCTCGGCCTTGGTGCCGACGTCGATACCGCGGGTGGGCTCGTCGACGATCAGTACCTTGGGGCCGGTGGCGAGCCACTTGGCCAGCACGACCTTCTGCTGGTTGCCGCCGGACAGGGTGGCGACCGAGTCGGCGATCCGCGCGTACTTGACCTGGAGCCTGACGGCCCAGTCCAGGGAGCGGCTGCGCTCGGCGCGCCGGTCCATCAGTCCGGCCCTCACGGTCGTACGCAGCCCGCTCAGGCCGATGTTCCGCTCGATGGACATGTCCATCACCAGGCCCTGGGCGCGCCGGTCCTCGGGGACCAGGGCGAGCCCGGCGGCCATCGCGACGGACGGGGCCCCGTTGGTCAGCTTCCGCCCGTCCACCTCGACCTCGCCCGCGTCCCAGCGGTCGACGCCGAAGACGGCCCGCGCCACCTCCGTGCGCCCGGCGCCGACGAGCCCGGCCAGACCGACGATCTCGCCGCGCCGCACCTCGAAGGAGACGTCGGTGAAGACGCCCTCCCGGGTCAGCCGGCGCACGCTGAGGGCGACCTCGCCGGCCTCCACCTCCTGCTTGGGGTAGAGCTCCTCCAGGTCGCGTCCGACCATGCGGCGGACCAGGTCGTCCTCGCTCATGCCCGCCAGTGGTTCGCTGGCGATCCAGGCGCCGTCGCGCAGGGTCGTCACCCGCTGGCAGATGGCGAAGATCTCCTCCAGCCGGTGCGAGATGAACAGCACGGCGGCGCCCTGTTCGCGCAGGGTGCGCACCACGCCGAAGAGACGGGCCACCTCGCTGCCGGTGAGGGCGGCGGTCGGCTCGTCCATGATCAGCACGCGGGCGTCGAAGGAGAGGGCCTTGGCGATCTCGACGATCTGCTGGTCGGCGATGGACAGGCCGCGCGCCGGACGGTCGGGGTCGAGTTCGACACCGAGGCGCTGCATCAGCGCGGCCGTGGCCGCGTGGGTGGCCTTGTGGTCGATCCGGCCGAGGGCGCGCCGGGGCTGGCGGCCCATGAAGATGTTCTCGGCGATCGACAGGTCGGGGAAGAGGGTCGGCTCCTGGTAGATGACCGCGATACCGGCGTCGCGGGCGTCGCCGGGGCCGTGGAAGACCACGGGCTCCCCGTCGAGCAGCACCTGGCCGGCGTCGGGCCGGTGCACGCCCGCGAGCGTCTTGATCAGGGTCGACTTGCCCGCGCCGTTCTCTCCGGCGAGGGCGTGCACCTCCCCGGGCAGCAGCTCCAGGGAGACGTCCCGCAGGGCGCGGACCGCACCGAAGGACTTGGAGATGTCCTTGAGCGCCAGGACCGGGGCCGGACCCGTGGTGGACGGGTGGGTCATGAGGGCTCCTCGACGACGCCGGCGGGACGGCCCTCACGGCGTCGTGAAAGGTTTCAACTTGGTGACCGGGACGTTAGGCATGTTGCCCATGTCACGTCAATGGGTTCGGGTCGAAAATGTTTCGACGCAGGTAGGTCACGGTCGGATCACGAGGAACAGTCCCGGTTCCGGGGGTTGACACCCCTCCGAGGGCCTCATAGCTTCCCCTTGAATCGTTTCACAGTGAAGCCTCGCAGATGAGTGCAGAAGACTTCCGACCCGACGTCTAGGAGCCCAAGTGACCGAGCTCGCCGCGGTGAAGGCCGCTCTCAAGACCCAGGCAGTCGAAACGCCGTCGTGGGCGTACGGGAACTCGGGAACGCGGTTCAAGGTGTTCGCGCAAGCGGGCGTCCCGCGCACCCCGCAGGAGAAGCTGGACGACGCCGCCAAGGTGCACGAGTTCACCGGTGTCGCGCCGACCGTGGCGCTGCACATCCCGTGGGACAAGGTCGACGACTACGCGGCCCTGGCCAAGCACGCCGAGGAACGCGGCGTGAAGCTGGGCGCCATCAACTCCAACACCTTCCAGGACGACGACTACAAGCTGGGCAGCATCTGCCACCCGGACGCGGCCGTGCGCCGCAAGGCCGTCGACCACCTGCTGGAGTGCGTCGACATCATGGACGCCACCGGCTCGCGCGACCTCAAGCTGTGGTTCGCCGACGGGACCAACTACCCCGGGCAGGACGACATCCGCGGCCGGCAGGACCGGCTCGCCGAGGGGCTCGCCGAGGTCTACGAGCGGCTCGGCGAGGACCAGCGGATGCTGCTGGAGTACAAGCTGTTCGAGCCGGCCTTCTACACGACGGACGTCCCGGACTGGGGCACGGCGTACGCGCACTGCCTCCGCCTCGGCCCCAAGGCGCAGGTCGTGGTCGACACCGGCCACCACGCGCCGGGCACCAACATCGAGTTCATCGTCGCCACGCTGCTCAGGGAGGGCAAGCTCGGCGGGTTCGACTTCAACTCCCGCTTCTACGCGGACGACGACCTGATGGTCGGCGCCGCCGACCCGTTCCAGCTGTTCCGGATCATGTACGAGGTGGTGCGCGGCGGCGGGTTCACGCCCGAGGTCGCCTTCATGCTCGACCAGTGCCACAACATCGAGGCGAAGATCCCGGCGATCATCCGGTCGGTGATGAACGTCCAGGAGGCCACGGCCAAGGCGCTGCTGGTGGACCGCGAGGCGCTGGCCGCCGCGCAGGCGTCGGGTGACGTGCTGGAGGCCAACGCGGTGCTGATGGACGCGTACAACACCGATGTGCGGCCGCTGCTGCGTGAGGTGCGGGAGGAGATGGGGCTGGACCCCGAGCCCCTCAAGGCGTACAAGGCCTCCGGGTGGGCGGAGAAGATCGTCGCCGAGCGGGTCGGGGGGCAGCAGGCCGGGTGGGGCGCGTAGGCGTCCGCCGGGTTCCGTCCCGTCGGTGACTGCGGGCCGGTCGTGGCCGGGCGCGCCCGCGCGGCGGAGCCGCACATCAGCACAGCCCCGCGCCCCTTCCGGGGCGCTCGTACTCACCCTTTCTTCGAACAAGGACTGGAAGTTCATGGCATCCCATCCCGCGGCCGACGCGCTCCTGAACCGTTCGCACCGGCTCGGTTCCGATCCTCGTAACACCAACTACGCCGGCGGGAACGCCTCCGCCAAGGGCACCGCGACCGACCCCGTCACCGGTGGTGACGTGGAGCTGATGTGGGTCAAGGGCTCGGGCGGCGACCTGGGCACGCTGACCGAGGCCGGGCTCGCCGTGCTGCGGCTGGACCGGATGCGGGCCCTGGCCGGCGTCTACCCCGGCGTCGAGCGCGAGGACGAGATGGTCGCCGCGTTCGACTACTGTCTGCACGGCAAGGGCGGCGCCGCCCCCTCCATCGACACCGCGATGCACGGTCTGGTCGAGGCCGCGCACGTCGACCATCTCCACCCCGACTCCGGCATCGCGCTGGCCTGCGCGGCCGACGGCGAGAAGCTGACCGCCGAGTGCTTCGGCGACACCGTGGTGTGGGTGCCGTGGCGGCGGCCCGGCTTCCAGCTGGGGCTGGACATCGCCGCCGTCAGGAAGGCCAACCCGCAGGCCATCGGCTGCATCCTCGGCGGCCACGGCATCACCGCCTGGGGCGACACCTCCGAGGAGTGCGAGCGCAACTCGCTGCACATCATCCGCACCGCGGAGAAGTTCCTTCGGGAGAGGGGCGAGGCGGAGCCGTTCGGGCCGGTGCTCGAGGGGTACGAGGCGCTGCCCGAGGCCGAGCGCCGGGAGCGGGCCGCCGCGCTCGCGCCGTACGTCCGTGCCATCGCCTCGCAGGACAGGCCGCAGGTCGGCCACTTCACCGACACGGACGTGGTGCTGGACTTCCTGGCCCGCGCCGAGCACCCGCGGCTCGCCGCGCTCGGCACCTCCTGCCCCGACCACTTCCTGCGCACCAAGGTCCGTCCGCTCGTCCTGGACCTGCCGGCGAACGCTCCGCTGGACGAGGCGATCTCGCGGCTGAAGGAGCTGCACGCCGAGTACCGCGAGGAGTACGCCGCCTACTACCAGCGGCACGCCGAGCCCGGCTCCCCCGCGATGCGCGGCGCCGACCCGGCGATCGTGCTGGTGCCGGGCGTCGGCATGTTCTCCTTCGGCAAGGACAAGCAGACCGCGCGGGTGGCGGGCGAGTTCTACGTCAACGCGATCAACGTGATGCGCGGCGCGGAGGCGGTCTCGGCGTACGCGCCGATCGAGGAGTCGGAGAAGTTCCGCATCGAGTACTGGGCGCTGGAGGAGGCCAAGCTCCAGCGGATGCCGAGGCCCAAGCCGCTGGCGACCCGGGTGGCGCTGGTGACCGGCGCGGGCAGCGGCATCGGGAAGGCGATCGCGCAGCGGCTGGTCGCCGAGGGGGCGTGTGTCGTCGTCGCCGACCTGAACGCGGAGAACGCCGCCGCCGTCGCCGAGGAGCTCGGCGGGTCCGACAAGGCGGTCGCGGTGACCGTGGACGTCACCTCCGAGGAGCAGATCGCCGAGGCCTTCAAGGCGGCGGTCCTCGCCTTCGGCGGCGTCGACCTGGTGGTCAACAACGCGGGCATCTCCATCTCCAAGCCGCTGCTGGAGACCTCCGCCAAGGACTGGGACCTCCAGCACGACATCATGGCCCGCGGTTCCTTCCTGGTCTCCCGCGAGGCGGCCCGGGTGATGATCGCGCAGCAGCTGGGCGGCGACATCGTCTACATCGCCTCCAAGAACGCCGTCTTCGCCGGCCCGAACAACATCGCCTACTCCGCGACCAAGGCCGACCAGGCCCACCAGGTGCGGCTGCTCGCCGCCGAGCTGGGCGAGCACGGCATCCGCGTCAACGGCGTCAACCCCGACGGCGTGGTGCGCGGTTCGGGCATCTTCGCGGGCGGCTGGGGCGCGCAGCGCGCGGCCGTGTACGGGGTGCCGGAGGAGAAGCTGGGCGAGTTCTACGCGCAGCGCACCCTGCTCAAGCGCGAGGTGCTGCCGGAGCATGTCGCGAACGCCGTGTTCGCGCTGACCGGCGGCGATCTGACCCACACCACCGGACTGCACGTCCCCGTCGACGCCGGCGTCGCCGCCGCGTTCCTGCGGTGACGGGCGTGAAGTCGTACGCCGCGGTCGACCTCGGCGCGTCCAGCGGACGCGTCATGGTCGGCCGCGTCGGCCCCGACTCCCTGGAGCTGACCGAGGCGCACCGCTTCCCCAACCGTCCGGTGCGGGTGCCGGAGGGGCTGCGCTGGGACATCCTCGGGCTGTACGCCGGTGTGCTGGACGGGCTGCGCGCGGCCGGCCGGGTCGACTCCGTCGGCATCGACAGCTGGGCCGTGGACTACGGGCTGCTGGACGCGGACGGGGCGCTGCTCGGCAACCCCGTGCACTACCGCGACGCCCGCACCGAGGGCATCGCGGAGAAGGTGTGGGCCACGGTGCCCGCCGAGGAGCTCTACGCGGCGACCGGGCTCCAGTACGCGCCGTTCAACACGCTGTACCAGCTGACCGCCGCCCGTGACACGGCCCAACTGGCGCGGGCGCGGCGGCTGTTGCTCGTCCCGGACCTGCTGACGTACTGGCTGACCGGTGAGCAGGGCACGGAGCTGACCAACGCCTCCACCACCCAGCTGATCGACCCGCGCACCCGCACGTGGGCGCACGGCGTCGCGGACCGGCTCGGCATCGACCTGTCGCTGTTCGCGCCGCTGCGCCGGCCCGGCGACCCGGCGGGCCTGCTGCGGCCCGAGGTGCTGGAGGAGACCGGGCTGACCGGTCCGGTGCCGGTGACGGCGGTCGGCTCGCACGACACCGCCTCGGCGGTGGCCGCCGTGCCCGCGGCGGGCGAGCGGTTCGCCTACATCTGCACCGGCACCTGGTCCCTGGCCGGTCTGGAGCTGCACGCTCCGGTGCTGACCGAGGAGAGCCGCACCGCCAACTTCACCAACGAGCTGGGGCTGGACGGCACGGTCCGCTATCTGCGCAACATCATGGGCCTGTGGCTGCTCCAGGAGTGCCTGCGGGCCTGGGGCGACCCGGACCTCGCCGCGCTGCTGCTCCAGGCGGGGCGGGTGCCGGCGCTGCGGTCGGTGGTGGACGCCGGGGACGCGGCGTTCCTCGCGCCGGGCCGGATGCCGGAGCGGATCGCCGACGCCTGCCGTGCCTCGGGGCAGCCGGTGCCACAGACGCCCGCCGAGGTCACCCGCTGCATCCTGGACTCGCTGGCGCTGGCCCACCGCAGGGCCGTGGCGGACGCCCGGCGCCTCGCCGGCCACCCGGTGGACGTGGTGCACGTCGTCGGCGGCGGCACCCGCAACGCGCTGCTGTGCCAGCTGACCGCCGACGCCTGCGGGCTGCCGGTGGTGGCGGGCCCGACGGAGGCCGCCGCGCTGGGCAACGTGCTGGTGCAGGCCCGCGCCCACGGGCTCGTCGGCGACCTGGCCGGGATGCGGCAGCTGCTCGCCCGTACCCAGCCGCTGACCCGGTACGAGCCGCGGGGCGACCCGGCGCGGTGGCGCGAGGCGGAGAGCCGGCTCGCCACGCGGTGAGGGGACTCCCCCGCGTCCCGTCCCCGCACTAACCTGCACTTCATCCGATGATCGATCACAAGGAGCCGCGATGCGTGTCGCTCTGTTCCTGACCTGTGTCAACGACACGCTCTATCCGGACACCGGACGCGCGGTGGTCAGACTGCTGAACCGGCTGGGCGTCGAGGTCGACTTCCCGATGGCCCAGACCTGCTGCGGCCAGGCGCACTACAACACCGGTTACCGGCACGAGGCGGAGCCGCTGGCGCGGCACTTCTCCGAGGTGTTCCGGGACTACGAGGCGATCGTGACGCCGTCCGGGTCCTGCGGGGCGATGGTGCGGGAGCTGTATCCGCGGATGGGCGAGCGGGCGCGGGCCGAGGGGCGCGGGAACACCCTCGCGGCCACGCTGGCGCCCGTGGTGCCCAAGACCTACGAGCTGACGGAGTTCCTGGTGGACGTGCTGGGGGTGACGGACGTCGGGGCCTACTACCCGCACACGGTGACGTACCACCCGACCTGTCACGGGCTGCGCGGGCTGGGGCTCGGCGACCGGCCCCGGAGGCTGTTGCGGGCCGTGAAGGGCCTTGAGCTGGTGGAGCTGCCGGGGGCCGAGGAGTGCTGCGGGTTCGGCGGCACCTTCGCGCTGAAGAACTCCGACGTGTCGGCGGCGATGGGCGCGGACAAGGTGCGCAACGCCGCCGCCACGGGCGCCGAGGTGCTGTGCGCGGCCGACAACTCCTGTCTGATGCACATCGGCGGGACGATGACCCGGCTGCGGACCGGCATGCGGCCGGTGCACATCGCGGAGATCCTGGCGAGCACGGAGGAGGAGCCGGCGGCATGAGCGGAACCTTCGTCGGCATGCCGGCCTTCCCCAGGGCCGCGCACGACGCCGTACGCGACACGACCCTGCGCGGCAATCTGCGCCACGCCACGCACACCATCCGCGCCAAGCGCGCCAAGGCGGTCGCCGAGGTGTCGGACTGGGCCGAGCTGCGCGAGGCGGGCAAGCGGATCAAGGACCACACGCTGCGCCATCTCGACCGGTATCTGGAGCAGCTGGAGGAGTCGGTCACGGCGGCCGGCGGCACCGTGCACTGGGCCGCCGACGCGGAGGAGGCCAACCGGATCGTGGCGGACCTGGTGAAGGCGACCGGCGAGACCGAGGTCGTCAAGGTCAAGTCCATGGCCACCCAGGAGATCGGGCTGAACGAGGCGCTGGAGGCCGAGGGCATCCGCGCCTACGAGACCGATCTCGCCGAGCTGATCGTGCAGCTGGGCAAGGACCGGCCCTCGCACATCCTGGTCCCGGCGATCCACCGCAACCGCGGCGAGATCCGCGACATCTTCACCCGCGAGATGAGCGAGTGGGGCCGCCCCGCCCCGGACGGCCTGACCGACACGCCCGCCGAACTCGCCGAGGCCGCGCGGCTGCACCTGCGGGAGAAGTTCCTGCGCGCCAAGGTCGGCATCTCCGGCGCCAACTTCATGGTCGCCGAGACCGGCACGCTGGTGGTGGTGGAGTCCGAGGGCAACGGGCGGATGTGCCTGACCCTGCCCGAGACGCTGATCTCGGTCGTCGGGATCGAGAAGATCGTGCCCACCTGGCAGGACCTGGAGGTGTTCCTCCAGACCCTGCCCCGCTCCTCGACCGCCGAGCGCATGAACCCGTACACGTCCACCTGGACGGGCACCACGGACGGGGACGGCCCGGCCGCCTTCCACCTGGTGCTGCTGGACAACGGCCGCACCGACACCCTCGCCGACGAGGTCGGCCGCCAGGCCCTGCGCTGCATCCGCTGCTCGGCCTGTCTGAACGTGTGCCCGGTGTACGAGCGGGCCGGCGGCCACGCCTACGGCTCGGTCTACCCGGGTCCGATCGGCGCCATCCTCAGCCCCCAGCTGCGTGGCACGGGGAGCGAGATCGACGCCTCGCTGCCGTACGCGTCGTCGCTGTGCGGCGCCTGCTACGAGGTGTGCCCGGTCGCCATCGACATCCCCGAGGTGCTGGTGCATCTGCGGGAGCGGGTCGTGCAGGGCGGGCCGGCGACCCGGGAGGGCAACAAGGTCGTGCTCAAGCCCGCCAAGGGGCATGCCGCGGAACGGGCGGCGATGCGGGCGGCCCAGTGGGCCTTCACACGTCCCGGTGTGCTGCGCACCGGGCAGCGGCTGGCGTCGCGCACCCGCCGGCTGCATCCGCGGACCCTGCCGGGCCCCGGCAGGGCGTGGAGCGGCACCCGGGACCTGCCCGCCGTACCCGCGGAGCCGTTCCGCGACTGGTGGCAGCGGACGCACGGCACAGGAGAGGACGGCGGCGCGAAGTGAGCAGCAGGGAACGGATCCTGGGCCGGGTGCGGCGCGCCCTGGCGGACGCGGAACGGGACGAGGGGCCCTACGAGCGGGCCGTGGAGCGCGGCTATCTGCGCGAGCACGGCGGGCGGAGCACCGCCGCGACGGTGGAACTGCTGGCCGAGAACCTCGCGGACTACCGGGCGGTCGTGCACCGCTGCACGGCCGGTGAACTCCCGGCGGTGATCGCCGGGCTGCTCGCCGCGCGGGGGGCGAGGACGGTGCTGGTGCCGCCGGGCCTTCCGGACCGGTGGCTCGCGGTGGCGGAGGCCGAGCGGGTCCCGGACCGGTCCGAAAGCACCCCGCACGAGCTGGACCGGGTGGACAGCGTCGTCACGGCGTGCGCGGTGGCCGTCGCCGAGACCGGCACGATCGTGCTGGACGGCGGCCCGGACCAGGGCCGCCGCCGCATCACCCTGGTGCCCGACCACCACGTCTGCGTGGTCCGGGTCCCCGGGCAGGTCGTCTCCTCCGTCCCGCAGGCCCTGGAGCGGCTCGACCCGCTCCGCCCGCTGACCTGGATCTCGGGGCCGTCGGCGACCAGCGACATCGAGCTGGACCGGGTCGAGGGGGTGCACGGTCCGCGCACCCTGGAGGTGGTGCTGGTGAGCGGCGGGGACCAGTAATTCCCGTAGGCGGACAGGGAGCCGGTGAGGACGGCCCCGGCCGTGAGGGTCACGAACTGGACGGCCGCGGTCAGCCACGGGCGGCAGGCGACGGCCGGGCCGACGGTGACGGCCGCGGTCCTGCCGAGGAACGGCACGCAGTCGTGCTGTCGGTGCGCGATCCGTCGAGTCCGTCATCCCCGGGTGGCCCGGCCGGTCCTCGGTGAAGACGCCGCCGCTGCCCAGGACCAGGACGGCGGTCGAGCGGCGCAGGGGCCCGGTGCCGTTCACGGGCTCACCTCTTTCCCGGGTGCGGCCTCGGCGGTGGTGTGCCAGGCGCTCACGCCGACCCGGCCCGTGGTCCCGACGACCTTCGGTCACGGGCGTGTCACAGCCACGGGCAGGTGTCGCTGGGTACACCCCGCGATACGGGTTCTGCGCCTCCTGTGGTCGGACCCGGTCCTCCGTACCTTCTTGACCAGGGACTTCGAGAAGGGCACCCGGTGTGCCGGAGGGGATGTGAGGACCATGTCTCGCGCAGGCTCGCGGCATGCGTACGACCGAGGACCCGCCCAGGAGGCGCTGCGGCTGGTCAAGGTGGCCAAGACCTACGGGACGGACGGCAGCGCGGTGACCGCGCTGGACGGGGTGACGCTGGGTCTGGGGCGGGGCACCTTCACCGCGGTGATGGGGCCGTCGGGCTCGGGCAAGTCGACGCTGCTCCAGTGTGCGGCGGGCCTGGAGCGCCCCGACAGCGGCGTCGTGCGCCTGGACGGCACGGAGCTGACGGGCGGGAGCGAGGCGGAGCTGACGAGGTTCCGGCGCGGCCGGGTCGGGTTCGTCTTCCAGCAGTACAACCTGCTGGAGACGCTGACCGTCGCGCAGAACACGGTGCTGCCGCTGAAGCTGGCCGGACGGCGCGTCGACCGGCGGCGGGCCCGGGAGATCCTGACGGCCGTCGGCCTCGGCGACCGGCTCGGCCACCGCCCGGCCCAGTTGTCCGGCGGCCAGCGGCAGCGGGTCGCGATCGCCCGCGCACTGGTCACCGAACCGCGGGTGATCTTCGCGGACGAGCCGACGGGCGCCCTGGACACGCGCAGCGCCCGGGAGGTGCTGCGGCTGCTGCGGGAGGCGGTGCGGGTGCACGGCCGGACCGTGGTGATGGTGACGCACGACCCGGTCGCCGCCTCCTGGGCCGACTCGGTGCTGTTCCTCGCCGACGGGCGGCTGGCCGGACGGCTGGACGCGCCGACGGCGGACGCGGTGGCCGAGCGGCTGGCGCATCTGGGCGACGACGTGACGGCGGGGGTGTGAGCCGTGTTCGTACTGGCCATGCGGTCGGTCCGGCAGCGGCCTGGACGGTTCCTCGCCACCCTGCTGTCCGCGTTCCTGGGGGCGGCCGTCGTCATGACGTTCGGCTCGCTGCACGACACGGCGGCGCGGCCGGGCGTCGACGCGGTGAGCCGGGAGACCCTGTCCACCACGGCGGGCGTGGTGGGCGGCTACGGCACCCTGCTGGTCTTCTTCGCCGTCGCCTCCACCCTCACGGTCAACGTCCGGCAGCGGGCGGCCGAGCTGGAGCTGCTGCGCTGCTCGGGGGCGACTCCGGCGCAGATCGGGCGGATGGTGGTGGGCGAGGCGGTGGCCGTCGCGCTGGCGGGCTCGGCGGCGGCGATCGGCCCGTCGGTGCTGGGCGGGCGGGCGCTGCTGGCGGTCTTCCAGGACAACGGCCAGGTAGCGCGCTCCGTCGAACACTCCTTCGGCACCGTCGCGCTGCTGTCGGGCGCCAGGATCACGCTGCCGGCGGCGGCGGGCGCCGCGCTCCTGGCCGTACGGCGGACGACGCGCACGGGCCGCCGGTGCTCCGGTGCCCGGCGGTTCCTGGCCGGCGCCGCTCTGCTCGCCGGTGCCGCGGCGACGGTGTCGACCTTCGCGTTCTCCGCGACGGACCCGGCCCTGATGGCGCTGCCGGCCTACGGGGCGATCTCGCTGTCGGTGGGTCTTGCGCTGCTGGCGTCGCCGCTGCTGAAGGGCGTGCTGAACGGGCTGCCGCTGAGCGGCGCGAGCGGCTGGCTGGCCGTGCGCAACCTGCGCGAGCGGACCGGTCACCTCGCCGGGATCCTGATGTCGCTGGTGCTGTTCACGGCGGTGGCCACGGCGACGCTCACCCTTCAGGCGGTGGAGAGCGACGCGGTGCGGGCCTCGGGCGCGGTGAAGTCGGCCGACGCCAAGAACCTGGAGACGCTCAATGTCACGGTCGTCGGCATCATCGTGGTCTTCGTCTGCGTCATGCTGGTCAACTCGCTGTACGCGGCGACGGCCCACCGCACCCGCGAGTTCGGGCAGCAGCGGCTCGCGGGGGCGACGCCCGGGCAGGTGCTCGGCACGGTCGGGACGGAGCACCTGATCCTGACGGTGACCGGCGTCGTCCTCGGCACGGTGGCCGCGCTGGCGGGGATCGTGCCGTTCACCGTGGTCCGCACCGACGGCGTACTGCCGCACCAGGCCGCCGGGATCTGGCTCGGCGTGGTGGCGGTGGCGGCCGCGGTGACCCTGGGCACGAGCCTGCTCACGGCCCGCCGGGTGCTGCGCGTCCCGGCGGTGGGGGCGGTGGCGGTGGCGGCCTGACCGCGCACCGCGCGCCCCGGCGAAGGGCGCTCCGCCGCGACCGGCGGGGCGCCCTCCGCCGTGTCCGCGGACCACGGGGGCGCCGGGGCCCCGGGCCTTCGTCCCTCGCCGTGTCCTGCCGGGCCCGGGTACCGCCTCTTGTGTGATCACTCCGCGTACTCCGCATGCCCTGACCGTTTGGCGCATTTTGTCTGCTTAGCATGCATGGTCCGCGTTTGGCGGGCCGGCGTCACCGCGCGACGGGGCCCGGGCGCGGACGGCGCGTGCCGGCCTGCCGAGACCCGACGCCGGCCTGCGCGGGGGCGGACCGCCGGGGGCCGACCGGCCTTCCGTGCCGTTCGCCCACGGATCCGCACCGCCCCGTACGAGAGGACATCAGATGGCGCTCACGGGCCGTCCCAGAGCACTGGCCGAGCACGCCTACTCGCCGCACGACGCCGTGTTGCGCGCCGCGGCCCCCTACGTCGGCCGCCGGCGCTTCCTCACCGTCACCGCCGCGGCCGCCGCACTCGCCTTCGGCACCAATCTGCCGGCCCGGGGCGCCGCCGCCGCGCGCGAACTGGACGCGGCCCGGATCGGCGCCAACCCGTTCACCCTCGGTGTCGCCTCCGGGGACCCGCTGCCCGACTCGGTGCTGCTGTGGACGCGGCTGGCCCCCGAGCCGTTCGAGGCGGACGGCGGGATGGGGGAGCAGCGGGTCGCCGTGGAGTGGGAGGTGGCCCTGGACGAGCTCTTCTTCGTCGTGGTGCAGCGGGGCACCGTGGAGGCCCACGCGGAGTACAACCACAGCGTGCACGTGGACGTCAAGGGCCTGACGCCGAACGCGCACTACTACTACCGGTTCCGGACCGGCACCTGGATCAGCCCCACGGGCCGCACCCGCACGGCTCCCCTCGCGGGTGTCGAGGCCCTGTCCCTGCGGCTCGCCGCCGTGGCGTGCCAGGCCTACCGCGACGGCTACTACACCGCCTACCGGCATCTCGCCAAGGAGGACATCGACGTCGTCTTCCATCTCGGCGACTACCTGTACGAGTACGCGGTGAACTCCATGGGCGGCGAGCGCCGCTACAAGGACGGCACGCTGCCCGACGTGTTCAACCGGGAGACCATGACCCTCGCGGACTACCGGATGCGCTACGCGCTGTACAAGAGCGACCCGGATCTGCGGGCCGCCCACGCCGCCCACCCCTTCGTCGTCACCTGGGACGACCACGAGACCGAGAACAACTACGCCGGCTCCCACGACGAGAAGGGCGACCCGGCGGACCAGTTCCTGGTGCGGCGCGCCGGCGCCTACCGCGCGTACTGGGAGAACCAGCCGCTGCGCGCCGCGCAGCTGCCGCAGGGCCCGAACGCCCGGATGTACCGCCGGCTCCAGTGGGGCACGCTCGCCCAGTTCGACATCCTGGACACCCGCCAGTACCGCTCCGACCAGGCCTACGGCGACCAGCCGCACGTCCCGGGACCCGAGTCCGACGACCCGGCGCGCACCATCACCGGGGCCGCGCAGGAGCGCTGGCTGATCGACGGCTGGCGGAACTCCAACGCCGTGTGGAACCTGATGCCCCAGCAGGTCTGCTTCTCCCAGCGCAGGTTCGATCTGAACGCCAAGGCCAAGCTCTCCATGGACGCGTGGGACGGCTACCGCGCCTCGCGCGACCGGATCACGGCGGGCGCGAAGGCGGCCGGCATCAAGAACTGGATGATCCTCACCGGGGACGTGCACGTGGCCTACGCCCTGGACGTCAAGGACGACTTCGACGACCCGCGCTCCAGGACCCTGGGCACGGAGTTCACCTGCACCTCGATCGCCAGCGGCAAGGACGGCGAGGAGAAGCCGTCCACCTGGAACACCTACATGAAGGCCAACCCGCACATGAAGTTCTTCAACGGCAAGCGCGGCTATGTGCGGGTCGACTACGCCCACCAGCAGGCCCGGGCCGACTTCAAGACCGTCTCCGCCATCTCCGTCCCCGGCGCTCCGCTGACCACGGCCGCGTCCTTCGTCACCGAGGCGGGCTCCCCGGGCTGGAAGCCCGCGTGAGCCGGCCCGGCGGCGGCCGTGGTCCCCGCGGCCCCGGCCGCCTACTGCACATGCCGCCCCGGGCGTCCCCCATCGCGCGAAAGACGGCGCCGCCGGACATCGCCCGGGGCCTTCCCGGCAAGGCCTAAGGCTTGCTTCGCCGAAGTCCCACCCCTCACCAAGGAGGTACTCCGCATGGTCGGCATCGGCAGACATGGCGCGGCCGGGCGCCGCACCGCCCTGACCGCGCTCGGCGCCCTCGTCCTCTCCGGGATCCCCCCGGCCGCGGCGGCCGTGCCGCCACCGGCGCCGGGCCCCCCGCCCACCGCCGCCCAGACGCTCGGCGCCGACCGGCCGCCGGCGGAGGTGGTCCGGGCCCTGCAACGCGACCTGAGGCTGACGCCCGCTCAGGCCGCGCGGCGGCTGGTCAACGAGGCGGAGGCGGGCACCCGCGCCGGCCGTCTGCGCAACTCCCTGGGCACGCACTTCGCCGGGGCCTGGCTCAAGGGCCCGACCTCCGCGGAGCTGACCGTCGCCACCACCGACGCCGCCGACGTGTCCGCCATCCGGGCCCAGGGCGCGAAGGCCGCGGTCGTCACGACGGCGCTGAGCCGGCTCCAGGCCGTGAAGAAGCAGCTGGACGCGGCCGCCGTCCGCACGGAAGCCGCCGACACACCGGTCTGGTACGTCGACGTGCCGGCCAACCGGGTCGTGCTCCAGGCCGTGAGCCGGACGGCCGCGGACGCCTTCCTCACCTCCGCCGGGATCGAGAAGCGGGGCGTGGACGTCCGGGTGTCGCCGGACCGGCCGCGGCTGCTGGAGAACATCGTCGGCGGCGACGCGTACTACATCGACAACACCGCCCGCTGCTCCGTCGGCTTCTCCATCACCAAGGACGGGCAGCAGGGCTTCGCCTCGGCGGGTCACTGCGGCAAGCCCGGTGCGAAGACCACCGGCTTCAACAAGGCCGACCAGGGGACGTTCAAGGCGTCCGCCTTCCCCGGCAAGGACATGTCCTGGGTGGCCGTCAACCAGGGCTGGACCGCGACCGCCGACGTCAAGGCGGAAGGGGACAAGAAGGCGCAGATCTCCGGCTCGGTCGTGGCGCTGGTCGGGGCCGCGGTCTGCCGCTCCGGCTCCACCAGCGGCTGGCACTGCGGCAAGATCGAGCAGCACGACACGAGCGTGCACTACGCCGAGGGCACCGTGGACGGCCTGACCCGGACCACGGTCTGTGCCGAACCGGGCGACTCCGGCGGCCCGTTCGTCGCCGGTTCCCAGGCGCAGGGCACCACCTCCGGCGGCTCCGGTGACTGCAAGAGCGGGGGCACCACGTTCTACCAGCCGGTCAATCCGGTGCTCAGCGACTTCAAGCTGAAGCTGAAGACCACGTCGGCCCAGGCCGACACGCCCGAACCGGCGGACGGCGGCGTGGCGGACGCCTGGGCGACGGGCCGGATCTACGACGTCGGCGCCACGGTGATCCACGCGGGTGTGCGCTACCAGTGTCTCCAGAGCCACCAGGCGCAGGGCGTGTGGTCGCCCGAGGGCACCCCGGCCCTGTGGCAGCGTCTCTGACCGGCGTGCCCGGTCCGCCGCCGCACGCGCGGTGCGGTCACCGCTCCCGCGCGAGCAGCGCGTACGCCGTGGCGATGAACGGGTCGCGGGGCCGGAAGCGGCGGGTGCACAGCGCGGCCAGGGCCGTGCCGGTGTCCGGCCGGAAGCCGAGGAAGGCCTGCTGGCCGAGGGTCGCCCCGCTGTGGAAGTACATCGGCCCGCCGTCGGTGGGGTGCCGGAACCAGGTCACCGTGTGCACGTGCCGGTGCCCGAGGCCGCGCCGGAGCACGGGGGTGCGCACCGCCCGCACCGCGCCGGCCAGCGGGGACTGCGCCGGGTCGAGGTGGGCCTCGAGAAAGCCGAGCAGGTCGTGCGGGGTCGACCGCACCGCGCCCGCCGCCTGGAAGCCGCCCGCGTCGAAGGCGGGGACGGCCGTACGGCCGTCCTTGCCGTGCCCCACGGCGTCGACCCCCGGGTCCTCCGCGCGCAGGACGGTGCCGGCCAGGCCGAGCGGGCGCAGGACGTGCGCGGTGAGCAGCTCCTCCCAGGCCGTGCCGGTCGCGGCGGCGAGGGCGTGCCCGAGCACGGCGACGCCGAAGTTGGAGTAGTGCCAGCGGGTGCCGGGCCGGTGCCGCGGGCGGTGGCGCAGGAACGCCTCGGTGACCCGGCCGGCGGGGTAGCGGGCGTAGGGGTTGGTGTGCCAGGCGGGCAGGGCCCGGGGGATGAAGTCGCGCGGCAGGGCGGGCAGTCCGGCGGTGTGGGTGATCAGGTGGGCGAGGGTCACGGGGTGCGGGCCGGGCCGCCGTCCCGGGTCCAGGCAGACGGCGGCCGGTTCGCCCCCGGACAGCAGCCCCAGCCGGACGAGGTGGGTCAGCAGCAGTCCGGTGAACGTCTTCGAGGCGGAGCCGATCTCGTAGCGCAGGTTCTCGCGGGGCACCGTGGGCGGCGGGGCGGTGCCGCCGGTGCGGACGGTGCGGCGGCCGTACCGGGAGACGGCGAAGACGGTGTCCGGGGCGTCGGCGGCCCCGACGGCGGCCGCCAGCTCGTCGTCGAGGTCCGGGGCCGGTGACCGGGGCGCGCCGGCGGAGTCGGCGGGGTCGGTGGGATCACCGGGCCAGGGCGTGGTCCGGGCGCTCATGCGGGGCTGTGCGCCAGCTCGGTGAGGGCGCGGGAGGTGCCCAGCACGGAGGCGAAGGCGGCGACCAGGGTGGGGTGGTAGACGATGTCGAACACCGCGTCGGGCTCCCCCTCGGGTATCGCGCCGACCGCGGGCATGGCGCCGTCCGGCTGCTGGGCCGCGGCGAAGCCCTCCCAGGCCCGCTGGTCCAGCGTGGGGCGGGGCAGGCAGGCGTCGACCACGAGGAGCTCGCCGAGCAGGTCCCAGCGCCGCAGATCCAGCCAGTCGTCGATCCACACCGGCAGCCAGGTGGCGAGGTAGTCCGCGATGTGCTCCGGCAGGCCGTCCGGGTGCTCGCCCCAGTCGGTGAGGTGGAACACCGCGTGGGTGATGTCGTAGCCGATGTGGCCGTCGGCCGTCCACGGCTCGGGCGTGTGGGCCAGCCAGGTGGCGTTCAGGGCCTCGGCCTCGGGTGTGCGGGGGGTGAGGCCGAAGCGGCGCTGGAACGCGGAGAGGCCGAGCAGCCGGGTGGGCCGGACCTCCAGGAAGTTCCAGCTGTCCAGGCGGTGGTTGAGCAGCGCGGCCCGCTCCACCTCGGGCTGGCTGTAGCCCAGCTCCTTGAACGGCAGGTACACCTCGAACGGGATGGGCGAGACCGGTTCCGTCCGCTGTCCGCGCACCAGCATGCGGCCGCCGTCCAGCGTCTCCCGCCAGGCGTGGTCCAGCAGACGGCGGGCCAGCTCGGCCTGGCGGGAGCCGGCCACGCCCTCGCGGAACAGCACCCGGCAGATCGAGGCCAGTTCTCCGATCGGCTTGAAGCGCTCCAGGAAACCCACTTCGGGGTCCACGTCGGGCTCCAGCCGGAATCCGTCGCGGTGGTCCCACAGCCATTCCATGGCACGGACCCCCACGGTGTGGACGAGACGTGGATCAGTCATCCGGGCGTTCCTCTCCCGCGGTGGCCGCGGTCAGGACGGCCGCGAAGCCGGCCATCAGGGTGGAGTGGTAACAGTGGACGAAGTCCCGGGCCGCCGCCCCGCCGTCCTCCCCCTCCCCGCCGTTCTCCGGGAGCGCACCCGAGCTGTCCTGGGCCGCGGCGATCCGGCGCCAGGCGTCCCGGACCGTGGCCGGGTGGGCCGAGCGCGGCACGCTCGCCGCGACGGCGAGCAGCTCGCAGCCGAGGTCCCACATCAGGGCGTCCATGCACGTGTCCAGCCAGGCGGGCAGCCAGTGCGCCAGGTAGGAGGCCAGATCGTGGGGTACGTCCCGTGCGGTGCGCCCCCAGTCGGTGAGGTGGAAGACGACGTGGGTCAGCGCGTATCCGGAGTCGCGTTCGAAGGTCCAGGGCTCCGGCATTCCGCCGAGCCAGGTGCGCGGGAGCAGCTCCTCGGTCCGCTCGGGCCTGCTGATGCCGGCGCGCCGCTCGGCGTTGAGCATGCCCAGCCGGCGGGTGGGGTACTGCTCGGTCAGCCGCCAGCCGCGGGTGCGGGCCACCGTGGCGGCGGCCGCCTCGTAGCCGGGATGGCGCAGCCCGGCCGAGACGAAGGCCGCGTACACCTCCAGCGGGTAGGTCGCGAAGGGCTCCGCCCGCTGGAGGGCGAGGAACAGCTCCCCCTCGCCGGTCTGCCGCCAGGCGAACGACAGCAGGTCGGACGCGCGCTCCCGCAACGCATCCGAGGGAGCGGTGTGCCGGTGGATGCTCGCGCAGACCTGGGCGAGTTCCCCCAGCGGCTTCCAGCTTCCGTTGACATGGCCGCCGGCGGCCAGCGCGTCGTCGCCGAGGGCGAACTCGTTCCGGTGCGCCGACAGCCAGGCGAGTGCCGACTCCGCCACCTGCCGCGTGGGGGGGTTGCGGGCGGCCGTCACACGAGCGCTCCGGCCCGCACCCGCCGCGCCGCACCCACCTGGAGGGCCACACGGGGGTCGCCGCCGCCCATCAGCTCGGTGAAGACCAGTCCGGCCTCCAGGCCCAGGGTGTCCGGCACTCCGTCCAGCAGGGTGAGCCAGCGCCCCGCGCCGGCCGCCTGCACCCAGTCCCGGCGGCGCACGGCACGGACGAAGCCCCGGGCGACGTCCACCGGGCGGCGCCGGGCGGCCCGGGCCACCGCGTGGTCCTCGTCGGGCAGGGCGAGGGGGGCGAGCACCGCGAGCTGGTGGGTGAGGACCTGCCACGGGGCGTCGTGGAGCCAGCCGGCGTCGGGCTCGGCGCCGCTCTCGCCGGCGAGCGGCCCCGGATCCAGCCGCCGCAGCGTCCGGGCCATGGCCCAGTGGCTCCACACCACGGTGGGGGCGGCGTCGGCGCGCGGCGGATAGGCGTCGACGGCCTTGCGGAACAGGGCGGCGGTGTCCGGGTCCACCGGTGTGCCGAACAGTACGTGCGGCAGCAGCAGGTCGGCTCCCAGCACCCGCACGGCCGCGAGCGTGTGGCTCCCCGTGCCGACGGTCACCGTGGTGTCCCCGCCCACGGGGTCGTGGCCCCCGCTCGCAAGAGCGGAGGCCACGCCGGTCGCCAAGTCCCGCACAGCGCCCTGGAGAAGGGCGGACGTGCTTGACTGGTCCATTCGACTGCTCCTGTCGGGTCAGGCCTTCTTCGGCCGGGGGGTCGGGGGCGACAGCAGCGTCTGGCCGGTGCCGCACTGCAACGCCAGGGCGGCGCACCGCCTGCTGTCGCGGAAGACTCCGTCGCACTCCAGGGGATTGAGCACTGCCTCGATCTCGGCGTTCTGGATCTCGGTGACTTCCTCGAGCGTCTCTTCGATGGAAGGCATCTCACCATCTCCCTCCGATTCGGCCTTTGCCTTCACCCACAAGTGTCCCCTGCCCGGCAAAGCTCGCAAGTCGGGAGAAATGGCAATGTCTTGGGTCTTTTTCAAGATTCCGGACAGTTGGGGGCGGCCGTCCGGGCGGCGGAGGCGTCAGCCGGCCGCCGCGTTCCCGCCCACAACAGGGTCGTGGCCCCCGCTCCGGAGAGCGGGGGCCACGACGGTCACCAGGTCACGCACAGCGCCCTGAAGGAGGGCCGGAGTGCCTGACCGGTTCATCACTGCTCCTGTCGGGTCAGGCCTTCTTCGGCCGGGGGGTCGGGGGCGACAGCAGTGTCTGGCCCGTGCTGGCCTGAAGCGCCAGGGCAGCGCACTGCCTGCTGTCGCGGAAGACCGCGTCGGACTCCACGGGATCGAGCACTGCCTCGATCTCGGCGTTCTGGGTCTCGGTGACTTCCTCGAGCGTCTCTTCGATGGAAGGCATCTCACCATCTCCCTCTGGTTCGGCTTTTGCCTTCACCCCATAAGTGTCCATCCTTCGGAAAAGCATGCAACCCATACCGAAGAAGAACGTAATTGGCTGCTCCCGACATTGCGGACAGTCGGGGCGGCTGTCCGGGGCGGGGAAGGCATCAGCCGGCCGACCGCGCCACCACACGCAGCGACTTCACCGAGGGGTCGGCCGCGTCCGGGATGAGAACACCGTGCTCGACGCCGCTGCGCAGATAGTCGAGGACCTCCTCGGTGATCACCTCACCGGGGGCCACCACGGGTACGCCCGGCGGGTACGGGCTGATCATCTCCGCGGCGATCCGGCCCGCGGCCCGCTCGGCGGGCACGTGCTCCGCGGGGGCGAAGAACGCCTCACGCGGCAGCATGGCCTGCTCCAGCTCCAGGGACGAGGGGTCGGGCAGCCGGACGGCCGGCTGCCGCTCGATGGAGTCGGCGCCGTCGGCCAGGGCGCGCAGGGAGTCCACCAGCACCTGCTCCGTCTCGTCGTCGTCGGCGTGCGTGACGGAGGCGCTGATCCGGCAGGAGTCGGAGCCGCCGACGTCCACATGGCGCCGGGCCCGCAGCCACTCGGCCGCCTGCATACCGGTGATCCCCAGCTCCCGTACATCGATCACGATCTTGAGGGGGTCGAACTCGGCGGCGAGGCCGGCGTCGACGATCTCCTGCCCCATGGGCCGCAGGCCCGGCAGGCCGGCGACGGCCGACCGGATCCGCTCCGCGCGGTGCAGCGCGCCGTCCAGCAGCTCCTGGCCGTGCTCGGCCATCTGGCGGCGCCAGCCGTCGAGCGTGGCGTACACCAGGGACGAGGCGCTGGTGGTGCCGAGCAGGTCCTCCCGCTGCTTGAGGGCCTCCGGCGAGACCCGGTCGTACTGGAGGTGGAAGACGGAGCTCTGCTCGATGGCGCCGCCCATCTTGTGCACGCTGGTCACCACCAGGTCGGCCTCGGCGTCCATGCCCCAAGGGGGCAGCGAGGGGTGGAAGGGCAGATGGGCGCCCCACGCCTCGTCCACGATGAGAGGAACGCCGAACTCGTGGCAGACCCGGGCCACACCCCGGATGTCCGCGCAGGTCCCCCAGTCGGTGGGCGTGATCAGCAGCATGCCCTTGGCGTCCGGGTGCTCCTTGAGCCGGCGGCGTACGTCGTCGGGCTCCGGCGGATGGGCCAGATGCCGTTCGGCGTCGAACTTGGGGTGCACCCAGATGGGCTCGACGCCGTTGACGATGACGGCCGAGACGACGGACTTGTGCGCGTTGCGCGACACCAGCAGCTTCTCGCCGGGTCCGGCCACGGCCAGCATGGCGGTCTTGACCGACAGGGAACTGCCGCAGGTGGAGAAGAACGCCTGCTCGGCGCCGACGGCGTCCGCCATCAGCTCCTGGGCCTGCGACAGCACGCCCTGCGACTGGCGGCGGTCGTCGAGTCCGTTCAGGGAGAGCACGTCGGAGCGGAACACGTCCATGCCGACGACGTCCGCGACCCGCGGGTCCACGCCGCGTCCCTGCTTGTGGCCGGGCGGCCCGAACACCACGTCGCCCCGGCGCCGGAATTCCTGGAGCGCCTCCAGTACGGGCGCACGCGAATGATCCATCGTTCCTCCCAAGTCGGTCCACGTCCCTTCCGGGGCGGTTCTGGGCCCACGCCGTGCCGCCCCGGCCCGCCGTCGGCCGGGCATCTGTCCGTGTTGCACCTGCCCGGCCGTCGAAACCCGGCGGGTGTCGCGGCACCCCGGCGGTGGAACCCGGCAGGAGTACGCCGGAACACCGCAAACCCCCGACAGCCGAGGAGGCCGCGTGGCCCGCACGCTCGAGGACGTCCACCGGGACATCCGTACGGAAGTGACCGACCGGGCCGCGATCCTGTGGGACGTCGCCCTGCGGCTGCACGCCGATCCCGAGTACGCCTTCGCCGAGCACCACGCGGCGCAGCTGCTCACGGACGAGCTGGAACGCGCCGGATTCGCGGTGGAACGCGGGGTGGCCGGCCTGCCGACCGCCTTCACCGCGCGCTCGGGGCGGGGGCGGCCCGCCGTGGCGCTGCCGCTGGAGTACGACGCCCTGCCCGGTCTCGGCCACGCCTGCGGCCACAACCTGATCGCGGCGGCGGGCCTGGGCGCGGCGCTCGCGGTGCACGCCGTGCTGGACGGCTCCGCCGGGAGCGTGCTGGCGGTGGGCACCCCCGCCGAGGAGGGCGGCGGCGGGAAGGCCCTGGAGGTGGACGCCGGGGTGTTCGACGGCGTCGACGCCGCGCTGATGTTCCATCCGGGCGTGTACGACTGGAAGCGGGCCCCGCTGACCGCGCAGGCGCAGTACCGGGTGGCCTTCCACGGGCGCGCCGCGCACCCCACGGGCAACCCGACCGAGGGCATCGACGCGCTGGCCGCCCTGATCGAGCTGTTCAACGTGCTGGGCGTGCTGGGCCGGCGGCTGCCCGAGGCCTCGCACGTGCAGGGCATCATCACCCACGGCGGCACGGCCACCAACATCGTCCCGGAGTACGCCGAGGGGCTGTTCGGGCTGCGGGCGGCCACCACCCCGGCGCTGGAGGAGCTGGCCGGGCAGCTGCTCACCTGCGCCGAGGGCGTCGCGCGGGCCACCGGCACCAGGACCGAGGTGGAACGGGCGACGGTCCGCTACGACCACTTCCGCGACAGCTCCGTGCTGTCCGAGCGGTTCGCCGGGCACCTGTCCCGCTCGGGCATCACACTGACGCCGCCCGTCCCCGGGGTGTATCTGGGCTCGTCGGACATCGGCAACGTCAGTGTCCGGGTGCCCGCCATCCACCCGTTCGTCGCGATCATGGGCGAGGACGGGTCCGACCACACCCCCGAGTTCGCCGAGGCCGCCGCCTCCGAGCGGGCCCGCGAGGTACTCCTCGCCGCGGCCGAGGCACTGGCCTGCACCACGGCGGACGTCCTGCTCCGCCCGGACGTCCGCGACAAGGCCTGGGCCCACCACCACGCCACCGCGGAGGCGGAGTCCTGGCCGACCCCGAAGCACGAGTCCCACCACTGACACCCCTGGGCGCCTACGGGGTCGGGGGCCTACGAGGCTCAGGCGGCCCGCGGCTCCCCCGCGCGGGTGCCGGTGCCCGCCGCCCCACCACATGGCAGCGCGGATCTCGGACCCCGCCGCGCGGGAGCGCGGTCGAGCGGTGCTGCGCCGTGCCGGTGCTCCGGCGGGCGGGTCAGTCGTCGTTCCGATGGGTGTCCGTGGTCTCGGGCGTCTGCTCGTGGGTGGTCCGCGTCGGGGGACGCTCGTCGGATTCGATGCCCTCCAGGGGGTTGCCGGCCACCGTGCCGCGGTCGGGCTGGTAGCCCTCCTTGGCACTCGCGGTTCCCGGGACCGTGCGCTCACGGGCCCGGCTCTCCAGGCCCGAGTGCGCGCCCGGCTCCTCCGGGTCACGGGCCCGCCCGTGCCGGTCCTTCCGTGGGTTGTCGCCGCCGGTCATCCGCACACCTCCGCTCGCTCGTTCGCAGGGCTCGGACGGGTTCCCCCCGGGGCGGAGCCGGAAACGGCGGCCGGCCGGGCCGGTCAGCCGGCGTCCGGGGCGGCCTCGTCGCCGCCCGGCCGCCCCAGCACCGTCAGTACGTCGTCGCGCCCGGCCAGCGCCCGGAGCGACAGGGTCCGGTAACCGGCCTCGTCGAACAGGACGGTGATACGGTCACCGTCCTCGCTCAGCACCGTGCCCTCGCCCCACCGGCCGTGCCGCACCTGCGTGCCGACCGGAAACGCGGACGCGGCGGAACGCTCGGTCCGCGCCGTGCCGTCGGCGGGGCCCGGCCCGCCGTCCTCCGCCCGCTCCTCGCACACGTCGCAGTTGCCGCACGGCGGCTCGTACTCCTCGCCGAAGTACCCCAGCAGGAAACGCCGCCGGCAGCCGGTGGTCTCGGCATAGGCGCGGGCCATCTCGACACGGGTGCGGTCGGTACGGCGATGGGCCTCGGCCGCCCGCCCGGCCTCCTCCGCGGCGGCGCCGGGCGGTGTCCCGGGCGCCGGGCGGATCTCTCCCCCCTCCCCCGTGGCGACGGCACCGGCCTCCTGGAGCAGGTTCACCGCCGCGGTGACCCGGTTGCGCGACAGGCCCGTCTCCCGGCGCAGCTCGTCCAGGCCGGCGGGGTCGTCGCGGTGGTCGTGGACGGCGTCGGCGACCTCGGCCAGCACCTTCTCCCCGGGCGCACGGCCGGCGAACCAGGTCTGCATCCCGGTGTCCTCGGACCGGTAGTGCAGCACCGCGAGCGCGGGGTCACCGTCCCGGCCGCAGCGGCCGATCTCCTGGTAGTAGGCGTCGAGCGAGCCCGGCAGCGAGGCGTGCAGCACGAACCGTACGTCCTCCTTGTCGATGCCCATGCCGAACGCCGAGGTCGCCACCACGACGTCCGCCTCGCCGCTCAGGAACGCGTCGTGGATCCGGGCGCGTTCGGCGGCCTTCAGGCCCGCGTGGTACGCCTCGGCGGTGAACCCCAGGGAGGCCAGCTCCGCGGCGTGGTACTCACTGTCCTTGCGGGTCGCGGCGTAGACGATCCCCGGCTTGGGCTCGGCCGCCGCACGTTCCAGCACGGCGCGGCGCCGGTCGTCCTCGTCCAGGAACCGGCGGACCTCCAGCCGGATGTTGGGCCGGTCGAACCCGGCCACCAGCAGCCGCGGCTCCGTCATGCCGAGCCGTTCGACGATCTCCCTGCGCACCGGCGGGGCGGCGGTCGCCGTCAGCGCGAGCACCGGCGGCCGGCCGACCCGTCGTACCGCCTGTTCCAGGCGCAGATAGTCGGGCCGGAAGTCATGGCCCCACGAGGACACGCACTGGGCCTCGTCCACCACGAACAGGGCCGGTTCCGCGTCCGCCAGCCGCTCGACGACCTCGTCCTTGGCCAGCTGCTCCGGCGACAGGTACACGAACCGGGCCTCGCCCCGCCGCACCGATTCCCAGGCGGCCTCGGTCCGCGCCGCCGTCAGAGCGGAGTTGACGGCGACGGCGCCGGGTGCCCCCTCGCCCTCCGGCAGGCCGGCGATCTGGTCCCGTTGCAGCGCCAGCAGCGGCGAGACGACCACGACCGGCCCGGACAGCAGCACCCCGGGGACCTGGTAGACGGCGGACTTGCCGGAGCCGGTCGGCATCACGACGAGGGTGTCCCGGCCCTGGAGCACCCATTCCATCGCCGTCAGCTGTCCGGGAAGCAGGGTGTCCCAGCCGAACACCTCGGCGGCACTGCGCCGCAGCCGTTCCGCCGGCGTCGCCCTCGGCCCCATGGCTCCTCCGCTTTCCCTCGCGACTCAGCCCAGGGAGTCCAGCAGTTCCCGGCACGCACGCTCGCAGCGGCGGCACGCCTCGGCGCACACCGCGCAGTGCTCGTGCCGTCCGGCGTGCCGCTCGCACTCGTCGCCGCACGCCTTGCACGCGCTCGCGCAGGCCGCGAGGACGTCCCTGACCACCCGCGTCCCGTGCCCGGCGGGCCGGGACAGCACACGGGCCGTCGCGTCGCACAGGTCGGCGCAGTCCAGGTCGGTACGGATACAGGTGCGCAGCTCGGCGACCATCTCCTCGGCCAGGCAGGCGTCGGCGCAGGTCGTGCAGGTCTGGACGCATTCCAGGCACCGGTCGACGCAGGCGGCCAGGGCCTGCGGGTCCGCCTTGCCGGCGTCCGGATGGGAGCGGAGCATGTCCGCGGTCACGGTCATCGATCTCTCCTCGGGTCGTACCCGGTGCACGTGTCCCGGCGGTCCGCGGCGGCCGGGTCAGTGGCCCAGGGCCTTGGACAGCTGCTCCTTGGTCATCGAGGAGCGGCCCTCGACGCCCTTCTGCTTGGCCTCGGCGTACAGCTCGTCGCGGGTGGGACCGGAGCGCGAGGTGCCGCCGGAGGACCGGGAGCCGCCGCCGGAGGAGGAGGAGGAGGAGGAGCCGCCCCGGGAGGAGGACTTGGTCTCGCCGGACTGCGCGCGCTGCTTGTTGACCGTGCGCGCGGCCATCTCCTTGGCCCGCCCGGTGGAGGCGCCGCGGTCCTGGGCGCTCTCCTTGATGTGCTCGTACTGACGTTCCCGCTTGTTGCCCGACTTGGCCATGGGGCCCACTCCTTCGTCGCGTGCGGTGCTGTCCCCGTTCCGTCTCCCAGGGGTTTCCTGGCCGGCGCGGTCGAAACGGCGAGGGACGGCCGGGCCGGGGCACGTCCCCCAGGAGGTCCCGCCCGCGCCGGCGTGAGAGACTCGGCAGGCGATCATGAAAGGCGTCGAGCGGAAGGGATCCCGCACATGACGGAGGATCACGGGCCCGGTACGGCGGTGGTGACCGGGGCGTCGTCGGGCATCGGCGCCGAGTACGCGGAACAGCTGGCCCGGCAGGGCTGGAACCTGGTGCTGGTCGCCCGGCGCGCCGAGCGCCTCACCGGTCTGGCTCGGGAACTGGGCGAGAGCACCGGCGCGGCGGTGGAGACCGTGGTGGCCGACCTCGCCCAGTCGGCGGACCTCGCCCGGGTGGCGGAGCGGGTCGCCGCCGAGGACGTGGCGCTGGTGGTCAACAACGCCGGGATCAACGGCTACGGACCCTTCACCGAGGTCGATCCGGCCCTGCTGGTGAAGGTGCTCGACGTGAACGTCACGGCGCCCACGGTGCTGGCCCGCGCGGCCCTGCCCGGGATGCTGGCACGCGGCCGGGGCGCGGTGGTCAACGTGGCCTCGCTGCTGGCGTTCGCCGGCGCCCTGCCGCCCGGCCCGCTCCCCCACCGGGCCGTCTACGGCGGCACCAAGGGGTACATGGTGACCTTCACCAGGACGCTCGCCGCGGAGCTGGCCGGCACGCCGGTACGGGTCCAGGTCGTCTGCCCCGGTCTGACGGCCACCGAGTTCCATCTCACCGCGGGCGAGGCCCCGGTGCCGGGCGAGCGGCGGGTCCACGACGACGGCGGGATGCCCGCGGCCGACGTGGTGACGGCCTCCCTGGCCGCGCTGGCGGCCGGCGAGGTGGTGTGCGTGCCCGGTCTGGTCCAGGCCGAGGCCCTGGAACGGCTGGCCGCCGCGGAACAGGGCGTGCGCGCCGGTTCGGGCTCCACGATGGCCCCGCGCTACCGGACCGGCCCCGACGGCGCCTGAGACACGCCGCCTCCGCGACACGCCGCCTCCGCGACGCGGTGCCGCGGGTGCGGGTCAGCGCACCCGGCCCCGCCGCTTCAGCGGTGCCGACGGCAGCTCGGGCGCGGGCAGCGGATCACCGTCGTAGCCCTTCACCTCGCCGAAGCGGGTGCCGGTCTGCCAGTCGTGGCGGGCCTGTTCGATCTCCTCCTGGGTGCGGCCGATGAAGTTCCAGAACATGACGAGCTCCTCCTCGAACGGCTCGCCGCCCAGCAGCATCAGGCCCGCGTCCGACTCGGCCCGCAGCGGGAGTTCCGACCGGCCGCAGCCGAGGTAGAGCAGGGAGCCCGGCAGCACCGGCACCCCGTCCACATGGGCCTCGCCGGACATGGACAGCACGGCGTACTCGAAGTCGGGCTCCAGCGGGAGGCGTACGTCCGCGCCGCGGGCGAGGGCCAGATCGGCACCGACGAGCGGGGTGTAGGTCGTCCCGGGCGAGACGGCGCCGTCGAGACGGCCGAGGATCAGGGTGGCCGTCAGGCCCGGTGCCGTGACGACCGGCAGCTCCGGGTGGAACTCGAAGCGCGGATCCGTGGAGCGGTGGCTGTCGGGGAGCGCGATCCACAGCTGGGCGCCGTGCAGGAGGCGGGCGTGCGAGCCGGGGCTCTCCTCGGAGTGGCTGATCGCCCGTCCGGAGGTCATCAGGCCCAGCTGGCGCGGCCGGATCGTCTGGAGACCGCCGGTCGAGTCGCGGTGCAGCACCTCGCCGTCGTGCAGCCAGCTGACCGTCTGAAGTCCCATGTGCGGGTGCGGCGGCACCTGCATACCGGGCTCGTCGGCGATGTCGTCCGGCCCGTAGTGGTCGACGAAACACCAGGCGCCCACCATGCGGCGTCCCAGGTTCGGCAGCAGCCGGCGGACCTCGGTGGTCTCGCCGAGCATGACGCGACGCGGGCTGAGGAGCTCGCGCACGGGCTCCGCCACCACGAAGCCGCGGCCTCCGCAGACGGCGGGCACCGGCTCGCGGTCGAGATTGCTCATGGCCGACAACCTAGTCCCGCGCGGGAGCTCCCGTCAGTCGGTTTCGGAGCGAGTCGGGCGATCCGGCAGGGCGGCCCGGGAGCCCCGGATCAGGTAGTGGAATGTTTGACCACCCATCGGGGTTCGGTACGGCGAAGGAGGTCGGCAGTGAACACGAAGTGGTACGACCGCGGAACCCCGGCCCAGCGGTGGAAGCGCGCGCGGAAGTTCTTCGACGCCCGCGACTACGCCGGCGCGGCGCGGGTGCTGGAGAAGCTGGTAGAGGAGGTGCCGGAGCAGACCGGGCCGCGGCTGCTGCTGGCGCGGGCCTACTACCACTCGGCCCAGCTGCGGCGTGCCGAGGCCGAACTGCGCGTCATCGTCGAGCGCGACCCGGTGGAGCAGTACGCGCGGCTGATGCTGGGCCGCACGCTCCAGCGGCAGGGCCGGCACACGGAGGCGGAGCCGCACATGCGTCTCGCCTCGGCGCTCGCGGGCGACTTCGCGCAGGTGTAGCACGCGGGAGCCGGGCCGCCGTGGCATGCTGGCGCGATGGCAACTTCGAACGAACGTACGCCCCTCGCCGAGCGGGTCGAGCAACTCCTCGCCGAAGACGGCCCCTTGGCCATCGTCGCGGCCGGCGACCCGGTCCTGCGGCGCGCGGCCGAGCCGTTCGACGGGCAGCTGGAGCCCGCGCTGCTGGCCCGGTTCGTCGAGGCGCTGCGCGTCACCATGCACGCGGCACCGGGCGTCGGCCTGGCCGCGCCGCAGGTCGGCGTACCGCTGCGCATCGCGGTGATCGAGGACCCGGCGCCGGTGCCGCAGGAGGTGCGGATCGCCCGCGGGCGGGTGCCGCAGCCGTTCCGGGTGCTGGTCAACCCGGCGTACGAGCCGGCCGGCGAGAGCCGGGCCGCCTTCTTCGAGGGCTGTCTGAGCGTGCCGGGCTGGCAGGCGGTGGTGGCGCGCCACGCCGAGGTGCGGCTGACCGGGCAGGACGAGCACGGGCGCGCGGTGGACGAGGTGTTCACCGGGTGGCCCGCGCGGATCGTGCAGCACGAGACGGACCACCTGGACGGCACGCTCTATCTGGACCGGGCCGAGCCGCGCTCGCTCTCCTCCGACGAGGCGATGGCGCGGCGCTGGGCGCAGCCGACACCGGCCGCCGCCGCGGCGGCGCTCGGCTTCGACCTGCCCTGACCGCTCGGCGTCCGCGTCGGGGAGACCCCCGACGCGGACGCCCGGGCCTCATCCCCGGTACGCCTCCAGCAGCCGCAGCCAGACCTCGCTGATCGTCGGGTACGACGGCACCGCGTGCCACAGACGGCTGATCGGCACCTGTCCGGCGACGGCGACGGTGGCGGAGTGGATCAGCTCGCCGACGCCGGGGCCGACCAGGGTGACGCCCCGTACGATCTCGTCCTCCAGGTCGACGACCATGCGGGCACGGCCCTTGTAGCCGTCGGCGTACAGGCCCGCGCCGGCGACCGAGGAGAGGTCCACGTCGACGGCGCGGACCCGGTGACCGGCCTGCTCGGCCTCGGCCAGCGACAGGCCCACCGCCGCCGCCTCCGGGTCGGTGAACACCACCTGCGGCACGGCCGCGTGGTCGGCCGTCGCGGCGTGCGCGCCCCACGGCTCGGTGCCCTCGGCCGCCTCGCCGGAGGCGCGGGCGGCGATGGCGGCGCCCGCGATCCGCGCCTGGTACTTGCCCTGGTGGGTGAGGAGGGCGCGGTGGTTGACGTCGCCGACGGCGTACAGCCAGTCGTGGCCGGTCACCCGCAGGCTGTCGTCGACCGGGAGCCAGGAGCCCGGCCGGAGGCCGACGGTCTCCAGGCCGATGTCGTCGGTGCGCGGGGCGCGGCCGGTGGCGAAGAGGATCTCGTCGGCCTCGATCCGGTCCCCGGCGTCGGTGACCACCACCACGGTGCCGTTCTCCCGGGTCACCGACTCCACCGAGGTGCCGGTGCGCAGCTCGGCACCGGCCTCGGTGAGCGCCTCGGCGACCAGCTCCCCGGCGAAGGGCTCCATGCGGGGCAGCAGGCCCTTGCCGCGGACCAGGAGCGTGACCCGCGCGCCGAGGGCCTGCCAGGCCGTGGCCATCTCCACGGCGACCACGCCGCCGCCGACCACGACCAGCCGGCCCGGCACCTCCTGGGCACTGGTGGCCTCGCGGCTGGTCCAGGGCCGTATGCCGGCGAGTCCGGGCAGGTCGGGCAGGGCGGCGCGGCTGCCGGTGCAGACGGCCACCGCGTGCCGGGCCGTCAGGACGCGCTCCTTGCCGTCGGGGCCGGTCACGACGACCCTGCGGGGCCCGGCGAGGCGGCCCCGTCCGCGGTACAGCTCGGCCCCGATGCCCTCCAGCCACTGGACCTGGCCGTCGTCCTTCCAGTGGGAGGTGTACTCGTCGCGGTGGGCGAGCACCGCGGGGGCGTCGAGGGGGCCCTGCACCGACTGGCTCAGACCCGGTACGCGGCGGGCGTCCGCCCGGGCGATCACCGGGCGCAGCAGGGCCTTGCTGGGCATGCAGGCCCAGTACGAGCACTCGCCGCCGACCAGCTCGCTCTCCACGATCGCGGTGGAGAGGCCGGCCGCACGGGTGCGGTCGGCGACGTTCTCCCCCACGGGCCCGGCCCCGATCACCACGACGTCGTACTCGATGGATTCCGTTTCCGTCATGGGGGTCAGTCTGGTGGGTGGTGTGCGCCGTGGCCACACGGGTACGCGCGCGGGACACACGGAGTGCGCTCACGGAATAGCCCACCGGGCGGCCGTGTTGTGCGGACGACTTCGCCCCCCCGACACCAGGAAGAGGACCACGCCATGAGCAGGACCGTCGAACTGACCAAGGACAACTTCGACGACACCGTCACGGAGAACGACTTCGTCCTGATCGACTTCTGGGCTTCCTGGTGCGGGCCGTGCCGTCAGTTCGCCCCGGTCTACGAGAAGGCGGCCGAGGACAACCCGGACCTCGTCTTCGGCAAGGTGGACACCGAGGCGCAGCCGGAGCTGGCCCAGGCCTTCGGCATCCAGTCGATCCCGACGCTGATGATCGTGCGGGACCGGGTCGCCGTGTTCGCCCAGCCGGGCGCGCTGCCCGAGGCCGCCCTGACGGACGTCATCGGACAGGCCCGCAACCTGGACATGGACGAGGTCCGCAAGGCGGTCGCCGCACAGCAGGCCCAGGCCGAGCAGAACGGCGGCTGACCCCGGTTCAGCTGGAGTCGCGCTGCACCACCGTCGCCCCCAGCACCGGGTGTCTCTCGGGCGCGGTGCCGGGCTCGCGCACCGCGCGGTCGACCAGTTCGGCCAGTTCGCGCCCGGAGGGCAGTTCCAGGTGCACCGTGCTCAGCCGGGGCCGCAGCAGCCGGCCGAGCATGAGGTCGTCGGCGCCGATCACGGCCGTCTCGCCGGGGACACCGATCCCCTCGTCCTGCAAGGCGCGCATGAGCAGCATCGCGTACTCGTCGTTGTACGCGAACACGGCGTCGAGGCCGAGACCGCGCCAGCGGGCGGCGAGCCGTGCGGCGGACTCCTCGTCGTAGGCGAGCGGCAGGGGCGTGACGGTGGCGTCCGTGCCGTGCACCGCGCGGCGTACGCCCGCCAGGCGGGGCGCGGAGAAGGCGTCCAGCCCGTCCTCCTCGGGGACGACGACGCCGATCCGGCGGCGGCCGCGGTCGTAGAGGTGGCCGCCGGCGCGGTGGCCGACGGCCTCGTGATCCATGAGCAGGGCGTGGGCGCCCTCGACGTACTCCGGGCCGAGGGTGACCACGGCCCTGGCGCCTGAGCGCTTGAGCACCGCCACGCCCTGCGGGCCGAGGCCGGAGCCCGGCACCAGTACGGCCACGGGCCTCAGTTCGGCCCAGGCGCGGGCGGCCTCGTCGCCGTGCAGTCCGAGGGTGCCGTACTGCACGACGGTGTAGTCCAGGCGGCTGAGCGCCCACTGGAGTTCGTTGATGAACCGGCTGTAGAGCGGGCCGGCGGGGACGGCCGGGGCGGGCATCAGGACCATGCGGCTGTGCCCGGCGCGCAGGCTGCGGGCCGCGGCGTGCGGCACGTACCCGAGTTCCTTCGCGGCCTCGTGGACGCGGCGGCGGGTGGGTTCGCTGATCCGGACGGCGCTGGTGTTGTTGAGGACGTAGGAGACGGTCGCGCGCGAGACCCCGGCCAGGCGGGCCACATCGGCGCTCGTGGGCACGGAGGGCGACGAGAGCGACGAGGGGGACACGGGGCCGGGCGGTTTCGGTATCTGCACCATGACGTACCGCATCTTGGCAGAAGCCGGAACCGGTCATCCGGGCGGGGCGAGGGCCCGGGGCGGGCGGTGCGCGGTCCTGCGACGAACATGTTCGTGACGAACTCGTTCGTAACGAACATGTTCGTTACCGTGGTGGCATGACAGCTCGCCCCCAGTCCCCGCGCAGCCGCCGCGAACGCCCGGCCAAGCCCGCCCTGACCAGGGAGGCCATCGTGGCCGCCGCCGTCGCGGTGCTGCGTGCCGAGGGTCTTCACAAGGTCACCATGCGGCGCCTGGCCCAGGAACTCGACACCGGTCCCGCCTCGCTGTACGTCTACGTCCGCAACACCGCCGAACTGCACGCGGCGGTGCTGGACGAGTTGCTCGGCACGATCGGCCCCGCGCCCTCCGGCGGTTCCTGGCGCCACCGCCTGGAGCAGGTGCTGACCGCGTACACCGAGATGCTGTGCGAGCATCCGAGCCTGGCCCGTTCCGCGCTGACGGCCTGGCCCAGCGGCCCGCACTACCTGGACCTGATCGAGACGCTGCTGGCCCTGCTCGACGAGGGCGGCGTCCCGCCCGCCCGGGCCGCCTGGGGCGTGGACCTGCTGCTGCTGCACGCCACCGCGACCGCCGCCGAGCACGCGGGCCGGGACGCCTCCCCGGGCGGGCGGGACGACTACGACGCCCTCTCCGACGCCCTGCGCCGCGCGTCCGGCCACACCCATCCGCACATCGCGGCACGCGCCGGCGCCCTGCTGTCGGGGACGCCCGGGGCCCGGCGGTCCTGGGCGTTGCAGACGCTGATCAGCGGCATCGAGGCGACCGCCGCACCGGGCGACCCGGAGCCCTCCTCCGCCACCGCGCCCGAGTGACCCCTCAGCCCTTACCACCACCGCGTCCGAACCGGCCGAAAGAGGTTCCCATGCCCGTCCCCCACCACCCCATAGCCGTCGTCGGCGCCGGCCTCGGCGGTCTGACGCTCGCCCGCGTGCTGGACGTGCACGGCGTCGAGGCCGCCGTCTTCGACCTGGACGCCTCCCCCACCGCCCGCGCCCAGGGCGGCATGCTCGACATCCACGAGGAGACCGGCCTGCGGGCGCTGCGCGCCGCGCAGCTGTACGAGGAGTTCCGGCCGCTGGTCCTGCCGGGCGGCCAGGCCACGCGCGTCCTCGACCGCAACGCCGTCGTCCACCTGGACGAGGCCGACGACGGCACCGGCGGCCGCCCCGAGGTCGAGCGCGGTGACCTGCGCGACCTGTTGCTCCGTTCCCTGCCCGCGGGCACCGTCCGCTGGGGCGCCAAGGTCACCGGGGCCCGCGCGCTGGGCGGCGGACGGCACGAGGTGACCCTCGCGGACGGCTCGGCCTTCACCACGGACCTGCTGGTCGGGGCCGACGGCGCCTGGTCGCGGATCCGTCCGCTCCTCTCCGCCGCCCGGCCCGTCTACACGGGCGTGTCGTTCGTCGAGGCGGATCTGCGCGACGCCGACGCGCGCCATCCGGTCGCCGCGAAGGTGGTCGGCGGCGGGTCCCTCTTCGCGCTGGGCGCGGGCCGGGGCCTGCTCGCCCACTGCGAGAGCGACGGCGGCCTGCACGTGTACGCGGCCGTGGAGGCCGGCGAGGAGTGGCTCGACGGCGTCGACTTCGACGACACCGAGGCGGTCCGGAAGTACGTCCTGGACCGCTTCGCCGGCTGGGACGAGAGCCTGCGGGCGCTGGTCGCCGACGCCGACGGCGCGCTGGTGCCACGGCGGATCCACGCCCTGCCCGTCGGCCACCGCTGGGACCGCGTCCCGGGGGTGACGCTGCTCGGCGACGCCGCCCATCTGATGTCCCCGTTCGCGGGCGAGGGCGCCAACCTCGCCATGATCGACGGGGCCGAGCTGGGGCTGGCCGTCGCCGCCCGTCCGGGCGACACGGAGACGGCGCTGGCCGCCTACGAGGAGGGGATGTTCCCGCGCGCGAAGGCCTCCGCGGCCGAGTCCGCGGCCAACCGCGAGCTGCTGTTCCGCGAGGACGCCCCGCGCGGTCTGCTGGAGATGTTCGCCGCGCACGGCTGACCGGGACGGCTCAGGACCGGGTGCCCGTCACCCGCGCCACCAGGTCCAGCCAGCCGGCTTCCAGCCGTTCCACGGACATCCCGCACTGCCGGGTCAGGTGGTGGATCAGCACGGGGTCGAGATAGCCCATCAGCGTGTGCGCGAGCAGTTCGCAGTCCGCGTCCGGGACCGCCTGCCGCAGCAGCAGCACCAGATGGGCGCGGACCACATTGCGCGGGGCGGCCGTGAAGCGGCGGTCCGCGCTCGGCTCGGCCGCCAGCTGGAGATCGAGCTGCTCGGCCGACCGGCACAGCGTCGCGCGCCCGAAGGCCCGCAGCCGCTCCACGGGCGGCGCCCCGGGGCCGAGCGGCGGGGGTCCGCTGAGGAAGGCGGCCTGGAACTTCCTCTCGGAGTGGTCCATCAGCGCCATCAGCAGGCCGGTGCGGTCGCCGAAGCGCCGGAAGACCGTGCCCTTGCCCACCTTGGCCGCCGCGGCCACCGCCTCCATCGTCACGCCGGCCGCCCCGTGCTCCGCCACCAGCCGCGCGGCGGCCTCCAGCAGCCGGGCCCGGTTGCGGGCCGCGTCGGCACGCAGGCACGGCTCGTCCTGCTCGGTGCCGAGTTGCAGCAATTCGGGCTGCCGGAGGGGCTCCTGGGGCGACGGGAAGGGAGGCAGGACGGCGGACATGAAGCCAGCGTAAAGCATCGGGAAGAAAACTGGACCCCGGTCCGTTTAGGGTGGTACAACTTTAAACGGACCTCGGTCCGGATTGTTGAGGCAGTGTTTCAGCCCCCCTGGAGAGTTCTCATGTCTGTTCGCATCCTTGCGCTCGTCGGCAGCCTGCGCGCCGGTTCGCACAACCGTCAGCTGGCGGAGGCGGCCGCCAAGCTCGCCCCCGAGGGCGCCGAGGTAGTGGTGTACGAGGGCCTGGCCGACATCCCCTTCTACAACGAGGACGTCGACGTCGAGGGCAGCGTCCCGGCCGCCGCCGCCAAGCTGCGTGAGGCCGCCCAGGCCGCCGACGCCTTCCTGCTCTTCTCGCCCGAGTACAACGGCACCATCCCGGCCGTGCTGAAGAACGCCATCGACTGGCTGTCCCGCCCGTACGGCGCCGGCGCCTTCGGCGGCAAGCCCGTCGCCGTGATCGGCACCGCCTTCGGCCAGTACGGCGGCGTCTGGGCGCAGGACGACACCCGCAAGGCCGTGGGCATCGCCGGCGGCCGGGTCATCGAGGACCTCAAGCTGTCGATCCCCGGTTCGGTCACCCGCTTCGCCGAGACCCACCCGGTCGACGACGCCGAGGTCGCCGCGCAGCTGACCGAGGTCGTCGCGCGTCTGCACGGCCACGCGGGCGAGGTCATCACCGCCTGATCCGGCGCACCGCAGGTCCCCGGGGGGCCGGAGCCACCGTGCTCCGGCCCCCTGCGCGTGTCCGCGACGCCGCGGGCGGGGGAGAACGGGCGCAGGGCGCCGTTGACAGGCGCTCGGCGGCGGTCGTACAACTGCGCGCACAGGGCCGGCCGACGAGCAGGAGGCACCGGCGTGCAGCGGCTTCCCCTCTCCGGGATCACCGTGGTCAGCGTGGAGCAGGCCGTGGCGGCCCCCTTCGCCACCCGGCAGCTCGCCGACCTCGGCGCCCGCGTGATCAAGGTGGAACGGCCCGGCGGCGGCGACTTCGCCCGCCGCTACGACACCACCGTCCACGGCCACTCCAGCTACTTCGTCTGGCTCAACCGGTCCAAGGAGTCCCTCACCCTGGACCTGAAGGACCCCCGGGGCCGCGAGATCCTGCACCAGCTGCTCGACGGCGCCGACGTGTTCGTGCAGAACCTCGCCCCCGGCGCCGCCGACCGCCTCGGCCTGGGCACCGACGCGCTCACCGCCCGGCTGCCCCGCCTGATCCCATGCACCGTCTCCGGCTGGGGCACCACCGGCCCCTGGGCCGGCCGCAAGGCCTACGACCTGCTGGTGCAGTGCCAGACCGGTCTGGTGTCACTGACCGGCACCGCCGAGCAGACCGCCCGCACCGGCATCTCCGTCGCCGACATCGCCGCCGGGATGTACGCCTACAGCGGCATCCTCACCGCCCTGTACACGCGCGCCACCACCGGCACCGCCCACCCGGTCGAGGTCTCCCTCTTCGAGGCGCTGGCCGAGTGGATGGGCCAGCCCGCCTACTACACCCGGTACGGCGGCACCCAGCCCGCCCGCATGGGCACCCGGCACGCCACCATCGCGCCGTACGGCGCCTATCCGGCCGCCGACGGCAAGGAGGTGCTGTTCTCGATCCAGAACGAGCGCGAGTGGGCCGCCCTGTGCACGGACTTCCTCGAACGGCCCGACCTCGTCGGCGACCCGCGCTTCGCCACCGCCTCCGACCGCGTCGCCCACCGCGAGGAGCTCGACGCCGTGGTCGCCGCCCGCTGCGCCCGCTCGGACGCCGCCCGGGTGCTGAAGGAGCTCCAGGAGGCCGGCATCGCCTGCGCCGGGGTCAACGACGTCGCCGCGTTCCTCGCCCACCCCGTGCTGGCGGGCCGGGACCGCTGGCGGGAGGTGGCCGTGCCCGGCGGCGCCACGGTGGGGGCGCTGCTCCCGCCCGCCGACCTCGCGGGGCTGCCCGCGCGGATGGGACCGGTGCCGGACGTCGGCGAGCACACCGACGCGATCCTGGCGGAGCTGGGCCGCACCGCCGGTGAGATCGCGGCCCTGCGCGCCGACGCCGTCGTCTGACCGCCCGCCGTCCGGCCGGATTCACCAGGGCAGCGGCCCGGCGGCGTCGAAGTAGCCCCCGGTGGGGCCGTCGGGGCCGGTCTGCGCCATCCGGACGATGATCTCGGCCCCCTCCTGGACGGTCTGCGTGCCCGTGTGCCCGTTCAGATCCGTGCTGGTGAAGCCGGGCTCCACGGCGTTGATCCGCATCCGCGGGAACGCCTTGGCGTACTGCACGGTGATCATGTTGACCGCGGCCTTGGAGGCCGGGTAGGCGACGCCGGGGTAGAAGTGCGCCGGTGAGGACGGGTCGGAGAGGGCGTTCAGCGAGGCCAGGCCACTGCTGACGTTCACCACGACCGGCGCGGCGGAGCGCTCGAGCAGCGGCAGGAAGGCGTGGGTGACCCGCACGACGCCGTAGACATTGGTCTCGAACGTCGTCCGCATCACGTCGGCGGTCGTCTCCGCCGGGCCGATCACGGTGTTGTCCGCGGTGCGGCCCTCGATACCGGCGTTGTTGACCAGCACGTCCAGCCCGCCTTCGGCCTCGACGGTGCGCACGGCCGCCGCGACCGAGGCGTCGTCGGTCACGTCCAGCACGACCGGGCGTGCGCCCAGCCGTTCGGCGGCCCGGCGCCCGCGCTCGGCGTCGCGGCTGCCGAGCCAGACGGTGTGGCCCGCGGCGAGGAGGCGGCGGGCGGTCTCGAATCCGAGACCCTTGTTGGCTCCGGTGATCAGTGTCGTCGTCATGCCGTCCAGGTTTCCGCCCGCCGCCGCGGCCGGCCAGGAGTCCCCTCTTCCTGGGACCAGGAGTACCAGGAAGCCGCCCGGCGGAAGGTGTTGACTAAAGGGCATGACGGCGACGGAACTGGGCAGCGCCCTGCGGCGCTGGCGTGACCGGGTCTCCCCCGAGGCGGCCGGGCTGCCCGTCGGGGGACAGCGGCGCGCGGCGGGGCTGCGGCGCGAGGAGCTGGCCCTGCTGGCCGGTATCTCGGTCGACTACGTCACCCGTCTCGAACAGGGCCGGGCGGCGCACCCCTCCGGGCAGGTGATCGAGGCCCTGGCCCGGGCGCTGCGGCTGACGAGCGGGGAGCGCGCCCACCTCTTCCGGCTGGCCGGGCTGGTGGAGCCGGGGCCCGAGACCGTACCGGCGTATCTCACCCCGAGCGTGCAGCGGCTGCTGGACCGGCTGGCCGGCACCCCCGTCGGGGTCTTCGACGCGGCCTGGACGCTGCTGCTGGCCAATCCGATGTACGCGGCGCTGATGGGCGACCCGTCGGGTCTGCGCGGCTTCGAGCGCAACGGCGTGTGGCGCAACTTCCTGGGGCCGGCCGGCCGGGTGAGGCACACGCCCGAGGAGCGGCGTGCCTTCGAGGCCACGCTCGTCGCCGATCTGCGGGAGACCGCCGTACGGTATCCGGCCGACCGGCGGCTGCGGCGGCTGATCGAGGAGCTGCGCGCGCACAGCGAGCGGTTCGCCGGGCTGTGGGACGCCGGGGCCGTCGGCCGGCACCGGGCCTCCCGGAAGACCGTCGACCATCCGCAGGTGGGACCCCTGACCCTGGACTGCGACGTGCTCACCGTGGCCGGCAGCGATCTGCGTCTGATGGTGTACACGGCCGAGCCCGGCACCGAGGACGCCGAGCGGCTGGAGCTGCTCGGCGTCCTCGGCACCCAGGTGCTCGGCGGGTGACGCCCCCGGGCGGCGGCCGGTCTCAGTCACCGCCGTCGAAGGGGACGCGGGAGCCGAGCACCAGCTCGCGGGCGAGGATGTCGTGGGCGACCTCGAACAGGGGCCGCCCGCTCCGGAAGGCGTGGGCGCGGATACGGACCAGGGCCTCGGCGGTGCCGACACCGAGCTGCACGGCGACCATGCCGGTGGCCTGGTGCACCTCGGCGCGGTGCAGATGGGCCGTCTCGATCATCCGCACCGAGGCGGTGTCGGGGTAGTCGGTGGAGTCGAGCAGGAGCGCGGTCAGGCGCCGGGCCAGCGCCTCCGCGTCGGCGTACTGCTGCCCGGTGAGGGCGCCCGGGCGGGCGCGGTGGCCGGTCAGCACCCCCAGCCGCACGGGGCCCAGGGCGAGCGGGAAGGCGAAGACCGCCCGCACGCCGAGGGCCAGCAGCTCCGGCACCAGACCGGGCCAGCGGCCGGGCGGCGCCGCCGTGAGGTCGGGCGCCGTGACGGCGCCGCCGGTGCGCAGGACCTCCAGACCGGGTCCGTGGCCCTGAGTGAACTGCACGTCCTCCAGCTGCGGGGCGCGCTCCCCGTGGTGGTGCAACAGCTCCGGGGAGCCGTCGTAGCGGCTGAGGGACAGGCACAGGCCGTCCAGCCCCAGCAGCACCGTGCACGCGCCCAGGGCGCCGGGGGGCAGGCCGGAAGCGGCGGTGCGGTCGGTGGTGAACGACTCCAGCAACCGGGACATGTCGGGGCTGACGGCCATTCCCGGGCCTCCCCTCGGATGAGTGCCCGCCGGCGGTGCGGGCGGCGCCGGGGCGCCGGCGTCACCGGGCGGATGTGTGCCCGGTGACGTCGACGCCCTTGTCGACCACCTCGCGGGCCACGTCGGTGATCCGGCGGCGGTGGCTGCGAGCGTACTGGCGCAGCCGGTGGAAGGCGTCGTCGACGCCGATTCCGTGCCGCTGGGCCAGGGCTCCCTTGGCCTGTTCGATGACGATGCGGGACTCCAGGGCGGTGTGCAGCTGCGCGGCGACGGTGGCGTGCCGGTCCACCGCGCGCTGCTGCAACAGGCCGATGGCGGCGACGTCGGCGAGGGACTGCCCCACCCGCAGCCGGTCGGGGGGCAGCGGGCCGGGGCCGTCGCGGTAGAGGTCCACGGCGCCGATGACCTGCTCGCGCAGGCGCAGCGGCACGGCCGCCACGAAGGTGAAGCCGGCCTGCCGCGCCCGCTTGGTGTAGCGCGGCCAGTCGGCGTGGGAGTCGTCGAGGAAGACGCCCGGTATCTGCGCGCCGGCCCGGTAGCTTGCGACGCACGGCCCCTCGTTCCACTCGACGCCCTCGGCCTCCAGGGCACGGGTGCGCTCGTCGGAGGCGGCCACGTCCAGCACCTCGCCCTTGGGATCGGTCAGCAGGACGCCGGCGGCGGCGGACTCCGTGAGCGCGACGCAGTGATCGGCCAGGGTGTGCAGGAAGCCGATGACGTCGAAGTCGTCGACGAGAGTGTCGGCCAGTTCGACGAAGGCCGCGGCCAGCCGTTCCTCTCGCGGGTGCCCGGTCGTTAAGTGCCCGGTCATGGGATTCTCAACCTTTCCTCGCGTCCGTCCGGCAGCCGTCGACGCCGATGGCCCGGTTCCGTAGCGTAGTCGCGTGACCCTGCTGGGTGAACCGGGCGGCGGCCCCGGTCCAGGCCTACGCCGAATCGTTCGATGTCGGGGCTTGTATGACGCTTGCACATGCCGGGGCGGGGCGACAGCCGTTCTCGGGCGTGTCGGGACGGTTCCGCCGACGGCCGGACGGGGCCGCTCAGATGTCCGGGCGGCTCGCCGGACGGTGCCCGTACAGGACCTTGAGCACGTCCTCGTCCGTGAGCTGCTCGAAGTCCTCGTACCACAGGCCGACGGCGCGGAAGGCGGCCGGCCGGTGCGGGCAGACCACGACGTCGGCCTCGCCGCGCATCGCCCGAGCCGACTCCGGCGCGCAGACCGGCACGGCCAGCACGGTGCGGGCGGGGCCCCGGCGGCGCAGGGAGCGCAGCGCGGCACGGGCGGTCCAGCCGGTCGCCAGACCGTCGTCGACCACGATCGCGGTGCGTCCCCGCAGGTCGAGGGCGGGGCGGCCCTGGCGGTAGCGCTCCTCACGGCGGCGCAGCTCCGCGCGTTCGCGGGCCACCACGGGCGCGAGGGCGGCCTCGTCCAGGCGCAGCCGGTCCAGGGCGCGGGTGTCGTAGAGCGGATCGTCGTCGCCGGCGATCGCGCCGACGCCGAACTCCTCCTGGAAGGGGGCGCCGATCTTCCGTACGACCAGCACGTCGAGCGGGGCGCCGAGCGCCCGGGCCACCTCGCCGGCCACGGCCACGCCGCCGCGGGGCAGGGCGAGGACGACGGGGTCCGGCAGGACCCCCCGGTCGCGCAGCTGTGCCAGCTCCCGGGCCAGCAGCTGCCCGGCCTGGCGGCGATCCCGGAACCGCATGGCGGTGGCGCCTCCCTCCGCGTCGGAAACGCACCCCCGGTCCGCTGCCTACCCCCTCGGCGGCGGCCGATACGTGCCGGGCGGGCCGGAAGCGGCGTGTTTCCGGACGGCCGGCGCGGGCAACCCGGCACGCGGCGTGGGCCACCTGCGCCCCCGTGCCCACGGCACCGGCCTGCCGACCCCGACGTGACGGGAGTCCCCCGGATGACCAACGCCCCCGCATATCCGCGCCTCGCCCGGCCGGGCCCACGCATCGGCGTCCTCGGTTCCTACGGCGGCTTCAACATGGGCGACGAATCGATCCTGACCTGCGTCCTGGGCTGTCTGCGGGCCCACCGGCCCGAGGCCCGCCTCGTCGTCTTCAGCCGGAACGCGGAACACACCCGGCTGCACCACGGCAACGCCGACGAGGTGGTGGACTGGGAGGGCGTCAGCCGCAGCCGAGTCCTGGACGCGCTGGCCGGCCTGGACCTGCTGGTGCTGGGCGGCGGCGGCATCCTCTACGACGGCGAGGCGCGCCGCTATCTCCGGCTGGTGCGGGCCGCGCAGGAACGGTCCGTGCCCACCTTCGCCTACGCCGTCGGCGCCGGCCCGCTGCGCGAGGCGGACGACCGGGAGGCGGTGCGGACCGTACTGGCGGACATGGCGGAGATCGTGGTGCGGGACGAGGAGTCCCGGCTGGTCCTGGAGGAGGTCGGGGTCGAGCGGGACATCGTCGTCACCGCCGACCCGGCGCTGCTGCTGCCGCCGGAGCCGTTCACCGACGCGATGATGCGCGACGAGGGCGTGCCCGGCGAGGCCCGGCTGGTGGGCATGTCGGTGCGGGAGCCCGGCCGGGCCGCCGAGGCGCTCGACGAGGGCGGCTACCACGCGCTCCTCGCCGACGTCGCCGACTTCCTCGTCCGGCGGCTCGACGCCCATGTGGTGTTCCTGCCGATGGAGCGGCACGACGTCCGGCACGCCCACGCGGTGCTGTCCCACATGACGGCGCCGGACAAGGGCCGGATCCTGCACGGCTCCTACAGTCCCGGCCAGACCCTCGGTTTCATGCGCCACCTGGACCTCGCCGTCGGCATGCGCCTGCACTTCGTGATCTTCGCGGCGCTGTCCGGGCTGCCGGTGCTGCCGCTGCCCTACTCCGGCAAGGTCTTCGACTTCGCGCGCCGGCTGGGCGCCCCGACCCTGGTGGGCGTGGCGCGGGAGCAGGCCGGGCTGCTGCTGGCCGAGGTGGACCGGCTCTGGGACGAGTTCCCGCAGCGCCGGGACGATCTGCACGCCCGGATCGAGGAGCTGTCCACGCTGGCCCGGGAGACCTGCGCCCGCTGCGGGACCCTGCTCGACACCATCGACGGCCGGCCGGGCCCGGCGGCCGGGCACCGGCACGCCCTGGAGCCGAGCGCGAGCGCCACCGGCTGAACCGGGAACACCCGCAGGGAGGGACCGACCGCGGAAGGAGACCCATGCCCCCGATCCTGGAAGAGCCCCGCGAACGCCGCACCGTCACCCTGCCGTCCCGGCCCGCCCGGCACGGGGGCCGGACCGACGTCCTGGTCGTCGGCGGCGGTCCCGCCGGGATCGCCGCCGCCGTCGGCGCGGCCGACGCCGGGGCCGAGGTGGTGCTGGTGGAGCGGTACGGCTTCCTCGGCGGCAACGCGACCGCCGCCCTGGTCATGCCGCTGATGTCGTTCCACAACGAGCACCGGCAGGCCACGTTCACCGAGGCCGGGGACGAGGCCCGGCTGCTGCCCACCGACCACGGCGAGGGCGAGCCGGTGGTCGCGGGCGTGCTGTGGCGGCTGCTGGACCGGCTCACCGAGCGCGGCGGCTGCATTCCGCCCTCGCAGCGGACCGGGTACACGGTGCCGTTCGACCCGGAGATCTTCAAACTGGTCCTGCTCGACCTGCTGGACCAGGCGGGGGTGCGGATGCTGTTCCACGCCTTCGCCTCCACCGCGTTGCCGCTGGACGACGGCCGCCGGGTGGTGTTCGAGACCAAGTCGGGTCCGGTGGTGATCGACGCCTCGGTGGTGGTGGACGGCACGGGCGACGGCGACGTGGCGGCCGCCTGCGGGGCGCCGTACGAGATCGGCCGTCCGGAGGACGGGCTGGTGCAGCCGATGACGCTGATGTTCCGGGCGGCGGACTTCGACCGGGAGCGGTTCGCGGCCTATGTACGCGAGCATCCCGGCCAGTGGCGTGGGGTGCACGGCCTGTGGGACCTGGTGGAGCAGGCGACGGCCGCCGGGGAGCTGCGGCTGCCGCGCGAGGACGTGCTGTTCTTCGCCACCCCGCATCCGCGGGAGGTCAGCGTCAACTGCACCCGCGTGACCCGGGTACGCGGCACCAGCGTGTGGGACCTCACCCGGGCCGAGTACACCGCCCGCCGCCAGCTGGAGCAGATCGCCCGCTTCCTGCGCACCCGCGTGCCCGGTTTCGAGCAGTCCTACGTGGTGCAGAGCGGTACCCACATCGGCGTACGGGAGACCCGGCGGGTGCTCGGCGAGTACCAGCTGACGGCGCACGACATCCTGGGCGCCCAGCCCTTCGACGACGTCGTCGCGCACGGCGCCTACCCGGTCGACATCCACAACCCGCGCGGCACCGGCACCGTGCTGAAACGGGTGCCGACGGGCCGCTTCTACGACATCCCGCTGCGCTGCCTGATCCCGCGGGACACCGACCGGCTGCTGGTCGCCGGCCGCTGCATCTCCGGCACGCACGTGGCCCACTCCTCGTACCGGGTCATGCCCATCGCGATGGCGACGGGCCAGGCGGCGGGCGTGTGCGCCGCGCTGGCGGTGCGTACCGGGCACGCCCCGCGGGAGCTGCCCCACCGGCTGGTGCAGGAGGAGCTGCTGCGGCAGGGGGCGCGGCTGCGCACCGACGCCTCCGTGGACTCCCTGGACGGGTGACCCGGGCGACGGGGTGACCCGGGCCGCCGCCCGCGGTCAGCCCGCCCAGGCCAGCAGGCGGTCGCGGGTCTCCGGCTCGCGCAGCCGGGCCAGGGACTCCTTCTCCAGCTGGCGTACCCGCTCCCGGGTCAGGCCCACATGTCCGGCCACCTGCTCCAGGGTGCGGGCCCGGCCGTCGTGCAGGCCGTAGCGCAGGCTGAGGATCAGGGCCTCGCGGGGCGCCAGGGTGCCGACGGCCTCCCGCAGCTCCTCGGCGAGCGCCTGGTACTCGGCGACCTCGGGGGCCTGGAGCACCTCCGTGTCGGCGATCAGGTCGCCGACCACGGTCTCGCCGGTGTCGTCCACCGGCGTGTCGAGGCTGACGGCCTCGCGTCCGACCCGGCGCAGCCAGACGACCCGGTCCGTGTCGAGGCCGCTCGCGGCGGCCACCTCCTCGGCGGCCGGCTCGCGCCCGAGGTCGAACTGGAGGCGCCGTTCGGTCTTGGCGAGTTTCTGCAACTGCTCCACGACGTGCATCGGCAGCCGTACGGTGCGGGCGTGGGTGGCCAGGCCCCGCTCGATGGCCTGGCGGATCCACCAGGTGGCGTAGGTGGAGAACTTGAAGCCCTTGGTGTGGTCGAACTTCTCCACGGCCCGGATCAGGCCCAGATTGCCCTCCTGGATGACGTCCAGCAGGGGCAGGCCCCGGTGGGCGTGGCGCTTGGCCATCGCCACCACCAGGCGCAGATTGGCCCGCACCATGTGGTCCTTGGCCTCCTGCCCGTCCCGGACCCTCTCCTGGAGCTCACCGCGGCGCGCCGGCGCCGGGCCGGGCCCGTCCTCGCCGGTCCGCCGCAGTTCCTCCAGGGCCGCCAGGCCCGCCTGGATGCGCCGGGCGAGCCGCACCTCGTCCTCCGCGGTGAGCAGCGGTGTGGCGCCGATCTGCGTGAGGTACTGGCCCAGCAGGTCGGGTTCCTCCTCGTGGCCGGTACGGCGGTGGCGCAGCCGGGTGACGCGGGATGGGGCACGGCGGTCCTCCCGGGCCCGCGTGTCCCGGGTCTTCGCCGGGGGAGACATGTGGTTCCTCCCTGTCCTGCTCGTGCCGGGACATGACGGGTACCCGGGGCGGCCGCCGCCAACCCGCGCCCGGCGGCCACGAATGACCGTTATGCCGGACTTGTACGCGGGTACTCCAGGACCCATGTCCGGCATCGAACTCAGCAGCAGCGCATTCAGCGACCACGCCTTCCTCACGCGCCGGTACGCGTACGAGGGCGCGAACGTCTCCCCTCCGCTGACATGGAGCGGCGTCCCCGACGACGCGACCGAACTGGTCCTGTTGTGCGAGGACCCCGACGCGCCGTCGGGCACCTTCGTGCACTGGACCGTGGTCGGCATCGACCCCCACAGCGACGGCGTGGCCACGGGAGAGGTCCCGCCGGGCGGAACGGAACTGGTCAACGGCTACGGCGACCGGGGCTGGGGCGGACCGCACCCCCCGCCGGGGGACGAGGCCCACCGCTACTTCTTCCGGCTCTACGCCCTCACCGAGCCCTGCGTCCTGCCCGACGCGCCCAGCGCGGAGCAGGTGCACCGGGCGCTGGACGGCCGGGAGCCGGCCAGCGGGAACATCGTCGCGCTGTACCAGCGCTGACCGGCCGGCCGGCGCCGGCCGTGCGCGCTCTCCGTGCGCGCTCTCAGTGCGCCGGGTGCGCGAGGTGCCGTTCCCGGCGCAGCCGGCGCGCGACGACCAGCAGGTCCACGGCCGCCGTCAGGGCGAGCACCGCGCACAGGACGGTCAGGGCGACCAGCACGCCGCGGTCCGGACTGTCCCCGGTGGACCACCGGGCGGCCGACAGGCCGAACAGCACGGCCGCCGCGGTGAACAGCGGCAGGAAGACCGCCGACAGCAGCAGCCGCAGCCGCAGCGGGCTCCGGGCGGTGACCGGTTCGGTGCCGCTGCGCGGGTGCCGGCGGCCGGACGCACCGGACCGCGCACGCGCCGCCCGCCTCGCCTCCTGGTCGGAACGCTCGCCGTTCACGCCGTTCCTCCTCGGTGGCAGTGCCGGGTCATGGGCGCCCCCCGCGTCTCGCGTCGACGGGGAGCTCCGTGTCCGCCGCGTAGCCCGCACCGGGGACCGTAAACCGGCCACCGGCGACGGCCTTTCTCCACCGGCCACGGCGAGTGAGCACCGGCGGCGTCTACGCCGACGCCCGCGCCGCCACCGACGCCGCGACGCGGGCCGCCGTCTCGCGCAGCCAGATGTGCGCGGCGTCGTGGGTGTGCACCGGGTGCCACCACAGGGCCTCCCGGACGGGCACGGCCTCGTAGGGCGGCCGCATCATCCGTACCGGGACCGTGCCGTGCAGGCGCCGGGCGAGGAGCTCCTGGACCAGGGCGATGCGCCGGGTGCCGGCGACCATGAACGGCAGCACCTGGAAACTGTCGACGGACACCTCCACGCGCGGCTCGATGCCGAGCATGCCGAGCTGGCGGACGGCCGGCGCGTCGTAGGTGCGCTGGTACGTCACCCAGGGCAGCCGGGCGAGGTCCTCCCGGGTGAGGCGGTCGCCGATGTCGGGATGGTCGTCGGCGACCAGGAAGACCCACCGGTCCTGGTAGAGGTCGGTGGAGGGGAAGTCGCTGATCACGCCGTGCGGCATCAGCAGACCGTCGGTGGTGCTCAGCAGGGTGCCGGTGTTCTCGACGACGCCGGTCGGGCTCTGGGTGAAGCGCAGCCGGATGCCGGGCGCCTCCTGGTGCAGTGTGCGGGCGAGTTCGGCGCCGAACACGGTCACCGCGTAGTCGGAGGAGACGAGGGTGAACTCGCGGGACTCCGTGGCCGGGTCGAAGTCGGCCTGGCTGCTGAAGAGGCGTTCCAGCAGGTCGCAGGCGGCCGAGGTGCGGTCGAGCAGGACCTGTCCGAGGGCGGTGAGTTCGTAGTGGCCGCCGACGCGGGAGAGCAGGTCGTCGTCGAAGTGGCGGCGCAGCCGGGCCAGGGCGGCGCTCATCGCGGGCTGGCTGAGGCCGATCCGGCGTCCCGCGCGGGTGACGTTGCGCTCCTGGAGCAGCGCCCGCAGGGCGACGACGAGGTTGAGGTCGAGGCTGGCCAGGTTCACTAGGGCTCCACGGTGATGCACATGCACGGCGCGGATGATCCGCGGGCGCGGGATCGATCGCTCCGATGAGGGGTGCGGGTCAGACTACTGCGCCTCGTCGTCGTGTTCCGTGCGGGCCTCCACGACACCGCGGATCCATCGGCTCAGCGCGGTCGCGGCGGCGGTCAGGAAGACGAAGTTGTAGAGGATCTGGAGGACGGTCATGACGCGGGCGGTCTGTCCCTGCGGCGTGATGTCGCCGTAGCCCACGGTCGCCAGCGTCACCACGGTGAAGTACAGCGCGTCGAGACGGGTGCGCAGGCCGGCGAATTCGCCGGGGTGCCGGGAGAGCGCGAAATAGCCACTGGCGAAGACCAGGACGGACAGGGACATCAGCAGCGGGATGACGAGTCCCGGCCGGGTGCCCGGCCGGCCGGTCAGCACCCCGCGGATCTGCCGCAGCATCAGCGCGGCGACCAGGGCCAGCGCGAGCACGAACAGCGTCCAGCTCAGGACCGGACGCCGCGGTCCCAGCCGGTTCAGGGGGAGCAGGAAGTAGGCCGTGAGCAGGGCGGCCACGAACAGCACGGCGGCGAGGGCCGGCCACACGCCGCGGGGCGAGGGCGGTTGCGGTCCCGTCCGCCCGCCGGAGCCGGTCACGCCGCCTCCGCACGGTCCGTGACCGGCACGGTGGCGCTGCCCATGGCTGCTCCCTGGTCCGTCGGGCGCAAAGCCTCGCGCGGCGGTGCGGTTCAGTAAACGCCGGTCCGGCCGGGCGCGCATCCGGGGCGGCCGGGATCCCGCCACCCGCGGACGTCACCGTCCCGCGGTCCCCGTCAGGCCGTGTCCAGGGCGGCGAGCCAGTCGTCGACGGGGCCGAGGGTGAGCCAGCCGCTTCCGGCGCCCGCGAGCTGCCCGGCGGCGGGCCGCAGCCGGGTCCGGGTGCGCCGCAGTGCCGCCCGGTCGCCGAGCGTCAGCGCGAGGGCGCCCTCCAGACAGCACAGGGCCTCGTACAGCAGGTCGGGGGGCGGTTCCGGCAGGGTCCGCAGCGCGGTACGGGCCTCGTTCCCGCGGCCCTCGGCCAGCAGGGCGAACGGCTGCGCCCAGGGCCGGTAGGGCCCCCAGTCGGCGTCCGGGTCGACGTCGGGCGGCAGGCCGCGGGCCAGCCGCAGCGACAGCAGGGCCAGCGGCAGCAGACCGCGCTCCACGCCCGGCATGCCCGCGCCCGCCAGCCGTCCCACGGCGGCCCGTACGGCGGCCTCGGCCCGGTCGTACGGGCCCGAGGCGGCCGCCAGGCGCAGCGCCCGGTAGCCGTCGGTGAACACGCCGACGAGCGGCAGTTCGTGACGTCCGGCCAGGCGGTCGGCGGCGTCCGCGTGCGCGTCGGCGGAGGTGAAGTCGGCCAGCGCACCGCGTGCCTGGAGCCGGATCAGATGGCCGAGCACCTCGTAGGTGACCAGTCCGTGGCGGGCGGAGAGCGCGATCAGTTCCGCGCCGATCGCATCGCGCCGCGGAGCCAGTCCCGCGGCGGTGCAGGACTGCATGAAGACGCCGTTGAGGGCGACGGCGAGCAGCGCGGGGTCGTCCAGGCGGCGGGCTAGCCGCTCGGCCTCGCGCGCCGCCCGCGGTCCGCGCGGATCGCGCACCCCGCGCCTCTCCACGGCGACGGTGGCCAGCAGACGGCAGCGCGCCGCGTCGGCAGACGCGTCCGGCGGCAGGGCGGCGAGGGTGCGTTCGGCCGCGGCGACGATCCGCCGCGCCGAGTCGGGATCGTCGCCGCGGGGCCAGACGGCGGGCACGTCGTAGGCGCCGATCACCCGGGCCGTCAGCTCGGTGTCGCCGGTCTCCTCCGCCGCGGCGACGGCCGCCGGCCGGTGCAGCCGGGCCTCCTGGAGACCGCTGCCGCCGGTGACCGCGAGGTTGCGCAGCAGACCGACGGTCGATTCCAGGCGGGCGCGGGCGCCGGCGGCGACGGTGCGGTCGTAGGCCTCGGCGGCACGGGTCCACAGCCGGGCCGCCGTCTCCGCGGGCTCGGCCGGCGGGTCCAGGCCGGGGTCCTGCGCGAGGATGTCCGCCTCCAGGCGGCGCAGCCGCGGGCCCGGGTCGACGCCCAGCCGCCCGGCCAGCAGCGCCCGGGCCCGGCGCAGCACCGCCAGCGCGTCCGCCTGCCGTCCCGTCCGGTACAGGGCCAGCGCGAGCAGCCGCCAGGCCTCCTCCCGCCAGGGATGTCCGTCCAGGTGGGCGTCCAGGTCGGGCACCGCCTCGGCCGCGCGGCCCAGGGCCAGCAGGCTCTCGGCGCGTTGCTCGACGGCACGCAGCCGCAGCTCGGTCAGCCGGGACCGTTCACCGCGCGCCCAGTCCTGGCCGGCGAACTCGGCGTAGGCCGGACCGCGCCACTCCCCCAGCGCCGCCGTCAGCGCCTCCAGCGCCGCGGCGGGCGGCAGCCGGCCGGCGCCGGCGACGGCCTCCTCGAAGCGCCAGGCGTCCACGGCGTGGGCCGGGGCCCGCAGCGCGTACCCCGGGCCCTCGGTGACCAGCAGCCGGGCCGGGGCGCGGCGGGCCCGCTCCGGCTCGAGGGCCCGGCGCAGATCACCGACGAAGGTCCGCACCGCGCCCACGGCCCGCGGCGGCGGTTCCTGCCACAGGTCGTCGACGAGCCGGGCGACCGGGACGACCCGCCGCCGGGCCAGCACCAGCCGGGCCAGCACCGCACGGTGCCGGGGCCCCTTCAGCCCGAGCGCGCCGCCGCCGCGCTCGGCCATGACCGGCCCGAGCACCCCGAACGTGACCGGTTCCATTCCCGCTGGTCTTCCGTTTCCCGCACGCGCCCGCCGGCGCCTCTTCCCGTGCCGACCACGGTAACCGTGCCGGCCGGCCGCCGATCGGCCGCTGTCCCGTCACTGATCGGTTGCTGATTCGCGCCCGGCAGGCTCGGGGCCGTTCCACCGCTCGCCGAGAGATGAGAAAGAGGACCGGATCATGACACCGACCATCCCCGGATTCGCCTACCGCCGCGTCACCGTCGCCGACGGCGTCGCCCTGCACACGGCCGTCGGCGGCTCCGGCAGCCCGGTCGTACTGCTGCACGGCTTCCCGCAGACCCATCTGATGTGGCGGCACGTCGCCGCCGACCTCGCCGGCCGCCACACCGTCATCTGTCCCGACCTGCGCGGCTACGGCGCCAGCGACAAGCCCGCCGATCCGGACGGCACCGCCTACGCCAAGCGTGCCATGGCCGCCGACATCGTCGCCCTGGCCCGGGCGCTCGGGCACGAGCGGTTCGCGCTGGCCGGGCACGACCGGGGTGCGCTGGTCGCGATCCGGGCGGGGCTCGACCACCCGGAGGCGGTGACGCATCTCGCCGTGCTGGACGTGCTGCCGACGCCGGACATGTGGGACGTGCTGCACGGCGCCACGGCCGCCGTCGCCTTCCACCTGTATCTGATGGCCCAGCCGCCCGGTCTGCCCGAGCGGCTGATCGGGGCGGCACCGGACGCGTTCTTCGGGCACTTCCTCGACCTGTGGGCCCGCGACCCGGCGGTCTTCCCCGCCGAGGTGCGCGCCGCCTATCTGAAGGCCTCCCGCGAGGCGGTGCCGTCCATCGTGGCCGACTACCGGGCCTCGGCCGGGATCGACGCCGCCCACGACCGGGCCGACCGCGACCGGGGGCACCGGCTGCGGATGCCGGTGACCGTCCTCCAGCAGGACTGGGGCGCGGCCCTGGGCTACGACGCCGCCGCCCTGTGGCGGGGATGGGCCGACGACCTGAAGCACTCCACGGTCACATGCGGCCACTTCATGGCGGAGGAGGCCCCCGCCGAGATCACCGAAGCATTGCGGGAACTGCTCACGCGCTGAGAAACGGGGGTTCCGGGCAGCGCCCCGAAGGGACGCGGGGGACGGAGGTCCGGGCAGCGCCCCGAAGGGGGCGCGGGGAACGGAGGTCCGGGCAGCGCCCCGAAGGGGGCGCGGGGAACGGAGGTCCGGGCAGCGCCCCGAAGGGGGCGCGGGGAACCGCGCGACCGGCCACGACGGACCCGCGGACCGGGCACCGGACGGCCGGCGGCCCCTCAGCCAAGGCCGAGCGCCCGGCTCACCCCGCATCGGGCAACGCCCCGAAGGGACGCGGGGAACGGAGGTCCGGGCAGCACCCCGAAGGGCGCGGGGAACCGCGCGACCGGCCACGACGGACCCGCGGACCGGGCACCGGACGGCCGGCGGCCCCTCAGCCAAGGCCGAGCGCCCGGCTCACCCCGCATCGGGCAACGCCCCGAAGGGGCGCGGAGAACCGCGCGACCGGCCACGACGGACCCGCGGACCGGGCACCGGACCTCAAGCGGAGCGCTCAGGTACGGCTCAGCGCCCGGCTCGCCCCCGCCACCACCGCCGTGGCCAGCAGCCAGCCCGCCAGGATCAGCAGGACGGCGACGGCCCGGCCGGCGCCGGCCGGGTCCCAGGCGGTGCGCTGCCCGAGGCCGGCGACGGGAACGATCAGGTCGAGGGTGTACAGCACCGGGTCCCAGCTGCGCCGGGGCCCGCCCCCGGCCGGTGCGGGCGGGTGCGCGGCGAACCACGCCGAGCCCGCCGCCACCAGCGCCAGCAGCCAGGCCAGGGCGCGTCCCGGCGCGTACCCGTAGCCGAACAGGACGTTCTGCACCGCGCCCCAGACGCGGCCGGGCAGGCGCTCCGAGCGCCGCATCCGGCGTTCGCGGGCGTGCCGCACCAGGCGGGCCGAGCGTTCGTCGCCGGCCCGCTGGTAGGAGAGCGCCAGCTGCTCGAAGGAGCCGGCGCCGGCGCCGGCGTCCCGCGCCAGCCAGGCCAGGCGTTCGCGCACGCCCACGGGTGCGGTCGAGCCGAGCCGGTCGTAGGTCAGGCCCTCCACGTCGAGCGCGCCGGGCGCGGGCCACCCGGCCGGGGAGTCGACGTAGGAGCCGATGCGCGCGTCGCGCAGCACCAGGGCGCCGGCCGGCCGCGCGCGGAAGTCCACGCGGAGCCGGGGGGTGCGCAGCCGGGTGAGGACGGCGGCGCCGGCGGGCGGGGCGAGCAGCGCGTCGTGGAAGGTGACGACCCGGCCCACCTCGGCGCCGCGCAGCCGTACCGGGCCGGCGCAGCTGAAGCCCCAGTCGGCGTAGAAGCCCCCGTCGCAGCGGAGGCCGGTGGCGTCGACCGCGCCCACCGAGGCGCGGTCCAGGAGCAGGGAGTGGCTGATCCGGGCGTCGCGGAGGTAGAGGGCGCCGCGGCTGCGCAGACCGCCGGCGCGCAGGGAGTCGCCGACCGTGACGCGCGGCGCGAACAGCGCCCAGGTCCCGGTGCCGCCCAGCTCGGCCCGTTCCAGGACCAGGCCGCCGTCGATCCGGGCGGCGACCAGTCCGAGGGGCGCGCCGGCCGCGTCCTCGGGCACCCGGCGCGGGACCGTGACCCGGTCGCCGTCGGTGCCGGGGTCGGAGAGCGGGACGGGGGCCGCGGGGACGGGTCCGATACGGGTGCCGCGCAGCACCAGGTCCCCGCCGACCCGCACCCCGTCGGCGTGCAGCGCGGCCAGCCGGCTGCCGGTGAGGTCCAGGGAGTCCACGACGGCGTCCGCGAGGAGGAGCTCGTCGTGGAAGTGGCAGTCCACCAGCTCGAGATGGGCCTCGAGGCGGGCCTTGCGCAGATCGACCGGTCCGCGGCAGCGGGCGCCCTCGATCCGCACGTGCCCGGCGCGGGACGCCGCGCGGCGCAGATACGCGGCCAGGCGCGCGCCGTCGATCTCACGGCCGCGGGCCACGTCCCGCAGCAGGCCGCGCACACCACCGCGACGGGACGCCATCCGGCTCCAATCACCTTGTGCACCGGGAGAGTTGACGGATCGGACCGATGATGGCAGAAGGGCCGGGTAGGAAAAAGAGGGGCGATGATTCGCCGCTCGGCGCGGGCAGAACCTGATCACAGGCCCGGCCGTCGCGAGGGAGGGCGCCATGGCGGGACTTCGCTTCCCACCCCGACTGACCGCCACCACATGGGAGAACGTGCTCCAGCCCCGGCGCGCGCCGCTGGCGGCGGACGGCCGGTGGACCCGCCGGACGCTGGAGCAGGGGCTGCATCTGGACTTCGCGCGGGTGGAGTTCGCGGACATGTCCGCGCTGGCCCGGGCGCTGCTGCTGGTCGACGCGGCGGTCCGGGACGGCGTACCGGTGCGGCTGACCCTGCCCACGGCCGACCTGCCCGACACCGGTGAGCCGGTGGCTCCGGGCGCGGCGCAGCAGGACCGGGCGGCGCAGCGGCTGCTGACCCGGCAGGCGCGCTCGCGCGGCGACGCGCGGGCCTTCATGCGCCAGGTCGGTTTCCTCGACGCGCTGCGTCCGGCGCACTGGCCCGCGGGCGCGGTGCGGGTCGACGACGCGGCCGCCTCGGGTCAGCTGGCGCACGAGGACGACCCGCCGGGCGGCAAGGCGGCCGCCCCGGACGCCGCCCCCTACGTACGCCGCCGGATCCTGCCCTTCCAGTGGCTGACTCCGCTGGACGGCGAGGGCCTGCGCACCTCGCAGGAGTTCCAGGGCATCGTGGCGCGCCTGCGCGATCTGGGCCTGTCCCAGCCGGACGCCGACGCGCTGAGCCAGACGGTGCTGATCGAGCTGGTGGAGAACGTCGCAGAGCACGGCGCCGCCGGGGTGGCGGGCCGGCCGCCGCGTGCCCTGGTCGGCGCGGTGCTGCTGGACCCGGCGACGTACGGGCGCCGCTATGCCGACATGCCGCCCGCCTCGGCCGAGCTGGCGGAGCTGGCCACGACGGCACGCGGCGAAGTGCTGCGGCTGCTGGTGGGCGACTCCGGCAGCGGTCTGGTGACCCGCCTCGACCCGGTGCAGGCGCGGCGCGGGGTGCCGTCCGGGGTGCGTCCGGCGTCGGGGCACCGGCTGACGGAGGCGGAGGACACGGTCTTCTACGCCTTCGGGCACGGCTTCAGCGCCCCGGACGCGGGCGACCCCGGGCCGCCGCGGCCGGGCCGCAACGGCCTGTGGCGGGTGGCCCATCTGATCAAGAGCTACGGCGGCAGCATCGTGGTGCGTACCGCGGACACGATGACCGGGTGGGTGTACGCGGAGCCGGACGGCCCGGCCGGGGTGGCGCACAGCGCGCTGGGCCGCGCGCCCGGCACGCTGCACGAGGTGCAGGTGCTGACCGACTCCAAGGCGCACCGCACGCCGGTGTCGTGGATCGACCAGCCGGAGGCGACGGCGGACCGCCGGCTGCGCTGGGTGCGCTGTGTGTTCGACCCGGTGGACGGGCTCGGCGAGGCGGGCCGCCAGGAGCTGGTGGAGGCGGCCCGCGAGGCCGCGCTGGATCCCTCGACGGGCGGCGTGGTGGTGTCGATGTCGCTGCGGGACACCGGCTATCTGAACCGCTCCGGCCTCCAGTCCGCGCTGAGCTGGGCGCTCGGCGTGGCGGGCGCGCTCGCCGACCTCACCGCGGTCGCGGTCCTCTTCCCCGACGCGGACCCGCGGATCCTCGACCTGAGCGTGAGCGGGCTGCACGCCGAGCAGAGCGGCGGCTCGGGCCCGCCGCCCGGCCCGGTGCTGGTGCACGGCTGCTACGGCCCGCCGATCTGGTACGGCGGTTCCGCGGCGGTGCGCGCGCTCCTGACCGAACTGGGCCGGGCCGGCGGGGCGTTGCCGGTGGAGTCGGCGGTGCGGCGCTGGGCGTCGGCCGGGGGTCCGCCCGGCGACGGGCTGTGGCGGGCGCTGGACGAGTACCCGCAGCTGTTCCGCGTCGCCGCCGGCCGGGTGTCGCTGGCCCTGTCGCCGCTGGGCGTGCTGCGCACCCTGGAGCGGGAGGCGCACCGGGAGCTGGCCGCCACCGTCGAGCACGGCGGCGAGGGGGCGGGCGTGGCGAGCGGCCTGTTCCGCACGCCCGGACTGCGCATCACCCGGCGCTGGGTGGACTCGGCGGTGCTGCTGCCCACGACGATCGGCACCGCCACGGCGGCGTACGTGCTGGCCCGGAAGGTGGAGACGGTGCTGGGCGAGCGGGGCACCGGCGAGGTGCCCACCATGGTCGCGCATGTCTCGGCGGCGCCCCGGCCGCTCGCGGCGCGGCTGAGCGAGTGCCTGGCGCTGGGCGGGCGCCACCACGCCATGCCGGGCGAGCTCGATCTGGAGGGGCTGCATCCCAGCGAGCGGGTGCAGGCCGGTGAGCGGGTGGTGCTCATCACGGACCTGCTGTCGACGGAGAACACCGCCCGGCGGGCCGCCGCCGCGATCGTCGGCGCCGGCGCGGAACCGGCCGTGATCGCCTGCGTGGTGGACGCGCGCCGTGAGCGCGGCGACATCGACCTGCTGAACCGGAGCATCCCGGTGGTCTCGCTCACCGACGTCGCCATCGACGTGTACGCCGCCGACGGGCGCACCCCGCCGACGGGCGACGCGGTCGGCGCGGACGTGGTGGACATCGACCCGATCCTGCGCCACCCGGTGGTGCCTCCGCCGCCGGACCCGCCGCGGATCTCCGAGATCGACTTCCTGCGGCTGTGCACGGGCGCGCCCGACACGCTCTCCCTGGGGCATCTGGCGGGCCCGCGCTCCCATTCGAGCGCCATGCTGCACCTGGACCGTGCGCTCAGGCACCCCGAGACGGGCGCCCGGATCACCGACACCGTCCTGGACGAGGTCCGCCAGGCGCTCCACGCGGTGCGGGACGCCGCGGGCCCGGCGGGCGGCGGGGCGCTGCAACTGTGGTACGCGGGCACGGCGGACGACACCTACGACAGCCGGCTGCCCCAGGCGGTGCACCGGCGGCTCGGCGAAGTCGGCCACGCGGTGGGACCGCTGGTGCCCGTGCCGCGCGGGGTGGCCCGCAATCAGTGGATCTTCCCCACCGCCGTACGGCACGACGCGCGCGGCCAGATCGTGGTCGTCCTGGACGGGCGGGCGACGACCGGCACGACGCTTCAGCAGATGATCCGGCTGGCGGCCGCCGGCGGTGCCGTGGCGGTGGTGGCCGTGGTGCTGCTCAACCGGCTGGAGCACCAGGAGGCGGCGGCGCTGCGGACGCTGCGGGCGGTGTCCTCGCCGGGCTGCGGCGCGCCGGTGCCGACGGCGGTGCGGTTCGTCAGCAGCAGCAGTGTGCCGGGCGAGCCGCCGCACGACTGCGCGATCTGCGCCACGCGGCTGCGGGTGCAGGACGACCGGGCCGCGCCGGACCGGCTGCGCAGACACGCGGAGCAGCTGCGGGAGCTGCTGCGCCCGCGGCGCCGCGAGGAGATCTTCAGCAGCGCCGCCGCGGACCTGTTCGCGGTGCCGATCAGCTCCGACGACGTGATCGACTACATCCGCTGGCGGGCGCTGCTGCGGGAGTCGCTGCGCGACACCGCGTCCCGGCAGCGGGTGGTCGACGCGCTGCACGCCCTGCTCGGCGACGAGCCGCCGGAGGCGGAGTTCACCCGGGTCAACCTGATCCGGCTGCTCGCCGCCGAACAGCAGTGGCTGAAGCTGCCGCCGCTGCGCTTCACCGTGGCCCGGGAGCGGCTGGCGGAGGTCTGCGTGGCCGGGCTGGGCAGGTCGGTCAGCGCCCCGCCCTGGCTGCGGGTGCAGTCCCTGATGGTGCTGGCGGCGACCACGCCCCAGCAGCTGACCGAGATGCTGCCCCGGCTGCTCACCCTGGCGCTGGACGAGCCGCTGCTCGTCGACCAGATGCTGCTGGAGTGCTACCGCCTGCTGCGCCGCCCGCCGCACGACTCCCCCATCGACGTCGGCCGGCTGCGCGAGAGCCTGCTGCGCTGCCGCAAGATCCTGGAGGAGCAGCGCGCGTCCCGCTCGCCCGGTCTCGCCGACGAGTACCTGCACGTCGTGCAGCAGCTGCTCACCGTCGCCGACCACAAGGCCCGGCCCAAGCCGGACGATCCGCAGAAGGCGTGGGAGCAGCTGCGCGAGGACCTGGGGCACGCGGTGATGCGGCACCGGCTGGACTCGGGCCTGCTGCGGGTGCGCGACCACGTCGAGGACCTGGAGGACGTCGCGCCCTCGCAGCGTGCCGCGCTGGACGCCCGCTCCGACTGGGAGACCTGCAAGCGGCATCTGGCCGAGCGGGCCCTGGTCTGCCTGCCGGCGCTGCGGCACATCCTGGCCGGGGAGTACGTCGACGATCTGCTGGGCCGGCGCGAGCACGAGCGGCTGATGCGGCTGGTGCAGGGCGGGATCACCGCGCTCAGCGAGGTGACGGAGCGACTGGACCGGCTGCTGCGCGGGCCGCGCCGGGTGGACGACCCGGACTGGCAGAGCACCCGGTACGAGCTGCTGGACCGCCTGGACTGGTGGTACCGGATGTTCCTGGCCACGCATCTGCCGGAGACCGGCAAGCGGGCGCACCTGGTGGACCTGGTCTCCTCGGCGCCGCCCCGGCTCCAGCCGCGGCTGGACGCGGTGCTGGCCGCCCACGGCCCGGCCGTGGAGGTGGTGCCGCTGGCGGACGGGGCGGAGACGGAGGTGTTCTGCCCGGCCCCGCTGCTGACGGAGGCGGTGGAGCATGTGCTGGACAACACCCGGCGGCACCGCGTCCCGGGCGCCGCGTGCCGAATCCGTGTCGTGTACACGGCTGTCGCGCCGGGCACCGTGCAGGTCGCGCTGCGCAACACGGGCACCCGGCCGAGCCCGGCGCCGGGCCAGGGCCTCAGGGCGCTGGACGCCAGACTGCGGCCGTTCGAGGCCGCCCTGACCGGGCGTGCCCTGGACGAGGAGGACTGGACGTTCGAGACGCTCCTGAGCCTGAGAGTGTGGGAGGGGGCCTGACCATGCAGGTCATCAGAGGGCTGATGGTCGACGACGAGGAACGCAACCAGCGCCGTTCCATGGCCCGGCTCAACACGCACTTCGCCAAGATCGGCTGGCACGTGCAGTGGGAGACCCGGACCGAGCCCGACGAGGGCCAGGAGCGCATCCGGCAGTCCGACCCGCCCTACGACGTCGTCCTCATCGACCTGCTCTTCGCCCGCGAGGACCTGCCGGACCTGCCCGAGCCGCGCGGTCTTGAACTGATCGCCGAGGCCAAGGAGCGCTCGGAGCGCACCTACATCATCGCGGTCAGCTCCGGCGACGACTCGATGCCCGACCTGTTCGACCGGGCCCGCCGCTGCGGCGCCCACCATGTCTTCCGCCGCTACGAGTTCACCCAGGGCTCCCTGGACAACAGCCCCGCCGCGATCGTCCGGGCCGTGCGCGCCCATCTCCTGGACAACGGCACGGTCCGCACGATCCGGGTGGAGGCCGACGCCGAGGATCCGGCGGTGCAGTCCATCGTCGACGAGGTCGGCGAGCCCACCCTGTCCCAGCTCTACAGCCGGATCCTGGAGGCGGAGGGTACGGAGACGGCGGCCATGCGGCTGGACTACCTGGCGCCCGGCGCCTCGGGGGCGCTGGTGTGCTCGGTCGCGGCGCACGCGCCGGGCAGCCCGGTGCTGCGGCACGTGCTGAAGGCCTCCCGCAACGGACAGGCACTGGTCCACGAGGCGCAGCAGAACGCGCGGGCGGCGAAGGTGTTCCCGGCGCTGCTGCTGATCCGGCAGCGCCCGGAGCGGCCCGTGGGCCCGGTCAACGGCTGGTACGCGCTGGGCGCGCCGCTGCCGGAGCGGGCGACGACGCTGCGGGACTGGCTGGCGTCCGGGCCGCCGCCGCGGGACGTCGAGGACGTGATGATCAAACTGTTCGCGGAGGGGCTGCGCTCGGCGCACGCCGAGAACCGGGAGGTGGGACCGCCGCTGACGGGTCTCCTGCGGTTCCGGCCGCTGCGGCGGCGGCTGGTGCTCCAGGCGCTCGCGGAGTACGGGCCCGCGCTGGTCCGGCCGGACGGCGGCGGGCTGGCGGACGTCAGGGAGCTGACGCGGGAGCTGAAGTCGTTCCTGGAGGAGGGGCGCCCGCTCGGGGTGCCGCTCAGCGAACTCGCCCGGCCGACGGCCACCACCTACGCCCACGGCGATCTGCACGGCGGCAATGTGCTGATCTGCCGGGGCCGTTATCCGACGCCGGTGCTCATCGACACCAGCGCGTTCGGGCGGCTGCACTGGGCGGCGGATGCCGCCCGGTTCGGCGTGGACCTGCTGATGCGGTCGGTGGACGCGGGGGTGGAGTCGATGTTCTTCGCCCGGTTCCCCGTCTGGCGGGAGCTGGCCGGGTGCCTGGGCCGGCGGACCGCGCCGCCGCCGGCCGGGCCGGGGACGCCCGGCACCGCGGCCGCGCTGGCCGCGCTCGCCTGGCTGACCGGCAATCTGCACCAGTTCTGCCCGGACGCGGCCGAGCCGGAGCGCCACTGGGAGTGGCACGTGATGCTCGCCGAGTATCTGCTGCGCGCCGCCTGCCACCCGGACGTCCCCGCGCCGAAACGGGCGCTGGCACTGGTCGCGGCCCACGACCGGCTGCGGGACGCCACCCGGCTGCTGACGCCCTGACGGCGAGCCCCGCGGGCGCGGCGGGCCTCGCGCGGGTCCGCTGTCACCGGGCGGGGCCCGCCGGGCAGTCGCAGCCGACCGCCGGTCGGGACGGGGCGCGGCTGCCGCGCCCCGAACCCGGCGGCGACCGCCTTGGGGGCGGCGCGTTCGCCATGGCGGAGCCGCGCGGCTCAGCGGGCCCCGGGCACCTCCTCCGTGACACCGTTCAGCGGCGAGGACGGATCGCTGCCGTAGGGGCGGGTGATGGCCTCCAGGCCGTGACCGGACGGGTCGCGGAAGTACACGCCGCGGCCGCCGTCGTTGCGGTTGATCCGGCGCGGATGCCTGCCGTGCGGATCGGCCTGGATCGGGACTCCGTCCGCGACGAGGCGGGCGAGGATCCGGTCGAACTCGGCCTCGGAGACGAGGAACGCGTAGTGCTGCACCGGGATGTCGGTGTCGGTGGTCAGGAAGTCCAGCGTGACGCCGTTGGCCGTGGTCACCGGCAGGAAGGGCCCGGCCGGTTCCCCGACCTCCAGGCCGAGGAGACCGGCGAGGAAACGGGCGGACCTCTCCCGGTCGCGGGAGAGAACGATGGTGTGGTTGAACTCGACTGACACGGTCAATGCCTCCACGGGCATCTCCGCGGCGCCTCCATGCCTCACCCGGCCGGTGACCGGCACGCGATGCCGCGCCGTGGATGGTAGGCGCCCCCGGCCGCCCGCGTCGAGCCGTTTTCGGCCAGGCCGGTGCCTGCCGCAACCGGTGCCAGTACCGGCACCAGCACTGGCACCGGCGAATATCGATGGAGTGCCCAGTCCGCCCCGTGCTTGCATGGCCGCATGGTGTCCACCGACCGTCTGCTCGCCTTCGCGGGCATGTCGTCGCTGCTGATCCTGATACCGGGACCCAGCGTCCTGTTCGTGATCGGGCGGGCCCTGGCGCAGGGCCGCCGGGCCGCGCTGACCACCGTCGCCGGCAACACCCTGGGCGCCTGCGTCCTCGTGGTGGCCGTCGCGCTCGGGGTCGGTTCCGTCGTGGAACGCTCGCTCCTGGTCTTCACGGCGCTCAAACTGGCGGGCGCCGCCTATCTGGTGCATCTCGGCGTCAGGGCATGGCGGCGGCGCGGGTCCCTGCACGCGGCGTTCACCGGCGGGCGGGCCGGCCGGGGTGGCCTGCGTACCTGCTGGGAGGGGTTCGCGGTCGGCGTGTCCAACCCGAAGACCATCGTCTTCTTCGCCGCCGTGCTCCCGCAGTTCGTCGACCGCGACCGGGGTCATGTCGCCGCGCAGATGCTGCTGCTCGGCCTGGTGTTCAACGTCATCGCGGTGGTCTGCGACAGCCTGTGGGGCCTGGTCGCGTCCACCGCCCGCGAGTGGTTCGCCGGCTCTCCCCGCCGTCTCTCGCTGGTCGGCGGGGCCGGCGGCCTGACGATGATCGGCCTCGGCATCACGGTGGCCGCCGCCGGACCCAAGGACTAGGCCCGGTCGTCACATCCCGGCCTGCCCGGCGACACCTGGCACGCACTCCCCCGAACGATTCGAGCAGGGGGACCCCAGCCGCGTTGCCGGACCACCCACGTGGCTCCTCCCCCACGCTCGGCTGCGCTCGCGCCGGAGACCCCCATGCGCCGCCAGGCCCGCCCTCCGGACGGACGCCGGGAATGTGACGACCGGGCCCAGGACCGGACGACCGGGCCAAGGACCGGACGACCGGGCACGGACCGGGCCGGCCGCACGGGGGCGCGTGCGGCCGGCCGGAGGTCAGGCGGCGGCCACGGACGGTGCCGGGCCGACCAGCTCGGACAGGACGTCCTCCATGGTCACGAAACCGAGCACCGCGCCCGTCGCGCCGGTCACCGCCGCCAGGTGACCGTCCGCCGCCCGCAGCGCGGTGAGCGTGTCGTCCAGCGGGGTGTCGATGCGGACCCGGGTGACCGGGTGCAGGACGCTCCGCGGGAACGGCTTCTCGCGGTCGGCGACGCCGAGGGTGTCCTTGATGTGCAGATAGCCCAGCAGTGTGCCGCCCGGTCCGGTGACGGGGAAGCGGGAGTAGCCCGCCTCGGCCGCGACCCGCTCCAGCTCGGCCGGGGTGACCGTGTGCGCGACGGTGCGCATCTGCGCCACGGGGACGAGGATCTCGCCCACCGGGCGGGTGCCCAGTTCCAGCGCGTCGCGCAGCCGCTCGCCGTCGGCGGGCGACAGCAGTCCGGCCTCGCTGGAGTCGACGACCATACGGGCGAGCTGGTCGTCGGTGAAGACCGACTCGACCTCGCTCTTCGGCTCCACCCTGAGCAGCTTCAGCAGGGCGTTGGCGAAGGCGTTGATGCCAAACACCACCGGCCCCAGCGCCCGGGTGAGGGCCACCAGCGGCGGGCCGAACAGCAGCGCGGCGGGCACCGGCGCGGCCAGCGCGATGTTCTTGGGGACCATCTCGCCGATCAGCATGTGCAGATAGGTCGCCACGGTGAGCGCGATCACGAACGCGATCGGGTGCACCAGGCCGTGCGGCATGTGCACCGCCTCGAAGGCGGGTTCCAGCAGGTGCGCGATGGCCGGTTCGGCGACCGCGCCGAGCACCAGCGAGGAGACGGTGATGCCGAGCTGGGCGGTGGCCAGCATCGCGGAGATGTGCTCCAGACCCCACAGGGTCATCCGGGCCCGCTTGTCGCCCTGCTCGGCCCGCGGCTCGATCTGCCCGCGGCGCACGGAGATCAGGGCGAACTCGCCGCCCACGAAGAAGGCGTTGGTGAGCAGGGTCAGGGCGCCGATGGCGAGTTGCAGCACGGTCATCGGGACTCCTCCCCGGTCGGGACCGGCACCCGGGCCGGTTCGGTGACGCGCACACGGTCGGCGCGGTGGTGCTCGACGTCCAGGACATGCAGCCGCCAGCCGGCCACCTCCAGCTCGTCGCCCTTGACGGGGATCCGGGCCAGACGGGTGGCGACCAGGCCGGCCACGGTCTCGTACGGGCCCTCGGGGGCGGTGAGTCCGATGGCGGTGAGCTGGTCCAGGCGGACGGAGCCGTCGGCCTCCCAGGCGGCGCGGCCGTCCCGGCCGGCCGGGACGGGCTGGAGGTCGGGCACCTCGACGGGGTCGTGTTCGTCACGCACCTCGCCGACGACCTCCTCGACGATGTCCTCCATGGTCGCCACGCCCGCGGTGCCGCCGTACTCGTCGATGATCACGGCCATGGTGCGGGTGGCACGCAGCCGCTCCAGCAGCCGGTCGGCGGGCAGGCTGTCGGGTACCAGCAGGGGCGCGGTGGCCAGCTCGGTGACGGGTGTGGTCGCCCGCTTCCCGGGGGCGAGCGCCAGCACGTCGCGGATGTGCACGGTGCCGACCACCTCGTCCAGGCTGTCGCGGTAGACCGGGAAGCGGGACAGGCCGGTGGCGTGGGTGAGGTTGGCGGCGTCGGCGGCGGTGGCGTGCGCCTCCAGCGCCTTGACGTCGACGCGGGGCGTCATCACGTTCTCCGCGGTCAGTTCGCCCAGGTGCAGGGTGCGTACGAACAGCTCGGCGGAGTCCGCCTCCAGCGCGCCCTCGGCGGCCGAGTGCCGGGCGAGCGCGACCAGCTCCTCGGGGCCGCGGGCGGAGGCCAGCTCCTCGGCGGGCTCGACGCCGAAGCGGCGCACGAAACGGTTGGCGGTGTCGTTCAGGTGCCGGATGAACGGGCCGAACGCGGCGGTGAAGCCGCGCTGCGGGGTGGCCACCACCTTGGCGACGGCCAGCGGCCGGGATATCGCCCAGTTCTTGGGCACCAGTTCGCCCACCACCATCAGTACGACGGTGGAGACGGCCACGCCCAGCACGGTGGCGACCGTGGGGGCGGCACCGCCCAGGCCGATGGCCTCGAGCGGTCCGCGCAGCAGGGCGGCGAGGGACGGCTCGGCGAGCATGCCGATCACCAGGGAGGTCACGGTGATGCCGAGCTGGGCGCCGGAGAGCTGGACGGTCAGCGCGCGTACGGCCTTCAGGGCACCCTCGGCGCCGCGCTCGCCCGCCTCGGTGGCGCGTTCCAGGTCACCGCGCTCGACGGTGGTCAGGGAGAACTCGGCCGCGACGAACAGGGCGCAGGCCAGTGTGAGCAGGAGGGCCAGCAGGAGCAGCAGGACCTCGGTCACCGCGCCACCCCCCGTTCCTCACGCTCGGGCAGCGGACGCCGCGGACCGGGCAGGGCGCGGCTGGTACTGGGAGGCTCACCCATTGCGGGACTGTGACTCCTTCTGTGAGGTCGACGGACGGGAAGGGCGTGACCGCCCTTTCCCACCATGGTAAAGGGTGAGCAAAGCATGCTGGTCAAGACTGCGACAGCCGCTGGTTGCGGCAGTTTTCGGCCCTTTCCCGCACCGGGGACCGCGATGCCGCCTCCGGCCGTTCCGGCACCCCTATGCTTCTACTCACTTGTAGAGAACGCCGGGGAGTCCCCGGTTGTTCCGACGGACGCACGTGAAGCAAAGGAGTGGACGCCGCGATGGTGTTCAAACGGCTGCTCGGTTCGCTCGGCGTGGGCGGGCCCACGGTGGACACGGTCCTGGACGGGGGCGCCGCCCGGCCGGGCGGCGGACTGTCGGGACAGGTGCATCTCCAGGGCGGTGAGAGCGACTTCGACATCGAGCACATCACCCTGGAACTGGTCGCCCGGGTGGAGATCGAGGAGGACGACGGCGAGGGCGAGGGCGTCGTCGCCTTCGAGCGGTTCACCGTGGGCGGCGGCTTCCGGCTGGCCGCGGGCGAGCGGCGCAGCGTGCCCTTCACCGTGACGCTGCCCTGGGAGACGCCGGTCACCGAGCTGTACGGCCAGCCGCTGGGCATCGTCCTGGGGGTGCGCACCGAGCTGGCGGTGGCGGGCGCCCGCGACAAGGGCGACCTCGACCAGCTGACCGTGGCCCCGCTGCCCGTCCAGGAGGCGGTCCTGGAGGCCCTCGGGCAGCTCGGCTTCGGCTTCCGGTCGGCCGACCTGGAGTACGGGCGGATCGGCGGCACCGGGCAGCAGCTGCCGTTCTTCCAGGAGATCGAACTCACCCCGGCGCCGCAGTACGCGCACCAGGTGAACGAGATCGAGCTGACCTTCCTGGCCTCACCGGCCGGCCTGGAGGTGGTCCTGGAGGCGGACAAGCGCGGCGGCTTCCTCTCCCCCGGCCACGACGCGCTCAGCCGCTTCACCGTCTCCCACGGCGACGTGCCGCACCAGGACTTCAACGCCCTGGTCGACGGCTGGATCCGGCAGCTGGTCGACCACCGCGCGGCGTACGCCCCGCACGCCTCGTACGGACACGACGGGCACCACTTCGGCGATCACGGCCACCACGGTGACCACGACGGTCACCGCTCCGGTCCGGGCATGGGCACCGCCGTCGCCGCGGGCGCGGCCGGGCTCGCCGTCGGTGTCGTGGGCGGCATGGTCGCGGCCGAGGCCGTCAACGAGATCGGCGACTTCTTCGAAGGCGACGACGAGGACTGATCGGGCTGATATTTTCTACAGTGCTGTAGAAGATCGTTCCCGTAGATCGACCGGTACGGAGTGCTCATGGCCCTGTGGGACCGCCTCAAGGAGTCCGCGTCGCAGATGCAGACCCAGCTGACGGCGAAGAAGAACGACCTCAAGAGCGGCGCGTTCCGCGACGCCAGCATGGCGATGTGCGCGCTGGTGGCCGCCGCGGACGGCACCGTCGACCCGTCCGAGCGGCAGCGTGTGGCCCAGCTGATCGCCACCAACGACGTGCTCCAGAACTTCCCCGCCGACGATCTGCGCCGCCGGTTCGAGGAGAACCTGGACAAGCTCACGGCCGACTTCGCCTTCGGCAAGGTCAGCGTGTTGCAGGAGATCGCCAAGGCGAAGAAGAAGCCCGCCGAGGCGCGTGCCGTCATCCAGATCGGCATCGTCATCGGCGGCGCCGACGGCGACTTCGACAAGACGGAGCAGGCCGTGGTGCGCGAGGCCTGCTACACGCTGGACCTGCCGCCGCACGAGTTCGACCTCTGAGCGGGGCCGGAAGGAAACGGATCGGGCCGGTGCCGCGCGGGCACCGGCCCGATCCGTTCGCCCCCGCACGCGGGGCGGGTCACAGCGGCGTCGCCGCGTGCAGGATGAGCACCATCGTCACGGCCGAATTGGCGGACGACATCGCGGACACGGCCGTGCCGACGGCCGCCGCCCAGGCCGCCGCCCCCACCCCGGTGAACACCGGGGGCCAGCCGCGCGGCGCGGGCGCGGGCCCCAGCAGGGCCGCCACCCGGCGCGGTACGGGTCCCGGCGCCGCGAAGCCCGCCAGCGTGGGCAGCGGCGTGCCCCGGGAGACCAGCGCCGCCTTCCCGATCGCGCACGCCACCGTCCGGCGGTCCCCGACGACCCGGGCCGCCTCCTCGTCCGCCCACCGCTCCGTCGTGTACGACACCGCCGTACGCAGCGGCCCCAGGAAGGGGTTGGCCCGCGCCGCCAGCTGCACGACCAGCAGGAAACGGTGGTGGCGTGCGGCCAGATGGGCCCGCTCGTGAGCGAAGAGCGCACGCCGCTCGGCGGCTTCGAGACCGGCCAGCAGCGCGGTGGTCACCACGATCCGGTCGCGCGCCCCGCCGCCGGGCAGGGCATAGGCGTACGGCAGGTCGTCGGCCAGCACCGCGACCTGTCCGCCGGGCAGGCCCGCCAGGGCCCGGTGGGCGCGGCGGCGCACCCGTCCGTGCCGCCACAGCAGCCCGCCGCAGGCCGCGGCCACCGCCAGCAGCGCGGGGATGGCCGCCTTCCCGGCCACCTCGTCGTACGGCACGGCCTGGCGCACCTCCGGATCGGACCAGCCGTCGGGCAGCGGGTTGCCGGGCAGCTGCGCGGTGCCGACCACCATCAGCAGCCCCAGGCACACGGTGCTGCACAGCGCCATCACCCCGGCCACGCCCGTCAGCAGACGGGTGGCCGGGCGCGGATGCAGATGCTGCTCGGCCAGCCGGGCGATCGGCCAGGCCGTCAGCGGCAGGACGAGCGGCAGAAAGACGAACACCCCCATGAGGTCTCAGTCTTCCCCTTCCGTATGCGTCCGCCCCAGCAGTTCCCGCAGCAGCCGCTCGTCCTCCGGGCCGAGCGCGGTGACGAAACGGGCCAGTACCGCCTCGCGGTCCCGCTCTCCGTCCAGCACCTTGCGCATCTTCCGGGCGGCCAGCCCCGCCTCGTCCGAGGCCGGGGTCCACACGAAGGACCGCCCGGCGCGCTCACGGGTGACCGCGCCCTTGGCCAGCAGCCGGGTCAGGATCGTGATCACCGTCGTATAGGCGAGATCGCCGCCCAGCCGCTCCTGCACCCAGCCCGCGGTCGCCGGCGCGTCGGCCTCCCGCAGGGCCGACAGGACCTGCACCTCCAGCTCGCCCTGCCCCCGTCGCCGGGGGCGCCGGTGATCCGTCACGCCCTGTTCCCCTTCCGCTGCCGCGCCCTTCACGGGCGGTCCATCGTAAGGACACCCGGCGCCCGCCGGGCGCCCCGCGCGCCGCTTGTGCGTCCCCGGCGCTTCCGTCCGGATCCCGTCCCCATGTTTCTACACTGCTGTAGATTCGGCTAGGGTCGCCACCACCGGGCGTCGAACGCCTCGTCCAGGCATCCAGGAGGAGAGCAGTGGGAGTTTCCCTGTCCAAGGGCGGCAACGTATCGCTGAGCAAGGAGGCACCGGGCCTGACCGCGGTCCTGGTCGGTCTGGGCTGGGACGTGCGCACCACGACCGGCACGGACTACGACCTCGACGCCTCGGCCCTGCTGCTCGACGCGTCCGGCAAGGTGCCCTCCGACCGGCACTTCGTCTTCTACAACAACCTCACCAGCCCCGACGGCTCGGTCGAGCACACCGGTGACAACCTCACCGGCGAGGGCGAGGGCGACGACGAGAGCGTCAAGGTGAACCTGGCCGCCGTGCCCGCCGACGTCGACCGGATCGTCTTCCCGGTCTCCATCCACGACGCCCAGAACCGCGGCCAGAGCTTCGGCCAGGTCCGCAACGCCTTCATCCGCGTCGTCAACCAGGCGAACGGCCAGGAGATCGCGCGCTACGACCTCTCCGAGGACGCCGCCACCGAGACCGCGATGATCTTCGGTGAGCTGTACCGGCACGGAACCGACTGGAAGTTCCGCGCGGTGGGGCAGGGCTACGCCTCCGGGCTGGCCGGCATCGCCGCCGACTTCGGCGTCAACGTCTGAGCGGGGACGGCACCCGTGTTCGGACTGAGCGAACTCGCCGTCGTCCTCGTCGTCGTCATCGCCGTCCTCGCGGTCAAGAAGCTCCCCGAACTGACCCGCTCGGCGGGCAGGTCGGCACGCATCCTGAAGGCGGAGGCGCGGGCACCGAAGGAGGAACGGGCACCGGCCGGGGAGGAGGGGACGGCGCCGCGCGTGATCCGCGGGGAGGTCGTCGATCCCGCTCCGGGAACGTCCCGGCCGGCCGCGCGGCCCGAGCCCGAGAACTGAACGGGCCGCAGATCAGCGCCGCCTCCGCACCGCCCAGGCGGCCAGGGAGACGACGCCCGGCAGCAGAAGCAGCGCCCAGGCCGCCGGCAGTTCGCGAGCGTGCGCGCCGGGCGTCGCCGGGCAGGCGGGAAGGTGACGGCGGGCCGCGGGGCCCTGCCGTCGCCTCCGCGTCGTCCGTCGCCGTGGCGGGGCCGGCGGCCGTGCGGTCCGGGTTCAGGGCGCGATCTCCAGGCCGTGCCGGCCGACCCGTCGTGGGTCGGCGGGTCCGGCCACCGGCAGCGCCGGGACGCTGTCCCGGACCGTGATCCCGGTCAGGCCCCCGGCCAGCTCCGGATCGAGCGGACAGGGGCCCGGCGCGTGCTCGCAGGCGTTCGTCAGCAGCTCGCTGACGACGAGCTGCACCATGCCCGTCGCCCGCCCGGGCACCGGCACGCCGTGCACGGTCGATCGCCCGTTCGGGCAGTTTCGTCCATGCCAACCGCCCTCTGCCCGAGCACCTGGCTCCACTCACTCCCGGCGCCCACCCGCGAAGCCGGGCGCCACCGGGTCAGGCGGCGGTGCGCTGCTTGCCGAGGGCGTCGGCGAGCTGCTCGCGGTTCATCTTCGAACGGCCGGGGACCCCGGCCTCGGACGCGCGCCGGTACAGCTCGTCCCGGGAGAGGGACGCGAGGTCCTCGCCACCGCCCTGCCGCTTCCGCTTCCCCTTCTCCTTCCCCTTCTGTTCCGGCTTCTGTTCCGGCTTCTGTTCCGGCTTCTTGCCGCGGGCGCGCTCGACGCTGGTGCGGAGGGCCTCCATGAGGTCGATGACATTGGTCGCCTCGGGCGGCGCGGCCTCGCCGACGATCTCCTCGCCCTGCCGCTTGGCGTCCACGAGGTCCTTGACGCGCTCCTCGAACACGTCCCGGTAGTCCTCGGGCCTCCAGTCGATACTGAGGGCGTCGATCAGCTGCTGGGCGGTTCTCAGCTCCTGGCCGGTGGCCTTGACCTGCCCGCCGGGCAGGACGTCCAGTTCCCGGTGCGGGTCGCGCACCTCGTCGGCCCAGTGCATGGTGTGCAGGACCAGGACGTCCTTCTGGGCCCGCAGGGCGGTCAGGTACTCCTTGTTGCGCATGGTGAAGGTGGCGACGCCGGCCTTGTCCGCGCGCTCCAGCGCGGCCCGCAGCAGCTCGTAGACCTTGAGGTACTCCATGCCGCGCGGGGCGACGTAGTAGGTGCGGTCGAAGTAGACGGGCTCGATCTCGCCCAGGTCGACGAAGCCGACCATGTCGATCACCTTCGACCTGCCGGGGGCGATCTCCTCCAGCTCCTCCGGCTCCACGACGACGTAGTCGCCGCCGCCCAGGTCGTAGCCCTTGATGATCTCGTCGGTGCTCACCTCCTCGCCCGTGCGCTCGTTCACGCGCCGGTTGCGGACGCGGTCGGAGGTGCCGCGTTGCAGCTGGTGGAAGTGGACGGTGTGGTCCTCGGTCGCCGTGTACAGGCCCACGGGCACCGTGACCAGCCCGAAGGTCACCACGCCGGTCCAGATCGGTCTCGCCATCACTTCTCGCCTCCTTCGCCGCCGCGGCGGCCGGTTCCCCGTTCGGTCAGACGCCGGACCTGCGCGGCGGCGGTCCGGGCACGGCGGCGGGCCTCGCGGACCCGCCGGTCGGCGTCGCGCTCCTTCTCGCGCGCCTCGCGTCCGGCGGCGCGCGCCCGTTGCTCCTCCTGCCGGACCCGCTCCAGCTCCCCGGCCAGCTCGTCGGCCCGCCGCCCAAGTCCGCCCGCACGCTCGCCGGCGTCCTCGGCCTCGCGGCCGGCCGCGCGTGCCTCGTCCCGCACGGCGCGCAGGTCGCGCTCGGCGTCCTCGGCCTCCTGCCGGGCGCGGGCCAGCCGGCGCCGCCGTTCCGCGTCCGCCGTGCCGTCGCGGCGGGCGGCCGGCCGGGACGGGGCGGCGGGCGCGGGGCGGGCCGCGGCACCGTCCGCGGCGGCGGGGAAGCCCACGGCGGCGTCGAGGGGGCGGACCAGCCGGCCGGCCGCCCACCGGCGGGCGGCGTCCGGGTCGGCGAGGACCGCGTGCAGGGTGTTCTCGACCTCGCGCCGGGCGCTGTCGCCGAGCGGGTGACCGGCCTCGGCCGCCAGCTCTGCGGCCTGCCGGGCCAGCGCGTCGACCAGCACCCGCTGCCGGCCGCTCAGCTCGCGCAGCTGTGCGCCGTCCAGGTCCTGGTGCGCCCGGCGCAGGGCCTCGCCGAGGCTGAGCAGCGGCCCGATCTCCCCGGTCTGTTCGCGGACGAGGAGATTGTTCGCCCAGGCCGCGAGGTTGGGACGGCGCAGCTTGCCGATCCGGCCGGCCAGGGCGCGGTCACCGGCCTCGCGGGCCGCCGCCGCGCGGGCGTCGCGGGCCGCGGTGAACTCCTCCGGCCGCAGCCCGTAGAGCTCGTCGGCGACAGAGTCCAGGTCCACGTACGTCCGTCCCTTCCCGGCGTCCCTCCCCGGCGCCCCTTCTCCGGCATCCCTCCCGGCCCGGCGACCCCTGTCGTGTTTCTCGCTCTTGGGTGCTTATGTGGTGTTTGTGATGATTCCTCCGGTGGAGCCGATGCTGGCCCGGGCGGTGCCCCGGCTGCCGGGGACGCGGGCGCTGCCCGGGGGCACGGTGTACGAGCCCAAGTACGACGGCTACCGGCTGCTGGTGTTCCGCACGGCGGGCCGGGTGTTCCTCCAGTCCCGCAACGGGCGTGATCTCACGGGCGGCTTCCCGGAGCTCGCCCGCGCGGCGGAGGCGCTCGGCGAGGACGTGGTGCTCGACGGGGAGGCCGTGATCGAGACGGCGGGCCGGCTCGACTTCGGGGCGCTCCAGCAGCGCACCGGCCGCAGACCGGACACCGTCGCCCGGCTGGCCCGCCGGCAGCCCGCCCACCTGATCGCCTTCGACCTTCTCCACCGGGCGGGGACCGACCTGCTCACCCGGGGCTACGGGGACCGCCGTGCCGCCCTGGAGTCGCTGTTCCGGGACCACGATCTGCGGGCGCCCTGGTCCCTCACCCCGAACACCCCGGACCCGGGCCTGGCACGTGCCTGGGCCGAGGAGTGGGCCGCCTCGGGGGTCGAGGGGGTCGTCGCCAAGGGCGCCGGCCAGCCCTATCTGCCGGGGCGGCGCGGCTGGCAGAAGTACCGGCACACGGACACCGCCGAGGCCGTCGTCGGTGCCGTGACGGGCAGTCCCGCCCGCCCGGAGACGGTCCTGCTGGGCCGGTACACCCCCGAGGGCGAGCTGCGTCCGGTGGCCCGCAGCACCCCGCTCGCCCCGCCGCTGCGGCGCGAGCTGGCGGGGCTGCTCACCCCGGCCGGTCCCGGCCATCCCTGGCGGGACCTGCGGATCTCCTCGCACTGGGGCAGCCGTACGCCGCTGGAGATCACGCCCGTCGCGCCGGATCTGGTGGCCGAGTTCCGGGGCGACACCGCCGTCGACCGGGGCCGCTGGCGCCATCCGGTGCGGCTGCACCGGCTGCGCACCGACCTCTCCCCCGGGGAGGTCCCCGCCCACCAGGCGTGACCTGCGCTTTCACCTCCCGGGATGCGGAGCGGACGCCTCCCGGCGAATCTGGACGGGAGGGCTTCGACCAGCAAGGAGGGTTGCCATGTCCATGATGGACAAGATCAAAGGGATGCTCAAGGGCCACGAGAGCCAGGCCGACAAGGGCGTCGACAAGGCCGGTGACTACGTCGACAAGAAGACGGGCGGCAAGTACCGCTCCCAGGTCGACATGGGGCAGGACCGGATGAGGGACGAGTTCGGGACCGGGCGGGGCCGGGACAACCCTCCGCGCACCTGAGCACGGCCGGCGGGCGGGCGGCGGACCGCCCGCCCGCCGCTTCCCGGTGCGGCACCGCGCGGGCGGCCCCTACGCCCAGGCCGTCACCGGCGTGAACGAGCTGTCCTGGCGGAACAGGTCCGTCCCGTCCGCCCGTTCCACGCGCAGCTGGTAGTTGTAGTGGCGCAGGTAGTGGCCCGGATAGTTGTACGACTCCAGGCGGATCGAGCCGGCGGCCGTGCCGGTGCGGGGGACGAAGGTGGCGTCCCGGGCGAACGTGGCCGTGCCGTCGGCGGGGTCGAAGCGGGCCCGGAAGTCGTAGTGCCGCAGGTAGTTCCCGGCGGTGTCCCGGAAGGAGAGGGCGCCCGCGTCGGCGAGGCCGGCGACGGCCGTGAACACGCAGGCCTGCTTCTGGGCAGTGCTGCTGGAGCCGCTCACCACGGGCAGATCGAGCAGGGACGACTGCTTCTGCCAGTAACGGGTGGGGTAGTTGACCGACTGGAAGGAGCGGGCGGCGTCGCGGGCCGGGGCGGGCCCGCCGGAGACCGTCTCCCTGATGACGGTGAAGTGCCGGGCGGTGCCGGACAGGGTGGGCAGCCGCACCGGCGCGGACCAGGTGGCGAAGGTGTCGTAGCTGTCACTGGCGTAGTAGCCGCCGTCGCCGTACCCGTCGAAGAAGAGGCGCCAGGCGCCGTTGTCGAGCCGGACCAGGGCCGGCCCCTCGCGATAGCCGCCCCAGCCCGCCCAGTCGCCGGTGCGGGTGAGGGTGTAGGGGCCGGTGAGGCGGGAGGCGGTGCCGTACTCGATGTACTTGGTCGTCTCGTTCTTCGTGAACGCATGGTAGACCGAGCCGACACGGACGAGGAACGTGTCGATGTGGTTGGCGCCGATACCGGACAGGGCGACGGGCGAACTCCAGGCGGTCAGCGCGGTGTTGGCGGCACTGAGCAGGTAGGGCGTGAAGTTCCACTCGTTGTCGGCGGTGGAGCAGGAGACGATCACGTGCACGCTGCCGTCGGTGTCGACGAACCACTCGGGCGCCCAGGCGCGGGCCAGACCGCCGACCGGGACCGGGTAGTCGTACAGGAACGTCCAGGTGACCCGGTCGGAGCTGCGGGCGAAGCCGATGGTGGTGCTGGTGTCCTGCCAGGTGCGGGTGGTGTAGGTGACGTAGTAATGGCCGTCGGTGTGCCTGAGGATGCTCGCGTCCCGGATCCGGCCCGCGGGCGGGCGGTAGGCGGAGGCCTTGACCAGGCGGAAGTCGGTGGCGTCGTCGGACTGGTAGACGTTGACGGTGCCGTCGTCGCTGTCGAGGAACGGCACGATCGTGTACCGGGTGGCGGACCCGCTCGGCGGCGCGGCGGCCGGCGCGGTGCCGGGCGCACTGCCCAGCACGAGCGCCGAGGCGGGCAGGGCGAGCGTCGCGCGCAGAAGGGTGCGGCGGGAGGGGCTGGGGGCACGTGGCGTCACGGCGGCTCTCCCCGGGTCGGAGGAAGGGATGCGCAGGAAGGGGTACGCAGGAAGAAGTGCGTTCGGCATTTCGGATGGAGTTCGGGAAGTCGGTCAGAAGGTAAGGGTGGGGCACGGGCGCGTCAATGGTTCGCGCGGCAGCCGGCGGGCACCGTGGAAATTCCGGGACCAGCGTCCGGATCCTCGTCGTGTCGAGGGCGTTCCGCCCCGGCTCCGCCTGCGGTTACCGTTCGGTAGACGACATGTCGCGGAGGTGCCCCGCATGACGCTCGACCGTGCCGCAGGCCTGGTGGAGTCCGCCCGTGCGCTGGCCGCCGGGGAGGTGACGTCCCGGCGGCTGGTGGAGGAGGCCCTGGCGCGGATCGGGGCGACACAGGACTCGCTCAACGCCTTCCGGATCGTACGGGCGCGGGCGGCTCTCGCCGAGGCCGACGCCGCGGACGCGGCGCTGGCCGCCGGGGTGCGCCGGCCGCTGCTCGGGGTGCCCGTGGCGGTGAAGGACGACATGGACGTCGCGGGCGAGCCGACCGCCTTCGGCTGCCGGGGCGAGCATCCGCCGGCCGCCGAGGACGGGGAGGCGGTGCGGCGGCTGCGCGCGGCCGGGGCCGTCGTCGTCGGCAAGACCAACACCTGCGAGTTCGGGCAGTGGCCGGTCACCGAGGGGCCCGCCTTCGGCGTCACCCGCAATCCCTGGAGCACGGAGCACACGCCGGGGGGCTCCTCCGGCGGCTCGGCCGCCGCGGTCGCGGCCGGTCTGGTGCCGGCCGCGCTCGGCTCGGACGGCGCCGGGTCGGTACGGATACCGGCCGCCTGGACCCGTCTGGTCGGCATCAAGCCCCAGCGCGGCCGCATCTCCACCTGGCCGCTCGCCGAGCCCTTCCAGGGCATCACGGTCAACGGCACCCTGGCCCGCACGGTCGCCGACGCCGCCCTGCTGCTGGACGCGGCGAGCGGCAACCACGCCCGGGACCCGCACCGGCCGCCGCCCGTCGACGCCCTGGCCGAGGTGGGCCGCGACCCGGGCCGGCTGCGCATCGCGCTCTCGCTGAAGCCGCCGTTCACCGTCGTACGGACCTGTCTCGACCCCCGGGTACGGGCCCGGGTCGTCGCACTCGCCGAACGGCTGGCCGCGTCGGGGCACACGGTCGAGGAGGCCGACCCGCCCTACGGCCGGATCGGGCTGGCCTTCGTCCCGCGCGCGACGGCCGGGATCGCCGAACGGGTCCGCGAGGCGCCCTTCCCCGCCCTTCTGGACCGGCGCACCCGGGACTCCGCCCGGCTGGGCCGGCTGCTCGGCGGGGCCCCGCTGCGGGCGGCCCGGCGGGCCGAGGCGGTCCTGCACGACCGCATCGGCGCCTTCTTCGGCGAGTACGACGTGGTCCTGGCGCCCACGACGGCCACACCGCCGCCCCGGACCGGTGCGCTGCTCGGGCTGGGCGGGCTGGCCACGGAGCGGGCGGTCATCGCCGCCTGCCCCTACGCCTGGCCGTGGAACGTGCTGGGCTGGCCCGCGGTCAACGTCCCCGCAGGTTTCGTCACCGACGGGGGCGCCCGTCTTCCGGTCGGGGCGCAGCTGCTGGGCCCGGCCGGCGGCGAGCCGCTGCTGCTGCGCCTGGCCGCGCAGCTGGAGGCGGAGCTGCGCTGGCAGGAGACATGGCCGCCGCTCGGGGCCGCCGCCGGGTCCCCGGCCGGGTGAACGTACGGTGAGTGCCGTGACTGCGCTGACCGATGAGAACGTCCCCGGCCGCCACGGCCCCTTCGCCACCACCGAGGCCGACCCCCGCGAGGTGGGCCGGGTGCGCACCGAGTACTCCCCCGCGCACGACGGCGACCCCGACCCGGGCGAGATCGTCTGGACCTGGGTGCCCTACGAGGAGAACGACGGCCGGGGCAAGGACCGGCCGGTGCTGGTCGTCGCCCGGGAGGCGGGCGGCACCGTGCTCGCCGTCCAGCTGACCAGCAGACGGCACGACGGCGACCGGGACTGGGTGCCGCTCGGCAGCGGGCCGTGGGACCGGTCGGGCCGCGACTCGTGGGTGGACGTGGACCGGGTACTGCGGCTGCACGAGGCGGGCATGCGCAGGGAGGCGTGCGCCCTGGACCGGATGCGGTTCAACCTCGTACGGCACCGGCTGCGGGAGCGCTACGGCTGGAGCTGACGGCCGGGGTCGTCCCGGTACCCGCTTCGGGGAACGCGCGGGCGAACGCCGCGCGCACCGTACCCCGCGGTGTGCGGTCCAGGATGCCGAAGACCACGTGCGCGAAGGCTCCGGCGAACCGTCCGCCGGGGCCGAGCAGTTCCCGGAAGGCGCCCGCCACCTGCGCCGGGTCGTTGCGGAACACGCCGCAGCCCCAGGCGCCGAGCACCAGCCGGCGGTGGCCGTGGGCCAGGGCCGTCTCCAGCACCCGCCCGGCCCGGACGGTCAGGGCGCGCGGCAGTTCCGCGGCGCGCTCCGGCGCCGTGCGCAGCACGACGCCCGCGTTCGGCGCCGCCGCGGTCAGGAAGGCGGCGGTGTACGGCTCGTCCAGCAGCCGGCCGCGGTCGTCGCGGAAGACCGGGACGGCGGGCGAGTGGATCACCCGGTCGGTGTAGAACGGGTCGCGGTGGGCGCGGTGGTGGCCGTAGAACTCCGGCGCCCGCAGCAGGCACGTGTACAGCGCGGAGGCCCGGCACAGGGCCTCCTCCTGGGCCTGCGCGCCGTTGAGGTAGCCGCCGCCGGGATTGCGCGCGGAGGCGAAGTTGAGCACCGCGACGTCGCCGCCGAGCCGGCGGGCGGCCTCCAGGCTGCTCTCGCCGGTGACCTCGAAGAACGTGCCGGTTCCGGGGGCCGGTTCCACCTCCACCGGTCCGGGTCCGTACATCGCCGTGCCCTTGCGGGCCGCCTCGACCGCCGCGGCGATGGACACCTCCCGCCCGCCGGGCGCGCGGTAGGCGCCCGCCGCCACGATCCGCTCGGTCTCCTCGGCGATGCCGCGCAGGCGCGCGCTCATGGCGCCACCCCCGTAGGCGTCATGGCCGCGTGCCGCGCGGCCTCACCCGTCGTGCTCATGTACGCATCGTGAGCGATGCTGGTCACGTGGGGCAACGGAGTTTTCCGGCCCCGCGAACTCCGCGGAAAGCCTCCGGAACGTACCGGTACGCCCCCTTGTGCCGAGCGGCGCGAGCGTCTTGGGTGGGACGGGTGCTGCCGGTCCGGCCCCACAGGGCCCGGACCGGCGACATGGTGGAATCTCAGGAGGATCCCGACATGTCAGATTCGGCAAGCGGCTGTACGAGGCCCCTCACCGCCGTCGCCGAGGCCGAGGCCGAAGCCTTGGTTCGCGGCATCTGTTTCAAGACCGGCCCGCCCCGGCGCATCGGCGTCGAACTCGAATGGCTCGTCCACGAGTTGCGCTCCCCGCAGCTCCCCGTGACACCCGAAAGGCTCCGCGCGGCCTACGCCGCACTGCGGACCCTGCCCCTGCGATCGGCACTCACCGTCGAACCCGGCGGCCAGCTGGAGCTGAGCTCGCCACCCGCCGCCTCGCTGACGGAGTGCATCGCCACCGTCTCCGCCGACCTCGACGCCGTCCGCGCGGTCCTGCGCGACGAGGATCTGCGTCTGGTCGGACTCGGCCACGATCCCTGGCACCCGCCCCGGCGGTTCCTGCGCGAGCCGCGGTACGACGCCCTGGAGACCTGTCTGGACCGCACCGGCCCGGCCGGCCGCGCCATGATGTGCACCTCGGCCTCCCTCCAGGTCTGCCTGGACGCCGGGTACGAGGAGCCCGGCCCCCTCGGTCATGTGCGGCGCTGGTGGCTGGCGCACCAGCTGGGCGCGGTCCTGGTGGCCGCGTTCGCCAACTCCCCGCTGGTGGAGCGCCGGCCGACCGGCTGGCGCTCCACCCGGCAGCTGCGCTGGACCCAGATCGGCACCGGCCGGGCGGGCGGCCCCCCGCTGGACGCCGCACCGCGTGCCGCATGGGCCCGGCACGTGCTGGACTCCCCGGTGATGTGCGTACGCCGTGACGACGGGCCCTGGGAGGTCCCGGACGGGCTGACCTTCCGGGAGTGGACCCGGACCGGGCGGCCCAGACCGCCGACCCGGGACGATCTCGACTACCACGTCACGACGCTGTTCCCGCCGGTCAGACCGCGTGGCCATCTGGAGCTGCGGATGATCGACGCACAGCCCGGCGACGACGGCTGGATCGTGCCGCTCGCCGTGACGGCGGCGCTCTTCGACGATCCGGAGGCCTCCGAGACCGCCTACCGGGCCGTGAAGCCGCTGGCCGAGCGCACGCTGTCGCGGCCCGCCCCGCACAACCCGCTGTGGCGGGCCGCCGCCCGGTACGGGCTCGCCGACCCGGAGCTGCGGGAGGCGGCCGTGGCCTGCTTCACGGCGGCGCTCGGGGCCCTGCCCCGGCTCGGCGCCGCGCCCGGGGTGACGGACGCCGTCGCGGCCCATCTCGACCGCTACGCCGCCCGGGGCCGCTGCCCCGCCGACGACCTGCTGGACCGGCTGCACGGCACGAGCCGTCGCCCGCACGGGAAGGAGACCCGCCCATGACCGCCGAGACCGTGTCCGACGCCGAGACCGTGTCCGACTCCGAGACCGTGTCCGACGCCGAGGCCGTCCGCGAGCGCGCGCTCGCCTCGCTCGTCACCGCCCGCGAGCGCACCACGCTGCTGACCACCTGCGTCGACGGGCCCGAGCTGACCGCACAGCACTCGCCGCTGATGTCCCCGCTGGTGTGGGACCTCGCGCACATCGGCAACCAGGAGGAGCAGTGGCTGCTGCGGGCCGTCGCCGGGCAGGAGGCGATACGGCCGGAGATCGACAGCCTCTACGACGCCTTCGAGCACCCGCGCGCCGAGCGTCCCAGCCTGCCGCTGCTGTCACCGAAGGAGGCCCACCGGTACGCGGCCGAGGTGCGCGGCCGGGCCCTGGACGTGCTGGAGAAGGCCGCGTTCCACGGGACGCGGCTGACGGAGGCAGGCTTCGCCTTCGGCATGATCGCCCAGCACGAGCAGCAGCACGACGAGACGATGCTGATCACCCATCAGCTGCGCCGGGGCCCGCAGGCCCTGACCGCCCCGGACCCCGGCCCCGTGCCGCTGTTCACCGGACCGGCCGAGGTCCTGGTCCCCGGCGGCCCGTTCACCATGGGCACCTCCACCGAGCCGTGGGCCCTGGACAACGAACGGCCCGCGCACCGGCGCGAGGTGGCACCGTTCTGGATCGACACCACCCCGGTGACCAACGCCGCCTACCAGGCGTTCATCGAGGACGGCGGCTACGACGAACCGCGCTGGTGGACGGCGGCGGGCTGGGCCCATGTCCGCCGCGCCTCCCTCACCGCGCCGCTGTTCTGGCGCCGCGACGGCGGGCAGTGGCTCAGGCGCCGCTTCGGGGTCACCGAGGTGGTGCCGCCCGACGAACCGGTGCTGCACGTGTGCTGGTACGAGGCCGACGCCTACGCCCGCTGGGCCGGGCGCCGGCTGCCCACCGAGGCCGAGTGGGAGAAGGCCGCCCGGCACGATCCCGCGACCGGCCGCTCGACGCGCTACCCGTGGGGCGACGCCGACCCGACGCCCGAACACGCCAACCTCGGCCAGCGGCATCTGCGCCCGGCCCCGGCCGGCGGCTACCCGGCGGGCGCGTCACCGCTCGGCGTACGGCAGCTGATCGGCGACGTGTGGGAGTGGACGGCGAGCGACTTCCTGCCCTACCCCGGGTTCCGGGCCTTCCCGTACAAGGAGTACTCCGAGGTGTTCTTCGGCCCCGAGTACAAGGTGCTGCGCGGCGGTTCGTTCGCGGTGGACCCGGTGGCCTGCCGGGGCACGTTCCGCAACTGGGACCACCCGATCAGGCGGCAGATCTTCTCCGGCTTCCGCACGGCCCGCGACGCCTCCCGGGAGACCTCCTGATGTGCCGTCACCTGGCCTATGTGGGCCCCGCTCAGCCGCTCGGCCGGCTCCTGGTCGAACCGCCGCACGCGCTGTACCGCCAGTCCTGGGCGCCCAGACGGCAGCGGTACGGCACGGTCAACGCCGACGGCTTCGGCGTCGGCTGGTACGCCGGGGGCGACCCGGTGCCGGCCCGCTACCGCCGGGCCGGGCCGATCTGGGCCGACCGGTCGTTCGCCGACCTGGCCCGGGTGGTCCGGACCTCCGCGCTGCTCGGCGCGGTGCGCGACGCGACCCTGGCGGGCGCCGACGCGGAGGCCGCGGCGGCGCCGTTCGCCGCGGACGCCTGGCTGTTCAGCCACAACGGGGCCGTGCCGGGCTGGCCCGGCTCGCTGGCGGCCGCGGCCCGCACCCTGCCACCGGGGGCACTGCTGTCGCTGGAGGCCCGCAACGACTCCGCGTTCGTGTGGGCGCTGGTCCTGAACCGGCTGCGCAGCGGTGACGAGGAGGGCCGGGCGCTGGCCGAGACGGTCCGGGAGGTCGCCGCGGCGGCCCCGGACGCCCGGCTCAACCTGCTCCTCACCGACGGCGAGACGATCACCGCCACCGCCTGGGGCGACACCCTGTGGTACCTGACCCGGCCCGGCGGCGGCACCGTCGTCGCCTCCGAGCCCTACGACGACGATCCGCGCTGGCAGGAGGTCCCCGACCGCACCCTGCTGGCGGCGAGCCGCACGGACGTGCTGCTCACCCCGCTCAAGGAGCCGGGCGACGCCCCGGCTCCCGCACCGGCGAAGGAGCCCCGCACGTGAGCCCGTTCCTGCTCACCCGCACCCTGCCCGAGGACGTCACGGACGCCGCCCTGCGCGCCGATGTCCGCCAGGGCCTGACCCGCACCCCCAAGACGCTGCCGCCGAAGTGGTTCTACGACGCGCACGGCAGCGAGCTGTTCGAGCTGATCACCCAACTGCCCGAGTACTACCCGACGCGCGCCGAGCGCGAGATCCTGCTCGCCCGCTCGGGCGAGATCGCCGCGGCGACCGGCGCCCGCACACTGATCGAGCTGGGCTCCGGCTCCTCGGACAAGACCCGCCATCTGATCGACGCGCTCACCGCGCTGCACACGTATGTCCCGGTCGACGTCAGCGAGAGCGCCCTCACCGGGGCCGGGCGGGCACTGCTCGCCGAGCGGCCCGGGCTCGACGTGCACGCGCTGATCGCCGACTTCACCGCCGGGCTGACCCTGCCGGACACCCCGGGCCCCCGGCTGCTGGCGTTCCTGGGCGGCACGATCGGCAATCTGCCGCCCGCCGAACGCGCCGTGTTCCTGGCCTCGGTGCGCGCCCTGCTCGCCCCCGGGGACGTGCTGCTGCTCGGCACGGACCTGGTCAAGGACGAGCGGGTGCTGGTCCGGGCGTACGACGACGCGGCCGGGGTGACGGCCGCGTTCAACAAGAACGTCCTGGCCGTGGTCAACCGCGAGCTGGGCGCCGACTTCGACGCCGGTGCCTTCGACCACGTGGCGCTGTGGGACGCCGGACAGGAGTGGATCGAGATGCGGCTGCGCGCCCGCAGGGCGCTGACGGTGAAGATCCCCGCACTCGACCTCGCCGTGGACTTCACGGCGGGAGAGGAGCTGCGCACCGAGGTGTCGGCGAAGTTCCGCCAGGACGGCGTGCGGGCCGAACTGTCCGCGGCGGAACTGGAGTTGACCCACTGGTGGACGGATGACGAAGGGCGTTTCGCGCTCTCCTTGAGCGTGGCGCGCTGACGGCGGGCGGGCCTCACCCGGGGTCGGGGTCCAGCGCCTCGGTGATCCGGCGGGAGGCCCGCCGTGCCTCCGTCGCCGGATCGGCTCCGGCGAGCACCCGCGTCATGTACTCCTTGACCGGGTTGTCCGCCTCGACCGCCCCCCACTGGGGCGTGGCGGGGGTCGCCCGGCCCCGTGCGGCCCCGGCCGCCATGGCCGCGACCCCCTCCTCGCCCGCGACGGCCTCGGCCAGCGCCTTCTTGTTGGGGACGTAGTTCATGGTCCGGGCCAGTTCGGTGTTCCACTTCGCGCCGGTGAGCGCGGCGACCACGGCGACGGCACCCTCCCGTTCACCGGTGTTCGCGGGCACCACGAGGTCGGAGCCGCCGGTGAAGACGGCCCCGGGTCTGTCCGCGCTCCGGCCGGGTACGGGGAAGAAACCGAGCCGGCCCTCCAGCTCCGGGTTCCGCCGTACGACGGCCCGGGCGAGGCCGGGCACGGCCACGATCTGCGCGACCCGGCCGCGCGCGAACACCTCGGCCTGCGGCGGATGTTCCTCGTCGGCGTCGGCCGGGCCGTCGCCCAGGGCCTGGAGCCGGCGGTAGAAGTCCATGCCGCGCAGGGCGGCCGGGGTGTCCAGGGCGCCCCGCCAGACGCCGTTGTGCTCCGTCGCCAGGTCGCCGCCCTCCTCCCAGACGAAGCCGGAGAGCGTGTACCAGTCCTGTCCGGCCAGGTAGATGCCCTGGTCGCCGCCCGAGTCGAGCCGCTCGGTGATCTCCAGCCACTCGTCGCGGGTACGGGGCGGTGCGGTGACGCCGGCCTGTTCGAACAGGTCCTTGCGGTAGATGACGACGCGGTTGGCGGCGTACCAGGGGATGCCGTACTGGTGGGACATCCACCGGCCCGGCTCGGCCAGGCCGGGCAGCCAGTCGCGGATGCCCCAGTCCCGCATCGACTCCAGCGTGAGGTCGAGCAGCTTGTCGCCGGCGGCGTACTGCGGGACCTGGGTGTTGCCGACCTCGATCACGTCGGGCCCGTCCGCGCCGTCCGCCTCCAGGGCGGCCTGCACCTTCGGGCCGACGCCGGTCCACTCCTGGATGCGGAGGTCGAGGTCGAGATCCGGGTGGTCGCGTTCGAACTCCTCGGTGAAGCGCCGCAGGAACTCCTGGGAGGCGCTGTCCTTCATCAGCCACACGGTGACGGTGCGCCGTTCGGCGCCGCCGTGCGGCAGCAGGCCGCAGCCGCCGAGCAGACAGGCCGACACACAGACGAGGGCGAGAAGACGACGACGTTTCACGGGGGGTCCTGTTCTGTCTGGCGGACAGGGTGAGGGAACCCGGCGTGGGAGGACGAGCGCGGGGCTCGCACGGGCGTGACCGGATTTTGGTATGGACCAATGGAGAGGTCAAGGGAGCCGGAACCGGCCACCGGACGCCTCGCGCTCCGCCGCAGCTTGGGGCACGGTGGAGTGACGCGCGCCACACATGACGCTGCCGTCCCCACGGGAAGGAGCACCCGCATGTCCAACCACATCTACCGGGTCACGGAGATCGTCGGGACCTCGCCCGACGGCGTGGACGCCGCCGTCCGCAACGGCATCTCCCGCGCCTCGCAGACCCTGCGCAATCTGGACTGGTTCGAGGTGACCCAGGTGCGGGGCCAGATCGAGGAGGGCCGGGTCGCCCACTGGCAGGTCGGCCTGAAGGTCGGCTTCCGCCTCGAGGAGACGGACTGACCGCCCCCGAGGAAACGCTCAGGTACGGCCCTCGCGCTCCTGCGCCGTCTTCAGCTCGGCCGACTGGGCCGCCCAGCGCGCCCGTACCACGGTGAAACCGGCCCGTTCGGCGTCCTGGCACACCAGCTCGTCGTCGTCCACCACGAGCCGGATCCGCCGGGTACGGGCGAGCCGGCGCAGGGCCTCCAGCTTGGTGCGCCGGGCGGGCCTGCGGTCGTCGTCGCGCCGCATGTGCAGCCGCCCCTCGGGCAGCCCGTGCGCGGCGAGCCAGTCCAGCGTGTCCCGCCGGCACCGCTCGGGCCGCCCGGTCAGATAGACGACCTCGCAGTCCCGGGCGCTCTCGCGGGCCAGCGCGACACCCTCCGCGAGCGGCGGATCCTGCGGCGCGGCGGCGAAGAAGGCGTCCCAGTCGCGCGGCCGCCGCTGAAGGAACCGCTGCCGGTGCGCGGTGTCGGCGAGGGTGTTGTCCAGGTCGAACACGGCCAGCGGCGGCTTCTCGGCATCGGTCACACCCCCACCCTAGGCACCCGCGCCCCACGGGGGCACGGGAATGTCCCCGCCGCCCCGGCGTTGAACCGGGCGTGAGCCCGCTGATCCCCCGCACCCGTTTCTCCGTCCTCGACCGCTCCCGCACCCGCGAGGGACACACCCACGCCGAGGCACTGCGCGACACCGTGCGGCTGGCACAGGAGCTGGAAGGGCTCGGCTACCACCGCTTCTGGGTCTCCGAGCACCACGGGGTGCCCGGCGTCGCCGGTTCCGCGCCGACCGTGCTGGCCGCCGCCGTGGCCGCCGCGACCCGCACCATCCGGGTCGGCACCGGCGGCGTGATGCTGCCCAACCACCGGCCGCTGGTCGTCGCCGAGCAGTTCGGCGTGCTGGAGTCCCTCTTCCCCGGGCGGATCGACATGGGGCTGGGCCGCTCCGTCGGCTTCACCGACGGGGTGCGCAGGGCGCTGGGCCGCGACAAGCAGGACGCCGAGGACTTCGCGGCGCAGCTGGACGAAGTGCTCGGCTTCTTCCGCGGCACCTCCCCCACCCGGGTGCACGCGCGTCCCGCCGAGGGGCTGACGGTGCCGCCGTTCGTGCTGGCCATGGGCGAGGGGGCCGCCATCGCCGCCCGCGCGGGACTGCCCCTGGTCATCGGCGACCTGCGCGACCGGGAGAGGATGCGGCGCGGCATCGACCACTACCGCGAGCACTTCCGGCCCTCCGGCTGGGCCGCCGAGCCGTACGTCGTCGTCTCCGGCACGGTGGCGGTGGCCGCCACACCCGGCGAGGCGCGGCGGCTGCTGATCCCGGAGGCCTGGTCGATGGCGCACGCGCGCACCCGCGGCACCTTCCCGCCGCTGCCGCCCGCCGCGCACGTCGAGGCGCTGACGATGACGGCCAAGGAGCGCGGCCTGTACGAGTCCGGCCTCACCGGGCACATCGCCGGCACCGAGGAGCAGGTCGCCCACGAGCTGGAGAGGCTGCTGGAGGAGACGGGCGCCCAGGAGGTCCTCGTCACCACCAGCACCCACGACCGTACGGCGCTGCTGGACTCCTACCGGCGGCTGGCCCGGATCACCCAGGACCGGACCTCCGCTCGCTAGGCCACCCACCGAGGGCGGCACGACGGCGCGGCGCGACGGGCCGCCGGTGCCTCGTTCCGCACCGGCGGGAAGCGGGCCCCGGCCGCCCCGCGGATTCCGTGCGGCCCGGACGGGCTAACACCGCACGCGCCGGGCGGGCGCCGCGGCCAGAGTGGGCTGCATGACAGAACCTGGCGAGCGACGGCGCGGCGCGGCGTCCGCGCCCCCGCGCGAACCCGCCGTGCGCGGCGCCCGGGACGCGGCCCGCACCGCCGCGGAGGGACTGGCCGAGCTTCTCCGGCACCGCCTGGAGGGGGTCTCCGCGGTGTGCCGGACCGAGGACGACGGCTGGCTCGTCAACGTGGACGTCCTGGAGCTGGCGCGCATTCCCGACACCACCAGCCTGCTCGCCACCTACGAGGTCGAGCTGGACCCGGCCGGCGAACTGGTCCGGTACCGCCGGATCGCCCGCTACCGGCGCGGCGCCCAGGACCAGTGACCGCCCCCGACGCCCGCTCCCGGAAGGACCGCCGCATGATCACCTACGACGACGAGGTCGTCTGCGCACCCCGCGCGGGAACCCTCTACGACGTCCTCGAACTGATCCTCGACCGCGGCATGGTGATCGACGTCTTCGCCCGGGTCTCCCTGGTCGGCATCGAGATCCTGAAGGTGGACGCGCGGATCGTGGTCGCCAGCGTCGACACGTATCTGCGCTTCGCCGAGGCCTGCAACCGGCTCGACCTCGAACACGACACCCGCACCAAGACCGTGCCCGAACTCTTCGGCGGGCCGCTCGCCAAGACGGTGGGCAAGGCGGGCGCCAAACGCGCGACCCGCTCCCTGACCGACAAGGTGCGGGACATCCTCTCCCCCGAGGAGCACGAGCACGCGCACGAGCAGGAGTACGAGAACGAGGGCAGGGACGGACCGGAGCCGGACCGTCCGCGCCACCGCCCGTCCGCGGAGCGCGGCCTGCGCCACCGGCGCGACGACGACCGCCCGCGCGCCCGCCGCCGCGCGAACCCGGAGGAATGACCGTGCCCGCCACCGAAGTCACCAGCGACACCCTGTACGTCTACGGCATCGTCCCCGACGGCATCCGGCCCCCGCGCACCGCGGGGGTGGCCGGTGCGCCGGTGCGGCTGCTGTCCGGGGCCGGGCTCCGCGCCGCGGTGTCCGACGCGCCCGCACACGTCCGCGCCCGCCGGCGCGACCTGATGGCCCATCAGGAGGTGCTGCGGGAACTCGCGGCCCAGGGGCCCGTGCTGCCCATGCGGTTCGGGGCCCTCTCCCCCGACGCGGACACCCTGCGGGCCCGGCTGCGCGCGGACGCGGCCCATCTGGGCGCCCAGCTCGACGGGGTCCGGGACTGCCTGGAGATGAACGTCAAGGGCACGGTCGTACCCGGTTACTTCGCCACGCTGGTGCGCCGGGACGACAGGCTGCGCACGCTCGCGCGGCGCACCCGGCACCGGCCGGACTACGAGGCCAACGTACGGCTGGGCGAGGCGCTCGCCCGGGGCGTGCGGCGCGAGGCACGCCGTGCGGCACAGGAGGTCCTCGCCCGGCTCACCCCGGGCACCGTGCGCACCGCGCCCGGCCCCACCGACGACGAGCAGGTGCTCAACGCGTCGTTCCTGCTGCGCACCGCCGACGAGGAACGGTTCCGGCAGGCGGTGGCCGAGCAGGCCGCCGGCTACGGGGACCGGCTGGCGCTGAGCGTGACCGGGCCCCTGCCGTGCTACAGCTTCGTCGCACCGCGCCCCGCGGCGGACGGGCGGTGACGCCGTGGGAGTCGTGAGCGGTCTCCTGCTGCTGCCCCTGGCGCCGGTGCGCGGCACCGCGTGGGTCGCCGACCACCTGCTGCGGGAGGCACGCCGCCACACCCACGACCCGCGTGCGGTGCAGGCGCGGCTGGCCGCGCTCAACCGGGCCCTGGACGAGGGCGCCATCGACGAGGCGGCCTTCGAGAAGGAGGAGGAGCGCCTGCTCGCGCTTCTGGAACGCCCGGTCCGGCGCACGACGGACACCGTGGGCACACGGCAGGGAAGGCACGTATGAACGACAGCAGAGCGGCCATGGCGGCGGCCCTGGCCGGCGGATACCTCCTGGGCCGTACCAAGAAGGCGAAACTCGCCTTCGCCGTCGGCTCCTACGTCGTGAAACGCCGCTTCGGCCTCACCCCGGCGCAGTTGCTTTCCGAGGGGCTCGGCAGGCTCCAGCAGGCGCCCCGGTTCCGGGAGCTGTCGGACCAGGTGCGCGGCGAGCTGCTGACCGCCGGGCGCACGGCCGTCTCCGCCGCCGCCGAGCGCCGTCTCACGGGCCTCGCCGACGCCCTCCGCGACCGCACCGACGCGCTGACCGGCGCGGACCGCCGGCACGGCGAGGAGTACGCGGAGGACAAGTACCCCGAGGACGAGTACCCGGACGAGGACGCCACGGGCGAGGAGTACGCGGACGAGGAGGCGACGGGCGAGGAGTACGCGGACGACGGGCCCCCGCGCCCGGGTCCCGCGAAGAAGGCCGCCGCCAGGAAGGCACCGGCCAAGAAGGTTCCCGCCGGTCAGGCGCTCGCGAAGAAGGCGGCCCGGAAGGCACCGGCCCGCAGGCCCGCTCCGCCGCACCACCGGGGGGACGGGCCACGATGACGCACAGCCGTGACGGTGACGAGCCACGCGGCGGACAGCCGCGCGGCGGGAGCGGGCCGTCGTCCGCTCTGGACGACCTGACGGACGCGCTGGGCGGCTGTCTGTCCGCCGTGGGCAGCGGTCTGGCGGACAGGGCCGGGGCGCTGATCGGCGACCTGACCCACCGGCTGGCCGGCTCCGCCGACGGCCGGGGATCCGGTTCGCGCGGCGGCGGCCGGGGGGACGGCGTGAAGGCCACCCACATCCTGGAGACCGTCGACGTCGGCGTGCCGGTGCGCACGGCCTACGACCAGTGGACGAGATACGAGGACTTCAGCGGCTTCACCAAGGGCGTGCGCGGCGTCAGCAGGTCCGGCGACGTCGAGTCCGACTGGAACCTCAAGGTCGGCCCGTCGAGCCGGGGCTGGAGGGCGACCGTCCGGGAACAGGTGCCCGACGACCGGATCATGTGGACCTCCGAGGGCGCCAAGGGCAGCACGCGGGGCGCGGTCACCTTCCACGCGCTGGCGCCGAGGCTGACCCGGATCGTCGTGGTCGTCGAGTACTACCCGGCGGGGTTCTTCGAGAAGACCGGCAACCTCTGGCGTGCTCAGGGGCGGCGGCTGCGACTGGACCTGAAGCACTTCGCGCGGCACGTCACCCTGCACGGCGACGAGGAGACACAGGGCTGGCGCGGCGAGATCCGCGACGGCGAGGTCGTCCGCGGCCATGAGGAGGCGGTGGAGGAGGAGGGCCGCGACGAGAGGGACGCGGAGGCCGGCGGCCGTGACGGCGACGCCTACGACGAGGACGACGGAGACGAAGAAGACACCTATGACGAGGACGACGAAGAAGACACGTACGACGAGGACGACGAGGGGTAGCGGGTCCGCCCGCGCCGCCGACCGCCCGGGGAGCCCCCGGTGACGGACATCGGCGGCCGGTACGGAAGTCCGGAGCCGCAGCCCTACGGCCCCCTCACGGGAAGCCTCGCCGACCTCCTGGAGCGGGTCCTCGACAAGGGCATCGTCATCGCGGGCGACATCAAGATCGATCTGCTGGACATCGAGCTGCTCACCATCCGGCTGCGCCTGTTCATCGCCTCGGTCGACACCGCGAAGAAGGCGGGCATCGACTGGTGGGAGACCGACCCGGCCCTGTCGTCGCGGGCCGCCCGGGACGCGCTCGCCGAGGAGAACGCGCGGTTGCGGGCGCGGCTCGACGCGCTGGAGGGTGCCGCCGGGGCCGCGGAGGGCGTCCGGTGAGCCCGGTCCCGGCGGGGCCGCCGGCCCTGACGTGCGCCTTCGCGGTCGCCCGCGGCGCGGTGCCGGTGACCGGGCGGGCCGGGCCCGCGGGACGCGCCCCGCGCGCGGGGGATCTCCGGCTGCTCGTCCAGGACGTGCCCGCGGAGCCGGAGCGCTGTGCCCGCGCCCGTCACCGCTGCGTCGGGGCCGCCGCCCGGACGGGCCCGGCGGTACCCCTGCCTCTGCTGGGCACCCGGTACCGCTCCGACGCGGCAGCGGTAGGGGCGGGCGGGGCACGACGGTCCGCGCTCGGCGCGCTGCCGGCCCGGCTGCGGGACCGTACGGAGTGGGCGCTCAAGGCGCGGGCGGACGGGCCCGCCGCCGGTGCCGCCACGGACGGGCGCAGGTGTCCGAGCCGGGCCGACGCGCGGCGGCGCACCGATCGGGAGGTCCGCGAGGCGGCCCTGGCCGGGGCGCGGGCCGTCGGCGCGGAGTCGCGGCGGCACGCCGTCGCGGCGGCCAGGCACCGCCCGCGGAGCGAACGGCTGACCGGCCTCGGCTCCCCCCGGCTGCTGAACGCCGCCCGCCTGGTCGACGACGCCGGTCGGGCCGCGTTCGCCGCGGCGCCTGCCCGGCCCGGCTCCGGCGGCCGGCGCCCGGGCGTGGGGATCAGCGCGTCGGGGCCCTGGGTGCCGTACTCCCTCGCCCGGTGGGACGGGGAGCGGCACGGGTCGGAAGAGCACCGGTCGGAAGAGGAGGTACTCGTATGAACGTGGTGGACCCGGCGTCCGCGCCCGTGCCGTGGGACGGGCCCCGGCCGTACGCGCCGGTGGGGGTGCCCCTGGTCGACCTGCTGGACCGGGTGCTGGCGACGGGTGTCGTCGTCAGCGGTGATCTGGTGCTGGCCATCGCGGACGTGCCGCTGGTGCGGATCTCCCTGCACGCGCTGCTCTCCTCGGTCAGCGAGCGGGTCCCCGCTCCCTGGCCGGACAGCGGGCCGCTGTGACGGCGCCCCGCGCCCGGGCGTTGGACCTGGACCCGGAGCGGGTGACCGACGATCTGGCGGCCCTGGTGCTGACCGTGGTGGAACTCCTGCGGCAGCTGATGGAGCGGCAGGCGGTGCGGCGCTTCGACGAGGGCACGCTCAGCGCCGAGCAGGAGGAGCGGCTCGGTACCGCGCTGATGCTCCTGGACGGGCGTATGGACGAGCTGTGCGCGCAGCACGGGCTGCGGCGCGGTGATCTCAACCTCGATCTGGGGCCGCTGGGCCGGCTGCTGGCCGACCCGGACCCGTGAGGGGGCGGTGACGCGCGGGGACGCGCCGTCGTGCCGGCGGCGGTCGCGCGCCTTCGCGCGTGGCGCCACCGGCCGGAGGCGGTTACGGGATGCCGCGCCCGGGGTCGTCGTACTCCTCGACCTCGGCCTCGATGTGCTCCTTGCGGACGCGGCCGCTGACGGTCTCCTGCTCGGTCAGCTCCTCGGTGGTCAGCCGTACCCGTTCCACCGGTACGGCCTCGGTCTCCACCACGGGGCGTTCCTCGTAGAGCGTGACCTCGTGCTCGGCCTCGCTGATCTCCGGGCCGGAGAGCGCGGCGCCGCGGTTGGCCTCGGTGATCGGCTCCCGTTCGACGCGCACCTCCTGGTGGCGCAGCGGCACCGTCTGCTGGACCTCCTCGGTGACCACGTACTTGCGCAGCCGGGCCCGTCCGGACTCGCGCCGCTCGACGCCGATGTGCATCCGCTCCTCGGAGCGGGTCATGGCGTCGTCGCCGTAGGCCGAGCGGTCGCCGGCCTCCCGGTACGGCGTGGTGCCCGCCGCGGCCGTGCCGGCGGCTCCGACGGTGCCGGTGCCCTCGGTCCAGCCGGCCGCGGAGCGGTCGGTGTCGTCGTCGGCGAGGACGCCGCCCCAGGCGATGCCGTAGTAGTCGAAGAGGCGGTGCTCCTCTGCCTCCGACAGGTGGCCGCCGCCTTCGACGTCGACGTTGGGCGCGTTCTTGACCTCGTCCTTGGCGTAGGGGACCTCGAGGTGGTTCTCGACCATGACGGCCTCGGCGATGGGCACGAAGGACTCGTTGCCGCCGAACATGCCGGTCTTGACGCTGACCCACTCGGGGCGCCCCGTCACGTCGTCGAAGTAGACGTGCTTGGCCTCGCCGATCTTGTTGCCGCCACCGTCGTAGACGGGATGGTCCAGGAGGACCGTGATGTCTTCTCGGGTGATCATGTCGGCTCACCCTCCTTCTTCCGCAATGGCTCACCCATCCGGTTCTCCGCCCTCACGCCCGGGAAACCGGATGAAAGCGGCAAATAGCACTTATTTCTGAGGGTGTGCCTCGTCCGGTGTCCGGTCCCGCTGGGCGGCCGCGGCCAGGGAGCGGCGGTCGGGATGGCTGCCCGGCGGGATGCCCGGCCGGACCTCGACCTCGGCCACCAGTCCACGGGCCCGCGCCACCCGCCACACCGAGGCGAGCAGGGTGTCGTCGCCGACGAAGGCGGGGGCGGTGCTGGCCCTCCCGTCGGCGCGGCGGTAGCGGATGCGGACGGGCTGGACGGGCACCGCCGCGTCCAGCGCGGCCTGGAAGACGGCCCGGCGGAAGGTGCCCTGCGCGCGTCCGCACCAGGTGCTGCCCTCGGGGAAGGCCGCGACCGCGGCACCGCCGCGCAGGGCGGAGGCGATACGGGCGACCGTGTCCGGCAGGGCACGCAGCCGGTCCCGCTCGATGAACAGGGCGCCGCGCGCGGCGAGCGGCCCCGCCACGGGCCAGCCGCGGATCTCGGTCTTGGCCAGCAACCGGGCGGGGCGGACCGCGGCGAGCAGCGGCACGTCCAGCCAGGAGATGTGGTTGGCGACGAGCAGCAGCCCGCCCGTGGGCGCGGCGGCGGCGCCGGTGAAGCGCACCCGGACCCCGGCGGCCCGCACGATCCACCGGCACCACCTCCGCACCAGCCCGGCGGGGACCCGGCCGCCCAGCGGTGACACCACGATCCCGGCGAGCAGCAGGGCCGCGACCGCGGTGAGCCGCAGTACGGCACGGGGGACGGCCGCCGCACCGGCCCGGGGCTCCAGGCACGTCCCGGGCGTACAGGGCGCGGCGGGCAGCCAGACGCTCACCGGGCCGAGGGCACGAGGGAGAGGAAGTGCCGCAGGTAGCGGGGGTTGACCCGGCGCATGGACAGCAGCACGTACAGGTCGGCGACGCCGAAGTCCGGATCGTGCGCGGGTTCCCCGCAGACCCAGGCGCCCAGGCGCAGGTAGCCGCGCAGCAGGGCCGGGAGCTCGCCGCGGGCGGCGGCGGGCGCGCTGCCCGGGATCCACGGCAGCAGCGGGCGGACGCGGTACTCCTCGGGGGCCAGGTGCTTGTCCCGCACCAGGTCCCAGGTGGCGGAGGCGCGGGCGCCGCCGTCGGCGAGCGGGAGCGAGCAGCAGCCGGCGAGCCATTCGTGGCCGCGGTCGCTCATGTAGCGGGCCATGCCCGCCCAGATCAGCGAGATCACCGCGCCGTCCCGGTGGGCGGGGTGGACGCAGGAGCGGCCCACCTCGACCAGCCCCGGCCGGATCGCGGCCAGCGGGCCCAGGTCGAACTCGCCCTCCGAGTACAGCCGGCCGGCGATCGCGGCCCGCTCCGGCGGCAGCAGCCGGTAGGTGCCGACGACCTGGCCGGTCTCCGTGTCGTGGACCAGCAGATGGTCGCAGTACGCGTCGAAGGCGTCGATGTCGTGCCCCGGCTGCGGGGTGGACAGCAGGGCGCCCATCTCCCCGGCGAAGACGTCGTACCGCAGCCGCTGCGCGGCCCGTACGTCCTCCTCGTCGCGGGCGAGAGAGACGGTGTAGCGGGTGGGCGCCGCGGGCTGCGGGGGACGGTCGAGCGTGGTGACGCCGGTCATGGCTCTCTCCTGGTCACGGGCCGGGGTTCGGCGGGCGGAGGGGACCGGTGCGTGCGGTCCGCCGCTCCAGTTCTTCCGATGCCGGTTGGCGTGTACGTGACCTGTGCCGGGAGAGTGGATGTGGGGAGGTTGAACGGCACGGGCGGGCCGGGCGGCCCGCCCCGCCGGACGGGCAGGTGTCAGTTCGCCGGTGCGCACACGGCGAACCGGCGCCGGGTCTCCTCCGCGTCGAGCACGCGCTCCAGGCGGAGGTCGCCCGTCATGCCGGGGAAGAACCGGCCCGCGGGCCAGCCGCGCTCGTAGGGCGGCGGGTCGAGGACCAGCAGCCGTACGCCGTCGACGACGGGTATGTCGCTGGGCGTGCCCTCGTTCCACACCCAGCTGCCGTCGGGGGCGACGAGGTTGAACGAGCCGGTGGCCGGCACCTGTCCCGGCTGGTCCCGGCACACGGCCGCCTCCTGCGCGGACGGGGCCCGGCCGGGCAGGTGCCCGCCGCCGACGAGCACGTCCGCGAGCAGCGTGTGCAGCTGGAAGTTGTCGCCGATGCCGCTCATCCGCAGCGCGTAGCCGGTGCCGGTCGGCCGGTGCAGTACGAGAAGCGGCTCGTCGTCCAGGACGAGCAGGGCGTACGTCAGGCACTTCAGGTCGGGGCCGGAGGCCTCCCGCACCGCCGCTGCCGCCCGCAGCAGGCCGCCGCGGAGCTCGTCGTCGAGGGCGGTGCGCACCTCGGCGTGGTTGAGCATCGCGACGGACGCCATCTCCCACTGGGGCAGCGTCCACCAGGCCGCGACCGCCTCCGTCCCGGCCCGCTCGACGGCCTCGGGCGCCGGGTCGCCGGCCGTCGGCTCGGGGAGCTCCCCTCCCCCGGTCGCCGCCCAGCGCTCGCGGAACTCCCGGGCGTCGGCCAGCGCCCCGGCGAGCCCGGCGAGCACGTACGGCGCGCAGCTTCCCGCGTCGGCGCCCCGTTCCACACAGGCGCCGACCACCACGGCGAGCACGCCGCGGGGCCCGGCGGGCACCTCGGGCAGCAGCGCGGCCAGGCGTGGCCCGGCCACCGCGATCTCGTCCTCGCCCGCCTGCCGGAAGTGCCGGTGCAGCTGCTGGAACCCGTGCTCCGAGCGGTCACCGTCCCGCTCGCGCACCGCGGTCTCGAAGCCGGCGACGGCGTCGAGGAACCGCTCCCTCCCCTGGTTCTCGATCATGGGCGCACACCCTACCGAGGGCCGCGGCCCGAGGGGTGGCGGGGTGCCTGGCGGGACCGGTCGATGAGCACCACGCCCGGTCCCGCCCGTCCGCACCCTGCCGGCGAACGTCCGTCGGAGCGCCTACTTCCGGGAGACCTTGCGGGTCGCCCGCAGCCACTCCTTGTTCATACTGGTGATGGACATCAGCGGAATGCCCTTCGGGCAGGCCGTGGCGCACTCGCCGGTGAGGGTGCAGCCGCCGAAGCCCTCCTCGTCCATCTGGGCCACCATGTCCAGCACGCGGCTCTCGCGCTCGGGCGCGCCCTGCGGCAGGACGTTGAGGTGGTTGATCTTCGCGGAGGTGAACAGCATCGCCGCGCCGTTGGGACAGGCGGCCACGCAGGCCCCGCAGCCGATGCACTCGGCGTGCTCGAAGGCGAAGTCCGCGTCCGGCTTGGGCACCGGCGTGGCGTGCGCCTCGGGCGCGGCGCCGGTGGGCGCGGTGATGTAGCCGCCGGCCTGGATGATCCGGTCGAAGGCCGAGCGGTCCACGACCAGGTCCTTGACCACCGGGAAGGCCGCGGCCCGCCACGGCTCGACATCGATGGTGTCGCCGTCCTGGAAGGACCGCATGTGCAGCTGGCAGGTGGTGGTGCGCTCGGGTCCGTGGGCGTCGCCGTTGATGACCAGGCTGCACGCGCCGCAGATGCCCTCGCGGCAGTCGTGGTCGAAGGCGACCGGGTCCTCGCCCTTGAGGATGAGCTCCTCGTTGAGCGTGTCGAGCATCTCCAGGAAGGACATGTCGGGCGAGATGCCGTCCACCTCGTACGTGGACATGGCGCCGTCGGCGTCGGCGTTCTTCTGCCGCCAGACGCGCAGGGTGAGCTTCATGCGTAGCTCCGCTGAGTGGGATGGACGTACTCGAAGACCAGGTCTTCCTTGTGCAGGGTGGGCGCCTCGCCGGTGCCGGTGAACTCCCAGGCCGCCGCGTAGGAGAACTCCTCGTCCTTGCGGGCGGCCTCGCCGTCCGGGGTCTGGGACTCCTCGCGGAAGTGGCCGCCGCAGGACTCGCTGCGGTGCAGCGCGTCGAGGCACATCAGCTCGGCGAGCTCCAGGTAGTCGACGATGCGGTTGGCCTTCTCCAGCGACTGGTTGAACTCCTCGCCGGTGCCCGGGACCTTGATGCGCCGCCAGAACTCCTCGCGGATCTGCGGGATCCGCTCCAGGGCCTTGCGCAGCCCGGAGTCGGTACGGGCCATGCCGCAGAACTCCCACATCAGCTCGCCCAGTTCGCGGTGGAAGGAGTCGGGGGTGCGGTCGCCGTCGACGGCGAGCAGCAGGTTGAGCCGGTCCTCGGTCTCGGCCAGCACCTCCTGCACGACGGGGTGGCCGGCACCGACCTCGTCCTGGTGCGGGTTGCGGGCGAGGTAGTCGTTGATGGTGGCCGGCAGCACGAAGTAGCCGTCGGCCAGGCCCTGCATCAGCGCAGAGGCGCCGAGCCGGTTGGCACCGTGGTCGGAGAAGTTGGCCTCGCCGACCGCGAACAGGCCGGGGATGGTGGTCTGGAGGTCGTAGTCGACCCAGAGGCCGCCCATCGTGTAGTGCACGGCGGGGTAGATCCGCATCGGCACCTCGTACGGATCCTCGTCGGTGATCCGCTGGTACATGTCGAAGAGGTTGCCGTACTTGGCCTCGACCGCCTTGCGGCCCATGCGCTTGATGGCGTCGGCGAAGTCCAGGTAGACGCCCTGGCCGCCGGGGCCGACGCCGCGGCCCTCGTCGCAGACGTTCTTCGCGGCGCGGGAGGCGATGTCGCGGGGCACCAGGTTGCCGAAGGAGGGGTAGATGCGCTCCAGGTAGTAGTCGCGCTCGTCCTCGGGGATCCTGTTCGGCGGCCGGTCGTCGCCCTTGGCCTTGGGCACCCAGATCCGGCCGTCGTTGCGCAGCGACTCGCTCATCAGCGTCAGCTTCGACTGGTGGTCGCCGGTGCGCGGGATGCAGGTGGGGTGGATCTGGGTGAAGCAGGGGTTGGCGAAGTACGCGCCGCGCCGGTGGGCCCGCCAGATCGCGGTCGCGTTGGAGTTCATGGCGTTGGTCGACAGGTAGAAGACGTTGCCGTAGCCGCCGGAGGCGAGCACGACGGCGTCCGCGAAGTACGTGTCGATCCTGCCGGTGATCAGGTCGCGGGCGACGATGCCGCGGGCCCGCCCGTCGATGACGATCAGGTCGAGCATCTCGGTGCGCGGGTGCATCTCGATGTTGCCGGCCGCGATCTGCCGGGACAGCGCCTGGTAGGCGCCGAGCAGGAGCTGCTGGCCCGTCTGGCCGCGGGCGTAGAAGGTGCGGGAGACCTGGACGCCGCCGAAGGAGCGGGTGTCGAGCAGACCGCCGTACTCGCGGGCGAAGGGCACGCCCTGTGCCACGCACTGGTCGATGATCTCGACGGAGATCTGCGCGAGCCGGTGCACGTTGGACTCGCGGGCGCGGAAGTCGCCGCCCTTGACGGTGTCGTAGAAGAGCCGGTGGATGGAGTCGCCGTCGTTGCGGTAGTTCTTGGCGGCGTTGATGCCGCCCTGCGCGGCGATGGAGTGGGCGCGGCGCGGGGAGTCCTGGTAGCAGAACTGGACGACCTTGTAGCCCTGTTCGGCGAGGGTGGCGCCGGCGGAGCCGCCCGCGAGGCCGGTGCCGACCACGATGACCGTGTGCTTGCGGCGGTTGGCGGGGTTGACCAGCTTGGCCTCGAAACGGCGCTTGTCCCAGCGCTCGTTGATCGGGCCGGCGGGGGCCTTGGTGTCGACGACCGGCTCACCGGTCGTGTAGTCCGTGTAGGAGGTCATCTTCAGCTCACCACTCCGGTCATGACGCCCACGGGTACGGCGATGAAGCCGGCCGTGAGCAGCAGCGCGAGGACGTTGGCGACGGTCTTCAGGGCGCGGTCGCGGGTGCGGCTGCCGACGCCGAGGGTCTGGGCGGCGCTCCAGAAGCCGTGCCGGATGTGCAGGCCGAGGGCGAGCATCGCGACGATGTAGATCACGTTGCCGTACCAGGTGGAGAAGGTGTCCACCACGTTCTGGTACGGGTGGCCCGACTGGAAGCCTTTGGAGTGCACGGTGCCGGTGGTCAGGTCCAGCAGGTGCCAGACGATGAACAGGGCGAGGATGATGCCGCCCCAGCGCATGGTGCGGGTGGCGTAGCTCGCCCGGGGCCTGGCGTGCACGTACTTGCTGGGCCGTGCCCTGATGTCGCGGCGGCTGAGCTGGTACGCGGAGACGGCGTGCGCGACGACGGCGACGACCAGCACGGCGCGGATCAGCCACAGCGTCCACTCGTAGTGCATGAAGGGCTCGCCCACGGTGCGCAGCCAGTGCGCGTAGTGATTGAACTCGCCCGCCCCGAAGAAGATCTTCAGATTGCCGATCATGTGGGCGACCAGGTACAGCAGCATGATCAGCCCGCTGACCGCCATCACGGTCTTCTTGCCGACGGTCGAGTCCCACACGGTGCGCGCCATGGACGGCCGTCGGTCCGTCCGCGTTGCCAGAGCCATGCCACGAACGCTAGGGCCGTTCGGCCCCATCGGTCCAAGACATTGACTGCCTTGTTTCGATAGCCGATGCCTATGCAGGTCCTATGCTGGGCGCATGCAGTTCCAGCAGCTCCAGTACTTCGTGGCGGTGGCCGAGACCCGGCACTTCACCCGGGCCGCCGCTGCCGTGCACGTCGCCCAGCCGTCGCTGTCGCAGCAGATCAGGGCGCTGGAGCGGGAGCTGGGCGCCGATCTGTTCCTGCGGGCGCGCGGCAACATCACGCTCACCGACGCCGGTGAGGCGCTGCTGCCGCTGGCCCGGCGCATCCTGGCCGACGCCGAGACCGCCCGGCACGAGGTGCAGGAACTGGTGCAGCTCAGAAGCGGCCGGGTGCGGCTCGGCGCGACCCCGAGCCTGTGCACGGGCCTGCTGCCGGACGTGCTGCGCGCCTTCCACGACCGCTATCCCGGCATCCGGCTGCTGATCGAGGAGGGCGGCAGCCACGACCTGGTGCGGGAGCTGGCGCGCGGCGCCCTCGACCTGGCCCTGGTGGTGCTCCCGCTGCCCACCCCCTCCCCCGCGCTGACCACGGTGGAGCTGCTGCGCGAGGACCTGGTGGTGGTGTCCTCACCGGAGGCGCCGCGCCCCGGCGGCGGGCGGCGCACGGTGCGGATCGCCGACCTGGAGGGCGAGCGCCTGGTGATGTTCCGGCACGGCTACGACCTGCGAGAACTCACCGTGGCCGCATGCCGCGCGGAGGGGTTCGAGCCGGACTTCGCGGTGGAGGGCGGGGAGATGGACGCCGTGCTGGGGTTCGTACGGGCCGGGCTGGGGCTGGCCGTCGTGCCCCGGATGGTGGCCGCGCGGTCCGGCCGCGGCCTGCGGGTCACCCCGCTGGCCCGCCCGGGTCTGCACCGCACCATCGCCCTGGCCCACCGCAGCGATGTGGCCCCGCCGCGGGCGGCCAGGGAGCTGCAACGGATGCTGCTGGAGCACTGAGGGCCCGGAGCACGGGGCGGTTCCGCACCGGCGGTGACCGGCGGTGCGGCGGATGCGGTGGGCAGGACGGGTGCTGGTGGCGGGCGCGGCTCCGCCGGAGCTGTCCGTCCCGAGGTGACCGGGCCCGGGGCGCGACGCCGGCCGCGTCGTCGGGACCGGCGCCGCTCACGCCCTGCGCTCGCTGCCGCTTGCCACAGAGCGCGTCGGCCGGCCCCGCAGCCCGCCGGGGTCCGGCTCAGTCCCTCACGGCCGGCAGGAGGACCTCCTCGCACCACTGGCGGAACCCGGTCGGCGCCCACTCGGGAGTGCTCGGCGCGCCGGCTCCGTAGAAGCCCTGCTCGTCCAGGGCCCGGACCATGTCGGCCGCGCCGCGCGCCCAGCCCTCGGACGCGCCGGACCCGACGATCGTCGCGCGGTACTCCTCCACGGTGCTCCGCCGGTAGCCGACCGGACGGTCCAGCACCTCGGCCATCACCCGTGCCATGCCCTCGGGTGTCAGCTCGTCGGGGCCGACCAGGGGGACGTCGGCCCGCCCGGTCCAGCCGTCGTCGAGCAGCAGCCGGGCCGCCGCCGCGGCGATGTCGCGTACGGCGCAGGTGCGCAGCACCCGGTCGCCGGCCACGGTCAGGAAGAACGCGCCCAGGTCGCGGACCGTACCGGCCTGGTCCAGCAGATTCTCCATCAGGAACGGCGGGCACAGCGCCCGGTAGTGCACGCCCGTCGCCGCGATCCGGTCGTCCATCGCCAGCGAGGCCGAGATCAGACCGGCGTCGCGCGCGATGCCGCGGCCCAGGGTGGAGACGGCGACGACGCGCTCGACGCCGCCCTGCTCGATCACCTCGCACAGCGGCCGGGTGAAGGTGTCGAAGAGCCCCTCGGCGCTCTCGGCGGTCCGGGTCGGGGGCACCAGCCAGAACACGCGGTCGGCGCCGGCACAGGCCTCCTTCAGGACCCCGGGGTCGGCGTGCGATCCCCGGACGACCTCGACGTGGTCGCGCGCCCGGGCGGGCAGCCGCGCGGGGTCGCGGGCGATCACCCGGACCGGTCCCGCGGTGTCCCGGGCGTCCAGGAGGAGGTCGAGCAGGTGCCGGCCGATCTGACCGGTGGGGGTGGTGACGACGATCATGAACAACTCCAGAAGGGGAAGTACGGCGGATACCGGCCGGCCCGCTCCGGGCGGGCGGCGCACCTCGATCCTGCTGTCCGTCCCCGCCGAACTGAAGGACCGTTCCGCTCCCGGTTGTTACCCTCAGGGACATGCCGACCGGAAGGAAACCGCCGCCGTGGAGTCCCGCCCGCTGCGCTACTTCGTCGCCGTCGCCGAGGAGCTGAACTTCGCCCGCGCGGCCGAACGGCTGGGCATCTCGCCGCCGCCGCTGTCGCGCGCGATCCGCCGGCTCGAGGCCGACCTGGGCGTCACCCTGTTCGAGCGGACCACGCACAGCGTCGCGCTGACCGGTGCCGGCGAGGTGCTTCTGGCGGAGGCGCGGGTGGCGCTGGACGCCCTGCGGGCGGCGGGGCGGCGGGCCCAGCGCGCGGGCGCCGGTCCGGGACTGGTCCTGGCCGTCAAGGCCGACGGCGACGCGGGCCTGCTGGAGCCGGTCCTGGAGCGCTACGCCGCCGATCCGGCCTCCGTCCCGGTCGCGGTCCGCCTGTGCGGGTGGCACGAACAGCCCCGGCTGCTGCGGCTGGGCGAGGCCGACGCCGCCCTGGTCCACGAGCCGTTCGACCGCGCCGGCCTGGACAGCGAGACGCTTCTCGTCGAGCCGCGCGTCGCCGCCCTCGCCGCCGCCCACCCGCTCGCCGCCCGTGACCGGCTCGGCGTCGCCGATCTCGGCCTGGACCCCGGTGACCTGTACCGCTTCCTGGACGAGGCACGGCACCACAGCCGCGACCTCGCCCAGTTGCTGACGCTGGTCGCCCTCGGGCGCGCCGTCACCCTGCTGCCCGTCTCCGTCGCCGACCGCTATCCGCGGCCGGGTGTCGTCTACCGGCCCGTGCCGGACGCGCCGCTCGCGGTCCTGACGATCGCCTGGCCCCAGCAGTCCCGGTCGACGGCGACCGCGGCCCTGGTCCGGGCCGCCGTGTCGGTGGCCGAGGCCGTACAAGAGCGGGGGGAAGGTGTTCCGCCCGCGCCCCCGGCCTCCGCCGACGTGGCGCCCCTCGCCGCTCACCGCGCCTCGGCGGCCGGCTTCGCCGCCTCCGCGGCCAGCCGCAGCAGTTCGTCCACCGGCCACTGGTCGTAGACGTGGCTGCCGTACCGGGCGGCGAGCACCCGGCCGCCGGGTGCGATCAGGAAGTCGGCGGGCAGGCCGAGGCGGCCGCCGGGCTGGCGGGAGGCGGGGAGCCGTTCCCGGCCGCGGAGGACCTGCCATGCACCGGTCACCAGCGCCCGGGCGACCGGGAGCCAGGCGCGCGGGGCGAGCAGCGCGCGCGGTGCCGACTCCACGCCGAACTCCGCGTACAGCCGCTTGTCCGGGTCGGCGACGACCGCGAACGGCAGATCGGCGGTGTGGGCGCGCAGTTCCCCGGCGGGTGAGTGGAAGACCACGACCTCGCGGACGCCGGCGGCCTCGATCTCGTCGTGCCGCCGCACCACCGACCGCAGATGCAGATTGCACACCGGGCAGCCGGCGAAGCGCCGGAACTGGAGATGGACCAGCCGTTCGGGGTCGGGCACCGCGGCCGGGCCGCCGGAGACGGTGGAGAGCCGACGGGCGGTCACGACGGAGCCGGGCCGTATCGGCCCGCGGGGCATGCGCATGGTCGGTCCCTTCACGGATCAGATGTAGGCGTACGCCGTACACCAACCAGCGTAAGCGTATGCCGTACGCTGTCAATCGTCATGCCACGTCCCCGCTCGCTCACCCGGAACCAGCTGGCCGCCGCCGCCCTCGCCGTGATCGACCGCGAGGGGCTCGCGGGGCTGTCGATGCGCGCCGTCGCCAAGGAGCTCGGTGCGAGCACGATGGCGCTCTACCGGTACGTCCAGGACCGCGAGGAGCTGGAGGGGCTCGTGGTCGACCGCGTCCTGGGCGCCATGGACACCGAGCCGCCGGACCCCGCGGCGCCGTGGCAGGAGCGGGTGGAGGTGCTGGTGCGGCGGATGCGGGACGCCGTGTCCGCCCATCCGTCCGTCGCCCCGCTGACGGTGACCCACCGGCACCGCTCGCCCGTCGGACTGCGCTGGGCGGAGACCGTGCTGGCCGTCCTGACGGAGGCCGGCATCGACGGGGAGCGGCGGGTCGTCGCCCTGCGCGGCCTGCTCGGCTACGTCATCGGGGCGATCCAGCTCGAGCACCTCGGGCCGCTTTCCGGCCGGGGCACGGACGTCATCGCCGAGCTGCCGCCGTCCGCGTTCCCGTATCTGTCCGCCACCGCACGGCAGGCCCGCGAGGTCGGCCCCGAGGCGGAGTTCCTGGGCGGACTCGCGCTGCTGCTGCGCGGGCTGACGGCCTGAGGCCCGGGACCCGGGCACGGGCCCCGACGCGGACGGCTCCCGCCGGGACCTCGGTCCGGACGGGAGCCGTCGAGTGCGCTCGGCGGGGCGGCGGTCAGCCCGTCGCGTCCACCAGCGCCAGTTCGTGCAGCCGCTCCGGCGGGCCCGGGCGGGCGTAGTACCAGCCCTGGGCGGTGTCGCAGCCCAGTATCCGCAGCTGCTCGGCCTGCGCCCCGGTCTCCACGCCCTCCACCGTCACCGCGAGGTCCAGGCTGTGGGCCAGCGAGACGATTCCCTCGACGATCTTGAGGTCGACGGGGTCGGCCGGGAACTGCTGCATGCTCTGGGTGAAGGAACGGTCCAGCTTGAGGACGCTCACCGGCAGCCGGCGCAGATTGGCCAGGTTGGAGTAGCCGGTGCCGAAGTCGTCCAGGGCGATGTCGACACCCATCTCGGCCAGCCGGCGCAGCGGTTTGAGCAGGTCGTCGTCGGCGCCGATCAGCGCCGACTCCGTCACCTCCAGACAGAGCGCGTCCGGCTCGACCCCGGCGCGCTCCAAAATCTCCACGGTGTCCTGGACCAGGCCCGGGTGGGTCAGCTGGCAGGGCGAGAGATTGACGTTGATGCGCAGCGGGCCCGCCTCGTCGCCCCCGTGCAGCAGCCGCCACTCGCGGGCCTGGCGCACCGACTGCTCCAGCACCCAGCGGCCCAGCGGCACGATCAGCCCCGTGTGCTCGGCGAGGGAGATGAACCGGTCCGGGCCGAGCACCCCGTGCTGCGGGTGCAGCCAGCGCACCAGCGCCTCGGCGCCGCGCACGCTGCCGTCGCCGAGGTGGACCAGCGGCTGGTACTCGATGAAGAACTCGCCCCGGTCCAGGGCCGTCGGCAGGGCCGTGGTGAGCCCGTGCCGGGTGATGGCGCGGGCGTCGGCCTCCGGGTCGGCGAGCTCGAAGCGGTTGCCGCCCGCCGACTTGGCCCGGTACATGGTGATGTCGGCGCTGCGCAGCACCTCCGCCGGGCTGCGCTCCCCCGCCGGTCCCTCGACGATGCCGATGCTGCCGCGCACGGTCAGCTCCCGGCCGTCCACGCGGATCGGGGCGAGCAGCGCGTTCATGATGCGCCCGGCGAGCTCGTCGACCTTGCGCGGGGTGTCGGGGCCGGTGGTCAGCGCCACGAACTCGTCGCCGCCGAGCCGGGCGACCATCTCGCCGGGCGCGGTGGCACAGGCCTGGAGCCGGTCGGCGACCTCGACCAGCAGCCGGTCGCCGGCCGCGTGGCCGAGGCTGTCGTTGACGGTCTTGAAGCCGTCCAGGTCCAGGTAGCACAGGCCGAAGCGCTGGCCCTCGCCGGCGTTCAGCGCCTTCTCCAGACGCTCGAAGAAGAAGCTGCGGTTGGGCAGTCCGGTCAGCGCGTCGTGCGTGGCCTCGTAGCGCAGCCGCAGATTGAGCAGCCGCCGCTCGGTGGTGTCCTCCATGAGGGCGAGCTGGTACTGCGGGTCGCCGTCGGCGTCGCGCAGCAGGGAGACCGTCAGATTGGTCCACAGGACCGTTCCGTCGGGCCGGTAGAAGGCCTTCTCCAGGTGGTAGTGCTCGCGCTCGCCGCGGACCAGCTCGTCGTAGAGCCGCCAGGTCTGCGGCGCGTCGTCGGGGTGGGTCCACTCCCGGACGTTGCGGCCGCGCATGCCGTGCTCGGACAGGCCGAACATGCGCAGCAGCGCGCCGTTGACCTGGAGGACGTTGCCCGACAGGTCGGCGATGCCGATGCCTATGGCCGCACCCTCGAAGACCGCGCGGAAGCGGGCCTCGGTGGTGTGCAGGGCCTGCGCCACCACGCCCTGCGCCTGGAGCGCGGCCCGGGCGATGGCCTCCTGCTCGGCCAGCGTGCGGGCCCGCAGCGCCTGCGCGAAGCCGGCCGCCATGGCGTGCTGGAGCCGCGCGCAACGGGCCCGCTGGTCCTCGTGGTCGGCGTCCCCGCCGCAGTAGAGGACCAGATAGGCGTCGACGCAGTCCAGCGTCCGGCTGAGCGCCTCCGGGTCGGTGCAGTGCGCCTCGACCAGCGCGGCCCCGACCGCCCTGCCCTCGTCGGCGTCGAAGGCCCTGGCCCTCAGCGCCCGGCTCAGCCTCCGGGCCAGGGGCAGCAGCTGCTCCTCGAACTCCGGCCGGGTCGACGAGGTGGTCGTGACCGGGAAGACCGCCCGGCTCCAGATCGTCACGAACCGGCGCAGTCTGTCCTGAGGCCCGTCCGGCTCCGCGTTCACGCCGTACGCCCCACGCCGGCGAAGCCCGAGAACGCGTACGGGTCCTCGTCCTCCGGTGCCGTGTCAGGGCGCCAGTGCGGCATCGGCACCAGTCCGGGTTCCACCATGTCGTACCCCTCGAAGAACCGCGCGATCTCCTCGCGCGAGCGCATGATCAGCGGGTTGCGGATGTCGTGGTACACGTCCACCGCGCCGCCCGCCCGCTCGGGCGGCAGGGGGACTCCCTCGTACGAGGCGTGCGTGAGGACGAGCAGGCTGCCCGGCGCGAGCGCGTCGCGCAACTCGGCCACCGCACCGTAGGGGTCGTCCGCGTCTTCCACGAAGTGCAGTATGGCAACGAGAAGCAACGCCACTGGCCGATTCAGGTCGATCAGCCGCCGCACCGGGGCGCTGTCGAGGATCTCCCGGGGCTTGCGGAGGTCGGCCGCCACGACGTCCGCGTCGTCGTTGCCCGCCAGCACCGCCTGGCTGTGCGCCACGGCCACCGGGTCGTGGTCGACGTAGACCACGTGCGCGCCGGGGCGGGCGCCCTGGGCGACCTCGTGGACGTTGCCGAAGGTCGGGATGCCGGAGCCGATGTCCAGAAACTGGCTGATGCCCTCGCCGACGGCGAAACGCACGGCCCGGCGCATGAACGCCCGGTTGGCCTGAGAGATCTTGGGCAGACCGGGCAGGAACTCCATGGCCTTGCGGGCCGCTTCCCGGTCCACCTCGAAGTTGTGCGAACCGCCCAGGTAGTAGTCGTAGATCCGGGACACGCTCGGCACCGAGACGTCGATGCTCCGCGGGGCCCAGGCGGGACGCTCCATCTGGTTCTCCATGGCGTAGGCGATCCGGTGTTCGAGCTGAGGCTACTGATCGTCCGCCAATGGGGCGAGCGGAAACGGAAATTGACCATCCGTTCCCGGTCACTGCCTGCGGCACCTGTCCCCGGAACACGCTGGTCCGCCCCCTCCGCCGGGGTGCGGAGGGGGCGGACCGGTGGTCGCGCGCGCTGCTTCGTTCCGTACGGCTCGTGCGCTCGTCCTCGTGCCTCCCTTCGCGGTCCTGTGCCGGACGGACGAGGCGATCGACCCTGGGGAGGTGATCTCTACTGCCCGGACGCGCCGACCGGTTTCCCGTCGGGCGCGACGGCGTACCAGGTGCCGCCGACGCCCTGACCGTTGGTGTCTCCGGGGGCCTTGTCACCGGAGAAGGTGTAGACCGGCCAGCAGTTGACGGTCTGCTGCTTGACGCCGTCGGGCCGGACGAAGCTCATCAGGCCCTTCTTCTGGACGCCCTTGGTGTCGCCGGTCGCGACGGGGGCCACGGCGGGCCATTTCTCCAGGCAGGCGCCGGTGCAGGCGGAGACCGGCTTCGGCCATGCCTCGTCCTTCATGAAGCGGTAGACCGTCATGCCGTTCTTGTCGACGACGATCTCGCCGAGCTCGGGGTCCTTGCGGGTGGACAGGCCGGGCGCCTCCTGTGCCTGGGCCTTCTTGCCCTCGGGATCGAGCGCGAACCACTTGCCGCCCACGCCCTGGCCCTTGATGTCGCCCGCCGCGGTGTCCTTGGCGTAGCGGTACGCCGGCCAGCCGCCGACGGTCAGCTGCTTGGTGCCGTCGGCGCGGGTGACCTCGCCGAGCAGCGCCTTGTCGATGCCCGCACCGGCCGTGACGCCGTCCGCGGGCACCGGCGGCCAGGTGGTGGCGCAGTCGCCGTCGCAGTTGGACGCGGGCGGCCGGGCGGTGTCCTGGTCGAAGCGGTACAGCGTGAACCCGGCGCTGTCGGTGAGCAGATCACCGATCTCGACGTCGGTGGAGACGGCCAGCCTGCCCGCGGAGGCGGACCGGGTGGCGGAGCCCTGTCCCAAGACGCCGTAGCCGTCGGCTCCGGCGCCGATGGTCTGGGTGCCGGCGGGGGCCGTCGCACCCACGTTCTGGCTGCCGCCCGCGCCGGCGTCTTCCTGACCGCACGCCGTCGTCAGCGCCAGCACCGCCGCGGCGCTCGCCACGAGCGAGGCGCTCCGCCAGGAGGTCTTCATCGTCAACTCCCCACATCACCGAGGTGTTGCGGCGCCCTGCTGCGCCGCCGCACGACACTGGGTACGCACGGGAGCCCCGTTCGTGTTCAGCGCCCCGCGGATTTCTTTTCCGTCTCCTGTGCACGACCGCCGCTCCCTGTGCACGACCGCCGCTCCCTGTGCACGGCCATCGCTTGCTGCGCACGGCCATCGCTCCCTGTGCACGGCCATCGCTTGCTGCGCACGGCCATCGCTCCCTGTGCACGGCCCCGCGCCCCGTGCACGGCCGCCGCGCCCCGTACACGGCCGCCGCGGCCCCGTACACGCGTACGCGCCGGCTACACGCGAGCGTCCGCGGATCGGCCCGCCGGGCGCTGTCCGTCCCTCCTTCGGGCCAATCGCCTCCCTCTCCGGAGTGATCCGGTCCCCCCGTGCCCATGCTCTCGGTCGTGCAAGGACGCGAACCGACCCAAACCGGGCTTCCCGTACGGGTGTTGGTGCTGACCGTGCTGACCTGGGCGCTCGTCGGCGCCCCGGCCGGCGTGGCGGTGGCCGACGCCTGTGCGTACGCGTCGACCGGCCCGGGCGGCACCGAGGCGGTGTCGGTCGCCGGGAGCGGTGACAGCTGGTCCCCGCCCCCGGCGTTCCCGACGTTCCCCTCCCTTCCGCCGTGCCCGAAGCCCACGCCGACCCCGACGCCACCGCCCAAGCCCCCACCGCCGGAACCGACCCCCACCCCGCCTCCGCCGCCTCCGCCGCCGAGGCCCGAACCGCCGAGGCCCGAACCGCCCCCCGCGCCGCCTCCGCCGCCCCGTCACCGGCCGGCGCCCGCCCCGCCACCGGCTCCCCCGCCGGCACCGCGGACACCGCCGCCACCACCGAAACCGTCGGCGACCCCGACACCGCGCCCCTCCCCGACCCCCGTGCACTACCCGAGCTACCGCCGTCCCGCGCCGCACCGGCAGGCCCCGCACGGCGCGCCGAAGCCGCTCGTGTTCGTCCTGCTCGTCGCGGTGCCCGCACTGGCCGCCGTCGCCGCACTGCGGCCGCGCTGATCCCTGGAGGCTCCCTTGCCGGAATGGCTTGTTCTCACCCTCGCGATGCTGGCCGCCTGTGTCGTGGTGGTCATCGTCACCCTCGTCCGGCAGCGCACCGCGGCCGAGGACGAGGACATCAACGACACACCGGACGTCATCGAGTACATGACGATGTGGATCGGCGTGGTGTACGCCATCGTCCTCGGCCTGGCCATCGCGGGTGTCTGGGAGGCGGGCAACGCCGCCCAGGACCATGTGCAGACGGAGGCCGCGGCGCTGCACGAGATCTCCGAGCGGGTCCGGGTCTATCCGCCCGGCGTCCGCGAGCACATTCGGGACGATGTCAACGCCTATGTCGGACACGTCGTCACCGTCGAGTGGAAGACCATGCGGGACGACGGCCGTCTCACCGCGCGCGGCACCGAGCTCCTCCAGAAGGTCCGCGCCGACGTCACCGACTACCAGCCCAGGAGCGACTTCGAGGGCCAGGCGTACCAGCCGCTCGTCGACCAGGTGACCGCGGCCGACCAGGCGCGCAACGCCCGGGCCGACGCCACCGGGGCGATCATGCCGGGCGTGGTGTGGTTCGGGCTGATCACCGGGGCGGTCATCACCATCGGGATGGTCTTCGCGCTCCAGATCCGGCGCACCCCGCGCGAACTGATCCTCGCCGGGCTGTTCTCCGCGCTGATCGCCTTCATCCTCTTCCTGATCTGGGACTTCGACGCGCCGTACAGCCGCGGCATCGCGACGTCGGCGGACGCCTTCCTGAACCTCTTCCCGCACGCCGCGGACTGAGGGCGCCGGGACGGGCCGGGGACGGCCGCCACGCCGCGGACGTCCCCCGGTCGCGGGAGCGCCGTCCCCCGGGCGGCCCACACGCTTGACCCGTTCGCGCGACTGCGATCGCGCCGGCGGGCGCGGCTTCCTAGCGTTTCGGGCATCGAGGTGCATTCCTGGCGCGAGCGGAACAGGTCCGCCGCTGCTCCTCGGGACCCGGAGGTTCCACCATGCGCGCGATACGTGCCGCCGCGGCAGCGCTGCTGGGCATCGGCGCCCTCACCGCCTGCGGACCGGCCGCCGTCGCCGGCGAGGACGACATCACCCCGTTCGGCTTCAGTGTCCAGCCCGCCACCGTCGCGGCGGGCGGACAGGTCACCCTCCGGGTGGACCGCAACGGCGACGGTTGCAGGGGCCCGGCGACCGTCGCGTCGCCGGTCTTCGACACGGTCACCATCCCGGCGCGGCAGTCCACGGCACGCGCCGTGGTCGCCCCGGACGCCAGGCCCGGCACGGCGTACCGGACCTCGTTCACCTGCGACCACGTGACCGGCACCACGACCCTGACCATCGCCGGCGGCCGTCCGGTCCCGCCGGCCCACCAGCCCGTACCGCCCAAGGGCGTGCACGCGGGTGCGGGCGGCAGCGTCGCCGGCTTCGACCTGCGGGAGATCGGCACGGGCCTCGCGCTGGTCGTGGGCTCGGCCGGTGCCGCCTACCACTTCTCGCGCCGCCGCCCCGGCGAGGACGGGGCCTGACGCCCCGATGGGTTCCGGGTTCCCGACGGCACGCAGGCCTCCGCCCCGGATCCGCCGGGGGTCCGGGGCGAAGGCCTGCTGCCGTGCGCTGCCGAAGAGGGACGTGCGGGGCCTCGGTCAGATGCGCCGCTCGGCCCGGCGGCGCATCCAGAAGACGCCGCCGCCGATGACGGCCGCGGTGACCAGCGCGCTGCCGATCGCCACATCGGCCGGGGTGGCGCCGCTGGAGCTGCTGCCGCCGAAACCGCCGCGGACACCGCCGATGACGGTGAAGGCGGCCGGGCGGGTCAGGCTCCTGCCGGAGCAGTTGACGGTGATGTCGTACGAACCGGGACGGGCGTTGCCGTTGATCGCGGCGGTGCCCTTCGACGTCTCGTTGGCGCCGTTGATCGGCGACAGCGGGGTCGACGGGAAGGCGTTCGAGGTCATCGTGCCGCCGCGCGGGCAGCCGTCGACCGTGACGGTCATCTGGCCGCCGCGGGCGATGACGCTGGGCAGGGCGACGATATTGCTCGGCGTGTCCCACGCCACGGCCGCGGGGGCGCCGAGCGCGAGGACGGCGACCGCGGCGCCGGCGGCCGCCAGGGCACGAGTTGTACGCATGAGTTCCTCCGCGGAAGACGCCCCGGGACTCGTTCCCGGTCGATCGGCGGGAAAGCGCCTCCCGGAATGACCCTCAGTTGCGGTGCTCAGGGCCGCATTTCGGGGATGGTCCGTCCTGGTGAGAGAAGTCACCCGAACGAATCCGCGAGGGCGGATATCGCCGCAGGTCACGGGCGATTGGAATTTCCCCGTCCCCGGCATCCCGGATGGCTCACCACCGGTTGCCGGCACCACCCGTTCGCATCCGCCCCGTCGCCGGTCGGATGCGCGGCGCTTAGCGTTCTCGTATGCGCGACATGACATGGCGACGGCCGTGTCGAGAGGGGATGGCGAATGTCTGCGTCCGAGCTGGCCGACGAGGAGGAGCAGCCGAGGAAGCGCGCTCCTTGGGGCGTGATAGCACTGGTTCTGCTGACCGGCCTCGCGCTCATTCGGAATGGTTCGGGGGAATTCGACGTGGGACCGCCGCAGCCCGCGTCGGCGGCCTCCTCGGACAGCCGCGTGCCCGGCGGCACAGCGGCCCGGGTCCCCGAGCCGCTGCCGTACGGCGTGCCCGACCGGGTCCGCATCCCCGCGATCCAGGTGGACGCCCCGGTCCTGCCCGTCGGTCTGGACGCCGACGGCTGGGTCGACGCGCCGCCGCCGGAGGACCCCAATGTGTCTGGCTGGTTCACCGGCGCCGTCTCCCCCGGCGAAAAGGGCACCGCCGTCGTGGTCGGCCATGTCGACAACAAACAGGGCCCCGCGGTGTTCTACGGACTCGGGGCCCTGAAGAAGGGACATCGCATCGAGGTCGCCCGCAAGGACGGAAAGACGGCCGTGTTCGAGATCTACGGCATCGAGGTCTTCGAGAAGAGCGATTTCCCCGGCGACCGCGTCTACGCCGCCAAGGGCGACGCGGAATTGCGGGTCATCACCTGCGGCGGCGGTTTCTCCAAACAGAACGGCTACGACGGGAATGTCGTCGTCTTCGCCCGCCTGACCGAGGTGCGCTGAGCGTTCCCCGGCCGGGCGGGCGCCGCCCCGTCACACGTTCCGGCGGCTCGGCACGGTGATGTGGTAGCCGGCGTCCAGCAGTTCCGGCAGATAGCTGCGCAGGGCCCGCACGCTCTGGGAGCGGTCGCCCCCGGCGTCGTGCGAGAGCACCACGACGCCGGGGGCGGCGCCGTCCTCGACCCGCTCCACGATGGTGGCGGACCCGGGGGTGGTCCAGTCCAGGGTGTCGACCGTCCACGCGAGCGACTCCATGCCGAGTTCGGCACCGAGCTGGAAGGCCGCGCGGTTCCAGGCCCCGTAGGGCGCGCGGAACCACAGGGGCCTCTCGCCGCAGGCCTCCTCGACGATGTCGCAGGTGCGTTCCATCTCGGTGCGGATCCGGGCGCGGCGCAGCCGGGTCAGCAGGGGGTGGGACCAGGTGTGGTTGCCCACGACGTGCCCCTCGTCCACCATGCGGGCCAGCAGGTCCGGGCTGTCCTCCGCCATCTCCCCGACCACGAAGAACATGGCCCGCACGGCGTACTCCGCCAGCGTGTCCAGGATCTCCGGGGTGTAGTCGGGGTCCGGTCCGTCGTCGAAGGTGAGCACCATGGTGCGACCGCGCCCGGAGACGCGCAGCAGCGGTGCGCTGCGCACCCGGGGCCGGCCCGGAGCGGTGCGCGGCGGACCGTAGCCGGTCAGGGGCTGGAGACGGTAGGCGGAGGGCCGGTGCGCGCGGCGTGCCGGGGGACCCGCGACGGGTGCGGCCGGCCGCGTCCGCTCCGGGTCCGCTCCCACCGCGAGCACACCGGCGGTAGCGGCCGCCCCCACGGCGGCGCCGGCGCCGGCGAGCATCGCCCGGCGCCGGGTGAGCAATTGATCGTTTTTCATGACTCATCAGTCGCCCGGCCGAAGGCCGACGCTCCCCGAGAGCACCGGCACGGCGGCAGGAATCCACTCGTGCGGCGCAGCCGGCGGCCTCCGCCTCGTCCCCTCCGGCGAGGCCGAGACCGCCGGCGACGGCGGGTCCGGTGATGATCACGGACCCGTGCCGACCCTTCGGGTGCCCCTTTTCGCCGAAGTGTGCGCGCCTTTGTCACGGACGGCGGGAAGACGACGCCGCAAACCGCCCCGCCGTGCGGCGCGTTGAGGGGCTCCGGGTTCCTCCGCGCTCCGGGTTCCTTTCGGGTCCCGGGTTCCCCCGGGTTCCGGGAGACCGCGGCCGGGCGGCCCGGGGATCCAGCCCGACCTGCGGGTTCCGATAGCCTCCCTGCCGTGACGGAACAACACTCCCCTCAGTTCGAACGGGGCACGGACGGACCGAAGGTCATCGTGGTCGGAGTGGACGGCTCCGACTCCTCGCTGCGGGCCGCGGCCTATGCCGGCGGACTGGCGCGGCGGCAGCGCGCCTTGCTCGCCGTCGTGTACGTGCAGCCGATGCTGGCGGCGGGTGCCGCGTTCGGGGCGCCGGTGGCCGAGACGACCGACGAGATCGCCGAGGACCTGGTGGCGCAGATCCGGGAGGCGGCCGAGCGGGTCAAGGGGATATTCGAGGTGCGCTGGGAGTTCCACACGTTCCGCGGTGACCCCTACAACGGCCTGGTGCAGGCGGCCGACGACCTGAGGGCGGACGCCGTGGTCGTGGGCGCCTCCGAGCAGGCCGGCCACCGGATCGTGGGTTCCGTCGCGATCCGGCTGGTGAAGGCGGGGCGGTGGCCGGTGACGGTGGTCCCGTAGCCCGCGGCGCGCACCCGGTCCGGTGCCGTGCGCGCACGGCGCCTTCCCCGACGGGACCGGCTGCGCCATCATGATCCACCGTCAGCCGTTTGCCGTTCACGAAGAGGTGAGGCGCATGGCCGGGCTCCGGGCGGGCGAGGGCGTTCTCCGCCGCAAACCGATCGAGCACATCGAGGAGACGGAAGCGGGCGGGGGCGGCCGGCTCCAGCGGTCGCTGGGACTGTGGCAGCTGACCGCGATCGGTGTGGGCGGCATCATCGGCGCGGGCATCTTCACCCTGGCCGGCACCGTGGCCAACGGCACGGCGGGCCCGGCGGTGCTGGTCTCCTTCCTGATCGCGGGCGTCGCGAGCGCGGCGGCCGCGCTCTCCTACGCCGAGTTCGCCGGCCTGATCCCGAAGGCGGGCTCCGCCTACACCTACGGCTACGCGGTCCTCGGCGAGCTGGCGGGCTGGTTCATCGGCTGGGACCTGCTGCTGGAGTACACGGCGATCGTCGCGGTGGTGGCGATCGGCATCTCCGGCTACTTCAGTTTCCTGGTCGGGGAGACGGGCGCCGATCTGCCGCACTGGATGCTGGGCGCGCCCGGGACCGGGGACGGCCACCGGGTCGACCTCTTCGCCGCGCTGCTCTGCCTGTTCATCGCGTATCTGCTGAACCTCGGCATCCGCAGCGCGGCCCGGTTCGAGACCGCGGTGGTGGTGCTGAAGGTGCTGGTCGTGCTGCTGGTGATCGCGGTCGGCGTCTTCCACGTCGACACCGCGAACTACCACCCGTTCTTCCCGTACGGGGTCGGCGGGGCGTTCACCGGCGCGGCGACCGTCTTCTTCGCGGTGTTCGGCTACGACGCCATGTCGACGGCGGCCGAGGAGTCCAAGGACGCGCAGCGGCACATGCCGAAGGCGATCCTGTACTCGCTGGCGATCTCGATGGTCCTCTACGTGGCCGCCTGCCTGGTCCTGACGGGCATGCAGGACTACCGGGACATCGACAAGGAGAGCGGCTTCTCCACGGCGTTCAAGTCGGTGGGGCTGAGCGGGCTGGCGGACGTGATCGCGGTGGGCGCGATCATCGGCATCCTCACCGTGATGTTCACGTTCATGCTGGGCGTGACGCGGGTCTGGTTCAGCATGAGCCGGGACGGGCTGCTGCCGCGCTGGTTCGCCAGGACGCATCCGACGCGGCATGTGCCGACCCGGGTCACCTGGATCGTCGGGGTGGCGTCGGCCGCCATCGCCGGGTTCCTGCCGATCGGCGAGGCGGCCGAACTGACCAACATCGGGATCCTGCTGGCGTTCGTGGTGGTGTGCACGGCGGTGATCGTGCTGCGCCACCGGCAGCCGGAGCTGCCGCGCACCTTCCGCACGCCCTGGATGCCGTTCGTCCCGGCGCTGGGCGTGGTCTTCTCGATCTGGCTGATCACGTTCCTGCAATGGCAGACCTGGGTGCGGTTCGCCGTGTGGTTCGTGGTCGGTCTGGTGGTCTACTTCGGGTACTCCTACCGGCGTTCGGCGCTGGCGGAGCGCCGGTGACGCCGGTGGCCCTCACAGGCCGCGCAGAAAGCCGAGCACGATCTCGTTGAAGACCTCGGGGCGTTCCATGTTCGGGTAGTGCCCGGTGCCCTCGACGGTCACCGCGCGGCCGTGCGGCACCGTGCGGGCGAGCCACTCCGCCTCGGCGACCAGTTCGGGGTCGTCCAGGGCGCCGTTGACGGTGAGGACCGGGACGCCGATCTCCGGGACGCGGGCCCGGGTGCCGGTCAGGGGCACGTGCCGGTTCTCCTCGTCCGGGGTGTGCTTGGCGAGGGTGTGCAGGGCCATCTCGCGCAGCCGGCGCAGGATCTCCGGGTCGATGTCGTCCAGGGTGCGGTGCTCCCCCGGCACGAAGCGCAGCCACGCCGTCACCCAGCCCTCCACGTCGCCCGCGGCGAGCGCCCGGGCCTGCTCGGCCTGCACCCCGGTCGCCCAGGGGCCGGTGTACCGGAACTCTCCGGTGCCCGCGCCGCAGGCGACGACGGCGCGGACCAGCTCCGGGTACTCCAGCGCGGTGTCGGTGGCGATGATCCCGCCCATCGACACGCCGACGAGCACGGCGGGACCGGCGTCCAGGTGGCGCAGCAGGCCGGCGAGGTCGTCGGCCCAGCGGAACGGCGCGGTGGCGTTGGCGGAGGCGCCGTGACCGCGTACGTCCGGGGCGATCACCCGGTATCCGGCGGCGGCGAGGGCCGGGACCTGGGCGTCGAAGACCCGGTGGTCGGCGAACCCGGAGTGCAGCAGGACCACCGGGTCCCCCGCGCCGGTGTCGCGGTAGGCGAGGTCGCCGTCGGCGGAGGCGAAGAGACACAGATCGGAAGCGGGAGCAGTCATGACAACCAAGGTGTCATCCTTACCCCGTTTTGGCAACCGAGGTGTCATGATGAGGGGGTGAACGACATCGACAAGCCGCTTGCGCCGGACGAGCTGGGCCATCGCCTCACCGCGGTGTTCGACCTGGTCGGCCCGCTCTACCGGCGGGTGCAGCGCGAGGTGGAGCGGGGCGAGGCCGTCGAGGGCCTCTCCGTCGGCGTACGCGCCGTGCTCGACCTGCTGCACAAGCACGGGCCCCTGACGGTCCCGCAGATGGGCCGCGCGCAGGCGATCAGCAGGCAGTTCGTACAGCGCATGGTCAACGACGCGGCGGGCCGCGGCCTGGTGGAGAGCGTCCCCAACCCCGCGCACCGGCGGTCCTCGCTGATCCGGCTGACGGAGGAGGGCCGTACGGCGATCGCCGCCGTCCTGGCCCGCGAGCACAGCGTGCTGCGGGAGACCGGCGGCGATCTGACGGAGGCCGACGTGTCGGCGTGTCTGCGCGTGCTCGGCGAGATGCTGCGCCTCTTCGACCACGTCGACGTCGACTGACCGGGCCTACCGGCCCATCACCAGCCCGTCCCCGGCCGCGCCCCGGCCGAGCACGGCGTCCCGGATGCGGTCGCGCACCGCGCGGACGTCGGCGCCCCGTGCGAGCGCCCGGTTGAGGTTCACCACCCGGCCGGCGTCGACGTCGAACAGCTGCGGGACGAACTCGGCCTTCGTCACCCGCCAGCGCCCGCCGGGCCGGGCGGGCGGCGCGAAGGTGAAACGGCCGAGGGTGGACTGGTTGCCGCGCGGATCCACCGCGCCGTCCTGATTGACGGCCTCACCGGCGATCTGGTCGCCCGTCCCGTAGACCACCCAGGCTCCGTTGACCTTCTCGTAGGCCTGCGGGACATGGGCGCGGGTGCCGAGGATCAGGTCGACGGCCGCGCCTCCTCCGGCGCGGGCGGCGGTGAGCCGCCGGGCCAGGGCCAGCTGCCGCGCGTCGGGCCGGTCCCGCCACTCGGGGCCCCAGTGCAGGGACACGACGACGACATCGGCGCCCGCCCTCCGCGCGGCCCGGGCGTCCGCCAGGATCCCGCCCTCGTCGATCAGGCCGACGGCCCAGGGCTGTTCCGGCGGCGGGGGGCTGTCGGTGCCCTGGGTGTAGGCGAGATGGGCGACCTGGGCCGCGCCCGCGCGCAGCACGGTGACGGTGCGCGCCTCGCCCTCGGTACGGGCCGAGCCGGCGTGCCGCACGCCCGCGCGGTCCAGGGCGTCCAGGGTGCGGCGGATGCCGTCGGCGCCGCCGGCGAGGCTGTGGGCGGAAGCGGTGGAGCAGCCGTCGTAGCCGGTGGCGGCCAGGGCCCGGGCCGGTTCGGAGTCGCCGTCGGCGCCGTCCGCGGTCTCCAGATGGCACAGGGCGAGATCGGCGCCGGAGACGACGGGCCGGATCTCGGCGAGCATCGGGCGGAGGCCGGGGCCGGTGCCGCCCGCGTCGGAGCCGGCCCGGTCGGCCGGCGCGCGGGCCGGGACGACGGCGCCGGAGGCGACCAGGGTGAAGCCGCCGGTGCCGGCGGCGGCCGGATGCGCGGGCGGCTCGTGACCACGGTTCTGGCAGGCCGCGCCGGCGGCGAGCAGCACGGTGAGGGCCAGGGCCACCTGTCGACTGCGCGTGATCATCCGTTCACCCCGCTGTGGTCGTATTTACGCACGAACAGGTAAAGATCCCTCTACGCCGGGTTTCTGCTCCGACACGCCCTTTAGCCCGTCCGGCGGGCGCGGAGGGGGTGCCGCGACCGTTCGTCGCACCGTTCGCCGACGCGATCGACCGTCCGCCGCAGATCCCTGTACGCACCCTGTCCCGCTGCGGCGGCCTGCGGTGGCATACGGCCATGACGGCCGGAACCACCCTGACCAACGTCACGACCGCCGAGCACGAGCTCGCCGCACTCCAGCGGGAGCACGGCCGACCGCTCTTCGCCTTGCTGCTCCGGCTCTGCGACGGCGACCGGCAGCGCGCCGAGGACCTGGTGCAGGAGACCCTCGTCCGCGCCTGGCAGCACCCCGAGGCGCTGCGCGCCGACGACTTCGCCTCCGTACGGCCGTGGCTGCTCACCGTGGGCCGGCGGCTGGCGATCGACGCGCGGCGGGCCCGGCAGGCGCGGCCCGCGGAGGTGGGCGACGCGGTCCTGGAGAGCGCGCGCGTCTGCGCCGACCACGCCGAACGGGCCGCCGCCGCCCTGGACGTGCGGGAGGCGGTGAAGACCCTCACCCCCGAGCACCGTGACGTCCTGGTGCTCGTGTACTTCCAGGGGGCGAGTGTGGCGGAAGCGGCGACAGCGCTCGGAATACCCCCCGGTACCGTCAAGTCGCGTGCCTACTACGCGTTGCGCGCCCTGCGCAGGGTGTTGCCGGGATACGCCGCGGACCTGCATTGAAACCAACAGTCCAGTCAAGCCTCCGTAAAGCGCCTTGCTGCGGACCCTGGTTGGGTAATCGGCTGTCCTCATCCGTGTTCCGGACCGGGGACCGGGGTCGGGCGACGCGCACGCACCGGAGGAAGGCAGGAAGGGATGCTGCACAGAGGCCAAGAGGGCACGGACGGCACCGGTGACGGTGGCCTGGCCGTGCCGATGGCGTGGTTGTACGCCGAGTACATCGCCGACGAACTGCTGCGGACCGGCGACCTGATGCCGCCGACGTCCTTCGAGTTCCGCGCCGGGCGGGACGCGCTGGCGCTGACCATCTTCCTCGCCGACACCGACGGTGAACTCTGCGGCATCCGGGTCGTGACCCAGCTGGAGACCTGGCTGTCGCTGACCGCCTACGACCAGCCGTGGCAGGAGTGGGTGCGTGAGCGCATGGCCGAGCTCGCCGCCGAGGCCGCCGCCCGCGGCCGGCGGGCACCGGACCTGGAGCTGGCGGAGGCGGCCTGGCGCTGGCTGGAGGAGACCGAGCTGCTGGCCCCGGACCTGAACGCGGTGCCGGGCGGCGCCACGGCGGCCGGCGAGGACGAGGGACCCAAGGTGTGGACGCCGGCGTGGCAGCTGGGGCTGCCCCTCGGCCACCTCGCCATCCATCTCTTCTAGGCGCTCTTTCCGGATGGGACCGATCCGCGGGCCGTACGGCTCCGAATGCTTGGGGCCCGCCATTTCCGGTGTGCGGGTCTTGAGTGATTCGGCGGTCCGGTGCGTACGGGTGGGAGCAACGCGTCACCCCACCCGCACCCGACGGCACGAGGATTCGGCATGAGGTCCCTGGAGAGGCATCGCGACGTCGGCGCGTACGCGCTCGGCGTGCTGGACGAGGCGGACGCCTTCCGCTTCGAGGACCACCTCATGGAGTGCCGCAGCTGCACCGTGCGGGTGACGGAGTTCGGGCCCACCGCACGGCAGCTGATGCTGTACCGGCGGGCGACACCGCGCCCGGTGCACCCGGTGGCCGGGCCCGGCCCGCGGCTGCTGGACCGGCTGCTGTCCGAAATCGCGGCGCGGCGGCGGGCGGGGCGCAGGTGGCTGCGGTGCGCCGTGGCCGCCTCGGTGGTGTGCGCCGTGGCCGGGTTCGGGGCCGTGCTCCTGGCGGGGCACGGGGACCGGACGGCGCGGGTGGCGGCGACCGACGAGCGGTCCGGGGTGTGGGCGCAGGTCACGGCCGAGAGCGAGGTGTGGGGCAGCGACGTGGCGCTCACGGTGCGGGACGGCGCGGGCCCGCGCTCCTGCCGTCTGATCGCCGTCGGCCGCGACGGCTCGGAGCAGACGGTCACCAGCTGGACCGTGCCCCGGCACGACGCCCGGCCCAGCACCGTGCACGGCGGCACGGCGCTGCACCCGGAGCAGATCGCCCGGTACGAGGTGCGCACTGCGGACGGGCAGCACCTGGTCACGCTGCGGGCGCGCTGAGAGGCGCCGTCACTTCAGCAGCCGGGACAGCCTCCGGTCCGCCAGCGGCCTGCCGCCCGTCTGGCAGGTCGGGCAGTACTGGAGCGAGGAGTCGCTGAAGGAGACCTCGCGGACGGTGTCGCCGCAGACCGGGCAGGGCTCGCCGGTGCGGCCGTGGACGCGCAGGCCGCTCTTCTTCTCCGCCTTCAGCCGCCCCGCCGCCACCCCCCCGGGAGCGTTCGACCGCCTCCGTCAGCGTGGAGCGCAGCGCCGCGTACAGGCGTGCCGTCTCCTCGTCCGTCAGCGAGGACGCCAGCTTGAACGGCGACATGCGGGCCGCGTGCAGGATCTCGTCGCTGTAGGCGTTGCCCACCCCGGCGATCAGGCTCTGGTCGCGCAGGGCGCCCTTGAGCTGCCGCCGCTCGCCGTGCAGCAGGGCGGCGAACCGCTCCTCGCCGAAGTCGTCCGCGAGCGGGTCGGGGCCGAGCCGGGCCACGCCGGGCACCTCGTCCGGATCGCGTACGACGTACACCGCGAGCCGCTTCTGCGTGCCTGCCTCGGTGAGGTCGAAGCCCTCGCCGGTCTCCAGGGCGACGCGCAGGGCGAGGGGACCCTTCCCCGGCCGGGGCGGGCCGTCCGGGAGGCGGTCGCGCCAGTGCAGCCAGCCCGCGCGTGCCAGATGGAGGACCAGGTGCGGGCCGTCGCCGGTCCGCAGGTCCAGGAACTTGCCGTGCCGGCGCACGGCGGTGACCTCCCGGCCCTCGACGGCGGTCGGGGGAGGGTCGTACGTCTTCAGGACGCTGACGGCGACGGGCAGCACCCGTACGATCGTGCGGCCGACGAGGTGCTCGTCGAGGAAGTCCCTGAGCGCCTCGACCTCGGGCAGTTCCGGCATACGTCCAGGGTGCCACGGGGGCCGCCGGTGACCCGTGGGGTTCAGCCGCGCTCCGTCACGACGAACTCGCACCACACGCACTTGCCGCCGCCGCGCGCCTCCACGCCCCACTCGTCCGCGAGCAGCTCCACCAGCATCAGACCCCGCCCGGAGACCCCGGCCTCCCCCGCCTCGCGGGGACGCGGCAGGGCGCTGGAGGAGTCCTCGACCTCGACGCGCAGCCGCCGGCCGGTGCCGGTGAGGACCCTCAGCGTGACGATCGCGGCGCCCTCGGTGTGCATGAGGGCGTTGGTGATCAGCTCGTCGGCGACCAGCTCGATCTCGTCGGCGTGGCCGCCGGCGCCCCAGGCGCGGACCGCCGCGCGGATCATGTGCCGGGCCCCGCAGAGGGCCTCGGGGTCGCCGGGCGCGACATGCTGCCGGAGCCGGCCGCCGGACCGCGGGGAGTCCGGGGTCCGGCGGCGCAGCAGGAGCAGCGCCACGTCGTCGTCGCCGCCGCGCCGCTCGGCCGCGTCGATGAGCCGCTCGGCGAGGTGGCGCACGTCGTCGGGCCCGGCGGCGACCAGCTCCGTGAGGGCGCGCATGCCGTCGCCGAGGTCGGCGCCGGGCTGTTCGACCAGGCCGTCGGTGCACAGCAGCAGGGTGTCGCCGGGGTCGAGCTCGACGGTGCCGACCGGATAGGCCAGGCCGTCGAACTCGGCGGACAGGCCCAGCGGCAGCCCGCCCTCGACGGGGACGCGGCGGCAGCCGCCGCCGGCCCGCCGTACCAGCGGGTCGATATGGCCGGCCCGGACCACCTGGACCACGCCGGTGGACAGATCGGCCTCGGCGTACAGGCAGGTCGCGAAGCGGTCGGTGTCCAGCTCGTGGAGGAAGACGGAGGCGCGTGCCATCACGGTGGCCGGGGGATGGCCCTCGGCGGCGTAGGCGCGCAGGACGATGCGGAGCTGGCCCATGACGGCGGCGGCGTGCGTGTCGTGGCCCTGGACGTCGCCGATGACCGCGCCGACCCGGCCCGAGGGGAGCGGGATCAGGTCGTACCAGTCGCCGCCGATGTCACGGCCCAGGGAGCCGCCGACGGGGGCGCCGCGGTAGCGGACGGCGACGTCGGCACCGGGCACGCCGGGGATGGTACGCGGCAGCATGGCCTGCTGGAGCTTCTCGGCCAGGTCCATCTCCTGCTCGTAGAACATGGCCCGCTGCAGGCTCTGCGCGATGCTGCTGCCCAGCGCCAGGAGCACGTTGCGGTCCTCGGGCGAAAAACCGTGCCGGTCGCTGTAGAGCAGGCCCATCGCGCCGAACGGGCGGCCCTGGGCGATCAGCGGCAGATAGGCGGCCGAGGTGATGTGCAGGCCGGTGAGGTGCGGCCACAGGACCGGGTAGCGCTCGGCGAACTCCTCCGGCGACTCGATGAAACGCGGGCCCAGGGTGCGGACCACCTCGCTCAACGGGTACGGCTCGTCGATCCCGGTGATCCGGGTGCCGGGGACGAAGCTGTCCGGGGGGCCCTCGGCGATCAGCCGGATCCGGCCGGCCTCGACCAGGCCCATGACGAGGCTGGTGGCGCCCAGCCGGGTGAGGCCGTCGGTGTCCTTCAGGGCGTCGATGACCTCCACCACGGTCCGGGCGTGGGCCAGGGCGGCCGTGGTGAGCTGGACGACGCTGGTCCGCTGCCGGCGGGCCTCGTCCCGGGCGGCCTGCTCGCGGCGGGCCTCGACGTCGCCGAGTTCCTCGGTGGCGTCGCGGACGATGCCGATGATGCGGCGGGGGCGGCCGGTCTCGTCGCGCCGGATGTAGCCCTGGGTGTGGGTCCAGCGCAGGCTGCCGTCGCGGCGGCGGATGCGGAAGTAGGCGCCGTAGTTCTCGCTGCCGTCCTTCATGGCCTGGGCGACCAGGGCGTCCAGCCGGGCCCCCTCGGCCCGGGGCACGCGCGCGGCGAGGGAGCCGGGGTGCCCGTCGAACTCGTCGGGACGCAGGTCGAACACCTCGTGGGCCTGGGGGTCCATGTGGAACAGGCCGGTGTCCAGGTCCCAGTCGAAGCCGCCCATGCGGTTGAGCGCCAGGATCGGATCCGGGTGGGCGGGCCGGTCCTGCGGGAGTGACGAGGCGCTCGCTCCCCGATCAGCCATGGGCCCACCTTGCCAGCATTCGTCCGATTCTTCGACTTCAGGACGCCGGACGCCGTACGGTGCGGCTGCGGCGTTCGGGCGGCCGGGTACGGGGTAGCCGGGAGACGGCCGTGGACCGTGGGACCGGAAGAAGGAGCACGGCCGTGGACTGGTTCACCGCACCCGAGTACTGGCTGAGCCGGCTGGTCTTCCAGCGGGCCCTGGCCGCCGTCTACCTGGTGGCGTTCCTGACGGCGGCCGTGCAGTTCCGCGCGCTGCTCGGCGAGCGCGGCATGCTGCCCGTGCCCCGCTTCGTGGAGCGGGTGCCGTTCCTGCGGTCGCCGAGCCTGTTCCACGCCCACTACTCGGACCGCTTCTTCGCGGCCTGCGCCTGGGCGGGCTGCGCGGTGTCCGCGGCGCTGCTGGCGGGGGCCGACTCACTGCTGCCCCTGTGGGGCGCGATGCTGCTGTGGCTGGTGCCGTGGGCGCTGTATCTGTCGATCGTCAACGTCGGTCAGACCTGGTACGCGTTCGGCTGGGAGTCGCTGCTGCTGGAGGTCGGCTTCGTCGCCGTGCTGCTGGGCAACGACGAGGTGGCGCCGCCGGTCGTGGTGCTGTTCCTGCTGCGGTGGGTGCTGTTCCGGGTGGAGTTCGGCGCCGGGCTGATCAAGCTGCGCGGCGACGCGTGCTGGCGGAAGCTGACCTGCCTGGACTACCACCACGAGACCCAGCCGATGCCCGGCCCGCTGAGCTGGTACTTCCACCGGCTGCCGGGGCCCCTGCACCGGGTCGAGGTGGCCGCGAACCACGTCACCCAGCTCGTGGTGCCCTTCCTGCTGTTCACACCGCAGCCGGTGGCCACGGCCGCCGCCGCGCTGATGATCGTCACCCAGCTGTGGCTGGTGCTGTCGGGCAACTTCGCCTGGCTGAACTGGATCACCATCGTGGTGGCCCTGTCGGCGGTGGAGTTCCCGGCCGATCCGCCGTCCGTGCCCCACGCCCCGCTCTGGTACGAGATCGTCGTCCTGGCCGTCGCCGCGCTGCTGGTGTTCCTCAGCCACCGGCCGGTGCGCAACATGATCTCCCGCCGCCAGGTGATGAACCGCTCCTTCGACCCGCTGCACCTGGTCAACACCTACGGGGCGTTCGGCAGCGTCAGCCGGATCCGGTACGAGGTGGTGATCGAGGGCACCGCCGAGGAGGTGCCGCGCGAGGACTCCGACTGGCGGGAGTACGAGTTCCGGGGCAAGCCCGGCGATCCCCGGCGCCGGCCCCGCCAGTACGCGCCCTACCATCTGCGCCTGGACTGGCTGATGTGGTTCGCCGCCCTGTCGCCCGGCTACGCGGGCGCGTGGTTCGGCGCGCTGGTGGAACGGCTGCTGGAGAACGACCGGGACACGCTGAGGCTGCTGCGCCGCTCGCCGTTCCCGCCCGACGCCCCGCCGCGCCACATCCGGGCCCGTCTGTTCCGCTACCGGTTCACCACCTGGCGGGAGCGGCGGGAGACCGGCGCCTGCTGGGAGCGGACGTACGTGCGCGAGTATCTGCCGCCGACCCGGCTGGCGGGGACGGCTCAGAGGCCGTAGACGCGGGTGGCGGGGACGGCTCAGAGGCCGTAGACGCGGGTGGCGGGGACGGCTCAGAGGCCGTAGACGCGGGTGGCGGGGACGGCTCAGAGGCCGTAGACGCGGGTGGCGGTGGCAGCGAAGATCCGGTCGCGGTCGTGCGCGCCGGTCAGCCGGCCCGCGACGTCCAGCACCTCGCGGTAGGTCGCCGCCAGGGTGCACACCGGCCAGTCCGAGCCGAACATCAGCCGGTCCGGGCCGAAGGCGTCCAGCACCACCTCGGCGTACGGGCGCAGGTCGGCCACGCTCCAGGACGCCGGGTCGGCCTCGGTGACCAGGCCGGAGAGCTTGCAGACGGTGTTGGGCAGGGCGGCGAGCGCCCTGACGTGGGTCGCCCAGGGTTCGAGCGCGCCGGAGGCGACGGGCGGCTTGCCGAGGTGGTCCAGGACGAAGGTGAGCCGCGGCAGCGACCGCGCGGCCGTGACGCAGGCCGGCAGCTGGTGGTCCAGGACCACCAGGTCGAAGACGAGCGAGGCGTCCGCGACCGCGGCCAGTCCGCGGCGCACGTCCGCCCGCAGCAGCCACTCCGGGTCGGGCTCGCCCTGGACCTGGTGGCGGATGCCCTTGAGGTACCGGCCGCCGGGCAGTTCCCGCAGCCGGGCCAGCTCGTCGGCGACGTCGGGGCGGGTGAGGTCGGTCCAGCCGACGACACCGGCGACCAGGTCGTGCCCGGCCGCCAGGGCGAGGAGCTCGGGCGTCTCCTGCGCCACGGTGACCGTCTGCACCAGGACGGTGCGGCCGACTCCCACCGCGCGGGCCTGGGGTTCGAGGTCGGCGAGGGTGAAGTCCCGCCGCAGCGGCGCGAGGGCGGGGCCGGTGATCCAGTCCTGGTCGCGGACGGACAGGTCCCACACGTGGTGGTGGGAGTCGACGACGGTCATGACGGCTCCCCGGCGGGGACGGGGGCGTCGGCGGGCAGCAGCCCGCTCTCGCGCAGCTCCTGCCAGAAGGCGGCGGGCACCGGCTCCGCGAACCGGTCGGCGCAGTCGTGCACCTCGGCCGCCGACCGGGCCCCGACGAGGACGGCGGCGACGGCCGGGTGGGCGGCGCAGAAGGCCAGGGCGGCGGCGCGCAGGGCGGTGCCGTGCCGGTCGGCGACGGACTTCAGCCGCAGGGCGCGCTCCACCAGCTCGGCGGGTGCCGTGCGGTAGTCGTACGCCGCTCCCGGCCGCGGGTCCGCCAGCAGGCCGGAGTTGAAGGCGCCGCCGATGACGACGGAGACGCCGCGGGCCTCGGCGGCGGGCAGCAGCCCGGTCAGCGCGCTCTGGTCGAGGAGGGTGTAGCGCCCGGCGCACAGCACCACGTCGACATCCGTGTCGCGGACGAAGCGGGTGAGCATCTCCGCCTGGTTCATGCCCGCGCCGATCGCGCCGACGACTCCTTCCGCGCGCAGCCGCTCCAGCGCCGGATAGCCCTCGCGGAAGGCCTGTTCGGCGTGGTCGTCGGGGTCGTGGAGGTAGACGGCGTCCACCCGGTCCAGGCCCAGCCGCTCCAGACTCGCCTCCAGCGTGCGGCGTACGCCGTCGGCGGTGAAGTCCCACACGCGGCGGTGGGTGGCGGGGACGGCGAAGCCGTTGGCCAGGTCGTCGCCGCCGCCGTCCGAGGGCTCCAGCCGGCGGCCCACCTTGGTGGAGACCGTGTACTGGGCGCGCGGGTGCTCGCGCAGGGCCGCGCCGAGGCGGCGTTCGGACAGGCCGAGGCCGTAGTGCGGCGCGGTGTCGAAGTAGCGGACGCCCCGCTGCCAGGCGGCCTCGACGGCCGCGTGCGCCTGCTCCTCGCCGACCTCGGTGTAGAGGCCGGCGATCCCGGCGGCGCCGAAGGCCAGGGCGCTGACGTGGACGCCGCTGCGGCCGAGGGTGTTCACCGGGCCTCCGGGCGCAGCCGCAGGCCCTGCATGCCGCCGTCGACCGCGAGGGAGGTGCCGGTGGTGGCGCCGGAGAGCGGGCTCGCCAGGTACGCGATCGCGCCCGCGACCTCCTCGGCGGTGACCAGACGGCCGGTGGGCTGGCGGGCTTCCAGGGCGGCGCGTTCGGCGGCGGGGTCGGGGGCGGCGGACAGCAGCCGGCCGATCCACGGGGTGTCCGCGGTGCCCGGGTTGACGCAGTTCACGCGGATGCCCTCGCGGAGGTGGTCGGCGGCCATGGCGAGGGTGAGCGAGTACACCGCGCCCTTCGTCGCGCTGTACAGGGCGCGCTGCGGCAGACCGGCGGTGGCCGCGATGGAGCAGGTGTTGACGATCGCCGCCTGCGCGGACCGGCGCAGATACGGCAGGCAGGCGCGGGCGGTGCGCACCATGCCGAGGACGTTGACGTCGAAGACGCGGTGCCACTCGGCGTCGTCGTTGTCCTCGACCGTGCCCTGGGCGCCGATGCCGGCGTTGTTGACCAGGACGTCGAGGCCGCCGAGGCCGGCCGCGGCGGCGGCCACCGCCTCCCGCACCGAGGCGTCGTCGGTGACGTCGGCGCGGTACCCGAGCAGCGGCTTGTCCACCGAGGACGGGTCCAGGTCGAGGACGGCGACCCGGGCGCCCCGTTCGGCCAGCAGCTCCGCGGTGGCCCGGCCGATGCCGGAGGCCCCGCCCGTCACCAGGGCCTTCAGGCCCTCGAAGTCGCTCATGCCGCCCGCCCTTCCGTGGTGTCGAGGTCGGCGGCCCAGAAGGTGCCGCCGGGATAGGTGTACCGGTCGATCGACTCGGGCCGCATCGCGGCCGAGAAGCCCGGCGCGGTGGGTGCCATGTAGTGACCGTCGCGGATCACCACCGGGTCGACGAAGTGGTCGTGCAGATGGTCGACGTACTCGATGAGGCGGTCCTCGGTGGTGCCGGAGAGCGCCACGTAGTCGAACATCGACAGATGCTGGACGAGTTCGCACAGGCCGACGCCGCCGGCGTGCGGGCACACCGGCACGCCGAACTTGGCCGCCAGCAGCAGCACGGCGAGGTTCTCGTTGACGCCGCCGACCCGGGCCGCGTCGATCTGGACCACGTCCACGGCGCCCGCCTGGAGGAGCTGTTTGAACACGATCCGGTTCTGCACGTGCTCGCCGGTGGCGACCTTCACCGGGGCGACCGCGCGGCGGATCGCGGCGTGGCCGAGCACGTCGTCGGGGCTGGTGGGCTCCTCGATCCAGTACGGGCCGAACTCGGCGAGCGCGTTGGTCCAGCGGATCGCCTCCGGCACGTCCCAGCGCTGGTTGGCGTCGATCGCGATGCGCACGTGCGGGCCGACCACCGCGCGGGCGGTGCGGCAGCGCCGCAGGTCGTCGTCGAGGTCCGCGCCGACCTTCAGCTTGATCTGGGTGAAGCCGTCGGCGACGGCCCGGGCGGCGAGCCGGGTGAGCTTGTCGTCGTCGTAGCCGAGCCAGCCCGGGGAGGTGGTGTAGGCGGGGTAGCCGGTCTCCAGCAGCCGGGCCGTGCGCCCGTCGGCGCCCTCCCGGCCCCGGCGCAGCAGGTCCAGCGCCTCGTCGGGCGTGAGCGCGTCGGTGAGGTAGCGGAAGTCGATCTGGCCGGCCAGCCACTCCGGTTCGGCCTCGGCCAGCAGCCGCCACAGCGGCTTGGCGGCGCGCTTGGCGGCCAGGTCCCACACGGCGTTGACCACCGCGCCGATCGCCATGTGCATCACGCCCTTCTCCGGTCCGAGCCAGCGCAGCTGGCTGTCGCCGACCAGGTCCCGGTAGAGCGTGGCCGGGTCGTCGCACACCTCGCGCACCGGCCGTCCGACCACATGGTGGCGGAGCGCGTGGACCGCGGCCGTCTGCACCTCGTTGCCCCGTCCGATGGTGAAGGCGAAGCCGTGCCCCTCCTGGCCCGGCTCGGCGTCGGTGCGCAGCACGACGTACGCGGCCGAGTAGTCGGGGTCCGGGTTCATCGCGTCGGAGCCGTCGAGCTCGCGGGAGGTGGGGAACCGGATGTCGTAGGTGTCGACCGCGGTGATGCGGGCGGGCGTCGGGGGCACGGCGGGCCTTTCGGTCGGTGGCGGGCCGGACGTGAGCTGTCCGCATACTTATCAGACCACTTGCCCGGCACAACAGCCCGCGTTCGCGGATTTCTCGGTCGCCGCGCGGTCGCCGCATCGAAGTGGTCGGACCACCGCAGTGGTTAGACTGCGCGCACCCGGTGAGTGGAGGAGTGGCGTGGACGAGACAGCCCCGCAGAAGGGCACCGTGACGCAGCGCGCCATCGAGCGGATCAAGGCGATGATCACCGAGGGGGTGCTGGAGCCGGGCCAGCGGCTGCCCACCGAGCGCGACCTGGCGGCGCAGCTGGGCATCTCCCGCAGCTCCATGCGCGAGGCGATCCGCGCCCTGACGGTGCTCGGCGTGCTGGAGGCCCGGCACGGCTCGGGCATCTACGTGACCCGGCTGGAGGCCGGCGACCTGCTGGAGACCTTCGGCGTGGTGGCCGATCTGTCGCGCGGCCCGCGTCTGGTGGAGCTGCTCCAGGTGCGCCGGGTGCTGGAGTCGACGGCGACCGCGCTGGCCGCCGCCCGCATCACCCCGGAGCAGTTGGCCGAGGTCGGAAACCATCTGGCGGCGATGAACGCCACCGACGACCCGGAGGAGATCCTCGCCCACGATCTGGCCTTCCACCGGGAGATCGCGGCCGCCGCCGGGAACGGCACCATGGCCGCGATCCTGGAGGGCCTGTCCTCCCGCACCTTCCGCGCCCGGGTCTGGCGCGGCTACCAGGAGGAGGGCGCCTTCGCCCGCACCCGCCGCGAGCACGCCGCGATCCACCGGGCCCTTGTCGCCCGGGACCCGGAGGCGGCCCGGGCGGCGGCCGCCGCGCACGTGGGCGAGGTGGAGGAGTGGCTGCGGGCCCGGCTCACCGGCTGAGCCGGGCCCGCACCCGGGTTCAGGCCCGCTCGAGCCGCAGGGTCATCAGCTGGAACGGACGCAGCCGTACGGCGATCCGGTCGCCGTCGAGCCCGGGCGCGTCCTCCCCGTCCAGCGGGCGTTCCAGCAGGTCCGTCACCGTCACACCGGCCACGGCGAAACCGGCCGTGAGCGTGGCGGCGGCCCGGCCGCCGTGGGCCTCGTGGAAGCGGACCACCACGTCGCCGCTGCCGTCGTCGGCCAGCTTCACCGCCGTGATCACCACGGCGTCCTGATCCGCCGTCACCAGCGGCGCGACCTCCCCGCCGCCCGTCAGCCGCCGCCCGGGCAGATTGATCCGCCAGCCCTCGCGCACCGCGTCGCCGATGCCCGCACCGGGCACGAGGGCGTGCCGGAAGCGGTGGACGCCCTGGTCGGTCTCCGGGTCGGGGAAGCGGGGCGCGCGCAGCAGCGAGAGGCGGACGGTCGTGGTCGTGCCCCGGTCGCCGTCGGTGCGCACGGTCCGGGTGACGTCGTGGCCGTACGTGGAGTCGTTGACGACCGCCACGCCCCAGCCGGGCTCCTCCAGATGCACGAACCGGTGGTTGCAGGCCTCGAACCTGGCCGCCTCCCAGCTGGTGTTGGTGTGGGTGGGCCGGTGGACGTGCCCGAACTGGGTCTCCGAGGCGTACCGTTCGGCGTGCACGTCGAGCGGGAAGGCGAGCTTGAGGAACTTCTCCGTCTCGTGCCAGTCGGCCTCGGTCTCCACCACCAGCCGCTTCTCCCCCGGCGGCAGTGACAGCAGCTGCGTGACGCGGGAGGCGCCGAAGGAGCGGACGATCCGCACCGCGTCCCCGTCGGGGGCGACCTCGTCCGCGCCGGTCAGGTCGGTGACCGTGTTGCGGTAGAACTCGTCGACGTCCCAGGCGTCCCACATGTTCGGCAGGTCGGGGTGGAGCTGGAGCAGGTTGGCCGCCCGGCCGGGGGCGATCGTCTCGCGGCCGGCGGCGATGTCGTACACGGAGACGACCAGGCCCCGGGCGTCGATCTCCACCCGCAGCAGGCCGTTGTCCAGGACGTGGCCGCCGTCGGGGCGGGCGGACAGGGTGGTGCGGCCCTCGGTGACGGGGGTGCGCGCGCCGCCCGCGGGGACGCCGTCGCGCGCGTGCGGGGCGGCGTTGAAGACCAGCTCGGTCGTGCCCTCGCCGGCCAGGGCGCGCTGCGCCGCCCGGATGATCGCCTCCAGCTCCCCGGCGATCCGCTGGTAGGTGCGGCGGGCCTCGCGGTGCACCCAGGCGATGGAGGAGCCGGGCAGGATGTCGTGGAACTGGTGCAGCAGCACCGTCTTCCAGATGCGGTCCAGATCCTCGTACGGGTAGGGGAAGCCGGTACGGACGGCCGCGGTGGCCGCCCACAGTTCGGCCTCCCGCAGCAGGTGCTCGCTGCGCCGGTTGCCCTGCTTGGTCTGCGCCTGGCTGGTGAGGGTGGCGCGGTGCAGTTCCAGGTAGAGCTCGCCGACCCAGACGGGCGCGTCGGGGTACTCGGCCTCGGCCCGGGCGAAGAACGCCGCGGGCGTCTCCCAGACCACCCGCGCCGAGCCCTCCAGGTCGCGCAGCCGGGCGGCCTTGGCGACCATCTCGCGGGTCGTGCCGCCGCCCCCGTCGCCCCAGCCGGTGGGGGCCAGGGAGTGGCGTGCGGCCTTCTTGTCCCGGAAGTTGCGGACCGCGTGCGCGATCTCGCTGCCCCGCATGGAGCAGTTGTAGGTGTCCACGGGCGGGAAGTGGGTGAAGATCCGGGTGCCGTCGATGCCCTCCCAGCGGAAGGTGTGGTGCGGGAACCTGTTCGTGCGCGACCAGGAGATCTTCTGCGTGAGCAGGTACTTCGCGCCGGCCGCCCGGATGATCTGCGGCAGGCCGGCCGCGAAGCCGAAGGTGTCGGGCAGCCACGCCTCGTCGTTCTCGATGCCGAACTCGTCCAGGAAGAACCGCTTGCCGTGCACGAACTGGCGGGCCATCGCCTCCGAGCCGGGCATGTTGGTGTCCGACTCCACCCACATGCCGCCGGCCGGCACGAACCGCCCGTCGGCCACCGCCTTCTTCACCCGCGTCCACACCTCGGGCCGGTGCTCCTTCACCCACGCCCACTGCTGGGCCTGGGACATGGCGAAGACGAAGTCGGGCTCGTCCTCCAGCAGGGCGGTCATGCTGGAGACGGTGCGGGCCACCTTGCGGACCGTCTCGCGCAGCGGCCACAGCCACGCCGAGTCGATGTGCGCGTGGCCGACGGCGCTGATCCGGTGCGCGGAGGGCGCGGCGGGGGCGGCCAGCACGTCCGTCAGCCGGGAGCGGGCCCGCTCGGCCGTGCCGCCCACGTCCTGGAGGTCGATCGCGTCCAGCGCCCGCTCCACCGCCCGCAGGATCTCCCAGCGGCGGGGCGACTGAACCGGCAGCTCGGCCATCAGCTCGCCGAGCACCTCCAGGTCGAGCACGAGCTGCCACACCGTCTCGTCGAAGACCGCCAGGTCCATACGGGCGAGGGTGTACTGGGGCTCGCTCCCGGCGGTCTCCCTGTCGCCGAGCGGGGTGGGCCGGAAGCCGCGGTGTCCCAGGACGACGGGGTTGGACGCGGCCTCGATGTGCAGGCGCACCTCCTCGCCGCCCCGGACGGGCGCGCCGACGCGCACCCACTGGTTGCGCGGGTTGAGGCCCTTCACCGGAGTGCCGTCGGGCCGGTAGACCAGGCCCTCGCACTGGAAGCCGGGCATGTCCTCGTCGAAGCCGAGGTCCAGGACCGCCTCGACGGTGCGCCCGGCCCAGCCTGGAGGGACGGTGCCGGTGACGCGGAACCAGCTGGTGCCCCAGGGAGCGCCCCAGCGGGCGCCCACCTCGATGGGCTCGGGCTCGGCGGCCAGTCCCTCGGCGACCGGCACCGGCTCGCCGGGCGCGTGCCACACCGCCACCCGGAGCGGTACGGACTCGGGGTGGACGGCGGGGCGGACGCGCTCGTCGAGGACGCGCTTGAGACGGGCTTCCACCAGGCTGCGGTCGTCATGCATGCGGGTGCTCCGTGGTCGGGGACGGATGGACGCGGCGTTGCGTACGGCGGTGGAGACGGCGGGGCGGCGGGGCCGACGACGTGTAGTGCCTCCCCACGGCACGCGCTTCGAACCCTGCCCGCCGCCCGCCCCGTCCGTGAGCGGCCGGTCGCGCTCTCGACGCGCCGGTGCCCGTCCGGGCAGAGTTCTCCCTGCGTACCCACCGGTACGCCCGCTTCCCGCCCATCCTTGAGGAGCCTGTCGTGACCAGCTGGGCCGGCCGGAGTGCCGCCGAGATCGCCGCCGCCGTACGGGAGAAGCGGGTCACGGCCCGCGAGGTGGTGGCCGAGCACCTCGACCGGATCGAGCGGCTCGACGGCCGCGTCGGCGCCTTCCGGACGGTACGGGCCGAGGCGGCGCTCGCCGAGGCCGACGAGGTGGCCGCACGCGCGGACCTGGCCGGCCTGCCGCTGGCCGGCGTGCCGGTGGCGGTCAAGGACAACCTGGCCGTGCGCGGCGAGCCGACGCGCCACGGCACCGCGGCGACACCGGACACGCCCGCCGGGGCCGACCATGTCACCGTGGCCCGGCTGCGGGCGGCGGGCGCGGTGGTCGTGGGGCTGACGAACGTGCCGGAGCTGTGTGTCTTCGGCACCACGGAGGGCGTGTTCGGCACCGCCCGCAATCCCTGGGACCCGTCCCGCTCGGCGGGCGGTTCCTCGGGCGGCAGCGCCGCCGCGGTCGCCGCGGGCATGGTGCCGATCGCGCTCGGCAACGACGGCATGGGCTCGCTGCGCATCCCGGCGGCCACCTGCGGTCTGGTCACCCTGAAACCGGGTCACGGGGTGGTGCCCGCGGACATCGGGAACGGCGACTGGTTCGGCATGTCGGAGAACGGGCCGCTGGCGACGACGGTGCGGGACGCCCGGCTGATGCTGTCGGTCCTCGCCGGTACCGGGGACGAGGCCGTGGCCGGAAACGCCCGTCCGGCCGGGGCCGGCTCGCTCCGGGTCGCCGTCTCGCTGCGCAGCCCGCTGGCCGGCATCACCGCGGACAGGCCGTACGCGACCGCCGCGCGGGAGGCGGCCGCGGTGCTGATGCGGGCGGGGCACCAGGTGCGGCGCGCCGACCCGCCGTACCCGGCGTCGCTCGGTCTCACCGCCCTGGCCCACTGGACGGCGGGCACCCGCGTGGACGCGCGGGGCCTGGACCGGCGGCGGCTGGCGCGCCGGACCCGGGTGCACGCCGCCGTCGGACGGCCCTTCGTGCGCGCGGTGCGCACGGGGCGGAGCCGGGAGCGGCTGCGCCACCGCCTGGAGCCGTTCTTCGCCGAGTACGACGTCCTGCTCACCCCGGCGCTCGCCCGGCGCTCCCCCGCGGCCGGGCCGTGGCACGAGCGGGGCTGGCTGCGCAATGTGGCGGCGAACTCCGCCTGCTCGCCGTTCACGCCGCCGTGGAACCTGACCGGCTGGCCCGCCGTGTCGGTGCCGTTCGGCACCCTGCCCTCGGGCGCGCCCTGCGCCGTGCAGCTGGTGGGGCGCCCGGGGTCGGAGGCCCGGCTGCTGGCGGTGGCGGAGGACATCGAGCGGCTGCGCCCGTGGCGGCGGTCGTGTTAAGGGGAGGTTGGGTCCCGTAACCGGCGCGTCCGGCGCCGCGGGTATCCGGCCACGCTGGGCGACCGGCGAGGGCGCACGCCCTGGCCGACGTCTCTGTCGGGCAAGGAGAGTCCCGTGGCCATCGGCGAGGCCTCGGCGGTTCCGCGCCGGCGCTGGAAGGCGCTCGTCGGCGGTTCGGTCGGCAACATGATCGAGTGGTACGACTGGTTCGTCCACTCGACGTTCTCCGTCTACTTCGCCTCGGTCTTCTTCCCCGAGGGCAACCCCACCGCCCAGCTCCTCGACACGGCGGGCATCTTCGCGGTCGGGTTCTTCATGCGGCCGGTGGGCGGCCGGCTGCTCGGCCGGGTCGGCGACCGCAGGGGCCGCAAGGCGGCGCTGACCACCACCGTGACCCTGATGTCGCTGAGCGCGATCCTCATCGCGATCGCTCCGACCTACGCCCAGGTCGGCTACCCGGGCGCGGCCGTCCTGCTGCCGGCGCGGCTGTTGCAGGGCCTGTCGGTGGGCGGCGAGTACGCCGCCGGCGCCACCTATCCCAGTGAGGCGGCGGAACCCGGCCGCCGGGGCTTCTTCTCCAGCTGGCAGATGGTCTCCATGAAGGTGGGCCAGCTGATCGGCCTGGGTATGCAGATCGCCCTCCGCCCGGCGGCCTGCCCGACTTTTCCAGCCCCCATTGTCAACAATATCGTTGGCGGTTACGTTGAGATCCCGGCGGGCGTCCGAGCCGCAGTGGCCGTCCGCCTGCCCCCACAGCAGTCAGGAACAATGATGATCATCGATTGCCACGGCCACTACACCACCGCACCACCGGCCCTGGCGGCCTGGCGGGACCGGCAGATCGCCGGGCTCACCGACCCGGGCGCCGCGCCCTCGCGCGCGGACCTGGACATCAGCGACGACGAGCTGCGCGAGAGCATCGAGCCGAACCAGCTGCGGCTGATGGACGAACGCGGCATCGACGTGACGATCTTCTCGCCCCGGGCGTCGTTCATGGCGCACCACATCGGGGACTTCACCACCTCCGCCGAGTGGGCGTCCCTCTGCAACGAGCTCTGCCACCGCGTCAGCACGCTCTACCCGGAGCGCTTCGTCCCGGCCGCCATGCTGCCGCAGTCGCCCGGTGTCGACCCCGCCACCTGCGTCCCGGAGCTCACCCGCTGCGTGGAGGAGTACGGCGCCGTCGCCGTGAACCTCAATCCGGACCCGTCGGGCGGCCACTGGACCGCGCCCCCGCTGACGGACCGCTCGTGGTACCCGGTCTACGAGAAGATGGCCGAGTACGACATCCCGGCCATGATCCATGTCAGCACCAGCGTGAACCCCGCCTTCCACACCACCGGCGCGCACTACCTCAACGCCGACACCACGGCGTTCATGCAGCTCGTCCAGGGCGACCTGTTCAAGGACTTCCCCACCCTGCGGCTGGTGATCCCGCACGGCGGCGGCGCGGTGCCCTACCACTGGGGACGGTTCCGGGGCCTGGCGATGGCGCTCGGCAAGCCGGAACTGGAGGAGCACGTCCTGAACAACGTCTTCTTCGACACCTGCGTCTACCACCAGCCCGGCATCGACCTGCTGCTGGACGTGGTCCCCGCCAGGAACGTCCTGTTCGCCTCGGAGATGATCGGCGCGGTACGGGACATCGACCCCTGCACCGGCCACCACTTCGACGACACACGCCGCTACGTCGAGGCCGCCGAGCTCCCCGCCGAGCACCGGGCGGCGATCCAGGAGCACAACGCCCGCGCCGTCTATCCGCGGCTCGACGCCCTGCTCGAGCGCCAGGGCCGCTGACCCCGATGGCCGGCCTCTCCCCCAGACCCCCCGGGACCGCGTTTCCTTCCCCTGGCCGGTCTGCTGGACCGGCTCGGCGGCTCGCGGAGCCTGGCCGCGGCCGGTCTGGAACAGGTGGTCCTGCCCACGGGCGCCCACCGCGGGGCGACCGGCACCGCCACCATCGGCGTGTCCAACCTCCTGGTGTGCCGCCCGGACCTGGACGTCACCGTCGCCGAGGCGCTGACCCGGCTGCTGGTCCGGGACGCCGGTGCACTGGTGCCCGGGCATGTGGTGGGCACCCAGTTCCTGGACGTGCGCAGTCTGATCAGCACGGGCTCAGTGGCGCTGCATCCGGGGGCGGTCCGGGCCTACCGCGCGCTGCACGGCTGACGTGCGGGACGTTTCACAGGGCCCGGTACATGACGTGCAGTCCGACCCGGCCGTGCCGGGGATGGTCGAAGGCGTCCGGCACGGTGCCGAGCACCGTGAAGCCGAGCGAGGTCCACAGCCTCACGGCCGGGTTGGTCTCGACGACGGCGTTGAACACCATCCCCCGGTAGCCGTCCTTCGCGGCGGCGGCCAGCACATGCTCGGCGAGGGCGCGGCCGACGCCGCGGCCCCCGTGGCCGGGGTCGACCATGAAGCCGGCGTTGGCGATCCCCGCGGCGGGGCCGCCGTAGTTGGGGGTGACATAGGCGGAGGCGACGACGGCTCCGGCGTCGTCCTGGACGACGTAGACGCGCTTGGCGGGGTGCATCCACAGGGCCCGGGCGTCCTCCTCGGAGGTGTCCGGGTCCCAGGTGTAGGTCTCACCGGCGGCGACGATGCGGTGCCAGAAGGGCCAGATGTGCGGCCAGTCGTCGGCGGTCGCTTCCCTGATCAGCATGGGCGTGAGTGTCGCACGCCCATGCCGCCCGCGGTCGCGAGGGGCCTGCGGCGGGGTCAGTCCACGCTGGGCAGGATGTGCGGCTCGGCGAGGTCGTCCTCGTAGCCCGCCAGGCGGATCGGGGCGGAGCGGGCCCACACGTCGAGGCTGCCGAGCTCTCCGGGCCGGCGGCGCGCCCGCTCCGGGCGTTCCTGGGGGAGCTGTTCGGGTTTTGTCTTCTCCGGTGTCACCGCGCACTCCTTATGTGTCGGGTAACCCTTGGGACGCCGTACATCTTCCTGTCCGTCACTCGGCGCCCGCTCGGGTCTGAGTCGTAGGCCGTCCGGACGCGGTGGCGCCGGCAACTCGGGCGGGAGCAGGCACTGGTGAAGCGGCGAGTCCCATGACGGACCGTGGGTGTGGGTGGGGCCCGAAGTACTGTCCGTCCGCTCCAGATTAACCAAATGAGCGGGGCCCTGCTCGATGGGGCTGAAAACGGCGGGTAACCATCGCAAGTCGTTGCGTGTTCGGCCAGTCGGGGTCTGCACATGTTTGTTACACATGCTCGGTTCGGGAGCCCTGGTGCGGCCCATTCGCCGACATTACCCGCGCGGCGGCGGCCGTCCTGTGCGGTCCAGGGCCGTCCAGGTGGTCATGGGCCCGGATCCGGCCGCTCCGGCGGAGCCGACGGCGGGCGGCGCACGGGACCTCCCCGCCGTCCGCCGCACCGGAACGCCGGATTCGGCCCGGTCGCGGCCTTCGTCACCGGCTCCGCGAACTTGGCCTGATGACAGCGCTTTTGCCCGGTGGGGCGGCGCCGGGGCGCGGTGGCTCAGTTCAATCGCCGTTGGCCGGGCCGCAAGCCGGCCATGATCTGCTGCCGGACGGCAACGGCTGTCTCGCGGGAGGGACCGGCGCATGGAGCTGCACAGCGTCGAGGAGCTGATGGACCTGCTGTACGCCTGCCGGGGCACACGGGACGACCCGGGCACCGGCGGCACCCCGGTCGACCTGCACGACCACGCGCTGCGCACCGCCGCGCTGCTGCGCCGCGGGCGCCCCGCCGACAAGGAGCTCCAGCTGGCCGGCCTGGTGCACCCGGTGGGCCGGCTGCTGTGGCCCGGCGACCCGGCCGGCGGCGCCGACCGCGCGGCGGACGCCGTCGGGCCCCTGCTCGGCGAACGCGTCGCCCGTCTGCTGCGCCGCCGTCCCCGCCCGGACGCCGCGCCCGACGACGACCTGTTCCTCCTGCGCCAGGCGGAACAGGAGGGCCGCACCGCCGACTTCGACGCCGGGGTCCTGGAGGACTGGCGCACGGTGCTGGAGCTGGTGGCGGCCCGCAACTCCCGGCTGGGCGCCGTCGACTGAGCCCGGCCGGGTTCCGGGGCCGGCGGGCCGCGCCACCGCCTGCGGCAGGGCGGCAGCCCGGCGGGCAGGCCCGCACGCAGCCGCACCACGGAGTACGCGTGACCGGCGCACCGGGCACACCCGGCGCTTCACCGTGGAACGGCGAGGCCGCCCGGGCCGGTGGACCGGCCCCGGTCACCACTTCCCGGGCGCGTAGTCCTTCAGGAAGACGCCGTACAGGTCCTCGCCCGCCTCGCCGCGCACGATCGGGTCGTAGACGCGGGCCGCGCCGTCGACCAGGTCCAGCGGGGCGTGGAAGCCGGCCTCGGCCATCCGCACCTTGTCGGGGTGCGGGCGCTCGTCGGTGATCCAGCCGGTGTCGACCGCCGTCATCAGGATGCGGTCCTTGTCGAACATCTCCTGGGCGCTGGTGCGGGTGAGCATGTTCAGGGCGGCCTTGGCCATGTTGGTGTGCGGGTGCCCGGCGCCCTTGTAGCCGCGGCCGAAGACGCCCTCCATGGCGGAGACGTTCACGATGTAGGTGCGCCGGGCCGGCGAGGCCGCCATCGCCGCGCGCAGCCGGCTGATCAGGATGAAGGGCGCCGTCGAGTTGCACAGCTGGACCTCCAGCAGCTCGATCGGCGTGACCTCCTCCACGGTCTGGATCCAGCTGTTGGTGTCGTGCAGGTCGGGGACGAGCCCGCCGGCGTCGATCGCCGTGCCCGCCGCGATCCGCTCCAGGGACGCGGAGCCGGAGACCAGCGCCAGGTCGGTGACGTCCTGGGCGCTGAGCGCACCGCCGCCCGCGACCGGCAGCGCGGTCACGGCGCCGGAGCCGAAGGTGCCGATCACCTCGGCGGCGGGCAGCTCCCCGGCGGGCAGGGGGCCGCTCTCGGCGGCGACCAGCTCGCTGTAGGCCTGCGCGGAGCGCCGTACGGTCTGCGCCGCGTTGTTGATCAGGATGTCCAGCGGGCCCTCGGCGGCGACCGAGTCGGCGAGCGCGACCACCTGGGCGGGGTCGCGCAGATCGATGCCGACGATCTTCAGCCGGTGGATCCACTCGTCGCTGTCGGGCTGGGCCTTGAAGCGGCGGATCGCGTCGTTGGGGAACCGGGTGGTGATCGTGGTGTGCGCGCCGTCACGCAGCAGCCGCAGCGCGATGTACATGCCGATCTTGGCCCGGCCGCCGGTGAGCAGCGCGCGCTTGCCGGTCAGGTCGGTGCGGGCGTCGCGCCGGGCCCGGTTCTCGGCGGCGCACTCCGGGCAGAGCTGGTGGTAGAAGTAGTCGACCTCGACGTACCGCTTCTTGCAGGTGTAGCAGGAGCGTGGGCGCTGGAGTATCCCCGCCAGCCGGCCCGGCTCGACCGAGGAGGAGGGCAGGATGCCCTCCGTCTCGTCGTCGATGCGCTGGGCGGAGCCGGTGGCGGTGGCCTCGGTGACGGCGCGGTCGTGCGCGGTCTTGGCGGCCCGGCGCTCCTGGCGGCGGCGCTGCTTGACGACCCGGTAGAGGTGCGAGGTGGCGCGGCGCACCGTGACCGCGTCGGGGTGGTCGACGTCCAGCGTGTCGAGTTCCGCTATCACGCTCAGGCAGACGGCCAGCCGCTCCGGGTCGATACCGGGCCCGTACGCCGCCTCCTCCGGACTCGCCGGGCCGTCCTGTGTCACCGTCATCGCCGCTGCCGTTTCCCTGCTCCCGTAGCGGCGCTCCGTTCGCGCCCGCTTTCGAACGGGGAATCTTACGGAGCGCCGCGCCGTGCGGCCAAATGCGGGACGGTCAGGAGCCGCAGGCAGTGATGAGCGTCTCCACCTCCTCGGACACCGCCCGGGCCAGCCGGTCCAGGTCCGGTACGGCCTCCGCGTCGGCGACGAGCCCGAAGTGGACCTGCCCGCGGTAGGTGGAGACGGCGACCGCCAGGGACTGCCCCCGGGCCAGCGGTGCGAAGGGGTAGATGGCGGTGAGCGGGTGGCCGCCGAGCCGCAGGCCGAGGTTGGGCAGCGGCACGCTGGTGACCAGGATGTCGAACCAGAGCCGGGCGGCCTGCCCGACCAGCGGCCCGCCGAAGCGGTGGCCGAGCGCCGGCACATGGTCGGCGAGCAGGGCGACCGCGCCCGCACCCCGGTTGGGTCCCGCGTCCTTGTTGCGGTCCATGGCGAGGCGGACCGAGCCGAGCCGGGAGAGCGGGTCGGGGTCGCCCACCGGCAGCCGTATCAGATAGCCGGACAGCCGGTTGCCCTGCGGGTGGGCGGTGCGCGGGCGGCGCTTGGAGACCGGGATCAGGGCGCGGGGCGCGACGCCCTTGCTGCCGTCGCCGCGCTCGTCCAGCCAGCGGCGCAGGGCGCCCGCGACGACGGCGATCAGGACGTCGTTGACGGTGCCGCCGGCGGTCTTGCGGATCCGGTGCACGTCGTCCAGGTCGACGAGCACGCCGGCGGTGCGCCGGGTGCCGGTGGGCTCGGCGGCCAGCGCGGCCGAGGAGCGGCGCACGTCCAGGGTGGAGACGGCGACGGAGGCGCCGATGTCCAGGGCGCGGCCCAGGTCGGACACGGCCGTGCGCAGCAGCCCCGGCAGCTTGCGCACGTCCGGCAGCAGCCCGCGCCGGGACTCGGCCGGGCGGGGGCGGCGCGCGGGCAGGTCCACCGGGTCCAGGATCGCCGCGGCCAGCGTCAGCGCCCGCAGCCCGTCGGCCAGGGCGTGGTGGAACTTGAACAGCACGGCGAAGGACGTGCCGTCCTCCCCGGGCAGCACGTGGACCTCCCACGGCGGCCGGCTGCGCGGCAGCGGGCGGCCCATGAGCCGGCCCGCCACACCCTGGTAGTCGGCGGTGGGGGCGTGCAGCCGGACGTGGTCGAGCGGGTCGTAGCCCGGGTCGGGCTCGCGGGCCGCGCCGCCGAAGGAGAACGGCTGCCGCAGGGCGAGCGGCTGCCACACGTCCCGGATGCGCATCCGCAGTCCGGGCACGGCCGCCGCCCGGGAGGCGAGCAGGTCCGCCGCATGGGCGCCCGCCGTGGGCGAGTGGGCCGCGAAGATGCCGAGCGCGCCCAGGTGCATGGGGTGCTCGGCGGAGTCGATGTTCCAGAACGCCAGGTCGAGTGGAGCGAGCAGGTCGGCAGTCAATGGCTTGCCTCGCGTCGACGACGGTTGGACAAGCAGTCAACCCCTGCCCACCGATTACGGTCAAGTACGATCAAGACACGTAGAGTTAACAGCAGATTACGTCCCGCCCCCGCGAAAGGGGCGGGACTCATGGGACGTCCGTGGTCACATCAGCGCAGGTGGCCCCGCCTGCGCCGAGGTACCCCACTCCGACGGCTGCGGGCCGGCCGTGAAGCCGAGCGACCGGATCGAGCGCAGGCCGGCGGTGGTCAGATAGGTCCGGCCGTACGGCGTGCCGTCCGCGCGGGCCGACTGGACGTACCGGTCGGTGTCCGAGGTGCCGGGCGCGGTGATGGTCAGGGCGCCGCGCGGGTAGTAGCGGCGGTCCAGGGTGAGGTCGACCCGGTCGAAGACGGGCGTGGACAGACCCCAGGTGTCGTAGCCGGGCTGCACCGGGAAGATCCCGATCGACGACAGCACGTTCCAGGCGGACATGGTGCCCAGGTCGTCGTTGCCGGTCATGCCGGTCGGCGCGTCCGTGAACAGGGTCAGCGCGGCGTGCACCACGTCGGTGGTCTTCCAGGGCTGCCCGGTCGACAGGTAGGTGTACGGGGCGATGAGGTCGGGCTCGTTCTGCGGGTTGTACTTGTCGGCGTTGTAGTAGTCGTAGGGGCCGTTCACCCACACCTCGCGGGCGGTCCCCGCCGGGTCCGCGAGCAGCCGGTCGTAGGCGAAGAAGGAGTCCAGCCGCGCGTTGGCGGCGTCCTTGCCGCCGATCAGGTCCACCATGCCGGGCAGGTCCTGCGGGACCAGCCACTGGTACTGCCAGGACGTGCCCTCGTGGAAGCCCTCGCTCCGCGCCGGGTCGGCGGGGCCGGTGAAGGCCCCGGCGGCGTCCCGGGCGCGGAAGAAACCGGTCGAGGGGTCGAAGACGTTCCGGTAGTTCCGGGCGCGGGCGGCGTAGCGCTCGGCGTCCGCGCGGTGGCCCAGTTCCCGCGCCATCCGGGCGAGCATGGCGTCCGACAGGGCGTACTCCAGGGTGGCCGAGGCACCGTGGTCGTAGTCGGAGTCACCGGGCTTGGCGTGCGGACGGCCCTTGACGTACGGCGCGAAGCCCTCGGCCAGGTACTCCCGGTTGGCCTCCCGCCCCACGGCCGGCGAGCCGGCGGGCGGCACCCCGTCGGCGTTCTTCCTCAGCGCCCGGTACGCCCGCTCCTCGTAGCCCTTGAGCAGCCCCTGCTGATAGGCGTTGGTCAGGAAGGGCGTCACCGGGTCGCCGGTCATGATGTTGGTCTCGACGGTGCCGTACCCCCATTTGGGCAGCCAGCCGCTCTCCTCGTCGATCCTGATGACGGAGATCGCCATGTCCCGGGCCTCGCGCGGCGCGAGCAGGGACAGCAGCTGCGACTGGGTGCGGTAGGTGTCCCACAGCGACCAGTTCTGGTAGTAGGTGAAGCCCTTCGCCCGGTGGATCCTCCGGTCCCAGCCGGTGTAGCGGCCGTCGGCGTCGCTGCCGACGTTCGGCGCCAGGAAGGACCGGTACAGCGAGGAGTAGAAGGTGCGCCGCAGGGTGTCGTCGCCTCCTCGCACCCGTACGTCGTCCAGCCGGTCCTCCCAGGCACGCCGGGCGGCGTGGCGCACGCCGTCGAAGGAACGGCCGCCCTCGGCGCGCAGGTTCAGGGCGGCACCGCGCGCGTCGACGTAGGACAGGGCGGTCGTCGCCTCGACGGTACGGTCCTTCGTGGCGTCGAAGCGCAGATAGGCGCCGTTGCGCCCGCCGTCCGCCGTGGAGGTCCTCGAACCGGGGGTGACGGTGTCGCCGATCCAGGTGCCGTAGGACGTGAACGGGCGGTCGAAGCGGGTGATCGTGTAGACCGTGTACGGCTCGGTGTCCTGGCAGAAGCCGCTGCCGGTGATCGCGGTGCGTACGGTGCGGCTGTCCAGGACCTCGACCTCGGTGTGCAGCGACCGGTGCAGCGACTGGCCCGCGTTGAGCAGGACGTTGGCCTGGTCGGTGGCCGGGAAGGTATAGCGCTGCACGCCCGTGCGCGCGGTCGCGGTCAGTTCGGCGTCGATGCCGCTGTCCAGGCCGACCCGGTAGTAGCCGGGGCTCGCCGACTCGTCGTCGTGGCCGAACCGGGCGGCGTAGGAAGCGTGGTCCGTCTGTGTCACCTCCCCCGTGGTCGGCAGCACCGGCAGGTCGCCGCCGAGGCCGCAGCCGACGCCGGAGAGATGGACGAGGGAGAAGCCGCGGATGCGGTCGTGGGAGTAGTCGTAGCCGACGTTGTGGCCGGTGTCCGGCGAGAACTGCACCATGCCGAAGGGCACGGCGGCACCGGGATAGGTGTTGCCCTCGTTCTCGGTGCCGATGAACGGGTTGACGAGGTCGGTGAGCGGGCCGTCGTGGGCCGCGGCCGCCTCGGCGGAGGGCACGGCGAGCGCGCCCCCGAGGAGCGCCGCCGCGGCGGCGGCCGTCACCAGGCCGCGCAGCCGTTGGGTCCATCTCATGGGAGGGTGCCTCCTGGGGCTTGGACAACGTTGTCTAAGCGCACAGCGCGCTCATTCTTCGGGCTGTGCGTGTACCGGTCAAGCGTCGGCGCGTCGGCGGGTGCGGCCGCCGGACTCCCGCCATCGCGGCGGAAGTCCGGCGGCCGGGGCGCTTCCCGGTCAGACGCACCCCGCGGGGGTCGCCCGCGAGATGTCGGCGATCAGCTGCTCGTGCGCCGCCCTGAGCCGCCGCACATCGGGCTTGACCACCTTGCGGTCGTAGGTCAGCAGGCCGTTGAGCTCGCCCTCGACATCCGTGATCTGCGTGTAGACGGCGCCGTTGCCGCCCTTGCAGGCCAGCGCGTGCACCTCGGCCAGCTTGGCGAGGTAGTCGTCCGTGTAGGTGGAGGCGTCCACGTCCACGTACGACTGCTGCACGGACCAGGCGTGGCCGGGCACCGCGAGACCCAGGCCGCCGTACTCGCCGCTCACCAGGGCCCGTTCGCCGTCGGGGGACGGCGGCAGCGCGGGGCTCGGATAGCCGTGCTCGTCCATGATGTCGCCGGCGTTGCCGTCGGCGCCCAGGTTGAGGCCGGACATGTTGTTCACCAGGCGGGTCGGATCCCAGGACTTGGCCTGCTGGGCGACGCGGCCCACGTCGTACTGGCCCCAGCCCTCGTTGAAGGTGACCCACATGATCACCGACGGGCTGCTGATGTGCTCGTCGATGATCTCCTTCATCTCGCGCTCGTACTCCGCGCGGGCGGCGGTGGAGGGGTTCACGCCCGCCGTCATGGCCGGCATGTCCTGCCAGACGAGCAGACCGAGCTTGTCCGCCCAGTAGAACCAGCGGTCGGGCTCCACCTTGATGTGCTTGCGGACCGAGTTGAAGCCCATCTCCTTGTGCATCCTCAGGTCGTACGCGAGGGCCTCGTCGGTCGGCGCGGTGTGCAGGCCGTCGGGCCAGAAGCCCTGGTCGAGGGTGGCCATCAGGAAGACCGGCTCGCCGTTGAGCAGGGTGCGCGGGGTGCCGTCCACCTTCTCCACGGAGACCGAGCGCATGCCGAAGTAGCTGCCCACGCGGTCCTTGCCGACAGTGACCTTCAGGTCGTACAGGAACGGGTCGTCCGGCGACCACAGGTGCGCGTTGTCGATCTTCAGGGTGAGCGGCTCGCCGGTGCGGCCGGTGGCGGTGGCGACCCGGCGCTTTCCGTCATAGGCGGTCGCGGTGACCCGCACGCCGTCGCGCACGCCCTGCGGTTCGACGGTCAGTGTGCCCGCGTCCACGTCCGGGGTGAGCTTCAGGGAGTCGGCGTGGTCGGCCGCGACCGGCTCCATCCACACCGTCTGCCAGATGCCGGAGGACGGGGTGTACCAGATGCCGCTCGGGTCCAGGCGCTGCTTGCCCAGCGGCGGGTTCTCGCCGCTCGCCGCGTCGGTCGGGTCGTAGACGCCGACGATCAGCTCCTGGGTGCGGCCGGGCTTGAGCGCGTCGGTGATGTCCGCGCCGAACTTGTCGTAGCCGCCCTTGTGGTCGGCGACCTTCGTGCCGTTGACGTACACCTCGGCCTGCCAGTCGACGGCGCCGAAGTTGAGCCTCAGGCGCTGCCCGGAGCCGACGTGCCAGTCCTTGGGGACGGTGAAGGTGCGGCGGTACCACATGCGGTCCTCGTGCCGCTCGATGCCGGAGAGCTGGGACTCCACCGGGTACGGGACGAGGATGCGCTCCTTGAGGTTCTTGCCGACCGGCGGCTGCTCGCCCGCCTCGGCGGCGGCGAACTGCCAGCGGCCGTTGAGGTTCTGCCAGTCGGCGCGGGTGAGCTGGGGGCGCGGGTACTCGGGGTGGGCGTTGTCCGGCCCGACCTCGTCGGCCCACTCGGTGCTCAGCTCGTGGGTGGAGTGGTTGGCGCCGCTGGTCATGAAGGCGCTGACAACGTTGCCGTCGGCGTCGGTGAGGCCGCCCTGGCCGTCGTAGCGCACGTCGGCGGTGCCGGACGCGGTGCCGGTCTTGTTGCCGACGACCGGCTCGGCGAGCGTGACCAGCAGGGCGGTGGGGTGGGCCGGGTCGACCTTCGCGGCGCCCAGCGGCCAGGTGGCGCCGCCGATGACCGCCTTGAGGTGGCCGGTGAAGCCGGCCGGGGGTGCGGCGAGGGGGTGGGCGAAGTCGAGTTCGAGGGTGCGGCCGGTGCCGAGGACGGCGGTGGTGACCGGTCCGTCGTAGTCGTAGCCGTCGGGGAGGCGGAACGCCGACTGCGGGACGGCCTCCTTGGTGCCGCCGGGTTCGGTCCAGCGCAGGTGGAAGTTGGAGCCGCCGTAGTGCTCGAAGTACTCCACCTTGATGTCGACGGGCTGCCCGGCCGTCAGGTCGATCGGTGCGGCGGTCTGTTCCTTGTCCCAGTCGTCGACCCAGTGGTCGATGGCGAGCGTGCCGCCGACCCAGAGGCGGAAGCCGTTGTCGCTGCTGACCGAGAAGGTGTGGGCGCCGGTCCGCTCCGGCACGAGCTTGCCGGTCCAGCGGACGCTGACGTCGTCCGACTGCCCGGTGGTGAAGTTCAGGCGCGGTTCCAGGGTGTCGAAGTCGAGCTGCGGGTCGAAGGTGGTCGCCTTCAGCTCGTGGAAGTCGAAGGCGCCGGGGGCGGACTGCGTGTAGTACTCGCCCTTCAGGCCGTGGACCTCCACGGGGTCGTCGGCGGCCGCGGTGGCGGCGGGCGCGGCGGTGAGTCCCGCGACGCCGAGCGCCGCGGCGAGCAGCAACGCGAGTCGGTTGCCGAGTCGTCTGATGCGCACGGATCCTCTTTCCTCGGATTTTCTCGGAGGACGGGTGGCGGCTCGTTGCTCAGGTTTGTGCAGCTGCCTTTACATCGTTGTAACGGCAGTGGCATGACAACACGGATCGCGCTTCGCGTCCAGGGACATGACAACAGTTGACTTCGGCGACAGGGGTTGTCGACATCAGCGACAGGTGTGGTCGACATCGGCAGCGGAGGTCGCGGAGCTGTCGCGGCGACGCCGGGACGGTCCCCGGCGTCGCCACCGCACCGTCACGTCACCCGCTGCCCCTTGCCCAGGGCGATGACCCCGCCCTGGGACACCGTGTACAGCTCCGCGTCCCGTTCCGGGTTGACGCCGATGGTCGCGCCCGGCGGCACCTCGATGTTCTTGTCCAGCACCGCGCCCCGCACCACCGCGCCGCGCCCGATGCGCACGTTGTCGTGGAGCACCGAGCCCTGCACCACCGCTCCCGGGTCGACCACGACGCCCGGTGACAGCACGGAGCGCGTGACCTGCCCGCGGATCAGGCAGCCGGCGCTGATGATGGACTCGCCGGCGATGCCGCCCGCGTTGAACCGGGCCGGCGAGAGCTGGCCGGAGTGGGTGTAGATGGGCCACTGGGTGTTGTACAGGTTGAAGGCCGGGCGCTCGGCGATGAGGTCCATGTGGGCCTCGTAGTAGGTGTCGAGGGTGCCGACGTCGCGCCAGTAGCCCTGGTCGCGCGTGGTCTCGCCCGGTACGTGGTTGGTGCTGAAGTCGTACAGATGGGCCTCGCCCCGCTCGGTCAGCCGGGGCAGGATCGAACCGCCCATGTCGTGGGCGGAGTCCTCGTCCTCCGCGTCCCGGTGCAGCGCCTCGACCAGGGCCTTGGTGGTGAAGAGGTAGTTGCCCATCGACGCGAAGACGCACTCGGGGTCGTCGGGGAGACCGGGCGGGTCGGCCGGCTTCTCCAGGAAGCTCCGCACCGTCCGGCCGTCCGGGTCCGGCATGATCACGCCGAAGGACGAGGACTCGGCGCGCGGCACACGTATCCCGGCCACGGTCACACCCGCGCCGCTGTCGATGTGCTGGGCGAGCATCTGCCGCGGATCCATGCGGTACACGTGGTCCGCGCCGAACACCGCCACGTAGTCGGGCTGTTCGTCGTGGATGAGGTTGAGCGACTGAAGGATCGCGTCGGCACTGCCCAGGTACCAGCGGGGGCCGAGGCGCTGCTGGGCGGGGACGGGCGTGACGTAGTTGCCGAGCAGGCTGGACATCCGCCAGGTGGTGGTGATGTGCCGGTCCAGCGAGTGCGACTTGTACTGGGTCAGCACGCAGATGCGCAGGATGTCGCCGTTGACGAGGTTGGACAGCACGAAGTCGACGAGACGGTAGGTGCCGCCGAAGGTGACCGCGGGTTTGGCGCGGTCGGTGGTCAGGGGCATCAGGCGCTTGCCCTCCCCGCCCGCCAGGACGATCCCCAGCACCGAAGGCCCACCACGACGCATGGCCGCTCCCCTCACCCATGGTTGTGCCGGAATCAGTGCCCCGGACCGGGCGGACTACGCCTGCTTGAGCACGTCCTCGTACAGGCGGACGGTGCGGCGGGCGACGGTGTCCCAGCCGAACTCCTCCACCGCGCGCCGCCGGCCGGCCTCGCCCATCCGCCGCGCCCCCTCGGGGTCGCCGAGAACGGCGTCCAGCGCCCGCGCGAGCCCCGCCTCGAAGTCGTCGTCCACGGGTACGAGGAGCCCCGTGGTGCCGTCCTGAACGACCTCGGGGATGCCGCCGACCCGGGAGGCCACCACGGGCGTGCCGCAGGCCATCGCCTCCAGGTTGACGATGCCGAGGGGCTCGTAGACGGAGGGGCAGACGAACGCGGCGGCGTGGGTGAGCAGCTGGATCACCTCCGGGCGCGGCAGCATCTGCGGGATCCAGTGCACGCCCGCGCGGCTCCGGTTCAGCTCGCCGAACAGCTCGCGGAACTCCCGGTCGATCTCGGGCGTGTCGGGCGCGCCCGCGCAGAGCACGACCTGCGCGGCGGGGTCGATGTCCCGCACCGCGCGCAGCAGGTGGGGCACGCCCTTCTGGCGGGTGATACGGCCGACGAAGAGCACGTACGGACGGGAGCGGTCGAGCCCGACGCGGTCCAGGGCGTCCGTGCCGTGGTCGGGCCGGTACAGGGTGGTGTCGATGCCGTTGTGCACGACATGGACCCGGTCCTCGGCCAGCCGCGGGTAGCAGGCGAGGATGTCCTCGCGCATGGCGCCGGAGACGGCGATCACCGCGTCGGCGGTCTCGATCGCGGTGCGCTCGGCCCAGCCGGACAGGGCGTAGCCGCCGCCGAGCTGCTCGGCCTTCCAGGGGCGCAGGGGCTCCAGGGAGTGGGCGGTCATCACGTGCGGGATGCCGTGCAGCAGCTTGGCCAGGTGGCCGCCGAGATTGGCGTACCAGGTGTGCGAGTGGACCAGCTCCCGGTCCTCCAGGGCGGCCGCCATGGCGAGGTCGACCGAAAAGGTGCGCAGTGCGTCGTTGGTGCCGTCGAGGCTGGACCAGGGGCGGTGCCGCAGCACACCGTCCGTGCGGCCCTCGCCCCAGCAGTGCACGTCCAGGTCGACGAGGTCGCGCAACTCACGGGCGAGGAACTCGACATGGACGCCCGCGCCGCCGTACACGTCCGGCGGGTACTCCCGGGTCAGCAGCCCCACTCGCACCCGCAACCTCCCGTCTCGGCGACCGATTCCCTCATGCTCACCCAGATGCGCCGCGCGGGGAAGACCGCGGGGGCCGCGGGAAGCAGCAGTCGCCGCAGACTCCGCCACCGGGTACCCGGTAGTACAGACAGCAGCTGCGGCGCCGGAAGGCGGTGCCGGTGAGGGTGCCGGACCCGGCGAGCAGCGGATGGCCGAGCAGCTCCGCGGTCAGGGAGCGGGCCCGGGCGGCGACGTCGGCGCGGGCCCGGCGGTCCAGTTCGCGGGCGGCGCCCGCCAGCGCGGAGGCGGCGTTGCCCCGCAGCAGGCCGGCCGGGAGGCGGTACCGGGCGCGCAGCACGGCCGCCAGCGGCACCAGATGGCCGTGCAGCACCGCGTCCGCGAGGCCGCCGGGGTCCGCCGGCAGCCAGCGCACCTCGGCCGCCCACAGGTCGTCGGGGGCGCCGGCGCCGGCGTCCCAGTGCAGCAGCCGCGGGTCGAGGCCGGGGACCGCGCCGTACAGCGCCGCGCAGCCGAGCGCCACGGACCACAGCCGGGCGGCGAGCCCCTGATGCGCGATGGACGCGGCGACCCGCGGCTCGGGGGCGCGCAGGGCCGCCGCGACCCTGCCGACCCGCAGGGCCAGGGGGTCGTCGTCCGGTGGCGAGGGCACGTAGGCGTGGGCGAGGGTCGGCAGGGGGCCCTGCGGCGGCCCGCAGGTGCGCAGGACGAAGTACGCGCCGAGCGGGCGCAGGGCGGCGAGATCGGGGTCCGGCTCCACGAGGAGCAGTCCTACCAGGGCCGCCGCGGACGCGGACGGCGGGTCCACGCCCCGAGTTCCCCACCCTGGGGAGGACACGCCGGGTGCTGTACTCCATCGGCAGTAGGACGTATTGAATGCCTGGGGACGACGACGGGAAGAAGCCGGCGCGGCATCGTGTTGTTCATGAAAGCCGACCGTTCGCCGCGCCGGGCCCCGGGGCCCCGCCTCACGCAGAGGAGCAGCCGATGAGCGCCCTCGCGTTGTCCGTGCTGCTGTCACTCGTCTCCGCCGTGGCGTACGCGGGCGGGGCGATCGTGCAGGAGCAGGTCGCGGTCTCCTGCCCCGACCGGCCGTACGCGCCGCTGCGCCGGCCGGGCTGGTGGGCGGCGGTGGCGCTGAACGGCCTCGGCGGTCTGCTGCACGTGGTGGCCCTCGCCTGCGGGCCGCTGAGCCTGGTCCAGCCGCTGGGGGCGCTGACCATCGTGTTCGCCCTGCCGATGGCCGCCCTGTTCGTGGGCCGCCGGGCGGGTGCCACGGCCTGGCGGGGCGCGATCATGGCGACGGTGGGCCTCGCCGGTCTGCTGGCCCTGGTCGGCGCGTCCGACACGCAGTCGCTGGACGCCGCGCAGCGGACCGGGCTGGCCGTCGTGACCGGCGGCGGCGTGGTGACGCTGATGGTCGCGGGCCGGGCCGCGCACCGGCATCCGGCGGTGCGCAGCGTGCTGCTCGCGACCGCCTCCGGCGTCGCGTTCGGCATGTCGTCGGTGTTCACCAAGACGGTCGCGGTCGACTGGACCGGCGGCGTGTCGGCGGCCGAGCTGCCCTCCCTCGCCGTGATCGGCGTGTTCGCCACGGCGGGCATGGTGCTGTCGCAGGCCTCCTACCGGGGCGCCGGGCTGGCGGCCCCGCTGGCCACGCTGACGGTGGTCAACCCGGTGGTGGCGGCCGCGGTCGGCATCACGATGTTCGGCGAGACCTTCCGCTACGGCACCACGGGCACCGCGCTCGCCCTGAGCTGCGGCGTGGTGGCGGCGGGCGGGCTGATCCTGCTGACCACGGAGCGGATCGCGGCCACGGAGCGGACCGCGGCCACGGAGCGGACCGCGCGTACGGAGCCGGGCGCGGGTGCGGAGCGCACGGCGGGTATGGAGCCGGGCGCGGCGCCGTCGCCGGACTCCGGTCCGCCGGCACCGCCGGAGCCGGCCACGGACGGATCCGCGCCGGCCGGTGCGCTGCCGCTCGACGCGTTGTCACTCGACGCGTTGCCCCTCGACTCGTCGCCCCTCGACTCGCTGCCCCTCGACTCGCTGCCGGGCGGCGTTCTCTCGGAGGGTGCCGTCCCGGCTTCCGTCCCGGAGGGCGCCGTCCCGGTCGAGGACCTGCTCACCGCAGACCCGGGGCCGCGCGAGGCGGCACCGTTCGTCCTGCCGGACGGGGACGTCCTCCTGCCCGCGCCGGCCGGACCGCCGGTCATGACGGGCGCGGCCGGGACACGGGCCGCCGCGGGCGGCCCCGGCGACCTCCCGCCCCTGTACGGCCCGTTCTGCGGCGGCCCCTGGGTACCGGTGACGGTGCCGGTGACGGTGCCGGTGACGGTGACGAACCGGCACCGGGTGCGCGTCAGATCCTGACCCCGCCGGCCCTGAGATACGCCACCGGGTCGACGTCCGTGCCGAAGCCGGGCCCCGTCCGCACCTCGAAGTGCAGATGCGGGCCCGTACTGTTGCCGGTCGTCCCGGAGCGGCCGATACGCTGCCCGGCACCGACCCTCTGCCCGCTCCTCACGGAGATCGCCGACAGATGGGCGTACTGCGTGTACCGGCCGTCGGAGTGCTTGATCACGACCTGGTAGCCGAAGGAGCCGCCCCAGCCGGCGCTGACCACGTGCCCCGCGCCGACCGCCTTCACGGACGTGCCGGTGGGCACGGGGAAGTCGACGCCGGTGTGGTAGCCCTTCGACCAGGACGAACCCGTCTTGCGGTAGGGCGTGCCGGTGGCCGCGTCGACGGGCGCCACGCGGGAGTGCCCGGCGGCGGACGAGGTGGACTTCTTCTCGGCCGAGGACTTCTGCTCGGCCGACGACTTCTTCTCGGTCGAGGACCTGTGCTCGGTCGAGGACCTGTGCTCGGTCGAGGACTTCTTGGCGGTCTTCGACGGGCCGGCGGAGGGCGACGCGGTGTGGCTCGCGGTGGCGGTGCCCTGCCCGCGCAGCGCCAGCCGCTGGCCCGGCAGGATCAGGTCGGGATCCCCGCCGATCGCCTGGCGGTTGGCGGCGTACAGCTTCCGCCAGCCGCCCTCGACGCGCTGGTCGTCCGCGATGCCCGAGAGCGTGTCGCCGTGGACCACGGTGTACATCCGTGCCGTGCCCGCCCGGGACTGCGGCGTGGTCTGCGGCTGCACGTCCTGCGCGGAGCCGCCGGTCCTCCCGCTGGTCTTCCCGGTGGTCTTGCCGGTGGACTTCTCCTCGGTCTTCCCGGACGTCTGCCGCGCGGTGCCGGCCGAGCCGCCGTCGGGGTGGATGTCCGGAGCGTCGCCGTCCCGGGTCAGTCCGGCCCGGACCGAGCAGACCGGCCAGGCGCCCGGGCCCTGTCCGTCGAGCACCTTCTCGGCGACGGCGATCTGCTGGTCCCTGGTGGCCAGGTCGGCGCGCGGCGCGTACGCCGTGCCGCCGTAGGCCTCCCAGGTGGACTGGGTGAACTGGAGCCCGCCGTAGAAGCCGTTGCCGGTGTTGATGCCCCAGTCGTTGCTGGACTCGCAGGCGGCGACCTTGTCCCAGGTGCCCGCGTCTGCCGCGTGGGCGACGCCGGTGCCGATGAGCGGGAGGGCCATCCCGGCACCGCCCGCGGTGACGGTGAGCGAGGCCCGGTTGATCCTGTTCGGCTGGTACCGGCGGTGCCGGCCGCGTACGGCCATGAACATCCCCCTCGACATGCGTCAGGAGGGGCAAAAGTAAGCGCTGGGCGAAGGCCGTGACAAGACACCAATCAGCCGCCGCGCGCACCGGGCGGCCGGGATTCGCCTCCCGTTGGCCGAATCGCCGCGTCCGCCGCTGAGGCACACCGGCCCCGCGTCCGTAAGGGAGGGAACACGCCGGGCCCGCTGCGCCGTCGCCGTACCGGCACGTCAGGATGGCCCGGCAGGCGATACTGGCGACCACGCCCGGCGTTCCCACCCTGTGCGGCACCCGTGCGGCACAGAAGCAGCCAAGACGCGCTACCGAAGCAGCACAGACGCAGCACCGACGCAGCAACCACGCGATCGTTCGGATCTTTGAGGAGCAGGCGGTATGAGCACTTCAGCCCAGATCGGCGTCACGGGTCTCGCGGTCATGGGCCGCAATCTCGCCCGCAACTTCGCCCGCAACGGCTATACGGTCGCGGTGCACAACCGGACGGCCTCGCGCACCCGCGCCCTGGTGGAGGAGTTCGGCGGCGAGGGCGAGTTCGTCCCGGCCGAGACCGCCAAGGAGTTCGTGGCGGCGCTGGAACGGCCGCGCCGGCTGGTCGTCATGGTGAAGGCCGGCGAGCCGACCGACGCGGTGATCCGGGAGTTCGCCCCGCTCCTGGAGCCCGGCGACATGATCATCGACGGGGGCAACGCGCACTTCGCGGACACCCGGCGCCGCGAGCGCGAACTGCGCGAGCAGGGCATCCACTTCGTCGGCACCGGCATCTCCGGCGGCGAGGAGGGGGCGCTGCACGGTCCGAGCATCATGCCGGGCGGCTCGAAGGAGTCGTACGAGTCGCTGGGCCCGATGCTGGAGAGGATCTCGGCGAAGGCGGCGGACGGCGCGCCCTGTGTGACGCATGTCGGCCCGGACGGCGCCGGGCACTTCGTGAAGATGGTGCACAACGGCATCGAGTACGCCGACATGCAGCTGATCGGCGAGGCGTACCAGCTGCTGCGCGAGGTCGCCGGGTACTCCCCCGCGCAGATCGCGGACATCTTCCGCACCTGGAACACCGGCCGGCTGGACTCCTACCTGATCGAGATCACGGCCGAGGTGCTCTCGCACGTGGACGCGGCGACGGGCGAGCCGTTCGTCGACGTGGTGGTGGACCAGGCGGAGCAGAAGGGCACGGGCCGCTGGACGGTCCAGATCGCGCTGGACCTGGGGGTGCCGGTGTCCGGCATCGCGGAGGCGGTCTTCGCGCGCTCGCTCTCCGGCCACGCGGCGCTGCGCGAGGCCTCGCGCGGGCTGGCGGGACCGAAGGCCTCGCCGCTGGGCGAGTCGGAGGCCGCGGCCTTCGCCGACCGGGTGGAGCAGGCGCTGTACGCGTCCAAGATCGTGTCGTACACGCAGGGCTTCCACGAGATCGCCGCGGGCAGCGAGGAGTACGGCTGGGACATCGACCTGGGCGCCGTGGCGTCGATCTGGCGCGGCGGCTGCATCATCCGCGCCGCGTTCCTGGACCGGATCCGGGCCGCCTACGACGCCCGGCCGGACCTGCCGAGCCTGCTGTCGGACGAGACGTTCGCGCGGGAGATCGCCGGCGCCCAGGACGACTGGCGGGAGGTGCTGGTCGCCGCCACCCGGCAGGGCGTCCCGGCGCCCGGCTTCGCGGCGGCCCTCGCCTACTACGACGCGCTGCGCGCGGAACGGCTGCCCGCCGCGCTGACCCAGGGCCAGCGGGACTTCTTCGGGGCGCACACCTACCGGCGGGTCGACCGGGACGGCTCGTTCCACACGCTGTGGGGCGGGGACCGGTCGGAGGAGACCGCGTAGCCGCTGCCGGTGACCGGCCACACGGGGCGGCGGCCTGCCGGGCCGCCGCCCTTGCGCGTCCGTCGTGTGCGGCTCAGGAGAGCGGCGGGCCCGGTTCGGGGCTCGGCTCCGGCTCGGGTCCCGGCGGGATCGGGGACGGCGAGGGGTCGGGAGGCGGAGTCGGCACCGGCCCCGGCCCGGGGTGCGGGTACGGGCCCGGGGGCGGCTCGGGCGGCGGCGTGGGGTCCGGCCCGGGGGGCGGCTCCGAGGGCGGCATCGGTCCCGGCGTGGGCCCCGGGGGGACGGGATCCGGGTACGGGTTGGTCGTCATGGCAGTGTCCTCCGGCCAGTCGGTCGACGTCGGCTCTGGACTACTCCCCCGCCTACCCGGGGGCCGCCCCGGCAGTCACCCGCCCGCCGGAACGGAAGTGCCTGGGTGGCCCTGCCGGACCGGGGCACGGGCGAGCACAACGCGGGCATCGCCGGGGCCCCCGCCGCGCCGGGCACGAGGGGGCGAGCAGCGCTCGCGAGTGCTCCGGCGTCCGGCACGAGGACGAGGAACGCTCCCGGGTGCCCCGGCGTCCGGCACGGAGACTCCGGTCCCCGACGCAAGGACCCCGGCGTCCGGCACGCGGACTCCGGTCCCCGGCACGGGGACGCCGGGGACCGCCGCGCTCAGAACCGGTCCGGGTGCGCCGCCAGCCACTCCTTGGCCGCGCGCAGCAGCTCCGGGGTGGCCGCCGGGGCCTCGTCGGGGTGGCGTTCGGCCCACTTGACGACGTACGGGCACAGCGGGGCGACGGCGACGCCCTCGCGCGCGGCGACGGCGTACAGCTCGCGCGCCAGCGAGCCCGCGATGCCCTTGCCCTCGTGGGCCGGCTCGACGATCGTGTGGACGGGGACGAGGGCGCGCCCGGGCGTCTCCAGGACGAAGTACTCGATCCGGCCGACGACCTCGCCGTCGCCGATCGCCTCCAGGCGGCCCGCCGCCCGGTCGTCGCGGATCTCGATGTCGCTCATGGGCACGCCCCCGGTCCGGAGTCAGCAGGTCAGGCCGACACCGCCTGCGGGCTGCGCTCCTGGTCCGAACCCGGCACGGGCTCGGAGGGGTCGGCACCCAGCGCCACGATGCGGTTGTCGCGGTCCACATGCACGACCCGCGGCTTCAGCGTCCGCGCCTCGGCGTCGGTCACCTGAGCGTAGCTGATGATGATCACGAGATCACCGGGGTGGACGAGGTGGGCGGCCGCCCCGTTGATCCCGACGACACCGGAGCCGCGCTCGCCCTCGATGACGTACGTCTCCAGCCGGGCACCGTTGGTGATGTCGACGATGTGCACGAGCTCGCCGGGCAGCAGGTCGGCGGCGTCGAGCAGATCCGCGTCGATGGTCACGGACCCGACGTAGTGCAGGTCGGCCTGGGTGACGGTGGCACGGTGAATCTTGGACTTGAACATGGTACGGAACACAGAAAAACTCCCGATTTGTCTGCTCCCTGCCTGCGCTTTTGCAGGTCAAGGGCTGTTTCCATACCTTACAACCAGTCGCGTGTTCGAGCTGCTTTCCCCGGGTTTTTCAGGACTCATGCTGACCGAATGCTGACCTTTCTGACGGGGTGTCAGACGTCGGTGACGGATGCCCGGGGGTGGACGCACCTCCCCGCGCCGCCCCTCACGAACGGCCGCGGTCAGCGTACGCAACGGCCCCTGAAGACCGTCATGACGATCGCCACAGCGGGCCCGGTCACCTCGCCCGTCCACACGACTGGATCCCTGATCTGATCCGGCGGCGCGCAACATAGCCGCTGATCACCGGTTACCCGAACCGGCGCTCCTTTTCGATCATTGTTTCGCCCTCGCGGCGCCGCCCGGCAGTGCCACGCGACGGGCTTCACCCAACCCACGAGTAATCGATGTCGGACCGACTTCCTCTTTGAGCTTCCGGCCGACGTCAAGAAGCGCGCCGACCTTGAAACCGCAGAACACTGCCGACGAAGCGTCCCTCCGGCCCGCTCCACAGGCCGATCGCCACCCAGTGGCGCCCATCCTCATCGACACATCCGAGGTCGCAAGGCTGCTCAGCACGTCCACGAGCTGGGTCTACAGAGAAGCATCCCGCTTCGTGATGCGCCCGGGCCTGCAGCCACGTAGCCGAACAGCATGCACAGCCGGGGCGGCTACCTCACGCCGCAGGAATCGACCCTCGCACGCCACGCAGCGCTGATGAGCTCTGGAGCCGGCCTCGTCGCCACAGCGTTGTCGTGGGCGACACTCGGGGGCGTGCCGGAGTACGCCTCGCTCACCACGCTCGACGCGCTCATTGCCGACCTGCGGGTCGGTGAGGCGCGCCGGCGCCAGCTCGTCATGCCCCGCGGAGAGTCGGAGCGCGCCTGGCCCGGCGCGGGCTGCCCGTGGACGCCCGGCGCAGCCTGCGGCGTCTGCTGGGAAGGGAGGCGCTGGCACCGTACCTGCGGCTGGTGGAGTCCGGCGCGCTGCGCGCCGGACTCCGCCAGCCGTCACCCTGGTCGCTGTCCTGCACCACCTGCCGTTGACGGCCACTCTGCGGGAGCTGCGCGGCTGTCTCGCTCCGGGCGGGCGCCTCGTGGTCGTCGGCTGCTGTCGGCAGGTAGGGTTCGTCGATCTGTTCGTCTCCCTGCTGTTCGTGCTCCTGAACCCGATCGTGGGGCTGGTCAAGCACCCGTCCCGCGCCGACGCGCTGCCCTTGGGGCGTCGGCGTCTCCCTGTTGGGTCAGCGCGTCGAGTCGATGCCGTTGGCCGGGCCATGGGTGTCGGGCCGCCGCAGACGGCTGTCCCGGCCGTCCGGCAGGTGCGGTGTGACCAGGAAACTGGCCGCAGCGATGCCGCCGGCGGCGAGGATCGCCGCCCGGAGGCCGTCGAGCTGCGCCGCGGCGTAGGAGTCCGCGACGGCGTCGGTCTCGGACGGCGGCAGTCCGGCCCGCTCGGCCGCCGAGCGCACCTCATCCGTGGTGACGAAGGTGATCCCGGCCTCGAGCGCGACACCGGTCTGCCGGCGGGCCTCTTCGGACAGGCGCGGGTCGTCCGCGACCTGGGTGGTGAAGGCGTGGGCCAGCGCACCGATGACGAAGGACCCCATGAGCGCGGTGCCCAGCGCGGAGCCCAGGTTCTGTGCCGTGAACTGCAGCCCCCCGGCCTCACTGCGTTCGGCCTCGCCGGCACTGGACTGCACGACGTTGCCCAGCTGCGAGGCGAGCAGGCCCATGCCCGTGCCCAGCAGCGCCATGGCCCCGGCGAACTGGGCGTCGTCGATGACGGGGTCGATGGTGGCCAGCAGCCACACGATGGCCGCCACCAGGGTCGCCAGCGCCAGCCGGACCACCCGGCGCGGCCCCACCAGCCGCCCCAGCGAGGACGCGGACAGCGCGGTCACGAGCATGGCGATCGACACCGGGAGCAGCCGCAGCCCCGTCTGGAAGGCGTCGAAGCCCTGCACCACCTGCAAGTACAGCGGGATGGTGAAGAAGAGCCCGAGCAGGATGAGGTTCTGGCTCAGCAGCGCCAGCAGGCCGGACCGCAGGGAGGGCCTGCCCAGCAGGGACAGGTGCACGAGGGGATCGGCGCCCCGGTCCTCCCGCCGCTGCTCCCAGCGCCGGAAGAGGGCCAGGACGGCGACGCCCGTGCCGACGACGAACAGCGTCGGCGCGAACCCGAGGACCGTGAACGGAGGATTGCGCGGCTGTGCCCATCCCCAGGTGGTGCTCTGCAGCACCCCGAGCACGCCGATCCCCAGTCCGGCCGCCGAGAGCGCGGCTCCGACACCGTCCAGCCGGGGGCGCGGGCCGGTCATCGGCTGCTTCACGATCACCCGGTGGCACACCAGGACGGCCACGACGACCACGACCTCGCCGGCGAAGACCAGCCGCCAGGTCAGGTACGTCGTCACCCAGCCGCCCAGCAGCGGGCCGACCGCGATGCCCGCGCCGGCGAGTCCGCCGATGACGCCGTAGGCGACGGCCCGGTCCCGCCCCCGGTACGACTCGGCGACGAGGGCGGCCATCGCCGGCAGCACCATGGCCGCACCCAGCCCTTCGATGACGGACCAGCCCAGCGCGAGCACCCGGAGCGTGGGTGCCACGGCGGTCAGGGCCGACCCCGTGCCGTAGACGGCCAGGCCGAGGAAGAACATGCGGCGACGTCCCAGGATGTCCCCGAACCTGCCGCCGATGAGCATGAAGGCGGCCATGACCAGCGCGTACAGCGTGATGACGGCCTGTATGGCGGTGACCGACGTGTCGAAGTCCGCCACCAGCCGGCTGATGGAGACGTTCATGACGGAGGTGTCCAGGACCATCAGGAACTGGGCGGTACCCAGGACGATCAGAGCCCGCCAGTGCTTCATGGTGTCCCCCGCGCCGCGTCGGCCCGACGAACGCCGATGGCGCCGGCCGGGCAGCGGCCGGCGTACGCGCTGCCGCCCCTCCCATCGCATCCGGGCAACCCGCCCCGCGCCTCACCCGCACTGGGGGAGGGAGCGCGGCCCGGCCGTCACGGCCACTCGTCCGGCAGCCCTCAAGGGAAGGTCGTCGCCGCGTTCCTCAGCTTGGAGCAGTCGACGTAGTTCTGCGGCATGTGGTCGGCCAGCGAAACCGGCAGAGAGATCTTGCGCCCTGCGGGCAGCTGCTGGAGCAGAAAGGCGAGAATGCCGACCGGGAAGGCCACCGCAGCGGCGAGAACCTGCTGAACCGGGAAATCCCGCTCGCTCCACGGACTGGTCCGGGTGCCGAAGAACTCCCGGCCGAAGTGCGCGAAGTCGCCCGCAGTGCGGGGCGGGAAGCGCGGCACGAGGTCGTACTGGTACACGTGCCGGAACGTCATCCCGCCGACACGCTCCTGGAAGTGATCCGCGAAGGCCTGGTCGCCGACCATGGGCTGACCGAAGGTGTACAGGCCACGGAATGCCGCGCGCAGGTGCGTCCTCAGCTCCTGGGGGAGCAGCGACAGGCTGTCGTCGAAGAGCTCGCAGGCCGCGAGCACGGCCAGCGCGCCGCCCAGACTGTGCCCGGTGACGAAGAAGTGGTCGATCGCGTTCCGGGGCTTCGCGAGCTCGTCGACGATGTCCGGCCACAAGTACTTGAAGCTGCGGAGGAACCCGGCATGGACCGAGGAGCCGACCGTGTCCGGGTACGGGACGAGTTCGGTGTTGACGTCCGTGTAGATGTCGGTCGTCGTCACACCCCCGAACTCGGTGCCGCGGAACACCAGGATGCCGAGCCGGTTCCGGGCACTCCCGCGCGCCTGCCCGCGCAGCGTGCCCTGCACGAAGAACGCCTGGGTGTCGACGAAGAGCGCTCCTTCCGCACGCTGAAGGTCTCGCCCTTGACGTCGTCCATGCCGCAGGCCGTCTCCAGCATTGTGTGGAGCGTGTCCGCGTCCGAGTAGGCCCAGGCGGACGCCGCCGAGAGCACGAGCGCGGTGTCGGGTTCGTAGCCCATGTAGTTCACACCGTCCTTACCCGGTGCGAGCGCGGCACCGCGTTCGGACATCCTCAGCAGTCGGCGGGCCGGCCAGGACGGCGCCGCCGGGGCCAGCGGGCGCGGTGCCCCCGGCGTGCCCCGCAGGAGACCGGTCGACGGCTCCCGATTCCCGGCGGCAGCCGGCCGGGGGGACGTACCCGCCGACTCGCTGCCCGCCGTGTCACCGCTGTCCGCCGACTCGCTGTTCATCATGTCACCTCCACGCTGTCCCGCAGTCGGTGCCCTCAGGGGGGAGGCGCCCTGCGCTCGGCCTGTCCTGACGGGCCCTGCCCGCACTGCTCCCCCGAACCGCCCGGAGAGGCAGGCCCCGGGACTCAGCCTGACAGGCATGACGGCGGCGCTGGTGGCACTCTGCCTCGACTGTCTGAATCCAGAAATAGCCAGAAATAGAAAGGGAGGGGCTTGAGGTGCGGATGCAGCAGGCTCGATCGCCACCATGCAGACGACACTGCTCTCCCTACGGCCTGAGCGGTTCGGAAGGCACCGTCATTTTGCGCGGCTTGCTCCACGTCGGGGTCCTCACCCCGAACGGAGTGGCGCGACCATGTTCGCTACGCACCCGACGGGATGCGTGCCTATAGCGATCAGGTAGGCCCCGCTACCGGGCGAGCAAGTAGTCACTTTCCCGGTGCTTACCTGTCTCGCGCCGACCATCGCGACGCGTGCCACCTGCGGCTCCACCGGCCCGCCCCGAGAAGCGACTCACGAGATGGCGGTGACGGCCGCACCCGACAGTGGGCTGGACAGGACGGGTTCTCGAGGCACGGCGCTGTCGCCTCCATGCCCGCTCGGCTATGGCCCCCTTCGCGCGGCCGCCCTACCGTCGGAGGCACAAGGGCCCGAGCACTGACTGTGAGGACCGTACGACGCCCTGCCGCCGACGGCGAGCGAAGGGAAGGAATCCGTGCGTGGATCACTTTCACTCGCCTACGGCCATCCGCTCCTGGACGTTCAACGGGCTGTGCTCAGGCTGTTCGTGAACATGCTGTTCCTCCTCCTGCTCTTCCACGTCATCACCGACGTCCCGCACGATGACGGCCTGACCGGATGGGGCAAAGAGGGCGGAATCGTCTGCCTGGTCGTACTTCCCGTCATCGGTCTCCTCCTGCACGTCATCCGCCTCCTCGCCCGGTACCAGCAGTCGGCGAGGGGCGAGTCCGCGCTGATGCCGCCGCGTGACCGGGTGCTTCCGCACCCGGATGCGCCGGCCAGTGGCCGCGCCGATCCCGCAGGCTGGAGCAGCCCCTCTACGAGGGCAGCAGCTGCCGGACGGACCACGACCACCGGCCCCGTCGAGCGAGAACCCCTCACCAGGAGGTAGCCGTGGCGGGCAACCCACCCGAACCGCCGGCCGGCCCGTCACCCGGGATACGGCACGGCGCTACGGACCGACGTGCCGAGCGGGGTCCGGCAGACCGGCGATCCGCGAGCACAGACGCCGCCCAGGCCACGGCACCCGGCGAACGCGTCCCGCCGTCACCACGGCCCCGGAAACAGCGAAAGCTGTTGTTCGTCACGCTGCCCGGCTGCTGGGGCGCGCTCCTGTTCGCCTGTCTGTCCTTCACCCCGTCGCTGCTTCCGCGCGGCGGCCTCGTGCAGGGCCTGATCTGCGGCATCGCCGCGGGCATCGGGTACGGACTCGGTGTCCTCGCGGCATCCGTGTGGCGGGCCTTCGCCGACCGGGAGCCCCGGCCGCCGCGACCCCGCTCCTGGGCCGCCTTCGGTATCGCCGCGGCCGTCCTGTTCGGTCTCTCCTTCGGCCTCGGGCAGTACTGGCAGCACGAGATCCGCCGCCTGATGGGCGTGCGCGAGTACAACGTCCTGCTGGTGGTGCTCTCGCCGTTCGTCGCGGCGCTGGTCTTCTGCCTCATCCTGCTGACCGGACGCGCCCTGCGCGGGCTGTACCGCTGGACGGCGGGCCTGCTCAGGCGCCGGATCGGGCCGCGCGCGGCGACCGCGGTCGGCTGGATCGCGGTGGCCGGCCTCGCCTGGGCCCTGGTGACCGGCGTACTGCTGAACGGCTTCGTCGCCGCCGCGAACGAGGCGTTCTCGGTGCGCGACACGACGACCCCGGAGGGGGTGCGCAGGCCGACGGCCGGCCTGCGCTCGGGCGGGCCAGACTCGCTCATACCGTGGGAGTCGCTGGGCATGCAGGGCCGGGCCTTCATCGGCAGCGGCCCCTCCGCCCGCGCCATCGAGGAGTTCACCGGCCGTCCGGCCATGGCGCCGATCCGCTCCTACGCCGGTCTGGAGACCGCCGACAGCACGGAGTCCCGGACCGCTGCGGCGGTCGAGGACCTGAGCCGGCACGGCGGCTTCCAGCGCCGGAATCTGCTCGTGGTGACCACGACCGGGAGCGGCTGGGTCGATCCGGCGTCGGTGGACACCTTCGAGTACCTCACCGGCGGCGATGCGGCGACCGTGGCGATCCAGTACTCCTACCTCCCGTCCTGGATCTCCTACCTGGTCGACCAGAGCAAGGCCCGCGAGGCGGGCCGCGCACTGTTCGACGCCGTCTACGACCGTTGGTCGAAGCTGCCCCACAGCAGCCGCCCCCGGCTCTTCGTCGCCGGGGAGAGCCTGGGCTCGTTCGGTGGCGAGACCGCCTTCAGCGGCGAGCACGACCTGGCGAACCGCACCGCGGGCACGCTGTTCGCCGGCCCGCCCAACTTCAACACCCTCTTCCGTGAGTTCAGCGACCACCGTGACGTAGACAGTCCCGAGGTACAGCCTGTCTACAGGGACGGGCGGACCGTGCGGTTCACGAACGACCCGCACACGGACGTCCCGCCCGCGGACGAGCCGTGGAAGGGCAGTCGCGTCCTGTATTTGATGCACCCCTCCGACCCGATCGTCTGGTGGAGCCCGCGCCTCGCCCTCCACCGGCCGGACTGGATCGGCCAGCCTCCGGGCGAGGACGTCCTGCCGGGCATGTTCTGGTTCCCCTTCGTGACCTTCTGGCAGGTCACCGCCGACCTGCCGTTCGCCACCGAGGTACCGGAGGGCCACGGGCACAAGTACACGGCCGAGTACGTCGACGGATGGAACGCCGTCATGCGGCCCGCGGGTCTCACCCCTCAGCAGCTCGAAGAACTGAAGAAGACCGTCGCGGCCGGCGGGTGAACCCCGCCGGCACCGATGCCGTCATCCGGCCCCGCCCACGGCCCGCCCCGGCCGCCGTGCGTCCTCGCCCTCGCGCAACCGCGGCTGCCTCGTCGCCTCGCGTATTCGGGCTCGGTCACCGCAGCAGGAAGCCGGCCAGATAGCCGAGGGCGTTGACCGCCCAGTGCAGGCCCATGGGGGCCAGCAGGCTGCCGCTGCGGCGCCGCAGCTCGCAGAAGAGCACCCCCGCACCTCCGGTGAACACCACCGTGGCCGCGACAACGCCAACGGCCCCGAGCGCGGAATCGCCGAACACCGGCCCCAGAGCGGGTTTCGCCGCCGCCAGGCCCAGCGACGGCAGGATGTGCCAGAACCCGAACAACACACTCGACACAGCCGTCGCCCACACCACACCCCTCACCCGGCACACCAGCCCGTACAGCACGCCCCGGAAGGCGACCTCCTCCAGCAGCACCGTCCCGAGCGGAACCGTGAGCAGCACCCGAAGGGCCACCTGACCGCCGGTCAGCTCGCTGTAGCGGTCGTCCGCGAACAGTCCCCGGGTCAACGGCACCAGCATGCCGACCGCATACACCACGGTGACCAGGCCGATCAGCCCCATCGCCCAGCGCGCACCGCGCCCGAGCCCGCCGGGATCCAGACCCGCGTCCGCCCAGGTGCCCCCGGCCCGGAAAAGCACTGCCAACAGCAGCCCGCCGACCACGACGGCGACCAACGCCCCGGACAAGGGCGCCCAGAAGTGGTCGACCACTTGGGTGACGACAAGCACGGCAACGGTGACGCCCACCGCCGCGCCCGTACCGATCGGACGCCTGCATGCAGTCCGCGATGAGCTGCACGATGTCATGGCGTAAGCCTCGTCGGAGACAGAGCCGGGGCGGGTGCGGTGCGGGGTGCCGTTGCATCGCGTTGCCCGTCGCGGTGCCTGTCACCGGAGGATCGCGAACCAGGCGAACCAGGAACGGGGCCGCGAGGCGTACGCCCTCCCCCGGCGGTTCCGCCGGGGGAATCGGATCGCTGTGGCCGTTCGCCCGTGACGCCCACGATCGGGACGCTCACCGGTGCTCCGGGGAGGGCGAGAGCTGCTCGGGTGGCGTCTCGTCGGCCGGGCCCAGGGTGCCGTCCCGTGCCAGAAGGGTGACCGCGCCCTCGTACGCGGCGAGGACGGCCGCGGCCACGAACAGCCCCGTCCACGAGGACAGCCACAGCACCGTGACGACCGCGATGACGACGCCCGCGACCCGCAGCACATCGGCGTGCTCGCGGATCCACGGCCGCGATCGCCCGGCGGAACCGGCCCATTGGCCGATCCGGGCCGCCAGCCGGCCGACGGCCTGGGCCCCCTGGACCGTCCAGCGGCGCAGCGCGACGGGCAGGCGTCCGGGCCCGACGAGGTAGGCAAGTGCGGCGAGGGCGACGCCGGCCAGGAGAAGCTGGTCACCCCGTTCCCGCAGGGGCGCGAAGACCTCCCACAGCGTGGTTCGTACGCCCTCCCGGTAGACACCGGGCCGCACCTCGTCGAGGAGGTCGTCCCGTACGGCACGCAGGACGGCGGTCATCGCGGTGACCGACACCACCAGCCACAGGCCGAGCTGGAGGAGGGTGCGGCGGGGGTGCGGTGAGATCCACAGGGCGAGGCCGAGCAGCAGCGGTACGGCGACGATCAGTCCCACGACCGCGCGTTTGAACAGCAGCACGGCCTCCTGAAGGGGCTCGAGCCGGTCGCGGTCGTAGAGCCGGACCTGCGCGAAGTCCTCCGGCAGCGTCACCCCCAGCGCCTTGTCGATCCGGTCGCGCAGTCCGGGCGGAATCTCGCCGGACTTCACGGACGGCAGGTCGCCCTCCTTGCCGAACACGGTGGGGAGCCGGTCCTCCAGCGCGCCCAGCAGATTGTTGACCAGGGGCAGCAGATCGAGTGTGACCGTGTCGCCTTGCACGTCCACGTTCTCGGCGCGGTCCTCCAGCACGGCGACGATCCGCGGGTGCGCGGAGCGGTTCGCCTCGCGCCACAGGTCCTGGAACTCCTCCGTCCTGATCAGCCTGCTGATCGACTCCCGCACGTAGTCGTGGACGGCCGAGGTGACCGGTGCCGCGATGAAGGAGGCCCGGTCGGGCAGGGCGTCGGACAGCCGCTCCTCCACGTCCAGCCGGGAGAACAGCTCCTCGGTGAGGTAGGCGGAGAGCGCCGCGTTCACGGCCGGGTCCTCGGGCAACGGGCCCACCGTGGCGACCCAGCGGCCGGTGTCGAGGACGGTCCGCCCGGCCCACACCCCGATGACCGCGCCGACCGCGCACACGGCCACCAGTGCGGTCAGGAGGGCGGCGACCGCTCGTCTGACGGCGGTCAGCCGGGCACGCCGCCGGTGCTCGGTCCGGACACGGGCCCGCAGCGCCGCCACCTCCGCCCGCAGACGCTCCAGTTCGTCCTCGACGGCGGGAGCGTCGGCGTCCGCCTCGCCGTCGCGGGGCCGGACGCCCGCTTCCGCACGGCCCCCGAGGCCGTTCCCTCCGCCTTCTTCCTCCTGGCCCGCGGGGCTCCCGCGCCCGCGGGCCGGAGGAGTCTCTCCCTCGTGGGCCATGGGCGTCGCACCTCCACCGCCACCGTCACCTACATGGCGCACGGCCTCCTCACCCCTGGCGGGTGACGCGACACCGCACGGTCTGCGGCTCGATGGACAGGCGGTCCGTTTCAAGGGAGCCACCAGCATGGATTTGACCGGTCCGGTGCGGCTGCTGGCGGTCGCGGTCGGTCCCGGCGCCGAGTTCGTGGGGCGGATCACTGAGGAGCTGGACATCCTGGAGTCGAACGAGCAGATCCGCGTCCTCGATGTGCTGTTCGTGCAGAAGAAGCCGGACTGCACCCTCTTCCCGCTCGACTACCAGGCCATAGGCAGGGGCGGCACGGTCGCCGCGCTGCTCGGCCTGCCCTGCGAGGAGTACCTGCACGGAGCGGAGGCGGCGTATCCGGCGCCGACCGAGAACCACGTCTTCGGGCTCACCGCCGGCGAGGTCGGGGACATGGCGGAAACGCTGGTCCCGGATACCGCGGCAGAATTCATTCCGCTCGAACACCTGTGGGCGAAGTATCCGCGGAAGGCGCTCCTCGACGCGGGCGGCACACCCGTCGCGGAAGGTTTCCTCACCGCGCTCGGACCCGTCGCCGCGCGGCTCCTCGCCGCGGCGGAACGGCTGGGCGAACCGGGCGCGCCGCCGGCCGCGCGGGCCGGACGGCCGCCTGCACCTCGAGGAGGACCTGACGGCGGCCGGCGAGACCCAGTTCGGCAGCGTCCGCGGCGGGCAGTCGCGCGGCCACGGCCCGGCCGGGTACCTGGGTGTCATCCCCGCTTTTCCAGACCCATGACCGCCGCCGCGTCGGCCGTACGGCTCCCCCGGAGAAGACGCAGGACGCGGCTTCGACGCGTCAGGAATGACCTCAGAGACGCGGCGGCAGTGGTGGAGCCTATGGCGTCATTGCGTACGTGGCGTAGGTGCGCCGTACACCTTCTGCGCCTGCTCCGGGCCGTATCGGGTCAGAGCCCAGATCACCAGCACGTTCATACCAACCATGATCGCCGACCAGACGCCGGAGTAGGGCGCGAAGAAGAAGTTCTTCACCACACTCAGCAGCGCCACGACGATGCCGATGACGCGGGCGGAGGGCCGCGCACTGAACAGGTTCACCGCGGCTGTCACCGCCGCAACGCCGAAGCCGAGATGGAGCCATCCCCATCCGTGCGTGCCCCATGCGAAAAGGTAACTGTCCGGCGGTGACAACATGTCCTCGTCGATGAGAACGGCCAGCCCCACGATGGCGTGGAAGAAGCCCACCAGGAACAGCACGCAGGCGGCGAAGACAACGCTTCCTACGGCAAGTGGGGTTACCCGCGGATCCGATGCCGGCGCATCGGCCGGTGGGTACACCAGATGCCGCCGTCCGGTCGGGGAATCATCAGCCATGTCCGACACCCCCTGGATCGAGCATCAAGCATCCCACGGCGTGCGGCTTCCTCGTCACCCCTCGGGGCGAGCGTGCGGTACTGGAGGACGGAAGGACTCGTGTGGTCCACCAAGGCTGCCAGGGGCGGAACGTACGATGTCGCAATCACTCGGACACCAGGTCGACGACGCTCTCGGAATGAGCTTCGGCACCGAGCGGCGACTGCTCGGCCCGTGGCTGCATGCTCAGACGCTCGATCAGCATGTTGAGGTTGCGGTGGGAAGCCCGCTCACGGGATACCGCCCGGGCGAAGAACCCATGCTGAGCGGCGCGTCGCTGGAGGACGGGCGGCCGGACCCGCGGACAGCGGGCCGACTGCAACGCTGAGCGCTTCGCCGGGGCGTTCCCCGGGCGTGGCGGACGCGAAAAGGTCCGGCAAGAAGTCGCCAAGCCGGTCTCTTCCGGGTGCGTCGGCTGTCGGTGTCTCAGTAGCGCACCGCCCGGTACACCGTCGTGTGCACCTCGCCCGCCAAGTCGTGTGTGCTGCGGGCATCGGCTTTGGCCGTCGCGCCGGCGGGGATGTCATCCATGGTGACGACGACCGTGTCCAGCAGGTTGCCGCCCTGGTCGGTGAAGTCGACCTGCACGGCGAAGGACTTCTGCGCGTCCGTGGTGTTGTGCACGGTGACCGGGACCCTGGTCCGTCCGTCGACGGCGGTGACCGGTTCGCCGAGCCGCACGTCGTCCTTGACGTCGACGCCGTTCTGGATCTGGTCGAGCCTGCGTTTCGCCTCGGCCTTCGCCGACGCCAGCGCCTCGGCTGCCTCCGAGGAGAGCGAGGTCGCCGCCGACGCGGCCCGGCTGGCCGCCGGGCCGGAGGGAGTGGAGCCGCCGCCCTCGTCGGTGCAGCCGGTCAGTGCGGCCGCCACCAGTGCCACGACTGTTGCCAGCGCTGCTCCCGCCGCCCGATGTGTCTGGTGACTCGCCGTGTCGCCTCCAGTGCCTCGCCCGTTGTGTGCGGTCACACGGGCGAGCGCCAGGTTCCGGCGGCCCGCACCCGTACAGGGAACAGGCACGCTCGCCTGTGCTTGCCCTGCCGCCGAAGTAAGTGCCGCTAACGGTCCGTCGACAGTGCCGACCCGAGCCTCGTCGGGTTTCCTGGTGATGGAGCTGCTCCAGCATGTGCTATGCACTCCGGGCGCTCGTGACCGGCGCGACCGGCTCCTTGTCCGGCTCTCGCCTCTTGCGGATCATCTGGGCCGCCGGTCGGCGCGTCGGCGATGACCAGCCCGCCGATGAGAGCCGCGGCGACCTGAGCGTCCTGGGACGCGGCCACAGCTTCGTACGCTGCCGTCCTCATGCTCCGAGTATCGCTGACGGTATACGAGAAGGAACACGAGACAACCGGACGATCGCGTGCCCACGCCGTCGGCTGCCGATGGACCGCGGACGAGGGACGCTCCGGCATTCCTGCTCCCCTTGAGAACCGTACGGACACACTCACGCCGAGTGTCAGGGTTCCCGAGGTGACAGCGCATCGCGAGGTTGTTGATGTTCACGGCTCCGGCCTCGCCGTTGCGCAGGCCGCAGCCCGTCATCATGACGATCTCGAGCGCCAAGTCGTCACCGGCAACGCCCAGGGCCTGCTTCACGTACGCGAGGGTCGGGATGACCACCTTCTCGCGGACATACTCCGGTTCCTGCACGCCCTTCACCGGGTCATCGGCCATCGCTCGCTTGTCATAGGCGTCCCGCAGAATCATCTTGAGAGTGCGGAAGATATTGACCTGGTTCCCTCGGCCGACACCGTCGGCCTCCAAAGCGTCCAGAAAGCGCTCGACCACAATCGGCGTCACGGTATTCAGCTTCCGCGAGCCCAAGCGCGGAACTATGTGCACGTTGATGGAGCTGTTGACGTGCTCGCCCGTGGAGTACTCCGTCATCCTCCGCTGCCGGGGCAGCCACTGCCGCGCATATTCCGCGATCGTCTGCTGACCCAACGCGCGTCGCGCTTCCGCGATGGACGGCGCCGTCCGCTTCTTCGCCGCATATATCTGCGTGAGGCGCTCGATCGCGGCGTCCTGAGTGCCGAAGCCCGCCTCCTCGCGCTGCTTCCCGAGCGCGCCCCTGAAACGGATCGAATACGGGTGCGGGCACCGGGTCGGCCTCGCTCAGCCGCAGTCCTTGAAGAACGCCCCCGCGCCGCGGGCGAGTCGTCGAGCCACGGAGCGAACCTTCCGAGCGGGAGCCAGGCACCTGTGCCCAGGTCCCCCGCCGCGGCGGTCACCAGGTCAGCAAACCGGGACACCTCCCCGCCTCATGCTGACCTTTTACTGACCCGAGCGGCTCAATAATGCCCTGACCTGCACAGATGACCAATTAGTGAATCTTGGACTTGAATACTGTACGAAGCATGAAGAAACTCCCGATTCGCCTGCTCCCTGCCCGCTTTCTGCAAGTCAAGGGCGTTCCGCACTCTACACGGGCAGGCGTCGGATCGGGGATGCCGAGGTGAATCGAGCGCCTCTGACGAGGAAGCTCCCTGACCCGCGTTTCCGTAGCCACCAGGCTGTTCTGACGCTGCCGACCAGGCGTCGCATCGGACAGCCGCTTCGGAATGCGGCGGGACCGATGCCGACCAGATGCTGACTTGCCTGACGGTACGTCACCCAGATCGAGAGGGCCCAGGTCGACTAGCTTCCCGAGAGAGCACCTCAGCTTTGCCTGACGTGATCAAGCAACCGATCACCGCAAACCAGGCCACACCCTCTACATCCGGGCCAGTTGCCGAACTGCCATGACGCAGTCCCACCAGTCCTTCGGTCGCCGCAGACGGTACCGGCTCAGACGTCCGGGCCCCGAACTGTCATCATCGGCCCCCTGCCCGGCTGCGGCTTTCAAGACGGAGATGCACTGCCTGACCTGCATGAACGTCGTCGCCGACAGACACAGCCCGGCTCCTGGACCGCACAGACCGGAGGTAGGGGCACGGAGGGCGCCACACCACGGTCGGCAGGTGTGGCGCAACCTCTTCCGCACCGAAACGGCCGCCTTGAGCGGGAATGGGCGAACGGTCTACTGTGCGGCAGTCCGTGCATCACGGCCCCGTGCGCTCTGCTGCCAGGGAGGAGGCCCATGCGCATCCCCGCCCCCCGTCCGTGCCGCGACGACCCGCCGTTCTTCCGCATTCTGGGGCCACTGGAGATCGGACCGGCAGCCGGTGCGCTGCCACTGCGGGCGGAGCGGCAGAAGCTGATCCTCGCCACCCTGCTGCTCAACGCCGACTGCGTGGTGACCATCGCGCGGTTGATCGACGCGGTCTGGGGCGAGCAGCCGCCCTCCACCGCCCGGGGCCAGGTCCACATCTGCATCTCACGGTTGCGGCACAGGCTGGCCGAGTCCGGGCAGGGCGACTGCGGGATCGAGACCCGGCCGCACGGCTATGTCCTGCACACCGGCCCCGGCGACGTGGATCTGAAGGTGTTCCGGCGGGAGGTGGCGGCCGCGGAGCTGGCCGAGGCTCGGGGGAACCCGGCCGAGGCGGCCGAGCTGTACCGCACCGCGCTCGCCCTCTGGCGCGGGCCCGCCCTCTCCGGTCTCGACGGCGAGGCGATGCGCAGCGCGGCGGCGCAGCTGGACGAGGAACGCATGGCGGTGGCCGAGCAGCGGATCGAGCTGGAGCTGCGCCTGGGCCGGCACCGGGCACTGGTGCCCGAGCTGACCGGTCTGGTCGGCGAGTATCCGTTGAACGAGCGGCTGACCGGCTATCTGATGACGGCGCTCCACCGGTCGGGGCGGCAGGCGGAGGCGCTGGCGTCCTACCGGAGGGCGCGGAACCGGCTGGCGGACGAACTCGGCCTCCGGCCGGGGCGGGAGCTGCAGGCGCTGGAGCGGGCCATCCTGTGCCCGGACGGCGGTCCGGCGGACGACCCCGGACGACGGCCTCCACCTGGCCGGGACGGCCCCCGCCGGGCGTGAGGCGCGCAGCCCGGCAGAGGTCGTCGTCTCACGCGGCGGCCACGGCCAGGACGGCGTTCTGGCCGCCGAAGCCGAGGGAGTTCGTGAGCGCCAGGCCGATCCGGCGGCGGGTGGGGACGGTAGCGACGTCGAGTTCCACTCGGGGGTCCGGACGGCCGAGGTTGGCGGTAGGGGGCACCAGTCCGCGCTCCACCGCGAGCACGGTGTACACGGCCTCGACCGCCCCCGCCGCGCCGAGCAGGTGCCCGGTGACTCCTTTGGTCGAGGTCACCACGGGGGCGTGCGGCAGGACCCGGTGCACGGCCGCGGCCTCGACGAGGTCGTTCAGCGGCGTCCCGGTGCCGTGGGCGTTGACGTGTGCCACGTCGCGCGGGGACGCCCCGGCGTCGGCGAGCGCGGCGCGCAGCGCGGCCTCGATCCCGCGTCCCTCCGGGTGCGGCGCCGTGACGTGATGGGCGTCCGCGGTGGCACCGTAGCCGACGACCCGGGCCCGTACGCGCGCTCCGCGGGCCCGTGCGTGCTCCGGCCGCTCCAGGACCAGCAGGCCCGCCCCTTCACCGATGACGAAGCCGTCCCGGTCGGCGTCGAACGGGCGGGAGGCGCCGGCCGGGTCGTCGTGCCGCTGTGAGAGGGCTCCCGTCTGGGCGTAGCCGGCCACCTGGAAGGGCGTCACCAGGGCGTCGCTCGCGCCCGTCAGCACGATGTCGCAGCGGCCGAGTGACAGCTGGTCCCGGGCCACGCCGACGGCGGTCGCCCCGGAGGCGCAGGCGGTGGCGACCACCAGACCGGGACCGGTCACCCCGAGCTCGATCGACAGCTGGCCCGCCAGCATGTTGGGCAGTGCCATCGGGTGCACCAGCGGCGAGACCCAGCGCGCCCCCTCCTCCAGCAGCACCCGGTGCTCGCGCTCCCGGGTCGCGGTGCCGCCGTCGCCGCAGCCGAGCACCACGCCCACCCTGCTGCCGTCCCAGGAAGCCGGGTCCAGGCCGGCGTCGGCGAGCGCCTCGCGGGCGGCCACCAGCGCCAGCTGGACGAAGCGGTCGAGGCGGTGGGCCCGGCGGGCGCCCAGCCGCTGGACCGGGTCGAAGCCGGGCACGCGACAGGAGATCCGTACCGGAGCGTCTGCCAGTTCCGGGTCCAGGGCGGCGGCGGGCTTGGGCGCGCAGACACGCTCCCAGTTCTCCTCCACACCGATGCCCGCCGGGGTGACGAGCCCGACACCGGTGACGGCCGCGTCGCAGCGGGGCATCAGAGCGCCGCTCCCCGTGCCTCCATGAGCCGGACGATGTCGCCGACGGTCCCGGCCCCGGACAGCTCGTCGTCGCTGATGCGGATGCAGAGCTCCTTGTCGAGGACGAGGGACAGCTCGACGACGGCCAGGGAGTCCAGTTCGATGTCCTGGGGGGTGGCCTCCATGGTGATCGAGTCGGCCGGCACATGAAGCTTGCCCGCGAGGATGTCTTTCAGCTGCTCGAACATGGCTCGTCCTTACGGCAAGTAACGGTGAACTGCGGACTAGGGGGACCGAGGAGGGAACTTCTCAATGCCGGGCGGGCAGGTCCGGCCACACCAGGGTGGTCGCGCCCCATGCCAGCCCGCCGCCGAAGGCCGTGATCAGGACACGGTGACCGGGCTTCAGCCGCCCGTCCGCGACGGCACCGGCCAGCAGCACGGGGATCGAGGCGGAGCCGGTGTTGCCCGTGTGCTCGATGGTGGCGGGCCTCCGGTCGGCGGGGATGTCCAGCTCGTCGCCGAGGGCGGCGAGGATGCGGGCGTTGGCCTGGTGTGCCACCAGACGGTCCACGTCGCCGGTCTTCCAGCCGGCGGCCTCCAGGGCGCGGCGCGAGGACTCCGCCATCCGCTCCACAGCGTTGCGGAAGATCTCCTGGCCGTGCATGTGCAGGAACTCCCCGCCCGTCCCGGCCGGGAGGCCGTCCGCACGCGCGCGGGAGCCGCCGCCGGGGATGCGCAGCAGATCGCCGCGCGCTCCGTCGCTGCCCAGGACGACGGGACCGAGCGCTCCCGGCTCGTCCTGCCCCGCCCGCAGCACCACCGCCCCGGCCCCGTCGGCGAGCAGGACCGCCAGGGTACGGTCCTGCGGATCGACGATGCCGGTGAGCACCTCGGCACCGATCACCAGCACCCGCTCGGCGACCGAGGCGGCGATCAGCCCGGCGGCGGTGGCGAGCCCGTAGACGAACCCCGCACAGGTCGCGGCGAGGTCGAACGCCGGGACGCCGTCCAGCCCTAGACGGGCGGCGACGACCGGCGCGGTGGCCGGGACCGGGTGGTCCGGCGTCATGGTGGCGAGGACGACCGCGTCCACCGCGGGATCGCCCGCGGAGGCCAGCGCCCTGCGGCCCGCCTCCACGGCGAGATCCGAGGCGGCCGTGCCTCGCCCGGCCACATGACGCCGTGCGATGCCGGTACGGGTACGGATCCACGCGTCCGAGGTGTCCAGGCGGGCGGCCAGGTCGTCGTTGGTCACCACATCGGGCGGCAGCCAGCCGCCGACCCCCATGACGACCGCGCTGCGGGGGACGGCGTGCAGGCCGGTACGGGACGGGGCGCCGCCGCCCGTCGCCGGACTCCTCACCTCCGCCCCTGGGAGACGGTCTGCCCCTCGGGAACGGCCGGCTCCTTGGTGACGGTCCGATTCTCGGAGGCGGTCTGTACGCCGAGCACGGCGACGGCCTCCTCGAGGCCCATGTGGGCCAGGCGCACCCCGGCCATCTCGTCCGTCCAGCGCACGGCCGTGTCGTAGCGCTCCTCCGGTGTGGTGTCGAGCAGGCGCCGGCCCGGCCAGATCTCGTAGTCGCCGACCTTTTCGGCGTGTTGCATCATGCCCTTCTGGAAGAGCTCCTCGCGGGCGATGACGAACTCCCGGTCCGGCAGTTCGTCCCACAGCTTCCGCCCGGCGCGAAGGATCTCCAGCAGCCGCGGCCGGTACTTCGGGTGCGCGGCGAGGTGGTCACGCAGCACCGAACTGCCGACGGCCAGGTGGCGGATCTCGTCGATCGCCGCGCCCCGGGACACCTCTCCGGCCGCCGGGTCCAGCGGGGTCCACTTGCGTTCGCTCAGCTCGGCGGCGGGTGCGAGGACGCCCTCGATGACGATGGTGAGGATGGCCACGCCGCCGGCGAAGTCGGCCCGGTCCCGCACGATGTCCAGGGTGAACTCCTCCAGCGGGCGAAGGACCCGGGCCCGGTAGTCGGCGGCCCTCTCGCGAATGTCGCTCAGCAGCGTCCGCGCGGGCATACCCAGTTCCACGAGGTGCTCGCGGAACACCCGGGCATGGCGTGCCTCGTCCAGGAGCTGGGTGGCGTAGAACTCCATCTCCGCCACGCCCGGGGCCTGGGCCACGTAATGGCCGAGGGCCCGGGTGGCCGTTTCCTCGGCCAGCGACCGGAAGCCCAGTTCGAGGACGAGCGCCTCGCGCAGCGGACCGGGCTGCTTGATGAACTCCGGTGTGCGGGCCTCCTCGGCGTGCCCGGTGACGGCGCGGCCGTGCAGGGTCCCCTGCGCCACATGGCGGAGCCAGTACGCCAGATCGCACCGCTCGGCGGTGAGGTCGAGGGTCTTCGCCCCGTCGAGGAGCCCCGGAGCGGTCTCCCAGTCCGCCTCGGGTGACACGGGGTCTACGGTGTCGGTCATCGCTGGACTCCTCCTGTGTGGTGGTCGCGGAACACCCTCGGCGGCCGGACGGCCTACCCCTTGGGCCCGGAGCCGGCCCGACCGGCCGCGGGCACGGGGGCTGGGGCGGTGACGGGTACGGGGACCCTGCGTCCGGCCGCGCGGCCGCGCAGTCCGTCGGCCAGCCGCCGGTAGCCCGGCTCGGCCTCGGGCTCGAAGCGCAGCGCGAACGGCTTCAGGAAGTTCCCGAACAGCCCCCGGTCGCCGCACAGATGGAGCGGCAGCGCCAGCAGGGCCCATTCGGGGCGCACGAGCCAGCACCACAGTGCGGCCACGGCCGCCTGCGTGATCAGGCTGTGCATCGTGTTGTAGAGCACGTAGTAGACCCTGGAGATCCTGCCGTCGCCGCTGCGCCGGTAGGCGATGGCCCCGGGGAGGTAGCCGATGAGGTCGATGTACGCGAACAGGGCGAGCGCCACGGGCCAGCGGATCTCGCCGACGTGGGCGATCATGAGTCCGGCGCAGACCGCGAGGCCGACCAGGTACTCGGCTCGGTGCAGGCGGAAGGTGGTGCGGGTCTCGAACGGGTTGGCCTGGTCCATCGGTCGCTCCTCCCGGTGAAGGGCCTGCCCGGCCGCGTGGGCGGCCTCGCAGCGTGAACGGCCCGGCAGCGTGAACGGCCCGGCATCATGGACAGCTCGGCGGAACACCCCAGGGCGTCACGGCCGCGCGCGGGGAGGCGCCGTACCGATCTCCATCTCCTCGCCGAGCGTGGTCCCGGCGAACATGCCGGTGACCGCCCAGGCGACGGTCTCCTTGATGACGCGCTCGGCGATGGGATCGAGGATCCCCTCCATGCTGGGGATGCCGAAGTCGAACTCGGCGTCGAAGCGCAGGGCGCAGTCGTCGCCGCTCTGGCGCAGTGTCCAGCAGCCGGCGAACGCGTCGAAGTCGCCCTCGGTCTGCCGGAAGGCGATGCGCAGGCGCTCGCGGTCGAACTCCTCCGTCTCGGTCCAGCGCAGCAGACCGCTGCGGAAGTACAGCTCCCAGCTGGAGCTGCCCCGGGCCGCCGGCGGCCCGGTGTGCACCACGGCGGCGCGTACGTGCGGGGCGAGGCGGGGGTAGCGCTCGAAGCGCGAGACTCCGTCGAGGACCGTCTCGGCGCGCTCGCCGGGGACGAGCGCTTCCAGGACGACGTGTCGCATGGTCACCTCCGGCCTTCCGGGGTCCGCGTGGCGTTCTCGACCAGGGCGCGGGTGGCCCCGTCGAAGGCGTGCAGGAAGAAGTCGACGTCCGCGTCGGTGAGGACGGCGGGCGGGGTGAACCGCACCACGGTGCTGCCGTTCATCGAGTGGTTGGCCACCAGGCGGTGGTTGAACAGCTCGATCAGCAGCTCCCCGGCGAGCCCGGCCTCGGTCAGCTCCACGCCGATGAGCAGGCCCCGGCCGCGCACCCCGGCGAGCAGCTCGGGGATGTTGCCGCGGGCGATCTCCGCGATGCGCGGCAGCAGCCGGGCGCCGAGATCCGCCGCCCGGGTGGTGAGGTCCTCCTCGCGTACCGCGCGGACGGCGCCCCGGACGGCGGCCATGAGGAGCGGGGCTCCGGAGAACGTCCCGGTGTGGAGAAACGGATCCTTGTCGAACGGCCGGAACGCCTCGCGCGTGGCGATCGCGGCGGAGACCGGGACCACTCCCCCGCCCAGCGCCTTGCCCGCGAGTAGCACGTCCGGGACCACGCCCTCGGCGTCGGCTCCCCACCAGGTGCCCAGACGTCCCATGCCGGTCTGCACCTCGTCGAGGACGAAGAACGCGCCGTGGGCGCGGCACAGTTCGCCGACCCGCCGCAGATAGCCGTCCGGCGGGATGACCACGCCGCCCTCGCCCTGGACCGGTTCGACGATCACGCAGACCTCGCCGGGCTGTTCGGCGAGCTCCTTCTCCAGCGCCCCGGCGTCCCCGTACGGGAGGTGCGTGACATCGGGCAACAGGGGGCTGAACGGCCGCCGGAACACGTCCTTGCCGGTGGCCGACAGGGCGCCGAGCGTCTTGCCGTGGTAGCCCATGTGCATGGCGACCACCTTCCGCCGGCCCTGGGCACGGGCCAGCTTGAGCGCTGTCTCGACCGCCTCGGCGCCGGAGAGCGAGAAGTGCACGCGGTCCAGCCCCGGCGGGGTCACCGAAACCAGTGTCTCGGCGGCGCGGGCGACGGCCGGTTCGAGCAGGAGGCGGGTGGCGACGGGGTGGGTGCCGAGCTGGCGGCGGACCTCCTCCATGACGAGCGGGTGCCGCGCCCCCATGAGAAACACGCCGTAACCGCCGCAGTTGAGGTACCGCTCGCCGTCGCTCGTGGTCAGCCAGGCACCCGAGGAGGCGACCTCCATGCGGCCGCCGAACAGCTCGGCCACGGTCGCCCGGCCCTTGCTGAGGTGAGCCCGGTACAGGCGGAGAGTCCGGAGTGTTTCCTGTTCCGTGTCCGGTCCGGTGTCCGTCGGAGCGCTCACAGGCGTTGCTCCTCGCTGTCGGCGGCGCGCGGTGGGAAAGGGGCGGGCGCCCCCACGCTGCCACAGGCCCCTGACGGATCGCTGACGGCTGCCTGATCGGTGCGCGGCGGGCCGGGCCGCAGCGCCGTCTCGATCCACGCGCGGAGCTCGGCGCCGTCCATCCGGGGCACCCGCACCAGCGCGTCGGCGACGTCGGCAGGGCCGCCGAGCGCACGGAACTTCGCGCCGACGAGGGCGGCGTGCTGGGCCCGGGTGTGCGGGCCCGCGGCGCCGTGCGGGATCATCAGCTCCCGCACCGCGCGGCGGCCGCCGGTGAGACGGACCGTCACCCGGGCGCCGGTGGCCTTGACGGCGTCGGTGAAGTCCGCGGCGGGGGGCACCGGTTCGCCCGCCAGCCCGGCGAGCGCGTCACCGCCGAACTCCCGCAGCCACGCGGCACCGGCGGGGCCCGCCTGGCGCAGCGCCTCGCCGAACGGTGCGCAGGAGGCCAGGAGCGCGTGGGTCATGCCGGTGTCGTGCACCAGCCGGACCCGGGCGGCCACGGCCCGGCGCACCGGGTCGTCCGAGGCCGGAGGGTCCAGGTCTGCCACCGTCAGCCGCCCGGTCAGCAGCGCGGTGGCCACGGGGTAGCCGACGTCCAGCACCAGGGCGCCCAGGGGCCGTGCGGTCCCGCCGAGATAGCGGCGCGCGCGCCGGGCCGCGAGGACGGTGTACAGCGACGCCTCCACGAGCACCTCGGCGATGTCGTCGGCGAGCTCGGCCGCGTCCGGGGCGCCCAGATCGTCGTGGAGGGCCATGGCGCAGTCGACGGCGGCGTCGATCCCGGGCCCGCCCGGGTGCAGTTTGTACGAGAAGGTCTCGGTGTGCCAGCGCGTTCCCAGCCCCGCGGTGACCGCCTCGGGCAGCGGGACGGTCGCGAAGCGGCGCAGGAAGCCGTCCGGGTGCTCCAGCAGATCGTGCGGGCCGGTGAGCCCGGCGGCGGCCGCGTCGCACGCGTCCATGGCCGTACGCACCGGCCCCAGGGCGTTCAGCAGCCGGGCGTCGCCGGCCAGGAAGGCCCGCATCAGCGGCCACGGCGGCTGCGCGTACGCCAGACCGAGCGCGTCCGGCCAGCGGGCGGGCGGAGCTCCCTCGCAGCTGAGCCGCCCGGCGACGGCGCCCGCGAGGTGCGCGTGCAGCGCTGTCTGGCCGCGCAGCGTGCCCAGCGTCGCCGCGGCGGTGACGCGGGCGGCGCACTCGTTGGCCGCCACCACCGCGGTGAGCAGTGCCGGACCGTCCAGCCGCCGGGCGTGCGCGAAGGCGAGGGGCACCGCGACGGTGGAGTTGGACAGGTGGCCTGCGTACGCGGTGTCGTCGAGGTTGAGCCAGGAGCCGAGCCCGGCCAGCACGCAGGCCGACCGGCGCGGATCGGGCTGGAGCGGCGGCCCGAAGGCGGCGGTCAGCCGGCGGCCGAGGCGATGTCCGGCCCCGGCGCGGATCGCCCCGAGCTGGGACAGCACCTGACTGGCGGCCCGGCGGAGCACCCGTTCGGGAATCGCTTCGGGTGTGAGCCGCGCGGCCCACGCGCCGAGTTCTTCCAGCAGGGCAGCCACGAGGGTCCTTTCTTCCTCCGTCCGGTCCTGTCACGTCCCGGTCTTCTTACGTCCGGGCGTCAGCGCGCCACCCGGGCCGTCCAGACCGGCAGAGCGCCCGGCACCACCTCGAAGGTGGCCGTGCTTCCGATGCCGTCCCGCAGCTCGCCGTCGTGTTCCAGGACCAGGCCCTCGCCGTCGAGCCGCTCGACGACGATGCGGCGTCCGCGGCCGTACGCCGTTCCGGGCTCGCCGAGGTGGCCGGCGTGACGGGTCAGCTCCGGCACCCGTGCCGGGTCGGTCCGGCCGCCGATGACGCAGACGTCCAGCAGCCCGTCGTCCGGCCGGGAGTGCGGCAGCAGCAGATACTGCCCGGCGCGGTAGCGCCCGCCGCCGACGTTGGCCAGAACGGTGGGGCCCTCGGCCAGGACGGCACCGTCGACGGTGACCCGGCCCGGGTAGGGACGGAAGTCCGCCGCCGCGGCGGCCAGGGCCCGCGCATAGCGTTCGCGTCCCCCGGCGCCCACGGGCACCGACGCGAGGACCGAGAGGATCTGCGCGCCCAGGCCGGTGCAGGAGCCCAGCAGCACATGGCCGCCGGTCTCCGCGAGCCGTGCGAGGTCCATATGCCGGACCTCGGCCAGCCCGGAGCCGAGCACCATGGACACCGGGTCCTGCCACGGCCGGTCGTCCCAGAACATGCGGTAGCCGGAGTTGGCGCTGCCCCAGGGGACGATGAGTATGGCGGCTACCCGGCCGCCCGCGCCGTCCTGCCGGACCAGCCCCTCGGCGGCCTCACGGACGGTGCCGTCGCCGCCGGCCGCGACGACGAGGTCGGGGCGGTGCTCCACAGGCTCCTTGGCCAGCGCGCGGTGGACCGCGTCGACGGCGTCCCCGGGGCCGGTCGTACGGTGCACGGCCACCGACGCGAGACGCTCGCGGCACAGGGAGGCCAGGCGCTCGACCAGATCGGCGCGGTAGCCGCCGGCCGCCGGGTTGACCACGATCAGGGCGCGGGCCGGCGCGGGGCGGGCCGGTACGGCCGGGTACGGCATCGTCACTCCTGGCGTCGTCCGCCGCACGCGTCGATGGCGGCGGGTGGCGGAGAGGGCAGGATTCGAACCTGCGCGGGCCGTGAAGACCCGACCGGGACGCGCCCGGACCCCGTTGGGCCGCTGCGGGTACCTCTCCCTGGACCGTGTTCCTGTTCCCGACGTTCCCGTTCTCGACGGAAACGGCGAGCGGATGCCCCGATGAGAATGCACCCTTCCCCTGACAATTTCCTGACAGTGCACTGACGGCGGCTCATTCCATGCACACACATCGCACGCACATCACGGAATTCTTGCCGGGCCTCCTCCCCGGTGTTCTACTCGTCAGCCTGCCCATCCACTCCGTCCGCCCCGCCCCGGAGGTGAGGAGAGATGACCGCCGGTCCGACATCGGAAATATCCGCTTTCGAGGCCATCAGCACGTACACTCTGTCCGGCAACCCGAGCGCCTTCCTGGCGCTCAACGAGGGAAACAGCTATTTCACGTCCCCGACGGCGAAGGGGCTGATCGTCCACCGGCGTTCGGGGCGCTGCCTGGTGCAGTTCGGCGGTCCCTTCGCGCCCGAGGAGGACTGTCCGCGCCTGCTGGAGCAGTTCGTCGCCCACACGCGGTCCCGGCGGCTGCGCCTGGTCGCCGTCCAGCTCCAGCGCGCCGACGCCGAGCGGTACGCGGTCCACGGCTTCACCGTCAACCAGATCGGCGCCTCCTATGCGTTGGATCTGGCCGGATTCTCGCTGCGCGGCACCCGTTTCATGCGGCTGCGCAACAAGATCTCGCGGGCGCTGCGCAGCGGGCTCACCGTGCGGGAGGCCGGTGCGGACGAGTGGAGCGGGGCGATGCGGGAGCTGGACGCCGCCTGGCTGGCGGGCAAGGGAAAACACGCCAAGCCCCTGGAGTTCCTGGTGGGGCAGCGCGGCGGCGCCGCACAACGGCACCGCCGGCTGTTCGTCGGCCTGATCGGCGACCGGCCGGCCGGATACATCTCGTACTCACCGGTGTTCGGGGAACGGGCCGGGTGGCTGCACGACCTCAGCCGCCGCCGGCCGGACGGGCCACCGGGGGTGGCGGAAGCGATCAACAGCCACGCGATCGAGATCTTCCGCGAGGAGGGCGTCCGCTGGCTGCACTTCGGCTTCACGCCCTTCACCGGCCTGGATCCACGGCACGAGGTTCCCGGACACAGCACCGCGTTCCGGTGGCTGACGCACGCGCTGTGGGAGCACGGCGCATCCGTCTACCCCGCACGCAGCCAGCTCGCCTACAAGGAGAAGTGGGGGCCGGACGTGGTGACCCCGGAGTACATCGCCTTCCGCGGACACGCTTCCCTGCGGTCCTTCCTGCACGTCCTCCGGGCTTCCAACGCGCTGTGACGGCGGCGTACGGGCTTTCGGCGGGACCGGCCCGCCGAAAGCCCGTACGTCCGACGCCCCCTTCGGTCCCCGGTCACTTCCGCACGGGCAGCGGCCGCGGCGACGGAACGCCGCCCGCGGCGTGCACGGCCGGCACCGGCCCCCGGTCCAGCGCCGCGTCCTGAATCAGGATGCCGTGCTCCAGCCGGCGCAGAAAGGGCGAGGGGTCGACCCCGAGCTGCTCGTTGAGGCGGCGCCACGTCTGCCGGTAGATGTCCAGCGCCTCGGCCTGACGGCCCGAGCGGTACAGCGCGATCATCAGTTGCTCGCAGAACCGCTCCCGCAGGGGATCGTGCACATGGGCCTCGCGCAGTTCCGCGAGGATCGCGGTGTGCCGGCCCCGCAGCAGCTCGCTGTCGAACAGCATCTCCACGGCCTGCAGCCGGTGCTCCTCGTACCGCGTGGCGGCCGCCTTGCACAGGGGTCCGCCCGGGCTCCCGCCGTAGACGGCTCCCCGCCACAGCCCGAGCGCTCGGCGCAGCAGGCCGACCGCCTCCGCGGGAGCCTCTGCCCGGATCCGCTCGGCCCGGGCGGCGCACTCCACGAACTCCGTGGCATCCAGCTCGGCGCCGTCCATGCGCAGCTGGTAGCCGTGCGGGAGGCAGACGAGACGGGGGTGCGTGCGGCGCGGCTCGAGCTGCCTGATCCTCTTGCGGATCCTGCTCGCGTGGGCCTGGAGAGCGTTGGCCGCCCCCTCCGGTGGCGCCTCCCCCCACAGTTCGGCCATCAGCGTCTCACCGGAGACGGCCTTCCCCTCACTCACCAGCAGTGCCTGAAGGAGGACGCGCTGGAGGCCACCGGACACCGTGGCGCTTCCCACCGGAGAGACCATTTCCAGGCCACCGAGAATACGGAATTCGACTGTCCGCCCTTCTGCCATGCACCGCCACCGATCACCACTCTCCGTTCGGGAAACTCGTACGTACGGAAATGAATTACGGCGATTACGGCATTACCGTACAGCGGCCCGCTATCGTTCCCCTTTCGGGACGGCATCGTCCGTGCGGCGCAGGAGGTGACGGGTGAGATCGCCCGCGATGGCGAGGGCCACGGCGGGGTCGGTGAGATAGAAATGCCCGCCCGGGAATTGACAGCATCCCAGAAAGACCGGGGTGCGGGCGGCCCACTCGGCCAGCCCCCCGGGCTCGAGCGTCGGGTCGGCCCGGCCTCCGTAGGCGGCGATCGGGCAGGCGACGCGGGCGCCGTCGTCGCGGTAGTCGGCGACGACGGCGAGGTCCGCACGCAGCGCGGGAAGGACCGGTGCGAGCAGCTCCCGCTCCCTCCCGGCCTCCACGGGCAGAACGCCGAAGCGCCGTATGCCGTCCGTGAACTCGGCGTCGGCCAGCGTGAGCAGGGCGTCGACCGGCCGGAACCGCGTGGGTGCCCAGCCGGAGACACCGAGCAGAGCCGGGCCGGGTCCACCGTCCCGCTCGATCTCCACGGTCAGCCGGTAGGCGAGCAGGGCACCGAAGCTGTGGCCGAAGAACCCGTACGGGCGGCCGTCCAGTTCGTCGCCCAGCGCCTCGCGCAGCGCCTCGACCAGGGGCCGGGTCCGCCGGTACGGCTCCTCGTCCGGGCGTTCCAGCCGCCCCGGCAGCCGGACGGTGTGCACGTCGGTGCCGGGCAGGAGGGCGGGCCACCGGCCGTAGGAGGCGGCGCTGCCCCCGGCGTGCGGGAAGAGGAACAGCCGCCGTGCGGCATCGGGCCGGGGATCCGTCGTGTGGAACCAGTGGCCCGTCGGGGACGGTGGGGACAGCACCTGGCGGCTCCTGTACGGGACGAGGGACGGACCGGAGCCGTCGGACACGGGGAGGCGTCAGGACGGTGGGTCAGGACTGCGTATCCGCGGCGTCCGGGTGCGGGTGATACGGGTGTCAGGCCTGGTCCCCGGCTCCGGCTCCGGCTTCCTGCATCCGGGCGGCGAAGTCGAGATCCGGGATGACACCGGCGCGGGCCTGCGCGACCACGGCGCCGTCGGTGTCCGTGACGCGGGCGTTGGCGACCATCCGGCGCCGGCCCGGGTGGACGAGCTCGCTGCTGACGGTGTACTCGCGGCCGGGCCGTACCGCCCGGAGGAAGTCGAGGTCCAGGTTGAGGGTGATCATGGGGTACGAGCGCTCGCCGTGACTGGAACCGGCGGCGCAGCAGGCGTCGTCCAGCACCATGGCGATGTAGCCGGCGTGCACACCGCTGCCGGCGAAGTTGGCCAGCGCCTCGGGGGGCCGCCAGGTCTGCTGGACCCGGCCCGGCCCGGCCCCGGTCAGGCGCAGCCCCAGCAGGGCGTGGTGGGCGCCGTGCGGCACCCGTCCGTCGACGACGGCCTGGAGCATCTGTGCCCCGGTGAGCTCGTGCCACAGCGCGAGCATCGCGCTCTCCATCGTCTCCGGTGTCTCCTTGTCCGGCATGTCCCCGCCGCCTTCCCGGTGCGCGCGCATCCGTCGGTCACGACCACGGTCGGCGGACGACGGCGCCTTGTCCACCGTCCGTCGGACAGCTCGTCACGCACCGCTCAGGCGAGCGCGAGGGGGTCCCCTCCGAGATAGGCCACGAGCGGCTCGGCGGTACTGGTCCGGGAGGGCGGGTGGAAGGCCAGCGGCCGGACGGAGGCCGCGAGCAGGGCGCCCTCCGGCGAGCGGATGAAGTCCATCCCGCCGAGCAGTTCCAGGGCGAGGTCGGCGGCGCCGCACAGGGCCTCCTGGGCCGCGTACCGGGCCATGAGCGCGGCGGCGACCGCCTCCTCGCCCGCCAGGTCGCCGTCACGGACCGCACGGGCCACCCCCTCCAGCAGGAGGTGGGCCGACTCGGCCCGCACCGCGAGTGCGGCCCGGTCCGTGACGGCGCCCCGGCCGCCGTCGAGCACCCGCTGCACCAGGGCGGCCACCGCACCCGCGTAGCCCGCGGAGATCAGCAGCTCGAACCAGACGAACCCGGTGCTCTGCAGTTCCGACAGCCGGTCCGGGTCCCCGGCGGTGGTGCGTATGACCAGGTCGCCGGGGATGAACACGTTGGTGAGGCGGACCTCGTCGCTCTCCGCCGCGGCGAGCGCGCCGTTGCTCCAGAAGGGGTGCACGGTGATGCCGGGGGTGTCCGCGGGGACCAGCGCGATCGCCAGCTCCGGCCGTCCCCCGGCCCCCGGGACGGCGACGCTCGCGGTGAGCAGGTCCATCGAGCGGGACAGACTGCACGGCTTCTTGGCGCCGTTCAGGAGGTAGCCGCCGTCCACCGGCCGTGCGGAGACCGCCGGGGTGAGGACGTTCTGCCGGGTGCGGCCCTCGGCCCAGCCCGACGCCATCAGCTTCCGCCCGGGGACGATGCCGCGCAGCAGGGCGCGCTGCGCGGCGGTGAGCCCGCCGTCGCGGCCGGCCAGCGAGAAGAGCATCGCCGCCGTGAAGTGGTGCATGGTCGCGGCGGCGGCGAGGGACGGGGAGTACGAGCCGACGGCGCGCAGTACGCGGACGGCGTCCACGAGGCCGGCACCCCGGCCGCCGAAGCCGGGGGGCACCAGCAGTGCGGGGCCGCCGTGGTCGCGGAACAGCTCGATCACCGGGCTGCCGGCGGCCTCCCGCTCCACGAGGTCGGTCTCCTCCAGGGCCTTGCCGAGGCCCGGATGGTGGTGCTCGCACGTCGCGCGGGCCGCGTTCAGTGAGCGCACTCGGGACATCCCTTCGTATCGGTGCCGTCAGACGCCGAAGACCGTGGCGCGCGGGCCGGTGCCGGGGCTGATGCTGACGCCCTGCACGTGCGAGGTCTTCAGGATGGGGTAGTTGCCCTCGCCGTGGACGCCGCCGGTCAGTCCGGTGCCGCCGTGGGTGGGCAGGCAGGGCAGGAAGCCGATGTGGGAGTCGTTGACCTTCAGCAGGCCCCCGTTGGCCACCCGCCCCACGAAGGCCTCCACGACCCGGTCGTCGCGCGCCCACAGGGAGTTGCGCAGGCCGTACTCGTTGGTGTTCAGGAAGTCGATGCAGCTCTCCAGCAGCGGGCCGTCCTCGGCCGGTTCGGCGACGACGACCGGGAGCAGCGGGAAGAACGTCTCCCGCCGCACCATGTCCAGTTCCCGGGCCCGGGCCAGGCCGTCCACCCGCACCACGGTGGGTTCCAGGAACACTCCGGTGTCCGACCGTGTCCCGTCCGCCTCCGTGCGGTGCCCTCCGCACACCAGCTCCGCGCCGGCGTCCAGTGCCTGGTGCAGCAGCGCGAAGAACCGCTCACTGCGCCGGACCGGGGAGAGCAGGACGTCCTCCTCGCCCGGGTGGCCGGGGCGGATGTCGTGCGCCGCCCTGACGACCTCGGTGAGCAGCGCGTCGGCGACGTCGGGGTGGACGAGGACGTAGTTGGGGACCATGCAGATCTGGCCGGAGCCGTAGAAGGCCTCGGCGACCGCCTCGGCGGCGAGCGGCAGATCGGCGTCCTTCCAGACCACGAGGCCGTCGTTGCCCGCCAGTTCCAGAATCGGTTTCTTGCCGGCGGCGACGCACCGCTGCTGGAGGCGCAGTCCCTCCTCGGTGCCGCCGATGTAGAAGATGTCGTCCACCAGGGGGCTGTCGAGCCACTGGTCGATCATCCGGCCTGGGTTGCCGCACACGGCGCCGAGGACGCCGGGCGGGGCCCCGGCCTCCCGCAGGACGGGGGCCACGAGCTCGTGAACCACGTACATGGTGCTGAGCGCGATGCTGCGCGGGGCGCGCACCACGACGGCGTTGCCCGCCATGAGCATCAGCACCGCGAGGGCGGCGCTGGGGCCGGGTGCGTTCTGCGGAGGGTTGAGGCACACCACCCCGTCGGGCCGGCGGTGCACGATCAGGCGGCGGCCGGCGTGCCGGAACTCGGTGTGCATGCACTGCCGGTAGTAGGCGCAGCTCTCCGGGCCGTGCATCTCCATCAGGCCGCTCAGCTGCCAGCGGGCGAGCCGCCTCGGATGTCCTTCGGCCACCAGCAGGTCGAGGAACTCCTCCCGACGACGGGTGAGTTGCTGCCGGAAGAGCGGGCCGAGGCTCATCCGCCGGTCCAGCGGCGCCGCGGCCCACACGGGGGCGGCGGCGGCCGCGGCCTCGAGGGCCGCCGCACATCCGGCGTCGCCCGCGACCGCGACCCGGCCGACGACGTAGGGGTGCCGGGCGGCGGCCGAACCGGGGTCGGGGTCGCGTTCCAGGGCACGTTTCAGGCCGACGCTGGTGAAGACGTCCTCCAGCAGGGAGGCGGCGCTGACGGTGTAGACCCAGCCCTCGCCCTCGACGTCCCGGCCTCCGATGTAGGACTGGTAGCTGCGCAGCGGCCGCTCGGGGAGTGGCTCCGGCCCGTAGGCCAGGGTTACGGCACTCCTCTCCCCCGTCCCGGTGTCCCGGCTCCGGCCGGTCTTCGCCGGGGCGGCGGCCACCGCCCGGTCGCGGGCCATTCCCACGGTCACCTCCCATGGTGTACGGGTTTCGGGTCGCTCCTCGACGGACCCGCGGGCAGTGCGCCGGACGGTCAGCGGGGCTCTCGGTCGTCGGCGGGCCGGGCGAGCCACCGCGGCTGCGAGGAACCGCGGGGGACGAGCACCGGGTCCGCCCAGTGCGAGGGGGTCTCGGTGAGACGGGCGGGCGGGCCGGGATACCGCAGCTCCCCGAGCGGGGTCTGGCGGACCTGCCAGCGGGGTTCGGGCGGAAGGGCGTCCCCGGACAGCGCGTCCAGTTCGCCGGGGCCGTGACTGCCCAGGTCCCAGCACCAGTTGGCCGCGCCGGTCAGCGAGACCCGGACGGCGTAGCTGCCTCCCTCGCGCGCACGGCGGACGACGGCGGCCAGGATGCCCGCGGCGGCGAAGTGGGCGGCGATGTAGTCGGTGAGCATCCGGCCGGGCGGCAGCTCCGGCCGGTCGCCGTCACCGCCTTCGCGCAGGCTGATGCCGGTGAAAGCCTGCGCGTGCTGGTCGAAGCCGCCGCGCTCGCGCCACGGTCCGGTGTGGCCGTAGGCGGTGATGGAGCAGTAGATGATGCCGGGCGCCGCGGCCGCGCACTCCTCGGCGGTGAGGCCGAGCCGTGCGGCCTTCGCCGGCCGGTGGTTGTGCACGAAGACGTCGGCGTCGCGCAGCAGTGCGTCGAGGGACTGCCGGCCGGCGCTCCGTTCGCCCAGGTCCAGGCGGACCGACCGCATCCCGGCGGCCGACTCGTTCCAGACCACCTCGTGCTCGAAGGAGTCCCGCTCGCACAGGTGCAGCACATCCGCTCCGTACTCGGCCAGCGTCCGGCCGGTCGCCGTCCCGGCCAGGACGTGGGTGAACTGCAGCACGCGCAGCGAGGACAGCGGCCGCGGCCCGGTCGGCAGCCCGGTGGGCGGCGCGTCGCCGATCCGCTCGACCGCCACCACCGGCTCGGCCAGCACGGACCGGCCCTGCGGGTGGGCGAGGAACTCCTCCCTGGTCCGCGCGACCACCAGCGGAACGCCCCGCTCGGCGGCCGCCTCCTCCAGGGCGGACGCGTCCCACCGAGCGACGGCCTCCGCGATGTGCTTCCTGGTGTGCGGGCACTGGAGGAGGACCAGCAGCTCGTCGCGGATCCTGGGATAGCAGGCGATCGGGATGACCCAGCGGTCGTCGGCGGTGCGGTAGAAGTCCCAGATGACGGGGGCCGTCCCGTCGAGGCCCGCCAGTGATCCCATGCTGGAGAAGAAACCGTTGAGCGTGGCACCGCCGCCCAGGAAGGGGGACATGCGGTGCAGGCCCTGGCCCAGGTCGAGCGTCAGGCCCTGAGGCCGTCCGGTGCGCAGCCGCCAGATCTGCGCGGCGCCGACCGCCACCGCGAGCAGAGGCACCCCTATTGCGGCGCCCATCCGGAGCGGGGACCTGACCTGGGGGTCACGGCCGGTCACCGACAACTCACCGACGGCCTCCTCCCGGCTCAGGCCGATCGTTTTCAGCGTGCGGTCCAGTTCTCCGACGACGTCATACCCGTCTCCCATTGTCCTCCCCATTCCCCCCGCCCAGCCCATTCACAGGCTGCCGACGTCACTTCAGTCTGCCATCACCGAAGCGACCGCGGAATGGACGGTCAGCGGAATGTCAGCGGCGTGTCAGTCGATTCTGCTTGACTGACCGCGGCGGGCCCGTGACCGTGCATGAATCGTGTGCGGATTTCCTCACCGGAATGCCTCACCGTATTTCGCGCCTGCCGCGCCTGCCGCGCTTTTCGCGCTGCTGTGCAATTCTTCGCCGTGTGGCGGCCGTACACCTAGGGGGCGCACATGATGACACACCGCACGGAAACGACCGGTGCGCTCGGCCGGCTGCCCCTGTCCGAGCGCCGGGAGGCTCTGCTGGACATCCTCACCGCGGAGTTCAGGGCCAGCCTTCTGATGGGCGAGCACGATGACCTCCCCCTGGACGGGAACTTCTTCGACCTGGGTCTGACCTCCCTGCGCGCCACGGAGCTCAAGGAGCGCCTGGAGGCCCTCCTCGGCCGCGAGATCAGCTCGAACGTCCTGTTCAACACGCCCAACCTGGCCCGGCTGCTGGAGCACATGGTCACCGACGTCCTGTCCGACCTCTTCGACGAACCGGCCCGCTGAGAGAAGGAGCCAGCCATGTCGGACCCGTCCCTCCCCATGGACGTCACCAGCCGGTTCCGGGCGGCGCTGGAGACCGTACGCGAACAGCGGCGGACCATCGACCGGCTACTGCTGGAGAAGAGCGAACCCATCGCCGTCATCGGTGTGGGGCTACGTTTTCCGGGCGACAGTGAAACTCCGGAGGAATTCGCCGCTTTCCTGCGCGAAGGGCGGTCCGCCGAGGGTCCGGTACCCACCGACCGCTGGAGTTCCGGGAACGTCAGCAACAACGGGAACGCCGAAAGCAACGGAAAGGCCGACAACGACGGAAAGGGCCTCGGACAGGCGCCGGCGGACGGCAATTTCGTCCACGGACTCGACCTCTTCGACGCGAAGTTCTTCAAGATATCCCCCAAAGAGGCTCCGTACATCGACCCGCAGCAGCGGCTGGTCCTGGAGACCGCCTGGCGGGCCCTGGAGGACGCCAACATCGATCCCACCGGCCTGTGTCACGGGAACGGCGGCGTGTACATGGGCGTCATGTCCATGGACTGGGTGGCCGAGTCGGTCGCCCTCGCGGCGGGGGACCTCGACGGTTCCCTGGTCCCGGGCTCCGCGCACAGTGCCGTGGCCGGACGGCTGTCGTACTTCCTGGGGATGCGCGGCCCGTCCATCAGCGTGGACACCGCCTGCTCGTCCTCGCTCACGGCCGCCCACCTGGCCGCCCAGGGGCTGCGCCGCCGCGAGTGCGACATCGCCCTGTGCGGCGGGGTGAACGCCGTGCACCACCCCCTCATCCAGTCCATCCTCACCAGGGCCCAGATGCTCGGCTCCGACGGCCGGTGCAAGACCTTCGACGAGAGCGCGGACGGCTACGGCCGCGGCGAGGGCTGCGGTGTCCTCGTCCTCAAACGCCTGTCCGACGCGGAGCGCGACGGCGACCGTGTCCTCGGCCTGCTGCGCGGGTCCGCCGTGCGCGCCGACGGCGAGAGCGCCGGCCTCACCGCGCCCAACGGCATCGCCCAGGAAGCCGTCATGCGCGCCGCGATCGCCGACGCGGGCCTCGACCCGGGCGACATCCAGTACGTCGAAGCGCACGGCACGGGCACCCCGCTGGGCGACCCGATCGAACTGGGTTCCATCAGCGACACCTTCGCCGGTTCGCACAGCCGGGACCGGCCCGTGGTGGTCGGCTCGGTGAAGACCAACGTGGGGCACCTGGAGTCGGCGGCGGGCGTCTGCGGGATCGTCAAAGTGCTGCTGCAGATGCGCGAGGAGACCATCTACCCGCATCTGAACCTCACCTCCCCGTCGGCCCGCATCCCGTGGGACAGCTGTCCCGTGACGGTGCCGGCGAAGTGCGTCCCCTGGACCGGCGAGCGGCCCCGGCGCGCACTGGTCAACAGCTTCGGGATCGCCGGCACCCTCGGGTGCGTCGTCGTCGAGGAGGCGCCGGCCCCGGCCGCCGACGGCGAAGACCCCGGGAGGGGCGAGGGCGGCGGGGACGGCGCGGGCGCCCACCTCTTCACCCTGTCGGCGAAGAGCCCCGGGTCCCTGCGCCGCCAGGCCGCCCGCTACCGCACCTACCTGTCCGAGCATCCGGAGGTCCCGCTCGCCGACCTGTGCCGCACGGCCGCCGTGGGGCGCGCCCACTTCCCGCTGCGCCTGGCCGGAGTCGTCCGCGACCGGGACGGACTGGAGCGCTTGCTGTCCCGGGCGCTGGAGCGCGGCACCGGCGAGCCCGGCGCGGACGGCGGCCTCCCCAAGGTGGCCTTCCTGTTCACCGGGCAGGGCTCGCAGTACCCGGGCATGGGCCGCGCGCTGTACGAGCGGCACCCGGCCTTCCGGGAGCAGCTCGACGTCTGCGACCGGCTGTTCGCGCCGCACCTGGACCGGTCGGTCCGGGACCTGGTGCTGGGCCGTGCCGTGGATCCCGACGCGATCCACCGGACCCTGTACACCCAGCCCGCGCTGTTCTCCTTCGAGTACGCCCTGGCGCGGCTGTGGCTGTCGTGGGGTGTGCGGCCGAACGTCCTGCTCGGCCACAGCGTCGGGGAGATCGCGGCGGCGGCCGTGGCGGGCGTGTTCCCGCTCGAGGACGCGGTGGCGCTGGTGGCGGCCCGGGCCCGGCTGATGCAGTCGGTCACCGCGCCCGGGGGCATGGCCCAGGTGTCGGCCCCGGCGGACGCGGTCGCCCCGCTGCTGGCCGGCCGTCCCGACCTCGCCGTCGCCTGCGTCAACGCGCCGGAGCAGTGCGTGATCTCGGGCGGGCTGCGGGCGCTCGGCGCCGTGTGCGACGCCTTGCGGGAGAGCGGGGTCGAGGTGCGGGAACTGGCGGTCTCGCACGCGTTCCACTCACCGCTGATGGACGAGGTGACCGGTGCTTTCCGGGACGCGCTGAAGGACATCCGCTTCCGTGACCCGCGGTTGACGGTCGTCTCCGACCTGACCGGCCGGGTCGCCAGGCCGGGAGAGATGGCGACACCCGACTACTGGGTCCGCCACCTCCGCGGGACCGTGGACTTCGCGGGCGGAATCCGCACGGTCGGCGGCCGCGGCCGGCACGCCTTCGTCGAGATCGGGCCCACCGGCACGCTCACCTCTCTCGCCCGGCAGTGCCTGACGCCCGGGGACCACCTGTGGCCGGGCGGGCCGCACCCGTCCGACACGGACGGCACCACGGTGCTCAAAGCGCTGGCGCGGCTGTACACGGCGGGACTCCCGGTGTCCTGGAGCGGGTTCCACCGGGGTACGGTCACGCGGCCGGTCACCCTGCCGCCCTACCCGTTCGACAGGAAGCCGTACTGGCTCCCGGTGCCCCGGGGACGCGACCGGGGGACGGCCTCCGGAGGGGGCCCGGTGGCCGCCGCCGGAGTGCGGCACCATCCGCTGCTGGGCGAGGAGGTCACACCATCGGGCCACGCGCGTGACGGGGTACGGGAGTTCGCGACGCTGCTGGACGCCGCACACCCGGGCTACCTCGCCGACCACGTCGTCATGGGCCAGGTGGTCCTCCCCGGCACGGCCTATCTGGAGATACTGCTCGCGCTCCAGGACGCGGTGTACGGGCACACCCGCCGCCCCGTGGAGGACGTACGCATCCTGGAACCCGTCTTCCTCGCCACCGGTGACCGGCCCGTCCACGTGCTCACTCGGCTGCGGCCGGGGGACGACGGCACGGCCTCGGTCGAGATCGTCACCGGGGTCGAGGGGCGGGACGGGGCTTTCGAGCGGCGCCACGCCACGGCCGTGCTGGGCACGGAACCACCTCCCGGCGAGCCGCTCACCCAGGCCGACGTGACGGAGGAACCCGGCGCCGTCGTGGAGAGCGACGAGCTGTACGCCCGGATGTCCGCCGTGGGTGTGGACTACGGCCCCGAGTTCCGCAGGCTGCGCCGGGCCCGGCGGCACGGGGGCGGGGTCGCGGTGGGTGAGCTGCGCGGCGTACGGACGGGCGCCGGAGAGCATCTGCCGCCCGCGCTGTCGGACAGCGCCATGCACGCCCTGGCGGTCCTCGACGACGGCGGTGATCCCTTTCTGCCGGTGGCGTTCGGGCGGCTGCGGCTGTTCAAGAAGCCGACGTCGGACCAGTTGCAGGCGGTGGCGAGGATCGTCCCCGTCCCCGCGGGTGCGGCCCCGGAGGCGGACGTCCGCGCGGACCTGGTCCTGTTGGAGGGCGACCGTCCCGTCTGCGAGCTCACCGGCATCGGTCTGAAGCAGGTCGCCGCCCACTCCCCCGCGCCCGCGCGGGACGTCTTCCACGAGCCCCGCTGGGTCAGGCGCTCACCGGCCGGGCAGGCGCCCCGCGCACCGCGCCGGGTCCTGGTGCTGGGCCGCGCAGAGGAGGAGCTGCCGGCCCTGGCCGCCCGCGCACCCGAGGAGGGCGTGGAACTGAGGTTCGCCGCCGGTGCCGACCCGGTCACCGAGGCGCTGCGCACCTGGCGGCCCACCGACGTGTGCTGGTTCTGGCGGGCGGGCGGCACGGACACCCTGCCCGACGCGGAGACCACCGGCGTGTCCTCGCTCAGCGCCGAGTACGCGCGCGGCCATCACGGCCTGCGCGCCGAGTGCGAGCGCAACTACCGCGACCTGCTCGCCGTCCTCGGCGCGCTGGAGAAGGCGGGCTTCGGCTGCGGACACGGCGGTGGGCAGCGGCTGTGGCTGGTCACCGAGGGCGCCCAGCTGCTGCCGGACGACGTGCCGAGCGGCACCGGCCCCTCCCCGGCGGCCACCCTATGGGGTTTCGGCCAGGCCCTGTGGCACGAGTACCCCGGCTACCGGGTCACCCTGATCGACCTGCCCGCCGCGGGCGGCCCGGAGGACACGGACGGCCCCGGCGGTGACCCGGCCCCGCTGCTGCGGGAGTGGCTCACGGGCGACTCCGGGGAGTTCCAGGTGGCCTGGCGGGCGGGGAACCGCCACGTACGGCGGCTGTTCCCGAGCGCCCCGGCCGACGCACGGGACGCGAACGTCCGGCTCGCCGTAAAGGAGTACGGCTCCCTCTCGGGGATACGCCCCGAGCCGGCCGAGGACGTCGCGCCCGTGGGCGACCGGATACAGATCGCCGTGCGCGCCGCGGGGCTGAACTTCAAGGACGTCCTCAACGCCCTGGGCCTGCTCAAGAGCCACGCCGAGGAGTCGGGCATCGCCTACCGGCCGCAGCCGCTGGGCCTGGAGTGCGCGGGCACCGTCCTCGCGGCGGGCCCCGACGCCGCCTTCCGTCCCGGTGACGAGGTGGTGGTCAACGCGATGGGCTGCATGACCAGGCGGCTGACGGTCTCCTCAGGGCTGGCCGAGCGCAAGCCCGCCGGGATCACCATGGCCGAGGCGGCCGGGATTCCGACGGTCTTCGTGACCGCGTACTACGCCCTGCACGACCTCGCCGGGATCAAGGAGGGCGACCGGGTGCTCGTCCACGCCGCCGCGGGCGGTGTCGGGCAGGCCGCGGTCCAGCTCGCCCGGCAGGCCGGGGCCGAGGTGTTCGCCACGGCGAGCCCGGGCAAGTGGCCGCTGCTGCGCTCCCAGGGCATCCGGCACCTCATGAACTCCCGGACCCTGGACTTCGCCGACGAGGTGCTCGCCGCGACCGGCGGCCGGGGTGTGGACATCGTCCTCAACAGTCTCAACAAGGACTTCATCGCGGCGGGCATGCGCTGCCTGGCCGAGGGCGGGCGGTTCGTGGAGATGGGCAAGGTCGGCACCTGGAGTCCGCAGCGGGCCCGCCGGGAGCGCCCCGACGTCGCGTACCACCGGTTCGACCTCAGCGAACTGCCCGAGGAGGAGGCGTGGCAGCGCACCCGGGAGATCCTGCGACCCGTCCTGGAGCAGATCGCCGACGGGCGGCTGCGGCCGGTCACGACCACCGTCTACGCCCTGGAGGAGGCCGAAGAGGCGTTCTCGGTGCTCAGCCGGGGCGCGAACGTCGGCAAACTGGTTCTGAACCTGACCGACGACCGCCCCCGGCCCGCCCGGCCGCTCACCGTCCGCCCCGACCGCACGTACCTCGTCACCGGCGGGCTCGGCGGCCTCGGCCTGGTGACCGCCCGCAAGCTCGCCGAACTCGGCGCACGGCACCTGGTGCTGACCGGCCGCGGCACCGGGCGGCCCGAGGACGCCCCGCCGCCCCGCCTGGGCGAGGACGTCGAGGTGAGTGTGGTGCGAACGGACATCGCCGAACCCGCCGACGTCGACCGGCTCACGGCCGGGCTGAAGCGGTCCCCCTACCCGGTGGGCGGCATCGTGCACGCGGCGGGCGTGCTGGCCGACATGCCGGTGTCCGCACTGACCTGGGAGAGCGTCGACACGGTGCTCAGGCCCAAGGTCTACGGCACCCGGCTGCTGCACGAGGCGGCCGCGTCCTTCCCGGAGCTGGACTTCTTCGTGGGCTACTCCTCCGTCGCCTCGGTCCTCGGCGGCCCGGCCCAGGCCAACTACGCCGCGGGCAACGCCTATCTCGACGCTTCGCTGCTGTGGCGGGCGGCGCGCGGCCTGCCCGCGCTGGCCGTCAACTGGGGCCCGTGGGCGGAGGTCGGCATGTCCGCCCAGCTGAGCACCCCGCTCGCCGAGAACCTCCGCCGGCAGGGCGTCGCGTTCCTGCGGCCGGAGGAGGGCATGCGCGCGCTGGTGACGCTGCTCGGGCAGTCCGCGCCCCAGGTCGTGGCCGCCGCGTGCGACTGGGACCGGTACGCGGACGGCAAGGCGCTCGTCCACAGCCTCTACCGGCATCTGCTGAGGGGCGGGGGCGGCGCCGGGCGTGCCCGCCTCGACCCGGGCGCCCTGGCCGCCCTGCCCCCCGAGGAGCGCAGGGCGTCCCTCAGCGCGTTCATCCGCGCGAAGACCGCCGAGGTGCTGCGCTTCGACGACCCGGACGACGTGGAGCCGGACGCGGTCTTCCTGGATCTGGGTCTGGACTCGCTGGCCGCGGTGGAGCTGAAGAACGCCCTGGAGACCGCGCTGGGCGTCCCGCTGCCCGCCTCGGCGGCCTTCGACCACCCGTCCGTCGGGCGGCTCACCGGCTATCTCGACCAGCGGCTCTCGGGAGAGGTGTGACATGGACGACGGCGACGACGGCACGGTCACCGGAGCGCGCACGCGGCCCCGGACGCTCGCCGGGGTCATCGCCCGGCAGGCGGTGGAACGCCCCGCCCACCCGGCGGTCCTGTGCGAGGGCCGGACGATGACGTACGGGGAGCTGCACCGGGAGAGCAACCGCACCGCGCACGCGCTGCGCGCCGCGGGCATCGGCCGGGACGCGCGCGTGGCCTACCTGGGCAAGGAGTCCGAGCACTTCTACGAGATCGCCCTGGCGTGCGCCAAGACCGGGGCGGTCCTGGTCCCCGTCAACTGGCGGCTGGCACCCGACGAGATCGCGCACATCCTGCGCGACTCGGGCGCGGAACTCCTCTTCGCCGAGCGCGAGCGCCCGGCCGTCGCCGGACGGCTCGGGAAGGTGCTGCCCCGGCTGCGGGAGGTGGTCCCGCTGGACGCGGCGGACTCGGGGGACCCGGCGGACACAGGGAACCCGGCGGACTCTGGGGACACAGGGGACATCGCGGAAGGCCGCGGCCCGGGTGACTCGGGGTTCCCCGGGTGGAAGGCCGGCCACCCCGAGGGCGACCTCCCGCCCGCCGGCGGCCCCGACGACCCCGTCGCGCAGATCTACACCAGCGGCACCACCGGCCCGTCCAAGGGCGTGGTTCTGGCCCACCGCAGCTTCTTCGGCGTCGCGGAGGGCATTGAGCGGTACGGCTGCGACTGGGTGGACTGGCGGCCGGACGACCGGTGCCTGATCGGCATGCCGGGCTTCCACGCCGGCGGGCTGTCGTACGCGATGCAGGGCTTCGTCGCCGGGGTGACCATGGTCAGTACGCCGGTGTTCGTGGCCCAGGACGTGCTGCGGCTGATCGGCGACCTCGGCATCACCTGCGGCCTGGTCACTCCGGCGATGCTCCAGATGCTGCTCGCCGAGCCGCGGGCGACACCCGCCGCGTTCCGTACCGTACGGAAGATCATCTACGGCGGCGCGCCGATCTCGCCGACCCTGCTGGGGCGGTGCCTGGAGACGATGGGATGTCGGTTCGCCCAGATCTACGGCAGCAGTGAGACCGGGAACTTCGCCACCTGTCTGCCTCCGGAGGACCATGTCCCCGACAGCCCGCGGCTGCAGTCCGCCGGGCGTGCGTACCCCGGTGTCGAGCTGAGCGTCGTCGACGAGCACGGCGCGCCCCTGCCGCCCGGGGAGGTCGGCGAGGTCCGGGTGCGCACCCCCGCCCGCATGCTCGGGTACCACGGACAGCCGGAGGCCACCCGCGCGGTCGTCCGGGACGGCTGGGTGCACATGGGCGACGCGGGCCGTCTCGACGAGGACGGCTTTCTGTTCCTGTGCGACCGCCTCAACGACACGATCATCGTCGGCGGGGAGAACGTCTACCCGGTCGAGATCGAGAACGCCCTAGCCGCGCACCCGGCGGTCGCCGAGGCGGCGGTCGTCGGCGCCCCGGACGAGCGTTGGGGCGAGGCCGTGCACGCGTACGTGGTGCTGCGGACGGGGCAGCGGGCGGTACCCCGTGAGCTGATGCTCTCCCTCAAGGGCAGGATCGCCGACTTCAAGATCCCCACGGCGTACGAGTTCGTGGCGGAGCTGCCGCGCAACCCGAACGGGAAGGTGCTTCGCCGCACCCTGCGCGACCGGCTGTGGCAAGGGCGCGAGCGCAAGGTCAACTGAAGTGACGCGGACGGCAGCGGACGGAGGACGGCGGATGGGACACGGTGACAGGCCGGACCTGCGGATCGGGGTGCTGCTGCCGACCCGGGAGGCGGCGGCGGGCGGGGACTGGACGGTCGCGCCGTTGCTGGACTTCGCCCGGGAGGCGGAGCGGCTGGGCTTCGACTCCCTGTGGACCGGCGACTCCCTGCTCGCCCGCCCCCGCCTGGACCCGGTGGTCGTACTCGCGGCCGCCGCGACGGCGACCACCCGGATCACCCTGGGCACGGCGGCGCTCACCGCGGCCCTGCGGCACCCCCTGATCGGCGCGCACCAGATCGCGAGCCTGGACCGGGCGGCCGCCGGGCGCCTGGTGGTCGGACTCGGCGCGGGTTTCCCGGCGCCCGGGACCGAGGAGGAGTTCGCGGCGGCTGGCGTGCCGTTCACCGGCCGGGCCGGACGGCTGGACGAGACGGTGCTGCTGTGGCGGCGGGCGTGGCGCGGCGGCGGGGACACCGGCGCGGCCCCGTACGACGATCCCGGAGCGGCCCCGCACGACGATCCCGGCGCGACACCGCACGACGGTCCCGGAGCGGGGCCGTCCGACTTCACGGGCCGCCACTGCCGGGCCGGCCGTCTGGACAGGCTGCCCCGCCCGGCGACGGCCGGCGGGCCCCCGCTGTGGCTCGCCGGCAGTGACACCCCGCGGGTCGTGGCGCGGGTGGCGCGGCTGTACGACGGCTGGCTGCCGTTCCTGCCGGATCCGGCGGCGTACGCGCGGGCCCTGGAGCGGATCCGCCGGCTGGCCGTGGAGCACGGAAGGCCGGCGGACGCGGTCGTTCCGGGCCTGTACGCGACCGTGGCGATCGGCCCCGACCGGGAACGGGCGCGCAAGCAGCTGGACACGTACACGCGCGGGTACTACGGCCAGTCCCTGGAGCGCATGGCGCAGTTCCAGGCCTTCGGGTACGGCAGCGCGCCGGAGTGCGCGGCGTGGCTGGGCGCGTACGTGCGGGCGGGGGCCCGGCATGTCGTGCTGCGGATCGGCTCGTTGGACCCCGGTGCGCAGCGGGCCCAGCTCGCCGAGGCCGCGGACGTCCTGGTGCCCGCGCTCCGCGCGGGCACCTGACGCACAGCCGGCCCGTCGCCGCTACAGGGCCGCCGTGGAGGTCTCCTTCGTGCTGTCGGGGGCGCGCCCCGCGAGGGCGTTGAGCATCTCCCGCATGGCGTACGGCGAGTAGATCAGGGTGTTGTGCATGCTGATGTCGGCCGGGCACAGGTCCTGGACGAGCACGTTCCGTACGTTCGGGCCCTTGAGCCAGCACCCGGTGTAGGGCGTGACCACCTGGTCGTACTTGGTGGCGATGACGGTGTACCGCACCCCCTCGACGGTGTCGCCGCCCTCGTTCAGCTTGTCCATGAACACGCTGCCCTGGTGCTGCTCGGTGAGGGCGGGTGTCACCAGATTGGTCAGCTCGATGGTGATCGGGTACTGCTTCATGAGCGCGGCGATGCCGTTGCCGGTGGTGCCGTGATTGTTCGGGGCCAGCCCGATGAGGTGGTGCACCTTGGAGGCGCCGCCGAGGAACTTCAGGTAGTACCGCGGCAGCATCCCGCCCTGTGAGTGCCCGACGATGTCGACCTTCTCGGCGCCGGTGGCGGCCAGGACCCGGTCCACGAAGGCCGCGAGCTCCTCGGCCGACTCCTCCATGGAGGTGACGCCGTGGAAGAGGGGGATGCGGGGATCGGCGCCGTAGTCGAGCCGGAAGACGCTGTACCCGGCGGCGGCGAGGATCGGGGCGGTGATGATCCAGTAGGTCTCGGCGTTGCCGAACGTCCCGTGCACGAGGACGACCGGGCGCGGGCGTTCCTCGTCCGCGCGGGCGGACCAGTCGTCGATGCCCGGCGAGTGGGACAGCGTGTCGGCGGCCTGGGTGGTGACGGCCGCGGCCTGGGCCATGGCCAGGCTTTCGGTCGCCGCCATGGACAGGCTCTCGGTCGCCCTGGCGGTGAGCGCGGAAGCGGTTTCAAGAGGGTTGAGCGGGAGCTTCGGTACTTTTCCTGCGGGGAACATACGGTCCTCCTGACAGGTCGAGCGAGCCGGGCGGGCGGCCGCCGGCGGCCGCCCGCCCCGGGTTCACTCCACGGTGGGGCCCGGAGCGCTGGTGCGTCCGGGCAGCGGGACGGGTCGGCCGGCGGCCGCCCGTATCGGGGCGGCCCGCCGCGCTGTTCCCTCCGCGCGGCATCCGGTACGGGGACGGGGGACGGGGCGTGTGACGCCGTCACTCCGCGGTGGCGTGGTGCCCGGCCGCGGTGCCGGGCGGGTCCTGCCGGTCGTGCCGGTCATGCGGCTCGTGCTTCGTCCTTCGCCGGCCGGTCCTCGCCGCCGTGCGGGTCACGGGTGGGCAGCGCGTACCGGAAAATACGTTTCCAGGAGGAGGCGAGCTGTCCGGCCAGCGAACCGGTGGTGTAGGGCAGCCGGTACTTCTCGCACAGGGCGCGCACCCGGGAAGCGATCTCCGGCAGACGGTTGTTGGGCAGGTCGGGGAAGAGATGGTGCTCGATCTGGTGGGTGAGGGTTCCGGTGGCGATGTGAAGCCACGGGGGGCCTTCGAAGTTGGCCGTGCCGAGGAGCTGGCGCACGTACCAGTCGCCGTGGGTCTCGTCCGCGGCCTGCTCCTCGGTGAAGGTCTCGACGTCCGTGTGGAAGTGGCCCACGAAGATGACCGACTGGATCCACACATTGCGGATGAGATCCGCGCTGACGTTGCCGAGCAGGCACGGCAGCGCCGACGGCCCGGACAGGAGCGGCCACAGCGCGTACTCCCTGGCCGCCCGGCGAGCCGCCCTGGCCAGCAGCGCGCCGGTGTCCCGGAGGTACGTCCCGACGCTCTTCCTGCCCTCGCGGACAGCGTCGAACTCCAGCTCGTAGACGGCCAGCGTCCAGTCGAAGAAGGGGAAGAGAAGGGCGAAGTACAGCGGCTGGGCGAGGTGGTGGGGACGCCATGCCTGCTCGTCGCTCAGCCGCAGGATCATCACTCCGAAGTCGCGGTCCTTGCCGACGACGTTGGTCCACACGTGGTGGTTGTCGTTGTGACCGCGCTGCCAGGCGGCCTCGGAGGCGAGCAGGTCCCACTTCCACGTCGTGGAGTGGATCCGCGGGTCACGCATCCAGTTCCACTGGCCGTGGAGCACGCTGTGCCCGATCTCCGCGTTGTCCAGGATCTTGGCGGCGGCCAGCATGGCGGTGCCGGCGGCCCAGGCGGGCGGCAGGAGCGATACGGCCAGGGCCGCGCGGCCCCCGGCCTCCAGGCCACGGCGGACGGCGATCAGGCGCCGGATGTAGCGCGCGTCGGTCTCGCCGCGCGCGGCGAGGACGTCCTCGCGGATCCGGTCGAGTTCGGCCCCGAACGCCTCGATGTCGGAATCGCTCAGATGCGCGATCGCGGTGCTCATGAACGGGCTCTCCTCACAGCTCGATTGCCACGGGGCCGGCCGCAGCCGACACGCATGTCTGGATCAGGTCCCCTACCTCGCCGTGCAGCCGCCCGGTCCGCAGATCGCGCACCTTGCCGTGCCGGAGCGGTACGACGCAGCCGAAGCAGAGGCCCATGCGGCAGCCGCTCGGCATGGCCAGGCCGATGCCCTCGCCGACGGCGAGCAGAGGAGTCGCGGCGTCGGCTTCGGCCTCGGTCCCGGAGCGGGCGAAACGGACCCTGCCCGCCGTTCCCGCATCGCCCGCCGGCGGCAGTACGGGCCGGGCGCGTTCCATGCGCAGCCGATCCGCGAGTCCGTGGCGGTTCCAGTGCCACTCCGCGTCGTCCAGCAACCCGGCCGGCCCGCAGGCCCATGTCTCGCGCTCCCGCCAGTCAGGACACAGCTCCGCCACTCCCGTCATGGTCAGGCGGGTCCGCGTGCCGGCGGCGCCGCGCGTGAAGTGCTCGTGCAGCCGGAAGCCGGGGCACCGGGCGGCCAGTTCCCGGAGTTCGGCACCGAAGATCACGTCCTGCCGGGTCGGTGCGGAGTGCACCATGACCGCATCGATCGGCCCGCCACGGGCGACCAGGGTGCGCAGCACGCCCATCACCGGTGTGATGCCGCTGCCCGCGGTGAGGAACAGCAGGCGTCCCGGGCGCCGTCGTCCGAGGACCAGCCGCCCCTGCGCCGGGCCGAGCCGCAGCACCGTACCGACGGTCGTCCGGTGTGCCAGGTGCCGGGAGACGCGCCCGTCCGGAGTGGCCTTGACGGTGATCGAGACACGGCCGCCGTCGGCACCGGGCGGTGAGGTCAGCGAGTACGGGCGCCAGTGCAGTACCCCGTCGAGCTCGACACCCACCCGCGCGTACTGCCCCGGGAGGTGGCCCCTCCAACCCCAGCCGGGCCGGACCACCAGGGTTGTGGCGTCCGGTGTCTCCCTCCGTACGGCCTCCACCCGTCCCCGCGGTTCCCGGACGGACCAGAGGGGATTCGCCAGGGCGAGGCAGTCCTCCAGGTAGAGCGGAAAGGTCAGCCAGTCCACGGTGCGAATCAGGCCGCGCAGGCCCCGGAGAGCTGCCGCTGCCGCGAAGTCCACCGGTGTTCTCCCATCGACGCGAGGCTCCTGGCCTCTCCGCACCGATACGCCGACAGCACCCGGCCGGGACCAAGCCGTCGAACTGCTCGCATGCTAGGCCGCGGCACCCCACGAAGTTGGTTACATTTTAAGCCGACTTTCCCGTAATCAGCCGCTATCCCGGAGATCGGCTGCCGGGATAGCGAGGCGCACCCCTCACTCCCGCCGACGGCTGGACAGCGGCACTCCCGTCGGCACACCGCCCACAGGACGAGCGCCGAACGGATTGCCGACGATGCCGATCCGTCCGAGCGTGCACAGGGCCGGGAAGAGGCACGCTCGGCGGCCCGTGAGACTCAAGGCTCAGGACTCACAGGGCTCAGAGGCCGAGGACCAGGCGCTTCGAATGCGAGCAGGACACACAGGGCGGTCTGCAGTCGGCGGCGCGTTCGTGGCCGGCTAGGACCGCTTCCCGGTGGCCGGGCGCCCCCACGAGGTACTCGTCCCGCTCAGGAAGCCGTGGTGGTGGGGTGTCCTCACCGTGTGCCGTTCAGGTGATCGAGCAGGCGGACGCCGCGTGCCCAGGACGACATCGCCGTCCCACCGGCAACGGTCTTCGCGCGAAACGTCCGTCCCGGGCGCCGTAGGGGTTCATCGGTCTGCCTGGTGCGATCACGGGCCCGCGCGACGGCGGCCTCCTGCCGTCCCGGACGCAACAGCCGGACCGGGAGATCGAGTCCGCAGCCGTGTGTGTCCGGCCCGGCTGCGGGGTTCGTGGAGGAGACGCTGGGCCATTCCCGGGCCATCGACTCGCCCTCCACCTCATTGGAGGCGATTCCCGCTGGTCAAAGGAGCGCAAGACGTGTACCACCAGCAGACGAAGAACCTACTCCTCAGCCGACGACCTCGTTCAGGCCGCGTCCCAGAGACCGGCGTCCAGGATGCGCGCTGCCTTGGTGATGCTCCCCGGCATCAGGTGCCGGTACGTGCGGTACGTCTCCTCGATCAACTTGTGCCCCATCCACTCGGCCACGTCCGTTATCGGTATCCCGCGTCCCAGCGCGTTGGACGCGAAGTAGTGCCGGAAGCTGTACATCCCCATTCCCTTCACCGCAGGCAGGCTCGCGAAGAGATGGCGGACGCGCCGGCGTTCCATCGGCTCCGTGTAGTACCCGCTCGGCCCGCGCAGCAGGTAGCCCTCTCGCGTGGCCCCGTGCTTCTCCGCGTACCACTCGATCGCTTCCCGCACCGAGCGGAGCAGCGGAACCTCCCGGAACTCACCGGCCTTGCGGTGCTTCAGCTTCGCGGGCCGGTGCGTGTTGGAGTGGATCTGCTCGTGCACCCGGTAGACGTCGTCCGCCACCACGTTGTTGATGTTCACGGCACGGGCCTCGCCGTTGCGCAGGCCGCAGCCCGTCATCATGACGATCTCGAGCGCCAGGTCGTCGCCGGCGACGGCCAGGGCCTGCTTCACGTACGCGAGGGTCGGGATGACCACCTTCTCGCGGACATACTCCGGTTCCTGCACGCCCTTCACCGGGTCATCGGCCATCGCTCGCTTGTCATAGGCGTCCTTCAGGAAACGCTCGACCACAATCGGCGTCACGGTATTCAGCTTCCGCGAGCCCAAGCGCGGAACTATGTGCACGTTGATGGAGCTGTTGACGTGCTCGCCCGTGGAGTACTCCGTCATCCTCCGCTGCCGGGGCAGCCACTGCCGCGCATATTCCGCGATCGTCTGCTGACCCAACGCGCGTCGCGCTTCCGCGATGGACGGCGCCGTCCGCTTCTTCGCCGCATATATCTGCGTGAGGCGCTCGATCGCGGCGTCCTGAGTTCCGTAGCCCGCCTCCTCGCGCTGTTTCCCGAGCGCGCCCCTGAAACGGATCGCGTACGGGTGCGGGCACCGGGTCAGCCTCGCGCAGCCGCAGTCCTTGTAGAACGACCCCATGCCGCGGGCGAGTTGTCGAGCCACAAAGCGAACCTTCCGAGCGGGAGCCAGGCATCTGTGCCCAGGTCCCCCGCCGCCGCGGTCACCAGGTCAGCAAGCCGGGACACCTCCCCGCCTCATGCTGACCCTTTGCTAACCCAAGCGGCTTAATCATGCCCCTGACCTGCGTCGATGCCCAAACAGTGGATCTTGGACTTGAACATGGTCCGCAGCATGTTGGACTCCTGGAAGACGGCTCCCTGCCTGCGTTTTTGCAGGTCAAGGGCTGTACGTACAGCCTACAACGAGTCGCACGTACGGGCAGCTTTCCTCAGGTTCTTCGAGAGTCATGCTGACCACTTGCTGCCTTTTCTGACGTACCGCCAGGAGGATGGCGTGCCCCGTTGCGGCGACGGCACAAGCCTACGCAGCAAGCTCCGAAGGGCGTCAGTGATCGCTGTCACTCAGGCCGGGGGAAACGGGCCACGGTGCGGCCGTGCGCCTCGGCCACCGCCGCCATCTCCCGCGACCCGGGCTCCACACGGCGGTCGGTCACCGCGACGAAGTCGATGTCGCTTGCCGTGCTGAGCCGGCCCCGGCCGGCACCGGTGGCATGAAAGTCGCCCAAGGCCACCGATCCCACCAAGTAGAAGCCGGTGACCAGGCCCGGTGCCAGCTCGTCCACGGCCGTCAGGAACAGCTCCACGCTTCGGTCGACCTCGACCGGAAGATCGTCGCCAAGCATGCCAGGCAGTCTACCGACCACCTCCACGCCACTCGGCCTCAACTCGCCTACCACGGCGCAGTGTTCGGATCGCCGCTCAACGTCGGACGCCGGTGCTTCTTCTCGCCCGGCCCCTGTGGACCGGGCGAGGCCGGCGCCGGATCCCTCGTCTTCGCGAACCCGGTCCGGCGCGGTGGGTTCGATCTCCGGTGCCGTGCTGGAGCCGCCGGTGAGCTCGCCCCGGTGGGTGAGGGTGTGGTCGAGCTGCCTCGCCAGGCGAGGAACGCTCGTCGCGGGCAGATATGCCTCCGCGCCGGCGTCGAGCAGCCGCCGGACAGGGCCGTGGTAGCTGACTCCGAGCTCGTCGTCCTCGATCTCGGTGACGACGACCCGGGCCTCGGGGAACGCCGACCGAAGGTTTGCGATCAGCTGCGGACTGACCGGTGGCACCAGCAGCACATCGGCCGTCGCCGGCGCGCTCCAGTCCGGGCCGATGATCGTGGACAACGAGGGTGAACCCGTGTGGTTCCTGCCTCGCGGTATCGGCGCCCTGAACTACGTCACAGCGCGCTCGATCGCGTCACCCTGAGCGCCATGGGGAGCCGGGTGTCTCCGCCCAGGTCCCCACCGTGGCGGGACCTGTCAGCAAGGCCGCCCCTGACCTGCGCAGACGGCCAAGCGCCAGGACTTGGACTTGAACGGAGTACGCAGCATCGCGAACTCCCAGGAGATGGCTCCCTGCCTGCTTTTTGCAGGTTGAGGGCGTTCTTCGCCGTCCATCGGCACGATGCTGCGGTGGGCCTGTGCGAACAAGAGGACCGCCGACGACCGACGAAGGGCGCTTCGGGGATCAGCCGCGGATCAGCCGCGCCGATGTCGCCGGCTTCGCGCCCCGGGCGGTCCGCAGCGGTGACCGGGTCCGGCGCGGCGCGGTCATCACCTACTGGACATCCGCACGCGCTCCCGGGCGGAGCGCGTCCATCAGGAGATCGAGCAGGCGGTCCGTCCGCTCCTGAGGGGCGCCGTCCGTGATGGCGACGAACACGCTCACGAGCATGGTCGTGACGTCGTCGGGGTCGACGTCCGCGCGGAGGGTGCCCGCGGCGGCGCCCTGTTCGAGGATCGCGGCGACCGTGGCGGTGACACGTTCCCGCGACGGGGCCGCGATACGTCCGGAGGCGAACCCGGCGCGCAGCGTCTCCGCCATCCCGCGCTTGGTCGCCACGAAGGCGGCGTAACGGCCCATCCAGGCCCGCAGGGCCACGTCGGCCGGGTGCCGGTCGAGCAGGGCGGGCGCGCTCGCGGTGACGGCGTCGAGTTCGGTGGCGTAGACGGCGTCGACCAGGTCCTCACGGGTGGGGAAGTGCCGGTACAGGGTGCCGATGCCGACGCCGGCCTCACGGGCGATGGCCTCCAGGGAGACCGGGCCGTCGGCTGCCGCGTAGGCGGCCTGAGCGGCGGCGATGAGCTTGTCGCGATTGCGCCGCGCGTCCCGGCGGACCGGCCGGCCGGCGGGATCGGGCGCGTCGGACGGCGGCGGGGGCGGTGGCGTTGCGGACCGACTCAAAACGGAGGCTCCTCCGGTAGTGCTACGGTGGATGTAACGGAGGTCCCTCCGTTTCTCCCATCCTCTCATGAGAGCAGGCAGCCATGACGTATCGGACCAGCCCCGCCGGTGAGGCCGCCCCCGCCCCGGCCCCGCGCCCTGGAGGCACCGGCGAGCTGGCAGGCCGCGCCGTGGCCCGCGTCGGTTACGGCGCGATGCAACTGGCGCGCCTGCACGACGACCGCCGGGCCGCCGTAGCGCTGCTGCGCCACGCGATCGACCTCGGCGTCGACCACGTGGACACCGCCCAGTTCTACGGCGACGGCTTCGTCAACGACGTCATCCGCGAAGCCCTCCGTCCCCAGGACGACGTCCTGGTCGTCAGCAAGGTCGGCGCCGTCTCCGACCCCGGCGGCCCGATGCCGCTGCGGCTGGCGCAGCGGCCCGGCGAGTTGCGGGCGAGCGTCGAGGCGAACCTCGCCGCGCTCGGCACGGACCGGATTGCGGTGGTCAACCTCCGCCGCGTGGATTCCGGTATCACCGTCCCCGTCCCGGACGACCAGGTGATCGGCCTCGACGACCAGCTCGCGGAGATGGCCGCGATGCGCGACGAGGGGAAGATCGGCGCGATCGGGCTGAGCAGTGTCTCCCTGGACGTACTGCGCCGCGCCCTGCCGGCGGGCGTCGTGTGCGTGCAGAACGCCTACAGCCTCGTCGCCCGCGACGACGAGGACCTGCTCCGGCTCTGCGCCGCGGAGGGCATCGCCTGGGTGCCCTACTTCCCCCTCGGCGGTGCGTTGCCGGGACTGGCGAAGGTGACCGACGAGCCGGCCGTCCGTGCCGCCGCCGAACGCCTGGGGTGCACTCCGGCACAGGTCGGCCTGGCCTGGCTGCTGCACCACGACCCCCGGACGCTGCTCATCCCGGGCACCGCCGACACCGGCCACCTGGAAGCCAACCTGGCCGCGGGCGCGATCACCCTCGACGCGGAGACCCTCGCCGCCCTCGACGCGGTCCCCTCGCGCCCGGCCACCGCGCCGCGCCACTGACCGACCGCACCCGCGCGAGGCGGGAGACCGTGGCCGCATGCAGCCCGGTGCCGCGCGATCCCCGAAGACGGTCGGCGCCCCACCGGCCCGGACCGCGGACCTCGCCGACCGGTCACCCCTCGTAAGTCCGGGGCATCCGTGTGGCATCCGTGCTCCCGCCCGCGCGGCCGTCCTCGCGCGGGAGCCGGGCATCCGCGCCCGGGGCCGTGCCGTGGCGGTCACCAGGCCGGCAAGCCAGGACGCCCGCACGTCCACTGCTGACCGTTTGCTGACGCAGGCGGCCCCGTTACGCCCGTGACCGCCGCGGGGCAGGCCGGCGATCGTCCCTCCCGGTCGTCAGCAGATGCACCCGATGGATGCACCCGATCTGCTTCTTGCCGCGGTCGGTCGGATCCGGTCCGGTCCGTGCCCCTCTTCTGCCGCCTTCAGGCTGACGGAGTTCATCGCGCACCGCGACATCTACTGTGACATCTACTGTGATTCCCATCACGGCTGGCTTGCTTCCGGGAAGAGGCGATCAGTGAAGGCCGAGTGGTGCCGCGGGAACCTGCCCATCGAGGTGACGAGTTTCATCGGCCGCGCCGAGGAGATCGAGACAGCCACGCAGCTGTTGACCAGGGCACGCCTGGTCACCTTCCTCGGTCCCGGAGGCGTCGGCAAGACCAGGACCGCACTGCGCGTCGCCGCCCGGCTCGGGGAGGAACTCGATGACGGTGTCTGCATGGTGCCGCTGTCGGCCCTGAAGGACCCCGGCCTGCTGGCGCACTCGGTGTCGGCCGCCCTGAACCTGCCGGAGCAGACGGACCGCTCGCAGATCGACACGCTGGTGGACCACCTGAAGGACCGTGAACTGCTGCTGGTGCTGGACACCTGCGAGCACATCGTGGACGCCTGCGGCATGCTCGCCGACATCCTGCTGCGCGGCACACCGTCGGTGCGCATCCTGGCGACCAGCCGTGAGCCCCTGGCCGTGCCCGGCGAGCACACCTTCCCCATCATGCCGCTGGCGGTGCCCGGCGAGGAGGACGAGCACCCCGTCGAGACCGACGCCATGCGGCTGTTCGCCGACCGTGCGGCGGCCGTGGTGCCCGGGTTCGCCCTGACCGACGACAACCGCGCGGCCGTCGCCGCCCTGACCCGGCGGCTGGACGGCATCCCGCTGGCCGTCGAACTGGCGGCGGTGCGGCTGCGCGCGCTGTCGCTGGAGCAGATCGTGGGCCGCCTCAGCAGCCGGTTCCGTATGCTCACCGGCGGCAGCAAGGGGGCGATGCCGCGGCACAGGACGCTGCGCACGGCCATCGACTGGAGCCACGACCTGTGCTCGCCGCAGGAACGGCTGCTGTGGGCCCGGCTGTCGGTGTTCGCCGGCGACTTCGACCTGGCGGCCGTGGAGGCGGTCTGCTCCGACGAGGCGCTGCCCGCCGAGGAGATCGTCGAGCAGGTGATCGGGTTGGTCGACAAGTCGGTGGTGCTGCGCGGCGACGACGCGGCCGGGGTCCGGTACCGGCTGCTGGACACCCTGCGCGAGTACGGGGCCGAGCGGCTGGCCGAGCACGGGGACGGGCGGGCCGTGCAGGTGCGCCACCGGGACCACTACCTGGAGCTGGCCCGGTGGTTCGAGGCCGAATGGGCCGGCGACGAGCAGCTGCCTCGCTTCCACCGGCTCCTGCGTGAGCGCGCAAACCTGCGGGTGGCGCTGGACTTCTCCTTCTCCTCGCCCGAGGAGGCGCGCACCGGCCTGGCACTGGCCACGGCGCTGTGGGCGTTCTGGTTCTGCGCCGCACGGCTGACGGAGGGACGTTACTGGCTGCACAAAGGGCTGGAACTGGTGCCCGAACCGGTCGCCGAACGCTCCATGGCGCTGCGTTACGCCGGCTGGTACGCCGCTGTCCAGGGCGGCTGTTCCGACGGTCTGCCGCTGCTGCTGACCGAGGCCTGCGACATCGCCGTGCGGCTCGAGGACAAGCGGCTGCACGCCCACGCCCAGGCCATTCAGGGCTGTGTGCACATGATGGCGGGCCGGCCCGAGGCGGCGGTGGAGCTGTACGAGGCCGCCCACGTCACGCTGCGCGAGCTCGACGACCGGGTCGGCATCCTCATGTACGGCTACCACCTGGGCTTCCTGCACATGATGCTGGGAGACCTGGAAGCCGCGTCCACGCATTTCGACGTCACGCTGTCCATGGTCGAAGGCACCGAGGAACGCTGGAACCGGGGCTGGGCCTGTTGCCACAAGGCGGTCGTACTGTGGCTGATGGGCGAGCGCGAGGAGTGTGCCCGGCTCGCCCGCACCGGGGTCCGCTGCAAGTACGACCTCGAGGACTACCTCTGCATAGCGCATTGTCTGGAGCCCCTGGCCTGGATCGCCGCCGAGGAGCCCGAGCACTGCCGGCGGGCGGCCTGGCTGCTGGGCGCCGTCTCCGGCCTCTACCGCAAGTGCGGTGCCGCCCCGCTGTTCGGCGTGCCCATGCTCCAGGAGTTCCAGCACACGGCCGAACGGCAGGCCAGGCAGGTCCTCGGCGACGCCGTGTACGAGGCGGCCTTCCGCAGCGGCGCCACCGCCCCGGTGGACGAGGTGGTCGCCGACGTCATCGGCGAGAACCCCCGGCCGGCGCCCGCCGCCGAGCCCGAGGAGCAGGAGACGCCGCTGGGTGTGCTGACCCGCCGGCAGCGCCAGGTCGCCGTGCTGGTCGCCGAGGGCCTGTCGAACCGGCAGATCGCCGACCGGCTGGTCATCTCCAAGCGCACCGCCGACGCGCACGTCGAGCAGATCCTGACCAGGCTCGGCTTCTCCTCCCGGGCCCAGATCGCCGCCCTGGTGGGCGAGGCCAACGGCATCACCCGACAGCCCGGCCCCGACGACGTCGCCGGGCCGGTCGTCCGTTCCTGACGCGGCCCCTACCTAGCGCGCTCCCGGCGCTACCTATGCCGCGGCGCCGCCCCCCAGGCATCGGCCGGGCGTCGACATCGGTATTTCGGATCCGTACGTGTCCGGATGGCGCCGCCGTGGCCGTACGAGAGCCTCGTCGCACTGGTGATACGGCTGTACCGGAGGGATCGCGGTGCGAACGACGACGTGGTACGCCGAGCCGACCGTGGGAGTGATCGGGCGGGCCCGGCAACTGGCCCAGGTGGAACGGCTGCTGCGGCGCCGGGCACGCGTGGTCACGGTCACCGGCCCGCCCGGAGCGGGGAAGTCCACCGTGGCCGCCGTGGCGGCGACGCGGCCGGGTCGGGAGGTCTACGCCGAACGCCTGCAACTGAGCTGCGCGGAGGTCCAGGAGCCCGAGGCGGTCCCGCATGCCGTGGCGAACGCGCTGCGGGCGCCCGACGACCGCACGCTCGGTCGGCTTCAGACGGTGATGGACGCACGGGAGAGCCGGTCGCTGCTCCTGGTGCTGCATGACTGCGACCATCTGATCGACGGCGTCACGGAACTGGTGAACGCGGTGACCGGCCGCTGCCGCGGGGTGGACTTCCTGATCTCGGCCAGGCAGCCGCTGCGCGTCCCCGGCGAGCGCGTCGTCGTCCTCCCCCCGCTGGCCCCGGCCGCCGCGCCGGCCCTGTTCACGGCGGTGGCCAGGGTGACCGTCCCGCCCGTCCCGTCCCGTCCGCCGGCCGCATGCGACCAGGCCGTCGTCGCCGAGGTGTGCGAGCGGCTCGACCGGCTGCCGCTGGCCGTCGAACTGGCCGCGCGGAGCCTGTCGCACATGTCGCTGGAGCAACTGGTCCAGCTGGTACGGACGTGCTGCCTCACGCTCGGCGCCCATCTCCCCCTCCCCGACGGACGTCCGCTGCACCATGCCACGCTGACCGACGCCATCGGCTGGAGCCACGAGCTGTGCACGCCGCCACAGCGGCTGCTGTGGGCCCGGCTGTCGGCCTTCGACGGCGGCTTCACGACCGCCGAGGCCGCCGCCCGGTGCGCCGACGAGCTGCTGACGCCCGCCGCCGTCGCCGACGGCACCGCCCAGCTCCACGAACGTTCGCTCCTGCTCACCGACCGGTCCGGGGCCGGCCGGACCCGCTATCGCATGCTGCGCACCGTCCGGGCCTACGGGGCCACGATGCTCCGGTACCTCGGCGAGGCCGGGCAGCCGGGAAGCCGGGCGGCCGGCCACCCGCCGGAAATCGGTCACGAATAACACAACTCGGCCAGTCTTTTAACCCGGTTCAGTTATGCTGTGACGCGGAAACCGCCACCCGGCCCCGCCGGGCGGCGCGCAAGATCGTCTCCTCGGAAAGGTCTCGATCGATGACGTCACACGTCCAGGACACATCCGGATCCGGCACCCAGGAGGCCGCTGGACTCGACGGCGAACTGGCCCGGGAGCGTGCGTACGTCGCGGTGTGCCGCGAGGCGATGACCCGCCAGGTGGACGATGCCCAGTACCAGGTCGTCGCGGGCGAGGACGTGTCCGGCGACGGGGCGAGCGCCGAGGCGCTCGGACGCTATCTGCGCACCCGCGCACGGCGGATGGCGGAGGAGCCCGACAGCCCGCTGTTCTTCGGCCGGCTCGACTTCGAGGACACCGAGGACGCGGGGGACCACCGGCGGCAGCGGTACTACATCGGGCGCGGGCGGGTCTCGGAGCACCCGGCCGCACCGCCCCTGGTGATCGACTGGCGTGCGCCGGTCTCCCGCACCTACTACCAGGCGAGCGCCCTGGAACCGCGCGGCGTCGCGGTGCGACGGCGCTTCGGCTGGGCTCCCTGGAGCCACGGCGCTCCGGAGGACCTCACCGGCCTGGAGGACGAGCATCTCGACCACGCGCGAGCCGAGGGCGACGGCGACGTGGCGAGCGCGATCGTCGCCGCCGAGATCGAGCGGCCCCGCCTCGGCCCGATGCGTGACATCGTCGCCACCATCCAGCCGGAGCAGGACGATCTCGTCCGCGGCGAGCTGAACGACTCGGTCTGTGTCCAGGGCGCGCCGGGCAGCGGCAAGACCGCCGTCGGCCTGCACCGCGCCGCGTACCTCCTCTACACCTTCCCCGAGCGGTTCCGGCGCAGCGGTCTGCTGATCATCGGGCCGAACCGGACCTTCCTGCGCTACATCTCGGAGGTGCTGCCTTCGCTCGGCGAGATCGACGTCGCCCAGCTCACGGTGGAGGACGTGGTCGCCCGGCACCCGGTCCGGCGGGTGGACGGGGAGGACGTCAGCCGGCTCAAGCACGGCGACCGCATGGCCACGGTCCTGGAACGGGCCCTGTACGCCCGGGTCGCGCGCCCCGAGGAGTCCATCGCGGTCACCGACGGCTCCTACCGCTGGCGGGTCGACTCGGGAGAGCTGGCCCGGGTCGTCGACGAGGTGCGGGCCATGGGGGTGCCGTACGCGGTCGGCCGCGAGCACGTGCGCACGCGGGTGGTGACGCTGATCCAGCAGCAGGCCGAGCGGCGGGCCGGGCCGAAGAGTGTCACCTGGGCGCGGAAGATCGGCCGTTCGAAGCCGGTCGCCGCGCTGCTGGAGGTCGCGTGGCCGGTGGCGCGGCCGGAGGAGGTCGTGGCCGCGCTGCTGAGCGACCCGGCGGTGATGGAGGAGGCGGCGGACGGCGTGTTCGACGCGGCCGAGCAGCGGACGCTGTTGTGGGCCAGGTCGCCGAGGTCGTACAAGAGCGCCACCTGGTCGGCCGAGGACATGCTGCTGCTGGACGAGGTGGCGGGGCTCATCGAACGCCCCGAGGGCTTCGGCCACGTGGTCGTGGACGAGGCCCAGGACCTGTCGCCGATGCAGTGCCGGGCGATCGCCCGGCGCAGCGCCTTCGGCTCGATCACGGTGCTGGGCGACCTGGCGCAGGCCACCGCGCCCTGGTCGGCGCGGACCTGGCGGGAACAGCTGACGCACCTGGGCAAGGCACAGGCCACGGTCGTTCCGCTGACCACCGGCTTCCGGGTCCCCGCCGTCATCATGGAACTGGCCAACCGGCTGGCGGGCGCCCTCGGCGTCGACGTGCCGCCGGCCCGCTCGCTGCGCCACGACGGCGAGTTGACGATCAGCGCGGTCGACGACACGGCGGCGGCCACCGTGTCCGCCGTCCGCGCGGCTCTCGGCCGCGAAGGGTCGATCGCCGTCATCGCCGCCGACGACGCGGTGGCCGCCACCTCGGCGGCCCTGCGCGAGGCGGGCGTCGAGACGGCGACCGCCGAGCAGGTCGGTACGGCCGCCCGGCTGACCGTGCTGCCCGCCACGGTCGTCAAGGGCCTCGAGTACGACCATGTCGTCGTGGTCGAGCCGGCCTCGATCGTCGAGTCGGAGCCGCGCGGACTGCACCGGCTGTACGTGGTGGTGACACGCGCGGTGTCGCGGCTCGACATCCTGCACGCCCGGCCGCTGCCGGAGCCGCTCGCCGCCTGACATACGGATATTTACCGAGTTAACACCTATACCTGGTTATCTGATTGCCTAGGTAAGGGATGTGCTAGAATGCCCTGGTGATCGCGCCGATGGGCTTGCGGGAGCGCAAGAAGCAGCGAACGCGAGAGACGATCTCCGACACGGCGATCGCGCTCTTTCTGGAGCGCGGGTTCGACCAGGTCTCGGTCGTCGACATCGCGGCCGTGGCCGAGGTCTCCAAACCCACGCTGTTCAAGTACTTCCCCACCAAGGAGGACCTGGTCGTCCACCGGTTCGCCGACCACCAGACGGCGAGCAGCACCGTCGTGGCGGAGCGGCCGCCGGGAGTGTCCGCGATCGACGCCCTGCACCAGCACTTCCTGGACGGGCTGGCGGCGCGAGACCCCATCACGGGGCTCAACGACGACAAGGACGTCCTGGCCTTCCACAGCCTCGTCTACTCCACGCCGAGTCTCGTGGCGCGCGTCGGCCAGTACCTGGCCCGGGCCGAGGAGGCGCTGGCCCGGACCCTGGCCGACGCGCTCGGCACGGGCCGCGACATCACCGCTCCCCTGCTGGCCGGCCAGGTGATCGCCACGCAGCGCGTCCTGGCGTCGGCGAACTGGCGGCGCATCGTCGCCGGCCGGTCCGCGGACGAGGTCCACCCCGAGGCGGTGGCCGACGCCGACCACGCCTTCGCCCTGTTGCGCGACGGCCTGGCGGGGGCGTGATCCCGCCGCCGGTCAGGCCGGAGCGGACTCCGTGGCGTCCGCTCCCCGGTGCCGGCGTTCGAACTGCGTCCGGTACAGCTCCGCGTACCGCCCGTCCGCCGCGAGCAGTTCCTCGTGCGTGCCCCGTTCGACGACGCGGCCGGCCTCGATCACCAGGATCAGGTCGGCGGAGCGGACCGTGGACAGGCGGTGGGCGATGACCAGGGCCGTCCGGTCGGACAGGGCTTCCGTGAGCGCCTCCTGGACGGCGGTCTCGGAGGTGTTGTCCAGATGGGCGGTGGCCTCGTCGAGGACGACCACGCGCCGGCGGGCCAGCAGCAGCCGGGCGATGGTCATCCGCTGGCGCTCGCCGCCGGAGAGCCGGTAGCCGCGCTCGCCGACCACCGTGTCCAGGCCGTCGGGCAGGGAGCGCACCAGATCGTCGAGGCGGGCGCGGCGCAGGGCGTCCCACAGGTCGGCGTCGGTGGCCCCGGGGCGGGCCAGGAGCAGATTGGCGCGAACGGTGTCGTGGAAGAGGTGGCCGTCCTGGGTGACCATGCCGACGGTCTCGGTGAGGGACCGCGCGGTCAGGTCGCGGACGTCGACGCCGCCGACGCGCACGCTGCCCCCGTCGGTGTCGTACAGACGCGGCAGCAGTTGGGCGATGGTGGACTTGCCGGCGCCGGAGGAGCCGACGAGGGCGACGGTCTGCCCGGGTTCGGCGCGGAAGGAGACGCCGTGCAGGACCTCGGCACCGCCCCGGGTGTCCAGGGACGCGACCTCCTCCAGGGAGGCCAGGGAGACCTTGTCGGCGGCCGGGTAGCCGAAGCGGACGTCCTCGAACTCGACGGCGACGGGGCCGTCGGGGACCGGCCGCGCGTCCGCCCGCTCCTCGATGAGCGGCTTCAGGTCCAGCACCTCGAAGACCCGCTCGAAGCTGACCAGGGCGCTCATCACCTCCACCCGGGCCCCGGCGAGCGCGGTGAGCGGCGCGTACAGGCGGGTCAGCAGCAGGGCGAGGGAGACCACCGCGCCGGGCTCCATGCTGCCGCGCAGGGCGAAGAAGCCGCCCAGGCCGTAGACCAGGGCCAGCGCCAGGGCGGAGACCAGGGTCAGCGCGGTGATGAACGCCGCCTGCGCGGTCGCCGTGCGCACCCCGATGTCCGCGACCCGGCGGGCGCGCACCGCGAACTCCGCCGACTCCTGTTCCGGGCGGCCGAACAGCTTGACCAGCGTGGCGCCGGGCGTGGAGAACCGCTCGGTCATCCGGGTGCCCATGGCGGCGTTCAGGGCCGCCGCCTCCCGCTGCATCCGGGCCATCCGGCCGCCCATGCGCCGGGCGGGCACCACGAACACCGGCAGCAGCACCAGCGCCAGCAGCGTGACCTGCCAGGACAGGGTGAGCATCACGGCGAGCGTGAGCACCAGCGTGACCAGGTTGCCGACCACCCCGGACAGGGTGTTGCTGAACGCCCGCTGGGCGCCGATGACGTCGTTGTTGAGACGGGAGACGAGCGCCCCCGTACGGGTACGTGTGAAGAACGCGACCGGCATGCGCTGCACATGGTCGAAGACGGCCGTGCGCAGATCCAGGATGAGGCTCTCCCCGAGGGTCGCCGACAGCCGTCTGCCGAGGATGCCGAGTGCCGCCTCGGCGACGGCGATCAGTGCGATCAGCAGGGCCAGACGGACGACGGTGTCCTCGTCGCCGCCCGTCACGATCGCGTCCACGACCCGTCCGGCCAGCACCGGTGTGGCGACGGCGAGCAGCGCGGTCGCCACGCCGAGCAGCACGAACAGGGCGATCCGGCTCCGGTGCGGGCGGGCGAAGGCGCCGACGCGGCGCAGCGTGGCGCGGGCCAGGGGCCGGTGCTCCCGTTCGGCGTTCAGCACGCTGTGCAGCTGGGTCCAGGCTGTGGTCTCCATGCTCATACACGGCAACGTAGAACCTCAATCATCCTTGAGGTCAAGGTGTGCGGGGGCGCGCCCCGCCCAGCCGCCCGCGGGCCGTAAGCCGTCGGCCCCGCTTCCGCAACCCGCCGTTGGTGCGGTGCGGAGAACCTTCCCGGACGTGACTGCGGTACAACTCCCCGAACTCCGCCCGGGACGATTCCCCCGTCGCGTCCCGGTCCGCCGGATCCTGTGTCTGCTTCCGCTTCTGCTCGTCACCGTGGTCGCGGTGCGGCACCGGGCCGTGCTCGCCGAGGGCTTCGGCCATCTCGCCACCGCCGAGTGGCCCTGGCTGCTGGCCGCGGCCGGCGCCACCTGCCTGACCTGGGTCGCCGCCGCGTTCACACGGCAGGGCGCGGTCGTCGAACGGCTGCCCAGGCGGCGGCTGCTGGCCACGCAGTTCGCCGCGGGCGCGGCCAACCACCTGCTGCCCACGGGCCTGGGCGCGAGCGCGGTGAACCTGCGGTTCATGACCGTCTGCGGGCTGCCGCCGGCCCGTTCCGCCGCCGCGCTCGCGCTGTATCTGCTGGCGGAGACCGTCGGCCGGCTCACCCTGCTGGGCGCGCTGCTCCTCGCCTTCCCCGACGCGCTGCGGCCGGGCACGCTCGTCCCCGGGGCGGCGCTCGGCCCGCTGCTGCTCGGGGCCGGCGCGGCACTGGCCGTGGCGGCGGCCGTGCTGGTGTCCGTGCGGCGGCTGCGCACCGCGGCGGTGTCCTTCCTGCGGACCGCGCTGGGCGAGGCCCGCTCGGTGCACACCCGCCCGGCCCGGGCGCTGGCGCTGTGGGGCGGCTCGTTCGCCTTTCCCGCGCTTCAGGCCGCCGGGCTGGTCCTGGTCGGGCGGGCGCTGGAACTGCCGGTGCCGCCCGCGCACATGGCGGTCGCCTATCTCGCGGCGACGGTCGCGGTCGCGCTGATCCCCACCCCGGGCGGGCTCGGCTCGGTCGAGGCCGCGCTGGTCGTGGCGCTGGTCGCGGCGGGCGGCCCGGCGACGGTGGCCACGGCGGTGGTCCTCGCCTTCCGCATCATCACCGTCTGGCTGCCGCTGCTGCCGGGGGCGCTGACGCTGGGCGCGCTGGTGCGGCTGCGGGTGATCTGACCTCCGGCCGGGTTCCCCCGGCGCCCGGCGCGGGTAACGTGCGCCCTGCCACCCACGGAAAGGGGCCCGCCATGCCGGTCAGGACCGAACGCCGCGGTGGTGTCACCACGGTCGTCCTCTCCCGCCCCGAGGTGCGCAACGCCGTCGACGGCCCGACCGCCGCCGCACTCGCCGCCGCCTTCCGGGAGTTCGAGGCGGACGAGGAGGCCCGGGCGGCGGTGCTGTGGGGCGAGGGCGGCACGTTCTGCGCGGGCGCCGACCTCAAGGCGCTGGGCGGCGAGCGCGGCAACCGGGTCGCCGAGGACGGTGACGGCCCGATGGGACCGAGCCGGCTGCGGCTGTCCAAGCCGGTGATCGCCGCGGTCGCGGGGCACGCGGTGGCCGGGGGCCTGGAGCTGGCCCTCTGGTGCGATCTGCGCGTCGCCGAGGAGGACGCCGTGTTCGGCGTGTTCTGCCGCCGCTGGGGCGTGCCGCTGATCGACGGCGGCACGGTACGGCTGCCCCGGCTGATCGGCACCGGCCGCGCGCTGGACCTGATCCTGACGGGGCGGCCGGTGCCGGCCCGGGAGGCCTGCGCCATGGGGCTGGCCGATCGCGTCGTGCCCGCCGGCACCGCCCGCGCCGCGGCCGAGGAACTGGCCGCCGCGATCGCCCGGTTCCCGCAGGCCTGCCTGCGCGCGGACCGCGCCTCGGTCCTCGCCCAGGAGGGCCTGGACGAACCGGCCGCCCTGCGCGCCGAGTTCCGCGGCGGTGCGGCCGTCCTGGAGGAGAGCCTCCAGGGTGCCGCGCGGTTCGCCGCCGGGGCGGGACGGCACGGGTCGTTCGCCGACGCCGACGGGTGACCGGCGCCCCGGCGGGCTCTCCTTCAGGCGGCCGAGACGCGCACCGGCCCGCCCTCCGGGTCCACCCGGCCGGTCCAGCGGGCCGACAGGGTCAGGGTGCGGTTCGGGACGGCCGCGGACACGTGGCGTTCGCGGTGCAGCGGGCGGCCGTCCTGGGTGACGTGCAGGACCGGGCGGAGCAGCAGGGCCGTCGTACGCAGCACGAACGGACGGTGGTCACCCGGGGCGACGCGGTTCGGGGCGATCCAGCGCAGGGGCGGCTCCACGAGCAGGCCGACGCCGCCGGGCCACTCGCCGCCCGCCAGCCACCGACGTACGGCTGCCGCGGCGTGCGCGCCCTCGCGGGCCGCCGTGCCCGCGCTCTCCACGGGGTGCAGCACGCTGCCCACGGCGAACACGCCGGGCCGCGAGGTGCGCAGGGCACCGTCGACGGCGGGGCCGCGGGTGCCGGCGTCGAGGGCGATCCCGCCGCGCCGGGCCAGCTCCTGGTCGGGCACGAAGTCGCCGGTGAACACCACGGTGTCGCAGGCCAGGACCGCCGTACGGCCGTCGCGGCGGCGTACGCGCACGCCCGACAGGCGCCCGTGGCCGAGAAGCTCGGTGACGGTGGTGCCGGTGAGGAGGGGGACGCGGTGGCGCAGCCGGGCGTCCGCGGCCCGCACGGCCGCCGTCTGGGCGCGGGGCGCCTCGGTGACCAGGGCGACGACCTCGGCGCCCGCGGCCCGTACGGTGCCGGCGGCGGCGTAGGAGACGTCCTCCGCGCCGACGATCACCGCGCGCGTGCCGATCCGCTGCCCGTACAGGTGCACGGCCTGCTGGAGCTCGCCGGTGGTGTAGACACCGGCGGGCCGGGTGCCGGGGACCAGGCGGGCGGCGCGGGGGCGTTCGCGGGCGCCGGTGGCCAGCACGACCGCCCGCGCGGCGATCGTCTCCGGGCCTGCCGGGCTCACGGTGGCCAGCTCCAGGGGGCCCGTCCAGTCCAGGGCGGTCACACCGGTGCGCACGGCGGCGCCGGATCTCTCGGCGGCGTCGGTGAGCAGCCGCGCGTGAGCGGGTCCGGTCAGCGGGTGCAGCCAGGTGCCGAAGCCGCCGTGCGCGCAGTGCCGGGGCACCCCGCCGGCCCGCTGCTCCCGCTCCAGCACCTCCACGCGGCCCGCTCCGGCGGCGGCCAGCCGGGCGGCGGCGGCCAGTCCGCCGGGACCCGCGCCGACGAGGAGGACGTCGACCTCGCGTACGGGGGTCATGCGCGCGCCTCCTGCGGGCCGTGCCGGTGCCGCTCCCACAGGTCCCGCACCGCCGCTCCGCAGTGGAAGCCCTGGCAGCGGCCCGCCCGGACGCGGGTGCGGCGGCGCAGTCCGTCCAGGGTGCGCGGCGGGACCGTACCGGCGAGGGCGTCGCGGATCTCGCCGCGGGAGACGCGCTCGCAGTGGCAGACGAGGGTGCCGTACTCCGGGTCGGCGGCGACGAGTTCCGGTTGCCGGCAGGGGCGCGGGAAGGCCTCGCCGAGGTTCGGCATGCGCACCGGCTCCAGCTCCCGTGCCGGGCCGCCGTCCAGCCCCATGTCCTCGAGCAGCCCGGTGACATGGGCGGCGAGGGCGAGGGAGGCGGTCAGGCCGGTGGAGCGGATGCCGCCCACGGTGACGCAAGCCTGCCCGGGATGTGCGGCGACGGCGTAGTCGTCGTGCTCGGTGGCGGCGCGCAGCCCGGCGTAGACGGCCGTGACCTCCTCGTCGTCCAGCGCGGGCAGGATCCGCCGGCCCTTCTCCCGCAGCAGCGCCAGTCCGCCGGCGGTGGAGCCGGTGGCGCTCTTGTCGTCCAGGTCCTCGGCGGTGGGGCCGAGCAGGACGTTGCCGTACACGGTGGGGGCGACGAGCACACCCTTGCCCAGGGCGGTGGGGACGGGCAGCAGGATGTGGCGGACCAGGTCGCGGGCGAACTTGTCGTACACGATGAGCTGGCCGCGGCGCGGGGTGACGGTGAAGTCCTGGTGCCCGAGGTGCCGGTCGAGCGCGTCGGCGTGGAGTCCGGCGGCGTTGACGAGGTGACGGGCGGTCAGGGTGCCGCGGCCGGTGGTGAGGCGGTGCGGTCCGCCGGTGTGGCTCACCCCGGTCACCGGCGTGTTGAGGTGCAGGTCCACTCCGTGGCGGACGGCCTGGGTGGCGTAGGCGAGCGTCGTCGTCCAGGGGCAGATGATGCTCTCGCCGGGCACGTGCAGGGCGCCGAGCGCGCCCGGTCCGAGGCGGGGTTCGCGGGCGTAGAGGTCGGCGGGGCCGAGGATGCGGGTGTCGTGGCACTCGTTGCGCTCCGCCTTCTCGGCGAGGCGGGGCAGGGCGGCGCGCTGCTCCTCGTCCCAGGCGACGAGCAGCGCGCCGACCGGTTCGACGGGGATGCCCGACTCGGCGGCGTACGCGGCGAGCGCCCGGGAGCCCTCGCGGACCAGCCGCGCCTCCAGCGATCCGGGAACCGCGTCGAACCCGGTGTGCAGGATGGCGGTGTTGGCCTTGGAGGTGCCCTGACCGACGTCGTCCTGGGCCTCGACGAGGGCGATGCGCAGCCCGGGCCGGCGGGCGAGTTCCCGGGCGATCGCGCAGCCAACGACTCCGGCACCGACGACCGCCACGTCGTACGGCACCGGGGGCAGCGGCCCGTGGGCGGTGACCGTCATACGGGGCTCCCTTCGAACGGACGGACCCGGAACAGGCGAGCGGAAGCCCCGCGACTCACCGATCGGAGCCGGGGGCGGCGAGCCGCTGCCGACGACCGTCATGCGGGGCCCCCTTCCAGCAGGCCCGCGACAGGCGAGCGGAAGCCGCGCCTCTCGCCCGGGCCGACCACCACCACACCGATCGGAGCCGGGGGCGGCGAGCCGCTGCCGACGACCGTCATGCGGGGCTCCGTCCCAGCAGGGCGGTGACCTGGGTGCGGAAGGCGGCCCGGCGTTCGGCGGCCTCGTCGGCGCTGATGCGCGGCTCGTGGACGGCGGCCGGTCTCCACCGGGGCAGGGCCTCGGCCGGGGTCAGTCCCGGCTCGGCGCCCAGCCGGGCCAGGGCGCCGGCGCCGAGGGCCGTCGCGTCGGGCAGGGCGGACACTTCGACGGGACGTTGCAGCAGGTCGGCCTGGGTCTGCATGAGCAGCCGCGAGCGGGTCAGGCCGCCGTCCACGCGCAGCGCCTCCAGCCGGGTGCCCAGGTCGGTCTCGGCGGCGTCGGCGAGTTCGGCGACCTGGGCGGCCAGCCCCTCGCACAGGGCCCGCACCAGGTGTCCCGCGGTGGTGTCCAGGCCGAGTCCGGTGAGCGAGCCGCGCAGGTCGCCGCGCCACCACGGGGCGGCCAGCCCGGCCAGGGCGGGGACGAAGGTGACGCCGCCGCTGTCGGGCACGGTGGAGCCCACGGTGTCGAGGTCGGCGGCGCCGCCGATGACGCCGAGGCCGGTGAGCCAGCGCACGGCGGACGCGGCCGTGTAGACCTGCCCGTCGAGGCAGTAGCCGGGGCGTCCGGCGAGCCGCCAGGCGACACAGCTGACCAGGCCGGAGCCGCCGCGCCGGGGGGTGTCGCCGGTGTGGGCGAGGAGGAACGCGCCGGTTCCGTAGGTGCACTTGGCGGCGCCGGGCGCGGTGACGCGCTGGGCGAGCAGGGCGGCCTGCTGGTCGACGGCGAGGCCGGTGAGGGGGATCGGCGGGCCGAAGGCGGTGGTGGTGCCGGCGGGGGCGGCGTTGTCGACGACCTCAGGGAGCCGTTCGCCGTCCAGGCCCCACAGGGCCAGGGCGCGCGGCGACCACTCGGCGCGGTCGAGGTCGAGGAGCTGGGTGCGGCCCGCGGTCGCGGCGTCGGTGACGTACGCGCCGGTGAGCCGGTGGACCAGCCAGACGTCGCTGGTGGTGACGGTGCCCTCGCGGGTGAGGTGGCGCCGGATCCAGGCCATCTTCGGGGCGGCGAAGTACGGGTCGAGGGGCAGGCCGGTCAGGGCCCGCAACTCCTCGCCGTACAGCCGCAGTTCGTCGCAGAGGGGCTGGGCGCGGCGGTCCTGCCAGACCAGCGCCTCGGTCAGCGGGCGGCCGGTGTCCGGGTCCCAGGCCAGGACGGTCTCGCCCTGGTTGGCCAGGCCCAGCGCCGCGACGGGCTCCCCCGCCTCGGCGAGGGCGCGGGTCCCGGCCTCGATCACCGAGCCGTACAGCTCTTCGGGGTCGACCTCCGCCAGGCCGCCGGGCGGATGGCGGGGGCGGACGGGAGCGAATCCGGTGCCGAGGACGCCACGTTCCGGGCAGATCACCAGCGCCTTGGTGCCGGATGTGCCCTGGTCGACGGCGAGCACCGCATGTGTCATCGCGCCCCTTCCGCCGGCGGCCCCTCGGCGATCACTGCGCGCCAGCCTGCCGCCGCCGCGCGCACCGCGTCAAGCGGGCCGGGGTGCGGCAACTCGGCCATGAGGTGCCGCAGTTGGTCATGGATCAGTGAAACGGAAGAGAAGCGTCATCTTCGCGCCTATAGTGACCGCGGACCGGCACGATCCCTCGACCGCCGACCGGAGGAGGGCTGTTGTCACTCCACCCTGCCGTCCTGCCCGTACCGCTCCCGGAAGCGGCCGGGTGATGGCCAGTCAGGGATCACGCCCCGCCTACGACCCCGCCGGGCACGACTCCGCGCTCCGTGCCGCCCTCCAGGAGGTGCGCGCCGGACGCTGGATGTCGATGCGCGACCTGCTCGCCGGGACGACGGCCTGGTGGCAGTGGACCCAGCGCACCCAGGTGCTGGCGGCCGCGGCCGCCGGCACCGACGTGGTGCGGGCCTGGCTCGCCGAGGAGCCGCGCAGTGTCCCGGCGGCGGTGATGCACGCCCGCGTCGCCGTGGAGCGCGCCCTGCGGGCGCACCGCGGGGACCACCGCCGCACCCGGGAGCTGTGGCGGGAGGCCTGGCACGCGAGCGACACGGCGGCGCGGGCGGCGCCGCGCGACCCGGTGCCGTGGGTGTGCCTGCTGGCGCTGGCCCGGCTGGACCCGGGGCGGCGCTGGGCGGGGCACCGGCTGCCGCCGCCGGAGCCGATGCTGCCGGCCGGGCCGTGGGGCCTGCTGGCCCAGGCCGACCGGCGCGACCCGGGCAACCGCGAGGCCCACCACCGGATGCTCCGGTTCCTGTTCGCCCGCGGCTCCTCGGGGCGGATGGCGGAGGCGGCGAGCTACGCGCAGTGGGCCGCCGGTTCGGCGGCGCCCGGTTCCGCGCTGCATGTCCTGCCGCTGTATGTGCGGGTGGAGCGCCACCGCCGCTCGGGCGGCCGGGCCGCCGCCCTCGACCTGCACTGGGTGGCCGAGGACGCCACCCGCGAGGCACGCCAGGCCTTCCACTCCTGGTTCGAGCTCACCGGCGCGGCCGAACGCTCCCTGCTGGATCTGAACCACCTGGCCCACGCCCTGTGGGGCGCGCTGCGCCTTCCGGAGGCGGCCCGGGTCTTCGACGCGATCGGCCCCTACTGCACGCCGCTGCCCTGGGCGCACCGGACCCACGACCCGGGCGGTCCGGGCAGCCCGGTCCGGGCCGTGGAGGTGTTCGTACAGGCCCGGGCGCGCAGCCGCTCGGCGGCCCGCGCGGCCGGCCGGCACCGCCCCTGACCGGCACTCCCGTCTCCCCCCACCCTGTCCGGAGGTTCCCGCATGTCCCCCTCACCCGACCCCTCGAACTCCCCCGGAAGTGCCCACCACGACGAGGAAGAGCGCCTGCGTGAGCTCGGTTACCGGCCGGTGCTGGCCCGCCGCATGGGCGGCTTCGGCAACTTCGCGATCAGCTTCTCGGTGATCTCGATCCTGTCCGGCTGCATGACCCTGTACGGCTTCGGGCTGGGCACCGGCGGCCCGGCCGTGATGCTGTGGGGCTGGGCCTGCGTCGGCCTGTTCGTGCTCTGCGTGGGCCTGGCGCTGGCCGAGGTCACCAGCGCGTACCCCACCTCGGGCGCCCTGTACTACATGGCCGACCGGCTGGGCGGGCGCCGCTGGGGCTGGTACACGGGCTGGCTGAACCTGCTCGGCCTGCTCGGCGCGATCGCCGGCATCGACTACGGCGCCGCCCTGTTCACCGGCGCGTTCGCCAACCTCCGGTGGGGCTTCGAGCCGACGCCCGGCGGAACCATGCTGATCTTCGTGGCGATCCTGCTGCTGCACGCCGTCCTCAACCTGTTCGGCGTCCGGCTGGTCAGTCTGCTCAACTCCGTCAGCGTGTGGTGGCACCTGGGCGGTGTGGCGCTCATCGTCGGCGCGCTGGTGATCGTGCCCGACCACCACCGGTCGCCGTCCTTCGTCTTCACCGAGTTCGTCAACGACACCGGCTGGTCCAGCCCGCTGTACGTGGCCGCGATCGGCCTGCTGCTCGCGCAGTACACCTTCTCCGGCTACGACGCCTCCGCCCATCTGTCGGAGGAGACCGCCAACGCCTCGGTGTCGGCGGCGCGCGGCATCGTGCGGGCCGTCTGGGTCTCCTGGCTCGCGGGCTTCGTGCTGCTGGCGGGCCTGACCTTCGCCATCCAGGACTACGACGCCACCCGCGACAGCGCGACCGGGGTGCCGCCCGCGCAGATCCTGCTGGACGGCCTGGGCGCGGACGGCGCGAGCGCGCTGCTGCTGGTGGTGATCGTCGCCCAGCTGTTCTGCGGCAACGCCGAGGTCGCCGCGGCCAGCCGGATGGTGTTCGCGTTCAGCCGGGACGGGGCGCTGCCGGGCTCGGGCCTGTGGCGCAGGGTCTCCCACCGCACCCAGACCCCGGTGGCCGCCGTGTGGCTGTCGGTGGCGGCGGCCTGCCTGCTCGCGCTGCCGTCGCTGTACTCGGCGACGGCGTACGGCGCGGTCACCGCGATCAACGTCATCGGCATCACGCCCGCCTACGCCATCCCCGTCCTGCTGCGGCTCAGAGCGGGCGACCGCTTCACGCCCGGTCCGTGGAGCCTGGGCCGGTTCAGCCGGCCGGTCGGCTGGATCGCGGTCGTGTGGGTGGCGTTGGTCACGGTGCTGTTCTGCCTGCCGCAGTCCTCTCCGGTGACGCCCGGCACGATGAACTACGCCTCCCTCGCCCTGATCGCCGTACTGCTCCTGGCCAGTGTGTGGTGGTACGTGGCCCGTCGTTCGTACGGGACGCCCACCACGGCCGCCTACGGATCGGACCGGGATCAGGCGGAGCTGGCCGAGGGCATCGTCTGAACCCGCGACCGGGTGCGAACTGCCGTCCCGAATACGGCAGGATGAGCGGTCGCGCACGGCCCCGTCGTCCCGTACGGCCCGGCGCGACCGCACTTCCCGGAATCGAGCAGGTGACAACGTGACGAGACTTCACATCCGGCCGCCGGCGGCTCCCTTCGCGGCGGAACGTCCTGCCGGAGGTGGCCGTTGAGCCGCGACCTGACCCTGGACGACTGCGTCCTGGCCGGCATCGCCCTGGCGGCGGGCCTGCTGGTGGCCTTCCTGTCGCGCACGCTGCTGCGCTGGCTGGCGAAGCACGCCAAGCGCACCCGCTGGAGCGGTGACGACGTCATCGTCGACGCGCTGCGCACCGTCGTGCCGTGGGCGGCGCTCGCGGGCGGCGCAGCCGCGGCGGCGGCGGCGCTGCCGCTGGCCCGGGCGGTCCAGCACACGGTGAACCAGTGCCTGACGGTACTGCTGATCTTCGTGGTGACCCTGTCGGCGGCCCGGGTGATCGCCGGGCTGGTGCAGACGGTCACCCAGTCCCGCTCCGGGGTCGCCGGGTCGGCGACGATCTTCGTGAACATCGCCCGGGTGCTGGTCCTGGCGATCGGCTTCCTGGTGGTGCTCCAGACCCTCGGCATCTCCATCGCCCCGATGCTCACCGCCCTGGGCGTCGGCGGTCTGGCGGTCGCGCTCGCCCTCCAGGACACCCTCGCCAACCTCTTCGCGGGCATCCACATCCTCGCCTCCAAGACCGTCCAGCCCGGCGACTACATCCGGCTGAGCAGCGGCGAGGAGGGCTATGTGGAGGACATCAACTGGCGCCAGACGACCGTCCGCGCACTCTCCAACAACCTGGTCGTCATCCCCAACGGGGAGCTCGCCAAGGCGAACATGACCAACTACATGCGCCCCGAGCAGCAGCTGACGATCACGGTCCAGGTCGGCGTCGCCTACGACAGTGACCTGGATCACGTGGAGCGGGTGACGGCGGAGGTCGTCACCGAGGTGATGACCCATGTCACCGGGGCCGTCCCGGACCACGAGCCGGCGATCCGCTTCCACACCTTCGGCGACTCGCGGATCGGCTTCACGGTCATCCTGGGCGTCGGCGAGTTCAGCGACCAGTACCGGATCAAGCACGAGTTCATCAAGCGCCTGCACCGGCGCTACCGCGAGGAGGGCATCCGCATCCCGGCCCCCGCCCGGACGGTGGCCCTCCAGCAGGGGGCGGTGGTCATCCCGCAGCAGCGGACGCCGGACGGCGTCGTCCCGGGCGCCGCGGCCCCGCCGCACGACTGACGAGCGCGCCGCTCGACGGGGGTCGCGGGACCGGTCCCGCCGGTTCCGTGCGCGACCCCTGTCGAGCCGGGCTCGATCACGAGATATCTTGATGTCGAGCAATGTTGCAGACGTGGAGCGGAGCACCCGGTGACTGACTCGACCATCATCTATACGCACACTGACGAGGCCCCGGCCCTGGCGACGTATTCCTTCCTGCCGGTGGTCCAGGCGTACGCCTCGCAGGCGGGTGTCGCCGTGGAGACGCGCGACATCTCGCTGGCCGGACGCATCATCGCGGTGTTCCCGGAGTACCTGACCGAGGACCAGCGCATCCCGGACGCCCTGGCGGAGCTGGGCGAGCTGGCCAAGACCCCGGCCGCCAACATCATCAAGCTGCCGAACATCTCGGCGTCCATCCCGCAGCTCAAGGCCGCCGTCGCCGAGCTCCAGGGGCAGGGCTACGCGCTGCCGGACTACCCGGACGACCCCAAGACCGACGAGGAGCGCGAGATCCGCGCCCGCTACGACAAGGTCAAGGGCTCCGCCGTCAACCCGGTCCTGCGCGAGGGCAACTCCGACCGCCGCGCCCCCGCCTCGGTCAAGAACTACGCCAAGACCCACCCGCACCGCATGGGCGCCTGGACCGCCGAGTCCAAGACCAACGTGGCGACCATGGGCGAGAACGACTTCCGCTCCACCGAGAAGTCGGTCGTCATCGCCGAGGACGGCGCCCTGCGCATCGAGCTGGTCGGCGACGACGGCACCACCACCGTGCTGCGCGAGTCGGTCCCGGTTCTCAAGGGCGAGGTCGTCGACGCCTCCGTGATGCGCGTCGCCGCGCTGCGCGAGTTCCTGACCGCGCAGGTCGCCAAGGCCAAGGCCGAGGGTGTGCTGTTCTCCGTGCACCTGAAGGCCACGATGATGAAGGTCTCCGACCCGATCATCTTCGGCCACGTGGTGCGCGCCTTCTTCCCGAAGACGTTCGCGAAGTACGGCGAGACGCTCGCCGCGGCCGGCCTGACCCCGAACGACGGTCTGGGCGGCATCTACAAGGGCCTGGAGTCCCTGCCCGAGGGCGCCGAGATCAAGGCCTCCTTCGACGCCGAGCTGGCCGAGGGCCCGGAGCTGGCGATGGTCGACTCCGACAAGGGCATCACCAACCTGCACGTCCCCTCGGACGTCATCGTCGACGCCTCCATGCCGGCCATGATCCGCACCTCCGGCCACATGTGGGGCCCGGACGGCCAGGAGCACGACACCCTCGCGGTGCTGCCGGACTCCTCCTACGCCGGTGTCTACCAGGCCGTGATCGAGGACTGCCGTGCCAACGGCGCCTACGACCCCGCCACCATGGGCTCGGTCCCGAACGTCGGCCTCATGGCGCAGAAGGCCGAGGAGTACGGCAGCCACGACAAGACCTTCGAGATCCCCACGACCGGCACCGTCCGCCTGGTCGACCAGGCCGGGAACGCCGTCATCGAGCAGACCGTCTCCGCCGGTGACATCTTCCGCGCCTGCCAGACCAAGGACGACCCGATCCGCGACTGGGTGAAGCTGGCCGTCACCCGCGCCCGCGCCACCGGCGACCCGGCGGTGTTCTGGCTGGACGCCACCCGCGCCCACGACGCCAACCTGATCGCCAAGGTCGAGCAGTACCTGCCGGAGCACGACACCGAGGGCCTGGACATCAGGATCCTCTCCCCGGTCGAGGCGACCAAGCTGTCGGTGGAGCGCATCCGCCGCGGCGAGAACACCATCTCCGTCACCGGCAACGTGCTGCGCGACTACCTGACCGACCTCTTCCCGATCCTGGAGCTGGGCACCAGCGCCAAGATGCTGTCGGTCGTCCCGCTGATGGCGGGCGGCGGCCTGTTCGAGACGGGCGCCGGCGGCTCCGCCCCGAAGCACGTCCAGCAGCTGGTCAAGGAGAACTACCTGCGCTGGGACTCCCTCGGTGAGTTCTTCGCGCTGGTGCCCTCCCTCGAGCAGTACGCGAAGACCACCGGCAACACCCGCGCCCAGGTCCTCGCCGACACCCTGGACCGCGCCACGGCGACCTTCCTCAACGAGGACAAGTCCCCGACCCGTCGCGTCGGCGGCATCGACAACCGCGGCAGCCACTTCTACCTGTCCCTGTACTGGGCGCAGGAGCTGGCCAGGCAGACCGACGACGCGGACCTGGCCAAGGCCTTCGCCCCGCTCGCCGAGAAGCTCACCGCCGACGAGCAGAAGATCGTCGACGAGCTGGTCGCCGTCCAGGGCCGGCCGGCCGAGATCGGCGGCTACTACCAGCCCGACCCGGCCAAGGCCGCCGAGATCATGCGCCCGTCGGCCACCTGGAACGAGGCGCTGGCGTCCCTGAGCTGACGCCCCGGGCCCGGACGGGCCCGCCCGCTCCCCGGTTCCGCCCCGGCCGGCACCTGCCCGGCCGGGGCGGAGCCGTATGCCATGCCGCCGCCGGGACGTCCCCGGTTTCCTGCCCGCCGTACCCCACCGACCACCTCCCCGGAGCAGCCCGTGCCGCACCCTGCCCCGTCCTTCGCGCTCCTGCCCGGCGCCGACGACTCCCCCGTGATCCTCCACGTGCCGCACTCCGCCCGGGAGATACCGTCCGACGTGCGCGCGGGCATCGTGCTGGACGACGCGGAGCTGGAGCGGGAGCTGGACCACATCACCGACGCGCACACCGCGGAGATCGCCGAGGCGGCGGCGGAGCGGTGCGGCGTCAGGCCGTGGCGGTTCGTCAACCGGCTGTCCCGGCTGGTGGTCGACCCCGAGCGGTTCCCGGACGAGCGGGAGGAGATGCTCGCCGTCGGGATGGGCGCCGTGTACACCCGGACCACCCACCGCGCGGTGCTGCGGGCGGACGGCACCGACCCTGAGCCGCTGATCGAGCGGTACTTCCGTCCCTACGCGGACGCCATGACGCGGGCGGTCGCCGGCCGGCTCGCCGCCACCGGGCGGGCCGTGATCATCGACGTGCACTCCTACCCGGCCGCCCCGCTCCCCTACGAGCTGCACGGGCAGGGGCCCCGCCCGCCCGTCTGCCTGGGCACCGACGCCTTCCACACGCCGCCCGCGCTGACGGCCGCGGCCCGCGCGGCGTTCGCCGCCTGCGGCGGGACCGGGCTCGACAGCCCGTTCAGCGGTACCTACGTGCCGCTGGAGTTCCACGGGGAGCGGGCGGAGGTCGGCGCGCTGATGGTGGAGATCCGCCGGGACACCTACATGACCGAGCCGGGCGGTCCCGCCGGAGAGGGCCTCGGCCGCCTCGCCACGGCGCTGGCGGAACTGGTGGACGCCGCGTCCGGTCCGGCTGCCCGCCCCGGCACGGCAGCGTCATGAGGGGCGCGGGGAACCGCGCGACCGGCCACGGTCGGCGGAGCCCCACAGGCTGGAGCACTATCGCGTGACAGACGGACGGGGCGCGGTGAAGATGGGGGCATGACGGAGGAGACCACCACGACCACCACGCTGACCGGTCAGGCGCCGCCCCCCGTACGGGACTGGCCCGCCCTCGACCTGGACGGGCCTGAGTTCGACCCGGTCCTCGCCGAGCTGATGCGCGAGGGACCGCTGACCCGCATCCGGCTGCCGCACGGCGAGGGCTGGGCGTGGCTGGCCACCCGCTACGACGACGTCAGGCTGATCACCAACGATCCGCGGTTCGGCCGTGCCGAGGTCACCCGGCGGCAGGTGACCCGGATGGCCCCGCACTTCAAGCCGCGGCCCGGCTCGCTGGCCTTCGCCGACCAGCCCGACCACAACCGGCTGCGACGGGCCGTGGCCGGCGCGTTCACCGTGGGCGCGATGAAACGGCTGCGGCCCCGGGCGCAGGAGATGCTCGACGTCCTGGTGGACGGGCTCGTACGGCAGGGCCCCCCGGCCGATCTCGTCGAGCGGGTGCTGGAGCCGTTCCCGATCGCCGTGGTCAGCGAGGTCATGGGGGTGCCCGCCGCCGACCGGGAGCGGGTGCACCGGTGGACCCGGCAGATCATCTCCACCTCCGGCGGGCCCGAGGCCGCCGAGAAGGCCAAGCACGGCCTGTACACGTGGATCACGGACACCGTCCGCGCCCGCGCCCACAGCACCGGCGACGACGTGTACTCGCTGCTGGGCGCCGCCGTGCACCGGGGCGAGATCGGCGAGCCGGAGGCGGTGGGCCTGGCCGGGCCGTTGCAGATCGGCGGCGAGGCCGTCACCCACAACTGCGGCCAGATGCTGTACCTGCTGCTCACCCGGCCCGAGCTGGCGGAGCGGGTGCGCGAGCGGCCCGGGGCCCGCGACGCCGTCCTGGACGAGCTGCTGCGCTGGATCCCGCACCGCTCCAGCGTCGGCCTGGCCCGCATCGCCCTGGAGGACGTGGACCTGCACGGCGTGCGCATCGCCGCCGGCGAGCCCGTGTACGTGTCCTATCTGGCCGCCAACCGCGACCCGGACGTCTTCCCCGACCCGGACCGGATCGACCCCGACCGGGACCCCAACCCGCATCTGGCCTTCGGCAACGGGCCGCACCACTGCACCGGCGCCGTCCTGGCCCGCCTCCAGACCGAGCTGCTCGTGGACACCCTGCTGCACCGGCTGCCGGGCCTGCGGCTCGCGGTCCCGCCCGACCAGGTGGCCTGGCGCCGCAAGACCATGATCCGGGGACCACGGACCCTGCCCTGCACCTGGTGAGCCCCTGAAGGGGCGCGGGGAACTGTGCGACCAGCCACGACGTACCCGCAGACGGTGTCGCGGCGGGCCGTCGGCCGGCGACCGCTCAGGCGCGCAGCCACTCGGTGACGACCACCTCCGCGCCGGTCCGCAGCCGCAGCGCGAACGGGCCGGAGGGCGGTACGTCGCCGGCGAAGCGGCCCAGTTCGTCGGCGCTGAGCGGCACGCCCGGCTGGGGGCCGCCGAGCACCTCGATCCGGGCCGGCTGCGGCGGCAGCACCTGCCCCATCAGTCCCTGCCCGGACACCTCGACGTCGACCGTCACCTCCCCCGCGCGGAAGGTCAGCATCCGCGGTACCTCCGCGGCGCCCCGCACCGGCATCGCGTCGACCAGTGAGTCGAAGGTCAGCTCGGCGATCCGGGCGTCCAGGTCGTGCAGCGTGTAGGCCTCGACGGCGAGCTGCCGCAACGGGGCCGGTACCGCGTCCAGGATGGCGGCGGCCTGCCGGAGCTCCTCCTCCAGCAGCGCGGTGTCGAAGCCCTCGTCGTCGAAGGAGACCTCGTCATTGAAGGAGACCTCGTCGTCGAAGGAGACCTCGTCATTGAAGGAGACCTCGTCGTCGAAGACACCGTCGTCGTGCGTCCCGCTCATATCGCCTCTCCTGCCTCGAGCCGGGCCCGCAGGCGGCGCAGGCAGCGCTGGCGCATCGGCCCGATGCTGCCCACGGCGATCCCCAGTGCGGCCGAGACCTCCTGGTAGCTCGGCGGCGGCGAGGCGATCAGCACACGCAGCAACTGCCGGCACCGCTCGCCCAGTCCGTCGAACTCCTGCCACAGCCGCCGGACGCGCTCGCTCTGCGCCGCGGCCTCCTCTAAGTCCAGTACCGACTGCTCCGGCGTACGGTCCTCGCTGACCCGGTCCAGCAGCTGGGGGTCGTCCGTCGGCGTCAGCCGCCGCAGATTCCTGAGCACCTTCAGGCACTCGTTCCGCGCGGTGCTCGCCAGCCAGGAGCCCGCCTTGTGCGGTTCCCTGATCCGCCCGAGGTGCTGGGCGAAGCGGAACCAGACCGTCTGGTACACCTCGTGCGCGTCGGCGTCGGAGAGCCGGTGCGCGCGCACGACCGACCACACCAGCGGACTGAGCCCTTCCACCAGCGCCTTCCAGGCCGCCGCGTCTCCGTCGGCGGCGGACTGGACGAGCCCCCCGAGATCTGCACGGTCCACGTCCCCACCCCTCGTGTACGGCAAGTCATCGTACGCCGTGGAGGGGACGGCTTCGGTCCTCATGCGCCGACGGTCTGCTGTACGACGGGCACCGGGCGCCAGGTGGGCGGCAGCAGCGCGGGCACGTGCGCCCCGCGCACCTCCGCGAACCCGGTGTTGACGGTGAGCAGCTGCCGGCGGGCCAGGCGCGGGTCGGTCTCCTTGTGCGCCGTCATGTGCGCGGCGACCAGACCGGCGGCCACCGGGGTGGCGAACGACGTGCCGCTCCAGTTGGCGAACCCCTCGAACATCACCTGGTCCGGCTTGGCCGACGGGTTGTCCCCGTTGTCGCTGAGCACACCGGTGTGGCGCGGGTACTGGCAGGTGCAGACGTAGCCGAAGCCGAACCGGCAGGCGTCGTAGGTGGAGTGCTGGTACACGTACGGCACGGGTGCCTCGAAGCCGGTGAGGGAGCTGGTGAGGCGCTCGCCGGGGGCGTAGGCCTTCACCCAGGGGCCGTGGTTGCTGAAGCAGGCGCCGAACTCGCCGTCGCTGCGCAGCGCGCCGACGGAGAGCACCACGTCCTCGAAGCCGGGCAGGTCGGCGTAGGCGGCGGGCCAGAAGGGGGTGGCGCTGGCGTTGTTGCCGGCGGCGGCGACGAGCAGGGTGCGCCGGTCGCGCAGCTCCCGCATGAAGGCGTCCACGCCGAGCAGGCCGTCGGTGCGGCCGTTGGTGGTGCCGGCGGAGAGGCTGATGACGTCGGGCCAGCCGCCCTGCTCGACGGCGTCGAAGAGCTTCTCGCCGAACTCGGACTCCAGGATCGCACCGGCGTCGTTGAGGGTGTTGCGGACGGTGATGTCGGTGTTGGGCGCGACGGCGGCGAGCAGCCCGGCGATGAACGTGCCGTGGCCCACGTACTGCTGGAGCACCCCGTCGTCGTCGCACTCGGCGAGCTGGGCGTCGCCCGTGGTGTGGCACAGCAGCGGGTAGGAGCGGTAGTCGCCCATGAGGCCGGTGTCGACGACGAGGACGCCGACGGCGGTGTCCGGGTCGTGGGCCGCCCCGTCCGCCGACGGGTTGGGCGGCTGGGTGAGCGGGGCGGGCACGGGCTCGTCGCCGGGGCAGGCGTTGACGGCGATCGACACCACGTGGTTGCGGCTGACCAGCCGGCGTCCCGCGCGGCCCTCCATCTCCCGGCAGGCCCTGAGGGCGCCCGCGACGGCGCGGTCGCCGCGCCGGTCGCCGTGGCCGGGGTCGCCGACCTGGATGCGGGTGATGCCCGAACGGTTGGTCTCCGGGCTCGCCCGGCCCACCCGGTCCGCGGTCAGCCCGGTCACCGCGGTGAAGTGCTCCCGCACGGTGTCCTCGACGAGCCGGGCCTCCTCGCCGTCGCGGGCGAGGACGACACCCTTCTCGTAGAAGAACTCCGCGGAGTCGTCCGGGCCCATCGCCAGCGGGACGTCGGGCATCGAGCGCTGGATCTGGTCGAACTGCTCGTGGAATCGTCGCGGTGCCATGGCGTGTCCTCCCCCTCCGTGGACGGTACGTCAATGAGAGCCCCGCGGACGTCGATTGATACAGCCCCCGACCGGTGTGGGGTGCAGCGGGGCCCACTACCATCCGGAGGGTGACAGCGGGAAACGACCCGGTTCTCGAACTGCTGCCGATGGTGTTCGCCGCCCCCAACGAGGCACGGCTGCGGGCCGAGGGGGTGCTCGGCACCGGCCCGTCACCGTTGCACGCCTCCGTCGCCCACCAGGTGATCGGCATCTGGCAGCGCGACTTCGGCGACCTGCGCCTGGCCCTGACCCATCTGCGGCGCGCCCGCGATCTGGCGGTCCGCGCGGATTCGGCCGACCGGGAGGTGGACGTCCTGGCGACGCTGGGGGTGGCGCTGGTGCACGCCGGCCGCACCCGGGAGGGCCTGGCCGCCTTCGAGCGGGGTGTCGCGCGCGGCGGCGGACACACCCGGGCCCGGGTGCTGTACCGGCGGGCCTACGTCTGGTGGGTGCTGGGCCATCACCGTGAGGCGCTGGAGGACGTACGCCGCGCGATACCGGTGCTGCGGCAGGCGGACGACGTCATCTGGACGGCGCGGGCGGTGACGCTGCGCGCCACGGTGCATCTGGCGCTGGGCGCGGTGGAACGGGCCGAGGCCGACTTCGCCGCGGCGGAGGCCCTGTGGGAGACCACCGACCAGGAGCACGACAAGGCCGACGCGGTGGAGAGCCGGGGGCTGGCCGCGTTCCGCTCGGGGGACATCCCGGCGGCGCTGCGGCTGCTCGACGAGGCCGAGGAGCGCTACGCCAAGCTGGGCACGCCGACGTTCATGCTGAACATCCGGCGCTGCGAGGTGCTGATGGCGGCGGGGCTCGCGCCGGAGGCGCTGGCCGAGGCGGACGCGGCGATCGCCGTGCTGGACGGTATCGGCGGGCAGTCCACCCGCAAGGCGGAGCTGCTGCTGGCCGCCGCGCGGGCCGCCCGGCTGGCGGGCGACGCGCAGACCGCGATCGCCCGCGCGGCCGTCGCCGTACGGCTCTTCTCCGGGCAGCGGCGCACCTGGTGGGAGACGCACGCCCGGCTGGTGCTGATCGAGGCGCGGGTGGCCGCCGGGCGCGGCTCGGGGCGGCTGGTGGCGGACGCGGCCGCGGTGGCCGAACGGCTGTCCTGCTTCGGCGCGCCGGCCGCGCCCCAGGCGTCGCTGCTGGCGGGCCGGATCGCGCTGGGCCTGGGCTGGACGTCGGACGCGGAGCGCCATCTGGCCGTCGCCGCCCGCAGCCGGCACAGCGGGCCGCCGCTGGCCCGGATGACGGGCTGGGCCGCGCAGGCGCTCAGAGCCCGGGCGGCCGGTTCCGCGCGGGGTGTGCTGGAGGCGTGCCGGCGCGGTCTGGACGTGCTGGACGACCACCGGATGACGCTGGGCGCCTCGGAGCTCAGGGCCCGCGCCACCGAGCAGGGCGCGGAGCTGGCCGCGCTGGCGCAGCAGGCCAGCCTGGTCTCCGGCGGGCCGCGGCGGCTGCTGGTGTGGAGCGAGCGCTGGCGGGCCACGGTGCTGTCGGCGCCGCCCACCCGGCCCCCGGCCGATCCGGCGCTGGTGAGCGGGCTGACCGCGTTCCGGGAGATCGCCGCCCGCGCGGAGGCCGCCCGGATGGAGGGCCGTCCGGTGCCGGCGCTGGAGCGGGAGCAGCGGCGGCTGGAGCGCGAGGTGCGCTCCCGGACGCTGTACATCCGCGGCGACACGCCCGGCGACGGCGCCCGGTTCGACCCCGGCAGGCTGCTGGAGCGGCTGGGCGACGGGATACGGCTGGCCGAACTCGCCGTGCTGGACGGGCGGGTGCACGTCCTGCTGTGCGGGCAGGGGCGGGTGCGCAGGTTCGAGGCCGGGCTGCTGGCCGAGGCGGAGCGGGAGGCCGAGCATGTGCAGGCCGGGCTGCGGCGGCTGGCCCATCCGGGGGCTCAGGCCCGGCTGCCGGTGGTGGAGGCCGCCGGCCGCCGTCTTCAGGAGCTGCTGCTCGGACCGGCCGCGGCGCGGCTGGGCTCCGGCCCGGTCGTGATCGTGCCGCCGGGCCGGCTGCACCGGGTGCCGTGGGCGCTGCTGCCGTCGCTGCGGGAGCGGGTGTTCAGCGTGTCGCCGTCGGCGAGCAGCTGGCTGCGCGCGCGGGAGACCGAGCCGCCGCCCGGCGGCCGGCAGGTGCTGGTGCGCGGGCCGGGCCTGGCGACCGGCGGCGCGGAGGTCCCGGAACTGGCCGACCGGTACGACGGACCGGTGGTGCTGGAGCACGAGGAGGCGCGGGTGCCGCGTGTCCTGCACGAGCTGGACGGTGCCGCCCTCGCGCACATCGCCGCGCACGGCGACTTCCGCGCGGACAGCCCGCTGTTCTCCTCGCTGCGGATGGCCGACGGGCCGCTGATCGTGCACGACTTCGAGCGGCTGGAGAGCAGCCCGTACCGGATCATCCTGTCCTGCTGCGACACCGCCCGGTTCGCCTCGGTGGGCGCCGACGAGCTGCTCGGCCTGGTCACCGCGCTGCTGCCGCTGGGCACGGCCGGTGTGGTGGCGTGCAGCGCGCCGGTCAACGACGCCGCGGTGGTGCCGTTGATGCTCGCGCTCCACAAGGGCCTGGACGCCGGTCTGTCGCTGGCGGAGGCGCTGCGCGACGCGCGGGCGGCGCTGCCGGACGATGCGGTGCACCGGGCCACGGGGTGGGCGTTCTCGGCGTTCGGAGCGGCGTAGGCCCCGCCGGTGGTCCGATGGTCGTCTGCGGGTGCGTGGTGGCTGGTCGTGCCCGCGCGGCGGAGCCGCACGTGGACAGAGCCCCGCGCCCCTTGGGCACGGTGTGCCGGAGGGCGGCGGTCCGACCCCTCCCCCGAATACCGGGGGTCGGACCGCCCGTCCGGTGGGCGGCTCAGGCCGGCTCGGCCAGCCGCGGCAGCGCCTGCCGGTCGCCGGCTCCGAGCCGGGCGTAGGCGCTGTAGAGGTGGTTGCCGACGGTACGGACCGACAGCGTGAGCTGTTCGGCTATCTGCCGGTTGCTGAGGCCGGCGGCCGCGAGGGTGACGATCTGCCGCTGTCTGGCGGTGAGTTCCCCCAGGACCAGTCCGGACAGGGCCGGGGTGCGGGCTCCCTGGCAGCGGCGGGCCAGGGCGACGGCGCGGGTGCGCGAGGTGCGGGCGGCGCGCGGGTCGCGGTGCGCACGGGCGGCCTGGGCGTGCGCCTCGGCCGCGAAGAGCAGGAAGCCGCGGGCCCGCAGCGCCTCGGCCGCCCGGTCCAGGGCCGGGCCGTCGCCGCGGGCCAGCGCGTCGGCGTGCGCGGCGAAGACGCTGCCGGCCGGCAGCCGGCCGACGGCCTTCCCGGCGGCGCCGAGCCGTACGGCGTCGTAGCGCGCGTGGACGGTGCCGGCGCCGGGGGCGTCGGCGTCGGCGTCGGCGTCCTGCCCGACCAGGTGCAGCGCCCGGCCCTGGCCGCCGCCGATCGACGCCACCGCCGCCCGGATGTCCCCGCGGGCCGCGGCCAGCCAGGTGTGGGCGGCGCCCGGGCGGCCGGTGACGGCGTTCCGTGCAGTGGTCACCTCGCCCAATTGGGCGGCGGCGAGGGCCAGTTCCGTGCGGCAGGAGGGATCGTCCGGGTTCTCCCGCAGTCCCTCCCTCGCCCATGCGGCCGCCTCCCGCAGCTCTCCCCGCAGCCGTGCGAACCGGGCCCGTACGGCCGCGTACCCGGCCGGCACCGGGGCGCCCTGGGCCACCAGCCACTCCCCCACGGGCGTCGGCATCGAGCGGACGTCGGCGGCCTCGATACGGCCGGCCAGCGCGGCGGACTCGGCCCGCAGGGCCGGGCCGCACTGTTCCGGTGTGCGGGCCAGCCGCCGGGCGCGCAGCCGGCCGGCGGCGGCCCGCAGCACCGGGCCGTGCAGCGGGTGGGCGAGACGCGCGGCCCCGTTGTCGTCGACCCGTACCAGGCCGTCGGCTTCCAGGTCCTCCAGGAGCGTGACGTCCGGTTCGGCCATGTCCGGCGGAAGGGGTTCGGCGAAGGCGAGCCGTTCGAGCAGCTCGCGCTCCCCGGGACGGGCGCGGTCCAGGACGTGCGCGGCGTGCTCGCGTACGGTCGCGGTCAGCGGCAGCGGACCCCGCCACGCCCGCTCGCCGGTGTCCGCGATCCGGGTGAGCACCCCGCTGTCGCGCACGGCGGCGACCAGTTCGCGCAGCAGCCGCAGGTCTCCCTGGCACAGCCGGTGCAGCCGGCCGGCGGTCAGCGGCTCCAGGAGGTCGCCGACGGCCGCCGTGAGCAGCCGGTCCGTGTCCGGGCGGGGCAGCGGCTCCAGGGTGAGGCGCGGCAGCAGCTCGCCGGTCCACAGCCGGCGGACCGCGCCGGGCACCGGGGCGCCGTCGGTGACGGCGACCAGCAGGCGGGTGCGTCCGTGCAGGGCGAGCTGGTGGAGGAGGGCGGCGGAGGCGTCGTCGAGCAGATGCGCGTCGTCGACCACCAGCAGCCGTGCGCCGGACAGCCGCCGGACCGCGTGGTGCAGGGTGACCGTGCCGGGCAGCAGGTGCGCGAACGCGGCGAAGGGGATCCGGCGGGTTCCGGGGGTACCGGCCGCGCGGACGCAGTCGGTGCCCCGGACGGCCTCGGTGAGCAGCCGGGTCCGGCCGCAGCCGGCCGGGCCCGTCACCACGATGCCCTGCCGGGCCGCCGACCGTCGGACCAGCTCCAGTTCGTCCTCCCGACCGGTGAACGGCCAGGGCGGCTCGGGGGTCTTCGCGTCCCGTTCGAAAGTCGTCACGACAATGAGAGCGCGGATACTCACTCCTGATACAGGGGACTTGAGTACCCCCCGACTCAGGCGCCCTGGGGGACCCGGGGGCAGTCTGGGCACGTGACCGCACGTTACTGCTCCCTCGCGCCGAGGACGGCGCCCGCGTACGCGCCGGGGCTGGCCGCCGAGCGGCTGAGCGCACTGGTGGGCGCAGAGCGCATGTGGGTCAACAACACCGTGCTGCACTACTGCTTCCTCGACGGTGGCGGCGAGGAACAGCACGACGTGGTCCGCGCGTGCTTCCGGCAGTGGCAGGAGCTCGGCATCGGGCTGGTCTTCACCGAGGTCGGCGACCGGTCGGAGGCGGAACTGCGCATCGGTTTCCGGTCCGGCGACGGCTCCTGGTCGGCCGTGGGCAGGGACGCGCTCCGGGTGGGCCTGCGTGAGCGCACCATGAACTTCGGCTGGGACCTGACCGCGCCCGGGGAGCGCGGCACGGCCCTGCACCAGATCGGGCACGCGCTCGGCATGCTGCACGAGCACCAGAGCCCGTTCGCCGGCCTGCACTGGGACGACGAGGCCGTCTACGCCGAGCTGGCGGGCCCGCCCAACCACTGGGGCCGGGAGCGGACCTACGACAACGTGCTGCGCAAGCTCGGCCCCGACGAGGCCAACGGCTCCGTCTGGGACCCGCTGTCCGTCATGGGGTACCCCTTCCCGCCGGGGCTGATCCTGGAGCCGGAGCAGCACCGAGGGGGCCTGTATCCGCCCGGCTCCCTGTCCAGCGCCGACAAGGAGTTCGCGCTGCGCTGGTATCCGCCGGCCCGGGTGGCGCGGCCGCCGGCGCTGGTGCCGTTCCGTTCGGTGCCGCTGGGGCTGGGCCCGGGCGAGCAGGCCGACTTCACCGTCGAGCCGTCGCAGACCCGCGAGTACACCGTGGGCACGTTCGGCGACGGCGACGCCGTGGTCGTCGTCTTCGAGGAGCGGGACGGGGAGCCCCGCTATCTCGCCGGGCACGACGACGGGGGCACACCGCACAACGCCAGGATCGGGGCCCGGCTCGTCAGGGGCCGCCGCTACTTCGTCCGGGTGCGCCTGTACTCCGCGTGGGGTTCGGGCGAGACGGCGGTCATGTGCTGGTGACAGCACGGCCGTACCGCACCCGGGCACACCGGCCACCGTCCGGCACCGGGGGAGCGGTCGAGGACGTCGCCTTCGGGGGAGGGTGACGTCCTCGGCCACGCCGCTCCGGCCGGGGAGCACGGGAGTCTCAGGACGCGGCCCGGGTCTCCCCCGCCCTGTCCGGGTGGGCCAGGCCCAGGTGGTCGCGCAGGGTCGTGCCCTCGTACTCGGTGCGGAACACGCCCCGTTCCTGGAGCAGCGGGACCACCTTGTCGGCGAACTCGTCCAGGCCGCCCGGGGTGATGTGCGGCACGAGGATGAAGCCGTCGGACGCGTCGGCCTGCACGAAGTCGTCGATGGTCCGCGCGACGGTGGCCGGGGAGCCGACGAAGGTCTGCCGGTTGCCGGTGTTGATGACCAGGTCGCGGATGGACCAGTGGTTGGCCTCGGCGAGCCGGCGCCACTCACGGGCGATGGCCACCGGGTCGCGGTACATCCGCACCTGGGCACGGCCCCGGGCGATGTGCTCCTCCCCCGGGTCCGGGTCGATGTCGGGCAGCGGGCCGTCCGGGTCGTAGGCCGACAGGTCGCGGTTCCAGACGAACTCCAGGTGCTTGAGGGCGGTGGCCCCGCTGACCTGCCGGCGCCGGACCTCGCGCGCCAGTTCCGCGGCCTCGTCGTCGGTGTCGCCGAGCACGAAGGTCGCGGCGGGCAGGATGAGCAGTTCCTCGGGGCGGCGGCCGTACTTGGCGAGCCGCTTCTTGACGTCGGTGTAGAACGCCTGGCCCTCCTCCAGGGTGGCGTACCGGCTGAAGATGGCGTCGGCGTCGGAGGCGGCGAACTCGCGTCCCTCGTCGGAGTCCCCGGCCTGGAAGATCACCGGGCGGCCCTGGGGTGAGCGCGGGACGTCGAACCGGCCGTGGATGTCGAAGTGCTGTCCCCGGTGGACGAAGGCACCGGCCCGCGCGTCGCGCAGGAAGGTGCCGGTCGCCTGGTCGGCGACGATCTCGTCCCCGTGCCAGGAGTCGAACAGCTCGTTCGCGGTGGCCAGGAACTCCTTGGCGCGGGAGTAGCGCTCCTCCTGCGGCAGGAAGCCGCCGCGGCGGAAGTTCTCGCCGGTGAAGGCGTCCCAGGAGGTGACGACGTTCCAGGCGGAGCGGCCGCCGGAGAGATGGTCGAGGCTGGCGAACTGGCGGGCCACCTCGTAGGGCTCGTTGAAGGTGGAGTTGATGGTGCCGGTCAGGCCGAGCCGGTCGGTGACGGCGGCGAGCGCGGCGAGCACGGTGAAGGTGTCGGGCCGTCCGACGACGTCCAGGTCGTAGATCTTCCCGCCCTGTTCGCGCAGGCGCAGGCCCTCGGCGAGGAACAGGAAGTCGAACTTGGCGCGTTCGGCGGTGCGGGCGAAGTGCGCGAAGGAGCTGAACTCGATGTGGCTGCCGGCCCGCGGGTCGCTCCACACGGTGGTGTTGTTGACGCCGGGGAAGTGCGCGGCCAGGTGGATCTGCTTCAGCGGCTTGGTCATGGCGGTCTCGGTCTCTCCGGCTCAGGCTGCGGCATAGCGGTTGGCGGGACGGGGCAGACCCAGCAGTCCGCGCAGGGTGCCGGCTTCGTAGGCGCGGCGGAAGACGTCACGGCGCTGGAGTTCGGGGACCAGGCCCCGGGTGATCGCCGGGAGGTCGTGGCCGAGGACGGCGGGCCGCAGCCGGAAGCCGGTGAGGCCGGCCGCCCGCAACTCCTCCAGCAGGTCGGCGAGTTGCGTGGGGCTGCCGGCGAAGATCCGGGCGTCGCTGGTGTACTCCTCGCCCGCCAGGGTGTCGAGGCGGTCGCGGCGGGCGGCGGCCAGGGCCGGGTCGTCGTCGAGGAAGACCACCAGGTCGGCGAAGAGGTGCAGGGGTTCGGCGGCGCGGCCGGCGGCCTCCTGTTCGGCACGGATCTCCGCGATGACCGCCCGCGCCCGGTCGGGATCGTGCGGGGTGACGTAGCCGACGTCGGCGGCGCGGGCCACGAACCGGTAGGGGATCGTGTTGTGCGCCAGGGCGGTCACCGGGGGCTGGCCCTGCGGCGGGCGGGGGGTGATGGAGGGGCCCTTGACGCTGAAGTGCTTGCCGTGGAAGTCGATGTAGTGCAGCTTGTCGCGGTCGACGAAACGGCCGGTGGTGACGTCGCGGATCTCGGCGTCGTCCTCCCAGCTGTCCCACAGGCGGCGCACCACCTCGACGTGGTCGGCGGCCTCGTCGAAGAGACCGGCCACCGTATCGCGGGTGGCCGGGTCGTCGTAGGTGGTGATGCGGGGGATCGTACGGCGGCCGAAGTGCGCGGCCTCGTTCGGGCGGGCGGTGATCTGCACGCGCAGGCCCGCCCGGCCGGTGCTGACGTAGTCCAGCGTGGCGACGGCCTTGGAGATGTGGAACGGCTCGGTGTGGGTGGCGATCACGGTCGGGACCAGGCCGATGTGCCGGGTCAGCGGGGCGACGCGGGCGGCGGTCAGGACGGCGTCGAGACGGCCGCGGACCTGGTCGGTGCGGTCGTCGGGGTCGAGGAAGTGCGAGGACTGGAGGCCGAGGCCGTCCTCGATCGTCACGAAGTCGAGCAGGCCGCGTTCCGCCTCCTGGACCAGGTCGGTCCAGTATCCGGCGGTGAACAGGTCGTGGGGGCGGGCGACCGGCTCGCGCCAGGAGGCGGGGTGCCAGCCGGTGCCGTTCAGGGCGACGGCGAGGTGCAGAGGGGAGGACGGGGAGGAGGAGGTCGAGGACACGAGTGGGTGCCTTCCTGAGGAGTCCGTACGGGATCACCGGCCCCCCGGGCCTACGAGGTGGGGGGGCACGGCGCTGCGGGCGACGGAGTCAGGAGCAACAGAGCGCGCCGGCCACGCGCACCAGATCGATGTGGGGCCGGGAGTACAGGCGGACGGTGCGGCGGGGTCGTACCACGTCCGTCGCCTCCGTCCGCCGGGCGGGCCGCGCGGACGGCACCGCGCGCCTCTCGTGAAGGGTCACAACGCCTGTGCGGCACCGGCTGTTCCCTGCGTACGGATTCGAGAGCAGGCCGTACGGCGGAGCCGGGGGTGCCGGCGCCGGTCGCCGTGGTGGACGGATCAAGGCCGCTCCGGCTGCCGTCCGGCCGCGTGGGCGGCCCAGTCCAGGATCTGCACGGCCGCTCCGGCGGCCTCCAGTCCCCGGCAGCGGGCGCGGTGCCGGCGGTCGATGCCGTCCAGGTCGAGGCGGGCGCCGAAGGCCGGGAGGGCGGTCAGGCGACGGACGTGCGCCCACAGGGCGGGGTGGCCGGCGACGCGGTGCACCGCCTCGGCGTCGAGATGGATGCGGTGCACGGTGTCGAGGTGCACCAGGGCGACCCACACCTCGACGTCCGCGGCGGTGAGCCGGTCGCCCAGGACATACCGGCCGGTGGTCAGCCGGTGCTCCAACTCGCCCAGCGCGCCGAGGAGTTCGTCCAGTGCGGCCGACCGCTCCGCCGCGTCGCCGCCGGCCAGTCCGGCGCGCTGCGCGGCGGCGTCGATCCCCTCGGCGCAGAGCCGCTCGACGGCCTCGGTCTCCGCCTCCGCCTGTCGCGGGTACAGTTCGGGGCCGCGGCCCGCGAACTGCCGGGCCAGGTCGCGCATGATGTCGGGTGCGTGGGTGCTGACGATGCGCCCGGACCAGTCGTCGCTGAGCACCGGCGCGGCGGCCGGGCCGGTGTAGCGGTGGGCGCTCGCCTCGTACAGCGGGCGCAGCGCCACGTGCCCTCCGTCGGGCCGGTCGGGTACGGCGTCCAGCAGCGTCACCGGGCAGATCTCGTCCAGGCCGAGCAGGGCGTGGATGACGGCGATGCGCAGACAGTGCGGGCAGGCGGGCGACAGGTGCAGCCGGTAGCGGCGGGGCACGGCGTAGTGCCCGCTGCGCGCGTCCCGGCCGATCCGGCCCCGGAACGCCGGGGCGGGCTGGACGGACGGCAGGGGGGTGAGCGGTGTGACGGACATGGTTCTCCCCGGGACAGGGCGCGTGGCGGGACGCGCGGTGGAAGCGGCGTACGGCCTGGGGCGGGCGGCGGCGACGCCCGTCGGGGCGGAGCGGGACACGGGTGTCGGCGCGGGCGTGGCGCGGGCGTCGACGCGGGGGTGGGCCGGGCTCAGCGCACGGCACTGATCGCGCTGCACACGCGCTGCAGGTCGATGTGGCGGCGGGAGGTGAGCAGGGGCGACCTCGCGGGGGTGCGGCGCACTCGCCCGGCGGCCGTTTCCACACGCCCCATGGTTCCCTACCTGTTCACTAGGAATCACTCGCAGTCTCGATCGGCTCCGCGGCCGCGTCAAGGGGGTGTCCGGAGAACGTGGTCGACATGGCACCTCAAGACAGGGAACGGCGCGGAGGGGAGGGTGGAGCGTGGTGTCCTACCGGGGAGCTGACGGTGCCGGCTCCGTCAGGGCGTTCCCGCGCACGGTGTGTTCGGCTCGGATCTCCATTGACGCGAACCATTTCTGATCAGGGAAACCGCTTGGGACCGTATACCTGGCGGGTGCCTGCGGAGATGCCGTTGGAGCCGCAAACTGAGGTGAACGACGCCGGTACCTGCCGGCCTCGTGCCCGGATCCGGGCGTGCGAAAGGGGCCCACGTGAAAGGGTCCCCGCGGACCGCTGTCCGCGAGGACCCTTCGTCGTGTCGGGACGACAGGATTTGAACCTGCGACCCCTTGACCCCCAGTCAAGTGCGCTACCAAGCTGCGCCACGTCCCGGTGCGCCTGCCACGGTGAACCGTGATCGCGCAGGTCAACCCTACCTCATGCGCGGACGCCCGGGGACCGCGCGGGTCGTCGGCCCTCCCCCGGGCGGTCGGCGGCCCGCGCCGGAGCGGCCGTCCGCCGCGGGGGCTACGCGGCGGCCGGCGGCGGCGTGATGCCGAACCGCTCGGCGGCCTCGGTGAGGTCGCGCCACACCTTGGGTGCGACCGGCACGCCCCGCTCGCCCCGCTCGACGGCCACGGCGGCACTGCGCTCGCCGGGATAGTGGACCTGCGTGGCGCCGTCCGCCACCGGCAGTCCCTTCAGGGTGGTGAGCGTGGTGTCCACGTCCGCGGTGAAGGTGTCCGCGTCGCCGAAGGCCGCCGGGTCGACGGCGACGAGAAGGGCGTTCTGGCGGTGCCCGCGGCCCTGCGGATCGTCCGAGTGGAACGCCGAGAGGATCGGCGCCCCGACGAGCACGCTGGTCAGCAGCTCGAAGGCCAGGGACATGCCGGAGCCCTTGGCGCCGCCCAGCGGCAGCGGCATGACCGCCTTCTCGGGGTCGGTGGTCGGCGTGCCGTCCTCGGCGGCGGCGGCACCCTCGGGCAGCGGGGTGCCGCTCGCCTTCGCCTGGCGGATCTTTCCCAGGGCGATGGTGGCGGTGGCCATGTCGAGCAGCAGCGGGGCATGGTCGCGGGCCGGTACGGCGATGGCCAGCGGGCTGGTGGCCACGGCGGCGCCCTTGACGCCGGTGTAGCCCATGTTGGGCATGCCGGCGACGAAGCCGAGGCCGACCAGGCCCTGTTCGGCGATCTTGGAGACGTAGTAGCCGATGGCGCCGGTGTGGACGGTGCGGCGCACGCCGACGGAGGCGATGCCGTTGGTCCTGGCCCGCCGCACCGCCTCCTCGGCGGCGGCGGTGAGGGCGACCGGGCCGGGGGCGCGGTCGGCGTCGAGGACGGCGGCGGCCGGTGTGGTCGACTCGAAGGTGAGGTCGGGGGTGGCGTTGGCAACCCCCTTGGCCAGCAGGTCGAGGTAGGCGGGAACGCGGGCGATGCCGTGGGAGTCCACGCCGCGCAGGGCGGCCCAGACGAACACGTCGGCGGTGGTGCGGGCGTGCTCGGGGCCGAGCCCGCCCTTCTGAAGGAGGGCGGCGGAGAAGGAGCGCAGGTCCTCGGCGGAAACGCGCACCTTGCCCGGCTTGGCGGACTGGGACGGGGTGTCGGTCATGGTGGCGGGGATCTCCAGGTTCAGCGGGTGACGAGGACGTCGACGACGGCGGTGGTGCCGTCCGCCACGGCCTTGAGCGCGCGCTCCAGGGCGGGGGCGAGGGCGTCGGGGGTGTCGACGGTCTCGGTGTGCATGCCGAACGGCTCGGCGAAGGCGGCGAGCCGGGGCAGCCGGCGCAGATCGGTGCCGAGCCACTCGCCGGTCCCGGCGGCGGCGCCCTCGGGGTAGAACCGGCGGTGGTTGAGGTTCATCGACTTGTAGACGCGGTTGTTGAAGACCACGACCAGCAGCGGCAGGTCGTAGGCCTTGGCGGCGTCGTAGGACGGGATGACCGGGTTGTAGGTGAAGGCGCCGTCGCCGACGGTCAGCACCACCGGGCGCTCGCGCTCGGCGAGTTTGACGCCGAGGGCGACCGCGATGCCCTGGCCGAGGCCGCCCTGCACGTAGAAGTAGGAGTCGGGGGCGTCGGTGAGCAGGTGGCGCCTGACGACGCGGCTGTGGGTGATGGTCTCGTCCACGACGATGCCGTTCCGCCCGTCCAGCAGCTCGCGCAGGGTCGCGGCGACGAGCACCGGGTCGATGCCCTCGCTCCGTGCCGCCGCCTTCGCCTCGGCCGCGGCGATCGCCTCCTGCTCGTCGGCGTGCCGCTGTTCCTGGGCGGCACGGCGCGCGGTGACGGCCGCCTCGTCGAGGTCCTTGGCCCGCCTGGTGAGCTGGCGCAGGGTGTTGGCGACATGGCCCTCCAGGTACACGTCCGCGAAGAGCACCTGGTAGACGATGTGCGGGCGCTGCGGCACCTGGTCGATGACGACGATCTTCGCCTTCGACGGCTTCCGGCTCGGCGGATAGAACGGGGCCCGGCAGTTGACCAGGAGGATGAGGTCCGCCTCGTCCATCCAGGGGCCGATGTCGGAGCCCGCGTGCAGCGGGTGGGTGCGCGGGAAGTTGCCGCACACCGCCGAGTCCGGCTCGACGACCGGGATGTTCCACGCCTCGGCGAAGGCGATCAGCGCCTCGAAACCGCCCGCCTCACGGCCGGCCGTCTCGGTGACGATCACGGGGTTCTCCGCCTCACGGATCATCCGGGCGACCGGGTCGGCCTCCTCGGGCGAGCTGTGCGTCGAGCCCGGCTCCACGATCGGCTTGGCCTCGCGGCCGTCCCACTCCTCCAGCAGGATCTCCAGCGGGATGTTGAGGTAGGCCGGGCCCGCGGGGGCCCGCCAGGACAGTTCCGCCGCCCGGGTGATCATCGTGGGCAGGGTGGAGATGCCGGCGGCCTCGTTGGCCCACTTGGTGAACGGCTGCGCCAGGTGGTGCGGGCCGCCCACGACGGACAGGTTGCGGTACCACTGGCCGCCGGGGTCCTGCCCGGGGCCGTCGCCGTAGGTGGTGGACTCCGAGGAGGCGACCACCATCGGCACGCCGGCCAGCAGCGCGCCGTGCACGGCCATGGAGCCCTGGAGCAGCCCGGGGGCCGCGTGCAGCAGCACGCCCTGGGGGCGGCGCCTGAGAAGGCCGTAGCCCGTGGCCATGCCGACCGCCACCGTCTCGTGGGTCAGGTCCAGGTACTCCGGCGCCGGGTCACCGTCGCGGTGACGCCGGGCCAGGGACTCCCACACCGGGGCCCACTCGGACCCCGACGAGCAGAAGAGGTAGTCGGCGCCGACGGCGTTGAAGGCGGAGACGACGGCGTCACCGCCGTCGGCGCCCGGCCTGTTCTGAGTGTCCGTCATCTCTGGTGCTTCCTCAGCCCTCGATCGGCCAGTTCAGGACCTCGGAGATACCGCGGCCCATGATCCACTCAAGCTCCTCGGGCGTGAAGTCCCAGTGCTTGGTGAACTGCTCGATGGTGTCGGTGTAGGTGATGCCGTGCCCGAGCAGACGGGTGATGTCGGTGCCGTAGAAGCAGCGCTGCGGGCCCATCCTGTCGACCATCTCGCGCACGTACTTCTGGATGTTGTTGTTCGGGAACGGCTGCGTGGAGTAGCCCGGCAGCGCCGAGACCTTCACGTAGATGTTCGGGTGCACGTGCAGGTCGGCGGTCTCCTGCACCCAGTAGCCGATCGCGTCGTCCACGCAGCGGGCCATGATGCCCATGTGGTCGATGATGATCTTCAGACCCGGATGCCTGGCGGCGATCCCGCCCAGCTCACGCTTCCAGATCGGGGCGTGCACCATGGTGGGCATGGAGAGCTCCTCGGCGATCGGCCAGTACCAGTCGTTGGTGCCGTCGATCATCCAGTTGCGGTCCTGCGGCCGGTGGAAGGTGAGCCGGGTGCCCTTGATGTACGGGTTCTGGGCGAAGTCCTTCAGCATCGCGGTGCCCTCGGCCTCGTCGTCCTGCGGGACGCGGGCCATGATGCCGAAGCGGTCGGGGTGGGCCTCGCAGGCCTCCAGGGCGTAGTCGATGCGGTTGCCCTCCCAGGACGGCGGGAGGATCAGCGCCCGGTTGACGCCGGCCTCGTCCATCAGCTCCAGGGCCTCCTCGTAGGAGAAGGGGTCCTCGCGGTGGCCGTTGAGACGGATCCGCTCCCGGGCGCCCGGGACCCAGGGACGGTCCGGGGTCTCTTCCTTCCAGATGTGGATCTGCGTGTCGACGACGAACATGTCTCGGCTCTTTCTGTTCGGAGCGGATGGGGGTGACGCCGTGGTGGTACGGAGGGAACGCTAGGTGGGGCGAGGGCCCTTGCTAAGTCCTGGGAGCGCAACCACTAGTTGCGCGGAAATCCGCTCTGTGCAGGGCATTCTCAGCTTGCGTCAGGCGTCGAAGACGGCCGTGACGATGTGCTCGGCGATCGCCATGGAGGCCGTGGCGGCCGGCGAGGGCGCGTTGCGCACGGCGGTGATCCGGCCCACCTGATGGATGCGGAAGTCGTCCACGAGGGTGCCGTCCCGGTCCAGCGCCTGGGCCCGTACGCCCGCGCCGCCGCGCACCACGTCCTTGGCGCCGACGCCCGGGACGTACTGCCCGGCGTCCTTCATGAAGGCCGCCGTGGAGAGCGAGCCCCGGTACTCCTTGACTCCGGTGCGCCAGTGCTGGGCCGCCATCCTCCAGGAGCCGGGGTAGGCGGCGAGCCCGAGCAGGTCCCGCGGGGAGATCCTCCCCAGCCGGTAGCCCTCCCTGGCCAGGGCCAGGACGGCGTTGGGCCCGACCTCCACCGTCCCGTCGACGCGCGGGGTGAAGTGCACGCCGAGGAAGGGGTAGCGCGGGTCCGGCACCGGGTAGATCAGGCCGCGTACGAGGTGGGTGCGGTCCGGCTTGAGCAGCATGTACTCGCCCCGGAACGGGATGATCTTCGGTTCCCGCCTGTCCTGGGCCAGCCTGGCGACGGAGTCGGAGTGGAGGCCCGCGCAGAGGACCAGCCGGTCCACCCTCACCCGCTGCTGTCCGGAGGCCACCTCGATGCCGCCGGGCACGTTGGTGATGCCGGTGACCGGGAAGCCCAGCTTGACCTCGCCGCCCGACCCGGTGATGTCCTGGGCGAACTCGCGGGCGATCGCCGGGTAGTCGGTGATCGCGGTGCGCGGGGAGTGCAGGGCCGCGATGCCCCCGGCGTGCGGTTCCAGCTCCCTGATCTCGTCCCTGGAGATCCTCCTCAGGTCGGGCACATGGTTGTTCCTGGCCCGCTCGTAGAGGTTCTCCATGCGGCCGAGTTCGTCCTCGCGGACGGCGACGACCAGTTTGCCGATCTCCTGGTAGGGCAGTGCGCGGTCCTGGCAGTACTCGCGCAGCAGCGACACCCCGCGCACGCACAGGTCGGCCTTGAGGCTGCCCGGCGTGTAGTAGATGCCGGCGTGCACGACACCGGAGTTGTGGCCGGTCTGGTGCAGGGAGACCTGCTGCTCCTTCTCGAACACCACGACCCGGGTGCCGGGGCGGCGCAGTGCGATCTCGCGGCCCGTGGCCAGGCCCACGATGCCGGCCCCGACGATGCCGATCGTCTCGTCGGTCATCGGCATCCTCCTCTCTGTTTCTTGCAGCTTCCCCGCCGTCAGCCGCCGAAGTGGACGGCGACCGTCTTGACGCGCGTGGAGAAGCGCAGGACCTCTTCGCCCTGCTCCTTGTAGGCCGTACCGGAGTCGTGGAACCCGCCGAAGGGCAGGTGGACGTCCCAGCCGGTGGTGGTGGTGTTGACCGCGACCTGCCCGCACTCGGCCTCGTCGGCGAAGCGGTACGCGGAGCCGAGGTCGCGGGTGAAGACGGCGGCGGCGAGCCCGAAGGCGGAGTCGTTGACGGCGGCCACGGCGGCGGCGAAGCCGTCCACGGCGCGCAGCGCGAGCACCGGGCCGAAGACCTCCTCGCGCCAGATCGCCGTCCCGGGTGTGATGTCGCCGAGCACGGTGGGCTGCACCCAGCAGCCGTGCGCGCGCTCCCCCTCGGTGTCGGCGTGGCCGCCGGTGAGGACGGTGGCGCCCTGCTCGACGGCCCGGTCGATGTCGGCGAGGACGCTGTCGCGCTGCCGGGGACCGGCCAGCGGACACAGGGTGGTGGCCGGGTCGGTGCCCGGGCCGGCCCTCAGTGCCTCGGCCTCGGCGACCAGCAGCCGGGTGAACTCCTCGTACACCGGCCGCTCCACGATCACCCGGCTGGTGGCGGTGCAGCGCTGCCCGGCCTGGCCGAAGGAGGCGGCGACGACGCCCTTCGCGGCGGCGGGGAGGTCGGCGTCCTTCAGGACGACGGAGGCGTTCTTGCCGCCCAGCTCGCCCTGGAAGCGGACGTTGCGGTCGGCGAGGCGGCGGCGGATCCGGTTGCCGACCTCGTTGGAGCCGGTGAAGGTGAGGCCCGCGATCCGCGGATCGTCCAGCAGCGCCTCCTCGATCTCCGCCGTACGGCCCGTGACCACGTTCAGAACGCCGGCGGGCAGGCCCGCGTCGTGCAAGGCGCGGGCGAAGTGCAGGCCCGAGGCCGGGGTCTCGGTGGCCGGCTTGAGGACGGCCGCGTTGCCGGTGGCGAGCAGCGGGGCGAGCTTGCGGGCCGGGGTGATCAGCGGGTCGTTCCACGGGCTGATCACCAGGATCACGCCGATGGGCTCGCGCTGGGTGTGGGTACGGGTCTCCGGGCGCGCGTCGTGCAGCAGGGTGCCGTAGCCCTGGCGGGCCAGGCCCGCGTAGTAGTCCAGGAAGTCGGCGGCCTTCCCGGTCTCGCCGCGCGCCTCGGCCAGCGTCTTGCCGTTCTCGGCGGTCACGTCGGCGGCGATCTCCTCCAGCCGCTCGCGGACCAGCCGGGCGGCGTCGGTGAGGATGCGGGCCCGCTCGAAGGGGCTGGTGCGCTTCCAGCGGGCGAAGCCCTGCTCGGCGTGGTCGTAGGCCCGGGTGACGTCCTTGGCGGCCAGGGCCGGGACACGGGCGACGGGGGCGCGGACGTCGGCCGGGTCGTGGACGTCGATCCACTCGCCGGTCGTCACCCACTCCCCGCCCAGGAGCGTTTCGTAAGTGCGCATCGGATCACTTCCTTCGTCGGCCGCTCGACCGCGGTGCGATGCGGGCGAGCGATGCGACGGAACACCATGCCGGGAGTGGGCCACCAGTCCCGCGGGGGCAGGCATTGCTTGCGCCGCGCGCAGGTCGGAAGGGGGCCGGTCCGTGCTGGAATCGGCGGGCCGGACACGTCACCAGGAGGAAACGGATGGCCTACGCAGTCGTCGCCCACTACCGCTGCGCGCCCGCCGACGCGGACGCGGTGCGCGCAGCACTGCTCACGGCGCAGGAGGCGACCCGGAACGAACCGGCCAACCTGATGTACGAGGTGCACGCCGTGGCGGACGAGCCCGGCGGCTTCCTGCTGTACGAGCGCTACACGGACGCCGCGGGCTTCGAGGCGCACAAGGCGGCCCGGCACTTCCGGGAGCAGATCGTGGAGACGGTGTGGCCGCTGCTGACGGAGCGGTCGGTGACCTTCGCCGAGGTGCTCTGAGACGCGGGACGCGGGGGGCCGGGCACCTGCTGCCCGGCCCCCCGCGCATGCTCAGAACTCGTTGCCCCAGACATACCGGGCGAGTGTCTCCACCAGCACCAGCTTCCTGCGCTGCTCCTCGGCGCCCAGCAGCGGCCGGCTCGCCACGTCGGCGAAGCCCCGGGACGGCGACAGGGCCGCGTCCTCCAGGTCCTTCACCTCGCCCGCCGCGTCGATCCGGGCCAGCACCGTGTCGATGTCCTCCAGTGCGGGCACGGTCGCGTCGACCACGCCCAGGCATACGCCCCGGTCCTCCGGCAGCGCCCTGACCAGGTCCAGCTCTGCCTGGGTGCCCTGGTCGAACGGCAGTACCCAGCGGTCCGCGGGGACCTCGGCGTAGAGCCGCTCGGCCGCCGCCCGGTCCACTGCGGCAGGGGCCGCCCAGCCGGGGCAGAGGCCGATCCGGACACCCTCGGGGCGCTCGTCCAGCCGTACCGCCGCCGCCTCGACCGCGAGCGCGTCCCCGAGCCAGAGCGGGCCGTGGTCGTCGGCCAACTGGTCCAGCAGGAGCGGGTTGTTGAGCTGGATCAGCCGGACGCCCTTGGACACCAGCAGCGCGATCTCCGCCCGGACGATCTCCGCGAGGGCCTCGCCCAGCTCACGGGCGGAGGACGGACCGAGGCCGGGCCGGTACGTCGTGGCGGCCAGGTACGCCGGGGACGGCAGCGACACCTTGGGGGCGATCACCGTCAGCGAGGCGAGCCGCTCCGCCCAGTCCGCGACCAGCGGCCCGCCCGCCTCGGGCAGGGCCTTGGCGACCCAGCGGACCAGGCCGTCGGGGCCCGTCTCGTCCGTACGCCGGAATCCCGGTACGGCGTCCAGGACCGCGCTGCGGAAGTCCTCCCGGGGGAAGTCGCCGTCGGTGACGACGGTGGAGCGCAGTCGGCGCTGGAGGACCACCGCGTCCTTCACCGCCTGCTCCACGCCGGTCGTGGCGAGGTCGGCGGGGCGGACCAGGCTGCCGTGGTGGTCGATGCGGTAGTTGAACGTGTCCGCCATGACTCAGCCCTCCTTGCCGGCCGGGCCGGCCGGATCACCCTCGACGCCCCAGGCGGCGAACTCCAGCTCGTAGCCGAGCGAGGCGAGCACCTCGTCGGCGATCGCCTGGTCCTCGTCGGCGGTGCCGCCGGCGATGCCGAGGCCGCCGATGATCTCGCCGTCCTTCTTGATGGTGACGCTGCCGTCGGCGGCCATGATGGGCAGCGCTGCGCCGGGCAGCTGGGAGAGCTGGGAGAAGAAGACGGGCTGGCTCTCCTGCCACTTCTTCAGCATCCTGCCGGGACGCTGCATCACGGCCGCGGTGTAGGCCTTGGCGCGGGCGATGTCCGGGGTGAGCGGGCGGGCGCCGTCCGGGCGGCGGATGGCGACGACGAAGCCGCCGGCGTCCACGACGGCGACGCTCACCGCCTTGCCGATCGCCCGGGCGCGCCGGTGGGCGGCGGCGATGATCTCCTCGGCGGCGTCGAGGCCGATGGTGCTCATGCGGCTTCCTCGGAATGGTCGGCGGTCAGGGTGCGGCGCAGGCGGGCGACGGCCGCGTTGTACGGCTCGGGCGTCTCCCAGTACATGGAGTGCGGGGCGCCGGGGACGATCTCCAGGTGGGAGCCGGGCAGCAGCTCGTGGGCGCGGGTGACGGTCCTGACGCTGAGGACCGCGTCCTTCTCGCCGGCGAGGAAGACGACCTTGACGCCCGAGGCCTGGATCTCCTGAAGGGAGGGGCCGTTGGTGTCGAGGTTGCGCAGGTCCTGCATCCTGGCGACGTTGAAGGTGCCCATCTGCTGGAACAGGAAGGTGAGGTCGGCGCGCTCCTGCTGGAACCTCTTGGTCAGCAGGCGGTCGATGACGGGGAGCTTGACGGCCTCGGCACGGTCGGCGGCGGCCAGCTCCCTCAGCTCGGGGTGGCTGATGCCGCCGAGGGAGTGGCCGAGGACGACGGAGGAGACCCGTCCGGGGCGCATGAGACCGGCGCGCAGGGCGGCGACGGAGCCGATGGACTGGCCGACCAGCATGACGTCGGTGAGGTCCTCGGCCTCCAGCACGGCGACGACGTCGCCGGGGAAGTCCTGGCCGTCGAACTCGGGCATCGAACTGTCGGACTTGCCGAAGCCGCGCAGGTCCACCGTGACGACGGTGAACTCCTCGCGCAGCGCGGCCACCTGCTGCCACCATGCGGCGTGGTGGCCGCCGCTGCCGTGCACGAACAGGATCGCCGGGCCGCTGCCGTGGCGCTCGTAGTAGAGGGAGGTGCCGTCGGAGTCGGCGAAGGGCATGGGGAGCAACTCCTGTACGTGTCGGCCTAGATGGGGCGCCTGGCGTGATGGACCAGCTCGATCATGGTGTGGTCGGGGTCGTGGATGTAGCAGAACTTGGACTGGTTCTCGGGGCGCTGGATCGGGCGGGTGTGCCGGATGCCCAGCTCCTTCAGGTGCGCCAGGAACTCGTCCCAGTCGTCGACCTCGACGGCGAAGTGGTAGGGCGCCATGCGCTCCATCTCCTCCACCGGCGTGAAGTGCAGGTCGAAGTTGCCCCGGGTCATCAGCACCACGCGGGTGTTGGACTTGGGCATGATCCGCTTCATTCCGAAGACCTTGGAGTACCACTCGGCGGTCCGGTCGGGGTCGGTGGTGGGGAAGTTGACGTGGTGGATGTAACGGGGTTCTGCGCTCATGAGGGCTTCCCTTCGAGGTGTACGGGGTTGGACAGCACGCCGATGCCGCTGATCTCGACGTCCACGGTGTCCCCGGGCTCCAGCCGGCACGTCGACTCGGCGCCCATCCACAGCACGTCACCGGGGAACAGGGTGTTGTGCTTGGTGATCTCGACGATGAAGTCGAAGGGGTCGAAGACCATGTCGCCGACCGGGAAACGGGCCCGCTCCTCGCCGTTGACGCGCAGGGTGGTGGTCTGCGCGAGGGCGTCGACGTCGGTCTCGATCCACGGGCCCATGGGCTTGAAGGTGTCGCTGTTCTTGCTGCGCCAGAACGTGCGGTCCTGGAGCTGCCAGGTGCGGGCGCTGATGTCGTTGCCGATGGTCCAGCCGAAGACGGCCTCGCGGGCCTCGTCGCGGGTGGCGTGGCGCAGGGTGCGGCCGATGACCGCGACGAGTTCCGGCTCGGCCTCGAACCGGCCCTCGACCTCGGCCGGCTTGACGATCGGCGTCAGGTGGCCGGTCAGGGCGTTGTTGGCGCGGTAGCCGACCTCGGGGCGCTTCGGGGTGGCCGCCCCGGCGTGGGCGATGTGCCGCGGGTAGTTCATGCCGACCGCGTAGAAGGCGGGCGGCAGGACGGGCGGCAGCCACCGCGCGCCCGCGCGCGGGACGGCGCCGATGACGTCGAAGCCGACCCCTTCCAGCGGGGAGCCGGAGAGCAGCTCGATCTCCTCCTCCCCCACGCGGCCCCAGACCGCCCGGCCGCCGACCGACACACGTGTGTACCTCATGGCGCCAGCAGGTGGGAGACGCGCTTGGTGATCAGGTAGGCGTCGAGCGCCTCGGGGCCGCCCTCACGGCCGTAGCCGCTCTCCTTGACGCCGCCGGAGGGGGCCTCGTGGACGGAGCCGCCGCAGTGGTTGAGGGAGAGGATGCCGGCCTGGAGTTCCGCCGACAGTCTCTCGGCGGTGGCGGCGGAGTCGGTGAAGCCGTAGGCGGCCAGGCCGTACGGCAGGGAGTTGGCGACGGCGAGCGCCTCGTCGAGGCCGGTGAAGGGGACGATCGGCGCGAGCGGGCCGAACGGCTCCTCGGACATCACCTCCGCGTCGGGCGGTACGTCGGCGAGGACGGTCGGCGCGAAGAACCAGCCGGGGCGGTCCGGGCGCTCGCCGCCGGTGCGGACCTCGGCGCCGCGGGCGACCGCGTCGGCGGTGAGCCGCTCCATGGCCCTCAGGCGCCGCTCGTTGGCGAGCGGGCCCATGGTGGTGCCCTCCGCCAGGCCGTCGCCGACGACGACCGCCTCGGCGGCCCCGACGAACTCGGCGGTGAACTCCTCGACGACCGACTCGTGGACGAGAAAACGGCTCGGCGAGGTGCACACCTGGCCGGCGTTGGCCCACTTGGCCTGGGCCGCCCTGCGGGCCGCCCGCACGGGGTCGGCGTCCGCGCAGACGATCACCGGGGCGTGGCCGCCCAGCTCCATCAGGGAGGGCTTCATCACCTCGCCCGCCCTGGCGGCGAGCAGCTTGCCGACGGGGACGGAGCCGGTGAAGGCGATCAGGCGGGTGACCGGGGAGGTGATCAGGTGCTCGGAGACCTCGGCGGGCTCGCCGAAGACGAGGTTGAGGACCCCGGGCGGCAGGCCCGCGTCGGCGTAGCAGCGGACCAGTTCCATCGCCGTGGCCGGGGTCTCCTCGGAGGCCTTGATCACGATCGAGCAGCCGGCGGAGAGCGCGGAGGAGATCTTGCGGTTGGGGCCGCCCACCGGGAAGTTCCACGGGACGAAGGCGGCGACCGGGCCGATCGGCTCGCGCCGTACGGTCAGCACGGTGCCGGGGGCGGAGGGGATGACGCGGCCGTAGGCGCGGCGGGCGTCGTCGGCGTGCCAGCGCAGGGTGTTCGCGGTGCGGCGGGCCTCGTTCGTGCCCTCCCTGAGCGGCTTGCCCTGCTCCTGGGCCATGATCCGGCCGATCTCGGCGGCGCGCTCGCCGATCAGGTCGGCGGCGGCGTACAGGATGGCGGTGCGCCGCTCGACGGGTGTGTTCCGCCACACCGTGAAGCCCGCCTCGGCGGCGTCGAGCGCACGGTCCAGGTCGGCGGTGGTGGCCAGGGGTACTTCTCCGATCACCTCCTCGGTGGCCGGGTTCACGATCGGGGCGGTACGTCCGGTACCGCCCTGGCACCACTCGCCCGCTATGTACATGCGGACGGCGGGGTAGCCGTGGTCGGTGGTCATGGGTGGGTGCCCTTTCAGGCCGGCGGGGAGGTGTCTCAGGAGGCGGGGGCGTCCTGGTCGCGGTTGGTGCGCAGGGCCCAGATGTGGTGCGGCGGGGTGGTCGCGTGGACGCGGGTGGCGTAGGAGTCGTCGACGCGGTCCATGTCGGCGGCGTACTCGACGCGGCCCCCGCACGGGGCGTGCAGGAAGCGGAAGACGTTGGAGCCGATGGTGTGGCGGCCCAGCCTGCGGGCCTCCCGCCAGCCTCGCTCGATCATGAAGTTGCCGCCCTCGATCACGTCGTCGAAGCCGGGCACCTCGTAGGCGATGTGGTTGGCGCCGACCCGGTCGGGGCGGTGGCACAGCAGCATGGTGTGCTGGTCGTCGTCGCCGGGGGCCCGCATGAAGACGCCCATGGGCTCGACCACGTCGGTCGGGCGGAAGCCGAGGCGGTCGGTGTAGAAGGCGACCGCCTCGTCCCTGCCCTCCTTGGCGATGTTGAGGGCCACGTGGCACATGCGCAGCGGGTGGGCGCGGGTGAGCGGCTCCAGCGCCTGGTTCCAGCGGTTGACGTGGCCCGGCGCGTTGGCGCGGCGGGGCTCGACGGTCACCTTCCTCGGGCGGGCCAGGGTCAGCCCCACGCCGAAGCCGCTGAGGTCGACGGTGTGGTGGACGCCGTCGGCGCTGGTGCGGACCTCGCGGTCGCGGCCCACCCCGTCCACCAGGCGGGCCAGTTCCTCGCGGGTGTCGACGCCCCAGACGACCTCCCGCAGGGTGGGTCCGTCCTCCACCGGGGCCGGCAGCAGCGGGCCGGGCTCGGTGTCGAGATGGAGGGTCTGCCCGGTGAGCGTCTCGAACACGGCGTGCTCGTCGGTCCGCTCCACCAGGAACAGCCCGAAGTCCTCGAAGAACCGGACGCATTCGTCGAGGTCGTCGATTCCGTAGGTGACCGATTCGATTCTCTGGATTCCCATGGATTCCTCGTTTCCGTCTCGCCTGGTGAGCCTAGGTTCGGGGGTGCGGGGGCCTCAACGGCCCGAGCTGAACGAGGTGCGCAATCCTTTCTTGCGCCACCGTCACGCGCCCGTCCGCACTCACGGACGGATGGTGGGAATGGGATTCTGGGAGAACCATTCGGCGAGGAAGTCCAGGAAGACGCTGACCTTGCGGGGGGTGTCCTGGCCGGGGCCGTAGATGGCGTACAGCGGCCGGTCGGGAACCCGGAGTTCGGGGAGCAGTACCTGAAGGGCGCCGGAGACGAGGTCGTCGTAGGCCGGGCGCTGGGGCAGCAGGGCGATGCCTCTGCCGTGCACGGCGGCTTTCTGGAGGGCGATATAGGAATTCGATGAGAAAGCGATGTTGCGGATCTTGTGCAGGGTGCTGGCGTGGCCGTGCCCGATGCGCCACACCGGGTCGTTCACATGCACCAGGCAGTCGTGCGCGGCGATGTCGTTGGGGTGCTCCAGGCCGCCGTGGCGCTCGAGGTACTCCTCCGAGGCGCACAGCACGAAGGGCAGGGAGGAGATCTTCTTCAGCCGGACGCTGGAGTCGCGCAGATCCCTCGTGTGGAACGCGATGTCGAAGCCGCTGTCGAGAAAGTCGTAGGTACGGTCCGACATGCCGCCCAGTTCGAAGCGGATGTGAATTTTCGGGTGGGCGGCGGAAAAGGCGGCGATGGCGTCGCCGAGATCGAGACTGCCGATCCATTTGGGGCAGATGACGCTGAGCGTGCCTTCGGCGCGGTCGTGCAGCTGGGCGATGCCGGCGTCCTCGGCCTCGATCTCGTCCAGGATACGGGCGGCGAATTCCGCGTACCGCTGACCCGGCTCCGTGAGACTCACCGAACGGGCGGTGCGGTTCACCAGCCGGACACCGATCTGCCGTTCCAGTTCGGCGACGTGCCGGGAGACCAGCGAACCCGACGAGCCGAGTTTCTTGGCGGCTCCGCTGAAACTCCCGACCTGGGCGACGGTGACGAAGCTGTGCATGAGGAGCAGGCGATCCATGTTCTTCCTCCGAAGGCCGCTCCCCGTCCGACCGGCGTCGGGAGACGGGGAGCAAGGGGCCCGCCGGAATACCGGGATGTCCCGACAGCGGCTCCATGGGGACATTCCGGCGGTACGACGGGGTGTGCGGCTCAGACACGGTGAGACGGGCGCCGGTTCCCGGTGGGGGCCTACTTCGGGCAGTACTGGGGAGCCTCGCTCAGGTTGTCCTTCGTCACCAACACAAGAGGAATGTCGGAGATTTTGTCAACACCCTGCTTCCTGTCCAGCAGCCCGACGGTGCTTCTGACCGCGGTCTGCCCGATGGTCAGCGCCGAGTTGGCGACGGTGGCGGACAGCCGGCCGTCCTCGACCGCGGCGATGCCGTCCTCGGTGCCGTTGACGGACACGATCTTGACGTCCTCGGCCCCGGCGGCGTCAAATGCCTTCCGGACGGCGAACGCCATCTCCTCGTTGGCCACGAAGGCGTAGTCCAGATCGGGGTGGGCCTGAATCATGTTCTCGGCGACGTCCTGCGCCTTGGCCGGGTTGAACATGCCCGGCTGGTCGGCGACGATCTCCGCGTTCTTCGGCAGCGCGTCCTCGAACCCGCCCACCAGCAGGTCGGAGGCGGCCCCCGGGGCGCCCGCGACCACGCCGACCGTCACGTCCTCGCCCCCGGCGTCCTTGCCGATCCACCCGGCGTCCAGGGCACCGACCTTCTTCAGGTCCACCACCGCGGCGCCGAGCACGTCGGACATGTCGGAGGTGGCCACGGAGGTCAGGTAGATCGGGATGCCCGCGCTCCTGGCCTTGGCGATGTCGCCCTCCAGGGCGTCGACGTTGACCGTCTGCACGATCAGGGCGTCCACGTTGCGGGAGATCATGTCCTCGATGTTGGACAGCTCGGTCCCGGCGTCCTGCTTGGAGTTGGCCGAGTAGACCTTGGCGTCCTGCGCCTTGGCCTCCTGCTCGACCGCCTTGAGCAGACAGGTGTGGAAGTGGGTGGTGGAGCCGTTGACGAAGCCGAGGGAGACGGAGCCGTCCGAGGCACCCCCGCTGTCGTTCTCCGAGCCGCATCCGGCGAGCACCAGGGCTGCGGCGCCGGCGAGACAGGCCGCGGCGGCGCGGCGACGGGAACCGGGTGTGGGCGTCATGGGGTTGGCCTTTCCTGCATCGTTGAAGAGAAGGTGCGGTGCTCGTGGGGGGCGCGCGGACGTGGGGATGCGCGAAGGCGGAGCGACAGCTGTACGGGCGGCGCCGACGGCCCGGTGCGGGAGGTGCTGACGGCCCGGTGCGGGCGGTGCTAGTGGCCCGGTGCGGGCGGTGCTAGTGGCCCGGTGCGGGCGGTGCTAGTGGCCCGGTGCGGGCGGTGCTAGTGGCCCGGTGCGGGCGGTGCTAGTGGCCCGGTGCGGACCTGCGCTGGAACTCGTTGACGACCGCCGCGACCAGCAGCACACCGCCGGTGACGACGAGCTGGTAGTTGCTGTTCACCTGGAGCAGGTTGAGGGCGTTGGCGACGACGCCCAGCAGCACGACACCGAAGACGGTGCCGATGACGGTGCCGTGGCCGCCCGCCAGCGACGTACCGCCGATCACCACCGCGGCGACCGCGGTCAGCTGGGTCTGCAGGCCCGCCGTGTTGGGCGCGGCGGCGCCCAGCCGGGAGAGCAGCATCAGGCCCGCCAGGCCCGCCAGCACACCGGCGAGCGCGTACAGGGCGAGCTTGCGCCGGTTGACGTCGATACCGCTGAGCCGGGCCACGTGCTCGTTGCCGCCCATGGCGAAGGCGTCCCGGCCGAAGGTGGTGAACCGCATGGTCAGCCCGGTCCCGGCCAGCACCAGCAGCGCCACGACCGTCAGACAGGGCACGCCGAGCACCTCGTCGTTGCCGAGCCCGGTCATCCTGTCGCCGATGGTGACGCTCATGCCGTCCAGGACCAGCAGGGCGACACCGTCCAGCAGCATCGCCGAGGCGAGCGTGGCGACGAACGGGGCGACCCGGGTGTAGGTCACCACCAAGCCGTTGACCAGGCCGATCAGCGTGGCGAGCAACAGGCTGACGATCACCACCGGCAGCGTGCCGCAGCCGTCGTGCAGCAGCTGGGCCGCCACGCACAGGGTGACGGCGGCGTTGCCGCCCATGGAGAAGTCCATGCCGCCGGCGGTCATCAGCAGCGTCAGACCGGCCGCGATGACGGCGGTGACGCTGATCTGCCGCAGCACGTTCAGCAGGTTCTGCGAGGTGGTGAACGAGTCCGCCTGTACGGCGGTGAAGACCGCCACCAGCACCAGGACGAGGACGAGGCCGCCGTGCGGGACGTGCAGCAGCCGGCCCGGCGTCCATGTCCGGGTACCGCGCTCCGGCGGGCCCGCCGCCACGTCCGGGGCGGCGGAGGGGGTCTTGAGGCTCACTGCGGTTGACCTCCGAGTGCGGTCGCGACGAGCTCGTCGCGGGTGATGGCGGTGATGTCGTGTTCGGCGACCGTGCGGCCGGCGCTCACGACGACGACCCGGTCGGCCAGTCGCATGACCTCCTCGGCGGACGAGGAGGCGAGCAGGACGGCCACGCCGCGCGCGGCGAGGTCGTCGACGAGGGTGTGGATGTCGGCCATGGCCGCCACGTCCACGCCGTTGGTGGGGTCCTCCAGGAAGCAGGCGACCGGCTCGGTCTCCAGCCACTTGCCGAGCAGGACCTTCTGCTGGTTGCCGCCGGACAGCGAGCCGACCGGCGGATTGCCCGTGAGGGCGACGACGCCGTAGGTGTCGCGCACGGGGGCGGCACGGCGGGCGAGACGGGAGCGCCGGTGCAGCCGGCGGCGGGCGAAGCGGTCGCCGGCCAGCATCAGGTTCTCGTCCACGGTCATGCCCTGGACCAGACCGAGGGTGCGGCGGTCACCGGTGACACAGCGCAGACCGCTGGCGAGAGAGGCCTTGACCCGGCCGGACGGCACCGGCCGGCCGTCGACACATATCTCCCCGGTGTCGGGGCGCTGCCGTCCCGACAGCAGGTCGAACAGCCGGGACTGGGCGTCCCCGGCGGGTCCGAGCACGGCGACGATCTCGCCCTTCCTCACCTCGACGGTGAAGTCCCGGATGGCCCGGCCCTGGCTCAGCCCGCGGACGACGAGGCCGTGCTCGTCCTTGGGCGCCGGGCGCTCGGGCCGCCGCGAGACGACGTCCCGGCCGACCATGGCGCGGACCAGCGAGGCCGGGTCCATCTCGGCGGCCGGCGCGCTGCGCACCACGGCGCCGTCCCGCAGCACGGTGATCCGGTCGGCGACGGCCATGACCTCGTCGATGTAGTGCGAGATGTAGACGACGGCGACGCCCTCGTCCCGCAGGGTGCGCACCAGGTCGCGTACCCGGCCCGCGTCCCGGGCGCTCAGACAGGCCGTCGGCTCGTCCAGGACGAGCACGCGCCCGCCGCGGCGGACCTCGCGGGCCACCTCGACCATGGTCTGCTCGGCGACGGTCAGCGTGCCCGCGATCCGGTCGACGTCGATGTCGATGCCGAGCCCGGACAGCGCCGCCCGGGCCTGGGACCGCACCGCCTTCCAGTGCACGGCACCGCCCCGTGCCGGCAGGTCGCCGAGCATGATGTTCTCGGCGACGGTCAGGCCCATGGCCAGCTCGCGGCGTTGCGGCACCGAGGAGATGCCGAGCCGCCGGGCCCTGCGCACGGTCAGCCCGGAGTACTGCCGCCCGCCCATCTCGACGGTGCCGCCGTCGGGCTGGTGGACCCCGCACACCACCTGCACCAGGGTCGACTTCCCGGCGCCGTTCATGCCCATCAGCGCGTGGATCTCACCCGGGTGGAGGTCGAGGTCGACGCCCTTGAGGGCAGCCGCTCTGCCGAAGCTCTTGGTGACGCCGCGCACGCGGACCACGGCCGAGCCGCCGGCCGGCGCCCCGGAGGTCACCGTGGTGCTCCCCTCCGTGTCCGGATCCGTCAGCGCGCTCATGGCCGCGGCCGGTCGTCGTCGGGGACGATACGGCCGTAGCCGCGGATGTCCGGGAACGGGGGCTCCTTGTCGGCCTGGAGATCCACCTGGAAGGTGTTCAGGCACATGCCGAGCATGGTGAAGTTGCCGAGCGCGCCGATGGTGTCGACCAGGCCCTTGGGACCGAAGTGCTCCAGCGCACGGGCGAAGGTGGCGTCGGTGACGAAGTGCTCGTCCAGGACCTCGCGGCAGAACTGGTAGAACACCTGGTCCTTCTCGTCGTCGAAGACCGCCTCGCGCTTCTCGGCGATGGCCTTGACGGCGGCCTCGGGAACGCTGGCCCCGATCGCCTGGTGCACATGGGCGTTCCACGAGTACTGGGCGTCCCAGTTGCGGGCCGCCATCAGCAGCGTCAGCTCACGCAGGTGCCTGGGCAGGGAGCAGTCGAAGCGGGCGAACGCGCCCAGGGACTCGGCCCGCTCGCACATCTCCGGGCTGTGCAGCCACACCCGGAAGGGGCCGCGGACCGCGCCGCGACGGCCGGCGATACGGGCGGCCAGCTCCTGCTGCCGCTGGTCCATTTCCTCTTCGGTGAGAACGGGGAGCCTCATCTGGCCGATACCTGCCTCTTCTTTCCGGCGCGTTGTCCGAAACGGGTCGGGAGCCGTTCGGTGACAGGTGACGGTACAGCCGGGCGGAAGATGCTCACCCTTCTCGGAGTGCAAGGTAAAGCTGCACGCCAGAGGGCACCCATTCGCGTCGGCGCGACCTAACGTCGTTCGACGCAACGCCCTGGAGTGGAGAGGAATCCCCGGATGACCACCATCATCAAGGTCGCGTCGGTGCCCCTGCTGGACCGGGGCGGTTCCGTCGTGACGACACCGCTGATCACCACGCCGTCGGCGGGCGGCGAGAACCGGATCACCAGCGGGATGAGTGTGTATCCGGTGGGCTCCGGGGCGCCGCTGCACTCGCACAACTGCGACGAGCATGTGACGGTCCTCGAAGGGCACGCGGAGGTGTGGGTGGACGGCGAGGTGACGAAGCTGGAGCGGTACGACACCACGTACATCCCCTCCCCCATGCCCCACCTCTTCCGCAACGTCGGCGACACCCCGCTGCGGATCCTGTGGGTGTACTCCTCGGGACATGTGACGCGGACGTTCACGGAGAGCGGCAGGACGGTGGAGCACCTGTCGGCCGAGGACCAGATGGGGAAGGACTGACCGGCGGCCTCCCGCCGCCCGGGTGATCACATCGCGAGACGGCTTTGCGTCAGGCGTCTCACCGGGCGTTGTCTCGCAAGGTGAGTACCGAACGACCCGAACACCGCGGCAGCGACGCCACCGGCGACCGGTCCGCGCGCCGCGCCGTCACCGTCTTCCCCCTCCTCGTCCTCGCGGCCGGTGCCCTCGGCCTGCTGCTCCCCGGGAGCTTCTCCGGCTGGAGCGACGCGGTGCCCTATCTGCTGGGTGTCGTGATGTTCTGCATGGGCGTGACCATGACCCCGGAGGACTTCCGGGGTGTCGCCAAGCGCCCCTGGGCGGTGGCCCTCGGCCTGGTCGCGCACTACGTCATCATGCCGGGGCTGGGCTGGGCCATCGCCCACCTCCTCCACCTCTCGCCGCAGCTCGCGGCCGGCGTGATCCTCGTCGGCTGCGCCCCCAGCGGCACGGCCTCCAACGTGGTGACCTACCTCGCCCGCGGTGACGTGGCCCTGTCCGTCTCCGTCGCCACCGTCTCCACGCTCGTGGCCCCGCTGGTCACCCCGCCGCTGACACTTCTGCTGGCCGGCGAGTACCTGCCGGTCGACGCCGGCTCCATGGTCACCGACATCCTCAAGACGGTCCTGCTGCCGGTCCTCGCGGGCCTGGTCGTACGGCTCCTGGCGGGCCGGTACGTGCAGCGGGCGCTGCCGGTGCTGCCCTGGCTCTCCGCGCTCACGATCGCCGTGATCGTGACCGTCGTCGTGGCGGGCAGCGCCGACACCATCAAGTCGGCCGCCGGGCTGGTCCTCGTCGCCGTCGTGCTGCACAACGGCCTCGGGCTGGCGCTCGGCTACGGTGCGGGGCGGCTCGGCCGGCTCGGCGAGCCCGGCAGCCGGGCCATGGCCTTCGAGGTCGGCATGCAGAACTCCGGGCTCGCGGCCTCCCTGGCCACCGCCCACTTCAGCCCGCTGGCCGCGCTGCCGGCCGCGGTCTTCTCCGTCTGGCACAACATCTCCGGCGCCCTCACCGCCGCCTGGCTCTCCCGCCGCACGCACTGACCCGCACCACAACGACACGTGCCCGGCAGACGCCGGCCACCACAACGACACGTGCCCGGCAGACGCCGGCCACCGCGACCACGCGGCGGCCGGCGTTCCCGCTTCCGGCCCCACCCGGCGGCAACTGTGCCGACCGGGGCCGGGCGCGGACCGGCGGAGGGCTGGACGCGGGCCGGGAACGGGACGGCGGCGGGCCGGGAACGGCGCCGGTACGGCGGCGCCGGCCGCCGCGAGGGTCGCGGTGGCCGGCGTTCGTCGTCGCTCCGCGGGGCGGCCGGGCTCAGTGGGTGGCGACCAGTTCCTGTTCGGTGGTGTTCTGCGGGGTCTGCCGGGAGCTGCGCAGGGCGGCGATGCCGATGAAGACCATGGAGGCGACACCGGCCAGCGCGAAGGCGGTGAAGCCCCAGTCGCCCTTGTCCGCGGCGAGCAGCTGGCCGCCGAGCCAGGGCCCGAAGACCGCACCGAAGCGGCCCATGCCGGAGGTCCAGCCGACGGCGGTGGCCCGGTTGGCGGCGGAGGAGCGGATGGAGACCGTCGCGTAGATCATCGTCTGGGCGCTGTTGAGGAAGACGCCGGTGAGGAAGACGACCGTGAAGGTCACCGCCAGCGGCATGTGGACGCTGAGCAGGAAGACACCGGCGGCGGTCAGCGCGAACCAGATCGCCGAGACGCGCGGGGCGCCGAACCGGTCGGAGGCGCGGCCGGCGACCAGCATGCCCACGATGCCGCCGAGGTTGAACAGGACGACGAAGGTGAGCGCGGAGCCGAGGTTGTAGCCCTCGCTGCGCATCAGGGTGGGCAGCCAGGTGGCGACGCCGTAGACGAGCAGCAGACCGCCGAAGGAGGCCAGCCAGTACAGCAGGGTCTGGACCCACTCGCCGCCGCGGAAGAGGTTGGCCAGGTTGGTCCAGCGGTCGGCGGCGGCCGGCTTCCCGCCGACGGCGGGCAGCTCGACGTCGAAGCGGCCGGCCAGCTCACGGGCCTCCTCGGCGCGGCCCTTGGCCAGCAGGAAGCTCAGCGACTCGGGCAGGAACCTCGCCAGCACCGGGACGAAGACCAGCGGCGCCACGCAGACCCAGAAGGCGGCGCGCCAGCCGAGCGGCTCCACGACCCACAGGGCGACATAGGCGGAGAGGATGCCGCCCGCGTGGTGGGCGGTCATCAGCATGCCGATGGTGAGGGCGCCGCGGCCGCGCGGGGCGTAGTCGGAGACCATCGAGATCGCCGTGGGGAGCAGACCGCCGAGGCCGATGCCGGCCAGGGTGCGGCCGAGGCCGAAGACGGCGACGCTGCCCGAGATGGCGCACAGGCCGGAGGCCAGGGAGAACAGCGTGACGCAGGCCAGCATCAGCCGCTTGCGGCCGATCCGGTCCGCGATCGTGCCGGCGGTCAGGGCACCGACCAGCATGCCGAACGTGGCGTAGCTGCCGAGGTCGCCGGCCTGGTCGGAGGTGATGCCGAGGGCCTTCTGCTCCAGCATGTGCGGCAGCACCGAGCCGTAGATGAACATGTCGAGGCCGTCGAAGAGGACGGCCACCCAGCACAGGCCGACGACCAGGAGGGCCAGTCTGCTGCCGCGGGCGGACAGAGCGGGTGAGGAGGACATCGTTGTTTTCCTCTCGTCCAGGAGGGCGTTCCCTGGAGGGGGTTCTGAACCGGGTCGATGCGGCTCGAGCGGCTGACCCGTTGGTGCGCTAGACGCTAAGGATCCGTTCCGGGAGTGTCAACGCTTTTGTCAACAATCTCAGCAACAATTAGCTGGACGGCTGTCCCGGCGTCGCGCGGGGCAGCGCGAAGGGGTGGGCCGCGCACCGGCGTGCGCGGCCTACCCCCTGGTGTGCGGTCCGGTCAGGCGACCGGCGGAGTGCCGTGGGTGTGGAAGGACTCGATGGTCCTCAGACCCCAGGCCTGGCCCTTGGCCCGCTCGGCCTCGGTCCAGGTCACCAGCGGCCAGTCCGGCGCCAGCACCAGCCGCGTGAGCGGGTTGCACAGCTCGATGCGGTTGCCGCCCGGCTCGTAGACGTACAGGAAGAACGTCTGCTGGATGGCGTGCTTGTGCGGGCCGGTCTCGATGAAGACGCCGGTGTCGATGGCGAGGTCGGCGGCGCGCAGGATGTCCTCGCGGGTGTCGGCCGCGAAGGCGATGTGGTGCAGCCGCCCGCTGGAGCCGGTCCAGTCCTCGGTGTAGACCACGTCGTAGGACTTGTTGGTGAAGGTCAGCCAGCGGGCGGCGATCTTCCCGGTGTCCAGCCGGATCTGCTCGGTGGGCCGGGCGCCGAGGAGGTGTTCCTGGAACTCGGCGTTGGCGAGCACGTCGGCGGCGAGGAAGTTGACGTGGTCCAGACGGCGCACGCCCACGCCCCGGTTGGGCTTGGCCTGCGGCTGGTTCTTCAGCGCGGGCCGGTGCTCGTCGGGGCAGACGTAGTGCTCGCTCTCCCAGTACAGGGCGTGCTCGTGGCCGTCGGGGTCGGTGGTGAGGTACAGCTTGCCGATGCCCGGCTCGTCCTCGACCCACTTCCCGGTGCGGCCCGCCTCCTCCAGCGCCTTCACCCGGCGCTGGAGGGCCTCCTCACTGGAGGTGCGCAGGGCGAGCCGGCCGAGGCCGGGCTGCTTGCGGGCGGTGAGCACCAGGCTGTGGTGCTCGTAGTCGTCGAAGGTGCGCAGGTGGACGGTGTCGCCGTCCTGGCCGTTGACCGTCAGGCCCAGGTAGTCGGTGAAGAAGGCGACGCTGGCGTCCAGGTCGGGGGTGAACAGCTGGGCGTGGCCGATGTGGGCGATGTCGCCGAGGGGCGGAGTCATCATTGACCTCCATGGGAGTGCGGGGGGACCGGTGCCGTCTCGGCGGACCGGGGGAAGACGGTGCCGTCGAAGATCTTGCGTGCGGTGCGCACGACGGCGGTACGGCGGACCACCGGGCCGGAATCGGCGGTGCCGGGATCGAGGGACAGGTCGATGTCGAGGAAGCCGGTGGGGTGTTCGACGCGGATGCGCTCGCCTCCGTCGTCCGGGAGCTCGGCGATCCCCTCCCCCACCCCGCCGGGGACCAGCAGCCCGGCCGCCACGCTCGCGGCGCCCAGGACGCCGATGGAGGTGTGGCAGCGCACCGGGATGAAGGTGCGGGTGGTGACCGCGCCGCCGGTGCGGGGCGGGGCGAGCAGGGAGAGCTTGGGCACGGTGGTGCCCTCCACGTCGCCGAGGCCCATCAGCCGGCCGGCCTGGAGCCGGATCTCCCTCAGGCGGTCGGCGAGCGCGACGTCCTCCTCCAGGTCCTTGGGCTCCTCGTAGCCGGTGACCTTGAGCGCGTCGGCCGGGACCAGCACGACCGGCATGCCGTTGTCCACGCAGGTCACCTCGGTGCCGGCGACCGTGTCGCGGACCTTGCCGGTGGGCAGCAGCGGGCTGGTGCCCCGCGGGAACTCGATGACGACCGCGGCGGCGGTGCCCGGCACGCCCGATATCTCGGCGTCGCCGGTGTAGTCGACGCGCCCGCCCGGGGTGGGGAAGGTGGCGACGGCCAGTTCCCCGGTGTTGAGCATGCGGATGCGTACGGATGTCCGCTCGTCCCCGGCCGCCACCAGGCCGCGCTCGACGGCGAAGGGGCCCACTCCGGCGAGGATGTTGCCGCAGTTCTGCCGGTCGGTGACCTCGGGCCGGTCGACGGCGACCTGGAGGAACAGGTAGTCGACGTCCGCCTCGGGGTCGGCCGAGCGGGAGACGACGGCGACCTTGCTGGTCAGCGGGTGGGCGCCGCCCAGGCCGTCGATCTGGCGCGGGTCGGGGCTGCCCATGACGCGCAGCAGCAGCCCGTCCCGGGCGCCGGGGTCGGCGGGCAGGTCCTCGGCCAGGAAGTAGGCGCCCTTGGAGGTGCCGCCGCGCATCAGCGTGCAGCGGATCTCCGCGGGCCCGGTCACGACCGGTCTCCGTCCGCGGCGTACTCCTCGTACGGCTGGTAGGTGACGCCCAGCTGGGCCAGCTTCTCGCGCAGCCCGTAGCGGTCCAGGCCGAGCTGGCCCTGGAGGAAGGCGGCGCGGGTGGCGGCCTCCTTGTCCTCGCGCTTCCGCGACGCCTCGGCGGCCTCGCGGGCCTTCTGACGCGGTACGACCACCACGCCGTCGTCGTCGGCGAGGATCACGTCGCCGGGGCGGATCACCTGGCCGCCGATCACCACCGGCACATTGACCGAGCCGCCGGTCGCCTTGACGGTGCCCTGGGCGGACACGGCGGCTGACCACGCCGGGAAGTCCATGTCGCGCAGCTCGGCGGTGTCCCGGATACCGGCGTCGATGACGAGTCCGCGGACGCCGCGCTGCTTCAGCGCGGTGGCGAACAGCTCGCCGAACATGCCGTCGGTGGAGGGCGAGGTGGTGGTGACGACCAGGAGGTCGCCCTCGCCGCACTGCTCCACGGCGGCGTGGATCATCAGGTTGTCGCCGGGCCAGGAGAGCACGGTGACCGCGGTGCCCGCGACCCGGACGCCCTGCTGGATCGGGCGCAGGTGCGGGCCGAGCAGGCCGGTGCGGCCCATCGCCTCGTGCACCGTGGCGACGCCGTACCCGGCGAGCGCCTCGACGTCCTTGGCGTCCGCCTTCGGCGGGTCGGTGACGATGACGCCGCTCATGCCAGCTCCTTCGTGATCTGCGGGTACGGGCGCGTGTGCGCCTCGGCCGTGGTCTGGTGCGCCAGGCCCGGGCCGGGGCCCGCGTCGCGGTTGAGCCGGACGCCACGGCGGACGGCCAGGCGGCCTGCGATGGTGGCCTTCTCCCCCCGCGGGGCGGCCAGGGCGATGGCTCCGCCCGCCCGCCACACGAAGTCGCCCGCGTGCGCGGTCACCACGCGTGTCGACCGTGGTGGGGCGGGCGCTGTGCCGTGCGTCATTGCTCGAATCTCCTTGGTGGGACAGGTGGGCGCCCGCCTCGTAGCCGTGTGGTCAGTCGCGCAGCGCCTCGATCACGCTGTTGAGGTGGGCACGGACGGCCGTCTCGGCCGCCTGCGGGTCCCTGGCCTCGATCGCCTCGATCATGGCCAGGTGCTCGCTCAGGGACTGCTGGGGACGTCCCGGCCTCAGCGCCAGCTGGAAACGGTGGCGCACCAGTTGGGCGTTGAGCCGCTCCAGCAGCTCCACGGCCGTCTGCTGGCCGGAGAACTCCCGGATCCTGGCGTGCAGTTCGTGGTTGAGGTCGGAGTAGGTCAGCGGTTCGCCGTCGGACACGGCCTTGGTCATCGCCGCGCCCAGAGCGGTCAGTTCGGCCAGCTGCTCGTCGCTGACGGCGACGGCGGCCTTCGCCGCGCACAGCCCTTCCAGGACCATGCGGCACTCGGTGATGGCGACCGCTTCCTCCACGGTCACCACCCGGACGCGCGAACCGCGGTTGCGGATCCGCTCGACCAGGCCCTGTGCCTCCAGATCGATCAGCGCCGCGCGGATGCTGGCCCGCGTCACGCCGAACTGCTCGGCGAGTTCGTTCTCCACCAAGCGCTGCGCCGGTGCCATGTCGCCGTGCAGGATCGCCTGCCGCAGCTGCCCGAGGGCAAGCTGTTTCGCCTGCTCCCCGGTGCTCGGACGGGCTTCTTTCGGCATCGTGCCCTCCCTGAGTGAGTGCCTGTCGAACCTAAATCTAGCCAAACAAGATTGTCAACAATTTTGTCCGCCGAATTGCCTGCGTAATTCCTGTGCGCAACGTGCCGTTGTGTGCCGTTGACGGGGCCGGAACGGCGTTCCAGGGTGAACGGGACAGATCATGGACCGGTCCGGAGAGGAGCTCCCATGGTGGAGGCGCTCGGTGTCGCCGTCATCGGTTTCGGCTGGATGGGCCGGGTGCACACCCAGGCGTACGCCCGGGTCCGCCACCACTATCCGCAGCTCCCCCTGCGGCCGGAGCTGATCACGGTCGCCGAGGAGGTGCCGGGCCGGGCCGAGGAGGCCGCCGAGCGGTTCGGGTTCGCCTCGGCCACCCGGAACTGGCGCGAGGTGGCCGCCGATCCCCGGGTCGGGGCGGTCAGTGTCACCGCCCCCAATTTCCTGCACCGGGAGATCGGCGTGGCGATGGCCGAGGCCGGCAAGCACCTGTGGATCGAGAAACCGGTGGGGCTGACCCTGGCGGACGCCCGTGCGGTGGCGGACGCGGTCGCGGCGGCCGGCGTACAGGCCGCGGTCGGCTTCAACTACCGCAACGCCCCCGCCGTCGAGGCCGCCCGCGACCTGATCGCCTCCGGCTCCATCGGCACCGTCACGCACGCCCGCATCCGGCTGTTCAGCGACTACGCGGCCCACCCCGAGTCCGCGCTGACCTGGCGGTACGAGCGTGAGCGCGGCGGCAGCGGAGTACTGGGCGACCTGGCCTCGCACGGCGCGGACCTGGCCCGGTTCCTGCTCGGCGACATCACCGCGCTGACCGCCGACACGGCGGTCTTCGTGCCCGAGCGGGCCCGTCCCACCGGTGCCACGGCCGGCCACGCCCGTGCCGCGGGCGGCGTACCGGGCCCGGTGGAGAACGAGGACTACGTCGGCTGTCTGCTGCGCTTCGCCTCCGGCGCCCGCGGCGTCCTGGAGGCCTGCCGGGTCTCGGTCGGCGAGCAGAACAACTACGGCTTCGAGGTGCACGGCACCCGGGGCGCGGTGTTCTGGGACTTCCGCCGCATGAACGAGCTGGGCGTCAGCCGCGGCACGGCCTACCAGGACCAGCCCGTCAGCACGGTGTACGTCGGACCGGGCGACGGCGACTTCGCCGCCTTCCAGCCGGGCGCCGCGAACGCCATGGGCTTCGACGACCTGAAGGTCGTGGAGGCGTACCGCTTCCTGCGCTCGGTCGCGGAGGGCACGCCCCACGGCGCCGGTCTGCCGGACGCCGTGCGCAGCGCGGCCGCGCTGGAGGCGATGGCCCGGTCCGCGGAGAGCGGCACGTGGGTGACCGTGCGGACCCCGTCCTGAGCCGGCCGCCGAGGCCCCGTCCCACCCCCGCACCCAAGGAGCTTCCTGTCATGCGCATCGGAATCCTCGGCCTCGGCCGCATCGGCGCCTTCCACGCCGCGACCCTCTCCGCTCTGCCCGCCGTGACCTCGCTCGTCGTCGCCGACCCGGTCGCGGACGCCGCCGGGGCCGCCGCCGAACGGTTCGGCGCCGAGATCGCCCACTCCCCCGGTGAGCTGCTGGCCGCCGGGGTGGACGCGGTGGTGATCGCCGCCGCCACCGACGCCCACCCGGAGCTGGTCCTCGCCGCCGTCGAGGCGGGTGTGCCCGTCTTCTGCGAGAAGCCCGTCGCCCCCACGATGCGGGAGGGCGTGCGGGTGCTCAAGGCCGTACGGGACAGCGGGGTGCCGGTGCAGATCGGCCACCACCGCCGCTTCGACGCCGCCTTCGCCGCCGCCCGCGCTGCCGTGCGCGGCGGCGAGCTGGGCACGCTGCACACCGTGCGCGCCACCACGCTGGACCCGGCGCCACCCCCGGCCGCGTACATCGCCGCCTCCGGCGGCATCTTCCGCGACTGCTCCGTGCACGACTTCGACAGCATCCGCTGGGTGACCGGCCGCGAGGTGCGCGAGGTGTACGCCGTCGGCGGCAACCGCGGCGCCGCGTGCATCCGCGCGGCGGGCGACGCCGACACCACCGGCGCCGTCCTCACCCTGGACGACGGCACCATCGCCCTCGTCTCCAACGGCCGCCACAACGGCCGGGGCTACGACGTCCGCCTGGAGCTGCACGGCTTCGCGGACTCCCTCGCCGTCGGTCTGGAGGACCGGCTGCCGCTCAGGTCCGCCGAGCCCGGCACGGCCTTCCCGGCGGGCCGCCCGCACGTGTTCTTCCTGGACCGCTTCGCCGCCGCCTACCGAGCCGAGCTCACCGCGTTCACCGAGGTCGCCGCCGGTTCCCGCCCCTCGCCCTGCACGGTGGAGGAGGCCCTGGAGGCGGGCTGGATCGCCGAGGCCTGCACGCTGTCGCTGCGCGAGCACCGCCCCGTGACGATCGAGGAGGTACGGCACGCGTGAGCGGACCCGTCAGGCGCCGCAGGACCTGAGGAAGCGGCGGGTGCGCACGGCGACGGGCAGCGGCCGGTCCGGCTCGCAGGGGTACATGTCCTGCTCGACGATGGCGAACAGGTCGACGCCGAGGCCCTGGGCCGCCCTCAGCACCGGCTCCAGCTCCGGTACGCCGGACGGCGGCTCGCACATCACGCCGCGCCGCACGGCCGGGCCGAACGGGACCCCGTTCGCGACCACGTCGGCGAGGATCTCCGGGTCGACCTGTTTCAGATGCAGATAGCCGACGCGTTCGCCGTAGGTCTCGATCAGCTTGACGCTGTCGCCGCCGCAGTAGGCGTAGTGGCCGGTGTCCAGGCAGAGGCTGACCAGGCCGGAGTCGGTGGCGTCGAGGAAGCGCGCGACGTGCGGCTCGGTGTCGAGGTGGGTGTCGGCGTGCGGGTGGACGACGATGTCCAGGCCGTAGGCGTCCTTGACCCGGCGGCCGAGCCGTTCCATGCCCCGGGTCAGGTGGGTCCACTGCTCGCCGGTCAGCTCCGGCGGCTCCAGGATCTCGGCCGTCCTGTCGTCGCGCCAGAAGGACGGGATGACGACGAGGTGGCGGGCGCCCATGGCCTGGGTGAGCGCGGCGACCTGTGCGACGTGTTCCCAGGTGGCGTCCCAGACGGCCGGGCCGCGGTGCAGGCCGGTGAAGACCGTGCCCGCCGAGACCTTCAGGCCTCGCCGGTCCACCTCGTCGGTGAGCCGGGCCGGGTCGGTGGGGAGGTAGCCGTAGGGGCCCAGCTCGATCCAGGTGTAGCCGGCCTCGGCGACCTCGTCGAGGAAGCGTTCCCAGGGCACCTGCCGGGGGTCGTCGGGGAACCAGACGCCCCAGGAGTCGGGGGCCGATCCGACGCGGATGCGGTCCAGCGCAGCGGGCATGTCAGGACTTCCCTTCGGACGGGGCGGCCACGGGCGCGGAGAGGTCGTCCGCCTCCGGCAGTGCGGCGACGTCGACCCCGCCCACCTGCGCCAGTTCGTGCTTGAGGGCGGCGAGTTCGGCGCCGCCGGCCATGTGGTCGGTCAGTTCCGTCAGACTCACCTCGCCGCGGTCGGCGGAGAGTTCCAGGGTGCCGAGGCGCAGCACGCTGAAGTGGTCGCCGACCATATAGGCGTGGTGCGGGTTGTGGGTGATGAAGATGACGCCGAGGCCGCGTTCCCGGGCGGCGGCGATGTACTTCAGCACCACCCCGGACTGCTTGACGCCGAGGGCCGCGGTGGGCTCGTCGAGGATCAGCACACGGGCGCCGAAGTGGACGGCGCGGGCGATGGCGACACACTGGCGCTGGCCGCCGGAGAGGGTGCCGACGGGCTGCTCCAGATCGTCCAGGACGATGCCCATGGCGCGCAGTTCCTCGTCGGCGGTCCGCTTCATCCGGGCGATGTCCAGGCGGCGCAGCGGCCAGCGGCCCTTGGTCAGTTCCGAGCCGAGGAAGAAGTTGCGCCACACCGGCATCAGCGGGACGGTCGCCAGGTCCTGGTAGACCGCGGCGATCCCGCGGTCCAGTGCCTCGCGCGGGCCGGCGAAGCGCACCGGCTCGCCGTCGACGAGGAACTCGCCCTCGGTGTGCCGGTGCAGCCCGGAGATGATCTTGATCAGGGTGGACTTGCCGGCGCCGTTGTCGCCGAGCACGCAGGTCACCCGGCCGGGACGGACGGTCAGGTCGACGCCGTGCAGGGCGCGGACGGTGCCGTAGGACTTGCCGGCGCCGCGCAGCTCGACGAGCGGCCGGTCCTGCTCGTTCCCGGTGTCCGCGAGCACGGCGCCGTGGGTGCCGGTCTTGTCGGTGGTCATGGCGGTCACCTCCGGGTCGCCGTGCGGCGCACCCACAGATTGATCAGGACGGCGCCGAGCAGCATCACGCCGAGGAAGGCCTTGAACCAGTCGGGGTTCCAGCCCGCGTAGACGATGCCCTGGTTCACCATGCCGAACATGAAGGCGCCGAAGACGGGGCCGATCGCGGAGCCGTGGCCGCCGGTGAGCAGACAGCCGCCGATCACCGCCGCGGCGATGTAGATGAGTTCCTGGCCGACGCCCTCGCCCGACTGCACGGTGTTGAAGGAGAACAGCTGGTGCATGCCGGTGAACCAGGCGCCGAAGCCGACCAGCGTGAAGAGCGTGATCTTCGTGAAGGTCACCGGGACGCCGACCGCGCGGGCCGACTCCTGGTTGCCGCCGACCGCGAAGACCCAGTTGCCGTACTTGGTGCGCAGCAGCACCCAGGTGGCCAGCGCGGCGAAGACCAGCCACCACACCACCGTGATCTTCACCTGGACACCGCCGATGCCGAAGGAGGAGGCGAAGAGGGCCTTGGCCTGGCCGAAGCCGTCCATGTCGCTGATGTCGTCGGTGGCGACATTGCCGGTGACCTGCTTGGTGACCGCGAGGTTCACGCCCTGGAGGATCAGGAAGGTGCCGAGGGTGACGAGGAAGCTGGGCAGACGGGTCCTCACCAGCATCCAGCCGTTGAGGGCGCCGATGCCGAGGGAGACCAGGAGGGCGACGAGCACGCCCGTCCAGACGTTGACGGTCAGCTGGTAGCTGAGCATGCTCGCGGTCAGCGCCGAGGTGATCACCGCGACACCGGCCGACAGGTCGAACTCGCCGCCGATCATCAGCAGGGCCACCGGCAGCGCCATGATCCCGATGGTGGACGACTGGTAGAGGACCGTCGCCATCGAGCTGCCCTGGCGGACCGAGGGCGCCGCGATCAGGAAGAAGACGAGGACGGCGGCGGCGCCGAGAAGGACGCCGACCTCGGGCCGGGCGAGCAGCCTGAGCGCCAGGGGCCGCCGGACGCCACGACGCCCGCCGCCCTCGCCCGGGCCGGGATCCGGCGGTGCGGTCACCGCCGGCGCAGCCTGCTGGCTCATACGATCACCGGGTGCCCTTCGCCGCGAAGGAGGCGACGGTGTCGACGTTGGACCTGTCCACGAAGGCCGGACCGGTCAGCACCGGCTGCTCGCCGCCGCCGCTGTAGTTGCCGTTGTTCCTGTACAGCCAGAGCGAGTCGATCGCCAGGTAGCCCTGGAGATACGGCTGCTGGTCGACGGCGAACTGGACGGTCTCGCCCTTGATGGCTTTGATCAGGTCCTTGTTCAGGTCGAACGTGGCGACCTGGGCCGCGTTGCCCGCGTCGGCCACCGACTCCACCGCGGTCAGCGCGAAGGGGGCGCCGAGCGTGACGACGTAGTCGATGGTGGAGTCCTGCTTCATCTTGGCGGTGATGGTCGACCGCACGGACGGCATGTCGGCGCCGTTGACATGGAGCAGGTCGAGCTTGCCCTCGAAGGTCTTCTTCACTCCGTCACAGCGCTGGGTGAGACCGACGTTGCCCTGCTCATGGATCACGCAGACGGCGTGCTGCGCGCCGACGTCGGTCAGCTTCCTGCCGAACGCCTCGCCCGCCACGGACTCGTCCTGCCCGAAGAAGGACAGCAGGCCCAGCTGTTTCCAGTCGCTCAGACCGGAGTTGAGGCCGACCACGGGTATCCCGGCATCCCCGGCCTTGCCCAGCACGCTCTTGAGGGCGTCCGGTTTGGCAAGGGTGACCGCGATGCCGTCGACCTTCTGGTCGACGGCGTTCTGCACCAGGTTGGCCTGGTTGCCCGCGTTGGGGTCGTGCGAGTGGACGAGCTTGATGTTGTCCTTGGCGGCGGCCGCCTCGGCGCCCTTGCGGACGATGTCCCAGAAGGTGTCGCCGGGCGCCTGATGGGTGACCAGGGCGACCGTCATACGCGGCGTGGTCGCCCTGCCCGCGGAGGCGTCGTCCCCGCCCTCCTCGGCCTTCTTGCCGCCGGAGCCGCTGGAGCAGCCGGCGAGGGTCAGGGCCGCCGCCGCGGCCAGGGCCACGACGGGGGCGAGTCTGCGGGAGCGGGAGCGGGAGGGGGAAGAGCGGTCCATCTTTCCTGCACCTCACTGTGCGCCGATGGAAAGGAGGGTTGTTCGCGAGGATCCAAGTCCCGGGCACGCCCACTGTCAATACTTTGTCAAGACATCATTTCAATTCGGAAGCGCGTGCCGGTGCCCGACGCTGACGATCTCTACCCCCGGCCGACCGGTGTACCCCTTCGCCGGACGACGCCTCAGTGCGCCGCGTCCAGCCGGGCCCGCTGCTCCGGCGTCAGCTCCAGGTCCACCGCGGCCAGGTTCTCCTCCAGCTGGGCCACGGACGACGCCCCGGCCAGCGGCACGATGGGCAGCGCGCCGCCGATCTGCCAGGCCAGCACCACCTGGTTGACGCTCGCCCCGGTCTCCTCGGCCACCTCGCGCAGCACCGCCAGCCGGGCCGGGGTGCCGGGGTGGTCGTAGTCCGGCGGCAGCGGTTTGTCCTCGCGGACGTAGGCGCCGGACAGCAGCGGTGAGTAGGCGACCAGGGTCAGTCCGGGCTCGGCCCGCAGATAGCCCAGCAGTTCGGGACCGGCGTGGCCCAGGCTGCCGTCGGGAAAGAGGTCACTGGGCACGTCGGACCGGGGCCGCAGGAGACTGTGCTGGTACTGGAGCACCTCGTAGCCGGGCAGTCCCGCCGCGGCGGCCAGCGCGCGGGCCCGCTCCACCCGCCAGATCGCCTGGTTGCTCACGCCGAGCAGCCCGACCGTGCCCTCGGCGACCAGCGCGGCGAAGCCCTCGACGGTCTCCCGCTGCTCCACGGTGGGGTCGTCGATGTGCGCGTACAGCAGGTCCAGCCTCTCCACGCCGAGCCGTTCCCGGCTGCGCTCGGCGGACTCGCGGATCACCCTCGCCGACAGGCCCTCCGGGTTGTCGGTGTAGCTGGTGCCGGGTGCCAGGGGGCGGGCGCCGAGCTTGGTGGCGATGACGACCTCGTCGCCGATGCCGCGGCTGCGCCGCCACCGGCCGAGCAGTTCCTCGCTCTGCCCGCCCTGGCCGCCGTCGGTCCAGAAGGCGTAGTTGTCGGACGTGTCGATGAAGTTCCCGCCAGCCTCCACATAGCGGTCGAGCACGGCGAAGGAGGTCTTCTCGTCCGTCACCGAGCCGAACAGCATCGCGCCGAGCGCGAGCACGCTCACCTCCCGGCGGGTCGTCGGACCGGTGCCGATGGTGCGGTACTTCACGCTGATCCCTCCCTGTCACGCGCCCGCGTCCGGGGCGCGTGACAGGGAGTCTTCAGCCTGGAGCGCACGCGAAGTCAAGCGGTCGCCGCTCAGGGGCGGGCCGCCAGGGCGGACCGTACGAAGTCCAGAGAAGCGGTGAAGCAGTGCTCCACCTCCTCCTCCGGCAGCCCGATCCACAGATGGTCGCCGCCGGGGACGGGCCGGAAGACGGCCTCGGCGCCGGCCGCCCGGAGCGCCGAGGCCAGCGCCTCGCCCTGGCCGACGGGGATGATCGCGTCGTCGGTGCCGTGCAGAACGAGGAACGGGGGCGCGTCCGCCGTGACCCGCGCGACCGGGCTGGCGGCGCGGGCCCGCTCGGGGACGTCGGCGGCGGCCGCCCCGAGCAGCGCGGCCTCGGGGGTGTGCGGCGGCGCGGCGGTGAGATCGGTGGCGCCGTACCAGACGACGCAGCCGCGCACGTCCGCCGGCGCGGTGAGCGCCAGCAGCGCGGCGAGGTGGCCGCCCGCCGACTCGCCCCAGGCGACGACGCGGTCCGGGTCCACGCCGAGGCCTGCGGCGCGGGCCCGCAGCCAGGACAGCACCTCGGTCAGATCGTCCAGCTGGGCGGGGAAGACGGCCTCGCCGCTGAGCCGGTAGTCGGGGCAGACGACGGCGAACCCGGCCTGCGCCAGCCGTGCGAAGGGGCCGGGCCGCCAGGCGCGGAAGCGCGGGCCCAGGTCGTCGCGCAGGCCGGTGCGCCAGGCGCCGCCGTGCACGAAGACGATCACCGGCAGCGGGCCGCCGGACGGCTCCTCGGGCAGCCACACGTCCAGTTCCAGGGGGCGGCTGCCGTCGTGCACGGCGTAGGGGACGGCCCGCAGCAGCCGCACGCCGTCGGCGGGGTGCGCGGCGGGCGGCAGGGGCAGGGCGGCGGGGTCGGGCGGGGCGAGGAACTCGGCGAGTTTAGGTGGCAGGGACACGGAAGACCTCTCGCGGACGTGTCGGGATCAGCGGGCCAGACGCGGCAGCAGGCGCCGGGCGTTGGCCGTCGTCAGGGACTGCCAGCTCTCGCCCGCCACCGGCACCGGCGCGCCGTCGACCGCGGCGATGTGCGCGTCCACCCCGGGCGCCGGGGTCCAGCAGTAGTCGCTGCCGTACAGCAGCCGGTCGGGCTCGACCAGGCCGAGCAGGGCGGGGATCTGGCGCGGGAAGGCGGGGCCGGCCATGTCGTAGTGCAGGCGGCGCAGCTGCTCCACCGCGTCCGGGGTGCCGCCCTCCTGCGGGGGCAGGAACAGCTTCATGAAGCCGTTGATACGGTCGGCCAGCACCGGCAGCGCGCCGCCGCAGTGCGGGACGATCACCTCCACGCCGGGGTGGCGTTCCAGGGTGCCCGCCATCAGCAGGTCGGTGACCGTACGGGCGGTGTCGAAGATGAACTCCACCATGGGGCGCGGCCGGCCGAGCGCCGACTGCTCCCAGCAGACGGGCGAGGTGGGGTGCAGGAAGACGACCGCGTTGCGGCGCCCGAGCTCCGCGAAGACCGGTTCCAGACGCTTGTCGCCCAGGTAGACGCCGTGGGTGTTGGTCTCCAGCACCACACCGTCCGCGCCGAGCTCGTCGAAGGCGTACGCGAGTTCCGCGAGCGCGCCGTCGACGTCCGGCAGCGGCAGGGAGGCGAAGAAGCCGAAACGGCCGGGGTGCTCGCGGACGGTGCGGGCGGCGTCCTCGTTCATCTCGCGGGCCAGGCGGCGGGCCGCGGCGTCGTCGCCGAAGTGCACGCCCGGGGAGGAGACGGAGAGCACCGCCGTCCGGATGCCGTTGCGGTCCATCAGGTCCAGGTGCGCCTCGGCCGACCAGGACGGCCAGGCGGGCACGCCGTCGGGCAGCTCGTGGCCGGCGGCCTTCGCCTGCCGCACGTAGGAGTCGGTGACGAAGTGGGCGTGTACGTCGACGAAGCCGTCGAGTCCGGCGGGGCCGGACGCCTCAGGAGTGGTCATGGGATTCCTTCCGGTCGTGAGGCCGGTCGTGGGGCCGGTCATGGGGTTCCTTGCCCGGTGCGGCGAGCCGGCCGCGCAGCCATGTGGTGGCCCGTTCGCCCAGGACGATGCCGAACAGCCCGGTCAGGCCGATCAGCGGCGGGGCCGGCGAGGTGAGGCCGAGCGCCCAGTACACCGCGCCCATCAGCAGCCCGGCCGCGAAACCGACGGCGGCCGCCCGCGCGGGGCCCGTGAGATTCACAGCAGCGCCCCCAGCAGTGTCTGGCCCGCCAGCATGCCCAGCAGGCCGAAGAGGGCGATCGGCGGCGGTGCCGGGGACCTCACCTTCAGGAGCGCGTAGAGCAGCCCCACGAGGACCCCGGCGGACAGCGCCTGGAGGTACGGCACGAGTGTCAGCTCCCGGTGCGCCACTGGTGGTCGGGCAGGAAGTTCACGTCGTACTGCTGCGGCACGGTGCCGAACTTGTGCGGCTCGGGCACGTACGGCTGCCGGGGCAGGCCGAGCTCGTCGGTGGGCGTGCCGAGGTTCTCGAAGAACCGCTCGAAGGTCCCGCCCGGGCCGGAGGCCACGCCGACGATCTGGCTGTGGTGACGCTCGATGCGGTAGGCGTGCGGGCAGTTCTTCGGCACGAAGCCGAAGTCGCCGACGGTGAGCAGCTTCTCCGTCTGCTCACCCTCGGTGTCCTCCACGAACAGCCGGACGGCGCCCTGCGTGATGAAGAAGACCTCGTAGGTGTCCGGGTGCATGTGGGCCGGGATGATGTCGCCCTTGGCGCCGTCGCAGGTGAAGAAGTTGAAGGTGTTCTCGGTCTGCGGACCGCCCGCGTAGATGGTGAACAGGTCGCCGAAGAGGTGGGCGCGGTCACCCATGCCCTTCTCGATGAAGTACGGCTTGCCGGGCTCGGCGGGGATCAGGGAGTGCGAGCGCCTGGCGAATTCGATGGTCACGGGAGCCTCCGGCCGGGTCGTTGTCAGGCAGGCTGACATAGCAGGAATGGAACGTCAGGTTACCTGACATTGACGTGAGGGCAACCCCTTGCGCGAGGGCGGACCGTATGCTCAGGACCCGAGGAACACGAGGAGTCATGACCGAAACCGCACCGAACATGCCCCTGCTGCTGGCCGACGCCAAGCGCTGGTTCGACGAGGCGCTGATGGCCAGCATGAGCGCGGCCGGTGAGCGGCCGCTGACCGCCGCCCAGGGGCAGGTCTTCGCCGCCCTGGACACGGAGGGCACCACGGTGGCCGAACTGGCGCGCCGCCTCGGTGTCACCCGGCAGACGGCCCACCAGGCCGTGCACGCCCTGCTGGGCATGGGGCTGCTGGAACAGGTGCCGGACCCCTCCTCGGCCCGCAACCGCCTGATCCGCATCACCGCGGAGGGCACCCGGGCGCACCGGCGCGCGCAGTCGGTCCTCGCCCTGGTCGAGGCCGCCCTCGCCGAGCGCATCGGCAAGGACTGCGTCGACGCGCTGCGGCACGCCCTGACGCTGCCGCGCGGCGAACCGCCGCTGGTCGAGGCACCCTGAGAGCCGGCCGGAAACGCGCGGCGTCCCCGCCGGACGTCGATTCACGCCACTTCCGCCACGTACGGCGGGATACCCGCCGCCGCCCGGCCGCTCCGTCTCCGCACGTCCCCGCTCGGCCGAATCGCACGTCCCCGCTCGGCCGACCCGCCGGTTCCGGTTCGGCCGAACCGCCCGTGCGCGCCCGGCCGACCCGCATCCCGCTCGGCCGAATCGCACGTCCCCGCTGGGCCGACCCGCCGGTTCCGGTTCGGCCGAACCGCCCGTGCGCGCCCGGCCGACCCGCATCCCGCTCGGCCGAATCGCACGTCCCCGCTGGGCCGACCCGCCGGTTCCGGTTCGGCCGAACCGCCCGTGCGCGCCCGGCCGACCCGCATCCCGCTCAGCCGAACCGCACCTCCCCGCTCGGCCGATCCACCCGTCCCCGCTCAGCCGACGCGCTTGTCCCCGCCCGTCCGACCCGCCGGCCCCGTTCGACCGAACCACACGTCCCGGCCGACCGCCCCGCTGGCTCCCGCTCAGCCGAACCGCACCTCCCCCGCTCGGCCGATCCACCCGTCCCCGCTCAGCCGACTCGCATGTCCCCGCCCGTCCGACCCGCCGGCCCCGTTCGACCGAACCACACGTCCCGGCCGACCGCCCCGCTGGCTCCCGCTCAGCCGAACCGCACTTCCGCATTCGGCCGACCCGCCCGTCACGGCACAGCCGAATCCCCGTTTCCGCCCCGGCCGATGTGCCCGTCCCCGCTGGGCCGATCCGCCGGCCCCCGTTCAGCCGAACCGCACCTCCGCACTCGGCCGAGCCGTGTTTCCGCCCGGCCGGTCCGGCCGTCTCCGCCAGGCCGGTCGCCCGTTCCCGCTCAGCCGATCCGCTGGTCCCGTCCGGCGAGGAAACCGGCCGCGAGCTGCGGCAGCATCAGCAGGGCCAGCAGGAGCAGCGGGGCCTGCCAGTCGCCGCCGCGCTGGTAGAGCGCGCCGACCAGGATCGGGCCGGGGATCGAGAGCAGGTAGCCGGTGCCCTGCGCGAACGCCGACAGCCTGATCACCGTCGCGCTGTCCCGGCCACGCATCCCGATCATGGTGAGGGCCAGCGGGAAGGAGCAGTTGGCGACGCCGAGCAGGACGGCCCACAGCCAGGGGGCGGCGGCGGGCGCGGCCCACAGACCGGCGTATCCGGCCAGGCCGCAGACGCCGATGGCCACCGCGATGCCGCCCTGCCCGCGCAGCCGTCCGGCGACGGCGGCCAGCGCGAACGACAGTGGCACGCCGAGCACCGAGGTGACGGCGAACAGCAGACCGGCGGTCTGTGCCGAGAGCCCCGCGTCGCGGAAGATCTGCGGCAGCCAGCCGATGACGACGTACGCGGCGGTCGCCTGGAGGCCGAAGTACAGCGCGAGCGCCCAGGCGACCGGGCTGCGGGTGACACGTACCCGGACCTCGGGCCGCGGCTCCGTGTCCCGGCCGGGCCCGGCCGGAGGGCCGGCCCGGTGACCGGCGAGGGCGAGCCACGGGGGCAGGGCGAGCACCGCGAGGACCGCCCAGGAGCCGAGGCCGGCCCGCCAGTCGCCGCCGAAGACCCCGGTCAGCGGGACGGTGACGGCGGCGGCGGTCGAGGCACCGGCGTTCAGGGCCATGGAGTACAGGCCCGTCATCGCCCCGACCCGGTCCGGGAAGCGCTGTTTGACCACCACCGGCAGCAGGACGTTGGCCAGCGCGATCCCGGTGAGCGCGAGCGCGCTCAGCGCCACGAAGCCCGCGGTGCCCGTCGCGAGGCCGCGCAGGACGAGACCGGCGGCGACCGCCGCCATCCCGGCGGCGACGACGGGATCGGGTCCGTGGCGGCGGGCGAGCCGGGGCGCGGCGAAGCCCACCAGGGCGAAACACGCCGCCGGTGTGGAGGTGAGGAGTCCGGCGGTGGTGGCGCTCATGCCGAGAGCGGCCCGGACCTCCTCCAGCACGGGCCCCAGGCCGGTGACCGCGGGCCGCAGGTTGAGCGCGGCCAGCAGCAGCGCCGCGACGGCCAGGCGCCGTACCCGTACGGCGGACCGGGCGGCAGCCTGCTCGGCGTTCTGCCCGTTCTGGGCGTGCGGCCCGTTCTCGTCGTTCTCGTCGCACGGCGCCGCCGCCTCGTCGTGGGGCACGGGTCAGGCCGCCGGGGCGGCGGTGACAGCGGACGCGGCGGATGCGGCGGATGCGGCGGATGCGGCCGAGGTCATGGACGGGGTTCCTCGCGAGGTGGGTGCCGACTGCTGTCCGGGGGGACGGGGTCCGGCAGGGGCGGGCCCGCTCCGCCGAGGACGGCGGGCAGGCGGTGTCCAAGAGCCTGGGCACCCGCCCGCACGCCGTCAAGACCGGCCCGCCGCGCTTCACGCTCCCGCAACACTCCGGGTCCGGGCGGCGCGACGGGGTCAGCCTCCGGCCAGTTCGCCGAGCAGCTTCCAGGTGCGGCGCCGGTCCTCGTCACCGCCCAGTTCGGTCGCGGTGAACACCACCTGCGTCGCTCCGGCCTCGCGGTACCGCCGTATCCCGGCGGCGACGGTCTCCTCGTCGCCGACGAGGGCCAGATCGACGGCCCTGGTGGCGCCGGAGAGGCCGATGACCCGCTGGTAGGACGGGAACTGCTCGTAGAAGGCGAGCGCCTCGGCCGCGGTCTCCCGCACCCTGCCGACGTCGGCCGTGACCACTCCGGGCACGAAGGCGACGATCCGCGGGGCGGGCCGGCCCGCCGCCTCGGCCGCCGCGGTGACGACCGGGACGATGTGCTCGGCGAGGGCGCGCGGACCGGCCAGCAGCGGCAGCACTCCGTCCGCGAGCCGGCCGCTGACCCGCAGCGCCTGCGGCCCCATGGCGGCGACCAGCAGCGGTACCGGTGGCTCCGCACCACCGGGCACGGAGGCCGGCAGGGGGGTGGTGGCGGTCAGCAGCTCTCCGTGGAAGTCGGCGCTGCCCGTCTCCAGGAGCAGGCGCAGGGCGGTGAGGAACTCCCGGAGCCGGGCGATGGGGCGCTCGTACGGGATGCCGAAGCCGGTCTCCGTCAGGTGCCGGGTGCCGAGCGCGAGGCCGAGGTGGTAGCGGCCGCCGGTGGCCGCCTGCGCGGTCTGGGCCTGGCTGGAGACCAGCAGCGGATGGCGGCCGAAGACGGGGATCGCGGCGGTGCCGACATGCAGCCCGGGCACTTCGCGGCCGACGATCGCGGCGAGGGCGGGCGAGTCGTAGGAGAAGGTCTGCCCGAACCAGACGGAGCGCAGTCCGGCCTCCTGGGCCTCCTTCGCCAACTGCACCGTGTCGTCGATCCGGGTGTGAGCGGTCGAGGTGAGCGTTACTCCGATGGCCATGTCTGGGCAACCGGCACGGTGACGGCCGGCATTCCGTCTCCTGCATGACAAGCTCATGGCGGCTTTGTAACGGACCCGCCGGCAAGCGGTCCGCCGCCGCGCCGGCCTTGGCGGCCCGGACGCGACGCCGAGACCGACCGTCTGACCCCGGCTGCGCACCGGCCCGGCCCGGCGCGCCACGGGAACCGACCGAGCGCGCGCCCCACGGACGAAAGCGACCAGCGGGCCTGCCCTGTCGGCAGACCCGCTGGTCGACACCGTCGGGACGACAGGATTTGAACCTGCGACCCCTTGACCCCCAGTCAAGTGCGCTACCAAGCTGCGCCACGTCCCGGTGTGCTCTCCCGCGGCGAACCGCGTGATTGCGCGAACAGCACTTTACCGCACACCCCGGCCCGCGCCGAAGCGGGCCCCGCGCGGCACAATCGCCGTATGGACAGCACTCCCAGCACCCCCGGCACCTCCCCGGGCCGGCCGGTCGACGCGCGGGACCGTGACAGCGAGGGGCGGGCGCGCAACGCCCGGCCGCGGGACGGGCTCGGGCGGCCCCTGCCGTACGGCGCGGACGGGGTGCCGCGGCAGCCGGAGGGCGTCGTGCGCACGCCGCCGGAGACGGTCGCCGAGGCGCAGCGGCTGCTGGACGAGGGCAAGCCGTTCCACGCGCACGAGGTCTTCGAGGACGCCTGGAAGACGGGCCCCGAGGAGGAGCGGGAGCTGTGGCGGGGCCTGGCCCAGCTCGCCGTGGGGCTCACGCACGCGGCCCGGGGCAATGTCACGGGCGGCGCGCGGCTGCTGCGGCGCGGGGCCGGGGCGGCCGAGGCCTGGGCGGCGCGGAGCGGGGAGCGGCGGCCGTACGGCATCGAGGTCACGGGCGTCGTGGCCTGGGCGCGGGGGCTGGCGGAGGCCGTGGAGCGGGACGGGACGGCCGTGGACGCGGGGAGCTCGGCGCCGCGGCTGATGGGGCACGGGGACGGGTGACCGCGGCGCGGGCACCGGCCGCGGACGGTCCGGACGCGGCCGGCGCGCTCGTCGGTGGTGGAGGCGGTGCGTCCGTTGTCAGTGGCGTGCGGCAGACTCGTGGCGTGCGAAGGATTCATGTCATCGGTATCGGCGCGGGCGACCCCGACCAGCTGACCCTCCAGGCGGTCAGGGCGCTGCGGAGCACGGACGTGTTCTTCGTCCTGGACAAGGGCGAGGTCAAGTCGGACCTGGTGCGGCTGCGCCGGGACATGCTGGAGACGCACATACCGGAGGGCACCTACCGCGTCGTCGAGGCCCGGGACCCGGAGCGGGACCGCGGCGCGGGCGGCGCGGCGTACTCCCCCGCGGTCGGGGACTGGCGCAGCGCCCGGGCCGGGATCTACGAGCGGCTGATCGCCGAGGAGCTGGGCGAGGACGAGAGCGGCGCGTTCCTGGTCTGGGGCGACCCGGCGCTGTACGACAGCACGATCGGAATCCTGGAGGAGGTCCTCGCCCGGGGGGCGGTGGTCTTCGAGTACGACGTCGTGCCGGGCATCTCCAGCGTCTCGGCGCTCGTCGCCCGGCACCGGACGGGGCTCAACCGGGTCGCCCGGCCCGTGCAGATCACCACCGGCCGGCGGCTCGCCGAGGGTTTCCCGGAGGGGGTGGACGACGTGGTGGTGATGCTCGACGCGCACCAGACCTTCCGGCACTACGCCGACCAGGACCTCGACATCTACTGGGGCGCCTACATAGGCACCCCGGACGAGATCCTCGCCTCCGGCCCTATCGCCGAGACCGCGCCGCGCATCGAGCGGCTGCGCGCCGAGGCCCGCGAGCGCAAGGGCTGGATCATGGACACGTATCTGCTGCGGCGGAACCCGGGGAACCGCTAGCCAGGCCCTGTCGTCGAACTCCCGCCTGCCTGGCGACGCCTGGCAGGCACGCTCGCCGCGTCGCGGCGGCACCCGGGCGGACCGTCCCCGCATGCGCCGATAGGCCACCGGTGTGATCGTGACCTGGTGACAGTCGCCGAGGAAACGCACCCGCCCGCCGCCGCCCAGCCGCCCGTGCTGGACGTCCGCCGCCGCAACGTCGTGTTCGTCACGATCGTGCTGGGGATGCTGCTCGCCGCCCTCGACCAGACGATCGTGGGCACGGCCCTGCCGACGATCGTCTCGGACCTGGGCGGTGCCGCGCACATGTCGTGGGTGGTCACGTCGTACCTGCTCGCCGAGACCGTCGCCACGGTGCTGGTCGGCAAGTTCGGCGACCTGTTCGGCCGCAAGGTGGTCTTCCAGATCTCGGCGATCGTGTTCATCGTGGGCTCGTTCCTGTGCGGGCTGGCCACGAACATGCCGCTGCTGATCGCCTGGCGGGCGATGCAGGGCATCGGCGCGGGCGGTCTGATGGTGACGTCGATGGCGCTGATCGCCGATGTCATCCCGCTGCGCGAGCGCGGCAAGTACCAGGGCGCCATCGGTGCCGTCTTCGGGGTGGCCACGGTCATCGGGCCGCTGCTCGGCGGCCTGTTCACCGACCACCTGACCTGGCGCTGGGCGTTCTACGTCAATGTCCCCATCGCGATCGTCGTCGTGATCGCCGCCGCCCGCACCATCCCGGTGGTGAAGTCGGCCTCCCGGCCCGTCATCGACTATCTGGGCATCGCCCTCGTCGCCGTCGGCGCCAGCGCGCTGATCCTGGCGACGAGCTGGGGCGGCAACGAGTACGCGTGGGGTTCGCCCGTCATCATCGGCCTGTTCGCCGGCGGTGTGGTGGCGCTGGCGCTGTTCTGCCGGGCGGAGACCCGGGCGGCCGAACCGATGCTGCCGATGCGGCTGTTCACCAATCCGGTGTTCACGGTCTGCTCGGTCCTCAGCTTCATCGTCGGCTTCGCGATGCTCGGCGCGATGACCTACCTGCCGAGCTATCTCCAGTACGTCGACGGCGACTCGGCCACGGTCTCCGGTGTGCGGACGCTGCCGCTGGTGGGCGGGCTGCTGCTGGCGTCGATCTTCAGCGGCAACACGGTCAGCAAGACCGGGCGGTACCGGCTGTTCCCGATCGTCGGGGCCCTGGTGATGGGTTGCGGGCTGTACCTGATGTCCCTGATGGGGCCGTCCACCGGCGTCTGGCTGGAGTCGCTGTACATGTTCGTGCTCGGCACCGGCATCGGCCTGTGCATGCAAGTGCTGACGATCGCCGTGCAGAACACCGTCGACTACACCGACCTGGGCACCGCGACCTCGGGCGTCACGTTCTTCCGCACGCTGGGCAGTTCCTTCGGCACCGCCGTCTTCGGCACGATCTACGCCAACTCCCTCGGGCCCAACCTCCGTGACGGGATCGCCACGGCGGCGCGGACCGGCGCCGCGGACCCGGCCGTGATCTCCCGGGCCGCCACCAGCCCGGAGGGGGTGCACGGGCTGCCGGCGGCCGCGGCCGGCCCGGTCGTCGGCGCCTACGCCGACACCCTCCAGACCGTTTTCCTGTGGACGGTGCCGGTCGCGGCGCTCGGCTTCGCCGTCGCCCTCTTCCTCAAGCAGGTCCCGTTGCGCGACAGCGCGCGGATGGGCTCCACCGATCTGGGCGAGGGGTTCGCCTCGCCGCACGACGGGAACGCGCAGCGGGCGCTGGAGACGGCCGTCGGAAAGATCATCGGCAGTACGGACCTGGGCACCGCGCGGCGGATCGTGGCGTCCTCCGACACCCGGCTCGACCTCGCGGGCGCCTGGGCGGTGATGCAGGTCGAGCTGCACACGCGGCTGGTGGGCCACGCGAGCCTGGGGCTGATCGCCGCCCGGCACCGGCTGCCGCCGGAGGTCCTGCTGCCGGTCTTCGACCGGATGACGCAGGAGGGCTTCCTGACCCGTGACGGCTCCCTGCTCTCGCACACCCCGGCGGGCGCCCGCGAGGCCACGGTCATCGGCCGGGCCTGGGCCGCCTGGCTGGAGGACCGGGTGCGGCAGGACGTCGGCCGTCCCGGGGGCCGTGACCTGCGCGCGGCCGTCGACACGATCTCCAAGCGCCTGCTGGTGGAGGACCTGAGCAACGACGTACCGGCCCGGCCACGGGAGCCGGCCACGACCGGGGCACACTGACGACCGTCCCCGCCCGGGCCGTTCACCGCGGGCCTCGCCGCCCAGCGGTTCGCCGCCGCCTCACCGCCCGGGGCTTCGCCGCGGCCTCACCCTCCGGACGGTTCGCCCCGGCCTCGCCGCCCGGGGGATCGCCGCCGCCTCACCCTCCGGGCCGTTCGCCGCCTCGCCGCGTCGGCAAGACCGTGCGCCTCCGTCAGGGTGCGCCGCGGCGGCGAGACCGTGCGCCTGCGTCATGGTGCGCCCGCGAGACCGCGCGCCTGCGTCACGGTGCGCCGAGGTGCAGCCGTTCCAGGGCGCCCGCCACGTCGGGCACCTCGGTCACGCCCGCCGGGAGCGGTGGGCGGCGGACGATCACGACCGGCAGGCCGAGCTGCCGTGCGGCGGTGAGCTTGGCGGACGTGGCGTCCCCTCCGCTGTCCTTGGTCACCAGCACGTCGACGCGGTGCTCGCGCAGCAGCGCCGCCTCGTCGGCCGGTGTGAACGGCCCGCGTGCCAGCAGCACGTGCGTGTCCGGCGGCATCGGCGGCTCGGGCGGCTCCACCGACCGCACGACGAAGTGGAGGTGCGTCAGATGCGCGAAGGCGGCCAGTCCCAGGCGACCGGTGGTCAGGAACACCCGGCGGCCCAGGCCAGGCAGCACGTCCGCGGCCTCGTCGAGTGAGGCGACCGCATGCCAGCGGTCCCCGGGGCCGGGCCGCCAGCCGGGGCGCCGCAGCACCACCGCGGGCACGCCGGTCGCGGCGGCGGCCCGGGCCGCGTTGGCGGTGATGGACGCGGCGAAGGGGTGCGTGGCGTCGACGAGGGCGCTCACGCGCTGCCCGCGCAGCCAGTCGGCCAGCCCGGCCGCCCCGCCGAATCCGCCGATGCGCACCTCGCCCGGGAGGGAACCCGGCCGGGACACGCGCCCGGCCAGCGAGGTGGTGACGCGCACGCCGGGGCGGGCCGTCAGCTCGGCGGCCAGCCGGCGGGCCTCCGCGGTACCGCCGAGGATCAGGACATGGGGGGACATGTGGCCGAGGGTACGCGGACCGGCGGCCGGTCAGCGCAGCAGCAGCTGCAAGGCGCCCAGCACCGTCGCCGCGATCACCAACTGCTCGAACAGTCGCTGGTTGATGCGGTTCACGGCCCATTTGCCGATCAACGCACCGGGCACGACGAACACCATGAGTGCCGCGTCAAGGACCAGCGACCGCCCGTCGATCAGCCCCAGACCGGCGCTGAACGGCAGCTTGGAGACGTTGACGACGAGGAAGAAGAACGCCGACGTGCCCAGGAAGCCCAGTTTCCTGAAGCCCGCGGACAGCAGGTACATCGACATCACCGGGCCGCCCGCGTTGGCGACCATGGTCGTGAAGCCGCCCAGCACGCCGTACGAGCGGGCCTTGACGCGGCCCGCCCGGGTGGTGCCGCCGTCCGGCCCTTGACCCGCGTCGGCCGTCCGCCGCCGCCACACCGTCACCGCGGCCATCACCAGCAGGATCGCGCCGATCGACGTGCGTACGACCCCGTCGTCCGCCCACACCAGGAACAGCGTGCCGAGGACCACACCGGCCGCGACCGCCGGGAACAGCCGCCACAGCGTGGGCCAGTGGGCGTGCCGCCGGTAGGTGAGGACGGCCAGTACGTCACCGGCGATCAGCACCGGCAGCAGTACGCCGGTGGAGGCGCGGGCGGGCAGCACCGCCGCGAAGATCGCGAGGCTGACCGTGTTGGCCCCGCTCACGGCGGTCTTGGAGAAGCCGACGAGCAGGGCCGCGAAGGCGAGCGCGGCGAACTCCCAGCCGGTGAGGTGCCACAGCGTCATCGGGTGCTCAGTGCCATCGGGTGCTCAGTCTCATCAGGGCTCAGTCTCATCAGGTGCTCAGTGTCATCGGTGTTCATGCGGACACCGATGCTATGTGCACCGACCCGATGCCCGTAAGCAGCGTCTCACCAGGTGACTCGCGCACGGCCGCCGCCGGACGCCCGCGGGGCCATCCGGCCGCGCCCGCCCCGCCTCGTCCCGCCCCGCCCCGCCCCGCCTCAGCCGGCGTACCGCGTCCGCAGCTCCCGCTTCAGGACCTTCATGCTCGGCCCGAGCGGCAGCGCGTCCGTGAACTCCACGCGCCGCGGGTACTTGTGCTTGCCGAGGTGCTGCTTGGACCACTCGGTGAGGCCGGCGGCCTCGCAGGCGGCGCCGGGAGCGGGCACGACCACCGCGCACACCTCCTCGCCGTGCAGCTCGTCCGGCAGGCCGATCACGGCGACCTGGGCGACGCCGGGGTGGCGCATCAGAACCTCCTCGACCTCGCGCGGATAGACGTTGTAGCCACCGCGGATGATGACGTCCTTCTTGCGGTCGACGATCGTCAGGAAGCCCTCGTCGTCCTTGGTGCCGAGGTCCCCGGTGCGGAACCAGCCGTCGACCAGTGCCTCGGCGGTGGCCTCGGGGCGGCCGAGATAGCCGGAGAAGACGTTGTGGCCGCGGACGACGACCTCGCCCAGCTCGCCCGGCGGCAGCAGCTCGATGCGCTCGTCGAGCTCGGCGCGGGCGATCTCCACGTCGACGCCCCACAGCGGATGCCCGATGGTGCCGGGCTTCGCGCCGAACACCGGCTGGTTCACGGCCGCCGCCGGAGAGGTCTCCGACAGCCCGTACCCCTCGTAGATCTTCGCGCCGAAGGCCTCCTCGAACCGCTCCAGCACGGCCACCGGCAGGGAGGCACCGCCGGAGATGCACACGCGCAGGTCGGGCAGCGCCCGAGCCTGCGCGGCGGCGGCCGCGAGGGCGACGAACATCGTGGGCACCCCGTGGAAGGTGTTGACCCGCTCCTGCACCATCAGCTCGATCGCCCGTGCCGCGTCGAAGCGCGGCAGCAGCACCAGGGTCGCCCCCGCCCGCCAGGTGGAGTTCAGGGAGACGGTCTGGCCGAAGGCGTGGAAGAGGGGCAGGGCGCCCAGCGCGATGTCGTCGGGGCGGATGTCGTTGGCGTCGAAGGCGTTGACCGTCGCGTTCATCACCAGGTTGAAGTGGCTGAGCACCGCGCCCTTGGGGATGCCGGTGGTGCCGCTGGTGTAGAAGACGACGGCGGGGTCGTCGGCGTCGCGGGTGACGTACGACGGGAACGGCTCGGCGTCCGCGGCCAGCTTGTCGAACTCGGCGCCGAGGGTGACGACCGGCACTCCGGCGGCCCGTGCGGCGGCCGTTCCGGTCTCCGCCTGCGCCGGGTGGCAGAGCAGCAGGGTCGCCCCGCTGTCGGTCAGGACGTGCTCGACCTCCGACGGCGACAGCAGCAGATGGACGGGGACGATCACGCCGCCCGCCGCGGCGACGGCGTAGTAGGCGAGGGGGAACTCGGCGGTGTTCGGCGCCATCAGCGCGACCCGGTCCCCCGGCCGGACGCCCAGGCCGGCCAGGGCGCCGGCCCGGGCCAGGGCCCGCCGCCACACCTCGGCGAAGGTCAGGCGCAGGTCGCCTTCGACCAGGGCCGTCCGGTCGGGACGGCGCCGGGCGTTCTCGGCGAGGATCGCGGCGAGGGAGAGGGTTGCCATGGGTTGTTGCTCCGTTTCCTTGCTGCGGCTCTGCGGCGGGGCGACCGCCCGTCCTGGGGGCGGCACCCGCGCTCCGTCCGGTGGGGACGGTGGGGACGGTGGGGACGGGCCGGTCAGTGCGCGGGTCTCTCGACGAGCACCGCGCTGCCCTGTCCCACCCCGACGCACATGGTGGCCAGCCCGCGGGCCGCTCCCGTGCGCCGCATGCGGTGCAGCAGCGTGGTGAGGATGCGGGCGCCCGAGCAGCCCAGCGGGTGGCCCAGCGCGATGGCGCCGCCGCTGGGGTTGACCAGGTCGGGATCGATGCCGAGCTGGTCGACGCAGGCGAGGGCCTGGGCGGCGAACGCCTCGTTGAACTCGGCCTCCTGGAGGTCGCCGATGCTCCAGCCGGCCCGGGCCAGGACCTTGCGGGTGGCGGGGACGGGCCCGATGCCCATCACGTCCGGGTGGACACCGGCCGAGGCGCCGGCGACATAGCGGCCCAGGGACTGAAGGCCGAGGTCGCGCAGGGCCTCCTCGCTGACCAGGAGGAGTCCCGCGGCGCCGTCGTTCATGGGCGAGGCGTTGCCCGCGGTGACCGTGCCGCCCTCGCGGAACACCGGCTCGAGCCGGGCCAGCTTCTCGCCGGAGGTGTCCTCGCGGACGCACTCGTCGGCGGTGACGAGTACGCCGTCCGGGCGCTGGACGGGGAGGATCTCCGCGTCGAAGTGGCCGTTCCTGCGGGCGTCGGCGGCCAGGCGGTGGCTGCGCAGCGCGAACGCGTCCTGGCGCTCGCGCCCGATGCCGTACCGCTCGGCGACCTCCTCGGCCGTCTCGCCCATGGAGAGCACCCCGTGCAGGTCCCGCATCGCCGGGTTGACCAGGCGCCAGCCGAGCCGGGTGTCGTGGGTCTCCATGCGGTGGGGCAGGGCCTCGTCGGGGCGGGGCAGGACGAAGGGGGCGCGGCTCATCGACTCCGAACCGCCGGCGAGCACGATGTCGGCCTCGCCGGCCGCGATGGTGCGGGCGGCGGTGGTGACGGCCTCAAGACCGGAGGCGCAGAGCCGGTTGACGGTGGCGCCGGGCACCGACTCGGGCAGTCCGGCCAGCAGCGCGGCCATCCGGGCGACGTTGCGGTTGTCCTCGCCGGCCTGGTTGGCGGCGCCCCAGTAGACGTCGTCGACGCGGGCGGGGTCGAGGGCGGGCACGTCGGCGAGGAGCCCCCGGATCACGGCGGCGGCGAGGTCGTCGGGCCGCACGGTGGACAGAGCTCCGCGCAGCCTGCCGATGGGGGTGCGGCGGGCGGCCGCGAAGTGGACGGGACGCACGAAGGACTCCTGACCGTCATCGCTCAGTCGTCGGACGGCTCGAGGTTCGCCGGGCCGACCTTGATTAACTAGCACTGCTAGTTAGCACTGCTAGTTTCGGACTATAGACCGCCGGGCGGCTCCCTGGGAAGATCCTCCCCGGGACCTTCACCGACGCAGCCGGAGGAGCCATGACCGCAGCCGCGGACGACACCCGTGAGCACACCCTGACGGGCACCCGGGGGCGGATCACCGTCCGCGAATGGCCCCACGAGCGGCCCCGGTACGTGGCGCTGCTGGTGCACGGCTACGGCGAGCACATCGGCCGCTACGCCGAGGTGGCCGGCGTCCTGACCGCCCACGGCGCCGCCGTGTACGGCCCCGACCACATGGGCCACGGGCGGTCGGAGGGCGAGCGGGTGCTGATCGAGGACTTCGAGGACGTGGTCACCGACGTGCACGCCGTGGCCGTGTCGGTCCGGGCCGCCCACCCGGACAGGCCGGTGGTGATGGTCGGCCACTCGATGGGCGGCCTGATCGCGGCCCGCTACGCCCAGCGCCACCCCGGCGGGCTCGCCGCGCTGGTGCTGTCCGGGCCGGTGATCGGCGACTGGGAGCTGCCGCGGCGGCTGCTCGCCCTGGCGGAGATCCCCGACACCCCGATCAGCCCCGGCGCGCTCTCCCGCGACCCCGCGGTCGGCGCGGCCTACGCGGCGGACCCGCTGGTGTGGCACGGGCCGATGAAGCGGCCCACGGCGGAGGCGTTCGTTCGCACGCTGGACACCGTCGCCGCGGGCGGTGACGTCGGCGGGCTGCCGCTGCTGTGGCTGCACGGCGACGACGACCGGCTGGTGCCGCTCGAAGGCAGCCGTACCGGCGTCGAGCGGCTGCGCGGCTCCGCGCCGACCACCCGGATCTACCCGGGCGCCCGGCACGAGGTCTTCCACGAGATCTGCAAGGACGAGGTGTTCGCGGACCTGACGCACTTCCTGGACGGGGCCCTGGCGCGCTGAGCCGACGGAGCCCTCGCGCACCGAGCCGGGGGCGCGTTCGCGGCTCGTTTGCGCCGGTTCGCCCTGGGCACCCGCGCACGCATGGAGTGGTTGCGGAGCGCCGCTTGCGTGGGTGAGGACCCCGATGTGTTCTTCCCCGTGGGCACCGCCGGACCGGCACTGCGGGACGTCGGGGCCGCGAAGCGGATCTGCGCCCGCTGCCCGGTGGTCACCGAGTGTCTGGACTTCGCCCTCAGCAGCGGGCAGACCGCGGGCGTGTGGGGCGGGACCTGCGAGGAGGAACGCGCCGCACTGCTCCGTGTGACCAGGGACGACGTGAGGAGGAGAAGCGCGCCATGACGGTGGTGAAGAGCACGCTGCCCGACGACGCGCGCCGGGTGGCCGGCGCCGCGCTCCAGGACACACTGGTCGATCTGCTCGGCCTGTCGCTCACCGGCAAGCAGGCGCACTGGAACATCGTGGGCCCGAGGTTCCGCTCGATCCATCTCCAGCTCGACGAGGTGGTCGACGCCGCGCGCTCGTTCGCCGACACGGTCGCCGAGCGCGCCGCCGCCCTCGGGGTACCGCCGGACGGCCGCCCCGAGACCATCGCCGCCGCCTTCCGGCTGCCCGGCCCGAAGGACGGCTGGATCCGGGACGAGGAGGTCGTCGCGGTGATGGTGGAGGCGCTTCGGACGGCGATCGCCCGGCTGCGCGAGCGCATCGAGGCGACCGACGGGCCCGACCCGGTCACGCAGGACCTGCTGATCGGCATCACCAGCGAGCTCGAGAAGCAGCGATGGATGTTCGAGGCCGAGAACTGGCCCCGCGACTGACCGCCGCAGAGCACGAGCAGCTACGTACGGAAGGGGCACCCGATGGCCGACGCCCACGAACTCGATGCGCTGTGGAGGGACTTCCACCGCGTGGTGAACATGACCTCGGCGGAACTCGCGGCCTGGCTGCGGGTGCGGGACGCCGGTGAGAACACCGAGCCGCTGCCGCAGGAGGCCGGCCCGCCCACCGGGCAGCACGTCCTGGCGATCCTCCAGAAGCGGCGCGTGGACCTCACCGAGGACGACCTCCGCGTGATGCAGGAGGTCGTGGACATGGTCTCCGCAGAGACGGACGTGGCGAACGAGCCCGAGCCGGAGACGGCGGACGGGACCCGACGCCGCCACCAGCTGATGACCATCGGCCACGATCCGCTCAAGCCGTAGCCGTGGACCGCGACGAGCGCGTCGTACGGGAACTCGTCGGCGCGCACGGGCGGACCTACGCCGAGGAGGCGGGGATCCGGCTGGAGGACACCCCGCAGCCGCTGTACCGGCTGCTCGTCCTGGCCCATCTGCTCAGCGCCCGTATCCGCGGCTCGGTCGCCGTGGCCACCGCCCGTGCCCTGCACGAGGCGGGGCTGCGCGATCCGCGCCGCATGGCGCGGGCCGGCTGGCAGCAGCGGGTCGACGCGCTGGGCCGGGGCGGCTACCGCCGCTACGACGAGCGCACCGCCACCCAGCTCGGTGACGAGGCCGGGCTGCTGAACGAGCGGTGGGGCGGCGATCTGCGGCGGCTGCGCGCGGAGGCGGACGGCGAGGTGCCCGAACTGCGCCGGCTGCTCCAGGAGTTCCCCGGCGTCGGCCCGGCCGGCGCCGACATCTTCCTGCGCGAGGCGCAGCGGGTCTGGTCCGAGGCGGCTCCCTGTCTGGACCGCAAGGCGCTCCAGGGGGCCGCCCGGCTGCATCTGCCGGAGGAACCGGACCGGCTGCTGGCACTGGCCGGGAAGACCGAACCGGCCGTGCTGGCCGCGGCCCTGGTGCGGGCGGCGGTGGACAAGGACGTGGCCGAGGACAGCCTCCGGCGGGCCGGCTGACCGGCTGACCGGCGGGCACGTCCCCCGGACGGCCCGGCCCGCTGGTGACGCGGCCGGGGCGGTGATGCCCTGGGGAAACACATCACGCCCCGGAAGGCACCCGCCATGAGCCGTCGTCCGTCCCGTCCCGTCCGTGCCGCCGTCACCGCCGTGGCGGCGACGGCGCTGCTGACCGTCCCGGGCTGCTCGGGCGGCGACGGCACCCCGGCCGCGCCCGGCGTCTCGGACGCCGCGGCGTCCGCCGCCGCCGAGCCGGCGCGGACCTCCTCCGCCGGGGCCCTGACCGAGGCGGGCGCGCGGGCCGCGCTGCTCACCGAGGCGGACCTGGGGGACGCCTGGCGGCAGGCGGAGAACGCGGACAGGTGGCGCGACGAACTGCTCGACGGCAAGGTCGACGTCGAGAGTTCCGGGACCGGCGAGCGGAAGACCGCCGACTGCCAGGAACTCCTCGACGGCCTGCGCTCCGAGGGGGGCCTGCTGGGCAAGGTGTCGGGCCCCTCGGCGCTCGCCGGTTTCCAGCGGCACGGCTCCCGCCTGCTCCACCGGGTCGCCGCCTACGACCGCGACGCGCTGGACGACTCCATGGCCCGGCTGAGGACCCTGCCGGACATCTGCGACCGGTTCACGACGACCGGCGGGTCCGGTGACCGGCGCACCGTCGAGGTGACCGAGGCCTCGCTGCCCGGCGCGGGCGACGCCCGGCAGGGCCTGCGCGTGACCGTGCGGGGCAAGGACGACGACGGACCCGCCACGCTCACCGTGGACGTCGCCGCCGTACGGGTCGGCAGCGACGCGTTCACCGTCACCGCCGGCGGCAGCGGCGGGAACGAGAAGGACGCCGTGGAACGAGGGGTGCGGCGGGGCACCGAGCGCCTGAAGGACGTGCTGGCCGGCCGGACGCCCTCGGCGCGCGACACCGGCTGACGTGCGGGGGCGGTCCCGTCCGCCGCCGTACCCGCTCCTCGCCCGAATCCCGGGACAGCGTGATCACCGGACGGCACAATGGGCGGCGCAGGCCGCACGTGCGTGAGGAGCGAGGACGTGAGCGAGAGCCACACCCCGGCGAGCGGGGACGCCGGGGCGGACCCCGCTGCGGCGCACCGTGAATTCTCCGCGCCGGCACCGCGGTTCGGCGCGGCGGCCGTGAAACCCTGGGCACGGAGCCGGATTCGCCCAGCCGTCCAGGAGGACGAATGACCACTCTTGCCGACCCCGTGCCGGGCGGGCGTCCCGGTGACGTGGCCCGCGCCACCACGCTGAGCGGGGACCTGACCGGCCGCGGCGTGCACGGCGTCGTGCTGGCGTACGTCGACACCGCTGGCATCGCCCGGATCAAGGCGGTGCCCACGGCGAAGCTGCCCTCGGCCGCGGCCTGGGGCGTGGGCATGTCGCCGGTGTTCGACACCTTCCTGGCGAACGACTCCATCGTCTCCACCGACTCCCTCGGCTCGCCCGACGGCGATCTGCGGCTCTACCCCGATCTGGACGGGCTGGTGGTGCTGTCGGCGCAGCCCGGCTGGGCGTGGGCGCCGGTCGACCGCGTCACCCAGGACGGCGAACCGCATCCGGGGTGCAGCCGCACCGCGCTGCGCCGCATCGTGCGCGAGGCCGCCGAGCGGCACGGCGTCACGTTCCGGACGGGCATCGAGATCGAGTGGGCCATCGGCCGCGGGGACGTTCCGCAGACCAGGTTCGTGCCCGCGGTGACGGGTCCGGCCTACGGCGCCACCCGGCAGCTGGAGCTGAGCGACTACACCTCCGACCTGCTGGCCGCCCTGGCGGCGCAGGGCGTGGACGTCGACCAGATCCATCCCGAGTACGCGCCCGGGCAGTTCGAGCTCTCCACGGGCCCGCTGGACCCGGTGGCGGCGGCCGACCGCAGCGTGCTGGTGCGGCAGACGGTGCGGGCGGTGGCGCACCGGCACGGGCTCAGGGTCTCCTTCGCCCCGGCCGTGTCCGCCGACGGCGTCGGCAACGGCGGCCATGTCCACCTCTCCGGCTGGCGCGGCGGCAGGAACCTGCACTGCGGGGGCGAGGGCCGGTACGGCATGACGGCCGAGGCCGAGTCGTTCGTGGCCGGGCTGCTGGCCCGGCTCCCGGCGCTGACGGCGGTGACCGCGCCGAGCCCGGCCAGCTATCTGCGGCTCAAACCCTCACGCTGGGCGGGGGTGTTCACCGCCTGGGGCCGGGAGACCCGCGAGGCCGCGGTGCGCATCGTCACCGGAACGGCCGGGCTGCGCGACCAGGCCGCGAACCTGGAGGTCAAGCCGGTCGACCTGGCCGCCAACCCGTATCTCGCGCTGGGCTGCCTGATCGCCGCCGGCCTGGACGGGCTGGCCTCGTCGGCGCCGCTGCCCCAGGAGATCACCGGGGATCCGGCGAAGCTGGGCGCGGAGGAGGCGGCGGCCCGGGGCGTGCACCGGCTGCCGACATCGCTGGAGCAGGCGGTGGAGGAGTTCCGCAAGGACGACCTGCTGCGCCGGACGCTGGGACCGGTCCTCTCCGACGCGGTGATCGCCGTACGGCAGGGGGAGTGCGCGGCCGTGGCCGGGCTGGACGACGAACAGGTGGCGGCGGCGTACCGCTGGAGGTACTGAGATGGGCGGCGCGGTGCGGGGACCTCTCGCCCGGGAGCTGGACGCGCTGCCGCTGGTGGACCACCACTGCCACGGCGTGGTCACCGCGGACCTGGACCGCGAGGGCTTCGAGTCGCTGCTCACGGAGGGCGATCCATGGCCCGGCGTCTCGCCCTTCGACAGCCCCGTCGGTGTGGCCGTCCGCCGCCACTGCGCCCCGCTGCTGGACCTGCCGCGCCACGCCCCCGCCGAGGAGTACCTGGCCCGGCGCGCCGAACTCGGCGGGCCCGAGGTGAACCGGCGCTTCCTGACGGCCGCCGGAGCGGAGGTGTTCTGCGTCGACACCGGGTACGCCGCCGACCGTCTCACCACGCCGGAGGAGCTGGCCGGGACCGCGGGCGGGAAAGCGTACGAGGTGGTACGGCTGGAGGGCGTCGCCGAGGCCGTGGCCGCGGCGGGGGTGGAGCCGGACGCGTACGCGGAGGCGTTCCTCGCGGCCGCGCACCGGGCCGTGGGGCGGCCGGGCGTGGTGGCGGTGAAGTCGGTGGCCGCCTACCGCACCGGCTTCGACCTGGACCCGGCCCGCCCCTCGGACGCGGAGGTCACCGAGGCGGCCCGGCACTGGCTGGCGCGCGGCGGACGGCTCGACGACCCCGTCCTCATGCGGCACCTGCTGTGGACCGCCGTCGGTCTCGGGCTGCCGCTCCAGCTGCACACCGGGTTCGGCGACAGCGACATCCGGATGCACCGGGTCGACCCCACTCATCTGACGGACTGGCTGCACCTCACCGCCGGCACCGTCCCGGTCCTGCTGCTGCACTGCTGGCCCTACCAGCGCCAGGCCGCCTATCTCGCGGCCGTCTTCGAGCAGGTGTACCTGGACGTGGGCCTCACCCTGCACCACGTGGGGCCCGCCCGGGCCGCGGCGGTGCTGGCGGAGGCGCTGGAGATCACCCCGTTCCGCAAGCTGCTGTACAGCTCCGACGCCTACGGGATCGCCGAGTTCCACCATCTGGGCGCGCTGGCCTTCCGGCAGGGGCTGGCCGGGCTGCTCCAGGAACGGGTGGACGCCGACGAACTCGGCCTGCCGGACGCGCTGCGGATCGCGCGCTGGGCCGGACGCGACAACGCCCTCCGGGTCTACCGGCTGCCCAACCTTCTTGCGGAGAACGGCTGAACGGCGTGGAGCGGATCACAGTTGCGCCGGAACGGCATCCATGACGCGGAGGACGCTGAAAGTATGATCAAACAATGTCTGACATGACCGATACCACGCCCGGCTGGCTGACCACCGACGAGCTCGAACTGGCGCGCGCCCGCATGCCGATCCTGTACGTCGAGGCCGTGCCCGTGCGCGTCGACGACAGCGGCGAAGTGACCAGCGTCGGCCTGCTGCTGCGCATCGGACCCGACGGGACGGTCAGCCGGACTCTGGTCTCCGGCCGGGTACTGCACCACGAGCGGGTCCGTGACGCCCTCCTGCGCCACCTGGAGAAGGACCTCGGCCCGGTCGCGCTGCCCCGCGTCCCGGCCTCGTTGCAGCCCTTCACGGTCGCGGAGTACTTCCCGACCCAGGGTGTCACCCCGTTCCACGACCCCCGCCAGCACGCGGTGGCGCTCGCCTACGTGGTGCCGGTGACCGGCGACTGCCGCCCGCGGCAGGACGCGCTCGACCTGGTCTGGTTCAGCCCGCAGGAGGCCGTCTCCCCGGCGGTGCAGAGCGAGATGCCGGGCGGGCAGGGGGTGCTGCTGAAGCAGGCGCTGGCCCACGTGGGCTGCGCCGTCTGACGCCCGGCACCGCCCGCGGCGGCACGGGAGAGCCCCTCGCGGTCCTCACCGGGGGCCGAGAGGGCTTCTCGCTCCCCGTGGGGCCGGCGGCCGTCGCTCAGTGGCCGCCCGCCCGGGAGCGGTCCGGCTCGCCCCGACCGTGCCACGGCCGTGCCAGCCCGGCGAGCGCGAGTCCGGCGGCGACCACGGCCACCAGCATGATCAGCGCCATCGGCAGCGAACTGTCCTCCCCGAACAGCCCCACCACCGGCGAGGCCGCGGCGCCGATGACCTGGTCCACGTACTCCGCCGGCACATGGCCTACCGGGAGTCCAGCGAGGAGATCCCGGCGCGGCCGGTTCCTCCCACGGGGAGTCTCACGACGGTGAGCAGGGCGAGGAACACGATGGCGGCGGTCCGGGCGCCGAGCGCGCCGCCGATGGTGCGCAGGTACGTGTCGACCCCCGTGGCGACTTGGGTGATCCGGGGCTCGACCGCGCCGACCGGGAGCTCGCCGCGCGCCAAGAGGCTCACTGAACAGCGGGGGCCCTGGCCCTGGGCCGGTCCGCACCACCGCGGGTGCCGGACCCGTCCAGGACCGGGCGGTGCGGTCCCCCTCCGTCTTCCCACACCGTCACAGCGCGGCATCGATGCTCACCGGCCGGTCGTTCCGCACCTCGGTGAAGAGCCTCTTCGCCTTCGTCTCGTCCCAGGTCAAAGCGCTGCCCTTGGACGTGCGGAGGCCGAGGTCGCCCACGGGGACGCCGAGCTGCTTGCCGTTGCCGCCCGAGACGCTCCTCATCGCCTGGAACAGCGAGACAAGAGTCGGCAGGTCCATGTCCTCGTCCACGACGAGGGTGTCCAGCGCGGCGTCGAGGGCGGGGTACGCACGGGACCGGTCGAGCGCGGTGCCCGGTTCGGCGGTCTTGCGGACGAGGGCGGAGAGGAACTCCCTCTGGTTCCTGGCGCGTCCCAGGTCGCCGTCCGTCTCCTGGTGTCTCTGGCGGACGAACGCCAGCGCCTGGATGCCGTTCAGGTTGTGGCACCCCTTCGTCAGGTTCTCTCCCGACTTCGGGTCCTTGATGTCTCGGTCGACGCACATCCGCACGCCGCCGACCGCGTCCACGACACCGACGAACCCGGCGAAGCCGATCTCCGCGTAATGGTCGACGCGTATGCCCGTGTTCAGCTCGACGGTCCGGACGAGCAGTCGGGGCCCGCCCAGGGAGTAGGCCGCGTTCAGTTTGTTCTTCGACGCCCGGTGGAGCCTGCCGGTGTCCGGATCGACGTACGACGGGAGACTCACCCAGGAGTCACGCGGCAGACTCACCAGCGTGGTCCCGTGGGCACCGGTGTGCAGGAGCATCACCGAGTCGGTGCGGCCGCCTCCGGCCGTGCCGGTGTGCAGCTCCTTCCTGGCCCGCTCGGACAGGCCGTCCCGGCTGTCGGAGCCCACGACGAGGTACGTCGTTCCCTTCCCCGGCGGCGGACGGTCGGCGACCTCGCCCAGGTCGACCGACCTGTCGAGCCTGAAGTCGGCCCAGGCGTAGGTGCCCGCACCGGTGACGGTCAGTGCGCAGAGCAACACGGCCAGCAGGCGAGCGATCCGGCGGGACCGGCTGGGGCGCACCCGGCGGGGCCTGGTGCCGGAGCCGTGGCCGCCGCCGTGGTGCCCGGCGTGTTCACCGGACACCACCGCTGTCGTAGGGCTTGATGACGGGGCCTTCGTACGGGCCGGCGGTCGTCTGAGGCGGAGAGGTGCTGCGCTGCCACACCTGCCCCGTGATCACCCGAGCCCGCCGCGGCCAGCACCCAGGTCATGACGTGCGTGAACGTGTGCCCGGCGGTCACCATCCAGTTCACCACCCTGCCCTGCCACCGTTCGGCGGTCGTCACCCGGGTGCCGGCGGGCGGCATGCCGACCGCGTCCGTCACGGTGGTGAACCGGTCGGCGTGCGGATCGTCGAGCAGCTCCTTCGTCTCCTGGTACGCCAGTTCTCTGGCTGCACTGCCGGATCAGTCCGTGCGCCGGATCACGGGCCGGTTGGTCGGCGGCTACCAGTACATAGCCGTCCGCGGAGGCGTTCCGGGCCGCCTGCCACTCGGCGCCGCACAACGTGTCCACCTGGCTGGTGAGCGGCATCCGCAGCAGCTCGGTGCGGATGCCGGCCGAGCCCGCGAGGGTCTTCTGGGTGAGGGCCAGTTCCATCGCGAAGCGGACGCGCGACGATGAGCCGAGGTCGGCTCCCGTGTACGTGTCGGAGCCGATCTCGTGGCCCTCGTCGAGGATGCGCCGGACCAGGTCCGGATGGCGTGCCGCCTGGGCGCCGTAGACGAAGAAGGTGGCGTGCGCGTGGTGCTTGCGGAGCAGGTCCAGCAGACGGGGGGTCCACTCGGGATCGGGTCCGCCGTCGTAGGTGAGGGCGACGGTGCGCGCGGGCGCCGCGGCGGAGGACACCACTGCGGCGGAGGACACCTTCTCCCCGGTGAGGCGCCGCAGGACGGGGCCGCTCCCGCCCACGGCCCTGGGCACGGGCCTGGTGCAGGGGCGCCTCGTCCTGGCGGCGTCCACCTCGTGGGTGGTCCAGCCCTCGAAGAGCAGGGCGGCGAAGATCACGGCAGGATCAGAGCCAGCAGCCACCAGTGACCGCGGGGATCGCGGGAACGGGCGTGCCGGCGTCGCACCGAGCGGCTCACCCCACCGTCCCCGGACCGGCGTCGACCCCAGCTGGATCGAGGCCTGTTCGCCGATGACCCGTGGTGAAGGCGACCGCTCCCGGCCCGGTGCGGCCGGTCCGGACTCGCCGGCCGGCTGCCGACGGGGATGTACCGGAAACGCGCCCGCGGCTCTGGGCACGTCTGTCCCCAGAAGCACGCCCGGGAGCGCATGCCGCCCCGGCGGAGTGCGCCGGTCCGGTGGTGCGGACGGCGCGTCCGGCCGTACACCCCACTGTCCTCACATGTCGGTCGACGGCATCGAGGCCCCATGAAGGGCACAGCGTTTTCTGCCGGTTTGTCTTCCGGCCGCACTCTTGCATGGGCGGCGAGTGTAGCCACAGCCGATGCCGTGGGTGTCCGAAACGGGCTGAGCGCCGCCGTCCTCCGGGACGGTGTGACACTTGGCTGCGTCGGCGCGCTGAACCGATGAACCGGTGAGAAGTGCGTCTCGCGTCCACCTGGACCGTGTCTTCCCTCAATTCCGGGCACGTGAGCCGTGCAGGACGGCCTTCCGCTCCGCCGCGAACAACGCTATGAAGCTGAGCCATGAGCAGTTCCGTCTCGGTAGGCAGGGCGCCCGGAGCGGCCCCTTTGATCGGGCATCTCCTTCCGTTACTGCGTCATCCCCTGGAATTCCTGTCGTCACTGCCCGCCCATGGTGACCTCGTCCATATGCGCATCGGCCCCAAGGCGGCGCTCGCCGTGTGCGATCCCGGACTGACGCGTCAACTCCTCCTCGACGACCGCACCTTCGACAAGGGCGGCCCCTTCTACGACAAGGCCAAGGAAGCGGTGGGCGACGGCCTGGTCACCTGCCCGTACAGCGCGCACCGCCGGCAGAGGAGGCTGGTCCAGCCGGCTTTCCACTCTTCCCGTCTGCCTGCGTACGCCCGCGTGATGACCGAGCAGACGTCCGCTGTCACCACATCATGGCGGGACGGCCAGATCTTCGACGTCTATGTCGAGATGAAGAGAATCACCGCGCACACTCTGGTGGCCACCATGTTCTCCAACACGGTGGACTCGACCGAACTCACCGAAATGTTCGACGACATCAATCTCATCAGAGAGGGAATCTTCAGCCGCACGGTCAAACCATCGTTGCTCAACGCACTCCCGACCCGCAGCAATCGCCGATATCTCCAGGCGCGGGCCCGTCTCCAGCGAGCCATGGCCCGTATCATCGCCGAGCACCGCTCCGGCGGCGGAGGCGACCACTCCGACGGCCTGTTGTCCGTGCTCCTCTCCGATGCCGGCTCCCCCGGGAACAGCCAGAGCCGGCGCCTTACCGACACCGAGATCAACGACCAGTTGCGGGTCTTCTTCATTGCCGGGATCGAGACGACGGCCGCCACGCCGGCCTGGGCGCTACATCTGTTGGCCCGCCACCCCCACGCCGAACAACACCTCCACGCGGAAGTCGACCGAGTCCTGGACGGTGCTGCCGCCACGCACGGCGATCTGCCCGACCTGCGGTACACGAGCCATGTCGTCGACGAGTCACTGCGGCTGTATCCGCCGGGCTGGCTCTTCACCCGGACCACCACCAGCGACACGTCGCTCGGAGGACATCCCGTCCGTGCCGGTACGACCGTCGTCTACAGCCCCTGTCTCATCCACCACCGCGCCGACCTGTACGACGACCCGGAACGCTTCGACCCGGACCGATGGGAGGAAACGCACCGCCGGAGTCCTTCGCACCACGCTTTCATCCCGTTCGGCGGGGGCGCCCGGAAGTGCATCGGCGACCGGTTCGGCCTCACCGAAGCCATCATCGCCCTGGCCACGATCGCCTCCGCGTGGCGCCTGGAACCCCTGCCCGGCCGGCGCGTCCGTCCCGCCCTCGCGTCCACGCTGAGCCCGCAAGGCCTACAGATGCGCGCCCGGGCCCGGACACATCCGGAGGCCATCAGGAAGCAGGCGTGCGAGCCACGGACTTGACGCAGGGGACGGCGGGCACGGGGCCTCGGACGACCCCCTGGCATCCGGGACCGCTCCGCCCTCCGGGCCGGCACCGGTGGCCGGCGCCCCGCGCGAGGGCGGGTTCGCTGCCGGTCGCCCGCCGTCGCACGCGGCGGGTGGGGACCGCCGGCCGCGGAGCGGTTCGGCGCACGGCTGACATCCGAGGAAAGGCTCGCATGCAACTGTTCGAATCCGGTCGCTGACATCCGCCACTGACGTGCGCTGTTCCGCCACGGCAGCACCCCGGCCCGCCCGGCGCGCCACCGCTTCGCGAGAAGCTGGTCGGTTCCACGGGCGGCACAGGACAAAGGCAAGGAGAGGTCTCTCCTTGCCACTCTCAAGGTATAGCGCGCCGGGGGGCTTGCGGCAAGCCCCGTATCGCGCCGCAGAATCGTCGGCCGAGGCCACCACCTGCGGACATGAGGGGCGCGACATGTGTGTGCTGTTGTCGACGTGTACGGCTTGTCAGAGGAAGGGCGACCAGCGATGAGGACGTGCCCGCCAAGAGGTCCGGCTGTGCTTCAGGCGCCGGTGATCCGGCCGGCTGGTGCGGTGCGACGGAGCACGGCCGCATCGGAGGTGTCGTCATGACTGAGCAGTACGTGTGGGATCTGCGAGAGATCGACGAGTCGCGGGTCGCGGTCGTCGGCGGCAAGGGCGCGCAGCTGGGCGGGCTGTCCCGGATCGAGGGCATCCGCGTGCCGGAGGGCTTCTGCGTGACGACGGATGCCTTCCGGCGGATCATGGCCGAGGTGCCGTCGATGGACGATCGGCTCGACCGGTTGTCGCGCTTGGACCCGGAGGACGGGGAGGCGATCCGCACGCTCAGCGCGCAGCTTCGCCGTGCCGTCGAAAGGGTCGCCATCCCGGGCGATCTCGCGGCGGAGATCACCGGCGCGCTCGCCCGGCTCGGCGAGCAGGCCGCCTGCGCCGTCCGGTCCAGCGCGACGGCGGAGGACCTGCCGACGGCCTCCTTCGCCGGCCAGCAGGACACGTACCTCAACGTCGTGGGGCCGACGGCGATCCTCCAGCACATCAGCCGGTGCTGGGCCTCGCTGTTCACCGAGCGGGCCGTGACCTACCGCCGGCAGAACGGCATCGACCACCGTACGGTCCACATGGCCGTGGTCGTGCAGCGGATGGTCTTCCCGCACGCGGCCGGCGTCCTGTTCACGGCCGACCCCGTCACGGGCAACCGGAAGGTCGCCACCGTGGACGCCGGCTTCGGCCTCGGCGAAGCCCTGGTCTCCGGCCTGGTGAACCCGGACGTCTTCACGGTGCGGGACGGCGAAGTCGTCGCCAAGGCGATCGCCGCCAAGGAGCGTGCCGTGCACCCCCTGCCGACCGGCGGTACGCGGACGGTGGCGATCGACCCGCGGCGGCAGGAGCAGCCGGCGCTGACGGATGCGCAGGTCGTGGAGCTGGTGCGGCTGGGACGGCGGATCGAAGCGCACTTCGGCCGCCCGCAGGACATCGAATGGTGCCTGGTCGACGACGGCTTCCGGATCGTGCAGAGCCGGCCGATCACGACGCTGTTTCCCCTCCCCGTAACCGGCGACACGGAGAATCACGTCTACGTCTCCGTCGGTCACCAGCAGATGATGACCGACCCCATGAGGCCTCTGGGGCTGTCCATGTGGCAGCTGACGGCCATGGTTCCGATGCACGAGGCCGGGGGGAGGCTGTTCGTCGACGTCACCCGGCGCCTGGCCTCGCCCGCGAGCCGCGCCGGCCTCCTGGACGTCGTAGGGCGAGGCGATCCGCTGGTCAGGGACGCCCTGGAGACCGTCCTCGACCGCGACGGCTTCGTCCCTTCGCTCCCGGACGCGCATCCCGGCGGGCCGCCGGCCGGCGGCGCGTCCGCCCCGATCGAGACCGACCCGGCCATCGTCACCGAGCTGGTCGAGCGCGGCCAGGCGTCCCTCGCCGCCCTGGAGCGCGACATCCGGACGAAGACCGGACCGGCGCTGTTCGACTTCCTGCTGGAGGCCTTCGAGGAGCACAAGCGAGTCCTCGGCGATCCGCTGAGCATGCAGGCGATCATGGCGGGGATGGAGGCCACGTGGTGGCTCAACGACAAGCTTCAGGAGTGGCTGGGCGAGAAGAACGCGGCTGACACGCTCACGCTGTCCGCCCCCGGCAACGTCACCTCGGAGATGGGACTGGCGCTGCTGGACGTCGCGGACGTGATCCGCCCGCATCCGGAGGTGGTGGCGTTCCTGGAGGGCGTCGAGGACGAGGGCTTCCTGGACGAGCTGCCGAAACTCGCGGGCGGCACCGAAGCACGCGACGCCATCGAGGCCTACCTCGACCGGTACGGCATGCGCTGCGTCGGCGAGATCGACATCACGAGGCCGCGTTGGCGTGAGCGTCCCACCACGCTCGTGCCCGTGATCCTCGACAACGTCAGGAACTTCGAGCCGGGAGCCGCGAAACGGCGCTTCGAGCAAGGGCGGCTGGAAGCACGGAAGAAGGAACAGGACGTGCTCTCGCGCTTGCGGGCCCTGCCGGACGGGGACCGGAAGGCCGACGAGGCCAAGCGGATGATCGACCGGGTCCGCACCTTCATCGGATACCGGGAGTACCCGAAGTACGTCATCGTCAGCCGTTATTTCATCTACAAGCAGGCCCTGCTGAAGGAGGCGGAGCGCCTCGTGCGGGCCGGTGTGCTCCCCGAGAAGGAGGACATCTTCTACCTCAGGTTCCCAGAGCTCCACGACGTGGTGCGCTCGCACCAGGTGGATGACCAGCTCGTCCGGCAGCGCAAGGACGCGTTCCGGTCCTACCACGCGCTGACACCGCCTCGGGTGCTCACCTCGGACGGTGAGGCCGTCACCGGGGCGTACCGGCGCGACGACGTGCCCGCCGGTGCCCTGATCGGCCTACCGGTGTCCGCCGGGACCGTGGAGGGGAGGGCCCGCGTCATCCTTGATCTGGCGGAGGCCGATCTCGAGGCGGGCGACATCCTGGTCACGACCTTCACCGATCCCAGCTGGTCACCGCTGTTCGTCGGGATCGCGGGCCTGGTGACGGAGGTGGGCGGCCTGATGACCCATGGCGCGGTGATCGCCCGGGAGTACGGCCTGCCGGCCGTGGTGGGCGTGGAGCAGGCCACCCGGCGGCTCCGGGACGGACAGCGGATCCGCGTCCACGGAACCGACGGGTACGTCGAGATCCTGCCGTGACCGTTCGTGCCGTGAGGTGTGTGCGGTCCCGGGTCGGGTCGCGCCAGTTCGGGGTGGCTACGCCGGTGCCGGTGGCGCTCCGGGACTCAGGGCTCCCGCGTGAGCAGCTGTACGTGGCGTCAGCGTGCGAACTTCTCGATGGCCGCCGGGGTGACGGGGGTGAAGAAGTTGACGAGGTTGCCGTCGGGGTCGCGGAACAGCAGCGACCGGTTGCCCCAGGGCATCGTGGTGGGCTCGTTGACGAAGTCGGTGACGAAGCCGGTCAGGTTCTGGTGCACGCGGTCCACGTCGTCGACGAGGAACTCGGTGATCACGCTGTGGTTGTCCGCCGGACGGGCGGAGCCCGGGGCGAACAGCGGAACGGTGCGGGTGCCGGCGATCGCGAGGGTGGCGCCGCCCGCGGTGGTGAGTTCGGCGAAGTCCTCGGTGGCCCATGTCGCCCGCACCCCTGTGGCCCGCTCGTAGAACTCGACGAGGAGCGCGACGTCGCTGGTGATGATGCGGATCGAGACGAACTCCATGGCAATCTCCTTGGCTGTGCTGGAGGCGAGCACGTCGCAGGCTAGGAGAAATAGTGGACAGAATCGGTCCTGTATTCGCGTTAGGCTGCGAACATGCCTCGCCCCACTGGCCGCGTGCTGACACTTCTGGAGCTGCTTCAGTCGGGCGGCACCCGGACGGTGGCCGAACTCGCCGACCGGCTCGGCGTCGAAGGGCGCACCGTGCGGCGGTACGTGGACCAGCTGATCGACCTGGACGTACCCGTGGAATCGGTGCGCGGCCGCTACGGCGGGTACCGGCTCGCCCCCGGATACCGCCTGCCTCCGCTCATGCTCAGCGACGACGAGGCGCTGGCCGTGCTGCTCGGCCTGGTCGCCGGCGGCCGAGCCGGGTTGACGACGACGGAGCGCACGGCGAGCGAGACGGCATCGGCGAAGATCCGGCGGGTGCTGCCCCGGCACATCGCCCGTCGGCTCGACGCACTCCTGGAGGCTCTCGCCTTCACGGATCAGCCCGGTGATGCCGACAGCCCGGACGCTGAAGTCCTGCTCACCATCGCCGACGCGGTGCGCCACCGCCGGCCGGTCGCGATCCGCTACACCGACCGCAACGGCCGGCGCAGCGAACGCACGCTGCACGCGTACGGGATCGTCGCCCATGCGGGCCGGTGGTACGTCACCGGCGAGGACCCCCGGATCGGCGAGGAGCGGACCCTCCGGCTCGACCGCGTCGCGGATGCGAGGACCCTGCCCGGCTCCTTCGACATGCCCGTGGGTCCCGGTCCGGCACAGCGCGTGGTGTCAGCGTTCGCCACGGCCGAGTACCGGCATGAGGTGACCTTGCGGATCCACGGGACGGTCGAGCAGATCCGCGCTCGCCTTCCCGCCGGCGTCGCGAGCCTGGAAGAGCACGAGCCCGCGGCAGGCCAGGACCGGACGGACGAGCGCTGGCTGCGTGTCGAGCTACGGGCGGAGCGGCTCGACTGGCTGCCTCCGGTACTCGCCTCACTCGACCGGCCGTTCGTCATCGAACGCCCCGATGAACTGCGCGACCTCGTCATCGCGCTCGCCGATCGCCTCGGTTCCCGGGCCCGCCAAGCCTGACGGCGAGAAACTCAAGTCATCGTCGGTGATCCGGACGCGGCGGGCGGCGTGCTCGATGGCCGCGAGGATGTGCTGACGGTCAGGATGTACTGACGGTCAGGGCCCCGGGGCGGTTCTGGTCCGTCCGCTCCAGCACGGTCGCATCCAACCCATCCACGCGGTTCGAGCACGCACAGAACCCACTTGCATCTCACTGAGCCAACTGACATATTGAGCATGTACTCACAATGTCGCGTGTCTCACTATGGAGGTGTCCGTGGCTAAAGACCGAGAGGTCACGGCTTCCGAGCTCGTCACGGCTTCCGAGCTCGTCACGGCTCTGACCGAGACGGTGTCTCCGCTCCTGCGTCACGCCGGGACCGTGTTCGCCGGCAATCAGGTCCCCTTCTCCCAGGCCAGCCTGCTGACCAACCTGTACGAGCAGGGAGCCCCCCAGCGCATGAGCACGCTGGCCCAGACGTTCGATGTGACCCCGCGCACCGTCACCACCCTCGTCGACGGACTCGAACGCCGTGGGCTCGTCCAGCGGACCCCGGACCCGGACGACCGCCGCGCTGTCCTGGTCAGCGTCACCGACAAGGGCAACGCGCTGATGCGGGAGATCGAGTGGGGCAGGCAGGCCCTCGCCGACGCACTCGTCAACCGTCTCACCCGCGACGAACGCGTGGAGTTCGCGCGCCTGCTCGACAAGCTCCGCCCGGCGCCCAGAGGCGAGCAGGGCTCCCCGGCATGAGCGCAGGCGCTGCGACGACGATGGACCGGACGGCCGCCGAACGCGACCACCGCAACCGCTGGTACGTGCTCGCGGTCATCGCCACCGCTCAGCTGATGGTGATGCTCGACGGCACGATCGTCCAGATCGCGCTCCCCTCCGTCCAGCAGTCGCTGCACATGTCCGACACCGACCGTCAGTGGATGGTCACCGCGTATGCGCTGGCCTTCGGAGGACTGCTGCTGATCGGCGGCCGGCTCGCCGACCGTTTCGGCCGCGCCCGGACCTTTCTCGTGGGCCTGGTCGGCTTCGCCGCGGTCTCCGCGATCGGCGGTGCCGCACCCAATACCGAAACGCTCATCGCCGCCCGCGCGCTGCAAGGTGTCTTCGCCGCCGTCCTCTCGCCGGCCACGGTGTCCTTGCTGACCACCACCTTCACCGACACCAAGGAGCGAGCCAAGGCATTCGGCCTCTTCAGCGGCGTCGTCGGCAGCGGAGCCGCCCTCGGACTGATCGTCGGTGGTGTGCTCACCGAGTACGCGGGCTGGCGCTGGTGTCTCTATGTGAACGTGCCGATCGCCGTCGCCGTGACCGCCCTGGGCATCGCCACCCTGCCACGCGACCGGGGCCACCGTGACATCAGCCTCGACACGATCGGTGCGGTCCTCGGCTGTCTGGGCCCGGTCGCCCTTGTTTATGGACTGTCCGAGGCACCGGAACGCGGCTGGGACTCCCCCCTGGTGGCCGGGCTGCTGGCCACGTCCGTCGTGCTGATCGGCGCGTTCCTCATCTCCCAGGCCCGCATCCGGCAGCCGCTGCTGCCGCTGCGCGTGGTCGCCGAACGCACCCGTGCGGGGTCCTTCCTCGGGGCCGCGCTGCTCAACTTCGGCATGATGGGCATCTCGCTGTTCGCCACCTACCACCTACAGATCGTCATGGACTACAAGCCGCTCAAGGCCGGATTCGCGTTCCTGCCGATGGTCGGCGCCGTCATGGTGACCGCGACGCAGGTGGTAGCGCGCGTCATGGGGCGGACCCCGACGCGCTGGCTGGTCGGGCCCGGCCTCGCCCTCACCGCGGCCGGAGTGTGGATGTTCACCACGCTCTCCGAGGACAGCTCCTATCTCTCCGGGGTGCTGCCGGCCTGGCTCCTGCTGGGCATCGGCATGGGCCTGAGCTACTCCCCCACCACCCACGCCTCCCTGGCAGGGGTGGCGGAACGCGACTCGGGCGCGGTGTCCGCCTTCCAGACGACGGCCCGGCAGATCGGCGGCGCCATCGGCCTCGCGCTGAGCAACACCCTCGCGGCCGACGCGGCAGCCTCCTACTACGCCGGCCACCAGGGCCAGGGTGCGCGGGGTGAGCTCCTCGTCGAGTCCCTCGTGCACGGCAGCGCGGCCGCCGCATGGTCGGTCAGCGGCATCCTGCTCATCGGCACGGTCGTCTGCACGACGATGATCAACGCCGATCCGCGCAAGGCATCGCAGGCCACTGCGGACACCGGCACCGACGGTGCGCTCGACACGACGCCATCATGATCCGTGGCCGTGTCGTTCCGGATCACACCGTGAGCCTGACCGCTTCGATCCACAAGTTGTTGTCGTGGGTGCCGACATAGGTGAAGGCGTACCCGGTCCCGGGCTCGTCGCACGCCAGGCCGAGCCAGGCGTCGTTGTGGACGTAGGAGGACTGGCAGACGGCGCCGCCGCCACTGTCGACGTTGATGGTGAACCCCAGCATGTGCGGGGCGTCCTCCTTGGTACTGCCGACGTAGTTGTCGATGCCGTCGGCGGCGCTCGACCACGGGTCGGGGAAGTGCCCCTCGCCGTTGGTCGACGCGGGGTCGTGGACGAAGGCGCCGCTGGATGTGCCCTTGGTTCCGGACACGGCGATGTTGACGGCCGTGATCGGAGTCCCCGAGCCCGCCGTGCCGGCTGTTTCGCCGTCACACGCCGCGGCGGACCAGCCCTGGCCCGCCGTATGGACCCGGTAGCAGATGTGCCGTCCGCTCGGATCCTTGGCGGCCAGTTGCTGGACGGCGGTCGCCGCGGTCCTCTCCGGTGCCTCGGTCTCCTTCTCCTGGGAACCACCACTTCCCGCTCCGGCTCCCTGTCCGGCTCCGTCTCCGTCTCCGCCGGCCTGCTGCGTCTCGGGCGCGGCCGGAACTGCCGTGGCGCCGGCGGACGGGGCCTTCGGCGCCTCGGGGGTCGCTGAGGGAGCGGGCGGCAGCGTGCTGATGCCGGCTTCCTGGAGCTTCTCGATGGCGGTGCTGCGGACCTGGGGCTTGTAAGCGATCCACAGCATCACGAAGGCGATCGCCAGCGCCATGGAGACACTGAGGAAGACCGCCAGCCAGCGCGGCAGGAAACCCCGCTGCACATACGTGCCCTCCACGTTCAGCGGCGTCACACCCGACCGCTGCACCGCCAGGGTGTAGAGCCGCTGCTCCGCCGACCCGAACCAGATGATGTGCCGCGGCTTCAGCGTCGTCTGCACGAACGCCGCACGGCCCGGCTCGATCTGCACAGTGCTCGGATGGATGTCGTACGACAGCTGATCACCGTTGTCGCTGCCGCTCACCGACGCTGTCAGCTTCGTATTGCCCAGGTTGTCCACGGCCAGTCTCGGACGGCCACGGAAACGGCCCTTCACCGTCGGCGGCACCAACTCCGCCCGCACTTCCGTGAACGGTGTGATGGTGAGGTTCCCCTCCGGAACCGTCGTCGCCTCCGGATGCTCCGTCGGCGTGATCCGCACCGCGAACGGATTCGGCCCCGCCGTCGCATCCGGCGTACGCGGCGGAGCGAACGTCAGATCCACCGACCCCGTCGTCCCCGGATACAACCGCAGCGACTGCGGCTCCACGACGGTCCAAGGCGCGACAGGGCCCATCGCCTCGAAGCGGTACTCGTCCACCACGTCACCGGTGTTGCGCAGACGCAGCCGCACAGTCGTACTACCGCCCGGGTCCACGGTCGCGGAGGCGGGCTCGAGGGAAGTCCAGAGGCTCACTTTCGGGACGTTAAACGCAGCAACGGCGCCGAGTCAGGAAGCCGTGGGGCACAACGAATGCCCGAAGAGGCGGGACCGACTGCCCCTGAGGTTCCCCTCGCGGAACGCATGGAAGTGCCGCCTGTCGCCCGTCGGTCGCGGGTGAGTGAGAAGTCGGTCCCTCAGTGGCGCCGCTCATGGAAGACGGGCGGCCGGGATGCTCCGCACTCCAAGGGGCCTCCGGGACTGTGACTGCCGGCTCGGACACCGCATCTGCCGGCCCAGTTGCCCCGCCGGCCAGCTGAAGGGCCGGCCGCCCACGGCTGGATGGAGCACAGCGTGCAGGTGCCCGCCCGGTGCGCCGCCGAACACGACGCCGGCGGCTCGGCGGCTGCCGGCAGGGAGATGCACATCCCTTCGAGGCTTTCCGCACGGATGATGCGCCGCCGCATCTCCTGTCGCTGACCCAGCTACTCGATCCGCACCGGACCTCGACGTCTGTACCGAGCCACCGCTGAACGTACGCCGCCGGTCCGGAATGCGCTCAGCAGTACAACAGGTCCGCGTGCCAGGCCGGCATCTGCCCGCTGGCCGCCGATGCACGGCATCACCACAGCGGCCACCGAGCAGGGGCAGCAGGTGATCTCCCCTCTGGAGCAGCCGTCCGCTTCCATGACCACGACTTCGCATGCTGCTGGAGCAGGGGTGCGTCGCAGACCCGCCTTGAGATGGGTGACTTCCGCGAAGTTCCTGTGCTCGACCCGGGCGAAGGCGGGGTTGGCGTCACCAAGGGCGAGATCCAGGAAGTCGACGAGGCCTGAGCAGAAATCCGGGTCACCGATCCGGTCACCTGCGAGCAGCGCGACGGAAAGTCCCGTAGCCGCTCATGGTCAGGGTGGGACGGGATGAGGTGTTCCAGCGCGGTGAGCGCCGTGGCGATCTGGCGTGTGTCGTCGGCGCGTTGGGCTTGGCGCGCCAGGCATTTTCGCACCGCGTCGGCTGCTTCGGCGGCGGGGGCTCGCGGGCGCCGTCGGCCCACGAGTAGTCGCCGCCGTGGGCGAAGACGCGACGCCCTGGAAAGCGGCTCAGGACCTCGTCCACGGCCGTCAGCCGCGTGCTCCGGCTGTCGGCGGACGCGGTGCGATGCAGGGCTGTCTTGAAGTCGGCGAGGTCGGTTTCCAGCAGCTCAAGGCGGAGTCGGTGCAGCTCTCCCTGACCAACAGCGGCGACCCCCACTCCTGGACAGACCTCGCCACCGGCGGGCCCCTTCAGGAAGTCCGCCCCGGGAAATGGCGGGCTTCGCGCGTCGCGCTCGGCGTCCAATTCGGCCGCGACCACCTCTGGTACGCCCACCTCAAGAAACCCGACGACGAAGCCGGTGTCATGATCCCCACCACACCGGAAGGCGCCCGCGAACTCTTCCAGCTCCGCGATCACGAACCCGGCGCATCCCGCCGAACAGCCCTCGTCCACTGGGTCACCGAACACTCCCGCCGCGTCCGCGAAGACGCCGCCAGAGAAACCCGCGTCCGGGTACGCGAACACCTGCGCGGCACCGCCCGGTTCAAGTGGCAGGACGTGGAAGGCGCCATCCACCCCGCCCCCTACGACCTGTGGCGCATCGAACAAGGGAAGTGACACGCGACACCCCCACCCGAAACCATCCGGGCGGGGCGTCGTCGCGTTCGGGCTACGCCCCGGCCTCGTCGGTGCCGGCCTCCGCGGCGGCGATGTCTTTGACCGCGGCCTCGATTCCCTCCTGCTTGGCCTTCTTCCCGTTCCTGATCAGAGTCTTCACGGTGCCCACCTTCAGCCCCGTCCGCCGGGCGATCTCCGCCGGATGCGCCCCGAGCCGTTCCGCCTCGTAGATGGCCAGGTTCCGCCGGGCCTGCCACCCATGCCACTTCCTCTTCGCCGCCACCGTGTGCTCCAGCAGCGCCGCCTGCTCAAGCCGCAACCGGCCCACCACACGCCCCCACCAATCCGCCACGCGATCCCCCTGCGGTCGCCACGACTTCGCTGACAGCTCACCGTCGATGCGGCATAGGACGGCGGCAAGGGCGCGGACGGGAGCGCAAGAAGCGCCCCCGCGACCGGCAGGCGCAGACATGGCGCATGGAGCGGGCCCTGCTACAACCTCTTCGCTCTCTGTGAAACCGAACGCCGCGTCTTCCCCTGATGAGATACGCCTCTCGGCATGAGAGAGCGAAAGGGCCAGATCCACGAGCGTCACAAACCTTCTCTTCGAGATGATCTCCACGTCATCTACGACCATCTCAACATTGACGCCGAAGAACTTGTAGCGAAGGTCGATCTCTGCAAGACCCGCAGGATCGCCCTGCTTCGCCACCTCCCAGGTTCTCCGCCAGGGCGAACCCGGCTCTGGGAGAGAGAAGGAAAGATGAATCATGGTTTCTCCTTTCAGGAAACTCTCTCGCCTAGAACGGGAAGGCGGTCACGACTTTGCCGTTATTCACGATCACACGGATTCTAGTCAAGTCTCCGCCCCCATTTGCCGGACCGGCCTTGCCGATCGGGGCGCCGAAGTCCCATTCGTGAATCTGGCCGGGCCGCGGTGCGCCAGTGACCGGGTCTGGCGTGTTCGGATTTGGTGTGCCGCGATTGATGGTGTCAATGATCCTCTGACGGACCTTCTCCTCCTTGCCAATGAGGATGCCCGCCTCGTCATCGACCCACGCACCACCGGGCCGGTGGCGGTCCAGAATGTGCTGCCAGCCCCCGTTCTCCAGGGCCGCGGTTCCGCAAAGGCCATTCGAATTGTGAACGAGGACCGGAGTCTTACCGGCCAGCACATAGTACGTGTGCTACGCGGTACCCCTCCACCTGCTTTTCCGCTGATCAGCGCGGATTTTACGTTCCGCTGGCGTCCGTGGTTGTGCGGGCAGATCCGTGGCTGTTGCCGTCGCTACTGCCGTCAGGAGTCGGGCGGCGGTGCTGCCGCTGACGCGGTGTCGGCGCAGGGAGACTTCACTGCCACGCTCCGGGCTCGGCACGGAGTATGGCTCGGACGGTCTGCTCGTAGTCCTGGTGGCCGGTGGCGGCGCAGTGTCCGGCGATCCAACGGGTCAGCTCGTCCGGTGTGTGCAGGGTGCCGGATGTGGCGCCGCAGTTGCGTTCCTCGCCGGTGACGCGGAGCGCCGGTAAGGCCGGCGGCGCCATGGGGTCGGGGACGGTGGTCACGTGGTACTCACGGAATCGGTAGCGCCCTCGCGATGCGAGCAGTCAGGCCTCGCAGGACCGGCAAGGTGCTCAATCACCATCTCTGACGAGCGAGTTCAACAGGTAATGAGGGTCTGGATGTCCGGCGACGCAAGCTGGAACTCGGTAGATGCCCTTCTACTGCCTCCTCGGTGCGGCTCAGGCTACGAACGGCCACGTGGCTGCAGTGGCTCGCCCGGCATGCGCCGCAGAGCGGTAGTACGGCCCTTGCAAGCATCCCCCGGCACTGCCACCTGGTGGCCGGGACGTGGCCCAGCGGCGTCACCGCCGGGCCACAGACATTGCTCGGCCGGCGTGCCGGTTCTCCCGGCGAGCGAGGGTGCTGTCGCATGCGTTAGGTGGGGGGCCTCCGAGTCAGTCGGTGTTTGCTGGACAAGGCCCTCGGGGAGATCAAAACCGTATACGGTGTGCAGCGAAGCGGGACGGCGCACGTGGCCGGGCCCGCCTCGCGCTGTCCGGGCGTGAGGCTTTAGTAGCCAGGGGGATGATTTGCCGAAGGAACCGTGGGCCGAATTGGGGGAAACCGTCAGCGCGATCCGTGCGGAGCTGCAAGGCGCCATGGAGGCGGGTGAAGGGGAATCCCTGAAATTCAGGACCGGGCCGGTGGAACTTGAGTTCACCGTGGAAGTGAAGAAGGACGGCGGGGCCAAGGCCAAGATTTTTGTCCTTCCGTGGACAGTCGAAGCCCAGGGCGCAGCCAGCGTGGGCCGGACTCACCGGGTCAAACTCACGCTGCAGCCGGTCGACGGCGACGACAACGATCTGAAGATCTCGGCCGACGTTCCACAGCGCCCGAGATAGCTCCGCGCGGTCTGCGAACGGTTCGTCGGGTGAAGGACAGGACGGGGGATGGACCAGACAAGGGTCATGGAGATCTGGAATCCGGTCCGCAGAAAGTCAGGCAGCGGGTACCTGATCGGTGACGAGGTGGTCCTCACTTCGCTGCACGTCCTGGAGGGGATCCCTGCGCGCGGGCCCGTGGAGGTCCGGCAGCTGGATCCGGAGGGCCGTACGGCGTGGGTGGCCGCCGAACTGGCATGGCTGCCGGAGGCAGAAGCGTCGGAGGCGGACGGTGCGCTGCTGCGCATCATCGCGCCGGACTGGCAACCTCCGGTGACTTCCCCGGTGCGATTCGGGCGGATCGTGGGTCAGGACCGCGTACCGTGCCTCGGGCTGGACTTCCCCAACGCGGTCGCACGTCCTGATCACGCGCGGGACACCATGCCGATACGTGGCCATGTGGATCCGCTGCACGGCATGAAGTCGCGTATGGCGACAGTGCACGTCGACGTGGGCATCGTGCCGAACCACTCGGGCTGGAAAGGCAGCTCGGGCACGGGGCTGTTCTGCGGGCCGCACCTGGTCGCGGTCGTGACCCAGGCGAAGGGCCTCGCTCCGGGCGTGCTGGAGGCCGTACCCGTCAGCGTCCTCGCCGAACTGCCCGGCTTCGAACGAACCCTACGCGCCTACGGCACGCACTTCGTCACGGAGGACGTAGGCGGGTTGGCTGCGGACCCCGGTGCCGACACGGATTTCCCGACGATTGCCGTGGCGCCGCCTTCCTTGCGGCAGCGCACGAAGCAGCTGTTGGTGCCCGTCACCGCAGGAGTACTCACAGTCCTGGTGCTCTTGCTGCTCTCCCCGCCGGCCTCGCAGATCACTTGGCCGATCGGATCGACGCTCTCCGGCATCATGATCGTGTGGGGCGTCGATCTGCTCCGCAGCCCGCGGTCGGCGGCGGCCGGCCGGGACGCCGCAGTCCGGAGGCTGAGGGAGGCGGTCCGGGGAGAAGTGGATCGTCGCCGTCGGCAGCTTCTGGGCAATGACAGCAAGGCCATCAACGTCACGTTCGTCGCCGTGCCGCAGCATGGCAGGGACGCGGCCGGGGCCCGGCCGCGCGGGGACTTCGACAGTATCGTCCGCTACCTGGAGGGTCTCCGGCCGCAGCGCCTGGTCATCACGGGCGGCCCCGGCTCGGGCAAGACGCTGCTGGCGTACGAGTTCGTCCACCGGTTGCTCGCCCGCAAGCGCTACGACGGCCCGGTGCCGGTACCGGTCGGCCTGTCGGAGTGGGATACCAGCGTCCCGTTCACCGACTGGTTCAGCGAGCGCGTGGGCCAGGAGTACCTGGGCGGTTCCGAGACCACGGCGCGGGACTTGCTGAGATCCGGGCGCATCATGCCGGTCCTGGACGGCCTCGACGAAATGGACCCTCCGCACGAAGCGCGTCCCAGGGCCGCTGCCGCGCTCGCCCAGCTCAACCGGTTCAACGGGCCGTTGATAGTGACCTGCCGCTGGGACGAGCACGCCGAGCTCAGCCGTGCCGATCAGCGGCTGCTGGACTGCGCGATCGTGCGCCTTCAGGCGGTGGAGCCCGCCGACGCCCGGCGGTACCTGCTCGAGCGAGCCGTCAACCGGACCCGGCTCGCCGACTTGAAGGACGAGCTGTTCGCAGCGGGGACGGTCACCAGAGCCGTGCTGTCCTCACCGTGGATGCTCACGCTGGCGTCGTTGGCCTCGCAGACCGAAGCCGGCGCTGCGAAACTCCGCTCCTTCATCGGAGTGCCGGACTCGGGCGGCCAAGAGCAGGAGAAGCTGCACGCGGCGTTGCTCCAGGAGTTCATTCCGTCCTTGTGCGAACCGGACCCGGCCGAACGGAGCCAGCCGTACCCGGCGCAAGCCGTGACCCAGTGGCTGCGGCTGCTCACCGCGAGCCTGCGCGGCGGCAGCGCAGCGCAGGCAGACAGCAGCGGTGCCGTCCCTGCCTCCCGGGATCTGGCCATCCACACGCTGTGGCCGGTCGCCGGGCCGCGCAGCGCCCGCTATGCCGCCGCAGCGATCACCATCGCCTGCTGGCTGCCCGCCCTGCTCCTGCTGGCACTCTGTTTGCACCGGAACCACGCGCTGCCCCTGCCGGGCGCAGTACTGCTCGCACTGCTGACTCCTGCGCCGCTGCTGTCGGCCTGGAACGCACGCGCACGGTACGTCCAGCCCCGCCGCATCGTGTTCCAGCGGCTCCGCAGCAGACTCGGCTGGAGCCGGATCGGTCTGAGCGTCACCCTGGGTGGTGTTCTCATGCTGCCACTGACGGCGCTGTTCGGGCAGGGCTTCGCGCTGGCCGCCGGAGGCGGGTTCGCGTTCGTCTTCGGCTTCGGTCTGGCGCTGTCGGTGCGGGCGGACCTCGACCGCCGCCATCTCGTGGCGTTCGGTATCCCGTCTGCCCTGGCGGTGACGGTGGCGGCCGGCTGCCTCGCCGGCCGACTCGGTGACTTCGTCGGTCTCACCGCCGGATGCGGTGCCGGAGCGATCGGGCTGGTGATCGGAGTCCCCGCAGGGCTGCGCGCCGCGCGCCGCAACAACGGAGGAGAACCGGATCCGAATCCGCCCGGCGTGCCCACCCCGCTGTCCCCGCTCCGCAATGACGCGGTAGCTGGGTTGGTGTCCGGTGCTGTCGTCACGGCCCTCGCCCTGTATGGCACGCGTTGCGTCGAGTGGCTGCAGGTGTCCTGGCCGCTCGCCGTCATCACGGCCCTCGCCTGCGGCGTGGCTGCCGGGCCTGGCTTCGTCGCGGTCACCAGTCGCCAATACCTCGGCCTCATCGCAGCCCTCCACGGAAAGCTGCCGTGGCGCCTGGCCACATTCCTCCGCTGGTGCCACACACGCGGCCTGCTGAGGTCGGCCGGCACCGTCTACCAGGTACGCCACGACGAACTACTTGAGTGGCTGCAGCGTTGACCTCGCTTGTAGAGGCCGGTGTCGAGAACGTGCCGTCGGCTCCGTCCCAGGGGCATCAGCGCCCACCACCGGCCGCACGCGTGAGAAGGAGCAACCAGCATGGCGATTCAGCGGATGGACAACGTCGGCATCGTCGTCGAAGACATGGATGCCGCCATCGCGTTCTTCGTGGAACTCGGTATGGAGCTGGAGGGCAGGGCGGAGGTCGACGGTCCCGTCGCCGACCAGTGCACCGGACTCGACGGCGTCCGCTGTGACATCGCGATGCTCCGGACTCCGGACGGTCACAGCCGGCTTGAGCTGGCGAAGTACCGCAGCCCTGCGGCGATCAGCGCCGGGCCGCGCAACAGGCCGCACAACATTCTGGGCACGCACCGCGTCATGTTCGCCGTCGACGACATCGAGGACACCGTTGCCCGCCTGCGCACTCACGGCGCCGAACTCGTCGGCGAGTTGGCACAGTACGAGGACAGCTACCGGCTCTGCTACGTCCGTGGCCCCGAGGGCATCATCGTCGGACTGGCCGAGCAGCTCAGCTGAAGGGTGGCGGGGATCCGGTGCGGCGCAGGTTTTTCAGCTCGCGCGCGTGCTGCTCTCGGTCTCCGGCCAGGCGCAGGTTATGGGCGATGTCGGCGGCGAGCAGTCCTCTGGGGTGGGCTGCCAGCAGGGCCAGGAACTCACGTACTTCGGCGCGCATGTTCGGAGCCACTGGTTCGCCGCTTCCCCGGGCGTAGAGGGCGACGGGGGTCCACCGCAATCAGCAGCGAACACGTCGACGCCGCATGGTCACTCGTCCGTCGTTCGATTCTTGACACGCTACGACTGCACTCGGCGAACGTGGAAAAGGCACTACCCGTCGTCACCTATCTGGACGACGAGGTACTGGGCGTCAGGGGTCCAGAGGGAATCGCTCCGCCTCTTCGCCCGAACAGTGCCTCCGGCGATGCAGCACGGCCGGGTACTCGACGAGACGCCAGCGCCAGCAAGCTGCTCAAGCGCTGGTACCAGAACCAGTGTCAGATGTGCGGAGAAGTGCTCACACTTCCCCGGGCCTCTCCACCGATACAGCGAAGGAGCACATTTTCAGGCCCGGGAGGACGGGGCCCCGACACAGTCCACAATCTTCTCTGCCTGTGCCCGAACTGCCATGTTTCTCTTCGACTTCGGAGCGCGCATCCTGACCGATGACCTACAGATCGTCTGCACGGTGACCGGTTCGCGGCAAGGCCGATTGAATGTGCACCGCTGGCACCGAATAGACGTCCAATTCGTCCGCCACCATCGGCACCGGTGGCACAGCACGCAGTGAGTACGCTCCGAAGGGCCTGTTCGGCGGGGCGTCGGCGAGGGCGGCGAGCCAGCCGATGCCGTGGTCGAGAGTGTGGGCGGTGAGGACGCCGTCGGGGACGGCGGTGCGGGTGATGCCGTGGTCCCCGTCGCAGCCGGCGACGGAGGAGCAGGTGATCGTGTGCAGCACGCCGTCGGCGGAGCGGTAGCGGACGGTCGCCGGTCAGGTCCTCCACCAAGACATCGGCCGCCTCGTGGCGCAGGTCGCCGCCGTCGGTGAGATGGGCGTCGGTGAGCTCTTGAACCAGGACCTGCTGGGGGCACAGCCGCGCCCCGGGGCCCGCGGAGCCGTCCCAGTCGTCGACGAAGTGACGCTCGCCGTCCACCCGGATCTCCAGGATGCCGTCGAGCGGCGGCCCGCCCAGCACCAGGTCGGCGAGAGCGGTACGAGCAACGGCGGGACGAAGGACGTCCCCGTGGGCGAGGCCACGAAACAGCAGCTGAAGGCCGCGAGAATCCGCCCGGCATCCGTCCGTCACCCCGTGCCCGGTGGTACGCGGCAACGGACGTCTCCCGTTCCACCCGTCACCGCGGCGCCTGAGTGCGGGACAATCGTGTACATGCCCATGCCGGAGTACGCCTCGATCACCGCGCTGGATGCGCTCCTGGCCGGTCTGCGGGTCGGTCAGGCGCGGCGGCGTCAGCTGGGCATGGTCCGCGGGGAGCTGTACCGGGCGCTGGAGCGGGGCGGGCTGCCCGTGGCCGCCCGGCGCAGCCTGCGGCGCCTGCTGGAGAAGGAGACGCTGACGGCCTATCTGCGGCTGGCCGAGTCCGGGGCACTGCGCGAGCGGCAGGTGAACGGTGGCTGCCCGCCCACCTCGCAGGCCACCAACGCCGCCCGGCACCGGTGCCTGCACCTGCTGCGCACCGCGTACGGGCTGCCCGCGCTGCGGCTGGGCAGCGGCGGCCGGATACCGCTGCGGCCCACCCCTGACCACGCCACCCTGGCCGCCTTGCGCCGCCGCCTCGATGCGGACCTCACCACCGCGATGTCACCGGGGCACACCCGGCTCACCGCGCTGCTCGCCCTGGTCCTGGACGCGGCACCGCGCGCCGGGGAACTGACCGCGCTGCGCCTGTCCGACCTCGCCCCCGGCCATGCGGCGGTGTTCGTCCGGCGGCGCCCGCAGCACGGCATCGACGAGGCGGACGACGCCTGGTTCGCCCTCTCCCCCCTCGCCCGGGCCGCGCTGGAGCGCTGGCTCGCGGTCCGCGCCGAGCTGGTCGCCCGCGCCCACGGCACCAGCCGGCTGTGGGTGAGCCTGTTCGTCAACCACGACGGCACCCGCCACCAGGACGGCCGGGCCGTCCTGCGCCCACCGGGCCTCCCCTTGGAGGAGAAGGGCCTCCTCCTCAGCTACCGCACCGGACGCGCCCGCTACCACCTCACCACCCTGCTGCCGCCCAAACTCGAGCAACTACGCCGCGCCGTCCTCGACCACACCCCACCCCAGCCCCTCACCGGCATCCCCACCACACACACGGACTGATCCCCTTCGCCCGGTGCTGTCTGTTCGGGTTGGTGATCATGAGGGGTCGAGCCCAAGGGCCTGTTATCACCACCATGCCGACACGCCTCAGGGCCTGTTATTGGATGCACACGGTCATGCGCAACTGCCGAGCGAGCCGTTGCGGCAGCGCAAAGACGCGCGCGGGGTGGCTGCTGACCGGACCGGAGACTGAGAACTCCTACGCGGGCGAGTTCGGCCACGGTGGTGGCCGGTTGAGACTCCGCCGCATCGAGCACGGTGACCAGGCCGCCGCACGACGCCATCCGGCGCGGGCCGGGCAGGGGCGTCAGCGCCCGAGACGACGCGTCCCTGTTCCACGGAGCCCCGGCGCTGAAGTCCGTACTCAGCCGTGCCGGACACGCACGCCGCGATGTCGTCGACTGCATGAGGGACGTTCGCCTGCTGCCGGCGCACTGCCGTACCTCGCGGTGTCCGACCTGGTCCGGCCCGACCGAGCGGGCGCGTTGCCGTGAACCCGCCGGGCCGCCTCGCCACGGTCGCGGGAAGCCCTCGCCGGCACTCCCAGCGGACTGGTCCTCCGCGACGGCTGTCTGCGCGCGCCCGCGAACGGACGTCAGGCGGGGACCCATGCCTCCAGCTCCTCCGGGTCGGCACCCGGCGCCTTCAGGTGCTTCGAGTTCTCCCTGAAGAAGCAGGCCGCGTACGCCGCGGTTCTGCCGGCTGAGGGCCTTGGAGACGCTTCTGACCCAGGTGACCGGCAAGGGCAGGGGCCTGGTGAGCGGGGTGAGCGATCGGCCGGCGGCGGGCGGGCTCACCACCTGAGGAGCGGCAACCGTTCAATACGTCGGCCCGGACAGCGAGTTCCTCGCATACGTCATGTGCTGAACGTTCCCCACCCGGTTCCGGTCACCGTGGTCTCCCGTGCTCGTGGCGCCCCGGGCTCGGTCGTGCAGCCACCGCTCCCCCGCGCTCGCGCCCAGTCCCCGGAAGTCCGCGAGGCTGGTGAGGGAGCGAGCGGCCTGCCGGTTGGCGTCGTCGTACCGCTCGCCGCGTGGCACCTTCGCCAGGTGATAGGAGCGGGCGGTGGTGTAGCGGAGGACTCCCCAGGCCGGTCCCCCCTTGCGCCGCCTCGGAGTCCGGGAGACGTACTCGGCGGGGAGAATCCCGTAATCGCCGTAACGCAGCCGGGCGAGGTACGGCCGTTCGCTGTGCCGGATCTCGTGCCAGGCCTCCCAGTCCGAACGCGGCTGCTCGTACAGGACTCCCTCCCGGAACTCATGGGGCGGACCGGGGAAGCCACCCGCCATGACGGTCACCGTGCGCCAAGCAGTGAGCGACATCAGGACGTCCAGGGCACGCAGCGCCTCCTACGAGCCCGGTGCCGGTGAGGCAGCCGTCGATCAGGTCGGGACGGTGCTGCCCCAAGATGCTGCCTGCCCTCGACGCATTGGAGGCCGACCTGCCGGCCCGCCGTCAACGCGCGATCGACGAAGGCTGGCGGCGGTGAGGGTGAGGGCCTCGACCCGACCATGAGATTGCTGCGGAGCAGGCGCGCCCAGGGCCATCGCACAGCCGTGATGGGAAGGTTGGTCCTGGGATGCCCACACTGCCCCGGCGGTCCCGAGGCGATCAGGCGATGAAGGTCGTATCCGTGCAGCCGCCGGCCACGGACGCGAGCCTCCGGGTTCAGACAAAAGGTGTGGCCTCGGTTGCTGGCCGCTCGGTACGGTCGCGGCCATGGCGATCGTGGAGGCTCCGGGATGGATGGATCGACGTGCGGGCACGGGTCGCCATCGGCCTGCGCAGCGCCAAGCCCGCCGGCCGGCGGAACGACGCGTCGCTCGCGGCCGGCGAGGAGGCCGGCGACGGCGTTCCGGGGTGAGTGTCTGGTCCTGATCCACTTGTCCGATCGCGAGTTGATGGTCCACCCGGCGGTGGGGTGCCGGTCATCTGTCTTAACGACTGCCGCGTCCGATCCGCACACCCGGCAGGTTCTCGAGCCGGTGTTCCGACGGTGTGTCCGACGCGAGAGGTGGTGCGCACCGCGGCCCTCGTGTGCCGAGCGGGCGACCGCCCCGGTACGGGGTCGCTCCCCCGCCACACATCAGGGAGCCTCGTCCCTCACGCGCTGTGCGCAATAACGTCGAACACAGGCACGTGACGTGACTGAGCGTGCAGTCAATCGGTCGACTGACAGGTGGCCGTGCCGCGTTCGGTACCTATCGTCGTGGCGGCACGGGGGCACGGGGGCAGGAACACGACCTGATCGCCGAGCACGGGGTTCCGGGCAAGCGTCTGGTCGACCTCCGTTGCGGCACCGGGAAGGCCGCGCTGCGCCTGGCGGCCAGCGGTTTCGAGGTGACCGGAGTCGACCTGTCCCCCATATGATCCGGGGGGCGGGGGCCGCATCCGGTGCCGATCGGGTGCGGTTCCGCGTCGGCTATCTCAAGGGCCTTGCGGACACCTTCTCGGTCCCCGCGCGCGATCATCACGTCCGTCCCGAGCCACTGCCGGGCCGCCGAGGGGACCGTGGGCCGCCACCGGGCGCCACCGGGTTGTCTCGACGGCGCACGCCGGGCGGTGGGCTCCGCTTTCCCCTCGATCCGCCATGCCGGGGCCTACTGCGGACACCGTGCCCCTTCCGTGGTCCGGCCATTGGTCACTCGAACACACCGTGGGCGAGCGCGACCGGAACACCCGGGTTGCGGACACCGGGTACGTCGTCCGTTCCCGCGGTGTGCAGGAGGAGGTCCGTATCGCCGACACCGGCCCACCCGAGCATGTAGCCGAGCAACGACGTCCGTCCCGCTGCGCCCGTGAAGAAGCCGTTCGCGCGCACCGTGTCCAGCACATGTTCCTGGTACTCGTGGGCCCGGGCCAGGAGGGACGCGTCGTCCAGAATCCGCGCGGCGGCTATCAGCGACTGGACGACACCACTGCTTCCGTGGCAGACCGAGAGGTCGACCGGGCGATCGGCCGGAAGCCGGGTCGCGTGATCCAGCAGGGCCCGGAGCCGGCCACCGGTCAGCCAGTCGGCCCGTCCGGCCGCTGTCATGATCTCGGCCGAGGCCAGCAGCAGACCCGCGGCGCCTTTGCACCAGCCCATGAAGGGACTCCGCTCCTCCGACTCCAGTCGGGCCTGCACCCACTCGGCCGACGCGGTCACCAGGGCGGCGTCGTCGAGGACGCTCCCCGAGCGGGAGCAGGCCCACCGCAACCCCAGCTCGCCATGGGCCACGTCCCACCACGCGGCCGCCCGGGGCGCGTTGACCTGTCGCAGTACCTGCTCGTGCAGCCACGCCAGTCGCGTCTCGTCACCAGGATCGCCCCGTTCGCCCCTCGCGTGCCGGGACAGCAGCACCATCAGCAGTCCGGCGGGGCCGGTGGCCAGGTCGTCGCCCAGCTCGCCCGACGCGGATCGTTCGCCGATCCTCCCCCACATCCGCTCCAGCCAGTCGGAAGCCGCCGCATACGGTCGGGTGAGCAGCATGGAGGCCGCGCCGGAGAACACCGACTCCGGTCTTTGCATCAGCAGGTCGCCGTACTCCGCGAGCAGGACGTCGAGTCCTCGGTCCGCACTGGCGTGCGCGGTACGAAGGTGGTCGTCCCGCCACGCGGCCCGCTCCAGGAAGGTGACGATGCCGCCGTGGTCGTGGAACGCGATGAAGGTGCCGGGCACGATGGTCGGGGCGTCCCGGCCCGGGCCGATGCCGCCCAGCCAGCCGGTCTGCGGACCGTCCGGTGCCGCGAAGGACAGGCCGGCGGCCAGGAGCTTGGCCACGATGCCGGGCCACCACGTCCCGGGGCCCGCGGCCTCCAGGGTGCTTCCGCCGAAGAGAGAGGACCGTGAGAGTCCCGCCGGGTTGTCGTCGCCGATCATCTCGCTCAGGGACTCTTCGAGCAGGAGGCGGTGGCAGAGGTCGCCGCGGGCGGCGTTGAGCGCGACACCGTGTCGTGCGACGTCCAGCGGTGACGTCTCGTACGCCGCGGGGAACCGGTTGCGCACCGTGGCCAGTTCGGTGGAATCGCCCCGGGTCATGAAATACGGCACGTTTCCGGTGGCGAGGTCCGTGCGCTCCTCATGTCGGACGTGGTCGGCTACAGCCTCCGGCAGGAGGCCGGGAACGCGTCCCAGGAGCCGGAAGAGCCGCTCGGCCTCCTCGGGGCGCTTCAGGTAGTCGGGGTGGGTGGAGGCGTTGATGAACCGGCTGTACACCATCGTCGACCGGAGCAGGCACCGCACGGGCATGCCGGGGTGGCTGTCGAGGACCTTCGTGATGTCGTCGCCGCGGACGAACGCGAGGGCGTCGAAGTATCCGGCCAGTACGTCGTCGAAGTACTCCGTGGCCGCCACCGCGCGGTCGCCGAGGCGGGGCACGTTGCTCCCGTGCCGGTAGGTCATGGTCTCGAAGGCGACGTGGATGTGGTCGGTGCCGTTGTCGCGGACCACCGGTCGCTTCATCGTCGAGGACTGTTCCTCTGCGATGCCGACTCCTGCCAGGAGCACGTCGATGGGTGAGCCCGGGTTCACCACCGGAACGAGCATGGTGGAGATGACGGAGAGACTCAGATGGTTCGCCAACAGGTGCGGCAGCGTGTCGTCCGGTGCTCCCACGCCGGGGCGGACCACTGTCTCGGTGTCGATCACACACGGGTGCTCGCCGTCGGCCAGGACGTTCTCCTCATGGAGGTCGCACGATCCGATGGCGCCGAAGAGGGCACACAGGGCGCCGAACCGGTAGAAGTACCGGGCGGGCTGGTCCGGGGACTCCATGGCGGCGGCCTCGACGAACTTCTGCCACCCGTGCGATCCGCATGTGACCGAGACCGGCAGGCACTCACGCAGCGAGAAGGTGAGGTGGGGATCGGCGGCCGCGTACAGGTCGTTCACGAAACGGTCGGCGTGCAGCGCGCGGGGCTTGAAGACGAGCCGGGCACCGCTGGACAGCTGTACGCCGACCACCTGCCGGTTGTCGTTGTGCGCGTCGGAGCCGGCGATGGACAGCTTCACGATGCGTTCGTCCGCGGCAGGGGAGCTGATCAGCCCCGTATCCCGGAGCACCTCACGGTCCGCGGCGAAGGCGAGGAACACCTCGGCATAGGCGGCGAGGGAGTTCCGCACGATCGTCTGGAGCCGTTGCTCCAGCACGGGATAGGTGTCCCTGGTCCGCGCGCAGTCGGGGGTGTCCGCGAGACGACGGTGGAAGAGCCGGAGCGCCTGGTCGCCGTCGGTGGTCATGGGTAGCCCCTGGCTCTCCCGGAAGGTGTGGAACTCACCGATCAGCGTCCGGAAGGAGTGCTCTTCGACGGTTCTGAGCAGCACTCCCCGGATGTCTTCGAGGATGTCGTCGAGATGTTCCGGCTCCACGACCGCAGCGGCCGAAGCGCGCAGCGCGATGTGTACGGCACTGCGTGGGCAGATGGATTCGTAGAACGGGAGGAACGCCGGGATCATCACGGTTGCTTCGGTCATGTCACTCGCCCCCCACAAGGACGTCCGCGGACTTGTCGGTGTACAACTCGCGGTACACGGCACCGTTTTCCAGTAGCTCGGCGTGCGTTCCCTGCTCCACTACGCGCCCGCGGTCGAGGACATAGATGCGGTCCGCCGATCTGATCGTCGCCAGACGGTGGGCAATGATCACTTGGGTCACCCCGAGATCCTGCGTGATCCGTGCGACCCGTCGTTCGTTCACGGTGTCCAACGAGGCGGTGGCCTCGTCGAACAGGAGGATCGAGGGGCGTCGCAGAAGCGCGCGGACGATGGCGAGTCGCTGACGTTGGCCGCCGGAGAAGTTCGCGCCCATTTCCGACACCAGGGTGTTGAGCCCCATGGGGAGTGTTTCCAGGAAGTCGAGGATCCCCACGCTGTCGCAGTAGGCGCGGACCTGGTCCGGGGACATGTCCTGGCCCAAGGTCAGGTTTTCCAGAATCGTCCGGTTGTGCAGGTGCACTTCCTGCGGGATGTACCCGATTCTGCGCCGCAGCGCGTCCTTGTCGTACGCGCCCGCGTCGTGGCCGCCGAACTGCACGGTGCCGCTCGTCGGCTCGTACAGCCCGCAGATGATGCGTCCCAGCGTGCTCTTGCCGGATCCGGAGGCCCCGACGATGGCGACCCTCGACTGGGCGGGGATCTCCAAGGAGACGTCCCGCAGGACGAAGTCACCGTGCTTGGTGTACCGGAAGCTCACGCCGTCCAGCCGGATCGAGGGCTCGGCGAGCTGGGTCAGGGTGCCGCCGGCGGTTTCGGAAGGTGTGTCGTTGATGTCGTTCAGCCTGGCCATGTAGCGCGATGCCTTGGCGAACTCGGTGTACGTCTGGAACACCGATGTCGCCAGCGCGAAGTAGGTCGCCGAGACCGCCTGTACAGCGATGGCGGAACCCAGCGATATCCGGTGGTGACTGACGAGGTACAGGCTGGAGAGGAGCATGACGATCGGTCCGAACATCTGGGTGGCGGTCGTCACACCCGAGATCCAGCCCTGCTGCAACCGCATACGGGCCTTCATCGCGTCGAGCGACGCGGTATACACCGCGCTCCAGCTGTTCAGGAACCGTTCGGCGTAACCGCCCATCTTGATGGTCGGTATGGACACGATCGCGTCCAGTTGGGCCGACTGGCTCTTGCTGAGCTGGTTCATCTCGGCATCGACGGCTTCGAGGACCCGGACGCGAGTGCCCATGAGATAGGCCGCGTTCAGCAGGAGAAGAGCGAGGGCCATCGCACCCAGGTGCCACTCGACGATCAGCAGGTACACGGACACACAGGCCAGTGTGCCGACGTCCATGACGCCCTGGGCCACCCGGGAGGACAGCAGATCCCTGATCATGTTCACGCTGCTCAGCCGGAAGAGAAGCTCTCCGGGCGGTCGGGTGGTGAAGAACTTGTACGGCAGAGACAGCAACTTGCGGAACGTGTGGGTCATCAGATGACCGCCGAGCAGTGCCACCAGCGAGGACAGTACGACGACTCGGATCAGCTGGATGGCGAAGTACCCGGCCGCCACCACGAGAACCAGCGTGAGCACCAGGGCCAGGTCGTCGAAGCCCTGCCAGCGCGCATACCGGTCGACCGCCCACTTGGTGAGGGTCGGTATGCCGAGGACAGCGCCGTATCCGCTGAGCGACAGCAGCCCCACGAGCGCGATGCGCCGGCGTGAGCCCTCGGCGAAGAGGGGCATGCCGCGCCATTCGCGCAGTGGCCTCGGACGCGTGCGTATGAAGCCGGGGCCGGGTTCCGCGGAGATCACGACACCGCTGAAACCGGACTCCAGCTCGTCGCGGGTCAGCCGTCGTCTGCCGACTGCGGGGTCCATGACGATCGCGCGGTCGCCGTCGAATCGTTCGAGGACCACGAAGTGGTAGTCCTCCCAGTACAGGATCGCGGGTGACGAGAAGTCCTTCAGGGCACGGACGCCCTTGACCCGGAACAGGCGGACGTTCATGTCCCGTGAGCGCAGGAACCGGACGAGTTGCACGGAGCTCAGGCCGTCCCGGCCCGCGTCCATGTCCCGGCGCACGCTGGAGATGTCCTCGGTGCGTCCATAGTGACGCAGCAGCGAGACACAGCAGCACAGACCGCACTCGGTCGCTGACACCTGAGTGGTCGTGGGTACGCGGCGCCGGGTGTGGCGACCGGCATGCTTCAGCCTCATGTCAGTGGCTCCCGGTCGTCAGAGTGACGGGTGAGACGTGAATGTCCCGGTCGATGCGCCGGGCGAGATGCAGCACGATGCCGGCGGTGCCCACCATGAGGCTGTTGGTGTGGCTGTAGCGGCTCCTCGTGTCGTCGAGCTTGCGCGCGATGACCTCCGGCGGAAGCCACTGGCGTTCCAGCCGCGGGAGCTGTTCACGCAACGAGGGCACGCTGTGTTCGGCAACGGTGGTCAGCACGTCGAGGTTTCCCAGGTCGCCGTGGCACCAGGTGAGGTTCCGGCCGAACCCGCTGCGCAGGACGTTGCCGACGGCCACGTCGCGCATGTGCCGTACTGTGTCGTCCTCACTGACCGAGGCGTAGGCCGAGAGCGCGAGCGCGATGCCGCCCGAGCCGTGGCACCAGCCGGTCGGGAACGACTGCGGTGTGGCCACGTTGGAGAACCAGTTGCCCTCGCGCTCGTCGAAGAACCGCCGTAGGCGGTCGAGCAGGCCTGCCAACGTGCGCTCGACGCGATCCCTCAGGTCGCGGGGGAGCCACGGATGAGCCCGACTCAGTGCGTGGATGATGCCGCTGATGCCGTGTGCGAAGCCCGACTGGTCGAGAACGGGCTGATGGTGGGTGGCGTGCAGGGCGTCGACGAGGCTCGACGTGAGCGTGGTGACGGCGTCGGATGCATGTGGCCCGCCGATCGCGATGACGCAGGGGACCATACCCGCTATCCCCGTGATCACGTCGAGGGGCATCTCGCTCGACGGCAGGTCCCGCACTTGGTCGAGAGCCAGGGGCAGGCCTTGCCGGGCTGCCGCGATCCACCCTGCGTTGTCGAGCAGACCGCCGGCCGCCGACAGCGTGAACAGGGTGCCCGCCACTCCGGTGTAACACGCGAAGCCACCCCGCCGGATGCCACGTGTGTCGTCGTGGTGAGCGGTGACGAGGTCCGCCGTCGCCGAGAAGATACGGGTGGCCAGGTCCCGGTACACGCGGTGGTCCAGGGCACGGCCGGCGGCGGCCAGGGCCAGCGCGGGACCGACCCGCCCGGTGTACAGGTCGTGTCCGAGCACGCCGGGAGGCCAGGGCCGTTGGTCCTGCGCGGCGGCGATGGGGCCGATCCAGGTGTGTGGTTGATATGCATACCGGTCGGGCAGCGAGGTCGCGACCAGACCACCGCACAGCCGCTCCAGCAGCGCGGTCATGGAGAGGCCGTGCGCCCTGCCCGGGCGCCGGGTCGAGGGCGGTTGCGCCGTCTCGTCCAGGTCGCGGATCTGGGCGAGATGGTTGTCGGGGAAGTTGGCGGAGAAAGCGATGTGAATGAGTCTTAGTTGCTCACTCAAGTCAAGCTCGCTCATTCCGTCCGTCTTCGCCAGGGCCCGCTCGATCGGTGATGCGTCGAGCGTCGCACCCACCGGGATGCCGTCGCCGTCTTCCAGCAAGGTGCCCGTGGCTTTCACGGTGAAATAAGGAATGTCACGCTCCGCGAGTTGCCGCAGCTCGGAGCGCACGATCTCGCGGGAGGATGTTCTGCTGACCAGCGCTATACGCTTCAGCAGGGCCGTATAGGAGGAGATGTCGTCCAGGGCGCTCGCGCCGGACGTCACGCGCAGCGTCTGCGCGTATACCGTCGTCGAATTGTGCAAGTACCGCACACGCGCCCCGGAGGCGGCCTTGCTCACCAGGGATCTCCAACTTCCCCGGTCGGCCATCACAGCGCGGTAGACCTTGCTGAATCCGGCCGCCATGTGCTCACCCAGCGCATGCGCTCGGTCCTCCGTGAGCGCCTGGACGACGGTGCTGCGCTCCGCCACAGCCCGCGTTTCGAGAACCAGGCGCACCCGGTCGGTGAACGGATTCTCGAACCGTATGGATTTGTACGGGGCGTTACCGCGCCCCTTGTCCCCCAGAAAGCCCAGGTCGACATAGCCGGCGTCCGTGTCCTTCCCACTGAAGATCAGTGGCAGGATGCCGATCCCGTAAATCGACTGGCCGAGGGTGTCGTGGGCGTTTCCCGGTACCTCCTCGATCGGCCCGGTGTGAATCCGCGCGGGGTGGAGGATGGTCTCCAGGTCGATGGGTACCGGACCACGGCGGGTCGGCACGATGTTTTCGAAGTGCATGTCCCGCGCGTTCAGCAGATACAGTACGGCGGCCAGTTCGCCGCTCGCCCGCATGAAGTCCGCGGACATCTCGGAGACGTCCTCCGCCTCGATGTACTCCACATACCCGTAGCCGTTCCGTCCCAGCACCACGGCGGCGGCCAGAGTGAGACCGAGACGACGATTGAGCTCGCGGGTGATGACGGTGTACGCGGCCTCGCAGGACACGTCCCGGGGCTTGTACGCGAGCCGTTTCCCCGACGCGAACTCGATGAGAGAGACACTGCGGCCGTGATGGTGCGCATCGCCTTGTGAGAACCGGCAGGACACGATCGGGTCGGTCCGCTCGATGCCGAACACGGCCGCGATGTCCTCCCGGTCCGCCGTCAGCCTGTCGCCCAGTTCCCTGAAGTTCTCCGCCTCCTGGTGCAGCACGGTGCGTGTCACATGGCGCAGCACCGGAAAGGACAGACCACTGGCCTCCTCGAAAGAAGTGCGGTTGGACCGGTCGACGAAGTCGGTGTACCGGGCCGCGGGGCTCCCGCCCGCCAGGCGGCCCGTGCGGCGGGCGTGGTTGACGGCGGCGACCAGTGGCCTTGTGTACACCTCGCGCAGTCGGGTCTCGGTCCGCTCCAGCAACTGCGTGAGAATCACCTCAGGAGCCGAGAACAGTTTGGTGCGACCGGCGATCGGATCCGCGTCCGCCACGACTGCGGCGACTTTTCTGATGATGCGCTGGAAGGGGTACGTCTCCCGCTCCTCCATCCATTTCCTGACCGTTTCGCACGTGTCACGACACACGAGACGCCGCCCCGCAAAGGAAGTGTCGTTTCCTCGCAGTACTCCGGCGATCTCTTCGTCGTACTGCGCGAGCGGCACGATGACTTCTTCGACTTCGGCGCCGCCGATTTCCGGATAATAGAGGGTGGGAGCTTGCACTGTCAGACTTCTCCACTTCCGCGTGATGTCGTTGGAACCGGCCGAAGCCGACGGAGTGAGGGCCGTTTGCAGCCCTCACTCCGCCTCATACCGTTATGCGCCGGTGGAACGGATTCATGGGCAGGAGTTGCTGCACACCACTGTGGGGCAGGTGAACCAGGACACCAGCGTGCCGATGATGACGGTTCCGACGGCCGTGGGGTTAGTACCCCCATGCACCTCCGCTTCGCTCAGTTCGACGAGTTCGGCCTCGTCGTACCGACCGAGCAGGTCCTCGTTTGCTCCCTGCATGGCATACCTCTCTTCTCTCAGCCATTTGATGACCAGCACCACAACATGCACTCGATGGTCACGGTGCACCAGTCGCCGCGGTTCCCTATATCCGCGCTGTAGTCGGCCGCGCCCGCACCGAACACGACGTTCCCGAAATCCTGTTCCGCGATCTCTTCCACGATCGAGACATCACCCTCGTACATGACTTTTCCCCCTCCCCCATGAATTCGGACGACTACTGCTGTACACGCCCCGAGCGCCGTCATTTTCACGGCCGCCTCGGTGCGCGTGAGGAGGACACTGCGCCATGCCCCCTGCGGAAAGCTTGGGCAAGCCTGCAATCCGCTGGTCAGGCACGGCGGGCACCAGAAGTGGAAGACGCCGGTCAGCCATGACCCCTCAAGGTGACTCGAGCGACCTCGGCGCCGGTGGGCTCGGACGACGAGCAAGTCGTGGCAGCCACCGCAGCTCGTCCTTTCATTGCGCCGACTGCCCGACGTCAAGAAATCACCGGTAAGTGTCCAGCGCGCCTGCCATACCGTTCCCCTCCGCAGGGCGAGACGGTGTGTGATGGGCCGCTCCCCGGCGTCGATGCGGAGTCGGCGTACAAGGGGGACGCGGTGCCCATCGAACACGACGAGATGGGCGAGATGATTGCCTGCGTCTCCGCGCCCTCCATCGTCGTCACCCAGCTCGAACAGCTCGACGCCCGGCCCGGCCACAACGTCCTGGAGGCCGGCGCCGCCACCGGCTGCAACGCGCACCTGCTGGGCACGCTCGTCGGCCCCTCCGGGCAGGTGTGGACCGTGGACGTCGACCAAGATCTGCCCGCGTCGGACTGGCCGCGCTCGACCTGGTGCGCGACCGGACCAGCCCCCCTGAGGTTCACCTGTGCGGTGCCCTCGCCGACGTGGCCGCTCTCGACGCACATGCCGCTCGCGACGTCCTGCACCGCGACGCGGAAGGCTCCTGCCCGTCCGCTGGGCAGAGACGAGAAATCAACACCGTGCTCACCGCTGCGGGACTGGGCACCGGCAATCTCCCGCCGGCCCATATGCAGGCCCTCACCGAAGCCGCGGACGAGGCCGAGGAAGCACTTCGAGACCTTCTGTGAACCCGCCGGACGGATCTCGGCGTTTCACGCCGCCGGGTTCCCCGCACCTCTTCCCGCAGGCCGGTCGCACCTGGCAGCCCAGCGCCCTGTACCTGGCGACGCACCCGGCGTCGGGCGTCGGCGGACTCGGCAGCCTCCGCAGCCGTGCCGGCAAAGCAGTCCAGCGCCCCCAACGAGCAGGTGGCCGCGACCGTCGAGGTGATCGCCTGGGCGTGCTACACCCGACGAGGAAGCGCGCTGACATGCTGGGCAGCATGGCGACACTCGACGGACGGCCCAACCCCCGACCAGCAGCAGAAGCGCAACCCCATACCCAGAAGGTCACCCGATCGACGGGGAGCCGTCGGTCACCAACTGGACACGGACGTGAACGCGTGGACAAGGAATCGAACATGCGCTCAGCAGCGCAAGTGGGAGCGAACAGACAAGGGGACAGTGGGAGCACGCTCCCGCTTCCTCGCTCCCAGCTGGGAGCACAGCCAAAACAGAAAGAGGCCGTTCGAGAAACGGCCTCTCACCTGCGACGTTCGATTGTTCGAACTGTCGGGACGACAGGATTTGAACCTGCGACCCCTTGACCCCCAGTCAAGTGCGCTACCAAGCTGCGCCACGTCCCGTTGCCCGTCTGACCTGGGGTTTCCCCCGGGCGAACGTGCAGGAAAACCATACCGCACTCGGAGCGGTGGTCGCGCATGGTTTATGTCTTGACCTCAAGTTTGGTTGAGGTTGCACGATCGTCTCCATGACGATCAGCGAAGAAGATGCCAGGCGAGCCCGTACGTACGGGCATGCCGATCTGACCGGGCTGATGGCCCTGATGACCGGGGACGAGAAGCACGGCCCGGCCGCGACCTCCACCCTCGACGTGCTGTGGGTGCTGTACGACCGGGTGCTGCGCGTGAGCCCCGGCCGGATGCGCGACCCCGGGCGGGACCGGTTCCTGCTGTCGAAGGGGCACGGGCCGATGGCCTACTACGCCGTGCTCGCCGCCAAGGGCTTCGTGCCCGTCGACTGGCTGCCCGGCTTCGGCTCCTACGGCTCGCCGCTCGGCCACCATCCCGACCGCACGCTCGTGCCCGGGGCCGAGATCGGCAGCGGGTCGCTGGGGCACGGGCTGCCGATCGCCGTGGGCGCGGCGCTCGGCCTGCGCGCCCAGGGGCTCGACGATCCGCGCGTCTGGGTGCTGATCGGGGACGCCGAGCTGGACGAGGGCAGCAATCACGAGGCGATCGCCTTCGCCGGGCCGGCCGGGCTCGACCGGCTGCACACCGTCGTGATCGACAACTCCTCCGCCAGCCATGCCCGGCCCGGTGGCATCGCGGCCCGGTTCGAGGCGGCGGGCTGGTCCGCGGTCACGGTCGACGGCCGGGACCACGAGGCGCTGTACGCCGCCTTCACCGCGCCCCACCCGGGCCGCCCGCACGTGGTCGTGGCCCAGGTGGAGCCCAAGTCCGCCTGAGCGCGCGCCCGTTGCGGGAACTGCTCTCCCTGTCCCGCCTCTCCCGTCGCTCCCCTCCCTCCTCAGGAAGGTCCTCTCATGGACACCATGCGTGATCGTTTCGCCCCGGTGATGTCCCGGCTGCTCGACGAGGATCCGCGCGTCGCGGTGGTCCTGGCCGAGATCGGCCTGGACGCCTTCGCCGAGGTGCGCCGCCGGCACCCGGACCGGGTCGTCAACGTCGGGATCCGCGAACAGCTCCTGGTCGGTGCGGGTGCCGGGCTGGCTCTGACCGGGCTGCGGCCGGTCCTGCACACCTTCGCCAGTTTCCTGGTCGAGCGCCCCTTCGAGCAGGTCAAGCTCGACCTCGGGCATCAGGGCCTGGGCGCGGTCCTGGTCAGCGCCGCCGCCTCCTTCGACTGGCCGGCCGGCGGGTACACGCACATGGCGCCGGGCGATGTGGCGCTGCTCGACACCCTGGACGGCTGGACCGTGCACGTACCGGGACACCCGGACGAGGCCGAGACGCTGCTGCGGCACGCGGTCGCCGCCGGGGACGACAAGGTGTACGTACGGCTGTCCGTGCAGTCGAACGCCGTGGGGCGCCCGGTCGACGGGGAGCGTCTCCTCACTCTGCGCGAGGGGCGGTCCGGTGTCGTGGTCGCCGTCGGCCCCCTGCTCGACACCGTGCTCGACGCCACGACGGGCCTGGACGTCACCGTCCTGTACGCGACGACCGTACGGCCACTCGACGCGGCCGCGCTGCGCCGGGCCACGGAGACGGCCGCGGCCGACGTCGTCCTGGCCGAGCCGTATCTGGCGGGCACCTCGACGGCGGCCGTCAGCGACGCGCTGTCCGACCTGCCCCACCGGGTACTGGGCCTGGGCGTGGGCCGGCGCGAACTACGGCGCTACGGGCGTGTCGAGGAGCACGTCGCCGCCCATGGTCTGGACGCCCGGTCACTGCGGGAGCGGATCGGCGGGTTCCTAACCGCCGCTCATTGACCGGGCCCCGCGCCCCTTGTGGAGTGCGCGGCCGTGCCCGGTCAGCCCCGCCGCGAGCCGATCAGGCCGAGCGGCGTCGCCTTCCGGCCGGTGCCCGGCGTGACGGTGTCGGCGCGTATCAGGCCGCGTATCGCGGGGACCGCGAGCAGGGCGGCCGGCACGGCGAAGCTGATCGCGCCGGAGACCAGGAGCACGTGGCCGGCGCCCAGGGCGGAGGCGGCCGGGCCCGCGAGGGCCTGCCCGACGGGCATCATCGCCAGGGATCCCGCCACGTCGTAGGCGTGGATGCGGTTGAGGACGTCGGGCGGGACCTGGGTCTGCACGCTGGTCGCCCACATCACGCCCCAGAACGACATCCCGGCCCCGGCGACGGCGGCTCCCGCCGCCATGGCCGGCACGTCGAGACCGGCGCCGACGGTCGCCGGGAAGCCGGCGAAGCCGAAGAGGGCGATCGCGCCGGCCCGGAGCATGCGCCGGGGACGCAGCCGCAGGGCGATCAGCCCGCCGACGACGGTGCCGGCGCCCAGGGCCGAGTTGACCAGGCCGTAGGCGCGCGGGCCGTGCTGCTGCACCACCTCCGTGGCGACCAGCGGGACGGTCGGCCCCCAGACGGCGATCATGTAGAGGCACCAGACGGCGATCACGCCCCACAGCCAGGTGCGCGCGCGGAACTCACGCCAGCCTTCGGCCAGTTCGGCCCGGAAGGCACCGGTCCGGTGCCCGGCCGGGGCCGAGGCGGGCGTACCGTCGCCGGGAGCGGGCGGGGGCAGCCGCAGCAGCAGGAGACAGAGCGCGCTCACCCCGTAGGTGGCGGCGTGCGCGGCGAATACGCCGCCGGGCGAGGCGAAGCCGACCAGCAGCCCGGCCAGGGCGGGGCCCGCGAGCTGGGCGGCGGACTCGGCGATCCGTATGGCGCCGTTCGCGCCCTGGATGTCGGTGGCGAGCCGGGGCACCGTGCTGGCGACGCCGGGCTGGAAGACGGCTCCCGCCACGCCGTTGACCAGGCCGATCGCGCAGATCTCCCAGAGCACGACATGCCCGGACCAGAACAGGGCGGCGGACAGGGACTGGGTGCCCAGGCGCACCAGGTCGGCGCCGATCATCAGTCTGCGGGTGGAGAAGCGGTCGGCGATCACGCCGCCGAAGACGACGAGTCCGGCGAAGGCGGCCGCCGTCGCGGCCATGGCGAGGCCGACCGCGCCCGCCCCGTACCCGTGCTGGAGCAGGCCGGCGGCGAGCGCCACCGGCAGCATGGTGTCGCCGAGCCGGGCGACGGCCCGGGCGACGAAGAACAGCGCGAAGTCGCGGGACCAGACGGGCCGCGCCGCCCGATCCGCACCGGTGACGGTGCCGGAGCCGGACTCCACGCCGGCCCGCGACGCCGCCCGCCGTGCGGCCCTCTCCTGCTCGGCCCTCCCCTGCGACGCCACCCGCCGTGCGGCCCTCCCCTGCTCGGCCCTCCCCTGCGCGGCTCTCCTCTGCCCAGCCCCCTCCTGCACGGGCTGTGACGACGTTCCGGTCATCCTCGCGCGTCCCCCTCCCACCCGGTACCCGGCGTCCCCCGACAGCCGGAGCCCCCCTCCGGCCCCGGCTGTCGCTCATGTCCCGGGATCATGCCACGGGGCACTGACAGCGCCCGAAGGGTTTTCAGCCGGCGGCCGGGAGCCCCAGCCGGGGATGGGCCTCGAGCAGCCGGGGCGGGGCCGCCTGGCGCCAGGAGTCGGCGAGGATGTCCCGCAGTTCGTCCTCCCCCTCCAGCGCGGCGAGGCGAGCCCGCACCCAGGCGAACTGGGCCTCGTGGCCGGCGATCCAGAACTTCTCCGGCTCGGCGAGGACCAGTTCGTCGCGCTCCTCCTTGGGGCAGCGCACGGCGATGGAGGTCTCGTCCTCGGGCAGGGTGGCGAACATCTTCCCGGCGACCCGGAACGTGGGCATGTTCCAGGCGGTCTTCTCCGCCGTGTCCGGCAGGGACAGGGCGATACGGCGTACGTCTTCGGCATCCGGCATGGCAGGCACCGTAGCCGCCGCCACTGACAATCACCGCGCGGAGCCCGTCACTTGCAGCCCCGTCACTCGCGGCCCGTCACTTGCAGCCCCGTCACTTGCGGCCCGTCATCCGTGGCCCGTCATCCGTGGCCCGTCACGTGCGGGAGTCGCTTGTAGTAGACCGTCGTCGGGCGCAGCACCCCCGCCGGGTCGGCCGCGTAGTCGGGGATGTCGCCCAGCCGGGTCCAGCCCGCGGAGCCGTAGAGGCGCTCGGCGGGGCTGCCGGTCTCGGTGTCCAGGTGCAGCAGGGTGATGCCCGAGGCCGCGGCGGCCTCCTCCGCCGTGGTCAGCAGGCGGCGGCCCAGCCCCCGTCCGCGGGCGTCCCGGCGCACCATCAGCTTGACCAGCTCGGCGCGGTGACGGCTGTTGGGCTTGTCGGGGAAGGCGAGGCTGACGGTGCCCGACACGCGGTCGCCGTCGTGCGCCACCCACACGGCGAGCCGCCCGGCGGCCACGGCGGCGGCCCGGTGCCGCCACCAGGCGACGGCCTCGGCGCGGTCGAGCGGTGCGAGGAAGCCGACCGAGGCGCCGCCGGCCACGGTGTCGGCCAGCAGGTCGGCCAGCTCCTCGCAGTGGTCGGCGAGTCGCTGCGCGTCGGGGCGGGTCACGGTCACGGGAGGACCACCGCCAGCAGGTACCGCACGCCGTCCGGGCCGGGGCACCGGAACCGGGTCGGTCCCCACACCCTGAGGCGCAGGCAGTCCCCGGCGTCCAGGCGGTGCCCGGTGTCCTCGGCCGTCACCTCCAGGGTTCCCTCCCGCACCCAGATGTGCTGCTCCAGGCCGGGCACGGGCGGCCGGTCGTAGGCGATGTCGGCGCCCGCGGCGAGCCGTGCCTCGACGAGTTCGCCGCGCAGGCCGGCGTGGGGCGGGGAGACGGACCGCCGGACGAAACCGGAGGCCCGGTCCTGCCACACCGGCTGCTCGGCGGCCCGCACCAGCGGGGCGGGTCCGGCCTCGACCTCGCTGAGCAGCTGGGACATGGTCCGCCCGTGGACCGCGCAGAGGCGGTTCAGCAGCGAGGCGGTGGGGCTGATCTCCGCCCGTTCGGCCCGGGACAGGGTGGATCTGCTCACTCCGCTGAGCTCCGCCAGCTCCTCCAGGGACCAGCCGCGTTCGGCCCGCAGCTCGGCCAGCCGGGCGCCGAGCCGGACGTCGACGGGGTCGAGGGCGGCTCCTCCGGCCGTGTCGGTCACTTGTCTCATATCCGGGAAACTATCCCGGATATGAGACGGCCGTGTTACCGGAGGCTCACAGCCGCGCCGCCTCGCCCAGGGCGTCCAGAACCGGCCGGATCAGCGGGTGCCCCTCCGCTCCCCGGCGTACGGCCGCGAAGACCCGCCGGGTGGGCGCGACCCCGTCGACGGGCCGGACGACCACGCCGGTCAGGTCCATGCCGCGCAGCGCCGAACGCGGTACGAGGGCCACGCCCGCGTCGGCCGAGGCGAGGGCCACCACCGCGCGGAAGTCGTCCGAGGAGTGCTCCAGTGCGGGCTGGAAGCCGGCGCTCTCGCAGGCCAGGACCACCACGTCATGACAGGGGTTGCCCGGGTAGGGGCCGATCCAGGGGTCCTTGGCCAGCTCGGCCAGCGGCACCTCCTCGGCGCCGGCCAGGCGGTGCGTGATGGGCACCACCGCGTCGAAGGGCTCGGCGTACAGCGGGACATGGGTCAGCCGCGGGTCGTCGGCGGGCGGCGCCCCGCGGTACTCGACGGCGACGGCCACGTCGACCTGCCGGTCCAGCACCATCGGCAGGCTCTCGTCGCCCTCGGCGTCCCGGACGCGGATGCGGATGCCTGGCGCGGTGCCGGCGAGGCGGGCCACCGCGGGCGCCACGACCTGCGCGATGCCGGTCGCGAAGGCGGCGACGGTGACGGTGCCGGCCTCGCCCGACGCGTACGCGGCGAGTTCCGCCTCGGCCCGCTCCAGCTGGGCGAGGACCGCGTTGGTGTGGCCGAGCAGGATCTCCCCGGCCGGGGTCAGCCGTACGCCCTTGGCGCCGCGCTCGACCAGGCGGTGGCCGGTCTCCTGCTCCAGGGCGGTCAGCTGCTGGGAGACGGCCGAGGGGGTGAGGTACAGCGCGGCGGCAGCCGCCGTCACCGTGCGGTGGTCGGCCACCGCACGGAGGATGTGCAGCCGCCGCGCTTCGATCATGCGAGCGATTCTCTCAGGTCACCCGCGACACTCAGGCGTCCAGCTCCGCCCGTGCCGCCACGAAGGCGTCCACCGCGCGGCGCACGTCGTCCGCCGAGTGCGCGGCGGACAGCTGCACGCGGATCCTGGCCTGGCCCTGCGGCACCACCGGGTAGGAGAAGCCGATCACGTACACGCCGCGTTCCAGCAGCAGCTCCGCCATCCGGCCCGCCCGCGCCGCGTCACCGATCATCACCGGGGCGATGGGGTGGTCGCCGGGGAGGATCTCGAAGCCCTCCTCGGTCATCCGGCGGCGGAACAGGGCGGTGTTCTCCGCCAGCCGTACGCGCAGGTCGTCCGCCGACTCCAGAAGGTCGAGCACCTTCAGCGACGCGGCGGCGATCACCGGGGCCAGGGTGTTGGAGAACAGATACGGCCGGGAGCGCTGACGCAGCAGGGCGACGATCTCCGCGCGGGCGGCCACATAACCGCCCGAGGCACCGCCGAGCGCCTTGCCGAGGGTGCCGGTGAGGATGTCGACGCGGTCCATCACGCCGTGCAGTTCGGGGGTGCCGCGGCCGCCGGGGCCGACGAAGCCGACGGCGTGCGAGTCGTCGACCATGACCATGGCGTCGTAGCGGTCGGCGAGGTCGCAGATCTCCTTCAGGGGAGCCACGTAGCCGTCCATGGAGAAGACGCCGTCGGTGACGATCAGACGGCGGCGCGCGTCGGACGCCTCCTTCAGCCGCGCCTCCAGCTCGGCCAGGTCCCGGTTGGCGTAGCGCAGGCGGCGGGCCTTGGACAGGCGGATGCCGTCGATGATGGAGGCGTGGTTGAGGGCGTCGGAGATCACCGCGTCCTGCTCGCCCAGCAGCGTCTCGAAGACGCCGCCGTTGGCGTCGAAGCAGGAGGAGTACAGGATCGTGTCCTCCTGGCCGAGGAAGGCGGACAGCCGCGCCTCCAGCTCCTTGTGCACCTCCTGGGTGCCGCAGATGAAGCGCACGGACGCCATGCCGTAGCCCCAGCGGTCCAGTGCCTGGTGGGCGGCGGCGAGCACCTCGGGGTGGTCGGCGAGACCGAGGTAGTTGTTGGCGCAGAAGTTGAGCACCTCGCCGGGGCGGCCGCCGGCGGTGACGGCGACGGTCGCGGACTGCGGGGTGCCGATCACTCGCTCGGGCTTGTGCAGTCCGGCGGCGCGGATCTCGTCGAGGGTGGCGCGCAGGTCGTCGCGCACGGAGTCGAACATCGAGGGCTCCAGGGAGGTTCAGACGGTCCAGTCGAGGACGACCTTGCCGCCGCGGCCGCTCGCCGCGTCGGCGAAGGCCGCCTCGAAGTCGTGGAAGGCGTAGCGGCCGGTGATCACGGGGGCGAGGTCGAGGCCGCCCTCCAGCAGCACGGACATCGCGTACCAGGTCTCGAACATCTCCCGGCCGTAGATGCCCTTGATGGTGATCATGGAGGTGACGATCCGGGCCCAGTCGACCGGGAACTCCTGTGACGGCAGGCCGAGAACGGCGATCCGGCCGCCGTGCGTCATGTTGGCGATCATGTCGCGCATGGCCTCGGGGCGGCCGGACATCTCCAGGCCGATGTCGAAGCCCTCGCGCAGGCCCAGGGCGCGCTGTCCGTCGGCGATCGTCGCGTCCGACACGTTGAGCGCCAGACTGACGCCGATCTTGCGGGCCAGCTCCAGCCGGTCCTCGCTCACGTCGGTGATCACGACGTTGCGCGCCCCGGCGTGCCGGGCCACGGCGGCGGCCATCAGACCGATCGGCCCGGCGCCGGTGATCAGGACGTCCTCGCCGACCAGCGGGAAGGACAGCGCGGTGTGCACGGCGTTGCCGAACGGGTCGAAGATCGCGGCGATGTCCAGGTCGACGGGGACGCGGTGCACCCAGACGTTGGAGGCGGGCAGGGCGACGTACTCGGCGAACGCCCCGTCCCGGCCGACGCCGAGCCCGACCGTGGCCCGGCACAGGTGCCGGCGCCCGGCCAGGCAGTTGCGGCACTTGCCGCAGACCAGATGGCCCTCGCCGCTGACCCGGTCGCCGACGGCGACATCGGTGACGTCCCGGCCGACCTCGACGACCTCGCCGACGAACTCGTGCCCGACCACCAGCGGGGTGGTGACGGCCTGCTGCGCCCAGCCGTCCCAGGCCCGGATGTGCAGGTCGGTGCCGCAGATGCCGGTGCGCCGCACCTTGATCAGTACGTCGCCGGGTCCGACCGCGGGCTCCGGGACGTCCGCGAGCCACAGGCCGGGCTCCGCCTTCTGTTTGACCAGCGCTTTCAACGCTACGGCTCCTGAACGGGTGAGGGCCCGGCCGCGGGCATGGCGAGGCAGCCCGCGGCCGGGGGCAGATGGGGAATTCGATCAGCAATCTGCCGTACGGGAGGGCTCCCGGTCCATCGAGGTTTTCTTAACCGGCGCCACAGCTTTCCTTCACGCCCCGCCCCTGGGCGCCGTATCGATCCCTCAGAGCGGGAGCCCGCCGCTCTCCCAGTGCTCGATGCGCGCCACCAGCTCCGCGGCCTCGGCCTTGATGGTCTCCAGACCGCGCCGCCCCCAGGGCCGTGGCTCGACGTCCACGACGCAGACCGTGCCCAGCACCATGCCGGTGGAGTCGATCAGCGGGGCGCCCAGATAGGAGCGGATGCCGAACTCGTCGACGACCGGGTTGCCCGCGAAGCGCGGGTAGTCGCAGACGTCCTCCAGGACCAGCGCCTTGCGCCGGACCACGACATGCGGGCAGAAGCCGTGGTCGCGGGCGAGGCAGCGGCCGACCTCGGGCTTGGTCTCCTCCGTGCGCACCCGGGCACCGGGGCCGCGCGGCACATGCAGGCCCGCGAAGAACTGCCCGTCCTCGTCGATGAAGTTGACCATGGCGTACGGCGTTCCGGCGAGGACGGCGAGATGGGCCGCGAAGGCGTCGAAGGCGGGCTCCGGGCGCCGGCCCAGGCCGAGCCGGCGCAGCCGCCGGGTACGGGCGGGGGCCTCCCGGTCCTCGGGGGTGAGCAGCATGCGACCGGCCGGGCGCGGCGGGTCGTAGCTCATGGGCGGACTCCGTCGCTGTGGACGTACGTCATGTGCGGGCTCCGTGCGGTTGCGGGATGTCACCGGTGGGCGCCGTGGCCCGTCGTGGGGGCCGGCGCGTGGGCGATGAGGTGGCGTACGAGGGCGAGCAGGGTCTGCACGCCGGAACTGGAGATCCGGGCGTCGCAGGGCACCACCGGGATCTCCGGCGGCAGGTCGATGGCGTTGCGCACCTCCTCCGGGTCGTAGCGGTGGGCGCCGTCGAACTGGTTGATCGCGATGATGAAGCCGAGCCCGCGCTGCTCGAAGAAGTCGACGGCGGCGAAGCACTCCTCCAGCCGGCGGGTGTCGGCGAGGATGACCGCTCCCAGCGCGCCTTCGCACAGTTCGTCCCACATGAACCAGAACCGTTCCTGGCCGGGCGTGCCGAACAGGTACAGCACGTGCTGCGGGTCGAGGGTGATGCGGCCGAAGTCCATCGCCACGGTCGTCTCGACCTTGTTCTCGATCCCGTCGAGACTGTCGGTCGCTTCGCTGACCGTGGTGAGCAGCTCCTCCGTGCTCAGCGGCGCGATCTCGCTGACCGCGCCGACGAAGGTCGTCTTGCCCACCCCGAAGCCGCCCGCGACCAGGATCTTCAGCGCGGTCGGGAACGGGTCGGCGCCGGCGGCGTAGTCAGAGCTGTCGTCGTAGTCCATCAAGCACTGCCTCCAGAAGGGCCCGGTCAGTGGGGTTGTGGTGGAACTCGGGGGGCTTGGTGGTCAGCGCCCCGCAGTCGACGAGGTCCGACAGCAGCACCTTGGTGACCGCCACCGGCAGCTGGAGATGGGCGGCCACCTCGGCGACCGGGACGGGCGCGCGGCACCGCTGGAGCGCCTCCGTGTGCTCGGGGCCGAGATAGCCGAGGGGGGTGACCCCGGTGATCATCAGCTGTGACATCAGGTCGAGGGCCACGGTGGGGCGGGTGCGGCCGTTGCTGACCGTGAAGGGGCGCACCAGCCGCCCGGCAGCGTCGTCGAGCCAGGGCCCGTCTCCGGCCGCCGCCGCGCTCAAGGCCTCATCGCCGGTGATTCGACGGCGTGTTGCCGGGGCGCGGTCACCAGGTAGGGGCGGACGCTCTTGACCAGCATGGCCATCTCGTAGCCCAGCACCGCGGCGTCCGCCTCGCGGCCGGCGAGCACGGCGAGGCAGGTGCCGGAGCCGGCGGTGGTCACGAACAGCAGGGTCGAGTCGAGTTCGACGACGACCTGCCGGACGCCGCCGCCGTCGCCGAACCGGACGCCTGCGCTGCGTCCGAGGGAGTACAGCCCGGAGGCCAGGGCGGCCATGTGGTCGGCGCTGTCCGCGTCGAGGCCGTGGACGGACTTCACGAGCCCGTCGCAGGACAGGAGCACCGCGCTCGTCGTGTGCGGTACGCGCTGGACGAGGCCGCTCATCAGCCAGTCGAGATCGGATACATGGCCGGTCGGCGCATCGCTCGCCATGGTGGATCGACTCCTTGGGGTACGAAGGTCTGCGGGAGCGCTGGGCGTGGGGGTGCGGGCGGGTAGGGGGGTGGTCATCCGGCCGGTGCGCTCCCGTCGTGCCGGGCGATGTGGTCGGGGCGGGGCGCGGGCACGCCGTCGGGTGTGCGGTGCGTCTCGCGGGCGGCGGGCGCGTGCGCGGGACGCGCCTCGGCTGTACGGGACCCCTTCCCGGGCTGCGCGGCGGGGGCGGTGCCGTCCCCGCGGTGGGCGTCCGGCGGCGCCGGGGCGGCGCGGTCCGGCTCCGACCCGGGGCGTGGTGGGGACTCGGCCAGGCCGATCCCGCGCTGGAACGCGGCCATCAGGCCGGGGTCGTGGCCGGCGGGGGACTCGTCGTCCTGGCGGGGTGCGGGGCCGCCGCGCAGCTGGGGTGCGATGTGTTCCTGGGCGCGGCGGCGGGGCAGCCGGGGCTTGCCCATGGTGCCGCGCACGGCGCTCTGACGGGGGGTGGGCGGCGCGGCCGTGTGCTCCTCGACGGCCGGCCGGTCGGCGGGCCGGATGCCGGGCGGGGCCTCCGCGGGGTTGGGCCGTTCCTCGTGGCCGCCGCGCACGGGCAGCGGCGGCGGTGCGGCGCCGTCCGGCGGCGTGCCGGGGGCGCGCCGGGGGCGGCCGGGCGCGGCGGACGGCGCGGGCAGCGGCCGCGGGCCGGGGCTGTCCGGGGTCGGGAGCGCGGGCGCCGGCACGGGCGCCGGCACGGGCGCCGGCATGGACTGCGGCCTCCGGTCGGGCCGGTCCGGGGCCGGGAGCACGGGTGTCGGCACGGGCTGCGCCACGGGTGTCGGCGCAGACGCCGGCACGGGCTGCGGCCGTGGTGCGGGCGGCCGGTTCCCGTCCGGTGCGTCCGGCGGCCGCGGTACGGTCCGGTCGTCGCCCGGTGCCGGGCCCAGCAGCGCCTGCGGCACCACGAGCACGGCCTGCACACCGCCGTAGATGTTGCCCTGGAGACGGACGGTGATGCCGTGCCGCCGGGCGAGCTGGGAGACCACGTACAGCCCGATCCGGCCGTCCGCCAGCAGCCGGGCGACGTTGACCTGGTCCGGGTCGGCGAGCAGGGCGTTCATCTTGTTCTGCTCATCGGCGGGCATGCCGAGCCCGCGGTCCTCGACCTCGACGGCGAGCCCGGAGGTGACGAGCTCGGCGCGGAGCAGCACCTGGGTGTGCGGGGCGGAGAACACCGTGGCGTTCTCGACCAGTTCGGCCAGCAGGTGGATGACGTCGGCGACGGCGTGGCCGCGCAGGGTGCCGTCGATGGGCGGGACCAGCTTGACCCGGGAGTACTGCTCGACCTCGGCGATGGCCGAGCGCAGCACCTCCATGGTGGAGACCGGGTTGCTCCACTGGCGGCGGGAGACGGCTCCGCCGAGCACGGCGAGGTTCTCGGCGTGGCGGCGGATGCGGGTGGCGAGGTGGTCGACGTGGAAGAGGCCCTTGAGCAGGTCGGGGTCCTCCATCTCGTTCTCCAGCTCGTCGAGGATGGAGATCTCCCGGTGCACCAGCGACTGGAGCCGCCGGGCCAGGTTGACGAACACCTCGAGCTTCTGCTCGCTGCCCGCCCGGCTGGACAGCTGCGCGGCCCGGACGACGGCGTCGGCGGCGCCGTCGTGGGCGCGGGCCAGGTCGGCGGCGAGCAGCTCGAAGTCGTCGGCGTCCTCGGGCGGTCCGCCGCGCGGCTTGCGCCGGGGCGGGCCCTCGCCGCGGCGCAGGGTCTCGACGAGGGCCCGCAGGTCGGCCTCGCCGCGCGCGGTGCTGCGGCGCAGGGCGCCGACGCGGTCGTGCACGGACCGGTTGGCGCGTTCGGCGCCCACGGCGGCGATGGCGATGGCCGCGAGGGCCACGGAGGCCGCTCCGGCGAGTACGGCCCACAGGACGGGGCCGGGTCGGACGCCGGTGGCGCGGACGGTGAACAGGACGGCCGCGGCGGCGGCGAGGGCGACCGCGACGGGCGGCAGCACGGCGAGGTGCAGCAGCTGGGAGCGTATGTGGGTCTCGGGCAGCGCGGGGGCGGTGCGGGGGGCCGGCCTGCCGTGCCGCCCGCCCTCGCGGCGGTCTGCGCGGGCGGCCGGTGCGCGGAGGTGAGACATCGGTGTCCTCGTGCTGGTCCGTCGGGCCTGGGTGCCCGAGCGGGGAGTTCCGTGGTGTCGGTTCCCTCGTCCGCCTTGCGACTGCACGTACCGGACTCCGCTCGCTGCTCCAGGTGCTGGTGCCGAACTCGGTCCTGTGCCGTCCGACGGGCACTCACCGTAGTCGCCACCGCATCACGGACGACGGGCAGTTGACAAACTCCTACGCCGAGCGTCCCGCTCTGGTATGAGGCTTCGTACGACTGACCGATAACAGCTCTGGACACTCGTTCAGAGGCGAAGCGAACTCAATCTGAGCTGGTCAGAAGCGGTCATGAACAGACGGCGAGGGCCGGGGAGCGTCGCGCTCCCCGGCCCTCGCCGTGTGCCGTCCGGCCGTCCGCGGTCAGCCCGCGGGGACGGCCTCGGGGTCCCCGCTGTCCTCGGCGGGACGGCCGCGGAGGTCACCGGGCGTGTCGGCCCGGGCCCCGGCGGGCTCCTCCGGCGCGGGCCAGCCGCCCGCCGGGGCGAGCGCCACCCCGCGCCACCACGGCTGTGACGGCACGGCCTCGGCGGTGGGTTCGAAGGGCTCGCCGGGGCGGGGCAGGGCGATGCGGGCGCCCGCCGCCCGGCCGGCCGCGAGGGTGCCCTCGCCGGGCTCCGCCCACGGGTGCGGGGCGAGGTTGAAGGTGGCCCAGTGGATCGGCAGCATCACGCCCCGGTCCGGCCGGCCGCCCTGGAGGTCGAGATGGGCGCGCATGCCCTCCTCGGGCGTCATGTGGATGTCCGGCCAGAACTCGCTGTACGCGCCGATCTGGATCATCGTGGCGTCGAACGGGCCGTGTGCGGCGCCGATGTCACGGAAGCCCTCGAAGTAGCCGGTGTCGCCGCTGTGGTAGATCCGGTGCCGCTCGCCCGCGACGACCCAGGAGGCCCACAGCGTGTGCTGGGTGTTGCGCAGCCCGCGGCCGCAGAAGTGGCGGGCCGGGGTGGCGGTCAGGGTGAGCCCGCCGACCTCCGTCTCCTCGTGCCAGTCCAGTTCGCGCAGCCGGCCGGCGGACACGCCCCAGTGCTCCAGGTGGGCGCCGACGCCGAGCGGCACCGCGAACACGGTGTCCGTGCCGGCCAGCGCCTTGATGGTGGGCATGTCCAGGTGGTCGTAGTGGTCGTGCGAGATGACGACGGCGTCGACCGGGCCGAGCGCGGCCAGCGGCAGGGGCACCGGGTGCAGCCGCCGGGGCCCGGCGAAGGCGAACGGCGAACAGCGCTCGCCCCACACGGGGTCGAACAGCACGCGCCGCCCGTCGATCTCCGCCAGGACGCTGGAGTGGCCCATCCAGGTCAGGCGCAGTCCGGTGGCGGGCGGCCGGGAGAGGTCGGCGAGCGTGGTGGCGTGCACCGGCACGGTGCCCTTCGGGGCGCGCCGGGCGCGTGCGTCCCGGTCGAGGTAGACCTTGGCGAGCGCCGACGTCGAACCGCTGGGCCGGGTACGGGCGGTGCCCCCGGGGTTCTGGAAGACGCCGTTCTCGAAGTGGGGCGATCTGCGGATGCGCGCCATGCGTTCACCGCTCGGGTCCGCGCCGAAGGCCTCGGGCTGCAAGGCGCGGAGCCCCAGGCTCGCGGGACGGGAACCGGCCACGGTACCTCCAGGGGAATCGGTCAGGCTTTCCATTATGAGCGGCCCCCGACGGGACGTCCGGGCAGGGGTCGCGGGGACGGACGCGGTGCGGGGTGACGCCGTGGCGAGAGTCCGGCCGAGCGTGGCCGGGCGGCAACGCACCGGTGCTCCACCGCTTTTCGACGCGGGAGAAGCTCGTCTTTCCGACGCGGGAGAAGCTCGTCGCCGGCGCTCTCGTGTACGCGGCCGAGGGTGGTCCCGCGCATCCGGGCCGGCTGCCCGGCCGCCGTACGCCGGCGCTGCGCGAACCGGCGCCGCGTGAGGTCACGCGGGACCTCGGCCGGTGGTTGTGGCACGGCGAGTCCGTCCAGGATGGCCGCGAGACACGGGGCCGCGCCGACGGGATGCGGGCGGCGGAACCCGATGACGTCCTGCCCGGGCGCGGTGCCGCGGGCCCGGGCGGAGGAGGCACCCGCCCGTGGACCCGGGCTGGGCGAAGGAGTCGGCGCCGGTCCGGCGCGGGCGGCGGCCGTCCGGGCCCGGCACGCCGTACGGCACGCGGCCCGCACGCCTGCGGTGGCGCGGGCCGCGTGCCGTACGGCGCGTCTCTTCAGGCGACCGAGGCGATCCGCGTCCTGATGTCGTCCGGCGACAGGGTGCCCTTCGCCGTCACGTGGTCCCCCGACGACTGCCCGCGCAGCCGGCGTCCGATCCACGGCACCAGGTACTCGCGCGCCCAGTGGACGTCGTCCCGCCGGACCTCGAACGTGCCCCGCGGCGGCAGCGCCGGCCAGGGCTGCTCCGGGTCGGCCGGTACCTGGAGGCCGAGGACCTGGCCCGCGCGGAGCGCCACACGGGTGTGCCCCTCGGGCGACAGGTGCAGGCGGTCGGCGTCCCAGGCCCGGCGGTCCTGGATGCTCCGGAGCGACCACAGGTCGAGCACCGGGCAGCCGTAGCGGTCGGCGATGGCCCGCACATGCCCGTTGTAGGTGGCGATCTTGCCGCGCAGATGCTTGAGCAGGGGAACGCCGCGGGTGTCGAAGCCGGTGGTCACCATGACGGTGCCGGCCGCGGCGGTGAGCGCGGCGACCGCCCGCTCGAAGCGCTCGGCGACCTCGTCCGGGTCGGTGCCGGGGCGGATGATGTCGTTGCCGCCCGCGCAGAACGACACGAAGTCCGGGGCCAGTTCGACGGCCCGCGGCACCTGGTCCGCCACGATCTGGTCGAGCAGTTTGCCGCGCACCGCGAGATTGGTGTAGGTGAAGTCGCCCTCGGGCCGCCGGTCGGCGAGCAGCACCGCGAACCGGTCGGCCCAGCCGACGAACGCGCCGTCGGGGCCGGGGTCGCCGACGCCCTCGGTGAAGCTGTCCCCCACCGCCACGTACGACCCGATCACTGATCTGCTGTCACTCTTCGAATCGTCTGCCACGTCGGCCCATGATTCACCCTGGAATGTGACCTACGCGACCGTAGGAAAGGGTTGACGGGCGGTGAGATAAGACACTCCTAAAGGCTTCACCAAGTGCGGAATAGGGTCGTGACCAGGGCTGTTGAAGCGTCGACCGTCTTACGCGCGGTCAGCCGGCCATGTGTACGGCGAAGGCCGGGCCCCGGGATCGGGGCCCGGCCTTCGGTGGCCGCGGGGCGGGTGTCAGCCGACGGAGACGCCGTGCGAGCGCAGGTAGGCGAGCGGGTCCACGTCCGAGCCGTACTCCGGCGTGGTGCGGATCTCGAAGTGCAGATGCGGGCCGGTCACGTTGCCGGTCGCGCCCGAGAGGCCTATCTGCTGGCCGCCGGTGACGGACTGGCCGACCGAGACGGAGATCGAGGACAGGTGGGCGTACTGCGCGTAGTAGCCGTCGGCGAGCTCGACGACGACCTGGTTGCCGTACGCGCCGCCCCAGCCGGCGGTGACGACCGTGCCGGTGGCGACGGCCTTGACGGAGGTGCCGGTCGGGACGACGAAGTCGGTGCCGGTGTGGTAGCCGCTGGACCACATGCTGCCCGCCGTGTGGTAGGCGGTGCCGACGGTGGCGCCCGTCACGGGGAGGGTGTAGCCGGAGGTGCTCGCCGTGTCGGCGGACCGCTCGGCCGTGGTCTGCGAGGAGTCCGCGGACTTGGAGGACTGGGCGGACTCTGAGGACTGGGCGGACTCGGCGGAGCCCGACTGCGAGGGCTTCGCCGACGGGGCCGCCTTCGCGGCCCGCTCGCCGAGGGCGAGCTTCAGACCGGGGTGGATCAGCGACGGGTCGTCGCCGACGGCCTGGCGGTTGTCCGCGTAGAGCCGCTTCCAGCCGCCGTCGACGTGCTGCTCGTCGGCGATCTTCGCCAGCCAGTCGCCGGCCTGCACGGTGTAGGTCTTCGTCGCCGTCTTCTTCTCGCCGGACCGCTCACCGGCCGTCTGCACGGACCGGACGGTCTTGTGGGGAGCGGACTGGGCGGGAGCGGACTGGGCGGGAGCGGACTGGGCGGGAGCGGCGTGGGCGGGAGCGGCGTGGGCGGCGGCGCCCATGAGGGGCAGTGCCAGCGCGGCGCCGCCGGTTCCGGCGACGGCGATCGAACGGGTCAGGCGCAGGGACTTCGGTCGGCGGTGCTTACCCTTCGCGGGCATGGGGACGTTCCTCTCCGGCGCCTGCGAGGTGAGCTGTCGGGTGCGGGCTGGAGCTGCCCGGCCGCGCCGGAGCGCGGCTGTACCCCTAGCCGTCCCGGGAACCGGAACAGGCAGTCGTACCTGTGGGTCCCCCGCTCCTGCCGTGCACGGGTGGGTGTGTGCGGGCTCCGGGCGGCGGCAGGATTAGGCGTCCGTCCGGATCGGTGGCGAACGTAAGCGAATGCGATGCGCGCGGACAAGCCTGCGCCGGCCCGTGCCCGCCTTTTCCGGAGATCACGCGAGGAATTCCCGGTCACCCTCCGTCGATGAATGATCTCCGGCATTCACCGAACACCCTGGAAAAGCCCCTTCATTACATGAGCATGGCGACAGCGGATCGTCACGGATATGACGCTGCTCACGTGCCCCGGTCCCCATGGCGCCGGGATCGGGGCACGCTCCATCGAAACGGTTGATTCGGGCCAAACGGTTACGTGTCGCCCGGAATCCCCTCTCACCCTTTCTTGGAACCCTCGGACGTGCGGAGCCGCCGCAGGAACTCGATCGCGGTCCGGCGCCCCTCCTCGACCAGGGCCTCGATCGCCTCGACACCCAGGCCGAAGTCGGTGATGCCCACCCCGCTGCACGAGACGCTGATCGTGCGCCCCCTGACCTCCGGCCGCTCCAGGTGCGTCTGGTCCCGCCCCACCAGGGCCGTCGCCACCACCTGCTGAAGCAGTTGCAGCACCGGGGACATCACCACGGCCGCGACCGGGAAGAGCTGTGCGATCCCGGCGGGCAGGTCGGGCAGGATCCGCACCCCGAAGGTGGGCCAGCGCGGGTCCTTGCCGTCGGTGCGGTCGAAGGTGTCCACCGCGAAGTTGGACAGGACGCCCCCGTCCACGATCACCGACTTCTCACCCGTCGCCCGGTGGGTCAGGCTGCACGGCTGGAAGTAGAACGGAATGGACAGCGAGGAGCGGACCGCGTCCGCGACCTTCTGCTCGTCCGGGTCGAGGTCGAAGAGCCGGTAGTCCCAGGGCAGCCTGAGCAGCCGGCCGTGGGTCACGTCCGTGGCCATCACGACCAGCTTGTACCGCTTCTCGTACGGCAGGTCCGCGTCGCTGCCCGGGTCCTCGTAGCGCAGCTGGCGGAAGGTGCTGATGCCGAGGTCCGCCAGCTCCTTCTCCAGGAAGTCGCGGATGTAGTCGCCCTGGTAGGCCCCGCGCCGGCCGAACAGGGCGAGGCCCTCGCTCACCAGGGGCAGTCCGGGCGGCCCGCGGTCCGGGACACGGTGCAGTTCCAGGCGGTTCATGATCTCGCGGAGCTCCTTGGCACCCACCCCGGTGGCCACGAGGGCCGCGGCGATCGCGCCGACGGAGGTTCCGGCGACGCGCGGGAAGGAGTAGCCCTCCTCCAGCAGGCCGACGACGGCGCCCAGGGCGCCCAGGCCACGCACCCCGCCGCCCTCCAGGACGAGGTCCGCCTTCAGTTCGGTTGCCATCGCGGTCCCCCCTACGACTTCCCGGCCACGTGCCAGGGCCAGAAGGCGTTCGGCACGCCGGACAGGGCCGTGCGCAGCTCCGGGTGGTGGCGCAGCAGCACGGTCACCATGGAGTTGTCGTCGATCCAGCGCATCCCGGCCTTCGAGTACACCTCGGGGGTGTAGTACTTCGTGAAGAAGCGGTCGCTGTTGAGCCGGCGGGACGCCATCAGGATGAAGATCCGGAATGCGGTGTCGCTGAAGGCGAATCCCTTGGGGAGTTTCTCCGCGAAAAGACCGACGTTGAGGTCGACCTTTTCTATGTCGCCCCGGTAGACGCGCTCGATCTGCTTCGCCCACTCCGCATTGTCGTTTCCGGTGAGTTCGTTGAAACTCGCGGCCGGTTTCAGCCGCAGCAGCCGGCGGAACTCGTTGTAGCGCGGAATACCGAGTTCCCGGCTGCGCAGGATGTCGGTGGCCCCGAGGTCCTGGAGATGGCCGTCCGGCCGCTCGTACTCCTGAAGGAACTTGGGGTAGTTGTGCATGGTGACCAGACCCGGGTGGAGCGTGCCGAAGCTGTAGAGCAGGTCGGCCGCGGGGATCTGTTCCAGGACCTTCAGCGCCTCCGGGCCGGCGATCTCCCGGAAGCGGGCCTCACGCAGGGTCGCGTCGTCGGCCGCGGCCCGCAGATGCCAGTCGTCGCGGATCAGCGGGTGCATCCGGTAGACGGCGACGAACTCCTCGGTCAGCGCGTACGGCACGCCGTAGTGGTCGGTCTCGCTGCCGGGGATGCCGCTGACCACCTCGGAGTCGCTGATCCGGCCGAACAGGTCGTGCACCCGCTCGCCCGCCAGCCCCCACCAGTTGGTGCGCAGGGCGGTGACGGTGGTCGGGTGGCTGATGACCGCCGGGGTCCACTCCACGGTGTGGATCTTGGCGAGCAGCGCGGAGTTGACCAGCCGGGCGCGCTGGAACAGCTCCTCGTCGCCCCAGCCGGGGTACTGCGCGTGCAGATGGTCGCAGATCGCGTTGTGCTCCTTGGTGAACAGCGACTGCATCAGGGCCAGTCCGAGCCAGAAGCCGGGGACCCGGGAGGGGTCGCGCTCCGGGGCGGACGGGAACGGCATCCGCTCGTCGTCCCACAGGTGCAGCTTCCCGTGCTCGCCGGTGCGCATGGCGCGCTGTTCCTCGTCACTGCTGCCGTAGATCTGCGAGGCGTCCCACCAGTGCGAGGTGACGTTGACGCGGGTGTCGGGCGTCCCGACCGGGGCGTGCGGGTCGCGGGTCGGGTCGTCCGCGGTGCGCATGATCTGCATCGGCCGCTCGGGCCAGGGGTCGTCGTCGAGCAGCGGTACGGTCCACGGCCGGTCCTTGGGGCTGGTGCCGTGGCTGAACCAGTCGCGCACCATGAACTGGAGCCAGGCCGCCACGAGGGAGTTGACCGTGGTGGCGGGGATCAGCTCGGTGCGGGTGAGCAGTTCGCGGCTGACCACGCGCGGGTTGGGGTCGGCGAGCACGTCGGCCGGGGTGACCGGGGGCACCTTGTTCAGCGGGATGTTGCGGCCGAAGCGGGTGCCGGCCATGCCCATGCGCGGGGAGTCGAGGTCGTTGTAGCTGCCGTCGGCCGTGCGGTTGACCAGGTGCGCGTCACCGGTCCTCGGCGACGGCTCGGGCACGTTCACCGCGGGGACCGCGTTGGTGTCGTGCAGGTTCTCCCGGCGCAGCTTCACCCGCAGCCCGAAGACGGTGGCCAGCCCGAGCGGTACCGGCAGCCGGTCCCAGCCGATCCTGCGGTCCAGGAATTCGGCGGTGCTGGTGAGGATCCGCCAGGGCAGGGTCCGGCGGTAGCCGGACCCCGAGGCCCGGGCGGTCGGTCGTTGGTCGCTCATCGGGTTCCCCCTTGCCTCTCGTCCGATGGTGGGGTGGTGTCGGCGAGGATCGTGTCGGCGGCCTTCTCGCTGATCATGTAGATGGGCGTGGCGACGAAGAAGCCGGGAATGCGCGGGAAGACGGAGGCGTCCACGATGCGCAGCCGTCCGACGCCGCAGACCCGGAACCGGCTGTCGACGACCGCGGCGGGATCGTCGGGGCGCCCCATCGGGCAGCTGCACGAGGCGTGGTGGCCCCAGGCCTCGTCCTGCACCCAGCGGCGGATCTGCTCGTGGGTGCGGACCTTCTCGCCGGGCCACAGCTCCTGCTTCATCAGGGCGCCGGCCCTGCGGTTCATCCCCCGGACGAACTCCACCGCGTCGGCCATCGCCTCCAGGTCCAGGCCGTCCTTGTCGGTGCCCTCGGTGAAGTAGTGGAAGTCGACCAGGGGCGTGTCCCGGGGATCGGCGGACCTCAGGCGCACCCGGCCGCCGGTGTTGCGGGTGCGGGCCTTGAGGATCGCCCAGGTGAAACGGTCCCTGCGGAGCAGCCCGTCCTTGGCGTACCCGGGGTAGTAGCCGCGGAAGTCGGCGGGCAGCCCGAACACGAACACATCGGGCACCTCCAGCTCGCGGCGGGACCTGCGGGTGATCGCGACGACGGAGCCGTTGGTGGTGTACAGCCCCCTGCCGCGCTGCCACTCGCGGTAGCAGGCGTCGGGTGTGGTGCCGGGCTCGGGGGCGTGGAAGGAGCAGTCCTTGATGAGCGGGAACTCCCGGGCGGTGCGGCTGACCACGCCGACCTCGTAGCGGTCGTGCAGATTGCCGCCGACGCCCGGCCGCTCGACGCGCACCGGGATGCCGTGCCGCTCGAGTTCGTCGCGCGGGCCGATGCCGGAGAGCATCAGCAGCTGCGGTGTGTTGAAGGCGCCGGCCGCCAGGACGACCTCGCGCCGGGCCAGCACCAGGCGCGGTGCCGGCGACCGGGCGTCGGGGACGGCGGCGGGGTCGGCCCGGTAGACGTGTGCGCGGTCCAGGTACTCGACACCGACGGCGTCCTGGTTCTCGTCCAGCACGATCCGGGTGACCAGCGCGTGCGTCCGGACCACGAGCCGGTCGGGGTGCTTGTCCCGCACGGCGGCGACCCGCTCGCGCACGGCGCTGCGCCGGCCGTCCGCGGTCGTGGAGATCGGGACCTGCCACAGGCCTTCCAGCGCGTCGGTCTGCACCCGCCAGTCGTTGGGGTCCACCAGCCCCCCGAGGCCCTCCAGCGGTGACAGCGGCCGGCCCAGGAAGTCGGCGAGCTCCCCCTGGGCGGCGTTCAGCACGATCTTCAGCAGCTGTTTGTCGCGGACGACCAGCTCGGGATCGGCGAGCCGGGTCGGCAGCCAGCCGTCAAAGCCGTGCCGCGACTTGTTGACGTACCGCTCGGAGACGATCGGCAGCCTGCGCAGCAACCCCGCCAGCAGCCGGCCGGGCGGCGGCTTGAGCGGCGGCCGCCGGTACTCGCAGCGCTCGAGCCGCTCGAAGTAGGCGCGCATCGCCTCGGCACCCCAGGAGGGGTCCCCCGTCAGCCGGGCGATCCGGTCCCAGTCGGCGTTGTACGGATAGACCGTGATCAGCGCGTGGTGCGCGGTACAGCCGCCGAGCGTCCCGGCCCGCGGATACAGGACGCCCTTGTCCGGTACGGCCTTGGTGTCGCGCCGCTGCTGTTCGTCGTCCGCGTAGTGGCGCACGAAGTAGTCCCAGCGCTGCCCGGGGTCCTCGGAGGCGTCCGTGTGGAAGGCGGGCACGAGGTAGTTGTCGTTCTGCTGGATCCCGCCCGCCTCCAGGAGCAGGACCCGCAGGCCGGCCTCGGCGAGCCGGGCGGCCAGCGGACCGCCGCCGGCGCCGGACCCGACGACGATGTAGTCGAACCCCTCCGCCGCGGCCGACGTCATTTCCGCCTCCGGTCCATGGCCAGGGCGCCGGCGGCCAGCGCGGTGTTGGTGGCGGAGATCACGGTGATCATCACCGCGGTACGGGGCGGCAGCAGGCCGCGCAGCCCCAGCATCGCCGCCGTCACGGTGTCGCTGCCGTGGATGAGCACGCCGTCCCGCAGTTCCTCCTTCAGGCGCTCGCCCCGCTTGGTGAGCAGGTCGAGGCCGAGCAGGACGGTGCGGATGCCGAAGAGACGGAAGGCGTAGACGGCCGCGGGGTTGGGCTCGGAGCCGCGGTCCAGGCGGTCGATGAACACCGCGGGCGCGAGCAGTCCGGTGACGCCGTTGAAGAGCCGGATCCCGGCGAGCCCGTAGACCGCGGCCGGCCGTCCCTCGACGGCGGGTTTCCCTGTCATGATGTCCTCCCCCGAGTGAGCGTCCGGTCGGTGCGGGTGCGGTCGGTACGGTCCAGCCGGTGCGCGCCGTACGCGGGGTCGCGCGACCGGTCGGGGCCGCCCGGCGGACGGAAGGCGTCCGCGGTCCGCCGGGGCGTGCGGAGCGGCTGCTCGACCCGGCGGGCGGTGGTCCTGCCCCGCGCGGAGTCGGTGTCCTGGCCGGGAACGGTGAGCCGGGCGACGGGCACCGGCGGGCACAGCTTCAAGACGGCGTCCGTCCGGCGCGGCCGGCGCGTCGGCTCGTCGTGGAGGCGGTCCGGACTCCCGCGGTCGGGCCGGGCGCCGTCCGGCTCCCCGGCGACGGGGCGCGGCTGGTACCGGACCGGGCCGGCGTTCCCCCACGGGGTGGGGGGCTGCCCCCGGCAGCGCTCCGGCGCCGGGCTGCGCGGCGTGCGGCCGGTCGCGGCCCGAAGGGCGCGCAGCCCGCGGTCCGCGGCGGGCCGGGCGACCCGCGGGGCGCTCGTCGCCCCCGCCGTCGCGGTGGCGAAGCCGACGGACTCGCGGGCGTCGGCGGCGTAGGAGAGCGGGTGGCCGAGCAGCAGCGGGCCGTGCCGCTCGCCGTCCGGGACGACGCTGCGCACGGCGCTGCCGCGCAGGCCGCCTGCCGCGTCCCGGTGCGGGGTCCCGGCGGCCGAGGACATCCGGACCACCGCCCGGTACCCGGTGCCGGGACGGGCGTACCCCTGCGTCGGAGCGGGCGGCAGGCCGAAGGGGAAGCGCAGCCGGGCGTCGTCGGCCGTGAGCGGGGTCCTGGCGTGGAGGGCCCGCCCGGGCCGCCGCGGCCGGGCCGCGTGCCCGTTCTCCTCCTGCGCGCGCACGAGGCTGCGCGCCGGTTCCCTGAGGAACTCCCGCTCGGCCCCGGCGCTGCCGCCCTCGTCCTGCTCGTACTTCTCGCGCTGCCGCGGATCGGCCATGGTTCGGCTTCCTCCCAACCGGTGGCGGGGAAGCGTGACGCTACTCGGGGGCCGAGGCCGCCGACACGGAGAATTCGGGACCTTCTGGTCAATCTTGCCCGGCTGCGGCCGGGGCTCGCGGGCGGGCCGCCGCGTCGCTGGCGGGCGGAGTACACGCCTCGGAGGCAAGGCTTCCGGTATCCCCCAGGGCTGTTTTCGCGCCCCGGACGCCTCAGGGGCTCGCGTCGTTCATGGCCAAGTCGGGTCACCGGCCTCGCACGGGGACAACTCATTGCAGCAGGCAGCGATGTCGTATCGTCGGTGCGTGTCCGCCGGCGAGTCGCGTCTGCGGGGCGAGTGGGAGGAGACCTTCGTGACGCAGCAGGTTCCGTCGACCGAACCCGAGCTGGCCGGAGTGCGCAACTTCCGTGACGTGGGCGGGCTGCCGACCGTGGACGGGCGGCGGGTGCGGCAGGGAGTGCTGTTCCGCAGCGGGCACCTGGCGCACGCGACCGCGCAGGATGCGGCGTTCCTCGCCTCCCTGGGCCTGCACACGATCTTCGACTTCCGCAACGCGGCCGACCAGAGGCTGGAGGGGCCGGACGTCGAGCTGCCGGGCGTGCGCAACGTGAACCTGCCGCTGACCGACCCCGCCGACGGCGCCGAGTTCTGGAGGATGGTCCGCGACGGCGACCTGGACCAGCTGCGGTCGATCCTGGCGGACGGCAGGGGCGTGGACCGGATGGTCACCTCCTACCGCGCGATCATCAAGGACCGCACCGCCGAGCACTCCCGGGTGCTGCACGCGCTCGCCGAGGACAGCGTCCCGGCCCTGATGCACTGCGCGGCGGGCAAGGACCGCGCGGGGCTGTCCATAGCGGTGACGCTGCTCGCCGTGGGGGTCGAGCGCGAGGCGATCGTCGCCGACTACCTGGAGTCCAACGCCACGCACCGCCGCTACAAGGTGCGCCGCAGCTCCACCTCGCCCTCCGCCTACTCCCCCGAGGTCATGGAGCTGCTCAACCCCCTCTTCGACGCGCGCGCCGAGTATCTGGCGGCGGCCTTCGAAACGATCGAGGAGACCTGGGGCGGCGTGGACGCCTATCTGGAGCAGGGGCTGCGGCTCGCCCCCGAGACCCGCGAGCGGCTGCGCGAGCGGCTGCTCGACTGAGGTCCTGGCGTCGCCCTACTTGGCTCCCACCTCGAACAGCAGCCAGATGAAGGCCGCGAGGAGGTGGCCGACGGCGAGGTAGATGATCAGCCGCACCCACAGGGCGCGCGGGAACTTGTCCTCTATGTTGCTCATGGCATCTCTCCGGTGACGGGGCCCAGGCACAGGGTGGCCGCGGGACTCTGCAACAGGGTGTGGACGAAGAGCAGCTCCACCCCGTCGGGGTCCTGAGCCGCGATGCGGTGCGGGGTCAGCGAGTCGAAGTGCGCGCCGTCCCCCGGTTCGAGCAGGTGGGCGGTGTCCCCGAGACGCAGCCGCAGCCGCCCCTTGAGGACGTGCAGCCACTCCTCGCCGGGGTGCACGCGCACGATGTCGCCCTGGGAGCCGTACGGGACCTGGACGCGCAGGGCCTGCATGCCGCGGCCGGACGCGCCGGCCTGCCGGTAGGTCCAGCCGCCCGCCTCGGTCGGCTCCATGTCGGCGGCCCGGACGACGGCGTCCCGGCCCTGGACCGTCTCGCCGAGCAGCTCCCCGACCGTCGTACCGTAGATACGCGCGAGGGCGAGCAGCATCGGCAGCGAGGGCTGGCGCTGCCCGGTCTCCAGCCGGGAGAGATGGGCCGGTGAGAGCCCGGCGGCGCGGGCCGCGACCTCCAGGGTGAGGGCGGCGCGGCGCCGCAGGGCGCGCAGCTGGGGGGCGACGACGGGCACCGCCGCCTCGGCCGGCCCGTCCGGCGCCGGGGTCTCGGAAGAGCTCATGGCTCTATTGAGCCGCAGTCTTGCCTGTGAGGCAAGCTTCTTGCCTCACAGGCAAAAGCGCGGGCGGAGGCCCTGGATCAGCGGGTGGCGAGCGCCTGCTTCATCAGCGTCCGCCCGAAGTCCCACATCAGGCCGCCACCGTTGTGCGCGTCGTCCATGACCTCGGTGAAGGCGTCGACGAAGCGGTCCACCTCGCGCTCGCCCACGATCAGCGGCGGAATCAGTTTGATCACCTCGAGGTGGTCGCCGGAGACCTGGGTGAGGATCCGGTGCCGCTGGAGCAGCGGGACGACCACCATCTGCGCGAACAGTCCCTTGCGGGCGGCCTGGAGTACGGTCCAGCGGCTGCGCAGCTTCATCGACTTCGGCCGGCCGAACTCGATGCCGATCATCAGTCCCCGGCCGCGGACGTCGGCCAGCAGCTCGTACTTGTCCAGCAGCGCCGCCAGCCGGGACTTCAGCTGCTCGCCGGTGGCGGCGGCATTCGCGACGATCTCCTCGTTCTCCATGACGGAGAGCACCGCGAGGCCGGCGGCCATGGCCTGCGCGTTGGAGCCGAAGCTCGCGGAATGGACCAGCACGCGGTCCATCGACGAGAACACCTTCTTGAAGATCCAGTCCTTGCCGAGCGTGGCGCCCACGGGCACATAGCCGCCGGACAGCGCCTTGGCCACGCACACCAGGTCCGGCTCGACGCCGTCCTCGTGCTGGTAGGCGTAGAACGCGCCGGTGCGGCCCAGCCCGGTCTGCACCTCGTCGGCGATGAGCAGCGCCTTGTGCCGGTGCAGCAGCTCCTGGGCGGCGCGCAGATAGCCGGGCGGCACCTCGTGCACGCCCTTGCCCTGGACGGGCTCGACGATCAGGGCGGCGACGTCGCCCTTCTTCAGCTCGCGCGCCAGGGCGTCGAGATCGCCGAGCGGGACGGGGGTGTCGGGCAGCAGCGGGGCGAAGCCGTCGCGGAAGCCGGACTCGCCGTTGACGGACAGGGAGCCGGCGGTCAGGCCGTGGAAGGCGTGCTCGCAGTAGAGCACGCGCGGTCGGCCGGTGGCGAACCGGGCGAACTTCAGCGCGGTCTCGACGGCCTCGGTGCCGCTGTTGCCGAAGAAGACCCGGTCCAGGTGCGGGCTGTGGGCGAGCAGCCGCTCGGCGAGCAGTCCGGGCAGCGGCTGGCAGTCAAAGCGGGTGAGGTCGGCCAGCTGCGCGTCGAGGACGTCGTGCAGCGCCTTGCGGACCACGGGGTGGTGGCGCCCCAGGCCCATCACCCCGAACCCGGCGAGCATGTCCAGGTAGTCGTTGCCGTCCGCGTCCCAGAAGTACGCGCCCTCGGCACGCTCGTAGACCTTGTCGAAGCCGATGGTCCGCAGCATGCGCGGGAGCTGGTGGTTGAGGTGCCTGGTGTGCAGCTCGTAGCGCTCGGCTCCGCGCTCGGCCAGCAGCGCGCCGAGGTCGAACTCCTTGGTCATTCAGTGCTCTCCTTGACTGGCGTGACGATGCCGCCGTTTCCCTGCCGCCCCGTGACGGCTGACGGCCAGGCTCGCGCCGATCCGTCCGGCCACCTCGACGGGGGTGAGGCCGATGTCGGCGAGCACCTCCCCGCGCTTGGCGTGCGCGAGGAACTGCTCCGGGATGCCGAACCGCCGCACCGGCACGTCCACGTCGGCGTCGCCGAGCGCCAGCGCCACCGCGGAGCCGACCCCGGCCGCGCGGCTGTTGTCCTCCACGACCGCCACCAGGCGGTGCTCGGCGGCCAGCCCGGGCAGCGCCGGGTCGACCGGCTTGACCCAGCGCGGGTCGACGACGGTGCACCGGATGCCGCGTGCCTCCAGCAGCTCGGCGGCCTGGAGGCAGACGGGCGCCATCACGCCGACGGCCACCAGCAGCACCTCGGGCGCGGGTCCACCCCGGCGCAGCACGTCGAGGCCGCCCACCCGGTCCACGGCCGGGACGGCCGGGCCGACGGACTCCTTCGGGAAGCGGACCAGCGTGGGCGCGTCGTCGACGGCGACCGCCTCGCGCAGCTGGGCGCGGAGCTGGTCGGCGTCGCGCGGCGCGGCGATCCTCAGACCGGGCACGACCTGGAGCACGGACATGTCCCACATGCCGTTGTGGGAGGGCCCGTCGGCACCGGTGACGCCGGCCCGGTCCAGGACGAAGGTCACACCGCAGCGGTGCAGCGCGACGTCCATCAGCAACTGGTCGAAGGCGCGGTTGAGGAAGGTGGCGTAGACGGCGACGACCGGGTGCAGTCCGCCGGTGGCCAGTCCGGCCGCGGAGACGGCCGCGTGCTGCTCGGCTATGCCCACGTCCCAGACCCGGTCGGGGAAGCGTGCGGCGAAGGGGCCGAGGCCGACCGGGTGCAGCATGGCGGCCGTGATCGCCACGACGTCCTCGCGCTCCTCGCCGATCCGGACGATCTCCTCGCCGAAGACGGAGGTCCAGGAGGGGCCGTTGGACGGCGCGAGCGGCTCGCAGGTGAGCGGGTCCATCACGCCGACGGTGTGGAAGTGGTCCTCCTCGTGCGCGAGGGCGGGCTCGAAGCCGCGGCCCTTCTCCGTCAGGCAGTGCACCAGCACCGGCCCGTGGAAGCGCTTCGCGCGCCTGAGGGCCGACTCGACGGCGCCGATGTCGTGGCCGTCGATCGGGCCGACGTACTTCAGGCCCAGGTCCTCGAAGAGGCCCTGCGGGGCGAACGCGTCCTTGAAGCCCTTCTTCGCGCCGTGCAGGGCCTCGTAGACGGTGCCGCCGACGACGGGCGTGCGCAGCAGAACGTCCTTGCCCCAGGCCAGCACCTTCTCGTAGCCGTCGGTGGTGCGCAGCGTCGCGAGGTGGTTGGCGAGACCGCCGATGGTCGGCGAGTACGACCGCTCGTTGTCGTTGACGACGATGATCAGCGGCCGGTCCTTGGCGGCGGCGATGTTGTTCAGCGCCTCCCAGGCCATGCCGCCGGTGAGCGCGCCGTCCCCGATCACGGCGACGACATGGCCCTTCTCCCCCTGGACCTGCCGGGCCTTGGCGAGGCCGTCGGCCCAGCCCAGCGCGGTGGAGGCATGGCTGTTCTCGATGATGTCGTGCTCGGACTCCTCTCGGGAGGGGTAGCCCGACAGGCCGCCCTTGCCGCGCAGCTTGGAGAAGTCCTGCCGGCCCGTCAGCAGTTTATGGACGTAACTCTGGTGGCCGGTGTCCCACAGGATCCGGTCGGCCGGTGACTCGAAGACCCGGTGCAGGGCGATGGTGAGCTCCACCACGCCCAGATTGGGTCCGAGGTGACCGCCGGTCCGGGCGACCGCGTGCACCAGGAACTCACGGATCTCCTCGGACAGGTCACCGAGTTCCGCCTCGGACAGCGCCTTCAGGTCGCGTGGTCCCCGGATGTTCTCCAGCATCGTCACGCTCGGGCCCCCTCTCGGTCCGTACTCGCTTCAGCTCACCGTCACTGCCGGTTTCCCCGTGCCGGAGGCGGCGCCGTCCTGCTTCATCCGCTCGGCGATCTTCATCGCCTCCTCGATCAGCGTCTCCACGATCTTCGACTCGGGCACGGTCTTGACGACCTCGCCCTTGACGAAGATCTGGCCCTTGCCGTTGCCGGAGGCGACTCCCAGATCCGCCTCCCGGGCCTCACCGGGTCCGTTCACCACACAGCCCATGACCGCGACACGCAAGGGCACCTCCAGGCCGTCCAGCCCCGCCGTCACCTCGTCGGCCAGCTTGTAGACGTCGACCTGGGCACGCCCGCAGGACGGGCAGGAGACGATCTCCAGCCGCCGTTCCCTCAGGCCCAGCGACTGGAGGATCTGGAGGCCGACCTTGACCTCCTCGGCGGGCGGCGCCGAGAGGGAGACGCGGATGGTG
>NZ_BMQF01000002.1 GCF_014647975.1 Streptomyces fumigatiscleroticus
CCGATTATCGGCCCTCGCTCACTCTCCTGGCCATCCATAGGTGCAGTGTGCTTGGGCGATGGAGCGCACCTTCGGATGGATCATGATGTTCCGCCGGCTCGCCCGCGACTACGAGACGCTGCCCGCCCGCTCCGCCGCCCTCATCCAGCTCCGCATGATCGACCTGATGGCCCGCCGCCTCACCGGCGAGTCCACCCCCACCTGGCGAGGCACCTAAACCAGCGCAAACCGCACGCTCCGGGATGAAACAACAGGATGAAACACCCACTCAGAAGGTCAACGGCACCCGCGAAAGCGTCACGTCTCAGCGAACGCCTGCTGTTGGATGCCGGGACCCGTGCAGATGTGGAACCGGGATCAACGATGGGTGAGCCAAGACCACCTCGCGCGAGATACGTACCACCGGGGAACTGGCCGCGCAGCCTCCCCGCGAACATGCTCGGACGGCCAACACACGCCCGCTTGACCTCCATCAGCGCACGCAGAGCAGGTCGTTGGGCGAGCCCGGCTGGCCTGGAGCAGTGCCGCTGCTCACCCCCTGGATCAGGCCAGTTCGGCCTGTTTCACATTGCGTCTGCAACGTGAGGTGCGAGAGGATGTTCGACGGGCTGTAAGCCATTCATGACGCATGAGTTCGCTGCGGTGAGCACACCGCGCCGGTATGTAACACGCTTACGGGGGTGGGTTGATGAAGTTCGACATGGGCTCGACGACCTTGTCGGATCTCGGGAAGAGCACCGTCGGCTCCAGTGAGGACCTGGGCAGGCTGATCGAGCAGTTGATCCAGGCGGCGGAGCCGTTGGAGGGGAAGTTCAACGGGGCCGGCAAGGCGGCCTTCGACACCTTCAAGATTCATGCCGACGAGATCACGGATGCGCTCAACAGCTCGCTAAGCGCGATCCTGGGTGGTCAGTCCGGCATGGACACCGCGTTCGGTACCGGTGACGTCGAGTTGGGGGACAACGCCCATCAGAACATGGGTGCCGCCAACTTCGACGCGGCTCGCTTCGGCGCACGGTAACCACGCGAGCGCGCACGCTCTCGTCCGCCGACATCACCTTCACCGTCACCGACTTCAAGGGGGAAATTGACGATGCCTCAGAACCAGGACCGCCGTTCGTACGACACCGGTGCCTCCAGCGAAGTGCAGACCAGCCTGCAGAGCATCATCGGCCAGTTGGAGCGCGTACTGACCGACCGTGAGCGTGCGGTGAAGGCCGCGATGGCCGACTTCACCGCGGACGGCGTGGCCGAGGAGTACCACGGCAAGGAGATGCGCTGGCACCGCGCCGCCGGCGAGGTCCGCGAGATCATCCGGCTCGTGCGCACGACGATGGAGCAGAACGACGGGACCGCGCAGTCGAGCCTGGCCAAGGCGAAGGCGGCCGTCGACAACATCGGCTGACACCTTGCGCGCAGCGGTGCGGGAACAGGGAGAGGGAAGCGGGGGCTAACGCATGCCGAGGTGGGACGTATCTCCGTCCGGGGTCGGAAGTGTGGTCTCGAATGTCGGAGAGGTCATGAAGGTCCTGGACGACATCGTCCAGGCGTACGCGAAGGATCTGGAGGGCGCGGCCACCTCGGCCGGGACACTCGCACCGGGCGGGGCGAGCGGGGAGCACAAGGGACAGACTGGGCTGGTGGCCGCCGCCATTGCGGAGTTCATCGAGGGCACGGCGAAAGAGCTGCAGTTCATCGGCGTGCGCGTAGGGAAGTCGGTCAACGGCGCGGTGGAGGCCACCGTGGCGTACCGGGACGGCGACCTGCAGCTGGCGGCCGAGGTGCAGCGGCGGGCGTCCGGGCTGGTCATGCCTGACATGCCGACCGGCTGGAAGGCAGGCCGTCTGTGATCGAGCCCCAGTCCATCCCTCTATTCACCGGCGATCTCGGCCAGTTGGAGCAGCACACCGACGCCCTGCGTGTCGAGGCGGACGGCATCCGTCAGGCCGGCGCGGAGGCCCACCGCCAGTTCCAGGGGCTTTCGGCCTTCTACGAGGCGCCGGAGGCGGAGCAACTGTTCGCGTCCACCGCGCCGGCACGTGATGGCGCGGATGCCTTCGCGGACAAGGTCGCCACGGTGGCCGACGCCCTGTCGACGTACGCGGCCGAAGTCGCGCCGGTCATCAAGCGGTTGGAGCGCCTGCAGAGCAAGGCGACCGCGTTCGTGGCGGGACTCAAGACGCCCAGCGGGGAGTTCGACGAGAACTGGACCGATGACGCGGACAAGGTCGAGCAGCACCAGGCGCTGATGCACGACGTGAACGTCGCGCAGGCGGCGTTCACGGCAGCCGAGATCGCCTGCAACAACAAGATCACGGCACTGGTGGGCGGCACCCAGTACGTGATGAACACCGGCGACAAGCAGTTCATGCCGCTCGGCGCGGAACTCTACGGCTACAGCGCCGAGGTACTCGATCAGGCCAAGGAGCTCCCCTGGGGCACACCGGTGACCCAGTCGCACGACTGGTGGGATCCGGACGACCTCGGCTACTACGCCAAGAGTTTCTTCTGGGACGGGCTGATCGTCGACAACATCTGGGGCGCCGTCGACGGCCTCGCGACCCTGGTCGGCGTCCACGGCTCAGACAAAGCGGGCCAGGCGTGGGAAGGCGTGGTGCGGGCGATCGTCGGGGCTGAGACCTATCTCATGGAGTCCGGCGGCCAGAAGCCAACCGGTGTCTTCGCGACCGACTTCGCCCAGGACAGCAAGAAGTACGCCAAGGAGTTCGGCAAGTCCTTCGTCGCCTGGGACAAGTGGAAGGAGAACCCGGCCCGCGCCGCGGCCACCGTCGTCTTCAACGCCCTCACCCTGGGCGCCGGCCCTCTCAAGATCGCCGCCGCGGGCAAAGCCGGCACCGCCGCGAAAGTCGCCACCACGGTCGCGAAGGTCGGCGACGCGATCGACCCGATCAACGCGGCGGTGAAGGTGACGGGTCATGCCGTGCCGAAAATCGCCGAGGTCGCGGCGAGCCTGCGGGGCGTGGACGACATCCCCGACCTGTCCGCCCCGCACAGCGTCCTGGAACTCTCCGACGGTTCCAAACTCGTCATCGAGGACGGCAAGTTCATCGCCTACGACAAACACGGCGACCTCGTCGGCGAGGCACCGAAGCAGGAACGCTCCGTTCCCGAGGGGACCGTATCGGCGCGGGAGCGAGAACTCGCTGCGGCCGGCGCGATGTCGCGGGGCTCGGGGGAAGCGTCCGGCGGTGCCGGAAGTACCCATGCGGTCGGTGCTGAGGCGTCCGGTTCAGGCGGTGCCGGGGCGGTCGGCGACAGCCATGTCGGTACCGGCTCCGGCGGCAGCGGCCTGGACGGTGTGACCGGCCCGGACAGCGGGCCCCCTGGCCAGCACTCGATGCCCCCGCGCCCCAGCTTCATGCAGGACGGGGTCAACCCATACGGACCTCGCGGAACGCTCACGCGGGAGCAGATCGAGGAGATCCAGGTATACCGAGCCAACCACGAGCCCGGGTACCGCAAGCAGTATTACCGGAAGAACGGCACGCGCCTGGACCTGGAACTCCACGACGAGAGCGGGTACACGCCGCCCCAGCTCACGCGGCTGTCGGACAACGGTCCGTGGATTCGTGCCAAGGATGTTCCGGAACCGCCCAAGCCGCACTTCCGTGACGCCGAGTACATCCGCGTGGGCGCGGACACCGTGACGAGTGCGGACAGATTCCGGGTTCTGCAAGACGCCGCGTGGGAACGCCATGCCGCCGTTCAGTACGACAACCTCGTCGCGGACTGGAAGGCTGAGACGGGCAGGGCCCACGAGCTTCACGGCACCGTCGACACGGCCGCGCAGTGGGGGGAGGCCAAGGGGGCGTACAAGGAATCGCATACGGCGATGGGAGACGCCACCGAGGCGTTTGGTGAGACGGCCGCCGAATATCACTACATAGCGGAGAACTACCCGGACTTCAAGAAACAGCCACTGCTCGGGCCAAAGAACGGCAATGACCAGTTCGACCAGGTTTGGAAGCATGACGATGGTCGGATAGTTGTGATCGAGGCCAAGAGCAGTCCCGATACCGAGCTTGGCAGACGCACGCTTCCGGGTGGTAAGCAGGTCTCCCAAGGCAGCAGGGAATACTTCCTCGACATCCTCCAGGCAATGAGGAAGCGCGGCGAGCACGACCTCGTCTCGGACCTCAGAAAGGCCCTGCGAGACGGCAAGCTGGAATACGTCGTCGTCAAGGGGGAGAGAAACGCGGGAACGTACACTGGTTACCGGTATCGACGGTTCGACATCAGCAGGGGGACCCTTCCGTGACCGTACAGATCTCCCGGCACCTCGCACCGCGCCCTGATGCTGCGGAGTTCGCGGCGCGGGTGGGGGCGGACTTGGCCGAAGAGATCGACGATCTCGAAGGCTCACCGAGCATGATCGACTTCACGTTCAACACCGCGCTGATGAATCTGCGTGCCCGCTGTGTCATCGACCCGCGAGCAGCGAAGGCGGAGACCTGGGACGCCACTGTGAACGCTATGCAGTTGGGCTCGGCGCTGTTCGCCGTGGCCGGTGCAAACGAGGGGTCCGTCGAGTGCCGCATCAACTACAAGGTGCGCAGTCTCCCGGCCGTCGGTCCGCTTCCGGCGGCCGATGCGGGCAACTGGCTCACTGCCTTCTGGTTGGCGGTCATCTGCCGGGAGCCGCAGCGCATGACGCAGCTCTGTGAGATTCCGCTGGAGCGGCTGCGATCGCCGGAGGGGCAGTACGACGAGTACATCTACCACTGGGTGGACACGCTGCAGACATACTGGCTGCGGCGGCCCGGGCTCGTAGAGAAGCTCACCACCACGCTGGAGATGTCCCACCCCGACGTGGCCCGTATCACCCCTCGCGACCTGCTCGACGGCGTGCTCTATCCGCCGATCCACCTCTTCTCCCGCTTGATCGCGAACGACTGGAACGGCTTCACCGCGGGCCTGATCGAGGCATTGAAGCTGCACAAGGCGTACTGGACCCTGAACGAGGAACGGGCCGCGAACATCGACGGCAGCATCGCCCTGGGCCCGCTGGCGATGGCCTGCTGGGCCTATGACGGGCAGGTCGCCCTCGGGGTGGAGTCGGACTACCTCCCCAAGCACCTCGTCGAGCACAACTGGCTGGGCGAGTTCCCGACGTGACGGCCCAGGACTACGACAGCCAGCTCCTGGAGTCGGTGTCGGTACGCCGCCGCCGTCTCCGCGACGCCCTGCTGTTCGGCGCACAGCGGCAGCGGCGTTCCACCGACGAGAGGTTGGGGAAGCTGTTCGCCGGCGTCGTGATCGCGGCCGTGGTGTGCGCGGGGTGCGTGGGCTGGTCCTTCGTGTCGCATCGAGTCATCGGGAAGAGCCCGTACGGGACGTCAGTACCGTCCCAGCCCTCCACCCCACCACCGCCTTCGCCCTCAATGGCCTCATCTACCCGGTGATAGGTTCGAACGCGTGATATCCACGGGGACATTGAGCCGTTCAGCGGCCGGCCAGCGTGCGGTGCTCAGCCGGGTCACCCTGGTCGGCGAGCGGCGCCGGGTCGACCTCGTGCTGCCCTCGCTGGAGCCGATCGGGGTTCTCCTGCCGGAGATCATGCGGTTGCTGGACGACCGCGTGGGCGCGCGGCCCGAGCCGCGGCATCTGGTCACTACTGACGGCTCCGCACTGGAGCCCGACTCCTCGTTGGCGTCGGCTGGTGTCCAGGACGGGGCCGTGTTGCGGCTGGTCCGCATGCAGGACGCGCCGTCGGCTCCTGTCGTGCACGACGTGAGCGACGAGGTCGCCGACGATCTCGACGTACGGGCGTGGCGGTGGCGTCCTGCGGTGCGCAGGGTTGTCGCCGGAGCCGCAACCGTGTTCTGGGCGGTGGCCGCAGGCGTGCTGGCCCGCGGAGCGCTCGATCTGGCTGCGGTCGGCGCCGGGTTGCTCGCCGCCGCGGGGGTGGGTGCGCTCGCCGGGGTGCTGTGCGGGCGTGTGCGGCGGCAGGGTCTTGCCATCACCGCGATCGTCACTGCTGGCGCCCTGGGCGTTCTCGGCGTCTGGACCTGTGCTGACGCGTATGGCTGGTCTGGCCCGCAGCGGCTCGCGGGTCTCGCTGTGTCCGTGGCAACTGCGCTGTTGCTCGCCGGATGGTTTACGCCGTTGGGACGCGGGGCGCTGTTCGGGGCCGGGGCGGTCGGCGGGTGTCTCGTGCTGTGGGAAGTGGCCATCGGGCTTCAGGACGGGGCGGGGTCGGCGGCCGGGCAGGCCCGGGCCGGCGCGTTGCTGGCGGCTTTCTCCATCGTTGCCCTGGGCGTGCTGCCGCGGCTGGCGCTGATGGCGTCGGGTCTGACCGGGCTGGATGACCGGCGTACGGGTGGGGCGTCGGTGAGCCGGTACCAGGTGGCCACCGCGCTGGCGGCCACCCATCGCGGGCTGGTGATCGCGACCGTCGTGCTGGCCGCCTCAGCGGCCGTGGCCGGCGTCATGGTGTTGCGCTCGGTGTCGGTGTGGACGGTGCTGCTCGGTGTCATGGTCATGGTGGCACTCGGGTTGCGGGCGCGGGCGTTTCCGCTCACCGCCGAGGTCGTGATGCTGCTGGTGGCCGCGAGCGTCGTCGCGGTGCGGCTCGTCGTGGTGTGGCTGGAGCGCACCGGGACAGCCGGGCCGGTTGGCGTAATGGCCCTGCTCGCGGTCGTTCCTCTCGTAGTGCTGAGCGTGGAGCCTGCCGAGCATGTGCGGGTGCGGCTGCGGCGCATCGGCGACGCCCTGGAGTCGGTCGCCGTGATCGCCATGCTTCCGCTGGTCATCGGCGTGTTCGGGGTGTACGGGCGGCTGCTCGGCACCTTCGCGTGAGGACACGGAGATGGGCATGACCGGGGGAGGAGACTGGCAGCACGATCTGCTGCGGAAGCTGGCCGGCGGTACCTCTGAGGAGGCACCGATCCAGACCTCTCCCGCCGAACCCGACGCGGTCCCCGGCTCCCCCACGCAGCCGGAGACGGCGCCGGCAGCGGTTCCCGAGCCGTCCCCCGCTGCTCCTCCCGTCCCTCGCCAGACCCACGACCCGCAGGCCCCTGCCCCAACTCCGCAATCCCTCCCCACCGTCGACCCCCGTCTCGCCATCGCCCTCGGCCGCCCTCAGCACGGCGACTCGGTCGCACGTCGCGCCGGGCGCTCCCTGAGACAACTCACCGCCTCCGCCGGACAGGAGGTCGCCGAACAGACCCGGTACGCCCAAGAGTTGCAGCAACCGGTGACGACCGGCCGGGTGATCGCGGTGACCTCGATCCGCGGCGGCGTCGGCAAGTCGACCGTGTCCGCGCTGCTGGTCCGTGCCTTCAACCACTACCGGCACGACCCGGTGCTCGCCCTGGAGGCCGACGCGGCGCTCGGCACGCTCCCGGTGCGGCTGGGCGCGGACACGGTGCGCTGGTGCTGTGCGGACCTGGCCCGGATTCTCACTCCCTCCATGCGGCTGACCGACGTCACCGGCTTCCTGGTGCCGGTGGCCGACGGAGGCTGGCTGCTGCCCGCGGGCCAGGGCCGGGTCGGCGCCCCGCTGGACCTGCGCACCTACATGACGGTGACGACGGCCCTGCGGCGCTATTTCGCGGTGACCGTGGTGGACTGCGAGACCCTGCCCGGTGAGGTGGCGCGCGCCGCGATGGACACCGCCCATGCCCGGGTGGTGGTCGCGCCGATGACCGCCGAGGGCGTGCACGGCACCCGGCAGGTCCTCGACTGGCTCGGGCACTTGCCGCACTCCGCCCTGGACACCACCGTCGTCGCCCTCAGCGCTGCCTCCCCCGACACCACGCTCGACGTGAAATCGGCCGCCGCGCACCTGCGCGAGCCTGGTGTCCCGGTGATCCCGCTGCCCTATGACCGTCATCTCGCCCAAGGAGGCCCCATCCATACCGCCATGCTGGGCCAAGCCACCCGCGACGCGGCCGTCCGTCTGGCGGCCGAGGTGATGCAGCGGGCGGTGCGTGTCCGGTGACCCAGCAGATCGTCCACCGGCCCGCGCGGTCCACCCGCCCGCTCGCCCCTGCCGAGCCGCGCACCATCGAGGCGCCTCCGAACCTGCCCGAGGGCAAGATCGGCAACGCGGCAACGGCGCTGCTGCCCATGGCCGGTGTCCTCAGCTCCGTGGTGCTGATGACCGTCGTCCGCAACAGCCAGTTCGCCGTAATCGGTGCGATCGTGCTGGTCGTGGCCCTGCTTGGGGCGGTGGCCCTGTTCCTGTCCCAGCGGGGCAAGGGGCAGCGCACCCGGCGCACCCAGCGTGAGCGGTATCTGGAGTATCTGGAGGGGCTGCGCGAGGAGTTGGGCAGAGCCGAGCGGGAGCGGCGGCACGCCGCGCGCGAGCTGAATCCGCCGCCCGAGGCGCTGTACGACCTCGTACGCGCCCCGGCGCGGCTGTGGGAGCGCCGTCGTCAGGACGCCGACTTCCTGCGGGTGCGGGCGGGCACGGGAGACGTACCCGCTCAGGAACTTGCGATCGGGCAGAACAGCGCCGGCGGGGTGCTCACCCCGCCCGATCCGTTCATGCTGAACGAGGCCCGCGCGTTGAAGGGCCGCTTCGGCACGATCACGGACTTCCCGCTCACCGTGCCGCTGGACCGGGCCGGGAACGTCAGCATCGTCGGCGACCGGGAAGGTGTGCTCAGGGTCGCCCGCGCCTTGGTGCTCCAGACCGCGGTCACGCATGCGCCCGACGACGTGGCGCTCGCCCTCGCCACGACCGACGAGCCCGAGTGGGCGTGGGCCAAGTGGCTGCCGCACGTCCTCGACACCCAGGTGTACGACGGTCCCGTCGCCGCCCGCCGGATCGCCCCCGACCTGGCCGAGCTGGCCCGGCTGTGCGCGCCCGATCTGCGGCGGCGTGCCGCGTACGCGGCCGAGGTGCGCCGCGGCCTGTCCGGCAGGGACGCGCTGCGACTGACCTCGCGCATGCTCGTGGTCAGCGACACCTACGGTGACACCTCGGCCGAGCTTCCCCGCCCGGACTCGGCGATCGGCCTGCCCGACATGGGTGTCACCGTGCTGCATCTGCTTCAGCATCAGGTGCACGAGCCCGACCAGGTCAGTGTGCGTATCACCGTCGACGGTGACCGGGTCGCCGTGGAGGACCTGCGTACGCCCGACGCCCCGACCGCCCACGGCACGTCCGACGCGGTGACCACTCCCGGTGCCGAGGGCATCGCCCGCATGCTGGCGCCGCTGCGTCTGTCGGCCGAGTCGGTGGACGAGGGCACGCCGGTCTCCGGGCCGGTGGACTTCCCCGCCCTGCTCGGCATCGACGACCCGGCCGCGCTGGACCTCGAGACGCTGTGGGCGCCGCGCGGTGAACGGGACTTCCTGCGCGTCCCCATCGGCCTGACCGACCGCCACGAGCCGGTACTGCTCGATCTGAAGGAGTCCTCCCAGCTGGGCATGGGTCCACACGGGCTGTGCGTGGGCGCCACCGGCTCCGGCAAGAGCGAGCTGCTGCGCACCTTGGTCCTCGCCCTCGCGGTCACCCACTCCCCGGAGGACCTGGCCCTGGTCCTGGTCGACTACAAGGGCGGCGCCACCTTCGCCCCGTTCGCCGAACTCCCGCACGTCGCCGGGGTGATCACCAACCTGGAGAACCAGGCCGGCCTAGTCGAACGCGTCCACGCCAGCCTGGCCGGCGAGGTCAAACGCCGCCAGCAGGTCCTGAAGGACGCCGGGAACGTCGCCGACATCGGCCACTACGCCACTCTGCGCGCCACGACCCGCCCCGACCTGGAACCCCTTCCGCATCTGTTCGTCGTCATCGACGAGTTCGGCGAACTCATCACCGCCAAGCCGGACTTCATCGACCTGTTCCTGTCCATCGGCCGCATCGGCCGCTCCATCGGCGTCCATCTGCTGCTGTCCAGCCAGCGCGTCGAGGGCGGCAAGCTCAAGGGCCTGGACACATACCTGTCGTACCGCCTCGGCCTGCGCACCTTCTCCGCCGACGAGTCCCGCACCGTCCTGGACACCACCGACGCCTTCCATCTGCCACCCCTGCCCGGCTTCGGATACCTCAAGGTCGACACCTCCACCTACGAGCGCTTCAAGGCCGGCTACGTCTCCGGCGCCTACCACGGCCCGGCCCTGCACAAGGAGCGCGACGACGAGCCGCTCGCCCGGCCCTATCCGACGTACAACACACCGCAACAGGCCGTGGCCGCGGAGGAGCCCGCCGCCACCAAGCGCGAGACCGGACCGACCGTCCTGTCCGTCATGGTCGGCCAACTCGCCACCGCCGCCCCACCCGTACGCCGGATCTGGCTGCCCCCGCTGCCCGACGCCACCACCCTCGACGCGGCCGCGGGCCCCCTCCAGGCCGGACCGGACGGTCTGCGCCTCGCCCACGGCTACGGACCGCTCCGCATCCCGCTCGGCGTCCTCGACGACCCGGCCCGCCAGTGGCAGCGGCCCTGGCTGCTGGATCTGACGGTCGCCGGCGGCCATGCGGCGGTCATCGGCGGCCCGCAGTCCGGCAAGACCACTCTCCTGCGCACGCTTGCCCTCTCCCTGGCCCTCACCCACACCCCGTACGACGTCGCTATCTACGGCCTCGACCTCGTCGGCGGCGGCCTGTCCGCCCTGGCCGACCTGCCCCACGTCGGCGGCATCGCCTCCCGCGCCGACCACGAGCGCGCCGCCCGCACCGTCGCCGAGGTGCGCACCATGCTCGCCCAGCGCGAGGAAGTGTTCCGCGAGCGCGGTATCGACTCCATCGACCAGCTCCGCCACCTGCGCGCCCAGGGACGGCTGCCTGAACTCGGCGCCACCGACGTCGTACTACTCATCGATGGGTTCGGCGCACTGCGGGAGGAGTTCGCCGACCTCGACGACGCGGTGGCCGACCTGCTCAAACGCGGCAGCGGCTACGGCATCCACGTCGTCGCCGGCATGCTGCGCTGGAACGACGTCCGCATCGCCACCCAGTCCATGTTCGGCACCCGCATCGAGCTGCGCCTGAACGACCCGGCCGACTCCACCATCGACCGCAAGCTCGCCGATACCCTGTCCCCCGATAACCCCGGCCGCGCGCTGACCGACGGCAAGCTGTTCGCGCAGGTCGCCCTGCCCCGTATCGACAACCGGCCCTCCACCGGCGACCTGGGGCCGTCCCTGGAGCGCACCGCCCGCACCATCCGCGCCTCCTGGCACGGCGACCTCGCCCCGCCCGTCCGGGTGCTGCCCACTCGCCTGCCCGCCGCCAAACTGCCCACCCCGGCCACCGAACCGGTGAAGATCCCCCTCGGCGTCGACCAGGACACCCTCGCCCCGGCCCTCCTCGACCTGTTCGGTACCGACCAGCACCTGCTGATCCTCGGCGACAACGAGTGCGGCAAGACCAACCTGCTGAGGCTGATCGCCACCCAGCTCATCGAGCGGTATGGGGACAAGGAACTCGTCTTCGGCATCTTCGACCCTCGCCGCGGCCTGCGCGGCGCCATCCCCGAGCCGTACCGCGGCGGCTACGCCCACAACGCCAAACTCGCCGCCGCCCTGTCCACCGGCATCGCCACCGAGTTGGAAAAGCGCCTGCCGGAGACGGCCGACCCCGACGCGCCACTGACCGCCGAGCCCACCTTCACCGGCCCGCGGATCGTCATCCTCGTCGACGACTACGACATCCTCACTGCCGCCGGTCAGCAGCCGCTGGCCCCCTTCCTGCCGTACATCTCCTCCGCGCAGGACATCGGCCTGCACTTCGTCCTCGCCCGCCGTACCGCCGGCGCCTCCCGCGCCCTGTACGAACCGCTGCTGACCGCCCTGCGCGAAACCGGTACCACCGCCCTCGTCATGACCGGCGAGCGCACCGAGGGCCAGCTCTTCCCCGGCCTGTACGCCTCAGCGCAGCCGCCGGGACGCGGCACGCTCGTCCGACGCGGGCGCCCCCACCAGCTGATCCAGACCGCCCTGACCGCTGAAGAGGCCGACATAGAGTGACGAAGGACGTCATCGCCCTCACCCCAAAAATGCCGGACCTGCCCACCCTGCTCGCAGGCCTCTACGCCGGCGGCCCCGACCTCGGCGTGAACACGACGGCCGACGGCGCCGTCGTCCAGCTCTGCGCCCCCGACGGCCGCCCCCTGGTCTCGGTGGAGGCGCCCATCCTCATCCAGGTCCCGGGCGAGACCGCCCGTTTGCTGGGTCACGCAGTCGAGGAAGGGCCGGTGTGGTGGACCGAGGCCCGCGCCTCCACCGCCGTGGCCGAGGCCGGACGGCTGGCCGGCTCTTTCGCCGGGCGGCTGGCGACCGTGCTGGGCGGCACGGTCTGGCCACCTGAGGCCGCCACCACGGACGTGGTCCCCCTCACCACCGACGTCTCGGCGATCCCAGTCCCGGCCAATGGCACCCCCGCAGTGGACGTCCTCACCGCCACGACGGCCGTGGTCATCCAGGACCGCCCCCTGGTCGCCATGACCACCTGGCTCTCCGACGCCCTGCGCACCGCAACAGCCACCGACCGGGCCCTGCAGATCGTCACTCCGCCCACAGCCCGCCTCACCCTGGCGACCCGCACCGCGCTGCGCGGCCTGCCCAACCGCTGGGTCGTCCAAGACCCCGAACACGGCTACTACGACGGCCTGTCCGGCGCCGTACTCCACTGGAAGAACGGCACCTTCACCCCCGTACGTGACAAGGACGGCACCGCCTCCGTGGCCGAGGCGTTCAAGACGGCCACCGAGACCGGTGAACGCCAGCTTCTCCTCACCCTGCGCACCCGACACCCCGCAGATGCAGACCTCGTCCTCGGTCGCGCCCTGGAGGCCGCCTTCCGGCAGCTGACCGGCGCCGCGCCGGCAGGCTGGAGCACCGCCGAACCGGTCAATCTCCCCTGGTCCACCCGCCAGTTGACCGACCTGGCCCGCGCCCGTGCACCCCGCCCCAGCTGGCTGATTGCCGTCGGCCACCCCGACCAGCCCGCTCTCGCCACCATGCGCGTGCTCCGGACGACGGCCGGCGTCGAAGAGGACATCACCCTCGCGCTCGGCTACGGCGAGAACCAAACACCGCCCCTGCAAACCATCGAGGCTCTCGCAGCCGAACTCGACGCCGAGCACGGCCTCGTCACCCTCCTCACGGCCCTCCGAGCCGCCCGCCGCGACCTCACCGTCCCCGCACGGCTCGAACCCCCTCCGATTCCCGTGACCTTCACGCTCGGGCACGACGAGGCCCGGCGCATTGGTCCGCCCAGCGCCGAGCAACTGTCCCTCGGTCCCATCCCCACGCGGCTCGGCCCCCTGGCCGAACCGGCCCTCCACTACCCCCTGGGACACGGAACCGACCCCCAAGCCTGGTCCACCTTCCAGCAGCTCATGCAGCACCTGAAACAGCAGGCATGACCAGGCCACCCCTCTGGACTGATCGGACACGAACGCAGTGGGGCGAGCCCAGCAGGTGGGCGGGAGGTCCTCGAGAGGTTCCTCCGAATGCAGCGGTTCGAGCGGCCAGCGTCCCGCACAGTGCCATGCCGCCCTAACCGGACGGCAGGCCACTGCGGCGAAACCCTGCGCGCCCCATCGTGGGGCCCCTCACTTGTCGTACCCGCAGTCGATGCAGCCGGGAACACGTCCTGGAATTCGGCGAGGTCCGACCTGTGTGCCTGGAGACTTCACGGCCCCGAGTAGGTCGATATCGAGCCATCGTGCCGGCTCGCGGGCACCGGAGATCCATGCGCCAAGCTCGGCGAGCGCGGCATGGACGGTCAGCCCGTTCAGGTAGATAACCGAGGGGTTCGCGACGCCGGTTCCGTACCCGTGCAGGCGGTCGACGGCTTGCTGATGGTCCGGTTTGGCCCAGCGCGAGATCTCCGCCGAGTCGAGTTCGTTCAGGCAGGTCAGGCACGCGGCGCCGGGGAGCATGAAGAGAACACGGCCGCCGAGCGCGACAGGCTGAAGATGGTCATCGACGCCGGTGGCGACGTCGAGAAGCGGGGTACGTGTGTCGATGGCGATCTGGTTGAGGCGGTGCCGCGGACCGTCGTGGTCGACGCAGCTGATGAGCAGGTCGACGTCGTGCAGTTCGGGATGTTCCCCTGCAGGAGTGAGCCCGGGGAACATCTGGACCTCGATTCTCGGGTCGATCGAACGCATGCGGCGGCGAGTGACGATCGTCTTCGGGCTGCCGATATCGGCGTGGTCGGCAGTGACGAGCCGGTTCAGGTTGGTTGTCTCGATGAGGTCGTCGTCGAGGACGATGACATTACGGAAGCCAAGGTAGGCGAGCCCGAGAGCGACGTGTGATCCGGTGCCTCCGGCGCCGACGATCGCCACGCGCAAGGCGGCGAGGGCCGCCTGGGCCCGTGGTCCGAGGAGCGGGGTCTGGCGGGCAAACCGGGTATCGGTGGTGGCTGGCGCGTTGAGCACCTTGATGTTGTCGCCGAGCACGGTGACCGTGTCGAACGGCTTACGTTCGACTTCGCCGTCTGTGCTGGGGCGCCACCAGTCGGCGCGGATCACTCCTCGCGCCCACACGGCGGCCGCATAGGGCTTCCCGTCCAGCAGGTCGACCGTATACGGCGCCATATCAGCCAGCGCGCGTTCGTCGATGGCCGAGAATCGTGGTGGCTCCAGCCGGTGGTTGTGGAATTCGACGAGGCCTCGTCCGGTGGCGACCGCCCGGTTGTGGATGCGATCGAGCGTCCTGTCGGCCAGACGCCAGCCGTCGTGGTTCGGCTCGGTCTCCTCGTCGCCGATGAGCGCGATGTCGACGACCTCAAGGACGGGGCCGTTCTCTCCGTTGTGCAGCAGCTTGGTGAAGGCAAAGGCGAATCGCTCGCCGCGCGCTTCGGCCAGATGCTGCTCGATGCGCTCCCAGTGCTCGGGCCGCGTGAACTTCAGGGTGCTCATCGGTTCAGCTCGCCTCCTCGAAGCGGGTGAGAGCGCCGGTCAGGTAGTCAACGAGGTTGCTGCCCAGCGTGGGGTCCACGTGGGGGTGCCAGTCGTTCGGGTCTATGTGGTAGGAGAATTGCAGCCAGGAGCGTCCGGCGTGCTGCTGTATGCCCTGGCTGTTGCCGGGCGTTGCGCCGCCAGCAAGCGTCAGGTCCGGGCGGGCACAGATGTTGTCCGGCTGACCAGCGGGATAGTTCACGGGGACGGCGAACAGGACGTCGGTGTCGGTGTGGGACCAACCTGCGGGCAGCGGGTGGTCTCGCAGTGTGACGACCACGGCGGTCAACGCCGAGGCCGCGTAATCCGGCCGAGCCAACACCACCCCCATGCCAGCGGCTCCAACGCCATGCTCCGACGACTGTCGCGAACGGCCAGCTCAGAGGCCTCGCCCGTCCCTCCGCTCCAGGGACTTTTCAGGGACTTTCGGCGTTGTCTGAGGGACTTCCGAGGGACTTTCCGCCGCGTAACGCGGCAAGCCCCCGAAAGACCGGAAAGGGCCTCCGTCCCAGATCAGAGGCCCTTTCCGAGGCAAAGCCGCAGGTGGCGGCAGACGAGTCGGGCTGTACGCCGGGTTCTGTTCCGAGGGGTCCTCGCGGGCCCCTCGGCGACGGCCATCCATCTAGGACCGACGTTGCCGCCGGCCTCGTGCGGTCTACCCGCGGACTCGGGCGGGCAGCCCTCGAACGTCCGCGCAGAGCGCTTGTTACGGCGCTCCTTTTGACCTTGCTCCGGGTGGGGTTTACCTAGCTGCCCAGGTCACCCTGGGCACTGGTGGTCTCTTACACCACCGTTTCACCCTTACCGAGGACCGAGGTCCCCGGCGGTCTGCTTTCTGTGGCACTGTCCCGCGGGTCACCCCGGGTGGCCGTTAGCCACCACCCTGCCCTGTGGAGCCCGGACGTTCCTCGGGAAGCCCCCTAGGGGGACTCCACGCGGCCGTCCGCCCGGCTCGTCTGCCGTGCCGACCATGGTACCGGGCGTGCGGCCGGGCGCGGACCGGCGGCCGTGGCCAGCACCGAGCCCGCCAGGATCAGGGCGAAGGCGGTCAGGACCGTCGGTGTCAGGGGCTCGTCCAGGAACAGGGCCCCTACCGCCACCGCCACCGCCGGGTTCACGTACGTGATGACCGTCGCCCGGGTCGGGCCGGCCTCCTTGATCAGCTCCAGGAAGGCCACGAAGGCCACGGCCGTGCACACCGCCCCCAGGCCGGCGAGGGCGGCCAGGACCTGGGCGGACGGGAGGGCGGAGGGCCAGGAGGCCGCGGCGGCCGGGGCGTAGACCAGGGCCGCCAGGGTCAGGCAGGGGGCCGTGAGCTGGAGCGTCGGGACGTTCTTCAGGTGGCGGGCGGCTATCAGCGGGGCGGTGGCGTAGCCCAGGACCGTCAGCAGCACCTCGCCCAGCGAGCGCGCGTCGCCGCCGGTCAGATGCGGGACGGTGAGCACCGCCACGCCCGCCAGGCCCAGCGCGAGGCCGGTCACCCGGCGCGGGCCGAGGCCTTCCGTGTCCCCGAAGAACCGGGCCAGGGCGACGCCGACGATCGGGACGCCCGCGATCAGCAGGCCGGCGGTGGAGCTGGACAGATGGCGCTCGGCGTCGGTGAGCGTGAACCAGGGGCCGATGATCTCGATGCACGCGAAGGCCAGCATCGGCGCCCAGTGCGCTCGTACGGTCCGGAACAGGGCTCCCTGGCGCAGTGCGAAGGGGAGGAGGAGCAGGGCGCCCAGGGCACAGCGCGTGAAGACGACCATGGACGGGGAGAGGGTGTCCACCGCCACCTTGATCATCAGGTAGGGGATGCCCCAGACGACTCCCATCAGGGAGAACAGGAACCAGCCGCGTGCAGTCATGCGGGCAGGATCGGCCGTCTCAGTGCCGGGTGTCTTGAACGCTGTTGCGGTACGCCGCCGGGGTCACGCCCAGGACGCGGCGGAACCAGCGGGTCAGATGCGCCTGGTCGGCGAAGCCCACCAGCGGGGCGACCTCGGCTGGGCGCAGGCCGGCCGCGAGGAGGCACTGGGCCCTGTTCACCCGGTACTGGGCGAGCCAGGCGTAGGGCGGTATCCCCATCGTCGTACGGAAGGCACGGAGGAGCTGGTAGCGGGACAGGCCCAGGTCCGTGGCCAGGTCGGCGAGGGAGGGCGGGGTCAGGAGCTCGTCCGCCAGACGGTCGCGTACGGCGTGGGCGAGGCGGGCGGCGCCGGGGAGCCTGTCGCGGGCGGCGCGGGCCGTGGAGTGGCGGCGGGCCAGGGTCGTGAGCAGCCAGGGGAGGCGGGACTCGGCTTCCAGCGGGTCCGGGTAGGCGCTGAGGTCGGTGTGGGCGCGGCGCAGGGCCGCGGCCAGTTCCGGGTCGTCGATGACGGGGTCGCGGAAGTGCGGGAGGCCGCCGCCGCCCGCGGTGCCGTCGGTCAGCAGGGCCGGGGCGGCGTACAGGGCGCGGTAGGCGTAGCCGTCGGGGGCGGCCGGGCCGCCGGTGTGCACCTCGCCGGGTTCCAGGACGACGATGGAGCCGGGGCCGGAGTAGATGCACTCGCCGCGGTAGGCGATGACCTCCAGGCCGCCGGTCGTGACGCCGACGGTGAATTCGTCGTGGGCGTGCGGGGCGTAACGGTGCCGGTCGAAGCAGGCGGTGAGGAGGTCGAGGGGCGGGCCGCAGCGGCCCAGTCGTGCCCTGGTCCAGCGGGCCACTTCTTGTGCGGTCACCTTTGGTCCCCCTCCCCCGCTTCAGGGGATCAGAGGAAGTCCGCGGTGTCCAGGTCGAAGGCGAAGGGTTCGGGGAGGGAGATGGGCTTGCCGAGGGGTACGACGCACAACTGCCGGTAGTCGCCCCTCTCCGGAACGCTGAACAGGGTGATCGACGAAGCCTTGCGGTCGACCAGCAGGTAGAGCGGGATACCGCCACGGGCGTAGCAGTGGGTTTTGGCTGCACGGTGGGCCTGAGGCCTGGTGGAGGTCACCTCGACCACCATGGCCACTCCGTCGCACGGCATCCAGGAACCGGCGGTGCGGAAGAGCCGTAGTCGCCTCGGAGCGAAGGTGATGTCCGGGATCGCATGATTCTGCGGGCCTGCGCCCCCGCTCGCCAGCGTCAGCCCCTTGTTCGCGGAGAACTGCATGTCGGTGCGGGATTTCCGGTACACCTGGCCTACGACCAGCTCGATGTAGTCCTCGTGCTCCCCGTCCGGCGGCGGTGTCACAACGAGTTCCCCCTCGATGAGCTCTGCCCGGAAACCCTGCGGGGTGTCCAGGGCGAGAAACCACTCCAGCAGCACCTCGTCCTGCGTGAGCGGCTCGTGGGCCATGGCAGTCATGTCACGCCCCTCCTTCTCTCGCTCGCCAGGCTGGGACATCGGGGGATCACCTGTCCGAGAGGTCGGGAACCGTTCCCTCGATCGTGGCACACGGCACCGCGGGCCGTCAGGCACGCGCCGCCCGCTTGACCCTGCCGCAACGTCAACGTTTCTACTGGTCGGCATGCGGATCGGAGAGCTCGCCGCGGCCGTCGGTGTCACCCCCCGGACGGTGCGGCACTACCACCACCTCGGGCTGCTGCCCGAACCGGAGCGGCGCCCCAACGGGTACCGCGACTACACACTGCGGCACGCCGTCGTCCTCGCCCGGATCCGGCGGCTGACCGAGCTGGGGCTCGGGCTCGCCGAGGTGCGGGACGTGCTGGCGGACGACGAGGGGCGGGAGCTCGTCGAGGTCCTCGCGGAGCTGGACGAGGATCTCGCCCGGCAGGAGGCCGCCGTCCGGGAGCGGCGGGAGCGGCTGCGGAGGGTGAGGGAGGAGGCCGAGCAGGGGCGGCTGCCCGCCGAGGGGCCCGTATCCGCCGAGCTCGCCGCGCTGTTCCGTGAGGTGGCCGGCGCGTCGCCGTCGCCCCAGGGGATCGAGTCCCCCATGGCCGCCATGGACCGGGAAGTACTCGCGCTGATCGAGACCACCGCGTCCCCGGAGGAGCGGGAGAGGATGCTGGCGTCGTTCCGCAGCACGTTCGATGTGCCGGGCGGGGTCGAGCGGGCGCATCGGGCGTACGCGCTGCTGGACGAGCTCGTGGACGCGGGCGTCGGTGATCCGCGGGTGGAGGAGGCGGCCCGGTTCCTCGTCGGCGCCATCCCGGAGGGGCTGGTGCCGGAGTCCGGCGTCGACGAGGGACACAGCTTTCTGCGGGCCCTGTACGCCGACTGCGCCCCGGCCCAGGCGGAGGTCATCCGCCGTGCGTTGCGGATGGTCGCGGAGGGCCGGCGGTGAAGACCTCCGCACGGGTCGCGGTCATCCTCGTACGGCATGAGTTGGTGCTGCTGGTCAGTCTTGTGCGGTGGGTGACGCGGCAGCCTCACGGCACGGGGGACGGGCGGGCCTTCGGGTACGCACGCGGGCAGGGGGCCATGATGTTCGGCTTCGGGTTCGTGTGTGTCGTGGAGACCGTGGCGATGGCTGTGCTGCTGCGGGACTTTCCCGTCGTGCACCACGTCGTTCTCGTTCTCGATCTCTATACGGTCCTCATCGTGGTCGGGCTGTACGCCGCCTCAGTGACCCGGCCGCATGTTCTCACCGGCGCCTCGCTGCGTCTGCGCCGCTTCGCCGCCGTGGATCTGCGCGTCCCGCTCGCCTCCGTCGCCTCGGTGCGGCGCGAACTGCGCACCACGCACGAGAAGCGCGAGGGTGAGCTCGATCTCGCCGTCGGCTCGCAGACCTCGGTCACGGTTGAACTCGCCGAGCCCGTCGAGCACGTGACCTTCTTCGGACGGCGGAGGCCCGTCATGCTGGTGCGGTTCCACGCCGACGAGGCGAACGAGCTGGTGAGGGAGGTCACAAGGATGCGCGCGGCGCCCTAGTGTCCCAACAGGCAACGTTCGCCCCGTCGCGACGCCCGGCACGCACTCTCGCCGCACCGGGCACAAGCCCGAGTACATCCAGTACGAGGACTTGCACCCGGCACGCCGAGAGCACGCACCGGACGCCGCTCCTTGACGGGCAAACGTTGCCTGCCGGGGCACTAGTGCGCGGAAGCCCGGCCTCCGGCACGCCGTACGCTGGCGGAGCCCCACCCGCCCCGTACAAGGAGAACCACCCGTGCTCGTGCTGCTGCCGCCGTCCGAAGGCAAGGCGTCGTCCGGCCGTGGCGCCCCGCTGGCGCTGGAGTCGCTCTCGCTGCCGGACCTGAACCCTGCCCGTGAGGCCGTGCTCGGTGAACTCGTCGAGCTGTGTACCGGGGACGAGGAGAAGGCCCGTGAGGTGCTGGGGCTGAGTGAGGGGCTGCGGGGCGAGGTCGGCAAGAACGCCGGGCTGCGGACGGCCGGGGCGCGGCCCGCCGGGGAGATCTACACCGGGGTGCTGTACGACGCCCTGGACCTGGCCACGCTGGACGCGGCCGCCAAGGAGCGGGCCGCCCGGTCGCTGCTGGTGTTCTCGGGGCTGTGGGGTGCCGTCCGGGTGTCGGACCGGATCCCGTCCTACCGCTGCTCGATGGGGGTGAAGCTGCCCGGGCTGGGGGCGCTGGGCGCCTTCTGGCGTGCGCCGATGGCCTCCGTGCTGCCCGAGGCGGCCGGAGACGGGCTCGTGCTGGACCTGCGGTCCGCCGCGTACGCGGCGGCGTGGAAGCCGAAGGGGGAGGTCGCGGAGCGGACGGCGAGCGTGCGGGTGCTGCACGCGCCGACCCGCAAGGTCGTCAGCCACTTCAACAAGGCGACCAAGGGGCGGATCGTACGGAGTCTGCTGACCTCCGGGGCCGCCCCGCAGGACCCGGCCGGACTGGTGGAGGCGCTGCGCGATCTCGGGTACGTCGTGGAGGCGGAGGCTCCCGCCAAGGCGGGGCGGGCGTGGTCGCTGGACGTGCTGGTGACGGAGGTGCACTGACCTCGGCAGTCATTGCGTTGCAGCATGCGCAATGAGCTTTGCGCATGCTGCTTGTCGCGGGCACGATGAGGCCATGACCTCACCGGAGCCCTCCCCCTCCCCTGTCTCGGTACTGGATCTCGCGCCCGTCCTGCCCGTCGTCGTCCTCGAGGACGCCGCCGACGCCGTGCCGCTCGCGCGGGCGCTGGTGGCCGGCGGGCTCTCCGCGATCGAGGTGACCCTGCGGACCACGGCCGCCCTCGACGCGATCCGGGCGATCGCCGGGCAGGTGCCGGAGGCGGTGGTCGGCGCCGGCACGGTCGTCGGTCCGGAGCAGGCCGGGCAGGCCGTGGCGGCCGGGGCGCGCTTCCTGGTCAGCCCGGGGTGGACGGACGTACTGCTGGAGGCGATGCGGGCGTCCGGGGTGCCGTTCCTGCCGGGGGTGTCGACCACGTCGGAGGTGGTGGCGCTGCTGGAGCGCGGCGTGCGGGAGATGAAGTTCTTCCCGGCGCAGGCCGCGGGCGGCACCGCCTATCTGAAGTCCCTCGCCGGTCCGCTGCCGCAGGCCCGTTTCTGCCCGACCGGTGGCATCGGGCCGGCGAACGCGCCGGAGTATCTCGCGCTGCCCAACGTGGGCTGTGTGGGCGGCAGCTGGATGCTGCCGCCGGAGGCGATCGCCGCCCGCGACTGGGGGCGGGTGGAGGCGCTGGCCCGCGAGGCGGCGGCGCTCAGCGCAGGTGCGACGTGTCGTTGAACAGGCGCAGGCTGGCGTTGCCGTCCGCGTAGTAGGCGATCGCCGACAGCGAGGCCGCCGACAGCTCCATGCGGAACAGGGACTCCGGCGGGGCGCCCAGGGCGAGCCGGATGAAGGTCTTGATCGGCGTCACGTGGGAGACCAGCAGGACGGTACGGCCCGCGTACGCCGCGACCAGCTTGTCGCGGGTGGCGGCTACGCGGGCGGCGGTCGCCGCGAAGCTCTCGCCGCCGCCGGTCGGTTCGGCCTCCGGCGAGGTCAGCCAGGCGTTCAGGTCGTCGGGGTAGCGCTCGTGCACCTCACCGAAGGTGAGCCCCTCCCAGGCGCCGAAGTCCGTCTCGCGCAGTCCCTCGTCGACGGTCACCTCCAGGCCGAGACGGGCGGCGACGATCGCGGCGGTCTCGCGGGTGCGGGCGAGGGGGGAGGAGACGACGGCCTGGATCGTGCCGCGCCGGGCCAGTGCGGCGGCGACCTTCGCGGCCTGCTCGCGGCCCGCGTCGGAGAGGGAGGGATCGGTTCCGCCGCTGCCGGAGAAGCGCTTCTGGGGCGTCAGCGGCGTCTCTCCGTGCCGCAGCAGGACGAAGGTGGCGGGCGCGCCCATGTCGGGCGGAGCCCCCCAGCCGACCGCGGGAGTGGCGACGGCCTGAGCGGCCCGCTCATCGGCGCCGGCCTTCACGGCGGATGCCTCGGCGCCGGCCCGCGGGGCGGGTGCCCCGGCTTCGGCCTTCGCCACGGGTGCCCCGGATCCGGTCTCCGCGACGGGTGCCTCGGCATCGGGCTTCACGGCGCGTGCCTCGGCGTCGGCCTTCACGACGGGTGCCTCTGCGCCTGCCTCGGCGCCCGCCTCCACAGCGCGTGCCTCGGCGCCCGCCTCCACGGCGCCTGCCTCGGCGCCCGCCTCCACGGCGCCGGCCTTCGCGACGCGTGCCTCGGATCCGGAGGAGGCCGGGGAAGGGGCCGGTCGTCCCTCAGCCGACGCCGGTCGTCCCTCAGCCGACGCCGACCGTCCCTCCGCCAGTGCCGACCGTCCCTGCGCCAGTGCCGACCGTCCCTGCGCCAGTGCCGACCGTCCCCGCGCCAGTGCCGCGCGCGCCCTCGCCGCGCCCGCCGTCGCGTCGCCGGGCGGGCCCGACGGCTCGGCGACCGCGTCGCGCGGCCGGTCGCGCTCCGCCGTGGACGCCGACGGCGACCACTGCTCGCCCCGGCTCCCGGCGTCCATCGCCTCGTTGGCCAGGCGGTCGGCGTGCTTGTTGCGCTCGCGCGGGATCCACTCGTACGTCACCCGTCCGGGCGGGAAGACGCGGGCCGCCTCGGCGGCCAGCGGCTTCATGCCGGGGTGCTTGATCTTCCAGCGGCCCGACATCTGCTCGACGACGAGCTTGGAGTCCATCCGGACATGGATCGTCGCGGAGGGGTCCAGCTCGTGCGCGGCGCGCAGGCCGGCCACCAGACCCCGGTACTCGGCCACGTTGTTGGTGACGACGCCGAGGTACTCGGCGCGCTCGGCGAGCGTCTGCCCGGTCTCCGCGTCGACGACCACGGCTCCGTAGCCGGCCGGCCCCGGGTTGCCCCGCGACCCGCCGTCGGCCTCGACGATGAACTCCCGCACCCCCGCGGCTCCTTACAGACTTCCAGGGACTCCTACAGACCGGAGTCGGACGTGCGGACCAGGATGCGGCGGCAGTTCTCGCAGCGGACCACCGTGTCGGGCGCGGCGCTGCGGACCTCGTTCAGCTCGGTGATCGCCAGCTCCTGGCGGCAGCCCTGGCAGGTGCGCTGGTAGAGCTTGGCCGCGCCGATGCCGCCCTGCTGCTCGCGCAGCTTGTCGTAGAGCTTGAGCAGGTCCGCGGGGACGGAGCCGGCGACGACCTCGCGCTCCTTGGTGACCGAGGCGGTCTCGCCGTCGATCTCCTCCAAGGCGGCGTCCCGGCGGGCGGTGGCGTCGTCGATCTTCGACTGGACGGAGCCGACCCGCTCGGTCAGCTCGGCGACACGTTCCTGCGCGGACTCGCGGCGCTCCATGACCTCCAGGACGACGTCCTCCAGGTCACCCTGGCGCTTGGCGAGCGAGGCGATCTCGCGCTGGAGGTTCTCCAGGTCCTTGGGGGAGGTGACGGCACCGGAGTCCAGGCGCTGCTGGTCACGGGCGGCGCGCTGACGCACCTGGTCCACGTCCTGCTCGGCCTTGGTCTGCTCGCGGGCGCAGTCGCTCTCCTCGGTCTGCGCGGCCACCAGCAGGTCGCGCAGTTGCGTGAGGTCCTTGGTCAGCGACTCGATCTCGGCGTGCTCGGGCAGGGACTTCCGCTTGTGCGCGAGCTGCTGGAGGCGGACGTCGAGGGCCTGGACGTCGAGGAGTCGGATCTGGTCGGCGGGCGCGGCGTTCAGTTGGGGGCTCCCGTTGAGCTAGTGGTGGCGGTGGACGCCGCGTGGGCGGTCCAGGGGTCGGTGACCGTCTTGGAGACATGGACGCGCAGGTCCCATCCGTGCCGGTCGGAGATCTCGTCGAGCTGGGCTGCGGCCAGCTCGCACCAGGGCCACTCGGTGGCCCAGTGCGCCGCGTCGAGCAGCGCGAGGGGGCTGTGGGCGCGGGCCTCCGACGCCGGGTGGTGGCGCAGGTCCGCGGTGAGGAAGGCGTCGACGCCGGCCGCCCGCACCTGGTCGAAGAGGCTGTCGCCGGAACCGCCGCTGACGGCGACCGTGCGCACGACCGCCTCCGGGTCGCCGGCGACCCGGACGCCCTGCGCGGTGGCGGGCAGCCGGGCGGCGGCGCGGGCGGCCAGCTCGCGGACGGTGAGCGGGTGGTCCAGCTCGCAGACGCGGCCCAGGCCGCGGCGGCCCTCGGGGTCGCTCGCGTCGGGCACCAGGGGCCGTACGACCCGCAGGTCGAGGGCGCCGGCGAGGGCGTCGGAGACTCCCGGGTCCGCGGTGTCGGCGTTGGTGTGGGCGACGTGCAGCGCGATGTCGTTCTTGATCAGGGTGTGCACCACGCGGCCCTTGAAGGTGGAGGCGGCGACCGTCGTCGTACCGCGCAGATAGAGCGGGTGGTGGGTGACGAGCAGGTCGGCGCCGAGTTTCACCGCCTCGTCGACGATCTCCTGCACGGGGTCGACGGCGAACAGGACGCGTGAGATCTCCTGGTCGGGGTCGCCCACGACGGTGCCGACCACGTCCCAGGACTCGGCCCGCTCGGCGGGCCACAGGTTCTCCAGCGCGGCGATGACTTCTGACAGACGGGGCACGGGGAAAGGCTACCTGCCTGTTCTGCGCCGTTGAACCGCCACCGCTGCCGGGGCCCGGACGACCGCCCGCTTCCGGCCCGCCCAGCACATTCTCCGCCGTCGCCTCAGGCGAATCGTTCCGCTGCCATCCTTATGTGTGAAGCGGCCTGCTGGTGGTCCCCCGCCCGTGCGTACGAAAACTAGCTTCGTCGCCGGAGGTGACCGAACGATGACGGCCTGTGCACTCGAGTCCTCGCCGGCTCACGGTAACGACGGGCGCGGCGGCGGTCCGCCGCGGGCGGAGTGCGTGATCACCGCGGACGGCACCCACGCCGCGCGCCTGGCCCGCAACGGCGGCTCCTGGTACCCGGAGCGCTGGACGCTGGACGGACCCCAGCCGTACGCCGTCCCGCTCCCCGGCCATCAGCCCGAGGAGCCCGGCACCGAGGTGCAGCCGATGGGCGACGGGCGGGTCCTGATCCACCGCGTGACCGACGGGCGGCACGTCTTCTCCCTGCTGTACCCGGCCGGGCCCGGCACCGGCGAGCTGCCGCTCGGCGCGGTCGGGTACGACGGGGAGGACGGCGCCCGGCTGCGGCTGCTGCCGCCGGCCCCGGACGGGCGGCGGGCCTACGCCCTCGCCCCCGGCCGGCGTACGACGGCCCTGTGGCTGCTGACGGGCGGGGCGTGCGGGCCGGAGCTGCTGGCGGAGATCCCGGGCCGCTGCTCGGGCGGGGCGTGGCTGGACCGGACCGGGCGGATGCTGGCCGTGGACCGGGAGGCCGGCGGGCGCACCAAGACGATCGTGGTGGACCTCGGGCGGGGCGGGGAGGTGTCGCCGCTGCTCCAGATCGCGCCGGACAGCGACGACCGGGTGCTGCTGGCCGATCCGGACAGCGGGCTGCTGCTGATCCGCTCGGACGCGCCCTCGCCGGGGCGGGACCGGCTGGGCTGGGGGGTGCTGGGCAGCACGCTGCCGGTGCGCTTCCCGGAGTGCCTGCGGCTGCCGGACTGCGCCGTGACCCCGTTCGCGGTCCAGCCCGGTCAGATGCTGGCGCCGGAGAACTGCGCGGTGGCGCTGCGCCTCGACGGCTCCCCGGGCAGCCGCTGGGTCGGTGTGTGGCGGCCCGTAGAGCGGTGCGTGCACCATTTCGCGGCGCCCGAGGGCTGGCTGGCGGGCGCCGGGCTGTGGACCGGGGACGGGGTGCTGCGGCTGCCGTACGCCACGGCGGACGAGCCGTGCGGGGTGGCACGGCTGCGGGCTCCCGTAGGGCGGACGGAGAGCGCGGGACGGACGGAGAGCGCGGGAAGGACGGGGGGCGCGGGTCCGGAAGATGCGGTCAGGGGCCGCACGGCCGCGCCTCCGGCACCGGCGGTCCCGTCCCCGGTGCCCGTCGCGCCGCGTCCGGTGCCGTTGCACCAGCGACGTCTGTAACGAAGTCATGCCGGTTGGCGTGGCCGCCTGGATCCGGCCCGCGGTACGACGGTTACACTCGCCCGGCTGTACGAAAGATCACGTTGACGGGGTGAATTTCTTCCGATGAGCGACGCCAGTACGCACCAGCCGCTGCCCTCTTCCGGGGACTCCGACGGGTTCCGTCCGGGAGGCGTCTCCATGGTTGCCGAGGCCCAGGGCGCCGACGCCGGTCACGGCCGGCACCGCGGTCCGGTCTCCACGCGGGACGGCGAGGTGGCGCCGCACGGCCGCCACCGCAAGCCGGCCGGCGGGACCGGAACGGCGGCCTGACGGCACGTCCGTCACCAGCGGCGCAACGGCCCCGCCCGTCATCCCGACGGGCGGGGCCGTCCCCTGTCCGGGCCGTGCGCGAGGCCGTCACCGCCGTGCCCCGGACCGGGACCGGGCGGTGCAGCCGGAGGATCCGGCCGCCGTGCAGCACACGGGCGAGGTCGACGTCGACGCCGGGCACCGACAGACCACGGACCACGCCGGGCGGGCCGCCGCCCGCGACGGTGGCGGAGCTCGGCAGGACGTGCAGCCGGGACTCCAGGGTGTGGCGCAGCTCGCCGGCGCCGGTGGCGGGGAGGCCCGCGCCGATGCCGAGGTGGTACAGCAGGACGTCCTCGGGCTCCCAGGCGATCTCGCCGTGCCGGGGCTCGGCGGCGAGGGCCCGGGCTGCGTCGACGGGCATGCGGCTCGGCTCCTGATCGGTTCCGTTACGGCGTCCCCTGGTACACCGCTGACATACCGCACGGCCGCAGACCCGGCGGAACCCGTGACAATTGTCCCGCCCAGCTCCGTACACCTGCATCTGCCGCGCGGGTGCGCCCGGTTCGTAGCGTCGGGTCATGACACGGACGGCGGGCGAACCGATCGGGGGCGAGGCGATGTTCTGGCATGCGCGGTACCGCCGGAAGGCGAAGGAATGCGACAAGGAAGGCGGCGACGAGGAATGCGGTGCGGCCGGGCCGGCTGCGGGCCCCGCTCCGACCGGGTTCGCCCTGCTGCCCTGGCTGCTGCTGGGACTGGGCGCCTTCTCCAATCTCTTCCAGGGGCGTGGCACCGATCCGTGGATCGGCGGACTGGGCCTGCTCACCTTCAACTCCCTCTACATCTACGTGGCGATCCGCTCCTTCGTGGCCCAGAAGCGCGAGACGGTGTCGACGCGGGTGGCGCTGGGGCTGCTGGCGCTGGTCACCAGCGGGCTCGCCGGCGCCTACGGCGGCAGCTGGCTGCTGTTCTTCCCGCTGCTCGGACTGGCCACCGGCGCGGCGGTGCGGCCGCCGCGCCTGCGCCCGGCCGGTGCGGCGGTGACGCTGCTGGCCGGTGTGGTCTGCGTCGCCCACGACGGCTGGAGCGGCCTCGGCATCGTCTACGCCACCGGTGTCTCGACGATGGTGACCGCGGCGCTGCTGTCCCTCACGGACGCGGTGCGGGAACTGCGGGCGGCCCGCGAGGAACTGGCGCGGCGCGCGGTGGAGCGGGAGCGCCTGCGCTTCTCCCGGGACCTGCACGATCTGCTGGGGCACACGCTGTCGGTGATCGTGGTGAAGTCGGAGGCGGTCCGGCGGCTGGTGCCGCACGATCCCGAGGCGGCGCTGGCCCAGGTCACCGACATCGAGTCGGTCGGCCGGCAGGCGCTGGCCGAGGTCCGTCAGGCCGTGACCGGATACCGGCAGGGCAGCCTCGACAGCGAACTGGACGGCGCCCGTTCGGCGTTGTCCGCGGCGGGCATGGAGGTGGCGGTGCGCCGGTCCGGGCCGCCGCCCACCCCGCGGGCCGAGGCGCTGCTGGGCTGGGCGGTACGGGAGGCGGTCACAAACGTCGTACGGCACAGCGGGGCGAGCCGGTGCGAGATCGCCGTGTCGGGCGGGACGGACCGGGTGCGGCTGACGGTCACGGACGACGGTACGGGCGTGGGCGGGGACCGCGTCGGCGGCGGGGGCACCGGGCTCGCCGGGCTGACGGAGCGGCTCGCCGCGGCGGGCGGGTCACTGACGGCCGGGGCGGGGACGCACGGGGGGTTCGTGGTGGTGGCGGAGCTGCCGTCGGCCGGGGCAGGGGCAGGGGCAGAGGCAGAGGCAGGGGCAGAGGCAGAGGTGAGCGTGCCGGCCGGGGAAGCGCGGTGAGCGGTCCGTGCGGGGCGGCCGGCCGGTCCGCGGTGACCTGCTCCGGGCGCTTCGCACGGCCGTACGCGGCGCGACACCTCCGGTCGTGCCCGCCCCGAAGCCCGGGCCGCGGGACGGCCGGCCGCCCTACGCTTGGTCCGTGAACGAGATGCCCCCAGGCCGTCGGCCCGCGAAGTCGATCCGCGTACTGCTCGCCGAGGACCAGGGCATGATGCGCGGGGCGCTGGCGCTGCTGCTCGGCATGGAGGAGGACATCCAGGTCGTGGCGCAGGTGGCGGCCGGCGACGCGATCGTGGACGCGGTCCTCACCCACCGGCCCGACGTGGCGCTCCTCGACATCGAACTCCCCGGCATCAGCGGCCTGGACGCCGCCGCGGAGCTGCGCGACCAGGCGCCGTACTGCCGGGTGCTGATCCTGACCACCTTCGGGCGGCCCGGCTATCTGCGCCGGGCGATGGAGGCGGGTGCCGCCGGTTTCCTGGTGAAGGACGGCCCGGTGGAGGAACTGGCCGCCGTGATCCGCCGGGTGCTGACCGGGGAGACGGTGATCGACCCGGCGCTCGCCGCGGCGGCGCTCGGTGCGGGGCCCAGTCCGCTCACGCCCCGGGAGTGCGACGTCCTGCGGGCCTCCGCGGGGGGCGCGACCGTCGCCGACGTGGCGGCGGCGCTGCATCTGTCGGAGTCCACGGTCCGCAACTACCTCTCCGCGGCCATCGGCAAGACCGGCACCCGCAACCGTACCGAGGCCGCGCGCGAGGCACGCCGTCAAGGCTGGCTGTAGTGATCTCGCCTACCGTCGCGGGTGCGTGACGATCCCTCAGCCGGTCAGGGAACGGTCAAGATTTCGTTAGGCCGCCGAAACAACGGAATAGTTGCCCCGGCGCACGAGGTTCAGCTTCCACGTATCCCGCACGGTTCCCTCCGACACCCGGCCTGGAGGCCTCACCCCATGACGCTCACGACGACCGACCAGCCCCCGGCCCGAGCGGGCGGGGCCGTGGTCCCGGTGCTCGCCTTCGCGGGCATCGTTGTCGCGGTGATGCAGACCCTGCTCGTTCCGGTCGTCAAGGACCTGCCGCAACTGCTGGACGCCGCGCCCGGCGACGCCACCTGGGTCCTGACCTCCACCCTTCTCTCGGGCGCCGTGGCCACGCCCATCATGGGCCGCCTCGGCGACCTCTACGGCAAGCGGCGGATGCTGATCGCCAGCCTGGCCGTGATGGTGGCCGGCGCGCTGATCAGCGCCGTCACCAGCCAGCTGCTGACGATGATCGCCGGCCGTACGCTCCAGGGCTTCGCGATGGGCGCCATCCCCCTCGGCATCGGCCTGATGCGGGACATGCTGCCCCGCGAACGGCTCGGGTCGGCGATGGCGCTGATGAGCTCCTCGATAGGCGTCGGCGGCGGACTCGCGCTGCCGGCCGCCGCGCTGGTCGCCCAGCACGCCGACTGGCACGCCCTCTTCTACGGCGCCGCCGGACTCGGCGTCCTCTCCATCGTCCTCACCCTCCTCGTCGTCCCCGAGTCCCCGCTGCGCGCGAAGGGCTCCTTCGACCTGCCGGGCGCGCTCGGCCTCTCCGCGGGCCTGGTGCTCCTGCTGCTGCCGGTCACCAAGGGCAGCGACTGGGGCTGGTCCTCCGGCACCACGCTCGGCCTGTTCGCCGCCGCGGTCGTGGTCCTGCTCCTGTGGGGCGTGCTGGAACTGCGCCTGGCCGCCCCGCTGGTGGACCTGCGCACCACCGCCCGCCGCGAGGTGCTGCTCACCAACCTCGCCTCGATCATGGTGGGCGTCTCCTTCTACGTCGTCTCCCTCGTCCTGCCCCAGCTGCTCCAGCTGCCCGCCGCCACCGGCTACGGCCTCGGGCAGTCGATGGTCGTCGCCGGTCTGTGCGTGGCGCCGCTGGGCCTGACGATGATGTTCACGGCACCCGTCTACGCCCGGCTGTCCGCCCGCTACGGCCCCCGGACGACCCTGATCATCGGCCTGCTCGTCATCGGGATCGGCTACGGCGGCGGCCTCGGCCTGATGGACGCCGCCTGGCAGACCGTGCTCACCTCGGTGGTCCTGGGCGCCGGCATCGGGCTGGCCTACTCCTCGCTGCCCGCGCTGATCATCGGCGCGGTCCCGGCCTCGGAGACGGGCGCCGCCAATGGACTGAACACGCTGATGCGCTCCATCGGCACCTCGCTGTCCAGCGCGGTCATCGGCATGGTGCTCGCCAACACGGCGGACACCGTGGGCGGTGTCGCCGTCCCGACCATGCACGGCTTCCGCGTCTCCTTCCTGATCGCCACCGTCGCGGTCGCCGCCGGTCTGCTGTTCGCCCTGTTCCTGCCCCGGCAGCGCCCGGCCGCCCGCCCGCGGCTGCGCGCCGGCAGCGAGGAGGACGCGGCGCTGGAGCGCGCGGAGGAGGCACTGCACGGCCTCCGCGACCGGGTACTGGACGCCGGGGTACCCCGCTCGTAGGACTCGGGGGTGCCCCCGGCCCCCACGGGCGCGGCCCCGTCCGAGGGCGACGGCCGGGCGCCTGCGGCTGCCCCCGGCCCCACGGGCCCACGGGCCCGGACCTGCCCGCCGGTGACGGCCGGACGCCTGCGGCTGCACCCGGCCCCACGGACGCGGCCCCGCCCGCCGACGACGACCGCGCGCGTGTCCGTGTCCCGGTCCCACGCACCCGGCCCCTCCAGCCGGAGGCGCGGGGTCGGCGGTGGTCCACCGTTGCCGGTGTGCCCCACCCCCCGTCGTCCGTCCGGCGGGGGTGCGGCAGCATGGGCGCCCTGACGTTCGTACGACCGGAAGGACCCCCTCATGCCCGCGGCACCGAAGCCGGAGATCCTGGCCGCGTTCGAGGCCGCGAAGGGGTTCATGCCCACGCACGAGGGCCTGGCGCTGTACGAGGCGGCCGTGGAGGCCGCCGGGCTGGGGCTGCCGCTGCTGGAGGTCGGCACCTACTGCGGGCGCTCGACGATCCTGCTCGCGGACGCCGCCCGCCGGGCCGGTGTCACCGCGCTCACCGTCGACCACCACCGCGGCAGCGAGGAACAGCAGCCGGGCTGGGAGTACCACGACCCGGAGACGGTCGACCCCGAGGTCGGCCTGATGGACACGCTGCCCACGTTCCGCCGCACGCTGTACCGGGCCGGCCTTGAGGAGCACGTGGTCGCGCTCGTCGGCCGCTCCCCGCAGATCGCGGCCTTCTGGCGGACCCCCCTCGGGCTGGTCTTCGTCGACGGCGGCCACACCGACGAGCACGCCGCCGCGGACTACGAGGGCTGGGCCCCCCATGTGGCCGAAGGCGGGCTGCTCGTCATCCACGACGTGTTCCCGGACCCGGTGGACGAGTTCACCGGGCAGGCCCCGTACCGCGTCTACCTCCGGGCCCTGGCGTCCGGCGCGTTCACGGAAGTCTCGGTCACCGGTTCGCTGCGTGTGCTGAGGCGAACGGAGGCGGGGACGCGGGGGCGCGGTTAGAGTCACGTACGTGTCGTACGCAGGCCCGGACTTCGAACCCTCCCGCCCCCGCCGTTCCCGGCGCGGGCCCCTGACCGTCGCGGTCGTCGCGCTGGTGCCCGGGGCGCTGCTCGGCTGGCTGGTGTACGAGGCGGTGGGCGGCCCCGGCGACGGCGGCGGTTCCGGCCGGGCGGCCGTACGGACGTCGGCGCCGGCGGCGCCGGGCGCCTCCGGCTCCCCCACGGTCTCCGCCGCCCCCTCCTCCTCCGCGCCCGCCGCCACCGCCCCCCTCAAGGGGAAGGTGGTCGTGATCGATCCTGGGCACAACCCCGGCAACTTCCGGCACCCCACCGAGATCGGCCGCCAGGTGGACATCGGCACGAACAAGAAGGAGTGCGACACCACCGGCACCTCCACGAACGCCGGTTACACCGAGGCCGACTACACGCTCGACGTGGCCCGCCGTATGCGCAAGCTGCTCCAGGCGCAGGGCGCCACCGTGAAGCTGACGCAGGACGGGGACCGGCCGTGGGGCCCGTGCGTGGACGAGCGGGCCAGGATCGGCAACGACGCCCACGCCGACGCCGTGGTCTCCGTGCACGCCGACGGCTCGGCGGCCGGCAACCGCGGCTTCCATGTCATCCTCCCCGACTCCGTGCACCAGGGGGCCGCCGACACCCGCCCCATCGTCGGCCCCTCCCGCGACCTCGGTGAGCGCGTCGCGGGCAGCTTCGGCCGCGTCACCGGCAGCGCGCCGTCGAACTACGTCGGCGGCGGCACCGGTCTCGTCACACGGAAGGACCTGGGCGGTCTCAATCTGTCAACGGTTCCCAAGGTGTTCATCGAGTGCGGCAACATGCGCGATAGCAAGGACGCGGCGTTGCTGACCGACGGCGCATGGCGGCAGAAGGCGGCGCAGGGGATCTCTGAGGGAATCGTGAGTTTCCTGCGCGGGTAGCGATCAGCCCGTTGATCCCGGCGGACAGCCTCATCGGACGGACGATAGGGTCATCCGTACGATGAGGGGCCTCCCCCCGCGCTTCGCACCGGGGCCTGACGGCGACCTGGTGACAGCGACGCCTCTACCGACGAGACGACCTACGAAGGACCTGAAGTGAATATCCGCTCCCTCACTCGGGGCGACGGCGTGGTGATCGGAGCAGCGGTGTTGCTGTTCATCGCGTCGTTCCTCGACACGTACGACGGCTCCGGCAGCAACGTCCCCAACGCCTGGGACAACCTCGGCCTGGTCATGAGCGTGTACGTCGGCGGCATCATCGGTGCGGTCCTGATCGTCCTGGCCCGCGCGCTTCCGCAGCCGCGCAAGGTCGTCGGCCTGGACCTCGGCCAGTTCGGCGTCGCGCTGACGGTCTTCGCCGCGTGGACCGCGTTCTGGACGATCGTCGACCCGGTGGGCCCGTTCGACGACTTCGCCTCGGGCGTCGACGTCGGCGGCGGGCTGATCCTCGGCCTGATCGCCGCGCTGGTGCTGGCCGCCGCCGCCATCGCCGGCCCCCTGGTCCCCGCCCTCAAGGGCCCCCTCGTTCCCGCTCCGCGCCCCGCCCAGCCGCAGCCCTACGGCGCCCAGCCGCCCGGCGGTTACGGCTACCCGGGCGCGCAGCAGCAGCCGTACGGCGCCCAGCCGGGCGGTGTGCAGCCGGGCGGTGTGCAGCCGGGCGGGCAGCCGGGGTCCTACCCGGGCCAGCCGCAGCAGGCCCAGCAGGCGCCGCAGCCGCAGGCACAGGCACAGGCACAGGCGCCCGCCGGGGACTTCTCTCCGTTCTGGTTCGCGGTGCCGGTGCCGCGTCCGCTGTACGCGGAGGACGGCTCGCCCACGCCGATCGCCGAGCTGGCGCCGGGCACCTGGTACCTGGCCGTCGAGCAGCGCGGTCCGGGCCTGGTCGCCCAGACCCAGGACGGCCGCCGCGGCGTGCTCCAGGACACCTCGGGCATCCAGCGCGGCTGACGCGCGCCCGGGTTCCGTACCGACCGGCCCCTCGCCCTCGCGGGCGGGGGGCCGTCGCCGTACGCGCGGCCAACTGCCGCGGCGGGCAACGGACTTCCGGGTTTCTCCAGGTTTCAAACAGCCGTGCGGGGCCAGACGGAAGGCATGTCTCGATATCGCAGTGGTACCAACTCCGCCGGGACGGTCATCGCGGTGGTCGCGGACATCATGGCCGTCATCCTCGGACTCTGGATCCTGATGTATCTGCTGGACGCCAACCGGGCCAACGACCTGGTGCAGTTCGTCCACGACGTCGCGGCCTGGCTGGCCGGCTGGTCGCGCGACCTGTTCACCTTCGACGAGGCCTGGGCCCGCGTGGTGGCCGGCTACGGGCTCGCCGCCGTCGTCTACCTCTTCGTGGGCCACGCCATCGCGGGCCGCCTGCACCGGCACTGAGCCGGGCCGCGCCGGGCGCCCGGCCGAGCGCCCGGCCGGGCGCTCAGCCGCAGCAGTCCGGGTCCAGGCCGGCCGGCAGCTGCTCGCCGCCGAACACCTGGCAGGTCGCCTCGTGGCCGCCGAGCGCGGCGACGGCGAGCAGCAGGGAGCCGGCCGTCCAGGTGGTCAGTTCCCGCGGCCAGACGGTGTCGTCGTCGAAGACATAGCCCGTCCAGTACAGGCCGCTGCCCTCGTCGCGCAGGTGCTGGATGGACTGGAGGATCTCCAGGGCCCGGTCGGACTCGCCCATCGCCCACAGGGCCAGGGCGAGTTCGGCCGACTCGCCGCCCGTCACCCACGGGTTGGGCACGACACAGCGCACCCCGAGGCCGGGCACCACGAAGCGGTCCCAGCCCTCCTCCAGGCGGGACTTGGCCGCCACGCCGGTCAGCGCGCCGCCCAGCACGGGGTAGTACCAGTCCATCGAGTAGCGGTCCTTGTCCAGGAACCGCTCGGGGTGGCGGCTGATGGCGTGCCGCAGGGCGCCGGCCGCCAGCTCCCAGTCCGGCTGTGCCTCCTCGCGCTGCTCGGCGACGGCCAGCGCGCAGCGCAGCGCCTGGTGGATCGAGGAGGAGCCGGTCAGCAGCGCGTCCGCGGTGGCCGTGCCGTCCTCGTCGCGCCGCCAGCCGATCTGCCCGCCGGGCTGCTGGAGACGGAGCACGAACTCGATCGCCGCGTGGACGACCGGCCACATGCGGTCCAGGAACGTGTCGTCGCCGGTGGACAGGTAGTGGTGCCAGACGCCCACGGCGACGTAGGCGACGAAGTTGGTCTCCCGGCCGCGGTCGGTGACCTGCCCGAAGTCCCCGTCCTGGTAGGCCGCGTACCAGGAACCGTCCTCGTTCTGGTGCCGGGCCAGCCACGCGTACGCCCGCTCGGCGGCCGCGTGCTCACCGGCCGCGTCCAGCGCCATCGCCGCCTCGACATGGTCCCAGGGGTCGAGATGGTGGCCCCGGAACCAGGGGATCGCGCCGTCCTCCCGCTGCACGGCGAGGAGGCCGCGGACGGTGGCGGCGGCCTGCTCGGCGGTGAGGACCCCGGGCAGGACGAGGTGTTCCGTCCGGGGAGTGGTCACCGGGCGTCCACCCGGGGCAGATGGGGCTTGGTCGCGTAGGCCACGAAGCTCTTGCCGATCAGCGGATTCAGCGCCTGCTCCGCGACCCGGGTGGCCAGCGGCTTCTTCATGATGTCCCAGACGAGCAGCTTGTGGTACGCGCGCACGGGCAGCGCCTTGTCGTTGTCGACGCCGAAGGCGCACTTCAGCCACCAGTACGGCGAGTGCAGCGCGTGCGCGTGATGGGTGCCGTACGGCTTCAGACCGGCCTGGCTGATCTTGGCCAGCAGTTCGTCCGCCCGGTATATGCGGATGTGGCCGCCCTCGACCTCGTGGTAGGCGTCCGAGAGCGCCCAGCAGACCTTCTCCGGCCCGTAGCGCGGCACGGTTATGGCGATCCGGCCGCCGGGCTTGAGCACCCGCACCATCTCCGCCAGGACGCCCTTGTCGTCCGGGATGTGCTCCATGACCTCGGAGATGATCACGACGTCGAAGGACTCGTCGGGGAAGGGCAGCGCCAGGGCGTCGCCCTCCATCGCCGTCGCGGTGGCCCCGGCGGGGGCCTCACCGGCCTCCTCCATCGCCGCGAACCACTTGGCGACCTCGCGGATCTCCTCGCCGTTCCGGTCCAGCGCCACGACCCGCGCGCCGCGCCGGTAGCACTCGAACGCGTGCCGGCCGGCCCCGCAGCCGAGGTCCAGGACGCGGTCGCCCGGTGCGAGCGGGAACCGGGAGAAGTCGACGGTCAGCACGTGGCCCTGCTTTCACGGTCGGGGGTGGCGTCTGTCTGAAGCACGGGGGCGGCGGCCGCACGGGGCGCCGAACGGGCGATGGCCTCGCGGTAGTGGGCCACCGTGCCCTCGGCGGCACGGGCCCAGGTGAACCGGCGCAGCACCCGCTCGCGCCCGGCGGCGCCGAGCCGCAGCCGCAGTGCCGGATCGCCGAGCAGCCGGCTCAGCGCGGCGGCCAGCGCCCCCGTGTCGCCCGGCGGCACCGCCAGGCAGGTCTCGCCGTCACGGCCGGCGACCTCCGGGATCGCCCCGCCGGTGGTGGCCACCAGCGGCGTGCCGGTCGCCATGGCCTCCGCCGCCGGCAGGGAGAACCCCTCGTACAGCGACGGCACGCAGGCGACCTGCGCCGAGCGCACCAGGCGGACCAGTTCCTCGTCCGAGATGCCCTTGACGAACTCGACGGCGCCCTGGAGGCCGTACCGCTCGACCACTTGGGCGACGGGCCCCTCCGTGGGCCGCTTGCCGACCACGACGAGGTGGGCCTCGGGGTGCTCGGTGCGCACCTTCGCCAGCGCCTCGACGAGGAAGACCAGCCCCTTGAGCGGCACGTCGGCGCTGGAGGTGGTGACGATCCGGCCCGGCACCTGCGCCACCGAGGCGTCCGGCGAGAACAGCCCGGTGTCGGCGCCGATGTGCACGACGTGGATCCGGTCCCGGCGGACGCCGAGATGGTCGACGATCTCCTGGCGGGAGGTGCCGGAGACGGTGAGCACGGACGGCAGACGGCGCGCGACCCGCTTCTGCATGCGGGTGAACGCGTACCAGCGGCGCACGGAGTGACGGCGCTGCCAGGTCTCGGCGGCGTCCAGCTCCAGCCGCCGGTCCACGGTGATCGGGTGGTGGATGGTGGTGACCAGGGGCGCGCCCAGATCGCCCAGCAGGCCGTAGCCGAGGGTCTGGTTGTCGTGCACGACGTCGAAGTCGCCGCGCCGGGCGCGCAGATGACGGCGGGCGCGCAGGGAGAACGTCAGCGGCTCCGGGAAGCCGCCGGTCCACATGGTGCCGACCTCCAGCGCGTCGATCCAGTCGCGGTACTCCTCGCGCTTCGGGGTGCGGAAGGGATCCGGCTGGCGGTACAGGTCGAGGCTGGGCAGCTCGGTGAGGCTCAGGTTGCCGTAACCCTCGTCGAGGACCGGGTAGGGCTGGGAGCCGATGACCTCGACCTGGTGGCCGAGGCGGGTCAGCTCGCGCGACAGATGCCGTACGTAGACGCCCTGGCCGCCGCAGAACGGGTTTCCCTTGTAGGTGAGGAGCGCGATACGCAGCGGTCTCGAGCCGTCGGCAGCGAGGTCGCGGCGGGGACCCGCCTGACTGGCCTCAGCGGTCACTCTGGGCCCCCTTCTGCCTGCACTGTCCCGGGAGACTACGCCGGGCGCTAATCTAGAACAAGTTTCAGACTTGATCGTCAGAGGCTCCGAATCTACCGGCAGGTAGGGACGCTGTGACCAGTGGATCAGGTGATTCGCGCCACGGGTGGAGCACCCCGTTCCGCCGTCCGGTCACTCGTCCTCACCGACCGTCACGGAACGGGACCGAGCCATGCCCGCACAACCGAGCATTCCTCCGCTGACCGAGCGACAGGAGGCGCGCCGCCGCCGCATCCTGCACGCCAGCGCCCGGCTGGCGGGCCGCGGCGGGTTCGACGCGGTGCAGATGCGGGAGGTCGCGGAGTCCTCCCAGGTGGCGCTCGGCACCCTGTACCGCTACTTCCCGTCCAAGGTGCATCTGCTGGTCGCCACCATGCAGGACCAGCTGGAGCATCTCCACGCCACGCTGCGGAAGAAGCCGCCGACCGGCGAGACGGCGGCCCGGCGGGTGGCGGAGACGCTGATGCGGGCCTTCCGCGCGCTCCAGCGCGAGCCGCAGCTGGCCGACGCGATGGTCCGGGCCCTGACCTTCGCGGACCGCAGCGTCAGCCCGGAGGTCGACCAGGTCTACCGCCAGACCACGGCGATCATCCTGGACGCCACGGGCCTGGACAGCCCGACGCCGGAGCAGCTCTCCGCGGTCCGGGTCATCGAGCACACCTGGCACTCGACGCTGATCGCCTGGCTGTCGGGCCGCGCCTCCATCGCGCAGGTCGCGGCCGACATCGAGACGGCGTGCCGGCTGATCGACCTGACGCAGGCCGGGGAGCCGGGGTAGGGAGCCGGGACAGGGAGGCGGTGGGGCGGCGGCGGCCCCCGCGGGGTGGCCCGAAACCGTCCGTGCTCACAGCCGCCGCTCAGGCTCCCCCCTACGGACGGGTAAGGTAACCAGGTCGTCATCACACCCGTACGGGGGGAAGCCGGTGCAATTCCGGCGTCGGCCCTTCGCCAAGTCCCCGAACTCCGACGGGATCGTGACCGGCTCACGCGCCCGGCTCTCCGCCGGTGCGCGGCACCGTCGAGGGACACGGAGCCGGGCCGCCCGGGGCCGCCCCGTGCCGCCCGGCTCTCCGCAGGGAGAGGCACCGCCGATCATGACACTCCGCCGCAGCGCCGCGGCCCTGGCCGCCATCGCCGTGCTCGGCTGTGCCGCGCCCGCGGTCGCCGCCGGTCCGTCGCCGTCCGCATCGCCGTCGGCAGCCATACCCGACGGCCTCTACGGCACCGCCGACCCGACCTACGACGGTGTCTGGCGCCAGTCCCTCGCCCTGCTCGCGCAGGACACGGCGGGTGTGAAGCCCGCGGCGCAGGCCGTCGACTGGCTGGTGGGCCAGCAGTGCGCCAACGGGGCGTTCGCCCCCTTCCGCGCCGACCCGGAGAAGGCGTGCGACGCCGCGCTCATGGTCGACACCAACAGCACGGGCGCCGCCGTCCAGGCCCTCGCCGCGCTCGGCGGGCACGACGCCGTCACCGGCAAGGCCGTGGCCTGGCTGAAGTCCGTGCAGAACCAGGACGGCGGCTGGGGCTACTCCCCCGGCGGCGCCAGCGACACCAACTCCACCTCCGTCGTCATCGGCGCGCTGACCGCCGTCGGCGAGCGGCCCGCGCACGTACGCAAGGACGGCAGATCGCCCTACGACGCGCTGCTCGGGCTCGCCCTGCCGTGCGCCGACGGCGGCGCGTTCGCCTTCCAGCCGGACAAGAAGGGCGCGTTGACGGCGAACGCGGACGCGACCGCGGCCGGTGTCGTCGGCGCGCTCGGCAAGGGGCTGGCCGGGGCGCCCGCGAAGCCGTCCGGCACCGCCCCGGCCTGCGAGAAGGCCACCGGACCCGAGCAGGCCGCCGAGAACGGCGCCGCGTATCTCCTCAAGGCCCTCGCCAAGGACAAGCACCTGACGCAGTCGCTGCCCGGTGCCGAGGACCAGCCCGACTACGGCAACACCGCCGACGCCGTCGTCGCCCTGGCCACCGCCGGGCAGGCCGACCGGGCGGCCGACGCCCTGCGCTGGCTGGAGGGCCATTACGCGGCGTGGGCCGAGCGGAGCGGGCCGGCCGCGTACGCGCAGCTGATCCTCGCCGCCGACGCGGCCACGTTCGACGTGCGCGACTTCGGCGGCCGGGACCTGGTGAAGCTGCTCGACGCCACGGGTCCGGCGCCCGAGTCCGTCCCGGCCGTCTCCTCCGCCTCGCCGGCCGCGGCGGAGGAGGAGCAGGACGGCGAGGACGACGGCCCGGGCGTCTGGTGGTTCGTCGGTGTCTGCCTCGTCGCCGGCATCGGCATCGGCTTCCTGATCAGCGGCCGCGTCAAGAGGCGGCAGCCATGACCGGCCGCCGAGCCGCCGTCCTGCTGCTGTCGGTGTTCCTGCTGCTGGCGGGCGCGGGCCAGGCCCAGGCCACCGGCTACCGCTACTGGTCGTTCTGGGAGCGCGACGGCGGCCACTGGACCTACGCCACCGAGGGCCCGTCGACCGCGCGCCCCGACGACGGCGATGTCCAGGGCTTCCGTTTCTCGGTGAGCGAGGACTCCGGCGACGCCGCCCGGCCGCGCGGCACGGCCGACTTCGCGGCGATCTGCGCGGACACGCCCGCGCGCGAGGACCGCAAACGGGTCGCCCTGGTCCTCGACTTCGGCACGGTGACCGACGCGCCGCCCGGCGAGACGCCGCCCGGGGCGCGGACGGAGTGCGCGGTGCTTCCCGAGGACGCGACGGCCGCGCAGGCGCTGGCGGCCGTCGCCGAGCCGCTGCGGTACAGCAGCAGCGCCCTGCTCTGCGCCATCGCGGGCTACCCGCGCACGGGCTGCGGGGGAACGGTCAAGGACCACACGGTCGTGCGCTCCGCCGAGCCGGAGAGCACGGACGACGGCGGCCCCTCGGCGGGCCTGGTCGCGGGCGTGGCGGTCGTGGCGGTACTGGCCGCGGCGGCCGCCTGGCAGGCACGGCGACGGCGCCCCTGATGCCCCGCAAGGCGCAGCGACCACCGACCGCCCCCGACACCGGGGCAGTCCCCCCGGCTCACCCCTCGAACAACACCGACACCGACACCGACACCGGACCCGCGGACGTACAGCACGGGCATGCAGGCGCACAGCGACCCGCGAACGGTCCGGGCACCGGCACCGCAGGTGCGGCGCGGCCCGCGAGCGGCATCGGCAGCGCAGGCGCACGGCAGACCGCGAGCGGCTCCGGGGGCCTCGCGGGCGGGTCCTCCAGTGGCCGTTCTCTTCGGGAGCGGGTGTCCAGCGCGGCGGAGCCGGCGGCGCACGGCCCGGCGGTGCGCGGTGCGGCGGAGCCGGCGGCGCACGGCCCGGCGGTGCGCGGCCCGGCGGTGCGCGGTGCGGCGGAGCCGGCGGTGCGCGGTGCGGCGGAGCCGGCGGTGGGCGGTGTCGGCGTCCGCGGCTCGCGGGGGGCGCTGCACCCGGGGGCCTGGTGGCTGTGGGCGCTGGCCCTGGGCACCGCCGCCACCCGTACCACCAACCCGCTCCTGCTCGCCCTCCTCGTCGCGGTCTCCGCCTACGTCGTGGCGGCCCGCCGCCCGCACACCCCCTGGTCCCGCTCCTACGGCGCGTTCGTCAGGCTCGGCCTGGCCGTCCTGCTCGTGCGGCTGCTCTTCGCCACCCTGCTGGGCTCCCCCGTCCCCGGCACGCACCCGGTCGTCACCCTGCCCGAGGTCCCGCTCCCCGACTGGGCGCAGGGCATCCGCCTCGGCGGGCAGGTCACCGCAGAGGCCCTCGTCTTCGCCCTGTACGACGGCCTGCGACTGGCCACCCTGCTCATCTGCGTCGGCGCCGCGAACGCCCTCGCCAACCCGGCCCGGCTGCTCAAGTCCCTGCCGGGGGCGCTCTACGAGATCGGTGTCGCCGTCGTCGTCGCCCTCACCTTCGCGCCCAGCCTCATCGCCGACGTCCAGCGCCTGCGCGCCGCCCGCCGGCTGCGCGGCCGTCCCGACCGGGGCCTGCGCGGCCTGGTGCAGGTCGCGCTCCCCGTGCTGGAGGGCGCCCTCGAACGCTCCGTCGCGCTCGCCGCCGCCATGGACGCCCGCGGCTACGGCCGTACCGCCCGGGTCCCGGCCCCCGTCCGCCGTACCACCACCGCCCTCACCCTGGGCGGCCTGCTCGGCGTCTGCGCGGGCACGTACGGGCTGCTGACCGCCGAAGGCGGCACGTACGGCCTTCCCGTGCTGCTGGCCGGGGTGGCCGCCGCGCTCGCGGGGCTGCGGCTCGGCGGCCGCCGCTCGCCGCGCACCCGGTACCGCCCCGACCGGTGGGACGTCCGGGCCTGGCTGGTCGCCGGTTCGGGCGCGGCGGTCGCGGCCCTGCTGGCGCTCGCCTCCGTCCGCGACCCGGCGGCGCTGCACCCCGGTGTCGTCCCCCTCGTCGCGCCCGCCCTGCCCCTGTGGCCCGCCGCGGCCGTCCTGCTCGGCCTGCTGCCCGCCTTCGTCGCCCCCGCCCCCGAGGAGCTGTCGTGATCCGCTTCGAGGATGTCTCCGTGACGTACGACGGGGCGGCCGAACCCGCCGTGCGGGGCGTGGACTTCGAGGTGCCGGAGGGCGAACTCGCGCTGCTCGTCGGCCCGTCCGGGGTCGGCAAGTCGACCGTCCTGGGCGCGGTGAGCGGCCTCGTCCCGCACTTCACCGGCGGCACCCTGCGCGGCCGGGTCACGGTCGCCGGCCGCGACACCCGCACCCACAAGCCGCGCGAACTCGCCGACGTGGTCGGCACGGTGGGCCAGGACCCCCTCTCCCACTTCGTCACGGACACCGTCGAGGAGGAGCTCGCCTACGGCATGGAGTCGCTGGGCCTGCCCGCGGACGTGATGCGCCGCCGGGTGGAGGAGACCCTGGACCTGCTGGGCCTGGCCGGTCTGCGGGGCCGTCCGATCGCCACGCTCTCCGGCGGCCAGCAGCAGCGGGTCGCCATCGGCTCCGTGCTCACCCCGCACCCCGAGGTGCTGGTCCTGGACGAGCCGACCTCCGCCCTGGACCCGGCGGCGGCCGAGGAGGTCCTCGCCGTGCTCCAGCGTCTGGTGCACGACCTCGGTACGACGGTCCTGATGGCCGAGCACCGGCTGGAGCGTGTCGTGCACTACGCCGACCGGGTCGTCCTGCTGCCGTCCCCGGGCGCCGCGCCCGTCCTGGGCAGCCCGGCGGAGGTGATGGCCGTCTCCCCGGTGTATCCGCCGGTGGTCGGCCTGGGCCGGCTGGCGGAGTGGTCCCCGCTGCCGCTGACGGTCCGGGACGCCCGCCGCCGGGCGGCTCCCCTGCGGGAACGGCTGGCCGGACGAGCGGAGGCGACAGCGGCGGCGACAGCGGCGCCGGCCGATGCCGCCGTCCCACCGGAAGGCCCACCGGAAGGCCTTCCGATGGGCCCCCCGGGAGGCCCCCCGGGAGGCCCATCGGGCAGCCCGCCGGCCCGCCCGCCCCGGCCCGCCCGCCGTCGTCTGTTCCGGCGTGCCCCGGCGGTGGACGTCCCGGCCCCCGCGTTCGCCGCCGAGGTCCGTTCCCTCGCCGTACGCCGTGGCCGGGTCCAGGCGCTGCGCCAGGTCGACCTCACCGTCTCCCCCGGCGAGACCGTCGCCCTCATGGGCCGCAACGGCGCCGGCAAGTCCACCCTGCTCTCGGCGCTGGTCGGGCTGGTCGCGCCGGCCGCCGGCTCGGTCCGCGCCGGGGACGCCGTACCGCACCGGACGGCCCCGCGCGAGCTGGTGCGCCGCGTCGGCCTGGTGCCGCAGGAGCCGCGCGACCTGCTGTACGCCGACACGGTCGCCGCCGAGTGCGCGGCCGCCGACCGGGACGCGGGCGCGGCCCCCGGCACCTGCCGGGCGCTGCTGTCCGGGCTGCTGCCCGGCGTCGCCGACGACACCCACCCGCGCGATCTGTCCGAGGGCCAGCGCCTCACCCTCGCCCTGGCCGTGGTGCTGACCGCCCGCCCGCCGCTGCTCCTGCTGGACGAGCCGACCCGGGGCCTGGACTACGCGGCCAAGGCCCGGCTGGCCGGTGTGGTGCGCGAGCTGGCCGCCGCGGGCCACGCCATCGTGCTGGCCACCCACGACGTGGAACTGGCCGCCGAGCTGGCCCACCGGGTGGTCCTGCTCGCCGAGGGCGAGGTGATCGCCGACGGCCCCGCGGCGGACGTGGTGGTCGCCTCCCCGTCCTACGCCCCGCAGGTCGCCAAGATCCTGGCGCCGCAGAAGTGGCTCACGGTCGAGCAGGTGAGGGAGGCGCTCGCATGACCAAGGCACCTCGGGCGCGGGCGGTCCGTCTCGGACCCCGTTCGGTCGCCGCCCTGGTCCTGGCCGGTGCCGTCGGCCTGGCCGGCTTCGGCTGGCCGTTCCTCGCCCCGCCCGACGCGCAGCTCAACGCCCACGCCCAGGACGCCCCCTGGCTCTTCGCCGGTCTGCTGGTCCTGCTGGTGGCGGTCGTCGCGGCGGCCATCTCGGAGTCCGGGCTGGGCCCGAAGGCGGTGGCGATGCTCGGCGTGCTGGCCGCGACCGGCGCCGCCCTGCGTCCCGTCGGCGCCGGGACGGCCGGCATCGAGCCGATGTTCTTCCTGATGGTGCTCAGCGGCCGGGTCCTCGGCCCCGGCTTCGGCTTCGTCCTCGGCTCGGTGACGATGTTCGCGTCCGCGCTGCTCACGGGCGGGGTCGGCCCCTGGATGCCGTTCCAGATGCTGGCGATGGGCTGGTTCACCATGGGCGCCGGTCTGCTGCCGGGCCCCGGCCGCCTGCGCGGCCGGGCCGAGCTGCTCCTCCTCGCGGTCTACGGCTTCCTCGCCGCCTTCGCCTACGGCATCCTGACCGACCTCGCGGGCTGGCCCTTCATGGGCACCCTCGCCTCCGGCATCGCCTTCGACCCGCAGGCGGCCGTCCCCGCCAACCTGGCCCGCTTCCTCGCCTACTGCCTGGCCACCTCGCTCGGCTGGGACCTCGGCCGCGCCGTCGTCACGGTCGTTCTCACCCTGACCCTCGGCACCCCCGTCCTGAAGGCGCTGCGCCGGGCCACCCGCCGGGCCGCCTTCGAGGCGCCGGTCGCCTTCGACACGTCCGCGCAGTGAAGCGCCCCACGTGACCCGCTTCACCTACGAGGCGGGGCCGTACCCGCGCCCGCCGGTCATCCGGGGGACCGTCCCCTCGCTTACGACCGCCCCTAGTAAAAGGGGTGATTGCGGACATTCCACCGGCGCGCTTCTCTGGACGACGTCGCCGCACGCCCCGCGCCCCGCTCCGCGTGGTCCCCGCGTGCCGCGGCATCCCCGTCCCCCACGAAAGGCCCCCCGTGTCCGCAGCTTCCGTCCTCCGTCGCATCGCCGCCCCGAAGAAGGCCCTCGCAGGTGCCGCCGTGGCCGCCGCCACCTGCGGCACGCTGATCGCCGCCGCGCCCGCGCAGGCCGCGACGCCGGCCTCCGCCGCCCGGGCGACCGCGAAGAAGATGATCGGGAACTCGGCCCAGTACCAGTGCTTCGCCAAGATCGTCGACCATGAGAGCGACTGGAACGTCAGCGCCACCAACGCCTCCAGCGGCGCCTACGGCCTCGTCCAGGCCCTGCCCGGCTCCAAGATGGCCTCGGCCGGCGCCGACTGGAAGACCAACCCGGCCACGCAGATCAAGTGGGGTCTGGACTACATGAACGACCGCTACGGCAGCCCGTGCCAGGCGTGGAGCTTCTGGCAGTCCAACGGCTGGTACTGACCCGGACCCCGTCCCACCCCGCCCCACCCCCTCGGCGAAGGCGGCTGCACGCCGACCGTCACGGCCGAAACCCGATGAACGTTTCCACGGGACCCGTCGTCTTCGAAGTGTGGTCCCTGTCGAACTCACCGTCGAACGGGGCACCCCCGATGCCCCGAACCGGAGGCAGCTCCTCCGGTCACTCGCACGGCAGCACCGCATTCCCCTTCTCGCCACGCTGCCCACGCTCCCCCTCTACGCGCTGTGGTGGCGCCTCCTCGCCACCGGGGGCGGTGATCTGGCCGCCCAGGAGGCGTGGGCGGACTTCGCGTCGCGGCACGGCGGATCGGCGTACACGCTCTTCTGGTACGGCGGGATGCACACCGCCAACTACAGCCTGATATCCCCGTATCTGATGGCCGCGCTCGGCGTGCGCACCGTCACCGTGATCTCCGGGCTCGCGGCCTCCTGGCTGGCGGCGGTGCTGCTGGTCCGGGCCCGGATCCGGCGCCCGCTCGGACCGGCGCTGCTCGCCTCGCTCGCGCTGTGGTGCAACGTCGCCTCGGGGCGCACGACCTTCGCGCTCGGGGTCGCCCTCGGCCTCGCCGCCTGTCTGCTGCTGACCCGGGAGCGCCGTCCCGCGCTCGCCGCCGCGTACACGGCGCTGGCCACCGCCGCCAGCCCGGTGGCGGGGCTGTTCCTGATGGTCGTGGGGGCGGCCTTCCTCCTCGTACGGGACCGGGGGCGCGCGCTCGCCCTGCTGCTGCCGCCCGCCGTCGTCGTGGGCGCGACGACCCTGCTCTTCCCGTTCACCGGCGAGCAGCTGATGCCGCCGGTCCGGATCTGGCCGCCGGTCGCGCTCGGCCTGGCGGTGGCGACGCTGGCCCCGCGCGGCTGGCGGGTGGCCCGCTTCAGCGGGGCGGTGTACGCGGCCGGGACCGTGCTGACGTATCTGATCCCCTCGCCGGTCGGGACCAACGTCGAGCGGTTCGCGGAGCTGTTCGCGCCGGCCGTGCTGCTGGCGGTGCTGCTCGCCCGGCCGGAGCTGAAGAGGCTGCGGCGGAATCTGCTGGTGGCCGCTCTCGTCTTCTCCGTCGGCTGGGTCGGCAAGAAGACCGCCGACGATCTGGCGGTCTCCACCGTGGTGCCCGGGTGGGCCGCCGACACCGGCGGGGTCGTCGGGGCGCTGCGCGGGCTCGGCGCGGACCGCACCCGGGTGGAGGTGGTGCCCGCGCGCAACCACCGCGAGGCGGTGGTGCTCGCCCCGTACGTCAATCTGGCCCGCGGCTGGAACCGCCAGCTCGACATGGAGCGCGGCCGCCTGTTCTACGACGGCAGCTTCTCGGCCGCGGCCTACCGGGCCTGGCTGGACCACTGGGCGGTCGGCTTCGTGGTGCTGCCGCTCGGCACACCGGACGGGTACGCCGAGGCCGAGGCGCGGCTGGTGCGCGACCGGCGGCCCGCCTGGCTGGAGCCGGTGTGGCAGGACGCCCACTGGCGGGTGTACCGGGTGCGGAACGCCGTGCCGCTGGTGTCGGCGCCGGGCAGTGTCGTGCGGACGACCAGCGCCGACGTCGTGCTCCGCGTGCCCCGGCCCGGCACGGTGACCGTACGGGTGGCGTACTCCCGGTGGCTGCGCGCGGACGGGGGCTGCCTGACCCGGGACGGGGAGTTCACCCGGCTGACGGTGTCCGCGCCCGGCGAGTACCGGATCGGCTCCGGCTACGGCCCGTCACCCGCCCCGGCCGACTGCTGAGACCCCGGCTCACCCGCCGTCGGGCCCCTCCTCCACCGGTCCCGACTCCGCCCCCGGGGCCGGCGCCGACGCCGTTTCCGAGGTCGTCGTCGTTCCCGACGTCGGGGCCGCTCCCGGCGCCGATACCGACTCCGGCTCCGCCGCCGTTCCCGACGCCGACGCCGAGACCGGCTCTGTCGTCGGAACCGGGTTCGACGCCAAGGCCGGCGTCCGCGTCGGCGTCGATGCCAGGGCCGGTGCCGGTGCCGGCTCGCCGCCGGGCGGCGTGGCTCTGGTCGCCGTCCCGGCCCGCGGTCCCTGGAGCAGGTACGTCAGCCCGAAGCCGACGCTCACGACCAGTGCGCCGCCCACCGCGTCCAGCACCCAGTGGTTGCCGGTCGCCACGATCGCCGACACCGTGAACAGCGGGTGCAGCAGGCCCAGCGCCTTCATCCACCACCGGGGCGCGACGAGGGCGATCACCAGCCCGCACCACAGCGACCAGCCGAAGTGCAGCGACGGCATCGCGGCGTACTGGTTGGTCAGGGCCGTGAGCGTGCCGTAGTCCGGCTTGGAGAAGTCCTGCACGCCGTGCACGGTGTCGATGATCCCGAGCGCCGGCATCAGCCGCGGCGGGGCCAGCGGGTACAGCCAGAAGCCGACCAGGGCGAGCAGCGTGGCGAAGCCGAGCGCGGAGCGGGCCCAGCGGTAGTCGACCGGGCGGCGCCAGTACAGGATGCCGAGGACGGTCAGCGGGACGACGAAGTGGAAGGACTCGTAGTAGAAGTCGAAGAAGTTCCGCAGCCAGTCGACCCGCACGACCGCGTGGTTGACGGCGTGCTCGATGTCGAGGTGCAGGAAGCGTTCGAGGTCGAGGACCTGGTGGCCGTGGGCCTCGGCGCGGGCCCGGCCGGCCGAGTTGCTGCCGCCGGTCGCCGCCAGCCGGACCTTGGCGTAGGCGGCGTAGGTGACCCGGATGAGCAGCAGTTCCAGCAGCAGGTTCGGGCGGGTGAGGACCCGGCGCAGGAACGGCAGGAGCGGGACGCGCCGGAAGCGGGCCGGGACGGGCGGGGCGTACTCGGTGGGGACCGGCGAGCGGAAGTACGGCGAGGTACGGGAGAGAAACGGTACGGCGAGGGCGGCGGCGAGGGCCGCGAGCAGTACCACGTTGTCCCGCAGCGGGTAGACCGCCGCCATGTTCGGCAGCATCATCTTCGCCGGGAGGGTCATCACCAGGACGACGGCGACCGGCCAGACGTACCGGTCGGAGGCGCGTCTGCCGACCCGGCCCACGAAGGCCAGCAGCACCCAGAGCAGCTGGTGCTGCCAGGCCGTCGGCGACACCGCGATCGCGGCGCAGCCGGTGATCGCGACGGCGAGCAGCAGCTGCCCGTCCCGGGCGTAGCGCACGGCGCGGCGCAGGCCGAGGGCGGCGACGGCGGCGCCGAGCACGAGGAAGAGGGTGATCTCCAGCGGGCCGGACAGGCCGAGCCGGAGCAGGGCGCCGTGCAGGGACTGGTTGGCGAGGTCGTCGGCCTGGCCGCCGAGCCCGACGCCCGCCATGTGGTGCACCCAGTAGGTGTAGGAGTCCTGCGGCATCGCCGCCCAGGCGAGCGCGGTGCACACGGCGAAGGTCGCGCCGGTGACCGCGGCGGCCCGTCTGCGGCCGGTGAACCACAGCAGCGGCGCGAAGAGCAGCACGGTCGGCTGGAGCGCCGCCGCGACGCCGATCAGCAGGCCGCCGGCCCGCTGCCCGCGCGCGGCGAAGCAGCCCAGCAGGACCAGCAGGACCGGGATGATGCTGGTCTGGCCGAGCCAGAGGGTGTTGCGCACCGGCAGCGACAGCATCAGCAGGCTGACGGCGACGGGCGCGGCCAGCAGCGAGGTGCGGCGGCCCACGGGCTGCGGCAGGGCGCGGGCGGCGACCAGGCCGAGGGCGACGACCAGCAGCAGGGTGCCGAAGGTCCAGCCCCAGCCGAGGGCCTGTTCGGCCGCCCGGGTGAACGGCTTGAGGACCAGCCCCCCGAAGGGGGTGCCGGTGAAGCGGGTGGAGTCGTAGAGCGAGCCCTCGACGTGCAGCACGCCGTTGGGGCCGACCCAGGTCTCCAGATCCGTCAGCCGCTCCCCGCGCGGGGTGCCCAGGACGACGGCCACCTGCCGTACGGCGAGGACCGCGGCGAGCAGCCACAGCCCTAGCCGGGCCGCGTGCAGGCGCGCCCTGGCCTCACCGACGGCCGTCGCTGTGAAGGCTTCCGCCGGTCGCCCGCTGTGCTCCGCATTCGCCACGCCTCGTCGGCCTCCCGCCCCGTTGGTCCCCGCGTCCGGTGCGCGAGGCTGCTTTGCGAACCCTATGAGGCTCGCACCACCCCCGGAGAGAGACGCAGGCAACCCCTCTGTCACCTGACGGCTGCTCTCCTTTTGTCCGGAAGACGATAGTGCGGGTGGGGCGGGGTTGCCTCCGCCGGGGGCGACAAAGATCACATCGTGACCTGGACAAGAACGTTTTTCGGCCGGACGACGTCCCTGCGTGCGGCCTATTTTGGTGCAGAGTGCAACCAAAAACACACCGGGCGTAAGCGGCACACCGGCGCCTATGGTCGCTTTTCGGCCTGGCGACAGCGCCGCCGCGCGGGCCGCGTCCCTGTTCCCGTCGAAAGGTAGGCGAGCGAGCTCTTGTCGGCTGCCACGGTCCTCGCCCCTCCGTCCCTCCCGCAGGCCCCCCGGGCCACCGTCACCGACTCCGCCCTCGTCCGGCGCGCCGTGAAGGCCGCCGCACTCGGCAACGCCATGGAGTGGTTCGACTTCGGGGTCTACAGCTATATCGCGGTGACGCTGGGCAAGGTCTTCTTCCCGTCCGGCAACCCGACCGCCCAGCTGCTCTCCACGTTCGGCGCGTTCGCCGCGGCGTTCCTGGTCCGTCCGCTCGGCGGCATGGTCTTCGGTCCGCTCGGCGACCGCGTGGGCCGCCAGAAGGTCCTCGCCGTGACCATGATCATGATGGCGGCGGGCACCTTCGCGATCGGTCTGATCCCGTCCTACGCCTCGATCGGCGTCGGCGCCCCGGTCCTGCTGCTGGCCGCCCGGCTGGTGCAGGGCTTCTCCACCGGCGGCGAGTACGCGGGCGCCTCCACCTTCATCGCCGAGTACGCGCCCGACAAGCGGCGCGGCTTCCTCGGCAGCTGGCTGGAGTTCGGCACGCTGGCCGGCTACATCGGCGGCGCGGGCCTGGTCACCCTGATGACGGCGCTGCTCTCCGCCGACGACCTCACCTCCTGGGGCTGGCGGATCCCGTTCCTGATCGCGGGCCCGATGGGCATCGTCGGCCTGTATCTGCGGATGCGGCTGGAGGAGACCCCGGCGTTCGCCGCCGAGGCCCAAAAGGCGGAGGCCGCCCGGCGGAAGGTGCCGCTGCGCGAGATGATCACGGGCCAGTGGAAGGCGCTGCTGCTCTGCGTGGGCCTGGTCCTGGTCTTCAACGTCACCGACTACATGCTGCTGTCGTACATGCCGAGCTATCTCACCAGTGAGCTGCACTACGACGAGACGCACGGCCTGCTGGTGGTGCTGGCCGTGATGGCGCTGATGATGGTCGTCCAGCCCTTCGCGGGCGCGCTGACCGACCGGGTCGGCCGCCGCCCGGTGATCGCCGCCGGCTGCGCGGGCTTCCTGCTGCTGTCGGTCCCGGCCCTGCTGCTGATCCGCCAGGGCAGCCTGGCGGCCGTGGGGCTCGGCATGGCCGCCCTGGGCTCGCTCCTGGTCTGCTTCACCGCCGCGATGCCCTCGGCCCTGCCCGCCCTGTTCCCCACCCGGGTCCGCTACGGCTCCCTGTCCATCGGCTTCAACGTCTCCGTGTCCCTCTTCGGCGGCACGACCCCGCTGGTGGTGACGGCCCTGATCGGCGCCACGGGCGACATGATGATGCCCGCGTACTACATGATGGCGGCGGCCGTGGTCGGCGGCGTCGCGGTCTGGTTCATGACCGAGTCGGCGGGCCGCCCCCTGCCGGGCTCGGCCCCGTCGGTGGAAGACCGCCGGTAGTCCACGACCGACACATATCCCGGGCCCCGGCCTGGAACCATGGCCTCCGTCTCACCGTCCGTACTCTGACCACGGCATGACGGAGGCAACGGGGCCATGCTCACACTCTCGCGGAGACACGTCCGCGTACTCACGCTCGTCCTGGCACTGCTCGCCGTACAGTTCGGCTCGCTGCTCGCCCCGGCGCACGCGTGCGGCTGCGGCGCGATGGTGCCGGACGGCGGCCGGCATCTCTCCGTGGGCGGGGAGGTGTCCGTGGTCCGCTGGGACGGCCGGCAGGAGCAGATCGTGATGAGCCTGACCGTCCACGGGGACGCCGACCGCGCCGCCTGGATCATGCCGGTGCCGCACCGGGCGACGGTGCGCCTGGGCGACCAGGCACTGTTCGACGAGCTCTCCGCCGCGACCGCCCCGGTCCACCGCGACCGGTACCACTTCTGGCCCCAGGACGGCGACTGGCCGCTCGTCACCGGGGACGACATGGCGGGGGCTCCCCCGGCGCCCGGGGCGGACGCGGGCGTCGGCGTGGTCGGCCGCCGGCGCCTGGGCCCCTTCGACGTGGCCCAGCTGACGGCCGCCGACCCCGACGCCCTCGGCACCTGGCTGGACACCCACGGCTTCACCTTCCCGCCCCGGCTGGCCCGGGCGCTGGAGCCGTACGTCGACCGGCGCTGGGAGTACGTCGCGGTCCGGCTTGCCCCGGAGACCGGCGGCGCCCCGCTCACCGGCACCCTCGATCCGCTCCACCTCACCTTCGCCGCCGACGCCCCCGTCTACCCGATGCGGCTCTCCCGCCTGGCGGCCACGCCGCAGTCGCTGCGCCTGTACGTCCTGGCCGCCCACCGGATGCAGCCGCGCTCCGCCATCGGCGGCGAGCCGCCCCACGTCTCCTACGCCGGCCGCCCGGCCGCGAGCTCCGGACCGCTGGCCGAGCTGGCCGCGGGCACGCCGTACCTGACCGCGATCGACCAGGAGTTCCCCCGGCCCGAGAACATCTCGGGCGACCACGAGCTGCGCCGCGCGGCGCACGACACCGCCTACCAGCAGGTGATCTACGAGGATCGCCTGCTCACCGTGGCCGGCCTCCCGGCCTGGCTGCTGACGGCCGGGGGCGGGTCCGCCCTGGCCGTGACGGTGATCACCGTGGTCACCGTACGGCGGTCCCGGCGCCCCTTGGCACCGGGAACCGCCTGACGAGGGCACGGCCCGCGGTTATCTTCGTTCAGGGCATCCACGCAGAGGGCCTGAAGAGGCAGACGAAAGGCACGGTGCATGAGCGACTCGCAGCGCTGGGACGACGTCGACGACTACTTCTCCGCCCACCTCACGCCGGACGACGAGCCGCTGGCGGCGGCCCTGGCCGACAGCGACGCCGCCGGGCTTCCGCAGGCCAATGTCACCGCTCTCCAGGGCAAGCTGCTCCAGCTCCTCGCGGAGATCCAGGGAGCCCGCCGCATCCTGGAGATCGGCACGCTCGGCGGCTACAGCACCATCCGGCTGGCCCGCGCGCTGCCGGCCGACGGCCGCCTGATCTCTCTGGAGTACAGCGCCCGGCACGCCGAGGTGGCCACCCGCAACATCGCCCGCGCGGGCCTGGACAAGCTCGTCGAGATGCGGGTCGGCCCGGCGCTCGAGTCGCTGCCCGCGCTCGCCGACGAGCACCCGCCCCCGTTCGACCTGGTCTTCATCGACGCCGACAAGGGCAACAACCCGCACTACCTGGAGTGGGCCCTGAAGCTCACCCAGCCGGGCAGCCTGATCGTCGTCGACAACGTGGTGCGCGGCGGCCGGGTCGCCGACGCCGGCAGCGCCGAGCCGGACGTGCGGGGCTCCCGCGCCGCCATCGAGATGATCGGCAGCCACCCCCGGCTGACCGGCACGGCGATCCAGACGGTGGGCAGCAAGGGCTACGACGGCTTCGCCCTGGCCCGCGTCACCGGGTGACCCGACGATCCGGCGACCGGGTGACCGGGTGACCGAGCGGTTCCCCGGCGTCACACCTCGTGGAAGAACCCGACGTTGACGCTGCGCGGCGCGGTGCGGTCCTGGATGACGACCTCACCGCTGCCGCCCCGGGGCAGCGGCACGGTGCCGCCGTAGGCGACGGGCCTGGCCTGATCGCCGACCGTCAGCCGCACCTCGGCGGACGGGTCGGCCTGCGAGCCGCGCAGCCAGGTCAGCTGCCAGCCCCCGTCGGGCCCGCACAGGAACTCCAGATGCACCCGGGAGACGAACAGCCAGTCGTCCGGCGTGGCCAGCCGGCACACGGAGCCGTCCCGGCCCACCCGCAGCGCGGAGCCCGGCTCGCTGGGCGCGTCGGCCATGAGCATGCCGGCCGTGGCACCCTCCGCCGCCGCGGAGACGGCGGCCATGGTGAGTTCGAGCACGTGCGCTCCTTCGGAGTTCAGGGACCTGTTCGGCGACGACCGGGTACGGCGGCCCGGAACCGCCTTGCGCGGCGGCCGGGCCGGCGTGCCGGCCGGCTGCCGCCGCCGCATAGTAAATCGCCCGGCGCCGCGGTGTCCGGCACAATGGCGGCATGACCGAGCGGAAGCCACCTGGTGTCGACTTCGGTTCTTTCGTCGACAAGCAGATCCGGGACGCGGCGGCACGCGGCGACTTCGACCGGCTGCCGGGCGCGGGCGAGCCGCTGCCGGACGAGGTGGACTCCTCGTACGACGAACTGTGGTGGATCAAGCGGAAGATGGCCCGCGAGGGCCTGTCGGTCCTGCCGCCGACCCTGGCGCTGCGCAAGGAGGCCGAGGACGCGCTGGAGGCGGCCGCGCGGGCCCCGTCCGAGCGAGCCGTGCGGAAGATCGTCGAGGAGATCAACGTCAAGATCCGCGACGTCATGTACAAGCCGCCGCCCGGCCCCCCGCTGGGCCTGAAGCCCTACGACGTCGACGAGGTCGTACGCCGGTGGCGGGAGCGCCGGGCGGCGGAATGAGGCTTCTCCGCGGGTGCGGTGCGCCTCGAAGTGCCAGGGGTGCCAGGGGTGCCAGGGGTGTTCAGAGGTGCAGCAGCCGGTCGGCCAGCTCCCGGTAGTCCCTCAGGGCCAGCCGGAGCTGCTCGGTGTCGGCGGAACCGCCGGGCCTGCCGTCGCCCGCGTCCCCCGACTGCCAGGACATGCGCAGCGTACGGCGGCGCCGCGTCACGGCCTCCGTGAAACGGGAGGCGATCTCCTCCAGGACGCGGTCGGCCTCCTCGACGGCGGCTCGGGGTTCGTCGACGAAGCCGGCGACCGCGTGCTGGAGATGCATTCCGAGCTTGTCGGACTCCTCGTGCGGGACCAGCCGCGTGCCGTGCGCACCGCCCTGTGGGCGCACGCCGGGAACGCCGTTGCCGGCGTGCGTGCCGGAGATGCCGCTACTGGCGTGCGTGCCGGGGCCTCTGTCGGCGTCCGCGCCGGAGGCGTCGTCCCCGGCGTGCGTGCCGGAGGCGGGGGTGTCCGCCTCCGTCGCGGCCCGGGTGTCCGCCGGCTGCTCCGTGGCGGTGTTCCCGGTGCCGCCGCGGTGCAGGCCGGGCGTGGTCTCGGCGCGGGTGCCGGCGGTGTGGTCGGCACGGGCGCCGGGCGGCACCTCGGGCGCCTCGTCCCGCACCGGGCCGGTGCCCAGGGCGGTCTCCCCGCGCGCGTCGGGGGCCTTCTGGCCGCGCCCGGCAGAAGCGCCGCCGGTCGGCCGGGTCACATCGGACATGTGCCTCAACTCTCCTTCGCCTGACGCCTGTTGACGGCCCACGGCAGATGGTTGCCGCGGGCGGGTGCCCGCCGGCCGCCGTGCGCGGCGGCATCGCGCCGGCCGCTGCCGGGCCGGCCGGTGCCGTCGTGCCGGTCGGTGCGGACCAGCTCTTCGAACAGCGAGCGGGCCTCGACCATGGCCTCGCGCAGCTCCTCCGTGCCCGCGACACCGTCCGGCGAGCCGGTCGTGCGCGCCTGCGCGACGCGGTGCACGCGCCGGTAGCCGTTCACCTGGCGGGCGTGGTGCACGGACAGCGCGTCGAGCTGCTCCTCGTACTGCCCGCCGTCCGGGTAGCCGCGGGCGCCGGCCAGCTCCGCGAGCAGCCGGTCGGCCTCGGCGACCGCGTCCTGCGGGGAGTCGACGAAGCGCTCCTGCGCGGCGGTCCAGCGGGCCTCGAACCGCTCGCGTTCGGCCGGCTCCAGCGGCCGGGTGCGCAGCGATCCGTGGCGCTCGACACGCTCGGCGAGCTCGCGCTCGGCGGCCTTGGTGTCCCCGTCGTGCCGGGACACGGCCCGGTCGTACTCGGGCCCGAAACGCCGTCGCAGGTCCGGGCCGCCGTGCGTCCCGCGGGAGCGCAGGGTCAGGACGGCCGCGACGATGACGACGGCCGCCACGATCAGGATCAAAGCGATGATCACGCCTGTGGACATGAATGCCTTCCGGGTTCGCCTTCCGGGTTCGCCTGAGGGGGTTCTCGCCCCGACCGGCTCTCCCCACGGGCCGGTTATGTGTTCGGGTGTCCCCGAAGTCGCCCGTCATGCCCCGGCGTTGTCATATTCGGTTGCGTGCCGCCCGGGGGCCGTCCCGAGAATGCGGGGCATGACCTGGACCGTCTCCCCGGAGCCGTACGACTCCCCTGTCGCCGCCGCCCTCTGGCGGGCCTACTACACGGAGGTCAGCGACCGCTGGTACCTGTTGCACGAGGGGCGGCGCACCGACCCCGGCGAGCTGGAGCGGGGGATCGCCGCGCACACCGGCGCCGACCTCGCCCCGCCCCGCGGCCGGCTGCTGGTCGCCCGGTACGGGGGCGAGCCGGCCGGCACCGCGGGCGTACGGCTGCTGGACGGGGCGACCGCCGAGCTGACCCGGGTGTTCCTCCGTGCGGGGATGCGCGGCCGGGGCGGCGCCGCGCTGCTCGTCCGGGCCGCCGAGGACGCGGCCCGCGCGCTGGGCGCGGGCCGGATGGTCCTGGACACGCGCGGCGACCTCGTCGAGGCCCGCGCGCTGTACGCGCGGCTCGGCTACACGGAGACCGGGCCGCACAACGACGCCCCGTACGCCGAGCACTGGTTCGCCAAGCCCCTCGGCTGACCGGCGCCTCAGCCGGTCCGGGCGGCGGAGCGGTCGTCGTGCGGACGCTCCTGCGCCGAACCGCACAGCTCTCCGTTGAGCCGCTTCACCAGCTGCTCCAGATCGGTCGGCCGGTCCGGCCCCCACCAGTCGCCCAGCAGCTGGGCCAGGGACTCCTCCCGGGCCCGCGCCAGCCGCTCGGCCGTCTCACGGCCCCGCTCGGTCAGTACGAGGCCGAGTCCCTGCCGGACGGCCAGGCCCCGTTCCTCGGTCTGGCGGGCGGCGGCGAGGACGACGTGGAGCGGGACGGTGCTGCGCTCGGCGAGCAGGCCGGGCTCCACACAGCCGTACCGCCTGATCCGCAGCAGCAGCCAGCTCGCCGCGGGGAGCAGGTCGTAGCCCGCCCGTCCGGTGATCCCGCGGTACGCCTCGCGCCGCCCCTCGCGGGTGCCGAGGACCGACAGCGCCCGGCACACCTCCTCCTGCGAGGACCGCTGCACCGGGTTGCTCGCGATCGTCTCGCTCAGGTCGGGCGCCGTGACCGAGCCGCGCAGCCGGTCCTCCTTGAGGAACCAGGCCAGCAGGAAGGCGACGAGGGCGACGGGGGCGGCGTACAGGAAGACGTCGGTGATGGACGACGCGTAGGCGTGCAGCGCCGCCGGGCGCAGCGCGGGCGGCAGGGCGGCGATGCCCCGCGGGTCGGACTTCAGCGCGTCCGCCGAGACGCCGGGCGGGAGGCCGGCGCCGCGGAAGGCGGCGGTGAGCTTGTCGCCGAGACGGCTCGCGAACACGGTGCCGAAGATGGCCACGCCGAAGGAGGCGCCGATGGAACGGAAGAAGGTCGCGCCGGAGGTGGCGACGCCCAGGTCCTCGTAGGCCACCGCGTTCTGCACGATCAGCACCAGCACCTGCATGACCAGGCCGAGGCCGAGGCCGAAGACGAAGAAGCAGGCGCTCATCACGGCGGTGGAGCTGTTCTCGTCGAGCTGGTGCAGCAGGAGCAGGCCGAGGGTGGTGACGGCGGTGCCCACCACCGGGAACACCTTCCAGCGGCCGGTACGGCTGACGATCTGCCCGGAGACGGTCGAGGACAGCAGCAGGCCTGCCACCATCGGCAGCATGTGCACCCCGGACATGGTCGGCGTCACGCCCCGCACGACCTGGAGGAAGGTCGGCAGATAGGTCATCGCGCCGAACATCGCGAAGCCGATCACGAAGCTGATCACGGCGGCGAGCGTGAAGGTGCGGACGCGGAACAGCTTCAGCGGCAGCACGGGCTCGGCCGCCCGCCGCTCCACCGCGACGAACGCCACGGCCAGCACCACGCCCAGCACCGCCAGACCGATGATCTGCGGCGAGCCCCAGCCCCAGGTGGTGCCGCCGAGGGAGGCCACCAGCACCAGGCAGGTGGCGACCGAGGCGATGAGCAGGGTGCCGAGGTAGTCGATGACATGCCGCACGGACCTGCGCGGGATGTGCAGGACGCCCGCGATCACGGCGAGCGCCACGACACCGACGGGCAGATTGACGTAGAACACCCACCGCCAGCTCAGATGCTGGGTGAACAGCCCGCCCAGCAGCGGGCCCAGCACACTGGTCGCGCCGAAGACGGCACCGAACAGGCCCTGGTAGCGGCCGCGTTCCCGGGGCGGCACGAGATCGCCGACGATCGCCATCGACAGCACCATCAGCCCGCCGCCGCCCAGCCCCTGCACGGCCCGGAAGGCGATCAGCTCGGGCATGTTCCCCGCCATGCCGCACAGCGCCGACCCGACCAGGAAGATCACGATCGCGGTCTGGAAGAGCCGCTTGCGCCCGTACTGGTCGCCGAGCTTGCCCCACAGCGGGGTCGCGGCCGTCGAGGCCAGCATGTACGCGGTCACCACCCAGGACAGGTGCTCCATGCCGCCGAGGTCGCTGACGATGGTGGGCAGCGCGGTCGACACGATCGTCTGGTCCAGGGCGGCGAGCAGCATGCCCAGCAGCAGGGCGCCGATCGAGACGAGGACATTGCCCGGTACGTGCTCCTGAGCGGTGGGCCCGCGCCCGGGCGGCCGCTCCGGGCCACCTGCCGGTCGCCGTACGCGGGCCGCACCCTCCGTCGCTCCGTGCGCATCCCCGGTCATGAAGACCTCCCGAGGCCGTCCGTTCACATCTTCCCTCGTGGTCGGTGTGACCAGTTATGGCCTGTTGAGTCCTGTTCGGAGCCGGGAATCCGGGGGGTCGGCCCGGAAATCTGTGAAGAAGATCTGCATAATCTCTGGAGTTCGCAAGGGGAGGGACGAACACGTGGAACAGCCCAAGGGCCACCCGTGTCCGGAGTGCGGGGCACCCAGGGAGCCGGACGGCACGCCGTCCTGCGCGTGCGGCCGCCGCGCGGCCGAAGCGCTCCGCGAGGCGCGCACCGCCCAGGCGGCAGCGGCTGAGGACTTCACCCCGCTGCGGATCCGCCCGTACGTCGAACTGGAGACCGGTCCGAAGGACGGCGAGCCCGTGACCGGAACCGGGAACGAGGACGACGGCGGAGCCCGGACGGGCATCACGGACGGGGCCGCAGCGGCACCGGCGGACTCCGAGACGACCATGCTGCTGAGCGCTCCGGTGAAGGCCGCCACGACCGCGCCCCCGGCCGCCACGACGGCGCCCCCGGCCGCCCCGGAAGAGCCGCGGGACACCCCCGCGGAAGCCCGCCCCACCACACCGTCCCCATCCGCACCGGCGGAAGCCGGCGCCACCATGTCGCTGCGTCGCGTCGCCCCCGGGGCGGCACCGCCCGAGGCCGACGCAGCCTCCGTGCTGCCCACGCCCCTCGCGCCTCCGGCCGGCCGGCCCCGCGCCAACGACCTGCGGCTGTTCGAGCCCGCGGCAGGGACGGGGACGGTGTCCGGCCCGGGAACCCCGGACGGCGGGGCTCCGGATCCCTACGGCGCGGAGGACGGGGGGCCGCGCCGCCGGCGCCGGGGCACGCTGCTCGCCGCCGCGCTGGCCGTCGTGGCGGTCGTGGCGGCGGCCGGGTACGCCACCGGGCTGTTCGCCTACGAGACGCCCTCGCGGGACGAGTCGCTGCCGGACGGCGTACGGGTGAGCGTGCCGGCCACGTCGGCCAGTGCGGCCCCGACGGCCCCGGCCCCCTCCACCACGTCCGCGGCGCCGGCCTCCACCGCACCGTCCGTCTCCGCCGACGCGAGCGCCTCGCCCTCGCCGTCCCCGTCGGCGTCGAGCGGCTCGCCGACGCCGTCACCCTCGGCCGAGCCGTCGAAGACCCCGACCAGCGCCCAGGCCACCAGCAGCGCGGCGGAGACGTACGACGACCGCGGCGAGGAGGACACCGCCGTGCTGCGCCGCGGCGACCGGGGCGCGGAGGTCACCGAGCTCCAGCTGCGCCTGAACCAGCTCCACCTGTACATGGGCCAGGCCGACGGCACCTTCAACCGGCAGGTCGAGAACGCGGTCCGCACCTTCCAGTGGGCCCGCGGTATCCGCACCGACGAGCCCGGCGTCTACGGCCAGGCGACGCGCAGACAGCTGGAGACGGAAACGTCCCAGCCCTGAACAGCGCCCCCAAGGGGCGCGGGGAACTGCGCGACCACCCACAACGACCCCGCAGACACGCCACGGGCACCACCCCGAAGGACCACAGAAAACCAGCCGCAGGGCAACGCCCCCAAGGGGCGCGGGGAACTGCGCGACCACCCACAACAGCCCCACAGACACGCCACGGGCACCACCCCGAAGGGCCACAAGGAACCAGCCGCAGGGCAACGCCCCAAGGGGCGCGGGGAACTGCGCGACCAGCCACAACGACCCCGCAGACGACTACACACCGCAGACGACTACGCACCGCGGAAGCCGCCGCACCGCGGAAGCCGCCGCACCGCCCCCCCCGTCAGTCCGTGACCACGCGCAGCCGGATCCCCCGCCCCCCGTCCCCCTGCTCGCAGGCTTCGACCCGCACCTGCGTCAGATCCCGCACCAGCACGTCCGGACGGTGGAAGCCGGCCCGCGGGCCGACGCCGACGACCCGCATGCCGGCGGCGCGCCCGGCCGCGATGCCGGCGCCGGAGTCCTCGAAGACGACGCAGTCGGCGGGGGCGACGCCCAGTTCGGCGGCGCCCTTGAGGAAGCCCTCGGGGTCGGGCTTGCTGGCGCCGACCGACTCGGCGGTGACGCGGACCTCCGGCAGGTCCAGTCCGGCGGCGGCCATGCGGGCCGTGGACAGGGCGACGTCGGCGGAGGTGACGAGGGCGTGCGGCAGCCCGCTCAGCGAGGCGAGGAACTCCGGCGCCCCGGGGATCGCGACGACGCCCTCGGTGTCGGCGGTCTCCTCGGCGAGCATGCGCGCGTTGTCGGCGTGGTTCTGCTCCATGGGCCGGCCGGGCAGCAGCAGGGCCATCGACGCGTACCCCTGCCGCCCGTGGACGACCTTCATGACCTCGTCGCCGTCCAGTCCGTGCCGCTCGGCCCAGCGCCGCCAGATGCGTTCGACGCTGGCGTCGGAGTTCACGAGGGTGCCGTCCATGTCCAGCAGCAGGGCGCGGGCGGTGAGAACGGTGGTGGCCGTCATCGGCAGGCTCCAAGACGCGGGAGGAAGTGACCGTTGCCCGGCGGTACGGGTCGCAGGGGTACAGAGCGGCCCCGCCCGCCGGTCAGGGGAAGCGGGCGGGAACCACTTTGTTTCTCCACGGTACAAAACAATCCGGGCGTTACGCCACCGCCTTCGCCGATCGTTCATCCGCCGTTCGGCTCATCCGGCCACGGCCTCGTACAGGCTCCACACCCCGAGGGCCAGCATCAGCAGCGCCGCGATCTGGGTGATCAGCTTCAGCGGCACCCGCTTCATCAGGGCCTTTCCGCCGACGATGCCCAGTCCGGCCACCGCCCACAGGGCCAGCACCGCGCCCAGGCCGACGGAGAGCGGGTCGTCGTAGCGGGCCGCGAGGTTCGCCGTCATGATCTGCGTCAGATCGCCGAACTCGGCGACGAGGATGAGCATGAAACCGGCCCCGGCGACCTTCCAGAAGGACTGGTTCTCCGGCTTGCGGACCTCTTCCTCCTCCTCGTCCTTCTTCAGCAGCAGCATCGCGGCGCCGCCCAGGAACAGCACACCCGTCAGCGCGTGCACGATCTGCTGCGGCAGCAGCGTCAGCACACTGCCGGCCGCGACGGCGAGCACGACGTGCAGCGTGAAGGCCGCGGCGACCCCGGCGAACACGTACGAGGCGCGGTAGCGGGTGCCGAGGACGAGTCCGGCGAGCGCGGTCTTGTCCGGGAGTTCGGCGAGGAAGACGACGCCGAAGACGAGCGCCGTCACGGTCAAGCTGATCAAGGGTTCCTCAATCGGTCGGGGCTGCCCCCACCGAGAGTGCTGAGCGCTGCTGCGACACCTCGGCAGGGCAGCACACGGACGCCCGTGCCACGCGGCACGAGCAGTGCACTGCTTGCCGAAGGTCTCGCTGGGCCGACCCCGTGATCCCCACGGTCCGAGGTCCGCCTCCGGGCGCCGGCTCAGGCTGGCTGAGCAGTATGTCGACGGTCCGGCGAAGAGCTACTCCCCTTCTGCGCCGTCCATAGTACGCGAGCACCCGGCCGGAACCGCGAGGCGGAGATCCGCGACGGAACCCGGCGCCGGTTCCGTCACCGGCCCCCGGGACCGATCCCCGCGCCGGTTCCGTCACCGGCCCCCGTCACCGGCCCCCGGGACCGCTCCCGGCACCGATTCCCTCACCGCTCCCGGGACCGCTCCCGGCACCGATTCCCTCACCGCTCCCGGCACCGATTCCCTCACCGGTCCCGGGACCGGCCCCGGCGCATTCCGTCACAGATATTGCTGTGTCATGTTCACGTCATTAACTTCTCACCGACCGCACACCTGTCCGCAACACGGCGCGGCGAGCATTCCCTCGCCCGCTCCGACACCCCCACTCGACCAGGGAGTTCGCATGCCGAAGTTCTACGCGCGTCGACGAGTCAGCATACTGGCCGGCCTCACCGCGCTCATAGCCTCCGCCGGGCTGTTCAACGGCCCCGCCGCCTCCGCCGCCCTCCCCACCCCGGTCAGCGCCGCCACCGCCCGCACCTACCTGGCCTCCCTCACCGTGGCCACCGAGAACCGCACCGGCTACGACCGCGACCTGTTCCCGCACTGGATCACCCAGTCCGGCGCCTGCAACACCCGCGAGACCGTCCTGAAGCGCGACGGCAGCAACGTCGTCACCGACTCCTCCTGCGCCGCCACCAGCGGCAGCTGGTACTCGCAGTACGACGGCGCGACCTGGACCGCCGCCTCCGACCTCGACATCGACCACCTCGTCCCGCTGGCCGAGGCCTGGGACTCCGGCGCGAGCAAGTGGACCACCGCCCAGCGCCAGGCCTTCGCCAACGACCTGACCCGCCCGCAGCTCATCGCCGTCACCGACGACGTCAACCAGGCCAAGGGCGACCAGGACCCGGCCACCTGGATGCCCTCCCGGACCGCCTACCGCTGCACCTACGTGCGCGCCTGGGTGCAGGTGAAGTACTACTACGGCCTCTCCGTGGACTCCGCCGAGAAGTCCGCGCTGACCGGTTACCTGGCGGGCTGCTGACCGTCCGGACGCCCGGACCCTACCCGCTGACCTCCGTCGTTCCGTACCGTACGGGGCGACGGAGGAGGGGATCACCGTGGCCGGACTGCGCCTGGGGCCGCTGCTGAGGTACACCGACGGCTCGTCCGCGACCGTGTGGGCCGAGACGAGCCGTCCGTGCACCGCCGAGGTGCGCTGCGCCGACGGGTCGGGTGGCACGGCCCGCACCTTCCAGGTGGCGGGCCACCACTACGCCCTGGTCCCGGTGACCGGCCTGTCGCCCGGCACGGCGACGGCGTACGAGGTGTTCCTCGACGGCACGCGCGTGTGGCCGCTGCCCGGGTCGCCCTTCCCGCCCTCGGTGATCCGCACACTGGGCGAGGAGGACGGCCTGCGGGTCGCCTTCGGCTCCTGCCGCTGGGCCGCCCCGCCGGCCGGCGGCAAGGACCCGGTCGGCCCGGACGCCCTGGACACCCTGGCCGCCCGTATCGCGGCCGATGCGGAGGGCGAGCGGCCCGACGTGCTGCTGCTCCTCGGCGACCAGGTGTACGCCGACGAGACCTCCGCCGACACCCGCCGCTGGCTGGCGGCCCGCCGTGATCTCGACGACCCTCCCGGCAGCGAGGTCGCGGACTACGAGGAGTACACCCGGCTCTACCACGAGTCGTGGCTCGACCCCGAGGTCCGCTGGCTGCTCTCCACCGTGCCCAGCTACATGATCTTCGACGACCACGACCTCGTCGACGACTGGAACACCTCCGCCGCCTGGGTCGCCGACATGCGGGCCACCGACTGGTGGCAGGAGCGGGTGGTGAGCGGCCTGATGTCGTACTGGGTGCACCAGCACGCCGGCAATCTCTCGCCCGCCGAGCTCGCCGCCGACCCGCTGTACGCGGCCGTCCGCGAGACGCCCGACGGTACGGACGTGCTGCGCGCCTTCGCCGCCCGGGCCGACGCCGACCCCGCCTCGGTGCGCTGGAGCTACCGGCGCGACTTCGGCCGCGTACGCCTGCTGATGGTGGACAGCCGGGCGGCCCGGGTGCTGGCCGAGGACAGCCGCGCGATGCTCGACCCCGAGGAGGCGAAGTGGGTGCGCGAACAGGCCCTGGACGCCCCCGGCTCCTACGACCACCTGCTCGTCGGCACCTCGCTGCCCTGGCTGCTGCCACACCTGGTGCACGACGTCGAGGAGTGGAGCGCGGCCCTGTGCCGGGGCGAGAAGGGCGAGCGCTGGGCGCGGCGGGGCGAGGAGCTGCGGCGGCGGGCCGATCTGGAGCACTGGGCGGCGTTCCCGGACTCCTTCGCGGCACTGGCGGCGCTGCTGGCCGAGGCCGGTTCCGGGTCGCGGGCGCCGGCGACGGTGTGCGTGCTCTCGGGGGACGTGCACCACGCCTACCTGGCCGAGCCGTCCTGGCCCGGCCGGCGGCCCGGCGCCCGGGTGGTGCAGCTGACCTGCTCCCCCGTGCACAACTCCGTCCCGCTGTCGATCCGGCTCGGCTTCCGCTTCGGCTGGAGCGCCGCCGCCCGCGCCCTCGGCCGCCGCTTCCGCCGGCACGGCGGCTGCGCCGGGCCGCCGGTCGACTGGCGCAAGACGGGCGGACCCTGGTTCGGCAACCAGCTCATGACCCTGACGCTGCGCGGACGTTCGGCCCGGCTGCGGCTGGAACGGGCCCGGGCGGCCCGCGGCGGACGCGCGGTGCTGCGGACGGTGACGGAGCGAGAGCTGTCCCCGTGACAGGAGACCGCCGGTCCCGCCAACTCGCCTTCTGCGAACGGCTGTTGACTGCGCGACCGGTGGTGTGTGTGAGACACTCCACAGGGCGGACGGTTTCTTGCGCACGGGGGCTCGGCGGCTGGTTGTGACAGCGGCATGATGAGCCGGACGGTCCCCTTCCCGCGGGCGGTTCTCCGCCATGCGCCCCACGCCCGGGAGTCTCCCCCTTGTCTGCACCGACCGCGGAATCCGTGCCGGTCTCCGTCGCCCTGGTCGGCGCCGGCCCGCGCGGCACCAGTGTCCTGGAACGCCTCTGCGCCTCCGCGCCGGAACTGCTCTCACCCGGCGCCTCGCTGACGGTCCACGTCGTCGATCCGGCACCGCCCGGCCCCGGCCGCGTCTGGCGCACCGCGCAGTCGCCCGAGCTGCTGATGAACACCGTGGCCAGCCAGGTCACCCTGTTCACCGACGCCAGCGTCGACTGCTCCGGCCCCCTCCGGCCGGGCCCCAGCCTGCACCAGTGGGCGGGCGGCACCCTCGGCCCGGACGAGTATCCGACGCGCGCCCACTACGGGCGCTATCTGGAGTGGGTGTTCGCCAAGGTCGTACGGGAGGCGCCGGCCGCGGTCCGGGTCGTGGTCCACCGGGCCCGCGCGGTCCGGCTCGACGACGCGCCCGACGGCCGTCAGGTCCTCTCCCTCGACGACGGCCGCACCCTGCCCGGCCTGTCCGCCGTGGTCCTGGCGCAGGGTCATCTGCCCGTGACCGCCGACGCGGACCAGCGGCGCCTGGCCGCCCACGCCGGACGCCACGGCCTGCGCCACATCCCGCCCGCCAACCCGGCCGACGTGGACCTGACCGCCGTGGCCCCGGGCGAGCCGGTGCTGCTGCGCGGTCTGGGCCTGACCTTCTTCGACCACACGGCCCTGCTGACCACCGGGCGCGGCGGCCGGTTCGTCCGGGGCCGCGGCGGCCGGCTGCGCTATCTCCCCTCCGGCCGCGAGCCGCGGCTGTACGCCGGTTCGCGGCGCGGCGTCCCGTACCACGCCCGCGGCGACAACGCCAAGGGCCCCTACGGCCGCCACGCCCCGCTCGCCCTCACCGCCGAGGCCGTCTCCGGCTTCCGCGAGCGCGCCGACTCCGGCGAGCCGCCGGACTTCCTCACGGAGGTGTGGCCGCTGGTCGCCAAGGAGGTGGAGACGGTCTACTACGAGGCCCTGATCGCGTCGTACGGGGCCCGGGGCGCCGGACGGCAGGCGCGGGCCTTCCGCGACCGCTTCCTGGCCACCGCCCACCGCAGCTCCCAGGAGGCGGCCGTGCTGGACGGCTTCGGCATCCCGCCGGCCGACCGCTGGTCCTGGGACCGGGTGTCACGGCCGTACGCCGGACGGATCTTCGCCGGCCGCGGCGCCTGGCGCGCGTGGCTGCTGCGGCATCTGCGCGAGGACATCGCGCAGGCCGCCCTCGGCAATGTCGCGGGCCCGCTGAAGGCGGCCCTGGACGTGCTGCGGGACCTGCGCAACGAGTTACGGCTGATCGTCGACCACGGCGGGCTGACCGGCGCCTCCCGCCGGGAGCATCTGGACCGCTGGTACACCCCGCTCAACGCCTTCCTGTCGATCGGCCCGCCCAGGCGGCGGGTGGAGGAGCTTGTGGCGCTGCTGGAGGCGGGCGTGGTGGAGGTGCTGGGGCCGCGGCTGGAGGTGCGTGAGGACGGAACGGCGGCCTGGGCGGCGCACTCGCCCGACGTGCCGGAACCCCCCGTGCGGGTGACGACACTCATCGAGGCCCGCCTACCGGAACCCGATCTGCGCCGCACGGACGACCCCCTCCTCGCCGGGCTGCTGCGCACAGGACAGTGCCGGCCCCACACCGTCGACGGTTACGAAACCGGCGGGGTGGACGTCACACGGTGTCCGTACCGTCTGATCGACCGTCACGGCCGTTGCCATCCGAGGCGGTTCGCCTTCGGTGTGCCGACGGAAGGGGTGCACTGGGTGACCGCGGCCGGGGCCCGGCCTGGCGTGGATTCGGTCACACTTTCGGACGCCGATGCGGTGGCGAGGGCGGCTCTACGTGCGGCTTCGGCCGATGCGGAAGCCAAAGCGGAAGCCGGGCCATGGCCGAATGTTGAACTTGCAAGCATCTATTAGGCGCCCCTAACCTGGGCCCTCCACTCGGTTCCGTCCCCCGACCGGTCCCGCCCGGGGCCGGCCCGACCGAAGGAGCACCCCCCACATGTCCGGACGTCTCAACAGAGCCCAGCCGTACGCCATCGGCCTCTTCCGCATCGTCGTCGGCCTGCTCTTCGCCTGCCACGGGGCCGCCTCCCTGTTCGGCGTCCTCGGCGGCGCGGCCGGCACCGACGGCGGCACCGTGGACGCGGGCACCTGGCCCGGCTGGTACGCGGCCGTGATCCAGCTGGTCGGCGGCGGCCTGGTCCTGCTCGGCCTGGGCACGCGCGCCGCCGCGTTCCTCGCCTCCGGCTCGATGGCGTACGCGTACTTCGACGTCCACCAGCCCAACGCCCTGTGGCCGATGGAGAACGGCGGCGAGGCCTCGGCGATGTTCTGCTGGGCCTTCCTGCTGCTGGTCTTCACCGGCTCCGGCGCCTTCGGCCTGGACCGGCTGCTGGCCCGGCGCTCGCCGGCCGCGGAGAAGCCGGCCACGGAGCAGACGCCGGTGGCGGCCTGACCGTCTCCGCCCAGGGCGGTGCCCTCCCCGCGGACGCGGCGGAGGGCACCGCCCTGCCCGGTCCGGGCTCAGTCGAGCCAGCCGAACGGCACCGTGAAGCAGGCGACACGGACCCCCTTGGTGCCCGGCTTGTCGTGGATCACCACGGAGGAGGCCTCCCCCCGCCGGAAACCCCAGTCGTGCCGGGCGACCGCCCAGCCCGCGCCGTGCTCGTCGGCGGTGAAGCCGAGCCAGACCTCGTTGTCTGGGTTGGCGTCGGCGGGGTCGGTGGAGGGCCGGTACTGGTAGTGCCCGCCCGCGGCGTCGGGGTCGGCACCGCACGGCTTGCGGTGCACGTGGGCGCCGTACTCGTGCCCGGGCCTCAGCCCGGTCGCCCGGAGTTTCACGGTGGTCCCGCCGTGTCCGGCGGTGTGCTGCCGCACCTCGATCCAGGAGGAGGCGGGCACCAGTCTCCGGTCGTAGGTCACCGCCTTCGCCGCGGCGTGGTGCGGGGAGGGCGCGAACCGCGCGTCCGCCCTCATCGTGTACTCCCCGGCACCGCCGGTGCCGCCCGCGAGCACGGCCGCGGCGACGGCGCTCGCGCATATCTCAGCCAACATGATGTGTTCCGTTCCTCGGACACGGGGGTGACGCCCCCTGGTCTCGCGCAGCCCCGTCTCGCGCGGCTGTGCGCCTCTTCGTTGCTACGGGACCCCGGCGCCCGGCGCCCCCGGGAGGCGGCAGCCGGGTGAACACGCCGTGGCGGACACGCGAGCCCCCCGTGAATCCGCTGTCACACCCTCGGCGTACGCTGTATGGCTGTCATCGGCCGCCCCTGCCGTCCCCCGCGTCGCGGCATGGTCAGGCCCACGGGGGTTCATGGGGAGCTGCGGTGCTGGAGAGTCTGGAGGGTGTGGGGCTGCTGGTCGGCGCCCCATGGATCTACGCGTGGGTGGGCCTGTCGGTCCTGCTCGACGTGTTCCTGCCGGTGCTGCCGAGCGGGGTGCTGGTGATCGCCGCCGCGACGGCCGCGGCCGCGGGCTCCGGCGCGGCGACCGGCCGGGTCCCGGACGGTGTTCCCGACCTGCTGGCCCTGACGCTCTGCGCCGCCACCGCCTCCGTGCTGGGGGACATGGTGGCCTACCGCCTCGCCTGGCGCGGCGGTCCCCGACTGGACCGCGCGATCGCCCGTTCCCGGCGGCTGACCACCGCGCAGGAACGACTCGGCACGGCCCTGGCCCGGGGCGGCGGCGCGCTGGTGGTCCTGGCCCGCTTCGCCCCGGCCGGCCGCTCGCTGGTCTCCCTCGGCGCGGGCGCCGCCCGCCGCCGGGTCCGCGAGTTCCTGCCCTGGTCCGCGCTGGCCGGTCTGTCCTGGGCCGCCTACAGCGTCGCCCTCGGCTACTTCGGCGGCCAGTGGCTGGGCACGACCTGGCTGGCGACGGGGGTGTCCCTGCTGGCCCTCTTCGGCGCGGGCGCGGGCGCGGCCTTCCTGATGCGCCGCCGCCCGCACCCGACGGAAACCACCTGACGGCGCCCGCACACGATCCCGTCGCCCCGCACGCCCCGACGGCCCGCACGAATCCGAACGACCCCACGGGCGTCACCCGGCCCCACACGGACCCGCGCCGCCCCGCACGGCTCCGCCCAGCCCACGCGCACCCGCGACGACCCCATCGGCGTCACGCGCCCCCCGCGCACCCGCGACGACATCCGTCCCCGCCACCCGGCCCACCCGGCCCGCCCGGACCGGCGAACGCCCCCGCCCGCGCTATCCGGCCCGCCGGACCCCGGCGCCCCGTACCTCCAGTCCGGCCAGCAGGTCGGCCGTGGCCGCCGCGACCGCCTCCACGGCCCGGTCGAACACCTCCTGGTTGTGCGCGGCCGGGGTCCGGAACCCGGAGACCTTGCGCACGTACTGGAGGGCGGCGGCCCGGATCTCCTCCTGGGTGGCCTCCTCGGGCAGCGCGGGCGGACGGAGGGTCTTGATGCTGCGGCACATGCCCTTAGTCTCCGTCACCCGCCCCGGCGGCACACCCGTTCGCGTGAACGACGCAAAGGAACTCGCTCCCTAAAATCGAACAGGCGTATCATTGTGTCGTGGCTACGACCTATGACTTTCCGAGTGACCTCCGCGCCGGTCAGGAGGAACTGCATCAGGTCAGGGCCGAGCTGTCGGCCCTGCTGAAGCGGCTCCCCTGGTCCGTCGAACCCCTGGAAGGCTTCCGCGACGACAACGGCTGGCGCAAGGTGGAACGCCCCGCCTCACCCGGCTGGTCGGCGGACGAACAGGCCGAGGTGGAGAAGCTCCGGCAGCGGGAGCGGGAACTCGCGGTCTTCGTCACCACCCACCGCTACTGGTCGGAGCTGACCGGCGCCGACCGGATCGAGGCCCGCAGCCGGCTCAAGCACGCCCACGAGGCGCCGCCCGAAGAGGACCGGGCGGACCGGACATGAGAAGAGGCCCCCGGGAGCGATCCCGGGGGCCTCTTCGCACCGCTGGCACCGGCTCCGTACGCCGGTCGTGGTGGGCGCGGACGGTTTCGAACCGCCGACATCCTGCTTGTAAGGCAGGCGCTCTACCCCTGAGCTACGCACCCGAGACGAGTGGACAGCCTACCCTGCCAGGGGCCCTGTCCCGCAAACCCGTTCCCGACCCGGTACCCGGCCCGGGGCAGCGCGATCGTCACCGAGCCGTCGCCGCTGCGGGATGCCACCACATCCGGTGGACGACCGGGACCGGCGACGGCGAAGTCACGGTCCGCACGGCGAACTGACCGGCCCGTGTGTTCGTCCTTACCCGGTGGGAGAATGAAACCGGGCAGGGCGGACGACACGGGAGAGGGATGTGACGGCGACACCATGGCAGCCGTACTCGCCGATGGTGCCGCGTGCGCCTCGTGCTCCGCGCCGGCCCGGCCGGACCCCGCGTCCGGTCCGTGATCTGCTGGTCCTCGCGGGTCTGCCGCTGGCCGTCGCGCCGGTCCTGGCCGCCGCGTTCGCCGGCGGCGGCACCCGGCGCTGGTTCGGCGGGCGCGCCGAGAACCAGCGGGCCGAGGCGCAGGCCGCGAAGGACGCCGCCGCGGCCGCCTTCTACGAACTCGACACCGCCCAGCGCGACCTGCGCATCTCCGTCGAGACCATCACGGCCGTCGACGACTCCCCCGCCGCCCGGCGCGCGGTCGCCGACTTCGAGCGGCTGGGCCGGCGCATCGACGAGGCCAGCGGCCGGTACATCGCCGCCGTCGACGCCCACGACCTCGACCGGGACGACCTGGAGGCGTCGGCCGCGTCCCGTGCCCGTACCGAGCTGAGCGCCGCCGAGAAGGAGCTCGGACGGGTCAAGCAGGAGCTGGACCGTTTCGCCGAGGGGCTCGGGCCGCTGCTCGGCAAGGCCGAGACCCAACTGGCCCGGCTGGCGCCCGCCGTGGAACGCGCCCGGCAGGCCCTGCGCGCCGCCTCGGACGCCCTGGACGCGGTACGGGGCGCGGGTCTGAGGGCGGACGGCCTCGCCGCCCGGCTGGCCGCTCTCGCGCCCGAGCTGACCCGGCTGAACCAGGGCGCCGGGCAGCACGGTGTGCCGCAGACACTGGAGCGGGCCGAGCGGGTCACGCGGGAGGCCGAGTCGGTACGGGCCGAGGCGGAACGGCTGCCGGAGCGGGCCGAGGAGATCGACAGACGGCTGGTCTCGCTGCGCACCCGCGCCCAGGCCCTCACCACCCGCGCCGGCCAGGTCGAGCCGGTCCTGAGCGAGCTGCGGCGGCGGTTCACGGCGGCGTGCTGGCAGGACCTCCAGCACGTGCCGGAGCAGGCCGCCGAGAGCGTACGGCAGGCCGAGGGCAGGCTGCGGGAGGCGCGGGCCGCACGGGACGAGCAGCGCTGGCCGGACGCGACCGCCCTGCTGTCCACGGTCCGGGCGCTGCTCAACACCACCGACGAGGCCGTGTCCGCCGCCGGTGACCGGCTGCGCCGGCTGAACGCCGTGCAGAAGGACCCGCAGCAGGAGATCGAGCGGACCCGGTTCGCGATCCGGGACGCCCAGCGGCTGGCCATGGCGGGCCGCAACACGCCCGATCCCCGCCATGCGCGCCCGCTGGACGACGCGGTCGCCCGTCTGGAGCGGGCGATCGGCACCCTGGAGGGCCGGCACCCGGACTACTGGCACTTCCTGACGGAGACGGAGGCGGTGCGGCAGACGGTGGCCGGGGTGGTCTCGCGGATCCGGGAGGAGCGCGGCGCCGGGCACTGACCGCCACGGCAGCGCCCTACGACGACCGTCTCCCCCCGGTTAACCTGTGCGCATGCCTCGCTACGAATACCGCTGCCGCAGCTGCGGCGACACCTTCGAACTGAGCCGTCCCATGGCCGAGTCGGCCGCCCCCGCGACCTGCCCGGCGGGCCACGACGACACCGTCAAGCTGCTGTCGACGGTCGCGGTCGGCGGCGCGTCCTCCGCCCCCGCTCCGGCGCCCCGGTCGGGCGGCGGCACAGGCGGCTGCTGCGGCGGAGGCTGCTGCGGCTGACCCCGCCTCAGGGCCGCTCCCCCGCCGCCCGCAGGAATTCCCGCACGATGCGCTCGCCGGCCAGGACGCCCCGCTCGGCGAGCGCGGTGATCGCCGGGGCCGTCCAGCCGGCGTCGGCCAGTTCGCCGTGGCCCGGCCGCCAGCCGCGGTCCGCCGCGAGCAGCAGGTCGGCGTCGAGCAGGGAGTCACCGGCGGCGAGGACGGGGGCGGCGCCGGTGCGGCGGGCGACCTCGCGCACGGCCGCGCTCTTGGTCAGCGGCTTCGGCACGGCGTAGATCTTGCGGCCCTGGAGCGACACCGTCCAGCCGCGGTTCTCCGCCCACACCGCGAGCTCCTTCACCCAGTCCTCGGGCAGCAGTTCGCGCTCGACGACGAGATAGGCGAAGAGCTCCTCGGCGCTGCGCTGCTTGCGCGTCCAGGCCGGGTCGGCGGTCCGCACCAGATGCTCCCGCACCTCGTCCAGCGGCGCGCACTCCTCGGCCAGCCGCGCCCGCACCCGCGCGTGCCAGCCGGAGTCGGAGACGCCGTCCACCAGCAGATGGCCGCCGTTGGCGCAGATCGCGTACCGCGGCGCGGGGCCCGGCAGGCCGATGCGCAGATACTGCTCGCGGGTGCGGGTCGTGACCGGCACGAACACCGCCGAGCCGCCCTCGCCCAGCTCGGTCAGCAGCCGGGCCGCCGTCTCGGTCAGATAGGACAGCGGCCTGCCCCGGTACACCTCGACGCAGAGCAGCCGGGGGGCCTCGGCGTCCGGCACGGTCAGGCCCAGGGCCGCCGCGGAGTAGATGAGCGTACGGTCGAGGTCGCTGGCGACCAGCACCGGCGGCATCAGGCCGTCACCGCCCGGCCGTCGGCGCCGGTGGCGCCCCGCGTGTAGCGGGGGTGGATCAGCCCGACGCAGGTGTACGGCAGGCCGGGCACCTCCTCCACGGGAACGCCCCGCTGGTCCGCCAGCAGCCGTACGTGGTCCAGGTCGCTGCCCGCCCCGGTGCGCGCCAGCACCTTCCACGGCACCCGGCGCAGCAGCACCCGGGTGGTCTCGCCGACGCCGGGCTTGACCAGGTTCACGTCGTGGATGCCGTACTCCTCGCTGATCCGCTCCACGGCCGCCCAGCCCGCCCAGGTCGGGGCGCGGTCGGCGGCGAGCAACTCCTTGACCTGGACGTCGACCGCGTCCGCGACCTCGCCGAAGCGGGCGGAGACCGCGTCCAGGAAGGCCACCGAGACATCGGCGCCGGCGAGCTCGCGGTAGAACTTGGCGCCGTGGTAGTCGTGCGGGCCGACCAGGTCGGCGCGGAGCACCGTGCGGGAGACCAGTCCGGAGACGGTGGAGTTGAGGCAGGCGGAGGGGATGAGGAAGTCCTCGCGGGTGCCGTAGGTGCGCACGCAGGAGCCGGGATCGGCCAGCACCGCGATCTCGGGGTCGAAGCCGGTGATGCCGTCGGTCCGCTCGAACTCCTGGATCGCCTCGGCGAGTTCGCGGGTGATGGCGCCCTTGCCGGTCCAGCCGTCGACGAAGACGACGTCGGCGGGGTCGTGACGGCCGGCCAGCCAGCGCAGGGCGTTGGCGTCGATGCCGCGTCCGCGGACGATGGAGACGGCGTAGTGCGGCAGGTCCAGGCCGTGCCGGTGGCGGGCCCAGCGGCGCATCAGGATGCCGACGGGGGTGCCCGCGCGGGCCAGCGAGACCAGGACGGGGCTGGGCGACCGCTCGGCCAGCACCAGTTCGGTGACGGCGCCGGCCGCCTGCGCCAGCCGGGCCGCGGAGGTCGTGAGCGCCGCGTGGAACAGCTCCTGGTACTGCTCGCTGGGCTGGTACTCCACCGGCAGCGACTCCGCGTAGTGCGCGCCGCCGTGCTGGACGGCCTCCTCGCGCTCCTCGGTCGGCGCCTCCAGCGTCACGTCCGAGAGGTCCTGGAGCAGCCAGCCCACCTCGTCGGGCGGGTACGAGGAGAAGGCGGGGCCGCGGAGGGGCTCGGGCAGCATGGCGGGCCTTTCGGGGGCGTGCGGGGGCTCGGGGACGTACGACGGGACGACCGCGAGCAGGACGTGCGGGACATGCGCGGCGAGCCGGGCCAGCAGGCCGTCGGGCGCGTGCAGCGCGGGCGTGTCGGCGGCCGAGTCGACGACGGCGACCACGGCGTCGAAGCCGTTGCCCGCGACGTTGTAGGCGTAGCGCTCGCCGGGGCCGTCGGCGGGGTCGTCGTGGGCGGGGAAGACCAGGCGGGTGCGGATCGCGTAGCCGGGGTGGTCGACGGCGAGGACGGGCGAGCGGGTGGTGGTGGAGTAGCGCACCTCGGCGGCCACGATCTGCTCCAGCTCGCGGGCGATTCTGAGCGGGGCGTACATCAGCTCCTCGCAGCCCAGGACGAGCACCCGGCCCGCGCCGGCGGGCAGCGCCTCGGCGAGCCGGGCGGCCATGGCGGGCAGCGCCGCCTCCAGCCGGGCCCGGTGCGCGGGCGTGAACCCGTGCCGCCCGCCGTCGGGGAGGCCGCGGGGCCAGCAGAGGTCGACGCGCTCGGTCCGGCCGTACGACGGCGGCTCCTCGGGGGCCTGGGCCGCTTCGTGCTCGGCCACCAGCGCCTGGCCCTTCTCCAGCACCCCGTCCGGCAGCCGTACCGTCCCGGAGGCGGCCGCCACCAGGTCGACGCGGGCGCCGATCTCCCGGGCGAACTCCGCCAGGCGGTCCGCGTCGGCGGCCGAGCGCATGTCCACCAGGGCGACCACGACATACCGCCCGCGCGGATTGCGGGCGTGCAGGTCGCGGATGGTGTTCAGGACCGTGTTGCCGGTGGAGAACTCGTCGTCGACCAGGACCAGCGGACCGTCGCCGGCGAGCAGCGCGGGGTCCGCGGGCAGCAGCAGGTGCGAGGTGGCGTGCGAGTGGGACTCCTCGAAGCCGCCCGCCGGGGCGACGCCGGCGACCGGGCGGCGGGTGGAGTGCAGATACGGGGCCCGGCCCAGTCCGTCGGCGACGGAGTGGCCGAGCCCGGTGGCGGTCTCCGCGTACCCGAGGACGACCGCCGTGCCCGCCCCGTCCGCGCCCAGCAGGTCGCGCACGCGCCGGCCGAGGGCGAACCCGTGGCCGTACACCACGGACGGCGACTGCGGTACGTGCTTGCCGAGCACGTGGGAGACGAGGAGATGGGCCCGCTTGGGGTTGCGGCGCAGCGCGAGCCCCAGCAGCCCGGTCAGCTCCTCGTCGCCGGCCAGTTCCACGCCCAGCCGTTCGGCGACCCAGCTGCCGGACCAGATCCCGGTGTCTCGCATGCCTGTGCTGCTCACTGCCTTGTTCACGGATTCCTTGTGTTCGTCAGTCGGTCAGGCCGGCGGCGAGCAGTTCCACGAAGCCGGTGTCCTCGTTCGCCACGCCGAAGGCCTCCGCGCGCAGCAGCGTCCGCTCGGCCCAGGCGCGGTGCGGCTTCACCTCGTTCATCTTGTTGGTGTACGCCGAGCGCAGCACGCCTCCGCCGCCGCGCTCGGGCCGCAGGATGTCCTGGGCGTCGCTGAACTCCTCGTGGCTCACCACGGACAGCGCGTGCACCGGCAGCACGTGCGAGGGGTGGATGCAGGTCTTGCCCAGCAGGCCGTTGGCGCGGTCCAGGGAGATCTCCCGCAGCAGACCGTCCATGGCGTGCTCGATCAGCGTCTGGCGCAGCTGAACGGCCTGGCCCTCAAGGAAGGGACTCTGCCGCAGCTGCGGCTTGAACATCCGCTCCTGGACCCGGAAGTACTCCCAGACCGGGCCGGTCACCGTGAAGCCGGTGCCGTCGGCCCGGCCCAGCATGTTCACCACGTCGGCGATCACGGAGGCGACGATCTGCACGTCGTAGGCGGTCATGTCGGGGCCGCGGCGCAGGCCGTAGGAGGAGCAGAAGTCGGTCACGCCCAGGCGCAGCGCGAGGACGCGGTCGCGGTACTTGTCGACCGCGCGGTAGATGCCCTCCAGGGCCGCCACGCGCGATTCGCGGTAGAGCAGCTCGGGCGACTCCAGCACCGGCATGGCGAACAGCCGCCGGCCGGTGACGGTCTCGGCGTCGGCGAGCGCCTCCAGGAAGGGCATGCCGCGTTCCTCGGTGAACTTCGGCAGCACGAATCCGGACAGCAGCCGCACGGCCGGGCCCAGGCGCCGGGTCAGGTCGGGTATCTGCTCGGGGGTCCGGACCCGGACGAAGAGCAGCGGCAGGTCGGCGCCGGGCCTGGAGTCCAGGTCGGCGAGGTGCCGGACCAGGTTCTCCTCACCGGCCTCGACGTCCGCGTCGTCGATCGAGTCCTCCAGGCACAGCACCATCGAGACCACGCCGCGCGCCGCCTGCCTGACGATGTCGTCGGCGAGCCGCGGCCGGGTGGCCGGGCTGTAGAGCGTGGCACCCAGGGCCGCGGCGAGCAGCCGGGCCGGGGAGTCCGCGGTGAACTCGCACGGCTCCTGATGGAAGAGGCGCTTTCGCACCTCAGGGGCTATGTGCCCGAAATGACGCATAAATGTCCTCGTGATGTCTGCGCACCCTGTGGATTGTCCGAAGGTGGCCGGTAATAGTACGTAGGGATCCATGTCCGGAGTTCCCACCGGGCATGAATTTCACGTAACCCGGCTGTGTCGGCGGCAACGCCGGGGACGCGCGGCGGCGGCCTCGTGCCGCATGCCCCCGCGTTGTCGTGACCAGGACGGAGAGGGCAGGATGGCGGCATGACGCACGCGATGCTGAAGGGGTCGAACGTCCCGCTGGAGGCCACGACGGTGCGCGCCGTGCTGCGCTGGACGCCCGGGCAGGGGGTTCCGGACGTCGATGTCTCGGCGCTGCTTCTCGGCCCCGACGGCCGTGTGCGGTCCGACGAGGACTTCGTCTTCTACAACCAGCCCCGGCACCCCTCCGGCAAGGTCTGGCGGCTGGGCAAGAAGCGGGTCGCCGAGGGGCTGACCGACACGATCCAGACGGATCTGGCGGGCGTCGAGTCCGGTGTCGGCCGCATCCTGCTGGTCGCCTCGGCGGACGGCGTCACCTTCGACCGGGTGCGGGAGCTGAGCATCCTGCTCTACGACGCGGCGGTCGCCGACGCGGAGCCGCTGGCCCGTTTCGCCATCACACCGGAGACGGGCGAGGAGACCGCCCTGATCTGCGGCGAGCTGTACCGCCGCGGGGACGGCTGGAAGTTCCGCGCGCTGGGCGAGGGCTACTCGAACGGGCTGAAGGGCCTGGCGACCGACTTCGGCATCTCGGTGGACGAGTCGGAGGCGGCACAGGAGCCGCCGGCGCCCGAGGTCTCCCTCCCGCTGCCGCCGGAGCAGCCGACCGGGGTTCCGGCCCAGCCGGCCTACGGCTATCCGCACCCGACCCCCACGACACAGCCGGCCTACGGCTACCCGCAGCCGGCCGCCCCCGCCCCCGCCTACCCGGCCGGCGCCACCGGCGCCCGGTCCGGCTACGGCTACCCCCCGCCGGACACCCCGGTCCCGGACCCGGACTTCCGCCTACCACCCCAGGGCCCGCAGTTCATGGGGCGGTAGGGAACGCGCCCCGGAAGGGGAGCGGGGCCGTATCGGTCCGGGCACCCCCGAGCCACTGGGCGGCAGAACCTACCGGTCGGCCTTGGCCTTGTACCCCCGCCCCCACTGCAACCCCCACCCGTACAACCGGTCCAGCTCCCCCTGGAACCCGTAGACGAACTTCACCTCGCGCCGGACGATGATCTCGTCCTTGACGTTCTCGATCAGCACCACCGCACAGGAGCGGGCCTGCGGATGGCGCTCGTCGAGGCCTATCTCGATGCGGGGGCCGTTGCTGGGATACAACGTGACGATCGCGTGGGTACGGTCAAAGGCGGGTGTCTGGTCGTAGATGTAGACGAAGAGCAGGAGCCGCTTGATGGCGTCACGGTGGTCGAGGTTGACGTAGAGGGTCTCCCCGGACGCCGAGCCGAACCGGTCGTCGCCGCTGAGCTTCACATACGGCGGTGAGTTGACGTCGCCGAAGTAGCCGCCGAGCGGCTGGACCACGCCCTTGCTGCCGTCCTGGAGCTCGTACAGGCAGCCCAGGTCGAGGTCGACGTTGACCATGCTCTGGCTGTGGCCCATCACCTCGGGCGGCCTGAGGGCCTTCAGGGGGTGCCGCAGCAGGCTCTCGCGCTGGGTGCCGCCGAAGTCCGAGGTCCGCATCCGCCAGGTCAGATTGACGCGCAGGTGGCCGGTGGCGGCGCCCTGCTTGGTCAGCGAGACCTGGCTGTGCCGTTTGGTCAGTTCGATGGAGTTGGTGGCCGCGCTCCCCGAGTCGAAGTCGGTCTCGCGCCCGCGCCACAGTCCGTCCAGGAAACCCATTCCCGCCCCTCCTGCATCTCGGGGCCGCGGGTCGCCGCGGCCGCCACTCCCCGCACGACGGCGGGGCGGTGCCGAGGAGTCGTCCCCGACGCCGCCCCGCTCAGAGCGTTCCTCACCCGGCCGGGTGTCACACCCCGGAGGAGACCTCGCTCTTCTCGCCCGTCCCCGCGCCCTCGGCCGCCGCGAGCGCGCGGTTGCGGCGCACGGAGGACCAGAAGGACAGGCCGATCAGGACGACGCCGACCAGGCCGGTGATGATCTCGTTGATCTCGTACTGGATGGTGACCAGCAGGATCACGGCGAGCGCGCCGATGGCGTAGTGCGCGCCGTGCTCCAGGTAGACGTAGTCGTCCAGGGTGCCCTGGCGGACCAGGTAGACGGTGAGCGAGCGGACGTACATGGCGCCGATGCCCAGGCCCAGCGCCATCAGCACGATGTCGTTGGTGATGGCGAACGCGCCGATCACGCCGTCGAAGGAGAAGGAGGCGTCCAGCACCTCCAGGTAGAGGAACATGAAGAAGGCGGCCTTGCCGGCCAGGGCGACGGCCGAGCGCTTCTTGCCGGTGCGCTGGGCCTCTTCCTCCTCCTCGTGCTCGCGCTCCTCCTCTTCCTCCAGCTTGTCCTCGAAGTAGCCGGACAGGCCGCCGACGATCATGTAGGTGATCAGACCCGCGATACCGGAGATCAGGACCGTCTGCGCCTTGTCGACATGGGCGCCGCCGTGCTGGTGGGCGTGGGCGGCGAAGGTCATCGACGCGATCAGCAGCACGATCAGGGAGATGCAGACCGACAGCATGTCGACCTTGCCGAGCTTGGCCAGCGGCCGCTCCAGCCACCCCAGCCACTTGATGTCCCGGTCCTCGAAGATGAAGTCCAGGAAGATCATCAGCAGGAACATGCCACCGAAGGCGGCGATCGCCGGGTGGGCGTCGGTGACCAGCTCCTGGTAGCGGTCCTTGTTGGTCAGGGCGAGATCGACGGCGTCCCAGGGGCTGAGCCTGGCGCTGATCGCCACGATCACGACCGGGAAGACCAGCCGCATGCCGAACACGGCGATCAGCACGCCGACGGTGAGGAAGATCTTCTGCCAGAAGGCATTCATCTTCTTCAGGATTCCGGCGTTGACCACCGCGTTGTCGAACGACAGCGAGATCTCCAGGACGGACAGGATCGCCACGATGCCGAAGGCGGTCCACCCCCCGTAGAAGACCGCCGCGACCAGGCCGAGCGCGGTGACCGCGAACGACCAGCCGAAGGTTTTCAGAAGCACTGGCTACCCAATCGTGTGTTGGGGGTCAGACTTTCCCCCGCGCCGTACCCGGCTTTACGAAACGTTGACTCCGAAGTCTAGAGCGATGCCCCGCAGCCCGGACGCGTACCCCTGACCCACGGCCCGGAACTTCCACTCCCCCTGGTAGCGGTAGACCTCGCCGAAAATCATCGCGGTCTCCGTGGAGGCGTCCTCGCTCAGGTCGTAGCGCGCGAGTTCCTGGCCGTCGGACTGGTTCACCACGCGGATGAAGGCGTTGCTGACCTGTCCGAAGGTCTGGCCGCGTTCGTCGGCCATATGGATCGAGACCGGAAAGACGATCTTGTCGCACTGGGCCGGCACCCGGGAGAGGTCGACCAGGATCGACTCGTCGTCGCCCTCGCCCTCACCGGTGAGGTTGTCGCCGGTGTGCTCGACGGAGCCGTCCGGGCTGGTGAGCTGGTTGTAGAAGACGAACCACTCGTCCCCCAGCACCCGGCCGCCGCTGCACACCAGGGCGCTGGCGTCGAGGTCGAAGGGGGCTCCGGTGGTGGAGCGCGCGTCCCAGCCGAGCCCGACCATCACCTGAGTGAGGTTCGGCGCGGCCTTGGACAGGGAGACATTGCCTCCCTTGGCGAGCGTGACGCCCATATTGCTGGTCCTCCCCGTGGTGCTTGCCTGGTTCTCCTGCGCGTCCGGCGCCGCACGCGGACCGTGCGGCGCCGGACGAAGCGGCCGTTGCTCAGACGTTGACGCCGAAGTCCTGCGCGATGCCGCGCAGCCCCGAGGCATATCCCTGGCCGATGGCGCGGAACTTCCACTCCGTGCCGTGCCGGTAGAGCTCGCCGAAGACCATGGCGGTCTCCGTGGAGGCGTCCTCGCTCAGGTCGTAGCGCGCGATCTCCTGGTCGTTGGCCTGGTTGACGACACGGATGAAAGCGTTGCGCACCTGGCCGAAGGACTGCTGGCGGTTCTCGGCGTCGTAGATGGAGACCGGGAAGACGATCTTGTCGACATCGCCCGGGACAGCGGCCAGATTGACCTTGATCTGCTCGTCGTCGCCCTCGCCCTCACCGGTGAGGTTGTCACCGGTGTGCTCGACGGAACCGTCGGGGCTCTTGAGGTTGTTGAAGAAGACGAAGTGCTGGTCGCTGGCGACCTTGCCGGTGTTGTTCAGCAGCAGCGCGCTGGCGTCCAGGTCGAAGTCGGTGCCGGTCGTGGTGCGGACGTCCCACCCCAGACCGACGATGACCGCGGTCAGGCCGGGGGCCTCCTTGGTCAGCGAAACGTTGCCGCCCTTGCTGAGGCTGACTCCCACGAGTCCTCCATTGGTGTCCAGGGGCGGGAAGCCCCGTAGTGCGTTGGATGTCGGATCAACGAGTCGATCCTAGTGACGGGTTCCCGCCCCTCGCAGGCCCTGGAACCGGGAAATCACAGGGTGTCGAGCGCCTGCACGTACTCGTTCAGGTCCCGGGCGTCCGGCAGGCCGTTGATCACGGTCCAGCGCACCACGCCCTCCTTGTCGATGATGAAGGTGCCGCGCACGGCGCAGCCCTTGTCCTCGTCGAAGACGCCGTAGGCGCGCGAGACCTCGCCGTGCGGCCAGAAGTCGGAGAGCAGCGGGTACTCCAGGCCCTCCTGCTCGGCGAAGACGCGCAGGGTGTGGATGGAGTCGTTCGACACGGCGAGCACCTGGGTGGTGCGGTCGGCGAACTTCGGCAGGTTGTCGCGCAGCTCGCAGAGTTCGCCGGTGCAGACGCCGGTGAAGGCGAACGGGTAGAAGAGCAGCACCACGTTCTTCTCCCCGCGGAAGTCGGAGAGCCGCACGGTCGCGCCGTGGTTGTCCTTGAGCTCGAAGTCGGGGGCCTTGTCGCCGACCTGGATCGCCATCGTCCTGTTCATCCCTTCGAAGGGGCTTTTCGGGTGAGAACCACCCTACGCAGGGACCGGCGCAGGCCGGCGGACGGGCTGACCCAGTCAGCCCGTCCGCCTCTCGTTCCGTCGGCGGCGGGGGCGGGGCCTACCGCTTGGACTTGGCGGCCTTGGGCGTCGCCAGCCGGCTGCCGCTCCAGTCCTTGCCCACGCTGACGCTCTTGGCCGCCGTCAGGCCGGCCGTCGTCGCGGCCTCCGAGATGTCGCTCGGCTCCACATACCCAGACCGGCCGGTCTTGGGCGTGAGGAGCAGGATCGCGCCGCCCTCTTCGATGTACGTGGTGGCATCCACCAGCGCATCCGTCAGGTCGCCGTCGTCGTCACGGAACCACAGCACAACGGCGTCGGCCACGTCGTCGTAGTCCTCGTCCATCAGGTCGCCCTCGATGGCTTCCTCGATGGTCTCGCGGAGCTCCTGGTCCACGTCATCGTCGTAGCCGATCTCCTGGACCACCTGCCCGGGCTGGAACCCCAGCCTGGCGGCAGGGTTCGTCCGCTCCTCCGCGTGGTCCGCGGTCGCGCTCACGGGTTGCCTCCTGATCATTCTTGGTTCTCGGGTGTTCCCCCGGCCCGTCGGGAGCTGGGGGAAATCTCAGCCACGCGCGTGCGCGAAGCATTGGCCGTAGTCCACACGGGCGGGGCGGATCGCGCAAGTACCCGGCCGTCCGGACCGCCGAAACGGTGACGATCCTGGCCGTGTCACCGCAACTCCAGGCACCGGATCCCGGCCATGGGTGACGCACACCACACCTTTCTGCCCGCTTTGCGCGTTTGGGAACCCTTCACGGGTACGAGACTCGCATGAGTTTGCCCACGCCCCACGGGGCCGAGCAGGTCCCGTTACCTCGCGGTAGAGATGACGTTCGCCCTGTCCGAGGTACACGATGGGGAGCGGCGCAGGCACGGACCGACAGCGAAACGTGGCCTTCTGACAGGTGGCCCCTGACAGGTAAGGAACAGTGTGGCTTCCGCATCCGATCGCAACCCGATCATCATTGGCGGCCTTCCGAGTCAGGTTCCTGACTTCGACCCCGAGGAAACGCAGGAGTGGCTCGACTCGCTCGACGCCGCGGTGGACCAGCGCGGCCGGGAGCGGGCCCGGTATCTGATGCTGCGGCTGATCGAGCGGGCCCGCGAGAAGCGCGTGGCCGTGCCCGAGATGCGCAGTACGGACTACGTCAACACCATCGCCACCAAGGACGAGCCGTTCTTCCCCGGCAACGAGGAGATCGAGCGCAAGATCCTCAACGCCACGCGGTGGAACGCCGCCGTGATGGTCTCCCGGGCCCAGCGGCCGGGCATCGGGGTCGGCGGCCATATCGCCACCTTCGCCTCCTCGGCCTCGCTGTACGACGTCGGCTTCAACCACTTCTTCCGCGGCAAGGACGAGGGCGACGGCGGCGACCAGGTCTTCTTCCAGGGCCATGCCTCGCCGGGCATCTACGCCCGCGCGTTCCTGCTGGACCGGCTGACCGAGGAGCACCTGGACGGCTTCCGCCAGGAGAAGTCCAGGGCGCCGTACGGGCTGTCCAGCTATCCGCACCCGCGGTCGATGCCGGACTTCTGGGAGTTCCCGACGGTGTCGATGGGGCTCGGCCCGATCGGCGCGATCTACCAGGCCCGGATGAACCGGTACATGCACGCCCGCGGGATCGCCGACACGTCCAGGTCACACGTGTGGGCCTTCCTCGGCGACGGCGAGATGGACGAGCCGGAGTCGCTGGGCCAGCTGTCCATCGCCGCCCGCGAGGGCCTGGACAACCTGACCTTCGTGGTCAACTGCAACCTCCAGCGCCTGGACGGCCCGGTGCGCGGCAACGGGAAGATCATCCAGGAGCTGGAGTCGGTCTTCCGGGGCGCCGGCTGGAACGTGATCAAGCTGGTGTGGGACCGGTCGTGGGACCCGCTGCTGGCCCAGGACCGCGACGGTGTGCTGGTCAACCGGATGAACACCACGCCGGACGGCCAGTTCCAGACCTACGCCACCGAGTCCGGCGCCTATATCCGCGAGCACTTCTTCGGCGACGACCACCGGCTGCGCGCGATGGTCGAGAACATGACCGACGACCAGATCCTGCACCTGGGACGCGGCGGTCACGACCACCGCAAGATCTTCGCGGCGTTCTCGGCGGCCAAGGCGCACAAGGGCCAGCCCACGGTGATCCTCGCCAAGACGATCAAGGGCTGGACGCTCGGCCCGAACTTCGAGGGCCGCAACGCCACGCACCAGATGAAGAAGCTGACGGTCGACGACCTCAAGCGCTTCCGCGACCGTCTGCATCTGCCGATCTCGGACAGGGAGCTGGAGTCCGGCGCGCCGCCGTACTACCACCCGGGCCGGGAATCGGAGGAGATCCAGTACATGCACGACCGCCGCAGGTCGCTCGGCGGCTATGTGCCCACCCGCGTGGTGCGGTCGAAGCCGCTGGCGCTGCCCGGCGACAAGACGTACGCGACCGTGAAGAAGGGCTCGGGCCAGCAGTCCATCGCGACCACCATGGCCTTTGTCCGGCTTCTGAAGGACCTCATGCGGGACAAGGAGATCGGGCGCCGGTTCGTGCTGATCGCGCCGGACGAGTACCGCACGTTCGGCATGGACTCCTTCTTCCCGAGCGCGAAGATCTACAACCCGCTCGGGCAGCAGTACGAGGCCGTCGACCGGGACCTGCTGCTCGCGTACAAGGAGGCGCCGAACGGGCAGATGCTGCACGACGGCATCTCCGAGGCCGGCTGCACCGCCTCGCTGATCGCCGCGGGCTCGGCCTACGCCACCCATGGCGAGCCGCTGATCCCGGTCTACGTCTTCTACTCGATGTTCGGTTTCCAGCGCACCGGCGATCAGTTCTGGCAGATGGCCGACCAGCTGTCACGCGGTTTCGTACTGGGCGCGACCGCGGGCCGTACGACCCTGACCGGTGAGGGGCTCCAGCACGCGGACGGCCACTCTCAGCTGCTCGCCTCGACCAACCCGGCGTGCGTGGCGTACGACCCGGCCTTCGGGTTCGAGATCGCGCACATCGTCAAGGACGGGCTGCGCCGGATGTACGGCGGGGACGCCGACAACCCCGGGCATCCGCACGGCGAGGACGTCTTCTACTACCTCACCGTCTACAACGAGCCCATCCAGCATCCGGCCGAGCCGGAGAACGTGGACGTCGAGGGCATCCTGAAGGGCATCCACCGCTTCAGCGAGGGCACCTCGGGCTCGATCCGGGCGCAGATCATGGCGTCCGGCGTGGCCGTGCCGTGGGCGGTTCAGGCGCAGCGGATCCTGGCCGAGGAGTGGGACGTGCGCGCCGACGTGTGGTCGGCGACCTCCTGGAACGAGCTGCGGCGCGAGGCCGTGGCCTGCGAGGAGCACAATCTGCTGCACCCCGAGGAGGAGCAGCGGCTGCCGTACGTGACGCGGAAGCTGGCCGGGGCCGAGGGGCCGTTCGTGGCCGTCTCCGACTGGATGCGGTCGGTGCCGGACCAGATCGCGCGGTGGGTGCCCGGCACGTACCAGTCGCTGGGCGCCGACGGGTTCGGGTTCGCGGACACCCGGGGCGCGGCCCGGCGGTTCTTCCGTATCGACGCCCAGTCGATCGTGGTGGCCGTGCTGACCGAGCTGGCCAGGGAGGGCAGGATCGACCGGTCGGCGCTGAAGCAGGCCATCGACGGGTACCGGCTGCTCGACGTGACGGCGGCCGACCCGGGCGCCGCGGGCGGCGACGCGTAGGCGCTCCGCTGGGGGGCGTTGGGGTCCGGTGCGGGTCTGGTGCGAGGCCGGTGCGGGTCTGGTGCGAGGCCGGTGCGGGTCCGGGGCGAGGCCGGTGCGGGTCCGGGGCGAGGCCGGTGCGGGTCCGGGGCGAGGCCGGTGCGGGTCCGGGGCGAGGCCGGTGCGGGTCCGGGGCGAGGCCGGTGCGGGTCCGGGGCGAGGCCGGTGCGGGTCCGGCGCGGGTCCGGCGCGAGGCCGGTGCGAGGCCGGTGCGCCGGCTGCGGGCTCGTCGTGGCTGGTCGCGCAGTTCCCCGCGCCCCTTCAGGGCGCAGTTCCCCGCGCCCCTTCAGGGCGCGGTCCCCCGCGCTCCTTCGAGGCGCGGGGGACTGCCTACCATGCGGGCATGAACGCGGGCATCGAGGACGGGACGGCGCGGACCCGCTGGGAGCTGTACACGCAGCGGCCGCTGCTGGCGCTGGCCGTGCTGTTCGCCGTCGCCTACGCGGTGCCGATCGTCGACAGCTCCACCGCCCCGCCCGTGACGCTGGCGTGCACGCTGACCGAGTGGGTGGTGTGGGCGGCGTTCGCCGTCGACTATCTGATACGGCTGGCGCTCTCCCGGAACCGGTGGCGGTTCGTGCGCCGGCACTGGCTGGACCTGTGCGCCGTCGTGCTGCCGCTGCTCCAGCCGCTGCGGCTGCTGCGGCTGGTCTCGACGCTGATGCTGGTGGGCCGGCGGGCGCGGATGGCCTCCCAGATCCGGCTGACGACCTATGTCGTCGGCTCGGTGGTCGGGCTGCTGATGTTCGGTTCGCTGGCGGTGCTGTCGGTGGAGCGGGACGCGCCGCACGGGAACATCCGCACGCTGGGTGACGCGGTGTGGTGGTCGTTCACCACGATGACGACCGTCGGATACGGGGACCACGCGCCGACCACCGGGCTGGGGCGGATGCTCGCGGTGGGGCTGATGCTCTCCGGTATCGCGCTGCTGGGCGTGGTCACCGCGAACATCGCGGCCTGGTTCATCGCACGGTTCGACAAGGACGACGTGGAGGAGCGGCGGCAGACGGAGGCGATCCGGGCGCTGACCGAGGAGGTCCGGGCGCTCAGGGCGGAGGTGGCCGCCCTGCACGAGCGGCGTCCGCACCCGTGAACGGACAGGGAGGTGGGCCTCCGGCTCCGGCGCCGGGGGCCCTCCCTCACGCCCCGGGTCAGAAGATGCCGCTGCCCGGGGTCGCCGCTCCGGCGAGCCAGATGACCGCCAGGAGCGTGTCGATGGCGCCCAGTACCAGGGCGACCACAGCCGTCGTGGGACGGGAGCCCGCCCACGTACGGCCCATGGCGAGCCAGCCGCAGACGACCGCCACCGGGCCGAGGACGATCCCCAGCACGAAGAAACCGGCGACCGCGCAGATGACTCCGATGATTCCGAGCGTCGCGCGATCCGGCCCGCTCCGTGACCACGTCCGGCCACGCGAACGGGGGTACCTGCGCGTTCCTTGTCCGAAGCCCGCCATCATCAACTCCCGCAGCCCTCTTCTTGGTTCGGGTCTTTCGGGTTCGATGAACCGGGTACCCCCGATCGTGCCGCCGATACGCGCCGCACGCCCGTGCCGTGCCGCTCGCGCGCCGCTGTCCGCGTCAGATGTGCACGGCGCCCCCGCCGGCCTCCGCGTTCTCACCGCGCTTGGCGAGGAAGGCGACGAACACGGCCACCACGGCGACACCGCAGGCGACCAGCGAGGCCAGGCTCATACCGGAGATGAAGGTGTCGTGCGCCACCTCCGTGATCTTCGCGGCGATCTGCTCGGGCGTGCCCTTCGGCACCGGTGCCACGCCGACCTGCACCGCCTCCGAGGCCTGGCCCAGCTGGTCCGGGGCCAGCGGCGGGAGTCCCGCGTCCGTCCAGTTGCCGGGCAGGTCGTTGTCGACCTTGGAGGCCATCACGGCACCCAGCACCGCCGTACCGAGGCTGCCGCCGATCTGCATGGCGGCCTGCTGGAGACCACCGGCGACACCGGAGAGCTCCAGCGGTGCGTTGCCGACGATGACCTCGGTGGCACCGACCATGACCGGCGCGAGGCCGAGGCCCAGCAGGGCGAACCAGAGCGACATCACGCCGCCGCCCGTGCCGGTGTCCAGGGTCGACATGCCGTACATGGCCAGGGCGGTGAACGCCATGCCGCCGGCCAGCGGGGCCCGCGGGCCCAGCTTGGTGATCATCGCGCCCGCGATCGGGGAGGCGACGATCATCATGCCGGTGAGCGGCAGCAGGTGCAGACCGGCCTCGACCGGGGTCATGCCGTGCACGTTCTGGAGATAGAAGGTGACGAAGAACAGGCCGCCCAGGAAGGCGATGGCCATCAGGACCATCAGGACGACACCCGCCGACAGCGCCACCGAGCGGAACAGCGCCAGCGGGATCAGCGGCTCCTTCACCCTCGTCTCCCAGAAGGCGAAGACGGCGAAGAGGGCGAGGGAGGCGACGATGAACGCCCAGGTCCTGCCGTCGCCCCAGCCCCACTCCGGGGCCTTGATGAGCGCCCAGACGAGACAGAACATCGCGCCCGACAGCAGGACGATGCCGGGGATGTCGAAGGAGCGCGGGGCGTTCTCGGCGCGGTGGTCCAGCAGGATCATGACACCCAGGACGAGGGCGAGGACGCCGACCGGCACGTTGATGAAGAACACCGACTGCCAGTTGACGTGCTCGACCAGCACGCCGCCGAGGATCGGGCCGCCCGCGGTGGAGGCGCCGATGACCATGCCCCAGATGCCGATGGCCATGTTGAGCTTCTCGGCCGGGAAGGTGGCCCGCAGCAGACCGAGCGCGGCCGGCATCAGCAGCGCGCCGAACAGTCCCTGGAAGACACGGAAGGTGACGACCAGCTCGATGCTGTCGGACAGGCCGATGGCCCCCGACGCGGCGGCGAAGCCGACCACGCCGATGAGGAAGGTCTGCCGGTGGCCGAAGCGGTCGCCGAGCTTGCCCGCGGTGATCAGGGAGACCGCGAGGGCGAGGAAGTAGGCGTTGGTGATCCACTGCAACTCGGACAGGCTGGCGCCCAGGTCCGAGCCGATGGCCGGGTTGGCGATGGCCACGATGGTGCCGTCGAGGGCCACCATCATGACCCCCACGGCGACGGTGATGAGGGTGAACCAGGGGTGCCCCCGCAGGCCCTTGGCCGGCCTCGCACCAGGCGTACCCGCCGACGCGTCGCCCCCCGGCCCCGTCGTGTCGATGGTGGTCTGACTAGTCATGCGATCGAGGCTAGTGACAGCCACTGACAATTGACAAACCGATTCACAAGTCGGTAACTGACACGACATCCCTTATACGCTGAACAAGGACGACATCGCGGAGAAGAGGGACCTTGAAGACGGCGGACACGGCGGCCGAGACGGCGACGGCGGCCACGGCCGCGACGGCACGGGCCACGCCCCGGCCGGGGCTGCGCGAACGCAAGAAACGGCGCACCCGGGACGCGCTGCTGCGGGCCGCCCTCGAACTCTTCACCACACGCGGGTACGAGACGACGACCGTCGACGAGATCGCCGAGGCCGTCGGCGTCTCGCAGCGCACCTTCTTCCGCTACTTCGCCAGCAAGGAGGAGGCGGCGTTCTTTGTCGCCCGGCTCGCCGAGTCGCACTTCGTCGAGGCGCTGCGCGAGCGCCCGCAGGAGGAGGCGCCGCTGGAGGCGCTGCGCCGGGCCGTGCTGGAGAGCTGGGACACCATAGGCGAGGCCATCGAGCAGCTGGTGCCGCTCGAACTCCACATGCGCTTCTACCGCGTGATCGAGTCCACGCCCGCGCTGCTCGCCGCCCATCTGCGGCGCGCGACGGAGGTGGAGGACCGGATCGCCCGCATCATCGCCGACCGCGAAGGGCTGGACGTGGACGCCGACCCGCGGCCGCGCCTGGTGGTGGCCGTTTTCGGCGCGGTCATCCGGGTGACGGAGCGGATCTGGTCGGCGGGGGACGATGTCGGTCTCGCGGCGATCCGTGAGCTGACCACCGCCTACCTCGACCGGATCGGACCGGCCCTGACCGGCAGCTGGCGAAAGAGCTGAGTTCCGCGCGTCCGCACGCAGACGCATCCCCGATTCGGATGGCCGAAACGTGATCCCCGTCACTTGGTTAACGCGAGACTCTCCCGTTCTCCTAGTGTGTCCTCCCAGTGACTTCCTTCGACGCCTCTCCCCCACTCAACGTCTGGCGGGCGCTGCTCGCGCTCGCCGTGGTCTTCGTCATGCTGGCGACCACCGGCTGGACCGCCCTGCGCAGCCACCGGAGCACGACGGCCCTCCAGGCCTCGATCACCGCCTGGGAGCACGGCCGGATCGACGGTCACCGGCTGCCGGACACCGAGGCCGGGCCCGTCCGGCTGGCCCGTTTCTTCGCCTCGCTCGGCGAACGGCAGCGCACCGCCCTCGCCCGCCGCTATCCGCTCGCGGTCGGCAATATGAACGGCGCGCCCGTCCAACTGCGGTACCGGGCCAACCGCATCGCGCTCCGGCAGGCGCACACGGCCGAGCGCAGACGCATGCACGACAGCCGTCTCACCCCCGCCGGTCAGCAGCAGGCGGGCCGGCGCATGCACCGTTTCGCCTCGCTGATGCGCTCCGACCGGCAGATCCTCGCCTTCGACCCCGAGGGCTCCGGCCGGGTCGCCGAGGTCATCGGCGATCTCGGCACGGCCGAGCGCGTCTCCGTCGTCGTCCCCGGCGTCGACACCGACCTGCTCACCTTCCAGCGCACCAACCGCAGATACTCGGCGCCCGTCGGCATGGCCCGGTCCCTGTACGCGGCCGAGCGCGCGGCGAGCCCCGCCACCCGCACCGCCGTGATCGCCTGGGCCGACTACACGGCACCCAGCGGACTGGGCATGGACGCCGCCACCTCGATGCGCGCAGAGGGTGGCGCCGTCCGCCTGAACGCGCTGGTGCGGGCGCTGCCCGGCGACACGCCCGTCTCCCTGTTCTGCCACAGCTACGGCTCCGTGGTCTGCGGGGTGGCCGCCCACGCGCTGCCGGGCCGGGTGAGTGACATCGCGGTGGCCGGCAGCCCCGGGATGCGCGTCGAGAAGGCGTCCCAGCTGCACACCTCCGCGCGGGTGTGGGCGATGCGGGACGCCGACGACTGGATCCAGGACGTGCCGTATCTGGAGGTCGGCGGGCTGGGCCACGGCGCCGACCCGATGTCCGCCGCCTTCGGCGCCCGGCTGCTGTCGGCACGGGACGCCGAGGGGCACGGCGGCTACTTCGAGCCCGGTACGGACAGCCTGTCCAACTTCGCCGGGATCGGTGTTGGCGCATACCACTCGGTGCGCTGCGCACACGAAGACGGCCTATGCCGGACGGGTTTGTCCGGCACGGCGACAGCGGGACGCGCGTAGAGACGGAGAAATCACGGTCCGCTCGGGGAGGGGACGGAAGAGCTCATGCCGCATACGATGAGCCGCATGGGTGACGTACTGGCCGGATTTCATGCCGCCTGGGAGTTCGAGTCCGACTCCGTGCTCATCCGTTACGAACGGGGGATTCGGACACCCAAGCTCTTCCAGGTACTGGGGGAACGCCGCGTTCCGCTGGACGCGCTCGCCGGGGTGACGCTGGCACCGGGCAGGCGCGGCACGGTCGTGCTGCGCGCCGAACCACGGCCGGGCGCCGATCCGCTGATCGAGGCGGCGGCGGGACAGCTGAAGGAGCACAACGACCCCTACCGGCTGGTGCTGCCCGCCGAACGGGAGGTCCTGGCGGAGTACTACGCCGACGAACTGCGGGCACGGCTGACCGGGGCGGGGCCGGCCGAGCGGTTCCTCGTGGCGCCGCCGAAGGCTCCCCTCCAGTTCAAGGCGTACGACGGCAAGGCGTCCTTCGACGGCACCGCGGTCTCCTTCCGCTGGTCCTGGACGGGAGCCTCGTCGGCGAAGTGGAAGGCCGGCGACCAGCACTTCCAGGTCGCCGACCTGGGCGGGGTGGAGTGGCGCTCGCCCGAGGCGTTCGAGGGACATCTGCGGCTGCTGCGGCGCGGGGCGGCCGCGCCGCCGGCGCCGGCCGACCAGGACCCGGGGGCCGTGGTGTTCGGGCTCGGCTACGGACCGGTGCACGAGTCCCTGCCGTTCGCGGCGGCGGTCCTCGCCGCGGTGCGCGGGTCCGGGGCGCCGGCCCCGGTTCCCGCGTCGGGGGTCCGCCGTGACCCCGCCGACATCGCCGAGCGGATCCGTCATCTCGGGGAGTTGCACCAGGCGGGGCTGGTGACGGACGAGGAGTTCTCGGTGAAGAAGGCGGAGCTGCTGAGCGAGCTCTAGCGTCCGCCGGGTGCGATTCCGTGCCGGGTGCGGCCGGCTGCGCCCCCGGACCGCCTTCACTCCCGGCCGGCGGACGTGAAGGTCATGTCCGTGTAGCGGTTGCCCGAGACCTTGCTCGCGATCGGTTCCAGCTCGGCCAGTTCCTCCTCGCTCAGGACGATCCGCGTGGCCGCCACGTTCTCCTCCACCCGGGTCGGCTTGCGCGTGCCGGGGATCGGCACCACCGGGAGACCGTGGACCGCCGCCCGCTGCTGGGCCCAGGCCAGGGCGATCTGGCCGAGGGTGGCGCCGTGGGCCCCGGCGATGGTGCGCACCGGTTCCAGCAAGGCCGCGTTGGCCGCCGCGTTGTCGCCGGTGAAGCGGGGCTGCTGGCGGCGGAAGTCGTCGGCGGTCAGGTCCGTGTCGGCGTTGGCGAAGGAGCCGGTGAGGAAGCCCCGGCCGAGCGGCGAGTACGGCACGAGGGCCACGCCCAGCTCGCGGGCGGCGGGGACGACCCCTGCCTCGATGTCCCGGCTGAACAGCGACCACTCGGACTGCACGGCGGCGATCGGGTGCACGGCCTGCGCGGCGCGCAGCTCGCCGCCCGTCACCTCGCTCAGGCCCAGGTGCTTGACCTTGCCCTCGCGGACCAGCTCGGCCATGGTGCCGACGGTCTCCTCGATCGGCACGTTCACGTCGCGCCGGTGCATGTAGTAGAGGTCGATCACGTCGACGTCCAGCCGCTTCAGGCTCGCCTCGACGGCCTGGCGGATGTACGGGGCGTCGTTGCGGATGATCCGCCGGGTCGGGTCGTCCGGCGGGATCGACAGGGCGAACTTGGTGGCGATGACGACCTCGTCGCGGTGCGCCCTGAAGAACGGGGACAGGAAGCGTTCGTTCTCCCCCGCTCCGTAGGCGTCCGCCGTGTCGTAGAGGGTGACGCCCAGCTCCAGCGCCCGCTCCAGGGTGGCCCGGGAGGCGTCCGCGTCCGAGGGGCCGTAGGCGAAGCTCATGCCCATGCAGCCGAGGCCCTGTACGCCCACCTCGGGGCCACTCTCGCCGAGCCGCACCGTGGGGATCCTGCTGTCGGTCATCGGGTCCTCTCCGCTTCACGGACGCGGTCGGCGTCCGCGTAGAAACTGATCTTCCGGTCCAGCACGGCGAGCGTGTCCTGGAGCTCCGCGATCCGGGTCAGCACGTCCCGGCGGGTCGCGGCGAGGAGCTCCTGCCGCTGTGCGTAGGTGCTCTCGCCCTCGCGCACCAGCTCCGCGTAACGGACCATGTCGGCGACCGGCATGCCCGTCATGCGCAGCTTGCCGACGAAGTCGAGCCAGTCCAGGTCGCGGTTGGTGTAGCGGCGCTGCCCGGTGTGCGAGCGGTCGATGTGGGACATCAGACCGATCCGCTCGTACCAGCGCAGAGTGTGCGCCGTCAGCCCGGTGAAGGCGACGACCTCGCTGATGGTGTAGCGGTCCTGGCCGTCGGGGCGCGGGTGGCGCCGGGGCGGGGCGGAGCAGATGTCGGTTCTGGTGGCGTTCGGCCCGCTGGTCGCGGCCGTGGTCTGCATCACCGTCATGACCACCACGCTATGGGGTTGGAGTGCGCTCCAAGCAAGCGCCGGAGGAAGAAAATCGGCAGGACGCGCGGGGAGGTGCCTGGCTAGCGTGCGGGCCATGAGTCTTGTGCGCCGGGCCCGGCCCGACGACGCGGCGGAAGTGCTCCGGCTGCGTCAGGTGATGATCGATTCGCTGGCTCCCTCGCCCGCCTCCGCCCAGTGGCACGCGGAGTCCCTGCCGATCCTGCGGGGGAAGCTGGCCGAGCCCGACGGCGGCTTCGCGGCGTTCGTCGTCGACCATCCGGAGCGGCCCGGGGCGCTGGCGGCGCTGGTGGCCGGAGCGCTGGAGTACCGGATAGGACGGGCGGGCAATCCGCACGGGCTGATCGGGTACGTGTTCAGCGTCGCCACCGATCCGGACGCCCGGCGCCGGGGGTATGCGCGGGCGTGCATGGAGGAGCTGCTGGAGTGGTTCCGCGCACGGGGGGCCGGATACGTGATGCTCACCGCGTCCGCCGAGGCCGAACCGCTCTACCGGTCCCTGGGCTTCACGCGCGACCCCGACCCCTCGATGCGGCTGCGCCTGTAGGCCGCTTAGGCTCGCAGACATGTCGCTGAAGAGCCTTGCGTTGATCGAGAACTGGCCGGTTCCCGCCGCCGCGGCGGGTGTCGTGCGGGCCGACGGCACGGTGCTGGGGGTGCACGGCCCGGCCGGGCGGCGGTTCCCGCTGGCGTCGGTCACCAAGCCGCTCGCCGCCTACGCCGCCCTCGTGGCGTACGAGGAGGGCGCCGTCGAGCTGGACGAGCCGGCCGGCCCGCCCGGCGCCACGGTCCGGCATCTGCTCGCGCACACCTCGGGGCTCGCCTTCGACGAGCACCGGGTGACGGCGCCCCCCGGTGAGCGTCGGCTGTACTCCAACGCCGGTTTCGAGCAGCTCGGCGACCACATCGCCAAGGCGACGGACATTCCGTTCGCCGAGTACGCGCGGCAGGCGGTGCTCCAGCCGCTGGGCATGACGTCGACGGCGCTGGACGGCTCCCCCGCCAAGGACGGCGTGTCCACGGTGGAGGACCTGCTGCGGTTCGCCGCCGAGGTGCAGGCGCCGCGGCTGCTGGACGCGCGCACCGTCGCCGAGGCGATGACCGTGCAGTACCCGGGGACGAAGGGCGTGCTGCCGGGGTACGGCCACCAGAATCCCAACGACTGGGGGCTCGGCTTCGAGATCCGCGACGGCAAGGCGCCGCACTGGACCGGGTCCGCCTCCTCACCGCGCACTTTCGGTCATTTCGGGCAGTCGGGTACGTTCCTGTGGATCGACCCGGACGCGGGCGCCGCGTGCGTGGCGCTGACGGACCGGGCGTTCGGTCCCTGGGCCGTCGAGGCGTGGCCGACGTTCACGGACGCGGTCCTGGCGGAGCTGCGCGGCTGACGCCCGAGGCCGTCAGGACGCCATCTCCCACACCAGCAGCTCCGCCTCCGTCACCGCCGTCGCCTGAAGGCCCTTGGCGCCGGTGATCCGGGCGGCGTCCCCCGGGGCCAGCTCGTCCTCGTCCAGACCGACCTCGCCGCGTACGACATGGACGTACACGTGCGCCGCGTCGGGGAGCGCCGTGCGCTCCCCCGCGGCGAGGCGGCGGACGTGCAGCAGCGCCGCGGCCTCGGGGACCGCGAACGGCGTGGGGTCCGCGATGCCCCGGACGATCTCGTAGGACGGCTCGCCGCCCGGGCGCAGCGGGGCCAGCCACATCTGGACGAAGGTCAGGGGCGTGGAGCCGTCGTTGCGCTCGACGTGCCGCACCCCGCCCGCCGCGCTCAGCCGCTGCACGTCCCCGGCCCGGACCACCGTCTCGCGGCCCGTGGAGTCCCGGTGGGTCAGCTCGCCCTCGACCACCCACGTGACGATCTCGGTGTGGCTGTGCGGGTGCTCGTCGAAGCCGGCGCCGGGCCGGAGTCTCTCCTCGTTGCAGGCGATCAGGGCGCCGAAGCGGAGGTTGTCGGGGTCGTAGTGCGGGCCGAAGGAGAAGGCGTGCAGCGACTCGATGCCTGCCTCGATGTCTCCTCCGCGGTAGCGCTCGTCGGCGCGCCAGACGTCCATCACGCCCCCACCGTAGTCCGGTCCCGGACCCCGTCCGAGACCCGGCGGCACGGAGCACCGTCCCGATAAGGCAGTCTTGTCCCCGTGCCCGAACCCGAAGCCAGCAATCACCTGACCGCAGTGCACGACGCCCACCCGCACGCCGCGACACTGAAGCGGCTGGAGAAGTCGTCCGGAAGTCTCGCCGCGCAGGCCATCGCGCGGATGGACGAGACACTGCCCTGGTACCGGGCCATGCCCCCGGAGAACCGCTCCTGGATCGGACTGGTCGCCCAGGCGGGCATCGCCGCCTTCACCGAGTGGTTCCGGCATCCGGACGCCCCGCAGGCCATCTCCACCGATGTCTTCGGCACCGCGCCCCGCGAACTGACCCGGGCCATCACCCTGCGGCAGACCGTCGAGATGGTGCGCACCACCATCGAGGTCATGGAGTCCGCGATCGACGAGGTCGCCGCCCCCGGCGACGAGGCCGCGCTGCGCGAGGCCCTGCTGGTGTACGCCCGCGAGATCGCCTTCGCGACCGCCCAGGTGTACGCGCAGGCCGCCGAGGCACGCGGTGCCTGGGACGCGCGTCTGGAGTCCCTGGTGGTGAACGCGGTGCTCAGCGGCGAGGCCGACGAGGGCGCCGTCTCCCGGGCCGCCGCCCTCGGCTGGAACTCGCCCGAGCACGTCTGCGTGGTGCTGGGCACCGCGCCCGACGGGGACTCCGAGCTGACCGTGGAGGCCATCCGGCGGGCCGCCCGGCATGCCAAGCTCCAGGTGCTGACGGGTGTGCTCGGGGACCGGCTGGTGGTCATCGCGGGCGGCAGCGACAATCCGCTCAGGGTGGCGAAGTCGCTGATCGGGCCGTTCGCGCCGGGGCCGGTGGTGGCCGGTCCGGTCGTGCCCGACCTGCTCGCCGGGACCCGGTCGGCACAGGCCGCCGCCGCGGGGCTGAAGGCGTGCACGGCCTGGCAGGACGCGCCACGGCCGGTCCTGGCGGACGACCTGCTTCCGGAGCGCGCGATCGCCGGTGACCCCTCCGCCCGCGAGCAGCTGGTGGAGGAGATCTACAGACCACTGGAGGAGGCCGGTGCCGCGCTGCTGGAGACGCTCAGCGTCTATCTCGAACAGGCGAGCAGTCTGGAAGGCGCCGCCCGGATGCTCTTCGTTCATCCGAACACCGTGCGCTACCGGCTCCGACGTGTGACTGACGTCACCGGCTGGTCTCCGTCCGATGTTCGTTCGGCGTTCACGCTGCGGATCGCGCTGATCCTGGGGCGTCTCGCCGATGGAGATCCGCAGAGCTAGCCGCTTGTTGGAACTCCACAAAACCCCCTCGTGTTCTTCGTCCCTGTCCCCACGGGCGGCCGTGCCCGTACCCAAGAGAGAGTGTGAGAGTGCTCGTACTCGTCGCTCCCGGCCAGGGCGCCCAGACGCCCGGCTTCCTGACTGAATGGCTCGAACTGCCCGGTGCCGCCGACCGCGTCGCCGCGTGGTCGGACGCCATCGGACTCGACCTCGCCCACTACGGCACCCAGGCCGACGCCGACGCGATCCGCGACACCGCCGTGGCCCAGCCGCTGCTGGTCGCGGCCGGGATCCTGTCGGCCGCGGCACTGGGTGACATGGCACCGGGTGCCGTCGCCGGGCACAGCGTCGGCGAGATCACCGCCGCCGCCTTCGCGGGCGTGCTGGACGACACCGCCGCGCTGACCCTGGTGCGCAAGCGGGGCCTGGCCATGGCCGAGGCCGCCGCCGTCACGGAGACGGGCATGTCGGCGCTGCTCGGCGGCGACCCCGAGGTGACCGTCCCGCACCTGGAGAAGCTGGGCCTGACCCCGGCGAACGTGAACGGCGCCGGCCAGATCGTGGCGGCCGGCACGCTGGAGCAGCTCGCCGCGCTGAGCGAGGACAAGCCCGAGGGCGTCCGCAAGGTCGTCCCGCTGAAGGTCGCCGGCGCCTTCCACACCCACCACATGGCCCCCGCGGTCGAGAAGCTGGCCGAGGCGGCGCAGCTGCTGACGCCCGCCGACCCGGCGGTGACCTACGTCTCCAACAAGGACGGGCGGACCGTCGCCACCGGCGCCGAGGTGCTTCAGCGCCTGGTCGGCCAGGTCGCCAACCCGGTCCGCTGGGACCTGTGCATGGAGACCTTCAAGGAGCTCGGCGTCACCGCCCTGATCGAGGTGTGCCCCGGCGGTACCCTCACCGGTCTGGCCAAGCGCGCGCTGCCCGGCGTCAAGACACTGGCCCTGAAGTCCCCCGCCGACCTCGACGCGGCTCGCGAGCTCGTCGCCGAGCACACCGCATAAGGAGTCCGAGCAGCATGTCGAAGATCAGGCCCAGCAAGGGCGCCCCGTACGCGCGCATCCTCGGTGTGGGCGGCTACCGCCCCACCCGGGTCGTGCCGAACGAGGTGATCCTCGAGAAGATCGACTCGTCCGACGAGTGGATCCGCTCGCGCTCCGGCATCGAGACCCGGCACTGGGCGTCGCCGGAGGAGACCATCGCGGCGATGTCGATCGAGGCGTCCGGCAAGGCGATCGCGGACGCCGGGATCACCGCCGGGCAGATCGGCGCCGTGGTCGTCTCGACCGTGTCGCACTTCAGCCAGACCCCGGCCATCGCCACCGAGATCGCCGACAAGCTGGGCACGGACAAGGCCGCCGCCTTCGACATCTCGGCGGGCTGCGCGGGCTTCGGCTACGGCCTCACCCTGGCCAAGGGCATGATCGTGGAAGGGTCCGCCGAGTACGTCCTCGTCATCGGCGTGGAGCGGCTGAGCGACCTGACCGACCTGGAGGACCGGGCCACGGCCTTCCTCTTCGGCGACGGCGCGGGCGCGGTCGTGGTCGGCCCGTCCCAGGAGCCGGCGATCGGCCCGACCGTGTGGGGCTCGGAGGGCGACAAGGCCGAGACCATCAAGCAGACCGTGCCGTGGGACCGTTTCCGGCTCGGCGACGTGTCCCAGCTGCCCCTGGACTCCGAGGGCAACATCAAGTTCCCTGCGATCACGCAGGAGGGCCAGGCGGTGTTCCGCTGGGCCGTGTTCGAGATGGCGAAGGTCGCCCAGCAGGCGCTGGACGCGGCCGGGATCAGCCCGGACGACCTGGACGTCTTCATCCCGCACCAGGCCAATGTGCGGATCATCGACTCGATGGTGAAGACGTTGAAGCTGCCGGAGCACGTCACGGTCGCCCGTGACATCCGCACCACCGGCAACACCTCGGCCGCCTCGATCCCGCTCGCGATGGAGCGGCTCCTGGCGACCGGCGAGGCGAAGAGCGGCGACACCGCGCTCGTCATCGGCTTCGGGGCGGGTCTCGTCTACGCCGCTACGGTCGTTACCCTCCCCTAGGCACTCCGTGCCGGGCCACCCGGTCCGGCACGGAACCGCAACACCTGCCGCTGCCGCGGCGGACGCCACACCCTCTGAGATATCTACGAAGGAGCGCCAACATGGCCGCCACTCAGGAAGAGATCGTCGCCGGTCTCGCCGAGATCGTGAACGAGATCGCCGGCATCCCGGTTGAGGACGTCCAGCTGGACAAGTCCTTCACCGACGACCTGGACGTCGACTCGCTGTCCATGGTCGAGGTCGTCGTCGCCGCCGAGGAGCGCTTCGAGGTCAAGATCCCCGACGAGGACGTCAAGAACCTCAAGACCGTCGGCGACGCCACCGAGTACATCCTCAAGCACCAGGCCTGATCGGCCGATCACCTGGGCGTACCGCTCCGGCCAGGTCATCCTGCCCCTGCGCTACGGCCCCAGCCTGACCGACCGATCCGTCCCCCGGGCTGAACTGCCCCGCCACCCGGCGGTGGCGCCGTACGAATCCTCGTTTCCGTTGGAGAAAGAATTCCCGTGAGCTCGACCAATCGCACCGTGGTCGTCACCGGTATCGGCGCAACCACACCGCTGGGTGGCGACGCAGCCTCCACCTGGGAGGGCCTGGTCGCCGGCCGGTCCGGCGTCAAGCCCCTGGAGCAGGAGTGGGCCGCCGAGCAGGCGGTCCGCATCGCCGCTCCCATCGCCGTGGAGCCGACCGAGATCATTCCGCGTCCGCAGGCCCGCCGCCTGGACCGCTCGGCGCAGTTCGCGCTGGTCGCGGCCAAGGAGGCCTGGGCCGACGCCGGTTTCGAGGCCAAGGCCGGCGAGGACCCGGATGTCGACCCGGACCGGCTCGGTGCGGTCATCGCGTCGGGCATCGGCGGCGTGACCACCCTGCTCGACCAGTACGACGTGCTGAAGGAGAAGGGCGTCCGCCGTGTCTCCCCGCACACCGTCCCCATGCTGATGCCGAACAGCCCCTCGGCCAACGTGGGCCTGGCCGTGGGCGCCCGTGCGGGCGTGCACACGCCGGTCTCCGCGTGCGCCTCGGGCGCCGAGGCCATCGGCTACGCCATCGAGATGATCCGCTCCGGCCGCGCCGACGTCGTCGTCGCGGGTGGCACGGAGGCGGCGATCCACCCGCTGCCCATCGCCGCGTTCGGCAACATGATGGCGATGTCCAAGAACAACGACGACCCGCAGGGCGCCTCGCGCCCGTTCGACGTGGCCCGCGACGGCTTCGTCCTCGGTGAGGGCGCCGGCGTGATCGTCCTGGAGTCCGCCGAGCACGCCGCCAAGCGCGGTGCCCGCGTCTACGCGGAGGCGGTCGGCCAGGGCATCTCCGCCGACGCCCACGACATCGTGCAGCCGGAGCCGGAGGGCCGGGGCATCGCCCACGCCCTCCAGAACCTGCTGGACCGCACCGACCTGAACCCGGCCGAGGTCGTGCACGTCAACGCGCACGCCACCTCGACGCCGGCCGGCGACCTGGCGGAGCTGAAGGGCCTGCGCAAGGTCTTCGGCGACGACACCGACCACATCGCGGTCTCCGCGACCAAGTCGATGACGGGTCACCTGCTCGGCGGCGCCGGCGGCGTGGAGTCCGTGGCGACCATCCTGGCGCTGTACCACCGTGTCGCCCCGCCGACCATCAACGTCGAGAACATCGACCCCGAGGCCGAGGCCACCGCCGACGTCGTCCGCGGCGAGGCGCGCAAGCTGCCCGTCGAGGGCCGTATCGCCGCGCTGAACGACTCGTTCGGCTTCGGCGGGCACAACGTGGTGCTGGCCTTCCGCACGGTCTGAGAAGCCCGCACACGTATCGCGAAGGGCCCCCACCGTCCGGTGGGGGCCCTTCGCGTCGCTCGGGGGGCTCAGACGACCTGGTGCAGCCAGCGGACCGGGGCGCCCTCGCCGGCGTACCGGAAGGGCTCCAGCTCGTCGTCCCAGGGCTTGCCGAGCAGCTTGGCGAGTTCGGCCTCCAGGTCGGTCTCGCCGCGCTGGGAGCGGGCCAGGGCGGCGCGCAGCCGGTCCTCCGGGATCAGGATGTCGCCGTGGATGCCGGTGACCGCGTGGAAGATGCCGAGGTCGGGCGTGCAGCTGTAGCGTTCGCCCTCGGCGGTCGGGCAGGGCTCGGCGGTGACCTCGAAGCGCAGCAGGTGCCAGCCGCGCAGCGCGGAGGCCAGCTTGGAGGCGGTGCCGGCCTGGCCCTGCCAGGAGAACTCCGAGCGCCAGGTGCCGGGGGCGGCGGGCTGCCGGATCCAGTCCAGGCTGACGCGTGTGCCGAGCACCCCGGCGACGGCCCACTCGACGTGCGGGCACAGCGCGCGCGGCGCGGAGTGCACGTACAGAACTCCACGTGTCGTCACCGGGACCTCCGGGCAGAGCGGGACATGTCGGAACGGGCGGACGGCTGCGGCCGGACGGCCACGTTGATGGCGAGGCTACCGTGCGGCGGCGCAAGGAGTGTGACGTACCGTCGGTCCCGGCACCCCGAAACACCTGCCATTCACCCGGCAGGACGCTTGTACGGGTGCGGGCGCCGCGGGGCGGGCGGCCGGGAACCCCCGGACGTTGTCATGGCAGGACGAGACGCACGCGCGCGCGTGCCCGACGGAGGGGATGACCAGCGGATGCGGAAGCGGAGCCACCGCGTACGGGCCGTCCTCGCCGGTGTGGCCACGGCCGTCCTGGGCCTCGCCGGCTGTGACGCCGCCGCCGGCGGCTCCTCCGGCACCGGGGCGCACACGCCGTCCCCGAGTCCGACTCCGGCCTGGGACACCAGCCCCGGCTCGATCGCCGCCGTGGGCGACTCCATCACCCGCGGCTTCGACGCCTGCACGGTCCTGGCGGACTGCCCCGAGGTCTCCTGGGCGACCGGGACCAGCGCCGAGGTGGACAGCCTCGCCGTACGGCTGCTGGGGAGGACACGGGCGGCCGGGCACAGCTGGAACCACGCCGTCACCGGGGCGCTGATGGCGGATCTGGCCGGGCAGATGACGAAGGCGGCCGCGCACCGGCCGGACCTGGTGACGGTGATGGCCGGGGCCAACGACGCCTGCCGGGCCACGACGTCGGCGATGACCCCGGTGGCCGACTTCCGCGCCCAGTTCGAGCGGGCGATGGCCACGCTGCGCCAGGCCGCGCCGAAGGCGCAGGTCTATGTGGCGAGCGTGCCGGATCTGAAGCGGCTGTGGTCGCAGGGCCGCACCAACCCGCTGGGCAAGCAGGTGTGGAAGCTCGGCCTGTGCCCGTCGATGCTGGGCGACGCGGACGCCACGGACGCGGCGGCCACCCTGCGCCGGAACACGGTGGAGAAGCGGGTGGAGGCCTACAACGAGGTGCTGGCGGAGGTCTGCGCCAAGGACCGGCGCTGCCGCTTCGACGGCGGCGCGGTGCACGCCTACCGGTTCGGCACCGCGCAGCTGAGCCCCTGGGACTGGTTCCACCCGAGCGTGGACGGCCAGGCCCGGCTGGCCGAGATCGCCTACCGCAAGATCACGACCCGGGCGGCGTGACCTACAGTTCCCGCATGAACGAACTCTTCGGCACACTTTCCGACGGCACGGCCGTCCACCGCTGGACCCTGGAGCGGGCGGGCGTACGGGTACGGATCCTGTCCTACGGCGGGATCGTGCAGTCCGTTCAGGTGCCGGACCGGGCGGGGCGGGCCGGGAACGTGGTGCTGGGCTTCGCGGACCTCGACGGCTATCTGGCGCACCCGGAGCCCTATCTCGGCGCGCTCGTCGGGCGCTACGCCAACCGCATCGCCGGCGGCCGCTTCGAGCTGGACGGGCGGACGTACACGCTGGCGCGCAACAACGCGCCCAACTCCCTGCACGGCGGCGAGCGCGGCTTCGACAAGCACGTGTGGGAGGTGACCCCGGTCGAGCACGGTGTCCGTCTGGCCCGGGTCAGCCCGGACGGCGAGGAGGGCTTCCCGGGCCGGCTGGAGGTCTCGGCGACGTACACCCTCACGGAGTCCGGCGCGCTGCGGATCGGCTACGAGGCGGTCACCGACGCGCCGACCGTGGTGAACCTGACCAACCACAGCTACTTCGACCTGGGCGGGTCCGGGGACACCGGCGGGCACGAGCTGCGGATCGCCGCCTCCCGCTACACCCCGGTCGACGCCGGCCTGATCCCGACGGGCGAGCTCGCGGACGTCACGGGCACGGAGTTCGACTTCCGCCGGGCGCGGCCCACCGGCTCCGGCTACGACCACAACTTCGTGCTGGACAAGGGCGTGACCGGGACCGCCGAGGAGGTCGCCGAAATGTACGACCCGGTCTCCGGGCGGGTGCTGACGGTGGCGACCACGGAACCCGGCCTCCAGCTGTACACCGCGGACCACGTGGGCGAGCCCTTCGCGCCCGGCGCGGGCATCGCACTGGAGACCCAGCACTTCCCCGACTCCCCGAACCGGCCGGAGTTCCCCGGCACGGTGCTGCGGCCTGGCGAGGTGTACCGGTCGGAGACGGTGTACGGCTTCTCCGTACGCTGAGCGCTCCGTGCCCCCGCACGGCACAAGCCCCGGCCCGGTTGTCAGGTTCCGGGCCGGGGCTGTTCGCGGGGGGCGCCGTTCGTCCCGGGCGCCCCGGGTCAGACGTTAATCGTCGCGGTGATCCTGCGGTCGGTGATCGAGCGGCCGACCTGGAGTTCGTACGAACCCTTCACAAACGACCACGAGCCGGTCGTCTCGTCCCAGACCTCGAAGGCCCGGCCCGGCAGCTCCACGGTGGCCTCCACGCGCTCGCCCGGACCGGCCTCGACGCCCGCGAACCCGGCCAGCCAGCGGGCCGGGCGGCCGGCGTCGCGCTCGGCGGGCGCGAGATAGAGCTGGACGACCTCGCGGCCGGGGCGCTCACCGGTGTTGCGCAGACGGACCCTGGCGGTGGTCCCCTCCACCTCCACGGACTCGTACGCCCAGTCGGTGTAGCCGAGGCCGTGGCCGAAGGGGTACGCGGGGGTGCGGCCCTCCTTCTCCCAGGCGCGGTAGCCGATGAACACGTCCTCGTCGTAGCGCAGCTCGCCGTTCTCCGGCACGACCCGGGTGACCGGGGCGTCGTCCAGGGAGCCCCAGGTGGTGGGCAGCCGGCCGCCCGGCTCGTGGGCGCCGGTGAGCACGTCCGCCAGGGCCGCGCCGCCCTCCTGGCCGGGGAACCAGCTCAGCAGCACGGCGGCGACGTCCTCGCGCCACGGCAGCTCCACCGGCGAGCCGGAGTTGACCACCACGACCGTGTGGGGGTTGGCGGCGGCGACGGCGCGGACCAGGTCGTCCTGGCGGCCGGGGAGCCGCAGGTCGGTGCGGTCGAAGCCCTCGGACTCGACGCGGTCGGTGGTGGCGACCACGACGACGGCGGTGTCGGCGGCGCGGGCGGCCTCGACGGCCTCGGCGATCAGCTCGTCGGCGTCGCGCCGCGGCTCGGAGTGGGCGAGGGCGAACCCGACGACCTTCATCGGGATCTCCTCGGGGAACTCGACGACGTACCGGAGGGACACGTCGACGGGCTCGCCCGCGGTGAGGTCGACCTCCGCGCGGGGGACGGGGGCGCCGAAGAACGCCTCGAAGGGGTCGTCCTTGGCGGGCCGCTGGACGTCGTCGTAGCGGACCGTGCCGGCGACGGTGAGCGTGAAGGCGCCCATGCCCTTGACGCCGAAGGTGTGCGTCCCGCTCTCGCGCGGGGTGAAGGTGCCGGTCAGCTCGACGGTGTGCAGATTGTCGTGGGTGACGCCGTCGGGGAGGTCGGAGCCCATCCACTGGATCTGGCCGTTGGGGGCCGAGCCCGTGCCGACGACCGTGCCGTCGGCGTCGCGGCAGACGGCGCGCAGCTCGAAGCCCTGGTCGGCGACGGCGAGTTCGGTGTTCGGGTCGGCGCCGACGGCGTAGGTCAGGGTGCCCTCGGGCAGGGCGGCGGTGAGGCCGTCGAGCGGGGAGACGATGTGCGCGGGGAAGACGGTGGCGGAGCCGCCGCCGAGGACGCGGGCGTCGCGGGCGGCGGCGCCGATGAGGGCGACCCTGCCGGGCTTCAGGGGCAGGGCGCCGTTCTCGTTGCGCACCAGCACCAGGGAGCGGCGGGCGATCTCACGGGCCAGGGCCTCGCCGTCGACGGGGGCGGGGAGCTCGGTGACGGCCGGCTCGGCGCCGGCCAGGATGCCGACGCGGGCGGCGAGCCGCAGCACGTTGCGGACGGCGGCGTCGACCTCGGCCTCGGCCACCTCGCCGTCCCGGACGGCCTGCGCGAGGGCGGGCCCGTACACGGTCTGCGGGCCGGGCATGGCGACGTCCAGGCCGCCCTTGATGGCGCCGGTGGTGGAGCGGGCGGCCATCCAGTCGGAGACGTTGTAGCCGTCGAAGCCCCACTCGCCGCGCAGGATCTCGTTGACCAGGTAGTGGTGCTCGGTCATCGTCGTGCCGTTGACCGTGTTGTAGGCGGTCATGATGCCCCAGGGGTGGGCGTTCTCCACGATGATCTCGAAGGGCCGCAGATAGAGCTCGCGCAGGGCGCGGGCGGAGACCAGGTTGTCCACCGTGAAGCGGTCGGTCTCGGCGTCGTTGGCGACGAAGTGCTTCACCGTGGTGCCGACGCCGCCGGACTGGACGCCGCTCACATAGCCGGCGCCGATCAGGCCGGTGAGGTACGGGTCCTCGCTGTAGGCCTCGAAGTGGCGGCCGCCGAGCGGGGAGCGGTGCAGGTTGACCGTGGGGGCGAGCAGCACGTGGACGCCCTTGCGGCGGGCCTCCTGGGCCAGCAGGACACCGGCCCGGCGGGCCAGCTCCGGGTCCCAGGAGGCGGCGAGCGCGGTCGGCGAGGGCAGGGCGACGGACGGGTCGTCGGCGGTCCAGCGCACGCCCCGGACGCCGATCGGGCCGTCGGACATGACCAGGGACTCCAGCCCGATCTCCGGCAGGGCGGGCAGCGTCCACATGTCCTGGCCGGACAGCAGCCGCGCCTTGGCGTCCAGGCCGAGCCCGGCCAGGGCCGCCTCGACGGCCGCCTCGCGGGCCTCGTCCCGCTGCGCCTGCTCTGTTCCCGCGCCTGTCTTCGCCACGGCGGCACCTCCTCGTCGAAAGCCGTTGGACGTCTCCATCCTGCACGCGTTCCCTAGTGCACGGTAGGTTTCGTTATATTGCCGTTATATTCAGGGCACTCGAATGCCGTACGGTGACGCCATGAGCACCAGGGCCAGAAGCCAGGAGAGGCGCGCGGAGATCGTGCGGGCCGCCCTGGAGGTGATCGCCGAGCGCGGCTACCGGGGCGCGAGCCTGGCCGCCGTCGCGGAGCGGGTCGGGCTCACCCAGCAGGGGCTGCTGCACTACTTCCCGACCAAGGAGGCGCTGCTCGTCGCGGTGCTGCGGGAGCGCGACCGCTGGGACGCCGTGCCCGCCGGCCAGTGGCGGCCGGACCTGCTCGCCTCGCTGGTCGAGTACAACGCGATGCGTCCGGCCATCGTCCAGACCTTCTCCGCGCTGCTCGGGGAGAGCGTCACGGAGGGACACCCCGCGCGGGAGTACTTCACCGAGCGCTACACCGAGGTGCGTGCCGCCATGGCGGAGGCGCTGCGCGCGGTCTACGGCGAGCGCCTCCCGAGCGGCCTCACCCCCGAGCGCGCCGCACCGCTGATGGTGGCGGTGCTGGACGGACTCCAGTACCAGTGGCTGCTGGACCCGGAGTCGGTGGACATGCCGGGGGCGTTCCGGGACTTCCTGTCACTGCTCGGGGAGTAGCCGTCCGCGCGGACCGCCCGAGCCGGCCGAGCCGCGCGGACCGCCCGAGCAGCCGTGCGTGATCAGCCCGGCTGCCGGGTCACGCTCTCCTCGTCCCCGGCCCCGGCTTCCGCCTCCGCGCCCTCCCGGGTCTCCTCGCCCAGGAGGTCGCGGGCGAGCAGCGTGGCACCGGCGACCGCGCCCGGCATCAGGAACACCGCGACGAGCGGGACCAGGAAGGCCAGGCCCAGCGGCGTGCCGAAGCCCCAGACCAGCGTCTTGCGGGAGCGGAGCAGGGCGAGGCGGTCGCGCAGTTCGACGCCGCGGCGCTGGAGGGCTACGGCGGCGAGCTCCTCGGTGAGGAAGAAGCCGGTGACGAAGAAGCCGATCACCGGCACGACCGTCTGGCCGACGAACGGGATGAAGCCGAGGGCGAAGAGCAGCACGCCCCAGACGGCGGCGCGGACGACGATGCGCAGCCCGTCGCGGCCGGAGATCCACAGCTCGCGCCAGAGCGGCAGAGGCGACTCGGGTGCGGTGCCGTCCGGGGAGACGTCCCGGTCGACCCGCTCCGAGAGGCTCTCGTAGAAGGGCTGGCCGATCAGCAGCGTGACCGCGGTGAAGGTGACGACGGCCAGCAGCAGGGCCAGGGCGAACAGGACGGCGGTGAGGAAGCCGCGGAAGAGGCCCAGCCAGGGGCTCGGCCAGCCGTCCGCGAAGGGGGTGGCCCAGGCGGTGGCGTCCTGGCCCCACAGCGCCAGCGCGACCAGCACCGCCGCGTAGAGAACGAGGGTGATCAGGCCCGGCAGGAGCCCGAACCCGTACTGCCTGCCGTGCCGGGCCACCCATCGCTGGCCCTTCAGAAGGTGACCGAAACCCGCCCCAAGATCGCGCATGGGGGCACTGTAGCGGGGCGCCGGTGACGCGGCGCCGACGGTGGGGTCACACCGGTGTCACGGTCACCACCATCCCCTGGTCCGCCGCCGGGGACACCGCCGCCGACACCCGTACCGCCGCCGCGCGGGCCAGCCGTCCGGCGCGGGAGGCCGCGGCCAGCAGCACCGGCTGGAGCTGTTCCAGGCCGGAGACGAGCAGCTCCTCCCCCGCGACCAGCACCGGCCGGGCCGCCTTCGTGGTGGCCGCCGCCGCCTCCGTCAGATCGGCCAGCGGCGGCAGGGTCGCCCGGACCACGTCGGCGCCCGCCTGAGCCGCACGCTCGGCCAGCGCCACCTGCAACGGCATCAGCGGCGCCAGCGCGGCCGTCAGCGCGTCCGCCACCCGGCGCAGTTCGGGCGAGGAGTCGCGCAGCACCTCCGTCGCGGCCCGGAGCACCGGCGTGAGGGCGAGCAGGGTGCCCGCCGCCACCCCGGCCGCCGTCGGCAGCAGCGGGGACGTCGCGTCGACCAGCTCCCCGAGCGCCGCCGTGAACTCCTCGACCGCCGGCTCCACCGCCTCCAGCACCGGCACCAGGCTGTCGCCGAGCGCCGTCAGCAGCTCCTGGGCCGGCCGGCTCACCGGATGCACGGCCAGCGGCGCCCCGTGGGTGCCGAGCCGGGTGAGGGTGTCCAGGATGCGGTAGAAGGCCTCCTGCGCCTGCGGCGAGGCGCTGGCCTCGGCCAGCTCGGCCGTGGTCCGGCGCAGCACGCGCAGCACCTCCGCGCCCGAACCGTCGCGCGGGTCGAAGGTGTTGAGGGCGATCCGGGTGATGTTCCCGGCCGTGTCCAGGAGCTGGCCGGTCATATCGGTGGTGTTGCGGGCCATGCGCAGTACGTCGTCCCTGCTGGGGAGCGAAGGAATCGTTGCCATGGGCTCTCCTCGCCTCACACGCCGCCGCTGCCGCCTTCTCCGCGGCCCTCCGTCACGTCGGCACCCGCCCTCAGCATGCCTCCTCCGCGGCCCCGGGACGTGACGTCCGGGACAACGGGGAATCCGGTACGCACCCGTTCCCGTTGAGCCGGGCAGGTACACGCCGACGTACCGATCCGCGCGCGCTCCGGCGTCCGGAGCGGGTGTTCGTGAACGGCCGGTACCGGCCCGTCCGCGAGCGCATTCCGCCGGTCGGCGGGGGGCATGGTTCACAGCGGCACACGCGAGCAGCGGCCTGGTTGGTGAGGAGAGCGGATGACGCAGGAGATCCACGGCACCGTCGCCGACGGTTTCGAGGAGGTGCGCGAAGAGTTCGTCGCGTTCGTGAACGGTGAACCCGAGGACTACGAAGGTCAGTTGTGCGCCTATGTGCGCGGCCGGAAGGTCGTCGACCTGTGGGCCGGGGACGGCGCGGACGCGGGCTCCCTGTACGGGGTGTACTCGTCCACCAAGAGCGCCGCGTACCTGGTGGCCGCGCTCCTGGTGCAGGACGGCACCCTGGAACTCGACCGGAAGGTGACGTACTACTGGCCGGAGTTCGCGGCGGAGGGCAAGGGCGCGCTGACCCTGCGGGAGCTGCTCGCGCACCGGGCGGGCGTGGTCGGGACGGACACCGGCTTCACCACCGCGGAGCTGGCCGACGACCGCGCGCTCGCCGAACGCCTCGCCGACCAGCGGCCGTTCTGGCGCCCGGGCACGGCGTTCGGCTACCACGCGCTGGTCATCGGCCCCCTCGTCGGCGAGGTGGTACGGCGCGCGACCGGCCGTACGCTCCAGGAGCTGTACGAGGACCGGGTCCGCGCCCCGTACGGCCTGGACTTCTTCCTGGGGCTGCCCACCGCCCTCGAACCCCGTTTCCGCACCGCGCAGCCGATGGCTCCCACCCCCGACCAGCGGGCGCTGCTGGACGCCCTGCCCAGCGGACCGCACACCCTGACCGCCATCGCCTTCAACCGCAACGCCGCCGAGCCGACCGACCTGGAGGCCCTGCCCAACGAGCCGGTGATCCGCGCCCAGGGCCCGGCGTCGGTCGGCGGGGTGGCGTCGGCGCGCGGGCTGGCCGGGCTGTACGCGGCGGCCATCGACGAGCCGAACGGGAAGGCGCCGCTGCTGAAGCCGGACACGGTGGCGGAGTTCGGGCAGCTCCACTCCGTCGGGTACGACCTGGTGGCGCGGGCCCACAAGTCCTACGGGCTCGGCTTCCAGGCGACCGCGGACACCTGGCACCCGTTCCTCGGCGCCGGCACCATCGGGCACAGCGGCGCGGGCGGCAGCCAGGCCTTCGCGGACCCGCGCAGCCGCCTCGCCTACGGCTACACCCGGCGCCGCTGCGCCTTCCCCGGCGGGGCGGCCCCGGAGAACACCCGCCTGGCGGCCGCGGTCCACCGGGCGGCACTACGGGCCTGAAGGCCGCGGGGAGCACCCCGATGGGGGCGCGGGCAGCGCCCTGAAGGGGCGCGGGGAACTGCGCGACCAGCGACGACGCACCCGCAGGCGAAGTACCGACACCCGACAACCGGCACCCGACAAGCGACAAGCGACAAGCGACAAGCGACAAGCGACAAGCGACAACCGAGGGCACGTCAGCGCTCACGCAGCCGCCCCAGCCCCGCCAGTGTCCGCGCCGCGGCCCCGGCCAGCCGCGGCCGGTTCCGCACGAAGCGCCGCGCCGCCCGGGCCGGCTCCCGCCCCAGCCGGTAGGCGGCCCCGCCCGGCCCCGGGCACACCACCGCGCCCTCGTGGACGAGCAGGTCACGGGTCTTGAGCGACTCCTTGTAGCGCGCCGGCCCGCTGCCCAGGTCGACCATGCGGATCCCCTCGGCGGCCGCCGCGCGGAGCATCCGCAGGTGCAGCACCAGCCCGGGCGAGTACTTGCCGTACGCGCGGTCGTACGCCGGGAACCACCAGGACAGCACGGTGCGCGAGCGCAGCCCGAAGTGCGCGGCGACGGGCCGGCCGGCGGCGTAGAGCACGGACAGCACCCCGCGGCACTCCGCCTCCTCGCTCTCCCCGAGCAGTTCCACCAGCCCGGTGATCCACTCCTGCGCGAACCGGTCCCGCCGGCCCGTGCGGCGGTACTGCGCGGACTTCCACCGCATCAGCTCCCGCAGCGCGGCCGGGTCCCTGGAGTCGTAGACGAACCGCACCTCGCCCACCTGCCGGGCCAGCCGGCGCTCCTTGGCCAGGGTCTGTTTCAGGAAGCCGGGCGACCTCTCGCGCAGCCGGTGAGCGTAGTGCTCGTACCCCTCGCCGATGTCGACGACCGGCGAGGCCAGCTCCTCCACCGCGTACGGCACGAACGCGTCCTGGCCCGCTTCGAGATTGTCGAACTCCCAGGACGACAGCCCGCAGGCCCGCAGCAGCCCGAGCGTGTCGGGCCGGATTCCGGGACGCAGGACGGCCCCCTGGCTGTCCGACACCCCCAGCCCGATGGCCCGGCCCCGCCCCAACGGCCCCTTCTCGTAGGGGAAGAAGCCGACCGGGGAGCCGTCCTCCTGCAACACCGCGACTCTGGCACCGGGCCGGACCCGGCCGACCGCCGTGGTGAACACCGGGTCCAGGAAGGGGTTGGCCGGTGCCCTGGACTCCGTCCGTATCTCCCGCCACATCTTGTGGTCGCTGTCGCCCAGTTCTTCCGGCCTCAGGACGAGAACGCGCTTTTCAGGCATGTACGCCTCCTGTGTCATGGACTGTTCCGGACACATGAAGGCCTGCTCATCGCCGCGAAACGGCACCGGGCAGTACTCAGGCCGCACGGCGCAGGCCCTGGTGGGTACCGCCTTCGCTCAGCAGCGGAAGGACTGCAACTCGCTCGCGTTCCGCGCGGGACCGGCCGCTCCGGGCCGCTGTGCCGGGGCCGCCGGGCGGACTTCCGTACCGCCGCGGCCCGCCGTGGACGCCCGTGCCGGGACACCGGTCACCGCGGGGCCCGTCCCGGCCGTCCCGGCGGTCCTCGCCGACCGGGCCGGCGGGGACCCGTCCGAGGTGTCCTCCTCGCACGGGCAGGGTTCACCGACGTTCTCGGCACCGGTGTCCGGGGCCGTGTCTCTCGTCCCGGTGTCCACGGCGGCCGTGGCCGGGACCGCCGCGCGCGCGTCGGGCGCCGGGCCTGGGACGAGGAGGTGCAGGAACAGCACCGACGTCAGCAGGACCACCGCCGCTGCCCATCGACGCCGCACCCTCGGACTCCTGACCTGGGACTCGGCGGGGGACGACGGACGCCCCGAGGGGGCGGGCGCCGGACGGCTCCCCCGCATCCGCCCGGCCGTGCCTTCCAGTAGGCCGAGCGCACCCCACCCCGTCAAGCCCTCCCGGCACGATTCGGCGCACTCGGCACGGCCGTCGGCCCGCGTGCCCCGCGCCACGGCGCGGGGCACGCACACGGGCCGGGAAACGGCCGGGAGCCGGGTTCAGAGCTTGACGACCATCTTCCCGGTGTTGTCGCCGCGCAGGACGCCCAGGAAGGCGTCCAGCGTGTTGTCGATGCCCTCGACGAACGTCTCGCGGTACTTCAGCTGCCCGGAGCGGACCCAGGCGCCGACCTCCTCGACGAACTGCGGCTGGAGGTCGTAGTGGTCGCCGACCAGCACGCCCTCGACGCGCAGCCGGTTCTGAAGGATCTTGACCATGTTGCGCGGGCCGGGGGCCGGCTCGGTGGCGTTGTACTGCGAGATCATGCCGCAGATCACCGCACGGCCGCGCAGGTTGAGCGCGCCGATCGCGGCCTCCAGGTGCTCGCCGCCGACGTTGTCGAAGTACAGGTCGATGCCGTCCGGGGCGGCCTGCTTCAGCTGCTCCCACACGGGGCCGTTCTTGTAGTTGAAGGCCGCGTCGAAGCCGTACTCCTCGGTCAGCAGCCGCACCTTCTCGTCGGACCCGGCGGAGCCGATGACCCGGGAGGCGCCCTTCAACTTGGCGATCTGCCCGACCTGGCTGCCGACGGCGCCCGCCGCGCCGGAGACGAACACCGCGTCGCCCTCCTTGAAGGCGCCGACCCGCAGCAGCCCGGCGTAGGCGGTCAGGCCGGTCATGCCCAGCACACCGAGGTACGCGCTCAGCGGCGCGGCCTGGGGGTCCACCTTGACGGCGTGCTTGGCGGAGACGGCGGCGTACTCGCGCCAGCCGGAGGAGTGCAGGACGTGGTCGCCGACGGACAGGCCCTCGGCCTCGGAGGCGACGACCTCGCCGACCGCGCCGCCCTGCATGACCTTGTTCAGTTCGAAGGGCTCGACGTAGGACTTGGCGGCGCTCATCCGGCCGCGCATGTAGGGGTCGACGGACAGGTACAGGTTCCGGACCAGCACCTGGCCCTCGCGCGGCTTCGGGAGCTCGGCCTCGACCAGGGCGAAGTCCTCGGGCTTCGGCCAGCCCACCGGACGGCTGAGGAGATGCCATTCACGGTTGACGGCGGGGAGGGAGGGGGAGTCGGTCATGGAGCGCCTTTCCTCGGTGGCACGACAGATAGTTCACTACCTGAAACAACCATGCGCCTCAACATTTCACGTTGTCAAACAACCGGGTACCCTGAATGCCATGGCCACACCACACCGGACGCCCCGCCCCGATGCGCTGACCCTGGAGGTCGTCGAGCTCATCGGCGAGGTCGTGGCCCGTTTCCACGCGGACTACGAGGAGGCGGCGGCGGAGCACACGCTGACCGGGGCGCAGGCCCGGCTGCTGAGCCTGCTGTCACTGGAGCCGCTGCCGATGCGGAGACTGGCCCAGAAGCTGAGGTGCGAGCCGTCGAACGTCACCGGGATCGTGGACCGGCTGGAGGCCCGGGGGCTGGTGGAACGGCGGCCTGATCCGGCCGACCGGCGGGTGAAGGTGGCCGCGGCGACGGAGGAGGGCCGCCGGGTGGCCCGCAGCCTGCGCGAGTCCCTGCGCTTCGCCCGCGAGCCGCTGGCGGAGCTCTCCGAGGCCGAACGCCTGTCCCTACGGGACGCGCTGCGCCGCATGCTGGGCAGCTGACCAGCACCCCGAGCCACCCGGCCAACCGCACCCGAAAGGGGCGCGGGCAACCGCGCCCTGAAGGGACGCGGGGAACTGCCCCCTGAAGGGACGCGGGGAACTGCGCCCTGAAGGGACGCGGGGAACTGCGCCCTGAAGGGACGCGGGGAACTGCGCCCTGAAGGGACGCGGGGAACTGCGCCCTGAAGGGACGCGGGGAACTGCGCGACCAGCCACGACGAACCCGCGGACGACCCACCACCGAACCCCGACGAACCGCCCCAGGCACCGCCAACCGCACCCGAAAGGGGCGCGGGCAACCGCGCCCTGAAGGGGCGCGGGGAACTGCGCGACCAGCCACGACGAACCCGCGGACGACCCACCACCGAACCCCGGCGGGACGCTCAGGTGCACCACCACAGGAACCGGTCACACGTCTTCGTCGGCGTGGGCGCCGGCTCCGGCGACGGCGACGGTGACGCGGCCGTAGGCCCGGCCCCCGTCGGCGTCGGAGCGGGCGCCCCCGCGGGCGGCGGCGAGGAGGCCGCGCCCGGCGCGCCCGGCGACGCACCCTCCGCCGACGCCGACGGAGCGCCCGCCGCCCCGTCCTCCGCCTCCTCGGACTCCTGCCCGTGCGGGGACTCCGACGCCGCCGACGGGGAGCCGGAGGCCGCCTCCCCGGACGGCGATGCGGACGCCGTGCCCGCCCGGTCCGTGTCCGTCAGGGGTTCGGCCGTCCCGCCGGTCTCCAGCGACACCGCCTCGTCGGCCGGCCCGCCCGCGGCGGCCGCGGGCCGGGGCGTGGAGCCCGGCGCGTCCAGGCCGAGTTCGGCGAGGCTCAGCCCGCCGGCCGCCAGCAGGAATCCGGCGGCGACCAGCAGCGCGCGGCGCCGGCGCCGACGGTGCGCCGCGGCTTTGCGATCGCGGCGACCGGCACGCCCGCCGTCCACGCCGTCCACGCCGTCCACGCCGTCCGGAGCGGCCGGCCCGCCGGCGCCCCCGGCGTCCCCGGCACCCCCGGCGCCCCCGGCGTCCCGCGCGCGGTCCTGGCGGCGTCCGCCCCGGCGCCGGACGGCCCGCCCCGGCGGCTCGCCGGGCCGCTCCTCGTACGGCCCCGCGTCCGGGTCCGTTCGCGAACGCACGCCGTCCTGTTCCGCGTGGGCGCCGGGCTGTTCGGCCGGGATGCCGCACCCCGGGCAGACGAGGGCGCCGTTGAGGTGCCGTCGGCACGGGTGGCAGTAGTCCATGACGCCGGAAGATTAAGTTCCGGCACGGCAGCGTTCCTAGAGGCGGCTGTGAAAGTTGTGTGGGGAACCGTTACGCCGTTTCGAAACCGGCTGTCGAAAATTTCGAAACTGTCGAAACCGTTATGCGTTCGACCCATTGACACTCCGACCGACCCGTCTTTACTGTCACGCCAGCATTTCGAACGCGTGCCGAAATACCGAACACGCGCCGACCGAAACCAACGAGCCGACGAAGCAGACGACGCAGCAAGGGGCAACTGCCGTGCGCATCACCGGAATCAGCACACACGTGGTCGGGACGCCGTGGCGCAACCTGACGTACGTCCAGGTGCACACCGACGAGGGCATCACCGGAGTCGGTGAGACCCGGATGCTGGGGCACACCGACGCCCTCCTCGGATACCTGAAGGAAGCCGAGGCCAACCACATTCTCGGTTCCGACCCGTTCGCTGTCGAGGATCTGGTCCGCCGCATGAAGTACGGCGACTACGGCCGGGCCGGCGAGATCGTGATGTCCGGCATCGCCGTGATCGAGATGGCCTGCTGGGACATCAAGGGCAAGGCCCTCGGGGTGCCCGTGTGGCAGCTGCTCGGTGGCAAGGTCACCGACAAGGTCAAGGCGTACGCCAACGGCTGGTACACCACCGAGCGGACCCCGGAGGCCTACCACAAGGCCGCGCAGGGGGTCATGGAGCGCGGGTACCGGGCGCTGAAGATCGACCCGTTCGGGACCGGGCACTTCGAGCTGGACCACGAGCAGACCCTGTACGCCGTGTCCCTGATCGAGGCCGTGCGCGACGCCATCGGCCCCGAGGCCGAGCTGATGCTGGAGATGCACGGCCGGTTCTCGCCCGCGACCGCCGTCCGGCTCGCCCGCGAGCTGGCCCCCTTCAAGCCGGCCTGGCTGGAGGAGCCGGTGCCGCCGGAGAACCTGAAGGCGCTGCGGAAGGTGGCCGCCAAGGTCGACATGCCGGTCGCCACCGGCGAGCGCATCCACGACCGGATCGAGTTCCGCGAGCTGTTCGAGGACCAGGCCGTGGACATCATCCAGCCGGACGTCGGCCACATCGGCGGCATCTGGGAGACCCGGAAGCTCGCCGCCACCGCCGAGACCCACTACATGCTGGTCGCGCCGCACAACGTCGGCGGGTCCGTGCTGACCGCCGCCTCCCTCCAGGTCGGCTTCACCTCCCCCAACTTCAAGATCCTGGAGCACTTCAACGACTTCGCGGACGCGGAGATCAAGAAGGTGGTCAAGGGTGCGCCGCAGGTGGACCCGGAGGACGGCTGCTTCCACGTCTCCGACGCGCCCGGCCTCGGGGTCGAGCTCGACGTGGACGCGGCGGCCGAGTTCCCGCAGCAGCAGGCCCGGTTCGACCTGTGGGCCGAGGGCTGGGAGCAGCGCAACCCCAAGGGCACCAAGTGAGCACCCGGCCGTACGGTCCCGAAGGAGCGCCGTGAGCACCGCCGTCGTCGTCGAGGCGCCGGGCAGGCACCGGCTGACGGAGCACGAGCCCCGGCAGCCGGGAGCAGGCGAGGCCCTGGTGCGGGTGCACGCCGCCGGGATCTGCGGCAGCGACCGCGAGGTCTACCAGGGCAACCGGCCCGAGGGGTACGTGCGGTATCCGCTCACGCCCGGCCACGAGTGGTCCGGGACGGTGGCGGCGGTCGGCGCGGGCGTGCCCCAGTCGCTGGTCGGCCGGAAGGTGGTCGGTGAGGGCTTCCGCAACTGCCAGGTCTGCCACCGCTGCCACGAGGGCGAGACGACCCTGTGCACGGCCGGCTACGAGGAGACCGGGTTCACCCAGCCGGGCGCCATGGCGACCACGCTGACGCTCCCGGCCCGGCTGCTGCACGTGCTGCCGGAGGACGCCGATCTGACGGCGGCGGCCCTGCTGGAGCCCGCCGCCTGCGTCGCCGCCGCCGCGCTGAAGGCGAACGCCCGGCCCGGCGAGCGGGTGGCCGTCGTCGGCACCGGCACGCTCGGCATGTTCGCCGTGCAGTTCCTCGCGGCCGGCTCCCCGGCCGAGCTGCTGGTGGTCGGCACCCGGCGGGACCGCGAGGACCTGTCCCGGCGGTACGGGGCCACCGGCTTCCGCACCAAGGACCAGGAGCTGCCGGACGACTTCGACGTGGTGATCGAGACCGCCGGGTCCGCCGACGCCGCCCGGGTCTCCGCCGGTCTGCTCCGGCGCGGCGGGCGCCTGGTGCTCACGGGCATCCCGGCGCCGGGCGCGCTCGGTCTCGACCCCACCGACCTCGTCGTACGGCAGCTGGAGGTGCACACCGTCTTCGGGGCGCCGCCGGACGCCTGGGCGCACACGGTGCGGGTCTTCGCGGCCGGGCTGCTCGATCCGCTGCCGCTGGTGACGCACGAGCTGCCGCTGGCCGAATTCCCGCGCGCCATCGAGCTGGTGGGGTCCGGTGACCCGAAGGTGGGCAAGGTGCTCCTGCGTCCCTGAGCCGTACGCCGGTACGGGGGCGACCTGACGGCCCCCGTACCGGCGTACACCCGGCACGCCCCCACCCTGAGCCGCGAACTTCGTCCGATATATCGAACACTAAGGACAGCTTGTGACCGACGCTTCCGCCACGGCACCCCGCAGGCCCGGTGAGCACGCGCTCACCGCCCTCGGTCTGGGCGCGCCCGCCCCCGACCCCGCCGACGCCTCGCCGCACTCCTTCCCCGACGGCGGCCGCTGGCGCACCGAGATCCCCTCGTGCGAGGGTCCCGAGGCGCTGGCGGTGGTCCTGAAGGAGTCCTCGCGGCTGGACGTGCCGATCCACCGGATCAGCCAGGGCAGCGGCGTGTGGATGCTCACCGACGCCGAGATCACCGAGATGGTCGAGGCCACCGCCGAACGCGACATCGAGCTCTGTCTGTTCACCGGTCCGCGCGGCACCTGGGACATAGGCGGCTCGACCCGGACCGACTCCGGCGGCGCCGGGCTGCGCGCCCGCGGCCACGATGCGGTCGCCGGGTGCGTCGAGGACGCCGTACGGGCGACGGAGCTGGGCGTGAAGTGCCTGCTCGTCGCCGACGAGGGCGTGCTGTGGACGCTGCACCGGGCGCGCGTGGCCGGCCTTCTCCCGGCCGACACCACGCTCAAGCTCTCGGCGCTGGTCGGGCCGGTCAACCCGGCCTCGTTCGCGGTCTACGAGCAGCTCGGCGCCGACTCGATCAACGTGCCCAGCGATCTGACGCTGGATCACCTCACGGAGATCCGCCGGGTCTCGGCCGCGCCGATGGACATGTACATCGAGGCGCCGGACGACCTCGGCGGCTATGTGCGGATGTACGAGGTCGCCGAGCTGATCCGGCGCGGCGCCCCGCTCTACCTGAAGTTCGGTCTCTCCAAGTCCCCCGGGATCTACCCCTACGGGCACCACCTGCGGGAACTGACGCTGGCCACCGCCAAGGAGCGGGTGCGGCGCGGCCGGCTCGCCCTGGATCTGCTGGCGCGGCACGGGGCGGACGGCGACATGGCGGCGCTCGGTTCCCGGCTTCCCGGCGAGCTGAAGCGGTTCGAAATCTCGTCATAACGTTACGGAAAAGTTCTTCACAAAAGAAGACAGAGCCGCGCACAATCCCACACACCTGCTCTCAGTCTCTTCTGCGCCACCCTCGGATCGTCTTCGCATCACCAGACCGAGCCCTGCACACACATCAAGGATGATGACCATGCGCAACCGCAGAGCCGCACTCGCCGCCGTCGCCGGAGCCGCCTCCCTCGCCCTCACCCTGACCGCCTGCGGACAGAACAGCGAGGGCGGCAGCGAGGAGAACAAGGGGGACGCCAAGGGCGGCACCATCGGCATCGCGATGCCGACCAAGTCCTCCGAACGCTGGATCTCCGACGGCAACAATGTGGTCAAGGACCTTCAGGCCAAGGGCTACAAGACCAAGCTGGTCTACGGCGAGGACGAGCCCGACCAGCAGGTCTCGCAGATCGAGAACCTGATCACCCAGGGCGTCAAGGCGCTGATCATCGCGGCCATCGACAACAAGTCGCTCAACAACGTGCTCCAGCAGGCGAAGGACGCGGGCATCCCGGTCATCTCCTACGACCGGCTGATCCTGGGCACGGAGAACGTGGACTACTACGCGTCCTTCGACAACGAGAAGGTCGGCAAGCTCCAGGCCGACTACATCGTCGACAAGCTCGGTCTGAAGGACGGCAAGGGCCCGTTCAACATCGAACTGTTCGCCGGCTCCAACGACGACAACAACACCAAGTACTTCTTCAACGGGGCGATGAGCGTCCTGAAGCCGTACATCGACGACAAGAAGCTGGTCGTCCAGTCCGGGCAGACCGCCCTCAACCAGGTCACCACGCTGCGCTGGGACGGCGCGACCGCCCAGCGGCGCATGGACGACATCCTCACCAAGTCGTACAAGACCAAGAAGGTCGACGCGGTGCTCTCGCCGTACGACGGCATCTCCATCGGCATCCTGTCCGCGCTCAAGTCGGACAACTACGGCTCCGCGAGCAAGCCGCTGCCGGTCATCACCGGCCAGGACGCCGAGGTCGCCTCCGTGAAGTCGATCAAGGCGGGCCAGCAGACCATGACCGTCTACAAGGACCTGCGCAAGCTCGCCCAGGTCGCCACCGACATGGTCGACGCGCTTCTCAACGACAAGAAGCCGGAGACCAACGACACCAAGACGTACGACAACGGTTCCAAGGTCGTCCCCGCCTACCTGCTCCAGCCGGTCAGTGTCGACAGGACCAACTACAAGCAGGTGCTGGTCGACGGCGGTTACTACACCGAGAACGACCTCAAGTAACCGCAGGTACTCACCGAGTCGACATCCACTGATTGGAAGGCACGACCATGGCGGGACCCGTCCTGGAAATGCGCTCGATCGTCAAGACCTTTCCCGGTGTCAAAGCGCTGTCGGACGTCACGCTGACCGTCCGTCAGGGCGAGGTCCACGCCATCTGCGGGGAGAACGGCGCCGGCAAGTCGACCTTGATGAAGGTGCTGTCGGGTGTCCACCCGCACGGCACCTACGAGGGCGAGATCCTCTTCGAGGGAGAGGTCTGCCGGTTCAAGGACATCCGGGCGAGCGAACAGCACGGCATCGTGATCATCCACCAGGAGCTGGCGCTGGTGCCGTTCCTCTCCCTCGCGGAGAACATCTTCCTCGGCAACGAGCACGCCACCCGGGGATTCATCAACTGGAACGACACCCTCAAACACGCCAGTGAGCTGCTGCGCCGGGTCGGTCTGCACGACCACCCGGAGACCCGCGTCGCCGACATCGGCGTGGGCAAGCAGCAACTGGTGGAGATCGCCAAGGCGCTCTCGAAGAAGGTGAAGCTCCTCATCCTGGACGAGCCGACGGCGGCTCTCAACGACGAGGACAGCGGCAAGCTCCTCGATCTCATCCTGGAGCTGAAGACCCAGGGCATCACCTCGATCATCATCTCCCACAAGCTGAACGAGATCCGCCGGGTCGCCGACTCGGTGACGATCATCCGCGACGGCCAGAGCATCGAGACCCTCGATGTGAAGTCGGCGGAGACCACCGAGGACCGGATCATCTCCGGCATGGTCGGCCGCGACCTCGAACACCGCTTCCCCGACCGCACCCCCTTCGAGGGGGAGGCGGGCGCGGCACCGGCCCTGGAGATCCGCAACTGGACCGTGCGCCACCCGATCGACCAGGAGCGCAAGGTGGTCGACGATGTGTCGATCAACGTCAGGCGCGGGGAGATCGTCGGTATCGCGGGCCTGATGGGCGCCGGCCGCACCGAACTGGCGATGAGCGTCTTCGGGCGCAGCTACGGCCGGTACGCGGGCGGCACGGTGCTCAAGGACGGCAAGGAGATCAGCACCCGGCACGTCGCCGACACGGTCGCGCAGGGGATCGCCTATGTCACCGAGGACCGCAAGCACTACGGCCTCAACCTCATCGACACCATCAACCGCAACATCTCGCTCAGCGGTCTGGGCAAGGTGGCGAAGCGCGGCATCGTCGACGAGCACGAGGAGCGCCAGGTCGCCGAGGGCTTCCGCAAGACCATGAACATCAAGGCGCCGACCGTCTTCGAGCCGGTGGGCAAGCTCTCCGGCGGCAACCAGCAGAAGGTCGTCCTCAGCAAGTGGATCTTCACGGGTCCGGACGTGCTGATCCTGGACGAGCCCACCCGCGGTATCGACGTGGGCGCCAAGTACGAGATCTACACGGTCATCGACCAGTTGGCCGCCCAGGGCAAGGCGGTCGTCTTCATCTCCTCCGAGCTGCCCGAACTGCTCGGCATGTGCGACCGCATCTACACCATGGCCGCCGGGCGGCTCACGGGTGAGTTCGAGCGGGCCGAGGCCACGCAGGAAGTGCTGATGCGCCAGATGACGAAGGACAAAGAGGTAACGCGATGAGCACGGATGTGACCGCCAGGACCCCGGCCCCGGCGCCGCCCGGGAAGAGCGGCGGCTCGGCCGGCGGGGGCCTGCTCCAGCTGATGCTGAACGGCCTGCGCGGCAACATGCGCCAGTACGGCATGCTGCTCGCGCTCGGCCTGATCGTCGTCCTCTTCGCGGTGTGGACCGACGGCGACCTGCTGCTGCCCCGCAACGTCTCCAACCTGGTCCTCCAGAACAGCTATGTCCTGATCCTCGCGATCGGCATGATGCTGGTGATCATCGCGGGCCACATCGACCTGTCGGTCGGCTCGGTGACGGCGTTCGTGGGCGCCTTCGCCGCCGTGCTGACGGTGCAGCACGACGTGTCATGGCCGGTGGCCGTGGTGCTGTGTCTGCTGGTGGGCGCGGCGGCGGGTGCCGCGCAGGGATTCTTCATCGCGTATCTCGGCATACCGTCGTTCATCGTCACCCTCGCCGGCATGCTGGTCTTCCGCGGTATGACGGAGATCCTGCTGAAGGGCCAGACCCTCGGCCCGTTCCCGAACGGGCTCCAGAAGATCGGCAACGGCTTCCTGCCGGAGACCGGCCCGGAGACCAACTACCACAACATCACGCTGCTGCTGGGCATCGTGCTGATCGTCTTCGTGGTGCTCCAGGAGGTCCGTGACCGCAAGCGCCAGCAGGAGTTCTCGCTGGAGGTGCCGCCGCGGAACATCTTCCTGCTGAAGCTGGTCGCCATCGTCGCCGCGGTGCTCGTCGTGACCCTGCTGCTGGCCAGCTACAAGGGCGCGCCGATCATCCTGCTGATCCTGGGCGTGCTGGTGGTCGGCTACGGCTACGTCATGCGCAACTCGGTCTTCGGCCGCCACATCTACGCGATCGGCGGCAACCTGCCGGCGGCCAAGCTGTCCGGCGTCAAGGACAAGAGGGTCACCTTCTTCGTCTTCCTGAACATGGGCGCGCTCGCGGCCCTGGCGGGTCTGGCGATCGCCGCCCGTCTGAACGCGGCCTCGCCGAAGGCCGGCCTCAACTACGAGCTGGAGGCCATCGCCTCGTCGTTCATCGGCGGCGCGTCCATGAGCGGCGGTGTCGGCACCGTCCTCGGCGCGATCATCGGCGGTCTGGTCCTCGGCGTGCTGAACAACGGCATGAACCTCCTCAGCGTCGGCACGGACTGGCAGCAGGTCATCAAGGGCCTCGCCCTGCTGCTGGCGGTCGGCTTCGACGTGTGGAACAAGCGCAAGTCCGGTTCGTGAGCCAGCTCGGGCCCCGCCTGTGAGGCGGGGCCCGCTTCCCTTCAGAGCAGGAGCCGCACATGGAACTGAGCAGACGTACGGTCATCGCGGGAGCGGCGGCAGCGGGTGCCGCCGCCACCACGCTCGGCGGCACGGCACACGCCTCGGGAGGCAGGAAGCCCGTGAAGGAACTCTTCGGCACGCTCGCCGACGGCACCAAGGTGTACCGCTGGTCCCTGGAGAACGGCGGGACGCGGCTGAAGGTCCTCTCCTACGGCGGCATCGTCCAGTCCCTGGAGCTCCCCGACCGCCGGGGCCGCTACGCCAACGTCTCCCTCGGCTTCGACAACATCGAGGACTACGTGGCCCGGAGCCCGCACTTCGGCGCCCTGATCGGCCGGTACGGCAACCGCATAGCCAAGGGCCGCTTCACCCTGGACGGCACGGCGTACCAGCTCTCCGTCAACGACGGCGAGAACTCCCTGCACGGCGGTGCGCTGGGCTTCGACTACCGGGTGTGGGACGTCGAGCCGTTCACCAAGGGCTCCGACGTCGGCCTGTACCTGTACTACACCAGCGTCGACGGTGAGATGGGCTACCCGGGCACGCTCAAGACCAAGGTGACGTACACCCTCACCCGCGGCGGCGACTGGCGCATCGACTACGAGGCCACCACCGACAAGGCCACCGTCGTCAACCTCACCAGCCATGTCTACTGGAACCTGGCCGGCGAGGGCAGCGGCACGATCGAGGACCACGAGCTGTCGATCGCCGCCTCCCGCTACACGCCCACCGACGCGGGCCTGATCCCCACCGGCGAACTGGCGAAGGTCGCGGGCACCGCGTTCGACTTCCGCAAGAGCAAGCCGGTCGGCCGGGACATCCGGGCCGGGCACCCGCAGCAGGTCCTCGCCAAGGGCTTCGACCACAACTGGGTGCTGGACAAGGGCATCACCGCCCGGCCCGAGCACATCGCCACCCTGCGCGACCCGTCCTCCGGCCGCACCCTGAGGATCGCCACCGACCAGCCGGGCCTCCAGTTCTACTCCGGCAACTTCCTCGACGGCACCCTGACCGGCACCGGCGGCCGCACCTACCGGCAGGGCGACGGCCTCTGCCTGGAGACGCAGCACTTCCCGGACTCGCCGAACCAGCCGTCCTTCCCGTCCACCGTGCTGCGGCCGGGCGAGACGTACCGGACCACGACGGTGCACTCGTTCGACGCCTGACGGCACACTTTCTTCACAACGATTGAACGCCGTACCGCCGGCCTCCGTACACAAGGGTGGCCCGCGCTCCCCCGCGCGGGCCACCCACACCCGGAGGTTGCCTTGGCCGACAACGTCACCTCGCTGTTCCGCGGCACCCCGGCGCACAGTCCGTCGATGGCGGCGCTGACGCGGGAGAGCGACGGGGCGGGCCCGGTGGACTTCTGCATCCCGTGCAACCCCTACTTCCCCACCCCGGCCATGTTCGAGGACATGGCCGGCCGGCTGCGCGAGATCATCACGTACTACCCGAGCGGCGCCGACACCATCACGGCCGAGCTGTGCGGTCTGCTCCAGCTGCCGCCGCAGTGCGTGGCGATGGGCAACGGCTCCACCGAGCTGATCACCTGGATCGACCACCTCCTCGTACGCGAGTCCCTGGCGGTCCCCGTGCCGACCTTCGGCCGCTGGACCGACCAGCCGATGGAGACCGGCAAGCGGGTCGACATGTTCCCGCTCCAGGAGGCCGGCGGCTTCGCCCTGGACCTCGCGCAGTACGCCGAGTTCATCCGGGCCCGCGGCACCCGCGTGGCCGTCATCTGCAACCCGAACAACCCCGACGGCGGCTATCTGCACCGGCACGCGCTGGTGCAGTTCATGGACGCGATGGCCGACCTCGACCTGGTGGTGATCGACGAGTCGTTCCTGGAGTTCGCCGACGCCGAGGCCGAACCGTCCGTCGTGCAGGAGGCGGTGCTCCGCCCCAACGTCATCGTCCTGCGCAGCCTCGGCAAGAACTTCGGCCTGCACGGCATCCGCTTCGGCTACCTGGTCGCCAACCCCGCCCTCGCCGGCCGGATCCGCTCCATGCTGCCCAAGTGGAACCTCAACTCCTTCGCCGAGCACGTGGTGTTCATGCTCAAGCACCACGGCGCCGAGTACGCGCAGAGCCTGCTCCAAGTGCGCCGTGACCGGCTGGAGATGGCGAGTCTGCTCGCGGCGCTGCCCGGTCTGACGGTCTACCCGTCACAGGGCAACTTCCTCTTCGTGCGCCTCCCCGTGGGCGCCGAGGGCACCGTGGTCCGGGACCGGCTGCTCACCGAGCACCGGATCCTGGTCCGCGAGTGCGGCAACAAGATCGGTTCCTCCAGCCGCTTCCTGCGTCTCGTGGTGCGCCCCCAGGTCGATGTGCGTCGCCTGGTGTCCGGCCTGGAACAGGTGCTCTACGGGGCCGGGAGGGGAGCCGCCGTGCCCGGGCCGGCCACAGGGACCGGCTACAGCTCGGGCACGGCGGCGGTGGACCGCCTGGTGAGCGAGACCAACGGGGGCGGAACGCGGGGCCTTGCCGCTCAGGCCGTCGCCGCCGGGTCCGCCCCGGGTATCGCCACCGCCCCGGCCGCCGGGTCCGGCATGCCGCTCCCCGCCGCCGCGTCCGTCACCCCCGCGGGCGCGGCCGGCGGGATGCCGGCCCCGGCGGCCCCCCAGCCACTGCCCCAGCCACTGACTCCGTCGGCGCCCCAGCCGCTGACTCCGACGGCGCCCCAGGCGCCGGCACCGGCGGCGGCCCGGACACCGGCCGGCCGGCCCCTGGCCCCGGCGGCCCAGGCCCCGGTGTCCGCGCAGGTCCCGGTGCCCGCGCAGGTCCCGCCGTACGCCGGTCCCACCCCGCCCGGCGTCCCCGCCCGCGGCGGCCTCACCGCCGCGCAGGTCAGAGGCGTGAACGGGCTGTCGCCCGCCCCCGCGACCGGCTGGCCGGGACCGCGGAACCGGCCGGACGCGGCGGGCATGGGGCAGGCGGGCTGAACCGCCGGAGGGCCGGCCGCCGCACGGCGGCCGGCCCCGCGGGACACCGGCCGGAACCCGTCAGACCGGGTTCAGCCGCCACTGCTGGCAGCCGTTGTTCAGCCACGACCACTGCCGTACGTCGGCCGAGTCCGCCGTGGAGCAGTTCGCCACGTCGGCGACCTTGCCGGTGGCCTGGTCGACGATGCGGACGTAGCCGCTGTCGGTGGCCAGGAAGCGGAAACGCTGGCAGGTGTTGTTCAGCCAGGACCACTGCCGCAGGTCGGCGCCGTCGGCAAAGGAGCAGTCCGCGGTGTCGAGGACCTTGCCGGTGGCGACGTCGACCAGCCGGTGGGTGTCGTCCCCGAGGTCTTCGAGGCGCCAGCGCTGGTTGCTGCCGCCGTTGCAGCCGTACTGCATGACGTTGGCCCCGTCCGCGGCCGAACTCCCGGCGACGTCCAGTGTGAAGGAGGCAGCGCTCGCGGACGGCTGGCCGACGGCGAGGGCGAGCAGCAGCGCGGCCAGCAGGGTCAGTAGGCGACGGGCCATCCGCTGCTCCAGTTCAGGAGGTTGATGCCGAGCTTGGGCGTCCCGTTGTCGTTGCCGTCGTAGTAGTGGTAGACGATCAGGTCGCCGTCGGTGTCGGCCATGATCGACTGACCGCCGGGGCCGATGATGCTGCCGTGCGACTCCAGCACCGGCGTGCCGCCGTTGTTGGTCATCGCCACGCCGTTCTTGTCGTAGTACGGCCCGGTGACGCTGGTGGCGCGGCCCACCTTGACCTTGTAGGTGGAGCTGGTGCCGGCGCAGCAGGTGTCGTACGAGGCGAAGAGGTAGTAGTACCCGTTGCGCTTGACGACGTAGGGCGCCTCGACGGCCTTGGTGCCGGTGGGCCGGGAGGCGATCGAGTACCGGGTGGTGTTGGTGGAGAGCTGCTTCCCGGTCGAGGGATTGATCTGGATCATCTTCAGCCCGGTCCACCAGCTGCCGAAGGACAGCCACCACTTGCCGTCGTCGTCGACGAAGAGGTTGGGGTCGATGGCGTTGTAGTCGCTGGAGGTGGTGGAGGTGTAGACGGTCCCGTAGTCGGTCCAGGAGCCCGGCAGCCCGGTGCTGGAGCCCGCCAGCCCGATGGCGGACTTGTTGGACCCGAAGGTCGAGACGGCGTAGTACATCAGGTACTTGCCGCCGTGGTACGAGATGTCGGGCGCCCACGCCTCGGTGGTGCCGTACGACGACCACCAGCTGGGCCGGGTGGTGAACGCGTCGCTGCCGGCGCTGAAGGCGATCCGGTTGGTGGACGTCCGGTAGGACAGGCCGCCTCCGGTGGCGTAGAGCAGATAGCGGCCGGAGGAGTCGCGGATCATCGTCGGGTCGTGCACGACGGTGGAGCCCGTGACCGTGCCGGGGTTGGGGTACGCCGACGCGGTGGACGGGATCAGGGCGAGCAGGGCGGCGGCGGGGACGCCGAGGAGCGCCGCCCTTCTGCGGAGGGCGCGGGGGGTGCGGGGGGTGCGGAGGGTGCGGGGGCTGCGGGGGGTGCGGCTCATGCGGGTTCTCCTCGGGGAACGGAGATGACGCTGACATGACACTGACGCACGTCCGATATACCGAACGTCGATCAGTACATCGGACGGACCGTAGAATCGAACCCCTTCCGCGTCAATGGTCCGCGCACCCCCTGTCACCCCTCGCGCCCCGCCGCGCGTCGGTCAGTGGTCGTTCTCCAGATGCAGTTTCAGCAGGTCGACACCGTAGTCATTGCCGTTGGGCGTACGGATGATCGTGTGGATGTGCTGCTGGGTGGGGGTGCCGCCGGGGCCGCCCATGCCACCACCGCCGGGACCCGCGCCGCTGCCACTGCCGCTGGACTTGGTGCCGTAGGCCAGCGGGGACTGCGCGTCGTACTCGATCAGCACGACCGGGCTGTGCACGCGGTAGTAGAAGGCGGAGGAGTCCTCGGTCTCGCCCAGCCAGTAGAAGTAGGTGTCGTCGATGTGCTTCTCGACCTCCGCCAGCCTCACCTCGGCGTGGCCCTCGTCCATGTAGCCGACGTAGACACCGACCAGGTCGAGCAGCTTCTGCCGCTGCGCGGCGGTCAGCTCGGAGCCGGGCAACCCCGCGTAGGCGAGCTTCAGGTTGTCCTGGCCCGCCCCGGCGACCATGTCGGTGCCGCTCTTCTCCTTGTCGGGGTCGATGGCCTTGGCCTGCTGGGCCTCGGTCAGCGAGCGGAGCATCGCCAGGCCGGCCCTGGTCTCCGGCTTGAAGAGGGTGATCTTCTCGCCGTTGTAGGTGGCCGAGGTCGGCTCCGAGCCCATGAAGGTGGGCGTCATGACGACCTGGTCGCCGAGGACGAAGTAGTTGATGGCCACGTGGTGGCCCTCGTACTGGAAGCCCCAGGGCTTGCTGGTCGAGGGCGTGCCCATGAACGTGAAGTAGTAGGCGCCCTCGGTGAGGGTGTCCTTGTTGCCGCCGTTGTAGTCGCCGAGGAACGCGTTCAGCTTCATGATGTTGCGGGTCTGGGTGAGTCCGTCTGCGGACAGGGCGGCGCCGAGCAGCGCGTAGCCGAGCTCGCGCTGCTTCTCGGTCAGGTCGCCCATCCGGGCACCCTCGCGCTGGTAGCCGTCGACGTTGCTCCAGGCCAGCCACTCGTCGTCGTCCACGTCGAAGACGGAGGCCTTCCGCTCCTTGGCGGTCAGCCCGTCCAGGAACTTCTGCGCGGCCTGCACCACCTTGTCGGTGGAGACGCCGGTGGAGTGGACCGAGTACAGGTCGTCGACGACCTTGCCGTCGGTGGTGACGCCCGTGAAGTCGGCGTACTTCACCTCGGTGGCGCCGGGGCCCATGCCGTTGCCGCCGCCCGGCGCCGCGGACGAGGAGGCGGCCGTCTCGGACGAGCCCGAGGAGCAGCCGGTCATCGTCGCCACCGCGGCGGCTCCGCCGAGCAGCAGCGACTTGTTCATGAACCAGCGCCGGGTGCGCTCGGTCTCGGGGGTGCGTGGTCGGTGTCCGTGCATGCGGACCAGACTCCAGGGCGGACCTGAAGCGTTCCTGGGCGCGAGCTGTGCGGTACGTCGATCTCGGCGCGGACCGTCTTGCCCGGCGGCTCCCGGTCCAGCACCTCCCAGCGGTCGGCGAGGGCGTCGACGAGCAGCAGGCCCCGGCCGTGCTCGTCCAGGACGCCGGGAGGACGTACGTCACCGGGGCCGGGCGGACGCGGCGGGCCGCTGCGGGTGTCGGTCACCTCGATACGGACGCCGCCCGTGACGAGCGACAGCCTCAGCTCGAAGTCACGGCCCGGAACGCGTCCGTGCGTCACGGCGTTCGCCGCGAGCTCGGCGACGACCGAGGCGACGGTCTCGGACGTCGCCGAGCCGTGCGGGAGACCCCAGTCGTGCAGCTGGTGCGCAGCGAGGTGCCGGGCGAGACGAGCACCGCGCGGTGTCGCGCTGAGGCGCTGCGTGAACACACGCACGGTAACCGGCCCTTGGGAGGTGGCCGGTGCTTCCATGCCGCCGATCTGGCGGGTGGGACCGGTGATTCACCAGGTCGGCACCGCGTACGCTGCGGCAGCGTACGCGCTCACGGGCTGGACAGTACTGGCTACGTCCCGTGACCATGGCGGGCGGGAGGTGACCGTCGGTGGTCGAGGAGTCGTCGGACAGTCTGCGGACGTTCGGGGCAGTGGTCCAGGGGTTGCGGGAGCACGCGGGGCTGAGCCGCGAGGAGTTCGGTGAGCGGGTGTGCTTCTCCAAGCACACGGTGGCCAGCGTGGAGCTGGGGAGACGGATGCCGGACGCGGCCTTCGTGGAACGCGCGGAGGAGGTCTTCGGCAACACCGGTGCCCTACGCCGGGCGGCGACTCATCCGGCCCGGCAACCGGGGCTGGCGGCGTGGTTCCGGCAGTGGGCCAGGTTGGAGCAGGCCGCGATCACTCTCTATACGTACGAGTGCCGCATGATTCCTGGGTTGTTGCAGACAGAGGCGTACGTACGAGCGATGGCAGTCGACCAGTTGCCACCGATAGACGACGCCCAGATCGCGGAGCGGTGGTGCGCGCGGTCCGAGAGGCAGAAACTGCTGCGAGAGCGGCCGAACACCGCGTTCAGCTTCATTTTGGAGGAGCATCTGTTTCTGCGGCGAACCGGCGGAGCTCAGGTCACACGCGACCTGATCAATCACATTCTGGGCGTCGCTGCACTGCGTAACGTAGAGCTCCAGGTGATGCCCCTGATCCAGACGTCACACTCAGGTCTGCAGGGACCTATTCGCCTACTGGAAACCACCGATAACTACTGGTTCGCCTACAACGAGGGCCAGGAAAGCGGCCAGCTGATCTCGGACTCAAAAGCGGTCAGCGTTCAACAGAGGCGATATGCCAGGATGTGTTCGCAGGCTCTCCTCTCCGCGACTCCTTGAGCCTGTTGCACCGCATCCGAGGAGACCTATGAACAGCACGGAACTGACCTGGTTCAAGAGCAGCTACAGCAGCGCATCCGGCGATGACTGCGTAGAAGTCGCCCTCTCCTGGCGCAAGTCCAGCTACAGCAGCGGCGGTTCCGGCGACTGCGTCGAAATAGCCCCCTGTCCCCACACCGTCCACGTCCGTGATTCCAAGGACAAGCAGGGCGCCCACCTCACTCTCTCCCCCTCCACCTGGACGGAGTTCCTCGCGCACCTCACGAAGTGAACGGAAGGGTGTCCGGCACGCACCTTGACACCCCGGCACTTTGCCGAACGCACAGCCCGCTCTCAGCTTGCGTTTCTACGGTGCCGTGTTCATGACAGACAACACCCCCCAGGCGCCCGCCATCGGACGCCGTACCGTGCTGGTCGCCACCGGCGCCACCGCGACCGCCCTCGCCGTGGGCGCCGCGCTCCCCGAGAACTCCCCGACCTCGGACACCGCCCCCGTCGCGGCGGCGGCCGTCTGCACCCTCACCAGGGAGATGACCGAAGGCCCCTACTACCTCGACGGAGCGCTCGTCCGCTCCGACATCACCGAGGGCAAGGCGGGAGCCCCGCTCCAGCTCACCCTCACCGTCGTCGACGACGACACCTGCGTGCCGCTGAGCAACGCCCTGGTCGAGATCTGGCACTGCGACGCGCTCGGCGAGTACTCCGGGTTCGTCGGCAGCAACGGCCACAGCGAGCCCGACAACGGCACGTTCCTGCGCGGCGGCGTGCTCACCGACTCCAGCGGGGTCGCGAAGATCACGACCATCTACCCCGGCTGGTACCGCGGCCGCTGCGTGCACATCCACGTCAAGGTGCACACGAACACCGCGCTCACCTCGGACGGCTCGTTCACCGGCGGCCAGGAGCTGCACACCGGGCAGCTCTTCTTCAGCGAGACGGTCACCACCGCGATCGCGAAGGTCTCGCCGTACTCGACCAACAGGGTGACCCGCACCACCCTCGCCCAGGACTCCATCTACGACGACGGAGGCGCCGCGTCCGGCCTCCTGACCCTCACCGCCCTGGGCAGCTCGGCCTCGGCCGGCTACGCCGGCAGCCTGACCCTGGGGGTCGAGCGGAGCTGACGCACCGGCCTCGTCCATGCCCCGCCCGGCGCGCGACGGGCGGGGAGCGGGCGAGGACATGTGCCGTTCACCGGCACGAAAGGTCGATGTACTTGGCATGTTTCGGTCAGGATCGGACGGCCGGAGCAGCACGGCACACGGTTCCGACGCAGATCACACACGGGACTCACCCACTATTCCCACTGGCGGCACACAAGTGCTTTTGGGCCAGGTACGGATCGGGATCTTGCGGAGGCATCTTTCCGGATGCCTAAGGTGACCCGTCGTGCCCGGTGGAGCGAACGGTTCCTGTCGGTACGCGGCACCAGAGCGGCCGGGGGCGCCGTTGGCCGGGGGGAGGGGCATCATGCCGCGAGTGCGGTCGTCGCAGCCTGCCGTAGCAACCGGCGGCACGGTGGTTCTCCACCTTCTCGTCCGGGACATCCCCGTCTGCTTCCGTCACCGACGAAGGATGCTCCCGTGCGTTTCAGACGCCCCCACAGATCACCCGGCCGGCCGCCGTCCGGCAGATCAGCACGCCTGCGTGCCACCTCCGGTTCCCTCGTCCCCCTGGTCGTCATCGGCGCCGTTCTCGCCGGACTGCTCGGCTCCGAGCCCCCGTCCGACGGCCGTCTGCCCAACACCGGCAACGTCGCCGACAGCTATGACGGCTTCGACGCCGACGCCGCCGAACAGCTCCGCCAGGACCAGTGCCTCATGGCCGACGCGCTGCGGGTCGGCGGCCCCACGATGGGCAGCCTCGCGCAGAGCGGGCTGAACCAGACCCCGGAGCAGTTACGCGTCACCGCCGACCGCGAGTACTGGAACAGCTCCCCGCTGAACACCGCGTTCGAAGCGGACAAGACCGCCGTCGGCCAGACGGGCGATGCGCTGAGCGCACGCGTACAGGCGTGGATGGACCCGCTCAACGGGCTGTCCACGCCTGCCGGATTCACCGTGACCGGCTTCGCCTGGCCGCCCGGCGTGTCCACCGGCGACGACTTCTTCGCCCAGGTCGGCTACTCGAAGTGGCTCGGGGAGCGGTACTGGCAGTCCGAGAGCGCCCTGTACGAGGACCCCACCGCAGAGGCCGACGAGGCGACCGTCCAGGCGGTCGAGGACCTCGGAACCCCGCTGTATTCCGACCCGGACCCGACCCAGCCCGGATGGCAGCAGGCGTACGCCGAGGAGCAGGCGTTCAACGAGCTGCTCGACGGCGGTCCCGGTACGGATATGGGCGCGGACGACGCCCGGATGTTCCTCACCTCCGGCGGCTTCCCGCGTACCGCTCCCGCCCCCGACAGCCTGGAATACCGGCTCGCCGTCGAGGACTTGAAGACGCGGTTCGCGGCCTGCGCATGGCGCAACCCGATCGACCCGAGCAGGGTTCTCGGGCAGGAGGTCGCCACCGCCTCCGCGGAGTGGCAGCAGGAGATCGCCGCCCAGGCCACCCAGCGCAACCAGATACTCGGCGCCAACCGTGACGCGACCAAGGCGCTCACCACCGCCTCGCAGGCGCTGGGCGAGATGCTGGGCCAGTCGTGGATCGCGGATCACCTGACCCGCTGGCAGGACTACTGGTCGGCCGGGGGTGCGGGGTGGATCGGCGACAGCCCGATGGTCGTCCACATCCATGCCGCCTCCGACAAGTGCCTGGAAGTGGGCGGCAATTCCAAGACCGACGGCGCCGTGGTGCAGATGTACACGTGCAACGGCGGAGCCAACCAGGAGTGGCGGATCGACGGCAACGCCCTGGTGAACGTCAACTCCGGCAAGTGCCTGGACGTCAAGAGCTCCGGCACCGCCGACGGCACCGTCATCCAGCAGTGGACGTGCAACCAGTCCGGCGCCCAGCAGTGGGAGTACACCGCCCACGGCACCACCACGCTGAAGAACTCCGGCACCGGCAAGTGCCTGGACATGCACACCTACGCCAACAGCCAGGACGCCTGGACCTGGACCTGCAACGGCACCGATCCGCAGAAGTTCGACATCGTGCCGTCCGGGCACAACGGCACGGAGGATCCGGACTACCCGACGCAGGACCAGTTCACCAAGGCCACCAAGGGCATCGCCGACGCCCGGGCCGCGGCACAGAAGCAGCTGGATCTGATCAAGGCCCAGGCGCAGACCGCGGCCACCGCCGCCACCACCACCGACACGGCTCTGAACGCCTCGTACGCCATCGCCGACAAGGCCGGCGCGCCGCGGGGCCGGGCGCTGCTGGTGGGACAGCAGAAGGCGCAGGTGACCAAGGCGTCGGCCGCGGCGATCAACGCGATGGTGCAGGCCGGCGAGACCGCGTACGCCGCCACCCGTGCCTCCGCCGGGGACAGCGCGACCATCGCCGCCCGGGCGGTGACGCAGGCCGCCGGGACCCGGGCCGCGTTCCGCACCGCCGCCGCCCAGGCGGCCAAGGAGCAGGCGAAGGCCGCGGCCGACGCCGCCGCCGTCCAGGCGCAGAACGCCAAGAACGCCCGTGACACGGCGAAGACCAAGCTGGCCGAGACCGAGAAGGCCGAGGCGGACGCCAAGGCCGCGGCGGCCACGGCCCACGCAAGGCGGCTGGACGCGGAGAAGGAGGAGGCCACGGCGAAGGCGGAGAAGGAGACCGCCGCGCAGAAGCAGGCCGAGGCCGCGCAGCACAAGACGAACGCCCAGGGGTACGCCACACAGGTCAAGGACGCCAAGGACAAGGCGGACGCCGCCGACGCCACCGCCACCGAGAAGCGCAAGGCAGCGGAGGCCTCCCGGGACAAGGCCAAGGAACTGCGCGACGACGCCTGGGACGCCGAGCAGAAGGCCGACGCCGCTCGCGCCAAGGCCGACGCCAAGGACGCGTACGCGCAGGCTTCCGAGTCCGAGGACAACGCGCAGGAGGCCCGGCAGGCGGCCGATGACGCCGATGCCGCCGCCGACGACGCGGAGGCGGCCGCCGCTTCCGCCCGTTCCGAGGCGGACAAGGCCACCCAGGCGGCGGCCGACGCCGACGCGGCGGCCACCCGCGCGGAGGCCGCGGCCAAGCGGGCCCGCGCCGACGCCGACGCCGCACAGGCCGCCAAGCTGAAGGCGGACGCGGCGGTGCGGACGGCGACCAGCGCGGCAGCCGACGCCATCAAGGCCTCCCAGGACGCCGCCTCGTCGGCCCGTACGGCGGTCAAGCTCGCCGATGACGCCGAGGCGGACGCCGCCAACGCCAGGAAGCAGGCGGACGCGGCCAAGGCCGAGGCGGCCACCGCCCTCAAGGGGGCCAACGAGGCCGCAGGGCACGCCTACACCACCTCGCAGGCGGCGGTGGACGCCGGTAACGCGGCGGCGCAGGTGGCGGCACCGGCCAATGACGCCATCCAGCTCGGCTCGCCGTACATCACCAGCGACTCGGCCGCCGGGCTCGCCGTGCTGACCGGCCAGTCGTCCAAGACGATCGCCGAGCAGCAGCAGGCCGTCGCCGAGGCGCACGCCAAGAACGCACAGGAGGCCGCGGCCCAGGCGCAGAGCGCGGCGAACGCGGCCACCGGTGATGCCAAGGCCGCCTACACCCTGGCCGCCGAGGCCGCCGGGTACGCGAGCGACGCCCGCAACTCCGCCAAGGAGGCCCTCGGCTACGCCGCGGAGGCCGCCTCGTACGCGGCCCAGGCGGCACAGTCGCTCAGCCGCACCGTCGCCTACGACCAGAAGGCCACCGAGGACGCGGCGGCGGCCGACGGCGCGGCCGGCCGGGCCGAGGGCTACGCCGCGGACGCCCGGGACTCGGCCGATGCGGCCGCCTTGGACGCCGACGCGGCCCGCACCGCGGCGGCCGAGGCGGAACAGGCGGCCGAGGACGCCCGCGACGCCGCCGACGACGCGGCCGAACAGGCCGCCGCCGCCGAGGAGGCCGCCAAGGACGCCCAGGCCTACGCCGAATCGGCGCAGCAGGCGGCCGACGAGGCCGAGAAACAGGCCAACGCCCACCAGATCGAGACGGGAACCGTCGTCGACGAATCCGGTGCCGCCATCAGCGGCATGTTCTATGTCGTCGACCACATCGAGAAGACCGGCGATCCGGAGGTCGTGAAGAAGTCGGACGGCTGTGAGGGCTGGATCGACAAGCTCTTCTACCAGGGCGACTGCACAATCACCGAGAAGATCCGCTTCAAAGCGGTCCTCGACCTGTACATGTGCACCGCCCAGGACCTGGACCTGTCGCAATACACATGCCCTTCCGGTGCGACGGCGTACCTGGGCGAATACCCGACCAAGGAACTGTCCACCGAAACCACGCACACCATCACGATCGCGGAGTACCAGGAGGACATCGACCCGATCGACATCCTCTTCGGCAGTTGGATCAAGTGCGCGCAGAAGGTGACTCCCGGCGGTGAGAGCGGAAGCTGGGGCGGATGTGCCTGGGCGGCCGTGGATGTCGCGAGCCTGTTCGCGGGCAAGATCCTCAGGCCCATCGCGGACGCCGTCAAGGCAGCCGACGCTTCCGCGCGGACCGGCATCGGCTTCGTCGACGCCTGGAAGGGGCTGAAGGCCCTCAGACTCGGTGACAGTGTGGCCTCCGGGATCGCGCAGAAGATCAGGGAGATCCTGCGGAAGAGCTGCTCGGCCGCCGGCAAGGCCGTGGCCGCGCGAAGTGCGGCGGCCGCCAGCAATGCCGAAGACTGCATGCCCCCGTTGCTCGACGATGTCGGGGAAAGATACGTTCGCGGGAAGCACGTGGAAGGCGGCTCACAGATCGACCAGAGCAAGGGTGTGTTCGACGCCGACGTGGATCTCGACGAACTGGTCTACATGGCCGACGAATTCACGCCCGTCGGACCCAACGCCGACAACCACTATGAGCGTGTCGTCAACGCCGGAAAGATAATCGGCGAGACGTCTGCGCAGAGCGGCGCCAAGGCGACTTCGTGGTTTCTGCTGGCGCAGGACAAATGGGGAAGCGTCCGCACAATGTATCCGATCCCGCCGCCGACCGGATGACCGGTGGAGTACGATGGAAATTTATTTGCAGAACAGCCTGCACAAGCAGATCTCCGAGAAGGTCGGAGACGACACCGACCAAAGTTTTCTGTCGTTGTGTCGCAAGGCGCCGAAGAACAGCGTCCTGTGGGGCGTGCAGGCGATCGGTGACACGATGTTCAACGAACTACAGTGTCGGTACCTCGTGGTCGAGCTGAGCAGGGTCCCTGAGGGGAGCCGCACACAGGTGATCCGCCGCGTCACGGAGTTGGCACGGCAAGCGGCCTCCTGCCATGGCTATCTGTACATCTCAGGGGACTGACGCTCTCGCCCGGGCCGGGGCGGAACTCCTGTTCCGCCCCGGCCCGTGCCGACGTACCGGGAAAGCACTCCGAAGAACACGCGGGAGACGCATCACATGCCTCTTGTCATTTACGTAGAAGACCAGATGCACGAACGCATGGCTAAAACTTACGAAGACCACAAGGAGACCTTCCTGTCCTTGTGCGAGGCGGCACCCGAGGGCAGCATCTTGCGTGCGGTGAACCGCTACGGCGAGACGATGCTCAACGAGATTCAGCTTGTTCAGTTCGTGGCCGAACTGAACAAGCTGCCTACCGGAAAAAGAAACAGTACGGTGCGGAAGATCGCAGCTGCGGCCGAGTTCGCGATCGCTTCCCACGGTTACCTCTTCTTCACGGGAGAGGCCTTCGGGCCGCGCTGAACACGGCTTGTGACCGCTGGCGAACGGTCTGGTGATCGCGCTCGCGTCCGCCCGGCGCGGCGGGCGCTACGCGGCGACCGGCTCGGGTTCCTCGGCGGCGGTCTCCGCCGCCCGCTCCCGCAGATGTGCCCGGACCGCGTACGCCAGGGCCGCCGCCCACAGGGCGGACAGGGCGGCGTGGACGCCGATGGCGACTGCGCCCGGTACGGCGGTCCGGTCGCTGCCCAGCAGCGTGCGGGCGTTGGTGACGACGATCAGGCCGCCGACCGCCGAGCCCAGGACGCGCGGTGCCACGAAGCGCACCAGCCACGCCGCCACCGGGGCGATGACCATGCCGCCCAGGAGAAAGGCGAGCACCCACGACCAGTCGACGCCGTGGGAGCCGAGGGAGAGCAGGAAGCCCGCGCTGGCCGCGACGGCCACCAGGAACTTGCTGGCGTCGACGGAGCCGATCACCTTCCGGGGTTCCATTCGGCCGCTGGCCAGCAGGGCGGGTGTGCCGATCATGCCCCAGCCGCCTCCGCCGGTCGCGCCGAGGAAGCCGGCGACCAGCCCGAGCGGTGCCAGGAAGCGGGTGCGCAGGGGACGGCCCAGCTTGCCGCGGGGCAGACCGCGCAGTGTGAAGCGGACGGCGACGTAGAGGCCGAGCGCGAGCAGGATCGCGGCCATCACCGGCTCGGCCACGTCCGTGGAGAGCCGGGACAGCACGGTCGCGCCGAGGAAGGCGCCCACGCAGCCCGGGGCGCCGATCCGGGCGACCACCCGCCAGTCGACGTTGCCGAGGCGCGCGTGCGAGACGCCGGAGACCAGTCCCGTGCCGATCTGGGCGAAGTGCACGATCGCCGAGGCGACGGCCGGGCCCGTGCCCAGCGCGAGGAGCAGCGCCGTGGAGATCACACCGTGCGCCATGCCGAGGCTGCCGTCCACGAGCTGGGCGCCGAGGCCCGCGAGGGAGAGCAGGATCAGCGTGCGCATGAGGAGGTCCCAACGATTTCCCGGTATCCCCACCGGAGAGGTAGGAATGAACGGGAGGTGACGTTAGGCCGTCAAACTGAGGAGAACCTGAGACCCGGATGAGGACGATTCACAGGCGTCGTATGCGTCGCCCACGTCACCTACGGGTTCTCCCAGGCAGCGGGCTCGGCCGCCAGCTCACGCACCGTCTGCGGGAGCGCGTCCGCCGCGATGTCGGCCACCGTGACGCCCTCCAGGATCCGGCGCACGTTGGCGCGGAGCGCGATCCAGAGCGGGAGCAGGGGCTGGGCGGTGCCGGTGTAGGCGAGGCCGGTGGGGCGCTCGCCGCGGACGGAGACGATCGGGCCGTCGACGGCCCTGATCACGTCCGCGACGGTGATCGCGGCGGCGTCCCGGGCCAGGCGGTAGCCGCCGTTGCCGCCGCGCCGGCTGTCGACGACACCGCCGCGCCGCAGATCGCCGAGAATGCCCTCCAGAAACTTGTGCGGAATGTCCTGCGCGGTGGCGATCGCCTCCGCCTTCACCGGTCCGTCGTCCTGCCGAACGGCGAGTTCCAGCACTGCCCGCACCGCGTAGTCCGCCCGCGCCGAGATCCTCATGCGCCCATTCTGAGGTGTCCGGCTGGAGAGAATGACCGAGCACAACACCCGGCACGCGCGACGGCCGCGGAGGAAAGGCAACAGGAGGCGCTCCCTTGGGGCTCAGCAGGCTCAGCAGACGTACATTCGGCGCCCTCGCCGGCACCACGGTCCTCGGCCTCGCACTGGGCGGCGGCGGGGCGGCGCCGCTCGCCTCCACGGAGCCGGCGGCCGTGCCCACCGGCCCGGCGCCCGAACCGCCCCGGGCCGACGGGGAACGGCACGAGATCGCCCTCGACCGGCACTCGCTGCTGGTCGACGGCGCACGCCTGGTGCTGTGGGCCGGCACGGTGCACCCCTTCCGGCTGCCGAGCCCCTCGCTGTGGCGGGACGTGCTGGAGAAACTGCGCGCGCACGGCTTCAACGCGGTCGGCATCGACGTCGCGTGGAACGTGCACTCCCCCGCGCCCGGACGCTTCGACTTCTCCGGCGTGCGGGACCTGGACCTGTTCCTGCGCACGGCCGCCGAGGCCGGTCTGTACGTGGTCCTGCGGCCCGGCCCGTATCTCGGCGCGGACCTCGACGCCGGCGGTCTGCCCGGCTGGCTGACGGCGACGCGGGGCCGGGCCCGGACCACCGACCCCGCCTATCTCGGCCATGCCGACCAGTGGCTCACGGCGGTGAACTCCATAGCCGTACGCCACCTGTACTCCAGGGGCAGGGGCACCGTCCTGCTGTACGGGACCGAGGGCGGGGAGGGGGCCAGTACGTCCTACCTGACCCATCTGCGCCGCAAAGTGCGCGCCGACGGCATCGACGTACCCCTCTTCCAGGGGGACGCCTTCGCCGGGAAGGGGCCCTCGCACCGGTGGGGCGTGGCCGTCAGCGCGACGCCCGATCCATGGGGCGGGCCGGGCTACGAGGAGATCCGGCAGAGCCGGGACGCGGCGTACGAGCGCGGCGCCCACCTCGCGCATCTCGCCGCCGGGCGCACCCTGCACGACGTCCGCATGGCGTTCGGCGGCACCTCCTGGGGCTGGCTGCCCGCACCGGACGTCTACACCTCGTACAACGTCGCGGCGGCCATCGGCGAGGGGCGCAACCCGAGCGCCAAGCTCGCCGTCACGCACCAGCTCGGCGGGCTGCTGCGCAGCGTGCCCGACTTCGCCCGGCTGGAGCGGGCCGCGGCCGTCGAGGCGCCGGACGAGCGGATCGGGGTCGCCCACCTCACCAACCCCGACACCGGCTCCCACGTCTACGTGCTGCGCAACGACTCCGCCCACTCCGTGACCACGAAGCTGCCGGACGCCGGGATCGACGTGCCGTTCACCGTCCCGGCGGGCGACGCCAAGCTGCTGGCGACCGGGCTGTCCCTGGGCGGGCGGAAGCTGGCGTTCACCACCGTGCAGCCCATGCTGTTCCTGAACGCCGGGCGGCAGGACATCGCCGTGTTCGCGGGCCGGCACGGAGAGATGGCGCAGGTCGCGCTGGAGTGCCCGAGCGAGCCGGTGCCGGTGCGGCTGGACGAGGAGGCCGCCTGGGCGTACGGCGCCGGCACGCTGCACGTGACGGTTCCGCTCGGTGTCGGCGGGCTGTCCCGGGTGGTGGTGAACGGCGGCGGCTCCGAGCGGCCGCTGCTGCTGCTCTTCACCGACGACGCGGACTCTCAGCGACTGTGGCCGCACGACACCCCCTCGGGCCGGGTCCTCGTCTACGGCCCGGCGCTGGTGCGCGACGTCGCGCTCCGCGACGGCACCGTACGGCTCACCGGCGACACCATAGGAGAGACCGGCCTTGAGGTGTGGGGGCCGCGCGGTATCACCGGCGTCACCTGGAACGGGGCCGCGGTGCGCACGCGGGTCAGCGCCTCCGGCAGCCTGCTGGCGCTGCGCGCGCTGCCCGGCGTGGACGAGGTGCCGCTGCCCGCCCTGGACGGCTGGCGGCGGCGGGAGGAGAACCCCGAGTCGGAGCCGGACTTCGACGACTCCTCCTGGACGGCCGCCGACCGGACCACCTCGTACAGCACCACCGCCGTCCCGGACGGGCAGCCCGTCCTCTTCGCGGACGACTACGGCTTCCACTACGGCGACGTCTGGTACCGGGGCCGCTTCACGGACGCGCCCGGCGCGACGTCCGTCTCCCTGTCCTACAGCACGGGCACGCAGGGGCTGCTGATGGCCTGGCTGGACGGCCGCCCGCTGGGCACCCACCGGATGCCGGTGCCGGACGGGGACACGGCCGGGCGCGGGACCTGGACGGACACGGCGGTCTTCCGGCTGCCGAAGAAGCTCCGCAAGCGGCTGCGCACACGGCGCGGGCACGTGCTGTCCGTCCTCGTCCGGCGCATGCAGCACGACCTGGACGACCAGGGCCTCGACACCCACAGGGCGGCGCGCGGACTGACGTCCGTCTCCTTCACCGGCGCCTCGCCCGCGGTGCGCTGGCGGATCCAGGGGGAGACCGCGCCCGACCCCGTGCGCGGGCCGCTGAACAACGGCGGGCTGTACGGGGAGCGGGAGGGCTGGCACCTGCCGGGGTACGACGACGGCGGCTGGGAGGAAGCCGGAACTCCGGGCGGTGCCCGATGGCAGGGCGTGACCTGGTACCGGACGGAGTTCAGGCTCTCCGTCCGCACCGACGTCGACGCCTCGGTCGGGCTCCGTCTCGACGACGACCCGGACCGCGCCTACCGCGTCCAGATCTTCCTCAACGGCTGGAACCTGGGCCAGTACGTCAACGACGTGGGCCCGCAGCACACCTTCGTCCTGCCCAACGGCATCCTGCGCACCCGCGGCACCAACACCCTGGCCCTGGCGGTGCTGTCGGACGGGACCACACCGTCGGGGCCGGGCACCGCGGAGCTGGTCCTGCTCGGTGCGGCGGCCGGAGGAGTCCCGGTGGAACCGGTCGACTCCCCCGGCCGGTGACGACGCGCGTTCAGGCGAGCCTGATCACGTTCCAGGAGAGCGGCTCCAGGCTCGCGGTGAGGGTGCCGTCCGTCAGGGCCGTGCCCTGGACCGCGTGCGGGGTGACGCGCTCGGGGTCGTCCAGGGTGTTGCGGGCGTCGGGATCGGCGTCCGCCAGGGCGCTGTGCTCGACGACCGAGGTCAGGTCCAGCCCGTACAGGGCGACCTCCAGCGGCAGCGCCTCGGTGCGGCCGCGGTTGACGGCGAACACGGTGACCGAGCCGTCCCCGGCGCGTACCGCGGTGGCGTGCAGCAGGTCGGCCTCGCCGTACTTCGCCGTCTCGTACGTCGGCGAGTCCACGCGCACGTCCAGCACCCGGCCGCGCCCGTACTTCGAGGCCTGCGCGAACGGGAAGAACGTCGTCTGCCGCCAGGCCGGGCCGCCCGGCTCGGTCATGATCGGGGCGATCACGTTGACCAGCTGCGCGAGGCAGGCGACGGTGACCCGGTCGGCGTGCCGGAGCAGCGCGATCAGCAGCGAGCCGAAGACGACGGCGTCGGTGACGCTGTAGTTGTCCTCCAGCAGACGCGGGGCCTCCGGCCAGTCCAGCGGGTTCTCCGCGGCCTCCTTCTGGTGGGGCAGCAGGTACCAGACGTTCCACTCGTCGAAGGAGAGGTTGATCCTCTTCCTGGACTTCAGGCGGGCGCCGATGTGGTCGCAGGTGGCGACGACGTTCTCGATGAACGACTCCATGTCCACGGCCGAGGCGAGGAAGGAGTCCACGTCGCCGTCGACGGGCTCGTAGTAGGCGTGCAGGGAGATGTGGTCGACGAGGTCGTACGTCTCCTTCAGGACCGTCGCCTCCCACTCGGCGAAGGTCTCCATGGACTGGCCGGAGGAGCCGCAGGCGACGAGTTCGAGGCCCGGGTCGATCTGGCGCATGGCACGGGCGGTCTCGGCGGCGAGCCGGCCGTACTCCTCGGCCGTCTTGTGGCCGGTCTGCCAGGGGCCGTCCATCTCGTTGCCCAGGCACCAGAGCCTGATGCCGAAGGGATCCTTGTCGCCGTGCTCGATCCGCAGGTCCGACAGCGCGGTGCCGGAGGGGTGGTTGGCGTACTCCTGGAGCTCCAGGGCCTCCGCGACGCCGCGCGTGCCGAGGTTGAGTGCCATCATCGGCTCCGCCTGGGGGCCGATCTTCTTCAGGAAGGCGATGTACTCGGACAGGCCGAAGCGGTTGGTCTCGGTGGACCGCCAGGCGAGGTCCAGACGGCGGGGGCGGCTCTCGACGGGGCCGACCGAGTCCTCCCACTTGTAGCCGGAGACGAAGTTGCCGCCGGGGTAGCGGATGACGGTGACGCCGAGTTCCCTGACCAGGTCCAGCACGTCCTGGCGGAGGCCGGCCTCGTCCGCGGTGGGGTGATCCGGCTCGAAGATGCCGGTGTAGACGCAGCGGCCGAGGTGTTCGACGAAGGAGCCGAAGAGGCGGGGGTCGACCTCGCCGATGGTGAAGGCGGGGTCGAGGGTGAAGCGGGCGGTGCGCATTTTTTCCTTTCCAGGGTTCACTTCTGTCTGCCGGTCCGTCGTGGCTGGTCGCGCAGTTCCCCGCGCCCCTGACGGACGGCTGGCCAACCGTTCTTCTTCCAGCTCAGGGTGGACGGCCGCGGCGAGCGGCGCGGCGAGTCCGAGGCGTTTCACGTCAGGGGCTCCTCGGCAGGCGTTACTGGCCGGCCAGGCCGGTGTGGGCGACACCCGCCACGATCTGGCGCTGGAAGAAGACGAAGACGATGATCAGGGGCAGACCCGCCATGAGGCCGCCGGCCATGAGCTGGGCCCACTGGATGCCGTAGGAGTTCATGACGGTGGCGATGCCGTTGGGCATGGTCATCAGGTCGGGGTTGTTGGTCACCATGTAGGGCCAGAGGAAGTTGTTCCACGAGCTGATGAAGGTGAAGATGCCGACCGCCGCGAGCGAGGGGCGGGAGAGCGGCAGGACGATGGTGAAGAAGACCCGCCAGCGGCCGGCGCCGTCGATGAAGGCGGCCTCCTCCAGTTCGCGCGGGACGCCCTGGAAGAACTTGTAGAGGATGTAGACCATCGCGGCGGGCGCGCACTGCGGCAGGATCATGCCCCAGTAGGTGTCGACCATCCCCATCTGCTGGACGGTGGTGAACAGCGGAACGCCGAGCACGGCCGGGGAGACCATGAGCCCCGTCATCACCACGCCCATCAGCACGCCCTTGCCGCGGAACTCGGTGCGGGCGAAGCCGTAGCCGGCCAGGGCGCTGACCAGCAGCACGACGGCGGTGACGCAGACGGAGACGACGAGGGAGTTGACGAACCAGTCGGTGATGTTGCCGGTCTCGAAGATGGCCGACCAGGCCTGGCCGGTCCACTGCTTCGGGAGCCAGTGGGTCGGCACCTCGACGGCCTCGGTCTCCGACTTCAGGGAGGTGAACAGCGCCCAGGCCAGCGGCGACAGGATGACGGCGGAGACGGCGACGCCGAGCAGGGTGAGGACGATCTGGCCGGTCGTCCAGGGGCGGCGGGGCTTGACCCGGATCTGCGGTGCGGCGGTGGTCATCGGCCGCCCTCCTCACGGTTGCGCAGCAGCCACATCCGCGCGAGGGCGACGGCCGCGATGAGCACGAAGAAGATGATGGACATCGCGGAGGCGTAGCCCACGCGGTAGCTGGTGAAGCCCTGTTCGAGGGTGTACTGCACGAAGGTCCTGGTCGAGTTCTCCGGCCCCGGCCCGAAGTCCAGCATCACCACGGCCTGGTCGAAGACCTGGAGCGAGGCGAGGATCTGAAGGGCGACGACGAGGCCGGTGATGTTGCGCAGCATCGGCAGGGTGATGTGGACCATGCGGTGCCAGGCGTTGGCACCGTCCAGCTTGGCGGCCTCGTACAGATGGGCGGGGATGCCCTGGAGCGCGGCGAGGTAGAGCAGGAAGCTGAAGCCGACCGTCCACCACAGGGTGGTGATGACGACGGCGAGCATGGCGTACGACTTGTCGGTCAGCCACGGCGTCTCGATGCCGAAGACGTGGTTGATCATGCCGTTGCCGGGGTTGAACAGCCACTGCCACAGGTTGCCCGCGACGGTGGACGGCAGCAGGAACGGCATGAAGAAGCAGAGCCGCCACAGCCACTTCCCGCGCTCGATGTGGTGGGCGAGCATCGCGAGGAGGAAGGCGAGGACGGTGATGCAGGGCACCACCAGGAGCGTGAAGTAGGCGCTGTGGCCGAGCGCGTCCCACATGAGCGGGTCGTCCAAAGCCTCGCGGTAGTTGTCCAGGCCGATGAAGGCGGTGCCGTCGCCGGAGATGTTGGCGTCGGTGAAACTGAGGTAGAGGCCGCGCAGCAGCGGCCAGATCACGAAGAGCGCGAACAGCGCCAGGAACGGGGCGACGAACCAGCCGCCGTGCTGGAAGCCCTGCTTGCGGCGGAGGGTCACGGCGGGCGCTGCGGTCTTCGCGCGGGCCGGGCGGATGGCGGTCTCAGCGCTGGTCGTCGTCATGCGACCGCACCTCCCTGCGCGGCGGTACGGCCGTCCATCGGGTTCTTCGAGGCGAGCAGTTCGGCGAGCGTGCTCCTCATCCGGCGGGCCACGGCGTCCGGCCTGGCGGAGCCCGTGGTCGAGGAGACGACGATCGGGCCGACGCGCTGGGCGAGGATGCCGGTGGATCCGGCGAACCACACCTTGGGCTCGGTGCCCTGGTGGTTCATGGCCGAGACGTACTCGTTCTGCGGCTCCAGCTTCTGGTACGCCGCCGTGGACAGGGTCGGCGTGTAGGCGGGGATGTGTCCGCCGGCGGCCCACTGAAGGGCGTGCTTGACGACGTAGGCGGCGAGCCGGTGGGCGCCCTCGTTGGCGGCGCCGCCCCGGTCCGCCTGGTGCGGCAGGACGAAGGAGTGCGACTCGGCGTGGGTGGCCTGCCGGCCGAAGACGGGCGGCAGCGGGACCGCGCCGTAGTCGACCTTGGCGGCGTCGAAGACCGGCACCGACCAGTTGCCCTCCCAGGCGAAGGGGGCGCCGTTGACGAACTGCTCGGCACCCGCGCCGCCGCCGAAGCCGGGGTTGGCGTATCCGTCGGTGAGGTGCCGGCGCAGGAACTCAAGGACCTGGGTGGCCTTGTCGGTGTCGAAGGTGACCTCGGTGTTGGCGTCGTTGAACCAGGTGCCGCCGAGCTGGCTGTAGAAGGCGACGAAGAACCACCACTGGAAGTTCTGGTCGTTGTGCCACAGGCCGATGGTCTGGAGGCCCTTCTTGGTGGCCTTCTTGGCCTCCTTCAGCATGGCGAACCACTCGTCCACCGAGGCCGGGGACACCATGCGCCCGTCTAAGCCGAGCAGGCCCGCCTTCTCCAGCACGTCCTTGCGGTAGTAACAGAGCTGTACGTGGATGTCGAGCGGGAGGGCGTAGAGCTTGCCGCCGATGGTGGCACGTTTCCACAGCTCGGGGTTGAAGTCCTGTTCGCGCACCCCGTACTTGGCGAGCAGGCCGACGTCCCAGGGGTCCAGGAGGCGGCCGGGCGAGAAGCCGGTGACGCGGCCCAGGTGCATGACGCCGAGGTCCGGCGCGCGGTTGCCCGCCGCGGCCATGGCGAGCTTGGTGTAGAAGGGGCTGCCCCACTGGAGGGTGGAGTCCTTCACCGCGATGTCGGGGTTGTCCTTACGGAAGGCGTCCAGCATCGCGATCATGTTGTAGCCGTCGCCGCCGCTGAACAGGTTCCAGTAGCGCACCCGGGTGCTCGCGTCGGAGGCGAGTGCGTCGGCGCCCGTGCCCAGGGCCGCGAAGCCGAAGCTGCCCGCGACCGCCAGGCCGCCCGCCGTGGCCAGAAGTTGCCTGCGATTCAGGCCAGGTCGTCCCATGCCCTGCCCTCACGTTCGAAGTGATGTTCCGTGCTGTGTTCGCCGAGCACGTTCGGTCATTCAGTCGTTCGGCATTTCGGATGGCGCTCGTAACTTCGAACGGGACCGTAAAGTCGGCGGACCCGGCCGTCAATGGTTCGGACGTAACTTTCGAAACGCTGTGATCATCGAGTGGTGACAACGAGTGGTGATCGTTCTTGTTTGAACAACGCTCCCCGGATCTCATGACGGGGGCACTTGCGGACGCGTAGTCTCGAACGGCCTGTTGTAGGGCGGACTTGGACGAGGGGGCGCGATGGTCGTCGCGGAGGCGCGGAAGAGGGCGGCGCGAGTCGCCGGGATGCTGCGCCGTCGCCGTACCCGGAGCGCCATGCGCGGACTGGCGGCCGAGCTGGCCGCCGCCCTGCGGGCCAGACCCCGGCACCCGGCCGGCGCCCGGGAGGTGTGCCGGGCCCTGTGCGAGGAGATGGCCGCCCGCCACCGCGGCCGTCCCGTCGAACTCCGCTTCGAGCGTTTCCCCGACGAGCTGGAGGTCACCGGCCTGTGGGTGGAGTTGACCGACTTCGACCTGGTCATCGTGGAGGAGCGGGCCGAGGCGGTGCAGCAGCTCGTCATTCTGGGCCATGAGTTGTGGCACATGCACGCGGGGCACGGTCACCGTCCCCGGGGACGGACGGCCGGCGTCCGGGCACTGGCCGAGGAGATCGGCCGGCGGGACGCGGAGCTGTGCCCGGGGCTGTCGGCCGCGCTGGACCGCGGCGGCGCCCCCGTCGCCGCCCGTGACGGCTCCCGCGAGCGGGACGAGGCCGAGGCCGACGACTTCGGCCACCGCCTGGCCGCCGTGGTCCGGCCCTACCTCGACGGCGACGGCTCCGGCCCGCCGCCCGGACCCGTGCAGCGCTCCCTGGGCTACCGCGGGAAGGGAAGCGGAACGCGGTGACCTCCGTGCGTCTGGCGCTCGACGCCTCCGACACCGTCGGCGGGATCTCCGTCCTCTTCTGGCTGCCGATCGTGGCGCTGAGCGTCGCCCTTGTCATCAAACTGCCCAGCCTGGTCAAGCTGTGGCGGGACCCGATGCTGCGGGCCGTGGGCGGCCTGCTGCTGTTCGCCTGCGCCGTCTTCGTCTTCGCCTCCCCGTCGGTGATCGGCTGGACCAACCGCGTCACCGGGATACCGAACATCGCCGCCCCGCTGGTGTACTCCCTGCTCACCGCGTTGTGCGCGTCCTGGCTGCTGCTCATCGTGGCCTGGCGCAACGGGCTGTCCGACCGTTCGGCCTCCACCCGCCGCGCGGCCCGGTGGGTCGTCCTCGTCTACGCCGGAGTGGTCGTCGCCCTGTGGCTGCTCTTCGTCCTCGCGGATGTTCCCGTGGAGCGCCGCCAGGACCTGGACACGTACTACGCCACCACGCCGTTCATGCGCGAGGAGATCCTGCTCTACCTGTGCGCGCACACCGTGGCCTGCTCGATCACGGCACGGCTGATCTGGAACTGGGTCCGCACCGACGGCCTGGACGCCTGGCTGCGCTGGGGCCTGAGACTCCTGGGCATCGGCTACGCGTCCAACCTGCTCTTCGGCACGGCCAAACTCACCGCCGTCACCGCCCGGCTGACCGGCCACGACCTGGACTGGCTGAGCACCGACCTGGCGCCGTCCGCCGCGGCCGTGTCGGCCACCCTGGTCGCGGTGGGCTTCATCCTCCCGCACGCCGGACAGTATCTGCACGAGCGCTGGCGCGTCCGGGTCGCCCACCGGCACCTGCGGCCCCTCTATCTGCTGATGCGCGAAGTGAACGGCGGCGGCACGCCTTTCACCCCGCGGGCCACCGCGGAGATGCGGCTGATCCGCCGGGAGACGTTCATCCGCGACGCCCTCCTCCAGCTCTCCCGGCACCTGGACGAGGAGCTGCGCAAGCGGTCGTACACGGTCGCCCTCGGCCTCGGCCACGAGCCGGACCGGGCCAGGGCCCTGGCCGCCGCCGTCACGGTCCTGGACGCCGTCACCGCCCGCAAGCGGTCCCCGGAGACCGACAGCGCCGCACCGCCCTCCGGCCCCGAGACCGCCTACCTGTTGCAGGAGATCCAAGCCGTGTCCCAGGCCCTGCGCCACCGCCCCGGCATCGAGGCGGTACGCACCCGGGCGACCTCCTCCGGCAGAGAGACAACGCACGTATGACACCACGCACCACTCCCACCAGAACCGCCGTCGTCCTGGGGGGATCCCATACCGGCATGCTCGCGGCCCGCGCCCTGTCCGCGGTCGCCGACCGGGTCGTCGTCGTGGAACGCGACGCCCTGCCCGCAGGCCCCGAACCCCGCAAGGGGCTGCCCCAGGCACGCCACGCCCACATGCTCTGGTCGGGCGGGGCACAGGCGGTCGAGCGCCTGCTGCCGGGGATCACCGGGGCCCTGCGCGACGCGGGGGCGAACCGGCTGCCGGTCACCACCGACATGGTCGTGATGGGGCCCAAGGGCTGGTTCCGGCGCTGGGCCGAGTCCCACCACGTACTCCTGGCCGGGCGCGACCTGCTGGACGCCACGATCCGCGCGCGGGTCCTCGCCGACGAGCGGATCGAGGTCCTGGAGCGCACCGAGGCGGTCGGTCTCACCGGGACCGCCGCCGCCGTCACCGGCGTACGCGTCCGCCCCCACCAGGGCCCCGAGCGCACCCTGGCCGCCGGCCTGGTCGTGGACGCCTCGGGCCGTGGCTCCCGGGCCGCCCACTGGCTGACCGGCCTGGGGCTGCCCGAGCCCCAGCGGCGCGAGATCGACTCCGGACTGGCCTACGCCACCCGGCTCTTCCTCGCCCCCGAGGCGGCCCGGGAACACTTCCCGGTCGTCAACGTGCAGCCCGACCCGCGCGACGGCGGGCCCGGCCGGGCGGGCTTCCTGCTGCCCGTCGAGAACGGCCGGTGGATCGTCACCCTGTCCGGCACCCGGGGCGGCCGGCCGTCCCCGGACACCGACGACTTCGCCCGGTTCGCCCGCGAGGAACTGCGGCACCCGGTCATCGGCGAGCTGGTCGAGCGGGCGGAGCCGCTGACCGATGTGTCGTACACCCGCACCACCGCCAACCGCCGGTACCTCTACGAGCGGATGCCCGCCTGGCCTGAAGGGTTCGCCGTCCTCGGCGACGCGCTCGCCGCGTTCAACCCGCTCTACGGGCACGGCATGGCGGTCGGCGCCCAGAGCGCGGAGCTCCTCGGAAAGATCGTGCGGCGGTACGGATGGGACGCGCCGGGCCTGGCGCGCCGCATCCAGCGCGCCATGGCCCGCCCGATCGGCGCGGCCTGGAGCCTGGCCGCCGGCCAGGACGTGTTCTACCCGGGCGCGGCCGAGGGCGGGCTCACCCGCCGGGACCGGCTGCTGGCCGCGTACGTCGACCGCCTCATGCTCACCGCCACCGGCAACGGGCGCGTCGCCCGCCGGGTGACCGACGTGACGTCGTTGGAGCGGGGCGCGGGCGTGCTGCTGAGCCCGGCGGTGCTGCTGGCGGCGGTGGCGGGGCCGCTGAAGCCTGCCCTGGACGGGCCGCCGCTGACCCCGCGGGAGCGTAAGGCGGCGGGATTGGACTGACGGTCCGCCCGTTGTCCGCGGGTGCGTCGTGGCTGGTCGCGCAGTTCCCCGCGCCCCTACGGAGCGCAGTCGGCCCCTACCGGCGTCAGCCCGCGAACGCCGGCTGTGGCAGGCCCTTCCCCGCGCCCGGTACCACCAGCAGCGAGCCCGCCAGCGGGTGCGGGGCGGCCAGGCCGGTCCGGGCCGTGGTGATGTACAGGTCCGTCAGGTCCGGGCCGCCGAAGGCGCATGCCGTCACGCGCGGTGCCGGCAGCTCGATCACCCGGTCGAGCCTGCCGTCCGGCGTGTAGCGGCGGACCGCCCCGCCGTCCCACAGGGCGACCCAGACGCAGCCGTCGGCGTCCACGGTGAGGCCGTCGGGGAAGCCGGCGCCCTCCTCGATCCCGGCGAGCGGGCGGCGGCCGGTGACCCGGCCGGAGGCGTGGTCGTGGTCGAAGACGTCGATACGGCGGGTGGGGGTGTCGATGTAGTACATGAGCCGGCCGTCGGGGCTCCAGCCGGTGCCGTTGCTCACCGTCACATCGTCCAGGACGGTCTCGACGGCGCCGTCACCGGTGACGCGGGAGAGCGTGCCGCCGCCCGGTGCCTCGTCGTAGCGCATGGTGCCGGCCCACAGCGAGCCGTCGGGGGCGACGGCGGCGTCGTTGGCGCGGCGGCCGGGGACCGGCCCGTGGTGCAGCCAGCAAAAGGAGTCGTCGGGGCCGAGGAGTCCGATGCCGTCCCGGAGGTTCAGCACCAGGCCGCCGCCCGCACGGGGCTTGACGGCGCCGACGTGCTGCTCGGTGCGGCGGACCGTGCGGTGCCCGGTCACGGGATCGTAGGTGTGCACGCGGGAGTTGAGGATGTCGATCCAGAGCAGCCGGCCGGCCGCCGCGTCCCAGGTCGGGCCCTCGCCGAGTTCCGCCTCGGCGCGTACCGCGACCTCGTATGTCGTCGTCATGCTCCCAGTCATCCCACACTCCGGTGGCCGAGGCGCTCGGACAGGTCGGCGGCGCCCTTCACGGCGAGCTGCTCCAGCTCGATCCGGCGCTCGTCGCTCCAGCGGATCATGGGCACCGAGATGGAGAGCGCGGCGACGACCTGGCCGGTGCGGTCGCGGACCGGGGCGGCCACGCAGGAGACGTCCGGGTTGGACTCCCGGCTCTCCACCGCGACGCCCCGCTGCCGGATCTCGGCCAGGGCCTCGCGCAGCGCGGCCGGTTCGGTGATGCTGTTGGGGGTCATCCCGGCCAGCTCGGTGCCGTCGGGGATGCGCGCGGTCAGCTCCTGCTCCGGCAGCGAGGCCAGCAGCATCTTGCCGACGGAGGTGCAGTGGGCGGGCAGCCGGCGGCCGGCCGCCGACACCATGCGCACGGCGTGCGTGGAGTCGACCTTGGCGATGTAGATGACGTCGGTCTCCTCCAGGATCGCCACGTGCACCGTCTCGTCGCAGGTCTCGGCGACCGACCGGGCGACCTGCTGCCCCTCGGCGGCGAGGTCCAGGTGCTCGGCGTAGCGGGCGCCGAGCTGGTACGGGCGTACGCCGAGCCGGTAGCGTCCGGGCTGGCCGGCGACCGGCACGATGTACTTGCGGGCCGCGAGCGTGGTGACCAGCTCGTGCACGGTGGTGCGCGGCAGTTGCAGCTTGCGCACGATGTCGGGGGCGGAGAGCGTGCCGTCCCCGTCCAGGAAGAGCTCGAGAATGTCGAGAGCCCGGGTCACGGCTGGTACGAGACGTCCCACGACCGGCCCCCTCCCTAAGTGGTCTCAGGCGCCTGTGTTCGAGATTTCAACAGGCGATCGGCATGACGAACATTAGGCTAGTCAAAGGCGGCGCGCCCCGGCAATGGTCCGGGAGTGACCGACGGAACCACCGCTACCGGCGTCCGCCGGGGTCGTCCAGCTCGCCGCGGAGCCGCCGGGCCCGCAGCACCAGTTCCAGTTCGAAACGGCGGTCGGGATCGTCGATCCCGTCCCCCCACAGGGCGCGGATCTGGCGCAGCCGGTAGCGGACGGTCTGCGGATGGACGCCGAGCCGGGCCGCCACCTCCGGCGCCCCGCCCCGGGTCTCCAGCCAGGCCAGCAGCGTCTGGGCGAGCCGCCGGCCGTGGGCGGGCCCGCAGTGGGCCAGCGGGGCCAGACAGCGCAGCGCCAGATCGTCGAGGAGTTCCCCGGGCTGGAGAAGGACCAGGGTCTGCGTGTGCTCGGTGCAGTACAGCACCTCCCCGGCCGGCAGCAGGCCCCGCTCCGTCAGATGGACGGCGGTCTCCGCCCAGCGCAGCGACTTGGCCGCGTCGGGCAGCGCCACCGGCGGCCCGATCGCGCCCGCCCAGCCGGTCAGCGCCCGGTGCAGCAGCTCGGGGCGCCCGGCGGCGTCCGGCTCGGGGACGATCATGCGAGGCCGCTCGGACTCCAGGTCGAGCAGGACGTCCTGCCCGACCGCGGGGGCCACCGCCTCCCGCGCCGGGCGCAGCAGCACGCCCACCGCCACCCTGCGCGGCAGCGGCCAGCCGATCCGGGCGGCCCGTTCGGCGAGCGCGCCGGGCGGGCCGCCGCGGTGCGGCTCGGCCAGCAGCAGCTCCATCAGCCGGCGTCGCAGCCGCAGGCGTTCCCCGGCCCGGCGGGCGGCGGCCTCGGCGTAGCCGCGCACGGACTGGTCGACCAGGCTGTCCAGATACTCGTAGCCCGCGTCGACCAGCTCGTACATCGCCGGCGGCGGGATGCCGACGCGCTGGCCGATGTCGGCGAGGCGGCGCCAGGCCAGCCGGACGCCCAGCCGGTAGACGGCCTGGAGCGAGTCGAGCGAGCGGCCGTGCAGGCCCTCGCCGCGGCCGAACTCGTGGAAGAGGACGGGCGGTACGGCCGGCCGGTCCGCCGTGCGGCCGGCGTCCGCCAGGTGCCGCACGAAGAGTTCGATGGCGCGGCGGATGCCGACCAGCGCCATCGGCTCGCCGGAACCGGCCGGTACGACGGGCAGGTGGGGGTGGGCGCGGCGGATCTCGCGCAGGATCTCCTCGGCGAGCTCCGGCGCCTCGGCCAGGGCGAGCGCCGCGAACCGGCGCACCTGCGGACGGGGAACGTCGTGCCAGGCCGAGCGGGCGACGACGGTTCCCGGGCGGGCGGCGGGCACGGGTCAGCTCCCCCGGCCGGACTGCTCGTAGGTGATCAGCGGGGTGTTCGGCTGCTCGGGAGCCGCCTGGAGCCGGGCCACGATGCCGAGCGCGGCGGCCACGGCGAGGGCGGCGCCGGCGGCGACGGTGAGCGCGGCGGCGAGCAGTCTGGACATCGCGGGATCAGCCTCTCTGTCCGTCGGTGACGTCCGGCGCCGGTCCGGGGGTCCGCCCGCCCCGGCTTCCACCCCTGCCTGTCGCGGCCCAGTCTCGGCAGGGCGTTGACAGGCCGTCAAGGGGCGCCTACGGTTCCCGGCCCGGGAGCGGCCCCCCGCCGCGGCCCTTCGCGCCACCGCCCCGCGCGCACGTCCCCGCCCCGCACGCGCACGTCCCCCACGCGCACGTCTCCGCCCCGCACGCGCACGTCCCCGCCCGGCGCGGCACCCCGTACGCCGGGCGTCGTCCCTAGCCCTGGAGTGCCCGGATGCGCCGTATCCGCCGCCCTTCGCCCGACCGCGGGACCGCCGCGCCGCGGCCCGCCCGGTGGCGCCGCCCGGCCGTGCCGCTGACCCTGCTGGGCCTGGGCACGTTCCTGCTGGTGCTGGCGCCGCTGCTGGCCTGGTACGTGACGCCGCGGGCCGCGGTGAACCCGGTCGCCGTCGACACCACCGCCGTCTACACCGGGCGGGGCAGCGTCCTCGACACCGGCCGGATCGCGACCGTGCCGAACCGGCGGATCACGGTCGTGCAGCGGGTGCGGGGCGACGTACGGGACAGCGAGCGCGGCGGCGCCGCCGTCTGGGACGTGACGACCACCGTGGACACCGGGGCGGCGGCGCCGGTCCCCGACCCGCACGGCGCGCTGGAGTTCACCCGGACCCGCTGGGTGATGGACCGGCGGACCACCGCGCCGGTGCACTGCTGCGGCGAGCACCCCGCGATCGAGGCCGAGGCGTATCTGAAGTTCCCCTTCGACGTCCGCAAGCGCTCCTACCGATGGTGGGACGAGTCCCTGGGCGCGGCGGTCACCTTGCGGTACGGGGGCCCGGAGCGGGTGCGGGGGTACACCGGATACCGGTTCACCGGTACGGTGCCGCCGGCCCGGGTCGGCACCCGGCTGGTACCGGGCCGCCTGGTCGGCCGGGCGCGCACTCCCTGGGTCCTGGCCGAGGAGTGGTACGCCAACCACGGCGTCGAGCTGGTCGTCGACCGGCGCACCGGCCGGGTGCTCCGGGCCCAGGTCGGACCGCGCCGCACGCTGCGCGCCCCGGGCGGCCGGAAGGACGCGGTGGTGCTGCTGGACAGCCGGCGGCTCACCTCCACCATCCCGACGCAGCGGGCGGCGGTGCGGCAGGCGGAACGGGACAACGAGCGGCTGCGCGCGGTGGGCGAGACGCTGCCCAGGGGCGCTGCCGTGGCCGGGGGTGTCCTGACGGTGGCGGGAGCCCTGCTGCTGGCACTCGGAGGCAGGGGCGGCCGGCGGTCCGGTACGCCGGGCGGGTCCCGGCCGGTTCTCACGGAGTGACGGGGTACCGGCTGCGCCAAAGCCGCGATTTGTCACCTGCGTGAGTAGCCGTGGCTCGACCGCCGGGCGAAAACTGTGCAACTCCACCCCGGAGCACATCCCGTCCGTCCCCGGCTCGCCCGCAACGAGTTGGAGCACCCATGCCCCAGCACGTGCCGTCGTCGCTCCACGCCCCGGCCCCCGGCGTGCCGCAGCTCCTCCCGGCGCCCCCGCCGCAGCCGCGCCGGATCGTCTTCCTCGCCCACCGTGACCTCGGCAACCCGGCCGCCGGCGGCTCCGAGGTCCTGGTCGACCGGCTCGCCGGCGGCCTGACCCGCCTCGGCCACCAGGTCACCCTGGTGTGCGGGGGAGGCGCCTCCGTCCGCGACTACCGGGTGGTGTCGGCGGGCGGCGCCTACGGCCACTACCTGCGCGCCCGGTCGGTCTTCGCCCGCCGGGTCGGCGCGGCCGATCTGCTGGTCGAGGTCTGCAACGGCGTGCCGTACCTGGCCCCGCTGTGGCACCGCGGCCCCACCCTCTGCCTGGTCAACCACGTGCACACGGATCTGTGGCGGATGCGGTTCGGCGGTGCGCTGGCCCCGGCCGCCCGGATCGGCCGAAGACTCGAACACTGGGCGCTGACCGGTGCGCACCACCGCGGCCTGCTGGTGGCCGTGTCGCCCTCGACGGCGCACGCGCTGCACGCGATCGGCGTCGGACGGGACCGCATCCGCATCGTCCACAACGGCGTGGAGGAGCCGGGCCCGCCCGCCCGGCGCTCACCGGAGCCGCTGTTCGTGGCGGTCGGCCGGCTCGTCGAGTACAAGCGGATCGACCTGCTGCTGCGGCTGTGGGAGCGGGTGCGGCCGGTCACCGGCGGCCGGCTGCTGATCGTCGGCGACGGGCCCGAGCGGGGCCGGCTGGAGCGGCTGGCCGGTCCCGGCGCGGAGTTCACCGGCCACGTCCCGGAGGCCGACAAGCACCGCCTGCTGTGCGCGGCCTGGCTGCTGCTGCATCCGTCCGCCGTCGAGGGCTGGGGCCTGGTGGTCACCGAGGCGGCGGTGCGCGAGACCCCGGCGATCGCCTTCGACGTGCCCGGACTGCGGGACTCCGTCGTCGACGGCGTCACCGGCGTCCTCGCCCGGGGGGAGCCGTCCTTCGCGGCGGCCTGGTGCGCCCTCGCCCTCTCCGCGCACCGCCGTGCGGCGATGGGCCGGGCCGCCCGCGCCCGCGCCGCCCGCTACCGCTGGCACCGCACGGTCGCCCGGTTCCGCACGGTGGCGGCCGAGGCGGTACGGGGCTGGCCGCCGTGACGGCCACCGCCCCGGCGCCGGAGGACCCGCCGAAGACCCCGCCGGACAACCCGCCGGACAACTCGCCGGAAACCTCGCCGAAGACCTCGCCGGACAACCCGCCGGACAACCCGCCGGAAACCTCGCCGAAGACCTCGCCGGAAACCTCGCCGAAGACCTCGCCGGACAACCCGCCGGAGACCGCGTCGAAGAACCCGCCGAAAACCCCTCCGAAGGATCCTTCCCTGCGTCGTTCCCTCGCGCTCTGGAAGGCCTTCCGTCATGAACAGGACGACCCCGGCACCTGCTACGCGCTGCTCGCCCGGGACGCCGCCGGGCAGGTCGAGCGGTACGGCGGTCCGGTCGCCGGCCGGGTCGTCGTGGACGTCGGCGGCGGCAGCGGCCACTGCACCGCGGAGTTCCGGCGCCGGGGCGCCCGTGCCTACCTGTTCGAACCGGACGTACGGGAACTGGGCGGACGGCCGCCCGCGGGCGCCGTGCTCGCGGACGGCTGCCGGCTGCCGCTGGCCGACGGGGCCGCGGACGTGGCGTTCTCCTCCAACGTGCTGGAGCACGTGGCCGACCCGCGCGCCTTCCTCGGCGAGCTGGTCCGGGTGACCCGGCCGGGCGGGCTGATCTACGTGTCGTTCACCAACTGGCTGTCCCCGTGGGGCGGTCACGAGTGGGCGCCCTGGCACTACTTCGGCGCCGAGCGGGCCCGCGCCCGCCACCAGCGCCGTACCGGCAGACCCGCCAAGCACACCCTGGGCCACAACCTGTTCCGCGTGCACATCGGCGCGACACTGCGGCAGGTGCGCGCCCGTGACGACGTCCGCGTCGTCTCGGCGCGCTCCCGCTACTGGCCCTTCCTCGCCGAGACGGTCGTCAGGGCGCCCGGCATCCGCGAGGTGGCCACCTGGAACCTCCTCCTCGTCCTCCGGCGGTGTCCTCCATGACCAGCACCACGGCCCAGGCCCCGCCCCCGGCGGCCGTTCCCGCCGCCGCGCCCGCCCCGGGCCCGCCGCGGGGTCCCCGGTCACGGGGGCCGCTGCTCGGCTTCTGGGCCGTGCTGTTCGTGCTCCTGCTCTCGGTGCACCCCGGCCGCCAGACCTTCGACACCAAGCTCGGCGTCACCGTCGACCCCGCGGGGTTCCTGTCCGGCCTGGGCCGGCTCTGGCACGACCAGGGCGGCTTCGGCGGGATCCCGGACCAGTACGCCGGCTATCTGTGGCCGATGCTGCCGTACTACTGGCTCTGCCACTTGGTACGGCTGCCGGTGTGGATCGCGGAGCGGCTGTGGCTGTCGCTGATCCTCTCCGCCGCCTTCTGGGGCGCGCTGCGGCTGGCGGAGCGGCTGCGCGTGGGCAACGGCGCCGCCCGGCTGCTCGCGGCCGTGGCGTACGCGCTGTGGCCGGTCTTCACCACCCTGATCGGCTCCACGTCGGCGGCCGTGCTGCCCGGCGCCGTCCTGCCGTGGGTGCTGCTGCCGCTGGCCGATGCGCGCCGCAGCGCCCGCGTCGCCGCCCTGCGCTCGGCGCTCGCCGTGCCGTTCATGGGCGGCGTCAACGCGGCGACGACCCTGGCCGCGCTGCTCCCGGCCGCCCTGTACCTGCTCTCCCGCCCGCCCGGGCCACGGCGGCGCAAGCTGCTCGCCTGGTGGGTGCCGGCGGTGGTGGCGGCGACGGCCTGGTGGTGGATCCCGCTGCTGCTGCTCGGCCGCTACGGGGAGAACTTCCTGCCGTACATCGAGACCTCGCAGGTCACGACGGCCACCATGTCGGCGACGGAGGCGCTGCGCGGCGCCGGGAACTGGGTCGCCTATCTGCACTTCGGCCAGGCGTGGCTGCCCGCGGGCTGGACGGTGGCCACCTCGGCCGCCGTGATCGTCTGCTCGGCGGTCGCGGCCGGGCTCGGCCTGGCCGGCCTGGCCCGGCGGGACATGCCCGAGCGGCGGTGGCTGGTGCTGACCGTGCTGACGGCGGCGCCGGTCCTGCTCGCCGGGTACGGCGGCCCGTTCGGCGGCCCCTTCCACGAGCCGGTGCAGGAGTGGCTGGACGGATGGCTGTCGCCCTTCCGCAACATCCACAAGTTCCAGACCGGACTCGCCCTGGCGCTGGTGCTGGGCCTGGCCCACGCGGTGGGCACGGCCGCCCGGCCGCGCGGCGCCCGCCCGGGGCGCGTCCGCCGTCTCGCCCCGCTCGCCGCGACGCTCCTCGTCCTGCCCGGTCTGCTGTGGCCGTATCTCAACGGCTCGATCCTCAACCCCGGCCCGTTCCAGGAGATCCCCCGCTACTGGCGGGCCACGGCGGACTGGCTGGCGGACTACTCCCCCGGCACCCGCGCCCTCGTCGTCCCGGCGACCGCGCACGGCCTCTACACCTGGGGCGCCCCCATCGACCACCCCCTCGACGTGGTCGCCGACTCCCCCTGGGCCCAACGGGACTTCGTGCCCTACGGCGCCCCCGGCAACCGGCGCGCGCTGGACGCGGTCGAGCAGGCGCTGAGGTCCGGCGCCGAGATCCCGGGCCTGGCGGACTACCTCGCCCGGGCCGGCCTCCACTACGTCGTCGTCCGCAACGACCTGGACCCGGACCAGATCGGATACGTGCCGACCGCCACGGTCAAGCGCGCCCTGGAACAGTCCGGCTATGTGCGGGTGAGGGGCTTCGGCCCGGCCGTCACCGGCGGGCGGATCGCGCACGGCACCCCGCTCCAGGTCGAGGGCCTCTACCCGCGGCAGCGGGCGGTGGAGATCTACGAGCCGCGCGGCGAGGCGGTGCCACGGCCCGGTCCGGCCGGGCTGAGCCCGGTCGCCGGCACGGCCGTCGTCTCCGGCGGCCCGGAGGCGCTGCTGCCGGTGGCGTCCCGGCTGCGCGGCCGGGCGGCCGTACTGGCCGGTGACCCGCACCCCGGGCTCGGCTCGCCGCGGGTCCGGGTGGCGGGCGACGGAATGCGCCGCGCGGACACCCGGTTCGGGCTGGTCGACGCCAACACCTCGTACACCTACACCCGCGGGGAACGGAACCCGCCGGACGCCCTCCAGGACCCCGGCGCCCCGCCGCACCAGATCCTGCCGGTGACGGGCACCGGCCATCAGACGGTGGCCGAGCTGCGCGGCGCCTGGTCGGTCACCGCCTCCTCCTACGGCAACTGGCTCTTCCACCTCCCGCAGTACGACCCGGTGCACGCCTTCGACGGCGACCCGGACACGGCGTGGACGGAGGGCTCCCCCGGCTCGCCGGACGGGCAGTGGCTGCGGATCGCCTTCGCCGGCACCTACGACATGCCGTCCTCCGTCGCCCTCACGCCGCTGCCGCGCAACGGCCTGCGGCCGGCGGCGACCCGGGTGCGGGTGGAGACGGCACGGGGCTCGGTGAGCAGCTACCTCCGGCCGGACGGCACCACACAGCGGATCGCGGCCCCTGGCGGGCGGACGTCCTGGATGAAGCTGACCATCACCGACTCGGCGGCCCTGCGGCCCGGCCTCACCGGCGCGGGTTTCTCCGAGATCCGCCTGCCCGGCGTCCGGGTCACCCGCATGCTGCGGCTGCCCGCCGACACGGACACCTCCGACGCCCGCGCCGAGATCGTCTCCCTGCACCGCACCCCCGACCCCACCGGCCTGAACCCGACGGGCACCGAGCCGGGCCTGCGCCGCCGCTTCGGCACGGCGGCGCAGGGGACGTACGAGGTACGGGTGAGCGCGGTGCCGGTGCCGGGCCCGCAGCTGGACCGGCTGCTGTACGAGGCGGCGCCCGGGCAGCGCCGCCGGATCACCGCCACCGCCGACTCGACGGCCGGCCTCGGCCCGGGTCTGTCGCCGCGCAACCTCACCGACGGCGATCTGACCACGGCGTGGCTCGCGGGCGACCGGCCCACCCTTCATCTGCGCTGGCCGGGAAAGCGCCGGGTGAACGAGCTGGTGCTGGCCCCGGCGGGCGGTCTGTCCACGCGCGCCACCGAGGTGCGGATCTCCTCCCCCAACGGCGCGGCGGTCGCGGGCGCCGACGAGAACGGCGTGGTCCGCTTCGCGCCGATCCGCACCGACCGCCTCGACGTCACGATCACCGGCACGGCCCCGCTGACCCTGCACAACCCCGTCGCCGACGACGCCCTGCGGCTGCCGGTGGGCCTGGCGGAGGCCTACGTCCCGGCCCTCGACGGGTACCGCACCCCGCGGCCGAAGGGCTCCCGGCCGTTCTCCCTGCCGTGCGGACGCGGACCGGTGATCACGCTGGACGGCCGGCGGTACCCGACCAGCGCCGAGGGCACCGTGCGGGACCTGGTCGAGCGGCGCCCGGTCGACGTGACCCTGTGCCGCGGCGGCCGGGCACTCGCCGGCGTCGTACTGACCGCCGGGACGCACTGGCTGGAGGCGGCCGGCACCGGCCCGCTGGCGCCGGCCGGCACGACCCTGGTCCGCGGCACGGTCGCGGAACCCGCCGTGGCCGGGCGTGAGCTGCGGGTACGGGACTGGCGGGGCGACCGCCGCACGGTCGCGGTCGGGCCGGGCGCGGCCTCCTACCTGACGACGTACGAGAACCACAACGACGGCTGGACGGCGACGCTGAACGGCGAACGGCTCACGCCGGTGCGGCTGGACGGCTGGCAGCAGGGCTGGCTGATCCCGCCCGGGACGGGCGGCACCGTCGAGCTGGCCTACGGACCGGCGACGGTCTACACGGCGGGCCTGATCGCCGGCGGCGTCGGCGTCCTGGCCCTGCTCGGCCTGGTGCTGTGGCGGCGGCACGCGCCCGACCGGGACCGGCCGCAGCCGGTACCGCCGCCGCCCGGTCTGTGGCTCGGCGCGGTGGCGGTGACGCTGGCCGGCGTGGTGATCGCCGGCTGGTTCGCGCTGCTGGTGCCGGCGCTGGCGGTGCTCGCCTGGCGGCGGCACACGCTGCTGGGGCCGGTGGCGTTCCTCGCCCTGGCGGGCGCCGGGGCGGTGGCCGTGACCGGCGCCGGGCAGCCGCCCGCGGCCCGGGCGGGGGCGTTCGGCCCGGCGGCTCAGCTGCTCGCGCTGATCGGGCTGTTCGCGGCGCTGGTGAGCGTACGCAGGCGGGTGGAGCGGCGGCGGGGGCCGGGCCAGCCGGGCTCCACCGCCGAGCTGCCCCCGGTCCCGGCGGCGACCGCCGGACCACCTCTCTCGGAGGCCCCGACGGAACCACTGCCCCGGGAGGCACCGACCGGGCGACCGCCCGGAGAACCGCGCGAGGAGCCGCGCACGGAGCCGCCCGAGGAAGCGCGCGAGGAAGCGCGCGAGGAAGCGCGCGAGGCGCCGCCCGAGGAAGCGCGCCAGGCGCCGCCGTCCGGGGCCGAGGAGAAGCCGCCCAGGAGCGGGAAGAGGCGGTTCAGGATCGGTAAGAGGCCGCCCAGGACCGGTGGGAAGCCGCCCGAGGCCGGTGGAGAACCGCCCGGCACCGGCGGGGAACCGCCCAAGGCCCCCAAGGCCGATGGGAAGCCGCCCGGAACCGGTCGTCCGGAGAAGGGCGGCCCCGCATGACCGCGTCCGCGCGTGTGCCGTTCCCGGTCGTGGACGAGGTGGCCCGGCACTGCCTGCGGGAGGAGGAACCGGAGACCGTGCACATCGAGGTCCACCTGCCCGGGCGACCGGACCCGGCCCGCCTGCGCAAGGCCTTCGCCGAGGCCCTGCTGCGCCACCCCCGCGCCCTGGTGCGCGAGGCCCCCGGCCCCTGGTACCGGCGCCGCTACACATGGCAGCCGACGGCGGAGCCGGACGTGGACCCGGTGAGTTTCCCGCCGCCGGGTCCGAACGCCGTACGGGCCGCCCGGGCCCGGGCGCTGGCACAGGCCCCGCCGCTGTCGGTGTCGCCGCCCGTGCGGCTGGAGGTGGCGGCAGGGGCGGGCACCGGCAGCGTGCTGTTCCTCACCCTCAACCACACCGCCCTCGACGCCCCCTCCGGTCTGCGCATCCTGGCCACCGCGGCCGAGCGCTACGGAGGCGGGGACAACGAGGGCGGGGCCCACGGTGGCGGGGTCAACGGAAGCGGGGACAACGGAGGCGGGGACGGCTTCCCCGCGGCACCGCCCGCCCGTCGCCCCGCGCCACCGCCGTACCCCGTCGCGGCTCCCTCCCCCTTCCCCTGGTCCCGGCCCGCACGGATCGCCCCCGGCGCCCCGGCCCCCTCCCCGGGCGACGGCCTCCTGCTCACCGAACTGCCCCTGCCGCACCGCCCCGAGGGCGTCCTCTGCACGGTGAACGACCAGCTGCTGGCCGCCACCGCCCTCACGCTCGCCCGCTGGAACAGGGAGCACGGCGTCCGCCCCCGCCCCCTGCTGATCACCATGCCCGTGGACGACCGCGCCCGGGACGCGGACATGCCCCTCGGGAACGGCACCCGGCTCGTCGACGTCCCGTTCCTCCCCGGGGACCTGGCCGCACCCGGGCTGCCGCACCGCACCGCGGCCCGCACCCGTGCCCTGAAGGCCGCGCACGGCCCCCAGCTCGGCCGTGCCGCCGCGCTGCTCACCGCCCCGGTGGTCCCGGTCGTATGGCGAGCCGCGCTGACCCGCGCGCTGCGCCGGGTGGCCGCCCCCTGGACCTCCACCACCGTGCTCAGCAACATCGGCCGCGTCCCGTACCCGCTGGACTTCGGCGCCCGGGCGGGCCGCGCCCGAGCGGTGTGGTTCTCGGCCCCGGCCCGCATGCCCCGCGGTCTGACCGTCACCGCCGCCTGCACCGCCGGCCGTCTCCACCTGGCCCTGCGCTGGTCCCGGGCCCTCCTCGGCCACGAGGACGCCGTCCGCCTCGGGGACCTGATCGCGCACCATCTGCGCACCACGGAGGTGACCGGATGACGCCCGCCGCCACGCGCTCCCGACCGCTGCGCGAGTTCTACGAGGACCCCGGCGTCCCCGTCGCCTCCGGCACGCCCCGCGCCCTGCGCCAGGCCCGCATGCTGGCCGGCGTGCTCGGCCCGCCCGCCGGCCGGCCCCGCACCGTCCTGGACGTCGGCTGCGGCGACGGCACCGCGGCGGCCGTCGCGGCGCCCGTCCTGGCCGGGCACCGGCTGCTCGGCGTGGACTGGTCGCAGCACGCCCTGCGCCACGCCCGTGCCCGGCTGCCGTGCGTGGTCCGCGGTGAACTCACCGGCGGCGGGCTGCCGGTCCGTTCCGGCGCCGTCGACGTGGTGCTCTGCGGCGAGGTCGTCGAGCATCTCGTCGACCCGGACACCGCCCTGGACGAGCTCCGCCGGGTGCTGCGCCCGGGCGGCCATCTGCTGCTCTCCACCCCGAATCTGGCCGCCTGGTACAACCGCGTCCTGCTGGCGGCCGGTGTCCAGCCGGTCTTCTCCGAGGTGAGCCTGCGCGCGGTGCACGGCCGCCCGGGATCGCGGGTGGCGGGTCACCTGCGGCTGTACACGGCCCGCGCGCTGCGGGAGTTCGTGACCGCGGCCGGCTTCGAGGTGGTACGTCTGGCGGGCGCGCCCTTCCACGGTGTGCCGCGCCCGCTGCGTCCCCTGGACCGGCTGGCCTGCGCCCGCCCGCCGCTGGCGTCGATCCTGCTGCTGCACGCGCGAAGGAGGAGCTGATCCACCGTGCACCCCGACGACCCGCTGCTGGAGATCCTCGCCTGCCCGCTCGACAAGGGCCCGCTGCACCCGCTGCCCGCTCGGGACGCGCTGTACAACCCGCGGCTGCGCCGCCGCTACCCGATCGTGGACGGCATCCCGCAGCTGCTGCCGTCCTGCGGCGAGCAGGTCCCGGAGGAGGAGCACGAGGAGCTGCTGAAGGGGATGGTGCCGTGACGGGCGCGCCGCGCGTCGCGCGCCCCGGCCGTCCGGGCCGCGGCCGATGGGCGACGATGGGTGCCATGCCGTCCGCGAATCGTCCCGCCGGCCCGTTCACGCCGCTCGACTTCCAGCTGGTGCTGCTGCGCCGCATGGCCGACCACAATCCGGGCCCGGTGGAGGACGCCCGCCGTGAGCTGGGCGTCTCGCTCGCGGAGATGCGCGAGGCCAACCGGCGCTGGCAGGCGATGGTCCGCTCCCGGCACGCCCGTTCGGCCGCCGCCCGTTACCGCTCGGTCCTGGGCGAGCCCGTCTCCGTGGCCCCCCGCCGCATCGGCGACCTGGAGTGCGAGGCCCGGCAGTGGCGGCTGCCGCTCTGGCCGGACCTGCGCTTCGAGATCCTCGTCGCCGCGAACGGGGCGGTGTGGAACGAGTGGCTGGTCCGTGCCCCGGACGCCCCCGCCCCCGAGCTGCGCACCCTGGAGGACCTCACCCCCTGGTCGTGCACGGTCGACGAGGCGGCCCGCGCCTTCGCCCCGGCCCGCCCCCTGGAGGGCACCGCGCCCACCCGGTGGGGCCTCGCCTTCACGGCCCCGGACGCACAGGGCGTACCGCACGAGGTGACCGCCGAGTTCACCTGGGGGCTGTTGCAGCGGACGGCCGTCGGCGAGCGCCTGCGGCCCTGAAGTGCCGTGCGTCCGTGATCTTCATCGTCGGTGAACGGTTTCCGCCGCCGGTGCGGTAGGAACGAGGATGGTGTCCCCGTTCCCCTCCCCAAGGAGTGCGTCACGTGTCCTCCCTCTTTCCGGCCCTGACGGACGACGGTCCGGGCGGGCGGACCGCCCTGCGGTTCGGCGGCCGTTCGCTGACCTACGGGGAACTCGGCGCCGCGGCGGGCGCGCTGGCGGAGCGGATCCGGGCGTCGGCCCACGGCCCGGCACGGGTCGCGGTGTGGGCGACGCCCGCGCTGGAGACGGCCGTCGCGGTGGTCGGCGCGCTGCTGGCCGGTGTGCCCGCGGTCCCGCTCAACCCCAAGTCGGGCGAGAAGGAGCTGCGGCACATCCTGTCCGACAGCGCGCCCGCCCTGGTCCTGGCGGCGCCCGGCGACGAACTCCCCGCACCGCTGCGCGAGCTGGACCGCGCCGACGTCGACGTGCACGGCACCGGGAGCGTCCCCGAGGACCGCTCGGCGGAGGATGATCCGGCGCTGATCGTCTACACCTCCGGCACCACCGGCCCGCCCAAGGGCGCCGTCCTGCCCCGCCGGGCGGTCGCCACCACCCTGGACGCGCTCGCCGACGCCTGGCGGTGGACCGGCGACGACGTGCTCGTGCACGGGCTGCCGCTGTTCCATGTGCACGGCCTGGTGCTGGGTGTGCTGGGCCCGCTGCGGCGCGGCGGGTCGCTGCGGCACCTGGGCCGGTTCTCCACCGAGGGCGTGGCGCGGGAGCTGGCGGACGGCGCCACCATGCTGTTCGGCGTGCCGACGATGTACCACCGGATCGCGGAGGCGCTGCCCGGCGACCCGGAGCTGGCCGCGGCGCTGGGCCGGGCCCGGCTGCTGGTCTCCGGTTCCGCCGCGCTGCCCGTGCACGACCACGAGCGGATCACGGCCGCGACGGGCCGGCGGGTGATCGAGCGGTACGGCATGACGGAGACCCTGATGAACACCAGTGTCCGCGCCGACGGGGAGCCCCGGGCCGGGACCGTCGGCGTGCCGCTGCCGGGCGTGGAGCTGCGGCTGGTGGAGGAGGACGGCTCGCCGGTCGAGTCCCGCGACGGCGAGACCGTGGGCGAGATCCAGGTACGCGGCCCGAACCTGTTCACCGAGTACCTCAACCGGCCCGACGCCACCGCCGCCGCCTTCACCGCCGACGGCTTCTTCCGCACCGGCGACATGGCGGTGCGCGATCCCGACGGCTATGTCCGCATCGTCGGCCGGAAGGCCACCGACCTGATCAAGAGCGGGGGCTACAAGATCGGCGCGGGCGAGATCGAGAACGCGCTGCTCGAGCACCCCGCCGTGCGGGAGGCCGCCGTCACCGGGGAGCCGGACGCCGATCTGGGCGAGCGGATCGTGGCCTGGGTGGTTCCGGCGGATCCGGCCTCCCCGCCCGGCCTGGAGGAGCTGGCCGGGCATGTCGCCGGCCGCCTCGCCCCGCACAAGCGCCCCCGCGTCGTCCACCATCTGTCCGCCCTGCCCCGCAACGACATGGGGAAGATCATGAAGCGGGCGCTGACCCATGGCTGACCCGGCCGGCCGTCTCTCCGCCCGTGCCGCGCTCGCCCTGGTCACCGACGACTTCGCCGAACTGCCGTATCCGGAACGGGACTTCCCGCCGGACGGCCCGCTGGCCTGGGAGGGCTACGGCGCCTCGCTGGCCCGCGCCGCCGGGCGCACCGGCGAGGAGGAGTCCGTGGTCTGCGGCACCGGGACCGTGGAGGGCACACGGGCGGTGCTGGTGTCCTTCGAGTTCGGCTTCCTCGGCGGCTCGCTCGGCGAACGCACCGGCGACCGTCTCCAGGCGGCGTACACCCATGCCCGTGAGCACCGGCTGCCCGTCGTGCCGCTGATCGCCACCGGCGGCAGCCGGATGCAGGAGGGCATGCTCGCGCTGACCCAGCTCCAGCGTGTGGCCCGCCAGTCCGCGCTGACCCGGCAGGCCGGGCTGGCGCAGATCGCCGTCCTGCGGGACCCGACCACGGGGGGCGGCTGGGCCACGCTGGGCGCGGGCGCCGACGTGGTGCTGGCGCTGCCCGGCGCGCAGGTCGGCTTCGCCGGTTCCCGGGTCCGCCCGCCGGACGCCGACCCGGCGGCGTACACGGCCGAGGCGCAGGTGGCGGCGGGCTCGGCCGACGCGGTCGTACCGCCCGGGGAGCTGCGGCGGACGCTGGGGCGCTGGCTGCGGCTGCTGACGGCGCCGTCGGGCACCCCGGCGCCCGTGCCCCGGGCGCTCGGCGCGTCCGGTCTGCCGGGCACCGGCCGGGAGGCCGTCCGGCGGGCCCGGTCGCCGGAGCGTCCGCGCGCGGGGCGCTATCTGGACGCCTACTTCACCGACCGGGTCGCGATCAGCGGCGACCGGTGCGGCGGCACCGACCCGGACGGCATGCTCTGCGGTTTCGGCGAGCACGAGGGGCGCACCGTCGCGTACGCCGCCCAGACCGGCGCGGCGACCCGCCCCGCCGGCTACCGCACCGCCGCCCGGCTGATCCGCCTCGCCGACCGGCTCGGCATCCCGGTGCTGACCCTGGTGGACACCCCGGGCGCGGCCAATGACGCGGAGGCGGAGCGGCAGGGGGCGGGCGCGGCGATCGCGGACCTGTTCGGCGCCCTCGCCGGGGCCCGCACCCCCATCACCACCCTCGTCATCGGCGAGGGCGGCTCCGGCGGCGCGCTGGCGCTGGCCGCGCCCGGCAACACCTGGGCCACGCCGGACAGCTACTTCTCCGTGATCGCGCCGGAGCTGGCGGCCGCGATCCTGAAGCGTCCGCCGCAGGAGACCGAGGCGACGGCGGACCAGCTGCGGCTGCGGCCGCAGGACCTGGCGGAGCTGGGGGTGATCCGGGCCGGGGAGCGGTTGTTCCCCTGAGCGGGTGATCGCCGTCGGCGGCTCGCCCCTCCGCCCGGGCGGGGAGGCGAGCCGCCCGCGGCTAGCGGACTCCGACGGCCCTGACGATCTCCTGCGTCACCGAGCCGCCCCGGTCGTCCACCGCCGAGGCGCGCAGCGAGACGTACGCGGCGTCGCGCGGCACGGACAGCGTTCCGCGCCATGTGTTCCCGTCGCCGCCCTTCAGCGGCACCGCACGCCACGTCCTGCCGTCGTCGTAGGAGACCTCCAGCCGGCCGCCCCCGACGGTCCCGGTGCCGGCCGCGCCCGCCACGTACTCCGCGCCGATCGCGACCGGTACCCTCCGGCCGCCGGGTACGTCGCCCGCGAGGTCGGTGCCGATGTCGAAGGCGAGGTTGATCAGGGGCAGATACGTGGAGCGGTCGTCCACAGCCGCCGCCGAGCGGAAGGTCCACTCGGTGTGCCCCTGGGTGGCGAGTTCCCAGCGTCCGGGGTCGAGGGCCGTGTCGGTGACGAGCCGGTAGGTGTGCTCGTCGGCGGGCGCGGTCCACAGGTACGCGGTGGAGTCCGGCCGCCGGTCGACCAGGTCATCGTCCAGGTACAGGGCCGTGGTCTGGGACATGCCGCTCTCCTCGCCGTACACGTCGCCGAATCCGGTGTGGTCGGGTCCACAGTCGCCCCAGCCCGGCACGTTGAACCGCAGCTGGTTCCCGGTGCGCTGCTGGCCCCAGCCGAGCCCGGTGCCGAGCCAGGGGTGCCACACGGGCCGGAACCAGTCCAGCGACCGGTGCGTGCCGCCGGTGTACCGCACCAGTCCGCCGCGCTGTTCCAGCGCCCCGCCGGCGGCCGTCACCGACTCGTGCCACAGCTGGCCCGGACCGGTGGAGACGTAGTCGGTGCGCTCGGCCGGGTAGGCGGCCCGCTCCTGGAAGCCGATGCCGACGTCGAAGGTGTCGGTGAGCGAGTAGCGGAACTCGCCGCCGTCCACCGGGCGGGCGGCGTGGAACGCGGTGTCCAGCACGGCGAGTTCACGGCGGCCCGGTTCATAGGTCAGGTCCCGGTCGGGCACCGCCCCCACATGCCCCTCGGACAGGTCGTACACGTACGGCGTGTACGGCGTACCGGTCATGTCGGCGCGTCCCGCCGCCCGCAGCCGGGCCGCGTCGGCCGCGCCGACGGTCGCGATCACGAACGGCCGGTCGGTGTTGTCCTCCGTGCCCCACCAGGCGCTGAGGCGTCCGGGCGCGTCGTCGGTCACGAACAGCGCCGCGACGCCCGCGTCCTGGGCCGCCCGGGCGAGCGCGGCCGGATCGGCCCCGTCGGCGAGGTGCGCGAGCACCGCCTTGCCCCGCACGCCGGTGAAGGGCCCGTCCCCGACGTCGGCCAGCGGCAGTCTGCGGCGTCCTTCGGTCAGTGTGCCGCCCGCCTGGACGAGGGCGTCGGTGACGCCTTCCACCTCCAGCAGCGGCTTGCGGAGCCGCCACACGGTCCGGTACTCGAAGCCGCCCTGCCCGACCTTCTGTGTCGGCGCGGCGAAGACGCTGTCGTACGTCACGGGCACCTGCACCGCCTGGAACAGGTCGGAGCCGTTCGCGTTCCGGTCGTACTCCATGAGCAGCTGCCGGGTCTCGGTGCGGCGGTCCGTCGCGGCGCGGATCTCGCGCAGCGTCCGGCCGTCCAGGGTGACCTCGCGGTCCCGGTCCAGGGCGATCTCCGGCGCCGCGAGGAAGCCGAGGCCGAGGGAGTCGGTGCCGTGGCTGCCGCGCACGTCGAGGAAGGAGGTGACGCTGTACGTCCCGGGCGCCAGCCGCAGCGTCAGGGTGCCGGAGCCGCCGACGGACGCCGGCACGGGGTCGGCGCCCTCGGCGAGCCGCTGCACCACGAGGTCCGCCGCCGTCGCCGCCCCCTCGCGGTCCTTGACATGCACGGTGAGCGTGTACCGCTCGTCCTCCTTGACCAGCCCGAACGCGGTGTGCGCGACCTCAATGCCGTCGGCCGAGGCCACGATCCGCCCACTGGTGTTCCCCACCGGCGCCCTGCCGCCGTCCCCGGTCACGGTGGTCGAGGCGGTGCCGTGCGCGGGCACGGTGAGGGCGGTGTCGGCGAGCACGGCGACCCCGTCCGGCGCCCCCTGCACCGACAGGCTCAGCCGCACCGGCCGGTCGGAGGAGTTGGCGTAGGTCACGGTCCGCGTCACCGGCTGGTTCGCGTCGTAGGGCCAGCTGTGGAAACCGAGATCGGCGCTGCCGGTGGCGGTGATGTCCGCCGCGACGGCGTCCGGCACGCTGACCCGGCCGGCGCCCAGCCGGTAGGCGGAGTCGTCCAGCGTCTTCGAGGTGGACATCAGCGCGTCCTTGAGCCGTGCGCCGGTCCAGTCGGGGTGCTTCTCGGCGAGCAGGGCGGCGACCCCGGCGACATGGGGCGTCGCCATCGACGTACCGCTCATGGTGGTGTAGTCGCCCTCGCCGTCGGTCAGCCCGGAGCGGGCGGCGAGGATGTCGACGCCGGGGGCGGACAGGTCGGGTTTGAGCGCGTTGTCGCCGAAGCGGGGCCCGGCGCTGGTGAACCAGGCCGCCCGGTCGGCGGAGTCGACGGCGCCCACGGTCAGCGCGGCGTCGGCGGCACCGGGCGAGCCGATGGAGGAGGGGGTGCCGGTGTTGCCCGCGGCGACGACGAACAGGGCCCCGGTCTCCGCCGAGAGGGTGTTCACCGCCTGCGCCATCGGGTCGGTGCCGTCGCTGGGCTCGGGGGAGCCCAGGCTCATGGAGATCACGTCGGCGTGCACGTCCCGCGCGGCCCACTCCATGCCGGCGATGATCTGCGACTCGCTGCCCGAGCCCTGGTCGTCGAGGACCTTGCCCACGGCGAGCGTGGCGCCGGGCGCGACGCCCCGCTCGGTGCCGCCGGAGGCGGCGCCGCTGCCGCCGACGGTGGAGGCGACATGGGTGCCGTGCCCGTCGCGGTCGGCGACCTCCTCGCCCTCGACGAAGCTCCGGCTCTCGGCGATCCGGCCGGCGAGGTCGGGATGGTCCGCGTCCACGCCCGTGTCCAGCACGGCCACGGTGACGCCCTCGCCGGTCAGCCCGGCCTCCCAGGCGGACGGCGTGCCGATCTGCGCGGTGCTCTCGGCCAGGTCGGCGCCGACGCGGCCGTCCAGCCACACGCCCTCGATGCCGTCCTGCCGTGTGAACGCCCGCCAGAACTCCCGCCCCTTGTCCGCCTCGACGGCGGCGCCGCGCACGCTGGCCAGCGTCCGCGTCCGGTCCGCGCCGCCCGGGGTGGCGGTCCGGGCGCCCTTGTCGTAGGTCACGATCAGCGGCAGCCGTCCGGTGTCCCCGTCGGCCAGCCCCTGCCGCACCAGCTCGTCGACGTCGAACAGCCGCCGGTCGAGCGTGCCCGCCCGCAGATACGGCAGGGCCTCGTCCGGTACGACGCTGATCCGGCCGTCCGCCGTCGTGGTGCGCACGGCGCCGGTGGCGCCCCGCGGCCGCTCGACCGTGACCGTCCGCTTGCCGCCGCCGAGGCCGGTGACGGTGACCTTGTCGCCGGTGACGAGGGTGACGGTACGGACGTCCGCGGCCGTGCGCGCGGCAGCCGGTGCGGCGTCCCGCGCGGCCGCCTGCCCCGCCGGCAGCAGCACCGCCACGAGCCCGGCCGACAGCAGGGCCGCCCCGCGTCTCACTGGTCCTGTGCTCATGTCCGCCTTCCTTCTCGTCGTCAGGTGCGAGAAGTGTCAGGCGGCTTCGGCCACACGGGAGTTGACCGGAAGTGGCGGGTAGGCGACTTGGCAGGTTCCCGCCAAAAATTCGGCCATGGAGAAAGACGGGGCTGTGCGGGGGGGGCCGTGACATGGCCGTCCGTGCGCCCGCGGTCCTGATCGGCGCCGGGCGCGCGCCGCCGGGTTGACGAATCCGCCCGGCCTCGGTCACGGTCGAAGAACCCCCGTTCAGCCGCACCCCCACCCGGCCCCCTCCGAAAGGCGCCCGCCCTCCGCCTTCCGCACTATGCCAAGGAGGCCAGCCACCCGGCGGCCCCCACGGTCCGCGCTCTCGGGAGGATCTGCCATGACCGCCAGTCTGGAGCAGCTGCGCCGCTGCCATTTCGCCGTCGACCTGGGGGCGGCGAGGACGCGCGTGTACGTGAAGGGCGCCGGTCTCCTGGTCGACCAGCCGTCCGCCGCCGCGGTCAACACCCGCACCGGGGCCCTCATCGCGGTCGGCGAGCTCGCGGAGCAGATGACGGGGCGTACGCCCGCGTACATCCGGGTCGTCCGGCCCGTCAACGGCGGTACGGTCGTCGACATCGAGATGGCGCAGCGCATGCTGCGGCAGCTGCTCGGCGACAAGGTCCGCCGCGCGCTGCGCCGCAAGGCCCGGCTGCGGGCCGCCGCCTGCACCCCGCACGACGCCGACCCGCTGGCCCGGCGGGCCGCGACCGAGACGCTCGTCGGCCTCGGCGCCCGCCGGGTGGAACTGGTCGACACCCTGATCGCCGCGGCCGTGGGGTGCGGGCTGCCCGTGGAGCGGCCCGAGGCCACCATGATCATGGTGTGCGGGGCCGCGGCCACCCAGGTCGCCGTGCTCTCCCTGGGGGCCATCGTGACCGCCGAGCGCATCCCCGTGGGCGGCGAGGCCGTCGACCACGCGATCGTGCAGCACCTGCGTCACCAGCACGAACTGATGCTGCCCAGCCAGTCCGTACGGCCCTTGCACCTCGCCCTGTCCGGCAACGGGCTCACCGCGCAGGGCCCGGCCTGCACCGAGATCCACGGGCGGGACGTGGCCACCGGGCTGGCCCGCTCCGTGCGGATCGACACCGCCGCCGTGCGCGATGCCATCCAGACACCGCTGACCGCCGTGCTCGACGGCATCGGCAAGGTGCTCCGGGACTGCCCGCCCGATCTGGTCGCCGATCTCGCCGACCGCGGGATCATGATGGTCGGCGGCAGCGCGCTGCTGCCCGGCCTGGACGAGATGCTGCGCCAGGCGACCGGCATGCCGGTGCACATCGCGGAACGGCCCGACGTCTGTGCCGTCCAGGGGCTGGGCGCCATGCTGGAGGGCCGGATCGAGCCGCTGGCGCTGGATCTGATGAACAGCTGAGCGGCGACTCCGTCGCCGCCGTCACCACGGGAACGCCCGCCACCGCGGAAGCCGTCCGTCAGCGCGGGAACCGCCCGTCAGCGCGCGAACCAGCACCGCACGGTCGTGCCCCGCTCCCCCACGTGCACCCGGACCAGGTCCGAGACGAGATTGACCAGGAGCAGTCCCCGGCCGCCGCGCTGCTCGCCGGCAGCGGGCCGCCGCCCGGCCAGCGGGTCCGTCAGCCGCCCGGCGTCCCGCACCTCGCACAGGACGTACCCGTCCTCGCCCCAGACCCGCAGCTCGCCGAAGCCGCCGCCGTGCACCACGCTGTTGGTGACCAGTTCCGCCGTGACCAGGGCCAGGTCGTCCAGCCGGACGCCGCCGAGGCCGAGCCGCGCGCCCTCGGCGGTGGCCAGGTGCCGGGCACGGCAGAGCGAGTCCGCGTCGAAGCGGAGGGTGAGCGCGTCCGGCGCGGGCGCCGTCGGCGGCTCGTTGTAGCGGGCGACGACGCCGTCCGGGTCGTAGGCGGCGCTGTCCCGCTCCCGGCCGGACGACCCGGCGGGGACGACGGTGGGATGGGTGGCGTGGGCGTCGGTGATGACCCGCTCGTCCAGCCGCCGGACGTCGTACGGGCACAGGACGGTGACCGCGCGGCCCGCGAAGGCGGCGTTGATCAGCGCCTCGTGCTGTGCGCAGGCCGGGTACTCGGCGGCGGTGCGGCCGGCCCAGACCGGCTCGCCGATGATCCGCACCCGGCGGCCGGGCCGCTGGGCGTCGGCGAAGGCGCGCAGCACCGCGGGGATGATCCGGCCGGGGTTGCGCCCGGCCTCCCGCATGTCCAGCAGCCGCACGGCGCCGGCGGCGTCGCCCAGCGCGTCCCGGATCCGCTCGAGGTTCTTCCCCGGCACCGCCACCGCCACGGGCTCGTCCGCCGCCAGCCCGGCGCGCACGAAGGGGACCGTACCCGCGAGGTACTCCTCCTCGTCCCCGTAGAACAGCGCGGGATGGCGGAAGGGACCCGGGAAGCGGACCGGTTCGGCCACGGCACTCATGACATCGACACCTCGATCGTCGCCAGGTCCGGCCAGAACATGTCGAGCACCCGTCGCAGGGCGAGGGGCGGACGGTGCAGTACCAGCCGCCGGCCGGCCGGGAGCCGCTGGGCGGCCGCCGCGAGGGCGCCCGCTCCGGCGACGTCGACGAAGGTGACACCGGACAGCTCCAGGCAGTAGGCGGTGCCTCCCTCGCGCACCGCCCGGTCCAGGACGCGTTCCCAGATCGCGTGCGTCTGAAGACCGACCTCTCCCGCCGCCCGGACGCCCCTGCGCCCGGCCAGCGGGGACACTGTCAGACCCGGTGCCCCACCGGCGATACCGAACGGCGTGTCGTACTCGACGGCCACCTCGACTCCCCGTGTTCCCGGACGGGGAACCCCCTACCCGCCAGGGAAGGGCGCATTCCTCCGCGGACGCGCCGGGTGTACTCCGCCGTACGCGGGGCAGGCGCACGCCGGGCCCACGCGAGCCGGGCCCCGGGCTTCACGGCCGGTGTCCGGCACGACGGGGGCATGGGACGTACGACGACCGTCGGAACCGACAACCACCGACAAGGCGATGCCACATGACCTCATCGGTACCACCATCTCTCACGGGGAGGCTCGACACCCTGGTCATCGAGAGCCGGGTGGACACGCACCGGGCGCTGCTCGCCCCGCGCGGCGAGCTGGTCCACGGGTGCGCGAACACCCTGGCCGCGGCGCTGGCCGCGCTGCCGGCCGGTCTCGGCCGGATCGACCTGGACATGGGCGGCGTGACATTCATGGACACGGCGGGCCTTCAGTTCCTGGACGTGCTCAGGGACCACAGCGACCGGGAGGCGGTCCCGGTGACGGCGACCGGCTGGAACGGCCAGCCGCGCCGGATCCTGGAGCTGGCCGGCCTGGACACCACCGATCCGCTGGGCGCCACCGACCGCCGGCCCGCGTCCGCACCCGCACCCGCCGGGCCGGCGCCGGCCCGGTCGGCGGTGGCCCGGGAGCGTTCGGAACGGCTCCGCCTCCTCCAGGAGGAGGTGCGGCAGCTGCGGCACGCGATCGTCTCCCGGCCGGTGATCGACCAGGCGCGCGGCGTCCTGATGGCGTCCCACGCCTGTACGCCGGTGGAGGCGTGGGACATCCTGCGCGAGGCCTCGCAGCTGTCCAACACCAAGCTGCACACGGTGGCCGCCGCGATCACGGCCAGCGCCGAACCCGACGGGCCGACCCCGCCGGCAAAGCTGCGCACGGCCCTGCGCACGGCCCTGGCCCGTGTCCTGGACCGGTCCGCCGGCTGCCGCCCGGACGGCCCGCACACGCCGTGACGTCCGCCCGGCACCGGGCAGCCGCCCGTGCGGGACGCCAAGGTGCGCGACTGCCGCGCGGTGTCACAGGAGCGTGCGGGGTACTCGGTGCCCCGTCGCCGGAGCGGGCCACGGGGCCGCTCCGGCGCACCACTCGACACCCCCGTCAGCAGGAGGTTCCACGATGAGCGACCACACCCCGTCCCAGGCCGAGGGCGACCGCGACGACGAGGGCGGGAGCACCGACCGCCAGACCCCGCCGCACCCGACCCCGTCCCAGGCCGAGGGCGACCGGGACGACGTGGACGAGAAGGTCCAGGAACCGGGCACCGGGTCCTGAAGGGCCCGCGGACAGCGGTACCCGCACGCCGGCGCATCAGGAGAAACCTTCCTGCGGCGCCGGCGCAGTGGTGGGGCGGGTGGGACTCGAACCCACGGCCGACGGATTATGAGTCCGCTGCTCTAACCGGCTGAGCTACCGCCCCATAACGGCGTGTCGCGTACACCTGTGCGCGCCGTCTGCCGCAGCATAGCCGCTCATACGATCTCCTGCCTCGGGTGGTCGGCTACGTCACGGCCCGCATGACCTTGAGGACTGCACGGCGCACCGCGCGGTTCCCGTGAGACGGCGACCGGACATGAAAAAGGACCCCGGAGGGGTCCTAGTTCACCATGCTCCCCCGACTGGACTCGAACCAGTAACCTGCCGGTTAACAGCCGGCTGCTCTGCCAATTGAGCTACGGAGGACCGAGCTCCCCCGACTGGACTCGAACCAGTAACCTGCCGGTTAACAGCCGGCTGCTCTGCCAATTGAGCTACGGAGGAATGCCTCGTTGCATCGAACGTACCTACCCGGGTATTCGCCAGGGGGCGCGCGCTCGCTGCGACACATACATTAGCGCAAGCAGGGGGGTGCTCCGCCAATCGGTACTGCCCGGCGCCCCGCGCCCCACGAACAGACCTACACATGCAGAAGGGTGGCAGCCATGCGTTACCGGCTCCCGTTCGTCGCCGGACTCGCCCTGGGTTACGTGCTGGGCACCAGGGCCGGACGCGACCGCTACGAGCAGCTGAAGAAGTCCGCACGGCAGATCGCGCAGAACCCCGCGGTCCGCAACACCGCGGAGTCGGCGGCGCAGCAGGGCCGGCAGTTCGCGGACAAGGCGTACCACGCGGTCAGCGACAAGGTCGGCGACCGCATGCCCGACTCCGTGGCCCAGCGGGTGCGGTCCCTGAAGGAGCGCAGCGGCGGCACCGGCGGCGGGGACGACTGGGGCACCAGCGCCACCTAGGCCCCGCACCGCCCCTCCTCCCGGCACGGTCACCCCTCGCGGTACGGCAGAATTTTCGCCATGGGGATAGTCGCCGGGTTGGACAGTTCGCCGGATCTCACTCGTATCGTCGTCTGCGACACGGACACAGGGGCCGTGCTCAGGCAGGGGTACGCACCACATCCGGTGGAGAGTTCCGAGGGCGGTTCCGGCCGCCCCTCCGACATCGATCCGCAGGCGTGGCTGCTCTCCCTGGGCGAGGCGGCGGGCGGCGGGCTGCTGGAGGGCGTGCAGGCCATCGGTGTCTCCGCCCAGCAGAACGCGCTCGTGCCGCTGGACGCCCAGGGCAACACGGTGCGCCCGGCGATGGTGGGCGGCGACAAGCGGGCGCAGGTCGCCGCCGCCGATCTGGTGGACGGTCTCGGCGGGCGCGAGGCGTGGGCCCAGGCCGTGGGGTGTGTGCCGCAGGCCGCGCAGCCGGTGACCAAGCTGCGCTGGCTGGCCCGGACCGAGCCGGAGGCGGCACAGCGCACCGCGGTCCTGCTCCAGGCGCACGACTGGCTGGTCTGGCAGCTGCTGGGCCGGCCGGTGCGGCGGACCACCGACCGGGGCGGCGCCTCCGGCACCGGCTACTGGTCGGCCGCGACCGGCGCCTACCGGCCGGACCTGGTCGAGCTGGCGCTGGGGCACCAGGCGATGCTGCCCGAGGTGATCGGCCCGGCGGACGCGGCCGGTACCACACCGGAGGGCCTGCTGATCTCCGCCGGGACCGGCGAGACCATGGCCGCGGCCTTCGGGCTCGGCATCGGGCTCGGGGACGCGGTGGTCTCCCTGGGAGCCTCCGGATCCGTGATGGCGGTCCACTCCGAGCCGCTCGTCGACCAGAGCGGGATGATCACCGCGCTGGCGGACGCCACCGGCCTGCACCTGCCGGTCGTCACCACGCTGAACGCCGTACGGGCCCTGCGCGGTGCCGCGGAGCTGCTCGGGGTGCCGGATCTGGAGAGCCTGTCCGAGCTGGCGATGAAGTCGACGCCGGGGGCGCACGGACTGGTGCTGCTGCCCTATCTGGAGGGCGAGCGGACGCCGAACCTGCCGCACACCGCGGGGACGCTGGCGGGGCTCAGACGGGAGTCGATGCGGCCGGAGCATCTGGCGCGGGCCGCGTTCGAGGGGATGCTGTGCGGACTCGCCGACGCGCTGGACGTGCTGCGCGGCCGGGGCGTGGAGGTGCGGCGGATCTTCCTGCTGGGGCCGGCCGCCGAGCTGCCCGCGGTGCAGGCGGCGGCGCCCTCGCTGTTCGGGGCGCAGGTCGTCGTGCCACAGCCCGCCGACTACGCGGCGATCGGCGCGGCCCGGCAGGCGGCCTGGGCGCTCGGCGCCTCCCGTGGCACCCTCGATCCGCGTACGCCGCCGCCCTGGCAGGGCGCGGCCGCGCAGGTGCTGGAGCCGGGCGAGGAGCTGGCGGTGGGCCAGGCGGTGCGGCAGCAGTTCGTGTCGGTGCGGGAGCAGACCCATCCGGGGGCCTTCCGGCCGTGAAGTCCGCGGAGCCCACAGGGATTAATCGGTTGAGGTAACACCGGTGGAGTGTTCGACGATGGGGCGTGCGGCATCTTCGCCCGCCCCGTCGCCGACTCCGAGAGACCGAGCGTGCTCATACGACTACTGCGGACCTGTCTCAGGCCCTACAAGAAACCCATCGCCCTGCTGGTGCTCCTCCAGTTCCTCCAGACCTGCGCCACCCTGTACCTGCCCACGCTGAACGCGGACATCATCGACCAGGGTGTCGTGGAGGGTGACACCGGTTACATCCTGTCCTTCGGCGCCCTGATGATCGGCATCTCGCTGGTGCAGGTCGTGTGCAACATCGGTGCCGTGTACTACGGCGCCCGGACCGCGGCGGCGCTCGGCCGGGACATGCGGGCCGGCGTCTTCGACCGGGTGCAGTCCTTCTCCGCGCGGGAGGTCGGCCACTTCGGCGCGCCGTCGCTCATCACGCGGACCACCAACGACGTGCAGCAGATCCAGATGCTGGCCCTGATGACGTTCACGCTGATGGTGTCGGCGCCCATCATGTGTGTCGGCGGGATCGTGCTGGCGCTCGGCCTGGACGTGCCGCTCTCCGGTGTGCTGGTCGGCGTGGTGCCGGTGCTCGCCATCTGTGTGACGCTGATCGTGCGCAGACTGCGCCCGCTGTTCCGGCAGATGCAGGTGCGGCTGGACACGGTGAACCGGGTGCTGCGCGAGCAGATCACCGGCAACCGCGTGATCCGCGCCTTCGTGAGGGACGAGTACGAGGAGCAGCGGTTCCGGAAGGCCAACACCGATCTGACCGAGGTCGCGCTCGGCACCGGCAATCTGCTGGCGCTGATGTTCCCGGTGGTCATGACGGTGGTGAACCTGTCCTCGATCGCCGTGGTGTGGTTCGGCGCCCACCGGATCGACAGCGGCGGCATGCAGATCGGCGATCTGACGGCCTTCCTCGCCTATCTGATGCAGATCGTCATGTCCGTGATGATGGCCACGTTCATGTTCATGATGGTGCCGCGCGCCGAGGTGTGTGCCGAGCGCATCCAGGAGGTGCTGGACACCGACAGCAGCGTGGTGCCGCCGGTGGCGCCGGTCACCGAGCTGCGCCGCCATGGCCATCTGGAGATCCGCGGGGCGGGCTTCCGCTACCCGGGTGCCGAGGAGCCGGTGCTGAGGAACATCGACCTGGTGGCCCGGCCGGGCGAGACGACCGCCGTGATCGGCTCCACCGGCAGCGGCAAGTCCACGCTGCTCGGGCTGGTCCCCCGGCTGTTCGACGCCACCGACGGCGAGGTGCTGGTCGACGGGGTGGACGTGCGGACGATCGGTTCCGAGGTGCTGGCGCGCACGGTCGGGCTGGTGCCGCAGAAGCCGTATCTGTTCGCGGGCACGGTGGCGACCAACCTGCGGTACGGCAATCCGGACGCCACCGACGAGGAGCTGTGGCACGCGCTGGAGGTGGCGCAGGCCAAGGAGTTCGTGCAGCGGCTGGAGGGCGGTCTCGACGCCCCGGTCGCGCAGGGCGGCACCAATGTCTCCGGTGGCCAGCGGCAGCGTCTGGCCATCGCCCGCACGCTGGTGCAGCGCCCGGAGATCTACCTCTTCGACGACTCCTTCTCCGCGCTCGACTACGCCACCGACGCGGCCCTGCGCGCGGCCCTGGCCCGGGAGACCGCGGAGGCGACCGTCGTCATCGTCGCCCAGCGGGTCGCCACCATCCGGGACGCCGACCGCATCGTCGTCCTCGACGAGGGCCGGGTCGTCGGCACGGGCCGGCACCACGAGCTGATGGCGGACAACGAGACCTACCGGGAGATCGTGCTCTCCCAGCTGACGGAAGCGGAGGCTGCCTGATGGCGGGGCCGGCAGGGCGGATGATGGCCGGGGGCGGCCCCGACAGCCGTTCGATGGACTTCAAGAACTCGGGCAGGCGGCTCGTCGCCCGGTTCCGGCCGGAGCGGGCCACGATCTACGTGCTGCTGCTGTGCGTGGTCGTCAGCGTCGGCCTCAACGTGATCGGGCCGAAGATCCTCGGCGAGGCCACCGACCTGGTCTTCGCGGGCATCATCGGACGGCAGCTGCCGTCGGGCGCCACCAAGGACCAGGTCCTGGACTCCATGCGGGAGCGCGGCCAGGGCGATGTCGCCGACATGCTCCGCTCCACCGACTTCACGCCGGGCGAGGGCATCGACTTCGGCCAGGTCGGGCATGTGCTGCTGCTCGCGCTGGGCACGTTCCTCGTGGCCGGTCTGCTGATGGCGGTGGCGACCCGGCTGGTGAACCGGGCCGTCAACCGGACCATGTACCGGATGCGCGAGGACGTGCAGACCAAGCTGTCCCGGCTGCCGCTGTCGTACTTCGACAAGCGCCAGCGCGGCGAGGTGCTCAGCCGGGCCACCAACGACATCGACAACATCGGCCAGACGCTCCAGCAGTCGATGGGCCAGCTGATCAACTCGGTGCTCACCATCATCGGCGTACTGGCGATGATGTTCTACGTCTCCTGGATCCTGGCGCTGGTCGCGCTGGTGACCGTGCCGCTGTCGTTCGTCGTCGCCACCCGGGTGGGCAAGCGGTCGCAGCCGCAGTTCGTCCAGCAGTGGCGCTCCACCGGCAAGCTGAACGCGCACATCGAGGAGATGTACACCGGGCACACCCTGGTGAAGGTGTTCGGGCGGCAGGACGAGTCGGCCCAGCAGTTCGCCGAGCACAACGAGGCGCTGTACGAGGCCGGGTTCCGGGCGCAGTTCAACAGCGGGATCATGCAGCCGCTGATGATGTTCGTCTCGAACCTCAACTATGTGCTGGTCGCGGTGGTCGGCGGACTGCGGGTCGCCTCCGGCGCGCTGTCCATCGGCGACGTGCAGGCGTTCATCCAGTACTCGCGCCAGTTCTCGATGCCGCTGACGCAGGTGGCGTCGATGGCCAACCTGGTGCAGTCGGGCGTCGCCTCGGCGGAGCGGATCTTCGAGCTGCTGGACGCGGAGGAGCAGGAGGCCGACCCGGCGAAGGCCGAGAAGCCGGCCGAGCTGCGCGGCCGGGTGGAGCTGGAGCACGTGTCGTTCCGCTACGACCCCGACAAGCCGCTCATCGAGGACCTGTCGCTGAAGGTGGCACCGGGGCAGACGGTCGCGATCGTCGGCCCCACGGGCGCCGGCAAGACCACGCTGGTGAACCTGCTGATGCGGTTCTACGACGTCACCGGCGGCCGGATCACCCTCGACGGCGTGGACATCGCGAAGATGTCCCGGGACGAACTGCGCGCCGCGATCGGCATGGTGCTCCAGGACACCTGGCTCTTCGGCGGCACCATCGCGGAGAACATCGCCTACGGCGCCGCGCGGGAGGTGAGCCGCGGCGAGATCGAGGAGGCCGCACGGGCGGCCCACGCGGACCGGTTCATCCGCACCCTGCCCGACGGCTACGACACGGTGATCGACGACGAAGGCACCGGCGTGAGCGCCGGTGAGAAGCAGCTCATCACCATCGCGCGGGCGTTCCTGTCCGACCCGGTGATCCTGGTGCTGGACGAGGCGACGTCCTCCGTGGACACCCGGACCGAGGTGCTGATCCAGAAGGCGATGGCCAAACTGGCGCACGGCAGGACGTCGTTCGTGATCGCGCACCGGCTCTCCACCATCCGCGACGCGGACACCATCCTCGTCATGGAGAACGGATCGATCGTGGAGCAGGGCGCGCACGAGGAGCTGCTGGCGTCCGGCGGGGCGTACGCGCGGCTGTACAAGGCGCAGTTCGCGCAGGCGGTGGCGGAGGTGGACTAGCAGTCGCCCGGCGTCGGGGTGCCGCCGTGCCCGCCCGTGCCGCCCATGCGGCACGACTGCCCGCAGCGGCGGTGGCGGCGGCACCCCGCGGTCAGTCCAGGTAGCCCCTCAGCTGGTCCGCGAAGGCGTGGTCGCGGAGTTTGTTGAGGGTCTTGGACTCGATCTGCCGGATCCGTTCCCGGGTGACGCCGAAGATACGGCCGATCTCCTCCAGCGTGCGGGGACGGCCGTCCACCAGGCCGTAGCGGAGCTGGACCACCTTGCGCTCCCGCTCCCCCAGCGTCGACAGCACCGCCTCCAGGTGCTCCCTGAGCAGCAGGAAGGCGGCCGACTCCACGGGGCTGGCGGCGTCGCCGTCCTCTATCAGGTCGCCGAGGGCCACGTCGTCCTCCTCGCCCACCGGGGCGTGCAGGGAGACGGGTTCCTGGGCCAGGCGGAGGACCTCGCTGACGCGCTCGGGCGGCAGGTCGAGGTGGGCGGCGACCTCTTCCGGGGTCGGCTCGTAGCCGCGTTCCTGGAGCATACGGCGCTGCACGCGGACGACCCGGTTGATCAGCTCGACCACGTGGACGGGGACACGGATGGTGCGGGCCTGGTCGGCCAGGGCGCGGGACATGGCCTGGCGGATCCACCAGGTGGCATACGTGGAGAACTTGTAGCCGCGGGCGTAGTCGAACTTCTCCACCGCCCGGATCAGGCCGAGATTGCCCTCCTGGACCAGGTCGAGCATGGTCAGCCCGCGGCCCACGTACCGCTTCGCCACGGAGACGACGAGCCGCAAGTTGGCCTCGATGAGGCGGCGTTTGGCCATCCGGCCCATGACGACCAGCCGGTCGAGGTCCAGGGCCAGCTGGCTGTCCAGGTCGGGGGTGTTGCCGAGCTTCTCCTCGGCGAACAGGCCGGCCTCCACACGGCGGGCGAGCTCGACCTCCTCGGCCGCGGTGAGCAGGGGGATGCGGCCGATCTCGCGCAGGTACTGGCGGAACAGGTCCGAGGAGGGGCTGCCGGTCTCGGTGCGGTCGGCCGGTGGTTCCACGGGTTCGGGCTCGGGGGCGCCGACGGCGTCCAGCGCGTCGGCGGGTGGTTCCGCCGGCTCGGGCGCGTCCTCCGTCGGCGCCTCGGGATGGTGCACGGCACGGCTCTGCGGGGGGACCGCGACGAGGACGTCGGTTTCCGCGTCCGGCTCCGCGCCGTCGGTACTGACGTCGGTCTGGGTGAGGGTCTGGGTCTGCACGGGGGCGACCTCCAGGATGATCGCTGCTGAGGTGAGCGGCAGCGGTACTTCGGGGGCGGAGTCGGCGGCCGCGCCGCTGTCCGTCCCGTACGCGATGAGCGGAACCGCGGGGATCAGTGACCCGTCGGGGACGGATCGGCCGCGCTCCGAGGACTCAGGCACCGGAACCCAGTGTGGAGTAAGACACATCGCCGCCACGAGGGGCGTGCGGTGACTTTTTGCGTCCGGTCCGTGACCGCGCGGTTACCTTGCCGTACGGGTGCGCTGCTCCGCGAGGGTCAAACCGTACGGGAGGCAGAAGGCCGGTTTTCGCCTGCGGGCGCGCGTCGTGGCCTGTCGCGCCCGCGCGGCGGAGCCGCGGAGCGACACGGCCCCGCGCCCCTTGCCCCTTGACGGCCCGGACGTTCAGAGGGCCGCGGCGCCGTGTTCCCTCAGGCTCTGGTCGTACTGCTGGAGCACCCACAGCTCGTTCTGGACGGCGGCCAGCTGGGCGGGGTCGCCGTGGGTGCTCAGGCGGGTGAGCTGGCCGGTGATGTCGCGGATACGGCGCTCCACGGCGCGGCGGCGGACCCGGACCAGGACCTCGCCCGCGTACATCTCGTCGACCACGCGGCGCATGATCGCTTCCACGGCCAGCTCCGTGACCATGGCGCGGACGGTGTCGTCGGGGGCCGCCTCACGGACCCGGACCAGATAGTCCTGCGGGTCCTGGACGCCCAGCTCGGCGCCGCCCGCCTCCAGGACTGCCTGGCGCACGGCGGCGTAGGGCGGGGCGGTGAACTCGTCGACGCCGTACGCGTCGAAGGCCGGGGAGACCAGCTCCGGGCGCTGGAGGGCGAGTTTGAGCAGCTCGCGCTCGGTGGCGTAGACCGGGTTGCGGAGGTTGAGGGCGGGGCCCCGGGGGGCGGCCTGGGCCGGGGCGTACCCCTGCGGGGCCGCGTGCTGCGGCCGGTCCGGGGCGGGGCCCCTGCCGCCGCGTTCGCGGGCCCAGCGGGCCAGCTGCGCGACCCTGCGCACCACGAACTGCGTGTCGAGGATGCCGAGCATGCCGGCGAGCTGGACGGCGACCTCGTGCTGGGCGCCGCTGTTCTTGATCCGGGCGACGACCGGGGCGGCCTCGTCCAGGGCGGCGGCGCGGCCCGCCGGGGTGTCCAGGTCGTAGCGGGAGACGATCTGGCGGAGCGCGAACTCGAAGAGCGGGGTGCGCGGTTCGACCAGGTCGGCGACCGCGTCGTCGCCCTTGGCCAGGCGCAGCTCGCAGGGGTCCATGCCGTCGGGGGCGATGGCGATATAGGTCTCGGCGGCGAACTTCTGGTCGTCCTCGAAGGCGCGCAGGGCCGCCTTCTGGCCGGCCGCGTCGCCGTCGAAGGTGAAGATCACGCGGGCCGAGCCGTTGTCCATCAGCAGCCGGCGCAGGATCTTGATGTGCTCGCCGCCGAAGGCGGTGCCGCAGGTGGCGATCGCGGTGGTGACGCCGGCCAGATGGCAGGCCATGACGTCGGTGTAGCCCTCGACGACGACCGCGCGGGAGGCCTTGGCGATGTCCTTCTTGGCGAGGTCGATGCCGTAGAGGACCTGCGACTTCTTGTAGATCGCCGTCTCGGGGGTGTTCAGGTACTTGGGGCCGGTGTCCGACTCGTACAGCTTGCGGGCGCCGAAGCCGACGACGTCGCCGCCGATGTCGCGGATGGGCCACATCAGCCGGCCGCGGAAGCGGTCGATGGGGCCGCGGCGGCCCTCCTGGGCCAGGCCGGAGAGGATCAGCTCCTTGTCGCTGAAGCCCTTGCCGCGCAGGAAGCGGGTGAGGTGGTCCCAGCCCTGGGGGCTGTAGCCGACGCCGAAGTGGACGGCGGCGGCCTGGTCGAAGCCGCGCTCGGCGAGGAAGATCCGGCCGGTCTCGGCCTCGGGGCTGACGGCGAGCTGCTCGGCGTACCACTCGGCGGCGATCTTGTGGGCCTCGACCAGGCGGATCCGTTCGCCGCGCTGGTGAGCGGGGTTGTATCCGCCCTCCTCATAGCGCAGGGTGATGCCCGCCTGGCCGGCCAGGCGCTCGACCGCCTCCGAGAAGGAGAGGTGGTCGATCTTCATCACGAACGTGATGGTGTCGCCGCCCTCCTGGCAGCCGAAGCAGTGGAAGAGTCCCTTGCTCGGGCTGACCTGGAAGGACGGGGACTTCTCGTCGTGGAAGGGGCACAGGCCCTTCAGATTGCCGCCGCCGGCGTTGCGCAGCTGGAGGTACTCGGACACCACGGCGTCGATCGGGACCGCGTCCCGTACCGCCTTCACGTCCTCGTCGTTGATCCGTCCTGCCACGTGTGAATTCTACGGGGACGGTCTGACATCCCCGTCGCCCGCCGGTGGCCGGAGGCGGTTACGGAACCAGGCTGTCCAGGGCGACGTGCGGGTCGGCCAGCGCCTCCGTGTCCACCCGGGCACGGGTCCGGATCAGCTGCTGGATCGGGTCCGTGACATCCCACACATTCACATTCATCCCGGCCAGCACCCTGCCCTCCTTCAGCCAGAACGCGATGAACTCCCGCTTCCCCGCGTCCCCCCGGATCACCACCTGGTCGTACGAGCCCGGCGGCGCCCAGCCCGAGTACTCCATGCCCAGGTCGTACTGGTCGGAGAAGAAGTAGGGCACGCGGTCGTAGGCGATCTCCTGGCCCAGCATGGCGCGGGCCGCCGCCGGGCCGCCGTTCAGCGCGTTGGCCCAGTGCTCCACGCGCAGCCGGGAGCCGAACAGGGCGTGGTGGAAGGAGGCCACGTCACCGGCGGCGTAGATGTCGGGATCGGAGGTGCGCAGCCGGGCGTCGACGACGATGCCGCCGCCCTGCGCCCGGTCGGCGATCTCCAGTCCGGCCGCCTCGGCGAGCCCGGTGCGCGGGGCGGCGCCGATCGCGGCGAGCACGTCGTGCGCGAGGTGCTCCTCGCCGTCGTCGGTACGGGCGGCCAGCACCACGCCGTCCTGGCCGGTGATCTCCGTCAGCCGGGCGCCGAAGTGGAAGCGGACGCCGTGCTCGCGGTGGAGCTCGGCGAAGATCTGGCCCAGCTCGGGGCCGAGGACGCCGTGCAGCGGGGTCGGCTCGGGCTCGACGACGGTGACCTCGGCGCCGTACTCGCGGGCCGCCGCCGCGACCTCCAGACCGATCCAGCCGGCGCCCGCGATCACGATGTGGCCGTTGTCACGGCCGAGCGAGCCCAGTACGCCCTTGAGGCGCTCGGCGTGGGCGAGCCGGCGCAGATGGTGGACGCCCGCGAGATCCGTGCCGGGGATGTCCAGACGGCGCGGTTCCGCGCCGGTGGCCAGCAGCAGCTTGTCGTAGCGCACCACCGTGCCGTCCTCGCCGAAGCGGACCGACTTGGCCTCCCGGTCGACGGCGGCCACGGTCTGGCCGAGGTGCAGTTCGATGTCGTTGCGGGCGTACCAGGAGGGTTCGTGCACGAAGACGCTGTCGCGCTCCTCCTTGCCGAGCAGATAGCCCTTGGACAGGGGCGGGCGCTCGTAGGGGTGGTCGCGCTCGTCACAGATGAGGATCACCCGGCCGGTGAAGCCCTCCGCGCGGAGCGTCTCGGCCGCCTTGGCGCCGGCCAGACCTCCTCCGACGATGACGAATGTCTGATCAGCGTCGACCACTTGTTGCCTCCTCGTCAGGGTGTCGCCACATGCGAGCGTCCCGCACGGAGCGTGATGGGGGAAGGGGTGGTGGCCCGATCAGGCCACGGAGTGTCACATTCGTCCCTCTTCGGAGTCGCTCCTGTCGCTCAGGTCACACCGATCGCGTCAGCCGGGCGTGCAGGGAACGCGCCGACGCGTCGGTGAGGGAGGCGATCTGGTCGACGATCACGCGCTTGCGGGCGCGGTCGTCGGGGGCCCGGTGGAACAGGGCGCGGAACTGCGGGTCCAGGCCGTCCGGGGCGCGTGCGGTGAGCGCGCCGGCGAGTTCGGCGACCACGATCCGCTGGTCGGCGCGGAGCCGCTCCTGCTCGGCGCGCTGCATCACGTACCGGTCGGCGACCGCCTTCAGCACGGCGCACTCCATCCGGGCCGTGCGCGGTACGACCAGCTCGGCACCGTACCGGGTGAGCCGCTTGTCGCCGTGGGCGGTGCGGGTCGCCACCTCCGCCGCCAGGCAGAACCGGCCGATGAGCTGGCTGGTGGCGTCCTTCAGCCGGGCCTGCGCGACGGCCGAGCCGTCGTAGCCGTGCGGCCACCACTCCTGGTCCTGGAGCCGGTCCAGGGCCTCGGCGAGTTCGGCGGGGTCGGTGTCCGCGGGCACGTAGCGTCCCACGGCGACGGCGAACACCTCCTGCCGTTCGGGCTCGGCGTGCAGACAGCCGGGGTCGATGTGCCCGGCGTGCAGGCCGTCCTCGATGTCGTGGACGGAGTACGCCACGTCGTCGGACCAGTCCATCACCTGCGCCTCGAAGCAGGTGCGGCCGGCGGGGGCGTCCTTGCGGACCCAGTCGAAGACGGGCCGGTCGTCCTCGTAGACACCGAACTTGGGCGACGCCGGGTCGGTGGGGTGGCCGCCGCGGGGCCAGGGGTACTTGGTGGCGGCGTCCAGGGCGGCGCGGGTGAGGTTGAGGCCCACGCTGACCAGGCCGCCCGGCTCGCCGGAGGCGGGGTCGGTGACGAAACGCTTGGGCTCGATACGGGTGAGCAGCCGCAGGGACTGGGCGTTGCCCTCGAAGCCGCCGCAGTCCTGCGCCAACTCGTTCAGCGCCTGTTCGCCGTTGTGGCCGAAGGGCGGATGGCCCAGGTCGTGGGAGAGACAGGCGGCTTCGACCAGGTCGGGGTCGCAGCCGAGGGCGGCGCCCAGCTCGCGGCCGACCTGGGCGCACTCCAGGGAGTGGGTCAGCCGGGTACGGGGGCTGGCGTCCCAGGCCGGGCCCATGGTGCCCGGGGTGACCACCTGGGTCTTGCCGGCCAGCCGGCGCAGGGCGGCGGAGTGCAGCACGCGGGCGCGGTCGCGCTGGAAGGCGGTGCGGCCGGGGCGTTTGTCGGGCTCCGGGGCCCAGCGGTCGGCCGACGCCGGGTCGTAGGCGGGGGGTGTGTCGGGGCCGGGGGCGGTACCGGGAGCGGTACCGGGGGCGGTGCCTTCCATGACTCGACAGTAAGGGCAGGGGGTGACGAACGGGGGGCCGCGGATGCGCCTGTGCGCGTGCCGGGCCGTGTCGTGTCGTGGGTGCGGGCAGCCCCTGGCTTGTCGCGCCCGCGCGGCGAAGCCGCATGGCGATACGGCCCCGCGCCCCTTCCAGGGCGTCGTCCTCCCTCGCGTTCTCAGGCGGACGCCAGGGTCGGGATCCTGCCGGCCGGCCTCGCCAGGGCCTCGTCGTAGCGGTGGAGGATCAGGTCGGCCATCGCCGGGTGGGTGCCCAGGGGGGACGAGGCGATCCAGGGGGTCGCCTCCGCGGACTCCGTGGCGAAGCGGCCGGGGGCGGTGAAGTAGGCGGCCACGGCGACGCGGTGGCGGCCCCGGGCGGTCAGGGCGCGGACGGCCTCGGGGACAGTGGGCGCGGCGGCGGAGGCGTAGGCCGGGACGACGGGGACGCCGAGGCGGTCGGCCAGGAGGCGGGCGGTACGGCCGGTGTCGATCCGGGACTCGGGGTCGCGGGAGCCGGCGGCGGCGAGGACCACACCGCCGCTGCGGCGCTCGGTGCCGTCCCAGCCGGCCTCGACGAGACGGGCGTGCAGGGCCTCGACCAGCAGCGGGTGCGGGCCGAGCGGGGCGGCCACGCGGGCGCGGACCCGGGAGGCGGCGGCCATCTCGGGGATGTCCCGCTTGACGTGGTAGCCGCGGCTGAGCAGCAGGGGCACGAGGATCGCCTCCCCCGTGCCCAGTCCGGCGAGGGTGTCGGGCAGCAGGGGGGCGTTCAGCTCGATGTGGCCCAGGTGCACGGGCAGGTGCGGGCGCAGCTCGCGGACCCGGTCCAGGAGGGCCTGTACGGTGCTCAGCGCACGCGGGTCGCGGCTGCCGTGCGCGACGACGACCAGGGCCGGGGGGCCGGGGCGGCGCCTGCCGTCGAGCCCGACGAGGCCGGGCCGGCCGGCGAGCTGAGTGGTGATCCGGTTCATGATGTGCGCCGTACTCTCCCAAGGGGCCACCGGGGACATGGACTCGTTGCGAGGAGCGTTCGCCCTGCGCGTCGTACCCGTCGCCGTCATGCAGTGATGGTGGCGGGGGCAGGTTGCCGTCCCGTTGCACGGGCATGACGGGTCTTTTCCGGCGGTTCACGGTGGGGTGGGTGCCGTGTGTGAGCCGTCGTGACCTGCCGTTTCGTGATCGGGCGTGAGCCTGGTCACAGAGGGGGCGGCGAACCGGACGGCCCGGTGTTCACGTCCCTGACTGTCGAGTACCGACCGGGGAGGGACCGTTCCGATGCGCCGCCCGAGACTTCGCAGACCGCGTCTTCCGCGTACCCGCGCCGGGTGGCGGCGGCTGGTGCAGGGGGTGATGGCCGTCTGTGTGCTGGCCCTGCTGCCGGCGACCTGGCTGCACCTGACGACCGGCGGCCGGCTGCGCACCGAGGCCGACGTGCCCCGTACCGAGGTCGCCGTCGTCTTCGGCGCCGGGCTGTGGGAGGGCGAACCGTCGCCGTACCTCGCGCACCGGCTGGACGCGGCGGCGCGGCTGTACCGCGCGGGCCGGATCGAGGTGGTGCTGGTCACCGGCGACAACAGCCGCGAGGACTACGACGAGCCGGACGCCATGCGCACCTATCTGACCCGGCACGGCGTGCCGGACGAACGGATCGTCAGCGACTACGCCGGTTTCGACACCTGGGACTCCTGCGTCCGCGCGAAGAAGGTGTTCGGCGTCGACCGGGCCGTCCTGATCAGCCAGGGCTTCCACATCCGGCGCGCGGTGGCGCTGTGCGAGGCGGCGGGCGTGACGTCGTACGGCGTCGGGGTCGCCGACCGGAAGGACATGACCTGGTACTACGGGGGCGTCCGGGAGGTCCTCGCGGCGGGCAAGGCGGCGCTGGACGCGGTGTTCGAGCCCGATCCGCACTTCCTCGGCCCGAAGGAACCGGGCGTGGCGCGGGCGCTGGCCGCCGCCCGGTGAACATCCTCACGGCGCGGGTGCGGCGGCGGGGAGGCCGCCGTCCCGGCCGTGTAACAGGGGCCGCCCGGGCACGTAACACGCTCGCCGCACGCTGAGGAGCATGCAGACCTCCGCGACGCCCACGCACTGCCCGTACTGCGCCCTCCAGTGCGGGATGAACCTGTCGCCCGCCGCCGGCGGGAGGGTCGAGGTGACCGAGCGCGCGGACTTCCCGGTGAACCGGGGCGCGCTGTGCGGCAAGGGGCGTACGGCACCGGAGGTGCTCGCGGCGGGTGTCCGGCTGACCTCCCCGCTGGTGCGCTCCGGGGACGGGGACGGCACGCTGGTGCCCGCCTCCTGGGAGGAGGCGCTGGACCGGATCGCCCGGGGTCTCGCCGGCACGCGCGCCCGGCACGGCGCGGACGCGGTCGGCGTGTTCGGCGGGGGCGGGCTGACCAACGAGAAGGCGTACGCGCTGGGCAAGTTCGCACGCGTCGTGCTGGGCACCTCCCAGATCGACTACAACGGGCGGTTCTGCATGTCATCGGCGGCCGCCGCCGGCACCAGGGCGTTCGGGCTGGACCGGGGGCTGCCGTTCCCGCTGGAGGACATCCCGAAGACGGGTTGCGTGATCCTCGTCGGGTCCAACCCGGCGGAGACGATGCCGCCGTCGCTGCGCTACTTCACCGAGCTGAAGGAGAACGGCGGCACGCTGATCGTCGTCGATCCGCGCCGCACCAGGACGGCCGAGCAGGCCGATCTGCACCTGGCGCCCCGGCCGGGCACGGACCTGGCGCTGGCGCTGGGCCTGCTGCACCTGGTGGTGGCCGAGGGGCGGACGGACGAGGCGTACATCCGGGAGCGCACCACCGGCTGGGAGGAGGCGCGGGCGGCGGCGATGGCGCACTGGCCGGAGTACGTGGAGCGGATCACGGGCGTGCCCGTGCCCCAGCTGCGCGAGGCCGTACGGCTGTTCTGCGAGCCCGAGGCCGCGATGGTGCTCACCGCGCGCGGCCCCGAGCAGCAGTCCAAGGGCACCGACACGGTGGGCGCGTGGATCGATCTCTGCCTGGCGACGGGGCGGGCCGGACGTCCTCTGTCGGGGTACGGCTGTCTGACCGGGCAGGGCAACGGACAGGGCGGACGTGAACACGGCCAGAAGGCCGACCAGCTGCCGGGCTACCGCAAGCTGACGGACCCGGCGGCGCGACGGCACGTGGCCGAGGTGTGGGGCGTGGACCCCGACTCGCTGCCGGGTCCGGGCCGCAGCGCCTACGAACTCCTCGACGCCCTCGGCCGGGACGTCCGGGCGCTGCTGCTGATGGGCTCCAACCCGGTGGTCTCGGCGCCGCGCGCCGCGCATGTCGAGGAGCGCATCCGGTCGCTGGACTTCCTGGCCGTCTGCGACGTGGTGCTGTCGGAGACGGCGGCGCTCGCGGATGTCGTCCTGCCGGTCACCCAGTGGGCCGAGGAGACGGGCACCACCACCAGCCTGGAGGGCCGGGTGCTGCTGCGGCGCCGTGCGGTCACGCCGCCGCCCGGCGTCCGCAGCGACCTGGAGGTCCTGCACGAACTGGCCGCCCGGCTGGGCGTGGAGAAGGGCTTCCCGACGGACGCGGAGGAGGTCTTCGAGGAGCTGCGCCGGGCGAGCGCGGGCGGGCCCGCGGACTACTCCGGGATCACCTACCGCAGGCTGGCCGAGGAGCAGGGGGTGTTCTGGCCGTGCCCGGCGACGGCGACGACGGCAGAAGCGGCGACGACGGCAGGAGCGGCGATGGCGGCAGGAGCGGCGGTGGCGGACACCACGGCCGCAGTCCACCCCGGCACGCCCCGCCTCTTCCTCGACCGGTTCGCCACCGAGGACGGGCGGGCCCGGTTCGCCGCCGTGTCGCACCGGCCGGTCGCCGAGGAACCGGACGAGGAGTACCCGGTGCTGCTGACCACGGGACGGGTGGTGTCCCAGTACCAGTCCGGCGCGCAGACCCGGCGGGTGGCGGAGCTGAACGCCGCCGCGCCCGGCCCGTTCGTGGAGCTGCACCCGCGGCTGGCGGCGCGGCTCGGGGCGGCCGAGGGCGATCCGGTGGCCGTGGTCTCCCGCCGGGGCCGGGCGGTGGCACCGGCGCGGATCACGGACTCGATCCGCCCCGACACCGTGTTCATGCCCTTCCACTGGCCCGGCGAGGGCCGCGCCAACACCCTGACCAACCCGGCGCTCGACCCCACCTCGCGCATGCCGGAGTTCAAGGCGTGCGCGGTCCGGCTGGAGGCGGTACGGGGGTGAGCGCCGGTGCCCGGCGCCCGCCCGGCGCCCGCCCCTTCACAGCCCGGCGATGAGCCTGACCACGGTGACGGTCAGCACGGATCCGGAGACGTAGTACAGGACGAAGGCGCCGGTGACGGTGGCCTCCCGCCGGTCACGCTCGTCGCCGACGGCGGTCGAGCCATGGCCGTACGGATCACGGCCGACGGTCCGTTCCATCTCGGCCCGGAACGCCTCGGCGTTCCCCATCTTGGCCAGAGCGTCGTCGGCCGGTGAGGCGTAGGTGATGCGGTGACTCAAGCGGCGCCCCGCCTCTCGGCCTCGTCGGCGGCGAGCCGGTCCAGCAGCGCGTCCGCCTCCGGGTCGGGCACGGCCTCCAGCATCCAGTGCCGCATGACGGCGTGGATGTCGTGCACTCCGGCGTCGTTGATGGCCCGGTCGAAGTCGGCCCGCCGTTCTTCGGGGAGCGCGGCGCGGATGTCGGGGATGCTGTTGGGCACTCTCACTTCGACGCCGTTGACGAAGGTCTTGAGCGGCTCGGCCATCGTCGCCCTCCTGGGTAGCCGGGATGCGCCGGGCTCACGGTAGTGGGCGACCGCCGCGGACGCCCGGGTGGCCGGCGTCGTCGTCACTCGCGTGTCCCAGTGCCGAGGGACGCGTTCGCCGACCGGGGCGGTGCCGTGCCATACGCCGGTGACCTGCCGAAACGCATCCCGTGGAGGTCTTCGGCCGTTCTGGTCGGCACCCGTTCTCCGCATTCCTGACCGCTCGTCGGGAGGCGGGTTGCGGCCGGTGCCGCTTACCTCGGCAGGGCAGGGCCCACCGAAGAGCTCGAGGAGCACCGATGCGACGCACCGCCCGCCCGCTGACCGGTACCGCGCTCGCCGTCGCCGCGGTGGGCCTGCTCGCCGCGCCCGCGTACGGCGCCGGCGCCACGGACGCCGGCGGCCTGGAGGTGTACCCGTCCTCCGCCGTCCCGGGCGAGCGGATCACGGTGAACACCACGGCGTGCGGCGACGGCGGTACGGCGGCGGGCGACGCCGGCGCGGTCGGCGGCGGTTCCTTCACCCTGGCGCCGACCGCGCACGAGGGCGACGCCGTCGGGCAGTTCCGGGTGCCGCCGGGCGCGCAGCCGGGAACGTACGAGATCACCGCCGTCTGCGCCGAGGGCGGCCGGCGGGCGAGAGGCGATCTGGTGCTGACGCTGACCTCCGCGCGCGGGCAGGTGCACCCCCGGGGGAGCGTGAAGACGGGGGTCGGCGGCGCCCTTGGCCCCGATCCCGTACAGACCGCGGCGGGCGTGGCGGCCCTCGCCGTCGCCGCCGCGGGCGGTACCTGGCTCCTGCACCGCCGGGCGAGAGGCGACGGGATCTGAACGGGCACCCTCCGCTGTCCGTCCGCCGGTACCGCACGTCCCCTCCCCCTCCGGGCCCACCGCCCCTCGTGGCCCGGAGGGGGCACGGGACGGCAGGAAAGGGGCCGCCGCCGTGCGCAGGCTCGCCAACACCGTCACCACGAACACCGCCATAGCGGCCGTCTCCATGACCGCCCTGTGCACCGGTGCCTGGCTGCTGGGCGGCACCGGCCCCCCGGCACCGCCGCAGCCGTCCGCCGCGCAGGCCCGTTCCGGACGGGACGGCGAGCCGGCCGCGGCCCGGGCGCTGCCGCCCTCCCCTCCCGACCGGATCCGTGTCCCGGCGATCCGTGTCGACGCCCCGCTCATGGGCCGCGGCCTCACCCCGTCCGGCAGCCTCGACGTCCCGCCCGCCGCGCGGAAGAACCTCGCCGGCTGGTACGAGGCCGGCACCACCCCCGGCGAGACGGGCACCGCGATCGTCGCCGGACACGTCGACAACGCCGACGGCCCCGCCGTCTTCTACCGCCTGGGCGCCCTGCGCAAGGGCAGCCGCATCGAGGTGGACCGGCGCGACGGGACCACCGTCCTCTTCACCGTGGACGCCGTGGAGGTGTACGACGCCCGCCGCTTCCCCGACGAGAAGGTGTACGGCGCCGCCCCCCGCCCCGAGCTGCGGGTGATCACCTGCGGCGGGGGCTGGTCCCCGGCGACCGGCTACCGCGGGAACGTGGTCGTCTTCGCGCATCTGACCGGCAGCCGCTGAGGCCCTCCGCCCGGATCACGGCATCGGAACGGTCAACTTGCAGCAGAAGTGCTCCGGATGGCAGATGATCGGTACATGCACGCACACGAGCAGCAGGACACCGCCGCCCGGACCGCCCGGACGGCGCCCGTCCCGGCGCGGTCGGCCGGCGACGCCGCCGTTGCCGTGACCGCCGGCCCGGCCGAATCCGGCGCGCCGTCCGCGCGACAGCTCCTGGCGCTTCAGCGCACCGCCGGGAACGCCGCCGTGGTCCGGGCGCTGGAGGGACGGCGCCCCGCAGGACGGCAGGCGGAACACCGGGCCGAGCACCGGGCCGAGCACCAGGTGCAGCGTCATGTGCACGGGCCCGCCTGCGGTCACCAGGAGGAATCCACCCCGGTGCAGCGGTCGTCGGTGCCGTCCGTGCTGAGCTCGCCCGGCCGGCCGCTGGACGGCGAGGTCCGCGCGGAGATGGAGGCGCGGCTGGGCGCCGACTTCTCCGACGTACGCCTGCACACCGGGCCCGCCGCCCAGCGCTCGGCGGCGGAGATCGGCGCCCGCGCCTACACCTCCGGCAGCCATGTCGTCATCGGCTCCCAGGGAGCCGACCGGCACACCCTGGCCCATGAGCTGACCCATGTCATCCAGCAGCGCCAGGGTCCGGTGGCGGGCACCGACAACGGCTCCGGGCTCAGCATCTCGGACCCGTCCGACCGGTTCGAACGCGCGGCGGAGGAGAACGCCCGCCGGGTGCTGTCCGGCCCCGTGCCCGACGCCGGTACGGCGGCGCCCGTGCAGCGGGCGTCCGCCCGGCCGGCGGCCGCGGGCCACGTCGCCGTGCAGCGCTACGGCGACGGCGAGGCCCCCTTCGACCACGCCCAGTACTACGCGCGGACGGGCTGGCAGGCCGCGGCCGAGGAGTTCGAGACCCGGCTGGGCGGCTACGCCTTCCGCCATCCGAAGGCGCTCGCGGCGGCCCGCGCGACCGTGGCCCGGCTCAAGAAGCTGCTCATCGACTACGCCCGTCAGTCGCACAAGGACCCGGCGCTGGCCAACAAGTCGTTCTTCAAGAACGACAGGACCAGCGGCGGTCAGGTGGGCGACGGGATGACCACCGCCCAGATCAACCAGTTCTTCTCCCGCGACGGCAATGTCCGCGAGCTGATGACGGCCGTCTACAACGCCGCCTACTACAACACGACCGGGGCGGACGGGGGCGCGGGCAAGCTCTCGCTCAAGGAGATCCTGAACGGCATCATCGGGCCCCGGCCCCAGCTCGCGTCGACGCTCGGGATGAACGAGGAGGAGCTGAAGAAGCACTCCGCGTTCCTCAACGGCTGGACCCGGCCGCTCCTGGAGGCGGCGGCGAACCTCAAGGGCAAGGGCTACAACTACGCGCGGGACCCGTACGCGCTGGGCAACATCCTCGCGCAGTCGAACTCGGAGACGTTCGCCGGCGACACCCTCGAGATGATCAGCAGTCAGGCCCCGCGGAAGGAACGCAGCGAGGCCGACAAGCAGGCCAACCGCAAGAGCCCCCGCGACTACGAGAAGCGGGGCGCCCCGCTCAGCGACCGCGAGCTGGCGTTCGCGGGCAGGCCGGGCCCGGACGACAAACTCCCCTGGACCGAGGGGTACGCCTACTTCGAGATCAACGAGGCGTCGAGCTGGTCGAAGTCGGCCGCCGGCCGTGGCATCCCGGTGGTCGCGGGCATGTCGGGCACCACGACCCGGATGCTCAAGACCTTCCAGTGGATGAACGTCAGCGGGGTGGACGTCTTCGACTACCGGATGGCCCTGATGGGCTGGATGCTGCCGTCCTGGGACCACTCGCTCTACGAGATGCTGCGCGGTTCCTGGGCGGCCGGGGTGAAGGGCCCCAGGGAGTCCCTCCTGGGCTCCGGCAAGGGCGCCGCGCTGATGTACCAGAACATCGCGCCCTTCACGGAGGAGGAGCTGCGCCAGAACGTCTGCGTCAACGGCCAGTTCCCGCACGAGCTGATGTACCTCGCCGAGGCCAACCGGCCCCGGGTCCAGGACCCCCGGGCGAGCGGCTTCATGGAGCCCGGAGTGGGCGCCGCCCAGGAGGCACAGCACAAGTACAACGACTTCGTGGCGGGCGACAACGGGACCAACCCACGCATCAACCAGTGGAAGGCGGACAACGGCAACGTCTCCACCGCGGCCGTGGCGCAGAAGCTGAAGCCCGCCCACGCGACCGCTCTGATGGCGTACACCGGCGGAGCGCACCAGATGATCAACGCGGTGGTGCGCAGCCGGGTCCTGCCTCAGGGGTACGCGCCGTTCGGCACCGCCGGGCTGCTCACCCCCGGCGCCGAGGCCATCTCGCTCAAGCAGGTCAAGGGCCAGCTGCACTGGGCCGCCCAGGATCCCAGGGCGGAGCACCTGCCCACGCTCGACGAGGACCCGGTGATCGCGCCGCAGCTCCCGGCGGCCCGGGGCACGGACAAGGCGGCCAAGGAGGCGGCGATGGCCGTCATCGACGCGCGGATCGAGGTCCTCGCGCCCGTGCTCTTCGAGGAGCTCAAGGCCCACGCCGACATGACGATGGAGGCGCTGAACCGGCTGCCCCCGGTCACCGGCAAGGTCTTCCGGGGCGACTGGAACCTCGGCGGGGAGGGGGCGCTCAGCCAGTTCGGCAAGCAGGCGGCGCTGAACTACCGGCCGGGGTCCGTGTTCACCACGTCCTTCGACAGCACCAGCCGGGAGGAGCCGGTGGCGATGGAGTTCATGCGGGGCCAGCGGGTCGACGGCACGGTGAAGCACCGGATCCTGCTGGAGCTGACGCTCACCGGGAAGTACGGGCGGGACATCGACCCGTTCCACCAGTACCAGGGCACGGAGGCGGAGGTGCTCCTCATGCCGGGCGCCAGCTTCAAGGTCACCGACAGCGAGTGGAAGCACGACCCCGGGCACGATCCGGCGCAGCACGGCGGAAGCGACTGGTACGAACACGTCAAGGCGACGGAGGTGTGACGCACCGCCCCGGCCGGCGGCATCCCGGGCCCTGTCCAGTGCCCCGGCAGGCAACGTTCGCCCCGTCGCGACGGGGCGAACGTTGCCTGCCGGGGCACTAGGCCACCCACTGCTCGTACGCCAGATTCGCCACCAGGGCGAACACGACCGTCAGCAGCACCAGCCGGACGAAGCCGCTGCCCTTCTTCAGGGCCGTGCGCGCGCCCAGGGTGCCGCCCACGAGGTTGAACACGGCCATCAGCACGGCCGGTTCCCACAGCACCGAGCCCTGCCAGGCGAACATCGCGAGCGCGCCCGCGTTGGTGCAGCAGTTGACGATCTTGGCGGTGGCCGAGGCGGTCACCAGGTCCAGGTGGAGGACGGCGGTGAGCGCCAGGACCAGGAAGGTGCCGGTGCCGGGGCCGATGAGACCGTCGTAGAAGCCGATGCCGAGGCCGGCCAGGCCGATCGCTGCCAGGATCCGGCGGCGGGTGGCCGGGCCGGGGGCCGGGGCGGCGCCGAAGGCGGGGCGCAGGATCACGAAGGCGGCGACCCCGAGCAGCACCACCATGATCACCGGCTTGAGGACGTCGGTGCTCAGGCCGGCCGCGAGGAGGGCACCGCCCGAGGAGGCGGCGAGGGCGGCGAGGCCGATGCGCACGGCCGTGCCGACGTCCACCGGCGCCTTGCGGGCATAGGTCACCGCGGCGCCCGTCGTGCCGACGATGGCGACGGCCTTGTTGGTGCCGAGCGCGTGCGCGGCCGGCGTGCCGGACGGCAGCCCGAGCAGCAGCGCCGGCAGCAGCAGGAGACCGCCACCGCCGACCACGGCGTCGATCCAGCCGGCCGCCAGCGCCGCCAGGCACAGCAGGACGAGTGTGGTCAGCGATATGTCGGGCATGATCGCGACCCTAGGTGACGGGGCGGGTGGTACGTCCATGGACCTGAGGGTTTTCTGAGGTCCGGGCGGTCTCCCCCGAACCCTCACATCCGGCGCCCGTCCCCGCTGAGGGCAGCGTTCCCCGCGGGAAACAGACGTGATGCCACCGGGTAACACCGGCACCGCACGCTCGGTGCCATGACCTCGAATACGCGTGTGGTGGTGATCGGCGCCGGGCTCGCGGGCGTCCGTCTCGCCCGGCGGCTCGGAGAGCTCGGCGTGTCCGCGCTGCTGGTCGGCGAGGAGGAGCACCGCCCGTACAACCGGGTCCTGCTCGCCGAGGTGCTGGCCGGCCGCTACCGACCCGAGGTGATCGCGCTGCCCTCGCCCGCGGAGCTGACCCGCGCCCGGGTCACCGGCATCGACCGGGCCGGGCGGACCGTGCGCTGCGCGGACGGCTCGGTGATCGCATACGACACGCTGGTCCTGGCCACCGGCTCCAACGCCGTTCTGCCGCCGCTGCGCGGCCTGTTCACGGCGGACACGCCGGAGGGCGGCCTGCCCGGGGGCGTGCACGCCTTCCGCACCATGGACGACTGCCTGGGCCTGTCCGAGGCGGTACGGCCCGGCGTACGGGCCGTCGTCATCGGCGGCGGGCTCCTCGGCGTCTCCGCGGCCCGCGCGCTGGCCGTGCGGGGCGCGCAGGTCGTCCTCGCCCAGCAGGCCGAGCGGCTCATGGAACGCCAGCTCGACCCGGCCGCCTCACGGCTGGTCCGCCGGCATCTGACCGACCTCGGTGTGGAGGTGCACACCGAGTGCCGGGTGCGGGACGTGCGGTGCGTCGGCGGCGCGGTCCGCTCGGTGGAGCTGGCCGACGGGTACGCGCTGGACGCCGACCTCGTGGTGCTGGCCTGCGGGGTCCACCCGCGCGTGGGCCTCGCGCAGGACGCCGGACTGGACGTCCGCAAGGGCATCGTCGTCGACGACGAGCTGCGTACGTCCGACCCGCGCATCCACGCCATCGGCGACTGCGCGCAGCACGACGGCACGGTGTACGGGCTGGCCGCGCCCGCGTACGAACAGGCCGACGCCCTGGCCGAGCTGCTCGCCGGGAACGCCCGCGCCCGCTACACCGGCACCCGGTCCCTGACCCGGCTCACCCTCACGGGCCACGAGGGCCCCTTCGACCTCGCCGCGTTCGGCGAACCCGAACCACGTCCCGGCGACGACGTCGTCCAGCTCGCCGACGCCACCCGCGGCACCTACCGCAAGGTCGTCGTCCGCGACGACCGCCTGGTCGGCGGGGTGCTCGTCGGCGAACTCGGCACCGTCGGCGCGCTGGCGCGCGCCTGGGAGGGAGCAGAGCCGCTCCCGTCCGACGGACGGCCCCTGCTCCACCTGCTCACCCACGACGGAGGCTCCTGATGTCCACGGCCACCACCGAGACCACCCCCACGATCGTGCTCGTCGGCCACGGCATGGTCGGCCAGCGCTTCCTCGAGGCGCTCGCCGAGCGCGGCCTGACCGCGACGCACCGCGTGGTGGTGCTGTGCGAGGAGCCGCGGCCGGCGTACGACCGGGTCCAGCTCACCTCGTACTTCTCGGGCCGGACGCCCGAGGACCTGTCGATGACGGACATGGCGTTCATCGAGCGGCACGGCATCGAGCTGCACGTCGGCGACCCGGCGACCGGCATCGACCGCGAGGCGCGGAAGGTGACCGCCCGCTCGGGCCTGGTCCTCGACTACGACGTGCTCGTCCTGGCCACCGGCTCCTACCCGTTCGTGCCGCCGGTGCCGAACAAGGACGCGACGGGCTGTTTCGTGTACCGCACGATCGAGGACCTGCTCGCCATCGAGGAGTACGCGAAGACCCGGGCGACCACCGGTGCCGTCGTCGGCGGCGGCCTGCTCGGCCTGGAGGCCGCGGGCGCGCTCAAGGGCCTCGGACTGAACGCCCACATCGTGGAGTTCGCTCCGCGCCTGATGCCGGTGCAGGTCGACGAGGGCGGTGGCGCGGCGCTGCTGCGCACCATCGAGGACATGGGCCTCGCCGTCCACACCGGCGTGGGCACCCAGGAGATCGTCGTCGGCGAGGACGGCGCGGTCACCGGTATGAAGCTGTCCGACGGCTCGGAACTCGCCACCGACATGGTGGTGTTCAGCGCCGGTGTCCGCCCCCGCGACCAGCTCGCCCGCGACTGCGGTCTGACGGTCGGCGAGCGCGGCGGCATCAGCGTCGACGAGCAGTGCCGTACGGTCACCGACCCGCATGTGTTCGCGATCGGCGAGTGCGCGCTCGCGGCGGACGGGCGGGTGTACGGCCTGGTGGCGCCGGGCTACGAGCAGGCGGAGACGGCGGCGGCGACGATCGCCTCGGACGAGGCGGCCTTCACCGGAGCCGACCTCTCGACCAAGCTGAAGCTGCTCGGCGTGGACGTGGCGTCCTTCGGCGACGCGCACGGCACCGCCGAGGACTGCCTGGACGTGGTCTACTCCGACTCCCGCTCGGGCCTGTACAAGAAGCTGGTCATCGGCCGCGACGGCACCCTGCTCGGCGGCATCCTGGTCGGCGACGCGGAGGCGTACGGCACGCTGCGCGCGTTCACCGGGTCGGTGCCGCCGGTCGCGCCCGAGGCACTGGTCCTCCCCGCCGGTGCGGGCGCTCCGGCGCAGCTCGGCCCGTCGGCCCTCCCCGACGACGCGGTGATCTGCTCCTGCCACAACGTCACCAAGGGCACCATCCGCGGCGCGGTCACCGAGCACCGGTGCACCACCGTGCCCGAGGTGAAGAAGTGCACCAAGGCCGGTACCGGCTGCGGCTCCTGCGTCAAGGTGCTCGGGCAGCTGGTCGACGCCGAGCTGGAGGCGAGCGGCATCGAGGTCGACAAGGGCCTGTGCGGCTGCTTCGCCCAGACCCGCGAGGAGCTGTACGAGATCGTCCTCGCCCTGCGCATCACCTCCTACCAGGAGCTGCTGGACCGCCACGGCCGGGAGGCGGCGCGCGGCGGCGACGGCTGCGAGATCTGCAAGCCCACGGTCGGCTCGATCATCGCCTCGCTCGCGCCCACGATCGGCGCCGCCGGCTACGTCCTGGAGGGCGAGCAGGCGGCGCTCCAGGACACCAACGACCACTTCCTCGCCAACCTCCAGAAGAACGGCTCGTACTCGGTCGTCCCCCGCATCCCCGGCGGCGAGATCGCCCCGGAGAAGCTGATCGTGATCGGCGAGATCGCCCGGGACTTCGGCCTCTACACGAAGATCACCGGCGGCCAGCGGATCGACATGTTCGGCGCCCGGGTCGAGCAGCTCCCCTCCATCTGGGCGCGGCTGGTGGACGCGGGCTTCGAATCGGGCCACGCGTACGGCAAGTCGCTGCGCACGGTGAAGTCCTGCGTGGGCCAGACCTGGTGCCGTTACGGCGTCCAGGACTCGGTCCGCATGGCGATCGACCTGGAGCTGCGCTACCGGGGCCTGCGGTCCCCGCACAAACTCAAGTCGGCGGTCTCCGGGTGCGCACGGGAGTGCGCCGAGGCCCAGTCGAAGGACTTCGGCGTGATCGCCACCGCCAACGGCTGGAACCTGTACGTCGGCGGCAACGGCGGCGCCACCCCGCGCCACGCGGACCTGCTCGCGCAGGACCTGTCCGACGCCGAGCTGATCCGCCTGATCGACCGGTTCCTGATGTTCTACATCCGCACCGCCGACCGGTTGGAGCGCACCTCCACCTGGCTGGAGCGGATCCCCGGCGGCCTGGACCACGTACGGGACGTCGTCGTGCACGACTCGCTCGGCATCTGCGACGAGCTGGAGTCCCTGATGGCCGCCCATGTCGCCCACTACCGCGACGAGTGGGCGGAGACCATCAACGACCCCGAGAAGCTGGCCCGTTTCGTGTCCTTCGTGAACGCGCCCGACACTCCCGACCCGGTGGTCGCCTTCGTCCCCGAGCGCGACCAGATCAAGCCCGACCTGCCGCTGCTCTCCATCGGCCTGCGGCCCGCCGAGCCCCTGGAAGACGTCCTGGAAGGAAGCACCCAGCGATGACCCTGGCAGTTGAGACGACCGACCTGAAGGTCCAGCTCCACCTGGACGGCGAGTGGTTCGCGGTCTGCGACCTGAGCACCCTGCTCCCCGGCCGTGGCGTGGCGGCCCTGCTCCCGGACGGCCGCCAGGTGGCGCTGTTCCGCGACCGGAACGGCCGGCTGTACGGGATCGACAACCGCGACCCGTTCACCGGCGCGGCGGTCCTCGCCCGCGGCCTCACCGGCACCCACCAGGGCCGCCCGTTCGTCGCCTCGCCGCTGCTGAAGCAGCGGTTCGACCTGGAGTCGGGGCGGTGCCTGGACGACGAGTCGGTGCGGGTGGCGGCGTACGAGGTCAAAGCCTCGTAGGACTTACCCGCGAGACTTACTTGACCGATCATTTCAGATAGCCCTAGGGTCCTGTCCGTGGCCAGGACCAAGGAGTTCGATCCGGACGCCGCGCTGCAGGCAGCCCTGGAGCTGTTCTGGCGGCGCGGCTACGAGGCGACGTCGATGTCCGACCTCGTCGAGCACCTCGGCATCGGCCGCGCCAGCCTGTACGCGACCTTCGGCAGCAAGCACGAGCTGTATCTGAAGGCGCTGGACCGCTATGGGCAGACGCGCGACCCGGGGCTGCTGCGGGAGCTGTCGCAGCCGGGGCCCGCCCTGCCCGCCGTACGGGCGGTCGTGCGGCGGTTCGGCGGCGAGGCCGCGACCGAGGAGAGCCGCCTGGCCGGCTGCTTCGTCACCAACACGGCCGCCGAACTGGCCCCGCACGACCCGGCGGCGGCCCGCCGCGTCGAGCAGAGCTGGGACCACATCGAGACCCTGCTGCACTCCGCCCTGGTCCGCGCCCAGGCGCAGGGCGAGCTGGCCGCGGACCGCGATCCGCTCGCCCTCGCCCGGATGCTGCTGGTGCTGATGCAGGGCCTGCGGGTGGTCGGCAAGGCGTCGACGGACCCCGCGCGCGTACGGGCCGCGACGGAACAGGCACTGGCGCTGCTCGACTGAACCGCGCACGCGGCGGGCAGCGCCTTCTTTCTGCCCGCATACTGAACCGATCGGTCAAGAAAATGGTCAGAGAAGGGGAGATCATGACCACCACGCACCGCTTCACCGGCAGGACCGCCCTCGTCACCGGCGCCGGCTCCGGCATCGGGCGGGCCGTCGCCCTGGCGTTCGCCGCCGAGGGGGCGAACGTCGTCGTCGCCGGGCGGCGGCGGGAGCCGCTCGAGGAGACGGCGGCCCTGATCGAGGAGGCGGGCGGCAAGGCACTGGCCGTCACCGCCGACGTCACCAGCACAGCCGACCTCGAATCCCTCGTCACCGCGGCCGTGGACCGCTTCGGCTCGCTGGACGTGGCGGTGAACAACGCGGGTGTCCTGGAGGGTGCCGGACAGCCCGTCGCGGACATCGCCGAGGACGCTTGGCGCCGGATGCTCGACACCAACGTCACGGGCGTACTCCTCGCCCTTCGGGCGGAGGTACGGCAGATGCGCTCCCAGCCGCGGGGCGGGGCCATCGTCAACATCTCCTCCAACCTGGGCGCGCACGGCCGCAGGCCCGGCGTCACCGCCTACGCCGCCACCAAGGCGGCCGTGTCGGCCCTCACCCGGGGCGCCGCCCTGGACCACATCGCGGACGGCGTACGGATCAACTCGGTCAGCCCGGGCCCGGTCGGCGCCCCCATGTCACTCAGGCGCGGCGAGACCGAGGCCGGGCGGGCCGAGCGGATGCGGACCGAGTCACCGCTCGGCCGGGTCTCCACGCTCCAGGAGGTGGCGGCGGCGGTGCTGTACCTGGCCTCGGACGACGCGGCCTCGTCGGTCGGCACCGACCTGGTGGTGGACGGCGGCGCCACGGCCTGAGCGCCGGACGGCCCGGCCCCCGCCCCGGCACCGAACAGCCTGCCCGCCGGACAGCCGTCATGACGTGTCCACGACCCGTCAACCCTGCTCCCCTCCTGCTCCCCTAACGTCCTGGCCGCGCGACCCCGTCGCCGCTCGGCGGCGGGCCCGGTCATGACACCTGGGAGCGAGAGTGGAACGTCGTCACCTCCTGCGTTCGGCGGCCGTCCTCGGCGGCTCGGCCGTCTTCGGCGGCACCCTGTGGCGCGGCGCCGCGTACGCCGCGCCCGCCCAGCCCGGCACCGGCCCGTACGGCGCCCTCGGCTCGCCCGACGCCAACGGCATCAGACTGCCCAGCGGCTTCACCAGCCGGGTGATCGCCCGCTCCGGCCAGACGGTGCCCGGCACCTCGTACACCTGGCACAACGCGCCCGACGGCGGCGCCTGTTACGCGGACGGCACCGGCTGGATCTATGTCTCCAACTCGGAGATCAACCCCTCGGGTGGCGCCAGCGCGGTGAAGTTCTCGTCCTCGGGCACCGTCACGGGCGCGTACCGCATCCTCTCCGGCACCCGCCAGAACTGCGCGGGCGGCAAGACCCCGTGGAACACCTGGCTGTCCTGCGAGGAGGTGGACCGCGGCTACGTCTACGAGACCGACCCGTGGGGCACGAAGACGGCGACGCAGCGGGCGGCGATGGGCCGCTTCAAGCACGAGGCGGCCGCGGCCGACCCCGTCCGCAAGGTGGTCTACATGACCGAGGACGTCACGGACGGCTGCTTCTACCGCTTCCGGCCGACGACCTGGGGCGACCTCTCCTCCGGCACACTGGAGGTGCTGGTCGCGGGCACGGCGGCGAGCGGCCCGGTGACCTGGTCCAAGGTCCCCGACCCGACCGGCGCCACCGCCACCCGCAACCAGGTCTCCGGCGCCAAGCGCTTCAACGGCGGCGAGGGCTGCTACTACGCGGACGACACGTGCTGGTTCACCACGAAGGGCGACAACCGCGTCTGGCAGTACAACGCCGTCGCGCAGACCATCGAACTCGCCTACGACGACTCGCTGGTGACGTCCGGCACCGCTCCCCTGACCGGCGTGGACAACGTCACGGGCACCGCCTCCGGCGACCTCTTCGTCGCCGAGGACGGCGGCAACATGGAGATCTGCGTCATCACGCCGGACGACGTCATCGCCCCGTTCCTCCGCATCGACGGCCAGTCCGCCTCCGAGATCACGGGCCCGGCCTTCTCCCCGGACGGCACCCGCCTGTACTTCTCCAGCCAGCGGGGCACGAGCGGGAGCTCGTCGGGCGGGATCACGTACGAGGTGCGGGGGCCGTTCCGGTCGTAGCAGCGACCGCGTAGTCGGGCAGGGCGACGCTGCTGACCTTGTCCCCCCAGCTTGAGCATGCCGTTCAGGCACAGGGGACGGGACAGCACGGTGTTGCGATACCGGATGCCGGCGGCGTTACCGGGCGCGCGGAACGTCCCCGTCCGGTCACCGCTCGCCAGGCACTTCTGGGCGTGCTTCCGCGGCCTGCTCTCGTACCGGGTGAAGGCCGCCCGGTGGTCGCCCCCGGTTCGGGTCTGTTCACCGGCCGGCACACAGGCGGCGACCGCCGCGGTCCCCGCCCCCATGCCGCCGATGGTGGCGCCGCAGGCGGCGTCACCGACACGACCCACCCGCCCCGTGGACCAGGCGGGCACGTCCGCCCGGCTGATCGGGTCGAAGTACGGGTTCGGGGGCCTCGCGCGTGAGGCGAACAGACGGGGTACATCCCGGCCGAGGCCGGAGAACGCGCCAGCGACCAGCCGCTTCTGCTGCTCGGGGTCGTGACGGTCGTACGACGGTGTTGCCGCAGGGCCCGGACACCGGCGTTCCCTCCTTGTCAGCGACACGGCGGACGGTATGCCGTGCCGGGGAAGTACGTCAGCCACTCGTCATGGGTGAGAGGAAGTGAGGCAGATAGGCAGATCCGCCGGGCCACCCGGTCCGGGTCGGTGTCCCAGCGGTGGATGGCGCCGTCCTCACCGGCGCTCAGCACGGTGCGGCCATCAGAGGTGAAAGCGGCGAAGCGGACGGCATCGCTGTGACCGGTGAGGTGGGCTACAGAGCTCAGATGGTGGGGGATGTCCCAGAGCCGGATGATGCGATCAGCGGCGGCAGTCGCCAGTGTGCGGCCGTTCTTCGTGAAGGCGACCGAGTAGACGGTGCCGGTGTGCTCTGCGCGAGCGGCCAGGCGGGTCGGACGGCGTGGGTGACGGAGGTCCCAGAGCCGTACGGTCCGGTCGCTTCCTGCCGTCGCCAGCGTGCGGCCTCGGGGGGCGAAGGCCAGGGCGGTACCCGGCACACGGCTCAGGGCTCGCGGATGACTGCGGTCGGTGATGTCCCAGAGGAGAACGGTGCGGTCCTGGCTGCCGGTGGCCAGCATCCGCCCATCCGGGCTGAAGGCTACGGCGGTGACGATGTTGGCATGGCCTGCGCGCGTGACCAGATGAACCGGATGGCGTGGATCGGTGACGCTCCACAGACTGACCCGCCGGTCCCAGCCCCCGATGGCGAGCAGGCGCCCGTGCGGTGCGAAAGCGACGGCGGAACCGCCGGACCCGGGGATGGCGGCGAGGTGACGGGGGTGGCGCGGGTCGGTGACATCCCACAGATGCACGCTGTTGGCAGCGTCGCCGGTGGCCAGGAGGGTCCCGCTCGGATCGAATGCCGCGGAGACGACCGCTCCCGTGTGCGCTGTGAGCGTGGCCAGCTCGAGCGGATGGCCAGGACGGGTCCAGTCCCAGAGCACCACCCTCCGGTCCGCGCTGCCCGTGGCGAGGACACCGCCGCGCGGGGCCGTAGCCGCGACGAGGAGGGGCGCGCGGTACGTCGTGAAGTCAAGCTCGGAGAGGGCCCACAGGCGGGCCGTGTAGTCGTCACTGCCGGTGGCGAGGGTGCGGCCGTCAGGGCTGAACATCACGGTGAGGACGACATCGGCGTGGCCGGTGAGAGTGGCGGCCTGAGAAGGGTGGAGCGGGTCGGTGATGTTCCAGAGCCGTACGGTGGTGTCGTCGCTGCCGCTGGCCACTGTGCGGCCGTCGGGGCTGACGGCGACGGAGTACACCGCCCCGGTGTGGCCTTCGAGGGAGGCGAGCGCGGAGGGGTGGTGAGGGTCGGAGACGTCGTACAGCTGGAGGGCTCCGCCGCTGCCGCCGGTGACGAATGTGTGGTTGTCCGGGCCGAAGGCGACGGCGAAGACACCCGTGTCCTGGCTGATGAGGGTGGACATGCCACCCGGGTGACGGGGAAGGACGGCGAGGCGTCCGGGGCGACGGGGGCGGGTGGCGTCCCACAGGCCCGCTGTGCCGTCCTCGCTGCCGGTGGCCACCGCGCGGCCGTCCCGGCTGAACGCCACCGACCTGACAGAGGCCCGGTGACCCTTCAAGGTGGCCAGGGCGGCAGGGCGCCGCGGGTCGGCCACGTCCCACAGGCGGGCCGTGTGGTCGTCGCTGCCGGTGGCCAGGGTGTGCCCCACGGGACTGAAGGCCACCGACCTGACAGGGGCACGGTGGCCGGTCAGTGTGGCCAGCCCACTGGGATGGCGCGGGTCGGTGACGTCCCACAGCTTCACGGTCTTGTCCCAGCTGGCGGTGGCCAGGACATGCCCGTCCGGGCTGAAGGCAGCCGAGTCGACAGCGCCATGGCCGGGGTTGCCGATGTGCCGGGTACGAAAGGTGACGAGTGCGACCGGACGGTGGGAACGGTGGGTGATGCTCCACAGCCGTGCGGTGCCGTCCCGGCTGATCATTACGAATGTGTGCCCGTCGGGGGCGTAGGCCGCGACGTACACGGATTCGGCCGCGGTCAGCCGCACTGCGTAAGGAGTGGCGAAGGTGGACAGAAGGCTGCTTCGGGCCTCCTCGGTCGGGCTGAGCCGGTAGGCGGCCAGGCCGAGTTGTGCGGCCAGGGCCGGGTTGAGGGAGCGCAGCGCTCCGGCTTCGGCCGCGGCCCTCTGGGAAAGGGCCACGTTGCGCTGATGAGTCGCGGTCCGCTCCGCCCGGAAAGAAACGATGGCGGCCGAGGAGGCGAAGAGAACCAGAACGGCCAGGACGGTGATCATGGTGTGCCGGAGCCATGCCGCGCGGCGTTCGTGGCGTAGGGACGCGGCGAGGAAGGCGGAGGCAGCGGGGCCGATATGCACTCCGGGTGCGTCGGCCCAGGTCCGTGCGGTTCCCAGGCGCCTGCCCCGGTAGAGCATGCCCGGATCGCGGTTCCCGCGGTACCAGTCGGTGGCTGCTTCCTCTAGCTCCTGGCGTAGGCGCTGGCCGGCCCGGTCTTCCTCGATCCACCGGTGCAGGCGCGGCCAGGCGTGCAGCAGAGCCTCGTGAGTGATCTCGACGCTGTCGTTCTGCCGGGTCAGCAGACGGCCTCGGGTGAAGGTGTCGATGACCGCGGCGGTTGTGGCGGCGGTTCCGCCGTGGCCGAGCAGGTCGGTGTACGGCAGTCGTCGGCGGGTGTCGTCCACGGAGTCGCCGATTCTCACCAGGTGCAGGAAAAGGGCTTGTGCCGTCTGTCGGCCTGAGGGCTCCAGGCCGGTGAAGAGGCGTTCGGCGCTCTTGGCGATGGCGCCGGCGAGACCGCCGGTGGCCTGGTAGCCGTCCAGGGTGAGGGTGTGGCCGTGTCTGTTCAGCCAGGTGGCCCGTAAGGCGTGCGCCAGCAGGGGCAGCCGCCCGGCCTCGTACCGCGTCGTACCGCTCGTGTCCGTGGCGTCGTCGGCCGTGCCGAGGCGGCCGGGTGACCCGAGATCGCGCAGCAGCACTTCGACCAGACCTGGTTCGATCTCCAGTCCCGTTTCCCGCGCGGGAAACAGGATCGCGTCCCGCAGTTCGGTCTCCGTCATGGAACCGACCAGGATCTGACCGTCCCGCAGAGCAGTCCGCAGCTGAGGGAAGTCGGCACAGGGCGTATAGAAGTCCGACCGCAGCCCGCAGACCACCAGGCCGACCGGGTCCTCGCCGCCGGGGCGCGCTTCGGTCAGCGCCCAGAGCATTTCGAGGAAACCGCGCCGTTGCCGCTCGCTGCGGCACAGAGTGAACAGTTCCTCGAGCTGGTCGACGACCATCACCAGCCGCCTGTGCTGCGCCTGGTCGCTGCCGTCCCTCCTCCGCAGACTGTCCCGCAGCACCGTGGCGCACGCGGCCGGCCCGTCCGTCAGCACCTCGGCCATGTCCTGTGCACCGCGACCAGTGGCCACGGCCAGCTGCGTGGCCACGGTGGTCAGGGGCTCGGCCGTGGGGGTGAACAGCAGACACGGCCACTGCGCCGCTCCCGGCACGGGCAGGGCGCCATCGGCGAGCGCGGGCAGCAGACCAGCAGCGAGCAGTGACGACTTGCCCGATCCCGAGGGACCGACCACCATCAACGGACCGCCGCCGTGCAGCCGCTCGTCCAGACGGAGCCGAAGCTCCGCGGTCAGCCGGTCCCGGCCGAAGAACCAGCGCGCATGTTCCGTGTCGAAGGCTGCCAGACCCGGATACGGGCACTGCTCCGTCGGCATGCCGGTGAGGGCGCGACGCGTCCTGCGCACGCCGTCCTCGTAGTGCAGGTGCAGATCCCGCTGCGCGAGATACAGGTCCTGGAGGGCCTGGTAGATCCGGGCCTGGTCCGTTGCCTGGGCCTGGAGGCGGAGCTGCTCCTGGTTCCGCTCCGGGGGGCGGTCGTCGGCAGGTTTCATCGCTCGGTGATGTGCTGGTCACGGCCCGCCTGGTACACCCGTCCGTGTCCGGAGGCCGTCGCCTTCATGATCTGTCCGATGCGGGCCTGCTCGTCGGCGGTCAGAGCCGGGGTGAGGTAGGCGTCCTGCAACTGCCGCAGGTCGTCCGCCACCGACGGATGCTCCCGCAGCAGCGAACGTATCCGGGCCCGCCAGTGCGCCACCACGGCCTGCTCGGCGTCCGCTTCCCCGGCCCGGCGGGCCGCCAGCACCCGGGTACGGGATTCCGCGAGTTCGGCGTCGACGGCCGCGGCCTCCTGTGGACGCACCCGACGCCACAGCACTACAAGCGCAGATCTGGCCTGCTGCCAGGCATCGGTGGTGATCGCCCCCACCAGGGCGGTTGCGGCCGCCAGCGCAATCGCATCCATCACAAGCCACCTGACGTACTGACTCCGCCAACCACGGTAGCGCCGCTCGCCGGAGAAAGCAGTCCCCTCTCGCCCCGCCGGTTCAAGGCCCTGCGCGTACGCCCGTGCGCATACCGGAAGGCCGGCGAGCCGTTCCCTGATCAGGCCGGCGATCGCAGTTCCTGCCCGCCCGGTTCGCTGTGGGACGTCGAGCCGCTGGATACCGGTCCACGGCGACCGCAGGGTCAGGACCGTACCCGACGCAGGCGAGAGGGCGGCACCCCCCGCACGGGGTACCGCCCTCTCTCGGTGCGCCGGAGCCGCCGCCCCGTCGGTGAGGGTCGGGGTGAGGGACGGCGGTTCCGGCGTCCGGCGGGCCCGCGCGGGGCCCGGCACGGCCGAGCGCTCAGCGGTGGTCGCTGCCCTCCGCCTGTACGGCCGCCCGGCCCGCCTCCAGCCGTGCCACCGGGATGCGGAACGGGGAGCAGGAGACGTAGTCGAGTCCGACCTCGTGGAAGAAGTGGACGGACTCCGGGTCGCCGCCGTGCTCGCCGCAGACGCCGAGCTTGAGGTCGGGGCGGGTGGCCCGGCCGGCCTTCGCGGCGGACGCCACCAGGGAGCCCACGCCGTCCTTGTCGATCGTCTCGAAGGGGCTGACGCCGAAGATGCCCTTCTCCAGATAGGCGGTGAAGAAGGAGGCCTCCACGTCGTCGCGGCTGAAGCCCCAGACCGTCTGGGTGAGGTCGTTGGTGCCGAAGGAGAAGAACTCGGCGGCCTCGGCGATCTGAGCGGCGGTCAGCGCGGCGCGCGGCAGCTCGATCATCGTGCCGATCGCCAGCTTGAGCCGGGTGCCGGTGGCCTCCTGCACCTCGGCGACGACCCGGTCGGCCTCCTCACGGACGATCTCCAGCTCCTGGACCGTGCCGACGAGCGGGATCATGATCTCGGCCCGCGGGTCGCCCTTGGCGGCCTTGCGCTCGGCCGCGGCCTCGGCGATGGCCCGCACCTGCATGGTGAACAGGCCGGGGATGACCAGGCCCAGCCGGACGCCGCGCAGGCCCAGCATCGGGTTCTGCTCGTGCAGCCGGTGCACGGCCTGGAGCAGGCGCAGCTCGTTCTCGTGGGGCTCCTGGCGGGACTCGGCGAGCGCCACGCGCACCGACAGTTCGGTGATGTCGGGCAGGAACTCGTGCAGCGGCGGGTCGAGGAGGCGGACGGTGACGGGCAGGCCGTCCATCGCCTCGAAGAGTTCGATGAAGTCCTGCTTCTGGAGGGGCAGGAGTTCCTTGAGGGACTCCTCGCGCTCGGTCTCCGTGTCGGCGAGGATAAGACGTTCCACCAACTCACGGCGGTCGCCGAGGAACATGTGCTCGGTGCGGCACAGGCCGATGCCCTGGGCGCCGAAGCGGCGGGCGCGCAGCGCGTCCTCGGCGTTGTCGGCGTTGGCCCGCACCCGCAGGCGGCGCTTGCGGTCGGCGAAGGCCATGATGCGGTGCACCGCCTCGACCAGCTCGTCGGCGTCCTCCGCACCGGCGTGCATCCGGCCCTCGAAGTACTCCACCACCGGGGAGGGGACGACGGGGACCTCGCCCAGGTACACCTTGCCGGTCGAGCCGTCGATGGAGACGAGGTCGCCCTCCTCCACCACGCGCCCGCCCGGCACGGTCATGCGGCGGCGCTTGGTGTCCACCTCGAGATCCTCGGCGCCGCACACACAGGTCTTCCCCATGCCGCGGGCGACGACGGCGGCGTGCGAGGTCTTGCCGCCGCGGGAGGTCAGGATGCCCTCCGCCGCGATCATGCCGTCCAGGTCGTCGGGGTTGGTCTCGCGGCGGATCAGGATGACCTTCTCGCCGGAGCGGGACCACTTGACGGCGGTGTAGGAGTCGAAGACCGCCTTGCCGACCGCCGCGCCCGGCGAGGCCGCGATGCCCCGGCCGACCTGCTCGACCTTGGCGTCCTCGTCGAAGCGGGGGAACATCAGCTGGGCGAGCTGGGCTCCGGTGACCCGCTTGAGCGCCTCGGCCTCGTCGATCAGGCCCTGGTCCACCAGCTGGGTCGCGATCCGGAAGGCGGCGCCCGCGGTGCGCTTGCCGACGCGGGTCTGGAGCATCCACAGCCGGCCGCGCTCGATGGTGAACTCGATGTCGCAGAGATCCTTGTAGTGGTTCTCCAGGGTCTCCATGATCTGCATCAGCTGGTCGTACGACTTCTTGTCGATCTTCTCCAGCTCGGCGAGCGGCACGGTGTTGCGGATGCCCGCGACCACGTCCTCGCCCTGGGCGTTCTGGAGGTAGTCGCCGTAGACGCCCTGGTGGCCGGAGGCGGGGTCACGGGTGAAGGCGACGCCGGTGCCGGAGTCGGGGCCGAGGTTGCCGAAGACCATGGAGCAGACGTTGACGGCCGTGCCCAGGTCGTGCGGGATGCGCTCCTGGCGGCGGTAGAGCTTGGCGCGGTCGCCGTTCCAGGAGTCGAAGACCGCCTTGATGGCGAGGTCCATCTGCTCGCGCGGGTCCTGCGGGAAGTCCCGGCCGGCCTCCTTCTTGACGATCTTCTTGAAGGTGGTGACCAGCTTCTTCAGGTCGGCGGCCTCCAGCTCGGTGTCGACCGTGACCTTCTTGGCCGCCTTGGCCCTCTCCAGCGCCTCCTCGAAGAGGTCGCCGTCGACGCCGAGGACGGTCCTGCCGAACATCTGGATGAGGCGGCGGTAGGAGTCCCAGGCGAAGCGCTCGTCGCCGGCCTGCTCGGCCAGGCCCTGCACCGACGTGTCGGAGATGCCGATGTTCAGGACGGTGTCCATCATGCCGGGCATGGAGAACTTGGCGCCGGAGCGTACGGACACCAGGAGGGGGTTGTCGCCCTGGCCGAGCCGCTTGCCCATCTTCTGCTCCAGCGCGTCGAGGTGCGCACTCACCTCGTCACGCAGTGCCGCCGGCTCCTCACCGCTGTCGAGGTAGACCTTGCAGGCCTCGGTGGTGATGGTGAAGCCGGGCGGAACGGGGAGTCCCAGGTTGGTCATCTCGGCGAGGTTCGCGCCCTTGCCGCCGAGCAGATCCTTGAGGTCCTTGTTGCCCTCGGTGAAGTCGTAAACGAACTTCACGCTCTCAACGCTCTTACCGGATTCGGCGGCGTGGGGATCTTTGTTTTCCGACACGGGTCTCGACTCCTCGAGGACGCGGTGGCTGCCCTGACGGCGAGGAACATACCCAGATCAAAGGCGCCTGGGTACGTCCACTTGCGCGTCATGCGCCCGTAACCACTCGTCCGCCAGTGGATCGAAAGTCAAGGCTTGGCAAGTAATCGTCGCGCCTTGTTTTCAATTCTTGAACGCAATAACTCTCAACGGCTCACACTTTCGCTCATCTGAGCGTCTTTCCCGTCGTCTGATTTCGCTCGATGAACGATCAAAGGGTGGCACGCAGTGCCACCCTTTGGAGAAGTACAACCACCCAAGATCCGCTCATCTGAGCACAAGACTTATCAGGGGTGGCGAGAATCACGCTGTCGAGGGCGCCCGGATATCACCATGCGGACCGTCACACACCCAGCGCCAGCAGCCGTTCCTCGACCCGCTCAGGGGCGTACAGGTGCTCCACGACCAGCGCCCCGGCCCCGACCAGCCCGGCCCGCTCGCCGAGCCGCGAGGTCACCACGTCCAGATGGGCGGTGGAGCGCGGCAGCGCCCGCTGGTAGAGCAGTTCCCGCACGCCGGTGAGGAAGGGCGTTCCCGCCAGATCCCCCGCGATCATCAGCACCCCGGGGTTGAGCAGTGTCACCACGGTCGCCAGCACATCGCCGACCCGCCGCCCGGCCTCGCGGGCGAGCGCCGCCGCCTCCGGATGCCCGGCCGCCAGCAGATCCCGCACGTCCGAGCCGGAGGCCGCCCGCACCCCGGTCGCGGCCAGCCGCCGGGCCACGGCGCCACCGCTGGCGACGGCGGCCAGACAGCCGTAGGAACCGCACCGGCACAGCGCCTGGGCGCCCTCCGGCACCCGTATGTGGCCGATGTCCCCCGCGCCTCCGTCGATCCCCCGGTAGATGGAGCCGTCCACCACGACCCCGGCGCCGATTCCGGTCGACACCTTGACCAGCACGAACGCCGAGCAGTCCGGATAGCCGGTGCGCTGTTCGGCGTAGGCCATGAGGTTGGCGTCGTTGTCCACCAGGACGGGCGGCGTGCGCGCGCCGGTGAGATCGGTGAAGGATCTGGCGAGCCGGCCTCTGAGGTCGTGGCCGTCCCAGCCCGGCATGATCGGCGGCTGCACGACCCGGCCGGTGTCGCTGTCGACGGGGCCGGGCACCGCCAGCCCGATGCCGCAGACCTCCTGCGGCCGGTGTCCCGCCTTCTCCAGCAAGGCGGCGAACCAGTGGCCCAGTTCGCCGAGCACGGTGTCCGGGCCGTCCTCGATGACCAGGGTGCCGGTGTGCTCGGCCAGGATCTCGCCGGTCAGGGTGAGCACGGCGGCGCGGGCGTGCCGGGTGTCCAGGTCGGCGGCGAGGACGACGGCGTGCTCGTCGTCGAACTCCAGGGTGATCGAGGGGCGTCCGCCCAGCGGGGACTCCACGGGGCCGCCGGCTCCCTCGCGCAGCCAGCCGGCGCGGAAGAGCCGGTCGAGGCGCTGGCCGACGGTGGCCCGGGACAGGCCGGTGACCCGCTGGAGCGCGCCGCGTGTGGTGGCGCGGCCGCTGCGCACCAGTTCGAGCAGATCTCCGGCGCTCGCCTGGCCCCCTGCCCTGATGGCCTTGCCCGTCCTGCTGGGCCGTCCGGTCATGCGCACCCCCTTGTGTTTCTCAACCCTGCATTACATAGTGAGTTTTGCGTGTTAAATAGACGTAACTCTACGGTAGCCGCTGCCGAACCGGTCGGCCGGACGTTTTCGGGGAGCCCTGAGTGGACCGCACCACCCGAGTCACCGCACGTCCCATCGGGCGCCTCACGCCCGTTGGCCCCTCCTTCCCGCCCGTGCTCACCGGCACGGTGGGAGCCTGCGCACCCGGGGACGGCGTGCCCGGACCGGCGGACATTGCATACGACCCGGCCACGGCGGCCGGGTCGCTGCACACCCGGGCCGCCCGGGTGCTGGCGGACAACTGGACCGGCACGTCCACGGTCCCGTCGCGCGGTCTGTATCCGCACCAGTGGTCCTGGGACTCGGCCTTCGTCGCGATCGGTCTGCGGCACCTGTCGCCGCTGCGTGCGCAGACGGAGCTGGAGACGCTGCTGGAGGCCCAGTGGGCCGACGGGCGGCTCCCGCACATCGTCTTCAACCCCTCCGTGCCGCTCGACGCCTACTTCCCCAGCCCCGACTTCTGGCGCTCCTCGGCCGCCGGGCGTGCGGCGGGCGCCCCGCGCACCGTACAGACCTCCGGGATCGTGCAGCCACCGGTGCACGCGCTGGCCGCGTGGCTGGTGCACCGCGCCGACCCGGGGCTGTCCCGGGCGCGCGGCTTCCTCGCCCGGGTCTACCCCCGGCTGGCCGCCTGGCACCGGTATCTGCTGCACCGGCGGGATCTGGGCGGCGGCGGCCTCGTCTCCATCGTGCACCCGTGGGAACAGGGTATGGACAACAGCCCCTGCTGGGACCTGCCGCTGTCCCGGGTCGTCCCGGCCCCGGCCCGCTCCTTCCGCCGCGCCGACCTGGCCCACGGCGCCCCCGAGGACCGGCCGACGGATCTGGACTACGGGCGGTACGTACGGCTGGCGGCGGAGTACCGGGACCGCGGCTACCGGGACGGGCACGCCATGGGCCCGAACGCGTTCGCCGTGGAGGACCCGGCGTTCAACGCGCTGCTCATCGTGTCGGAGCACGCGCTGGCCCGGATCGCCCGCGAGCTGGGCGCCACCGGCACCGCCCGGCACGCCCGCGCGCAGCGGCTGGCCGCGGTCCTCGTCGACCGGCTCTGGGACCCGGCGCGGTCCCTGTTCCTCTGCCGTGACGTGGTGAGCGGACGGCCCATCCCCGAGCGCGGCGTCTCCGGTCTGGTACCCCTGCTGCTGCCGACGCTGCCCCGCGAGATCGCCGCCGCCCTCGTGCGCACGGCGTGCGGACCGCACTTCGGGCTCGGCCGTACCACCCGCCTGGTCCCGAGCTACGACCTGCTCGGCGAGGCCTTCGACCCGCACCGCTACTGGCGCGGGCCGGCCTGGTTCAACACCAACTGGCTGCTGGAGCGCGGACTCAGGCTGCACGGCGAGCGGGACCGCGCCGACGCGCTGCGGGAGGCGGTGCTGGACATCGCCGGCGCGTCGGACTTCGCCGAGTACGTCGATCCGTTCACCGGCGCGGCCTGCGGCGCGACCCGCTTCGGCTGGACCGCCGCGCTCACGCTCGACCTCCTGCACGAGCGCCCCGGGGCCGGCGCCCCCGGCTGCGGCGCCGGAGCAGTCAAGCCAGTCAAGCCAGTCAAGGGAGGGGACCGGGGATGACGGACCGGCATCATCTGCTCGTGCACGGTGTGACCTTCGCCGCCGTGGGCGACCGGGGGGACATCAGCGGGGTGTGGGGCGGCAGTTCACCGGACGGCCTGTTCGTGCGGGACGCCCGGCATGTCAGCCGGTGGCAGCTCACGGTCGACGGGGCCGTACCGGAGACCCTGTCCCCCGTCACCGACGGGGACACCGCCCGCTGTGTGCTGGTGCCGCGCGGCGGACGCCAGGAGCCACCCGCGTACACCGTCTTCCGCGAACAGGCCGTCGGCGACGGCTCGTTCGTGGAGTCGTTACGGCTGACCAGCAACCGCCCGGTGCCGACGACGGTCCGCCTCGCGGTCACCGCCGACGCCGACTTCGCCGACCAGTTCGAGCTGCGCGCCGACCACCGCACCTACACCAAGGTCGGCGCCGTCCGTTCCCGCCAGGTGCTGGACGACGGCGTGGAGTTCACCTACCGGCGCGGCGAGTGGCACTCGCGCACCACCGTGACGGCCGAGCCCGCCCCGGACGGCGTCGAGGAGACCGGCACCGGCGCCCGCCGCCTGGTGTGGACCCTGGAACTGGCCCCGCACGGCACGGCGGAGCTGATCCTGCGGGTGATGGCCCGGCCGCACGGCGAGCGGCGGGCCCTGAGGGTGCCGCGCTCCCCGTCCGCCGTGCGGACGCACCTGCGGGCCAAGGAGGCCGCGTTCGCCGAGGGCGTGGCCTTCCCGACCGGCTGGCCGGAGCTGGCGGCGGCCTGTGCCCGGGGCCTGGCCGACCTGGCCTCGCTCCAGATCCCGGCGACCGGGCCCGACGGCGAGGAGCTGCGCGTCCCGGCCGGCGGCGCCCCCTGGTTCCTCACCCTGCTGGGCCGCGACGCCCTGCTCACCTCCCTCTTCGCCCTGCCCTACCACCCGCGGCTGGCCGCCGCCACGCTGCCCGCGCTCGCCGCGACCCAGGTGACGGAGGCCAACGCCGACCCGGTCGCACAGCCCGGCAAGATCGTGCACGAGGTGCGCCACGGCGAGCTGGCCCACTTCGGGCAGGTGCCCTTCGGGCGGTACTACGGCTCGGTCGACGCCACCCCGCTGTTCCTGGTGCTGCTCGGCGCGTATGTCGAGCAGACCGGTGACGCGGTGCTGGCCCGCCGGCTCCAGCCGCACGCCCGCGCGGCGATCGGCTGGATGCTGGACCACGGCGGGCTCACCTCGCGCGGCTACCTCGTCTACCGAGCCGACCGCGGCGGTCTGGCCAACCAGAACTGGAAGGACTCCCCCGGCGCCATCTGTTCCGCCGACGGCACCCGGCCGGGCGGCCCGGTGATGGCGGCGGGCGCGCAGGGGTACGCGTACGACGCGCTGCGCCGCACCGCCTGGGTCGCGCGCACGGTGTGGGCGGACGAGACCTACGCCGCCCTGCTGGAGCAGGCCGCCGCCGACCTCCGCGACCGCTTCCAGCGCGACTTCTGGATGCCGGAGCACTCCTTCCCCGCGCTCGCCCTGGACGGCTCGGGCCGCCAGGTGGACGCCCTGGCCTCCGACGCCGGGCACCTGCTCTGGTCCGGGCTGCTGGACAAGGAGTACGGGGAGGTCGTCGGCCGGCGCCTGCTGGAGCCGGACTTCTTCTCCGGCTGGGGCGTGCGGACGCTGGCCGCCGGGCAGCCGGCGTACCACCCGCTCTCCTACCACCGCGGCTCGGTCTGGCCGCACGACAACGCGCTGATCACGCTGGGGCTGGCCCGCTACGGCCTGCACGACGAGGCCCGCACGGTCGCGCACGGGCTGGTCGACGCGGCGGCCGCGACGGGGCACCGGCTGCCGGAGGTGCTCGCCGGCTACGGCCGCGACACGCATCCGGAGCCGGTGCCGTATCCGCACGCGTGCGTGCGGGAGGCCCGGTCGGCCGCGGCGCCGCTCGCCCTGTTGACGGTGGTCGGCGGGGCGTAGGGGGGTCGGCGGGGGCGGGCCCCCACGCGTCCGCGGGTGCGTGGGGGCCGGTCGCGCCCACGCGGCGGAGCCGCACTTCGGCTGAGCCTCGCGCCCCTTCGCGGCGTCGGTGTTGAACATCCTTGGTCGAGTGACCGTACGGAGAGGTGGCGGATCCGGACCCCACACCGGGTCCGCCGTCTGGACGGGCTTCGTACGGAAGGACCCTCGGGTGGCTGTACTCACGCGCTTGCGCCTGCGCCCCGTGCCGCGGCTGCGGCAGCGCATCGCCCGCTGGTCGGGGCGGCATCCCGGTGTCGTGCGTGCCGTGCGGGTGACGGTGACCGCGCTCTCCGCCGTGCTGGTGTACGTCTGTCTCCAGATGCCGAACACGCTGGGCGGTCTCAGGCCCGTCGAGTTCCTGCGGCTGCCGGCGGAGGCGATCCTGGGCGCCGCCGTCCTGCTGAGTCTGCCGCCCCGGCCCCGGCTGGTGGCGGCGGCCTCGGGCGGGGCGGTCGTCGGCGCCCTGGCCGTCCTGGACATCCTCGACATCGGCTTCGACGAGTACCTCGGCCGGCACTTCGACATCGTGCTGGACTGGGGGCTGCTGGACGACGCGCAGTCCTATGTGCGGGACGCGATGGGCCCCGCGGTCGCGGTCGGGGCGGCCGTCGGCGCCGTGGCCCTCGTCCTGCTGCTGATCGTCCTGACGGCGCTGGCCACGGTGCGGCTCGGCAACGCGCTGGCGAGGCACCGGGACCGGGCCCTGCTCGGCACGCTGGTCTCCGGCACCGTCTGGATCACGTGCACCGCGTTCGGCCTCCAGTTCGGTGCCGTGCCGATCGCCTCCGACCGCACCGCCGGTGCCCTCAGGATCCAGGCCCACCGGGTGCGGGACACGCTCCACGACGAGGCGGCGTTCGCGCGGGAGGCCGAGGCGGACGCCTTCGGCGCGACACCGGGCGAGGAGCTGGTGCCCGCCCTGCGCGGCAAGGACATGCTCTTCACCTTCGTCGAGAGCTACGGCCGCAGCGCGATCGAGGATCCGGTCATGGCGCCCGGCGTCGACCGGACGCTCACGGCGGACACCGAGGCGCTGGCGAAGGCGGGCTTCCACGCGAGGAGCGGCTGGCTGACCTCGGCGACGTACGGCGGCAGCAGCTGGCTGGGGCACTCCACGTTCCTGTCCGGCCTGTGGATCGACAACCAGCAGCGCTACCGCACGGTCATGGCGAGCGACCACCTCAGTCTCACCAAGGCGTTCGCCCGGACCGGCGCCTGGGACACGGTCGGCGTCATGCCGGGCGTGCAGAAGGGCTGGCCCGAGCAGCGGTTCTACGGCCTCGACAAGGTCTACAACGCCTTCCAGCTGGGCTACCGGGGGCCGAAGTTCAGCTGGTCGACCATGCCCGACCAGTACGCGCTGGAGGCGTTCCAGCGGCTGGAGCACGGCAGGAAGCGCGACAAGCCGCTGATGGCGGAGATCATCCTCACCTCCAGCCACCAGCCCTGGGCGCCGATCCCGAAGACGGTCGGCTGGGACGAACTCGGCGACGGCTCGGTCTTCGGCGCCATCCGGAAGGCGGGGAGGAAGCCCGCGGACGTCGTGGCCGACAGCACCGCCTCCCGGCAGGAGTACGGCAAGTCGATCCAGTACTCGGTCACCAGCCTGACCCAGTGGCTGCGGCGCTACGGCACCGACGACACCGTGCTGGTCTTCCTCGGCGACCACCAGCCCATCGCCCGGGTCAGCGGCGACCACGCCAGCCGCGACGTGCCGGTCTCGATCGTCGCCAAGGACCCCGAGGTGCTGGACGCGATCGACGGCTGGGGCTGGACGGACGGGCTGAGGCCCGCCCACGACGCGCCCGTGTGGAAGATGGACTCCTTCCGGGACCGCTTCCTGACGGCGTACGGCTCGACACCGCGCCCGTCCGGGGAGTGAGCCCCGTCGCCGGCACCGGCCACGGCGGCCCGGGCGCTGCGCGCCGACGGGTCGTACGGGCCGCGCGGCTCGTGGACCCGAGCGGCGCGTGTCACCCGCCGGAGGTGTCCAGCTCCGCGTCCTCGCCGATGCCCGCGCAGTCGTAGGGGTCCTTGAGCCAGCCGTCGGGGAGGACCACCCGGTTGTTGCCGGAGGTACGGCCGCGGGGGCCGTCGGCGCCGGCCGGCCAGGGCTGGCCGAGGTCCAGCTCGTCCAGTCCGGCGCGGAGTTCGGCCAGCGAGGAGGTGATCGCCAGCCGCTTGCGCATCTCGGAGCCGACCGCGAAGCCCTTGAGGTACCAGGCGACGTGCTTGCGGAAGTCGACGACGCCCTTCTGCTCGTCGCCGAGCCACTCGCCGAGCAGGGTGGCGTGCCGGACCATCACGTCGGCGACCTCGCGCAGGGTGGGACGTACGTAGTCCTCGGTACGTCCTTCGAAGGCCGCGACCAGGTCGGCGAAGAGCCAGGGGCGGCCCAGGCAGCCGCGGCCCACGACCACGCCGTCGCAGCCGGTCTCGCGGACCATGCGCAGCGCGTCCCCGGCGGACCAGATGTCGCCGTTGCCGAGCACGGGGATCTCCGGGACGTGCTCCTTCAGGCGGGCGATGGCGTCCCAGTCGGCGGTGCCGCCGTAGTGCTGGGCGGTGGTGCGGCCGTGCAGCGCGATGGCGGTGACGCCCTCCTCGACCGCGATCCGCCCGGCGTCGAGGTAGGTGAGGTGGTCGTCGTCGATGCCCTTGCGCATCTTCATGGTGACGGGCAGGTCGCCGGCGCCGCTGACGGCCTCGCGGAGGATGGCGCGGAGCAGGTGCCGCTTGTAGGGCAGGGCCGAGCCGCCGCCCTTGCGCGTGACCTTCGGCACCGGGCAGCCGAAGTTCAGGTCGATGTGGTCGGCCAGGTCCTCTTCCGCGATCATGCGGACGGCCTTGCCGACGGTCGCCGGGTCGACGCCGTACAGCTGGATCGAGCGCGGCTGCTCGCTCGCGTCGAACCTGATCAGCTGCATGGTCTTGTCGTTGCGCTCGACCAGCGCCCGGGTCGTGATCATCTCGCTGACGAACAGCCCCTTGCCCCCGCTGAACTCCCGGCAGAGGGTACGGAACGGCGCGTTGGTGATCCCGGCCATCGGCGCCAGCACGACGGGCGGCGCGACGGTGTGCGGGCCGACCCGCACGGGCGGGTGCGTCGGGTTCGCGGTGGGCGTGGACGGCGTGGACATGGCTCCATTGTCCCGTACGCCGAGCGGTGCGCGGCACTCGCCCGCCGCGATCGTGTAACAGTCATTAGTTAGCCGCACTATTGAAATGGGCGTAGGATGGCGCCATGCCCGAGCTCGGTCACCGACGACGCTTCCTCGTGCTCGCGATCTGCTGTATGAGCCTGCTGATCGTGAGCCTCGACAACACCGTCCTCAACGTCGCCCTGCCCGCCATGCAGCGGGACCTGCACACCGACACCTCCGGCCTCCAGTGGGCGATCGACGCCTACACGCTGGTCCTCGCCGCGCTGCTGATGCTCGCCGGCTCCACGGCCGACCGGATCGGCCGCAAACGCGTCTTCATGGCCGGCCTGGTGGTCTTCACCGTCGGCTCGCTGCTGTGCTCCCTGGCCCCGAACCTCCAGTCGCTGGTCGCCTTCCGGATGGTGCAGGCGGTGGGCGGCTCGATGCTCAACCCGGTCGCCATGTCGATCATCACCAACACCTTCACCGACCCCCGCGAGCGCGCCCGCGCGATCGGCGTGTGGGGTGCCGTCGTCGGACTGTCCATGGCCGCCGGGCCGCTGGTGGGCGGTCTGCTGGTGGAGTCGGTCGGCTGGCGCTCGATCTTCTGGGTCAATCTGCCGGTCGGCCTGGCCGCCCTGCTGCTGACCCTGCGCTTCGTCCCCGACTCCCGCGCGCCCCGGGCCCGCCGCCCCGACCCGGTCGGCCAGCTGCTGGTGATCGTGCTGTTCGGCTCGCTGACCTACGCGATCATCGAGGCGCCCAGCTCCGGGTTCCTTGCCGTGCTGCCCTACGCCGTGGTGGCGCTCGCCGCCCTCGCCGGGCTGCTGCGGTACGAGCCTCGCCGCGCCGAACCCCTCATCGACCTGCGGTTCTTCCACTCGGCGCCGTTCAGCGGTGCCACCGTCATCGCGACCTGCGCGTTCGCCGGGCTCGGCGGCTTCCTGTTCCTGTCGACGCTGTATCTCCAGAACGTGCGCGGGCTGAGCGCGATGGAGGCGGGCCTGTGGATGCTGCCGATGGCCGTGCCGACCTTCCTGTGCGCCCCGCTGTCCGGACGGCTGGTCGGCAGCCGAGGACCGCGGACATCACTGCTGGTCGCGGGCTGCGCGATGACCGCGAGCGGCGTCCTGTTCGCCGCTTTCGAGGCCGAGACGTCCGACGTCACGCTGTTCATCGGGTACGTCCTGTTCGGCATCGGCTTCGGCTTCGTCAACGCGCCCATCACCAACACCGCCGTCTCCGGCATGCCCCGCGCCCAGGCCGGGGTCGCCGCCGCCGTCGCCTCCACCAGCCGCCAGCTGGGCCAGACCCTCGGCGTCGCGGTGATCGGCGCGGTGCTGGCGGCGGGCGTCGGCTCGGCGTCCTACCGGGACTCCTTCGTCTCCGCCGCCCGGCCCGGCTGGTGGATCCTCGCCGGCTGCGGTCTCGCGGTGCTGCTCCTCGGGGCGCTGACCAGCGGGCGGTGGGCGCGGGGGACCGCGCGGCGGACGGCTCGGCGGCTGGAGACGCCGGAGGTACGGGAAGCCGTCAGCGCGTAGCGCTGACGGCTCAGGGGTCGTCCTTCGTCTGCGGGTGCGTCGGGGTTCGTCGCGCAGTTCCCCGCGCCCCTTGGGGGCGCGGTCTACGCCGGCCAGCGTTTCGTGATCACTCCCTCCAGCCAGGGCAGGGCTCGTTGGCCCGTCAGGGCCAGGGTGATGGCGGTTGCCACGGCGGTCCAGGCCACGGGGCCCAGGGGGGTGCAGCCGAAGAGGTGGCTGGCCGCCGGGGTCTGGACCAGGGCGACCAGGGCGGCGGCCGAACCCAGTGACGTGACCCGCACCAGGGGGCTGCCCCGGCGGTCGGCCAGCGTCTGGGCCAGCTGGGTGCCGACCACGGCGCACAGGGCCATCGTCGTCGCACGGCGGGCCGTGCCGGGCGTGAACCGGCCGAAGAGCCAGGCCGCCGTCGCACCGAGACAGGTGGTCAGGGCGCGGTGGCGGATGAGACGCAGGAGGGGCTCGCCCAGGACCGCGGTGCCCAGGGGCTCGTCCGCAACGGCGGCCGTGCCGTCGGTGTCCCGGCCCGTGCCGTCGCCGTTCTCCGGCTCCTTCGGCGTCACCGCCACCGCCACCGCCGGGAACAGGTCCGTGAACAGGTTGACCAGCAGCATCTGCCGGGTGGACAGCGGCGCGGTGCCCGCCAGCAGGGTGCCGACGATACCGAAGCCGACCTCCCCCGCGTTGCCGCCGATCAGGATGGCGATGGCGTCGGCGACGCTGTGCCACAGGGACCGGCCCTCCTTGACCGCCTGGATCAGGACGAGCAGGTCGTCGCCGGTGACCACGAGGTCGGCGGCGTTGCGGGCGGCGGCCGAGCCGCGGGCGTTGATGCCCACGCCGATGTCGGCGGCGCGGATGGCCGCGGCGTCGTTGGCGCCGTCGCCCACCATGCCGACCACCCGGCCGGCGTCCCGGAGCGACTCGACGACCTGGAGCTTCTGCTCGGGTGCGACCCGGGCCACGACATCGGCGTCGCGCAGCATCTCCGAGCGGGCCGACCGGTCGGCGGCGGCCAGTTCGTCGCCGGTGACCACGGTCGCGTCCTTCGGCCAGCCCAGCTCGACGGCGATCGCCCGGGCGGTCTGCGGATGGTCGCCGGTCAGCACCACCGGCCGTACGCCCGCCCGGCGCAGCCCGCGCACCAGGTCCTGGGACGTCTCCCGGGCGACGTCGGCCAGCCCGAGCAGCCCGGTGAAGCGCAGCTCCAGCTCGGCCAGGGGCCGTTCCAGCACCTCCGCCGCCTTCTCGCCGTCCGCCAGCGGGCGCCGGGCGACCGCCAGGACGCGCAGTCCGTCGGCGGCCAGCGCGTGCGCGGCGTCGGACACCTCCCCGGGCAGGCCGGCGCAGGCGGGCAGCACGGTCTCCGGGGCGCCCTTGACCACCAGCACGGGCGTGCCGTCACCGGCACGGCCGACGGCGGCGGCGTAGCCGCGGGAGGTCTCGAACGGCAGGCCCTCCTCCTGCGTCCACCCGGGGTCGGGCCCGGCGGCGTCCAGGACCGCCTCGTCGGTGGCGTGCGTGGGCCGGGCGCCGTCGCCGTTCAGCCGGGGGCAGGCGCGGGCGGCGACGCGCACCACGTCCGTGCCCTCCGGCTCGTCCGGCGTGCGGACCGTGCCGTCGGCGCAGCCCACCCGCACCAGCCGCAGCCGGTTCTCGGTCAGGGTGCCGGTCTTGTCGAAGCAGACGGTGTCCATCCGGCCCAGCGCCTCCAGGGTGCGCGGGGTGCGCACCAGGACGCCGCGGCGGCCGAGCCGGCGGGCGGCGGCCAGCTGCGCCGCCGTCGCCACCAGCGGCAGACCCTCGGGGACGGCGGCCACCGCGACCGCCACGCCGCCGCTGACCGCCTGCCGGACGGGCGCGCCGCGCAGCAGTGCCAGGCTGGTCACCGCGGCCCCGCCGGCCAGGGTCAGCGGCAGTGCCTTGCCGGTGAGTTCCTGGAGCCTGGCCTGGACCCCGGCGGCCGGCGGGGTGCGCGCGGCCAGGGACACGGCCCGGGCGGCCTCGGTGCGTTCGCCGGTGTCCACGACGACGGCCCGGGCCCGGCCGGCGACCACGGTGGTGCCCTCGAAGACCATGCAGTACCGCTCGGCCACCGGGGCGGACGGGGTGGGGTCCGTGCACTTGTCCACCGGCAGGGACTCCCCGGTCAGGGCGGACTCGTCCACCTCCAGGCCGTCCTCCCACAGCAGCCGGGCGTCGGCGGGCACGACGTCGTCCGCCTTCAGCTCGATGATGTCGCCGGGATCGAGCCGGGCGGCGTCCACCACCCGCGGCTCGCCGGCGGACTCTTCCGGCGGCTCCTCGTCGGCGAGGCGTGCCTTCTGCTTCTGCTGCGCGAGCAGCCCGGCCAGCGCCCGTTCGGCCCGCAGCCGCTGCACTCCGCCGACCAACGCGTTCAGATCGAGCGCGCCGACGACCAGCAGGGCGTCGACCATGGAGCCGAGGATCGCCTCGGCGGCCGAGCCGACCGCCAGCACCGGTGTGAGGGGGTCGTCCAGCTCACTGCGTACCGCCCGGGCCAGATCCACCGTCCAGCGGGCCGGGGCCAGCGCACGCAGCCGGCCGGCCCGGCCGGCGGCGGCGCGCAGCCGGGCACTCGCCCGCTCGGCGGCGTTCGGCTCCGGCTCCCTCTCCCGCTCCAGCAGGGCGCGTACCTCCGCCGGGTCCAGCTCGTGCCAGGCGATCCGGGCCCGGGGGTGCGGCGCGTGGGCCCGGGCCACACGGAGGGCCGCGCGGGTCCCCGACACCAGGGCCGCCGCCGCGCCGACGTCGACGGGCGCGTGCCGCAGCCCGGGCAGCGCCGAGCCGCCCTGTTCGGTCCGCCGGGACTCCCCGATGGCCACGAGCAGCCCGGACAGGGCGGCACCGGACCGGGCCAGGACCTGCGACCGGCGCCCGACCCCGCGGGCCGCCGGCACCGCCCGCAGCAGCCGCCACACGTCGGCCAGGCCCTGCGCGGCGAGAACGTCCGCGCCCCAGGCCACCGGGGTGTCCCCGTCGGCGAGGGCGACGGCCACGTCCGCGGCCAGCAGCCCGGCCGGCACGTCGCCGTCGTCGCCCGCCGAGGGGCGCACGACGGTGACAACGCCGCCCTCCTCGGCCAGTTCGCGCACCACCTCGCCGAACGGCCGCCCGGCGGGCACCACCTGGTCGGCGAGGCCGGTGAAGTCGGCCAGCGCCGGGTCCTCCACCATCACCACGCGCAGTCCGGCGCGCCGTGCCGCGTCCAGCACCGGTTCGGCCCACGGGTCGGCGCTCTCGCCGGGCAGGCGCAGCGCGCCGGGGTGCAGGACGACGGTGCCGGCCATCTCCAGCTGCCGCAGCCGCTCCGGGTCGCGGACCAGCACACCGGTCCGGGAGAGCGCGCCGCTCAGTACGGCGTGGAAGGCCGCGGGCCCGTACCGCGCGGCCTTGGGCGAGCCCGCGAGCACCGCCTCGGCGGCCTCGGCGACATCGTGCTTGACCAGCAGCGTCGCCGCCGCGCCGAGCACACTGCCGGCCGAGGCGTGGGCGGCGTACTCCTGGGCCGGGGAGGTGCGCAGCGGCGGGCGCGCGGCCGGGTCGGCGGGCAGGCTGTCCCGGCCCGGAACGCACAGCTGGTCGTGGAGCGTCTCGAACGCGACGGCCCGGGCCACGGCCTCCGCCAGCTGGCAGGTGCGCAGCATCGCGTCGAGCACCAGGGAGGTCGGGCTCTGGCCCGCGCCGTGCACGGCGGCGTTGAGGAAGGCCAGCGCCAGGTCCATCCGGGAGGCGCCGATCCTGGCGCGCAGCCAGGATCGGAACGACGGGTTCTCGCGGAGCATCGTCGCGACCGCGGTGATCAGCCGCGGTGAGGGCGGCAGCCGCAGCGCGGAGGCGGTCACGGCGGCGGCGATGCCCGTGACGTCGGCGCCGAGGGCCGCCGCGGCGGTGCGGATCGGGGCCGGGTGGCCGGGGTGGTCCACGTCCTCCGGGTCGTCCGCCGGTACCAGGCCGTGCCGCGCGGCGAGGTCCGTCGCCCGGTCGACCACCCGGTCGGTGAGCGCCTCCTCGGCCGCGGTCACCACCAGCCGGGACAGCCCGCGGTCCCAGTAGGCGGTCAGCACGTCCGGGTGCTCGGCCAGCGCTGCCGCCACCCGCCGGGCCATGTGCTCCGTACCGCCCGCCCGCTTCGTCTCCTCGGGCTCGGCCGGGCGCAGCGCGAGATGCGCGCGGGCCCCGGACCTCCAGTGGCGCGGGCCGCCCGGCAGTGCGGCCCGGGTGGCCCGGGCCGCCCGGGCGGCGAGGTCCGCGCCGCGCACACCGGCCCGCGCGGTGCCCGCGACCGCACCGGCCGCGGCACCCACCGCGGGAGCGGTGCCGCGCGCGAGCAGCCGGGGACCGGCCAGCACCAGCCCCGCGGCGGCGGCCGTGGGCCCGGTCAGAAGTCCACCGCGCATCGCGTGTCCTCAGCCCGCCTCTCCGCCGCGCGGGGCGGACCCGCCGGACGGCTCGCTCCCGGCTCCGGCGGTCTCGGGGGACGTACCGGGTATGCCCGGGATCTTCGGCTCGGACGGCGGTGCCTCGTGGGACGTCCCGGCCTCCGGGGCCCCGGCGGGCACGCCCGGGATGCTCGGCTCCGGGTGCCGCGACGCGGCCTCGCTGGACGTCTCGGTCCCGCCGGACGGCTCGCTCCCGGCCCCGCCCCTGCGGGTCGAGACCGCGGGGCCGATGGCCATACCGCCCCGCGCGTCCGCCGGCAGCCGCGTCCGTCCCGCCGCCCGCTCCTGGGGCCGCGGCTGGGTCAGCCAGGCCACGGCCGCTCCGGTGAGGGCGACGGGCCACTCCACGACTCCGACGACGCCGAGCACCCCGGCGCCGGTGTACACGGCCATCCGCCGCCCGCGCGGCGAGACGGCTCCGATCCTGTCCAGTGCGGTCTCGGCCGCCCTGTTCACCGTTCCGGCGCCCGGTACCCTCCGCAGCGTCGAGGCGACCGCTCGCAGCGGCTGCGGGAGGCGTCCCTGCGCCGACTTCTGCTCGCCCATGACTGTCCTCGTCTGTGGGAACGTCGCACAGCGGTACGTCCGCTGTCCGCGCTCCGTGTTCCCACGCTCGGGCGGGTCATCCCGGGGCGTTTTCGGACGACCCCGCCATCGCCTCCCGTTTCAGGGCGATCGCGTGCAGTCTCTCCAGTCGCTCCCGGGACACCTCGTCGGCGGGCACGTACGACACCATCCGGGGGCCGGGCTCGGGCCCGAGCCACAGATCGGTGTGGTCGACGGTGATCCGGCCGACGTGCCGGTTGCGGAACTCCTTGCGCTTGCTGCGGTGGGCGACCACCTCGTGCCGCTCCCAGGCCTCGCGGAACTCCGGGGACTCCGCGCGCAGCCGGGTGAGCAGCGTCTTCCAGGCGGGCTCGGCGAGATGGCCGGCCATCGTGGCGCGGAAGCGGGCGGCCATCAGCCGCTGCACCTCCTCCAGATGCACGATCGAGGAGCGCCACTCCTCGTTGGTGTAGGAGAGGATCATGCAGTTGCGGTCCTCGGGCGGCACCGCGTCCAGATCGCACAGCAGCAGGCCGTAGGTGCGGTTGTGGGCGAGGATGTCGTACCGGCTGTTCTGGAGGCAGGCCGGGTACGGCTCCAGCTGCTCCAGCACGGCCCGCAGCGCCGGGGTGACCGACGGGCAGTCGGTCGCCGGCGCCGGGTCGACGGCTCCGGCCAGCTGGAAGAGATGGGCGCGCTCGCTGCGGTCGAGCAGCAGGGCGCGCGCCAGGGCGTCCAGGACCTGCACGGAGACCTGGATGTCCCGGGCCTGCTCCAGCCATGTGTACCAGGTGACGCCGACGGCGGAGAGCTGGGCCACCTCCTCGCGGCGCAGGCCCGGCGTGCGGCGCCGGCGGCCGCGGGGCAGGCCGACCCGCTCGGGGGTGATCCGCTCCCGGCGGCTGCGGAGGAAGGCGGCCAGCTCGTGCCGGCGCACGGCCGCGGCGGCCGGCTGCCGCGGCGGGGCCGGGGGCGTCTGGGGGGCGGGTACCGCCGTCTCCCGGGCCAAGGTCGTCATGCTCCCAGCCTGCCGCTTGCCGGAGCCTGTTTCCAGGTACTTCCACTACCAGGACAAGAACACTCTGGTACCAGTCTGAGCGCCCCCTCAGCCTGGTTCACCGTGACCGAAACACTCACTCCCCATCCCGTCAGGCCGCCGGCCGCCTCGCCCGTGCTGAGCGGACCGGGACTCTTCACGGTGCTGCTGGCCGCGGCGCTCCCCCTCGTCGACTTCTTCATCGTCAATGTCGCGCTGCCCGCCATCGGCGCGGACCTCGCCGCGGGCGAGGCGGTCCTGGAACTCGTCGTCGCCGGGTACGGGGTGGCGTACGCCGTTCTGCTGGTGCTCGGCGGCCGGCTTGGCGATCTCTTCGGCCGGCGGCGGCTGTTCCTGGGCGGCATGGCGGCGTTCGGGCTGACCTCGCTGGCATGCGGGCTGGCGCCCGGCGCCTGGCCGCTGGTCGCGGCCCGGGTGGCGCAGGGCGCGTCGGCCGCCGCGATGCTGCCGCAGGTGCTGGCCACCATCCAGGCGGCCACGTCCGGGCCCCGGCGCGCGAAGGCCATGGGCCTGTACGGCGCGACGGCCGGCCTGTCGATGGTGGCCGGGCAGATCCTCGGCGGCGTCCTGGTCGCCGCCGACCTCTGGGGCACCGGCTGGCGCGCGGCGTTCCTGGTCAACGTGCCGGTGGTCCTCGCCGGCCTGCTGCTGGCCGTCCGTACGGTCCCGGAGACCCGCTCCCCGCGCCCGGAGCCGGTGGACGGCCCCGGCACGGCCTTGCTGGCCGTCTCCCTGCTGACGCTGCTGGTCCCGCTCACCGAGGGCCGGGCGGCGTCCTGGCCGCTGTGGACCTGGCTGTCACTGGCGGCGTTCCCCTTCGCCGCCGCGGCGTTCTACGCCGTCGAGCGCCGGGCGGACCGGCGGGGCCGTACGCCGCTGGTGCCGCCGAGCCTGTTCGCGCTGCGGTCCTTCCGGCGCGGGCTGGTGCTGATCCTGCCGTTCTCGGTGGGGTTCAGCGGGTTCATGTTCGTGATCGCGGTGGCGTTGCAGGGGGGCGCGGGGCTCGGCCCGGTCGCCGCGGGGCTGACCCTGGCACCGCTGGCGGTGGTGTTCTTCCTGGTCTCGCTGGCGGGTCCGCGGCTGATCGCCCGGTACGGCACACGCGTGGTGACCGCGGGCGCGCTGCTCCAGGCCGTCGGTGTGGCCCTGATGGCGCTGGCCGTCCGGGCGGACTGGCCGGACCTCGGCGTCGTCGAGCTGCTGCCGGGCGCGGCGGTCACCGGCGCGGGCCAGGCGCTCCAGCTCCCGGTCGTCTTCCGGATCGTCCTGTCCGAGGTGCCGCCGGCCCGTGCGGGCGTCGGCAGCGGCGTCATGGTCACGGCCCAGCAGTCGTCCCTGGCGCTGGGCGTGGCGACCCTCGGCACCCTCTTCCTGTCCCTGGTCCCGGGCACGGGGATGCGGGACGCCCTGGTGACGACGCTCCTGGTGCAGCTGGCGGGGGTCGTCGTGACCGGGCTGCTCAGCCTGCGGCTGCCGCGGACGGTCGGCTGACCCCGGGGGGCCTCACCGGTGGCTCGGGGCTCCGCCGGTGGCTGTGCCCTCAGGACCTGAGCCCCCGCACCACCAGGTCCACGAGCGCCGCGAACTCCTCCTGCGCCCCGGGCCGCTCCCACTCCCGTGCGTGGCAGGGGTCGTGAAAGCGGTCCGTGGCGTGGAAGACGGCACGGGCCGCGGTGCGGGGATCGGCGACGGTGAAGGCGCCGGTGTCCACCCCGGCCCGCACGATCTTCGTCAGCTGGGCGGTCAGGTCGGCTATGTGCTCGGCGACCACCGTGCCGTTCTCGCCGGTCAGGACCGAGTAGGTGGCGAACAGCTCGGGGTCGCCGCCGGCCTTGCGGCGCTTGGCGTCGAACAGGGCCGAGAGCCAGTCCCGCAGCCGTGCCTCCGGCTCGCCGTCCCCCGCGGCGATCCCGGCCAGCGCCTCGGAGGTACGGTCCAGCCACCGCTTGGTGACGGCCTCCCGCAGCGCCGCCTTGGTGCGGAAGTGCCGGTAGACGCTGCCATGGCTGACACCGAGCGCGCGGGCCACGTCGACCACGGTGGCCTTGGCGGGGCCGTGGCGGCGCAGCACCTCCTCGGTTGCTTCGAGGATGCGCTCGGCGGTCAGGGTCTCGGAGGTCGGTGCCATGGACCAGACCGTACCCGTAGCGGCTCAGCGGCCGGTCTGGGCCAGCTGCGCGGGGGCGTAGCGCTCACCGGCGGCGGCGCCGGGCGGGACGGCCTCCTCGACGGCGGCGAGGTCGGCCTCGTCCAGCGTCACGTCCAGCGCGCCCAGCGCCTCGGCCAGCCGCTCGCGGGTGCGGGCGCCGACCAGCGGCACGATGTCCTCGCCGCGGGAGAGCACCCAGGCGATGGCGGTCTGCGCGACCGTCACACCCTTGCGCTCGGCGACCTTCCGCAGCGCCTCGACGAGGTTCAGGTTGTGCTCGAGGTTCTCGCCCTGGAAGCGGGGCGAGTGGGCGCGGAAGTCGTCCGCCGCGAGCCGCCGGTCGCGGGTGAAGTGGCCGGAGATCAGACCGCGGGACAGGACGCCGTACGCGGTGATGCCGATGCCCAGCTCGCGGGTGACCGGCAGGATCTCGTCCTCGATGCCACGGGAGATCAGCGAGTACTCGATCTGGAGGTCGCTGATGGGCGCGGTGGCGGCGGCCCGGCGGATCGTGCCGGCGCCGACCTCGCTGAGGCCGATGTGCCGCACATGGCCCTTCTCGACCAGTTCCGCGATGGCGCCGACCGTCTCCTCGATCGGCACGTCCGGGTCGAGGCGCGCGATCCGGTAGACGTCGATGTGGTCCACGCCGAGGCGCTGGAGCGAGTACGCGGCGAAGTTCTTCACGGCGGCCGGACGGCCGTCGTAGCCGGACCAGCCGCCGTCCGGGTCGCGCAGCGCGCCGAACTTGACGCTGACCAGCGCCTGTTCGCGCCGGGCCGCGGGGGCGGTGCGCAGCGCCTCGCCGACGAGCAGCTCGTTGTGGCCCATGGCGTAGAAGTCGCCGGTGTCGAGCAGGGTCACGCCCGCCTCCAGGGCGGCGTGGACGGTGGCGATCGACTCGGCCCGGTCGGCCTCGCCGTACAGGGCGGACATGCCCATGCAGCCGAGTCCGAGGGCGGAGACCTGGGGGCCGGTGGTTCCGAGGGAGCGGGTGGTGAGCGTCATGGACCCACCCTGACATGACAGCTGACAGATTTCAATATCTGTCAGCTGTCATTCGTCAGTCGTCGCCGGTCGTCATCCGCCAGTCGTCATCCGTCAGCGTGCGGCGAGGGCGAGCTGGGCGCCCAGCACCAGGAACGACCCCGCGAAGCCGCGCCGCAGCCAGGCGAGCACCCGGGGCCGCGAGGTGACACGGTCGCGCACGGAGGCCGCCAGGACGCCGTAGGCGGCGAAGACGGCGAAGGTCACCAGCATGAAGACGCCGCCGAGCGCCAGCATGCGCGGCACCGAGTGCGGATCGCCGGGGCCGACGAACTGCGGCAGGAAGGCCAGGAAGAAGATCGTCACCTTGGGATTGAGGACGTTGATCAGCACCGCCCGGAGGATCAGCCGCCCCGCCGCGACGGGCACGGCGCCCCCGTCGACGTCGATCGCGCCCCTCTCCCGCACCGTGGCCCAGGCCATGTACAGCAGGTAGAGGACGCCCGCGCACTTGAGGAGCTGGAAGGCCGTGGCACTGGCGTGCAGCAGGGCGGCGACGCCGGTGACGGTGGCCAGGACGTGCGGCACGATCGCCAGCGTGCAGCCGGCGGCCGCGACGACGGCGGCGCGACGGCCGCGCGCCAGCCCGGCGGCGAGGGTGTGGACGACGCCGGTACCGGGAGTGACGACGACAACAAGGGTGGTCAGCAGGAACGCGAGGCTCATGCCGCCACCCTGGAAGCACGATGGCCCCCGGTACAGGTCCACAGAGGGACCGGCACCGGGGGCCAAAGCCGCCCGTGGGGTCTAGCAGCCGAGCAGACGCCCGGCCAGGTAGCCCTCGATCTGGTCCAGCGACACGCGCTCCTGCTTCATGGAGTCACGCTCGCGCACCGTCACCGCGTTGTCCTCCAGGGTGTCGAAGTCGACGGTCACGCAGTACGGCGTGCCGATCTCGTCCTGGCGGCGGTAGCGGCGGCCGATGGCGCCCGCGTCGTCGAACTCGACGTTCCAGTGCTGGCGCAGCGCCGCCGCCAGGCCCTTGGCCTTCGGGGACAGCTCGGGGTTGCGGGAGAGCGGGAGCACGGCGGCCTTCACCGGGGCCAGGCGGTGGTCCAGGCGCAGCACCGTGCGCTTCTCCATCTTGCCCTTGGCGTTGGGCGCCTCGTCCTCGACGTAGGCGTCGAGGAGGAAGGCCAGCATCGCGCGGCCGACACCGGCCGCGGGCTCGATGACGTACGGCGTCCAGTGCTCGCCGGCCTCCTGGTCGAAGTAGGAGAGGTCCTGGCCGGAGGCCTTGGAGTGGGCGCTGAGGTCGTAGTCGGTGCGGTTGGCGACACCCTCCAGCTCGCCCCACTCGCTGCCGCCGAACTGGAAGCGGTACTCGATGTCGGCGGTGCGCTTGGAGTAGTGGGAGAGCTTCTCCTTGGGGTGCTCGTACCAGCGCATGTTCTCCTCACGCAGGCCCAGGCCGGTGTACCAGTTCCAGCGCTGCTCCATCCAGTACTCCTGCCACTTCTCGTCCTCGCCCGGCTTGACGAAGAACTCCATCTCCATCTGCTCGAACTCGCGGGTGCGGAAGATGAAGTTGCCGGGCGTGATCTCGTTGCGGAAGGACTTGCCCATCTGCGCGATGCCGAACGGCGGCTTCTTGCGCGAGGCGCCCTGCACCAGGGCGAAGTTGGTGAAGATGCCCTGGGCGGTCTCGGGGCGCAGGTAGGCGACGGAGCCGGAGTCCTGGGTCGGGCCGAGGTGGGTGGAGAGCAGGCCCGAGAACTGCTTGGGCTCGGTGAAGGTGCCCTTGTTGCCGCAGTTGGGGCAGTTGAGGTCGGCCAGGCCGTTCTCCGGGGCGTGGCCCTTCTTCTCCTCGTACGCCTCCTCCAGGTGGTCCGCGCGGAACCGCTTGTGGCAGGAGGTGCACTCGGTCAGCGGGTCCGTGAAGGTGGCGACGTGGCCGGAGGCGACCCAGACCTCGGGGGCCAGGATCACGGACGAGTCGATACCGACGACGTCCTCGCGCGACGTCACCATGTAGCGCCACCACTGGCGCTTGAGGTTCTCCTTGAGCTCGACACCGAGCGGCCCGTAGTCCCAGGCGGCGCGCTGGCCGCCGTAGATCTCACTGCAAGGGAATACGAAGCCACGGCGCTTGCTCAGGCTGACGATGGTGTCGATCTTGTCGGCGGCCACGGTGCTCTCTTCATTACGACGACGGGCGACGAAGCGAGTTGCTTCCAGCGAATGCTTCAGGTTACCGGCGGGGCCTGCCCCTCGACCAAATCGGGCCGGGCGGCGGGGTCCGCCAGGTCCGCGATGCCCTTTTCACCAGGCTTGTTGACAACGGTTTCCAGTTTAGTTGAAAATGAGTGTCATGAACGTACGACGACGACACCGCACCTCCGCGATATCCGGGCTGGCGGCCGCCGCGGCCACCGCGCTCGGCCTCGCCACCCTCACCGCCTGCTCCTCCGACAGCGCGGCCGCGGGCGGCACCGGCAAGTTCGACGTCGTCGCGTCGTTCTACCCGATGGCCTTCCTCGCCGAGCAGATCGGCAAGGACCACGTGCACGTCACCAGCCTCACCCAGCCCGGCCAGGAACCGCACGACCTGGAGATCAGCGCCAAGCAGACCGCGCAGCTCCAGGAGTCCGACGCGGCCCTCTACCTCAAGGGCCTCCAGCCCTCCGTCGACGAGGCCGTCGGCCAGTCCGGGGTCAAGACGAAGATCGACGCGGCGACCCTCACCGAGCTGGAGGACCTCGGCACCGGGGACGGCCACGACCACGGCGCCGAGGAGTCGGAGTCCTCCGGGGGCGACGAGCACGCCCTGGACCCGCACGTCTGGCTGGACCCGGTGAAGTACGCCGAGGTCGCCGAGGGCGTCGGCAAGGCCTTCGAGAAGGCCGACCCGGACCACGCGGCGGACTACAAGAAGAACACCGAGGCCCTGGTCACCAGGTTGAACAGCCTGAACACCGAGTTCGAGGACGGCCTGAAGGACGTCAGGAGCAAGGTCTTCTTCACCAACCACGCCGCCTTCGGCTACCTCGCCCAGCGCTACGGCCTGACCCAGGAGGCCATCAACGGCCTGGACCCGGAGAGCGAGCCGAGCGCGGCCCGCGTGAAGGAGCTCCAGCAGGAGGCCGAGGCGGACGGAGTGACCACCGTGTTCTACGAGACACTGGTATCCGGCAAGACCGCGAAGACCCTCGCCAAGGACGCGGGCCTGAAGACGGACGTCCTCGACCCGCTCGAGGGCATCACGGACAAGTCCCGCGGCGACGACTACTTCCAGGTCATGGAAGCCAACCTCAAGGCCCTCAAGACGGCCCTGGGAGCCAAGTGATCGACCATCGGAGGGCGGCAGCATGACCGAGCCCGTCATATCCCTGCGCGGTGTCCGCGCCGAGCTGGGTTCGCGCCCCGTCCTGCGCGGCATCGACCTCAGCGTGCACCGCGGCGAGGTCGTCGCGCTGCTCGGCGCCAACGGCTCCGGCAAGTCGACCGCCGTGCGCAGCATCATCGGCCAGGTGCCGGTCAGCGCCGGCGAGATCGAGCTGTTCGGCACCCCGCGGCGCCGGTTCCGCGACTGGGGGCGGGTGGGCTATGTCCCGCAGCGCACCACGGCCGCGGGCGGCGTACCGGCGACCGTGACGGAGGTCGTCTCCTCCGGCCGGCTCTCCCGCACCCGCTTCGGCGTCTTCCGCAAGGACGACCACGCGGCCGTACGGCGGGCCCTGGAGCTGGTCGGCATGGCGGACCGCGCCAGGGACTCCGTCGACGCGCTCTCCGGGGGCCAGCACCAGCGGGTGCTGATCGCCCGCGCGCTGGCCGCCGGACCCGAGCTGCTGATCATGGACGAGCCGATGGCGGGCGTCGACCTGGCCAGCCAGGAGATCCTCGCCGACACCCTCGCCGAGCAGGTCGACCGGGGCGCGACCGTCCTGCTCGTCCTGCACGAACTGGGCCCGCTGGAGCCCCTGATCGACCGGGCCGTCGTCCTCAGGGACGGCTGCGTCCTGCACGACGGCCCGCCCCCCGAGGCCGTCGGCCAGCACGCCCTGCCCGGCCACGACCACGTACACCCGCACGCACCGGCGGGCGCCGAACCGATCCGCACGGGACTGCTGAGCTGATGGAAATCCTGAACTACGCCTTCATGCAGCGGGCGCTGCTGGCGGCCGTCCTGGTCGGCATCACCGCCCCGGCCGTCGGCATCTACCTGGTGCAGCGCCGCCAGGCCCTGATGGGCGACGGCATCGGCCATGTCGCGATGACGGGTGTCGGCCTCGGCTTCCTGCTGTCGTGGTCGCCGGTGTGGATGGCCACGCTCGTCTCCGTGCTCGGCGCGGTGCTGATGGAGCTGATCCGCTGGTACGGCCGCACGCGCGGCGACATCGCCCTGGCGATGCTCTTCTACGGCGGCATGGCCGGCGGCGTGATGTTCATCAACCTCGCGCCGGGCGGCTCCAACGCCAATCTGACGTCGTATCTGTTCGGTTCGCTGTCGACGGTGTCCGAGTCCGATGTCACGGCCATCTGCCTGCTCGCCGCCTTCGTGATGCTGGTCACCCTCGGGCTGCGCCGCCAGCTCTTCGCGGTCAGCCAGGACGAGGAGTTCGCGCGGGTGACCGGCCTGCCGGTGCGCGCCCTGAACCTGCTGACGGCCGTGACGGCGGCGGTGACGGTGACGGTCGCGATGCGCGTGGTGGGCCTGCTGCTGGTCTCGGCGCTGATGGTGGTCCCGGTGGCCGCCGCGCAGCAGCTGAGCCGCAGTTTCGCCGCCACGTTCGCGATCGCGGTCGCCATCGGCGTGACCGTGACCATCGGCGGCACCGTCACCTCCTACTACCAGGACGTGCCGCCCGGCGCGACGATCGTGCTGCTGACCATCGCCGCCTTCGTGGTGCTGACCGGGCTGGCCGCTCCGCTGGCCCGGCGGCGCGCGCGGGCGCTGGCCGCGGCGCAGCCGGCCGGGGATCCCGCGGAGTGCGTGATTCCTGCCGCCCGGAAGGCCGGGGACGAGGTGAGCGTCTGACCGCCGAGGGGCCGGGCTGGCACAATGGCCCGGCAGGCGCCAAGGTGAGGAGGCAACCGGTGACGACCGCTGGACCGCCCGTGAAGGGCCGCGCCACCCGGCAGCGTGCCGCCGTGTCGGCGGCCCTGCAAGAGGTCGACGAGTTCCGCAGCGCCCAGGAACTGCACGACATGCTCAAGCACAAGGGCGACTCCGTCGGGCTCACCACGGTCTACCGCACGCTCCAGTCCCTCGCCGAGGCCGGCGAGGTCGACGTCCTGCGCACCTCCGACGGCGAGTCCGTCTACCGCCGCTGCTCCACCGGCGACCACCATCACCACCTCGTCTGCCGCGGTTGCGGCAAGGCGGTCGAGGTCGAGGGCCCGGCCGTGGAGAAGTGGGCGGAGGCCGTCGCCGCGGAACACGGCTACGTCAACGTGGCCCACACGGTGGAGATCTTCGGCACCTGCGCGGACTGCGCGGCGACAGCCCCGTAAGGAAGGCGCCCCGAAGGGGCGCGGGGCTGTGTCGACCTGCGGCTCCGCCGCGCGGGCGCGCCCAGCCACGGCGAACCCGCAGACGAAGGAGACACACCCCGCCCGCGAAGCACTACGCCGCCGGCATCGGCCTCCGCACCGCGCTGAACAGTCGCGCCAACGTCGCGGAGCGCCCCTCGTCCGCCCGGGTGGGCGCGATCGCGGCCACGCCGTCCCGGAGCCAGCCGTCCCACGCGGGCCTCCGCTCCGGGTCGAGCCGGCCGTGCTCCTGGGCCAGGTCCAGGATCCGGGTGCCGATCTCGGTCGCCATCGAACCCCCGTGGGGGCGGTAGCGGCTGCCTATCTCACCGAGGTGGCAGACGTCCGCCGTACCGCCGGCCAGGGCGACGGAGATGTTGAGGTACGCCTCGACGCCGAAATCCTTGGGCAGCGGTGTGCGGACGCAGCGGGTGCGGACCGCCCGGTACCCGGTCAGCGCGTTGGCCCCCACGGCCCCGACCTCGGGGAAGAACCGGGCCGTCAACGGCTCGTAGATGGTGAAGGTCGTCGCCAGTATCGTCCCCGGGTAGTCGTACTCGAAGTCACCGAGGACATGGTCCGCACCGCTCCGCTCCGCGGCGTCCCGGAGCAGGGCGGCGAGGTTGTGCTGCGACCTCTCCAGGTCCGCGTCGAGGAAGCACGTCCACTCGGTGTGCACCGTGGCGAGCGCGGCGTTCATCGCGGCGCCCTTGCCGAGCGGTCCCGCCAGCACCTCCGCTCCGGCCTCGCGGGCCCGGCGCGCGGTGCCGTCGGTCGACCCGCTGTCGACGACCAGGACCCGGTCACCGGGCCGGGCGGCGTCCAGGGCCTGGCCGACGATGGTGGCCACGGTGGGCTCCTCGTTGTGGGCGGGAATGACGAACGTGAACAACGCGGGCCCCCGGCGAGCAGTCGGTCGACAGTAATACGCACAAAGCATTACACAATCGATCAACAACGGTCGATCTTCGACGGGTTGCCCGTCTCCGGGGGCGGCCCACCTCCCGGGGAGCCAGGTAGGGATAACCCTCGGCTCAGGGATAACCCTCGACCCGTGACGACACGATGACATGCGCCGGTCAAAGTGGGACCCTGCGTACGGCTCGTCCCGGGCAGCACACCCCGTCTGTTCCGGTCTGTCCCCACCCGGCCGCACATCCGTGGCCGTCGCAGGAGGAGTACGAGTGAGACGAACCCCACGTTCCAGACGCACCCCCCGCACCGCCTCCGCCGCCGGAGCGCTGGTGGCCGCCGCCGCGCTGATGGCCGTCGGCGTGCAAACGGTCCCGGCGACGGCCGCGCCCGCCGCCCCGCACCCCAGCCCCCTGCGCACCGGTGGCCTGCCGGCGAAGCTCACCCCGGCCCAGCACACCGCGCTGGTGCGGAGCGCCCAGGACAGGACCGCCGCGACCGCCGGCTCCCTGGGCCTGGGCGCCAAGGAGAAGCTGGTCGTCAGGGACGTCGTCAAGGACAACGACGGCACGCTGCACACCCGTTACGAGCGCACCTACGACGGGCTGCCGGTCCTCGGCGGCGACCTGGTCGTGCACACCCCGCCCGCCGCCGACGCCACCGGCACGGTGAGCACCACCTTCGCGGGCAGGCGGACCATCAAGGTCGCCTCCACCACCGCGGCCTACACCAAGTCGGCCGCCGAGACCAAGGCGCTCAGGGCCGCGAAGGCGCTGGACGCGCAGCAGCCCACCGCCGACAGCGCCCGCAAGGTGATCTGGGCGGGCGACGGCACCCCGAAGCTCGCCTGGGAGACGGTGGTCGGCGGCCTCCAGGACGACGGGACGCCCAGCAGGCTGCACGTGGTCACGGACGCGGCCACGGGCGCGGAGCTGTACCGCTACCAGGACATCAGGAACGGCACCGGCAACACCCAGTACAGCGGCACGGTCACGCTGAACACCACGCTGTCCGGATCGACGTACCAGCTGTACGACACCACGCGCGGCGGCCACAAGACGTACAGCCTCAACAACGGCACGTCCGGCACCGGCACCCTGATGACCGACGCCGACGACGTCTGGGGCACCGGGTCCGGCTCCAACACCCAGACCGCGGGCGCCGACGCCGCCTACGGCGCGCAGGAGACCTGGGACTTCTACAAGAACACCTTCGGCCGCAGCGGCATCAAGAACAACGGCGCGGCCGCCTACTCCCGGGTCCACTACAGCAGCGGCTACGTCAACGCCTTCTGGGACGACAGCTGCTTCTGCATGACCTACGGCGACGGCTCGGGCAACACCCACCCGCTGACCTCGCTGGACGTGGCCGGCCACGAGATGAGCCACGGCGTCACCTCCAACACCGCGGGCCTGAACTACACCGGTGAGTCCGGCGGCCTGAACGAGGCGACGTCCGACATCTTCGGCACCGGCGTGGAGTTCTACGCCAACAACAGCAGCGACGTCGGTGACTACCTCATCGGCGAGAAGATCAACATCAACGGCGACGGCACCCCGCTGCGCTACATGGACAAGCCCAGCAAGGACGGCGGATCCGCCGACAGCTGGTACTCCGGCGTCGGCAACCTCGACGTGCACTACTCCTCGGGCCCGGCGAACCACATGTTCTACCTGCTCTCCGAAGGCAGCGGCACCAAGACCATCAACGGCGTCACCTACAACAGCCCGACCTCCGACGGCGTCGCCGTCGCCGGGATAGGCCGGGCCGCGGCGCTCCAGATCTGGTACAAGGCGCTGACGACGTACATGACGTCGACGACCAATTACGCGGGCGCCCGCACCGCCGCCCTGAACGCGGCGACCGCCCTGTACGGCGCCAACTCCACGCAGTACGCGGGCGTCGCCAACGCCTTCGCCGGCATCAACGTGGGCAGCCACGTCACCCCGCCGTCCAACGGCGTCACCGTCACCAACCCGGGCAGCCAGTCCTCCGTGGTCGGCACCGCGGTGAGCCTGCAGATCTCGGCCTCCTCCACCAACAGCGGTGCGCTGACCTACGCGGCGAGCGGTCTGCCCACCGGCCTGTCGATCAACAGCTCCACCGGCGCGATCACCGGGACCCCGACCACGGCCGGCACCTACAGCACCACCGTCACGGTGACCGACTCCACCGGCGCCACCGGCACCGCCACCTTCTCCTGGACGGTCAGCTCCAGCGGTGGCGGCACCTGCACCTCGAAGCAGCTCCTCGGCAACGCGGGCTTCGAGTCGGGCAACACCACCTGGACCGCCAGCAGCGGTGTCATCACGAACGACAGCGGCCAGGCGGCCCACGGCGGCTCGTACAAGGCGTGGCTCAACGGCTACGGCTCCACGCACACCGACACGCTCTCGCAGTCGGTGACCATCCCGAGCGGCTGCAAGGCGACGCTGACGTTCTACCTGCACATCGACACGGCGGAGAGCGGCTCCACCGTGTACGACAAGCTGACGGTCAGCGCCGGCTCGACGACCCTGGCGACGTACTCGAACGCGAACGCCGCCTCCGGCTACACCCAGAAGTCCTTCGACCTGTCCTCGCTGGCGGGCTCCACGGTCACCCTGAAGTTCAGCGGTGTCGAGGACGCCTATCTCCAGACGAGCTTCGTGATCGACGACACGGCGCTCACCACCGGCTGAGCCGGTCCCGGACCCGAGGGGTCCGGGAGAACGGGCGGCACCCGGCACTCCCCACGAAGGAGCGCCGGGTGCCGTTCCGCTGCCGTCACCGGGTCAGGACTCCGGGGCGCCCTTCATGGCCGCCTCCATCTCCAGCAGCTGCTCGTTCGGCACGGCGCCGCCGAAGCGGCGGTCGCGCTGGGCGAACTCCACGCACGCCCGCCACAGGTCGCGCCGGTCGAAGTCCGGCCACAGCACGTCCTGGAAGACCATCTCGGCGTAGGCGCTCTGCCAGAGCAGGTAGTTGGAGGTGCGCTGCTCGCCGCTGGGCCGCAGGAACAGGTCCACGTCCGGCATGTCCGGGTAGTAGAGGTACCGCGCGAAGGTCTTCTCCGTCACCTTGGACGGGTCGAGCCGGCCGGCCCGGACGTCCTCGGCGAGGGCCTGCGCCGCGTCGGCGATCTCGGCCCGGCCGCCATAGTTCATGCAGAAGTACAGCGTGAGCCGGTCGTTGTCCTTGGTCTGCTCCTGGGCGACCTGGAGCTCCTTGGCGACCGACTTCCACAGCTTGGGCATCCGGCCCACCCAGCGCACCCGGATGCCGAGCTCGTCGAGCTGGTCGCGGGTCTTGCGGATGAAGTCGCGGTTGAAGTTCATCAGGAAGCGCACCTCGTCCGGCGAGCGCTTCCAGTTCTCGGTGGAGAAGGCGTACAGGGAGATCGCCCCGACGCCCACCTCGACCGCGCCCTGGAGCACGTCCAGCACCCGCTCGGCGCCGACCTTGTGGCCCTCGGTGCGCGGCAGCCCGCGCTCCTTGGCCCAGCGGCCGTTGCCGTCCATGACGATCGCCACATGGTTGGGGATCAGCTCGCCGGGGAGTTTGGGAGGCCGCGCGCCGGACGGGTGCGGCTCCGGCGTCCTGTACTCCCGGCGCTGGCGCCCCAGGAACCCGCGTACGGCCATGTGATTCTCGTCTCCTCTAGCAGCTTGCTCTTACTTCTCTACGTAACGCAGGGAGCGCAGTCCGCGCTCCAGATGCCAGTGCAGGTAGGCGGAGACCAGTCCGCTTCCCTCCCGGACGTACCGCGGCTCGCAGGCGTCCGCGGTCCCCCAGTCTCCCGTAAGCAGCGCACCGAGCAGGACCAGGGTCTGCGGCGAGGGCACGACGCTGCCGGGGACGCGGCAGTCGACGCAGACGGAGCCGCCGGAGGCCACCGAGAAGAACCGGTTCGGCCCCGGCATGCCGCACTTGGCGCAGTCGGTGAAGCTCGGGGCGTACCCGTTGACGGCCAGTGAGCGCAGCAGGAACGCGTCGAGCACCAGGTGGGGTGCGTGCTCGCCGCGGGCGAGGGTGCGCAGCGCGCCGACCAGCAGCAGGTACTGCTGCACGGCCGGCTCGCCCTCGTGGTCGGTGAACCGCTCGGCGGTCTCCAGCATCGCCGTACCGGCCGTGTACCGGGCGTAGTCGGTGACGATCCCGCCGCCGTACGGGGCGATGGTCTCGCTCTGCGTGCACAGCGGCAGGCCGCGCCCGACCAGCTCGCTGCCCTTGGCGAAGAACTGCACGTCGACGTGGGAGAAGGGCTCCAGGCGGGCGCCGAACTTGGACTTGGTGCGGCGCACCCCCCGGGCCACGGCCCGTACCCGTCCGTGACCGCGCGTGAGCAGCGTGATGATCCGGTCCGCCTCACCCAGCTTCTGGGTGCGCAGCACGATGCCGTCGTCGCGGAACAGACTCATGGCTCCATTCTCGCCCACGCGCGCACCTTCCCGGCCCGGGGGAAAACCCCCGTACGGATCCGGCTGCTTCCCGGATGGGGCGGCGCCGGGTGATCCGGGAGGCTCCTGAGGCATGACGAAGAGAATCAAGCGGTACGCCCCTCTGGTCGCCGTCTCCGCCCTCCTCCTCGGCCTCACCGGTCCCCTGACCGCGTCGGCCGCGGCGGTCCCGTCCCTTCAGTGGACGGCGTGCGAGGGCGGCGGGCTCGATCCGCGCCAGCAGTGCGCCACGGTCCAGGTGCCCATGGACTACGCCGACCCCGGCGGTCCGCTCATCGACATCGCCGTCTCCCGGATCCCGAGCGAGGACCCGGCCGCCCGGCGCGGGGCCCTGCTCCTGATCCCCGGCGGTCCTGGCGGCACCAGCCTCGCCGACCCGTCCGGCAAGGGACAGAAGCTGCCCCAGGAGGTGCGCGACGCCTACGACCTGATCGGGTTCGCGCCGCGCGGGAACGCCCCCTCCACCTCTGTCGGCTGCGGCCTGGACCACGGCGACCTGGCCACCTCCAAGCTGCGGCCCTGGCCCGCCCCGGACGGGTCGGTCGACGAGAACCTGGCCACCGCGCGGCGCATGTCCGAAGCCTGCGCGCGCAACGGCGGCGAGCTGATACGGCACATCGACACCCCCACCAACGCCCGCGACATCGACCGCATCCGGGCCGCCCTCGGCGAGGAGAAGATCTCCGCGTGGGGCGTCTCGTACGGCACGTACGTCGGCGCCGTCTACAGCCAGCTGTTCCCGCAGCGCACCGACCGCATCGTGCTGGACAGCAATGACAACCCGGACCCGGTCCGGGTGGAGCGCGCCTGGCTGGCCGCGTACGAGACCGGTGTCGAGGACGTCTTTCCGGAGTTCGCCGCGTGGGCCTCCCGGCCCGGCAATCCGGACCGGGTGGCCGCCACGGCCGCCGAGGTGCGCCCGCTGTTCCTGCGGCTGGCCGCCCGCCTGGACCGGGAGCCGATCCCCTGGCCCGGCGCCAACCCCGCGGAGCTGAACGGCGCCGTCCTGCGCCAGACCATGCTGGACAGCCTCTACGATCCCGACAGGTTCCCGACGCTGGCCAGGCTGATGCTGGCCGCCCAGAAGGGCACCGTGCCGCCCGCGCCCGCGGCCCCGCCGGAGTCCGTGCTCCAGAACGTCACCGCGGTCGGCGCCGCCACCATCTGCAACGACTCCGCCTGGCCCGCCTCGGCCGCCGCCTACGAGAAGGACGTCGCCGCCAGCCGGGCGGCGTACCCGCTCACCGACGGCATGCCCCGCAACGCGATGCTCTGCGCCGCCTGGCCCTACCCGCCGGAGCAGGCGCCCGTACGGATCACCGGCCAGGGGCCGTCCAACGTGCTGCTGGTGCAGAACGAGCGGGACGTCGCCACCCCGCTCAGCGGCGCCCTGAAGCTGCGTGAGGCGCTCGGCCGGCGCGCGGTCATGGTCACCGTGGACTCCACGGGCCACGACGCCTATCTCGCCAACGGCAACGCCTGCGGCGACCGTACGGTCTCCCGCTTCCTGGCGACCGGCGAGCGGCCCGCCCGGGACCTGTACTGCCGCTGACCGGACCGGGAACGGACGGCGGGTCAGCCCACTCCCCGGGACGCCTGCGCCGCCCGTGACTCGATGCCGCGGAAGTGGACCGCCATGGCCCGCTGCGCGCCCTCGAGGTCACGGGCGCGCAGTGCGGTGACGATGTCGCGGTGGCGGCGGACGGTGACCTCGGGGGCCGGGTCGTCGGTCCAGCCGCGGGCGCCGGCGACCCGCCGGAAGACGGTCCAGAAGGCGCCGAGCAACTGCGGCACCAGGGCGTTGCCGAGCGGTGCGTAGAGCAGCTCGTGGAACTGGCGGTCGAGTTCGGGGAACGGCCGCCCGGCCCGTCCGGCGCGCTCCATCCGGGTCACCACCGCCTCCAGCCGGTCGAGGTCCGCCTCGCCGAGCAGGCCCGCGATCCGGCGGATCAGCCCCTCCTCCAGCACTTCGCGGATCTGGAGGATCTCGGCGAGCGCGCCGGTGTCGTCCTCGTGCCGGACCAGCGCCCGGAAGGTCAGACCGTCGACGAGCGGGGTCAGCGAGGCCTGGCCGACATAGGTGCCGTAGCCGTGTCTGATGTCGACGATGTCCAGGGCCTGGAGCGCCTTGAGGGCCTCGCGGACGGAGTTGCGGCTGACGCCGAGGGCGCCCATCAGCTCGGTCTCGGTGGGCAGCGCGGCGCCGGCGCGGAGCCCGCGGTCGAGGATCAGCTGCACGACCTGGCGCTGTATCCGGCTGGTCCTGGGCTCCTCGGACATGCGCCGCATCGTACGCGCCCCGGACGTCCCACGTCCCACCTCGCGTCCGGCGCGCGTCAACTCCCGCCGTGCGGCACCGACATTGGCCCGACCTGTGGCGGCTACGCCATTCGTGTGCGATGCCTTGACCGCCCCGGCGGCCCCTCCTATGGTCACGCTGTCCGCCGGACGTAGGACGTCGTATCTCCTGTCTCTCCTCGCCTTGTCGTCTTCCGCTCTTCCGCGAAACCCGTGGACGCCCCGTCTTCTCCGGATCCCACCGAGATCCCCCCGCAGGAGGAACCGTGCGCGACGTGACCCGCGACGTGCCGGCGCTGCCCCGCCGGACGTTCCTGAAGCACACCGGCGCGCTGGGAGCGGCCGCCGCCGTCTCCGCGTCGCTGTCGGCCTGTTCGTCCGGGCCGGAATCCACCAACGACACCGGCGGCGGCAGCGGCGGCGACCGGACGCTGACGGCGGTCATCGGCTACGGCAACGACGGCAGCTGGGACCCCACCCAGACCGCGTCCGCGTTCTGCATGGCCGCCAACAACCACCTCTACGAAGGGCTGCTGGACACCGATCCGATCTCCCGCGAGCCGTACGCGGCCCTGGCGACCCGGGTCCCGGCCGACCCCTCCGCCACGACCTGGAGATTCCCGCTGCGCGAGGGCGCCACCTTCCACGACGGCGAGCCGGTCACCGCCGACGACGTGGTCTTCGTCTTCGACCGGATCCTGGACCCGGACACCCAGACCCTGGCCAAGGGCTTCTTCGCGAGCTGGCTGAAGGAGGTCCGCAAGGTCGACGCGCGGACCGTGGAGCTGGTGCTGAGGTTCCCCTTCCCGGACGGGCTCTCCCGGCTCACCCTCGCCAAGATCATGCCGAAGCACGTGTTCTCGAAGCCCGGCGCCTGGGACGACGCGATCAAGGGGTTGGCGGTCGGCTCGGGACCGTACCGGCAGACCGCGCACCACCCGAAGTCCAACACCACCTTCGAGGCGTACGCGCAGTACAACGGCCCCCGCAAGCCCGCCTTCCGGCGGATGAACTGGCTGACGATCGTGGACGCCGCGCCCCGCGTCGCCAGGATCTCCGGCTCCGGCGCGGGCGCGCAGATCGCCGACAACATCCCCTACGCCAACATCGAGCAGTTGGAGAGCGGCGGGCTGACGGTGGCGGGCGGGGCCGGGATGAACAACCTGTTCCTGATGTTCAACACCGCGCACAAGCCGTTCGACGACGTACGGGTGCGGCAGGCGCTGCACTACGCCATCGACACCGAGAAGATGGTGGAGGTGGCCCTCAAGGGACACGGGAAGCCGTCGACGTCCTTCCTCGACGAGGCCAACCCCGGCTACCGGCGGGCGAAGACCGTCTACGGCCACGACCCCGACAGGGCGAGGGCGCTGCTGAAGGCGGCCGGGGTCAGCGGTCTCGAGGTGGAGATCCTCGCGGTGAACGTGAGCTGGATCGTGGACTGCCTGCCGACCGTCAAGTCCTCCTGGGACGCGATCGGCGTCCGGACCACCCTCTCCCCGCAGGAGACCACGGCCGTCTTCACCAAGATGGACCAGAAGCAGGACTACCAGGTGGTGGCCGCCGCCTCCAACCCCAACCAGTTCGGCCTCGACGCCGACCTGATCATGCACTACAACTACGGGCCCGGAAACCTCTGGATGCGGTACACGCGCTGGGCCGGCGACCCCGTCGCCAAGAAGCTCTTCACGGACATGGACCGCGCGACCCGGGAGCCCGACGCCGCACGCAGGAAGACGATGATCCAGGAGTACATCGACGTCGTCGCCGAACAGGCCGTGCTCTACCCGGTGGTCCACAACGAGCTGATGACGGCCTGGGACCCCGACCGGCTCTCCGGGATAAGGGCCCAGCCCTACCCCGGGATCAATCTCCTCCAGGCCAAGTGGGCCTAGCCACCGGGAGGAGGTGAAGTCCGTGGTCACCGTCGCGCGGATCCTGCTCCGCCGCGTCGCCCTGCTGGTCCCGCTGATGCTGGGCATCGTGCTCTTCGTCCTCCTGGTGATGCGCTTCTCGGACGTCGACCCGGCGTCCGCGTTCTTCCAGGGCGCCAACCCCACGCCCGAGCAGCTGCGCGACTTCCGCGAGGAGCACGGCCTGCTCGACCCGCTCCCGGTCCGCTACGTCCACTTCGTCGCCGATCTGCTCCACGGCGACCTGGGCATCAGCGCCCTGACCCGGGCGCCGGTCGCCGACCAGGTCACCACCGCGCTGCCGCTGACCCTCCAGCTCACCTTCCTGGGCCTGGGCATCGCGGTGGTGCTGGCGCTGCCCGGCGGCGTGACCGCCGCGATCCACCGGGACCGGCTGCCCGACCAGGTCATCCGGGTCGTGTCGCTGACCGGGGTGGCCGCGCCCGGCTTCTGGCTGGCGCTGCTGATGATCCAGTACCTGGCGGTGGACCTCGGCTGGTTCCCGACCGGCGGCTACATCAACCCGGCGGACTCCCTCACCGGCTGGCTGAGGACGATGACGCTGCCCGCCCTCGCGCTGTCGCTGCCGGTGGCCGCCCAGCTGACCCGGATCGTGCGGACGGCGGTGGTGGAGGAGCTGGACAAGGACTACGTCCGTACGGCGGTCGGCAGCGGGCTGCCGCCATGGGTGGTGGTGGGCCGCAACGTGCTGCGCAACGCCCTCGTCAACCCGCTGACGGTGCTGGGTCTGCGCGTCGGCTATCTGCTGGGCGGCGCCGTCGTCATCGAGACGATCTTCTCGCTGCCCGGCATGGGCAAGCTGATGATCGACGCCGTGAAGAACGGCGACCCGGCCGTCGTCCAGGGCGTGGTGCTCACCACGGCGACCGGCTTCGTCGTCGTCAACCTCGTCATCGACCTTCTGTACCTGCTGGTCAACCCGCGACTGAGGGATGCGGCCACATGATCACGCCGTTCACCCGCAAGGGCCTCGCCGAGGCGCTCACCCGCCCCGGCGTCCGGCTGCGCGGCCTGCGCCGGCTGCCCCTGCTGTCGAAGATCGCCGTCTGCTTCCTGACGGCCGTCGTACTGGTGGCCCTGCTCGCCCCGCTGCTCGCCCCGCACGACCCGCTGGACCAGCAGCCGCCCGTGGACGGCACCGGACATCCCTCCGCAGCGCACTGGATGGGCCAGGACAGCCTGGGCCGGGACATCCTCGGCCGGCTGATGTACGGCGCCCGCTGGTCGCTGGCGATCGGCCTGGGCGCCACCGCGCTGGCCCTGGTCGCCGGAGCCCTGCTCGGGGCGGTGGCCGCCACCTCCCGCAAGGCGGTGGACGAGACGCTGATGCGCTGCCTGGACGTGGTGATGGCCTTCCCCGGCATCGCGCTCGCCGCCGTCCTGGTCGCCGTGTTCGGCGGCGGGATCACGGTGCTGATCTGCGCGATCGCGTTCCTGTTCACCCCGCCGGTGGCACGGGTGGTGCGGGCCAACGTGCTCGACCAGTACGGCGAGGACTACGTCACCGCGGAACGGGTGATCGGGGCGCGCACCCCGCACATCGTGCTGCGGCACGTGGCCGTCAACTGCGCCGCCCCGGTGCTGGTGTTCTGCACCGTGCAGGTCGCCGAGGCGATCGTCTTCGAGGCCTCGCTGTCCTTCATCGGCGCGGGCGTCCGGCCGCCCGACCCCTCCTGGGGCAGTGTGATCGCCGACGGCAAGAACATGGTGCTGACCGGCGGCTGGTGGGCGACCGTCTTCCCCGGGCTGCTGATGCTGGTCACCGTCCTGTCGCTGAACGTCCTGTCCGAGGGCGTCTCCGACGCCTGGGCGGCGCCCGCCGCCCGGGAGGTGAAGGTGTCCGGGAAGGGCGACCTCATCGAGGCTCCCGAGCCCGGCGGCGGCGAGGTGCTGCCGCTTCCCGGTCTGGAGGAGGCCGCCCGGCGGCTGCGCTCCCGCGCCCGCGCACTGCCCCGGGACGGGCAGCCGGTGCTCGCGGTGGAGAACCTCTCCATCGGCTTCGACGACCGGCACGGCGGCGTGGACATCGTCGACGGCGTCGGCTTCGAGGTCCACCCCGGCGAGGTGCTGGGGCTGGTCGGCGAGTCGGGCTGCGGCAAGTCGCTGACGGCGCTGACCGTGATGGGCCTTGAGCCTCGCGGGGCCCGGGTGCGCGGCCATGTACGGTTCGCGCAGCGGCAGCTGGTGGGCGAGCCGATGCGGGTACGGCGCCGGCTGCTCGGCCACGAGATGGCGATGGTCTACCAGGACGCCCTGTCCTCGCTGAACCCGGCGATGACGATCCGTGCCCAGCTGGGGCAGCTGGTGCGGCGCGGGGGCCGCCGTACGCCCGCCGAGCTGCTGACGATGGTCGGCCTCGACCCGGAACGCACCCTGCGCAGCTATCCGCACGAACTCTCCGGCGGCCAGCGCCAGCGCGTCCTGATCGCCATGGCGCTCTCCCGCGACCCCAGGCTGATCGTCGCCGACGAGCCGACGACCGCCCTCGACGTCACCGTGCAGGCGCAGGTGATGGAGCTGCTGCTGCGGCTGCGGGCGGAGCTGGGCTTCGCGCTGGTGCTGGTCAGCCATGACCTGGCGCTGGTCGCGGACGTCACGGACCGGGTGGCGGTGATGTACGGCGGCCGGATCGTGGAGACGGGTGTGACCGCCGACCTGGTGGAGGCGCCCGCCCACCACTACACGCGCGGGCTGCTGGGCAGCGTGCTGTCGCTGGAGTCGGGGCAGGAGCGGATGACGCAGATCAAGGGCGTCGTCCCCGCCCCCGCCGACTTCCCGCCCGGCTGCCGCTTCGCCGACCGGTGCCCGCTGGCCAGCGAGGTCTGCCGGACCACCGCACCCGGCCCGCGGGGCACCGCGGCGCACACGGCGGCCTGCCACCACCCGGCCGTCGACCTGGTGGACCGGGGAAGTCCCGAGAACTCGGAGGCCGTGTCATGAGCGCGCTGGTGGAGCTGTCCGACGCCCATGTGGTCCACCGGGCGCGCGGCGGCGGGGTGTTCACCCGGAACCGGGTGTACGCCCTGACCGGTGCCGACCTCGCCCTCGCGCCCGGCGAGACGGTCGGCGTGGTCGGCGAGTCCGGCTGCGGCAAGTCGACGCTGGCCAAGGTGGTGGTGGGCGTGGAGCGGCCGACGTCGGGCACGGTGCTGTTCCGGGGCCGCGACCTGTGGGCGATGCCCCCGGCCGAGCGCAGGGCGGAGATCGGCGCCGGCACCGGCATGATCTTCCAGGACCCCTCCACGGCCCTGAACCGCCGGCTGACCGTCCACCGCATCCTGCGCGACCCGCTGGACGTGCACGAGCGGGGCACCAAGGCCCAGCGCGCGGACCGGGTCCGCGAGCTGATGTCCCTGGTCGGTCTCCCCCGCGCCCTCGCCGACGCGCTGCCCGGGCAGCTGTCGGGCGGCCAGCGGCAGCGGGTCGCCATCGCCCGTGCGCTCGCCCTCGACCCGGACCTGGTGGTGGCGGACGAGCCGACGAGCGCCCTGGACGTCTCCGTACGCGCCCAGATCCTCAACCTGCTGCTCGATCTGAAGGAGCGCCTCGGCCTCGCCCTGGTCTTCGTCTCGCACGACATCCAGACGGTACGGCGGATGAGCGACCGCGTGATCACCATGTATCTCGGCCGGATCGTCGAGGAGACCCCGGCCGCGCGCGTCACCGACCGGGCCCGGCACCCGTACACCCGTGCCCTGTTCTCGGCCACGCCCGGTCTGCTCGCGCCCGTCGAACCGATCCCGCTGACGGGGCCGGTGCCCTCGGCGACCCGGCCGCCGAGCGGCTGCCCGTTCCGCACCCGGTGCTGGAAGGCGGACGAGGTGTGCGGGCGATCGATGCCGGACTTCTCGGCGGCTTCGGCCCCGGGCCACCGTTTCCGCTGCCACCATCCCGTCCAGGAGGACCGGTCGACCCGCGATCTCGTCCGCCGGAGCCACCCCGGGGAACCCTCATGAGCCGCACCACCAAGGAGCCTTCATGTCCTTGCCCGCCCCGCTGACCGGTGTCGTCCCGCCCGTGTGCACCCCGCTGACACCGGACGGCGAGGTGGACCTCCCCTCGCTCCGCAGACTGCTGGACCACCTGGTCCAGGCCGGGGTGCACGGCCTGTTCGTGCTCGGCTCCACCTCGGAGGCCGCCCATCTGACGGACCGGCAGCGCGGGCTGGTCGTGGAGACGGCGGTGGACCACACGGGCGGCCGGCTGCCCGTCCTGGCGGGCGTGATCGACATGACCACCCCGCGCGTGCTGGACCATGTCCGCCGGGTCACGGCGGCGGGCGCGGACGCCGTCGTCGTCACCGCCCCGTTCTACGCCCGCACCCACCCCGCCGAGATCGCCCGCCACTACCGCCTGATCGCCGCCGCGTCCCCGGTCCCGGTGATCGCCTACGACATCCCGGCCGCCGTGCACACCAAGCTCCCCGCCGATCTGGTCCTCGCTCTGGCCGCCGAGGGGGTGCTGGCCGGGCTGAAGGACTCCAGCGGCGACCTGGCCGCCTTCCGGGAGGTGGTGACCGGCGCCCGCGCCCACCCCGGCATCAGCGGATTCGCCGCCCTGACCGGTTCGGAGCTGTTCGTCGACGCGGCGCTCGCCCTGGGCGCCGACGGCGCCGTGCCCGGCCTGGCCAATGTCGACCCGCACGGCTACGTCCGTCTCGACCGCCTCTGCCGGAGGGGTGACCGGGACGGGGCGCGGGCCGAACAGGAGCGGCTGTGCGCCCTGTTCGGCATGGTGCGGACGGGCGACCCCGCCCGGATGGGCGGCGGCTCCTCGGCGCTCGGCGCCTTCAAGGCCGCGCTGCACCTGCGGGGCGTGATCGACTGCCCGGCCACGGCGGAGCCGCAGGTGCCGCTGGAGTCCGAGGAGGTCGAACGGGTGGGCAAGCACCTCGCGGCGGCGGGGCTGCTCTGAGCTCCCTGGAGGGACGCGGGGAACCGCGCGGCACTCCGCCGAGGCCGCTCATGCCCCGCCGCCGGGAGCCGGGACCGGCAGGCGGCGGTACTCGATCGTCTCGTACGGGCCCGTCTCCCCCGTCTCGTACAGGATCCCGGCCGCACCCCGGCCGGCCGGGACCAGGTCCGAGTACGCGGCAGGCCGCTGCGACAGCGTCACCGCCTTGGCGAAGGTGGCCCCGCCGTCCGTGCTGCGCCAGACGGCCATCGCCCGCCGCGCGGTGGGCACCGACGGACCGGAGAACAGCAGCGGGGCGCCGCGGCCGGTCAGTTGGAGGACGCTGCCCTGGACCACCGGCACGTCGTCCAGCGTGTGCCGCACGGTCCAGGGCCGGTCGAGGGTGCGCCCGCCGTCGCCGGAGTACGTGTCGAGACGGTTGCCGGGGCTGGTGCCGTTCTGGTCGCGGGCGCCGATGTAGAGACGGCCGTCGGGGAGCTGGGCGGCCGTGGACTCGTTGGCGTTCTCGCGGCCGTCGTGGAGGTCGTCGACGAAGCCGAGGCGCCAGGTGCGGCCGGTGTCGTCGCTGTAGAGGGCGTGGGCGCCGTGGTACCGGGGCTCCTGGCCGGTGTCCGGGGAGCCGGCGGGCGGGGCGGCCGAGTGGTTGGCGGGGACCACCAGCCGGCCCGCGTGGGGGCCGCGGGTGAGCGCGACCGCGTGGCCGGGGCCGGTCGCGTACCAGCGCCAGCCGGGCCGCCTCACCCGGGCGGTGATCTCGCGCGGGGCGGTGAAGTGCCGGCCGTCGTCCCGGCTGCGCTGCACGAACACCCGGCGGCCCCGCTCCGGCGCCACCTCGCCGCGCATGATCTGCGTCTCCGTCACGCCGCCGCCGTTGTAGGAGGTGACCAGGACGATCACGCCGGTGCGCGGGTCGACCACCGGCGCCGGGTTGCCGCGGGTGTCGCCGTCCCCGGCGGCGACCACGGTGAGCGGGCCCCAGGTGCAGCCGCCGTCGGCGGAGCGGCGGAGGACGACGTCGATGTCGCCGGTGTCCCCCGCGCCGCCCCGCCGGCCCTCGGCGAACGCCAGGACCGTACCGGCCGCGGTTCTGACGGCCGCGGGAATGCGGTAGGCGGCATAGCCGCCCTCGCCCGCGGTGTACGGCACGGAGGAGGCGCAGCCGGCCGGGGAGGCGTGGGCGGTGGCGGGGACGGCCAGGGGGCCGAGAAGCAGGGCGGTGAGGAGAAGCGTGCGGCTCAGGAGGATCATCGCTCTCCTTGACGGGGTCCAGGACGCGGAACGGCGGACGCCGCCCGTTCCGTCACATGCTCCCCGGCGTCACCGGTCCCGACTCGTACCCCACGACGGCCGGCTGGGCCCGGTCCCGCGCCCCCGGCTCGCCCCTGGTCCGGCCGGCGTGGGTCTTCACCGTCAGCGGACTCGGCCCCGACGTCCCGGCGGTTCCGGCGTCGTTGAGGCCGCGCGCGACGACCGTGAACACCTCGCGCTCACGGCCGGACAGGCCCTCGGGGCCGCCCGTCGCCGGCGTCGACGGACCGCGCGGGAACCGCTCGATCAGCCGTGCCGTGGGGCCCGGCGACAGCGGCGCCCCACCGGCCGCCACCGAGCGGATCGCCTCCCGGCGGGCCGGGCGTCCTCAGCCAGGAAGCACCAGGCACCGGGGCGCAGCGGTCGGCGATGTCCTCGTCGGTGTCGTAGACGGTCATGGCCGGCACCTCCACCCCGGCCAGGCCCTCGTCGGCCGCGATCGGCCTCGACGCCGCCCGGATCGGGCACGCACACGCCCGTCACGGCCGCCGCCCAGCGCGCTCCCGGCCGCGTGGCGCCTCCCTTCGACACCGCCCCACAGGAGCACGGCACGATCGTGCGTGAGGGCGGGCCGCTCAGGGAGCCGGCGGGACGGACGCCCTGGCAGCCAGTCCACTCCCCGCTGGAGGGACCACGGCCGTTCTACGACGGCGTACGCGCCGCCGCCAGCAGTCGGCTCACGTCCTCGGAGCAGATGGTGAGGGCGGCTCCGACGGTGGTGAGGACGTCGCGTTCGGCGGGTGTGTAGGGACCGTCGGCCAGGGCGATGCGGGCGCCCTGGAGGAGGATCGACTCCCGGCCGGCGGCGGCCAGGTGCGGGGCCAGCGGGTCCAGCGCCTCGTGCAGTTCTATGGCCAGTCCCGGTCCGCACGGCTGGCCCTGGACCCGCCCGGTGTCCGCGGCGAGCGCCTCGACCAGTGCCTGGAGCTGCTCCTGGGTGCAGTCGTCGATGCCGGCCGCGCGCACGGCGGTCACGGCCGTCTCCAGGGCGGCGCGGGAGCAGGTGCCGCCCGCGGCCAGCACGGCCAGGGCGACGGTGTGCACGGCGTCGCGGAGCATCGCGGACAGGCGGGTGGTGGTCGGGTGGTCCAGGACGTCGGTGCCGAAGTGGCGGCGGCAGGCCGCGCACTCGACGACCGGGCCCGTCTCGCCGCGCGGCAGCACGGGCACGCCGAGCACGGCGAAGCGGCGGCGGCCGGTCAGCCGCTGGTAGTTGCGGTCGCCCCCGCAGCCGGGGCAGAAGAACTCGCCGTCGCCGACGGACGCCCACGCGGTGCGGGTGCCCAGGATGCGCGACAGCCTGGCGCCCCGGCCGTTTCGTCCCCGTCCTGGCAGCACGTCGCACCTCCTCGATGCCGCGGCAACATCGCCGCGATGGCGTGATGTTAGCCACACGTCCGAGGTGGAGTCAGTACCCCGGACGAGACCTTTCCGTGACCTGCACACGGAATGGCCGGTATACGACGGGTAACACCAAGGCCCCGCCCGCCGCTACCCGGCGGACAGGGCCCCAAACTCCCCGATCCGGCTGATCAGCGAGCCGCTCGATTGACGGCCGAGACGACCGCCTTCAGCGAGGCGCGCGTGGTGTTCGCGTCGATGCCGATGCCCCACAGGACCTTGCCGTCGATGGCGCATTCGATGTAGGAGGCGGCCTGCGCGGAGGCGCCCTCGCTCATCGTGTGCTCCTGGTAGTCCAGCAGCCGTACGTCGACCCCGACGGAGCCCAGGGCGTCGAAGAAGGCCGAGATCGGGCCGTTGCCGGAGCCGGTCAGCACGGTGTCCGCGCCGTCGACGGTCGCCTCGACGGTGAGGGTGTCCACACCGTCGCGGTCGGTCGTGGTCTGCCCGGCCTTCACCTGGATGCGGCCCCAGGGGTTCTCCGGGTTGGGCAGGTACTCGTCCTGGAAGACCGCCCAGATCTCCTTGGGCGTGATCTCGCCGCCCTCGGCGTCCGTCTTCGCCTGGATGATCTTCGAGAACTCGATCTGCATCCGGCGCGGCAGGTCCAGCTTGTGGTCGTTCTTCAGGACGTAGGCGATACCGCCCTTGCCGGACTGCGAGTTGACGCGGATGACCGCCTCGTAGGAGCGGCCGACGTCCTTGGGGTCGATCGGCAGATAGGGGACGGCCCACTCGATGTCGTCGACGGTGACGCCCTTGGCCTTCGCGTCGGCGTCCATGGCGTCGAAGCCCTTCTTGATGGCGTCCTGGTGGGAGCCGGAGAAGGACGTGTAGACCAGGTCGCCCACGTAGGGGTGGCGCGGGTGGACCTCCATCTGGTTGCAGTACTCCCACGTACGGCGGATCTCGTCGATGTCGGAGAAGTCGATCTGCGGGTCGACGCCCTGGGAGAACAGGTTCATGCCCAGGGTGACCAGGTCGACGTTGCCGGTGCGCTCGCCCTGTCCGAACAGGCAGCCCTCGACCCGGTCGGCGCCGGCCATCACGGCCAGCTCGGCCGCCGCGACCGCCGTGCCGCGGTCGTTGTGCGGGTGGGCGGACAGACAGACGAACTCACGGCGGGACAGGTGGCGGTGCATCCACTCGAAGCGGTCCGCGTGCGTGGACGGCGTCGAACGCTCCACGGTGGCGGGCAGGTTGAGGATGATCTCGCGGTCGGGGCCGGGCTGCCAGACGTCCATCACCGACTCGCAGACCTCCAGCGCGAAGTCCAGCTCGGTGTCGGTGAAGATCTCGGGGCTGTACTGGTAGCCGAACTCCGTCTCCGGGCCCAGCAGCTTCTCGGCGTACTCCATGACCAGCCGCGTGCCGTCGACGGCGATCTGCTTGATGTCGTCCTTGGAGCCGCGGAAGACGACCCGGCGGAAGACGGGGGCGGTGGCGTTGTACAGGTGCACGGTGGCGCGCCGAGCGCCGCGCAGCGACTCCACGGTCCGCTCGATCAGGTCCTCGCGGGCCTGGGTCAGGACGGAGATCGTCACGTCCTCGGGGATCGCGTTCTCGTCCTCGATGATCGAGCGCACGAAGTCGTAGTCGGTCTGGCCGGAGGACGGGAAGCCGACCTCGATCTCCTTGTAGCCCAGCTTGACCAGCAGGTCGAACATCGCGCGTTTGCGGGCGGGCGACATCGGGTCGATCAGGGCCTGGTTGCCGTCGCGCAGATCGGTGGAGAGCCAGCGGGGGGCGACGGTGATCCGGTTGTTCGGCCAGGTGCGGTCGGCGATGTCGACCTGCTCGTAGCCGCGGTACTTGTGGATCGGCAGGGAACTGGGCTGCTGGCGATTGGCCATGGTGGCGTGGGCTCCTCGAGATGTCCGCGGTGTCCGCGAGTCCGGAAGGACGGCCGACACGCAACGCCAAGCTCCGCGGGGAGGGAGTCGGCCTCGACTACAGGCCCTCGCCGCGGCAGCTAAGGAGAAGCAGCCCGAAACGCATGATGCTTCGCAGCCTAGCCGAGCCGTGCCGGATGCGCGGACCCGTATCAGTATGCGGGACCGGGGGGACAACAGAGCCAAAGAGTGCCGTATACCACTTGAGGGCCGACTGAGGATGCCGCTTGCCACGACAATCCAGCAGAATCGGTGGCGGGTAGTGACAGTGGCATCACGCGGTGCAATGGTGCCGGGCATGACGACCCCGGAGGCCTTCGAGCCCGTCTTCTGCACGATCGTGCCGCCCCATGTCCTGGACAAACTGGCCCAGGCGCGAGATTCCGCGCTGGCCTCTCCGGCCCGCCGGACCCTGGAGCACGACGCCTTCCAGCGCACCCGCCGCCGTATGACCACGGTCCTCGGCGCCCCGTCCGTGGCCCGGCCCGGCGGCGCGGAGGCGGGGAAGCCGCACCGCACCGTCTACGACGCCCGGCACGGCACGAACCTGCCCGGCCGCAAGGCACGCGGCGAGGGCGAGGAACCCGGCAAGGACGCCACCGTCAACCGCGCCTACGCGGGCCTGGGCGCCACCTACGAGCTGTTCCTCACGGCGTACGAGCGGGACTCGATCGACGGCTCCGGACTGCCGCTGAACGCGAGCGTGCACTACGACCGGGACTACAACAACGCCTTCTGGAACGGCGAGCAGATGGTCTTCGGCGACGGGGACGGGGAGATCTTCCTGGACTTCACCATCCCCGTCGACGTCATCGGCCACGAACTCACCCACGGCGTCACGCAGTACACCGCGAACCTCACCTACTTCGGCCAGCCCGGTGCCCTCAACGAGTCGGTGTCGGACGTCTTCGGCTCGCTGATCAAGCAGCACACGCTCGGCCAGACCGCCGCCGACGCCGACTGGCTGATCGGCGCCGGGCTGCTCGCCCCGCGCGTCACCGGCAAGGCGCTGCGCTCGATGAAGGAACCGGGCAGCGCCTACGACGACGACGTGCTCGGCAAGGACCCGCAGCCCGCGACGATGGACGGCTATGTGCACACCGGCCACGACAACGGCGGCGTCCACATCAACTCCGGCATCCCCAACCACGCCTTCTATCTGCTCGCCGCCCGTCTGGGCGGCCATGCCTGGGAGCGGGCCGGACGGATCTGGTACGACGTGCTGACGGGCGGCGAGCTCGCGACGGACGCGTCGTTCGCGGACTTCGCCAAGCTGACGGTGTCCGCGGCCCGCGCCCGGTACGGCGAGGGCGAGGAGACCGACGCCGTCCTCAAGGCCTGGGAACAGGTCGGGGTGCCAACCGCGTAGTTCCGTACTAGACAGGGACCCATGCGGATTCAGGTGAGGCGCACGGGCGGATTCGCGGGCATCGAGCGCCATGCCGAGGTGGACACCTCGGGGCGCTCCGACGCCCAGGAGTGGCACGCCCTGGCCGAGAAGGCGCTCGCCGCCGGCCGGGGCACGCCGCCCGTCGGGGTTCCCGACGGGTTCAGCTATCAGATCACCGTGGACGGCCGGACGGTGTACGCCGCCGATCCCCGGCTGACGGAGGACCAGCGCAGGCTGATCACGCGCGTCATGCGGGAGGGGGCGTGACGGGCCGCCGCGGCACGGGCGTTGACTTGCCTCCCCGCCGCTGCGGATGATCCGGCGCATGGCGACGAATCCGGTACCCCGGTTCCCGGCCGGCTTCCTGTGGGGCGTGTCGACCTCGGCGCACCAGATCGAGGGGGCGGCCGACGAGCGCGAGCCGTCGGTGTGGGACGCGTTCACGGCTCGGCCGGGCCGGGTGAGGGACGGCTCGACGGCGGCGGTGGCCTGCGACCACTACCACCGCCACCGGGAGGACGTGGCGCTCCTGGCCGAGCTGGGCGTGGACGCGTACCGTTTCTCCGTCTCCTGGCCCAGGATGCGCTCGAAGGGCGGGCCGGACTTCTACGACCGGCTGGTGGACGACGTGTGCGCGGCGGGCGTACGGCCGGTGCCGACGCTGTTCCACTGGGACCTGCCACTCGGCCTGGACTGGCTTCAGCGGGACACCGCGGAGCGTTTCGCGGAGTACGTGTCGAACGTCGCCGCCCGCCTCGGTGACCGCGTCGCCACCTGGATCACCCTCAACGAGCCCGCCGAGCACACGCTGCTGGGCCATGCGCTGGGCGTGCACGCCCCCGGCAGACGGCTGCTCTTCGACGCCCTCCCGGCCGCCCACCACCAGCTTCTCGCCCACGGCCTGGCGGTACGGGCCCTGCGCGCGGCCGGCGCCACGGACATCGGGATCGCCAACTCGCACACCCCGGCCTGGCCGGCCTCGCCGGACCGGGCGGACATGGAGGCCGCCGGGTTCTACGACGTCCTGCTCAACCGCCTCTTCGCCGACCCGCTGCTGCTCGGCCGCTACCCGGAGGGGCTGGGCGAGCTGATGCCGGGGGACGTGCGGGCGGACTTGCGGGTCATCGCCGAGCCGGTCGACTGGTACGGCGTCAACTACTACGCGCCGACCCGCGTGGGCGCGCCGCAGGAGACGGAGACCGGGGCCGGCGGTGTCACCGTCCCCGCCGGGCTGCCCTTCTCGCTGCGGCCCGTCGAGGGCCACCCGGTGACGGACTTCGGCTGGCCGGTGGTCCCGGCGGGGCTGACCGAACTCCTCACCACTCTCCGCGACCGCTACGGCGACCGTCTCCCGCCCGTCGTCATCACCGAGAACGGCTGCTCCTACGAGGGCATCGACGACCAGGACCGCATCGCCTACCTGGACGGCCACGTCCGCGCCCTGCACGAGGCGATCGCGGCGGGCGTGGACGTCCGCGGCTACTTCGTCTGGTCGCTGCTGGACAACTTCGAGTGGGCGGAGGGCTACACGCGCCGGTTCGGGCTGGTGCACGTGGACTTCGCGACCCTTCGCCGCACCCCGAAGGCGTCGTACGCCTGGTACCGGGAGCTGATCCTGGCCCAGCGGTGACGGCCGGACGGCGGCCGCCTCAGAACCCCAGCCGCCGCAGCTGCTTGGGATCCCGCTGCCAGTCCTTGGCGACCTTCACATGCAGGTCCAGGAAGACGGGCGTGCCGAGGAGGGCCTCGATCTGCTTGCGGGACTTCATGCCGACGTCCTTCAGGCGCTTGCCCTTGGGGCCGATGATGATGCCCTTCTGGCTGGGGCGCTCGATGAAGACGTTGGCGTGGATGTCGAGCAGGGGCTTGTCCGCGGGCCGGTCCTCGCGCGGCAGCATCTCCTCCACGACCACCGCGATCGAGTGCGGCAGCTCGTCCCGGACGCCCTCCAGCGCGGCCTCCCGGATCAGCTCCGCGACCATGACCTGCTCGGGCTCGTCGGTGAGGTCGCCCTCCGGATAGAGCGCGGGGCCCTCAGGGAGCAGCGGGATCAGCAGGTCGGCCAGCAGGTCCACCTGCTTGCCCTTGGTGGCGGAGACCGGGACGATCTCCGCCCAGGTGATGCCCAGCTCCGTGCCGAGCTGGTCGATCGCGATCAGCTGCTCGGCGAGGGCCTTGGAGTCCACCAGGTCCGTCTTGGTGACGATGGCGACCTTCGGGGTCTTCCTGATCCCGGCCAGCTCCTTGGCGATGAAGCGGTCGCCGGGGCCGATCTTCTGGTCGGCGGGCAGACAGAAGCCGATCACGTCGACCTCGGCCCAGGTGGTGCGCACCACGTCGTTCAGCCGCTCGCCGAGCAGGGTGCGCGGCTTGTGCAGGCCCGGCGTGTCCACCAGGATCAGCTGGGCGTCCGGCCGGTGCACGATGCCGCGCACCGTGTGCCGGGTGGTCTGCGGCCGGTTGGAGGTGATCGCCACCTTCTGCCCGACCAGAGCGTTCGTGAGGGTGGACTTGCCCGCGTTGGGACGGCCCACGAAACAGGCGAAGCCCGCCCTGTGGTCCCCCACTGCCTCAAGGGCGTGGGAGGGGCCCCCATCCTCGGACTTTTCCGACGGCGCGGATGACTGACTGCGAACGCTCATGGCGCCCATTGTCCCTGATCCACGGGGAGCCGCCGCACCGCGCACGGAACCGCCGCCCCGGTGAGGTCCCGGAAACCCCCGCGCAACACGAAACGCCGCGGAAACACAGCCGTACGCAACAGGAAACGCGGGCCGGTGACCCTCGGACGAGCCCCCACCCCGAGGAGAGCCGCCCGTGGAGTCCGTCACGTCCGTCACCCTGGCCGCCGGCCAGGCCTCCGCCCCCGACACCGGCGACACCGCCTGGCTGCTCGCCGCCACCGCCCTGGTCCTGCTGATGACGCCGGGCCTCGCGCTCTTCTACGGCGGCATGGTCCGCGCGAAGAGCGTGCTGAACATGCTGATGATGAGCTTGGTGTCGATCGCGCTCGTCACGGTGGTGTGGCTGGCGGCCGGCTACTCCCTCGCCTTCGGCGACGACGCCTTCGGCGGGCTGATCGGCGGCCTCGGCCACGCGGGCATGCGGGGCCTGGGCCCGGACAGCGTGCAGGGCACCGTGCCCACCCTGCTCTTCGCCACCTTCCAGCTCACCTTCGCAATCATCACGGCGGCGCTGATCAGCGGCGCGATCGCGGACCGCGCGAAGTTCGGGGCCTGGCTGGTCTTCGTCCCCGTCTGGGCGCTGCTCGTATACGTTCCCGTCACACACTGGGTGTGGGGCCCGGGCGGCTGGATCGTGGACGAGCTAGGCGCGCTGGACTTCGCGGGCGGCCTGCCCGTGGAGATCACCTCCGGCGCCTCCGGTCTCGCGCTCTGCCTGGTCCTCGGCCCGCGGCTGGGCTTCAAGAAGGACGCGATGCGCCCGCACAACCTGCCGATGGTGGTGCTGGGCGCCGGTCTGCTCTGGTTCGGCTGGTTCGGCTTCAACGCCGGCTCGGCCCTCGGCGCCAACGGGCTCGCGGCGGCGGCCTTCCTCAACACGCTCGCCGCCGGCTGCACCGGCCTGCTCGGCTGGCTCTTCGTGGAGCAGAGGCGCGACGGCCACCCGACGACCCTCGGCGCCGCCTCCGGCGCGGTCGCCGGGCTGGTCGCCATCACGCCCGCCTGCGGCACGGTCTCCCTGCTCGGCGCGCTGGTGGTGGGCCTGGCCGCCGGAGTCCTGTGCTCCTACGCGGTGAGCTGGAAGTTCAAGCTGAACTACGACGACTCCCTCGACGTCGTCGGCGTCCACCTGGTCGGCGGCATCGTCGGCACCGTGCTGATCGGCGTCTTCGCCACGGCCGCGATGACCGGCGGCGCCGAGGGCCTGCTGTACGGCGGCGGCCTCGCCCAGCTCGGCAGACAGCTGCTCGCCGTCGCCGCGGTGGGCCTGTACGCCTTCGCGGTGACCTACGGCATCGGCAAGCTGATCGACCGCACGACCGGCTTCCGCGCGAGCGAGGAGCAGGAGCACACCGGCCTGGACCTTACGGTGCACGCCGAGACGGCCTACGATCACGGGGTCCTGGGCCACGGCGCCCCGGTCACCTCCTCCGTCCTCGCCCAGAAGGTCACACCGCAGCCATGAAGCTCATCACCGCGATCGTGAAGCCGTACCGCCTCGACGAGGTCAAGACGGCTCTCCAAGAGCTGGGCGTGCAGGGCCTGACCGTGACCGAGGCCAGCGGCTACGGCCGCCAGCGCGGCCACACCGAGGTCTACCGCGGCGCGGAGTACCAGGTCGACCTGGTGCCCAAGGTCCGTATCGAGGTCGTGGTGGAGGACGCGGACGCCGACCCCGTCATCGACGCGATCGTGCGGGCGGCGCAGACGGGGAAGATCGGCGACGGCAAGGTGTGGGCGGTGCCGGTCGAGACGGTGGTGCGGGTCCGCACGGGCGAGCGCGGACCCGACGCGCTCTAGGCCCTGTCGTCGCATTCCCGCCTGCCTAGCTCCGCCGGGCCCGGCCCCGAGGCCTTGTGCTTGTCCGCGGGGCCGTCGTGGCTGGTCGCGCGGTTCCCCGCGCCCCTGCCGCGTCAGCCCGCCGTGAGCGTGGCACGCACCGTGCCGTCGGGGCCGGCCACCAGCACCGGAGTTCCGGGGCCGCCCAGGTCGCGGACGGCCGCGCGGTCCTCGGCCGACGCCGTCCCGGCCTCCGTCACCACGGCCGCCGCCTCCAGCGACCGCGCCCCGGACGCCACCGCCATCGCCACCGCCGTCCGGAGGGCGCTCAGCTTCAGCGAGTCCAGGGCGACGGTCCCGGCGACGTAGGTACGCCCCGTCTCGTCCCGTACGGCGGCACCCTCGGGCACCGCGTTGCGGGCCCGCGCGGAGCGGGCCAGGGTGACGATCTTGCGGTCCTCGGGGTCGAGCGCGCTGGTGTCGGTCATGATCCGAGCATACGTAGGGATCCGGGCCCTACCCCGCCACGGGGTACATCGTCCCGCGCCGCCCCTCCGGCGAGGCCAGCCACTCCAGCTTCGCCGCGGTGTCCGCCTCGTCCAGCGGCGTGTGCAGCACGATCGTCAGATCGGGCCGCGCGGGCACCTTCAGCGCCGTCGACTCCACGCACAGCAGGCCGACCAGCGGATGGTCCAGCTCCTTGCGGATCTGTCCGGCGTCCTCGATGTCCCGCTCCTCCCACAGCCGCGCGAACTCGTCGCTCGCCTCCCTGACCTGGGCCAGCACCTGCTGGAACCCCTCGTCGTCGGGGCGGGCCGAGCACGCGGCACGGAACTGGGCGACGACCGTGCGGGCGTTGCGCTCCCAGTTCCTGGCCCGCGAGCGGTACAGCGGGTCGGTGAAGAAGTCGACGAGGCAGTTCTGGGTGGTACCGGGACGCATGCCGAGCACCAGCGCGGCCGCGTCGTTGTACAGCACGCAGTTGTAGTACAGATCCATGATGTGGGCCGGATACGGCATCCACGTGTCGATCAGCCGCCGCAGCCCGTCGCACATGTCCCGCTTCTCCGGGGCGACTTCGGGCACGGGCGGGTTGAGACCGGCCAGGACGTACAGGTGGCGCCGCTCGGCGTCGCTGAGCCGCAGCACGCGGGCCACGGCGTCCAGCACCTGCGGGGAGACGGAGATGTCCCGCCCCTGCTCCAGCCACTGGTACCAGGAGGCGCCCACCCCGGCGAGCACGGCGACCTCCTCACGGCGCAGCCCCGGCGTCCGGCGCCGCCCGCCGCCGTCGGGCAGGCCGGCCTCGGCCGGGGAGACCCGCGCCCTGCGGCTCATCAGGAACTCACGCAGCTCACTGCGGCGGTGCGCCCTGCCCGCCCCGGTCACGGCCACGTCCGACACGCACTCCCCCTGTTGGCGTTGTTGGTCCGGCTGGTGGTGCCACCACCAGGACAACTGCCCGCTCCCCACGGCTATTCCGGCGCCGCCACTCTCTTGCCCATGGCGATCGACACCTCACCCACCGCCCCCGCCCGGGAGGCGGCCGACCCCCGTTTCACGGCCCGCGACAAGCTGGTCCTGTTCGTGCTCTGCGCGGCCCAGTTCATGGTCGCGCTGGACTTCTCCGTCCTGAACGTCGCCCTGCCGGTGCTCGGCACGGACCTGGGCATGAGCCGGTCCGCCCTCCAGTGGGCGGTGACGGCGTTCGCGCTGCCGTCCGGCGGCTTCCTGCTGCTCTTCGGCCGGGCCGGCGACCTGTACGGCCGCCGCCGGCTGTTCCTCGCCGGCCTCGCGCTCTTCGGCGCGGCCTCGCTGCTGGCCACCTTCGCCTGGGATCCGGCCTCGTTCCTGGCGGGCCGCGCCCTTCAGGGCCTGGGCGCGGCGGCCATCGTGCCGACCGGCATGTCGCTGCTGACGACGACCTTCCCGGAGGGGCCCGCCCGGGACCGCGCGCTGGGCATCTCGGGCACCCTGCTCTCCCTCGGCTTCACGGTCGGCATGGTGGCCGGCGGGGTGCTGACGGACGTACTCGGCTGGCGCTCGACGATGGGTCTGCTCGCCCTGTTCGCGCTGATCGTGCTGCCGCTGGCCCCCGGTCTGCTGCCCGAGTCCCGGACCTCGGCACACCCCCGTCTCGACGTGCCCGGCGCCGTCACCGTCACCGGCGGACTGCTCTCGCTGATCTACGCCCTGTCGACCGCCGCCGACCAGGGCTTCGGCCGGACGGACGTCCTCGTGACCCTGGTCGCGGGCGTGCTGCTCCTCGCGGTCTTCGCGGTCGTGGAGTCGCGTACCGAGGCACCGCTGGTCTCCCTGCCCATGCTGCGCCGCCGCACGGTGGCGTGGGGCAATCTGGGCGGCCTGGTCACCTTCTCGATGATGTCGACGGTCGTCTTCGTGCTGACCCTGTACCTCCAGGAGGTGCAGAGCCTGTCGGCCTTCGAGACGGGTCTGGTCTTCGGCGTCCAGGGCCTCCTGTCGGTGCTGGCGGGCGCCTGCGCGTCGAAGGTCATCGGCCGTTTCGGGGCCCGTCGCACCCTGGTCGGATCGCTGGCCGGTCAGGGCGTCCTGACCGCCGCGCTGACGGCGGTCGGTCAGGGCGGGGCGTCCGTCTGGCTCGCCACCGCCGCCGTCTCCCTGGCCAGCATGTGCCACCTGGGCGTGATCATCTCCTACGGCCTGACCGTCACGTCCGGTGTGCCGGACGAGGAGCAGGGCCTGGCCACCGGCCTGGTGACCTCGACCCAGCAGGTCGGCGTCACCGTCGGCATCCCGCTGCTCGGCGTCCTGGCCACCACCTCCAAGGACCTGCTGTCCGGCGTGCACACGGTGCTGGTCCTCGACACGGCGATCGTGCTGGGCGCGGCCGTGCTGGTGGCGGTGGGGCTGCGCGGGCGCGGGAAGGGCTCAGGGGCGGTCGAGGCGGAGGCGGTCGGCGCGCGGTAGACCGGCGACCACCAGGTCGTAGGAGTCCTCGACGAGCTCCCGGACCAGGCGGTCCGGGAGCCCGGCGTCCACCGTGACGGTGTTCCAGTGGCGCTTGTTCATGTGGTAGCCGGGGACGATCAGGCCGGGGTGCTCGCCGCGGAGCCGGACCGCCTCCTCCGGGTCGCACTTGAGGTTGACCGTCAGGGGCCGCCCGTCGAGGTCGGTCAGCGCGAACAGCTTGCCCAGCACCTTGAAGACCGAGGTCTCCGGGTTGAACGGGAAGTCCTCCACGGCGGCGTTGAAGGACAGGCAGAGCTCGCGCAGTTCCTGAGGGCTCACCCGGTCACTCCGTCACTTCCCTCGTCCCGTCACTCCGGCTCCGTCTCCTCCTGCGGCGGCTCCTGCTCCGCCGGGCCCACCGGCTCCACCAGCACGGTCACGATCTTGTTCCGGCGGCCGGCCGCGGCCTCCGCCGTCAGCCGCAGCTCACGGCCGTCGGGGAGTTCGACCACCGCCGAGGCGCCGGCGATCGGCACCCGGCCGAGGGCCTTGGCGAGCAGGCCGCCTACGGTTTCGACGTCCTCGTCGTCGAACTCCTCCAGGCCGTACAGCTCGCCGAGGTCGCCGATGTCGAGCCGGGCGGTGACCCGGTGGCGGCCCTCGCCGAGCTCCTCCACGGGCGGCAGCTCACGGTCGTACTCGTCGGTGATCTCGCCGACGATCTCCTCGAGGATGTCCTCGATGGTGACGATGCCGGCCGTGCCGCCGTACTCGTCGATGACGACGGCGACGTGGTTGCGCTCCTTCTGCATCTCGCGCAGCAGGTCGCCGGCGTTCTTGGTGTCCGGTACGAAGAACGCCGGCCGCATGGCCGTGGAGACCAGCTCGCTCTCCGCGTCCCGGCTGATGTGCGTCTTGCGGACCAGGTCCTTCAGATACACGATGCCGACGATGTCGTCCTCGCTCTCGCCGGTGACCGGGATCCGGGAGAAGCCCGAGCGCAGGGCGAGGGTCAGGGCCTGCCGGATGGTCTTGAAGCGCTCGATGACGACGAGGTCGGTACGCGGGACCATGACCTCCCGTACGAGGGTGTCGCCCAGCTCGAACACCGAGTGCACCATGCGGCGCTCCTCGGCCTCGATCAGGGACTCCTTCTCGGCGAGGTCGACCAGCGCGCGCAGCTCCGCCTCGGAGGCGAACGGACCGCGGCGGAAGCCCTTGCCGGGGGTGAGCGCGTTGCCGATCAGGATCAGCAGGGACGGGATCGGGCCCATGATCCGGGCCAGCGGCAGCAGGACGTACGCCGCCACCGTCGCCGTGTTCAGCGGGTGCTGGCGGCCGATGGTGCGCGGGGAGACGCCGACCGCGACGTACGACACCAGGACCATGACCGCGATGGCGATCAGCAGCGCCTCGGTGGTGCTGGAGAACTCCCGCAGACAGGCGTAGGTGACCAGCGCCGCGGCGGCCATCTCGCAGGCGACGCGGACCAGCAGCGCCACGTTGAGATAGCGGGTCGGGTCGGCGGCGACCTGGGCGAGCTTGGCGCTGCCGCGCCGGCCGCCGCGTACGGCCTCCTCGGCGCGGAAGCTGGAGACGCGCGCCAGGCCCGCCTCCGCGCAGGCGGCGAGCCAGGCGACGACGACCAGGGCGACGGCGCCGGCGACGAGGGACGGGCTCATGAGACGGTCGGGGCCGGGGACGGGCCGGTCATGCCCCTCTCCGCACGCCAGCCGTCCACGATGGCCGCCTGGAGGCCGAACATCTCGGCCTTCTCGTCCGGCTCCTCGTGGTCGTAGCCGAGCAGGTGCAGCACGCCGTGGACGGTGAGCAGCTGGAGCTCCTCGTCCATGGTGTGCTGCGTCGGCGCCTCGGCGCCCTGCTTGGCGGCCACCTCGGGGCAGAGCACGATGTCGCCGAGCAGGCCCTGCGGCGGCTCGTCGTCGTCCTTGGCCGGGGGCCGCAGCTCGTCCATCGGGAAGGACATGACATCGGTCGGCCCGGGCAGGTCCATCCACTGGATGTGGAGCTGCTCCATGGCGTCGGCGTCCACGACGATCACCGAGAGCTCGGAGAGCGGGTGGATGCGCATCCGCGCGAGCGCGTAGCGGGCGACGTCGAGGATCGCCTGCTCGTCTACCTCGGTGCCGGATTCGTTGTTGACGTCGATCGACATGGTCGTGCTGTGTCTACTTCCCCTTGTGCCCGGACGACCTGCCCCGGCCGCCCTTGTGGGCGCCGTTCTCGGTGCCGTGCTTGCTGTCGTACTTCTCGTACGCGTCGACGATACGGCCGACGAGCTTGTGCCGTACGACGTCGTGGGACGTCAGGCGCGAGAAGTGCACGTCCTCGACGTCCTCCAGGATGTCCTGCACCTGCCGCAGCCCGGACTTGGTGCCGCTGGGCAGGTCCACCTGCGTCACGTCACCGGTGATCACGATCTTCGAGTCGAAGCCGAGCCGGGTGAGGAACATCTTCATCTGCTCGGGGCTGGTGTTCTGGGCCTCGTCCAGGATGATGAAGGCGTCGTTGAGGGTTCTGCCGCGCATGTAGGCGAGGGGCGCGACCTCGATGGTGCCCGCGGCCATCAGCCGGGGGATCGAGTCCGGGTCCAGCATGTCGTGCAGCGCGTCGTACAGCGGGCGCAGGTAGGGGTCGATCTTCTCGTACAGAGTGCCCGGGAGGAACCCGAGCCGCTCCCCCGCCTCGACCGCCGGGCGGGTCAGGATGATGCGGTTGACCTGCTTGGACTGGAGGGCCTGGACGGCCTTCGCCATGGCCAGGTAGGTCTTGCCGGTGCCGGCGGGGCCGATGCCGAAGACGATCGTGTGCTGGTCGATCGCGTCGACGTACCGCTTCTGGTTCAGCGTCTTGGGGCGGATCGTGCGACCGCGCGAGGACAGGATGTTCTGCGTGAGTACCTGGGCCGGGGTCTCCTGGCCGTCGCTCTCCCCGTTCTCGCTCGCCTTCAGCATGGCGATCGAGCGTTCCACTGCGTCCTCCGTCATCGGCTGCCCGGTGCGGAGCACCAGCATCATCTCGTCGAACACGCGCTGTATCAGGGCGACGTCCGCCGGATCGCCGACCGCGCTGATCTCATTGCCCCGGACATGTATGTCGGCCGCCGGGAAGGCCTTCTCGATCACACGCAGCAGGGAGTCGCCGGATCCCAGCACGGTCACCATGGGGTGCTGGGCGGGGACGGTGAACTGCGCTCTCGCCTGCTCCTGCGCGGAGGTGCGAGCTGTGGGTGTCTGAGTCATGGGCCGGCGCTTAAGGCCTGCGGTTCCTCCTCGTCACGGCCGCACGGCTGAGGGCGGCCTCGCAATTCCAAGGGTACGACGGGGCGCTGACAACTCCGTAGAAGTTTTCGGGGCGGGAGTGACGACCCGGACCGCCGCCACCGTCACCGGGGCCGGGCCACCGGACCGTCGGCCCCGGACCGGTCACCGGTCCGGGGCCGGGCGGCCGGACGCTCCGGGCGGCCGAGGACCCCGGGCAGCCGGGCGCTTCGAGCCGGGACCGGGGGCACCGCGGGGCCGGGTCCCGGGCCGGAGCGCGATTACCGGGTCGGGCCGGGGCCAGGTCACCGGGTGGCCGGGGGGCTCGGGCGGCCGAGGACTCCGGGCCACCGAGCCGGGGCCGGGCCACAGGCCATAGCCGGGGCACCAGGCGGCCGAGGGCTTCAGCGGCCGGGCGCTCCGGGCCGGGGCCGGGGCACCGGGCCGGGGCGCGGTTGCCGGGCCGGGGCGCGGTTGCCGGGCCGGAGCGGGGTTGCCGGGTCGGGCCGGGGCCAGGTCACCGGGTGGCCGGGGGGCTCGGGCGGCCGAGGACTCCGGGCCACCGAGCCGGGGCCGGGCCACAGGCCATAGCCGGGGCACCAGGCGGCCGAGGGCTTCAGCGGCCGGGCGCTCCGGGCCGGGGCCGGGGCACCGGGCCGGGGCACCGGGCCGGGGCGGGGTTGCCGGGCCGGGGCGGGGCACCGGGGGGATCAGGCCGTCCGGCCGAAGCCGATTGTCGGGACCGCTCGGCGCAGGGGCCACGGTCTGGCCAGTCCGTCGGGGACCAGGTCCGCCAGGAACGCGTACCGGCGCAGCGCGGCCGGGTCCTGCCCGTCCACGGACTGGACCTTGCGCCACCAGGCGGCGATCTCGGCCCAGCCGGGGGCCGAGAGGGAGCCGCCGAACTCCTGGACGGAGAGCGCCGCGGTCAGCCCGGCGAAGGCGAGACGGTCGGCCAGCGGCCAGTCGGCCAGGGTGCCGGTGACGAACCCGGCGACGAAGACGTCTCCCGCTCCGGTCGGGTCCAGGGCCTGGACCTCGATGGCCGGGACCTCGGCGGTCTCGCCCGTGCGCCGGTCCACCGCGTAGGCGCCCTCCGAGCCGAGGGTGACGACGGCGAGCGGTACGTACGCGGTGAGGGCGTGCGCGGCGGCGCGCGGGGAGTCGGCGCCCGTGTACCGCATGGCCTCCTCCGCGTTCGGCAGGAAGGCCTCGCAGTGTTCGAGGTCGGCCAGGCCGGTCAGGTCCCAGGCGCCGGTGTCGTCCCAGCCGACGTCGGCGAAGAGACGGGTGCCCCGGCTCGCGGCCTGGGCGATCCAGGGCGCGCGCCGGCCGGGTGTGAGCGAGGCGATGGCGGCACGCGCGCGGGGCGGGCAGTCGGGCGCGGGCTCCTCGGGGGGCGGCTCGTGGCCGTGCGAGACCATGGTGCGTTCGCCCTCGTAGGCCATCGAGACGGTGACCGGCGAGTGCCAGCCGGGCTCGGTGCGCGAGGGGCTCAGGTCGATGCCCTCGCCCTGTTCCAGGGCGTCCCAGCAGTACTCGCCGTAGTGGTCGTCGCCGAACGCCGCGGCCAGAGAGGTGCGCAGGCCGAGGCGGGCCAGCGCGGTCGCCATGTTGGCCACGCCGCCGGGGCTGGAGCCCATGCCCCGCGCCCAGGACTCGGTGCCGCGCACCGGGGCGGAGTCGAGCCCCGTGAACACGATGTCGAGGAAGACCGTGCCCGTCAGATAGACGTCCCAGGGCGGGTCGTCCGGCGTACGCAGGGCGGCCAGCGGGTCGAGCTGGGCGCGGTGGTGGTGTCCCTCTCCGAAAGGCGCGGTGGACATGGTCACGGTGCGCTCCCTGACGTGATGCGGATCCAGGCCAGTGTGCACCACACCACCGGTGAACCGGCCGGATCCGCCCCGCACGGGCCGGCTCGGGTGTGCCCCACGGACCGGGCGCGCACCGTGCCCGGACGTCGCGGTCCCCCGCGGTCCGGACGGCGTCACTCCCCGCGCTCACGGCAACGGCCCCCGCACCCGGGCTGCGCGCACCGGCCGGGCCGGGACCTGCCGCACTCCCCGGCCGCGCGGCCCCGGTCCCGGTCCCGTGACGCTCCCCGGCACCGGCACCGGCACCGGCACCGACCCCGGCCCGCGCCGTCCCTCCCCCGCTCCACGGGGCCCGGCGGCCCCGTGCCCGGCGGGCGGTCCGGGCCCGGGGTCGCCGACGGGTCAGGCCGTGGCCGGCCGGTCCGTCGTACGGGCCGCGCCCGGGGTCGCCGACGGGTCAGGCCGTGGCCGGCCGGTCCGTCGTACGGGCCGCGCCCGGGGTCGCCGACGGGTCAGGCCGTGGCCGGCCGGTCCGTCGTACGGGCCGCGCCCGGGGTCGCCGACGGGTCAGGCCGTGGCCGGCCGGTCCGTCGTACCGGCCGCGCCCGGGGTCGCCGGCGGGTCAGGCCGTGGCCGGCCGGTCCGTCGTACCGGCCGCGCCCGGGGTCGCCGGCGGGTCAGGCCGTGGCCGGCCGGTCCGTCGTACCGGCCGCGCCCGGGGTCGCCGGCGGGTCAGGCCGTGGCCGGCCGGTCCGTCGTACGGGCCGCGCCCGGGGTCGCCTTCGGGGCCGCGGGGGCGGCAGCCCGCCGCGTACCCGTGCGGAGCCGGTCGTTGCGGCCGCCGCCCCGGACCAGCAGGACGCTGAGCGCGGCCAGGAAGCCGACGACCGTGAGGCCGACCAGGCCGCCCTTGGTGGAGCCGGTCGCGTCCTCGATGAGCCCGAAGGCGGTGGGGGCGACGAAGCCTCCGAGGTTGCCGATGGAGTTGACCAGCGCGATGCCGGGGGCGGCGGCGCGGGCGTCGAGATAGCTCTGGGGGATGGTCCAGAAGACCGGCGAGGCGGGCTTGAAGCCCATCGCGGCCAGGCAGAGGGCGCCCAGGCCCGCCCAGGGGGACACGAACACCGCCAGCAGGGTGCCGCAGCCGCCGAGGACGAGGAGCACGATCAGTACCGGCCGCCGCTTGCCGGTGCGGTCCGAGATCCGTCCGCTGACGTACACCGCGGCGATCGCGCACAGCCACGGCACGGCGGTCAGCAGTCCCACCTGGAAGTCGCTCAGACCGCCGATGTCGTCCACGATCGACGGCAGCCAGAACGTCACCGCGTACAGCGCGACGTTGATCGCGAAGTAGATCCACAGGAAGAGCAGCATCTGGGGGTCGGCGAGCAGCTTCCAGCGGGAGACGTGGCCGCCGGTGCCGCGCCGCGCGTCCCGTTCGTCCTGCTCGGCGTCGATGGCCGCGGCCAGGCCGGTCTTCTCCTCGTCGGTGAGCCAGGCCGCGGACTCGATCCCGGAGTCGAGGAAGCGGAAGACGACGAAGCCGAGCACGACGGAGAAGACGCCCTCGACGAAGAACATCCACTGCCAGCCGGAGTGGCCCCAGATGCCGTGCATCTCCATCAGCGCCCCGGAGACGGGGCCGACGACGACGGTGGCGGTGCCGGAGCCCATCAGGAAGACGGAGGTGGCCCGGCCGCGGTGGGAGTCGGGCAGCCAGCGGCTGAAGTAGTAGATGACGGCCGGGAAGAAGCCGGCCTCGGCGACGCCGAGGAGGAAGCGCAGGGCGTAGAACACGCCGGCGCTGTTCACGAAGGCCATCGCGGTGGCGACGACACCCCAGCTGATCATGATGCGGGTGAGCCACACCTTGGGTCCGAAGCGCTCCATCAGGATGTTGGAGGGCACTTCGAAGAGGGCGTAGGCGATGAAGAAGATGCCGGCGCCGAGGCCGAACGCGGCGGCCGACAGGCCGACGTCGGCGCGGAGTTCGTCCTGGGCGAAGCCGAGGTTGACGCGGTCCATGTAGTTCGCGACGAACATCACGAAGAAGAGCGGGACCACGCGGCGGAAGATCTTGCGGATGGCCGACCGGACGGCCGGCGGGTGGTGCACTTCGGGAACGCTGGGCACTGCGGACACGAGCGGCTCCGATCGTGGCAGGTGAGGAGGGGGCGGGGCCGGGCGGCACGGACTCCCGGCCCCGCCGGCAGCGGGGGTTACCAGCGGGGTACGGCCGGGGTGACCCAGTCGGGGTCGGCGACTCGCATCGCGGCGGCGTCGTCGCGCTCGCGCAGCGACCCGTCGTCGTCCAGCCAGCGCTGGTGGAGGAAGGCCAGCCGGTCCCGGTCGAGTGCGACGCCGAGGCCGGGCGCGTCCGGGACGGTGACCTTGCCGCCCTCGAAGACGAGGCGCTCGGTCAGGACGTCCTCCGACTGCCAGGGGTAGTGGGAGTCGCAGGCGTGGTGCAGGCCGGGCACGGTGGCCGCCACATGGGTCATGGCGGCGAGGCTGATGCCGAGGTGAGTGTTGGAGTGCATGGACACCCCGACGCCGAAGGTGCGGCAGAGGGCGGCGAGCTGCTGGGTGTTGCGCAGCCCGCCCCAGTAGTGGTGGTCGGAGAGGACGACCTGGACGGCGTCCTTGGTGAACGCCTCCTTGATCTCGGCGAACGTCGTCACGCACATGTTGGTCGCGAGCGGAACGTCCGTCCGAGCGGCGACCTCGGCCATGGCGGGCGTGCCGAGCGCCGGGTCCTCCAGGTACTCCAGGACGTCGCCGAGCTCGCGGGCCACCTTCAGGGAGGTCTCCACCGACCAGGCGCCGTTGGGGTCCAGACGCAGCGGATGCCCGGGGAAGGCCTCGGCGAGGGCGCGGATCGCGGCGATCTCCTCGTCGGGCGGGAAGACACCGCCCTTGAGCTTGAAGGAGGTGAAGCCGTGCCGCTCCTTGAACTTGCGGGCCTGTTCCACCACCCCCGCCGGGTCGGTCGCGGCGCCCCAGTCGTCCTGCTCGGCGGCGACGCCCTTCGGGTGCTCGGCCCACTTGTAGAACAGGTACGCGCTGTACTCGACGGCGTCGCGCACCTTGCCGCCCAGCAGCGCGTGCACCGGCAGGCCGAGGCTCTTGCCGAGGGCGTCCAGACAGGCCACCTCGAAGCCGGAGACGACGGACAGCCGCAGCTTGTCGGCGGTCTGCACGCCGCGCAGGCCGCCGACGTCGACGGCGTTCTCGACCCGGGAGGCGTCCACGGCGACCTGGTCGGCGAGGGTGAAGAGGCCGTTGAGGTCGGAGACCTGGCGGCCCACGAGCCGGTCGGCGAAGGGGCGGGCCAGCTCCAGGTACTTGGTGTCGCCGTAGGTCTCGCCGAGGCCGGTCGTCCCGTCGGCCGTCACCACCTCGACGATCAGGCGGGGCGTGTACGGCTGGTGGACGCCCTGCGTGTTCAGCAGCGGCGGGTCGGCGACCAGGATCGGGGTCAGCCGTACCTCGGTGATGGTCAGGTCGCGGGTCACAGGGCGGCTCCTACGAGGTTCAGTCCGGTGGTGAGCAGGGTCTTGAGGTCGGCCAGATCGGCGGGCGAGGGGTCGGTGAGCGGGGCGCGCACGGGTCCGACGGGGCGGCCGCGCAGCCGGGCGGCGGCCTTCACCAGCGACACGGCGTAGCCGGGGACGCGGTCGCGGAGTTCGACGAGCGGGACGTAGAAGCCGCGGAGCAGCTTCTCGACGGTGCCCGTGTCGCCGTCGCGCAGGGCGGTGAAGAAGGCGTTCGCGATCTCGGGGGCGAAGGCGTGGACGGCGGAGGAGTAGGCGGGGACGCCGACGGTGGCGTAGGCGCGGGCCTGGATCTCGGCGGTGGCGGCGCCGTTGAAGAAGAGGAAGTCCTCCGGGGCGGCGAGGGTGAGGCGCTGGAGGCGGTCGAGGTCGCTGTGGCCGTCCTTGAGGCCGATGACGCCGGGGACGCGGGCGATGCGGCGCAGCGTCTCGGCGGTGTAGGCGACCTGGCCGCGCTGGTAGGCGATGAGCGGGAGCCGGGTGCGGGCGGCGAGGTGTTCGAGCTGGGCGGCCAGGCCGTCCTGCGGGGCGGCGACGAGGTAGTGCGGCAGGACCAGCAGGGCGTCGGCGCCGGCCTCCTCGGCGACGCGGGCGAACCGGGCGGCCTGGGCCCAGCCGTAGCCGGCCCCGGCGACGACCGGCAGACGGCCGGCCGCCTCCTCGACGGTGATGGTGACGACCTGGCGGTACTCGTCCTCGTCCAGCGCGTGGAACTCGCCGGTGCCGCAGGCGGGGAAGACGGCGCCCGGGGCGGTGGCGAGCTGGGCGGCGACGTAGCGGCGGAAGCCGTCGGGGTCCAGGGTTCCGTCCTCGTGGAAGCTGGTCAGCGGGAAGGACAGGACGCCGTCCGCCATTCCGTCCCGCAGCCGCCGGGCCACGTCCGCCGCGTCCGTTCCGGTGTCCGGGCTCACCCTGAAGTCATCTCCCTATGTAGACGTCATCTACGTATGGAGATGAAGGCTAGGTAGGTGAACAGGCGGCGTCAATGGGTCGGCGGCTTCCGCCTCGCGCCGGATTACGATCGGCGGCATGTCAGAGACAGGCGGCGTCCGCGAGGTGAAGTCCGCCGCACGCACGGTGGAACTGCTGGAACTGCTGGCCGCGCGCGGCGACCGTCCGGCCCGCCTCCAGGAGCTCGCCGACGAGCTTCAGGTGCCCCGCAGCTCGATGTACGCGCTGCTCCAGACGCTGATCTCCCGGGGCTGGGTACGCACGGACGTCACCGGCTCGCTCTACGGCATCGGCATCCACGCCCTGCTCACCGGCACCAGCTACCTCGACTCCGACCCCCGGGTGCGGGCCGCGCGCCCCTACCTCGACGAGGCCTCCGAGGCACTGGGCGAGACCATCCACCTCGGGCGGCTGGACGGGCACGACATCGCCTACCTGGCGACCCGGGAGTCGCACGAGTACCTGCGCACGATCAGCCGGGTCGGGCGCCGGCTGCCCGCGCACGCGGGAGCCCTGGGCAAGGCGCTGCTGGCCGAACGGGGCGACGACGAGCTGCCCGAGGGGCCCTACGAGGCGCTCACGCCGAACTCGCACACCGGCCGGGAGTCCCTGGCGGCCGATCTGGCGCGCGTGCGGGAGCGCGGGTACTCCGTCGACCGCGAGGAGGGCGTGCTCGGCCTCGTCGGCTTCGGTTTCGCCCTGCGCTACGACTCCCCGGCACAGGACGCGATCAGCTGCTCGGTGCCGGTGGCCCGGCTGACTCCGGAGCACGAACGGCACATCGTCGCGGTGATGCGGGAGATCAGGGCGAAGATCGAGGCGACGGCTCCGGCGGCGGGCGGAGCGGTCCACTGGCGGTGAGAGGGACAGCGCTACCCCACGCTCCAGCACCCTAAACAAAGAGTGGCTCAGGTCACACCCCCTGCCCTCCCTCACCCCTCCCCGCGCTTGATACAAATTGCCCGCGCGTTCCTGTCCGTCGACGGTCGTCGCCTCCTCCCCCTTTCCGCACCCTTCCTTCCGCACGCCCAGGAACGCCCGTGTTCGCCCCCCGCACCACCCCCTGGCCCCTCGTCGCCCTCTTCACGGCCGGGTACCTCGCTCCGTATCTGCTCCCCACCACCGTCGGCCGGCTCGACGCGGGGCTTCCCCTCTCCGCCACCCAGGCGGGCGCCGTCGGCAGCGCGCTGCTGCTCGGTTCGGCGACCGCCGGGTTCGTCCTGGCCTCGCGGGTCGAGCGGATCGGGGCGCGGACACTGGCCCGGGCGGGGCTCTGCCTCGCCGTCCTCGGCTACGGCGGGGCCGCGCTCACCGGCTCCGTCCCGGCCGTCGTCGCCGGGGTGATCGTGGGCGGCTTCGGCTCCGGTACGGCCACCACGGTCGCCGCCACCCGGATCGCCGCCCAGCAGGATCCGCACCGGGCCTCCACGCTCGGGCTGCTCGGCGTCTCCGCGCTCGCCGGGATCGTCTATCTGACCGTTCCGCACCTGGGCGCCGGGCACGGGCAGCCGCTCGCCGTGCTCGCGCTGACCGCGCTCGCCGTATGGCCGTCGACGGGCCGGCTGCCCGGACGTACGGCCACGGCACCGGCCCGGCGGGCCGCCACCGCCTCCCCTCTCCCCCATCCGCGCTGCGGGCTGCTCCTGGTCGCCGCGATGCCCTGCTGGTCCTTGGCGCAGAACGCCCTGTGGGGGGTGAGCGGGCGGATCGGCCTGACGCAGGCGCGTCTCACCGAGGCCGCCGTCGGTGTGGTCTTCGCCGTGGCCCTGGGGGCCGGGCTGCTGGGCGTCCTGGGCGCCGGGGCGCTCGGGCCGCGGCTGGGCCGGGCGGTGCCCATCGGCGGCGGGACCGCGCTGATCGCCGTGTGCATCGCGGTCAGCGCGTCCGCGACCGGACCGGGGAGCTTCGCCGCCGGCGAGATCGCCTGGAACGCGCTCTACCCGGTCGTGCTGTCGTACCTGATCGGGCTGGCCGCCTCGCTCGACCCGCGCGGACGCTGGGCGGTGCTGGCCGGATCGGCGTCCTCGCTGGGGACGGCGGCGGGTCCGCTGACCGGCAGCCTGCTCTCGGCCGGGGCCGGGTTCCCGGTGATGGGGCTGGTCCTGGGCGCCGGGCTGCTCGTCGTCGCCGTGCCGATGACCGCGGTGGCCCTGCACACCGGCGGGCGCCCGCCGCTGCCCGGCGCGGTCCGGCGGCGCGGCGGCACCCCCGCCGCCGTGCTCGCCGCGTCCACCGGCACCCCGAGCGGAGCGGTACCGCCGATCGGCGCCCCGGAACAGCCGGTGGTGGAGATCGAGGTGGACACCCCGGCGGTGGCGGCCCGCGGCGCCTACGACACCGCGGGCCCCCTCCGGTCGGGCGGGGCGCCGGGCCCCGCGGTGTGAGTCAGGAGGACCCGCTGACGAGGCGCGGCCTACGGGAACGCGTACGCCTCCACCTCCGCCAGGTAGTGCGCCCGCAGCTCCTCCTCGTCCTCCAGGAAGGAGGCGGTGAAGGAGTTGCGGGCCAGTTCCCGCAGCCGCTCCTCGTCCAGGCCCAGCGCCTCGCGCACCGCGTCGAAGTTGTCGCCGGCGTAGCCGCCGAAGTAGGCCGGGTCGTCGGAGTTGACCGTGCACAGCAGGCCGGCGTCGAGCATGGCGGGCAGCGGGTGGGCGGCGAGGACGTCGACGGCACGCAGCCGCACGTTGGACAGCGGGCACAGCGTCAGCGGGATCCGCTCGCGCACCAGCCGCTCGACCAGCGCCGGGTCCTCCATGCAGCGCAGCCCGTGGTCGACGCGCTCGACGCCGAGCACGTCGAGGGCCTCGGTGATGTACTCCGGCGGTCCCTCCTCACCGGCGTGCGCCACCCGGCGCAGCCCGAGGGCGGCGGCGGCCTCGTACACCTCGCGGAACTTCACCGGCGGGTGCCCGACCTCGGCCGAGTCCAGACCGATGCCGGTGATCCGGTCCAGATACGGCTTGGCCGCCTGGAGCGTCTCCAGCGCCGACTCGGCGGACTCGTCGCGCAGGAAGCACAGGATCAGCCGGGTGGAGACGCCGTGGTCGTCCCGGCTGCTGCCGAGCGCCCGCCACAGCCCCTCGACGACGGTCCCCATCTCCACCCCCCGGGCGAGATGGGCCTGCGGGTCGAAGAAGATCTCCGCGTGCCGCACGCCCTGCGCGGCGGCGCGGGCCAGATAGGCGTTGGCGAGGTCCTCGAAGTCGCGCTCGGTCCGCAGGACCGCCATGAGCTCGTAGTACAGGTCCAGGAAGGACTGGAGGTCCTGGAACCGGTACGCCTCGCGCAGCGCTTCGGTGTCGGCGTAGGGCAGCTCGACGCCGTTGCGCTCGGCCAGCGCGAAGGCCAGCTCGGGTTCCAAGGTGCCTTCGATGTGCAGGTGCAGTTCTGCTTTGGGGAGGGGCATCAGAGAATGGTACGGGCGTTTTACCGACGTTTCGGAACCGGGATCCGTGCAAGATCGTGCGCGACGGTCAGTTCGCCCTCGAATCCGGCGGCCCGTGCCTGCCGCTCGAACTCCTCCGGATCCGAGTAGCGCTGGCTGAAGTGGGTCAGCACGAGGTGCCGTACCCCGGCGTCCCGCGCGACCCGGGCCGCCTGCCCGGCGGTCAGATGGCCGTGCTCGACGGCCAGCGCCTCGTCCTCGTCCAGGAACGTGGACTCGATGACGAGCAGGTCGCAGCCCTCGGCGAGGGCGTGCACGCCGTCGCAGAGCCGGGTGTCCATCACGAACGCGAACCGCTGCCCGCGCCGCACCTCGCTGACCTCCTCCAGGCTCACGCCCCCGAGACCGCCCTCGCGCTGGATCCGCCCGACGTCCGGGCCCTTGATGCCGTGCGCGGCGAGCCGGCCGGGCAGCATGCGGCGGCCGTCGGGTTCGACCAGGCGGTAGCCGAAGGACTCGACGGGGTGGGAGAGCCGGCGGGTCTCCAGGCGGTACGCCGCTGTGGCCGCCACCGGTCCGTCGGCGTCGACCGGCGCCTCGGTGAGCGCCACCGTCTCCCGGTACGCCGTCGCGTACCGGAGCCGGTCGAAGAAGCGCTGCCCGGAGCGCGGGTAGTGGGCCGTGATCTCGTGCGGCACCCGGTCCAGGTTGATGCGCTGGATGACGCCGGCGAGGCCGAGGCTGTGATCGCCGTGGAAGTGGGTGACACAGATCCGGTTCAGGTCGTGGGCGGCGACCCCGGCCCGCAGCATCTGGCGCTGCGTTCCCTCACCGGGGTCGAACAGGATGCCCTCGCCGTCCCAGCGCAGCAGATAGCCGTTGTGGTTGCGGTGCCGGGTGGGGACCTGGCTGGCGGTGCCGAGGACCACCAGTTCGCGTACGGACACCGGCGGCTACCCGGGAGGCCATTGCAGGCCGCGTCCGCCGAGGACGTGCGCGTGGGTGTGGAAGACGGTCTGCCCGGCGCCGGTACCGGTGTTGAAGACGATGCGGTAGCTGTCCAGCTTCTCGTCGTCGGCGACCGCCCGGGTCTCGCGCAGCACGTCGGCCGCGAGGGACGGATCGGCGGCGGCGAGCGCGGCGGCGTCCTTGTGGTGAGCCTTGGGGATCACCAGCACATGGGTGGGCGCCTGGGGGTTGATGTCGCGGAAGGCGACGGTCGTCTCGGTCTCGCGGACGATCGTCGCCGGGACCCGGCCCGCGACGATCTTGCAGAACAGGCAGTCGTCCTGCGGTTCCCCTGCCATGCGTGTGCCTCCTGCACGCCGTTGATCCTTTACCGGGGGCATCGTATCGAGCGCGCCGTGGCGGCGCCGGGTCCCCGCCCGATCGGGCGGGCGGGGACGGCAGCCGGTCAGGGCAGCGGGGGCGGGGTCCTGGCCGGGTTCTCCTCCAGCGCCGCCAGCGCGAGCCGGATCGCCTCGTCCAGCTGGACGTCCCGGCCCGCCGCGTGGTCCTGCGGCCGTTGCACCACCTCGACGTCCGGGTCCACGCCGTGGTTCTCCACGCCCCACTCGTAACCGTCCAGCCAGAAGGCGTACTTGGGCTGGGTGACGAGCGTGCCGTCGACGAGGTGGTAGCGGCTGTCGATGCCGACGACGCCGCCCCAGGTGCGGGTGCCGACCACCGGGCCCAGGCCCAGCGCCTTGATCGCCGCGTTGACGATGTCGCCGTCGGAGCCGGAGAACTCGTTGGCGACGGCGACGACCGGGCCGCGCGGCGCGTCCTGCGGGTAGCTGTAGGGCCGCATGCCGCGCGGCACCGCCCAGCCGACGATCCGGCGGGCCAGCTTCTCCACGACCAGCTGGGAGGTGTGCCCGCCGCGGTTCTCCCGGACGTCCACGACCAGGCCCTCCCGGGCGACCTCCACGCTCAGGTCGCGGTGGATCTGGGCCCAGCCGGGCGCCTGCATGTCGGGCACGTGCAGATAGCCGAGCCGGCCGCCGGACCTCTCGTGCACATGGGCCCGCCGGCCGGCGACCCAGGCGTGGTAGCGCAGCGGCTCCTCGTCGGCGACCGGCACGACGACCGCGTGCCGCGGATCGCCGCCGCCGGACGGCGAGATGGTCAGCTCCACCGGCTTGCCCGCCGTGCCGACCAGCAGCGGGCCGGGACCGGTGACCGGGTCGACGGGCTGCCCGGCGACCGCGACGATCGCGTCCCCGGCGCGCACCGCGACACCGGGCGCGGCCAGCGGAGAGCGGGCGTCCGGGTCGGAGGTCTCCGAGGGCAGGACGCGGTCGATGCGCCAGGTGCCGTCCTCGTGACGGGAGATGTCGGCGCCGAGCAGGCCCTGCCGGGCGCCGCCGCCGTAGCCGCCGCGCGGCATGACGTAGGCGTGCGAGGTGCCGAGTTCGCCGTGCACCTCCCACAACAGGTCCACCAGGTCGTCGTGGGTGGCGACGCGGTCCAGGACGGGCCGGTAGCGGTCCAGTACGCCGTCCCAGTCGACGCCGTTCATGTCCGGCCGCCAGAAGTGGTCCCGCATGATGCGGCCGGTCTCCTCGAACATCTGCCGCCACTCGGCCGCCGGGTCCACCGTCTGCCGTACGCGGCTCAGGTCGACGGTGACATTGGTGTCGCTGTCCTCGTCACCGGAGGCGCGCCGGTCGCTGGGGACCACCCTCAGCCGGTCGCCCGTCCAGAGCACGACGCGTTTGCCGTCGCCGCTGACCCGGAAGCCCTCGACGTCGGCCGCCAGATGCTCGATGCGCTGCTGGGCGAGGTCGTAGCGTTCCAGCTCGGTGCGCGGGTCGGGGTCGTCGGGGGTGGCCCGGGAGTGGCCGAGCACCCCGCGCACCGGGTGGCGCAGCCACAGCACGCCGTCCTTGGCGGCGCGCAGGCTCGAGTAGCGGGCGGCCTCGACCGGGAAGGGCACGATGCGGTCGGCGAGCCCTTCGAGGTCGATCCGGGTGGTGGGGGTGCCCTCGCTGTCCGGGGTCTCCTCCCGGTCGGGTGTCTCGAAGGGGCGGCCGTGCCGCTGCGGGCCGAACGGGGACGGCGTCGTCGCGGCGAGCGTGATCAGGTGCGGGCGGGCGCCCTCCACGAAGGCCAGGTCGAAGACGTGCTCGTCGTAGACCGGGTCGAAGGAGCGGGTGGACAGGAAGGCGAGGTGCTTGCCGTCGAGGGTGAACGCCGGGGAGTAGTCCTGGAACCTGAGCGGCGTCGCCTCGGTGACCGACAGGTCGGTGGTGTTGGCGAGTCTGAGCTGGCACAGGGGACGCGGGCCCGGGTGGGACCAGGCCAGCCAGGTGGAGTCGGGGGAGAAGACCAGCCCGGAGACGTCGCCGTCCTCGCTGCGGTCGATCTCCCGGACCTCGCCGGTCTCCCGCTCGACGAGCAGCACGCGCCCGTCGTGCGAGGCGACGGCGGCCCGGCTGCCGTCGGGGGCCATGGCCAGGCCCAGTACCCGGCCCAGCTGACCGGCGGCGAGCCGGCGCGGGGTCGCGCCGGGCGCCGGGCCGGTGGCGGGCGCGAACTCCAGGGCGTCGTCGCCCTCCGCGTCCGTCACCCACACCACCCACTCCTCGCCGTCCGCGCGGAAGGTGCGCGGCAGCCGGGCCCGCACCCCGGGCCGCGCGGCCAGCGCGCGGGCCGGTCCCGAGCGGTGGGTGACCCAGTGGACGGCGCCGCGCACGGCGACGGCGCTGCCGCGAGCGGTGTGGTCGGGGGCGGCGGAGCCGAACCAGCGGGCGGCGTTGACCGGATACGGCTGGAGATCGGCGCGCGGTCCGCCGAGCCGGAGGTCGAGCCGGCGCGGCTCGGCGCCGTCCAGGTCGTCCAGCAGCCAGAGCTCACCGGCCGAGGAGTACACGACGCGGGTGCCGTCGGTGGCCGCGTGCCGGGCGTAGAAGCCGCCGAGAGCGGTGTGCCGGCGCAGATCGGAGCCGTCGGCGAGGGAGGAGTACAGCGCGCCGGTGCCCTCGTGGTCGGAGAGGAACGCGATCCTGTCGCCCACCCAGAACGGGTACTCGATGTTGCCGTCCAGCTCCTGGTGGAACCGTACGAACTCGCCGTCGCCCTCGGGGTCGATCCACAGCTTGCCCGCCGTGCCGCCCCGGTACCGCTTCCACCAGGCCGCCTCCCGGCCCATCGGCGCGGAGAGCAGCACGATGGCGGGACCGTGGGCGACGTCGCCGACGGGCCCGTACGGCAGGGTGGCGGCGGGGCCGCCGTCGAGCGGGACGGCACGGGCCCAGGTGCGGCGCAGGCTGGCCTGGCCGTGGCTGCTGATGGCCAGGACCCGTCCGTCCGGGGTCCAGCCGCGCACCTGGGTCTTCCAGCTGCCCCAGTGGGTCAGGCGCTTGGCGGGACCGCCGTCGACGGGCGCGACATGCACTTCGGGGGCACCGTCGCGGGTCGAGGTCCAGGCGAGGCTCGCGCCATCGGGTGAGATGCGCGGCATGGTCACGGGCACGTTGTCGGCGCTGACCCGCCAGGCCCGTCCGCCGTCGACGGGCGCGAGCCAGACGTCGTCCTCGGCGGTGAAGGCGACCAGCTCGCCGTGCAGGTGCGGGTACCGGAGATACGCGGATGATGCGGCCGTTGCGGACTGTGTCACCCGATCACCCTATGCACGGGCGGCGCCGCCGGACAGGGGTTCGGATCACTTGTCCGCGGTCACCCGGACGTCACTTGCCGTCGTCCCAGCAGTCGCTGTCGCCGGTGCACCAGATCGTCTTGGTGACGGTCACCGTGACGGTCGGCCGCGGGTCCTGGTATCCGCTGTCGTCCCCGTTGTCGTCGCTGTCGCCGTTGTCGCCGCTGTTGCCGTTGTCGCCGCTGTTGCCGTTGTCGCCGCTGTTGTCGTCGCTGTTGCCGTCGTCATTGCCGTACGTCGGCCCGTGCGTCGGGGCGGCGTTGCAGTTGCCCAGCCCGCTGACGTGGAACCACTCCTTGTCGCCCACCTTGGCGGTGAGGCTGCCGCGCACACAGGCGCCCTCCACCACCCGGGTGACCCAGCCGTTGACGCTGATGTCCTGCCCGTCCTTGGTCTCCCCCTCGCACTCGACCTTGGTGCGGGACTTCGCGCCCGTGTTGCCCGTCTCGACCGACACGTGGTCGGCGGCCGCCCCGTTCCCGGTGTCCCCCTCGGCGTTGTCGCCCTCGCCGCTGTCGTCCGGGCCGTAGGTGTCGCCGCCGCCCTCGTTGTCGTAGTCGTACTGGGAGGTGCAGCTGAGCCAGGCCACGTCCGCCTTCTGCCGGTTCAGCTCCGCCGTCACGATCTGGTCGGTCGTGTACGCCGCCGACGCGGGGTTCCCGTCCGTCGGCTCACACGCGACGGCTCCGCCCACGGCGACCACCGCGAGCCCCGCCATCAGCGCCACCCGACGCCGACGCGACCCGTGCACAACCCGCCTGAATGCCCCCATGAAGGTCAGCCTGCCATCGGCACCCCGGACACGGTAGGGGGCATACGGCCAACACCGTTGCCGCGCATGGGCGTTGGCAACCTCGGCGTTCTCACGGACCCGCTTCTGGGGGAACGGCCGGTTCCTTCCGGTGCCCCGCCCGGCGTTGGCGCTCAGCCGCGCAGCAGCAGCCACTCCTGGAGCTCCACGAGGTTGCCCTCGGGGTCCTTGAGGTGGGCGACGTGCATGCGGTCGGTCATGGGGGCCGGGCCGTGCAGAAGGGCCGCGCCGCGGGAGGTGATCCGCTCGCAGGCGGCGTCCAGGTCGTCGACGCGGAGCACCACCAGGGAGCGGTGCCCGCTCGCCGCGTCGCCCAGCTCGCCCAGGACCCGCGCCATCATCGCGCGGTCCTGGAGGGCGACGCCGGCGGAGCCGGTGGCGGGGCTGAACTTCTCGTACGGCCCCCGCACCGCGCCCGACTGCGGCTTCAGGCCGAGGACCTCGGCGTAGAAGCGGTAGCAGGCGGCGAAGTCCGTGACCAGCAGCCGCACCTGTGCGAGTTCCACGGCCCGTTCCCTCCCGGTCGGGACCGTCAGGACCAGCGGCCGGTCCGGGCGAGCAGCACAGCGGCAGCCGCCGTCCCGGCGGTCGAGGTGCGCAACACGCTACGCCCCAGCCGGTAGGGGCCCGCCCCCGCCTGGGCGAAAAGCGCCAACTCCTCGGGGGCGACGCCGCCTTCCGGACCGACGACCAGCACGATGTCACCGGCGGCGGGGAGTTCGGCACCGGCGAGCGGTTCCTCGCCGCTCTCGTGCAGCACGGCCGCGAAGTCCGCGCCGGCCAGCAGCGCGGCGACCTGCTTGGTGCTCGCCGCGTCCGCGACCTCGGGGAAACGCACCCGGCGGGACTGCTTGCCGGCCTCCCGGGCCGTCGCCCGCCACTTGGCGAGGGCCTTCTGCCCGCGCTCGCCCTTCCACTGCGTGATGCAGCGGGCGGCCGCCCACGGCACGACCGCGTCGACCCCGACCTCGGTCATCGTCTCGACGGCCAGCTCACCGCGGTCCCCCTTGGGCAGGGCCTGCACGACGGTGATCCGGGGCCGCCCGGGCGGCTCCTCGTGGACGCTCTCCAGGCCCATGACGACCAGCCGGTCCTTGCCCTCGGCGGCCTTGACGACACCCTCGGACCAGCGGCCTCGCCCGTCGGTGAGGACGACCTCCTCGCCGGGCCGCAGCCGTTTCACGGAGACGGCGTGCCGTCCCTCGGGACCTTCCAGGACGTACTCCCCGCCGGAGAATCCCGGCACGTCGAAGGAGTCGACGACGAACACCGGCGCGGTCATCGGCCCTCACCTCGCGCCGCCCGCACCTCGGCCACGAGCGCCTCCACCAGCTGTCCGGCGGGCAGGTCGCGCGCCATCCGGTGGCCCTGCCCCGCCCACAGGGCCATGCCCTGCGCGTCACCCGCCCGGGCGGCGGCCTTGCGCAGCGGCGCGGTGAGGTGGTGCACCTCCGGGTAGGCGGCGGGCGCGTACGGGCCGTGCTCGCGCAGGAAGCGGTTGACCAGGCCCCGCGCGGGCCGTCCGGTGAACGCCCGGGTCAGCTCCGTGCGCACGAACAGCGGGTTGGTCAGCGCCTGTTTGTGCAGCGGGTGGGCGCCGGACTCGGGGGTGGCGAGGAACGCGGTGCCGAGCTGGGCCGCGACGGCGCCGGCCGCGAGCACCGCGGCGATCTGGCTGCCGCGCATGATGCCGCCGGCGGCGACGATCGGCAGGCCGACCGTCTCGCGCACCTGGGCGACCAGCGACAGCAGCCCGAGCCCGGAACCGTCGGTCTCCGCAACGTCCCGGTGGGTGCCCTGGTGGCCGCCGGCCTCCACGCCCTGCGCGATCACCGCGTCGGCGCCGGCCCGCTCCACCGCCTGCGCCTCCTCCGGGGTCGTCGCGGTGACCAGGGTGAACGTGCCGACGCGGTGCAGGGCGTCCACGACCTCGCGGCCGGGGACGCCGAAGTGGAAGGAGACCACCGGCACCGGGTTGTCCAGCAGCACCGCCAGCTTGGCGTCGTAGCCGTCGTCCCGGCCGCTGTCCGGGTCGCCGGGCTCGGTCTCGTACCAGGCGGCCTCGCCGGCCAGCTGGTGCGCGTAGACCTCGACGGCCGCGGGGTCGGCGCAATCCGGCTGCGGCAGGAAGAGGTTGACGCCGAAGGGGCGGCCCGTCAGTCCGCGCAGCTGCTTGATCTCCTGGTACATCCCGTCCGCCGTCTTGTAGCCGGCGGCCAGGAAGCCCAGCCCGCCGGCCTCGCAGACGGCGGCGGCCAGCTGCGGGACCGAGACGCCGCCGGCCATCGGGGCCTGCACGATCGGATACGGAAAGAGATCGGTCAGCGCGGAGGACATGACGGCATGGTGTCACGTCCCCCGGACAAGTCCGAATCCACCGTCCACCCGGCGCGGACACGGCCGCACCGCGACCGGTCACCGCCCGTTGAAAGCGTCCTTCAACCGCGAGAACAACCCCTGCTGCCCCGGCTGGAACTGCCCCTGCGGGCGTTCCTCGCCGCGGAGCTTGGCCAGCTCGCGCAGCAGCCGTTCCTGCTCGGGGTCGAGCTTGGTCGGCGTCTGCACCTCGACGTGCACGACCAGGTCGCCCCGGCCGCCGCCGCGCAGGTGGGTGACGCCGCGGCCGTGCAGCGGGATCGACTGCCCGGACTGGGTGCCGGGGCGGATGTCGACCTCCTCCAGGCCGTCGAGGGTCTCCAGCGGCACCTTGGTGCCGAGGGCCGCCGCGGTCATCGGGATGGTGACCGTGCAGTGCAGGTCGTCGCCGCGGCGCTGGAAGGTCGGGTGCGGCAGTTCGTGGATCTCGACGTACAGGTCGCCGGCGGGACCGCCGCCGGGGCCGACCTCGCCCTCGCCCGCCAGCTGGATGCGGGTGCCGTTGTCGACACCGGCCGGGATCTTCACGGTGAGCGTGCGGCGCGAGCGCACACGGCCGTCACCGGCGCACTCCGGGCACGGGTTCGGCACGACCGTGCCGAAGCCCTGGCACTGCGGGCACGGCCGGGAGGTCATGACCTGGCCCAGGAAGGACCGCGTGACCTGCGACACCTCACCGCGGCCGCGGCACATGTCGCACGTCTGGGCACTGGTGCCCGGCGCGGCGCCCTCGCCGTTGCAGGTGGTGCAGACGACCGCCGTGTCGACCTGGATGTCCTTGGTCGTGCCGAACGCGGCCTCGTCCAGCTCGACCTCGATCCGGATCATCGCGTCCTGGCCGCGGCGCGTACGCGACCGCGGGCCGCGCTGCGACGCCGTACCGAAGAACGCGTCCATGATGTCGGAGAAGTTGCCGAAGCCGCCGGCCCCGAAGCCGCCCGCGCCTGCGCCGCCGGACTGCGAGAGCGGGTCGCCGCCGAGGTCGTAGACCTGCTTCTTCTGCGGGTCCGACAGCACCTCGTAGGCGGCGTTGATCTCCTTGAAGCGCTCCTGCGTCTTCGGATCGGGGTTGACGTCCGGGTGCAGCTCGCGCGCGAGCCTCCGGAACGCCTTCTTGATCTCATCCTGCGACGCGTCGCGGCGCACGCCGAGTACGGCGTAGTAGTCCGTGGCCACCTACGACTCCGCCAGGATCTGTCCGACGTACCGTGCCACTGCGCGTACCGCTCCCATCGTTCCCGGGTAGTCCATGCGGGTCGGTCCGACCACGCCGAGCTTGGCAACCGCCTCGCCGCCCGAACCGTAGCCCACCGACACGACGGACGTTGAGTTGAGTCCTTCGTGGGCGTTCTCGTGACCGATACGGACGGTCACGCCCGGATCCTTCGCCTCGCCGAGCAGCTTGAGGAGCACGACCTGCTCCTCAAGCGCCTCCAGAACCGGCCGGATCGTGAGGGGGAAGTCATGCCCGAAGCGGGTGAGATTGGCGGTGCCGCCGATCATCAGCCGCTCCTCGTTCTCCTCGACCAGCGTCTCCAGCAGCGTGGAGAGCACCGTCGAGACCGTACCGCGGTCGTCGGCCTCGAAGGCCTCCGGCAGATCCTCCACCAGGGTCGGCACGTCCGTGAAACGACGGCCCGCGACCCGGCTGTTCAGCCGCGCCCGCAGATCCGCCAGGGACGCCTCGCCGAACGGCGCCGGGCAGTCGACCATGCGCTGCTCCACCCGGCCGGTGTCCGTGATCAGCACCAGCATCACCCGCGCGGGCGCCAGCGCCAGCAGCTCCACGTGCCGCACCGTCGAACGGGTCAGCGAGGGGTACTGCACGACCGCGACCTGCCGGGTCAGCTGCGCCAGCAGCCGCACCGTGCGCGCCACCACGTCGTCCAGGTCGACCGCGCCCTCCAGGAAGTTCTGGATCGCGCGCCGCTCCGGCGGGCTCATCGGCTTCACACCGGCGAGCTTGTCGACGAACAGCCGGTAGCCCTTGTCGGTGGGGATGCGCCCGGCACTGGTGTGCGGCTGGGCGATGTACCCCTCCTCCTCCAGGGCCGCCATGTCGTTGCGGACGGTGGCCGGGGAGACTCCGAGGCTGTGCCGCTCGGTGAGCGCCTTGGAGCCCACGGGCTCCTCGGTGCCGACATAGTCCTGGACGATGGCGCGCAGCACCTGAAGCCTGCGTTCACTGAGCATCGCGCACACCTCCAGTGGTCTCCCGCTGATCCCGTCCGGTGACTGTCCTGGCACTCTGCGCGTGCGAGTGCCAGACTTCCCCGGCCCAGTGTACGGCCGTGAGGTACGCCCCCGGCAAGGCCGTGCCCGCCCGGTCGCGACGCGCGGGCCGTCGCGGCTAGCGTCGCCGTATGACGGTGACTTGGGAAGAGCTGGGGTGGGAGCGGCTGGCCGCCGGGGTGGGACGGTGCCGGCTGCCGGTGTGGGACTGCACGGCGGGACTGGTCGTCGGCGAGGGCGCGGCGCTGCTGATCGACGCCGGGTCGAGCCCGGCGGAGGGGGCGCGGCTGCGGGACGGGGCGCGGCGGCTGACCGGTCACCGTGTGACGCATCTCGCGCTGACCCACCCCCATTTCGACCATGTCTTCGGCGCGGCGGCGTTCCCGGACGCGGAGGTGTACGGGGCGGCCGGCGTGGACGCGGTGATCGCGGCCGGCCGGGAGGAGCTGCGCGCCGACGCGGTGGCCAACGGGCTCGGGGCGCGCACGGCGCGGGCGGCGGCGGAGGCGCTGGCCCCGCCCCGCCACACGGTGACCGGCGAGCTGACCGTCGGCCTGGGCGGCGGCCGGCGGGCGCTGCTGGCGAACGTGGGGCCCGGCCACACCGCCCACGACCTCGCCGTCCTGGTGCCCGGCGCGCCCGCGGTGGTCTTCTGCGGCGACCTGGTCGAGGAGTCCGGCGAGCCGCAGGCGGGCCCCGACGCCGTACCGTCGCGGTGGCCCGCCGCGCTGGACCGGCTGCTGGAGCTCGGCGGCCCCGACGCGCTGTACGTGCCCGGTCACGGAGCGGTGGTCGACGCGGCGTTCGTCCGGGCGCAGCGCGACGCTCTGGCGGCCCGCTTCGGCGTGTCGCGGTGACCCGGCGGGGATCTTTCCTATCGTCGTTCGAATGCGCCCACCCGTCTCCCGCCACCGCCCTTCCGACGAGGGCCCCTCGGGCCCGCTCCCTCGTTACTCCGCCGACCTGACCCCGCCGTGGAAGAAGTCCCGGCCCGTGCCGGAGGTCCCGGCCGACCCCGGTCTGGTGGTCGAGGAGGAGACGACGGGGTTCTGCGGCGCGGTGATCCGCTGCGAGGCGGGCACGGTGACGCTGGAGGACCGCTTCGGCAAGCACCGCGTCTTCCCGCTCCAGCCGCGCGGCTTCCTGCTGGAGGGCCGGGTGGTGACGCTGGTACGGCCCACCCAGAAGGCGCCGGCCCGGCCCTCCCGTACGGCGTCCGGTTCGGTGGCCGTCCCCGGGGCCCGCGCGCGCGTCGCCCGGGCCGGCCGCATCTATGTGGAGGGACGGCACGACGCCGAGCTGGTGGAGAAGGTGTGGGGCGACGACCTGCGCATCGAGGGCGTCGTCGTGGAGTATCTGGAGGGCGTCGACGATCTGCCGTCGATCGTCGAGGGCTTCTCCCCCGGCCCGGACGCCCGCCTCGGCGTCCTGGTGGACCACCTGGTGCCGGGCTCCAAGGAGTGGCGGATCGCGGAGTCGGTGACCAGCGAGCACGCGCTGGTGGTGGGCCACCCGTTCATCGACGTCTGGGAGGCGGTGAAGCCGGCCTCGCTCGGCATCGGGGCGTGGCCGCGGGTGCCGCGCGGCCAGGACTGGAAGACGGGGGTGTGCCGCGCCCTGGGCTGGCCGGAGAACACGGGCGCGGCCTGGCAGCGGATCCTGGCGGCGGTGCGGTCGTACAAGGACCTGGAGCCGGAGCTGCTGGGCCGGGTCGAGCAACTGATCGACTTCGTGACGGCCCCCTCCGACTGACCTCCTCGCACCGGCTTCCGCTGACCGACCTCCTCGCACCGGCTTCCGCTGACCGGCCTCCTCGCACCGGCTTCCGCTGACCGGCCTCCTCGGACCGGCTTCCGCTGACTGTCTTCCTCGGACCGGCCTCATAGGACCGGCCCGCTCGGCCTCATGGGCGGCCGGCGGGGTCAGTCCACCAGGTCCCGCACCACCGCGTCCGCCAGCAGCCGTCCGCGCAGCGTGAGCACCGCGCGGCCCGCCTCCTCGTACGGGCCGTCTTCGAGGAGTCCGTCCGCCAGGGCGCGCCGCGAGGCCGCGAGGCCCTCCTCCCGCAGCAGGGAGAGCGGTACGCCCTCACGGAGCCGCAGCTCCAGCAGGACGCGCTCGACCCTGCGGTCCTCGTCGGTGAGGATCTCCCGCCCGGCGCCCGGTGAGCGCCCGGCCGCCAGGGCCGCCGCGTACGCGCCGGGGTGCTTGGCGTTCCACCAGCGCACGCCGCCGACATGGCTGTGGGCGCCGGGGCCCGCGCCCCACCAGTCGGCGCCCCGCCAGTACAGCTCGTTGTGCAGGCAGCGGCCCGCCTCGGAGGTGGCCCAGTTGGACACCTCGTACCACTGGAAGCCCGCCGCGGAGAGCGTCTCCTCGGCGATCAGGTACCGGTCGGCGTGCACGTCGTCGTCGGTCATGGGGATCTCGCCGCGCCGGATGCGGCGGGCCAGCTGCGTGCCCTCCTCGACGATCAGGGCGTACGCCGAGACATGGTCGGGGCCGGCGCCGAGGGCCGCGTCCAGCGAGGCCCGCCAGTCGTCGTCGGACTCGCCCGGCGTGCCGTAGATCAGGTCGAGGTTGACATGCTCGAAACCCGCCGCGCGGGCCTCGGCGACGCACGCCTCGGGGCGCCCCGGCGTATGGGTGCGGTCCAGGACGCGCAGCACATGCTGCCGCGCGCTCTGCATGCCGAAGGAGATCCGGTTGAAGCCGCCCTCCCGCAGGGCCGCGAGGTAGGCGGGGCCGACCGACTCGGGGTTGGCCTCCGTGGTGACCTCGGCGTCCGCGGCCAGCCCGAACTCCTCGCGGATCGCGTCCAGCATCCGTACCAGGTCGTCCGCGGCCAGCAGGGTGGGCGTACCGCCGCCGACGAAGACCGTGCGGACCTCGCGCGGGTCGTCGCCGAGCACCTTGCGGGCCAGCCGGATCTCGTCGGCCAGCGTCTCGGCGTAGTTGTCGCGGGAGGCGAGCACGCCGCCGGTGCCGCGCAGCTCGGTGGCGGTGTAGGTGTTGAAGTCGCAGTAGCCGCAGCGGGTCGCGCAGTACGGGACGTGCAGATAGAACCCGAGGGGGCGCTCGGCGGCCCCGGCGAGCGCGGACGCGGGGAGCGCGCCGTCGTCGGGGACGGGTTCGCCGTCGGGGAGTGCGGAAGGCATGCTCCCCATTGTCCAGCACCCGTACGGAACGCCGGAGCGAGCGGCCTCGAGGCTGCTCGGCTACTCGGCCTGGAGCACCAGCAGCGCCAGATCGTCCTCCGGCGGCCGGGTGCCGAACTCGTGCACCAGCCGCTTGATGCGCTCCGCGATCAGCTCCGCGCCCAGCCCCACGCACCCGGCCAGCGCCGCGGCGAGTCCGTCGCCGTCGTCGAACTGGCGGGAGCCGGAGCGCCGCTCGGTGACGCCGTCGGTGACGCAGAGCAGGGTGTCGCCGGGCCTCAGCACGAAGGTTTCGCTTGCGTAGGTGGCGTCCTCGACGACGCCGAGCAGGGTCTGCGGCTGCGCGGCCGTGCAGACCTCGCCGTCGGGGGAGAGCAGCAGCGGCAGCGGGTGCCCGGCGGAGGCGAGGGTGCAGCGGATGCCGCCCTGGAAGGGCACCAGTTCGCCGTGGAGGAGGGAGAGGAAACGGGTCTGCGGCCCGTCGCCGGTGCCGACGGGCCGGCCGCCCGCGGCCGCCAGCGCGCGGGCCGTCGCGTCCGCCGCCTCCGTGGCGTCGTCCAGCAGGAGCTGGTTGAGGCGGTCCAGGACGTCGGCGACCCCGTACCCCTCGCGGGCCAGCAGCCGCAGCCAGGGCCGGGCCAGCCCGATCACGACGGCGGCCTCGGGACCCTTGCCCTGGACGTCGCCGATGGCGAAGCACCAGCGGCCGTCGCCGGCCGGGAAGAGGTCGTAGAAGTCGCCGCTCGGTCCGCCCTTGTCGCACGGCTCGTAGACCAGGGCGCTGTGCACTCCGGGGATCTCGGCGACGGCGCTGGGCAGCAGGCCGCGCTGGAGGACCGCGCTGATGGTGGCCTGGCGGGCGTACTGGCGGGCGGCGCCGATGGCGAGCGCCACCCGGCGGCTGAGGTCCTCGACCAGCCCGACGATCTCCTCGGGGAAGCCGGCCGTGGCCGCCCGCCCGATGATCAGGGTGCCCAGCGGCCGCCCGCCCGCGACCAGCCGGTAGGCGAGCGCGGTGCCCCGCCCGCCGCGGGGGCCCAGGGCCTCGCCGGGCCAGGGGTAGTCGGCGGGTCCGGGGCGCATCGGGTCGGACGGGGGCGGCGGATCCTTCTCCAGGGCCCGGCGCAGTTCCTCGATGTGGTTCTCGCTGCCGTGCCAGACGCGGGCGAGCCGCGGCCCGGGGCCCACGGTGACATCGGCCCAGCCGCCCGCGCTCTCGCCCTCGGCCGCGCGCGGCGATCCCCACCGCCCCATGACCTCGTCCTCCAGCCACACCGCGCACCAGTCGGCCAGCCGCGGCACGATCAGCTGCCCGGTGAGGGCGGCGACCAGGTCCTCGTCGAGCTGTCCGGCGAGCAGGTCGGAGGCCTCGGCGAGGAAGGACAGGGCGCCGCGGCCCAGCCACTCCCGGTCCCGCACGTCCCGTCCCTCCCGGTGCGGCTCGGGGGCGAGCAGCTCGGCGACCCTGAGGCCGCGTCGCAGGACGCGCTCCTCCTCGTCCGCCTCGTCCCGCTCGCTCTCGGGTCCGCCCGCGGCGGCCAGCCGCGCCCACACGGTCTTGCGGCCGGTGCGGTAGGTGATGCCCCAGGCCTCCGACAGGGTGCCGACGAGCTGGAGGCCGCGTCCGTACTCCGGGATCTCGCGGCCCGGTTCGGCGTCGCTGTTGCGCGGGGCCCGCGAGGGGTGGTGGTCGCAGACCTCGATCACCAGTGCGCCGCTCTCCTCCAGCCGGCAGGTCAGCTCGACGTCGGTGCCGGCGTGCACGACGGCGTTGGTGACGAGTTCGCTGACCACCACCAGGGCGTCCTCGCGCATGCGGTCGGTGACGTGTGCGCTGCCGGGCGCGTCGAGGCCGGTCCAGTCGTCGAGGCAGTCCCGGACCATCGTCCTGGCCGAGCCGGGGGCGAGGGAGCTGCCGGGAAAGGTCGCGCAGGCCGCCACGTGCCCGGGCGCAGGCGTCTCAGAGGCACGGGCGAGAATCTCCCGTTGCGTCGGAATGGCCCCCATGGACAGCTCCCCGAGCAGTTCGTACGAATACGCAGCAGTAGATGCCGACAGAGTGACAGACTGGCCACGCCCATAAGCGCCGAGTTACCGAAGTGGGCCGCCATGAGTGAGAACCGTGCTACGCGCGTGCTCGAAGACGGACAGAAAGACGTGCACATTCGCGCATCCGATCTGCGCCCACTGCTCGCCGCCATGATCGCGGCACGGGACGGAAGCTTCACCAAGGCGCCGGAGGACGGCCATGGGATCGTGGCCGAACTGGTCGGGGTCTACAACCAGATCATGGACCGCAGCGTGCACTTCAACGTCGAGGTGCAGCGGGTCAGGCGGGAGCTGGTGCGGCACGGGCGGATCGACGAGCGGCTGACCGCCAGCCCGGGGCAGGGTTGCTGGATGTCCCGCGTCAACGACGTGAACCATCTGCTGGACGCGCTGGTGGCCCCGGCGGCCAACGCCACACGCGTACTGGACGCGGTGGCGGGCGGCGATCTGACCCAGCGGGTCGATCTGCACGACGGGACCCGGCAGTTGCGCGGTGATCTGCGCCGGCTGGGCCGGGCCGTGAACACGATGGTCGACCAGCTGTCGCTGTTCACCGGCGAGGTGACGCGGGTCGCGCGCGAGGTGGGCACCGAGGGGCGGCTCGGCGGGCGGGCCAAGGCGCAGGGTCTCTCGGGCAGTTGGCGGGACGTCACCGAGGCGGTCAACACCATGGCGTCCCGGCTGACGGCCCAGGTGCGGGACATCGCGGCGGTGACGACGGCGGTGGCGCGCGGCGATCTGACCCGCACGGTCACGGTCGAGGCCACCGGCGAGCTGCTCGAACTGAAGCTGACCGTGAACACGATGGTGGACCAGCTGTCCGCCTTCGCCGACGAGGTGACCAGGGTCGCCCGCGAGGTCGGCACCGAGGGCCAGCTGGGCGGGCGCGCCCAGGTGCGCGGCGTGTCCGGGGTGTGGAAGGACCTCACCGACAACGTCAACTTCATGGCGTCCAACCTGACCTCGCAGGTCCGCAACATCGCGCAGGTCACCACGGCCGTCGCCAACGGCGATCTGAGCCAGAAAATCACGGTCGACGCGCAGGGCGAGATCCTGGAGCTGAAGTCGACCATCAACACGATGGTCGACCAGCTCTCCGCCTTCGCCGACGAGGTCACCCGCGTCGCCCGCGAGGTCGGCACCGAGGGCAACCTCGGCGGCCGGGCCCAGGTGCGCGGCGTCTCGGGCGTCTGGAAGGACCTCACCGACAACGTCAACTTCATGGCGGACAATCTGACCTCCCAGGTCCGCAACATCGCCGCCGTCTCCACGGCCGTCGCCCAGGGCGACCTCGGCAAGAAGATCACGGTGGAGGCGAAGGGCGAGATCCTGGAGCTGAAGTCCACGATCAACACGATGGTGGACCAGCTCTCCGCCTTCGCCGACGAGGTCACCCGCGTCGCCCGCGAGGTCGGCACCGAGGGCAACCTCGGCGGTCAGGCCCAGGTACGGGGCGTCTCGGGCGTCTGGAAGGACCTCACCGACAACGTCAACTTCATGGCGCTCAACCTGACCTCGCAGGTCCGCAACATCGCCCAGGTGACGACGGCGGTCGCCAACGGCGATCTCTCCAAGAAGATCACCGTCGACGCGCGCGGCGAGATCCTGGAGCTGAAGGACACCGTCAACACGATGGTGGAGCAACTGCGCGCCTTCGCCGACGAGGTCACGCGGGTGGCCCGCGAGGTGGGCACCGACGGCCGGCTCGGCGGCCGGGCCCAGGTGCTGGGCGTCTCCGGCGTCTGGCGGGACCTGACGGACAACGTCAACTACATGGCCGACAACCTCACCTCGCAGGTCCGCAACATCGCCCAGGTGACGACGGCGGTCGCCAACGGCGATCTCTCCAAGAAGATCGACGTGGACGCGCGCGGCGAGATCCTGGAGCTGAAGACCGCCATCAACACGATGGTCGACACGCTGTCCTCCTTCTCCTCCGAGGTGACCCGGGTGGCCCGCGAGGTCGGCAGCGAGGGACAGCTCGGCGGCCAGGCCAGGGTCGAGGGCGTGTACGGCACCTGGAAGCGCCTGACGACGAACGTGAACGAGCTGGCGTCCAACCTGACCACCCAGGTCCGCGCGATCGCCGAGGTGGCCTCCGCGGTGGCCCAGGGCGACATGTCCCGCTCCATCACGGTGGAGACCCGCGGCGAGGTCGCCGAGCTGAAGGACAACATCAACCTGATGGTGGCCAACCTGCGCGAGACGACGCGGGCGAAGGACTGGCTGGAGTCCAATCTGGCCCGGCTGGCGGCGCTGATGCAGGGCCACCGCGACCTGATGGAGGTCGCCGACCTGATCCTGCGCGAGCTGACCCCGCTGGTGAACGCCCAGTACGGGGCGTTCTACCTGGCCAATCCCGACGAGGACAGCGCGGCCCCGAGCGTGACCGGACCGGCGAAGGGGCTGGCCTTCATCGCCGGGTACGGGGCGGCGCAGGGCGCGACGACCGTGGAGACCGGCGGGCTGCCGGTGACCGGGCTGGTGGCGCAGGCGGCGCGGGAGAAGAAGCGGATCCTGGTGGAGGAGGCCCCGCCCGACTACATCAAGATCAACAGCGGGCTCGGGGAGGCCGCCCCGACCACCATCGTCATCATCCCGATCATCTTCGAGGACAAGCTCCTCGGCGTGGTGGAGCTGGCCTCGTTCTCCCGCTTCTCCGATGTGCACCTGGCCTTCTTCGACCAGTTCGTCAACACCATCGGTGTCGCGATCAACACCATCATCGCCAACTCCCGCACGGAGTCGCTGCTCGGCGAGTCCCAGCGACTGGCCATGCAGTTGCAGGAGCGCTCCGACGAACTCCAGAAGCAGCAGCTGGAGTTGCAGCGCTCCAACGCGCAGCTGGAGGAGAAGGCGGCGCTGCTCGCCACCAGCTCGCAGTACAAGTCCGAGTTCCTGGCGAACATGTCGCACGAGCTGCGCACCCCGCTCAACTCCCTGCTCATCCTGGCCCGGCTGCTGTCGGACAACCCCGACGGCCATCTGTCCGACCAGGAGGTGCAGTTCGCCACCACCATCCACCGCTCGGGCTCCGACCTGCTCCAGCTGATCAACGACATCCTCGACCTGTCGAAGATCGAGGCGGGCCGGATGGACGTACGCCCCAAGAAGCTGCCGCTGATCAAGCTGCTCGACTACGTCCACGCCACCTTCCGCCCGCTCACCCTGGACCGGGGGCTGGCCTTCGAGGTGGCGGTCGGCGAGGACGTGCCGAGGGAGATGTACTCCGACGAGCAGCGGCTCCAGCAGATCCTGCGCAACCTGCTCTCCAACGCGATCAAGTTCACCGCGTCCGGCAAGGTGGAGCTGCGCGTCAACCGCTTGCGGGATCCCGAGCACCAGTACGTCCGGGACACCGACGAGGTGATCGCCTTCGCCGTCGCCGACACCGGCATCGGCATCGCTCCGGAGAAACTCCCGGTGATCTTCGAGGCGTTCCAGCAGGCCGACGGCACCACCAACCGCAAGTACGGCGGCACCGGCCTGGGCCTGTCCATCAGCCGGGAGATCGCGGGCCTGCTCGGCGGCCGTATCGTCGCCGAGAGCGAGCCCGGCAAGGGCTCCACCTTCACCCTGTACGTCCCCGTCGTCAGCCCCGGTCACGCGGCGACCGGCCCGGTGCCCGAGGACCGTCACGCACCGCTGCCCGAGCAGGCCTCGTCCGAGGTGTTCGCGGCCGCGCACGACCCGGACGACTCCTGGCCTGCCGCCACCAAGCTGGAGGTGTGGACCTCGGGCCGGGCGGGCCGGGTGCTGGCCGGGCGGCAGGTGCTGATCGTCGACGACGACATCCGCAACGTCTTCGCCCTCACCCATGTGCTGGGCCGGGTCGGCATGCCGGTGCTGTACGCGGAGAACGGCCGCGAGGGCATCGAGACCCTGGAACGCAACCCCGGCGTCGAACTGGTCCTGATGGACATCATGATGCCGGAGATGGACGGCTACGAGACCATCTCCGCCATTCGCCGCACCCCGCGCTGGACGGATCTGCCCATCGTCGCGCTGACCGCGAAGGCCATGCCCGGCGACCGGGAGAAGTCCATCGCGCGGGGCGCCAACGACTACGTACCCAAGCCGGTGGACGTCGACCGGCTGCTGACCGTCGTCTCCGCCGTACTGGACCCCGACGGGGCGAAGGCCGAGGCGGCGGGGAGGCCGAGCACGCCGCAAGACGCCCCGCCGACGACAGAATGAGGCACAGCCACCATGAGCACTGAGGACATCACCGACGAGCGCGCCGGCATCCTCCTGGTGGACGACATGGAGGACAACCTGATCGCGCTGGAAGCGGTCCTGAGGTCCCTCAACGAACCTCTGGTACGCGCCCGCTCGGGCGAGGAGGCGATGAAGGCGCTGCTGCGCCGGCGGTTCGCCGTCGTCCTCCTCGATGTCCGCATGCCGGGCATGGACGGGTTCGAGACGGCTTCCAACATCAAACGGCTCGACCAGACCAAGGACGTCCCGATCATCTTCCTGACCGGCGCCGACGACGACTCCGGCTATGCCTTCCGCGGCTATGCGACCGGCGCCGCCGACTATCTGACCAAGCCGTTCGACCCGTGGGTGCTGCGCGCCAAGGTGACGGTCTTCCTGGACCTGTACCGCAAGAACCAGCAACTGGAGCTGCTGCTGGCGCAGGAGCAGCTCCACTTCGGCGAGATGAGCGCCCGGGTGGCCGAGCTGGAGGAGGTGCTGGACGCCGGGGACGGCGAGCACGACGAGCGGGCGGCCCTGGCCACGGCCCGGGAACGGCTCGGGGAGCTCAGGCGGCTGGTGGAGTCGAACCGGCGCGGGCGGAGCGGATAGCGCCCCGCCCGTGCCGCCCGCTACGGCTCACCGCTCGCGCGCGCCCTCGTACATCTCCTCGATCAGGTGCTGGTACTCGCGCTCGACCACCGGCCTCTTCAGCTTCAGGCTCGGGGTGATCTCGCCGTGCTCGACGTCGAGGTCGCGCGGCAGCAGCCGGAACTTCTTGATGGTCTGCCAGCGCTGGAGGCCCTCGTTGAGCTGCCTGACATAGCCCTCGACCATCTCCACCGTCGCGGGCGCGGCGACGACCTCGGCGTACGGCTTCCCCTCCAGCCCGTTCTCCTTCGCCCACTCCATGATCGAGACCTCGTCGAGGGCGATCAGGGCGGTGCAGAAGTTCCGGTCGGCGCCGTGCACGAGGATGTTGGAGACGTACGGGCACACCGCCTTGAACTGGCCCTCCACCTCGGCGGGCGCGATGTACTTGCCGCCGGAGGTCTTGATCAGGTCCTTCTTGCGGTCGGTGATGCGCAGATAGCCGTCGGGCGACAGCTCGCCGATGTCGCCGGTGTGGAACCAGCCGTCCTCCTCCAGCACCTCGGCGGTCTTCTCGGGCAGCTTGTGGTAGCCCTGCATGATGCCGGGGCCGCGCAGCAGGATCTCCCCGTCGTCGGCGATGCGCACCTCCGTGCCGGGCAGCGGCTTGCCGACCGTGCCGGTGCGGTAGGCCTCGCCGGGGTTGACGAAGGAGGCCGCGGAGGACTCGGTGAGGCCGTAGCCCTCCAGGATGTGGATGCCGGCGCCGGAGAAGAAGAAGCCGATCTCGGGGGCGAGGGCGGCCGAGCCGGAGACACAGGCGCGCAGCCGGCCGCCGAAGGCCTCGCGGATCTTGGCGTAGACGAGCGTGTCGGCGACCTTGTGCCTGGCGCTCAGCCCGAGGGGCGCGGAGGCGGTGCCGGTGCGGCGGAAGTTGTCCTGGCTGACCTTGGCGTACTCGCGGGCCACCTCGGCCGCCCACTGGAAGATCTTGTACTTGGCGGCGCCGCCCGCACGGGCCTTGGCGGCGACCCCGTTGTAGACCTTCTCGAAGATCCGCGGCACGGCCGCCATGTACGTCGGCCGCACCACCGGCAGATTCTCGATGATCTTGTCGACGCGGCCGTCGACGGCGGTGACATGGCCCACCTCGATCTGCCCGGAGGTGAGCACCTTGCCGAAGACGTGCGCGAGCGGCAGCCACAGGTACTGCACGTCCTCGCCGGTGATCAGCCCGGTCGCGGCGATCGCCTTGGCCATGTACGACCAGCTGTCGTGCGGCAGCCGGACACCCTTGGGCCGGCCGGTGGTGCCGGAGGTGTAGATGAGGGTGGCGAGCTGGTCCTTGGTGATCGCACCGACCCGCTCCTTGATCAGATCGGGGTCCTTCTCCAGCCGGGCCGCGCCACGGCTCTCCAGCTCGGCGAGGGTGAGCACCCGGTCGCCCCTGTCCCCTCCGTCCAGGCCGGCCGGGTCGACGACCACGACGTGGGTGAGGTCGGGCAGCTCGGCACGCCTCTCCTCCGCCTTGGCCAGCTGCTCGGCGTTCTCCGCGATGAGCACCCGGCTGCCGGAGTCGGAGAGGATGAACGCCGACTCCTCGGCGTTGGTCTGCGGGTAGACGGTGGTCGTGGCCGCGCCGGCGCACATGATGCCGAGGTCGGCGAGGATCCACTCCAGCCGGGTGGAGGAGGCGAGCGCGACACGCTGCTCGGGCCGGACACCGAGCTCGATCAGACCGGCCGCGATCGCGTGCACCCGCTCCGCCGCCTGCGCCCAGGTCAGCGCCTTCCAGTCGTCGGGGCCCTCGCCCGAGGCCGGGGGTACGGGGTAGCGGTAGGCCTCGGCGTCCGGGGTGGCCGCCACGCGCTCCAGGAAGAGGGCCGCCACGGTCGGCGGACGGTTCTCGATCAGTGTCTGTGTGTCGCTCACGACATCCTCCGGGGCCCGCGACGGTGCGGCTGGCTCATTGCGGCTGTGGTCACTCACGGGCGACTGTTTAACTCGCGAGTAACTATCGAGTGGGGATCAGCGTAAAGCTCGACCGGCCTGCACGTAAGGGCCCGTGCCCTGTCACTTCCTCCAGGAAGGACCCCCGCACAGACGCGGGAGCCCGTCGCACTTTCGTACGACGGACTCCCGCTCTGTCCGCTTTGCCGGGTCACTCCTCGTGACCCGTGATCACTTCTTGCCCTTGACCGATCCCGCGCTGTCATCGCTGGAGAGAACGGCGATGAAGGCCTCCTGCGGAACTTCCACGGAACCCACCATCTTCATCCGCTTCTTGCCCTCCTTCTGCTTCTCCAGCAGCTTGCGCTTGCGGGAGATGTCACCGCCGTAGCACTTGGCGAGGACGTCCTTGCGGATGGCGCGGATGGTCTCGCGGGCGATGACGCGGGAGCCGATGGCGGCCTGGACCGGCACCTCGAAGTTCTGCCGCGGGATCAGCTCCTTCAGCTTGGCGACGAGCCGGACACCGTAGGCGTACGCCTGGTCCTTGTGCGTGATCGCCGAGAAGGCGTCCACCTTGTCGCCGTGGAGCAGGATGTCGACCTTGACCAGCGAGCTGCTCTGCTCACCGGTGGGCTCGTAGTCCAGCGATGCGTACCCGCGCGTCTTGGACTTCAGCTGGTCGAAGAAGTCGAAGACGATCTCGGCGAGCGGCAGGGTGTAGCGGATCTCGACGCGGTCCTCGGAGAGGTAGTCCATGCCGAGCAGGGTGCCGCGGCGGGTCTGGCACAGCTCCATGATCGCGCCGATGAACTCGGTGGGCGCCAGGATCGTGGCGCGCACGACCGGCTCGAACACCTCGTCGATCTTCCCCTCGGGGAACTCGCTCGGGTTGGTGACCGTGTGCTCGGTGCCGTCCTCCATGATCACGCGGTAGACCACGTTGGGCGCGGTGGCGATCAGGTCGAGCCCGAACTCTCGCTCCAGCCGCTCCCGGATCACGTCCAGGTGGAGCAGACCGAGGAAACCGACGCGGAAGCCGAAGCCGAGCGCGGCGGAGGTCTCCGGCTCGTACACGAGCGCGGCGTCGTTGAGCTGGAGCTTGTCCAGCGCCTCGCGCAGCTCGGGATAGTCGGAGCCGTCCAGCGGATACAGCCCCGAGAAGACCATGGGCTTGGGGTCCTTGTACCCGCCGAGCGCCTCCTGGGCGCCCTTGTGCTGGCTGGTGACGGTGTCACCGACCTTGGACTGGCGGACGTCCTTCACACCGGTGATGAGATAGCCCACCTCGCCGACGCCGAGGCCGTCGGCGGGCAGCATCTCCGGCGAGTTGGTGCCGATCTCCAGCAGCTCGTGCGTGGCGCCCGTGGACATCATCCGGATGCGCTCGCGCTTGTTGAGCTGCCCGTCGATGACACGGACGTACGTCACGACGCCCCGGTAGGAGTCGTAGACGGAGTCGAAGATCATCGCGCGGGCGGGGGCGTCGGCGACGCCGACCGGCGCGGGAATCTCGGCGACGACCTTGTCCAGCAGCGCCTCGACGCCGAGACCGGTCTTGGCGGAGACCTTGAGCACGTCGTCGGGCTCGCACCCGACCAGGTTGGCCAGCTCCTCGGCGAACTTCTCGGGCTGCGCGGCCGGCAGGTCGATCTTGTTCAGCACGGGGATGATCGTGAGGTCGTTCTCCATCGCCAGATAGAGGTTGGCGAGGGTCTGCGCCTCGATGCCCTGGGCCGCGTCGACCAGGAGGATGGTCCCCTCGCAGGCGGCGAGCGACCGCGACACCTCGTAGGTGAAGTCGACGTGCCCGGGGGTGTCGATCATGTTGAGGATGTGCGTGTTGCCCGGGTCGTGCGTGGGCGCCCAGGGCAGTCGCACCGCCTGGGACTTGATCGTGATGCCGCGCTCGCGCTCGATGTCCATGCGGTCGAGGTACTGGGCGCGCATCTGCCGCTGCTCGACCACACCGGTCAGCTGGAGCATCCGGTCGGCGAGCGTGGACTTGCCGTGGTCGATGTGCGCGATGATGCAGAAATTGCGGATCAGAGCCGGGGCGGTACGGCTCGGCTCGGGCACATGGCTAGGGATCGCGGGCACGCAGGGTCCTGATTCTTGAGGCGTCCGCAGTGTCTGCGGTCTCGGGTCGGATCGATACGTAGCCTCCATGGTCCCACGGGCGCGGACCGGTGACCGGTTTGGGCCACCCAAAGGCCCACTGGTAATGTGGGGGGCTGTGTCTCATGCCCTCTCAGCGCGAGGCACATCCTCTGGAAAATCACCGGTACGGGTCCCGTGCGGCCCCGTACCAGAACCTGAAAAGGCTCATTCGTGGCGAACATCAAGTCCCAGATCAAGCGGATCAAGACCAACGAGAAGGCCCGGCTGCGCAACAAGGCCGTCAAGTCCTCCCTGAAGACCGCGATCCGCAAGGCCCGTGAGGCCGCTGCCGCGGGTGACGTCGAGAAGGCCACCGAGTACCAGCGCGCTGCCGCGCGTCAGCTCGACAAGGCCGTCTCCAAGGGCGTCATCCACAAGAACCAGGCCGCCAACAAGAAGTCGGCGCTGGCGCAGAAGGTCGCGTCCCTCAAGGGCTGACCCCTTCTCTTGATCTGACCGCCGGAAGGACCCAGAGCGGGCCCTCTCTCATCCGCTCCCGACCGGCACCCCGGGTCCGTACGCGGCCTGCGTTCGCCACGCGGGTACGGACTCACCGGCTTGGACCGAAGGCCCCTCGCCCTCCCTTCCCCGGGACGGCGGGGGGCCTTCGGCGTAGGCGCCCTTGCCGGATGGCTGTCCTTGGCGGACGCCTGTTCTTGGCGGACGCCTGTCCTTGGCGGACGCCTGTCCTTGGCGGACGCCTGTCCTTGGCGGACGCCTGTCCTTGGCGGACGCCTGTCCTTGGCGGACGCCTGTCCTTGGCGGACGCCTGTCCTTGGCGGACGCCTGCTCTTGCCGGGGATTCCGCTTCTGGACGGCCGGGGCAGCTCGCCTGGAGGGGGGCGCCTCTCCAGGGGCGCCTGGGGCCTCTCCAGGGGCGCCTGGGGCCTCTCCAGGGGGCGCCTGGGGCCTCTCCAGGGGGCGCCTGGGGCCTCTCCAGGGGGCGCCTGGGGCCTCTCCAGGGGGCGCCTGGGGCCTCTCCAGGGGGCGCCTGAAAACTCCCCTCCATGAGGGTCCGGCAGGTCGGAGCCGAGCGACCGAGCGACCGGCCGAATGATCGGCCGACGACGAAGGACCGGCCGAATGATCGGCCGACGACGAAGGACCGGCCGATCGACAAGGCACCGGGCTTGCCGGTCCCCGGCCGCAGGACGCCCTGTGGCCGCAGGACGTCCGGCCGGCCACAGGGCGTCCTGCGGAGTGTCGTCCGGCGGACCTCGGTCTCGCGAGGACGCTCCCGGAGGGTGCCGAGGAGCCGAGCGTGCCGCTAGCCGCGGCCTCTCGACCGTGCCGCCCGGGCGATGGTCACCACGGCCTTCTCCAGGGCGAACTCGGGATCGTCCCCGCCGCCCTTCACCCCGGCGTCCGCCTCGGCCACCGCACGCAGCGCCACCGCCACCCCGTCCGGCGTCCACCCCCGCATCTGCTGCCGCACCCGGTCGATCTTCCACGGCGGCATGCCGAGCTCACGGGCGAGATCGGCGGGCCGCCCCCCGCGTGCGGACGACAGCTTGCCGATCGCCCGCACTCCTTGCGCCAGCGCACTGGTGATCATCACCGGCGCCACCCCGGTCGCCAGCGACCATCTGAGCGCCTCCAGCGCCTCCGCCGCCCGTCCCTCGACCGCGCGGTCGGCGACCGTGAAGCTGGAGGCCTCGGCGCGGCCGGTGTAGTACCGCCCGACGACCGCCTCGTCGATCGTGCCCTCGACATCCGCGACCAGCTGGGACACCGCCGACGCCAGCTCCCGCAGATCGCTTCCGATCGCATCGACCAGCGCCTGGCACGCCTCGGGGGTGGCCGACCGCCCGGCGGTCCGGAACTCCGACCGCACGAAGGCCAGCCGGTCGGCCGGCTTCGTCATCTTGGGGCACGCCACCTCCCGCGCCCCCGCCTTGCGCGCGGCGTCCAGCAGGCCCTTGCCCTTGGCCCCGCCCGCGTGCAGCAGCACCAGGGTGATCTCCTCGGCGGGCGCCGTGAGATACGCCTTCACGTCCTTGACCGTGTCGGCCGACAGGTCCTGCGCATTGCGTACGACCACCACTTTGCGCTCCGCGAAGAGCGACGGGCTGGTGAGCTCGGCGAGCGTGCCGGGCTGGAGCTGGTCCGGGGTGAGGTCGCGTACGTCCGTGTCGGCGTCGGCGGCCCTGGCGGCGGCCACCACCTCCTGCACGGCACGGTCGAGCAGGAGGTCCTCCTGGCCCACGGCGAGGGTCACCGGGGCGAGAGGGTCGTCATTCGCAGTCTTCCTGGCCATCGCGACAAGCATCCCACGTACCACTGACAACGGGTCCGGCCGCCGCCCCGAGGGAGACCGGCGAAGCCCACACCGGGAAGCGGTGGAGCCACCCTGCGCAGGGCCGGGCCGCGACTACGGCTCCTCCCGCCACCCGTCCCACTCGGCCACGAACTCGTCCAGCTCCCCGGGATCCAGCCGTTCCCCTTCGTCCCGCAGGACGACGAGCCACTGGGCGTCCTCGGCATCGTCCTCGCCGGCCAGCGCGTCCCGTACCAGCCGCGGCTCCTCCTCGATGCCGAACCGCTCTCCCAGCGCCTCCGCCACCTCTTCCGCAGCGTCGCGGTCGGGCAGCACCAGCACATGTCTCACATCACTCACGGAGGTCATTGTCCGGCACCCGGTCCGCCACGGACGTCCTGGTCAGTTCTTGGTGACGATCTGCACGTCGAGGTCGACCCGGATGCTGGGGCCGACCGCCGCAATACCGCGCGCCAGCATCGTCTGCCAGCTCACCGTGAAGTCGTCGCGGTGCAGCTCCGTGGTGGCCCGGCAGGCCGCCCGCACCTCGCCCTCCATGCCGTTGCCGAGCCCGAGGTACTCCGTGTCGAGCGTGACCGTACGCGTGACGCCGTGCAGGGACAGGGCGCCCGTGACGGCCCAGCGGTTACCGCCCTTGTGCGCGAACCGGTCGCTGTAGAACTCCAGCGTGGGGAAGCGCTCGACGTCCAGGAAGTCCGCCGAGCGCAGATGGTCGTCGCGCATCCGCACGTTGGTGTCGATGGACGCGGCGTCGATCACCACGTGCATCGCCGAGTGCTCCATCCGCTCGCCGATCCGCAGGGCCCCCGCGAAGGAGTTGAACCGGCCGTGGATGCGGGCCAGTCCGATGTGCCGCGCGGTGAAACCGATCGAGGAGTGTGTCGGCTCGATCTCCCAGTCACCCGGCGCGGGCAGCTCCGGCGGCTGGGCGATCTGAAGAGTGACATCGCCGAGCGAGGAGAGCGAGTCCTCGGCGACCGTCACGCTCGCCCGGTACGGCGTGAAGCCCTCGGCCGACACCGCGAGCCGGTACTCCCCCGCGGGCACGGTCGTCAGGAACGAACCGAAGGGATCCGTCTCCCCGCTGACCACCTGACGCCCCATGGCATCACTGATCGCGAACTCCGCGTGCATCACCGGATCGTTGACCGGGTCGAGCACACGACAGCTCAGCACTCCGGCACGCGCCGGAGTCCGCACCGCCGCCAGGGGGCTGGTCCGTTGTACTCGCTTGGTTCGGCTTCCCAGCCAGCGGCCGATCATTGACGACACCCTCTGCGCGACTCGACATCACCTTGTTACCGAAGATGTATTCGATCACTTCATGAGGCTTTCGATCAACACGGGGTGAACATCCCAAAAAACAAGCACTTGCGCTGGAACTGTCCCCGAGTGGCCCCATATAGCCCGAATCAACCGTTCCCCTTGAGGTTTCGCACAGTCGGCACACGGTCGAGTCCTATGGCGAAGTGATCCCGGTAGACCGCGAGTACCTCCTCGTCCGTGCCCAGCTCGCGCTCCTTCTTCGTTCCGTCGGCCGCCGTCACCGTCAGCCTGCGACCACTGAGCGTGATCCTCCCTCCGTCCTCCGTCACCCGCGTACACACGAGCGACCGCATGAAATGCGACACCGGTGAAGTGCTGTGCCACCACGCCCCGGTCACGAAGTCGCCCAGCACCCGCGGCCTCGTCTCCAGGCGGTAGACGGGGCTCCCGTCGCGGACCACGTCCAAGTCCGGTCCGGGCTCCGCTGTTCTGCCCGAACCGGTCCCGCCGCGCTGCCCTGCCCCGTCCGGCCCCGCCTCGACGACCCGGAACCGGCCACCCGGGTCCTCCTGTTCTCCGCGCTCTCCGAGCGCCAGGGGATAGTGGCTGTGCGCCCCGAATCCGACGTCGGCCAGCCAGTCGCCGCCGTCCGCCGTCCGCACCCGCAACGCCAGATGGTCGTACGGGATCCCGAGCCGTCCGGCCTCGCCGTAGACCCGGGCCGCCAGAAGTGCGACCTCGTAGCCCAGGGCGGTGAGCAACGCCCCGAAGGCACCGTTGAGTTCGTAGCAGAACCCGCCCCGTCGCGCGCCCACCACCTTGTCGAGCAGTCGCTCCTCCTCCAGCACGATCTCCTCTCCGAGGTGGATGGACAGGTTCTCGAACGGCACGGCCCGCAGATGGCGCAGGTGCAGTTCACGCAGGGCGTCGGCGGTGGGCGAGACCGGGCGTCGGGCGCCCAGACGACGGAGGTAGGCATCGACCTGTGCGGCATTCATGACCCCAGTTTCCCGGGTCACCATCCCAGCCTCCTGGGCCACTGCCCCCGTCTCACCACCGCAGTGCCCGAAGCACCGACCCGCTTACCCTTCTCACAACCCCGGTCGCCCGCGGCGGCGTCTCAGTCTTCCGCCACCCGCAGTTCCTCGGCCGTGCCCGCGACCGCCAGTGCTCCGTCCTGGTCCGTCCTCAGCACCACCGCGCCCTCCGCGCGCAGCGTCGCTACCGTGCGGGGAGAGGGATGCCCGTACGGGTTGCCCTCGCCGCACGAGATCAGGGCCAGTCGGGGCGCCACCCGGCGTATGAGGTCCGGGTCCTGGTACGCCGAGCCGTGGTGAGCGACCTTGAGCACGTCCACGTGTTCCAGCGCCGCAGCCGCCGGGGATCTGGCCAGCGCCCGCTGGGCCGGTGGCTCGAGATCGCCGAGCAGCAGCAGACGCAGCCCGGCCGAACGGACCAGCAGCGTGACGCTGGCATCGTTGGGCCCTTCCGGGACCGGCGCCGGATCCGGGAGGCGGAACAGGGGCCCGGAACTCGGGGGAGGCCAGAGCACCTGCCAGGACAGCGCTCCGGTGCGCCGCTGCTCCCCGGCGACCGCGTGCGTCACGGGGATGCGCCGGGCGGCTGCCAGCCTCCGTACGAACTCCGCTCGTTCCGGCGGCTCCTCGAACCCCGTCGTCTCGATCGCGCCCACCGATCGCCCGCGCAGCACGCCGGGCAGCCCCGTCACGTGGTCGGCGTGGAAGTGCGTCAGCACGACCAGCGGGATTCTGGTGATGCCGAGCGAGCGCAGGCAGTGGTCGACGAGCGCCGGATCGGGGCCCGCGTCCACGACCACGCCGGTATCCTCGCCCGCCGCGAGCACCATCGCATCGCCCTGCCCCACGTCGCACACGGCCAGCCGCCACCCCGGCGGTGGCCAGCCCCGGATCACTCCGGAGAGCGGCGGCGGCTGCACCACCGCCAGCACCAGCAGCGCCCCGCAGACACCGCACCACCAGGGATGCCTCAGCAGCCGTCGGCCCACGAGCAGCACGACCAGCGTGACGAGCGCGAGCAGCACCGCGCCGGTCCAGCCGCCCGGCCAGTCCACCCCCGCGCCGGGCAGCGCCGCCCCGGTGCGGGCGACGCCGGCGATCCACTCGGCGGGCGGACTCGCGCACCAGGCCAATGCCTTGGCGACCGGCATCGCCACCGGTGCCGTCGCCAGGGCCCCGAAGCCCAGCACCGTGGCCGGCGCGACCGCGAACTCCGCGAGCAGGTTGCACGGCACCGCCACCAGACTCACCCGCGCGGACAGCACCGCGACGACCGGTGCGCACAAGGCCTGGGCCGCGGCGGCCGCGGCCAGCGCCTCGGCCATCCGGGGAGGAACTCCGCGCCGCCGCAGCGCGGTGCTCCAGCGGGGCGCGAGTGTGAGCAGGGCGCCCGTGGCCAGGACGGAGAGCAGGAAGCCGCAACTGCGGGCCAGCCACGGGTCGTAGAGCACCAGCAGCAGGACGGCCGTCGCCAGCGCCGGGATCAGCGACCTTCGGCGTCCGGTGGCCAGGGCCAGCAGGGCGATGGCTCCGCAGGCCGCGGCCCGCAGCACGCTCGGATCCGGTCTGCACACGATGACGAAGCCGAGCGCGAGCGCGCCGCCCAGCAGAGCGGTCATGCGCAGGGAGATGCCGAGGCGGGGCGCCAGCCCGCGGCGCTCGACGTGCTGGGCCAGGCCGGGAGGGCCGAGCAGCAGCGCGAGAAGGATGGTGAAGTTGGCACCGGAGACGGCGAGGGTGTGTGCGAGGTCGGTCTCCCTGAAGGTCTCGTCCAGCTCCGGCGTGATGCGGGAGGTGTCCCCCACGACCAGCCCCGGCAGCAGCGCGCGTGCGTCCCGAGGCAGGCCGTCCGTGGCCTCACGCAGCCCGGCGCGCAGTCGGCCCGCCAGCCGCTGCGGCCCGGACGGCCGCCCCACCACGTGGGGCACGGGCTGGTCCCGTACCCGCAGCACGGCCGCGATCTCGTCGTCGTCCCCGAGTACGGGGGCCGGCCGCGCGGTGACACGCAACCGCGTGGACGGCAGCAGCCGCAGCCAGGGCGAGGCCGGTGGCCCGCCACGTGGAGGCCGTGAGTCCCGCGGCGTCGGGCCGGTGGCCGGAGCCTCGTCCGTCGCGCGCACCGGCTCCGGGTCTGCCGGGGGCGGTCGTGCGTCGACGATCAGCAGCACCGGAGCCCGCGTCGTCACGGACGTCCCGTCCGCCCGCACCACCCGGCGTACCTCGGCGTTGACCAGCACGGCCGGCGGAGCCGTGTGGTCCCCTCTGACGTGCGGCCGGGTGAGCCGGGCATCGGAGGTCACCTCGACCTCGACGGTGACGGGGGTGTACTGCCGCGCCAGCTCCGGCACGGGCCCTCGCCGCAGATCCGCTCCGTGCAGGCCGGCCGAGGCGGCGGCCGCGGCGACGCAGAGCAGCACGGCAGCGGCCGGCAGTCGCGGCCAGGGGCCCGCCCCGTGTCGCTCCGCCACCAGCAGCACGGTCGCGACGGCCAGGCAGCCGATCACGAGGCCGACGATCCACCCCGGTGACGCGTTCAACGTCAGCCCGGCCGTCCCCCAGGCCGCCAGCGCGGGCGGCACGAGCCGCAGGTCCACCGGCCCCTCCTGCCGGGGGTGGGCGCTGCCGAGCCGTTTACCGGAGGCGGCGTGGACGACCGAGCGAGCACTGGATGCCCGGGGTGCGCGGCCGGAAGGCGGATCACCACCGACGGCGGCATGCGGGGTCGGCCGGGCGCCGGCCGACCCCTGCCGGGTGGGCTTGGAAGGCGGACCCGTGACGACGGCGGCCTGCACGGCCGGCCGGGCAGTGGACGCCTGCCGAACGGTCCCGGCGGGCGGGTCCGTACCGGCTGCCCGCTGATCTGCCGTACTGCCGTGGTCGGCCGGCTGTGCCCGGCGCTCGTCCGGTCGCCCGGGCGTCGCCCGCTGCGGCGGGTCGGGGGCGGACCTCATGGCCGTACGAGATTCCGCAGGTCGGCGAAGCGGCGTTCGCCGATGCCGTTGACCTCACGCAGTTCGTCGACCGAGCGGAAACCGCCGTGCTGCGCGCGGTAGTCGAGGATGTGCTGCGCCAGCACGGGTCCCACTCCTGGCAGCGTGTCGAGCTGCTCGGCGGTAGCCGTGTTGAGGGAGACCGGCGCCGCGGGTGCCGCGCCCGCCGCGGTCCCGGCCGTGCCACCGCCCGCCGTACCACCGCCTGCCATGCCGCCCGCGCCCGGTGCCGCGACGGGCGCCGGCCCGCCGACGATCACCTGTTCACCGTCCACGAGGAGACGTGCCTGGTTGAGGCTGTCCGTCTTCGTGCCGGGGCGCACTCCACCAGCCGCGCGCAAGGCGTCGACGACCCTGGAACCGGCCGGCAGGCTGTGGATCCCGGGATTCCGGACCTTGCCACTGACGTCCACCACGATCTCGGCACCGGCCGCGCCGGTGGCCGCGGGCACGTCAGTGGCTCCGGGCGTGGCGGACTCGGTGCCCGGTGTGTCGCCCTCGCTCTTCCCCTGTGCACCGAAGGGAGAGGCCGCACGCACCACTTCGGGCGCGGGCACGGACTGGGTCCGGCCGACCCAGAAGTGCTGCACGGCGAAGGCCGCGGCGACGGCAAGGACCAGCGTGAGCGCGAGCACACTACGCCGCTCCAGACCGCACCTGGTCTGCCACCACACCGGCATCCGCTCCCGCAGGGCGAGCTCGGCCCGCGCCCGCCAGGCACCCGCCCTGCGACCGGCGCCGGTGTCCGGCTCGGCAGCGACGTCGACGGCAACGGCATCCGCGTCGGCAGCGACATCGAGGGCACCAGCATCCGCATCGGCGTCTGCGTCTGCGTCTGCGTCTGCGTCTGCGTCTGCGTCTGCGTCTGCGTCGACGGCAACGGCAACGGCAACGACCGGTGGCGCCTCGTCGCTCAGCGTCTCAGGGGATGGCGGCTGCCCCGGCTGCGAAGGCAAGGCGGTGTCCGTGCCCGTCGGACCCGTCGGGCACGCCACCACGTCGGTACCGGTGCCGGAGGGCCGCGGCCTCACCTTCGCGGCCTCTGTCTCCGACGCGCGCCTGGCCGCCCACGCAGCCCGCTGCGAGGCTTCCGCCGAGTGCACGGCGTCTCCGGAGTGCAGGGCCTCAGCGGTCCGCGCGGTCCTCCCTACGGTCTGCGTCTCGTCCTTCCTCGCGCTTCCGGCCTGCCCCGCACGGCTTCCGCCGCCGCCCGGAGGCGCCTTCCCCGACTCCCCCCACTGCCCTGCCTGTTCGGTGAAGAGCACCTCCGCGCGTCGGCGTAGTTCTTCGGCCGACACCTGACGGTGCCGCGCCCGGATACGGGCTGGGTGCGGACGACGGTGGCGGGTACGGCTGTCGGAGCCGGGGCCACGGCCGGGACCGCTGGTCGCAGTCGCTGTGTGCGAGCGTGATCGAAGTGCCATGCGACGAGGATCGGGCAGATCGGCATCCCCGCGTCGATCTTGGTCGAATCGCGGGGATTACCCCTCGGTTGTGGACAACTCCGTCACCCACACGAGTGAGCAACACAGACAGCAGCGCTGTGGACAGCCGCACCACCGCATCAACGCGGCGAGACCACGACTCCCAGCAGCCCAGGCCCCGTGTGCGCCCCGATCACCGCTCCGACCTCGCTCACATGCAGGTCGGCCAAGGCCGGCACCCGCGTCCGCAGGCGGTCCGCCAGGGCCGACGCCCGGTCGGGGGCGGCGAGATGGTGGACGGCGATGTCGACCCGGGCGCTGCCCGCCCGGTCGGCCACGATCTCCTCCAGGCGGGCGATCGCCTTCGACGCCGTCCGCACCTTCTCCAGGGGTTCGATACGGCCGCCGGCCAGTTGCAGCAGCGGTTTCACCGCGAGCGCGGAGCCGAGCAGTGCCTGCGCGGCTCCGATACGTCCGCCGCGGCGCAGATAGTCGAGGGTGTCGACGTAGAAGTGGGCGGACGTGCCCGCGGCCCGCTTCTCCGCGGCCATGACCGCTTCGTCCACCGTGCCGCCCGTCTCCGCCGTCTCGGCGGCGGCGAGCGCGCAGAAGCCGAGCGCCATCGCGATCATCCCGGTGTCCACCACACGGACCGGCACCGGCGCCTCGCGGGCCGCGAGGACGGCCGCGTCGTAGGTGCCGGAGAGCTCGGCCGAGAGGTGGAGGGACACGATGCCGGTGGCGCCGGAGTCGGCGACTTGCCGGTAGGTCTTGGCGAAGAGCTCGGGGCTGGGCCGGGACGTGGTGACCGGGCGCCGTTTCTGGAGCGCCTGGGCCAGGGCCCGGGTCGAGATCTCGGTGCCCTCGTCGAGTGCCCGGTCCCCGAGGACGACGGTCAGGGGCACCGCCGTGATGCCGTGGCGCTCCATCGTCCGCGCCGGCAGGTAGGCCGTTGAATCGGTGACGATCGCGACATGGCGGGACATGAGCTGGAGGTTACCTGTCGTGGGGTTCGCGCGGCAGCCCGGCCTTTCTCACCTGCCCGGTCGTGACCGAATCATGTCGTGCTCTCGGGACGGGTCTCCTTCTGCCAGGGATACGTCGGGCGTCGGCCCGGCGGGGTGATGGCGGGACGCGTCGGCTCCCCGGCCGTGTCGGAGCCGGGTGTCTCCTCCGGCCGGGTCTGCCGGGACGCCGGGCCGCCGGCGGGCGGGGCGTCGGGCCACGGGGGCTGCACGGGCGGCTCTTCCGCCCCGGCCCAGTGCCGCAGGGCGCCGGCCTCGACATCGATCTGCGCGGCGAGCGTGTCCAGGTCGTCGTCGGCGAAGCGGCGGGCACGGTCGCGGGCCGCCCAGCGCAGCGAGTCCGCCGAGCTGGTGATGCGCTCGGTGCGCTCGCGCAGGGCGGGCAGCTGCTCGGCGAGCGCGGCGCGGTCCGGTTCGGACTCCATGCGCCGCAGGTCGTCGTCCAGTTCGTATCCGTGCGCGCTGAGGCGCTGGAAGAGGGCGAGGGACTCCTTGAGGGACTCGTCGTCGGCCGCGCCCGCGTTCAGGGCCTCCTGCGTGGCCCGCATCGACGTGCGCAGCCTGAGCCGCAGTTGCGCGAGTTCGCCCGCCGGTCCGGGCTGGGCGAAGGACTTGGCCCGCAGGGTGTGGTCCTCGACCGTACGGCGGGCCTGGGTGATGGTGCGGTCCACGCCCCGCTTGGCGGCACCCACCACCTTCACCGTGGCGTAGGCACCGAGCACCATGAAGAGGACGAAGAGCAGGGCGAAGACTGCGATCACTGCTTCCACGGCACTCCTCCTTCGGCCCTGGGGCCTGCCGCGGCACCCGGCGCGCCGCTCTTCAACGGTAAACGCCGCGGGCAGGTCCGGGGTTCCAGCGAAACCCCGAACCTGCCCGTAGGGGAGTACCCCGAGCGGGTGTGCACCGCCCGGTGGGTGTCACGCCGGGACGATGTTCACCAGCTTCGGTGCCCGCACGATGACCTTGCGGATACCGGCCCCGTCCAGCGCGGCGACGACCTTCTCGTCGGCCAGCGCGACCTTCTCCAGCTCCTCCTCGGAGATGGACGGCGGCACCTCCAGCCGTGCCTTGACCTTGCCCTTGACCTGGACGACACAGGTGACCGTCTCATCGACGACGTAGGCCGGGTCGGCGACCGGGAAGTCCCGGTGGACGACCGTGTCGGTGTGGCCCAGCTTGCGCCACAGCTCTTCGGCGACGTGCGGGGCCAGCGGCGCGATCAGCAGGACCAGGGCCTCGGCGACGGTGCGCGGCACCGGCCCGCCCGCCTTGGTCAGGTGGTTGTTCAGCTCGGTGACCTTGGCGATGGCGGTGTTGAACCGCATGCCCTCCAGGTCCTGGCGCACGCCGTCGATCGCCTTGTGCAGGGCGCGCAGCGTCTCCTCGTCGGGCTCCGCGTCGACCACGGTGACCTCGCCGGTCGCCTCGTCGACGATGTTGCGCCACAGCCGCTGCAGCAGCCGGAACTGGCCCACCACCGCGCGCGTGTCCCACGGCCGGGACACGTCCAGCGGGCCCATCGCCATCTCGTACAGGCGCAGGGTGTCCGCCCCGTACTCGGCGGCGATCTCGTCCGGGGTGACGGCGTTCTTCAGGGACTTGCCCATCTTGCCCAGCAGGCGGGTGACCTTCTCGCCCTGGTAGTAGTACGCGCCGTCGCGCTCCTCGACCTCGGCCGCCGGCACCGCGATGCCGCGGCTGTCACGGTAGACGAAGGCCTGGATCATGCCCTGGTTGTACAGCTTGTGGAACGGCTCGGCCGAGGAGATGTGCCCCAGGTCGTACAGGACCTTGGACCAGAAGCGCGCGTACAGCAGGTGCAGCACGGCGTGCTCGGCGCCGCCGACGTACAGGTCGACGCCGCCGTGGGGCTGCCCCTCGCGCGGGCCCATCCAGTAGCGCTCGATCTCCGGGTCGACCAGCCGCTCGCTGTTGTGCGGGTCCAGGTAGCGCAGCTCGTACCAGCAGGAACCGGCCCAGTTGGGCATGGTGTTGGTCTCGCGGCGGTACTTCTTCGGCCCGTCGCCCAGGTCCAGGGTGACGTTGACCCAGTCCTCGTTGCGGGACAGCGGGGTCTCGGGCTGGGTGTCGGCGTCGTCCGGGTCGAAGGTGCGGGGCGAGTAGTCCTCGACCTCCGGCAGCTCCAGGGGCAGCATCGACTCGGGCAGCGCGTGGGCGATGCCGTCCTCGTCGTAGACGATCGGGAAGGGCTCGCCCCAGTAGCGCTGGCGGCTGAACAGCCAGTCGCGCAGGCGGAAGTTGACGGTGCCCTCTCCGATGCCCTTCTGCTGGAGCCACTCGGTGATGCGCGCCTTGGCCTCGGTGACGCCCAGGCCGTCCAGGGAGATGTCCTCACCGGAGGAGTTGACGATCTTCGCGTCGTACGAGACGAAGGCGTCGTCCCACGTCGAGGGGTCGGTGCCGCGGTCGTCGGACGGCTCGACGACGCAGCGCACGGGCAGCTCGAAGGCGCGCGCGAAGGCGAAGTCGCGGCTGTCGTGCGCGGGGACGGCCATGATGGCGCCGGTGCCGTAGCCCATCAGCACGTAGTCGGCGATGAAGACGGGGATCCGCTCGCCGTTGACCGGGTTGGTCGCGTACGCGCCCGTGAAGACGCCGGTCTTGTCCTTGGCCTCGGCCTGCCGCTCGACGTCGGACTTGGCGGCGGCCTGCGCGCGGTAGGCGGCGACGGCCTCGGCCGGGGTCGCGTGGCCGCCCGTCCACACCTCGTGCGTGCCCTCGGGCCAGGCCTGCGGGACGAACTTCTCGACCAGCGGGTGCTCGGGGGCCAGCACCATGTAGGTCGCGCCGAACAGGGTGTCCTGGCGCGTGGTGAAGATGGTGATGTGCTCGCCGTCGATCGGGAAGTCGACGCGGGCGCCCTCGGAGCGGCCGATCCAGTTGCGCTGCTGCAGCTTGATGGCCTCGGGCCAGTCCAGCTCCTCCAGGTCCTCCAGCAGCCGGTCGGCGTAGGCGGTGATGCGCATGTTCCACTGGCGCAGCTTGGCCTTGAAGACCGGGAAGTTGCCGCGCTCGGAGCGGCCGTCGGCGGTGACCTCCTCGTTGGCCAGCACGGTGCCCAGGCCGGGGCACCAGTTGACGGGCGCGTCGGAGGCGTAGGCCAGGCGGAACTCGCCCAGGACGTCGGCGCGCTCGGTGGCGCTCAGCTCGCTCCACGCGCGCGTGTGCCCCGGTACGGCACGCTCACCGGACTCGAACTGGGTGATCAGTTCGGAGATCGGGCGGGCCTTCTTCGCCTCGTCGTCGTACCAGGAGTTGAAGATCTGCAAGAAGATCCACTGGGTCCACTTGTAGTACTCCGGGTCGATCGTGGCGAACGACCGGCGCTTGTCGTGGCCCAGGCCCAGCCGGCGCAGCTGGCTCTGCATGTTCTTGATGTTGGCCTCGGTGGACACGCGCGGGTGCGTGCCGGTCTGCACCGCGTACTGCTCGGCGGGCAGGCCGAAGGCGTCGAAGCCCAGGGTGTGCAGGACGTTGTGGCCGGTCATCCGCTGGAACCGGGCGAATACATCGGTGGCGATGTAGCCCAGGGGGTGGCCGACGTGCAGGCCCGCACCGGAGGGGTACGGGAACATGTCCATGATGAACTTCTTGGGCTTGGCGGCCAGCTCGGGGTCGCCCGCCAGGTCACCCTTCGGGTTCGGCGCCGCATAGGTGCCCTCGGCGTCCCAGAAGTCCTGCCAGCGTGCCTCGATCTCCGCGGCCATGGCGGCCGTGTAGCGGTGCGGCGCGGCCACCTCGGAGGCGGCAGCGGGGTTCGTCTCGCTCATGATCCTCAAAGCTCCATCGATCGTCTCTGCCTGCGGCTGCGATGTGCGGGAAACGAAAAATCCCCTCGCACAGGAGGGGACGCCGCGCCGATTCCGGCCACCCGATGACCGGTGGCCGGGACTGATCAGCGCGGCCCGCTAAGCAGAAGGCGTACGGCACGCATGGCGTCAGGGTACCGCAGGCCCCGAGCGCACCGCGACGCGCTTCCGGGGGCCGCCCCGGCATCGGGAGCCGCCCCGCCCCGCGCGGGCAGCGGCCCCGGCGCGATCCGAACCGAGGTCAGGGGTTACTTCGCGTAACACCTTCTAAGGGGCATCACAACAACCACATGGCCCTTTGATAACAACGCAATAACTCAAACCTCGTACCCATCGGTAGGGCGCCACTTAGAGTGCGGCAGCGGGACCGCTTTCCCGAACCGCTCGGAGTTGCCCCCATGAACTCTCGTCGTAGTAACAGTTCGCTCCCCAAACCGGGCCGCTCGGCCTACGGGGCGGCGACGGCTGCCGTCCTGCTTCTCATACCCGTGATCGTGCTGGTCGGAGGTGACAGGGTCCGGGACTTCCTCAATTTCGGCGCGGGCGTCCTCTCCCTCGTCTCGCTCAGCTGCTCGGTGATCTGGGGCCTCGTCGCCCAGGACCGGATCTTCCTCGACACCCGGCAGCGGATCGTCGGGCAGGCGGTCCACCGGACGACCGCGGTGGCCTCGATCGCGTTCCTTCTGCTGCACATCACCACCAAGATCGCACTGGACCACACCGAGCTGATCGCCGCGGTGATCCCCTTCTCGCTCGGTGTCACCGGCAGCGCCGGGCTCATCGGGCTCGGCTCCGTGGCCGGCCTCCTCATGATCTTCGTGGGCATCACGGGCGCGCTGCGCAGCGCCTTCGCCTCCCCCGCCCCGGTCGCCGCGCGGTGGCGTGCCATGCACATGCTGGCGTACCCGGCCTGGTGCGCCGCGCTGGTCCACGGCCTGTACGCGGGCCGCGCCGCCAAGCCGGTCTTCGTGTTCCTGTACGGCCTGTCCGTGCTCGGCGTCATGGCCGCCCTGGCGCTGCGCGCGGCGCCGCGCCCGGTCAAGCGCCGGATCGCCGACCGGATCGCCGCGGTCGTGGGCGCCGAGGAGAAGCCGGGCCGCGAGGAGCTGGAGGCGAGCCGCGCCAGGACGGCGGAATCCGCGCTGCCGGGCTACGAGAACCAGCGGACGTCCCGGCCCGGTGCCGGCTCCCCCTCCGCGCCGCGGTCCGAGACGGCGGAGCGCCCCGTGGCCGCGGGGCCCGCGAACGGCTTCGCGGCGGCCTATCGCGCCGTCTCGGCGTCCCCGCGCGCGCGGGGACCCTTCACGGCCGACCGGACCGTGCCCATGGACCTGCCACCGGACATGCTCCCCACGGAGTCGATCCCGCGCGTCGACACCGGCGCCACCTCCGGCAGCTGGCCGATCCCCTCGCCGCCGCCGGTGGGCGAGGCGCCCCGGTCGGCCTACGACCCGCTCGACGACACCGGCTACACCGTCCCGGCCTACGGCGGCACGGGCACCACCGGCTACGGCGCGAGTGATGTGTACGACACCGGTGAGACGAACACCTTCTACGGCACGTACAACCCGGACGACACCTACAACAACAGCGGTCCCGCCACTGAAACACTGCCCGGTGCCTCCTACGACTTCGAGGCACCGGGTTCGGGCGAACCTTGGAACACGCCTTCCGGAGGCTCTGAGTGAACGAGGCCCTGCCCGACGTACCCGAAGTCCGCGTGGTCGGCCTTCCCCAGCTCACGTCGGGCTTCGACCTTGTCGAACGACTTGACCTGCCCATGCACCTCAAGGTGCACGGGCCGCTCGAACCGATGGGCGGCGAGCAGCTCGCGCAGCTCGCCGAACGCATCAACCTCAAGGGCCGCGGCGGCGCGGGCTTCCCCTTCCACAAGAAGCTGCGCTCGGTCGCCGAATCGGCGATCAAGCGCGGCGTCCGGCCGGTCGTCGTCGTCAACGGCAGCGAGGACGAGCCGGCCTGCCGCAAGGACACCGTGCTGATCAACCGGGCCCCGCACCTCATCCTGGACGGCGCGCTGCTGTGCGCCGAGGCGCTGGGCGCCCGCACGCTCGTGGTCGGCGTCACCCGCGAGTCCACGCAGCGTTCCATGGAGGCCGCGCTGGCCGAGCGCGGCCTGAGCAACGGGCGCCGATCGGCCCTCCGCGCGCGCGTGCAGCGCAATCCGGTGCGGATGGTCACCGGAGCCGCCGCCTCGCTGATCCGCTCCATCGACGGCGGTCCGGCGATCCCGCCCGGCCGCAAGATCAGCGCCTCCAGAAGCGGCGTCGGCGGCGCCCCCACCCTGCTGTCCAACGCAGAGACGTTCGCGCAGCTGGCCATCGCCGCCCGCATCGGCCCGGAGCGCTACGGCAACACCGGCCTGTACGACGAGCCGGGCACCGTCATGCTCACGGTGTCCGGAGCGGTGGCCCGCCCCATGGTGATCGAGGTCCCCACGGGCGTGCCGCTGCGCTACGTCCTCCAGCTCGCCGGCGCCCCGCCGGTGCCGCAGGGCGTGCTGACGGGCGGGTACCACGGCAAGTGGATCGACGCGGCGACCGTCAACGAGGCGATCGTCTCCCGCAACTCCCTCGACGCGGTGGGCGGTTCGCTCGGCGCCGGCGCCATCCTGCCGATCAGCCAGGAGACCTGCCCGCTCGGCGAGTCGCTGCGGGTGGCGCAGTGGCTGGCGGAGGAGAGCGCCGGCCAGTGCGGCCCCTGCTACCTCGGCCTGCCGGCCGCGGCGCGGGGCATGGAGGACATCCTGAACGGCGGTGGACCGACCGCTCTGGAGGCGCTCAAGCAGGTCGCCAGGAACGTCAAGCGGCGCGGTGCCTGCTCGCACCCGGACGGCTCGGCCATGTTCCTGGAGTCGACCGTCAAGGCGTTCACGGACGACCTCGCCGCCCATGTCCTCGGCAACGGCTGCGGACGGCCCGTGGAGGGCGTTCTGCCGCTCTTCGAGAGCGGCAGGGCCCCGACGGGCATCCCGGGCGGCGGGGCGTCCGAGGAGAACGGCCCCAGCCGACAGAAGATCTACGTCGACTGGACCCTGTGCCGGGGCCACGGCCTGTGCGCGGACATCCTCCCGGAGGTCTTCCAGCTCGGCGCCGACGGCTTCCCGACCGTGGCGCAGGCCCCGGTGCCGCGCTATGCGGAGGCGAAGGCGCTCCGCGCGGTGCGCCGCTGCCCGGCGCTCGCCCTGCGTATCGAGGAGGACGCCCGCGCCCAGGCGCCCTCCCGCAACCTGCCCGTCCTCTCCCAGGGCCGCGGACGCCGCGCCCTGGGCCGATGACGGCGAGGCGCGTGTGAAGAAGCCGCCCGGCACCCGGGCGGCTTCAGCCCGTGAGCACGACCGGCTCATCCCTGAGCTGTCCACACGTGGCGGACCGCAGTTCTGGGCCCAAGATCTCCCCCAGTGCCGGGGGCAGTCGCCGGCCGGGCTCATCCGGGCCGGGGGACCAGGGGCGTGACCGCCTCCCGGCACCGGACGGTCCTGACGCGCGAGCACAATCGGGACAACAAGAATCCCGCCGAGTCCGAAGACCCGGCGGGATTCCTTCTGTGGAGCTAAGGAGAATTGAACTCCTGACCTCCTGCATGCCATGCAGGCGCTCTACCAACTGAGCTATAGCCCCTTGTTGTGTTCCGCCCGGTTTCCCCGGCGGCGACGCCAACATTACACGGTCCACCCCGCCCAACACCAAATCGGTTTCGCTCTGCCCCGGTTTGTCCGCTTCAGCCCCTTGCGGAGGCGCCGGTCAGGCCGTGACGAACGAGTAGAACCGTTTGAGCGTGCAGTGCTCCTCCAGGAGCCGGCCGTAGATCGGCTCCCCCTCCAGTTCCCGGTACGTCTCGATCGGGTCGCCCTTTATGATCAGCGCCCGCGCGCACTCCTCGCACCAGTACTGGTAGTCGGGGTTGATCGGCTCCATGTCGCGGACGATCGGGGTGCCGCTGCCGCACCAGTCGCACTTCCGCCTGTGTGCACCCATCGATCAGCTCCAGCTGTGGCCGCAGGCCGTGCACACGTAGGAGATCCCGCCGTTGTCGCCGAGTACTTGGGCGACATGCGCGGAACCGCAGGAGGGGCAACTGAGCCGGGTGGTCGTGTCCCGTGTCAACGCCGCTTCGAGGAAGTGATCGACCTCCTCGAAGATGCTCGCAGGCATCGCTACTCCCTCCCGTCGGGCCGCGCCCCCTTCCGGCCGTTTGATTCTGCCACGGCCGGACCAATACGGTCAGCGACGCCTCAGTACCAGTCCGGACACGGCACCCGCCGCGGCCGCTCCGGCCAGCGCGAACACGCACGCCGACAGCGCCTCCCCGTAGGTATACGCCCCCAAGGCCCCCAGTGCCTCAAGCCGGTTCGGGAACAGTGTGCCGAACGCCGCCACGCCGATCAGCCGGCCGAGCCGGGTGACCGTCGCGAGCAGGCCACCGGCGTCCGCCGCGTCCTCGGGCCGCACCGTCGTCGCCAGGGCCCGGGGTGAGCGTCGGGCTGAGGGCGAGCGCGAGGCCCGTGCCGACGCCCACGTAGGCGGCGTACAGCAGGATGCCGCCCGCCCCGCCGCCCTTCAGCACCAGGCCGATCCCGGAGCACCAGGCCGGGAAGGTCCAGGCCTCGCGCCCCCTCGGGCCCCATCGCGCCGTCCCGCGGCAGGACGCGCCGGCCGAGGAAGAACAGGGCGAGGCTCACCGGCACGTTGACGAGGAACACCGGCCGCCGGACGGTGCCGAACAGGTCGGCACTGACCAGGATCCCGCCGAGCACCTGCCCGGCGGCGGCACCCACCGCGATGACCGCCGAGCAGGCGCCGAGCGCCCCGGCCGTGGCCGAGCCGGTCGCCCAGGTGTGCGCCGGTGATCAGGAGCATCGAGTACGTGATGGCATACCCGGCGATCACGAGTTGCAGATCCGCGCGCCGCAGGCGTGGAGGTCGGTGCCGATGGCGGGTGCCGCGACGAACACTCCGGAGGACGCGGAGACGGCACGGCGCACGGCCCTGCTGCGGGAGCGGCGGGAGAAGCCGTGGTCGCCTCGGGCGCGGCGGACCGGCCGCAGGGTGTCCCGGCAACAAGAAATCCCGCCCCCTGACGGGGACGGGATCCTCATTCACCGATCCTTGACAACTCAACAGAGTGTCGATCCGTGGAGCTAAGGAGAATTGAACTCCTGACCTCCTGCATGCCATGCAGGCGCTCTACCAACTGAGCTATAGCCCCTGGTGTTCTTCCCGCTCGGCGGGGCGAACAAGAAGAACTTTAGCCTGCGACCTGCGGAAAGTGAAATCCGGGTCTCCGGGCCCACCCGCGCGCTCAGTCGTCGTCGCCGAGCACCGGCTCCGGCAGGCTGCCGGCGTTGTGCTCCAGCAGGCGCCAGCCGCGGGCGCCCTGGCCGAGGACGGACCAGCAGCAGTTGGACAGGCCGCCCAGGCTCTCCCAGTGGTGGGACTCCAGCCCGAGCAGGCGTCCGATGGTGGTGCGGATCGTGCCGCCGTGGCTGACCACGACGAGCGTGCCGTCCTCGGGCAGCTTCTCGGCGTGCCGGAGCACGACGGGGGCGGCGCGGTCGGCGACCTCGGTCTCCAGTTCGCCGCCGCCGCGGCGTACCGGCTCACCGCGCTTCCAGGCGGCGTACTCCTCGCCGTACCGGGCGATGATCTCCTCGTGCGTCAGTCCCTGCCAGACGCCCGCGTAGGTCTCGCGCAGCCCCTCGTCGTGGGTCACCTCCAGGCCGGTGAGCGCGGCGAGCTCGGCGGCGGTGTCCGCGGCGCGCCGGAGGTCGGAGGCGACGATCGCGTCGGGCCCGCAGCCGACGAGCAGCCGGGCGGCACGGCGGGCCTGGGCGACGCCCCGCTCGGTCAGCGGGACGTCCGTGGTGCCCTGGAAGCGGCGCTCCACGTTCCAGGAGGTCTGGCCGTGCCGCCACAGGATGATGCGGCGGCCGCGGCCCTGTTTGCCGTCGGTCACCTCACCGGTGGCGCTCATCGCCACTCCCCGCCCGGCTCAGCCGCCTCCTCGGCGGCCTGAAGCCTGGCGTGCTCCTCGGCCTTGCCGCGGGTCGCCTGGGCGTCGGCGGGCAGCTCCAGCTCGGGGCAGTCCTTCCACAGCCGCTCCAGGGCGTAGAAGACACGCTCCTCGCTGTGCTGGACGTGGACGACGATGTCGACGTAGTCGAGCAGCACCCAGCGGGCCTCGCGGTCGCCCTCGCGGCGGACCGGCTTGGCGCCGAGTTCCTTCTGGAGCCGCTCTTCGATCTCGTCGACGATCGACTTGACCTGACGGTCGTTGGGCGCGGACGCCAGCAGGAAGGCGTCCGTGATCGACAGCACGTCGCTGACGTCGTAGGCGATGATGTCGTGCGCGAGCTTGTCGGCGGCCGCCTGGGCGGCGGTGTTGATGAGCTCGAGAGAGCGGTCGGTTGCGGTCACCACATGGCTTTCGGTCGGCGGTCACTTGACATCAAGGGTCTCACGGTCCGCCGCGAGCACCGAGATGATGACCGGAGCACGCCAGGGTGGGTCGCGTCACGCGCGCGCGACGCGACCCGTGCCGGTGCCGGTTGTGCTACGACGACGGCTCGTAGTCCTGGCCGAGGACGACCATGACGTCGGCGTTCGCGGTGACCTCGCCCTTGGTGACCGAGCTGGTCGGCAGTCCCAGGGTCTTGGCGACCTCGGTGGCGTTCTCCTTGTCGCCGGCGTCGGCGTAGGTGACCCGGGAGGCGGCCTGGGCGGCCGACGTGGTGCCGCCCTCCAGGAAGGTGAAGCCGCCGTTGACCAGGACGACGCGGGCCTTGTCGGTGTTGTCCTCGGTGCCGCTGGCATTGCGGACGGAGACGCTGACGGCGGCGTCCTTGTCGGGGCTCTTGGCGGTGCCGCCGAGGATGTCCTTGACGACGCTGTCGCTGGCCTCGGCGCTCAGCGTGCCGTCGCTCTGGACGGGCAGCAGCGCCGTCTTGTAGTCGCCGCCCTTGGCGAGGTCGGCGAGGGAGGCGAGGAAGGTGCCGAGGTCCTTGTCGGTCAGCGGCGGGTCGAGGATCTGCCCCAGGGTCTGGACGGTGGTCGTCGCGGCGTCGGCGTCGGAGGTCATCTTGCGCAGCACACCCTGCATGACCTGGCCGAACCGCTCCAGCTGGGCGTTCTGGGCCTCGCCGGAGGCACGGTAGGTGGCGTAGGCGACGGCCATCTTGCCGCTGAGGGTCTGGCTCTCGCCCTTGTGCACCAGGGGCGAGGCGCTCTTGCTCTTGGCGTCCGGGTCCGGCACGTCGGTGTCGGTGTCGATCTCGACGTTGCCGACGAGATCGACGAGGTTCTGGAGGTAGGGGGTGTCCAGCCGCCAGGTGCCCTCGATGTCGGTGCCGAGGACCGAGTCGAGCGCGTCCTGGGTGGCGTCGGCGCCGTTGTCGTCGACCGACTTGGCCAGCGTGGTGGTGGTGCCGTCGTCGCCGGTCAGGGCGAGGGAGTTGGGCAGCAGCACGGTGGTGCCCTGCTTGGTGGTGGTGTTGTCGACGAGCAGTGCCGTCGAGGTGCCGCCCTGCTTGGTGTCGTGCAGGTGGACGACGAGCACGTCGCGCTTCTGGGCGCCCGCGGCGGTGGTGCCGCCGGTCCTGGAGTCGGACGAGGAGAGGCCGGGCAGCTTCCCGGCGTACCAGAGATAGCCCACTCCGCCGACCGCGACCAGCGCCAGGACGACGACCAGGCCGATGACGCGGCTGCGCGCGCGGCGTCTGGCCTCCTCGCGGCGCTCGGTGCGGTTCTCGGTGAACTTCAGCCAGTCGATGACGTCCTCGGAGTCCCCGTCGGGCTCCTCGACGAAGGCGAACTGCTCGGTGCGGTAGTCCGGCGCGCCCGCCTCGGCGGGGGCCTGCTGGTCCTCGGCCGGGCCGGCCTGGTGCGGGATGTAGGCGGTCTGCTCGGCCACCCGGGGCTGCCGGCCGCTGGTGGCGGCCTCGCCGTAGGGGTCGTAGGGCTCCCCGGCCGTGCCGCCCCCGGGCATGCCGGAGGCGTAGGGGGCGTAGGAGTCGTACGGGGTGACGGGCGGCTGCTGGCCGGTGCTGTAGGGGTCGTAGGCGGGCGCGGGCTGCCCGCCGCCCGTGGCGTAGGGGTCGTAGCCGTAGCCCTGCTGCGCGTACGGGTCGTAAGTGTGCTGCTGAGACTGCTGCGCGGACTGCTGCGGCGGCGGGGACTGCCGGTACACAGGCCGGCCGTACTCGTCGTAGCCGACGAGCTGGTACTCCTCGTCCCCGTGTCCCGCGTCGTATCGGTCGTTCACCGGTGCCCCTCTCGGCTCACTCGCCGCGGTACAGCTCACGCTTGTCGATGTAGCGCACGACTCCGTCGGGCACCAGATACCAGACGGGATCGCCCTTGGCGACTCTCGCACGGCAGTCCGTGGAGGAGATGGCGAGGGCGGGAACCTCGACGAGCGAGACGCCGCCCTCGGGGAGTCCGGGATCGGCCAGGTTGTGACCGGGACGGGTCACGCCGATGAAGTGTGCGAGGGAGAACAGCTCCTCCGAGTCCCGCCAGGTGAGGATCTGGCCGAGGGCGTCGGCGCCGGTGATGAAGAACAGGTCCGTGTCCGGGTTGAGCGCGCGCAGGTCGCGCAGGGTGTCCACCGTGTAGGTGGGGCCGCCGCGGTCGATGTCGATACGGCTCACCGAGAACTGCGGGTTCTCGGCGGTCGCGATGACCGTCATCAGATAGCGGTCCTCGGCCGCGGACACCGCGCGGTGGCTCTTCTGCCACGGCTGTCCGGTCGGCACGAACACCACCTCGTCCAGGTGGAACTGCGCGGCGACCTCGCTGGCCGCCACGAGGTGCCCGTGGTGGATCGGGTCGAAGGTGCCGCCCATGACGCCGAGGCGGCGTTTGCCCGAGTGCGACGGGCCGTGGCCCGGGGCGGCGGCGTGACCGGGCGCCTGGCGGTGCTGCGAGCCGCTCGCCGTGTCGTTCGCCGGACCGGTAGGCATGTCCTGCTCTCCCATGCGTGCAGACCCTACCGGCCCGGCCTGAGGGTTTCGGCCTCGCCCGAACTCCTGGTTCCTGTTCCGCCTGCGGCTTCGCCCGCGCGGAAGGACCCCGTGAGCAGGCAGATGCCCCCGTGAACCCCCCGGGATGTCCCGGAAGGCGGCCCGGCCGGGCTCAGCGGTCGCGGTTGAAACGCGTGGTGACCCACAGCAGGAGCAGCAGGATGACGAACGCGCCGCCGCCGGTGAGGTAGGGGCTGAGGCTCTCGTGGTTGCCGCCGTGCTCCTCGCCCTCGGCAGCGAGGGTGACCAACTGGGCAGCGGCACTGTGCAGCATCATCTTCGGCAGGACCAATCAGGTGTGGGCGGGATAAAGACGTCGGCTCATCGTAAGCGGGCGCCTCGGGAGCGATCACGCCGACTCCGCCGTTGGGGACAGGTGGGCCGGCCATGACGGCGGGGAACCTTCCGGCCGTCTCAGTCGTCCTTCCGCTTGTAGCCCCGCAGCAGGAACCACGCCGTCAGCGCGCAGCCCAGCACCATCACGATGAGGACGACCCGGAGCAGATTGCCCGACCCTTCCTGTCCGGCGGCGCTCGCGGCCTCGGCGAGCCAGGCGGTGGGGTGGTGCTCCATGACGTGGACTCCTTCGCTGTACTGCCGGTCCACGGTATATCCGCCTAGGCTGGGCTCTGCTTCGGGGGAGCAAAGGGCCGCACAAGGGTCCGCAAAGGGTCACACAGACGCGCATGGGGGAAGACATGTCCGAAGGCCACCAGCACGACGGGCAGGAGAAGGTGCCGAGCAGGCAGCGCAGGCGCTTCCCGGAGATCTCCTCGCGTGCGTACGAGCATCCGGCCGACCGTTCCGCCCTGGTGGCGCTGCGCAAGCTGAGCGGCTTCGACACGGTGTTCAAGGCCCTCAGCGGTCTGCTCCCCGAGCGCAGCCTGCGGCTGCTGTTCCTGTCCGACTCGGTGCGCGTCTCGGACCGGCAGTTCGCACACCTGAACGACATGCTGCGGGACGCCTGTTACATCCTGGACCTGGAGAAGGTCCCCCCGATGTACGTCAACCAGGACCCGCAGCCCAACGCGATGTGCATCGGCCTGGACGAACCGATCATCGTGGTCACCACGGGGCTGGTCGAACTGCTCGACGAGGAGGAGATGCGGGCGGTCATCGGGCACGAGGTCGGCCACGCGCTGTCCGGGCACGCGGTGTACCGGACCGTCCTGCTCTTCCTGACCAGCCTGGCCGTCCGGGTCGCCTGGATCCCGCTGGGCAACCTGGCGATCATGGCCATTGTGACCGCGCTGCGCGAGTGGTTCCGCAAGTCGGAGCTGTCCGCGGACCGTGCGGGGCTCCTCGTCGGCCAGGACCTGCGGGCATCCATGCGCGGCCTGATGAAGATCGCGGGCGGCAACCACCTGCACGAGATGAACGTGGACGCGTTCCTGGAGCAGGCCGAGGAGTACGAGGCCGGGGGCGACCTGCGCGACTCCGTGCTGAAGATCCTCAACGTGCTGCCCCGCTCCCACCCGTTCACCACCGTGCGGGCCGCGGAGCTGAAGAAGTGGGCGGCCTCCCGCGACCACCAGCGGATCATGGACGGCCACTACCCGCGGCGCTCCGAGGACAGGGACGCCTCGGTCCGTGACTCGTTCCGGGAGTCGGCGGCCAGCTACGCGACCCATGTGAAGAGCTCGAAGGATCCGCTGATGAAGCTGGTCAGCGACCTCGCCGGCGGGGCCGGGGACCTGGGCGACCGGGTCCGGCGCGGCTTCGGGGGCTTCACGTCGTCCGCGCCCAAGCCTCCGTCGTCGGACGGGACCGGGACACCGGACGAGCAGCCGCCGGGCGCTCAGCCGCCGCGGGACGGCGACTGAGCGGGACGACACCGTGCTGTCGTTCCGGCCGCTTCCGACGGCACCCGCCCGCAGCGCGCGCTGCCGTCCGCACCGCGGGACCGCATAAGCGGCACCAGATCCGTACCCGTACGACGGGCTCCGCTTGCCGCCGGCGTCACAACGGCACCCGCCCGCACCGCCAGGCCGCAGCGGCGGCACCGGATCCGTACCCGTACGACCGGCTCCGTTGCCGCCTGCGTCACACCTTCGGCTGAGCGTCGGCCGCCAGTGACCCGCACAGCGCCGTGGCGCTGTCCGTGGCGTACGGGTCCGTGCCGGCCGGGCCGCCCGCTTTGGCCGTCTGGCCGGCCAGCAGCGGGCGCAGATGGCTGGCCGAGTCCTCCGCACAGGACAGCGGGCCGGCCTGGACATAGGAGACGACGAGCTGGGCCTGGTGGAGACGCAGGTCCTCGCGGTCGAAGCGGAAGTGCAGCTCGCGCCGGACGGTGAACAGCGATACGTCGGCCCTGTCGTCGCCGGTGGGGCGCAGCGCGTAGACGAAGGTGTGGTCCGTGATCACCTCGAGGGTGGAGGAGTCGGTCTCGGCGGCTTGCAGACTGCCCTGGACCCGGACCTTGCTGTCGGCCAGCTCGGCGCGGGAGGGGTCGAAGCGGACCAGCCAGCCGGTGGGTGTGTGCCGTCCGTCCGTGGCAGGGTGTTCGAAACTCTGGTCGAACTGGTCGAGCTGATCGGAGTCGAGAAGGATCCGCACCGAGCGGATCTCGCCGCCGGTGAGCACGTCCGGGTCGAGTCCGGACCGGACGACGTAGTCCTTGGCGGTGGTCAGGGCGCTCAGGACCTGGCTGTCCGAGAAATGCGCGGTGCGCCGCGCGGCGGGCAGCGGCACGCCTTCTGCGCCGACGCGGAACTGCGCGGCGGGGCTGTGCCCGTACAGGTACTGGGGGTCGGCGACGCCGGGCACCTTGCCCTGAGGGGCGAGCGGGATGACCGTCATCCGCATGGGCTCGGCGGGCTTCTGGGCGGCGGGGGTCTGGTAGGGGTGCCGTACGCCCATGTAGATGGCCGTGCCGAAGGCGAGGGCGATCAGCACCACCAGGATCAGGACCTGCCGGGACAGTCCCCGGTGCAGGGGCGGACGGCGGCGGACGGCGGGCGCGTGGTCGGTCATGCGCTCCTGGGCGGAGGACTCCTGGAGCCGGGCAGCACGGACGAACGACTCGTCGAAGACGACGGATCGGTACTCGTCCTCTCCACCGGGGGTGCCCTCGGGTGTCCCCTCAGGTGGGTCTCCAGGCCCTCCCATATTCTCAGAGTAGGTCTCCTGGGGCCCCGGTAAACGCCCTGGTACACGACAAGTTCCGACGGGTTGCGGGAAGCGCCGTCATGAGGGTGCCGACGAGTCGCCGGGCACCCCGGACGGGCGTGCGAGCGGGTCGCTCAGGGGTTGCGGGGGATCACCGAGACGGCCGGCTGGGAGTAGTCGGCGGAGACCGAGGGGGCCGCCGCGCCGCCCTGCTCCACGCCGGTCGAGGCGGGCGGGGGAACCCGGTCCCGGCTGCCGCCCGAGGACGCGCCCCGGTAGACGGCCGTGAAGGCCAGCGCCACCATGCCGATGCCCATCACGAGGGCGAGCAACCAGGCGACGGGGCGGTGCCAGCGGATCTGCTTGCCGAAGGTGCCCGGGGCGCCGTAGCGGTGTTCGAGGGGGTCGGTGTCCTCGGGCTCGTCCAGGTCCGGATCATGGCTGAAATCGCCGTATCCGTCGTCGTACCGCTCGCTCCTGCCGGCGGTCCGGCGGGCCTCGGCCTCGGAGGCCTCGGCTCTGGCCTGCGCCGCGGCCAGGAGGCGCTCGACGGCGGACGGCTCGTGCACCGTGGCCGCCCGTACGAAGGCCTCGTCGAAGACCACGGAGGCGAACTCTTCGTCCGACACCCCGCGGTCGTGGTCGTCGTCGGGCTCCCAGCCGTCAGGGAACGGCGTGCCCCCCACGTCCTCCGGCACGGATCCAGAGTAGACCTGAGGGGTCAATTTGGGCAGACGGTATGGAAATTCATCCGCCTGGTGAGACGCCCGTCCGCGGCGTCGCCGCAGCCGGAGGGCATGCCGTACGCATATGCCGCGCGGCTGGCCTCAGCGCCGCACGTGCCCGTCCCCGGTGACGATGTACTTGGTGCTGGTCAGCTCCGGCAGCCCCATCGGGCCGCGGGCGTGCAGCTTCTGCGTGGAGATGCCGATCTCGGCGCCGAAGCCGAACTGACCGCCGTCGGTGAAGCGGGTGGAGGCGTTCACGGCCACCGTGGTGGAGTCGACCAGCTGGGTGAAGCGGCGGGCGGCCTGCTGCGAGGTCGTCACGATGGCCTCGGTGTGGCCGGAGGTCCACAGCCGGATGTGTTCCACGGCCTTGTCGAGCGAGTCGACGACCGCGGCGGCGATGTCGTAGGAGAGGTACTCCGTCTCCCAGTCCTCGGGGGTGGCCTCCACGACGGTGGCGCGCGAGTCCTTGGCGTAGGCCATCACCCGTTCGTCGGCGTGCACGGTGACCCCGGCGTCGGCGAGGGCGTCCAGGGCCCGGGGCAGGAACTCGGCGGCGATGTCCTGGTGGACGAGGAGCGTCTCGGCGGCGTTGCAGACGCTGACGCGCTGCGCCTTGGAGTTGATCAGGATGTCGACCGCCATGTCGAGGTCGGCGTGGGCGTCCACGTAGACGTGGCAGTTGCCGGTGCCGGTCTCGATGACCGGGACGGTGGACTCCTGGACGACCGCGTTGATCAGCGAGGCACCACCGCGCGGGATGAGCACGTCGACCAGGCCGCGGGCGCGCATCAGCTCGCGCACGCTGTCGCGGCTCTCGCCGGGCACGAGCTGCACGGCGTCGGCGGGCAGTCCGGCGCCGCCCACGGCGTCCCGGATCACCCGGACGAGGGCGGTGTTCGACTCGTATGCCGAGGAGGAACCGCGCAGCAGCGCCGCGTTGCCGGACTTCAGGCACAGGGCGGCGGCGTCGACGGTCACGTTGGGCCGGCCCTCGTAGATGATGCCGACCACGCCGAGCGGCACGCGGACCTGGCGCAGGTCGATGCCGTTGGGAAGGGTGGAGCCGCGGACGACCTCGCCGACCGGGTCGGGCAGCGCCACGACGTCGCGCACGTCGGAGGCGATGGCGCGGACCCGCTCGGGGGTGAGGGTGAGCCGGTCGACGATGGCCTCGCTGGTGCCGGCCGCGCGGGCCTTGGCGACGTCCTTGGTGTTGGCCTCGACGATCTCGCTCGTGCGGACCTCCAGCGCGTCCGCGATGGCGAGCAGCGCGTCGTCCTTCTCGGCCCGCGGCAGCGGCGCGAGGGTGGCCGCGGCGGCCTTCGCGCGGTAGGCGGCCTGGGTGACCGGGGACATCGAGTCGTACGGCGAGAGCGTGGTCATGCAGGGAAGGGTAGTGCGCCCGCGGGCTCCGTCCACCGGCTGTTCCACAGCCCGAGACAAGCCCCGCGGGGTGTGGACCGCGCACCGCCTCGGCCTCAGTAAGGGTGCACGCCCACCGGTGTCGCGGGCGGTGGTCCGTAACCCTCGGCGATGCGCTGGTGGTAGGTGACGCGGTCGATGACCTCCAGGCCGACGATCTCCCAGGGCGGCAGTCCCGCGGTCTGGCGGTGCTCGCCCCACAGGCGCAGCGCGACGGCGGCCGCGTCGTGCAGGTCGCGGGCCTCCTCCCAGTAGCGGATCTCCGCGTGGTCGTTGGCGTACCTGCTGGTCAGCAGGAAGGGATGGTCGTGTGCGAGCTGCTCCAGGGCGCGCCGGACCTCCGCCAGCGGGGCCTGGCGGCCCGAGACGCTGAGGGTGACGTGCCACAGACGCGGAGTGTCCTCGGGTTCCTCGCCCCGGAACCGGCCGCCGGCCGCGACACTCATCAGGGCGCGCTCCTCACCGGCCGCGCGGGAGCCGGCACCACCGTGGGACGCCGCCGTCCCAGGGCGCACTCGTCTCACGACGGCCTCCTTCACGCACACGTCGACCCGGTGGTCGTGGAACCTGTCCCTGCGACAAAGTTGAGCAGGCCGCAAGGGCTCGCGTGGCGGTTTTGCGGAACGTCCACCACCAGGGCATGGACGTTTCGGTCCATTACGGGTGCAGGATCACCAGATCGTCCCTGTGTACGACCTCACGTTCGTACGCCGGACCGAGTTCGCGGGCCAGTTCCCGGGTGGAGCGGCCGATCAGCCGGGGGATCTCCCTGGCGTCGAAGCTGACCAGCCCGCGGGCCACCGCGCGCCCCTCGCCGTCCCGCAGCTCGACGGGGTCGCCCGCGGTGAACTCGCCCTCGACGGCCGCGATCCCGGCCGGCAGCAGCGACTTGCGCCCGTCCACCACCGCGCGCACCGCCCCGTCGTCCAGGGTGAGGGAGCCCTGCGGGGTGGAGGCGTGCTGGAGCCAGAGCAGCCGGTCGGCGGAGCGCTTGCCGGTGGGGTGGAAATAGGTGCCGGTGTCCCCGCCGGTCAGGGCGTCGGCGGCGTGCACCGCACTGGTCAGCACCACGGGAATGCCGGCGGCGGCCGCGATCCGGGCCGCCTCGACCTTGGTGACCATGCCGCCGGTGCCGACCCCGGCCTTGCCGGCACTGCCGATCTCCACATGCGCCAGGTCGGCGGGCCCGTGCACCTCGGCGATCCGGGAGGTGCCGGGGCGGCCGGGGTCGCCGTCGTAGACGCCGTCGACGTCCGAGAGCAGGACGAGCAGGTCGGCGTGGACGAGGTGGGCGACGAGGGCGGCCAGCCGGTCGTTGTCGCCGAAGCGGATCTCGTCGGTGGCGACCGTGTCGTTCTCGTTGACGACCGGGAAGGCGCCCATCGCGAGCAGTTTGTCCAGGGTGCGGGAGGCGTTGCGGTGGTGGGCGCGGCGGCTCATGTCGTCGGAGGTGAGCAGGACCTGGCCGACCCGGACGCCGTAGCGGGCGAAGGAGGCGGTGTAGCGGGCCACGAGCAGGCCCTGGCCGACGCTGGCGGCGGCCTGCTGACGGGCCAGGTCCCGGGGGCGGCGGCGCAGACCCAGCGGGGCGAGACCCGCCGCGATGGCGCCGGAGGAGACGAGGACGATCTCCTTCTGCTCGCCGCGTGCCTTGGCCAGGACGTCGACGAGCGCGTCGACCCGGTCGGCGTCCAGGCCGCCCGCCGCGGTCGTCAGCGACGAGGAGCCGACCTTGACGACGATCCTGCGGGCTTCGTTCACGGCCTGCCTCGCGCCTGCCACCTGTGTTTCTTCCCCTCGTGTCCGTTCGCCTGCCCCGCCCGGCAATCTACGGGAAGAGGCCACGGGGCCGCGCGCCGGTCCAGTCACCGGACAGGACACGCGCGTGTCGTCGGCAGGTCGGCGCGCGTTAACCCGGGCGCCCGTCCTGCGACAACCTCTGGAGTGACGCAGTGCCCGTACCCCTCCCCCACCTGCGGCTCACGGCGAGAACCCTCCTCCGGCAGCCCGCACCGCCCTTCGACGTCCCGGCACCGGCGGGGCGCGTCCGCCGCCGGCCGGTCACGGCCAGGGTGCTGGTGCCCGCCGTGCTCACGGCCGCCTTCGTGGCGCAGGCGGTGGCGGCGCTCCTCCCGCAGGTACCGCTGCTGCTCGCCGCGACCACCGGCTCCCTGGCGGCCGAGGGTGTGCTGTACCGGTGGCAGCGGCGCATGGTGTCGCTGTTCGCGAAGTCGCACGCGGACATCACCGTGCGCCACGTCCTGCGCGACCTGCTGCTCGTCGTCGGTCTGCTGCGGGTCGGCGAGCAGGACCGGGAGACGGCGTACGTCCCGCTCGTCGCCGCCCTCCTCGTCTTCTACGCGCTGCACTGCGCCATCCAGGCGGTCTCCGTCCTGGTCCGCCGCACCCGCACCCTGCCGGTGCTGACCCGGAACATCGACGCCTCCGCGCTGCGGCTGTCCCCGGCCCCGCCCGTGCTGCTGCGCCGGCCCGGCCACCGGCTGCTGGTCTTCGGGCTGCCCGCCACGGCCGGGCTGCTGGCCACGGCGGCGGACGACGCGCCGGCGTACGGCGCCGCGGGCCTCGCCCTCTCCCTCGGCGCGGCGCTGGCGGGTCTCGGCGCGCTGCTGCTCCGGCTGCTGCCCGGTCGCCGTCCCGCGGACGAGCAGGAGGTGCTCGACTGGTTCGACGCCTGGCTGGAGACGTACCGGCCCACCGTGGGCCTGTACTTCTCGGGCGGTGCCTCCTCGGCGTACCAGGCGAACATGTGGCTGGAGCCGCTCGCGAAGCTGGACGGACGGCCGGTGATCGTGCTGCGCGAGCGGTTCATGGTGCAGCGGATCGCGGCGACCGACATCCCGGTCGTCTGCCTGCCGAAGGTGTCCACGCTGATGCGGCTGGAGCGCTCGAGCCTTCAGGTGCTGATCCACCCGTCGAACTCCGGCAAGACCTCCCAGGTGCTGCGCATCCCCACGATCAAGCACACCTTCGTCAACCACGGGGAGAGCGACAAGCTGTCCTCCTGCAATCCCTACGCGAAGGCCTACGACGAGGTGTGGGTGGCCGGTCCGGCGGCGCGTGAGCGGTACGCGCTGGCCGAGGTGGGCGTCGAGGACAAGGACGTGGTGGAGATCGGCCGCCCGCAGCTGGACGCAGTACGGCCGTACGCGGGTCCGCCGACCGGGGCGTACACGACGGTCCTGTACGCGCCGACCTGGGAGGGCTGGGACGGCAACCCGGGCAACACGTCGGTGATCGCGGCCGGCGAGAACCTGGTGCGGGCGCTGCTCGCGGATCCGGGCGTACGGCTGCTGTACAAGCCGCATCCGCTGACGGGGACCGTGGATCAGCGGGCGGGCGCGGCGGACCGGCGGATCCGTGAGCTGATCAGGGCGGCGAACCGGGAGCGGACGGGGCCGCGGCCGGATGCTCCGGCGGTGGCCGGGCTGGCCCGCCGGACGGCCGAGCTGGACGGGCTCACCACGGCCGCGTTCCGGACGGCCGCCGACCAGGCCGAGCGGATGCTGCTCCAGTCGGCGCCGCGGCCGGGACGGGCCGAGGCGGTGGCGCGGGCGACGGCCGCCTGGGAGGAGGCCTGCTGGGCCGCGCTCCCGGAGTGGGAGCACCAGGTCGTCACGGGCGCCCGGCCCGCGCTCTACACCTGCTTCGACACGGCCGACCTGCTGGTCAGCGACGTGTCGAGCGTCATCAGCGACTTTCTGGCGAGCGGCAAGCCGTACGCGGTGGCCAACACCAGCGGGCTGGCCGAGGACGCCTTCCTCCGGGCCTTCCCGACGGTGGCGGCGGCGACCGTGCTGACGCCGGACGCATCGGGTGTGCCGGAGCTGCTGGAGAGGGTGCGCCATCCGGAGAAGGACGAGCTGGCCGGGGTGCGGGCCGGGCTGAAGCGGCGGCTGCTGGGACCGGCGGAGCCGGCGTCGCAGCAGCGGTTCGACGAGGCGGTGCGGGCGCTGTGCGCGGCGGCGCGGGAGCACCGGGCGCGGATGGCGGAGCGGCTGGCGGCGGAGATCCCCGGTCAGCGGCACCGCACGGACACACCGCGGCGGCCGGCGGACTTCCCCGGCTGACCACGGCGGGGCCGTCACCATCACCGACCCGGCACCGTCACCGGCCCGTCACCGGCACCGGCCCGTCACCGGCACGGGCCGCCACCGGCACGGGGCCGTCACCGGCCCGACTTCTGGGCGCCGCGAAGGCTCGCCACCGTCACCGGACCGACCAGGCCCGCCACCGGGCAGGCGCCGTAGCCGGGAAGGCGCCGTCGCCGGGAAGGCACCGTAGCCGGGAAGGCACCGTAGCCGGGAAGGCACCGTAGCCGGGAAGGCACCGTAGCCGGGAAGGCAGCGTCGCCGGGAAGGCACCGTCGCCGGGAAGGCGCCGTCGCCGGGCCGGTACCGGCGTCAGGCCGCGCGTATCGTCCCCGACGTCAGTATGCGCCGTGCCCGGCGCGCCGCGCCCCGCAGGAGTGAGCCGGCGGACATCCGCCGGTGGCCGAGGGCGCGGGCCTCGCCCGGGGAGGCGAGGTAGACGGAGTCGGGTATGCCCGCCGCGCGGTCGCGGAAGTGCGGGTAGGCGAGGTAGACGCGGCGGCCCTTGCGCTCCAGGACGGCGGCGGCCTCCTGCCCGGCCTTGACGAACCGCACGACGTCCTCCAGGAGGCCGGGGCGCCGCTCGGCGACCAGGTGCAGCCGCAGCCGTTCGTGGACCTTGAGGCGGCGCGCGACGCCCTCGGTCCAGTAGGCGTCCATCAGCGGCTTCGCGAGGTCGAGCTTGTGCCGCCGGACCTCCTCGGAGTCCTTGAGGTACCGGGGGCCGAACTGCCGCAGCAGCGTGACGGTGAAGGGGCGCACCATGAGCAGGTCGCGTCGGTCCCCCGCCGGTACGTGCTCGGCGATCAGCCGCATCAGGGCGCGGGCGGAGTCGAAGCGCAGGGTGTAGCTGCCGCTCTTCGTCACATGCTTGCCGTCCTCGCGGCCCACCAGGTAGTAGCAGGTGTGGTCGGCGATCACGGAGACGCCGTCCGCCCGCAGATAGGCCTCCATGGTGAACAGCGCGTCCTCGCCGGTGTACAGGGACTCGTCGAAGCGCATGCCGTGCCGTTCCAGCAGCGCGCGGCGGAACAGCTTCTGGGCGCTGAGCGTGAACATGATGTTGGAGGAGAAGACATCGGTGCGCTTCACCGTCCTGCGCCACATCGACTTGGGCGCCGAGCGGTTGACGCCCTCGACCCGGCCGAGCACCACGTCCGTGCCGGCCCGGTCGGCCATCGTCACCATCCGCTCGAGCGCCTCCGGCCCGAGCCGGTCGTCGGCGTCGAGGAAGAAGACGTAGCGCCCCGCCGCCTTGCCCAGGCCCACGTTGCGCGGGCCGCTGGGGCCGCCGGAGTTCTCCTGCCGCACGACGGTGACCGGCATGGGCGCACGGGCGGCGAACTCCTCCAGATACTCGCCCGTGCCGTCCGTCGAGCCGTCGTCCACCGCGATCACCTCGACGCGCGCCGGGTCGATGGTCTGCGCCTCGACGGACGCCAGGCAGGCGACCAGGTACGGCATCGCCTCGTACGCCCCGATGATCACGGTGACATCGGGCTGTGTCACGCTCACGCTTCCCCCCGTCGAGGGAACATTTCCCCCGTGTTCGCTCCTGAGTCGCCCGCTTAGACGGGCGACCGGAGGAACCGGTTGCTCCGCTCCGGCGCCTGCGTGGCTCAGGTCACAGGACGGAGCGGCCGAATGCGGACGGGGCGGCACAAAGGGATCGGCCCCCGGGTCATCCCGGGGGCCGATCCCTTCCCATGGACACCGTCGGCGCTCAGCCGGCGGTCACACCGTCCGCGTCGCCGGCCGCGGACGCCCGCTGTCCGGGCAGCGCGTCCGCCAGCTCGACGTCCGGGCCGCCGGCCACGATCCGGGACTCCTGGCCCAGATTGCGCGTCTCGGCCTTCAGCGCCAGATCGGCCACCGCGGTGTTGAACTGGACGATGGACGGCGGCTCGTCCGGGCCCAGCAGATACCGCTTCAGCTCCTTGCGCTCCCCGGCCAGCGGGTCGGCGGCCGGATCGCGGACCGCGGCGAGCAGCTCGCCCAGCTCGGCCGCGCTGTTGGTCAGGATCACCGCGGCGCGCACCGCCGTGTTCTGCCGCTTGAACTCCTCGGCGCCCAGCTCGGCGGAGTCCGTCACCGCGTACGGCTTGCCGCTGGCGATGAAGTCGGAGACCACGCTGGAGATGTCGGAGACCATCGCGTCGGAGACGTTGAAGCAGTCGTACAGACGCGGCTCGGCGCCGGTGATCACCCGGTGCTCCCAGGTCGGGAAGGCGCGCCAGTGGGCGTCGTTCCACTCGGCGCGCAGCCGGGCGATCTCCTCGTGCCGGGCGATGTCGACCAGCCCGTCGCGGGTGGCCTCGGCCTCGTCGCCCTTCTCGCCGCCGGTGCCGGTCAGCTGCGCGATCCGGGCCTCGATCCGGGCCAGCTCGGCCTTGGCCCCGGCCTGGGCGGCGGCGTCGGCGGTGAAGCGGGGGTCGGCGGCGCGCTGGGCGGCGGCCTTCTCGACCAGGGCGGTGATCCGCTGGTGGGCGGCCTTGGCCTCGGCGCTGCGGGTGCCGGTGAAGGGGTGCGGCTTGTACAGGACGCGGACCGGCGGGTCGGCCTCGACCAGGGTGCGGACGATGTTCTCACCGGCCAGCAGGATGGAGGTGTTGCCGGGGTTGTCGTCCCAGCCCTCCCAGGTGGGGGCGTAGAGCACGGTCGGGATACGGCCCTCGGGCACGCCCTGCCAGGTCCGGATCGGCGCCAGCTGCGGGCGGCCGACCTCCACGATGTCGTCGTCGCGGACGCCGACATCGGCGATGGCGTAGCGGTCGCGGCCCGCGCGGCCGGCGGTCCACACCTCGTCGTACACCTTGCTGAACGGGTTGACGCTGGCGAGCTTGTCGCTGTCGCCGTGGCCGATGAAGACGTGCTTCATGGTGGGCACGCGCAGCATGTGGATGTTCTTGCCGACGTTCGCCGCGTACAGCGCGACGCGCACCGTGGACAGGTCCATGTTCATCAGGTGCACACCGCCGGGCACGCAGATGACGGGGACCGTGGTGGGCGCCAGGTTGGTGAGGATGACCCGCTCGCGCAGGATGATCAGCGGCCGGGTGTCCAGCTGCTCCATCGTCTCCAGCCACATGTTGACCTGGTAGGCGGAGTCCTTGGAGCCGGAGAAGTACAGCACCGTCTCGGGCCGGTACTCGCGCAGCCAGTCGTCGACGGCGTCCAGCACCTTCTCGGCGTTGGGCGGGGTCTTCCGGCCGCGGAGGTAGGGCATCAGCGCCAGCACGTACAGGACGCCCAGGACCAGCGTGACGGCGATGCCGGTGAAGCCGGCGACGGGCGAGTCCACGGCCGCGGAGACCAGGACGCCGGCGACGGCCGCCAGGTCCAGGTGGAGCATCTTCTCGGCGGAGCGGTGCAGCAGCCCGCGCCGCGGGGCGTCCGGGATGCGGATGCGCGAGGCCAGGTCGACGTTGCGGGTGGCGACCGGCATCCGGCGGCGGTTGCGGATCAGGGCGACCAGGGCGCCGTGCGGGGCCTGAAGGCCGTAGAAGACGATGAAGCAGGCGATCGAGCCGTAGAAGACCAGGTCGTCGGAGAGGGAGACCCGGGCCAGCAGCAGGACCAGCAGCAGCTGCCGGATGAGGAAGCGGATGGACAGACCGGCCCGCACCTTGCTGAGGCGGTTGATCAGGTAGCTGCCCTTGCGGTGCAGATAGTGGTCCGCCAGGTACGTCACGGCGGCCACGGCCGCGAAGGCGGGAACGCTCGGGACGAGCGCGGCCAGCATGAGGCAGGGATAGCCCAGCATCATGAGGGCCGCCGCGGCCAGCTCGGCCGCGCTGCCCACCCGGGCGACGCGAATAGCGGTGGTTATCACGGAGAACCTGCTCGTTGGAGTGGAGTGCCGGTTTTGTGCTGGTGTGCTGCTGGTTTGTGAGGTATTTACAAGGCTGCGGACGAGTTACGGATTCAGGCCCCTGGCGCTCCTTTACGGAACGAACACAGAGGCCTGAATTACCGATGTCGAGAAGTCAAATTACTGTCGATTATTACATGCCGCCCTGACGGTCCAGCACCGAGGCCAGCGCCTGCTCGAAACCGGAGGCCCGGCTCGCGCCCGCCGTCGGGTCCTGCTGGCGGACGTCGATGACATGGCCGGTCAGCTCGGACAGCAGTACGTCGAGCGAGGTGCGCGCCACGGCCTCGGAGGAGAGCAGGGTGCCCGCGGGCTCCTGGCCGAAGGCCTTGGTGCGCATCGGGGTGGCGGTGCGCTCGGGGTTGATGCAGTTGACGCGGATGCCGTCGCCGGCCCACTCGTCGGACAGGGCCTGGGTGAGGTTGACCATCGCGGCCTTGGTCGAGGAGTACAGGCTGTACTCGGCCCGGCCCCGGGTGTAGCTGCTGGAGGTGTACAGCAGCAGCTGCCCCTTGGTCTCGGCCAGGTACTTGTACGAGGACCGTGCGATCTGCACCGGCGCCAGGTAGTTGACCTTGAGCGCCTCCTCGATGGTGGCGTTGTCGGTCTCGGCCAGCTTGCCGATGCGCAGTACGCCGGCGGTGTTGACGACGTGGTCGATCCGGCCGGTCTCGGCGTACGCCTTGGACAGCGCGTCGTCGACCTCCTCCGGGTTCTCCACGTGGGTGCCGGTGGTGGAGCGGCCCAGCGCGTACACCTTGGCGCCGTAGGACTCGGCGAGTTCGGCGATGTCCTTGCCGATGCCGTAGGAGCCGCCGAAGACCACCATCGTCTTCCCGGTCAGCAGCTCGCGGTAGGCGTCGTCGCCGTTCTGCTCGGGCGCGGCGGTGGAGGCGAGCTGGAACAGCTTGTCGGCGATGAAGACGTCGACGGGCTGGGTGACCTTCATGTTGTACTCGTCGCCCGCGACGACGTGGATCGGCACGTCCGGCAGGTACCTGAGCACCACCGAGCAGTCGTCCGTGGCCTGGAAGTTGGGGTCGCCGGCGGCGACCTCGTAGGCGCGGCGGATGGTGGACAGCTTGAAGGCCTGCGGGGTCTGGCCGCGGCGCAGCCGGGAGCGGTCCGGGATCTCGGTGATGAACTCGCCGTCCTCGCCGTGCGTGCGCGTGACGATGATGGTGTCCGCGGACGGTATGGCCACGTCGACGGCCTGGTAGCGGTCCAGCGCGGCCACGCAGTCGTCGATCACGCGCTGCGACAGCAGGGGGCGCACGGCGTCGTGGAAGAGGACGTTGAGGTCCTCGCCCTCGGCCAGGCCCTCGCCGAGGGCGGCGATGGCGCGCTCGGTGGTCTCGTTCCGGGTGGAGCCGCCCTCGATGACCTTCTTGACCTTCCGGAACCCGGCCTTGGCGACGATCTTCTCCACGTCGGGCACATAGCCCGGCGCCATCAGCACGATGACGTCGTCGATGGAGTCGGCCTTCTCGAAGGTGGTCAGGGTGTGCTCGATGACTGCCTTGCCGGCGATCTTCAGCAGCTGCTTGGGGATCGACAGACCAACCCGCTGGCCGGTGCCACCGGCCAGGATCACTGCGGTGGTACGGGGCTTGGCTATGTGCTGGGACACAGGTGACCTACCTTGGGGCGACAGGGAACCTGGAAATGGTCCCACTTGTGGTTACCGCAGTGCAAGGTGAGCGACCTCCGACGCATATGTGCGCGCAACCTGTCATTCACCTTGCACCCTTGGTGATTGCGGAGGGTTCCGTGAGTGCCCGTGAAATTGCTGTGAGTAACTCCACAGGGGGAGCACAGCGGAAGTTAATCCATTGCCGTGCGGACGGCCCCGGTCAGCGCCGTCGCAGCCGCTTCAGGCAGCGGTGCCCGAGCACCTTCACGAGCTCCTTGGAGGAGGTCTGGTGGACGGTGCGGGACTTGGCGGGCGCGGTGTTGCGCACGGGGGCTTCCGCCGCCGCGGCGAGCGCTCCGTACAGGGCCTGAGCGGCCACCTCGGGGCTGATGCTCGGCTTCCCGGCCGGCTGCCCGGAGGACTTCGGCACGGCCGACAGCAGCGCCGGGTCACCGATGACCCGCACGCCCATGGAGCCGATCCGCCCGGCCATCTCGGCGCCGATCGCGGCGGCGGCCTCCACGGCCCACTGCGGAGTGACGATCCTGGCGTCGCCCGCCGCGGGAGCACACGCGTTCTTCATATGCATCACCGCGCCGTACCGGACGAGCTTGGAATACAGCTCTTCCGGAAGCTCGTGTGCCCGGAATTCCACGTTGAGCTTCCGCAGCATTTCCGTCTCGGCGAGGGTGAGGGAGCGGTTCGCCGTGTCGGGGACGGGCTGGAGCAGGTTCTGAGGCAGGCCGAGCAGCGCCTCGAAGGTGCGCATGAGCCCGCCCCGGTCGCGGTCGTCGACCACGACGACGGTGACGTTCTCCGCGCCCACGACCCGCACCCAGCGCTCCACCAGCCGGTCGTGCCGGTGCCGGCGCCAGAAGCTGGGGTTCGGGTGCTCGTAGGGCGGCTTGCGGAGCATGTGGCGCAGCCAGTTCTCGTAGCCCATCCGCAGGCCGTTCTGCACGTACTGCTGCCACTGCGACGGCATGATCTTCGCCAGCGGGCGCAGGGTGACCAGGACGTGCACGCGGTCACCGCCGAGATCCGCGACGATCCGCTCGATGGTCGCGTCGTCGGGGGCGTCGGCGAAGAACTCGCTGCTCACCACGGAGGTCCGGCCTCCCGTGGCCCGCACCTGCTCGACCAGCAGCTGCCAGTGCCGCTCGGTGGGCCTGGTGTTGCCCATCATGCCGGGGCGGGCGCAGACCGCGAGCGCCGCCTCCATGGGGTGCCGGCTGGTGGCCGGGAAGTCCACGCCGTGCCGGGCCATCTCGTCCTTGGCGGCGAACAGCGCGCCCTGGATCGAGGTGGTGCCGGTCTTGTGGGGGCCTATGTGCACCAGCCGGGTGCCGGCGGGCAGCGGGGTGACCGCGGGGATCCCGGCCTCCCCGGCGCTCACGGTGGCGCCGTTCACCGCGGCGTCATCTCTCGTACAGTCCGTCTCCATGGTTGGAGGATGGTAAGAGGTGTTTCTGAGGGTGACCTGAGAGGCGCCCGGGACGCGGATATGTCCCGGGCGCCTCTCACACCCGGCTCATGACGTCACACCACGTGGACGCCGGGCCTGCCCGCCTCCACCCGCAGCCGGGCCAGGGTGCTGGGGGTGGCCTCCGGCCGGGTCACCGTGTCCACGACCCGCACCCGGGCGTCGATGCCGTCGCGGTGGATGTCGAAGAGGTGGTAGCCGCGGTGGGCGTCGATCACCTTCCAGTGCGGGTTGTCCGCCTTCCGCGGGTCCCACTCGGCGTGGAAGGCGTCCTGGTCCTGGTCGCCGTTGCTGGAGATGGAGGTGCCGACGAACTCGGCGCCCACGACCTCGGAGTCCGGGTCGGCGAAGTCCTTCTTCAGGTCGCTGATCATCGTCAGATGACGGTCGCCGGAGAGCACGACGGGGTTGCGGACGTGCGCGAACTCCCTCAGGAGACCGTTGCGTTCGACCTGGTAGCCGTCCCAGGCGTCGTAGTACCAGAGCTTGCCCTCGCCGATCCGGACATCGGTCTCGGCCATCATGATCTGCGAGGCGATCAGGTTCCAGCGGGCGGGCGAGCCGTGCAGCCCGTCCAGCAGCCACCGCTTCTGCTCGGCGCCGAGCATGGTCATCGACGGGTCCTGGGCACCGGCCTGGCTGGTGGCCTGGTCGCTGCGGAACTGGCGGGTGTCCAGCACGTTGAGCCGGGCCAGGCGGCCGAACTCCAGCCGGCGGTACATCTGGATGTGCGGGCCGTTCGGCACGGCGGTCGCGCGGACCGGCATGTGCTCGTAGTACGCCTGGTAGGCCGCCGTCAGCCGGTCCACGAACGCGTCGTGGCCCTGCTTGTCGGGGTCCTGCGGTATCTCGCCGGCGAAGTCGTTGTCCACCTCGTGGTCGTCGAAGGTGACGACGAAGGGCGCGTGGGCGTGCATGGCGGCCAGATCCGGGTCCGACCGGTACTGGGCGTACCGGTTGCGGTACTGGACCAGGGTGTACGGCTCGCCCGTGCCCTCGTGCCGGCGTACGGTCGTCGCCGACGGCGCGGACTCGTAGATGTAGTCGCCGACGAACAGCACGACGTCCGGGTCCTGGTCGAGCATGTCGGCGTACGGCGTGAACCAGCCGTGCTGCCAGTTCTGGCAGGAGGCGAGCGCGACGCGCAGGGAGCCGCCGAAGCTGTCCCGGCGGGGCGCGGTGCGGGTGCGGCCGGTGGGCGAGAGCTGTCCGCCGGCCCGGAAGCGGTACCAGTACCGGCGGTCCGGGCTCAGTCCGCGTACGTCGACGTGCACGCTGTGGCCGTACTCGGGACGGGCCATCGCGGTGCCCTTGCGGACCACCTTCCGGAACCGCTCGTCCTGTGCGAGCTGCCACTCCACCGGCACCGCGCGGTCGGGCATGCCGCCGCCGTTCAGCGGATCGGGGGCGAGCCGGGTCCACAGCACGATGCCGTCGGGAAGCGGGTCGCCGGAGGCGACGCCCAGACTGAACACACCCTCGGGCAGCGGTGCCTCGGCCGCGCGGGCGGCGGCCGGCAGCCAGAGCTGGGCGGATGCCACGCCCCCCAGCATAGCCGCGCCGGCGGTCAGAAAGCGGCGCCTGTCGGGGCTGCCTGCTTCGGTCATCGGCGGAACTCCTTTGCCTCACTGGCCTGATGGACCCTGGGAGGTTCCCCCGGCCGGACGGACCGCCCGCTGAACAGAGGGGTTCGCGTGCATGACAAACACGGGGACAACAAAGGACCCGTTGCGGCAGGGGACTTCACACGAAGAACGTGATACTGCCGCAACGGGTCGTTCCGGGAACCGTCCCGGTCGGTCATGAGCGATCAGAGCACTCAGAAGGGCTGGAAGTCGTCGAACTCCCGCTCGCTCTCGTCCCGTTCCGCCTGGCGGTCCCGGCGCCGCTGCGCGGCCGGGCGTACGCCCTCGAAGCGGTGGTCCTCACCGCGTCGGCCCAGCATCTCGGCGCCGGCCGTCACGGACGGCTCCCAGTCGAAGACGACCGCGTTCTCCTCGGGGCCGATGGCGACGCCGTCGCCGCCCCGGGCCCCGGCCTTCAGCAGCTCGTCCTCCACGCCGAGCCGGTTGAGCCGGTCCGCGAGGTAACCGACCGCCTCGTCGTTGTTGAAGTCGGTCTGCCGCACCCACCGCTCGGGCTTCTCGCCCCGGACCCGGAAGAGACCGTCGTCCTCGCGCGTGACCGTGAAGCCCGCGTCGTCGACAGCCTTCGGCCGGATCACGATCCGCGTGGCCTCCTCCTTCGGCCGGGCCGCCCGCGCCGAGGCGACCAGCTCCGCGAGCGCGTACGACAGCTCCTTCAGACCGAGGTGCGCCACCGCCGAGACCTCGAAGACGCGGTACCCGCGGGCCTCGAGATCCGGGCGCACCATCTCGGCCAGGTCCTTGCCGTCCGGTACGTCGATCTTGTTCAGGACGACGATCCGCGGACGGTTGTCCAGGCCGCCGTACTGCCGCAGCTCCTCCTCGATCACATCGAGGTCGGACAGCGGGTCGCGGTCGGACTCCAGCGTGGCCGTGTCCAGGACGTGCACGAGCACGCTGCACCGCTCCACGTGGCGCAGGAACTCCAGGCCGAGACCCCGGCCCTGGCTGGCGCCCGGGATCAGACCGGGGACGTCCGCGATCGTGTACACGGTCGAGCCCGCGGTCACCACGCCGAGATTCGGCACCAGCGTCGTGAACGGATAGTCGGCGATCTTCGGCTTGGCCGCGCTCAGCACCGAGATCAGCGAGGACTTGCCCGCGCTCGGGTAGCCGACCAGCGCCACGTCGGCGACGGTCTTCAGCTCCAGGACGACGTCCTGGAGGTCCCCGGGCTCGCCGAGCAGCGCGAAGCCGGGCGCCTTGCGCCGGGCCGAGGCCAGCGCCGCGTTGCCGAGGCCGCCCCGGCCGCCCTGGGCGGCGACGTAGGAGGTGCCGTGGCCGACCAGGTCGGCGAGGACGTTGCCGGCCTTGTCCAGGACGACGGTGCCGTCCGGCACCGGCAGGACCAGGTCCTGGCCGTCCTTGCCGGAGCGGTGGCCGCCCTCGCCGGGCTTGCCGTTGGTGGCCTTGCGGTGCGGGGAGTGGTGGTAGTCGAGCAGGGTGGTGACGGACTGGTCGACGGTGAGGATCACGTCGCCGCCACGGCCGCCGTTGCCGCCGTCCGGGCCGCCGAGCGGCTTGAACTTCTCACGGTGCACGGAGGCACAGCCGTGGCCCCCGTTACCCGCGGCGACGTGCAGCTCGACGCGGTCCACGAAGGTGGTCATGGGAGGTGCCTCCAGCACGTTCGATGATCGGTGTACGGAACTGTCTACTGCTACAACACGCGAAAGGCGGACCCGCCTTCCCGACCGGGAAGTGAGGTCCGCCTCGCGAAGCGTTCGGTCAGGCGACCGGAACGATGTTCACGACCTTGCGGCCACGGCTGGTGCCGAACTCCACCGCACCGGCCTGGAGCGCGAACAGCGTGTCGTCGCCGCCGCGGCCGACGCCCGCGCCCGGGTGGAAGTGGGTGCCGCGCTGGCGGACCAGGATCTCACCCGCGTTGACGACCTGACCGCCGAAGCGCTTCACGCCGAGCCGCTGGGCGTTCGAGTCGCGACCGTTCCGGGTGGACGATGCGCCCTTCTTGTGTGCCATGTCTCCTCAGTCCCTTACTTCGCAGCCGTGGGGATCTCAGTGACCTTGATCGCCGTGTACTGCTGGCGGTGGCCCTGACGACGGCGGTAGCCGGTCTTGTTCTTGTAGCGCAGAATGTCGATCTTCTGGCCCTTGTGGTGGTCCACAACCTCGGCCTGGACCTTGATGCCGGCCAGCACCCACGGGTCGCTGGTCACAGCGTCGCCGTCGACAACGAGCAGGGTCGAGAGCTCGACCGTGTCGCCAACCTTGGCGGTGGAAATCTTGTCAACCTCAACGATGTCGCCGACAGCAACCTTGTGCTGGCGGCCACCGCTGCGCACGATGGCGTACACGCGGATCTCACTCTCACTCGAAGGAACGGCACCCCCGCAGGCCAGTCGCCCGGCCATGAACACGGACGACCTCTCCCGGTCACCGGAGCACCCGGAAGGAAAAGGTTTACGGGGATGTGGCGGCCTCGATAGACACGCCGACGCTCTAGATTACGGGGCCCCGACCTGGGGGTCAAACCGGACCTCGGCCCGATCGGGCAACGCGAACGGACGCCCACCCGGACCGCACGCGGACCCACCGGACCACACGCGGACCCACCGGACCGGACCCGGATGCGCCGGGCCGGACGCGGACCCGCCGGGCCGGACGCGGACCCACCGGACCCAGACGCAGGTCCGGACCGGACCCGGATGCGCCGGACCGGACGCGGACCCGCCGGGCCGGACGCAGGTGCGCCGGACCGGGGGTGTCCGGTCCGGCGGAGCGGTCGGGGTCAGCCGGCCACTGCCTGGATGCGGCGGCGGATCGGCGCGAACGCCGAGCGCGGGCGGCGCAGGTTGCGGGCCCGGACGAGGGCCGGCCAGAAGTCCGCCCCGAGCAGGATCTCGCCCTGGACCGCGTTCTTGCGCAGCAGGACCTCCTCCGGGACGACCTGCGGGTCGTCGGCGCGGTACTCCTCGATGATCTTGTCGTAGTTGTCCTTCAGCACGGTGCTGGTCGGATCGGCCCCGAAGACCGCCACGACGCCGGTCGGCTTCGTGTCCAGCTCCACCACCACCAGATCGGGGCGGAAGCGCCGCAGCACCTGCACCACCTTGAACACGTCGCCGGTCCACATTCCCGTGTGCCGGTCCCGAGCCGCCTCGTCGACATTGCGCGGCAGCATGTCGTCCAGGACGATCACGCTCGACCAGCGCGAGTGCCGCTCGACGTTCATGAAGTCCCGCAGCGCGAACTCGAAGAGGTGCATGCCGTCGATGAACGACAGGTCGAGCCGCGGCTCACCGCCCAGGAGGTTCAGTGGATCGCGGCGGGCGAGCGCGCGGAAAGGGTTGCGGCCGTTTCGCAGGTGGATCAGCGGGTCCCGGCGACCGAAGAAGGCGTCGCTCGTGGCCTTGACCAGATGCACGTCACAGCTGACCTCCGAGGTCACCTTGAACGCCGGATCGATGGCGACCGTGGGAACTCGGGACAGCGTCAGACTACGGCCGTCATTCACTCCGATCTCAAGATAGTTACGGGGGCGATAAATCCTGTGCAGCTGGCGGAGAAACCCGTGCCGATCCACGTAGAGAGCGCCCTTCACTGGTTACTGACGACTAAGCGATTCACGGAAGCTAGCCGTAGGTGACCGCCGAGTAAACCACTTACCATCCAGTAACTTCAGTGTTTGCGAAGTTCCGCGCGATAGGCGACGCACTCCTCGTACCTGGGGAGCAGTCCCTGCGCCGCCGCGTCCGCCAGCGTGGGGGCGGCGGCGTCCTTGTCCGACAGCAACGGCTCCACGTCCGCCGGCCATTCGATGCCCAGCTCGGGATCGAGGGGATGGATGCCGTGCTCCCGCTGCGGCGCGTAGCCCTCGGAGCACAGGTAGACGACCGTCGCGTCGTCGGTCAGCGCCAGGAAGGCGTGCCCGAGGCCCTCGGACAGGTAGACCGAGGCGTGTGTCCGGTCATCGAGCCGGACCAGTTCCCACTGCCCGTAGGTGGGGGAGCCGACCCGGATGTCGACGACGGCGTCGAGCACGGCGCCGCGTACGCACTTCACGTACTTGGCCTGGCTCGGCGGCACGTCGGCGAAGTGGATGCCGCGGAGGGTGCCGCGGCGGGAGACCGAGCAGTTCGCCTGGGCCAGGGACAGGTCGTGCCCGATGTCCGCGCGGAAGTCCGCTCCGCGGAACCACTCGTGGAAGCTGCCGCGCTCGTCGGGGAAGACGCTGGGCTCATGGACCCAGGCGCCTTCGATCGAAAGGGGTTTCATGGTGTACCGGGACCTCCGGATCAGGATGCGAGAACTCTTTTGACCTTCTTGGCGATGGATCTCCAAGTGGTCTTGGGCCCCTCCGGCTTGTCCGGGACCTTGTGCATGTTTCCGCCGATGTCGAGAGCGAGCCGCCCGTCCCTGGTCCAGTAGGGAGCGGCCTGGATGTTCCGGCGCTGCGACCGCTCACCGCCGCAGGGCAGCAGCTCACTGGCCGGACCGCCCTCGATACGGGCCATGCGCTCGATCCCGAGCAGCTGGACATTGACGTGGACGTCGTAGAGCCCCTTGGGGAGCCGGCCTCCACATGCCGCGGTGTCGGGGTCGATACGGACGGTCCCCGCGAGCTCCACGGTCCCGTCGGAGGCCACGGTCAGCTTGTGCTCGATCTCGGGGTACCAGGCCTGCGCCTTGTTGCGCTGACGCAGCTGGAAATCGACGACCGCCCGGTTCTCGATGTCCGTGAAGGTCCATTCCGGCCCGCCGTCGATCCCATGGACCACGGCGAGGTCGAGGCCGTAGCCGTTGCCCAGCTTCCTGACCTTCACCGTGGAGCCGTCCGGGTAGCGCAGCCGGGCACGGAACGGTGCCACCAGCACCCCCCGCCGCCAGCGCACCGGGCCGCTGAACTCGACCTCGCTGATGATGTCGCGGTAGCGCTGGGCCACCTTGCGCAGGTCCTCGACCCGGTCGGCCTCGAGCAGCTCGGCGCGGAACCGCCAGAGCGGCGGCAGCCCCTCACGGACGGAATCCGAGTACTCCTCCACCGCCACCTTACGGGCCGCCTCGTAGTGCGCCATGGCGAAGGGATCACCCTTCAGGAAGCCCTGGGTGGCGGTGTTCCGCAGTACTTCGACCCGGTAGTTGCGCGTCAGGAAGGCGTCGCGCGCCGGTCCCGGGGCCGTGTTGGCCTTGACTATCTGCGCGGTCTTGGCGAGCCACGGATAGTAGTCGCCCGGCTCGGTCCGGCTCTTGCTGTTGTTGCTGCCGTCGTCGCGCTTGCTCCAGTCGTAGCACACGACATCGCCGACGATCGTGATGCTCTTGGCGAGCGGGTAGGCCTTCGCCAGGAACATCTGGTCCTCGAGGCGGCAGCGCCCCTCCTGGAAGGTGATGTCGTTGTCGAGCAGGAACTGCCGCCGGAACATCTTGTGCGGAGTCAGCGTCTCGTACAGTTCGACGAATTCCGGACCGACGCTGTCGACCGACTCACGGAAAAGGCGAATAGGGCCGCGCATATTGCCCTTGACCTTGCCGACGACGATGTCGGACTTGTTCCGCTGCGCCCGCTCGTACATCACCTCCAACGCCTTCGGACCCAAGGCGTCGTCCTGGTCGAGGAAGTGTATGTACTCGCCATTGGCATTGGCGACACCGACATTCCGAGGACGTCCGGGCCAGCCCGAGTTCGGCATGGATATCACCCGGAAGTTGTCCGCGCTGTCGGCCAGCTTCTGCAGCCGCGCCGCGGAGTCATCGGTCGATCCGTCGTCGACGAAGATCACCTCGAGCTCGTCCTGCGGCATCGACTGCTTCAGGATCGAGTTGATCGGGCGCTCGATGTACTCCCCCGCGTTGTAGACCGGGATGATGATGCTGACCTTCACGGTCATGGGTTCCCCTCCTGAAGCTCTGCGACCAACGCGGGCATGGCGGAGCTGAGCCCCTCGGACCAGTCGCGTATCGGTTCGATGCCGGCCTGCTGCCAGCGGCTGTGACCCAGCACGCTGTACGCGGGCCGGGGCGCGGGGCGGGCGAACGCCGCGCTGGTGGTCGGCCGGACCCGCTCCGGATCGGCGCCCAGCAGCCGGAAGATCTCCCGGGTGAACCCGAACCACGTCGTCTCGCCACTGCTGGTGCCGTGGTACACACCGGCGGGGGCGGTACCCGCGAGGGCCGCCCGGCCGAGCCGCACCAGGCGGTCGGCCAGGTCCACGGTCCAGGTGGGCTGGCCGCGCTGGTCGTCGACGACGTCGAGGGTGTCCTTGACGGCTTCCAGCTTGATCATCGTGCGGACGAAGTTGCCGCCGCCCGCCCCGTACAGCCATGCCGTGCGGACCACGAATCCGCGGTCGGGGAGGGTGGTCAGGACGGCCTGCTCACCGGCCAGCTTGGTACGGCCGTACGCACTGCGCGGGCCCGTCGGGGCGTCCTCCGCGTACGGCTTCTCCGCGTCGCCGGAGAAGACGTAGTCCGTGGAGATGTGCAGGAGTACGGTGCCGAGCTCACGGCAGGCCGCGGCCAGGTGGGCCGGCCCGTCGCCGTTGATGCGCAGCGCCTCGGCCTCACGGGTCTCGGCGTCGTCGACGGCGGTCCAGGCCGCACAGTTGACGACCACGGCGGGCCGGTGCTCCGCCAGCGCCCGGGTCACGGCACCGGCGTCGGTGAGGTCCAGCGCCCTGCGGTCGAGGGCGACGCAGGACTCCCCCTCCTCGGCCAGCCGGGCCACGACATCCTGCGCGAGCATGCCGCCCGCACCGGTGACCAGCCACTTCCCCATACCGGTCACAGCGCCGCCCGCTCCTTCAGCGGCTCCCACCAGGCACGGTTGTCCCGGTACCACTGAACCGTCTCGGCCAGGCCCTCCTCGAAGCTCTTGCGGGGCTCGTAGCCGAGCTCCTCGCGGATCTTCGTGCAGTCCACCGAGTAACGGCGGTCGTGGCCCTTGCGGTCCTCGACGTACTCGACACTGGTCTCCCAGTCCGCGCCGCACGCCTTGAGCAGCAGCTCGGTGAGCTCCCGGTTGGAGAGCTCGGTGCCGCCGCCGATGTTGTAGACCTCGCCGGGGCGGCCCTTGGTGCGCACCAGCTCGATGCCCTGGACGTGGTCGTCGATGTGCAGCCAGTCACGGACGTTGCCGCCGTCGCCGTAGAGCGGGACCTTCTTGCCGTCGAGGAGGTTGGTCACGAAGAGCGGGATGACCTTCTCGGGGAAGTGGTGGTGCCCGTAGTTGTTGGAGCAGCGGGTGACGCGGACGTCCAGGCCGTGGGTGCGGTGGTACGACAGCGCGATCAGGTCGCTGGACGCCTTCGCCGAGGAGTAGGGCGAATTGGGCTGGAGCGGGTGGGTCTCGGGCCAGGAGCCCTCGTCGATCGAGCCGTAGACCTCGTCGGTGGAGATGTGCACGAAGGTCTTGATGCCGTTGCGGTGCGCGGCGTCGATCAGCGTGTGGGTGCCGACCACGTTGGTGCGGACGAACTCCGCGCCGCCGTCGATGGACCGGTCGACGTGCGACTCGGCGGCGAAGTGCACCACCTGGTCGTGCTCGGCCATCAGCTTGCCGACCAGCACGGGGTCGCAGATGTCACCCTGCACGAAGGCGAACCCCGGGTGCTCGCGCACCTCGTCGAGGTTGGCCGGGTTGCCCGCGTAGGTCAGCTTGTCCAGGACGGTGATCGCGACGTCACCGGGGCCCTGGGGGCCGAGCAGCGTACGGACGTAGTGCGAGCCGATGAAACCGGCGCCGCCGGTCACCAGGATCCGGGTTGTCATGAGGAGATCTGCACCTTGCTGTGATCACCGAGCACGAGCCGGTGGGCCGAAGGGTTACGGGGGGCGGGCGTGACCTCGACGTCGCGCCCGATGAGCGAGGCCTCCACCCGGCGCACGCCGGTCACGGACGAACCTCGCAGCACGATCGAGTACTCGATTTCGCTGTCTTCGATCCTGCAATCCTCGGAGACCGATGTGAAGGGACCCACATAGGCGTGGCTGACCACCGAACCGGCGCCGACTATCGCGGGACCGACGATCCGGCTGCCGCTCACCCGGGCGCCCGCCTCGATGCGCACCCGGCCGATGATCTCGCTGTCCTCGTCCACGGTGCCCTCGTTCAGGGGCTCCAGGGTCTCCAGCACGGACCGGTTGACCTCCAGCATGTCCGTGACATTGCCGGTGTCCTTCCAGTACCCGGAGATGGTGGTGGAACGCACATCGCGCTTGTCGTCGATCAGCCACTGAATGGCGTGCGTGATCTCCAGCTCGCCCCGCCAGGAGGGCTTGATGGAACGGACGGCCTCGTGGATGGCGGGGGTGAAGAGATAGACGCCGACGAGCGCGAGATCGCTCTTGGGCTGCTTCGGCTTCTCCTCCAGACCCATCACCCGGCCGTCTCCGTCGAGCTCGGCGACACCGAAGGAGGTGGGGTTGGGAACCCGGGTCAGCAGGATCTGCGCGTCGGGCCGCTCGGTGCGGAACTCCTCCACGAGGCCGGTGATGCCGCCGACGATGAAGTTGTCGCCGAGGTACATGACGAAGTCGTCGTCACCGAGGAAGTCCTGGGCGATGAGCACCGCGTGGGCCAGGCCCAGCGGGGCTTCCTGCGGTATGTAGGTGACCTCGATCCCGAACCGGGAGCCGTCGCCCACCGCCTCGCGGATCTCGTCGGCGGTGTCGCCGACGACGATGCCGACCTCTCTGATCCCGGCCTCGGCGATCGCCTCCAGGCCGTAGAAGAGCACAGGCTTGTTGGCGACCGGCACCAGCTGCTTGGCCGAGGTGTGGGTGATCGGACGGAGACGGGTACCCGCTCCCCCGGAAAGCACGAGAGCCTTCACGTGTTGCGCCCCAATACTGTGCCAAAACAGGGATGAAAATCCCAGGTTGTCTGAATTTAACCTCAATCTTGGTTCACATCATAACTGTTGACGGAACAGAGGTTCACCTTTCATTCACACGATTGATCACTCACCGAAAGATCACGTTACGAACCGGCAAAAACGTGATCCGCCCCCGGCCGACGGCCGGGGGCGGATCACGTTCTGCGTACGGCGGGCCGTCAGGCCTCGTCGGCCGTGCCGGAGACGGACGGCGCCGAGGACTGCTCGGCCGCCGCGGTCTTCTTCGACGCCGCCTTCTTGGCGGTCGTCTTCTTCGCCGCGGTCTTCTTCGCCGCCGTGGCCTTGGCCGTGGTCTTCGCCGCGGCCGTCTTCTTCGCGGCCGTCTTCTTGGCCGCGGTCTTCTTGGCGGTGGCGGACTTGGTGGCGGACTTGGTGGCGGCCTTCTTGGCCGTCGCCTTCTTGGCCGTCTTGCGCGCCGTCTTCTTGGCGGGAGCCGGCTCCTCGCCGCCGGTCTGCGGCTCGGCCGGGGACTGCTCGGCCGGGGACTGCTCGGCCGGTGCCTGCTCGGCCGACGGGACGACCACGACGGCCGCCTCCTCGGACGCGGTGGGCGCGGTGGCCTTGCGCACGGCCCGGCGCCGCGGACGGGCCGGGGCGGCGCTCTCCGCGGACGCCTCGGGCTGCTCCGCCGCAGCCGCCGAGGCCGGGGCCTCCTCGGCCCGCGGCTCGGCCGCCGGGGCCACCGTCTCCGGAACCGTCACCACCGCCGCCTCGGCGCCCGCGGGCGAACCGGCCGGCGCGGACACCTTGCGGGTGACCCGACGGCGGGCACGGCCCTTCGGCGCGGCCTCCTCGGCCACCGGGGCCTCTGCCACGGGGGCCTCGGGCTCCGGCGCCGGGGCGACCGCGTCCTCCACGGCCGCGGGCTCGGTCAGCACCTCGGCGGCCGGCTCCGGCGTCACCGGACGCCCGGCCTCCTCCTCGGCGGTCACGTCCTGGGCCGTGGGCACCTGCGCCGGGGCCCGGTCCTCCCCGGCCCTGCCGGCCCTGCCGGTCCTGGGCGCGCCCGCCGGGGCCGACGCCCGCCGGCTCGCCCGGCGCCGCGTACGGCCACGCCGGGCCGCGGCCTCCGCCTCGGCGACGCTGCTGTACAGCTCCTCGTCGGGGGCGAACTCCGGCTCGGGCAGCGCGACCGGCTCGGCGGTCTCCGCGACCACCTCCGCCTCGGCCTCCGCCTCCTGCTCCGGGGTCTCGGCCGTCTCGACGGCGACCGCGGCCTCGTGCTCGTGCGGCTGCTCCGCGCCGCCGGCACGCGCCCGCTTGCGGCGCTTGCCGCCGCCCCCGGAGGAGGCGGGCTGGTCGAGGTGGACGATGACACCGCGGCCGTTGCAGTGGACACAGGTCTCGGAGAACGACTCCAGCAGGCCCTGGCCGACCCGCTTGCGGGTCATCTGCACCAGGCCCAGCGAGGTCACCTCGGCCACCTGGTGCTTGGTCCGGTCCCGGCCCAGGCACTCCAGCAGGCGGCGCAGCACCAGGTCCCGGTTGGACTCCAGCACCATGTCGATGAAGTCGATGACGATGATCCCGCCGAGGTCGCGCAGCCGGAGCTGGCGCACGATCTCCTCGGCCGCCTCCAGGTTGTTCCTGGTGACGGTCTCCTCGAGGTTGCCGCCCTGACCGGTGAACTTGCCGGTGTTGACGTCGATGACGACCATCGCCTCGGTCCGGTCGATCACCAGCGAACCGCCGCTGGGCAGCCAGACCTTGCGGTCCAGCGCCTTGGCGAGCTGCTCGTCGATCCGGTACGTGGCGAAGACGTCGACCTCGGAGGTCCACTTGGACAGCCGGCCGGCCAGGTCGGGCGCGACGTGCGAGACATAGCCGTGGATGGTCTCCCAGGCCTCGTCACCGCTGACGATGACCTTGGAGAAGTCCTCGTTGAAGATGTCGCGGACGACCCGGACGGTCATGTCCGGCTCGCCGTACAGCAGCGTCGGGGCGTTGCCGTTCTTGGCCTTCTTCTGGATGTCCTCCCACTGCGCCTGGAGCCGTTCGACGTCCCGGCGCAGCTCGTCCTCGCTGGCGCCCTCGGCGGCGGTGCGCACGATGACGCCCGCGTCCTCGGGAACGATCTTCTTGAGGATGGTCTTCAGCCGGGCCCGCTCGGTGTCGGGCAGCTTGCGGCTGATGCCGGTCATCGAGCCCTCGGGCACATACACGAGGTACCGGCCCGGGAGGGAGACCTGGCTGGTCAGACGGGCGCCCTTGTGCCCGATGGGGTCCTTCGTCACCTGGACGAGGACGGACTGGCCGGACTTCAGCGCGGACTCGATGCGCCGCGGGCCGTTGGCCATGCCCAGCGCCTCGAAGTTGACCTCACCGGCGTAGAGCACGGCGTTGCGGCCCTTGCCGATGTCGATGAAGGCGGCCTCCATCGACGGCAGGACGTTCTGCACCTTGCCGAGGTAGACGTTGCCGACGTACGAGGTCGACTGCTCCTTGTTGACGTAGTGCTCGACGAGCACGTTGTCCTCGAGGACGCCGATCTGTGTGCGGTCGCCGTTCTGCCGGACGACCATCACGCGCTCGACGGCCTCGCGGCGGGCCAGGAACTCTGCCTCGGTGATGATCGGCACCCGGCGGCGGCCCTGCTCGCGGCCCTCGCGGCGGCGCTGCTTCTTCGCCTCCAGACGGGTCGAGCCCTTGATGGACTGCACCTCGTCGGACGGCTCCGCGGCCTTGCGCGGCTCGCGGACCTTGACGACGGTGCGCTCCGGGTCGTCGGCGGACAGCTCGGCGTCGGCGGCCGAGTCACCGGCACGGCGGCGACGGCGGCGACGGCGCCGGCTGCTGCTGCTCCCGGCCCCGGCGGCCGAGTCGTCGCCGTGGGTCTCCTCCACGGCGTCCTCGGCGTCGTCCTCGACCTCCTCGGCGTCCTGCTCGGCCTGCTCGGCGGCGAGCCGCTCGGAGCCGGCGTCCGCGGACTCGGCGTCCTCCAACTCGGCGGACTCGCCGCGGCGACGGCGACGGCCGCCCCGGCGACGGCGACGGCGCGAGCCGGTCTCCTCGCCGCCCTCGGCCTCGTCCTCGCCTTCGAGCTGGTCCTCGGCCGACTCCTCGTCCTCCTCGGACTCTTCCTCGGGCTCCTTCTCGGGCTCCTCCTCGGCGGCGGTCTCGACGGGCCGGTCCCCGGCCTCGTCACCGGCGCCGCGGCGACGGCGGCGACGGCGCGACGCGGTGGGCTGCTCCTCCGGGAGTTCCTCGGTCTCCTCCGCCTCCTCGGCTTCCTCGGGCTCCCTGGCCCCTGCCGCCTCGGCGGCGGCTTCCGCGGCGGCCCGCTCCGGCGTCTGGAACCTGGGCTCCGTGAACACGGGCGCCTGGAACAGGGCGACGGCGGGCCGGGCCGGGCGCTGCGGGGCGTCGGCCTCGGCGGACTCCGCGGATGCGGCGGGCATCGTGCCGGCGGGCCGCGCGGGCTCGGCGAACCCTCCGGCGGCCTTCCGCACGGCGCGACGCCGCGCCCGGCGCGGAGCCGCCTCCTCCGCCGCTTCACCGGTGGCGGACGCGGTCCGGGCGGCGGGAGCCTCGACGGCCGGGGCGGGGACCTCGGAGGCCGGGGCGGTCTCGGCGGTGTCAGCCGCCTCGGCCGCCGCCGGGGAACCGGCGGGCGCGGACGCACGGCGCGTGGCACGGCGGCGGACCCGGCGCGGAGCCTCCTCCTCACCGGCCTCGGCAGCCTCGGCAACCGGAGCCGCCTCGGCGACGGGAGCACTCACGGACGCCTCCCCGGCCTCCGCCGGTTCGGCCGTCTCAGCCGCCTCCGGGGAACCGGCGGGCGCCGACGCCCGGCGCGTGGCACGACGGCGGACCCGGCGCGGAGCCTCCTCCTCACCGGCCTCGGCAACCGGAGCCGCCTCGGCGACGGGAGCACTCACGGACGCCTCCCCGGCCTCGGCGGTGTCAGCCGCCTCGGCCGCCTCCGGGGAACCGGCGGGCGCCGACGCCCGGCGCGTGGCACGACGACGGACCCGGCGCGGAGCCTCCTCCTCACCGGCCTCGGCAGCCTCGGCGACCGGAGCCGCCTCGGTGGTGGCGGTCGTCGCCGGTACGACGGTGTCGGTGGTCTCCGCCGGTGCGGTGGCCGTGCCGGGCGAGGTGACGGTGCGCGTCGCGCGCCGACGGGTACGCCGCGGAGCGGCACCCTCGGCGGACTCGGTGGACTCGGTGGAGGCGGCGGCGGGCGCGTCGTCCTCGGGGGCCGGGGCGGGGGCGGTCGCCGGTACGACCGTCTCGGCCGTCTCCGCCGAAGCCGGGGAGCCCACGGGCGCGGAGGCGCGACGCACCGCGCGGCGGCGCGGGCGGGCGGCGGGCGCCGGCTCGTCCTTCGCCCCGGGGGCCTCGGCGGCAACTTCGGCGACCTCGGTGACCTCGGCGGCCGGTACGGCCGGCGCGACGGTCTCCGCCGGTGTGTCGGCGGGGGCGCCGGACGGCGGGCCCGCCGGGCGGGACGCGGCACGCCGGCGGCGGCGCGGCGGCAGGGTGTCGCTGGGGGTGTTCGGTTCGGAGTCCGTCACGGACTCTGCGGTCTCGGTCGGTTCGAGCATGCGGGCGTTTCTCCCGTCAGGCTCCCGGGCGCCGCGCCTGGTCCGGCGATGCCGGTGACGTCCGCGGCTCGCGCGCTGCGCGGTGCCGCCGTCCGGGGCGCGGGCGCCGCACGGGAGCTCTTCGTGTCCTGTCTCGCCGGTTCCGTACACCTTGTCGCGTACGGCCTGGCGAAAGTCTTCTGGTCGGTGCGCTGCCCGACCCAGGTGGCTCCCGAGTCCGAGGGCGGCGCTACGACGTCCGTCCCTACGCGGGACCTTCCTTACGCCGACGCCTTCGCGGCGGCAGTCGCGCCGGCCGCCTGCGGCTCGGGCGCTGCTGCCTCGCGGTCGGGCGCGAGCGGGTCGGTCACCGTGCCGGTCTCTTCATCGAACAGCCCCTGCGCCAGCCTGGTCACCGCTGCGGGGACCGGCGGCGCCAGGTCGGCCACGGCGCGGAGACCGGACAGGACGTCGTCGGGTCGTACGGCAGGCGTCACGTGCCGAACAACCAGCCGCAGTATCGCACAGGGCTGGTCGCTCGGCCTATCAGGCCGTACGTCATGCGTTTCCAGGTGCGCCACCGCGGGCCGGGCGTCGAAGGTGCGGACGCCGTTCTTGGTCATCCGCTGGACCTCGACGGTCCCGGCGCCGTTGAAGGCGGCGACCGCGCGCTCGGCGTCCCCCGGGTCCACGCCGTCCAGCCGCAGCTCCCACACGGAAGCCGTCAGCCGGTCGGCCAGTCCCGGCGTGCGCGCCTCGACCGCCTCGACGATGTCGAGCCCGGCGGGCAGCGACTCGTCGAGGAGCAGCCGCAGCCGCTCCGGGTCGCGCGCCTCGGTGAGCGCGATCTCCAGGTACTCCGCCTCGCTGCCCGTGCCGGTGGGTGCGGCATTGGCGTACGACACCTTCGGGTGCGGCGTGAACCCCGCCGAGTACGCCATCGGCACCTCGGCACGGCGCAACGCACGCTCGAAGGCGCGCTGGAAGTCACGGTGGCTGGTGAACCGGAGGCGGCCGCGCTTGGTGTAGCGCAGTCGGATGCGCTGCACCGCGGGTGCGGGCGGCGGGCCTTCGGGCTGTCGCTTGCCCAGTGTCGTTCAGTCCTTCGTGAGAGCGGTCGTACTGCTACCAAGAGTACGTGCCCCGCGGCCCTGGAGTTCCCGCCGGTCCGGGTGGGGCCGGCGCCGGGGCTCTCCGAAGAGCGCCCGCCGCACGTCGGCGCGGGCCTGCCGCACGGTCGCGCGGGCGGCGGTGAGCGCCTGCCGGGTGGCCCGGCCGCCCGCGCGCACGGCCTCGGCGACGGGCCGCAGGACGGCGGCGCGCACCGCGTGACCGACGGGCGTCAGCACGCGCGCGTACACCCACCGCACCGGTTCGACGACGGTCCACCGGAAGAGGGCCGCGAGGAACCGCCCGACGGCGCGCGAGACATGCCCGGCGATCCGCCAGGCGTGGCCGAGGGCCGCCCCGGCCTCGCGCCCGACGACGGCGAGGACGCGGCCGACGGGGGCGAGGACCCAGCGCCACAGGGCGAGGGCGGGCAGCACGAACAGGATGCGGGCGGTCCAGTACAGGACCGCGCCGACGCCGGTCAGCAGCGTCCGCGCGGTCCACAGCAGGCCCCTGGCGCACCAGGCGACCGCCCGTCCGACGGGGGTGAGGATCCAGGTGTACAGCCAGTGGGCGGGGACGGCGACGAGATACCGCAGCAGCCAGGCCGCACCGGCGCCGGCGCACCTGAGGGTCCACATGACCGCGTGCCCGACCGGGGTCAGCACGCGCGCGTACACCCATGCCAGGGCGTGCCCGAGGGGAGTGAGCGCGTACCGGTACAGCCACACCGCCGGCACCACGACGAGCACGGTGCCCAGCCAGGCCAGCGCCTTCGCGGCCGGGACGACGCCGTAGCGCCACAGGCCCACCAGGGGCCACACGAACAGGGCCCGCCCCAGCCACCGCAGCGCGCGTCCGAACGGCCGCAGCACCGTGTCGTTCAGGAACCGCCCGCCGACGACGAGCGCGTCCCACAGCATCCGCACCGGCACGACCAGCACCAGCGCGACGATCCGCACGGGCAGGCGGACGGCGACCGTGAGACAGCCGTCCGCGGCCGGCTCCGGCTGCGGTTCCGGTGCCGGCTGTGCGGGTTTTTGCAGGTCCATACGGTGGTAGACGCACGGAGGCCCGGTGCGGATGCGCGCCGTCAGCCGGAGACGCGCAGGGCGGCGAAGCGGGGCCAGGGGGTGCCGGGCGTGTCGTTGCGGACACCGAGCGCGATGCCGCCGAAGGCGTGCGCGGCGGCGGCCGGGGCGGTACGGCGGTCGATCAGCGGAACGTCGTCGACCGCGACCCGGACGGCCCGCGGGGTGACGCGCATGTCGAGGCGGTGGCCGGGCGACGGGCCGAGGCGGCGGGTGGTGGTGCGGACATGCCCGCCGGGCGTCCTCTCAGTCAGCCGGACGGTGTTGGCGCCGACGGTGACGGTGCACGGGTACAGGCTGCCGTGGCGGACGGTGACCGAGACGCTGGTGTCCGTGGAGCGCAGGTCCCGGGCGCTCGCCCGGACCCGGTAGGAGCTCCAGTCGGCCGTGGCCAGGGGCCGGTACTCCGCCGACGCGTAGCCGCCCCGGCGCGCCCCGTCCCCGGTCACCGCCTCCAGGCCGGTGCCGGGCGGGCTGCCGGGGAACTGCCACTGGCCGGGATGGCCCAGCGGGTCCGGTACGTCGCCGGGTGCGCTGGACGTCCACGTCCGCAGCAGGTGCAGCAGGCCGTCGGCGGTGGTGGTGCCGAGCACCTCAAGACGCTGGACCTGGCCCGCGGCGGCGGCGCGCGGTCCGGCCGGCAGCGGACGCCGCGTGGTGTTGGTGAGCGCGGCGGTGAAGCGGGCGGCCAGCAGCCGCCGCAGGAAGGACGTGCCGCCGGTGGTGAGGTTGGTCCGCAGGACGGCCTCGGAGAAGGGGTAGGCGAACAGACGGGGCGGGGGCAGGCCGTGGGCGCGGAAGGCGCGCAGCGACCGGCCGAGGTCGGCGCGGACCCGCCGGCGGTACTCGGCCTCCGTCTCCAGCCGTCCGGCCCCGGGCAGCCACACCCGGTTGGCCAGGACGGAGCCCCGCCGGCCGGAGGCGTCGACCCGGGCGCGGCGGTGGCCGAGGTGCGTGTGGGCCTGGAAGTCCCAGCGGCCGGAGCCGGCCATGCGGTCCACCTCCGGCCACGACAGGTAGTAGGGGCGGTGGGTGCCGACGGCGCCGGTGATCAGATAGGCGGCGGCCTTCATGCGGTGCCTGGCCAGGATCGGGTCGGCGTGCGCCCACAGGCCGCGGGTGCCGTCGTCGAAGGTGAGGTAGACGCTGCGGGGGGCGGGCGGCCGTCCCGTACGGAGGAAGCGCGCGAACTCCCGGCTGGACAGGGTGCGGTAGCCGGCCGCGCGCAGGGCGGCCAGCTGGGCGTCGAGCCGCTCGGGCGTGACCGTGTAGCGGCTGGCGGAGTGCGGGGCGACGTCGTGGTAGGCGAGGACGACCGGGGCCGCGGCGTGCCGGGCGCCGACCGCGCGGGGCCGGGCGTCCTGGACCGCGTCCGGCGGCGGGGCCTGGGCGGACACCGCGCGGTGCCGGGCGTCGTACTGCCAGGCGGCGGCGAACGGGGTGGCGACGACCGCGAGCGCCAGCCCGTGCAGCGCCGCGCGCGTCAGACCGCGGCGCAGCCGGCCGAGGGCGCGGGGGAGGGTTTCGGTGCTCACAGCGCGCGGCCCCGGGTCAGCACGATGTAGTAGAGGACGGCCACACAGACCGCCGACAGGGCGGCGGCGGTCCAGCGGCCCAGCAGACGCAGCGGTCTTCTCACGCGGGGCTCCTCGTCCAGTCGTTCATACGGGACACTCCTCGCCCGGTCGTCATACGGGACTTCTCGCCCGGTCGCCATGCGGGGCTCCTCGCCCGGTCGCCATGCGGGACTCCTCGCCCGGTCGTCATGCGGGGCTCCTCGTCCAGATGCCGCGGCGCAGGGTGAGGGCGGCGTAGGGCAGCAGCCAGGACAGGACACAGCAGGACAGCAGGCTCATCAGCGGGCGGCAGCGCCAGCGCGCGTCGCCGGGGTGGTCGAGGCGGTAGGCCAGGCCCCACAGGGCACCCTTGAGGAGCACCCCGCACAGATAGAGCAGGGTCAGCCCGGCCGCCCAGTGCAGGGGCGCCCACACCAGGTGCCAGAAGACCATCGCGGGCGCGGCCAGCACCCACAGGGCGTGCCCGTAGTAGAGCAGGGCGGGGCCCGGGCCGCGGCGCCACATGAACCGGCCGGTGAAGAAGAGGTTGCGCACGAAGCTCTTCTTCCAGCGGACCTGCTGGTGCAGGAAGGGCCGCCAGCGGGCGGGCACGTTGGTCCACACCCGCGCGCTGCGGCTGTAGGCGACCAGCCAGCGCCGCTCGGGGTGGTCCTCGTCCTTGACGAACGGCGAGTCGGCGTGGAGCCGCTTCAGCGCCCGCCCGCGCCAGGCCTGGCCCAGGACGTAGCCGGTCAGCTGCCGGTCGGTGGCGAAGCGGAAGGGCGCGCCCAGGAAGCGGTCCGCCGCCCAGGCGGGCAGGTAGTTGACGACGGCCTCCCGGCGGAAGGCGGCCAGCGGACCGGAGACGCAGCAGACCGCGCCGAAGACCGACTCGGCCGCCTTGGCGACCCGGAACTGTCCCTCGTACCAGACGTCCTGGACCCGGGTCAGCACGCTGGCCGGCGCGTTGAGCGCCCGGCAGTGACCGCTGACCGCGCCCAGGTCCGGATGGCGGACCATCGCCGCGACGCACCGGCTCACGGCGTCCGGGGCGACGAGGCAGTCGGAGTCGGTGAACACCAGCACGTCGCCGTCGGCGAGCGCGCACCCGCGCACCAGCGCCGCCTTCTTGCCGACGTTGTGCTCCAGCCGCAGCACGGTGATCCCCAGCTCCTCCGCCAGCGCGTCGAGGATCTCCCCCGTGCCGTCCCGGGACGCGTCGTCGACGACGACGATCTGGAGGTCGGGGTGGTCGGAGGCGGCCATCGAGCGGACGCAGGCCGCGACGTTGCCGGCCTCGTCCTTCACCGCGAGCAGAAAGCTGACCCGGGGCCGGGCCGGCAGCGCCGGGAACTCCCCGTGTGCCCGGGCCCGGCGGCGCATCGGGCGCTCCGCCGGGTCGTCGTACTCGGCGTAGGCCAGGTACAGCAGGCCCACCGTAGCGGTCAGCACGGTCAGCCCGTAGACCACCACCAGGCCCGTGCCGTACGGCAGCTGCACCGCGCGCCGGGCGAGCAGGAGCACCACCGGGAGCAGCACCGTCAGGGTCACCAGCCGCGCCAGGCCGTCCCGCACCGGCCGGTCCAGCCTCCGCATGCCGCGGCGCAGCGGCGCTCCCAGCAGGCGCCGTACCGCGGAACCGGACGGACGGGCCGGCCGGAGGGGGACGAGGCCGATCACAGCGCGGCCGCCGGGGAGAGCGAGCCGCGGCGGAACCGGGTGTCCAGGACCCGGGGGGCGGTGTCCAGCCAGGACAGGTCCCAGCCGGGGTGCGCGGTGTGCACGACGACCAGGTCCCACGGCAGCGCGGACGGATCGGGCACCGAACGCAGCATCCGGCCGTCCACCGTGAGACGGGGCACATGGGGATCGCTGTAGGACACCTCGGCGCCGTGCGCCGCGAGCAGCTGGAGGATGCGCAGCGCCGGGCTCTCCCGCACGTCGCAGACGCCCTCCTTGTAGGCCACGCCCAGCACCAGCACCCGGGCCCGCGCCGCCCCCGGGCCGCCGTCCCGGAGCATGGCGGCGGCCCGGTGCACCACCTGCGCCGGCCGGTCGCGCAGCGCCGCCATGGCCGCGTCCACCACCGGCGCCGCCACACCGCCGGAGCGCAACCCGCCGAGCAGGTAGTACGGGTCGCAGGGGATGCAGTGACCGCCCGCGCCCGGCCCCGGGTAGAACGGCATGAACCCGTACGGCTTCGTCCCCGCCGCCTCGACCACCTCGACCGGCTCCAGGCCGAAGTGCAGGCAGGCGTCCGAGAGTTCGTTGGCGAGCGCGATGTTGACGGCGCGGAAGACGTTCTCCCACAGCTTCGTCATCTCCGCGGTCTCGGGACCGTCGACCCGGTGGATCCGGGAGGCGGTCGGACTCAGCAGCCGGGCGGCGGCACGGGCGGAGAGCGGCCCGGCGCCGCCGACCACGCGCGGGGTGTTCTCCGGGACGTTCCGCTTGTTGCCCGGGTCGATCCGCTCCGGCGCGAAGGCGACCAGCACGTTCTCCTCGGCGACGAGTCCACGCGCCGCCAGCGGGCCGATCAGCAGCTCGCGGGTGGCGCCGACATGGCTGGTCGAGGTCAGCACGATCAGCTGGCCCGGCACCGCCCGGCCGACCACCGAGGCACAGGCGGCCCGCAGCGCGGCCAGGTCGGGCTCGTGCCGCTCCGTCACCGGCGTCGGCACGCACACCACCACGGCGTCCACCGCGCTCAGCGTGGCCGCGTCGGCGGTCAGCGAGAATCCGCCGCTGGTCTCCGCGCACACCAGCGCCGCGTGCTGGGCCGGCGGCAGATCCACCGCCCCCGCCCGGATGTCGGCCAGGCGCCGCTCACTGATGTCGACGCCGACGACGGTGGCCCCGGCCTCCCAGAGACCGAGCGCCGTGGGCAGGCCCACGTACCCCAGACCGACGACGGCGACCCCGACACCGTCCAGCCTCCGGTCACCGGTGGGCTCCGCCCAGCGCCGCAGCACCTCGCACACCGCCGGCGAGACGTCGCCCTCACTCGTTCCATTTGCCGCAATAGTCACACGGTGATATCTACGGCCTCCCACGCCATCGCCCCCGCAACGGCACCGCCGCCACCGCCCCGATTCACCCTGACGGCACGCGGCGGCGCGACGGACGGCCTCACCCGGGCGGAGCCGGACGCAGGGCGAGCAGGGCGATGTCGTCGGCGTTGTCCGCCCCGAGCCCGATGATCAGCTCGTCGCAGAAGACGTCGAGCGGGGCCCGCGCCAGATCGGCGGCGTGCTGCCGCAACCGGTGCAGCGCGTCGTCGAGGTGCTCCCCGCGGCGCTCGATGAGGCCGTCGGTGAACAGCAGCGTCGTCGAGTAGGGCGGCAGACGGTCACAGGCCGTGGTCCGCGGCAGACCGGCGTCCATGCCGATCAGCGGCCCGGCGCTGCCGTCCAGGAAGCGTGTGTCGCCCTGCCGGGTGGTCAGCAGCATGGGCGGATGACCGGCCGAGGAGTGGTGCAGCTCCCACGGGTCGGCACCCTTGACCAGGGCGTAGACACAGGTGGCCGTGGCGGAGGAGTGCGGCGAGAGGGTGGCCACGGCGAGGTCGAGACGGCGCAGCACCTCCGCCGGGGGCTGCTGGCAGTCGACGGCGATACCGCGCAGCATGTTCCGCATCTGGCTCATGCCCACCGCCGCCTGAAGATCGTGCCCGGCGACATCCCCGATGACCAGCGCGGTGTCGCCCGAGGGCAGCACGAAGGCGTCGAACCAGTCCCCGCCGACCTGACTGGTGGTGCTGGACGGGGCGTAACGGGCCACCAGCTGGAGGTGGTCGACGTCCGGCAGATGCGGCAGCAGCGAGCGCTGGAAACGCTCGGCCGTGCGCTGCGTGTGCTGGTACAGCCGGGCGTTGTCCACCCCCAGAGCGATACCGCGGACCAGATCGGCGACCAGCAGCAGATCCTCGTCGCCGAACGGCTGCCCGTCCCCGGCACGGACCAGCGTCAGAGCGCCCAGGACCTCCCGGCGCGCCCGCAGCGGAGCCACGATGGCGGTGCTGCCGCCCAGCCGTCCCAGCAGCTCCCGCTGCTGGACGTCGAGCGCGCTGCCGGACCGCTCCCGCGAGGACAGATCGGTCAGCAGCAGCGGGCCCGCACCCCGCAGCACCCGGGCCAGTGGCCCGGACCCCCGCGTCGTACCGTCCACCGCGGGCAGCACACCCTCGTACGCCCCGGGAGCCAGCACCCCGGAATCATGGTGGACGACACAGACCCGCTCCACGCGCCCCTGCTCCCCCAGCAGATCCACCACACACCAGTCGGCGAGCCGCCCGACCAGCAGCCGGCACACCCGGTGCAGCCCCTCCTCCAGATCCAGCGTGCTGGTCAGCGCACTGCTCGTCTCCGCCAGCAGGGAAAGCCGCTCCAGCGCCCGGTCCTCCTTGCCGCCGCCGCACTCCCTGCCCACCTTCCGGGTGGCGGACGGCAGCTGCGTCAGCCCCGGCTGCGGTCTCGCCTCGGGCCGGACCTCCCCGGCGGGATCCGACGGGGCGGGCGCGGCCGTTCTCGCCGAGAGCTGGGCGACGAAGACCGTACGGCCGTCGACCGCCTCCTGCGTCTGGACGTTCAGGCGGATGGGGATCAGCCGGCCGTCACGGTGCAGCGCCGGCAGCGGTATGGAGCGGCCCAGGATCCGCGACTCGCCGGTGAGCAGCAGCGACGTGAACGCCGCCACATGGCGTTCCCGCAGATGCTCGGGGATCAGCACGGTCAGCCGCTGCCCCACGAGATCGGCCGGCTGCCAGCCCAGCAGCTGCGCGGCGGGCGTGTTCACCGCGATGATCCGGTTGCCGTCGTCGGCGACGACGGTCGGCACACTGCTGGACTCCGCCTCGCTCGCGTCCCAGGGCGCCAGCTCGGTGGAGGTGGAGCTCGGCGCGCCCGGCACCAGCGTCCAGGCGGTGGGCCGCCCCCCGGCCAGCTGCCCGGCGATCTGGTCGAGCAGCCAGCGCCGGAACGCCCTCATCTGCGGCAGGGCCGGCAGCGTGAGCAGGCTCCCCTGCTGGGCCGCCGCATCGGCCTCGTCGAGCACCCGGCGCAGCGTGGCCACGGCCGGCGCGGCATCCGCCGGGAACGCCACCCGCAGGGAGACCGTGGAACTGTCGGGGGTCTCCTCCTCCACCGCGGCCGTCATGCACTCGCAGATGATGTTGCTGATGTCATGGGCGACGGCGAGGTCCTCCGGCCGCACATCGATGCCCTCCGCGGGAAGGCTGAGCAGCAGCTCGCGCAGGAGCGCCTCCCGGTGCTGCTGCGACGCCCAGTACACGGCGTACGGCAGATCGATCAGCGTCACGCTCACGGTCCGCCCGGACGGTGCCACGGCCTCCCACACGGACGCCGGCGGCTCCAGGGTGTCGGCCCACAGCTCGAACCAGACCGTCTTGCGGTCCGGCCCGAAGCGGACGCCGTGGCTGGGGGCCAGCTCCTCCACCAGCGCCAGCCCCCGCCCCGTACCGGCGTACGGATGCCGGTCGTGCCGCACCAGCCCCCGTTCCGGCCGGAAGTCGCTCACCTCCACATGCACCTGGCCCCCGGCGGCCCACGCCTGCACCTCGACCTCGGTACGCGCGTGGATCACCGCGTTGGTCACCAGCTCACCGGCGAGCAGCTCGGCGATGTCCACCGTCTCCGGGTCCACACCGCCGAGCGCCGACCGCACGAACCGCCGCCCGGACCCGACGCTCTCCGGTTGCGGGGACAAATGCCATGAAGGCGCCCTTTGCGGACGAAATCCGCTCATACCGGCACCTAGTACCCGGATTCACGGACCCGAAAGACGGCCCGCCCGAGCGCCTCCAGGTCAGTGCACGTGCCCGCTCGGTGCCGGAGCCGCGTTCTTCACCGTCAGCGGCAGCAGCTTCTTGCCGGTGGGGCCGATCTGGATGTGGGTGTCCATCTGAGGACACACCCCGCAGTCGAAGCAGGGTGTCCAGCGGCAGTCCTCGACCTCCGTCTCGTCGAGGGCGTCCTGCCAGTCCTCCCAGAGCCAGTCCTTGTCCAGGCCCGAGTCGAGGTGGTCCCAGGGGAGGACCTCCTCGTAGGTGCGCTCGCGGGTGGTGTACCAGTCGACGTCCACGCCGAAGGCCGGCAGCGTCTTGTCGGCGCAGGCCATCCAGCGGTCGTAGGAGAAGTGCTCGCGCCAGCCGTCGAAGCGGCCGCCGTCCTCGTAGACGGCGCGGATGACGGCGCCCACGCGGCGGTCGCCGCGGGAGAGCAGGCCCTCGATGATGCCGGGCTTGCCGTCGTGGTAGCGGAAGCCGATGGAGCGGCCGTACTTCTTGTCGCCGCGGATCTTGTCGCGGAGCTTGGCCAGACGGGCGTCCGTCTCCTCCGCGCTGAGCTGCGGCGCCCACTGGAAGGGGGTGTGGGGCTTGGGGACGAAGCCGCCGATCGACACCGTGCAGCGGATGTCGTTGGAGCCGGAGACCTCACGGCCCTTGGCGATGACGCGGGTCGCCATGTCGGCGATCTGGAGGACGTCCTCGTCGGTCTCGGTGGGCAGGCCGCACATGAAGTACAGCTTCACCTGGCGCCAGCCGTTGCCGTAGGCGGTGGCGACCGTGCGGATCAGGTCGTCCTCGGAGACCATCTTGTTGATGACCTTGCGGATGCGTTCCGAACCGCCCTCGGGGGCGAAGGTGAGGCCGGAGCGGCGGCCGTTGCGGGTCAGCTCGTTGGCCAGGTCGATGTTGAAGGCGTCGACGCGGGTGGAGGGCAGGGACAGGCCGATCTTGTCGTCCTCGTAGCGGTCGGCCAGGCCCTTGGCGATGTCGCCGATCTCCGAGTGGTCCGCGGAGGACAGGGAGAGCAGGCCGACCTCCTCGAAGCCGGTCGCCTTCAGGCCCTGCTCGACCATCTCGCCGATGCCCGTGATGGAGCGCTCGCGCACCGGGCGGGTGATCATGCCGGCCTGGCAGAAGCGGCAGCCGCGGGTGCAGCCGCGGAAGATCTCCACGGACATGCGTTCGTGGACCGTCTCGGCGAGGGGGACGAGGGGCTGCTTGGGGTAGGGCCACTCGTCGAGGTCCATGACGGTGTGCTTGGAGACGCGCCACGGGACGCCGGAGCGGTTCGGTACGACGCGGGCGATACGGCCGTCGGGGAGGTACTCGACGTCGTAGAAGCCGGGGACGTAGACGCCGCCGGTCTTCGCCAGGCGGAAGAGGAGTTCCTCGCGGCCGCCGGGGCGGCCCTCCGCCTTCCAGGCCTTGATGATCTTCGTGACCTCGAGGACGGCCTGCTCGCCGTCGCCGATCACCGCGCAGTCGATGAAGTCGGCGATGGGCTCGGGGTTGAACGCGGCGTGGCCGCCGGCCATGACGATCGGGTCGTCCAGGGTCCGGTCCTTCGCCTGGAGCGGGATGCCCGCCAGGTCCAGGGCGGCCAGCATGTTGGTGTAGCCGAGCTCCGTGGAGAAGGAGAGGCCGAAGACGTCGAAGGCCTTCACCGGGCGGTGGCTGTCCACCGTGAACTGCGGGACGGCGTGCTCCCGCATCAGGGCCTCGAGGTCCGGCCAGACGCTGTAGGTGCGCTCGGCGAGGACGCCCTCCTGCTCGTTGAGCACCTCGTAGAGGATCATGACGCCCTGGTTGGGCAGCCCGACCTCGTAGGCGTCGGGGTACATCAGCGCCCAGCGGACGTCGCAGGAGTCCCAGTCCTTGACCGTGGAGTTGAGCTCTCCGCCGACGTACTGGATCGGCTTCTGCACATGCGGGAGCAGAGCTTCGAGCTGCGGGAACACAGACTCGGCGGCTTCGGCAGGCATCTCGCGGAACCTTCGTGTGCTGACAAGGGTGACCATTCAGCGTAACCCGGCCGGAGACATCCCTCGCACCGCAGCGAGCACGGTGCCCGCCCGGGCGGCCGTCCAGGTGTCCGGCAGCTCCGCCTCGTCGGCCGCGGCGCGCTGTTCCTCGCGCCCGTACAGCACCCCGTAGGTGAAGGTGCTCTCCCCCGCGGCGTGCGCCTGCCGGGCCAGTTCGCGCAGGGCCTCGCGGGCCATCACGCTGTCCTGGTGGTCGCCGAGCAGGTTCTGCAGCGACTTCATCGCGCGGGCCAGGTCGGCGGCGGGTTCGCCGAGGGCCGTGATGGCGGCCTCGGCCGCGTAGCGGGTGCGCTTGGTCTTCTTGCGGGCCTCGTGCAGCGCCAGGTCGCGGTGGGTGCCGGGGGGTGTGGCGAGGGCCTGTTCGATCAGCGCGGCGAGCCGGTCGAGGTCGTTGCGTACGGCCGCGAGGATCACCTTCTCCGGCGGGCGCGCGGCGGCCCTGAGCAGCGGGGGGTCGGCGAGCAGGGCGTCCAGCGCGTCGAGGAGGTCCAGGTAGCGCCTGCCGTCGAGTACGGCGATCAGCCGGCGCCGGGAGCCGCCGCGCCGGGCGTGCGCCCAGGTGCGCAGGCGGGTGCGGACCGGGCCGGTCAGCAGGGCGCGGGGCAGGGTGCTCACGGCGGCGCTCAGGCGTTCGGTGAGGACCTCCTGGTCGCGGCCGACGCCCAGCTCGCCCGCGAGCCATTTCAGCTCCTCGCCGATCGGGTCGGTGACGGCGCGGTCCAGGACCTTGCCGTAGGAGCGGAAGGCGCTGCGCGCGCGGCGGGTGGCGACGCGCATGCGGTGGACGGAGTCGGGGACGTCCCGCCGTACGGCCGGGTCGAGCTCGACGAGGGCGTCGCGCTGCTCGCGCACGTACGCCAGGACGTGGTCGCCGGCGGTGACGGGTTCCGCGGGGGCGGGGAGCCGCCGCCTGGGCGGCGCCGTCTCGGCCAGTGCCCTGGCCAGCTTGGAGGGTGCGGCACAGGGCCGTACGCCGGCCTTGCGCAGCCGTTTCTCGGCCTTGTCGAGGAGTTTGGGGTCGCCGCCCTCGGCGAGTTCGATCTCTATCTCGGTCCACTGGGCGGTGGAGCCGTCGCCGGTGAGGCGTTCGGCGTGCACGGTGTCGACGCTGACCTCGGCGAGCAGCCGGCCGTCGACGTCGACGAGGTCGCGCAGATCGCGTTCGGAGCGCAGCCGGACCAGGGGCAGCAGGGGGGTGCCGCGGACGCGGGAACGGACCAGTGCGGCGAGGGTGCGGGGGACGGTGTCGGAGAGCGGGGCGTGGATCTCGTCCCGGACGTCCTGGGCGACGGGAAACTTCAGGTGCCATCCGGCGTCGGAGCCGCCGGTGCGGCGGCGCAGGGTGATCGATGACGCGGCGAGGCGTTCGTCGGCGGTGTCGTAGTAGGTGGCGTCCAGTTCGACGACGCCCTTGTCGATGACGGCCGCGACGCCGGCGATGCCGGTCAGGTCGGGCAGCCCGCTCTCGTCGGAGTCGTATTTCCGCTCGATTTCGCGCTTGGTGTCCGCCATGCCCCGAATGTAGTGGCAGTCGCAGCGTCAGGGCAGGCCCGTCACCGCGCCGGTCGGGCGGTGACGGGCGGGCGTCGTCCCTCGCGTCCGTCGGGTCAGGCCGACATCGGCCGTTGCACGGTGATCGACTGGAGCAGGCCGACCGCTATCCACACGGCGAACATCGAGGAGCCGCCGTAGGAGACGAACGGCAGCGGCAGGCCGGTGACCGGCATGATGCCGAGGGTCATGCCGATGTTCTCGAAGGACTGGAAGGCGAACCAGGCGACGATTCCGGCGGCGACGATCGTGCCGTACAGGTCGGTGGTCTCGCGGGCGATGCGGCAGGCGCGCCACAGGACGACGCCGAGCAGCACGACGATCAGTCCGGCGCCGACGAAGCCGAGTTCCTCGCCGGCGACGGTGAAGACGAAGTCGGTCTGCTGCTCGGGCACGAACTGGCCGGTGGTCTGGGAGCCGTGGAACAGGCCGGCGCCCAGCAGGCCGCCGGAGCCGATGGCGATGCGGGCCTGGTTGGTGTTGTAGCCGACGCCCGCGGGGTCGAGGCTGGGGTTGGCGAAGGCGGCGAAGCGGTTGATCTGGTACTCGTCGAGGATGTGCAGCTGCCATACGGCGATCGCGCCGATGGCGCCCGCGCCGAGCAGCCCGAACACCCACCGGTTGGAGGCGCCGGAGGCGAGCAGCACGCCGAGCACGATGATGACCATGACCATGACCGAACCGAGGTCGGGCATGAGCAGCACGATCGCCATGGGGACGGCGGCCAGGCCCAGGGCCTGGAGCACCGTGCGGTGGTCCGGGTACTCCTTGTCACCGGCGTCGACCCGGGCGGCCAGCAGCATCGCCATGCCGAGAATGATCGTGATCTTGACGAACTCCGAGGGCTGGAGCGAGAAGCCGCCGCCGAACACGATCCAGGAGTGGGCGCCGTTGACCGTGGAGCCGAGCGGGGTGAGCACCAGCAGGATCAGGAAGACCGAGAGGCCGTACAGGAGCGGGACGGCCGTGCGCAGGGTGCGGTGTCCGATCCAGATCACGCCGATCATCAGGGCGAGCCCGATGCCGGTGTTCATGATGTGCCGGATCAGGAAGTAGTACGGGTCGCCCTGGTTGATGTCGGTGCGGTTGCGGGTCGCCGAGAAGACGAGCAGCGAGCCGATCACGGACAGCAGGCCGGCGGCCAGCAGTATCGGCCAGTCCAGCCGGCGGGTGACCGAGTCGCGGGCGAACAGGCGGGTCCAGCCCGCGCGCTCGGGCCCGTATCCGGAGACCTGGAAGCTGTTGGCGCCCGTCATGTGAGCATCCTCCGGCCGGTGCTGCCGCCGCGCCGCGGGGTGCACCGCCGTCGCCTGCGGGTGTTCCGGTTCTGCCCGGTGGGCGTCGCCGTGGTCGCTCCCTGCTGGTCGTCGGCGGGTGCCCTCTCGCCGGGCTCGGTGGCCTTCTCCTTCTTGGCCGGGTCCTCGGTGATCTTCGGGGCGGCGATGGTCCCGTCGGTCCTCACCTTGGGCAGGCTCTTCTGCGGGGTGGGGAGCAGGGCCTTCTTCTTGTCGACGGAGCCGTCCTCCTGGACGCCGTACAGGGCGTCGTAGATCTTGCGGACGGCCGGGCCGGAGGCGCCGGAGCCGGTACCGGCCTGGGAGATCGTCATGACGACCGTGTAGTCCTTGGTGTACGTGGCGAACCAGGAGGTCGTCTGCTTGCCGTAGACCTCGGCGGTACCGGTCTTGGCGTGCATCGCGATCTCGTCCTGCGGCCAGTTCTGGAACCGCCAGGCGGCGGTGCCGCGGGTGGCGACGCCGGCCAGGGCGGCGTCCATCTTGTTCCGCGTCGCCTTGCTTATGGGCAGCTTGCCGTGGGACGTGGGCTCGATCTCGGTGACCTTCTTGCCGTCGGCGCTGATGACGGCCTTGCCGACGGTCGGGTCGTACAGGGTGCCGCCGTTGGAGATGGCCGCGTAGATCGTCGCCATCTGGATCGGGGTGACGAGGGTGTCGCCCTGGCCGATGGAGTAGTTGATCTCGTCACCGGCGCGCATCTTGTTGCCCTCGAGGCAGTTCTCGTACGCGATCTTCTCGACGTAACTGCCGTCCTTCTTGCCGGTCTTGCACCAGGCGTCCTTGTTGGCCTCCCAGTAGCTCTGCTTCCAGGCGCGGTCGGGGACGCGGCCGGTGACCTCGTTGGGCAGGTCGATGCCGGTCTCCTTGCCGAGGCCGAACTGGTGGGCGGCCTTGAAGAAGTAGTCGTTGGCGTTCTTCTTCGGGTTGATGCCGCCGTCCTTCTGCCACTCCTTGTGGGCGAGGCCGTAGAACACGGTGTCGCAGGAGACCTCCAGGGCCCGGCCGAGGCTGATGGGGCCGAAGTTCTCCGACTCGAAGTTCTTGAAGACCTGGTTGCCGACCGAGTAGGAGCTGGTGCAGGGGTAGCCGCCGTCGAAGTCGTAGCCCGCCTCGACGGCGGCGGCTGTGCTTATCACCTTGAAGGTGGAGCCGGGCGCGGACTGGCCCTGGATGGCCCGGTTGAGCAGCGGGTAGTTGGAGTCCTTGCCGGTGAGCTTCTTGTAGTCGGCGGCGGAGATGCCGCCGACCCAGGCGTTGGGGTCGTAGGTCGGGTTGGAGGCCATGGCGACGACGCGGCCCGTCTTGGCCTCCATCACCACGACCGCGCCCGAGTCGGCCTTGTAGTTTTCGCCGGTGTTCTTGTCGAACTCGCCGCGGGCGGTCTTCATCGCCTCGTTCAGCTCGTACTCGGCGATCCGCTGGACGCGGGCGTCGATGCTGGTGACGAGGTTGTCGCCGGGCTGTGCGGCGTCGGACTCGGCCTCGCCGATGACACGGCCGAGGTTGTCGACCTCGTAGCGGGTGACGCCGGCCTTGCCGCGCAGCGCCTTGTCGTACTGGCGCTCCAGGCCGGAGCGGCCGACCTGGTCGGAGCGGAGATAGGGCGAGTCGGTGTCCTGGGCCTGCTGGATCTCGTCGTCGGTGACGGGCGAGAGATAGCCGAGGACCTGGGCGGTGTTGGCGCCGCCGGGGCTCGGATAGCGGCGCACGGCCTGCGGTTCGGCGGTGATGCCGGGGAAGTCCTCGGCGCGTTCGCGGATCTGGAGGGCCTGCTTGGGGGTGGCCTCGTCGGTGATGGGGATCGGCTGGTACGGCGAGCCGTTCCAGCACGGCTGCGGCGTCTTGGCGTCGCACAGCCGGACCTTCTCCATGACCTCCTGGGGCTTCATGCCCAGCACACCGGCGAGCTTGGTGAGGACCGCCTTGCCGTCGTCCTTCATCTTCAGCAGGTCGGTGCGGGAGGCGGAGACGACCAGCCGGGTCTCGTTGTCGGCGAGCGGCACGCCGCGGGCGTCCAGTATCGAGCCGCGTACGGCGGGGTCGACCACCTGCTGGACGTGGTTGCCGGAGGCCTCCTTGGCGTACGCGGAGCCCTCGCGGATCTGGAGGTACCACAGCCGGCCGCCGAGGGTGCCGAGCAGGGACAGGACCAGGATCTGGATGACGACGAGCCGGGTCTGGACGCGTGTGCTCCGACCGGTCTCGGGGATGTTCGTCACTGCTGCTGCCTCCCCCTCTCAGTGCCTGTGCGAGTCATGGACGACGAAGCTGTGGAGCCGGGCCGACGGCTCGCGTGTCCTCACAGCCGCTTGACCCCCTTGATGCGTCCCGCGCGGGCCACGCGCGCCCGTGCCGCCTTCACCCGCAGCCCGCTCCGCTGGCCGCCGATGCGCAGTCCCGTGCCGGAGGAGAGCCAGCCGGAGGAGATGTCGGTGGCCTGGGCGGCGGAGCCGGTCTCGGCGAGCGGGTCGTTGTCCGCGCGGCGGGCCAGGGCCATGACGCCGGGGACGACGAACGGGGCGAGCAGCAGGTCGTACAGGGCGGCGGTGAACAGCAGCCAGCCCAGGCCGACATGGCGGGCGGCGGTGTCGCCGACGAGGGCGCCGACCCCGGCGTAGAGCAGGGTGGATCCGGCCGCGGCGGCGACCACCACGACCATGGGGCCGGTGGCCGACTTCAGGCGGCCGTTCTCCGGTTTGGCGAGCCCGGCGAGATAGCCGATGACGCACAGCACGAGGGCGTAGCGGCCGGCGGCGTGGTCGGCGGGCGGGGCGAGGTCGGCCAGCAGTCCGGTGCCGAAGCCGACCAGGGCGCCGCCGACATGGCCGTAGACCAGGGCCAGGCCGAGGACGGTCAGCAGCGCCACGTCGGGGACGGCGCCGGGCAGATGGAGCCGGGACAGGACGCTGACCTGGAGCACCAGGGCGACGACGACCAGGGAGACGGACAGCAGGATCCGGTTGACGCGCATGGGCTCGATCTCCTACTGCTCTTCTTCGTACTGGCCGTCGGCGGGCGCCTGGGCGGACGGGGTCACGGTCACCGTCACGGTCGGCGTCGGGGTCGGCTTGGGCTTGTCCGGCAGCACGGTGTCCCGCGGGTCCTTCTTCGGGGCCTGGACGACGACGCCGACGACGTCGAGCTTGGTGAAGCCGACGTAGGGCGTGACGTAGAGGGTGCGGGTCAGATCGCCGCCGGAGGGGTCGACGCGGGAGACCACGCCGACGGGCACGCCGGGCACGAACGGCTTGTCGGACTGGGAGCCGAAGGTGACCAGGCGGTCGCCCTTCTTCACCTCGGCCTTGCCGTTGAGGAGTTCCACGCGCAGCGGGCGGTCCCCCTGTCCGGAGGCGAAGCCCAGCTCGTCGCTGGTCTCCATGCGGGTGCCGACGGTGAAGTCGGGGTCGTTGGCGAGCAGCACCGTGGCGGTGTCGGGGCCGACGGTGGTGACGCGGCCGACGAGGCCGTCGCCGTTGAGGACGGTCATGTCGCGTTCGATGCCGTCGTTGGCGCCGACGTCGATGGTGATGGTCCAGGAGAAGCCCTGGGCCGCTCCTATGGCGATGACCTCGGCGCCCTTGATGCCGTACTGGCCCTCGGCGGAGAGCTTCAGCATCTTGTCGAGCTGCTTCAGCCGGCTGGCGTTGCGGTCGTCGCTGCCGAGCTTCGCCTTGAGGGCGGCGTTCTCCTTCTCCAGGGCGGCGAGCCGGTCGTGCCGGTCGCCGGAGTCGCGGATGGCGGACACCGCGTTGCCGATGGGGTCGACGGCGGCCGACACTCCGTTCTCGATCGGGCCGAAGACGGTCGCCGCGGCCTGCCGCGCCCCGTCGACCGGTGAGTCCTCCCCACCGCGGATGTCCACCGTGATCAGTGCGAACGCGATGGCGATCAGCAGCACCAGGAGCAGCCGGCTCTCTTTCGTGTCCCTCACGTGCGGCGGCCGTGCCTTCCTCGTCGAGAGTTCGGGATGGAATGAGTCTCGGGATGGAGCTGTGGAATGAGTCTCGGGGTGGAACTTCGGGGTGGAACTTCGGGGTGGAACTTCGGGATGAGCTTTGGGATGAGCTTCGGGATTGTGCGACGCCCGCGACCGAGTGGTGCGGGCGTGCTCATGTCTCTATATCAACGATCCGCCGTACGGAAAAAGATCATCCCGTACGGCGGAACCGGAAAGTCATGTCATCTGCGCGGCTGGGCGTCGAGCACCTGCTGGAGCGCCTCGAACTCCTCGACACACTTGCCGGAGCCGAGCGCCACGCTGTCCAGCGGGTCCTCGGCGATGTGGATCGGCATGCCGGTCTCGCGGCGCAGCCGCTCGTCCAGGCCGCGCAGCAGCGCCCCGCCGCCGGTCAGCACGATGCCCCGGTCCATGATGTCGCCGGAGAGCTCCGGCGGGCACTTGTCGAGGGTGGTCTTGACGGCGTCCACGATGGCGTTGACCGGTTCCTCGATCGCCTTGCGGACTTCGGCGGCGGAGATGACGACGGTCTTCGGCAGCCCGGAGACGAGGTCTCTGCCGCGGATTTCGGTGTGCTCGTCAGTGTCGAGGTCGTACGCCGAACCGATCGTGATCTTGATCTGCTCGGCCGTCCGCTCACCGAGGAGGAGGGAGTACTCCTTCTTGATGTGCTGGATGATCGCGTTGTCCAGCTCGTCGCCCGCGACGCGGATGGACTGGGCGGTGACGATGCCGCCGAGGGAGATGACCGCGACCTCCGTGGTGCCGCCGCCGATGTCGACCACCATGTTGCCCGTGGCCTCGTGGACCGGCAGGCCGGAGCCGATGGCCGCGGCCATGGGCTCCTCGATGATGTGCACCTGACGGGCGCCGGCCTGGGACGACGCCTCGATGACGGCACGGCGCTCGACGCCCGTGATCCCGGAGGGCACACAGACGACGACCCGCGGACGGGCCAGATACCGCCGCTTGTGGATCTTCAGGATGAAGTAGCGGAGCATCCGCTCGGTGATCTCGAAGTCGGCGATCACGCCGTCCTTCAGCGGACGCACGGCAACGATGTTGCCGGGCGTGCGCCCGATCATCTTCTTCGCTTCGGCGCCGACCGCCAGGATGCCACCGGTGTTCGTGTTGATCGCAACGACGGACGGCTCGTTGAGTACGATCCCGCGACCCCTGACGTACACCAGCGTGTTGGCGGTCCCGAGGTCGACAGCCATGTCACGGCCGATGAACGACATTGAGTTCCCCATCAGGATTCGACTGGCCTTCCTGGGAGCTTTTGAGAGCTTTTCAGGTCGGCGAGGTGGGTGCTGTGACGTGAAGGCTTCCATCGTAGACGCGCCTGCACGAACACTGCGCGAGGGTCTCCGCCATTGTCAGCAGATGGCGTGCCGCCTCGCTTGTGGAGACGGCCCAACGGAGGCAAACGTTCCCCCGATCGCCACGCATATGCCACAGGGCGGCCACACATGGGCGGCCGCCCTGGTCAGCCGTCCATTCCGGCTGACGGTGCGTCAGAAAAACGCATGAGAACAAGGAGTGTTCGGCAGGCTTCAGACACGGCCCGGGAAGAAGATCTTCAGCTCGCGCTCGGCGGACTCCTCGGAGTCCGAGGCGTGGATCAGGTTCTCCCGGACGATCACACCGAAGTCGCCGCGGACGGATCCGGGCGGGGCGGCGATCGGGTCGGTCGGACCGGCCAGCGCGCGGACGCCCTCGATCACCCGCTCACCCTCGACGATCATCGCCACGACCGGGCCGGAGGACATGAACTCGACCAGCGGCTCGTAGAAGGGCTTGCCCTTGTGCTCGCCGTAGTGCTGTTCCAGGGTCTCGGTGTCCAGGGTGCGCAGCTCCAGCGCGGTGATCTGCCAGCCGGCCTTGCGCTCGATACGGCTGATGATCTCGCCGGTCAGGCCACGACGGACGGCGTCGGGCTTGAGGAGGACGAGGGTGCGCTGGGTCACGGCGGGCTCCTTCGGATGCAACGGTTGTGCGGAGTGCTGAGATTACCGGGCGTGTCCGCGCGCCCGTTACGCAGCGTCAGCCGTCAGGTTCCGGCCTGGGCCGCGAACCTCGCCTTCGCCTCGTCGACCTTCCGGCCGAAGTGCACCGAGGCCCACCACAGGGCCGCGAAGACCGCCCCCATGAAGAACATCGTCGGGACGACGAACCCGGCCGCGATCAGAGCGATCTGGAGGATCCAGCCGAGCGCCACACCGCCGGGGCGGGTGACCATCCCGCACAGCGCCAGGCACAGGAACATCGCGATGCCGCTGACCGTCCAGACCGTCCCCATGGACAGGTCCGGGTCCTTCATGGCCACCAGCCCGGCGAAGCCGATCACGAAGAACTCGCCGATCAGGGTCGAAGCACAGAGCGTACGCACGGGAACTCAGCCCCTCCCCAGGAGCAGTCGGGCCTCGCCGACGGTGATGACGGAACCGGTGACGAGGACGCCGCCGCCGGCGAACTCGCCCTCCTCCTCGGCCAGGGTGATCGCGGACTCCAGGGCGTCGGGCAGCCGCGGCTCCACCTGGACACGGTCCTCGCCGAACACCTCGACGGCGATGGCGGCCAGCTCGTCGGCGTCCATCGCGCGGTGGCTGGAGTTCTGGGTGACCACGATCTCGGCGAAGACCGGCTCGAAGGCCTCCAGCAGCCCCCGTACGTCCTTGTCGCCGCTCGCGCCGACCACGCCGATCAGCCGGCTGAACTGGAAGGCCTCCCCGATCGCCTCGGCGGTCACCCGCGCGCCCGCCGGGTTGTGCGCGGCGTCCAGCACGACGGTCGGCGAGCGCCGCACGACCTCCAGCCGCCCCGGCGAGGCGACGGAGGCGAACGCCTTGCGCACGGTCTCGGCGTCCAGCGGCTCGGCGCGCTGCGCGCCGACCCCGAAGAAGGCCTCGACCGCGGCGAGCGCCACGGCCGCGTTGTGCGCCTGGTGAGCGCCGTGCAGCGGCAGATACACCTCGGTGTACTCACCACCGAGCCCGCGCAGCGTCAGCAGCTGTCCGCCGACGGCGACCTGGCGTGCCACGACGCCGAACTCCAGCCCCTCCCGGGCCACCGTCGCATCGACGTCGACGGCCTTCTTCAGCAGCACCTGCGCCGCGTCCACCGGCTGCTGGGCCATGATCACGGTGGCGCCCTGCTTGATGATGCCGGCCTTCTCACCGGCGATCTCGCCGGGCGTGGACCCGAGCCGGTCGGTGTGATCGAGGTCGATGGGGGTGACCACGGCGACACCCCCGTCGATCACATTGGTGGCGTCCCAGCTGCCCCCCATCCCCACTTCCACGACGGCCACGTCGACGGGCGCGTCCGCGAAGGCCGCGTACGCCATCCCGGTCAGCACCTCGAAGAACGACAGCCGGTACTCCTGCGAGGCGTCGACCATCTCCACGTACGGCCTGATGTCCCGGTACGTCTCGACGAACCGCTCGGCGGAGACCGGAGCCCCGTCGAGACTGATCCGCTCGGTGATCGACTGCACGTGCGGGGAGGTGTACCGCCCCGTGCGCAGCTCGAAGGCGCCGAGCAGCGCCTCGATCATCCGGGCGGTGGAGGTCTTGCCGTTGGTCCCCGTGATGTGGATGGACGGATACGACCGCTGCGGCTCCCCCAGCACGTCCATCAGCGCGGCGATCCGGCTGACGGACGGCTCCAGCTTGGTCTCCCCCCAGCGCGTCGCCAGCTCCGTCTCGACCTCGCGCAGCGCCCGGTCGACCTCGGGGTCCTCCGGCCGCGCGGGCACGTCGGCCTGCGGAGGACCGCCCTGGGTCCGCAGGGTACGGCTGCCGGCCTCGATCACCGCGAGATCGGGATCGCGATCGGTCTCGGCCGCGATGATCTCGTCGAAGGAGTCGAGAGGATCGGGCTGGTCCTGGTTGCCGTTCGGGGGGAGCTCGCTCACGGGACCAGTCTACGTACCCCGGCCTGCACGTCCTGCGGGCAGCCGTGCCACGCGGCTGCGGGCAGTCGTGCCTCCCCCAGTGCCTCGAAGGCCTGGGCGGTACCCCAGGGCGGCACGGGTGGGCGCTGGGGGTACCCCCTGCTCGAAGAGCTCGGGAGAGGCACGCCGTCGCGCCGCTGCCACCCCTCGGCAGCAGGCCCCGGTAGCCGAGAAAGCTCCGGGGCCTGCACGCATGTGTGAGAACGCCTACGCCCGCGGCAACCGCTCCAGCTGCGCGGCGATCCGCGCGATGTCCTCCTCGGCCTTCGCCAGCCGAGTCCGGATCTTCTCCACCACGTGATCCGGCGCCTTCGCCAGGAACGCCTCGTTACCGAGCTTCCCCGTCGCCTGCGCCTTCTCCTTCTCCGCGGCGGCGAGATCCTTCGCCAGCCGCTTCCGCTCCGCCGCCACATCGATGGCACCGGACAGGTCCAGCGCCACCTCGACGCCCGCGACCGGCAGGGTCGCCGTGGCCGTGAAGGCGTCGCCCTCCGGCGTCAGGCGCAGCAGCTGCCGGATGGCCGCCTCGTGCGGCGCCAGCGCGCTGCCGCCCAGCTCCAACCGGGCCGGAACCCGCTGACCGGGCTGGAGTCCCTGGTCGGCGCGGAACCGGCGGACCTCGGTGATCACCGACTGGAGCGTCTCGATCTCCCGCTCGGCGGCGTCGTCCCGGAAGCCGGAGTCCTTCGGCCACTCGGCGACGACGACCGACTCGCCGCCGGTCAGCGTCGTCCACAGCGCCTCCGTGACGAACGGGACGACCGGGTGCAGCAGCTTCAGCGTGACGTCCAGGACCTCGCCCAGGACGCGCTTACTGACCTCGGCCGCCGCGCCGCCCGCCTGGAACGTGGTCTTCGACAGCTCGACGTACCAGTCGAAGACCTCGTCCCACGCGAAGTGGTACAGGGCGTCGGACACCTTCGCGAACTGGTAGTCCTCGTAGTACGCGTCGGCGTCGGCGACGGTCTTGTTGAGCCGGGACAGGATCCAGCGGTCCGTCGGGGACATCTCCGACGGATCCGGCAGCGGGCCCTGAACCGTCGCGCCGTTCATCAGCGCGAACCGGGTCGCGTTCCAGATCTTGTTGGCGAAGTTGCGGGACGCCTGGACCCAGTCCTCGCCGATCGGCACGTCGGTGCCGGGGTTGGCGCCGCGGGCCAGGGTGAAGCGGACGGCGTCGGAGCCGTACTTGTCCATCCAGTCCAGCGGGTCGACGACGTTGCCGAAGGACTTCGACATCTTCTTGCCGCGCTCGTCGCGGACCAGGCCGGTCAGCGCGATCGTCTTGAACGGGACCTCGCCGTCCATGGCGTACAGGCCGAACATCATCATCCGGGCGACCCAGAAGAAGATGATGTCGTGTCCGGTCAGCAGGACGTCGGTCGGATAGAACTTCTCCAGGTCCGGGGTGCGCTCCGGCCAGCCGAGCGTGGAGAACGGCCACAGGCCGGAGGAGAACCAGGTGTCCAGGACGTCGGTCTCCTGGTGCCAGCCCTCGCCCGTCGGAGGCTCCTCGTCCGGGCCGACGCAGACGACCTCGCCCTCGGGGCCGTACCAGACCGGGATGCGGTGGCCCCACCACAGCTGGCGCGAGATGCACCAGTCGTGCATGTTGTCGACCCAGTCGAAGTACCGCTTCGACATGTCCTCCGGGTGGATCTTCACCCGGCCGTCGCGGACGGCGTCGCCGGCGGCCTTCGCCAGCGGGGCGACCTTGACCCACCACTGCATGGACAGCCGCGGCTCGACGGTGGTCCGGCAGCGCGAGCAGTGGCCGACGGAGTGGACGTAGGGCCGCTTCTCGGCGACGATCCGGCCCTGCTCGCGCAGTGCGCCGACGATGGTGCTGCGCGCCTCGAAACGGTCCAGCCCCTCGAAGGGACCGGGGACGGTGATGACCGCCCGCTCGTCCATGACGGTGATCGACTCCAGGCCGTGGCGCTGGCCGATCGCGAAGTCGTTCGGGTCGTGGGCGGGGGTGACCTTGACGGCACCGGTGCCGAACTCGGGGTCGACGTGGCTGTCCGCGACGACCGGGATGGTCCGGTCGGTCAGCGGCAGCTTGATCCGCTTGCCGACCAGGTGCCGGTACCGCTCGTCGTCGGGGTGGACGGCGACCGCGGTGTCACCGAGCATGGTCTCCGCGCGGGTCGTCGCGACGACGAGGGTCTCCTCGCCCTCGCCGTACCGGATGGAGACGAGCTCGCCGTCGTCCTCCTGGTACTCGACCTCGATGTCGGAGATGGCCGTCAGACAGCGCGGGCACCAGTTGATGATGCGCTCGGCGCGGTAGATCAGCTCGTCCTCGTAGAGCTTCTTGAAGATCGTCTGGACGGCCTTGGACAGGCCCTCGTCCATGGTGAAGCGCTCACGGGACCAGTCGACGCCGTCGCCGAGGCGGCGCATCTGGCCGAGGATCCTGCCGCCGTACTCCTCCTTCCACTGCCACACGCGCCGGACGAACTCCTCGCGGCCCAGGTCGTGGCGGGACTTGCCCTCCTCGGCGAGCTGCTGCTCGACCTTGTTCTGGGTGGCGATGCCGGCGTGGTCCATGCCGGGCAGCCACAGCGCCTCGTAGCCCTGCATGCGCTTGCGGCGCGTGAGGGCGTCCATCAGCGTGTGCTGGAAGGCGTGGCCCAGGTGGAGCGAGCCGGTGACGTTCGGCGGCGGGATGACGATGGTGTACGGGGGCTTGTCGCTCTTGGCGTCGGCGGTGAAGTAACCCCGGTCTACCCAGCGCTCGTACAGCTTCCCCTCTACCTCGGCCGGCGTGTACTGGGTCGGCAGTTCGGTCGTGGGCGCTGCTTGCGGCTGCTGAGTCTTCTCGGTCACGCAGGTCAGTTTAGAGGTGTCACGACCGAGTCCCGAAACGCGTTTGCTTTGTAACGGTGGGGCCCCCGATGCCGTGCGCGCGCCGTGTCTGAGACAGGATGTCAGGTACGCATAAGCACCTGGAGGGGAACCCAGTAATGAGTCACAACCAGCCGGGCCCGTACGGCGGGCAGCCCCAGCAGCCCGGACCGTACGGCCAGCCGGGCCCCTACGGCCAGCAGCCGCCGCAGGCCCCCCAGCCCGGCTACGGCTACCCCCAGCAGACGCCTCCCGGCCAGCCGCAGCCCGGCTACGGCTACCCGCAGCAGCCCCCGCAGGGTGTCCCGCCGCAGCAGAACCCCTACGGCGGCCAGCCGGGCCCCTACGGCCAGCAGCCCCCGTACGGCCAGCAGCCGCCCGGCGGCCCGGCCCCGTACGGCATGCCCCAGCCCCCGGCCTCGGGCGGCGGCAAGAAGAAGACGGGCCTGATCATCGGCGCGGTCGCGGTGGTCGCGGCGATCGCCGTGGGGGCGTACTTCGTGCTCGGCGGAAGCAACGGCGGCGGTTCCGACATAGCCGACGACGGGGCGCACAAGCTGACGACGCCGGCGACGGTCATCGACGGCCAGTACAAGAAGAGCGCCGACGGCGACGACGAGGACATGGGCATGTCCGAGGACGACCTCAAGGACACGGAGTCCTTCGGTGTGCAGAACCCGAAGGACGTCAGCGCGGCCTACACCGCGGGGTCGGGGCTCACCGCGAAGAACCTCGCCTTCTCCGGCGTCTACGGCACCATCGACGACCCGGAGAAGGTCGTCGACGCCTTCTTCGCCCAGATGAAGAAGGAGTCCGAGAAGGAGAAGGACCCCTCCGAGGGCAAGCTGGTGGGCAGCCCCCAGGAGTTCACGCCCGACGGCTTCGAGAACGGCGTCATGAAGTGCCAGGAGATCGAGAGCACCGAGAGCGGCCAGAGCATCAAGATGCCGTTCTGCGCCTGGGCTGACCACAGCACCCTCGCCTACGTGCTCTCCTACGACCTGGCCGCCATGACCTCGGGCAAGAGCACGTCGATGGAGGACGCGGCGGACCTGGCCGCCAAGCTCCGCAACGACGTGCGCGTCAAGGCCTGACGTCACCGCACGCGGACAGCGCCAAGGGGCCCCGGTCGAGCGACCGGGGCCCCTTGCTCGTGTACACGGCGGCGGCTACGCCGACTTCTGCTCCCCGGGCCCCCGGCCCCGCGAGTCCCGCGGGATCAGGGTCGGGTTGACGTTGGAGAGGACCACGTCGGCGGTGATGACGACGCGGGCGACGTCCTTGCGGGACGGAACCTCGTACATCACGCCCTGGAGGACCTCCTCCATGATGGCGCGCAGGCCGCGGGCGCCGGTCTGGCGCAGGATCGCCTGGTCGGCGATGGCCTCCAGCGCCTCGCGCTCGAAGTCGAGTTCGACGCCGTCGAGTTCGAACAGGCGCTGGTACTGCTTCACCAGCGCGTTGCGCGGCTCGACCAGGATCTTGAGCAGGGCCTCGCGGTCCAGGTTGTGGACGGAGGTGATGACCGGCAGCCGGCCGATGAATTCGGGGATCATGCCGAACTTGACCAGGTCCTCGGGCATGACGTCCTCGAACTGGTCCTTGGCCTCCAGCTCCCGCTTGGAGCGGATCGTGGCGCCGAAGCCGATGCCCTTGGCGCCCGCCCGGCCCTCGATGATCTTCTCCAGGCCGGCGAAGGCACCGCCCACGATGAACAGCACGTTCGTCGTGTCGATCTGGATGAACTCCTGGTGCGGGTGTTTACGGCCGCCCTGCGGGGGGACCGAGGCCGTGGTGCCCTCCAGGATCTTCAGCAGGGCCTGCTGCACGCCCTCGCCGCTGACGTCCCGGGTGATCGACGGGTTTTCGCTCTTCCGGGCGACCTTGTCGATCTCGTCGATGTAGATGATCCCGGTCTCGGCCTTCTTGACGTCGTAGTCCGCGGCCTGGATCAGCTTGAGCAGGATGTTCTCGACGTCCTCGCCGACATATCCGGCCTCCGTCAGCGCCGTCGCGTCCGCGATGGCGAACGGGACGTTGAGCATCCGGGCCAGGGTCTGCGCGAGCAGCGTCTTGCCCGAGCCCGTGGGGCCGAGCAGCAGGATGTTGGACTTCGCCAGCTCGATGGCGTCCTCGCGGCCCTGGGCGCCGCCGTTCTCCCCCGCCTGGACCCGCTTGTAGTGGTTGTACACCGCGACGGACAGGGCCTTCTTGGCGGCCTCCTGGCCGACCACGTACCCGTCGAGGAACTCGTAGATCTCGCGGGGCTTGGGAAGCTCCTCCCAGCGGACCTCACTGGTCTCCGCCAGCTCTTCCTCGATGATCTCGTTGCAGAGATCGATGCACTCGTCGCAGATGTACACACCGGGCCCTGCGATGAGCTTCTTGACCTGCTTCTGGCTCTTGCCGCAGAACGAGCACTTGAGCAGATCGCCGCCGTCACCGATGCGTGCCACGGTGTGCTTCCCCTTCGCCTGGGAGACGCCTGGACGCTGGTCCAGCGGCTCCTGGTGCTGCCTTATGTCGACGGTACCTTGCCGAGCCCCCCGTTCGGGCCCCCCTTGGCACGGTTCACTTTCCAGCGGACCGTGCCAAGGAGCAGCAGACGATACCCCGTCCGCGTCAGCGAACCGCCGCGTTGTTCATCTTCCGGGTGGAGATGATCTGGTCGATCAGGCCGTACGACAGGGCGTCCTCGGCCGTGAGGATCTTGTCGCGCTCGATGTCCTCGCGGATCTTCTCGACCGGCTGGGTGGAGTGCTTGGCCAGCATCTCCTCCAGCTGCGAGCGCATCCGCAGGATCTCGTTGGCGGCGATCTCCAGGTCGGAGACCTGGCCGCGGCCGGTCTCGCTGTAGGGCTGGTGGATCAGGACGCGGGCGTTGGGCAGCGCCATGCGCTTGCCGGGCGTACCGGCGGCCAGCAGCACGGCCGCGGCGGAGGCCGCCTGGCCCATGCAGACCGTCTGGATGTCCGGCTTCACGAACTGCATCGTGTCGTAGATCGCCGTGAGCGCCGTGAAGGAGCCGCCGGGGCTGTTGATGTAGACCGAGATGTCACGGTCGGGGTCCATCGACTCCAGGCACAGCAGCTGCGCCATGACGTCGTTGGCGGAGGCGTCGTCGATCTGGACGCCGAGGAAGATCACCCGCTCCTCGAAGAGCTTCGCGTACGGGTCGTACTCGCGGATGCCCTGGGAGGTGCGCTCGACGAAGCGGGGGATGACATAGCGGGACTCGGCCGTGGGGCCGGTGTACTCGGCACGCGTGCGGTCGTAGAGGCCGCTGCCGGGGAAGTCGTTCACGGTGTCTCCTGGGAAGGGGCTGGGGCGGTCGGCTGGGGCTGGCTGGGGCGCGCGCTGCGGCCCCGCGGGGATCGGCCGGTCCACGGGGCGTACGGGCCCCGCGGAGAACGGCTCAGGCCCCGGTGCCGCCGCCGCCCGGCATGCCGGCGGCCGTGGCGATGACGTCGTCGATGAGGCCGTACTCCTTGGCCTCGTAGGCGTCGAACCAGCGGTCGCGGTCCGAGTCGCGGGTGATCTGCTCCACCGTCTGGCCGGTGTGCTGGGCCGTGAGCTCGGCCATGCGCTTCTTGGTGTGCAGCAGCCGCTCGGCGTGGATCTTGATGTCCGAGGCCGAGCCGGCCAGACCGGCCGAGGGCTGGTGGATCAGGATCTCGGCGTTCGGCAGCGCGAAGCGCTTGCCGGGGGTGCCCGCGCTGAGCAGGAACTGGCCCATCGAGGCCGCGAGGCCCATGGCGATCGTCACCACGTCGTTCTTGATGTACTGCATGGTGTCGTAGATCGCCATGCCGGCCGTGATCGAGCCGCCGGGGCTGTTGATGTAGAGGAAGATGTCCTTGTCCGGGTCGGCGGCAAGGAGCAGCAGCTGTGCGGTGATCTTGTTCGCGATGTCGTCGTCCACCGGCTGGCCGAGGAAGATGATCCGCTCGCCGAGCAGCCGGTTGTAGACCTGGTCGCCGAGGCCACCACCGATGGAGGGCTCGCCGGCGGCGGAGGGCATCAGATTCGTCACGTATCCACCTGCTCGTCTTACGACGGCGCCGGGCCGTCTCACGTGTTCTGCCGGGGCGTGGGGCCGTCCGGCGGTGCTCGGGGACTCCCCTGCCCTCGTATTCATGGACCCTAACGCGCGGGTCCCTCCGGGGAATCCCGCGGAAGGGGGTGTTCGCCGGGGGCGTAGCGACGTGGCGCCTTCGCGGTTCCCCGCGCCCCTCGGGTAGGGCGACGGGCCCCGGGTCACATAGGTACCCAGGGCCCGTCGTACGCCGTTCAATGGTGCCGTGGGGCTCAGCCCTCGGTCTTCTCCCCGGCCGGGGCCTCCTCGGCGGAGTCGGCGGCGGCCTCGGCGGCCTCCGTCTCCTCCTCGTCGTCGCTCAGGTCGACGACCTCGCCGTTGGTGTCCTTGACCGTGGCGGCCTCGACCACGACGGCCAGGGCCTTGCCGCGGGCGACCTCGCCGACCAGGAGCGGCACCTGGCCGCCCTCGACGACCGCCTGGGCGAACTGGTCGGGGGACATGCCGGAGGAGGCGGCGCGCCGCATGAGGTGCTCGGTGAGCTCCTCCTGGTTGACGTTCAGCTTCTCCTGCTTGACGAGCTCGTCCAGCACGAACTGGGTCTTGATGCCCTTCACCGCGGCCTCGCGGGTCTCGGTCTCGAACTCCTCGGCGGTCTTGCCCTGGATCTCCAGGTACTTGTCGAGGGTGAGGCCCATCTGGCCGAGCTGGTGGTGCTCCAGGTTGTGCTTGCGGGTGTTGATCTCGTCCTCGAGCAGCTTCTCGGGGACCGGGACCTCGACCAGCTCGAGCAGCTTGTCCAGGACGCGCTCCTGCGCCTGCGTGGCCTGGTCGTACTGCTTCATGTTCGCCAGGCGCTTGCGGCTGTCGGCCTTCAGCTCCTCGAGGGTGTCGAACTCGGAGGCGAGCTGCGCGAACTCGTCGTCCAGCTCCGGCAGCTCCCGTGCGGCCACCTGGGTGACCTTGACGGTGACCTCGGCCTCCTTGCCGGCCGCGGAGCCGCCCTTGAGCTCGGAGGTGAAGGTGGCCTCCTCGCCGGCCGACAGACCCTTCACGGCGTCGTCGATGCCGTCCAGCAGCTCGCCGGAGCCGATGGTGTAGGAGACACCGTTGGCGATGCCGTCCTCCAGGACCTCGCCCTCCACCTTGGCCTCGAGGTCGATGGTGACCACGTCGCCGTCCTCGGCGGCGCGCTCGACCGGGGAGGTGGAGGCGAAGCGCTCGCGCAGCTGCTCGACCGACTTCTCGACGTCCTCGTCGGTGACCTCGACGGCGTCGACCTCGACCTCGATGCCGGAGTAGTCCGGGATCTCCAGGGCCGGGCGGACGTCGACCTCGGCGGTGAAGTTCAGCGTCTCGCCGTCCTTCAGCTCCGTGATGTCGACCTCGGGCTGGCCCAGCGGGCTCAGCTCGGCCTCGTTGACCGCGTCGGTGTAGAACTTCGGCAGCGCGTCGTTGACGGCCTCCTCCAGCACCGCACCGCGGCCGAACCGCTGGTCGATGACGCGGGCCGGGATCTTGCCCTTGCGGAAGCCCTTCACCGTGACCTGCTGGTTGATCTTCTTGTACGCCGCGTCGAGGCTGTCCTTGAGCTCCTCGAAGGGCACCTCGACAGTGAGCCGAACCCGAGTCGGGTTCAGGGTCTCCACGGCGCTCTTCACGGTTCGGTCTCCTTGTGGCTGACTTCTTGGGTTCTGCCGGAGCCATGCGGGTCCGGCGGATTTCGCGCCCGGAGGACTTCAGACGATGAGACACACGGGCGTGCAGCTTGCATAGTAACGGCAGCGGCTACACCACCCAAAAGGCGATCACCCGAGGTGATCGCCTGGATGGTCGGGGTGGCGGGATTTGAACCCACGGCCTTCCGCTCCCAAAGCGGACGCGCTACCAAGCTGCGCCACACCCCGTCTGGTGCGACACGTAGGGTACATGCCGCCGGGCGGCGCGGCCGCCGCATTTCGCAGGCGTCGGTGAAGGTCCGGTGCGGGTGACGGCGGGGTGTGCGCCGAAGGGGGGCGACCCGCTACGATGCCTTGCAGTGCCGCGGTCGGTGACCTGCGGCGCGTGCTGTGCGGGCGTAGCTCAATGGTAGAGCCCCAGTCTTCCAAACTGGCTACGCGGGTTCGATTCCCGTCGCCCGCTCTGTTCCGGCGTCGGGCCCGGTTCCACGGAACCGGGCCCGACGCGTTTCTCCCGCCCACGTCCTGGCCGCGGAAGGCGTCCTGCGGGCACGCCGGACCGCCCGCCGCCCGGGCGGGCCACGTATACGTCCGCCCTCTTCACGTCTCGAGGACGAAGAGGGCGAGGGGACCGACCGACCCGGGTCAGAAGCTGATGGAGTTGATCGTCTCCGCTATCGAGTTGAGAAAGCGGTTGATCGACGGGGCCACGCCGGTCGAGGCGAGGAAGAAGCCGAACAGTATCGCGACGATCGCGGGACCGCCCTTGAGTGATCCCGATCGGAACAGCACCACCAGGATGATCGCCAACAGCAGCACCACTGACAGTGAAATGGCCACAACTGATCACACCCTCGGTCGGTCCGCTCTCCCGGCCCGGGGATGCGACCCCGCGCACCCCCGCCAGAACCATCGTGCCACCAACCCGGGCGTCCTATGCGGCAGGTGACACATCGTCCGGCCAACTCCTTGGTCCCCCGCGGGCACCACGCCGCACGAACCGGCACGACAGCGGGATCTCGCACGGCAATTCGACCGTGCCTCCGCACAGGAAATCAGGCCGGTTCGTTTCCCTGTCCACACAATGCGTACGCAGGGGTTTTGAATAATTGCCACACCCCCTGCCCAGGGCTGTCCTGGCAGACCCAGGAAGCACACTGAAGCGGACATCTCACAGCTGTCGCCTGCCGGTCCTATGCGTGACTTAGTCATGAAGAGTCCGGACAAGAGGGACGCTCATCATGTGCACATCCAGTACGGGCGACGTGTACGCCATGACCATTGCGGAAACGTCAACCCACCGTGGAAAACGGGCACTCGAATGGCCGTGCAGTAACGACACCGGGAGTTTTACGGATTCGCACAGCCGACGCTAGGGTGCCTCAGATGTTCCACGCTGCCTCGTCCCCCGAAAGCGCAGCGAGGTCCCGGACCCGCTCTCCGAACTCCGTGCGGGAGGGTCTGTGACGAACTCGCTGCGACCGAACGGCGACCGCAGGACACCGCTCCCGCCGGCACAGCAGCCGGCCTCGGGAGTGCCCGGTCCGCGACGCACGCCGCAGAACCAGCAGAACGAACCCACGGCCTCCGCCGCCGCCAGGACAACCCCGGCCGCTCCCGGCACCCGGCGCGACGCGTTCTTCGACAACGCCAAGTACCTGGCGATCGTGCTGGTGGCCGTCGGCCACTCCTGGGAGCCGCTCAAGGGAGACAGCCGGATCCTGGAGGGCCTGTACACGGTCGTGTACGCCTTCCACATGCCGGCCTTCATCATCGTCTCCGGCTACTTCTCCCGCAGTTTCGACATGCGGCCCGACCGGCTCAGGCGTCTGATCACCGGTGTGGCCGTGCCGTACCTCGTCTTCGAGACCGCCTATTCCCTCTTCCGGCGCGTCGTCGACCACGCCCCCGGGCAGGAGATCAGCCTCCTGGACCCCTGGTATCTGACGTGGTTCCTGGTCGCCCTGTTCATCTGGCGGCTGACCACACCCGTCTGGAAGACGGTGCGCCACCCCCTGCCCGTCGCGCTCGGCATCGCCATGCTGGCCTCCGTCTGCCCGGAGATCGGCGACGACCTGGACCTTCAGCGGGTGCTTCAGTTCCTGCCCTTCTTCGTGCTGGGCCTGTCCATGAAGCCCGAGCATTTCCGACTGGTGCGCCGCCGCCGGGTGCGGATCCTGTCCGTGCCGGTGTTCGCCGCCGCGCTGGCCGTCGGCTGGTGGGCGGTGCCGCGGATGAACACCGCGTGGTTCTACCACCGGGACTCCGCGCAGGAGATGGGGGCGCCCTGGTGGGCCGGGCCCGTCATGGTGCTCGCGCTGTTCGGCTGCTCACTGCTGCTGACCGCCTGCTTCTTCGCCTGGGTGCCGGGCCGGCGCATGTGGTTCACGGCGCTCGGCGCGGGCACGCTGTACGGCTATCTGCTGCACGGCTTCCTGGTGAAGGCCGGCGAGTACCGGGGCTGGTTCGCCCCTGCCGCGCTGCACCGGCCGCTCGGTGAGATCTTCGTCTCCGTGCTGGCGGCCGCCGCCGTCACGCTGCTGTGCACCGGGCCCGTGCGGCGGGTCTTCCGGTTCGTGGTGGAGCCGAGGATGGAGTGGGCCTTCAGGCGGGACGCGGCCGAACTGGCCCGGGAGCGCGAGCGGACCGGGAAGACCGGTACGACCGGGCAGACCGGGCAGACCGGTACGACCGGGCAGACCGGTACGACCGGGAAGACCGGTACGCCCGGGGAGGCGGCCGAGTCCGGCGAGGGGGAGCAGGCCGCGGGCGGGGAGTCCGTGCCCGAGAAGGCCGGCGCCTAGGTCAGTGGCCGTTCAGACCGAGGAGTGCGCGCATCCGCGCGTACTTCTCGGTCAGTCGGGTGCGGGTGGCCTCGTCCAGGACCGCCAGGCGCGCCGGATCCGCGTTGTGCGCCAGGTCCGCCTCCTTCACCAGCGCCGCCCCGGGGGTGGCCAGGATCCGGGCGGCGTACGCCTCCGGCGGCTCCCCCGCCCGCTTGGTGACGGCGAGGACGATGTCCTTGGTACGGCGGCTCAGCGCGGCGTCGCGCAGCCACTGCGGCGAGAGCGCGTCGTCCTCCACCGCGTCGTGCAGCCAGGCCGCCGCGATCTGCTCGTCGTCGCCGCCACGCCGGCGTACCCCTTCGGCGACGGCCCGCAGATGTTCGGCGTAGGGCCGTCCCGCCTTGTCGGTCTGCCCCTCGTGGGCGGCGCGGGCGACGGCCTCGACCTCGGCCAGGGTCAACGGGGAGATACGGGTCACGCGTCCAGTGTCTCAGCGGGCCGCCGCGGCCAGGGCCGTCGGGCCCTCGCGGCAGATCAGCAGCAGCGCCCGGTCGTCGTTGACGTCCTTGGCGACCGCCTCGATCAGATGCCAGGCGGCTCCGTGGAAGCCGCCGGCGACATAGCGGTCGGCCTCGCCGGTGAGGCGGTCGATACCCTCCACGATGTCGCGCTCGGCGGTCTCCACCAGGCCGTCCGTGAACAGCATCAGCACGTCGCCCGGGCGCAGCGAGCCCTTCACCGGGTCGAACTGCGCCCCGTCGTACACGCCCAGCAGCGGGCCCTCGGCCGCCTTCTCCTCCCAGCGGCCGCTGCCCGCGCTGAGCTGGAGCCCCGGCGGATGGCCCGCGGAGTACAGCTCGTAGTCGCCCGAGTCCAGATCGAGCACCAGGTGGATGGAGGTGGCGAAGCCCTCCTCCCAGTCCTGGCGGAGCAGGTAGCCGTTGGCGGCCGGCAGGAAGGCGTGCGGCGGGAGCGAGCCGAGCAGGCCGCCGAAGGCGCCGGAGAGCAGCAGGGCGCGCGAACCGGCATCCATGCCCTTGCCGGAGACGTCCGTGAGGACCACCTCCAGGGTGCGCCCGCCGTTGGTGCGGGCCGCGACCACGAAGTCCCCCGAGAAGGACTGGCCGCCCGCCGGGCGCAGGGCCATCTCCCGGTGCCAGCCCGGCGGCAGCTGCGGCAGCTTGCTCTGCACCCGGATGCGTTCGCGCAGGTCGAACAGCATGGTGCTGCCGCGCCGCCAGGGCACGCCGACCCGGCTGCGGAACTGGGCCAGCAGCAGCCCGAAGAACCCGCACGCGGCCACCACCAGCACCACACCGGGAGTGACCCGCGAGGGGCCCTCGGTGTACGGCCCCAGCAGGACCGACTCCACGATCAGCGCGGTGGCCGCCGCCGCGTACAGGCCGAGCAGGCTGGCCGGCCGCAGCAGCAGTCCGCCGGCGACGATCGGCAGCACGAGCGCGGCCGGTGAGCACCACACCGAGTTGGCGAGCGTGGTCGCCGCGATCAGGGGGATGGTCAGCAGCAGGCCGGCCAGGGCGAGCCAGTCGGAGCCGTCGCCGCGGAAGTAGTCGACGGCGGTTCTGCGCACGCCGACGCGGGCCCGGTGCCACTGCTTCTTCAACCGGGCCGTGAACGTGTCGGCTTCGGCGCGCCGCTCTCGTCCTGCTGCCATCAGTTCGGGACCTTATCCATCGGACCTGCCGCTTGGCACGGGAGGTCCCACTTGTCCCCCGTCCGAGGCCCGACTTCACAGTGAACTTCACAGAAGTCCGCCGCGCCGCCCCCTGACGGAAATTCCCTCGCCCGTACCGCATGGCCCTGGTAGGCATGGTCCATGGCGACTGACGGTACGGCGCAGTACGCGACCGGGACGAGGGTCCTGCGTCCATCGGACTGGGACAAGTGGTACGACACCCTGATCCGCGCCTTCAGCGGAGTCCCGGAGCCGGCCGAGGAGCGGGAGCTGTGGAACTCGCTGACCGAGACCGATCGGTGCATCGGGGTCTGGGACGGCGGGGACTGCGTGGGGACCGCGGGGGCGTTCCGGTTCCGGGTGACCGTGCCCGGCGGCGCCTCGGTGGCCGCCGCGGGCGTCAGCATGGTCAGCGTCGCGGCCACGCACCGGCGGCGCGGCGTGCTGACTTCGATGATGCGGCGGCAGCTGGACGACGTCCGGTCCTGGGCCGAGCCGCTGGCCGTGCTCACCGCCTCCGAGCCCGCCATCTACGGCCGCTTCGGGTACGGCGCCGCCACCTTCCAGCTGAACGCCGAGATCGACACCGACCGGGTCGCGCTGGCGGTCCCGGCCGGCACGGACGGCGTACGGGTGCGCTACGCCGCGCCCGCGGACGTACTGGACGCCTGCGAGGCGGTGTACGCGCGGCTGGTGCCGCGCCGCCCGGGGCTGCTGGCCCGGCGCCCCGGCTGGGAGCGGCTGCGGCTGCTGGACCCGGAGAGCGCCCGGGACGGGGCCTCGCCGTTGCAGTGCGCGGTCGCCGAGCGGGACGGCGAGGTCACGGGGTACGCCCGCTTCCGGGTGAAGCCCGACTGGACGGATGCCGGGCCCAGCGGCGCGGTGGTCCTGGACGACCTGGCCGGCCTGGACCCGGTGACGGAGGCGGCGCTGTGGCGCTTCCTGTTCGACATCGATCTGACGTCGACGCTGCGGGCGCGCGGCCGGCCGGTCGACGAGGGGTGGCAGTACCAGGTGTCGGACATCCGGCGGTGCCGGCCGCGGCTGCGGGACGGGATGTACGTCCGGCTGGTCGAGGTCGGCGCGGCGCTGGAGGCCCGCACCTACCAGGCGCCGCTGGACGTCGTGCTGGAGGTCGAGGACGCCTTCTGCCCGTGGAACGCGGGTCGCTGGCGGCTGACCGGGGACTCCAAGGGGGCGTCCTGCGAGCGCACCCGGGACGCGGCCGATCTCGCCCTGTCGGTGCGGGAGCTGGGGGCGGCCTATCTCGGGGGCGTGTCCCTGCACGGGCTGGCCGCGGCCGGGCGGGTGCGGGAGCTGCGGCAGGGCGCGCTGGCGGAGGCCTCGCTGGGCTTCGGGTCCGCGGTGGCACCGTGGCTGCCGCACGGGTTCTGACCGGGCCGCCTCAGGCGCGCTGGCAGGTCGGGCACCAGAACAGGTTGCGGGCGGCGAGGTCGGCGGTGCGGATCTCGCCGCCACAGATGTGGCAGGGCCGCATCGCCCTGCGGTAGACGTAGACCTCGCCGCCGTGGTCGTCGACGCGCGGCGGGCGGCCCATCGCCTCCGGGGTGTGCTCCGGGCGGACCGTGTCGATGCGGTTGTTGCGGACGCCCTCGCGCATCAGCGCGACCAGGTCGTGCCAGACGGCGTCCCACTCGGCGGGCGTGATGTCCTTGCCGGAGCGGTAGGGGTCGATGCGGTGCCGGAAGAGGACCTCGGCGCGGTAGACGTTGCCGACGCCGGCGATGACCTTCTGGTCCATCAGCAGGGCGGCGATCGTCGTACGGCTGCGGGAGATCCGCCGGTAGGCGGCGCCCGGGTCGGCGTCGTCGCGGAGGGGGTCCGGACCGAGGCGGGCGTGTATCGCGTCCTTCTCGGGGCCGGTGACCAGGGCGCAGGTGGTGGGACCGCGCAGATCGACGTAGGAGGTGGCGTTCGCCAGACGGAGCCGGACGGTGTCCGTGGGCGGGGGCGCGGGGGCCGGGCCGAAGGCGACCTTGCCGAAGAGGCCGAGGTGGATGTGGACCCAGTCGGCGTTCCCGAACCCCAGGAAGAGATGCTTGCCGTGGGCGTCGGTGGTGCGCAGGACGGTGCCGTCCAGAAGGGCGGCGGCGTCGCTGAACTTGCCCTGGGGGCTGGTGACCTGCGTCACCCGGCCGGCGAAGCGCGAGGCGTAGTCCTGCGCGAGCCGGTGGATCGTATGGCCCTCTGGCACCTGAGCTCCGACCTTTCCCGCTCTCCCGCCCGTCTCGGTCCGCTGACGGGCGGGCCCGGAAGAACGTACTGCTGTTACGGCGGCTGCCGGCTACGGCTGCTGCTGCGGGTGGTGCGCCGGGATCGGCGGGAGGTCGCCCGTCGTCTCGTACGCGGCCAGCATGTCGATCCGGCGGATGTGACGCTCGTCACCGGAGAACGGGGTGTTCAGGAACACCTCGACGAACTTCGTCGCCTCCTCCGTGGCGTGCATGCGCGCGCCCACCGCGATCACGTTGGCGTCGTTGTGCTGCCGGCCGAGCGACGCCGTCTCCTCGCTCCAGGCCAGGGCCGCCCGCACGCCCTTCACCTTGTTCGCGGCGATCTGCTCGCCGTTGCCGGAGCCGCCGATCACGATGCCGAGGGCGTCGGGGTCCGCGGCGGTCCGCTCCGCGGCGCGGAGGCAGAAGGGCGGGTAGTCGTCCTGGGCGTCGTAGATGTGGGGACCGCAGTCCACGGGCTCGTGGCCGGCCTCCTTGAGCCACTCGACGAGGTGGTTCTTGAGTTCGTAGCCGGCATGGTCGGAACCGAGATACACGCGCATGGTCCGAGTGTGACACGCCCGTTTCGGGGCAGGGTCCTCGGGTGTCGCCCAGGGAAAAGTGAGTCCCGTCACGGAAGCTCAGGGAAACCTGAGGTAACAATCTGAATTCAAAGGTTCAGCAATCGAGACGCCTCGGATTCACTGGACCGACTCGTACGCCGGTCGTACGAGATCCGTGCACCGTCTCACTGCGGCGCACATCCGCCCGCACGGGAAACAGCTCCCCCGGCGCAAAGGAATTCCCTTCCATGACCTCGCAGCCGACTCTGAAGCAGGCCGGGGACGGCCGCGGAGGGCCCGGAGACCCCGGCGCCTCCGCGACCGCCCCCCAAGCTCACGGTTCCGGGCTTCAGGCCGGACTCAAGAACCGCCATCTGTCGATGATCGCCATCGGCGGCGTCATCGGCGCCGGCCTGTTCGTGGGCTCCAGCTCCGGCATCGCCACCGCCGGCCCCGGCATCCTGCTGTCGTACGCCCTCGTCGGCACCCTCGTCGTCCTCGTGATGCGGATGCTCGGCGAGATGTCCGCGGCCAACCCGACGTCCGGCTCCTTCTCCGCGCACGCCGACCGGGCGCTCGGGCGGTGGGCCGGTTTCTCGATCGGCTGGCTGTACTGGTTCTTCTGGGTGGTGGTGCTGGCGGTGGAGGCGACCGCCGGAGCCAAGATCCTGGAGGGCTGGATCCCCGCCGTCCCGCAGTGGGGCTGGGCCCTGATCGTGATGGTGGTGCTGACCGCCACCAACCTGGTCTCCGTCGGCTCCTACGGCGAGTTCGAGTTCTGGTTCGCCGGGATCAAGGTCGTGGCGATCGGCGCGTTCATCGTCGTCGGCGGGCTGGCCGTCTTCGGGGTGCTGCCCGGCGCCGACAGCGATCGGGCGGGGCTCTCCAATCTGACCTCGCACGGGGGCTTCCTGCCCAACGGACCCGGCGCCGTCCTCACCGGCGTGCTGCTGGTCGTCTTCTCCTTCATGGGCAGCGAGATCGCCACGCTGGCGGCCGGTGAGTCCGAGGACCCGCAGCGGGCCGTGACCAAGTCGACCAACAGCATCATCTGGCGCATCGCCGTCTTCTACCTGGGCTCGATCCTCGTCGTCGTCTCGCTGCTGCCCTGGGACGACGAGGCGATCACCGAGAAGGGCTCGTACGTCGCCGCCCTGGACTCGCTCGGCATCGCGCACGCCGGCCAGATCATGAACTTCATCGTGCTGACCTCGGTGCTGTCCTGTCTCAACTCCGGCCTCTACACGGCCTCCCGGATGGCCTTCTCGCTGGGGCAGCGGGGCGACGCGCCGAAGGCCTTCGCACGGACCACCCGGCGTGGTGTGCCGCAGACGGCGATCGTCGCGTCGGTGGTGTTCGGCTTCGTCGCCGTGTTCTTCAACTACAAGTTCCCGGACTCCGTCTTCCTCTTCCTGGTCAACTCCTCCGGCGCCGTGGCGCTGTTCGTGTGGCTGGTGATCTGCTTCTCGCAGCTGCGCATGCGCCGGATCATCCAGGCCGAGGCGCCCCAGAAGCTCGTCGTGAAGATGTGGCTGTACCCGTATCTGACCTGGGCGACGGCCGCGCTGATCGTGTTCGTGCTCGGCTACATGCTGACCGACACCGAGCACGACGGCCGGGAGACCGTGCTGCTGTCGCTGCTGGTGGCGGCGATCGTGCTGGTCATCGCCTTCGTCAAGGAGAAGGTCGGCCGCGGGCGGGCCGGGAAGGTGCCGTCGTCCGGCTGAGGCCGCCCGCGCTCCGTCCGGAGCCGTTGTGAGGGCCCGCGGCAGGTCGCCGCGGGCCCTCGCCCTTTTCTCACAGCACGGTGAAGCTGTCCTTGACCTCCTCGTAGATCCCCCGGGCACGGTCCTCGATCTCGGGCCGGTACCAGGTGTTGACCTGGTACGACTTGCCGTCCACGGTGAAGCCCAGCAGCCGGGCGTGCCAGGGGACGCCCTTGAGCGTGAAGGTGTACTCCCAGACGACCGCCGGGTGCCCGCGGAACCTGGTCTCCTCCAGGCGGATCTTCCGGTAGTCCTGGCCCTGCCGGGCGTTGCGCTCGGAGGTCCGCCAGCTCTCCAGCAGGTCGCCGCGGGCCAGGGAGGACTTGGCGGCCAGTTCCTGCCGGCCGTCCGGGGACGTGTAGTGCACCTCGGCGCCCGTCTTCACATCCCGCCGCCAGCCGTCGGGGGTCGTCCACGCGAATCCGCCCGCCTCCCGGTGCGCGCCCGGCGGCGGGCTCGCGGGCGGGCTCGGCGGCCTGGAGGTGCCGCCGACGGTGGGCGGCGCGGACGTCGAGGAGCCGGTGCCGTCCGGCGACCCGGAGGTCGCGGTGAGGACGACCGCCACGACGGCTCCGGCGACGGCCAGGCCCACGGCACCGGCCAGAGCCGCGGCCCGGCGCCGGGCGCGGTGCCGGCGGGGGGTGGCGGGGGCGGCGGGGCGTCCTTCCGTGCGGGACTTCTCCGTGGGCGCGGGCGGGCCGGGCTCGGCCGGTGGTGCGGAGTGGTCGGGGGTGGTCGTGCTGGTGGAGTCGGAGGCGGACGCCGGTGCCCGGCCTTCCCCGGTGACCGTCCGGCACGGTGGCGGCACGGCATCGCGTACGGAGTCGGACCGGCGGGGATCCCTCGGGGCCGGGACGCGCGGGGTCCGCCGGAAGGCCGGGGTGGGCGACTCTCCGCGGACCCGGCGCAGGAACGGGGTCTCCGGGTCGGAGGGGGGCGGGGTCTTCGGCCTCTGCTGCGGTGGGGGCCGGTGCTCCGGCGCGGGCGATTCCGACGGCAAGGACCGATCGTGCGGTGGGGCGTCCGGCGAGCCGTCCGGGGCGGGCGGGTGCGGTGCGGGTGCCGGCTCAGACGCCGACCGCGACTCCGGCACCGGCTCCGGGGCCCGCTGCGGCACCGACCGGGGCTCCGGGGCCGGCTTCGGGGCAGGTGTCCGCTGCGGCACCGACCCCGACTCCGGCTCCGGGGCCCGCTGCGGCACCGGCCGGGGCTCCGGGGCCGGCTCCGGGGCAGGTGTCCGCTGCGGCACCGACCCCGACTCCGGCTCCGGGGCCCGCTGCGGCCTCGACCCTGCCTCCGGGACCGGCTCCGACACCGGCCGTGGCTCCGGGGCCGGCACCGGCTCCGGGGCAGGTGCCCGCTGCGGCACCGACCCCGACTCCGGCTCCGGGGCCCGCTGCGGCCTCGACCCTGCCTCCGGGACCGGCTCCGACACCGGCCGTGGAGCCGGCTCCGGCACCGGCTCCGGGGCAGGTGCCCGCCCCGTGTGGTCCGGTGCCGTTTCGGAGACGGCGGGGGGCTGCGCCTCCGGCACCGTCGTTCGTCCGGTGGTTCCGGCCGTCGGTGTCGCGGCCGGCCCGGTCTCTTCCGTGGGCCGGGGCGGGAAGTGCGGGGCCGGCTCCGGCGCGGCTCCGGCGGTCCGCGAGCGCGGCGGTCCCCCGGGCCCGGGCGGTCCGTCCCGCGGCGTACGTGCAGCGGCGTCCCGGCCCGGTTCGGGTGTGACCGCGGGTGCGGGCTCCGGCCCGGCCGTGGGCCGTTCGTCCCCGGCGGTGGCACGCTCCGCCGGCGGGTCCGCTCCCGCCGCGCCCACCGGCAGTGTCGGGGTCGGCACCGGGAACGCGACCGGTTCGAGGGCCGCCGCCACGTCGTCCAGGCCCGGCCGGTCCGCCGGCTCCTTCTCCAGCAGCGCGGCCAGGACCTCGCGCAAGGGGCCCGCCGCGTCGGGGAGTTCGGGTTCCTCGTACAGCACCGCGTGCAGGGTCGCCAGCGTGGTGTCGCGGGCGAAGGGGGAGCGGCCGCCGAGGGCCGCGCAGAGCGTGGCGCCGAGCGACCACACGTCCGACGGCGGGCCCTGCGGGCGTCCGGCGACCCGCTCGGGCGCCATGTAGTCGGGCGAGCCGACCAGCATGCCGACCATGGTCAGCGCCTTGGCGTCCTGGATCGCGGCGATGCCGAAGTCGGTGAGGACGACCCGCCGCCCGCCGGACTCGACCAGGACGTTGCCCGGTTTGATGTCCCGGTGCAGCACCCCCCGCGCGTGGACCTGGCCCAGCGCCGCCACCAGGCCGAGCCCGATCCGGGCCGTCTCGCGCGGACCCAGCGGGCCGTCCTCCGTGATCGTGCGTTCCAGGGAGCGGCCGGCGACCAGTTCCATGACGATCCACAGACGCTCGCCCTCGTCCACGACGTCGTAGACGCGCACGACATGGGGGTGGTCGATCCGCGCGGTGGCCCTGGCCTCGCGCAGGGTGCGCTCCCGGCGGGTGCGGGCGTCCTCCGCGTCGAGGCCGTCGATCCGCATTTCCTTCACCGCGACCGGCCGGTCGAGTATTTCGTCGGCGGCTCGCCACACCCGCCCCATTCCCCCCTGGCCGATGATTTCGGCCAACCGGTAGCGTCCCGTCACCAATAGCCCTGCAACGCCGCCGTTCCTCGGATTTCCCGGCAATCCGCTGCACCCCCTCACGACGCCGCGACTGAAACACAACGGTCACACTTCGTGCCGTACCAGCATAGTGCGGAGAAATCTTGTGGTAGCTCTTCAAGTACTGCGATTTCAGACGCAGCAAGGGGGACGGACATGGCTTCTCGCCGGACGACGACCATCGCGGGATCGCTGGTCACGGCATCTTTTTCGGCGGTGATGATTTTTTCTTCCACCGCCGGTGCGGACGATCAGCAGCCCGGCAGCAGCAAGGGGGGAAAGGCCGTCGACGAGGCGCCGGCCGGTGTGGAACTGACGACTCTGCTACCCGCGAAGATCTCGGTCGACAACCGTACGGAGAAGACGTCGATCACCGCCACGGTGAAAAATGACGGAACCAGGGAAAGCGGCCCGGTCAAGTTGTGGGTGGTCGGTTTCGAAGGGCTCACCGTCAAGAAGGCCGAGGGCTGCTCACGGATCGCAAGGAACAATCTTCCGGAGGGCTCCAACAGCGGATTCACCTGCCCTGTCGGGAATCTCGCGGCGGGCGCCACCAAGTCGTACGCCGTCGACGCGGTCTTCGATCTGGACAAGACCGGGAAGATCTGTCTGCCCGTTCAGAGCGGCGACGGGAAGAAGACGTTCTGGCAGCAGGGACCGGTGCCGTTCGGCACGACCAACCCGTCGCCGGACGCCCCGGCCACGCCCCTGCTGCTCGGCACCGACAACAGGCCGGCGGAACCGGGCGGGGCGGAGCTGCCGAAGACCGGCGTCGGACGCGATGTGCTGCCGCTGGGTGCGGCCGGTGTGTCGCTGATCGCGGCGGGGGCGGCCGGCATCCGGTGGTCGCGGCGGCGGCCGGGCCGGCAGCAGGCCTGAGCGGGCGGAAACGCGGAAGAGGTCCGCCGGGCTGAGGTCGCGATGCGACCCGGCGAACCTCTTCCGGATGCCTGCGATAACTGCGGGAACTACGGCACCTGCGGCAGCTGCGGGACCCGCGGCCCGGTCAGCGCTTGTTGACGAACGCCCAGGCGGTCGGCAGCACGCCCATCGCCAGGGCCGCCTTCAGCGCGTCACCGATCAGGAACGGCGTGAGGCCGGCCGCGACGGCGGCGGAGGCGGACATGTCCGCGGCCAGGGCCAGGTAGGGCACGCCGACGGCGTAGATGATCGCCTCGCCCAGCAGCATCGTGCCCGCCGTGCGCCAGGCGGAGCGGTCGGCGCCGCGGCGGGCCAGGGCGCCGACGGCGGCGGAGGCGAGCAGCATGCCGAGGACGTAGCCGAAGGACACGGAGAACCCGGAGCCGCCGCCCGCGAACCACGGCACACCGGCGATGCCGGCCAGCGCGTACAGCGCGAGGGCGAGCACGCCACGGCCCGCGCCGAGGGCCGTGCCGACGAGCAGCGCGGCGAAGGTCTGGCCGGTCACCGGCACGGGGGACCCGGGCACGGGCACCGCGATCTGGGCCGCGAGGCCGGTGAGCGCGGCGCCGCCGATCACCAGCGCGGCGTCCCGGACGCGGGAGGAGGGGAGGAGGTCGGCGAGGACCTGACCGGTGCGGGCGGGGGCTGCGGCAACGGCGCTCATGGGGACTCCGCGGGTGACGTGGGCATGTTGGGACACCGTGACGCTATACCGGCGCCCGTACGTCGATCACCGTCAGCGCTCGACAAAGGGCTCGCGGGAGGCTTGGTGGGCTTCACACAAAGAGTGCCGGTTACACCGGATATGGCGTGACGCCGGTCACTTATGTGAGGTGGGAATCCTCGCGGAGCGGGTTGTCCGACGGTCTGTAGGGTTCCACCAAACGGGTCGGCCGTCCCCCCTTCGGGTGCCGTCTCGCCCCTCGGGCAGCGTCTCGCCCCTCGCACACCGTCTCGCCCGCCGGTCGCCGTCTGGGCACCCGGGAGGCGTTGCGAGGAGCAGGCCGCCCGGCGGGCCCGGTCCACGTCCATCGAGTACCGCACCGTCCACCCGGTCGTCCGCGTGCATTCCCTCACCGGCGAGCGCGGCCTGTTCATCGGCGGGTTCGCGCAGCGGATCGCGGGCCTGTCGGCCGGCGAGTCCCGCAGGATCCTCGATCCGCTCCAGGCGTACGTGACCCGGCCGGAGAACGTGCTGCGCTGGCGCTGGTCGCCGGAGCAGCTGGTCCTCTTCGACAACCGCATCACCCAGCACTACGCCATCGACAACCACGACCGTCTGCCGCGCCGCCTGCACCGGGTGACCGTCGCCGGTGACGTGCCGGTCGGCATCGAGGGCAAGGAGAGCTATGTGATCGAGGGCGACGCCTCGCACTACACGCCGGTGGCGGCCGGGTAACCGGAACTTCACCCTCCGGAAGGGTCGCGTCCGCATCCTGGGCGGTCTCCGCGCGCGGGCGGGGGGCCGCCCAGACTGGTGGAGTTTTTGCCCGTCCCACGCACCGAACGAGCGGCCCCATGACCAGCACCCCCGTCGGGACACCGCCGAAGGCGGACGACGCTTCCCTGACCCACGGCCTCAAGCAGCGCCATCTGTCGATGATCGCCCTCGGCGGCGTGATCGGCGCCGGGCTCTTCGTCGGCTCCGGCGCGGGCATCGCCGCCGCCGGCCCGTCGATCGTCGTCGCCTACACCCTCTCCGGCCTGCTCGTCATGCTGGTGATGCGGATGCTCGGCGAGATGTCGGCCGCGTATCCGTCGTCGGGCTCCTTCTCGGCCCATGCCGAGCGGGCGATCGGCCCGTGGGCGGGCTTCACGGCCGGCTGGTCCTTCTGGGTCCTGCTCTGCACGGCGGTCGGCCTGGAGGGCATCGGCGCCGCGCAGATCGTCACCGGCTGGCTGCCGGGCACGCCCGAGTGGGTGTGGGTGCTGCTGTTCATGGTGGTGTTCTGCGGCACCAATCTCGCCGCCGTGAAGAACTTCGGCGAGTTCGAGTTCTGGTTCGCGGCCCTGAAGGTCGCCGCGATCACCCTGTTCCTGGTGCTCGGCGTACTGGCGATCGCGGGTGTCCTGCCGGGCACCGACTCCCCCGGCGCCTCCCACCTCACCGACTTCCTGCCCAACGGCGGCGAGGGCCTGGTCGTCGGCCTGCTCGCCTCGGTCTTCGCCTACGGCGGCCTGGAGACGGTCACCATCGCGGCGGCCGAGTCGGAGAACCCGGTCAAGGGCGTGGCGAGCGCCGTCCGCACGGCGATGTGGCGGATCGCGCTGTTCTACATCGGCTCGATGGCGGTCATCGTCACGCTGGTCCCGTGGAACTCGAAGGAGCTCGTCGAGAAGGGCCCGTACGTCGCCGCCCTCGACTCCCTCGGCATCCCGGGCGCCGGACAGCTGATGAACGTGGTCGTGCTGGTGGCCCTGCTGTCGGCGATGAACGCCAACATCTACGGCTCCTCCCGCATCGCCTACTCGCTGGTGGAGCGCGGTCAGGGCCCCAGGGCACTGGGCCGGGTCTCCGGCGGGGTGCCGCGCCCGGCCGTGCTGGTCTCCTCGCTCGTCGGCTTCGGCTGTGTGCTGCTCAGCTACTGGCGTCCCGACGACGTCTTCCCCTGGCTGCTCAACATGATCGGCGCGGTGATCCTGGTCGTCTGGGGCTTCATCGCCGTCTCCCAGCTGCGGCTGCGCGGCCGTCTGGAGCGCGAGGCACCGGAGGGCCCGGCCGTGCGGATGTGGGCGTTCCCGTGGCTGACCTGGGTCGCGCTGGCGGGCATGGTGACGGTGTTCGTCCTGATGGCCCGGGAGCCGGACACCCGGGTGCAGCTGTACTCGACGGGCGCGATGACGCTGGTACTGGCGGCGGCCGGCCACGCCCGGCAGCGCAGGCGCTCCGCCGGCTAGCGCTCCTCGCCCGCAGGGCCCCCGCACGGAGAACGGATCCGTGCGGGGGCCCTTCCGCGCGCCCGGGCCCGCACACCCGGACTATTGCTGCTGGCGAAGGACGGCGGCGGTGAGCCGCTGGCGGCCGACGGCGTGGGCGGACTGGCCGACGCGATCACCGAGTCCTTCGGCTCCTTCGCCGGCTTCAAGGCCCAGCTGTCCAGGGCCGCCGCGACCACGCAGGGCTCGGGCTGGGGCGTGCTGGCGTACGAGCCGCTCAGCGGGCGGCTCGTCGTCGAGCAGGTCTACGACCACCAGGGCAACGTCGGCCAGGGCTCCACGCCGATCCTGGTCTTCGACGCCTGGGAGCACGCCTTCTACCTTCAGTACAGGAACCAGAAGGTGGACTTCATCGAGGCGATGTGGCAGGTCGTGAACTGACAGGACGTGGCGCGGCGGTACGAGGGGCCGCCAGGTCACGCGCCGACGTGCTGCTGCTGGCGCCCTGACGGCGCGGAGAGCCCCCGTGAGGACATGACTCGCGGGGGCTCTCCCGGGTGCTTCACGGCGGGTCCGGCACGCACGGCACGTTGAGCGACAGCAGGGCGGCCGTGTCCCCGTCCAGGCGTAGTTCCGTCACCGCCGCGTTGCGCAGCCGCGGGAAGACCCGGCGGTACTCGCTCAAGGGGATGGACAGCAGCCGGCACAGGACCAGGCGGAGCAGGGTGTTGTGGGCGACGACCAGGACCCGTTCGCCGGGGTGGGCGGCGGCGATGCGGCGCAGGGCGTCGGCTCCCCGGTCCGCCGCGGCCCGCGGGTCCTCCGCTCCGGGGAAGTAACAGCTCACCGGGTCGGCGCGGAAGGCCGCCGCGAGTCCGGGCTCCACGGCCTCGAACTCGGCGAGCGTACGGCCCTCGACCACGCCGAAGTGGCATTCGCGCAGGGCCGGTTCGCGCACGGCGGTCAGGCCGAGGGCGCGGCAGGCCGGCTCGGCGGTGGCGACGGCCCGGGTCAGCGGCGAGGTCCGCACGGCGTCGACCGGGTGGCGGGCGACCCAGCGCCCGAGCGCCTCGGCCTGGGCGCGTCCGATGTCGGTGAGGGGCACGTCGCTGACGCCGGCATACCGGTTCTCGGCGTGCCAGACGGTCTGCCCGTGCCGGGCCAGCAGCAGCGTGGTGCTCATGAGGCGGTCCGTCCGTGCGGGGCGACGACAGGGGCAGGGCCGTGGGACCGTCCGATCGTACGGGGATGGGGCACCGCACGTTCCCGAGGGCGTCCCCGCGGCGTCAGGGCCGGTCGGCGTCCGGGTGCAGCCGGGCGCGGGCGTGCGCGGCGACCGGGGCCGGCAGCCAGCCACGGGCCGCCAGTTCGCCGACGAGGCGGGCGTACGGCTCCGCGAACAGGGCGGTGCGGCCGGGGCGCGGCCGAAGCACCGTGCGGATGTGGACCATGCCCTCGGCGGCCTCGGCGAGCGTGGGCGCGGCGCCGGTGCCGTACGCGGCCAGCGCGGCCATGCCCAGGGCCGGTTCGGGCTGCTCCGGCACGCGGACCGGGCGGCCGAGGATGTCGGCGCGCAGCTGGTTCCAGTACGCGCTGCGGGCGGCGCCGCCGGTGAAGGCGAGGGGGCCGTCCAGCGGGGCGCCCAGCTGATGCAGGTAGTCCAGGCAGAGCCGCTCGGTGAGGCCGACGCCCTGGAGCAGCGCGGCCCACAGGTCGGCGTCGTCGGCGGGCTCCCCGAGGAGCAGGCCGGTCGCCTCCGGCGCCAGGAACGGGAAGCGCTCGCCCGCCGACACCAGCGGGTAGGCCACCGCGCCGGACGGTTCGAAGGCGGCGGCGCGGGCGTCCATGGCGGCGGCGTCGGCCCCGGGGAAGCGGGCGGTCAGCACCCCCGCCCCCACGCTGGAGGCGCCGCCCGGCAGCCAGCCGCCGTCCGGGGCCCGGTGGTTGTAGACCACTCCGGCGGCGTCCCGGACGGGGACGGGCGAGGCGCCCTTCAGCACCAGGGTGGTGCCCAGCACCGAGTTCCAGGAGCCGGGCCTGAGGGCACCCGAGGCGATCTGGGCCGCGCAGCCGTCGGTCATTCCGGCGATCACCGGGGTGCCGGCGGGGATGCCGGTGGCGTCGGCGGCGGCCCGGCAGACCTCGCCGAGACGGGTGCCGGGGCGTACCACGGCGGGCAGCAGGTCCTCGGGCAGGCCGAGCCGGTCCAGCGCGGCGTGCGGCCAGTCCTCGTGCTCCGGGTCGTAGCCGGTCTTGAGGGCGTGGCTGGAGTCGGCGGGGACCGGCCCGCCGGTGAGCCGGGCGAGGACCAGATCGGGCTGGTGGGCGAGGCGGAGCCGGTCACCGGCGGACCGCGCCCCTCCCGGTCCCGCCCCGCCGTACTCCTCCACCAGCCACAGCGCCCTGGGCAGCGCCCAGGTGTCCTGCACCGCCCACCCCGCCTCGCGCACCCGGGCCGCACACCGCGCCGCGCGGGTGTCGTCGTACATCAGCGCGGGGCTCATCGGGCGTCCCGAGGCGTCGGTCAGCAGCACCGTGCCGGACGTGCCGCACACCGCCAGCCCGCCGATCCGCACCCCGTCCAGCGGGCCGAGCGCGGCACGGGACGCCGCGCGGACCGCCTCCCACCACTGCTCCGGGTCCTGCTCGTGCCGGCCGCCCGCCCGCCGTCCCGCCAGCGGGGCGGCACCCCAGGCCGGCACCGTGCCGTCGGCGGTGACGGCGAGCACGCGGACGCTCTGCGTGCCCAGGTCGATGCCCAGCCACGCCCGTGCCGCCCGAACCATTCCGGCCTCCACGCCTCGCGCCCCGGTCCTCACGATTCCGTGCCTGTCCCCGATGGTGACGCCCCGCTTTCGTCCGCGCGAGGGATTGACGCACACCTTCCGCCGCTCCACCCTCGGTTGACGAGTCGACGGGGCGCCGGCCCGGGCCCTGCGTGACCTGGCAGAGCACCGGGTCCGTTGGACGGGCACCAGGTCCGTCATGCGATGTGCGGGACGGCGGACGGCACCTGGACAACTCTTCGACGCCCAGACGGGAGATTCCCCGCGATGACCGAACCTGTGCGTGTGGTGGCCGCCGGTGACCACTTCGTCTGTCCGGAGCTGATCACCCGGGCCATCGCCGTGGAGCTGCGCGACCGGCCCGTCGACGTGCGCGAGCTGACCCTCGGCTGGCCGCTCGAGCCGTTCGGCCCGGTGGCCGAGGTGGAGGAGGCCGGCGACGCGGAGGACGAGCTGATCGGCGCACTGGCGGGTGCCGAGGTGCTGGTCACGCAGATGGGCCCGGTCACCGAACGCGTGCTGGCCGCCTGCCCCGGGCTGCGGCTGGTGGTGGTGTGCCGGGGCGGCCCGGTCAACGTCAACCTGGACGCGGCCAAGGCCCGGGAGGTACGGGTCTGCTACGCGCCCGGCCGCAACGCCGCCGCCACCGCCGAGTTCGCCATCGGCCTCATGCTCGCGGCCCTGCGCCGCATCCCCCGGGCGCACGAGCTGCTGGCCCGGCGGGGCAGCTGGGAGCAGTCGACGTACTACACCTACGAGCACGCCGGTCTGGAGCTGGAGGACCTGCCCGTCGGGCTGGTCGGCTACGGGGCCGTCGGCAGCCGGGTGGCCCGCGTGCTGTGCGCGTTCGGCGCGCAGGTGATGGTCCACGACCCGTACGTCCGCGGCGAGATCCACGGGCTGCGGGTCGCCTCCCTCGACGAACTGCTGCGCCGCTCGCAGGTGGTCACGCTGCACGCCCGGCTCACGGACGAGACCCGCGGCCTGCTCGGCGCCCGCGAGCTGGGGCTGCTCCCCGACGGCGCGGTGGTGGTGAACGCGGCGCGCGGCCCGCTGCTGGACGAGGAGGCGCTGTGCGACGCGCTGGAGGGCGGCCGGCTGTCCGCGGCGGCGCTGGACACCTACGCGCGCGAGCCGCTCCCGGCCGGCTCGCGGCTGCTCGGTCTCGCCGACCGCGTGGTGCTCACCCCGCACCTGGGCGGGGCCTCCCGCGCGGTGGCGGAGAAGGCGGCGCGGATCGCCGCCGAGGAGGTCGGCCGCTGGCTGCGCGGCGAGCCTCTCGCGCACTGCCTGACCTGACATCCGGCACGACAGGGGTGAGCGGCATGTACGTCGGGATCGACGTGGGCACGTCCGTGGTGAAGGCCGCCGCGTTCGACGGCCCGGGCCGGCAGCTGGCCGTCGCCGCCCGCCCGGTCGCCCTCGCGCTGGGCGGCGGCCGGGTCGAGCAGGACATGGAGGAGGTGTACGCGGCGGTCGTCGCCGTGCTCGCGGAGCTGACCTCCGAGGTCGCCGGGCCGGTGGAGCTGGCCGGGCTCACCGGGCAGGGCGACGGAGTGTGGCTGGTCGACGCGGAGGGCCGGCCGGTGCGGCCCGCGGTGTCCTGGATGGACGGCCGGGCGCACGAGCTGCTGGACCAGTGGCTGGCGGACGGCACCTTCGAGACGGTGTTCCGGCGCACCGGCAGCGCCATGTTCCCGGGCTGCCCGGGCCCGCTGCTGGCCTGGCTCGACCGCATGGAACCGGCGTCCCTGGACGCCGCGGCCACCGCCCTGTACTGCAAGGACATGGTCTTCCGGCGGCTGACGGGGGCACCGGCGGCGACGGATGTCTCCGACGCGTCGATGCCGTTCCTCGATCCGCGCACCCGGTCCTACGACAACGGGGTGGTGGAGCTGCTGGGCCTGACCCACCGGCGCCGGCTGCTCGCCCCGGTCGGCGACCCGCTCCCCACGGCCCGCGCCCGGGGCGAGGGGCTGCCGGCCGGCGTCCCGGTCGCCGACGGCCCCTACGACCTGCCCGCCTGCGCGCTCGGTGCCGGCGTCACCGCCCCCGGCGACGGCCTGCTGATCGTCGGCACCTGTCTGGCCGCCCTGGTCGCGACGGACGTACTGGACCTGAGCGGTGAGCCGGCCGGGCTGTACATCTCCACCGACCGGCCGGGGCACTGGCTGCGGGCCATGCCGGCGATGGTGGGCACGGCGGCGCTGGACTGGGTGCTGTCGACGACGGGGGTACGCCACGAGGAGGTGGACGGGCTGCTGGCGGCGGCCCCGCCGGGCGCGCACGGGGTGCGGGTGCTGCCGTACTTCGCCCCGTCGGGCGAGCGGGCCCCGTTCGTGGAGCCCCGGCTGCGGGCGGAGCTGTCCGGTGTGTCCCTGGAGACCACCCGCGGCGACCTGGTCCGCGCCACCTGCGAGGGGATCGGCTACGCCGCCCGGCACTGCCTCGGGGCGGCGGGCCTGACCGGTGCGCTGGCGGTGTGCGGCGGCGGCACCCGCTCCCCCGCCTGGACGCAGCTGCTCGCCGATGTGCTCGGACGGCCCCTGCGGGTCGCCGAGGGCGAGGTCGGCGCCCGGGGCGCGGTGCTCGCGGCGGCCGGACGGTACGGGGCCGGGCTGGACACCTCCGCGTGGACGCGGCCGGCGACGGTGATCGAGCCGGACGCGGAGCGGGCCGCGTACTACGCCGAGGGGTACGCGGACCATCTGGCCCGGCTGGCCGGGGCACGGGCGCGGCGGTGAGCGCCGCCGCGCGGAGGAGGTCCGTCCGCCGGGCCCGGCACACCCCTCACCCCGAGGAGTACGTCCGGTGTGCCGCCCCCGGATGCCGGCGCTGTCAGCGGCGCGGGCACTGGACCGAGGGCGGCGACGTCCCGGCGTGGCCCTTACAGGTTGCTGAAGTCCGGGCCCTTGGTGCGGGTGCGCTTGATCTCGTAGAAGCCGGGGACCGACGCGACCGCGAGCGTGCCGTCCCAGAGCTTGGCGGCCTCCTCGCCCTTGGGGGCGGGGGTGACGACCGGGCCGAAGAAGGCGATCTGCTCGCCGTCGGCACCCGGGACGGCGATGACCGGGGTGCCGACCTCCTGGCCGACCTTGTCGATGCCCTCCTTGTGCGAGGCGCGCAGCTGGGCGTCGAACTCGAAGTCCTCCTGGTCGGCGTAGTCGATCAGGTCGGCGGGCAGCCCGGCGTCGGCCAGGGCGCCGGCGATGGCCTCCAGGGTCGGGCCCTCGCCGTTGTTGTGGAAACGGGTACCGAGCGCGGTGTACAGCGGGCCCAGCACCTCGGCGCCGTGCTTCTGCCAGGCGGCGGTCACCACCCGCACCGGCTTCCAGGCCTTGGTGGCCAGCATCTCCCGGTACTCCTCGGGCAGCTCGTCGAGCTTGTCCTCGTTGAGCACGGCCAGGCTCATGACGTGCCAGCGGACCTCGATGTCGCGGACCTTCTCGACCTCCAGCACCCAGCGGGAGGTCATCCAGGCCCAGGGGCACAGCGGGTCGAACCAGAAGTCGACGGGGGTCTTGCCGGCGGCGGTGACGGTCTCGGACATGGCTCTCCTCGGATTACGGTCGTGAACCGGGCAACACCGACCGGCGCCCAGCGCATTCCCGGCTGCCGCACGTCAGGAGCGCATGGCAGGATCGGTCCTGTTCCACCCCCGTCCCGACCACCCTGAGGGAGTGCCTTCCGTGCCCGGTGAGAATCTGACCCGCGACGAGGCCCGGGAGCGGGCCGCCCTGCTCTCCGTCGACGGGTACGAGGTGTCCCTCGACGTGCGCTCCGCGGTCGGCGACGACGACGGGCCCGGGCCCCGCACCTTCCGGTCCGTCACCACGATCCGCTTCCGCTGCGCCGAGCCGGGCGCGACGAGCTTCGCCGATCTGATCGCGCCGAGCGTGACGGCCGTGTCCCTCAACGGCAGGGACCTGGACCCGGGCGAGGTCTTCGACGGCTCCCGGATCCTGCTGGAGGACCTGGCCGCCGAGAACGAGCTGGTGGTCGACGCCCAGTGCGCCTACTCCCGCACCGGTGAGGGCCTGCACCGCTTCGTCGACCCCGAGGACGGCGAGGTGTACCTGTACACCCAGTACGAGCCGGCCGACTCCCGCCGGGTCTTCGCGGGCTTCGAGCAGCCCGACCTCAAGGCCCCGTTCCGGTTCGAGGTGCGGGCGCCCGAGGGCTGGACGGTGTGGAGCAACGGCACCGGCGACCTCGCCGACGGCGTCTGGCGGTTCGCGGAGACCAAGCCGGTCTCGACGTACATCACCTGTGTGGTGGCGGGCCCGTACCACTACGTCACGGACACCTACACCCGCACCCTCGCCGACGGCACGACCCTGGAGATCCCGCTGGGCGCGCTGTGCCGCCGGGGCCTGGCGCCGTACTTCGACGCCGACGACGTCTTCCTGGTGACCAAGCAGGGCCTGGACTTCTTCCACGAGCACTTCGACTACCCGTACCCGTTCGGCAAGTACGACCAGGCGTTCGTGCCCGAGTACAACCTCGGCGCGATGGAGAACCCGGGCCTGGTGACCTTCCGGGAGGAGTACATCTTCCGGGGCAAGGTGACGCGGGCGTCCTACGAGGCACGCGCGACCGTGATCCTGCACGAGATGGCGCACATGTGGTTCGGCGACCTGGTCACCATGGAGTGGTGGGACGACCTGTGGCTGAAGGAGTCCTTCGCCGACTTCATGGGCACGTTCTCGCTGGTGGAGGCGACCCGTTTCGGGGACGGCTGGATCACCTTCGCCAACCGCCGCAAGGCGTGGGCCTACCGCGCCGACCAGCTGCCGTCCACCCACCCGATCACCGCGGACATCCGCGATCTCCAGGACGCCAAACTGAACTTCGACGGCATCACCTACGCCAAGGGCGCCTCCGTGCTCAAGCAGCTGGTGGCGTACGCGGGCCGGGACGCGTTCCTGGAGGGCGCCCGGCGCTACTTCAAGCGGCACGCGTACGGCAACACCCGCCTCGGGGACCTGCTGACGGTGCTGGAGGAGACCAGCGGCCGGGACATGGGCACCTGGGCGCGGGCCTGGCTCCAGAGTGCCGGGGTCAACTCCCTCACCCCGCAGGTGCTGCTGGACGCCGAGGGCCGGATCGCCGAGCTGGCGGTGGTGCAGGAGGCCGCCGAGTCGCACCCGGAGCTGCGCCCGCACCGGGTGGCGGTGGGCCTGTACCGGCGGGACGAGACCGGTGCCCTCCAGCGGTACGCGCGGGCCGAGCCGGACATCGACGGGCCGCGGACGGTGGTCGCGGAACTGGCGGGCGCCGAGGCACCGGAGCTCGTCCTCGTCAACGACGACGACCTGACGTACTGCAAGGTCCGTTTCGACGAGACCTCGCTGGCCACCCTCCGCGAGCACCTGGGCGACATCACCGACCCGCTCGCCCGGGCCCTGTGCTGGTCCGCCCTGTGGAACCTGACCCGGGACGCGCTGCTGCCGGCGCGGGACTTCGTGCGGCTGGTGCTGCGGTTCGCGGGGCGCGAGTCGGACATCGGGGTGCTCCAGATGCTGCACGCCTGGGCGAACTCGGCGCTGGTGCACTACGTGGCGCCGCAGTGGCGTCGAACGGGCGGGCGGCTGCTGGCCGAGGGCGCGCTGCGGGAGCTGCGGGCGGCGGCGCCGGGCAGCGAGCACCAGCTGGCCTGGGGCCGCTTCCTGGCCTCGGTGGCCTCGCAGCCGGCGGAACTGCGGCTGCTGCGGGGCCTGCTGGAGGGCACGGAGAAGATCGACGGGCTGGAGGTGGACCAGGAGCTGCGGTGGGCGCTGCTGGAGCCGCTCGCGGCCCACGGTCTGGCCGACGAGTCCGTGCTCGCCGCCGAACTGGCCCGGGACGACACCGCGTCCGGCAGGCGCCACCAGGTCCGCTGTCTGGCCGCCCGGCCCTCAGCGGCGGTGAAGGCGCAGGCGTGGGCGCAGGTGGTGGAGTCGGACGCGTTGTCCAACGCGCTGGTGGAGGCGACGATCGCGGGCTTCGCGCAGCCCTCGCAGCGGGAGCTGCTCGCGCCGTACGCGGAGAAGTACTTCGCGGCGATCGAGCGGGTGTGGGCCGAGCGGTCGATCCAGATCGGCATGGACGTGGTGCGCGGGCTCTTCCCGTCCCTGCGGGACTCGCGGGCCACGCTGGACGCGACGGACGCGTGGCTCGGGGCGCACCCCCAGGCGGCGCCCGCGCTGCGCCGGCTGGTGCTGGAGGCCCGGGACGACCTGGCGCGGGCGCTGCGCGGACAGGCGTGCGACGCGGCGGCCACCGAGTAGGGATCCTTGGCCCACGCGTGGGCGTTCCGTCATCGTTACACAGGTGCCGTAACCCCTGGTCCCCACCCGAACGGACCAGGGGTTCTCGGCATCCGAACACCCGTCCTTTAGTGCGGTCCTGTCCGCATTCGCCCACAGCCGTGTAACAGCGGTTAAGAGGGTGATCGGGCACGGGAAACCCCGGGACATGAACCACGACACTCCGCTCTCCCCCCGCCCCTTGCGTCACCTGTCGGACGGCCGCCACCCGGTCATGACCACCGCGCAGCTGCGCACGCACGGTGTGACGGCCGCCGAGACCGGCGAGCAGTGCCGTCCCGGCGGTCCCTGGCAGCAGCTCCTGCCCGGCGTCGTCCTGCTCCACCCGGGCCCGCCCACCAGCGACGAGCGGCTGCACGCGGTGCTGCTGTACGCGGCACGCGAGCGCACCGCCCAGGTCCCCGCCCAACCGGGCGCGCGGAGCACCCGGGAGCCGGCCTACGCGGAGGCCATGATCACGGGCCTGGCCGCGCTGACGCTGCACGGCCTCGCCTCCGCCCCGCCGCTGGCGTCCCTGGACGTGCTCGACGTCCTGGTCCCCCGGCTGCGCCGGCTGCGCTCGACGGGCTGCGCGCGGATCGTCCGCACGCCGGTGCTGCCCGCCCCCGGGCTGGTCGCCGCCGGTCTGCCGGTGGCGCCGGTGCCGCGGGCCCTGGCCGACGCGGTGGCGGGGCTGACGGACGCCGGTGTCGTACGCCGGCTGCTGACCGAGGCGGTGCGCGGCGGGCACTGCGAACCGGCCGCCGTGGTACGGGAGCTGAACCGGGCGCGGCTGCTGAGCCGGCCGCACGTGGTGGACGCGGTGGACACCCTGCTGGCCGAGGGCCGGGCGATCGCGGAGGACCGCCTGTACCGGATGGTGGGCGAGTACGGCCTGCCCGACCCGGTGTGGAACGTCGACCTCCGGCTGCCCGGCGGTCCGTACCTGGGCGGTCTGGACGCCTACTGGCCCGAGCAGGCGGTGGCGGTGGAGCTGGACACCCGCGCGCCCCGGCAGGACGACGACGCGCTGTGGTCGGAGTACGCCCGCAAGCGCGAGCACCTGGAACGGCTGGGCATCACCGTCGTGCACCTCACGCCGAAGAAGCTGCGGGACTGCCCGGAGCAGCAGGCGGCGGTGGTGCGCACCGCCCTGATGGCGTCCGGTGACCGCGAACCGGCGGCGTACGTCGTGGTGCTGCCCCGGTAGTGGACGGACCGGGACGGCACCAGGAGGGGAGAGGAGGGGCCGCCGGCCGCCGGCGGCCCCTCCTCGTGCGCGCGTCCGCGGCCGGAGCTCAGCCCTTCTCCAGCACCAGCTCCGTGTTGCGGTCCTTCGCCTCGCCGGCCAGGTCCGCCGGGGCGCCGGCGGCGTTGACGGACAGCTCGCGGTAGAGGGCCGCCAGACCGGTCTGCGACAGGTCGGTGAAGTCCGTGCGGTACGGGGCCGAGGACTCGACCAGGGTGGTGAAGACGGACAGCGTGCCGTCCTTGTTGTCCACCAGCTCCAGCACCCGCGCCAGTTGCGGGTGGTCGACGTGGGAGGCGGTGGAGATCTCCCAGAAGGAGCGGCCGTCGCTACCGGCGTGCGGGGTGATGACGTTGCGGTGGATGTGGCCGTTCACCCAGGCGAGGACGTTGCGGTGGCTGCCGAGGAGGGCGACGACGTCCTCGCCGCCCAGGCGGCGCTCGTCCGGGCGGGCCGGGTCGGGGCGGAGGTTGGTCATCGACCCGCTGGTGTGGTGGCTGAAGACGACCGCGTAGGAGTCCGCGTTCTCCCGCAGCGTGCGGTCCAGCCAGCGCAGCTGCGCCGCTCCGACGGAGCCCGCGTAGTGGCCGCCGGGGTCGGTGGTGTCCAGGCTGATGCCGATCACGTCGTCGGAGATGCGGAAGGAGTAGTACTGGGTGCCCGTCTCGAGGTTGGCGGCGGTGTAGCCGTGGCCGGCCGGGCCCGGGCCGAGGTGGGCCGGGTCCAGGTGGGCCTTGAGGTAGTCGGCGGGCGTGAACGGGGCGCGGCGCTCGTCCGGGGTGACCGCGCGCATGGCACGGGCGTGGGCCCGGAGGAAGCCGCGGTACTCGGCCCCCTTGGGGTCGCCGTTCTTCCTGATGCGGTTCTGGAGCTTCTTCGCCTCGGCGGCGGACAGGCTCATCAGCTTCCGGCCGCCGACGGCGAGGTCGGTGAGGTAGGAGTCGCCGTGCGAGGCGTAGCAGCCCAGCGGCATCGCGTCGTGGTTGCCGACCGTGGAGTACCAGGGCAGGCCGAGGCCGGGGCTGCGCACCTCGCGCAGGGCGGCCCGGAGGAAGCCCTCGATGTGCGGGAAGCCGAGCTGCTTGTCCCCGTCGCGCATGGTCGACGCGGGCTGCCAGTACAGCTTCAGGCCGCTGTCCTGGACGCCCTCGTAGTGGCGCGGGTCGCCGGTGTCGGGGGTGATGCGGCCGCCGCTCATGACGGTCATGAACCAGTCCAGCTCGGCCCGGGAGTTGTTGTCCGTGTTGTCGCCGGTGGTGATGGCGAAGTGCAGCGGGGAGCCGGTGACGGGGGCGCCGCGCAGCGCGTTGATCCGCTCGACGAGCGCGATCGCGCCCTGCACGGTGAGCGCCTCGTGCGGCCGCCAGGCGTGCGGGTCGGTGGAGCGCAGGTACTCCAGACGCAGCGGGTGCTGGACGTCCGTCAGGTGCAGGTCGGTGAGCTGGACGAAGGCGGCGAGCGTGGTCCGGCGCCCGGCGCGGCCGGACCTGGGCTCGGCCAGCTCGCCGCGGACGACCCGCGGCCAGCCGGGGCCGTCGCCGAGGCGGCGGTAGCCGGAGGTGCCGCGCGGGGTGCCGACGGAGGCCAGGGTGGTGCCCGCGGTGTAGGGGGCGAGCGGGGCTTGGGGGGCCGGTCTGGAGGAGGCGGCCGCGGTGTTCCCGGCCGCCGTGGTGGCGGCCTGGCTGTCACTGGGGCGCAGGGCGTAGCCGACACCCGCGGAGACGGCGACGGCTCCGGTGGCGGCGAGGACGGTACGGCGGTGGATGCCCGGCGCCAGGCCGGCGACTGAGCGTAGGCGCGACATGCGCTTCTCTCCCCGAGTGCGAACGCGTCGGCAGTGGTCACGGGCGGTCGCTGACGCGGACCGGCCCGCTCGTCCGGATCGTTGGCACCGGGGGTGGCCTGCGCGTGAACGTCACAGCAACGCGCGACGCCGATCACCGTACGTGGATCTCCGGCTACCCTGCGCGCCCCCGCACCGCTGCTGGGCCGCCCGGAGGCGGTCACTCCTTGTTCATCTGCCGGGGTAGGGGAGGCGTCCGCGGCGGAACGGGCCTACTCCTCCGCGAGCGCGGCCCGTCCCGCCGCCGGGCGCTCGCGCAGCAGCCGCAGGCCGGTGTCGACCAGCGGCACCCGGGGCAGCCCGGGCACGGCGGCCAGGTCCTGCCAGGCGGCCAGGTCGGTGGAGCCGCCGATCTCGTAGCGCAGTTCGCCGCCGACGACGCGGCCCTCGTAGAGCAGCCGCACGGCGTGGTGGTCGACGGCGCGTCCGAAGCGGCGCGGGAGGATGTGGCGGACGGAGTCCACGCCGAGCAGGCCGGTCACCTCGATGCGGTAGCCGGTCTCCTCCTCCACCTCCCGCCGGACGGTGTCGTAGGGGTCCTCGCCGTGCTCCATGCCGCCGCCGGGCAGCACCCACTCCGGGGTGCCGTCGGGAGCCGGTGAACGGGCCAGCAGGATCTGTCCGTCGCGGACGCACAGGGCGTAGGCCGCCACCCGTAGGTTCTTTCGCATCCCGGGACGTTAACCGCCTACGCGCGTAGGCGCGCCGGTCACCGCTGAGGAATGTCACAGGCTGCCCTCATAAGTCCCCGGTGACGCATGGCGGGATTCCGCCATGCGTTCCCTACGTCTCGGTCAACTCTCCACAAACATTCACCCCGTACGTAAAGCTGAGCGGTCGTCCGGGATCGCATTCCGGACTAGTGCGACCAGGTCCGATCGGCCCCGGTCGCTCCCCGCTCGTTCCTTTACCTGCAAGGGATGCCGATGAGCCTCACCCCCAAGCGCGATCCGATACCCGGCGCGAGACGCGTGGCCCGTATCGCCGTGGCCGCGGGCATCGTCGCCGCGCTCTCCGCGGCGGGCCCGATACCCCTGGCCCTCGCGGCCGACGCGCCGGCCGCCGCGACCCCGGCACCGGACCCGGTCAAGTCCGCGCGGGACAAGCTGGGTTCCGACGACGCGGACCTGCTCGCCGACGCCAAGGCCGCCGGTGACAAGAACGTCACGCTGATGATCGCCACCGCGCCCGGGCAGACCGAGCAGGTCGCCGAGAAGCTGGACGCGGTCAAGGGCGGCTCGGTCGGCCGCACCTACGACAAGCTCGGCTACGTCCGCGCCACCGTCCCCACCGCCAAGGCGGACTCGGCCATCGACGCCGCCGCCGAACTCTCCTCGGTGCACGGCATCGACCTGCGCCAGGAGATCGCGCTGGACGACCCGACGCCGAGCGCGGACACCGCCAAGGGCGCCTCGGCCAAGGCCTCGGCCACCGCCTACGCGGCGCCGAACGCGAAGACCCCCGCCGAGAACCCCTACAACCCGTCCTTCGAGACGGGCGCCGTCGACTTCGTGAAGCAGAACCCGAAGGCGGACGGCCGCGGCATCACCATCGGCATCCTCGACTCGGGCGTGGACCTGGGCCACCCGGCGCTCCAGAGGACCACCACCGGCGAGCGCAAGATCGTCGACTGGGTCACCGCGACCGACCCGATCGTCGACGGCGACCAGACCTGGCGCCCGATGGTGACCGCCGTCTCCGGGCCCGCCTTCACCTACGGCGGGCGGACCTGGACCGCGCCCGCCGGCTCCTACCAGGTCAGCTCCTTCAAGGAGTCGTACACCACCGGCGGCGACGCGGCCGGTGACGCCAACCGCGACGGCGACACCACCGACTCCTGGGGCGTGCTGTACGACCCGGCCGCCGGAACCGTCCGCGTCGACCTGAACAACAACTACGACTTCGGCGACGACACGCCGATGAAGCCGTACAAGGACGGGTACCAGGTCGGCTACTTCGGCACGGACGACCCGTCGACCGATGTCGTGGAGCGCCAGCCGTTCGTCGTGCAGATCCGCAAGGACGTGCCGATGGACCCCTACGGCGGGGACTGGACCGGCAAGACGGCCGACTTCGTCAACATCGGCGTCATCGAGTCCGAGCACGGCACCCACGTGGCCGGCATCACCGCCGCCCACGGCCTGTTCGGCGGGAAGATGAACGGCGCCGCCCCGGGCGCGAAGATCGTCTCCTCCCGGGCCTGCACCTGGACCGGCGGCTGCACCAACGTCGCGCTCACCGAGGGCATGATCGACCTGGTCGTCAACCGCGGTGTCGACATCGTGAACATGTCGATCGGCGGCCTCCCGGCGCTGAACGACGGCAACAACGCGCGCGCCGAGCTCTACACGCGCCTGATCGACACCTACGGCGTCCAGCTGGTGATCTCCGCCGGCAACGAGGGCCCCGGCGCCAACACCATCGGCGACCCCGGCCTGGCCGACAAGGTCATCTCGGTCGGCGCGACCATCTCCAAGGAGACCTGGGCCGCCAACTACGGCTCGGCCGTGGAGAAGAAGTACGCGATGATGCCGTTCTCCTCGCGCGGCCCGCGTGAGGACGGCGGCTTCACCCCGACGCTCTCCGCGCCGGGCGCCGCGATCAACACCACGCAGACCTGGCTGCCGGGCGGACCGGTCGCCGAGGCGGGCTACTCGCTGCCGGCCGGCTACTCGATGCTCCAGGGCACCTCGATGGCCTCCCCGCAGGCGGCCGGCGCCTCCGCGCTGCTGCTCTCCGCCGCGAAGCAGCAGCACATCGACCTCACCCCGGCGAAGCTGCGCACGGCGCTGACCTCGACCGCCGACCACATCAAGGGGGTGCAGGCGTACGAGGAGGGCGCGGGCCTGATCAACGTCGTGGACGCCTGGAAGTCGATCCGCAAGGGCGCTTCCGCGCACGAGTACACGGTCAAGGCCCCGGTCGACACCGTCTTCGCCTCCAGGCTGAAGACCCCGGGCTTCGGCACCGGTCTCTACGACCGCGAGGGCGGCCTGAGGGCCGGCCAGAAGAAGACGTACGAGATCACCCTCACCCGTACCTCCGGCGCCGACCAGGCGATCCGGCACGAGCTGCACTTCGAGAACAACGCCGGGAACACCTTCGAAATCGTCGGCTCCGACGAGGTGAAGCTGCCGCTGAACCGGCCGGTCACCGTCAAGGTGCAGGCCGCGCCGGAGGACGCGGGCCTGAAGAGCGCGGTCCTGGAGGTCGACGACCCGAGGACCGAGGGCACCGACAAGCTGGTCATGACCACCGTCGTGGTCTCCGCGCCGCTGAAGTACACCTACTCGGCGTCGGGTTCGGTGCAGCGCAACAGCACGCGGTCGTACTTCGTGACGGTCCCCGAGGGCGCCAGGTCCCTGGAGGTCGCGATCGGCGGGCTGAAGGACAAGAGCCAGACCCGGTTCATCGCCATCCACCCCTACGGCGTCGCGCAGGACGAGTCCTCCACGCCGTACTGCTACAACAACTACCTCGACGGCAACGGCTGCAAGCCCGACGTCCGCTCCTACGCCGACCCGCAGGCGGGCGTGTGGGAGATCGAGGTCGAGTCGCGCCGCACCTCGCCGCTGCTCGACAACCCCTACGAGCTGGACGTCTCCGTCCTCGGCGCGGCCTTCGAACCGGAGGTCGTGACCGTGCCCGAGGCGAAGGCGGGCACCCCGGTGACCGCCTCCTGGACGGTGACGAACCAGTACGCCGCCATCGACGGCCGTCTGACCGGCGGCCCGCTGGGCTCGGCCGAGTCGGCCCGCCCGACGATCGCGCAGGGCGAGACGCGGACCACCACCGTCGAGGTGCCCGAGGGCACCACCTCGCTCGACGTGGTCATCGGCAACGTCTCCGACACCGCAGCCGACCTGGACCTGACGGTCTACGACGCGGACGGCAAGCAGGTCGGCCAGTCCGCCGACGGCGACTCCGAGGAGGCCGTCTCCATCGCCGACCCGGCCGCCGGGACGTACACGATCGAGGTCGCGGGCTACGCGGTGCCGTCCGGCACCACCGCCTACGACTACCGGGACGTGTTCTTCTCCACCTCCCTCGGCACCGTCACCGTCGACGAGTCGCCGGTGAAGCTGGCCACGGGCGCCTCGGCGACCGTCTCCGGCAGCGTCACCGCGCTGGCCGCCGCGCCGGAGGGCCGCGAGTTCTTCGGACAGGTGCAGCTGGTCAACGCCCGCGGCACGGCCGCGGGCACCGGCAGCGTAAAGATCGAGAAGGTCGTGCCGTAGGTCCGGTACGGCACCGGGGGCGGGCGTTCCGCAGGGGGCGCCCGCCCTTTCTCCTGCGCGGGCTCATGAGCAGGTGAGCGTGCGGGACTCGGGCAGGGAGGCGGTGATCCAGGCGCGTTCGGGGGCGATCTCCTCCTCGCCGACGTAGACGGCGTCCGGCTGGGCCTCCTCGCGCTCCAGGCCGACCAGGACCCGGTCGCCCTCGCGCAGCCGGGGGTGGACGCCCTCCTCCACGACGAACGAAACCTGCTTCTGCCCCCGCTCCGGCTGGTAGGACCGGATGACGCGCAAGGTGATCCGGTACCGAACGGTGCCGGGGACCGGCTCGACGGCGGTGACCGTGCCCTCGGCGACCAGCCGGGCGCAGGCCAGATAGCGGGGGCTGCCGAAGGCGGTGGCGGCCTCCTTGGCACCGGAGTCGGCCTGGGCGCCGCTGGCCGCGGAGTCGTCGGCACCGCCGCCCTGGACCACCAGCCACGCCATGCCGGAGACCACGGCACCCGCGCAGGCCACGGCGAGGGTGCCGAGGGCGAGGGTGAGGAAGCGGCGCCGGGGGCGTGTCCTCCGTACCGGCACCGCTGTCCCGTGCGCGGCCTGCGCGGCGGGCGCGGCGGAGGCGGCGGGCGCGACTTCTAGGGGCTCGCCCAGCGCCCGCCCGATCAGTCCCAGCTGCTCGCGCAGCAGCGCCACGTCGGCCACCGCCGCCCGGTGCTCGGCCAGGACGGCGGCGTCCTCGCGGGCCCCGGGCGGCAGCGGCTCACCCGTGATCGCGGCCATCAGGGCGTCCGCTCCGGCACGGCTTTCGTGCTCGGCGGCCATGGTCACACCACCTCGTCCTCGTGCAGGCGGGCGCGCAGGGCCCGTACGGCGGAGTGCAGTCTGCTCTTGACCGTGCCCTCCGGGACGCCGAGCTGCTCGGCGATGTCGCGCACCGGCAGGTCGGCGTAGAAGCGCAGGACGACGACCTGGCGCTGGGCGTCGGGCAGTCCGTCCAGCCCCTGGGCGACCGCGAGGGAGAGCACGCTGGTGTCCTCGCCCGAGGGGTGCTCCGACTGGCGCAGTGCGGCGAGGCGTTCGCCGAGCCGTTCCTGGCGGCGCTTGGCCCGGTGCCAGTCCATGGCCAGGTTGGAGGCGACGACCGCCGCCCACGCCGACACGTCCCGTGGTGCCTCCTGTCCGTTCGCGGCCCGTTCCAGCAGCCGCAGGCGGACCTGCTGCACCCCGTCCAGCAGGTCCGCCTGCGGTACTCCGCCCAGCGCGAGCACCGCCCGCACCCGGCGTTCCTGGGCCGCGTCCAGGGGATCGTCGGCGACGTCCTTCCCCCGGCCGCGGCGGGCCCTCCCGAGCAGCACAGCCACCCCTCCCCTCGCCGCGTTTCCCCTATGACGCCGCTGTGGGCCGAAACGTTCGCCCGGCCGGGAAAGATCTCCCCGCGCTCCTCCCGCCCATCGACTTCACACCTTCTTCACTGCCACCATGTGCCCCATGACGCACATCACGAAAGGCGCCAACACCCTCGTTCCGGCCACCGCGTTGCGGGTCGCGGTGGGCCGGCAGGACGTTCCGGGGGCGCCGGTCGTGGACGCCTCCGCCCTGCTGCTGGACGCGGCGGGCAAGGTCCGCGGCGACACCGACTTCGTCTTCTACAACCAGCCCGCGCATCCGTCCGGGGCCGTACGGCACGCGGGCAGGGCCGACGGGGGCGGACAGCTCGCCGAGTGGCTGGAGGTGGACCTGCCACGTGTGGAGCCCGCCGTGCAGCGGGTGCTGATCGCCGGTTCCTGCGACGGCGGGGTCTTCGGTCAGGTCCCGGGGCTGTATGTACAGGCGCTGACGCCCGAGGGCGGGGTCGTGGCGCACTACGCGGTGACCGACGCGTCGAGCGAGACGGCGTTCGTGCTCGGGGAGTTCTACCGCAGGAACGGGGAGTGGAAGTTCCGCGCGGTGGGGCAGGGCTACGACTCCGGTCTCGCCGGACTGGCGACGGACTTCGGGATCGCGGTGGAGGAGCCGGCACCCGTACCGATACCGGTGCCGGCACCGGCGGCCCCCGTCCCGGCCCCGGCCCCGGCCCCGGCCCCCGCCGTCCCCGCCCCCGTGCCCGCCCCGGTGGACGCCGTCCCCCACGCGTTCGGTCCCGAGTTCCCCCCGTACACCCAGCGCGGCCACGGCAACGGCGTGGTCTCCGTGGACGTCCCCCTGCCGCCGGGGCCGGTCGTCGTCGAGGCGTGGCACGAGGGGGACGGCTACTTCGGGATGCACACCCTGGGCCGCCGCAACAAGGACGAGGACCTGGTCTACAACTCCACCCTGCGCGACTTCCGCGGCCGCGCCCTGGTGCAGCCCCCGCAGAACCGTCCGCTGCGGCTGCGGGTGGAGGCGGACAACGACTGGACCGTGCTGGTCCAGCCGCTGTCGGTGCTCCGGCGGCTGGGCACCGCCCCCCTGACCGGCTACGGCCCCGAGGTCGTCGCCTACACGGGCACGGCGGCCGACCTGGACGTGGACTTCGCGGGCGACGAGGACGGCCAGGGCTACTTCGGCCTGAAGTCCCTCGACGCGGACCGGCTGCATGACCTCGACGACAACGACCTGCTGGTCAACGACACCGACCGGCTGCGCCAGACGGTGCCCCTGCCCGACGGCCCGCTGGTGCTGATGCTGGAGGCCGACGGCCCCTGGCAGCTCGCCGCCCGCCCCCTGCCCGTGTTCGACCAGACCGCCGCGCAGGCCGCCGGCGTCTACACCGGCCGCGGCGGGAAGACCGTCACCCTGGTCAACCCGGCCCCCGGACGCCCGGCGCTGCTGGAGTACGCCTTCGGCGACACCGGCGCGCTCTTCGGCCACCAGGTGCGGCTGCTCGACGAGTACGACGACGAGGAGGAGTTCCTCCAGGGCAACCGGCACGGCAACCACGGCCGCACCGTCCTCTTCCGCGCGGGCGAGCCCCAGGTGCGGCTGAAGCTGGCGGACGTGGGCGACTGGACCCTGCGCCTGCTGCCGATCGAGCAGGCGCCCGCGCTCACCGGTCCCGCCGAGGGCCGGGGCAGCACGGTCTTCCGCCACGACGGCCCGCCCATGCTGCTCGGGCTCCGCCGCACCACCTCCGACGAGGGGGAGCTGTCCACCCGGACGGTGCAGGCCGACGGCCAGACCCGGATCTCCGCCGACACCGCGGGCCGCCGGCGCCCGGTCGTCGGCCCGGTATGGGTCTCACCGGCCGGATACTGCTACGTCCAGGTGTCCGCCCCGGAGGAAACCGGCTGGCGGCTGGAACCGGCCGACCTGGCCACCGTGCCGGTCCTGGGGACGCTGGTGGAGGGCCAGGGCTATGGAGTCGTTCGTCACACCGGGCCCGAGGCCGAGGTGATGGTCAAGCACGAGCCGCGCGGCATGCTCGACCTGCCGGTCCTGTGGGAACTGGACGAACGCCTGGAACCGGTGCGCCGGATCAGTACGGCTTCCGGTCTCCAGCGCCTTCCGGGCGGATATCTCCAGATGCGGACCTCCGGCCGCTGGACCCTTCAGGCCCGCGGCTGAGTCCGGACCACGCCGTCCGGGCCCCCTTGCCCCTCCCGCACCCCGGGCAAAGGATTGGACACACGGCCAGGGGTGGGCCGCATGATGGAAACGCCCCGGTCACCCGGGGCAGGGACACGCACGCCAGAAAAAGGAGTCGCCGTGAGGGTCGGAATCGTCGGAGCCACCGGTCAGGTCGGCACGGTCATGCGCAGGATCCTCACGGAGCGCGACTTCCCGGTCGACGAGCTGCGCCTGTTCGCCTCGGCCCGCTCCGCCGGCAAGGACCTGGACGGCATCACGGTGGAGGACGCGGCGACCGCCGACTACACCGGCCTGGACATCGTGCTGTTCTCCGCGGGCGGCGCCACCTCCAAGGCGCTGGCCGAGAAGGTCGCCTCGCAGGGCGCGGTCGTGATCGACAACTCCTCGGCCTGGCGGCGGGACCCCCAGGTGCCGCTGGTGGTGTCCGAGGTGAACCCGCACGCGATCGCGGACCGCCCCAAGGGCATCATCGCCAACCCGAACTGCACCACGATGGCCGCGATGCCGGTGCTCAAGCCGCTGCACGCCGAGGCGGGCCTGCAAGCGCTGGTCGTCGCCACCTACCAGGCGGTGTCCGGCTCCGGCCTGGCCGGGGTGGACGAGCTGTTCGAGCAGGTCAAGAAGGTCGGCGACGACGCGCCCAAGCTGACCCACGACGGCTCGGCGGCGAACTACCCCCAGCCGAGCAAGTACGTGGCGCCGATCGCCTACAACGTGCTGCCGCTGGCCGGCTCCATCGTCGACGACGGGCTGAACGAGACCGACGAGGAGCAGAAGCTCCGCAACGAGTCCCGCAAGATCCTGGAGATCCCGGAGCTGAAGGTCTCCGGCACCTGTGTGCGCGTGCCCGTCTTCACCGGCCACTCCCTCCAGGTCAACGCCCGTTTCGCCCGCCCGCTGAGCGTGGAGCGCGCCAAGGAGCTGCTGGCCGGCGCCCCGGGCGTGGCCCTCGCCGAGGTGCCGACCCCGCTCGCCGCCGCGGGCCAGGACCCGTCCTACGTGGGCCGTATCCGCAAGGACGAGACCGTCGACAACGGCCTCGCCCTGTTCGTCTCCAACGACAACCTGCGCAAGGGCGCGGCGCTGAACGCCGTGCAGATCGCCGAGCTGGTGGCGGCGGAGCTGAGCGAGTAGTCCGGCATGCCGTACGCCTCGCGGGGGCGGTCACCGTGCGACGGTGACCGCCCCCGCGGCGTGTTCGGCGTGCAGCACGGCCGGCAGCGCGAGCAGCGCCAGCGCCGCGCCGAGGAAGAGCACCTGCGGCAGGCCGAGGCTGTCCGTGATCCGCCCGCCGGTGAACGCGCCCAGCGCGATCGCCGTGTTGAACACCCCGGCGAACAGCCCCGACACCGCCTCCCCGGACGACGGCGCCGCCGCCGCCAGCCAGCTCTGCGCGGAGACGGAGAAGCCGCCGTACAGCAGGCCCCACATCAGGAGCAGGACCGCCGACGCGGGGAGCGAGCCGCCGGCCGGCACCAGCAGCGCCACGGCCGTGCCCAGCCCCGCGGAGACCACCAGCAGCGCCCGGCGCGGGTCGCGGGCCGCGAGCGCGCCGGCCAGGAAGGTGCCCGCGACGCCCGCGACGCCGTAGCCGAGGAGCAGCAGGCTGATCAGGCCGGCTCCGGCGCCGGGGACGCGTTCCAGGACCGGGCGGACATAGGTGTACGCGGCGAAGTGGCCGGTGATCAGCAGGGCCGCCGCCGGCAGGCCGCGCGAGACCGGCCCGAGGCGGAGCAGCAGCCCGAAGGTGCCGAGCCGGACGGGCCGCTCGGCACGCAGCCGCGGCAGGGCCGGCCGGAGCACGGCCGCCACGGCCGTGGAGAGCAGCGCCAGCGCGGCGAAGGACCAGCGCCAGCCCGCGAGCGAGCCGAGGATCGTGCCCGCCGGGACGCCGAGCACCGAGGCCACCGCGATCCCGCTGAAGACGACCGAGGTGGCCCGCCCGACCGAGCACGGCGGCACGAGCCGTACGGCCAGCCCGGCGGCCACCGCCCACACCCCGCCGATGCACACGCCGACCAGGGCGCGGGCGAGCAGCAGGACGGCGAAGTCCGTGGCCAGCGCGGACAGCAGATTGGCCGCCGCCAGCAGGAGCAGCAGCCCGCACAGCACCGCGCGCCGGTCGGCGCGGCGCACGGCCAGCGGCAGCAGCGGGGCGCCCACCGCCGCGACCAGACCGGGCAGGGTGAGGGCCAGGCCCGCGGTGCCGGCCGAGACGCCGAGGCCCGCGCCGAGCGAGGTGAGCAGCCCGACGGGGAGCATCTCGGTGGTGACGACCGCGAACGTGGCGGCGGTCAGGGCGAACACCGCCGCCCATGGGCGGGGATGTCCGCCACCGGCCGGCCTGCCCGGCCGCATCGTGTTCCGGATGGTTGAGGACATGCCCCCACCTTTCGGCGCCGGACGGGCCGGGGACAACACCCTGGGTGGGGTGCCCGTGGCACCCCCTATGGGCGGCGCACCTCGTACAGGAAGCACCCGTACTCGACCGCCCGGACATGGACCAGCGCCACCCGGGGGTCGGCGAACGCCTCCTCGAACGCCGGGACGAACTCCTCCGGGCCGCTCACCAGGCGTCCGCCCAGGATGCGGCCGTCGGCGGAGTAGCGGCGGACCGTGCGGTGGCTGTTGGTGAAGGGCAGGCCGTCCCGCGCGTCCGGCCCCGGGCACCGGCCGGCGTGGACGAACACCGGTCCCTGCTCGTCGTAGGCGGCCGGGTCGGCGCCCGTCCGTGCGGCCCAGCGGCGCAGCGGCGCGTAGGAGACCAGGGCGATCCGCTCTCCCGGCCGGCTGTGCCGCAGACAGCAGCGCAGGGGGGTGCCGCCCTCGTCGTCGGTGACGGGAACGGGCGGGCGGCCGGCGTCGTCGGCCGCCCGCAGCTCCTCCAGGACCGCCGGGCCGATGGGCCGCACGGTGTACGCGGGGGGCGCCGCAGGGGGTGTCGCGGCCGGCGTGGCGGTCGGCGTCGTGTGCGTCGTCATGTGTCCAGGGTCGCGGGCTCACGCGCCGCGTACCGGCGGGATCCGGACATCGCGCTCCCCTCGGCTCCCGTGGAAGGATGGCGCAACCCACACATAACGAGGAGATGACCGCGTGCCTGGCACAAACCTGACTCGCGAAGAGGCGCAGCAGCGGGCGAAGCTGCTCACCGTTGACTCGTACGAGATCGAACTCGACCTCTCCGGTGCGCAGGGCGAGGGAGGCACTTTCCGTTCCGTCACCACGGTACGGTTCGACGTCGCCGGGACCGGCGCGGAGTCCTTCATCGACCTGGTGGCTCCCGCCGTGCACGAGGTGACCCTGAACGGGGACGCCCTCGACCCGGCCGAGGTCTTCGAGGACTCCCGGATCGCCCTGCCCGGGCTGCTGGAGGGCCGCAATGTCCTCCGCGTCGTCGCCGACTGCGCGTACACCAACACCGGCGAGGGCCTGCACCGGTTCGTCGACCCGGTCGACGACCAGGCCTATCTGTACACCCAGTTCGAGGTCCCGGACGCCCGCCGGGTCTTCGCCAGCTTCGAACAGCCGGACCTGAAGGCGACCTTCCGGTTCACCGTGAAGGCGCCGGAGGGCTGGACCGTCATCTCCAACTCGCCCACCCCGGAGCCGAAGGACAACGTCTGGTCCTTCGAGCCGACGCCGCGTATCTCGACGTACATCACGGCCCTGATCGCCGGCCCGTACCACTCGGTGCACAGCGTGTACGAGAAGGACGGCCGTACCGTCCCGCTCGGCATCTACTGCCGTCCCTCGCTCGCCGAGCACCTCGACTCGGACGCGATCTTCGAGGTGACCCGGCAGGGCTTCGACTGGTTCCAGGAGAAGTTCGACTACGCGTACCCGTTCGAGAAGTACGACCAGCTCTTCGTGCCGGAGTTCAACGCCGGCGCGATGGAGAACGCGGGCGCGGTCACCATCCGCGACCAGTACGTCTTCCGCTCCAAGGTGACGGACGCGGCGTACGAGACGCGCGCGGAGACCGTTCTGCACGAGCTGGCCCACATGTGGTTCGGCGATCTGGTCACCATGGAGTGGTGGAACGACCTGTGGCTGAACGAGTCGTTCGCCACCTACACCTCCATCGCCTGCCAGGCCGCCGCGCCCGGCTCGCGCTGGCCGCACGCCTGGACGACGTTCGCCAACTCCATGAAGACCTGGGCGTACCGGCAGGACCAGCTGCCCTCCACGCACCCGATCATGGCGGACATCCGCGACCTGGACGACGTGCTCGTCAACTTCGACGGCATCACCTACGCCAAGGGCGCCTCCGTGCTGAAGCAGCTGGTCGCCTACGTCGGCGAGGACGAGTTCTTCCGCGGCGTGCAGGCCTACTTCAAGCGGCACGCGTACGGCAACACGCGCCTGTCCGACCTGCTCGGCGCCCTGGAGGAGACCTCCGGCCGGGATCTGAAGACCTGGTCGAAGAAGTGGCTGGAGACGGCCGGCATCAACATCCTGCGCCCGGAGATCGAGACGGACGCCGACGGCGTCATCACCTCCTTCGCCGTCCGCCAGGAGGCCCCCGCGCTGCCGCCCGGCGCCAAGGGCGAGCCGACGCTGCGCCCGCACCGCATCGCGGTCGGCCTCTACGACCTCGACGCCGAGGGCCGGCTGGTGCGCGGCGAGCGCGTGGAGCTGGACGTCGACGGCGAGCTGACGGCCGTACCGCAGCTGGTGGGCAAGGGCCGCCCGGCGGTGGTGCTGCTCAACGACGACGACCTGTCGTACGCCAAGGTCCGCCTGGACGAGCAGTCGCTGGCCTTCGTCACCGAGCACCTCGGCGACTTCACGGAGTCCCTGCCGCGGGCACTGTGCTGGGCGTCGGCGTGGGACATGACCCGGGACGCGGAGCTGGCCACCCGTGACTACCTGTCGCTGGTGCTCTCCGGTATCGGCAAGGAGTCCGACATCGGTGTCGTGCAGTCGCTCCAGCGCCAGGTGAAGCTGGCGATCGAGCTGTACGCCGCCCCCGACGCCCGCGAGACGCTCCTCGCCCGCTGGACGGAGGCCACGCTGACCCATCTGCGGGCCGCCGCGCCGGGCGGCGACCACCAGCTGGCCTGGGCACGGGCCTTCGCGGCGACGGCGCGCACGCAGGAGCAGCTCGACCTGTTGCAGGGTCTGCTGGACGGTTCCCAGGCGATCGAGGGCCTGGCCGTCGACACGGAGCTGCGCTGGGCGTTCGTGCAGCGGCTCGCGGCCGTGGGCCGGTTCGGCGAGGCGGAGATCGCGGCCGAGTACGAGCGGGACCGGACCGCGGCCGGTGAGCGGCACGCGGCCACGGCCCGTGCCGCCCGCCCGACGCCCGAGGCCAAGACGGAGGCCTGGGCGTCGGTCGTGGAGTCCGACAAGCTGCCCAACGCCGTCCAGGAGGCGGTGATCGGCGGCTTCGTCCAGACCGGCCAGCGCGAGCTGCTGGCGCCGTACACGGACCGGTACTTCGAGGTGCTCAAGGACGTCTGGGAGTCCCGCTCGCACGAGATGGCCCAGCAGATCGTGGTCGGGCTCTACCCGTCGGTGCAGGTGTCCGAGGAGACGCTGCGCAAGACGGACGCCTGGCTGGCCTCGGCGCAGCCCGTCCCGGCACTGCACCGCCTGATCTCCGAGTCCCGCGCGGGTGTGGAGCGGGCCCTGAGGGCGCAGGCGGCGGACGCGGCGGCCGCGCGGTAGCCCCGCGCACGGCAACAGGGGCGCCCGGTACGGCACCGGGCGCCCCTTCGCTGTGCGGCCGTCCGTTCCGTGTGACCGCGGACGGGGCCCCGTGCCCGGAAGGCTGGCGGCGGCCATGAAGGGCCCCTTCGGCGGGAGAGCGGGACCGAGGGATTCAGTCAGCGGCAAGTAGCTTAGCGATAAGCTACTTGCCGCTAAGCTGCTCTCTTGCCGGCGAGCGTACGGCGGCCGATACTCGGCCCATGACCTCTGGCCCGCGGCAGCGCAAGGACCCCGTCGACGCGATCATCGAGCAGTGGGCCGGGGTGCGGCCCGATCTCGACACCCGGGCGATGGAGGTCTTCGGGCGGATCTTCCGGCTCTCCCGCGCCATGAGCGACCGCATGGAGGCGGCGTACGCGCCCTTCGGCATCTCGCGCGGCGAGTTCGACGTGCTGGCGACCCTGCGCCGCGCCGGCCGGCCCCACACCCTCTCCCCCCGCCAGCTCTCCGCCGCCCTCATGCTCACCACGGGCGGGATGACCGGCCGCCTCGACAAGCTGGAACGGGCGGGGCTGCTGCGCCGCTCCCCCGACCCGCACGACCGCCGCGCCCTTCAGGTGACGCTCACCGAAAAGGGGCTGCACCTCATCGACGAGGCGGTCGGCGCCGGCCTCGCCGCCCAGACGGAGGCCCTGTCCGCGCTGGACGACGAACGGGCCGGCCAACTGGCCGCGCTGCTGCGGGAACTGCTCGCCGGAACACCCCAGACGCACCGCTAGCGCCACCGGTCCGGTACCGGACGCGCCACGGGCCGGGTACCGGACCCGTGGCGCTCCCGCTCACCCCACGTGGGCGGCGACGGCCCGCTCGATCGCGGCCGGGTCCGCGGACTCCGCCGCCCAGGCCACATAGCCGTCCGGCCGCACCAGCACGGTCGTACGGCGGCCGCTCGCCCAGCGCTCCACGGCCAGCCGGTCCTTGCGCCCGTCCCCGCCCCCGTACACCTCCGGAGTGATCAGCACGAACCGCCCGCCGCGCAGCGCCTCGTACAAGCGCCCGCCGGCCAGGGCCACATCGGGAACGCGGGTGCCGGTCAGCCGGTGGGCGCCGCGGGGGGCGCCGTAGGCGTAGCCGATGCCGGTGATCTGGCCGACCACCCTGCGGCGGGCCGGGCCGACATGGTCGAGGAAGGTGGTGAGCGCGGCCCGCAGCCCCAGCTCCCAGGGGCGCTTGGCCATGGCGAGGCGGACGATGCCGCCGCTGCTGCGCAGCACGGACCGGCCGACGGGGTGACGCTCGGCCTGGTAGGTGTCGAGCAGCGGCTCCTCCGCACGGCCGTGCAGGACGGCCGCCAGCTTCCAGCTGAGGTTGGCCGCGTCCTGGAGGCCGGTGTTCAGCCCCTGGCCGCCCGCCGGGCTGTGCACGTGCGCGGCGTCCCCGGCGACGAAGACCCGGCCCACGCGGTAGGCGGGCACCTGGCGCTCGTCGCTGTGGAAGCGGGACATCCAGCGGGGGTCGTGCATGCCGTAGTCGCGGCCCAGGGAGAGCCGGGCTATCTCCTTGATCTCGTCCAGGTCGAGCGGCTCGCTGTCCGGGACGTCGCGCCCGCGATGCCAGCCGACCACGCGGTAGTAGCCGTCGCCGAAGGGCGCGAGGAAGGTGAAGGCGTCGCCGACGGCGTTGGCGGTGAGCAGCGTCCCGGGGTTCTCGGCGAGCCGTACGTCGGCGAGGACGACCGACCGGATCACCGCGCGGCCGGGGAAGGGCAGCCCGACCGCCTCCCGTACGGCGCTGCGCATCCCGTCGGCGCCGACGACGTACGCCGCCCGCAGCGAGCCGGGCTCCCCGCCGGGCCCGCGGACCTCGACGGTCACGCCGTCCGCGTCCTGGACCAGCCCGGTCACCTCGGTCTCGTGGCGGAACTCCACGCCCGCCTCCACCGCCCGCCGCTCCAGGACCTTCTCGACCTCGTACTGCGGGACGACGAGGAGGTGCCGGAAGCGGGACGGCAGGGTGGAGAGGTCGACGGTGAGCCGGCCGAAGAGCCCCAGCCGGTCCAGCCGGCGGCCCACGGCCTCCAGCTCGTCGGCGAGGCCGCGCGCGTCGAGCTGCTCCAGGGTGCGGGCGTGCACGACGAAGGCGCGGGACAGGTTGCTGATCTTGTGCGGGCGCTTCTCGACGAGGGTGACGGGGACGCCGGCGCTCGCCAGGTCACCGGCCAGGAGGAGGCCGGTCGGACCGGAGCCGACGACGATCACGGAGCCGACGAGGCTGTTGGTTCCGCTGGTGCTGTTGGTGCTGTTGGTGCTGTTGGTGCCGCTGGTGCCACTGATGCCGCTCATCTCGGGCCTCCCGGGAGCCGACGCGTGCCGCCGACGAATGTCGTGCCGACGATCGTGTGCCAACGTACGTGTGCCAACGTCTGTGTGCCAACGCCTGTTGACTACGCTAGGACTCCCCCCTGGACGCGTCAACACCTGTTGGCCTACGTTTGTTGGCATGACCGGGAGCAGCAGCGACGACAGCGAAGTCCCCAGCGGTGCGACACGCCGTTCCGACGCCACCCGCGCCGCGATCCTGCACGCGGCCCGTGAGCGCTTCGCGGCCGACGGCTACGAGCGGGCCACGATCCGCTCGATCGCCAAGGACGCGCGGATCGACCCCTCGATGGTGATGCGCTACTACGGCAACAAGGAAGGCCTGTTCGCGGCGGCCGTCTCCGTGGACCTGAGACTGCCGGACCTGAGCGCGGTGCCGCGTGCGGAGATGGGCCGGGCGCTGGTGCGGCACTTCCTCCGGCTGTGGGAGGGGAACGGGGAACTCACCGCGATGCTGCGGGTCGGCGCCACCAACCAGGCGGGGGCCGAGCGGCTGCGGGACATCTTCCGGGAGCAGCTGCTGCCGGTGGTCGGGCGGGTCTGCCCCGATCCCGAGCAGGTTCCGGCGCGGGCCGCGCTGTGCGCCTCGCAGGTGCTGGGGATGTCGCTCACCCGCTACGTCCTGCGTTTCCCGCCGGCCGCGGCGATGGCGCCGGAGGAGCTCGAGGCCTGGCTCGGCCCCACGCTCCAGCGCTACCTCACCGCGCCGAGCCCCTGAACGAACGGCACGTGCCCCGAACGACGACACGTGCCCGGAAGACCGACACGCGCCCCGAACGAACGGCACACGCTTCGGACGAACGGCACGCGCTTCGGACGACAACACGCACAGGGCGAGGCGCGTGCGGCGGCGGCCGTCGAGGCCCTCTCCGGCCGCCGCCGACACGATGCGGGGGCGGGCCGGAGCAGGCCCGGCGGTCCGGCTCAGGCCCGGCGGACCGGATCAGGCCTTGGCGTCGGCCTTGGGCTTGATGTTGCGGCTGGTCACGCGGTGCTTCTCCTGGGACCTGTCCAGCACCATGACCAGGCCGGCGATGACCGCGAAGAGCACGATCGGGGCCACCACGTACAGGCCCAGCGTCTCGACGACGCTCAGACCGGAGCCGGGGTCGTCGCCGTCGTCGCGGGTGAGCGCGCTCGCGGGAGACGACATGAGCAGCATCATCAGCGTCGTACCGGCGGCCAGGGCACCGGCGCGCAGGGCGTTCTTGTTGTCCACGGTGCAAAAGTAGCGAACACGCGAACGGTGCGCGCGCCCGGGGGTGCCGTTGGAGATCCCCGGGCGCGCGCCCACCTCATGCGCCTCCCCGCTCGGGGACGCGCGCCCCCGCCCGGACCGCCTCGATCAGCGCGTGCAGCCGCGGTGACGCGGCCAGTTCCTCCAGCGTCACCGGCCGGCCCTGGGCGTCCGCGATCGGCAGACGCCAGTTCGGGTACTGGTCCCAGGTGCCGGGGAGGTTCTGCGGACGGCGGTCGCCGACCGTGTCGGGGAGCCAGACGCCGGCCATCCGCGCGGGCGTACGGAGCAGGAAACGGTGGACGGCCTGGATCTGGGCCTCCTCCGAGGAGGGGTCGGCGCCGCCGCCGGTGCCTCGCAGCAGGCCGAGCCGGGCCAGTTCGGCCAGCCACTCCCCGGTGTCGGCGGCGGCCTCCGCGCTCTCCTCGGCGAGCGGGCGGGTGAGCAGCCCCAGGCTGTGGCGGAGGGTGACGTGCTCGCCGGTGAGGCGGGCGGCGGTGGGCGGCAGGTCGTGGGTGGTGGCGGTGGCCAGGCAGTCGGCGCGCCAGCGTTCGGGCGGCAGCGGACGGCCGTCGCCCTCCCAGTTCCGCTCGAACCACAGCACCGATGTGCCCAGCACCCCGCGCTCGCGCAGCGTCTCGCGCACCCCGGGCTCCACGGTGCCCAGGTCCTCGCCTATCACCACCGCACCCGCCCGGGAGGCCTCCAGCACCAGCACGGCGAGCATGGCCTCGGCGTCGTAGCGGACGTAGGTGCCCTCCGTCGGGGGCTTGCCCTGCGGGACCCACCACAGCCGGAACAGGCCCATGACGTGGTCGATGCGCAGGGCGCCCGCATAGCGGAACAGGGCCCGCAGCAGCCGGCGGAACGGCGCGTAGCCCGACTCGGCGAGCCGGTCCGGGCGCCAGGGCGGCAGTCCCCAGTCCTGGCCCCGGGCGTTGAAGGCGTCGGGGGGCGCGCCCACCGACATCCCGGCCGCGAAGTACTCCTGCTGCGCCCAGGCGTCGGCGCCATGCGGATGCACGCCCACCGCCAGGTCGTGCACGATCCCGACGGGCATCCGGGCCTCGCGGGCGGCGCGCTGGGCGGCGCGCAGCTGCGCGTCGGTGAGCCAGGCGAGCCGGGAGTGGAAGTCCACCCGGTCCATCAGCTCGGCGCGGGCCCGGGCGGTGGCGGCGGAGCGCGGGTCGCGCAGCCCGGTGTGCCACCGGTACCAGTCGGGGCCGTGCACCTCGGCGAGCGCGCACCAGGTGGCGTGGTCCTCCAGGGCCTGACCCTGCTCGGCGAGGAAGTCGCAGTAGGCGGCGCGCCGGCCGGGCCCGAGCGGCACCTCGCGGACCAGCTCCAGGGCCTCCCGCTTCGCCTCCCACACGGCGTCCCGGTCGATCAGCGCGCCCTCGCGCAGCACCGCCTCCCGCAGCCGCCCGGCCCGCTCCAGCAGCGCCCGTACCCGCTCGCGGTCCTGGACCAGCGCGAACTCGGGGACGTCCTCGACGCGCAGGTGCACCGGGTCCGGGAAGCGGCGGGAGGAGGGCCGGTAGGGCGAGGGGTCGGTCGGCGTGCCGGGCACGGCCGCGTGCAACGGGTTGACCTGCACGAACCCGGCGCCGAGCACACGTCCCGCCCAGGCGGTCAGCTCCCCCAGGTCACCGAGGTCGCCCATGCCCCAGGACCGGCGGGACAGCAGGGAGTACAGCTGGACCAGCAGCCCGTACGAGCGTCCCTGCGGGGTGGGCAGCCGGGCCGGGGCGACGATCAGATGGACGCGGGCCGTGCGCCCGTCGGGGGCGGTGGCGGTGAGGCGGTGGACGCCGGGCGGCAGCCGCGCCGCCTCGGCGCGGGTCTCGCCCTGTTCGGTCTCGATGCGCAGCCGGGTGCCCGCGGGCAGCGCGGCCAGGGCTGCCGGTATGCCGTCGCTCCAGCACACCACCGTGGGCGGCAGCAGCCTCTCGCGCAGCTCTCGCTCGCGGTCGGCGAGCGCGGTGCGCACGGCCCGCGGGCCGTCCGCGTCGACACCGAGGGCGGCCAGGGCGAGGGTGACGGCGGTGGCGGAGGCCGCGACCGTACGGCCCGGGGAGGGGCTGTAGGAGGTGGCGACGCCGTGCAGTCCGGCGAGCCGTGACAGATCCTCGGCGGGGGGCTCGGCCGGCCGGGGGGCGGACATCTAGGGCCTCGGGTCGGCCGGGAGGGCGGACGAGGACGCGCCGTTCGGCGGCTCGGCGTCGGCGAGCGGCGGCTCGCTGGTCAGCGGTACGGCGTCGGCGAGCGGCGGCTCGCTGGTCAGGGGCTCGGCGTCGGGCAGCGGCGGCTCGCTGGTCAGCGGGGCCTCGACACACACGCCCTCCGCGCTGAAGGCGCACAGGTGGAGGTTCTCGGGCTCGGCGGACGGCTCCGCCACGGGTTTGGACGAGGCCGGGAACGAGAGGGGTGCCGGTGCAGCCAATGGGGGCCTCCTTGTTCGAGCACGGCGATGCGGGTCCTCCCGCCCGGGCGGGCCGGAGAGGAGCGCGGGTCACCGCAGCCCTACCCAGCGGGCGCGACGACAGACGCACACGGACGGACAACGTGCTTCTGGTCACATTGTCACGGCCGGTGCCGCGCCGGACCGGGGCACGACCGGGCCGGCTCCGGCGTGCGCGCCGCCGGAACCGGCAAGACGAAGGCCCGGATCGTCCTCAGGCGGAGATGCCGTCGATCCGGGCCAGGGCGTCGTCCGCGCCGTACGGCTGCAAGTACGGCAACCAGCGCGGATCCCGGTGTCCTGTCCCGATGATGCGCCAGGCCAGGCCGGAGGGCGGGGCGGGTTTGTGGCGCAGCCGCCAGCCCAGCTCCACCAGATGACGGTCGGCCTTCACGTGGTTGCAACGGCGGCAGGAGGCCACGACGTTGTCCCAGACGTGCTTGCCCCCGCGGCTGCGCGGGATCACGTGGTCGACGCTGGTTGCGACGCCACCGCAGTACATGCACCGGCCCCCGTCGCGGGCGAAGAGCGCCCGCCGGGTCAGAGGAACGGGCCCCCGGTAGGGAACCCGCACGAATCGCTTGAGCCGGACCACGCTGGGTGCGGGGAGGGTGACGGTGGAGCTGTGCAGAAAGGCGCCGGACTCCTCGAGACAGACGGCCTTGTTCTCGAGGACGAGGACGAGCGCGCGGCGGAGCGGTACGACGCCGAGTGGCTCGTACGACGCGTTCAGGACCAGGACATGCGGCACGGATGCCTCCTTGTACGCCGGCGGCGCGTGGCTCGCGCCGGGACGATGCGTTGTCAGTCTCCCCTCATGCCTGGTGGCAGCGCCACCATGTCCCGGTAACGGGCTGGGAGTGTTTTCGACCACATCAGGTTTCTCCCCCGTATCGGGGCCTCCCGATCCCACCTGTTCATCCGCGGGGTGTTCACACACCCCTCTTCGAACGTCACACCGATTTCCACACAGTGCCCCGTTAGTGTGGTGGGTCTGCCCGTCCGGTGACCTTCCCGTGACCTTGGAACGCGGTCCTGGAGCTCGACCCCGGAGCGCCGCGACCGTGCCACCGGGCGGACCGCCGCACCTGGAGGTACCTGCCGTGTCCTTGTCCGCCGTCCTACCGGCCGCCGGTGCGTCGCCGTCGCCCTCCCCCTCGGAGACGACGCCGGCGGTACCGACGCTCCAGGACGCCCAGGAGAGCGCGACGAACGCCGCCAGCTGGATCGAGGAGAACTGGTCCACCTGGCTCGCGATCGGACTGAGGGTCCTGCTGATCGCGGTGATCGCGGTGGTGCTGAGAATCGTGGTGCGGCGGGCCATCACCAAGCTGATAGACCGCATGAACCGCACCGCGCAGGCGGTCGACGGCACGGCGCTGGGCGGTCTGCTGGTCAACGCCGAGCGGCGGCGCCAGCGTTCCCAGGCCATCGGCTCGGTGCTGCGCTCGGTCGCGTCCTTCCTGATCCTGGGCACGGCCGCGCTGATGATCCTGTCCACGTTCCAGATCAACCTGGCACCGCTGCTGGCCTCCGCCGGTGTCGCGGGCGTCGCGATCGGTTTCGGCGCCCGCAACCTGGTCACGGACTTCCTCTCCGGCGTCTTCATGATCCTGGAGGACCAGTACGGCGTCGGCGACACCATCGACGCGGGGGTGGCCTCGGGCGAGGTCATCGAGGTCGGGCTGCGCGTGACCAAGCTGCGCGGCGACAACGGCGAGATCTGGTACGTCCGCAACGGCGAGGTCAAGCGGATCGGCAACCTCTCCCAGGGCTGGGCGACGGCCGGGGTCGATGTGACGGTCAAGGCGGACGAGGACCTGGACCGGGTCAGGGCCACGATCGACGGCGTCGCCGAGCGCATGAGCAAGGAGGAGCCCTGGAACGAGCTCCTGTGGGGCCCGATCGAGGTGCTGGGCCTGGACAGCGTGCTCCTGGACTCCATGGTGGTCCGCGTCTCGGCCAAGACGATGCCGGGCAAGTCCCTGCTCGTCGAACGCGAGCTGCGCTGGCGCATCAAGCGCGCCTTCGTCGCCGCCGACATCCCCATCGTGGGCGGCGCCACGGTCCCGGCCCAGGAGGAACCGGCCGCCGACCCGGCCGCCGCCGTCGCGGCCCCGTCGGCGTACGCCAACGCCTCCTCCCCGCAGGCCCAGGCGGCCTCCCCGCTGACACCGCCGAGCGCGGCGAAGTAGCACGTACGGAAGAAGGCGGCGCCCGGGGTTCCCGGGCGCCGCCGTCATGTGCGGGTACCGGCCCGCCGGTCCAGTACCGCCGCCGCATGGCGTCTCCGCAACCGCGTCGGTTCCCAGGCCTCGACACCGTTGACGCGTTGCCGGCGGTGCCTCGGCTCGGCGGTCGGGGCGACCGTGCAGGAACCCTGCGGTCCGTCCTGGCAGTGCACCCGTGTCCGGCACCGGATCCGGGCGCCGGACGGCGCCTTGACCGAGTACGCGCGGCTCACGCCGTGCTCCTCGCCGGCGTCGTCGTCCGCCGGGCCGGTCTCGGGCCGGAAGCCGTCCCGGTCCCGCAGGAACGCGACGGACATGTGGAGGAGGTCCGTAGGCGGGATGCCGAAGGGATCGACGCCGCCCAGGGTGACCGTGTGGCGGGCGCGCGGGCCTCCGGTCCCACCGGTTCACCGGCCCGCCGGGCCGCCCGGGCGACGGTCGGCAGCAGTCCGGCCGACAGCGGGAGCCGGAGCGGGATCAGCAGCAGTCCGGCCGACAGCGGGAGCCGGAGCGGAATCAGCAGCACCGCGCAGCAGAGCACGAAGACCGCCGCACCCGTCGCGTCCCCCGCGGAGGCGGCCGGGTCCGCGGCGAGCGCGGCGCCGACGAGCACCGCGGCCGGGACGCCGACGGCGGCACCGGCCACCGTGCCCGCCCCGAGAAGACGGAGCCGCACCGCGGTGACTCCTACATGCCTGCAACAGCCCACTCCTGTCAGGTCCTGTCCGCACCCCGCCGCCGGACCGGGATCCTCCCCGGCCCGGCGGGACGCGTCCGCGCGCCCAGGCGTGAGGGAACGCCTTGCTGCCCTTGAACTCGTTCCACGCCTTGATGGCGGCCCGGTCCCCGTATCCCTCGAAGACCTCTCCGCCGGTCCTCAGGAGGGCCGGTGCGTCGGCACAGCCTGCCGGGAACCGAACGGATGCCCGTGGCGTATTCATGGGCAGGGGGAGGTGCGGGACGCCGCGTCGTGCCGCGGAACCGGACGCTCGCGGTGCGATCTGAACAAGATCCAGTGAAGGCCGGTGCGAATGTCGGTCCCGGCGGCGATACTTGCGGCGAAGGAAGACCACGGGGGAGGTCGGCAGTGACACAACCGCCGAAGAGCAGCCCGGCGCCACCACAGGGGCCCCGCATGCCCACCCTGCCCACCGTGCCACCGCAGCCCGGCCCGCCGGACCCCGGCCGGCTCCCTTCCCCCGCACCGCCGCCGGCCGCCGCCCCGCGCCGTACCGCCTTCGCCGAGGGCGTCGACCGTCTCCGCGCGGCCGCCACCACCGAGCCCGGCCGCCTCCGTGTCATCGGCGCCCTGCTCGCCCTCCTCGTCGTCGCCTTCGGCGCCGTCACCGCCTGGCAGACGACCGACCGCGCCGCCGCCGCCGACGACGTCCTGCACAGCAGCCAGCCCCTGAGCTCGGACGCGGCCGACATCTACCGCTCGCTCGCCGACGCCAACACCGCCGCCTCCAGCGGCTTCCTGGCGGGCGGCCAGGAGACGCGGGCCTCCCGCGTCCGCTACGAGAAGGACATCCGCACCGCCGCCGCCAAACTCGTCACGGCCGCCGCCAACTCCGACCCCGACTCCCCCTCCGCGGCCACCATCACCGAGCTCAACCGCCTCCTGCCGGAGTACAAGGGCCTGGTGGAGCGCGCCCGCACCTACAACCGCCAGGGCTTCCCCGTGGGCGGCGCCTATCTGCGGTACGCGAACGAGAAGATGCAGAAGAAGATGCTCCCGAAGGCGGAGGAGCTCTACGTCAAGGAGAACCAGCGCCTGCGCGCGGACTACGCGGACGCCACCCCCTACCCCTGGGCGGCGATCGCCCTCGGCGTCCTGGCGCTGGGCGCCCTGGCCTGGGCCCAGCGCCGCACCTACCTGCGCACCAACCGCGTCCTGAACCACGGCCTGGTGGCCGCCACGGTCGCGGCCGCGGTCGTCCTCCTCTGGCTGGTCGTCGGCCACACCGTCGCCCGCTCCGACCTGAACGACTCCTACGACCACGGCGTCCGCTCGCTGAACGTCCTGCACGACGCCCGCATCGCCTCGCTCAAGGCGCGCGGCAACGAGAACCTGACCCTGGTCGCGCGCGGCGCGGAGACCGTCGAGGTGGGCGGCGAGACCTTCGACGCCTACGACTACGACTTCCGCAAGGACATGGAGACCCTCGGCAAGGGCCTGACGCAGGCCGGGGAACTGGCCGACGACGCGACGGGGGAGAAGCCGGTCACGGCGGCCGTCGGCAATATGACGGAGTGGAAGAAACGGCACGCCTCGGCGCGCCAGGAGGACGAGTACGGCAACTACCAGCAGGCGCTGGAGAAGGTGATCGGCGGCAAGGGTGCCACGGGCGAGTGCTTCGACAACGTCGACGCGAACCTCGCCGACGCCCTCGCCCACGAGCAGACCGAGTTCCAGCAGGCGGCCGGCGACGGCCGGGACGCGATGACCGGACTGCCGGCGGGCGCCGCCGTCCTGGCCGTGCTGGGCGCGGTCGGCGCGGTGCTCGGCATCGGCCGCAGGCTGTCGGAGTACCGGTGAGAGGGGGCGTGACGATGCGAGCGCGACGTCTGCGGGCCGTCCTGAGAGGCTGGGGCGGTGTGGGAGCGATGGCGGTCGTCTGCGCCCTGGTGGCGGTGTTCGCGCTGCTGCTGCCGGTGGTCGGCTCGCACAGCGGTCAGAGCGGGGGCACCGGCGGCCGGGGAACCGCCCGGATCAGCCAGGCCCGGGCCGACGCCGAGTGCACGGACCCCGAGAAGCAGACCCTGTCCCCGTCCGGCGCGGACGGCCCCACCATCGAGGCGATCAGGAACCGTACGGGCGAGAAGCGCAAGCTGATCGTCGGCGTCGACCAGAACAGCTACCGCTGGGGCTACCGCGACCCCAACAGCGGCGGTACGGCGGAGCTGGAGGGCTTCGACATCGACCTGGTGCACCGGATCGCCCAGGACATACTCGGCGACCCGGACGCCGTGCAGTTCAAGGCGATCCCGACCGACCAGCGCATCCCGGCGATCCAGGCCGGCCGGGTGGACATGGTGGTCCGCACGATGACCATCAGCTGCGACCGGCTGGAGAAGGTCGCCTTCTCCGCGCCCTACTTCCGGACCGGGCAGCAGGTGCTGGCCCCCAAGTCCTCGCCGATCACGGGGTACGACGGCTCGCTGGCGGACAAGAAGATCTGCACGGCGGCCGGTTCGACCGCCTACGCACAGCTGAAGGCGGACAAGGACCGGGGGAAGCTGCCCGCCTCCACCGACATCGGCACCACGGTCCCCAACCAGCTGGACTGCCTGGTCCGGTTGCAGCTCGGCGAGGTCGACGCCGTGGTCACCGACGGCGCGCTCGCCGCGAGCCAGGCCGCGCAGGATCCGACGGTCCAGCTCAAGGGGGACGCGTTCACCACGGACTACTACGGCGTGGCGATGAAGAAGGACGCCGACGATCTGGTACGCCGGGTCAACCGGATCCTGGTGGACTACCGCAAGGACACCGCGAAAGGCTGGCAGTACTCGTACCGCAAGTGGCTGTCCGCGACACTGGGTGACGACCCGGTGAAGTCGGAGCCCCCGGCACCGGAGTATCTGCGCAAGGGCTGACCTTCACAACACGACAGCAAGCGAGAGGTGATCGATGGGCGTCGCGGGATCCACCGGGCCGGTGATGGACCGGGACGAGGTGGACCGTGCGCTGGCGCGGCTCGGCGCGGAGCACGAGGCGATCGAGACCTCGCTCCTGGCCCTTCAGGACCACGCGGGCCGCAGACTCCTGGAAGGCGCCGAGCTCACGGGCGTCACCAAGGAGCGCTGGTCGGCCGCGGAGGCGTCGATCACTCTGCTGTGGACGTACTTCGACGCCTACACCGGCGCGCTGCGCACCGCGCGGGAGATCCGGTCCCGCCGCCGCTGGTCCAGCCGCGAGGACCTGGTGGAGCTGACCGAGCTGCTGCGCGGCGAGTCCGTCGCCGTGGCCGGTTCGGCGGCCGCGACGGCGGGCGCGCCGACGCTGCACGGCGCTCCGGGCCGGCTCAGCGAGCGCTACTCGCTCATCACCCTGGTGGACCGGATGAACGAGCTCTACGCGAGCTCGCTGGACATGGTGGTCGCCGCGGACGCGGTGTGGTCGGCGCTGCCCGCCCGGATCGACCTGCTCTCCGCCGAGTTGCAGCGCACCCGCAGGCTGGCGCACTCCGTCGGCGTCCGCCCCGGCGAGCACCCGGCCGGCGACGACCTTGAGCGCATCACGCGCACGCTGACGAAACTGCGCGAGCAGGTGGTCTCCGACCCGCTGGCGTTCTGGGTCCGGGCCGAAGGCAGTTCGGCGCCGGGCGGCGGCAGGCCGGACACGACGGTGTACGACCGGGAGGCACGCGCGCTGGAGGACGTACGCCGGGAGATCGACGCGGTGCTGACGGTGCGCCAGGACGCCGAGCAGCGGATCGTGAGGCTGCGGGACGTGCTCAGCCGGGCCGACCGGACGCTCGCCGAGGCGCGCACGGCGCGCGGCGAGGTGCTGGCGAAGATCGCCGCCACGGAGGTGCCGGTGGTCAGCGGGCCGCCGACCGCCCTTCAGGAGCAGCTGGCGGCGGCGGCCGAGTACCGCAGGCAGGCACAGTGGCACCGGCTGTCGCCGCTGCTGGAGTCGCTGGAGCAGAAGGCGGAGGACGAACTGCTGCGGGCCCGCGAGTCGTTGGCGGCCGTCACCGCGCCGCTGGCGGTGCGGGCCGAGCTGCGCGGCCGGCTGGACGCGTACAAGGCGAAGGTCGCCCGGCACGGCCTGGCGGAGGATCCCGAGCTGGTGGAGCGGTACGAGAAGGCGCGCCGCATGCTGTGGAGCGCCCCCTGCGACCTGCGCGTCGCCGAGCAGGCCGTGCTGCGCTACCAGCAGGTCGCCGCCGAGCTGCTCGGCACCGCCACCCCGCGGGTGCCCGGACAGGGCGGCCCCGGGGACCGCAGGGGGTCCGACGCGTGAGCGACGAGGGGGAGGCAGCGTCATGAGCCAGGCACAGCAGGCGTGTCAGCGTCCCGGCTGCGACGGGACGTACGAGGACGTGGGCGGCGGCGAGCTGTACTGCGACACCTGCGGTCTCGCACCGGTCGTGGCCGCCGACGGAAGCGTCGGCTCGCCGCCCACCGGCATCACCGGCGGCGGCAGGGGCTCGCGCGGCTCCTCGGGCAGCGGCAGCTCCCGCTCCGGCAGCGGCAGTTCCCGTACGTCGTCGCAGTCGTCGAAGTCCCGGCGCTCGGTGTCGGGCCGGCTGTCGCGGTCCCTGTCGGGGAAGTCCACGGGCCGCTCGCTGTCGGTGCGCAGCTCGGGTTCGGCGGCCGGGTCCTCCGCGCGCGGACGTCTGGGCGCCGGCCTGGTGCAGGTCCCGCCGATCCCGCGGCCCGACCCGCGCGCGATGGTGCTGGACGACCCGGAGGTGCCCGAGCGGAAGCGGTTCTGCTCGCGTTCGGACTGCGGGGCGCCGGTGGGCCGGGCCCGCAACGGCCGGCCGGGGCGCACGGAGGGCTTCTGCACCAAGTGCGGCCACCCGTACTCGTTCGTGCCGAAGCTGAAGGCCGGTGACGTGGTGCGCGGCCAGTACGAGGTCGCGGGCTGTCTGGCCCACGGCGGCCTCGGCTGGATCTATCTGGCGGTGGACCGGGCGGTGTCGGACCGGTGGGTGGTCCTGAAGGGCCTGCTGGACACCGGCGACCAGGACGCGATGGCCGCGGCCATCTCCGAACGGCGCTTCCTCGCCGAGATCGAGCACGCCAACATCGTGCGGATCTACAACTTCGTCGAGCACCTCGACCAGCGCACCGGCTCCCTCGACGGCTACATCGTCATGGAGTACGTCGGCGGCAAATCGCTGAAGGAGATCGCCAACGCCCGGCGCACACCGGAGGGCAGACGCGACCCGCTGCCGGTGGAGCAGGCCTGCGCGTACGGCATCGAGGCGCTGGAGGCGCTCGGCCATCTGCACAGCCGCAATCTGCTGTACTGCGACTTCAAGGTCGACAACGCCATCCAGACCGAGGACCAGCTGAAGCTGATCGACATGGGCGCGGTGCGCCGGATGGACGACGAGGAGTCGGCCATCTACGGCACGGTCGGCTACCAGGCGCCGGAGGTCGCGGAGACCGGCCCCTCGGTCGCGTCCGACCTGTACACGGTCGGCCGTACGCTCGCGGTCCTGACCTTCGACTTCCAGGGCTACACCACCGTCTACGCCGATTCGCTGCCCGACCCGGACAACATCGAGGTCTTCCGCCAGTACGAGTCCTTCTACCGGCTGCTGGTGCGGGCCACCGACCCGGACCCGGCCCGGCGGTTCGCCTCCGCGCAGGAGATGGCGGAGCAGCTGACGGGTGTGCTGCGCGAGGTGGTCTCGCTCCAGACGGGCCGCGCCCGGCCCGCCCTGTCCACCCTGTTCGGCCCGGAACTCAGGGTAACCGACACGGAGTTGTTCCCGCGGCTGGACGGCGAGGTGTCGCGGCTGGGCGCGCGGACGCTGCCCGCCCGGCGGCGCGCGGGCCACCCGGCGGGGAGCGACGGGAACGCCGCCGGCGGGCTGCCGGCCCCGGCCGCCGCACCGGCGCTCACCGGCGCCCCCCGGCTGGTCAAGCCGGTCAGCACCTCCGCCGCGGCACTCGCCCTGCCCGTGCCCCGGGTGGACCCGTCCGATCCCAACGCCGGTTTCCTGGCGGGCCTGATGACATCCGCGCCGGCGGAGCTGCTCGGCGCGCTGGCCGCCGCGCCGGCGCCGTCGGTGGAGACACGGCTGCGGCAGATCCGGGCCCATCTGGAGAACGGCGGCTCCTCCGCCGCGCTCGGCGCGCTCGCGGCGCTGGAGAAGGAACGGCCCGACGACTGGCGGGTGGTCTGGTACCGGGGCGTGGCCTCGCTGGTGACCGGCGACCACGAGGGCGCCGCGCTCGCCTTCGACGCGGTCTACGACGCCTTCCCCGGCGAGATCGCCCCCAAGCTGGCGCTCGGCCTCTGCGCGGAGGTGCTCGGTCAACTCGACAACGCCGCCGAGTACTACCGCCTGGTGTGGTCGACCGACCCGAGCTGTGTGAGCGCCGCGTTCGGGCTGGCGCGCGTCCAGCTCGCCACGGGCGACCGGCGCGCCGCCGTACGGACGCTGGAGTCGGTCCCGGAGAGCTCCATCCACTACACGGCCGCCCGTGTGGCGGCGGTGCGGGCCCGGCTGCGGCAGCGCACGGCGGCCGCGTCCGACGTGCCGTTCGAGGAGGATCTGACCGCCGCCGCGCGGCAGGTCGAGGCGCTGGACGTGTACGGTCTGGACCCGGCGCGGCGCGAGCAGTTGTCGGCCGAAGTGCTCGGCTCGGCGCTGGACTGGGTACTCTCCGGTGGCCGGGGTTCCGCCCCTTCCGCCGCCGGGGGCCGGACGCTGCTCGGCAGCGGCCTGGACGAACGGGGACTGCGCTTCGGCCTGGAGCGTTCGTACCGCACGCTGGCCCGGCTGGCGCAGGGCGGCGAGGAGAGGATCGACCTGGTGGAACGTGCCAACCGTTACCGCCCCCGGACGTGGGTGTAATTGATGTCGCAGATGCCCCAGCTGTCCGCCTGCCCGAGCTGCGAGGAACCCCTCGAATCGGGTGACCGTTTCTGCGGTGCGTGCGGATACGACCTGTCCGCCGTGCCCGCGCGGCCTGAGGACAGCCCGACGATCGCCATGAACGGCTCGGTGTCCGCCCCGGGCGCGACGAGCGGCGGGTATCCGCACCCGCCGGCGCGGCCCGCCGGCGCCGTCCGGCCCGGCGCCCCCGGCCCGGACGGCGCCCCGCTGCCGCCGCAGGCCTCGCCGCCGGACGTCCCGGCGGGACGCGCGGGCGGATTGCCGGTGCCGCCGGTGCCGCCCGCTCCCCCCGCCCCCGCTCCCCCGGTGGGCTCCCCCGTCTCCTCGGCCTCCGGCGTCCGGTTCGACCGGCCGCAGGAGCCCGAGGAGTACCCGTTGCAGGCGCCGGACCCGCGGGTGGCCGCCGAGTCGGCGACCGTGCCACCCGCGCAGGCCGCGCCGCCCGTGCCGCCCAAGGGCTGCGTGGCCTGCCGCGCGGGCCGTGTCGACGGCGACGGCTACTGCGAGAACTGCGGCCACGCCCAGCCCCGCGAACGCGACCACATGGAGCAGGAGTGCGGCCCGGTCGCCGCGGTCAGCGACCGGGGCCTCAGGCATCACCGCAACGAGGACGCGTTCGCCGTCGGCCACACCGCGCTGCCGGACGGTTCCCCCGCCTCCGTGGCGATCGTCTGCGACGGTGTGTCCTCGGCGACCCGCCCGGACGAGGCCTCGCTCGCCGCGTCCGTGACGGCGAGCGAGTCGCTGCTGGCCGCCCTGGAGTCCGGCACACACCCGCAGCAGGCCATGCACGACGCGATCGTCGCCGCCGCGCACGCGGTCAACGCGCTGGCGGAGGAGCCCGCCACGGCCCGTGAGCACGCCCCGCACCAGAACGCCCCGGCGTGCACCCTGGTCGGCGCCGTGGTCACCGCCGGGCTGCTGGTCGTCGGCTGGGTCGGCGACAGCCGCGTCTACTGGGTCCCGGCGGACCGCACCTCACCCCCGGCCCGGCTCACCGAGGACGACTCCTGGGCCGCGCAGATGGTCGCCGCGGGCCTGATGAACGAGGCCGAGGCGTACGCCGACGAGCGCGCCCACGCGATCACGGGCTGGCTCGGCGCGGACGCCTACGAACTCGACCCGCACACCGCTTCCTTCAAACCCGACCGGCCGGGTGTAGTGGTGGTGTGCACGGACGGCCTGTGGAACTACGCGGAGGCGGCCGAGGAGATGGCCGAGGCCGTGCCCGTGGACGCCGCCACGCGCCCGCTGCACAGCGCCCGCGTCCTGGTCGGCCACGCCCTGGACGGCGGGGGCCACGACAACGTAACAGTGGCCGTCCTGCCGTTCCCGGCCCCGCCGCAGGGGGCAGGATCGGCCTGAGGCCGCGCACGGGGAGGTCTCGGCGGGCTCCAGGGGAGGACGGGCCCGCCGCCGTCATCGCCCGCCACCGCGGGCTGTGCGAGGGGGATTCGATCAGGCATGGCCAATTTTTCCAAGTCGAACGTGCCGCAGTTCTCGATGGACGTCTACCAGAACGAGTACCTGCCTCAGGGCGGCCGGGAGGTCAACGCGATCGTGACGGTCTCCGCGACCGGCGGCGGCACGATCGGCAACGCGGTCGCGGCACCCCACCTCTACTCGCCCGGACAGGGCCCGTCCGCGGCCGTGGCGATCATGGTGGACTGCTCCGGCTCGATGGACTACCCGCCGACCAAGATGCGCAACGCCCGGGACGCGACGGCCGCCGCGATCGACACCCTGCGCGACGGTGTGCACTTCGCGGTGATCGGCGGCACGCATGTGGCCAAGGAGGTCTATCCGGGCAGCGGCCGTCTCGCGGTCGCCGACGCCACCACCCGTGACCAGGCCAAGCAGGCGCTGCGCAAGCTGAGCGCGGGCGGCGGCACGGCCATCGGCACCTGGCTCAGGCTGGCCGACCGCCTGCTGTCCTCCGCCGACGTCGCCATCCGGCACGGCATCCTGCTCACCGACGGCCGCAACGAGCACGAGTCCCCGCAGGACCTGAAGGCGTCGCTGGACGCCTGCGCCGGCCGGTTCACCTGCGACGCCCGCGGGGTGGGCACCGACTGGGAAGTGAAAGAGGTCACAGGGATCGCCTCCGCCCTGCTCGGCACCGCCGACATCGTCGCCGACCCGGGCGGACTCGCGGCCGACTTCACGCGGATGATGGAGACGGCCATGGGCAAGGAGGTCGCGGACGTCTCCCTGCGGCTGTGGACACCGGTCGGCACCACGGTGCGGTTCGTCAAGCAGGTCGCGCCCACCGTCGAGGAGCTGACCGGACGCCGTACCGAGGCGGGCCCGCGGGCCGGTGACTATCCCACCGGTTCCTGGGGAGACGAGTCGCGTGACTACCACATCTGTGTGGAGGTTCCGCCCGCGAACATCGGTCAGGAGATGCTGGCCGCCCGGGTGTCGCTGGTGATTCCGCAGCCTGGGGGCGGTGTGCAGAACCTGGGCGCCCAGGGTCTGGTGCGGGCGGTGTGGACCGACGACATGGCCGCCTCCACCTCGATCAATCCCCAGGTCGCCCACTACACCGGGCAGGCCGAGCTGGCCCGGGCCATCCAGCAGGGCCTGGACCTTCGCAAAGCGGGCGATATCGATGGAGCGACGGCCAAACTCGGCCGGGCCGTCCAGCTCGCCAGCGCCTCCGGAAACGCCGATACTGCGAAACTCCTTGCGAAGGTGGTGGACGTGGTCGACGCCGCGACAGGTACTGTGCGACTGAAGGCGAAGGTCGCGGAGGCCGACGAGATGACTCTCGAGACTCGGTCCACAAAGACTGTTCGTGTAAAGAAGTGACAGAGACAACTCCGCAAGGAGCGAGCCCGGCCCCCTCGGGGTTGGAGAACTCCGGCCCGAGCGGCCGGACCGGAAAGGGGGAAGCGCCGACATGCCGACCTGCCCGAACGGACATCAGTCGGGTTCCGACGACTGGTGCGAGGTCTGCGGTCACCGCATGGCCGGTGCCGTGCCTCCGCCTCCGCCGCCGCCCCCGGCCGGCGGTTACGGCTTCCCGCCGCCCGGCTCGCCTCCGCCACCCGGCCCGCCCGGCCCCGCGGGTGCCCCCGGCGGCCAGCCCGGCCGCCCGCACCTGTCCGCCGTACCGGACCCGGAGCCGGAGCTCTGCCCGCAGTGCCGTACGCCGCGCGAGGGCGGTGCGCCGTTCTGCGAGGAGTGCCGGTGGAACTTCCTGACCAACACGGCCACCTCGTACACCCCGGCCGCCCCGCGCCCGCCCGCGCCGGGTCCCGGTCCGGGTCCGGGCGTCCGCTTCCAGCCGCCCGGGCCGTCCTACGGCGCCGGTGACTCCTACGAGTACCAGCACTCCCGCCCCTCGCAGATGAACCGCCCGGCCGAGCCGATCCCGCCGGGCCCGCCCTTCGGCGGCGAGCCGTCGGGCCCCGCGAGCCCGCCGCCTCCGCCCGGCCCCGGCCCGTCCGGCCCGCCCGGTCCCTCCGGCCCGCCCGGCTTCGGTGCCGACCCGGCGCGGCCGGTTCCGCCGCCGCCCGGGCCGACCCCGCCCGCCGGTCCCGGCGCCGGTCCCACGGGAGGGGCTCCGCAGGCGTTCCAGCAGTCCGGCCCGCCGGCCCCGCCCGCGTTCCCGCAGGAGACCGGCCGGCCGCAGCCGGGCGGTCCGTCCTTCGGCGGCGGTGACGACGACTGGGTGATCTCCCCGCCGTCGTCCACCGGCCCGGGCGGCGGCCCCGGTGGGACGCCCGGCCCCGGCCCCGGCGGTCCGAACGCGGGCTACGGCTATCCGCAGCCCGGCGCGACCCAGGCACCGCCGCCGCCCGGCCCCGCCTTCCCGCACCAGCCGCAGCCGCAGCCGCCCTCCCAGCCGTCCCAGCCGACGACCTGGACGGCGACCATCGGTCCGGATCGCGAGTACTTCATGGCGATGATGCAGCGCTCCGGCCCCGAGGCCGCGGGCCTGAACCTGCCCGCGTACTCGCCCGAGCAGCAGCGCACGCTCACCGGCAACCAGCTCACGATCGGCCGCCGCCGCCACTCCACCGGCGACACCCCCGACATCGACCTGTCGGTGCCGCCGGAGGACCCGGGCGTCTCCCACCAGCACGCGGTGCTGGTGCAGCAGCCGGACGGCAGCTGGGCCGTCGTCGACCAGAACTCGACGAACGGCACGACGGTCAACGGCTCCGAGGAGCCCATCCAGCCGTTCGTGCCGGTGCCGCTGCGGGACGGCGACCGGGTGCACGTCGGCGCCTGGACGACGATCACGATCCGCCGGGGCTGAACCCGGCGGGCGGACGCCGGGCGGCGGACGTCAGGCGGGCAGGGGCCAGGCGTACGGCCCCTGCGGGTCGTCCAGCCAGGCCCACGCGCGCCCGCCGCTGACGGTGATGCCGTACCGCTCGCGGTGCGGCTCGCCCTCGCGCTCCCACAGCGCGTAGCCCTCGTGCGGATCGAGGCCGTCCCGGGTCAGGCCCAGCAGGAAGCGGAACGAGTCGCTCTCCCTGGCCCGGGCCGGCACTCCGTCCGGTGGCGGCGAGGCGGAGCCGGTGCCGCCCTGTCCGCGCAGCGGCACGAAGTAGGCCGGCGTGTGCAGGAACCTCCCCTCGGCGCGCTCGGCGTCCCGCACGGTGAGTGCGACCAGGCCGGTGGCGAGCGGGGTGAGGATCCGGGCGCCGGGCCGGCTCTGGGCGAGCCAGGCACCCGGGATGGAGGACAGCGCGCAGGTCGCGATGATCCGGTCGAAGGGGGCGCGCCCGGGTACGCCGCGTGCGCCGTCGCCGGTGACCACGACCGGGCGGTACCCGGCGGCGGCCAGGTGCCGGCGGGCCGACTCGGTGATCTCCGGCTCCAGGTCGACGGTGGTGACCAGGTCGTCGTCACCGAGCCGGTGGGCGAGCAGGGCGGCGTTGTAGCCGGTGCCGGCGCCGATCTCCAGCACCCGGTCGCCGCTCCGCACGCCCAGCTCGGCCAGCATCACGGCCATCAGGGAGGGCTGGCTGCTGGAGGAGAGCAGCTCCCCGTCGCGCAACCGGGTGGCCAGCGGTTCGTCGGCGTACGCGCCACGCAACCAGCGCGCCCGGGCGGCCGGGTCGGGGTTCTCGCCCCACCGGCGCTCGTACCCGCCCGCGACACCGACGTAGTAGTACGGCACGAACAGGTGGCGCGGGACCGCCGCGAACGCCTCCCGCCAGATTGGGTCGGCCGCCCAGGCCCCGCTCAGCTCGATCCGGCGCACCAGCGCCGCCCGCGCCGACGCGGCGAGATCCTCCAGCTCCGTGCCGGGAGCGTGCCCGCTCATGGTTCCACTGTGCGGCGTCACACGGCACGAGGCGAGTGCCACGCCCTCCGGACGGTCCTGCCCCGGTTCCGGCCGGTCCCGGCCAGGTCCTGAACCTTGAGTCCTCAAGTCCGCCCGTCTGAGACCATGGAGGGCGTGAGAGAGATTCGGCGCGGCACGCTTCAGGAGCAGACCTTCTACGAACAGGTCGGCGGGGAGGAGACCTTCCGCCGGCTCGTCCACCGCTTCTACGAGGGAGTCGCCGAGGACCCGCTCCTGCGGCCCATGTACCCCGAGGAGGACCTGGGCCCGGCGGAGGAGCGCCTGACGCTCTTCCTGATCCAGTACTGGGGCGGTCCGACGACCTACAGCGAGCGGCGCGGCCACCCCCGTCTGCGGATGCGTCACGTCCCTTTCACGGTCGACCGGGCGGCGCACGACGCCTGGCTGAAGCACATGCGGGTCGCCGTCGACGAGCTGGGCCTGTCCGAGGAGCACGAGCGGACGCTCTGGAACTACCTGACGTACGCGGCGGCCTCGATGGTGAACACCCCGGACGCCTGACGCCGGTGAGGTGATGCGCGGATTCCGGTCGTACACCGCCGGAATCCGGTCACAATCCGGTCAAGTCCGGTTCACGGACGCTTACCGCCGCCCCGTCCCCTCTGCCAGCATCGCCGGGAGGTCTGGACAACGGCGGGGGGCCGGGTGACGGGGTTCGGGGGGCTCGCGGGTTTCGTACTGTCCCGTGCGCGGGCGCACCGACCGCTGCTCGCCGCCGCCCTTCTGACCGTCCTGCTGACCACCGCCGTGCCGGCGACCCTCACGGCCTACTCCGGCGCCGTCGGGGACGCGGCCCTGCGCCAGGCCCTGCGGGATCCGCGCAACGCCGCCGGCACCGCGCTGGTCGTCAAGGCCGACATCCCGGAAGGCCGCCGCCGGGCCGCCGACACGGCCGTACGCAACGGTGCCCGCGCGGTCTTCGACGGGCTGCCGGTCACGGTACGGACCCTGGTGCGGTCGGGCCCGTACGCGCTGCCGCGCTCGGTGGGGCCGCGGGCCGAGCGGTCCGGGGAGCCGGACCTGACCTACTTCGCCGCCCTGGACCCGACGCAGGTGCGGATCACGGAGGGGCGGATGCCGCGCGACGGCGCCGCCGAGCCGGAGGCGGCGCTGCCCCGGGACGCCGCCGGGCCGCTGCACGTCCGGCCCGGTACGCGGCTGACCCTCATCGACCGCCTCGACGGCCCGCCGGTGCGTGTCCTCGTGACCGGCCTGTACCGGCCCGCCCGGAGCACGGCACCGTACTGGCAGCTGGACGACGTGGGCGGGCGCGGGGTCAAGAAGGGCGGCTTCACGACGTACGGGCCGCTGCTGGCCGCCCCCGGCCTGCTGGCCGGCGGCCGGGTGAGCACCGGGCCGTCCGCCTGGCTGGCGTCGGCGGACTTCTCGGCGGTGACGGCCGGGCGGACCGGCGCGCTGCGGGAGGCGGCCCGCGCGGGTGTCGAGTCGCTGCGCCGGCAGCAGGTGCTCAGCGGCTCGACCGCCGCGACGACCTCGCTGCCCGATGTCCTGGACCGCCTCGACCGTGCGCTGCTCGTCGCCCGTTCCACCCTGTTCGTGGCCGCGCTCCAACTGGCGCTGCTCGCGGGCTGTGTGCTGCTGCTGGTGGCCCGGCTGCTGAGCGCCGAGCGCGCGGCCGAGACCCGGCTGCTGCGGGCGCGCGGCGCCTCCCGGACGTGGCTGGCGGGGCTGGCCGGCGCCGAGGCCCTGCTGCTGGCGGTGCCCGCGATGATCTGTGCGCCGCTGCTGGCGGGGCCGTTGACCCGGCTGCTGGCCGGGCGGGGGGCGCTCGCCCGGATCGGGCTGCGGCCGGACGTGCCCGCCGGCGGAACCGGCGGGGTGTGGCTGGCGACGGCGTTGGCGGCACTGGGCTGCGCACTGGCGGTGACGCTTCCGGCGCTGACGGCGGAGGGTCTCGGCCCGTCGCGGGCCGGAACGCCGGTGAGCCGGGCCGGGGCCCGGGCGAAACGGAACGGGGCCCGGCCGGGAGAGGGCAAAGGCCGGCTGAGAGGCGGCGGGGTCCGGCCGGGAGGCGGCGGGGTCCGGCCGGGAGGGGGCACGGCGGGGTCCGCCCTCTCGCGGGCCGGTGCCGACATCGGGCTGCTGGTGGTGGCCGGTGTGGCGTACTGGCAACTCGGGCGGCAGACCTCGGGCGCGGTGACCGGCGGGCCCGCCGGGGCCGACGGGTCCACCGCGGCGGCGGGGTCCGCCCAAGGGGCGGGGTCCACCGGCACCCTCGGCGTCGACCCGCTGCTCGTGGCGGCACCCGCCCTCGCCCTGCTGGCCGGGACGGTGCTGACGCTGCGGCTGCTGCCGCCGGTGGCCCGGCTCGCCGAGCGCCGGGCGGCCGCCGGGCGCGGACTGACCGCGGCGCTGGCGGGCCGGCGGCTGAGCCACCGCCCGACGCATGGGACGGGCCCGGTGCTGCTGCTGGTGCTCGCCGTCGCCCTCGGCACGCTGGCCGTCGGGCAGAGTGCCTCCTGGGACCGCTCGCAGGACGACCAGGCCGACTTCCGCGCGGGGGCGCCCGTACGCGTGCTGGCCGCCGGAGACAGCGCCCCCGGCCGTACCGAGACGTACGCGGCCCTGCCCCGCGTACGGCAGGCCGCCCCCGTCGCCCGGTCGGCGCTGCCGCTGTCCGGCGACCGCACGGCGACGGTGCTGGCGCTGGACACCGCGCGCGCGGCGGACACCGTGCTGCTCCGCCCGGACCTCGCGTCACGGCCGGGGCACGCGCTGCCGGCGGGGCTCGGCCGGCCGGGGCCGACGGCGGGCGCCGCGGTGCCCGCGGGCACCGCGCGGCTAAACCTGACGGCGACCCTGCGCAGCTCGGGCCGGGACATGACGGCGGACGTGACCGTCGTCCTGGAGGACCGCTACGGCATCCCGTACCGGCTGCCCGCCGGGACGCTCCCCGCCGACGGCCGCGCGCGCTCCCTCCCGCTCCGCCTCACCCCCTCCCCGGGGCCGCTCACGCTGACGGAAGTGCAGCTCGTCATGGCTCAGCCGTCCGACCGTGCCCAGCGGCACCGCCTCACCCTCGACGGACTGACCGCCACGGACACCGGCGGCACGGTCCGCCGGCTGCCGCTGCCCGCCTCCTGGACGGCGGGGCACCGTTTCGACGGCCCGGCGGCGTCACCCGACGCCCGCACCGGCCCGACCCGCCCGCGCGTGGGCACCTCCGGTCCGCCGTCGGTCGCCTACGGCACCGGGTACGTCCCCTCCGACCTCACCTGGGTCGTCTCGTCGCTGACCGTGCGGCTGCGGGTCGCACAGCCCGCCGCGCCGTCCGCCGTCACGGCCGTCGCCACCGACCGCTTCCTCGCCTCGGCGGGCGCCCGCACCGGGCAGAGCGTGGACGTGGCACTCGGCGGCCAGACCCTGCCGGTGCGGATCACCGGCTCGGTACGGGCGCTGCCCACGACCGCCGCGGAGGGCGACCCGGCGCGGGACGGCGGGGCGCTGCTCGTCGATCTGGGAGCCGTGAACCGGGTGCTCCAGGCACGGTCCGGCGAGAGCGTCACGCCCACCGAATGGTGGCTGGCGACGGCGCCGGGCGACGCGGCCGGGGTCGCCGCGGCCCTGCGGGCCCTGCCGGAGGTCGACCCGGCGCAGGTCGTGGTGCGGAACGAACTGGCCGCACAGCTGCGCGACGACCCGTTCGGCGCCGGTGCTCAGGCCGCGTTCGCCGCGGCGGCCGGGGTGGCGGCGGCACTGGCCGGCCTCGGGTTCGCGGTGAGCGCGGCGGGCTCCCTGCGGGAGCGGAGCGCGGAGTTCGCGGTACTGCGCGCCCTGGGCGCTTCGCGCCGCCGGCTTGCCCGCACGATCGCCGTCGAGCACGGCGTGCTGGTGGCCCTGGCACTGGTGGTGGGCACGGCGCTGGGTGTCGTGCTGACCCGGGCCGTGGTCCCGCTGATCGTGCTGACCCCGCAGGCCGCCCGCCCGGTGCCCACGGTCCTCGTCGAACTTCCGCCCGGCCGGGTCGCCGTCCTGCTGGCGGCCGTGGCGGCCGTCCCCCTGCTGGTCACGGCGGCCCTGGCGCTGCGCCGCGCGGATCCGGCGACGGCGCTCAGAAACCAGGGGGGTGAGTGAGATGCGGGTGCGCGGTGTGCCTCCCGTGGCCGCCCCCTGGGTGCGGACCCGGCTGCGGACCGCGCCCGGTGCCGCCATCGCCCTGGCGCTGCTGGTGGCGCTGACCGCGTGCCTGGCCGCCGCGTTCCCCCGGACCCTGGACCGGTACGAGGACGCGGGACTGCGCCGGGCCGTCGAGCAGGGCCGTCCGGACCGCACCAGCGTGCAGGTCTCCGCTCCGCAGCCCGATCCCGGCCTCCCCCGGGAACGGCGGGAGGCCGCGCTGCGCCCCGGCGCGCTGGGCGGCCGGTACGCGAAGGTGCTGGCCGCCGTGGGCAAGCCGCTCGCCGTCGACCGGGCCGGCTCGACGTACGGAGTGCGCACCACCCGGGGCCTGGAGGTGCCCGACCCCTGGCTGCCCAGGCCGAGCGGCCTGCCCGCGCAGGTGGTGCTCGCCGCCCAGCACGGCCTGGCCGGCCACGCCCGTCTGCGGGCGGGACGCCTGCCCCGCGCGACCGGCGCCGCGGTGACCGCCGCGACGGCCCGGGTGGAGGCCGCGGTCACCGCCGAGACCGCCCGCAGCCTGCACATCGAGGTCGGTTCGGTGATCCACGTACCCGGCGTGGAACGCGCCCCCCTGACCGTCCGTGTCACCGGCGTCCTCGTCCCGCGCGACCCGGACGGCGCCTACTGGGCGACCCAGCCGTTGCTCCGCACGCCCGCGCTGGTTCCGCTGCCGGGCTCGACGGGTCCGGACCTCGACAAGTACTGGCTCGGCGCCCTGCTGCTGGCCCCCGAGGCCGCGCCCGTGCTGCTGGGCACCGCCGGGTCCCCGTCGCGCTACTGGCAGCTGGCCCCCGACACCGGCGCGCTGCACGCCCGGGACCTCGGCGCCCTGAAGTCGGCCGTCGCCGCGCTGGAGTCCGGACCGGGCCTGCGCGCCGTGCGCGCCTCGGCCGACCCGGCGACGGAGGTGAGCACCGACATCGACGACGTGTTCGCCTCCTACACCCGGCTCCGCGCGGGCATCGGCCCGCTCGTCGCCGTCGCCGTGTACGGCACCGGTACGGTCGCCGCCGTCGTGCTGCTGATGGCGGGCGGCCTCGCCGCCGACCGCCGCCGCGCCGAACTCGCCCTGCTGCGTGCCCGCGGCGCCTCCCTGCGCGGCCTCGCCGCCCGGCTGTTCGCGGAGACCGCCGTGGTGGTGCTGCCCGCGGGCGCCGCGGGCCTCACCGCCGCGCTGTTCGTCGTCCCCGGCGGCCGTCTGCTGCCCGCTGCCGCCGCGGCCGCCGCGGTCACCGTCCTCGCCTGCGCCGCGCTGCCCCTGCGGGCTGCCGCCGCCCACCGGAAGGTCCGCGTCCACACCGGCCGCGAGGACCTGGTCTCGCTACGTCCGTCCCGGCGCCGTACGGTCGCGGAGCTCACCGTGCTCGTCCTGGCGCTCGCCGCGGTGGAGACCCTGCGCCGCCGGGGCACGACAGGCGCCCTCGGCGACGAGCTGGTCTCGTCGGCACCCGTCCTGGTCGGGGTGATCGCGGCGCTGCTGCTGGTGCGTCTGCTCCCGCTGCCGCTGCGCGGTCTCGCCCGCCCGGCCCGCCGTCTGCGCGGCGCGGTGGCCCATCTGTCGCTGGCCCGCGCCGGCCGCGCGTCCGACTCCGCGGTGCTGCCCCTGCTGGCGCTGCTCACCGCGCTGACCACGGCGGCGTTCGGCGGCTCGGTCCTGGCGGGCGTCGACGACGCCCGCGACCGGTCGGCACTGCTCTCCCTGGGCGCCGACGCCCGCGTCGAGTCGAGCGCGCCCCTCCCGTCCGGCCTGCCCGGCCGGATCCGCCACGCCGCCGGCGTGCAGGCGCTCGCCGGGGTGAGCATCGCCTACCAGGCCCAGCCGCAGGACGGCAGGGAGCCACTGCCGGTCGCGGGTGTCGACCCGGCGGCCTACGCGGCGCTGTCCGCACGGACGGGCCTGGGAGCCTTCGAGGCCGCGGTGCTGACCCGGGGCGGCGCCGCGGACGGGAAGCCGGCGGGGGCCGCGGAGGGGGCCGGCAGCGCCCGGGGGGCGAGGAGCGGGGCGGCCGGGACGCCGCTGCCCGCGCTCGCCTCTCCCGCCGTCGCCGAGGCGTACGGCACCCGGCCCTTCCCGGTCCGGCTGGAGGACGGCGGCATCGTCACCGTCCGCATCGCCCTGGTACGGGACCGCACCCCGGCCGTGTCCGGCACCGACTTCCTGGTCGTCGACCGGTCCCGGCTGTCCGCCGACGCGGCCCGCCCGACCGCGCTGCTCCTGACCGGCGACCGGATCGACGGCGGCGCCCTGCGCCGGGCGGCGGGCCGCTCCCTCTCCGTACAGCTGCGGTCCGAGGAGCGTGCCCGGTACGTCGACTCCCCCTTGCAGTCCGGCGCCGAGCGTGTCTACGCGGCGGCGGTGGCGGCCGGTGCCGGCTACGCCGTCCTCGCCCTGCTGCTGTCCCTGCTGCGCGCCGCCCCCGAGCGCGCCGCCCTGCTCGCCCGGCTCCGCACGATGGGCCTCACCCGGGCCCAGGGGCGGCGCCTGCTCGTCCTGGAGTCCCTGCCGCAGGCCGTCCTGGCCGCGGTGGGCTCCACGCCGACCGGCTGGGCCGCTGTCCGTCTGCTCTCCCCCGGCGTCGATCTCACGACCGTGGCCCTGGCGTCGGCACCGTCCTCCGTGGGACGGGCCGAACTGCGCACGGACCCGCTGTCGCTCGTGGTTCCCGCCCTTTCGGTGCTGGTCGTGGCGGTGGGCGTCGCGGGAGCGCAGGCCTGGTGGTCGGGACGGCGCGGCTCGGTCACCGAGCTGAGAGCGGGAGACACACGATGACCCCACGCCGCGCCCGTCCCCCCAGGAGGCCCGATGACGACGAACCCCACCCTCGCCGACCTGGCGCACCGGGCCACCGCCTCCCGCGACCGCCCCGCCTACGGCCATGACGCCCTGATCATCTGTGATCGCCTCGTCCGCGTCTTCAGCGCGGACGGCGTCGAGGTGCAGGCGCTCCAGGGCCTCGACCTCCTGGTCCGCGAGGGCGAACTCATGGCCCTGGTCGGCGCCTCCGGCAGCGGCAAGTCGACGCTGATGAACATCCTGGCCGGTCTGGACACGCCCACCGCGGGAGCGGCCCGCGTGGCCGGCCACGACCTGCTGACGATGACCGCCAAGGACCGGCTCGCCTACCGCCGCGAGGTCGTCGGCTTCGTCTGGCAGCAGACGTCCCGCAACCTCCTGCCCTATCTGACCGCGGCTCAGAACGTCGCCCTTCCGATGCAGCTGAGCGGCGCCCGCCGGGGCAAGGGCCGCCGGGCCCGGGCCGACCGCGCCCTGGAACTGCTCGACGTGCTCGGTGTCGCCGACTGCCGCGACCGGCGCCCGCATGAGATGTCCGGCGGCCAGCAGCAGCGCGTCGCCATCGCCGTGGCCCTCGCGGGCGGCCCCGCCGTGCTGCTCGCCGACGAACCCACCGGCGAACTCGACTCGCACACCGCGGAGCAGATCTTCGCCGCCTTCCGCACCGCGAACGAGCAGCTCGGCACCACGATCGTCATCGTCACGCACGACCGGACGGTGGCCGCCGAGGTCCGCCGCACGGTCGCCATCCGCGACGGCCGCACCTCCACGGAGGTCCTGCGCCGCAGCGAGGTCGACGAGACGACCGGCCACGAGACGGTCGTGGCCCGCGAATACGCCATGCTCGACCGCGCCGGCCGCCTCCAGCTCCCCGCCGAGTACCTCCGCGCGCTGGACATGCGCGACCGTGTCGCCCTGGAACTGGAGCCGGACCACATCGCCGTACGGCCGGACGACAGCGCGCGGGAGTGACGGGGCCGGCGGCGAACGGGGGGCGCCACGGCGGGCGGCGGCCGCTCAGCGGACGCTGAGGCCCAGCGCCCCGACCCCCGTCTCACGGACGGCGACCGACCCGTACGGCGTGCGCAGCCTGAGCCACGCCCCCGAGGAGAACAGTCCGGGCTCGGCCTCACCCGGAACGCTGCCCGCGGGACGCAGGAACCCCAGGGACTGGGCCGCGTGCACGGCCCGCACCGGGAGCCGGGTGGAGCCCACGGTGCGCGACCAGATGTCCCGGCCGATCCGGTCCAGTTCGGCCCGCGTACGTCCCTCGGGGGCCAGCTCCCGCGTACGGGAGCGGAACTCGGCGACCGCGGCGGCGACGAGCGCGCGCAGGGCGTCCGGTGCGGGCAGCCCCGGTTCGGGCCGCCAGCCGCCGCGCGGCGGCAGTACGCCGGCCCACGGCGGGCCGGTCACCGCGCCCGGCACGGCGGCGGTGGCGGCCGGCTCGTCCAAGGACTCCAGCAGCTCACCGGCGGAGACCGTCACGTCGAGCGTGACGTCCAGCCCGTTCTCGTACGGCTTGGCGAGCCGGACCGCGCGGACCGCCAGCACCTCGAAGGACGGGGGACGCCCGAAGACGGCCAGGGCCGTACCGGCCGCCTGGAGCCGGACCGCGGCCGAACGGTCGTAGTGGAGCAGCCGGGAGAGGAAGGCCGCGAGGTCCGCCGCCTCCCCCTCGTCGGCGAGGTGGAGCACCGTCATGCGGCGACGGCCTCCGACTCGTCGGCGTCGTCCATGTACTCCCGCAGGAACTCCCGTTCCTCCTCGGTGATCCGGCGCGGTCGCTGCGCCTCGAAGTCGAACGGCACGATCACCGTCGAGGCCCGGACATAGATCTCGTCGCCGTCCTTGACCTCGTAGGCCAGGGTGAAGGACGCCGCCCTGATCTGGGTGACCCACAGCTCGATGTCCACCGGTGTGTGCCGGTGGACGAGCTGGCGCTTGTAGTCGATCTCATGGCGTGCCACCACGGAACCCTGCCGGAAGTCCTTGTCCGGGCGGAACAGGAAGTCGATACGGGCTTCCTCCAGGTAGCGGAGGAAGACCACGTTGTTGACGTGGCCGTACGCGTCCATGTCCGCCCAGCGCAGCGGGCAGCGGTAGAGGTGCCGCAAGATCAGCCCCGGGTCAGCTTCTTGTAGGTGGCGCGGTGCGGACGCGCGGCGTCCGGGCCGAGCCGCTCGATCTTGTTCTTCTCGTAGGACTCGAAGTTGCCCTCGAACCAGAACCACTTGGAGTCGCCCTCGTAGGCGAGGATGTGCGTCGCCACGCGGTCCAGGAACCAGCGGTCGTGGGAGACGACCACGGCGCAGCCGGGGAACTCCAGCAGCGCGTTCTCCAGGCTGGAGAGGGTCTCGACGTCGAGGTCGTTGGTCGGCTCGTCCAGGAGCAGCAGATTGCCGCCCTGCTTCAGGGTGAGCGCGAGGTTGAGGCGGTTGCGCTCACCGCCGGAGAGCACCCCGGCCGGCTTCTGCTGGTCCGGGCCCTTGAAGCCGAACGCCGACACATAGGCGCGGGACGGCATCTCGACCTGGCCGACGTTGATGTAGTCCAGCTCGTCGGAGACCACGGCCCACAGGGTCTTCTTGGGGTCGATGTTCTCGCGGCTCTGGTCGACGTAGGAGATCTTGACGGTGTCGCCGACCTTGATGGTGCCGGAGTCCGGCTCCTCCAGGCCCTGGATCATCTTGAACAGGGTGGTCTTGCCGGCGCCGTTCGGGCCGATGACGCCCACGATGCCGTTGCGCGGCAGCGTGAAGCTGAGGTCGTCGATCAGGACCTTGTCACCGAAGGCCTTGTGGAGGTTGTTCACCTCGACGACGACGTTGCCCAGCCGCGGGCCCGGCGGGATCTGGATCTCCTCGAAGTCCAGCTTCCGCATCTTCTCGGCCTCGGCGGCCATCTCCTCGTAGCGGGCCAGACGCGCCTTGGACTTGGCCTGGCGGCCCTTGGCGTTGGAGCGCACCCAGTCCAGCTCTTCCTTGAGGCGCTTCTGCCGCTTGGCGTCCTTCTGGCCCTCCACCTTGAGGCGGGCGGCCTTGGTCTCCAGGTACTTGGAGTAGTTGCCCTCGTAGCCGTGCAGCCGACCGCGGTCGACCTCGCAGATCCATCCGGCGACGTTGTCCAGGAAGTACCGGTCGTGGGTGACCGCGACGACGGTGCCCTCGTACTTGGCGAGGTGCTGCTCCAGCCAGTTCACCGACTCGGCGTCGAGGTGGTTGGTGGGCTCGTCGAGGAGCAGCAGGTCGGGGGCCTCCAGGAGGAGCTTGCAGAGCGCCACACGGCGCTTCTCGCCACCGGAGAGGTTGGTCACGGGCCAGTCGCCGGGCGGGCAGCCCAGGGCGTCCATGGCCTGCTCCAGCTGGGCGTCGAGGTCCCAGGCGTTGGCGTGGTCGAGCTGCTCCTGCAGCTTGCCCATCTCGTCCATGAGCTCGTCGGTGTACTCGGTCGCCATCTGCTCGGCGATCTCGTTGAACCGGTCGAGCTTGCCCTTGATCTCGGCGACACCGTCCTGGACGTTCTCCAGGACCGTCTTCTCCTCGTCGAGCGGGGGCTCCTGCAACAGGATGCCCACGGTGTAACCGGGGGTGAGGAAGGCGTCACCGTTCGAGGGCTGCTCGAGACCGGCCATGATCTTCAGGACGGTCGACTTACCGGCACCGTTCGGACCGACGACGCCGATCTTGGCACCCGGCAGGAAGTTCAGGGTGACGTCGTCGAGAATCACCTTGTCGCCGTGCGCCTTGCGCGCCTTGCGCATGGTGTAAATGAACTCAGCCAAGAGAAACCGTCCGGCAGCTTGAATCTGGCAGTGGGCAGATACATCCCATCTTGCCGTACCGCCACCCCTGGGCGGAAACGCGTCCGGCCGGGCGGCTCTGACCTGGGGTTTTATCGGCGGTGGCCGCGACCCGCCGGTCGCGGCCCCGCCCCGGTCCGCTCTTGAGTTGCCAAGGATCCGTAAAGCTCAGCCCCGCGTCGGCGGGTTCCTCCCGCGCAGGACGACCAGGGTCGCGCCGCCGATCAGCACCAGGGCGATGGCCGCGCCGCCGATCAGCGGGGTGATGCCGGAGCTGCCCGTCTCGGCGAGGTTGGCCTCCGTCGCGGTGCCGCCCTCCGTGGCGGGGCTCGGCTCGCCGAGGGTCTGCGTGGCGTCGCCGGCCGCGCTGCCCTGCGTCTCGCAGTCCAGGACGCCGGTGAACCGCTTCTCGTAGCCGTCCGGTCCCTGGATGGTGAAGTCGTACGCCTGGTCCTCCTGGAGCGGCACCGTCACCGTCCGGGACTCGCCCGCCGCGATGCTGTGCTCGACGTCCAGGAGCTCGAAGGTGAACGGCTCGTCGCCCTTGTTGGCCGCGGTGATGTCCAGGCCGCCCTCGGCACAGTTCTTCGCCGCGGACAGCGCGGGTATCGCGCCCTGCTCCGCCCAGGTCGCGGTCGCCGTCGCCGCGACCGTCGACTCGCTGGAGCCGGCCAGGATCTGGGTCTGGCTCCGGCTGTCGGAGGCGAAGGCCCGGCCGACCGGAACGGTGGTGGAGGCCTGTACGGACAGCTCGGCCGAGCCGGCCGCCGCGTCCTCGGGCACCTCGAAGAAGATCTGGCTGCCGTCGGCCGCGGACGTGATCGTCTCGCCGTGCTCGTCGACGATGCGGACTCCGCTGGTGGTGGCGTCCGCCGGCGGCGTCAGCATCGCGCTCCTGGCGTTGGTGTGCACGGTCACCGGACCGAGCCGCTCGCCGGGGTGACCCGAGACGGCGGGCGGGTCGAGGGTCAGCGACGCCTCGGGTTCCGCCTGGTCGCGGGCGTTCTTGGCCAGATAGTCCGCGAGCTGCTCGGCCTGCGGATCGACGGCGTCGACGTCGGCGCCGTCCGAGTAGCGCCAGATGGCCACCTGGGTGCCGGCGGCGGCGTCCTGCTCGGTGAGGCCGCCGTCGACGCCCGCCTTCTCGGCCAGCGCCGCGAGGTCGTTGACCTGGGGATAGGAGTTCCGCAGGATCCAGCGGATCCGGCCGGCGTCCTTGTTGGCACCCAGCGAGGTGCCGCTCCAGGGCGTCTCGTGGTACTGGGCGTCCTTCTGGGTGGGATTGTGGAGATCCACGCAGTAGGTCTGGAGCGTGCCGCCGCCCTCGACGGACATCTCGAAGAGGCCGGCCGACAGCTCCTGGTCCCCGGAGTCGTCGTGCAGGACGGCGGCACCGTACGTCTTCAGTCCGCCCATGGTGGCGGTCGCCCCGCCCTGGCCCTGCACCGTGCCGTCGGCGACGGCCGGGCCGGCGCCGGCCAGCACACCGGCGGCGACGAGCCCGGAGACGAGCGCCGCAGCGGCGAGGCGTGCCGCCCCTCGCCCGCGCACGGACAGCGCAGAGAACGAAGAAAACACCGAAATCCCCTCCGAGCAGGACCTGTTGGCGTGGGGGTGCGGTCCCACCAGCAGCATCAGCAGCCCCGAGGGCCACGCCCGGCATCCTAAGGACGCCGCGCACCACGCCGGCCGGTGATGCCGTTCGATCACCGATCCGAATCGCAATCGTTATCGCCAAGATCTTCTGTGAGCAGGGCTTGTCGACATATCCATGCGGGATCGTTCGGTGCGCACACGCCGGCGCGCCGCGCCGACGGACCGCAGCGGCCGGCTCCCCGGGGGCTACCCGGTGCCGGTCACCGCGTCAGGTCACCGCGTCAGGTCACGGCGGCAGGCTCAGGGCGCTGCCCGGGGGGCCGCCCGGGGGGCGCGTCCGCGGAGGCCCCGGCCGGTGTCTCCCAGTCGGGTCCGGGTTGCGAGGGCGAACCCGCCGCCTCGGGCCTGTTCGCCCGCCGGAAGGCCGAGGTGCCCCGGGCGAGGTCGTGGCCGATGGCCACCGCGTCGATGTCAGCCGACGTCCAGCTCTGCCCCTCGCGCACGTCCGTGCGCACCTTCAGCCTGCCCTGCACCATGACCGGGTCGCCCACGGTGAGCGATGCCATCGCGTGGGTGGCGAGCTGGCGGTTGGACCACACCGTGAAGAAGTTGGTGTGCCCGTCCGTCCACGCGCTCTTCTCGCGGTCCCAGTACCGCGAGGTGACCGCCAGCCGGAACCGCGCCGACGGGCCGCCGGACAGCTCCCGGTAGACCGGCTGCGTCGCCACGTTGCCCACCGCGCAGACCATCGTCTCGTTCATCACGAACCCCTCCCCCGTCCCGGCACCGGTGCCGGGCCGATACGCGTACGGGTCCGTCCCGTACGCCGATGTCACCGCCGCGTCCGCGCGTCTCCTCGCGCGCCGCGACGGCCGTGCCGACCGCGTCCGCCGCGGTCGCCGCGAAGCCAGACTGCCTCCGCCGGGCCGGGCGCGCCGAGCCCTGTGGACGGCTCCCGGGCCTGTGGACAACTCCGCCACCCGGACGAGTGACCGGCCCGGCCCCTGACCGCCCGGCCTCGCCCAGCCCGGAACGGCCGCCACCCCCGTGACCTGCGGTGACCGGCCCGGCCCGGTCCCGCTCGACGCGGAACGGCCGCCATCCCCACGACCCGGACGAGTGACCGGCCCGGCCCCGTTCAGCGTGGAGCGGCCGCCACCCCCGCGACCCGCCCGTACTGCTCCCGGACCTCCCGGTACCGCAGCAGCTCCGCGGCCACCGGGTCGAGGACCCTGGCCCGGCCGCAGCCGGAGGCCGCTTCGCGCAACCGCCGTTCCGCCTCCAGGCCGTATCTCCGTGCCGGGCCGCGCGCCGCCATGCGGCAGCTCCACTCGATGAGGGGCCCGCCGACGATGCCGGCCAGCATCAGCAGGACCGGCACGCCCAGGTTCGGGGACATGAAGCCGATGATCTGTCCCAGCAGCCACAGGCCGCCGACGACCTGGAGGAGGGTCATGGACGCCTGGGCCAGTACGGCCGCCGGCCACCATCCCGGGCGCGGTGGGCGCCCCGGAGGCAGTCCCGCGCGTGCCGCCAGGTCGTCGAGCGCCTCGGGCAGCCCCTGGGAGCCGCGGACGGCCGCCTCGCGCACCGCCTGTCCCCAGGGCGCCGGCAGCCCGGCCGACGCCCGGTCGGCCACCGTGCGCACCGCCTGCTCGACACGCTGCCGTGCCGTGGCCTCCTCGTCGGGCTGGGTGGGCACGGGGAGGCGTCCCGTGGGAGGTTCGCGCCGGTCGTGGTACCAGCGCCACAGCCGCAGCCAGGGTGTTCCGCAGGCCCGGCCCGCGTTGCGCAGCCACGCGCGTTCGGCCGCCTCGCCCGCCGCGGTGGCGCCCACCGCGTCCGCGAGCCGGGCCGCGAACTCCTCGCGCGCCTCCTCGCTGAGCCCGGTCCGCCGCCCGGTGACGTAGACCGGCCGCAGCCGCCACGCGGCGACGTCCACGTCGGCCGAGATCCGGCGGCCGGCGGCCCCGCGCTCCGCCACGAACTGGCCGAGCGCCTCGCGCAGATCGCCGACGCCGTCCCCGGTGAGCGCGGAGAGCGCCAGCACGGTCGCGCCCGGCTCGCCGTGCTCCCCCAGGGCGATGCCGTCCTCGTCGAGCAGCCGCCGCAGATCGTCCAGGACCTGCTCGGCGGCCTCTCCGGGGAGCCGGTCGGTCTGGTTGAGAACGACGAACATGATCTCCGCGTGGCCGGCCATCGGCCGCAGATAGCGCTCGTGCAGGACGGCGTCGGCGTACTTCTCGGGGTCGACGACCCAGACGACCGCGTCGACCAGCGCCAGGATGCGGTCCACCTGCTCGCGGTGGACGACGGCCGCCGAGTCGTGGTCGGGCAGGTCGACCAGGACCAGCCCGCGCAGCTGCTCGTCCGCTTCGCCGTTGTGCAGGGGGCGCCGCCGCAGCCGGGGCGGGATGCCGAGCCGCTCGATGAGGCTCGCTCCGCCGTCGCTCCAGCTGCACGCGATCGGCGCGGCGGTGGTCGGGCGGCGTACCCCGGTCTCCGAGATGGTCACTCCGGCGAGCGCGTTGAACAGCTGCGACTTGCCGCTGCCGGTGGCGCCCGCGATGGCGACGACGGTGTGCTGCCCGGACAGGCGCCGCCGCGCGGCCGACTCGTCCAGCACCCGGCCCGCCTCGGCGAGCGTCCTGCTGTCGAGCCGTGTGCGGGAGAGCCCCACCAGCTCCCGCAGCGCGTCGAGCCGGTTCCGCAGCGCTCCGTCGTACGCCAGGGGAGTCACGGTCGCCGTGCCGGGTGCCCTGCTCTCCGCGACGGCGAACTGCTCCGCGGTGCCGGTCTCCGAGACCCTCCGCGCGATCAGCCCGTCGTCCCAGTCCCCGGCGGACTCCGCCCGGCCGGGACCGGCGGGTACCGGGGAACCGCCGTCCGTCCGCCCGGGAGGGCGCCCGTCGGGGCAGCGGGAGGTGCCGGCGTCCCGCACGCGCGCGTGGGCGTCGTTTCCGGTCTCCCCGGGAGAACGGCCCTCGGCGGAGCTCCCGGAGCCGCCCTCGTCCCCTTCGCGGGCGCTTCCCGCGGCTCCGACGGCGGCAGGGCCCTCGGGGGAGGCGTCCTCCGCAGGGGACCCGTTACCGGCGGCGTCCCCGGAGGCCGCGCCGCCCGAGCGGTCGGCGCGGTCGGCGCGGTCGGCGCGGTCGGCGCGGTCGGCGCGGTCGGCGCGGTCGGCGTGATCCTGGTCGGTGACGGCGGTCATCGGTCACCTCTCCTTCTTCAGTACGGACAGCGCGGCGATGAGTTCCGCCTGGGGCTCCGGATGCACGTCGAGCGCGTCGAGCGGGGCCAGGCGGCGCTCGCGCTCGATGTGCAGGACCCGGTCGACGTGTTCGGTGAGCAGCCGTCCGCCCCGGTCGCGCAGCCGCAGCGCACCGTGGGCGCCGAGCCGCTCGGCGAGCCGCTCACCGGCGCCGCGCGCCCGGCGGCCGCCCAGCAGGGCCGTGGCGACCAGGGCGGCCACCGCCTCGGGATCCGGCGCGACGCTCCGCTCCAGCTCGCGCACCTCCTCCTCGGCGTACTCCTCCAGCTCCCGCCGCCAGCGCCGTACGGCCATGCCGATGCGGTGCTCGGCGCTCTCCAGGCCGGGGTCGTGGCCTGCCAGCTCGGGGGCGTCCGCCGCCGGTTCGCGCCGCCAGGCCTGGTCGACGCGCTCGTCGGCGGCGGTGACGGAACACAGCAGGAGGGCGCTCAGGCTCTCGGTGAGGGCGTCGAGGAGCTCGCCTGCGGAGCAGTCGACCGGGAAGGCGCGCCAGCGCTTCAGGGCGTCACCGGCGAGGACGGCCCCGGCCTGGAGCCGGCGTCGCACGCGCGCGTGCTCGCTGTCGTACGCCCCGTCGACGGCGGCGACGAGGCGCAGCGCGGCCGCGTACTGCGCGGCGGCGGCGCCGGCCAGCTCGGACATCCGGGACGTGAGGGAGTCCAGGACTCCGTGGGCCGTGCGGGCCAGGGCGTGCTGCCGGGCGGCAGGATCCTGGGCCCGGTGGACGAGCCAGCTCCGCAGCGCCGCCACGGCGGTGGCCGGCAGCAGCCCGCCGCCCCAGGCCGACTCGGGCAGCTCGGGCACGGTGAACCGGGGGACGTCGCCGAGGCCGGCCTTGGTGAGCAGCGCGCCGTACTGCCGGGAGACCTCCGAGACGACCTGGTGGGGCACCCGGTCCAGGACGGTCACCAGGGTGACGTCGTACTCCTTGGCGGTGCGCAGCAGGTGCCAGGGCACGGCGTCGGCGTACCGGGCGGCCGTCGTGACCATGACCCAGATGTCGGCCGCGCTGAGCAGTTCGGCGGCGAGGACGCGGTTGTCGGACACCAGGGAGTCGATGTCGGGCGCGTCGAGCAGGGCGAGGCCGGGAGGCAGGGTGTCGGCGGTCTCGATGCGCAGCACGCGCGCCGGGTTCTCCCCCGGCAGCAGCAGGTCGTCCCCCGCTTCCTGGTGGGGCACCCACACGCGCGTGAGGTCGGGCAGGACCCGCATACCGCTGAACCAGTGATGGTCCTCCGGATGGCACACCAGGACCGGGGTCCGTGTCGTCGGCCGCAGCACGCCCGCCTCGCTGACCCGCCGCCCCACGAGCGAGTTCACCAGCGTGGACTTTCCGGCCCCGGTGGAACCGCCCACCACGGCCAGCAGGGGTGCTTCGGGCTCTCTCAACCGGGGCACCAAGTAGTCGTCGAGCTGCGCAAGCAGTTCGTCGCGGTTGGCACGCGCGCGTGGGGCCCCCGCCAGGGGCAGCGGGAAGCGTGCGGCGGCGACACGGTCGCGCAGGGCGGAGAGTGCGTCGAGCAGTTGAGGCCGTACGTCCAGAGTCACCACATGCGAAGAATGCCCAATTTTAGGGGATATCTGAAGCATATGAGCATGTCTGCGTGCCGACAGAACACATGGGACGGAAGGGATGAGTGGGGCGCGAGCACAGTCCAGGCATAACGAGTGCACAACACCCGATGCGTGAGACGCCAAAAGCGATGCACGATTCGTACCTGCCTGCGATTATCAGGACCGCTTCACCGAACCTCCACATCGAGCCACGGAGGCGAAGCAACAGGGACAGGGAGCCGGGAGCCCTATCCTTGTCCCCGGCAACGTCACGGATCAGCCCACACCCGGGCACCAGGACAGAGGCCACCACACCAGGCCCCCGTAGCTCAGTGGATAGAGCAGGCGCCTTCTAAGCGCTTGGCCGCAGGTTCGAGTCCTGCCGGGGGCGCCACGACACGTCCTCCTTCCAGGAGGACTCCCGTCGGCCGGTACTGGTCCGCCCGGTCCGGAACGCCCACTCTCCGCCCGTTGCGAACTCGGCCGAAACCGGTCCCCGACGCGCCAGGAGCCGATACCCCGGCCGAGGAGGCCGGGGAAAGACAGGTTCCGGGCGAGTTCGCGACGGGCCGGGAGCCGGACCGGGCGTCCGTCCCGCGCCGCGAAGATGCGCAGACTTCGGAGCAGAATCGGATCGGCGCGCTCGCCTCCGAGCCGGGGAACCCGGCGGCCGGGGGCTGCCGTTCCGCCCGCGCGAGAGCCCTGAAGCGGTCGTGCGTGACGGCCGGTCCGTCGTCATGGCCGGAGGTCACGGCGCCGCACCCGCGCAGTCGCCAAGCGCCTCGGCCGTCTCCCGCGCGGACAGGCCGGCCGTCCGGGCGATTTTGGGCGATTCCATGCGATGTCACCGGCTCCCAGCGCCACCGCCGCGAAGGCGCGCCGCGCGGGAAGGCCAAGGGGCGGCACCGGACACAGCGGAACGATTCTCCCCCGCGTCGGCCGCTACGCCAAGCGCGCCGCGCTCACCCGTCCAAAAAGGGTGATCCGCACATTCCCGCCGTGACCACCCGTGTTCGGGCGCGTTGAACGGGAAGTGCGGCGGCGCGTCCTGCCGCCGCGCTCCCCGAGTTCAGAAGGAGAACGTGATGTCTCGCATCGCGAAGGCAGCCGGTGCCGTCCTCGGCGCCGGTGCCGTGGTACTCAGCGGCACCGGCCTGGCCATGGCGGACGCGGGCGCCCAGGGCGCGGCCGTCGGCTCGCCCGGTGTCCTGTCGGGCAACGCCCTCCAGGTTCCGATCGACGTGCCGATCAACCTGTGCGGCAACACCGTCGATGTGATCGGCCTGTTGAACCCGGCCTTCGGCAACGTCTGCAAGAACGGCGACGAGCACGGCGAGGGCGGCCACCACGGCGGCCATGACCAGGGCGAGGGCCAGGACGACGGCCGGGGTCAGGGCCCGGGCCCGGAGCAGGGTGACCACCACGGCGGGGCCGGGGGCGAGGGGCAGGGCGGCTACGGCCACTGAGCACCCTCCCACGCGCACGGCTCGGCCCGTACGCACCGAAGAGCCCCGGCACTTCAGCGCCGGGGCTCTTTCCCCGTGCCGGGGCTCCGTCCCGTGCCGGGGCTTTTCTCTCACGCCGGGGCTCCATCCCGTGCCGGGGGTTTTCTCCCGCGCCGGCGCTTCTCGCGCCGGGGCTTTCTCCTTCGCGGGGGCGCAGTCTCCTATGCCGGGCGCGGGGGCGGACTCCCGGGCGTACGGGAGCGGGACACCATGGGCGCGGAGCACCGTGGGCGCGGAGCACCGTAGGCGCGGAGCACCGTGGGCGCGGAGCACCGTGGGCGCGGAGCACCGTGGGCGCGGAGCACCGTAGACGCGGAGCACCGTAGACGCGGAGCACCGTAGACGCGGAGCACCGTGGGCGCGGAGCACCGTAGACGCGGAGCACCGTAGACGCGGAGCACCGTAGACGCGGGGCACCGTAGACGCGGGGCACCGTAGGCGCGGGGCACCGTGGGCGCGGGGCACCGTAGGCGCGGGGGCGGAGACCGCGGCCCGAGGAGGGCCGGCGGTTCCTCACGCGTACCGGTAGATCCGGCTGTGGTCCTCCAGCTCGTCCGGTGTCACGTCCCACGGCGGCATCCGCTCGTACCGGGCGACGATCCGTTCGTGCTGCGGGCTGTCACGGCCGGGCGGACCGGCGGGGAGGTAGCGGACGCCCCGGTGCCGGCGCTGCCAGCGGGACCACTGGAGATCGATGAAGGCATGGTGCAGCCAGAACACCGGGTCGTTGACGGACGCGCCGCCGACCATGGCCCCGCCGACCCAGCGGTGCACCCGGTTGTGGTTCCGCCAGGAGCCGCTGCCGTGCCCGGCCCCCCACCCCTCCAGCTTGTTGCGGAACCCCCTCTTGGCCGTCGAGTCCCAGGGGGCCGTGTCGTAGACCGGATCCTTCAGCGCCCACTCCAGGTCGCTCGCGGTCGGCAGGGCGATCGGGTCGCGGGCGCGGCCGAGGTCCCGGGTGAGGAACTCCCCGTCGGTCACGCCCTCCCTGAGGGTCCAGTTGCCCTCCGCATGGGCGAACGGCCCGGTCGTCACCCGGCGGTCGGAACGCCGTCCGTTGCCGCCGAGGAGGTCCGGGATCCAGGGCACGGAGGTGGCGGTGCGGTTCCTGGTCCAGTCCCAGTACGGCACCGTCACCGAGGACTCGACCCGGCGCAGCGCCCGCTCCAGCTCCAGCAGGAACTGGCGGTGCCAGGGCAGGAAGGTCGGTGCCATGTGGGCCGTACGCAGGCCGCGCTCCCCGTCGGGGACGTAGTGGTCGATGTGGATCCGCACGAACTCGTCGTACTCGCCCCGCCGTTTGACCTCCAGCAGCGCCCCGACGAACCGCCGCCGCTCCCCCCGGGTCAGCGTGCTGACGTCCCTACGCGTGTACGTCATGCCGCCTTCTCGGGTGCGGGTGGTCGCCGCCGGCCGTCTCGGCGGTGCCCGTGTCGCGCAGGTGCTGTCCGGCGCCGAGTTCGTCGACGGCCGCGCGGGCCGCCTGGAGCGGGGTGGGGTACGACCCGTAGTGGTCGACCATGCTCAGCCAGGAACCGTCGGCCCGGCGCATCAGGTGCAGCGGCCGGCCGTCCACGGTGACGTGCCAGCTCCCGCCGCCGACGGCACGTTTCTCATGGGTCCTGACGCCCTGGATGTGGCGGCCCCGGTAGATCTCGTCGAAGTCGACGCCCTCGGGGCCGTTCGCGGCGGGCGGGGCCGCCGGGGAGTCCCGCAGACGGGAGACGACGACCGGGGCCAGCGCCACCGCGAGGGCCGGGGCGAGCAGCCCGAGCATCAGCTCCCGGCGTGTTCTGGAGGTTCCTGGGGTTTCCGGGGTTTCCGGGGTTTCCGAAGTCTTCGGGGTTTCTGAGGTTTTCGGGTTTTCCGGAGTTTCCAGGTTTTCCGGGGTTTCCCGCGTTTCTTGTGGTTCTCGTGTTTCTCGCGTGCGTGCGGGTTCGTGGCCCGCCGGATCCGTCGGCCCGCCGGTCTTTCCGCCCTCCGGTGTTCCGTCCACGTCGACGGCCATCGCTCACTCCCGGTCCGCTCCGCTCGTGTTCACATGCATGCCTCACAGCCCCGGTCCGACTCCCAGGTCGGCCGTCGGCACGGTCTGTACGGCGGGAGTGACTACGCCCGCCTGCGGCAGCCTCGCCCGCGGAACGCCGTAGTTCTCGGGGTCGGGCGAGGTGAGCGGGGGGTTGAGGGCGAGGCCCGGTGCGAGCGCGCGCAGCTCGGAGGCGGGGGCGTCGACGGCGGCGTGGTCGAAGTCGTCCCCGAGGACGTGCGGCAGCGGTGCGCGCGCGTCCGCGCCGGGCAGGCCGCTGCTGACCGGCAACTGCGGCAGCGCCCGCTCCGGGAGCAAGCGGCTCCGGGAGAACCGCGGCCCCTCGGGCGCGCCCGGCCGCGGCACGGCCAGCTCGCCGGTGACCTCGGGCAGCTCCATGTGGAGCGACTGCTCGGCCCCTCCCAGCGGTACGGGCACGGGGACGGCCGCGGTGGCCGGGGTCGCGGTGACGCCCACCGCCGCGGCGACGCCCGCGACGACGGCGGCGAGGGTTCCTCGGGAGGTCGACTTCATCTCAGGCACGGTTCCTTCCGGTGTTCGGCGTCCAGAATTCGGCGTTCCAGGACTCGACGGCTCACTGTCCTCAACGCGTAACGACGCCGGGAGCGGTCCGGGCGCGCAATTCCCCCGTGTGCCGCAGTAGTACGACCGGGCATGGCATTCCGGGGACGCCGAGGGCCGGTTCCGTACCGTGTACGGAACCGGCCCTGGTGGGAAAGAGCGCCGAAAGGCCTCGCTGCCGCCGGGGAACGTCAGCCCTTCAGCGGAAGGCCGCCGAGCAGTCCGCTGCTGGAGTTCAGCGTGTCGGTCGCGCCGTTCACGGTGCTCAGCATGGAGTCCTTGTTCTCGGTGTCGAGGGCGTCCGACTGGTGCTTCAGCGGCATCGGGTCGAGGGGCTCCGAGGTGAGGCTGTTCAGGCCGCCGTTGAGGCTGGTGGGCAGCTCAGAGGCATCCTGGGCGAACGCGGGCGCGGCGGCACCGGCGAGGACGAGGGACCCGGCGACGACAGCGGCGGCCTTCAGGGACTTCATCGTTCTCCTTTCTTCGGCGACTTCCGTCACCAGGGGAAATTCTGACGCCGTGCCTAACGACTCCCTGCCGGAGCGGAAACCCCGCATGCCGAGAATTTGCACGGCCCACTCGAATGAAGGGTGTGTCTCATCGGCGTTTCCCATTCTCATACGAGATTTTCGAGGAGCCGTGACTCGATGCGTCAGGACCCGGGCAGCAGATCGTTCACCGGCACGGGTGTGTCCGACGCGGTCGCGTCCGACACGGGTGTGTCCGACGCGGAATTGCCGGGCACGTAACTCGTGGGCTGCGCGGCGTCCGGCGCGTCGCCGTCGGCCGCCTGGGACTGACCGCCGGAGCCCAGCATGCCGCCGATCACGCCGATGAGGCCGGTCACCAGGTCACCCACGGACGACTCCACCTTGTCGGTGGTGCCGGACGTGGCGGCCGCGATCATGGCGTCGATCGACGCCTCCAGATCGACGAACGCCTCGTCGCTGACGTCGGCCGCCGACCTGTCGGCACCGCTCCGCCCGGCGAGGGAGCGCCGGGACGGCGGCGCGCTGCCCGGCGCGGAGCCGGGCGTGGTCGCGCTCGGCTTCGCCAGGCCCGGCCTCGTCCCGCTCGTCCCGCTCGTCCCGCCCGGCTTCGTCCCGTCGGGCTTGGTCTTGGCCGGCTTCGTCTTCGCCTGCTCCGTCCCGCTCGGCTTCGCCGCGCCGGGCGTCTCCGCGGCCGGCGACGTCTTGGCCGGAGGCTTCTTGCCCGGCTCCGAGGCCCCCGGCTTCGCCGCACCCGGCGGCGTCTTGCCCGCGGGCGCCTTGCTCGGGGACGCCTTGCCCGGCGCCGTCGTACCCGGCTTCGCCGCACCCGGCTTGGCCGCACCCGGCTTCGCCGCACTCGGCGACGTCTTGGCCGGAGGCTTCTTGCCCGGCTCCGAGGCCCCCGGCTTCGCCGCACCCGGCGGCGTCCTGCCCGCGGGCGCCTTGCTCGGGGACGCCTTGCCCGGGGACGCCTTGCCCGGCGCCGTCGTACCCGGCTTCGCCGCACCTGGCTCGGCCGCACCCGGCTTCGCCGCGCTCGGCGACGTCTTGGCCGGAGGCTTCTTGGCCGGCTCCGACGTGCCCGGCTTCGCCGCACCCGGCGGCGTCCTGCCCGGTGCGGTCGTTGCCGGGTCCGCCGCGCTGGGTGTACTGGTGGCCGGTGCGGTCGCCGCCGCGGGCGCGTTCACCGCGTCGGCCACCACCGCCGGATCCGCCGCGTCCGCTCTGGCGAGGGCACCCTTCGCCGCCGCGCCGAGACGTGCCGCCTCCCCGGAGGACAGCTGCCCGTTGTCGGCCCAGAGCACGCTGTTGAGCAGGTCGGTCACCGGGCTGAGCAGGCCGCCGAGGTCGCCGATGCCGTCGACCTGGGACCGCAGTGCGTCCGCGTGGGGCAGGGGTGCCCGGGGAGCCGTATGGCTGCGCTCCCGGGCCGAGTCGCCCTCGGCCGCCACAGCCGTCGGCCCGGTGATGCCGAGCAGGACGGTGGCGCAGAGAGCGGGGGAGGCGAGTCGCCGTGCGGGCAGACGCATGGGGCGGTCCTTTCCGTGGTGCGGTCGGATCTTGTGCCCACCGTGGAAGCGACCCTCCCGCTCTGCAACCGATCGACCGCCGACAGTCACCGCCCGCATCCCGGCGCGTCGGCGTCATCGCTGGTGAGGAGGCCTGTCAAGCGCCGCACGCCGGATCGGTGCCCACACCCCCCATTCGGGGCAGGCCGCCCGGAGCGGGACACCGGGCGCAGAAGCGTGCCGGCCGCCCGGCCACGGGGAAACCGTGGGAGGCGGCCGGCACGAGGTGTTCCGAGCCGACGTCAGTCGTTCTCGCACTCGTTCCCGAAGGCCGGGTTCAGCAGACCGATGATGTCCACGGTGTTGCCGCAGACATTGATCGGAATGTGAACCGGGACCTGGAGAACGTTGCCCGAGAGGACGCCCGGGGACTGAGCGGCGGCTGCCCCCGCGCCGGCGTCGGCGGCGGCGACGCCGGCGCTGCCCGACACAGCGGCGGCAGCGGCGACGGAGGTCAGGACCAGGCCCTTCGCGATACGCGACATGGAGAGGTGCTCCTTGGGGTCGACACAAACACCCGGGCGGATGCCCGGCGCTGTGTCAACGTCTGGTGCGCACGCGGGTTGTGCCGCCAAAGGAGTGATCTCACCATGGACCCCCCTTCACCGTTCCGACACACTTGCCCGGTTTCTCCAGATTAGTACGGATAGCAGCTAGAGTTGCGCACCGTCCGACGCACTCCTATAGCAAGCAAATCGCACCGATGACGGCTCTCTGGCACCGCCGTCGACGCCCAGCGCCAAGGCGCGTTCCCGCCCGTCCCGTGCGCCACCGTGAGCGAGGAAAAGCGCGCATGCACCTGCCAGCAACCGACCCTTCGCCGCGGGTCCTTCACCTCACCCAGCCGGTGGACGGCGGTGTCGCCCGCGTCGTCACCGACCTGGTCCGGGCCCAGCTCTCCGCCGGGCTGCGCCCCACGGTGGCCTGTCCTGACGGTCCCCTCGCCGCCCGGCTCCGGTCGCTGGGCGCCGAGGTACGGCCGTGGCGGGCGACGCGCTCCCCCGGGCCGTCGCTGCTGCCGGAGGTACGGCGGCTGGCGCGGCTGATCGGGGACGTGCGGCCCGACGTGGTCCACGCGCACAGCGCGAAGGCCGGGCTCGCCGGACGGCTCGCCGTACGGGGGCGGATCCCGACCGTGTTCCAGCCGCACGCCTGGTCGTTCGAGGCGGTCGGTGGCGTCACCGGGGCGTTCGCGCTCGGCTGGGAGCGGTGGGCGGCGCGGTGGGCGGAGCGGCTGGTGTGCGTGAGCGAGGCGGAGCGGCGCAGGGGGCTGCGGGCCGGTGTCCGGGCGCGCTGGAGCGTCGTGCCCAACGGCGTCGACCCGGACCGCTGCCGCCCCGGCGACGCGGCGGCCGTACGGGCGGGCCTCACGGAACTCGCCGGGACCCACCCGGCGGCCCCGCTGGCCGTCTGTGTGGGGCGGCTGTGCCGGCAGAAGGGCCAGGACGTCCTGCTGCGGGCCTGGGAGACCGTCGTACGGCGGGTGCCGGGAGCGCGGCTGGTGCTGGTCGGCGACGGGCCGGACCACGACCGGATCCGCGCCCGCGCGCCGGAGTCCGTGCTGTGCGCCGGGCCCGTCGCCGACGCCGTCCCCTGGTACCAGGCCGCCGATCTGGTCGTCCTGCCGTCGCGCTGGGAGGGCATGGCGCTGGCGCCGCTGGAGGCGATGGCCTGCGGGCGGCCCGTGGTGGTGACGGACGTGGACGGCGCCCGCGAGAGTCTGCCGCCCGCACTCGTACCGCACTGCCTGGTGCCGCCCGAGGACGCGGCCGCGCTGGCCGGGGCAGTCGCGGACCTGCTGCTCGACCCGCCGCTGCGCGAGGCGGCGGGCCGCCGGGGCAGGGCCCACGTCGTCGCCGCGCACGACGTGCGGCACACGGCCGCGGCCGTCGCGGCGCTCTACGGCGAGCTGGCCGGCGCCCGGTCCGGGTCCGGGTCCGGCACCGGATGCGGCACCGGTGCCGGGTCAGGCTCCGGGTCCGGCTCCGGGTCCGGGTCCAGGTCCGGCTCCGGGTCCGGCTCCGGGTCCGGGTCCAGGTCCGGCTCCGGGTCCGGGTCCGGGTCCGGGTCCGGGTCCGGGTCCGCGGCGCACTTCGTGCCCACCGAGTACAGGGAGTCCAGCCACTCGTGACCGCGGAAAGCACCGTTCCCAGCCCCGCCGGGGCCCAGCTCGACCTCGGGTTCTCCCCCGTCTCGGTGGTGCCGCCGCGCGGCGGCGCGGGCGGCTTCCGGTTCCCGGCCCGCCATCCCGAGGCGCGGCCCCCGTCGCCGCTCCCGCTGCTCGCGGCGGACGGCGCCGCCGCCGTACTGGGGGCCCTGGCGCTGACCGGCGCCCAGCGCCGCCCGCTGCTGGTGGCCACGCTGGTGGCCGCCTCGCTGCTGCTGGGCCCGCACCGGCCCCGGCGGATGCCGGGCGTGCTGGACGAACTGCCCGCCCTCTGCGGCCGGATCACCGTGGCCTGGCTGACGCTGGCGGCGCTCGTGGCGGCGTACGCACCGCAGCACGCGCTGTCCGTCCGCGCCCTGCTGCTGGGCCTGGTCACGCAGTCGGCGGCGAGTTGCGCGGCGCGCGGCACCGTGCACTGGCGGCGCCGCGCGGCGCTGCTGAACCGTCCGCGCGCGGCGCTGGTCGTCGGCCCGGCCGTGACCGCGCGGCGCGTCGCGGCGGCGGTGCTGCGCCATCCGCGCTGCGGGGTACGGCCGGTGGGGATCGTGACCGAGCCCACCGGGAGGACCAGGGCCCCCGCCGGGAAGACCAGGACCGCCGAGATCGCCCAGATCACCGAGACCACCCGGATCACCCGGATCGCCGAGACCGCCGAGGCCATCAGGGGCACGGAGACGGCCGCAACGGCCGAGACGGTCGAGACGGCCGAGATGGCCGAGATGGCCGAGATGGCCGAGACCGTCGGGGGGCCGGTCGGCCCGGTGTCCCTGCCCGTGCTGTCCACCGGAGAGGAGATCCGGCGGGCTATCGTCCGGAACGGCGTGCGGGACGTGCTCGCCGTGCATCCCTCGGTACGGACCCGGCAGGGCGCGCTGCTGCGGGCGCTGGCCGAGTCGGGCTGCGCGGTGTGGGAGGTCGACGCGGACTCCCCGTCCTACGCGAGCCCCGACCGGCTGGCGGGGTTCTCCTGCCGGCGGCTGGTGACGGGACCGCGCAGACCCGGCAGCACCGGCAAGCGGCTGCTCGACGTGACGGTGTCCGGGACGCTTCTGCTGCTGGCCGCTCCGCTGCTGCTGGCGTGCGCGGTGGCGCTGCGGATCGGGGACGGGCCCGGCGTGGTGTTCCGGCAGGAGCGCGTCGGTGCCGACGGCAGACCCTTCACGCTGCTGAAGTTCCGCACCCACCGCCCGGCCGACGAGCACGAGGCCGCGACCCGGTGGAGCGTGGCGGACGAGCACCGGATGCCGTGGTTCTGCCGCTTTCTGCGCCGGACCTCGCTGGACGAGCTGCTCCAGCTCTGGAACGTCCTGAGGGGCGACATGAGCCTGGTCGGCCCGCGCCCCGAACGCCCCTACTTCGTCGCCCAGTTCAGCCGGGCCCACCCCGGCTACGCCGCCCGCCACCGCGTCCCGGCCGGGCTCACCGGTCTCGCCCAGGTGAACGGGCTGCGCGGCGACACCTCGATCGAGGACCGCGCCCGGTTCGACAACGCCTACATCGACAACTGGTCGCTGTGGCAGGACGTGTGCCTCCTGCTGCGCACCGCCGCCGCGCTGGTCCGCCCGACGGGGAGCTGAGCGCGATGACCCACGCCCTGCACCTGCCCCCGCGCCCGCGTCTCCGCCTGTCCCTGTCCCCGTCCCTGTCCCTGCTCCTGCCCCTGCCGTGGGCCCGGGCGCTGCCGCCCGTGCTGCCCGCGCTCGCCGTTCTCGCCCTGCTCGGGCTGCCGCTCGCGCCGGGCGGCGGGGGCGGCGGGGGCGGCGCGGGACCCGCCGACGCGGCCTCCGCGCTGCTGGTGCTGTACTGCGCGGTCCGTCTGCTGCGCGGCCGGCGACGGCCCCTGTCGCGTACGGCCGCCGTGGTGCTGGGGCTGCCCGTGACCGGATTCGCGGCCGCCGCCATGGCCTCGGACGCGCCCGCGGCCGGGCTCACCGGTCTGGGGCGCTATCTCCAGATCTTCGTGCTCGTCCCGGCCGCGGTGCTGCTGCTCCTCCGCGACCGGGGCGACGTGCGGCTGCTGGCCTGGGCGTTCATCGGTCTGGCTCTGTGGCAGGGCGCGATCGGCGTGCACCAGTACGCGACCGGGACCGGTGCCTCGTACCGGGGCGAGGAGATCCGGGCCGTCGGCACCTTCGGCTCGCAGGACGTGATGGGGATGGCGACCGCCGTCTCCGTCGGGCTGGTGTGCGCGGTGGGGCTGGCGCTGGGGCATACGTCCGTACGGCAGCGGTGTGCCGCCGCCGGGTGCGCGGTGCTGCTGCTGGCGCCGCTGGCGGTGTCGTTCAGCCGCGGGGCGTGGATCGCGACGGCGGTGACGTGCGCGGTGCAGCTGGTGCTGGCCGGCGTGCGGCGGGCCCTGAAGGCGGGCGCCGCGCTGGTCGCCGCGGGTGTGCTGCTGGTGGGCGGGTTCGGTGCCGGTACGGCGATGCTCCAGGAGCGGATCGACAGCATCACGCAGGTCGCCGACGCCCCCGACCAGTCCGTGACCGACCGGTACACGATGTGGGCGGCGGCCCTCGGCATGTGGCGCGAACATCCGCTGACCGGCGTCGGCCTGAAGGCCTTTCCGGAGCACCGGGACGCCCATGCCTCGCTGGCGCTGTCCTCGGGCAGCGACACCGACGGCGCGGGCGCCGGCTTCCGCCGGCAGCCGCTGCTGTCCCCGCACAACATGTACCTGCTGGTCCTGGCCGAACAGGGCCTGGCCGGGCTGCTCGCCCTGGTGGGGAGCTGGCTGGCGCTGCTGGTGTGCGGACTGCGCGGGCTGCTGCGCGTGCACCGGTTGCGGGGCCGTCCCGGCCTCGACTGCGCGCTCGTCGCCTGCGGTCTGCTGGTGTGGAAGCTGACGGACTTCGCCTACGCCGACATCGGCGGGCCCTCGACGGTGCTGACGGCGGTGTGCCTGGGGCCGGTGGCCTGGTGGGCGCTGGTGGGCGGCGACGCCCGCGGAACCGGAGGCGTCCACGGGACCGGAGCCGTCCGCGGGACCAGAAGCACCGGCGGAACCGGAGGCACCCGCGCCGGGGAGGCCACGGCACGATGACGGTCACCCCGCCCCGCGCCGGCCGCGCGGCCACCGTCCCGCCGGCCCGCGCCGCACGGACCGCCGGCCCTCCGGCCCCCGTCCCCGCCGCACGCGGAACCCTGGCCCGGGTCACCCTGACCGCCGCCCTGCTGTCCGTCGCCGGCGCCCTGCTCGGCCTGCTGGCCACCGGAGGGCGCCGCCACCCGCGCCGGAGGAACCACGGCGCGACGACGGTCACACCGCCACCCCCGACCGACGGCACGACCACAGGCACACCGTCACCCCCAGCCGACGGCGCAACCACAGGCACGCCACCACCCCCAGCCGACGGCGCAACCACAGGCACGCCACCACCCCCAGCCGACGGCGCAACCACAGGCACGCCACCACCCCCAGCCGACGGCGCAACCACAGGCACGCCACCACCCCCAGCCGACGGCGCAACCACAGGCACGCCACCACCCCCAGCCGACGGCGCAGCAACAGTCGGGCCGCCCCGTGCCGACGGCGCAGCAACAGTCGGGCCGCCCCGTGCCGACGGCGCAGCAACAGTCGGGCCGCCCCGTGCCGACGGCGCGGCCTCCGTCGTCCCGGGGTTTCTCGCCCGGGCCACCCTCGTCACGGCCGTGCTGTCCGTCGCCGGTGCTCTGCTCGGACTGGTGCGGGACCAGGCGCTGGCGCGGCTGTTCGGGGCCGGCAGTGAGACGGACGCCTTCCTGGTGGCGTGGACGGTGCCCGAGTTCGCCTCCACGCTGCTCATCGAGGACGGGCTGGCCTTCGCCCTGGTCCCGGCGTTCAGCCTGGCCCTGGCCCGCCGGGCCCGGGGCGCCCACGGCGACCCGGTGCGCGCGCTGGTCGCCACCACGCTGCCGCGCCTGTCGCTGGCGTTCGCCGGGGTCTGCGCGCTGCTCGTCGCCACGGCCCCCTTCCTCGTACGGCTCCTGGCGCCGGGCCTGTCCGACCACGCCCTCGCCGTCGACTGCACCCGCCTCACCGCGACCTGCGTGCTCGGCTTCGGACTGGCCGGGTACTTCAGCGCGGCGCTGCGGGCCCACCGCACCTTCCTGGCACCGGCGGCCATCTACGTCGCCTACAACACCGGCATCATCACCGCGATGTTCGTCCTCGGCGAGGGCTGGGGGGTGCGCTCGGCGGCGGTGGGGGTGGCGGCGGGCGGGTTCCTGATGGTGGCGCTGCAACTGCCGTCGCTGCTGCGGCGCCTGCGGGAACGGGGCGCGGCCCCGACGCCGCACCCGGAGGCCGGGCGCACCGCCGGCCCGGCCCGCCCCATGGCCCCGGCCCTGCTCCCGGCCGTCCTCCTCTTCGCCCTGTGCCGTCAGTCGCAGATCCTCATCGAACGGTTCCTGGCCTCCTCCCTCCCCGCCGGCGCCATCTCGCACCTGAACTACGCGCAGAAGGTGGCCCAGATCCCGATGACGCTCTCGCTGATGCTGTGCACGGTCACCTTCCCGGTGGTGGCACGGGCCCTGGCCGACGGGGACACCGAGCGGGCCCGCAGCCGTGTGGAGCGTGACCTGGCGCTGGCCGCGTGCGTGGTGCTGCTCGGCACGGCCACCGTCGTCGCCTGCGCGCCACAGCTCGTCGAGCTGCTCTTCCAGCGAGGCGCGTTCACCGCGCGGGACACGGCCGCGACCGCGGGCGTCATGCGTGTCTACGCGCTGGGGCTGCTCGGCCAGACCCTGGTGGGCGCGCTGGTCCGCTCGTACTTCTCGACGGGCCGCGCCAGCTGGTACCCGCTCGGCGCGATGGCCGTGGGCGTTCTCGTCACCGCCTGCGCCGGTGCGTGGGCGGTCGGCCCCTGGGGCGTCCACGGCATCGCCGCCGCCAACGCCGCCGGCATCACCGTCACCGCCGCGCTGCTGCTGCACGGCATGGGCCCGCGCAGCGTCCCGGTCCGTATCCGGCGGGTGCTGGCCGGGCTGAGCGGGCCGGTATGGGCGGCGGCCCTCGCGGCGCCGGCCGGTGCCGTGGCCGCGGGCCTCGCCGGCTCCCCCGTCCCCGGTCTCACCGCCGGCTGCCTGACCGTCACCGCCGTCTTCCTCCTGGCCGGACGGGTCCTGGGCGTCCAGGGCACCGGACCGGCACTCCGTTGCGTACATTCCGTCACACGAAGGCTCTCCCATGACCGCTGCCGCACCTTCCGCCCCTTCCGCCGACTCCGCACCTTCCACCCCTTCCAAACCTTCCGCCGGCTCCGCACCCTCCGTCCCTTCCGCCGGCTCCGCACCCTCCGTACCTCTCGCCGGCTCCGCGGGCCTGGTGAACTCGACGGGCTCCGCGGGAACCACGGCTCCCGCGAGTCCCGCCCGCTCCGTACCCCCCGCTGCCGCTGAGCCCCGCCCCCGCGCCGGCTTGCGCTCCCGGTCCGTGCCGTGGGTGGCCATGTACCACTCCGTGGGCGACTGCTCGGACGATCCGCACCGTGTCACGGTCACACCCGACCGGCTGGACCAGCAGCTCGGCTGGCTGTGGCGGCGCGGTCTGCGGGGCGTGTCCATGGCCGAGCTGCTCGCCGCCCGGGCCGGCGGCTGGGGCCGGGACCTGGTCGGGCTGACCTTCGACGACGGGTACGCCGACTTCGTCGAGCACGCCCTGCCGGTGCTGCGCCGCTGGGAGTGCGGTGCCACCCTCTTCGTCCTGCCGGGACGGCTCGGCGGCGACAACGCCTGGGACCGGCCGGGCCCGCGCAAGCCGCTGCTGACCGCCGACGGCATCCGGCACGCGGCCGCCGAGGGCGTGGAGATCGGCTCCCACGGGCTCACGCACATCGACCTCACCCAGGCCGACGACACCCTGCTGCGGGCCGAGGCCGCCGGCAGCAGAGCGGTGCTCCGCGAGCTGACCGGTACCGAGGTGGCCGGCTTCTGCTACCCGTACGGGACGGTCGACCGGCGCGTCGCCGACGCCGTGCGGCAGGCCGGGTACGGCTACGCCTGTGCCGTCGATCCCGGCCCGCTGACCGGCCCGTACGCCCTGCCGCGGGTGCACGTCGGACAGCGGGACAACGCCGCGCGCCTGTGGCTGAAGACCGGGCTGCACCGCCTGCGCCGCCGTCCGGCCGGGGACGCGTGCCGCGAGGATGTGAGGTGAGGGCCCTTCACGTCATCACCGGCCTGGGTGTCGGCGGCGCCGAGCAGCAGTTGCGGCTGCTGCTGCGTCATCTGCCGGCCGACTGCGACGTCGTGACGCTCACCAACCCGGGGGCGGTCGCCGACGGGCTGGCCGCCGACGGGGTGCGCGTCGTCCACCTCGGCATGGCGGGCAACCGCGATCTGGCCGTCCTGCCCCGGCTGGTCCGGCTGATCCGCGCGGGCGGCTACGACCTGGTCCACACCCACCTGTACCGCGCCTGCGTCTACGGCCGTCTCGCCGCCCGGCTGGCGGGCGTGCGGGCGATCGTCGCCACCGAGCACTCCCTCGGCGAATCGCAGATCGAGGGCCGTCCGCTGACCGCGGGCGTGCGCGCCCTGTACCTGGCCAGCGAGCGGCTGGGCCGGGCCACGGTCGCCGTCTCCCCCAGCGTCGCCGGCCGGCTCGCCCGCTGGGGCGTGCCCGCGCCCCGCATCGAGGTCGTGCCCAACGGCGTCGACCTGGCGCGCTTCCGCTTCGACCCCGTCGAACGGCACCGTGTCCGCCGCCGGCTGGGGCTGCCGGACGGGGCGTACGTCGTCGGCGGCGTCGGACGGCTCACGGCGGGCAAGCGGTTCGACGTCCTGGTCCGCGCCCTGGCCCTGCTCCCGGAGGACTGCTGGCTGCTGCTGGTCGGCGGCGGTCCGGAGGAGAACGTCCTGCGGCGCGCCGCGCACGGGGCGGGAGTGGCCGACCGGTTGCTGCTGACCGGCGAACGCCCCTGTCTCACCGACGGCTCCCCGGGTCCCGACCTGCCGTCGCTGGTCTCGGCGATGGACGTGCTGGCCTCGCCCTCGCCCGAGGAGGCCTTCGGCCTGGCGCTCGTGGAGGCGTTGGCGTCCGGCCTGCCGGTGCTGTACGCCTCCTGCCCGGCGATCGAGGACCTGCCCCCGCACGCCGCGGCCACCGCCCGGCGTGTCCGGGGCGGCGCCGGTGCCTTCGCCCGGGCCCTCGCCGAGGTCCGCGCGGCGGGACCGGTCCCGCGCACCGCGCCGGACGCCGCCCGCCACTACTGCATCACCCGCAGCGCCGCCCAGCTGATGGACGTGTACACGGCCGCGGTCGCGCACACGCCGTCCCCGGTACCTCAGGAGGTCGGTTCCCCATGACCCAGAACCCCACCGCACCCGGCCGCCGGGCCGCCGTCCTGGCCCGCGTCAGATCCCTGCCGGCAAGGGTCGGAACCCGGCCGGGCCGGGCCCTGCCGGGGCAGGCCTCGCCGGACCGGCCCAGGAAGGGGCGGGCCCCGCTCGGCGGGCTCAAGGCCCTGCTCGGCCGGGCCGGAGCCCTGCCCGCCCGGGCCGCGGCCCTGCCGGCCCGGGTCAGGGCCCTGCCGCGCCGGGTGGGAGCCCTGCCGCCCTGGTCCCTGCTCGCCGCCGGCGTGCTCGCGGGGGCACTGCTCGGTGGCGCCTACGGCCTGACCCGGACGCCGGAGTACACGGCCACGAGCTATGTCGTCGCCGTACCGACGTCGACCGCCGACCCGGCCGCCGCGCTGGGCTTCGCGCAGGCCTACGGCCGGGTCGCCACCCAGGTGGCGCTGGTCGGGGACGCGCAGGTGTGGGCGGGCGTGCCGGCCGCCACGCTGCGCGACAGCGTGCGGACGGCGACCTCGCCGGACGCCCCGATGGTGTCGGTCACGGCGACCTCCGCGCACCCGGACCTGGCCGCCGACATGGCCAACGCCGTCGCACGCGCGCTGACCCGGCACGCCGACGACACCGCCGGTGCCACCCATGTCCGGCTCCGGCCGTTCGCCCGGGCCACGGAGCCCACCGGCCCGTCCTCGCCGTCGGCGGCGACGACCGGCCTGGTCGGCGCGAGCGCGGGCGGGCTGCTCGGCGGACTCGCCCTGCTGGTCCGGCCCCGCGCGGCCACGGAGGAGCGCGAGCGCCCGGCCCCGGTGCCCGGCCCGGCCACCGCCGCCCTGCGCGGACAACTGTGACGTACACGACCGAGCTGGTCACCGGGGAGCGGGCGTTCGGGGAACTGGCCCGGGAGTGGGGGCGGCTGTACCGGCGGTGCGCGGCGGCGACCCCGTTCCAGAGCCATGCCTGGCTGCACTCGTGGTGGCTGTCGTACGGCCGGCCGGGCCGGCTGCGGCTGCTGCTGGTGCGCGACGGCCGCGACCTCGTCGCCGCGGCGCCCCTGATGCGCGTGGTGCGTCCGGTGCCGGCGCTGGTGCCGCTCGGCGGGGCGATCTCCGACTACGGGGACGTGCTGCTGGACGAGGAGCGCGGCCGGGAGGCGGTGGCCGCGCTCGGCGCCGGTCTGTCCGCCGCGGCCCGCACCGCCCTGGTCGACCTGCGCGAGGTCCGTCCCGGCGGCGCGGCCGAGCGGATCTACGACCACTGGCGCGGGCCCAGGCGCCGGGTGAGCGACTCACTCTGCCTGGAGCTGCCCGCCGTGCCGATGGACGGGCTGCTCGCCCGGCTGCCCCCGGCGAAGGCCCAGCGGGTCCGCGCCAAGCTGCGCAAGCTGCACGCGCTCGGTGTCCGGCGCCGGGCCGTACGGCCGGAGGAGGTGGACGCGGCGCTGCGCCGGCTGCTGGAACTGCACCGGTTGCAGTGGCGGGGGCGGCGGGTGACGTCCGAGCATCTGCGGACGCGGTTCGGCGAGCACCTGGTGCGGTCGGTGGGCTCGATGGTGCGTTCCGGGGAGGCGGTGGTCACCGAGTTCCGGCTGGACGGGGAGGTGGTGGCGGTGGACCTGACGCTGCTGTCGCACGGCCTGGCGGGCGGCTATCTGTACGGCGCGCATCCACGGCTGCGGGAGCGCAAGGCGGACGTGGCGGTGATGCTGCTGGACGCGTGTGCCGAGCAGAGCGCTGCCGGCGGGCGCGGCACGCTGAGCCTGCTGCGCGGCGACGAGCCGTACAAGCACCACTGGCGTCCCGAGCCGGTCGTCAACCAGCGGCTGCTGCTGGCCCGCCGGCGTACGGCCCCGCTGCTGGCGGCGGCCCTCGGCGACGTCGCCGCACGCCGGCGGGGCAAGGAGGTGCTGCGCCGCTTCAGGGAGCGCGACGGTGGCGGCGGTACCTGACCGGACCGGCCGCCACCGGAGCCACCCGGCTACCGAGCCACCGGGCCACCGGGCCACCGGGCCACCGGGCCACCGGGCCACCGGGGCCATTGGGCCACCCGGCCACCGGGCCACCGGGGCCATTGGGCCACCGGGGCCATTGGGCCACCCGGCCACCGGGGTCACCCGGCTACCGGGCCACCGCGCCACCGGACCGCCCGGCCACCGCGCCACCGGACCGCCCGGCCACCGCGCCACCGGACCACCCGGCCACCGCGCCACCGGACCACCCGGCCACCGCGCCACCGGACCACCCGGCCACCGCGCCACCGGACCACCCGGCCACCGCGCCACCGGACCACCCGGCCACCGCGCCACCGCGCCACCGCGCCACCGCGCCACCGCGCCACCGGATCACGGTTCGCGCGGCCACCGGCCGAGGTGCGCGCACACGTCTCCGCCGAGCCAGTACTCGATCCAGTCGCCCAGACCGGCCGCCGGGCAGCCGACCGGGGGCCGCGGCGTGGCCGGCGCGGTCGGCTCGGGCGGCCGGGTCGGCGCGGTCGGCTCGGGCGGCCGGGTCGGCGCAGTCGGCTCGGGGACCGGTTCCCCGGTGCGGCCGGAGAGGACGGAACGGTAGACCTCGGACGACCGGGGATTGTCGTGGCACTGCCACACCCCGTGCGGGCAGTAGTCGGTCAGCGTGTTGTACAGGGGTTTGTGTTCGCCCATCCACGCGAGCATGCGCTCCATGTATGCGGCGTTGTCGCCGTTGCGGAAGAGTCCCCATTCAGGATAGGAAATGGGTTTGCCGTGGTTTCTCGCGAATTCCACGTGCTCCTGTAGTCCGTAGGGCTCTTTCACCTGCTCGTCGAATGACATTCCGCCCGGCTGGTCGTACGAGTCCATTCCGATGATGTCGACCGTGTCGTCCCCCGGATAGCACTGTGTCCAGGGAATGGCGTCCCGGCCACGCGTCGGGGTGAAATCGAACCGGAATTCCTGGCCCGGCACCGAACGCATGGTGGTGACGATGTGGTTCCAGTACTCCTTCCAGGCCTGCGGCTCCGGCCCGCAGCGATGGGTGTAGGTGGTGCCGTTCATCTCCCAGCCGAGCACGACGACCGTGTCCGGCGCCTTCAGCCGCACCAGCTGTTCGGCCAGGGCCCGGAAGTGGTGGTCGAAGCGTCCGGCCGCGCCCTCGCGCAGCAGCGCGCGCACCTCGTCGTCGGGCACGCCTGCCTCGTTGCGCTCCAGCATGGGCACGTTGAGGACGAGCATCCGGTCCGCGCGCTGCCGGCGCCACTGCGCCCACACGTCGAGGAAGCCGGCGCCGCCCTCGATGTTGCTCCAGCGGTCACCCGGCAGATAGGTGTGGCCGACGCGCGGTTCACGGCCGCCCAGCCAGCGGCCGAGCTCGGCGATCCGGGCGACGCCGGGCGGGCCGTAGTCGAGGTAGGCGCCGAAGGCGGGGGGGTCCGGGGCCGGCCGCGCGGCCCCGGCGGAGGCCGGTGGCGCCGGAGCGGGCGGGCCGTCGGTCCGTGCCGCTCCCGCGGCGGCCCGGGGGCCCGCCGCCAGGGCCACGGACGCCACGACGGCCGCCGCGGCGAACGCCGGGCGCCGAGATCGTGGCCTTCGTGCCGCCATACCGTTCCTTTCTCCGTTACCCCGCCTCCGCACCGCGCGGAATTCCGCCTAGGGACACCCAGTCACAGGAACTGCCGGCCCGCCACCGCCGGTACGGCTTCCGAGTGGCCTTTTCGCCCACCCCGGTGACCGATTGAAGGAAGAAGTCCGTGTCGCTGCTCGACATCCGCGTCCCCGCCGTTCTGCTGCGGATCGACCGGAATCCCTTTCACCACGGAACGCTGGGTGCCGTGCGTTCGCTCGGCAGAGCGGGCGTGGACGTGCACGTCGTCGCCGACTGCGCGGAGAGCCCCGTCCACGCGTCCCGCTTCGTGCACCGGCTGCACGCCCCGCCGCCGCCGGGCGCGTCCCCGGCCGACATCGCCCGCACGCTGCGCCGTGTCGCCGCCCGCGTCGCGCGTCCCGCGGTGCTGATCCCGATGGACGACGCGAGCGCCGTAGCGGTGGACCGGCTGCGCCAGGAGCTGGCGCCCGCCTTCCTGCTGCCCGCGATGCCCGCCCCGCTGGCCGAACGCGTCGCCGACAAGGCGGAGCTGGCCGGTCTGTGCGCCGCCCTGGACGTCGCGCACCCGGTGACGCTGGTCCCGGACACTCCGGAACGGGCCGCCCGGGCCGCCCTGCGGCTGGGGCTGCCGGTGGTGGCCAAGTGGAGCCGTCCCTGGCTGCTGCCCGCGGACAGCGGGCTGCGCAGCACCGTGCTGGTGCGCTCCGCGCAGCAGGCGAGGGAGCTGTGCGCGCGGACCGGGGAGGCGGGCAGCCCGCTGCTGCTCCAGGCGTTCCTGCCGCCGGACCGGGACCGCGACTGGTTCTTCCACGGGTACGCCGACCGGTCCGGGGCCGTCCGGGCGGGCGGGGCCGGGCGCAAGCGGCGCGCCCGGCCCCGCGGGGCGGGTTCGACCGCGGTCGGCTGCTGGTCCCCGAACCCGCAGGTGGACGCGCTCGCCGAGCGCGTCACCCGGGAGCTGGGCTACCGCGGCATCTTCGACCTCGACCTCCGCCGCTGCGGAACGACGGGCCGCTACCACCTGCTGGACTTCAACCCGCGGCCCGGCGCGCAGTTCCGGCTCTTCACCGACACCGCCGGCCTGGACGTCGTACGCGCCCTGCACCTGGACCTCACGCACCGTCCGCTGCCGGCGGGGGCGCCGGTGCCGGGGCGGGCGTTCGTGGTGGAGAACCACGCCCCGCTGGCCGTGCTGCGCCCGGCGCCCGGCGGGCGGGAACTGGCCTGGCACGCCCGCGACGACCCGGCTCCCGGCCGGGCGCTGTGGGGCCTGTGGGGCCGTCATGTCGCCGGCCGGCTCCTGGAGCGGCTGCCCGGACGCGGCGCGGCGACGGCGGGCCGGATCCCGGCGCCCGCCGCACACCGCCCGCCCCCGCCGCCGTTCCCGGCCCCGGCCGATCCCACCGGTGCGACCGACCCGGCCGACCGGTCCGACGACGGATACGAGAAAGCGAGCAGTTGCTGATGTACGACCTGCTGGTGGTGGGCGCCGGCCCGTACGGGCTGTCCATCGCGTCGCACGCCGCGGCCGCCGGGCTCGACCTGCGCGTCTTCGGCCGGCCCATGGCGTCCTGGCGTGACCACATGCCCCGCGGCATGTTCCTCAAGTCCGAGCCCTGGGCCTCCAACCTCTCCGACCCGGACGGCCGCTGGCGGCTGGACGAGTACTGCGCGGGCCGGGGGGTGGCGGCCCGGCACGGCGAGCCGGTCCCGGTGGAGACGTTCGCCTCCTACGGCCTGTGGTTCGCCCGCAACGCCGTGCCGGAGGTGGACGAGCGGACGGTGACCCGCGTCGCGCCCTGCCCGGGCGGCTTCGAGGCGGTGATCGAGGACGGGGAGGTGCTGCACGCCCGTACGGTGGCCCTCGCCGTCGGCGTGCTGCCCTTCGTCGAGGTCCCGGCCGCCCTGCACGGCCTCGGCCCGGACCTGGTGACGCACAGCAGCCACCACGGCGACCTGGGCCGCTTCCACGGCCGGGACGTCACGGTGGTCGGCGGCGGGCAGGCGGCGCTGGAGACGGCGGCCCTGCTCGCCGAACAGGGCACGCGGGTGCGGGTGCTGGTCAGGGCGGACCGGCTCCGCTGGAACGAGGTGCCGCCGCCGTGGGAACGCCCCTGGTGGCAGTCGGCCCGCTCCCCGCACAGCGGCCTGGGCCCCGGCTGGCGCAACTGGTTCTACGCCGAGCGGCCCGGCCTCTTCCGGCTGCTGCCGCGGTCGAGGCGGGAGCGGATCGCGGCCGACGCGCTGGGGCCGGCGGGCGCCTGGTGGGTGCGGGACCGGGTGGAACCGGCCGTGGAGGTGCTGCTCGGCCACGAGGTCACCGCGGCCCGCCCGGCGGCGGACGGCGTACGGCTGGACGTGCTCGACCGCAGGAACGGGATGGTGACACCGCGCTGCCTGAAGACCGGGCACGTCGTCGCCGCCACCGGGTTCAGGGCGACACGGGACCGGCTCGGGCTGCTCTCCGGCGAGCTGCGGCTGTCCCTGGCGACGACACCCGACGGTGCGCCATGGGTCGGCCGGGACCTGGAGTCCTCCTGCCCCGGGCTGTTCCTGGCGGGCCTGATGACGGCGTCCGGCTTCGGCCCTGCCATGCGTTTCGTGCACGGCGCCGCCTTCACGGCGGGCACGCTCGTACGAGGAGTGCGGCGCCGGCTGCGCACCGGCCCGCCCGGCGCGGCGATCCCGGCGCCGGGCGGCCGGACGCAGCCCGCGGCGGCGGTGCGCCGCTGACGCCGGGCCGTTCGGGCCCCGGCCGCCGGTGACCGGCGGCCGGGGCCCGGGTGCGGGGCCCGCACGCCCGGCACCCGGCGTTACCGGCGGGACGCGGCCCGGCCTCGCCGGTACAGCACGGCGCCGCCCGTGATCAGCAGGGCACCGGCCGCCGCCGCGCCGGAGACGGCCTGGCTTCCGGTCGCCGCCAGCGCGGGCACCGGCTCGGCTCCGCCCGTGGACGCGAGCGCCTCGGTGCCGCCGGTGGCCGGCGTCCGCTCGTGTGCGGCGGGCGGGTGCGTCTGGACACCTACGGCGACGGGCGGGGCCGGCCGGTCGTCCCCGGCCGGCGGGGCGTGCTCGCCCTCCTCGGCGGGCGGCTCGGCGGGCTGCTCGGCGGGCGGGGTGTGCGCGGGCGCGTCGCCGTATCCGCCCGGGGGCTCGTCCACGTCGCACTCGTTGCCGAACGCCGGGTCGAGTACGGCGATCACGTCCACGGTGTTCCCGCAGGCGTTCACCGGCACGTCGACCGGCGCCTGCGCGTTGTTGCCGGAGCCGACGCCGGGCGAGCCGGCGGTCACGCCCTGGGCGGAGGAGCCGGACTGGCGGGAGTGGCCGGGGTGGCCGGACGGGACGGTGTGCCCGGGACCGGAGTGCCCGGAGGAGCCGTCCCCGTCGTCACCGTACGCACCGGGTACGCCGTGAGCACCGTGAGAACCGTGAGCACTGTGAGCACTGTGAGAACCGGACGAACCGTCCGCACCGTGAGAACCGTGAGCACCGGAGGGATCGTGCGCACCGTGGGAACCGTGGGAGCCGTGCGTCTCCCGCTCCCGCTCGTCCGACGTGTTGGCGCAGGAGTTGCCGAACGCCGGGTTCAGCCCGGCGACCACGTCCACGGTGTTGCCGCAGGCGTTCACCGGCACGTCGACGGGGACCTGGGCGCTGTTGCCGGACAGGACGCCCGGCGAGCCCACGGCGGCCCCGTCCGTGGACGAGTCGGCAAGGGCGGGACTGCCGCACAGAGACAGAATGCCCGTCGCGGCGGCGGCCGCGACCATTCCCCTGCTCAGTGTCTGTCGCAATTCGAGTTGTCTTTCTGCTCGAAGATGGGAAAAGCCGGCCCTGGCGCCGAGTGAGGCGTCCAGGACCGGCCATGACACAGCCGAGTGGCTGGTGCGACGAGTCGTCAGTCGTTCACGCACTTGTCGCCGAACGCCGGGTTCAGAGCCCCGACGACGTCCACGGTGTTGCCGCACACGTTGATGGGAACGCTCACGGGAACCTGTGTGACATTGCCGGACAGGACGCCTGGGGAATTGACGGCAGCGCCTTCGGCGCCCGCGTCGGCGAAGGCCGGGCCGGCCATGCCGAGGGCCATGATCACGCCCGCGACGACAGCAGCGCTCTTCTTCATGAACTTTCCCTTCTCTGCGGTCATGCCTGTATGACGGCCGAAACCGCGCGAGCACAACCTGTCTGGCTCGCACCATGACCTACAGCCTGCAAACGAGGAATTGACGGCAGAGGAAACCACGGAACGTATGACACCCAAGAATTCACTCGAATGCTTCACGCTGTAGCGACGCCTTGCACCAAGCGGGCGACGACGCCGTTTCCGCTCACCCGGCGAACAATTCACCCGTGCACGGCCGAGCGGCCCGCCGAGACAACTCGGCGGTCCGCCCCGTGCCGACTCGCCTCAGTGCCCGAGTCCGCCGCCACCGTGACCGCCTTCGGCCTCGCCGTTGGAGGCGAGGACGGCCAGGTCCTCCAGGACGTGCGAGACAGCGCCGTCGCGCTTCTGCTGCGTGGAGTTGTCGCTGCACTGCTGAGCCAGGTCGTCCGAGAGAATCGGCACGTCCTGGAACGGCACGGCGATGATGTTGACGGAGGTGTTGATGTCTTCCAGAGCGGCGCACGGCTTGTTCAGGGTGCCCTCGACCAGCGACAGCTGCGGGCTCATGTCGCCGTCGGTCGACGAGTTGCCGTACGTCGATGAGGCGCCGTTGCCATTGGCCGCGGCCGGGCCGGAGTCGTCGCCGATGGCAAGCGCCTGCGGAGCGGCCGCCGCCGACATGCCGATAACAGAAGCGGCAGCCGCCGCAGCGACCATTGCCTTCTTGAGCACTTCGTGTTCCTTTCCTCGTAGCGACGCGTGTCCTACGGCCTCATCAACCCGACGCTTCAGGATTGGTTGCGGGTGTTCACCCGGTTGGCCCTCACCGATTCCGTGAGGCGCCCTTAATGCGCCGACCGAGTGAAGGACAGAAACCACTCCGCACGCGCGCAGTTGACCAGTGCGCTCCGGTCGACGGGGTTTTCCTAAGAAAGGACTGGCCAATGCTCAAGAAGGTTGTTGCCTCCGCGGCAATCGCCGCCTCCGTCGTGGGCGCCTCCGCTGCCGTGGCCCCGCAGGCCCTCGCGCTCGGCGACGACTCCGGCCCGGGCGTCTCGAACGGCAACGCCGCGATGCAGACTTACGGCAACTCGGCCACGTACGGCAACATGAGCCCGCAGATGGCGCTCATCCAGGGTTCCTTCAACAAGCCGTGCATCGGCCTGGAGGACGTGAACAGCGCCGTCAACATCATCGCCGTGCCGCTCCAGGACGTCCCGATCCTGTCGGACGACCTGAACCAGCAGTGCACCGAGAACTCCACGCAGAGCAAGCGCGACGGTGCGCTGGCCCACCTGCTGGAGGACGTGTCGATCCTCTCCGAGAACAAGGAGAGCAAGGGCGAGCACGGGCACTGATCCCGGCCGGTGAGGAGCGGGCCGCCGAGCGTCTCGGCGGCCCGCTTCGTCGTTCCCGGGCTCAGCCGCCGTAGAGCGCCTCGATCTCGTGCGCGTAGGCCGCCGTGGCCGCGCGCCGCTTGACCTTCAGCGACGGGGTCAGCAGCCCGTTCTCCTCGGTGAACTCGCCCTCGATGAGACGGAAGGCGCGGATGGACTCGGCGCGGGAGACCGCCTCGTTGGCGTAGTCGACGGCCCGCTGGACGTCGGCGCGCAGGCGCGGGTCCGCCACGAGCTCGGACAGCGGGGTGCCGGCGGGAAGTCTCCGGACCGCGAGCCAGTGGGCGACGGCCTCCGGGTCGAGGGTGATCAGGGCGGCGACGTAGGGGCGGTCGTCGCCGACGACGAGGCACTGGCCGACGGGCGGGCGGCTGCGCAGCCGGTCCTCCAGGACCGCCGGGGAGACGTTCTTGCCGCCGGAGGTGACGATGATGTCCTTCTTGCGGCCGGTGATGGTGAGGTAGCCGTCCTCGTCGAGACGGCCGAGGTCGCCGGTGGCGAACCAGCCGTCGGTGAGGACGGCGTCCGTGGCCGCCGGGTCGTTCCGGTAGGAGCCGAAGACGATGCCGCCCCTGACCAGGACCTCGCCGTCGTCGGCGATGCGGACGGCGGTGCCGGGGACCGGGAGGCCGACGGTGCCGGGGCGGGGCTTCAGGGGCGGTACGACGGTGGCGGCGGCGGTGGTCTCGGTGAGGCCGTAGCCCTCGTAGACCATGATTCCGGCCGCGTAGAAGAAGAGGTTGAGGTTGCGGTCGAGCGGGGAGCCGCCGCTGATGGCGTAGCGCACCCGGCCGCCGAGTTCCTTGCGGACGCGGCGGTAGACCAGCAGGTCGTACAGGGCCCAGGCGGCGTACAGGCCGGGGCCCGGGCCCTTGCCGCGGTCGAGGAACCGGTCGAGGTGCGCCTCGCCGAAGCGGACGGCGACGCGGTCGGCGCGGTCGAAGGAGGCGCCGCGGCCGATCTTCTCGGCGGTGGCGCGGCCGGTGTCGTGGATCTTCTCGAAGAGATAGGGGACGCCGACGAGGAAGGTAGGGCGGAACCTCTTCAGCGCCGGGCGGAGGTCGTCGGGCTTGATGCTCGGGCAGTGGCCGAGCTCGATGCGGGCCATCAGACAGGCGATCTGGAGCGTGCGGCCCAGGATGTGCGCGAGCGGCAGGAAGAGGAGGGTGGAGGCGGTCTCGCCGGTGACCTCCTTGAATATCGGGTGGAGCAGCTCGACCGTGTTGGCGGCCTCGGCGTGCAGATTGGCGTGGGTGAGGACGCAGCCCTTGGGGCGTCCGGTGGTGCCGGAGGTGTAGCAGACGGTCGCCGGGGCGGCGGGGGTCAGGGCCGTACGGCGCTTGGTGACCTCCTCGTCCGGGACGTCCCGGCCGAGGGCGGTGAGTTCGGCGAGGGCGGGTGCCTGCGGGTCGTCAAGCCCCCAGACGCGCGGGGGTTCGGGGTGGCCGGCCGTGCCGGTGGCGACGGTGGCGGCGTTCTCGGCGGTCTCCGCCACGACGTACCGGGCGCCGGAGTCGCGGACGATCCACTCCACCTGCTCGGCGGAAGAGGTGGCGTAGACGGGGACCGTCTGCCCGCCGGCGGCCCAGATCGCGAAGTCCAGGACCGTCCACTCGTAGCGGGTGCGGGACATGACGGCGACCCGGCCGCCCGGTTCGAGGCCGGCGGCGATCAGGCCCTTGGCCACGGCGGTGATCTCGCGGGCGAAGGCCGCGGCGGTGACGGGCTGCCAGGCTCCGTCGCGTTCGCGGCGCAGGGCCACGGAGTCCGGGGCCTCGGCCGCGTTGGTGAACGGGATGTCGGCGGTGCTGCCGGTGGCGAGGGGGGCCGCCAGGGGGGCGGTGCGGACCTCGCGCACCCGGCCGGAGTCGTCCCTGACCAGTTCGACCCGGGTGCGGGCGGCCAGGTCGGAGCGTCGTTTCGCTCGTTTCAGATCCTTGCGTACGCCCATGACGGCTCCCGGTCGCGGCTCGGCTGACGTGCTGCGGTACGTAATCCCCTGGACTTACTCGGAAGTAAACTTACTCACGCGTAAGGGAAGGTCAATGGGCCGCGCCGGGCCGGTGCGCGCGTCGGAGGAGCGCAGCGCGTCGGAGAACCAGGCGCCGGTCCCCGGGGCGCCGGACTGCTCGTGCGGGGCGCGGCCGACGCGGTCGTCTCGGAAGTCCTCCGCTCCGTCGGCCTACGACACCACGTCCTTGCGGGCGAAACCACGGAAGGCCAGGGCGAACAGCACCAGCGCGTACGTGATGGAGATCGCGGCGCCCTGGATCATGCCGGACCACTCCGGGTGGGGCTGTACGGCGTCGGCCCAGGCGAACTGCCAGTGGGCGGGCAGGAAGTCGCGCCAGTGGCCCAGCGCGGTCACGGCGTCCAGGACATTGCCGACGATGGTCAGGCCCACGGCCCCACCGACCGCTCCGAGGGCCGCGTCGGTCTTGGTGGACAGCCAGAACGCCAGCCCCGCGGTGACCAGTTGGGAGACGAAGATGTACGCCACGACCACCGCCAGCCGCTGGGCCGCGGTGCCGGGGGCGAGCGCGCCGCCGGTGGGGATCTCCAGCGGTCCCCAGCCGTGGGCGACGGTGCCGACGGCCAGCGCCACCAGCGGCAGCAGCACCATGGCGGCCAGGCTGAGGCCGAGTCCGACGACGAGCTTGGACCACAGCAGCCGGGCGCGTGGCACGGGAGCGGCGAGGAGATAGCGCAGGGAGGACCAGCCGGCCTCCGAGGCGACGGTGTCCCCGCAGAACAGGGCCACCGGGATGACCAGCAGGAAACCCGCGGAGACGAACAGGTTCACGGCGGCGAAGTTGGCGCCGGAGGCGGTGGCCGTGTCCATCAGGGTCACCTGGCCGTTGCGGCCGCCCGGCTCGCCGCCGATCGCGAAGGCGACGACCAGCACGAACGGCAGCAGGCCGAGGATCGCGCCCATGACGAGCGTGCGGCGGCGCTTCAGCTGGCGGGCCAGCTCGACCCGCAGCGGCAGGGTGTGCCCCGGCCGGTAGCCGGAGGCCGTCCCGGCGGGCTCGGTCCGCTCGGCGAGCGTGCTCATGCGGAACCTCCGATCAGGGTGAGGAAGGCGTCTTCCAGGCGGCGGTGCGGGCCCACCGACGCCACCGGCACCTCCAGCCGTACCAGTTCGGCGACCAGGCGCTGGGCGCTGCCCTCGGCGTCCAGGCGGATCAGCAGCCCGTCGTCGGTGCGCACCACGGAGGCCACGCCCGGCAGGGCGGTCACCTTTCCGACGACGGGTTCGTCCACCGGCGTGGCGGTGCCGACCAGCAGGGTGTCGCCGGAGCCGACGATCTCGCCGACCGGGCCCGCCTGGACCAGCCGGCCGCGGTCCATGACCACCAGGTGGGTGCAGGACTGCTCGACCTCGGCGAGCAGATGGCTGGAGACGATCACTGTGCGGCCGCCGGCGGCGTACCGGATCATCACCTCGCGCATCTCGCGGATCTGGGGCGGGTCCAGACCGTTGGTCGGTTCGTCGAGGATGAGCAGGTCGGGCAGGCCCAGCATGGCCTGGGCGATGGCCAGGCGCTGGCGCATGCCCTGGGAGTAGGTGCGCACCGCGCGGGCGAGAGCGTCGCCGAGACCGGCGATCTCCAGGGCCTCGTCCAGATGCGCGTCCTGCTCCGGGCGGCCGGTCGCCCGCCAGTACAGCTCCAGGTTCTCGCGGCCGGACAGGTGCGGCAGGAAGCCCGCGCCCTCCACGAAGGCGCCGACCCGTGACAGCACGGGTGCGCCCGGGCGGATCGCGTGGCCGAAGACGCGGATCTCGCCGTCGTCCGGCCGGATCAGGCCCATCAGCATGCGCAGGGTCGTGGTCTTGCCCGCGCCGTTGGGCCCGAGCAGCCCCAGCACCTGGCCCTTGTCCACCCGGAAGGACAGCTCGCGCACCGCGTACCGGTCGGCGGACCCGGCGTAGCGCTTGCTCAGGCCGGTGATCTCCAGCGGTACGTCGGCCAGTGCGGGGTCCGGGGCCGGGCCGGCGGTGCGGCGGCGTCCCGTCAGCAGCAGGGCCAGCGCGACCGCGGCGCCCGCGAGCGGCAGCCACCACACCCACGAGGGCAGCGGCGCGGCGGCGGTCGTCACCCCGGGGGCGGTCGGCACCCGCAGGCCGCTCTTGAGCGAGACGGTGTAGGTGGCGGGAGCGGCCGGGGAGGCATAGCCCAGGTCCGTGGAGGCGAGGACCAGGCGCAGCCGGTGTCCCTGGTCGACCTCGTGGTCGATGGCCGGGAGCGTGACGGTGACATCCTTGCCGGCCCTGGCGCCCTCGACCCGGAGGGGGGCCACGAGCTGGGAGGGCAGGACGGGCTGGGTGCCGTCCGGGCCGACGTCGTAGACCTTGGCGAACAGGACGGCGTCCTCGCTCGTGGAGCGGACGTGGACGGTGACGGTGGGCGAGCCGGTGATCCGCAGGGTCTCGGCGAGGGGCGCGGAGTCGAAGCGGGCGTACTGGCCGGGGAAGTCCAGCGAGACCCCGACGCCCAGGGACGACAGCTGCGCCAGGCCGCCGGAGCCGCCGAGTCCGGGCAGCGCCGAGACGGCGGGCGGGGTGGCCCCGGCCGGGTTGTCGAAGCGCTGCTCGCGTCCGGTGAGGGCGACCGTCCTGCGGCCGCTTCCCAGACCCGGGTAGGTGTCACTGCTCGCGCCCCGCAACTGGGCCGCCCCGTCGGTGGAGTCGACGCCTCCGGTGCGGGTGACGCGGAAGGCGGGGCCGGTGTCGACGCCCTCGTCGCCCTTGAGATAGCGGTCGAACCAGCTCCGTACCCGGCTCTGGAGGCGGTCGGTCTCCGGCTCCCCGCCGTCATGGCCGCCGGCGATCCAGTCGACGTCGACGGGGGCGCCGTTGGCACGGATCGCCCTGGCCGCGGCGTCGGCCTGGCCGAGCGGGAACAGGGAGTCGGACTGGCCCTGCATCAGCAGCGTGGGCACGTCGATGCGGTCGGCGACGGCGGACGGCGAGCGGGCCTGGAGCAGCTCGCGCGCCTCGGCGTCCGGGGTGCCGGACTCGGCGACGCGCTGGTACATCCGGCACAGCGCCGGCTCGAACCGGTCGCAGCCGCCGCCGGTGTTGACGAAGATGCCGGCCCACAGCTTCTTGAAGACGCCGTCGGGGAAGAGGGCGTCCGCCAGGTTCCAGTACGTGATCGCCGGGGCGATGGCGTCCACGCGGTCGTCGTACCCGGCCGCCAGCAGGGAGATCGCGCCGCCGTAGGAGGCGCCGGAGACGCCCACGCGCGGGTCGCCCGCCTTGTCGAGGCGCACCTGGGGCTGTCCGGCGAGCCAGTCGATCAGGCGGGAGACGTCGGCGACCTCGCCCTCGGGGTCGTTCAGCCCGATCTTCCCGGTCGACTTGCCGAAGGACCGCGCCGACCAGGTCAGCACCGCGTACCCGGCTCTGGCCAGGTCCTCCGCCTGCTGCCGTACGTCGGCCTTGCTGCCGCCGAAGCCGTGCGCCAGCAGGACGGCCGGGCGGCGGCCCGAGGCGCCGGAGACGAAGTAGGAGGTGTCCAGGCGCACTCCGTCGCCCACGGCCACGACCCGGTCGGTGCGGTGCACCGGCGGCGGGTCGTCGGAGGCGGCGGCCGTCCACGTGCCGGCCCCGGCGAGCACGGCCACGGCGGCCACGGCGGCGGCGAGGCGCCGTGGCCCCCGCAGCCGCCGCAGCGGTCCGGGCAGTCGAAGATCCATGCGTCAACGGTACGGGCCGCCACCGACAGCCGGTGCAGCCCGGGGGCTGAACTCCGGCCCCTCCCCCGGGCGTACGGCATCGCCGCCGTGTACCGCGGCCGTGGTACGCGGCGGGCCAGGTCCTGTCGTCACATTCCCGGCGTCCGTCCGGAGGGCGGGCCTGGCGGCGTCATGGGGGTCCCCCTGCTCGAGCGGGACCGAGAGCTCGGGGGAACGTGCGATCGCAAGGCGCCGGAGCGCCCTCGATGGGGGTCCCCCCGCGCGAGCGCAGCCGAGCGTGGGGGAGGAGCCACGTGGGTGGTTCGGCAACGCCGCTGGGGGTCCCCCTGCTCGAAGAGCTCGGGGGAGTGCGTGCCAGGCGTCGCCAGGCAGGCGGGAATGTGACGACAGGGCCTAGGGCAGGGTGGACGCTCCGGCGTCCCGGGCGTCCCGGGCGTCCTCGGGAATCGTCACCAGCCAGCGGGTGCCGGGGCGCGGGCGCAGGTAGAGGGCCCAGTAGAGGGTGGCGGCGGCCGTGATGCCGCCGGTCCACAGCAGGTAGTCCGTCTCCTGCCGGCTCAGCACATAGGCGAGCACGGCGATCAGCAGCACGGGCAGCGCGGGCCACAGCGGCATGCGCCAGGCGGCCGTGTGCCGGTGGGAGCCGCGCCGGGCGAGCAGGGCGGCGACGGCGACCAGCAGGTACATGCCGGTGACGGAGACGCCGGTGACGCCGTAGAGGGTGTCCAGGCTGACGAAGCAGAGCAGCGCGCCGGGCACGCCGACCGCGAGCGTGGAGACCCACGGGGAGCCGAACCGGCCGAGCCGGGAGAAGAGCCGGTTCACCGGCTCGGGCCAGGCCTTGTCGCGGGCGGAGGCGAAGAGCACGCGCGAGTTCTGGATCACCATGACGATGCCCGCGTTGACGATCGCCAGGGCCACACAGAGGCTGACGAAGGTGCCGACGGCGGAGTTCGACCAGGCGGTGACCATCGAGCCGATGTCGCCGCCGGTCAGCTCCGCCAGGTCGCCCGCGCCGAGGGTGATGGCGGCGACCGGCACCAGGATGATCACGGTGGAGATGGCGAGGGTGGCGAGCACGGTGCGGGCGACGCTGCGGCGCGGGTCCTGAAGCTCCTCGGAGAGGTAGACGGCGGTGGAGAAGCCCTGGGTGACGAAGAGGGCGATGGCGAGACCGGAGACGACCAGCATGGCCGTCACGGTGTCCGGGTGGCCGTCGGCCCCGGCCACCCGCATCGACACCAGGCTGCCGGGGCCGCGCTCGGCGTGGGCGAAGCCCAGCACCGCCACCACGGCCGCCGCGATGACCTCCAGCACCAGGAAGACACCGGTGATCCAGGCGTTGGCGCGCAGGTCCAGCAGGCCGGCGAGGGTGGCCAGCAGCATCACCCCGGCGCCGGTCGTCGAGGGGTCGAGGTGCACGACCGGTTCGAGGTAGTCGGCGGTGCCCATCGCGATCACCGGCGGGACGATCACGACGACCAGCAGGGAGAGCACGAAGACCAGCCAGCCCGCCAGCCGTCCGGCCATCGTCGACACCATCGCGTACTCGCCGCCCGCGCTGGGGACGAGGGTGCCCAGCTCCGAGTAGCAGAACGCCACGGCGATACAGATCAGCGAGCCGATGGCGATGGTCAGCGCCGTTGCGGTGCCCAGCGAGCCGAACAGGTCGGGGACGACGACGAACAGCGTGGAGGCGGGCGTCACGCACGAGAGCGTCAGCAGGGTGCCGCCGACGACGCCGATGGAACGCTGCAACCGGGGTGAGGGGGCCGTCTCGGTCTCGGTCACGGACTTCTGGAGCATGTCGGTCATGCAGCGGTTCCGATCGACTCGTGCGACAGGGGTGAGGGGCGGGAGCGTTATCGCCTCCGGCGGCTTGGTCGTACGTGGTTCTCGTCGCTCCCGGCGCCTGATGGAACCCCGACGAAAACCAGCACGTCAATGGGTGTTCACCTACGGAATCCGTTGATCCGCGGGGGTTGAGAAAGCGGATTCGGCGCAATCGGCGTTCCGTTCGGGGCCCTGAGGGTGTACGGGAACCGCAGGGAGGGCCGCGAAAAAGTTCGGGGGAATCCGGGGTCCGGGCGCTGTCGGCGGGGCCCGATAGAGTTCCGCCACACAGGTGAATCACAGCAACGGGTGGGGACTCATGAAGCTGAAGTGCACGGTGGCCGGAGCGGCCTGGGTGGGGCTGACGGCCGTGGCGCTGGCCGCGACGACCGCGTGCGGCGCGGACGGCGCGAGAACGGCCGCCGAGGCGGTGGACAAGGCCGACACGATCATGGCGGCGCTGTCCCGGGCGACGGACCGGACGGAAGAGCTGGGCTCGGCCCGGATCGACATGACGACGGAGCTGGGCACGGCCGCCCCCGTCAGCATGGAAGGCACCTACTCCTGGGGCGACGGCTACGCCTTCGACGTCGAGATGGACACCGAGGCCGCCCAGATGCAGCAGCTCACCGACGCCCCGACGATCCGCACGCTCTTCGTCGACGGCGCCTACTACTACGACGTCGACCCGCAGCCCTCCGGCCCGCTGAAGGGCAAGGAGTGGATGAAGGTCGACGGCTCCGCCGTCTTCGGCGAGCAGGGTGCCGAGGCGTTCAGCGGCGGCGCCGGGGCCGGCAGCCCGACCGCCTCCATGAAGAGCCTCAAGTACGCCAGCGACGTCGAGGACCTCGGCGAGGAGAAGGTCGGCGGGAAGTCCACGGCCCACTACCGGGCCGTGGTCGACTCGGAGGACCTGGGCAGGTTCAAGGACGCCTACAGCAGCGAGGAGAGCCTCCTCAACTCCGTGGTGGGCGGCACCGACTCGATCACCATGGACGTCTGGGTGGGCTCCGACGACCTGCCGGTGCGCATGAGGCAGGTCATGGGCAACGCGACCGTCACCATGGACTTCGCCGAGTTCGGCGCCACCAAGGAGATACAGGCCCCGCCGGCCGCGCAGACCGGCGACCTCACCGAGGTGCTGAAGCGGGCCACCGCGGAGCAGCAGGGCTGAGCCGGCCCGGCGGTGTCCCGCGCCACGCGGCGAGGGACACCGTACGACCCCCGGTGACGGCCCCGGTGCCTCAGTGGTTGCGCGGGAAGCCCAGGTCGACGCCGGCCGGGGTCTCCGACGGGTCCGGCCAGCGGGTGGTGACGACCTTGCCGCGGGTGTAGAAGTGCGTGCCGTCGTTGCCGTAGACGTGGTGGTCGCCGAAGAGGGAGTCCTTCCAGCCGCCGAAGGAGTGGTAGCCGACGGGGACCGGGATCGGGACGTTGACGCCGACCATGCCGGCCTCGACCTCCAGTTGGAAGCGGCGGGCCGCGCCGCCGTCCCGGGTGAAGATCGCGGTGCCGTTGCCGAAGGGCGAGGCGTTGATGAGGGCCACGCCCTCCTCGTAGGTCCGGGCGCGCAGCACGCACAGCACCGGGCCGAAGATCTCGTCCTGGTACGCCTTGGCGCTCGTCGGCACCTTGTCGAGCAGCGAGATGCCGATCCAGTGGCCGTCCTCGCGGCCCTCGACCGTGAAGCCGGTGCCGTCCAGGACGACCTCGGCGCCCTCGGCCGCCGCGCCCGTCACGTACGACGCCACCTTGTCGCGGTGCGCCTTGGTGATCAGCGGGCCCATCTCCGAGGACGGGTCGTCGCCGGGGCCGATCACGATCTTCTCGGCGCGCTCGCGGATCTTCTCCACCAGCGTGTCGCCGATGCCGCCGACGGCGACGACCGCGGAGACGGCCATGCAGCGCTCGCCCGCGGAGCCGTAGGCCGCCGAGACGGCCGCGTCCGCCGCCGCGTCCAGGTCGGCGTCCGGCAGCACCAGCATGTGGTTCTTGGCGCCGCCCAGGGCCTGTACGCGCTTGCCGTTCGCGGCGGCGGTGGTGTGGATGTACCGGGCGATCGGGGTGGAGCCGACGAAGGAGACGGCCTTGACGTCCGGGTGCTCCAGCAGCCGGTCGACGGCCGTCCTGTCGCCGTGCACGACGTTGAACACCCCGTCGGGCAGGCCCGCCTCGGCGAGGAGTCCGGCGAGCCGGACGGAGGCCGAGGGGTCCTTCTCGCTGGGCTTGAGCACGAAGGTGTTGCCGCAGGCGATGGCGATCGGGAACATCCACATCGGCACCATGGCCGGGAAGTTGAACGGCGTGATGCCGGCCACCACGCCCAGCGGCTGGCGGATGGCGGCCACGTCCACCCGGCTGGCGACCTGCGTGGACAGCTCGCCCTTCAGCTGCACGGTGATGCCGCAGGCCAGGTCGACGATCTCCAGGCCGCGGGCCACCTCGCCCAGCGCGTCGGAGTGCACCTTGCCGTGCTCGGCGGTGATCAGCCGGGCCAGCTCGTCGCGGTGGGCGTCCAGCAGCGCCCGGAAGCGGAAGAGGATCGAGGTGCGCTGGGCCAGCGAGGACTGACCCCAGGTCAGATAGGCCTGCTGGGCGGCGGCGACCGCCGCGTCCACCTCCTCGACCGACGCGAAGGCGACCTGTGTGGTGACCTCGCCCGTCGCCGGGTTCGTCACCGGCCCGTACGTTCCCGAGGCGCCGTCGACGGTCCGTCCGCCGATCCAGTGGTTGACGATCTTCGTCATGACCGAGCACTCCTTCACAGATGGCGGCGTCGGGTCGAGACCTGCCGTTCGTACAGCTCACGGGCCTTGATCGCGGAGGGTCGGGTCGCGGTCTCGGCCACGGGTACATCCCACCAGGCCTGCGCCGGAGGCGCTTGCGACACAGTGTCTGCGGTTTCGGTCTCCACGTAGACACATGTGGGGGTGTCGGCGGCACGCGCCTCGGCGAGCGCCTCCCGCAGCTCGCCCACCGTCTTCGCGCGCAGCACCCGCATGCCGAGGCTGGCCGCGTTGGCGGCGAGGTCCACGGGCAGCGGCGCTCCCGTGTGGGTGCCGTCGCCGGCCGGGAAGCGGTAGGCGGTGCCGAACCGCTCGCCGCCCACCGACTCGGACAGGCCGCCGATGGAGGCGTAGCCGTGGTTCTGCACGATCACGACCTTGATCGGGAGTCCCTCCTGCACGGCGGTGACGATCTCCGTCGGCATCATCAGATACGTCCCGTCGCCGACCAGCGCCCACACCGGCCGGCCGGGCGCGGCCAGCTGCACCCCGATCGCGGCGGGAATCTCGTAGCCCATGCACGAGTAGCCGTACTCCAGGTGGTACTGGTCGCGGGAGCGGGCGCGCCACAGCTTGTGCAGGTCGCCGGGGAGCGAACCGGCCGCGTTGATGACGATGTCCGACGCGTCGACGATCGCGTCCAGCGCGCCCAGCACCTGCGGCTGGGTCGGCCGTACGCCGGGGTCCCGGGCCTCGTAGCAGGCGTCGACGCGCTGCTCCCAGCGCTCCTTGTCCTCGGTGTACGCGGTGACGTAGGAGTCCGCGACCCGGTGGCCGTGCGGGGCGAGCGCCCCGGTCAGCTCGGCCAGGCCGCTGCGGGCGTCCGCGACCAGCGGCAGACCGGCCAGCTTGTGGCCGTCGCCGGGCGCGATGTTGAGGTTGAGGAAGCGGACCTCCGGGTGGGCGAAGAGGGTGCCGGAGGCGGTGGTGAAGTCGGTCCAGCGGGTGCCGACGCCGATCACCAGGTCGGCGGTGCGGGCGAGTTCGTCGGCGGTGGCGGTGCCGGTGTGGCCGATGCCGCCGACGTCCTGCGGGTGGTCGTGGGGCAGGGAGCCCTTGCCGGCCTGGGTGGAGGCGACGGGGACGCCGGTGGCCTCGGCGAACTCGGCGAGTGCGGCCTCGGCGCGGCTGTGGTGGACGCCGCCGCCCGCGACGAGGAGGGGGCGGCGGGCCGCGCGGATCGCGGTCACCGCCGCGGCGAGTTCGGCGGGGTCGGCACCCGGACGGCGCACGGCCCAGGTGCGCTCGGCGAAGAACTCCGCCGGCCAGTCGTACGCCTCGGCCTGCACGTCCTGCGGGAGGGCCAGCGTCACGGCGCCCGTGTCGACCGGGTCGGTGAGCACCCGCATGGCCTGGAGGGCCGCCGGGATCAGGGCCTCGGGACGGGTGATCCGGTCGAAGTACCGCGACACCGGGCGCAGACAGTCGTTGACCGACACGTCGCCCGCGTAGGGGACTTCGAGCTGCTGGAGGACGGGGTCGGCCGGGCGGGCGGCGAAGACGTCTCCGGGCAGGAGCAGGACGGGCAGGTGGTTGACGGTGGCGAGGGCGGCGCCGGTGACCAGGTTGGTCGCGCCGGGGCCGATGGAGGTGGTGACCGCGTGGGCGGACAGGCGGTTCGACTGCCGGGCGTAGCCGACGGCGGCGTGCACCATGGCCTGTTCGTTGCGGCCCTGGTGGTACGGCATGACGTCGGCGTACTCGACGAGCGCCTGGCCGATCCCGGCGACGTTGCCGTGGCCGAAGACGCCCCACATCGCGCCGATCAGCCGCTGCCGGGTGCCGTCCCGCTCGGTGTGCTGGGCGGCCAGGAAGCGCACCAGCGCCTGGGCGACCGTCAGCCGCACCGTGGGGGAGGTGGAGGACGTAGAGGTCATCGGTAACCCTCCGTGTGGTCCGGATGGAAGCGGATCCGCCACTCCCGTGTCGGACCCGGTCCGGCCATGACGTTCAGGTAGTACATGTCGTGGCCGGGCTGGGCGATGGACGGGCCGTGCCAGCCGTCGGGGACGAGGACGGCGTCGCCGGAGCGGACCTCCGCGAGGACGTCGGAGCCGCCCGCGCGTGAGGGGAATACGCGCTGATACCCGTAACCGTCCGGGCCGTCGATCTCGAAGTAGTAGATCTCCTCCAGCTCCGACTCCTCGCCGGGCCGGTGCTCGTCGTGCTTGTGCGGCGGGTACGAGGACCAGTTGCCGCCGGGGGTGATCACCTCGACGGCGATGAGGCGGTCGCAGGCGAAGGTGTCGGCGGCGGCGAAGTTGCGGACCCGGCGCGCGCAGGTCCCGCTGCCGCGCCGCTCCACGGGAACCTCCGGCGCGGGGCCGTAGCGGGCGGGGAGTCGACGCTCGCACTCCGCTCCTGCCAGGGCGAAGCGGCCTCCCGCGCCGGAGGCGATCTGTGTCCGGGCGTCGCGGGGCACGTAGACGAAGTCGGTGACCCCGCCGAACACGCTCTCCCGGCCCGAGATATGAAACTTTTTGTCCTCGATGCCGTCCTGCGCATGTACCGTACAACCACCGCTGAGCGGAAGCACGATCCATTCGCTGGTGCCGGTGTCGAACACATGCGTCCCGCCCGGCGCCAGCTCCAGGATCCGCAGGCTGCCGTGGTGCCAGCCGGCCCGCCGCGGACCGAGGTCGAGGGCGTACGGGCCGCTCGCGGCCCCGCCCCGGGGCACATACAGACGGTTCGGGTCATGGCTGGTCATCCGGCGGCCCTCACAGCAGTCCCACGGCGGTGTCCACGGCGGCGGCCACGTCGCCGTCCGCCGGATACAGCAGCGAGCGCCCGGCCACCAGCCCCCGCACGGTGGGCAGGTGCAGGGCGCCGCGCCACTTCTCGAAGGCCCCGGTCCGCCCGTCGGGGCCGTCGCCGATGTCGCCGCCGAGGAGGACGGCGGGCAGCGTGGAGGCCGCCATGACCTCCGCCATGTCGTCGGGGTTCTCGGTGACGGGCACCTTCAGCCAGGTGTAGGCCGAACTGCCGCCCAGGCCGGAGGCGATGGCGAGGGACCTGGTCACCGCGTCGGCGCTCAGATCGTTGCGGAGCCGGCCGTCGGGAGTGCGACGGCAGATGAACGGCTCGACGAACACGGGGAGTCGGAGCGCGGCCATCGCGTCGATCGTCCGGGCGGCGGCCTCCAGGGTGGTCAGTGAGCCCGGGTCGTCGTAGTCGATGCGGAGCAGCAGCTTGCCTGCGTCGAAGCCCAGCCGGGCGAGGTCCTCGGGGCGGTGGCCGGTGAAGCGGTCGTCCAGTTCGAAGGCGGCGCCGGCCAGGCCGCCGCGGTTCATCGAGCCCATGACGACCTTGTGGTCGAGCGCGCCGAGCAGCAGCAGGTCGTCCAGGATGTCCGCGGTGGCCAGCACACCGTCGACACCGGGGCGGCTCAGCGCCAGGCAGAGGCGCTTCAGCAGGTCGGCCCGGTCGGCCATGGCGAGGGGGCGGTCGCCGACGCCGAGCGCGCCGCGCGCCGGGTGGTCGGCGGCGACGATCATCAGCCGCCCGCTGTCGCCGGTCAGCGGCCGTCTGGGGCGCCGGGCGGCGGCCTGTGCTATCGCCTCCGGGTGGTGGACGCGCAGCCTCACCAGCTCATGGACGTCGACGTTCACCGTACGGCCCCCGCGGCGAGCGCCGCCTCCACCTCGTCGGGGGTGGGCATCGCGGAGGAGCACTCCAGGCGGGAGGCGACGATGGCGCCGGCGGCGTTGGCGTACCGCATGGTCCGCTCCAGCTCCCAGCCCGCCAGCAGGCCGTGGCAGAGGGAACCGCCGAAGGCGTCACCGGCGCCGAGTCCGTTGAGGACGTCGACCGGGAGCGGGGGCACCTCGGCCGCACCGCCGTCGCGGCCGAGGGCCAGAACGCCCTTGGGGCCCTGCTTGACGACGGCGAGTTCCACCCCGGCGTCCAGCAGGGCGCGGGCGGCGGCGTGCGGGTCGCGGACGCCGGTGGCGACCTCCACCTCGTCGAGATTGCCGACGGCGACGGTGGTGTGGCGCAGGGCCTCGGTGTAGAAGGGGCGGGCCGTGTCCGGGTCGGCCCAGAACATGGGGCGCCAGTCCAGGTCGAACACCGTCGTCCCCGTCCCGGCGCGGTGGGCGAGGGCCGCGAGGGTCGCCGTACGGCTGGGCTCCTCGCTCAGTCCGGTGCCGGTCACCCAGAAGATCCGGGCCTCGCGCACGGCGTCGAGGTCGAGGTCGTGGGCGTCGATCTCCAGGTCGGGCGCCTTGGGCCGGCGGTAGAAGTACAGCGGGAAGTCGTCCGGCGGGAAGATCTCGCAGAAGGTGACCGGGGTGGGCAGCCCGGCGACCGGGGTGACCCAGCGGTCGTCGACGCCGAAGTCGCGCAGGGCCTGGTGGACATAGGCGCCGAAGGGGTCGTCACCGGTGCGTGTGATCACCGCCGTGCGGCGTCCCAGCCGGGCCGCGGCGACCGCGACGTTCGTCGCCGAGCCGCCGAGGAACTTGCCGAAGGACGACACCCGCGACAGGGGGACGCCGGTCTGGAGCGGATAGAGGTCCACTCCGGTCCGCCCCATGGTGATCAGGTCGTACGCCATCGAGTTCCCTTCGTGCCGTATCGCCGTGTCGCCGTGTCGCCGTATCCCTGTGCCGCTGTGTCACCGTCGCGCCCTCGTGCGGCTCTTCCGGCTTTCTAGTCCCGCGCGCCGCACCCTGTCAATGTTTTGTCCGGACATTCGGACCAGACCGCGACGGTATCCAAGAGGCCACCCCCTTTCCCACGCTCGGCCCGCGAAGTCAACGCGCCGCGCCCATGAACCGGCGTACGCCTTCGCGTCACTTCCGTCACGAACACCCGCTTCTCGTCACACATGTCCCGCGTACGCGGACTTCGTGTCACACCCGGCGCACAGCCCCTGCCCCGTCGTCGCGGTCCGTCGTTCACCGGTCGCAGTCTTGGTGATCGCCAGCGCAGCACCCGGCTCCCCCGTACGGCCCCCCGGCCGCCCCCGCGGTGCGCGCAGGGAGGTGCACGTCATGACCGACCACAGGCTCTGGTCCTACAGAGACATCGCCGCGCACATCCGGGTCCAGCCGGACACCGTGCGCTCCTACCGCAAGCACGGTCTGCTGCCCCCGCCCGACCATGTGGAGGGCGGCAAGCCGTACTGGTACGCGGACACCATCCGGACCTGGGTGGCCGCCCGCCCGGGCAACCGGGGCCGGCGGGAGGGCTGACCCCGCCGCTGTGCCCCACCGCCCGGTGGGGCACAGTCCTCGCATGAACTTCTCCGTGAAACCCGTACTGACCGGCGAGAAGACCGTGCTGCGACCGTTCACCGAGGCCGACGCGGAGGTGATCGGGGAGATCCTCCGTGACCCGGAGGTCATCCGCTGCACCTTCGAACCGGGCACCGAGCTGACCCCGGAGCGGCTGCGCTCCTGGTACGGCTCCCGCGCCGACCAGCCGGACCGGCTCGACCTCGCCGTCACCGACCGCGCCACCGGCGAACTCGTCGGCGAGGTCGTCCTGTACGAGTGGAACCCCCGGGCCCGCAGCTGCACGTTCCGCACCCTTCTCGGCCCGCGGGGCCGTGGCCGGGGCCTCGGCACCGAGGCGACCCGGCTGATCGTCGGCCATGGCTTCGAGCGGCTCGGCCTGCACCGCATCGCGCTGGAGCTCTACGGCCACAACCACCGGGCCCGGCGGGTGTACGAGAAGGTCGGCTTCGTGGTGGAGGGGGTACGGCGGGAGGCGGCGCTGCGTGACGGCCGGTGGGTGGACGAGGTGCTCATGGCCGTCCTGGACCGGGAGTGGGCCGTCCACCGCGGGCACCCCGGGACGACCGGCTCCGCACCGCGCCGCCCGTGACGTACGTGACGGTCGTCATGGCCGGTGCGGGTGGTTCACGTCCAGGGGTCGATGACCGTCACCCCCGCGCCCGGCGCCGTACCCATGTCCGCCAGCGCGGACGGCACCGCGTCCAGCCCGATCGTGGACGTCACCAGCAGCTCGGGCCGCAGGACGCCCGACCGCACCAGGTCCAGCAGGGGCGGGTAGGCGTGGGCGGCCATGCCGTGGCTGCCGAGGAGTTCGAGTTCCAGGGCTATGACGCGGGCCATGGGGACCGGTGTCGTACCGCTCGGTGAGGGCAGCAGGCCGACCTGGACGTGCCGGCCGCGGCGGCGGAGGCCGCTCACGGACGCGGCGCAGGTGGCCGGTGAGCCGAGGGCGTCGAGGGAGAGGTGGGCACCGCCGCCGGTGAGGTCGCGGACCGCCGCCGCGGTGTCCCCGGTCCGGGAGGCGTCCAGGCACTCCACCGCCCCGAAGCGCCGGGCCAGTTCCAGCGCCCGGGACGACACGTCGACGGCGACGACCCGGGCGCCCGCGGCGGCGGCGATCATCACGGCGGACAGGCCCACCCCGCCGCAGCCGTGCACCGCGACCCACTCCCCCGCCGCCACCCGGCCCTGCCGCACCACCGCCCGGTACGCCGTGGCGAACCGGCAGCCGAGCGAGGCCGCCGTCGCCGAGGACAGGCCGTCGGGGACGGCGACGAGGTTGACGTCGGCGTGATCGAGCGCCACGTACTGGGCGAAGGACCCCCAGTGGGTGAAGCCCGGCTGGGTCTGCCGCTCGCACACCTGCCGGTCGCCCGCCGCGCAGGACGGGCAGGTGCCGCAGGCGCAGACGAACGGCACGGTGACCCGGTCGCCGGGGCGGGCGCCGGTCACCCGGGCGCCCACCTCCTCGACGACACCGGCGAGTTCGTGACCGGGCACGTGCGGCAGCGTGATGTCCGCGTCGTGCCCCTGCCAGCCGTGCCAGTCGCTGCGGCACAGGCCGGTGGCCTCGACGCGCACCACGACCCCGTGCTCCGCGGGCCGGGGATCCGGCACCTCGCGCACCTCGGCCGGTTCCCCGAACCGCTCGAACACCACCGCCCGCATCCGCCGCCCTCGCCTTCGATCCGTGTCCGGCACGCGCGCCCATGATCCCCCGTCCGCCGGAACGTTCTGCCCCCTTCCGGCCCGCCGACCCGCCAGACCCCTCCCGACTCTTGGATTGATACCCCCCAGGGGTATAGTGTGGAGTGTGTGATCCGAAGGGTGGGTCACCCGAGCCCCCAGGGGCACGCCGCACACACACCTCGACGAGGAGAAACGACATGAGCGCCCAGACCGACACCCCGGACTCCGTCACCGCCGTCTACAAGGTGAGCGGGATGAGCTGCGGACACTGCGAGGGCGCCGTCTCCGGCGAGATCTCCCGGATCCCCGGCGTCACCTCGGTGAAGGCCGTGGCCTCGGCCGGCGAGGTCACCGTCGTCTCCGCGGCCCCGCTCGACGAGGAGGCCGTACGCACCGCCGTCGACGAGGCCGGCTTCGAGCTCGTCGGCAAGGCCTGACCGGCGGATCGCCACCGCGGCCGGCCGCATGTCGGCCGGCCCTTCGGGGCCGCGTCCCCGACCGCACACCGAGCCCTCCCGACCGGTCCGCGCCGACCAGCTCATACTGGCTCCGCACGGTCCGGTCCGTCGTCTGGAGTCCGGACATGACCAGCACCACCACCGCGGCGACCTCCACGGACACCGCGCCGGAGCACTCGCGGGTCGAGCTGCTCATCGGCGGGATGACCTGCGCCTCCTGCGCGGCCCGCGTCGAGAAGAAGCTCAACCGCATGGACGGCGTCAGCGCCACGGTGAACTTCGCGACGGAGAAGGCCCGCATCACCTATCCCGCGGGCATCGAGGTCGCCGACCTGATCGCCACCGTGGTGAAGACCGGGTACACCGCCGAGGAGCCCCCGCCGCCCGCGCCCGCCGCCGGGGAGCGCCCCGCCGGGACCGCCGAGGACGACCCCGAGCTGTCGGCCCTGCGCGACCGGCTCACCGTCTCCCTTCTCCTCGCGGTCCCCGTCGTCCTGCTCGCGATGGTCCCGCCGTTGCAGTTCGACAACTGGCAGTGGCTCTCGCTCACCCTCGCCGCGCCCGTCGTGGTCTGGGGCGCCCTGCCCTTCCACCGGGCCGCCTGGACCAACGTCCGGCACGGCGCGGCCACCATGGACACCCTCGTCTCCCTCGGCACGCTGGCCGCCTTCGGCTGGTCGCTGTGGGCGCTGTTCTTCGGTGACGCGGGCATGCCCGGCATGCGGCACGGCTTCGACCTGACCGTCTCCCGCACCGACGGCGCCTCGGCGCTCTACCTGGAGGTCGCCGCCGGCGTCACCGCGCTGATCCTGCTCGGCCGCTATCTGGAGGCCCGCTCCAAGCGGCGCGCGGGCGCGGCCCTGCGGGCGCTGCTGGAGCTGGGCGCCAAGGACGTCGCCGTCCTGAGGAACGGGCGCGAGGTGCGGATACCCGTGGCGCAGCTGGCCGTCGGCGACCGGTTCGTCGTACGGCCCGGAGAGAAGATCGCCACCGACGGCACCGTGGTGGAGGGCTCCTCCGCGGTGGACGCCTCGATGCTGACCGGCGAGTCGGTGCCGGTGGACGTGGCCGTCGGCGACCTGGTCACCGGCGCCACCGTCAACGCGGGCGGCCGGCTCGTCGTCGAGGCGACCCGCATCGGCGCCGACACCCAGCTGGCGCGGATGGCGAAGCTGGTGGAGGACGCCCAGAACGGCAAGGCCGAGGTGCAGCGGCTCGCCGACCGGATCTCCGGGATCTTCGTGCCGGTGGTGCTGCTGATCGCGGCCGGTACGTTCGCCGGCTGGCTCGGCGTCACCGGTGGCACGGCCGCCGCCTTCACCGCCGCCGTCGCCGTGCTGATCATCGCCTGCCCGTGCGCGCTGGGTCTCGCCACACCGACCGCGCTGATGGTCGGCACGGGGCGCGGCGCCCAGCTCGGCATCCTGATCAAGGGGCCGGAGGTGCTGGAGACCACGCGCCGGGTGGACACGGTCGTCCTGGACAAGACCGGTACGGTCACCACCGGCCGGATGACGCTCCAGGAGGTGCACGCCGCCGAGGGCACCGACGAGCTGGAGGTGCTGCGGCTGGCGGGCGCCCTGGAGCACGCCTCCGAGCACCCCGTCGCCCGCGCGGTCGCCGCCGGTGCGCTGGAGCGGGTCGGGACGCTGCCGAACGTCGACGGGTTCCAGAACGTGCCCGGCCGAGGCGTACGCGGCCGGGTGGAGGGCCACGAGGTGGCCGTGGGGCGGCTGTTCGACGAGCTCCCCGAGAAGCTCTCGCGCGCCCGGGAGGAGGCCGAGCGGGGCGGGCGTACGGCCGTCGTGGTCGGCTGGGACGGGGCGGCGCGCGGTGTCGTCGCGGTCGCCGACGCGGTGAAGGGGACCAGCGCCGAGGCGGTCCGCGAGCTGCGCGCGCTGGGGCTCACGCCGGTGCTGCTGACCGGGGACAACCGGGCGGTGGCCGAGGCCGTGGCCCGGACCGTCGGCATCGACGAGGTGATCGCCGAAGTGCTGCCCGAGGACAAGGTCGACGTCGTACGGCGGTTGCAGGGCGAGGGCCGGTCCGTCGCCATGGTCGGCGACGGGGTCAACGACGCCGCCGCGCTGGCCACCGCCGATCTGGGCCTGGCGATGGGCACGGGCACGGACGCCGCGATCGAGGCGGGCGACCTGACGCTGGTCCGCGGGGACCTGCGGGTGGCCGCGGACGCGATCCGGCTCTCCCGCCGGACCCTGGCCACGATCAAGGGCAATCTCGTCTGGGCCTTCGGCTACAACGTGGCCGCCCTGCCGCTGGCCGCCGCCGGTCTGCTCAACCCGGTGATCGCCGGGGCGGCGATGGCCTTCTCCTCGGTGTTCGTGGTGACGAACAGCCTCCGGCTGCGGGCATTTCGCTGAGGCCGGATCCCGGCTTCCTCTGGAGTACGGCAAGAGCCTCACATAAGCTCTTCACAAGGCTCGCGCATCATCCTTACGCTTGGGCCCCGTCGATCATTTCGGGGCCCTTGCGCATCTAACGGACATATGCAAGAGACACAGATCACAGTGATGTGAACGTAACCATCGAAGGGGCTCGAAGGTCTAAGTTGGCGATGTCGGGCAGCGTCTTGGGGGGCGCTTCCTGGCATCTGGGGATGTCTTGGGGGACTTCTCCAGGAAGAGGTAACTCCCTGCTCGCACGGAAGTGAGAGCGGGGAAAAGCGTTGCCGGGACACGTACACCGGGAAGCTTTGAGCGGCCCTCCCGAACGTGCGCTGTCCCGGCAGACCGCACAGAGAAGTACGACGGGTCCGCCCGTCGTGTTCACACAGCGATTTCAGGCGCTGGTCTCACAGACGCCCGGCCGGATCCCGTGGGGGGAATCCGCACCGGGACATGGGAAGGCGCCCTGGTCGTCGGCCCGTGGGGGGACCGGCGTACCGGGGCGCCTTCTGTTATGGAGTTGCCGGGGGCTCCTCCCCCGCAGTGTCCGTGGGGCCGTTCGCCGGCCCGTTCACCGCGCGGAGTGCCGCCGCAACGGCACTCCCCGGGCGGTGGGCCGGCTCAGCGCTCCTCGACGGGGACGAAGTCGCGCTCGACCACGCCCGTGTAGATCTGGCGCGGGCGGCCGATGCGGGAGCCCGGCTCCTTGATCATCTCGTGCCACTGGGCGATCCAGCCCGGCAGCCGGCCGAGGGCGAACAGGACCGTGAACATCTCGGTCGGGAAGCCCATGGCCCGGTAGATCAGGCCGGTGTAGAAGTCGACGTTCGGGTAGAGCTTGCGCTCGGTGAAGTAGTCGTCGGAGAGCGCGTGCTCCTCCAGCTTCAGCGCGATGTCCAGCAGCTCGTCGGACTTGCCGAGGGCGGAGAGCACATCGTGCGCCGCAGCCTTGATGATCTTTGCGCGGGGGTCGAAGTTCTTGTAGACCCGGTGGCCGAAGCCCATCAGGCGGACGCCGTCCTCCTTGTTCTTCACCTTGCGGATGAAGGAGTCGACGTCGCCGCCCGCGTCGCGGATGCCCTCCAGCATCTCCAGCACCGACTGGTTGGCGCCGCCGTGCAGCGGGCCCCACAGGGCGTTGATGCCGGCGGAGATCGAGGCGAACATGTTCGCCTGCGAGGAGCCGACCAGGCGCACGGTGGACGTCGAGCAGTTCTGCTCGTGGTCCGCGTGCAGGATGAGCAGCTTGTCGAGGGCCGAGACGACGGTCGGGTCGAGCTCGTACTCCTGGGCCGGCACCGAGAAGGTCATGCGCAGGAAGTTCTCGACGTAGCCGAGGTCGTTGCGCGGGTAGACGAAGGGGTGGCCGATCGACTTCTTGTAGGCGTAGGCCGCGATCGTCGGGAGCTTGGCGAGCAGCCGGATCGTGGAGAGGTTGCGCTGCGTCTCGTCGAACGGGTTGTGGCTGTCCTGGTAGAAGGTCGACAGCGCCGAGACGACCGACGACAGCATGGCCATCGGGTGGGCGTCGCGCGGGAAGCCGCGGTAGAAGTTCTTGACGTCCTCGTGCAGCAGGGTGTGCTGCGTGATCTCGTTCTGGAACGAGGTCAGCTCGTCGACGGTCGGCAGCTCACCGTTGATCAGCAGGTAGGCCACCTCCAGGAAGGTGGAGCGCTCGGCGAGCTGCTCGATCGGGTAGCCGCGGTACCGCAGAATGCCCTGCTCGCCGTCGAGGTAGGTGATGGCGGATTTATAGGCGGCGGTGTTGCCGTAGCCGCTGTCCAGCGTCACCAGACCGGTCTGGGCGCGGAGCTTCCCGATGTCGAAGCCCTTGTCGCCGACGGTGCTGTCGATCACCGGGTAGGTGTACTCGTCGCCGTCGTACCGCAGTACTACAGAGTTGTCGCTCACGTCTTCCCTCACCGACGTAGTGCCTCATCTTCGAGGTGCCCTGACTGTCTCTACCTTCCCCCACTTGGCTCAGGAGAGTGCACTCGGGGTCGACCATCGGGCTCATCGGCGGCACTCAGTGCCGCCAACTTGCTCATCCTGCCCCCTTCACCCCCCTTCCGGAAGTGCTCTGTGACCTTCGCGACTCATTTGATCGATCATTTTTCGCGAGGCCGGTCCCGGAAGGGGTCCGGGGTCCGGGTGATCAGCCCTCCAGGGGGCGGGGAGAGAGCCTGAAGTCGAGCGCCGTGCAGCGCCGGCCCGCCGAGACCGTGCGCACCGCCTGGCCTATCGCCTTGCGCGAACCGACGAGGACGACCAGCTTCTTGGCCCGGGTGACCGCCGTGTACAGCAGGTTGCGCTGGAGCATCATCCAGGCTCCGGTGGTGACGGGGATCACCACCGCCGGGTACTCGCTGCCCTGGGAGCGGTGGATGGTCACCGCGTAGGCGTGGGCGAGTTCGTCCAGCTCGTCGAATTCGTACGGGACCTCCTCGTCCTCGTCCGTCAGTACCGTCAGGCGCTGGTCGACCTCGTCGAGCGAGGTGACCACTCCCACGGTGCCGTTGAAGACACCGTTCTCGCCCTTCTCGTAATTGTTGCGAATCTGGGTGACCTTGTCGCCGACGCGGAACACCCGGCCGCCGAACCTCTTCTCGGCCAGCCCGGGCCGGCCGGGGGTGATGGCCTGCTGGAGCAGGCCGTTCAAGGTGCCCGCGCCGGCCGGGCCCCGGTGCATGGGGGCCAGCACCTGGACGTCGCGGCGCGGATCGAGGCCGAAGCGGGCCGGGATGCGCCGGGAGGCGACGTCCACCGTGAGCCGGCCGGCCTCCTCGGTGTCGTCCTCGACGAAGAGGAAGAAGTCCTTCATGCCGTCGGTGACCGGGTGCTGTCCGGCGTTGATCCGGTGCGCGTTGGTGACCACGCCGGACTGCTGGGCCTGGCGGAAGACCTTGGTGAGGCGGACGGCCGGAACCGGGCTGCCGTCGGCGAGCAGGTCGCGCAGCACCTCGCCGGCGCCGACGCTGGGCAGCTGGTCCACGTCCCCCACGAACAGCAGGTGGGCGCCCGGCGGCACCGCCTTGACCAGCTTGTTGGCGAGCAGCAGGTCCAGCATGGACGCCTCGTCGACCACCACCAGGTCGGCGTCGAGCGGCCGGTCGCGGTCGTACGCCGCGTCGCCGCCGGGCTTGAGCTCCAGCAGCCGGTGGACGGTGGAGGCCTCGGCGCCGGTGAGCTCCGACAGGCGCTTGGCGGCCCGGCCGGTGGGGGCGGCCAGGACGACCTTGGCCTTCTTGGCGCGGGCCAGCTCCACGATCGAGCGGACGGTGAAGGACTTGCCGCAGCCGGGGCCGCCGGTCAGGACGGCGACCTTCTCGGTGAGCGCCAGCCGGACGGCCGCCTCCTGCTCGGGGGCGAGGTCGGCGCCCGTGCGCCCCCTGAGCCAGCCCAGCGCCCGGTCCCAGGCGACGTCGTGGAAGGCGGGCATCCGGTCCTCGTCGGTGCGCAGCAGCCGCAGCAGCTGGCCGGCGAGGGACAGCTCGGCCCGGTGGAAGGGCACGAGATAGACGGCGGTGACGGGCTCGCCGCCGTCCGGTCCGGGCACCTTCTCGCGGACGACACCGGGGTCCTCGCCCTCCTCGGGCGGCGCGGCCAGCTCGGCGAGACACTCGATGACCAGCCCGGTGTCGACCTGGAGCAGCTTCACCGTGTCGGCGATCAGCCGCTCCTCGGGCAGGTAGCAGTGCCCCTGGTCGGCGGACTGGGACAGGGCGTACTGAAGGCCGGCCTTGACTCGCTCGGGGCTGTCGTGCGGGATGCCGACGGACCGGGCGATCTTGTCGGCGGTGAGGAAGCCGATGCCCCAGACATCGGCGGCCAGGCGGTACGGCTGGTTCTTCACCACGGAGATCGAGGCGTCGCCGTACTTCTTGTAGATGCGCACCGCGATCGACGTCGAGACCTCGACGGTCTGGAGGAAGAGCATGACCTCCTTGATCGCCTTCTGCTCCTCCCAGGCGTCGGCAATCTTCTTGGTGCGCTTCGGACCGAGGCCGGGCACCTCGATGAGCCGCTCCGGCTCCTCCTCGATGATCTTCAGCGTGTCCAGGCCGAAGTGCTGCGTGATGCGGTCGGCGAAGACCGGGCCGATGCCCTTGACCAGGCCCGAGCCGAGATAGCGCCGGATGCCCTGGACGGTGGCCGGCAGGACGGTGGTGTAGTTCTCCACCTGGAACTGCTTGCCGTACTGCGGGTGGGAGCCCCAGCGGCCCTCCATGCGCAGGGACTCGCCGACCTGGGCGCCGAGCAGTGCGCCGACGACGGTGAGGAGGTCACCGGCGCCGCGGCCGGTGTCGACCCGGGCCACCGTGTAGCCGTTCTCCTCGTTGGCGTACGTGATGCGTTCCAGTACGCCTTCGAGCACGGCGAGCCGCCGCTCCCCGTTCGCCGCCTGGTTCGCCGCCTGTTGGGACATGATCCGACGCTACAGCCACCCTCTGACAGCGCGGGCGGCCCGGGGACGGAACCGTTCCCCTTCGGTGCTCGTCCGGGCGCTCTTCATCACGATCCGGTCTCGGAAGGGGGCCGGCCTCTTGCCCCCTTCCCGTGTAATCGATTCCAATCTCTTCTCGTCGTCGATGTAATCGATTCCACGAGGAGGTGGAAGGCGATGGCGAGCATCAAGGACGTCGCCTCCGCGGCGGGCGTCTCGGTCGCCACGGTGTCGCGTGTCCTGAACGGCCACCCGTCGGTCAGCGCCGACGCGCGCACCCGCGTGCTGGCCGCCGTCGAGCGGCTGGACTACCGCCCCAACGCCGTCGCCCGGTCGCTGCGCACCGACCGGACCCGCACCCTCGGCCTGGTCATCAGCGATGTGCTGAACCCCTACTTCACCGAGCTGGCCCGCTCGGTGGAGGAGGAGGCCCGCGCGCTCGGCTACAGCGTCGTCATCGGCAACGCCGACGAACGCCCCGACCTCCAGGACCACCACGTACAAACCCTGCTGGACCGCCGTATCGACGGCCTGCTGGTCTCCCCCACCGACGGCGGCTCGCCGCTGATGCTGGAGGCCGCCCGCGCGGGGACGCCGATGGTCTTCGTCGACCGGTGGATCCCGGGCGTGGACGTGCCGGTGGTCCGGTCGGACGGGCGGGCCGCCGTCCGCGATCTCGTCGCGCACCTGCACGGGCTCGGGCACCGGCGGCTGGCGATCATCGCGGGCCCGGCGGCGACCACGACCGGCCGGGAGCGCGTTCAGGCCTTCCGGGAGGCGCTCGCCGCGTACGGTCTCGATCTGCCCGACGCCTACATCGGCCAGGGCGACTTCCAGGCCGAGAGCGGGCGCCGGGTCACCGAGGGCTTCCTCGATCTGCCCGAGCCGCCCGAGGTCGTCTTCGCGGCGGACAACCTGATGGCGCTGGGCGCGCTGGACGCCCTCCGCGCGCGCGGGCTGCGCGTTCCCGAGGACGTGGGGCTCGCCGCCTTCGACGACATCCGCTGGTTCGTGCACACCGATCCGCCGATCACCGCGGTCGCCCAGCCCACCGCCGACCTGGGGCGGGCCGCCGTCCGCGCGCTGGTCGACCGCATCGGGGGACGGCCCGGCGAGTCCGTCACCCTTCCCGCCCGGCTGGTCGTCCGCCGCTCGTGCGGTGAGCCGGCGCCGGAGCGGTTCCCGCACCGGTCCCCCGCACAGTCCCCCGTACGAAGGAGTACGTCGTGAGCGACCCTGACGAGTTGCTGCGCATCGAGGGCGTCCGCAAGGCCTTTCCCGGCGTGGTCGCGCTGGACGGCGTCGACTTCGACCTGCGCCGGGGGGAGGTGCATGTGCTGCTCGGCGAGAACGGCGCGGGCAAGAGCACGCTGATCAAGATGCTCTCCGGCGCCCACACGCCCGACGCCGGGCGGATCCTGGTCGGCGGCGAGGAGGTCCGGATCGACGGCGCCCAGGACGCCGAGCGCCTCGGCATCGCCACGATCTACCAGGAGTTCAACCTGGTGCCCGATCTGACGGTCGCCGAGAACATCTTCCTGGGGCGGCAGCCGCGCCGGCTCGGCATGATCGACCGCAAGAGGATGGAGGCCGACGCCGCCGTCCTGCTGGAGCGGGTCGGTGTGCACGTGTCCCCGCGCGCGCGGGTGCGCGAACTGGGCATCGCGCGCTTGCAGATGGTCGAGATCGCCAAGGCGCTCAGCCTGGACGCCCGCGTACTGATCATGGACGAGCCGACCGCCGTGCTCACCTCCGAGGAGGTCGACCGGCTCTTCGCCATCGTGCGCAGGCTCCGCGAGGACGGTGTCGGGATCGTGTTCATCACGCACCACCTGGAGGAGATCGCCGCCCTGGGCGACCGGGTCACCGTCATCCGCGACGGGAAGAGCGTCGGCCAGGTGCCCGCCTCCACGCCCGAGGACGAACTCGTCCGGCTCATGGTGGGCCGGTCGATCGAGCAGCAGTACCCGCGCGAACGCACGGACACCGGGCCCGCGTTGCTCACCGTCGAGGGGCTGACCCGCGACGGTGTCTTCCACGACGTGAGCTTCGAGGTGCACGCCGGTGAGGTCGTCGGCATCGCGGGGCTGGTCGGCGCCGGGCGTACCGAGGTGGTGCGCGCGGTGTTCGGCGCCGACCCCTACGACAAGGGAACCGTGAAGGTCGCCGGCACCGGGCTGAGACGGCACGACGTCAACGCCGCGATGGCGGCCGGGATCGGGCTGGTGCCCGAGGACCGCAAGGGCCAGGGGCTGGTCCTGGACGCCTCCGTCGAGGAGAACCTCGGGCTGGTCACGCTCCGGTCGGCCTCCCGCGCGGGGCTCGTCGACCTCAAGGGGCAGCACGAGGCCGCCGCCCGGATCGCCGGGCAGCTCGGGGTGCGGATGGCGGGCCTCGGCCAGCAGGTGCGCACGCTGTCCGGCGGCAACCAGCAGAAGGTCGTCATCGGCAAGTGGCTGCTGGCAAAGACCAGGGTGCTGATCCTCGACGAGCCGACGCGCGGTATCGACGTCGGCGCCAAGGTCGAGATCTACCAGCTGATCAACGAGCTGACGGCCGCCGGCGCCGCCGTCCTGATGATCTCCAGCGATCTGCCCGAGGTGCTCGGCATGAGCGACCGGGTGCTGGTGATGGCCCAGGGCCGGATCGCGGGCGAACTCGCCGCCGACGAGGCCACCCAGGACGCCGTGATGGCGCTCGCCGTCTCCACGCACGGCACCGGCGCCCCCACGGACACCGGCACCGACACCCACACCGACAACGACGTCGAGAAGGAGGCCCCCCGTGGCCACTGACACGCTCAAGAGCACACCGGGCGCACGGGGCGCCTCGGGCGGCCTGCGCCGCCTGCTGCTCGACAACGGCGCGCTGACCGCGCTGATCGTCCTGGTCATCGCCATGTCGGCGCTGTCCGGCGACTTCCTGACCACCGACAACCTGCTCAACATCGGCGTCCAGGCGGCCGTCACCGCCATCCTCGCCTTCGGCGTCACCTTCGTGATCGTCTCGGCGGGCATCGACCTGTCGGTCGGCTCGGTCGCCGCGCTGTCGGCCACCGTGCTGGCCTGGAGCGCCACCTCGGCCGGCATACCCGTCGTCCTGGCGGTCGTCCTGGCCGTCGCGACGGGCATCGCCTGCGGCCTGGTCAACGGCTTCCTGGTCTCCTACGGGAAGCTGCCGCCGTTCATCGCGACACTCGCCATGCTGTCGGTCGGCCGCGGTCTGTCCCTGGTCATCTCCCAGGGCTCGCCCATCGCCTTCCCCGGCTCCGTCTCCCACCTCGGCGACACGCTCGGCGGCTGGCTGCCGGTGCCCGTGCTGGTGATGGTCGTCATGGGCCTGATCACGGCGTTCGTCCTCGCCCGTACCTACATCGGCCGCTCCATGTACGCCATCGGCGGCAACGAGGAGGCCGCGCGCCTGTCCGGCCTGCGGGTCAAGCGGCACAAGCTCGCCATCTACGCGCTGTCCGGCCTGTTCGCCGCCGCCGCGGGCATCGTGCTCGCCGCCCGGCTCTCCTCCGCGCAGCCGCAGGCCGCGCAGGGCTATGAGCTCGACGCCATCGCCGCGGTCGTCATCGGCGGCGCCTCCCTCGCGGGCGGCACCGGCAAGGCGTCCGGCACCCTGATCGGCGCGCTGATCCTGGCGGTGCTGCGCAACGGCCTCAACCTCCTCTCCGTCTCCGCCTTCTGGCAGCAGGTCGTCATCGGTGTCGTCATCGCGCTGGCGGTGCTGCTGGACACGGTGCGGCGCAAGGCGGGGGCCACCCCGGTGGCGGCCGGGGCGGGCTCGCCCGGCGGCAGGGGCCGGCAGGCGGCGACATACGTGATCGCCGCGGTGGTCGCGGTGGCCGTCGTCGGCGCGATGTCCTTCCTGCACGACGGCTCCTCCGGGACGAAGACGCAGAAGCTCGGCCTGTCCCTGTCGACGCTGAACAACCCCTTCTTCGTGCAGATCCGGGCCGGCGCCCAGGAGGAGGCGGAGAAGCTGGGCCTGGACCTGACCGTCACGGACGCCCAGAACGACGCCTCCCAGCAGGCCAACCAGCTCCAGAACTTCACCAGCGAGTCGCTCGGCGCCATCGTCGTCAACCCGGTGGACTCGGACGCGGCGGGCCCGTCGGTGCGCTCCGCGAACAAGTCCGGCATCCCCGTCGTCGCCGTGGACCGCGGCGTCAGCAAGGCGGACACGGCCGCGCTGGTCGCCTCCGACAACGTCCAGGGCGGCCGGCAGGGCGCCGAGGCGCTGGCGGAGAAGCTCGGTGGCAAGGGCACCATCGTGATCCTCCAGGGCCAGGCGGGCACCTCCGCCAGCCGCGAGCGCGGCGCCGGTTTCGCCGAGGGCCTGAAGGCCTACCCGGGCATCAAGGTGGTCGCCGAGCAGCCCGCGGACTTCGACCGCACCAAGGGCCTGGACGTGATGACCAACCTGCTCCAGGCCCACCCCGACATCGACGGTGTCTTCGCCGAGAACGACGAGATGGCACTCGGCGCGATCAAGGCGCTGGGCAAGAAGGCCGGAACCTCCGTCCAGGTGGTCGGCTTCGACGGCACGCCGGACGGGCTGAAGGCGGTCGAGGCGGGGACGCTCTACGCGTCGGTCGCGCAGCAGCCGAAGGAACTCGGCAGGATCGCGGTGGACAACGCGCTGCGCGCGGCCGAGGGCAAGAAGGTCGACGAGACGGTCAAGGTGCCGGTGAAGGTGGTCACGAAGGAGAACGTGGCCGGCTTCGGCGGCTGACCGTCCAGCAGCCCAGCGATCGAGGACACTTCGGGAGACAACGGATGTACGACTACGACCTCCTGGTCGTGGGATCGGCCAACGCCGACCTGGTGATCGGCGTCGAGCGGCGGCCCGGTGCCGGCGAGACGGTGCTCGGCTCCGACCTGGCCGTCCACCCGGGCGGCAAGGGCGCCAACCAGGCGGTCGCGGCCGCCCGGCTCGGAGCCCGTACGGCCCTGCTGGCCCGGGTCGGCGACGACCCGCACGGCCGGCTGCTGCTGGACTCGCAGCGGGCGGCGGGCGTCGACACGGCGGGTGTCCTGGTGGGCGGCGCCCCGACCGGCGTCGCGCTGATCACGGTGGACCCCTCCGGCGACAACAGCATCGTCGTCTCGCCCGGCGCGAACGGACGGCTGACCCCCGAGGACGTCAGGGCCGCGACCGGCCTCCTCCACCGCTCCAACGTGGTCTCCACCCAGCTGGAGATTCCGCTGGAGACGGTCGTGGAGGTCGTACGGAGTCTGTCGCCGGCAAGCCGCTTCGTGCTGAACCCGTCGCCGCCGCGGCCGCTGCCGCCCGAGGTGCTGGCGGCCTGCGACCCGCTGATCGTCAACGAGCACGAGGCGAGGGTGATCCTGGGCGACGCCCGCGCGGGCGACCGGCCCGAGGACTGGGCCGGGCTGCTGCTGACGAAGGGGCCGCGCTCGGTGGTGGTGACGCTGGGCGCCGAGGGCGCGCTGGTGGCCTCGGCCGCCGAGGGCGTCTCGCGCGTCCCGTCCGTGCGGGTGGACGCCGTGGACACCACGGGCGCGGGCGACGCGTTCACCGCGGCGCTGGCCTGGAAGCTGGGCGCGGGCTCGGCGCTGCGGGAGGCCGCGGCGTACGCGGCCCGGGTCGGGGCCGCCGCGGTCACCAAGGAGGGCGCGCAGGCGTCGTACCCCACGGCGCGGGAGGTGGCGGCGCTGTGAAGAGGGCCGGGATACTCAACCGCCGCCTGGCGGGCGCGCTGGCCGGTCTCGGCCACGGTCACGGGGTGCTGGTCTGCGACGCCGGCCTGCCGCTGCCCGACGGCCCGCACGTGGTCGACCTCGCCTTCCGGGCCGGGGTGCCCTCCTTCGCCGAGGTGCTGGACGGTCTGCTGGCCGAGCTGGTGGTCGAGGGCGCGACGGCGGCGACGGAGGTCCGGCAGGCCAACCCCGAGGCGGCGGCGCTGCTCGACGGCCGCTTCCCGGAGCTGGAGCTGGTCCCGCACGAGCGTCTGAAGGAACTCTCCACGAGCGCCCGCCTGATCGTCCGCACCGGGGAGGCCCGGCCGTACGCGAACGTGCTGCTGCGCTGCGGCGTGTTCTTCTGATCCCCGCCCTGATCCCCGCCCTGGTGAACGTCAAGGGGGCCCGGTCCGTCGACCGGGCCCCCTCGGGTTTTCCCTCCCCGCCAAGACCCCCGCGATCCCCCCGGATCCCCCTCCCAGAAGTCCTGACGCCAAGTACGACCCGCGGGCCCCGGGAAGGGTTGCACGTCCCGAGGAAATTTTTTCCGGCCGTGCCGCCGTGCCGCCCGCCTACGATGGAACGGGACTGGCGGGACGCCTTGAGGGGGGCGTGTGACCATGCTGGTGCAGGAGTTCCGGACCGAGGTGGTGCCGCCGGCCGAACGGTGGGATCTGTGGCAGGACGTGGCCACGCGCACCCATGTGCCCAACCTGATGCGCAGTGAGCGCACGGACGACTTCCGGGCCGTCATGCGCGTACTGCCGCTCGGCGACGACCTCCAGATCGCGCAGTTGCGCTTCCCCCAGATGGACACGGTGCGCACACCACGCACCATCCGGCGCTTCGACCCCGAGGTCTACCAGATCAACTGCCAGTTGGCGGGCGACGGCGGGATGGCGCAGAACGGGCGCCGGGCCGTCTTCGGCACCGGGGACCTCGTCCTCGCGGACACCAGCCTGCCCTACGACGTCCGGTTCAACGCGACCTCCGAGCGGTCCTCGACGGTGGTCGTCAGCATCCCGCGCGCACGGCTGCCGCTGCCGCCGCGCGCGGTCCGGCGCCTGCTGGCCACGCCGATCGCCGTCGACCGGGGCATGGGCGGGGCCCTGTACCGCTGGCTGGCCGACATCGCGCGCCGGGCGGAGGAGTTCACCCAGGCCGATGTGCCGACGCTGTCCTCCGTGACCACGGACCTGCTCGCCTCGGTGCTCGGGCGCTGTCTGGAGGCCGAGGACACGCTGACCCCGGAGTCGCGCCGGGGCGCCCTGCGCACCCGTATCCGGGACTTCGTCGACCAGAACCTCGGCGACCCGTCCCTCTCCCCCGCCACCGTCGCCGCGGCCCACGGCATCTCCGTACGCCATCTGCACCAGCTGTTCACGGAGGAGGGCGAGACCCCCGCCGCCTGGATCCGCCACCGCCGCCTGGAGCGCTGCCGCCGCGACCTGTCCGACCCGCGGCTGCGCGGCCGCTCCGTCCAGTCCGTCGCCGCCCGCTGGGGCTTCACCGACCCGGCGACCTTCAGCCGCGTCTTCCGGCGCACGTACGGGATGTCGCCGAGGGAGTACCGCCACCACAAGTGAGCCGCCTCCCCGTCAGGCGTGCAGAAATCGTCAAGATCCGTGCACCGGCGGTCAAGGATTCCGGCCTATGCCATTGTCATGCTGGTCCCGTGCACAGTGGGGGGTCTGTGCACGGCGGGGAAACCGGGGGGATCGGCGTGCGGCGCCGGAACACCGGCGTCGTACCGGCGCCGCACGCCGACGGGCCCGCCCCGGACTCGGGGCGGGCGGGCGGAGGCCCGGTACCCGTGAGGCCCGTCTCACCGCGTGTGCTCCACGAACCGCCGGGCCGTCTCCGCGAGGAGTTCGCGCCCGTCCCGGGCCCACAGCTCCTCGTTGAACAGCTCCACCTCGATGGCACCGGTGTAGCCGGCCGCCTCCACGTACCCCTGCCACTCCCGCATGTCGACCGAGCCGTCGCCGATCTGGCCGCGGCCGTTGAGGACGCCCTCGGGCAGCGGGGTGATCCAGTCGGCGAGCTGGAAGGTGTGGATACGGCCGCCCGCGCCCGCCCGGGCGATCTGCTCGGGCGCCCGGTCGTCCCACCAGATGTGGTACGTGTCCACCGTGACGCCCACCTGGTGCGCCGGGAAGCGTTCGGCGAGGTCCAGGGCCTGGGTGAGGGTGGAGACCACGCAGCGGTCGGAGGCGAACATGGGGTGGAGCGGCTCGATGGCCAGTTTCACCCCGTGCTGCTCGGCGTACGGGCCCAGTTCCGCCAGCGCGTCCGCGATGCGCTCCCGCGCCCCGTGCAGGTCCTTCGAGCCCGCCGGGAGGCCGCCCGAGACCAGGACCAGGGTGTCCGTGCCCAGCGTGGCCGCCTCCTCGACCGCGCGGCGGTTGTCGGCCAGGGCCCGCGCACGCTCCTTGGGATCGATCGCGGTGAGGAAGCCGCCGCGGCACAGGGTGGTGACGGTCAGGCCCGCGTCGCGGACCAGCTTCGCCGTCGCCTCCACGCCGTGGGACCGCACCGGCTCGCGCCATAGGCCGACGTTGCGGACGCCCAGGCCGTCGCAGGCGTCGACCAGTTCCGGCAGCGACAGCTGCTTGACCGTCATCTGGTTGATCGAGAAGCGGGACAGGTCGCTCACCGGGTCACTCCGTACAGGGACAGCAGGGTCTTCATCCGTTCCTCGGCCAGCTTCGGGTCCGGGAACAGGCCCAGACCGTCGGCGAGTTCGTAGGCGCGGGCGAGGTGCGGCAGGGAGCGGGCCGACTGGAGGCCGCCGACCATCGTGAAGTGCGACTGGTGGCCGGCCAGCCAGGCCAGGAGGACCACGCCCGTCTTGTAGAAGCGGGTGGGGGCCTGGAAGAGGTGGCGGGAGAGTTCGACGGTGGGGTCGAGGAGGGTACGGAAGCCCGGTACGTCCCCCGTGTCCAGGACCCGGACCGCCTCGGCCGCCAGCGGGCCCAGCGGGTCGAAGATGCCCAGCAGGGCGTGGCTGAAGCCCTGGTCGTCGCCCGCGATCAGCTCGGGGTAGTTGAAGTCGTCGCCGGTGTAGCAGCGCACGCCCCGCGGCAGCCGGCGGCGCAGGTCGATCTCCCGCTGGGCGTCCAGCAGGGAGATCTTGACACCGTCCACCTTGTCGGGGTGGGCGGCGATGACCTCCAGGAAGGTGTCGGTGGCGGCGTCCAGGTCGGACGAGCCCCAGTAGCCCTCCAGCGCCGGGTCGAACATCGGGCCGAGCCAGTGCAGGATCACCGGCTCGGCGGCCTGGCGGAGGAGGTGGCCGTAGACCTCCAGGTAGTCCTCGGGGCCCTGCGCGGTGGCCGCGAGGGCGCGGGAGGCCATCAGGATCGCCTGTGCGCCCGCCTGCTCGACGACGGCGAGCTGTTCCTCGTAGGCCGCCCTGACCTCGGCGGGCGTGCCCGCGGCGAGCTGGTCGGTGCCGACGCCGCAGGCGATCCGGCCGCCGACCGCCCTCGCCTCGGCGGCGGACCGGCGGATCAGCTCCGCGGCGCCCGCCCAGTCCAGGCCCATGCCGCGCTGGGCGGTGTCCATGGCCTCGGCGACGCCCAGGCCGTGCGACCACAGGTGGCGGCGGAAGGCGAGGGTGGCGTCCCAGTCGACGGCGGCGGGCGAGTCGGGGGACACGTCCGCGTACGGGTCGGCGACGACGTGCGCGGCGGAGAAGACCGTGCGCGAGGTGAAAGCGCTTGTGAAGGTGAGGGCGAGGGGCTCGGAGCGCGGTTCGTACGCCCGCAGGGTGCCGTCCGCGCCGGGCAGATGGATGGTCACAGCGTGATCTCCGGTACGTCGATGCGGCGGCCCTCGGCCGAGGACCTCAGGCCCAGCTCGGCGAGCTGGACACCGCGGGCACCGGCCAGCAGGTCCCAGTGGTAGGGGGCGTCGGCGTAGACGTGCTTGAGGAACAGCTCCCACTGGGCCTTGAAGCCGTTGTCGAACTCGCCGTTGTCCGGGACCTCCTGCCACTGGTCGCGGAAGACCTCGGTGGCGGGGATGTCCGGGTTCCAGACCGGCTTGGGGGTGGCCGAGCGGTGCTGGACGCGGCAGTTGCGCAGGCCGGCCACGGCCGAGCCCTCGACTCCGTCGACCTGGAACTCCACCAGTTCGTCGCGGTGGACGCGGACGGTCCAGGAGGAGTTGATCTGGGCGACGGCGCCGCCCTCGAGCTCGAAGATGCCGTAGGCGGCGTCGTCGGCGGTGGCGTCGTAGGGCTTGCCGTTCTCGTCCCAGCGCTGCGGGATGTGGGTGGTGGCGATGGCCTGGACGGACGTCACCCGGCCGAACAGCTCGTGCAGGACGTACTCCCAGTGCGGGAACATGTCGACGACGATGCCGCCGCCGTCATCGCTGCGGTAGTTCCAGCTCGGCCGCTGGGCGTCCTGCCAGTCGCCCTCGAAGACCCAGTAGCCGAACTCGCCGCGCACGGACAGGATGCGGCCGAAGAAGCCGCCGTCGATCAGGCGCTTAAGCTTGAGCAGCCCCGGGAGGAACAGCTTGTCCTGGACCACGCCGTGCCGTACGCCCTTCCCGGCGGCCAGGCGGGCCAGTTCCAGGGCGCCGTCGACGCTCGTGGCGGAGGGCTTCTCGGTGTAGATGTGCTTGCCCGCGGCGATCGCCTTCTTGATCGCCTCCTCGCGGGCCGAGGTGACCTGGGCGTCGAAGTAGATGTCGACGCTGTCGTCGGCGAGGACCGCGTCCAGGTCCGTCGAGACGTGCTCCAGGCCGTGCCGCTCGGCAAGCGCCTTCAGCGCGTGCTCGCGGCGGCCGACCAGGATCGGCTCCGGCCACAGCACGGTGCCGTCGCCGAGGTCGAGGCCGCCCTGCTCGCGGAGGGCCAGGATGGAGCGGACGAGGTGCTGGCGGTAGCCCATGCGCCCGGTCACGCCGTTCATGGCGATACGCACCGTCTTGCGTGTCACGTCATTCCCTTCGTACGCGGTCCATGCGCCGCGTACGCCCCACCTGTCACCGATGGGCAAGTGAGCGATACAGCAAGCGCTTTCTATCCATGGAGAAGCTAGCCTCTGAACCGCGGTCGCGACAAGACCGTGGCGACGGCGAGTTGTTCGAGTGGGCGAACGCTGGGGTTCCGAGGTCCTTAGGCCCTGTCGTCACATTCCCGCCTGCCTGGCGACGCCTGGCACGCACGCTCGCCGCGTTGCCGAACCACCCACGTGGCTCCGCCACGAGGGCGCTCCGGCGCCTTGCGATCGCACGCACCAGACGCCGCCAGGCCCGCCCTCCGGACGGACGTCGGGAATTTGACGACAGGGCCTAGGCTTCGGATCGGGACACCGGGCGGGGGGCGACAGGCCCGCCCCGGCGAGAACCCTTTGTCCGTCGCCGTACGACCAGGTACGGCGAGAAGCGCGACCGGAGGACGAGGACATGACGGTGACCCTGGCGGACGTGGCGGCCCGCGCCCAGGTCTCCCCCGCGACGGTGTCGCGCGTACTGAACGGGAACTACCCCGTGGCAGCCTCCACCCGCGAGCGGGTGCTGAAGGCGGTGGACGAGCTCGACTACGTGCTCAACGGGCCGGCGAGCGCGCTGGCCGCCGCCACCTCCGACCTGGTCGGCATCCTCGTCAACGACATCGCGGACCCCTTCTTCGGCATCATGGCGAGCGCCATCCAGGCCGAGATCGGCGGCCCGGGCGGCCGGGCGGGCGGCGAGAGACTGGCCGTGGTGTGCAACACGGGCGGCTCACCGGAGCGCGAGCTGACCTATCTCACCCTGCTCCAGCGGCAGCGGGCGGCGGCCGTGGTGCTGACCGGCGGTGCCATCGAGGACGCGACGCACAAGGCGGCCGTGGCGGCGAAGCTGCGCAAGCTCCAGGACGCCGGGACCCGGGTGGTGCTGTGCGGGCGGCCGCCGGCGCCGGAGACCGGGGCGATCGCGCTGACCTTCGACAACCGCGGGGGCGGACAGCGGCTGACCGAGCATCTGCTCGGGCTCGGCCACCGCCGGCTCGGCTACATCGCGGGGCCCGAGGAGCGCACCACCACCCGGCACCGGCTGGAGGGGCACCGGGCCGCACTCGCCGCGCACGGCGTCGAGGAGGACCCGCGCTGGACGGTCCACGGCCGCTACGACCGGCAGTCCGGCTACGAGGCCACGCTCGAACTCCTGCGCCGCGACCCGTCGTTGACCGCGGTCGTCGCCGCCAACGACTCCGTCGCCCTGGGCGCGTGCGCCGCGCTGCGGGACTCCGGGCTGCGCATCCCGGACGACGTGTCCGTCGCCGGCTTCGACGACCTGCCGTTCAGCATCGACGCGGTGCCCGCGCTGACGACGGTACGGCTGCCGCTGGCGGAGGCGGGGGCACGGGCCGGCCGCATCGCGATGGGGCGGGAGGAACCGCCGCCCGGGGGGATCGCGACGGTGCGCGGGGAACTGATGGTGCGGGGGTCCTCCGGGGCGCCGCGCGAGACCCGGGCCTGAGCCCGGCTCAGCTCCCCGGCGCGTACTGCGCCTCCCCGTTCCCCAGGGACCAGTCGGCGGGCCCGTTCTCCGTCAGGGTGACGAAGACGTTGCGCGGTTCGGTGCCCGCGTACGCCTGGGCCAGTTCGGCGATGCGCCGGTACAGGGCGCGCTTCCGGTCCGGTGTGCGTCCGGCGCGCAGGGTGATGGCCACGTAGACGATCCCCTCGTCCCGGTGCACGCCGGGATAACCGCCGTACCGGAGCGTGCCGTCGGCGCCGTCGTGGGCGGTCAGGATCTGGAAGTGGTCGTCGTCCGGGATGCCGAGCGTCTCCACCAGGGCGTCGTGCACGGCGCGGCCGAGGGCGCCGAGGCGGTCGGTGTCGGATCCGAGGACGTCGATGCGGACCAGGGGCACGGAAGGGTCCTCTCCGGGCGGCGGATGTGTGACGCTGCTGACTGTACATACTAGTAGGTACAACTAGGGGGCCGCGGGCGGAAGTTCACGGGCATGGACGTTCCGGCGGTACCCGGCCTACGCTCGCCTTCCCAGGACCTCTGACGGAGTCAGAGGTCGTGCCGGCATCCGTGAGCCGACCACCGGGGGCGCCGCCATGACCGTCCAGGACATCCGCTCCTTCAACCGCTTCTACACCAACGTCATCGGCGCCCTCGACTACAGCCGCCGCCTGTACGCCCCGTACACCCTCACCGAGGCCCGCGTGCTGTACGAGCTCGCGCACTCCGCGCGCACCGACGCCGCCGATCTGCGGGCGGCGCTGCAACTGGACGCCGGGTATCTGAGCCGCATCCTGAACCGGTTCGAGGAGGACGGCCTGATCGAGCGGGCGCCCTCGCCGGCCGACCCCCGGCGGCGGCGGGTCACGCTCACCGCGCGCGGCCGGGAGACCGCCGGCCTGCTGGGCGAACGCTCCGACGAGGCGGTCGGCTCGCTGCTGTCCACGGTCCCGCCCGCCGACCGGTCCCGGCTGGCCGAGGCGATGCGGACTGTCCGGGAGATCCTGTCCGACGGGCACGCCCCCCGCCGCGAGGACGTGGTGCTGCGCGGCCCCGCCCCCGGCGACCTCGGCTGGATCGTGCAGCGCAACGCCGCGCTCTACGCCGCCGAGTACGGCTGGAACAGCAAGTACGAGGGGCTGGTCGCCCGGATCGTGGCCGACTTCGCCGAGGATCACGACCCGCGACGGGAACGGGTGTGGATCGCGGAGTCGGACGGGCGGCCGGCGGGGTGCGTGATGTGCGTGCGGGACGCCGCCCCGGACACCGCCCGGCTCCGGCTGCTGCTGGTCGAGCCGGAGGCGCGGGGACTCGGCATCGGCGACCGGCTGGTCACGGCCGTCGTCGACTTCGCGCACCAGGCGGGCTACCGGGACCTCGTGCTGTGGACCAACGACGTCCTGGCCGCCGCCCGCCGCATCTACCGGCGGCACGGTTTCGCCCTGGCCGCCGAGCGGCCCCACCACTCCTTCGGCAAGGATCTGGTGGGCCAGGACTGGCGGCTGGATCTGGGTGCGACGCCCGGGCGGCGAGCAGGCGTCGAGGGCGGCGCTGCCGGGTAGGGTCCGTGCTCATGAAGCTGGCGTTCTCGACCCTAGGCGTCCCTGGTCTCCCCCTGCCCGACGTGCTGCGGCTCGCGACCGAGCACGGCTATCACGGCGTCGAACTCCGCGCCCATCCCGAGGAACCGGTCCACCCCGGTCTCGGCCCCGGCGAACGCACCGAGGTGGCCGCCCTGTTCAAGGCGGCCGGCGTCGAGGTCCTGGGCCTGGCCGGATATGCGCGGGCCGCCGCGCCGGGCGACGACGAACCCGTACTCGCCGAGCTCCGTGACCTCCTGGACCTCGCCCGCGACCTGGGCGCCCCGTACGTCCGGGTCTTCCCCGGCGGCGGCGACCGGAGCCCCGAGGAGGCCGACGCGACGGCCGCCCGGCGGCTGGGCACGGCCGCCGAGTACGCGGCCGACCTCGGCGTGCGCATCCTGCTGGAGACCCATGACTCGCACCGCACCGGCGCCGACGCGACGCGCGTCCTGGGCCTGGTCGGCCACCCCCGGGTCGGTGCCCTCTGGGACGTGATGCACACCTGGCTGGGCGGCGAACAGCCCGCCGACACCTATGCCGCCCTGTGCACCTACCTCGGCTATGTCCAGGTCAAGGACATCGCCTCCGCCGACGACACCACGCCGCTGCCGCTCGGCGCGGGTGTGCTGCCGCTCGCCGAGTGCGTCGAGGTGCTCTCCCGGCACGGCTGGGACGGCTGGCTGTGCTGGGAGTACGAGAAGCGGTGGCACGAGGCGGCGGCCCCGCTGCCCGGACTGCTGGGCGCGGGGCGCGAGCACCTGGCGCGGCTCCTCAACGACTCGGCGTGACCGGCACGCGGCCGGTGAGCGGCGCCGTCCCGTCCAGGCACCAGTCCAGCACGGCGGGCCAGGAGCCGTAGCCGGCATCCAGGTCGAGGTGGGCGGCGCCGGGGAGGATGTCGGTGGGGATGTCCAGCGGGTCGCCGAAGAGCTTGCGGGCCCCCTGCGGGCAGTACGGGTCGTCGTCACCGGCGACGAGCCGGGTGGGCGTGGGCAGTGTGAGGCCGTCGAGCGGCGGTGCGGCGAAGTCGGCCACCTCCGCGTACTGTCCGAGCACGGAGCCTGCGGGCGGGGAGACCAGCAGGGTGCGGTCGGCGGCACCGGGCCCGACGGTTCCCCGCGCCACGGCGTGCAGCCACAGCACGCAGGACAGGCTGTGGGCGACGACGACGCGGTGCCGGTCGCGCGGCAACGCCTGGAGCCGGCGGGCGATTGCGTCGAGCCAGACCTCCAGGTCCGGGTCGTCGGCGTCGGGCAGCTGCGGGTAGCTGACGGAATGGCCCAGCTCGGTGAGCCGGTCGGCCAGCCAGTGCTGCCAGTGGTCCTTCGGGCGGTGGTTCTGCCAGCCGTGGAGGATGAGGTAGGCGTTGGCGTGAGTGGTCATGGTGCGATGATCTCCGGTCGGCCGTGGGACACGCTTCGTTACCAAGATGTTGATCAATGGCAGGCACCGCCGGCGCCGCACGAGCGTCTCCATCGGGGCAATGTCGAAGTGGCCGGGGGGCACGGCATGGGCGTCGTCTCCCGGTCGCCCTGCCCGAGAGTGGTGTCCCGCGGTGAATCTCCCCGTCCGTCTGCCCGGCAAGCCCGTCGCCGCGTTCCTGGCCTTCGCCGGGATCGTCGCCAGTGTCCTGGTCGGCCAGGGGGGACTGGACACCGTCGTCGGCTGCGGCCTGGTCAGTGACACCTATCCGTCGCAGACCGCGGCGGACTGGACCGGCAACGCCGATCACGTGGTCGTGGCGACGCCCACCGCCGAGCAGGAGACCAACCGGCACGACTACACCGAGGGGACGCTGAAGTACCGGGTCGACCGGAAGGTGACCTTCCGTACGGACCGCGTGCTGTGGTCGGCCGGGCAGCCCCGGCACTCGCTGGGCAAGGAGTTCGGCATGGTCGCCGAGGGGTGGAACGTCTACGCGAGCGGCACCCGGGTGAAGCGGACGGCCCCGGAGGCGTCCCGGCTGGAGACCGGTCACACCTATCTGCTCGCCCTGCGCTGGACCGACGGGCAGTGGGCCGTTCTCGGGGAGGGTGCCGCCGTGCCGTTCGACGACCGTGTCGCGGGGCAGGGCGAGTGGTGCGGACGCGTGCTGAGCAAGGAGGACGTCGCCGCCGGCGAGCGGTTCTCCCGCGAGGACGACCACAGCCTGGAGAAGGCGGTCTTCGGGCTGGGCGAGCAGGCCGTCACCGAGGAACTGAGGAAGGCGAAGGACGCGAAGGAGGGGTAGGAGGAGGAGTGGACCGGCCCGCGAACCGGCTCACCCGCTCCTCCAGCGCCTTGCGGCGGTCCGGCCACTCCGCCGCCGTGATCGAGAACATCGCGGAGTCGCGCAGCCGGCCGTCCTCTCCGGGGGCCCAGGAGCGGGACCAGTTGCGCAGGACGCCCTCGAAGCGGGCGCCGACGCTCGCTATCGCCGCGCGGGAGCGGGCGTTGCGGGCGTCCGTCTTCAGGTCGACGCGGGCGACGCCCCACTCCTCGAAGGCGTGGCGGAAGAGCAGCAGCTTGGCCTCGGCGTTGACGCCCGTGCCCTGTGCCGAGCGGGCCAGCCAGGTGAAGCCGACCTCGACGGCGTCGAGCCGGTCGTCGGAGAGCCAGGAGCGGGGCTCCAGGTACGCGGTGGCGCCGACCGCCCGGCCGGTGGCGAGGGACACCTGCGCGTAGGGCGCGACCCGTCCGGTCGCCGCCCGGGCCAGGTGCGCGTCGATGTAGGCAGGCACCTCGTCGGCCCGTGGCACCATCGTGAAGGCGTAGGTGTCGCGGTTCTCCTCCGCCGCCATCGCCAGGTCGGCCGCGTGCCGGTGCTCCAGCGGCTCCAGACGCACCAGAGCTCCCTCCAGTACCGGTCTCCGCAACGTGTGACTCACCTGTCGGCACCTTTCACAGTCGTGCGCGCAGCGCCCCGAACGCCTCGTGGAAATCGGGGAAAGTCTTGCGGACGCAGCCGGGGTCGTCGAACGAAATACCGGGCACCCTGAGCCCGGTGACGGCGAAGGACATGACGATGCGGTGGTCGCCGTAGGTCCTGATAGCGGTGCCGTTCCGGGGGACGGAACCGCCCGGACGGATCTCGATCCAGTCGGGGCCGGTCGCCACCTCCACGCCGAGCCGGCGCAGGTTCTCGGCACAGGCCTGGAGCCGGTCGCACTCCTTGACCCGGGTGTTGGCCACGTCCTCGATCCGGACCGGGCCGTCGGCGAACGGGGCGATCGCCGCCAGCGTCGGCATCGTGTCCGAGATGTCACGCATGTTGACCGTGACGCCGTGCAGTCGGCCCGTGCCCCGCACCGTGGTGCCGTCGGCTCCCACCGACACCTCCGCGCCCATCCGGCGCAGTACGTCCACGAAGCCCAGGTCGCCCTGGAGCGCGCCCTTCGCCAGCCCGGGGACGGTCACCTCGCCGCCCGGCGTGAGTGCCGCCGCGGCGAAGAAGTAGCTCGCCGTCGACGCGTCGGGCTCGACGGCGTAGGTGGTGGCCCGGTAGCCGCCCGGGGCGACGGCGTAGGCGTTCCCCTCGCGCCGCACCTCGGCGCCGAAGGCCCGCATCATCGCGATGGTGATGTCGACGTAGGGCACCGACACCAGGTCGGTGACGGTGATACGCAGGCCCTTGCGGGTCAGCGGGCCCAGCAGCAGGAGTGCCGTCAGGTACTGGGACGACTGGCCCGCATCGAGCGTGACCTCACCGCCCTCGACGCCCGCCGCCCGGACGATCAGCGGGTGGTGGCCCTCCGCCTCCTCGTGCCGCAGGTCCACGCCCAGGTCGCGCAGGGCGCGGGTGAGCGGGCCGAGCGGGCGGCGGCGCATCTGGGCGGAGGCGTCGAAGCGGTAGGTGCCGTGGCCGGCGGCGGCCAGGGTGGGCAGGAAGCGGGCCGTGGTGGCGCCGTCGCGGCAGTACACGTCCGCCTCCGGCACCGCCGGGCCCTGCGGGCGGCCGTCGACCTGCCAGGCGTCGGGGGCCCGGCCGACGCGGTAGCCGAGCCGGGCCAGGCCCTCGGCGAAGCCCTCGGTGTCGTCGGAGCGCAGCGGCCGTACGAGGGTGGTGACACCGTCGGCGGCCGCCGCGAGGAAGAGGGCGCGGGCGGTGATGGACTTGGAACCGGGGATGTCGACTACGGGCATGGCCCCATGATCGGGCGACGCCCGCATCCGGCGCCGGGACGTCCACGGGGTGGACCGGACGTCCCGCCCACCGGCCGGCCGCCGGGTACGGGGCCGTCGAGCAGACGCCGGCACCGACGGCGGAAGCGGGCAGCGGACCAGGGGCGCTCGCGGACGCGGGACGGCGACGGACCGCAACCCCACCCGCCCGCGACGCCAGACCGCGCTGCCGCAACGGCCCGTGGCGCGCGGGCCGGACGCCGCGGCGGCCGTGGACCGCGGCCCGACCGCCCGGCGGTCACGCAACCGGCCCGCACACGGCGGCGGACCGGCCACCGCAACGCGCCGTGGCACGCAAGCCGACCGCCCCAGCGGCCGTGGACCGCGGCCCGACCGCCCGGCGATCGCGGCGCCCGGGACGGACACCCGGCGGTCACGCAACCGGCCCGCACACGGCGGCGGACCGGCCACCGCAGCGGGCCTGGCGCGGGACGGACGTCCGGCGATCGCGGCGCCCGGGACGGACACCCGGCGGTCACGCAACCGGCCCGGACGCGGCGGCGGACCGGCCACCGCAACGCGCCGTGGCACGCAAGCCGACCGCCCCAGCGGCCGTGGACCGCGGCCCGACCGCCCGGCGATCGCGGCGCCCGGGACGGACACCCGGCGGTCACGCAACCGGCCCGCACACGGCGGCGGACCGGCCACCGCAGCGGGCCTGGCGCGGGACGGACGTCCGGCGATCGCGGCGCCCGGGACGGACACCCGGCGATCGCGCGACCGGCCCGCACACGGCGGCGGACCGGCCACCGCAGCGGGCCTGGCGCGGGACGGACGCCCGGCGGTCGCGGCGCCCGGGACGGACACCCGGCGATCGCGCAACCGGCCCGCACACGGCGGCGGACCGGCCACCGCAGCGGGCCTGGCGCGGGACGGACGCCCGGCGGTCGCGGCGCCCGGGACGGACACCCGGCGATCGCGCAACCGGCCCGCACACGGCGGCGGACCGGCCACCGCAGCGGGCCTGGCGCGGGACGGACGCCCGGCGGTCGCGGGGACCGTCCGTATGGCGTGGGAACTGGGCGGCCCGGAGGGCCGGCCCATCCGTCCCGTTGAGCGCTGTCTCACCAACTTGCGGCAATCGCGGGAACCCGGGAACCCCGGCCCGTCCCCGCTCGTCCAACCCGCAAGCTGCCGGAGAGTCACCGTGGTGCGGTGTCGGCCCTCGCTGCTGGCTGCGATCGCTGACCACCCTCTCCGCCGTACTGCGGCCGGCAGCACGCCGCCATCGGCGCGCCCCCCTCCAACAGCGCCGATGGCGGCCCCTCCCGGGACGTCCCCGGCGGCGTGCCCCTTCCGTCTCCCGGCCCTCGCCCGCGTTACTGTGCACTCCCTTGACCGGCAATTACTTCCCGGATATTGGTGACCTCTCGGAAGTTTCCTTCAGCGGATTCCTCGGCGAATTCACCTCCGGAAGGAGTGCACGTGTCCGACACCAGCACGGGAAACACCGCGAACCCCTCCAGACGTACCGTCCTGGCCGCGACCGCGGGCGTCACCGCCGCACTGACGGTCGCCGGCGGCGCGTACGCCGCGCAGGGCCCCGACGACCACCAACTGCGCTCCCTCCTCTCCCGTATGACCTTGGAGGAGAAGGTCGGCCAGCTCTTCGTGACGCGGGTGTACGGCCACTCGGCCACCGACCCCGACCAGGCCGACATCGACGCCAATCTGAAGGAGCTCGGCGTCCGCACCGCCGCCGAGCTGATCGCGAAGTACCGCGTCGGCGGCATCATCTACTTCACCTGGGCGCACAACACCCGCGACCCGCAGCAGATCGCCGAGCTGTCCAACGGGATCCAGCGGGCGTCCCTGGGCCTGACGCGCGGCCTGCCCGTGCTGATCTCCACCGACCAGGAGCACGGGATAGTCGCACGCGTGGGCGAGCCCGCCACCCTGTTCCCCGGCGCCATGGCGATCGGCGCCGGTGGCTCGCGGTCCGACGCCCGCACCCTCGGGCGGCTCGCGGGCGCCGAGCTGCGCGCGCTGGGCATCCGGCAGGACTACGCCCCCGTCGCCGACGTGAACGTCAATCCGGCCAACCCGGTGATCGGAGTACGGTCCTTCGGCTCCCGGCCCCAGGCGGTGGCGGCCCTGGTGGCCGCGGAGGTCGCCGGGTACCAGGCCGCCGGGGTCGCGGCGACCGCCAAGCACTTCCCCGGGCACGGCGACACCGCCACCGACAGCCACACCGGCTTCCCGGTCATCACGCACAGCGAGGAGGAGTGGGAGAAGCTGGACGCGGTGCCGTTCCGGGCGGCGATCGCGGCGGGCATCGACTCCATCATGACCGCGCACCTGATGGTCCCGGCGCTGGACGGCTCCGGGGACCCGGCGACCCTCTCCCGCCCGATCCTGACCGGTCTGCTGCGGGAGCGGCTCGGCTACGACGGGCTGGTGGTCACCGACTCCCTCACCATGGAGGGCGTACGCACCAAGTACGGCGACGACCGGGTGCCGGTGCTGGCCCTGAAGGCGGGCGTCGACCAGCTCCTCAACCCGCCGGACCTGGATGTCGCCTGGAACGCGGTGCTGAACGCCGTACGGAACGGCGAGCTGACCGAGGCCAGGCTGAATGAGTCGGTGCTGCGCGTGCTGCGGCTGAAGGCGAAGCTGGGGCTGTTCCGGGACGCGTACGCCGCCCCGGACGGCGTCGGGCGTACGGTCGGCACCGAGGCGCACCTGGCGGCGGCCGACCGGATCGCCGAGCGGACGACCACCCTGCTGGTCAACGAGGGGGACCTGCTGCCGCTGTCCCGGCGCTCACACGCCCGGCTGCTCGTCGTGGGGGCCGATCCGGCCTCGCCGTCCGGCACCACCGGCCCGCCCACCGGGGTGCTGGCCGCCGCCCTCACCGAGCTGGGCTTCACGGCCACGGCCCTGTCCACCGGCACGGCGCCCTCCGCGGCGGTCATCGCCCAGGCGGTCGCCGCGGCCCGGGACGCCGACGCGGTGGTCGCCGCGACCTACAACGTCACCGCGGGCAGCAGCCAGAAGACGCTGGTGGAGCAGCTGGTGGAGACCGGGACGCCGGTGGTCGCGGTCGCCGTCCGCAACCCCTACGACGTGGCCCGACTGCCCTCCGTCCCGGCCTTCCTGGCCACGTACTCCTGGACCGACGTCGAACTGCGGGCGGCGGCACGGGTGATCGCGGGGCGGGTGCGGCCGCGCGGGAAGCTGCCGGTGCCGGTGGTGCGGGCGGACGACCCGGCCAAGGTGCTGTATCCCGTCGGACACGGGCTGTCGTACCGGACCCGGCGCCGGGCGTAGCCCGTCTACGTCGCCCACCCTGCGCGCCACCTCCACCGTGCGCAAAGCGCCCCGCGCGTCTGGCGTGGCCCCGCCGCGGCGGGTCACGCTGGACGGGGGACTCGGGGGGATGACGATGCGTGAGCGAGGTTCCGCGGGGGCGGGATGCGCGCTGCTGGCGCTGCTGTGGCTGCTGACGGCCTGTCAGAGCACGGCGCCGGGCGCGAAGGAGGACGGGCGGCTCGGCGGCCCCACGGCGACCGCCGCCCCGGCCCGGACGGCCGGGTACGGGGCGGTGTTCCTCGCGGTCGACGAGTGCAGTTCCTTCGGCACCACGAGCTTCACCGAGGTGCCGTGCACCAGCGAGCGGGCGGCGGCGCGGGTCGTCGCCCGGCACGACGGCACGGTGGCCGACGGTCCGCCGTGCCCGGCGACCACCGACTTCGTGCTGCACATCAGCGAACAGCGGCCCTCCGCCGACGAGGACGGCGACGGGGCGGTGCCGCAGGGCTACGCCTGTATGCGCGGCCTCCAGCCGCCGCACCCCGGCGACCCCGGCGGCGGGGGCGGCCCCCGCACCATCGTCGGCGACTGCGTCTACGGCCTCGGCGACGGCCAGGTCCGGGAGACCCGGTGCGACGGCAAGGGGAAGCGGAAGCCGCAGTACAAGGTGGAGCGGGCGGTCACCGTGCGGGACCGGTGCCCCGCCTCGACGGTCCTGTACGTGCGTCTGGGCGGCGACCGGCCGGTGGGGTGCGCCCGGGCCCTGTGACCCGGACGCACGGACGCACGGGTGCACGGACGCACGGGCGCGCAGGTGCAGAGGTGCACAGGTGCACAGGTGCACAGGTGCACAGGTGCACAGGTGCAGAGGTGCAGAGGTGCACGGGTACACGGGTGCGCCGGTCAGCGCCCGTCCGGCGTCAGCACGATTTTGCCCGTGAACGCGGCCGAGGCCAGCAGGGTGTGCGCCTCGGCCGCCGACTCCAGGGGCAGCACCTGGCCGACATGGGGGCGCAGCCGGCCCGCCTCGACCAGCTCCACCAGCGCCGCCAGTCCCACCTGATCGGGTTCGCAGGTGACCGCGAGGCAGCGCAGTCCGCGTTCGCCGGCGCGCCGGACGAGTGTCTCGTCGCCGATGTCGACGACGGTGACGAGCAGGCCGCCGGGCCGCAGCACGTCCAGGGAGCGGACCGCCAGATCGCCGCCGAGGGTGTCGAGGACCACGTCGACGTCCCCGGCCTCCTCGGTGAAGTCCCGCGCCCGGTAGTCGATCACCTGGTCGGCGCCGATGCCCCGCACGAAGTCGGCCTTGCCGGCGCTCGCCGTCGCGATCACCTCGGCGCCGCGCGCCTTGGCGAGCTGTACGGCGAGATGGCCCACGCCGCCGCCCGCGGCGTGCACCAGGACGCGGTCGCCCGCGGTGACCCGCGCCGTGTCGACCAGCGCCTGCCACGCCGTGAGCCCCACCAGCGGCAGCCCGGCCGCTTCGCGGTGGTCCAGCGACGCCGGTTTGCGCACGAGCTGCCGCGACGGGGCGACGGCGTACTCGGCGTAGGCCGCCGCCGCGCGCGGCAGGCAGGGCATGCCGAAGACCTCGTCCCCGACGGCGAACCGGGTCACCCCGGGCGCGGTCTCCACCACCACCCCGGACAGGTCCCAGCCCAGGGTGAAGGGCGGCGGGCCGAGCAGCGGCAGGGTGCCGGACCGGACGAGGGCGTCGATCTGGTTGACGCCCGCCGCGTGCACCCGGACCAGCACCTCGTTCATGACGGGGCCGGGCCGGTCCACCTCGGCCGTCTCCAGGACCTCCGGCCCGCCGAAGGCGCGCTGGACGACCGCCCGCATCGCGGCCGTCATCCGCCGTCCCCGATCAGCTCCTCGACGCCGGAGCCCTCCGGCACCGCCTGGCCCACGTCCCACTTCTCGGCCAGCCGGCCGTCTTCGATCCGCCAGATGTCCACCACCACCGACGGGGCGGCGTCCGGTGCGGTCCGCACCACGCCGTGGGTCCACACCTGGTCGCCCTCGGCCACCATGCGCCGCACGGCCAGCGAGAAGGCGGGCAGGGCGGCGGCCACGGCCCGGAAGGTCTCGACCGTGCGGTCGCGGCCCGTGCCGACCCCGGGGTGATGGTTGACGAAACCCTCGGTGAGCAGCTCCCTCGCCCGGTCGAAGTCCTTGTCGTTGTAGAACAGCCGGATGTACTCGGCGACCAGTTCCTTGTTGGCCTTCGGGCCCGTGTGCACAGAGTCCACTGCGTTCACTCCTTGACGCCTACCACGGCCGTGCCGGGCTTCACGAGGGGGGAGTTCGGACGAGACGGAGGTCGGCCGGATCGGCCCGCCGGGTGCGGGTCCAGTACTCGGCGGCGGAGAAGGGCCAGTTGACGGCGGAGCGGGCGCCGTCCTTGTACCAGCCGCCCGCCGTGGAGAAGACCCAGGCCCGGTCGGCGCCGGCCGCGTCGACCCAGGCGTTGTACGCGTCGTAGGCCTCCTCGCGCACACTGACCGCGTCCGCGCCGCGCGCCAGCAGCAGGCGGATCGCGTCGAGGACGTAGCGCACGGCGCACTCGGAGAACCAGACGATGCTGCCGCCCTGCCCGACGAGGTTGGTGTTGGGCCCGTACAGGCAGAACAGGTTGGGGAAGCCGGGGACGGTCATGCCCAGGTGGGCGCGGGGCGCCCCGGCCCAGTGGGCGTGCAGGTCCCGGCCGCCCTCGCCGGTCACCTTCATGGGGGCGAGGAAGCGGGAGGCCTGGAAGCCGGTGGCGTAGACGAGGGCGTCGACGGCGAACTCCTCGCCGTCCGCGACCACTCCGGCCGGGGTCTCCCGTTCCACGGCCGCGGTGACCAGGCGTACGTCGTCCCGTTTGAGCGTGGCGAGCCAGACGCCGTTGTCCCGCAGTACCCGCTTGGCGCCGACCGGGTAGCGCGGGATCACCGCCTCGCGCAGCCGGGGCGCGTCCGTGAGCTGGGCCTCCATGGACGCCAGGAGCGAGGCCCGCAGCCGCTCGTTGAGGGCGGAGACGGCCCGCTCGGTGGGCGGGTGGTCCCGGTCGACGATCCAGCCGTCGAGGATGCCGCGCAGGCCGGGCGCGAAGAGCCAGAAGCGGTACCACTGGGCGTAGTACGGCAGGTGCTCGCAGAGCCAGGCGGTGCTGTCGGGCAGGGGCTCGTGGTAGTGCGGGGTGGGCCGCAGCCAGGGCGGGGTGCGCTGGAAGACGATCACCTTGGAGGCGGTGCCCGCCAGTTCGGGGACGATCTGGTAGGCGCTGGCCCCGGTGCCGATCACGGCGACCCGTTTGCCCGTGAGGTCGGCGGAGTGGTCCCAGGCCGCGGAGTGGAAGGCCGGGCCGGTGAAGCTGCCCAGGCCCTCGATCGCGGGCAGGCTGGGCCGGTTGAGCTGGCCGACCGCGCTGATCACGGCCCGGTGGACGGCCCCGGTGGTGGTGCCGTCGGGGCCGCGCAGGGTGAGGTGCCAGCGATGGGCGTCCTCCTCCCAGCGCATCTCGGTGACCTCGGTGCCGAAGCGGATGCGGTCGGCGGCCCCGGAGTCCTTGGCGAAGTCGCGCAGATAGGCCAGGACGCTGTCGCGCCGGGCGAAGTGGTCGGGCCAGTCGGCGCGGGGTGCGAAGGAGTAGTTGTAGAGGTGGCTGGCCACGTCGGTGCGGCAGCCCGGGTAGGTGTTCTCCAGCCAGGTGCCGCCGACGTCCGGGTTCTTCTCGTACACCGTGACCCGGACCCCGGCCTGGGCCAGCCGGTGCGCGGCGAGCAGCCCGCTGAACCCGGCGCCGATCACGGCCGCGTCGAACTCGCCGCCGGGCCGCACCTGTTCCACGGTCCAGCCGGGCGCCCTGGGGTCGTCCTCCGGCAGCGCGATCTCCTCGGCCAGCAGCTCCAGCAGCCCGCCGGTGTCGGATCCGGTGGCCCAGGTGGTGATCGCCCGCAGCAGCGCGGGCGCGGGCGGGCCCGGCGTACGGCCCGCGGCGCGCGACCGGGCCAGCGCCTCGCACACCAGCCGGCGCACCTCCCGCTGCCGTACGGCGCTCAGGCCGCCCTGCGGCTGGTACAGCCAGCCCGGTGCGCGCAGGTCGTCGCGGAGCAGCGAGGTGTCCCCGGTCAGATGGGCGGCCGTCATCAACAGGGCGGGCAGCTCCGCGCCGGCCAGATGGCGGCGCAGCGCCGCGTCGTCGGGCAGCGGCCGCGGGGGCCGGGGAGACGGCATGGGCGTCACCTTCCTCCACCTTTCGTCACATCACTGACGTTCATTGCCTTTCACTTCCTTTCGCTGCCTTTCACGTCCTTCAACTGCCTTTCGTCCCCTTTCAGGACGCCTCGCTCAGCGCGGCGAAGCGGCGGTTGAACCAGACGGCGGGGGCGCCGTGCTCGGGGATCCGGGTGCCGACCACCCGGCCGACGACGATCACGTGGTCCCCGGCGTCGTGCCGCTGCTCGACCAGGCACTCCGCCACCGCCAGGGCGTCGTCGACGACGACACCGCCGCGCGGCGTGCGCACCAGGCCGGTGCCGAACTTCTCGGCGGCGGACGTGGCGAACCGGCGGGCCAGCTCGGTGTGGCTGTCCCGCAGCAGGCTCACCGCGAACTCCCCGGCCCGCGCGAACACCGGGAAGCAGCGCGCCGACCGCGCCACGCACAGCAGCACCAGCGGCGGGTCCAGGGAAACCGAGCAGAAGGAACTGACGGTCAGCCCGTGCGGGCGGCCCCGCTCGTCGCGGACGGTGGCGATCGCGATCCCGGTCGGGAAGCGCGCCATGACCTCCTTGAATCCGTCAGTCATCGCCGCCGCCCGCCGCCCGCACCACCACCGCGGAGTTGAAGCCCCGCGTGCCGCGCGCCAGCACCAGCGCGGTCCTCACGGCCGCCGGCCGCGGCGCGCCGCGCACCAGGTCCAGGCCGTACTCCTCGGGCACCTCGACGGTGCCGTACGTCGGCGGGATCAGCCCGTCCCGCACGGCGAGCAGGGCCGCGACCACGTCCAGCGGACCGCCGCCGGAGCAGAGCCGGCCGACGAGCGCCTTGGGCGCGGTCACCGGCACCGCGTACGGCCCGAACAGATTGCTGATCGCCTCGGCCTCGGCCCGGTCCGCCTCCGGGACCCCCGCCGCGTCCGCGAACACCACGTCGACGTCGTCCGGTTCCAGTCCCGCGTCGTCCAGGGCGAGTTCGGCGGCGCGGCGCAGTCCGGGCGGACGGCCCGAGCCGGGAGCCGGGTCGAAGGTGCTCGCGTACCCGGCGATCTCGCCGTACACCTGCCCGGCGCCGCGCGCGGCGGCCGCCCCGGCGTCCTCCAGGACGAGGATCGCGCCGCCCTCGCCGGGCACATGGCCCGAGGCCCGGCGGCCGAACGGCTGGTAGGCCGTCTCCGGGTCGTCGCAGGCGGTCAGGCGGCCGCTCGCGTACTGCGCCAGCCAGCCCCACGGATCGAAGGCGGAGTCGACGCCGCCGGTCACCACCACCGGCGTGCCGCGCCGCAGGGTGCGGCGGGCGTGGCCGATCGCGTCCAGGCCGCCGGCCTGCTCGGCGACGAGCGCGCTGCCGGGTCCGCGCAAGCGGTGGCGGATGGAGATCTGGCCGGTGTTGACCGCGTAGAACCAGGCGAACGACTCGTACACGCTGACCCGCTCGGGGCCCTGGGCCCACAGCTTGCGGAACTCGCGGTGGGTGAACTCGAAGCCGCCCTGGGCGTTGGCGGTGACGACACCCGTGTCGTAGTCGGTGTAGGTGCCCGGTGCGATCCGCGCGTCGGCCAGCGCCCGGTCGGCGGCGACCAGCGCGTACCGGGTGGAGACGTCGGTCTGCGGCAGCAGCCTGCCGGGCAGGTGGTCGGCGGCCTCGAAGCCGCGGATCTGGCCGGCCAGCCGTACCGGGTACCGGGAGACGTCGAACCGGCTCAGGGTGGAGATGCCGCTGCGGCCTTCGAGGGTGGCCGCCCAGTACTCCTCCGGATCGGTGCCGTTGGGGGCGAGCAGCCCGATCCCGGTGACCAGTGCGCGCGTCATGCGTCACCCCCCGGGGCCTTGCGGAGCACCATGGCGCTCTGGAAGCCGCCGAAGCCGCTGCCGGCGGTCAGGACGTTGCGCAGCCGGGCCTCGCGGGCGGTCAGCGGCACGTGGTCCAGGTCGCACTCGGGGTCCGGCTCGTGCAGATTGGCGGTCGGCGGGACCACGCCGTTGACCAGGGCCAGGGCGGAGGCGGCGATCTCGATGGAGCCGATCGCGCCGAGCGAGTGGCCCACCATCGACTTGATGGAGCTGACCGGGGTGCGGTACGCGTGCGCGCCCAGGCTGCGCTTGTAGGCGGCGGTCTCGTGGCGGTCGTTCTGCTTGGTACCGGAGCCGTGCGCGTTGATGTAGTCGATCTCCGTGGCATCGGTGCGCGCCTCGGCCAGGGCCGCCCGGATCGCCTCGGCCATCTCGCGGCCGTCGGGCTTCAGACCGGTCATGTGGTACGCGTTGCAGCGCGTGGCGTAGCCGGTGATCTCGGCGTGGATCCGCGCGCCGCGCCGTACGGCGTGCTCGTACTCCTCGATCACGAACATCGCGGCGCCCTCGGCGAGGACGAAGCCGTTGCGGGTGCGGTCGAAGGGCCGGGAGGCGGCGGCGGGCTCGCCGTTGCGCGGGGTGGTCGCCTTGATGGCGTCGAAGCAGGCCACGACGATCGGGGTGACGGGCGTGTCGGCGGCGCCCGCCAGCATCACGTCGGCGCTGCCCTCCTCGATCAGCCGGCAGGCGTGGCCGACGGCATCGATGCCGGAGGTGCAGCCGTCGGAGACCATCGCGACCGGCCCCTGGGCGCCGACCGTCCAGGCCACCTCGGCCGGCATCACGCTGGGCACCAGGTAGTCGAACATGTGCGGGGAGAGGCTGGCGCGGTCCATCAGCCAGGTGCGGCCGCTGTCCGACAGCACCAGGTACTCCTGCTCCAGGCTGGTCGCCGCCGCCACCGCGCTGCCCAGGCTCACCCCGACCCGGCCGGGATCCAGCCGCTCGAAGCCGAGGCCGCTGTCGGCGACCGCGTCCCGGGCGCAGACCACGGCGAACTGCGTGGCGCGGTCCATGCGCCGGATCTCCAGCGGGGTCAGGCCCTCCAGCACCGGGTCGAAGTCGGCCTCCCCGGCGATCTGCGACCGGTAGGGGGCGGGGTCGAAGAAGGAGATGCGGCGGATCGCGCTGCGCCCGGAGGTCAGCAGCTCCCAGAAGGCCTTCACGCCGTTCGCGCCGGGGACGCGCACCCCCATGCCGGTGATCACGGTGCGGCGGGTCATCGTGTCCCGCCCCTCGTTTGAGCCGTTGCCGTCTGCCTCACGTTCTGTCCCCCTTCACGCCGGGGGCGTACGGCCCATCGCCGTACGCCGTGGCCGACGATGGCCGACGGCACCCTGCGGAGCGCTGGGGAAGCGCTGGGAGGACGGTGGGGGGACGGGCGCACTGCCCGTCCGGGCGGCCGGGACCGCTCCTTCGGCCGGTGGGGGCGGACCGTGGCCGCCGTAGCATGGACGTCATGGCAAACGGGGACTGGGGGGATCCTCGCCGTGCCCTGTCGGTGGCGGCGGCGTTGATGCAGGCCCCTCTGAAAAAGGTTCTGTCCACCCTGTCCGATGCGCTGTCCGAACTGGTCGCGCACGACGCCCTGGTGATGCTGACCGGGGACTGCCCCAAGTCGGCCACCTGGAGCCACGGGGACGCCGGGCTGACCGAGGCGGTCACCACGGCCGAGATGTCCCAGCTCGCCACCCATGTCGCCGTCGGCAGACCGTGGTACGACCGGGCCCTGCTGGCCGGACAGGCGCGCCCCGTCCTCGCCGTGGCCTCGGCACCGCCCGGCTCGGCGGGCGCGCTGCTGGCCGTGCCCACCGCCGGCGGCCCGCCGCCGGACGCCGCGGTACGCGCGCTGGTACAGCGGTTGTGGGACCTGGCCACGCTGCGGATCGTCGCCCTGCTGCCGAGCGCGGAGCCCGTCAACCAGGCCGCGCCGTGGATGGCGAGCGGCGAACGCGCCCGGATCGTCACCGACCTGACGGACACGCACGCGGCGACGCTCACCTCGCTGATCGGTCTGCTGCGCAACCGCGGACTGGACGACGCCACCGCGCGGAGCACCGCGGTGGACCTGGCGGTCTCCTCGCTGATCGAGCTGCGCTCCGTCGGCGACGGCGAGCGGCTGCCGGACGAGGAGTCGGCCGGTGACGCCTTCGGGCGGCTCACCGACATGCTGGGTCTGCTGTCCCGTTACGGCAACGTACGGCTGGAGTTCTCCGGGCCCGCGGGCGACCCGGCGCGGCGCGTGATCCCCTCGGTGATCGCCCAGACGGCCCGCACGGCCGCCCGCGGCACCGCCCTGACCATGCTGGAGCAGGGCGGCGTCGGCCGGATCCGGGTCAGCTGGCGGATCGAGGACGGCGAGCTGTGCCAGGTGGTCCGCGACGACGGCCCCGGCTTCCTGGCCGGGGACGCGCTCGCGGTGCACCGGCTCGCCGACCGTACGGCGGCCGTCGGCGGGGCCCTCCAGGTCGACGCGGTGCCCGGCTGGGGCACGATCGTCACCGTGCGGCTGCCGCTGGCCGCGCCCGAGCGCCGGCGCAACGACCCGCTCGGCGGTCTCAACCCGCGCGAGCTGGACGTGCTGGAGCAGCTCGTCCAGGGCCGGCGCAACCGGGCGATCGCCGCGCAGCTGCGGATCAGCGAGCACACGGTCAAGTTCCACGTGGCGAAGATCCTCAGAAAGCTCGACGTCACCTCGCGCGGCGAGGCGGTGGCCCTGGCCCTGTCGGCGGGCTTTCCGGCCTCGCTGGCGCTGACGTCGTAAGCCGGGCCGGCGAGGTACGGCAGCACCCCGAAAGGGCGCGGGAAACCGCTTCGACCGGCCGCGACGGACCCGTGGTCGAGACACCGGACGCCCGCGGAAGCAACCGCCGTACGGCATGAGCGAGGGCCGCAACCGTCCCCTCACGGTCGCGGCCCTCGCGTCCGTCACCCGCCGGCCCGGCGCCAGACCAGGACGCGGCGGTGCTCCACGCCCGCGATCCGCGTGCGGGCGTGGAGGGTCAGGAGGCCGTCGGCCAGGGTGGCCTCGCGCACCTGCTCGGTGCCGACCCAGTCCGAGCGCTGCGTGATCTCGACGCGGTGCACGACGCGGGAGCCGTCCAGCCGCCAGGTGCCGGCGTAGCCGAGACAGGCGGCCGGGCCGGAGCCGGGGCCGCGCGTCATGTGGACCGAGACATGGCCGTCGCCGGTGTAGACGAGACACCCGGCGGGCCGCGCGCCCAGCGGTCCCGGTCCGGGCGCGCCCGTCTCGTCCAGCTCCTCGAACGAGACGAGCCGCCACACCCCGACCAGGTCAGCCGGGAGCACGGAAGTCTCCGTCGTTCTCGCCGTTCCCGGCAGCCCCGCCGCTCCCGTCCTGCCCGGCGTGCCCGGCGTGCCCGGCGTGCTCGGCGTGCTCGTCGTGCTCGTCGTGCTCGGCGTGCTCGGCGTGCTCGTCGCGCTCGTCGCGCTCGTCGTGCCCGTCCTGCCCGGCGTGCTCGGCGTGCTCGGCGTGCCCGGCGTGCCCGTCCTGCCCGTCCTGCCCGTCCTGCCCGGCGTGCTCGGCGTCGAGGAGTGCCACCACCCGCGTCCAGCCCGCGCCCGCGCCGTGCACCGCCACCGGGAAGCACACCACCGTGAACCCGGTCGCCGCGGGCAGGGCGCCCAGACCCGCGAGCTTCTCCAGTTGCAGGTACTCCCGGGTGCGGCCGTAGACGTGCGCGGGCCACAGCACGCCGCGGTCGCCGGTGGCGCGGTAGTCCTCGATCATCGCGGGCATGGGCCGGTCCAGGCCCCAGGCGTCGATGCCGATCACCCGCACTCCGGACTCCACCAGGAACGCCGTGCCCTCGCCGGTCAGCCCCGGGTACTTCGCCAGGTAGTCCGCCGAGCCCCACAGGCCGTCGGCGCCGGTCCACAGCAGCACGATGTCGCCGGGGTGCGGCGCGTCCCGCCCGGCCTCGCGCAGCGCGGCGCGCAGCTGGTCCACGGTGATGCCCTCGCCGGGCGGCACCCGCCGTACGTCCAGCCGTACGCCGGGGCCGAAGCACCACTCCAGCGGCACCTGGTCGATGCTCCTGGCGGGCTCGCCGCCGCTGAGCGGGCCGTAGTGCAGCGGTGCGTCCATGTGCGTGCCCGTGTGCGTGGTCAGCGTCACCGTCTCGTTGGAGATCGCCATGCCGTCCGGGAAGTCCTCGGGGGTGAGCCCGAGGACGGTGGCGCCGGTGCGGTGGTCGAGGAGCTCGACGGTGACCGGTGTCGCCTCGCTCGGCGTGTGCCGGGTCACCACGCTCAGGTCGATCAGGCGGGTCATGCGGCGGTGCCCTCGCCGGCCAGCCGCTCGGCCTCCTGCTTGACCGCGCCGAGGTCGGCGACGCTGTTGCGCTCCACGGCCGCCTTGATCATGGCGTCGGCCTCCTCGTAGGAGAACTTCCCGGCGACGCGGCCGTCCGCGTCCGGCTCGCGGGGCTTGAAGTCGTGGGTGAGCACCAGCTGGGTGGTGTGCCCGTCCAGCGGCAGCGCCCGCCACTCGCCGGCCATGTGGCCCATGACCGGGGCGTGCTCCAGCTGCCGGTAGGCGATGACCCGGCGGTCGGCGTCGATGTCGCGCCGGGAGACCCAGGACTGCACCTCGCCGTTGACGTCGACGGTCAGCCGGGCGATCTGGTGGCGGGGCGACTCCTCCAGCATCCTCACCTCCCGGGTGGGCGGGAAGATCCGGGCGTAGTCCTCGACGTCGACGAGGACGTCCCAGACCACGGCGGCGGGGGCGGCGACGGTCACGGTGTGTTCGGTGTGGTGCATCGGGTTCTCCTTGCCGAGGCCGAGCAGTTCGTCGTGGTTGGCGTAGGCGGCGTCGTAGGCGATCCGGGACCGCCAGGTGTCGATGTGCGCGTGCACGTCCGGGAGTTGCGAGAAGGCCCGCAGCGCGTCGAGGTCCGGGCACGCGAACTGGGCGACGGCGTTCGCGGTCAGGCCCCGGGCGTGGTCGTCCACCGGGAGCCGGTGGTGCGGCCCGTACCCGAAGTGCGTGACCAGGCCCGAGCCGAGCGCGATCTTCTCCAGCTCGCTGAAGAACCGGTGCCGTTGCTGCTCGTCGACCGAGTCCGCGAACCGGTAGACAAGGGTGTGGATGATCACGGGTCTCCTCCGTGTGGCAGTGGCGGCAGTAAGGCCTGGACACGGCCTAGCGTCGGCAGGGCGCCTCGCGGTCCGATGGGAGTCCGGTGGGAGCGGGGGCGCGCCGTGTCAGCGGGCTCCAAGCACCGGCCAAGCGAGGTCCGGGCGCGGGCGGCCAGGCTCGCCCTCGCCGACCGCCGAACGAGCCGAGGAGCAGACCGGATGGCCCCGATTCCCAGCACCGACCCGCCGCGCACGGCGTCTTCCGCCGTGTCCGGCGCCCCCGCGCCCCCGCCCGGCGGGCCGCCGCCGTCGACCGCGCCCCCGGAGCCGTACCGGCCCGCCGCCCCCGCCCCGCTGGTCCTGGCCGCCCGGGAGGTGGCCCGGGAGGCCGCCCGGTGCGCCGCCGCCGCGGAGGCCGAGCGGCGGCCGGCGGCGGACGTGCTGAAGGCCGCGGTGGCGGCGGGGTTCGCCCGGCATCTGGTGCCGGCCGCGCACGGCGGCGACGAGGGGAGCTTCCTGGACCTCGGCCGGGCCGTCAGCGCCGTCGGGGAGGGCTGCACCGCCACCGCCTGGTGTCTGTCGCTGGCCGCGCACGCCGGCCGGATGGCCGCGCACCTGCCCGAGGAGGGCCGCCGTGAGCTGTGGGCGGACGGGCCGGACGCCTTCCTCGTCGCCTCCCTCACCCCGCTCGGCACCGCCCGTCCGGTGCCCGGCGGCTACCGGCTGACCGGCACCTGGCCGTTCGTCAGCGCGATCGACCACGCCGACTGGGCGCTGCTCGCGGCCCAGGTGCCGGACGGCGACGGGCGGGCGGGGGCGGGGCCGCGCGTCCTCGCCGTGCAGCGGGGCGGCTGGCGGACCGAGGACACCTGGCACAACGTGGGCATGGCCGCGACGGGCAGCCACACGGTCACCGTCGCGGACCTGTTCGTCCCGGCGGCCCGCACGATGAGCCGCGAGGACCTGTTCACCGGGCGCGGCGCGGCGGCGGTCGCGCCGCGGCTGGCCCTGCCGATGCAGGCCACGACCATGATGTTCGCGCTGCCCGCGCTGGGCGCGGCCAAGGGCGCGCTGGCGGCCTGGCGGCGCCACGCCGAACGGAAGATCCGCGCCGCCGCCGCCCGGCCGGGCCCCGCCCTGCCGGGCATGCCGTCCTTCCACCGGATCTCCTGGGACCTGGTCCTCTCCCGCGGCGCCGCCGGGATCGACGCCGCCGAGCTGCTCCTGGAGCGCGCCGCGGCCACCGCCGACGAGCGGGGCCCGGCGATCACCCCGGCGGAGACGGTGCGCGGCTGGCGGGACTGTGCCGAGGCCGTCGACATCCTCGTCGGCGTCGCCGAGCGGCTCTTCCGCGGTGTCGGCACCACCGGCCAGTCCACGGCCGACCCGGCGCAGCGGTTCTGGCGCGACATCCACTCGATCGCGGGCCACCAGGCCCTCCAGCTCGAGTCCGCCGCCACCGCCTACGCCGATCAGGAGCTGGGCCTGTAGACCGGCCCGCGCGCCGATCGCCCGTCCAACGACGACGAAGGGATCCCCCATGACCGTCAGCCGCCGCAGGGCTCTGACCGCCACGGCCGCCGCGCTCGCCGCCACCGCCGCCCTGCCCGCCGTACCCGCGCGGGCCGCGCGCGGCGGCGGGGACACCGGCCGCCGGGTGCTGTTCGAGGACGACTTCTCGCACGGCTTCGCCACCGGGGGTCCCGGCGCGCGCTGGACCCACATCCCGTTCGGCGGGGACGTCGGGAAGGACGCGCGGGCCACCACCTCCGGGCGCGGGCTGCGGCTCGCCGCGCGCGGCACCCATCCGCGCACCGGGGAGCCGGCGTTCACCCTGACCCTCGGACAGCACGAGCCGGGCGGCCTGCCCGGCACCCTGGACCACATCAAGTGGCTGTCGTACCCCGACCGCCGCACGGCGGACGGGACGCTGGGCTTCACCGCCGAGCCGGGCCGGGTGCTGGTCGGCGAGGCGTGGCTGACGGGCCGGACCTACGGCACCGAGGGCCATCCCTTCGGCCGGGCGGTGGCCGACGCACGGGACGACGTGCGGCTCGCCATGGCCGCGCTGACCGTGGAGGACCCGGAGACCGGCGTCGTGGTGGACTTCTTCCTCACCGACCGGACGGTGTACGCCGGCTACGAGCGGCTGCCCAACCACCGCGACACCCTCGGCCGGTACGCCGCCTTCACCTACGCGGTCCCGGTCGCCCACCGCTCCTCCCCCGCCGCCGAGCACCACGCCGTGATCGCCTACGACCGCTCGCGGGGGGTGATCCGCTGGCGGCTGGACGGCCGTGAGGTGTTCGCCGTCGACCGGATCGGGCACCTGCTGCCCTCGCGCCGCCATCTGCTGCTGGACCACGGCGGGACGCAGGTCACGGTGGTGCCGCGGCAGCTCACCTTCGGTCTCGGCCTGTTCGACGCGCTGGACGGGGCACGTCCCGGTGTGCCGGGCTCCGGTCTGGTACGGCTGACCACCGAGGCGGGGCACTACTTCGACCCGGTGCGCGGCGAGCCCGCCCCGCAGCGGTTCCTCGACGACGACAGCCGTCCGGGGAACCGTCTGTGGGGCCAGGGCGCGGCCCTGGACGTGCGCCGGCTCGTCGTCGCCGACCGCCGCCCCGACTGAGCGGAGCCCTCGTGCCGTCGCGCTACGACTTCGATCCCGAACTCGCCCCGTTCGCCGCGCGGATGAGGCCCCTGGACTACGCCGACCCGGCGGGCGCGCGGGCCGCCATGCGGGAGGTGATGGCCGCGCAGCCGCACTACGGGCGGCTGGACCGGGTGGCGGTCCGGGACCGCGTCGTGCCGGTCCCGGACGGCCCGGATCTGCCGGTGCGGATCCACGCGCCGGCCCGCCCGGCCCGGGCCCCGCTCCCGGCGCTGCTCTTCCCGCACTGGGGCGGCTTCGTCACCGGCGACCTCGACACGCCGCGCGCCTTCGCCGCCCGGATCGCCGACCGGGTGGGCGCGGTGGTGGTCTCGCCCGACTACCGGCTCGCCCCGGAGCACCCCTTCCCCGCGGGCCTGGACGACTGCTGGGCGGCGCTGCGCTGGATCGCCGGGCACGCCGGGGGGCTGGGCGTGGACCCGGACCGGATCGGCGTGGCCGGGTTCAGCGCGGGCGGCGCCCTGGCCGTGGGGACCGCGCTGCGCGCCCGGGCGGCGGGCGGGCCCCGGATCCGTTTCCAGTACCTGCTCTTCCCGCAGCTCGACGACCGGCTGGAGACGGTCTCCGCGCGGGAGTTCACCGACACCCCGGTGCTGGACCGGGACAGTGTGCGGCTGTGCTGGAGGCATTACACGGGGCCCGGTCCGGCCCCGTACCTGGCCGCTCCGGCCCGTGCCGAGGACCTGACGGGGCTGCCGCCGTCGTTCGTCGGGGTGTGCGCGTACGACCCGCTGCGGGACGAGGGGATCCACTTCGCCCACCGGCTGATCCGGGCGGGCGTCAGCACCGAGCTGGTCCACTACCCGGGCACGTTCCACGCCTGCGTCGGTATCGGGCACGCCGCCGTGTCCCGGCGCATGGTGTCCGACCAGATCCGCGCGCTGCGCCGGGGGCTGGCGGGGCGGGCCGCCTGAACGGCCCCTTGGCAGGGGGACCGTTCAGGCGGTGGCGAGCGTTCGTGCCGTGCGCAGCAGCCGCGCGTGCCCGGCCACCCGGCGGCCGAGGTGGGCGGCGGTGAGCAGGTCGCCCTTGGGCATCGACTCGGGCCCCTGGTCGACGGGGCACCGGCCCATGGCGCCCAGCCAGCCGCCCAGCCGGTTGGGGTCGTTCTCGGTGTCGCCCGGCAGCAGGTCGAGATTGACCCAGTGCATGCCGTGCTGCGCGGCGAACACCGTGAAGTACTGGAGGGTGTTCAGCTTGTCGCCGCTCGGCGAGCCCGAGGTGGTGAAGCCGGCCGCGACCTTGTCCTTCCAGCGCTGCCCGTACCAGCGCTCGCTGCTGGCCGCGGCGAAGGCGTGGAAGACCGGGCTCGCCGACCCCATGTAGGTGGGCGAGCCGAAGACGATCGCGTCGGCCGCGTCCAGCCGGGCCCAGTCCTCCTCGGTGAGATCGTCGAGCCGGACCGTCCCGGCCGTGGCGCCCGCCACGGACCGCACCCCCTCCTCGACGCTCTCCGCCATCCTCGTGGTGTGCCCGTAGCCGCTGTGGTAGGCGATGGCGACGGAGACGACAGTGGTGGACATGGCTTTCCCTTTCGTATGTACCGCGGATGCCTGGGCGAATTCCCCCCAGCCTGTCGGCTCCGCCTTTGTACGGGTACTGCCCGTCCGGGCTGCGCAGCCTGCCCGAAGGAACGGTCAGCGGGCGGAGTAGACGGAATTACGGGCCATCAGATCGTGCTGGAGCGTCTGTAGTTCCGGCGAGGGTTCGACACCCAGCTCCATGTCGAGTATCCGCCAGAGATTCCGGTAGGCCTGAATGGCCTCGGCACGGCGGCCGCTTTTGTGCAGTGCCCTGATGAGCTGGGCGTGGAAACTCTCGTTGAGCGGATTCTCCGCGACCAGCAGCCGCAGCCGCGGAATGATCTCCTGGTGGCGGCCGAGCCGGGCGCAGGCCGCGGTGTACAGCTCGTGCGCGGCGAACCGCAGTTCGTTGACGTACGTCACGTGCGCGTCGAGCACCGGGCCGGTGATCATGCCGGCGAGCACGGGTCCGCGCCACAGCGCGAACGCCTCGTCGAGCAGGGCGGCGGCCCGCTCCGCCTGCCCCCGGTCCAGTGCGGTGCGGGCCTGGCCGACCAGGTTCTCGAAGACGACGGCGTCGATGCTGTCACCGGGCACCTCGATGCTGTAGCCCGCGGGCCGGGTGACCAGCACGGAGTGCCCGCCGGGGCCGGCGCCGCACACCTTGCGGGCGTGGTAGATGTAGGTCTGGAGCGTGGTCAGCGCGGAGCGGGGCACGTCCTGGCCCCACAGTTCCTCGATCAGGGTGTGGGCACTCACCGATGTGCCGTTCCGGACCACGAGCAGTCCGAGAAGCTGGCTCACCTTGGACCTGGTCAGCGTGGTCGAACGGCCCTTGGCCGTGACGACCTCGAACTGTCCCAGCAGTTTGAATTTCAATTTTCCCCCATTTAGCCGGGCCCGCGGCAAGGCCGACCGAATCGGTGCGAAGACATGCACCGTCGGACGCGGAACGCGTCGAATGATCAGCAGGACGGCCGGTCCCCCGTGGCGCCGCTGTGCCTCGTGTCCTGGCGGTCGGACCAGGAACATATTGGACCGTATAAGAGCAAGCCCTATTCATTCCACCGGACCACGCGTGATCGCTATCACACTAGCCGTTGACTGCTCGAATTAGGGGGTGCATTGACCGGTCCCGGCATGTGGAATTTTACGCTTCCCTGAATATCCGGAGTGAAATCGCGGTGCGTTTCTGCCGCAGGGGAAGGCCGCGTCCGGCGGGAAGGCCGCGTCCGGCGGGAAGGCCGTGTCCGGCGGGGCGGAACGGGCGCCGCCCTCACGCCACCGCGCAGCGCAGGACGTCCGCCCGCCAGGCCGTGCCCGCCCGGTCGGAGAGCGGCAGCTCCAGCCGGGAGGCGAGGCGGTACAGGGCGCCGCACAGACGGGCCCGCTGGACGGCGATGCCCGGCGCGGTGGGGCCGGAGCCGTGCCAGCCGTCCAGGCAGGCGGCCGCGGCGGTCAGCACGGCGAGCTGCTCGGCGAGGACGGCGAGCACGGTGCCGTCCGGCTCGGCGTCCGGTGTGCCGTCGTCGCCCCAGCGCGCGCAGCGGGCGGCGAGCCCGCGCCGCTCGGCCTCCAGCCGCTCCACCAGCTCGGCCAGCGGCCGGGGCAGCGCGCGGTGGCGTACGGGGGTGAGCGGCCGGGCCAGCCGGTCCTCGCCCGCGGCGATCGCGGCCGGCCGCAGGGCGAGCTGCTCCCAGATCCGCGGGGACCGCTCCCGCGCGGCCCGCACCAGCAGCCGCCGCCTGCGCCGGTACTCGGTGGCCGCGGCGTCCGCCCGGTGCAGCCGTTCCCCGAGCACCGCCGCCAGCCCGCCGACGCCGTCCAGCAGCAGCACGGGGACGAGATGGCGGGCCGCGGGCGCGTGCTCGCCGGCCCGGAGCAGGAGCCGGTCGCAGACCCACAGGTCGAGATAGCAGGCGCTCACGGCGTCGTCGGCGGCGGCGTCCCCCTCGGCCGCGAGGACGGCGGCCAGCGCGGCCGCCGCGTGCCGGACCAGCTGCCGGGGCGGCACGGGCCCCGGCGCCCCCGTCACGGCCCGCGGCTCCGCCGCCCGCACCCCTGTGGTCATCGGCCGCCCGGCCGCCGCGCCGGCCCGTCGGTCCCCCGTCCGCATGGCCACACCGCACTCCCCTCGGCCGAACCGTTTCCGTGCGGGACCACCGTGCGGGAGACCGCTCGCAGGCGTCTGGGGGTTCGGCGGAGGTGTGCTGGGCCGCTCCCAGTGGGGCCCAAGGGCGCCGCCGCAGGATGCGGACGACCACGACACACACGGACCGAGGAGACGACTGCGATGGCATCCCTGGGCATCGAGGACCTGCGACGCATCCTGGTGGCCTGCGCCGGCGCGGACGAGGGCGCCGAGCTGACCGACGCCGCCCTCGACACGCCGTTCGAGGAGCTGGGCTACGACTCGCTGGCGCTGATGGAGACGGCCGCGGCGATCCAGCAGGAGTTCGGCATCGAGCTGCCCGACGAGGACGTCGCCGGGGCCCGCACCCCGCGTGCGCTGCTGCGCCTGGCCAACGGCGGCGCCCGCGCGGGCGGGTGAGGAGGAGCACCGGCCCTCACAGCCCGGCCGCCGAGAGCAGCGCGTCCACGCGGTCCGTGCGCTCCCAGGTGAACTCCGCCAGTTCGCGGCCGAAGTGGCCGTAGGCGGCGGTGCGGGCGTAGATCGGGCGGCGCAGGTCCAGCGCGCGGACGAGGGCGGCCGGGCGCAGGTCGAAGACCACGTCGACGGCCTTGGCGAGCAGGTCCGGGCAGACGGTGTGGGTGCCGAAGGTCTCCACCCGGAGCCCGGCCGGTGCGGCCCGTCCGGCGGCGTAGGCGACCCGCACCTCGCAGCGGGCGGCCAGGCCCGCGGCGACGACGTTCTTGGCGATCCAGCGCATCGCGTACGCCGCCGAACGGCCCACCCGTGAGGGGTCCTTGCCGGAGAGGGCGCCGCCGCCGTGCCGCGCCATGCCGCCGTAGGTGTCGGTGACGGTCCGCCGGCCGGTGCGGCCGGTACGGCCGGCGCCGCCCGCCGGGCCGCCGGCCCGGAACCGGCCCGCCGGGTTCACCAGCAGCCGGAGGCCGGTGGTGTCCAGTGTGCCGCCCTCCTCGGCCAGCTGCCCGAGCACGGGCTCCACCACGTGCTCCCGCACGTCCGGGGCGAGCAGCCCGTCCGGGCTGACGCCAACCGCGTGGTGCGAGGAGACGACGACCGCCGCGAGCCGGACCGGCCGGTCGCCGTCGTAGCCGACGGTGACCCGGGTCCTGCCGTCGGGCCGCAGATAGGGCAGGGTGCCGTCCTTGCGCACCTCGGCCAGGCGGGCGGCGAGGCGGTGCGCGAGCTGGATCGGCAGCGGCATCAGCTCCGGGGTCTCGTCGCAGGCGAAGCCGGACACCGGACCCCGGTCACCGGCTCGCGCGCCGCGGGCGCCGCCCGGCGACGGGGCGCCGATCGACACCGACACCCCGCAGGACGCGCCGTCGAGGCCCATGGCCGGGGAGTCGTAGCCGGCCCGCAGGACGGTGTCGCGGACGAGCCGGTCGACCGGCGGGCACGCCGTGCCGCCGGCCTCTCCGGTCACGCGCACCCGGCCGGCGGTGACCAGTGTCTCGACGGCGGCCCGGGCGGCCGGGTCCGCCCTGAGCAGGCAGTCCAGGACGCTGTCGCTGATCTGGTCGGCGAGTTTGTCGGGATGGCCCTCGGTCACCGACTCCGAGGTGAACAGATGCAGGGACACGGTGCTCCTTGGGGGGGTCGCGGTGGCTGCTGACGGCGCGCAGTCTGCGCACCCCCGGTCGCGGATCGCTTGGACCCCCGCGGGACACCGGCCGCCCCCGGCCGCGCGGGCCGGGGGCGGTAGGGGGCGGGACGGGCCCGCCCGGGTCACCGCGGCGCCGCTACGGACGCAGCGCGGGCTCCCGTTCGACGTCGCGCCGGTCCAGCCCGGCGTCGAACTTCGCAAGCGGCTTCGCCGCGGCCGGGTCCGCCCGGACGGCGGCCGGCGCGACCCCGGCCCAGTCCAGGATGCGGGCGGTGGCCAGGGCCTTCTCGTCGGCGACCAGACCGGCCACGTTGGCGCCGTGGTTCAGGCCGGGCGCGGTGAAGACGTAGGAGTCGCGCGCGCCGCGGCCGAGGCGGAACGGCTCGGCGCCCCACGGGTCGTTCTCGCCGTAGACGAAGAGCATGTGCCGCGCGTGGTGCCTGACCCAGGTGTCGACGTCCCGCATGGCGTACGGCTGGAACGTCATCGGGATGGAGCGCGGGACGAAGTTCCGCGGCGGCTGGTAGCCGTAGCGGAGGTACTTCTTCTCAATGTACGGGAAGTGGATCGTGGGCGCGCCCAGCTGGGTGCCCGCCTGGTAGTAGTACGGCGTGTAGGTCTCCAGCCCCTGGTCGGTGTAGGCGGAGAAGCCGGAGACGGTGTCGACCGAGTTCCAGATCTCCTCGTCGGTCGCGTTCTTCGCGTCCGCGGGGATCGTGTCGCAGTCGCTCTCCAGGCTGTACTGCCAGAAGCCCCAGACGTAGTCCAGGACGACCGCCTCGTAGGCGCGGTCCAGGCTGCCGATGGTGGTGAAGGTCCAGCCGTTCTCCGCCGCCTGCTCCGCGTACGTCCTCTCCAGCGGCTCGCGGCGCACCAGCGCCTCGCGCTGCACCGCGTTCAGCCGGTCCCGGCACTCCTTGGTGCCGACGGTGGCGAAGAACCGGTCGTAGGCGGAGTCCTCGTCGTTCACCACGTCGTTGGGGGCGACGTAGGCGACGACGCCGTCCATGTCGCGCGGGTAGAACCGCTCGTAGTACGTGGCGGTCATACCGCCCTTGGAACCACCCGTCGAGATCCAGTTCTCGGGGTAGATCTTCTTCAGCGCGCTGAAGATGCGGTGCTGGTCGCTGGCGGCCTGCCAGATGTCCAGCTTGGACCAGTCGGCCGGGTCGGGACGGGACGGGGTGAAGAAGCGGTACTCCATGGAGACCTGGTTGCCGTCCACGATCTGGGTCGGCTCCCGGCGGCTGGGTGTGGTGGAGACGTTGTAGCCGCCGGTGTAGAAGACCGTCGGGCGGGCGGTGTCCTTGTGCAGCACGGTGATCCGCTGCTGGAACGTGCCCTTGGACGGGTGCCGGTGGTCGACCGGCTGGGTGTAGTTCAGGACGAAGAACCGGTAGCCGGGGTACGGCTTCTCCTCGACCAGGCTCATGCCCTCCACGGCCAGCAGCCGGTCCTTGATGTCCGTGGAGCCGGTGGCCTCCGGCTGGGCCGCGGTGGCCGCCCCCGCCGTGCCGAGCGTGCCTATGAGCACGGTGAGCGCGAGCAGCCATCTGAGCGCCTTGCGCATGCATCCTCCCCTGTGAGACAGATGTGCGCCGGAAGCTATCGGAGCGACGCGCCCGCGCACCAGGGGAGACCGGCACGCGCCGGGCGCGGCACGTGCATCAGCAGAGGATCCAGCCGGAGCTGACCGACCCCCGGCCCACCCTGCCCTGCACCCATACGCAGCGCCGCCCGGCGTGCACGGTGACCGGTCCGGCCCGATGGGCGTAGCGCCCCTCGTCGACGACCGGCCGGCTGCCGCGCGCCTGCACGCCGACCGACATCGTCCGCCTGGTCCCGGGCCGCTCGGGCAGGGTGACGGCGCAGACGTAGCCGCGGCGTTTGTAGAGCAGTACGGAGCCGGTGGGGAACGGCAGCGTGCGCACCTTGCGTCCCGCGCAGGAGGAGGCCGCCTGCGCCTGGCCCGGTCCCGCGGCGGTGAGCAGCCCGGCCGCGGTCAGCACGGCCAGGCCGAGCGCCAGCCGCCGGTGTATCGCTCCTGCGACCACTGTCGTCCCTCCCGTACCGCGACAAACGACGTACGGCACTACGGACGCGTGGCGTACACCGGACGGTTGCGCCCCGCACCGCCGTCACAGGGCCGGGGCGCCGGATCCGCACGGGGGCCGGCAGGGCGTCCCGTGCGGGACGGGGGACGGCCTGCCGCGGGTCACGCCGGGGCGGACGACGACGCCACCGGTTCGCCCACGAACGTGCGCCACAGCCGCGCGTACCGCCCGTCCAGGGCCAGCAGCTCGTCGTGGGTGCCGTCCTCCACCACCCGCCCGTGGTCCATCACCACGACCCGGTCGGCGCGGGCGGCGGTGGTCAGCCGGTGCGCGACCACCAGCGTCGTACGGCGTCCCGCGAGACGGTCGGTCGCCTGGTTGACCTGCGCCTCGGTGGCCAGGTCAAGCGCGGCGGTCGCCTCGTCCAGGAGCAGCACGTCGGGGTCGACCAGCTCGGCGCGGGCCAGCGCGATCAGCTGCCGCTGCCCGGCGGAGAGGTTGCGGCCGCGCTCGGCGACCTCGTGGAGATAGCCGCCGTCCAGGGTGGCGATCATCTCGTGGGCGCCGACCGCGCGGGCCGCCGCCTCCACCTCGGCGTCGGTGGCGTCGGGGCGGCCGTAGGCGATGGCGTCGCGGACGGTGCCCGGGAAGAGGTACGCCTCCTGCGGGACGACGCCGAGACGGTGCCGGTACGACGTGAGGTCGAGGGCGCGCAGATCGGTTCCGTCGGCCGTCACCCGGCCCCGCGTCGGGTCGTAGAAGCGGGCCACCAGCTTGACCAGGGTCGACTTGCCGGCGCCGGTCTCGCCGACGAACGCGACGGTCTGCCCGGCCGGTATCCGCAGGTCGATGCCGGACAGGGCCTCCTCCCCGTCCCCGTAGCCGAAGTGCACGTCCTCGAAGGCGATCTCGCCGCGCAGGGAGGTCACCTCCTGCGGCCGGTCGGCGTTGCGCGTGGCGGCCGGCTCGCGCAGCAGTTCCTGGATACGGCCGAGGGAGACGGACGCCTGCTGGTAGCCGTCGAAGACCTGGGAGAGCTGCTGGACGGGGGCGAAGAACAGGTCGATGTAGAGCAGGTAGGCCACCAGCGCACCGGTGGTCAGCGTCCCGTCGTCCACCCGGGCGCCGCCCACGATCAGCACCGCCGCGGCGGCGGCCGAGGAGAGGAACTGCACGAAGGGGAAGTACACGGAGATCAGCCACTGCCCGCGGATCCGGGCCCGGCGGTAGCTCTCGCTCCGCTCGGCGAACCGCCGCCCGCCGTCCTTCTCCCGCCGGAAGGCCTGCACGATCCGCAGCCCGGCGACGGACTCCTGGAGATCGGCGTTGACCACCGACACCCGCTCCCGGGCCAGCTCGTACGCCTTCACGCTCGCCCGGCGGAAGAAGAAGGTGGCGACGACCAGCACCGGCAGGGTGGTGAAGACGACGAGCGCCAGCTCCACGTCGATCACCAGCAGGGCGGCCATGATGCCGAAGAAGGTGACGACCGAGACGAAGGCCGTGACCAGCCCCGTCTGGAGGAACGACGACAACGCGTCGACGTCGGTCGTCATCCGGGTCATGATCCGCCCGGTCAGCTCCCGCTCGTAGTAGTCGAGCCCGAGCCGCTGGAGCTGGGCGAAGATCTTCAGCCGCAGCGCGTACAGGACGCGTTCGCCGGTGCGCCCGGTCATCCGGGTCTCACCGACCTGGGCCGCCCACTGCACCAGCACGGCGAGCAGCCCGAGCAGCGCCGCCGCCCACACCGCCCCGAGCGCCATCCGGCTGACGCCGTCGTCGATGCCGTGCCGGATCAGCACGGGCAGCAGCAGCCCCACGCCCGCGTCCACGGCGACCAGCCCCAGGCTGGCCAGGAGCGGCAGCCCGAAGCCGCGCAGCAGCCGGCGCAGCCCGTAGGAGTCCTCGGGCCGCACGGCCCGCGCCTCGTCGATGTCCGGGGTGTCGGTCGCCGGGGGCAGCGCCTCGACCCGGGCCAGCAGCTCGGGGGTGGCGGGCATGCCGGACAGGGCGGTGTCCTTCGGCTCCCGCTCCCCCGCCCACAGCTTGGGCGTGATCCCGCGCTCGGCGTCGAACTCGGCGTCCAGCTCGTCGCGGACGGAGGTGTCCTCGTACGGCTCGGCGGGCCGGACATGGCCGGGCGAGACGCCGCCGAGTTCCTCCGGGTCGGTCAGCAGCCGCCGGTACAGGGCGGACCGTTCCTCCAGCTCCTCGTGGGTACCGATGTCGGCGAGCCGTCCCCCGTCCAGCACGGCGATCCGGTCGGCGAGATTGAGCGTGGACCGCCGGTGGGCGATCAGCAGCGTCGTCCGCCCCCGCATCACCTGCTTCAGCGCCTCGTGGATCTCGTGCTCGACCCGGGCGTCCACGGCGGAGGTGGCGTCGTCCAGCACCAGCAGCCGCGGGTCGGCGAGGATCGCCCGCGCGAGGGCGATGCGCTGCCGCTGGCCGCCGGAGAGGGTGAGGCCGTGCTCGCCGACCTCGGTGTCGTAGCCGGCGGGCAGCTCGGTGATGAAACGGTGCGCCTGGGCGGCACGGGCGGCGGTCTCGATCTGTTCCTGGGTGGCCCCGGGCCGCCCGTAGGCGATATTGGCGCGCACGGTGTCGGAGAACAGGAACGAGTCCTCGGGCACCAGCCCGATCGCGGCCCGCAGCGAGTCCAGGGTCAGTTCCCGCACGTCGTGCCCGCCGACGAGGACGGCACCGCGGGAGACGTCGTAGAAGCGCGGCAGGAGGAGGGAGACGGTGGACTTCCCGGACCCGGAGGAGCCGACGACGGCGAGGGTCTCGCCGGACCGGATCTCGAAGGAGAGCCCGTCGAGTACGGGGCGGCCGTCCTCGTAGCCGAAGGAGACGTCGTCGAACTCGACGGTGGCGGGCGCGCCGGCCGGCAGCTCCTTGGGCCCGTCGGCCAGGGACGGCTCGGTGTCGATCAGCTCCAGGACCCGCTCGGTACCGGCCCGGGCCTGCTGCCCGACGGTGAGGACGGTGGCGAGCATGCGCACCGGCCCGACGAGCTGCGCGAGATAGGTGGAGAAGGCGACGAACGTACCGAGCGTGATGTGCCCGCGCACCGCGAGCCACCCGCCGAGCGCCAGCATCGCGACCTGCCCGAGGGCGGGCACGGCCTGGAGGGCGGGCGTGTACCTGGCATTGAGCCGCACGGTCCGCAGCCGCCCGGCGAAGAGCCGCCGCCCGACCTCCCGCAGCTTGCCGGTCTCCTGCTCCTCCTGCCCGAAGCCCTTCACCACGCGTACGCCGCCCACGGCTCCGTCGACCACACCCGCGACGGCCGCGGCCTGGGCCTGCGCGTACCAGGTGGCCGGGTGCAGCCGGCTGCGGCTGCGCCGGGCGATGAGATAGATGGCGGGCGCGACGGCCAGCGCGACCAGGGTGAGCGGCGGCGACAGCCACGCCATGACGACGAGCGAGATCAGGAAGAGCATGAAGTTCCCGATGGTCATCGGGAGCATGAAGAGCAGGCCCTGGATCAGCTGGAGGTCGCTGGTGGCCCGCCCGACGACCTGCCCGGTGGACAGCTCGTCCTGCCGCCGCCCGTCCAGCCGGGTGAGCGTGGCGTACATCTCGGTCCGCAGATCGTGCTGGACGTCGAGCGCGAGCCGGCCGCCGTAGTAGCGGCGGACGTAGGCGAGGACGTAGACGGCCAGCGCGGCCCCGATGAGCGCGCCGGCCCAGGGAGCCATGTCACGGCTGTGGTCCCCGATGACATCGTCGATGATCACCTTGGTGATCAGCGGGACGAGCGCCGTGACGGCCATCCCGGCCAGTGAGGCGCCGAGGGCCAGGACGACGTCCTTCGGATACCGCCACGCGTATCCGGCCAGTCGCCGTGCCCATCCCCGTTGCGCGTCCACGCCGGTGCCCTCCGATCGGTCTGTTCCGCCGGAAGACACCAACGCGGGCGGAAGCGGATTTCATCCCTCCGCAACAAACGGGGACGGATACGACGGGGTCAGAGGCGTACGCGGAGCGAGTAGAAGCGCGTGATCTGCGTGGCGTTCTGGTTGTCGTCGCTGACCAGCGTCACCTTCAGACGTCCCTTGTCACGGCCCGCGACGACCATGCCCTCGATGTTGTCGAGGAGGGGGTTGGGCTGGGGCTGCTTGGCGGTGGCGCCGAGGGAGGGGCAGGCGGCGATGTCGGCGAGGAGGGTCTTCTTCACCGTCCGGACGTTCTGCTGTCCGGTGAGGTTCTCGACGCCGGAGGTGTCCGTGGCGCGGCGCGGGTCGGCGAGGTACAGCCGTACGGTGTTGCCCACACCGGAGGTGAAGCCGCGCTCCAGGACGAGGAGCCGCCCGTCGGGGGTGGCGGCGACCTCGGGCACGCCGAGCCCCGCGTCGACGGGGTAGGCGTACTGGGCCCCCGGCCGCCAGTGCCCGCCCTTGGTCCGCTCCCAGGTCTGCCAGCGGACGGCGCCGCTGCTGTCGCCGTCGAGGGCGTACTCCATCGACGCCAGCAGGGTGTGCCCGCCGGGCAGCAGGGTCAGCCCCTCGAAGGTGCCGTTGGAGACGGCACGCCCGGCGGCGGCGACCTGGAGGTAGGAGGGCACCGGGAGCCGGTCGAGGATCTTCCCGTCGGCGCGGTAGCGGCGCACGGCCGGCTCGCCCTCGGAGCTGACGAGGTACGTCCCGTCACGGTCGGCGACCAGGCCCTCGGAGTCCAGCGCGGCCCCGTTCTCGTCGGCGAGCCGGACGACGGACTCCGGCTGAAGGGTCTTGGCGTCCAGCGTGAAGAGGGAGGACCGGTCGGAGAGCGCGGCGAGCGAGCCGTCCCGGTTCCGGGCGAGCGCGGAGAAGTTGCCGACGTAGGTGTCGTCGTACGTCGTCTTGTCCAGGGCGTCGGAGAAGCCGGTGAGGGCGACCGACGACGAGCAGGAGTTCTGCTGGTGAGAGCTTCTCTGCTGGGCCGCTGCGGTGGCGGGCCCGGCGGCGGCCAGGCAGGTGGCCGCCGCGAGGCCGGCGGTGACGGTGGCGAGTACGGTTCTCATGCGCATGGAGGTCACCGTAGGACGGAGCGGTGACCTCCGGTGGGCCTCATTGTTAATGATCAGCTCGCCGCCAGGTCCGCGTGGATGACCTCGGCGACGTCCTGGATGGTGGAGACGCCGTAGGCCATGGTGCCGTTGCCCTGCGTCAGCACCGTGATCGTGTAGTCGTGGCCGCCGCCCGCGAAGGTGCCGATGCTGTGCACGCGCCAGCCGTACGCGGCACGGCGCAGCCAGCCGTTCTTGACGTGCACGGAGACGGCGGGGGGAGCGCCGTAGGGCGTGCCCCAGCGCTGACTGGCGATGACCTGGCCCATCAGATGCAGGACATAGGTCCGGGACGGATCGCTGAGCACGGTATTGCGGGCGGTGAGCAGGTCGAGCAGCCGCTGCTCGTCGGTGACGGTGATCTGCGTCAGCCCCCAGTAGCCGTCCCGGCCCGGCTCGGTCTGCGTCATCCCGGCGGCGGCGAGGAACCTCCTGATCTTCACCGGCCCCAGCTGCCGCCACAGGGTGTCGGCCGCGTCGTTGTCCGACCTGGTGATCATGGCCCGGGAGAGGGCCGTCTCCCGGTCGGTGAGCCAGCGCCCGTGCCTCTCCGCGTCCCACAGCAGCGCGCTGAGGATGGTGACCTTCACGACGCTGGCGGAGTCGTAGGCGGCGAACGGCCTGAGCGTGCAGGTGGTGCCGGTCGTGCGGTCGTGCAGACCGAGGGCGATCGTGCCCCGGCGGCCCGCCAGGGCGGCGGTGATGTCCCTGCTCAGCTCGGCGGCGAGCCCCGCTCTGGCGGACGTGCAGCCGACGACGGGCGTGGTGGCCGCGGCGGCGGGGCCGGCGGCCACGCCGGACATGAGCAGCAGTCCGGCGGCGAGCCCGGCGGCTGCCACGCGGGCGTGGTGGGAGCTGTGGCGAGTCATGAGGTCCCCCCTCGTGCCTTGGGTGGCATGTTGTATCAGAGGTGCACCGCAAGGCGGCCACCCCGGCTCTCGGCGACCCGGTGCACGTCGGCCAGTGCCTCGCGCATACGGGCCAGCAGATACCGGAGCTGGGCGGGGGTGGCCCGGTCGTCGCCGAGCCGGTCCTCGGCGTGTTTGAGCAGGTCGGCGGCCATGTCGAGCTGAACGGTCTCCATCGTGTCCGCGAGCCGGGACAACGGCCCGGTCCCGTCGCTCAGCAGATAGCAGGGCTTGCCCTCGGGGCCGCCCCAGGGCAGCAGCCGCGCCGGACGCGGACCGTCGTGGCTCACCGGGCCGCCTCGGCGCCGTAGGCCTGGTACATGGCGCAGCGCAACAGCCGGCGCCGGGCCCGGTGATAGCGGGCCTCTTCACGCCGCTCGGGTGTGAGGAGGTGGGAGGGGATCAAGGCGTTGCGGTTCGGGACGGCGTACGGGACGACGGCCTGATGCCGTCGTCGGCGCCGCCGCCCCGTGCCGGGCAGCAGAAGCCGGAGCAGCCAAAGGAGGGGCAGCCCGGCGAGGCGGGCGATACGGTGACGCCACGTCGTCAACTCCTTGGGATTGCGGGGTTGACGGCCACGCCCCCGGACCGGTCGCGCGGTCGCGGGGGTATGGCTGTCTGTAGCGATGTGCGTACAGCCTGGAACGGGCAGGGCTACGCTCGCCAGGGGTGCGGATGTGACAAAGCATCTGTCACATCGAGGAGGCCTCATGGGCAGCATCTACGGCGACTGGCTCAAACAACAGCGCGAAGCGGCGGGGCTGACGCAACAGCAACTGGCCGACGCGGCGGTGATGACGCGTTCGCACATCGCCCACGTCGAGGCGGGACGCCGGGTCCCGTCCAGGGAGGACGCGAGACGGCTGGACAGGGCCCTGAACACGGGGGATGTGCTGAGCAGCTTCCTCCCGGCGGAGGATGCGGCGGTCGCCGACTACTTCGAGACGGCACGGCGACTCGAACAACAGGCGGTTACCTTCCGGGAGTTCGCCCCGTCGTTCGTGCCCGGAATCCTTCAGACGGAGGGGTACGCACGTGCGGTTTTGATGACGTCGTTCCCCCGGTGAGTGAAGCCGAATGTGACAGACGCCTTGTCACACGCCTGGAGCGCGCGACGATGCTCGAAGACCCGGTGAGTCCCGTAGTCTGGGTCGTTCTGGACGAAGCGGTGCTGCGGCGTGTGGTGGGCGGACCGGACATCATGGCGGAGCAGATCAAGCACCTCGTGCGTTCGGTGGAGCGTCGCCGAGTGCGCGTGCACGTGATGCCGTTCGATGTGGGCTCGCATCAACCACTCCAGGGCAACCTTGTCTTGATGGAGTTCGAAGATCAGCCGCCGGTGGCGTACTCGGAAGGCGTTCACGTCGGCGCACTGCACGATTCCCCGTCCGTGGTCAGGCGACTCCAAGGCGCCTACGCTCTGGCACTGAGCGATGCCCTCTCTCTGAGGAAGTCTCTCGCCATGCTGAAGGCGACAGCGAAGGACTACGGACGCCCATGACCGCACAGACCACGCCCGGCAACGCCTGGCGCAAGTCCTCTTACAGCGGGCCCGAGGCCGGGAACTGTCTCGAAGTCCGCGCCGACGACCCCGTCGGCATACCTGTCCGGGACTCCAAAGTCCCGGACGGCCCCGCCCTGCTCCTCCCCGCGACCAGCTGGACCGCCTTCGTCACGGCCGTCAAGGACGGAACGCTGCGTTCCTGAGGTTTCCCACCGGCCGGCCGGGGCCCGCGGCATCGGGCCCCGGCCGCGGTGATGCCTCTACCGGCAGGAGTTGTACCAGGCGTCCACGACCTCATCGGTGTTGGGCGCGTACAGCAGGTAGTCGCACATCGCGCCCCAGGTGTTGGTACCGACGATGCCGTCCGCCGTGACCCCCAGCTTGCCCTGGATGCACTTCGTGGCCTTCAGCGTCGCATCGCCGAAGTCGCCGTCCACCGCCAGGGTGGGGCGGCAGGTCAGCTCGACGTGCATGTAGGCGTTCAGGTCCGCCTGCCAGTACTTCACCCAGGTGCCGGTCGAGCCGTAGGACAGCTGCGGCCGGACCGCGGCGGCGGACGCCGTGGACACGGTGCCGTCCTGCTGCGCGGGAGCCGCGCTCGCCCCGCCCACGCCGAGGGCCAGCACGGCCGTCACCGCAGCGGCCACCATCGTCATTCTGTTCCTGGTGCGCATGAGTCCCACCTTTTCTTCCCGTTCCGAACAGGGCGGTCCCACTTTCACCGCACAAGCCGGTCCGCGGCATCGACGAAAACCGCACAACGGTTGGCCGAGAGCGCACTGTTCGTCGCGTGGCGCGATCCGCAGGATGTGCCGGAAAGGGGGAGAAGAATGCTGACCGTTATTGACCTGGAAGACGTGCCCAGAGAAGAACGGGTGTCGACGTGGGTCGACGTGACCGCGCAGGCACTCATGCCGCAGCGCTTCCGCTTCACCGAGCCGGAATCCTTCCGCGCCCGCATCGCATCGATGCAGCTGGGGGCCGGGGAACTGGCGGACCTGGCATACAGCCCGCTCGTGGCGGAGCGGACCCCGCGGCTCATCCGGCAGAGCGATCCGGAGCTGTACCAGCTGGCGCTCATACGGTCCGGAGAGCAGGGAATCGAGCAGGAACGCAGTCACGCACGGCTGAAGGCCGGGGAATTCGTCCTGTACGACAGCTCACTCCCCTTCTCCGCACGGACCGGATTCACACCCGGAATCTCCACCTCCCTGGTATTTCAGTTTCCGAAGAGTTCACTTCCCCTTTCCCCGCAGCGAGTCAGACGTCTCCTGGCGGTTCCCCTCCCGAGCGGACGCGGGATCGGTCGCGTGCTGTCCCAGTTCCTCGCCGGAGTCGGACAGGAGTACGCGTCCTGCTCGGCCCGCGATGCGGTGCGGCTCGGCCAGACGGCCCTCGATCTGGTGGCCGCGTTCCTGGGCGGGCAGGCCGACCGGGACCCGGGGCTGCCTCCCGAATCCAGACGGCGCGTGCTCTTCCTGACCATCACCGCCTTCATCGAGCGGAACCTCGGTGACCCCGCTCTCTCACCCTCGGCCGTCGCCTCGGCCCACGGCATCTCACCGCGCTACCTGCAACGCATCCTCCAGGAACAGGGCACGACGGCCGCGGCCTTCATCCGCGAACGGCGTCTGGCCCGCTGCCGCCGCGACCTCGCCGACCCCGCCCTGCGCGAGGTGCCGGTCCATGCGATCGGCGCCCGCTGGGGTTTCCGCAGCGCCTCCGACTTCAACCGCGCCTTCCGGGCGGCGATCGGCCTGACCCCCGGCCAGTACCGGGCGTCGGCCGGCTGACAGCCACAGGCCCATGTCACTGCCGGCGCCCAGCCTTCTCCGGCTGCTGCGGCGGGCCCTCGCCGGGCTCGGCGGCCTGGACCCGCTGCACCTGAGGGTGGGCCCGGAGGGAGTGGAGGCCACGACCTTCGACGGGCGGTTCGTGGAGAAGAAGGTCCCGCTCCCTGGCGCTGGCCGCGCGCACCGGATCGACGCAGACGGTGAAGAGCGCCAGACTCCTGTGCGACGTGCTGCGCCGAGACGGGCGGAGACCGGAGCAGATCAGCGGGGACCCCCAGCACGCCGGCCCGCACGGCCGTCGATCCACAGACAACCCTCAGGTCGGCCACAGTGCCCGCCCAAGGCACCCCGGCACGGTGGGATGGTGACATCTGCCACCCATTCACCGTCCGATGCCCCCGGCCGCCCCGTGGCCCCCGTCCCGCCGGACGCCGGGCCGCCCGGCGCGCTGCCCGGCCAGGCACCCCGCTGGTCGCTCCCCGTGCTGCTGGCGATCCTCGTCCTGGCGGCGGTGCTGTACTCCTGGAACCTCTCCTCCTCCGGTCTGAACAGCTTCTACAGCGCGGCCGTGCTCAGCGGCACGGAGAGCTGGAAGGCGTGGTTCTTCGGCTCGCTGGACGCGGGTGACTTCCTCACCGTCGACAAGCCGCCGTTCGCGCTGATGGTCATGGGCCTGTCGTGCCGCCTCCTCGGCTACGGCACCTGGCAGATGATGGCGCCGATGATCGTGGCCGCGCTCGGCACGATCTGGATCCTGCACTCGACCGTGAAGCGGATCTGGGGCCACGGCGCGGCGGCCGTCGCCGCGCTGGTGCTGGCGCTGACCCCGATCACCGTGGCCATCAACCGGGACAACAACCCGGACACGCTGCTGGTGCTGCTGATGGCCGGCGGCGCGGCCCTCGCCCTGCGGGCCCTGCGCAACGACACGCTGGCACCGCTGCTGGGCTCGGCGGTCTGCTTCGGGCTGGCCTTCAACACCAAGATGCTCCAGGGTTACATCGCCCTGCCCGCCGTCTTCGTCGTGTACCTGTACGCCTCCCGGCTCGGCTGGGCCAGGCGCGTCCGGAACCTGCTGCTGGCCGCCGTCGTCCTGGCGGTGTCGTCGTTCTGGTGGGCGGCGGCCGTGTCGCTGGTGCCCGCCGACGAGCGGCCGTACATCGGCGGCTCGACCGACGGCACCGCCTGGGACCTGATCATGGGCTACAACGGCCTGGGCCGGATCTTCGGCGGCGAGGGCAACGGCGGGGGCGGCAAAGGCGGCGGCAGCTTCTCCGGCACGGCGGGCCTCGGGCGGCTGTTCAACGACATCCTCGGCGGCCAGATCTCCTGGCTGATCCCGTTCGCCGCGATCGCCTGCGTCGGCGGCCTGGTGCTGTGCGGCCGTGCCCCGCGCACCGACCTCACGCGTGCCGCGCTCGTGCTGTGGGGCGGCTGGACCGCGCTGCACTACCTGACCTTCGCCATGGCCGAGGGCACCATGCACCCGTACTACACGACCGCGCTCGCCCCGGGCATCGCGGCGCTGTGCGGTGGCGGCGGCGTCATGCTGCTGCGCGCCTTCCGCGCGGACAAGCGGTGGGTGTGGGTGCTGCCGGCCGCCCTCGGCGCCACCGGCGTCTGGGCCGTCGTGCTGCTGCGCCGTGCCTCCGGCTGGAACACCTGGCTCTGGCCGGCGATCGCTGTCGTGATGGCGCTGGCGATCGTGGGGCTGGTCCTGTTCCGCTCCGGCGACCGGGCCCGGCTGCTGGCCGCCTCCGTGGCCGCGGCGATCGTCGCCTCGGTGGCGGGTCCGGCCGCGTACGCCTGGTCGGTGCCGTCCGGTTCGGGCGGCGGCATGGGCGGGACCAACCCGACGGCCGGTCCGTCGACGGGCAGCGGCTTCGGCGGCGGGCCCGGCGGTGGCGGTGGCGGCCGGGGTGGCTTCCCCGGTGGCCAGGAGGGCGGCGAGGCCGGCTCCGGCTCCTCGGACGACCGGGCCGGCGGCCCGGAGGGCGGCTTCCCCGGCGGCGGCGAGATGCCGGGTGGCGGCGAGATGCCAGGCGGTGGCGAGATGCCCAGTGGCGGTCAGCTGCCGGGTGGCGGCGAGATGCCCGGCGGCGGCCGGACCGGCGGCGGCATGAGCGGAGGCGGCATGGGCGGAGGCGGCATGGGCGGTGCCGACAGCGAGCTGATCTCGTATCTGAAGAAGCACCAGGACGGCGCCACGTGGCTGCTCGCGGTCTCCGGCTCGCAGAGCGCGGCCCAGCTCATCCTCAGCAGCGGCGAGCCCGTCATCTCCATGTGGGGCTGGTCCGGCACCGACAAGGCGATGACGCCGGCCAAGCTGAAGGAGCTGGTGAAGAACGGCGAGCTGCACTACATCCAGCTCGGCGGCGGCATGGGCGGAGGCGGCATGGGCGGCGGCTCCGACCTCAGCTCCGAGGTCACCCAGTGGGTGCAGAAGCACGGCACGGCCGTGAAGGAGAGCGCGTACGGCAAGAGTTCGGCATCGGACTCCTCCTCCTCCGGCGACTCCGACTCCTCTTCCAGCAGCCAGTCGACCGTCTACCGTCTGGACCCGTCGGACGTCGGCTGACGCCGACGCCGATCCGGCGAGACACCGTCGTACGGCCCCCGACCCTCACGGTCGGGGGCCGTTCGGCGTAAGACCCGCAGCAACTCGCGTGGACACGGCCTGATTTGCCGCTCGGCGTCATCCAATCGACATGCGGGATTCATGGACAGGACCTCATGTCCATGCCATTCTCCTCGGTGCCGCCTCCATTCAACCCGCGTAGATCGGACATCCCCATGCTCGCGACACGCACACGGCACTGGAACTGGAAGCCGGTGGCCCTGGCCACGGCCGTCGTCCTGGCCGGCCTCTCCGCCCCGGCACTGACCGCGACCCCGGCAGCGGCGACGACGACGGCGTACGACTCGACGTACTACAAGAATGCGATCGGCAAGACCGGGACCAGCCTCAAGTCGTCCCTCCACACGATCATCAGCAGCCAGACCAAGATCTCCTACTCCGCGGTCTGGAACGCGCTGAAGGCCACCGACCAGGACCCGAACAACAGCAACAACGTGCTGTTGCTGTACAGCGGCGTCTCCCGCAGCAAGTCGCTCAACGGCGGCGACGTCGGCGACTGGAACCGCGAGCACACCTGGGCCAAGTCCCACGGCGACTTCGGGGAGGTCACCGGCCCGGGCACCGACCTGCACCACCTCCGCGCGGCGGACGTACAGGTCAACAGCGTTCGCGGCAACCTGGACTTCGACAACGGCGGCAGCGCGGTCACCAACGGCGGCGGCAGCCTGGTCGACTCCGACTCCTTCGAACCGCGCGACGCGGACAAGGGCGACGTGGCCCGCATGATCCTCTACATGGCCGTCCGCTACGACGGCGACGACGGCTTCGCCGACCTGGAGCCCAACGAGAAGGTCAACAACGGCAGCAACCCGTACATCGGCAAGCTCTCCGTCCTCAAGCAGTGGAACGACGAGGACCCGCCGAGCGCCTTCGAGGAGCGCCGCAACCAGGTCATCTACGACACCTACCAGCACAACCGCAACCCTTTCATCGACCACCCGGAGTGGGTCGAGGCGATCTGGTAGCCGACGGGCGGACCCGGTCAGCCCGGCTGCGCCGCCGCGAACCCGCGGAGCGCGGCCGGGAGGACCACCACCGACGGACCCGGTGACGCCAGTGCCTTCGCCAGGTCCTGTTCCAGGGCCCCGGCGGACGTCCGTACCCCCGGGACACCGAACGACTCCGCCAGCGCCGCGAAGTCCGGCGGGGCCGGGCCGTCGTCGACGACGATCAGCCAGGTGACGTCCAGGCCGTGCTCGCGGGCCGTGGCCAGCTCGGCGGTCGAGTACAGCGCGCCGTCGCCGTCGGAGACCGCGAGGACCGGCTGCGTGGGGTCGGCCACCGCCGCGCCGAGGGCGGCCGGGAAGGCGTAGCCGGGGGCGCCGCCGAAGACGGTCGTCGCGCCCAGTCCGGCCAGGGTCTCCACGACCAGGTCCGCGCCGGTGCGGCCGGGGGGAGGGTTGAGCGCGGCCTCCGTCTGCGCGGGCGTCGGGCGGAGCACCAGGTCGTGGTCGTGGGTCACTTCGCGCGTGCCTCCGCGATCTGCCGGGTCATGATCGTCGTCAGTTCGTACGCCGTGTGGGAGGCCGCCACCGACGTGATCTCCGCGTGGTCGTACGCGGGGGCCACCTCGACGACGTCCGCCGACACCAGGTTGCACGATGCCAGACCGCGGAGGATCTCCAGCAGCTCCCGGGAGGTCATGCCGCCGGCCTCCGGGGTGCCGGTGCCGGGGGCGTGGGCCGGGTCCAGGCAGTCGATGTCGACGGAGATGTAGAGGGGGCGGTCGCCGATGCGCTGCCGGAGCTGGTCGGCCACCTCGTCGGCGCCACGGCGGTACACGTCCGCCGACGTGACGATGCCGAAGCCCATCTTGGCGTCGTCGGTGAGGTCCTGCTTGCCGTACAGCGGGCCGCGCGTGCCCACGTGCGAGAGCGCCTCCGTGTCGAGGATGCCCTCCTCCACCGCCCGGCGGAACGGCGTGCCGTGCGTGTACGCGGCGCCGAAGTAGGTGTCCCAGGTGTCCAGGTGGGCGTCGAAGTGGAGGAGAGCCACCGGGCCGTGCTTCTTGGCGACCGCGCGGAGGAGCGGCAGCGCGATGGTGTGGTCGCCGCCCAGCGTCATCAGGCGGGCGCCCGTGCCGAGCAGGTCGTCCGCCGCCGCCTCGACGGTCTCCACGGCCTCGTCGATGTCGAAGGGGTTGGCCGCTATGTCGCCCGCGTCGGCCACCTGCGCGAGCGCGAAGGGGGAGGCGTCCTGCGCCGGGTTGTAGGGGCGCAGCAGCCGGGAGGCCTCGCGGATGGCGTTGCCGCCGAAGCGGGCGCCCGGCCGGTAGGAGACGCCCGAGTCGAACGGCACGCCCACCACGGCGACATCGGCGGTGCCGACCTCGTCCAGACGCGGAAGCCGGGCGAAGGTCGCGGGGCCGGCGTACCGCGGGATGCGGGAGGAGTCGACGGGGCCGCGGGGCGTCTCGTTGCCGCTCGTGGGGGCGCTCATGGGGGAACTGCCTTCTTTCCTGTTCCTACGCTTCGTCGCGTATGTACCGCTTGGCGTATGACTCTACTGGGGGCCGGGAGCGACAGTAGGCGGCCGGGAGGAGCCCGCGCATTGGACGTTTCATCCATGCGGCCCGCGCGGACTGTGGGAAATGTCCACCGGACGGGGGCAGTGAGCCGCGTCCCAGCGCGCGATACGGCGACGACGGGCACAGGCGGCTGCCTCACAATGGGTGCCATGCCGATACCCGGGACACCCAGCCGCGCCGAACTCGTCGAGCACCTCGTCCGGACCCGTATCGCGGGGGACGTCGCCACGCCCCGCGAGAACAACCTCTCCCACTACCGCAAGCTGGCGAACGGCGACCGCAACTTCTGGCTCGGTCTGGAACTGGGTGACCGCTGGAGCGACGAGCAGGACGTGCTCGCGGTGATGGCGGAGCGGGTCGGCGTCAACGACGACCCCGGGCACCGGTACGGCCAGGACACCATCGACCCCGAGCTGACCGTGGACGCGCTGGAGCGCATGGCCGGGCGGCTGCGCAAGGCGGCCGACGGCGGGCAGCGGGTGCTGTTCGCCACCGGTCACCCCGGCGGGCTGCTCGACGTGCACCGGGCCACGGCCGCCGCGCTGCGCGCCGCCGGCTGCGAGATCGTGGTGATCCCGGAGGGGCTGACCACGGACGAGGGCTACGTCATGCAGTTCGCGGACGTGGCGGTGCTGGAGCACGGGGCCACGCTGTGGCACACCCACTCGGGCGAGCCGATGAAGGCCATCCTGACCGGTCTGGAGCGGGCCGGCCGCCCGCTGCCCGACCTGGTCGTCGCCGACCACGGCTGGGCGGGGTACGCCGGTCAGCACGGCGTGGACTCCGTCGGCTACGCCGACTGCAACGACCCGGCGCTCTTCCTCGCCGAGTCCGAGGGCACCCTCCAGGTGACGGTGCCGCTGGACGACCACGTGGTCAGCCCGCGCTTCTACGACCCGATGACGGCGTACCTGCTGGCGGAGGCGGGCCTGGCCTGAACACCCGGCGCGGGGCTCGTCACGGCCGAGGATGCACGGGCAGGGATCACGGCCAGGGACTGAGCCCCTCCGTCCGCCGCTGCGCGTAGCCCGGCGTCGGGTCCAGATAGACCCGGCGCACCATCGGGAACACCTCGCGCAGCCGCTGCTCGGCCTGTTCGCTCGCCCACTCGATCTGGGCGGCCGTCGACAGGTCCCGGAAGTCCACCTTGGCGGCGATCAGCGCCTCCCGCGGGCCCTGCACCAGCGTGGTCAGCTCCAGCACGGCCTCGATGTGCTCCACCGCCAGCAGCTCGGCCCGGATCCGCTCCCGCACGCTGCGGGGCAGCGGGCGCCCGACGAGCAGCTCGGCGTTGGACCGGCCGAGCACCCAGGCGACGTACAGCAGCAGCACGCCGATGCACAGGGAGGCGATGCCGTCCCAGACGCCCGAACCGGTGAGCTGCCCGCCCAGCAGGCCGCCCGCGGCGAGCACCAGGCCGATCAGGGCGGCCGAGTCCTCCATGACCACGGCCTTGACCGCGGTGTCGGGGGTGCGGCGCAGATAGCGCCCGAACGGCAGCTTGGAGCGGGCGGCCTCGCCGCGCGCCTGCCGCACCGCCGTCCGCAGCGAGAAGCCCTCCAGCACGAAGGCGATCGCGAGGACGAGATACGCGACCAGCGGATCGCCGAGCTCCTCGCCCCTGGTCAGGGTGCGCACGCCGTCGTAGACCGAGAAGACGGCGCCGCCGACGAAGGTGGCGACGGCGGCGAGCAGGGCCCAGACGTAGCGCTCGGGGCCGTGGCCGAGGGGGTGGTCCTCGTCGGCCGGCCGCTCGCTGCGTTTCAGCGCGGCCAGCAGCAGCACCTCGGTGACGGTGTCGGCGAGGGAGTGCGCGGCCTCCGACAGCATCGCGCTGGAGCCGCTGATGACGCCGGCCACCGCCTTGGCCAGCGCGATACCCAGGTTGGCGAGGGCGGCGACGATGACCGTGAAGGTGCTCTCGCCGCCGCCGGTGGCCTGCTGCTCAGCTTCCGCCATGCATCTCAGTGTTCCCGAGGAACGCGGACCACGCCTTCCTGGATGACCGAGATGGCCAGCCGTCCGTCCCGGGTGTAGATCCGGGCCTGGCCGAGGCCGCGCCCGCCGTACGCCGACGGCGACTCCTGGTCGTACAGCAGCCACTCGTCGGCGCGGAAGGGCCGGTGGAACCACATGGCGTGGTCCAGCGAGGCGCCGACGACGTCGCCGACGGCCCAGCCGCCGCGGCCGTGCGCGAGCAGCACGGAGTCCAGGAGCGTCATGTCGGACACATAGGTGGCGAGCACGACGTGCATCAGGGGGATGTCGGCGGCGCCCTCCAGCTTGCCGTTGGTGCGGAACCACACCTGGGAGTGCGGTTCGCGCGGCTCGCCGAACCGGCCGTAGGGCGGATCGACGACGTGGCGCAGGTCGACGGCGGCGCGCGCCTCGACGAACCGCTCGACCACCTCGGGGGAGAGATGCGGATAGCCGCGCAGCCGTTCCTCGCCGGTGGGCAGGGTGGCCGGGTCGGGCGCGGGCGGCATCGGGGCCTGGTGGTCCAGGCCCTCCTCGTACGTCTGGAAGGACGCCGACAGGCCGAAGATCGGCTTGCCGTGCTGGACGGCGACGACCCGGCGGGTGGTGAAGGAACGGCCGTCGCGGATCCGGTCGACGTTGTAGACGATGGGCGCGCCCGGGTCCCCGGGGCGCAGGAAGTACGCGTGCAGGGAGTGGGCGTGCCGGTCCTCGGGGACCGTCCGTCCGGCGGCGACCAGCGCCTGGGCCGCGACCTGTCCGCCGAAGACCCTCGGGACGACGGCGGACCGGGATTGGCCGCGGAAGATGTCCTGCTCGATCCGCTCCAGGTCGAGCAGGTCGAGCAGCGACTGAAGTGCCTCGCTCATGCGGTCAGTTGTACCGGCCGAGAATGTCCGGGACCTTACAGGCCCATGTTCTTGGCGATGATCGACTTCATGATCTCGCTGGTGCCGCCGTAGATGCGGTTGACGCGGTTGTCCGCGTACAGGCGGGCGATCGGGTACTCGTTCATGTAGCCGTAGCCGCCGTGCAGCTGGAGGCAGCGGTCGATCACGCGGTGCGCGACCTCGGTGCAGAACAGCTTGGCGCTGGCGGCCTCGGCCGGGGACAGCTCGCCGGCGTCCAGGGCCTCCAGGGCGCGGTCGGCGACCGCCTCGGCGGCGTCCACCTCGGCCTGGCAGGCGGCCAGCTCGAACTTGGTGTTCTGGAAGCTGGCGACCGGCTTGCCGAAGACGGTGCGCTCCTGCACGTACTGCTTGGCGAACCGGACGGCGGCCTTGGCCTGCGCGTAGGCGCCGAAGGCGATGCCCCAGCGCTCGGAGGGCAGGTTGGCGCCGAGGTAGGAGAAGCCCTTGTTCTCCTCGCCGAGCAGGTCCTCGACCGGGACCTTGACGTCGACGAAGGCCAGCTCGGCGGTGTCGGAGGTCTTCAGGCCCAGCTTGTCCAGCTTGCGGCCGACGGAGTAGCCCTCGGACTTGGTGTCGACGGCGAAGAGGGAGATGCCGAAGCGGCGGTCCTCGGCCGTGGGCGCGGCGGTGCGGGCGCAGACGATCACCTTGTCGGCGTGGACGCCGCCGGTGATGAAGGTCTTGGCGCCGTTGAGGACGTAGTGGGTGCCGTCCTCGCTCAGCTTGGCGGTGGTCTTCATGCCCGCGAGGTCGGAGCCGGTGCCCGGCTCGGTCATCGCGATGGCCCACATCTCCTCGCCGGAGACGAACTTCGGCAGGAACCGCTTCTTCTGCTCGTCGGTGGCGAGCATCTTGATGTAGGGCAGGGCGAGCAGGACGTGCACGCCGGAGCCGCCGAAGGTGACGCCCGCGCGGGCGGTCTCCTCGTACTGGATGGCCTCGAACTTGTGGGTCTCCAGGCCGGCGCCGCCGTACTCCTCCGGCACGTTGATGCCGAACAGGCCCAGCTCGGCGAGCTTGTAGTAGAACTCGCGCGGTGCCTGGCCGGCGGCGAACCACTCGTCGTAGACGGGGACGACCTCGGCCTCGATGAAGGCGCGAAGGGTCTCCCGGAACGCCTCGTGATCCTCGTTGAACACCGTACGGCGCACGCCGCCACCTCCACGAACCTCGGCATGTCTAAGCGCTTGCTCAGATAGCACCGTACCGGCGGGTAAGGACGGTCGTCCAGAGCCGCAGAGGAGTTCGCGCGTAACGCTCGTCACGCCGCCCCGCGCCGCCCCCCGCGGGTCACTCCGCCTCGGCCGCCGCCGCGAAGGCCCCCCGGGCCATCCGGTGCAACAGGGCCGCCGTGGCCGTGCGGCCGGGCAGGGAGCCGGGGCGGGTCAGATGCGGGGTGGAGTTGAGCAGGCCGAAGACCGAGTGGACCGCCGAACGGGCCACCGGCTCCGCCAGGGCGGGATACACCTCGCGCACCACCGACACCCATAGCTCCACGTACTGCCGCTGGAGCTGGCGCACCAGCTTGCGGTCGGTGTCCCGGAGGCGGTCCAGCTCGCGGTCGTGCAGGGTGATGAGCGGGCGGTCGTCGATCGCGAAGTCGATGTGCCCCTCGATCAGCGAGTCGAGGACCGTCCCGGGGGCGGCCGCACCCTCGGCCTCCTTCAGCCGCTGCTTCGCGCCGGTCAGCAGCGATCCGCTGATGCCGACCAGCAGCTCGGCGAGCATCGCGTCCTTGCCGGCGAAGTGCCGGTACAGGCCGGGCCCGCTGATGCCCACCGCCGCGCCGATCTCGTCGACCCCGACACCGTGGAAGCCGCGCTCGGCGAAGAGCCGGGCGGCCTCCTTGAGGATCTGCTCGCGACGGGTGGGGGCGTCGGTTCTGGTGGCCATGGAAGCAATTCTAGACAGGAGAGGTTAGCGGTCGTTAACCTGAAGGAAATGCGTTAACGCTCATTAACAAGGTGAGGGGACCGCAGGATGGACGAGGCACCGGAGCTGACGACCGCGGCCGACCCCGCGGCGGAGGCCTTTCGGGCCAACGAGGAGGCGCACCGCGCGCTCGTCGGGGAGCTGCGCGCCAAGCTCGCGGCCGCCCGGCTGGGCGGCGGGGAGAAGGCGCGGGCCCGGCACACCGCGCGCGGCAAGCTGCTCCCGCGCGACCGGGTGGACACCCTGCTCGACCCCGGCTCGCCCTTCCTGGAGCTGGCCCCGCTGGCGGCCGACGGGATGTACGACGGACAGGCCCCGGCGGCCGGGGTGGTCGCGGGGATCGGGCGGGTGAGCGGGCGCGAGTGCGTGATCGTCGCCAACGACGCCACCGTCAAGGGCGGCACGTACTACCCGATGACGGTGAAGAAGCACCTGCGCGCCCAGGAGGTGGCGCTGGAGAACCACCTGCCCTGCGTCTACCTGGTCGACTCCGGGGGCGCCTTCCTGCCCATGCAGGACGAGGTCTTCCCCGACCGCGAGCACTTCGGGCGGATCTTCTACAACCAGGCCCGGATGTCCGCCGCCGGCATCCCGCAGATCGCGGCGGTCATGGGCTCCTGCACGGCGGGCGGGGCGTATGTCCCGGCGATGAGCGACGAGGCGGTGATCGTCCGCAACCAGGGGACGATCTTCCTCGGCGGCCCCCCGCTGGTGAAGGCGGCGACCGGTGAGGTCGTGACGGCCGAGGAGCTGGGCGGCGGCGAGGTCCACGCGCGCGTGTCCGGCGTCACCGACCACCTCGCCGAGGACGACGCGCACGCCCTGCGGATCGTCCGCGACATCGCCGCCACGCTCCCCGCGCGGGGCCCGCTGCCCTGGGAGGTCCGCCCGGCCGTGGAGCCCAAGGTGGACCCGTACGGGCTGTACGGGGCGGTGCCCGCCGACTCCCGCACCCCCTACGACGTGCGCGAGATCGTCGCACGCGTGGTGGACGGCTCACGGTTCGCGGAGTTCAAGGCCGAGTTCGGGCAGACCCTGGTCACCGGCTTCGCCCGGATCCACGGCCACCCGGTCGGCATCGTCGCCAACAACGGCATCCTGTTCTCCGAGTCCGCCCAGAAGGGCGCCCACTTCATCGAGCTGTGCGACCAGCGCGGGATCCCGCTGGTGTTCCTCCAGAACATCTCCGGCTTCATGGTCGGCAAGGACTACGAGGCGGGCGGTATCGCCAAGCACGGCGCCAAGATGGTGACGGCGGTGGCCTGCACGCGGGTGCCGAAGCTGACCGTCGTGGTCGGCGGTTCCTACGGCGCCGGGAACTACTCCATGTGCGGCCGGGCGTACTCGCCCCGCTTCCTGTGGATGTGGCCCAACGCCAAGATCTCCGTGATGGGCGGCGAGCAGGCCGCCTCCGTCCTGGCGACCGTCAAGCGGGACCAGCTGGAGGCCCGCGGGGAGGAGTGGCCCGCCGAGGACGAGGAGGCGTTCAAGGCGCCGGTCCGCGCCCAGTACGAACGCCAGGGCAACGCCTACTACGCCACCGCCCGCCTCTGGGACGACGGCGTCATCGACCCGCTGGACACGCGTCAGGTGCTGGGCCTGGCCCTGACGGCGTGCGCCAACGCCCCGCTGGGCGAGCCCCGGTTCGGCGTCTTCCGGATGTGAGGGGGAACTGACGAGCATGTTCGACACAGTCCTTGTGGCCAACCGGGGCGAGATCGCCGTCCGGGTGATCCGTACGCTGCGCTCGCTCGGCGTGCGCTCGGTGGCCGTCTTCTCCGACGCGGACGCCGACGCGCGGCATGTGCGCGAGGCCGACACGGCGGTACGGATCGGACCGGCGCCGGCGGCGGAGAGCTACCTCTCCGTCGAGCGGCTGCTGGAGGCCGCCGCCCGCACCGGCGCGCAGGCCGTCCACCCGGGGTACGGCTTCCTCGCCGAGAACGCCGGTTTCGCGCGCGCCTGCGAGGCGGCGGGGCTGGTCTTCGTCGGGCCGCCCGCCGACGCGATCGCCCTGATGGGCGACAAGATCCGCGCCAAGGAGACGGTCGGGGCGGCCGGGGTGCCGGTGGTGCCGGGCGGCCGTGACCCGGAGCTGGCCGAGGCGGCCCGCGCGCTGGGCGCACCGGTGCTGCTCAAGCCCAGCGCGGGCGGCGGCGGCAAGGGCATGCGGCTGGTGCGGGACCTGTCCACGCTGGAGGAGGAGATCGCCGCGGCCCGGCGCGAGGCCCGCGCCTCCTTCGGCGACGACACGCTCCTGGTCGAGCGGTGGATCGACCGGCCCCGCCATATCGAGATCCAGGTGCTGGCCGACGGCCACGGCAACGTCGTCCACCTGGGCGAGCGCGAGTGCTCCCTCCAGCGCCGCCACCAGAAGATCGTCGAGGAGGCGCCCAGTGTGCTGCTCGACGAGGCGACCCGGGCCGCGATGGGCGAGGCGGCGGTCCGGGCGGCCCGCTCCTGCGGCTACCGGGGCGCGGGCACCGTCGAGTTCATCGTCCCGGGCGGCGACCCTTCCTCGTACCACTTCATGGAGATGAACACCCGCCTCCAGGTGGAGCACCCGGTCACCGAGCTGGTCACCGGCCTGGACCTGGTGGAGTGGCAGCTGCGGGTGGCGGCGGGCGAACGGCTGCCCTTCGGGCAGGAGGACGTCCGGCTGACCGGCCACGCGGTCGAGGCCCGGCTGTGCGCGGAGGACCCGGCGCGCGGATTCCTGCCCTCGGGCGGGACGGTGCTGCGGCTCAGCGAGCCGGAGGGCGAGGGCGTGCGGACCGACTCGGGGCTCAGCGAGGGCACCGAGGTCGGCAGCCTGTACGACCCGATGCTCTCCAAGGTGATCGCCTACGGCCCCGACCGGCCCACCGCCCTGCGCAGACTCCGCGCGGCGCTGGCGGAGACGGTGACGCTGGGCGTGCAGACCAACGCCGGGTTCCTGCGCCGGCTGCTGGCACACCCGGCGGTCGTCGCGGGCGAGCTGGACACCGGGCTGGTGGAGCGGGAGGCGGACTCCCTGGTGCCGGACGAGGTGCCGGAGGAGGTCTACGAGGCGGCCGCCGCCGTGCGCCTGGACGCCCTGCGCCCGGACGGCGACGGCTGGACGGACCCCTTCTCGGTGCCGGACGGCTGGCGGCTGGGCGGCGAGCCGCGGCCGGTCACCTTCCACCTCAGGGTCCAGGACCCGGTGGCGTACACCCCGCGCGGCACCCACACCGTCACCGGCGAGCGGGTGTCCGTGACACTGGACGGCGTCCGCCACACCTTCCACCGTGCCGCCGACTGGCTGGGCCGGGACGGTGACGCCTGGCAGGTCCGCGACCACGACCCGGTCGCCGCCTCCCTGACCCGCGCCGCCCACGCGGGCGCCGACTCGCTCACCGCCCCCATGCCCGGCACGGTGACGGTGGTGAAGGTCGCCGTCGGCGACGAGGTGAGCGCCGGGCAGAGCCTGCTGGTCGTGGAGGCGATGAAGATGGAGCACGTCGTCTCCGCCCCGCACGCCGGCACCGTCGCCGAACTGGACGTGGCGCCGGGCACGACGGTCGCCATGGACCAGGTGCTGGCGGTCATCACCCCGCAGGAGGAGGCGGAATGACGGCTGACCGACTTCCCATGACCGTACCGGCGCCGGGACTGCCCACCCGGGTCCGCATCCACGAGGTCGGCGCGCGCGACGGCCTCCAGAACGAGAAGGGGATCGTCCCGACCGAGGTCAAGGCGGAGTTCGTGCGCCGTCTGGCCGAGGCCGGGCTGACCACGATCGAGGCGACCAGCTTCGTCCACCCCAAGTGGGTGCCTCAGCTGGCCGACGCCGAGCAGCTGTTCCCGCTCGTCCGCGACCTGCCCGTGGCGCTCCCGGTGCTCGTGCCCAACGAACGCGGCCTGGACCGGGCGCTGGCCCTCGGCGCCCGCCGGGTGGCCGTCTTCGCCAGTGCCACGGAGTCCTTCGCCAAGGCCAACCTCAACCGCACGGTGGACCAGGCGCTGGCCGGGTTCGAACCGGTGGTGGCACGGGCGAAGGAGGCGGGCCTGCACGTCCGCGGCTATCTGTCGATGTGCTTCGGCGACCCGTGGGAGGGCGCGGTCCCCGTCCACCAGGTGGTGCGCGTCTGTACGGCGCTGCGGGACATGGGCTGTGACGAGCTCAGCCTCGGCGACACCATCGGCGTGGCCACCCCCGGCCAGGTGCGCGCACTGCTCACCGCGCTCGACGAGGCCGGTGTGCCCACCGACGTCACAGGCGTGCACTTCCACGACACCTACGGCCAGGCCCTCGCCAACACGCTCGCGGCGCTCCAGCACGGCGTGCGCACCGTCGACGCCTCGGCCGGCGGTCTGGGCGGCTGCCCGTACGCCAAGTCCGCCACCGGAAACCTCGCCACCGAAGATCTGGTGTGGATGCTGCACGGCCTCGGCATCGACACCGGAGTGGATCTCGGCCGTCTCGTCGCCACCAGCGTCTGGATCGCCGGCCACCTGGGCCGACCCAGCCCGTCCCGCACCGTCCGAGCCCTGACCCACCAGGAGCAGTGACCGCCATGGACTACCGACTCTCCCCCGAACTGGAAGAACTCCGGCGCACCGTCGAGGAGTTCGCGCACGACGTCGTGGCACCCAAGATCGGCGACTTCTACGAGCGGCACGAGTTCCCGTACGAGATCGTCCGGGAGATGGGCCGGATGGGCCTGTTCGGGCTGCCGTTCCCGGAGGAGTACGGCGGTATGGGGGGCGACTACCTGGCGCTGGGCGTGGCGCTGGAGGAGCTGGCCCGCGTCGACTCCTCGGTGGCCATCACCCTGGAGGCGGGCGTCTCGCTGGGCGCGATGCCGCTGTACCTGTTCGGCACCGAGGAGCAGAAGCGCCGGTGGCTGCCCCGGCTGTGCTCGGGCGAGATGCTGGGCGCCTTCGGGCTGACCGAACCGGACGGCGGCTCGGACGCGGGCGCCACCCGCACCACGGCCCGCCTGGACGAGTCGACGGGCGAGTGGGTGATCAACGGCACCAAGTGCTTCATCACCAACTCGGGCACCGACATCACCGGCCTGGTCACGGTCACGGCGGTCACCGGGCGGAAGCCGGACGGCAGGCCGCTCATCTCCGCGATCATCGTCCCCTCCGGCACCCCCGGCTTCACGGTGGCGGCCCCGTACTCGAAGGTCGGCTGGAACGCCTCGGACACCCGCGAGCTGTCCTTCTCCGACGTCCGTGTCCCGGCCGCGAACCTGCTCGGCGAGGAGGGCCGGGGCTACGCGCAGTTCCTGCGCATCCTCGACGAGGGCCGGATCGCCATCGCGGCGCTGGCGACGGGTCTGGCGCAGGGCTGCGTCGACGAGTCGGTCGCCTACGCCAAGCAACGCCAGGCCTTCGGCCGCCCCATCGGCGCCAACCAGGCGGTCCAGTTCAAGATCGCCGACATGGAGATGAAGGCTCATACCGCCCGGCTCGCCTGGCGGGACGCGGCCGCCCGTCTGGTCGTCGGCGAGCCGTTCAAGAAGGAGGCGGCGCTGGCGAAGCTGTACTCCTCGACGGTCGCCGTGGACAACGCCCGCGACGCCACCCAGATCCACGGCGGCTACGGCTTCATGAACGAGTACCCGGTCGCCCGTATGTGGCGCGACAGCAAGATCCTGGAGATCGGCGAGGGCACGAGCGAGGTGCAGCGGATGCTGATCGCACGGGAGCTGGGGCTGGTGAGCTGAGCCGGCCGGTGCCGCGTCACCGGCGGCGACGGGCACCGGGACCACCACGCCGGTCCCGGGCCGCGCGCCCGGGGCCTACGGACGCGCGCCGGACGTGGCAGCCGAGGGTTCCTCCCGGGCCGGGTGACGCGACCTCACCGCGCGCAGCCCCAGGAACACCAGCAGCCCGAAGGGCGACAGCAGGACGGTGAGGACCAGCAGGGGGCCCATCAGCAGCGCGGGGATGCCGAGCCGTCGGCCCTCGAGGTACATCCACTGCCCGATGAGGAGATCCCAGGCGATGACCTGCGCCCAGACGGCTCCGGCGCCGTCCGCCAGTGCCGTCAGCTCGCGGAAGGTCCCGAGGTCCGGGCTGCTGACCGCGGTCCAGAGTTCGGGGAAGACCGGAACGGCGAGCGCGAGGTAGACGAGCAGTACGGGCACCACGGTCAGCGGCGACCCGGCGATGCGGGCGGTCGGGCCCCAGCCGGGAGCGAAGATCATGAGCAGCCAGACGGGGGCGGCGAGCCAGAAGGAGAGCTCGAAGAGGAATTGCGTCATGCCGCGAGCTCCTTCGAGGTTCCGGCGTCCGCACCGTCGGGCGCCCTGGTGCCGGGCGCCGGGCCGGGGTGCGGAGCCGACGCCCTCAGCGCCCCGTACGTCCCGGCGACGGCGGCCACCAGTATCAGACCGGCCGCCCCCAGCGTCACACCGCTCGGACGGACCAGCGGCTCTCCCCGCAGCGCCTGCCACAGGATCAGGGCGAAGGCGGCGGCGTACACCCCCGAGGCGAGCAGCACCAGACGCAGCCGTACCCGGTCGTCGGTGAGGCGGGCGAAGCGCGGTGCGAGGGCGGCCAGCACCATGACCAGCAGCGGCAGGAGCTGGAGCGCGTGCATGCCGACGAAGTGCGGTATCCGCAGATCGCCACCGGTCGTCGACCAGCCGGTCAGCGGCATCGCGGGGCCGCCGTCCGGCACACCCACGCTGTGGGCACCGACCACCTCGGAGACGCCGCGGCGCTGCCCAGGCGCGGGCCGGGTCATCAGGAATCCGACGGCGGCTCCGGCCAGGGCCAGGACGACGCCGCAGCGCATCGCCCAGGCGGACGCGCGGTCGGCGATGCGGGCCCGGAGCAGCAGGACGGCGACGACGAGCGTGCCGAGCCACAGGACGGCGACCGTGACGCCCATCGCGGTGAACAGCGCCTCGTCGAAGGGTGTCGCCTGGTTGAAGTGGCTGCGCTTCCCCCGTATCACCTGGCCGACGATGATCACCATCTCGACGAGGCTCGCCAGCGCGACGACCGTCCCCGCCCACCGGCCCGCGCGCCGGCCGCGGGGCAGGAACGACAGCATCCACGCCAGGGAGAGGCAGTACGCCACGAAGGAGACCGCGAACTTGAACGGCTTCGCCCAGATCGGCGCACCCACCAGGACGCGGTCGTCGACGACGAGCCCCACGGCGGACACGACCGCCGTCACGGCCATCGCCGCCGAGAACAGCACCAGCGGCCGATGCCAGGACCGCCATGGAGCGGACGCCGACCACAGCGGCGCGGTCCACGAGGACGGAAGTAATGCGGGCACAGCTCCCCCTCACCATACTGATAGCGGCACCATCCGCTATTTGTTAGCTCCACTATCTATTATGGGAGCGATGCCGGCAAGAGTCCGCCGGCACGGCAGGCGGAGCGCAGGTCGAGGAGTGAACCGGTTGTGCGTATCGGGGAGTTGAGTCGCAGGACCGGGGTCCCGGTCCCGACGATCAAGTACTACGTCCGCGAGGGCCTGCTGCCTCCGGGTGAGCTGACCAGCCCGAACCAGGCGGTCTACGGCGAGAACCACGAGCGCCGGCTGAAGCTCATCCGCGCCCTGCTCGACGTGGGCGGCATGAAGGTGGCCGAGATCGCGGACATACTGACGGCCGTCGACGATCCGGCGCGTCCGCTGCACAAGGTGCTCGGCGCCGCCGCGGACCACCTGGGCACCGCCGGCACCGAGCCCGACGACACGGAGACGGCGGCCGCGAGGACCGTCGTCGCCGACCTCGTCTCCCGGCGCGGCTGGCACTCGCACGCCTCGAATCCCGCGGTGGCGGACCTGGCCAAGGCCCTTGCCGCGCTGACCCGGCTGGGGCACGGATCGTTCGTCGAGGTCCTCGACGACTACGCCGACGCCGCCGAACAGGTCGCCCGCGCCGATCTCGCCTACGTGGACCGGCGGGGGGCGGTCGAGGACCGGGTGGAGAGCGTGGTGATCGGAACGGTCCTGGGCGAGGCGGTGTTCAGCGCGCTGCGCAGGCTGGCCCATGTGGATGCCTCGGCCAAGCTGTTCGGCACGGACGGGCCGCCGGAGCGGGGCACGGACTGACGCTCCGTTCGGCAGGCTCAGGAGTCGCTCGGGGCGTCCCGCTCCCCGGAACCACCCTGTGGACAAACGCGAAGGTTAGGCTAACCTACGTTCGAACTTGTCCGCGGGCAGTGCGCCCCGTTCGAAAGCAGAACCGACATGTCCAACGCCCGTGCCACTCACCCGACCCGCCGCGGCATCCTCGCGGCAGGCGGCGTCCTCGGACTCGGGGCCGTGCTGGCCGCCTGCGGTGACGAAGACTCCAAGAGCAGTGGCTCGGGCGACGGGACGGCCGCGGCGAAGTCGGGCCCCTGGTCCTTCAAGGACGACCGCGGTACGACCGTGAAGCTGGACGCGGTGCCCACCAGGATCGTTGCCTTCACCGGCGTCGCCGCCGCCCTCCACGACTACGGCATTGAGATAGAGGGCGTCTTCGGCCCGACCACGACCAAGGACGGCAAGGCCGACGTCCAGGCCGGCGACATGGACGTCAGCAAGCTGACGGTCTTCGGCAACGTGTGGGACCAGTTCAACGTGGAGAAGTACGCGGCCTTCGGCCCCCAGGTCCTGATCACCACGACCTTCGACAGCGCCGGCACCCTCTGGTACGTGCCCGAGGCCTCGAAGGACAAGATCACCAAGCTGGCCCCGAGCCTCGCGATCTCCGTCTACGACCGCCAGCTGACCAAGCCGTTGCAGCGCATGTGGGACCTGGCCGAGTCGCTCGGCGCCGACATGACGGCCGCCAAGGTCACCGACGCCAAGAAGCGGTTCGAGGAGGCGTCCGAGCGGCTGCGCAAGGCCGCCAAGGCCCGTCCCGAGATCCGGGTGATGGCCGGTTCCGCCGCGGAGGCCGTCTTCTACGTCTCCGGCACCAACCTCTCCGTCGACCTGGAGTACTTCAAGGCCCTCGGCGTGAACTTCATCGAGCCCTCCGAGAAGGCCAAGGAGAAGACCGGCGGTTGGTACGAGACTCTCAGCTGGGAGAACGTCGACAAGTACCCGGCCGACGTCATCATGATGGACGACCGCTCCGCCACCATCCAGCCCGACGCCATCACCGAGGGCACCTGGAAGAAGCTGCCCGCCGTCAAGGCCGGCCAGGTCATCTCGCGGTCCCCCGAGCCCATCCTGTCCTACGACAAGTGCGTCGCGATGGTCGAGAACCTCGCGAAGGCCATCGAGAGCGCGAAGAAGGTCGGCTGACCCGCCTGTCCGCTTCCTGACCAAGCAGGAGACACCGTGACCACTGCCGTAGCCGCCCCGTTCCGTTTCTTCTCCCTCCAGGTCGTACGGACGAGGCGGCTCGGCCCGTCTCTGGTCCGGGTCACCTTCACCGGGCCCGACCTGCACGCCTTCCACTCCGACGGATGCGACCAGAGCCTGTCGCTGTTCCTGCCGCAGCCCGGGCAGCCCGAGCCGGTGGTCCCCCTGGAGCAGGGTGACAACTGGTGGCAGGCCTGGCGCGACCTGCCCGACGACGTACGGGCGGTGATGCGCTCGTACACCCTGCGGGCCCTCAGGCGCGACCCGGACGAGATCGACATCGACTTCGCCCTGCACGGTGTCGAGCAGGGCTGCGCGGGCCAGGCGGGCCCCGCCTCGCGCTGGGCCGCGGGCGCCGCCGCCGGTGACCGGGTGCTGCTGCTCGGCCCGGCCGTCGCCGACAACCGCGCGATCCGCTTCCGCCCGCCCGCCGACACCGATCTGGTGCTGCTCTGGGGCGACGAGACAGCCGTACCGGCCGTCTCGGCCATCGTCGAGTCCCTGCCCGCGGGCACCCGTGCCCGCGTCTGGCTGGAGGTGCCGCACGCCGGGGACGTCCAGGACCTGATGACCCTGGCGGACGCCGAGATCACCTGGCTGGTCCGCGGGTCCGGCCCCGGCCGGGCGGCCTCTCCCCTGGCCCTCGACACCCTGCGCACCGCGGAACTGCCGCGCTGCGAGCGGCCGTACGTCTGGATCGCGGGCGAGTCCGGCCGTGTGAAGGAGCTGCGCCGGCACTTCGTGGGCGAGCGCGGCGTCGACCGCCGCCGGGTCACCTTCGTCGGCTACTGGCGGCAGGGGCTGTGCGAGGAGGAGCTGCGCGCGCAGAGCTGACGCGGTCGGCATCGCGCGTCGAGGACTGCCGGGTCCGAAGTGACGGTAGTCACGGCAGTGCTGCGTTTCGCCGCAGTTAATTAGGTTAGGCTTACCTAAGTTGAAGCTCGAGCTCCGCCCGCTTCCGTCCCTCACGGACCGTCCCCACCGGAGGACCCCCACATGCGCTCGCACCTGCTCAACGACGCCACCGCGGAGCATTACCGCCGCTCGGTGACCGAAGGAGTCGAGCGGGTGGCCGCCAAACTCGCCACCACCGATCGTCCGTTCACGGGCGTCACGGTCGACGCGCTCGCTCCCCGTATCGAGCGGATCGACCTCGACGAGCCGCTGCACGACACCACCGCGGTCCTCGACGAACTGGAGGACGTCTACCTCCGGGACGCGGTCTACTTCCACCACCCCCGCTATCTGGCCCACCTCAACTGCCCGGTCGTGATCCCGGCCGTGCTCGGCGAGGCCGTCCTGTCCGCCGTCAACTCCTCCCTCGACACCTGGGACCAGTCGGCCGGCGGCACCCTCATCGAGCGGAAACTGATCGACTGGACGGCGGGCCGCATCGGCCTCGGCCCGGCCGCCGACGGCGTGTTCACCTCCGGCGGCACCCAGTCCAACCTCCAGGCGCTGCTGCTGGCCCGCGAGGAGGCCAAGAGCGACAATCTGGCGAGACTGCGCATCTTCGCCTCCGAGGTCAGCCACTTCAGCGTGAAGAAGTCGGCGAAACTGCTCGGCCTCGGCCCCGACGCCGTGGTCTCGGTCCCCGTCGACCGCGACAAGCGCATGCAGACCGTCGCGCTCGCCCACGAGCTGGAGCGCTGCACGAGTGACGGCCTGGTCCCCATGGCCGTCGTCGCCACCGCCGGCACCACCGACTTCGGCTCCATCGACCCGCTGCCCGAAATCGCCGAGCTGTGCGCCCAGTACGACACGTGGCTGCACGTCGACGCCGCCTACGGCTGCGGGCTGCTCGCCTCCCTGAAGTACCGGGACCGCCTGACCGGCATCGAGCGGGCCGACTCGGTCACCGTCGACTACCACAAGTCCTTCTTCCAGCCGGTGAGTTCCTCGGCGGTGCTGGTCCGGGACGCCGCGACCCTGCGGCACGCCACCTACCACGCCGAGTACCTCAACCCGCGCCGCATGGTGCAGGAACGTATCCCCAACCAGGTGGACAAGTCCCTCCAGACCACCCGCCGCTTCGACGCGCTGAAACTGTGGATGACGCTGCGCGTGATGGGCGCCGACGGCATCGGGCAGCTCTTCGACGAGGTCTGCGACCTGGCCGCCGAGGGCTGGCGGATGCTCGCCGCCGACCCGCGCTTCGACGTGGTCGTCGAGCCGAGCCTGTCCACGCTCGTCTTCCGCCACATCCCCGCGGCCGTCACCGACCCCGCCGAGATCGACCGCGCCAACCTCTACGCCCGCAAGGCCCTGTTCGCCTCCGGCGACGCGGTGGTCGCGGGCACCAAGGTGGGCGGCCGCCACTATCTGAAGTTCACCCTGCTCAACCCCGAGACCACGACGGCCGACATCGCCGCCGTCCTCGACCTGATCGCCGGCCATGCCGAGCAGTACCTGGGAGAGTCCCTTGACCGCGCTTCCTGAAGCCGCCGTGTCCCCCGTCACGACCCACGACTTCGTGGGGATCGGGCTCGGCCCCTTCAACCTCGGCCTGGCCTGCCTCACCGAGCCCATCGACGGACTCGACGGCGTCTTCCTGGAGTCCAAGCCCGACTTCGAGTGGCACGCCGGCATGTTCCTGGAGGGCGCCCACCTCCAGACGCCCTTCATGTCGGACCTGGTCACCCTCGCCGACCCGACCTCCCCCTACTCCTTCCTCAACTACCTGAAGGAGAAGGGCCGGCTGTACTCCTTCTACATCCGGGAGAACTTCTATCCCCTGCGCGTGGAGTACGACGACTACTGCCGCTGGGCCGCGGGCAAACTGAGCAGCATCCGGTTCGGCACGACGGTCACGGACGTGACGTACCGGGACGAGGACGAGATCTACGTCGTACGGACCGCGGCCGGCGAGGAGTTCCGCGCCCGCCACCTGGTCCTCGGCACCGGCACCCCGCCGTACATCCCCGAGTCCTGCCGCGATCTGGGCGGTGACTTCCTGCACAACTCCCGCTATCTCCAGCACAAGGCGGAGCTCCAGCGCAAGGAGTCGATCACCCTGGTCGGCAGCGGCCAGTCCGCCGCCGAGATCTACCACGACCTGCTCAGCGAGATCGACGTCCACGGCTACCAGCTGAACTGGGTGACCCGCTCCCCGCGCTTCTTCCCGCTGGAGTACACCAAACTCACGCTGGAGATGACGTCCCCGGAGTACATCGACTACTACCACGCGCTGCCGGAGGCGACCCGCTACCGTCTCACGGCCCAGCAGAAGGGCCTGTTCAAGGGCATCGACGGCGATCTGATCAACGAGATCTTCGACCTGCTGTACCAGAAGAACCTCGGCGGTCCGGTCCCCACCCGGCTGCTCACCAACTCCTCCCTGAACGCCGCCTCCTACGACAACGGCACCTACACCCTCACCTTCCGCCAGGAGGAGCAGGGCAAGGACTTCGAGCTGCGCTCGCAGGGCCTGGTGCTGGCCACCGGCTACCGGTACGTCGAGCCGGAGTTCCTGAGGCCGGTCCGCCACCGGCTGCGCTACGACTCCCACGGCAACTTCGACGTCGCCCGCAACTACGCGATCGACGTGACGGGCCGGGGCGTCTTCCTCCAGAACGCCGGCGTGCACACCCACAGCATCACCAGCCCCGATCTGGGCATGGGCGCCTACCGCAACAGCTGCATCATCCGTGAGCTGCTCGGCAGCGAGTACTACCCGGTCGAGAAGACCATCGCGTTCCAGGAGTTCGCCGTATGACCCTCACCCTCCGCCCCCTCGACCCCCTGAAGGACGCCGAGCTGCTGCATGCGTGGGTCACCCACCCCAAGGCCGCCTTCTGGATGATGCAGGACGCGAAGCTGGAGGACGTCGAGCGCGCCTACATGGAGATCGCGGCCGACGAGCACCACCACGCCTTCCTCGGTCTGCACGACGGCGTGCCCGCCTTCCTGATGGAGAAGTACGACCCCGCCCACCGCGAGCTGGTCGGCCTGTACGAGCCCGAGCCCGGCGACGTCGGCATGCACTTCCTGGTCGCCCCGACCGACCGCCCCGTGCACGGCTTCACCCGGGCCGTCATCACCGCCGTGATGGCCCATCTCTTCGAGGACCCGGCCGTCCGCCGTGTGGTCGTCGAACCGGACGTGGACAACAAGGCCGTGCACACGCTGAACGCCGCGGTCGGCTTCGTCGCCGACCGTGAGATACAGAAGCCGGAGAAGAAGGCGCTGCTGAGCTTCTGCACCCGGGAACAGTTCCTCGCGGCGACGGGGGTGCGCGCATGAGCCTCGCCGACGCCGTGGCCCACCTCACCCCCGAGCGCTGGGAGCGGGCCAACCGTCTGCTGATCCGCAAGGCCCTCGCCGAGTTCACGCACGAGCGCCTGCTCACGCCCGAGCCGGACGGTGAGGGATACGTCGTCCGCAGCGACGACGGTCTGACCGCCTACCGCTTCACCGCCACCCGCCACGCCCTGGACCACTGGCAGGTGGACGCCGACTCGATCACCCGGCACCGCGCCGGGGAGGAACTCCCGCCGGCCGCGCTGGACTTCTGCGTCGAGATGAAGGAGTCGCTGGGGCTGAGCGACGAGATCCTCCCCGTCTATCTGGAGGAGATCTCCTCCACCCTCTCCGGCACCTGCTACAAACTCACCAAACCGCAGGTCACCTCCGCCGAGCTGGCCGGGAGCGGCTTCCAGGCCATCGAGACCGGCATGACCGAGGGCCACCCCTGCTTCGTCGCCAACAACGGACGGCTGGGCTTCGGCGTCCACGAGTACCTGTCGTACGCGCCGGAGACCGCCAGCCCCCTCCGGCTGGTGTGGCTGGCCGCGCACCGCTCGCGGGCGGCGTTCACCGCGGGCGTCGGCATCGAGTACGAGTCCTTCGTACGTCAGGAGCTGGGCGAGGAGACCGTCGACCGCTTCCACGGCATCCTGCGCGAGCAGGGCCTGGACCCGGCCGACTACCTGCTGATCCCCGTCCACCCCTGGCAGTGGTGGAACAAGCTCTCCGTCACCTTCGCCGCCGAGGTGGCCCGCCGGTATCTGGTCTGCCTGGGCGAGGGCGACGACGAGTATCTGGCCCAGCAGTCCATCCGTACCTTCTTCAACACCACCCACCCCGAGAAGCACTATGTGAAGACGGCCCTGTCCGTCCTCAACATGGGTTTCATGCGCGGGCTGTCCGCCGCCTACATGGAGGCCACCCCGGCGATCAACGACTGGCTGGCCCAGCTGATCGAGAACGACCCGGTGCTGAAGTCGACGGGTGTCACGATCATCCGGGAGCGGGCGGCGGTCGGCTACCGGCACCTGGAGTACGAGAAGGCGACCGACCGCTACTCGCCGTACCGCAAGATGCTCGCCGCCCTGTGGCGGGAGAGCCCGGTGCCCTCGCTGCGGGAGGGCGAGTCCCTGGCGACCATGGCCTCCCTCCTCCACGTCGACCACCAGGGTGCCTCCTTCGCGGGCGCGCTGATCGAGCGGTCGGGTCTGGCGCCGGCCGAGTGGCTGCGGCACTACCTGCGGGCCTACTTCGTGCCGCTGCTGCACAGCTTCTACGCCTACGACCTGGTCTACATGCCGCACGGCGAGAACGTGATCCTGGTCCTGAAGGACGGGGTGGTGCGGCGGGCGGTCTACAAGGACATCGCCGAGGAGATCGCGGTCATGGACCCGGACGCGGTGCTGCCGCCCGAGGTCTCCCGCATCCGCGTCGAGGTACCGGAGGACCAGAAACTCCTGTCGATCTTCACGGACGTCTTCGACTGCTTCTTCCGCTTCCTCGCCGCGAACCTCGCCACCGAGGGGATCCTGGAGGAGGACGGCTTCTGGCGCACGGTCGCGGAGGTCACCCGCGAGTACCAGGCGTCGGTGCCCGAACTCGCCGACCGGTTCGCGCAGTACGACATGTTCGCCCCCGAGTTCGCGCTGTCCTGCCTGAACCGGCTCCAGCTGCGCAACAACCGGCAGATGGTGGACCTCGCCGATCCGTCCGGGGCGCTTCAGCTGGTGGGCGATCTGAAGAACCCGCTCGCGCGCCCCTGACCGGCCGACGGACGGACGGGCACCCTGGAGAGTACGGTCCTCCAGGGTGCCCGTCGGCATACCGGGCCACCCGGCGGTGGAACAATTGCCCCCATGGCGGAAATCCTCCAGAAGGACGGCAGCTGGGCCTTCGACGGCGACGCCCTGCGACTGACTCCCGGACGGGACAAGAACGTCAGCCTGTTCCGCAAGGCATTGGGTGAACTGGTCGTCCCGCTGGGCGCGCTGGCGGGCATCTCGTTCGAGCAGGGCAGGAAGACGGGTCGGCTCCGGCTGCGGCTGCGGGACGGCGCCGACCCCCTGCTGCACGCGACCGGCGGACGGCTCACCGAGCCCCACGACCCGTACCAGCTGATCGTCGAGTCCGACCGCTACGGCGTCGCCGAGTACTTCGTGGAGGAGGTCCGCAACGCGCTGCTGCTGGACGAGGTCCCGTCCGACCCGGTGGACGCCTATCTGCTGCCCGGGCCGGCCGTACCGCTGTCGGCGGCGGCCGGGGACGGCTCCGCCCACTTCGACGGCGAGCACGTCCGCCTGGAGTGGAACTGGAAGACGGAGGACGCCAAGGCCGCCGCCGGCGCCCGTACCCTGGCGCTGGCCGACATCACCGCCGTGGAATGGCAGCCCGCGGTCGGCCTGGACAACGGCCATCTGCGCTTCACCGTGCGGAACGCGTCCACCAAGGCGCCGCCCAAGTACGACCCCAACTCCGTGGAGCTGTGGGGGTTCAAGAAGGATCCGCTGATGGCCCTGGTGGCCGCCGCCGTGCAGGCCCGGCTGCCGCACCCGGCCAAGGCGGCGGTCACGGACGTACCGCCGCCGGAGCGGGAGCCGGCCCGCGCCGCCGTGCCCGCCGCCGTGCCCGCCGCCGTGGAGGACGCCCACGACGCGCTGCTGCGGCGGCTGCGCGAGCTGGGCGAGCTGCACCGCACCGGCGTGCTGACGGACGAGGAGTTCGCGCTGGCCAAGCAGGCGGTCCTCAGACGGATGTGAGGACCGCCCGGCACGTGCGCCCCGCCCGGCCTACCTGGCCTTGCGGGCGATGGTGAAGTGGTCGACCTGCTCGCCGGTCTCGGCGATGCCGCGCACCTTCAGGGTGGAGTAGCGGCCCTTCGACGCGGGCGTGACGTCCACGCGCAGGAAGGAGTAGTCGAGGTAGCGGACCCGGGACCAGGCGACGGTCTCCGCCTGCTTGCCGCCCTCGACGCAGACGAAGGACGAGACGGCGTCATTGTCGTTGACGTTGCCCTCGTAGGACTCCTCGGCGCTGAAGGCGTACAGGCTCTTGCCGGCCGCGCCCGCCGTGACGTAGACGACGCCCTCGGTCTCCGGGTAGGCGGTGCCGCCGACCGGCAGCTTCTTGACGACCTCGTTGCCCTTGAGCACGTCGGTGCGCTCGTAGACGTGGTTGTGGCCGTTGATCACGAGGTCGACGGTGTACTTGTCGAACAGCGGCACCCACTCGTCGCGCACGCCGCCCTCGGAGGCGTGCGCGGTGGAGGTGCAGTAGGAGCAGTGGTGGAAGAAGACGACGATGAAGTCGATGTCCTTGTCCGCCCGGTACTTCTTCAGCTGCGTCTCCAGCCACGTGGTCTGGGTGCCGCCGGAGATGCCGAGGTTGGCCGGGATCTCGAAGGAGATGTCGTTGGCGTCCAGCGAGATGACCGCCGTGTTGCCGTGGACGAAGGAGTAGACGCCGGGCAGGTTCTTCTTGTCGGGCCCGTTGGCGGGCAGTTCCCAGCGGGCCTCCTCGCCGCCGTAGCCGTTGGGTGAGTACCAGGCCTCCATGTCGTGGTTGCCGTACGACACCATCCACGGGACCTGCTTGGCGACCGACTCGGTCTGGTACAGGAACTGGTCCCAGACGCGGGAGTCGAAGCCGGAGTCGGTGGTCTTGCCCTGGCCGGCCGGGTCGCCGTAGGCGATGTCGCCGGCGTGCAGGTGGAAGGCCGGGTTCTGGGCGAGGATCAGGGCGTCGTTGGCCAGGCCGTGGTAGCTGACGCCCTGGTCGCCGAAGGCGGTGAAGGTGAAGGGCTCGGCCTTGGACGGGGCGGTGGTGAAGGTGCCCAGGGTGCCGAGCAGGTGGGGCTCGGCCGGGTCGAAGCCGGCGTGGCCGACGCCGTAGTAGTAGGTGCGGCCCGGCTTGAGGTGGGTGAGCTTGGCGTGCACGTAGTACTGGGTGTGGTCGCCGCTCGCGCCGACACCGGCCGGGGTGTACAGGGTGCGGACCTCGGCCTCGATCTTGCGGGAGAGGTCCCAGGGGTGGGCGCCGATGCGCACGAAGGGCTTCCGCACGGCGACCGGGACCTGCCAGGAGATCGTCATCTCCGTGCGCGGGTCGTTGCCGTAGGCGAGGTGGCGGCCGAAGGGGGCGACGAGGGCGCCGTCGACCGTCTCGGTGGCGGAGGCGGTGCGCTGGGTGGGAACGGCGGCCTGGGCGGTGGCGCCGGGCACGAACGCGCCACCGGCGACGGCGCCCAGCGTGACGGCGCCGCCCCTGATCATCGTGCGCCGCGAGAACTTGGAGCGCAGGTACTCGTGCTGCTCGGCCATGCTCATGCGCTCGGCCAGCCGCTCGGGAACGCCCATGCGAGGAATGTCCATGGCGTCTGAAACTCGTCTCCTTGGGCAACGAAACACCGGACACAGGGTGGACAGCTTGCGAACAGCCTCCCATAAGAGTTTCAACAGCACTCTGCCCGATTCCGGGCAGGATCCTTGCGAAAGGGCCGCGAGTACCCCAAGATCTACCGGGTGCACGACGAACTTGTTGATCATCTGACGCGCTCGACCCCCCTGAGCCGGGGCGAGGCGCTGCGCGTGATCCAGGACGTGCTCGCCTACTTCGACGAGACGACCGAGGAGTACGTCCGTCGCCGCCACCGCGAGCTCCAGGCCCAGGGCCTGGTGAACGCGACGATCTTCGAGCGGATCGAGGCGGAACTGAAATACCGGGCGGTGGCACCGCCGGAGCTGACGCTCCGCCAGCTGCGCCGCATGGTCTACGGCTGAGGGACACGAGGAACACACCTATATGTGCGGAATTGTCGGATACATCGGTAAGCGCGATGTCGCGCCGCTGCTCCTCGAGGGCCTCCAGCGCCTGGAGTACCGCGGCTACGACTCCGCGGGCATCGTCGTCACCTCCCCCAAGACGGCCGGCCTGAAGATGGTCAAGGCCAAGGGCCGGGTCCGCGACCTGGAGGCCAAGGTCCCGGCGCGCTTCAAGGGCACCACCGGCATAGCCCACACCCGCTGGGCCACCCACGGCGCCCCCTCCGACGTCAACGCCCACCCGCACCTGGACGCCGGGGGCAAGGTCGCCGTCGTCCACAACGGCATCATCGACAACGCCGCCGACCTGCGCCGCAAGCTGGAGGCGGACGGGGTCGAGTTCCTCTCCGAGACCGACACCGAGGTGCTGGTCCACCTCATCGCCCGCGCCCAGGGCGAGAAGCTGGAGGACCGGGTCCGCGAGACCCTGAGGGTGATCGAGGGCACCTACGGCATCGCCGTGCTGCACGCCGACTTCCCCGACCGCATCGTCGTGGCCCGCAACGGCTCCCCGGTCGTCCTCGGCATCGGCGAGAAGGAGATGTTCGTCGCCTCCGACATCGCCGCGCTGGTCGCCCACACCCGCCAGATCGTCACCCTCGACGACGGCGAGATGGCCACCCTCAAGGCCGACGACTTCCGCACCTACACCACCGAGGGCACCCGCACCACGGCCGAGCCGACCACCGTGGAGTGGGAGGCGGCCTCGTACGACATGGGCGGCCACGACACCTACATGCACAAGGAGATCCACGAGCAGGCCGACGCCGTGGACCGCGTGCTGCGCGGCCGCATCGACGACCGCTTCTCCACCGTGCACCTCGGCGGCCTGAACCTGGACGCCCGCGAGGCCCGCCGGATCCGCCGGGTGAAGATCCTCGGCTGCGGCACCTCGTACCACGCCGGCATGATCGGCGCCCAGATGATCGAGGAGCTCGCCCGCATCCCCGCCGACGCCGAGCCCGCCTCGGAGTTCCGCTACCGCAACGCGGTGGTCGACCCCGACACCCTCTACGTCGCCGTCTCGCAGTCCGGTGAGACCTACGACGTGCTGGCGGCCGTGCAGGAGCTGAAGCGCAAGGGCGCCCGGGTGCTCGGCGTGGTCAACGTGGTCGGCTCCGCGATCGCCCGGGAGGCCGACGGCGGCATCTACGTGCACGCCGGTCCCGAGGTGTGCGTGGTCTCCACCAAGTGCTTCACCAACACCACCGTCGCCTTCGCGCTGCTCGCCCTGCATCTGGGCCGCACCCGCGACCTGTCCGTCCGGGACGGCAGGCGGATCATCGAGGGCCTGCGGAAGCTGCCCGCCCAGATCGCCGAGATCCTGGAGCGGGAGGCGGAGATCAAGAAGCTGGCCGAGCAGTTCGCCGAGGCCCGCTCGATGCTCTTCATCGGCCGCGTCCGGGGCTACCCGGTGGCCCGCGAGGCCTCCCTGAAGCTCAAGGAGGTCTCCTACATCCACGCCGAGGCCTATCCGGCCTCCGAGCTCAAGCACGGCCCGCTGGCGCTGATCGAGCCCGCGCTGCCCACGGTCGCCATCGTCCCGGACGACGATCTGCTGGAGAAGAACCGCGCGGCCATGGAGGAGATCAAGGCCCGCAGCGGCCGTATCCTCGCCGTCGCCCACCAGGAGCAGGAGAAGGCCGACCACACGGTCGTCGTCCCGAAGAACGAGGACGAGCTGGACCCGATCCTCATGGGCATCCCGCTCCAGCTCCTCGCCTACCACACGGCGCTGGCCCTGGGCCGGGACATCGACAAGCCGCGCAACCTGGCCAAGTCGGTGACGGTGGAGTAGGGCCGGACAGGAGAACGGACCCCCATGTGCTGCCACCAGACACCAGGGGGTCCGTTCCGTACGCCGGGGCCGCCCAATACCCCGGCCGGCTGCCGTCAGCCCGTGGCCGTCACGCCCCGGCCGGCAGCACGTCGCGGCAGATTGGTCGGCCAGCCGGCCAGCGCCGCGGCCGCGGAGTACCAGGCCAGCGCGCCCGCGACGGCCGCCAGCCAGCCGCCGGTCCTGATCAGCCCGTCACCGTCGCCGAACCGCCCGACGGCGAGCAGCAGCAGGGAGACGAAGAACAGCCTGTGGACGGCCAGGTTGAGCCTGTCGCCACCGGCGAAGGAGAGGGTCAGCACCGCGAGGGCGAACAGCAGCAGGAAGGACCCCTCCGCGTTGCCCGCGACCGGGTGACCGGCCGAGAGGGACCAGGTGAACCAGAGGGCACCGAGGACCGTGAAGGCCGTACCGGTGGCCGTGTCCCGCTCCCGGAGGGCGAACAGGCCCGCGGCGAAGAGCAGGACGCCGCCGACGTACCGGGCCAGTATCGCGGCGTCCGCCGCCGTCACACCGTGGATCACCTCGGTGTATCCCAGCCCGAACGCCAACAGGGTGGCGGCGAGGGCGAGTCGGCCGACGATCGTGGTGGTGCTTCCCGCAGAGACGTCGTTGTCCACGGCGGGCTCCCTTCGTGTCGTGCATGTGCGGTGGTGCGTGACCCCTATATGCCCTTCACAAAGGCACAAACACCTCTACGCGTCGGTAGATTCGCGTGCGACAGGAAGTGAGCGGGTCTCACCCCACCTGGGGCGACCCGGAGTTACGGAACGAGTCCGAAGGACGCGCGCAGGCGCGGGGAGATGCGCGGGGCGCTCACGGGATGACCACCACGGGCCGTTGCGCCCGTTTGGCGAGCCGGCCCGCGACGGAACCGAAGATGCGCCCGACGAGGCCGTGGGTGGAGCCGACGACGATGGCGTTCGCCTCGTACTCCCGTCCCACCTCCTCGAGTTCGTGGCAGATGTCGCCGCCGCGCTCGACCAGGATCCAGGGCACCTCGGCCAGATACTCCGCACAGGCCAGCTCCAGCCCCAGGACCTCGGTGCGGTGGTCCGGCACGTCCACGAAGACCGGCGGCTCGCACCCCGCCCACACGGTGGTGGGCAGCCGGTTGGCGACATGGACGATGATCAGGCCCGCGTGCGAGCGCCGCGCCATGCCGATCGCGTAGGCGAGGGCGCGCTCGCTGGACGTGGAGCCGTCGAAGCCGACGACGACGCCGTACCGGAAGGCGGGGTCGCAGGAGTGGCGTGGCTCTTCCGCCGCCAGGGGATCGGCCGCCGTCGGATCGGCGACCGGCCGCTTGCGGTCCGCTGGTTCGAAGAATTCGTGACCGGCCATGGCTGTCTCGGCGTTGTGATCCTTATTGGGTGGGACGACAGTGTGCGGCGGAGCTGTGTCCGGGAATCATCTTCCCAACCCCATACCCCCAAGGGTACGGCGGCACGCCTCCTTAGCCCAGATCCCGCACAGGCTGCCCTGCGGTTCCCCGGAGCATGCACGAGGGTGCGCCCGGTACGCAATGGTTGCTGCGCCGTACAGGCGGTTCGCACAGGATTCACGCACCCGACGCCATGGGTCCCGCCGCCCGCCACGACCCGGGCGCCAACCGGCCACGCGGGTGAAGGGCCCCCGGCGGCGGCCGGGGCGCACAGTGACCGACCGGTCGGGCAGCCGTTAACCCGGTGATCCAGCGCCCCAGGGAGCACGCCTTGCCCGCATCGCCCCGCTCTTCCCGCAGACCCCACACGTCGCCTCCGCCCCAGGACAGCACCACCGACCTCGTCCGCTGGGCGGCCTTCAGCTGCGTCCTCGTCCCCGTCGTCCTCCTCTGGTACGGCGCCTCGCTGGCCGGCGCCACCGGCACGGCCCTCGGGCTCGCCGCGGTCACCGGCGTCTGCCGCTTCCTGCTGCGCCAGTCCGAGCGCGGCGCCGCCCGGATGCTCGCCGAGGACCGCGCGCCCCACCGGGGGCGTCACCACCGCACCGGCACCGGGGCGCACAGGGGTGGACGGCACAGCGGGGGGTAGTACACCGGGTGGCTGACCGGTTTCCGCGCACGCTCCCGGCGCTTTTCAGCCAACTTCCGGGGAGGGTACATCCCCCACCCGAACCACCCCCCAACCCCCGTTCGACCTGCACGGAAAGGAGCTCGGGGGCCCTGCGCACCCTACGGGGATTGGCCACTGCCACGAGGCGCACTTCCCTGCACGCCCCACGAGTGCAACGCTTCGTGATCGAATGCTTCACGCCAAGTTGCCATGTCGACAATGTGCCGGGTGCGGAACTGGTCACCCCGGCATCTTGCGACACAGTAGATTCGATCTTGACTGTCTTTACGGCGGGGGACTCGTGCAGGACCGAGGGGAAACGTGCAGGAGCGACACAACCGAGGAGCCGCGACCACCGAGGGGGGCTTAGCAGGATGAGCCACGACTCCACTGCCGCGCCGGAAGCCGCGGCCCGGAAGCTTTCCGGGCGACGCCGCAAGGAGATCGTCGCGGTGCTGCTGTTCAGCGGCGGCCCCATCTTCGAGAGTTCCATACCGCTTTCGGTGTTCGGAATCGACCGCCAGGACGCCGGAGTACCGCGCTACCGGCTGCTGGTGTGTGCCGGTGAGGAAGGTCCGCTGCGGACCACGGGGGGCCTGGAACTCACCGCGCCACATGGTCTGGAGGCGATCTCCCGGGCCGGCACCGTCGTGGTGCCCGCCTGGCGGTCGATCACCTCCCCACCACCGGAGGAGGCGCTCGACGCGCTGCGCCGGGCACACGAGGAGGGCGCCCGCATCGTCGGGCTGTGCACCGGGGCCTTCGTGCTCGCGGCGGCCGGCCTGCTGGACGGCCGCCCCGCGACCACCCACTGGATGTACGCGCCGACGCTGGCCAAGCGCTATCCGTCGGTGCACGTCGATCCACGCGAGCTGTTCGTGGACGACGGAGACGTGCTGACGTCGGCGGGCACCGCGGCCGGCATCGACCTGTGCCTGCACATCGTGCGCACGGACCACGGCAACGAGGCGGCCGGGGCACTGGCCCGCCGGCTGGTGGTCCCCCCGCGCCGGAGCGGCGGCCAGGAGCGCTACCTCGACAGGTCTTTACCCGAGGAGATCGGCGCCGACCCGCTCGCCGAGGTCGTCGCCTGGGCGCTGGAGCACCTCCACGAGCAGTTCGACGTGGAGACGCTGGCCGCGCGGGCGTACATGAGCCGGCGCACCTTCGACCGCCGGTTCCGCTCGCTCACCGGCAGCGCGCCGTTGCAGTGGCTGATCACCCAGCGGGTGCTCCAGGCGCAGCGGCTGCTGGAGACGTCGGACTACTCGGTGGACGAGGTCGCGGGCCGCTGCGGCTTCCGCTCGCCGGTGGCGCTGCGCGGCCACTTCCGCCGCGAGCTGGGCTCGTCCCCGGCCGCCTACCGGGCCGCGTACCGCGCCCGCAGGCCGCAGGGCGACAAGCCGTCGGACAGCGACGGCGCCGCGGGCACCGCCGGCACGCACGGCCCCACGCCGGGTCACGCGCCCGCCGCGCTGCACCCGGAGGGCACCGTGCCGTTCCAGACCCGCCGCACGGCGGCCGCCGTCGGCTCGGCGGCGTCGCTGTCCGCGGCGGCGGACAACGGACGCGAGGCGTACGTGCCGAGCCGGGCCAGCCTGCCGGGACAGCGCAGCGCGACCTGACCGTCCGGCCGGAGTCCGGCGGGGAGCGAACCCCGTCGGGCTCCGGCCTGCCCGGGGGAGCCTTCACCGGCTCCGCGCACCACGGGCACCGCACGGCCGGCCCGCTCACGGGCACCGGGCCGTAAGGTTAGACACATGAACGATCGCATGGTGTGGATCGACTGCGAGATGACCGGCCTCTCGCTGTCCGACGACGCGCTCATCGAGGTGGCCGCCCTCGTCACCGACTCCGAGCTGAACGTACTCGGCGAGGGCGTCGACATCGTCATCCGCCCGCCGGAATCGGCGCTGGAGACGATGCCGGAAGTGGTGCGTCAGATGCACACCTCCTCCGGACTGCTCGCGGAGCTCCCGGGCGGCACGACCCTGGCCGACGCCGAGGAGCAGGTCCTGTCCTACGTGCGGGAGCACGTCAAGGAGCCCGGCAAGGCCCCGCTGTGCGGCAACTCCGTCGGCACCGACCGCGGCTTCCTGCTGCGGGACATGCCGACGCTGGAGGACTACCTCCACTACCGGATCGTGGACGTCTCCAGCATCAAGGAGCTGGCCCGCCGCTGGTATCCGCGGGCGTACTTCAACAGTCCGCAGAAGAACGGCAACCATCGCGCCCTGGCCGACATCCGCGAGTCCATCGCGGAGCTGCGCTACTACCGCGAGGCCGTCTTCGTACCGCAGCCGGGCCCCGACTCCGACCGCGCCAGGGAGATCGCCGCCAAGTACGTCCTGCCTGCTCAGTAGGCGGATCGGGGGTCCGGGGAGGGGCGCCGCGAAAGGCGTGCGCGAGCACCCCTTCGGACCCTGTACACTTTTTCTCGGCCGGTCGGGAAACCACGGAAATGAACCGCCGGTCGTGGTGGGTGTAGCTCAGCTGGTAGAGCACCTGGTTGTGGTCCAGGATGTCGCGGGTTCGAGTCCCGTCACTCACCCTGACAGATCAAGGGCTGGCCTGCGAAAGCGGGTCAGCCCTTGGTCGTCTCCCGAATGCTGGGAACATCACGGGCACCGGTCGTCCTCCGGCCGGCCCCACCACCTCCGCACCGGCCGTTCAGCACAACCGCGGTCCGGAGGGCGTCCTAGCCGTAGTGGCTCCCTCACCCGGTAACGCAAGCACGGCGCGATCCAGGCCAGCCCGCCGGCCTCCGGCGGGGCATGGCCGGTCGCGGGAGTTCCCCGCTCAGGACGACGCGCGCGGTACCAGTTCCGTCGCCAGGACCACCTGCCGCCGCTCCAGTCCGCGGGAGACCGCCGGACGGCGGTCGGCGATCTCGGTGAGCAGCAGGTCGATCATCCTGCGGCCCATCTGCTGGATGGGCTGGCGGACGCTGGTCAGCGGCGGATCCATGTGACGGGCGATGGCCGAGTCGTCGTAGCCGACCAGCGCCACGTCGTCGGGGATGCGGCGGCCGGCCTCGCGCAGGGCCTGGCGGGCACCGGCCGCGGTCACGTCGGAGGCGGCGAAGACCGCGTCCAGGTCCGGACGGCGCTGAAGCAGCCGCGCCATCCCGCGGCGGCCGCCCTCCTCGGTGAAGTCCCCGGCCTCGATCAGCTTCTCGTCCGCGTCCAGGCCCGCGTCGCGCAGGGCGTCGCGGTAGCCGTCGATGCGCCGCTGGGCGCCGTAGACGTCGAGGCGGCCGGTGATGTGGGCTATCCGGCGGCGGCCGCCCGCCATCAGGTGCTCGACGGCCGAGCGGGCGCCGCCGTAGTTGTCCGAGTCCACCGACGGCAGGGTCTCCCCGGCCGACCTCGGGCCGCTGATCACGGCGGGGATCTCCAGCTGGGCGAGGAGGTCGGGCAGCGGGTCGTCGGCGTGCACCGAGACCAGCAGTACGCCGTCCACCCGGTGCGCGGCCAGGTACTGGGCGAGCCGCTCCCGCTCCCGGTCGCTGCCCGCGAAGATCAGCAGCAGCTGCATCTGCGTGTCGGTCAGCTCCGCCCCGACGCCGCGCAGCATGTCGGAGAAGTACGGCTCCGCGAAGAACCGGGTCTCCGGCTCCGGGACGACGAGGGCGACCGCGTCGGTGCGGTTGGCGGCCAGCGCGCGTGCGGCCGTGTTCGGGACGTAGCCGAGCTCCGCGACCGCGGCCTCGACGGCGGCGCGGGTGGCCTCGCTGACCCGGGGCGAGCCGTTGATCACCCGGGAGACCGTGCCGCGGCCGACGCCGGCGCGTGCCGCCACCTCTTCGAGGGTGGGCCGGCCACCGCTCCGGCCCCGCGCTCCGTGGCTTGCCATGGGCTCCGCCCTCCCGTCGACCCGTTCCATCGGCCTGGAATGTAACAGTCCCGCCGGTGTGGCCGCCGTTCCCGGGGGCGTCGTCCTCAGGCCCCGCACCAGCGGCGACGGCCATGCCGGCACCCTGATCTGGGGCCGCCGGACGCCCGCCGTGGCCGAGTCCGCACGGTTTCTGTCCGAGCCGCGGGTTAGCTAACAGGCCGATAACTGAAGACATAACTCCGTGTCCGCTCCCTTGACACCCCCGCTCGGACCCGCGACTCTTCAACACATCACCTGTGGGAGCGCTCCCACGGTACCTGACACATACACAACCCGCACGTTCCCCGCCCGAGCCGCAGCGAGAAACTAACGGGCCCAACAATGCCGTTGGCCGGGGGGTCGGCACGTCAGGGCAACAGGAGGACGCAAAGATGCGAGCACGAACCCTCCCCCTCTCTCGGCTGCGTTCGAGCGGGGGGAACCCGGTCGCGCGCAGGGCACTGGCCGTCGCGGCCGTGGTGTCGCTGGGCGCCGGGCTGCTGGCCGGCTGTGCCGACGACGGCAACGACGAGTCCGACACGTCGTCCGGCGACAGCAACGGCAAGACCGTGATCACCCTGGGTCTCTTCGGCACCCAGGGCTTCAAGGAGGCCGGCCTCTACTCCGAGTACGAGAAGCTCAACCCGAAGATCAAGATCCAGGAGACCGTGGTCGAGCGGAACGAGAACTACTACCCGGCTCTCGTCAACCACCTGACCACCAACAGCGGCCTCCAGGACATCCAGGCGGTCGAGGTCGGCAACATCGCCGAGGTCGTGCAGACCCAGGCGGCCAAGCTGATGGACCTGTCCAAGGTGTCCGGCGTCCAGTCCAGCAACTGGCTGGACTGGAAGTGGAAGCAGGCCACCACCAAGGACAACCAGACCATCGGCCTCGGCACCGACATCGGCCCGATGGCCATCTGTTACCGCAAGGACCTCTTCGAGAAGGCCGGGCTGCCCACCGACCGCGAGGAGGTGAGCAAGCTGTGGGCCGGCGACTGGGAGAAGTACGTCCAGGCGGGCGAGGAGTACCAGAAGAAGGCGCCGAAGGGCACCACCTTCGTCGACTCCCCGGGCGGCATGATCAACGCCATCCTCAGCGGTGAGAGCGAGAAGTTCTACGACTCCTCCGGCAAGGTCATCTACAAGACGAACCCCGCCGTGAAGAAGGCCTTCGACCTGACCGCCGAGGCCGCCGAGAAGGGGCTGACCGGCAACCAGACGCAGTTCCAGCCCGCCTGGGACACCACGATCGCCAACAGCAAGTTCGCCACGGTCTCCTGCCCGCCGTGGATGCTCGGCACCATCATGGGCAAGTCGAAGCCGGACTCCTACGGCAAGTGGGACGTGGCCGCGGCGCCCAAGGCCGGCAACTGGGGCGGCACCTTCCTGACCGTGCCGAAGTCGGGCAAGCACACCGAGGAGGCCGCGAAGCTGGTCGCCTGGCTGACCGCGCCCGAGCAGCAGGCCAAGCTCTTCGCCAAGCAGGGCAGCTTCCCCAGCGCCCCGGCCGCGTACGACCTGCCCCAGGTGACGGGTGCCAAGAACAAGATGACCGGTGACGCCCCGATCGGCACCATCTTCGCCGAGGCGGCCAAGCAGATCCCGACCCAGGTCATCGGCCCGAAGGACCAGATCGTCCAGCAGGGTCTGACGGACAACGGCGTCATCCTCGTCACCCAGGGCAAGTCGCCCAAGGAGGCCTGGGACAACGCCGTGAAGACCATCGACAACAACCTGGAGAAGTGACCGGAATGGCCACCCGGCACGACATCGCCGCGCCCCCCGCGAAGGAGGGGGGCGCGGCCCCGGGCCGCGCGCCCGCCGACGCGCTCTCCGCCGAGGCGGCGAAGAAGCGGGCCAGGCTCTCCCGCCGCTGGCAGCGGGACATCCGCTGGAGCCCGTACGCGTTCGTCTCGCCCTTCTTCCTGCTCTTCCTGGCGTTCGGCCTGTTCCCGCTGATCTACACCGCCTGGGCCTCGCTGCACACGGTGGAGCTGACCGCGCCCACCGACATGGAGTGGGCGGGCCTGCGCAACTACACGCGGATCTTCGACGACGAGTTCTTCTGGAACGCCGCGAAGAACACGCTGACCATCGGCATCATCTCCACGGTTCCGCAGCTGCTGATGGCGATGGGCCTGGCGCACATCCTCAACTACAAGCTGCGCGGCTCGACCTTCTACCGGGTCGTGATGCTGGCTCCGTACGCCACGTCGATCGCCGCCGCGTCCCTGGTCTTCGTACTGCTCTTCGGCCGCGACTACGGCGTGATCAACTGGGTGCTCGACATGGTCGGCATCGACAAGATCGACTGGCAGAACGACAAGTGGCCCTCGCAGTTCGCCGTCTCCTCGATCATCATCTGGCGCTGGACCGGCTACAACGCGCTGATCTACCTGGCCGCGATGCAGGCGATCCCGCAGGACCTGTACGAGTCGGCGGCGCTGGACGGCGCCAACCGCTGGCAGCAGTTCATCCATGTCACGCTGCCCTCGCTGCGTCCGACGATCCTGTTCACCGTCGTGGTCTCGACCATCGGTGCCAGCCAGGTCTTCGGCGAGCCGCTGCTGTTCGACGCGAACAAGGGCGCCTCCGGCGGCTCCCAGCACCAGTTCCAGACGCTGGGTCTGTACCTGTACGAGCAGGGCTGGGTCAACCAGCACCTGGGCCGCGCCTCCGCGATCGCCTGGGTGATGTTCCTGATCCTCATCGTGATCGGGATCGTCAACTCCGTCATCTCGCGCCGGCTGCGCGCCAGTAGTTAGGAGGACCGGCCGTGACGACGACACTGACACCGCCGACCGGCACGACCGCGACGAAGACGAAGCCGCGGCGCGTCCGGCGGTCCAAGGCGGCCCGCGCCGGCGGGCAGCTGCACGCCGGACCGATCGCCTACGTCATCCTCGCCCTGTTCACCGTCGGCTCGCTGTTCCCGCTGGTGTGGACGGCGATCGCCGCCTCCCGCGACAACCAGCGGCTGGCGCAGTCCCCGCCGCCGCTCTGGTTCGGCGGCAACCTCTTCGACAAGCTGGAGATCGCCTGGAAGGACGCCAACCTGGGCAAGGCCTTCCTCAACACCACCATCGTGGCGGGCACCTCGGCGCTCACCATCGTCTTCCTGTCGACGATCGCCGGGTTCGCCTTCGCCAAGCTGCGGTTCAAGGGCCGCAACGCGCTGATGCTGATCGTGGTCGGCACGATGATGGTGCCGCCGCAGCTGAGCATCATCCCGCTGTACATGATGGTCGCCAAGCTGGACTGGTCCGACCAGCTCCAGTCGGTGATCCTGCCCTCTCTGGTGAGCGCGTTCGGCGTCTTCTTCATGCGGCAGTACCTGCTCCAGGCGCTGCCGGACGAGATCATCGAGGCCGCCCGGGTCGACGGCGCCAGCAGCTGGCGCGTGGTGTGGCACGTGGTGTTCCCGGCCGCGAGACCCGCGATGGCCGTGCTGGGCATGCTGATGTTCGTGCAGACCTGGAACGACTTCCTGTGGCCGTTCCTGGTGCTGACGCAGAACGGCAACCCGACCGTGCAGGTCGCGGTCGCGGGCCTGGGCCGCGGCTTCACCCCGGACCAGTCACTGATCATGGCGGGCGCACTGCTCGGCACGCTGCCGCTGCTGCTGGTCTTCGCGATCTTCGGCAAGCAGATCGTGGGCGGCATCATGCAGGGCGCCGTCAAGGGCTGACGCCCGGACGCTCGGGGGCCGGGTCACCGCAGCTCCGGCCCTCGTCACGCCCTTCCCGCCTTCTTCCCCCCTCTTACCCGCCGGTCCTCTCGACCCCCTATGGGAGCGCTTCCATGTCTGACTCCGCCACGCCGGTGACCCCGGTGACCTTTCCCCCCGCCTTCCTCTGGGGCGCCGCGACCTCCGCGTACCAGATCGAGGGGGCGGTGCGGGAGGACGGCCGTACTCCGTCGATCTGGGACACCTTCAGCCACACGCCGGGCAAGACGGCCGGTGGCGACACCGGTGACATCGCTGTCGACCACTACCACCGCTACCGCGACGACGTGGCGCTGATGGCGGAGCTGGGCCTGAACGCCTACCGCTTCTCCGTCTCCTGGTCCCGGGTGCAGCCCACCGGCCGCGGCCCGGCCGTCCAGCGCGGCCTGGACTTCTACCGCCGTCTGGTGGACGAGCTGCTGGCCAAGGGCATCAAGCCGGCCGTCACCCTCTACCACTGGGACCTGCCCCAGGAGCTGGAGGACGCGGGCGGCTGGCCGGAGCGCGACACGGCGTACCGCTTCGCCGAGTACGCGCAGATCGTCGGCGAGGCGCTCGGCGACCGCGTGGAGCAGTGGATCACCCTCAACGAGCCGTGGTGCAGCGCCTTCCTCGGCTACGGCTCCGGTGTGCACGCCCCCGGCCGCACCGACCCGGCGGCCTCCCTGCGGGCGGCTCATCACCTGAACCTGGCGCACGGGCTTGGCACCTCCGCGCTGCGGTCGGTGATGCCGGCCCGCAACTCGGTGGCGATCAGCCTCAACTCCTCGGTCGTCCGGCCGCTCTCGCAGGTCCCCGCGGACCTGGCGGCGGCCCGGAAGATCGACGACCTGGCCAACGGCGTCTTCCACGGCCCGATCCTGCACGGCGTCTACCCGGAGTCGCTGTACGCGGCGACGGCGTCGGTGACGGACTGGTCCTGCGTCCAGGACGGCGACCTGGCGGCGATCCACCAGCCGCTGGACGCACTGGGCCTGAACTACTACACGCCGAGCCTGGTGGGCGCCGCGGACAGCGAGGTGAGCGGACCGCGCGCGGACGGCCACGGCACCAGCGAACACTCCCCCTGGCCGGCTGCGGACGACGTCGCCTTCCACCAGACCCCGGGCGAGCGCACCGAGATGGGCTGGACGATCGACCCCACGGGCCTGCACGAGCTGATCATGCGCTACAGCCGCGAGGCTCCGGGCCTGCCGCTCTACATCACCGAGAACGGCGCGGCCTACGACGACAAGCCCGACCACGACGGCCGGGTGCACGACCCGGAGCGCATCGCCTACCTGCACGGCCACCTCTCGGCGGTGCGCCGGGCCATCGCCGACGGCGCGGACGTCCGGGGCTACTTCCTGTGGTCCCTGATGGACAACTTCGAGTGGGCCTACGGCTACGAGAAGCGTTTCGGCGCGGTCTACGTCGACTACGCGACGCTGGCCCGCACCCCGAAGTCGAGCGCCCACTGGTACGGCCGGGCGGCCCGGACGGGCACCCTGCCCCCGGTCGAGCAGACCGAGCCCGTCGCGCCCACCGCGCCGGCCGTGACCGACGAGACCGCCGAGACCGCCGAGACCGCCGCCGAGTAGGGCCGGGAAGAGCCACCTCCCTGGGGGAAGCGGGGGGCGGGGCGCGGCGCCCGACGGGGGGTGCCGCGCCCCGCGTGTTCCGTGGGGGCTCTTCGCGGGCCGGAATCCGGCAGCGCCCCATGGGGCGCGGGGAACTGCGCGACCGGCCACGACGGGCCCGCAGACGACGCACCGGACTTCCAGCCGAGCGCTTGGCGAAGCGCTCGGCGGACCGCTTGGCGGACCGCTTGGCGAAGCGCTTGGCGAAGCGCTTACTCGTAGGCCCCGAACGCCTTCGAGAAGGCGCCTGCCTCCTGGACGATGGAGCTGCACGTGGCGTCGGCCTGGTTCTTCGCGCCGCCCGCGCACTGCTTGTCGCGGGTGGCGGACCACATGGACAGCCAGCCCAGGCCCTTGGACTCGGCGAACTCCACCAGCTGGGCGGCGTCGTCGACCGTGAAGACCTCCGACGAGACGTCGTTGACGCCGATCATCGGCGTGACGGCGACCGCCTTCCAGGCCGCGCTGTCCGACAGGCCCAGCACGCTCTTGATCTGGGCCTGGGTGGCGGTGGCGGCCTGGGTGGCGTAGGTGCCCATGTCACCGCTGTACGCGGCGCCGTAGTCCATCGCCATGATGTTGACGGTGCCGATCGCGACGCCGTTCGTCCGGGCGTCGGAGAGCAGGTTGACGCCGTCCTGGGTCAGGCCCTCGGGCATGACGGGGAGGGTGAAGGAGACGTCCAGGTCCGGGTAGCGCCGCTGGAGCTCGGCGATCGCCTGCGCGCGGCGGGTGTTGGCCGTCGTGTTCGGCAGCGCGCCGCCCTCGACGTCGAAGTCGACCTTGGTGAGGCCGTAGGCGTCGACCACCTTGGCGTACGCCGCCGCCAGCGCGTCCGCCGAGGAGCAGGTCGTCGCCAGCTCGGTCCCGGCCGCGCCGCCGAAGGAGACCCGGACGTCGCCGCCCTTGGCGCGCAGGGCGCCGATCTGGGCGGCCACGGCGTCGCTCGCGAGGTCGGTCACGCCGCCCCACTTGGGCGTGCAGCCGCCGCCGTCGGTGACGAAGGCGAGGTTGTAGTTCTTCACGCCGGTGGTCTCGGCGTTCGCCACCAGGTCGAAGGCCGGGTAGAGCGAGGTGTCGACGTACGGGGCGAAGCCGGCGCTCGCGGTGGTGCCGGTGCCGGTGCTCTGGGTCGGCGACGCGGTGGCGGTCGCGGTGGGGGTGGGCGTGGCGGTCGCGGTGGGGGTCGCGGTCGGGGTGGCCGTCGCCGTCGGGGAGTCCGTCGGACGGCCGCTGGGCTCCGGCGTCGCGCCGGTGTCCGTGGAGCACGCGGCGCCGTCCACCTGGCAGCCGGACGGATCGCCGGAGCCGTTGACCACGAAGCCGACGGTGACCGACTCGCCGGCCGCCAGGCCGTCCGTGTCCCACTTCGGCGGGGTCACGGTGACATGCTGCCCGCTGACGCTCGACTCGCCGTTCCACAGCGAGCTGATCTTCGCGCCCGCGGGCAGGTCGAACTCCAGCGTCCATTTCTGCTTCGCGGCGCCGCTGTCGTTGGTGACGACGTACTGCGCGGTGTACCCGGTCGACCAGTCGCTGGTCCTCGTGTACGCGGCGCCCACGCCGGCCGCCTGTGCGGTGCTGGTGAACAGGAGCGCGCCGCCGCCCGCGACGGCCGCGGCGACGAGGCCGCCGATCGCCTTGTTCCTGCCACTGATCTTGCGCCGCCGGTGCGTGCTCATCGCGTGCCTGCCTTCGCTGTCCACGGGGGTTCACAGATGCGCCCCACGGACCTCCCGGGTGTGGGGCGCGGCAGCACGCTAGCGATCAGCAATCGGGCAAAGAGCCTGATCCGGACGGGGGTTGAGATCCTTAGGGTGCGCTTAAGGAAGGGATCGGGGACGGTTAAAGGGAACGGCCCGCGACGAGACCCCGCCGGCCCGTCCGGCGCCGCCGCACGGCCCCGCGGTGCCCGCGCCTGACCGGCGCCGCCCTGCCGTCCAGCTGGATCCAGATCCGCACCTCCGTGCCGCCGAGCACCGACGAGCCGATCCGTACGTCACCGCCGGTGGACTCGGCGAGCCGGCGCACGATGTCCAGGCCGAGGCCGGTCGACCCGTCGTTGCCCGAGCCCCGGCCGCGGGCCATCGCCGCCTGGGGGTCCGGTATGCCGGGGCCCGCGTCGGAGACGAGCACGATCACCGCGTCCTCGCCGTTGTGCACATCGACCGCGAAGGCCGTGCCCTCCGGTGTGTGCCGGAAGACATTGCCGAGCAGCGCGTCCAGCGCCGCCGCCAGATCGGCGCGGGCCACGGGTATGCGCACCGGCCGGTCGGCTCCGGCCACCCGCCACTTGCGCCCCTCGTCCTCGGCCAGCGCCGACCAGAACGCCATCCGCTCGCGCACCACCTCGGACGCGTCGCACCCGGCGCCGGGCCCCGCCGCGGCCGTCTGCGGCTTGGCCTGACGGGCCGTACGGATGATGGTGTCGACCTCGCGCTCCAGCTGCTCGACCGCGGCCCGGGTCTGCTCGGCGGCCGGCCCCTCCCCGAGCGAGGCGGCGTTCAGCCGCAGCACGGTCAGCGGTGTGCGCAGACGGTGCGACAGATCGGCCGCCAGCTCCCGCTCGTTGGCGAGGAGCTGCACGACCTGGTCGGCCATCGAGTTGAACGCGACGGCCGCCCGGCGCAGTTCGGCCGGGCCCTCCTCGGGCACCCGGGCGCCCAGTCTGCCCTCCCCCAGCTCGTGCGCGCCCTCGGCCAGGCGCTGCGCGGGCTGCACCATCCGTACGCCCAGCCGGTCGGCGACGGCCACCGAGCCGACGATCAGCGCGGCGCCGACCGCGGCGAGCACCGCCCAGGCGGTGCCGACGCCGTTGGTGACCTCGGACTCGGGGACGTACACCTCGACCACGGCGATCTGGCCGGAGCTGAGGGCGACCGGCTGGAGCAGGGTGGAGCCGCCGGACACCTCCGTGGTGGAGGCCCGCCCCAGCCTCCGTACGGCGGCGATGTCCCGGCCGGCGGCGCGCTGCCGGCCGATCTCGACACCGCTCCCGTCGTCGGCCGCCGGTATGTGCACGGCCATGCCGGCGTCGGAGCCCGCGGAGGCGACGACGCGTTCCAGCTGGTCGCGGTCGGTGGTGATGGACAGCGCGGGCGCGATGGCCGCGGCCTGGCGCTCGGCGTTGGAGAAGGCGCGGTCCCGGGCCATCTCCCGGATGACGAGGCCGAGCGGGACGGCGAAGGCGACCACGACCATGGCGGTGACCGCCAGCGAGACCTTGACCAGGGCCCATCTCATCGCGCCGGCTCCGCTCCGGGCGGCTCCAGCTTCACGCCGACGCCCCGCAAGGTGTGCAGATAGCGGGGCCGGGCGGCCGTCTCGCCCAGCTTGCGCCGCAGCCACGACAGATGGACGTCGATGGTCTGGTCGTCGCCGTAGGACTGCTGCCAGACCTCGGCGAGGAGTTCCTTGCGGGGGACGACGACACCGGGCCGGGCGGCCAGGAAGGCGAGCAGGTCGAACTCGCGGCGGGTGAGGTCCAGCCGTACGCCGTCCAGCTCCGCCTGGCGGCGCAGCGGGTCGACGGTCAGGCCGCCGACGCGGAGCACCGTCGACGGCGGCACGTCACCGGCGCCGGCCCGGGCCCGGCGCAGCACGGCCGCCATCCGCGCCGACAGATGCTCGACGGAGAACGGCTTGGTCAGGTAGTCGTCCGCCCCGGCGTTGAGCAGCCGGACGATCTCCGTCTCGTCGTCCCGTGCCGTGGCGACGATCACCGGTACGTCCGTGATCCCGCGCAGCATCTTCAGGGCCTCGGACCCGTCGAGGTCGGGCAGTCCGAGGTCCAGTATCACGACGTCGAAGCGGACATGGGCGACCTCGCGCAGCGCCTGTAGTGCCGTACCGACACTGCGCACGGTGTGCGCGGCTTCGGTGAGATGCCGGATCAGCGCCGAGCGTACGAACTGGTCGTCCTCGACCACGAGCACACTTGCCATGGGCGGCACCGTACGCCATCCGGCGGAAGCGGTCCGGAGCCTGTGGACAACTCCGTCCCGGCGACACGCGTGTGACGCGTGAGGCAAGATGGCCCGCGATGCGCAGAGGACTCATACACGTACTGGCCTGGACGCTCGCCACGGGCGCGGCGGTCACCCTGTCGTGGTGGGGTGTCCACACGGTGATGGCGGGCACCGCCTACGACCCGCCCCGGGCCCTGCCCATCACGACGGCCGACGCCACCACGCAGGAGTCCAAGCCGGTGGCCTCCTCGACCAGGCGGCCGTCCCCGTCGCACAGTCCGTCGCCGACGCCGAGCGCGACGCCCCGCGAGCCGACGCCGAGCCCTACCCCGTCGCGGACCGCGACCAAGGCCCCGGCGTCCTCGGCGAGCCCCTCCCCCACCGGCTCCGGCCAGGTCAAGAGCTATGACACCGACGGCGGTCGCGCGGTCTTCGACCTCGGTACGGCGTCGGCGACCCTGGTGTCGGCCACGCCGGACACGGGCTGGTCGATGCAGGTGTGGAAGACGGAGACATGGATCCGGGTGGAATTCGCCTCGGGCGCCGACCGGGTGTCGGTGTTCTGCACCTGGCACGACGGGCCGCCGAGGGTGGAGATCGGAACCTACTGAAGGCTTCTCACCGGGCGGGGAGTCGCGGCACGGGCTCCTTCAGCCGAACACGGAGGGCGGCGGGGCCGGTGAGGCCACCGCCGCGGCGTCCGTGACGGGGAGTGCGCCGCCGGTGAAGTCGGTCAGCTCCCGGCCGTGTTCGACGCGGCCCGGGTGCGGGTCGGAGGCGGCCCGGCGGGTCAGCTCGGCGATCGGCAGCGGGTGGTCGGAGGCGACGAGGACGGCGTTGCCGAAGCGCTTGCCGCGCAGCACGGCCGGGTCCGCGACCAGCGCCAGCTCGGCGAACCGGGCGGCGGCGGTGGCGATCTGCCCGCGCAGATGGGCCAGCGGCGGACCGTCGGCGAGATTGGCGGCCAGCACACCGCCGGGACGCAGGGCCCTGCGCACCTCGTCGAGGAACTCGGCCGACGTCAGGTGCGCCGGGGTACGGGCCCCTGCGAACACGTCCGTGATCACCAGGTCCGCCCAGCCGTCGGCCACCTTGGCCAGCCCGGCGCGGGCGTCTGCGGAGCGCACCCGGATGCGGGCGTTCGGGTCCAGCGGCAGCTCCCGGCGCACCAGTTGGACCAGCGCCGCGTCATGCTCGACGATCTGCTGGGTGGAGCGCGGCCGGGTGGCGGCGACGTAGCGGGCGAGGGTGAACGCACCGCCGCCGAGATGCACGGCGTGGACGGGCCTGCCGGGCGGTGCGACGAGATCGATGACGTGCCCGAGACGGCGCTGGTACTCGAAGGACAGGTACGCCGGGTCGTCCAGGTCGACATGGGACTGCGGGGCCCCGTCGATCAACAGCGTCCAGGCCCGTGCCCGCTCCCGGTCGGGTATCAGCTCGGCGCGTCCCCCGTCGACCTGTTCGACGACGGCTTCGACGGCGGCCTGTCTGCGCCGGGCGTTCCTGGACTTTCCCATGGGGTCATTATCCGCGGGTACGGGAGGGAATCGCCTCAACAGCAGTTGTCGGCCACCTCGATCAGCCGGGCCGCCTCGCCGAGCGCGGCCCGCAGCGCGGCCGGATCGGTCGGCAGGTCACGCTCCCCGGGCGGCAGCAGCCAGTCCGACCCCTCCACCGTCTCCGTGCAGGTGCTCCCGGGCACGTCCCAGGCGGCGGCCGTTCCCGGCGGCACCAGGAATCCGAGCGTGTCACCGCCGTCGTGCAGCACCGGACCCACCGTGTCGCCGGTCCCGCGGCGCAGGATGTCGACCGCCTCCAGTCCCTGCCGTGCGGGAACGGTGACGACGTCGCACCCGGCGTCCGGGAACGCCGGCGGCCTGCGGCGCACGCTGATCCGGCTGGTCTCCATCCCGGCCTCCATCACCACAACCCCTCCTTGAACGGGCAGGTCGGGAGTCGGGGCCTCCCGGGCCGAACCGTTCAACGCCGTGGACGGCCGACGGCTACGGCGCGACTGCGACGCATAGGATGGCACTTCATGGCAGATCTTGGATGAGATATCCGGTTTGTAGCTAAACAAAGCGTGGTGGCATCGTCACAGCCGGTACGTTCGTGCCGCTGGAGACAGGGTGGTGACCACAGGATCCGCCCTGGTTCCGGCATGGTTCGACGGTTCGCACGAGAGGACCCGGCCATGGCGTCGTCAACGGTGCCCCCGCCCCAGCCCGACCGGCCACTACAGCCGAACTGCGTTTTCCGGGAATTGCGCGGACAGCGCTCGCCCGCCGAGTTCGCCGCGGCGGTCCGCCGGGCCGCCCTGGAGGTCGGCGAACGGGTCAGCTGTGACGCGCGGTACATCGGCCGGGTGGAAGCGGGCGAGATTCGCTGTCCCAATTACGCCTACGAACGGGTGTTCCTGCACATGTTTCCCGGCCGCACGCTGACCGATCTGGGGTTCGCACCCCGCTCGTCCGTACGCGGACGCCGGACGCGCACCGCGGAGGACTCCGTCGGCCCGGGCGCCGGAAGCCCGGCACCCGCCGGGGACGGGACGCACGCGTCGCCCGAGCCGTACGAGACGCACAGCCAGTACGACACCCACAGCCAGTACGAGACGCACAACCAGTACGAGACGCACGAGAACCACGAGGAGAGCGACGTGCTGCGTCGCGCATTCATGACCGGCGGGGGCGCCACGGTGGCCGCCGCCTCACTGGGCCCCCTCGGGCTCGCCCCGGAGGCCGTCGCGGGGCAGGGCCCCCCGCGACGGGCCGCGGCGAGCGACGCGGGAGCCGTGGAAGAGGCCGTCCGCCGGATCCGGCTGCTCGACGACCGGCACGGCGCCGACAGCCTCTACCGGCGCGCGGCGACACCGCTGCGCGTCGCGTACGCGCTGCTGGACGCCGGGGCGACCCGGCAGACGACGGTGGAGCGGCTGTGCTCGGGCGCCGGGGAGCTGGCCATCTCCGTGGGCTGGCTGGCCCACGACTCCGGACGCTTCGACGACGCCCGTTCCCACTACGCCGAGGCCCTGGCGACCGCCCGGATGACGGGTGATCCCGCGCTGGAGGCGCACGCCTTCTGCAACACGGCGTTCCTCGCGCGGGACGCCGGGCGGCCCCGCGAGGCCGTACGGGCGGCCCAGGCCGCGCTGCGCGTCGCCCGGCCGCTCGGCTCCCCCCGCCTGTTGTCCCTGCTGTCGCTGCGCGAGGCGGGCGGCTGGGCGGGGCTCGCCGACCGCGTCGGCTGCGAACAGGCGCTGGCCCGCGCCCAGACCCTCTACGAACGGGGCCCCTCGGACGCCGACCCCGAGTGGATGAGCTTCTACGGGGAGGCCGAGCTGGAGGGGCTGGAGGCGCAGTGCTGGTCGACGCTGGGCGACTGGCTGCGGGCGGCACGGCACGCGCGCCGGGCCGGGCAGTTGCAGAACCCGCACTTCACCCGGAACCTCGCCCTGTACACGGCGGAGCTGGCCGACGACCTGGCGCGGGGCGGACACCCCGACGAGGCGGCGGCGGCGGGCACGCGGGTGCTGGAGCTGCTGGACGAGGTCCAGTCGTCCCGGATCCAGACGATGCTGGCGGGCACGGCACGCGTCCTGCTGCCGCACCGCCGCACCTCGGGTGTCTCGGCGTTCCTGGAGAGACACGCCTCGATGCCCCGGACGACATGAACCGCCGCTATCCGCCGAGGTGGCCGACGTCGTTCCAGCTCACGATGGCCGGCTCGCCGTACGCCCAGCCCAGGACCGACAGGGACGTCGGGTTGAGGCGCACACGGGCCGCGAAGTCCAGCGGCAGCCCCAGCCACCGGGCGCCGATCGACCGCAGTATGTGGCCGTGCGCGAAGACCAGCACGTCGCGGTCGGCCGCGCGGGCCCACGCCACGACCTCGTCGGCCCGGGCCGTCAGCTCGGCGACGCTCTCCCCCTCGGGTACGCCGTCGCGCCAGATCAGCCAGCCGGGCCGGACGGCCTGGATCTCGCCCGGGGTCATACCCTCGTACGCGCCGTAGTCCCACTCCATGAGCGTGTCCCAGGTCTCCGCGCGGTCGCCGAAGCCGGCGAGTTCGCAGGTCTCACGCGCGCGGACGAGCGGGCTGGTGCGTATCTCGGCATCGGGCAGGCCGCCGTAGGGGGCCCGGTGCAGACGCTCGCCGAGCAGCTTCGCGCCCCGTCTGCCCTCGTCCAGGAGGGGTACGTCGGTCCTGCCGGTGTGCTTGCCGGACAACGACCACTCCGTCTGTCCGTGCCGGGCCAGCAGGATGCGCGGTGCCATGGGGGACCTCTCGGGGCAGGAAACTCAGGTGACTCATCCCCATCATCGCGCACCCTGTGCACGGGCAACCCAGCGGGCGATCTCAGCGTCTATCAGGGCCGGGGGCGCTCCACAGGAAGCGCACACGTACGCCGTAAAGTGACACATCCGGCCCACCGGGCGCCGCGCGAGAACGAAGGGGGAGGACGATCGGATGCCCCACACCGAGACACCGGGCACCGAGGCGGCCCCGAGGACTCGGCTGCGCTGGTGGACCGAGCTGCCGCTCATCGCCCTCGTCTACGCCTGCTACTCCGTGGGCCGGCTGCTCGCCCGGGGCGACGTCTCCCACGCCGTCGACCACGGCCTGGCGATCCTGCGGATCGAGAAGGCGCTGCGGCTCAACGCCGAGCACCCGCTCAACCGTCTCTTCACCCGTGAGCCGTGGCTCGGTGTGCCGGCCGACTTCTGGTACGCGTCGCTGCACTACGTCGTCACTCCCGCGATCCTGGTCTGGCTCTTCAGATCGCGCGCCCCGCACTACCGCGCCGCCCGCACCTGGCTGATGACGTCCACCTTCATCGGCCTGATCGGCTTCACCCTGCTGCCCACCTGCCCGCCCCGGCTGCTCGCCGCGGGTCACGGCTTCGTGGACACCATGGCCCACTACAGCTCCTACGGCTGGTGGGGCGGCGAGGCCAGCGCACCGCGCGGGCTGGGCGGCATGACCAACCAGTACGCGGCCATGCCGAGCCTGCACGTGGGCTGGGCCCTGTGGTGCGGCGTGATGCTGTGGCGCCACGGCGGTACGCGGGCCACGAAGGTGCTCGGTGTCGTCTATCCGCTGCTGACCACGATCGTGGTCATGGGCACCGCCAACCACTACTTCCTCGACGCGGTGGCGGGCGCGGCCGCGATGGGCGCGGGGCTGCTGCTGGCCCCGTTCGTGACGGAGTACGCGGGCCGGGCCACGGGCTGGCTGACCGGGCGCGTCGCACCGGTCGCGGAGGGCCCCGGGGACGCACGGGCCCCGATTGTCAGTGGCGGATGCCAGACTTCCGCGGGTGAGCGATTTCCACGGCAGCGCGAGCAGCGGATCGGAAACGGAGCCGAGCCGGACGCCTCCCCCACCGGCGCGGGGGGCGGGGCTTCGGCACCGGCTCGCTGAGCTGCGCGGTCCCGACGTACCGGCCAAGGCGCTGGACGCGCGCGCCCTGGCGGCCCTCGCGGCCAATCCGGGGTGCAGGCGGCGCGCGATCCTCGACGGCGCCGGGGTGGACAAGGGGGCGCTGGCGAGCGCGCTGGGCGCGCCGTCGGCCTTCGGCCAGTCGCAGTTCGCCTTCGTGCGAGGCAACGCGTTCGAGGCCCGGGTCAAGGCGGACGGCGGCGCGGAACTGCTGCGGCTCGTGCACGAGCGGCTGGACCCGGGCGCCGCGCCGCCCGCCGACGCGCGCGTGCCCGAGCTGACCGCGACCGGGCCTCGCGGTCGCGCCGCGCGGACGGAGCTGGCGCTGGGCGAGGCGAGTGCGGCCGGCGCCTGGACGCTGCTGGACCACCCGATGCTCGCGCTCGACGTCGCGGGCTCCCCGGCCTTCCTGGAGCCGGACGCCGTGGTCGTGCACCCGGACGGCAGCTGGACGGTCGTGGAGATCAAGTCCTTCCCGATGCTGGACGGCTCAGCCGACCCGGCGAAGGTGGGTGCCGCCGCGCGGCAGGCGGCGGTGTACGTGCTGGCGCTGGAGGAGCTGGCCGCCCGGCTCGACCCGGTTCCGCCGGTGCGCCACCGCGCCCTGCTCGTCTGCCCGAAGGACTTCTCCAACCTGCCCACCGCCTCCGCCGTGGACGTGCGCAAGCAGCGCGCGGTGACCAGCCGCCAGCTGGCCCGCCTGACCCGTATCGAGGAGATCGCCGACGCCCTGCCCGAGGGCGTCTGCTTCGCCCCCGATCTGCCCGCCGAGGAGCTGACGGCCGCGGTGGAGTCGGTCCCGGCGGCGTACGCGCCCGAGTGTCTGTCCGCCTGCGAGCTGGCCTTCCACTGCCGGGCCCGCTCACGCGCGGACGGCGCGGTCACCGCCCTGGGCCGCCCGGTCCGTGCCGAGCTGGGCGGCCTGACCACCGTCGCCGACGTGCTGGCGGCGGCCCGCGGGGAGACCGGCGACCCGGCAGACCCGGCGGTGGCGGCGCTGCGCAGAGCGGCGGCCCTGCGCGCCGAGGCGCTGGAGGCGGCATGTCGCTGATCTCGACACTGGCCCGTCTGGAGGCCGTCCACACCGGCCGCGCCCAGCCCGCCGCGACCGTGCGCCACCGGCATCTGTCCGAGCGCCCGCTGGTCCTCGTCCCGCTGACCACCGCCGGCGAGGCCGGCGCCCCGCTGGGCGCGCTGGTCGGCACCGACCGGGACGCGCCGCACCTGCTGGTCGTGGAGCAGCCCCGCGACCGCGATCTGCGGTTCGCCTTCCTGGCCGAGCTGGCCGACGTCGTGCTGCCGTACATCGACGCCTGCGCCGGGGCCGTGGAGACCGCCGAGCGCACCGAGACCGACCCGGAGACCGGCAAGCGGGTCAAGGTCGAGGTCGACCTGTGCGCGGACGCGGCCCAGCTGATCGTGCCGAGCCGCGCGGGCATCGACTTCGTACGGCTGCTGGGGCGCTCCATGCGTTTCCGGCGCACGGCGGAGCAGGACCCGGAGGCACCGCATCCGGCGCCGCCGCGGGTACCGCTGCTCGGGCGGTGGCTGACCCACTACGGGGAGCGGGCCCGGGTGCCCGGCTCCTCGCTGCTGCTGGCCATGACCGACGTCCTGGGCCGGCACTGGGCGACCGGCCAGTCCACCCTGGAGGACCAGCACCTCGGGGCGCTGCTCGCCTGGATCGACCCGCCGGAGGGGATGTCCGGCGCCGAGGCGGCGCTGAGGGCCGAGCTGGAGCGGGACGCCGGGGGGCAGCTGCTGTGCCCGCCCGCCGGTCCCGCCACCGACCCGGCGTTCGACAACAAGCTGCTCGCCCCCGCCATCGAGCGCTACGACCGGGCCCGCTCCGCCCTGGCCGCCGCCGAGGACGGAGCCGACGCCGACGAGCGGCTCGCCGCGCTCACCGCCGCCGAGCGGGAGATCCGCGCCCTGGTCGACAGCCGTACCCGGCCCACCTGGGACGCCGTCTGGCGCGGGCTCGACCTGCTGCGGGCGCTGCCCGAGGGGGCCCGTGTCGAGGAGCGCTGGACCCGGGACCGCTGGTCGTTCACCGGCCACCGCGACCGGGTCCTGGCCGGCGAGCCCCCGCAGCCGCGCCGCGACGACGCGGTCACGGCCGCGAACAAGCTGGCCACGCGCGAGCGGGAGCAGGCCCGTCTGGAGGCCCAGGAGGCCCTCGACGACCCGCTGGTGATGGCCGGGCGGCGGCTGGCCGGGGAGGCGTTCGCGGGCGAGGTCACCGATGTCGTCATGGCGTACGGCGAGGGCAGGCGGCCCGCCCCGCGCCCGCTGGTCACCGTGCGCACGGACGACCGGCCGCAGCTCGGCGAGCGCGCCAAGGTGTACCGCTCGCTGGGGGGACGGCCGCAGGCGGCCGAGTTCGTGGGGTACGAGGAGGACGGCTCCTGTGTGGTCCTGCGGATCGTGGACAAGATGGGCCGCGGCAAGGAGCCCGAGGCCGGATCCGTGCCCGAGAAGGGCGACCGGGTCTGCTTCACGCTCTTCGAGCACGAGCAGCGGGGCGGCGCGAAGCTGCCCGATCCGGAACAGACGCCGTGGACGCACGGCGGCCCGCCCGGTGAGGCCGTCCCGGAGGCCGCCGATCCGCTGACCGAGGAGGACCTGCTGTGACCACCCAGGCCGTGCCCGCCGGGAACGCCGCCTCCGACCCCGCTACCGCGGCGGCCCGGGCCACCGCCGCGATCCTGAGCGACACCCTGCACGGCCGGGAGCGCGGTGTCGTGGTCGACTCCCCGCCGGGCGCCGGCAAGTCCACGCTCGTGGTGCGGGCGGCGCTGGAGCTGGCGGAGGCCGGACGCCCGCTGATGATCGTGGCGCAGACCAACGCCCAGGTCGACGATCTGGTGCTCAGGCTCGCCGAGAAGAGTCCACAGCTGCCGGTCGGCCGGCTGCACAGCAGCGACGCCGACCCCTACGACAAGGCGCTCGACGACCTGCCGAACGTCCGCAAGTCGGCGAAGGCGGCCGATCTAGCGGGTCTCGCCGTGGTGGTCTCCACCGCCGCCAAGTGGGCGCATGTGAAGGTCGACGAGCCGTGGCGGCACGCCATCGTCGACGAGGCGTACCAGATGCGCTCGGACTCGCTGCTCGCCGTGGCGGGGCTGTTCGAGCGGGCGCTGTTCGTGGGCGACCCGGGCCAGCTCGACCCGTTCGCGATCGTGGGCAGCGAGCAGTGGGCGGGACTGTCGTACGACCCGTCGGCCTCGGCGGTGAGCACGCTGCTCGCGCACAATCCCGGACTGCCGCAGCACCGTCTGCCGGTGTCGTGGCGGCTCCCGGCGTCCGCCGCGCCGCTGGTGTCGGACGCGTTCTACCCCTACACGCCGTTCCGCAGCGGCACCGCACACGACGACCGGCGGCTCACCTTCGCCGTCCCGTCGGACGGTTCCGGCCCGGACCGGGTGATCGACGAGGCGGCCGGCTCCGGCTGGGGCCTGCTGGAGCTGCCCGCCCGGCACACTCCGCGCACGGACCCGGAGGCGGTGGGCGCGGTGGCGGCGGTGGTCGGGCGGCTGCTGGACCGGGGCGGCGCGGCCGTCTCGGAGCGGTCTTCGGACCCGGTGCCGCTCACCGCCGACCGGATCGCCGTCGGCACCGCCCACCGGGACCAGGCGGCGGCGGTCCGGGCGGCTCTGGCCGGGCTGGGCGTGGCGGACGTCACCGTGGACACGGCCAACCGGCTCCAGGGCCGGGAGTTCGACGTGACGGTGGTGCTGCACCCGCTCTCCGGCCGCCCCGACGCCACCGCCTTCCATCTGGAGACCGGCCGCCTGTGCGTCCTGGCCTCCCGGCACCGGCACGCGTGCATCGTGGTCTGCCGGGCGGGGGTGAGCGAGCTGCTGGACGACTATCCGTCGACGGAACCGGTCCAGTTGGGGACGGTGGTGAAGTTCCCGGACGGCTGGGAGGCGATGATGTCCACCTGGGACCACTGGTCCGGACACCGGGTGCCCTGGCGTCCCTGACCGTCTCCCCGGCACCTGCCCGGCGAGACGGCCAGCGCGGCGCCGCCCGGTGCGGCGGGCGTGGGCGGAGGCGTTCGAAGGCCGTTCATCCGGTGGCCGAGGCCCCCTTGCGTGGCCGCGCGACAATGGACGGTGGCCCGCTCCACCGGGATCGTCCCCGCGCGCGGAGAAGGGCCGTGACCGAACCTACGAGGAGGAGAAGACATGGCGGAGCCCACGCCGCGCCGGAACGAACCGCGGCTACGCCCCGCGCCCCTGCTCTTCGAGCCCGCGGAGGCGGCCGCCGATCCGGAGCACTTCTTCTCCCTGGAGTCGATCGACGACCCGCGCGCGCTGCTGGACCGGGCGACGGAGCTGACCCAGGCGTTCCGCGCGGCCGCGGACCGGGCGGTGGAGTTCCAGGCCATCGCGGCGGCGCAGCTGGCCGACCCGCGGCGCTTCGACCGGCTGACCCCGGCGGACATCGCCGAGCGGGCCGAGTGGACCGAGGACTACGCCAGGAAGATGGTGGAGTTCGGCCGGGACCTGATGCGCGGAGAGGAGAGCCCGGGGCACGTCGACCCGGTGTGAGACCCCGCCTCTGAGACCCCGGGCCCGGTCGGCGCCGGCATCTCCGGCATATGCCAGCCGACCAGGCAAGATACTCCGTACCGGCCATTCATGTCGCCATTTCCGGCAACCCTCGGGAACGGAGCGCTCACGCAAGGTAAATGTGGGTGTCATGAGCGACGCACGGAACGAGCCGTCCCCCGACCGCGCCTCCGCGTCCCGGTTCGAGGTCTCGCACGTCACCTCGGACGGTGCCGCCTGGCTCGCCTCGGCGGGCACCTATCCCCGCATCGTGCTCGCGCTCTGGGAGCAGCGGCCGCACGCCCCGATGGTGCTGCCCTGCGGGTCCGCCTTCGACGTGGTGAGCGCGCCCGCGATCTTCGGCCGGCGGATGCTCGACCGGATGTGGGGCGAGGGCCCCGGCTCCGGCCCGGTCGCGGAGTTCCGCGGCCGGATGCTGCTGTTCGCGGCGCCGGGCACGGCCCAGCGGCTGCCCACGCTGCTGGAGTGGGAGGAGTGGTCGGCGCGCGGCCGGCGGGACGGCCGTACCGGGGCGGTTCCCCCGCTGCTGTGCCACGGCACCGGCGACACGGTCACCGTCCCCGCCCCGGCCGGCTCCGCGTCCCGGCACGAGTGCCGCTGGCTGGTCGCCCCGGACACCCGCCTGCCCTGGCTGCCCGGCCCGGAGATCCTGCTGTGGGCGGCCGTGCGGGCGGCCCGCGCAGCCGTGCGGATTTCGATTTCTCACCCCGCCGATCAGGGTGCTAAGGTCTACGACGTCAGCAGGCGCCGCTAGCTCAGTTGGTTAGAGCAGCTGACTCTTAATCAGCGGGTCCGGGGTTCGAGTCCCTGGCGGCGCACGACAGGGAGAAGCCCCTCGCGGAAGCGGGGGGCTTCTCGCTTGTTCCGCGCGAGGGTCTATCCGGGCGTGATCCGCACCGTCCAGGCCCCCGACACCGTGCGTCCCTCCACCTCCACCCGGACATGCTCGCCCGGCACCGTGAAGCTCTCCCCGAGGGCGACGGGCGCGTCCGCGAGCTGCGGGTAGACCGAGTCCTCCCAGCAGGCCTCGGTGCCCGGATGGGCGTCGATCACCTGGACGGGCCCGCCGCCGGACGCGGCCCGGCTGCGCACCCGGTACACCAGCACACCCGCCCGGCAGGTGGACGCGTCGTTGCCCACCGGCCCGCGCGCCTCGAGGGCGAGCACGCTGTCGGCGCCGGTGCGCACCACCGCGAGCTTGGTGCCCCGCCCCAGGCCGAAGGAGGGCAGCCCGGCGGCGCCCGTCACCGGGACACCCGGGCCCGCTCCCAGGGGCTCCAGCGTCAGCCGCGTGGGCCCGGGGCCCCGCACACAGGCCACCTGCCGCGGATCCAGCCACCCCAGCTTCCACTTGTGCCAGCCGAACAGGTCCGGGGCGAGTCCGAACTGGCTGCCCATGAGGTCCCAGTCGCCGACGTGGGTGTCCCAGTCGCCCTTGCCGTCGACGGGCCGGTGGTACAGGTCCGGCAGGTCGAAGACGTGGCCGGTCTCGTGGGCCAGGACCAGCCGGTCCGGCGGATGGCGTTCGAAGACCGTCACCACCCGCCGGATGTCCCGGCCGTCGGCCCGCAGCGGGGTGTCCAGGTTGACGACCTTGGTGGCGTCCGCGTCCACGCCGGGCGCGTCGGGGTCGGCGACGAAGTAGACGATGTCGTAGCGGGAGAAGTCGACCCGGCCGTCGGCCGCCGTCAGCGCGTCGCGCAGATACGCGGCCCGGTGCCCAGGGCTCCAGTCGCGCTGTATGGCGTACGCCGTCGACGGCCGCGGCATGGCGACCCAGTGCCGCAGCGCGTGCGGGCGGAGCGTGAACCTGCCGTAGGAGGCCCGCTGGAAGAACCGGCTGGTCGCCGGGAAGTGGTCGGCGGCCAGTTCGGCCGGGGTGGTGAGGGGCTGGGAGTCCGGAAAGGACAGGAAGACCATCACCGCGTCCAGCCCGCGGGCCGGCCGCGGATAGGCGGCGTTCCAGGTGTCCACGCCCTCGGAGTGATGGGCGTCCGTGCGCTTGAGGGCACAGGGGGCCGGGGAGAACGGCTCGGCCGCCGCGGGGTCGCTCACCAGGGAGGTCGCGGCCAGCGCGGACATGGTGGTGCACACCGCCGCCGTGCTGCGCAGCCGGGGCCGCGCCCCGCCCCGGCCCGGTCCCTTGAGCGCCTCGCGGGGGAGTCTCCTCAAGCGGAACTGACGCGGCACGAGGACCTCCGGATGCGGTTGGCGGGACACCGCACCCAGCTTGTGAGTGTTTGTCATACCGCGCCCTGTTTGCCTGCACCGGACGGGTGAGCCGTCGAGCGACACGCCGGGACCTGCAACCTGAGTCACTCACGGAACGTCACAACTGGTCGGAGGGCCACAGAAGCCGTCCAGGTCCGAGCAGAAACGATCTGCCAGAAGGGCAACTTCTTCCGGGACACTGAACAGTGGCTGGAAGGCCCCGGGGCCAGCCTCTATGATCGGCACACTTTCCTGCACGGACAGAGATCGAGTGCACTGCGGGAGCGAGCGGTGAGCGGAACGTCCGAAGGGCCGACGCCCGCGGCAGACCTCGACCGGTCAGCCGTAACAGAGAGTGACATCAACACGTCTGGCCGTACCGGGCCCCTGACGTACCACTCGGTCTTCACGGCCGCCCCCCTCGCCATGGCCGTCGTCGACGGCGAGGGCCTGGTCGTCAGCGCCAACGACACCTTCGGCGCCCTGTTCGGCGCCGAGCCGGAGACGCTGGCCGGCTGTATCGCCGCCGACCTGGTGGACCTGGCCTCCGACGCCCGCACCTGGCACGCCTACCGCGAGGTGCTGCGCGGCCGCCAGGCCCGGCTGCGCTGCACCCGCCGGCTGAAGCGCTCCGACGGCCGCTCCCTGTGGGCGCAGGTCACGGTGGCCCCGCTGACCGGGGAGACGCCCGGGCTGCTGCTGTCCGTCGCCGACATCAGCGCCCGCCGGGAGCTCCAGGCCCGGCTGCGCCATCTCCAGATGCACGACCCGGTGACCCGGCTGCCCAACCGCAGCCTCTTCTTCGAGCGGCTCACGGCCGCGCTGGAGGAGGAGTCCTACGCACACGGCGGCACCGGCCGGATCGGCCTGTGCTATCTGGACCTGGACGGCTTCAAGGCCGTCAACGACACCCTCGGCCACCGGATCGGCGACCGGCTGCTGGCCGCCGTGGCCGAGCGCCTGACGCGCTGCGCGGACGAGGCGGGCTATGCCCGGGCGAGCACACCGCTGGTGGCCAGGCTCGGCGGGGACGAGTTCGCCCTGCTGGTGGAGGACTCCACCGGGACCGAGCAGCTCGCCGACCTCGCCGAGGCCGTGCTGAAGGCCGTGCAGGCGCCCTTCGACCTGTCCGGCCGGCGGCTCTCGGTCTCCGCCTCGATCGGCGTGGTGGAACGCCACGCGGCCGGGACCACCCCGACCGCCCTGATGCAGGCCGCCGACACCACCCTGTACTGGGCCAAGGCCGACGGCAGGTCCCGCTGGACGCTCTTCGACCCGGAGCGCAACGCCCACCGCATGACCCGCCAGGCCCTGGCCTCCACACTCCGCCCGGGCATCGAGCGCGGCGAGTTCCGGCTGGAGTACCAGCCGCTGGTGGGCATGGAGGACGGCCGGGTGCGGGGCGTGGAGGCGCTGGTGCGGTGGAACCACCCGCAGTTCGGCACGCTGACGCCGAATCGGTTCATCACACTGGCCGAGGAGGACGGCTCGATCGTGCCGCTGGGCCGCTGGGTGCTGCGCACCGCCTGCCGCCAGGCCCGCCGCTGGCAGCTGGACCACCCCGGCGAGCCGCCGATCTTCGTCAGCGTGAACGTCGCGGTCCGCCAGGTGTGGGACTCCGACCTGGTGGCGGACGTGGCGGAGACGCTGGCGGAGACCGGCCTGGCACCGCAGCTGCTCCAGCTGGAGCTCACCGAGTCGGCGGTGATGGGCTCGGCGGGCCGTCCGCTCCAGGCCCTGAAGGCGCTCAGCGACATGGGCGTGCACATCGCCATCGACGACTTCGGCACCGGCTACTCCAACCTGGCCTATCTCAGCCGGCTGCCGGTGTCGGTGCTGAAGCTGGACGGCTCCTTCGTGCGGGGCTTCCAGTACGAGTACGACGGGGCCGACGCGGCCGGCGCCGCCGTCCCGTCCAGCCCCGCCGACGAGGTCATCGTGGAGGCGATGATCCAGCTGGCCCACCGGCTGGGCCTGAGCGTGACCGCCGAGTGCGTGGAGACCTCCGACCAGGCCTTGCGGCTGCGCCGGATCGGCTGCGACACCGGACAGGGCTGGCTGTACTCCCGTCCGGTGTCGCCGGACCGCATCTCCGCGCTGCTGGGCACTCCGGCGAGTCCCCGGGCCTGATCCGGAGCGGTCAGGCCCGGGGCAGCCCGTAGGCGTCGGCGATGAGCTCGTAGGAGCGCAGCCGGATGTCGCCGCTGTGGGCGTTGGCCGTGATCATCAGCTCGTCGGCGCCGGTGCGCTTGCGCAGGTCGTCCAGACCGGCGCGGACCTCGTCCGCCGTGCCGTGGATGACGTTGGCGTTCCAGGAGGTGATGAACTCCCGCTCCAGGGAGCTGAACGCGTACGCCTCCGCCTCCTCGGGGGTGGGCACCAGGCCGGGGCGGCCGGTGCGCAGGCGGACCATGTTCAGCGCGGCGGCCATCACCTGGCGCCGGGCCTCGTTCTCCTCGTCGGCGGCGAGCGCCGAGACGCCGATCAGGGCGTAGGGGGCGTCGAGGACCTCGGAGGGGCGGAAGGACTCCCGGTACAGCTCCAGGGCCGGGATCGTGTTCTGCGCCGAGAAGTGGTGGGCGAAGGCGAAGGGCAGGCCCAGCATGCCGGCCAGCCGGGCGCTGAAGCCGGAGGAGCCCAGCAGCCAGATCGGCGGGCGGTGCGGGGACTGCACGCCGCCCGGCGAGGTCGCCTGGACCGGGCCCGGCACCGCGTGGATACGGGCGTAGGGGTGCCCGTCGGGGAAGTCGTCGTCCAGGAAGCGGGTCAGCTCGGCCAGCTGCTGGGGGAAGTCGTCGGCGCCCTCGTTCAGCCGCTCGGTGCGGCGCAGCGCGGCGGCGGTGGCGCCGTCGGTGCCGGGGGCGCGGCCGAGACCGAGGTCGACGCGGCCCGGGGCCATGGCCTCCAGCGTGCCGAACTGCTCCGCGATCACCAGCGGGGCGTGGTTGGGCAGCATCACACCGCCCGAGCCGAGCCGGATGCGCTCGGTGTGGGCGGCGAGGTGGGCCAGGATCACCGCGGGCGAGGAGGAGGCGACGCCGGGCATGGAGTGGTGCTCGGCGACCCAGTAGCGGTGGAAGCCGCGCGACTCCGCCAAGCGGGAGATGGCCACGCTGGTGCGCAGCGCGTCACCGGCGGTGTGGCCGGCGCCCACGGTGACCAGGTCAAGTACGGACAGCGGGACCGGGGCCGTGCCCAGGGCCGCGCCCCGGATCTCGTCGGCTGCCTTGTCGTCTGCGGCCACGGTGGGATGCCTCCTGTTGTGTACGACGTTCGGTTCGCGCATAACAGGAGGCAGTCCCCGTTTATTCCGCTGTGCCGCTTGCTCCGCTCTCCCGCGCCGGCCGCGGCGGGGGCTCAGACCTGCACGATCGGCTCCCGGGTGAAGAGCGCGCCCAGCGCCGGGGCGTTCACCCGGCGGTCGGCCAGCCTGAGGGCCTCCCAGACCGTGACCTGGTTGGCGGTGAGAACGGGCTTGCCCAGCTTCTCCTCCAGGGCCGGGAGGTGGGCGGCCGTGTGCAGGGCCGTGTCCGGCAGCAGGACCGCCTCCGCGTCCGGGCGGTCGGCGGCGCGGGCCAGGCCCAGGACCTCCGACTCGGTCCAGGAGCCGGACTCGGCCGCGGTGACGACGCCGGCGCCGACCACGCCGGTCACCTCCAGGCCGCCGGCGCGCAGGAAGTCGGCGAAGAGCGCGGCCACGTCGTCCGGGTAGGTCGCCCCGACCGCCACCCGCCGCACCCCGAGCTCCCGCACCGCGTGCGTGAACGCGAAGGACGTGGACGACGCCGGCATGCCGGCCGTCCGGGCCAGGGCGCGCACCTGCTCGTGGGCGCCCTCCCAGCCGTGCACGAAGCTGCCGCTGGTGCACGCCCAGACCACCGCCTCGGCGCCCGCGTGCCGCAGCTCCTGGACACCCGCCTCGAGCCGCTCCGGCGCACCCATCTCCGTCAGCGCGTCCACCCGGTGCGCGTCCTCGCCGATCTCGGTGTGCACCAGGTCCACCCGGATGTCGCTCCCCAGCAGCTGCTCGATGCGCGGATAGTCGTCCTCGGCGGAGTGGCCCGGGTACAGGAATCCCAGTGCTGTCATGTCCACCCTTCCTGCTGCTCCTGTTCCGGCAGTACGGGGCCACAGAGCGCCGTCGGATCGATCAGCGCCTGGTACGGTCCCACCGCTCGTGTACCCAATCGGCGCAATGCCGCCCACACGGTCACCTGGTTGGCCGAGATGACCGGAATCCGCAGTTCGGCCTCCAGCTGGGGGATCACGTCGTAGCTCGGCAGATTGGTGCAGGACAGGAACAGGGCGTCCGGCGCGCCGGGCCGTCCGTGCACCGCCCGGCGGGCCATGTCGGCCACCTCGCGGTACGCGACCTTCCAGATCTGCCGGGTCAGGCCCATGGACGCGCACCCGGTGACCAGGACGCCCGCCTCGGCCACGTACTCCTCCAGTGCCCGCGTCACCGACTCGGTGTAGGGCGTCACCAGCGCCACCCGCCGCGCGCCCAGCACGCCGAGCGCCTCCAGCAGGGCGCCCGAGGTGGTCACCGAGGGCACCGCGCCCGCCCGGGTCATCGCCTCGCACATAGCCCGCTCGCCCGCGACGCCGCCGACGAAGCTGCCCGAGGCGCAGGCGTAGGCGACCACCTCGGGCATGATCGCGCTCAGCGTGCGCACCGCCTCGCCCAGGGTCTCGTGCTCGCTGACCAGGCGGGCCAGGTCCAGGCTCACCACGACGGGCACATACGGAGTCCGTGTCATGTGCAGCGACACCCCGTCCGGCACCCAGCGCCACAGCTCCCGGTCGAGCGCGAAGTCGAAGGGGGCCACGACGCCGACGCCGAGCTGCGGAGCCGGTCCGCCGAGCGGTCCGCCGGGGGGTGAGAGGTCCATGGCACACACCGGCCTCCGAGGGGGGACGATATGACAACAGACCGTCGTCACGGCCGTGTTGACGACGGTAGATTCGGGTGCGAGCGTGGTCAATCCGCTCGCGTCACCCCGTGGTCAACACCCGGTTGACACCTCGTCACCGACCGGCGCCGGGACGGCAGGCCGGCGGAGAAACGGCTCCTCGCATGACCGCACCCGCTGCTCCGTCCACCCCCACGGTCCTGGTCCTGGACGCCGACCCGCCGCCCCGTCTGGGCCGGCTCACCGGCCGCGCCCGGATCGAGCACACGGACGAGGCGAACCTGGCCGAGCGGCTGCCGTACGCCGATGTCCTGCTGGTGTGGGACTTCACCTCGTACGCGGTGCGCGCCGCCTGGCCGGGCGCGGGCCCGCGCCCGCGCTGGGTGCACACGGCGAGCGCGGGCGCGGACCACCTGCTGTGCCCGGAACTCGTCGCCTGCGACACGGTCGTGACCAACGCCCGCGGCGTCTTCGACCAGCCCGTCGCCGAGTACGTCGCCGCCCTCGTGCTGGCCATGGCCAAGGACCTGCCGCGGACCCTGGAGCTGCAACGGGAGCGGACCTGGCTGCACCGGGACTCCCAGCGGGTGGCCGGCACCCGCGCCTGCGTGGTCGGCTCCGGGCCGATCGGCCGGGCGGTCGTCCGCGTGCTCAAGGCGCTCGGCGTCTCCTGCGCGCTGGTCGGCCGCACCCCGCGGACCGGTGTCCACGGCCCCGGCGATCTCGACCGGCTGCTGTCCCGCGCCGACTGGGTGATCGCCGCGGCGCCGCTCACCGAGGAGACGGAGGGCATGTTCGACGCCCGCCGCTTCGGGGTGATGCAGCCCTCCGCCCGGTTCGTCAATGTCGGCCGGGGCCGGCTGGTGGACGAGACGGCGCTCGCCGAGGCGCTGTCCAGACGGTGGATCGCGGGCGCGGCCCTCGATGTCCTCGCGCACGAGCCCCTCACCCCGGACAGCCCGCTGTGGCAGGTGCCGGGCCTGATCGTCTCCCCGCACATGAGCGGCGACACGGCCGGCTGGCGGGACGAGCTCGGCGCCCAGTTCGTGGAGTTGTACGAGCGCTGGGCGGCGGGCCGGCCGCTGCGGAACGTGGTGGACAAGGAGCGCGGATACGTACCCGGACACTGACACCCCGGGAGGGTGGATGACCGAGCTCACCGAACTGACCGCCGTACGGCTCCTCGACGGGTACCGCAGGGGTGAGTTCAGCCCCGTGGAGGTGGTCCGGGCGGCCCTGGAGCGGGCCGAAAGGATCCAGCCACGGGTGAACGCCTTCGTCCGGATCACCGGCGGGGAGGCGCTCGCCCGGGCCCGGGAGTCGGCGGAGCGCTGGCGGCGCGGGGAGCCGTCGGGGCTGCTCGACGGGGTGCCGGTCACGGTCAAGGACGTCCTGCTGACACGCGGCACCCCGACCCTGCGCGGCTCCCGGACCGTGTCCGAGGAGGGCCCCTGGAGCGAGGACGCGCCCTCCGTGGCCCGGCTGCGCGAGCACGGCGCGGTGTTCCTCGGCAAGACCACGACACCCGAGTACGGCTGGAAGGCCGTGACGGACTCGCCGCTGACGGGCGTCACCCGCAATCCGTACGACCCGGCCCGCACCTCGGGCGGGTCCAGCGGCGGCGCGGCGGCGGCCGTGGCGCTCGGCGCGGGGCCGCTGGCGCTGGGCACGGACGGCGGCGGCAGCGTGCGTATCCCGGCGGCGTTCTGCGGCGTCCTCGGGCTGAAGCCGACGTACGGCCGGGTCCCGCATTACCCGGCCAGTTCCTTCGGCACCCTCTCGCACGTGGGGCCGATGGCCCGGGACGCGGCGGACGCGGCGCTGCTGCTGGACGTGATCGGGGTGCCCGACGCCCGTGACTGGTCGGCGCTGGGCCCGGCGCCGGGGTCCTTCGCCGCGGGCCTGACGGGCGGGGTGCGCGGGCTGCGGGTGGCGTACTCGCCGTCGCTGGGCGGGCAGGTGGCGGTGGGTCCGGCGGTGGCGACGGCGGTGCGGCGGGCGGTGGAACGGCTGGCGGAACTGGGCGCGTACGTCACGGAGACCGACCCCGACCTCACCGACCCGGTGGAGGCCTTCCACACACTGTGGTCGAGCGGGGCCGCGCGGCTGGTGCAGCGTCTGGGCCCGCACCGGCGTGAACTGCTCGACCCGGGTCTGCGGGAGATCGGTGACGCCGGCGCGCGCCGTACGGCGCTGGACTATCTGGCCGCGGTGGACGTCCGCACGGAACTCGGGCGCAAAATGGGCCTGTTCCACGAGGAGTACGACCTGCTCGTCACGCCGACGGTGCCCCTCACCGCCTTCGAGGCGGGCGCCGAGGTGCCGAAGGGCTCGGGGCACCGGCACTGGACGGGCTGGACGCCGTTCACCTACCCCTTCAACCTCACCCAGCAGCCGGCGGCGACGGTCCCGGTCGGCACGGACACCGGCGGCCTCCCGGTCGGCCTGCACCTGGTCGCCGCCCGCCACCACGACGACCTGGTCCTGCGGGCGGCGCACGCGCTGTACGAGGCGGGGGCCGCGGGCGTCCGGCCGCCGCCGGTCACGGGCCCGTTCAGGTCCTGCGGAAGCTGAGCGTCTCCCCCGCCGCCCCCGTCCGCCACAGGTCGTTGCAGGCCGCGGCCATCTCCGTCAGGCCGTCGACGACCCGGCCCCAGACGGTACCGGGGACCCAGCCCACGTCACCGTTGAGGAGCAGGTTGTTGCGCTCGTAGAAGAGGGCCAGGTCGACCAGCGTGGTGCCGGGGCGGACCTCGCGGTCGTAGCCGTAGGCCCCCGTGCCCAGTTCCGTGCCCGCGAAGGAGAAATAGCAGAGGTCGCCCGGGACGGGAGTCACCGTCGGGTTCTCCAGCGGCGGCTCCCGGTCCGCGAACGGCTCGAAGAGGGCGTAGATCTCGTTGCGGGCGTATTTGGCGTGGTAGACGTCGCCGCCGAGCGGAAGGGCGTCCCAGACGGCCGCGCAGGTGACCGGGGCGCGGTCGTCGAGCAGTTGCGCCGTGCAGCGGACCCCGCGCGCGGCCAGCGAGACCTCGATGTAGCGGTCGGCCATGAGGTCCATGGCAGTGCGTGGGACCGCTGCGGTCAAGGGTGCGCGGCCACGGAACGAGGCTCGAAAAGATCTGCATGGCCCGGATGGAGTTGGGTAAGCGCGCGCCCATGGCTCCACCCAGCAGAACACCTTCACCCAGACGGTCCGCACCGAAGTCCGGGCCCGCCCGCCGGTCGCTGCTCGCGGGGGTCGCGGCGCTCGGCGCGCTGGGCGCCGCCGGCTGCTCGCGCGTGGCCACCGCCTCCGGCGCCCAGGGCGGTGATCTGCTGGACCGGCTCAGAGCACAGGGCGTGGTACGGCTGGGGATCGCCGGGGAGATCCCCTTCGGCTACATCGGCAAGGACGGCCGGCTCACCGGCGAGGCACCCGAGCTGGCCAAGGCGGTCTTCCGACGGCTGGGCGTGGACCGGGTGCAGCCCGTGCCCACCGAGTTCGGCTCGCTCATCCCCGGTCTGAACTCGCAGCAGTTCGACGTCGTGGCCGCCGGGATGTACGTCAACCCCGAGCGGTGCGAGCAAGTGATCTTCGCCGACCCGGACTACCAGATGCTCGACTCCTTCATCGTGCGCAAGGGGAACCCCAAGGGGCTGCACAACTACCAGGACGTCGTGGAGAAGAAGGCGAGGTTCGCCACCGGCACCGGGTACGCCGAGATCCAGTACGCGGTCGGGGCCGGGTACAAGGAGAGCGACATCCTCATCGTCCCGGACCAGGTGGCGGGGCTGAACGCCGTGGAGACCGGGCGCGTCGACGTCTTCGCGGGGACGGCGCTGACCACCCGCGAGGTGGTGAAGAAGTCCGCCAAGGCGGAGGTGACCGAGCCGTTCAAGCCGCTCGTCGACGGCCGTCCGCATGTCGACGGGGGCGCGTTCGCCTTCCGCCCGACCGAGACGAAGCTGCGGGACGCCTTCAACGCCGAGCTGCGCGAGCTGAAGAGGAGCGGGGAGCTGCTCCGCATCCTGAAGCCCTTCGGTTTCACCGAGGACGAGATGACGGAGCTGACCGCGAAGGAGCTGTGCGGCGGATGACCCCGGGACTCTGGGAACTGGTACTGAAGGGCGTCTGGACCACCCTCCAGCTGCTGTTCTTCAGCGCGCTGCTGGCCACCGCGGTTTCCTTCACGGTCGGCGTCGCGCGCACCCACCGGCTGTGGATCGTCCGCTTCGTCGCGGGCTTCTACACCGAGGTGTTCCGGGGCACCTCCGCCCTGGTCATGATCTTCTGGGTGTTCTTCGTGCTGCCCCCGGCCTTCGGCTGGCAGCTGGTGCCGATGTGGGCGGGCACCCTGGCACTGGGGCTGACCTACGGGGCGTACGGCTCGGAGATCGTGCGCGGCGCGCTCGGTGCCGTCGACCCGGCGCAGCGTGAGGGCGGGATCGCGCTCAGCTTCACGCCCTGGCAGCGGATGCGGCTGATCCTGCTGCCGCAGGCGGTGCCGGAGATGGTCCCGCCCTTCTCCAATCTGCTGATCGAGCTGCTCAAGGGCACCTCCCTGGTGTCGGTCATGGGCATGGGCGATCTGGCGTTCAGCGGCAACCTGGTGCGTCTGGCGCTCCAGGAGAGCGCGGGGATCTACACGTACCTCCTGCTCATCTACTTCGTGATCGCCTTCCTGCTCACCCGGCTGATGCGCGGGCTGGAGAAGCGGCTGAAGGCGGGCGTGGGCAAGGCTGCGCGGCCCAGGACCGCGCTGCCCGAGCCCGTCGACGCCACGCTCGGGGGTGCCCGGTGAACTGGGACTGGAGTGCCGTCGCCGACTTCATGCCGCACTTCTGGGACGGGCTGCTGGTCACCCTCCGGGTACTGGTGATCGGCTCGCTGATCTCGTTCGTCCTGGGCCTGGTCTGGGCGCTGCTGGTGCGGGTGCCCTCACGCTGGGTGACCTGGCCGGTCGGAGCGGTCACCGAGTTCGTGCGCAACACCCCGCTGCTGGTGCAGCTCTTCTTCCTCTTCTATGTGCTGCCCGAGTGGGGCCTGACCCTCTCGGCGCTGACCACGGGCGTGATCGGCATCGGGCTGCACTACTCGACGTACACGATGCAGGTCTACCGGGCCGGCATCGAGGCGGTGCCGGCCGGCCAGTGGGAGGCCGCGACGGCGCTGAACCTGCCGCTGCGGCGGACGTGGACGGCGGTGATCCTGCCGCAGGCGATCCGCCGGGTCGTACCGGCCCTCGGCAACTACGTGATCTCCATGCTGAAGGACACGCCGATGCTGATGGCGATCACCGTGCTGGAGATGCTCGGCGAGGCCCGGCTGTTCTCCCAGGAGAGCTTCCGGTTCACCGAGCCGCTGACGGTGATCGGCGTGGCCTTCATCGCCCTCTCCTACCTGGCCTCCCTTCTCCTGCGAGCCCTGGAGCGTCGCCTTGTCCCTTGAGACCCTGCCCGAGCCCGAGATCGACCCCGAGCGGTCCGCCACCGAGCTGATCCGTCTGGAGCAGGTCACCAAGCGGTTCGGGGACCACACCGTCCTGGACCGGCTGGACTTCTCCGTGGACGCCGGCAAGCACGTCACCCTGATCGGGCCGTCCGGCTCGGGCAAGACCACGATCCTGCGGCTGCTGATGACGCTGGCCAAGCCCGACGAGGGCACCATCACCGTCGCCGGACAGCGGCTGTACCCGGCCCCCGAGAAGCAGGTCCGCGAGGTCCGCAAGAAGATCGGGATGGTCTTCCAGCAGTTCAACCTGTTCCCGAACATGAGCGTGCTGCGCAACATCACCGAGGCGCCGGTCACCGTGCTCGGCCTGGACCGGGACGAGGCGGAGGCGCGGGCCCGGGAGCTGCTGGACCTGGTGGGTCTGGCGGACAAGTGCGACGCCCGGCCCACCCGGCTGTCGGGCGGCCAGCAGCAGCGGGTGGCGATCGCCCGGGCGCTGGCGATGCGGCCCCAGGTGCTGCTGCTGGACGAGGTGACCTCGGCCCTCGACCCGGAGCTGGTCGCGGGCGTGCTGGACCTGCTGCGCGACATCGCCCGCTCCACCGACATCACGATGCTCTGCGTGACCCACGAGATGAACTTCGCCCGGGACATCTCGGACCAGGTCCTGATGTTCGACTCCGGCCGGGTGATCGAGTCCGGCACACCGGAGAAGATCTTCAGCGACCCGGAGAAGGACCGGACACGGGAATTCCTCGGCGCGGTTCTGTGACGCACGGGAAGTGAACGCCCCAACGTCCGAGGTCCGGACGCTGGGGCGTACCTATGGCATATGCCAGAGTGTCAGCGCCGCAGTTGGGGACGGTGCGAATCCGCCAACAAGCCCTCGCTGCACACCTCTTGCCGGTTATCGTGGTGAGAATCCGCCGACCGGATTACGGCCCACAGAGCGAGCGCAGGGGGAACCGTGGCGCTGAAGCACGAGCCGACCGCGCCGTACCACTCGACCCAGGACGCGCTGCGCGTCCTGGAGACGGTGGCGCGGCACCCCACCGGAATCACCGACACCGAACTCGTCCGTCAGACCGGCCTCGTCCCGGAGCGACTGACCACGCTCCTGCGCATGCTGCGCCGCGAGGCCTATGTCGAGCAGAGCGCCGACGGCGCCTATGTCACCGGGGAGGCCCTGGCCCGCCTGGGCTCCGCCCACGACCGCGAGCAGGCCCTGCGCCACAAGCTCCAGCGCACCCTGGACCGGCTGCGCGACTCCGTCGGCGCCGCGGTGTACATCAGCCGCTATGTCGACGGCGAGGTCCAAGTCACCCAGTACGCCGACAGCCCCGCCACGCCCAAGGTCAACGAGTGGGTCGACTTCCGCGACTCGGCCCACGCCACCGCGGTCGGCAAGAGCCTGCTCACCCAGCTGGACCACGCCGGCCGCCGCGACCATCTGGCCCGGCACAAGATGGCCCGGCTCACCTCGCGCACCATCACCAGCGACAAGCTGCTGCTCTCCCGGCTGGAGGCCCAGCCGCCCACGGTGCCCGTACTGGACCTCCAGGAGTACGCGGTCGGCACGGTCTGCGCGGCCGTCCCGATCACCGCCGGCTCCGCCGTGGGCTGTCTCGCCCTGTCGCTGCCCGTGGCCCACGCGCACCGGCTGCGCCGCGCCGCGGACACCCTCAACCGCAGCGCCGCCCCGGTGCTGCTCTCCCTGACGATCTAGGACGACCGGACCGGCCCGCCGCGCGTGGTCGAGAGCACCCCCTCGGACCAGGTAGTATTTACTTCGTCGCCGGCCGCGGGAAGCGGAAGGCGGGAGTCATGCGCCGCTAGCTCAGTTGGTTAGAGCAGCTGACTCTTAATCAGCGGGTCCGGGGTTCGAGTCCCTGGCGGCGCACAGAAGAGGAGCCCCTCGCGGAAGCGGGGGGCTCCTTCATTGCGCCTTCCGCTGCTTCTCGTCGCTCCTCGTCGTTCCTCGTCGCTTGTCGTCGCTTCTCAGAAGGTGACGTCGGAGCAGGCGTAGAACGCATTGGCCGTGTCGGCGATCGTCCACACCGCCACGATCACGTGGTGCCCGCTCAGCCCGGACGGCAGCGTGCCGCTGTGGGAGAGCGTGGCCGGCGGCTGCTGCCCGCCGTACGGCACCGTCAGGAACGGCGTGAGGTTGAGGTCGGACCGGGCCAGGTTGTGGTTCTGGTTCCAGCCCGGCTTGGTGACGTAGTACGTGAAGTCCGTGGTGGCGTGCCTCGCCGTGAACTGCCAGCGGAAGGTGTAGCTCTGTCCGCCCGTGACCTTGGTGGTGGGCCAGGCGCCCCCCGAGGGCGTCTTCGGGCTGTCGAGCTGGGCGAACCGGGTGTTGTTCCCGGAACATATCTGCCCGTCGGCCGGGCCGGAGGCGGGGAAGCCCTTGGGACCCTCGACGCTCTGCGGCTCCCACTGGATGGATCCGCAGTTGGCGACGGTGCCGTTCTGGCAGAGCTTCTGCCGGCTGACGGGGAGATCGGTGTAGCCGTGGCCGCTGGCACCGCCGGAGGAGAGCACGAGGGCTCCGGTGGTCGCCAGTCCCACCGCGGCGGCGTACATCTTGGTCCGTGTGCGCATGCTGCCGCTCCTGGTGAACGTGGGGGAGTTTCAGTGAGCCGTGCACAGTAGGTCTAGACCAAGTTCAGATTATGACCGTCACTTGAACATGTCCATACCAATCACGGGCCGGTTTCCCCGCGCCCCGAGCAGAACGCCACCGTCAGGTCCCGCACCAGCACCTTGCGCTCGTAGTCGTCCAGGTCGACCAGCCCGCGCACGGTCAGCCGGGTCACCGTGTCCTCCACCGAGTCCACCACCGAGGTGAGCACGCCGGCCCGCTGCCGGGCGTCCAGGGCGGCCATCCGGCGGCGGTGCATCACGGCGGCGACCTCGGGGGCGTACTCCGCCCGCACCGGCCGCACCGAGAACACCTCCAGACCGACCGGCGCCGCGTCCGCCGCCGCCAGCCGGGTCAGCGCGTCGCCCGCCGCCTCCGCCGTGACCTCCGCGGTGCCGGGCGGCTCCACCGGCACCCGGGCGAGCGCCGCCTCCACACACTCGCGCAAGTACGTCTCGTGGTCCTCCACGCCCAGCGTGGCCCGCGCGGTGTCCCGCACCCGCCACACCACCCGCACCACCACACGCACCGCGATCCCGTCGCCGTCGGCCGCCGGCATCGGCTCGCTGCGCCAGTGCCGCAGCCGTACGTCGACCCGGCGGCGCAGCAGCAGCGGGTTGACCCACATCAGGCCGGTGCGCCGGACGGTCCCCCGGTACCGGCCGAACAGATCGAGCACCCAGGCCCGCCCGGTCCGCCCCCGGGCCAGCCCGCCGAAGCCGAACAGCCCGAGCGCCCCCGCACCCGCGTACGCCGCCCACTGCGCGGGCCCGAGCCCCGCACCCGCGTACGCCGGCAGCCGCAGCGCCTGAGCGGCGAGCGACGGCACCACCCCCGCCCACCAGGACGCGGCCGCGCAGCCGGCGGCCCCGCAGGCACCGGCGAACACGCCCACCGCGCCCGGCAGCACCCTGGCCGGCCGCTCCGCCAGGTCCGGATCCACTCCGGGACCGGGCCGCGGCTCGGGCTCCGCCGGACGCCGGAGGCGCGGCTGCTCACCGGTGCCCTGGCGGCGGCCCACCACCGTGGGTCCGAGCGGTACGGACGCCGGGCGGGATTCGTCACGGAACAGCAGATGGACGGGGATCTCGGTGGTCGACTCGTTCTGGATGAGCCGGCCGGGCCGGGCCGTCCGGGGGTCGGCGGGCCCGGCGAGCCCCTCGGGTTCGGGTGTGGGAGACGTCGTCGTAGGGGTCGTCGTCATGCGTGCCTCCAGCCTCCGCGCTGAAAGGGTCGTCGCGCCGAAGGCCCTCGCGCTGAACGGGTCCTCGCGCTGAACGGGTCGTCGCGCTGAACGGGTCGTCGTCGGGTCGTCGTCGGGTCGTCAGGAGAAGAGCCGCCGCCAGGTCTCCGGCCCCGGACGGCCGTCCGCCGCCCTGCCCCGCCACCCCTGGGCACGCTGGAAGGCCGCGACGTTGCGCCGGTCCGCCTCGCTCCAGCGCGGCCCCGGCCCGGTGGTGTAGTGAGCGCCGAACCCCTTCTTCACCAGTTGCCTGCCCAGCCGGGTGACGTGGTCGCTGTGCGCGCCGGGCCGGAAGGCGTCCCGGCCCGGGAAGCCGGCGCCCCGGTGCGCGGGGGGACCGCCCGCGGTCGCCGGGATGTCCCTGCCGCGCCCGGAGACCAGCAGCTGCCAGGTCAGCGGGCCCGGCAGGCCGTCCGCGTCCGCGTCCCGCCAGCCCTGGGCCAGCTGGAAGGCCCGGGTCGCCCGCCGGTCGGCGTCCGTCCAGCGCGGTCCGGGCCCGGTGCCGTAGAAGCGCCCGGCGCCCCGCCGGACGAGCATGCGGCCGAGCCGGGCGACATGCTTGTTGTTCGCCCCGGGGCCGAAATACGCCGGTCCGGGGTAGCCCTGCGTCCCGGTCCGGCCCGGCTCGGCGGCGGCCGGTTCCGCGCCCGCCGGCGCCGAGACGACGTTCTTGTACCGGAAGGGGAGAAAGCGGTCGGAATTGCTCCAGTAGGCGTAGGGGGTGGCCTTCCGGCGGGTGTGCGGCGGGGTCTGTTCGTAGGCCGTGTAGTGGGTGTGCGTGTAGTCGGTCCAGCCGCCGAAAATAACGACGTGCGAGCCTTTCTCGGGGTCCGTCGTATTGTGGAACAGCAGAATGTCGCCCGGCTGGAGCTCCTCCTTGGTGATCCGCACGCCGAACTGCCCGAGACTGCCCGTCCACTCGTTCTCGGGCAGATGCCAGGCCATGGAGACATAACCCGAGCAGTCCTGCCGGTAACCGTCGGACCAGTACTTCTTCATGCTGTACGGGACCTTCGCCGCGACCCAGGTCTTGGCCCGCTTGATGATCTCCGCGCGGGTGATCCCGGCCGCCTCGTCGTCCTCCGCGGGCCGGCCGCCCGGACCGTGCAGCGGGGCCCGCTTGCCCTGTGGGGTACCAGGCTCCTCACCTGCGGGAACGTCGGGCCGGTGGGGGGCGTGGACGGCGGCCGGGGCGGCGGCCGCGGGCCCGGCGCCGAGGGCCGCGGAGGCCGCGGTGGCCACGGCGAGCGTCCGGCGGGCGGCGGGGCGTACCGCCGGGGAGCGCGGTACGGCGGGCCGCCCGCGGGCACAGCCCGGGCAGTCGCAGTCACTCGCGGGCTCGAATTCCTCGAATACCGGAGTCTCCATGCGATTCCCCTCACACTCCAGATGAAAATGGCCGCGGCGGTGCACGTCGGCAGTTTCTCAACGGTCTTCCCAGTGCGCATGTTGACGGTCCGAATGATGTACGGGCGCCTTCGGGGACCGGCGGGCCGGGAGCGCGTGGTCGGGAGCACCCTGCGGCGTCGGGTAGAGTTGTCGTGTCAGCAGGCGCCGCTAGCTCAGTTGGTTAGAGCAGCTGACTCTTAATCAGCGGGTCCGGGGTTCGAGTCCCTGGCGGCGCACCGACAGCGGAAGGCCCCTCGTGCGAACGGGGGGCCTTCGGCGTGTTTGGCCGGATACCCTCTGGCCATGGCAGCGCGTGACCTCCAGGAGCGGATCAAACAGCTCATCGTCGACCGCCGGCTGCCCTCCGGAGCCCCGTTGCCGACCGAGCCCGAGCTGATGGAGTACCTCGGCGCGAGCCGGAACTCGGTCCGCGAGGCGCTGAAGGCGCTCCAGGCGATGGGCATCGTGGAGATCCGGCACGGCTTCGGCACCTATGTCGGCCCCATGTCCCTGGCCCCGATGATCGAGGGCCTCGCCTTCCGCACGGTCGCCGGGCACCACCGCGGCGAGGACAGCCTGCTCCAGCTGCTGGAACTGCGGGAGGCGATGGAGACCGGGCTGGTCTCCCGGCTGGCCGGCCGGATTCCGGAGGCCGACCTCGTTGAACTGGAGGCGCTCGTCGTCCGTATGGAAGAGCAGGCCGCGCAGGGGGCCGGGCTCGCCGAGTCCGACCGGGCCTTCCACGCCGCCCTCTACCGGGGGCTGGACAACGCTCTGCTCAGCGAGGTCCTGGAGGCGTTCTGGGACGCCTTCCACCGGGTCCGCACGGATCTCGGGGGCGAGCCCCAGGATCCGCGGATCACCTGCCGGCAGCACCGGGAGATTCTGCGCGCGGTGCGGTCCGGTGACGCGATGCGGGCGGAGGAGGCGATAAGGGAACACTTCGGCAATATCCGCTCCCGGCTGTCCACGGCGGCTCCACAGACTCCTCACACGCGCCACAATGAGCGCGTATGACCGGTAAACACCGCGTTTCGCATCTTGCGATCATGCTGAGCACCGTAGAACTCTGGTTGCTCAGGATGCTGCGGATACGCGGCACTTGGGGGGTACGGAACCGGTTGCCCGTGGCGCGGGGAGAGGGGCCCCGCTCATCTCACGGATGCCGAGGGGGGCATCATGCAACCGGAAGGTTGCCATTCCATGTCTATAGGGTTGGCCGACGTGGGGACAGCGACCTACCACTGACTGATGAGCCTGTGCCGGTCGAGGGGGCCGAGCGCAGGCGGAGATAGCGACGAACACGCATGACCAGCGTGTGGGGGGATGACTCATGACGTCGACGCCGACGGGCGGCCGGCAGGACTTCGACCCGTCCCGGACCACCCAGCTCAGGCTGCCCGGGCACCGGAACTCCACGACGGGTACGTTTCGCCGGATCAAGAAGACGCTGCCGAGATACGACTACGAGCACTACAGCCGGCTGGCCGGTCCCCTCACCGAGCCCGACCCGGACAGGCCGTACCGGGTCAGGTACCGGTCGCTGCTCTCGCAGGAGCCGCACCGCATACGCGTGGCCCTGATGCTGGCGGCGGCCCCGCTGCTCTCCCTGGTGCTGCTGTTCTGGCTGCTCCAGCCCGAGCACTGGACCGAACGCGACTACCCCGCCTTCAGCTGGCTGCCCGCGCTCGACGTCGTGATGCTCGTCTCGATCGGTCTGATCGAGTTCTTCCGCTGTATGAACGTGCTGTCCAACGCGCACGCCACCCTGGTCGCCCGCGACCCGGTCCCGGTCGTGCCCGAGAGCGGCACCAGAGTCGCCTTCCTCACCTCCTTCGTACCCGGCAAGGAGCCGCTGGAGATGGTGACGAAGACGCTGGAGGCCGCGGTGAGGATCCGCCACCGGGGCCTCATGCACGTCTGGCTGCTGGACGAGGGCGACGACCCGGAGGTCAAGGAGGTCTGCGCGCGCCTGGGCGTGCACCACTTCTCCCGCAAGGGCGTCGCGAAGTGGAACCAGGCCAAGGGCCCGCACCGCGCCAAGACCAAGCACGGCAACTACAACGCCTGGCTCGAGGCGCACGGCGACGACTACGACTACTTCGCCTCCGTCGACACCGACCACGTGCCGCTCCCCAACTACCTGGAGCGGATGCTCGGCTTCTTCCGCGACCCGGACGTCGGCTTCGTCATCGGCCCGCAGGTCTACGGCAACTACGACACCTTCGTCACCAAGGCCGCCGAGTCGCAGCAGTTCCTCTTCCACGCGCTGATCCAGCGCGCCGGCAACCGCTACGGCGCGCCGATGTTCGTCGGCACCTCCAACGCCGTACGGATCAAGGCGCTGAAGCAGATCGGCGGTCTGTACGACTCGATCACCGAGGACATGGCGACCGGCTTCGAGATCCACCGCCACAGGAACCCGGCGACGGGGAGGAAGTGGAAGTCGGTGTACACACCGGACGTGCTCGCCGTCGGTGAGGGCCCGAGCGCCTGGACGGACTTCTTCACCCAGCAGATGCGCTGGTCGCGAGGGACCTACGAGACGATCCTCAAGCAGTACTGGAAGGGCTGGTACTCGCTGCCGCCGGGCAAGCTCTTCAACTACACGATGATGATCATCTTCTACCCGATGTCGGCCCTGAACTGGATCCTGGCGGCGATGAGCTGCGCGCTCTTCCTGGGCCTGGGCGCCTCGGGTGTGAACATCGACCCGGTCGTGTGGCTGATGCTCTACGGCAACGCCTCCGCCCTCCAGATCGGTCTCTACGTCTGGAACCGCCGCCACAACGTCTCCCCGCACGAGCCGGAGGGCTCCGGCGGTGTGGCCGGCATGGTGATGTCCGCGCTGTCGGCGCCGCTCTACGCCAAGGCGCTGATCGACTCCCTGCTGCGCCGCAAGAGCAAGTTCGTGGTGACCCCGAAGGGCGACTCGGCCAGCCCCGACCGCTGGTTCGGCACCTTCCGCTACCACTGGTACTTCATCGCGGTCTTCGCCGCCTCGATCACCGCCGGCTTCGTCTACGGCCACTCGCACCCCGCGATGATCATCTGGGCGACGTTCGCGCTGCTGATCACCGCCACGCCGATGTTCACCTGGCGCTGGCAGCTGCGGCAGGACCGGAAGAAGCCCGGCGCCCATGCCGCGCAGCAGCCGCGTCAGGCCGAGGAGCCGCACCAGACCCAGCCGTTGCCCCTGCCCCAGCAGCACACGCCGCACGCGCCCCAGCAGAAGCCCAGCTGGGCCGCCTCGAACGGGGGCAACGACCAGACCATGCAGATCGCCCTTGGTGGACTTGGGGGACGTAAGGAATGAGGGACCAGGCCGGCCGCCGCCGTGCTCGTCGATTCGCGATAGGCACGGTGGTGGTGCTCGCACTGGCCGGAATGAACGGCCCGTGGCTGTACCGCTTCGGGACGGAGAAATACCACCAGTACCAGATCAACAGACCCGAGTACAAAGCCGAGAACGGCCACTGGGAGATCGTCGACTTCCCCGAGGAATACCGGCAGAACACCATTCACGCGGCGCTGCTGCGCACCGGCAAGGTGCTGCTCATCGCGGGCAGTGGCAACAACCAGGACAACTTCGACGCCAAGAAGTTCGACACCCGGATCTGGGACCCGGTCAAGGGCACCATCAAGAAGGTGCCGACGCCGAACGACCTGTTCTGCACCGGCCACACCCAGCTCGCCAACGGCAATCTGCTGATCGCGGGCGGCACCAAGCGGTACGAGAAGCTCAAGGGCGATGTCACCAAGGCCGGCGGCCTGATGATCGTCCACAACGAGAACCCGGACGAGCCGATCACCCTGCCGGCGGGCACCAAGTTCACCGGCAAGGAGAACGGCAAGACCTTCGTCTCCAAGGACCCGGTCCTGGTGCCGCGCGCCAAGAAGGTCTTCGACAAGGCGACCGGCAAGTTCCTGCGCAACGACCCGGGTCTGGGCCGCATCTACGTCGAGGCGCAGAAGAGCGGCAGCAAGTACGAGACCGGTACGCAGGACAACTACCGGATCCAGGGCCTGTCCGGCACCGACGCGCGCAACACCTACGGCATCGCGCAGAAACTCGCCCTGGACAAGAAGGACTTCCAGGGCATCCGCGACGCCTACGAGTTCGACCCGGTCGCCGAGAAGTACATCAAGGTCGACCCGATGAACGAGGCCCGCTGGTACCCGACGCTCACCACCCTGAGCGACGGCAAGATCCTCAGCGTCTCCGGCCTGGACGACATCGGCCAGCTGGTCCCGGGCAAGAACGAGGTCTTCGACCCGAAGACCAAGACCTGGACCTACACCGCCAAGACCCGCCAGTTCCCGACGTACCCGGCGCTGTTCCTGATGGACAACGGCAAGATCTTCTACTCGGGTTCCAACGCGGGCTACGGGCCGGACAACATCGGCCGTGACCCGGGCATCTGGGACGTGGACACCAACAAGTTCACCAAGATCCCGGGGCTGAGCGACGCCAAGCTGATGGAGACGTCCGGCACGGTGCTGCTGCCGCCGGCGCAGAACGAGAAGTACATGGTGATCGGCGGCGGCGGGGTCGGCGAGTCCAAGGAGTCGAGCAACAAGACGCGCCTCGTCGACCTGAAGGACGCCAGCCCGAAGTTCACGGACGGGCCGTCGCTGGAGAAGGGCACGCGCTATCCGCAGGCCTCCGTGCTGCCCGACGACACCGTGCTGATCTCGGGTGGCTCGGAGGACTACCGCGGGCGCGGCGACTCCAACATCCTCCAGGCGCGGATCTACGACGCGAAGAGCAACACCATGAAGCGGGTCGCCGATCCGCTGGTGGGCCGCAACTACCACTCGGGCTCGATCCTGCTGCCCGACGGGCGCGTGATGTTCTTCGGCTCCGACTCGCTCTACGCCGACAAGGCCAACACCAAGCCGGGCAAGTTCGAGCAGCGCATCGAGATCTACACGCCGCCCTATCTCTACCGGGACTCGCGGCCGGACCTGTCGGGCGGCCCGAAGACCATCGCGCACGGCGAGTCGGGCACGTTCACCTCGAAGACCGCCTCGTCGATCAAGAAGGTGCGGCTGATCAGGCCGAGCGCCTCCACCCATGTCACGGACGTCGACCAGCGGTCGATCGCGCTGGACTTCACGACCTCCGGCGACAAGGTGACGGTGACCGTGCCCAAGAACGGCAATCTGGTCCAGTCGGGCTGGTACATGCTGTTCGTGGACGACGCGCAGGGCACACCGAGCACGGCGCAGTGGGTCAAGGTGCCCTGACCGGCACCGCCCAGAATCGAGATCGAGGCGTACGCGCGGCGCCCCGCCAAGCCCTGGGCCCTGTCGTCGAATTCCCGCCTGCCGGCAATTCGACGACAGGGCCTAGCCGCCGGAGGCCCGCGCCAGCTTCAGCGCGTACTCGGACCACCACTGGCCGGCCTTCGGGCCGCCCTTGCACTCGCCGTCGGACTCGCCCGGTCGCTTGACCCACAGATACGCGTCGACCAGCGGGTCCGCGGTCTTCGTCGTCGGGGTCTCGCCGAGCGCCCGGCCCGGCGGGTTGCACCAGCGCTCGTCGCTGTCGCCCCCGGTGTAGGGGCCGTTGCCGTTGCGGCTGGTGTCGATGACGAAGTGCTTGCCGCCCACCTTGGCCGACAGCTTCTTGCCGTAGGCGATGGAGTCCTCGGTGGAGTAGAAGTTGGAGACGTTCACCGAGAAGCCGTCGGCCTGGTCGATGCCCGCCCACTTCAACGGCTCGAATATCTGGTCGGGTTCGCCCCAGCCGGCGTTGCCCGCGTCCACGTAGACCTTGGTGTTCTTCAGCGCGGTCAGCTCGGTGATGGCGCCCTTGAGCAGGTCGTAGCGCTCCTCGTGGAACTCGTCCGGGGTGCAGCCGTCCACCAGGTGCAGTACCGCGTCCGGCTCCAGTATCACCGTGGCGGAGCGGTCGCCGATGCCCTTGGCCACCCCGTCGATCCAGGAGCGGTAGGCGTCGCCGTCGGCGGCGCCGCCCTGCGAGTACTGGCCGCAGTCGCGGTGCGGGATGTTGTAGAGAACGAGCAGCGCCGTACGGCCGGCCTTGTCGGCGGCCTCGGTGAAACCGCGCGCCTCCCGCTCGGGGTTCTCCGGGCCGATCCACTCGCCGGTCGGCTGCTCGGCGATCTTCCGTATCTGCTCGGCCTGGTCCTTCTTCCCGGCCTTCTCCAGCGCGGCCACCTGCCGGGCCGCGTTGCCGTCGGGATTGACCCAGAACGGGTCGGCCTCCTTGGGCTGCTGGGTGATCGCGGCGCCCGCGTCCCCGTCCTTGCCGTCCCCGTCGGAGGAGCACCCCGTCATCAGCAGTGCCGCACCCAGCACCACCGCGGACATCCGCGCCACGGCGAACGCGCCCGCTCCCCTGCCGGCCCCCCTGCTGCCGTACATCCAACTCCCCCTTGGGTGCACTCTTCCAAGCCTCAATCCTGGCATACGGCCCCGGACGCCCACGAGATCGCCCGTGCCTTGTCGGAGAGCTGTTACCCGGCGCCGTCCGGCCTACCGGCCGGTCCCCCTCCATCCCTTCCCGGCCGCGCCCGGCGCACTCCGGGAAAGGCGGGAGTACCTGCATGGATGACGGAGCGCCACCAGAACGGAACTTGGCGTCAATCGGCCTCTAGGCCGCGCGGCCCATCCGTTCTAGAGTTGCGTCGGACGGCCCCAGCCCCCGGTCGGTCAGCCACCCACCATGGCTATCCCAAGCCTCCCGCGCGGCTCGCCGGGTTACTCCCGCAGCCCGTGCGCGCGCGGTCGAGGACCAGCCCGGTCGGCGACTTCGGGGGGAGCGGGTCGTCGACCGGGCCAGGTGGCCCCGCAAGCGGTCCGGGGCGGTCTCACGGCCCGGTGCCGGTCAGATACGCCGAGACGACGACGTTCGCCGTGTAGTGGCCACTCGCCCGGTCGAAACCGCCCCCGCAGGTGATCAGCCGCAGCTCGGCCCGTCCGGAGCGGTGCGGCGCGTAGGCCTGCCGGGCGTCGAAGCGGTCACGGGTGAGGACCTCGACGTTCTCGACGGTGAACTCGGCGACATGGCCGTCGTCGCGGGCGACGCGGATACGCCGGCCCGGCTTCAGCGCGGCGATCCGGTAGAAGACGGCGGGCCGGGTCTCGGTGTCGACGTGTCCCACCATCAGCGCGGTCCCGGCCGCGCCCGGTGTCGCCCCGGCCGCGTACCAGCCGACGGCGCCGGGCCGGTCGAAGGGCGGCGGGTCGGGGGCGCCGCGCCGGTCCAGGCCGCGGGCGACCACCGGCGCCCGGACGCCGAGGACGGGGATGTCCAGACGCCGCGGCAGCGCCTGGCGCAGCGGCCGCCGGGCGGGCGGCAGGTCCAGGTCCGGCGGCCGGCCGACCGCCGCCATGTCGCCGGTGGCCGGCGCGGATATCCCCTGCCGTACGCCGGTCGTCTCGCGGCCCCACAGCCACAGCCCGAGCAGCAGTACCGCCCAGACGACGCCGGTGATCAGGCGGCCGGTGGAGCGGAAGCGTTCGTGGTCGGACATGGTTCAGCCCGTTCCGCCCGTTCCACGGCCGCGGCGGGCGCCGCCCAGGGCGACGGCCACCACGGCGACTCCGGCGAGGACCAGACCGGTCACCGTGTGCGCCGTGCCCGGGCCGGTCCCACGGGCCCGTGCGGGGTCGCCGGAGTGCGCTGCGGCGAGGTGCGCGGTGCCTCCGCCGCCCGCGTCGACGGGGGCGACGGGAGAGGCCGGGGCGGACGGCCCGGCCACCGGGTGCCGCCGGCCGGCCACGGTGAGCGTGCCGGTCCGGTGGGCGCCGCCGCAGGCGACCCGCACGTCGTAGGCGCCGGCCGGGAGCGTGGAGCGGACGCGGCTGACGCCGGTGAGCGCGGAGCCGGATGCGGACAGCCGCGCGTCCGCGACGAAGGCCGGGGAGACGGCGGTGGCCGTCCGCCCGGCGCAGCCGGAGACCCGGAGCGTGACCTCGGTGCCGGGGGCGGGGGCCGCGGGGGACACCGTGATGCCGCCCGTGTCCGCGGCGTACGCCGCGGGGGTGAGCGCCGCGGCGAGCACGGCACCGGCACAGAGTGTGACTTTCAGAGGACCCATCGTGAACCTCCAGACATCTGGAGACTCCCCCGCGGGAACCCCGGCCGCATCCGCTGTCGGCCCGGGATTGCGCCGAACGGGTGACATCGGGTTTCGCCGGCCCGGTGCCCCGGGCCGGCGCGGCGGTCAGACCCGGTCGACGAGGTCCGCGATGGAGTCGACGACCGTCGAGGGACGGTACGGGAAGTCCTCGACGTCCTCGCGCCGGGTCAGCCCGGTGAGCACCAGGAAGGTCTGCATCCCGGCCTCCATCCCGGCCAGTACGTCGGTGTCCATACGGTCCCCGATCATGGCGCTGGTCTCGGAGTGCGCGCCGATGGCGTTGAGGCCTGTGCGCATCATCAGCGGGTTCGGCTTGCCCGCGAAGTACGGCTTGCGGCCGGTCGCCTTGGTGATCAGCGCGGCCACCGCGCCGGTCGCCGGGAGCGGGCCCTCGGTGGAGGGGCCGGTCTCGTCGGGGTTGGTGCAGATGAAACGGGCGCCGCCGTTGATCAGCCGTACGGCCTTGGTCATGGCCTCGAAGGAGTAGGTGCGGGTCTCCCCGAGGACGACGTAGTCGGGCTCCTGGTCGGTGAGGACGTAGCCGATGTCGTGCAGCGCGGTGGTCAGGCCGGCCTCGCCGATGACGTACGCCGTGCCGCCCGGCCGCTGGTCGTCCAGGAACTTGGCGGTGGCCAGCGCCGAGGTCCAGATGTTCTCCACCGGCACCTCAAGGCCCATGCGCCGCAGCCGGGCGTGCAGGTCGCGCGGTGTGTAGATGGAGTTGTTGGTGAGCACCAGGAAGGGCTTGCCCGACTCGCGCAGCTTCTTGAGGAAGGCGTCGGCGCCGGGGATCGGTACGCCCTCGTGGATGAGCACACCGTCCATGTCGGTGAGCCACGACTCGATGGGCCTGCGGTCTGCCATGTGCGGGATCTCCTGCCGTACGCGCTGCTGCGTGCGGTCCAGCCTAGACACTCCCCGATCTTGAGGGAATGGCTCATGGCCTGCGGCGTCCACGGGCCGCCAGCAGCAGGGCGGTACCGGAGGCGAGCAGGATCGCGGCGGCCGCGAGAAGGACGCGCATCCGGCCGCGGCCGGTGCCGGCCAGCTCGTCGGCGAACGGGAGACGGCCGGCCGGGGCGGTGGCGGAGGGGTCGGGGACGGGCGGCGGGGAGGAACCGGTGCCGGTGGGGCCGGTGCCGATGGCGAAGCGGTAGTCGTTGGACTGCCCGACCCAGTCGCCGTCGTCCGCGTGCCGCTGGACCACGGCGGCATTGGCGGTCACCTCGTTGGGTACGGCGTCGCGGGCGACGGCCAGACGCACCTTCACGGAGAGCGTGCGGCCGGGGCCGACGGTGAAGCCGGGGAAGTCGTCGTCCTCGCCGGTGAAGGCGCCGACCAGTTCGTCCTCGTCGGTGGTGGCGAAGCGGACGGGGCGCGGGCGGGCGCCGTCGTAGAACTCCAGGCGGGGCTGTGCGGGGCGCAGGGACCGTTCGGCGTCGACGAGGACGACGACCGGGTGGAGGCCGGAGCAGGTGCGGGTGGTGGTGTTGGTGAGGTCCAGGTACCAGGTGCCGTAGCCGCCGCCGGGCCGGTAGGTGTCGGGGCCGCCGTGGATACGGGTGGTGACCGGGAAGTCCCGGTCGTCGGCGGTGGCGCACACGGACACAGCAGCCTGGGGACCGGCGTGCGCGGGGTCGGGGAGGAGGGCGGCCGCCGCCGCCAGGCAGAGGGACGCGGGCGTGCACCGTCGCATGACCACATGACCATGCCGGAGCGGTCGGCCGCGGGCCACCGTTGTCCCCTGCGGGACCCTCGGACGGGGGCACGGATGCGGCCGTCCGGCGCATGGATGTGCGCCGGGGGCGCGGGGGGTCCGTGCCTGTCCGGGGCACGGATGATCCGCCGGGGGTGCGGGATGTCTGTCCGGGGGGCGGACGACCGTCCGGGGGCGGATGATCGGTCCGGGGCGGACGTCCCGTCCGGGTCACGGACGACCCATCCGGGGGACCGACGACCCGTCCGGGGGACCGACGACCCATCCGGGGGACCGACGACCCGTCCGGGGGACCGACGACCCGTCCGGGGGACCGACGACCCATCCGGGGGACCGACGACCCGCCCGAGGACCGACGACCCGCCCGAGGACCGACGACCCGCCCGAGGACCGACGACCCGCCCGAGGACCGACGACCCGCCCGAGGACCGACGACCCGCCCGAGGACCGACGACCCGCCCGAGGACCGACGACCCATCCGAGGACCGACGACCCGTCCGGGGGACCGACGGTTCGTCCGGGGGACCGACGGTTCGTCGGCGGCTGCGGGCCGTGGGGGGCCGGTCGCGCGGTTCCCCGCGCCCTCCTGCACCTGGTCACCCTCGGCGCCGACCTACGCGAGCGCGGCATCGGTCTGCACGTCATCGAGCAGGGCATCGACACCGCCACCATGGAAGGACGCGCCATGTTCGGCATGCTCAGCGTGCTCGCTGAGCTCCAGCGAGAGCTGATCGTGGCGAACAGCAACGACGGGCTCGCTCCGCGCGGGCGCGCGGCCGGGTCGGCGGGCGCCGCCCCAAGCTGACTCCGGACCAGGCTGAAATGGCCCAGCAGCTCTACGACGCTCGCGAGAAGACCGTCCAGCAGATTGCCGACATGTTCAGCATCCCCCGCTCCACGGTCTACGGACACCTCGACCGCGAGAAGACCGTGCCCCGCCAGCCGAAGAAGGCCGCCGCGGCAAAGGCCTGAAAGCTACCGGCGGGTTACATGCTCCCTGGTGTCCGAGCCAGGACTACGGGGCCTCGGTCCGTCGGCCCGGGGCGACGTGTTTTCAGTGGTCCGGTCGGCCGAACAGCGGTGCGAGGAGTAGTTGGGCCGCGCCCTCCGCGACCGCCCGTGCACCGCCGGGGGCGATACGGACGGGCACCGCCCCCTCCGCACCGCCCTCCCGCCGGGCGCGGGCGGCGAGGACGGCGGCGACCCCGTCGGCGAACGCGTCCGGCGCGGCGGCGACCGTACGGCCGCCCAGCAGCACCAGGTCGATGTCGAGCAGCCCGGCCAGGTTGGCGGCGCCCTCGCCGAGCACCCGGGCCGCCTCGCCGTATGCGCCGCGGGCGACGGCGCCGAGGCACAGGGCCTCGATGCAGCCGCGGTTGCCGCAGGTGCAGGGCGGCCCGTCCAGCTGGATGACCTGGTGCCCGAACTCGCCGGCGCCGGTCCGCGGCCCCCGGTGCACGGTGCCGCCGATCACCAGCCCGGCGCCGAGTCCCGTACCCAGGTGCAGATAGGAGAAGGAGCCGCTCTCGCCGCCGACCGCGAGACCGAGCGCGGCGGCGTTGGTGTCCTTGTCGACCACGACCGGCGCCCCCAGCCGCCGGGCCAGCGTGTCCCGCAGCGGGAAGCCGTCCCACTCGGGGAATCCGGTGACCCGGTGCAGCACGCCCCGGGTGTGGTCGAGGGGGCCGGGGAGGGCGACGCCCAGGCCGAGGAGCGATCCGGCGGCGGCCAGGGCGGCGGTGGGCGTGCCGGAACCGGCGGAGCCGGAGGGCGGCAGGACGTCCGTCACCAGCCCCTCCGCCTCCCGTGCCACCGCCTCGACCACGGCCTGGGCGCCGGCCCCGAGGTTCAGCGGCGTGCTGCGCTCCCCCACCACGGTCCCCACCAGGTCGACCAGGACCGTCCGCAGTTCGTCGCGGTCCAGGTGCACCCCGACCGCGTGCCGGGCCTGTGGCACCAGCCGCAGCAGCGTCGGCGGCTTGCCCCCGGTGGACGCGCGCCGCCCGGCCTGTACGGCGAGGCCGTCCATCCGCAGCCGGGCCGTGATCTTGCTGACCGCCTGCGGGGTGAGGCCGGTCCGCGCGGCGAGCTCCAGCCGGCTGACGCCCTCGTCACCGGCCGCGCGCAGCAGGCCCAGCACCAGCGCGGTGTTGTGGCTGCGCAGGGCGAGCAGATTGGCACCGCCGGCCGTACCGCTCATGGCGCCTCCGGTGCCGCTCATGGCGCCTCCCGTGCCGCTCATCGCACGCCGGGTGCCACCCCTCGCACGCCGTGCGCCGCCCGCCGCTTCCGACCCGCCGTCCGTCCTGTCCACGCCGCCCATTGTCCCCTGCGCTTGCACTTTGGCAACAGCGTTGCGAAAGTGGACGCATGACTGGTACGCCCCTGGACAGCTCCCCCGGTTCGCCCCTCCGCGTCGGTCTCGTCGGCTACGGCCTCGCGGGCTCCGTCTTCCACGCCCCGCTGATCGCCGCCACCGAGGACCTCGTCCTCGACACGGTGGTCACCTCCAACCCCGAGCGGCAGCAGCAGGCCCGCGCCGAGTTCCCGGACGTGCGCGTCGCCGCTGGCGCGGACGAGCTCTTCGACCGCGCGGGCGAACTCGACCTGGTCGTCGTCGCGTCCCCGAACAAGACGCACGTCCCGCTCGCCACCGCCGCCCTGAAGGCCGGTCTGCCGGTCGTGGTGGACAAGCCGGTCGCGGGCACCGCCGCCGAGGCGCGCGCGTTGGCGGAGCTGGCCGAGGAGCGCGGCCTGCTGCTCTCCGTCTTCCAGAACCGCCGCTGGGACAACGACTTCCGCACCCTGCGCAAGCTGCTGGACGAGGGCGAGCTGGGCGACGTATGGCGCTTCGAGTCCCGCTTCGAGCGGTGGCGGCCGAAGCCGAAGGGCGGCTGGCGCGAGTCCGGCGACCCCGCAGAGATCGGAGGTCTGCTGTACGACCTCGGCAGCCATGTCGTCGACCAGGCGCTGGTCCTGTTCGGCCCGGCGGCCGCCGTGTACGCGGAGACGGATGTGCGCCGCCCGGGCGCGGAGACCGACGACGACACCTTCATCGCGCTCACCCACACCAGCGGGGTCCGCTCGCACCTGTACGTGTCGGCGACCACCGCCCAGCTCGGCCCCCGTTTCCGGGTGCTCGGCTCGCGGGCGGGCTACGTCAAGTACGGCCTCGACCCGCAGGAGGCGGCGCTGCGCGAGGGCAGGCGCCCCGGCACGGCCGCCGACTGGGGCGTGGAGCCGGAGTCGCTGTGGGGCCGGGTCGGCTCCGGTGAGTCCCCGCTCACCGGCGGCGGGCGCCCCGAACCGACCCTGCCGGGCGACTACCCCGCCTACTATGCGGCCGTCGCCCGGGCCCTGCGTGAGGGCGGCCCGAACCCGGTGCCCGCGCTGGAGGCGGCCGCCGCGCTTCAGGTCCTGGAGGCGGCCCGGCGTTCGGCCCGGGACGGAGTGACGGTGACGCTGTGACGCTGTGACGCACGACCGGACGAACTTCCGAACGACCGAACGATCGGACAACCGAACGACCGGACGACGGGACGACCGGACGACGGGACGACCGGACGACCGGACGACGGGACGGGCAACCACACCCCCCGGCGACACCCCCGACCACACCCTCGACCAGCCCCACACCCAGTCGCACAGTCAGGAGACGACCCCAAGGTGCACCCCGAACTGACCCCCGGCCTGGACGAGCTCCAGGCCCAGGAACGCCGCCTGGTCTTCCGCCGCTTCACCTACGAGGACGCCTGGGCGCTGGGCTCGCTGCTGGTGGAACTGGCCCGGGAGCGGCAGGCGCCGGTCGCCGTCGACATCCACCGTGCCGGACAGCAGCTCTTCCACGCGGCACTGCCCGGCTCCAGCCCCGACAACGACGCCTGGATCCAGCGCAAGCGCCGGGTGGTGGAGCGCTACCGCTCCTCCTCCTACCTGGTGGGCGCCCGCTTCCGCGCCAAGGGCACGACGTTCGAGGACTCCTCCCGCCTCGACCCCGACGTCTACGCGGCGCACGGCGGCTCCTTCCCTATCACCGTGGAGGGCGTGGGCGTGATCGGCGCGGTCACGGTGTCCGGGCTGCCGCAGCTCGAGGACCACCGTCTGGTGGTCGAGGCGCTGGAGCGGTTCCTGGGCGCACAGGACGGCGTGTAGAAGACCCGAAATAACCGGAGCCGGTCCCCGGGTTGGGCATGCTGTACGAGCGATGTCGCCCCAGTGCCCAGCCCGGAGGGAACAGAACCGATGACCACACCTTTGAAGGAAGCGGCCGGACGGTACGGCGTCTGGAACGTCGGCCTGCGCTCGGAGGATCCCACCCGGCGCGGCGAACTCGCCGAGACCGCCGCCGAGTTGGAGGAACTCGGCTACGGCGCGATCTGGCTGGGCGGCAACAGCAACGCCGGCCACGCGCGGCCGCTCATCGGGGCGACCTCGCGGATCGTTGTCGGCACCAGCATCCAGAGCATCTGGGAGCACACGGCGGACGACGCCGCGGCGGCCTTCGCCGAGCTGGACGCGGCCCACCCCGGCCGCTTCGCGCTCGGCCTCGGCGTCAGCCACGCCAAGATCGCCGACCAGTACCGCCGCCCCTACTCGGCTCTCGTCGCCTATCTGGACGCGCTGGACGCCGCCGGGGTCCCCGCGGACCGCCGCGTCCTCGCCGCCCTCGGCCCGAAGACACTGGAGCTGGCCCGCGACCGGGCGGCCGGCGCGATCCCGTACCTGGTCACGCCCGAACACACCGCGCGGGCCCGCCAGATCCTGGGCGAGGGCCCGCTGCTGGCCCCCGAGCTGAAGGTCGTCCTGGAGCCGGACCCGGCCCGCGCCCGCTCGCTGGCCCGCGACTATCTGGCCATGTACCTGGCCCTGCCGAACTACACCAACAACTTCCTGCGCCTGGGCTTCGCCGAGGAGGACCTCACCGACGGCGGCAGCGACCGCCTGATCGACGCGGTGTTCGCCTGGGGCGAGGAGGACCGCATCAAGGACCGCATCGACGCCTTCCACACGGCGGGCGCGGACCATGTGGCCCTCCAGGTGGTGGACGGCGGCGACCGTGACTCCCTGCCGCGGGAGGCCTGGCGCCGGCTGGCATCCATCCTGGCGTGAGGTGAGGGACGCAAGGGGCGCGGGGAACCGCGCGACCAGCCGCATACGGCCCGCAGCCGCCGCCGGACCGCGGCTCCCCGCCCCAGCTCTCAGGCGTCCTTGAACTCCTGCCGCTGCCGCCCGAGCCCCTCGATCTCCAGCTCGACGACATCCCCCGCACGGAGGAACGGCTTCGGCTCCGGCCGCCCCAGCGCCACCCCCGCCGGCGTCCCGGTGTTGATGACGTCACCCGGATAGAGCGTCATGAAGTGACTGACATACCGCACGACCTCCCCCACCGGGAAGATCTGCTCGGCGGTCGTGCCGTCCTGCTTCAGCTCCCCGTTGACCCACAGCCGCAGCGGCAGGTCCTGCGGGTCCGGCACCTCGTCGGCGGTCACCAGCCAGGGCCCCAGCGGGTTGAACGTCTCGCAGTTCTTGCCCTTGTCCCAGGTGCCGCCGCGCTCGATCTGGAACTCCCGCTCGGAGACGTCGTGCGCCACCGCGTATCCGGCGACGTGCGCGAGCCCCTCCTCGGCCGACTCCAGATAGCGGGCCGTACGCCCCACGACCACCGCCAGCTCGACCTCCCAGTCGGTCTTGGTGGACCCGCGGGGCACGAGCACGGTGTCGTTCGGGCCGACCACCGTGTCCGCCGCCTTGAAGAAGATCACCGGCTCGGCCGGGGGCTCGGCGCCGGTCTCGCGGGCGTGGTCGTGGTAGTTCAGCCCGATACACACGATCTTGCCGATCCGGGCCAGCGGCGGCCCGATCCGCAGGCCCTGCGCGTCCAGCGCGGGCAGTTCCCCGGCGTCGGCCGCGGCGCGGATCCGCCCGAGCGCCGCCTCGTCGGCGAGCAGCGCCCCGTCGATGTCGGTGACGAGGCCCGACAGGTCACGCAGGGTTCCCCCGGCATCGAGCAGTGCGGGCCGCTCCGCCCCCGCCGTACCGACTCGCAGCAGCTTCATGAGCACAGTCTCCCTCGGTCGTGGCTGCCCGCCCGATGGGTACGCCCGGATGCGGCGGGCGCAGCCATCGGAGGACTGGTCGATCCTCCAAGTTCGCGGTCCGGTCCGCAATACCCGTTCACGTACTGGACCGCGACCAGGTGGCCCACCAGACCGCCGGCAGACCGCCGGCAGACCGCCGGCCAGTCCGCCGACCAGTCCGCCGACCAGGTGGCCGACCAGGTGGCCGGCTAGCGGTAGAGCACCGCCCGCTCCACCGCGCTCCACGTCGTACTGGTCACCACGTACAGCGCGGCGGCGAGCGGCACCACCGCCACGGTGAACAGCGTGGCGTAGGACATGAGCGGCATCACCTTGCCCACCGCCGCCAGTCCGGGCACCTGCTCGCCGTCGCCGGCCGGCACCACGGGCCGAGTGGCCGCCATCCGCTTCGTACGCCGGTAGTTGAAGGTGGCGACGACGGTGACGACCGCGAACAGCACCAGATAGACCAGCCCGGCACCGCCGAAGGGCCCGCCCGCGTCCAGCGCGTCGGTCCACCGGTCGCCGAGGGGCGCGGCGAACAGCTGGTGGCCGAGCAGCTCGTTGGCCCGGCCGCCGATCGAGGAGTTGGAGAAGAGGTGGAACAGCAGGAAGAACGCGGGCAGCTGGACCAGGCTGGGCAGACAGCCGGAGAGCGGCGACACCTTCTCCTCGGCATGCAGTTCCAGCACGGCCTTCTGAAGCTTCTCGGGGTTCTTCGCGTGCTTCCTGCGCAGCTCGGCGATGCGCGGCTGGAGCGCGGCACGGGCCTTCTGCCCGCGCGCGGCGGCCCGCGACAGCGGGTGCACGAGCAGCCGTACCAGCGCGGTGAACGCGACGATCGCGGCGGCGGCCGAGCCGGCGCCGAACAGCGGCTGGAGCAGGTCGGCGAACCGCTCGACCAGGGTGGCGAAAACGGACATGGGTGAGCCCTCCGGGGGTCTCGTCGTGCCGGGGTGATGAGGGTGTGCGGCATGACGACCCGCGCGGGGTCACGCTGGGAACTCCGGAAACGCTCCGGAGATGTGGTGCCCTACGCGGCGGTCGCCGGAAGGGCCCGTCCGGGCGCCCGGGGCCTGGTGCGGCCCTTGGCGTCGGGATCCCGCTGGGGCAGGAAGGCGGTACGGCGGGCACGGTCCCGGATGGCCGTACGCACCCGGGTGGGCGGTACGGCGGGCGCGCAGCGCGCGGCGACGAGGGCGCAGGCGGCGAGCGCGGAGCCGGCCGCGGCGGTCGCGGCGAGCGCGACGGTGGCCGAGAGGCTGCCGGCGTCCAGCAGCGCGAGCTGGAGCAGCACGAGCAGCGGGAGAAGCAGCACGGCGACGGGACGCGGTGCGGTCCGGCGTCGGATCATCGGCGGCTCCTCCTCTCGCACTGATGCTCCACCTGTCTGATGGACGATTATGCAGGATCCGCTCAGGCCGCCGGTTCGGTCTCGATGTGGACCGGCTGGAGCAGCCGCTTGGGCTTCAGCAGCGCCCGGCTGACCGGATCCGCCGGGTCGGGATCGAGTCCGGGTCCCGGCACCATTTCCACGTCCGGGAGGGGTACGGCGGTTCCGCAGGCGGGGCATTCGCCGTACGGGCCCAGCTCGGTGCCGCAGTCGGCGTGCCGGAAGTAGCGCAAGGGGTCGGAGTCGAAGTGCTCGCGGCCCCACTGGCCGAGCGCCCGCAGCGCCGGCCAGAGCGCGGCCCCGCGGTCCGTCACGACGTACTCGTCCCGGGGCGGCGACTGCTGGTAGCGGCGTTTGGCCAGCAGTCCGTGCTCGGTGAGCGTCTGGAGGCGGCTCGCCAGCACGGCGCGCGGGATGCCGAGGTGGACGAGGAAGTCGTTGTAGCGCCGGACGCCGTAGAGCGCGTCCCGCATCACGAGCAGCGTCCAGCGTTCGCCGACGATTTCCAGTGCCCGTGCGATCGAGCACTCCTGCCGCGCGTAGTCCTTGCCCAGTGCCATGCCGTCCACTGTAGCCACTTTCCGGACTGTTGGTTCAATGACCGAACCTACAGTGCTACGGTGACGACCGAGGCCTAAAGGTTCATTGACCGAACCAATGCCGCTCGACGCGACACGCCACAGTCCCGGCAGAAGGACTGAGGACAAGGACTAGGACAAGGACAAGGCCATGACCGACACCGGCACCGGCACCGGCACCACCGCCACCGCCACCGCCGTACAGCACCAGGCGCCCCGCCGCGACTCGCCCCCGCGCCCCGGTGCCACCCTCGCCCTGACCAGCGCGGGCACCGCCGTGGCCCTGATGACCTACACCGCGCCGATGGTCACGCTCCCCGGCACCGCCGCCGACCTGCACACCCCGCTCTCCGCCCAGGCCTGGCTGCTGAACGGCACCCCGCTCGGCCTGGCCGCCCTGCTCCTGGTCGCCGGCACCCTCGCCGACGACTACGGCCGCCGCCGGATCTTCGTCTCCGGCACGCTCGCCCTCGGCATCACCACCGTGCTCGGCGCCTTCGCCACCACGACCTGGCTGTTCACCCTGGCCCGTATCGCCCAGGGCGCGGCCAGCGCGGCCCTGCTCGCCAGCAGCCTCGGCCTGATCGTGCACGCCTACCCCACCCAGCGCGGCCGGCTGCACGCGACCGGCGTCTGGGGCGCCTTCGTCAGCGGCGGCATCGCGGTGGGCCCGCTGCTCGCCGGGGCGCTGCCCACCTGGCGGGTGTCGTACGTCCTCCTGGGCGTCGCCACGCTGGCCGTGGCGGGGCTGGGCACCCGCGCCCTGTCGGAGTCGCGCTCCCCGCGCACCGGACGGCCGGATCTCCCCGGCGCGGTGACGTTCGGCCTGGCCCTGGTGGCGCTGGTGGCCGCGCTCACCCTGGGCCGGGACGGCTGGCTGCGCGCCCCGGTGGGCCTCCTGCTGCTGGCGTCCGTGCTGCTCTTCGCCGTCTTCGCCCTGGTGGAGCGCCGTACGGCGGCACCGATGATCGACCTGTCGCTGCTGCGCCGCCCGCTCTTCCTGGCCTCCTCGACCGGCGGACTCTTCACGGGCCTGGCGGTGATCGGCCTGTTCAGCTTCCTGCCGGCGCTGTTGCAGCAGGCCTTGGGCCTGTCGGCGATGAACACGGCGTGGCTCTTCCTCCTCTGGTCCGGCCTGTCCTTCGCCGTGGCCCTGTCGGCCCGCCATCTCGCGGGCCGCGTCGCACCCCGCCACCAACTGGCCCTGGGCTTCGCCCTGCACGCGGCCGGTGTCCTGGCCATGCTGGGCGCGGTCGGCGCGGGTTCCTGGCCCCGGCTGCTGCCCGGCCTGGTGGCGGCCGGCGTGGGCAGCGGCCTGCTGAACGCCGCGCTGCCGCTGCTCGCGGTGGAGTCGGTGCCGGCCGGGCGGGCCGCGATGGGCTCGGGCGCCCAGCAGACCTTCCGCTACGTCGGCTCCTGCGCGGGGGTGGCCCTGACGATCGCCGTCACGACGTCGGCGGGCAGCCTGGCGCGGGGCGCGGACGTCGCGCTGACCGTCTCGGCGGTGCTGTCGCTGGTGGCGGCGGCGGGGGTGGCCGTACTGCGGGAGAGGTGAGCGGGTGCCCGCTCCTCCTGCGGGAGAGGTGAGCGGGGGTGTCCGCTGCGTGGGGCCCACCGCCGTGGGCGCGGCTTTCTCCAGGGGTTTGAGGAAGGGCCGGCGAATGCGGGGAAATACCGTTGCCGGACCTCTCGACAACCCCACCGGCCACACCCGATGCTGCGTGATGACATGAGCGCGACACCCCCGCTGCCGGTCCCGGCCGACCGGACCGGCAGCCGAGCCGGGCGGAGAAGCCATGATCCGACGCAGAGCCCTGCTGGCCGCGGCAGGCGGTACGTTCCTCGGCACCACCCTGGCCACCGGCACCGCGCACGCGGACGCCACGATCGCCGTGAACCCGGGCACGACGTACGGCACATGGGAGGGCTGGGGCACCTCCCTCGCCTGGTGGGCGAATGTCTTCGGCGCCCGGGACGACTTCGCCGACATCTTCTTCACCACCAAGTCGGTGTCGTACAACGGCAGGACGCTGCCCGGCCTCGGCCTCACCATCGCCCGCTACAACCTGGGCGCGTGCAGCTGGAACAGCGTGAACGGCGAGACGATGGCGGCCTCGCCCAACATCCCCGGCTACAAGCAGATCGAGGGCTACTGGCAGGACTGGACGAACGAGGACCCCGCCTCCGCGGCCTGGAAGTGGACGGCGGACGCGGCCCAGCGCGCGATGCTGGTGAAAGCCGCACAGCGCGGCGCGACCACGGAGCTCTTCGCCAACTCCCCCATGTGGTGGATGTGCCTCAACCACAATCCCTCGGGCGCCTCGGACGGCGGCAACAACCTCCAGTCCTGGAACTACCGCCAGCACGCCTCCCACCTGGCCGCGGTCGCCCTGCGCGCCACGTCCGACTGGGGCGTGCGCTTCGCCTCGGTCGACCCCTTCAACGAGCCCAGCTCCAGCTGGTGGACGGCGACCGGCACCCAGGAGGGCTGCCACATGGACGCGTCGGTCCAGGCGGCCGTACTTCCGTATCTCCGCAGTGAGCTGGACAGACGCGGCCTGACCGGCACCCGGATAGCGGCGTCCGACGAGACGAGCTACGACCTGGCCCGCACGACCTGGAACTCCTGGAGCGCCTCGACGAAGGCCCTGGTCAACCGCGTGAACGTCCATGGCTACCAGGGCTCGGGCGGCCGCCGCGACCTCCTCTACACGGACGTGGTGACCACGGCGGGCAAGGCCCTGTGGAACTCGGAGACCGGCGACAGCGACGGCACCGGCCTCACCATGGCGGGCAACCTCTGCTACGACTTCCGCTGGCTGCACCCCACGGCCTGGGTCTACTGGCAGGTGATGGACCCGTCGTCGGGCTGGGCGATGATCGCCTACGACCCGAACACCCTCCAGCCCGGCGCCGTGCAGACCAAGTACTACGTGATGGCCCAGTTCAGCCGCCATATCCGCCCCGGCATGACGATCCTGGACACGGGCGTGAGCTACGCGGCGGCAGCACTGGACCGGACGGCCCGCCGCCTGGTCATAGTCGCGGTCAACACCTCCGCATCCGCCCAGACCCTGACCTTCGACCTCTCCCGCTTCACGACGGTGACCGGCGGCACGGGCGGCCTGGTCCCCCGCTGGAACACGGTGACGACCGGCGGCGGCGACCTCTACACGGCCCGCTCGGACACGTACCTCTCGGGCAAGTCGGTGAGCGTCCCGTTCGCGGCGAAGGCGGTGCAGACGCTCCAGATCGACGGCGTGACGATCTGAACGAACCGAAGGGTTCTCCTGATCCTGATCCGGGTCCTGAGCCGGGTCCTGATCCGGGACCTGATCCGGGACCTGATCCGGGACCTGATCCGGGACCTGATCCGGGTCCGAACGGACTGATCGCCGGGGCAGCGGCACAGGTACCGGCGGCGGTGTTGGGGATGCCCTAGCCTGCGCATATCTCACCTTTGACACCGGTCGGCAGTACGGTGTCCAGCATGCGCCCCGACACGCCTGCCGAGAACGTCGATCACACCGCCGAGGCGGCGCGCCTGGAGCGGACCGCCGGCCTGTATCCCGAGGACGCCGAGGCCCTGCTGTTGCAGGCCGCGGCCCACCTGGAACTGGCCGGCGACCGCCCCGCCGCCACCGCGCTCTACGACCGCCTGCTGTCCTCGGAAAGCTCCCTGGACAACCCCTCCCTGGTCCGTGCCCTGAAGGCGTCGAACCTCTGGGAGTACGGCCACGAGGCGGAGGCCCGCGCGATCATCGACGGGATCCGTACGGCTTCCCCCCGCGACCCCGCCGCCTGGGTGATCGCGGCGGAGGCCCTGGAGTCGCACGACGAGCTGGAGGCGGCGCACGAGACGTTCACGGAGGGCGCCCGCCTGCTCCTGACGGACGTACCGGAGCCCCCGTACTCGACCCACCCCCTCCTCTTCGGCCGCCACCGCGTACGCCGCATGCTGGGCGTGTCCCACGACGACTGGGACACCCTGGCCGACGCCCTGCACACCTCGGCCATCACCCTGGACGAACTCCACGACCCCAAGCGCGTCTGGGCCCTGGGCTCCGACAACCCGGCGGAGCTGAAGGCCGAGATCGTCCGCCTCCGCGCGGAACTCGGCACCTACCGCGAGGCCCTCTCCCGCCCGTTCCCGGTGGCGGTCCTGCACTGGCCGGCGGACGAACTGGCGGAACTGCTGGAGGCCTATCCGTCCCTGTCCGCGGAGTACTCCTCCCATGAGCAGCACCTGGCGACGATAGAGGCCTCGCTCCGCGAACTGGCATCCTCCGGCACCCCCAACCTCGGCATCGTCTCCGGCACGGTCCCCTCCTACGAGGCCTTCGCCGCCTCGGAGGGCTCCTCCCCGGCGGACCCCACGCTGCTGCCGCAGTACGCGACGACACTGGCGGCGCGGGGAAGGGCGGTGGCCTGGCCGCCGCAGAAGGGGGCGGTCTGCTGGTGCGGGTCGGGCAACCCGTACGAGACCTGCCACGGAACGCCCGCGCCCCTCGACTGACCGCGCGGCCGGCTGAGCGGCCCGGCGCCGGTGCCCGTTCCGTCAGCCGTCGTCAGCCGGAGTTGTACCCCCAGCGGGCCTGCCCGTCCTTGCCCATGAAGCACTTCGCGGGCCGCCCGTCGGCGGTCGTCGCGGTGGCACCGACGGGTGAGCAGTACTGCCCGAACCCGACACCGGCGACGCCGCCGGAACCGCTGCCGCTACTGCCGCTGCCGCTACTGCCGCTGCCGCTGCCGCCCGAACCGCTGGAGGAACCACCGCTGGAGGAGCCTCCGCCGCTGGACGACCCTCCGCTGGTGCCGCCGCCTCCCGAGGCGCTGCCCCACCCGGGCTGCGGATCCGGCTTGGGCTTGGGCTTCGGCTTCGGCTTGGGCTTGGGAGTCGGACTCGGGGTCGGGGACGGGGACGGGCTGGGCTCGGAGCAGGGATCACCGGGACCGATCAGCCACAGGCCGACCCGCGTCGCGGTCGAGACCTCGGTGTCCGGTGCGGGCTGCTGCCGGCACACCTCCCAGGCGGTCAGGTCCAGGTCCGGCGACTCGTCGTCCAGCGGCTTGCCGGTGTGTGCGTGGTAGCGCCGTACGCGGTCGAGGCCGAGGTCGCTCAGGGCGCGCGAGGCGTCGTCGAACCGTTCCCCGACGAGATCCGGCATCAGCATCCGGCGGGGGCCGTTCCGCCAGGTCGGGCACTCCTCCTGCTCCGGCACCGCGTAGAGCGTCAGGCTCATGGCGGAGGGGTAGACCGTCTGGTCGCGGTAGGGGGTCTGGAAGCAGACCTGCCAGCCGTCATCGGTGAGCTCCACCGACCGGTGGGCGGAGGAGGCGTCGGCCACCGACATCGACTGCCAAGCGTCACGGCGGGCCTTGGCGACGGCCGTGGTGAGAGGGGTGCCGCTGAGATCGGGGACGACCAGGGTCCGACTCGCGGGCCTGTCCGCCACGACCGCCTTTCCGCCCTGGCCCGAGCCCGGGTCCGAGGCCACGTTCGACACCACACCGCTGACGAGCGTCACGGCGGCGAAGGACGCGAGGACAGGGTGCCGGCGCACCCACATGCCGAACCGCTTCCCGCGGCTCACCTGCAAAGTGGAGTCGGCGGGCAGCACCTCCCCCATGGCTATCAGGAGCTTTCCCTTCGGATCGAGCTTCGAGCCGTGCAGTCTGTGGGGCCTTCCGTCGACGAGGACATCGACGGAGGCCAACAGGCCGTGCGCGGGCCGGAGAATCCGCAGGGGCACGGGCACGCGAGTGGCCCGGGGCGACCACAGGCTCTGAAGGAGAATCAGGTTCCGGTCGGTGAGGACGGCGTAGCCCCAGCCGTCGTGGTACATCGCCCGGACGACCTCATCGCGCCCGAGCTCGGCCAGCAGTACCGACGCGGCGCTCTCGTGCGGGACGGCGGTCTCGCCGGCGGCGGCCGTGGCGGTACGCGGGTCTGTCGCCAGGAGGCGCTGCCCGGCGGATTCGGACGTGCGGGACGTGCGGGACATGCGGGGATGTTAACCGGCCGCTGACCTGCGACGATCACCGGTACTGAAGGTCTTCCGGTCGCGGAGCGCTCCGATTTCCGAGGCGCTCCGGTCCCCGCCCCGCGCCGAGCCGTCAGCCCACCTTCGGCTGGGTGAAGCGGATGCGGTTGCCGAAGGGGTCACGGAGGCCGCAGTCGATCCCGTACGGGCGCTCCGTGGGCTCCTCGGTGAACTCGACGCCGCGCTCCAGCAGCGTCTCGTACGTCTTGCGGCAGTCGTCCGTGTTGAAGATGAGCCAGCCGCCCATCGCCCCCTTGGTCACCAGCTCGCGCACCTGCTCCGCCGTCTCCTCCGACATCGCCGGAGCACCCGGCTTCTCCAGCAGGATCTGACGCTCGGGGTGCCCGGGAACACTGACGGTCAGCCAGCGCATGAAGCCCAAGTCGACGTCGGCGGCGACCTCCAGGCCGAGCTTGCCGACGTAGAACTCGATGGCTTGGTCCTGGTCGAGAACGTATATCTGCGACTGCGTGATGGCGTTGAACATGCGGATGACGCTAGTGGGCGGGCGACGCGGAAACTTATCCAAAACTGCTCAGCTGACAGCCGCTTCCACAACACCTCGAACCGCGCGCAGTCCTCAGCCGCTCGGCCGCGTCCACGCCATCGTGAAGCACGTGGGTACCCCCGCGGCCACCGCCTCCTTGCGGTAGGCCCTCGGCGACCGGCCGACGATGTCGCGGAACGTCCGGCTGAAGGTCCCCGGGCTCCCGAACCCGACCTCGAAGCAGATGTCCGTCACGCCGCGATCGGTCTCCCGCAACAGGAACATCGCCCGCTCGACACGGCGGCGCTGCAAGTAGCGGTGCGGAGTCTCACCGAACACGGCCCGGAAGGTCCGCGAGAAGTGCGCCTCCGACACATGCGCGATCCGCGCCAGCGCCGGCACGTCCAACGGCTGCGCGTAGGCCCGGTCCATGGCGTCCCGGGCCCGGAGCATCCGACGGTTGGTGTCTTCTGCGGCGCGGGTCATGGGGCCATCACATCACGCCTGTCGCCGAGCGCTCAGACCACCGAGGAGCGAAAGTCCTGCGAACGTCCGCAGAAGGTAACGAGTCATCCCCTACTTCGAGGTTCAACTGCCTGTATGTCCCACCTTTGCAGTACCGTCACACTCACCGATCGAGCTGAAGGGCCGCCCCGTAAGCAGGCCCTGACCTGTGCATACGAGGAAGCAATGCCCTACGAGCCCGGCACCGTCTGGCAGTACGACGTCCCCACTACTGGCAGCACGCACCTGCCTCCGGACGCCGGTTACGGCAAAGCTCTGACCAATCAGGGGTACGGCTTCGAGGTCGCTGTTGCCGACCTGATCGACAACTCCATCGACGCGGGGGCGGACAAGGTCGTCGTGCATTTCCTGCGCGACGCCGAGCGGATCCTCAGCCTGCTGATCATCGATAACGGCAAAGGCATGGACGACGCGGGGCTCGACGCCGCGATGACAGTGGGGCGACGCCGCGACTACGGCGATGGCGCCCTCGGTATGTACGGCACGGGGCTCAAGGCCGCGTCTCTCTCCCATGCCTCATCACTGACTGTTGTGAGCCGCACGAAGCGCAGCCGCGCGGCGGGCCGTCGCCTCACCGCGGAGGGCATCGAGGACGGCTTCCGTTGTGACACCGTCGATCCCCGCTACGCACAGGAACTCGTCGACCGGTACGACGGCATCATCGAGTGGCACGGCACGGTCGTACGGTGGGACGGAGTCCGAGCCTTCGACACCGTGGCACGCGGCCAGAGCGATCACTACCTCTCGAAAGCGATATCCCGGCTGGAGTCCCACCTCGGTCTCTACCTGCACCGATTCCTTCAGCGCGGCCTCATGCTCGACATCGCCGTCTGGGATGTGAGCACGGGTGAGAGCGCGCTGGGCGAGGAAGTGGACCACATCGCCGTGGAGGCTCTGGACCCCTTCGGGTACAAAGTGCCGGGCAAGGCGGGCTATCCGCGGGAGTTCACCGCTCCAGTGGAAGGTCTCGGTGACATCCGCCTGACGGCTCACATCTGGCCCGCCAAGTCCAAGCAGGCGGGCTTCCGCCAGATCGGTGCTCTCGCCGAGCGGCAGGGCTTCTACTTCTACCGGAACGACCGTCTCGTTCAGGCCGGCGGGTGGAACGGCCTCCGCAACCCTGAAGGACACCTCGTTCTGGCCCGTATCGCGGTCGATCTGCCGTCTCGCGGAAACAGCGTCCTCAGCCTGGATGTGAAGAAGGAGACCGTAACGGTGACGCCGGCCTTCACCCTCGGCGTCGAGAAAGCAGTGACCTCTGCCGGGCACACTTTCCACGACTACCTGAGCGACGCCGAGTCCGCCTACCGGGAGGGTTCAAGGCGGACGGAGATCGTTCGCAAGGCCGTCACCCCTCCCGGGAAAGGCCTGGACCCGAAGGTGAAGCGCGTCATCAAGGAAGAGCTCCCTGAGAAGCCCGGCGAGGAGCCAATCGCCTTCGCGTGGAGTGCTCTGCCCCATGACCGCTTCTTCGACCTGGACCGCGAGAACAACACCGTCCTCCTCAACAAGGCGTTCCGGGAGGATTTCAACGACGGCAGGCGCGGCGGAGCAAACGACGCACCGGTGACGAAGACGCTGCTCTACCTGCTTCTCGAGGACTGTTTCGGGCTGGGGCGCTGGGAACGCACCCGCCAGGACCGGGTGGACTACTGGAACACGATTCTGCTCGCGTCAGTGCAGGCGCAGCGTACGCGCCGTGAGCAGTCCCTCTCCTGACGCCTGACCGCCTCCGTCACCGCCGACTTCGCCGATTGAGGACCCACATGAGCAACACCCCAGCGCACGTGCTCCTGGACATCCACACCTCTGCACTCGCGGGCATGGGCAGCACGCCCAAGCACTTCGCACGCTGGTCCGCACTGGCCGCCGACGAGGACCACCCCGACGCCGACCTGAGCGAGGAGCTGTTCCGGACCTACCTCATCAACGGCGAGGAGGCGCTGACGACTCTCTGGAGCCGCCACCTCACGGCGTGGGACTTCGCGGAGGACCCTCAGTGGGCGATGGGCACGCCGGCCCGCACCGACGAACGGCGCGCGGTCGTGTACGACCGGCTCAAGTTCAGCGGTGATCTGCGAAAGGCTCTCGATGCCGCCATTCCCGTAGCGAAGATCCCAGGCGCGACGGTGATCACCCGCGAGTTCACCCCCTGGTACACGCCGGAACGCGCCGCCGCCCGCTCCTTCTACTGGGCCTCGTACGAACGGAAGCTCCGGGAGAAGGGCTGGTCCGACTCGGCGATCGCCAGCCTGGACGAGGCGAGCCGGTCTGTGGTCGAACGCCTCACCGACCCGGAGCAGCCGACAGCCCGCCAGGCGAAGGGACTGGTCGTCGGCTACGTGCAGTCCGGCAAAACGGCGAACTTCACAGGTGTCGCAGCCAAGGCGATCGACGTCGGCTACCGCCTGTTGATCGTACTGGGCGGCACCCTCAACCTCCTGCGCGCGCAGACCCAACGCCGCCTCGACATGGAGCTCATCGGCCAGGAGAACATCCTGCGTGGCGCCGATATCACTGACCTGGATTCTCTGGTCGGCATCGACTACGTAGGCGACGACGAGGACTGGCCCGCGTTCGTCCGGCACGGGGGACGTCCGTCTGCACTCGGCGCTTTCGACATCGAGCGTCTGACCACCCGCGACAACGACTACAAGAGCCTTGCTTCCGGGATCCGGGCTCTTGAGTTCGAGAAGCGTGCACCGACCCGGCCCCTGTACGACCCTGCGAACCTCCACCACACTGCGGCCCGCATCCTGGTGGTGAAGAAGAACAAGGCCGTCCTCACCAAGCTGGTCAAGGACCTGAAGCAGATCCGCGGGCTGCTCGGGGAACTTCCTGCCCTGATCATCGATGACGAGTCCGACCAGGCCTCGGTGAATACCTCGGATCCCAAGAAATGGGAGCGCGGCAGCACCGAACGCACGGCCATCAATGGCCTGATCTCCCAGCTTCTGCACCTGCTTCCGAGGGCGCAGTACGTCGGATACACGGCTACGCCCTTCGCCAACGTCTTCATTGACCCTGGTGACGACGCGGACCTCTTCCCCAGCGACTTCCTGATTTCACTGCCCCGCCCTGCGGGATACATGGGTGTGCAGGACTTCCACGACCTGAACTCGCCGATTCCGCCGGCCGAACGCACCTACGCTAACTCGCAGGAGAAGGCGCATGTCCGAGGCATCTACGAGTCCACGGGCGACCGGCTGCAAGAAGCCATGGACGCCTTTGTCCTGTCCGGCGCGCTGAAGCTGTACCGCGCTGACCGCGGCGTGTCTGACAAGCCGTACCGGCACCACACCATGCTCGTCCATGAGTCGGTGCGGCAGGACGACCACGCCGAGCTCGCGCTGCGTATCAACTCCATGTGGCACCAGGCGGGCTACAGCGCCACGGCCGGCCATGAACGTCTGGCAGCGCTCTGGACTACGGATTTCGCTCCGGTAAGTGAAGCGAGAGCGGCTGACCTCCCGCTCCCCGCCTCTTATGACGAACTGCGCCCCTACGTGAACCGGGCGAAACAGCTCATAGGATCCGGGGGGCAGCCGGTCATCGTCGTGAACGGAGACAGCGACCGGTACTTCGACAGCCTGGACCTGGATTTCGACCGGACACCGCATGTCTGGAAGATTCTCGTTGGCGGCACCAAGCTGTCCCGCGGTTTCACCGTGGAGGGCCTGACCATCACCTACTACCGGCGCACGACTCAGCAAGCGGACACCTTGATGCAGATGGGGCGCTGGTTCGGGTTCCGACCTGGATACCGGGACCTGGTCCGGCTGTATATCGGCCGGGAGGAGCCCTTCGGGCGCGACAGGTGGGCAGACCTGTACGAAGCGTACGAGGCAATCTGCCGGGACGAGGAAGTCTTCCGCGAGCAGCTTTCCCAATATGCAGCCGTGGTCGACGGAAAGCCGCAGATAACACCTATGGAGGTGCCTCCGCTCGTAGCGCAGCACCTGCCCTGGATCAGGCCTTCGGCTCGCAACAAGATGTTCAACGCAGAGCTTGTAGAGATCCGGTCCCCTGGGCGCCCCATCGAGCCCGCGTCGTACCCGCTGAACAGTACGGCCCTCAAGCGCAATACGGAACGCTGGCAGCCTCTGCTGAAGCACTTCGGTACCGCGCCCGTATCATTCAGCAACCCGCCGGACGACTCCAGCTCGCTGACCCGTACCTTCGAGGCACTGACGGCAGTGGTCCCACACGCAGACCTTGTGAGCGTGCTCTCCCAGCTGGAGTGGGAGCGTCCCCGCTACTTCGATCCCCACCTGACCTATCTCAGGCAGCTCGATGGTTCGCTCGCCACGGTGGAGGACTGGCTGCTTATCTCCCCTCGCCTGGCCACAAACAAGCGGGTCGAAGCCAGCATCCTCGGCTCCGCCCCCCTGTCTCTGGTCCGCCGAAGCCGGCAGCCCGGGAAAACATCCTTCGGCCGCATCGCCAGCGTTGAGCACCGCACAGCGGCACAGCGCCTGATCAACGAAGCAGGGACGCCGCAGACAGCCCACCCGGGGCAACCCGCGGGCATTGGGCGTACGACTGGGGTCGTCCTGCTTTATCCGGTGGTGGAGGGCGGTAGCCACAGCGACGTGCAGGCCGCCGTTCGCAACGGATCAGCTGATCCTTCGAAGATCGTGATGGCCTTCACGCTGATTCCGCCGACTTCAGCTATCAGCTCGGATCGGCGCTTGGTGCGCTTCCGGGCCAAAGACTCGCGCTACAGGCATGACGCCACTATTCCGGTCATTGCGGACTGAAATGAATGATTCATCTCTTAGCTGACCGTCGTACGTAGCTGCTCCGCTCCCGACTCCTGTCGGCGCGGGGCCGGGCCGTGGAGTGGCTGTCGCACCGACGGACGGGGGCGTGGAGGTGTCACAGACAGTGACGGCAGCTCCGCCGCCCACTTGCTGTGCAGGCTTCAGTAGCCAGTGACGTATCATCGGCCGCTCGCATACGGGCGGCAGATAGATGCGAGTCGGCCCTCAGCAGTCTGCTTGCCGCAGAGGCGCAAGCACCCCTGGCGCAAGATGCGAGACTCTTGGTGGTGAGGAACAGGGCTTGATCATTGTTCTTCACCTTGATGTTGATCACCTCAGGAGGAACGGCATGCCCCGCAGCGGCCTGGAGCGACCGCAGTTCGCCTCGCCATTGACCTCGATCGAGATTTGCGCGGGTGCCGGGGGGCAAGCCGTCGGACTGCATAACGCCGGTTTCGATCACTGTGCTCTCGTTGAGTGGGACCCACATGCTACGGCTACCCTGCGGGCCAATGTAGGCGGTTGGCCCGGCTGGAACCAGGAAAAGGCTGACAGCATTCGCCCGATGGATGTCAAAGATTTTCTCGATTCCGATATAAGGAAAAACCTCGGCCTAGAGCAGGGAGAACTCGATTTGCTTGCCGGCGGGGTCCCGTGCCCGCCATTCTCTTTGGCCGGGCACAGGCTTGGCCCCGACGACGAGCGCGACCTTTTCCCGGCAGCACTCAAGATTGTCGAAGCCCTCAGGCCAAAAGCTGTAATGATCGAGAATGTCCGGGGCATTCTCGAACCCCCAGATGTTTTCATTGGCTACAGGAATTCAATTCTTGACACTTTGCGCGATCTCGGATACCTGGTTCCAGAGATCGACCAGGACCAATCGGCCATCGCGCAAGACGTAGCCATGCGGGCAGTTTGGCGCCGACTGGATGCGAGTTACTTCGGAGTTCCACAGCTTCGGCCGCGCGCGATTCTGGTAGCAATCCATGAGGACGCAGTAAGTTCAGGGAGTCCAGGATTTCAGTGGCCGACGAGGATTAAGGGCGGCGAAGTTACTGCATTCGACGCACTCAGGGACAGCATGCTGGAGCGATGCAAGGAGTTCTGGGACAAGAACCGGCATGGCGAGCCCGCCAGGCCAGGAGAAACAACTGGCCAGACCGTCTTCGAGACTTGGGAGGAGCGGATCAGCAAGGCCCTGGCAGCGGGCAAGACCGTCGCTCCCACTCTCGTGGGCGGCTCAAGGAAGCACGGCGGCGCCGATCTGGGGCCCACGCGAGCCAAGCGCGCCTGGAGGGATCTGGGGATCGACGGCATGGGAATCGCCAACGACCCGGGAAGCTGTGACCCTGAACGCGATCTGTTCCGGCCAGACGGTCCAATGCTCACTGTTGCCCAGGCGGCAGCAATCCAGGGTTTCCCGGAGGACTGGAAATTCCAGGGACGGAAGACGGCACGTTACCGTCAGGTCGGGAACGCGTTCCCTCCCCCAGTAGCAGAGGCGGTCGGACGAGCTATTGCCGCGGTTCTACGCCCAGAACACCGCGAAGAGCTCATCGAGAACTACGAGATGGAACCGGTGGGGGCGACTCCCGCGGAAGGAATTCCGCAGCAGCTAGAAATTTCAGTCTCTGCGAACCTGAACCCCCTTACGCCGAGCCAGGACCGCCGCAGCGACTTCGTCGGCACAGGCGTCTGACGGCTGGTGCTCCCAGAAACGGAGCACCAGCCACCCGGCTTCCCGCAGCCTTTCATCAGTATCGCGGTCCCGCTTGACGTTACGGACGACCTTTTCTGACCAGTATCCGGAATTCGTCTTTGGCGGAACGTAGTGTTCAGGACAACCATGCCAGTAGCAGCCGTCAATGAACACCGCGACCTTCGCCGAGCGAAATACCATGTCAGCTGTCCGGCGAAGGTCTGGCAAGGGGCGGGACGCCACCCGGTACCGCAGCCCTTTGGCATGGACGAGACGCCGGATCAGGATTTCCGGCTTCGTGTCACGGCTGCGGATCGCCTGCATGTTGCGGCGACGTGCTGCGGACGAAGCCCAGGAACCTTCCGGGGCTTCCCATTCGGCATCGTGGGACACACCGCAAAGGGTAGTCGCGTGAGGCCCGCGGCACGCGAGCAGCCCTAGCGGCCTCCCATGTGACTCAGCAGCGCCTCGATGTCGCTCGGCGCAAGGCCGGCGGCGACCGACGGTTCCTCCTCAAGGTCGGCGAGCTGCTGCACAGTGGGATCGTCCAGGATGCGCCCCATAAACTCCAGCTTCTGTTCCAGACGCACAGCTACCACCTCGTCGATGGTGTTCCGCGCCGCCAGGACCGTCACCCGGGTCTCCGTGTCGGGGGCGAGCCCGAGACGGTGGATCCGGTCCAGGCTCTGCAGGAACCGGCCCGCCATGAAGTCACGATCCACGTAGATGGCGTCGTGGCAGATGTGATGCAGGCTGATCCCCTCCCCCAGAGTGGCCGGGTTCGAGATGAGCACCATGCACCCCGGGTCCTCCCGGAACCTGCGAAGCTGTTCTTCCCGGTCAGGGGTACCGCCGTAGACGACAGCCGGGCTGTACTTCTCCAGCATGCGCTCCAGCGTGGTCAGGCTCCTGACGAACGTCGTCCAGACCAGCGTCTTACGTCCCTGGGCCGCGTTCTCGGCGATGATCGCCACGGCTTCCTTGTACTTGGGTGAAAGCTCGTAATCAGGGAGGTTCTGCATAAGCGAGTACAGCGAACTTCCCTCGGGGATGTCCATCGGAGGAAGCTGGTAGGCGAGCGGTTCATACCGGCTGCCCCCCTCCAGAAGCAGGGCCGGGCTCGTGGCGGCCATGAGAAGCCGGAGAGCCGTTTTTCCGAGGGAGCTCAGGTCTTCGCGCGCGGTTCCGCTGCTCTCGCTGCCCACAAGAGCGGCGTAAATTCTGTCGTGAAGCGGCGGCATGTCCACGAAGCGCATTCCCAGCTGCACGGGAGGCAGACCGAGTTCCTGCTTCGTAGTGCGGGTGAACAGCGGCCGGAGGACGGAGCTGGCGTGCGCGAGATCCCCGCCGGCCACGGCCTGGACCACCGTGCGCTGGCCATGCCCCGGCCAGACGAAGCCCAGGAGATTTTCCAGGTCCTTGGAACCGTTCGGGGCAGGCGTACCAGTCAGGATCAGCCGGCGCGCGGCCAGCGGGCCCAGTGCCATGCAGGCCGCCCCGTACGTGCCTCGTGCCCCCAGCTTCATCCGGTGCGCCTCATCCAAGATAATCATGGAAGAGCCCGCCTTCAGCCAGCCGGCCAGCATGGACAGCGACCGGTCGAGACGCTCGTAATTCACCACGAGCACCTCGGCCCACTGATCCATCGACCCGTCCAGGACGTTGATTCGCAGCGGATGGACGAGGCACTCGGCGGTCTCGTAACGCCATGACTCGTATGCGGACTTAGGACACACGACCAACAGTCGGCTCACCCGGCCGGCCGCCTTCTGCGCCGCGTACACAGCTAGCGCGACCCGGGTCTTGCCAGCACCAGGCACGCTGAAGTTAGCGCCGTGCTGCAGCGACAAGAGTTTCGCGATATCCCGGCGCTGGAACTCACTGAGCTCGCCCTTCCAGCTCTCGCCGAGGAGCGCGGGTACGTCATCGGGCGTGACCTCGCGGCCGGCTTCCCGTCCCGCGAGCCGCTCCTGCACGGTGTGGGCGTCCTGGATCACCCCGGACACCAGATCCCGCAGATCGTCCGCCCACTCCACTCCGGAAGGGTCGGACCACGAGCCGAGCAGCCCGAGATCCGCGAGCAGCTCGTCTAGGGAGACGGACGCGCTCAGCGGGCCGAGCTGGCCGCCGGTACGGAACCGAGCGGCCAGCTGCACCAGCTCCTGCTGGAACGATTCCGTGGTCCGCAGGACGACACGGGTCCGAGTCTCATCGAACCCAAGGCGCAGCGACTTTTCGCTGATGGCACTGGTCACCGGGAACCCTCCACCGAGACCGCCTCCAGCAGCCAGGCCACACCGTCTCCGGGCTGCGGCAGCCCACGGCCGGCCTGCTGCGCGAGCTTCAGCAGGCTGCCCCGCAGCTTAACCACCGCTTCGTCGAACGCCTCCTCGTCCAAACTGCGGGAACCACGGGCCTGCACCAGGTCACTCACGCACTGGTCGATGCTCGCGCACGCCTCGGCCAGCCGGGCCGGGGCAAGCTGTTTGCGCTTCCGCAGCCTGGCGTTGCGGCCCGCCGCTTCAATCACCTCGTCGAACGCCTCCTTCGCATGTTCCCAAACGTCGCGCGCGGCGGCCTTCCCTTCGTCGCCAAGCGTCGGCGTCTCACTCCTCACGACGGCGGCGGCCCGAAGGATTTCGTCATTCATCGCACGGGCCTCAGCGACGGCAGAGGAGGCCGCAGGGACCTCCAGACCGAGGCCGGGGATGGACACCGACTGCGGCTGGGCAGCACTGGCACCCCCCATGGGCAGCTGCTGCTCAAGCCCATCCTTCAAGAACTGCTCATCGATGTGACGGATGTCCGTCTTAGAGAAGTTCAGCAGGATCGCGGCCAGGCGCAGCTCCTTCAGGACTTCAGCCTGGTCACGGTCGACCGTCTCCAGCTTCACGTACAGCCGATGAAGTTCCTTCAGCCGTTCCTGAGCGCCTTCCCAGTCCACCAGGCGCAGCCCGTTGCCGCCGCCGGTGCGGCTGCGCTCGTTCAGCTCACGGATCGTGCTCAGGATCCACCGCTCCTGATGGTACGTACGAACCTGAATCCGGAACTCCTTGGCAATTTGTTCCGGCGTACGGCCCAGCGCCGCCTGCTCCTCCATGGCGATGAGGCGGTTGATGTAGGAGTAGTCCCGCCGATGGTCTTTTCGCAGCTGCAGGGACAGCTCCACGGCGTTGATATCGGCCCAGGTGAACGACGCCGGCAGCACGCCGACCCTCATCGACTGCGCACCGAGTTCGCGCAGCGCGGCGGCCCGGGTGTTGCCGTTGACCAGCACCCCGTGCCGAGTCACCAGCCCGGGATCGTTCTGCCCGAACTGGTCGAGGCTGTCCTTCAGGGTGTCGAACTCCTTGTCCCGCAGACTCGGGTTCGTCGGGGACGCCTTCAGCAGGAACTGCAGGTAGTCCTGGCTCTCGGCGCTCCACGGGTCCTTCTCCAGCGCCGACTCCCGATCGGGGTCATGGCTGCGCTGAGCACGGATCCGGTGGGTGCTGGGGTTATACAGGAGGCTGCTGAGCGGCAGGTCAATCACTTCGACGTGGGCCTGCTGCCCGTTCCAGTCGACCGTCACGGTCTCCCGGGTGCCGCCGGCCGCCTTGACCTCCTCGACCTTCTTGCTGATCAGCTCACTGAACTCGGCCGCCCGAGGCGGGGCCGGAAGCTCGCGCATCATCGTTGTTTCGTCCTGTCTCAGTCGTCCGTACCGTCAAGAGCGTCGGCCACAGCCTTACGGGATTCCTCCGGCAGGGTCCGGTACATCCCCCACAGCACCTCCAGCGAGCTGTACGTGCGCTGGTCAGCCTTCACCCAGCCGCTCAGCACGCTTCGCTCAAGGGGTGCCAGCGAATCGATCCGGGAGAGCACCTCCCGCAGGTCCACGGACCGGTCCACGCTGCCCCGGCCGCACCGCTTGCACTCGGTGACCAGCTGATGCGTGATGCTGCCGTCAGGCAGCGTCACCTGCCGCCGCGCGATGTTGAGCGCCGACTGCTCGACGCCATCCTCGTAGGTCTCACCATTCGCAATCCCACACGTGCGGCACAGGTAGCCGTCAGCCTGGAGCACTCTCGCCCGCTGGGCGTTAGTGATGCTGGCCTTATGGTTGGGCCCCTTCGCCTGGCCAGGGACCCATACATCCTTGCCGCGCGTTACGAATCGCCGCTCCTGCTGCAAGAGCGTCGGGTCCTCGCGGCTAGTCGCGATCTCCCAGCCGTGGTCGCGGAGATCGCGCATGCGCCGGTCGATCTGCGCGATGTCCGGGAAGGCCTCACGCAGCCTGGCCACCGTAAAGATCTTGCCTTCTCCAACCTCCTGGATCAGCCACAGCGCCGCACGCGCCATACTGCCCAGCTTGTGGTCCCCCACCTCGGTCTCACGCCAAGACGGCAACGTCATGATGAGTTCCCTCCCATAGCGAAGGCGCGTTATTCAGCGATCTGCTACACATCGCACGAAATGACCTGGATGCATCATGCGTGGATGTGCAACTCGCGCCGCCCCCCGCACCGCTAGCGACTGACACCTAAAGAGTGGCACAACGAAACAGCAATGAGCCCACTTGGCTTAACTTGCGCACCAAGTAGCAAGAGATAGAGCAGGAACTGTCAGGCAGCAGCTCGCTGCCCTCCGGCACAATGAGGCGCGACGCCACCAACTCGGGGCGGTCGTAACCGGTTTGGGCCTGAACGCGGAGGTATGCAGCCATGGTCGCGCGCAGCGGTAATCGCCCCCCGTTTACATGGACAAAGAAGGACTTTCCCGACAATGTGCTGCCGGACAAACGGCGGCTGGCTGGCGCGCTGCAAGAGATATGCCGCCACCTCGTCATCAAGTCCGCGGACGGGACAGTGCTGACCCACCCGACGCAAGCCCAGGCGGCCTCCCACCTGAACATCAGTGAGACCTCGCTGTCCCGGTACCTGAAGGGTCAGTACGTCCCGGCCGCTCAGGTAACCGCCTCCATCTTCGACAGAGCCTGCGGGGACGCCGGAGGCGGGCAAAACCTCAGCATTACCAGAAAAGAGCTGCTGGAACTGCGCATGAGAGCCGCCGAGGAACGATGCGGCAACTGCTCACTGCACAGAGAGGCAGCCCGTGCCGCCGAACAGAAGCTCCAGGCCGTGCAGGACGCCCAGGAGGAGTTCCAGCGTATGGCGGAAGCAACGGCCGGAGAACTTCGTGAACTCCGGCGGCAGGCCATCGCACTGGAGGAGCGGCAGGCCACCGCACTAAAGGAGGAGACAGGGGCGCAGCAGGCGAGGACCGTGCAGCCGGAGGCCGGCCCGCAGAAGGTCCGGGAGGCGGCACGGGTCGCAACTCTGTTGCCGGTCCCCCGCCGACAGGGGGACCGGCAACAGAGCGAAAACGAAACAGCAGCCGCCCAGGCTGCCGCCAGCCGCGCTGAGGTTCTGCTCCGCGGCGGCCGGCCGGACAGCATGCTTGCGCTTCTGCGGCACACGGCGGAGGCGTATGCCCCCGTGGAAGTGGCGCTGCTGGTAACGCTGTTGCGGATGCATGGACAGCATGAGCTGGCCGACAACCTGGTGCATATCTACGGGCGCGACCGGAGCGACCAGGATGCAGTTCGTGCAGCGCTAGTGCTGCACGAGCAAGAGGCCGTCGCGGACGCCGAGGCACTTTTGCGCGCGGCTGCCGCCCATCCGGGGACGAGGTCCCCTCAGGCGAGACAGTAACTCCGGCCGGACTTTCCCGGTACAGCACTGCGGCGGGGCCACAGGCGGACCTACGGGTAGGCATGGCATGGTCGGCAGGCGAGAACGTGGCGCCTCAGTCATACCTGCTGGCCGTCGCGGGAGCGCGGTGGGCCGTGACGGGCGAGGTGGTACCGGACCGAACTCATTGAAGACGCGAGCACGCAGAACACTCAGACAGCGACGTCCGAGACGGATTCGTAGTGCATCTGGGCTCGGTCCAGGAGGTCGTCCGGATCGTGACCGCGGGCAGCGGTCCAGTGGAGCAGGTCTGCGATCAGCTCGACCGCCGACTCCGCGAGACCCGCTTCTCGCCTCCTTCCCTGGAGAGCGACCCCACCGCTGGTGCCCTGGTAGTTCTCGAGTGCTTCGGCAGCTCGCTCAATGCGCCGGCAGCCAGCTCCCTTGCGGGCCGGAATCTCGCACCAGACCGCCTTCCCCGTCGCGGTCAGCACCGCGCCCCAATCCGTTGCCAACGACGCCAATAGGTGCAGGCCGCGGCCGCACACTTCGTCGCAGTCAGCCGTCCTGAGTGACGGCACGGCCTGGCTCTTGTCGTGGACTTCGAGACGCAGCCGCTCCCCCCTCCACTCAAGGACCAAGGTTGCTGAGGCACCTTCGCCGACATGCTTGACGACGTTGGTCGCCAGTTCTGTGACGAGCAGCTCTGCCTCGTCGACCGCGACGGGCATGCCCCACTGGCTGAGCTGCTTGGCGGTGACTCTTCGGAGGATGCGCACTTCTGCCGGCTCCGCCTCGAAAGGCAGCACGCAGCGGAGTCGGGGCTCGGTGATTTCGTAACCAGGCATGGCTACTCCCCTCTGCCGGCCACGCACATGCCTGCGCCAGCCGTGTCCGTACGACCGCACTGCGTAGCGACTTTGGGCGAGCATGGCACAGAGAAGTCTCGCTATGTAACTTCTCACGGATATCCATCGAGTGAATCCGCTGGTACCTCAACTTCTCGGCCGCCTAGCCTGCTTGAGGCGTCCGGGCGAGTGCCCGGCGCGCGCGTGAGGAGTCACATGTCCGTACGGACCACCACACGACGTCGTCAGCTAGGCGCGATGATGCGCAAGCTGCGGGCGCGCAAAGGGTTGACTCTGGAAGAGGCCGGTCGGCTCGTCGGAGTCTCGAAGGCGACGGTGAGCCGGTACGAGACGCAGGCCGGCCCGGTCAAATGGCTCGTGATCGACGCGCTCTGCCGCGAGTACGGGGCGACCGAGGCTGAGCGGGAGGCCATTGTCGGCCTGGCCAAGAACGCCAAGCAGCAGGGTTGGTGGAGTCCCTTCGCTGACTCCATCTCGGAGAGCCTGAACATGCTGCTCACCCTGGAGGACGAGGCCGTACGCGAGGACCACTTCTGTTGCGTCTATGTTCCCGGGCTTCTCCAGACCCGTAGGTACATCGCCGCTCTTCAACAGGCCAACGAGGTGCGCTTGGAGCCAGCCAGGATTGAACGGCTCGTGGACATCCGCATGAAGCGGCAGGAGATCCTCGAACGTCCGAAGCCCCCTCATCTGTGGGCGATCCTCGACGAGTCAGTGATCCACAGGGTCGTCGGCTCTCCCGAGATCATGAAGGAGCAGCTCGGCCGGTTGCTCGAAGCCAACGAATCACCTCACATCACGCTCCAGGTGCTTCCGTTCTCCAAGGGCGCTCACTCTGCCGCCCTCGGCAGCTTCGTGATTCTCGGTGGCAGCGAGCCCGCTCTCGACGTGGTGTACGTGGACTTTCACGCTGGGTCGCTGTTCCTGGAGAAGGACGAAGAACTGGACCGATACCGACTTGCGTTCGAGTACCTCCGCGCACAAGCGTTGGACATGGAGGCTTCCTCCTCCATGATCCATCGAGTCCGCAAGGAGCTGTGAATGCCCCTCGTCCCGCAGCCTGCTTCCGACCACGCGTGGTTCAAGTCGTCGTACAGCGGCGGCAACGAGACTGAGTGCGTGGAGGCTGCCTTCGTCGCGTCCGGAGTGCTCATACGGGACTCCAAGCAGCCGACGGGGCCTCGACTGCCAGTGTCAGCTGAAGCCTGGTGCCGGTTCCTGGCCGATGCCGTGCGGTGGTGAGTCACTGTTGGCAATCAGGCCGTGCCCTGTAAGAGTTGGACGACGCTGGTGGGGAGCAAGCGGCGAACGGGGCGGCAGTGCAGACGTGGAGACAGGTGGCTCTTTCCCTGTGTGCCGTGGCGCTGGGCTTCGTCGCCCTCGCCTATCCGCGCACCCACGATGACGTCGTAGACGCGACACAGTTCAGCATGGCCTTCTTCGCCACTCTTCTGACAGGCGAGGCGGTCATCTTCGCGCTGACGTTCTCGGCGGCCAGTTCCTGGCCGTCGTTACGGGCCATCGACAGCCACATCGCCTTCCGTGAATGGGTGCTGATCGGCTGGTTCGCCGCCCTGTTCACCGGCTGCGGGATCCTGGGCAACAGCTCCGTCAGCGCCACCTACGGCGCGCTGCTCTTCATACTGGCCAACATCTTCGGGATCTTCTCCTTCGTACGGCTCTTCGGGCTGGCCAGCATCGGCGGCCGCAACCGGCTTCTGCGCCGTACTCTGGCCGACTCCCTGGCCCGTCGCGGCGCCGGCTCCGGTGCCGCCGCCACCGACCTGGAGAACGACCCCGTCGTCCACTCCTACCTCGGCACCCTCAATCAGGCGGTCACCAGCAACGACCCCACCGCGATCCGGCACCTCGTGAGCCAACTGGTGGAGGCTGAAGTGCCACCGGAGGCGACGCAGGAGACCATCACCGTCCACCTCGACGTGCTGCACCGTCTCTCTCGCGCCACTCTGGTCAGCGGCACCGATCCGGTCCAGGTCATCGCCTGCGCTCACGCGCTGATCGACTCGACGATCCGGCACTCCCGCCGCCTGCCCGACCCCGCACCGGCACTCGGTGCGCTCAGCCGCTATCTGGCGTGGCTCGCCAACACCGCGCTGCTGATGTCGGTACGCGGTGTGGGCTCGATTCGCGCTGCCCGTGAGCTGATCGGCCTGACCACGGACGCCCGGCTGAAGATCCTGCGCTGCGTCGACCCCGATCCGAAGTCCGCTGTCGACCGGGACGAGCTGGGCACCATCCTCACCCACCCGCGGCAGGTGCTGTCGTGGACCGGCGACTTCACCGAGTTCCACGGAGCCCACCAAGCAGGAGCCCTCTACGGGGTGTACGAGATCCTCACCGGTACCAAGTTCATGGGCAACTACTGGGACGGCGCTTCTATTCTGACCGCGCTGCGCCAGGCCCTGTATGGGCACGCTGACGCCGTAACCACCGCTGAAGCCGATGCCGCCCGTGCTGTCTTCGGGCCTGTGGGCGAGTTCGATCACTTCTGGGCCCTGCTCTCGGTGACCGCGATCGCGACTCTACGTGATGCCCGCGTGGTACACCCGCCGGAGCTGGTGCGCCCCGAGTTCACGCCCGACCAGCAGTTACTGGGTGCCTACCTGCGCACGTTCGCCACGCACCGCTACTTCGCCACCGCGGCCGAGGCCCGTGAGGCTCTTCTCAGCCTCGTCGGCCGTGCCGACCCGCCCGGCTCGGCCGCCGCGGAGATACGCCGTGCACGGCGCGGTCATGATTACCGAGTGCCCGCTCCGCTCATCGAGCCGCATCAGCGGCCGGCGGCGATGGTGCTCGCCATCGCCTGCCGTCTCGCTCCGCTCGCCCCTGGCGACAGTGACGCCGAGCTGCGTCGCTTCCTCGCCACACTGCCGGTGCCCGGGCTTCGGGCCGCCGCCCGTCTCGCGGCTCGCGTCTTGCCGGGCGCTGCCGAGGAGACGGATTTCACCGAGGCCATCGTCGTCGGTCTGGGGGTTCTTCAGTTGGTCGGCGCTCACACCCGGGAGGGGGCATGACTGAGCCCGGGATAGACACGTCCTTCTGGCGCGGACGCCTGGCGGACCTCGAGGCGGCGGACGTCACGGCCGCCGTTGTCGTGCAGTGCGCACTGACCTGGCTCCTGCCCCAGCTGACGGCCTTCCGCAACGAAGTCGACCAGGCCCTCATGACCGCCCAGCTGCGGCGCGGGGCCGACCTCAGCATCACCCGCATCGTCCTGCACAACCTCCCGCTCACGCCCAACACCGCCGCTCGGCCCGCCACGGTCGACCAAGCCTTCGAGGAATGGCACCATCGGCTGTCCGCGACCAACGTGCTGCTCTGCTCCGCTGCTTCAGCCGCGCCACGGATCCATCGCCTGATCCTGCTCAGGGACGAGGCCGCGCCTTCCATCCCGGATATGGTCGAACTGCTGAGAAACGACGGCTGGACGGATCACCATCGGGCCAGGCGGGCACTCGGCGTCATCGACATTGCCGGCGCCACCACCCCCCTCACCGGCTACGACCTGGACTTGGACGGCCCGTTCGGCGACGCCGACCCGTCCATCTACATGTGAGCGCCCGCGACCGGACCCATCGAGTACTTGGAGACAAGGTGCCCTACGCTCCAGAAACCGCCCAGGATCACGCCTTCCTCACCCAGGCCATCAAACTGTCCCGGCACGCCCTCGAGGACGAGGGCAAGACCCCGTTCGGGGCGCTCGTCGTCGTGGACGGCGAGGTCGTCGGCACCGGCACCAGCTCGGTCGTCGAACTCCGCGATCCCACGGCCCACGCCGAGGTCATGGCCCTGCGGGCGGCCGGCAGCAAGCTCGGGCGACACCTCATGGAAGACGCGGTGATGTACTCCAGCAGCGAGCCCTGCCCGATGTGCCTGGTCGCTTGCTACTGGGCCCGGATTCCTCGTCTGGTGTACGCCGCCACGAGCCACGACGTGGCCGTCAACGGCTTCGAGGATCTCCAGTTCTACCGGCAGCTCGCTCTGCCGAACGCCGAGCGGACACTGCTCGTGGAGACGGCCGCGGGGGACGAGACGCGTGAGATCGCGGCCAAGGCCCTGGCCAGTTGGGCGGACAAGCTCCCGTTCGCCGTCGAGCCCAAGCTCTAGCGTCGGTCCAAGGGTCGGACCACCTGCCACGACCTCAAGCAACGCGGTGCTCCCATCTCAGGACGGGCTCCTTCCCGATCCAGTAGACGTGGGAGCGTTCGGTGATGCGGAGCCGTACGGTGCCGATGTCCGGCTGTCCGGCCCCCTGCCAGGCCATGAGCGACCGCTCGATGCCGTCCCACAACGCCACGGGACCGCCCTGGCGGACCGTCCAGCCGGCGGTGTCCTCGGTGAAGGCGGCGAAGGACTCCCGCTCCGGGTCGAACAGGTGAAGCAACTTCGTGCCGTCGTCAGCCGTAGCGCGGACGAGCTGGGCCCCGGGAGCGCTGAGCTGTGCGAGGAAGGACGGCGTCCACTCGTCCAGCAGGGTCGGCGGCACCTTGGCGGGGCGCTCGGTGTCGGCGTACGCGGTACGCGCCGACAGGTCGCCCGCCAGAGGAGCCGTGGCCTGTGAGCGGGCCTGCATGAAGGAGGATCGGCCGATGATCCGGCCCTCCGCCGTGCCGTCCTCCTGCACCGTGACCTTGGCCAGGCCGGTGCCCCACGGCCATGAGCCGAGCGTGGCCAGGATGATGCCGCCCGGCTTGGTCTGGCGGACCCAGGTGTACGGGATGCGGCGTACGGCGCAGGTGGCGATCGTTCGGTCGTACGGGGCTCGGGGCGGATGGCCGAGGAGGCCGTCGCCCGTCACCGTCCATGTGGAGAAGCCGGCCTCCTCCAGGGCCGCGTCCGCGCGGGCGGCGACCTGGGGGTCCACCTCGATGGTGGTGACGTTGTCCTCGCCGAGGCGGTGGCACATCAGGGCCGTCGAGTAGCCGGTGCCGGTGCCGATCTCCAGCACCGTGTGGCCGTCCGCCGGCTCCAGCTCCTCGATCATGCCGATCACGGTCGTGGGCGTGGAACAGTTGCAACATCTGAGCGCCATGTGCGAACGCCCTCGCGTGACTGTTCAAGTGCTTCCCTTTTCGCGAGGCGCGCATGCTGCGGCTGTTGGCAGTTTCGCCATCCTGCGTGGTCCGGAGCCTACGCTGGACGTGGTCTATGTAGACATCCTCGGGGGCGGCCTCTTCATGGAAAAACCGAAGGAACTGAGCCGCTACAGGTCGGCTTTCGAGTATCTGAGCGCGCAGGCCCTCGACCTCGAGTCATCGGCAGCGTTCATCACCCGTGTAGGCAGGGAGTTCTGATGGTCACGCCGGTCATACCCTCCTGGTTCAAGTCGACTTACAGCGGAGGGAGCGGCACCGAATGTGTGGAGTGCGCGCATGCGGTGGATGGCATGCTGGTACGCGACTCGAAGCGTAGCGAGGGGCCCGTACTCCTCCTTCAGGGATCGTCCTGGCGTGCGTTCACACAGGCACTGCGGGAGGGCGAGCTGGAAGGCTGAGGCTACCCAGGTCAGCAGGAAGACCGGACGCCGGGCCAGCTGAGCGGGCCCGGACGCTACAGAGCTCTGTTGTCAGTTTTGAGGAAGGCGGTCACCGCCGCGTACAGCTTCCCCGGCTGGTCCAGGTGCACGTCGTGTCCCGCCTCCGCGATCAGCGTATGGCGGAGGTCCGGGCGGCGGGCCAGCATTTCGGCCGGTTCGCCGTCGCGCATGGTGCCGTTCTCGCCTGTCACCAGCAGCGTGGGGCGGGTGATGCGTGACCACTCCTCCCAGTAGGCGGTCGTGGCCAGGGGGGAGATGGTCTCGATCATCACGTCCCGGTCGAAGCGCGGGTGCCGGCCGTCCTCGCGTTTCTCCAAACCCTCGGCCCATGCCTGGTGGCCCAGGAATCGGCGAGCGGCGTCCAGGGACGGGAACGGGGCCGGCCAGCTGTCCAGCCAGGCGGCGATGTGGGTGGGGAGGTCCGGGTTGGGGCCGCCCGGGCCCGCCTCGACGAGGATCAGGGACTTCACCAGGTCCGGGCGGGCCGAGGTCAGGAGCATCGCCGTATGGCCGCCCAGGGACTGGCCCACCAGAGTCACGGGGGCCAGGGCGAGCGTCTCGATCAGGGTTACGGCGTCCCGGACGTGGGAGTCCCGCGTGGTCGCCGCGGGGCGGCGGGTGCTCTCGCCGTGGCCGCGGGCGTCGTACGTCACCACCCGGTGGCCGTCGGCCGGCAGACGGGAGGCCAGGTCGGTCCATTCGCCCTGGTGGCCTGCGAGGCCGTGGAGGAGGAGGAAGGGGGAGGAGCCGGTCGGCGTGGGGGCCCTCGGGGCGTGGTCGCGGTACGCGATGCGGGTGCCGTCCGGAGTGGTCAGGAGACGGGGGGTGTGGGTCTGCAACTGGCCTGTCCTTCTGTGGCTCCCTGCCCCGGGAGTAGATCCAGTATCCCAGCGTACGGACGCGCCTGTCACCGTTCGCCGGGATGATCTTTCCAGGCCCTATCGCCTTTAGGGTGACCGACACCGGGACAACACGTCTGACACGGGCAGGAGTTGACAGTGACTCACGACCTTGCCGCCGTTGCCGCCCTGGCCGACGAGCTGGTGGGGATGGCCGCCGCCGATCACCGGGCCTCGGCCCGCGCGAACAGTGACGACCCGGCCGAGCAGCTGGCGTGGCGGCGCCTGACCGCGGAGCACGGGGACCGGCTGAACGAGATCATGGATCAGTTCGGGTGGCCGACCGCGGAGCTGGTCGGTGAGGAGGCCGCCCGCGCGGCGTGGCTGATCGCGCAGCACGCCGACCGGCAGCTCGATGTGCAGCGGCGTGCGCTGCGGCTGCTGGAGGAGGCCGTGGCCACGGGCTCCGCCGGGCCGCGCGAACTGGCCTTTCTGCGGGACCGGACCCTGGTGAACGAAGGGCGCGAGCAGATCTACGGCACGCAGATCGCCGGTGTCCGGGACGGCGCGCCCGTTCCGTGGCCCTGCGCGGATCCGGAGCGCGTGGACGCCCTGCGGGCCGAGGTGGGCATCGAGCCGTTCGACGAGTACGTCGGCAAGTTCCCGGTGGCCTGACGCCTGACAGGGGCTGCCCCGCCCGTCGGCCGGCGAGCGGGCGGGCGGGCGGGCGGGGCCGGTGCTCGTCGCGGGGCGATGACCGTTACGCCGCCGCGCTCAGCTCCGCCCGTCCGAACAGCAGCGCGTAGCCCGGCGGGAGCTGGGCCAGTACCCGCGTGATCAGGTCCTCGCCGACCAGGCCCGGCAGGACGCTCAGGACCGAGCTGACGTCCCAGCGGGCCGTGGCCGGGGTCGCTCCCTCGGTGCGGGCCGCGACCGAGTCGACGAACTCCGACGCGGTCAGGGGCTGGGTGATCGGTATCTGGGAGGCCAGGGCTCTGGCCGCCTCCTCCGGCAGGGCACGGGCCAGGTCGACGCGTTCGTCACCGATGACGTGGCCGCCGAGGGCGGACAGGACGGTACGGGTGACGCGCTCCGCCTCCGCCGCCGTGGGGTACTGGCCGGTCTCCTGTACCTCTCGGACGAGGTCGGCCCAGGCGGGTCGCTCCGCGGGCAGCGACGTGGCCGTCGTGGGCAGCGGCGTGGCCGTCGTGGGCACCGTCGCCGTGGTCGTCATCGGGGTCACGGTCATCTGGGAAGTCCTCCTCCGGGTCCGGGGTCCGGGGTCCGGTCGATCCGTCGTGCCGCCGCCGGGGCCGGCAGAAGCCGGCCGGACGGCGCGAACGCGTCCCGCGGGCGGTGTGCGCGGTGCCCGCGGGGCGCTCCTCCTGAGCGTGAAGTGGGTGTCGGCCGCCCGCCTGGGGTCAGCCGCTGATCTGCTTGCGGCCGCCGCCGCCGGTGATCTGGATACGGCGGGGCTTGGCCTGCTCGGCGACCGGGATGCGCAGGGTGAGGACGCCGGCCTCGTACGAGGCGTCGATGCGCTCGGTGTCCAGGGTGTCGCCGAGGAAGAGCTGGCGCGTGAAGGAGCCGGTGGGGCGCTCGGAGGCGATCATCTCGGCATCCTTGGGGGCCGGTGAACGGCGCTCGGCGCGGACATTGAGGACGTTGCGTTCGACGTCCAGCTCGATCGTCTCGGGATCGGTGCCGGGCAGGTCGAAGTGGACGATGAAGTCGTCCCCGGACCGGTAGGCGTCCATCGCCATGGCGGACGGCCGGGCGGGGCCGAAGACCTGCTGCGCCAGTCGGTCGAATTCGCGGAACGGGTCCGTGCGCATGAGCATCACAGTTCACTCCTCTCTGTGGGTGCTGCGGAGCGATGCCCTACGGCTGTTTCTTATATAACTCCGTGGAGGAAACTTGACAAGCTTCGACTCAGGGCTTGGGGGTTAGCCTCGGTAGGCACTGATCACTACTGCGGCAGGAGGCAGACATGGCGAAGGTTCCCAGCGCGGTGGTCGCCGCGGGCGGGCTCGTCGGCGGGTACGGCGTGGCCCGGTGGACGAAGAAACGGCAGCTGGGCGGGGCCGTGCTGGCCGTCGCCGGGGCCGCCGCCGCGCAGCAGTGGCGGCAGCGGGCCGGCGGGAAGGCCGCAGGTGCGCTGACCGCGGCGTACGTCGCCGCGTTCGCCGGGTCGCATCCGCTGGCCAAGAAGGTGGGGGCCTGGCCCGCCGTGTTCGGTGTCGCGGGTGCGGTGGCTGTGGCCTCCTGGGCCGTCGCGGATCGTCGCGGCTGACGCGCTGACGCGCTGACGATCCGTCGGACCGGCCCGCGGGGAGGTCGCCCGGTGCGCGTCTGCGGGTTCGTCGTGGCTGGTCGCGCGGTTCCCCGCGCCCCTTCAGGGCGCCCCTCCCTCAGGCGCGTCCCCGCGCTTCCTCAGGGCGCTGACGTCGCCGACAGGGGCTGGGCGATGTCCTCCAGCGAGCGGCGTTCCGCGTTGACCGCGAGGAACGCCGCGACCAGTCCGGCCGCGCACATCAGGCCCGCGCCGATCTGGAAGGCGAGGACGGTGTCGCCGACGACGCCGGACTCGGTGAGGTCGGCGAAGATCAGCGGGCCGCTGATACCGCCGGCGGCGGTGCCGAGGGCGTAGAAGAAGGCGATGGCCATCGCGCGGGTCTCCATGGGGAAGATCTCGGAGACGGTGAGGTACGCGCTGGAGGCGCCTGCCGAGGCGAAGAACAGGACCACGCACCAGCAGACCGTCAGCGTCGTCGCCGTCAGCGAGCCGCGGTCGAAGAGCCAGGCGGTGACGAACAGCAGGACGCCCGAGAGCAGGTATGTGGACGAGATCATGATGCGGCGGCCCACCGTGTCGAAGAGCTTGCCGAGCAGCAGCGGGCCGATGAAATTGCCCGCGGCGATGACGGCGAAGTAGTAGCCGGTGTGGCCGGTCGGCACGTCGAAGAACGTGGTGAGGATGGTGCCGAAGCCGAAGGTGATGGCGTTGTAGAGAAAGGCCTGGCCGATGAAGAGGGCGAGGCCGAGGACCGCGCGGCGCGGGTAGCGGCCGAAGACGGTCCTGGCGATCAGGCCGAAGCCGATGCTCTTGCGCTGGTGGATGGTGATCTCGCCGGCCGGGGACGGAAGCTGTTCGCCCTTCTCGTGCTCGATCTCCCGTTCCACGTCCGCCACCAGGGTTTCCGCCTCCTCGCCCCGGCCGTGGATGAACTGCCAGCGGGGGCTCTCGGGGACGTGCCGGCGGACCAGGAGGATGACCAGGCCCAGGACCACGCCGAGGGCGAAGCTGAGCCGCCAGCCGACGTTCATGGCGAAGATGTCGGTGTCCAGCATGACGATGGACAGCAGGGCGCCGCCGATCGCACCGAGCCAGTAGCTGCCGTTGATGATCAGGTCGACCCGGCCGCGGTACTGGGAGGGGATCAGCTCGTCGATCGCGGAGTTGATGGCCGCGTACTCGCCGCCGATGCCGAAACCGGTGAGGAACCGGAAGAGGAAGAACCACCAGGACTCGAAGGACAGGGCGGTCAGCGCCGTTGCCGCCAGATAGACGACCAGCGTCACCATGAAGAGTTTCTTGCGGCCGTGGCGGTCGGTGAGCCAGCCGAAGAACAGGGCGCCGGAACAGGCGCCCGCCACATAGAGCGCGGCGGCGACGCCGGTGACCTGGGCCGAGGTGATGTCCAGGCCGCTGCCCTGCTCGGCGAGACGGCCGGCGACATTGCCGACGATGGTGACTTCGAGACCGTCCAGGATCCAGACGGTGCCGAGACCGATCACAATCATCCAGTGCCAGCGCGACCAGGGCAGGCGGTCCAGGCGGGCCGGCACGGAGGTGGTGACCGTCCCGGTGGAGGCGGGCACAGAGGCCGGCGACGACGATGCAGCTGTCATGGCTCCCTCTCCGTTGAGCGACCCTCCGCTTATGCCCTGAACTGCGGAGATCACGCGCTGTCCGGACCGGGGGGGAGGGCCCGCCCGGCGGCAGGCCCGGCCTACCCTCCCAGGATGCGGGAGAAGGTGTAGATCAGCAGCCCGGCGAGGGAGCCCACCACCGTGCCGTTGATGCGGATGAACTGGAGGTCGCGGCCGATGTTCGCCTCGATCTTCTTCGTGGTGTGCTCGGCGTCCCAGCTCGCCACCGTATCGGTGATCAGGGAGGTGATCTCCCGGCGGTAGGTGGTGACCAGGTACACCGCGGCGCCCTCCACCCACCGGTCGACCTTGCCCTGGATCTTCGGCTCGCTCGCCATACGGGCGCCGAGGGAGAGCAGGGAGGCACGGACGCGCAGCCGCAGTTCGCTGCGCTCGTCCTCGGCCGCGGCGACGATCATGGATCGTACGGCGGTCCAGGCGGAGGCGATCAGGTCCTGCACCTCGCCGCGGCCCAGCACCTCGCCCTTGAGCCGTTCGATGCGGGCCCGGGTGTCGGTGTCGGACTGGAGGTCGGAGGCGAAGTCGGTGAGGAAGCGGTCCAGCGCGCCGCGCGCCGGGTGGGCGGGCATGTCCCGCATCTCGGTGACGAAGCGGAGCAGTTCCTTGTAGACGCGTTCGCCGACCTTCTTGTCGACGAACTTGGGGGTCCAGCCGGGTGCGCCGCCCTGGACGGCGTCCATCACGGAGTCGCTGTGCAGCACCAGCCAGTCGTGGGCGCGGGTGACGATCAGGTCGACGACGCGTTTGTGGCCGCCGTCGGCGACGACCTTCTCCAGCATCTTGCCGATGCCGGGGGCGATCTCCTGGGCGTCGGCGCGGCGGGTGATGGCCTCGCCGACCACGGCCTGGACGTCGGAGTCGCGCAGTACGGTCAGCGCGCCGCGGAGTGCGGCGGACAGCTCCGCCGTCACCCGGTCGGCGTGCTCGGGCTGGGCCAGCCAGGCGCCGAGGCGGCTGCCGATGCCGACGGCGCGCAGCCGCTGCCGTACGACGTCCTCGGAGAGGAAGTTCTCGCCCACGAACTCGCCGAGCGAGACGCCGAGCTGGTCCTTCTTGGTGGGGATGATCGCGGTGTGCGGGATGGGCAGGCCGAGGGGGTGGCGGAAGAGGGCGGTGACCGCGAACCAGTCGGCGAGCGCGCCGACCATGCCAGCCTCGGCGGCGGCGGCGACATAGCCCGCCCAGGCGCCCGCGCCCTGGTGGGAGGCCCAGGTGGTGAGGGCGTAGACGACGGCGACGAAGAGCAGCAGGCCGGTGGCGGTGAGCTTCATGCGGCGCACTCCGCGCCGTTTCTCCTCGTCGGCCGGGCTGAACGTGGTCATCGCACGGGCGGCCGACGCGGGGACTTTCCCGCGGGCACCCGACGCGGGGACTTTCCCGCGAGCGGCCGACGCGGGGGAAGCCACGCCGGCGGCCGACGCGGGGGAACCCTCGCCGGCGGGCGACGCTAGGTCCCCCTGCCCGGCGGCCGGCGCGGAGGCACCGTCGTCGACGATCGGCGCGGGGGAACCTACGCCGACGGCCGACGCGGGAGCACCCTCCTCGGCGGCCGACGCGGGGGGACCCTCGCCGGCGGGCGACGCTAGGTGCCCCTGCCCGGCGGCCGGCGCGGAGGCACCGTCGTCGACGGTCGGCGCGGGGGAACCTACGCCGACGGCCGACGCGGGAGCACCCTCCTCGGCGGCCGACGCGGGGGGACCCTCGCCGGCGGCCGGCGCTAGGTGCCCCTGCCCGGCGGCCGACGCCGAGGCACCCCCGCCTGCGGCCGGCGCGGAGGCACCCTCGCCGGTGGCCGGCGCGGGGGTGCCGTGTGCGGCCGAAGCGGGGACGGCACCGTTACCGGAACCGTCCGGACGGGCATGCTTCCCTACATCACCCGTTCCCTTTTCTTCCGGTTTCGTATGGTCCATTAACTCCACCCGTTCGCGATCCCCGTCCACAATGTTCCTTCCTGACCGACTCCTGGAACGAAACAAGAGTTCCCGGCGTCTGTCCGGTGGGGAGCGGACCGGGGGACACCGACAGCCCGATGGGGGCCCGTTCCACTCCCTCCTGCCTCGTGTCACAGCATGAGGTGGCCGATGCGGAGCCTCGGGCTCCCGTTTCCCGAGGAGTCGTGCACCGCATGACCAAGCGTCACGGTTATGCCTTGCTCACCGCGATCGTCGCGCTGATCGTGATCGTGTCCGCCGCCATATACGCCTCCGTCGCCGCCACCTCCGGCGGCGGCACCGCCTCCGGCACCTCGGGCAAGGGCGGCCGGTCGCACAACGGCGCCGCCCCCGCCTCCACCGGCACCTGGGTCGGCACCTGGTCGGCGTCGCCCGTCAGGGGCGAGCCCGGCACCGAGACCACCGGCATGGCGGGGCGCTCGGTGCGCAATGTCGTGCACACGAGCGTCGGAGGTACGAGTGCCCGTATCACCCTGTCCAATCTCTACGGACAGTCCCCGCTGACCATCACGCACGCCTCGCTGGCCCTCGCCGCCGGCACCGGCGGCCCGGCCGCGGTCCCGGAGACCATGCGACGGCTCACCTTCGGCGGCAGCCGGACGGTCGTCGTCCCGGCCGGTGAGCAGGTGGTGAGCGACGCCGTCCGCATCGCCGTCCCGCACGACAGCGACGTCCTGGTCACGACCTACTCCCCCACCGCCTCCGGCCCGGTCACCTACCACCCGCACGCCCGGCAGATCTCCTACGCCGCCGACGGCGACCTGGCCGCCGACACGACCGGGGCCGCGTACACCCGGCGCAGCGAGTACTGGCGTTATCTGACCGCGCTGGACGTGCTCAGCAACGAGGCGGAGGGCACCGTCGTCGCCATCGGCGACTCCCTCACCGACGGCAGCACCTCCACCGTGAACGCGAACGCCCGCTGGACCGACGTCCTGGCGGACCGGCTGCGCGAGGCGGTCCAGGACGGCCGGGACGTGCCCCGCTACAGCGTCGTCAACCAGGGCATCGGCGGCAACCAGGTTCTGGCCGACGGCTCCGGCCGCCCCGCCGGCAATCCCAGCGGACTGAACCGGTTCTCCCGCGACGTACTCGGCCGGACCGGCGTCAAGGCCGTCGTCGTCGACCTCGGCATCAACGACATCCTGCGCGACCCGACCCTGGCCGACCCCCACAGGATCGTGCGGGGTCTGCGCACCCTGACCGACTGGGCCCACGCCCGTGGCCTGCACGTCGTCGGCGCCACCCTGATGCCCTTCAAGGGCCACCGCGGCTACACCCCCGCCCGCGAGACGGTACGCCAGGTGATCAACGCCGAGATCCGCCACGGCGACGTCTACGACGCCGTCGTCGACTTCGACGAAGCGCTGCGCGATCCCTACGACCCGCGCAGGTTCCGCTCCGACTACGACTCCGGCGACCATCTCCACCCGAGCGACAAGGGCTACGCGAGGATGGCCGAGGAGTTCGACCTGGACGACCTGAAGGGCTCGGCGCCGGCGCGGCTGTGAGCCGGGGCGGCCCGGCCACGGGGACCGGGCACGACTCCTCGGCTGTTCGGCCCTCGGCTACTCGGCCCGCAGGTCGTCGCGGGAGGAGCGCAGTTCCTTCCGCGCGGCCCTGCGCTCCAGCTTCTCCTGGCGCCGTGTCTCCTTCAGCCGCTGCCGCTCCGCCCGCGTCAGCTTCCGCTCCACACCGACGCCGCCCCAGAAGGCGAAGCCCGTCAGGATCACCCGCGGGGCACCCGGCTCCCCCGGCACGCCCTCCTCGCCGTGGTCGAAGCCGCCCATGATGCCGATGCCGCGCACGACGACCTCGACACCGGGCGGCACGATCACATTCACCCCGCCCATCACGGCGATGCAGGCGATCTCGACCTCGCGGTCCGCGAAGTCCGCCTCGCGCAGATCGATCTCGCCGCCGCCCCAGAACGTGAAACAGGTGAACCGCCGGGGCACCGTCCAGCGCCCCTTGCGCTGGAAACCGGACAGGATGGCGACGGCTCCGGTGGAGGACCCCTCGCCGCCGACGATCCGCCCCGCCCAACCCCCGTCCGCCGCGGACTGCTTGGTCATCGACACCCGGGGCGCCGCGACCGCCGGCAGATCCCTGGTGAGCGGCGCCAGCTGGCCGTAGGTCCGTGCCTGGTAGGTGGCCTCCAGCCGCTCCTCGAACTCCGCCATGTCGAGCCGGCCCTCGGCGAGGGCGTCCCGCAGGATCTCGGCGACACGTTCACGATCGGCGTCGGACGCCCTCAGTTCCGGGGCTTCGTCGGTCATACCAGAAGCGTACGTATTTCCGGCCGACGGCACTATGTCGTCGGCCTCTTCGCACCGCACCGCCGCCCCCTCCGCGCTACGCCGTCGCCCTCGCCGCGCTACGCCGTCGCCTTCTCCGCGTACATCTTCGCGATCACCGCCTCGATGTCCGGCTCCCGCACCGACAGATCGACCAGCGGGCACACCGCCGCGATCCGCGCCACCAGCGGGGCCGCCGACTGCGACGCCGGGAACGCCACCCACTGTCGCGGGCCCTGCACCCGCACCACCCGGGCCGGCGCCGGCACCTCGATCGGCGGCAGCTCCCGCTCCAGGTCCACCACCAGGGTGCGCTCGCTCTCCCCGGCCTCGTGCAGCCCGGCCAGCGGACCGTCGTACATCAGCCGCCCGTGGTCGATGACCATCACCCGCGAGCACAACTGCTCGATGTCCTGGAGGTCATGGGTGGTCAGCAGCACCGTCGTACCGCGCTCGGCGTTCAGCTCCCGCAGGAAGCCGCGAACCCGGGCCTTGGAGACCACGTCCAGGCCGATCGTCGGCTCGTCGAGGTAGAGCACCTCCGGGTCGTGCAGCAGCGCCGCCGCGATGTCGCCGCGCATCCGCTGCCCCAGCGACAGCTGCCGCACCGGCACGTCCAGCAGGCCGTCCAGCTCCAGCAGTTCCACGCACCGGTCGAGGTTCTCCCGGTAACGCGCGTCCGGGATCCGGTACATGCGGTGCATCAGCCGGTAGGAGTCGATCAGCGGCAGATCCCACCACAGCGTCGTACGCTGCCCGAACACCACCCCGATACGGTGCGCGAGCCGGGTCCGCTCCCGGGAGGGATCGATACCGGCGACCCGCAGCCGGCCGCCGCTGGGCGTGAGGATGCCGGTCAGCATCTTGATCGTCGTCGACTTGCCCGCGCCGTTCGGCCCGATGTAGCCGACCATCTCGCCGCGCGCCACCGTGAACGACAGCGCGTCGACCGCCCGCACCTGCCGCCGCTCCCGCTTCAGCAACCCGGTCTTCCTGCGTACCTCGAAGACCTTCTCCACCCGGTCCACTTCGATGAACGCGGTGTCCACCCCGGTCAACTGTTCAACTCCCCGTACTCCGGTAGGAACGAAGACCCGCCCGCCAGGCCGTTCCGGCCGCCGCCGCGCACACCACCGCCACCAGCGGCGGCGTGAACGCCATCCATGCGGGCAGCCGGAGCGGATACGGCCGCCCCAGCACATACGCCGCCGGCAGCCAGTTCACGAACGCCAGCGGCAGCACGAACGTCACCCCCCGCACCAGCTCCCGCGCGAACAGCGTCGGCGGGTACTGCAACAGCGTCGTCCCGCCGTAGGTGAACGCGTTGGACACCTCCGCGGCGTCCTGCGCCACGAACTGGAACGCCGCGCCCGCCACGAACACCGCACAGAAGATCACCGCCCCGCTGAGCAGCATCACCGGCATCAGCAGCAGCCTCGCCGCCGTCCAGTCGATGTCCACCGTCACCAGCGCGTAGCCCAGCACCAGCACCCCCTGCGTGACCCGGCCCAGCCGGCGCAGCCCGAACCGGTCGGCGGCCACCTGCGCCAGCACCGGCGCCGGACGCACCAGCAGCGTGTCCAGCGTGCCGTCCCGCACCCGGTGCCCCAGCCGGTCCATCGAGCCGATCGCCAGATCGGCCAGCCCGAAGGAGACGCTCGACAGGCCGTAGAGGAAGGCGACCTCGGGCAGCGCATAGCCGCCGAGCGCGTCGACCCGGGAGAACATCAGCATGATCGCGACGAAGTCCAGCCCCGTCGCCGCGAAGTTCCCGAACGTGGTCAGCACGAAGGACGCCCGGTAGGCCATGGTCGAACGGATCCACATGGCGGCGACCATGCGGTACGTCCGCACCCCCTCGGCGGCGGCCCGGCACGCCCGGTGGCCTCTCTCACCCACCCTGCACCACCACCCGCCGCGTCGCCGCCGTCTGCACCAGCCGCCCGGCCGCCAGCAGCACCACCGCCCACCCGGCCTGGAAGGCGTACGTAGGCAACGCCCCGGCCTCGCCGAGCAGCACATCCGCGGGCGCCTGGAGCATCGACGACCACGGCAGCGCCCGCACCACCTCCCCGAGCGCACCCGGGAACGCGTTCAGCGGCAGCAGCATCCCCGAGCAGAAATACCCGAGGAACCACGCCGCCTGCGCCGCCCCCGTGCCGTCCATCAGCCAGAACGCCGACAGCGCCACCAGGAAGCGGATCCCGAAGCTCACCACCATCGCCAGCACCACCGCCACCAGGAACGCCACCCACGTCAGCACGTCCCCGGGCAGCGCCACCGGGAAGACCAGCGCCCCGAACGCGAACGGCACCACCCCGCGCCCCAGCAGCTGGAACAGGGCCCGCCCCATATCGGCGGCGAGCCACCACGCCTGGAGATCGGCGGGCCGGTACAGGTCCACGGCGATGTCCCCGCTGCGGATCCGCTCCATCAGCTCGCCCTCGACACCGCCGCCCCCGAGGGCCAGCGTCGACAGGAACGCCTGCCCCAGCCACACATAGGTGACCGCCTGCGCCTGGTCGTAGCCCCCGAGATGAGGCCGCTCGTCCCACAGCGCCAGATAGACGTAGACCAGGATCAGACCGAAGACGGTGTTGGTGAACACCCCGGCCGCCGTGGCCGCCCGATAGGTCGCGTACCGCCGGAAGCCGCCCGCCGTGACGGCCGCGTACAACCGGCCCGAGCCCACACCCACAGCCCTCCTCGCCCGTCGGCACCGAAGCGCAGGAGCCTAACGCTCCGCCGCGCGGGCCCGCCACGGGATTTCCCGGGCACCCGGCGCCGACACGCCGACGCGCCGAGATTGACCGTACGGGTGGTGTCGACGCCGTCCCCGCTCCAGTAGGAGTGGGTAGGAGTGGGCCCCATCCACCAGGACGCCCGTTTTCGGCCCCTTACCCGTGCCGGGTCCAAGGAACTGACCGCCTGATGGCACAGTCTTCATCACAGGAGCGCACGAGAGCTCCAGAGACGTACAAACACCACGTACGACGCACCGCACCACAGGAGTCTCCGCACACCATGAGCGACCAGCCGCAGCCGAAGCAGCCGAACCCGGGCTGGGCACGCAGGGAGTCCACCGCGACCCCCGGTGCCGAACCCGCCCAGGGAACCGGCTCGCCCGACACCGGGCCCGCGCCCGGCGGCGGAAAACCCGGACGCCCCAAGCGCACGGGCTGGCGGCGGCTGCTCCCGACCTGGCGCATGCTGCTCGGCGGCTTCATCGTCGTCGTCCTGCTCCTGCTCGGCGGATTCTTCCTCGGCTACTCCCTGGTCAAGATCCCGCCCGCCAACGCGCTCGCCGTCAAGCAGAGCAACGTCTACCTCTACGCCGACGGCAGCCAGCTCGCCCGCGACGGCGAGGTCAACCGGGAGAACGTCGAACTCGCCCAGGTCTCCAAGGCCGCCCAGCACGCCGTCCTGGCCGCCGAGGACCGCGACTTCTACACCGAGTCCGCCGTCGACCCCAAGGCCATGCTGCGCGCCGCCTGGAACACCGCCACCGGCAAGGGCAAGCAGTCCGGCTCCACCATCACCCAGCAGTACGTGAAGAACTACTACCTGGCCCAGGAGCAGACCGTCACCCGCAAGGTGAAGGAGTTCTTCATCTCCATCAAGCTGGACCGCACCGAGTCCAAGGACCGGATCCTCGAGGGCTACCTCAACACCAGCTTCTTCGGCCGCAACGCCTACGGCATCCAGGCCGCCGCCCAGGCCTACTACGGCATCGACGCCACCGACCTCACCGCCGCCCAGGGCGCCTACCTCGCCGCCCTGCTCAACGCGCCCAGCGAGTACGACGTCGTGGCCCACCCCGAGAACAAGGCCGCCGCCACGGCCCGCTGGAACTACGTCCTGGACGGCATGGTCAAGGAGAACTGGCTCAGCGCCTCCGAACGGGCCGGCCTGAAGTTCCCGATGCCGAAGGAGGCCACCGTCTCCACCGGCATGTCCGGACAGCGCGGCTACATCGTGCGCACCGTCAAGGACTACCTCACCCAGAACAAGATCCTCACCGAGGACCAGCTCGAGGCCGGCGGCTACCGCATCACCACCACCCTCCAGAAGAGCAAGCAGGACGCCTTCGTCAAGGCCGTCGACGACCAGCTGATGGACCAGCTCGACACCAAGAACCGCAAGGTCGACACCTACGTCCGGGCCGGCGGCGCCGCCATCGACCCCAAGACCGGCGACGTCGTGGCGATGTACAACGGCATCGACTACGTCAAGCAGTACACCCCCAACGCCACCCGCCGGGACTTCCAGGTCGGCTCCACCTTCAAGCCCTTCGTCCTCGCCTCGGCCATCGAGAACGACTCCACCACCCAGGACGGCCGCACCATCACCCCCAACACGGTCTACGACGGCACAAACCAGCGGCCCGTCCAGGGCTGGAGCGGCGGCACCTACGCCCCCGAGAACGAGGACCAGACCTCCTACGGCGACATCACCGTCCGCGAGGCCACCGACAAGTCCGTCAACGCCGTGTACGCCCAGATGGCCGTCGACGTCGGCTCCGACAAGGTCAAGCAGACCGCGATCGACCTCGGCCTGCCCAGCACCACCCCCGAGCTCTACCCCTCCCCCTCCATCGCGCTCGGCGTGGCCCAGGCCAGCGTCCTGGACATGGCGGAGGCCTACGCCACGCTCGCCAACCACGGCAAGCACGGCACCTACACCATGATCGAAAAGATCACCAAGGACGGGAAGCAGGCCGTGGAGCTGCCGAAGCGGGAGACCCGCCAGGCCGTCAGCCGCGAGGCCGCCGACACCACCACCTCCGTCCTGAGAAGCGTCGTCCAGAACGGCACCGCCACCGCCGCCCAGGCCGCCGGCCGCCCCGCCGCCGGCAAGACCGGCACCGCCGAGAAGGACACCGCCGCCTGGTTCGCCGGCTACACCCCCGACCTCGCCACCGTCGTCTCCGTCATGGGCCAGGACCCGGAGACCGCCGAGCACAAGCCGCTCTACGGCGCGATGGGCCTGCCCCGCATCAACGGCGGCGGCGCCCCCACCCAGATCTGGGCCCAGTTCACCCAGGAAGCCCTGAAGGACGAACCCGTCACCGACTTCGACCTCGAGCTCCAGCCGGGCGCCGACCAGACCCAGGCACCCTCCGCCGAACCGAGCCACGACGACTCCGGCACCGTCACCGGCGGCCAGGACGACACCACCACCACGGGCGGCGACTCGGCCACACCCGGCACCGACCAGGGCCAGACGCAGGGCCAGACCGACGGCGGCACCGGCGACGGCGACACCGGGGGCACCGGCAGCGACACCGGGGGCACCACCGACGGCGGAGGCACCGGCACCGACGCCGGCGGCACGACCGACGGCGGGGGCACCGGAACCGACGACGGCAACCCCACCGACTCCGGCGGCACCACCGACAGCCCGAGCGGCGGCGCCACGGGAGACACGACGACCGGCCTCACCGGCGCCATCACCCCGACCCGCAGGTCGTCATGACCCGCCGCCGAACCGCTCAGTGACCGCTGGTCGCCTTCAGCCCCACCACGGCGACCAGCAGCAGACAGACGAAGAAGATCCGGGCGGCGGTCACCGGCTCCCCCAGCACCACCATGCCGAGCACCGCCGCACCGGCCGCACCGATCCCCACCCACACGCCGTAGGCGGTACCGATGGGCAGCGACCGGGCGGCGTAGGACAGCAGCAGCATGCTGCTCACGATCCCGGCACCGGTGAGCACACTGGGCACCAGCCGGGTGAAACCGTCGGTGTACTTCATCCCCACCGACCAGGCGACTTCCAGCAGACCGGCGACGACAAGCAGAACCCAGGCCACGACAGGCACCTCCGGGACACGACAGGCGGGAACGGAACGGTGCGTCGTCTTTGCCTTCAACCCGGTACGGCGCGTCTCGTCGGGTCCTCTGGGTCCTTCCACCGTAGCAAGAGCATGCGAAAAGGGGCCGGTGACCATGGTCACCGGCCCCCACGACCGTCGGATCAGAGGTAGAGCCCGGTCGAGTCCTCGGCCCCCTCGAACCGGTCCGCGGCGACGGCGTGCAGATCACGCTCACGCATGAGCACGTACGCGATGCCCCGCACCTCGACCTCGGCACGGTCCTCCGGATCGAACAGGACCCGGTCACCCGGCTCCACGGTCCGTACGTTCTGCCCCACCGCCACGACCTCGGCCCAGGCCAGCCGCCGGCCGACCGCCGCGGTGGCGGGAATCAGGATGCCGCCCCCCGAACGCCGCTCGCCCTCACCGGTCTCCTGCTTGACCAGTACACGGTCGTGCAGCATACGGATGGGCAGCTTGTCCTGATGGGTGCTGTGCTCGTTTCTGTTGGCGCTCACGCCTCGAACCTACCTGCCTTTCACGCGGATGCGCGCGGGCGGGTCAGCCCTTGCGCCGCCGGACGCCGAGGGCCAGCAGCCCCACGACCCCGACCACCACGAGCGCGACGGGCACGACACGCTCCAGCCGAGGCGCGCCGTCCTCGTCCACGAACTGTGCCCTCACATCGCTCACGGCCCGGTTGACCCCTACATAGGCCCGCCCGAGCGTGTGATCGATGTTCGCGGCCACCTTGGCCTTGGCGTCACCGACGATCGTCTTCGGGTGCACCCGCACGCCGATCTCGTCGAGCGTCTCGGCCAGCACTTCACGGCGGCGCCTGATGTCCGCCTCGATCTGCGCCGGGGTTCTGGTGTCCGACGTGTCCGCCACCGTACGGCCTCCGAAGTCTGCTGAAGCTGATGCGCACAGTCTGTCAGCTTCTGCCCCGGCCGCACGGCCAGGACCCCCGGTTAGGCTCGGACAGACACCCCTCCCACACATCCACTCACGTACACATCCACGCACGAGGAGTCGAACACCGATGGCCGAGCGCCTTACGCCCGGGGACACCGCCCCCGCCTTCACCCTCCCCGACGCCGACGGCAACGAGGTCTCCCTGGCCGACCACAAGGGCCGCAAGGTCATCGTCTACTTCTACCCGGCCGCCCTGACCCCCGGCTGCACCAAGCAGGCCTGCGACTTCACGGACAACCTCGAAGTCCTGGCCGGCGCGGGCTACGACGTGATCGGCATCTCCCCCGACAAGCCGGAGAAGCTCGCCAAGTTCCGCGACCAGGAGTCCCTCAAGGTCACCCTCCTCGCCGACCCCGACAAGAAGGTCCTGGAGGCGTACGGCGCCTTCGGCGAGAAGAAGCTCTACGGCAAGACGGTCGTCGGCGTCATCCGCTCCACGGTGGTCGTCGACGAGGAGGGCAAGGTCGAACGGGCCCTGTACAACGTCAAGGCCACGGGCCACGTCGCCAAGATCATCAAGGACCTGGGCATCTGAGGCCCTCACCGGCAGCCGACCGAGCGGCTCGCTCCGGGGCGCCCGTGCGCCCTGGCGCGAGCCGCTCCCCCTTTCCGGCCGTGACTGTCCGATAAGCGGTTCGTTACTCCGTACGGGCCACGAACGGGTGGCCAGGAAGGGAGGAGGTCGAATGCGCACCAGCGCGTACAGCGGGGAACGGCTCGCTCAGGCCGTCGCCGAGGCTCGCAACTGGACCGATCTCATGCGACGGCTCGATCTGACGGTGAGCGGAGGGCAACGGCGGGTGCTCCAGGAACGGGTAGCCGAACAGAAGCTGGATACGAGCCACTTCGTCAAGCGCAGCCCGTGGCGCAAGTACCCCGACGCCGCTGTCGCCGAAGCCGCCGCGTCGTCCTCGTCGCTGCGCGAGGTGGCGTTGAGACTGGGTGCGACTCCTGCCACCGGAACCCTGTCGCACATCCGGCGCCGCATCAGCGCCGCCGGCATCGATGTGAGCCACTTCCCCGGGATGAACCGCGTCGAGTCGGAGCTCCCTTTCACCACCGAGGAGTTACGGAAAGCCGCCGCCACAGCGCACAGCGTGCGAGGTGTCGCCCGCTCATTGGGAGTACCGGACGACAGTCGTTCACGCGCCGCACTCGCTCGCATGCTGCGCGACCGGGGCATCGACATGACCCACTTCTCACATCGGCGCGTCTCCATTCCCGAAGACCGGCTCCGAAGCCTCGTACAGCGCTCCACGAGCTACGCCGAAGTGATGCGCGGGCTCGAACTCGAGGTCAACGACACCAATCACCGGCGCGTCCGGCGCGCGGCCACCCGCCTCGGTCTCGACACGCGTCATTTCAAGCGCCGGAGCTGGGCCCGACCGGAGCGAGCCACGCCCCGGTCGACGGCGCAGAAGGTGCTGGTCGTCCTGGAGCAGCACGCCGGACGCACCAACAGGATGCAGCTCCACCGCGCCCTCGCAGAGATCGGCGAGGCTTACCGATGTGCGGAATGCGGCAACACCGGACGCTGGCGAGGGCGGACCATCACCTTGCAGATCGACCACGTCAACGGGAACTGGCGGGACAACCGCAGGGAGAATCTGCGCTACCTCTGCCCCAATTGCCATGCCCTGACAGAGACGTGGTGCCGTCAAAAGGGGAGGATCTCCCTCGCCGGGGAGTCCGCGCTACCCGTACACTGAGTGCCGCCGGTCGGACACGGTGACCGTTGATGACCGTTTTTGAGCGGCCGTGGCGAAATCAGGCAGCACGCGAGGGTTTTAGGTGCCCTTGGGCGAAAGCCCGTGTGGGTTCGAATCCCACCGGCCGCACTCGGACAAAGGGGCCGCCCGATGGGCGGCCCCTCCGTGTTGCCGGGCTCAGCCCAACAGCTCCCGCACCACCGGCACCAGCGCCCGGAACGCCTTCCCCCGGTGGCTGATCGCGTTCTTCTCGGCCGCGGTCAGTTCCGCGCAGGTCCGGGTCTCGCCCTCCGGCTGGAGGATCGGGTCGTAGCCGAAGCCGCCCGATCCGGCGGGGGTGTGCCGCAGGGTGCCCCTCAGCCGGCCCTCGACGACCCGCTCCGTGCCGTCCGGGAGGGCGAGGGCCGCCGCGCAGGCGAAGTGGGCCGCGCGGTGTTCGTCGGCGATGTCGGAGATCTGGGCCAGCAGCAGGTCCAGGTTGGCCTTGTCGTCGCCGTGGCGGCCGGCCCAGCGGGCGGAGAAGATGCCGGGGGCGCCGTTCATGACGTCGACGCAGAGGCCGGAGTCGTCGGCGACGGCGGGCAGGCCGGTGGCCTGGGCGAGGGCGTGGGCCTTGAGCAGGGCGTTCTCGGCGAAGGTGACGCCGGTCTCCTTGACGTCGGGGATCTCGGGGTAGGCGTCGGCGCCGATGAGCTCGTGGGGCAGGCCGGCCTCGGCGAGGATGGCCTTGAGCTCGGTGATCTTTCCGGCGTTGCGGGTGGCGAGGATCAAGCGGGTCATGGGGCCAGTATCCCCAGGTCGCCCGGGCCTCGCCGCCGCTGCCCCGCGCTCCCCTACGGCGTGCAGACCTTGGTCAGCTCGCCGGCCGCGTCGGTGACGGGGCTGATGTCGGGGGTCTCGTCGCCGTTCCTCACCGCCGTGCGGACGTTGTCGACGGCCTGGCCGAGGTCGTCGACGGCCTTGTTGACGTCGGCGTTGTCGGTCTTGTCGCCGATCCTGTCGAGGTTGGTGTCGATGGCGGTGAGGGACTCGTCGAGCTGGGTGGGGTCGTTGGCGGCGTTCTCCACGGCCTGCTGGAGCTGGGTGACGCTGTCGGCGATGGCGTCGGCGGTCTGGACGCAGTCGAGTGCCTTGTCGACGGCGTCACAGCCGGTGGTGGCTCCGGCGGTCAGCCCGAAGGCGGCCACCGCCGCGGCGGCGACGGCGATACGGCGACGGCGACTCGCGCCCATGGCTTGGTTCCCTCCCCTTGACCGGGGCCGGGTGGCCCCTGGTGCTGCGCCGGGCGTACGGCGGTGAGCCGCACGCCCGTATCCGTAGTGACGCCGGGACGGGCGGCCGGGTTGCGCGCTCCGGCCGTCTTCCTTGGTGCGTCCTTTACCTTTCGAGGACGGTATCAAGCGCCTTGGACTGGAGCGCGGCCAATTCGGTGCAGCCGGAGACGGCGAGGTCGAGGAGGGCGTTGAGTTCGTCGCGGGCGAAGGGCTCGGCTTCGGCGGTGCCCTGGATCTCGACGAAGCGTCCGTCGCCGGTGCAGACGACGTTCATGTCGGTCTCGGCGCGGACGTCTTCCTCGTAGCAGAGGTCGAGGAGGGGGACGCCGCCGACGATGCCGACGGAGACGGCGCTGACGGTGCCGGTGAGGGGCTGCCGGTTGGCCTTGATCAGCTTCTTGCCCTGGGCCCAGCCGATGGCGTCGGCGAGGGCGACGTAGGCGCCGGTGATGGCGGCGGTGCGGGTGCCGCCGTCGGCCTGGAGGACGTCGCAGTCGAGGACGACGGTGTTCTCGCCGAGCGCCTTGTAGTCGATGACGGCGCGCAGGGAACGGCCGATGAGGCGGCTGATCTCGTGGGTCCGGCCGCCGATCTTCCCTCTGACGGACTCGCGGTCGCCGCGGGTGTTGGTGGCGCGGGGGAGCATGGCGTACTCCGCGGTGACCCAGCCCTCGCCGCTGCCCTTGCGCCAGCGGGGGACGCCTTCGGTGACGGAGGCGGTGCAGAGGACCTTGGTGTCGCCGAAGGAGACGAGGACGGAGCCTTCGGCGTGCTTGCTCCAGCCTCGTTCGATGGTGACGGGGCGGAGCTGTTGGGGGGTGCGGCCGTCGATTCGTGACATGCGGCTGAGCCTAGTCCTCCGTGTGGAAGGGGCCCCTCCTCCGGTGAGAAGGGGCCCCTTCGGGGTGAGCGGGGGTGGCTCACATCATGTCTTCGATGTCCGCGGCGATGGGGTCGGCGTCGGTGCCGATGACGACCTGGATGGCGGTGCCCATCTTGACGACGCCGTGGGCGCCGGCGGCCTTGAGGGCGGCCTCGTCGACGAGCGAGGGGTCGTGGACCTCGGTGCGGAGGCGGGTGATGCAGCCTTCGATCTCGTCGATGTTGTCGATGCCGCCGAGCCCGGCGACGATCTTCTCAGCCTTGCTGGCCATGTTGTTCTCCCTGCTCCGTACCGTTTGTGGCAGTAACGTACCGAATGGTGGCGTCACGACAGGGTGACCACCGCCCGTCGCCTGGTCTACACCACCTGGCAGACCCTCGCCAAACCGCCTCCGAGCGGCTCTTCCGGGCCGCGGGAGCGCGGGTCGGGGGCCTTGGAATCATGGGTTCCTTATGCGACCTTCATCGTGCTACAACAGGTCTACACCACTGCGTGGTGTAGACCACGCCACCGATGGAGGAAGTATGAGCACCGCCAGCGCTACGGCGGCCCCCGCAAAGAAGCGGGGATCCGGCCTGTTCCAGGGCCTGCAGAAAGTCGGCCGCAGCCTGCAGCTGCCGATCGCCGTACTGCCCGCGGCGGGCATCATGGTCCGCCTCGGCCAGGACGACATCTTCGGCAAGGACGGCCTGGGCTGGGACAAGGTCGCCGCCGTGTTCAACAACGCGGGCGGCGCGCTGACCGGCTCGCTGCCGATCCTGTTCTGCATCGGCGTGGCGATCGGCTTCGCCAAGAAGGCGGACGGCTCCACCGCCCTGGCGGCCGTGGTCGGCTTCCTCGTCTACAGCAAGGTACTCCAGGCCTTCCCGGTCACCGAGGAGCAGGTCAAGGCCGGCAAGGACGTGGCCGCCACCTTCAACGACCCCGGCGTGCTCGGCGGCATCATCATGGGTCTGCTCGCCGCCGTGCTGTGGCAGCGGTTCCACCGCACCAAACTGGTCGACTGGCTCGGCTTCTTCAACGGCCGCCGGCTGGTGCCGATCATCATGGCGTTCGTCGGCATCGTCATGGGTGTCTTCTTCGGTCTGGTCTGGGAGCCCATCGGTGAGGGCATCTCGAACTTCGGCGAGTGGATGACCGGCCTGGGTTCGGGCGGCGCGGCCCTGTTCGGCGCCGTGAACCGGGCGCTGATCCCGGTCGGCATGCACCAGTTCGTCAACACGGTGGCCTGGTTCCAGCTCGGCGACTTCACCAACTCCGCCGGTGAGGTCGTGCACGGCGACATCACCCGCTTCCTGGCCGGTGACCCCTCCGCCGGTCTCTTCCAGTCCGGCTTCTTCCCCATCATGATGTTCGGTCTGCCGGCCGCCGCCCTGGCCATGGCCCACACCGCCCGCCCCGAGCGCCGCAAGGCCGTCCTGGGCATGATGGTCTCCCTGGCCCTGACCTCGTTCGTCACCGGTGTCACCGAGCCGATCGAGTTCTCGTTCATGTTCATCGCGCCGGTCCTGTACGTGGCGCACGCGGTGCTGACCGCGGTGTCGATGGCGGTCACCTGGGGCCTGGGCGTGCACGCCGGCTTCAACTTCTCGGCCGGCGCGATCGACTACGCCCTCAACTGGCACCTGGCGACCAAGCCATGGCTGATCATCCCGATCGGCCTGGTCTTCGCGGTGATCTACTACGTCGTCTTCCGCTTCGCCATCGTCAGGTTCGACCTCAAGACCCCGGGCCGTGAGCCCGAGGAGGAGGTCGAGGACCTCACCAAGGCGTGAGTCCGCCCCGCGGGGCGAACACGGTGAAGGCCCCCGGAGCCGCACAGGCTCCGGGGGCCTTCGGTGTCGTGTGCCGGGTCAGATCTCGTACGACGTCCTCGGTGCCGCCAGTTCCACCGGGCCGTCGTAGACCGTGCGGGCGTCGGTCAGGTTGATCCGGGGGTCGGTCCACGGGGGGATGTGGGTGAGGACCAGGCGCCGGGCGCCGGCGCGGGCCGCCGTCTGACCTGCCTCGCGTCCGTTGAGGTGCAGGTCGGGGATGTTCTCCTTGCCGTCCGTGAAGGCGGCCTCGCAGAGGAACAGGTCAGTGTCCCGGGCGAGTTCGGTGAGGGCCTCGGTGACGCCCGTGTCGCCGGAGTACGTGAGCGACCTGCCGCCGTGCTCGACGCGGATGGCGTAGGCCTCCACGGGGTGGGCCACGCGCTCGGTGTGCACCGTGAACGGGCCGATATCGAAGGTGCCCGGTTTGACGGTGTGGAAGTCGAAGACCTCGCTCATGGAGGAGGCGGTGGGGGTGTCGGCGTAGGCGGTGGTGAGCCGGTGCTCGGTGCCCTCGGGTCCGTAGACGGGGATGGGGTCGCAGCGGCCGCCGTCGTGCCGGTAGTAACGCGCCACGAAGTAGGCGCACATGTCGATGCAGTGGTCGGCGTGGAGATGGCTGAGAAAAATCGCGTCGAGGTCGTAGAGACCGCAGTGGCGCTGCAACTCGCCGAGGGCGCCGTTGCCCATGTCGAGGAGCAGCCGGAAGCCGTCGGCCTCGACGAGGTAGCTCGAGCAGGCCGATTCCGCGGACGGGAACGACCCCGAGCAGCCGACGACGGTGAGCTTCATGAAGCAGAAACCTCCGCTGGCGGGATGTCTGAAAGGGGCGTCGGGGGTCGTGCGGTCCGTCGAGCGTAAGGCGCAAAACCTCCGGTCGCTCCTCCGCCAGGGGCCGTTGTGGGGGAACTCACCTGCGGTGTCACCGGTTCGGCTGGAAGCGGGGCTCGTGGGGCTTGCGAGAGGGCGCGCGATGGGGGCGCGCGCCGGTAACGTCGTCGGTATGGACACGTCCTGGTGGCTCGCGCTCGCGGCGGTGGTACTGCTCGCGCTGGTCGCCACGCTCGTCGACGGCTGGGGCCGGGGGCGGCGTCCGGCCCCGGTCCGCAGGCGGCTGCCGGGGCGTGCGCCGGGCGGGCGGGCGGCGCGGCCGCAGCCGGCGGAGATCTGGTGGGCGAGCGTGCCCTACGAGGACGGCGGGGCGCGGGCGGGTGGCGGACGGGCGGCCAAGGACCGGCCCTGTCTGGTGCTCGCGGTGCGCGGGCGGCAGGTGACCGTCGCGAAGATCACCAGCAAGTACCGCGACGACCGGGCCGGCGTGATCCCGCTGCCGCCGGGTGCGGTCGGGGACGCGCAGGGCCGGGCGAGTTTCCTGGAGACCGGCGAGCTGCGCCAGGTGCCGGTGGGGGACTTCCGGCGGCGGGTGGGCGTGGTGGACCCGGTCCTGTGGGACCAGGTCCGTCACCTCGCCCTGTGAGGGGACCGGGGGCCGTGGGGCGTCACGCCCAGAGCTGGCCCTGGAGGGTCTCGATGGCCTCCTCGGTGGTGGCCGCGGTGTAGACGCCGGTGGAGAGGTACTTCCAGCCGCCGTCGGCCACGACGAACACGATGTCGGCGGTCTCGCCCGCCTTCACGGCCTTGTTGCCCACGCCGATGGCGGCGTGCAGCGCGGCGCCGGTGGAGACGCCCGCGAAGATGCCCTCCTGCTGGAGCAGCTCCCGGGTACGGGTCACCGCGTCGGCCGAGCCGACCGAGAAGCGGGTGGTGAGGACCGAGGCGTCGTAGAGCTCGGGGACGAAGCCCTCGTCGAGGTTGCGCAGGCCGTAGACCAGGTCGTCGTAGCGCGGCTCGGCGGCGACGATTCTGACGTCCGGCTTGTGCTCGCGCAGGTAGCGGCCGACGCCCATGAGGGTGCCGGTGGTGCCGAGGCCCGCGACGAAGTGGGTGACGGAGGGGAGGTCGGCGAGGATCTCCGGGCCCGTGGTGGCGTAGTGGGCGCCCGCGTTGTCGGGGTTGCCGTACTGGTAGAGCATCACCCAGTCGGGGTGTTCGGCGGAGAGTTCCTTGGCGACGCGTACGGCGGTGTTGGAGCCGCCCGCGGCCGGGGAGGAGATGATCTCCGCGCCCCACATGCCGAGCAGGTCACGGCGTTCCTGCGAGGTGTTCTCCGGCATCACGCACACCATGCGGTAGCCCTTGAGCCTGGCTGCCATGGCCAGCGAGATGCCGGTGTTGCCGGAGGTGGGCTCGAGGATGGTGCAGCCGGGGGTGAGCCGGCCGTCCTTCTCGGCCTGCTCGATCATGTGCAGGGCCGGGCGGTCCTTGACCGAACCCGTGGGGTTGCGGTCCTCCAGCTTGGCCCAGATGCGGACGTCGGCGGACGGCGACAGCCGCGGCAGGCGCACCAGAGGGGTGTTGCCCACCGCGGCCAGCGGGGAGTCGTAGCGCATACGGGATCAGCGGCCGATCGCGATCAGGCCATGCCGCCGGCGACGGCCGGCAGGATGGTGACGTTGTCCCCGTCGGAGACCTTGGTGTTGATGCCCTCGAGGAAGCGGACGTCCTCGTCGTTCAGGTAGACGTTGACGAAGCGGCGCAGCTGGTCGCCGTCCACGATGCGGGCCCGGATGCCCGCATGCCGGGTCTCGAGGTCGGCGAAGAGCTCGGCGAGAGTGTTCCCGTTGCCCTCCACCGCCTTCTGGCCGTCGGTGTACGGGCGGAGGATGGTCGGGATGCGGACCTCGATGGCCATGGCTGAGGGCTCCTGTCGGAAGTTTCGTCTGGTCGGTGGGCGCGCGGCGGCGCGGAGAGCGTGGTCGTACGCGGGGTGGGGCGCCGCGGCTCACGGCCGTACGGCGGCAGGGACAGCGTCAACAGATGGCGCTGGCGAGCCTGCACAGGTCGACGTGCAGCCGCGCCACGAGCAGCATGCCCGGCGTCTTTTCGCTCACGTCGTGGACAACCATGGGGTCATCGTATCGATTCCCGGTCGGCGATCCGGAGCGTGATCTCGGATGGTGGATGAATACTGACCGAACTGTGGGATGGGTTGCGGGATTCGCGGGGTCAGTAGGAGTCCACCACGGTGACCTCCTCCTCGGTCACCTCTCCCTCCACGATCCGGAAGGAGCGGAACTGGAAGTCGCCGACGCCGTCGGTGTCGGCCGTGGAGACCAGGACGTAGTGGGCGCCGGGCTCGTTGGCGTAGGAGATGTCGGTGCGGGAGGGGTAGGCCTCGGTGGCCGTGTGGGAGTGGTAGATGACCACCGGCTCCTCGTCCCGGTCGTCCATCTCCCGGTAGAGCTTGAGCAGATCCTGGGAGTCGAATTCGTAGAAGGTGGGCGAGCGCGCCGCGTTGAGCATCGGGATGAAGCGCTCGGGGCGGCCGGCGCCCACGGGGCCCGCGATCACGCCGCACGCCTCGTCGGGGTGGTCCTGCCGGGCGTGGGCGACGATCTGGTCGTAGAGGGCCTGGGTGATGGTCAGCATGAGGGTCAGGATAAGCAGAAGGGCCGCTCCGTACCGAGGGGTGGTACGGAGCGGCCCATATGCCGGACGTCCTGAGCGGCTGCCGCGCGGGGTCCCACGAGAACCCCGGTGGCCAAACGTCCGCCGTGGTGGTCAGCCGATCTGCTCGAACTGTGCCTCGCGGCCCTCGGTGACCTGCGGGTTGCGGCTCTTCAGGACGGCCCAGCCGATGCCCAGGGCGACGGCCCAGACGGCCATCACGTAGAGGCAGACGCGGGAGTCGGCGTCGTAGGCGATCAGGCAGGTGACGAAGAGCAGGAAGGCGATGGCGATGTAGGAGCACACCGCGCCGCCGGGGGCCGGGAAGGCGGAGGCGGGCAGCCGGCCGGCGGTCACCGCGCGGCGGTAGAGGACGTGGCTGATCAGGATCATCAGCCAGGTCCAGATGCCGGCGGCGGTGGCGACGGAGGTGACGTAGCCGAAGGCCTTCTCGGGGACGATGTAGTTCAGGACCACGCCGATGCCCATGAAGAGGACCGAGACGGTGATGCCGAGGGCCGGGGTCCTGGTCGCGGAGAGCCTGCTGAAGACGCGGGGGGCCTCGCCGTTGTCCGCGAGCGTGCGCAGCATGCGGCCGGTGGAGTACATGCCGGAGTTGCAGGAGGACAGGGCGGCGGTGAGGACGACGAAGTTGACGATGCCGGCGCCGGCCGGGATGCCGATCACGGCGAAGGCCTTGACGAAGGGGCTGACGCCCTCGGCGAACTCGGTCCACTTCACCACGCACAGGATGACGGTGAGGGCGCCGACGTAGAACAGGGCGATGCGCCAGGGCAGGGTGTTGATCGCCTTGGGGAGGGTCTTCTCGGGGTCCTCGGACTCGCCGGCCGTGACGCCGACCAGTTCGACGGCGAGGTAGGCGAACATGACGCCCTGGAGGGTCATCAGGGAGGAGCCGATGCCCTTGGGGAAGAAGCCGTCGAAGGCCCAGAGGTTGGAGACGGCGGCGGTGTCGCCGGCCGAGCTGAAGCCGAAGGTGAGCACGCCCAGACCGATGACGATCATGCCGATCAGGGCGGTGACCTTGACCATCGAGAACCAGAACTCCAGCTCGCCGAAGAGCTTCACGGAGATCAGGTTGACCCCGAACAGGATCACCAGGAAGACCAGGGCCGTCACCCACTGCGGAATGGACGGGAACCAGTAGTTGACGTAGATCGCGGCGGCGGTGAGCTCGGCCATGCCGGTGACCACCCACATCAGCCAGTACGTCCAGCCGGTGAAGTAGCCGAAGAACGGGCCGAGGAACTCGCGCGAGTACTCCGCGAAGGAGCCCGAGACCGGGCGGTAGAGCAGCAGCTCGCCGAGGGCCCGCATGATGAAGAAGATGATCACGCCCGCGAGGGCGTACATCAGGATGAGGCTGGGGCCGGCCTTGGCGATGTTCGCCCCGGCACCCAGGAAGAGGCCGACGCCGATGGCGCCGCCGATCGCGATCATCTGGACCTGACGGCTGCCGAGTCCGCGCTCGTAGCCCTCTTCCGGTGCGTCGCCGTGCACGGCCTCAGTGCCGGCACGGTTCCCGTCGTGCTTACCGACCTGCGACGAGGTCATGTGGTGCGCCTTTCTCCATGCCGACCCGGGCCGCTGGTCGGCCGCGGATCGGATCTCGATCCCCCCGGATGATGGAGCGAGCGGGGTGGGTCCGCTCTTGCCTGGCCGGCGGTCGCCGGCTCGGTGGCGCACCCGGCCGAACGTGGGTGGTGTTCGCCGGGCGGTCGTGAAGATTTATCACGACCGCAACACTGATCACAGGAGCATCGTGGGGCACATCACACTGACAAATCCGGACACAACGCAGCGCAAACCCCCATAACGGGTGCCTGTGGTAATGCGATCGTTATTCGGATTTGAGCGTCCTCTGAGCGGACATGCGGATCGGGACTCTCAGGGCATAAGGGTCGAGATCAGCGTCTCCTGGAGTCCGCCCAGCCAGAGATAGGCCATCACCATCGGCTTGCGCGGGTCCTCGTCCGGGAGGCCGAAGAGCAGATCGGTGTCCTCCTCGTCGGTGATGTCCAGCCGGGAGCCGATGGCCAGGCGCAGGTCGTTGAGGGCCCCGAGCCACTGCTGGGACTCCTCCGCCGAGAGCTTCAGCACCGCCCCGTCCTCGCCCGCCGGGGACAGCGCGTCCAGCGAACGGATCACGGCCAGGGCGCTGTCGCGCTTGGCGGCGCGCAGGTCGTTCTCGGTGTAGCGGCGGAACTCCGCGGAGTACGCCCGCCGCTCCTCCGCCTCCGCCGGGGAGGCGGGCGCCTGTTCGGGGTCGCCGTAGGCGTCCGGGAAGAGACGCCGCAGCACCGGGTCGGCGGGCGGCTCGCTCGGCCCCTCGGCGAACAGCTCGGCGAGCGGGTCGTCGTCGGCGTTCTCGGCGGGCCCGGGGCCGATCAGCTCCAGGAGCTGCACGGCCAGCGAGCGGATGATGGAGATCTCGACGTCGTCGAGGGCGACGGCGGCGCCGCCACCGGGGAGCGGTTCGAAGTGTCCGGGCATGGAGGCGATTCGCTACTTCCGGTCCTGCTGGAGGGTGGCCCACAGACCGTAGCCGTGCATGGCCTGCACGTCGCGTTCCATCTCCTCGCGGGATCCGCTGGAGACGACCGCCCGGCCCTTGTGGTGAACGTCGAGCATGAGCTTGGTGGCCTTGTCCTTGGAGTAGCCGAAGTACGTCTGGAAGACGTACGTCACATAGCTCATGAGGTTGACCGGGTCGTTGTGCACGATGGTGACCCAGGGGACGTCCGGCTCGGGTACGGCGAAGACCTCCTCCGCCGACTCGGTGCGTTCGATCTCTACGGGAGCGGGTGACGTCACGGGTCCCATGCTGCCACCGCAGGGGGGTACTCGCACAAACGGGTCCGGACGCCACGTGCCCCGGACCCACAAATCGTCAGACTGACGAAATGGGAGTAGCATCCTCGGTCATGAACACAGCGGACCTTGGGCTGCCGGTGGACGTTCCCTCGACGGCGCTCTTCACGGACCAGTACGAGCTGACGATGCTGCGGGCCGCCCTTCAAGGGGGCACGGCCGGGCGGCGGAGCGTGTTCGAGGTCTTCACCAGGCGGTTGCCCGACGGACGCCGCTACGGCGTGGTGGCGGGCACCGGACGCGTGCTGGACGCGGTCGAGAACTTCCGTTTCGACGCGGGCGTCCTCGGCTTCCTGCGCGAGCGCGCGATCGTCGACGAGGAGACCCTGGCATGGCTCGCCGACTACCGCTTCCGCGGCGACATCTGGGGCTATCCCGAGGGCGAGGTGTACTTCCCGGGATCGCCGATCATGCGGGTCGAGGGCTCCTTCGCCGAGTGCGTGCTCCTGGAGACGGTGATCCTGTCGATCCTCAACCACGACTCGGCGATCGCCGCGGCGGCCTCCCGGATGGCCTCCGCCGCCGGTGACCGCCCGCTGATCGAGATGGGCGCCCGGCGCACCCACGAACTGGCCGCGGTGGCCGCCGCCCGCGCCGCCTACGTCGGCGGCTTCGCGACCACCTCGGACCTGGCCGCCGGCTTCCGCTACGGCATCCCCACCGTCGGCACCTCCGCCCATGCCTTCACGCTGCTGCACGACAGCGAGCGGGACGCCTTCCGCGCGCAGGTGACCTCCCTGGGCCGGGGCACCACCCTGCTGGTGGACACCTACGACGTCGAGGAGGCGGTGCGCACGGCCGTGGAGGTCGCCGGGCCCGAGCTGGGCGCCGTACGCATCGACTCCGGCGACCTGCTGCTGGTCGCGCACCGGGTGCGGCAGCAGCTGGACGAGCTGGGCGCCACCGGCACGAAGATAGTCGTGACCTCGGACCTGGACGAGTACGCCATCGCCTCGCTGGCGGCGGCGCCCGTGGACGCCTACGGCGTCGGCACCCAGCTGGTCACCGGCTCCGGCCACCCGACGGCGTCGATGGTCTACAAGCTGGTCGCCCGCGCCGAGTCCGCCGACGCCGACGCGCCGCTGGTGCCGGTGGCCAAGAAGTCCAGCGGTGGCAAGACCTCCGTCGGCGGCCGCAAGTGGGCCGCCCGGCGGCCGGACCGCTACGGCGTCGCCGAGGCCGAGGTGGTGGGCACCGGGCCGGTCCCGTCCTCCCTGGCGGACCGGCAGCTGCTGGTCCAGCTGGTCAAGGGCGGCGAGGTCGTGGCCCGGGAGCCGCTGGACGTCGCCCGGGACCGGCACGCCGCCGCCCGCGCCGGGCTGCCGCTCTCCGCCACGCAGCTGTCGCGCGGCGAGCCCGTCATTCCCACGGAGTACGTACAGGGCGGCTCGGGTAGCTAGGACCCGTCCGCAAAAGCGGGTGCTCGGCCCCGGCCCTGCACCCGCTTCCTCCCGTCCGACCTGCCATGCTCCCGACCGCCCCGCGTCCCCCCTCCCCTACCGCACCGGAAGTGCCTAGGCTCGGAACCTCACCGGCCGGGCCCGCACCGCACCTCTCGCCCCCGACCCCATAGTCGAAGGACACCGCCCATGCGCCGCGCCTTGATCGTCGTAGATGTGCAGAACGACTTCTGCGAGGGGGGCAGTCTCCCGGTGGCCGGGGGGGCCGACGTGGCGGCCGCCATCACCGAGCTGATCGGTCAGGCACCCGCCGGCTACCGCCATGTCGTGGCCACCCGCGACCACCACATCGCCCCCGGCGGCCACTTCGCCGACAACCCCGACTACGTCCGCTCCTGGCCCGCGCACTGCGTCGCCGGCACGGAGGGCGTGGGCTTCCACCCGAACTTCGCCCCCGCCGTCGCCTCCGGCGCGATCGACGCCGTCTTCAGCAAGGGCGCGTACGCGGCGGCGTACAGCGGCTTCGAGGGCACCGACGAGAACGGCACGGGCCTCGCCGACTGGCTGCGGGAGCGGAAGATCGACGAGGTGGACGTGGTGGGCATCGCCACGGACCACTGCGTACGGGCCACCGCGCTGGACGCCGTGCGGGAGGGCTTCCGCACCCAGGTGCTGCTGGACCTCACCGCCGGGGTCGCCGAGGAGACCACGCAGCGGGCGCTGGAGGAGCTGCGGGAGGCGGGCGTGGAGCTGACCGGGAAGCCGGTCGTCTGAACCCCTGGGAGCGGGGCTCAGGCCTGCGCCGGTCTGCGTCTGAGCAGGGCCCGGATCGGCTGCCACAGCTCCAGGGCCAGCTCGGGGCCCAGGGCGTCGCCCACGGGTGCCGTGCGCCATATCAGGCCGTCCGGGTGGTGCAGCACCGCAGTGATCTCGTCCGGGGTCGGCGGGGCGGCGTTGCCCCTCAGATAGACCGCGCGCAGCCCCAGGTTGCGCAGCCTGGTCAGGGCGCGCGCCCGGTTCTGGGCGTGGACGAGTACGCGCACGCCGCCCAGGGGGCCGTCGACGGCGGGGCTGGGCAGGTTCAGCGCCACCACCACCGTGCCGTTCGGCAGCTTGCAGAATCCTCCTGCGGTCATGCGGTCATACCCCCGTGTCAACAGGTGTCAATAAGAGAACCACACGACGCACCTAAACACGATCGGCGGCGACCCGCCAGGGGGTCACCGCCGATCACGCTCTGACCTGGGGTTATGCCGTTTACTTCACCGCGGGGCCGACTTCCAGCTCGATGGTCGAGCCGTCCTTGGCCTCCTTGGTGATCTTGATCTTGGTGTTGGTGTCAGTGATCTGGACACCGCCGGTGGGGTTGGATTCGTCGTAGTAGTCGCTGGTGTGGTCGTTGAAGACCGACACCCCCTTCGCCGACGGGATGCGCTTGACCACGTCCGCCTTGTGCAGCGTGAGGCCGTCCGTGCGGAAGGTGCTGAACGTCGAGTCGTACGCCTGGAACCGGTTGCGCATCAGCGTGCCGTCGGTCCACTTCAGCGCCGTCGGGTGCGCGTCGACCGGCAGGATCAGACCGGTGCCGGGGTGGTCACCGGTGTTGTTGTCCGCCTGGGAGGTGTCCCACTTCCAGATCAGCAGGCCGTTCTGGTACGGGAAGTGCTCCACCCAGTCGGGACGGGTGGTGGAGAAGCCGAAGTTGTACGGGCCCGTCTTCAGGGTGGTGTCGTACGAGACGTACTGGCGGTTCTCCGCGATGTAGTACTGCGCGTAGTCCTTGGTGAAGGAGGCGCCGATGCGGGAGAAGCCGTTCGCGGTCCAGGCGGCGTCCGCGCTCTCGGCGTTGTCGGTGAAGACCGGCGTGCCGTCCGCCGTCACGGTGATCTCGTCGGCCGCGAAGCCCTTCTCCGCCACGCCGCCGTCGGTCTGGTAGCGGAAGCGCAGGTCGATCTTCTTGCCCGCGTAGGCGTCCAGGGAGTACGACAGCTTCTGGTAGCCGTCGACCGCGCCGGTCAGGGCCGGCTTGTCGCTGGCGTCGCGCGGGATCGGCTGCCCGTCGGCCGTGCCGTCCAGCGTGGTCCAGGTGGCGCCGCCGTCGGTGGAGACCTCGGTGTAGAGGTAGTCGTAGCCGGACTCGATCTCCCACCAGCCGTCGAGGGTGAGGTCGGCCGACGACTTGCCGGTGAGGTCCACGGAACGGGTGAGCGTGTTCTTCAGGTCGTTGCCGCTGCCGCTCCACCACTGGGTGGCGCCCTGGGCCGGGGTGACCACCTCGGTGGCGACCGCCTTCTCGGGCAGGGTGACGACCAGCGCCTGGTCGTACTTGGTGTTGTACTCGGCCACGCCCAGCTTGTGCGCGGACTTGGTGCCCGCCTCGGCGGTGGTGTAGTCGAGCCAGCCGAGCTGGAGCTTGTCCCAGGCGTTCAGGTCACCGGGCAGGTCGCCGATGGCGTCCTCGCCGCGGCCCAGCCAGGAGCCGGAGGACATCAGGGTCCAGAAGCCGGTGGAGTTCTCGCCGCCGTTGGTGTCGTACTCGTCGGGCAGGCCGAGGTCGTGGCCGTACTCGTGGGCGAAGACGCCCAGGCCGCCGTTCTCCGGCTGGATGGTGTAGTCGCCGACCCAGATGCCGGTGTCGCCGATCTGGGTGCCGCCGAGCTTGTTGTCCGAGGGGCCGGTGGCGCCGGCGTCGGTGCCGAAGGCGTACCAGCGGTGGGCCCAGATCGCGTCCTCGCCCTGGGCGCCGCCGCCCGCGGACTCATCCTCGCCGGCGTGCACGAGCTGGAAGTGGTCGATGTAGCCGTCGGGCTCGTTGAAGTCGCCGTCGCCGTCGTAGTCGTAGCGGTCCCACTGGTCGAACTCGGCCAGCTCCGCCTTGATCTCGGCGGCGGTGTCGCCGGCCGCCTCGCGCTCGGCGACCCAGGCGTTGACGCCGTCCTGGACCGCGTTCCAGGCGCACTCGTCGCAGGAGTTGGAGCCGTAGCGGGCCTCGTTGTAGGGGACCTTGACCCAGTCGGTGACCTCGCCGTCGACCGAGTAGCGGCCCGAGGACTGCTTCTCGTAGTACTTCTTCAGCGACTCGGTGTTCTTGCCGGTGCCGAAGTAGAGGTCCTGGTAGTGCTGCTGGTTGTAGTCCGCCAGCCAGTCGGTGCTGTTGTCCTGGCTGCGGTCCGGCTCGGCGATCTGGTTGTGCAGCGGGCCGGGGGTGCCGCCGTAGCGGCTGTCCACCTGGTCACCGAACTCGACCAGGATGGTGAAGATCTTGTCGGTCTTCTCCCGGCCGAGCTCGACGTACTTGGTGTCGCCCTTCTTGCTCTTCAGGCCGACGACGCGGGAACCGTCGCGGTTCTTGGCGGTGGCCTTGCCGGACAGGAGCTGCTTCAGGGCCTCCTGGCGCTGGGCCTCCTGCGTCTTGCTCAGCGGGCCGTCGAAGTCGTGTTCCCGCTGCTCGGCCGATTGCGGGTCGTGCCGGTCCACGGTGGTGGACGCCGGGGCCCGGTCGGCGGCCTGGGCCACGGCGAAGGTGGAGAACGTGGCGGTGGCCGCGGCGAGGGCGACGCCTATCGCCGCCGCCCGGAACGTCCAGGGTCTGCTGGTCACTTGAGTTCCTCCCCCGCGTCCGCGCGCGCGGAAGGGGGGACCAGGGCATGGAAGGGTCCGCGCGCGTGTTCAACGCGTGTAGTCAAGTGACGACATTTGACTAGAGGTTTTAAAGAAAAAACAGACCTTGACTTGAACAAGTCAAGTGCACTATGCGGAGTGCCCGTCCGCTTTGCGGACACTCGGTTTGCCGTTCAACAGGCGCGTGGGACCGTCCGCCGAGTGGACGGTTTGACTCCGTGCGCCCCCCATGCATCGGTACTGTTCGTCAGGTCACGCTTACCGTTCGTTCCCCTCGGGCATGCAGGCGATTAGAGTCGGTAGCAGAACGCCCGGAAGTCGCCGGAAAGCCAGGCCGACAGCCCGTCTCACCCCCATATTTCATCCGCACCCTCCCCCCAGTGAGAGGCCTCGGGGGGAGACCCACTTCCGAGGACACGATTGCCATGCCCCGTCCGACTGCCGCACAGCTCGTCTACGGAACGTGCACCGTGATCTTCTCGACACTCGCCATGCTGCTGCTCTCGGGGACGAGTTCGGGTGCGGGCATCGCGCTCATCGCCGTCGCCGCGCTCGTTCTGGGGCTGCTGGTGGCGCTGACGGTTCCCCGGTCCAGGGCGCGTACGGCCGCGGTGCGGCGGCCCGCCGCGCAGGAGCCGGCGCCGGCCGCCCGGACCCGGGCGGTGGCGGCCGAGCCGGTACGCGAACGGGCCGCCTCCTGACCTCCCGCCCTCAACGGGCGCTGACCACCACCGTTTTCGCCACCTTGTCGTGCAGGCCCTGCTTGTAGGGCTTGTCGAAGAAGCTCCAGCCGCCCGCGACGATCGTCCACACACAGGCACAGCAGAAGGCGAACGGGAGCCAGAGCACCGCCGAGCGGATCAGGGCGGTCTGCACGGACGGGGTGGCGCCGTCGTCGAGGTCGGCCACCCGCAGACCGAGCCACCTCTTGCCCAGCGTCTGGCCCGACCTGGCGATCATGAAGGTGTCGTAGGCCGTGAACAGGACCGCGGCGATGACGGACTGCCCGAGCGACCTGCTCGCCTCGATCCGGTCGCTGTCCATCTGGTACTCGCTGACACCGAAGGCCAGGGTGAGCAGCCACACCACGACGCCCACCAGGATCATGTCGATGATCCTCGCGAGCGTGCGCCGGCCGCTGTCCCCGAGCGGCGGCATGCCGGGCGGCGGCCCGCCGGGGTAGGGCCCGCCACCGCCGTACGGGTCACCACCGTAGGGGCCGCCCGCGTAAGGGGGCGGCTGGCCGCCGTACGGGGAGCCCGCCCCGGGCGGCGGGGCCTGGCCGCCGGGCGGGGTGTCGTACGGCGACCCCGAGCCCCGGCCCGTACCACCGGGCGGGGGCTGCTTCCTGAACGGGTCTTCCTCCGGCGGCTCACCGGAGCCGGGAGGCGATTCACTGCTCATGGCCCGAGTCGACCGCGAACCCCCGGGTACCGCATCCGGCAGGCAGCCGTCCGGGCTACCGAATCATCCGCCTTCGCCGCCGTACCGGCGGGGCCCGCTACGAACGTATGTCTGCTCGTACGTCTGTACTCATCCGGCCACGAAGGTGTGGGCCGCCTTGTCGTGCCAGCACTGGTGCCACGGCCTGTCGAAGAGGCACCAGACGACTCCCACCACGCCGACGACGAGCAGTCCCGGAATGCTGTAGACCAACCAGCGGCGCAGGGCCGCGCCGAACGCCGGGGGCTCGTGGCCCTCGATGTCCCGCACCTCCAGCTTGAGCAGCCTCTTGCCCAGGGTGCGACCCCATTTCGCGGTGGGCAGCGCCTCGTAGACGACGCCGAAGAGCAGCAGGACGGCCAGCACGATGCCCAGGTACACGGAGGTCGTGCCGTCGAGCAGCCAGACGGTGACGGTCTCGCCGGAGAGTTTGGCCGCGTCGATCTTCTCGTCGACGTGGTCGACGGCCTTGGTGCCGAGCGGCACGGCGGCCACGGCGGTGACGGCGGCCAGGACCACGGTGTCCAGCAGCCGGGCGGCCAGCCGCTTGCCGAGCGCCGCGGGGCGGGCCGCCGCCTGCCGCCGGGCGGCCGCCTGGAACACGTCCTCGACCGGCGGCTTCCAGGGCGCGACGGGCTGCTCCTCGGCGCCCGAGCCCGCGAGCCGGTGCACCTGCTGTGCCCAGGAGGACTGTCCGCCGCCGGGTCCGGTGGTCAGCGGGGTGGAGACGGGGGCGGAGGGGGCGGCGGGGGCGGCGGGGGCGGCGGGCTGGGTGCCCGCGCCGGCCTGTGCGGCGGCGGCACGGGCGGCGGCCGCCGCGCCGGCGTTGAAGCCGGGCCCCTGGGCGGGAGCCGCAGGGGTGCCGGGCGCGGCGCCCGACGGTCCCTTGCGCGGGGTGACGGCGCGGAAGGTGAGGGTGCCCCGGTCCTCCTTGGGGGCGGCGGACGCCGGGCCGTCCTCGGGCGTGCCCGTCGGCCGGCGGAACACGAACGTGTTGCCCGCGGCCCCGGCGTCGGAGCCGCCCGCGCCCGGCCCGGCGGGCGGAACGGCCGTCGAGCCGTCGGCACCCGGGGGCACGCCGTCCGGCTGGGGGGAGGCGGAGGGCTGGGGGGAGGCGGCACGCGGGCCGGCGGGCGCGGAAGCGGCGGCAGGCTGCGGACCGGCCGGCGAGACACCCGGGGACGGGGCGCCCGGCGGATGCGGGGCACCGGCGGCGGACTGCGGGCCGGCGGGCGCGGAAGCGGCGGCGGACTGCGGCCCCGCCGGCGCGGCGCCCGCGGACGCGGTACCCGGCGGATGCGCGGCGGCGGGCGAGGGAGTGAGCGGCGGGGTGCCCGCCGGTCGCTGGGGCGCGGGCGCCGTCGCGGGAGGCGTGTCCGCCGGGGCGGACGCGTGCGGGACGCGGGGGTCGGCGGCCTGGGGGGCTCCCCAGGAGACGCGGTGGTCCTGGTCGCCGCCGAAGCCGGACTGGTGGGAGCGGTCGGCGCCCCAGGCGGACGCCGGTTCGGGGCCGCTACCGGGCCGGGCCGCGTCGGCCGGGTCCTCGTCGAAGAAGTGCGGGCCGGTCTCCTCGACGGAAGGCCGGTCCGGGCGCGCGCCCGGGGGCGGCGCGAGCGGCTCGCCGTCCTGGGGCGCCGGACGGCTGGTGCCGGGCACCCAGGCGGCACCGTTCCAGTACCGGACATATCCAGGAATGGACGGGTCCGGGTAATACCCTTCGCGGGGCCTGTCGTCACCGGGGGCCGGGGTTGGGGCGCTCATGTCCGTCGTCCCGTATCTGCTCGGGGGTCGTATGGGAGCTTCCACATCTATCAGACGGGCGCACTCCGCACCGCCGGTCCCGCTGGACCCACCCCTTCACGGACAACCTCGTACACGTACTTCACACGAGGGAGAAGGGTTCGGGCTCACTCGCGTAATGCCGGGGGCCGAGTCGGCTCTCCACCCGTACGGGTCCGCGCACGGCGGCCCGTACCAGAGAGGAGACGACGCCATGCGCCATGCCGTGGTGGAGCGGGAAGTGGAACTGCGGTACATCCTGTCGCCGGAGAAGAGCGTTCCGGTGCCGGCCCGGCTGGGCTACCGCACCGACGACCCCTACGCCGTCCACATCACCTTCCACATCGACTCCGGGCATCCCGTGTGCTGGACGTTCGCCCGCGAGCTGCTGGTGGAGGGGGTGTTCCGGGCGAGCGGGAGCGGGGACGTGCGGGTGTGGCCGGCCCGGTCCGGCGGGCACGGCGTCGTGCTGATGGCGTTCACCTCCCCGGCCGGCCGTGCGCTGCTCCAGGCACCGGCGGCGCAGGTGGCGGCCTGGCTGGAGCGGACGCTGCGGGCGGTGCCGCCGGGGACGGAGGGCGAGCGGCTCGGCCTCGACGACGGGCTGGACGGGCTGCTCGCCCGGTGAGCGGCGGGGTCAGAACAGCTTGCCCGGGTTGAGGATGCCCAGCGGGTCGAAGACCTGCTTGACCGCCCGCTGCATCTCCACGCCGACCGGGCCGAGCTCGCGCGCCAGCCACTCCTTCTTCAGGACGCCCACGCCGTGCTCGCCGGTGATGGTGCCGCCGAGTTCCAGGCCGAGGGCCATGATCTCGTCGAAGGACTCGCGGGCGCGCCGGGACTCGTCGGGGTCGGCCGCGTCGAAGCAGACCGTGGGGTGGGTGTTGCCGTCACCGGCGTGGGCGCAGACCCCGATGGTGAGCCGGTACTTCTCCGCGATCCGCTCGACGCCCTCCAGCATGTGGCCGAGCCGGGAGCGGGGCACGCACACGTCGTCGATCATCGTGGTGCCCTTGACCGCTTCCAGGGCGGTGAGCGACATCCGCCGCGCCTGGAGCAGCAGTTCGGACTCGGCGGCGTCCTCGGCGGGAACGACCTGGGTGGCGCCGGCCGCCTCGCACAGCGCGCCGACGGCGGCCAGGTCGGCGACCGGGTCGGGGGTGTCGAAGGCGGCCAGCAGCAGCGCCTCGGTGGTCTCCGGCAGGCCCATGCGGGCCAGGTCGTTGACGGCCCTGACCGTCGTACGGTCCATGAGTTCGAGGAGGGAGGGGACGTGGCCGCCCGCCATGATCCGGCACACGGCGTCGCAGGCCGCGGCGGCCGAGGGGAACTCGGCGGCCAGCACCAGCTGCTCCGGCGGCTTCGGCTTCAGCGCCAGCACCGCCCGGACGACGACGCCGAGCGAGCCCTCGGAGCCGACGAAGAGACGGGTGAGGTCGTACCCGGCGACGCCCTTCGCCGTGCGGCGGCCGGTGGTCAGCAGGCGGCCGTCGGCGAGGACGACGTCCAGGCCGAGGACGTACTCGGCGGTCACCCCGTACTTCACGCAGCACAGGCCGCCGGAGGCCGTGCCGATGTTGCCGCCGATGGTGCACATCTCCCAGCTGGAGGGGTCCGGCGGGTAGGAGAGGCCGTGTTCGTTCACCGCGCGGGAGAGGGTGGCGTTCAGGACGCCCGGTTCCACGACGGCGACGCGGTCGACCGGGTTGATCTCCAGGATGCGGTCCATCTTGGTCAGGGACAGCACGATGCAGCCCTCGGTGGCGTTGGCCCCGCCGGACAGGCCGGTGCGGGCGCCCTGCGGGACGACCGGGACGCGCAGCTCGGTGGCGGTGCGCAGGACGTGCTGGACCTGTTCGACGGTGCGCGGCAGGACCACCACGGCGGGGGCGCCGGCCGGGCAGAAGCTCGCCATGTCGTTGGCGTAGGAGGCCGTGACGTCGGGGTCGGTGAGGACCGACCCGGGCGGCAGGGCGCCGAGCAGCCGGTCGACGAGGTCGCCGGTCGCTGCCGTGTCTTCGTCGCGGGGCGCTTCGATGCGGCTCATGATCACAGGTTCGCACCGGGGGCCATCGGTGTGAACCCGTCGGCGGCATGCTTCGGCCGACCGGTGTGTGGTCGTCGTACTGACGCACAGTGACGCCATGGACAAGAACCAGTGGGAGGCTTCCGTACGGCGGTGCCGTGCGCCCGCCCGGCGGCGCACGCTGCTCGCCTCGGCCGCCGGGTGCGTCGCGCTCGGCGGGGTGCTGTCGCTGCTGCCCGGCGGACGGGCGGGGATGCCGCCGCCCGCGCCGGGACCCGGCAGACAGGCCATGAACGCGGTCACCGACGGGCGGCCGGCCGCGCTGCCCGACCTGGCGGCGCTGATCGGCGCCCGGGAGGCGCAGGTGCGGGCGCAGCCGCGGGACGCGCGGGCGTGGGCGGTGCTCGGGGCGGCGTATGTGGAGCAGGGGCAGCGGGCGGCGGACGCCGCGTACTATCCGCGGGCCGAGGAGGCGCTGCGCAGGTCGCTGACGGTACGGACGGGGCGGCACGCCCGCACGGCGGACACGCTGACGGCGCTGGACGGGCTGGCGGCGCTGGCCGTGGCGCGCCGGGACTTCTCCGAGGCCCGCAAGTGGGGCGAGTCCGCCCGGGAGCTGGATCCGGCGCGGTGGACGACGCGGGGGCTGCTGATCGACGCGTACACCGGGCTCGGTGACCGCAAGGAGGCGCGGCGGCAGCTGGGCCGGCTGCTGGAGCTGCGCACGGATCCGGCGGTGCGGGCGCGGACCGCCGCCGTCTACTGGGACCGGGGCTGGCGGGAGGACGCGCAGGCCCAGCTCGCCGACGCGGCGGCGGGGGCCCGCTCCCCGGCGGAGCGGGCGGCGTATCTGGAGCGGGCCGGGCAGCTGGCGTGGGAGCGCGGGGAGCGCGAGGAGGCGCTGCGGCACTTCCAGGAGGCGGTGCGCACCGATGCCGACCAGCGGGCGGCGCAGGCCGGTCAGGGGCGGGCGCTGGCGGCGCTGGGGCGGACCTCGGAGGCGCTGGCCGCCTACCGGATGGCCTACGCCAAGCAGCCGTGTCCCCGCTACGCGCTGGAGCTGGGCGAGCTGTACGAGTCGCTGGGGCTCGGGCAGGCGGCGCGGGTCCAGTACGACCTGGTGCGGACCGGGGTGCGGGAGGCGGCCGAGGGCGGGGCCGACGAGGGGCTGGTGCTGGGGCAGCTGGAGGCGGACCACGGGAACCCGCGCACCGCGGTGCGGCGACTGCGGGCCGAGTGGCAGCGGCAGCCGGGGATCGCGGTGACCGACGCGCTGGGCTGGGCGCTGCACCGGGCGGGGCGGCACAAGGAGGCCCTGTCCTTCGCCCGGACGGCGACGGACGACTCCCACGGGGGCGGGGTGCGCAGCGCGCCGTACGTCTATCACCGGGGCATGATCGAGCGGGCGCTGGGGATGGACGGTTCCGCCCGGCGGCATCTGGAGGAGGCGCTGCGGATCAATCCGTACTTCTCGCCGCTGCGGGCGCCTGCGGCGAGGGCGGCCCTGGCGGAGCTGGGCGAGCCGTCGCTGAAGGACGCGCCGGAGCCGGGCGGATGACCGCCGCGCCGTGATTACGGGAGCGTGGCGGCCGTCCTTCCCGTCAGGGATCTCACAGGTTTCCGCGCCTGGCCTGCTCCCGCTCGATCGCCTCGAACAGCGCCTTGAAGTTGCCCTTGCCGAAGCCCATCGAGCCGTGCCGTTCGATGAGCTCGAAGAAGACGGTCGGGCGGTCCTGGACCGGCTTGGTGAAGATCTGGAGCAGATAGCCGTCCTCGTCGCGGTCGGCGAGGATCTTCAGCTCGCGCAGGGTGTCGACGGGCACCCGGGTGTCGCCGACCCACTCGCCGAGCGTGTCGTAGTAGCTGTCGGGGGTGTCGAGGAACTCGACGCCGGCCGCGCGCATGGTGCGCACCGTCTGCACGATGTCGTTGGTGTTCAGCGCGATGTGCTGGACACCGGCGCCGCCGTAGAACTCCAGGTACTCGTCGATCTGCGACTTCTTCTTCGCCACGGCGGGCTCGTTGATCGGGAACTTGACCTTCAGGGTGCCGTCGGCGACCACCTTGGACATCAGCGCGCTGTACTCGGTGGCGATGTCGTCGCCCACGAACTCCTTCATGTTGGTGAAGCCCATGACCTTGTTGTAGAACTCCACCCACTCGTTCATCCGGCCGAGTTCGACGTTGCCGACGCAGTGGTCGACGGCCTGGAAGGTGCGGTGGGCGGGCGGTTCGACGATCGGGTCGGCGGCGGCGTAGCCCGGCAGGTAGGGGCCGTCGTAGCCGGTGCGCTCGACCAGGGTGTGCCGGGTCTCGCCGTAGGTGGCGATCGCGGCCAGGACGACCGTGCCGTGCTCGTCCTTCACCTCGTGGGGCTCGGCGACCGGGCGGGCGCCGTGCCCGACGGCGTAGGCGAACGCGGCGCGGGCGTCCGGGACCTCGATGGCGAGGTCGACGACGCCGTCGCCGTGCTCGGCCACGTGGCCGGCGAGGAAGCGGCCCCAGTCGGTGACGGGCTTGACGACGGACGTGAACACGAACCGCGCGGAGCCGTTCTCCAGCACATAGCTCGCGGTCTCGCGGCTGCCGTTCTCCGGTCCGGAGTAGGCGACGAGCCGCATGCCGAAGGCGGAGGAGTAGTAGTGCGCCGCCTGCTTGGCGTTGCCCACGGCGAAGACGACCGCGTCCATTCCCTTGACCGGGAAGGGGTCGGCCTGCCGGGCGGTGTCGGGAGTGTGCTCTGTGGTCTGCGTCATATGCGCAGCGTCCTCCCGCCTCGGCAAGGTGCGCAATAGTTTGCGTTTTTGCTGGGCAGTCTGACCAGTGTCAGGCCCGCTGCTACGGGCGTTCTGTACAGGATGACCAGCCGGGAGGGCTGCCGTGGCGATCGATCGTCTGGACGGGCGGATCATCGTGCTGCTGGCGCGGGAGCCGCGCATCGGGGTGCTGGAGATGTCCCGCAGGCTCGGGGTCGCCCGGGGGACGGTGCAGGCACGCCTGGACCGGCTTCAGTCGAACGGAGTCATCCGCGGGTTCGGCCCCCAGGTGGACCCGGCCGCCCTCGGCTACCCGGTCACCGCGTTCGCGACGCTGGAGATCCGGCAGGGCCAAGGGGCCGACGTGCGCACCCACTTGGCGACCGTGCCGGAGGTGCTGGAGCTGCACACCACCACCGGCAGCGGGGACATGCTATGCCGGCTGGTGGCCCGTTCCAACGCCGATCTCCAGCGGGTGATCGACCGGGTCGTCGGTTTTGATGGCATCGTCCGGGCCTCCACGGCGATCGTCATGGAGAACCCCGTCCCGCTGCGGATCATCCCGCTGGTGGAGCAGGCGGCCCAGGACCAGGAGAGGACCTAGCCGACCCGGGAGGACGACGGGTGTGAACTTCTGGGAGTACCTGGGCAGCCGTCACCAGCAGCTGCTCGTGGACGCCTACCAGCACGCGAGCGCCGTCTTCCAGTGCATGGTGGCGGCGACCGTGATCGGGGTGCTGATCGGGGTGGTCACCTACCGCAGCGACTGGGCCGGGAACCTGGCGACCACGGTCACCTCCACGATCCTGACCGTTCCGTCGCTCGCCATGATCGGCCTGCTGATCCCGGTGGTGGGGCTGGGCGTGCCGCCGACGGTGACCGCGCTGACGCTGTACGGGCTGCTGCCGATCGTGCGCAACGCCGTCGTCGGGCTGCGCGGGGTCGACCCGGCACTGGTGGACGCGGCCCGCGGCATCGGGATGTCGCGCCCGGCCCGGCTGCTGCGGGTGGAGCTGCCGCTGGCCTGGCCGCCGATCCTGACCGGGGTGCGGGTCTCCACACAGATGCTGATGGGCATCGCGGCCATCGCCGCGTACGCCTCCGGACCCGGGCTCGGCAACGAGATCTTCCGCGGGATCGGCTCGCTGGGCAGCAGGAACGCGCTCAACCAGGTGCTCGCCGGGACGCTCGGGATCATCGTCCTCGCGCTGCTGTTCGACGCCGTATACGTCCTGATCGGGCGGCTGACCATTCCCAGGGGGATCCGTGCCTGAGACCGCCGGTGGCACCACGGGCGCCACGATCGAGCTGGAGAACCTCACCAAGCGCTACCCCGGCCATCCGCAGCCGGCCGTCGACGACGTCACCATGGAGATCAGGGCGGGCGAGACGGTCGTGTTCGTCGGCCCCTCGGGGTGCGGGAAGTCCACCACCCTGAAGATGATCAACCGGCTGATCGAGCCGACGAGCGGCCGGATCAGCATCAACGGCGAGGACGTCACCCATATCGACCCGGTGCGGCTGCGCCGGAAGGTCGGCTACGCCATCCAGTCCTCCGGGCTGTTCCCGCACATGACGGTCGCGCAGAACATCGCGCTGGTGCCGAGGATGACCGGCTGGTCCCGGCCACGGATCCGGGACCGGGTGGCGGAGATGCTCGACCTGGTCGGGCTGGACCCCGCCGAGTTCCACGGCCGGTATCCGCGCCAGCTCTCCGGCGGCCAGCAGCAGCGGGTGGGCGTGGCCCGGGCGCTCGCGGCCGATCCGCCGGTGCTGCTGATGGACGAGCCGTTCGGGGCCGTCGACCCGATCACCCGCGACCATCTCCAGGACGAGCTGATCCGGCTCCAGCGCGAGCTGCACAAGACGATCGTCTTCGTCACCCACGACTTCGACGAGGCGATCAAGCTGGGCGACCGGATCGCCGTGCTGCGCGAGCGGTCCCACATCGCGCAGTTCGACACCCCGGAGGCCATCCTCACCAACCCGGCCGACGACTTCGTCTCCGGTTTCGTCGGCGCCGGGGCGGCGCTGAAGCGGCTGAACCTGTCCCGGGTACGGGATGTGGAGATCACCGACCTTCCGGTCGCGACCGTCGACGACCCGTTGCAGACCGTCTTCGACCGGCTCCGGGAGAGCGGCACCAACGAGATCCTGCTGCTCGACCGGCGCGGCCGTCCCTACAAGTGGCTCAGACGCGGCGACCTGATGCGGGCCCAGGGCTCACTGGCCCGGGCGGGCGCGCTGGTGACCGACACCGTCACCCGGGACGCGACGCTCCGGGACGCGCTGGAGGCGGTCCTCACCGACAACGCGGGACGAGTGGCGGTCACCGGGCGGCACGGCGAGTACACGGGCGTCGTCGACGTGCAGACGCTGATGAACTCCGTGCACGAGCTGCTGGAGGCCGACCGGCTGGACGCGCTGGAGCACCAGCACGACCTGGAGGAGTCGCGGGCCGCGCGGACCCATGCCGAGCAGGAGGGCGGCGCAGGGGGGCGGACGGAGTGAGGACCTCTTCCGGCCGGCGGCTCGTGGCCGGGCACGGGGCCGCGGGGCCCGGGACCACCGGGCCCGGCCTCCGGGACGACGGCGAGGACGGCGAGGACGGGCGTCGGGCTCCGCCGCCGTCGCCGCCCGCGACCCGGCGGCGGGTGACCTGGCAGAAGCTGACGTTCCTGCCGGTGGTGCTGGTGGCAGTGCTGCTGGCCACCTGGCTGTGGTTCCGGCAGGCCGACCTGGACGCGCTCAGCGAGAACGCCCTGTCGGACGGCCGGGTCACCAAGGCCCTGTGGCAGCACGTCGAACTGACGGTGATCTCCACCTTCTTCGTGCTGGTCATCGCCATTCCGCTGGGCGTCCTGCTGACCCGCCGGGCGTTCCGCAGGGCGGCACCGGTGGCGATGGCGATCGCCAACACGGGCCAGGCCACCCCGGCGATCGGCCTGCTGGCGCTGCTGGTGATCTGGCTGGGCATCGGCATGCGGGCCGCCCTGATCGGCATCATCGTCTACGCGGTCCTGCCGGTGCTGTCCAACACCATCGCGGGCCTGAAGGCCAACGACCCCACCCTGCTGGAGGCGGCCCGCGGCATCGGCATGTCCCCGCTGGGCGTGCTGACCCGCGTCGAACTGCCGCTGGCCGTGCCGCTGATCCTGGCGGGCGTGCGTACGGCCCTGGTCCTCAACGTCGGTACGGCGACGCTGGCGACCTTCGGCGGGGGCGGCGGCCTGGGCGTACTGATCACCACCGGGATCACCAGCCAGCGGATGCCGGTGCTGCTGCTCGGCTCGGTCCTCACGGTCGCCCTCGCCCTGCTGGTGGACTGGCTGGCCTCGCTCGCCGAACTGCTGCTGCGGCCCCGGGGCCTGGAGGTGGGCGCATGAGGCACGCGAGAGGCCGTACGTGCCTGCTGCCCGCCCTGGTCCTGGTCGCGGCCTCCGGCGGCTGCGGGCTGACCAGCGGCTCCCCCATGGCCGACGACGTCGTGCCCGGCTCGATCGGCCGGGGCAGGCCCCTGAAGGGCGCCGACCTCACCGTCGCCTCCAAGGAGTTCACCGAACAGCTGATCCTCGGCGCCATCATGGGCATCGCCTTCGAGGCGGCCGGCGCCGACGTGCTGGACCGCACCGGCATCCAGGGCTCCGTCGGCACCCGCGCGGCGGTGGAGAACGGCGACGCCGACGCCGTCTACGAGTACACCGGCACCGCCTGGATCACGTACCTCGGCAACAGCGAGCCCGTCGCCGACCCGCGGCGGCAGTGGGAGGCGGTGCGCGACGCCGACGCGAGGAACGGCCTGACCTGGCTGGAGCCGTCGTCGCTCAACAACACCTACGCACTGGCGATGAACCGGGCCAACGCCGAGAAGCACGGCACGAAGACGCTCTCCGACGTGGCGGAGCTCGCGAGGTCCGACCCGGGCGCGGTGACGCTGTGCGTGGAGGGCGAGTTCGCCAACCGGGCGGACGGGCTGCCGGGCCTGGAGCGGGCGTACAGCATGCGCCTGCCGGCCGGTCGGCTCACACAGATGGACACCGGCATCATCTACACGCAGGTCGCCAAGGGAAGCTGCACCTACGGCGAGGTGTACACCACCGACGGGCGGATCAGGTCGATGGACCTGGTGGTGATGGAGGACGACAAGAAGTTCTTCCCCAACTACAACGCGGCCCCCGAGATCAACACCGAGACCCTGGAGAAGTGGCCGGCGATCGCCGACGTCCTCGCGCCCGTGACCGAGCGGCTGGACAACTCCGTCGCCCAGGAGCTGAACGCCAAGGTCGACGTGGACGGCCAGGACCCGCACCAGGTGGCGCTGGACTGGATGAAGAAGCAGGGCTTCGTGAGGGAGGGGTGACGGCCCGCCGGTTCAGCAGCCGGGGACCTCGCCCTTGCCGCTCTTCAGGGCCTTCAGCGCGCTGATCGCGCCCTTCAGGGTGGTGACCGGCACCAGCCGCAGCCCCTTCGGCAGCTCCGCCTCGGCGTCCGAGCACTCCGCCCTGGGGACCAGGAAGACGGTCGCCCCGTCCCGCCGGGCGGCCTGCGTCTTCAGGCCCACGCCGCCGACGGCGCCGACCCGGCCGTCGGCGCTGATCGTGCCCGTGCCGGCGACGGTACGGCCGCCCGTGAGATCGCCGCCGCTGCCGTCGCCGTCCAGCTTGTCGATGATCCCCAGCGAGAACAGCAGCCCGGCGCTGGGCCCGCCGACGTCGGCGAGCTCCAGCGTGACCCGCACGTCCTGGTCGCTGAGATCGAGGTAGTTCAGCGCGGCCCGGGCCGCCGCGTCCTGGGACTCCTTCATCTGCTCCTCGTTGTGCTGCTCGATCTCCTTGACGTCGTCGCCGCTGGGGTAGACCGAGTCGCGCGGCATGACCGCCCGGTCGGTGCGGAACCAGCTGTCGACCACGTCGCCCAGGGACACGTGCGCGTCCGGGCTGGTCGCCTCGATCGTCGTCATCCGCAGCTGCCCGCTGGTGTCCCGGGTCGGCGCCCCCGAGACGGTGATCACGGGCTCGCCCTTGTGCTCCCCGAGCACGTTCGCCGTCAGACCGGGCTGCGCCACCGAGAACGGCAGCGGTGCGAACACCGCCGTGGCGGCCAGGGCCACGACGGGCAGGGCACAGACGGCGACGGCCTGGGAACGCGTGAGACGAGAGAGCACGGGATCAATCTAACGTGGGCGGGCTCCCGGGGCCGGGGGCGGTGGCCGGTGAGTGACCGGCGGGGCGGCGTTCGACGACCGGCCGGCGGCAGCCCGGTCCGCCGGTCCGCGGGCGAGGTGCCGATGACGAAGGTGCGGCCGGTCCCGCCGCGGTGGCCGCGGTGGGCGGCGCCGGGGCAGCCGGAGAGGAAGCCGCCCTCCTCCACCCACGAGGACACCGCCGGCCGCGGGTCCGGCCCCACCCGGCGGCCACGGTCCCCGTCGCCGGCGTGCGGACCGCGCACGGGCGGCCCGCACGGACGGCGTCAGCGCAGGGCCTCGGCCACCTCGCGGGCCGCGTCCATGACCCGCGGCCCCACCCGGTCCGGCACCACGTCCGCCAGCATGACCACGCCCACGCTGCCCTCGACCCCGGTGACCCCGAGCAGCGGTGCGGCGGCACCGCTGGCTCCCGTCTCCAGCTCTCCGCTGGTCAGGGTGTATCCGGGGTCGCCCAGCGGCTGCCTGCGCGCCGCGAGGATCGCCCGGCCCGCGGCCCCGCGGTCCAGCGGATGCCGGAACCCGGCCCGGTAGGCCACGTGGTAGTCCGTCCAGGTCGGCTCCACCACGGCCACGGCCAGCGCCTCGGAGCCGTCCACCAGCGTCAGATGGGCCGTCGCCCCGATGTCCTCGGCCAGCGATCTGAGCGCGGGCATGGCCGCCTCGCGCACCAGCGGATGCACCTGGCGGCCCAGGCGCAGCACCCCGAGCCCGACCCGGGCACGCCCGCCCAGGTCACGGCGGACCAGCGCGTGCTGTTCCAGGGTGGCGAGCAACCGGTACACGACGGTGCGGTTCACGCCGAGCCGGTGGGAAAGTTCGGTCACGGTCAGTCCGTGGTCCGTATCGGCCAGCAGCTTGAGGACCCTCAGTCCTCTGTCGAGCGTCTGGGAGGTCTCCGCGGTCACGACGCCCACTCCTTCAGTGGTGAGGTCGGCGACCCCCTCGCGGCGGATGCGTCACCGAGTCCCGTCGATGACGCGCTTCAGAGGCCGCCGATCGGCTGGCGGCCCGGCCTTGTGGCGGGTCCAGTCGCTTCACGGCTGCGCTCCGCGGCGGCGCTGCCACGGGGCGTGTGCGTAGCGGGACAGTAGCGAAGCCGGTTCGCTGAGCGGAAGGCTCGGTCCAGAATCCGGGCAGCACTCACCGGAACTGCTTCCGTTTGTCCCAAAACGCACGCCGCGGACACTCCCCCGGGCGTCAGCGCATCCGCGTCGCCCACTCCTGCACCTTGGCGATCCGCTGCCGCAGCTGCCCGGCCGTGGCCTCGGCGGCGGGCGGGCCGCCGCACACGCGCCGCAGCTCGGTGTGGATGACACCGTGCGGCTTGCCGCTCTGGTGGACATAGGCGCCGACCATCGTGTTGAGCTGCCGGCGCAGCTCCATCAGCTCCTTGTGCGAGACGACGGGCCGCCGCTCGGCGGGCAGCTCCAGCAGGTCGGCCTCGGCGTCCGGCTTCTTGCGGCTGTGCGCGATCTGCTTGGCCTGCCGCTTCTGGAGCAGCAGCTGCACCTGCTCGGGCTCCAGCAGCCCCGGAATGCCGAGGTAGTCCTGCTCCTCCTCGCTCCCCGGGTGGGCCTGCATGCCGAACTCGGCGCCGTTGTACATGACCCGGTCGAAGACGGCGTCGGACTCCAGCGCCTCGAAGGGCAGCATGTCCTGCTCGCCGGTGTCCTCGTCCTGCTCCCGGTTCGCCTCCTCCATCTCCTTCTCGGACTCGGCGTACGGGTCCTCCTCGCCCTCCTTCTTGGGCTTGTCGAGGACGTGGTCGCGCTCGCGTTCCATCTCGTTGGCGAAGCCGAGCAGGTCGGGCACGGTCGGCAGGAACACGGAGGCGGTCTCGCCGCGCCGCCGGGACCGTACGAAACGGCCGACCGCCTGGGCGAAGAACAGCGGCGTGGAGATGGTCGTCGCGTACACCCCGACCGCGAGCCGGGGCACGTCGACGCCCTCGGACACCATGCGCACGGCGACCATCCACCGGTCGGTGCCGCCGCTGAAGTCGTCGATCCGCTTCGACGCCCCGGCGTCGTCGGACAGCACGAGGGTCGCCGGGCTGCCCGTGATCTCCCGGATCAGCTTGGCGTAGGCGCGTGCCGAGTCCTGGTCGGAGGCGATGACGAGGGCGCCCGCGTCCGGGATGGCCTTCCTGACCTCGGTGAGCCGCTGGTCGGCGGCGCGCAGCACGCTCGGCATCCACTCGCCGCGCGGGTCGAGGGCGGTGCGCCACGCCTGGCTGATCGCGTCCTTGGTCATGGGCTCGCCGAGCCGTGCCGCGATCTCGTCGCCGGCCTTGGTCCGCCAGCGCATGTTGCCGCTGTAGGAGAGGAAGATGACCGGCCGCACGACGCCGTCGGCGAGCGCGGAGCCGTATCCGTAGGTGTAGTCGGCGGCCGACCGCCGGATCCCGTCGTTCCCCTCCTCGTACGTCACGAAGGGGATGGGGTTGGTGTCGGACCGGAAGGGCGTACCGGTGAGCGCCAGGCGCCGCGTGGCGGGCTCGAACGCCTCCAGGCAGGCCTCGCCCCAGGACTTGGAGTCACCGGCGTGGTGGATCTCGTCGAGGATGACCAGGGTCTTGCGCTGCTCGACCCGGTTGCGGTGCAGCATGGGCCGCACGCCGACGCCCGCGTAGGTGACGGCGACGCCGTGGTACTCACGGCTGAGCGGGCCCGCGCTGTACTCGGGGTCCAGCCTGATCCCGATCCGCGCGGCCGCCTCCGCCCACTGCTTCTTCAGGTGCTCGGTCGGCGCGACCACGGTGACCTGCTGCACGACATGGTGGTGCAGCAGCCACGACGCCAGCGTCAGGGCGAAGGTCGTCTTGCCGGCGCCGGGGGTGGCGACCGCCAGGAAGTCGCGCGGCTGCTCCTGGATGTACTTCTCCATCGCCCCCTGCTGCCAGGCACGCAGCTTGCTGGCGGTACCCCAGGGGGCGCGGCCGGGAAAGGCCGGGGACAGGTGGTGCGAGGCGGAGGAGCTGGAGCTGGCGGTGGTAGTCACGGTCTCCGGGAGGGGGGTCGGGCGGCTCGGTCGAGGAGCCTGACGGCTCGGCTACGTATGACAACCGGGCCACCCTACCGGCGGCCCGCCACCACCCACGCGCGGACGAGGCCGCCTCGGCCCCGGTGGGACTGACGTCACAACCCCCGCAACCGCGCCGCGATCTTCGCGATGTCGTGCTCCGCTCCGGAGGCCACGTCGACGACCAGCGCGTACGCCACGTCCTGGTCGACGTCGGACAGGTCGGCGCCGTTGAGGGCCAGGAAGGTGGCGGTGGCCAGCCAGGCGGTGCGCTTGTTGCCGTCGACCAGGGGGTGGTTCGTGGCGACCGCGTGGAGCAGCGCCGCGGCCTGCTCGTGCAGGTCGTCGTAGGCCGCGGTGCCGAACATCCGGGCGCGGGGCCGGTGGGCGGCGGAGGCGAGCAGCCCCGGCTCCCGTGCCTCGGGCGGACGCCCGCCGAAAGCGATCTCGGCGACGGCGGTGATCTCGGCCACGGTGAGGTGGCGGGTGCGGCCGGTCACTCCCCCAGCCTCCTCAGCAGGTCGGCGTGGGCCGCGGCGAGCCGCTCGGCGACGGCCCGCACCCGCAGCCCCTCCTCGCGCAGATACCGGTGTACGGCCTCCCGCGCCACCTCCTCCGGCGTGCGGTCCTGCGCGTCGGCGAGGTCGTCGAGGGCCTGCCGGAGGCCGGGTTCGAGAGCGAGCGTGAGGCCGGACATGCGGGCAGGCTACGGACCGTGATCACTGCCGGACAAGCCGTTTACGCCGCCACTCACCGCTCCCGCAGCCGTGTCGTCACCCACGTTCCCGCCAGTGCCACCGCCGCCATCGGCAGGAAGACGGCGGCGAAGGCGGCCGGGTGGGAGCCGGAGACCTCCGTGGCGGCGTGGGTGACCGTGCCGCCGCCCAGGGCGGCGAAGGCCGCGCCGCCCGCGGCGAGCAGCAGGGCGTTCGACAGGCCGTCGGAGATCTGGAGCGCTGCCGAGTTGGCGCCGGCCTCCTCCGGGGCGGAGAGCTGGAGCAGGAGCACGCTGGTGGAGGAGATCACCAGGCCCATGCCGAAGCAGCCGAAGCCCCAGGCGACGGCCACCGTCCAGGCGGGCACCGCGTCGATCAGCACGCTCGGCGCCGTGACGATCGCCGCCGCCACCAGCACCATCCCCAGCGTCATCAGCCGCTCCCGGTACGGCTCCAGCCGCGGCCGGGCCTGCACCCACGAGGCCAGCGCCCAGGTCGCGCCGCCCGCCGCGAGCGAGAGCCCGGCCAGCGTCGGGGACAGCCCCCGCTGGGTGACCAGCATCAGCGGCACGAAGGACTCGGCGGCGACGAAGGACCCCGACGCCACCCCGCGCAGCAGCACCACCGACGGCAGCCCGCGGGCGGCCCGCCAGGTGCCGCGCGGCAGCAGCCCCAGCACGGCCGGCACCAGCAGCGCCGCACCGACGACGCCGGGGACGAGCGAGATCCACCGCAGGTCCTGGGCGGCGTACTGGAGGAGCCCCGCGCCGAGCGAGATGCCGAGCGCGAGCCGGATACGGCGGCCGTCGAAGGAGGCGGGGGCCGGGGCCGGGCCCGTGCCCTGCACCGGGCCGGACGCCCGCCGTCGTATCTGCGGCAGCGCCAGCGCCAGCGGGAAGACCACCAGCACCGGGATCCCGATGAACACCCACCGCCAGCCGAGCTGCTCGGTCACCGCGCCCGCGGCCAGCGGCCCGACGATCGAGGGGACGATCCAGCACGCCGCGAACGCCGCCATGATCGCCGGCCGCAGCCGCTCCGGGTAGGCACGGCCCACGACGACGTACAGCGCGACGATCACCAGCCCGCCGCCGAGCCCCTGCACGGCGCGGCCCGCGACGAACGTCCACATCACCCCGGCGGTCCCCGACAGCAGCAGCCCGGCCGCGAAGGCGGCGATGCCCGTGGTCAGCGCGCCCAGCGGGCCGCGCCGGTCCGACCACTGACCGGCGAGCACCATCCCGAACAGGCTCGTCGTGAAGTACCCCGAGAACGCGAACGCGTACAGCGACACCCCGTCCAGCTCCCGCGCCGCGACCGGCATCGCCGTACCCACCGCCGTCGCCTCGAAGGCGATCAGCAGCACGACGGAGACGATGCCGATGCTCAGGGCGCGATAGGAGCGGCCGAGCACGGACTCGGTGGGCACGGGTGGCAGCGGGGCCGGTAGGGCGACGTCGGTGTCGCGCGGCTCGGAGACGGTCATGCCCGTCAGCGTAAGGGCCACTGTACGGTTTGACCCCTGTCGGAGGACGGTCCGGAACCGGGACCTTGGTCGTACGACCACCGGGCCGCACGGCACCCTTTGTGAACGGCGTATGGCAGTCCCATTGCAGCGCCCGCGCTTCCCTTGAGCCGCTCCCTCTGCCCGCCCTACGGTCTAGTCACCGGTTCGAGAAGATCCAACTCGACACGGCCGTGTGCCCGAATGGTTCAGGGGCTCGCCTGCAAAGCGAGTTACGCGGGTTCGATTCCCGCCACGGCCTCCAGCGCCTACGAAGGGGCGGCTCCTGCCGGGAGCCGCCCCTTACTTCTTGGCGACGAACGAGCCCTGCCCGAGGACGGTGTAGAGGCGTCCCTCTGCCCGTAGCGCAACCACGGCCTTCTGAGCCGTGGACTGGCTCACGTCGAACTCGGCGGCAATGTCCACGGTGCCAGGGAAACGCTCACCCGGCTTGTACTGCCCAGCCTCCAAGCGGCGACGAAGTTCGTCCGCTACCTGAGGCCAGACGGGAACGGAACGATCAATGTCCATAACTTCAGCTTCCGCGTTTACGCAGAACCGAGCAATCGCGCTAGTGCGGTTACGCGCTATCGCGCTTACGCGTACTCTCGTCGAAGAAGAGACCCCGGCGAGGTGGACAGACCTCCCGGGGCGTGGCCGATCACCCAAGGAGTGACCGACAGTGCGAACTCTACTGGCCGCCCTTCTCGCGTGGCTCATGCCACCGAGTGGCACGCACCGTGCGCAGGCCGGAGCGGCACCCCCCGCTCCGCGTCGCGCGCCGCACGCCCCCTACATGCTCCACGCTCCCCTCCTCATCCCACGCTCTCCCCGTCCGCCCGACGTGATGTGGGCCGACGACGCTCCCCTCGTACGGCCCTACCTCGTCCGGCACTGTCAGGAGGTACCCGCATGAGCCACTGGCCCGCGACGCACATCCGTCTTCTGCCCTGGACCGGCCCGGAGGGCAAGCCGGCCCATCTCGTCACGGACGGCACGGCCACCCCACTCGCGCTGCTGGCGGACACCGTCGAGAACCAGCAGATCGAGACGGCCGCCGTGATCCTGGGCCTGGCGCGCCCGATGCTCGGCGAGGACCGGGACCTCACCGTCGGCGAACTGCGGTTCATCACCCGCCGCCTGTACGAGTCACTGACGGAGGTGCTCAACGTCGCCGAGAGCCGGGGGCAGCGCATCCCGCCGTACAGCGAGGAGGACGGGAAAACCGGATAGCGGCCGGTCAGGCGTACAGGGCGCCGCTCGGCCGGTGCTCGGACATCGCGAGCGTCTTCGAGGTGGCGAGGGCGCGGATGACGGAGTCGAGCCCCTCCCCGTGGTGCAGGAGCCGGACCGTGAACGCGAGCGTGGCGACGTCGGTTCCGAGGGGCCGCAGGACGCGGTCGGGCTCGCTCCAGCACAGGACCGCTCCGGTGGCACCGTCGACGACGAGGTGCGTGTCCTCCATCAGTTGCCCGATACGGATCAGCCGGGATGCCGACGCGGGGAGTTCAACCGCCGCCGCGAAGCGGTCGGGGTGCTCCTCCGCGCCGTACTCGTAGTACTCGGGCAGGGTCGGCAGCGGTATGTCGGTGTCCAGCCGGATCAGGTGGCCGTCCTCGGGGAGGCCGGTCTCCGACAGGAAGCGCCGCGTCGGCCCGTGCGTGAGCGTCGGCGGGAAGTCGACCTCCTCGAAGCGCACGACGTCACCGGCGCCGAACCCGTCGTCCCAGGAGAAGTGGCTGATCAGCGCGGCGATCAGCCGGTACGGCGATATGTCGGCCGCCGGGCACGGAGTCGTGGCCGCCGCCAGCCGCAGCAGCGACTCCTGGGGGGCAGACAGCCTCGCCGGGCCCGGTCCCGGGCCTGTGGTGCAGCCGAGGATCATGGATTCCAGGTCGCTGTCCAAGGTGCGCACAGCGCCGGCCACCAGTTGGTCGCGCAGTTGCCGCGCGAGCCGCCCCGCGGCGGCGGTCAGCTGCGCCAGCCGCCGCAGGCGGGCCTCCTCCCGGGGCGTGCCGAGACCCGGGTGCAGGAACGTGACCGTCCCGCTGCCCGCCACCGTCGTGCCCGTGCTCATGGCGTCCCCCGCGCGCGTGTTCTTCCCCGTTGCGTTGATCTTCGGCTCGGCTCACCGAACCGGGGGGCATCGCGCATCGGCGCGACGGTCCCCCCACTGATCGGAACAGTACGCGCCACCACTGACAACGCCCCACACAATAAGACGCGATCACGCCGCCCCGCGTTGCCCCGCCACCGGGACGGAGTGGGCCGTCAGGACGGCTGGGTCACCACCGCCGCCTGCGGGCGGATCGGGAGCCGGTTGACCGGGCGGCCCGTCGCCGCGCGCACCGCGGAGGCGATCGCCGCCGGTGAGGTCACCACCGGTACCGCGCTGACCGCCTTCGCGCCGAAGGGGGCGACCACGTCGCGCTCCTCGACCAGCTTGACGATCTGGATGTCGGGGGTGTCCAGGGCCGTCGGCAACGCGTAGCCCGTCAGGTCCGGGTGGCGGATCAGGCCGCGCGGCGTGCGGAGGTTCTCCGTCAGCGCGATGCCCACGCCCTGGGTGACGCCCGCCTCGATACGGGCGGCCAGCTGGGCCGGGTTGAGCACGCGGCCCACGTCCTGGGCGACGGCCAGTTCCACGACCCGTACCGAGCCGATCTCGATGTCGACGTCCACCACCGCGCGGATGGCGCAGAAGGACATGCCCACGAACGCGTCGCCCTGGCCGGACTCGTCCAGCGGCTCGGTGGGGTGGGGCCGGCACTGCGCCGTGGCCCACAGTTCCTTGCCGTCCATCGCCTCGGTGACCGTGGTGGACAGGACCCCGTCGTAGGAGGTGATCTTGCCGTCGGTGATCTGGAGCAGCTCGGTCGACATGCCGAACTTGTGCGCCAGGGGCTGGAGGAGCTGGGTGCGGACCATCTTGGCGGCCCGTTCCACCGCGCCGCCGGACACCCAGGTGTGCCGGCCGCGGCAGCCCGCGCCCGCCGGGGGCTGGTCGGTGTCGACCGGCGCCACGTGGACTTCCTCGATGCCCAGCGTCTCCTGCACGATCTGCCGGGCCAGCGTGGCGAAGCCCTGGCCGGTCTCGACGGCGGCGCACAGCACCGTCGCCACCCCGTCCTGGACCTTCACGGTCGCCGTGGAGACCTCGTCCGCGCCCTCCGCGCCGAGCATGTGCACCATGCCGATGCCGTAGCCGACGCCCCGGCGCACCGCGCCCGGTTCGCCCGCGCCCTCGGGGCCGCCGGGCAGCAGCCACTCCTCCTCGGGGGTGTCCTTGGGCAGGGCGGGCAGCGGGAAGTCGCGTACCGCCTGGAGGAGTTCGGCCACCGGGGCGGGACAGGTGACCGTCTGGCCGGTCGGCAGGACGTCACCGGTCGCCATGACGTTGCGCAGGCGCAGCTCCGCCGGGTCGGCACCGAGCTTCTTGGCCAGCTTGTCCATCTGCGCCTCGTAGGCGGCGCACACCTGCATGGCGCCCTCGCCGCGCACATGGCCGGAGGGCGGGTTGTTGGTGCGGACCGCCCAGCCCTCGATGAAGGCGTTCGGGACGACGTACGGCCCGCAGGCGAACGCCACCGCGGCGGCCAGGGCCTCGGAGGACGTGTCGGCGTAGGCGCCCGCGTCGAGCAGGATCTGCGCCTCGACCTTCACCAGCCTGCCCTCGGCGTCCGCGTGGTGGCGGTAGCGCAGGAGGGTGGGGTGGCGGTGGGCGTGGCCGAGGAAGGACTCTTCGCGCGTCGCGGTGAGCTTCACCGGGCAGCCGGTCTTCATCGCGAGCAGGCCGAGCGGGAGCTGGAAGCCCTGGTCCTCGCGGTCGGCGGTGGCGCCGGGCACACCGGTGACGACGATCTTCACCTGCTCGGGCGCCAGGCCGTAGCAGGCGGCGGCCGCGTCGCGGTCGGTGTGCGGGTCCGTCGACGCCAGATACAGCTCGACGCCGCCGTCCGGGCGCGGTACGGCCAGGCCGGCCTCGGCGCCGATCGGGGCGGGATCCTGGCGGCCGATGCGGTACAGGCCCTCCACGACGACCTCGCCGACCGCCTCCGGGTCGCCGTGTCTGAGCGGGATGTGCCGGATCAGATTGCCGTCGGGATGCAGGGGCTCGGCCTCGAAGGCCTGCTCCGGGTCGGTGACCGGGTCGAGCACCTCGTACTCGACGATGACGGCGGCGGCGGCCATCCGCGCGGTGTCCGGGTGGTCGGCGGCGACGGCGGCGATCGGCTCGCCGTGGTGGCGTACGACGTCGGAGGCGAAGACCGGGCGGTCGGCCCGGCCGCGCCCGTGGAACGGGGTGCCGGGCACGTCCTCGTGCGTGACGACGGCGCGTACGCCGGGCATCTCGCGCGCGTGGGTGGTGTCGATGGACACGATGCGCGCGTGCGGGTGCGGGGAGCGCAGCACGGCCGCCCAGAGCAGGCCCTCGGCCCACAGGTCGGCGGCGTAGGGGAAGGTGCCCTCCGTCTTGGCACGGGCGTCGGCGGCCGGCAGGGAGGCGCCGATGCCGTGCGTGATCTCCTCGGGGGCGGGTAGGGCCTCCGCGGCCTGTGCCGTGGCGGCTTCGTTGCTCACGCCTGGCCTCCGTCCTGGCCGTAGGGCTGGTCATGCGGTCCCGGTGACGGCGCCGAGCCGGGCGACTCGAACGCCGAGAAGGTGACGCCGCCGTCCCCCGGTCCCGCCTGGTGGGGGATCCGGGGCTCCTCGCCGTCCGAGTCGGCCGCCGCGTGGGCCGCGCGCTCCCCGACGACCTCCTGCACGGCCCGCAGCACGCCCCGGTAGCCCGAGCAGCGGCACAGGTTGCCGCACAGGGCCTGGCGGGCCTCCAGTTCGGTCGGCGCCGGGTTGCCCTCCAGGAGGTCGTGCACGGTCATCGCCATGCCCGGCACGCAGAAGCCGCACTGCACCGCGCCGCACCGGGCGAGCGCGCGCTGCACGTCCGACGGCTGCCCGTCCGTGGCCAGTCCCTCGACCGTACGGACCTCGCTGCCGGCGGCGGTGACCGCGGGCACCAGGCAGGAGGCGACCAGCCGCCCGTCGACCTGCACGTTGCACGCGCCGCACTCGCCCTGCGAGCAGCCGTCCTTGGCGCCCGCGAGACCGAGCCGCTCGCGCAGCACGTACAGCAGCGACTCGCCGATCCAGGCGTCGGTGACGGGGCGGTCGGTGCCGTTGACCCGCAGGACGTAGGAGGCGAGCGGGTGCTCGTCGCCCGGTCCGGCGGGCGCCGGGCCGGAGTCCGGTTCCTGCCGCGGTCCGGTCTCCGGGTCGGCCGGGTCGGCCGGGTCGGCGGAGGCGGCCACCGCGGGCTCGTCCGGGGCCGGTGCGGCCTCGTCCGGGGCCGGTGCGGCCTCGTCGGGGGCGGGGCCGGTCTCGTCGGGAGCGGGGCCGGTCTCCTCCGCGGCCGGTGCGGTCTCCTCCGGAGCCGGTGCGGTCTCCTGCGGAGCCGGTGCGGTCGCTTCCGGGGCGGTCCCCTCCGGGGCGGTGGAGCCGTCAGGCGTGACGGGCTCTTCAGCGGCCGTCGGGGCGGTCTCCGCGTCCGGGGCCGCGGGGGGCTGCGCCGGTGCCTCAGCGGGGCTCTCAGCCGCCTCCACGGCCTCACCGGCGGCCTCGGCCGTCCCGCCGGGCCCGGGAGCCTCCGGCAGCACGCCCGCGGGGGGTTCGGCGTACGGCGGGGCGGGGTGTTCCGGCGCGGGCGCCTGCACGGGCTGCTGCTCGTACGGGTGCCCGGGCAGCGGCTGCTCGCCGGGGTGGTGCGCGGGCTGCCCGTGCGCGGGTCCGGCGTCCGCCGGCTGAGCGGGGGTCCCGTGTCCCCACGGCTGACCGGCCGCCTGGGTCGCCCAAGGGGCGGGCGCGCCGCCGGGCAGGGTGGCCGGCGGGGTGCCGCCCCACTGCTCGACCAGCGACGACGTGGTGAACTCGCCCGACTCGTCCGGGAGGTCGCCGCCGGCGACGGGGATGGACCACTGGCCGGTCACGTCGTGGCCGGGCGCGGCGGCGGTCGCGGCCTCCTCCGCGGCGGCGGCCTCCTCGAAGTTCCACTGGCCGGTGGCGCCGGGCTGGTACGTGAACCGGTCGTGCCCGGTGTGCGGCTGTCCGGTGTGCTGCTGCCCGGTGTGCTGCTGCCCGGAGTCCGGGCCCGTCCGCGGGTCCGGGTACGGCGGCTCCGCCTGACGGTCGTGCCCCTGCTGCGCGGCGTACGGGTCCTGCTGCCCGCCGGACAGGTGCGCGGCGTGCTGCCCGGCGTCCGCGTACGGATGCTGCTGCTGCGGATGCGCGTGCGGCTGCGCGTGCCCGGCGTCCGGGTCCTGCCACTGGGCGCCGTCGACGGGCGCGGACGGCACCGACCAGGTGCCGGTGGCCGCGGGGTCGGTGCCGGCGGTGGTGGCGGGGGTGACCGTTATGGGCGGCGGGACGTAGCCGTGGCCCGGCGCGGCGAGCGGGCTGTCGGCGGCCAGGAGGGCGTCGACGCCCCCCTCGGGGAGTTGCACGAAGGCGGTGGCGCCGTCGTCGTAGTCGCCCTGGGGCAGCGGGTCCCAGCGTCCGCCGCCCTGGGGCGTGTCCTCTCCGTGCCGGTCGTCGGTCACGACAGCGCCCTCCCCAGTGCTCGTCGGGCCAGCGCGGCGACGGTGCGCCGCAGGTGCAGTACGGCGGGCGGAAGCGGTGACAGGGATCCGTCCTCGGCCGGGGCCGGGTCCGGGATGCAGGCCGCGGCGACGTACTCGCCGAAGGCGCCGAGCGCCTCGGGGACGATCGTGCGGTTGTTGTCCCAGTCGATGAGCTGGGCGACCCACTGCTCCGCCTCCAGAGGGCGCAGCGGCATCGGCGCTATGGCGCCGACGGCGCACCTGACCCCGCGCCGGGCGGGGTCGAGGACCAGCGCGACGGACGCGACGGCGCGTCCGGGCCCGGTGCGGCCGGTCGCCTTCAGGAAGACCTGCGGCGCGTGCAGCAGCGGCACGCGCACGTAGCCGATGAGTTCGCCGCCGCGCAGCATGTCCATGCCGGCCAGCAGATGCGACACCGGGATCTCCCGGCGGGCTCCGCCCGGGCCCGCGATGACCAGCGTCGCCTCCAGGGCGGCCAGCACCGGCAGCGCGTCGCCGGTGGGGGCGGCCGTGGCGATGTTGCCGCCCAGGGTGCCCGCGTTGCGGATCTGCGGCGGGCCGGCGGCGCGCGCGGCGGCCGCGAGCGCCGGGATCAGGGCGGCGAAGTCGGGGCGGCCCATGCGCGCGTGCGTCAGACCCGCGCCGAGCAGCGCGTGCCCGTCCTGGTACTGCCAGCCGCGGATCTCGCTGATCCGCCCGAGGCCGACCAGCGCGGCGGGCCTGAGCTGCCCGGAGTTCACGGAGGTCATCAGATCGGTGCCGCCCGCCACCGGAACGGCGGTGGGCATGGCGCCCAGCGCCGCCACCGCCTCGTCCAGTGTCGTGGGCAGCGTGACGGCCTGCGCCGCCTGCGGTGCGTGCGTGGTCAAACCGGCTGCCCCTTCCCGCTGCCCCACCTGGTCCCACCTGTGCTGCCGTACGGTACGTGCTGACAGGGCGGACGTGGCAACTCTGGCACATCTTCGCAGGGCCCGAACGCGGGGGTCCGCTAGGAGGCATTCGCCCACCTCATCGGCGAGATAGACCGTTTTGACACGACATCACCGACGTGGGTGAATCGGTACTTCTGCGTGACGTGTGTACCTTTTTTCCGCAGCGTGTTCGAGGCGCGCGGCGGCTAGGCCCTGTCGCCGCCAGGCAGGCGGGAATTCGACGACAGGGCCTAGCGGACCGGCGGTGGGCCGTCGATCGGGCGGCCGGGGACGCCGGGACGCCGCTGCCACGGCAGCGGCCCGGTGGGCGGCCGGTAGGCGACCCCCAGGGCGTCAAGTCGCCGGTAGTGGGCGGCCATCCGCCGCTCGAAGCCGGCGAAGTCCCGTTCCGGCGGGGCGGGCAGCGCGCTCCAGACGACCTCGGCGAAGGCCGCGAGCCTCGGGAACACCTGGTAGTCGACGCGCGAACGGTCCTCCATCACCTCCGTCCAGACGTTGGCCTGCGCGCCCAGTACGCGCCCGGCCTCCTCGGCGGTCAGCTCCGGCGGTACCGGCTCGAACCGGTACACGTCCTCCAGGGTGCGCACAAACCCGATCGGCACCGGTTCGTCCGGGCCCGCGTCCTGGCGGTGGTCCAGGTAGACGTGCTGCTCGGGGCACATGATCACGTCGTGTCCGGCCCGGGCGGCCGCGACACCGCCGCCGTAGCCGCGCCAGGAGGACACCGTCGCGCCGGGCGCGAGCCCGCCCTGGAGGATCTCGTCCCAGCCGACGAGCCGGCGCCCGCGCGCGGTGAGCCACCGGTCGAAGTGCCCGATGAACCAGGCCTGCAACCCGTCCTCGTCCCGAAGCCCGAGCTCCTTGATGCGGGCCTGCGCGGTGGGCGACCGCCGCCACTGGTCCTTCACGCATTCGTCACCCCCCACGTGGACGAACCGGGAGGGAAACAGCTCGAGGAGTTCTTCGAACACGCCCTCGTAGAAACGCAGGGTGTCGTCCGTGGGGGCGAGTACGTTCTCGGAGATCCCCCAGTTGTCCCAGACGGTGAGGGCGGTGGTGTCGACGACGTCGGTGTTGCCGAGTTCCGGATACGCGGCGATGGCGGCCTGGGAATGCCCGGGCACGTCGATTTCGGGGACGACGGCGATATGCCGTTCGGCGGCGTAGGCGACGATCTCCCGGATGTCGTCCTGCGTGTAGTGACCGCCGTGCGGCTTCTCCTCCCACAGCGGCGAGGCGCGGTGGCCGAACTTGGTCCGCGCCCGCCAGGAGCCGGTCTCCGTGAGCCTCGGGTACCGCCTGATCTCCACCCGCCATCCCTGGTCGTCCGTCAGATGGAGGTGGAGGACGTTGAGTTTGTGCGCGGCCATCAGATCGAGGTAGCGCAGGACGCCGTCCTTGGGCATGAAGTGCCGGGCCACGTCGAGCATCAGGCCGCGCCAGCGGAACCGGGGCGCGTCCTGGACGCGGACCCGCGGCAGCCGCCACCGCCGGCCGGGCAGCGGCGCGCGCCGGTGGGCGTCGGGCCCGAGCAGCTGCCGCAGCGTCTGGGCGCCCCAGAAGACCCCGGCGGGCCCGCCGCCCACGAGCTCCGCACCGGTCGGCGAGACGGTGAGACGGTAGCCCTCCTCGCCCAGTTCCCCGGCCACCGCCGGGTCGACGGAGAGGCGGATGACACCGGTGTCCCCGGTGTCCCCGGTGCCCCCGGTGCCCGCCGCCGGTGCGAGGGGAAGGCCGGTGGCCGCCGTCAGCGTGGAGCGCAGCCAGCGTTCCGTCCGTTCCGTACCGGCCTGTGCGGCCAGCCGGGTTCCGGCGTCCAGTTCGAAGAATTCGCTTCCGTGGACAGTCGCCTGTAGGGGCCCGGGAATCAGATCCATCGCGTCAGTCCTCTGCTTCTGCCGGAAATTCGATCAGCGCCGGCACCCGTCACGCCATACCCGCGGGAAAGGGCCGCCACCGAAAAAAGCAGCCGGAAATTCCGCTCACACAACATTCACAGCATGGACAACGTGCACGACGCCTGAAGGCTAGGGACCGGGTGAACGCGGCCACAAGAGGTGTCGGCCGCTTGGTGACCGCGCGGTGCACTCCGTGCAACGGCCGAACAGAACAAAGACCCCCGAAGCACGCCGAAGCGCGCCCGGGGGCCTCGCGGCCTCAGACCTCAGAACCTGAAGAGGGGTGTTACTTGTCGCCGCCCTTGCCCTGGTCGCCGCCGGCGCCCATGGAGTCGTAGATCTCCTTGCACATGGGACACACGGGGTACTTCTTCGGGTCGCGGCCCGGAACCCAGACCTTGCCGCAGAGCGCCACGACGGGGGTGCCGTCGAGGGCGCTCGCCATGATCTTGTCCTTCTGGACGTAGTGGGCGAAGCGCTCGTGGTCGCCGTCGCCGTGGGACACCTGCGGCGTCGGCTCTACGAGGGTCCCCGTACCAGTCCCGCGCTCGGGCTCAAGAGTGCTCATACCAGCCAAGGGTACTGAAGCTCACACGCATCAGTTGAGCGAAGGGTCGTCCGGATACGTCGCGACCATCGCCAGCTCGTTGCGCTGCCGGCGCAGCACCTCGCGCCAGAGCCGCTCGGGGACCGGGGAGGAGACGTCGCCCGGCTCCGACTCCACCACGTACCAGGCCCCCTCCACCAGCTCGTCCTCCAGCTGGCCGGGGCCCCAGCCGGCGTAACCGGCGAAGATGCGCAGGCTGCCCAGGGCGGAGGCCAGCAGCTCCGGCGGGGCCTCCAGGTCGACCAGGCCGATCGCGCCGTGCACCCGGCGCCAGCCCAGCGGGGCGCCCTCGCCGGTGGCGCCCCCGGGGACGACCGCCACTCCCAGGGCCGAGTCCAGGGAGACCGGGCCGCCCTGGAAGACGACGCCGGGTTCGCCGGCGAGGTCGGCCCAGCCCTCCAGGATGTCGCCCACGCCGACCGGCGTCGGACGGTTGAGGACGACACCGAGGGAGCCCTCCTCGTCGTGGTCGAGAAGGAGCACCACCGCTCGGTCGAAGTTCGGGTCCGCCAGGGCGGGCGTTGCCACGAGCAACCGCCCCGTGAGCGAGGACACCTCGGTCATGCCAGACATGATCCCGCATCTTCCCGCGCCGTGGGGAGGCAATCCCGGGACGGGGGCGAACGCCGGTCCGCACGGCCGGAGCGGTGACCGCCGGTGCCCGGCCGGGGACGGTTCGTGTTGTGACACAGCTATGACGTGGCTGGGTGCCGTCTGGGCTTACGGAAGGGGGGCCGGGGGCGACTACCCTTTCCCTCCTGGCCCCTGCCCCACTCCACGGAACGCGAGATTCATGACCGTCAACGGCTCCGACGACGTACTGCTTGTCCACGGCGGCACCCCGCTGGAGGGCGAGATCCGTGTCCGAGGCGCGAAGAACCTCGTGCCCAAGGCCATGGTCGCGGCCCTGCTGGGCAGTGCGCCGAGCCGACTGCGCAACGTTCCCGACATCCGCGACGTCCGGGTCGTACGCGGCCTGCTCCAGCTGCACGGGGTGACGGTCCGTCCGGGTGAGGAGCCGGGCGAGCTGGTGCTCGACCCGACCCACGTGGAGAGCGCGAACGTCGCCGACATCGATGCCCACGCGGGTTCGAGCCGCATCCCGATCCTCTTCTGCGGGCCCCTGCTGCACCGCCTCGGCCACGCCTTCATCCCCGGTCTGGGCGGCTGCGACATCGGCGGCCGGCCGATCGACTTCCACTTCGACGTGCTGCGGCAGTTCGGTGCGACGATCGACAAGCGGGCGGACGGCCAGTATCTGGAGGCGCCGCAGCGGCTGCGCGGTACGAAGATCCGGCTGCCGTACCCCTCCGTCGGCGCGACCGAGCAGGTGCTGCTGACGGCCGTGCTCGCCGAGGGCGTCACGGAGCTGTCCAACGCGGCCGTCGAGCCGGAGATCGAGGACCTGATCTGCGTGCTCCAGAAGATGGGCGCGATCATCGCGATGGACACCGACCGGACCATCCGCATCACCGGTGTGGACAAGCTCGGCGGCTACACCCACCGTGCCCTGCCGGACCGTCTGGAGGCCGCCTCCTGGGCGTCCGCCGCGCTGGCGACCGAGGGCAACATCTACGTCCGCGGCGCCCAGCAGCGCTCGATGATGACGTTCCTGAACACCTACCGGAAGGTGGGCGGCGCCTTCGAGATCGACGACGAGGGCATCCGCTTCTGGCACCCCGGCGGCCAGCTGAAGTCGATCGCGCTGGAGACGGACGTGCACCCCGGCTTCCAGACCGACTGGCAGCAGCCGCTGGTGGTGGCGCTCACCCAGGCCACGGGCCTGTCCATCATCCACGAGACGGTCTACGAGTCCCGCCTCGGCTTCACCTCGGCGCTGAACCAGATGGGCGCGCACATCCAGCTCTACCGCGAGTGCCTGGGCGGCTCGGACTGCCGCTTCGGCCAGCGCAACTTCCTGCACTCGGCCGTCGTGTCCGGCCCGACCAGACTCCAGGGCGCCGACCTGGTCATCCCGGACCTGCGCGGCGGCTTCTCGTACCTCATCGCGGCGCTGGCGGCCCAGGGCACGTCCCGGGTCCACGGCATCGACCTGATCAACCGCGGCTACGAGAACTTCATGGAGAAACTGGTGGAGCTGGGCGCCAAGGTCGAACTGCCCGGCAAGGCGCTCGGCTGATCGTCCGCACGCCCTGCTCCGGCCCGGTGGGCCCCGGCACCGGCCGGGGGTCCGGGAGTCGTCCCCCGGGCAGGCACAGCACGGAGAAGCCGGTGGAGCCGGCCGCCGAGGACGAGCTGCCCGGCAAGGCGCCCGGCTGATCGTCCGGCAAGGCGCTCGGCTGATCGTCCGGCAAGGCGCCCGGCCGACGGCCCGGTGACGCCGTAACCGGCGGCGGGCGACGCGAAGGGGCGGCCACCCTCATGGGTGGCCGCCCCTTCGGTGTCACTGCGCCCCGTACGCCGTTCCACGGCGCACGGAGGGCGGAATCACTTGCCCTTGGCGGCTTCCTTGAGCTTGGAGCCCGCGGAGACCTTCACGCTGTAGCCGGCCGGGATCTGGATCGGCTCACCGGTCTGCGGGTTGCGGGCGGTGCGAGCGGCACGGTGGGTGCGCTCGAAGGTCAGGAAGCCGGGGACGGTGACCTTCTCGTCGCCCTTGGCGACGATGTCGCCGACAACGTCGGCGAACGCGGCCAGCACGGCGTCGGCGTCCTTGCGGGTCACCTCGGCGCGGTCGGCCAGCGCGGCCACCAGCTCACTGCGGTTCATGTTCTTACTCCCGTGTTCATCTTGCCGTTGAGGCGTGCCACGCGGCGGAGCCGCATGCAGGGCACAGCCGATGCTGCCAGGGTCCCCGGTGAGGTCCCGGACCCGGGTCCGTCGTCAGACCCTCGCGCCCAGGGAGGCATCCTGCCTCTACCTGCGGCGGGAAAGCCAATCCGGCACCCGCGGGAGTCGTGAGAACACCCAAGGGAGTCACACGACTCACACGAAAGCGGGGCGGAGTCCGGCCGACACCTTAGAGGGCGGCCCGAGACTCCGCGTTCCGCGACGCGCCGACACGGTCCCGTGGCGATCCTCACAGCCAGGGCCCGGACCGGGCCGCTACGACGCCGCCCCGGCCGCCTTCGCGGCCTGCCGGACCGCACCGGCGACGGCGCCCGCGACCTTGTCGTTGAACACGCTCGGGATGATGTAGTTCGGGTTGAGCTCGTGCTCGGTCACCACGTCGGCCAGGGCCTTGGCGGCGGCCAGCATCATCTCGGTGTTGACCGTGCGGGACTGGGCGTCCAGCAGGCCGCGGAACACGCCGGGGAAGACCAGCACGTTGTTGATCTGGTTGGGGAAGTCGGAGCGGCCGGTGGCGACGACCGCCGCGGTCTGCCGGGCGATCGCCGGGTCGACCTCGGGGTCCGGGTTCGCGAGCGCGAAGACGATCGCCCCGTCGGCCATGGCGGCCACGTCCTCGCCGTCCAGGACGTTGGGGGCGGAGACGCCGATGAAGACGTCGGCGCCGCGCACCGCCTCCTTCAGCGTGCCGGTCAGGTTCTCGGGGTTGGTGTTGTCGGCGATCCAGCGCAGCGGCGAGTCGGAGCTGGCGTTCACCAGGTCCTCGCGGCCGGCGTGCACCACGCCGCGGATGTCGGCGACGACGGCGTTCTTCACACCCGCGGCGAGCAGCAGCTTCAGGATCGCGGTACCGGCCGCGCCGGCGCCGGACATCACGACGCGGATGTTCTCGATCGCCTTGCCGGTGCAGCGCAGCGCGTTGGTCAGGGCCGCGAGGACGACGATGGCCGTGCCGTGCTGGTCGTCGTGGAAGACGGGGATGTCCAGGGCCTCGCGCAGCCGGGCCTCGATCTCGAAGCAGCGGGGGGCGGAGATGTCCTCCAGGTTGATGCCGGCGAAGCCGGGGGCGATCGCCTTGACGATCTCCACGATGGCGTCGGTGTCCTGGGTGTCCAGGCAGATCGGCCAGGCGTCGATGCCGGCGAACCGCTTGAACAGGGCCGCCTTGCCCTCCATCACCGGCAGGGCGGCCTTGGGGCCGATGTTGCCCAGGCCCAGCACCGCGGAGCCGTCGGTCACGACCGCAACGGAGTTGCGCTTGATGGTGAGGCGGCGGGCGTCCTCGGGGTTCTCGGCGATCGCCATGCAGACGCGGGCCACACCCGGCGTGTAGACCATGGACAGGTCGTCACGGTTGCGGATGGGGTGCTTCGACGCCATCTCGATCTTGCCGCCGAGGTGCATCAGGAACGTACGGTCGGAGACCTTGCCGAGCGTGACGCCCTCGATGCCGCGGAGCTTCTCCACGATCTCGTCCGCGTGCCCGGTGGAGGTGGCCGCGATCGTGACGTCGATACGGAGCTTCTCGTGGCCGGACGCCGTGACGTCGAGGCCGGTCACCGAGCCTCCGGAGGACTCAACGGCGGTGGTGAGCTGCGAGACCGCGGTTCCGCTCGCCGGCACCTCCAGCCGGATAGTCATCGAGTAGGAGACGCTGGGCGCCGTTGCCATGGCCGACTTCCTCTGCTTTCACCGTGTCGCTGCGGCGCAGCGCGTTCCGGCGCTGCGCCGTCCGATCGTCGCACCTACCCCTGAGTACGTGGTAGCCGCCCCAGGTTGCGAACGTTTTGTTCGCGTGACGTTCGCCTCAGGAACCACTGTTTCGGAAAGTGATTTCCACCATACGAGAGTCACTCAGGTGAGAGAAGGGGAAGCGGGGAGAAACGAGAGAGACCCACGTCACGCGGTGACGTGGGTCTCTCGTTCTCTCTCGGCGTTCAGTGACACCGACCCGCCATGCTCGCCTCGCGGCAAGTGGTCGCTCGAAGCGACTAAGGTTGGGCCCGGGGGCTTGGATCGGGCCGGTGCCACTGACAAGGCTAACAAACGGATCCCGTAAGACCATTCCCGTACCGCGAGTTCATTCCTCCCCGGCGCCGAAGTCCCGCAGCAGGTCCGGCACGCCGTCGGCGTCGGGCTCGTCCCGCTCGCCGGAGACGACGGTCAGCTGCTGGGTGGCGCGGGTCAGGGCGACGTAGAGGACGCGCAGGCCGGCCGGGCTCTCGTCGGCGATCTCCGCGGGCGAGACGACCACCGTCGCGTCGTACTCCAGGCCCTTGGCCTCCAGGCTGCCGAGCGCCACGACGCGGTCACCGAGCCCGTCCAGCCAGCGCCGGGCCTCCTCGCGGCGGTTCATCGCCACGACGACGCCGACGGTGCCGTCGACCAGTTCCAGCAGCCGCGCCGCCTCGGCCCGCACGGTCCGGGCGAGCGAGCCCCCGGCGACCGCGAAGCGGGGCTGCACGCCCGTGGAGCGCACCGCCGTCGGCGGCTCGGTGCCCGGCATCGCCAGCGCCAGCACCTTCGAGGCCAGCTCCGCGATCTCGGCGGGGTTGCGGTAGTTCACGGTCAGCTCGAAGCGGCGCCGCGGGCGGGTGCCGAGGGCCTCGTCGCGGGCGGCCGCCGCCTCGTCGGGGTCGGACCAGGACGACTGGGCCGGGTCGCCGACCACCGTCCAGGTGGCGTGCCGGCCGCGGCGGCCGACCATCCGCCACTGCATGGGCGTGAGGTCCTGGGCCTCGTCGACGATGACGTGCGCGTACTCCACGCGCTCCTGCGCCAGCCGCTCGGCCCGCTCCCGCTGGGTCTCCTCGCGCACCGGCATCAGCTCCTCCAGGCCGGTGAGCTGGTCCAGCGGGTCCAGCTCGCGCCGTTTGCGGGGACGGGCCGGGGCGCCGAGGACGGCGTTCAGCTCGTCGAGCAGGGCGATGTCGTGCACCGAGCGGCCCTCGCGCCGCAGCGAACGGGCGACCTTGCGGACCTCGCCGGGGTTCAGCACCCGCCGGGCCCAGCGGCCCAGCCGCTTCTCGTCCGCCATGGCCGTCAGCACGTCCTCGGGGGTCAGCTCCGGCCACCAGGCGTCGAGGAACTCGACGAAGGCGTCCTCGCCGGTCACGTCCTCGTCGAAGGAGGAGCGCAGCTCGGCGGCGAGCTCGGCGTCGGTGTGCCGGCCGGCGGCGCCGGAGACCTCCCACAGGGCGTCCAGCAGCAGCTTGCGGGCGCGCGGACGGAGCAGGTTGACCGGCGCGGTGCCACCCAGCGCGGCCTGCCGGACACGGTCCAGGTCACCGGCGGCCAGCTCCAGCCGGCGGCCGAAGGCGACCACGCGGAGCCGGGTCGGCGAATCGTTCAGCTCCAGGGCTCCGCGCGCGGCCTTGCGCAGCACCTTCAGCATCCGGGAGGAGCCCTTGACGCGGGCCGTGGCCGGGGAGTCGTACAGCGTGGCCTCGACGCCGTCGACGAGGGAGCCGATGGCGCGGATGGCGACCTGGCCCTCCTCGCCGAGCGAGGGCAGCACGCCCTCGGTGTACGCCACCAGCAGCGGGGTCGGCGAGACGATCAGGATGCCGCCCGCGTAGCGGCGCCGGTCCTGGTAGAGCAGGTACGCCGCGCGGTGCAGCGCCACGGCCGTCTTGCCGGTGCCGGGGCCGCCCTCGACGTAGGTCACGGAGGCGGCGGGGGCGCGGATCACCAGGTCCTGCTCGGCCTGGATGGAGGCGACGATGTCCCGCATGGTGTGGCCGCGGGCCCGGCCCAGGGCGGCCATCAGGGCGCCGTCGCCGATCACGGGCAGCTCGTGGCCGTCGAGGAACGCCTTCAGCTCGGGGCGCATCAGGTCGTCCTCGACGCCCAGCACCTTACGGCCCTTGGAACGGATCACCCGGCGGCGCACCACCCGGCCGGGGTCGACCGGCGTCGAGCGGTAGAAGGGAGCGGCGGCGGGGGCCCGCCAGTCGATGACCAGCGGGGCGTACTCCTCGTCCAGCACGCCGATACGGCCGATGTGCAGGGTCTCGGCGATGTCGGCCGTCCGGTCGGGCCGCACGGCTCCTTCGGCCGGCTCGACGGCGGTGTAGGCACCGTCGGGCCCCTTCTTGCCGTCCTTGCCCAGCAGCAGGTCGATCCGGCCGAAGAGGAAGTCCTCGAACTCGTTGTTCAGGCGGTTGAGGTGGATCCCGGCCCGGAAGACCTGTGCGTCGCGCTCGGCGAGGGCGCCGGGCGTGCCGACCTGGCCGCGCTGGGCCGCGTCGTTCATGAGGAACTCCGCCTCGTGGATCTTCTCCTCGAGGCGGCGGTACACCCGGTCCAGGTGTTCCTGTTCGACGCTGATCTCTCGGTCCCGTACGGAGTCGTGTGCCTCCGTCGCGGAGTCGTGAACCGAGCCGACCGCGGATTCCTGTTGAGCCTGAGCGGCCACCGGGCCCCCTTCTGACGTGCTGGGCAGCCGTCAACCGTACGCGAAGGGGGCCCCGGATAGCTACGCGTCGACCTCCACCAGCTGCTTGCCGTCGAAGGTCATGACCTCGAAGTGGTCGATCTCGTTGGGCTTGAAGGCGGCGCCGCCCTGCACGTACAGCGGCTGCTTGGCCTGTTCCGTCTTGGCGTTCGGGATGCCGTAGCCCCAGTTCGGGACGGACCAGGAGCTGACGGTCTCGCGCTCGCCGTTCTTGCCCACGGCGATCAGGGAGCACCGCTCCGGGCCGGTGACGTTCTTCAGCCGGACGACGGTGTCCGTGCCCCAGGCCTTCTCCCCCATGGCCACCGTCGCGGTGACCTTGGTGGTGGGGTCGGTGGCGGTGACCTTGTCGCCCATGATCTCGAAGGCGGCCTTGGCGGGGCTGCTCTCCTGCGCCTGGGTGGTCCTGCCGCCGTCGTCGCCGCCGGTGGTCGCCACGGCGACCAGCGGCCCGCCGGCGATCAGTGCGGCGGCGGCCGCCACCAGGTAGAAGCCGCGGCGGCGCTTGGCGGCGCGGCGCTCGGCGACCTCGTCGACGAGCTTCTCCACCAGCCGGGGGCCGGGCCGGGCGGACAGCGACTCCCCGATCGCGGGTGTGCCGGCGCCGGGCAGATCGGCCAGCGCGGCCATCATCGGTTCCATCCCGGCGAGCTCGTCGAGCTGCTGGGCGCACCACTCGCAGGTGGCGAGATGGGCCTCGAAGGCGGTCGCCTCGGCGTCGTCGAGGATGCCGAGGGCGTAGGCGCCCACGGTCTCGTGCTCGTTCGGCACCTCTGATCCCGAAGGTCCCTGCATGGGGCCAGAGATACCCGGACCACTCGCGCCGAATCCCGGAAATCCCCCGTACCCACTCATCACGCCGTCACCCCCCGCTCCTCCAGTGCCAGCTTCATCGACCGCAGGGCGTAGAACACCCGGGAGCGGACGGTGCCGCTCGGGATGCCCAGTGTCTCGGCCGCCTCGTTGACGGTACGCCCTTTGAAGTACGTCTCGACGAGCACCTCCCGGTGGGCCGGGGTCAGGTCGTCGAGCGCGTCCGACAGCGTCATCAGCCACAGCGCCTTGTCGATCTCGTCCTCCGCGGGGATGACCTCCAGCGGCGACGGATCGACCTCCTGCGGCCGGGCCTGCCGGCTGCGGTGGCCGTCGATGACGATGCGCCGGGCGACCGTCACCAGCCAGGGGCGTACCGATCCGGTCGCACGGTTGAGCTGACCGGCGTTCTTCCAGGCCCGGATGAGCGTCTCCTGCACGACGTCCTCGGCGCGCTGCCGGTCCCCCGCGACCAGCCGCAGCACATACGCCAGCAAGGGCCCGGCGTGCTCGCGGTACAGCGCACGCATCAGCTCCTCGTCCGGCTCCAAGGGCTGGGAAGACATGCGATGTCGGGCCCTCGATCCGCGTTCCTTGGCCACGGCGGAATCCTTGCGCACGCCCACCTCCGGTGTCCCCGATTCGACCGGGGTCCCCCAGTCGGTCGCTCGCCCACGGGTACGGACGCGGCTGGTTGCGTGTTCAAAGTGGAGTGACAGTTTTCTTGCGGTCGCCGTGACGAGCGGGACATGCGGTCACATTCCCGCCACAACTCCTCCACGTCCGGGTCGCATCGGCGGGGCCGCCCGGAGATGACCCGGGGGCGGCCTAGACGCGGGCGAGGGCCGCGCGACGGCGGTGGCGGGCCACCCGCTCGCGGTTGCCGCAGACCTCGCTCGAGCACCAGCGCCGCCTGCGGCCCCGTGAGGTGTCGAGGTACACGATGGAGCAGTTGTCGCCCTCGCACTGGCGCAGGCCCGCCCGGGCGACGGGGTCGGTGAGCAGCTCCACGGTGTCCCGGGCGACCGCGCCGAGCAGCGCCGCGCACTCGGGCGGTCCCGCCAGCTGCCGCACCAGCGCGCCGTCGTGGCCGCGCACCGCGCGGGGGGCGGGGGGCGCGGTGCGGGCCAGTTCGTTGACCCGGGCCAGGGCCAGGTCGTACGGCCGGACGCCGGGCGAGAGCCAGCCGCGTACCAGCTGGGAGGTGTGGCCGCGCAGTTCGCGGAAGGCGACCAGCCAGGAGCCCTCGATGTGGGTCAGCGGGGTGCCCGGCGGGACCAGCCCGGAGCCGGTGATCCACGCCCGCAGCACCTCGACGCAGTCGAGCCGTTCCACCGGGTGCGTGGTGGCGAGGAGATCCAGACAGATCCGCCCGGCGTCGAACCGCAGCTCGTACGGGGCCGTGGCCGTACCGAATGCCATGTGCCTGTCACCGCCTAGGGGTCACCCCGTCGCCAGGGGTGGGTGAGGATGCCGGTGAGGGTCGGGGAAGACGCTCCCTCCTAACAGTGCCTGCCCGTTCGCGCGGCCGGAACCCCTCTTACTGGGGGGAGGAACGGCGCCAGGTGGCTGTCCGCACGCCCTTCGTACGAGACCACCCGGGTGCACGCCCCCGCGCATGCGCGTCGCCGGCCGGCACGGTGAGTGCCCCTGGCGCACGTACACGGGACGGCAGCGCGGGGCCGGGGAGCCCTCCCGCGGGCCGCCGGGCGAACGCGCCTGATGCACGTGCATGAGAGAGCACGCACGAGCGCGGCGCCTTCAAGCAACGCCGCGGCGTCCGCCCCGCGCACCGGCGACGTCGGCCGTCCCACCGGCCCTCACGCAGGACGGCCCCTCGCCGGGGCCGGTCCCGCACGCGGTGTCTACGCGTCCGCGTACTTCGCGTCGGCCGCCGGATCCAGGGCGAGACGGTAACCGCGCTTGACCACCGTCTGGATCAACTTCGGAGCCCCCAGCGCCGTACGCAACCGGGCCATCGCCGTCTCCACCGCGTGCTCGTCACGGCCCGCGCCCGGCAGCGCGCGCAGCAGTTCGGCGCGGGGGACGACCCAGCCGGGCCGCCGGGACAGGACCCGCAGCAGGGACATCCCGGCGGGCGGCACGGGCCTGAGCTCCCCGTCCACCAGCACCGCGTGCCCGCGGATCTCCACCCGGTGCCCGGCGACGGGCAACGACCGCGCCCGGGCGGGCAGTTCCTGGCAGAGCAGCTGGACCAGCGGCCCCAGCCGGAACCGCTCCGGCTGGAGCGTGTCCACGCCCTGGGCCTGGAGCGGCAGCGCGGTGACCGGGCCGACGCAGACCGGCAGCACGTCGTGGCCGAGGGCGCCGAGCAGTTCGGGCAGCAGCCCGCGCTTCTCGGCCCGCGACAGCAGGGACGCCGCGGCCGGTGCGCTGGTGAAGGTGACGGCGTCCAGGGCACGCGCGACGGCGGCGTCCAGCAGCCGGTCGACGGGCCCGATGTCCTCCGGCGGCATCCACCGGTACACCGGCACCCCGACCACCTCCGCTCCCCCGGCCCGCAGCGACTCCACGAACCCGGGCAGCGGCTCCCCGTGCAGCTGCACGGCGACACGGCGGTTCTCGACGCCCTCCTCAAGCAGCCGGTCCAGCACCTCCGCCATGGACTCGGAGGCCGGCGACCACTCCTCCGTCAGCCCGGCGGCCCGGATCGCGCCCTTGACCTTGGGGCCGCGGGCCAGCAGCCGTACGCCGCGCAGCCGGGCGAGCAGGTCCTCGCCCAGCCCCCAGCCCTCGGCGGCCTCCACCCAGCCCCGGAAGCCGATCGCGGTGGTGGCGACCACGATGTCCGGCGCCTGGTCGATGATCTCCTTGGTGGCGGCGAGCAGTTCGCCGTCGTCGGAGAGCGGCACGATCCGCAGGGCGGGGGCGTGCACGACGGCGGCGCCGCGCCGCTGGAGCAGCGCCCCCAGCTCTTCGGCCCGGCGCGCCGCGGTCACCCCCACGGTGAATCCCGCCAGGGGACCGTGGTCCGCCCGGCCGTGATCGGGCCGACCGTCTTCGGGTCGCTGCTGTTCGTCGTACATCACTCTCGTCCCGCACTCGAGTCGTACCGGGTACCAGGTATCGGGCATCAGGTGTGGCCCACCCGCATGCCGATCGAGCCTGTCAACGGTGCATGACAGGCTCGGTTCGCCATGATGTCACTGGTGTTACGTCACACTTCGGCATAGCTGAGCTGCGGCTTCGCCTCCGAAGCGGCGGCAGCGCCCCGGTCTGTGCCGATCGGCCGGCGAAGGTATACGGCCCAGGTCACCGCGAAGCAGGCGGCGTAGAAGGCGAGGAAGGCGACGAACGCCCCGGTGCCGGAGCCGTAGGAGAGGAAGGACTGGCGGAAGGCGAGATTGATGCCGACACCGCCGAGCGCGCCCACGGCACCGATCAGCCCCATGGAGGCACCGGACAGCCGACGCCCGTACGCCGCGGCCTCCTCCCCCTCAAGCCCCTTGGCCAGCGCCTTCGCCTGGAAGATCCCGGGGATCATCTTGAACGTCGATCCGTTGCCGAGCCCGCTGAGCACGAACAGCACCACGAAGACGGCGACGAACAGCGGCAGCGACTTCTGCATGCCGGCCAGGATCAGGACGGCGGTCGCGGCGGCCATGCCGACGTAGTTGTAGAGGCTGATCCTCGCGCCGCCGTAGCGGTCGGCGAGCCACCCGCCCAGGGGCCGGATCAGCGACCCGAGCAGCGGCCCGATGAAGGTGAGGTACGCGGCCTGGAGCGGGGTCCGCCCGAACTGGTTCTGGAGCACCTGCCCGAACGCGAAGCTGTAGCCGATGAACGACCCGAACGTCCCGACGTAGAGGAAGGACATGATCCAGGTGTGCGCGTCCTTGGCGGCGTCCACGGCGGCGCCGGTGTCGTTCTTCACGGACGAGAGGTTGTCCATGAAGAGCGCGGAGAGGGTGGCGGCGACGACGATCAGCGGGATGTAGATCCCCAGCAGCACGCGGGGCCCGCCGCTCGCCCCGATGATCGCGAGGGCGATCAGCTGGATGACGGGAACGCCGATGTTGCCGCCGCCGGCGTTGAGCCCGAGGGCCCAGCCCTTCCTCCTCAGCGGGAAGTAGGCGTTGATGTTGGTCATGGAGGAGGCGAAGTTGCCGCCGCCGATGCCGGCGAGCAGACCGACGAGCAGGAAGGTGGAGAAGGAGGTCCCCGGTTCCATGACGGCGAACGCGGCCACGGTCGGGATGAGCAGCAGGCTCGCGGAGATGATCGTCCAGTTCCGCCCGCCGAAGATCGCGACGGCGAAGGTGTAGGGCACCCGGACGACGGCGCCGACCAGCGTCACCACCGAGGTCAGCAGGAACTTGTCGGCGGGGGTGAGCCCGTACTCCGGCCCCATGAAGAGCACCAGCACGGACCACAGGGTCCAGACGGAGAACCCGATGTGCTCGGACAGGACGGAGAAGAGGAGATTCCGGTTGGCGATCTTCTCGCCGGTCTCCTTCCAGAACGTCTCGTCCTCGGGATCCCAGTGCTCGATCCAACGGCCCTTCCCGCGGGATGCGGGGGCTGTGCTCGGGGCTGTCATGACGCCTCCACGGTGCTCCGGGACTCGTACTCAGGGGATACTGCGAGTGGCTGAGTCCCGACGGTAGGCAGGGCGCGTTACCTGGCTGTGGCAGCGAGTGACCGTAAAGGAACGTTGCTCTCACCTTCGCCGGGGGCGGGATGAGAGGTCCCGGAGGCGGTCAGCGCTGCGGGGGCTGCCAGTGGGGGTTCTGCTGGGGGTACGGCGGCTGGGGTGCGTACGGACCGGAGGGCTGGGGCGCCGCGTACGGACCGGGCGCCTGCGGAGCGCCGCCGTACGGACCGGGCTGGGCATACGGACCGGGGACCTGCGGCGCGGGCTGCCCGGCGTACGGCGCCGGCGCCGGCTGGGCGTACCCCGCGGGGGCGCCGGGGGCGGCGGCCGGGTTGCCGTAGGGCCCGGGGGCGAACGGCTGCTGCTGGTACTGCTGCGGCTGCATGGGGAACTGCTGTGCCGGAACCTGCGCCCCCGGCGGCAGATACCGCACCCGCCCGGTCTCGTCGGTGAACGGCACGAACCCGGCGGCTCGCAGCCGGCCCGCGAACTTGGCGTTGCGCTTGCGCGTCACGACGAGGCCGATGCCGAGGATCGCCAGGAACACCAGCCAGATGATGCCCGCGATGACGAAGTCGCCGGACTGACCGCCCTCGCGGAGGGCGATGACCACGCAGGCGACGGTCGCGCCGAGAGCGCCGTACCCCATCCGCTTCTCGGCGCTCCTGCCGGTGAGGTCGAAGTTGATGCGTGCCTTGAGGAGTTCGAGCGCCTCGGGCGGTACGGGCGGCAGGGAGACCCCGTCCCCGGCGTTCGGGTACTGCGCCCAGTTCTGCGCGGCGCGGGCTCTGGCCTGCGGGTCCGGGTCGGGCACGATCAGCATCTTCAGCGCGTTGTTCCGGCCGCCGCCGTGCCGTACGTCGGCGTACTCGTACCCGAACTGCTGCGCCACGCCGGCGAGTCGGGAGAGCTTCTTCACGGAGGCCATGGGGCTGGTGAGCTCGACGGGCCCTCCGCTCGCCATCAGTTGCAGCATCTTCTGCACTTGCCGCTTGCTCATCGCACCTGCTCCCCACCGGACACACTGTTCACTTGCGCAACGGGGGCAGTGTCGCATGGGGAGATGAAGAGGCGGAACCGCGGCGAAGCCGCTTGACCGGTGCGGAGTGGAACACGGGTGCTCCGCCGTCCTCGCCCATGGGGTCGGTCGGGTACTCAGGAGCCGAGGCGTCCTCGTCCGCTGGCGCGAGTGCGGCGACCGGTCGTCGCCCTCCGGTCACCGTGACGCACTCGCCGCGCGGTCGTCTCCACGGAGTGGGTCGTACCGCTCCGGGCCGTCCGTCTCTGTCGTCCCTCTCCGTGGCCCGCCCACTTCGAACCACAGGAGCTTGCCCACCCCACGGTCGAGAGGGCCCTCGGCGAGGGACCACCCGCCCCAGGAGTCCGCGCACTCTCGTACGAGGACCAGCCCACGCCCACCGCCGGCGTCCACCGGCACCGACGGGACGTGCCCTCCGGGCGGCTCGTCGAAGGGGGGCGGGACGTGAGAGCTGGTGTCCCACACCCCCACCCGCAGGCGTCCGCCGCCCAGCGCGGTCAGCCGCAGAGATGCGGGCCCTTCGGTGTGCCGGTAGGCATTGGTGACCAGCTCGGAGGTCAACAGTTCGACCACGTCGAGCACTTCGTCCATGCCGTGCCCGTGCAGAGCGGCCCGCACGGTCACACGTGCGACCCGTGCGGCGCGGGGGTCATGGGGCAGACGGAGGGCGTACGCCCAGGTGTCGGGCGGGGATACGGTGACCATCGAAGGCCTCCAGAAGGAAGAGGGAGTTTGATCGATTCGCTCATGGCCGCGCCGGGCGGTGGCATGCCTGGAGTGGTGCGCTTCCGGCTTACGGGCGCGGAGGACTGGGCGGTGTGGCTCTACGGTAGGGCCTTACGGGAGATGCATCTTCCGAACTGAAGAGATGTACCCGCGATTACCTCGTGTGGGGTACATGAGCGACGTGCCGGACCAAGGGAAGAGACGCCTTGCCGCCCATCAGCAACCCCACCCTGCGTCAACGGCGGCTCGGCGCCGAACTGCGCAAACTTCGTGAGCGCGCCGGGTTCTCCGTGACCGGCGCCGCCGCGCTACTGGGCGTCAATCAGGGCCGCGTCAGCATGATCGAGACCGGGCGGAGCCCTGTCAGCGCGGACCGCGTCCGTGCCATGGCCTCCGCGTACGACTGCTCCGACGCGGTTCTGGTCGACGCGCTGTCCGCGATGACCGGCCGACGCGCTCGCGGCTGGTGGCAGGAGTACCGCGAGCACCTGCCGGCCGCGCTGGTCGACCTTGCCGAACTGGAGCACCATGCGACGGCCCTGCGTGTAGCACTCGTGATACACGTCCCGGCCCTACTGCAGACGACCGATCACGCACGCGCGCTCTTCCGGGCAGTGGTCCCACCCCTGCGGCAGTACGAGATCGAGCATCGCCTCACACACCGCATCAAGCGGCAGGGCATCCTCCACAGGGACACACCGCCCCCCTACTCGGCGCTGATTCACGAGTCCGCCCTCCGCATGGGCTTCGGCGGCCCCACGATCGCCCGCGGCCAGCTCAGGCACCTGCTGGAGATGAGCGAACTGCCCCATGTGACGGTCCGGGTCATCACGTTCGGCACCGAGTACTTCCCAAGCACCGGTCAGTCCTTCGACTACGTCGAGGGCCCTGTACGCCAACTCGACACTGTCCAGTTGGATACACACCATGGGGGCTGCGGGTTCCTCGACGCGGAGGCACAGTTGGGCAAGTACCGTGCCGTGCTGGAGCACATGGAGTCCTGCGCGCTCGGCGTCGCCGATTCACGCGACTTCATCCACTGTCTACTCCAGGAAGCCTGAAGGGGCCGACCGTGCACACCATCCACTGGCGGAAGTCCACCTACAGCGGCGACAGCTCGAACTGCGTCGAGATAGCTGCCACCCCGGCCATCACCTGCATCCGCGACTCGAAATGTGCCGACGGCCCCCACCTCACCGTCGCTCCCTCCGCCTGGACGGCTTTCGTGTCCTACGCGGCCGCCGCGCGTTGCGGCAAGCAACGCTGAAGCCCACAACGGCAAGCGTTCACCAAAAGCCTCACACGTATCGGCTGCGGGTGTTGTCCCTGTCTCGCCCGTTCCCGTGCCGAGAAGGAGCGCCTCCGCTCATGGACATCGCACTGGCCGTCGTGGGCGGCGCCGCACTCGTCGCGGCTCTGACGACCCTGGTCACCGGATGGCTCCCGCCCGGGTCGCGAGGCAAGGTCGCCCGGCCGCGGATGCTGGGGCCGGGGATGCTGGGCATCGGCTTCTGTTGTGTCACGCAGATGTCCTCGTTGCGCGACCTCTTCACGGACGCCGGGGACCCTGGCACCGCCCTCAGACTCGCGGTGCTCTTCTGCGGCCTCGTCGCGATGGGCTGCTCGGGGACCCGGCCGGTCCGTCGGGTGAGCGGGGACTCGTAGTCCCCTCCCCCGCACCATCGCCCGTCCTCGTGGGCCGGGGCTTCCCCTGAGCCCCGGCCCACGCCTCGTTCAGGCCCGGTGTGTCCCGGCCTTGGGCCGGCGGCCCTTGTTCTGGCTGCCGTCCGGCCACAGTTGCGGCTTGCGCTTGGCCGCCACGTCCTCCATCCAGCCGAACCAGACGACGCAGCCGCCGATGAGGAACCAGACGAGGACGAGAACCGGCCACGGGCTCTCCAGCAGCCACGAGAAGTGCTCGTACATCACGTCGAAGCCCCAGAGCTGGTCCCAGAGCGTCGCGGCGGTCAGGATGCAGATGTTGTGCCAGAGGTAGATCGTGACGGCTCGGGAGTTGAGCAGGGTGATCAGCCTGTCGAAGCGGCGCAGCACGCGGGGCCACTCGGTCCACGAGGGGCTCACGTGCAGGAGCAGCATGACCGTGCCGAACGACCACAGGGACTGCGCGAACGGGATGTCGTCGAGGTCGTGCCCCGCCTTGAAGCCGTGCGACAGCGCGTACCACAGGCCGAACCCGGCGACGAACGGCACCAGCGACGGGACGACGTAGCGCGGCAGGCGCTTGAGGACGCCCTCCTGGTGCGCCATGCCGAGGATCCAGCACGCACCGAACGTGCTGAAGTCGGTGACGGCCGAGTCGATCCGTACGCTCGGGATGTGCAGCCACCCGAACTCCAGGGCCGCGGCCAGGGCGATGGGCGACAGGATCGTCGGCCACGGGAGGGCGCGCAGGGCCTTCAGGATGAAGGGGGACAGCAGGACGTACCAGAGGTAGGCGCGGATGTACCAGAGCGGTCCCGCCAGCTCCGCGGCCCAGTCGTCGCCGATGACGCCGTGGATGCCGTGCAGCCCCTCGGCGTAGGGCGGGTCGCTCAGCGGCACGATCCAGAACGTGAGGTGCAGCCACCACCAGCCGGGATGCCCGTCCGAGTCCGGTCCCCAGCCCTGGATCAGCATGCCCGTGACGCCGATCGCGCCGAGCAGCCACAGCGGCGGCAGCAGCCGGCGCATACGGCTGCGGACGACCTGCACGGCCGGGCGCTTGAGCGAGCGCGCCATGAGGTTGCCCGCGAGCGCGAACATCACGCCCATGGACGGGAACACCACCGGGAGCCAGGCCCAGCCCATCAGGTGGTAGAAGACGACCCGGAAGAGGGCGAGCGCGCGCAGCAGGTCGAAGTAACGGTCGCGGCCGGGCTTGCGCGGGGCCGTCTTCGCCGTGTCGGCCGCCGGGGGCGGTGCCGTCTCCGTCAGCAGGGCCGTGTGCGCGGCCGGTGCCGGGTGGGAGAGCGGCGGCACTGCCGGGTTCCCCGGGCCGGACGGGAAGGGAGGTGCGGTCATGTCCTGGGCTTTCTGAGGCGCCGTCGGACCTCCCGCGAACCCCGGAACGGGGGCCGGCGGTCCGGCGTGAGCGCCTTGGTGATTACCGCCCCACGGGTCGCCGTCCGGCGAGGGCCACGGGGACTGAGGGGGCACTGTGCTCATACGACGGGCTCCTGCCGCTCGCTCACGCTGCGCTGGCGTTGGGTCGGCACACCGCCGCCCGGCGGCGCGGCCACGCCACCGCTGCGGCGCAGCTTCTGCCAGCGCAGCCGGCCGCCGGTGAGCGCCGTGATCCAGGACTGGAGCAGCACGACGTACATGAGCTGCCGGTAGAGGATCTGCTGCAAGGGCATCGAGATGAGCGGCGTCAGGCGTTCGCGGTCCAGCGCGAAGGAGTAGGCCGCGCAGATCGCCTGGAGCGCCAGGACACCCAGCCAGGCCACGATCGTCTTCTCGGTCGGGCCGAACACGATCCCGTACACGAGGAACACGTCGATGAGCGGCGCGAGCAGCGGCGCCACGACCATGAACAGCGAGACGAACGGCAGGCCGACCCGGCCGAAGCGGCCCGAGGGGCCCTTCTCGATCAGCGCACGGCGGTGCTTCCAGATCGCCTGCATGGTGCCGTACGACCAGCGGTAGCGCTGGGACCACAGCTGCTGGACGGATTCTGGGGCCTCGGTCCAGGCGCGGGCGTTCTCCGCGTAGACCACGCGCCAGCCGTCGCGGTGCAGGGCCATGGTGATGTCGGTGTCCTCGGCGAGCGTGTCGTCGCTCATGCCGCCGACGCGCTCCAGCGCGCTGCGCCGGAAGGCGCCGACCGCGCCGGGGATGGTCGGCATGCAACGCAGCACGTCGTACATGCGCCGGTCGAGGTTGAAGCCCATCACGTACTCGATGTGCTGCCAGGCGCCGATCAGCGTGTCGCGGTTGCCGACCTTGGCGTTGCCCGCGACCGCGCCGACACGCGCGTCACCGAAGGGCTGGACCAGCTCGCGGACGGTCGAGGGCTCGAAGACCGTGTCGCCGTCCATCATGACCACGATGTCGTAACGGGCGTTGGCCAGGCCGCGGTTGAGCGCGGCCGGCTTGCCCGCGTTGAGCTGCCGGATCACCCGGACGTTGGGCAGGCCCATCGCCTCCACGATCCGTGCCGTGCCGTCGCTGGAGCCGTCGTCGATGACGATGACCTCGATCGGATGCTCGCTGGCCATCAGGGAACGGACGGTGTTCTCGATGCACTTGGCCTCGTTGTACGCCGGTACCAGCACCGAGACCGGTTCGGTGACCGGCGGTCCCCATCCGAAGCCGCGGCGGCGCACCCGGCGGGCGTGGACGGCGGAGAGCAGGAGCATCAGCACGAAGCGGGCGATGACCAGGGTGCCGACGATCGCCAGGCCGACCACCAGCCCGTCGGTGATCGCGTCGGAGGCCTGGACCAGGAAGATCCACGCCTTGCCCTTCCACAGGTCGACTCCGGTGACCTCGGTGTGCGCGCTGGGCGCGCCCAGGGCCTCGGTCAGGTTGTCGAACTCGTAGCCCTCCTCCTGGAGGCCGGGCAGGAACTTGTCCAGTGCCTGCACGGTCTGGTGGCGGTCGCCGCCGGAGTCGTGCATCAGGACGATGGCGCCCTTGCCGTGGTGCGGGGTGGCCCGGCGGATGATCTCCTCGACGCCCGGCTTCTTCCAGTCCTCGCTGTCGGTGTTGTTGACGACGGTGATGTAGCCGCGGCTGCCTATGTACTGGGTCACCGGCCAGGACTTGTTGTCCATGGCGTCGGCGAAGGACGAGTACGGCGGGCGGAAGAGCGAGGTGCGGATGCCGGCCGCGCCCGTGATGGCGAGCTGGTTCTGGGACAGCTCCCAGTCGATGCGCGACTGGGACTGGTAGGAGAGGTCGGGGTGGTTGAAGGTGTGCAGGCCGACCTCGTGGCCCTCGTCGACCATGCGCTTGACCAGGTCGGGGTAGCGCGAGGCCATGGTGCCGGTGACGAAGAAGACCGCGTGCGCGTTGTGCTTCTTCAGCACGTCCAGGACCTTCGGGGTCCAGGTCGGGTCGGGGCCGTCGTCGAAGGTGAGCACCAGGTGGTGGTCGGGGACGCTGAGGCTGTCGGTACGGCCGCCGCGGGTGTCGATGACCGGGCCGCCGTCCAGGATCTTCTCCGGCACCTTGTCGGTGGCGGCGGGCGGCTGGACGCGGAAGTCGGCGAGGATCTCGCTGTGCACGTAGCCGCGCAGCATGAGCATCGCCATCAGGGCGACGAGGACGAGCACCGGCAGCAGCAGGCGCATGGGCACGCGGCGGCGCCGGAAGCCGCCACGGGCTCCCTTCGCGGCCCCGTGACGGCGGGTACGTGATGCCATCAGAGGATGTACTCCGGGGACTGTGCGGATGACGAGGTGGCGTCCGGCTGAGCGGCGGTGTCCTCGGCGATGGGTGTGGGGGAGGCGGAACCGTCGGCGACCGTGTCGGTGCCGGTACCGGTTCCGGTGCCCGCGGTGCCGCCGGCGGTCTCGGTCGGGCCGGCCGTGGTCTGACCGCCGTCCGTCGCCGTCGGGCCGGGCGAGCTGCCGGTGGTCGAGCCGCCCGTCGGCGCGGTCGGGTCCGGGTCGGTCGCTCCCGATCCCGGCTTGGTGCCGCTGCTCCTGGTGACGGTCGGCTCGGGCTCGTCGCTGGTGCCCTGCTGGGTGGGCGTGGCGGCGGTGCCGGGCGCGGTGGCGTCGGCCCCCGCCGACGGCGTGGTGCCGTCGCTCGCCGACGGGCTCGCGTCCTGGGAGGCGCCGGCGGAGGTGGAGGGCTGCGCGGACTGCGAGGGCAGCGGCGAGTTGTCGACCTGGCTGGCCGGCGCGTCGCCCTCCTGGTCCGGTACGGGCACCCAGGGCGCGTTGGAGTTGCCGGACAGCAGCGTGACGACGATGACGACGGCGTAGACGGCGCAGGCGAGGGCGACGGCCATGCCGAAGCGGCGGAAACGGCGGCTGCGGCGGCCGGACTCGTCGACGAAGACGGGCCCGTCGTTCTCCTGGGCGGCGCCCAGACCCTTGACGGCCGGCCGCAGGCCCCCGGCGCCGAGCTGCACGGCGTCGAGCTGGACCGTCACCTCGTGCGGGTCGTGGGTGTGCTCGGTCTCGTCGGCGCTCTGCCAGGGCTCACGTCCGGCTCCGGCAACGGCGGCGGGCTCGGCACGCTGCTGCGGCACCTCGGGGACGGCGACGGTACGACCACTGCCACCGGGCCGCGGCACGGCCCGGGTCTCGCCCACCGGGGGCAGCACTTCGGTGCGGTCGGCGCCACCGGGCGGCGGCACGGCTCCGTTCCCGCCGAAGGGAGGGAGCACTTCGGTACGGTCGGCGCCACCGGGCGGCGGCACCGCCCCGTTCCTGCCGAAGGGAGGGAGCACTTCGGTACGGTCGGCGGCTCTGGGCCGCGGTGCGCCCGGGACCCTGCCCACGGGAGGCAGGACCTCCGTGCGGTCGGCGCCACCGGGCGGCGGCACCGCCCCGTTCCTGTCGAAGGGAGGGAGTACTTCGGTACGGTCGGCGGCTCTGGGCCGCGGTGCGCCCGGGACCCTGCCCACGGGAGGCAGGACCTCCGTGCGGTCGGCGCCACCGGGCGGCGGCACGGCTCCGTTCATGCCCACAGGGGGAAGCACCTCCGTACGATCGGCGGCACCGGGCCGCGACACCGCGCGGGCACCGCCCGCAGGAGGCAGCGCCTCCGTGCGGTCGGCGGCTCCGGGCCGGGGCACCGCGCGGGTTCCGCCCGCCCGGGGCAGCGCCTCCGTGCGGTCAGTGTGACCGGGCCATGACACGGCGCCCGCTCCCCTGCCCACGGGAGGAAGCACCTCGGTACGGTCGGCGGCTCCGGGTTGCGGCGCGGCCCCGTTCCTGCCCACCGGAGGAAGCACCTCGGTGCGGTCGGCCGCTCCGGGCCGCGGCATCGCACGGGTTCCGCCCGCCCGGGGCAGCGCCTCCGTGCGGCCGGTGTCCGAAGGGGCCGGAGGCCGGAAGAGGTCACCGGGTCCCGCGGTTTCCGGACGGGCCTGCGCGGCTCCGCCGTTTCGCCTGCTCACCGGCGACTCATGGGTCGCCGACGCGACCTCGGGCCCTTCCGGTTGGGCGTCTTCCCGCCACTCTTTCACGCGCACCCACTTCCCCCCGCGGAACAGTTCCGGGTGCGCATACGACTCCGAGCACCCGCCGAGCGAACCAGGCCCCCACCAGGTTCGAGCGCCCCCTGTACCACATCGTGCTCAGGCCACGAATGTAGCGCACGCGGGAGACCCGTGGTTGCCGCGTGCCAGTTGTTGGGACGACATCACATTCTGATCGATGGCCGGAATCCATCCATCGGCAGGTCCGGAAAGCCACCCCTCCTCCGCCGCGACCTGGGCAGCGGCCCGGCGGAGCGCGTCGAAGGCGGGATGCACCAGCCCCTTTCGCCACACCAGTGAAACGGGCGACAGGGGGACCGGATCGATCAACGGACGCAGCACCGTCGACGGCATGGCCGGAAAATCCACCACGGCGAGGACCGGGTTCCGCGTCTTCGCCATCATGCGCTCGAACTCCTCGTCACCGACGGCCAGCGGAACGGGTGACGCCAGTTCGATGCCGCGCCCCTCGAACAGGTGACGCGCGAGGTCGGTCCACTCCGGTGTCCGCGGGTTGCCGGCGCCCGCGTACACGGTCTCCCCCGCCAGCGCGTCCAGCGGCACCGCCTGAAGCGCGGCGAGCCGGTGGTCCTCGGGCAGCACGACCGCCATCGGCTCGTACCGCACCGGCTGGTGGTCCAGGCCCGCCCGCAGCACCGGGTCCAGGCCCGCGAACCGCCCGAACGAGGCGTCGAGGCGGCCCGCGAGCAGCTCCCCGGCGGCATACGTCAGACCGCTCTCGTAGCGGGCCATCAGCTCCAGCTCGGGGACGATCTCACGGGCCCGGTGCAGCACCCGGCGGCCGGTGACCAGGCCGGGCGAGTTCAGGTCCACCAGCAGGGGCCGGGCCTGGCCGAAGGCGGCGAGCAGGTCGTCCTGCGCCTGGAGCACGCGGCGCGCGTACGGCAGCAGCCGCTCGCCGTCGGCGGTCAGCGTCACCTGCCGGGTGGTCCGCAGGAACAGCTCGGCGCCCAGTTCGCGTTCCAGGCGCCGCACGTCCCGGCTGAGCGCCTGCTGGGCGACGTACAGCCGGGCCGCGGCGCGGGTGAAGTGCAGCTCCTCGGCGACGGTGAGGAAGGCGCGCAGAAGTCGGGGGTCGAGATGGCTCGGAGCGGGCATCCCGCGAACTTACAACAGGAGTGCGTGAATCGGTACGAGGAAGGTGTTGGACCTCCCGGCCGGCCCGGGGCGACGGTGGAGCCATGCCGCATCCGACTCCCCGACGTCCTCCGTCCCGCACGTCCGCTCCCCTGCTCACCGTCACCGCCGACACCCTCGTCGCCGCCGACTTCACACCGCGCACGCGCACCGGACGGCGCCCGCCCGGCCCGTACCGCCGCCTGTTCGCCGTGCCCGGCGCCCGCGCCTTCACGCTCGGCAATCTGATGGCCCGGCTGCCGATGGGCATGTTCAGCGTGAGCGCGGTGGTGATGATCGCCGGTGCGCGCGGCTCCTACGCCCTCGCCGGTGCCGTCACCGCGACCGGGATGGCGGCGACCGCGCTGGTCGCCCCGTGGACCGCGCGGCTCGTCGACCGGTACGGCCAGGCCCGGGTCGCCGTACCCGCCACGGCCGTCGCCGTCCTGGGCTCCCTCGCGCTGCTGCTGTGCGTGGCCCGGGACGCCCCCGCCTGGACGCTGTTCGCGTCGTACGCCGCCACCGCCACCACCCCCAACACCGGCGGCATGTCCCGCGCCCGCTGGGCGCATCTGCTGAGGGGCGACGCGGCGGCGCTGCACACCGCGAACTCCTTCGAACAGGCCGCGGACGAGTTGTGCTTCATGCTGGGGCCGGTGCTGGCGGCCTTCCTGTGCGGGACGTTCTTCCCGGAGGCGGGCACGCTCGTCGGCGCGGTGCTGCTGCTGACCGGCACGCTGGTCTTCGCCGCCCAGCGGTCCACCGAGCCGCCGCCGGTGCGCCACCACGCGGACGGCTCCGGGAAGGCTCCGCTGCGCGCTCCCGGCATGCCGTCGTTGCTGGCCGTGTGCCTCGCCATGGGCGGGGTGTTCGGCTCCATGGAGGTCGTCACCATCGCGTTCGCCGACGCGCAGGGGCACCGTACGGCGGCCGGCGTGGTGCTGGCGCTCCAGGCGGCCGGCTCGTGCGTGGCGGGCCTGGCCTTCGGCGCGCTGCGGCCGGCCGGGCCCGCCGAGGTCCGCCTGCCGTGGTGTGTCGCGGCGATGACGGCCCTGCTGACCCTGCCCCTGCTCGCCGCCTCCCTCACCGGCTCGCTGCCCCTCCTGGCGCTCACGCTGCTGATCGCCGGGATGGCGACCGCGCCGACGATGGTCACCACCATGACGCTGGTGCAGAGCCGTACCCCCGAGGGCCGACTGAACGAGGGCATGACCCTGGCGGTGACCGGCCTGCTCGGCGGCATCGCCGGCGGCAGCGCCGTCGGCGGCTGGACGGTGGAGCACGTGTCGGCCACGGCCGGGTACGGCGTACCGGTGACGGCGGCCGCGGTGACGCTGATGATCGCCCTGGCGGTGTTCGGGCCGAGGAACTCGCCGGCCCGGGGGGCCCGCTGACCCGGGGCGGGCCGGTGTCTTTTCGGCGGGTCGGTGCCATGGCTCGCCCGTTCGACAGGTCGACCCCCTGCCCCGATTCCGGTCAGACCCATTGACGCCCTTCACGGCCCGCCCCTACCTTCCCCCGTCGAAGCGCTTCGACGTCACGTATCGAATCGATTCGACGCGCCTGCGTGACGCCCGGTACCGGCCCCGAGATCCATCCGACTCCCCCGGAGGCACGGGATGTTGACGGCACGAAGGCGACTGGCGGCGACGGCGGTGGTCCTGGGCGGATCACTGCTCCTGACCTCCTGCGGGAACTCGGACAGCGGTTCCTCCGACGGCAGGACGCTCAGACTCTGGCACTACGAGGCCCCGAACAGCGCGATGGGCGAGGCCTGGAACGCGGCCGTCAAGGAGTTCGAGCGCACCCATCCGGGCGTCAAGGTGAAGTTCGAGGAGAAGGGCTTCGAGCAGATCCAGAAGACCGCCCCGATGGTGCTCAACTCTGGCGACGCGCCCGACCTCATGGAGTACAACAAGGGCAACGCGACGGCCGGCCTGCTCTCCAAGCAGGGACTGCTCACCGATCTGACCGACGAGGCGGCCAAGCGCGGCTGGGAGAAGAAGATCGGCGCCGGTGTGCGCACGACCAGCAGATACGACGCCAACGGCGTGATGGGCTCCGGCCAGTGGTACGGCGTGCCCAACTACGCCGAGTACACGATGGTCTTCTACAACAAGGACCTGTTCGCCAAGTACGGGATCGACGAGCCGAAGACGTTCGACGAGCTGACGGCCGCCATGGACCGGTTCACCGACGCGGGCGTCACCCCGCTGGCCAACGGAGGCGCCGAGTACCCGGCCCAGCAGTACCTGTACCAGCTGGCCCTGTCGAGGGCCGACCGCTCCTGGGTCGACGCCTACGAGCTGTACAAGGGCGAGACCGACTTCCACGACGCGGCCTGGACGTATGCCGCGGACACCTTCGCCGACTGGGTGAAGAAGGGCTACATCAGCGAGAAGTCCAGCAGTCTGAAGGCCGAGGACGCCGGTGTCTCCTTCATCAAGGGCCAGGCGCCGATCCTGTTCTCCGGCAGCTGGTGGTACGGCCGCTTCAGGGACGAGGTGAAGTTCGACTGGGGCACCTTCCTCTTCCCCGGCTCGGACCTCACCCTCGGCTCCGGCGGCAACCTGTGGGTGGTGCCCAAGGGCGCGAAGAACAAGGAGCTCGCCTACGACTTCATCGACATCACCATGTCGGAGAAGATCCAGAACATCCTCGGCAACAAGGGCGGCGTCCCGGTCGCGGCGGACCCCGGCGCCATCACCGACCCGCGGGCCAAGTCCCTGATCGAGAACTTCACCACCCTCTCGGACAGGGACGGCCTGGCCTTCTACCCGGACTGGCCGGTCCCCGGCTTCTACGACGTCCTCGTCTCCGAGACCCAGAAGCTGATCACGGGCAGCACCGAACCCGACGACTACCTCAGCGCCCTCCAGGAGGCCTACGACAAGGGCGTCCCGCGGACATGACGGTCACCGTCGAACGCCACGGCGGGCCGACGGTCCGCAAGGACCACCGGCCCGACCGCCCGCACTCCGGCGGCCCCCGTACCCCCTACGTCCTCTACCTCCTCCCCGGCGTCCTGGCCTTCCTCGCCGTGGTCGTCGTCCCGTTCCTGATGAACACGGGCGTCAGCTTCACCGACTGGCAGGGCGTGGGCAGCCCGAAGTGGTCCGGGCTCGCCAACTACCGGGAGCTGGTGGACGACGACGAGTTCTGGGCGTCGTTCCGGCACAGCCTGTTCATGGTCGTGGCGATGGCGGTCGTACCGACCGCGCTCGGGCTGGTCCTGGCCGCCGCGCTGTTCGACTACATCGGCAAGCACTTCGGCGGCAGGATCGCCGCCGTGCTGCGGGCCTGCTTCTACCTTCCGCAGGTGCTGCCGGTCGCGGTCGCCGGGATCGTCTGGAGCTGGATCCTCGCCCCCGACAACGGCTCCCTCAACGAACTGCTGAAGGCGGCCGGCCTCGGCTCCTGGCAGCAGGACTGGCTGGGCGACCCCGACATCGCGCTGTACAGCGTGATGGGCGTGATGGTGTGGGTGCAGCTCGGCTTCCCGCTGGTGGTCTTCATGGCGGGCCTCCAGCGGGTCGACCCGCAGCTGTACGAGGCGGCCGAGCTGGACGGCGCCGGCTGGTGGCGCCGCTTCCGGCACATCACGCTGCCGCAGATCCGCCCGGAGACCCAGGTCGTGCTGACCTGGTGCACGATCGCCGCGCTGAAGGTCTTCGGCGCCGTGTACGTGCTGACCAAGGGCGGCCCCGGCGGCGCGACCGACGTCCCCTCCTACTTCTCCTTCGCCACCTTCTTCGAGAAGACCCAGGTCGGCTACGGCGCCGCGATATCCACCGTGCTGACCGCGATCATCCTCGTTCTCTCGCTGGTCGGGCTCCGGCTCCAGACGCGCGCCGAGGACGCCGAGGAGGGGATCCGCTCATGACCACCGCCCTGCGCCGCTGGCCGGTGCTCGTGGCCCTGTGCATCGCGGCCCTGTTCATGGTGGTGCCGTTCCTGATCGTGGCCGTCAACGCGGTGAAGTCACCGGCCGAGTACTCCGCGAACGGCCCCCTCAGCCTGCCCGACGGCTTCTACACGGACGGCATCACCAGCTTCTGGGAGCGCGTGGACTACGGGCAGAAGCTGGTCAACTCGCTGCTGATCAGCAGTGCCGTCGCCGTCCTCGGCGTGGCCCTGTCGGTCCTCAACGCCTACGCGATCGGCATCGGCCGGATCAAGGGCCGCACCTGGGTGCTGGCCTTCTTCGTCCTCGCCAACATGCTGCCGCAGGAGGCGCTGGTCTACCCGGTCTACTACCTGAGCAAGGAGGCCGGGCTGTACGACACCCGGCTCAGCGTGATCATCGTGTTCACGGTGCTCCAGGCGGCCTTCGGGACGTATCTGCTCTCCTCCGTGCTGGGGCACTTCCCCCGCGAGGTGATCGAGGCCGCCCGGATCGACGGCGCGAACAGCTGGCAGGTGCTGTGGCGGATCGTGGTCCCGATCAGCCGGCCGACCCTGGGCGTCCTGCTGGTCTTCTTCTTCGTCTGGACGTGGAACGAGTTCCTGCTGCCGCTGGTGATGCTGGTCTCCAACGACAACCAGACCGTCTCCGTAGCCCTCGGCGTCCTCCAGGGACAGCGGCTGATGGACGCCACGATGACCAACGCCGCCGCCCTGCTGGGCGTGCTGCCCGCGATCGTCTTCTTCCTCGTCTTCCAGCGGACCCTGACCCGCGGCATCGCCGTGGGCGCGGTCAGGTAAAGGGGTGGGTGCGTGAAGTTCACCGACGGCTACTGGCTGCTGCGCGAGGGCGTGACCGCCGCCCACCCGGTCCAGGTCCTCGACGTCACGGAGCAGGACGGCACGCTGGAGATCCACGCGCCGACCCAGCCGATCCGCCACCGCGGCGACCTGCTGAAAGGACCGGTCGTGACGATCAGCGCGCACGCCCCGATGCCGGACGTCATCGGTGTCACCCTCACCCACTTCGAGGGCGAACAGCCCCCCGGCCCCCGGTTCGAGCTGACGGGCGAGGAGTGCACTCCCCAGATCTCCTACGACGACGAGCACGCCACCCTCACCTCCGGCACGCTGTCGGTCCGGGTGGCCCGCACCGGCTCCTGGCAGGTCGACTTCCTCGCCCACGGCCGCACCCTGACCCGCAGCGGCCCGCGGAGCATGGGCATCATGCGGGACGCCTCCGGCGCGCACCATCTGCGCGAACAGCTCGACCTGGGCGTCGGCACCTCCGTCTACGGCCTGGGCGAACGCTTCGGCCCACTCGTGAAGAACGGCCAGGTCGTCGACGTCTGGAACGCGGACGGCGGCACCGCCACCGAGCAGGCCTACAAGAACGTCCCCTTCTATCTGACCGACGCGGGCTACGGCGTCTTCGTCGACCACCCGGGCAAGGTCTCCTTCGAGGTCGCCTCGGAGGTGGTGTCCCGGGCCCAGTTCAGCGCGGAGACCCAGCAGCTGACGTACTACGTCATCCACGGCCCGAGCCCGAAGGAGATCCTGCGCAAGTACACGGCCCTCACCGGCCGCCCTGCCCTGCCGCCCGCCTGGTCCTTCGGCCTGTGGCTGTCGACGTCGTTCACCACGTCGTACGACGAGGAGACCGTCACCTCCTTCATCGACGGCATGCGGGAGCGCGACCTGCCGCTGTCGGTCTTCCACTTCGACTGCTTCTGGATGCGCGAGTTCCAGTGGTGCGACTTCCGGTGGGACCCGCGTGTCTTCCCCGACCCGGAGGGCATGCTGGCCCGGCTGAAGGCGCGCGGCCTGCACGTCTGCGTGTGGATCAACCCTTATATCGCCCAGCGATCCCCGCTGTTCGCGGAAGGCCGGGCCCTCGGGCACCTGCTGAGACGGCCGGACGGCAGTGTGTGGCAGTGGGACCTGTGGCAGCCGGGCATGGCGCTGGTCGACTTCACCAGCCCGGCGGCCCGCGACTGGTACGCGGCCAAGCTGGAGAACCTGCTCGGGCAGGGCGTGGACTGCTTCAAGACCGACTTCGGCGAGCGGGTGCCGCTGGACGTGGCCTGGTCCGACGGCTCCGACCCGGAGCGCATGCACAACTACTACACGTATCTGTACAACCGCACCGTCTTCGACGTCCTGCGCAAGCACCGGGGCGAGGAGGAGGCCGTCGTCTTCGCCCGCTCGGCGACGGTGGGCAGCCAGCGGTTCCCGGTGCACTGGGGCGGCGACTGCGAGGCGACGTACGCGTCGATGGCCGAGTCGCTGCGCGGCGGGCTCTCCCTGGGCCTGTCCGGCTTCGGCTACTGGAGCCACGACATCGGCGGCTTCGAGGGCACGCCGACACCGGCGCTGTTCAAACGCTGGCTGGCCTTCGGCCTGCTCTCCTCGCACAGCCGGCTGCACGGCAGCTCCTCCTACCGCGTGCCATGGCTGTTCGACGAGGAGTCGGTGGAGGTCACGCGGCACTTCACCCGGCTGAAGCTGCGCCTCATGCCCTACCTCTACGAGGCCGCGCGCACCGCTCACCGCGAGGGCGTGCCGGTGATGCGGGCGATGGTCCTGGAGTTCCCGGACGACCCGGGCTGCGCACATCTGGAGCGGCAGTACATGCTCGGTCCCGACCTGCTGGTCGCGCCGGTCTTCGACGACGAGGGAGACGTCTCGTACTACGTCCCCGAGGGCACCTGGACCCACTTCCTGACCGGCCGGACGGTCACCGGTCCCCGCTGGGTGCGCGAACGCCACGGCTTCCTCAGTCTTCCCCTGCTGGTCAGGCCGGGAGCGGTGATCCCGGTGGGTGCGGTGGAGGACCGGCCCGACTACGACCACGCCGACGGGGTGACGCTGCGGGCGTACGGCCTGCGGCGCGGCGACCAGGTGACGGTGCCGGTCGGGGACGTCACCTTCACCGTCGTACGCGAGGGGAACACCCTGCGCGCGTCGTGCGGCGACCCGGCGAAGCCCTGGGCGCTGGCCCGCGGCGACCGGACGGCACGGGCCGCGGCGGGCACCGGGTTCCTGACGATGGAGTCGGACACCGTGGAGCAGGGCTGACGATGGTCGGAATCACCGATGTGGCACGGCGCGCCGGGGTCTCCCCCAGCACCGTCTCCTACGCGCTCAGCGGCAAGCGCCCGATCTCGAAGGAGACCCGGCAGCGCGTGGAGGCGGCCATCCGTGAGCTGGGCTACCGCCCGCACGCGGGCGCGCGGGCACTGGCCAGCAGCAAGTCCAACGTACTGGCGCTGGTGGTGCCGCTGCGGGCCGGCATCCATGTGCCGGTGGTGATGCAGTTCGCGGTGTCCGTGGTGACCGCCGCCCGCCGCCACGACCACGACGTGCTGCTGCTCACCCAGGAGGAGGGCGAGGAGGGGCTGCGCCGGGTCGCGGAGACGGCGCTGGTGGACGCGCTGGTCGTGATGGACGTACAGCTGCACGACCCCCGGCTGCCCCTGCTGCGGAATCTGGACCGGCCCTCGGTCCTGATCGGCTTCCCCGCCGAGCCGTCCGGCCTGACCTGCATCGACCTGGACTTCCGGGCGGCGGGCGAGGCGTGCGTGGACCATCTGGCGCGGCTCGGGCACCGGGTGGTCGCGCTGGTCGGCTCGCCGCCGGAGGTGTACGTCCGGCAGACCGCGTTCGCCCAGCGGGTGGTGCAGGGCTTCACGGCCGCCGCCGACCGCGCCGGGCTCTCCTGCCGTGTGCACCCGTGCGAGGCCGCACCCGGCGCCGCCCGCGCGATCGCCGAACGGCTGCTGCGCGAGCAGCCCGCCCTGACCGGCGTCGTCGTCCACAACGAGCCGCTGCTGGAGCCGCTGATCGACGCCTTCGAGCAGCTCGGCCTGCGGGTCCCCGGCGATCTCTCGGTCACCGCGATCTGCCCGGACGAGCTGGCCGCATCGCTCCGCGTCCCCGTCACCTCCGTCGCCATCCCGTCCGCCGAGGTGGGCGAGCGGGCGGTGGAACTGCTGATGGCGAAGCTGGACGGCGGCGGCACGGACGTTCCCGAGGCCACGCTGCTGCCGCCCCGGCTGACGGAACGGGCGAGCACGGCACCGAGGGATGCGCCCTGAGGGCCGGGAGACGACGACAAAGGCCCCGTCGCTCGCGGCGACGGGGCCTCTGCCCACATGGGGTGTGCCCCGTGAGGGGCGAGTGGAGATGGCGGGAATCGAACCCGCGTCCAACGGTGCGGAACCAGGGCTTCTCCGTGTGCAGTCCGCTGCGCTTTTCTCGGCCCCGGAGATCACGCGGACAAGTCTCCGACGGGCTCAGTCACTGTGTGGTTTCCCTCTTCACCCCGTGACCGGGATCAAGGTTTAGTTCCCTAGCTGATGCCAGGATCCGGGTCGGGAACAGCCCCGGGCTGACACTCCCTTATAGGAGGCTCGCGGTCGCTACCTGAGATCAGGCAGCGAGGGCGAAGGCCTGCTGGGAGGAATCGCGCTTGGTAGTGGCGATTATTTTTTTCGGCCTGTGGTTTACGAGATCATGGCCGCTTCCTCGACACGCTTCCCCTGCTTCGACAACCGCTGTCGAAACCGATCATCCCCATGTTGATTTATCAAAGTCGGACTCGTCGTCCGCGCCCCTCGCGAGGAGGGGACTCGCACCCGCGTGTGGTGCGGATGCCATCGTACGTGACCAACGCACGTCCGTGCCAGCGTATTCCCGGGCGTCGCCCGCGCGCCGGCACCGGGGTCAACGCGCTCCGCGGCCCGGGCATTCCCGGTCCGGGGAACGGGAACGGCTCAGGCCCGCTGCCGCCGCCGGGCCGCCGCCACCGCGCGGTCCGCCTCGCGCCGGTCCTGCTTCTCGCGCAGCGTCTGCCGCTTGTCGTACTCCTTCTTGCCCTTTGCCAGCGCGATCTCCACCTTGGCGCGGCCGTCCTTGAAGTACAGGGCCAGCGGCACGATCGTGTGACCGGTCTCCTGGGACTTGGCGTCCAGCTTCTCGATCTCCGCGCGGTGCAGCAGCAGCTTGCGCTTGCGGCGGGCGCTGTGGTTGGTCCAGGTGCCCTGGCTGTACTCCGGCACGTGCACGTTGTGCAGCCACGCCTCGTGCCCGTCCATCTGCACGAAGCCGTCGACCAGCGACGCCCGCCCCTGGCGCAGCGACTTCACCTCGGTCCCGGTCAGGACCAGCCCGGCCTCGTAGGTGTCGAGGATGAGGTAGTCATGACGCGCCTTCTTGTTCTGCGCGATCAGCTTGCGCCCTTTTTCCTTAGCCATAGTGCCGACCATTTTGGCACCAGGCAGGGGGTGGGCGGAAAGCCGATTGTTCTCAGGTGCCGGGCTGCCGGCCCAGACCGCTGAGCACGGTCTCCGCCCGCTGGAGCGCCTGCCGGCCGACCTCGAGGTCGGGGGTGATGCCCGCGCCGTCGACGCCGCGGCCGGAGGGGGTGCGGTAGTGGCCGACGGTCAGCTCGGCGACGGAGCCGTCGGGCAGCCGGCTCGGCATCTGGACGGACCCCTTGCCGAAGGTGCGGGAGCCCACGACGACCGCCCGCCCGCGGTCCTGGAGCGCGCCGGTGAGCAGCTCGGCCGCGCTCATCGTGCCGCCGTCGACGAGCGCGACCAGGGGTCTGTCGGTGTCGCCGCCGGGCTCGGCGAGCAGGGCACGCTGGTCGCCGTCGACGTCGTAGGTGGCGACCAGGCCGCCGTCGAGGAAGGCGGAGGCGGCGGTGACGGCCTCGGTGACCAGGCCGCCGGAGTTGCCGCGCAGGTCGAGGACGACCCCGGCGTCCTGCGGGGCCTGCCGTACGGCGGTGCGGACCCGGTCGCCGGTGCCCTTGGTGAAGGAGGCGATCTTGATGACGGTGACACCTCCGGGCAGGGTGCGCACGGTGACGGAGTCGGTGGTCAGCCGGGCGCGCCGCAGGGTCCGCGTCCACGCGCGCGTGCCGCGCTCCAGGCCGAGCGTGACGGTGGTGCCGGCGGGCTCGTCCGTGGCGTCCCCGCGCAGCAGGGAGACGACCTCGGTGACGGGCCGCCCGTCGACCTTCCGCCCGTCGACGCTGCGCAGCCGGTCGCCCGCGCGGATCCCGGCGCCGGCCGCGGGCGAGTCCGTGCCGACCCGGGTCACCTCGATACGGCCGTCGCGCTCGCGCCGCGCCCACAGGCCGACGCCGGTGTACTGGCCGTCGAGGGTGTCCTGGAACTCCTCGTACTCGCCCTCGGAGTAGACGGCGCCCCAGCGGTCCCCGCTGCGGCTCACGGCGCGCTCGGCGGCCTCGGTGGGGGACTTCCCTTCGGCCATCGCCTCGGCGGCCGCTTCGGCGACGTCCTGGTGGTGTCCGGCGGGCGCGGCGGCGCGGACCGTGGTGTCCCGTGTGGCTTTCCGGTCGGGCTCGGGGAAGGAGCCCGTGGCCGCGCCGGCGACGAGCACGCTCGCGAAGACGAAGGTCAGGGCGGCCCCGCGGCGGATGCGGCGGGGCTGACAGAACAGGTCACGACCTGACATGCCGGTGAGTCTAGGACAACGCAAAGGGCCGTACGGCCGGTTGACCGTACGGCCCCTCTTGGCGTGTGTCACACCTTCAGGTACTTGCGGAGCGCGAAGAACGCCGCCAGCGCCGGCATCAGCAGGCTGGTGGCGAGGATGAGCGGCAGCTTCGTCAGCACGGCGTCCCAGCCGATGAAGTTGATCAGGTTCAGCTTCTCCGACAGGGCCAGACCGTGGTCGATGATGAAGTACCGCGCGATGACCAGGAAGGCGCAGGCGACACCGCCGCCGATGAGACCGGCGACCGCGGCCTCCATGATGAACGGCGCCTGGATGTAGAAGCCGGAGGCGCCGACCAGGCGCATGATGCCGGTCTCCCGGCGCCGGCTGAACGCCGAGACGCGCACGGTGTTGACGATCAGCATCAGCGCCACGACCAGCATCAGCGCCATGATGGCGCGGGCCGCCCAGTTCATGCCGTTGAGCAGCTCGAAGAGGTTGTCCAGGATGCCCTTCTGGTCCTGTACCGACTGCACGCCGTCCCGCCCGTCGAAGGCGGTCGCGATGACCTGGTACTTCTCCGGGTCCTTGAGCTTGATGCGGTACGACTCCTGCATCTGGTCCGGCGTGAGGGAGCTGGCCAGCGGCGAGTCGCCGAACTGCTCCTTGTAGTGCTTGTACGCCTGGTCCTGCGATTCGTACGACACCTTCTCGACGACGCTCATCTTCTTGAGGTCGGCGAGGATCTGCGTCTTCTGGTCCTCGGTCACCGCGCCCTTGGCGCAGTTGGGGTCCGACTCGGCGTCGCTCTTGTTGCAGAGGAAGATCGAGACGTTGACCTTGTCGTACCAGTAGCCCTTCATGGTGTTGACCTGGTCGCTCATCAGCAGCGAGCCGCCGAACAGGGCCAGGGACAGGGCGACGGAGACGATGACCGCGAAGGTCATCGTCAGATTGCGGCGGAGACCGACACCGATCTCCGACAGGACGAACTGGGCGCGCATGGCGTCGGGTTATGCCTTTCCGTGGGACCTGGGGGCGGTCAGTGCTGGTAGCCGTAGACGCCGCGTGCCTGGTCGCGGACGAGGCGGCCCTGCTCCAGTTCGATGACGCGCTTGCGCATCTGGTCCACGATGTTCTGGTCGTGTGTCGCCATCACCACGGTCGTGCCCGTCCGGTTGATGCGGTCGAGCAGCTTCATGATGCCGACGGAGGTCTGCGGGTCGAGGTTGCCGGTGGGCTCGTCGCAGATGAGCAGCTTGGGCCGGTTGACGAAGGCGCGCGCGATGGCCACGCGCTGCTGCTCACCGCCGGACAGCTCGCCCGGCATGCGGTCCTCCTTGCCGCCGAGCCCGACCAGGTCGAGCACCTGCGGCACGGACTTGCGGATCTCGCCGCGGGACTTGCCGATCACCTCCTGGGCGAAGGCCACGTTCTCGGCGACCGTCTTGTTGGGCAGCAGGCGGAAGTCCTGGAACACCGTCCCCAGCTGGCGCCGGATCTGCGGCACCTTCCAGTTGGAGACGCGGGCGAGGTCCTTGCCCAGTACGTGCACCTGCCCGTGGCTGGCCCGCTCCTCGCGGAGGATCAGCCGCAGGAAGGTGGACTTACCGGAGCCGGAGGACCCCACGAGGAAGACGAATTCGCCCTTCTCCACTTCCAGGGAGACATCCCTGAGGGCGGGGCGGGTCTGCTTGGGGTAGACCTTGGAGACGTTGTCGAATCGGATCACGGATGCACCACGGGTCGCCGGAGGTAGATGAGCGTGACCATACGCGAACCGGGAGGCGGACCGCAGTCGCCGGACCTGGTTGCGCGGACCTTGACGCGATTTGTGAGGGATGTGCGACGGATCGGAAGGCCCGGAGCCCTCGCCGCCGGGGCAGGATAAGGCGGGCCGCGCCGAATTCCGCGGAACCTGGCACAGTGGAGGTGGAACGTTCGCGTCACCGCGAGCGTTGTGTACGTGGAACCGGTGCGAGGAGGGCGAGCGCATGACGTACGACCGGCTGGTGTGCGCGAACTGCGCGGCGCCCGTGAGCGAGGGCCGGTGCCCCGTGTGCCGTGCGAACCGCGAGCGGCTGCAACAGGAGAACTTCTTCGCGGGCCTGAACCCGATGGCGCTGATCGCGATGCTGGCGGTGCTGGTGGCGGCGGTCGCGCTGCTGGCCCACCAGACCGCGTAGGGACCGCACAGAGTCCGCCGGACGTACGAGGGGCCCGAAGCGGGTGTCGCTTCGGGCCCTCGTTGTGATCTTACGCCGTGCGTACGGTGCGTAGGTGAGCGGCTACCGTCAGGCGGCCGCGCCGCCCCGGCCGTTCACCAGACGCGGCAGCACGCGGAAGCCGATACCGCCGGCGATCATCGTCGCGGCGCCGATCAGCAGGAACGTGGTCTCCGCGGCACCGGTCTCGGCCAGCTCCTTGCCGTCGCCCTGGGCGGCGGTGTCGGAACCGGTGTCGGTCAGGGCGGAGGTGCCGACCTCCTGGGCGCTGTTGTTGTTGCTGCCGCCGTTGGTGTCGGTGTGGCTGCCGTTGCCACCGGCACCGGCGCTGCCCGTGCTCTCGGCCGGGTCCGGCTCCTCGGTCGGCTCGGTCGGGTTCTCGGTGGGCTCGGTCGGGTCGTCCGTGGGCTCCGTGGTGCCCGGGTCGGTCGGCTCGGTCGTCCCGGGGTCGGTGGGCTCCGTGGTGCCCGGGTCGGTCGGCTGGGTCGTGCCCGGGTCGGTGGGCAGGGAGGTGCCCGGGTCGGTCGGCTCGGTCGTGTCGTCGTCACCCGGGTCGGTCGTGCCGGGGTCGGAGGGGCACGTCGTGTCGACGGCGATGTCGCACGTCTCGGCGGGATCCGCCGAAGCGACACCCGTCACCATCAGCGAGGCACCGGCCGCGATCACGGCGCCCGCCGCCACGCGGGCGATACGGATCCGCGTCTTCTTCGTCATGTGGTTGCTACCCCCAGTAGCTGAATAGTCGATGAGGCGGCGCTCGGGGCCGTGATCAACGGGAATAGCAGCCGTACTGGAGCCCCCCGGTTCACATGCGCCCCACAAATACGCATGCCACGCTTCACCATTCCCATTTTTCAAAGGAACGTCAAGGCCATTGCGTACGCGATGTCCGGGTACGGGGCGTATGCCGGTTGTTTAGGCCTGTGAGTGTGATGTAAAAACCGGACATCCATGAACACAAAAGACAACTGCCGCCCGAAAGACGGCAGTTGTCTTGTCGATAAAGCGGCGTTTTTCGCCCGTTACTTTTCCTGCTGCTTACGCCAGCGGATGCCCGCCTCCAGGAACCCGTCGATCTCGCCGTTGAACACGGCCTCGGGATTGCCCACTTCGTGCTCCGTACGCAGGTCCTTGACCATCTGGTAAGGGTGCAGCACGTACGAACGCATCTGGTTGCCCCAGGAGTTGCCGCCGTCGCCCTTGAGGGCATCCATCTTGGCCTGCTCCTCCTGGCGGCGCCGCTCCAGCAGCTTGGCCTGGAGGACGTTCATCGCGGTGGCCTTGTTCTGGATCTGCGACCGCTCGTTCTGGCAGGAGACGACGATGCCGGTGGGCAGGTGCGTGATGCGGACCGCGGAGTCGGTGGTGTTCACGCCCTGGCCGCCCGGGCCGGAGGACCGGTAGACGTCGATGCGCAGCTCGCTCTCGTCGATCTCGACGTGGTCGGACTGCTCGACGACGGGCAGGATCTCCACGCCCGCGAAGGACGTCTGGCGGCGGCCCTGGTTGTCGAAGGGCGAGATGCGCACCAGGCGGTGGGTGCCCTGCTCGACGGAGAGGGTGCCGTAGGCGTACGGCGCCTGCACGGCGAAGGTGGTCGACTTGATGCCGGCCTCTTCGGCGTACGACGTCTCGTAGATTTCGGTCTTGTAGCCGTGCTGCTCGGCCCAGCGCAGATACATGCGCTGAAGCTTCTCCGCGAAGTCGGCGGCGTCGACGCCACCGGCCTCGGCGCGGATGTTGACCAGCGCCTCACGGGCGTCGTACTCGCCGGACAGGAGGGTGCGGACCTCCATCTCGTCCAGCGCCTTCCTGACGGCGGCGAGCTCGGACTCGGCCTCGGCACGGGTGTCCGGGTCGTCCTCCTCCTCGGCCATCTCGAAGAGCACGGCGAGATCGTCGATCCGGCCGCGCAGCGCCTCCGCCTTCCTGACCTCGGCCTGGAGGTGGGAGAGCTTGCTGGTGATCTTCTGCGCCTCGTCCGGGTTGTCCCACAGGGACGGCGCGGCCGCCTGCTCCTCGAGCACGGCGATGTCTGCCCTCATCCTGTCGAGGTCCAGGACGGCCTCGATCGACTCCATGGTCGAGGAGAGGGACTTGAGCTCTTCGGATACATCGACGACTGCCACGCATCCAGCCTAACGGCTGTGGCAACCGACCTCGGCCGTCCGCCGTCCGCGATCATCGCGGGCCGCTGTGACCAGGACCTTTGTGCTGTTCTCCCGGTTCGGCCAGCCCTGATCTCAGGGTGAGGCCGGGGCCGAATTCTGCGTGTCGCGGGGGGTCGCGTCCGCGTCGTCACCCTCCGTGGCCAGCCAGGTGCCGACGCCGACCGCCGCCACCAGGGCCACCGCGCCCGCGCCGAGCGCCACCCGGCGGCGCCGGGCCGAGGCCCGGTTGCGGGCCGAGCCGGGACGCGGGGCGCCCGTCGCGCGGGGCGCACGGGCGGTCCCGCGGGCGCCGCCGGCCAGCTCGTCCGGCGCCGGTACGCGCATGGACGTGTGGGTGTCGCGGTTGGAGTCGGCGGGCCTCGCGCCGGGCACCAGCGACACGGCCCCGCGCCGCCGCACCTGCTCCCCGGCCGGCGCCGGACGGGCGGGTTCCCCCTGCTCCGGCACGTCCTCGGCCGGCCCGGCGTCCGGCTCGTCGACGTCGAGCGGCGGCATGCCCGCCAGCATCGGCAGCAGCTCCCGCAGCCGGGTCGCCAGCTCGGAGGCGCGCAGCCGGGAGGCCGGGGCCTTGGCCAGGCACTGCACCATCAGCTGCCACAGCTCGTCCGGGATGCCGGGGAGCGGGACGACCGTCTCCGTCACATGGCGGCGCAGCACCGCGCCCGGGTGGCCGCCGCCGAACGGCGTGAAGCCGGCGAGCAGCTCGTAGAGCACGGTGGCGAGGGCGTAGATGTCGACCGAGGCGCGGGGCGGCAGGCCCTCGACGATCTCCGGGGCCAGATAGTCCGGCGTGCCGATGATCTTCGTCGCACGGGTCCGTTTGGGGGTGTCGATGAGCTTGGCCACCCCGAAGTCCGTCAGGAACGCCGGGTGCGAGCCGCCCGGGCCCAGCGGGCCCTCCATGTCCAGCAGGACGTTCTCGGGCTTCACGTCGCGGTGCACGACCCCGGCGGCATGGGCGGCCGCCAGCCCGTCGGCGATGTCCGCCGTGATCGCCACCGCCGCCTCGGGCGCGAGCCGCCGCTCCCGCTCCAGCCGGGTGCGCAGGTCCGTGCCGCGGACCAGGTCCATGACCAGGGCGAGGTCGTTGCCGTCGACGACCAGGTCGCGCACGGACACCACGTTCGGGTGCTCCAGGCCGAGCAGGGCCGTGCGCTCCTGCACGAAGCGCCCGACGAGTTCCTGGTCGGACGCGAGGTCCTCGCGCAGCAGCTTGATGGCGACGGGCCCGTCCGGTCCCTCGCCCAGCCACACCGTGCCGGCGCTGCCCCGTCCCAGGATCTGGTGGGCGGTGTACCGGCTGCCGATCTTCCGTGCCAAGACTGCTCCTACCGACGCGTGTTGGCGACAAAACTACGCGTCCGAGGAGCCGACCTTCACCGTGGAGCCGGAAATCACCCGCTGGTTGTCGACAAATCCCCAGAGTCGGGGCCTGTCGGTCCGTGGCTCCGTGGCTCTGTGGCTCTGTGGCTCCGTGGCTCCGTGGCCTACTGGCCGGAGGAGCCGCCGCCCAGGTCGCCGATCCATCCGGTCACGGTGTCGAACCAGTCGGTGAGCTGGTCCCAGTAGCCCTTGCCGGTGCCGATCCAGTCCTGGAGCGGGCTCAGCTCCCAGATCAGCCATCCGGCGACGAACAGGATGACGACCGTGAACAGGCAGCCCTTCAGACAGCCCAGCCCGGGGATCCGCATGGGGTTGGCGCTGCGCTGCCGGGGCTCCCGCGCGGGCCGCTGACGCTCGGGCGGGGCGGGCGGCGCGTACCGCTGCGGCTGCGGGGCCTGCTGCGGCTGCTGGGGCTGGGGCGTGGCGTACCGCCGGGACTGCTGCTGTTGCTGCTGCTGCGGATAGCCGTAGCCGGGCTGGGGCCGCTGCTGCGGCTGCTGCGGGCGCGGCTGCTGCTGCGGCCGGGCGACCTGCCGCTGGGGACGGCGGCGCAGCGGGTCCTGGCTGGGGTCGAGGTACTGGACCTGGGTCTGCTCGTTGCGGTCGCGGGCGGCGCGCAACTGGCTCTGCCAGGGGTGCGGGTCCTCGGGCTGTCCCGGCTGACCGGGCTGCCGGCCGGGCTGACCGGGCTGCTGACCCGGCGGCACCGGCGGCATCACCGCGGTCGGGTCGGCCGCGCCGCGGTTCGGCAGTACGGCGGTGGGGTCGGCGGCGCCGGCCGGGCCGCCGGTGTGCGGCAGGACGCTGGTCGCGGCGTTGGGGTCGTAGGCGCCGGAGCCCTGCGGCAGGACCTGCGTCGGGTCGGCGGCGCCGGGCGTGCCGGGGACGGGCGCGGGGGCCGGGTCGGGGACCAGGAGCGCGGCGACGCCCTCGGCGGCGGCGATCTGCGCGGAGTTGGCGTGCACGCCGATGCCTTCGGCGACCACGCGCAGGCCGCGGGCGAGGTTCTCGGCGCTGGGCCGTTCGTCGGGGTCCTTGCGCAGGCAGCGCTCGATCACCGTCCACAGCGGGTCGGGGACGGTGGACGGGCGGCGCGGCTCGGCGCTCAGGTGCTGGTGCAGCACTTCGAGGGCGGACTGGCCGGAGAACGGCGGACGGCCGGTGACCAGCTCGTACAGCAGGATGCCGGCGCCGTAGATGTCGACGGCGGAGGTCTGCGGGCGGCCCTCGGCGGACTCGGGCGCCACGTACGCGGGCGTGCCGACGAACTCGTGGGTGCGGGTGAGGCCGGGCGAGTCGGCCAGGCGCGCGATGCCGAAGTCGGTCAGCATCGGGTGCATCTCGCCGCCGTCCTGCCTGAGCAGCACGTTGGCCGGCTTCAGGTCGCGGTGCACCACCCCGTCGGCGTGGCTGGCGGCGAGCGCGTCGGCGATCTGGGCGGTGAGCAGGGCGGCGGCGACCGGTGTGAAGGGCCCGTTCTCGCGCAGGTAGCGGTGCAGGTCGGGGCCGTCGACGAGGTCCATGACCAGCGCCAGCAGATCGCCCTCGACGACCAGGTCGCGGACCCGGACGATGTTGGGGTGGGTCAGCCGGAGCAGGACGGACCGCTCCCGCAGGAACCGCATCACGACATCCGCGTCGTTGGCGAGCTCCTCCTTGAGGACCTTGATCGCGACGGTCTCGCCGGGCTGCCCCGGCACGGCCGCCTCCGCGCCCGCGGTCTCGCGCTGGCGGGCTCGCCAGACGGTGCCCGTGGCGCCGCGTCCGAGCGGCTCCTCGAGCAGGTACTTGCTGCCTACCGGCCGCACGTCATGCGCTCCCTGCTGCTTGCTTGGCTGGCCCTGTCACCGTGACTACCGTGCCACGGCGGGTTCCGACCCACTGTAGTGGTGGTACGGGCGGCACCGGGCTGTCGTCTTCCTGTGGTTCTGCCGTGCGTCCTGCGTACCGCTTCCGGTACATGTTCGAAGGAAAGACGCGCGACCCGGTCCGTTGGTTGCCGGAGCCGGGCATGACCGATCTCAAGTGATGCCCGAACGATCACCCGGACGGCACTGGTCAGGCACTTTTACGGGCAGAGCCGACCAATCAAGATCATTTACTGCCGGACGACGGGCACATTGTCAGCGGCAGGTGCGAGGATGCCTCCAGTACTGGCCGACGTGCTCGCGTGGCGGTGGGGGAAGTCCGCGGTGGGGGACCGCGGGGCGGCTTCGTCCCCGCTGCGCGGGCGCCCGCGCAGAAGGGACCGCTGACGGCGATGCAGATCCGGCTGACCGTCGTAGACCCGCTGGCCCCGTCCTCCCCCAGGTCCCCGGCCGCGCCGGAGCAGGGCGGAGCTCCGGCGCGGGGCCGCGCCACGCGCCGCGACGTGCTGGTCACGGCCCCGGCCGGTACGGCCCTGGCGGCGGTCGCCCCGGCCCTGGCCTCGGCGGTCTGCGGCGCCGACGGCCCGGCCCCGCCGGTGCTGTACGCGGGCGCGCAGCGGCTGGACGCCCAGCGCTGCACCCTGGGCGAGCCCCCGCTGGTCGACGGCGCCGTGCTGTACCTGGGCGCCCCGGACGAGCACGAGCCGCATCCCGAGCCGGCCGACGTCCCGGCCCAGCTCCATGTCGTCGCCGGCCCCGACGCGGGCGGCGTCCATCTGCTGCACGGCGGCCAGATCCACCTCGGCCGCTCCGCCGACGCCGACGTCCCGCTCGACGACCCGGACGTCTCCCGGCTGCACTGCGCGGTGACCGTCTCCGCCGACGGCCACGTCTGGGTCGCCGACCTCGACTCCACGAACGGCACCACGCTGGACGGCACCCGCGTGGGCACCCGCCCGGTCCGGTTCGCGCCGGGCGCGCTGCTGCGGATCGGCGAGTCGGCGCTGCGGCTGGCCACGCCCCGGACACCCGGCCCGCCGCTGCCGACGGCACCGGACGGGGAGGGCCACGTCCGCGTACGGGTGGCCGACGAGGTTCCCGACGGGCCGGGAGGGGAGTACGGCGGCGACGCGCCCACGTCCGGGCCGGGCGCACCGGCGCCCGGCGCCGAGGGGACGGCACGCGCGCGCGGGGTGCACGGCGGCACGGGCGGCTTCGCCGAGCCCACGCACCACGCCTACGGCGCGGCGGGCTGGGGCGCCGCCGACGGCTCGCCCGGCGCCCAGGCGCACGGCCCGGCCGAGCCGCCCCGCGTGCCGGACCAGGCCGGAGCGCCCCGGCTGGAGAGCCACGGCACGGACGCCACGACGGCTCCGCCGCGCACCACCTCCCTGGGCGGAGCACCGCGTACCACTCCGCGCGGCAGCGCGCCGCGGCCGGCCTCCGGCGACCACGACACGCACGCCGGACGGTCCGGGGCGGGCGGCCACGGCGGATCCCCCGGCGCCCCCGCAACGGACGGCGGAGCCGCCCGGGGCGTCCGCTCCGGCGGCGGTGCCGGCGGCTCCGGCCGCGAGGGAACCCCGATCGGCGGCTCCCTCGGCGCCCCCGGGACGGACGGCGGACCCGCCCAGGGCGTCCGTCCCGGCCGCAAGGGCACCCCCCTCCGGGGCACCGACGCGCCCCAGGGCGTGCGCAGGCGCGGCGGGCTCACCGCGTGGGCGCGGCGACTGGCCGGCGGGCGCGGCGAACAGGGCGCCGCCAGGCCCGTGGCGCCCGGCGAGGAGACCGCCTCGGCGGCCCCCGCCCGGACCGGCGCCTCCCAGGTGCCGGAGACCTGGCCGGACCCGGCCGCGCTGCTGCTGACGGCGCTGGGGCCGGGCCCGCGGCTGTGGGAGCGCGGCCCGGGACACCCGGAGGCGCTCACCGTGCGGCTCGGCACGGCCGACCGGACGGCCCCCGACGGCTCGGGACTGCTGCCCGCGGTGCCGGTCACCGCCGGCCTGCGCGAGGCCGGGGCGCTGGGGCTGGCGGGTCCGCGCGCGCGGCTGGCCGGGCTGGCCCGCTCGGTGCTGGCCCAGCTCGCCGCGCTGCACTCTCCCGACACGCTGGAGATCGTCCTGATCAGCGCGGACCGCTCCCGCTCCCTGGAGGAGCGCACCGCCGAGTGGTCCTGGCTCGGCTGGCTGCCGCATGTGCGCCCGGCACACGGCCAGGACTGCCGCCTCCTGCTCGCCCATGACCCCGGGCAGGCCCGGGCCCGCGCCGACGAACTCCTGCTGCGCCTGGAGGACCACCCGCCCGAGTCGACGGCTCCCGGGTCCGGCCCGGGGCAGCGGGCGGCCCGGCCCCCGGCGGGGGGCTTCGCGGGGCCGTACTCGGTGCTCGTCGTGGACGGGGACCCCGGCGGCGCGGACGTCCGTGAGGCGGTGACGCGGCTGGCCGTGGAGGGCCCCGCGGCCGGCATACATGTCGTGTGTCTCGCCGAGACGGAGTCCGCCTCCCCCGCCTCCCCGGTGACGGAGACGTACGAGGCGGCCTGCGCGGTGTCGCCGGTCTTCCGCGCGTGCGGTGCCGTCGCGCTGCTCAGCGGCGACGTGGCGACGGCGCTGCGGCTGATGCGCGTGGCCCGGCCGGAACCGGACGCCTCCCGGGCCCCCGTGCCCGCGCCCCGCACCGGCACCGCTTCCGACCGCGCCATGCCGGGCCCGGGCACCACCGGCCATGTCCCCGGCCGCCCCGCGGCGGGCCCGGACGCCACCGGCCGCACCCCCGGCCGTACCACCGCGGGCCCGGACACCACCGGCCCCGGCCCCGTCGCCCACGGCCCGGTCGCGCCCGGCACCGTGGCCACCGTGGACGCCGTCTCGGCCGCCTGGGCGGAGCGCTTCGCGCGGGCGCTGGCGCCGCTGCGCCCGGACGCCGCCGCCGGCGAGCGGCACGCGCGCGTGTCCGCACCGCTGCCCCAGGCGGCCCGGCTCCTGGACGAACTGGGGCTGGCCCGGGCCACCCCGGCGTCCCTGATGGCCCGGTGGGCCGACGCGGCCGACGACACCGAAGCGCTCGGCGGACGGGCGCACGCCGTACTGGGCGCCGGGCCGCGCGGCCCGGTCACCGTCGACCTCGCGGCCGAGGGACCGCATCTGCTGATCGAGGGCCCGGCGGGCAGCGGCCGTACGGAGCTGCTCCGCGCGGTCGTGGCGTCGCTGGCCTCGGCCGAGCGTCCGGACCGGCTGAGCATCGTGCTGATGGACGGGCGGGACACCGTGAGCGCGGGCGCCGGATCCGGCGAGGGCCTGCGGGTCTGTACGGACGTACCGCACGTCACCACGCATCTGACCGCCGACGACCCGGTTCGCATGCGGGAGTTCGCCCAGTCGCTGAGCGCCGAGCTGAAGCGGCGCGCGGAGCTGCTCGGACGGTCGGACTTCGCCGAGTGGCACACCGGGCGCGCGGTGTCGGGCCGGATGGTCGTCCAGCGCTCGGCGGCGCGCGGCGCGCCCGGGGCGGGGGCGGGGGCCGCGGATCTCGACACCCCGCCCAGTGCCACGCTGCGGCTGCGGCCGGCGGCGGCCCGGCAGCGGACCCAGGCCGCGCCGCCGCTGCCCCGGCTGGTGGTGGTCGTGGACGATTTGGACGCCCTGGTCCAGCCCCCGCTCGGCTCGCCCGGGCGGCCCGCGGCGGGGTCGGTGATGCGGGCGCTGGAGGCCGTGGCACGGGAGGGCGAGCGGCTCGGCGTGCATCTGGTGGCCGCCACCGGGCTCGGGGGGCGTACGGCGGAGACCGAGCCGGCCCGGCGCGCCACCGCGCGGGCCACGCTGGAGGCGCCGGTGCCGGGACCGGACGAGCCGGCGCCGGGCCGCGGCAGCCTGGCCCGCGCCGACGGACGGACCGTGCCGTTCCAGGGCGGGCGCGTCACGGGCCGTATCCCGCGCACGGCGACGCTGCGGCCGGCGGTCACGCCGCTTCAGTGGCAGCGCATGGGCGACCCGCCGGCCCGGCGCCATGTGCGGGAGCTGGGCAACGGGCCGACGGACCTGGCCCTGCTGGCGAGCGCGCTGGAGCGGGCGGCACGGGAGGTGGCGGCCCCGACCGTCCCGTCGCTGCTGTAACAGCGCCCGCCGGCCCGGCGCCATGTGCGGGAGCTGGGCAACGGGCCGACGGACCTGGCCCTGCTGGCGAGCGCGCTGGAGCGGGCGGCACGGGAGGTGGCGGCCCCGACCGTCCCGTCGCTGCTGTAACGGCCGTGAGGGCAACGCCGACAAGGGGCGCGGGGAAGTGCGCGACCAGCCACAACGGACCCGCGGACACAGCACCGCCCCTCCAGCGGAGCGCTTAGTCACGACGCGGTCACGATCTCCGGCCCGGCACCCGACGCGCTCTTGCCGGTCTCAAGTCGCGGGGCGTACACCAGAGCGCACGGGACAGCGCCGAACGTTCGACGAGGACGAAGAACGGGGCAGTGATGCGCAGCACGAGCAGCACCATCCGCAAACGCAGGCCGACGGGTCACCGCACCGCGCCTGCGACCTTACGCAGAGCCGGGAGGACCGCAGCCGCCGTCGTGGCCGGGGCCCTCGCGCTCTCGCTCACCGCCTGCGGAGGCGACGACAGCAAGGGCAACGACGACAGCAAGGGCAGCAGCAGCCCCTCCGCGACCACCGCCACCGTCACCCTCCCCCGGCTGAACGGTGCGACCCTGGAGGTCGCCGCCGTCTGGACCGGCGCCGAGCAGGCCAACTTCAAGAAGGTCCTGGCCGAGTTCGAGAAGCGCACGGGCGCCAAGGTCAAGTTCGTGCCCGCCCAGGACCCGATCATCAACTTCCTCGGTTCGAAGATCGCGGGCGGCAAGCCGCCGGACATCGCGATGCTCCCGCAGCCCGGCGCCATCAAGCAGGCCGTCGACAAGGGCTGGGCCAAGCCCATCGGCGCCGAGGGCCAGGCGGAGCTCGGCGAGAACTACTCGCAGGGCTGGCAGGACATCGGCAAGGTCGGCGGCAAGCAGTACGGCGTCTACTACAAGGCCGCCAACAAGTCCCTGATCTGGTACAACACCAAGGTCTTCGAGAACGCGGGCGCCGCCGAGCCCAAGACCTGGGACGAGCTGCTCACCACCGCGCAGACGGTCTACGACTCCGGCGTCACCCCGTTCTCGGTCGGCGGCGCCGACGGCTGGACCCTCACGGACTGGTTCGAGAACGTCTACCTCTCCCAGGCCGGCCCCGAGAAGTACGACCAGCTCGCCCAGCACAAGATCAAGTGGACGGATCCGTCCGTGAAGGACGCGCTGACCGCGCTGGCACAGATCTGGGGCAAGAAGGACTATGTCGCGGGCGGCGCGAAGGGAGCGCTCCAGACGGAGTTCCCGGAGTCGGTGACGCAGGCCTTCACCGGCGGCGACCAGCCGAAGGCGGGCATGGTCTTCGAGGGCGACTTCGCGCAGGTCAACATCGGCCAGACCAAGGCGAAGGTGGGCACGGACGCGAAGGTGTTCCCGTTCCCGGCCGTGGGCGGCGACTCCCCGGTGGTCTCCGGCGGCGACGCGGCCGTGATCCTGAAGGACTCCGAGGCGGCACAGGCCCTGGCCACCTTCCTGGCCTCCCCGGACGCGGCGACGATCCAGGCGAAGCTGGGCGGCTATCTCTCACCGAACAAGAACGTGCCGAACTCGGCGTATCCGAACGCGGTGCAGCAGAAGATGGCCAAGGCGCTCATCGACGCCGGGGACGACTTCCGCTTCGACATGTCCGACCAGGCCCCGCAGGCCTTCGGCGGCACACCCGGCAAGGGCGAGTGGAAGGCGCTCCAGGACTTCCTGAAGAACCCGGCGGACGTCGCGGGCACCCAGGCGAGGCTGGAGGCGGACGCGGCGAAGGCGTACGGGAACTGACGTCATGACGTCGGCATCCGCGGAGGGTGTCGCCACCACCCCGGCGACCCCTTCCGCCCCTCGTCCGCGCAAGAGCGTGACCGGCACCCGGAAGTCGGTGGCAGCCCTGTTCCTGCTGCCCGCCCTGGTGCTGCTCGGCGCGCTCGTGGTCTACCCGATCGGGTACTCGGTCGTCCGCAGCTTCTACGACCAGTCCGGCGACGGCTTCGCCGGAATCGACAACTACCGGGCCCTGTTCACCGACGACGGCATCCGCACGGCCCTGAAGAACAACATCATCTGGGTGGTGTTCGCGCCGACGGTCTCCACCGCGCTCGGTCTGATCTTCGCGGTGCTCACCGAACGCATCCGCTGGGGCACCGCGTTCAAGCTGGTCGTCTTCATGCCGATGGCGATCTCCATGCTGGCGGCCGGCATCATCTTCCGGCTGGTCTACGACCAGGACCCGGACAAGGGCGTGGCGAACGCGGTGTGGGTCGGCGTCCACGACACCTTCGCCCAGGCGTCGGCGTTCCCGAAGGCGCACCCGGGCGCGCAGTCGCCGCTCAAGCCCGACGGCGGCGGCTTCATCACCAAGTCGCCGGTGAGCGCCGGGGACGTCGTCGTGCTCCCCCTGGTCGGCGTCGCCCCCGACCTGATGCCCGACGACGCCAAGAACGCCGTGGCGGCGAAGCCGCAGCCCGGGAAGATCACCGGCACCACCTGGCAGGACTTCACCCGCGGCAAGGGCGTCGGCGAGCGCAACGGGGTCGACGCCACCGAGACCGGCTACGCCGGCATGAAGATCGAGGCCGTCAAGGACGGCAAGGTGGTGGCCTCGACGAAGGCCGCCGACGACGGGACGTTCACGCTGCCCGCCGCGGCCGACGGGGCCCTGCTACGGCTCCCGGCGGACAACTTCAAGGAGCCGTACAACGGCCTGGACTGGCTCGGCCCGTCGCTGGTCACCCCGGCCATCATCGGCTCGTACATCTGGATGTGGGCCGGGTTCGCGATGGTGCTGATCGCGGCCGGGCTCGCGGGCATGCCCCGGGAGCTGCTGGAGGCGGCCCGGGTGGACGGGGCCAACGAGTGGCAGGTGTTCCGCCGGGTCACCGTGCCGCTGCTGGCGCCGGTCCTCGCGGTGGTCACGGTCACCCTGATGATCAATGTGCTGAAGGTCTTCGACCTGGTCTTCATCATCGCCCCCGGCTCCTCCCAGGACGACGCGAACGTGCTCGCCCTGGAGCTGTACCGCAAGGGCTTCTCCGAGGACCAGCCGGGCATCGCCAGCGCCATCGCGGTGTTCCTGCTGCTGCTGGTCATCCCGGTGATGTGGTTCAACGTCCGGCGGCTCAGGCGGGAGGTGCGGCGATGACGACGGACGCCGGCAGTCTCACCACGGCGGCACCGCCGCCCGTCACGGCCGTACGGGCCAAGCGGTCGCTGGGCTCACGGCTCGCCGAGAGCGTCAGCGGCGGTCTGGTCCGGGTCTTCCTCCTCGTCGTGGGCCTGTTCTGGCTGGTCCCGACGATCGGCCTGCTGCTGTCCTCGCTGCGCACCCCGCAGGACGTGGCGGCGAGCGGCTGGTGGACGGTCTTCACCGAACCGTCGAAGCTGACCTTCGAGAGCTACGAGAAGCTCCTGGAGAACGGTGACATCACCGACTCGCTCGTCAACACCGTGCTGATCACGGTCCCGGCGACGGTCCTGGTGGTCGTCATCGGCGCGCTGGCCGGCTACGCGTTCGCGTGGATGGACTTCCCGGGCCGCGACTGGTGGTTCCTCGCGGTGGTCGGCCTGCTGGTCGTACCGGTGCAGGTGGCGCTGATCCCCATCGCCGAACTCTTCGGCAAGCTCGGTCTGTTCGGGTCCGTCTTCGGGGTGATCCTCTTCCACACCGGTTTCGGCCTGCCGTTCGCGGTGTTCCTGCTGCGGAACTTCTTCGCGGAGATCCCGCGGGAGCTGCTGGAGGCGGCCCGGCTGGACGGCGCCGGTGAACTGCGCCTGTTCGTCCGGGTCGTGATGCCGCTGGCCGGGCCCGCGATCGCGAGCCTGGGCATCTTCCAGTTCCTGTGGGTGTGGAACGACATGCTGATCGCGCTGGTCTTCACCGACTCGGGCAGCCAGCCGATCACGGTCGCCCTCCAGACCCAGGTACGGCAGTTCGGCAACAACATCGACGTGCTGGCGCCCGGCGCGTTCATCTCCATGGTCGTCCCGCTGGTCGTCTTCTTCGCGTTCCAGCGGCAGTTCGTGTCCGGTGTGATGGCGGGCGCGGTCAAGTAGCGCCGGACGACCGGGTGTCGGGGGGCGGGCCGTCACCGGCCCGCCCCCCGCTGTTCACCACAAGTCCCCCGTATGCCGTAGGCGGCGTAACCAAATCGGCCCAGCGGCCGTTCCCGGGCCGAACGCCCGCGCCGACCCATGGATGTGCCGTGCCCAGGTTCAGTGTCATCGTCCCCGCGTACCACGTTCAGGCGTACCTGCACGAGTGCCTGGAGTCGGTGCTGTCCCAGTCCTGCCCGGATCTCGAACTGATCGCGGTGGACGACTGCTCGCCGGACGCCTGCGGGGCGATCATCGACGAGTTCGCGGCCCGCGACGCGCGGGTGCGTCCGCTGCACCTGCCGGAGAACCGGGGGCTGGGGCCCGCCCGCAACGCGGGGACCGAGCGGGCCACGGGCGACTACCTGGTCTACCTGGACGGCGACGACACCCTCACGCCCGGCACGCTGCGCGCCATCGCCGACCGGCTGACGGAGACCGGTGAACCCGACGTCCTGGTCTACGACTACGCGCGCACGTACTGGTCCGGCGACACCGTCCGCAACCAGGCCGCCGTCCAGCTGCGCCAGGAGGGTCCCGCACCGTTCCGGCTGGCGGACCGCCCGGGGCTGCTCCGGCTGCTGATGGTGGCCTGGAACAAGGCCTACCGGCGGGAGTTCGTGGTCCGCGAGGGCTTCGTCTTCCCGCCCGGCTACTACGAGGACACGCCGTGGACGTACCCGGTGCTGATGACGGCGGAGTCGATCGCGACGCTGGACCGGGTCTGCGTGCACTACCGGCAGCGCCGGCGCGGCAGCATCCTGGGCACGCCCAGCCGGCGGCACTTCGACGTCTTCGCCCAGTACGACCGCGTCTTCGCGTTCCTGGCGGCGCGCCCGGCACTGGCCCGGTGGCGGCCGGTGCTCTTCCGCCGCATGGTCGACCACCTGGCGACGGTGTTCACCCGGCCCGACCGGCTGCCGCGCGGCACCCGCGCCGAGTTCCTGCGGCTGGCCCGCGCCCACTACCGCCGCCACTACGTCGCCGGCGCCCGCGTCCCGCCGCGGGCCGGGCTGCGCCACCTCCTGATCCGGTTCGGCCTGCACCGCACCTACCGCTCGCTGCGGCTGGCCGCCGCGCTGGGCCGCCGCACCGGCAAGCTCACGGCCGGGCTGCTGCGCACGGCCCGGACCGCCGCCCTCCGGCTGCACTACCGCGTCCAGCTCCGGCTCCCGCTCCGCGCCGACCGGGCCGTCTTCACCGCCCACGGGGGCCGCGGCCACGGCTGCAACCCGGGCGCGCTGGAGGAGGCGTTCCGCAGCTTCGCCCCGCACGTGCGCACGGCGTGGGTCGCGCACCCCGAGCACCACCACACGATCCCGCCCGGCCCGCGCCGGCTGTGCCCGGACACGGCCGCCCACTGGACGGCGCTGGCCCGCTCCAAGTACCTGGTCGACAACGACGACTTCGACCACCGTCTGGTCAAGCGCCCCGGTCAGATCCTCGTCCAGACCCGGCAGGGCACCCCGCTCAAGCAGATGGGCCTCGACCTCCAGGAGCGCCCGGCCGCCGCCCGCGACACGGACTTCGCCCGGCTGCTGCGCAACGTCGACCTGTGGGACTACGTCCTGTCGGGCAACCGCCACACCACCCTGGTCTGGGAGCGCGTCTACCCGGGCGCCTACACCGTCCTGGAGTACGGTCTCCCGCGCAACGACGTCCTCCAGCGGGCGAGTGCCCAGGACGTGGCCCGGCTGCGCGCCTCGCTCGGCATCCCCGAGGGCACGCTCGCGCTCCTGTACGCGCCGACGTACCGCGACTACCGCCGCACCCAGCGCACCGGCCTGGACCTGGAGCGCGTGCTGCGCCGGCTCGGCCCGCGCTTCATGGTGCTGGCCCGCGCGCACCCCCGGCACGGCGGGCCGCTCGCCCCCGCCTCGGACGGTGTCGTCGACGTCAGCGACCACCCGAGCGTGGAGTCGCTGTTCCTGGCCTCGGACGCCCTGGTCACCGACTACTCGTCCCTCATGTGCGACTACGCGGTCCTGGACCGGCCGATCGTCCTGTACGCCGACGACCAGCAGGCGTACGAGGCGGCCCGCGGCACCTATGTCGACCTGGACTCCTTCCCGCCGGGCGCCGTCGCGCGCAGCGAGGAGGAGCTGATCGACCTCTTCGTCTCCGGCCGCTGGCGCGGCCCGCGCCCGGCCCGGCTGCGGTCGGCGTTCCGCGAGCGGTTCTGCCCGTACGACGACGGACGCGCCGCCGAGCGGGTGGTCCGCCGGATCGTGCTCGGGGAGACGGGCCTGCCGCCGGTGGTCCCGCTCGACGAGCGGCGGCCGGTGCCGTCCGCGGCCGCGGCGCCCGCCCCCTCGCCCTCGGCGACCGTGCCCTCGCCCGCCGGTCCCCGCACCGTCGTCGCCACCGTCACCGACGGCCGCTGAACGCCGTTTCCTCTTCCGGGAGTCCCGTATGCCCCGCAGTTCCTCACGGCCCACCCCGACCCGTCCGCCCGTCTGGCGGCCGGGCGGACGGCCCGGCCGCCACCCGGACTGAGGCGGTGCGCGCCTCCCTTCGGTCCGGCACGACAAGAGAAAGAGCAGCATGCCCCGCTTCAGCATCATCGTTCCGTCCCACGGGGTCGCGGGCCGCCTGTCCCAGGCGCTGGACTCGGTCCTCACCCAGTCCTCCGGCGACCTCGAGCTGATCCCGGTCCACGACGCGCCGGGGTGCGCCGCGGCGGAGGTCGCCGCCGCCCTCGCCGAGCGGGACTCCCGGGTGACGGTCGTGCACTCGCCGCCCTCGGCCGGTCTCGCCGGGGCGCGCAACGCCGGGATGCGGGCGGCGAGAGGCACGTATCTGCTCTTCCTGGACGGCGACGACATCCTCGTACCGGGCGCGCTGGCGGCGCTGGACGCGCGGCTCGCCGAGACCGGCGACGTGGACGTGCTCTGGTTCGAGCACGAGCGCTGTTCCTGGTGGGAGGGCGAGCCGGGCAACCCGGCCGCCCCGCTGCTGGCATCGGCGCCCGACGGGGCCTTCCCGCCCGGCCGGGCCCCGTGGCTGACCGGCGTGCAGCTGCCGGCCTGGAGCGCGGCCTACCGCCGTGCCTTCGTCGCCGGACACGGTCTGGCGTTCCCCGACGGGCCCTTCACCGACCTGGGCTTCGGTCCCCGGGTGACCTGGGCGGCCGAGCGCACGGCGGTGCTGCGCTCCGTCGTCGTACGGCATCTGCTGCGCCGGCAGGGCAACCGGCTCAGCCTGCCCGGCGAGCACCACTTCGAGCTGCTCCGGCGGGCCGAGGAGGTGCTCACGGACGCCGCCGGGCGGCAGCTGCCCGGCGAGCGGCTGGGCCCGCTGTTCGAGCAGCTCTTCGCCCTGGTCCTGAAGACGGCCGCGCACCCGCGGCGGCTGCCCGCGCGGCGGCGCGCCTTCTTCCGCCGGGCAAGCGGGCTCTACCGGCGCCACCGCCCCGCCGGCTTCCGGACCCCGGGCGGCAGCCTCGGCGTCCAGCACCGGCTGCTGGCGACGGGGCAGTACACCGCGTTCCGCGCGCTGCGCGGCGCCTACCGGGCCGCGACGGGGGCCGCCGGGAGCCTGCCGCGCCCCCGTATGCTGCGCACCCGGCTGCGCTACCGGCGCGCACTGCGCCGCCCGCTGGATCCGCACCTCGCCGTGTACTGCGCCTACTGGGGGCGCGGCTACGCGTGCAGTCCGGCCGCGATCCACGCCAAGGCCCGGGAACTCGCCCCGCACATCCGCGGGGTGTTCCTGGTGGAGCCGGAGGCGGTGGACTCGCTGCCCGAGGGCGTCGAGCACGCCGTCATCGGCAGCCACCGCGCCTGGGAGCTGCTGGCCCGCGCGAAGTACCTGATCAACAACGCCAACTTCGCGGAGGGCGTGGTCAAGCGCCCCGGCAGCGTGCATGTGCAGACCCAGCACGGCACGCCGCTGAAGAAGATGGGCGTGGACCAGTCGACGTACCCGGTGGTCGCCGCCGCGACCGGCAGCTTCACCAAGCTGCTGGGCCGGGTGGACCGCTGGGACTACAACCTCTCCTCCAACCGCCACTCCACGCGCGTGTGGGAGCGCGCGTTCCCGGGCTCCTACGAGCATCTGGAGTACGGCTATCCGCGCAACGACGTGTACTGCACGGCGACCGCGGAGGAGGTGGCCCGCATCCGGCGCGAGCTGGGCGTCCCGCGGGGCCGCACGGCCGTGCTGTACGCGCCCACGCACCGCGACTACCACACCGGCTTCGACACCGGCCTGGACCTGGAGGCCTTCTGCGAGGCGGCCGGCGAGGACGTGGTGGTGCTGCTGCGCGCCCACTACTTCTACGACCGGGGCGGCCGGCGCGGCAGCGGCCGGATCATCGACGTGACCGCGCACCGCTCCTCGGAGGACGTCTGCCTGGCCGCCGACGCGCTCGTCACCGACTACTCGTCGATCATGTTCGACTACGCCAACCTGGACCGCCCCATCGTCGTGTACGCCGACGACTGGGAGATCTACCGGGAGACCCGGGGCGTCTACTTCGACCTGATGGCCGAGCCGCCCGGCCCGGTGGCCCGGACGCCCGAGGAGCTGGCCCGCCTCTTCCGCGACGGCGAACACGCGGGCGCGGAGTCGGCGGCGCTGCGGGCCGCGTTCCGGGAGCGGTTCTGCGAGTTCGACGACGGGCGGGCCGCCGAGCGGGTCGTGCGCCGGGTGCTGCTGGGCGAGGAGCCGGCGGCGATCCCGCCCGTCACCCCGCTCGCCGCACGCGTTCCGGCCCCCGCCGCCGCCACTCTCGTGAGGAGCTGACGAAGACGTGCCCCGCTTCAGCATCATCGTCCCCGTCTTCCGGGTGCAGGGCTTTCTGGAGGAGTGCCTGGACTCGGTCCTGGAGCAGTCCTTCCGGGACATCGAGGTGATCGCCGTGAACGACTGCTCGCCGGACGGCTGCGGCGAGATCCTCGACGCCTGCGCGGCCCGCGACGCGCGCGTGCGCGTGCTGCACCTGCCGGAGAACGTCGGTCTGGGCCGCGCCCGCAACGCCGGGATGCCGCACGCCACCGGCGACTACCTGCTCTTCCTGGACAGCGACGACACTCTCACCCCGGGCGCCCTGCGGGCGATGGCCGACCGCCTTCAGGAGAGCGCCGACCCGGACGTGCTGGTCTTCGACTACGCGCGCACCCACTGGTGGGGCGGCACCCGCCGCAACGTGCTCGCGCATCTGCTGGCCGAGGACGACGCCGCCTTCACGGCCGCCGAACGCCCGCAGATCCTCGACCTGCTGATGGTGGTCTGGAACAAGGCCTACCGGCGGTCCTTCGTCGAGCGGGAGGGGTTCGCCTTCCCGCCCGGCTACTACGAGGACACGCCCTGGACCTTCCCCGTCATGCTCAGCGCCGGGCGGATCGCCACCCTGGACCGGATCTGCCTGAACTACCGGCAGCGGCGGCAGGGCAACATCCTCTCCACCACCAGCCGCAAGCACTTCGACATCCACGAGCAGTACGAGCGGGTCTTCGCGTTCGTCGACTCCCGCCCGGCGCTGGCGGGCTGGCGGCCGTATCTGCACACCAAGATGGGCGAGCACTGTCTGGACATCCTCGCCAAGCCGGACCGGCTGCCCCCGTCGGACAAGGCGGAGTTCTTCCACCGTACGGCCGGGATGTTCCGCCGGTACCGGCCCGAGGGCGCCGTGGTCCCGCCGGAGCTGCGGGTGCTGGAGGGCGGCTACCCCGCCTACCGGGTCCGGCGGCAGGCCGGTCGGGCGGCCCGGGAGCTGGGGCGGCGGGCGCGCCGGGCCCGTACGGCGGCGGGCGGGCGGCTCGGGCGGGCCCGGTCCGCGCTGGGCGTGCGCCGCCCGCTGGACCCGGAGCTCGCCGTGTACTCGGCGTTCTCGCACCGGGGCGTGCTCGGCGATCCGGCCGCCATCTACCACAAGGCGCGCGAACTCGCCCCGCACCTGCGCGGGGTGTGGGTGGTGCGCGACGAGGAGCAGGCGGCGCTGCTGCCGCCGGACGTGGAACACGTGCTCCTGGGCTCCGCGCGCTACCGCCGGATCACCGAGCGGGCCACGTACTTCGTCAACAACGTCAACTGGCCCGGCACCCTCGTCAAACGCCCCGGCAGCGTGCACATCCACACCCATCAGGGCACCCCGCTCAAGTACATGGGCGCCGACCTGCTGGACAAGCCCGGCGCCCGGTACGGCCTGGACGTGCCGCAGATGCTGCGCCGCGCCGACCGCTGGGACTACAGCCTGGTCGCCAACCGCCACTCCGAGCTGGTGTGGGAGCGCGCCTACCCGTGCCACTTCACCTCGCTGCGCACCGGCAGCCCGCGCAACGACGTCCTGGTCAACGCCGGTTCCGGGCACGGCGACCGGGTCCGTGCCCGGCTCGGCGTCCCGGCCGGCCACACCGTCGTGCTGTACGCGCCCACCCGCCGCGACCACCGGCGGGGCGGCCACGTCGACCGGATCGACCTGGCCCGGTTCGCCGCTGACCTCGGCCCGGACCACACCCTGATCGTCCGGCTGCACCCCTCGCTCGCCACCGGCCCGGCGCGCGGTCTGGGCCTGGCGGAGCTGCACCGCCGCGGCGTCCTGATCGACGCGACGGACGAGCCGCACGTCGAGGATCTGATGCTCGCCTCCGACGTGCTGCTCACCGACTACTCCGCCCTGATGTTCGACTACGCCGTCCTGGACCGGCCGCTGGTGATCCACGCCGACGACTGGGGCACGTACACGGCGAGCCGCGGCGCCTACTTCGACCTCACCGCCGCACCGCCGGGCCCGGTGACGCGCTCCCACGAGGAGCTGGCGGGGCTGTTCGCCGCCGGGGCGTGGCGGGAGGAGGGGGCGGCGCGGGCGCGCTCCGCGTTCCGGGACCGGTTCTGCGAGTTCGACGACGGGCGGGCGGCCGAGCGGGTGGTGCGGACGCTGATGCTGGGCGAGCCGATGGCCCCGCCCGCCGCCGTCCCGGACGCGTCCGCCGCCCCGGCCGCCGGCCGTGACCTGCTGACGTCGTCGTGAGGCCGCGCACCTGGGTGCTGGCCCTGGCCGCGGTCTTCGCCGTGCTCCAGCTCGCGAACGTCACCGGCCGGGACACCCCCGACACCAAGAACTACCTGTCGTACGCGCTGAGCCTGCGCGGCGAGAGCAAGCGGGCGGCGGCGGCCGCGACCATCGACTACGCGTGCGCGGGCCGGGCGTCCATCGCGCGCCGCAACCAGAACGTCGACGTGCTCCGCTTCCACCGGCCCGATCCCCGCCCGGGTGTCGCGGCCCGGTGCCGGGCCCGGGAGTGGCGGCTGGTGGAGCGGCGGCTGCGCGCGGGGCAGACCGGCGGGCACACCGTGCCCGCCATGCCGCGGCGCTTCATGCGGATCTTCGAGGCACGGCCGGGCTATCCGCTGTTCCTGCTGCCGTTCGTGACGCTGCTCGGCGTGACCTGGGGCGTGTGGGCGGCGGGCGTCGCCGTCACGGTCGCGGGCGGTGTGCTGGCCTTCCTGGTCCTGCGCACCCTGTCCGTGCCGGTGCCGCTGGCGCTGACCGGTCAGGCGCTCTTCTTCGTCCTGCCGTGCGGCACGACCGCCATGCGCCCGATGACCGAGGGGCTGACCCTGACCCTGACCCTGGCGGCGGTGTGGGGCTGCGCGCTGCTGCTCCAGGGGCGGCGCGAGGGGGCCGGTCTCGCCCTGATCGGCGGGGCGCTGCTCGCCCTGTTCGCGGTCAAGCACTCCCAGGCGCTCTTCCTCGGGCTGTGCCTGGCCGGGGCGGGGGCGCTGATCGCCGTACGGCGGCACCGGCGGGGACGGCCGCCGGGGCGGGAGGTGCTGCTGATCGCGGGCGCCGGTCTGGGTGCCGTGTGCTGGACGCTGCTGCTGGCCCGGCTGCTGCGTCTGCCGTCCGGGGCGGAGAGCGTGCAGGACCTGCTCACCGCTCACTTCTCCCGGCCCGACCGGGAGCGCCCGTGGGCGGAGTTCTGGCAGTTGCAGGGCAACTTCTGGGTGGAGTGGCTGCGCCGCCAGCTGTGGGAGCCGCTGTTCGTGGCGGCCCTGGGCGCCGGGGCGTGGGGCGCGCTGCGGCGGCCGGCGTTCGGGGGTTTCCTGATCGCGGCCGCGTTCACCGGGTTCCTCACCCAGGCCGGGCACCCGGACATCACCATCTGGGGCGACCGGCTGATCGTGCCGGCCTGGCTGCTGCCGGTGCTGGGGGTGCCGCTGCTGCTGGAGCCGGCCGTACGGGGCCGGGTGAGCCTGCCGGCGCAGGGACACGCCGACCGGGCGGACTCCGTACGGTGACCATTCACCCGTTGAGGTGACTTAGCGTCATACCGTTGACGTCGGCGGGAACATACGGGCAATGCCCCAGACGCTCCTGTCCCCGTCGGTCCGATGAGCACCGGAGTCCTCGCCCGGCGCCCCGTGCGCGGTGCGACGGCGCTGCGCGGCGGCCGGATCCGGCGTCCCGGCCCGTACCTGGTCTTCGGCCTGCTGTTCTGGCTGCTGATGTCGCTGGCGTACTGGCGGGTGCCGCAGTGCTGCGACGCGGGCCAGCACGCGGCGGTGATCGAGCGTCTCAAGGCGGACCTGCTGCACCCCCGCCATCCGATGGCCGATCTGCCGGGCGCGGGCAGCCCCTACTACTCGCCGTACGCCGTCGCGCAGGGCGTGTTCGCCCGGCTGACGGGGCTGGGCGGCTGGGAGGTGGTCCGGCTCTCCGGCCCGGTGAATCTGCTGGTGCTGCTGATGGGCATCGGCCGTTTCGTGCGGGTGCTGACGCCGCGGCCATGGGCCCCGGTGCTCGCGGTGGCGGCGATGACGCTGCTGTGGGGCACCGAGCGCGCCTGGTGGAGCGGCTATCTGGGGCTGATCTCGATGACGGGCAACCTCGGCTATCCGTCGACGTTCGCGATCGGGCTGGTCCTCTGGGCCTGGGCGCTGACGGGGGCCCGGGCCCGGGACGCGGCCCGTGTCCGCTACGTCGGGCCGAGCGGGCTGCCCGGCCTCACCGGCTACGCGGCGCTCGGCGCGCTGTACGGCCTGATCCTGCTGGTCCACCCGATCACGGCGGTGGCCGCGGTGCTGGGCGGCCTCGCCTTCGTCCTCGGCTGGCAGCGCGGCACCGGCGCGCGTGCCGCCGCGGCCGGGCCGCGGCGGTGGGCCGGGCCGGCCGTGGCGGGCCGCTGGGCGCTGACCGGGGTGACGGCGCTGGCGGTCGCCGCGTGCTGGCCGTACACCGATGTGCTGGCGCTGGCCGGGGACGGCAGCGTGGACGCGATGCACCGCAAGCTCTATCTCCACCTGCCCGGTCAGTTCTGGCTGTCGCTGCTCGGGCTGCCGGCGCTGTGGCTGCGGGCCCGGCGCGGCCCCCGGCGCGATCCGCTGGTGCTGATGTTCGTCATGGACTGCCTGCTGGTGACGTACGGCTGGATCAGCGGCCACTACACCTACGGCAGGCTGCTCGGGCTGACGGTGGTGCCGCTCCAGTTCGCGCTGGCGGTGGAGCTGGCGGCGCCCCGGCCGTGGGGGCGCGGGCGGCGCCTGCTGGGCACGGCGGCGGTGGCGGGCGCCTGCACCGGGTTCCTCACCGTCCAGGCCGGCGCGGTGGTGCCGCCCTTCCTGGACCCGGTCGGCTTCGCCCAGCCGCCGCGCTGGCCGGACTACGCCTGGGCCGCCCGGTACGTCCGGCCCGGCGAGGTCGTGCTCACCGACGGCTACTACGCCGCGCACTCGATCGCCGGCTACGGCCCGAACCTCGCCGCTCCGGCCTGGCCGGACCCCGCCCTGGACGAACGGGACCGGCGCAGACGGCGGGCCGACGTCCGCGCCTGGCTCGCCCGGGACTCCACCCGTGCCGAGCGCGCCGCCGTCGTCCGCCGCTACCACGTGCGCTGGCTGCTGCTGACGCGCTGGCACCGGGTGCCCGAGGAGGCCGTGGTGGTGGCGTGGAGCGGCCGGACGGGCGAGGTGCTGGCCCGGGTCGGCCCCATGGACGACGGCCCTACCCGATGACGGCCCTAATCGATGACGGCCCTAATCGATGACGGGCCTACTCGATGACGGGCCTACTCGATGACGAGCTCGACCGGGATGTTGCCGCGGGTGGCGTTGGAGTAGGGGCAGACCTGGTGGGCCTGCTCGACCAGCTTGCGGCCGGTCGCCTCGTCGACCGTCGCGGGCAGCTCGACGCGGAGCGTCACGGCGAGCGCGAAGCCCTCGCCCTCCTTGCGCAGGCCGACCTCGGCGGTCACCGCGGCGTCGCTGACGTCGGCCTTCGCCTGCCGGCCGACCAGCGCCAGGGCGCTGCCGAAACAGGCGGCGTACCCGGCGGCGAACAGCTGCTCCGGATTGGTGCCCTGTCCGTTGCCGCCCAGCTCCACCGGCATGCCGAGCTGGAGGTCCAGCTTGCCGTCGGAGGTGACGGCGCGGCCCTCGCGGCCGTGGGTGGCGGTGGCGGCGGCGGTGTAGAGCGCGTCCATGGGGAACCATCCCTTGCGAAACGTCGGAACTGGAACGGGAACTGGAACGCCGAAGCGTCGTTGCACGACCAGTGAAGCACACAATTAAGTTGTGCACAACCAATTGGCCCGCCGAAGCGTACCCTGGTAGGCATGACCGCGCCCACAGCCGACTGGCTCCGTCTGGACCAGCAGATCTGCTTCTCCCTGAACGCCGCCGCCCGCGCCTTCGGCGGGGTCTACCGGCTGATCCTGAAGGACCTGGGACTGACCTACCCGCAGTACCTGGCGATGCTGGTGCTCTGGGAGCACGGCGAGCTGCCGGTGAAGAAGCTGGGCGAGCACCTGCGCCTGGACTCCGGCACGCTCTCCCCGCTGCTGAAGCGGCTGGAGGCGGCCGGACTGGTGCGCCGGGAGCGCAGCGCGCGCGACGAGCGGTCGGTTCAGGTGCGGCTGACCGAGGAGGGCACCGCACTGCGCGAACGGGCACTGGAGGTGCCCCCCAGGATCGCCGCCGCGACCGGGCTGGACCTCGACGAGATCAGCGAGCTGCGCGCCCGCCTGGACCGGCTCACCGGCGCCCTGGACGCGGCGGCGCTGTCGGAGACGCCGGGCTGCGCGTAGCGCCTTCGAGGGGCGCGGGGAACCGCACGGCCGGCCACCACGGGCCCGGAGACGACGCTCGGGCGCCCGGGACCGCCCGGCCCCCCCGCCGGCTCGATCCGGTGGCGCCCGAAACCGCCCGGCCCCGCTGGCTCGATCCGGTGCCGTTGCTCGCCCTTGTCGATGATTGGCCGTGTATGACCTCTTCCACGGCATTCACCCGGCTTACGATCCGCCGTCATGAGCGCCGTCACGAACACCGAGCCGAACGCCGCGCCGAGTTCCGCGGCGGGCAGCGCGCCGCGGGGCCGTCTTCTCGCCCTCGGCGCCGTATGGCTCGCCACCCGGGCCCTGATGCTGGTGCTGCTCGCGCACAGCGGCTCCCCCGACCTGGGCTGGGGCGGTGTCACGCGCGAGGTGTGGCACCTGTACCACCACTGGTACGAGGTCCTCTCCGACGGCGCCTTCCCCGCCGACGACCCGCGGTGGCAGTACCCGCCGGGCGCCGGGCCCGTGCTGCTCTCCCCCGCACTGCTGCCGTGGCTGACGTACTTCGAGGCGTTCGTCGCGCTCACCCTGGCCGCCGACGCGGTGATCGCGCTGGCGCTCGCCCGCGCGGGAACACGTCCCGGCGGCCGCAGCCTGCGCGGTGCCGCCCTGTGGATCTGCGGTCTGCCGCTGCTCCTGCACGTGCCGCTCGCCCGCTACGACGTGCAGGTCACCGCGTTCGCCGTCATCTCCCTGCTGACGTTGTCGCGCTTCCCGCGCGCGGGTGGCGTGTTCGCCGCGCTGGGCGCCCTGGTGAAGGGGTGGCCGGTCCTGGTGCTGCTCGGCACACCGAAGGGACGGCACACCCGGTCCGCCTGGACCTGGGCCGCGGTCGCCGGCGCCTCGGCGCTCGTGCTCCTTTCGGCCCTCTTCACCACTCCGCAGGCCTTCCTGCGGCAACAGGGCGGCCGGGGCGTGCAGATCGAGTCGCTCGGCGGCACGGTCCTCGGACTCGCCACGCACACCGGCTGGCCGGGCAGGGTCCGCTACCGGTACGGCGCCCTGGAGTTCACGGGCCCCGGCGTCCGGGCCGTCGCCGACGTCTCCCTGGCGCTCACGGCCGTGGCCTTCGCCCTCCTGCTGCTGTGGCGGGTACGCGCCCGGCACCGGACACCGGCGACGCCGTACGACGCGGCGCTGAGCGCGGTGCTGCTGTTCACCGTCACCAGCCGGGTGATCAGCCCCCAGTACATGATCTGGCTGCTCGGCATGGCCGCCGTCTGCCTGACCTCGCGGTACACCACGCAGCGACCGGTGGCCGCGCTGATCGTCGCGGCGACCGTGGTCAGCGCGATCGTGTACCCCGTGCTGTACTCCGAGGTCAAGGCCTGCACCTGGACCGGCTCCACGCTGATGCTGGTCCGCAACGGGCTGCTGGCCGCCGCGGCCGCGCTCTCCTTCACCCGCCTGTGGCGCTCCACCTGCCGGGCCCCGGAGCCACCGGTGCCCGCGAGCGCGCCTGAACCCGGCCCCGACCGCTGCCGGGGAGCGCTCAGCGTGCCCTGATCCGCCGGTCCCCGGCACAAACCGCCGCCGCCTGCTTCACTGAAGGGCCGACGGACGGCACACGACGCACCACCAGGGCCAACTGACGAGGGGACGGCCGCACATGACCTGGCTGATCACCGGCGGCGCCGGCTACATCGGGGCGCACGTCGTACGGGCGATGACCGAGGCGGGCGAGAGAGCGGTGGTCTACGACGACCTGTCCACCGGGATCGCCGCCCGCCTGCCCGCGGAGGTGCCCCTGGTGGTGGGCTCGGTGCTGGACGGCGAGCGGCTGGCCCGCGTCCTCGTGGACCACGGCGTCACCGGCGTCGTCCACCTCGCCGCGAAGAAGCAGGTCGGCGAGTCGGTGGACCTGCCGCTGCACTACTACCGCGAGAACGTCGAGGGCCTGCGCGTGCTGCTGGAGGCGGTGACCGCGGCCGGCGTCACCGCCTTCGTGTTCTCCTCCTCCGCCGCGGTGTACGGCATGCCGGACGTGGACCTGGTGACCGAGGAGACGCCCTGCGCGCCCATGTCGCCGTACGGCGAGACCAAGCTGGCCGGCGAGTGGCTGGTGCGGGCGACGGGCCGCGCCACGGGCCTGTCCACGGCGTCCCTGCGCTACTTCAACGTGGCCGGCGCGGCCGGACCCGAGCTCGCGGACACCGGGGTGTACAACCTGATCCCGATGGTCTTCGAGAAGCTGACGGAGAACGCGGCCCCGCGCATCTTCGGCGACGACTACCGCACCCCGGACGGCACCTGCGTCCGGGACTACATCCACGTGGTGGACGTGGCGGAGGCCCATGTGGCCGCGGCCCGCGCGCTGTGCGCCGCCGCCCCCGGCCGCGAACTCACCCTCAACATCGGCCGCGGGGAGGGCGTCTCGGTGCGCGAGATGATCGACCTCATCAACGCCGTCACCGGCTACGACCGGCCCCCGACCGTCACCCCGCGCCGCCCCGGCGACCCGGCCCGCGTCGTCGCCTCCGCCGACCGCGCCGCGACCGAACTGGGCTGGAAGGCCAAGTACGACGTCCAGGACATGATCACGACAGCCTGGGAGGGCTGGGTCCGGCAGCACCCGGAGGCGGCCCGCGCCTGAGAGCCTCAGGGCGTGGGCGTCCCCGGGCCGACGAGCGGGGTCCGCTCCCGGACCGAGCGCACCTCGACTCCGGCGGTGCGGCGGTAGTACGGGGCCTCGTGGAGGATCTCGTCCAACCGCGCCCGGTCCACCGCGAACAGCAGCGGCGCGCCCCTGTCGTCGGCCCGGGGCCCGGCGGCCACCAGGCTCCCGTCGGCGTGCAGCCGGGTGAGGTTCCGGCGGTGCGCGGGGCGCGATCGAGGTGCCGGCCCCCGAGCTCCTCGCGCTACGGGCGGCGCCGGACAAGCCCTGAAGACGCGCGGAACTCCGCCGGTGCGCGGCCCCGGCCCCACCACCGGCTCCGGGCCCACCACTGGCCCGAACCCACCGCCGATCTCGGACCCACCGCCGATCTCGGACCCACCGCCGGCCCGGGACCCACCGCCAGCCCCGAACCCGCCGCCGACTCCGAACCCGCCGCCACCGGCGCTCACAGCGCCTTGAGCGCCGCCGTCGTCGCCCGTGCCAGCGCCGCCAGGTGACCCTTCGGCAGCTTGGGGCTGCGGATCACCACCGAGCGCCAGTACAGGGGGCCCGAGATCAGATCCAGGGCCAGCTCCTCGTCGAGCCCGGCGCGGACCTCGCCACGCCGCTCCGCCGCCGCCACGATGCCGCTGGCGACGCCCTCCTGCCCCTCCCGCAGGGCCTTCTGGAGGGCCTCGGCGATGTCCGGGTTGCGGGCCGCCTCCGCCTGGAGGTCGGGGATGATCTGCGAGGCGACGGGGTGGCGCAGGGCGCGCGCCGTCAGCTCGTACAGCAGCCTCAGGTCGCCCTCCAGGGAACCGGTGTCCGGAGCGGGCAGCCCCTGCACGGCGATGGCCGAGACCAGGTCGAGCACCAGGTGCAGCTTGGAACGCCACCGGCGGTACACCGCCGTCTTGCCGACGCCCGCGCGGCGTGCGATGCCCTCGATGGACATCCGCGCGTAGCCGACGGCCGCGAGCTCCGCGAAGACGGCGGCCCGGATCGCTTCCGTCACGTCCTCCCGCAGCACGGCCGCCCCTGCGGGGGCCCGGCGGCGCGGACGCGGCTGGGGCTCGTCGGGGTTCGTCGTCATGCGGACCAGCATAGGGGCGTTACGACGAAACGGTTGCGTTCCGACGCCCCTTCGGCCTACGCTCCCGTTACGACGATACGGTCCCGTCCCGACGTGGAAGAACGTGAAGCGTCCCGCAGGGAAACGCCGGGCGACCGTCACGCCGTCCGCAGGTGCACCACACCACGCGCCACCCCTCCCCCCGACCCGAGCGAAAGCAGCGGATGTGAGCCAGGTCCTCCACACACCGCCCCCGGCCACGGCCCCGGCCGACGACGACCTCGCGGCCCTCGCCGCCCGTCACGGCCTCACGGTCAGCGGCGCCCGCCCCACGCTGCCCGAGTACGTCCGGCAGCTGTGGGCGCGCCGCCACTTCATCACCGCCTTCGCCACCGCCAAGCTCACCGCCCAGTACAGCCAGGCGAAACTGGGCCAGGTCTGGCAGGTGATGACGCCGTTGCTCAACGCGGCGGTGTACTACTTCATCTTCGGCCTGCTGCTCCAGACCAAGAAGGGCGTGCCGGACTACGTCCCGTTCCTGGTCACGGGCGTGTTCGTCTGGACGTTCACACAGAGCTCGATCATGGCGGGCACCCGGGCCATCTCCGGCAACCTCGGCCTCGTGAGGGCCCTGCACTTCCCTCGGGCGGCGCTGCCGCTCTCCTTCTGCCTTCAGCAGCTCCAGCAGCTGCTGTTCTCGATGGCCGCTCTGGCCGTGATCCTGCTCTGCTTCGGCGTTCCCGTCGCCGTCTCCTGGGTGCTGGCGGTCCCGGCCCTGGTGCTTCAGTTCACGTTCAACGCGGGCATTGCGATGATCATGGCCCGGCTGGGGGCGAAGACCCCGGACCTCGCCCAGCTGATGCCGTTCCTGCTGCGCACCTGGATGTATGTCTCGGGCGTGATGTGGAGCATCGACAACCTGGTCGCCTCGCACAACGACCTGCCGTCCTGGGTGGGCCCGGTGCTCCAGGCCAACCCGGCCGCCGTCTACATCGACCTGATGCGCTTCGCCCTGATCGACAGCTTCCACGCGAGCCAGCTGCCGCCGCACGTGTGGGCGGTCGCCGCGGGCTGGGCGCTGCTCGCCGGCGCCGGCGGCTTCATCTACTTCTGGAAGGCTGAGGAGACCTACGGCCGTGGCTGACACCACCAGCGAGAAGATCCCCACCGTCGTCGCCGACGGCGTCGACATCGTCTACCGGGTCAACGGCACCGGCGCCGGACGCGGCTCCGCCACCGCCGCCCTCAACCGCATCGTGCGCCGCAGGCAGACCGAGAAGGCGGCGGGCGTGCGCCGCGTGCACGCGGTGAAGAACGTCTCCTTCGCCGCCTACAAGGGCGAGGCGATCGGGCTGATCGGCACCAACGGCTCCGGCAAGTCCACCCTGCTCAAGGCGGTCGCGGGCCTGCTGCCCGTGGAGAGGGGCCGGATCTACACCAACGGCCAGCCCTCCCTGCTCGGCGTCAACGCCGCCCTGATGAACGACCTGACCGGCGAGCGCAACGTGCACCTCGGCGGCCTGGCCATGGGCATGTCCCGCGAACAGGTCAAGGAGCGCTACCAGGAGATCGTCGACTTCTCCGGCATCAACGACAAGGGCGACTTCATCACGCTGCCGATGCGGACGTACTCCTCCGGCATGGCCGCCCGGCTGCGCTTCTCCATCGCCGCCGCCAAGGACCACGACGTCCTGCTCATCGACGAGGCCCTGGCCACCGGCGACCGCTCCTTCCAGAAGCGGTCCGAGGCCCGCATCCGCGAGCTGCGCAAGCATGCGGGCACGGTCTTCCTGGTCAGCCACAACAACAAGTCCATCCGCGACACCTGCGACCGCGTGCTGTGGCTGGAGCGCGGCGAACTGCGCATGGACGGGCCCACGGCCGACGTGCTCAAGGAGTACGAGGCCTTCACGAACGGGAAGAAGTAGCGCGGATGCCAGGTGTGGCACCCGGGCCGCTGCGGCCGGAGGACCCCCGGGAGATCGCCGGATACCCGCTGAGCGCCCGCATCGGCGCGGGCGGCATGGGCACCGTCTACCTCTCCCGTACGCGCGGGGGCCAGCCCGTCGCGCTGAAGCTGGTGCGCCGCGAGTACGCCGACAGCCCGGCGTTCCGCGAGCGCTTCGCCCGCGAGGTGGCCGCGAGCCGCCGGGTCTCCGGCTACCACCTGGTGCCGGTCGTCGACCACGACGCCGGTGCCGAACGCCCCTGGCTCGCCACCCGGTACGTCCCCGGCGTCCCCCTCCACCGCGTCCTGGAGGCGTACGGCCCGCTGCCCGTGCCCACCGTCCTCCAGCTCGTCGCGGCCACCGCCCGCGCCCTGGACGCCGTGCACACGGCCGGCGTGATCCACCGGGACGTCAAACCGGGCAATCTGCTGCTGGCCGCGGACGGCCCGTGGCTGCTCGACTTCGGCATCGCCCGGGCCGCGGGCGCCGCCACCCTCACCACCGCGGGCCGGCTGGTCGGCACCCCCCGCTACATGTCCCCCGAGCACGCCCTGGGCCGTACGGTCACCTCCGCGGCCGACATCTTCGCGCTCGGCCTGGTCGCCGCCGAGGCCGCCACCGGACGTCATCCGTACGGGCACGGCAGAGCCCTCGCCGTCGCCGCGCGCATCGCGGGCACCGACCGCGAGCCGCCCGCGCTGGACGGCCTCGGCCGTCCGCTCTTGGACATCGTGCGCCGCTGTCTGGCCGCCGACCCGGCGGCCCGGCCCTCGGCGGCACAGCTCGCCGAGCACTGCGCGGGCGCCGCCCGGCGGGACGTACGCGACTTCACCCGGTGGCTGCCGGATGCGGTCGCGGCACAGACCGCCGCCGTGGAGGCGGCCCTGCGGGCGCTCCGGCTCGCCGAGGCACCCACGGTCCAGGCGGCGCTGTCCGAGGCCCCGACCGTCCGTGCCGTGCCCCCGACCGCACCGATCACGGTCCGCGACGAGGAGTGGCGGCGCCGGATGCGCGGAGAACGCTGAGCGAACGGGGAGCCGCTCAGCAGCCCCACAGCTGTGCCCGTGCGGGAACCGCCGCGCCCGGACGCGCTGTCGTACGGCGCGTATAAGCTCATGAGCCCCTCAAGTGCCCTGTCGCGGCACAGGGGTTCGCATCGCATCGGGGGAGGCTGCCATCACTACCAGCACAGGCGACATCCTGAGTCCTCTGGGACCCCAGGACCCGAGGGAGACCGCCGGCTACCGGCTGCTGGCGCGGATCGGCGAGGGCGGCATGGGGACCGTCTACCTCTCGCACACGCGCGGCGGCCAGCCCGTCGCGCTGAAGGTCATCCGCCGCGAGTACGGCCAGGACCCGGACTTCCGCCGCCGCTTCGAGCAGGAGGTCCAGGCGGCCCGCCGCGTGCAGGGCTACCACATCGTGCCGGTCGTCGACCACGACACCAACGGCGAGCTCCCCTGGCTCGCCTCGGTGTTCGTCCCCGGCGTGCCGCTGCACGACGCGCTCGTCGCGTTCGGCCCGCTGCCGCCCGCCGCCGTCTTCCAGCTGGTCGGCTGCACGGCCCGCGCGCTGTCCGCGATCCACGCGGCGGGCGTCGTCCACCGCGACCTCAAGCCCAGCAACATCCTGCTGGGCCCCCAGGGCCCGTACGTCATCGACTTCGGCATCGCGCGCGCCGCCGACGCCACCCAGCTCACCCAGTCCGGCGGCCTGATCGGCACCCCGCAGTACATGTCGCCGGAGCACGCGCTGGGCGAGCGGGTCGGCCCGGCCACCGACGTCTTCTCGCTCGGCCTGATCGCGGCGGTCGCGGCCACCGGCCGTCATCCGTACGGCGACGGCGGCGCCCTGACCGTCGCCGCGCAGATCGCCAACACCGCCCTGCGCCCGCCCCGGCTCGACGGGTACGACGACCGGTTGCGCCCGCTGCTGGAGCGCTGTCTCACCGCGGACCCGGCCGAGCGCATCGGCACCGACGAACTGGCCGCGCTCTGCCAGGAACACGCGGGCCGCGCGCTCAGCGACTTCGACGGCTGGCTGCCTGCCCCGCTCACCGCCGAGATCACCCGCCGTGAGCGGTCCGTCCGCACTCCTCCCGCGCCGGCGGCCCCGCCGCCGCCGTCGGCTCCCACGCACCCGCCCACCGTCCCGTCCGCCCCCGCCACCCCTCCGCCCGGCCCGGCGCCGTCCCCGGCCACCGGCACCGGCCCCGGCGCACCGACGGCTCCGGGACACGGCTACCCGCCGCCGCCCGGTACCGGGAGCCTCCACCCGGCTCCGGGACCCGCCCGGCCCGCTCCCCCGCGCCGCCGCGGCCTGAAGCTCGGGCTCCTCGCCGCCGCCCTGGTCCTCGCGGTGGGCGCGGGCGCGGGCACGGCCGTCTGGGTGCTGGGCAGGGACGGCAACGGCGGCGGGGAACCGCACGGACGGGAGACCAGGACGACTGCGCCGCCCGCCCCGACCACGCACGGAACCACGGGCGGGGACGACCCGACGCCGCCCGTGAACGGCACGTCGTACGAGGTGGTCTTCGAGGACAAGCCCTTCACCCTGCGCAGACCGGCCGACCTGGAACAGACCTATGTCGATCTCGACGAGCCGAAGGCCGACACCGGCGCCGAGATGGCCGCGGCCGTGCGCGACCTGACCGTCGACGAGGGCTACTGGGAGTTCGAGACGACGATGGGGAAGAGCGCGGGCACCACGCCCGAGCAGTGCGCGGAGGGCGCGGAGACCGATGCCCTGCCGTCCACCGTGAAGCCCGACCACTTCGGTGAGGCCGCGGCCATCGACAAGGGCACCAGGCTCTGCACGGTCACCAAGGACGGCAACCTCGCCATGTACGAGATCACCGCGATCGAGAAGGCCGACCTGAGCTGGGACATGCCCAACGTCGAGGGCAGGCTGACGCTCTGGAAGATCTCCGAGTGACGGCGGGGGCGCCCCGGGTCCCCGTGACCCGCGGGCGCCTTGGCTGCCGTCGGCCCGGAGGCCGGCCGCGCACCTACGAGTGGCTGCGCAGCAGCGTCCGCATCGTCCGCATCGCCACCGACAGGTTGGCCAGGTCGAACGAGTCCGAGCCCTGGATCTCCTCCAGCGTCGAGCGGGCCCGGCCGAGGATCGCCGCGTTCTTCTTCTCCCACAGCTCGAAGCGCTGCTCGGGCGTCGAGGTGCCGTTGCCCACCGCCAGGACGTCGGCCGTGAGCGCCGCGTGGGCCGCGTAGAGGTCCTCGCGGATCGCCGCGCGGGCCATGGACTGCCAGCGGTCGGCGCGGGGCAGCTCGATGATCCGGTCCATGAGCTGGGTGATACGGAGACGGTCGGCGAGGTCGTAGTAGACGTCGGCGACGTCCAGCGGGTCCTTGCCCATGCGGTCGGCCACCGAGACGATGTCGAGCGTCGGGAAGGCCGAGGAGAAGCCGGCGACCCGGGTGGCGAGTTCGGCCGGGACACCGGCGCCGGTCAGCTCGTCGTAGATCTTCTGGTACCACTCCAGGTCGGCGCCGCGCAGCAGCTTCGGCAGCTGCGACCAGACCTGCTCGACGCGGTCGGCGAAGAACTCGACGGTCTCGGCGAGCTCCAGCGGCTGCGGCCGGTTGTTGAGCAGCCAGCGCGTGCCGCGCTCGACCAGGCGGCGCGAGTGCAGCCGGATCCGCGTCTGGGCGGCGGCCTCGACCTTGGTGTCCAGGGCCTCCACCGCGTCCCACACCGGGGCCGAGCGGAAGATCGCGCGGGCCGCCGTCTGCGCCCGGACGATCTCCTCCAGCGACGCGCCGGTCTCCTCGCGCAGCCGGTGCAGATACGTCGTACCGCCCGTGTTGACCGTGTCGTTGACCAGGACCGTGGTGGTGATCTCGCGGCGCAGCGGGTGGCCGTCGATGCGCTCGGCGAACTGCTCGCGCAGCGCGGTCGGGAAGTAGGCGTGCAGCAGGCTCTTCAGATACGGGTCGTCCGGCAGCGAGGTGTGCAGCAGCTCCTCGGCGACCGTGATCTTGGTGTACGCCAGCAGTACGGCCGTCTCCGGACCGGTCAGGCCCTGTCCGGCGGCGAGCCGCTCGCGGATCTGGCGGTCGGTGGGCAGGAACTCCAGCGCCCGGTTGAGGTGGCCCTCGCGGACCAGGTGGCGCAGGAAGCGCTGCTGGGCGTGGAGCATGTCCTTGGACTGGGCGAGAGCGTTGGCGAGCGCCACGTTCTGCGCGTAGTTGTTGCGCAGCACCAGGCCGCCGACCTCGTCGGTCATCTCGGCGAGCAGCTTGTTGCGCTGCTTGACGGTCATGTCGCCGTCCGCGACCAGCCCGTTGAGCAGGATCTTGATGTTCACCTCGTGGTCGGAGGTGTCCACGCCGGCGCTGTTGTCGATGGCGTCGGTGTTGATCCGCCCGCCGTGCCGCGCGAACTCGATCCGGCCCAGCTGGGTCAGGCCCAGGTTGCCGCCCTCCCCGACCACCTTGACCCGGAGGTCCTGGCCGTCGACGCGGATGGCGTCGTTGGCCTTGTCACCGACGTCGCCGTTGGACTCGCTCGACGCCTTGACGTACGTACCGATGCCGCCGTTCCACAGCAGGTCCACCGGCGCCTTCAGGATCGCCTTCATCAGGTCGGCCGGGGTCATCTTGGTGACGCCGGCCTCGATGCCGAGCGCCTCGCGGATGTGCGCGTTGATCGAGATGGCCTTGGCCGTACGGGGGAAGATCCCGCCGCCGGGCGACAGCAGGCCGGTGTCGTAGTCCGCCCAGGAGGAGCGCGGCAGCTCGAACAGTCGGCGGCGCTCGGCGTACGAGGTCGCCGCGTCCGGGTTCGGGTCGAGGAAGATGTGCCGGTGGTCGAAGGCGGCGACCAGGCGGATGTGCTCGCTGAGCAGCATGCCGTTGCCGAACACGTCACCGGACATGTCGCCGATGCCGACGACCGTGAAGTCCTGGCTCTGGGTGTCCACGTCCAGCTCCCGGAAGTGCCGCTTGACGGACTCCCAGGCGCCGCGGGCGGTGATGCCCATCTTCTTGTGGTCGTATCCGGCGGAGCCGCCGGAGGCGAACGCGTCGCCGAGCCAGAAGTTGTAGCTCTGCGCGACCTCGTTGGCGATGTCGGAGAAGGTGGCCGTGCCCTTGTCGGCGGCGACGACGAGATAGGTGTCGTCCTCGTCGTGCCGGACCACGTCGTGCGGGGGCACGACCTCTCCGGCGACCATGTTGTCGGTGATGTCGAGCAGGGCGGAGATGAACGTCCGGTAGCTGGCGATGCCCTCGGCCATCCAGGCGTCGCGGTCCACGCTCGGGTCGGGGAGCTGCTTGGCGACGAAGCCGCCCTTGGCGCCGACCGGCACGATGACGGTGTTCTTCACCATCTGCGCCTTGACCAGGCCGAGGATCTCCGTGCGGAAGTCCTCCCGGCGGTCCGACCAGCGCAGTCCGCCGCGCGCCACCTTGCCGAACCTCAGGTGCACGCCCTCGACGCGCGGCGAGTACACCCAGATCTCGTACGCCGGCCGCGGCGCCGGCAGATCGGGGATCGCCTGCGGGTCGAACTTCATGGAGACGTAGTCGTGCGGCCGTCCGCCCAGGGCCTCCTGGAAGAAGTTGGTCCGCAGGGTCGCCTTGATGACGGTGAGGAAGGAGCGCAGGATGCGGTCCTCGTCGAGGGAGGCGACGCTGTCCAGGGCCGCGTCCAGCTCCTCCAGCAGGGCGTCGACGATCTCGTGTCCGGCCTTCTGCCGGTCCGGCGACATCCGGGCCTCGAAGAGCGAGACCAGCAGCCGGGTGGTGTGGACGTTGTTGCGGAGAGTGTCCTCCATGTAGTCCTGGCTGAAGGTGGAACCGGCCTGGCGCAGGTACTTGGCGTACGCGCGCAGCACCATCGCCTGCCGCCAGGTCAGCCCGGCGCTGAGCACCAGGGCGTTGAAGCCGTCGTTCTCGGCCTTGCCGGTCCAGGCGGCGGCGAAGGCGTCCTGGAACCGCTCGCGGGCGTCGTCGCCGAGGTAGTCGCCGTTGCCGTTCACCGGCTTGGGCATGCGCAGCCCGAAGTCGTAGATCCAGGCGATGCTGCGGTCGGCGCAGCGCAGCTCGTACGGACGCTCGTCCACCACGTCCACGCCCAGCCGGCTCAGCAGCGGCAGCACCGCGGACAGGGAGACGGAGGCGCCCTTGCGGTAGATCTTGAAGCGGCGTTCCTCGGGGGCGGCGCCGACCGGCTCGTACAGGCTGAGCGCGAAGTCCTTGCCGTGCTCCTCGTCGAGCTGTTCGAGGTGGGCGAGGTCGGCGACGGCGGAGCGCGGGCTGTGGTCGGCCTTGTAGCCCTCGGGGAAGGCGTTGCCGTACCGGCGGGACAGCTCCGCGGAGCGCTCCTCGCCGAACTCGGCGTTCAGCGCCTCGGCGAACCCGTCCGCCCAGTTGCGGGCGGCCTCCACCAGGCGGCCCTCGATGCGCTCCTTGTCGGCGTCGGACAGCTCGGGCAGCTCGGTGCCCTGCGGGACGCGGACGACGAAGTGCAGCCGGGAGAGGATCGACTCGGTGTTCCAGGCGGTGAAGTCGACGCTGGTGCCGCCGAGTTCCTCCTTCAGGATGTCGATGATCCGCAGGCGGACGCCGGTGGTGTAGCGGTCGCGCGGCAGGTAGACGAGGGCCGAGTAGTAGCGGCCGTACTCGTCCTGGCGCAGATAGAGGCGGAGCCGCCGCCGTTCCTGGAGGTAGAGCACGGAGGTGGCGATCGACAGCAGCTCCCCGACCGGCGTCTGGAAGAGCTCGTCGCGCGGGTAGGTCTCCAGGATCTGGAGCAGGTCCCGGCCGTCGTGGCTGTTGGGCGAGAAGCCGGCCCTGCTCAGGACCTCCTCGACCTTGCGCCGGATGACGGGCACCCGGCGGACGGACTCGGTGTACGCGGCGGAGGAGAACAGACCGAGGAAGCGCCGCTCGCCGACGACGTTGCCGTGCTCGTCGAACTTCTTGACGCCGATGTAGTCCAGGTAGGACGGCCGGTGCACGGTGGCCCGGCTGTTGGCCTTGGTCAGGATCAGCAGCTTGTGCTCGCGGGCCTTGGCACGGGCGTCGGCGGGCAGCCGCTCGAAGGACGGGCTGACGGGGTGGCTGTCCTCGCCGCCGTGGTGCGGGTCGGAGCGCAGGATGCCCAGGCCGGTGCCGGGCACGGCGGCCAGGGAGTCGTCGTCGCGCAGCCGGTACTCGCGGTAGCCGAGGAAGGTGAAGTGGTCGTCGGCCAGCCAGCGCAGCAGCTCGCGGGCCTCTTCGGCCTCCTGCGGGCTCAGGTCGGCCGGGGCGGGCTCACCGCTCAGGCCCTCGGCGATCCGTACGGCCGCCTCCCGCATCTTGCCCCAGTCCTCGACGGCCTCGCGGACGTCGGACAGGACGCGCAGCAGATCGGCGGTGATCTGCTTCAGATCGGCCCGGTCGGTCTCGCGGTCGATCTCGACGTGGATCCAGGACTCGATGTGCGCGTCGTGCGGAAGGTCACCCTGCGGCGGGGTGGTCAGCACCTCGATGAGCTTGCCGGTGACATCGCGCCGCACCACGAACTGCGGGTGGATGACGACGTGAATGCCGCGTCCCTGCCGGGTCAGCTCGTTGGTCACCGAGTCGACCAGGAACGGCATGTCGTCGGTGACCACCTCGACGACGGAGTGGCTGCACGTCCAGCCGTTCTCCTCCACGGTCGGGGTGTGCACCCGCACGCTGGCCGTGCCCTGCGGACGGTTCCCGGCCAGCCGGTAGTGGGAGACCGCGGCGCCGAAGACGTCGACCGGGTCGCGGTCGGCCAGGTCCTCCGGGGCGGTGTGCAGGTAGTAGCGCTGGAGGAACGCGAGCACGGCGTCGTGATCCGGGGTGTCCGGGGTGTCCTCGCTCGTCGTCCCGGTCGGTAGGCGCCCCCCGACCGGACTGTTCTCAGCTACCCGGGCGGCCCTTTCGAGCAACTCGGCCTTGGCTTCGTCCAGCTTGGTCTGCATTGTCCTCTGGCTCCTGTCGCGCGCCGTTGCGTGACGTAGAAGGAAGTACGGTCTCCTGCCTTCCGGCGCGACGCCACGACGCGGGGTGTCCGGTCTGTTCCGACGCTATGCCGCAAGGTGAGATGAGCGGGGGCGTATCAGCCAATTGCGACGCGCCCGTGGGATGTGATGCTGCTCTCTGCGGCACCGGTGCCCGGGGAGTGTCCGGCGTCCCGGGCGTCCTCGACGCCCCGTCCCGCCCGCGCGGATCAACGGCCGCGGCCCGGTCACGGTTGTCCTCCGTGCTCTCCGGGCGCAGGGCAGGGGCGACGATGCCCCCGCGAGCTATCGCGCTGATCACGCAACAAGGCTATCGCTCCTCTCCCAGGACCCGTCATGAGCCGTATGTGTACAAAACCACGGGTCGAACTTTGACGTTCTGCACAGGGACGCCGAGCGGGAACCGGCACAGCCCCTTGGCATCCCCGCGCGGCGGGGGCACGTTGCCGGCATGACAGCAAAAATCCTCATCGTCACCGGCGACGCGGCGGAATCGCTCGAAGTGCTGTACCCCTACCAGCGCCTCCGTGAAGAGGGCTACGACGTCCACATCGCGGCCCCCACCCGCAAGAAGCTCCGGTTCGTCGTCCACGACTTCGAACCCGGCTTCGACACGTACACCGAGAAACCCGGCTACACCTGGCCCGCCGATCTCGCCTTCGCCGAGGTCGACCCCGGCCAGTACGCCGCCCTCGTCGTCCCGGGCGGACGTGCTCCCGAGTACCTGCGCAACGACCCCGAGCTCCGCAAGATCCTCAAGTCCTTCTTCGACGCCGACAAGCCGGTGGCCCAGATCTGCCACGGCCCTCTGCTCACCGCGGCGGTCGACGGCCTGAGGGGGCGCCGCGTCACGGCGTATCCCGCGCTGGAGATCGACATGCAGACCGCCGGAGCCGTCTTCCAGGACGCCGAGGTGGTGGTCGACGGCACGCTGGTCTCCTCCCGCGCCTGGCCCGACCACTCACGCTGGATGCGGGAGTTCCTGACGGTACTGCGCGCGAAGGCACCGGTGAGCTGAACCACGGTTCCGTGTTCTCTGGCGGGGGGTGTCCTCCGGGGTACGACGTTCCTTGGTGCGGTGTCCTCCGGGGTGCGGCGTTCGCCTCGTCCGGTGTTCTCCGTGGGCGGTGCCCTCCGAGGGAGGTGTCCTCCGTGGGCGGTGTCCTCCGAGGGAGGTGTCCTCTGAGGGCGGTGTCCTCGAAGGAGGCGTCTCCGGGTGCGGCGTTCCTCGGGTGCGGTGTCCGTGAGGCGCGGTGCCTTCCGGGCGCCGCGCCACGCCGCGCCACGCTCCGTCGGCGTTCGGCGTTCGGCGACCGGCGTTCGGCGACCGGCGACCGGCAGTCGGCGACCGGCGACCGGCAGTCGGCGGTCAGGCCGCCGCCAGCCGCTCCGCCTCCGCCACGGCCTCCGCCAGGCTGTCGACCACCGGCACGCCGGCCTCCTCCAGGCTCGCCCGGCTGTGCGAGCCGCCGGTGTACAGCACGGCCCGCGCCCCGGCGTGCCGTGCCGCCACCGCGTCGTCGGCGGCGTCCCCGATCACCACCGTGCGGGCGGGGTCCACGCCGCTGAGCGCGGCGAGGTGGCGCACCATGTGCTCCGCCTTGCTGCCACCGGAGGGCCCGGTCCGCCCGTCCACGCGTATGAAGTGCGTCTCGATGCCGAAGTCCCGTACCAGCGGGACGAGTTCGTCATGGACGTACATGCTGAGGAGCGACTGGCTGTGCCCCGCCGACCGCCAGCCCGCCAGCAGCTCGGCCACGCCCTCGGTGAGCCCGCACCGTATCCGGTGCTCGGCGTAGTACCGGTGGAAGATCTCGTCCATGACCTCCCACTCGGCATGGGTGGGCAGCCGTCCCATCAGCCGCTCGTAGAACTTCGGCACCGGCACGCAGTACAGCTGCCGGTACCGCTCGAGCGTGATCGGCGCCAGACCCAGTTCGGCGAACGCCGCGTTCGTCGCCCCGATGATCGCGTCATTGTCGTGGAACAGGGTCCCGTTCCAGTCCCAGACGATGTGCGCCGCTGTGTGCTTCCCCATGTCCAAGAACGTACCCGCCGCCACTGACAATCAAGAGACCGGCAGGTGACAGGGGTGCTCAGTCCACCTGGCCGACCAGGTTCGGGATCTCCTGCGTCGCGTACCACAGCAGTTCGTGGTCCTCGGCGCCGTCCACCACGAACTGCGCGTCGTCGTCCCCGTCCTCCGCCGCCGGCAGCGCCCGGGCGGCGGCGGCCACGTCCGTCTCCGCATCGTCCGCGTCCACGTGCACCGAGGCCGCCTTGGCCAGCCGTACGGTCCCGGCGACCCGGACCTCGCCGAGCGCGGCCGGGTCGAGCCCCCGGTCCGGGTCGGCCGAGGCGGCCCCGTCGGGTACGTCGACGGCGACCACGACCCGGCGGCGCGGCGCCCCGGGGTCCGCGGCCAGCAGCCGCAGCGAGCCCAGTGCGGCCCGGCTCAGGGCCGCGTACTCCAGTTCCTCCAGATCGTCGGAGAGGTACCACTCGCGCAGCGCGGGCGTGACGGCGTAGGCCACCAGCGGTCCGGTCCCCAGCTCACCCTTCTTGTAGGCCTCGGCGAGGCCGGGGAGGGTCAGAGGGACGTAGACGCGCATGGCTGGCCGCTTTCGTGGTCGGGGGCTCCGCAACCGGCCGGAGGGCGGTGGCACGCCTCCGGACGGCCTTCAGGATACGTGGGGAGTCCCCTTTCGGGGCCCTGCCCGCGCCCCCTGCGGCGTCCACCCCGAGGCCCGGTCCTGAACCGGAGCACCCGCGCCACGACGGGTTTCCGCCCCGCCCGGTCACCCGGATAGGTGAACTGCGCGGTCGTCCGCCCCCGGTGCGCCACCGCCTTGCCGCCGCGCCCGCGGCACCGTACAAGGTCTTCGAGCAGAAAGTTACTGCCCGGTACCGCCGGGCCCGGTGAACGGGGGATTCCATGAACAAGGTCATGAACAAGGCACAGCACCGCCCGGGCGCCCGCCCGCCGGGCCGCCGCGACTCCCGCCGTCCCACAGGCGCCCCGTCCCGCGTCCCCGGCGGCCGTCCCGCCCGTACGGCGCCACCCGGCGACCGCCCGCCCGGCTCCCGGGCCGTCCCCCAGCCCCGGCCCACGGACCGGTTCGCCGAGCTGCTCCTCGCGGTGCTGAGCGGCCGGCGGCCCGTCCACTCGATGCTCCGGCACACCAAGGGCCGCGCCTACGACGAACTGGCCCGGCTCGCCGAACGCGGCCCCCTGCGCACCCACGGCGCCCTGCCGGTCGTCCGCGACATCGGCTACTACGTCGTGCGTCCCGGCGCCGTCGAGGCCTTCGCCCGCATCGGCGCCGGCGACCAGCTGCGTGCCATGGCCTTCCGCCTGGAACAGGGCCAGGACCTCCGCTGGCGCTGCACGGCGGTGGAGCTGGGCGGCCACCGCCCGCCGCACCCGGACGACGCCTGACCCCCGGCACGCCGCGGGGCCGGACACCCTCCGGTGTCCGGCCCCGCGGCGTCAGCCGCTGCGCGCGCCCGTCACTTCTTGCGGCGCCGGCCGCCCTTCGCCTGCTTGCGGCGCTCCGCGCGCGTGAGGCCGTCGGCCTCGGACCGCACCGGCTCCTCGTCGGTGGTGAAGTCGCCCTCGACCACGCCGCCCTCGCCGTCCACGGTAGGCGCGGAGAAGTGCAGGTCCCGGCGCTGCGGGGCATCCAGCCCCTTGGCGCGGATCTCCGGACGCGCGCCCGCCTGCGCCGGCACCGCGTCCTGCTTCTCCTCCGACGGCTTGGCGTCCTCGACCGGGACCTCCTCGACCTGCTGCTCGACCTGGACCTCCAGGTTGAACAGATAGCCGACGGACTCCTCCTTGATGCCGTCCATCATGGCCTGGAACATGTCGAAGCCCTCGCGCTGGTACTCGACCAGCGGGTCCTTCTGCGCCATCGCGCGCAGGCCGATGCCCTCCTGGAGGTAGTCCATCTCGTAGAGGTGCTCGCGCCACTTGCGGTCCAGGACCGACAGGACCACCCGGCGCTCCAGCTCACGCATGATCTCGGAGCCGAGCTGCGCCTCGCGCGCCTCGTACTGCTCGTGGATGTCGTCCTTGATGGACTCGCTGATGAACTCGGCGGTCAGACCGGCCCGGTCGCCGGCCGCCTCCTCCAGCTCCTCGATGGTGACCTTCACCGGGTAGAGCTGCTTGAACGCGCCCCACAGCCGGTCCAGGTCCCAGTCCTCGGGGAAGCCCTCGGCGGTCTCCGCCTGGACGTAGGCGTCGATCGTGTCGTCCATGAAGTGCTGCACCTGCTCCTGGAGGTCCTCGCCCTCCAGGACGCGGCGCCGCTCGCCGTAGATGACCTCGCGCTGGCGGTTGAGCACCTCGTCGTACTTCAGGACGTTCTTGCGGGTCTCGAAGTTCTGCGTCTCGACCTGCGACTGGGCGGAGGCGATCGCGCGCGTGACCATCTTGTTCTCGATCGGCACGTCGTCCGGGACGTTCGCCATGGACATCACGCGCTCGACCATCTGGGCCTTGAACAGGCGCATCAGGTCGTCACCGAGGGAGAGGTAGAAGCGGGACTCGCCGGGGTCGCCCTGACGGCCGGAACGGCCGCGGAGCTGGTTGTCGATACGCCGCGACTCGTGCCGCTCGGTGCCCAGGACGTAGAGGCCGCCGAGCTTCTCGACCTCCTCCTTCTCCGCCTTGACCGCCTCCTCGGCGCGCTTGAGCGCCTCGGGCAGGGCGGCGGCCCACTCCTCGATGTGCTCCTCGGGGTCGAGGCCGCGCTGGCGCAGCTCGGCCTCGGCGAGGTCCTCGGGGTTGCCGCCGAGCTTGATGTCCGTACCACGGCCGGCCATGTTGGTGGCCACCGTCACGGAGCCCTTGCGGCCGGCCTGGGCGACGATCTGGGCCTCGCGCTCGTGGTGCTTGGCGTTGAGCACCTCGTGCTGCACGCCCCGCTTGCTGAGCTGCTGCGAGAGGTACTCGGACTTCTCGACCGAGGTGGTGCCGACCAGGATCGGCTGACCCTTCTCGTGCTTCTCGGCGATGTCGTCGACGACCGCCTCGAACTTGGCGACCTCGGTGCGGTAGATCAGGTCCGACTGGTCCTTGCGGATCATCGGCTTGTTGGTCGGGATGGGGACCACGCCGAGCTTGTAGATCTGGTGGAACTCGGCGGCCTCGGTCATCGCCGTACCGGTCATGCCGGAGAGCTTGTTGTAGAGGCGGAAGAAGTTCTGAAGGGTGATCGTGGCGAGCGTCTGGTTCTCGTCCTTGATCTGCACCCCTTCCTTCGCCTCGATCGCCTGGTGCATGCCCTCGTTGTAACGGCGGCCGGCGAGGATACGGCCGGTGTGCTCGTCGACGATCATGACTTCGCCGTCCAGGACGACGTAGTCCTTGTCCTTCTTGAAGAGTTCCTTGGCCTTGATGGCGTTGTTCAGATAGCCCACGAGCGGGGTGTTCACCGACTCGTAGAGGTTGTCGATGCCCAGCCAGTCCTCGACCTTGGTGACGCCGGCCTCGTGGATGGCGACCGTGCGCTTCTTCTCGTCGACGTCGTAGTCGCCGGTCTCCTCGACGCCCTTGAGGGGGTTGCCGGGCTCGCCGCGCTTCAGGCGCGTGACCAGCTTGGCGAAGTCGGCGTACCACTTGGTGGCCTGGTCGGCCGGGCCGGAGATGATCAGCGGCGTACGGGCCTCGTCGATGAGGATGGAGTCGACCTCGTCGACGATGGCGAAGTTGTGACCGCGCTGGACGAGTTCGTCCTTGGACCACGCCATGTTGTCGCGCAGGTAGTCGAAGCCGAACTCGTTGTTCGTGCCGTACGTGATGTCGCAGGCGTACTGCTCGCGGCGCTGGGCCGGCGTCATGTTGGCGAGGATGCAGCCGACGCTCAGGCCCAGGAACTTGTGGACGCGGCCCATCATCTCGGAGTCGCGCTCGGCCAGGTAGTCGTTGACCGTGACGATGTGGACGCCGTCGCCGGAGAGGGCGTTCAGATAGGCGGGCAGCGTGCCGACGAGGGTCTTGCCCTCACCGGTCTTCATCTCGGCCACGTACCCCGCGTGCAGGGCGGCGCCGCCCATCAGCTGGACGTCGTAGTGCCGCTGGCCCAGGACGCGCTTGGCGGCCTCGCGGACGGTGGCGAACGCCTCGGGCAGCAGGTCGTCCAGGCTTTCACCGTCGGCGTAACGCTGCTTGTACTCATCGGTGAGGGCCCGCAGCTCGGCGTCGGAGAGGTCGACGAAGTCCTCTTCGATGGAGTTGACCTGGTCCGCGATGCGGTGCAGCTTGCGCAGGATCTTGCCTTCGCCTGCACGCATGATCTTCGAGAGGACGGACACGGGGGTTGGTCTCCTTGCCGGTCGGGCCTGGGACGGTCGGTTTCCATTTGACGTGACTGAGCAACGGCCATCGTAAGCGAGGACCCCGTCAGCCGGGAGGCCTGCTGTGACGGCGACCGCCCGCTGCTTCAGTTCTGCTTCACAGGGGACAACGTCCGGGGCCCGCCGATGGTGCCGCGTCACCCCGGCGATTTGCGCGAAACGTGACCGTGCGCGCACCGGCCGCTGCCGTGAAGGGAATGGCGCCCGCACCGGTCCCCGAGCAGAATCGGCCGATGGAACCCGTCACCCTCACCACCGACCGTCTTCTCCTGCGCGCGCCGGGCCCGCAGGACACGGAGGCCGTGTACGCCGCCGCCCAGGACCCCGACATCCAGCGGTGGACCACGATCCCCTCGCCGTACCTCCTGGAGCACGCACGCGGCTTCACGGAGCAGATGGCCCCCGACGGCTGGGCGAACGACTCGATGTTCACCTTCGGTGTCCTCCTGCCCTCCGGAGTGCTGGTCGGCATGCTCAGCATGACGATGCGCTCGCTGGGCACGGCCGAGATCGGTTTCTGGGGCACCAAGGAGCACCGCGGCCACGGCTACATCACCGAGGCCTGTGTCACCGCCGCCCGCTGGGGCTTCACCCGCCTGTCGATCGACCGCGTGGAGTGGCGGGCCGAGGTCGGCAACACGGCCTCCCGCGCGGTGGCCGAACGAGCGGGCTTCACCCTGGAGGGCACCCTGCGCTCCGCGATCAACAACAAGGGGGTACGGCGCGACTGCTGGGTGGGCTCCCTGCTCCCGTCGGACCTGGGGCTGCCCTCGACGGCCCCGTATCTGCCGGCGCCCGCGCGCTGAGGCCGCCGAACGCCCCGGACGCCGCAACGAAGCGCAGGTGGGGCCGCGTTGTCAGTCCCACCCCCTATCGTTCGGACGTATGACCACCCTCCCGCGCCCCACCACGGAACTCTCGGCAGACGAGGCCCGCCGTATCGCCCTCCGCGCGCAGGGTCTGCTCGGCAGCCCCGACCGGCGGGCCGGTGTCCGCGGCGTTCTCCGCCATCTCGGCGCGGTGCAGCTGGACACCATCTCGGTCCTCGCCCGCTCCCACGAGCTCGTTCCCTACGCCCGCCTCGGCGCCGTGGGCCGCAGCACCGTGGAACGGGCCTACTGGACGGACACCCACGCCTTCGAGTACTGGTCGCACGCCGCCTGCCTCCTCCCCGTGGAGGAGTGGCCCCACTTCGCCTTCCGCCGCCGCGCCTACCGCGACCGCCCGCACTGGAACCACGAGCTCCCGGAGGGCGCCTACGACCAGGTCGTCAAGCAGCTCCGCGCCGAGGGCCCGCTCACCGCCACGGAGCTGGGCGGCGCGAAGAGAACCAGCGCCTGGTGGGACTGGTCCGGTGCCAAGGTCGCCGTGGAGCGTGCCCTGATGTACGGCGAGGTGGTGTGCGTGGAGCGCCGCGGCTGGAAGCGGGTGTACGACCTCGCCGAGCGCGCGATCCCGCAGGCGCTGCTCCACGACGAGCTGGACGACACCGAGTGCGTACGCCGTCTGGTCGGCCTGGCCGGCCGGGCCCTGGGTGTCGGCACCCGCGCGGACATCGCGGACTACCACCGTCTCAAGGCCGAGCAGGTCGATGCGGTGATCGCCGACTCGGGTCTGGTCCCGGTCACGGTGGAGGGCTGGTCCAGGCCGGCCTGGGCCGATCCCGAGGCCCTCAGGACGCCCCCGCGCGGACGCCACCGCACGACCCTGCTGTCCCCCTTCGACTCCCTCGTCTGGGAGCGGGCGCGCACGGAGCGGATCTTCGGCTTCACCCACCGCCTGGAGGCGTACGTCCCCCGGCACAAGCGGGTGTACGGCTATTTCGCGATGCCGGTGCTCTCCGGCGGCCGGCTGGTCGGCCGGGTGGACCCGGCCCGCGAGGGCCGCACCCTGGTGGCCAGGCAGGTCACCCTGGACGGCCCGAAGGCGGTTCCGGGGGTGGCCCGGGCCCTGGCCGAGGCGGCGGCCTGGGTGGACTGCACGGATGTCCGCGTGGAGCGGGCCGACGCCCCGGAACTGCGCGAGCCGCTCGTGCGGGAACTCGCCCGCCTGCTGGCCTGAGAGCGAATCGACCGCACCGAAAGCCGGCCGGCCGGAACCCGGCGGCCGGCCTCAGCGGATTTCGAGGATCTTCTCCCGCATCGCGTACACCACCGCCTCCATCCTGGAGTGCAGTTGCAGCTTCTCCAGGATGTTGCGCACGTGGTTCTTCACGGTGTTCTCGGAAATGAAGAGTTCCTTGGCGATGTCCCGGTTGTTCATGCCCGTGGCGACGAGCTTGAGAACCTCCAGCTCACGGTCGGTGAGCCGCGGCGCGGGCACGAGCCGGCGTTCGTCGGTCCGCTGGATCATCGACTTGAACTCGGTGAGCAGTTTGGACGCCATGGACGGACTGATCTGCGACTGCCCGTCGGCCACCGCGCGAATGGCGGTGGCCACCTCGTCCGTCGAGATCTCCTTGAGGAGATAACCGGTCGCGCCCGCCTTGATCGCGTCGTAGAGGTCGGCTTCCTCGTCGCTTATCGTCAGCATGATGATCTTGGCGCTGGGGGCCACCTCCTTGATGGAGGTGCATGCCTCGATCCCGCCGCGCTTGGGCATGCGCACATCCATCAGAACGATGTCCGGAAGCAGATCCGCGGCCTTCTCGACGGCCTCGGCCCCGTCGCCCGCCTCTCCGACGACCTGGATGTCCTGCTCGGCGGCGAGCACGATCTCCAGGCCACGGCGGAACAGGGCGTGGTCGTCCACGACCAGGACCCTGATCGGCTCCTTGCGTGAAGAGCCCGCGTCCGGGCCCATGCCGACGACGCCGTCGGCATCCTCGTCCCGCATCGGTCCGAAGCTGTCCGCCATCGTTCCTCCCCCTGAAGGCTGTGGCCTGTCGGTCTGGGCCATCGCCAACCCAAGGCAACGACCCACCCGTTGAGCCGTTGCGGCCATGATTCCATGCCTGGGCGACACCGGGGTGACGAGCGCGGCGCGAACTCGTCGCACACGGGTGCCCCTGGGGGGCGCACTCGCGCTCCAGGGGCACCGGCCTCGGCTGTCACCGGACGTGATCAGCCGCCGAGCGCTCCGCCCGCCTCGGCAGAGGGCGCCTGGGTGACCATCGTGTCCGTCGTCAGGTGGATGACGCCGTAGTCGTACGCGTGCCGCCGGTAGACGACACTGGGTTCCTTGGTCTCGGAGTCGACGAACAGGTAGAAGTCGTGCCCGACCAGTTCCATCTCGTAGAGCGCCTGGTCGAGGGTCATCGGGGCCGCGACGTGGGTCTTCTCGCGGACGACGAGGGGACCGTCACCCTGGATCTCCAGCGAGCCGATCTTCTTGGTGGGGACGCTCTCCTGCTCGTCCTGCTGGGCGGCGAGGCCGTTCCCGTTGAGCGTCGCCGCGCCCGGCACGTGGTCGGCCACCTCGGCGGCCGAGATCCGGCGTGCTCCACGGCGCGAGAACCGCTTGTCGTGCTGCTTGCGCAGCCGGGCGTCCAGCTTCTCCGCCGCGAGGTCCAGCGCCGCGTACGGATCGCTCGCCGCGGCCTCCGCCCGGATCACCGGACCGCGGGAGTGGAGCGTGATCTCCACCCGGTCACAGCGGTCGGCCTGTCGTGGGTTGGGCTCCTTGGACACCTCGACGTCGAGGCTGATCACCTTGCCATCGAGCTTCTGGATCTTCTCCAGCTTCAGCTTCTCGGCCACGTGCTTCCGGAACCGCTCGGGCACCTCGGTCTTGCGGCCCTTGACGACGATGTCCACGCAGAACTCCGTTCCCGGATCGCTCCGCACCGCTGGCGGAGCATCTCCCTTTTGCACCCGGTTCCGGTGGGCCCCGGAACCTCGGACTCGGTGACGTCCACCTCCTCCCCCGCGGGCGAGATCTCCATTCAGCCGACGCGGGTGATTGCGATAAGACCCGCAGCACGGCATTCGGATATGAGAGGTGTGGCCTGCGCCTTTCCTCACAACCGAACATATCTCGCCCGGCCGGAAGTCGTCACCCTCTACCGCGGCGTACCTCCGTTCAGGTGATTTGGCCCTCTCATTACCTGCAACGACGTCGGTTCTCGGTCAGTTCCGATTTCTTTCGAAGCCATCGGGTGACGCCGCGACCACAGCCGCGCGGATCATGATCCCGACGCCATCCGCGCCCACCGTTCCCGGCCCGGCGGGCGCCCGGCCCGACCTCACTTCCGTCGCTCCAGCTTTTCGTTCCTCTCTGCCTTCCCCTACCGCCCCCATGTACACGGCCCCCGCCGCCGTCCTGTACGTGTCCGGCCCCGCCGACCGCTCATCGGTGGCCGGATGCGAGGGCGTCCGCCCGCGCGCGGCCTCCGTCCCCGCCTTCGCCGCTTGCACGGCCCGGGCGGCCTCCGCCAGGGACGACCCGGTGGTCATGAGGTCGTCGACGAGCACGACCCCGCCGCCGGCGAGCAGCCGGGCGCCGCCGGGCACCACCATGAGGGCGCCCGCGAGATTGGCCAGACGTTGCCGGGAGTCGAGGCCCGACTGGTCGGCCACGGCACGGCGCTGCCGCAGCACGGCCAGGACCCGCGCGGGCGTCCCGGTCCGCCGCAGCTCACCCGCCGCCGCGAGGGCGATCCGCCGCGCCGGGTCGTGCCCCCGTGCCCGCACCGCCCCGCGCGCGGACGGAACGGGAACGAGCAGCACAGGCGCCGCACCGCCCCGGCCCGGCCCCGCGGCGTCCGGAACACCGCGGCACCCGGCAGGTCCGGCCCGGCGGGCCGCTGCCCCCGCCTCCCGCAGTCCGGCCCGTACCGCACCCGCCAGGGCCTCGCCGAGCGGTCCCGCGAGCGCCAGCGCACCCCGTTCCTTGTGGGCCAGCAGCACGGCCCGCACCTCGTCCGCGTACCGGGCCGCCGCGTGCACCACCGGCAACCCGGGCGGATCCGGCACCGGCTGCACCCGGCGCGGCGGGCCCCCGGTCAGGGCCGCACGGCACTCCGCGCAGAGCACCGTACGAGGCCTCCCGCAGCCCCCGCACTCCGCCGGCAGCACCAGGTCGGTGAGATCCTGCCACCACCCCCGCATGCGTCCACTGTGCCAACGCCCGGGCCGGCCGACCACCCCTGTGGAAAACCACGGGCAGCCCGCCTGTGGAGAATGCGGCCCGACGGCCCCTGACGTGCCACGACCCGCGAAGCCCGCAGCCCGCAGCCCGCAGCTCTCAGCTCTCATCTCTCAGCCATGCAGGCTCGGGCGCCCGGCCTCCGTGACCCGCCGGAGCCCGCACTCCGCGGCCCGTCCGTCATCCCGCCCGGCGCCCCTCCGTCACCCGGCGGCGGACCGACGCCGTCCCCTCCGTCACCCCGGATAGACCGGCGCCGTCCCGGCCGTCACCTTCTGCCACTGCGCCCCGGACGGCAGCCGTACGATCCCGTCCTCGGAGTACGCCACCAGCGGCATCCGGTCGTCCTCGGAGGCGGCGATCTCCTCCACGCCGGTCAGCGCGGCCGGCGCCGGGGCCTCCGGTGTGGAGCCGTCGACCTGGACGTACCGGATCTGCTGCACGCCGCCCTGTTCGCGCCCGACCACCACGAGCCGGCTGTCACCGGCCCAGGACATCGCGGTGACCTCCTCCAGCTCCGGTGCCGCGGAGCGCAGCTCGGCCACCGTGACCTCCGGCTTCCCGTCGGTCTTCGTCCGCCGTTCGATCCGTCCGATGAGCAGCGACCGCTCGCCGTCCTGCTCGACGACGAGCGCGACGCGCACCCCGTCGGCGGCCACGCGGACCGCCTGGACACGCCCCTCGAGGCCCGGGGTTCCCACCTCCACCGGCTCGCCCTTGCCCTGCTGAAGCAGGAGCAGACGGGGATCGTCGGGATCGCGGTCGGCCACCCACAGGTCGCCCCGCTCGTCCCAGCTCGGCGGCGTCAGCCGGTCCTGCTCGGTCTTGCCCTGGCTGACCAGCACGGGATCCCCGAGCGAACCGCCCGACGCCAGCGACGCCACGTACAGCGCCCTGCCGTCGAGGCCGACCCCGGCCGCGGTGCGCTCGTCACGCGACACCGCCACCGACCGCAGTGCCTGATCGCCCTCGCCCAGCGCGCCCGGCACCGGTTCCGGCTGTGTGCCGTTGCCGCCCGCGGGCAGCCGCACCAGCCGGTTCTTGGCGTCGATGAAGTACAGGTAGTCGGGGTGCTGTGCCGAGCCGCGCGCCGCGACGGCCTGGGCCCGGTCCTCGGCGAGGGAGCACAGCTGCGCGCCGCCCGCCTGGAGTTCGACCTCGTCCACCGCCGGGGTGAGGTTCTCCAGGGTGAACAGGAGCTGGGCCGCCATCTCGTCGCACTTGTCTGTGCCGACCCTCGCGGCCTTGTCGTTCAGGGGCACGGTCAGCTTGTTGCGGTCGTCCGGCGTCAGCGAGTCGACGCCCTTCTCCAGCGCCGTACCGGTGGGGAAGCTCGACCGCACGACGGGCTCCAGCAGGCTCGTGGGCCCGTTGATCAGGGAACGCACCACCTGTGTCATCAGGTCCACGCGCCGTCGTACGTAGACGGGATCGGCGACGGCCGCCGGCTGCGAGGTCCCGCCGGCCTCGGCCTGCGAGGCGAAGTAGTACTTGTTGACCGGCATGTAATTGCGCTGGAAGTCCGACTGCCCCATGACGACGCCCTGGGGCAACAGGTCGATGCGCCACTGCCCGGTCTTGGCGTTGCGCGTGAGGTGCACCGTCTCGCTGTACTGCCCGTCGGCGGGCGCGTACGACTGCTGCGCGTCGACCGTGGCGACTTCGGTCCCGGTCAGGGCGAGCGAGTAGTCGTCGGCGTTCTCGCGGTTGGGCGCGTGGGCGACTTCCGTGCCCGGTCCGTTGGCGAGGACCGTGGTGGACGCCTCGGGCCGCCAGTTGCGCGCCGCCTCGGCGGTCAGATACTTGCGCGCCGTCTCATAGTGCGGATCGTCGCTGGTCAGCGCCTCCAGGAAGCCCTGCACGATCTCCGGTGGCTGCGCGTCCTCCCGCGGCGGCATGGCGAACACGCGCACCTGGGTGTCCTGACGGGGCGTGGACTCCACGCCCCGCAGATCCCCGCTGTCGGGCATCGAGGCGCACCCCGCCAGCAGTACGACGCCACAGGCGGCGTAGGCCACCGCGTGCGCCGGCCGCGGCCGGCGGCCCCCCGCGCGGTCAGCGACCACGAGTTGCCTCCCCTTGCGTCTTCGCATCCTCCGGCCCGGCCTCCGGGCGGCCCGCCGCCCCGGAGGCCGGCGAGCCGTCCTGCCGCCGCGTTCCCGAGGCGGGCCGGGGCACCACGCGCGCGCCGTTGCCCGGCAACGCCGTCGGGTCGGCCGTCGGCACCGCGGCCGACCGCGCGGCGATCGGATCCCGGGCCGGTATCGCGGGCGCCTGTCCGGCCGTCTGCTGCGCCGGCACGGTGGCCGTCCTGCTGCCGTCGCCCGGCGAACCGTCCTCGTCGAGTCCGCGACCGCGTCGCGAGTCCGTGGGCTCCAGCGGTATCGGGGAGCCCCGCAGCGGCTCGTCGGCGGTCCTGGGCAGCGTCAGCCGGAACTGCGAGCCGCCGCCCGGCTCGCCCCAGGCCTGGAGCCAGCCGCCGTGCAGCCGGGCGTCCTCCAGCGCGATCGACAGGCCCAGACCCGTACCGCCGGTGGTACGCGCGCGTGCCGGATCCGCCCGCCAGAAGCGGCTGAAGACGCGGGTCGCCTCGCCGGGCTTGAGTCCGACCCCGTAGTCGCGCACCGCGACGGCGACCGCACCGCCGGCCGCGGCGAGCCGGACGACGACGTCCTTGCCCTCACCGTGCTCGACGGCGTTGACGACCAGGTTGCGCAGGACACGCTCCACGCGCCGGGCATCGGCCTCGGCGACGACCGGCTGCTGGTCGCCCAGGACGCGTATCCGCGTGCCCTTGCGCTCGGCGAGCGGTTCGGCACCGCTGACCACGCGCCGTACGACCTCCCTGAGGTCGATCGGCTCCGCCTCCAGCGCCGCGGCGCCCGCGTCGAAGCGGCTGATCTCCAGCAGGTCCGCGAGCAGCGACTCGAACCGGTCCAGCTGGTCGGCGAGCAGTTCGGCCGACCGCGCGGTGACCGGATCGAAGTCCTCGCGCGCCTCGTGGATGACGTCGGCGGCCATCCGTACGGTGGTCAGCGGGGTGCGCAGCTCGTGGGAGACGTCGGAGACGAACCGCCGCTGCATCCGCGACAGGTCCTCCAGCTGGTTGATCTTCAGTTGCAGGTTCTGCGCCATCTTGTTGAAGGCCTCGCCGAGCCGGGCGATGTCGTCCTCGCCGGTGACCTTCATACGCTCCTGGAGCCGCCCCGCGGACAGCCGCTCGGCGATGCTCGCCGCCATCCGCACGGGCGTGACGACCTGGCGCACCACCAGCCAGGCGATGGCCCCGAGCAGGACGACGACGAAGAGCCCGGCCGTCGCCAGCGTGCCCTTGACCAGGCTGAGCGACTTCTCCTCCTGCGTGAGCGGGAAGAGGTAGTACAGCTGGTACGGGTCGCCGTTGGGGTCGTTGACCTGCTTGCCGATGACCAGCGCCGGCTGGGAGTCCTTGCCGGAGCTGTAGACGATGCGCGTGTAGCTCTGCGCCGCCGCCGTGCTGCTGTCGACCCGCTCGCGCAGGTCCTCGGGCACGCTGGCGGAGGGGTCGACGTAGCCGGAGGCACGCGGACCGCGTCCGCCGCCGCTGTCGTCGCCCGCGGGGAGCGTGACCACGTCGAAGGCGCCCTGCCCGCCGCTGGAGAGCGACTCCACCAGGTTGCTCATCCACTCGATGACGTTCTGCGCGGGACGTCCGTCCACCGCGCCGCCGTCGTCCCCGGTGCCGCTCGACGCCTCGTCGGCCTTCTGCTTGGCGACCGAGAAGCCACCGGTCGCCTGGCTCTGCGACGCCTTCACCTTGGCGTCCAGCAGGCCGTTGCGGACCTGCCCGATGACGACGAAGCCGAGCAGCAGGACGACGCCCAGCGACATCAGCAGGGTGGTGACGACGACCTTGAGCTGGATGTTGCGCCGCCACAGCCGCATGACGGGCAGCAGCGGCCGGCGCACCCAGCGCACGAACAGACGCAGCACGGGGCTGCCCTGCACGCCGCCGTGGAGCAGCCCGCCCTCCAGGAAACGGCCCCAGCGGGAGCCCGCCGGCTTCCGGCCGACAGGCCGCCCCGCACGGGCCCCGGACCGGCCGGGCGTCGAAGCGGCACTGTCCTGGGACACGTCAGCTCGGCCCTGCCTTGTAACCGACACCACGGACGGTCACCACGATCTCCGGCTTCTCCGGGTCCTTCTCGACCTTCGACCGCAGCCGCTGCACGTGCACGTTGACCAGGCGGGTGTCCGCCGCGTGGCGGTAACCCCAGACCTGCTCAAGCAGCACCTCGCGGGTGAACACCTGCCACGGCTTGCGGGCCAACGCCACCAGCAGGTCGAACTCCAGCGGCGTCAGCGCGATCGACTGACCGTCCCGCTTCACGGAGTGACCGGCCACGTCGATCACCAGGTCACCGATGGCGAGCTGCTCCGGCGCCGGCTCCTCCGACCTCCTGAGCCGCGCCCGGATACGGGCCACCAGCTCCTTGGGCTTGAACGGCTTGACGATGTAGTCGTCGGCGCCCGACTCCAGGCCCACGACGACGTCGACGGTGTCGCTCTTCGCCGTGAGCATCACGATCGGCACCCCGGACTCCGCCCTGATCAGGCGGCACACCTCGATGCCGTCCCGGCCGGGCAGCATCAGGTCCAGCAGCACCAGATCGGGCTTGGTCTCCCGGAAGGCGGCCAGCGCCTTGTCGCCGTCGGACACGAAAGACGGCTCAAAACCCTCACCACGCAGCACAATGCCGAGCATCTCGGCCAGTGCGGTGTCGTCGTCGACGACAAGGACTCGTCCCTTCATGAACGACATCATCCCATTCTCATAACGGCGACAGGGCTGCTGGTGGGGAAGGTCACTGGCCAGTGACGATAGTCGTAGGAGACCGGTGCTGTCTGCACTCGTCCGCCGAGGCGGCGCCGGTGGGCGGCAGCGGCGCCGCTCGCCAGGGCCCGCGCACCGGCGGCCGGGCCGGGAACACCCCGGCGAACGCCGCGGGAATGGGGGCTCGGCCGATTCGCGCCGGTCCGGGAGACGGGCGGGCGGCCGGGATCCGGGGCCGACCGTTGGACCGAGGCCGGCCGTTGGACCGGGGCCGGCCGCGCACCGCTTCGCCACCGGCGCAGTCGACGAGCCCGCCCCCGTCCTCCGCGTCCTCCCATTCCCCCGGCACGCCGGACGGAGCCCATGCCCCGCCGCCACCAGGGCGGCAGAACCGCCGTCCGCCGGTCAGTGCGGCGTCACGCCGTCAGCCGGTCGTCACCAGGCGCCGGCCGGGCACACACCTGGGCGAGGATCTCGGCCGTGACCGGCGAGACGACACCCTCCTCCGTCACGATCGCCGTGACCAGCTCGGGCGGTGTCACGTCGAAGGCCGGGTTGTACGCCTGTGTCCCCAGCGGCGCCACGGGTGTCCCGCCCCCGATGCCCGTCACCGGCACCTGCGGAGCCGTCACCTCGGTCACCTCGTGCCCGGGACGCTGTTCGACCTCGATGGAGGCCCCGTCGGGCGTGTCCGGGTCCACCGTCGTCACCGGTGCCACCACGATGAACGGCACGTGGTGGTAGCGCGCGAGCACCGCGAGCGGATAGCTCCCCACCTTGTTCGCCACCGAGCCGTCGGCCGCGATGCGGTCCGCCCCGATCAGCACCGCGTCCACCTCGCCGGCCGCGAACAGGGAGCCCGCCGCGTTGTCGGTGAGCAGGGTGTACGCCATGCCGCTGCGGGCCGCCTCGTACGCCGTAAGCCGGGCCCCTTGCAGCAACGGGCGGGTCTCGTCCACCCACAGCCGCCTCAGCCGGCCCGCCCGGTGCGCCGCGAGGGCCACCGCGAACGCCGTACCCTCCCCGCCGGACACCAGCGACCCGGTGTTGCAGTGGGTCAGGATGCGGTGCCCGCCGCCGGGCAGCAGCTCGTCCAGCAGTGCCAGCCCGTGCTCGGCCATGCGGGCACTGGCCTCGGCGTCCTCCTGGTGCAGTGCCCGGGCCGCAGCCAGCGCCGCCTCGGCGGCCTGCCGGGGCTCACCGGTCGCGGCGAGCGCGGCACGGTGGGCGGCCCGGGCCCTGCGCACGCCCACGGAGAGGTTCACGGCGGTGGGACGGGCTCCCTCCAGCGCCGCGGCGGCCTCTTCCACGTCGAAGCCCCGCACGGCGGCGAGCGCGACGCCGTACGCCCCCGCGATGCCGAGCAGTGGCGCCCCGCGCACGGCGAGCGAGCGGATCGCCTCCACCAGCGCGGGCGCGTCCGTACAGACCAGTTCGACCTCCTCGGCCGGCAGCCTCGTCTGGTCGAGAAGGACCAGCACCGGGCCCTCGGGAGGCTCTTCCCAGCGGATGGACGGTATTCCGGTCGGCCGCTTGTGCTCGCCTGATTGCGCGTACTGATCAGCCATGCGGTCAGTCTGCCCCGGATCCGGCGGACCATTGAAGGTGCCCGGCCCCTACCGCGGCAGGTCCGCCGACCACTGCCCCATGGCACGATGGCTGCCAACCTGCCGCCGCGACCGCGGACGGGCACCGTGAAGGAGCGACGATGAAAGACACTCCGGGCTGGGCCTCGCCCGGATCCGCACCGTCCGACGGGCAGGAGCCCGGCGCGTCCGGCCCTGCCGACCGCCCCGGTCCCGGCCGGCCCGCCGACCAGCCGGGCCCGGAGCCGGCGGAGCCCGGCTCGCAGTGGTCCAGGGAGCAGCCTCCGGCCGGACAGTGGTCCGCGCCGGCCGGCCCCGGCCAGGCCCCGCCACCACCGCCCGGCCCGGGCTGGGGCACCCCGCCCCCCGGAGGCCCCGGAGGCGGTTACGGGGGACACGGCGGCTGGCCGGGCCCCGGCGGCTACGGCGGCTGGGGCGGCCCCCCGCCCGCGGCCAAGCCCGGCGTCATTCCGCTCCGCCCGCTCGGCGTCGGCGAGATCCTCGACGGTGCCGTCTCCACCATGCGCACCCACTGGCGCACGGTGCTGGGCATCGCGCTGACCGTCGCGGTCGTCACCGAGATCATCGTCGTGCTGCTCCAGGGCCTCGTCCTGGACGACAGCAGCACCGAGATCCTCAACGACCCGAGCGCCACCCTCGACGAGCTCGGCCGCGCCATGGGCGACGCCATGCTCAACTCCGGCGTCGTCTACCTGATCTCCCTGATCGGCACGGTCGCGGCGACCGCCCTGCTGACGACCGTCACCAGCCGCGCGGTGCTCGGCAGGCAGGTGACCACCGGTGAGGCCTGGCGGGACGCCCGCCCACGCGTGCTGACGCTGTTCGGCCTGATCGTCCTGCTGCTGCTCATCGCCGTCGCCGTCGTCGCCGTGGGCACGCTGCCCGGCATCCTCGTGGCGGTCGCCGGCAACGGTGAGGCGGGCGCCGGGCTCATCGCCCTCGGCGGCCTCTGCGCCGTCGTCGTCGCCCTGTGGCTGATGGTCCGCCTCTCCCTCGCCTCGCCCGCGCTGATGCTGGAGAAGCAGGGCATCTTCAAGGCGATGAGCCGCTCCGCGAAGCTGGTGCGCGGCTCCTGGTGGCGGGTCTTCGGCATCCAGCTGCTCGCCACGATCATCGCGAACATCGTCGCGGCGATCGTCGTGATCCCCTTCAGCGTCCTCGGCGCGGCGCTCGAGGGCGACGGCATCAGCGGCCTCGTGGAAGGCACCGGCAGCTACGGCTGGACGTACCTCGTCATCGCAGGCATCGGCTCGGTGATCGGCTCCACGATCACGCTGCCGATCACGGCGGGCGTGACCGTGCTCCTCTACATCGACCAGCGCATCCGCCGCGAGGCCCTCGACCTCGAACTGGCCCGCGCCGCCGGCGTCCAGGGCTACGGCACCGACCCCGCCCCGGGGAGCTGATGCGGTGAATCCGGCGGGGGGAGTTCTCACGGAGGTGCTGCCGCGCACCGCCGTACGGCTGTGGCTGCGCGCCGGCGACGCGTCCGTACGGTCACTGGCGCGCTCCGGCGACGGCGGCGAACCGCCGGTGACGATCCCGCGCGATCCCGCGCGGGACGCGGCGCGGCGCGAGCTGTCCAAGCGGATGTACCACGAGAACGACCCCGGCCTGTTCCAGCGCGCCCTGAACGCGTTCTGGGACTGGGTCGAGGACCTGTTCGGCGCCGCTTCGGCGGCAGCCCCCGGCGGAACGGTCGGCCTGGTCGCCGTCGTGCTGCTCGTCCTGGCGGTGCTGGGCGCCCTCTGGTGGCGGCTCGGCACCCCCCGCCGCCGAGCGGCCACCTCCGCCGCCCTGTTCGACGACCGCCCTCGCAGCGCCGCCGACCACCGCGCGGCCGCCGAGGCGCACGCCGCCCAGGGCCACTGGAGCCAGGCCGTCCAGGAACGCATGCGGGCCATCGTCCGGGCCCTGGAGGAACGCGCCCTCCTCGACGTCCGCCCCGGCCGCACCGCGGACGAGGCAGCCGCGGAAGCGGGCCGCGCCCTGCCCTCCCACACCGACCGGCTGCGCGCCGCCGCCCGTGACTTCGACGACGTGACGTACGGCGGGCGGGCGGCGACCGAGCAGGCGTACCACCGCATCGCCGACCTCGACCGCGACCTGGAACGCACCAGGCCCCGGCTCACGAGCAGCAGCGCCGGCAGCACGGACCACAGCGCCCGCCAGGGAGCCGCCGGATGACCACCGCGGCCACGCTCCCGTCCACCTCGGCCTCGCCCACCGCACGCCAGGTGTGGACCCGCGCGCGCGGCGTCGCGCTCGCCCTCGTGCTGCTTCTCATGGCGGCCGTCGCCATCGCCGTGATCCGCTCCGACTCCCGGCACGGCGAACTCGACCCCCGTTCCGTGGACCCCTACGGCAGCCGCGCCGTCGCCGAACTCCTCGCCGACCGGGGCGTCACCACCCGCGTGGTGGACACCCTCGAAGCGGCCCGTGCCGCGGCCGGTGCGGACACCACCCTGCTGGTCGCCGTCCCCGACCTGCTGACGGAACGCCAGCAGACCCGGCTGTCCTCCGCCACCGCCGTCTCCGGCGGCCGTACCGTCCTGGTCGCCCCCGGCGGCCCGTCCGTCGAGCGCCTCGCGCCCGGGGTCACCGCGGACCCCGTCACCAGCCTCGGCTCGACGCTGTCGCCCGGCTGCGACCTGCCCGCCGCCCGCCGCGCGGGCACCGCCGACACCGGCGGCATCCGCTACACCACCACCCGTCTCGACGCCGACGAGTGCTACCCCAGCGAACGCCTGGCCACCCTGCTGCGCCTGCCCGAGACCGCCGGAGGCGACACCGTCGTCCTCGGTGCGCCCGACATCCTCCTCAACGACCGTCTCGACGACGAGGGCAACGCCTCCCTCGCCCTCCAGCTGCTCGGCTCCCGCCCCCATCTGGTCTGGTACCTCCCCTCGCTCGCCGACAACACGGCCGTCGGCACCGACGGCCGGCGCAGCTTCTACGACCTGCTTCCCTCGGGCTGGCTCTGGGGCACCCTTCAGCTCTTCGTCGCGGCAGCCCTCGCCGCCCTGTGGCGGGCACGCCGGCTCGGCCCCCTGGTACCCGAAAGACTCCCCGTCGCGATCCGCGCCTCCGAGACCGTCGAAGGACGCGCCCGCCTCTACCGCAGGGCCAACGCCCGTGACCGCGCGGCCACCGCTCTTCGCTCCGCCACCCGCACCCGCCTCGCTCCCCTCGTAGGCGTCCCCCCGGCCCAGGCACACACGCCCGAGGCCCTGCTCCCCGCACTCTCCGCGCACCTGCACGGCGACGGACAGTCCCTGCACACCCTCCTCTTCGGGCCGCCGCCCAGCGACGACACAGCCCTCGTCTCCCTCGCCGACCAACTCGACGCCCTCGAAAGAGAGGTACGCCGTCCATGATGGACCCGACCACTGACAACGCCGGGCAGACCGGGGACCCGGGCAACGCCCGAGCCTCCCTGGAGGCCCTGCGCGCCGAGATCGCCAAGGCCGTGGTCGGCCAGGACCCCGCCGTGACCGGCCTCGTCGTGGCACTTCTCTGCCGCGGCCACGTCCTCCTCGAAGGTGTCCCCGGCGTCGCCAAGACCCTCCTCGTACGCGCCCTCGCCGCCACCCTCGAACTCGACACCAAACGCGTGCAGTTCACCCCCGACCTGATGCCCAGCGACGTGACCGGCTCCCTGGTCTACGACACCCGCACCGCCGAGTTCTCCTTCCAGCCCGGCCCGGTCTTCACCAACCTCCTCCTCGCCGACGAGATCAACCGCACGCCGCCGAAGACCCAGTCGTCCCTGCTGGAAGCGATGGAGGAACGTCAGGTCACGGTCGACGGCACCCCCCGCCCCCTCCCCGAGCCGTTCCTGGTCGCCGCGACCCAGAACCCGGTCGAGTACGAGGGCACCTATCCGCTGCCCGAGGCCCAGCTGGACCGCTTCCTCCTCAAGCTCACGATCCCGCTCCCCTCCCGGCAGGACGAGATCGACGTCCTCACCCGGCACGCCGCCGGCTTCAACCCCCGCGACCTGCACGCCGCCGGCGTACGCCCCGTCGCAGGCGCGGCCGACCTGGAAGCCGCCCGTGCCGCGGTCGCCAAGACGACGGTCTCCCCGGAGATCACGGCCTACGTGGTCGACATCTGCCGCGCCACCCGCGAGTCGCCGTCCCTCACCCTCGGCGTCTCGCCGCGCGGTGCCACGGCCCTCCTGGCCACCTCGCGCGCGTGGGCCTGGCTGACGGGCCGCGACTACGTCATCCCCGACGACGTCAAGGCGCTCGCCCTGCCCACCCTGCGCCACCGCGTACAGCTCCGCCCGGAGGCCGAGATGGAAGGCGTGACGGCCGACTCCGTCATCAACGCGGTCCTCGCCCACGTCCCCGTCCCCCGCTGATGGCACTCACCGGACGCGCCGCGCTCCTGGCGGCCCTCGGATCCCTCCCCGTAGGCATCTGGGACCCGAGCTGGACGGGCATCCTCGCGGTCAACGCCCCTCTGGCCGCGGCCTGCGCCTGCGACTTCGCCCTGGCTGCACCCGTACGGCGACTGCGCCTGACCCGCTCTGGCGACACCTCGGCACGCCTGGGCGACCCCGCCGACGTCACGCTGACGGTCACCAACCCGTCCCGCCGCCCGCTCCGCGCCCACCTGCGCGACGCCTGGCCCCCCAGCGCCTGGCAGCCCGGCACGGAGACGACGGCCTCCCGCCACCGCCTGACGGTGCCACCCGGCGAACGCCGCCGCGTCACGACCCGCCTCCGGCCGACCCGCCGCGGAGACCGCCGGGCGGACCGGGTCACGATCCGCTCCTACGGCCCGCTCGGCCTCTTCTCACGCCAGGGCACGCACAAGGTCCCGTGGACCGTACGGGTGCTGCCGCCGTTCACCAGCCGCAAGCACCTGCCGTCCAGACTGGCCCGCCTCCGGGAGCTGGACGGCCGCACCAGCGTCCTCACCCGCGGCGAGGGCACGGAGTTCGACAGCCTGCGCGAGTACGTCCCCGGCGACGACACCCGCTCCATCGACTGGCGCGCCACGGCACGCCACTCCAGCGTCGCCGTACGCACCTGGCGTCCCGAACGCGACCGGCACCTCCTCATCGTCCTCGACACCGGCCGCACCTCGGCCGGCCGCGTGGGTGACGTCCCCCGCCTCGACGCCTCGATGGACGCGGCGCTCCTTCTGGCAGCCCTGGCCTCCCGCGCCGGTGACCGTGTGGACCTCCTCGCCTATGACCGCCGCGTACGTGCCCTGATTCAGGGCCGCACGGCGGGTGACGTGCTCCCGTCCCTGGTCAACGCGATGGCGACCCTCGAGCCCGAACTCGTCGAGACCGACGCGCGGGGCCTCACGGCCACCGCACTACGGACGGCCCCCCGCCGTTCCCTGGTCGTCCTGCTCACCACGCTCGACGCGGCCCCCGTCGAAGAGGGCCTGCTCCCCGTTCTCGGCCGGCTCACCCAGCGGCACACAGTTCTCCTGGCATCAGTGGCGGACCCGCACATCACCGACATGGCCAAGGCTCGCGGGAACACGGAAGCCGTCTATGCGGCTGCCGCCGCCGCGCACGCCCAGACCGAACGCCACCGCACCGCCGAGCAACTCCGCCGCCACGGCGTGACAGTCGTGGACGCGACACCGGAAAACCTGGCACCGGCATTGGCGGATGCGTATCTGGCCCTGAAGGCCGCGGGACGCCTATAAGTGAGAGGTGAAAGGAGGGGCGGTGCTGCCCCTCCTTCGAAAGCGCCTGTAAAAGCAGAAAACCCCCGCACCAAAGGTGCGGGGGTTTTCTCAAATATTGTTCGGCGGCGTCCTACTCTCCCACAGGGTCCCCCCTGCAGTACCATCGGCGCTGTAAGGCTTAGCTTCCGGGTTCGGAATGTAACCGGGCGTTTCCCCTACGCTATGACCACCGAAACACTATGAAACAATCAACAACCAGCAGATGAAAAAACCATCCGGCCGTTCGTGGTTTCAGAACCAACACAGTGGACGCGAGCAACTGAGGACAAGCCCTCGGCCTATTAGTACCGGTCA
>NZ_BMQF01000003.1:0-717593 GCF_014647975.1 Streptomyces fumigatiscleroticus
TGACCGGTACTAATAGGCCGAGGGCTTGTCCTCAGTTGCTCGCGTCCACTGTGTTGGTTCTGAAACCACGAACAGCCAGGTCTGGTTGTTGATTGTTTCATAGTGTTTCGGTGGTCATAGCGTAGGGGAAACGCCCGGTTACATTCCGAACCCGGAAGCTAAGCCTTACAGCGCCGATGGTACTGCAGGGGGGACCCTGTGGGAGAGTAGGACGCCGCCGAACAATTTTTGAGAAAACCCCCGCACCTTCGGTGCGGGGGTTTTCTGCGTTTGTCGTCGTCTACTGTCGAGCCATGCGCTACGACCTGGTTATCTTCGACAACGACGGCGTTCTTGTCGACAGCGAGCCGATTTCCAACCGGCTGCTGGCCGCCTATCTGACCGAGCTCGGGCATCCGACGTCCTACGAGGACTCCCTTCGTGACTACATGGGGGCGGCGATGCATCGCGTCCATGACCTGATCGAGGAGCGCACGAGCCGTCGGCTGCCCGAGGATTTCGACGACGTCTTCCACGGGCGGGTCTTCGCCGCGTTCGAACGGGACCTGGAGCCGGTGGCCGGCGTGGTCGGGGTGCTGGAGAAGCTCGCGGCGGACGGTGTGCCGTACTGCGTGGCCTCGTCCGGGAGCCATGCGCGGATTCGGGTGGGGCACCGGAAGACCGGGCTGGACCGGTGGTTCGACGACGCGCGGATCTTCAGCTCGGAGGACGTGGGGCGGGGGAAGCCCGCACCGGATCTGTTCCTGTACGCGGCCGAGCGGATGGGCGTGGCGCCAAAGCGGTGTGTCGTCGTCGAGGACAGCCCGCTCGGTGTGCGGGCGGCCGTCGCGGCCGGGATGGATGTGTACGGGTTCACCGCGATGACGCCCGCCGCGAAGCTGGCCGGGGCCACACGGCTCTTCGGCACTATGGGAGACCTGGCCGACCTGCTGGTATGACCCCGGCATCGTTCGGCGCCTGACATTTGTCACGCGCAGCTCCGGACGATCGTTCCTACTGGCGGTGGCGGGTTGGGCGGGAAGCTGAGGGCATGACGACGAACACGGTTTCCCAGCGCCGGAGCAAGAGCCGTACTTTCGCGCCCCTCATCGTGGATGTGGCCGTGCCCATCGGGGGCTACTACCTGCTGAAGAACGGGCTCGGCATGAGCACCATGGCCGCGCTCGGCTGGAGCAGCCTGGTGCCGGCCGTGCGGACCGGGTGGGGCCTGGTGAAGGAGCGGCGGGTCAACGCCTTCGCCGCGCTGATCCTCTTCGTCAACGTCGTCGGGCTGTCGCTCAGCTTCGTCGCCGGCGATCCGCGGCTGATGCTCGTCAAGGACAGCGGTGTCAGCAGCGCGGTCGGGATCGGGGTGCTGGTCTCCGTACTGGCGGGCAGGCCGATGATGACCGAGGCGCTCAAGCCGTGGCTGGTGAAGGGGCGGGCGGACCGGGAGGCGGCCTGGGCGCGGCTGCTGAGCGAGTCGCGGGCCTTCCGGCGGGCCGAGCGGGCGTTCTCCGCGGTGTGGGGCGTGGCGCTGCTCGGCGAGTGCGTGGTGCGGGCCATCGGCGCGTACACGCTGCCCGTCGACACCATGGTCTGGCTGGGGTCGGTCGTGATGGCCGTGACGATGGTGGTGGCCTTCCTGGTCAGCGGTGCCGTCGCTGCCGGGCCCATGGCGCACATGGTCGTCGCCGAGGCCGCGAGGACCGAGGTGCCCGCGCCGTATGAAGCCCAGGCGGCTCACGCGGTCTCCGTGACGCCCGCAGCGGGCGTCGCCGCAGCTCGGTGAAGCTGAAGGAAACTCATCTTTGGCTGGATCTACCCACGGGTATCCCGGGGCCCTACGCTCGCCGCCATGACCGATGTGCTGCGGCGCGGTAGGGCCTCGCTGGCGTTCAGCTTCTTCGCACAGGGCGTCACGTTCGCGTTGCTGGTGACGCGGATTCCGGCCATTCAGGACCGGTACGGGGTCTCCGACGCGCTGCTGCCCGCCTTCCTGGCCGCCGTACCGGTGCTGGCCGGCGTCGGCAGTGTGGCGACCGAGCGGCTGGTGCGGCGGGTACGGCCGAGCCGGCTGCTGCGCTGGTCCCAGCCCGTGGTGCTGCTGGCGCTGCTCGGCGTGGGGGCGGGCGGCCGGATGGCCGCGCTGGCTCTCGCGCTCGCCGCGTTCGGGCTGGCCGTCGGCGCCCTGGACGCGTCGATGAACATGCTCGGAGTGAGCCTTCAGCGCGCGTACGGGCGGAGCATCATGCTCGGTTTCCACGCGGTCTACAGCCTGGGCGGGATCGTCGGGGCCTCGCTGGCGTGGGCGGGCGCCCACTGGGAGCTGGCGCTGTGGGTGTCGTATCTGCCGGTCGTGCTGGTGCTGCTGCCGGGCGCGCTGGTGGGGAGCCGGTGGTACGCCGACGGAGAGGTGACCACGGCGGCGGAGACGGTGGGCGAGAGCGGACCGCCCGTCGTCTTCCGGGTGCTGTTGCCGCTGTGCCTGGTGATGACCTTCGCGTACATCGGGGACTCGACGGTGTCCAACTGGAGCGCGAAGTACCTCCAGGACGTGCTGGGGAGTTCGGAGCAGCTGGCGACGGTCCCCTACAACGTCTACATGGTCACCACGCTGCTGGGGCGGGCCATCGGGGATCTCGGGGTGCGGCGGTTCGGGGCCGTGGCGGTCGTGCGGACGGGGGCGCTGGGGGCGGCGCTCGGATTCGCGGTGGTGGCCGGGGCGCCGGGCGCGTGGGTGGGGATGCTCGGGTTCACGCTGCTGGGTCTCGGTCTGTGCGTGCTGGTGCCGCAGACCTTCGCGGCGGCCGGACGGCTCTTCCCGGGGGCGTCCGACACGGCCGTGGCGCGGCTGAACGTCTTCAACTATGTGGGCTTTCTGATCGGTTCGCCGTTGGTCGGAGCGCTGGGGGACGCGTGGAACTACCGCGGGGCCATGCTCGTACCGATGGTTCTGGTGCTCGTGACGCTGGTGTACGCCCGCTCGTTCACGGCCGAACCGGACCGATACGGTGACGGGCATGAGCGGCCGCGCACAGCTGATGTGGGACGAGGCAGTAACGGGCTATGACTTCGGCCCGGACCACCCGATGGATCCGGTCCGGCTCGCCCTGACCCGGCGCCTGGTCGAGGCTCTCGGTCTCGACCGGGAGGTGAGAGTGGTCGCGGCCAGGGCGGCCGGGGAGTCGACGCTGCGGCTCGTGCACCGGGCGGACTACATCGAGGCCGTGAAGGCGGCGTCGGCGGATCCGGGGGCGGCCGACGCGTCGTACGGTCTCGGCACGCTGGACGATCCGGCGTTCGCCGGGATGCACGAGGTGTCGGCCCTGATCGCCGGGCAGTCGGTGGGCGCGGCGGAGGCGGTCTGGCACGGCGAGGCGCTGCACGCCGTGAACTTCGCGGGCGGGCTGCACCACGCGATGCCGGCGGGCGCCTCGGGGTTCTGCATCTACAACGACGCCGCGCTGGCCGTCGCGCGGCTGCTGGAGCTGGGCGCGGAGCGGGTGGCGTACGTCGATGTGGACGTGCATCACGGGGACGGTGTGCAGGCGGCGTTCTGGGAGGACCCGCGGGTGCTGACCATCTCCCTGCACGAGCATCCGCGGACCCTGTTCCCGCAGACCGGGTGGCCGGAGGAGACCGGCGCCGACAGCGCCGAGGGCTCCGCGGTGAACGTGGCGCTGCCGGCCGGGACCGGGGACGCGGGCTGGCTGCGGGCCTTCCACGCGGTCGTGCCCGAACTGCTCGCGGAGTTCCGGCCGCAGGTGCTGGTGACGCAGCACGGCGCCGACACCCACTTCGAGGACCCGCTGGCGCACCTGGCCGTGTCGCTCGACGCGCAGCGGGCCGTGCAGGTGGCCTGCCACGAGCTGGCGCACGAGCACGCCGGGGGCCGGTGGGTGGCGCTGGGCGGGGGCGGTTACGCGGTGGTGGACGTCGTACCGCGGTCCTGGACGCATCTGGTGGGGATCGCGGCCGGGCGGGAGATCGCGCCGGAGACCGTGATCCCGCAGGGGTGGCGGCAGGAGGTGTACGCGCGGACCCGGCAGCTGGCGCCGGCCCGGATGACGGACGGGCGCTCGCCGGTGAGCTGGGCGGACTGGGAGGCGGGGTACGACCCCGCGGACCGGCTGGACCAGGCGGTGCTGGCGGCGCGGCGGGCGGTGTTCCCGCTGCGGGGGCTGCTGGCGTAGGGCTCCGCCGGTGCGCGGTGCGCGGTGCGCGTGCCCGGTGCCCAGGCCGTGTCTGCGGGTGCGTCGTGGCTGGTCGCTCCCCCTCTCTCGACTTCGCCCTCGCGGGGGGACCCCCATCGCGGCGGAGCCGCACATCCTCACGGCCCCGCGCCCCTTCAGGGCGCTGCCGCACCGCACCCGGTCGACATGTCACCGCAGCGCCCGTTACGCCGACCGTGCGGTGTTTCCCGTGTTCCCGGGGCACCGCCGGCCTCCGTCCAGCAGCATCGCTGCCGTGCTGACCCACACGGCGCTCCGCGCCCATCTGCTGGCCGCCCGGCTCGCCGGGCCCGTGGCCACCGCGCGGGAGGAGAGCCTGCGGAGCTACCGGCTGTTCGCCGCCCGGGATCCCCGCGTGATGATCGGAATCGATCCCGAGCGGGTATGGAATCAGCGCGATGTGATCGATCTGATGGCGGACAGGTGCGGAGTTTCAGCCGATCCACGACACACCTCGGGACAGGACGTGATTGACCCGGAGCGGACCTTGACCGCTCTGGACGCCTTCGCCGAGCGCCTCGCCGCGGCCGTCCGGCGCAGCGCCCCGGTCCTCCTCGGCACCGGCCATCCGCACCGGCTGCTCGGCTTCTACGCCGCCCTCGCGGACGCGCTGTCGGCGGCGGGATGTACCGTCCTCACCCCTGCGCATGGCCACTGTGTCGACATAACGACCCGGTTCGGCCTACGTACGTACAACCTCGCGTACGTACGAGGAGTCGCGCTGGTGCGAGACCCCGGCGCTTCCCGCCACGGTTGTGAGACCGGCGCGCACACACACTCTCCCCTCCCGGTTCGCACCGTTCTGGGGGCGGCCGCAGACGTCGGCGGGCCCCTGCCCGAGCTGGTGGTGGGGGACCACGGGTGGGTTTGCGGCGCAGGTCAGCTGGGGTTCGAGGCCATCGGTCTGGGGGATACGGACGACCCCGCCCTCTTCGTCGGGCAGGCAGAGGGAACCGTGTCCGTCGTCGTTCCACTTGATGACGCTGTGCGGTCTGATTACTACAGGCCGCTTACCCGCTACGTACTCAATCGAGCGTGTCTGTCACAGTAGGCCGCCGATGGGTGCACCTCTTCCCCACTCGCATCACCCGCCCCTAGTCTGGGGAGTGAGCACGCAACGACGAAGAGTCACCGGAAGGGGAAGCCGGTGGCCGTCGAGTGCGGAAGGTTCAGGTGTGTCATGGCTGCAGCTGGCGAGAGGCCTCTGAACGAGGTTCAGTTCCTTACCGTGGCGGAGGTCGCCTCGGTGATGCGAGTGTCGAAGATGACCGTGTACCGGCTGGTGCACAGCGGTCATCTGCCCGCGATCCGGGTGGGGCGGTCCTTCCGCGTCCCCGAGCAAGCGGTTCACGAGTACCTCCGCGAGAGCTACGTGGGGGTGGAAACTGCCTGACGGCGACTCGGGGGAGAGGTCTCCGGGACCCTTCCGGGATCTCTCCCGTCCCCTCGATTACAAGTCCATCGCTCCGAGCGGGTAGGCTAGCCCCTCGTAGGTCGTGTGGGCCCATGGCGCCCAAACACCGAGTGATGAGAAGTGAGCGAGGGTAGTCGTGGGCTCTGTTATCAAGAAGCGGCGCAAGCGGATGGCCAAGAAGAAGCACCGCAAGCTGCTCAAGCGCACGCGCGTTCAGCGGCGCAACAAGAAGTAGTCGACGCCGCGAGAGCGTGTTCTGTGGCCTCCCACCGCGACCGGTGGGGGGCCACAGTCGTTTTACCGGGCCGTGTTGCCGCCACCGGAACCCGTGCGTACGTTCACGCAGGGGGGCGGCTCCGTCCGGTGGTACGAGCGCGATTTCTCGTCACGTCGCGCATCCGGAGGTCACCACAGCGCAACACCGACCCGCTAAGTTGGCCCGCAAGCGGGGAACGCGGCAGGGTACGAGCAGCTGAACGACGAGGGCGGAAGGAAGGCACTGATCTTGGGGAAGGTCGTGCTCGTGACCGGAGTGGCCCGTCAGCTGGGGGGCCGGTTCGTCCGACGGATCCAGCGTGACCCGCAGGTCGAGCGGGTCGTCGCGGTGGACGCGGTGCCACCCGAGCATCACCTGGGCGGCGCCGACTTCATCCAGGCCGACATCCGCCAGCCGACCATCGGCCGGGTGCTGGCCGAGACGGGCGCCGACACGGTCGTCCACATGGACGTCACCGGCACGGCGCTCGGCAGCGGCAGCCGGACCACGGTCAAGGAGACCAACGTCATCGGCACCATGCAGCTGCTCGGCGCCTGTCAGAAGTCTCCCACCGTGAAGCGGCTGGTGGTGAAGTCCAGCACCAACGTGTACGGCTCCGCGCCCCGCGACCCGGCCGTCTTCACCGAGACCACCCCGCCCAAATCACTGCCCAGCGGTGGCTTCGCCAAGGACACGGTCGAGGTCGAGGGCTATGTCCGGGGCTTCGCGCGGCGCCGGCCCGACGTGGCCGTCTGTGTGCTCAGGTTCGCCAACATCCTGGGCCCGTCCGCGGACACCCCACTGGCCTCGTACTTCTCGCTGCCGGTCATGCCGACCGTGTTCGGTTACGACCCGCGGCTTCAGTTCGTGCACGAGGACGATGTGATCGAGGTACTGCGGATCGCCTCGCACGAACCGGAACGGGGCACGCTCAACAGCGGCACGTTCAACATCGCCGGCGACGGCGTCCTGCTGCTCTCCCAGTGCTCGAGGCGCCTGGGCCGCCCCACGGTGCCACTGCTGCTGCCCGCGGTCACCTGGGCCGGCTCCCTGGTGCGCACGCTGGGCATGACCGACTTCTCGCCCGAACAGATCCGGCTGCTCACCCACGGCCGGGTCGTGGCGACGGATCAGATGCGCGAGACGCTGGGTTTCAGGCCGAAGTACACGACCGCGGAGACGTTCGCCGACTTCGCGCGCAGCCGAGGACCCGGACTCCTTCCGCCGGAGGCCCTTGCGGGGGCCGTCGACCGGATCGCGGCGCTGTCCCTGCCGGACAGCGGCCACCCCCCGACGCAGAGCGCCAACTGAGGAGCGCATCAACAATGGCGGATGCCAAGGTCATTCCGTTCGACGACGACCGGTCCCGCGGGAGCGCCGTACAGCGCCCGTCGCGGCGCCGGGGCGCGGGGAGCCGGCGCAAGGGCATGGAACCGGGGCTGGTCCGCGAGGTCCAGCCCCTGCCCACCCGGGGCCCCCTGCACGATGATGTTCCGGTGACGCGTGAGGAGAGGCTGCCGCGGCGGCCGCGGGACGACGGCGGTCTGGAGCGGCGCATCGCGGGCGGCCTCGCCTTCCTGCGCCGCCGGCTCACCGGTGACTACGAGGTCGACGACTTCGGCTACGACGCCGAGCTCACCGACCAGGTGCTGATGTCCCTGCTGCGCCCGGTGTACGACAAGTACTTCCGGGTCGAGGTGAAGGGCGTCGAGAACATCCCGTCCAAGGGCGGCGCCCTGGTCGTCGCCAACCACTCCGGCACGCTGCCGCTGGACGGCCTGATGATGCAGGTCGCCGTGCACGACCACCATCCGGCCGACCGTCATCTGCGGCTGCTGGCGGCGGACCTGGTCTTCGTGCTGCCGGTGGTCAACGAGCTGGCCCGCAAGCTCGGCCACACCCTGGCCTGCGCGGAGGACGCCGAGCGCCTGCTCGCCCAGGGAGAGCTGGTGGGGGTCATGCCGGAGGGCTTCAAGGGTCTCGGCAAGCCCTTCGGCGAGCGCTACAAGCTCCAGCGGTTCGGCCGGGGCGGCTTCGTCTCCACGGCCCTGCGGCAGGGCACGCCGATCGTTCCGTGCTCGATCGTCGGGGCGGAGGAGATCTACCCGATGATCGGCAACGCCAAGACCCTGGCCCGGCTGCTGGGGTTCCCGTACTTCCCGGTCACGCCGACCTTCCCGTGGCTCGGCCCGCTCGGCGCGGTCCCGCTGCCGACCAAGTGGACCATCCAGTTCGGTGAGCCGATCCCCACGGACGGCTATCCGCCGGAGGCGGCCGAGGACCCGATGCTGATGTTCAACCTGACCGACCAGGTCAGGGAGCAGATCCAGCACACGCTGTACAAGCTGCTGGTGCAGCGCCGCTCGGTCTTCTTCTGAACGCCGTGCGCGCGGTCCCGTCCGCGGCTACGACGAAGGGGACGCCCCTCCAGGGAGAGGCGCCCCCACGGTCATGTCCGCTCAGTCCGCGTCCTGGCCCTTGATGCCCAGGTCGGGCAGCAGACCGGGGAGCAGCGGCGGCAGTGTGACCTCCGGCTCGGTGGTCGGTGTCCCGTCGCCCGGGGAGGGCGACGAGCTGGTCTCGTCCTTCGGCGGGTCCAGCAGGCCGCCGGTGCTGCCGCCGAGCAGACCGTCGTCGGCACCGTCGGAGTCGGCGGACTCGCTCGGGCCGCCGGTGTGGCTGCTGCCGGACGCGCTGCCGCCGACGCTGGGCGTCGCGGGGCGGTCGGAGCCGGACGCGCCGGTGGACGCCGCCCCGGATTCGCCCGGACGTTCGCCGTCGCCGCCGCTGCGGGCGGGGACCTGCGGCAGCCGGGATTGCAGCGGGGCGACCTCCTGGTCTATGGCGTCGAACACCGACGACACCTGCTCGCTGACGTCCCCGAGCTGGACGGGCAGCTTCTCGCGCAGCACGCCCCAGGCCTCGCGGTGGGAGCGGGAGAACGCGGAGAGGGCCTGCATCGGAGCGAGCGAGTCGGGGTCGCGCTCGTACGCCGCGCTGAGCAGCCGATGGCCTTCGGAGGCGTCGTACTGCACGCCGGACAGGGTACGGCGGATCTCGCCCAGGGACTCGTGGTCGAGGTGTCCGCCGCGGCCGCGGTCCAGCAGCCGGCGGGCCTCACCGAGCCGGGTCGAGGCCTGGTCGAGGAAGGCCCGGCCGCGCTCGTCGTCCCCGTCGGCGAGACCGAGTTTGAAGTCCTCGATGCCTCGCTTGAGGCCGTAGAGCGAGTCACCGGGCAGGGCGTCGGAACTGGCGGTGGCGACCCCGCCGAAGGCCCCCGCGGCCACACCGACGCTGAGTCCGCCCGCGGTCAGGCCCTTGGCCAGCCGGGAACGCGGGCGGAACTTCTTCAGCGAGGCCGCCCGGTGGGCGCCACGGGCCCGCTGGGCGCGTTGCCCGGGTACCGACGCATCCGTCGCCTCGCCTCCCGCGGCGTCCTCCTGCAACATCGCCTCGAACGCGGCGACCAACTGCGCCCGCTGGACGGCCTTGACCTCCGGATCCAGCTCCGGCTTGGGCAGCGTGCCGAGACCGGCGGCGAGGGCCAACAGGCTCTCCTGCCCGGTCCGCTCCGCGGCGGCCGGGGTCGCCGATGCCGGTCCTTCGGACTGCTCGGCCGCCGGGCTCCGATCGGACTGCTCCTCCAGAGCCTGGGCGAAGGCGTTCGCCCGCCGGTGCGCCGATACGTTCGCGATCACTGGCGGCACCTCCTCTCGTCATGACGGTCGACTCCCCAGGGGGTCCTGAGGGTTGCACACCCTGACCATCTCCACACGATCGAGTGATCGAAGTGGGTCAGGGAGTGACCACAGGGAGCCTGCATCCCGCACAACGAGCGGCGCGGCACTTGGGTTACGGACGGCGGATGATCGGACCGCGAAGTCAACGGGCTTTCACCGGGAGTGAGTTGGGATGCGCGGAGCGTGGGGGGCGCCGAAGACCGCGACGGTCAGCGTGCGTCGTCCGGCAGGAGCCGGGCCAGGGTGCGGACGGCCCGGTACTGAAGGGTCTTGATGGCGCCCTCGTTCTTCCCCATCACCCGGGCGGTCTCGGCGACGGAGAGGCCTTGCAGGAAGCGGAGCGTCACGCACTCCTGCTGCTGGGGGTTGAGCCGTCGTACGGCGTCGAGCAGGGCGGCGTTGGAGAGGGACTCCAGCACGGAGTCCTCCGGGGAGCGCTCGACCTCGTTGGCGTCGAGCATCTCGCCGGTGGTGACCTCCAGCCGGAAGCGGCTGGACTTGAAGTGGTCGGCGACGAGGTTGCGGGCGATGGTCACCAGCCAGGCGCCGAAGTCGCGGCCCTGCCAGGTGAAGGTCCCGATCCGCCGCAGCGCCCGCAGAAAGGTCTCGCTCGTCAGGTCCTCGGCGGTGGCCTTGCCGCCCACGCGGTAGTAGATGTACCGGTACACCGTGTCGCTGTACTGGTCGTAGAGGCGCCCGAAGGCGTCGGCCTCGCCGGCCTGGGCGCGCTCCACGAGCTCCATCATCCGGGCGCTGTCGCTGTCCGCGGCGGGCCGCCGCGCGGTGGCCGCCCCGGAGGGGCGCCCTCGTCTGCCGACTGCGGCGCTCCCGTCGGCCAGTGCGTAGCACGGGCTCGCGGGGCCGGTGGCGAATGCGGGGACGGCGTACGCGGTGGGGACGAAGCCGCGCAACAGGTTCAGGACCGATGCGCGCAGCGTAGCCAGGCCCGAGGCGTCAACCCCGACGTGTGGGTACACGGGACTCCCAGAGGCAGAGCTTCCATCACGTGCAGTGCCGGACCTTTCACCCGTCGTAGCGACGGAGGGGTACCGGTTTGCGTCTGAGGAGAATAACGCTTCGTGCAGGCCCCACTACACCGAGTTGCTCAAATCATCGATTACGTCGCTTCCGTAACCGATTGACATGTGATCGAGTGCCACAGCGTGATCGATTTCTGACCGGAAGAGTTCGAGTTCGTACTGGGTCCGGGACGAGTTGTGGCCGGGTGCAGCCATGCCGCGTCAGCGGCGGCGCCGGTGCAGGGCGATCGCCGCGGCCGTTCCGCCGGCCACCGCGCCGACCCCGGCCGCCGCCGGGATGCCGACCTTCGCCGCCTTGCGGCCCGTGCGGTAGTCCCGCAGGCGCCAGTCGAGCTCGCGGGCGTGCCGGCGGAGCTTGGCGTCGGGGTTGATGGCGTACGGGTGACCGACGAGGGAGAGCATCGGGATGTCGTTGTGACTGTCGCTGTACGCCGCGCACCGGGACAGGTCCAGCCCCTCCGCCGCGGCCAGCGCCCGTACCGCCTCCGCCTTCGCGGGCCCGTGCAGCGGCTCGCCGACCAGCTTGCCCGTGTAGACACCGTCGACCGATTCGGCCACCGTGCCCAGCGCCCCGGTCAGGCCCAGGCGGCGGGCGATGACCTGCGCGATCTCCACGGGTGCGGCGGTGACCAGCCACACCTTCTGGCCCGCGTCCAGGTGTGCCTGGGCCAGCGCCCGCGTCCCCGGCCAGATCCGCTCGGCCATGTACTCGTCGTAGATCTCCTCGCCGATCGACTTCAGCTCGGAGACGCGGTGCCCCTTCACGATCGACAGCGCCGAGTCGCGCGCGTCCTGCATGTGCTCGGGGTCCTCGACCCCGGCCAGCCGGAACCAGGCCTGCTGCCAGGCGAACCGGGCGAGGTCGCGGGTCTCGAAGAACCTCCGCTTGTACAGACCCCGTCCGAAGTGGAAGAGCGCGGCGCCCTGCATCACGGTGTTGTCCAGGTCGAAGAAGGCGGCTGCCTTGTCGTCGCCGTGGACCGGGAACTCCTGTTCCTGTGAGGACTTGCGGGCTGCCTCCGCAGAGGCCTCGCCTGCCAACACGCTCCGCGCCGTGGCGGAGCGCCTACGGGGGGTGAGCCATCCGAGAGCGGCCATGCCCGTGAGCATAGCCAGTTTGTTCGGAGCTTCCGGAGCCGAGAGGTTCGAAGGCTGTGAACTCTCCGCGACCGTGTCGTTAAAGAACTGATCCGACCGGCGCGTCGGGCTGCCGATCCGCAGGCAGTCCGCTCGATGCGGAGGGGCTTGTCGGCGCCGCCGTCCGGGCGAGAATGGCCGACATGAGTCCCATCTTCCGCAAGAAGGCCCCGCAGGCCCCCGGGGACCGCCTCGTCACCCTCGTCCGCAAGCCAGGCTGCCATCTGTGCGACGACGCGCAGGCGGTGGTCGAGCGGGTCTGCGCCGATCTCGGCGTCCCCTGGGAGCAGAAGGACATCACCCAGGATCGGCAGTTGTACGACCAGTACTGGGAGCAGATCCCCGTCGTCCTCGTCGACGGCGCGCAGCACACCTTCTGGCGCGTTCAGGAGGAGCGTCTGCGCAAGGCGCTGGCCGGACGCTGAGACGACCCCGACCGGCACTGACTGAGTAGTCCAAGTAGTCCGGAAAGTCGCTTAGGATCGATGGTGACGTGGTCTCGGGGGCGTGGATCGTGAGGAGAGTGTCGGGCTTTGCCCCCAAACATTGAGGAACGAAGGTGCGCCCGCGCTGGTTCCACGCATACGCGCCGGGGGCGCGTGACCCCCGTCACGTTGGCCGGGCAAATCGGACACAATCTTTGTGCACGCGTTCACAAAGACATAGCCTGCATTCGACGGGGCGGTCTGGGGACGTACGACCGCCTTCAGCCCCGCTTCACCCGCAGGAGCACCGTGGCAACTGGCCGAACTCACCGACCGGCGACCCGCAGCCGAGGAATTCCCGAGGCCACCGTCGCCCGGCTTCCGCTGTACCTCCGAGCCCTCACCGCACTGTCGGAGCGCTCGGTACCCACGGTCTCCTCCGAGGAGCTGGCGGCCGCGGCGGGGGTCAACTCCGCGAAGCTGCGCAAGGACTTCTCCTACCTCGGCTCCTACGGAACCCGGGGCGTCGGCTACGACGTCGAGTACCTCGTCTACCAGATCTCCCGCGAACTCGGCCTGACCCAGGACTGGCCGGTCGTCATCGTCGGTATCGGCAACCTCGGCGCCGCGCTCGCCAACTACGGCGGCTTCGCCTCCCGCGGCTTCCGCGTCGCCGCGCTGATCGACGCCGACCCCGGGCTCACCGGACGGGCCGTCGCCGGAATCCCGGTGCAGCACACCGACGACCTGGAGCGGATCATCCAGGACAACGGCGTCTCCATCGGCGTGATCGCGACCCCCGCGGGCGCCGCCCAGCAGGTCTGCGACCGGCTCGTGGCCGCCGGTGTCACCTCCATCCTGAACTTCGCGCCGACCGTGCTGTCGGTGCCGGAGGGCGTCGACGTGCGCAAGGTCGACCTCTCCATCGAACTCCAGATCCTCGCCTTCCACGAGCAGCGCAAGGCGGGCGAGGAGGCCGCCGCCGAGGCCGTCGCCCCGGCCGCCACGCGCAAGGACTCCGCCGACCAGGGGCCCGACGGGGACGTACCCGCCGTGATGCCGGCATGAGTCTCCTCGTCGTCGGGCTGAGCCACCGCAGCGCTCCGGTCAGCGTGCTGGAGCGCGCCGCGCTGAACGCGGACGCCCAGACCAAGCTGCTCCAGGACACCGTCGCCGCCGAGCCGGCCACCGAGGCCGCGGTGCTGGCCACCTGCAACCGCATCGAGCTCTACGCCGACGTGGACAAGTTCCACGCCGGTGTCGCCGAGCTGTCCACGCTGCTCGCCCAGCACAGCGGGGTCGGCCTGGACGAGCTCACTCCTTATCTCTATGTGCACTACGAGGACCGGGCCGTCCACCACCTGTTCTCGGTGGCCTGCGGTCTGGACTCGATGGTCGTCGGCGAGGGCCAGATCCTCGGCCAGATCAAGGACTCCCTGGCCCGGGCGCAGGAGCTGCACACCGCGGGCCGGCTGCTGAACGACCTGTTCCAGCAGGCGCTGCGGGTCGGCAAGCGCGCCCACTCCGAGACCGGCATCGACCGCGCCGGGCAGTCCCTGGTCACCTTCGGCCTGGAGCAGCTGGCCCGGGGCGCCGAGGTCACCGCCTGGGCCCGGGGCCGCAGAGCCCTGGTCATCGGTGCCGGGTCGATGTCCTCCCTGGCCGCCGCCACGCTGGCGCGTGCCGGTGTCGCCGAGATCGTCATCGCCAACCGCACCTTCGAGCGTGCCGAGCGCCTGGCGCAGATCCTCACCCAGGGCGACGACACGGACGTGCTGGCCCGCGCGGTACCGATGGAATCGGTGCCGGCCGAGCTGACACGTGCCGACATCGCCGTGTCCTGCACCGGCGCGACGGGCCTCGTCCTCACGGGCCAGGCGGTCGCCGCGGCGGTGGAGGGCCGTACCGGAGAGCCCGCCGCCGACGAGGGCGACCGGGTTCCCGCCGCCCGCAAGCCGGACGCGCGGGAGACTCCGCTGCCGCCGACGAGCGTCGGTACGGAGGAGGGCTGCCCGCTCGACCTGACCGCCGCCCAGTCGGGCTTCTCCGTCATGGGCGAGGCCGCCGTGGCCGGCATGGACGCGGCGACGCTGGAGCAGCACGCCACCTGGGTCGACCGCGGCACCGTCGACCGCGGCACCGTCGACCGCCGGGGCGGCAGCGGCGCGCAGACCGTCAGGACGGAGGCGGACGCCGAGCTGATCGGCGCCCTCGCCGCGACCGCGGCCAGTGCCGGCCGCATCCCCGAACTGCGGCGGCCCGAGGCGGTAGCCCGGGTTCCGCGTCCGGAGCCCGTGCTCTTCCTGCTCGACCTGGCCATGCCGCGCGACGTCGACGCGGCCGTGCACCGGCTGACCGGGGTGCGGCTGGTGGACATCGAGTCGCTGGCCGAGGCCTCCGCGGACGCGCCGATGGCGGCCGACGTGGACCAGGTCCGCCGGATCGTCGCCGACGAGGTGGCCGCCTTCGGGGCGGCGCTGCGGGCCGCGCACATCACGCCGACCGTGGTCGCCCTGCGCACCATGGCCGCCGATGTCGTGGCCAGTGAGATCGCCCGCCTGGAGGGGCGGCTGCCCGGCCTCGACGACAAGCACCGCGCGGAGATCACCCAGACCGTGCGGCGCGTCGTGGACAAGCTGCTGCACGCACCGACCGTACGGGTCAAGCAGCTCGCGGCCGAGCCCGGCGGCGCCGGGTACGCGGACGCGCTGCGCACCCTGTTCGACCTCGACCCCGAGACGGTCGCCTCCGTCTCCCGCGCCGAGGCCGGCACCGACAAGAACGACCAGAACAACCAGAACGCCAAGAACCGAGGGCCGGCATGAGTACGAAGGCACTGAGGCTCGGGACCAGGCGGAGCAAGCTCGCCATGGCCCAGTCCGGGCAGGTGGCGGACGCCGTGAGCCAGGTGACCGGACGGCCCGTCGAGCTCGTCGAGATCACCACCTACGGGGACACCTCCCGCGAGCACCTGGCGCAGATCGGCGGCACCGGCGTGTTCGTCACCGCGCTGCGCGACGCGCTGCTCAAGGGGGAGGTCGACTTCGCGGTTCATTCGCTGAAGGACCTGCCCACCGCGCAGCCGGAGGGCCTGGTCCTGGCCGCCGTACCGGTGCGCGAGGACCCGCGCGACGTGATCGTCGCCCGGGACGCGCTGAAGTTCACCGACCTGCCGCGCGGGGCGCGCATCGGCACCGGCTCGCCGCGCCGCATGGCGCAGCTGAACGCGTACGCCCGCACCCACGGCCTGGACATCGTCACCGTCCCGGTCCGGGGCAATGTCGACACCCGCATCGGGTACGTCACCAGCGGCGAGCTGGACGCCGTCGTCCTGGCCGCCGCCGGACTGAACCGGATCGGCCGGAGCGACGAGGTGACCGACTTCCTGTCGGTCGACACGGTGTTGCCCGCCCCCGGCCAGGGGGCCCTCGCGATCGAGTGTGCCGCGGACAACGCGGACCTGATCGCCGCGCTCGCCGAGCTCGACGACCCGTTCACACGGGCCGCCGTGACGGCCGAGCGGTCACTGCTCGCCGCCCTGGAGGCCGGTTGCAGCGCCCCCGTGGGCGCGCTCGCCGACCTGTTGGCCGGTGGGCAGTCTGTCAAGGAATTGCGCCTGCGCGGCGTCGTCGGCACGACCGACGGCACTACGTTGGTGCAGCTGTCCACCACCGGTCCCGTGCCCGACACGCACGAGGGCGCCATGGCACTCGGCCGCGAACTCGCCGCCGGGATGCTGGCCCAGGGCGCGGCCGGTCTGATGGGGGAGCGAGCACAGTGAGCCCCACCACCCTTCCCGCCGGTCCGGAACACGGGCACGTCACCTTCCTGGGTGCCGGACCCGGAGATCCGGGACTGCTGACACTGCGCGCCGTCGAGGCGCTGGCGAACGCCGACGTCCTCGTCGCCGAGCACGAGGTGCTCGACGTCGTCCGTACGCACGCCAGGCAGGGCGTCGCCGAGGTGCGCACCGACGCGGATCCTTCTGCGGATGCGCAGCCGGGCACAGGCACGCCCCAGCTAACGGTTGTTGACGGCACGTCAGCAACCGCTGGAGTCCCCGCGGTACGGGATGCCGCACATCTTGTCATGGAGGCCGCGCGGGGCGGCAGGCGGGTCGTCCGTGCGGTGTCCGGGGACCCCGGGCTCGACGCGTACGCCGCCGAGGAGATGCTCGCCTGCGCCGCCGCGGGCGTCCCCTTCGAGGTCGTCCCCGGCATCGCGACCGCCGTCGGCGTGCCCGCGTACGCCGGTGTCCCGCTGCGCGACGCCCAGGGCGCCGACGTCCGCTTCGTGGACGCCCGTACGGCCTCGGACCGCTGCTGGACGGAGGTCGGGGCGTCGGACGGCACGGTCGTGGTCTCCGCGACGCTGGACTCGGTCGCCGCGGCCGCCGGGGAACTGGTGTCCGCCGGCCGCAAGCCCGACACCCCCATGACGGTCACCATCGCCGGTACGACCACCCGGCAGCGCACCTGGGCCGCCACCCTCGGCACCGTCGCGCAGACGCTGAAGCAGGCCAAGGTGCTGCCGTCGCCGGACGGCGGGCGCCCGGTGATAGCCGTGGTCGGCGAGCGTTCCGCCACCGCCCAGCGAGACCAGTTGTCGTGGTTCGAGAACAAGCCGCTGTTCGGCTGGAAGGTCCTCGTGCCGCGCACCAAGGAGCAGGCGGCGTCGCTCTCCGACCAGCTCCGCTCCTACGGCGCCGTCCCGCACGAGGTCCCGACCATCGCCGTCGAGCCGCCGCGCACGCCCCAGCAGATGGAGCGCGCGGTCAAGGGCCTGGTGACCGGCCGCTACGAGTGGATCGCCTTCACCTCGGTCAACGCCGTCAAGGCGGTCCGGGAGAAGTTCGAGGAGTACGGGCTCGACGCCCGTGCCTTCGCGGGCATCAAGGTCGCGGCGGTCGGCGAGCAGACCGCCAAGGCGCTGATCGCCTTCGGCGTGAAGCCGGACCTGGTGCCGAGCGGCGAGCAGTCGGCCGCCGGCCTGCTGGAGGACTGGCCGCCGTACGACCCGGTCTTCGACCCGATCGACCGGGTGTTCCTGCCGCGCGCCGACATCGCCACGGAGACGCTGGTCGCCGGACTGATCGAGCTGGGCTGGGAGGTCGACGACGTCACGGCGTACCGCACCGTGCGCGCCTCGCCGCCCCCGGCGGAGACCCGCGAGGCGATCAAGGGCGGCGGCTTCGACGCGGTGCTCTTCACCTCGTCGTCGACCGTACGGAACCTGGTCGGCATCGCGGGCAAGCCGCACAACGTGACGGTGATCGCCTGTATCGGCCCCGCGACGGCGAAGACGGCCGAGGAACACGGCCTGCGCGTCGACGTCATGGCTCCGGAGCCCTCCGTCCACAAGCTGGCGGAGGCGCTGGCCGACTTCGGCATGCGGCGGCGGGCCGCCGCGGTGGAGGCCGGCGACCCGGTGACGCGGCCGAGCGAGCGGCGGCCGGGGGCGCGGCGGAGGCGGTCGACGACCTGATCGGTCCCGCGTTCGCTGCCTGGTGCAACGACGGCTCAGGGGTGCCCCGGTGTTCGGGGCACCCCTGAGCCGTCGTTGCGGGGGTCGGCCCGGTCAGCCGGTGGCGCCGGGCTGTGCGGGGGTGTGGGGTGCCGGGTCGGGCGGGGTGAGGGCCTCGGCGATCCCGGTGTCCAGGTCGGTGGTGCGGCCGGTGTCGAACGCGAGCTGGTAGCCGTGGTCGCCGAGGGCGGCGCGGGCCTGGCGTTCGCATGCCTGGCGGGCGGCCACCCACTGGGGCTGGCCCATCTGCGGCGTCCCGAGGGTGTCCCAGACCTGATGGGCCAGGCCGAGCAGCCAGGCCGCGCGTTCGGCCTGCCCGGCGGCGCCGGTGGCCACGGCGAGCGTGTCCATGAGCAGACCGATCGCCATGCGGTCGTGGAGCCGGTGCTTGATCCGCAACGCCTCCCGGGCGTGGTGCTGCGCCGCGTCGGGCCGGCCGAGCGCCAGTTCGGCCTGGGCCTGGAAGTAGTCGCCGAACGCGCGTGTCCATCGCTCGCCGTGCCGGTCGCACAGCGCGCGCAGCCGCTCCAGGTGGAGCAGTGCCTTCGCGGGCTCCCCCGCGGAGATGAGAGCGTGGCTACGGACCTGCAAGCCGAAGAGCGGGGCCAGGGTGAGCACGTCGTCCTTCTGCGGCAGGGCGAAGATACGGTCGGCCACGGCCTCCATGGCCGCCAGGTCACCCCGCAGGGCCACGGCGCACGAGAAGACCCCCAGGGCGGGATCGAGCGCGTCGTCGCCCTGCTGTTCGGCCGCGGCCAGGCCTTCCTCGCTGCGGGCGGCGGCGGACTCCGCGTCGCCGAGGCCGACCGCGACAAGCCCCGCGGCCCACAGGGCCTGGGTGCGCGCCCCGCTCGGTGCGGTTTCCGCGGCCAGGGCGCGGTCCAGGTAGTGCCGGCCCTCCCGGGCGAACCCACAGGCGTACCAGAAGAACCACAGGGCGCCGGCCAGCTCCAGCGCGGCATGTCCGGCCGGCTCGGCCAGGCAGAACTCCAGCGCGGCGCGCAGATTGTCGTGCTCGCCGGCCATGCGGTCGTACCAGAGGAACTGATGCGGCCCCAGCCAGGCGGCGTCCCCCGCGCGGGCCAGCGCGAGGAAGTACGCCCGGTGCCGGCACCGCAGCGCCGCCTCCTCGCCCAGCTCGTGCAGCCAGAAGGTGCCGAACTCGCGGATGGTGTCCAGCATCCGGTACCGCTCGCCGCCCCCGGTGGGCACCCAGGTCAGGATCGACTTCTCCACCAGCGCGGCCAGCAGCGACGGCACCTCTTCCCCGGGCAGCCGCGCGTCGGCGCAGACCTGCCGGGCCGCCTCCGCGTCGAAGGTGCCGGCGAAGACCGACAGCCGCGCCCACAGCAGCCGTTCGGCCGGGGTGCACAGCTGGTGGCTCCAGCCGATCGCGGTCCGCAGCGCCTGGTGCCAGCGCGGGCGGACGCCGTAGTTCCCGCCGTCGGTGTCGCCGAGGATGGCGTAGCGGTCGGCCAGGCGCTGGTTCAGCTCGGCCAGTGGCATCTCGCGCAGGCGGGCGGCGGCCAGCTCCAGGGCTAGCGGCAGTCCCTCCAGGCGGCGGCACAGGGCGGCCAGGCCGGTGCGGTTGGCGTCGGTGACGGCGAACCCTGGGACGGCCTGTGCGGCTCGGTCGGCCAGCAGCACCACCGCGTCCGCCGCCTCGTCCTCGTCGGTCGCGGGCACCGGGAGCGGGTCGAGGATGAGCACTTCCTCGGCGGGCAGGTTCAGCGGGCGGCGGCTGGTGGCCAGGATCCGCAGGTCCGGGGCCCTGGCCAGCAGTGTCGCCGCCGCCTCCCGGCAGTCCTCGACGAGGTGCTCGCAGGTGTTCCACACCAGCAGCGCCTCCCGCCCGGCCAGGTAGTCGGCGATCACCTCCAGCATGGGCCGGGTGCTCTGGTCGGCCAGTGGCAGCACTTCGGCGATCGCGTACGGCAGCGCCTCCATGCCCGCGCCGATCGGGGACAGCTCCACCCACCACGCCCCGTCCGCGAAGCCCGGTTGCAGCTCGTCCGCGACCCGCCGGGCCAGCCGGGTCTTGCCCACCCCGCCCACTCCGGTCACCGTCACCAGCCGGTGCCGCCCGCACGCCCGTGTCACCTGGGCCAGCTCCGCGCGCCGTCCCACCAGACGACTGCTCTCCTCCGGCAGGTTGCCCACCCGCCGCTCCGCCACCACCGCGACCGTCCCCTTTCCCGCTTTCGCCGCGCTTTCTCGCGCGTGGTGACTCGGTGCTAGCAGTGCGCCGGATCCGCCCGCAGCATTTCGGCCGATTCGCCCACGGTCCGTCCCAGCGAGTGAGATAGTGCTGCGCGCCTCCTTGCATACAAGCCTGGGGCGAGCCGTGTTCATTTCGGGGAGGGGTGTGGTGCACGCGGACGGCGCCCGGTCGCTGCCGATGCTGATGGCCGAGGCTCGTTACGCCCTGGCTGTCCGCGTCCGCCCCGCCGATGGCGCCCGGGTGGGAGGCGATGTGCACGACGCCGTCATGACGTCGGCCGGACCACGGTTCCTCATCGGCGACGTCAGGGGCCACGGCCCCGGCGCCGCCCCGCTGGCCGCCGTCGTCCGGGCCGCCTTCCGGGACACCGCGGCCACCGAGGAGGACCCCGTCCGTCTCGCCCGCGCCCTCGACGCCCGCGTCCGCCCCCACCTCGGTCAGGAGGACTTCGTCACCCTCCTCCTCGCCGACGTCCACCCCCACGAGGTCCGCCTGGTCAACTGCGGCCACCCACCGCCCCTGCGCATCGACGAATGTCTCGTCCCCCTCTCCCCGCCCCACCCCTGCCCGCCCCTGGGCCTGGACCCGGAACCCCAGGTCCAGCGCGCCCGAGTCCTCCCCCACCAGCGCCTGCTGCTCCACACCGACGGCCTCACCGACGCCCGCGCCGCCGACGGCCCCTTCTTCCCCTTCGACGAGCACGCCCTCGCCGCCCTGCTCGCGCCCACCCTCGATCAGGCCCTCGACCGTCTCCTGGGCCTCCTCCACCGGCATACCGGAGGTACTGTCCCGGCCGACGACCTCACCTTGATGCTTCTTCAGCCGGCCCCCGCCGCCCACCTCCCCCCGCCCTGACGGTCCACGTCGGCAGGGGCGGCCCCGCGGCCACGGCCTCCTCGACGGGTTCGAGTCGGCCTCACTGCGGGGCCGGGCCCTCGCTCGGCGGGATGCTCCGGGCGGGCCCGGGTCAGCCGGGGAGGCAGCGGCACGTCACCGTGGGTTCCGGCCCGGTCGGCCGGTGGAGCCGGGCTGTGCGGGGGCGTGATGCGAGGGGGCGGGCGGGCGCAGGGCCTCGGCGATACCGGTGTCCGGGTCGGTGTGGCAGCCGCCGTGGAAGGCGGCCTCGTAGGCGTCGTCCCCGATGAGGCGGCGGGCTTCCGCCTCGCACGCGCGCCGGGCCGCGACGGGTTCGGGCATGCCCGTCCGAGGGGTGCCGAGGGTGCGCCAGATCCGCTCGGCGACGCCGAGGAACCGGGCGGCCTGTGCGGCGTTCCGGGCCGCGGCGGCCACGGAGGCGAGCAGGTCGACGGCCATGGCGATGCCGAGACTGTCGCGCAGGCGGCGTTTGCCGTCGAGGGCGGTTCGGTCGGTGTCGTCGGCCACGGCGGCTCGGAAGGCGGTGGCGAAACGGCCGCTGGTCTCCGTGTCGCCCTGGGCGATGGCGGCGATGCCGCAGGCCCACAGGGCCTTGGCCCGAGTCGGCCCGGGGGTCGGGTCCAGGGCCAGGGCCCGGTCCAGGTAGTGGCGGCCGTCCCGGGCGAAGCCGCAGGCGAGCCAGAAGAACCACAGCACGCCGCCCATCTCCAGCGCGGTCCCTCCGTCGCCCTCGGCGAGGCAGAAGTCCAGGGCGGCGCGCAGGTTGGCGTGCTCGGCGGTCATCCCGTCGTACAGGGCCGCCCGGCCGGGTCCGATCCAGGCGGCGTCGGCGGCGCGGGCCAGGCTCAGGTAGTGGTCGCGGTGCCGACGGCGCACGGTCCGCTCCTCGCCCAGCTCGTGCAGCCAGAAGGCGCCGTATTCGCGGATGGTGTCCAGCATCCGGTACCGCTCCCCGGCCCCCGCGGGTGAGTCGGTGCTAGCAGCACATCGGGCCCGCCCGCAGCATTCCGGCCGCTTCGCCCACGGCCCGCCGCCAGGGATGAGAAAGTGCTTCACGCCTTTCTGCCCGCTGGGCCGGGGCGAGACTGGTCAGTCCGGAAAGGGGTGTGGTGCACGCGGACCGTGCCCGGCCGCTGCCGGCACTGATCGCCGAGGCGTCCCTGGCCCTGGCCGTCCGCTCCCGCCCCGCCGACGGCGCGCGGCTCGGCGGCGACCTGCACGACGCCGTACTCGCCCCGACCGGGCCCCGTCTGATCCTCGGCGACGTCAGGGGCCACGGCCCCGCAGCCGCTCCGCTGGCCGCCGTCGTCCGGGCCGCCTTCCGGGACACCGCGACCACTGAGGAGGACCTCGTCCGCCTCGCCCGTACCCTTGACGCCCGCCTCCGCCCCCACCTGGGCGAGGAGGACTTCGTCACCCTTCTCCTCGCCGATCTCTCTCCCGACGAGGTCCGCCTGGTCAACTGCGGCCACCCACCGCCCCTGCGCATCGACCACCGGCTCGTCCCGCTCCCCCCGCCCCAGTCCTCCCCACCTCTGGGCCTGGACCCCAAGCCCCGGCTTCAGCGCGCCCAGGTCCTCCCTCACCAGCGCCTGCTGCTCCACACGGACGGCCTGACCGACGCCCGCGCCGCCGACGGCACCTTCTTCCCTCTCGACCGGCGCGCCCTCGCCGCCCTGCGCGCCCCCGCCCTCGACCAGGCCCTCGACCGCCTCTTGGACCTCCTCCACCGGCACACCGGAGACGCCGTCCCGGCCGACGACCTCACCCTGATGCTCTTTCAGCCGGCCCCCGACATCCCCCTTCCACCGCCCTGACGGTTCACCCCGTCGGCTGCCCGAGCCGGACGCCTTTCCGGAGGAGGCCGGTGCGCACGCAGGTCGTGCGGCGGTCCTGATCAGCCAGTGGGGCCGGGCCGGAGAGGGGCGTGCGGCGAGGGCCCGGGCGGGGTGAGGGCTTCAGCGATGCCGGTGTCGAGGTCGGTGTCGTAGCCGGCGTCGAAGGCGGTCTGGTAGGTGGCGTCGCCGATGAGGTGGCGGGCCTGCTTCTCGCATGCGGTGCGGGCGGCGACGAGTTCGGGGATGCCCGCCTGGGGGGTGCCGAGGGTGTGCCAGACCTGCTCGGCGAGGCCGAGGAGGCGGGCCGCCTGTTCGGTCCGGCCAGAGGCGATGGCGGCGGAGGCGAGCAGGTCGGTGGTCATGGCGATGCCCATGTCGTCGTGGAGGCGCTGCTTGCCGGCGAGGGCGGTACGGGCATGGGCTGCGGCCTCCGACGCGCGTCCCAGTCCGAGTGCGGCAAGGGCGCGCATGTAGTCGCCCCAGGCGCGGGACCAGGTCTCTCCGCGCCGGGCGCACTCGGCGCACAGGTCGTCGGCGGTGGCCAGGGCGTCGGTGAACTGTCCGAGGTGGTTGTGGACGAGGGCTTGCGTGTTGCGTGCCATGACCCAGGCCGCGTGGTAGCGGCCGTCGGCCGGCGGGGCGGGCGGCAGATCGGCAAGCACCTTGGCCGCCTGCGTGTGCCGGCCGCTCACCGTCAGGCTGGCGCCTTCCAGAGTGAGGACGGCAACCGCGGTGGTTGCGTCGGCTTCCTCGGCCACGGCCTGCTGGAACGCGGTGGCGAGACGGCTGCCGGCCTCAGCGTCGCCCTGGACGAGAGCGACGAGGCTCAAGGCCCACAGCGCCTTGGCACGCGCGGGGCTCGGAGCCTGCTCCAGGGCCAGGGCCTGCTCCAGGTAGTGGCGGCCGTCCCGGGCGAAGCCGCAGGCGTACCAGAGGAACTCCAGCGCACCGCCCAGCTCCAGTGCGGTGCGCCCGTCCTTCTCGGCGAGGCAGAAGTCCAGCGCGGCACGCAGGTTGGCGTATTCGGCGCTCATCCGGTCCTTCGAGGCCGTCTGGTCGGGCCCGGACCAGGCGGCATCCGCCTCGTGGGCCAGGGTCAGGTAGTGGTCACGGTGGCGGCGGCGCGCCGCCTGTTCCTCGCCCAGGCCCCGCAGCCAGAAGGCGCCGAACTCGCGGATGGTGTCCAGCATCCGGTACCGCTCGCCGCCGCCGGTGGGCATCCAGGCCAGGATGGACTTGGCCACCAGCGTGCCCAACACGGCCGGTACCTCTTCCCCGGGCAGCCGCGCGTCGGCGCAGACCTGCCGGGCCGCCTCCGCGTCGAAACTGCCGGCGAACACCGACAGCCGCGCCCACAGCAACCGCTCGGCGGGGGTGCACAGCTGGTGGCTCCAGCCGATCGCGGTGCGCAGCGCCTGGTGCCATGGGGGGTCGGCGTCGTAGTCCTCGCCCGCGGTGTTGCCGAGGATGGCGTAGCGGTCGGCCAGCCGCTTGTTCAGCTCGGCCACCGACATCTCGCGCAGCCGGGCCGCGGCCAGCTCCAAGGCCAGTGGCAGCCCCTCCAGGCGGCGGCACAGGGCGGCCAGCTCGGCGCGGTTGGCGTCGGTGACGGTGAAGCCGGGCACGGCCTGTGCGGCCCGGTCGGCCAGCAGCAGTACCGCGTCCGTCGCCTCCTCCTCGTCGGCCTGAGGAACCGGGAGCGGGTCGAGGGCGAGCACCTCCTCGCAGGACAGGTCGAGCGGGCGGCGGCTGGTGGCCAGGATCCGCAGGCCCGGGGCGACCGTCAGCAGCGTTGCCGCCACCTCCCGGCAGTCCTCCACCAGGTGTTCGCAGGTGTCCCACACCAGCAGCGCCTCCCGCCCGGTCAGGTACTCGGCGACCACTTCCAGCATGGGCCGGGTGCTCTGGTCGGCCAGCGGCAGTGCCTCGGCGATCGCGTACGGCAGCGCCTCCATGCCCGCGCTGAGCGGGGACAGCTCCACCCACCACGCCCCGTCCGCAAAGCCCGGCTGCAGCTTGTCCGCGACCCGCCGGGCCAGCCGGGTCTTGCCCACCCCGCCCACGCCCGTCACCGTCACCAGCCGCGACCGCCCACACAGCCGGGCCACCTGGTCCAGCTCCGACCGCCGTCCGACCAGCTGGTTCGTCTCCTTGGGCAGGTTGCCCAACCGCCGCTCCGCCGCCACGCTACGGCCCCTTCCCGATCCCGCCGCGGTTCTCCACCGCCGTGTGTGACTCGGTGCTAGCAGCAGGCTGAGCCCGTCCGCAGGAGTTCGGCCACATCGCTCACGCCTCGCCACCAGGAGTGGGAAAGTGCTCCGCGCCTCACCCTGTCGGCTGCTCGCGCCCGACGCCCTCCCGAAGGAGGACGGTGCGCAGGTCGTGCGGCGGACGGCCGGTAAGTCGCTCGACGGTGTCCGTGGTGCGGTCCTCGGAGCCCTCGGCGATGGCCTGGTCCATGGCGGCCAGCATCGCGGCGAACTCCCCGGGGATGCTGGCGGCGCGCGTCAGGTGGTCGCACATCTCCTCGTACGTCAGCCGTTGGTGGACCACGGGTCGGCCGGTGACCTCGGCGGAGATCGCGGCGACGTCGTCGTAGCTCAGTGCCTCGGGGCCGGTCAGGACCAGGTCGGTGCCGGGGGCGGTCGCATCGGTGAGGGCGTGAACGGCGACGGCCGCGATGTCGTCCGCGTCGACGAAGCCGACACGACCGTCGCCGGTCGCCGTCAGGACGGCACCGTCGTCGCGGATGGTGGTGGCGTGGGCGTGCCCCCCGGTGAAGTTCTGCATGAACCACGACGGCCGGAGAACCGCCCATTCCTCGAACAGCCCGGGCAGGGCCTGGTGCACGGCTCCGACGGCCGGGCCTCCGGCCGGGACGGCCGAGGAGCTGAGCAGCACCGCGCGGCGCACTCCGGCGGCGCGGGCCTGCTTCAGGAACGGCAGCATGACGGCGGCCGGGTCGGGGTCGCCCACCGGCGGGACGAGGTAGACGCGGTCGGCTCCGGCGAGGGCGTCGTCGAAGGTGGCGGGGTCGTACCAGTCGAAGCGGACGGCTTCGGCGCCCGGGACCGGGGTGGCGCGCCGGGAGGCGGCCTTCACGCGGTGCCCGGCAGCGAGGAGTCGTGCGGCGGTACGGCTGCCGGTGGTGCCCGTCGCGCCGATGACGAGAGTGGTGCCGGTGGCGGTCATCGGGCGCTCCCGACGAAGTCGGCGGCCGGGCTCTGCACGGCGAGGGGGTTCCAGTAGTCGCGGTAGGCGGTGATGCGGCCGTCCCGGACGGTCACGACGGCGACGTACGTCATGTCGTACGGACTGTCGGTCTGCACCAGGCGGCCGACCGCGCGCATCTCGACCACGATGGTTTCCGGGTCGGTGGTCTGGTGGATCGTCACGTCGGGGAAGTCGTGCAGGTCGATGTGGTCCGGGTAGTCGCGCATGTACGACGCGACGGCCTCCCTGCCGTCCAGTCGGCGCGGCCGGCCCTCCGGGGCGAACGGGAACTCCATGACGCCGTCCTCGGCCCACAGGCCGAGCCAGGCGTCGATGTCCTTCTCCAGTAGCAGGCGCAGGCCGTGACGGAAGAGATCGGCGGGTGCGGTGGGGGCGTGGGTGGAGGTGTTGGTCGCGTTCGAGGGCATGGCTGTCTCCATGGCGTACGATGCGGACCGGCGGTCCGGTTAACGTGTGACCGAAGATACGGACCGCCGGTCCGGATTGCAACCTCGCCCCTCGCCGCTGGAAAGGAACCACATGGCCGACCGCAAGCCGCGCAAGGACGCCGCCCGCAACCGGGCCTCCCTGCTCGCCGCCGCAGAGGAGCTCTTCGCGAGCCGCGCACGCCCCGAGGACGTGACCATGTCCGACGTCGCGGCGGCGGCCGGGGTCGGCAAGGGCACGCTGTTCCGCGCGTTCGGGGACCGGACCGGCCTGATCCGCGAGCTGTACGCGGCGCGGCTGGAGCCGGTCGAGGAGGCCGTGACCGCGGGACCGCCACCGCTGGGGCCCGGCACCCCGCCGCTGGAGCGCGTCCCCGCCGTGCTTGACGCCCTGCTGTGCTTCAAGATCGACAACCGTCACCTGGCGCTCGCCCTGGAAGCGACGGGCAGCGACAGTCCCTACGACGCGGACCACTACGACCGGTGGCACGCCTTGCTGCGGGGTGCGCTGGAGCAGGTCCCCGGTTTCGACGCCGGTGACAGCGGCTTCACCGCGCATGCGTTGCTGGCCGCCGTACGGGCGGACCTGGTCGAGCACCTGGTCGGCGGGCGTGGGATGGACCGTCAGCAACTGCGGGCGCGGCTATCGGACTTCGTGGAGAGGGTGCTGGGCGGTCAGCGCCCCGAGGCGTAGGGGAGGAAGGCGGTCCAGGCGGTGGGGGTGAGGGTGAGGCGGGGGCCGTGGGGGACCTTGGAGTCGCGGACGTGGACGGTGGCGGGGGTGGGGGCGACTTCGACGCAGGAGGGGGTGTCCGCGCCGCTGTAGCTGCTCTTTATCCACGTAAGTGGCGTATCGGCCTCGGAGGCGGACGCGAAGCTCATGAGTCTCCCAGCATGTTTTCGATGAACGTCAGCGACTCTTGTGGGGTCAGAGCCTGGGACCGGATGACCCCATAGCGGATGTCGAGGACCTGAACGAGTTTCGGCTCGGCGATCGCACGGCTGATGAGCTGCACTTCGTTGTACCCGACAGTGGTGCCGTCCTTGAGCCTGAGCACTCGGAACGGGCCATCGACCCCTGCGTTGTCCTCGCGGTCCAGCGGCATGATCTGAATGTCGACGGTCCGCAACTGACTGAAGTGCAACAGTCGTTCGAGTTGCCTGCGCATCACCATTCTGCCCCCGTACGGCCGACGCAGTGTCGCCTCGCACTGAACAAAACTGAAGACCGGCAAGCCGGTCGGGCTGTCGATGATCTCCTGGCGTGCCCTACGGGCGGCCACCCGCTGTTCCAACTCGTCCTGTGTGAAGGGCGGCCGTCGGGAGCTGAACACGGCCCGCGCGTACTCTTCGGTCTGAAGAAGACCATCCACAACCGAGTTGTTGTACGAGCAGATTTCGACGGCCTCCGCCTCCAGGCGCTTAACGTCCCGCACTTTCTTCGGGTAGCGGGCCTCCGCCACGTCCTGCTTCATCGCCGCGATCCTGCCGCCGGCGGCCAGTGCCTCGTCGGCGCGGTCCAGGAACTCCGGCCGGGGAATGCGCCGGGCCCGCTCCACGGACGAGACCAGTTCCTCCCCGTACCCGATCGCCGCTCCGAACTCCGCCTGCGTGAGGCCGGCCGCCTCGCGCCACAGTTTCAGCTGCCGTGCGACCGTCCGCACCACGGCCCCGGCCTCGTCGTCCTCCAACTCCGCATCCCAGTCGTTCATGTCCGCCGCCCTCTCCCGCCGAGCCGTTCTCTGTCCAACGCACACGCCCGCGGCCGGTCATGCCGTACCGCCCGGACGGAACCGGGCGCGGCCCGGACAGCCATCCGTCGCACGGGGGCACCGCCTTCACAGGTTACGCAGGTGTGAACACGCTGAGTGATGTGAATGAGCAAAGCGCCATGCCCGACATCCCGCCCCCGCTGCACCGGTTCACCGTGCCGCTCTCCGCCACGCGCCGTGGTGCGCGCCTCGCCCGGCTGCTCGCGACCGGGCAACTGCTGGACTGGGGGCTGCGGCCCGACCCGGCCCGGCTCGTCGTCGCGGAGCTCGCCGCGAACGCCGTACTGCACGGCCGCGTCCTCGGCCGCAGCTTCCGCCTCACCCTTTCCGTCCTGGAGTCCGGCACGCTGCGTATCGAGGTGGCCGACACTCGCGGCGATCAGTTGCCGGTGCTGTCGTCGTCAGGTCGCGAAGGACTTCCGGAGGGAGGGCGCGGCCTGCTTCTCGTCGAGGAGTTGGCGGACCGATGGGGCGTTCAGGCCGGGCCGGTACCGCTGAAGACTGTATGGGCCGAACTCGATCTTGGAGTCTCCGCCTCGCGGGAGCCCTCGCGTCCGGAGCCCGGAAACACGGGAGCCGGTGGTGCGGCGGCCGGGGCGGCGGGCGGTCAAGGAGTAAAGAACGTGGGGAAAGGACCCTCCCAACCAGCCAAACCTCTCGTACGTCACCCACGGGGGTGAAGTCGGACGATCTGGCTGGCGCGTCGGCGGAGCGGGCGGGCAGGCTCAGCCCGGAGAGCTTCACGAGACCGAACTTCAGACAATCCGCAGACATGCGACGGCCCCCGCCGGGACTTGCACTCCCGGGCGAGGGCCTGACCACCAAGGAAGCAGGACCTTCCCTCATGGCTGTGCGCAAGACTAACGCTGCCGTACGTCCGCATCCCGCTGTTGCGCGATCCGGCAGCCCTTCGGGTGTCATCCAGCTCAAGGCGTACCAGCCCGAGCGGTACACGATCATCGGCAACCACCTCGCCCAACACCGCGAGTTGTCCCTCGTCGCCATGGGGCTGGCCCTGCACATCCTGTCGTTGCCCGACGGCGCGGCCGTCGACATCCGCACGCTGGCCGGGCGTTTCCCGGAAGGACGCGACCGGATCGCCTTCGCGCTGCGGGAGCTGGAGGCTCAGGGGTACATCGAGCGGGTGCGGGAGCGCACGGGCGCGGGGCAGGTGGTGACGCGTACGTACGCGCATCACGTTCCGGGGCGTACGGCTCGGACGAGTGAGCCGGTGGTCCGTGAGCCGGTGGTCCGTGAGCCGGTTGCCGACCGGGTCGTCGAGCTGGAGCCCGTGACCGTACTCGCATCCGAGCGAGGAGCTCAGCCGCCCGTTGTCGAAGCGGAGCCCGTACCGGCCCCCGAGCCGTCGGGGCCACCCGCTGAGGACGCGGTCCGCGGGCCTCACCATGAAGAGGCCGTCACCGCGCTCACGCGGCTGCGCAGGCTCGACCCGCGGCTCATGCTGTCCGAGCAGGATGTGCGGCGCCTCGCACCCGCCTGCGCCGAATGGCTCGCTCGCGGGCTCGGTCGGGCGGCTGTGATGGATGCGCTGACCGCCGGGCTGCCACCCACAGTGCACCACCCGGCCGCGCTGGTCGCGCACCGCCTGAGGAAGCAGCTTCCACCGCCGCTGCCGGCACTGCCTGAGACGGCCGTGACGCCGTCTCCGGACACCGGGCCGTATCGCAGAGAGACCTGCCAAGGCCCTTGCGGACGTCCTTTCCCGGCCGGGCAATCAGGGGTCTGCCGTGACTGTCGTACGGACCCGATCGAGTACCACGACCACTGAGGAGGCCCCTATGGCTGTCGATGCCGTCCACCACTCCACCTACGTGCAGGTGTACGACGCGTTGCTCGAAACCGCGGTCGTCCTGGAAAGCATGCTGAAAGGGGGATCGGACGACACGGGTGTGGAACCACACGCAGGCGCGGCCATGCATGCGGTTCGGTTCGCCGCCACCGTGCTGTTCCCCACCGTGGCCTGCCAGAAGCCGCCGCCCTTCCCCCACGCCCATGACACCCAGTACATGCTGGAGCTGTGTGCCAACTGGCGTGACGCGGCTATGCAAGTAGGTGAGTTTGCGCCGGAGCCTGTTCTGCGTGTCGTGCACGGTGAGAGGAACTAACGGCGACGGCGACGAACTGGGCTGCTCGGCATCGACGATCTCTCGTCTGGAGCGGCCCGGCCGTGTCGCCGATCTGCGCCTTCTGCAGAGAGCCGCACACGAAGTCGGGGTGCCGACGGACGTCCTGGGAGCGGCACTCGGCCTCGCCGAGTCGCATGCCACTAAAGTTGCGCCGAATGGTCCACGGCACACCGAGGAGGACCCGATGCGACGACGCACTCTGCTCGGAGCGGCAGGGCTGGCCGTCCCTGCATCACTCCTGCTCGGCGTGGAATCGGCTCTCGCCGAGATGCCTCCCCCGTCAGGATCCCCGGTTCCCTTGGACGTGCGTCTGGCTCGCGCTCGCGTGCTGTTCGACACCGGCAGATACGGCGAACTCATCAAGGCGCTCCCGGACCTTCTCGCCACGGCTCATGCCCTGATCCGGGATCGTGCCGAGATCAACTACGCGCGCCTGTCTGCCTGCTACACAGTGGCGGCCCAGGTTCTGGTGAAGATCGGGCGGTACGACCAGGCGCGACTCACCGCGGACCGGGCGACCGTGTACGCAGGCCTCTCCGGCTCCCCGCTGACCTCCGCTGCGGCGGCTCGTGAGCTGAGCATCGTCCTGCGCCACCAGGACCAGCCGGATGCGGCGCAGCGTCTCGTACTCAACGCCGCGTCGAACATCGAGGCCACTGGACTCAGTACCCATCCACAGGCGGCGGCGTACGCGCAGATGCTGTGCACCACCGCGTACACCGCAGCTCGGGCGGGCGACCGGGACCGGGCTCGGGCGATGATCGACGAAGCTGCGCGGGCAGCCCGTGGCCTCCCCGCTGTTGCCCCGGCGGATCGCCTCTTCTCCATCACTCCTGCATCCGTGCTTCTCTATGAGGTGGGAGTGCACTGGGCGCTCGGTGATGCCGGGGCCGCGATCAGGGCAGGCCGGCAATTGCACCAGGACCAGTTCGCCACCGCCGAGCGAAAGGCGCGCCTGCACACGGACATGGCCCGTGCCTGGTGGCAGTGGGGCAAGCCCGAGCAGACGGCACAGTCTCTGCTGAATGCCTTCCGCGTCACTCCCGCGGAGGTGCGGGACCGGCCCAGTATGCGAGCCATCGTCCGGGAGCTTCAGCGCAAGCATCCGCACGTCAGCGGTGTTCGCGAGCTCTCCCGCGCAGCCCTTGCCGAGTAGGACGGGAACGTATCGACCAGGGGGGACGACGTTCGTTCGGTGAGCGTAGGGCCGACGCCGCGTCGGCAAAGGTGTGTCTGTGACGGGCGTAGCGTAGAAGGCATGACGACGTACGGATCCTTCCCCGGCACCCGGCCCCGGCGGCTGCGGACCACCCCCGCTATGCGTCGGATGGTCGCCGAGACCAGGCTGCACCCCGCCGACTTCATCCTGCCCGCCTTCGTGCGGGAGGGCGTCGGTGAGCCCGTGCCCATCGCGGCGATGCCCGGGGTCGTGCAGCACACGCGCGACAGCCTGAAGAAGGCGGCCCTGGATGCGGTCGAGGCCGGGATCTCCGGGATCATGCTGTTCGGTGTGCCGGAGGAGTCGAAGAAGGACGCCGCCGGTACCTGCGGGACCGACCCGGAGGGGATCCTCCAGGTCGCGCTGCGGGACGTGCGCGCCGAGGTCGGGGACGAGCTGCTGGTCATGTCCGACCTGTGCCTGGACGAGTTCACCGACCACGGGCACTGCGGTGTGCTGGACGCCGAGGGCCGGGTGGACAACGACGCCACCCTGGAGCGGTACGCCGAGATGGCGCAGGTCCAGGCCGATGCGGGAGCCCATGTCGTGGGGACCAGCGGGATGATGGACGGTCAGGTCGGCGTCGTCCGGGACGCGCTCGACCAGATCGGGCGGGAGGACGTCTCCATCCTCGCGTACGCCGTCAAGTACGCCTCCGCCTTCTACGGGCCCTTCCGGGAGGCCGTCGGGTCCTCGCTCCAGGGCGACCGGAGTACCTACCAGCAGGACGCGGCCAACATCGGGGAGTCGATGCGCGAACTGGCGCTGGACCTTCAGGAGGGTGCCGACATGGTGATGGTCAAGCCGGCCGGGCCCTACCTCGACATCCTGTCCCGGGTCTCGGACGCCGTGGACGTGCCGGTGGCCGCGTACCAGATCTCCGGCGAGTACGCGATGATCGAGGCCGCCGCCGAGAAGGGCTGGATCGACCGGGAGCGGGCGATCCTGGAGTCCCTGCTCGGCATCAAGCGGGCGGGTGCCCGCAACATCCTCACCTACTGGGCCGTCGAGGTGGCCCGCACGCTGCGCTGAGCCCGTGCCGGAGCGCAGTCGCGTGCCCGTCCCGGCCGACGGAGGTGCCGTCGGCCGGGGCAGGACGCGTGTGGCCTTCAGTACGTCAGGGCGAGGTCCACGCCGGGCTGCCAGTAGGTGACCCGCAGGGAGCTGTCGACGTGGACGCCCCCGGCGGGCAGGGTCACCGTGGCGATCGAGCCGTCGTCGAAGGGGACCGTGAGGCTGTTCACCGTGTGGCCGTTCTCGGCGCTGCCGTCGCCGGCCGCCAGCAGCACGCCCGCGTACCCGGACTCGCCCGGCTCCAGCGTCGGCACGGCCTGCGGCTTGCTCTCCTCGACGACCGGCGGCACGGCCTGGGCCTCGCCGAACCTCGCCATCGGGTAGCCGGGCAGGACGCAGGTCTTGGAGCCGGTGTTGGTGGCGGTCAGCAGCAGGTGGTTGATCGGGCGGGAGACGTCCGTGGCGGTGATCTTCACGGTGGAGGCGGAGCACTTGCCGGGTACGCCGGAGTCCTCGCCGCCGCCCTGAGAGCCGCTGCCGCTGCTGCTGCCGTTGCTCGCGGCGCCGGAGCCGGTGGAACCGGTCGGTGCCTTGGAAGCCGTCGAGCCGGCCGAACCGTTCGCGCCGCCGGCGCCCGAGCCCGGCGTTCCCTCCGCGCCCTTGCCGCCCGTGCCGGCGGAGGAGCCGCCGGACGGCTCGGCCTGGCCGGTGGCCGCCGTGGAGGAGGACGGGCCCGCGGCGCCCGTGTCCGACCCGCCCTCGCAGGCCGTCAGAGCGAACGCGGCCAGCGCGACCGTGGTGGCGGCGAACAGGCGGGTGCGGATGGTGGTGCGTGCGGACATGGAAGGGCCCCTTCGAGTGGGAGGTGGAGTGGGCCGCTCGACCGTTGGCCGGGAGCGGCTGCTTGGATGACCACAGCGTGGGTCAGGGACCGTCCCGGTTGCCAGAGGCGCTGGCACATGCGGGACAATGGGACGCCGAGAACGGCTCTGACCTGGGGAAACGGCGTCCCTCTGGAATACGGTACGGGGACGCGGGGAGGGGAGAAACGGTGGCGGGGGACGACTTCGCGGCACTGCTGCGGGAGCTGAAGGAACGGTCCGGACTCAGTTACGGCGCACTGGGCAAGCGGCTGCACATGAGTGCGTCGACGCTCCACCGGTACGTCAAGGGAGAGGTCGTACCCACCGAGTTCGCGCCGGTCGAACGCCTGGCCCGGTTGTGCCGGGCCACCCCCGAGGAGCTGCTGGAACTGCACCGCCGGTGGATCCGCGCGGATGCGCTGCGCGGCGTGAAGGGGGAGGAGAGCGCGGAGCGGGCGGAGCAGGCGGAGCAGGCGGAGCAGGCGGAGCAGGCGGAGAAGGCGGAGCAGGCGGCCGACGGGGGGCAGCCGGCGGGGGAACCCGAGGTATCGGCTACGGAGGCCGAGGACAGCGGGGTCGAAACCGTCGTCGGCGTCGGTGCCGACGAAACCGTGAAGCGGCGGCCACGGCGGAGCGCGTTGTTCGCCGGGACCGGTGTCGCCGCCGTCGCCGCCGCCGTGGCGCTCGTGGTCAACCTGGTCCCGGACGGAGAGGCGGGACGGAACGGCGCCGCCGGGGCCGCCGGGGCCACCGTGTCCCCCACGGAGTCGGCGGCGCGACCCACCGGCTCGGCCTCCGCGAGCAGGAGCGCGGGGAGCTCGCCCTCCGTGTCCATGTCCGTGTCCGCGTCCGCGTCCGGGTCCGGGTCCGGGTCCGGGTCGGGGAAGAAGGGCACGGGCACGCCGGGCAGCACTCCCTCCAGCGGCGAGGGCGCGCGCTCCGCCGGCGGAAGCGGCGCCGCCGGGATCACCGTCTCGACCACTCCGTACTACTGGGATCTGCCCTGTGAGCAGTCCTTCCTGGTCGACCGCAGCCCCCAGAACGTCCCGCCGCCGCCTCCCCAGCAGAGCGTGGTCGGCTGGGCCACCGCGCTCGGCGCGGTCGCCGCCGATCACCAGATGGTCGTCCTCACCGTGCAGGGCACCGGGGAGGAGACGGTGGTCCTGCAAGACCTGCACGTCCGTGTGGTCAACAGCGCGCCGGCGCTCGGCTGGAACAAGTACGCCATGGGCGACGGGTGCGGCGGCGGGGTCGACACCAAGTCGTTCGACGTCTCGCTCGACCTGGGCAACCCCCTGGCCATGCCGGTGGCGGGGCAGCGGGACTTCCCGTACAAGGTGAGCGAGTCCGACCCCGAGGTCTTCTACGTCAACGCCCACACCAGCGGCCACGACGTCAGCTGGTATCTGGAGCTGGACTGGTCCAGCGGCGACCGGCACGGCACGGTGCGCGTCGACGACCACGGCAAGCCGTTCCGCACGAGCGCCGGGCAGCGGCCGTACTACGTCCAGCCGCTGGGCACCGACGCCTGGCAGCGGGTCGAGGAGTACTGACCTGCGGGGCACCGGATACGGGGACCGGGCACCCACAAGTCCCGTCGCGGGTTAGGTTGTTGACGATCACGGTCGTTGTGTCGTGAACGACCGAGCCCTGCGAACGACGAGACCTCGGGAGACGCCCCATGTCCGGTGACGCCCTCAGCCAGGACCCCGCGGAGCTGCGGAGGAGGATCGACAGCAGCAAGGCGCACCCGGCCCGCGTGTACGACGTCTTCCTCGGCGGCAAGGACCACTACTCCGCGGACCTCAACGCGGCCGCCGCCGGGCTCGCCGCCAACCCGCGCGGCTACCTCGACGTCCGGCACAACCGCGACTTCCTGCGCCGCGCGGTGACCACGCTGGCGCGGGAGCACGGCATCCGCCAGTTCCTGGACATCGGCACCGGCCTGCCGACCGCGGAGAACGTCCACCAGATCGCCCAGCGCATCGCCCCCGAGTCGCGGGTCGTGTACGTGGACAACGACCCCGTCGTGCTCGCCCACGCCCGCGCCCTGCTCACCAGCGGTCCCGAGGGCCGTACCGACTACATCGACGCCGATCTGCGCCAGCCGGCGCAGATCCTCGAACAGGCGGCGAAGACACTGGACTTCGACCGGCCGGTGGCGCTCTGCCTGGTCGCGATCCTGCACTTCGTCGAGGACGGGGAGGCGTACCCGCTGGTGCGTGAGCTGCTCGACGCGCTGCCCTCCGGCAGCCGCCTCGTGCTCAGCCATCTCACCGAGGACCTCAACCCGGAGAACATCCGGGCGGTGCAGCGGACGTACACCGAGCGGGGCTTCACCTTCGTGCTGCGCGGCCGGGCGGACGTCGAGCGGTTCTTCACGGAGAACGGGCTGGAGCTGGCCGACCCGGGAGTGGTGCCGGTGCACCACTGGCGCCCGGACCACGCCGCCCCCGTGCCCGAGCAGCCGGAGGCGTCCTACCTGGCGGAACTGGACGACATCGAGAAGGTCCGGTACGCGGACATCAACGATGTCACGGACGCGGACATCAACGTCTACGGCGGGCTGGGCAGCAAGGCCTGACGGGAGGACGGCCGGACCGGCGTCCGTATCCCGGAAATCCCCTGTACAGGGCATCTACTGCTCCTAGGCTGCGGTCACCAGCCGTTGCCGCAGCCCGAGGAGAGCCGTGCCATGACCGTCACCGAGCCCGCACCGACCCGCGTTTGCGTGCCGCCGCTCGCCGCCCGGGCCCGTTCCGTCGGCGGATCGCCGGTGCGGGACATCCTGGCCGTCACCGCCCGCCCCGAGGTGATCAACTTCGCGGGCGGGCTGCCGGCGCCGGAACTGTTCGACGCGGAGGGCATCGCGGACGCCTACCGGGCGGTCCTCGCCGAGCTGCCCGCGCGGGCCTTGCAGTACTCCACGACGGAGGGCGAGCCGGTGCTGCGGGAGGCGCTCGCCGCCCGTACGTCGGTCCGCGGGCTGCCCACCGACGCCGACGACGTGCTGGTGACGACCGGTTCGCAGCAGGCGCTGTCGCTGCTCGCCACCGCACTGCTGGAGCCCGGCGACACCGTGCTCGTCGAGGCCCCCTGCTATCTGGCGGCACTTCAGGCCTTCGGCTTCGCGGGCGCACGCGTGCTGGGCGTGCCCGGGGACGGTGACGGCATCGACCCCCAGGCGCTGGAGGAGATGGTGGTGCGCGAGCGCCCCAAGCTGCTCTACACCGTGCCCACCTTCCAGAATCCGACCGGCCGCACCCTGCCCGCCGGCCGCCGTGCCGCCGTCGCGGACGTCGCCGCCCGGCGCGGGCTGTGGATCGTCGAGGACGACCCGTACGGGGAGCTGCGCTTCGAGGGCGAGCGGGTGCCGTGGATCGCCTCCTACCCGGGCGCGGCGGACCGTACGGTGCTGCTCGGCAGCTTCTCCAAGGTGATGGCGCCGGGCCTGCGGCTCGGCTGGCTGCGGGCCCCGGCCGAACTGCGGCGCGCCTGCGCGGTGGCCAAGCAGGCCGCCGACCTGCACACCCCGACCGTCAACCAGCTCGCCGCCGCGCGGTACCTGGCCGACCGGGACCTCGACGCGCACGTGGCGCGGGTCGCGGGCGTGTACCGGGAGCGCCGGGACGCCATGCTCGCCGGGCTCGGCGAGGCGCTTCCCGAGGGATCGGTGTGGGGGCGCCCCCAGGGCGGCATGTTCCTGTGGGCCCGCCTGCCCGAGCCGTACGACACCACCGCGCTGCTCCCGCGGGTCGTGCGCCAGAACGTGGCCTATGTGCCGGGCGCGCCCTTCTACGCCGGTGAACCCGACCCCTCCACCCTGCGGCTGTGCTTCGTGACGCAGACGCCGGACGAGATCGCGGAGGGGCTGCGCAGGCTGGGGGAGGGGCTGCGGGGCTAGCGACCTGAGCCGGAGACCGGAGCCGGAGGCGTGTCCGGTGGGGAGGACCTACGTCCGGGGACCGACGGCGGTTCCTACCGGGGGCTGCGGACGGGGCGGGTGCGGCGTACGTACCGTGGCGGCATGTCTGACACCGTGCGAATAACGCCGCAGGCGCGGACGACGCCCTTCGACCTCGACGCCTATCTGAAGCGGATCGGCCTGCCGGGGGAACGGCGGGCCGACGCGGCGACGCTGCGAAGCCTTCATCGGGCCCACGCGTACGCCATCCCGTTCGAGAACCTGGACGCCGCCCTGCGCGGCACGGCGCCCTCCCTCGACCCGGCCGACCTGATGGACAAGCTGGTCCACAGCCGGCGCGGGGGCTACTGCTACGAGCACAACACGCTGTTCGCCCGCGCGCTTGTGGCGCTGGGCTTCCGGGTGACCCGGCTGGCCGCGCGGGTGGTGGTGGGCGCGGAGCGCATCGAGAGCCGTCCGCGCACCCACATGGCCCTGCTCGTCGAGGCGCCGGACGACCCGCAGCCCTATCTCGCGGACGTCGGCTTCGGAGCCGTCGGCGCGCTGCTGGAGCCGGTGCCGCTGATCACCGGCGAGGAGTTCCACGGTGCGGGGCGGCGGCACCGGCTGGTGCACGTGCCGCACCGGGGACCGCTTCGGATGTGGGTGCTGGAGGCGTACCGGGGGGCGGAGGGCGGGTGGGAGCCGCAGTACGCCTTCACCCTGGAGCCGTTCGAGGATCCCGACTTCGAGGTCGTCAACTGGCACATCGCCACGAACCCGCGCTCCCCGTTCAGCCGGCGCCCCTATGTGCAGCGCACCTTCCCCGACCGCCACCTCTTCCTCGACGGCCGGCTGCTCACCGAGACCCGCTCCGGCGACGGCACGGTCACCGTGCGGGAGCTGACGGACGAGGCGGAGGCCCGGCGCATCCTCGACGAGGAGTTCGGCATCGCCGTTCCGGAGGACGTACGCCTCCTGGGATGACTCCCACGTCGCACCCTTCACAGTGGCCGAGTTCCGACGGTGATCGCCCCGGCCCGCCGGGCAGTGTCAGTGGTGATTGTTACAACGGTGGCGCGGGTGCCCGCTGGGGGCACTCACGACGACGGAGGGGGATGCATCCGTGCGTACCCGCACTGGATGGCGGCGCGCCGCGCTCGGCGCGCTGGCGAGCCTGACCGCGGCCATCGGCCTCACCACCGCGCCGGCCGGGCCCGCCGCGGCGGCCACCGGCACCCCGGTGGCCGTGACGAAATACAGCCACACCAGCGAGTCCGGCGACTACATCGGCCAGGGCGGCACCGCCGCCTACACACCGGCCACGGCGACCATCACGGCCGGCGGCGACGCGGAGTACGTCCGCTTCCGGGTGCGGACCGACGACACCTGGTGGGACGTCGACCTCGCCGCTCCGGCGGGCGAGAAGCTCCACCCCGGTGTCTACCGCGACGCCGAGCGGGCGGCCTTCCGCACCGGCCGCTCCCCGGGCCTGGACGTCTCCGGCGACGGGCGCGGCTGCAACGAGGTCTACGGGCAGTTCTCGGTCAACCAGATCGAGACGGACGGCTCCGGGGCGATCACCGTGCTGGACGCCACGTACACCCAGCACTGCGAGAGGGCCGACGCCCCGGCCCTCAAGGGCGTGGTCAAGTACCAGGCCCTTCCGCTGTCCTACGCCTACACCAGCGACTCCGGCGACTATGTCGGACAGGGCACGAGCCAGACCTTCACCGGCGCCACCAGCACCTTCGCACTCAACCCGTACGGCAGCGGCATCTCCTACAGCGCCTCCGGCAAGCGCGAGTACTGGTCGGCCCTCCTGACCCCGCCCACCGGCGAGCAGTTCGAGGCCGGCCGCACCTACCAGGCGCAGCGCAGCAACGGCGAGGGCGTCGCCGGGCTCGACGTCAGCGGCAACAGCCGGGGCTGCAACACGGTCACCGGTGAACTGACGGTCACCAGACTGGCCCGCGACGACGACGGCACGGTCAAGGCGTTCGCGGCCACCTTCGTGCAGCACTGCGAGGGGGGTGAGCCGGCGCTGCGGGGGACGATCCACTACTACGCCTGAGCGGCGGCGGACGTCGGGCGGCCGGGTGTCCGGCCGCCCGCGTGCGTCAGAGCCGCTCGGGCGTCCGGATGCCCAGCAGGCCCATGCCCTTGTGCAGCGTCCGGGCCGTGAGGTCGACCAGGAACAGGCGGTTCTCCGTCTGCTCCGGGGTGTCGGCCTTCAGGACCGGGCACTGGTCGTAGAACGCGGTCAGGTGGGTCGCCAGCTGGTACAGATAGGCCGCCAGCTTGTGCGGGGCGTACTCCGCCGCCACGTCGAGCACCGTCTCGGCGAACTGGTCCAGGTGCAGGCCCAGCGCCCGCTCGGCCGGGGCCAGCGCCAGCTCCGGGTGGGCGACGGGGCGGGCCTCGCCGGCCTTGCGGAGGATGGACTGGATCCGGGCGTAGGCGTACTGGAGGTAGACGGACGTGTCGCCGTTGAGCGAGACCATCTGGTCCAGGTCGAACTTGTAGTCCCGCACCGCCGACGTGGACAGGTCCGCGTACTTCACGGCGCCGATGCCGACGTGCCTGCCGTTCTCGGTGATCTCCTGCTCGGACAGGCCCACCTTCTCGGCCTTCTCCCGGACGACGGACGTCGCGCGGTCCACCGCCTCGTCCAGCAGGTCGACCAGCTTCACCGTCTCGCCCTCACGGGTCTTGAACGGCTTGCCGTCCTTGCCGAGCACCGTGCCGAAGGCGAGCTGCACGGCCGTCACGTCGTCGTTCAGCCAGCCGGCCCTCCGCGCGGTCTCGAAGACCATCCGGAAGTGCAGCGCCTGGCGGGCGTCGACCACGTACAGCAGGGTGTCCGCCTTCAGGTTGAAGACGCGGTCCCTGATCGCGGACAGGTCGGTGGCCGCGTAGCCGTAGCCGCCGTCGGACTTCTGGACGATCAGCGGGACCGGCTTGCCGTCCGGGCCCTTGATGTCGTCGAAGAAGACGCACAGCGCGCCCTCGGAGCGGACGGCGACGCCCGACTCCTCCAGGAGGCGGCAGGTCTCGGCGAGCATGTCGTTGTAGCCGGACTCGCCGACGATGTCGGGGTCGCGGATCTCCATGTCCAGCTTCTCGAAGACGGAGAAGAAGTAGATCTTCGACTCGTCCACGAACTTCTGCCACATGGCCAGCGTGTGCTCATCGCCCGCCTGGAGGTCGACCACCCGGCGCCGGGCCCGCGTCTTGAACTCCTCGTCGGAGTCGAAGAGCTTGCGCGCGGCCTTGTAGAGGCGGTCCAGGTTGGACATCGCCTCCTCGCCGGTCACCTCGGCGGCCTTGTGGTCCAGCTCGTGCGGGTGCTCGTCCAGGTACTGGATGAGCATGCCGAACTGGGTGCCCCAGTCGCCGATGTGGTGGCGCCGGACGACCGTCTCGCCGGTGAACTCCAGGAGCTGGACCAGCGAGTCGCCGATCACCGCGGAGCGCAGATGGCCGACGTGCATCTCCTTGGCCACGTTGGGCTGGGCGTAGTCGATCACCGTGGTGCCGGGGTGCTCCGCGTGCGGCACGCCGAGGCGGTCGGTGTCGGCGTAGCGCGCCGCGAGGTTCTCCGTGATCGCCTTGTCGCCGACGGTGATGTTCAGGAAGCCGGGGCCGGAGACCTCGATGTCCGCGATCAGGTCACCGGTGACGACATGGGAGACGACCTCCGTGGCCAGCTCCCGCGGGTTCGCCTTGGCCTTCTTGGCCAGGGCGAGGATGCCGTTGGCCTGGTAGTCCGCCCGGTCGCTTCGTCGCAGCAGCGGGTCCGCGCCGGCGGCCTCCGGCCGGGTGGCCGTGAGGGCGGACGCGAGGTGCTGCTGGACGGAGTCGCTGAGGGACGTGACCGAGGCCATGGAGTGGCTGCCGTTCTGCTCGGGTGTCTGGAGTACTACAGAAGCCGAGTATCCCATGCGGTGAAAAGCCGTTTTCGCGGATGCGGACCCGGCTGGGAGAATGGAGCGGTCAGCCGTGCGACCGTACCGGCTGTCCACCGAGGAACTTCCCACTGCAGAGGACGTGTGCCGATCGTGGCTCAGAGCACCGAGACCACCGACTGGGTCTCCCGTTTCGCGGATGAGGTCATCGAGGAGTCGGAGCGTCGGGCCCCGGGCAAACCGGTCGTCGTCGCGTCCGGGCTGTCGCCGTCCGGCCCCATCCACCTGGGCAATCTGCGCGAGGTCATGACCCCGCACCTGGTGGCCGACGAGATCCGCCGCCGCGGGTACCAGGTGCGGCACCTGATCTCCTGGGACGACTACGACCGCTACCGCAAGGTGCCGGCCGGGGTCGACGGGGTGGACGAGTCGTGGGCCGAGCACATCGGCAAGCCGCTGACCTCGGTGCCGGCCCCGAAGGGCTCGTCGTACCCGAACTGGGCCGAGCACTTCAAGGCCGCGATGATCGCCTCGCTGGCCGAGCTGGGCGTGGAGTTCGACGGGATCAGCCAGACCGAGCAGTACACCTCGGGCGTGTACCGGGACCAGATCCTGCACGCCATGAAGCACCGCGGCGAGATCGACGCGATCCTCGCCCAGTACCGGACCAAGCCGAAGCCGGCCAAGAAGCAGCAGCAGAAGCCGGTCGACGAGGCCGAGCTGGAGGCCGAGGAGGGCTCCGGCGCCGCCGCCGAGGACGACGGCAGCTCCGGCTCCGCCGGGTACTTCCCGTACAAGCCCTACTGCGGCGACTGCGGCAAGGACCTCACCACCGTCACCGCCTACGACGACGACTCCACCGAGCTGACGTACACCTGCACCGCGTGCGGCTTCTCCGAGACCGTGCGGCTGAGCGAGTTCAACCGGGGCAAGCTGGTCTGGAAGGTCGACTGGCCGATGCGCTGGGCCTACGAGGGCGTCGTCTTCGAGCCCAGCGGTGTCGACCACTCCTCGCCGGGGTCGTCGTTCCAGGTCGGCGGGCAGATCGTCGGAATCTTCGGCGGCAAGCAGCCGATCGGCCCCATGTACGCCTTCGTCGGCATCAGCGGCATGGCCAAGATGTCGTCCTCGCGCGGCGGCGTGCCCACGCCCGCCGACGCGCTGAAGATCATGGAGCCGCAGCTGCTGCGCTGGCTCTACGCCCGCCGCCGGCCCAACCAGTCCTTCAAGATCGCCTTCGACCAGGAGATCCAGCGGCTCTACGACGAGTGGGACCGTCTGGACGCCAAGGTCGCCGACGGCTCCGCCCTCCCGGCCGACGTCGCCGCGCACTCGCGTGCCGTGCGGACGGCCGGCGGTGAGCTGCCGAAGACCGCCCGCCCGCTGCCGTACCGGACGCTGGCCTCGGTCGCCGACATCACCGCCGGCCACCAGGACCAGGCCCTGCGGATCCTGTCCGAGCTGGACCCGGAGCACCCGCTGACCTCCCTGGACGAGGCACGGCCGCGGTACGACAAGGCCGAGGCGTGGATCAACACCCACGTCCCCGCCGACCAGCGCACCATCGTCCGTGACGAGCCCGACGCCGAGCTGCTGGCCTCGCTCGACGAGCAGGCCCGGCAGTCGCTGCGGCTGCTGCTCGACGGACTGGCCGAGCACTGGTCGCTGGACGGGCTGACCCACCTCGTCTACGGCGTGCCCAAGGTCCAGGCCGGGTTCTCCGCGGACGCCACGCCCAAGGAGCTGCCGCCGGAGATCAAGACCGCCCAGCGGAGCTTCTTCGCGCTCCTGTACCACCTGCTCGTCGGCCGCGACACCGGCCCGCGCCTGCCCACGCTGCTGCTCGCGGTGGGTCAGGACCGGGTGCGCAAGCTGCTCGGGGAGTAGCGGCACCGAGAAGAGGGGGCGCCCGGCGGATACCGCCGGGCGCCCCCTTTCCGTGTGCGCGTTCCTGTGGTGCGCGTTCCCGTGGTGCGCGTTCTCGCGGTGCGCGGGCGTCGCCTACGCGATGTGGTCCTCCTCCAGCTCCGCGTTGAAGCGGTTGGAGAAGCGGGTCACCATGCGCTTGGCCTCCCCGTCCTGGAGGGAGATGCCGTACGTCGCCTCCACACCGTCGGCGAACTCGCGCGGCGTGGGCAGGCTGCCGTTGATCGACTGCCGGAAGACCAGGTAGTAGTCCTCCTCGCCCGGCTCCGGCGCGCCGCCGCCGTCCCCCAGCTCGCGGGTGCGGTTCGGGCCGGCCGGGATGGGGAAGCTGCCGGTCTCCTCCGGGGGGAACTCCTGGGCGGGCGGCTCCTCGTCGTGCTGCTGGTGCTGCCGGCGGTACCGCTCGGCCTCCTGCTGCTCCGCCTCCCACAGGGCGTACTGCTCAGGGTCGTACGTGGGGTCGTAGTCGCCGTGGTACTCGACCTGCTGCGGGGGCCGGAACCAGGGGCTCTCCTCGGGCTCCGGCTCGAACTCGGGCTCGGGTTCGGGCCGCGGCGCCGCGGGCTGCTGTCCCGGAGCGGTGCGCTGCCCGGGAGCGGGCTGCTGTCCGGGGGCGGGAGTGCCGGCCGGCTCGTGGGGCTGCTCGCCCCGCGCGGCCGGCCCGTCCGCCCGGGCGGCGAGGGCGGCACGGCCGTCCACCGGCACGCCGGCCGGCGGCGCGGCGTCCAGCGCCTGCTGCGGGGACGGCGGGGGCGGCGGGATCAGCACCGGTTCGACGCCCGCCGCGGCCAGGCCGGCCGGGGCGGTCTCGGCCAGCGGCACGCCGTAGCGGGCCAGGCGCAGCGGCATCAGGGACTCCACCGGGGCCTTGCGGCGCCAGGCACGGCCGAAGCGGGAGCGCAGCCGTGCCTGGTAGACCAGGCGTTCCTGCTCCAGCTTGATGACCTGTTCGTAGGAGCGCAGCTCCCACAGCTTCATGCGGCGCCAGAGCAGGAAGGTGGGGACGGGGGAGAGCAGCCAGCGGGTGAGGCGGACGCCCTCCATGTGCTTGTCGGCGGTGATGTCGGCGATCCGGCCGATGGCGTGCCGGGCGGCCTCCACGGCGACCACGAACAGCACCGGGATCACCGCGTGCATGCCCACGCCGAGCGGGTCGGGCCAGGCCGCCGCGCCGTTGAAGGCGATGGTCGCCGCGGTCAGCAGCCAGGCCGTCTGGCGCAGCAGCGGGAAGGGGATGCGGATCCAGGTCAGCAGCAGGTCCAGGGCGAGCAGCACACAGATGCCCGCGTCGATGCCGATCGGGAAGACGTAACTGAAGTCCCCGAAGCCCTTCTTGACGGCCAGTTCGCGGACGGCCGCGTACGAGCCGGCGAAGCCGATGCCGGCGATGACGACGGCACCGGTGACGACCACGCCGATGAGAACCCGGTGCATCCGTGTCAGCTTCAGTGGCGCGGCCACCCGTACTCCCCTCCCATTGCGTGTTGTTGCGCGCAACAGAGTGGCACATGTGTACGGGAGATGCGTGAGCGGTAGGCGGGGAGCCCGGCCCGCCAAGGGTTCCGGGCTCCCACGGAAGGACCGGCTGAGCTGCGCTTCGCGGCTCCCGGTGTGACGGTCAGCTCTTCTTCGCCGACTCGGACGCGGACGCCGAGGCCGACTTCGAGGGTGACGCCGAGGCCCGCTTCGAGGCGGAAGCGGACGCCGACCCGGACGGTGCGGAGTCCGCCCCGCCGTCGCCGTTCGCCGCCGACACCGCGGCCACCGCCTCCTTGGCCGCCTTCTGCGCCGCCTTCGCCAGATCGTCGGCGTCCGGCGTCTTGTCCCCGGCCAGGCCCGCGCCGTTGTAGTCGAGGGTGACGACCACGTTCTCGACGCGCGCCACCACCGTCTGCTGCTTGAAGGCGCCTTCCTTCTTCTTCAGGTCGTAACGCACCGCCGTCGCCTCGTCGCCCGCCCCGGTGACCGGCTCCGACTTCACGTTCTTCGCGCCCTCGACCGCCTGCGCGTCCTGGACCTGCTTCGCGTAGTACTCGTGCGCCAGCTCGTCGCCCTCGCCGCGCGTCACGTCCGACTCGAAGCGCAGCAGGGAGACGTTGAGCCAGCGGAACTGCGAGCCCTTGACGCCGTTGTTGTCCAGGCTGCTCCAGGAGCAGCTGCCGCGGGTCGACGTGTCCTGCGACGTGCCTTCCTTCCCGGACTTGCCCGCCTCGGGCACCAGGTCCTCCAGCGTCTTCTTCGACAGCACCGCACACGGCTGCGGCAGCTGCCGGTACGCCGCCGCCTGCACCGTCGCAGACGCGCTCGCGGACGCCGACGCCGACGCCGACGCGGCCGAGTCCTTGCCCCCGCCGTCCCCGGAGCCGGAGTCCGAGGAGCAGCCGGCGGCCAGCAGCGTCACCGGGACGGCGGCCGCGCAGACAAGGACGCGGTGGAGGAGCTTCGCTCGCTGGTCACGCTGGCGCTGGTCTCGCTGTGCTGGTCGCTCCATGGCTCCTTCACTCATGACACTCGTGGTTCCCCTGCGTCAGGAACGGGTCCGGGGGGCCACGGTACGCGGTGAGGCAGCCGCGCGGTCCCGCTTCACGAGCATCGCGCACGGCCACGGACGGGAGTCAGCCGCTCAGCGAGCCGGCCAGCCGGGAGGCCAGTTTTTGCGCCCTGTCCTGCAATGTCTTGCTGTCCGGGACCACGCCGACCGTCGCCGGCTGCTCCTCGTACTGGACGGTCACGATGACGTTCGACGTGCGGAACACCACAGTCACCGTGCGCTGCACGGCCGTCGAGCCGGAGCTGCTCACCTCGTCGTCGAGGAACGCCTCGTCGCCCAGACCGTCCAGCGTGCGCGGCTCGAGGTCGGGCGGGGTGGCACTGACGGACGGGCTCGCCGAGGCGTCGGCGGAGGAGGACGCCGACGCGGAGGCCGACGACGACGGTGCGGAACCGGGGCGGCCGGAGGCTGTGCCGGACCCGGACGGCGTGGCCGACGCGGTGCCGGAACCCGTGCCGGAACCCGTGCCGGACTCCGTCTCCGAGCCGGTCGGTTCGGGCAGGTCGGCCGCTTCCTGCTTGGTCGCGAACAGCTGCTCGGCCTGGCTGTCGTCGCTGACCGCGTTGTCGTACGAGACCACCCGCTCCAGATCGACGAGCAGGTGGTCGGTGGCCTCGGTGGACTCCACCGTCCAGCGGCAGCCGACCTTGCGGTCGGTGTCGTACGTGAGGGTCGCCTCGCCCGCGTACGCCTTCTCCCGCTGCTCCTCGTCGGTGATCTGCCGGATGCCGGGCAGCAGCGAGTCGAGCGTGTCGTGGCCGACCGCGCCGCAGGGTTCCGGGAGCGTGCGGTACTTGCCCGGCTGGGCCGCCGCCGTCGCCGTACCGGAGTCGCCCGGGTTGGCGTCGTCCGCCGTGCCGGTGTCGCCGGAGCCGCCGGTGCAGCCGGCCAGCAGCGCCGCGAGGAGGGCGGCGACGCCGGGTACGTAGGCTCTCCGCTGCACGGTGAGGCTCCTCTCGACGGTGGCCGTCTGGGTCGGTCCTTCAGTGTCCCCGCTGGTTAATCGCTTGCCGCACCGGGGCGTCCGCTGGAGACAATGTGTATCGCACGCACTGCCGTGGACGCCGGTCCGCTGTCCCTTTTCGTTGACCCCGGCGCCGTTTTTCCGATGTGCTGCTGTTTATGTAATTTCCGGGGGAATGAGGACGATATGTCGTACGTGGAAGTGCCGGGCGCGAAGGTGCCCATCCGTCTGTGGACCGACCCGGCCACGGTGGAGGACGTCGCGATGCGGCAGCTCCAGAACGTCGCGACGCTGCCGTGGATCAAGGGCCTGGCGGTGATGCCCGACGTCCACTACGGCAAGGGGGCCACGGTCGGCTCGGTCATCGCCATGCGGGGCGCGGTCTGCCCGGCCGCGGTCGGCGTGGACATCGGCTGCGGGATGTCGGCGGTGAAGACGTCCCTGACGGCCAACGACCTCCCGGGCGATCTCTCCCGGCTGCGCTCGAAGATCGAGCAGGCGATTCCGGTGGGGCGGGGGATGCACGACGACCCCGTCGACCCCGGGCGGATGCACGGGTTCGCGACCGCGGGCTGGGACGACTTCTGGGGGCGGTTCGGCGGGATCGCCGAAGCGGTCAGGTTCCGTCAGGAACGTGCCACGAAGCAGATGGGCACGCTCGGATCCGGAAATCACTTCGTCGAGGTGTGCACGGACACGGAAGGTTCCGTCTGGCTGATGCTGCACTCCGGTTCCCGCAACATCGGCAAGGAACTCGCCGAGTTCCACATCGGCGTGGCCCAGAAGCTCCCGCACAACCAGGGCCTGGTCGACCGCGACCTCGCCGTCTTCGTCTCGGACACCCCGCAGATGGCGGCCTACCGCAACGACCTGTTCTGGGCGCAGGAGTACGCCAGGTACAACCGCACGATCATGATGGCGCTCCTGAAGGACGTGATCCGCAAGGAGTTCAAGAAGGCCAGGCCCACCTTCGAACCGGAGATCAGCGCCCACCACAACTACGTGGCCGAGGAGCGCTACGACGGGATGGACCTCCTCGTCACCCGCAAGGGCGCCATCCGCGCGGGCTCCGGGGACTACGGGATCATCCCCGGCTCCATGGGCACCGGCTCGTACATCGTGAAGGGCCTCGGCAACGAGAAGTCCTTCAACTCCGCGTCGCACGGCGCCGGCCGGCGCATGAGCCGCAACGCCGCCAAGCGCCGCTTCTCCACCAAGGACCTGGAGGAGCAGACGCGAGGCGTGGAGTGCCGCAAGGACTCCGGCGTGGTGGACGAGATCCCCGGCGCCTACAAGCCGATCGAGCAGGTCATCGACCAGCAGCGGGACCTGGTGGAGGTCGTCGCGAAGCTGAAGCAGGTCGTCTGCGTCAAGGGCTGACGCGGCGCCGGGCCGACGCGGCGCGTCACCGTTCCCGGTGCACCTTGGTGTTCGACGCCTGGGCGCGGGGACGGACGATCAGCAGGTCGATGTTGACGTGGGCGGGGCGGGTCACCGCCCACGTGATGGTGTCGGCGACGTCGTCGGCGGTCAGGGGCTCGGCCACCCCCTCGTAGACCTTGGCGGCCTTCTCCGCGTCGCCGCCGAAGCGGGTGAGGGCGAACTCGTCCGTCTTCACCATGCCGGGCGCGATCTCGATCACGCGGACCGGCCGGCCGACGATCTCCAGCCGGAGGGTCTCGGCGAGGACGTGGGCGCCGTGCTTGGCGGCCACATAGCCCGCGCCGCCCTCGTAGGTGGCGTGGCCCGCGGTCGAGGACACGACCACGACCGTGCCGTCGCCGCTCGCCTCCAGCTTGGGCAGCAGGGCCTGGGTGAGGTTGAGGGTGCCGATGACGTTCGTCTCGTACATCCGGCGCCAGTCGGCCGGGTCGCCGGTGGCGACCGGATCGGCGCCCAGCGCGCCGCCCGCGTTGTTGACGAGGACGCCGACGGTCTTGAAGGCGGTGGCGAACTCGTCGACCGCGGCGCGGTCGGTGATGTCCAGCTGGTACGCCGTCGCCTGGTGACCGGCCGCGTTGATCTCCTCGGCGAGCGCCTCGATACGGTCCTTGCGGCGGGCGGTGAGGACCACGCGATAGCCGGCGGCGGCCAGCTGCCGGGCCGTGGCGGCGCCGATGCCGCTGCTCGCACCGGTGACGACGGCGATGCGGGAGGCGGCGGACGGTGCGGCGGTGGCCATGGGCTGCTCCTCGGGTCGGTGCACCGGCGGGTGCGACGATCGGCTGCGGCCCAGGGTAGGCGACGGGGGCGGGCGCACGGCCGGGGTGTCCGAGGGGTGATCCACGAGGTGGTCCAGGGGTTGGTCCAGGGGTCGGTCCAGGGGTCGGTCCGGGGGGTCGGCCATCAGCCGCCGTTGCGCGGCGCCCACATGATCACGGCCATTCCGGCGAGACAGATCAGCGCCCCCGCGAGGTCCCAGCGGTCCGGGCGGTAGCCGTCCGCGAGCGCGCCCCACAGGAGCGAGCCGGCGACGAAGATCCCGCCGTACGCGGCGAGGATGCGGCCGAAGTGGGCGTCGGGCTGGAAGGTGGCGACGAAGCCGTACGCGCCGAGGGCGAGGACGCCGCCGGCCGCCCACAGCCAGCCGCGGTGCTCGCGCACGCCCTGCCAGACCAGCCAGGCGCCGCCGATCTCGAACAGGGCGGCGACGGCGAACAGGGCTGCGGAGCGGAGGACGGCCATGCGGGGAGCCTCGCACGGCCGGGTGGCGGTCCCGGTATCCGGTCCCGGTGTTCACCTGATGGACGGCGCCTGCGGCGCGCCCCGCGTGGGATACATCCGTACGACCACGTCCGTACGGCCATGTCCGTGGGACCGGCGGCGGAGTGAGGAGTGGGCGATATGCGCGGAAACGGAAGCGGAACGCGAGGGCTCGCGGTGTGGGCGGCGGCCGCACTGACGGCCGCCGCAGCGGCTCCGGCGGCGGGGACCGCCCAGGCGGCCGGGACCGAAGGGACCACCGGAACTTTGGTGGCAGCGAGGACCGAGAGGGCCGAGAAGGCCGAGAGAGTCGAGAAGGCCGAGAGAGTCGAGAAGGCCGAGAGAGTCGAGAAGGCTGCTGGAGTCTCCGGTGACACCGGGGCTACGAGGGTCGCTGGGGCCGCGGGTGCCGCCAGGGTCGCGGAGGCCGCGAGTGTCACCAGGGCCGCGGGGGCCGCCGGGGCTCCGGGTGTGCCGGAGGCCGATCTCGCCTACCACGGGTTCGTCACCCTGGAGGACGGCCGGCTGGGCGTCTCCCTCACGCCGCGCAATCACGGCCCGTCCGCCGTACCGGACGCGACACTGCGGCTGCACTGGTCGGCGCCGCTCGCCGACGAGCAGACGCTGCCGGGTGCGTGTGCGCGCTCGGAGCCGCAGGCCGTGCTGTGCCGGATCGGCGCGCTGAAGGCGGACGGCATGGGCGCGGAGATCGGGCTGCGGGTGCTGCTGCGGGAGAAGCCCTCCGAGCTGGTGATGGAGATCGACACGGTGTGGAGCGGCGGAGTGGTGGACCAGAACCGGCTCAACGACCGGCAGCGGGTGCTGGTCCTGGAAACGGGGGACGAGTACGCCTTCTGACCGCCCGCCGGGCCAGGACCGCCGGGCCAGGCCCGGGACGCCGGGACCGCCGAGCCGAGACCGCAGGTCCGGGCCGCGACAACCGCAGGCCCGGGCCGCCAGGACCGCAGTCCGGGCCGCCGGGACCGCAGGCCCGGACCGCCGGGACCGCCAGGGAATAACGCCGACAGGCGGGCCGTTCCGGGGGTATAGTTGAACAGTCAACAACTTGGAGGTCGAGTGGCCATGCAGTTCGGGATATTCACCGTCGGCGACGTCACCCCGGACCCGACCACGGGCCGTACGCCGACGGAGCGTGAGCGCATCAAGGCCATGGTCGCCATCGCGCTGAAGGCCGAGGAGGTCGGGCTGGACGTGTTCGCCACCGGCGAGCACCACAACCCGCCGTTCGTGCCGTCGTCGCCGACCACGATGCTCGGGTACATCGCGGCGCGGACGGAGAAGCTGATCCTGTCCACGTCCACCACGCTGATCACCACCAACGACCCGGTGAAGATCGCCGAGGACTTCGCGATGCTCCAGCACCTGGCCGACGGGCGTATGGACCTGATGATGGGCCGCGGCAACACCGGCCCGGTCTACCCCTGGTTCGGGCAGGACATCCGCGAGGGCATCAACCTGGCGATCGAGAACTACGCGCTGCTGCGCCGGCTGTGGCGTGAGGACGTGGTGACCTGGGAGGGCAAGTTCCGCACTCCGTTGCAGGGCTTCACCTCCACCCCGCGCCCGCTGGACGGCGTACCGCCGTTCGTCTGGCACGGCTCCATCCGCTCCCCGGAGATAGCCGAGCAGGCCGCGTACTACGGCGACGGCTTCTTCCACAACAACATCTTCTGGCCGGCCGACCACACCAAGCGGATGGTGGAGTTCTACCGCACCCGCTTCGCCCACTACGGGCACGGCAGCCCCGAGGAGGCCATCGTCGGCCTGGGCGGTCAGGTGTTCATGCGGAAGAACTCCCAGGACGCGATCCGCGAGTTCCGCCCCTACTTCGACGTGGCGCCGGTGTACGGGCACGGCCCGTCGCTGGAGGACTTCATGGACCAGACGCCGCTGACCGTCGGCTCCCCGCAGCAGGTCATCGAGAAGACCCTCGCCTTCCGCGAGTACGCCGGCGACTACCAGCGCCAGCTGTTCCTGATGGACCACGCCGGACTGCCGCTGAAGACCGTGCTGGAGCAGCTCGATCTCCTCGGCGAGGAGGTCGTGCCGGTGCTGCGCAAGGAGTTCGCCAAGGACCGCCCGGCCGAGGTGCCGGACGCCCCCACCCACGCCTCCCTGCTCGCCGCCGCCCGCACCGGCCAGAACGGCTCGGAGAAGACCCCGGAAGAGGTGAGCACCCGATGAAGCTGGTCGTCGTCTCGGCCGGACTGAGCGTGCCGTCCTCCACCCGGCTGCTGGCCGACCGGCTGGCCGCCGCGGTGGGCCGGCGGGCCGCCGCCGACGTCCGGGTCGTGGAACTGCGCGACCTGGCGGTGGAGATCGCGCACAACTTCACCAACGGCTTCCCCGGGCGGGACCTGGCCGCCGCCCTGGAGGCGGTCACGGAGGCCGACGGACTGATCGTCGTCACCCCGGTGTTCTCCGCCTCCTACAGCGGCCTGTTCAAGTCCTTCTTCGACGTGCTGGACAAGGACGCGCTGGCGGGCAAGCCGGTGCTGATCGCCGCGACCGGCGGCAGCGCCCGGCACTCCCTGGTGCTGGAGCACGCGCTGCGTCCGCTCTTCGCCTATCTGAGGGCCGTCACCGTCCCGACCGGTGTGTACGCCGCCTCGGAGGACTGGGGCGCCGAGGGGCTCACGGAGCGGATCGACCGGGCGGCCGGGGAACTGGCGGCCCTGATGACCGGGCTGTCCGCCGCGCCCGCCGCGCCCGCCGTGCCCGCCGTGCCCGCCGCGCCCGCCGCGCCCGTCGCGCCCGTCGCGCCCGTCGCGCCCGTCGCGCCCGTCGCGCCCGCCGTGCCCGCCGCGCCCGTCGTGCGGCCCGCACGGAAGAGCGCCGACGAGTTCGAGGTCGTGCCCTTCGAGCAGCGGCTCGCCGCGCTGCGCCCGAAGGCGTGACGGCCGACGCCCGGCGCCGGCGGTGAGAGGCCAGTAAGAAGGCCCGCCGGTGCGCCGGGCGGCACGGCGTGCGGCCGGGCGGGCTTGGCAGACTGGTGGCGTGCCTCAGACCGTGCTGCTCGCCGAAGACGACCGCGCCATCCGCCACGCCCTGGAACGCGCCCTGACCCTGGAGGGCTACCAGGTCACCTCGGTCGCCGACGGCATCGAGGCGCTGGCGCAGGCCCACCGCGGCCGGCCCGACGTGCTCGTCCTGGACGTGATGATGCCGGGCATCGACGGTCTCCAGGTCTGCCGGGTGCTGCGCGCCGAGGGCGACCGTACGCCGATCCTGATGCTGACGGCACTGGTGGAGACCGCGGACCGGATCGCGGGCCTGGACGCGGGCGCCGACGACTACGTCGTCAAGCCGTTCGACGTCGAGGAGGTCTTCGCCCGGCTGCGCGCCCTGCTGCGCCGTACCAGCCCGGCCTCCGCCGCGGACAGCGCCCCGCCGGAGCCACAGGTCCCGGGGCGGTATCTGGAGGCGGCCGGGCTGCGGATGGACCCGCAGGCACGCCGCGTCTGGCGCGACGGCCGGGAGCTGGAGCTGACCCGCACCGAGTTCGAGCTGCTGGAACTGCTGGTCCGCAACGCCGGCATCGTCCTGGACCACTCCACCATCTACGACCGCATCTGGGGCTACGACTTCGGCCCGGGCTCGAAGAACCTCGCCGTCTACGTCGGCTATCTGCGCCGCAAGCTCGACGAACCGGGCGCTCCGCAGCTGATCCACACGGTGCGCGGCGTGGGTTACGTGCTGCGGGAGGACTGAGTGCGCCGCTCCGGGCGGCCGCCCACGCTTCCCACGCCCCCCGAGGTGTCCGCGCTGCCCACGCTGCCCGCGCTGCCCGCCAGACGGCGGCCCCGGCTGCTGTCGCTGCGCACCACCTTCGCGGTGTCGTTCGCGACGGTCGCGGCCGTGGTCACGGTGCTCGTCGGCGTGCTGTCGTACGGCGCCGCCGCCCGGCTGGTCCGTGTCGACCAGGAGTCCGTCTTCGACCAGGTCGTGCAGGACCTGCGGGACGAGGTCCGGGACAACCGGATGACGCCCGGCGACTTCTCCTCCGTCGCGCCGGGCCACGACGTCGTGCGGCCGGCCCGTACGGTCGTGCAGGTGCTCGGCCCGGACGGGGAGATCTCCGACCGGGGCAGACCGGGCCTGCCGGTCACGGCCGCCGACCGGCGTGTCGCGGCCGCCGACCCGGCCGGCCGGATGAGCGAGCACGAGGACGTCGACGTCGGCGACGACGTCTACCGCATCGCCACCGTCTCCCTCGGCGGAGGGCGGGGCGCGGTGCAGGTCGCGCAGGAGTTCAGCGACACCGAGGACCTGTTGCGGGCCCTGCAACGGCGGACGCTGCTGCTGATGGTGGCGGTGGTGACCGCGGCGGGCCTGTTCGGCTGGTGGCTGGCCCGGCGCATCACCCGTCGGCTGGTGATGCTGACCGCCGCCGCGGAGGACGTGGCCCGCACCCGTCAGCTCGGCGTGCAGGTGCCGGTCACCGGCTACGACGAGGTGGGCCGCCTCGGCCGCGCCTTCGACCGCATGCTGGGCCGCCTCGCCCAGTCCGAGGAGGACCAGCGCCGCCTGGTCCAGGACGCCGGCCACGAGCTGCGCACCCCGCTGACCTCCCTGCGCACCAACATCTCCCTGCTCCGCCGTATCGACGAACTGCCGCCCGCCGCGCGTGAGGAACTGGTCGCGGATCTGGGCCAGGAGGCCCGTGAACTGACCGACCTGGTGAACGAGCTGGTCGACCTGGCGGCCGGCCAGTCCGACACCGAGCCCCCGCAGCGCATCGACCTCGCCGAGATCGCCGAGGACGTCGCGGGCCTGGCCCGGCGCCGCACCGGGCGGGAGATCGTCGTACGGGCCGGCGGCGACACGGCCACCGACGGCCGCCCGGGCATGCTCCAGCGCGCGATGTCCAACCTGGTGGAGAACGCGGCCAAGTTCGACCGCGACGGCACGGCGCCGATCGAGATCGCCGTCACCGGCCCCGTCCCGGGCACCGGCCACGGGGTTCCTGCGGGCCCGGTCCGCGTGGAGGTCCTCGACCGTGGCCCCGGCATCGCCGACTGCGACCTGGTCCGGGTCTTCGACCGCTTCTACCGCGCCGCCGACGCCCGTTCCCAGCCCGGCTCCGGCCTCGGGCTGTCCATCGTGCGGGAGGTGGCCACGGCCCACGGGGGAGCGCCGTTCGCCGTCCGGCGGGAGGGCGGCGGCTCGGTCATCGGCTTCACGGTGGGCCCCGGACCGACGGGCCAGGAGCAGAACGGCTGAGCCGCGGCCGGCCGGATGTCTGCCCTGGCCCGACGGACACGTCTGCCCCGGCCGGACGGACGTCTTCGCCGCGGTCGGCCGGATGTCTGCCCCGGCTGGAGACGTCTGCCGCGGTCGGCCGGATGTCTGCCCCGGCTGGAGACGTCTGCCGCGGTCGGCCGGATGTCTGCCCCGGCTGGAGACGTCTGCCGCGGTCGGCCGGATGTCTGCCCCGGCTGGAGACGTCTGCCGCGGTCGGCCGGATGTCTGCCCCGGCCGGAGACGTCTGCCGCGGCCGGCCGGATGTCTGCACCGGCCGGAGACGTCTGCCCCGGCCGGACGGGTGTCTTCGCCGCACCGGGAGGACGTCTTCGCCGCGGCCGGGCCCGGCCGGCCGGCGATGCCCGCCCGGCTGCGGACGGGTGTACCGCCGGCAGCCGGACGGGCGGGGCGGGAAGGCCCCGCCTCAGGTAAGGAGGAGCGGCGCGTTCAGGGCCACACCAGGCAGTAGGCCTGATGCCCCGCCTCATGCAGCCGATGGCTGAAGTCCTGCCACTCGTGCAGCAGCTGGTACACGTTGAACGCGTCCCGCGGGCCGCCCCGGTCCGGCACCGTCGACCAGATGAAGGCCGCCGCGCCGACCGCCTCCTCGCCGATGCCGCGCAGGGGGTCGACGACGGTCATGGGCAGCTTGACGACCGCGTAGTCGGGGTGCAGGACGACCAGTTCCAGGGGCGGCACCTTGTGGAGGGGGACGCCTTCGATGCCGGTGAGGACCATGGCCGCCATGGTCTCCGGCTTGATCTTGGTGAACATGCCGCCCATGCCGAGCTCGTCGCCGCCCAGCTCCTCGGGGCGCATCGAGATCGGGACGCGGGCCGCGGTGGCGCCGTCGGGCGCGCCGAAGTACTTGTACGTCACCCCCACCCGACCACCATTCCTGCTCCCCGGACCCAGCCGGTCGAACCGCTCGGGCTCCCTCGGCGCACCTTGTGCCTGACGTGCTTCGGTCGTCTCCTCCGCGTCGCGTCGGTGCCTTCCCCGCCGGGCACGTCGAGGACCCAGGTCGTCGGTCCCCTCGCCCAGTCCGCCACCGCGATGCATATCTCCACCCGACTGCTTTTCTAGGACGCGTGGCCCCCGCCGCGCAACCCGATCATCGTGTCAGTGACCTCCCCCACGGCCGCGCGCCGAAACGTGCGGGGAAACACCTGTCCATGGGATCCGGTGACCCTCCGAACAAGCTCCCGGGCGGCACGGCCTGTGTGAGCTGTGTGTATCGGTGCCCAGTCTCGCAGACGGCGGGGATTCGGGGGCCCGTTGCGGGTCCGGTGACCGGTCGATGGCCGGGACGCGACGGTCGGCCGGCGCCGTGGTGACGGCGCGGGTGCCCGGCGCCGGCCCCGCGCCCGGCGTCCGGGCGGGCCCACGGCCCCGTAGCGGCCCTGGCCTACCCTGAACAGGTCACTGGCAACCGGTGTCCGAGAAGTCGGAGAAGGTCGGAGAAAGTCGCAGGTCATGAGCGAACTGCCCTATCAGTACGAAGCGCCCGTATCGCAGGCTCTTTTCGACCGTGCGGCGGCCGTCACGCCCGGTGGCGTGAACTCCCCGGTGCGGGCCTTCCGCGCCGTGGGCGGCACGCCCCGGTTCATGGTGTCCGGCACGGGCCCCTGGCTGACCGACGCCGACGGGCGTGAATACGTCGACCTGGTGTGCTCCTGGGGTCCGATGATCCTCGGGCACGCGCACCCCGAGGTGATCGCCGCCGTGCAGGAGGCGGTCGCGCGCGGCACGTCCTTCGGCACGCCCGCCGAGGGCGAGGTCGCGCTCGCCGAGGAGATGGTCGCCCGGGTCGCGCCGCTGGAGCAGGTGCGGCTCGTCTCCAGCGGGACCGAGGCGACGATGTCCGCGATCCGGCTGGCCCGCGGGTTCACGCAGCGCAGCAAGGTGATCAAGTTCGCCGGCTGCTACCACGGGCACGTCGACTCGCTGCTCGCCTCGGCGGGCAGCGGCGTCGCGACCTTCGCGCTGCCCGACACCCCGGGTGTCACCGGCGCCCAGGCCGGCGACACGATCGTGCTGCCGTACAACGACCTGGACGCCGTGCACGCCGCCTTCGCCGCCCACCCCGGCGAGATCGCCTGTGTGATCACCGAGGCCTCGCCCGGCAACATGGGCGTCGTACCGCCGCTGCCCGGGTTCAACCAGGGGCTGAAGGACGCGTGCGCCGCGAACGGCGCGCTGTTCATCTCCGACGAGGTGATGACCGGGTTCCGCACCAGCCGGGCCGGGTGGTTCGGGGTCGAGGGCGTCGTGCCCGACCTGATGACCTTCGGCAAGGTGATGGGCGGCGGCTTCCCGGCCGCGGCCTTCGGCGGGCGTGCCGACGTCATGGCGCATCTCGCTCCGGCCGGCCCCGTCTACCAGGCGGGCACCCTGTCCGGGAACCCGGTCGCCACCGCGGCGGGCCTGGCCCAGCTGCGTCTCCTCGACGACGCCGCGTACGAGAAGGTCGACGCGGTCTCCGCGCAGGTCCAGGCGCTGGTCACCGAGGCGCTGACCAAGGAGGGCGTCGCGCACACCCTCCAGCGGGCCTCCAACATGTTCTCCGTGTTCTTCACCGACCGGCCGGTGCGGAACTACGAGGACGCCAAGGCGCAGGAGTCCTTCCGCTTCACCGCCTTCTTCCACGCGATGCTGGCGGGCGGCGTCTATCTGCCGCCGTCGTCCTTCGAGTCGTGGTTCGTGTCCACCGCGCACGACGAGCGGGCCCTTCAGCGGATCGCCGACGCCCTTCCGGCGGCGGCCCGGGCGGCGGCGGAGGCCACGGCGTGAGCGAGCGGAACAGCAGCGAGCGGAACGGCAGCGAGCGGAACGGCAGCGAGCGGAGCGGCAGCGAGCGGAACGGCAGCGAGCGGAGCGGCAGCGAGCGGAACAGCAGCGAGCGGACCAGCAGCGAGCGGAGCGGCAGCGAGCGGAGCGGCAGCGACATCACCGTCGTGCACCTGATGCGGCACGGCGAGGTGGAGAACCCCACCGGAGTCCTGTACGGCCGGCTGCCCGGCTACCACCTCTCCGAGCTGGGCCGGCGGATGGCCGACCGGGTCGCCGAGCACCTCGCCTCCCGCGACATCACCTATGTCGCCGCCTCCCCGCTGGAGCGGGCGCAGGAGACGGCGACGCCGATCGCCAAGGCGCACGGCCTGGACCTGGACACGGACGAGAGGCTGATCGAGGCCGAGAACGTCTTCCAGGGCAAGACCTTCGGCGTCGGCGACGGGGCGCTGCGCCGGCCCGCCAACTGGAAGCACGTGGTCAACCCGTTCCGTCCGTCGTGGGGCGAGCCGTACGTCGACCAGGTGGTCCGGATGATGGGTGCGCTGAACGCGGCCAAGGACAAGGCGCGGGGGCACGAGGCGGTGGTGGTCAGCCACCAGCTGCCGATCTGGATCGTGCGGTCCTACGTGGAGCGGCGGCGGCTGTGGCACGACCCGCGCAAGCGGCAGTGCACCCTCGCGTCCCTGACGTCCTTCACCTACCAGGGCGACCGGATCGTCTCCGTCGGCTACACCGAGCCGGCCCGCGACCTGGTCCCCGCCCATCTCCTCGCGGGCGCCAAGCCGGTGAAGGGGAAGGGCAAGGCCTTCGGGGCCTGAGAACGACCGATATATGGGCGCTTCGGCACGGTTCCGACACGTTCATCACTAAATATCTGCGTTTTCAAGGAACCTCCCCGTTCGTCACGTCCTCTGACTGGGTGACCACCAGAGGACGTGACGAACGGGGAACGCGATGCGCACCTCCACCCGCAGGAACCTCACGCGCCGGGGCATGCTCGGGCTCGGCGCGGGTGCCGTGGCCGCCGCCGGACTGGCGGGCTGCGGCACCCACACCGCCTCCGACGGCTCCCAGCACGTCGGCGGTTCCCCCCGTCCAGAACGGTCCGGCACCACCACGGCCCCTGCCCGTCCCCTCGGCGACGGCTCCACCTCCGACACGGGCACACAGCCGGGCCAGCCGGACAAGCCCGTACCGCTGGAGCCCGGCGAGACGCCGCCGCAGTTCGTCGTCTTCTCCTGGGACGGTGCCGGAGAGGTCGGCAACGGGCTCTTCCCGCGCTTCCTGGACCTCGCCAAGGAGCACGGCGCGCACATGACCTTCTTCCTCTCGGGGCTGTATCTGCTGCCCGAGTCGAAGAAGCGCCTCTACGACCCGCCGAACAACCCGCGCGGCGCCTCCGACATCGGCTACCTCACCGACGAGCACATCAGGGCCACCCTGGAGAACGTCCGCCGCGCCTGGCTGGAGGGCCACGAGATAGGCACCCACTTCAACGGCCACTTCTGCGCCGGCTACGGCACCGTCGCCCACTGGACGCCGAAGCAGTGGCGCAGCGAGATCGAGCAGGCGAAGTCGTTCGTCAAGGAGTGGCGGACCAACACCGGCTGGACCGATCTGCCGGCCCTGCCCTTCGACTACGACAAGGAACTGGCCGGCGGCCGCACCCCCTGTCTGCTCGGCCAGGAGAACCTGCTGCCCACCGCCCGCGAGCTGGGCTGGCGCTACGACGCCTCCTCGCCCGGCGGCCGCCAGGTGTGGCCGGAGAAGAAGCAGGGGATCTGGGACCTGCCGCTTCAGCAGATACCTTTCCCCGGTCACTCCTTCGAGGTGCTGTCGATGGACTACAACATGCTCGCCAACCAGTCCGTCAACTCCACCAACGCGCCCGCCTACCGCTATCCGGGCTGGCGGGAGCAGGCCGCCCAGTCCTACATATCCGGCTTCGAGCGGGCCTACGAGACGAATCGCGCACCGTTCTTCATCGGCAACCACTTCGAGCAGTGGAACGGCGGCATCTACATGGACGCCGTCGAGGAGGCGCTCAAGCACATCGCCCGGGAGAGGGACAAGGGCGGGGACATACGGCTGGTCTCCTTCCGGCAGTTCGCCGACTGGCTGGACGTGCAGCGGCCCGAGGTGCTGGCCGGGCTGCGCACCCTGGACGTGGGACAGCGGCCGGCCGGTGGCTGGAAGGGACTCGCCACACCCGCCTGAAATGCGGATTTCCGCCCGCGAGGGGGGTGCGCAAGATCCCCGGATCGGACATGCGAAACTTTTCACATGAGTGCCGCCAGCCGCGCCCCCCTGCGCTCGAACCGCACCAGCCGTGTCCATGGCCGCGTCCGTGGCCGCGCCGCCGTGACCGCCGGCGCCGCGCTGGCCGCCGCGCTGCTCCTGTCCGCGTGCAGCTCCGGGGGCACCTCCGGAGGCGGCGGCAACACCGGCTTCATCACCGGCGCGGACGGCATCGCCACCCTGAAGAAGAGCGAGCGGAGCGACGCCCCCGACCTGTCCGGGAAGACCGTCGACGGCAAGCAGCTCGACGTCGCGGAGTACAAGGGCAAGATCGTCGTCCTGAATGTCTGGGGCTCCTGGTGCTCGCCCTGCCGCGCCGAGGCCAAGAACCTGGAGAAGGTCTACCAGGACACCAAGGACCAGGGCGTCCAGTTCGTCGGCATCAACACCCGCGACACCTCCACCGGTCCGGCCGAGGCCTTCGAGAAGGAACAGGGCATCACCTACCCGAGCCTGTACGACCCGACCGGCAAGCTGATGCTCCGCTTCGACAAGGGCACGCTCAACCCGCAGGCCATCCCCTCCACGCTGATCATCGACCGGGACGGCAAGGTCGCCGCGCGCACCCTCCAGGCACTCAGCGAGGAGAAGCTGCGCAAGATGCTCGACCCGTTCCTGTCGGAGAAGTGACGTGACCGCGGTGTCCACGCTCGCCGCGACGGGCTACAACGGCACGGTGCTCAACGGCGCCCTGCTGGTGGCCCTGCCCGTCGCCCTGCTCGGCGGTCTGGTCTCCTTCTTCTCCCCCTGCGTCCTGCCCCTGGTCCCCGGCTACCTGTCCTACGTGACCGGCGTCACCGGCACCGACCTGGGCGAGGCGCGGCGCGGGCGGATGGTCGCGGGCGCCTCCCTGTTCGTCCTCGGCTTCACCGCCGTGTTCGTCTCCAGCGGTGCCCTCTTCGGCTACGCCGGGCAGACGCTCCAGGAGAACCGGGACGTCCTGACCAAGGTGCTGGGCGTCTTCGTCATCCTCATGGGTGTGTTCTTCCTGGGCCTGATGCCCTGGCTCACCCAGCGCGAGTACCGCTTCCACCGGCGGCCCGTGACCGGGCTGATCGGCGCCCCGGTGCTGGGCGCGCTGTTCGGCATCGGCTGGACGCCGTGCATCGGCCCGACCCTCGCCTCCGTGCTGATCCTCTCCTCCGAGCAGGGCAGCGCCGGCCGCGGGGCCATACTGACCGTCGCCTACTGCCTCGGCCTCGGCGTCCCCTTCGTCCTCGCCGCGGTCGCCTTCCGCAAGGCGCTCGGCGCCTTCGGCTGGGTCAAGCGCCATTACGTCTGGGTGATGCGGATCGGCGGCACCATGATGATCGTGACCGGTCTGCTGCTGCTGACCGGCGCGTGGGACCGCATCGTGCAGGAGATGCAGACCTGGTCCACCGGCTTCACTGTGGGGATCTGACCCGATGAGCACGACTTCGAAGACCACCGAGCCCGACAAGGCCCCGAACGCCGGTGAGGACCAGGACCTGGGCGCCGCCGGCTCCCAGCTCTCCACCGCCCCGGCGGAGGAGGCCACCGGCCTGCCCTCCCTGGGCGTCATCGGCTGGGCCCGCTGGTTCTGGCGCCAGCTCACCTCCATGCGGGTGGCGCTGCTGCTGCTCCTGCTGCTGTCGCTGGGCGCGATCCCCGGCTCGCTGATCCCCCAGACCGGCATCGACGAGACCAAGGTCGCCGACTTCCGCGACCGGCACGGGACGCTCGCGCCGATCTACGACAAGCTCGGCCTCTTCCACGTCTACAGCTCGGTGTGGTTCTCCGCGATCTACATCCTGCTGTTCGTCTCCCTCATCGGCTGCATCGTCCCGCGCACCTGGCAGTTCGTGGGCCAGCTCCGCGGCCGTCCGCCGGGCGCCCCCCGGCGCCTGACCCGGCTGCCCGCCTACACCACCTGGCGTACCGGGGCCGAGCCCGAGCAGGTCCGCGAGGCCGCGCTCGCCGTGCTGAAGAAGCGCCGCTTCCGCGCCCGTACCGTCGGGGACGCCGTCGCCGCCGAGAAGGGCTATCTGCGCGAGGCGGGCAACCTCGCCTTCCACATCGCGCTGATCGTGATGCTGATCGCCTTCGCCTGGGGCCAGCTGTTCAAGTCCGAGGGCAACAAGCTGATCCTGGAGGGCGACGGCTTCGCCAACACGCTCACCCAGTACGACGACTTCAAGTCCGGCAACCTCTTCTCCCAGGACGACCTGGACGCCTTCAGCTTCAACCTGAAGGACTTCACCGGCACCTACGAGCTGACCGGCCCCAACCGCGGCACCCCGCGCACCTACCAGGCCAAGGTCACCTACAGCGTGGGCGCCTACGGCAAGGAGAAGACGACCACCATCAAGGTGAACGAGCCGCTGAAGATCGGCGACTCGAAGGTCTACCTGGTCAGCCACGGCTACGCGCCCGTCGTCACCGTCAGGGACGCCAAGGGCGACGTGGTCATGGACCACGAGGCGGTGTCGCTGCTGCCGCTGGACTCCAACGTCACCTCCTCCGGCGCCATCAAGGTCATGGACGGCTACCGCAACGCCAAGGGGGAGAAGGAACAGCTCGGCTTCAACGCCTTCTTCCTGCCGACGTACGGCGGCAAGGGCTCCACGATGCTGTCCCAGTTCCCGGCGCTGCTCAACCCGATGCTGGCGCTCTCCGCGTACCACGGCGACCTGGGCGTCGACTCGGGCATCCCGCAGAGCGTGTACCAGCTGGACAAGGCCAACCTGAAGGAGTTCAAGGGCTCCGACGGCAAGCTGTTCAAGAAGCAGCTCACCGTCGGCCAGACCATGACGCTCCCGGACGGCGCCGGCTCCGTCACCTTCAACGGCATCAAGGAGTGGGCCGGCTTCCAGGTCACCCGGCAGCCCGCCAGCGGCTGGGCCCTGGCCGGCGCGGTCGTGGCCATCTTCGGCCTGGCCGGCTCGCTCTTCATCCAGCGCCGTCGCGTCTGGGTGCGGGCCGTCAAGGGCGCCGACGGGATCACCGTCGTCGAGATGGCCGGCCTGGGCCGCAGCGAGTCCGCCAAGGTCCCCGAGGAACTCGGCGACCTCGCCGCGATCCTGTACGACCGGGCGCCCGGCGCCCCCGACGCCGACGACTCCGCAGACTCGTCAGACACCCCCGACCCCCAAGTCGTACCTGCCGAAGGGGCTGAGAAGCAGTGACTTCCGCCGCCGTGACCGAGCTGGCCGCCGCGACCAACGAACACCTCGCGCACATCAGCAACACGCTGATCTACTCCGCGATGGCCGTGTACACCCTGGCCTTCTTCGCGTACATCGCCGAGTGGCTCTTCGGCAGCCGCAGCAAGGTCGGCCGTACCGCCGCCGCGCTCACCGAGACGAAGAAGAAGGCGGAGGCCCCCGCGGTCACCGTCAAGAAGGCCGGCGGGACCGCCGTACTGGAGCGGCCGAAGGTCGTCGTACGGTCCGCGGCCGGTGCCCGGGACGTGCCCGACGGGCCCGGCGCGCACGGCGGTGACGTGCAGGGCGACATGTACGGGCGGATCGCCGTCTCCCTCACGGTGCTCGCCTTCCTGGTCGAGTTCGGCGGCGTGCTCGCCCGGGCCCTGTCGGTGAAGCGGGCGCCGTGGGGCAACATGTACGAGTTCAACATCACGTTCTCGACGGTCGCCGTCGGCGTGTACCTCGTACTGCTTCTGCTGAAGAAGAACATCCGCTGGCTCGGCCTGCCGCTGATCACCACGGTCCTGCTCGACCTGGGCCTGGCCGTCACCGTCCTCTACACGGCCAGTGACCAGCTGGTCCCCGCCCTCCACTCGTACTGGCTCTACATCCACGTCTCCACGGCGATCTTCTGCGGAGCGGTCTTCTACGTCGGCGCGGTCGCCACGATCCTGTACCTGTTCAAGGACGCCTACGAGAACAAGCTCGCCTCCGGCGGCACCCCCGGCCGCTTCGCCAACTCGGTCCTGGACCGGCTGCCCGCCGCGGCCTCCCTGGACAAGTTCGCCTACCGTGTCAACGCCGCCGTCTTCCCGCTGTGGACGTTCACGATCATCGCGGGCGCGATCTGGGCGGGCGACGCCTGGGGCCGCTACTGGGGCTGGGACCCCAAGGAGACCTGGTCCTTCATCACCTGGGTCGCCTACGCCTGCTATCTGCACGCCCGCGCGACGGCCGGCTGGAAGGGCCGCAAGGCCGCCTACCTGGCCCTGATCGCCTTCGGCTGCTGGCTCTTCAACTACTACGGCGTCAACATCTTCGTCAGCGGCAAGCACTCGTACTCGGGGGTCTGACCACCCGAAGTTCATGAATGAGGGCCGGTTCCCGTGACGTGACCTGAGTCACGTCACGGGAACCGGCCCTCGTCGTACGGACAGACAACCGGACGTGGACACGAATCTGCGGAGACGCGTTCGCGCGGGGGACCACGACGCCTTCGGCGAGCTCTTCGACGCGTACGCGCGCTCCGTCTACAACCATGCCTACCGGCTCACGGGGGACCGGACGACCGCCGAGGACGTCGTCTCGCTGACCTTCCTGGACGTCTGGCGGCTGCGCGACCGGGTCGGCGAGGAAGGCGGCTCGCTGCGGCCCTGGCTGCTCGGCATCGCCACCAACGTCACGCGGAACACCCGCCGGGCCGGCCGGCGGCACGCGGCCGCGCTCTCCCGCCTGCCGCGCGACGAGGCCGTGGACGACTTCGCCGACGAGATCGCCGGGCGCCTGGACGACGCGGAGCGGCTCGCCCTCGTACGGACGGCACTGGCGAGGCTGCGGCGCGCCGAGCGCGAGGTGCTGGCGCTGTGCGTGTGGTCCGGACTCGACTACGCGGCGGCGGCGGAGGCGCTCGGGGTGCCCGTGGGAACCGTACGGTCCCGGCTCTCGCGCGCCCGGACAAAACTCGCGAAACATATGGAACCGTCCGCCGGGCGCGGACAGAGCAATGGTGACCGCACCACCGCGGTCAGGCCCCTGAGGGAGGGAAACCGATGAACCGCTTCCCGGAGATCCCGGAGCTTCCGGACATTCCCGAGCTTCCCGAGGAAGATCTTCCGCCGGGCCGTCACCGACTGCTCAAGGAGCATCTGATGTCAGAGATCCGGCACGACGCCCCCGCTCCCGTTTCCGCCCCCGCCCCCGCCCGCGGCAGGTGGCTGCGGCCCGCGCTCGCCGCAGCCGCCGTGGCGACGGCCGCTGCCGTCACGTTCGTCCTCCTGCCGTCCTCCGGTGGCGACGACGCGAGCGCCCGGCCGCCGGCCGCCGCGACCGTGGCCCTGCTGGAGGACATCGCCCTGGCGGCCGCGCGGGAGCAGCCGTACGGCGAGATCCGCGACGACCAGTACGTGTACGTGGACAGCAAGGTCTCCTACGCGCAGCACGAGGAGGGAGAGAAGACGAAGATCCCGCCGCTGCACCGAGCCGAGCAGTGGACCTCGGTGGACGGCACCCGCAAGGGGCTGTACCGGGAGACGGGCCGGGGCGAGTGGGCCACCGAACCGGAAGCCCAGCCGGGTGAGCCCGGATACGAGGTCACCACCAACCACCGGCACCTGAGCACCCTGCCCACCGACCCCGACGAGATGTACGACTGGCTGCGCGGGACCGCCCCGAAGTACAGCGGCCAGGAAACCGACCAGGCCATGTTCGTGCTGGTCGGCGACCTGATCCGGAGCACGATCGTGCCGCCGGAGCAGAGCGCGGCACTCTACCGGGCCGTCACCCGCATCCCCGGTGTGACGGTGGTCGAGGACGCCGTCGACGCCGCCGGGCGCAAGGGCGTCGCGATCGCCCGGCAGGACCCGGACAACCCCACCCGCGACGAGTGGATCTTCGACACGAGGACCCACCAGTTCCTCGGCGAGCGCAGTGTGGCCAGCGATGACTACTCGGACGTGAAGAAGGGCCAGGTCACCAGCAACACGGCGGTCCTGCGCCGGGCCGTCGTGGACGAGGCGGGCCGACGTCCCTGACCGGGCCGGGGCCCGGCCGGCCACCACGGCCGGGCCCCGCTGGGGGCGTCACTCGCCCCTGGGGTCCTCGTCGCGCTCCTTGCGGCGGAGTTCCTCCTCGCGGCGGCGCAGATCGGCCTCCCACTCCTTGAGCAGGGCCTCGTCCTTCTTGTTCTCCTCCTTGAGGGAGTTCAGGAAGTCGGGATTGTCGTCCGGCGCGACCCACTCGCTGCGGCGGTTGCGGTGCCACTGCGAGGGCGTGGAGCCTCCTCCGGAGGGGGCGCCCCCAGCCGGGGCCTGCCGCACCCTGCCCGCCACCAGCCAGGCGACCGGTCCGACCAGCACCTCGCCGAAGAGCAGGATGATGATCACCCACACCACCTTCGGCAATCCGCGGACCTGCTCCTCCGGGGTGTTCAGACAGTCGATGAAGGCATAGATCCACAGCGCCAGGACCAGCAGAAACGGCAGATACCTGAGCATGGTCGCGCGATCCCCCACAAGACGGTGACGGGGCGCTCGACGGCCCCGGTGACGGGGTCAGGGTAGCGGGTGGCAGATACTGGGACACATGGCTTACGACGATCTTCGCTCCCTGCTCCGGGCACTGGAGCGCGAGGGCGACCTGAAGCGTGTCAAGGCCGAGGTCGACCCCTATCTGGAGGTCGGGGAGATCGTCGACCGGGTGCAGAAGTCCGGCGGTCCCGCCCTGCTCTTCGAGAACGTGAAGGGCTCGGCGATGCCGCTGGCGATGAACGTCTTCGGCACCGACCGCCGGCTGCTGAAGGCCCTCGGCCTGAAGTCGTACGGCGACATCAGCGACAGGATCGGCGGCCTGCTGAAGCCCGAGCTGCCGCACGGGTTCGTCGGCGTCCGCGAGGCCTTCGGCAAGCTCGGCGCGATGACGCACGTACCGCCGAAGAAGGTCAAGGAGGCGCCGGTCCAGGAGGTCGTCCTGCACGGCGACGACGTCGACCTCGACCGGCTTCCGGCCCTGTTCACCTGGCCCCAGGACGGCGGCTCCTTCTTCAACCTGGGCCTGACCCACACCAAGGACCCCGAGACCGGCGTGCGCAACCTCGGGCTGTACCGCCTCCAGCGCCACGACAGGCGCACCATCGGCATGCACTGGCAGATCCACAAGGACAGCCGGAACCACTACCAGGTGGCCGCCCGGCGCGGCGAGCGGCTCCCGGTCGCGATCGCCTTCGGCTGCCCGCCGGCCGTCACCTACGCCTCCACCGCCCCCCTCCCCGGCGACATCGACGAATACCTCTTCGCGGGCTTCATCGCCGGCAAGCGGATCGAGATGGTCGACTGCAAGACGGTCCCGCTCCAGGTCCCGGCGCAGGCGGAGGTCGTCCTGGAGGGCTGGCTGGAACCCGGGGAGATGCTCCCCGAGGGCCCGTTCGGCGACCACACCGGTTTCTACACGCCGCAGGAGCCCTTCCCGGCGCTGCGGATCGACTGCGTCACGATGCGCAAGCGACCCCTGTTGCAGTCGATCGTCGTAGGCCGCCCCCCGACGGAGGACGGACCGCTGGGCCGTGCGACGGAGCGCTTCTTCCTCCCCCTGCTCAAGATCATCGTCCCGGACATCGTGGACTACCACCTGCCCGAGGCGGGCGGTTTCCACAACTGCGCGATCGTCTCGATCGACAAGCGCTACCCCAAGCACGCCCAGAAGGTCATGCACGCTATCTGGGGCGCCCACATGATGTCCCTGACCAAGCTGATCGTGGTCGTCGACGCCGACTGCGACGTGCACGACCTGCACGAGGTCGCCTGGCGGGCCCTGGGCAACACCGACTACGCCCGCGACCTCACGGTCGTGGAGGGCCCCGTCGATCACCTGGACCACGCCTCCTACCAGCAGTTCTGGGGCGGCAAGGCGGGGATCGACGCGACGAGGAAGTGGCCCGAGGAGGGCTATACGCGTGACGGGGGGTGGCCGGACATGGTGGTGTCCGACCCGGATACGGCGGCGAAGGTCGACCGCCGCTGGAAGGAGTACGGGCTGTGACTTCGGCTTCCGCCGCCCTCCCGCAGCCGGGGCGCACCAGGGCGTTCCTGCGCCTGGTGATGATCGAGCACTCGGTGTTCGCGCTGCCCTTCGCCTACATCGCCTCGTTGACCGCGATGTACGACTGGGACAAGAACATCCACTGGGGCCGGCTGCTGCTGGTCACCGTCTGCATGGTGGGCCTGCGGACCTTCGCCATGGCGGTCAACCGGATCATCGACCGTGAGATCGACGCGCGGAACCCGCGCACGGCCCAGCGCGAGCTGGTGACCGGCGCGATGTCGGTGCGGCACGCCTGGACGGGCGCGCTGATCGCGGTGGTGGTCTTCCTGGGCTCGGCGGCCCTGCTCAACCCCCTGTGCCTGGCCCTGGCCCCCGTCGCGGTGATCCCGATGGTGGTCTACCCCTACGGCAAGCGGTTCACCAACTTTCCCCAGGCCATTCTGGGCCTCGCCCAGGCGATGGGGCCGATCGGCGGCTGGCTGGCGATCAGCGGGGAGTGGTCCTGGACCGCGGTGGTCCTCGGCCTCGCGGTCGGCATCTGGATCGGCGGCTTCGACCTGATCTACGCCTGCCAGGACGTCGAGACCGACCGGAAGATCGGCGTCATGTCGGTTCCGGCCCGCTTCGGCATCCCGGCGGCCATTTGGGGCTCGCGCGTCTGCCACACGATCACGACGGCGCTGTTCGTCTGGTACGCGGTCCTCACCGACGCCGGCGCCTTCTTCTGGCTCGGCCTGCTGATCGTCGCCGGCGCCTTCGTCTACGAACACTCCATCGTCCGCCCGCACGACCTGTCCCGCCTGAACCGGGCGTTCTTCAGCGTCAACGGGTTCATCGGGATTGCCCTGTTCGTGTGCGCGCTGCTGGACCTGCTGGTGCGCGGCCTGACGGTGTAGGGAGCCGGGTCAGGCGTCGGCGCGCTCGGTGTTCCCGGGCGCGTCGACCGGCGGCTGTTCGACAACGCCCTCGCCACCCCGCGTCCACGCAGGGAAGCTCCTCACTTCCCCCGCACCGTGTTACGCCGAGGTGCGGTACGCCGCGATTCGGCTCACGGAGTGTCCCGGAGACGCACTGCGCGTCGCCGAGTCCCGGGGGCTGCGGCCGGCCGCAGCGGGCGCGGAGGAACGAGCCGGGCGGGCCCGGCGTCAATGGCGTGGTCCGTCATCCCCCGTTCGGGCGGGCCTGCCGGACTGGGCTCGGCAGCTTCCGGTTGGACACCACGCATCTCCTCGTCGACCCGAAGGTGCGCCGCCGGCCCTGAGGCTGTCACAGTGCGCCGGTAGGCTCGGGGGCGTGAACGCAGGGAAATCTCAGCGTCGGCCTTGGATCGTAGGGGTGTCCGGCGCGTCGGGTACGCCGTATGCCGCCGCGGTGCTGCGCGGGCTGCTGGATGCGGGCGAGAGCGTCGATCTGGTGGTCAGCCGGGCCTCGCGGCTCACCCTGCTGGACGAGACCGGCATCTCCTTCCGTGACGGCCACTGGCAGGACGACCTGCGCACCTGGCTGGCGCGGGGAGCCGACGGCAAGCCCGGTACCTTCGACGGCCTCGACCTCACGGACGTACGGCACTGGGGCGCGGGCGACCTGGCGGCGGGGCCGTCGTCCGGGTCGTATCCGGCCAAGGGCATGCTGATCGTGCCCGCGTCGACGGCGTGCGTGGCGGGGGTCGCGCTCGGGCTGTCGAAGGACCTGCTCCAGCGGGCGGCGAGCGTGACGCTGAAGGAGCGGCGTCCGCTGGTCGTGACCGTGCGCGAGGCCCCGCTGGACGGTCAGATCCTGCGCCACCTGGTGACGCTGGACGACGCGGGCGCGGCCGTGGTGCCCGCCTCGCCGGCCTTCTACGCGGGGGCGACGCACATCCAGGACCTGGTGGACTTCGTCGCCGGCCGGGTGCTCGACGCGGCGGGCGTCCCGCACGGGCTCTACCGCCGCTGGCAGGGAGAGCTCGGCGGCGGCTGCCGCGCCACCTGACCGACGGGCCCGGAAGCGGTACGACTTCCAGGAACCCCGGGAACGTCCAGGAACTCCCCCTACTCGGAACACCTCTACAGAGATCTCTTCAGCGGAAGGCTTCGATCGCATGGACGCGGTGGACAGGCAGCTCATCCAGGCCCTGAGGGAGAACGGCCGGGCCTCCTACGCCGAGCTGGGGCGTCTCGTCGGCCTGTCGGGCCCGAGCGTCACCGACCGCATCAACCGGCTGGAGGCGGCAGGTGTCATCACCGGCTACCGCGCCACGGTGAACGCCGCCTCGCTCGGTCTCGGTGTCATCGCCCTGATCGGCATCTCGCTCTCCGACGCCGCCGACCACGAGGACGTGGCCCGCCGGCTGAAGGACCTGCCGGAGATCGAGGACTGCTGGTTCATCGCGGGCGAGGACTCCTTCATGCTCAAGGTGCGCGCGACCGACGTGGACGGCCTGGAGCGGATCATCCGGCGGCTGTCGGGCACGAAGGGCGTCTCCCGGACCCGTACCACGATCGTGCTCTCCACGAAGTGGGAGAACCGGGTGGGTGAGCTGCCGGACGAGGTCTAGTCCCCTGGGCGTACGGTTGACGGGTCTGTCTTCGAGAGAGAGGTAACGGCATGGACGTCGGACTCAAGCGCGAGCTGGAGGAGAAGGTCCGCTCCGGTGAGCGGCTGTCCCGCGAGGACGGCATCGCGCTGTACGAGTCGGACGACCTGGCGTGGCTCGGCGGCCTCGCCCACGAGGTGCGGACGCGGAAGAACGGCGACGTCGTCCACTTCAACGTCAACCGTCACCTCAACATGACCAACGTGTGCACGGCGTCCTGCGCCTACTGCTCCTTCCAGCGCAAGCCGGGCGAGAAGGACGCGTACACGATGCGCATCGAGGAGGCGGTGAAGCTCGCCAAGGCGATGGAGTCGGAGAACCTCACCGAGCTGCACATCGTCAACGGCCTGCACCCCAACCTGCCGTGGCGCTACTACCCGCGTTCCCTGCGCGAGCTGAAGGCCGCCCTGCCGAACGTGTCGCTGAAGGCCTTCACCGCGACCGAGATCCACCACTTCGAGACCATCTCCGGGATGTCGGCCTCCGAGATCCTCGACGAGCTGATCGACGCGGGTCTGGAATCCCTCACCGGTGGTGGCGCGGAGATCTTCGACTGGGAGGTCCGGCAGCACATCGTCGACCACCGCACCCACTGGGAGGACTGGTCGCGGATCCACCGGCTGGCGCACGAGAAGGGGCTCAAGACCCCGTGCACCATGCTCTACGGCCACATCGAGGAGCCCCGTCACCGGGTCGACCACGTGCTGCGGCTGCGGGAGCTCCAGGACGAGACCGGCGGTTTCCAGGTCTTCATCCCGCTGCGCTACCAGCACGACTTCGTGGACATGAAGGACGGGAAGGTCCGCAACCGCCTTCAGGCGCGGACCACCATGGCGACCGGCGCGGAGGCGCTGAAGACCTTCGCCGTCTCCCGGCTGCTCTTCGACAACGTGCCGCACGTGAAGGTCTTCTGGGTCATGCACGGCGTGCGGACCGCCCAGCTGGCCCTCCAGCACGGCGCCGACGACATGGACGGCTCGGTCGTCGAGTACAAGATCACCCATGACGCCGACAACTACGGCACGCCGAACAAGCTGACCCGCGAGGACCTGCTCGACCTGATCCGCGACGCCGGCTTCCGGCCCGTGGAGCGCAACACGCGGTACGAGATCATCCGCGAGTACGAGGGTCCCGACCCGGCGCGGCGGGACTCCCCGCAGCCCATGCGCGTCTGACGCGTCGGGCGTGAGGGCGGCGGCCGGGCGGGTACCCGCCCGGCATGGCCACCCCGAAGGCGCCTGAGGACGCGTACACCGCCGAGCCCTTCGTCCCCTCCCGCGGCGGCCTGGCCGCCCTGCGCGAGGCGGCCGCCGGCTGCCGGGGCTGCCCGCTGCACCGGGACGCCACCCAGACCGTGTTCGGCGCGGGCAGCGAGGACGCCCGGGTGATGCTCGTGGGTGAACAGCCCGGGGACCAGGAGGACCGGCAGGGCCGGCCGTTCGTCGGGCCGGCCGGGAAGCTGCTGGACCGGGCGCTGGCGGAAGCGGGCATCGATCCCGGCGAGGCGTATGTCACCAACGCCGTCAAGCACTTCAAGTTCACGCGGGCGGAGCCCCGCAAGCGCCGGATCCACAAGTCGCCCGGCCTGCGCGAGATGACGGCGTGCGGCCCGTGGCTGGCCGCCGAACTGGCGCTGGTGGAGCCCGAGCTGATCGTGGTGCTGGGCGCCACCGCGGGCAAGGCGCTGCTCGGCTCCTCGTTCCGGGTCACGCAGGTGCGCGGGACGGTGCTGGAGGAGGAGATCCACGGCCGTCCGGAGCGGCTGGTGCCGACCGTGCACCCGTCGGCGGTGCTGCGGGCGGACGACCGGGAGGCGGCCTACGGCGGGCTCGTCTCCGATCTGCGGGTGGCGGCGGACGCGCTGGGGTGAAGCCCCGTACGGCCGAAGGTACGGCTGCGGCGGTCACGGCTGCGGTCGTTACGACTGGGTGGTCACGGCTGCGGTCGTTACGACTGGGTGGTCACGGCTGCGGTCGTTACGACTGGGTGGTCACGGCTGCGGTCGTTACGACTGGGTGGTCACGGCTGCGGTCGTTACGACTGGGTGGTCACGGCTGTGGGTGGTTACGACTGGGTGGTCACGGCTGTGGGTGGTTACGACTGGGTGGTCACGGCTGTGGATGGTTCCGACTGGGTGGTCGCGGCTGTGGGTGGTCACGGCTGTGGTGTCACGACTGTGGTGTCCGATGCGCGGGACACTTTTGGGGCTGGAGTTTCGTAATGGTTACCCTCCCTGCATGTCCCTTACCTTCACCCTGGACCCCGCTGTGGACCCCGCCCTGCGCGACGGCATCCTCGATCTGTGGGCCGATGTCACGAACGCGGGCGGTTCCGTGGGCTTCGTGCCGCCGGTGACACGGGATGACATCCGCCCCGAACTGGTCAAGCACATGGTGGCCATGGCCGAGGGACGGACCCGGCTGCTGGTCGGCCACGACGAGGCGGGACGGGTGGCCGCGACCGCCTTCCTCACCCTCAACACCCACCGGCTGATGAGGCACTGGCTGTGGCTGTACACGGTCATGGTGCACCCGCGGCACCAGGGCAGGGGGTACGGCCGCGACCTGCTGGACGCCGCCGCCGACGCCGCCCGCACCGTCGACGGCATCGAGGCGATCCGTCTCACCTGCCGGGGCGGCCTCGGCCTGGAGCGGTTCTACGCCTCCTGCGGATACAAGGAGGTCGGCCGAGTGCCCGGCGCGATACGCGTGGCGCCCGGCGACGACCGCGACGACATCATCATGCTCGCGCCGCTGACCTGAGGCTTCGCCTCCCGCGCGCACCCGCCTGCGAGCCCGGGCGCCGCACGTGCTTCACTGGACAGTGCCCCTTTGGCCATGTTCGGAACGGAAGAGTGGATTGAGATGCTCCGCTACACGCTGATGCGCCTCGGGATCTTCGTGGGCTGCCTCGTGGTCGTCTGGGGCCTCGTCTACGCCGGTGTCTTCCCGCGTGGCCTGGGCGACTCCAACGGCATGTGGATCGTGCTGCTCGCCCTGGTGCTCTCGGCCCCCATCAGCTTCGTCGCCCTGCGCAAGGAGCGCGACCGGGCCTCCGTGCAGGTCGTGCGGCGGGTGGACAGGATGAAGGCCAATCTGGAGGCCAACCGCAGCCAGGAGGACCTCGCCGACGACGCCACCCGCGCGCAGGGTCAGACCTCGTAAGCGGCCCCCTCGCACACGTACGGCCCCGGGTTCCGATCGTCGGACCCGGGGCTTTTTGCATTGTGTGGGTGACAGCGGTTGTCCACCTGTCAAAGTGAGGCTTTGGGGTACTCAAAGGACAGGTGTTAATGTCGTTGGCATGAAGTCAGCAGCCGCGCCCGCCACGCCATCGAGCGTCGAGCTCGTGGCGCGCCTGCATGTGGACCTCTGCCGGTGCGCGTCCGCGACCTGTCGCCCCTGACGTCCCCCACCCCGCTGTCCTCCACGTCATCCCCGCGTCATTGCCGCGCGTCCCCCCAACGGAGCATGTCCGTGTCCGCGAACACCACGTCCGCGACGCCCTCCAAGGCGTCCCCCAAGGTGCCCTTCAAGGTGCCGTTCTGGGCCCAGATACTCGCCGGCCTCGTCCTCGGCGTCCTGCTCGGCTGGCTGGCCCGCAGCCAGGACGTTTCCTGGCTGGTCACCACCCTGGAGAAGGTCGGCAGCACCTTCGTCGGCCTGCTGAAGCTCGCCGTCGCCCCGCTGGTCTTCTTCGCCATCCTGATCTCGATCACCAACCTGCGGAAGGTCAACAACGCGGCCCGGCTGGCCTCGCGCACCCTTCTCTGGTTCATGATCACGTCGCTGATCGCGGTGGCCATCGGCCTCGTCATCGGCCTGGTCACCAACCCCGGCGCGGGCACCGGCCTCACACCGAAGGACGGCGCCGAGCCCGACCACACCGGCTCCTGGATCGACTTCCTGACCGGCATCGTGCCGACCGACGTCATCACGCCGTTCACCGAGCTGAACGTCCTCCAGATCGTCTTCATGGCCGCCGTCGCCGGTATCGCCGCCCTCCAGCTCGGCGAGAAGGCCAAGCCGATCCTCACCCTGAGCGAGTCCGTCCTCGAACTCCTCCAGAAGGCCCTGTGGTGGGTGATCCGGCTCGCCCCGCTGGGCACCGTCGGCCTGATCGGCAACGCCATCGCCACCTACGGCTGGGACCTGATCGGCCAGTACGCCACCTTCACCGCCGACATCTACGTCGGCTGCGCGATCGTGCTGTTCGTGGTCTACCCGGTGCTGCTCGGCACCGTCGCCAAGGTCAGCCCGCTGCGGTTCTTCAAGGGCGCCTGGCCCGCGATCCAGCTGGCCTTCGTCTCCCGCTCCTCGGTGGGCACCATGCCGCTGACCCAGAAGGTCACCGAGCGCCTGGGCGTGCCCAAGGAGTACGCGTCCTTCGCCGTGCCCTTCGGCGCCACGACCAAGATGGACGGCTGCGCCGCCATCTACCCGGCGATCGCCGCGATCTTCGTCGCCCAGATCTTCGACATCCAGCTGAACGTCGGCGACTACCTGCTGATCGCGTTCGTCTCGGTGGTCGGCTCCGCCGCCACGGCCGGCCTCACCGGCGCGACGGTCATGCTGACCCTCACCCTCTCCACGCTCGGCCTGCCGATGGAGGGCGTCGGCCTGCTGCTGGCGATCGACCCGATCCTGGACATGATGCGCACCGCGACCAACGTGGCCGGCCAGGTCGTGGCCCCGGTGATCGTGGCGGCCCGGGAGAAGATCCTCGACCGCGACAAGTTCGACGCCGTGGCGTCGTCCCCGGTGGAGGACCGGGTGGTGGAGGACCGGGTACCGGCCTCCGCGGCGGCCTGACGCGCAGGGCCTGGGGCCGTGCCCCGTATCCGGACGGACCGGGTGCGGGGCACGGCCCTTGCCGTACCGCCCGCCGTCCCGTCGCCCCCGTCGCCCCCGCCGTCCCGCCGTCCCCGCCGTCCCGTCGCCCCCGCCGTCCCGCCGTCCCCGCCGTCCCGTCGCCCCCGCCGTCCCGCCGTCCACCGCGGCGGACCGTACGCTGATGCGTATGGGTGCCGTGAAGAGCAAGCGGATGCCGCGTGCGGTCCGTGAGCAGCAGATGCTGGACGCCGCCGTGCGGACCTTCGGCCGGCGCGGGTACATGGCCGCCTCGATGGACGAGATCGCCGAACTGGCGGGCGTGTCCAAGCCGCTGGTGTACCTGTACCTGAACTCCAAGGACGACCTGTTCACCGCCTGCATCCGCCGTGAGGCGGCGGCCCTGGCCGAGGCCGTCCGCGCCGGTGTGCGGCCCGGGCTGCCCGCCGACCGCCAGTTGTGGGAGGGGCTGCGGGCGTTCTTCACGCACACCGCGCGGAACCCGGACGGCTGGTCCGTGCTGCACCTCCAGGCCCGCACCCACGGCGAGCGGTTCGCCGCCGAGGTCGCCGCGATGCGCGCGGAGATCGTCGCGTTCGTGACCCAGCTGATCGCCGCCGCGGCACGCGAGGCCCACCGCGACCCCGACCTGCCGGAGCGGGAGGTCGCCGGAGTGGCCGAGGCCCTGGTGGGCGCTGCCGAGTCGCTCGCCGCCTGGGCCAACGCCACCCCCGGCGTCACCGCGAAGCAGGCGGCGGCGACCCTGATGAACTTCGCCTGGGCGGGCCTGGGCAACCTCATGGCGGACCGCCCCTGGACGGTCCCTGAAGAAGGGGACCCGGACGCGGCGGTGGCTCAGGCCGGGTAGCCGCCGACCTCCCCGGTCACGTGCACCCGGTCCCCGCCGCGCAGTTCGAACCGCCCGCCGTCCGCCGCGTACGTCACCGTCCCCGGCAGCAGCACCGGCGCCCGGAACTCCGCCCGTACCACCACCGCCTCCGGGGTGCCGTGCGCGGCGAGACAGCGCGCCACGGTCCACATGCCGTGCGCGATGGCGCGCGGGAAGCCGAACAGCCGGGCGGTGAACGGGTGGAGGTGGATCGGGTTGCGGTCGCCGGACGCGGCACCGTAGCGGCGCCCGACGTCCGCCGCGAGCCGCCACTCGGCCACGGCGGGCAGCGGCTCCCGCTCCTCACGGCCGGTGCCCGTGCCCGTGCCCGTGTCCGTGTCCGTGTCCGTGCTCCCGTCCGTCCGGTGCTCCGTCCGGTGCCGCGCCAGATACGTGCTCCTCGACTCCCACACGAGGTCGGCCCCGTCCCGGACCTCGGTGACGACCGTCGCCTCGGTCCCGCGCCGGTGCGGCGCCAGCGACGCGACGTGCACCGTGAGGTCGTAGGCCCCGGTGACCGGCAGCGCCGTGCTCCGGGTGATGCCGATCGACGTGTGGACCAGGCCGAGCAGCGGCAGCGGGAAGCCCCGGCCGCTCATCAGCCGCATCGCGAGCGGAAAGCCGAGCACATGCGGATACGTCACCGGAAGCGCGTCGTCGCCGGTCGGGAACCCGCACACCCGCTCGTACGCGGACAGCCGCGCCGGATCGACGCGCAGGCCCGGCAGCACCAGCCGGGTGCGGGGGAAGTCCGCCTGGGGGCGGGGCCGTTTGAACGGCGACAGCAGCGCGCCCCGGGCCAGCAGTGGCGCCAGGGCGGGGGAGCCGGTCAGGCGCAGGCTCGCCGGGTCGTCGGCGCGGATGGTCACTACGCCCCCAGCAGGCTCTGGCCGCAGACGCGGACGATCTGGCCGTTGACCGCGCCGGAGGCCGGGTGGGCGAGCCAGGCGGTGGTCTCGGCGACGTCGGCGGGCAGTCCGCCCTGGGCGAGGGAGTTCATGCGGCGCCCCGCCTCGCGGATGAACAGCGGGATCGCGGCCGTCATCCTCGTCTCGACGAAGCCCGGCGCGACCGCGTTGACGGTGACCCCGTGCTCGGCCAGGGCACGCGGCGCCAGGGAGCGGACCAGGCCGACGATCCCCGCCTTGCTCGCGCCGTAGTTGGTCTGCCCCGCGTTGCCCGCGATCCCGGCGATCGAGGCCGTCGCCACGATCCGCCCGCCGCGCTTCAGGGCACCGGCCGCGAGCAGCGCGTCCGTCGTGCGCAGCACGCTCGCCAGATTGACGTCGAGCACGGAAGCCCAGCGCTCCGCGTCCATGTTGACCAGTCGCCGGTCCCGGGTGATGCCCGCGTTGTGGATCAGGACGTCCAGGCCGCCGGGCACCGCCGCCGCGATCCGCTCGCCCGCGTCGGCGGCGGTGATGTCCAGGGCGAGGGCGGTGCCGCCGAGCCGGTCGGCGACGCGCCGGGCGTCCTCCTCGGCCCGGGGGACGTCGAGGACGACGACATGGGCGCCGTCCCGGGCCAGTGTCCCGGCGACCGCCTCGCCGATGCCGCGCGCGGCACCGGTGACCAGGGCGGTGCGCCCGGCCAGCGGCCGGTCCCAGTCGTCCGGAGCGGTGACCTCCCCGGTTCCGACCTCGATCACCTGGCCGCTGACGTAGGCGGACTTCGGCGAGAGCAGGAAGCGGAGCGTGGACTCGGCGGCGGTGGCGTCGGTGAGCCGGACGAGGTTGACGGTCCTGCCCCGGCCGATCTCCTTGCCCAGCGACCGGACGAAGCCCTCCAGGGCCTGCTGGGCGGCGGCCCGGTGATGGCCGGCCGGGTCGGCCGTACCGGCCGGATCGGCCGTGTCCAGCGGGTCGGGCGGGGAGCCCAGCACCAGCACCCGTCCGCTCTCCGCGACCGACCGCACCACCGGGTGCAGGGCCGCGTGCACCTCGCCGAGCCCCTCGACGTCCCGCACCCCGGTGGCGTCGAGGACGACGGCGCCGGGCCGTTCGGCGGAGTCCGTCACCGGCAGTCCCGTACGGGCGAGGACGGGTGCCAAATCGAGGTCGGACTTGCCCGCGGTGCGGTGCAGCAGCCCGCCCGGCAGCGCGGGCCGCTCCGCCGACCAGCGCCTGAGCGGGGCCGGCTGGGGCAGTCCGAGCCGCCGGGTCAGAAAGCGGCCGGGCGCGGTGCCGGTGAAGCTCAGATAGCGGTCGGGCATGTCCAACTCCCAGCTCCGAAGTCAGGCTTACTCCGGAGTAAGGTTACCGGAGGTAAGCCTACGTCACCCCGAGGAGCAGGTCGAGATGAGCCCTCTCAAGCCGCCGGCGGCCCGGCGCGTCGCCGTCATCGGCGGCGCGCGTGTCCCGTTCGCCCGCTCCGACGCCCCGTACGCCACCGCCTCCAACCAGGAGATGCTCACCGCCGCCCTCGACGGACTCGTCGAGCGGTACGGACTCCAGGAGCCGGGCTCGGTGGGCGAGTTCGTGGCCGGTGCCGTGCTCAAGCACAGCCGGGACTTCAACCTCGCCCGCGAGACGGTCCTCGGCTCCCGGCTGGACCCGCGCACCCCCGCCTACGACATCCAGCAGGCCTGCGGCACCGGCCTCCAGGCCGTCATCGCCGCCGCCAACAAGATCGCCCTCGGCCAGACGGAGTCGGCGGTCGCCGGCGGCGCGGACACCGCGAGCGACGCACCGCTCGGCGTCAATGACTCGCTGCGCCGCATCCTGCTCCAGGCCAGGCGCGCCACGTCGCTGGGCGGCAGGGTGAAGGCCCTGGCGCGGGTGCGCCCCTCCCACCTGGTGCCGGACATCCCGCGCAACGCCGAGCCGCGCACCGGCCTGTCGATGGGCGAGCACGCCGCCGTCACCGCCCGCGCCTGGCACATCACGCGCGAGGCCCAGGACGAGCTGGCGGCGACCAGCCACCGGCGGCTGGCGGCCGCGTACGAGCGCGGCTTCTTCCAGGACCTGGTCGTGCCCTTCCGGGGCCTGGCCCGCGACCAGAACCTGCGCCCCGGCTCGACGGTGGAGAAACTCGCCGCGCTCAGGCCGGTGTTCGGCCTGGACCATCCCGAGCCGACCATGACGGCGGGCAACTCCACCCCGCTGACGGACGGCGCGGCCACCGTGCTGCTGGCGAGCGAGGAGTGGGCCGAGGCGCGCGGCCTGGAACCGCTGGCGTATCTCACGGCGTACGAGACGGCCGCCGTCGACTTCGTCTCCGGCGATGTCGCGGGCGGCGAGGACGGCCTGCTGATGGCCCCGGCGTACGCGGTCCCGCGCATGCTCCGGCGGGCCGGGCTGGACATGGCGGACTTCGACCTGGTGGAGATCCACGAGGCGTTCGCGTCCCAGGTGCTGGCCACGCTGGCGGCCTGGGAGAAGCAGGGGCTGGCCCCGGTGGACCGGGCCCGGCTCAACGTCGCCGGTTCCTCCCTGGCCACCGGCCACCCCTTCGCGGCGACCGGCGCCCGGATCGTGGCGACGCTGGCCAAGCTGCTCGCGGAGCGCCAGGGTCCGGGGCGCGGACTGATCTCGGTGTGCGCGGCGGGCGGTCAGGGGGTGACGGCGGTACTGGAGCGGCCGTGAAGCCGGGTGCCGGAGCCGCGGGAAAAACGTGAACAGCCCTCACATGATCCCCGAGGCTGCACAGCCCCGTCCCCGGACCATCTCCGAACCCGCACGAACTCCCCACGCCCGAGCCGTACGATCCCGATCCTGACCGCCGGTAACACCCTTTTCCGCCGGCCTTCGGTGAACGCCTCGGCGCGCGAGGCACGTACGTCATGCAGCAAGGCAGTCGATCGCTGCACGTCCCAGGAGCCGCCCGTGACCACCCCGCTTCCCACCTTCGCCCCCTCGGCCGCCTTCGAGGACGCGCCCGTCCGCGGGCTCGTGGAGCCAGAGACGCGGCGGCTGGACGGGGTGGTGCGGGAGGCGTACGTACCGCCGTTCGCGCCACCGGTGCGGCACGGGTCGCTGGCCGAGCTGCCCTTCGAGAACGCCGCCGCGGTCCCCGACAAGGTGGTGCTCAGCCGCCGGATGCCGGACGGACGGTGGGTGGACGTCACGGCGGCCGAGTTCGCCGCCCAGGTGCTGGCGGTGGCGAAGGGCATGATCGCCGAGGGGCTGATGCCGGGCGACCGCATCGCCGTGATGGCGCGCACGACGTACGAGTGGACGCTGCTGGACTTCGCCGCCTGGGCCGCCGGGCTGGTGACCGTGCCGATCTATCCGACCTCCTCCGTCTTCCAGGCCCGCTGGATCCTCCAGGACTCCGGCGCGGTGCTGCTGATCACCGAGACGGCCGCACAGGCCGCGGCCCTCGGCCCGGAACGCGACCGCATGCCGGACCTGCGGCACATCTGGGTGATGGAGAAGGGCCATGTGGAACAGCTGGCGGAGGTGGGCACGAGCATCGCCGAGCAGGAGGTCGACGTCCGCCGCGGCATGCTCGGCCCGACCATGCTCGCCACCCTCATCTACACCTCCGGCACCACCGGCCGCCCCAAGGGCTGCGCCCTGACCCACGGCAACTTCTTCGCCGAGGTGGACAACGCGATCGAGCTGCTCTACCCCGTCTTCAAGGGCAGGTCGGGCGAGGACCCGGCGATCCTGCTCTTCCTGCCCATGTCGCACGTCTTCGGCCGCATGGTCGCCGTGTGCTGCGTCCGCGCCCGGGTACGCCTCGGACACGCGCCCAGCCTGAAGTCGGAGGACCTGCTCCCGGACCTCGCGGCCTTCAGGCCCACCTGTCTGCTGACCATCCCGTACATGCTGGAGAAGGTCTTCAACAGCGCCCGGGCCAAGGCGGAGGCGGGCGGCCGGCTCTCCTCCTTCGACCGCGCGGCGTCCGTGGCCGTGCGCTACGGCGAGGCACTGGAGGCCCGGCAGACCGGCACCGGCCAGGGCCCCTCACGGTCGCTGAAGACGGCCCGCGCCTTCTACGACCCGCTGGTCTACCGCCGTATCCGCGCCGCCATGGGCGGCCGCGTCAAGTTCGCGATCTGCGGCGGCTCCCCGCTCGGCCGCCGGCTGGCCGCCTTCTACGCCGGTGCCGGCATCGACATCTTCGAGGGCTACGGCCTGACCGAGACGACGGCCGCGGCGACGGTGACGCCCCCGCTCAAACCCCGGCTGGGCACGGTCGGCTGGCCGCTGCCCGGCACCCGTGTCCGCATCGCCGCCGACGGCGAGGTCCTGATCTCCGGCGAGCAGGTCCTGCACGGCTACTGGGACCCGCAGGCGGGCGGCGTCGTCCCCGCCGCCCCCGACGGCTGGTTCCCCACCGGCGACATCGGCCACCTCGACGACGAGGGCTATCTGACGATCACCGGCCGCAAGAAGGAGCTGCTGATCACGGCGGGCGGCAAGAGCGTGGCCCCGGCACCGCTGGAGAACTGGCTGCGCTCGCATCCCCTGATCTCCCAGTGCCTGGTCGTGGGCGACCAGCGCCCCTACGTCACGGCCCTGATCACCCTCGACCCGGAGGGCATCACCCACTGGCGCCGGATGAACGGCAAGCATCCGGTCCCGCCGGAGCTCCTCGTGGACGACGAGGAGCTGAGGGCCGTCCTCCAGCGCGCCATTGAGGAGGCCAACAAGCTGGTCTCCCGCCCGGAGTCCATCCGCCGCTTCGCCGTCCTGCCCTGCGACTTCACGGAGGAGGCGGGACACCTGACCCCGTCGATGAAGCTGCGCCGCGGAGCGATCATGCGGGACTTCGCCCGTGAGGTGGAGAGGCTGTACGAGAAGTGAGGGCCTGACCGGGCAGGAATCTGTGCGTTCCCCATCATGGAACAGGCGTTCGGTAAGGTGAACGGCCGATTGCCGACGGGTGTACCGGTGGGGAAGGCAGGCCGACATGGCAGGGCTGGAGCGGGCGGGGGAGCTCGACGAACTGTTGCGGTTGGTGCAACGGGGCGGGAGCCCGGAGGAGGCGCTGGCATGGCTCGGCCGGCGGATCGGGGCGCACGCGGCCTGGATCGGCGCCGGCGGCGCCATCGAGGCGGCGACGCCGGGATTCCCGGCCGGGGCCGTGGCCGCGCTGGGGGACCGGGTGGAGCGCCTGGCCGACGGCGGACTCGCCGCTGCCACGGCACCGTGGGGCGGACTGGAGGTGCGCCTGGAGGCGTTCGGCAGACGCGAACCGCGCCCGGTGCTCGTGACGGTCGGGGCCGTGGCGCTGTCGCGGCCGCAGGCGGCACTCGCGTCGCAGGCCGGCGGATTGCTTCAGCTGCTGGCCGAGGCCCTGTCGGCCGACGACAGCGCACGCCGGTACGAGGAGAAGGCACGGGCCCAGCGTTTCGCGGTGCTGACCGCCCTGATGACCGGGGACGTCACCCTGGCCCGGCGGATGACGACCGGTGAGGTGCCGCCGCTGCTGGACGCCGAGCGGGTGCGGATTCACCTGCTGCACTGCCCTCCGGGCGACCGTGACCGGCTGGCCAGGGCCTACCAGGACGCGTCGGGCTACCACGGCTCCGCCCTGATGGTGCACTGCCCGGCCTTCCACGACCACCTCATCTGCCCCATCGCCGAGGACACGGCCCCGGCCGGCCGGCCGAGTCTGGAACGGGTGCTGCGCCGACTCGTCCGTGAGCACCCCGGATACGCGCTGGGCGTCAGCAGTCCCCATCCGCTCGCCGCCACGGCCGAGGCCTACGGCGAGGCCCTGCACGCGCTGGCCGTCGCCCGCAACTCGCCGGACCGGGTGGCGTCCTACCGCGGCCGGCCGTTGCTGGCCCGCCTGCTGCCCCGCCCGGCCGGCATCGCCTGGGCCCGCGCCCGTGTCGCACCCCTGCGGGCCGAGCCGAGACTCACCGGGGACATCACGCGCCTGGCCGTGACCTTTCCCCGGGCCGCGGTGGCCCGACTGCTGCACATCAGCCGTACCACCGTCGCCGCGCACTGCCGCAGAGCGGAACGCGCCCTGGGGCTGGACCTCGGGGACGTCAGGGCCCGCGCCGAGCTGGATCTGGCCCTGTCCCTGGCCGACCTCCACCCCGGTCCCACCGGCGAGCTCCCCAAGGCCCCGCCGGCCCTCGGGGAACTCCTGCGCAGCGCACCCGCCACCGCCTGGGCGGCAGACTTCCTCCGCCCGCTCCACGACGGCCGGCACCGCAGCCTCCGCCTCACCGTGCAGGCATGGATCGACCACAACACCGACGCCCGGCGGACGGCTCAGACCCTGGCGCTGAGCCGCAACACCGTCCGCACCCGTCTGCGGGCCGCCGAACGCCTCCTTGACCGGGACCTGTTGACGACGGGGTCGGGCGTACACGACCTCGTGCACGCGCTGGCGGCGACTGGGCACCGTGCACATCCGGAAGACGGAAGTGAACACCGTGCACCGTGGTCGGCGTGGGACGCCGCTGCCTAGCGTGAGCACATGGGCCGCAGTGGCCCGCACAGTTCACGGATCTGGGGGTTTCATGAACAAGTTCCGCATCGGGGGAGTCACGGTCGCCGCGGTGGCGCTGATCGCGGTGGCGGGTTCGCCGGCCTCGGCGGGCACGAGCGTGACCTCGTACGGAGAGAGCACCAAGGCGTCCTGCTCGCACGGTTCCAAGGGCACGTTCGACGACTACGGCGAGCACTTCTACGTCACCGACACGTGTGCCGACAGCATGTCCGCGGTGCTCAAGGTGGACGTCGCGCCGTACCAGTCGGGCGGCGGCTACGACTTCACCATCTGGAACCCCAACGGCTCGGGCGACACGAAGGACGTGAACAAGAGCTACGCGGAGGGCACGGGCGTCTGCATCCAGGCCGGGGTGGGCGAGTACAGCTCCGGCGAGTGGGGCCTGTGGGGTTACTGGACCTGCGGGGTGGCCTGATCCCATGAACAGGTTCCGTGTCGTGGGGATGACGGTCGCCGCGGTGGCCCTGGTCGCGGTGGCCGGTTCGCCGGCCTCGGCGGGCTCCAACGCGACCTCGTACGGGCAGACCCAGAAGGACTCGTGCTCCTACAGCTCCAAGGGCACGTTCGACGACTACGGCGAGCACTTCTACGTCACCGACATGTGTGCCGACAACATGTCCGCGGTGCTCAAGGTGGATGTCGAGCCGTTCCAGTCGGGCGGCGGCTACGACTTCACCATCTGGAACCCGAACAAGGCGGGCAGCACGAAGGACGTGAACAAGAGCTACGCCGAGGGCACGTACGTCTGCATCCAGGCCGGACTGGGCGACTACGGAACCCGTGAGTGGGGCGGCTGGGGCTCCTGGGACTGCGGAGTGGCCTGAGCCGTGGAGGGTGCGGGGGCGGAGCCCACTTCCGGGCATTCGCCCCCTGCCTCGGCCCGGCACCCGGAAGGCGGCGAGCGGGAGTCAGGCGACGCCCGCCGCCCGCAGCAGCGCCGTCGTCACGGCCGCGCCGAGGACCACCACCACGAACGGCGCCCGCGACCACGCCAGGATCCCGCCCGCAGACACCCCGGCCGGACGCGCCCACCCGGCGAAGCCGCCGTCCTCCGTCAGCGCTCCCGTCGCCAGCAGCGCGACCAGCAGCACCACCGCACCGGCCGACAGCAGCTCCCGCACCCGGGCGGGGAGCACGACCCGGCCGTGCAGCACCGGGCCCACCAGCCGGAAGGCATACGTCCCCACCGCCAGCGCCAGGATCACGGCCACCGTCGCACTCATGCCGGCCGCCTCCGCCCGTAGGCGAACAGCCCGGTGAGGGCCAGCAGCACCGGTACCCCCGCCGGGACGGCCGGGGTCACCGCGAGCGCCACCGCCGCGCCGGCCGGAGCGGCCCGGCGCAGGCCGGCGTCCTGCCGCAAAGCGGGCAGCACCAGCGCGGCGAGGACGGCGGGGAAGGCCGCGTCCAGTCCGTACCGGGCGGTGTCGCCGAGCGCGCCGCCGGCCAGCGCTCCGGCCAGGACGCCCGCGTTCCACACGGCGAACATGCCGACGCCGGAGAGCCAGAACGCCGCCCGCCGCCGCTCCGGGCCGGTCTGGGCCAGCGCGAACGCCACCGTCTCGTCGGTGACCAGATGCGCCCCGACGAGACGGGCGGGCCAGCTCCGGCCGATGGTCTCGGCGACCGCGAGGCCGAAGGCCGCCGTCCGCGTGTTGAGCAGCAGGCCCGTGACCGCGGCGGCCACCGGGCCGCCCCCCGCCAGCAGGATGCCGACCGCGCTGAACTGGGCCGAGCCCGCGTACACGACCAGCGACATCAGCACCGGCACCCACACCGGCAGCCCGCCGGCGACGGAGATCGCACCGAAGGACACCCCGACGACGCCACTGGCCAGGCAGACCAGGGCCACATCGCGCAGCAACTCGGGGTCACGGACGGGAGAAGTTCGTCGTACCGAACGCATGTTTTCTACACTGGACGGGACCACGACCGTTCGTCAAGCTGAACGATCGTACCGCTGTACCGAACGGAGCGTCCGAGATGACCGATCCCTCTTCCGCCCGTCCGCCCCGTCCGCCCCTCGACTGGATCGCCGCCTCCCTGCGGCGCGAACGCGTGCGGGCCGGGGTGTCCCTGTCCGAGCTGGCCAAACGGGCCGGAATCGCCAAGTCCACGCTGTCCCAGCTGGAGGCGGCGGGGGGCAACCCGAGCGTGGAGACGCTCTGGGCGCTCGCGGTGGCGCTCGGGGTGCCGTTCAGCGCGCTGGTCGAGCCACCGGCGCCCGCGGTACAGGTGATCAGGGCGGGTGAGGGGCCCACGGTCGCCTCCGAGCGGACCGACTACGCGGCGACGCTGCTCTCGGCCAGCCCGCCCGGGGCTCGCCGGGACATCTACCGCCTGAGGGCGGAACCGGGCCCGGCCCGCGAGTCGGAGCCGCACATTCCGGGGACGGTCGAGCACCTGATCGTCAGCACGGGACGGGTGAAGGCGGGGCCGCGCGGCGAGAGCGTGGAACTCGGACCCGGGGACTACATGACGTATCGCGGGGATGTGCCGCACGCATATGAAGCGCTCTCGCCGGGGACGACTTTCGTGCTGGTCATGCAGCACGTATGAGAGAAGTTCGGCAGAAATTCACCGGCGGCCGGCGGCCGGCGGCCGACGACCGGTGGCCCGCGCCGGGCGGACCGGAATTCAACAAAAGGCAGGAGCCCCGCTGCCGGACGGCGCGGGGCTCCTTGGGTACTGCACTCGTTCCCGGATCGGAGGATCAGACCGGGGTGACGTTCTCCGCCTGCGGGCCCTTCGGGCCCTGGGTGACGTCGAAGGACACCTGCTGGTTCTCCTCAAGGGACCGGAAGCCGGTCGCGTTGATCGCGGAGTAGTGGACGAAGACGTCGGGGCCGCCGCCTTCCTGGGCGATGAATCCAAAGCCCTTTTCGGCGTTGAACCACTTCACGGTTCCGGTAGCCATAAGCCCTCCTTGGGCTCAAAGGGTTGCCCTGCTCCAGAACCAGCAAGTGTGAAGACGAGTTCTGCACAACTGCATATGTCTGAGAATGACGAGAGCCCGCGGTCACATGCTCCGCAGGCTCTGTACTGCAAGGGAAACCAAACTGCAACTTGCGACGAGCCTAGCACGGAGGGACCCGAAAGCAATAGGGGTCAAGATCACTTCACCCGGATGTTTGAACGCCGTGCCGCCGGCTGACGCCGGGGGGTCGACGGCGGCACCGCACGACACAGGAGCTAGCCTCACGAGGTGGACATTTCTCGCACCCGGCCGCGCGTCGGCCACATCCAGTTCCTGAACTGCCTGCCCCTGTACTGGGGGCTCGCGAGAACCGGCACGCTCCTCGACTTCGAGCTGACGAAGGACACCCCGGAGAAGCTCAGCGAGAGGCTGGTGCAGGGAGACCTCGACATCGGGCCGATCACCCTGGTCGAGTTCCTCAAGCACGCGGACCAGCTGGTCGCCTTCCCCGACATCGCGGTCGGCTGCGACGGCCCGGTTATGTCCTGCGTGATCGTCTCGCAGGTCCCGCTGGAACAGCTGGACGGCGCCCGGGTCGCCCTGGGCTCGACCTCGCGCACCTCCGTCCGCCTCGCCCAGCTGCTGCTGGCCGAGCGCTTCGGCGTGACGCCCGACTACTACACCTGCCCGCCCGACCTGAGCCTGATGATGCAGGAGGCCCAGGCGGCCGTCCTCATCGGCGACGCGGCGCTGCGCGCCAACATGCTCGACGGGCCGCGCTACGGCCTCGACGTGCACGACCTGGGCGCGCTGTGGAAGGAGTGGACGGGCCTGCCGTTCGTCTTCGCGGTCTGGGCGGCCCGCCGCGACTACCTGGAGCGCGAGCCGGTCATCACCCGCAAGGTGCACGAGGCCTTCCTCGCCTCCCGCGACCTCTCCCTGGAGGAGGTCGGCAAGGTCGCCGAGCAGGCGGCCCGCTGGGAGGCCTTCGACGAGGAGACCCTCGCCAAGTACTTCACCACCCTCGACTTCAGCTTCGGCGGCCCGCAGCTGGAGGCGGTCGCCGAGTTCGCCCGCCGGGTGGGAGCGACGACCGGCTTCCCGGCGGACGTGAAGGTGGAACTGCTCCAGCCCTGAGCACCGTCCTCCTCCGGCACTACGCTGCTCGGGGAGTAGTCCAGGCGTACGGGGGAGGGGTGGACGCCATGCGGCCGCTCGAAGTCGACGAGCCCACCGCCGTGGGGCCCTACCGGCTGCTCGGCCGGCTGGGCTCCGGCGGTATGGGCCGGGTCTATCTCGGCCGCAGCGCGGGCGGCCGCACGGTCGCGGTGAAGATCGTCCACCCGCACTTCGCGCTCGACGAGGAGTTCCGCGCCCGTTTCCGGCGCGAGGTGGAGGCCGCACGCCGGGTCGGCGGCGCCTGGACCGCGCCGGTCCTGGACGCGGACCCGGAGGCGGCGGTGCCCTGGGTCGCCACGGCCTACGCCGCGGGACCCTCCCTCGCCGCGGCCGTCGCGGACGGCGGCCCGCTCCCGCCGCACACGGTACGGGTGCTGGGCGCGGGCCTGGCCGAGGCCCTGACGGCGGTGCACGCACGGGGCCTCGTCCACCGCGACGTCAAACCCTCCAACGTCCTGCTCACCCTCGACGGCCCGCTGCTGATCGACTTCGGCATCGCCCGCGCCACGGACGGTACGGCCTCCCTGACCTCCACGGGCGCGTCCATCGGCTCGCCCGGCTACATGGCGCCCGAGCAGATCCTGAGCAGGAGCGTCACGGGCGCGGCGGACGTCTTCTCCTTCGGCGCGGTCCTGGCGTTCGCGGCGACCGGCGAACCGCCCTTCCCCGGCGACTCCTCGGCCGCACTGCTCTACAAGGTCGTCCACGAGGAGCCGGAACTCGGCGGCCTGGACGGTCCCCTGCGCGACCTGGTGGAGAGCTGCCTGGCCAAGGACCCGGCGGCCCGGCCGGCCCCGGCGGAGGCGGCCCGGCGGCTGGCTCCCGACGGCGCGGCACGGCTGGTCACGGCCGGCTGGCTGCCGGGCGCGCTGGTGGAACAGGTCAGCCGGAGCGCCGTACAGCTGCTCAACCTGGAGGCCGGGGAGGGAACCCCGTCGGGACCGGTGGGCTTCAGCAGTCCGTCGGTGGGGGCGGCGGCGACGGCCGGGAACGGCAGAGCGGGGGAGGGGACCGCCCAGGACACGGGGGCCCGGGACGCGGCGGAGGCGGACGGGAACACGGCCGGACCGGGGCTCTTCGGGCCGCCGCCGGTCATGCCGGCACCGACGCCGACGCCGATGCCGACAGCGGCACCGTCCGCGGCGGTCCCCGAGCCCCGTGACGGCCGCCGCCCCGGCAGGCTCTCCGTCTCCGTGGCGGCGACATCGGTGCCGGAGAGCGGCGGCAGGGGCCGGCGGCTCAGCTGCACGGTGGCGCTGGCGGTCGCGGGGGCGCTGGCCGCGGTCACGGTCGGCTCGGTGCTCGTGCTCGACCTGCTCCCGGACCAGCAGCACAACGACTCGGGCGGCTACGGCTCCAGTACCCAGGCGCCGCTGCCCGGCGACAGCGCCTCCCAGGGAACCGGTACGGCCGCCGCCGTTCCCGCCGCCTACCTCGGCACCTGGGAGGGCCAGGCGCTCGCCCTGGACGGCACCCTGCCCCTGGGTACCTTCCGGCTCACCCTCCACCAGGCCGACGTGGGCGGGGAGCTGGGCAGGCTCCGGCACACGGACGTCATCGGCGGCGTCTGCGAGGACGTCCTCACCCTGACGAAGGCGAGTGCGAAAGAGGTCGTCGCGAAGGCCGTCGGCGCCAAGTCCAACCGTGACGTCTGCAACCAGGCCCCCCACACCGTCCGCCTCACCCCGGTCGGCGACGACCTCCGGTACGCGTCGGACAGCGAGGACTCGGGGCGGCCGGAGGCGCGGCTGTCGAAGGTCGAGTAGCGGGACCCGTCGACACCTCCGGCACTGCTGTCACTACTGTGTCTGCGACAGCGAGACCGTGACTGCGACAGCGAAACCGTGTCTGTTGCGACAGCGAAAGTGTGTCTGTTGCGAGAGCGGAACCGTGTCTGCGACCGGCCACCGGATGCTGCGAGGACCCGCCGGCGGCGGAGGCGACCGGCTGCCGGTGACGGGCGGACAGGAGATCCACGCGATGCCGGCCGTCCGACCCGGGCGCGAGAGCGGCGGAGCACGGCCTTCAGTAGTCTCCATCAGCCGAAGCAACGAACACGGCCGCCAAGGCCCACGGGGAGGAAGACCACCATGCGGATGCTGGTCACGGTCGTACGCGAGGGCGGTGAGCCGCAGGACGTCGTCGTCGACGCCGAGGACACCGCCACCGCCGGCGATGTGGCGCAGGCGCTGGCGACGGCTCTGGGACGGCCCGGCCGCCCGGCCGGCGTACCGGAGAACGTCGTGGTCATGCCCGGCACGGCACCGGCCACGCTGCCCGGCTACGGCACGGCGACCACCGGGGTGCCCGCGCTCTGGGCCGACGGCAAGCCCTGCGACCCGGCCGCACCGGTGGCCGGCGTCCTCCAGGACGGCATGCGCATCTCCGTGGACGACACCATCGGTCCCCTGCTGCGCAAGGGCGAGCCGGTGGGGCAGTACGAGCTGAGGGTGGCCGGCGGTCCGGGCTCCGGCCGGGTGGTCCGGCTGGGCGTCGGCGCGGCCACCGTCGGCTCGGCGCCCACCGGTTCGCTGCCCCTGCCGGACGCCTCGCTGCCGCCGCTCGCCCTGCGCCTGACGATCGACATGCGGGGCACCGCCACGCTCCACCCCCAGGCCGGTGCCGAGGTCCGCCTCGACGACGAGCCGGTGACGGCCGGGGCGACCTGGCCGCTCGGCTCCGTCGTCCGGATCGGCGACTCGCTCCTCGTGCTCGACCGGGTGGCCGAGCCGGACGCGCACCTGTCCGCCATGAGCGAGGGCGGACTCGCCTACAACCGGCCGCCGCGGCTCTCCCCGCTGCGCCCCCGGCGGCGGCTGGTGGTGCCGGTGCCGCCCACCAAGGGGGAGCGGGCCCGCTTCCAGCTCCTCATGGCGGTCATGCCCCTCTTCTTCGGCCTGGGCATGTACTTCGTCACCAAGCAGATCTACATGCTGCTCTTCTGCCTGATGAGCCCGCTGATGATGGCCGCCCAGTGGCTCAGCGAGAACCGCGAGGGCAAGAAGAAGCACAAGACCTCGCTCAAGCAGTACAAGAAGGACCTCGCCGCGCACGAGGAGGAACTGGCCGCCCTCGGCAAGGAGGAGCAGCGTGCCCGCCGCGAGGACAGCCCCGACCCGGCCGAGATCCTGCTCTTCGCCACGGGACCGCGCCGCCGCCTGTGGGAGCGCCGCCTCACCGACCCGGACGCCCTGCACCTGAGGATCGGGGTCGGAGCCCTGCCCTCGGACGTCGAACTCGTCCTGGGCCGCGGCGGCTCCCTGTACGAGGAGGAGCGCCCCCAGCCGCCGGTCCTGCCGGACGTCCCCGTCACCCTCCCCTTCACCCGGCTCGGCGTCGTCGGTGTCGCCGGCGACCGGCCGCGGGCGCTGGCCACCGCACGCTGGCTCGCCGTACAGGCCGCCGTCCTGCACAGCCCGAGAGACCTCTCCCTCGTCCAGCTCGCCGCCACCCCGCAGGCCGGCGCCGAATGGCACTGGGTGCACTGGCTGCCCCACACCAGCCCCGACCAGGGCCAGGACTGCGTCGCGCTGGTCGGCTCCGACTCCGAGGGCATCACCCGGCGCGTCAACGAGCTGCTCAACGAACTGGCCCGGCGCAAGGCGGCCCGCGAGCAGCAGAACCTGATGGGCCAGCTCTACCCCGACCCCAACGTGCTGCTGGTGCTGGACGGGGCCCGCCTGCTGCGCCGCGTCCCCGGCGTGCCCCAACTCCTCACCGAGGGCCCGCAGTACGGCATCCTCGCCCTGTGCGTCGACGAGGACGAGCGCCTGCTGCCGGAGGAGTGCAAGGCCGTCATCGCCTGGTCTCCCGACGCCGCCCACCACGTCCGGGTACGCGGCTACGGCCTGGAGTCCGCCGGCGACGTGCTGGCCGACCAGGTGGCCCCGGAGTGGTGCGAGCTGCTCGCCCGTTCCCTGGCGCCGGTGCGCGACGTCAGCCGGGACGACGCCGGCGGCGCCCTGCCCACCTCCGCGCGGCTGCTGTCGCTGCTGGGCATGCCCGACCCGACCGGCGCCGACGTGGAGCGGATCTGGCGGGCGGGCGGCTCGACGACGGCGGCGCCGGTCGGTATCGCCGCGGACGGCCCCTTCGTCCTGGACATCCGGCGGGACGGCCCGCACGCGCTGGTCGCGGGCACCACCGGTGCCGGCAAGTCCGAGCTGCTCCAGACGATCATCGCCTCGCTCGCCGTCGCCAACCGGCCCGACGCCCTGAACTACGTACTGATCGACTACAAGGGCGGCAGCGCCTTCATGGACTGCGCCCGGCTGCCGCACACCGTCGGCATGGTCAGCGACCTCGACGCCCATCTGACCGAACGGGCCCTGGCCTCGCTCGCGGCCGAGCTGCACCGCCGGGAGAAGATCCTCTTCGACGCCGCGGCCAAGGACATCGAGGACTACAACGACACGCGCAGGCTCCGCCCCGAACTGGAGCCGATGCCCCGCCTGGTGCTGGTCATCGACGAGTTCGCCTCACTCGTCGCCGAACTCCCGGACTTCATCGCGGGCCTGGTCGACATCGCCCGCCGGGGCCGCTCCCTCGGCGTCCACCTCATCCTGGCCACCCAGCGCCCCGCCGGCGTGGTCAGCGCCGACATCCGCGCCAACACCAACCTGCGCATCGCGCTGCGGGTGACGGACGCCTCGGAGTCGATCGACGTCATCGAGGCGCCCGACTCCGGCGCCATCCCCAAGTCCACCCCGGGCCGCATGTACGTACGCTCCGGCGCGCAGTCCCTGGTCGGCGTGCAGTCCGCCCGTATCGGCGGACGCCGGCCCGCCACGGGACAGACCGGCCCCAAGGCGACCCTCCTCCCGCTGCCGTGGACCGCCTACGGCCGTCCGCTGCCCAAGCGGGCGGAGGCCGAGGACGACGGCACCATGGTCACCGATCTGGCGGTCCTGGTGGACGCGGTGCGCGACGGCGCCCGGCGCATGAACTTCGGCCCGCAGCGCAGCCCGTGGCTGGAGCCGCTGTCCGAGCAGGTCACGCTGGAGGAACTGGCGGCGTACGCCGGCACGTCCGCGGCCACGTCCGCCGCGCCCGCCGCCGACGTGGCGCCGATCCCGTACGGCCTGATCGACCTCCCGGCGAAGCAGACCCGCACGCCGCTCGCCCTGGACCTGGTGCACGGCGAGCACACCATGCTGCTCGGCGGTGCCCGCTCCGGCCGCTCGACGGCGCTGCGCACCCTGGCGGGCTCGCTGGCCCGCTCCACCTCCCCGCAGGACGTGCACCTGTACGGCATCGACTGCGGCTCCAACGCGCTGCTGCCCCTGATGCGGCTGCCGCACGTGGGCGCCGTGGTGACCCGCGACGAGCCGGACCGGGTCCGCCGCCTCATCGAGCGCCTGCTGGCGGAGATCGCCCGCCGCCAGCAGCTGCTGGCCATGGAGGGCGCCTCCAGCGCGGCCGAACAGCGCGCGACGGCCGCACCCGAGGACCGCCTCCCCTGGATGGTGCTGCTGCTGGACGGCTGGGAGGGCTTCGCCTCCACCTTCGAGAGCTACAACTACGGCCAGCTGCTGGAAGCGGCCCAGCGGATCTTCCGTGAGGGTTCCGCGGTGGGCCTGAAGGTCGTCATGACGGCCGACCGCAGCGGCCTGAGCGGCCATGTCTCCTCCGCCTTCGCCGACCGCCTGGTGCTGCGCTTCGCCGACCCGAACGACTACTCCACGGCCGGGCTCCAGGCCCGTGAGGTCCCGAAGAACATGCCGCCCGGCCGCGCCCTGCGCATCACGGACACGGGCGTGGACGAGACGCAGATCGGTCTGCTGGCCCAGGACCCGGCGGGTCAGGCCCAGGTCCGCGCCCTGCGCGAGATCGCGGAGGAGGCCCGGGCCCGCCACGGGCGCGTACCGGCCGCCCGGCGCCCCATGCGGGTGGACGCGCTCCCGTCGCGCATCACGGCGTCCGAGGCGCTGGCCCTCGACCCCGACTTCGCCCCGCCGTCCCCCCTGTGGGCGCTGGTCGGCGTCGGCGGCGACGAACTCCACCCGATCGGCATCGACCTGGAGGAGAACGGCCCCGGCTTCGTCATCGCGGGCCCGCCCAAGTCGGGCCGCTCCACCCTGCTGCTGGCCGCCACCGAGTCCCTGCTGAGCGCCGGCACACCGGTGGTGCTGGTCGCCCCGCGCCGCTCCCCGCTGCGCGACCTGGAAGGCCGCCCGGGCGTGCTCGGCCTGCTGAACGCGGACAGCCGGGAGGACGATCTGGAGCAACTGATCGACGGCGTGCCCGGCAACTCCTACGTCGTCGTCGTCGACGACGCGGAACTCCTCTACGACACCAGCCTCGACGAGGCCCTGGAGACCGTGGTGCGCAAGGGCGCCGACGGCGGCATCGGCCTGATCGCGGCCGGCACGACCGACAGCCTGTCCGGCCAGTACCGGGGCTTCGCCGTCGAGGCCCGCAAGTCCCGCAACGGCATGCTGCTGACCCCGCAGAGCCCGTCGGAGGGCGAACTGTTCGGCATCCGGCTGCCCGCGAACAGCGGGGGCGGCCCGGCGGGCAGCGGGCTGTTCGTCGCCGGGGGATCCTTCATGCCGGTCCAGGCCGTGATGAACGGCTGAGCCGGGAGCACGCCACCGGGTGGGTCCGCGAACGCCGCCGGGGCGTCCCGTTCGAGGTGCACTCTGCGATGACCTCGACGGAACGCCCCGGCGGCTACGACGTTCGTGCGCTTGCCCGCTCGGATCAGGTGGCGCGCTCGATGTTGTCGGCGCTCGTGTTCGCGGACTTGCTGGCGTCGTTGAGCGTGTCGACCCACTTCTCGAAGGTCGGCTTCACATCACGCCAGTCGTCGCGGAACCGGTCGGCCTTCGGGCCCTTCCAGTAGCCGGAGCTGTCGGCGGTGGCCGACTGCAGGTCCTTGATCAGGACCTGCAGGTCGTGGGCCTTGCGGGCGTAGAGCTTGGACAGCTCCCTGAGCCGCGAGAGATCTGCACCGCGATCCATCGGCGTTCCTCCCCGTGTCGTTGTGTCCACCACAAAGGCAAGCGGACTATCCGTTTGCACCAGTGGACGCTACAGCACCTTCCGTAGTTCCCGTCCAGCGCTGCCGGGGATGGGATCGTCCAGTGAACGACCTGTGTTCACTCGTACGGGGCGCCGGTCAGGGCCCGCCACGGACGGACGCCGGTGCGACAGTATTCTGAGTGCCCTGAGACAGCGGGGGAGGCTGCTATGGCAAATCCTGACATTCAGGAACTGAACCAACGCGCCAGTCAGTTGAGATCGCTGGCCGACCACATCGACTCGCTCGTGGACAGCGCCAAGAACCACAGCACCACGGGTATGAAGACATGGTCGGGCCCGAACGCCGACGACGTGCGCGGCAAGCTGAAGACCTGGCAGACGACGTGCGGCACGGTGGCGAAGGCGCTGCGTGACGAGGCGCAGAAGTGCACGCAGGACGCCAAGGACCTCCAGGACAAGAAGAAGTGACGTAAGCCGGCACCGAGCCGCATCGCGTAAGGAAGCCCCGAACCAGTGCCCTCGTACGACAGCTCCCGGGCCCGCCTCCGGCTGGCCGACCGCCACATCGCCGTCCTCGCCCACCTCCTGGACGGCGAGACGCCGCCCGAGGAGCTGTGGGAGTCGCTGGTCGAGCTCCAGCGCATCGGCCTGGTGGGGGAGGAAGGCGAACTCGCCCCCCTGCTGCGCGACCTGCTGGGCGCCCTCGCCGACCCGGTGGTCATGATCCAGGTCGAGATCACGGGCGAGCACGGCCCCGTCAACCACGGCGTGGTCGTGGGCCAGGACGCGGTGATCTCGCACGACGGCTGGCCGGGCGAGGAGGAGTCCGAGTACGTCCCCATCGAGCCGGCCACCCTGGTGTGGGAGCTGGCCCGCAAGGTCAACCTGCACCGCGGGGAGAAGCCCGAGGAGGGCGCCCCCGAGGTCCGCGTCGAGACCACGATGGCCGCCCTGGACGCCGCGTTCGTCGCCCTGGAGAAGCCCGGTCCCGACGACGACGCCACCCGCGAACTGGTCCGCAGGGCTCTCACGGAGGCCGACCCCGACCTCAAGGAAGACGCCCTCGCGCGCTTTTGCGACCTGGTCGTCTCCCTCAACGCCACCTGGCGCATCACCACCGCCTGGGACGGCGAGCACGAGGGCCGGCGCTCCACCATGATCCGAGCCCTCGCCGTCTGGGACTGCGGCCCCCTGGGCTACTGGATCCGCGAACAGCCCGAAGAACCCATCATGCCGGGCCAGGTGGGCCCGGACAGCCCGCTGGTCCTCGTCCGCTCCAACTCGGCGGAGGTCTGGGGGAAGATCACGGATCTGCTGCCGGACCGGGAGGAATTGCTGATCGAGGGCGAGTGATGGTCACCTTGAGCCGATAACGACCATGAGGAACGTCGACCCCGACGACTTGGACCGACTCGCCAGGCTGCTCGACGGCAAAGGCGGTGTGCAGGACGGACTCGACGAGGCATTCACCAGAGCCTCGCGACTCGGAGTCAGCGGCAAGCTGACTGCCGTCAAGCCCCTGCGGTCCTGGGTCACCGACACGGCACCGGATCTACGCAAGCGGGCCGCCATTGCACGACTGGAGGACGGCGACCCGGACGCGGGTCTCCGCTGGGCGGGCTTCGACGTCAAGGACATCGTCAGGGCGGGTATCTACGCCAAGGCGCCGGGGATCCTTCTCATCGCCAACGCCGTGGCCACCAGCGGTGATGCGAAAGCTGAAGCCTTCCGCCGCAAACCGAGGGAGTCTCTGGACGACTGGGTCGACCGTCTCAGGGCTCACGGAATCGCCGACAGCATCCCGGCGCTCAAACCGTACGAGGAGGAGATCAAGGAAATCCTCGGCGCCGTCGGGGATGTCACGTCCACCGTTCATCACGGAGGACTGGCAGCATTCCATGGAGTGAATACCACCAAGGTGCTCGTCGGGAATTCGCTCGCTGAGGGCGCCTTGAACTCATGGAAGTTGAAGGCTGCCGACGTGATGGTACGACTGCACGGGCGATATTCGTGGGCACCAACAAGGCTCGCTGATTGGGGTAATTCATTAGCCAGGTGGCGACCTCCGGTTCGTTCTCTGACAGCGCCGGGAACGTGGCTGCCGGGCAAGCTGGCAAGTGCTTTTTCCGGTAGTGCCGCATACCAGGATGCCAGCAGAGTTCCATTTGTCGCCAGTCAGGCGAGTGTGCGCGTCGGGGAGGCGTTCGACGAGCTGCGACGCAGTCGTTTGATGAACAGCAGGACCTTGCTCGGCATGACCGGGAACCGGCTCATTAATGGATTGGTCGGATCGGACAAGATCGCTCGCATGTATGGAGGTTTCTCGCACTCCGGGCAAGAGGTCACCCGCGCGGGCAACGCAAGTTACTGGAAAGTTGCGAAAAACGCTTTCGCAGATAATCGCCTGGTCGGCAAGGGGCGTCTCACGTCGGCTGTGAGAGGCCTCAAGACTGCGGCCAAGATGGGCGGCGCCCTGCGTGGCGCGGGAATTATTTCCGGCGTCTACTCAACGTTGTCCAGCGGCGTCAACGTGTATGTTCAGGGGAATCCTCGCAAGGCCTTCGAGGAGAAAGGGGCGGGGTACGTCGCAGATGTGGCCGAGGTCGGCTTCAACGCATCACTGACCCTGGCCACTGTTGCGCCCAATCCCGTCACGCTCGGCGCAGTAGCAGTAACCGGTGGAATCTACGCCGGAGCGAAGGTCGTGGAACATTGGGGTGATATCAAAAAGGGTGCGAAAAAGGCAAGGGAATGGGTCGGAGGGAAGGCCGGTGATCTGGGAAAGGCGGTCGCTAAATCCAAGGTGAACCCGATGAACTGGTTCTAGTGACGTCACGGTGAATCGCACTATCGAGGGAATGCAGAGTTGAGCGACTTCGAATTCGAGCTGGAGCCACTTCATGATGGCCGCATTGCGAACGGTTATCACGGTCGCGTAGGGAAGTTCGGTCAGGTGAAGGTTCACAGCCCCTTCGGAGGGTCCCGCCAGGATCCCCTCCGCCAGGCGATTCTGGAAGGCGAGCTGTTTCCAGAGACCTTGTTCAGCGGGGGGCACGGCGTCGTGCCGTCGCTTGACGGCGGCTGGCTGAAGGTCGACGGGACCTTGGTCGACATGGATTTGAAGGTGCAAGGGATCCGCAAGGGTTCCCGCTGGCTTGAGATGACATACCGTGACCGGAGATTCAGTTACACGTCATTCGGCCCGCTTAAGGAGGCACAGCTCAAGCGAAAAGGTGTTACTGTAACTCTCGATCGCGGACGTTACATTTCGAAAATTGGGGCCACTCGCATTGGCAGGGTCGAAGGCGAGGCGGACGCCACGGATCTCGCCATTGCGATCGTGTTGGAAGAGGTCGACAGGTCGGCCCTTACGACGGGTGGTGCCATCATGGCGATCCCGATGAACTTCCTCTTCGGCAGAGGCCGGGACGAGGGCTCTGGATGACCGCTCCTCTCGCTGGGGTGGCCCGCCCGGTCCGTCAGAACCAGTTCATTGGGTTCGCCTTTGATTTGGCGATGCTCTTGCCCAGGTCCTTCACCTTGCTGACTGCCTTGCCCGCGCCTTCCTTGATGTCGTCCCAGTGTTCGACGACCTTGGCGCCGCCGTAGACGAGGCCGGTGCCGACGGCGAGGCCGATGGTGACGGGGTTGGGGGCGACCATGGCCGCGGTGAGGGAGGCGTTGAAGCCGACCTCGGCGACGTCGGCGACGTATCCGGCACCGTTTCTCTTGAACGCCTTGACCGGGTTGCCCTGGGAGATGACGTTGGCGGCGCTGAAGCCGGTCGACGCCACGCCGCCGACGATGCCCGCGCCTCGCAGGAAGCCCGCGGTCTTGGCGGCGGCGCCGAGCCCCGTGCGCAGCGCTCCCGCACCCCGCGCGGTGTTCGTGGCCTCCGCGACGGAGTTGGCGAACCGCTGGCTGTTCGCGGCCTTGGTGAACACCTTGACCAGGCTCGCGTTGCCGGCACGGGTGACCGCCTGCCCCGAGTGCGTGAAACCGGCGTACGTCTTGGCGACCTGGTCCGAGCCGACGAGGAAGTCGATGACTCCGTTGGCGCGCAGCGTGTTCATCAGCGGGGTCGAGCGAACCCAGTTGTAGCCCTGGCCTATCAGGTCGCCGCGGAGGCCGCTGGTGAGCGGGATGCGGGACAGGTTCTGGTACGTGGTGCTGCGACCGAAGAGGTTGCCGAGCTGGCCGGGCAGCCAGCTGCCGGGGGCGCTCAGGGAGCGGATCTTCGGTGACCACTTGATGAGGCCGTTGCCGGCCGAGCGGATGAGCCCGGTCTTGGAGCCGCGCAGGACCACGCCGAGCCGGGTCTTCCAGGTGCGCAGCGCCCCCGCCTTCAGGGAGTTGCCGAGCAGCGTCTTGGTCAGCGAGGTGCCCTGGATGGTGACCACGGCGGTGGCGGCGGTGACCGAGCCCCAGTCACCGTAGAGGCCGATCATGGTGGCGATCGTCTCTTCGTGCGGCTGGAGACCGGGGATCTGGGAGATGGCGTGGGCTTCCAGCCGTTCGATCCAGTCCGCCAGCGACTCGTTGGGCTGCCGCTTGAACTTGTAGGCGTTGGGATCATCGCTGGCCGCGACGGAGTTGGCCAGGAGCAGGGCGTCAGGGCCGAGGTTCTCGCCCTTGTACTTCTCGATGTCCTTGGCGGTGAATCCGGCCCACAGCAGCCCGGCTTGCGGGTCACCGCTCTCCAGCCGGGCGAACGTGGCGCGCTTGCGGAGGTCGGGGGCTGCGTCACCGACCCAGCTGCGCAGAGGCTTGAGAGAGGTCAGCTTGCTTGACACTCCGAGCCGCGACGCCCTGGTGAAGGCCTCGTCCAGCTTGTCCTGCACTCCGCCGCGCCCGTCCAGCAGCTTGGCGAGCTGATCGAGGTCGTCCGGATTGACGTTCCTCATACCCATGCTTCATCCCCCGTGACGTGCCTGTGCGTCCCCGATCGGATCGGAACCGTTCCGGGACGGTGCCCATGGTACGGATGAGGCTGCCGGTGTCAGGAGCGGACCACTGGCTCGCTACCGTGCCGGAGCCTCTTCGTCCTCATCCGGTCCGCAGCAGCGCGTACGCGAAAAGGAGCCGCCGGTCCAGCCACGCCGCCCTGACCAGGAACCTGCGGTCGCCGTCCGACGTCAGCACGAGCTCGTCGTCCGCTCGCCACTCCAGAACGCGCGTCTTGGTCGGCTGGTCGCCGCCCTCCGCGCCCATGTCGGCGACGGCCTGGACGACGCCCAACAGCAACTTCCCGGCACCTCGCTGAACCATCTCCTTGGGACCGCCCTTGGCCCACTCGGCACTGCTCACGATCTCGGGGTGCCCCGGCTGGTCGATGCGCCAGGTGGGCTTCAGGGCGTGCTTCAGCGGAGCGATGCGACGGATGGTGCCGATGGTGTTCCCCTGGCCGTCGCGAACACCGTAGTGGCGTTCACCTGAGGCATCCTGCGGTTCGTCGACCGCGCAGAGGAGCGTGCGGCCCTCCGGGTCCTCGTACAGTCGCCGGGCGGTGGCCTCGGCCGAGGACGTCGAGGACGCCGGGAACTGAGGAGGGAAGAAGGCACAGGGCGCGTTGACGCGCCGCTCCCGAGCCCCCTGCGGCACCCGGAACGCCCGGACACCGAGCACGGGGCGCTTGCGTTGTGCGTTCGCCGGACGTTCCTCGTCGGTGATGGCAAATTCCCAGACGTCGGTCCAGGGGACGATCTGGACGGGAGGTTCGTCGACGTTTCTGTTCTTGCCGAACACAGTGCCTCTCCGTGTCGCTGAAGGGTGCGTTCCGACCATAGCCTCCGGCGGGCGGCACGGTTCGGCCGGGCAGCAGGGGACGCCGCATACGTGGCTTCATCAGGCGCGTCGGCTGCACTTCGTGGGCCAGGTTCAGGCTCAGAACCAGTTCATCGGGTTCGCCTTGGACTTGTCGATGCTCTTGCCGAGGTCCTTTGCCTTGTCGCCGACCCAGTCGGCCGCCTTGCCCGCGCCCCTTTTGATCTCGTTCCAGTCATCGACGACCTTGGCGCCCACGTAGACGGCGCCGAAGCCCACGGCGAGGCTGATGGTGACGGGGTTGGGGGCGACCATGGCGGCCGTCATGGACGCGTTGAAGCCGACTTCGGCGACGTCCGCGACGTAGCCGGCGCCCTCGCGTTCGAAGGCCTTGACGGGGTTGCCCTGGGCAACGACGTTCGCGGTGCTGAACGCGGTCCCGGCGAGGCTTCCGGCGATTCCCAGCCCACGGAGGGCCCCGGACACCTTGCCGGCCGCGGAGAAGCCCTCGACCAGTGAGGACGTACGGCCGAGACCGCCTACTCGGGCATCCTTGAAGGCATTGCCCGTGACCCTCAACAGGTTCGCGTTGCCCGCTCGTGTCACGGCCTGACCGGCGTGCGTCACCTTGCCGAACTTGGCCGCCAGTTCGTCCGAACCCACCAAGAAGTTGATCGCCTTGTTGACCGAGACGCCCTTCCAGATGGGGGAGTCCATGATCTTCAGGCCACGAAGAACGTCGTAGCCCTTGCCCGTCCAGTCGGCGACCGCACCCTTGGTGCCGGGTATCTTCTGGGCCCACTGGCTCAGCTGACCCGGGAACCAGCTGCCGGGCGCGCCGAGCGAGCGAATCTTCGGCGTGTACTTGATGAGCTTGGTGCCCGACCAGCGCAGCAGGCCATTGTTCGATCCGCGGAGTGCCACTCCGATCCGGGTCTTCCAAGGTCTGAGCACTCCCTGCTTGAGCGAGTTGCCGACCAGCACCTTGGTCAGGGCGGCTCCCTGGATGGTGACGGTGGCCGTGGTCCCGTTGACGGCCTTCCAGTCTCCGTAGAGATCGATCACGCTCATGATCGTGGCCGCGTGCGGCTCCAGCCCGGGAATCTGCTCCAGCGCATGCGCCTTGATCCGCGATATCCAGTCGTTCAGCGACTCGTTGGACTTCCGTTTGAACGCGTCGGCCTTCGGATCGTTGCTGGCGGCCACAGAGTTGGCGAGAAGAATATCGTCCGGGGAGAGTTCCTTGTCCTTGTCCTTGTACTGCTCGAGGAACTTCTCGATGTCCTTGGTACTGAAACCGGCCCAGCGCAGCCCCGCTTCCGGGTCACCACTTTCCAGCCGGGCGATCGCCGCACGCTTACGGAGATCCGGCGCGGTGTCGGTCACCCAGCTCCGGAGCGGCTTGAGCGAGGACAGACGAGTGGTCACACCCAGGCGGGACGCTCTGTTGAAGGCCTCATCGAGCCTGTCGCGGACTCCGCCCCGCCCGTCCAGGAGCTTGGCGAGCTGCTCCATGTCGTCCGGATTGGCGATCCTCATGTTCCGTCCCCTCGGATGTTGCCCGCACCAGCACCACGTCGACGGGCAGAGGAGGCAGCATGCTACGCACGCTTGCTAGGAAAACGGCTCGGAGAGCGAGTGCAGGCGTCCATGGACACACAACGCTCACTTGTCGCCCACCAGAGCGAAAGCGAAGGCAAGCCGACGGTCCACCCAGTCCACCCTCACATGCACCTCGTTGCTGCCTTCCGAGGTCATCACCACTTTGTCGTCGGCCCGCCACTCCAACTTGCGGCCCTTGCCGGTGCCGGGCGTGTCGCCGTCTCCCGGGTTCAGCAGGTCGTCGACGATACCGGTGACAAAGCGCCCCGCGGCTCGGCCGGCGACTTCCTTGGCGCTGCCGCTCGCCCATTCATTGCGTCCTACGATCTCCGGTCGGCCGGGCTGCTCGATGCGCCATGTGTGCTTGAAAGGCCGCTTGGGAGGAATGCGGCGAAGTGTTCCCACCGTCTGTCCTTGCCCGTCCCGGACGACGTAGTGCTGTTCTCCGTCGACTTCCTGCGGTTCCTCGACATAGCACAGCAGTCTGAGCGCGCCGGGGTCCTCGTACAGAGTGAATTCGGGCCGTGACGGTGACTGCGGAACCGACGACGAGCCCAGATAGGCACACGGGGCGAGAACCGGCAGAAGCTTCGTCCCCATGGGCACACGAACGGCGGGCTTGTCCAGGACGGCACGGCTTCGCTTCGGCGATTCGGGACGTACTACCGGACTGACGACGAATTTCCGGACGGTGTCCCAGGCGACTTGCTCGATGGGCGGTTCTTCCACCGTTCTCGTCTTGCTGCCTCTGCCGAACGCCACTCGTCCCTCCAAAATCGAGTCCCGCGAAATGCCTGCTCGACGATACCTCCGGGCTTCGACCGGTCTCCCGAGGACGGTGACTTCACCATCCACGGCTGCTCTTGACGGCTTGGCGCGCCACGGGGTGCGCCGCAGCCTCACGTACCCGTCCGCGTCAGCCGTACGGCCTGCTCGGTCAGTTCCGCGACGTCGAAGGAGACCCCCGCGAACTCCACCGTGTCGCCCACCCGGACGTCTTTGTAGGCCGCGACGGGGATCGCGGCGCAGTTGGCGTTGATGCCGGCCGTGCCCGCTGCCGTGTCGATGTAGGAGACGGTGATCGACAGGCCGGTGGGGAAGCGCCGTACGCCGCCGTTGCCGAGCAGGGACAGCGTCCGGCCCTCGGCCGGGAAACCCTTCGCGGCGGCGGCCCTGACGGTGCCGTTCGTGGTGAAGCACAGGCCGTCGTCGGCGGTGCCGCCCTTGGAGTCCAGGGACGCGGGGGCGGCGGCGAGCGCGGCCTTGTCCTTCGCGTCCTGCGGCTCGAGGACGACACGGTAGGAGCAGATCTGCCGAACGGTGTAGGCGTGGCCGGAGACGGTGACCTGCTTGCCGGGCTGCACGGTCCACTGCCGCTGGCCGGACCGGTAGTGCGCGCCGTCGCGCAGGGTCGCCGTGCGCGACGTCCCGTCCGCGCTCGCGCCGGCGTACTGCACGCCCCCGCCGCCCGGCAGCCGGAACCCGCCGCCGCGCAGGACGTGCACGCCGTCCGCCGGGGCGTCGCCGACGCAGACCGGACCCTTGTCCTTCGCCGCCTGGGTGGTCGTGGGCGCGCTCGGCGGGCCGTCGGCGCCCCCGCCGTCGTCGGACGATCCGCAAGCGGTCAGCCCCAGCAGGGCGGCCGCGGCGACGCCCGCGATCCCGTATCTGCCGGCCCTGCCGGCGTTCCTGGCCCTACTCGCCGGCCTGAGCACCGGTCTCCTCCTTGCCGTCGTCGGTCACGCGCTCCAGGACGATGCGGGTGCGGTAGTCGACCTCCGCCACCCGCCACGCATCGCCGGTGATCTCCACCAGGTCGCCCGGGGTCAGATCGTCGTACTCGCCGACGAGGCCGCCCGGGCTCGCGATCTGGATCCGGCCGTGCACCGACGGCTGGGCGAAGATCGTGGCCACGATCCGGTGTTCGCGGCCCTCGTGTTCGACGGTGTACGGAATGTGGTACCGGAGCACCCAGCGGCCGTCGAGCTCGAAGGGGTACTTGACCTGGGGAGACCGCGGAGACCGCGGAGACCGGGGATGCTGCGGACGGTCGGACACTTCACTCACCTGCCGGGCGTCAGGGGACATCGAAGGCCTCCGGTCCCTGGAAGTACGTGTTGAACTGCTCCTGGGTCACGGTGATCGGCGGGTAGGAACTGACGCCCCAGGGATTGCCGAGGACGACCTTGCCGTCGTCCGTGAAGCCGCGGACGTAGTAGGCGTGGTTGCTGTGGTAGGTGGAGCCCCACTCCTGGGGGTGGTTCTTGTCCAGGCTCTCGTCGGCCGGGGTGGAGACGGTGACGACCTTGCCGGAGTCGAACGCCTTCCTGAGCGAGGCGAGGCTCTTGTCGTCGTGCTCGCCGATGCCGAGGAATCCGCCCGTCGTCAGGTCCTCGCCCTCCTTGCCGGTCAGATACGGGGCGGACTTCTTGGGGTCGTCCCCCTCGATCCCGCCGTAGCCGCGCTCGTCGTCGCCGTCCTCCGAGTAGACCAGCGCGAAGGCCTTCTCGTAGTACGCCGGCCAGGTCTCGCCGTTGCCGTACGTGGTGATGGGGTTGCCGTTCTGGTCGCTGGGCAGGTCCGCGGTCATGGTGACCCACTGGTAGTTGCCCTCTTTGTCCCAGACGCGGACGCTGACCGTGCCGTTGGGGTTCTGTCTGATGCCGTCCTGGATGAACTTGGGGTCCTTCTGCGCCAGACCGGCCAGCGAGGCGACGTACCAGCAGTCCCCGAACTGGTTCTGGTTGACGTCGTCGGCCGAGACGCCGTCCTGGAACAGGGGGTCGGTGGGCGGCGCCCAGTGGATTCCGCTGTTGGTCTGGCCGTTCTGTTCGTTGCCGCCGTGCTCGTACGCGTCGGTGTTGGTGAACGTGGGCTGCACGCCCGGGAAGGCCGTCGTGAACTTGCCGACGTTCTCCGGACTGATCCTGGAGAGCATCCTGCCGAGCGTCTCCCGGCGCCTGTCCTCGGGCAGCCCGTTCTCGTCGAACGGGTTCCAGAAGGAGTCGTCGGTGTCGGTGAGCAGCTGGTTGTAGAAGGCGAGATCCTTGGGCGACGCCTTTGTCATCAGGGCGTCCAGCTCGGCCGCGGACAGCCCGTCCAGTTCGCCGGAGATCTTCTCCAGGTCGTCGCGGTTGCCGTTGGTGCCGAAGTCCTTGCCCTGGAGGTCCTGGAGGTGGCGCAGCGCGTCGTCGATCTTCTTGGCGTCGGGCGCCTTCTCGTCCAGGAAGACGCTGCTGTCACTGACGGGGTAGCCCCGCCGCTCCAGCTCCTGCAATCCCTCCAACTGCTTGATACGGCGCTTCATCGACGACTGCATGTCGCCGAGCTCCCCGCCGAGCGCGCCGGGCAGACGCCGGCGCCCGAAGAACGACGGCATGGGGACCACATCACCGACGAGGTCCTGGAGGTCGGCGTTGCGGGAGGCGTTCTGGCCCGGCGGGAGGTTCTGCTGGGCGGTGGTGAGCACGGCGGCGAGCCTGCTGTGCAGCTTGCCGGAGTTCTGCCCGAGCGAGTCCAGGTCGTTGGCCAGGGCTGTCAATCGGCCGGCGTCGAATCCTCGGAAAGCCATCAGTTGCCGCCCGCCCCCGCGTTGGACTTGGCCTTGTCCTTCTCCTTGGCCTGCCGCTCCAGTTCGTCCGCCTGGGTCTCCCAGCGGGTGGCGTCCGCGAGCAGGGCGGTGCCCATGTCGTTCAGCGTGCGCTGCCGCTGCTTCAGCTTGCTGGTGCACTCGTCGGCGAAAGGGCCCTGCCAGATCGCGTCCTTGTCGTCGCCGGAGGCGGAGGTGCGCGGGGCGGCCTTCTTCACCGCGCCGTCGAGATACGGTCCGAGCCGGTGGGCCAGCGTCCGGGCCTCACGCGCACAGTCCCGCAGCTGCTTCGCCCGTTTCTTCAATTCGGCGGAATCGTCGGCATCCGTCGCCCCCACGTGTGGTTCCTCCCCCGTTGCATGCTTTCGTCCGGTGCCGTCGATCATTTGACCAGCGGCGGTGCGGGGGCAGCATACGAGAGGGGCGTTCGACGCGGGGGGACCGGGAAGCGGAATCCTCGCGATCGACACAGGGCCATCACGCCGGAGTGCGGCGGGCTTTCGGCTGAGGCGGCTTCACGCGGGACGCGGACGCGCCGCATTACTCGCGCACTCGAGAGTCGTTCGAGAACTTCGACGACAGCTTCGAGGTGGCGGAAGCTCCGAGGTGGCGGATTACCGGCCGGCGCTTTCGGACTGGTGGTTTCGTACGGCAAAGAGCTGCCGCCGATTCCGCCGAAGTGTCCACCTCACCGGTGGCTTGCGGGAACGCTGTGGTGATCCCCTTGCCCAGGGACGCTGCGTCCGCCGCTCGGCCAACGCCTTCCGCGTCACTCGGCAGGGTGACCGTCGGACGGCCGTCGAGCCGGTTCTGCCGGGCGGGTGAGATCGCCGTCGCTCGTACCTGTGTGCCGATCGCCGACGAGATGCTTATGGCTATGGATTACTCTGCCTTTACTACGCCTTGAAGTGCGGCGGCGACGGCTTATGTGGTGGTCGATCGTCCATGGTGTCGGGATTTTTGGGATTTACGCGAGTTAAGCAGTATTTCGGAAGCGAAGCGGGAGGGGTCGACGCGTGAGCGGCATGACGTTCGAGCTTCAGCGTGCGGCGTCCGGCGCCGAGGTTCCACGGGGTGAGATCTTCCTGTGGACCGGCCATGTGGACGGGCTCGGTGCCATCGAACTGGCTTTCCCCACCGAGCACAGTGACTATCCGTCGGAGTACTGCGAGGTGGCGGTGAGCGGCGACCGCGTTCCGCTCACGACGTACCTCGGGCTGAGATATCTGCGGCGTCCTCTGCTCGCCGGAGGAGAGCTGCGGGTGGACTGGGAACCCGCTCAGCTCTCGCGCAACATCTGGTGGCCCGGAAAAAGGGGGCGCGCCCTGCATATCCGGGTGAACGGGCGCGATTATGCATATGCCGAACGTGACGGCAAACGGGCGCACGAACTGTCGCGGCCGGGAGCTTCTGTTCAGATGCGGCGTACCAGCTGGAACAACCCGCGAACCATCGCCGGTACCGGTCACGGAGACACGGATGCGCTCGACATCGGCGTCGCAGTCGTATTGGAGGGCGTGTACACGCGGAACCTTTCCGCTCTCGGTGTGCTGGTGTCATTGCCCGGGCGCATCGTGAACCGGTTCAACGACCTCTGACAGCCCTTCGACCTCCGGCTCCGCTCGTCATTGTTTTCTGGGAGAGAAGAAAGTGCCTTCGATAGACACGGCTCGGCGTCGTCTGCGCCTGTCCGACTCTCACGTCAGTGTGCTGGGCCTTCTTGTGGAGGAGGGGGGCATTCCGGACGAGCTGTCGCAGGCGCACGCCGAGCTGCGGGATGCCGGGATCCTCGACGGGGAGGACAAGATCTCCGCCGATCTGTACCCGCTCGTCTCCACGCTGATGGAGCCGCGGGTCATCGCGCGGGTCGAGGTGACCGGACCGCAGGGTGTGACCAGCAGCGGAGCCGTCGTGGGCGACGAGTTCGTCTTCACCCACGAGGCCTGGCCCGGTGCGCCGGAGTCCGAATACGTACCCGCCGAACCCGAGACCCTCGTGTGGGCCCTGGCCAGAATGGTCGACCTGCACCGGGACTTCACCGCCGAGCCCGACACGGCCGAGGAGATCGTGTCGACCATGGGCAAGCTCGACGAGGTGATCGAGCGCATGGAGGCCGGCGAGTACGAAGAACCGCAGGCCGTGGCGGAAGCGGCCGGTGCCCCGGTGCGGCTCGCCGAGATCCTCTCCCAGCTGAACTGCATGTGGCGGATGACCGTGGTCTGGCAGGGGGACGGGCCGGCGCGCACCGACGCCGGACCGGCCGTCTCGGCCCTGGCGGTCTGGGACTGCGGTGTCGAGGGCTACTGGCTGCGTGAACTGCCCGCCGAGCCGATCAGCGAGGGACAGGTGGACACGGGCAGCGAACTGCGGGTACGGCAGGTCTCCGCCAAGGAGCTCTGGCAGCGGATCACCGATCTTCTGCCGGACGAGGCCCAGCTCCGCGCCACGACGGCCTCCTCCTAGGGCCCGAGGCCCTTCAATCGGGGGTCCGAGGAACATCTCCTGGGGCTCGAGAACCTCCTCCCAGGGCCGGGCCTCACGGCACCCCTTCCTTTACGCCGCACCAGCGAATCATTACGGGGAACAATGGGCGACGACTCCAAGCGCATGGCGAATCCGGAAGACATCGAGCACCTGGCGAAGCTTCTGGACGGAAGAGGAAAACTCCGGGACCGGCTCGACGAGGCCTTCACCCGGGCGTCCCACCTCGGTGTGCGGGACAAACTGAGTCCCCTCAAGCCGATGCACACCTGGACCACCGAGACGGCCACGGATCTGCGCCGACGTGCGGCGATCCTCCGGGCCGACAACGGCGACCCCATGGCGGCCGCGCTGTACGCGGGCTTCAAACCGGAGGACCTGAAGGGCGGGCAACTGCCCCCCGACGCGATGCTCATCGCGAACGCGTCCGTCGCGAACGGCGACAAGTTCGACACCGCCTGGCTGAAGCGCAAGCCCGGGGAGACGTACCAGGACTGGTTGCAGCGCATTCCGGGGGATGCCGTCGCAAAAGTGTCGGGGAACGAGAACCTCGGGGAAGTGGTCGCTGACTACATCGACCTGACCGCTCTCGCCTCCACCGTGCCCGGTGCGTTCAAAATGGCCGCGGCCGGAACCTTGAGCCTGATCAAGCGCTTCAAAAAGGGTGACCTGATGAAGGCGCCCGGTACAACTCTGGCCCAGATCCTGAAAGGGAAGCCGCCGTCCTACATTCCCGCACGTGTCGCACGCCTGGGTGCCTCGATCGGCGCGCGTACACCCGCTCCCATTCTCGACGTGCTGGCGGGAAAGGACAGCCTCGCCGGCCTGTCGGGGAGACAGTGGGCCTGGGAGGCGAATCTCCTCAAGGTCGGCAAGAACGCCGGTGCACTGAGCCGGGCCACGGGAGCGGGCCGGCTGGGCGCTCTCGCCTCGGGAGCGGGCACGGCACTCCGCACCGCGGGTTGGTGGCGTGCCGCCGGCATCGGCGGCAGCATCGTGGCCACGGGTGTCGGGGCGTTCGACGTCTGGCAGGAGGGAAACCCTGTCGAGGCGTTCAAGAGGGACAAGGCCGGATACGTCTCCAAGGTCTCCGGAGTGGCCTTCAACGCCTCGCTCACCGCTGCCATGGTCGCGCCGAACCCGGTGACGATCGGTGCGGCAGTGGTCACCGGTGCCGTTTACGGTGTCGCCACGATCGTCGACAACTGGGACACCGTGAAGAAGTTCCCCGGAAAGGTCGCCGAAGCCGGTGCCTGGGCCGGCAAGAAGGTCGCCGAGGGAGCCGGGAAACTCGCGGAGGGCGCGAAGAAGCTGGGCAGCGCTCTCAATCCCTTCGACTGACCGTGTGTGACAACGAGACCGAGAGTGCAGAATGTCCCAACTTGTCTATGAGCTGCGGCGTCATACCAACACGGTGACCTCAAGGAACCAGCATCACGTGACCTTCTGGCGCGGTGAAGTGGCCCAGCTCGGTCAGGTGGAGCTGGTGGTGCCGGCTCTGGAAGTCGTACCCGTGACCGATCAGCGGACCTACCGCGGTGCGATGGTGACGGGTGAGAGCATCGCCCGGTCGTTCTTCACCGGGCTGCCGTACGGAGGCCGGCCCCGGCTGGCGCACGGGCGGCTGAATGTCGCCGGGCAGGACGCGGCCTTCGAGCGGAGTGCCTGGCGGACGAGCAGGGAAGGCCGGGCTCTGAGGATCTGGGCCGTCGGCCGGGAGTACCGGTACCGGGAGACGAGGAACCGGCGGTACCACGTCCTGGAGAGGCCGGAGGCGCACGTGGCGACGGTGCGGTCGAGCTGGGCGAGACCGGAAACCATCTCCGGTACCGCCCAGGGCGCGGTGGACTCCGTGGACTTCAGCCTGGCCATCCTGTTCGAGGGCGTTTACACACGGAACCTGTCGCTACGCGGAGCGCTGATCTCGGCACCCGGCCGGCTCGCGGACCGGCTGGGGGACGGCTTCTGACCGTCGTGGTGGCATGGACGCCGTCGCTTTCGGCGGGCGGCGCCCGGCGTCCGTGGCCACGCTCGACCGACCGATAACGTGTGCACCCGGAAATCGGTACCGGTCGCCACCGCCGCTAGGACGCGGGCGGCCCACCGCCCGGTAAGGCACAGGGGGGAGCGCACCCACATGGACACCTACGACGTACCGCCGGCCGCGCCGAGCGGCCCGGTGGGGATCGAGGCCGCGGCAGCCGCGCCGCGTCCCACGCTGAACAGCGTGAAGTGGGCGCTGCTCCTGCCGGTGGTGGCCGTCGTCGCGGGCATCCTCGGGCAGTACCCGTACGGCATCTGGTTCGGGGTCGTCGTCACCATGGGCGTGACGGCCACCGCCGCCATCCTCGCGGGCGGCGTCTGGCACCGGGCCGGCGCCGCGACGCTGGCGTCGGTCACCGTGCTGGCGCTGCCGTTCTTCGCGGGGCCCGCGTTCTACGAGACGTACATCAAGCAGGCGGGCGAGCGCGTGCACGCCGTCGTGGCGGACACGGGCGAACGGGAGGGCGTGAAGAAGGGCAGCGTGCACTCCGTCTGCCGGGTCGTCGACACGTCGGGCGCCGTGCGGGACCTGTCCGAGCAGCAGAACTGCTACGGGCAGTTCAAGGTGGGCCAGGCCGTCGTCCTCTTCCAGGATCCGCTCGGCGCGCTCGACCCGTACATCGAGGCCTCGGCCGACGACGGCGAACCCGACGCCCTCACCCTGGAGATCACGGCCGGCCTCTTCCTGGTGACCGGCGCGGCACTGTTCTACGCCGGGCAGCGGCGCCGCAGCGGGGCCTGACTTCACAGTCCGTGGTGAGCCGGCCGCCCAGCAGTGGGAGCCGCCGTCGCCCTCACCCTTTCGGAAGCGGTGGGCCGGTCCGTCGGCATTCACCGGATCAGATGAAGTGCGGGTCGCGGATTCCGGCGGCGGCGTTCGCTACTCCTCCAGCAGCTTGCGCAGCGCGGGCGACAGTTCGGGCACCTGCGCCCCCGCCGCCTGTGCCGCCGACACGGCCCTGACGTAGGCCTTCGCCTCCGCCCCCAGCCGCTGCTTCTCCTTGCCCTGGCGGCTGCCCGCCAGCCAGACCAGCACGGCGAGGGGGACGAGGACGAGGGCCGCGTATCCGAGCGGCTTGTCGGACGTCGCCGCCCAGACCGCGCCGCCCGCACCGCCCAGGACCAGCAGACAGCCGGTCTCGTCGTGCCAGCCGCCCGCGTCGGCGATGCGCTCGTACTCCTCGACGGCCGCGGGCTTCGGCGGCACCTGAGGCAAGGCGCCGGGCCACGGGGCCGCGTACCCCTGGGAGGCCGTGCCCCACTGCGCCACCGGCGGCTCCACCCGCGGATACGCAGGAATCGGCGCCGCCCCCTTCCCGCCGCCGGACGAGCGGCCCTCCAGCCACGCCGGTACATGGGTCAGCGCGATGCCGTGCGCCCGGGCCACGCCCAGGACCTCGCGGTATCCGGCCAGCGCCCCGCGGGTCAGCTCGCGCTTCCAGCGGACGTGAACCGCGGTCAGCGCGGCCACCGCGAGGAGCAGGAGCGGGCCGGCGGGGCCGTACGCCAGGACCGGCTTCCCGGCGAGCGACGGGATCGTCGGGGCGACGAACGGCCAGACCGCGCCCACCAGCAGGGCCAGTCCGCCCAGCCATACCAGCGGCCCGCGCTGCATCGCCGCCAGTGCCCGCCGCCGCTCCGTGAGCAGCGCGGTCACCGCCGCGTCGTCCGTGTAGTCGATGCCGTGCCGCGCACCGATCGCGTGGACCGCCTGCCACACCCGGGCGTCGGACCTCAGCGCCGCCCCGCTCACCGGAAGAAGTCTCATCCCCGTGCCCCCGTCATCACTCCGTCACCGGACCGCGGGACGATCATGGCATGCGGGATCCGGCACCTTCGTAAGTGAATCGTGCAGGCTCGATGGCAGCTCAGTAACAGGCGTCCCGCCAGTGCCACTTCGCCGCACCGGTCACGGATTCGCTCACGCACAGTCGAACGTCTGCTTCCAGCCGCCTCGCAAAGCGACCGCGGACGGCTGAAGTTGCAGATGAGTAACGGTGTGCGGGTCGTGATCAGTGGGGCCCGACGCATCTTGAGGGGCTTATGTGTGGCTGATACGGTGCCATGGCTTGACACTCCCTTCACTGCTGGCTAGCCGGCCGGCCAGGCGCCGCGGACAGCGGGCCGAGAAGTGTGAAGTGTCCTGATTCGCAGTTATTTTCTTGGGTGTACGGGGAGCGGTTGCGTGAAGATCCAAGAGCGTACGGGGGCGGGCGGCGGGCGTTCCGCGGCTCCGGCTCAACCGCCGGTCGGTGACCGGCTTCCCACCCCGCCCCGCGAGCGCAAACCGGCTCTGGCCGCTCTGGCGGTGCTGCTGATCCTCGTCGGTGCGCTGGGCGCCACGATGCTGGTGCTCCAGGCCGGGGACCGTATCGAGGTCGTGAAGGTCACGCAGCCCATCCCGGTCGGCGGTTCGGTCGACGACAGCAACGTCACCTCCGTCATGGTCGCCGAGGACGACAGCATCAACTACGTCCGGTGGACGCAGCTGGACGCGCTGAAGAAGCTGAAGGCCGTCAGCGCCATCCCGAAGGGTGTCGTCGTCGTCGGGGAGATGTTCGGCGAGGACGCCGGCGTCGCCCAGGGCAAGGCCACGGTCGGTCTGTCCCTGAAGGCCGGGCAGTACCCCACGGGCCTGGAGCCGGGAGACGTCGTCGCCGCCTACCGCGTCGGCAGCGACAGCGGTTCGGGCTCCGGCTCCAGCAGCAGCGGATCGTCCTCGACGACCAGCGACTCGCTGCTCGTCGACCGGGCGGTGGTCAGCTCCGTACCGAACGGCAAGAGCAGCGACGACCTCGTCAGCAGCACCGAGCTGCCGGTCACGCTGACCGTCGACGCCGACGCCGCCGCCCCCCTGGCCCAGGCCGCCTCCAGCGGCGAAGTGGCCCTCGTGCTCATCCCCGGCAACTAGAAGGCGCCCCGACAAGCCATGGCCCTCATCGCCCTCGCCGCGGACAAGGGTTCCCCCGGCGTCACCACCGCGGCCGTCGCCCTCGCGGCGGTCTGGCCGCGCCGTGTCCTGCTGGCCGAGACCGATCCGGCCGGCGGCGACCTGGTCTACCGCAGCGCCGCCGCGCACGGCGGACCGCTCAACCCGAACACCGGCATGCTGTCGATCGCCGCGACCGCCCGCCGCGGGCTCGTGCCCGACCAGCTCTGGGACCATGTGCAGCCGCTGAGCGGCGGCCTGGAGGTGCTCGTCGGGCTCGGCATCGCCGAGCAGGCCGCCGGGCTCGCCGGGCTCTGGCCGACCCTCGGCCGCGCCTTCGCCGCGCTCGCCGACTCGCCGGACGCGCCCGCCGACGTCATCGCCGACTGCGGACGGATCAGCGGGGACACCCCGGTCGCCGAGCTGTTCCCGCACGCGGCGCTCGTGCTGCTCGTCTCCCGTACCGAGCCCGAGGCCATCGCCCGGGTCCGGGACCGGGCCGCCGCCCTGGCCACCAAGGTGCACGGCGGTCCGCGGGGTGCCGCCAGTCTGGCCACCCCGCTGATCGGGGTCGTCCTGATCGCCGACCCGAACCAGGCCGGCAAGCTCGCGGGCCAGGTCAACGACATGCTGGTGCACGCGCAGACCGGCGCCCGCGTCGTCGGCACCATCGCCGACGACCCCGCCGGCGCCGACCAGCTGGCGGGGCGCAGGCGCGGCCGGCTGGAGAAGTCGCTGCTGATCCGTTCGGCCCGCAAGGTCACCGCCGACCTGTACCAGCAGTACGGCGCCTCCTGGGCCGCGTCCGCGCAGGCCCAGCAGGGGCACCTCGGCGGTCACGCGGGGGCCGGCCGATGACCGCTGTCGACCACCAGCTGGTCAAGCGGTTCCGGCAGGACGCCGGTGACCGCATCGCCGAGCAGCGCCGCCTGGACCAGGTCAGCGGCGTCACGCCGATGTCCACCGAGGACGAGCGGCAGTACGCCCGCGCGGTCATCGCCCAGATCCTGGAGGAGTACGCCCGCGCGGAGATCAACGCCGGCCGTACGCCCCTGGACGCCGAGACCGAGGAGCAGTACGCGGCCGCCGTGCACGCCGCGCTGTTCGGCGTGGGCCGGCTCCAGCCGCTGCTGGACGACCCCGAGGTCGAGAACATCGACATCAACGGCTGCGACCACGTCTTCGTCGGCTACTCCGACGGCCGTGAGGTGCGCGGCGAGCCCGTCGCCGACACCGACGAGGAGCTGATCGAGCTCATCCAGGTGCTCGGCGCGTACTCCGGTCTGTCGTCCCGGCCCTTCGACTCCGCCAACCCGCAGCTGGACCTGCGGCTGCCGGACGGCTCGCGGCTGTCCGCCGTGATGGACGTGACCAGGCGGCCCGCGCTCTCCATCCGCCGCGCCCGCATGGGCAAGGTCTTCATCTCCGACCTGGTCGGCAATGGCACGCTCACCCCGGAGCTGGGGCACTTCCTGGCCTGCGCGGTCCGGGCGCGGAAGAACATCATGATCGCGGGCGCCACCAACGCGGGCAAGACGACGCTGCTGCGCGCCCTCGCCAACGAGATCCCGCCGCACGAGCGCCTGATCACCGTGGAGCGCGCCCTGGAGCTGGGGCTCGACACCTTCCCCGATCTCCACCCGAACGTGGTGGCGTTCGAGGAGCGGCTGCCCAACTCCGAGGGACAGGGCGCCATCTCCATGGCCGAGCTGGTGCGGCGTTCGCTGCGTATGAACCCCTCCCGCGTCATCGTCGGCGAGGTGCTCGGCGACGAGATCGTGACCATGCTCAACGCGATGTCGCAGGGGAACGACGGCTCGCTCTCCACGATCCACGCCAACAGCTCCAGCGAGGTCTTCAACCGCATCTCCACCTACGCCCTCCAGGCGTCCGAGCGGCTGCCCATCGAGGCCAGCCAGATGCTGGTGGCCGGCGCGGTCAACTTCGTCGTCTTCATCCAGCGGCGCAACAACTTCCAGACCGGCGGCCGTCTCCAGCGCATGGTCACCTCCGTGCGCGAGGTCAACGGCGTCGACGGACGGGTGCTGTCCAGCGAGGTGTTCGCCGAGACCCCCGACGGCCGGGTCGTGCCGCACGCCCCCATAGCCTGCCTGGAGGATCTCATCGCGCACGGCTACCGGCCCACCGGAACGTGGGGGTGAGCACATGACCACTCCGATCCGGTCCACGGCCCTCGGCTCGCTCGACTCCATGAGCGGTCTGTTCTCCACCACGGTCCTGTACGCGCTGGGGTGCGGCATCGCCGTCGGCGGCGGCCTCGCCCTGCTGATCCTCGCCGTACGCGGTCTGCCCGCCAAGCCCGCGCACGAGAAGCAGAAGGCGAGCGAGCGGGCGAACGAGCTGATCCGGTTCGCCGGACAGCGCGGCTCGCTCGCGGCCATCGTCGGCCTCGCCGTCCTGCTGCTCACCCGCTGGGCGGTGGCCGGTATCGCGGCCGGTGTCCTCGTCTTCTTCTGGGACCGTCTCTTCGGCGGCGCCGCCGAGGAACGCGCCGCCATGAAACGCGTGGAGGCCCTCGCCTCCTGGACGGAGTCGCTGCGCGACACGATCGCCGGCGCGGTCGGCCTGGAGCAGGCCATCCCGGCCTCCGCCCGCGCCGCCGCCCCCGTCCTCCGTCCCCATCTGGATGCCCTGGTCGACCGGCTGCGCGCCCGCACCCCGCTGCCCGACGCGCTCCAGCTGCTCGCCGACGAGATCGACGACGCCTCCGCCGACATCATCGTCGCGGCGCTCATCCTCAACGCACGGCTGCGCGGACCCGGTCTGCGCCAGGTGCTGGGCGCCCTGGCCAAGTCGGCGCGCGAGGAGGTCGACATGCGCCAGCGCGTGATGGCCCAGCGCGCCTCGACCCGCCGCTCGGTCCAGATCGTCGTCGCCGTATCGATCGCCTTCGTGCTCGGCCTGTCCATCTTCAACCGCGACTTCGTCTCGCCCTACGGCACGGCCGTCGGCCAGCTCGTCCTGGCCTGCGTCTGCGGCCTGTTCGCGCTCGGCTTCTGGTGGCTGCGCAAGCTGTCCACCATCGAGACGCCCGAACGCTTCCTGGTCCGCGACGAGTCGGCGGTGCAGTTCGTCCGTCCCCGGACACCGTCCCAGCAGCAGGGCGCGCAGGCGCAGCAGCTGCCGCAGCACGAGGGGGTACGACGGTGAACCTGACGATGCCGGTCGTCGTCGGCGCGGTCCTCGGCCTGGGCGTCTACGCCCTGGTCCGCGCGCTGATCCCGACCAAGCGGAGCGCGATCGCGCAGGTCGCCCGGATCGACGCCATGCGGGCGCGCGGGGCGGCGTACGAGTCGGCCCGCCAGACGACGAAGGACACGGGCCGCCTCGGCTCGCTCCGTGCCGACGTCGGCGCACGCGTCGCCGACTTCTATCTCCAGCAGGGCTGGGAGCAGCGCTCGCTCCGTGCGGACCTGGCGGTGCTGGACCGCAGCTGGGAGCAGTTCCTGGCGACCAAGGTGCTGCTGGGCGTGGCGGGCCTGTTCTTCGGGCCGTTCCTGTTCGCGGTCGTCTGGACGCTGGGCTTCGGCAGGAGCCCGATCATCCCGGTCTGGCTCGCCCTGGTGTGCGCGGCGCTGTTCTTCTTCCTGCCCGACCTGGAGGTACGGCGGGACGCGGCCGAGAAGCGGCGGGATCTGCGCCGTGTGATCGGCGCCTATCTCGACCTGGTCTCCATGAGCCTGGCCGGCGGCCGGGGTCTGCCCGAGGCGCTGATGGCGGCGGCGGAGGTCTCCGACGGCTGGGCCACCCAGCGCATCCGCAACGCCCTGGCCGACGCCCGTATCACCGGTATCAGCCAGTGGCAGGCGCTGGGCCAGCTCGGCGAGGACCTGGGCGTGGAGGAGCTGAAGGACCTGTCGGCCTCCCTCGCCCTGGTGGCGGACGACGGCGCGAAGGTCCGTGAGTCCCTCGCCTCCCGCGCCGAGACCATGCGGCACCGCGAACTCGCCGAGATCGAGGGCAGCGCGGGCGAGAAGTCCCAGTCGATGCTCGTGGCGCAGCTGCTGCTGTGTGCCGGGTTCCTGGTGTTCCTGATCTTCCCGGCGGCGATGCGGGTGTTCCAGGTGTGAGCCGCCCGGAGCCGATCGCCCGGATCCAGAACCGTCCTGATCCAGCCAGTCCCGAACAGACCGTCCTGATCCAGACCGTCCTGATCCCAACCACCCTGAACCCCAGCTGATTCGAGAGGACAACTCCCATGACGAACGGACGGACCTTCCGCACCGGTATCCCTGCCGTGGACTTCCTGGTCACCTTCCTCCAGGCCCGCGTCGAGCGCGCCCGCTCCGGCGAGCTGGACCGCGGTGCGTCCGCGGTCGAGTGGGTCATCATCTCCGCGGTCGTCGTGGCGATCGTCGGCGTGGTGGCGGCCATCATCAACGCCGCCCTGAGCGAGGGCGCCAACAAGGTCGGCGACTGCATCAAGGGCGCGGACGCGGGCAGCACCTGCTGACCGTACGGACGAGACACACGGGACATTCCAGACACACGAGTTCTACGGGGTTGTCGGTGCGCGTACGTCGCTGGGTACGCCGCAAGGTGGAGGCCGCCTCCACCCGCGGCGACTCCGGCATGACCGCGATCGAGTTCGTGCTGCTCACCCCGGTCCTGTTCTTCATGATCTTCGCGACCGTGCAGTTCGCCCTGTACTTCTTCGCCGACCACGTCGCCCAGGCGGCGGCCCAGGCGGGAGCGCGCAAGGCGCGGGCGACGGCGCACGATCAGCCGGGGGCATGGCGGGGCGAGGCGCGCGACGTGGTGGACAGCTATATCCGCCAGCTGGGCCCGCAGCTGGTGCTGTCGCCGGACGTGACGATGCTCCAGCCGGAGCAGGACACGGTGGGCGTGGAGATCGCGGCGCGGGTGCCGACGGTCTTCCCCGGTCTCGACCTGACGGTGCACGCGCAGTCGGTGGGGCCGGTGGAGCGGTTCGTGACGGAGGGGAACAACTAGATGGGCCGCTCCCGCATGCGGGACCGCGTCAGCCGGTACCGCCGGAACGGGGACGACCGGGGTCTGTCCACCGTCGAGGTGGTGATCCTCGCCCCGGTGATGATCCTCTTCATCCTCGTCCTGGTGGCCTTCGGGCAACTGGTGGACGGCCGTGGCGCGCTCGACGGAGCGGCCCGGGACGCCGCACGCGCCGGCTCGATCCAGAAGGACCACGCCACGGCGCTGGCCGAGGCGCGCAAGGCGGCCGAGGCGGACCTCGGCGACGTCTGCTCGGGCCCGGTCTCGGTCCGCCAGACCAGCCAGGGCTTCGAACCGGACACCATCTTCACGGTCGAGGTGAGCTGCCGGGTCCGGGGCCTGGCCATGCTGGGCCTGGACATCCCGACGACGCTGTCGGCCAGCTTCAGCTCCCCACTGGACCCCTACCGGAGGACGGTGTGAGGAACCTCGTACGCACGTGGGCGGCCTCCCGCCGGTCCCGGCTCGACGACCGCGGCTCGGGCGCCGGCGCGGTGATCCTCTTCGCGATCGTCTTCCTGTCCCTGTCGGCCTTCGTCATCGACGGCGGCATGTCCATCTCCAAGCGGGAGCGCGCGGCGGACATCGCCGAGCAGGCGGCCCGCTTCGCCGCCCAGGACATCGACCGCGAGGCCCTCTACGACAACGAGGGCGGCCCGGCACCGATCAACTACGAGAACTGCGACACGCGGGTGAAGACCTTCGCCCGGGAGATGGGCATGACGGTCGCGGACACATCCGCGACCCGCTGCGTGGCGGCGGACGCCCAGCGGGTGCAGGTCGAGGTGCAGCTGACCTACTCCCCGGTCTTCACCGGCATGTTCTACGGCGGCGCCGTGACCGTCCACGGCCGGGCGGTGGCGGAGAACGAAGTGGGCTGACCCGGCCCGCCCGCCTCCCGCTCCACTTCTTGCACAACCCCTGGAGGTACGACTCCCATGCGCACGACGACGGCAGCCGCGGCTGCTCTGACGACGACGGCGGTACTGCTGCTGGCCGGCTGCGGCGGCTCCGATTCCGGCGGCGACGGCAGATCCGACGCGATCGCCGGTGCGGACACCGGTTCCGCCCCGGCCTCACCGTCGCCGTCGGCCACGGACGACGGAATCGACCGGCCCGAGGTCGAGTTGCCGGAGGGCGACACCTTGGTGTTCGATCCCGAGGCGACGGGGGACGCCAAGGCGGACGCCGTGCTGAAGGACAATGCGGAATACCTGCGTGCCATCGACGAGGCCATCGGCAAGCAGAACCCCAAGTCGCCGGCCGTGGCCTTCTACAGCAAGGACTCCGCCTACATCGGGTCCGTCGAATGGATCGGCGGATTCGTCGAGGACGGCACCACGGTGACCGGAACGGTCCGCTACTTCGACCGCAAGGTGACCTTCAGCGAGGACGGGTCGGCCGGGCTCACCTACTGCGCCGACGAGTCGAAGGGCTACACCAAGGACATCAAGACCGGGAAGGTCGACGTCACCGAGGTGACCAAGGACTCGTACGTCTTCTACAACGACCGGCTGAGGAAGAACGACAAGGGCGTCTGGCAGACCACCAACAGCACCTCGCAGCGGGGGAGCGAGGTCTGCCAGCCGTGAAGCGCAGGAACACGACGGCGGTACTGGGCACCGCCGCAGCGCTGCTGATCACACTCCAGAGCGCACCGGACGCCTGGGCGGACCGGACCAACACGAGCAGTTCCAGCAGAAGCGCGAGCGGTGGGCGCAGCGGCCAGAACATCACTGTCCAGACCAAGGTGCGGACGACCGTGAACGGTGCCACGAGCACGGCGAAGACCGGCTCGCTGACGTCGGCGGACACCAACTGGACCCCTCCGGCCTGCTGGTACGAGCCCGCCTTTTCGCCCAAGGAGCTGAAGGCGAGCCTGGACAGCCTGCGCAAGTACAACCCCTTCGGCCTCGGCAACATGGTCGCCGACATGTACGACGCCTACTTCAAGGACGGCGATCCCTACAAGAACTACAACCTCGACAAGCAGGGCGAGGGCATGTTCTGGGCCGCCGTGGTGAATCCCAACCGCGAGGACGACCCGGAGGCCAGCCTCTGCGACAAGCCGCCCTTCTGGGTCGAGAACGGTGACACCCCCGACGAACCCCTCGCCCTCACCCCCCAGGTCCTCGCCGAGTACGCCTACGACGAACTCCCGGTCCCGGACACCGAGATCGAGATGAAGCCGGCCGATGCGTCGACCGTGAACCTGCCCACCTGGGTCTGGCTGGACCAGGCGAAGTTCAAGAAGGTCTCGGTCACCGCGAGCCTGCCCGGCACGGGCCTGTCGGCGACCACCACCGCCGAGCCGGTCTCGCTCCACATCGAGCCGGGAACGTCCGACGCGCAGACCTTCCCCGCCTCCGGCGACTGCACGATGAACGCCGACGGCAGCATCGGCGAGCCGTACACGACGGGCAAGGCGAACGAGACGCCCCCCTGCGGAGTCACCTACCTGCGCTCGACCGGCTCCGGCGGCTCCTACGGCCTGAAGGCCACGGTCACCTGGAAGATCTCCTGGACGAGCACGACCGGGGAGGGCGGTGACCTGCCGAACGGCACCTTCGGCACGACACAGAACGTGACCGTGCGGGAAATCCAGTCGGTCAACCGCTGACCGGCAGCAGAAGGCAACCGAGAGGAATCCGCTCTCCCATGCTCTACGAAGAGAAGATCCCCAAGACCTGGCTGTCGATCACGACCGTCCTGTACGTGGCCGGTATCGCCGCCATGGCCGTGGGCACCGTGCCCGACGAGTTCGGGCTGTGGCTCGGCCTGTCGGTGATGTTCCTGGTGCTGATCTACCTGCCCTTCAACGCTGTACCGCTGTCGAAGTACATCTACCACCGCATCCAGGTCGACGGCCGGACGCTGCGGGTCGGCCGGGAGCGGATCGCCCTGGCCGACCTCGATCCCGCGTCGGTGCACGCGGCCGCGGAGCAGGCCGTGCCGCCCGGCCACGGCAACGCGCGTCTGGTGGGCGGCGGCTGGGGCGTCCCCATGGGCATGGACAGCGTGGTGGTCACCACGCGCCGGGGCGAGGCCCTCGCCATCGCCACCCGCGACCGTACGGCGTTCCTGTCGGCGCTGGGCACGGCCCTTCGGGCATGACGGGCGCCGGTGCACGGGTGTTGACCTCGTCCGTCCATTCACGGTGTCCGTACCGGTCCATAAGATCTCTGTAGGCTCAGCACACCCCTCCCTTCCCGCTCCCGATCCCCTTCCTTCCCACACGACCCAGGACACCCGCCATGCCGCGACGCCGCACCTCGAGCTCGTCGAGCTCGACGGGAATTCCGACAGGTGATCCCGCAGGGAACACGATGACTCCGAGAAACCGCACCCCGCAGCCGGTGCGCGTGCGGCGGCGGACGTTCGGGGACTTCGTCAAGGCGTTCTTCGCCTTCGTCGCCCTGCTCGCTCTCGTCGTCGGGGTGCCGCTCGGGCTGGCCGGGTGGGTCGGGTGGCCGCTGCCCCACGGGGCGCCCGGCCTCGACTGGTTGCAGCGGGAAATCACCGTCGACACCTTCCTGCGCATCCTCACCGTCGTCGTCTGGCTCGCCTGGGCGCAGTTCACCGCCTGCGTGCTCATCGAGGTGAAGGCCGCGCTCTCCGGTGTCGGGGTGCCGGGGCGGGTGCCCGGTGCCGGACCGAGTCAGCTGCTCGCCCGGCAACTCGTCGCCGCGCTGCTGCTCGTCGGCGCCACCGCCGCCAGCCTCACACCGGGGCTGTCGCAGCTGGGACACGGCTTCGAGGGGAACCAGAAGCCGGCCGTCGCCGCCGCCCAGCAGACGCCGGGACTCTTCGCCCAGCAGCAGGAGCAGGCCGCCAGTACCGCCGCCGCCCTCGCCGAGCAGGCCGCCGACGCCGCCGCGCACGCCGAGGCCGGAGGCTCCACGGCCAAGAGCGGCGACACGAAGTACTACCGCATCCAGCCGCCCGAGGGGCGTCACCACGACTCCCTCTGGGAGATCGCCGAACGGCACCTCGGGGACGGACGCCGGTACAAGGAGATCTTCGAGCTCAACAAGGACCGGGTGCAGCCGGACGGGTCCAAGCTGTCCGAGGCCAGCCTCATCCGGCCCGGGTGGATCATGGAGATGCCCGGGGACGCGCGCGGTGGCGAGCTGGTCGAGATGCCCGACGAGGCGCCCCAGGTCTCCCAGCAGGTGCGGCAGCAGATCCACGACTACGCGCGGACCGGCGACCATGCCCGGCAAGGCGGAGCCCAGGGCGGCGGGGAGCAGGCCGGCGGCGGCTCCTCGCACGTTTCCGTGCCCGAGCAGCGGCCCGCCCCCGACACCGGTCATCAGCGACAGCAGCAGGACCAGCACGCCGGATCCGCGCAGGCCGGGTCGGACTCCTTCGGGCTGCCCGAAGCCCTGCTCACCGCCCCGCTGCTGGCCGCCGGACTCCTCGGTGCCCTCGGGCGGCGGCGCCGGCAGGCGCTGTGGCAGTCGGCGTTCGGGGCCGTCGGCGGGCGGCGCGGCATGGAGCCGCCGACGCCGACCGGGGACGCCCAGGACGTGCAGGACGCGCTGCTGGTCGGCGCCGACCCCGAGGGCGTACGGCTGCTCGACCGGTCGCTGCGCGGGCTCGCCGCCTCCCTCGCCGCCGAGTCGCGGGCGCTGCCCGTCGTGTACGCGGCCTGGCTCACCGGCGGTGACCTGCACCTCCAGCTCGCCCAGCCGGCCGGGAAGCCGCCCGCGCCCTGGCAGCCCGGACAGGACCCGACCTTCTGGGTGCTGGCCAGGGCCGACGCCGAGCGGTACGAGGACGTGGACACCGCCGCCCCGTACCCCGGTCTGGTCAGCCTCGGCACCATGGACGACTCGCGGCTGCTGCTGAACCTGGAGTCCGTGCCCGGCATCGTGTCGCTCAGCGGGCGCGAGGCCGACCGGGCCGCCGTGTTCGCCTCCGTCGCCGCCGAGCTGGCCACCAACGGGTGGTCGGACCGGATGACCATCACGCTCGTCGGGTTCGGGGAGGATCTGACGCCGCTGGCCCCCAACCGGCTGCGGCATCTCGACGGCATCGACGCGCTCATCGAGACCATGCGGGCCGAGACGCGGCAGCGGCGGGGCGCCCTCGGGGCCGCCGGGCACGACTCCGTGCTGACCGGCCGCACCGGGCCCGCCCAGCACACCCGCTGGGCCCCGCACCTGGTGCTGCTCGCCGCGCAGCCGTCCGCCGAGGACGCCGTCAAGCTCGCCGAACTCGCCGCCGACGCCGGCCGGCTGGGCATCGGCTACCTCGTCGGCACCGAGACCGGCGCTCTGCCCGGCGCCGCCTGGGAGATGGAGATCACCGGGGAGGGCAGGCTGCTCGCCCCGCTGCTCGGGCTCGAACTCGACGCCCAGCTGCTGCCGGCCGCCCAGCGGCGGGCGGTGGTGGAGCTGTTCGCCGACGCCGATCCCGAGCCCGGGCCCGACGGTCCGACCCACACCCCGCCCTTCCTGGTCGACATCAGCGAGCAGGGGCGGCCCGCGGTGTACGCGCGGCTCGTCGGCTCGTACGAGATCATCGGGCTCGACGCCCCGGACGGCGACCGCAGCGCGCTGCTGCACGAGGCCCTCGCCCTGCTGCTGCTGCACCGCGAGGGTGTCCATCCGCGTGTGCTGTCCTCCGCGCTGTGGCCGCGCGGCGTCACGGACGACGTGCGCGACGCCCTGCTGGAGCGGCTGCGCGACTGGCTCGGCACCGACCCGGACGGCAGCCCCCGGCTCGCTGCCGACGCCACCGGGCGGCTCACCCTCGCCAAGTCCGTCGTCTCCGACCTCGACGTGCTGCGGTCGCTGTACTACGAGGCCACGCAGGGCAAGGGCGTCGGCAACCGGGCCGTGCGGGGACGGCTGCTCACCGACGCGCTGGTGCTGGTGCGCGGACCGCTGCTCGCCGACCGGCCCGAGGGGCGCTACCGCTGGCTCACCCACGAGATCATCGACGCCCAGCTGCCGCTGCTGGTCGCGGACACCGGTCTCGCGCTGTCCGAGTTCCACATGGAGAAGGACCGCGCGGAGAAGGCCATCGAGGCGCTGAACGCCGCGCTGCGGACCGCTCCGGCCGACGAGCGGCTCTGGAACGAGCTGCTGCGCGCCACGCACGCCACCGGTGACACCGGCCGGCTCCAGGCCCTCGCCGCCGATCTCATCGGCCGCAGCGGGGCGCGCGGTCTGCCGCCGCGCACCGAGGCGCTCCTCGACGAGCTGCTGCCGGCCTGGCGCGACGGCGTCGCCGCGGCGGGATGAGCGACCCGGTGCTGATCGCCGCCGCCGCGCTCTGGGGAGCCGTGGCGGGGGCGCTGCTGCCACGGGCCGCCCACCGGTTCTCCGTGCCCGCCGGACAGCCCTGGCGGGACCGTTGCCCGGCGGAGCACCCGGTACGCGGGTGGCTCGGCCGGGCCCGGTGCGGGCGGTGCGCGGCACCCGAGGCGTCGTACGGCCCCGGCGTCACGCCCTTCGCGGTCGTCACCGCCCTCGTCTGCGCCGCCCTCGCCGCCGCCACCGGCACCCGGCCCGAGCTCGCGGTCTGGCTGCTGCTCGCGCCCGCCGGGGTGCTGCTGGCGGCCGTCGACTTCCGGGTGCGGCGGCTGCCCGACCCGCTGACGCTGCCGTTCGCCGGTGCCGCACTCGTCCTGCTCGGGGCCGTGGCGCTGGTGCCCGAGCACGCCGGGGAGTGGACCACCGCGCTGCTGGGCGCCCTCGCGCTCGGCGCCGGTTACTTCGTGCTGTTCCTGATCAACCCGGGCGGCATGGGCTTCGGCGACGTGAAGCTGGCGCTCGGGGCGGGGGCGGTGCTCGGCTGGTACGGCTGGCCGACCGTGATGCTCGGCACCTTCGCCGGTTTCCTGCTGGGGGCGGTGTACGGCGGGGCCCTGGTCGTCGCGCGGCGGGCCGGGCGCAAGACGGCCATCCCGTTCGGGCCGTTCCTGATCGCGGGCGCGTTCCTGGGGCTGCTCATCGGGGCATATGCGGCCTGACGTCGGTCACCCGGAAGGCCTGGCGTACGCTGAGTCAGTCCGTCCACAACCCTTACGAAAGGGACGCCCGGTGACCGAGAAGGCCGACCTTCAGCCCATCCTCGACCGTGCTGCCGCCGGTGGGCGGATCACCCCGGAAGAGGCGCTCGCCCTCTACCGTGACGCCCCGCTGCACGCGCTGGGCGCCGCCGCCGACGCCGTACGCAGGCGGCGGTACGCGGGCACCGAGCACATCGCGACGTACATCATCGAGCGGAACATCAACTACACGAACGTCTGCGTGACGGCGTGCAAGTTCTGCGCCTTCTACGCCGCTCCCAAGGACACCGCCAAGGGCTGGACGCGGGACCTGGACGACATCCTGCGGCGGTGCGCGGAGACCGTCGAGCTGGGCGGCACCCAGATCATGTTCCAGGGCGGCCACCACCCGGACTACGGCGTGGAGTACTACGAGAGGCACTTCGCCGCCATCAAGAAGGAGTTCCCGCAGCTCGTCATCCACAGCCTGGGGGCGAGCGAGGTCGAGCACATGGCCCGGATCTCCGGCGTGAGCGTCGAGGAGGCGATCCGGCGGATCCACGAGGCCGGTCTCGACTCCTTCGCCGGCGCCGGTGCCGAGCTGCTGCCCGAGCGTCCGCGCAAGGCCATCGCGCCGCTGAAGGAGTCCGGCGAGCGCTGGCTGGAGATCATGGAGACCGCGCACAACCTGGGCGTGGAGTCCACCTCCACCATGCTCATGGGCACCGGCGAGACCAACGCCGAGCGGATCGAGCACCTGCGGATGATCCGGGACGTGCAGGACCGCACCGGCGGCTTCCGCGCCTTCATCCCGTACACCTACCAGCCCGAGAACAACCACCTGAAGGGCCGCACCCAGGCCACCCTCTTCGAGTACCTGCGCATGATCGCCATCGCGCGGCTCTTCCTGGACAACGTGGCCCACATCCAGGGCTCCTGGCTGACCACCGGCAAGGAGGTCGGACAGCTCTCCCTGCACTACGGCGCCGACGACCTCGGCTCGATCATGCTGGAGGAGAACGTCGTCTCCTCCGCCGGTGCCAAGCACCGCTCCAACCGGCTGGAGATCATCGACCTGATCAGGAAGGCCGGACGGGTGCCCGCGCAGCGGTCCACCACGTACGAGCACCTGGTCGTGCACGACGACCCGGCGAACGACCCCGTCGACGACCGCGTGGTCTCGCACATCTCCTCCACGGCGATCGAGGGCGGCACCGCCCACCCCGAGCTGAAGCTGCTGGCGTCCAACTGACGCGGGCCGAACCGCCGTGCTCACCATCCATGCCGCCGACCGGCTGCGGACCACCTGGGCCGCCGAGCCGGTCGAGGAGGGCGCCGTCGCCGTCGAGGGCGGCCGGATCGCCGCCGTGGGTCCGCTGGCCCGGCTCCGGGAACGCTTCCCGGACGCGCGCGTACGGCGCTGGCCCGGCGTGCTCGGGCCCGGGCGCGTCCACGAGGGACCGCTGCCGGAGGCGCCGAGTCCGCGGGAACGCGTCCACGCGGTGCTGAAGCTCGGCGCGGTGGCGGTGCTCGCGGAACACGCCGGTACGCCCGAACTCCGGGCCGCCGCCCGGCGCAACGACGTCGCCGTACTGCCGGACCCGCACGCGCCGGCCCTCACCGGCGGGGGCCGCGCCGACCTGGCCGTCTTCGACGGCACCGGGGCCTGTGTCGCCACGGTCTGCGCGGGACGCCTGGTGCACCGCAGACGGTAGCCGCCCGCCGGGCGCCCGGAGCGGCACCCGGCGGGGTGTGGCTCAGCCGTCTCAGCCGCCGATGTCCGAGGCCTCGGCGGCGGTCACGATCGCCGTCGCGTCCTCCGGCAGCAGATACCCGGCGTCCACGGACGCCTGTGCGGCCGACCGGACCTTGCCCACGTAGTCGGCGTGGGTCGGGTAGAGCCGGCCGAGGTCCGGTTCCGCGGTGTGCGGGAACGACGGGTCGGACGGGTCGCCGTCGTCGTGCCGGTCCCAGGCGTCCGCGTCGCCGTTCCAGGGATCGCGGGCGCCGTACAGGCCGCAGAAGACGCCGCTGTCGGTGGTGTCGCGCAAGCCGGTGAGCGTACGGGTGGGCACGGCGACGTCGGGCAGCCGGATGCCGCCGGTGGCCAGACCGGTGGCCGGGTCGCGCAGCACGGTGCTCAGCAGGGCCCCGGCCGGCGGGCGGGAACCGCCCCGCGCCCAGGCGGACAGGTGGCGCAGCGCCGCGTTCATCGCGTAGTGGCCGGGGCCGTCGTTGAAGGGAGCCGATCCGGCGGCGCAGTCGGCGGAGGGCGCGGCCGCGCCCGCCGACTTCTGCACCGTCGGGTTGCCGAGGTCGTACGCCCACTGGTCGCCGTGCGCGGTACCGGCCAGCTCCCAGTGCACGACGCTGTCCGTGTCCGGCTGCCGGGCGATCGTGGCGCCCGGCACGTCCGTCTCGGTGAGCACGACGAACGTCGGCACCGACAGGTCGGTCCTGATCCGGGACGGGTTCGGCATCAGCAGGGTGTCGGCGAGCCTGCCGCTGATCGGCGCGGCGACGGCGCTGTTGCTGTGCACCATGAAGCCGTCGTAGACCCCCGACACCGGCTGTACGGCGTTGACGTACGTCGTCATGAAGCCGGCCGACTGCGACTCGCCGTCGGCGAGCAGGGTCTCGGGCCGGAGCCCGCCGAGGGGGTCGGGCCCGTTCGGGGTGCGCAGCGCCTGGCCGGCCTGGGAGAAGATGTCGTACGCGTAGGCGTCGCCGGGGTGGACCAGGCTGCCGTAGCGGGCCGGGTCCCAGCCCTTCAGGCCCTGGATCTCGCCGAGGCCGCCGTTGACGCCGACGGCCTGGGCCGAGACGCCGACCCACGCGTAGCCCTGGCGCAGCAGTTCGTCGCGCTGGAACCAGTAGTCCGGGGAGAGGTCGATCTGGCCGCTGACGTTGAGCCACTCCACGACGACGGTGCCGTTGAACTTCGCCGGGTCGGTGGGGCGGCGGACGAGCAGGCGGCTCTTGTAGGCGGCGGTGCCGCTGGCGCGGACGTTCCACCGGCCGTCGGAGGTCCACAGGCCGGACTTGGCGTACGCCGTGGCGGTGCCGGAGACGAAGTACTCGCTCTCGGTGTAGCCGAACGAGCCGAGGTCCTCCGCCGCGGCGAGGAACGGGAAGCCGTGGCCGCCGGCGGGCGGGACGGTGATCGTGGGTGCGGCGGCCGCGGTGCGGGGGACCGCGGCCCCGGCGGGCGCAGCACCGGCCGAGGTGCCGAGGAGGGCGCCGCAGAGCAGCGCCCCCAGTGCGGTGGCGGTGGCGGACCGCCGGGGTAACCGGACACGTATGCGCACGAGTTGCCTCCGTGAAGCCGTGTTCTCGTAGGTAGGGACGAGAACGCAGTCTCGGGGGGCCGTGCCGGGCTGCCACCGGCGAAACCACCGGCGTCCGCCGCCACCGCGTCAGGTCATCCCGCGAACGCCTTGCCGAACGCCCCCGCGCTCTGCTCCACCCCGCTGCAATCGGTCGCCGCGTCGTCCGAGCCGGAGGAGTCGGTGCACTCCTGGTCCCGGAACGTGGACCACATCGACACCCAGGCGATCTCCTTCTCCTCGGCGAACGACCGCACCTGCGCCGCGTCCGAGAGCGTGAACGTCTCGCCGTCGACGTCGTTGACGCCGATCATCGAGGTGAGCGCCATGCCCCGCCAGGCGTTCGCGTCGGACAGGCCGAAGACCTCCTTGAGCTGGGTGTGGGCGGCCTTGGCGGAGGTGAGGGCGTAGTCGCCCATGTCGCCGGTGTAGGACTCGCCGTAGTTCATCGTCATCAGGTTGACGGTGGAGACCTGCACGCTGTGGTTGTTGGCGGACTCCAGCAGCGCCAGGCTGTCGGAGTCCAGGCCCGAGGGCATGACCGGGAGGGTGAAGGCGACCTTCAGGTCGCTGCGTTCCTCCTGCAACAGGGCGATCGCCTCCGAGCGCAGGTCGACGGAGTCGGAGTCGGTCAGCTCGTTGCCCTCGATGTCGAAGTCGGCCTGCGAGGAGCCCGCCGCGTCCAGGGCCGCGCCGTACGCCTTCGCCAGCTCCTCGGCGCTGTCGCAGGTCGCCGCCAGCTCCTTGCCCCAGGCGCCGCCGAAGGAGACGCGGACCGTGGCGCCGGTGTCCGTCAGCTGCGAGACACGGGACTTCACCGTCGAGTCGTCGATGTCGTGGGTGCCGTTCCACTCCGGGGTGCAGCCGCTGCCCGAGGAGATGACGAACGCCAGGTTGTACGTGGTCGCCGAGCCCGCGGAGTCGGTGTCGGAGGCCGTGGTGGCGCTGACGTAGGGCGCGTACGACGTGGCCGACGAGGTGGCCGTCGAAGGGGACCCGGAGGGCGTGGCGGGGGCCGCCGGCGGCGCGTCCGACGAGCCGTCGGAGCCCGCGGAGCATCCCGCCGTGGCCAGGGCAAACAGACAGGCGAGCCCGGCCACCGGCTTCAGGAAACTCCTCATTGCGCATGCACCCGCTCTCGTGATTTCTGTCTCAGGACGGAAACAAAGCCCGTTTCCCGAGAGGAAATCTCTCATATGAGGCTGGGCTCCCGGGGCACAGTCACTGTACAGAACGCTCATGGATACGGCGGTGCAAATGCGGCGATCGGGACTCCTAAATGGGGCAAACAACTCGTAACGCACTCGCGTCGGTTGCATGAGGGACCGGACAATCTCTCAGGCAAGAGACAGGTAGCCGGGTTTCTCATGGGTGCCTCACAAGAAAGCCAGAGTTTTTGGCACATAAAGGCTCCCTAACATTCGGGGAATGCATTCCGAGCCTGCCATCGAAAGCCGCGCGGCCGTGCGCGGTCGCCGCCGCAAACGCGGCAACGGGTCCGCCGAGGGTCCCGTGTTCGTTGACAACTCCGGACGCCGGGCCAAGCTGCTGCGTCGGCTCGGTCTCCTCGTCGGTGTCGTCTGCCTCGGCTACGCGGTCGTGCTGGGCCTGGCCTTCATGGGCATCGGCACCTCGATCAACCCGTCCTCGCTGCTGCCCTTCGGGGGCGGCGAGAACGCCGGTCCGGGCGCCGGCGGCGGCACGGTTCCCGGCGGTGCCCGGCCGCAGGGCGGTCCGGGCGACCAGGTGGGCCCCACGGGCACCCCCTCCGCGCTGCCCACCGGCACCGCCTCCCCGTCGTCGACCGCGTCCGCGACAGCGTCCGCCTACTGACCGGGACGGCAGCCACTCCATGACCTCCACACCCTCACGCGGCCGCCGGCGCGCGCCCAGCCGCATGGAACGGGCCGCCGGCAAGGCCGCCGCCCTCCAGAAGCCGCGGGTCCTGCTCGCCCTGCTGCTCCTGCTCGCGCTGACCTGCGTGATGCTTCTCGACGGCTATCTGCGCGCCGAGGTCGGCGGCGACCAGCGCGTGCGCAGCGGCGCCAGCTCCAGCAAGGTGCCCGACGACGTCCTGAACGGCGGACCGATCCTGACCTTCCGCGGCGGAGAGGCCACCAGCATCTCCGTGCCGGACAAGACGATCGCGCTCACCTTCGACGACGGCCCGAACCCGACCTGGACGCCCCAGGTCCTGGACATCCTCGAGAAGTACGACGTCCCCGGCACGTTCTTCCTGGTCGGCTCGATGGTCTCGCGCTACCCGGGCATCGTGAAGGACCTGGTCGACCAGGGCAACGAGGTCGGCATCCACACCTTCACCCACGTCGACCTCTCCTACCAGAGCGACTCCCGCATCACCCGCGAGATGGAGCAGACCCAGCTCGCCCTGGCGGGCGCGGCCGGCATCACCACCACGCTGTTCCGCGCGCCGTACTCCTCGGAGACGGACGCCATCGACAACTACAGCTGGCCCGTCTACAAGAAGCTCGGCCAGGACGGCTACACCAGCGTCTTCATCGACACCGACAGCGACGACTGGAAGAAGCCCGGCGTCTCGAAGATCATCAAGTGGGCCACGCCGAAGAGCGGCAAGGGCGCGTCGGTCCTCTTCCACGACGCCGGCGGCGAGCGCTCGCAGACCATCAAGGCGCTGCCGAAGTACATCGAGAAGATGAAGGCGAAGGGCTACACCTTCACCACCGTCAGCGGCGTCATGGCCCAGCAGAACGCCGGCGCCGGTCAGGCGGGCGCCGCCCCGGCCGGTACGTCCGGTGAGCAGCGGACGGGCACGGCCGCCGAGCAGCCCGCGGGTGTCCCGGGCGGCGCCGGGAACGGCACCGTGTCCACCCTCCAGGCCGCTCACCGAGAGGCCACCGGCGCCACCCTCTACGAGGGCAAGGCCCTGATCGCAGCCGTCGCCGTCGCCGAGTGGACGGTACCGGCGCTGTCGGTGGGACTGATGGTCGTGGGCGTGGCGGTCATGGGCCGGTTCGGCATGATGCTGCTCCTCGCCCGGCGCCACTACAGACAGCGCAACAAGCGCCGGTTCAGCTGGGGTCCGACCGTCACCCGGCCGGTGAGCGTGATCGTCCCGGCGTACAACGAGAAGGAGTGCATCGCCAACACCCTCAAGTCGCTGGCGCGGAGCACCCATCCGATCGAGATCATCGTCGTGGACGACGGCTCCACGGACGGCACCTCCGAGATCGCCCGCGACGCGGCGGCCTCGCTCGGCATGACCAACGTCCGGGTCATCCGCCAGGAGAACGCGGGCAAGCCGGCCGCCCTCAACAACGGCGTGCGCAGCGCCGGCCACGACATCGTCGTGATGATGGACGGCGACACGGTCTTCGAGCCGGACGCCGTGCACCAGCTGGTGCAGCCCTTCGCCGACCCCGAGGTCGGCGCGGTCGCGGGCAACGCCAAGGTCGGCAACCGCAACACGGTCATCGGCGCCTGGCAGCACATCGAGTACGTGATGGGCTTCAACCTCGACCGGCGCATGTACGACCTGCTGCGCTGCATGCCGACCATCCCCGGCGCGATCGGCGCCTTCCGCCGCGAGGCGGTCCTGGCGGTCGGCGGCATGAGCGAGGACACGCTCGCCGAGGACACCGACATCACCATCGCCATGCACCGTGCGGGCTGGCGGGTCGTCTATCAGGAGCACGCCAAGGCCTGGACCGAGGCGCCCGGCTCGCTCAAGCAGCTGTGGTCGCAGCGCTACCGCTGGTCCTACGGCACCATGCAGGCGCTGTGGAAGCACCGCAAGTCGCTCACCGACAAGGGCCCGTCGGGCCGCTTCGGCCGCGTCGGCATGCCCCTGGTGGTCATCTTCCAGATCATCACGCCGGTCTTCGCCCCGCTCATCGACGTGTTCACGATCTACTCGATGATCTTCGTCGACTTCAAGGCGGCCCTGCTGGCCTGGCTGGCCGTGCTGGCGATCCAGCTCTTCTGCGCGGGCTACGCCTTCCGGCTGGACCGCGAGAAGTACCGCTACCTGCTGATGATGCCGCTCCAGCAGCTGGCCTACCGCCAGATGATGTACCTGGTCCTCATCCACTCCTGCATCACCGCCCTGACCGGCGGCCGGCTGCGCTGGCAGAAGCTGAAGCGCACCGGCGAGGTCGGGACCCCGGCGGGGGTGAGCTGAGTGAGCTGGGAGTCGGACCGGCCGGGGTACGGCCCCGGATACGGGCGGCAGCCGCAGCCGCCGTACGGGCAGGGCCAGTACGGGGATGGATACGGCGGCGGGTACGGCGGCGGGTACGGGGGCGGGTACGGCGCGCCGCAGCCGTACCCGCAGCAGCCCACCGGGCAGGGCCCGTGGACGGCGGCCGCCGACACCACGGCACCCCTTCCCGCGGTGGAGCCGCAACCGGGCCCGGCGCCGGAATCCGAGTGGTATCCGGAGCCGGAGCCGGACCCGGTCCCGTCTGCGGGCGCGGAGCCGGACCCGGTCCCGTCTGCGGGCGCGGAGCCGGACCCGGTCCCGTCTGCGGGCGCGGAGCCGGACCCGGTCCCGTCTGCGGGCGCGGATCCCGCGCCCCGGCGTACGGGCGGCCGGGACCGCTACTTCGACACCCTCCGGGCCGTGGCCCTGGTCCGCGTCGTCACGTACCACACCTTCGGCTGGGCCTGGGCCGGCATGGTCTTCCCCTCCATGGGGATCATGTTCGGCCTGGCCGGCACCCTGATGGCGAAGTCCCTGGAGCGTCCCGCGCTCAAGGTGCTCAGGAGCCGGATCCGCCGGCTGCTGCCGCCGTTCTGGTTCTGGGGCGTCTTCGTGGTCGTGGCGATGCTGATCCACGACTGGATGCCGGGCTGGCAGATCGTCTACTGGATCGTGCCGCTCGGCGACCCGCCCGGCAACGCCTGGGGCGAACAGGCCTGGGAGATCCTCTGGTACCTGCGCACCTACTTGTGGTTCGTGCTGCTCTCCCCGCTCCTGCTGCGCGTGTTCCGGCCGGCTCCCGTCCCGGTGCTGCTGCTCTCCCTCGCCCCGATCGTGGTCTTCCAGTTCGTCTGGCAGCCGCCGGACAACCGCTTCGGCACGGGACTGCTTGACTTGGCGACCTATCTCTTCTGCTGGGTACTCGGCTTCGCGCACCGCGACGGGGTGCTGGAACGCCTCAGGCCCGCCGCGGTCGTGCTGCTGTCGCTGGCCGCGCTGGCCTACGGCGGCTGGTACGCACTCGCGCACCAGGCCGAGTACGGCACCTACGACCTGGACGAGATCCCGCTCGCGCAGGCCTTCTGGTCGGCGGGCTTCGTGACGCTGCTGATGTACTTCAAGGCACGTCTCGGCGTCGACTTCGCCGGGCTGACCCGCTTCAGGCGTCTCGACCGGATCGTCACGGTCTTCAACGCGCGGGCCGTGACGATCTACCTCTGGCACGAGATCGCGCTGATCCTGGCCGTGCCGCTGATCGACCAGTTCTGGAAGGTGCCCGCCTTCGAGACCTACCTGCCGCTGGAGAGCCAGTGGTTCATGTTCGGCGTCGGCTGGGTCCTGATCGCGGTGTTCGTGCTGCTGTGCGGGTGGGTCGAGGACGTGGCGGCACGCAAGAGGCCCAGGCTCCTGCCGTGAGGAGGGGCTGCAACAATGGGCGCGTGACCCGCGCTTCCCTGAACAAGCAGCCGCACGAAGTCGCCACGATGTTCGACGACGTCGCGGAACGGTACGACCTGACGAACGATGTCCTGTCGCTCGGCCAGGACCGGGTGTGGCGCAAGGAGGTCGCCCGGGCCGTCGACGCCCGCCCCGCGCAGAAGGTCCTGGACCTGGCCGCCGGCACGGCCACGTCCTCGCTGCCCTTCGCCCGCAGCGGCGCGTACGTCGTCCCCTGCGACTTCTCCCTCGGCATGCTCCGGGTCGGCAAGCAGCGGCACTCCTGGCTGCCGTTCACCGCGGGCGACGCGACGAAGCTGCCCTTCAAGGACGACACCTTCGACGCCGTCACCATCTCCTTCGGGCTGCGCAACGTGCAGGACTTCGACGCGGCCCTGCGCGAGATGCACCGCGTGACCCGTCCCGGCGGGCGGGTCGTCATCTGCGAGTTCTCGCACCCGACGTGGGCACCCTTCAGGACCGTCTACACCGAGTACCTGATGCGCGCGCTGCCGCCGGTCGCCCGCGCGGTGTCCTCCAACCCGGACGCCTACGTCTATCTCGCCGAGTCCATCCGCGCCTGGCCCGACCAGCCCGCCCTGGCCGGCCGGCTGCGCGAGGCCGGCTGGTCGAAGGTGGCCTGGCGCAACCTGACGGGCGGCGTCGTGGCCCTGCACCGGGGGTTCAAGGAGGGCTGACGACAGGGCCCAGTGCCCCGGCAGGCAACGTTTGCACGGGGCGAACGTCGCCTGTTGGGGCACTAGGGAGAGCCGAGGACGGCGTACGGATCGCCCGGCTCGTCGAGTTCGCGCCGCATCCCGCCGGGCGGCGGCCCGCCGCGGCGCGGCTCGCGCACCCCGGCGCCCCCGCCCCCCTCGCCCTCGCCGAAGTCGAACCACACCGTCACCACCGCGCCCCGCGGCACCTCGGCGCCGGCCGGCGGATACTGCCGTACGACGTGATCGACGACGGCGAGGTGGAAGTCGGGCCGGTCGGGCGCCGCGAGCAGCAGGCCGCACGCCTCGGCCGCCTCGCGCGCGTCCACGGCCATCAGACCGGTCAGGCGCGGTACGCGTACTTCGGGTGTATTGGGTGTTCTGTACATAGACGTCACCCCCCAGCGGTAGGGGCAGGGTAACGCCCGCCGAGCGCCGCCTGGAAGCACCACGTGTCTTTCCGTAGCAGACGGCCACCCGGCGTCACGGCCCGGTCCGGTGGCAGTGACCTTCCCGCCGAGCGGGCGTCCGCAGGACGTCCTGGACCGGTAACTCGGCGGAGCACCCCGCCCTGGCACTCCCTCGTGTCCGGATCGCCGAGGACCCGGTGCCGGGCGACGGTGTCCTCGGCGGCGGGACCCGCGGCCGTACCACGGGGACCGCTCGGTCCACGGGGCGGCCCTTCAGTCGGTGATCCGATGACGCTGCATAGACTGCCCATGTCCAGTGCCGGTCGGCACGCAGATTGCGAACTTGGGGAGATCCCGCCGTGACCGTCGTGACTGAGCCCCTCTCCGAGAACACGGCCGATGTGATCGTCGTCGGCGCGGGGCCGGCCGGCTCCACGACCGCCTACCACCTGGCCAAGGCCGGGCTCGACGTCCTCCTGCTGGAGAAGACCGAGTTCCCGCGCGAGAAGGTCTGCGGCGACGGACTCACCCCGCGTGCGGTCAAGCAGCTCGTGGCCATGGGCATCGACATCTCCGAGGAAGCCGGCTGGCTGCGCAACAAGGGCCTCAGGATCATCGGCGGCGGCGTCCGGCTCCAGCTGGACTGGCCCGACCTCGCCTCCTTCCCCGACTACGGACTGGTCCGCAAGCGCGACGACTTCGACGAGCAGCTCGCCCGGCAGGCCCAGAAGGCCGGCGCCCGCCTGTACGAGCGCTGCAACGTCGGCGCCCCGATCGTCGACGACCGCACCGGCCGCATCACCGGTGTGCACGCCAAGCTCGGTGAGGACAAGCGCGAGGTCACCTTCCACGCGCCGCTGGTGGTGGCCGCGGACGGCAACTCCACCCGGCTCTCCCTGGCGATGGGCCTGCACCGCCGCGAGGACCGCCCGATGGGCGTCGCGGTCCGCACGTACTTCACCTCGCCCCGCCACGACGACGACTACCTGGAGTCCTGGCTCGAACTGTGGGACCGCCGCGGCCCGCAGGACCGCCTGCTGCCGGGCTACGGCTGGATCTTCGGCATGGGCGACGGCACCTCGAACGTCGGTCTCGGCGTCCTCAACACCTCCGACGCCTTCAAGGAACTGGACTGGCGCGAGGTGCTGAAGGCCTGGTGCGCGTCGATGCCCCAGGACTGGGGCTACACCCCGGAGAACATGACGGGCCCGATCCGCGGCGCCGCCCTGCCCATGGCCTTCAACCGCCAGCCCCACTACACGCGCGGACTGCTGCTCGTCGGCGACGCCGGCGGCCTGGTGAACCCCTTCAACGGCGAGGGCATCGCCTACGCCATGGAGTCCGGCCAGATCGCCGCCGACGTCATCGTCCAGGCACACGCCCGCGCGACGCCCGCCCAGCGCGAGACGGCCCTCCAGCGCTACCCGCGCGTCCTGAAGGACACCTACGGCGGCTACTACACCCTCGGCCGGGCCTTCGTGAAGCTCATCGGCAACCCGAAGATCATGCAGATCGCGGCCCAGCGCGGCCTGACCCACCCTCTGCTGATGAAGTTCACCCTGAAGCTCCTCGCCAACCTGACCGACCCCACGGGCGGCGACGCGATGGACCGCATCATCAACGGCCTGAGCAAGGTGGCCCCGAAGGCCTGACCCGGCCGCGCCCCGTAGGGGCGCGGCCTCTGTCGACGTGCGGCTCCGCCCGCGGGCGGCGATCAGCCAACCCGCCCGCGGGCGACGCACCGCACTCCCGGCGGGGCGCCTAGGCGCTGAGCGCGGCCGCCTTGGCGGCCCGGCGCGCGAAGACCTCCTCGCGCCGGTCCGCGGCCTGCCGCAAGGCCTCCTCGCGCTGCCGTCGCGAGAGCCGGTCCACATAGACGTACCCGTCGAGGTGGTCGCTCTCGTGGGCCAGGCAGCGCGCGAAGTAGCCCGTGCCCTCCAGGACGAGCGGGCGGCCGTCCCGGTCCACGCCGCGCACGACGGCACGGTCGGGCCGCGGTACGGCCATGACGGCGCCCGGCACCGACAGGCACCCCTCGCCCTCGTCGAGCAGCCGCCGGCCGGCCGGGGCGAGCTGTTCCAGTACCGGATTGACGATGTGTCCGACATGTCGGACACCGTCGTCGTCGAAGCAGTCGTACACGAACAGGCGCAGGGCGACGCCGACCTGGTTGGCCGCCAGACCGGCGCCCTCGGCGACGTACATGGTCAGGAACATGTCGTCGATCAGCGCGGCGAGGTCGGGACCGAACTCGGTGACGTCCCGGCACCGCTTGTGCAGCACCTCCTCGCCGATCTCGGTGATGCGGCGCACCGATCCGCGCCCGGCCTCCGGCGCGAGCGGGGGATACGAGGCGACGGGCCGGCCCTGTACGAACACGCGCGGCATGGCGTTCTCTCCGTTCAGCTCGTGGACGGGCCGGCGGTGCGCCGGCCCGTGCGGAGCCTGCCAGAAGAACGCGGGGGGGGGCGCAGCCCCCGAGCGGCTGCGGCCCTACCGGTGGAAGTGCGGTGCGCTCAGAGCACCCGCACCGCGCCGGACGGCGGGTCGTACGACAGCGGCTTGGCGACGACACCGGTGGACGAGTTCTGGGCGCCGACGAACATGCCGTCGCCGATGTACACGGCCACGTGGTAGGCGCTGCCCATGCCGCCCCAGTACAGGATGTCGCCCGGCTGGAGGTTGCTCAGCGACACCTGGGTGCCGGCGGTCGACTGGTCCTGCGAGACGCGCGGCAGGTCGATGCCGACCTGCCGGAAGGCGGCCTGCACCAGACCGGAGCAGTCCCAGGAGTTCGGGCCGGTGCCTCCGGAGACATAGGCGTCACCGACCTGCGCCTGCACGAACGAGACGACCGCGGCGGCCGAGCCGGTCGCCGTCGAGGTGCTGGTGGACGTGGACGTGGACGTGGACGTCCCGGCGCTCGCCGTGGCGGTCAGGGTGGTCCGCTCGGCGCTGCGCGCGGCGCGCTCGGCGGCGGCCTTGCGGGCGGCCTCCTCGGCCGCCTTCTTCTTGGCCTCGGCCTTCTTCTTCGCCACCGCGAGGTCCGCCTTGGCCTGCTTCGCGGCCTTTGCGGCGGCCGCGTCACGCTCGGCCTGGAGCTCGTAGTTCGCGGCCGCCTGCTGGGTGGCGTCAGCGGACTGGGCGACCTGAGCGGCCAGGTCGGCCGTCAGGGTGGGCAGTTCGAGAGTCTGCGTCACCGGCTCGGCGGCGTTCGCCGACCCGGACGCCCCGGCCACTGCCAGGGTGCTGAGCACTCCACCGGCAACTCCGGCCCGCATGGCGACTTTCGAAGCGCTGCGGCGGGGCTTCCGGTGGCTGCGTATGTGAGCGGTGTGGGACATGAGAACAACGGGTACCAGGGGCTCCTCCATACCTTCAAGAAACGTGTGCTGCGCCACAGTTGCTCAATCAGCCTCCTGAATCCCGGGCGTGTCGCTTTTTATTGACGCCGTAACGGACATTGCGGACGCGGCGTAAACGCCTGTGATCACGGTCTTTCGTCGTTACGCCCGAATTGCCCCGCGCTTACCACTGGTTGAAGCGGATGGCCAAGCCCGCTTCTCGGACGGCTCTCATGGATGTGGCGGAGGTCACGGAACTGTCACCGCCGCGGCGGCGTCCCGTGGGCCACCCCCCGGCCGGACGCGCTCGTGAATGCGTGCACGCGTCCACATCGCGCCGCACGCCTCCCCCTGATGCGTGAACGCCGCCCCTTATCAGGAGTCGGAGTCCAGCGCCAATTTGCATGCACAAGAAGTCTCTTGATATTGAGACGGACTCTCTGGCCAGCGATGACGAGCGGAAATGTCACCACTGGTGATCACTCCGGCGCTTCCAGTGCGAAGATCACGCCTCATCCGGCTTCATGATCCTTCGTCAGGTGGTGGAGATCACAAAGCTTGTGCAATACCCCGTGTCGCAGATCACAGAGGTGCAGGCATAAGATGCGGAGCGGTTGGGCTTGTGACCTGCTTCACATGTTCGCGATCTTCGCCGGTACGAGCGGGGCTCGTGGGACTGCCGAGGCGGCCGCGGGCCCGACTCCGCCAGCAGTCAGTGCCGACTGAGAGGAGCGAGGAGCGGTGAACTCGTATGCGCCCATCCTCGTACTGGGAGCCCTCGGGGCAGGCTTTGCGATCTTCTCCGTGGTCATGGCCACGCTGATCGGTCCGAAGCGGTACAACCGGGCCAAGCTCGAGGCCTACGAGTGCGGTATCGAGCCGACCCCCACGCCGGCCGGCGGCGGGCGCTTCCCCATCAAGTACTACCTGACGGCGATGCTCTTCATCGTCTTCGACATCGAGATCGTCTTCCTCTACCCCTGGGCCGTCACCTTCGACGCCCTGGGGATTTTCGGGCTCGTGGAGATGCTGCTCTTCGTGCTCACCGTCTTCGTCGCATACGCGTACGTATGGCGGCGCGGCGGCCTGGAATGGGACTGAGGGGCCTTTAGGACATGGGACTCGAAGAAAAGCTGCCGAGCGGTTTCCTGCTGACCACCGTCGAGCAGGCCGCGGGCTGGGTGCGCAAGGCGTCCGTCTTCCCCGCGACGTTCGGCCTCGCCTGCTGCGCCATCGAGATGATGACCACCGGCGCCGGCCGCTACGACCTGGCGCGCTTCGGCATGGAGGTCTTCCGCGGTTCGCCGCGGCAGGCGGATCTGATGATCGTCGCGGGCCGGGTGAGCCAGAAGATGGCGCCGGTGCTGCGGCAGGTCTACGACCAGATGCCGAACCCCAAGTGGGTGATCTCCATGGGGGTGTGCGCCTCCTCCGGCGGCATGTTCAACAACTACGCGATCGTCCAGGGCGTCGACCACATCGTCCCGGTCGACATCTATCTCCCCGGCTGCCCGCCACGGCCCGAGATGCTGATGGACGCCATTCTCAAGCTCCACCACAAGATCCAGCACTCCAAGCTCGGCGTGAACGCCGAGGAAGCGGCCCGCGAGGCGGAGGAGGCTGCGCTCAAGGCCCTGCCCACGATCGAGATGAAGGGGCTGCTGCGGTGAGCGACGCCAACGGCACCGGCCAAGCGGCGAACGGCGCCAACCCCGAGAAGGACCTCTCCGCCTCCAACCTCCCCGGCCAGCGCGGGCAGGGCGGCGAGGAGATCCGCGTCCAGCGCGGCATGTTCGGCGCCAACAACGGCGGCGACACCTCCGGCTACGGCGGGCTGGTGCGCTCGGTCCGGCTCCCGGGACCGGCGAGCCGCCCCTACGGCGGCTGGTTCGACGAAGTCGCCGACGAGCTCGAGGGCGCGCTGGAGGAACAGGGCCTCCTGCCCGGCAACGCCATCGAGAAGACGGTCGTCGACCGCGGCGAGCTGACCTTCCACATCGAGCGCGAGCATCTGGTCCGCGTGGCGCGGACCCTGCGCGACGACCCGGCCCTGCGCTTCGAGCTGTGCACCGGCGTCAGCGGCGTCCACTACCCGCACGACAAGGGCCGCGAGCTGCACGCCGTCTACCACCTGCGCTCGATCACCCACAACCGGCTGATCCGGCTGGAAGTCAGCGCGCCCGACAGCGACCCGCGCATCCCGTCGCTGTTCGCCGTGTATCCGACGAACGACTGGCACGAGCGCGAGGCGTACGACTTCTTCGGCATCGTCTTCGACGGTCACCCGGCCCTGACGCGGATCATGATGCCGGACGACTGGCAGGGCCATCCGCAGCGCAAGGACTACCCCCTCGGCGGCATCCCCGTCGAGTACAAGGGCGCCCAGATCCCGGCTCCGGACCAGCGGAGGTCGTACTCGTGAGCACTTCGCACGCCTCCCCCAGGGAGACCACAGAGGGCACCGTGTACACGGTCACCGGCGGCGACTGGGACGAGGTCGTCCGGTCCGCGGCCCGCGCCGACGACGAGCGCCTGATCGTCAACATGGGCCCGCAGCACCCGTCCACGCACGGCGTGCTCCGCCTGATCCTGGAGATCGAGGGCGAGACGGTCACCGAGGCCCGCTGCGGCATCGGCTATCTGCACACCGGCATCGAGAAGAACCTCGAGTACCGGACGTGGACCCAGGGCACCACGTTCGTGACGCGCATGGACTATCTGACGCCGTTCTTCAACGAGGCCGCGTACTGCCTCGGCGTCGAGAAGCTCCTCGGCATCGAGGACCAGGTCCCGGACCGGGCCTCGGTCATCCGCGTGCTCCTGATGGAGCTCAACCGGATGTCCTCCCACCTGGTGGCGATCGCCACCGGAGGCATGGAGCTAGGCGCCACCACGATCATGATCTACGGCTTCCGTGATCGTGAACTGATTCTCGACATCTACGAGCTGATCACCGGCCTGCGGATGAACCACGCGTACATCCGCCCCGGCGGACTCGCCCAGGACCTGCCGCCGGGCGCGGTGGACCAGATCCGCGAGTTCGTGAAGAAGATGAAGAAGAACCTCCCGGAGTACGACAAGCTCGCCACTGGGAACCCCATCTTCAAGGCCCGCATGCAGGACGTCGGCTATCTGGACCTGGCCGGCTGCATGGCGCTGGGCGCCACCGGCCCGATCCTGCGCTCCACCGGGCTGCCGCACGACCTGCGCAAGACCCAGCCGTACTGCGGCTACGAGACCTACGACTTCGACGTCCCGACCGCCGACACCTGCGACGCCTACGGCCGCTTCCTGATCCGGCTGGAGGAGATGCGCCAGTCGCTGCGGATCATCGAGCAGTGTCTGGACCGGTTGCAGCCCGGCCCGGTCATGGTCGCCGACAAGAAGATCGCCTGGCCCGCCCAGCTCGCCCTGGGGCCGGACGGCCTCGGCAACTCCCTCGACCACATCAAGAAGATCATGGGCACCTCCATGGAGGCCCTGATCCACCACTTCAAGCTGGTGACCGAGGGTTTCCGGGTGCCGCCGGGACAGGCGTACACGGCGGTCGAGTCACCCAAGGGCGAACTCGGGGTGCATGTCGTCTCCGACGGCGGCACCCGCCCCTTCCGGGTCCACTTCCGCGACCCGTCCTTCACCAATCTTCAGGCCATGGCGGCGATGTGCGAGGGCGGCCAGGTGGCCGACGTGATCGTCGCCGTCGCGTCCATCGACCCCGTGATGGGAGGCGTCGACCGGTGACCACCAGTTCTTCAGAGCGGGGCGTCAGCCTGGGCATGCCCGAGCTGCCCGCGCCCGCCTACCCGGACGACGTCCGGACCCGGCTCGAGGCCGACGCACGCGAGATCATCGCCCGCTATCCGGGCTCCCGGTCCGCCCTGCTGCCGCTGCTGCACCTCGTGCAGTCGCAGGAGGGCCATGTCACGCGCACCGGCATGCAGTTCTGCGCGGACATGCTCGGCCTGACCACGGCCGAGGTCACCGCGGTCGCCACCTTCTACACCATGTACCGGCGCCGGCCGAGCGGCGACTACCAGGTCGGTGTCTGCACCAACACGCTCTGCGCGGTGATGGGCGGCGACGCGATCTTCGAGACCCTCCAGGAGCACCTGGGCGTCGGCAACGGCGAGACCACGGACGACGGCAAGGTCACCCTGGAGCACATCGAGTGCAACGCGGCCTGCGACTTCGCACCGGTCGTGATGGTCAACTGGGAGTTCTTCGACAACCAGACCCCCTCCAGCGCCAAGCGCCTCGTCGACGACCTGCGCGCGGGCCGGCCGGTGTCGCCCACGCGCGGCGCGCCGCTGTGCACCTTCAAGGAGACCGCCCGCATCCTGGCGGGCTTCCCCGACGAGCGGGACGGGGCCGTCGGGGCGAGCGGCAGCGCGGGGCACGCCTCGCTGATGGGCCTCCGCCTGGCCAGAGGGGAGACCGCTCCCGCGCGGGTGGTGCATCCGCGGGACGGCGGACCGCACGACGAGCCGCGGAACAGGGAGGTGCACGACCCGTCGCCGGCGGAGCACCTCAGCTCGCACGACGCACCGCAGGACACATCGGCCTCCGACCCCGCCAACCCCGCCGCGGGTCCCGCCGCCGAGGAGGGGGAGTGATGAGCGTGTCCACCCGATACGGGGGCGCATCGCAGCCGGAAGCCGGGGGAGAGACGAGCCCCGAGAAGCTGCTCGCACCCGTGCTGTCGGCCTTCTGGGACGAGGACGAGTCCTGGACACTGGACGTCTACCGAAGGCACGAGGGGTACGAGGGGCTCCGCAAGGCGCTCGCCATGTCGCCGGACGACGTGATCGCCTACGTCAAGGACTCCGGTCTGCGCGGCCGTGGTGGCGCGGGCTTCCCGACGGGAATGAAATGGCAGTTCATTCCCCAGGGAGACGGCAAGCCTCACTATCTAGTTGTCAACGCCGACGAGTCGGAGCCCGGGACGTGCAAGGACATCCCGCTCCTCTTCGCGAACCCGCACAGCCTCATCGAGGGCATCGTCATCGCGTGTTATGCGATCAGGTCGTCGCATGCCTTCATCTATCTGCGTGGTGAGGTCGTCCCCGTACTGCGGCGGTTGCACTCGGCCGTGCGCGAGGCCTACGAGGCGGGATACCTCGGCGAGAACATCATGGGCAGCGGACTCGACCTGGAGCTCACCGTGCACGCGGGCGCCGGCGCGTACATCTGCGGTGAGGAGACCGCACTGCTCGACTCGCTCGAAGGCCGCCGTGGTCAACCGCGGCTCCGTCCCCCCTTTCCTGCCGTCGCGGGCCTCTACGCGTGCCCGACTGTGGTGAATAACGTCGAGTCGATCGCGTCGGTTCCCGCCATCCTCAAGAACGGCAAGGAATGGTTCAGGTCGATGGGCAGCGAGAAGTCCCCGGGCTTCACGCTCTACTCGCTCAGCGGCCATGTCGCCGGTCCCGGTCAGTACGAGGCCCCGCTCGGCATCACCCTGCGCCAACTGCTCGACATGAGCGGCGGCATGCGGCCCGGCCACCGGCTGAAGTTCTGGACGCCCGGCGGCTCCTCCACGCCGATGTTCACCGACGAGCACCTCGACGTCCCGCTCGACTACGAAGGAGTGGGCGCCGCCGGTTCCATGCTCGGCACCAAGGCCCTCCAGTGCTTCGACGAGACGACCTGCGTCGTCCGCGCCGTCACCCGCTGGACCGAGTTCTACGCCCACGAGTCCTGCGGCAAGTGCACCCCCTGTCGGGAAGGCACGTACTGGCTGGTGCAGCTGCTGCGTGACATCGAGGCCGGCAAGGGCGCGATGAGCGATCTCGACAAGCTGGCGGACATCGCCGACAACATCAACGGCAAGTCCTTCTGCGCCCTCGGCGACGGCGCCGCCTCGCCGATCTTCTCCTCGCTCAAGTACTTCCGCGACGAGTACGAGGAGCACATCACGGGCCGCGGCTGCCCCTTCGACCCGGCCAGGTCGACGGCCTGGGCGGACCAGCACACGGAGGTGAACGCATGACCGTGACCACCAGCGCTCCCTCCGGAGGAGGGGAGGCGGCGGTCCCGCCGGAAGACCTCGTCTCGCTGACCATCGACGGCGTCGAGATCAGCGTGCCCAAGGGCACCCTGGTCATCCGGGCCGCCGAGCAGCTCGGCATCGAGATCCCCCGCTTCTGCGACCACCCCCTCCTCGACCCGGCCGGCGCCTGCCGCCAGTGCATCGTCGAGGTCGAGGGCCAGCGCAAGCCCATGGCGTCCTGCACCATCACCTGCACGGACGGGATGGTGGTCAAGACCCACCTCACCTCGCCCGTCGCCGAGAAGGCGCAGCACGGCGTGATGGAGCTGCTGCTCATCAACCACCCGCTGGACTGCCCGGTCTGCGACAAGGGCGGCGAGTGCCCGCTGCAGAACCAGGCCATGTCCCACGGCAACGCCGAGTCCCGCTTCGACGGGAAGAAGCGGACGTACGAGAAACCGGTCCCGATCTCCACGCAGGTGCTGCTGGACCGCGAGCGCTGCGTCCTGTGCGCCCGCTGCACCCGGTTCTCCAACCAGGTCGCGGGCGACCCCATGATCGAGCTGGTCGAGCGGGGCGCGCTCCAGCAGGTCGGCACCGGTGAGGGCGACCCCTTCGAGTCGTACTTCTCCGGCAACACCATCCAGATCTGCCCGGTCGGCGCGCTGACCTCGGCCGCCTACCGGTTCCGCTCCCGCCCCTTCGACCTGGTGTCCTCCCCGAGCGTGTGCGAGCACTGCTCCGGTGGCTGCGCCACCCGCACCGACCACCGGCGCGGCAAGGTCATGCGGCGGCTCGCCGCCAACGACCCCGAGGTCAACGAGGAGTGGATCTGCGACAAGGGACGGTTCGCCTTCCGCTACGCACAGGCGACGGACCGGCTGACGACCCCGCTCGTGCGCAACGCCGAAGGCGTCCTGGAACCGTCCTCCTGGCCGGACGCGTTGCAGATCGCGGCGCAGGGGCTGCTCGCCTCGCGCGGCCGGACCGGCGTCCTGACCGGCGGCCGGCTCACCGTGGAGGACGCCTACGCGTACAGCAAGTTCGCGCGCGTGGCGCTCAACACCAACGACATCGACTTCCGCGCGCGCGTGCACAGCGGCGAGGAGGCCGACTTCCTGGCGGCCCGGATCGCCGGCCGCGGCCTCGACCTGGACGGCACGGGCGTCACCTACCGGTCGCTGGAGAAGGCGCCCGCCGTCCTGCTGGTCGGCTTCGAGGCCGAGGAGGAGGCGCCCGGCGTCTTCCTGCGGCTGCGCAAGGCCTGGCGCAAGCATGGACAGAAGGTGTTCGCCCTGGCCACGCACGCCACCCGGGGCCTGGAGAAGGCCGGCGGCACGCTGCTGCCCGCCGCTCCCGGCACCGAGACCGAGTGGCTGGACGCACTGGCCAGCGGCGTCGGCCTGGACGAGGCCGGTGCCGCGGCCGGGGAGGCGCTCCGTGCCGAGGGCGCGGTGATCGTCGTCGGCGAGCGGCTGGCCGCGGTGGCCGGCGGCCTCACCGCCGCCGTACGGACCGCCTCTGCCACCGGCGCCCGGCTGGCGTGGATCCCCCGCCGGGCGGGCGAGCGCGGCGCCGTGGAGGCGGGCGCGCTGCCGACGCTGCTGCCGGGCGGGCGCCCGGCCACCGACCCGCGCGCGCGTGAGGAGGTCGCCGCTGTCTGGGGCGTCGCCGAACTCCCGCTGCGCTACGGGCGCGACACCGGCCGGATCGTCGACGCCGCCGCGTCCGGAGAGCTCCAGGCGCTGCTGGTGGCCGGGGTGGAGATCGCCGACCTGCCCGACCCGGCACGCGCGCGTGCCGCCCTCGCCGAAGCCGGCTTCGTGGTCTCGCTGGAGCTGCGGCCCAGCGAGGTCACCGAGCACGCCTCCGTCGTGCTGCCCGTCGCCGCGGTCGCGGAGAAGGCCGGCACCTTCCTGAACTGGGAGGGCCGGGCCCGCTCCTTCGAGGCCGCGCTGAAGCCCGACCAGATGACCCGGCGCCTCGCGCCGAGCGACGCGCGGGTGCTCCAGATGCTGGCCGACGCCATGGACGTACACCTGGGCCTGCCGGATCTGCGCACCGTACGCGCGGAGCTGGACCGGCTGGGTGTCTGGGACGGGCCGCGGGCCACCGAGCCGCTGGAGACCGCGAGTGCGCTGCCGCGGCCCGCCGCCGGGGAGGCCGTGCTCGCCGGGCACCGGCTCCTGCTCGACCAGGGCGTCCTCCAGGAGGGCGACGAGGCGCTCGCCGGTACCCGGCACGCCGCACGCGCGCGCGTGTCGGCCGCCACGGCGGCCGAGGCGGGTGTCAAGGACGGTGACCTGCTCGCCGTGACCGGACCCGCCGGTGCCGTCGAACTTCCGCTCCAGATCACGGAGATGCCCGACCGGGTGGTGTGGCTGCCGCTGAACTCGGCCGGGACCGGTGTCGCCTCCGACGCCGGAGTGCTGCCCGGCTCCCTCGTCCGCATCGGCCCGGCCGCGCTCGCCGGCGAGGCCCCCAAGGAGGTGGAGGCATGAGCCCGTACCTCGCCGCTGAAGACCTCTCGATGTTCGGCCGCGACCCCTGGTGGCTGGTCGTCGTCAAGGCGGTGTTCTGTTTCGCCTTCCTGATGGTGACGGTGCTGGTCGCCATCGTCTGGGAGCGCAAGGTCGTCGCCTGGATGCAACTGCGCATCGGCCCCAACCGGCACGGCCCCTGGGGCATGCTCCAGTCGCTCGCCGACGGCGTGAAACTGATGCTCAAGGAGGACGTCGTCGTCAAGCGCGCGGACAAGGTGGTGTACGTCCTCGCGCCGATCGTCGCGGCCATCCCGGCCTTCATGGCGATCGCGGTGATCCCCTTCGGGCCCCGCGGCAACGAGATCTCGATCTTCGGTCACCGCACCACGATGCAGCTCACCGATCTGCCGATCGCGATGCTCTACATCCTCGCGGTCGCCTCCGTCGGCATCTACGGCATCGTGCTGGCCGGCTGGAGCTCGGGATCGACCTACCCGCTCCTGGGCGGTCTGCGGTCCTGCGCGCAGATGATCTCCTACGAGATCGCCATGGGCGCCGCCTTCGCCTCCGTGTTCCTGTACTCGGGCTCGATGTCGACGTCGGAGATCGTGGAGCAGCAGGCGGACCGCTGGTACATCGTGCTGCTGCCGCTCTCCTTCCTGCTCTACATCGTCACCATGGTCGGCGAGACCAACCGTGCCCCCTTCGACATGCCGGAGTCGGAGGGCGACCTGGTCGGCGGTTTCAACACCGAGTACTCGTCGATCAAGTTCGCGATGTTCATGCTCGCCGAGTACGTGAACATGGTGACGGTCTCATCGGTCGCCACCACCCTCTTCCTCGGCGGCTGGCGGGCCCCGTGGCCGGTCAGCACCTTCTGGGAGGGTGCGAACCACGGCTGGTGGCCGATGCTCTGGTTCATCGTGAAGGTGCAGCTGCTGCTGTTCCTCTTCATCTGGCTGCGCGGCACGCTCCCGAGGGTCCGCTACGACCAGCTGATGAAGCTCGGCTGGAAGGTCCTCATCCCGGTCTCCCTGGTGTGGCTGATGCTCGTCGCCACCGTGCGGGCCCTGAAGAACGAGAACTACGACTTCGCCGACATCGCCCTCTACGTCTGCGGCGGCGTCATCGTCGTCCTGCTGCTGTCCTTCCTCGCCGACATGTACCGGGGCAAGGACAAGGAGGCCGAGCAGCCGGCCGGCGGGCGGGCCGGATTCGATCCGATGGCCGGTGGTTTCCCCGTACCGCCCCTGCCCGGACAGGAGCTGCCGCCGGTGCCGCGACGCCGTCCGCGCCGCGAGCGGGAGCTGATTGTCAGTGGTGGGCCCGATACTCAGAGTGACGGATCTGTGGGCGGATCCACGGATGGAAAGGAGGCGTCCGATGGCTGAGGAGCCCCAGGAGGCCGGGCGGACGAAACCCGGCTTCCAGAACCCCGTGGCCGGCTTCGGCGTGACCTTCAAGGCCATGTTCAAGAAGCGGCTCACCGAGCAGTATCCGGAGCAGCAGAAGACCACGGCTCCGCGCTTCCACGGACGGCACCAGCTCAACCGCCATCCGGACGGCCTGGAGAAGTGCGTCGGCTGCGAACTGTGCGCCTGGGCCTGTCCCGCCGACGCCATCTATGTCGAGGGCGCGGACAACACCGACGAGGAGCGCTACTCGCCGGGCGAGCGGTACGGCCGCGTCTACCAGATCAACTACGCCCGCTGCATCCTGTGCGGTCTGTGCATCGAGGCGTGCCCCACGCGCGCGTTGACGATGACCAACGAGTTCGAGCTGGCCGACTCCAGCCGCGCCGACCTGATCTACACCAAGGAACAGCTGCTCGCCGGCCTCGAGGAAGGCATGGTCGACAGTCCGCACGCCATCTACCCGGGCACGGACGAGCAGGACTACTACCGGGGCCTGGTCACCGAGGCCGCGCCCGGCACGGTGCGTCAGGTGGCCCTGTCCAAGGGCGAGGTCCCGCAGGAGGCCTCCTCGACCTCCGGCGAGAGCGAACCGGCGTCGGAGAAGGTGGTCCGCCGATGACCGCGCAGCTCGGCGCCTACTCCACCTCCACCGGAGAGGCCTTCCAGTTCTGGGTCCTGGGCACCGTCGCCGTGATCGGCGCCCTGTGCACCGTCTTCATGAAGAAGGCCGTGCACAGCGCGCTCTGCCTGGCCGGCACCATGATCATCCTGGCGGTGTTCTACCTCGCCAACGGCGCCTACTTCCTGGGCGTCGTCCAGATCGTCGTCTACACCGGCGCGATCATGATGCTGTTCCTGTTCGTGGTGATGCTCGTCGGCGTGACCGCCGCGGACTCCCTCAAGGAGACCATCAAGGGACAGCGCTGGCTGGCCCTGCTGTGCGGACTCGGCTTCGGCGTCCTGCTGGTCGCGGGCGTCGCCAACGCCTCCCTCAAGGAGTGGGACGGCATCGGCCAGGCCAACGCGGGCGGCAATGTGGAGGGGCTCGCGGCCCTGCTCTTCACCAAGTACGTCTTCGCCTTCGAGATCACCGGCGCCCTGCTGATCACGGCCGCGGTCGGCGCGATGGTGCTCACCCACCGGGAGCGCACCGAGCGCGCGAAGACGCAGCGGGAACTGGCCGAGCAGCGGGTCCGGGACGGCAGGTACCTCCCGCCGCTGCCGGCGCCCGGCGTGTACGCCCGGCACAACGCCGTGGACATCGCGGGCCTGCTGCCCGACGGCACCCCGTCCGAGCTCACCGTCAACAAGACGCTGCGCGAGCGCGGCCAGATCCGTGACGTGTCGACGGAGGCGCTGGCCGATCTGCGGGCCCTGGAACAGCGCGCGGAGGAGCGCCTGGAACGGACCGCGGCGGACCCGGCGAACGTCGAGCGGGCCGAGGAGGCGTCGAAGTGAATCCCGTCAACTACCTCTATCTCGCGGCCCTGTTGTTCACGATCGGCGCCACCGGCGTTCTGATCAGGCGCAACGCGATCGTGGTCTTCATGTGCATCGAGCTGATGCTCAACGCCTGCAACCTCGCGTTCGTCGCCTTCTCCCGGATGCACGGCAATCTCGACGGCCAGATCATCGCCTTCTTCACGATGGTCGTCGCCGCCGCGGAGGTCGTGGTCGGGCTCGCGATCATCGTGTCCCTGTTCCGTACCCGCCACTCGGCCTCGGTCGACGACGCCAGCCTGATGAAGCTGTAAGGGGTCGCTGAATCGTGGAGAACCTGATTGCGCTGCTGGTGGCGGCGCCCCTGCTCGGAGCGGCGGTGCTGCTGTGCGGCGGACGCCGGCTGGACGCCGTCGGTCACTGGATCGGCACCCTGCTCGCGGCCGTCTCCTTCGCGCTCGGCCTCGCCCTCTTCTCCGACCTGCTGGGCCGGGGCGCCGACGACCGCACCCTGACGCAGCACCTGTTCAGCTGGGTCCCGGTGGAGGGCTTCCAGGCCGACGTCGCCTTCCGGCTCGATCAGCTGTCGATGACGTTCGTGCTGCTGATCACCGGCGTCGGCTCGCTGATCCACCTGTACTCGGTCGGATACATGGAGCACGACGAGCGGCGCCGCCGCTTCTTCGGCTATCTGAACCTGTTCCTCGCGGCGATGCTGCTGTTGGTCCTCGCCGACAACTACCTGCTGCTGTACGTCGGCTGGGAGGGCGTCGGTCTCGCCTCCTACCTGCTGATCGGCTTCTGGCAGCACAAGCCCAGCGCCGCCACCGCCGCGAAGAAGGCCTTCCTGGTCAACCGCGTCGGCGACATGGGCCTGTCGATCGCCGTCATGCTGATGTTCCTCTGGTTCGGCACCTTCGCCTTCGGGCCGGTGCTCGGCGGCCACGAGGAGGCCGGGCTCGCCGGTGCCGCCGGCGAGGGCAAGCTCACCGCGATCGCCCTGATGCTGCTGCTCGCCGCCTGCGGCAAGTCGGCCCAGGTGCCGCTCCAGTCCTGGCTCGGGGACGCGATGGAGGGTCCGACCCCGGTCTCGGCCCTGATCCACGCCGCGACCATGGTGACGGCGGGCGTGTACCTCGTCGTCCGCTCCGCGGCGATCTTCAACGGCGCCCCCGACGCCCAGCTGGTGGTCACCATCGTCGGCGCGGTCACGCTGCTGTTCGGTGCGATCGTCGGTTGCGCGAAGGACGACATCAAGAAGGCGCTGGCCGGCTCGACCATGTCGCAGATCGGCTACATGGTGCTCGCCGCGGGCCTCGGCCCCATCGGCTATGTCTTCGCGATCATGCACCTGGTGACGCACGGCTTCTTCAAGGCCGGGCTGTTCCTCGGCGCCGGCTCGGTCATGCACGGCATGAACGACGAGGTCGACATGCGCCGCTACGGCGGACTGCGCAAGTACATGCCGGTCACCTTCATCACCTTCGGCCTCGGCTACCTCGCCATCATCGGCTTCCCGGGCCTGTCCGGCTTCTTCTCCAAGGACAAGATCATCGAGGCGGCGTTCGCCAAGGGCGGCACCGAGGGCTGGATCCTCGGCGGCGCGGCCCTGCTGGGCGCGGCCATCACGGCGTACTACATGACGCGCGTGATGCTGATGACGTTCTTCGGCGAGGAGCGCTGGCGCCGCACCCCGACGCCGTCCCCGGCCGAGCCCGACGTGGAGCCCGCCGCCGAGACACGGGGCGAGCACGCCGAACCGCATCCGCACGAGTCTCCCGCGATCATGACGATCCCGATGATCGTGCTGGCCATCGGCTCGGTCTTCGGCGGCGCGTTCTTCAGCGTCGGCGACCGCTTCCTGCACTGGCTGGAGCCGGTCACCGGCCATGACCACGGGGACGCGCCGGTCAGCGCGCTGACGGTCACCCTGTCCACGATGGTGGTCCTGGTCGTCGGCGTCGCGATCGCCTACGCGCAGTACGGCCGCCGTCCGGTCCCGGCCGTCGCCCCGCGCGGTTCGCTGCTCACCCGGGCCGCCCGGCGCGACCTGCTCCAGGACGACTTCAACCACGTCGTCCTGGTCCGCGGCGGCGAGCACCTGACGCGCTCCCTGGTGTACGTCGACCACACCCTGGTCGACGGGGTCGTCAACGGCACGGCGGCCTCGGTCGGCGGCCTGTCGGGACGGCTGCGCAGGCTTCAGAACGGCTTCGCGCGCTCCTACGCGGTCTCGATGTTCGGCGGCGCGGCGGTCCTGGTCGCCGCGACCCTGCTGATGAGGGCGGTCTGATACCGATGTCCTTTCCTCTGCTGACAGCGACGGCGGCCCTCCCGGCCGTCGGAGCCATCGCCACGGCCGCCGTCCCGGCCGCCAGGCGCACCACGGCCAAGTGGCTGGCGCTGCTCTTCTCACTGGCGACGCTGGCGCTGGCCGTCACGGTCCTGGTCCGCTTCGACCCCGACGGCGACCGCTACCAGCTCACCGAGTCCCACTCCTGGATCGAGGACTTCGGGGTCCGGTACGAGCTGGGTGTGGACGGCATCGCGGTCGCGCTGATCGCGCTCACGGCCGTACTGATCCCGTTCATCGTCCTGGCGGGCTGGCACGACGCCGACCCGCTGGAGACCGGCAGTCGCCGCTGGCGGCCGACGCAGGGCTTCTTCGCGCTGATCCTGGCCGTCGAGGCGATGGTGATCATCTCCTTCGAGGCCACCGACGTCTTCCTCTTCTACATCTTCTTCGAAGCCATGCTGATCCCGATGTACTTCCTGATCGGCGGCTTCGGCGACCGTGCGCACGAGCACGGCGAGGAGACGGCGTCGACGCAGCGGTCGTACGCGGCGGTGAAGTTCCTCCTCTACAACCTGGTCGGCGGGCTGGTCATGCTGGCCGCGGTGATCGGTCTGTACGTGGTCGCCGGGAACTTCTCGCTCACCGAGATCGCCGAGGCGCGCGCCGACGGCTCGCTCTCCATGGCGACCAACACCGAGCGCTGGCTCTTCCTCGGTTTCTTCTTCGCCTTCGCGGTGAAGGCGCCGCTGTGGCCGCTGCACACCTGGCTGCCCAACGCGATGGGGGAGGCCACCGCCCCGGTCGCCGTCCTGATCACCGCGGTCGTGGACAAGGTGGGCACCTTCGCGATGCTCCGCTTCTGCCTCCAGCTGTTTCCGGAGGCCAGCAAGTGGGCGACGCCGGTCCTCCTGGTCCTGGCGCTCATCAGCATCATCTACGGGGCACTGCTCGCGGTCGGCCAGCGCGACATCAAGCGGCTGGTGGCGTACGCGTCGATCTCGCACTTCGGCTTCATCATCATGGGCATCTTCGCGATGACCAGCCAGGGCCAGTCGGGCGCGACGCTGTACATGGTCAACCACGGCATCTCGACCGCGGCCCTGATGCTGGTGGCCGGCTTCCTGATCTCGCGGCGCGGCTCCCGGCTGATCGCCGACTACGGAGGTGTGCAGAAGGTCGCCCCGGTGCTCGCCGGGACCTTCCTGATCGGCGGCCTGGCGACCCTGTCGCTGCCGGGCCTCGCGCCCTTCGTGAGCGAGTTCCTCGTCCTGGTTGGCACCTTCACGCGCTACCCGGTGATCGGCATCATCGCCACCTTCGGCATCGTCCTGGCCGCGCTGTACACCCTCGTCCTCTATCAGCGGACGATGACGGGTCCGGTGAGGGCCGAGGTGGCGGCCATGCCCGACCTGCGGGCGCGTGAGCTGGTGGTCGTCGCCCCGCTGGTCGTCCTGCTGATCTTCCTGGGCGTCTACCCGAAGCCCGTCACGGACATCGTCGACCCGGCGGTCAAGCAGACCATGTCCGACGTACAGAAGAAGGATCCCCGGCCCGAGGTGGAGGCGGCCAAGTGAGCACAGCAGCCGTCCACAGCCTGTGGACAACCGCGGCCGACCCGATCTCGAAGATCGACGCGCCGAAGATCGAATACGGGCAGCTGTCGCCCGCCCTGATCGTCGTCGGCGCGGCGATCGTCGGGGTGCTGGTCGAGGCGTTCGTCCCGCGCAAGTCCCGTTACCACGCCCAGCTGTTCGTGTCCGTCGTCGCGCTCGCCGCGGCCTTCGCCGCGGTCGTCGCGCTCGCGGCCGACGGGTACGGCACCACCAAGGCGCGCATCGCGGCGATGGGTGCGATCGCCGTCGACGGACCGGCCCTCTTCCTCCAGGGAACCATCCTGCTGGCGGGGCTGGTCGGTCTGTTCACCTTCGCCGAGCGGCGGCTCGACCCGGCGGCGCACGGCAACCGCGTCGACTCCTTCGCCGCGCAGGCCGCCGCCGTACCGGGCAGCGACAGCGAGAAGGCGGCGGTCAGGGCCGGTTTCACCACCACCGAGACCTTCCCGCTCCTCCTCTTCGCGATCTCCGGCATGCTGATCTTCCCGGCCGCCAACGACCTGCTGACGCTCTTCGTGGCGCTGGAGGTCTTCTCGCTCCCCCTCTACCTGCTGTGCGCGCTGGCCCGGCGCAAGCGGCTGATGTCGCAGGAGGCCGCGGTCAAGTACTTCCTGCTCGGCGCCTTCGCCTCCGCGTTCACCCTGTTCGGCATCGCGCTGCTGTACGGCTACGCGGGCTCCATGTCCTACGCGACGATCGCGCAGGTCGTCGACGGCACGGTCACCGATGTCAGCCCGGCCCTGGCGAACACCATGGGCAACGACGCGCTGCTGCTCGTCGGGAGCGCGCTGATCGTCATGGGCCTGCTGTTCAAGGTGGGCGCGGTGCCGTTCCACATGTGGACGCCCGACGTGTACCAGGGCGCGCCGACGCCGGTGACCGGCTTCATGGCGGCGGCGACCAAGGTGGCGGCCTTCGGTGCGCTGCTGCGCATCCTGTACGTGGTGCTGCCCGGGCTGCGCTGGGACTGGCGGCCGGTCATGTGGGGCGTCGCGATCGTCACCATGCTGGGCGGTGCGATCGTCGCGATCACGCAGACCGACATCAAGCGGCTGCTGGCGTACTCGTCGATCGCCCACGCGGGATTCATCCTCGCGGGTGTCATCGCGACCACACCGGACGGTGTCTCGTCGGTCCTCTTCTATCTGGCCGCGTACTCGTTCGTGACGATCGGTGCCTTCGCGGTCGTCACGCTGGTCCGCGACGCCGGCGGCGAGGCGACGCACCTGTCCAAGTGGGCCGGGCTCGGGCGCAGGTCGCCGGTGGTGGCGGCCGTGTTCGCGGTGTTCCTGCTGGCCTTCGCGGGCATTCCGCTGACCTCCGGCTTCGCGGGCAAGTTCGCCGTGTTCAAGGCGGCGGCGGAGGGCGGCGCGGCGCCGCTGGTCGTCATCGGTGTGATCTCCTCGGCGGTCGCGGCGTTCTTCTACATCCGTGTCATCGTGCTGATGTTCTTCAGCGAGCCGCGGCCGGAGGGCCCGACCGTCGCCGTGCCCTCCCCGCTGACGATGACGGCGATCGGGGTGGGTGTGGCGGTCACGCTGGTGCTCGGTGTGGCACCGCAGTACTTCCTGGATCTGGCGGGTCAGGCGGGGGTGTTCGTGCGCTGAACACGGCGCTCGCCCGCACCGCTCCTGACCGCTCACGGCGGCGGCCCGGCATCCCACCGAGGGAGGATGCCGGGCCGCCGCCGTGTGTGGGCGGGCTACTCGCCGCCGCCCCGGCGCGGCTTGATCGCGGTGAGATCCAGATCCGCCGGGAACGGGGCACTCACCTTCATACGCTCGCGGAAGATGCCGACGCCGGTGTACGCGCCGGTGGTGGGCTCCAGCTCGAAGGCGTGCACGACGGCGATACCCTGCTCGTTCTCCACCCGCCAGTAGCGGGGATGCCGGCCCGGGCGTACTTCAGCGGCTTGGTCTCCCGGTCGCGGGAGACGGACTCCGCCGAGACGACCTCGACGGTCAGGACGACGTCCTCGGCCGGGTAGCGGGTCTGCTCCGGGTCGTCCACCACGTCCCCGCGCACCACGATCACGTCCGGCTCCGGTCGGTTCTGGTGGTCGATGTCGATGGTGAACTCGCGGACGACCTCGTACTCCTCCGGGGCCAGCGACTGCAGCTGCCATTCGAAGATACTCACAGCGCGTGAATGGAAAAGAGTCTGCGGACTTACGAAGACCAGGCTTCCGTCGATCAGTTCCGTGTGCGGAGGCAGATTCGGGAGGCGGTCCAGGTCGTCGGCGGTCCAGCCGCCTTCCGGCGGGAGCGGCCAGGCGGGCGTGGACGCCTTCGGTGCGACGCTCGTCAGTGCTCCCATGGGACGGAGTCTCGCCAGTGCTTTCAGGTTATCGGGCGGAAACGGGCAAGTCCGCCACGTACGTGTGATCGAGAGCGGGCTCTTGACGCCAGCCTGTGGACAACTCCAGCGTTGTCGGCGGCGGCCCCTATCGTGGAGGCAGTGGTCGAAGGGCGACGTACGGGGGCACGACGATGGGCGGGACGGGCGGTATCACCGACATGCCAGTGACGGAGAGCGAGGCGCTGGCCACGCTGCACCGGGTCTTCGGCTACGAGGCCTTCCGCGGTGAGCAGGAAGCGGTCATCGAACATGTGGTGGCGGGCGGCGACGCCGTCGTCCTCATGCCGACCGGCGGCGGCAAGTCGCTGTGCTACCAGATCCCCGCCCTGGTCAGGCCGGGTACGGGCATCGTGATCTCCCCGCTCATCGCGCTGATGCAGGACCAGGTGGACGCGCTGCGGGCGCTCGGTGTGCGCGCCGGGTTCATCAACTCCACGCAGGACTTCGACGAGCGGCGCATGGTGGAGGCCGAGTTCCAGGCCGGCGAGCTGGACCTGCTGTACCTGGCTCCGGAGCGGCTCCGCCTGGAAGGCACCCTGGAGCTGCTCTCCCGCGGCAAGATCTCCGTCTTCGCGATCGACGAGGCGCACTGTGTCTCCCAGTGGGGCCATGACTTCCGGCCCGACTACCTGGCGCTGTCCCTGCTCGGCGAGCGCTGGCCGGAGGTGCCGCGGATCGCGCTCACGGCGACGGCCACGCGCGCGACGCACCAGGAGATCACCCAGCGGCTGAACATGCCGGACGCGCGGCACTTCGTCGCGAATTTCGACCGGCCCAACATCCAGTACCGGGTCGTGCCCAAGACGGAGGCGAAGAAGCAGCTGCTGGGCTTCCTGCGCGAGGAGCACGCCGGGGACGCCGGCATCGTGTACTGCCTCTCGCGGAACTCCGTGGAGAAGACGGCGGAGTTCCTGACCCGCAACGGCATCGAGGCGGTGCCGTACCACGCGGGCCTGGACGCGGGCACCCGCGCGGCACACCAGTCCCGCTTCCTGCGGGAGGAGGGCCTGGTCGTGGTGGCGACCATCGCCTTCGGCATGGGCATCGACAAGCCGGACGTGAGGTTCGTCGCCCATCTCGACCTGCCCAAGTCGGTCGAGGGGTACTACCAGGAGACGGGCCGAGCCGGGCGGGACGGACTGCCGTCGACGGCCTGGATGGCGTACGGCCTGAACGACGTCGTGCAGCAGCGCAAGCTCATCCAGTCCGGCGAGGGCGACGAGGCGTTCCGCCGCCGCGCGGCCATGCACCTGGACTCGATGCTGGCGCTGTGCGAGACGGCACAGTGCCGCCGTGGGCAGCTCCTGGCCTACTTCGGGCAGGACCCGGATCCGGCGGGCTGCGGCAACTGCGACACCTGCCTCACCCCGCCGGAGACCTGGGACGGCACGGTCGCGGCGCAGAAGGTGCTGTCGACGGTGGTGCGGCTGAAGCGGGAGCGGGGGCAGAAGTTCGGCGCGGGTCAGATCATCGACATCCTGCTGGGGCGGCGCACGGGCAAGGTGATCCAGTTCGACCACGACCAGCTCTCCGTGTTCGGCATCGGTGAGGAGCTGTCCGAGGCCGAGTGGCGGGGCGTCGTCCGGCAACTGCTGGCCCAGGGCCTGATCGCCGTCGAGGGGGAGTACGGCACGCTGGTGCTGACCGAGGCCAGCGGGGCGGTGCTGCGGCGGGAGCGGGAGGTGCCGCTGCGCAAGGAGCCGAAGAGGCCGGCTGCCGCCAGGTCCGCGTCGGGGTCCGGCCGGGGCGAGCGCAAGGCGAAGACGGCGGCGGCCGAACTGCCCGAGGAGCTGCTTCCCGCCTTCGAGGCGCTGCGCGCCTGGCGCGCCGAGCAAGCCCGGGAACAGGGCGTTCCGGCGTACGTCATCTTCCACGACGCCACGCTCCGGGAGATCGCCACCGTCTGGCCCACGTCGGTGGCGCAGCTCGGCGGCATCAGCGGGGTCGGCGAGAAGAAGCTGGCGACCTACGGGGAGGGCGTGATCGCGGTACTGGCCTCCCTGGGCGGGCCGCCCGGGGCGACGCCCGCGCCCGCGGACCCGGCCGAGGCCGCGGGGCCGGACCAGGAGGACTGGCCCGGCATGGACGCCGAGCCCGAACCGGACGACTGGATATAGAGAAGGATCTGCGTCCGGCCGGGGGCCATCCTCTCGAGCGGAACGCCCGACGTACCGGACGCCGACGCCGACGCCCGGTACCGACGCCTGGACGCCGACGCCTAGCGCCCGGCGCTCGAACGCCGACGCCGCTGGACGCCCGGCGCCGCCCGGACGCCGACGCCTGACGCCCGGCGCCCGGACGCCGACGCCGCTGGACGCCCGGCGCCGCCCGGACGCCGACGCTAGGCACCGGGCGCCCGGCGTCGCGCGGGCGTCCCGCGTGCGGACGCCGCAGGCGTGCAGCGCCGTCGTCACAGGGCGCGTGCCGCGTACGGCGTCTACGACAGTGCCGTCAGCCCCGGTGCGAAGGTGATCAGCAGGGGGAGCAGCGGTACCAGGGCCGCCACCGTCGTCGTCAGGGCGCGCCGGCGGCGGCCCAGGCGGGGCGGGGGCTCCAGGAGACGGTCGACGCGTTCGCCGAGGAGGCGGTGGCTGGAGGCGCAGGACAGCACGCCCCGGTGCTGGTTCAGCTCGATCAGGGCCAGTGCCGTGGTCAGGTGGCCGCAGCGGCGGGAGGCGGTGTCGTCGGCGGCGAGTTCGACCAGGCGGTGGGTCTGGTCGCAGAAGTGGGCGAACAGCGGGATACGGGGGAAGCCGGTGGCGAGCGCGGTGGACAGGTGCAGCAGCCAGTCGTGGCGGGCCCGGGCGTGGCCACGCTCGTGGGTGAGGACGGCGTCGAGCTGGTGGCCGGTGAGGCGGTGCAGCGCGCCGGTGGTGACCACCAGCTGGGGCGGGTGGCCGGGCATCCACCAGGCGTCCGGGTACTCGTCCTCCAGCACCAGGAGGGGACCGCGGGCGGCGGGCAGCCCGGCGGGCAGGTCGGGGGCGCGCTCGCGCAGATGCGCGCGGGCCTGGGCGCGACGCCGGCGTGCCTCGACCAGCTCCCGGGCGAGCATCGCGGTCGTCCAGGCGGCGCCGCACGCCAGCAGCAGGGTGAGGGCGGCCGCCCAGAGCGGGGCGGCGGAGAGGTCGTACGCCGCGGTCACGGCCGGCGGAGCCGGGGCGAAGAGCTGGGCGCGGACCGTGCCGAAGACGGCGGCGGCGCCCAGCACCAGGGCCGTCAGACAGCACAGCAGGACGGTGGCGACCAGGCACTGCCACACCCACAGCGCGACCACCGGCTCCCGCTCGGGCCAGGAGGCCCGGGTCAGTGAACGCGGGACCGGCACGGCGGCGGTCACGGCGACGGCGCACAGCAGGAGCAGGCAGACGGTCATGCCACGGGCTCCGGATCCTGGTCGGAAAGGGGCGGCTTCGGGTCGTGCTCGGGGGGCGGCCGCGTGCGCCGACGACCGTGACGCGCGCGACGGGCGTGGCACGCACACCGCCCGCCGCCGACAGTATGACGGCGGCGGGCGGCGCGAGTCAGGTGTCGGCGGCCCGGAATGTGGGAAGCGGGGTCACTCCGGAGGCCTCCCGCCCCTCATGTCGCGGGCACCACCCGCCCGGTCACCTCGCCCAGTCCCACCCGCATCCCGTCCGGGCCCGGGGCCCAGGCGGACAGGGTCACCACGTCACCGTCCTGGAGGAACGTGCGCTTGCCGGTGGGCAGTTCGAGCGGGTCGCGGCCGTTCCAGGTCAGCTCCAGCAGGGAACCGCGCTCCCGTTCGGCCGGACCGCTCACCGTGCCGGAGCCGTACAGGTCGCCGGTGCGCAGCCGGGCGCCGTTGACGGTCATGTGGGCGAGCTGCTGGGCGGCCGTCCAGTACATGGTGGAGAAGGGCGGCTCGGAGACGACATGGCCGTTGACCGCGACGGAGAGACGGAGGTCGTAGCCGCCGGGTTCCTCTTCCGTGTCGTCGAGGTACGGCAGCAGCTCGTGCGTCCGCTCCGGGGGCGCGACCCGCGCCTCCTCCAGGGCGTCCAGCGGCGTGATCCACGCCGACAGGGAGGTGGCGAAGGACTTGCCGAGGAACGGGCCGAGCGGGACGTACTCCCAGGCCTGGATGTCCCGCGCGGACCAGTCGTTGAGCAGACAGAGTCCGAAGACGTGGTCGCGGAAGCCGCCGAGCGGGACCGGCCGGCCCGGTTCGGACCCCACGCCCACCACGAAGCCGACCTCGGCCTCGATGTCCAGGCGGACGGACGGGCCGAAGACGGGAGCGGGATCGGCGGGCGCCTTGCGCTGCCCGGACGGCCGGACGACGTCCGTGCCCGACACCACCACCGTGCCGGAACGGCCGTGGTAGCCGATCGGGAGGTGCTTCCAGTTGGGGGTGAGGGAGTCCGCGGCGTCGGGGCGGAAGATGCGGCCCGCGTTCCGGGCGTGGTGCTCGGAGGCGTAGAAGTCGACGTAGTCGGCGACCTCGAAAGGGAGGTGGAGGGTCACCGAGGACAGCGGGTGGAACAGCGGCTCGACGGTCTCCCGGTGCGAGGGCACCGTCACCCACGCGGTCAGCGCCCGCCGCACGTCCGACCAGGCGGTGCGGCCGGCCGCCAGCAGCGGGCCGAGGTCCGGCTGCGCGAGCAGGGAGGCGTAGGGCGAGCCGAGCGCGTGCGCCGCGGCACCGGCGTCGAGGACGTGGTCGCCGAGCCGGACGCCCACGCCCCGCCGCTCGGTGCCCGGGATCGTGAACACGCCGTACGGAAGGTTGTGCGGGCCGAAGGGGTCGCCCTCGGGGACGTCGAAGGGGGGCATCGGGTGCTGCCTCGCTCTCGTGCTCGCCGTGTGCTCCACGGGTCCGTGGCCGTGCCACACGTTACGGGTGCCCCGCCGGTCCTGGGCAGAGCCGGACGGGTTCCGCGGAGCGCGCGGACGGCGAGCCGAGTGACGGGTGGGGCGGGCCGCCGGACACCGTCCGGGGCACTCGACCGTGGCGCTCCGCTTCCGTTTGTGCGCGGGAAGTTGTCCACAGGTCGGTCCGCAATCTTGACGGAGTGGTGCGAACGGGGTGACTCTGGGCGGGTGCTGGACGGCCTCGGGGAGGGGGACGTTCCCAAGGCACACCAGGGGGGCGAATGGCCATTGGGGAGGCCGGCCTGGGATCGGCGCGCCCGGGGTCACAGCCGAAACGGCTGGAAGAGACCATGCGCGCACGACTCGGCCGGGAATGCGTGTACGTACCGTCGTGCCGGCTGGGGCTGTTCCTGGCGCTGCGCCACTGGTGCCCGCCGGGCGGCCGGGTGCTGATGTCGCCGGTCAACGACGATGTCATCTTCTTCGTGGTGCTGGCGGCCGGGCTGCGGCCCGTGCAGGCGCCGCTGAACCCGCTGGACGCGTCCATCGACATCGATGCCGTGCCCGACGAGATGTGGAGCTCGCTGTCCGCCGTCCTGACGACGAACCTCTACGGCAACCCCGACCCGGCGCCCGAACTGCGTGCGCGCTGCGACGCGCTGGGGATCCCGCTGTTCGAGGACGCGGCCCACGCCATCGGCGGCGAGGTGGGCGGCCGTCCGGTCGGGAGCTGGGGCGACGCCTCCGTTTTCAGTCTGTCCAAGCATGTCGGCGCCAAGGCCGGGGGCTTCGTCTCGGTCGCCGACGCGGGTCTGCGGCAGACCCTGGAGAAGGCCCGCGACGATCTGCTCGCCCCGCGCCGGACGACGTCCGAACTCGTCTACGCCGTGCGTCCGTACGCCGAGACGGCGGTGCGGGGGCTGCGACTGCGCTCCGCTGCCTGGGCCGCGATGCGGCTGCTGGGGCTGACGGAACGCGAGGGGATCCGGATGCCGCTGCGCCCGCAGCAGCTGGCCCGCGCGGTCGCCGCCGCCCCGGACCTCATGGCTCACGACTCCTGGGTGCGGGTCGACATGCACGACTACCGCCTGGAGTCCGGCCCGCTCCGGCTGGCCCGGATCGGCCGGAGACTGGACCGGCTGGACGAGGTGCTGGCGGCCTGCCGGGCGGGCACGGAGTCGCTGCTGTCGACCAGATGGGCCCGGCAGCGCCCGGACGCCGGGGCACGGCCGCGGGCCGACGGGGTGCCGGGAGGCGGTGGCCGGACCGGGGAAAGAGCGCAGCCGCTGTTCCGGGTACCGCTGTTCGTGGCGGACCGGGACGCGGCGATCAGAGCACTGGCGCGGCGGGGCATCGTCGTCGGCTACCTTTACGACCCGCCGCTGGACGACTACGCGGGCGCGGAATTCACCGACCTGTCCCCGGCGCCCGAGGGGGCGCGCTGGTTCGCGCGCCACGCGCTGCCCGTGGACCCGCTGCGGGCCCGGGCGGTCATCGACGTGCTGGAGGAGTCCGGAGCACGGCCGGCCGAGGCACCGGACGGGCTGACCCGGCGGGCTCCCGCGGCGGACGGGCTGCCGCAGGGACGGCCGGCACCGGAAGGACCGACGGCGGGAGGGCTGGGACCGTCCCGTGGCTGAGACCAAGGTGCACGAGCCCGCCGCGGCACGCGCCGACGGCGGTCCGACGGCGCCCGGGAACGGGCGCGGCGCCGACTCGCTGTTCAAGAACGCCTACTTCCTCATGCTCAGCACCGGCGTCTCCGCCGTACTCGGTCTGGGGTTCTGGCTGGTGGCCGCCCGGTACTACTCCGAGGAGGCGGTGGGACAGGGCTCCGCCGCCATCGCCGCGATGCGGCTGCTCGCCAGCATCACGGCGACCACGATGATCGGTGCCGTGGTCCGCTTCGTGCCGCGGGCCGGCCGCGAGACCGGCCCGCTGGTCCGGCGCGCCTACGTGGCCAGTTCGGTGGTGGTCACGCTGGCCGCCGTCGTCTTCCTGCTCACGCTCGATGCGTGGGGTGCGTCGTACGCACCGCTCGGCACCCCCGCCGCCGGAGCGCTGTTCGTCGCGGCGTGCGTGGCCTGGGCGCTGCTCACCCTTCAGGACGGGGTGCTGACCGGGTTGCGCAAGGCGGAGTGGGTGCCGGCCGGGAACGCGGTGTTCTCGGTCGGGAAGCTGATCCTGCTCGCCGTCTTCGCCGGGTCGGTGCCGGTGCTCGGCATCTTCGTCTCCTGGGCCGTGGCGATCGCGTTCTCCACCCTGCCGCTGGGCTGGCTGATCTTCCGCAGGCTCATTCCGCGCCAGGCCGCCGCCGACCGCGACCTGGAGCCGCCGAAACTCAAGGAGATGGGCCGCTTCCTGGCCGGTGACTCGCTCGGCGCGCTGTTCAGCCTGGCGATGATCAATCTGCTGCCGGTGATGGTCGCGGTCCGCTTCACCGCCGCGGAGAACGGCTACTTCTACGTGGCGTACACCGTCGGCGGCACCATGGAGTTCATGGCCATCAACATGGCCTCCTCGCTCACCGCCCACGCCTCGCACGATCCGCGCCGGCTCGCCGACGGCGTCCGCGGGGCACTGCGCCGGATGACGCTGCTGCTGGTGCCGGTGGTGGCCGTGCTGGTGGCCCTGGCCCCGCAGATCCTCGCCCCCTTCCACCCGGACTACGCCGAGCACGGCTCGACGGTGCTGCGGCTGCTCGCCGCGGGCGCGCTGCCCAGGGTCGTCGTCGAGCTGTACATCGGGGTGCTGCGCGTCCAGGGCCGTACCGGCATGCTCGCCGCCGTCCAGGGCGCGATGTGCACCCTGGTGCTGGGCAGCGCGGCCCTGCTGTTCGCGCCGACCGGTATCGCGGGCGCCGGCTGGGCGGTGCTGCTGAGCATGACGGTGGTCGCCCTCGTCTGCGTGCCCGGGCTGCGCTCGGCGCTGCGCGGCGCCGACAGCGGCGTACGGGCCGACCGGGACGCTTCCGCCTACGGCACCAGCTGGGCCCGGCTGAACGCCACCGCCGGGTACGGCACCGGCTGGGCCCGCCGGGCCGCGTACGCGCCCCGGCAGCCGGACGCGGACGAGGACACGGTCACCCTCTTCATCGGGCGCCCGGGATACGAACGCGAGGCGCTTCAGGCCGACCACCTCGCGGTCATCGCCCGGCCCGCCGAACCGGGCGGAGCGGGGCCCGGCGCCGGCCACGCCGCCGACCGTGTCAGTGACGGCGACGCCGGGCCCGCCGACGGCAGCGACCACATCTCCGCCCGCACCGACACGGACACCGACACCGACGCGGCCCGTCCGGGCGGCCCCGCCGACGCGGACGGCCCCGTCCGCCCCGGCGGCCGTACCGGCCCCGCCGAGTCCGCGGGGACCGGCCACCTCGCCCCCGCCGCGCCCGAACCACTTCACGACCGCTACCTGAAGCCTGCCCTCTGGGCGCTGCTCGCCGCCGCCACCGTCGTCTTCTGGGCGTCCCTGCGCGGACTGCCGTGGCTCGGCGGCCCGTCCGTGGCCGAGCTGACCGGGCGGGAGCTGCTGGACGGGCTGCCGCTCCCGGCGCTCGTCGCCGGCGGGCTGCTGCTCGTGGTGTTCGCCGCCGCGGTGACGCTGTGCGCCCGGCCCGACCCCTGGCTGCCCGGGGCCGCGCTGGGCGCGGCGCTCCTCGCCCTGCACGCGGCACCCGTGGCGCTCGGCCGGGAACCACGGCCGGTGGGTGGGGCGTTGTACTCGGAGACGGCCGGTTTTCTGGCCCGTGCGGTGGGGCTCGACGGGCCCGAACCGCTGCTGCGCTGGGTGCCGCCCGTTCTGGCACTGCTGTGTCTCGTGCCGCTGTGGCTGCTGCTCGCACACGCGGGCGGCCGGCTGTCGTGGCCGGGACGCTGGGGGGTTCTGTATCTCGCCGCGGTGGCCGGCTGGGTGTGGCGGCAGGAACTCGCGCCGGTCGCGCCACCGATGCTCCTGCTGCTCGTCCTGGCCGTTCTGCTGCTGTCACTGCGCCGCCCGGCAACCACGGCGGAACCCCCGCACCACCCCAGACCGAACGACACGCCCAGGGACTGATTCAGCACAGAGGCACAGAGGCACAGGGGCACAGAGGCACAGAGGCACAGAGGCAGAGAGCCGAACCGCCGGAACCGCCAGGGGGGAACCGTCGTGCGTCCGCCAGCAACTCCACGCGAGAGATCCGCGCCAGAGCCCACGCCCGGATCGGGGACCGCGCGTACGCCTCCGACGCCGGACGGGCCGTCGTCGGGGTCCGCAGCGGTCTCCCTGCCGACGCCCGACCAGTCCGCGCCGCCGTCCGTGCCGCCGTCCGTGCCGCCGTCCGTGCCGCCGTCCGTGCCGCCGTCCGCGCAGCCGTCCGGGCTGCCGGGGGCGGCGGCCGCCCGGACGCCGCGGCGGGCCGTCGTCCGCTTCCTGCGCGCCTCGTTCGCCCGGGTGTCCTCTTCGAAGCCGCGCTCCGTGGCCGAGCACGTGACGGATCTCGCCGATCTCCCCCCTGCCTGGACCGGGCGCGGCTCCGCCGCCTGGCCGGCCGTCCCGCTGCTCGCCGCGCTCGCCCTGTGGGCGTACGCCGTACGGCACACCGATGTCTCACACCTCGACGACTTCGGGCTGGTCACCGCCCTGCACCCCGCGTTCTGGGCCGGTCTGGCGCTGCTCACCGGAGGCTTCTGGTTCACGGTCCGCGATCCGGAGCGCCGCAGCGCCTGGTCCTTCGCCTACGTCCTCGGACTGCTGGTGATGGAGCGGGCCACGCAGGCCGTGCTGTACCCGACGCCGCTGTACAGCTGGGCGTGGAAGCACGACGGCGTCATCGACCATCTGCTGACCGCCGGCGGACTCCAGACCGCCGGCCAGCTCGGCGACATGGCGGTGTACGACCAGTGGCCCGGCTTCTTCGCCGCCCAGGCCGCGCTGGTGCGGCTGCTCGGCGTGGAGTCCGCCTCGATGTACATGGCGTGGTGGCCGCTGGTCTCCAGCTTGCTGCTGCTCCTGCCCCTGCTGCTGATCTACCGCACCTACACCGAGGACCGCAGGCTGATCTGGACCGCGGTGTGGCTGTTCTACGTCGCCAACTGGGTGGGCCAGGACTACTTCTCGCCCCAGTCCGTCGCCTTCGCCCTGCACCTCGGCGTGCTGGCCGTCGTCCTGCGCCGCTACGGCCGTTCGGGCGGGCGGCGCGGACAGCGGCAGGCGGTCTGGACGGTGCTGATCACCGTGCTGATCGTGGCGATCGTCATCTCCCACCAGCTGACGCCCGGGATGCTGGTGGTCTCGCTGCTGGCGCTCTGCCTCACGCGCCGCTACCGCGGCTGGGTACCGCCGGTGACGGCCGTCGTGATCTTCCTGGCGTGGTGTCTCACGGCGGCGCTGCCGTTCCTGTCCGCGGCCATGCCGGACATGATCCGTTCCGTCGGCGACGTCGGCGCCAACGTCGAGACCGGCTACGGCGCCACCCCGACCGGCACCGGAGCGATCGCGACCTCCTGGGCGGCGCGGCTGCTGTCGGGTTCCGTGCTGCTGCTCGCGCTGGCCGGCGTGGTGCGCCAGCGGGTGCTGCGGCACCGGGCGCTGCCGCTGCTGCTGCTCGCGGCGGCCCCGCTGCCGATGTTCGCGGCGAGCAGCTACGGCAGCGAAATGATCTTCCGGGTGCTGATGTTCATGCTGCCCGGCGCCGCCTTCTTCGCCGCCGCCGCGCTGCTGCCCAGGGTGCGCACCCTGGCCGGCGACGCCGCCGCGCGGCAGGCCGGCCGGCGCGGTCCGGCCCTGGGGGCCGGGCGCAGGCGGTTCGCACTGACGCTGCCGGGGCGGCGGGTCGCGTGGCTGCCGCCGCTGGTGCTGGTCGCCGCGACGCTCGCGTTCGTGCCGAGCTACTCCGGCAAGGACCGGATCAACTACTTCCCGCCGCAGGAAGTGGCCCTCGTGCACGAACTGTTCGACCGGGCGACCGCCGGCTCCCTGGTCGTCGCCCCCGACCGGAACTACCCGCTCGCGTACGCCTCGTACTGGAACGTCGACCACTACTGGTTCCTCGAGGACGACAAGCGCCATGTCGAGGAGATCCTCAGGGACCCGGCCGCCGTCCTCGCCCGGGACATGGCGGCGGTGGAGCCGCCGGGCCGGGCCTATGTGCTGTTCACCCGGGGCCAGACGGCCAACTCCGAGATGAACGGGATGCTGGACGGAGCCCAGCTGGCGCACATACGGACGTCCGTCGCCGCGTCGCCGAGGTTCGCCCTGGTGGCCCGGAACAGCGCCGGAGCCGTCTACACGCTGAGGACGGGGAGCTGAGAAGGGTGGGAGAGTCGATGACACCGCAGGAACTGGTGGTCCGCATGCTGCCCGCCTTCGGCGGCTGGCTGGCCCTCGCCGCGCTCACCCTGCCCGGCGGCTCACCGCTGCGGGGCGCCGCGGTCGTGGTCTTCCTGGCCGCCGGGCCGGGCGCGGCCCTGGTCAGAATCTGCGGGCCCGCGCTGCGGGCGCGGCGCGCCGAGGGACCCGTCGAACGGCGGGACCCGCACTTCGAACGCCACTCCGACCTGCTGGAAGGGCTGATGCTGGCCCTTCTGCTGAGCGTGGGCGTCGCGATGATCGTCGCCACCGTCCTGATCGCCGCGCACGCCTTCAGCGGGCAGCGGGTGCTGCTGACGCTGACGGTGCTGACCACACTGGCCGCGTTCTGCCCGAGCCTGCGTGCCTCCCCGACGCCGAGGACACCGAAGGGTGCTGCTCCGTGAGGTTGCCCCGTCCCTTCCGCCGTACCACCGTCTCGACCGGACAGCACCGCAGGCCCCGCCGGGACCGGGATCCCGGTGCCGCGGCACCGGACCGGCGGCGGCTGCTGATCACGTCCGCCGCGGTGGCCTGCGCGGTCCTGCTGGCCGTGGTCGCGCTGTACGCCGCCGCCGGGCCGCCGGGCTCCGGCCGGGGACGTTCCGAGGACGCCCGTTCCCAGCCCTCCGCGCTGGGCGGCGAGTGCCGGCCCACCGCGCTGCTCGAACCGCCCTGCGGCGCCTGGTTCGGCGCCTTCGTGCCGCACGACCGGGACGACCTGCCGGAGAAGGTGCGCGCCTATGAGAAGCACGTCGACCGCAAGCTCGACATCGTGTACACGTACCACGACATGTCGCGGGTCACGCAGGGCCGCCGGGAGGGCCAGCTGCTGACCGAGGAGGAGCAGCAGGTCGGCCGGGACCACATGCTGCTGCTGTCCTGGGAGAGCAAGTGGTGGGGCGGCAGCAAGAAGCAGCAGCCGCGCTGGAAGCAGATAGCCGCCGGTGACCTGGACGAGTCCGTGATCGACGTCCAGGCCGAGCGCATCAAGGAGTACGGCCGCGAGACCGGCAAGAAGGTGTTCCTCTCCTTCGACCTGGAGATGGACACCCGCACCCCGGCCAACGGCAGCCCCGAGGAGTACGTCGAGGCCTACCGGCACATCCACGACCGGTTCGAGCAGCTGGGCGTCGACAACGTCGTGTGGACCTGGATCATCACCGGCTACCTCAATCACGCCGACCTGTTCGAGCGGATGTATCCCGGCGACGAGTACGTCGACTGGATCGGCTACAACCAGTACAACTACTACCGCTGCCACAAGGCGGACTGGCTCTCCTTCGAGCAGACCCAGACCGCGACGCACGACTGGATCCGCGAGCACCTCTCCGACGACAAGCCGCTGATGCTCTCCGAGTTCGGCAGCGCCTCCGACCCGTCCGAGCCGGACCGGCAGGCCGACTGGTACGCCAAGGTGCCGGGCGTTCTCAAGCGCTTGGACGGCGTCAAGGCCGCGCTCCAGTGGAACTACCGGGACCCGGGGCCGCACTGCAACCTGGCGGTCGCGGGCGGCGACGCCTGGGCCAGCCTGCGCAAGGCGGTCTCCGACCCGTATCTCAACCAGCCGGTGAAGTGACCCGGGACCCCCGTCGACCCGGGACCCCCGTCGACCCGGGACCCCCGTCGACCCGGGACCCCCGTCGACCCGGGACCCCCGTCGACCCGGGACCCCCGTCGACCCGGGACCCCGTCGACCCGGGACCCCGTCGACCCGGGACCAGGGCCTGCGGGGTCCGGGTCCCGGTCCGGGTCCGGGTTCCGGGGTTGTGGGGTCAGCCGGCGAACTCCGGGCCGTTCACCAGCGCGCGGGCCCGCCGGTACCAGCGCCAGGCGACCGTCTTCGGGCCGTCGCGGTACGGGGCGACGCGGGCGCCCGCGCCGGACAGCCAGGCCTCGACGTCGGCGACGGTGTGGCCGCGGCGCACGATGAGCCGGGCGATGCGGTACCGCTCGTCGCGGTCGGAGCTGAGCGCGTGCCGCACGGCCGTCGCCGTCTCGTACCCGGCGCGGGCCGACATGGCCCGGACCTTCGCGCTGTTGTAGCCGTGCGGGTAGGCCAGATGGCGGACCGGGTGGCCGAGGGCGTCCTCCAGTACGGCCTTGGAGTCGCGCAGCTCGTGCGCCAGGGCCCTCGCGGACAGCGTGTCCAGCTGGGCGTGGGTGACGGTGTGGCTGCCGATCTCCATGCCGTACCGCTCCAGCTCCGCCGCCTGGTCCAGGGTCATCATCGGGGCGGGCGGCAGCAGACTGCGTCCGCCGGGGGAGATGGCACCGGTGGTGAGATAGGCGGTGGCGGGCAGCGACCGCTCGGCCAGCGCCTCGGCGGTGGGGCCGGGCAGGTCGGCGAAGCCGTCGTCGAAGGTGAGCAGCACGGGCCGGGGCGGCAGCGGCGCCCGCCCCGCGAGATGGTCGGCGACCGCGCTGATCGTCACGGGAGTGCGCCCGCTGGCGGTGATCGCGTCGAGATGGGCGGCGAACTCCTTGGGAGCGACCGTGAACTCGGCGATCCAGCCGGGCGGGTCGTCCATCACCGCGTGGTAGAGGAAGACGGGGATGGCCTCCCGGCCCCCGACCCTGGTGCCCCTGGTGCCCTTGGTGCCCTTGGTGCCGCCGTCGTCGCGTCCGGCCGCCGGCGCCGTCATCGCGCCTCCACGGACGCGGGCTTCGCGGCGGTCGTGCGCAGGGCGTGGCGGGCCCGCAGATAGCCGACGGGGCCGTACAGCATGCCCCGGCGCTGGAGGCGGGACAGCCGGTGCGGCCAGGGGTGCGTCCGCTGGTCGTGCCCGCCCGGGGCGCTGCCCCCGGCCGCCTCGCGGACGGCGGTCAGCGCGCGGGCGTGGGCGAGGCCGCGCGGCAGCCGGGCGAGGAAGGCGGGCAGCAGCGCGGGGCGGTTGACCAGGATCGCGGTGAGATAGGCGGTCAGGCCCGCGCCGTAGCCGTACGCCTGGGTCTCCAGGTCCCGCCAGGTCTCCCGGTGGTGGTGCCACACCAGGGCCTGCGGGGTGTAGTGCAGCCGGTGCCCGGCGGCGAGCACCCGGACGAAGCCGTAGAGGTCGTCGCCGCCCCGCGCCCGCGTGCCCGCGCCGGTCGCCGGGTCGAAACCGCCGACCGCGCGCAGCACCGCCGTACGGAAGGCCATGTTGGCGCCGGAGCCGAAGCGGCCCGCGGTGAACGGGAACAGCGGCTCGTCGGCGGGCGGGCGCGCGGGGTCGTAGGTGCGCGGGGTGAAGCCCTTGGCGAAGCCGCCGTGGCTCTCCAGCAGCACCTGCGCGGGGGTGCGCAGCCGCGCCGGCAGGATCAGCCCGGTGACGCAGCCGAGGCCGGGGTCGGCGGCGAAGGGCGTGGTCAGTTCGGTGAGCCAGCGCGGATCGGCGACGACGTCGTCGTCGGTGAAGGCGACCACCTCGTGCCGGGCCGCCGCGAGGCCCCGGTTGTGGGCGACGGCGAGGCCGGGCACCGGTTCGCACACGTACCGCACGCGCTCGCCGTACTTGCGCTCCACCAGTTCACGGGTGTCGCCGGTCACGGGCGCGTTGTCCACGACGACGATCTCGAAGTCCGGGTGGTCCTGGGCGAGCAGCGAGTCCAGGGCGCGTCCGAGCCGGCTGGCGCGTTCCCGGCTGGCGACGACCACACTGGCCGGGGGCGGGGCGGTCGGCGCCGCCCGTGGCCGGGGTGCCGGCAGGTCCTGGGCGAGCCCGGCCAGCACCTCCTGCGGATCGGCGCCCTCGGGCACCCGCGCGAGCAGCGTGCCGGCCGGCCGTCCGTCGCTGCGGACCAGGACGAAGACCTCGCCGGAGGTCACCGGCGGGCTCCCCGGCCCGGGTCTGAGGCCGGCCGCCGGTCCGTCCAGGTCCAGTTCGGCGACCTGGACCGGTCTGATCTCCCGGAACCGCCGTATCTCCTGCCGTGCACGTGCCTCGCGTGACATACGCCCTCCCCGTCGTGTCACGTCCTGGTCATGACCGGCGCAGCCGGGCCGCGCCCTTCAGGGCCCGTGCGGCCAGCGCCGCCAGCCGCGGCCGGTTCCGTACGAAGCTGTGCGCACGGCGGGCGGGCTCACGGCCCAGCCAGTGCAGCACGGCCCCCGCACCGGCGCGCGTCACCGCCCCCTCGTACACGGGCAGTTCCCCGGTCTTCAGCGAGTCCTTGTACTCGGCCGCTCCACGCCCCAGGTCCAGCGTGCCGATGCCCTCGGCTGCCGCCGCCTGAGCCATCCGCAGATGCAGCACCAGACCCGGCGAGTACTTGGAGAACTCCGGGTCGTACGCCGGGAACCAGCAGGACAGGACCGTCGCCGAGCGCAGCCCGAAGTGCGCGGCGACAGGCCGGCCGCCGGCGTAGAGCACGGAGAGCGTGCCCGTGCACTGAGGCGCCCGGGTCTCGGCGAGCAGCCCCACGAGCCGGGTGATCCAGTCCTGGGCGAACCGGTCCCGGCGTCCCGTCCTGCGGTACTGGGCGGACTTCCACTCCATCAGCGTGCGCAGCGCCGCGGGATCGCGTTCGTCGAAGACGAACCGCAGGTCACCGATCTGCCGGCCGAGTCTGCGCTCCTTGGCGAGCGTGGTCTTGAGGAACTTCGGCGACTGGGCGCGCAGCACACTCTCGTAGGCCTCGTAGCCCTTCTCCACGTCGATGACGTAGGTGGCGTACTCCTCGGCCGCGTACGGGAGGAACAGCTCCTGTTCCGCCTGGAGGTTGTCGAAGGCCAAGCTGGACAGCGAGCAGGCCCGCAGCAGCCGGCCGGCGTCCGGGCGCAGTCCCGGGCGCAGCACCGCGCCCTGGCAGTCGGAGACCCCGAGCCCGATGGCCCGCCCCTGCCCCAGCGGTCCGCGCTCGTGCGGCAGGAAACCGGCGGCCGTGCCGCCCTCGTGGACCACCGCCACCCGGGCCTGCGGCCGCACCCGGCCCACGGCGTCGGTGAACTCCGGTTCCATGAACGGGTTGCGCGGGCTCCCCGACAGGGCGCGCAGTTCCCGCCAGAGTTCCCGTTCCCCTTCGCCGAGCTCCGCGGGCCTCAGCACGCGCACGCGTCCACCGTTCACCTGACCCCCCGATCAAGTCCCCCCTAGGACACAAGGGAAGGTACCCCCCGAGGGGGCCTGGAGGGTAGGTAGCGGAGCATGTTGTTGCCAATCGGTGCAGAGGCCTTCAACCGCCTGTAGCCGGTGATGCGGTCAGCTTCCGGGCACAGGTGGCCCTCCGTCACCGCAGCGCGTCAACTCCCGTGCTCCGCACGTGCGTCGGCGGTGGCCGGACACCGCCGGTGCTCCTCCGGCCGACGGGGGGCCGGTCCGGCCCGCTGTCCGTATTCTCTGATCATGGCCCCCTCCACCGTGTACGCACTCGTCGCCACCGACCTGGACGGAACGCTCCTGCGCGGCGACGACACCCTCTCCGACCGGTCGCTCGCCGCACTCGCGCGGGCGGCGCGCGCCGGCGCACGGCATCTGGTGGTGACGGGCCGGCCGGCCCCGCGGGTGCGGTCGCTCCTCGCCGACCTGGGCTGCGGGGGGCTCGCGGTGTGCGGCCAGGGCGCGCAGCTGTACGACGCCGCCGCGGGCCGGCTGCTGTGGTCGGTGACGCTGGACCGGGAATTGGCGGAGACCGCGCTCGGCAAGATCGAGGCGGAGGTGGGGCAGGTGTACGCCGCCGTCGACCAGGACGGCGTCGACGGGCTCACCCTGATCGAGCCCGGCTACCGCATGCCGCACCCGACGCTGCCCGCGGTACGGGTCGGCCGGCGCGACGAGCTGTGGGCCGAGCCCATCAGCAAGGTGCTGCTGCGCCACCCCGCCCTGTCCGACGACGAGCTGGCGGCGACGGCACGCGACGTGGTCGGTTCGCTGGCGACGGTCACCATGTCGGGGCCCGGGACCGTCGAGCTCCAGCCGTGGGGGGTCACCAAGGCGACCGGTCTCGCACTGGCCGCCGGGCGTCTCGGGCTGGGCCCCCGGCAGACCGTCGCCTTCGGCGACATGCCCAACGACATCCCGATGTTCGACTGGGCCGCCCACGGCGTCGCCATGGCCAACGCCCATCCCGAGCTCAAGGCCGTGGCCGACGAGATCACCCTGTCGAACGAGGACGACGGCATCGCCGTCGTCCTCGAACGTCTCTTCCCTTGAGGCCCGACAGGCTCAGTAGGCGCCGTAGACGTTGTCGATCGAGCCGTACCGGGCGGCGGCGTAGTTGCAGGCCGCGGTGATGTTGGCGACCGGGTCGTACGGGTCGTACGCCGTGCCGGACACGTGGTACGCGGCGAAGGTCGGGTCGATCACCTGGAGCAGGCCCTTGGACGGGGTGCCCGCGGCGGCGTTGGAGTCCCAGAGGTTGATCGCGTACGGGTTGCCGGACGACTCGCGGATGATGTTGCGGTAGATGCCGTTGTAGGTGCCCGGAATGCCGTGCTGCGCCATGATGTCGAGCGACTCGCGGATCCAGCCGTCGAGGTCGTTCGTGTATGTCGTGGCCGCGGTGGTGGCGGTTGTCGTCGTCGAGGCGGGGGTGGCCGCGGAGGCGCTGGTGGCGCCGAGGAGCGGCAGGGCGAGCACGGTGGCGCCCGTGCCGGCGACCGCGACGGTGCGGGCGAGGCGGGCGAGACCGGTACGGCGGTGCTGACCGTTGGCAGGCATGGCGGGTTCCTCTCCCTACGCCTGCGAGGTGAGCTGTCGGGTTCGGGCGGGGAGGTGCCCGGCCGCGTCCTGACGGGCGCGGCTTCACCCCGAGCCGTTCCGGCGCGTGTCCGGTACGGCGGCTTACCTGGGTCCCCCGCTCCTGCCAGGCGTGAGGTGATCGAGTTCGGTGGTGTGCGGGCGGTGGCAGGATTCGGCGTCCGCCCGACAGGCCGGGAACGTATGCGAGAGCACATGACGGGAACAAGTGGTGATTTCACATATCGAGCGTGTTGACCTTGGTCTGGGGTATTTGGGGTGCTTGATCCTTTGCGGCCGCCAAGGCTCAACTGGCTTGGCGGGCAACGGCCGGCGGTGGTCCGGGGGGTGCGGCCCGGCGGGGCGGCCGACGTGAGCCAATTCACTGGTGCCGGAAAGAGTGGCAAATCGGGCAATGGGGTCAACAGTGACTCAATGGTCTCCGAGATGGCATGTGCATGCCCTGCCATCCCGGGTGATGTCCGTTCTTATCAGCTGATCGAAAACATTCCGGTCCTGATCCGGTACCGCCCGTGCTGTAACGGTGGGCGCTATCGGTGATCGAAACGTGACCGGATACGCTGACTTGAGTGATGGCGGCGACCTATCGACAAACCGTGTAAACGCCAGAAGACACCAGCAGACAGGAGACCCCACGTGACCGTCGTCGGGCCGTTCGGGCTGAGCGTGCGGGACCAGGCTCTGGAAGCCGATGTCCAGGCCGGATTGGCGGCTGTCGAGGAAGGGCTGCTCGAAGCCACCAAGAGCGAGGTGCCCTTCATCACCGAGGCCGCCCAGCACCTGGTGCGTGCGGGCGGGAAGCGTTTCCGGCCGCTGCTCGTGATGCTCGCGGCGCAGTTCGGCGACCCCTACGCGCCGGGGGTCGTGCCGTCGGCCGTCGTAGTGGAGCTGACCCATCTGGCCACGCTGTACCACGACGACGTGATGGACGAGGCCGCGGTGCGGCGCGGGGTGCCCAGCGCGAACACCCGCTGGGGCAACTCGGTGGCGGTCCTCACCGGCGACTTCCTCTTCGCCCGGGCCTCCCAGATCCTCGCCGACCTGGGCCCGGAGGCGGTGCGCGTGCAGGCCCTGGCCTTCGAGCGCCTGGTCACCGGGCAGATCCTGGAGACGGCGGGGCCGACGGACGGCCGGGACCCGGTCGAGCACTACCTGGACGTACTGGGCGGCAAGACGGGATCGCTGGTGGCCGTCTCCTGCCGGTTCGGCGCGATGATGTCCGGAGCCGACGAGACGGTCGTGGACGTGCTGACCCAGTACGGCGAGCGGCTCGGTGTCGCCTTCCAGCTCGCGGACGACGTGCTGGACATCGCCTCCGACTCCCACGAGTCCGGCAAGACGCCCGGCACGGACCTGCGTGAGGGCATCCCCACCCTGCCGGTGCTCCGGCTGCGCGAGCGGGCGGCCCGGCTGGGGCTGGCCGAGGACGTCGAGCTGTGCGAGCTGCTCGAGTCCGATCTGAGCGACGACGAGCGGCTCGCCCGTGCGCTGGCGGCGCTGCGGGAGCACCCGGCGCTGGAGCAGGCCCGGCGGGACACCGTGCGCTACGCCGAGGACGCCCGGGCGGCCCTGGCCCCGCTGCCGGAGTGCGACGCCAAGGTGGCACTGCTGGAGCTGTGCGACGCGGTGGTCCACCGGGCCGGCTGAGACGTTCGGGGCGAGCGGCCCCCGCCGGCGGTCACCGCCGACGGGGGCCGCCGCTGTCCTGGGTGACGTACCTCACGCGAGGCGGCCGTTCCCCGGCCCGGCCGCCGGGCCGCCGCCGGGCCGCCGTCGGGCCGCCACCGGCCCGGCCGCCGGGCCGCCACCGGGCCGGAACCGACGACTCGGCCCGCTGTCGCGGCCGACGCGCCAGGGCGGCACGGCGTCCGCCGCCGGGGACGGGCCTCGGCCCGAGGCGCTGGGCGCTGGGCGCTGGGCGCTCGGCGTTCGGCCCGACGCCGGGAGTGACCGGGCCGGCACGGTGTCCGCCGCCGCAGGTGGTCAGGTCACCTCCCGCCGCCCGGAGGGGGGTCGGCGTTCGGCCGGACGGCGACATCCGGCACTCTTTCGCGGCGAAGCGGCGAAGCGGCGAAGCGGCGCAGTGGTGCTGCGGCGAAGCGGTGCCGCGGTGCGCGGTGCGCGGTGCCGGGATGTTCCGGCCGTCCGGCCGAACACCGTCGTAGGCGTCGCCCGGCCGGTCCCCGTCCACCAGGCGCGTCCGCCGGCCTGCCGCGGCGGGCGGAGGCGGATGCCCCTCCGGTGCCGGTCCCGGCCGCCGCATCGGCCGGGGCACGTCTGGACCACCGCACCTCAACTGCCGTATCCGGCGCACCGGGTGCCCTCGGGCGGCTGGACGGCCGCGACACCCCTACGGGTCGGTGCGGGCCGCGTCCCCGTCGTGTCATACCGCAGCAGTACACGGAGTTGAGCCCGCGGTCTGACGAAAGCCCCTGGCCGATTTGGTCAGATGGAAACCACGGAAAACACCACTCCTCACCGAATCGGGTGAGAATGGCGGCTCAGGGGAGTGGGGGCACCGCCCTGCTCATGGGGGTCCCCCGCGCGAGCGAGGCCGAGCACAGCCGCCGCCGACAACGGAGGTAGGGCACAGATGGCACCGTACGAATCCGACAGCACGACCGCGGCGGAGGCCGGGGGCCTCCGGGCGGGGCGGCACAGGCGCAGGGCCGCGCGGTACGTCGTTCCGGGCGCGGTGCTGGGAGTGGCCGCCGCGACGATCGGGCTGGTTCCCGCACTCGCCGACTCCGGCGACCCCGACCTCCCCGAGATGACCGCGCAGCAACTCGTCGAGAAGATGGCCGAGTCGGACGTGGACCAGCTCTCCGGCACGGTGAAGATCACCACGGACCTCGGGCTGCCGGACCTCGGCGGTCTGGAGAGCGGTCTGCTGTCCGGCGGCTCGCACTCGGACGGTGACGGTTCCGCCGCCGACCCGTCGTCGAAGCTGACGGAGCTGGTCACCGGCACGCACACGCTGCGGGTCGCGGCCGACGGCCCCGACCGCCAGAAGGTGTCGCTGCTGGAGAACGCCGCCGAGTACAGCCTGATCCACGACGGCAAGGACGTCTGGGGCTACGACAGCGGGTCGAACGAGGTCTACCACTCCACGGTCTCCGACCGGAGCGGGGAGCTGACGAAGGAGGACGTCCCGGCCACGCCCGAGGACCTCACCGCACAGGCCCTGAAGGCGGTGGACGACACCACCTCCGTGACCGTCGACGGCACCGCGCAGGTCGCGGGCCGCGACGCCTACCGGCTGCTGATCGAGCCGAAGCGGTCCGGTTCCACGGTGGGCGCCATCAGCGTGGCGGTGGACGCGGAGACCGGGCTGCCGCTGAAGTTCACGCTCACTCCGTCCAGCGGTGGCGCCGCCGTGGTCGACGCCGGATTCACCCAGGTCAGCTTTGCCAAGCCGGACGCGAAGACCTTCGACTTCACCCCGCCGAAGGGAGCGAAGGTCACCGAGGCCGACGAGTCCGGCGGGGCGGCGCAGGCCCCGAAGCGGGCGCAGAAGCCGGACGAGGACCTCGCCGGGAACCTCGGCGGGCTGACCGTGCTCGGCGAGGGCTGGAACTCCGTCGCCACCTTCGACACCGGCGGCGAGGGCCTGCCCACGGCGGGCGACGACGGCGGCCTCGGCGGCTTCCTCGACTCGCTCGGCTCCAAGGTGAGCGGCGGCTTCGGCTCGGGCACGGTCTTCTCGACCCGCCTGGTCAACGCCCTGATCACCGACGACGGCAAGGTCTACGTCGGCACGGTGACCAAGGAGGAGCTGGTGAAGGCGGCCGACGCCGCGAAGTGAGTCCCCGCCGGACGCGGCCCATGGGAGGCGGCCGACCGCCCTCGTGGGCCGGCCGGCCCACGCGCACGCGCGACGCGTCGAAGGACCGACCGGGCAATCGACCGACGACCGAGGATTCGGGGGAGCCGATGGGCGAACCGCCCGCCACGGAGCCGGTCCGGCCGGACCGGCCGGACCAGCCGGACCGGCCGGACCGGCCGGACCAGCTGAAGCGGCAGGACCGGCCGGAGCGGGAGGAGCGGGAGCCCGCGGGTGACGCCGTCATCGTCACCCGCGGGCTCACCAAGCGCTACCGCGGCGGACAGCTCGCCGTCGACGGCCTGGACCTGACCGTCCCGGCGGGCAGCGTCTTCGGCTTCCTCGGCCCCAACGGTTCCGGCAAGACCACCACCATCCGCATGCTGATGGGCCTGATCGAACCGACCTCGGGCACCGCGCACGTACTCGGGCGGCCCATGCCGCACGCCGCCCGCGCCGTACTGCCCCGGGTCGGCGCCCTCATCGAGGGGCCGGCCCTGTACGGCTTCCTCTCCGGCCGGGACAACCTCCTGCGCTACGACGCCGCCGACCCGGCCGCCGACCCGCGCACCCGGCGCGTCCGCGTCGCGGCGGCGCTGGACCGGGTGGGCCTCACGGCCGCCGCGGGCAAGAAGGCGAAGGCGTACTCGCTCGGCATGAAGCAGCGGCTCGGCCTCGCGGCGGCGCTGCTCCGGCCGCGCCGGCTGCTGGTGCTCGACGAGCCGACCAACGGGCTCGACCCCCAGGGCATGCGCGAGATCCGCACGCTGGTGCGGGAACTGGCCTCCGACGGCACGACCGTCTTTCTCTCCTCCCATCTGCTGGACGAGATCGAGCAGGTCTGCACCCATGCCGCGGTGATGGCGCGGGGCCGGCTGATCCGGCAGGGCGCGGTCGCCGACCTGGCGGCGGGCACCCGCGGCCGGCTGGTGGTGACCACCCCCGATCCGCAGGAGGCGGCCCGGGTGCTGAAGGAGCGCGGAGTCGGTGACGTCGTCGTCGCCGAGGACCGGGTGACGGGCGAGCCGCCGGACGGGGAGATCGCCGACCTGAACCGCGCGCTGGTGGCGGAGGGGGTCCGGGTCCGGGGTTTCGGACGGGAACGGCCCTCTCTGGAGGACGCGTTCGTGGCACTCACCGGAGAGGGATTCGATGTCGCCGGCTGAAGCCCTGCGGGCCGAACGCGCCGAACGCGCCGAAGGCGCCGAACGGAGGCCCGGTCCGCTGTGGAGCCTCGGACTTCTCCGCAGCGAGCTGCTGACCACCTTCCGCCGCTGGCGCACGCTCGCGCTGCTGACCGTGCTGGCCGCCGTGCCGGTGCTGATCGGCATCGCCGTGAAGCTGGAGACGGACGACGGCTCGTCGGCCGGCGGGGGCGGCGAAGGCCCGGCGTTCATCTCGCAGATCACCAACAACGGACTGTTCCTGGTCTTCACCGCGCTGGCCGCGACGCTCCCGTTCTTCCTGCCGATGGCGATCGGGGTGATCGCGGGCGACGCCGTCGCCGGCGAGGCGAGCTCCGGCACGCTGCGCTATCTGCTGGTCGCCCCGGCCGGCCGCACCCGCCTGCTGCTCACCAAGTACGCGACCGTGCTGGCCTTCTGCCTGGTGGCCACCCTCGTGGTCGCCGTCTCGGCCCTCGCCGTCGGGGCGCTGCTCTTCCCGCTGGGCGAGCTGACCACCATCTCCGGCACCAGGATCGGCCTCGCCGAGGGACTGGCCAGGGCGCTGCTGATCGCCCTGGTCGTCGCCGCCTCCCTGATCGGCGTGGCGGCCCTGGGCCTGTTCGTCTCGACCCTGACCAACAGCGGCATCGCGGCCATGGCGACCACCGTCGGGCTGCTGATCACGGTGCAGATCCTCGATCAGATCCCGCAACTGGACGCCGTGCAGCCCTACTTCTTCTCCCACTACTGGCTGTCCTTCGCCGACCTGATGCGCGACCCGGTCTACTACGAGGACCTGGTCCGCAACCTCGGCCTCCAGGCGGCGTACGCGGTGGTGTTCGGCTCGGCGGCCTGGGCCCGTTTCACGGCGAAGGACATCACGGCGTAGCCGTGGGGGAGGTCACGCCGGCTCGTACGGGAAGCGGGCGAGCGGCGCGTCCTGCGCGAAGAACGTCTTGGCGCGCGCCAGCGCCCCGGTGTCCGCGAGGACCTGGCCCGGCTTGCTGCCGTTGCCCAGCAGCACTCCGCCGAAGCGCATCCCCATGTACGCCGCCGAGTTGCGCAGCGTGCCGATCAGCGGGTCGGCGACCTCCTGCTCCCGGTGCGCGAGGGCGGTGACGCCCCACAGGGTGCGGCCCGCCATGGCCGCCTTGAAGTCCAGCCCCGGAGTGCGCAGCCAGCCGGCCCAGTGGTCCAGGTAGCGCTTGGTGGAGGCGGAGACCGAGTACCAGTACAGCGGCGACGCGATGACGACGTCCGTCGCGGCGAGCGTGGCGTCCAGGAGCAGGGCCGCGGCGCCATCGGTGGGGCGCACATGGTCGGTGTCGTGCCGCAGGTCCGCGAAGTCGGGCAGCGGGTGCTCGGCGAGGCTGATCCACTCCTGCTCGACATCGCCGGGCAGCTGCTCGGCGGCCCTGCGGGCCAGCAGTTCGGTGTTGCCGCCGGCGCGGCTGCTGCCGAGCAGGAAGAGGAAGCGGCGGTTCATGGGTCCCCCCGGTGACAAGGCGTGCGGATACGCATGCACGAGAAGTATATGCATGTGCATGTATCTGTCCAGGGCCCCGAGCGGCCGGGCGTCAGGGCGCCGCTCCCGTCAGACGGGCCAGGGGCTCGGTGCCGCGGGGCGGGGCGCCGTCCAGGTCGCCCAGACGCCAGGCGGGCACCCACGGCACGCGGTGGACGTCGATGACCGACTCGATCGACTGCACACGCTGGGCGAGCGTCCGCGGCAGCCGTCCCGGCGCGTCCGCGACCAGGACGACGGCGTCCAGGTCCAGCTCCGGCGGGGCCTGACCGCGCCGGAAGAGCTCCACGGCGCGTACGGCGGCCGCCAGCCCGGCCGCGTGGGTCCGCGCCACCAGCAGCACCGACCGCGGAGCGCCGGCGCCGGGCCACTCGCGTCCGCAGTCGTGACCGCCGTAGACCGCGGCGAGCGTGGTGACGCCCGCGCCGCCGTGCGCGCCGACCCAGGAGAAACGCCGGGCCCCGACGGGGCCGTGGGCGGACGGCGGTCCCGCCTCCGGCGCGGCCACCGGCCCGCGGATCCAGATCTCCGGTCCCTGTCGCATGCCTGTCCGCATGCCCACTGCGCTCCTCCCTCGTCCTCCACCGGCCCGCGGGGCATCCGTGAAACGCACCGCGGCCGGACGTGAGCTCCTGCGACCAGCCTGTGACACCGCGGTGACGTGAGAACCTCCAGCGAGCGGAGAGACTCAACAGTAGGTGTAAACAAGCTCTTGACGGTGCGGAAGCGGCAACCGGCGGCGGAAGGGCGCACCATGGAAGCCGTGGCTTCACCGTGCGCCGTCCGCCGGCCCCCCGACGTACCCGAGTGAGGGGACGATGTCTCGACTCAGCCGCGACAAGAAGCGGGAACCCAGGTACGCCGAGCCTCCGGCGGCGCCCATCGACGTCCGCGTTCCGGGCGCCGGTCCGGGCGCCGGACCGGGGACGGGCGGCGCGTCGGTCGGCGGGGTCCCGGTCGCCGCGGTGCCCGGCGAGGAGATCCAGCACACCGTGCTCAACCACCTCCAGCGCATCGCCCTCGCCACCGGCCGTGCCGTCCTGGCCACCGTCCACGACGAGCGCATCGGCTACGTCGTCCCGCTCCGGGTCGAGCCGGACGGCTCCAGCCACTTCACCGCGGAACCGGTCCGTACGGCCGTGCCGGAGGACGACCCACGGCCGCCCGCGCGGCAGCCGGAGCAGCCGCAGAACCCGCCGCAGAACCCGCCGCAGAACCCGCCGCACAGTCCGTTGCGGTTCGATCGGCCCCGCTTCGACAGCCCCACGCACGTACTGCGGCCGGCGCCGGAGCCGGTGCGTGAGGCCGCCCCGACGTTCCCGCTGCGGGCGGTGACCGAGCCCGAGCCGCTCGGCGGGTCGGCGCCCACCTTCCGCATGCGGACGGTGTCCGGACCGCCGCCGGCCGGTGACCCGGCGCCGACCTTCCCGCTGCGGGCGGTGCCGGAACCGGCACCGGGTGCCGCGCCCGGGACGGTCGTGGCGCCGACGGGGGAGTTCGGGCCTCCTCCCCGTATGGACGGAACTCCGCCGACGGCCGACGCGGTCGGCGGACCTCGACCGGCGCCCGGCAGGAGCGCCGTACCCGAGGCCCTGACCGGGACCGAGCCCGACCCGGACCCGAAGCCGACGCCCGCCCGTGGCTTCGACGCCGTCGCCGAGGCCGTCCTCGGCGACGAACCGCTCACCGACCCCGGCGACGCCACCGCCACCGCCCTGCTCGCGGAGCCGATGGCGCGCATCAACGAGGCCGTCAGGGAAGGGAAGACGGAGACGGCGGCACGGCTGGCGGAGCAGACGGTGGCGGAGGCGTCGAGAACGCTGGGGCCGGACCATCCCGAGGTGCTCCGGCTGCGCGAACTGACCGCCTACATCGCCTACTTGTCGGGCGACGCCCCCCGTGCCTTCCGCCTCTCGATCGACCTGGCCCGCATCCACCGCCGGGCCGGTGACGCCGAGGCCGCGTACGGCAGCGTCCGGAGCGCGGCGACCGCCTGGCGTGCCGTGCGCGAACCGGTGCGGGGGCTGGAACTGGGGCGCGAACTGATCGAGCTGTGGACGGAGCTCACGGCCGAGGACGGCCCGGCCGCCGAGGACATCGAGGAGCTGGAGTCGGCCCGCGCCCGGATGGGCCGCCTGACCGAGCGCGCCCGTACCGCTTCGGGCTGAGGCGCCGCGGCCGGCGGGCGCGCCCCGTCGTCCGGGCCGTCCAGTGCGGGCTAGTGCAGGCAGAACTCGTTCCCCTCCGGGTCCGCCATCAGCACCCACTCGCCGCCCGGCTCCTTCACCTGCCGCAGCACGCTCGCCCCGAGTGCCTCCAGCCGCGCCACCTCGTCCTCCCGGCGGGTCCCGCCCGTGTGCAGGTCGAGGTGGAGCCGGTTCTTGCCGGCCTTCGTCTCCGGCACGCGCTGGAACAACAGCCGCCGCCCCAGTCCGGTGCCGCTCTCCTGCTGGTACGGGTCGTCGGGGTGCCGCGCGGCGGCCAGGTCCCGCCAGGCGCGGCGGCCGTGCGCCTCGACCGTGGCCGCGGCCGGGACGGCGCCGGCGCCGAGCAGCTTCTCGACGAGCGCGCTGTGGTCCTCCACCTCGTAGTGGAGCGCGGCGGCCCAGAAGCCGGCCTGTGCGTGCGGGTCGGCGGCGTCGATGACGAGCTTCCAGTGCAGGGGTGCGGCGGCGTGCGTCTGTGTCATGTAACCACTCATAGTGGTTAGGTGAGTGGGTGGACAAGGGAGAAGAGCAGGCGATGGACTCGGCGGGGCGGACTCCCGGACTGACGCTGGTCTCCCACGAGGGCAGGCCGTACCGCTTCGATCCCGGCGCGCTCTGTCTGGAACTGCTGACCACGGGCGGACCGGGTGCCTTCGCGCGCTACGAGGTGCTGCACGAACCCGCGGACCTGGTGGCCTGGGCGCGCCGCAGCCGCCTCCCGGACGGACTGGAACCGGCCGTCTCCGAGGGGGAGGTGGAGCGGGCGCGCGTCCTGCGCGACGCGCTCTTCCTGCTCACCGCGGACCGCGCCCACGGCCGGCCGCTCCGGCCGGACCTTCTGGACCTCGTCAACGCCGCCGCCGCCGAACCCGCCCTCGTGGCCCGTATCGAGCCGGACGGCACCCGCGGCTGGGCCCCGGGCGCCACGGGGACGCGGCTGCTGTCGACGGTCGCCCGCGACGCGATCGACCTGTTCACCGGCGCGTACGCCGACCGCATCCGCGAGTGCGGCGCCCACGACTGCTATCTGCTCTTCGTCGACACCTCACGCCCCGGGCGCCGCCGCTGGTGCGCGATGGAGCACTGCGGCAACCGCGAGAAGGTCCGTGCCCACCGGGCACGCTCCGCCTCGGGTGAGGGCTGACCGCGGACCGGCCGGCGGCTCCCGGCGGCCGGCCGTCTACTGCCGCACGGTCGTCGAGGCCGGCGTCTTCGTGCCGGTGGCCGTGCTCGCCCCGGTGGCCGTGCTCGCCGTCTCCGCCGGCGTCCCGGCGGCACGCCGGTCCAGGCCCGCGCGCAGCGCCCGGGCGGACCGGCGGGCGGTGCGCAGCGCGTCCCAGGTGAGCAGCGCCAGGGCCAGCCAGACCAGCGCGAAGCCGGCCCAGCGCTCCGGCGGCATGGCCTCGTGGAAGTAGAGGATGCCGAGCAGGAACTGGAAGACCGGCGCCAGATACTGGAGCAGGCCCAGCGTGGACAGCGGCACCCGGATCGCGGCCGCGCCGAAGCAGACCAGGGGCACCGCGGTGACCACGCCGGTCGCGGCGAGCAGGAGGGCGTGCCCGGCGCCCTCGGTGGTGAAGGTCGAGTCGCCGTGCGCGGTCAGCCACAGCAGATAGCCGAGCGCGGGCAGGAACTGGATCGCGGTCTCGGCGGCCAGTGACTCGATGCCGCCGAGGTTGACCTTCTTCTTGACCAGCCCGTACGTGGCGAAGGAGAAGGCGAGGACGAGGGAGATCCACGGCGGGCGCCCGTAGCCGACGGTGAGCACGATCACGGCCGCGAGGCCCACCCCGACCGCCACCCACTGCACGGGCCGCAGCCGCTCCTTCAGCAGCAGCACGCCCATCGCGATGGTGACCAGCGGGTTGATGAAGTACCCCAGGGACGCCTCGACCACGTGACCGGCGTTCACGGCCCAGATGTAGACACCCCAGTTGACGGTGATGACCGCCGCGGCGACCGTGACCAGTCCCAGCCTGCGCGGCTGCCGCACCAGCTCACCGGCCCAGCTCCAGCGCCGTACGGCGAGCAGCGCCACGACCACGAAGACGAGGGACCAGGCCATGCGGTGGGCCAGGATCTCTCCGGCGCCGGCGGGCTTGAGCAGGGGCCAGAAGAGGGGCACGAGCCCCCACATGCCGTAGGCCGCGAAGCCGTTCAGCAGTCCTATGTGCCGCTCGCCCCTGGACTTCCCGGTCACGGCCACCTTCCTCTCGCCTGTCTGTGCGGATACAGCAGGCATGACGGTAGCGCCGAGCACCCCGGCCTGTCATGCCCGTATCGTCATACGGTCATGACAGGCCGGGGTGTGCGTCCCGGTGAGCGGTGCTCAGCCCTTGAGGGCGCTGCGGATCGCCTCGGCGAGCGGGGTGGTCGGGCGGCCGGCCAGCCGGGAGAGGTCGCCGGAGTCGACGACCAGCTCGCCCTTCTCGATGGAGGCGTCCACGCCCGCGAGGATCGCGGCGAGCGGCCCGGGCAGCCCGGCGCCGGTCAGGATGCCGGTGTAGGCCTCGACGGAGACCGGGTTGTACGTGATCTCCCTGCCGGTCTGCCGGCTCAGCTCGGCCGCGTACTCGGCGAAGCCCCACGCCTCGTCGCCGCCCAGCTCGTAGATCTTGTTCTCGTGGCCCTCGCCGGTCAGTACGGCGACGGCGGCGGCCGCGTAGTCGGCACGGGAGGCCGAGGAGAGCCGGCCCTCGCCGGCGGCGTGGACCACGGCGCCGTGCTCCAGCACGGGGGCGAGCTGCTCGGTGTAGTTTTCGTGGTACCAGCCGTTGCGCAGCAGCACGTACGGCACGCCGGAGGCCATGATCGCCTCCTCGGTCCCCCGGTGGTCGTCGGCGAGCGCGGCCTTCAGGGTGCCGGGGGCGCTGGTGTAGGCGAAGAGCGCGACACCGGCCGCCTTCGCCGCGTTCAGAACGGCCGTGTGCTGGCCGACCCGGCCCTTGTCGAACTCGTTGCCGGAGATCAGCAGCACCTTGTCGCCGGCCGAGAACAGGCCGTCGAGGGTCTCGGGCGCGTTGTAGTCGGCGACCGCGACGCGCACGCCGCGGGCCGCGAAGCCGGCGGCCTTGTCCCGGTCGCGGACCACCGCGGTGATCTGGTCGGCGGGGACCTTCTCCAGCAGCTGCTCCACGACGTGGCGGCCGAGATGTCCGGTGGCTCCGGTGACGACGATGCTCATGATCAGAACTCCTTGTGGGGGTGCGTCTTCCACTAACCCTAGACATGGCACTAACTCTGCGAAAGTACCCACTTCGAAGTAAGGTACTGGTATGGCCGTAAGTACCGAGGTGAACGACGCGCGCACCACCCGCGAGACGATGTGCCCGCACCGTCTGGTCCTGGAGCACATCACCAGCCGCTGGGGCGTCCTGGTCCTGATCCAGCTTCTGGAGCGCCCGTACCGCTTCAGCGAACTGCGCCGGGCGATCGGCCGGGTCAGCGAGAAGATGCTGACCCAGACTCTCCAGACCCTGGAGCGCGACGGCCTGGTCCACCGGGACGCCAAGCCGGTGATCCCGCCCCGCGTCGACTACTCCCTGACCGCGCTCGGCCGGGAGGCCGCGGAGCGGGTGCGGGCGCTGGCGCTGTGGACGGACGAGCGGATGGAGACGGTGCTCCGGGCCCGCGAGGCGTACGACGCGGCGAAGGCCCGGCAGGAAAGGGAAGGGGCCCGGCCCTAGAAGCGGGCCGGGCCTCCTTGCCGTCGGTCGGCGGCCGGGTTCAGCCGACGACCGTCCAGGTGTCGCCGCCGGCCAGCAGGGCGGCGAGGTCGCCCTTGCCGTGCTGCTCGACGGCGGTGTCGAGCTGGTCGGCCATCTGGGTGTCGTAGACCGGCCGGTCCACGGAGCGGAAGACGCCGATCGGGGTGTGGTGCAGGGTGTCGGGGTCGGCGAGGCGGGAGAGGGCGAAGGCGGTGGTCGGGGACGCGGTGTGGGCGTCGTGGACCAGGACGTCCGCCTCGTTGGCCTCGGTGACGGTGACGACCTTGAGATCGCCGGTGGCCGGGTCGCGGACGACGCCCTTGGCGCGGTCGGTGCCGAAGCGGATCGGCTGCCCGTGCTCCAGCCGGATCACCGCCTCCTCGGCCTGCTGCTTGTCCTTGAGCGCGTCGAAGGCGCCGTCGTTGAAGATGTTGCAGTTCTGGTAGATCTCGATCAGCGCGGTGCCGGGGTGGGCGGCGGCCTGGCGCAGCACCTCGGTGAGGTGCTTGCGGTCGGAGTCGACGGTGCGGGCGACGAAGGACGCCTCGGCGCCGATGGCGAGGGAGACCGGGTTGAAGGGCGCGTCCAGGGAGCCCATCGGGGTCGACTTGGTGATCTTGCCGACCTCGGAGGTCGGGGAGTACTGGCCCTTGGTCAGGCCGTAGATCCGGTTGTTGAAGAGCAGGATCTTGAGGTTGACGTTGCGGCGCAGGGCGTGGATGAGGTGGTTGCCGCCGATGGACAGGGCGTCGCCGTCGCCGGTGACCACCCACACGCTCAGGTCGCGGCGCGAGGTGGCCAGGCCGGTGGCGATGGCGGGGGCGCGGCCGTGGATGGAGTGCATCCCGTAGGTGTTCATGTAGTACGGGAAGCGGGAGGAGCAGCCGATGCCGGAGACGAAGACGATGTTCTCCCTCGCCAGGCCGAGTTCGGGCATGAAGCCCTGCACGGCGGCGAGGATGGCGTAGTCCCCGCAGCCGGGGCACCAGCGCACCTCCTGGTCGGACTTGAAGTCCTTCATCGACTGCCGGGCCTCCGCCCTGGGGACGAGGGAAAGCGCCTCGATCGTGCCCGTGCCTTCCGTGGACGTCTCAGCCATCGATGGCCTCCTTGAGAGCCGTGGCGAGCTGTTCCGCCTTGAACGGCATGCCGTTCACCTGGTTGTAGGAGTGGGCGTCGACCAGGTACTTCGCCCGGATCAGGGTGGCGAGCTGGCCGAGGTTCATCTCGGGGACCACGACCTTGTCGTACCGCTTCAGCACGGTGCCGAGGTTGGCCGGGAAGGGGTTGAGGTGCCGCAGATGGGCCTGGGCGACGGCCGTCCCGGCGGCGCGCAGCCGGCGGACCGCGGCGGTGATCGGCCCGTATGTCGATCCCCAGCCCAGGACCAGGGTGGTCGCGCCGTGGGGGTCGTCGACCTCGATGTCGGGGACGGCGATGCCGTCGATCTTCGCCTGCCGGGTGCGGACCATGAGGTCGTGGTTGGCCGGGGCGTAGGAGATGTTGCCCGTGCCGTCTTCCTTCTCGATGCCGCCGATGCGGTGCTCCAGGCCGGGGGTGCCCGGGACCGCCCACGGGCGGGCGAGGGTGTGCGGGTCGCGCTTGTAGGGCCAGAAGACCTCGGTGCCGTCGTCCAGGGTGTGGTTGGGGCCGGAGGCGAACCGCACCCGCAGGTCGGGCAGCTCATCGAGTTCCGGGATCCGCCAGGGCTCGGAGCCGTTGGCCAGATAGCCGTCGGAGAGCAGCATCACCGGCGTGCGGTAGGTCAGCGCGATGCGGGCCGCCTCCAGGGCGGCGTCGAAGCAGTCGGTCGGGGTGCGCGGGGCGATCACCGGGACGGGCGCCTCGCCGTTGCGGCCGTACATCGCCTGGAGCAGGTCGGCCTGCTCGGTCTTGGTGGGCAGGCCGGTGGAGGGGCCGCCGCGCTGGATGTCGACGATCAGCAGCGGCAGCTCCAGGGAGACCGCCAGCCCGATCGTCTCGCTCTTCAGCGCCACCCCCGGGCCGGAGGTGGTGGTCACCGCCAGCGAGCCGCCGAAGGCCGCGCCCAGCGCCGCGCCGATCCCGGCGATCTCGTCCTCCGCCTGGAAGGTGCGCACCCCGAAGTTCTTGTGCCGGCTCAGCTCGTGCAGGATGTCCGAGGCCGGGGTGATCGGGTAGGAGCCCAGGAAGAGCGGCAGGTCGGCCTGGCGCGAGGCGGCGATCAGACCGTAGGCCAGGGCCAGGTTGCCGGAGATGTTGCGGTAGATCCCCGGCGGGAACGCGCTCGCGGCCGGCGCCACCTCGTAGGAGACCGCGAAGTCCTCCGTCGTCTCGCCGAAGTTCCAGCCCGCGCGGAACGCGGCGACGTTCGCCGCGGCGATCTCCGGCTTCCTGGCGAACTTGGCCCGCAGGAACTTCTCGGTGCCCTCGGTCGGCCGGTGGTACATCCAGCTCAGCAGGCCCAGCGCGAACATGTTCTTGCTGCGCTCGGCCTCCTTGCGGGTCAGCCCGAACTCCTTCAGCGCCTCCACCGTCAGCGTCGTCAGCGGCACCGGATGCAGGTGGTAGCCGTCCAGCGAGCCGTCCTCCAGGGGGGAGGCGTCGTAGCCGACCTTCTGCATCGCCCGCTTGGTGAACTCGTCGGTGTTGACGATGATCTCCGCGCCGCGCGGCAGATCGCCGATGTTCGCCTTCAGCGCGGCCGGGTTCATCGCCACGAGCACGTTCGGCGCGTCACCGGGCGTGAGGATGTCGTGATCGGCGAAGTGCAGCTGAAAGCTGGAGACGCCGGGCAGGGTTCCTGCCGGGGCGCGGATCTCGGCGGGGAAGTTCGGCAGCGTGGACAGGTCGTTGCCGAAGGACGCGGTCTCCGAGGTGAAACGGTCCCCGGTGAGCTGCATGCCGTCACCCGAGTCCCCCGCGAACCTGATGATCACCCGGTCGACCCGGCGGACGTCTTTCGCCCCCACCGGTTTGCGCTGCTCTCCCACCACGGTTCCGTCGGCCTGTTCCGCTGGGCTACTGACCTGGCTGGTCACTGAAGTGGACCTCCTTCGAGGCGGCTGTCCGGGGATGGCCTCCCGCAGACCCTTCCCAGGATCAACCCTACGTCTGTAAGGGTCGCCTTCCCTCGGCCATTCGCATGATGGACACGACGGGGAGACGGCCCGCCGCCCTGATTCGTCATGATCGCGTTCGCCCCCCGGCGCTTTCTTGAAGACGCTCCCCGCTCGCCCTCCGGTTCTCGGGATCGACGCCTGCCAGGAGTCTGGCACTGTGTCGAATGATCAGGAATTCAGGTACGTCAGTACGGCAAGAACACGCCGGTGATCACCTTCGCTCGGGGAAAGGCCCAGCTTCAGGAAGATGTTGCTGACGTGCTTTTCGACCGCTCCGTCACTCACCACCAGCTGTTTCGCGATCGCGGAGTTCGTCCGCCCCTCGGCCATCAGCCCCAGGACCTCCCGCTCCCGCGGGGTGAGCCCCGCGAGTACGTCCTGTTTGCGGCTGCGCCCGAGCAGCTGGGCGACCACTTCCGGATCGAGCGCCGTGCCGCCCTGGGCGACGCGTACCACGGCGTCCACGAACTCACGTACCTCGGCTACCCGGTCCTTGAGCAGATAGCCGACACCGCGGCTGGAACCGGCCAGCAGTTCGGTGGCGTAACGCTCCTCCACATACTGGGACAGCACCAGCACCCCGAGCTCCGGATGCGCCTTGCGCAACTGCACCGCGGCCCGCACACCCTCGTCCGTGTGCGTCGGCGGCATCCGTACGTCCGCCACCACCACGTCCGGCAGCCCGCCCTGCGCGTCCAGCTCCGCGATGGTCTTGATCAGCGCTTCGCCGTCCCCGACACCGGCCACCACCTCGTGCCCCCGGTCGGTCAGCAGTCGGGTCAGACCCTCCCTGAGCAGTACGGAATCCTCGGCGATGACCACCCGCACCCTGTCCTCCACGATCTTCGGCCCCCCACAGCCCGGCTCCGTCCGCCCACGGCCCGCTACGGCTCCGTGATCCGTCCGCACGAACAAACAGGTCCAGCATTTCAGTAATCCGGCGTACCGGAGCATGGTCGAGCCTGTGCGGACGGGGCAAGCCGGGGGCGAGCGGTCACCGTGGCGACCGCTCGCCCCCGTGGCGACCGCTGGTCCTCGGGGCGACTGCTGGTCCTCGGGGGCGGTTGTTGTACGGCGGGTCGTTGGGGCGGGGGATTGCCGCGGGGCGGAGAGTTGCCGTGGGGCGGGGAGCATCGGGGTGCGCCGACGCATTTGCCGCCGTGCGGCTGACCACCGCGAGGCGGGCACCCCCGCGAGGCGGTGGGGTGCCGCGCTGGGGTGAGTCGCCGCGAGGGGGTGGGTCGCTGCGGTGGGGTGGGTCACCGCTGGGCGGCGGGTCACCGAGGGGGTGGGTCACCGCGGTGATGCGCGCCCGCGGTGGGGCGGGTCACCGCGGGGCGGGTTCGGCGCGCCAGGGGAGTTCGGCCGTCACCCGGGTGGGGCCGCCGGGCGGGGAGTCGACGACCAGGATGCCGTCCACCGCGTCGAGGCGTCCCGCGAGGCCCGCCAGGCCCGAGCCGGCGGAGGCGTCGGCGCCGCCCACGCCGTTGTCCACGACCTGGATCATCAGCCGGTTCTCGGCCCGCCACACCTCCACGGCCGCCCATGTCGCCCGCGAGTGCTTGCTGATGTTCTGGAGCAGCTCCGACACCGTGAAGTACGCGATGCCCTCGATCGCCGGGGCGGGCCGCTCCGTGAGGTCCACGTCCACCTGCACCGGCACGGTGCACCGGGAGGCCACCGCCGACAGCGCCGCGTCCAGCCCCCGGTCCGTCAGCACCGCCGGATGGATGCCCCGCGCCAGGTCCCGCAGCTCCTGGAGCGCCGTCTTCACCTCGCCGTGCGCCTCGTCCACCATCCGCGCCGCGGCCTGCGGATCCTCCCGCAGCTTCTCCTTCGCCAGCCCCAGGTCCATGGCGAGGTTGACCAGGCGGGCCTGTGCCCCGTCGTGCAGGTCGCGTTCGATGCGCCGCAGATCGGCCGCGGCGGTGTCGACGACGACCCCCCGGCCCGACTCCAGCTCCACCACCCGCGTCGCCAGCGGCGACGGGCCGAGCAGCCCGTGCACCAGCAGCCGGTCCACCGTCGTCAGCGCCCGCACGATCCACGGCGTGACCAGCACGATCGACAGTCCCACCAGCGCCGTCACGCTGATCTCGAAGGCGTTGTCCAGGTAGACCCCGTGACGGCCGTCGCCGTACAGCTGGATCCCGTCCTGGCCGGCGTACATCGGGAAGGCCCAGAACCACAGCGGATACGTCAGCATCGCCCAGCCGCACACCCACACGCTCACGGCGACGGCGAAGGAGAACACCGCCCACGGCAGATGCAGCACCGCGTACAGCAGGGCCCGCCACGACGTGCCGCTCTTGAGGACGGCGCCGATCCACGCCATCATGCCCTGCCGCTTCATGCGCAGCGGTTCCGGCGCGGAGACCTCCAGGCCCAGCAGCCCGCGCGCCCGCGCCCGCTCCAGCGCCCCCAGCCCCCGGCACCCCGCGAGCGCCGCCGCCAGCACCGGGATGCCGAGGAACGTCACCAGCAGGCCCGCCCCCAGCGACACCATCGTGACGGCGTAGGTGAACATCAGGATGCTGACCGGCAGGCTCAGCAGTACGTAACCGAACTCCCGCCAGCTGCGCCCCTCGAACGGCGCCCGCAGCCCCGCGGGCAGCCGGTGCCGTCGTTCACCGGCGCCCGCCGAGAAAGCGGACCCGCTGTCGAGCCCGTAACCCTGTCCGTACTCCGTGGCCATCGGCGTCGTCCTTGTCCTCGTCCTCGTCGTCCTGTTCCGCAGCCGTGCTGTCGCTGTCGTATCTCCAGCCTGCTCGGGCGGGGGGCGGCGGACCATGGAGTCCGTCGGCGTCTTGGAGCGGGGGTTTTCCCCACCCCGGGAGGCGTCTACTTCCTGGGTTTTCCGGCGGAGTCGACGGCACGGTCGCGCCACGGCAGTTCGGCCGTGACGGTCGTCGGGCCGCCCGGCGGCGAGTTCACGACGAACAGGCCGTCGACGGCGCCCAGCCGGTCGGCGAGCCCCTTCATCCCCGTACCGCCGTCCAGGCTCGCGCCCCCGCGGCCGTCGTCGGACACCTGGAGGAACAGCCGGTCGTCCGTCCGCCAGACCTCCACGGAGGCCGTCTTCGCCCCGCTGTGCTTGCTGACGTTCTGCAACAGCTCCGAGACGGTGAAGTAGGCGATGCCCTCGATGGCCGCGGCCGGCCTCGCCTCCAGGTCGACCGTCACCCGCACCGGCACGGTGCAGCGCGAGGCGACCGACGACAGCGCCGCGTCCAGGCCGCGGTCGGTGAGCACGGCGGGATGGATGCCGCGGGCCAGATCGCGCAGCTCCTGCAACGCGAGCTTCACCTCGCCGTGCGCCTCCTCCACCATGGCCGCGACATGCTCGTCGGCCTGGCCCTCCAGCAGCTTCTCCTTCGCCAGGCCCAGCCCCATGGCGAGGTTGACCAGGCGGGCCTGTGCCCCGTCGTGCAGGTCGCGTTCGATGCGCCGCAGATCGGCCGCGGCGGTGTCGACGACGACCCCCCGGTCGGACTCCAGTTCGGCGATGCGCCGTTCCAGCTCGTCGGAGGGCGACAGCAGCCCGCGCACCATCGCCCGGTCGGCGTTGGCCAGCCCCCGCGCGATGAACGGCAGCACCGGCCACAGCACGAACAGTGAGGTCAGCGTGATGGTGAAGGTGAGGATGCCCCAGGGCAGCCGGATGAAGTCGTACAGGACCGTGCGCCAGCCCACCGGATCCTTCAGCGCCATCCACAATCGCGGGACGAACCCGCCGGCGGTCCGCAGCGGCAGCCGGCTCGGCTCGTCCACCCGCACCCCGAGCAGGGCCCGGGCCCGCGCCCGCTCCAGCCGGCCCATCAGCCGCGCGCCCATCAGTCCCGCGGCCAGCAGCGGGAATCCGATCACCGTGACCGTCAGCCAGGCGCCGGTGAACAGCACCGTCATGACGTAGATGAACCCGAACAGCGCAACCGGCAGGTTCGCGAGGAGATGGACGATCTCCCTCCAGGTGTGCCGGTCGTAGGCGAAGCGGGGCGGCGGGGGACGCTCACCGTCCGCCTGCCGGACGGGCGGCGGCGCGGAGGGCGCGGGGACGTTTCCGGGGATGCCCGGGGCGGTGCCGCGAGGAGGTTCTCGGGTGGGGGCCGGCCCGGCGTCCTCGGTCGGCGTCGGGAGGGCGGCGGGATCCGCCGGGTCACCCGGGAAGACGTCCGCGGTGTTACCCGGCAGGACGTCCGGGAAGACGTCCGGCGTGCGTCCCGGCGTCGAGAGGGGTTCGGTCATACGGGTTAGCGTGCCGCGCCGGGCGGCGCCGCGCCATGAGGTCGGCTGCCGCCCCGCACGGGGGAAAACCCCACCCTCGGCATCCCGAGGCGTGACGGCCTGCTTACCGTCTCTTTAGCAGGCCCTAGACTCCCGTGCGTACAGATCGTCGAACAGCGGTGTTCACCAGGTCACGGGTCATACAGGTCATTCAGGCCTTACGGACCATACGGGTTATGCAGGTCATACAGGTCACGAGGTCAGGGAGCGAGGGACGGACGTGCGGGAACCGACCGCCGTCGATACGGCCGTCTTCGATACGACTGTCGCGGCGGACTACTTCCAGTCCTACTCGGTCGTCGGACTGCTCGCCGTCGTCGGCGTGCTCTTCGTCGCCGTCGCCTTCGGAGCCGGGCGTCTGCTGCGGCCCGTCGTCCCCACCCCGGAGAAACTGCTGACGTACGAGTGCGGCGTCGATCCCGTCGGCGAGGGCTGGGCCCACACCCAGGTCCGCTACTACGTCTACGCGTTCCTCTACGTGATCTTCGCCGTCGACTCGATCTTCCTCTTCCCCTGGGCGACGGTCTTCGCCGACCCCGGTTACGGCGCGACGACCCTCGTCGAGATGTTCATCTTCCTCGGCTTCCTGGCCGTGGGCCTGCTGTACGCATACAAGAAGGGCGTTCTGGCATGGACGTGACGCCAGACACCGACGGGCGGCGCGAGGGGCGGCAGGAGGGACAGCAGGACGGGCAGTCCGTTCTCCTCCCGGAGCCCAAGAGGCTCGGCGCGCTGGCGCGCCTGGCTCCCGAACCGATGAAGGTCGTCCTCAACTGGGGCCGCCGCTACTCCCTCTGGGTCTTCAACTTCGGCCTCGCCTGCTGCGCGATCGAGTTCATCGCCGCGTCGATGGCCCGCCACGACTTCATCCGCCTCGGCGTCATCCCGTTCGCGCCGGGTCCGCGCCAGGCCGACCTGATGGTGGTCTCCGGCACGGTGACGGACAAGATGGCGCCGGCCGTCAAGCGCCTGTACGAGCAGATGCCGGAGCCGAAGTACGTCATCTCCTTCGGCGCGTGCAGCAACTGCGGCGGCCCTTACTGGGACTCGTACTCCGTCACCAAGGGCGTCGACCAGATCATCCCGGTCGACGTCTACGTGCCCGGCTGCCCGCCGCGCCCCGAGGCGCTGCTCCAGGGGATCCTCAAGCTCCAGGAGAAGATCGCCAGGGAGTCGCTGGGGGAGCGGTACGGATCCGGCACGCCGCGCCCGTCGACGGCCGCCCTGCGGAGCGGGCTGGTCAAGCCGCCGGCCACGTCCTCCGCCCCGGCACCGGAGGAGAACCGATGACCGCGGCCGGCTGGCTGCCCGCCGGCACCGAGGAACTCTTCGGCCCCCAGGCCACGGCCGAGGAGTCCTACGAGGTCCTGACCGTCGACGTCCCGCCGGCCGACTGGATCTCCGCCCTGGAAACCGCCCGCGACCGGCTGGGCTGCACCTACTTCGACTGGCTGAGCGCGGTCGACGAACCCGGCACGGGTTTCCGCGTGGCCGCGCACGTCGTCGCCCTCTCCCCGGTACGGCGGCTGCTGCTGCGCACGACCGTCCCGCACGACGCCCCCGCCCTGCCCTCCGCGGTCGGGGTCTACGCGGGCGCCGCCTGGCACGAGCGCGAGACCCACGAGATGTTCGGTGTCCTCTTCGAGGGCCACCCGGCACTCGGCCATCTCCTCCTGCCGGAGAGCTTCGAGGGCCACCCGCTGCGCAAGGACTTCGTCCTCGCGGCCCGCGTCGCCAAGGCCTGGCCGGGAGCGAAGGAGCCGGGCGAGTCCGACCACGGCGGCCCCAGGCGCCGCCAGATGCTGCCCCCGGGCGTCCCCGACCCCAACGAGTGGGGACCCCTGAAGGGCCAGCTGCCCCCTGCCCCTTCCCGCCCCGCCCGCGGCGCCGCCCGCACCGCCGGGGAACGCCCGGCCCGCCGCACCCGCACAGCGGCCCAGGGCTCGGCAAGCCAGACACCCCCGACTTCACCGGCCTCATCAGTTTCCCCGGCTTCCCCGGCTTCCCCGGCTTCCCCGGCCGCACCGTCGGTCCGTCGTGCCCGGAGTGCGAGCGAGGGCTCGGCGAGCCAGCGGGCGGGGGCGGAGAGCGGGGTCGCGGAGACGCCGGCTCGCCCCGGCGGTCAGACGCCGTCGACTTCACCGGCCTCATCAGAGTCCCCGGCTTCCCCGGCTTCTCCGGCCGCACCGTCAGGCCGTCGTGCCCGGAGTGCGAGCGAGGGCTCGGCGTCTCAGCGCGCGGCCGCGGGCGGCCCGGCCGGTCCTCGCCGGGCGCGCAGTGCCTCGGAGGGGTCCGCGAGCCAGCGGGCCGCGTCGGGCACTCCGGCGCCGGAGAACGGGGACGCGGACACCGCGGCCCCCGGGGCCGGAGACGCCGCGGTTCGGGAGAGGGCTCCCAAGCCCCCCACCGCTCCGCGCAGCCCCGACGCCCCGTGGCACCACGCCCGCCCGACCTTCGAGCCCCCGGAAGCCGATCCGTCTTCCGCCCCGGACTCGGCCCCGGAATCAGCCCCGGACTCGGCCCCGGAATCAGCCCTGGACTCAGCCCCGGAATCAGCCCTGGACTCGGCCCCGGAATCAGCCCTGGACTCGGCCCCGACCCCGGGCCCTGCCTCTGGGCCGGCGCAGGAACCCGTGCACAGGGCTCAGGCACCCTCCGCCGACCCCGAGCACCCCGCTGACGGCCACAAGCACACCGAACGCGCCACTGGTCACAAGCACCTCGAACGCCCCGCTGACCCTGAGCACCCTGAGCACCCCGAACGTCCCGGAGACTCCGAACCCTCCAAAGCCTCCGAGCCGTCCGAACCCCCCGAGGGCTCCGAAGGCTCCGAAGATCCCGAACCCCCCGCAGGAGGCCCGCAGTGAACGACGCGCTCGACGTCACCCTGCGCCTCCTGATCGTCTTCGTCGTCTTCCTCGCCCTCCCCCTGATCGTCGGCCAGACCGAGCACAAGGTGATGGCCCACATGCAGGGCCGTCTCGGCCCGATGTACGCCGGCGGCTTCCACGGCTGGGCCCAGCTCGTCGCCGACGGCGTGAAGTTCGCGCAGAAGGAGGACGTGGTCCCCACGGGCGCGGACCGCCGTATCTTCCAGCTCGCCCCCGCCGTAGCCCTCCTGCCCTACCTCCTGGTCCTCCTCGCCATCCCCATCGCCCCCGGCGAGGGCGCCGTCGGCCAGGCCATCGACGCGGGCGTGTTCTTCGTCCTCGCCGTCATGGGCGTCGGCGTACTCGGCTCCCTCATGGCCGGCTGGGCCTCCGCCAACAAGTTCTCCCTCCTCGGCGGCCTCCGCACCGCCGCCCAGCTCCTCGCCTACGAACTCCCCATGCTGCTCGCCGCCGCCTCCGTGGCCATGGCGGCCGGCACGGTCTCGCTCCCCGGCATCCTCGACGCCTTCGAGTGGTGGTGGCTGCCCTGGCAGATCGTCGGCGCGATCGTCTTCTTCGTCGCCGGACTGGCCGAGCTGCAACGGCCCCCCTTCGACATGCCCGTCGCCGACTCGGAGATCATCTTCGGCGCCTACACCGAATACACCGGCCTGCGCTTCGCCCTCTTCCTCCTCGCCGAGTACGCCGGGATCGTCGTGCTGTGCGGCCTGACCACCGTCCTGTTCCTGGGCGGCTGGCACGGCCCCTGGGGCGCCGACGGCCTCGGCTGGGTGTGGACCCTGCTGAAGACGGCCGTTCTCGCCTTCGTCGTGATCTGGCTCCGCGTGACCTACCCCCGCCTGCGCGAGGACCAGCTCCAGAAACTGTCCTGGACCCTCCTCGTCCCCCTCTCCCTCGCCCAGATCGCCCTCACCGGCATCGTCAAGGTGGTGATCCAGTAACCATGGCCGAGCCTCAGCCGCCCACCCGGTCCCGCTTCCCTGGCAGCGGCCTCGCCAAGGGCCTGGCCGTCACCCTGCGCACGATGACGCGGAAGACCGTCACCGAGCAGTACCCGGACGTCCAGCCCGAGCTCCCGCCCCGCACCCGCGGCGTCATCGGTCTCTTCGAGGAGAACTGCACGGTCTGCATGCTGTGCGCCCGCGAGTGCCCGGACTGGTGCATCTACATCGACTCCCACAAGGAGACGGTCCCGGCCGCGACCCCCGGCGGCCGCGAACGCAGCCGCAATGTCCTGGACCGCTTCGCCATCGACTTCTCCCTCTGCATGTACTGCGGTATCTGCATCGAGGTCTGTCCTTTCGACGCGCTGTTCTGGTCCCCCGAGTTCGAGTACTCCGAGACCGACATCCGGGACCTCACCCACGAACGCGACAAGCTCCGCGAGTGGATGTGGACGGTGCCCGCCCCGCCGGCCCTCGACCCCGGCGCGGAGGAGCCGAAGGAACTCGCCGCCGCTCGCAAGACCGCCGAGAAACTGGCCGCCCAGCAGGAAGCCGCAGTCGCCGGGTCCGCCGAGCGGCCCGCCGTCCAGCCGGAGTCCGCCGGAGCCGGAGCCGGTCCTGCCACGCCGCCCGCCGCCGGAGCCGGTCCCGGCACGGCGCCCCCCGCCGCTCCGGACGGCAGTGAGCCGCACGCCGACGAGCAGGCCCGCGCGACCGAAGGGCCCACCCGCCCGGCGGGAGAGTCCAAGCAGCAGACGGACCGGCCGAGGCGGGAGGGCCGGGAATGACCCTCGCAGCGACCGCCGGACAGCTCGCGTCGGGCGCCACGACCACCGCCGCCGGCGCCCACGGTTTCCTGTCTCCGACCGGTGTCGAGATCGCCTTCCTCCTCGTCGGCCTGGTCACCTTCGGCGCCGCCCTCGTCACCGTCACCACCCGGCAGCTGGTTCACGCCGCCCTGTGGCTGGTGGTGACCCTCGGCGGCCTCGCCGTCGAGTACCTCCTGCTCACGGCCGAGTTCATCGCCTGGGTACAGGTCCTCATCTACGTCGGTTCCGTCGTCGTCCTCCTCCTGTTCGGTCTGATGCTCACCCGGGCGCCCATCGGCCGCTCCCCGGACGCCGACTCCGGCAACCGCTGGGCCGCCCTCGCGGTGGCCGTCGCCGCCGCGGCGGCCCTGGTGTGGGTCGTCGTCGACGCCTTCCGCACCACGTGGATCGACCTGGACGGCCCGGCCGCCGGCTCCACCCGGGTCACTGGCCAGAGCCTGTTCCAGAACTGGGTCCTTCCCTTCGAGGCCCTCTCCGTCCTCCTCCTCGCCGCCCTGGTCGGCGCGATCGTCCTGTCCCGCAAGGCCACGGCGGACGCGGCCACGGCGGCCACGGGCGTCAAGGAAGCCACGACAGCCACGGATGTCACAGAGGCCACAGAGGTCACGGACTCGGCCGAGGGCCGTGGTGGTGCCGCGGACCAGGCAGACAAGGGTGGTGTCCGCTGATGCACCTCGTCCATCCCGCCGTACTCTCCGCCCTCCTGTTCTGCACGGGCCTGTACGGCGTCCTCGCCCGCCGCAACGCGATCCTGGTCCTGATGTCGGTCGAGCTGATGCTCAACGCCGTCAACCTCAACCTGGTCGCCTTCGACGTCTGGCTGAGCAGGACCGCCGAGGAGACCCTGCACTCCGGACAGGCACTGACCCTGTTCACCATCGCCATCGCCGCCGCCGAGATCGGCATCGGCCTGGCGATCGTCCTCGCCGTGTACCGCAACCGCGGCACCTCGGACATCGACAAGCTCCGCGACACCGCCGAGGGGCACGGTCCCGACGGTCCCGACGGGGCCGATGGCTCCGGCAGCGACGCTCTCCCGGCCGAGCCGGCCGGTCAGGCCGGTCAGGCCGGTCAGGCCGAGCGAGCCGGGCGGGCCAAGAAGGCTGAGGCCACCGCGTGACCACGACCACCCTCGCCGTCCTCGTTCCCCTCCTTCCGTTCCTGGGCGCCGTCACCGGCCTGCTCCTGGGCCGTACGGCTCCCGGTTTCGTCCGTCCGCTCGCCGTGCTGCCGACACTCGCCGCGCTGGTGCTCGCCGTGCTGGTCGCCGCGCGCCAGGGCGGTGGCCGGGCCGTCGACGCCGCCACCGAGCTCACGCCCACCGGCTCGGTGCCCATCGAACTCGCCCTGCACATCGACGGCTTCGCCGCCCTCGTCGCCGTCCTGGTCGGCCTCGTGGCCGGCTGCGTGCAGATCTACTCGACGGGCTATCTGCGCGACGACCCGCGCTACCCCTCCTACGCCGCTCTCGTCTCCCTCTTCACCTCCGCGATGCTCCTCGTCGTCTACACCGGCGATCTGATGGTGCTGCTGGTCGGCTGGGAGATCATGGGCATCTGCTCCTACTTCCTGGTCGGCCACTACTGGGAGACCCCTCAGGCCCGCGCCGCCTCCCTCAAGGCCTTCCTGGTGACCAAGCTCGGTGACGTCCCCTTCCTGATCGGCCTGCTCGCGCTGGCCGGCGACACCGGGTCCTTCCGCATCACGAAGATCCTCGGCACCGTCGCGGGCGGCGGACTCGACCACCCGACCGTGATCGCCCTGTTGCTCCTGGCCGGCGTGGCGGGCAAGTCGGCACAGTTCCCGCTGCACACCTGGCTTCCCGATGCCATGGCGGGCCCCACGCCCGTCTCCGCGCTGATCCACGCCGCGACCATGGTCGCCGCCGGTGTCTATTTCGTCGCCCGGCTCCTTCCGGTGTTCGAGGCCTCCCGGGCCGTGATGGTCGTCCTCGCCGTGATGGCCGCCGTCACGATGGCCGGCTCGGCGCTCGCCGCGCTCGCCCAGGACGACATCAAGCGCGTCCTCGCCTACTCGACGATCGGCCAGCTCGGCTACATGACCGCCGCCCTCGCCGTCGGCGAGCGCGGAGCCGCCGTCTTCCACCTCCTGTCCCACGGCGCCTTCAAGGCGCTGCTGTTCCTCGCGGCCGGCGTGATCATCCACGCCGCCGGCACCAACTCACTGGCCGCCATGTCCCGCATGAAGGGTCTGCGCGACCGCGTCCCCGACGCCTACTGGACGATGACCGTGGCGCTGCTGGCACTCGCGGCGATCCCGCCGTTCAGCGGCTTCTTCTCCAAGGAGTCCGTCCTCGGCGCCGCCGAGCACGTGGCCACCGGGCACACCGAGCACGCCCCCGGCGCCGCCGGCTGGACCGTCCTCGTCGCCGGCCTGCTCACGGCCCTGCTCACCGCCGCGTACGCGATGCGCCTGTGGCTGCTGGCCTTCCGCGGACGGGGCGCCGAAGCCCCCGACCACGGCAGGCAGCCACTGGTGATGAACGCCGTGCTGTGGGTGCTCGCCGTCCCGTCCCTCGCCTTCGGCGGGCTCGCCTTCTGTCTGCTGCCCGACTGGTTCGACGGCCGTGACCTGACACCGACCCTCACCACCTCCGTGCTCGGCACGGGTGCGGCCCTGGTCGGCGGCATCATCACCTACGGCGCCTGGCGGCACACCACCGCACTCGCGGCCCGCGTACCGCTGGGCGCGGTCGCGGCCCACCCGGAGGGCGATGCGGGGCTGGTCGAGGCCGAGGCCATCGCCGCCCACGAGCCCGCGTACGGAGACATCGCCCACGCATCCGACCCGTCGGACCCGGGACGGCTCCTGCTCGGCCCGCTGCACCGCCACGCGGCCGCCGGCTTCCACGTGGACGCCGTGTACTCGGCGCTCTTCGTCCGCCCGGTCAGGGCCGGAGCGAGTCTCGTCCGGTTCCTCGACCGCGAGGTCGTCGACACCTACGTACGCGGCGCGGGCACCCTGCCCCGCTGGCTCGGCACCGCCGTGCGCCGCGCCCAGACCGGCAATGTGCAGACCTATGTGAGCGCGCTGCTCGCCGGCACCGTCGTCCTCGCGGTCGCCGCCGTCCTCGTCGCCACGGGAGCGTGAGCAGGCGTGATCGATATCAACGAGTCCGTGATGCAGTTCCTTCTGGCATTCGTCGTCGTCGGCCCGCTCCTCGGGGCCGCCGCCGCTCTCCTGCCGGCCCCGCCCGGGCTGAAGGGGAAGTCGCCCGGGCAGGCCGTGCTCCGGCACGGCGTGACCGTCACCGGCGCCGTCCTCGCCGCCGCCATCGTCCTGGCACTCGGCTTCGACCACGACCAGCCGTCGAAGATGCAGGCCACGACCGACATCAGCTGGATCCCCGCACTCGACGTGCGGATCCACCTCGGCATCGACGGCATCTCCCTCCCCCTCCTGGTCCTGACCGCGCTGCTGACCTTCCTCTGCGCGCTCTACTCGTACTTCAAGATGCCCGCGGGCCCGTCCCCGAAGGCGTTCGTCGCGCTGCTGCTCGTCCTGGAGTCCGGCACCCTCGCCACCTTCGCCGTCCTCGACCTGCTGCTGTTCTTCCTCGCCTTCGAGACGGTGCTGATCCCGATGTACTTCCTCATCGCCCGCTGGGGCGGCGAGGACCGGAGCCGGGCCGCCTGGAAGTTCATCCTGTACACGCTGCTCGGCTCCGTGGTCATGCTGCTCGGCCTGCTCCTGATCGGAATCAGGGCGGGCACATTCGACATGGTGGCACTCGCCACTGACAACGGCCGGTCGCTGACCACATCCGTGCAGGTCATTGCCGTTCTGGCGATCGGGATCGGGCTCGCGGTCAAGACGCCGATGTGGCCGTTGCACAGCTGGCTGCCCGACGCTCACACCGCCGCGCCGACCGTCGGCTCGGTCCTGCTGGCCGGTGTACTGCTGAAGATGGGTACGTACGGTTTCGTCCGAATTCTGCTCCCTGTCGCGCCGGACGGCTTCCGCACCTTCGCGCCGTGCCTCGCCGCCTTCGCCGTCGTCGGGATCATCTACGGATCCCTGGCCTGCCTGGCCCTCGCCAAGCAGGGCGCGAAGGGCGACCTCAAGCGCCTCATCGCCTACTCCTCCGTCGGCCACATGGGCTTCGTCCTGCTCGGCATCGCCACCATGACCCCGACCGGCGTGAACGGCGCGCTGTTCGCCAACATCGCCCACGGCCTCATCACCGGCCTGCTCTTCTTCCTGGTCGGCGGCGTGAAGGACCGCACCGGCACCACCGATCTCGACACTCTGGCCGAGGAGACCGGCGCGGCGCTGTACGGCAAGGCCCCCCGTCTCGGCGGCCTGCTCGCCTTCGCGGCGGTGGCCTCTCTCGGCCTGCCGGGCCTGGCCGGGTTCTGGGGCGAGATGCTGGCCCTGTTCGGAGCCTTCGAGCCCGCGGCCGACCTGAGTCGCCCCGCCTTCCTCACCTTCATGGCGATCGCGGCCTTCGGCACGCTGCTGACGGCCGCGTACATGCTGATCGTGGTCCGCCGCGTCTGCATGGGCGCCGCCCCGCAGGAAGCGCCGAAGCTCACCGACGTACGCACCTACGAGTTCGCGGCCTGGACGCCGCTCGTCGCCCTCACCGTGGTCGCCGGGCTGTGGCCCCGGGCCCTCCTGGGCCTGACCGACCCGGCCGTGCAGCAGCTCCTCGCAGGAGGCACCCGATGAGCTCCCTCGTCCAGTCCGTCGACTGGCTCGCCGTCGCACCGCCCGTCATCGCGGCGGTCGTCGCACTCGTCGTCCTCGTCGCCGACCTCTTCCTGGAGGACAGCAGGAAGTCACTGCTGGGCTGGGTGTCGGTCGCCGGCCTGGCCGCCTCCGCGCTCATGCTGCTGCCGCTCGTGGACGGTGACCGCAGCACCTTCTGTCTCACCGGCCACGCGGATGTGTGCAGCTACACGGCCGACCGCTTCACCCTGATCATCCAGCTTCTGGTCCTCGGCGGCGCCCTGCTGGCCGCCTTGCTGTCGGTCACGGCCCTCGGAAGCACCGACAGAGGGCTCCCTGAGGGCGAGTTCTGGTTCCTGCTGCTCTCCTCCGCGGCCGGCGCCGCACTGCTGCCCGCCTCCCGTGACCTCGCGACCCTGGTCGTCGCCCTGGAGGTCGCCTCCCTGCCCGCCTTCGCCCTCGTCGGCCTCCGGCACGGCGACCGGAAGTCCTCCGAAGCGGCCCTGAAGTTCTTCCTGTCCTCGGTGACCGCCACCGCGGTCAGCCTCATGGGCATCAGCTTCGTGTACGCCTCCACGGGCACCCTCTACCTCACCCAGGTCGCCGACCGGATCGCCGGTGTCGACGGCCAGCTCCACACCCTCGCCCAGACCGGCGTCGTCCTCACTCTCGTCGGCTTCGCCTTCAAGACGGCCGCCGTCCCCTTCCACTTCTGGGTACCGGACACCTATGTGGGGGCGCCGCTGCCGATCGCCGCCTACCTGTCGGTCGTCGGCAAGGCGGTCGGTTTCTCCGGCCTGATCCTCGTGACCGTCGTCGCCCTGCCGTCGTACGCGGACGTCTGGGGACCCGCACTCGCGGCGCTGGCCGCGCTCACCATGACCGTCGGCAACGTCGGGGCCCTGCGCCAGCAGGCCACGCGCGCGTACAGCGCGGTCCGGCTGCTCGCCTGGTCTTCCGTCGGCCAGGCCGGCTACCTCCTGGTGCCGGTCGCTGCCGCCGCGTACTCCGACGACGCCCAGCGGTCGATCGGTTCCACCGTCGCCTACGCCCTGATGTACGGCGCCGTGAACCTCGGCGCCTTCGCGGTGGCCGCGCTCGTGGGCCGCACACGCACCCTCAACCGCGTCGCCGACTACCGCGGCCTGTACGCGTCGAATCCCCTGACCGCCCTGCTCCTGGCGTTCTTCCTGCTCTGCCTCGCCGGGCTGCCGCCGGGCATCATCGGCCTCTTCGCGAAGGTCACGGTCTTCTCCGCGGCCGTCGACGCGGGCCTCGGCTGGCTCGCCGTGGTCATGGCCGTCAACGTCGTCATCGCGCTGTTCTACTACCTCCAGTGGACGGCCCTGCTGTTCCGCGTCCCCGAGGGCAGTCCCGACAGGCACCGGGCTCCGGCGCCCCTCACGGCCGCGATCGCCCTGACGGCGGTCGCCGGCGTCGTGCTCTCGGGAGCACCCCAGCTGGTCCTGCGCTTCGCCGACACCGGACTCTTCTGACCCACGCTCCGACGGCCGGGGCATCGGGCACCCGTGCGTGGGGCACCCGATCACCACGCGCGCGTGCCGCATGCCGCTGCCGTCACCCGGACGGCCCACGCGCGCCGCCGTGAGCACAAGGGAACCCGTGGCCGTTGCCTGGCGTTGACCAGTAAGGGAGGGTCCACTGGAGCTGACACCACGGCACCAGTGGCATCGGACATCAGCAAGCAAAGGGTTCCCCTGCTGCACCACTTGGAGGGCGTACCGTGCACCGCCGGCACAACGGGCTCAGGACCGCAGTACTCCTCGGGGGACTGTCCGCACTCATCATCGTCATCGGCAGCTTCTTCGGCCGCACGGGGCTCGTCGTCGCGGTCCTGGTAGCGCTGGGTACCAATGCGTACGCCTACTGGAACAGCGACAAGCTGGCGCTCCGCGCGATGCGCGCCCGCCCCGTGAGCGAGTTCGAGGCTCCCGGGCTGTACCGCATGGTGCGCGAGCTCTCCACCCAGGCCCGCCAGCCGATGCCACGTCTGTACATCTCCCCGACGGAGGCCCCGAACGCCTTCGCCACCGGCCGCAACCCGCGCAACGCCGCGGTCTGCTGCACCGAGGGCATCCTGCGCATCCTCGACGAGCGCGAACTGCGCGGCGTCATCGGCCATGAGCTCAGCCATGTCTACAACCGCGACATCCTGATCTCCTCGGTCGCCGGTGCGCTGGCATCCGTGATCATGTTCCTGGTCAACTTCGCCTGGCTGATCCCCATCGGCCGGTCCGACGACGATGACGGCCCCGGCCTCCTCGGCATGCTGCTGATCATGATCCTGGGCCCGCTCGCCGCCACCCTCATCCAGCTGGCCATCAGCCGCTCCAGGGAGTACGAGGCCGACGCTTCCGGCGCCCAGATCACCGGCGACCCGCTCGCCCTCGCCAGCGCCCTGCGCAAGCTCGAACTGGGCACCAAGCAGCTGCCGCTGCCCCCGGAGCCCCGCATCGAGACCGCCAGCCACATGATGATCGCGAACCCCTTCCGCCCGGGCCAGGGACTGTCGAAGATGTTCTCCACGCACCCGCCGATGGCGGACCGTATCGCCCGACTCGAGAGGATGGCAGGTCGCCCCCAGTGAAGACGATCCTCAATGTCATATGGCTCATCCTCAGCGGCTTCTGGTTGTTCCTCGGCTATCTGCTGGCGGGTGTGCTGCTCTGCATAACGATCATCGGCATCCCGTTCGGCATCGCCTCCTTCCGTATCGGCGTCTACGCCTTGTGGCCCTTCGGCCACACGACGGTCGAGCGCCGTGACGCGGGCGCGCCCTCCTGCATCGGCAACGTCCTGTGGCTGATCCTCGCGGGCTGGTGGCTGGCCATAGCTCACGTCGTCACCGGCATCGCCCAATGCGTCACGATCATCGGCATTCCCTTGGGCATCGCCAACTTCAAGCTGATCCCAATCTCGCTGTTCCCCCTGGGCCGCGAGATCGTACCGACGGACCAGCCCTTCGCAAGGCGCTGACGGCCAGCCCAGGGGAGTGAGCGGGACGGCCCGTGGCCCGCCGCCCCGCTCAAACCGCCCGGGTCCCGGAGCGCCGTTGTCCACAACCACCGGGTTGTCCCCGACCATCGGGTTTTCCACAAGCTTCGGGTTGTCCACAGGCCCGCCCGGCTGTCAGTGGCGGCCTGCATCATGAACCCATGACCGAGCGCGAGCAGTTGCTGGCACGGGTGGCGGCCAAGGCCCGCAGCACCCGCCCCTGGGGCTGGCCTTCCCTCCCCGAGCCTGTCGACGCGGCCGTCACGGCCCGCGCCGAGACCGCCCTGGGCTTCACCCTGCCCCCGCTGCTCGCCGACCTCTACCTGCGCATAGGCGACGGTGGTTTCGGCCCGGAGTACGGCCTGTTGCCCCTGCTCGACAGCCCGCCCTCCGGCGAGCCCGCCGCCGTCACGCAATATCTCGCCAACCGCGAGAGCGGCCGCAAGGACCCCGACTGGCCGTGGCCCGAGGGCGTCCTGCCGATATCCCACTGGGGCTGCGGAATGTACGCCTGTGTGGACTGCCGCGCCCCACACGCCACCGTCCTGCTCTTCGAGCCGAATGCCGACGAGGCCGACCACGCCTGGTTCGTGGACGCCCCCACTCTCACGGACTGGCTGCACGCCTGGCTCGACGGCACCGGCTGGTACGAGGAGGAGAACGAGGGCACGGATCTGCCCCCGTGGCCCGACTTCCGCATACGCGCGATCTCCGGGCGGATCTCCTGAGCGCTCCCGGTACAGGACCGCTCCGCGCCGGGAGAAGACCGACCGGACACAGTTCCCGAGCCGCGTGCTGTAACGGGTCGGCCTACCGCTCGGCCGTCCGCCGCCGCACCCCGTACGCGAGCCCACCCACCGCGAGTACTCCCACGCCCACCAGCACCGACGCGACCGGAAGGGAGAAGGCCAGCACGACGCATCCGGCCAGCCCCACCGCCGGCCCGACCCGGGCCACCAGGGCCGACGACAAGGTCCAGGCCGAAGCGTTGGCCAGCGCGTAATACGCCAGCACACCGAAGGAGGAGAACCCGATGGCGCCCCGTACGTCCACGGTGGCGGCCAGAACCGCGACCACGGCACCCACGGCCACCTCCGCCCGGTGCGGCACCTGGAACCGCGGATGCACGGCGGCCAGCGCGCCGGGCAGATGACCGTCCCGGGCCATGGCCAGCGTCGTCCGGGAGACGCCCAGGACCAGGGCGAGGAGCGAACCCAGCGCGGCCACGGCCGCCCCGGCACGGACCACCGGCGCAAGCCCCGGCACCCCGGCCGCCCGCACCGCGTCGGCCAGCGGCGCGCCCGCCTGCCCCAGACCGTCCGGTCCCAGCACGGAAAGGACAGCACCTGCCACGCCCGCGTACACCACCAGCGTGATGCCCAGCGCCAAGGGGATCGCGCGGGGGATGGTGCGCGCCGGATCCCGGACCTCCTCACCGAGCGTCGCGATGCGCGCGTATCCCGCGAAGGCGAAGAACAGCAGCCCGGCCGCCTGCAACACCCCACCGACCCCGCTCGGAACTCCGATGCCCAGACGCCCTGCGTCGGACTCCCCGGAGACCAGGCACACCACGACGACGGAAGCGAGGACAGCAAGGACGGTCGCGACGATCACGCGCGTCAGCCAGGCGGACTTCTGGATGCCGCCGTAGTTCACCGCGGTCAGCGCCACGACGGCCGCGACCGCCACGGCGTGCGCCTGTCCCGGCCAGACGTAGGCACCCACAGTGAGCGCCATCGCCGCGCAGGAAGCGATCTTGCCGACGACGAACGACCAGCCCGCGAGATAGCCCCAGAACTCCCCGAGCCGCTCCCGCCCGTAGACGTACGTGCCACCAGAGGCCGGATACAAGGCGGCCAGCCGCGCCGACGAGGTGGCGTTGCAGTACGCGACCACGGCGGCGACGGCGAGACCGAGCAGCAGTCCCGTTCCGGCCACGCGCGCCGCGGGCCCCAGAGCGGCGAAGATGCCCGCCCCGATCATCGAGCCGAGCCCGATCACCACGGCGTCTCCGACGCCGAGGGTGCGCCGCAGCCCGAACCCAGACCCGGAACGTGTCATGAATCGCACCCTACTGATCAGCGCAACCGAGAGATGCAGCGGCGACGTCCTTCCCACCAAGACGATATGAACACGCGTGCGACCTCAAGGCCGGCACGCACGTGACCTCACGGCACGAGCGGGTCGCGCCGCAGTCACGCACGCAGAGCACGACAAGAACGACGCACGACGCACGACTCGCGAGCACAGCCTGTCCGCAGTGGCACCACAGTGCGGGGACAGCGCAAGCACAGCGTGGAAGGGCAGGTTCACGGCATGAGCATCATCGCTTGGATCTTCTTGGGACTGTTGGCCGGAGCCATCGCCAAGTTCCTGCTGCCGGGCCGTGACCCCGGTGGTCTGGTCGGCACGACCCTCATCGGCATCGCCGGCGCGTTCATCGGCGGCTGGATATCGGCCCGCTGGCTGGACCATCCCATCAGCAAGGACTTCTTCGACGGTGCCACCTGGGCCGCGGCGATCGGCGGCTCGCTCGTGCTCCTGATCGTCTACCGCATCCTGTTCGGCAACTCGCGCGACTGAGCGCCTCCGGACCGCGGCCAGCAGGCGAGAAGGGTGGGCACCGTTGGTGCCCACCCTTCCTCGTGGATGGCTCGCGGCTACAGGTGGTGCGGCGGAACACTGCCCTTCGCCTGCCGACAGGCAGTGACCGCCGATCACCGGCCGCCGCGCGTCACCGGTAGTTGACGAATTGCAGTGCGAAGTCGAAGTCCTGGCTCTTCAGCAGTGCGATCACGGCCTGCAGGTCGTCGCGGCTCTTGGAGCTGACGCGCAGCTCGTCGCCCTGGACCTGGGCCTTCACACCCTTCGGGCCCTGGTCACGGATGATCTTCGCTACCTTCTTCGCGTTCTCCTGGGAGATGCCCTCCTGGATCGACGCGAAGATCTTGTACTCCTTGCCGGAGAGCTGGGGCTCGCCCGCGTCCAGAGCCTTCAGCGAGATGCCACGCTTGATCAGCTTGGACTGGAAGACGTCGAGGACAGCCTTCACCCGGTCCTCGGAGTTGGCCTCCAGGAGGATCTTGTCACCGGACCAGGAGATCGAGGCCCCTACGCCCTTGAAGTCATAGCGCTGGGAGATCTCCTTGGCGGCCTGGTTGAGGGCGTTGTCGACCTCCTGCCGCTCGACCTTCGAGACGATGTCGAAACTGGAGTCGGCCATGTCCTGTGGCTCCTTGTATCAGGGGGCGTATCGGTGCGTACCGGCGTACGTGGACGGCCGCCGAGCCGGCAAGGGGCCCCGGCCGCATCCGGACAAGCCTAGCCACCCGCCGCTCTCCCGACGCCGATCAATCGGGTGGCGAAGCACCCCTCTCCATCGGGTATTGTTTACGTCGTTGCCACGGAGCACCGCCGAAAGGCGGTTCGAAGGGCAGCGACCCAGGCGGTGTGGCTCAGCCTTCCTAGGTTCGAATCCTAGCGCCGCCACACTGGGGGAGACCCCCTCTGATCTGCGAAAACGCAGAGCGGAGGGGGTCTTTTCGTGCTGCGGGACGGTCTTCCGCCCCGGTCGGCATCAGAACAAGGTGACTCGTATCACACGGCGTTGCCCGGATCCCGGGGCTGGTCATGGTCAGGGGTTCCGGATCGGGTGCGGACCGCAGCGCAGAGCGTGGTGGGCTGTCGGAGACGCGGAAGTGTGGACTGCTCGATGCGGGCGCCGGCCCTGCGGTCACTTGGCTGCACGGCAGGAGGTGCCCGTCCTTCGTCTGGTGGTCAGCGCCAGTCGGTGTCGTGGGTGAGTCGGTGGTGGTGGGTGTCGTATTGGTCGACGGCTGTGATGGTGTGTGCGTCGGGGATGGGTGCGGCCCAGGCGCGGTAGGTGGTGCCGGGGACGGTGGCTGTGGTGGCTTTCACCTGGGTGCCGTCGGAGAGGGTGATGATGGCGTAGGCGACGTCGGCTTCGGGGGTGGCGACCATCAGCCGGCTGCCGGTGAGGCCTTTGTCGTGCAGGCCGTGCAGTCCCATGCCGCCGGAGGCCTGGGGGTCGTGGGTGCCGGTGACGGGCTGGCAGTCGGCCCAGGGGCCTGCTTGGTGGTCGATGCGGGTGCCGCCGATGTACATGCGCTGGCAGAGCAGTGAGGTGCCCGGTGCCGTGGTTCCGTCGGGGTAGGTGGGCAGGGCGTAGCCCTCGGGCAGGGTCCGGTGGAACTCCAGCGCCACCGACCAGCGAAGACCGTCCGTCGTCCCCTCGGCCACCCGGACACTGACCGTGCCGGGAGCCGGGGCAACGGTGGTGCTCGCTGCGGGCGAGGGCTGGCGCGCAGGGCGGACGGCGCCGGACGGTGACTTCGAGAACGGAACCGCCAGGCCGAGGGCGAGGACGCACACGGCACCGGCCACAGCGGCCGCGGCCCGGCGGCGTTTCCTGCGGGCGCGCGCGGCCGTCAGTACCCGGCCGACGGGGGCCTGGGACAGGGGGTAGGCGTCGCGTGACCGGGTGAAGACGACGCGGAGCCAGTCTTCCTGGTCGTGGTCGGGATGGTCGGGAGTCATCGTGCCTCTGCGGGACGGCTGGGCAGGTAGTTGCGGGCGAGATTCGAACGGCTGCGCAGTTTGGCCAGGGCCCGGGACGCCTGGCTCTTCACGGTGCCGACCGAACAGCCGAGGACGTCTGCTACTTCCTCGATGGACAGGTCCTCGCAGTAGCGCAGCACGACGACCGCCCGCTGTCGCTCGGGCAGGGCGGCGAGCTCGCGGGCCAGAGTGTCGTACACGTCCACGCCCCCGACACCGGCCCCGTCGTCGCGGGCGGGGCCGGTGTCGGGCAGCGACGGAAGAAGGATGTGGGTGATCCTGCGGCGGCGATGCCGGCTGCGGTTGGTGTTGACCAGGGCCCGTCGCACGTAGTGTTCGGCGCGCTCCGGGTCCAGTCGCCGCCAGTGCGGGTACACCTTCGCCAGCGTCGTCTGCACCAGGTCCTCCGCCTCGTGGAAGTCGCCGGTGAGCAGGTACGCGGTGTGGGTCAGGGTTCGCCAGCGGGCGGCGACGAATCGGGTGAACTCCGAGTCCGGTCCGCTGTCCGCGGCCCTGCGGTCACTTGGCTGCACGGCAGGAGGTGCCCGTCCTTCGTCTGGTGGTCAGCGCCAGTCGGTGTCGTGGGTGAGTCGGTGGTGGTGGGTGTCGTATTGGTCGACGGCTGTGATGGTGTGTGCGTCGGGGATGGGTGCGGCCCAGGCGCGGTAGGTGGTGCCGGGGACGGTGGCTGTGGTGGCTTTCACCTGGGTGCCGTCGGAGAGGGTGATGATGGCGTAGGCGACGTCGGCTTCGGGGGTGGCGACCATCAGCCGGCTGCCGGTGAGGCCTTTGTCGTGCAGGCCGTGCAGTCCCATGCCGCCGGAGGCCTGGGGGTCGTGGGTGCCGGTGACGGGCTGGCAGTCGGCCCAGGGGCCTGCTTGGTGGTCGATGCGGGTGCCGCCGATGTACATGCGCTGGCAGAGCAGTGAGGTGCCCGGTGCCGTGGTTCCGTCGGGGTAGGTGGGCAGGGCGTAGCCCTCGGGCAGGGTCCGGTGGAACTCCAGCGCCACCGACCAGCGAAGACCGTCCACCCGGCCCTTGCCGATCACCTGTGTGACCACCTGCGGCGCTCGCTGGTGAGCGGGAGCGGACTGCGTGGCGGCGACGGAGACGGGCGCGGATGCCGGACGGGTGGCCGGGCCCGGGGTCGCCGCGACCGCGGAGGCACCGAACGCGATTCCTCCGATCGCGGTGACCGCGACGGCCGCCATGGCGGCCTTTCCGGCAGAAGTGAGAGTCACGGAGCGTTTCTCCTTCGAGCTGCCGCCCGGCACCACGCCGGGCGGTCCGGGACGGCCGGCACGCTGGGCCCACGTGCCGGCCTGCCGCGACCGCCAGGGGCGGTGGCCGCGGCTCGGACATCCGCTCATAGGTACTCCCGAACACTCACGGCGGGTTGCACGCCCGTGCGACTTCCTTCCGAGCGCCGGGGGCGTCCGCTCACGAGCGCCGGGAGCGTCCGCTCACACGAGGCGCGTCGGCCGGATCGAGCGGCGCGTGTGCGGCGGCATGCACCGCGCCGACTCAACGGGTGCGCGGTTTCCGCCGGACCCGACGTCACCTTGCGGCACCATAGAGGTGCGGAGAGTGACGAAAACGGGGGCGTTCTTCATGACAGCTGCAACTTCACCGGACAGCGATGGAGATCCGCGTGACCCGGCCGGCCGCCCGGGGCCCGCTCCTGAGTCCCCTGCGCGGCCCTTCAGCAGGGCGCTGGAGTGGCAGCCCGCCATCGCCGCCCTGGTTGCGGCTGCCGCGACCGTGATCGCCGCATGGCTCACCGCGGCCGGCGGTGCGGTCGGTGACCCCGGTGCCAGTCCGCCACCGCTGGCCGTGGCGCCTCGGACGCCTGCCGTGCCCAGGATCTGGGGAGTCACGTCCGAGTTCCACAGGACCGGGCTCGGCACCCTTTATCGCTTCACCGGGTGGGTCGCCGACCCGCTGCCGAACGGCAAGGTCTTCGTCTACCGTTCGTCGGGCAGCTCCTTGACTCTCCTGTCGGCTGCCGAGGTGTCGAAGGACGGCAGCTGGACGGTGTCCGGCTGGGTCGACTCGTCAGTACCTGCGGGCGAACTGGGGGTGCGGTGCCTTCCCGCGGATATGGACACGCTCATCGCGCCTGACTTCGACGGCGCCGAGGGATCCGCGAAGGGCGGCACCGGGAGGTGAGGGGCTCCGCATCCCCCATGCCGCGCACGCGGACCCCGTACGCGCGCACGCCCGCGCACCGACTGACGGTACGTCAAGAAAAGCCGCCCCTGGCCCGAGGCCGTCCCCCGGCCCGAGGCCGCCTCCCGGCCCGCGATCGTCCCCTGGCCCGAGGCCGCCCCCCGGCCCGCGACCGTCCCCGCCCGGGCGAGGCACACTGGGCTTCATGTCCTCCCGACGCAGACCGTGTCCCGAGTGCCGCCGCGAGATCGCCGTCGTCGGCGGGCGGTTCGCGCGTCACGACCCACCCGGCGCGCGCGGGAACGGCGATCTCACCTCCTGCTCCGGCTCGCGCCGCCCGGCGCTGATCGGGGCGGCGCAACCGGCCCTGGACGGGTACGTGGTGCCCGAGTTCCCCGGACAACTCCCCTTGTTCTGAGGGCTCGCGGGCTCAGTTGCCCGCCACCGACTTCACCGCCACGGACACCGGCGTCGAGCCGCCGATGAGTTCCAGGGTCAGCCCGGCCGTGGCCGGGGTGTCCACCAACTCGGCGAGTACGGCGGCCACGTCGTCGCGCGTGACCGAGCCGTGGCCGGTCCGCGCCTCCAGACGTACCAGGCCGGTGCCGGGGTCGTCCCTCAGCGCGCCGGGGCGCAGGATCGTCCAGTCCAACGCGTCCAGGCCGCGTACGTAGGCGTCGGCCTCGCCCTTGGCGCGCAGGTAGACGTCGAAGACCTCGTCGCCCTCGTGCGCGGGGTCCGCGGCCATGGACGACACCACCAGGAAGCGCCGTACGCCCGCGCGGACCGCCGCGTCCGCGAACAGGATCGCCGCGGCCTTGTCCACCGTCTCCTTGCGGGCCGCTCCGCTGCCCGGGCCCGCGCCCGCCGCGAAGACCGCCGCGTCCGCGCCCCGCAGCCGTTCCGCGACCTCCTCGACCGAGGCGGACTCCAGGTCGACAACGACAGGTTCGGCGCCGGCCGCGCGCAGATCGTCGGCCTGCTCGGGCTTGCGGACGATGCCCGCGACCTCGTCCCCGCGCGCGGCGAGCAGCCGTTCCAGCCGCAGCGCGATCTGACCATGACCACCAGCGATGACAATGCGCATGTCTCCGACCGTACGCTCAGACGGCCGCGTTCGCCGCACGACGTCGGCCGGTTCCCGCCGAGCACGGCGCGCTCGCCCGCCAGGCGCCGCACGCCCGCCCGGCGGTACGGCACGCCCGCCCGGCGGCTTCAGGACACCTCGCCCCGCCCCTGCCGCGGCAGTTCCAGTTCGGCCGTGGCCGTGGAGACGCAGTATTCGCGCACCGCGCTGGTCCGGGCCACGACCCGTCCCCGGTGGACCACGATCCGGCTGTACGCCAGGGACAGCGCGCTTCCCAGCCGGTCCCCGCGCACCGCGAGCAACTCGGCCGGGAAACCCGCCTCCAGCCGCACCTCGGGCAGGTCGAGCACCGCTCGGGCCGACGTGCTCACCGTGTCGTAGGCGTCCTCGGGCCGCAGGCCGTAGCGGGAGGCCAGCAGGTACGCCGCTTCCAGCGGGTCGCCGCGGCCCACCGGGTTCGCCACGTCCCGCAGGGCGCCACTGCCGGCGGCGACCCGTACCCCGGCCGCGCGCAGTAGCCGTACCGGTGCCGTGCCGCGGCGGTCGGCGCCCCCGCAGCCGCCCTGGGGCAGGCAGACCACCGCGACCCCGGCCGCGGCCAGCTGGTCCGCGGTGCGGGAGGCCACCTCGGCGGGCAACCGGCCCAGACCGCCGCACGGGCCGAGGGCCACTCCGGGCCGCAGTCCGCCCGCCATCGCCGCGAGCCGGGCCAGCCGTGCCGGATCGCCGGCGTCCGTGTGCAGGTCGACGGGGCGGCCGTGCTCGGCGGCGACCTCCAGGACAGCCTCCACGTACCCGGTCGGATCGGGATCGAGGTCCGGGCAGCCACCCACCACGGAGGCGCCCATCTTCACCGCGTCCCGCAGCATCGCCAGCCCGTCGGCCCCGGCCGCCCCGGTCAGCACCCGCGGCATCGCCACCGTCGTCAGCCCGGCCAGCCCGCCCAGCGTGCGCCGGGCCCGCAGTACGGCGGCCAGCGCGCCCAGGCCCTGGACGTCGCCGACGCGCACGTGGGCCCGCAGCGCCGTCGCCCCGTGCCCGAGTTGCAGCAGCGCGGCCTCCGTGACCCGCCGCTGGACGTCCGCGGGGTCGTAGGAGACCGGTCCGCCGGCGTCGGCGGTGAGCGCGGTGTCGCCGTGCACGTGGGGCTCGACGGGCGCCGGCAGGAGCAGATAGCCGGTGAGGTCCACGCGTGCGCCCGTGCCGGAGGCACCGCCCGGGGCCAGGCTGCCGGCCGTGCCGACGGCCTCGATACGCCCGCCGCCCAGCCGTACGTCCACGGTCCGGCCGTCGGTGAGCCGTGCCCCGCACAGCAGCAGCGGGCCTGCGTCCGCCGGGCCCGACGGGGACGACGAGGGGAACGGCGGCTGCGGCCGGCTGTCGGGCATCGCGCTCCTCGGGCTCGGGGCTGCGCAGGGGACGCATGATCACGCAGAGTGAGTCGAGCCTAGGACGACGACCGGCCCGGGGCGGGGAGGAGCGCAATAGTCGTACCGGCGTGGTCCCGCCATGGGGCGGTCGTGCCGGATGTGGGGGGTGAAGCTGCCGGGACCTGTGGGGAGGGACTGGGTGACGGCCGGAGCGGTGCCGCGAAACGGATTTGGGTGAACGGCTGCCGAGCGTGTAATGTCTTCATCGCTCGCCCCAATAGCTCAGTCGGCAGAGCGTCTCCATGGTAAGGAGAAGGTCAACGGTTCGATTCCGTTTTGGGGCTCTGGTGTGAGAGGTTCCCGCCGTGAGGCGGGGCCCGATCGCATCACAGCGGTGTAGCTCAGTCGGTAGAGCAAGCGGCTCATAATCGCTGTGTCACCGGTTCAAGTCCGGTCACCGCTACTGTCAGTAGCCGATTGCCGGGTCGGTCCGTCGATCGGCTACTCTTTTCTGCGTTGAATAACCCACCCGTTCGTCAAGGAGCACTCACGTGGCTGCCACCGACGTCCGCCCGAAGATCACGCTGGCCTGCGTGGAGTGCAAGGAGCGGAACTACATCACCAAGAAGAACCGGCGTAACAACCCGGACCGTCTTGAGATGAAGAAGCACTGCCCGCGTTGCAACGCGCACACCGCGCACCGCGAGACGCGATAAATCAGGCTCGTATGTGAGGCCGTCCCCGCAGTCGGGGGGCGGCCTCACGTCGTTCCCGACGCGGTCGTGCCCGACACGGCCACTCCGGCACGGCCACTCCGGCACGGCCAGCCCGGCTCGGTGGTGTCCGTCACAGCCGAGCCCGTCACAGCCGAGCCCGTCGCAGCCGGGTCTGTCGCAGCCGGGTTCGTCGCAGCCGGGTCCGCCTCGGCCGGGTCTGTCACAGCCGGGTCCGCCTCGGCCAAGTCCGGCGCAGTGGCGCAGTGGTTTCCGTCACGGTCCTTTCCGGCACGGAAAAGGCGGCCTCACGCCGTTTCCGCCGCCGCGGCGCGTTTTGCCGCCGGGCCCCCTATAGCGTGGTGAGGCCCTCCGGAGGGCCCCACGACGTGGCGCGGCTCTCCGGGGCGCCGCCGTTCACCAGACACCAGGAGGTGCCGCGCCCATGGCGCTCGACCAGTCCTTCGTCGGGCGGACCTATCCGCCCACCGACCCCTACGAGGTGGGCCGGGAGAAGATCCGGGAGTTCGCGGAGGCGGTGAGGGACGCCAATCCGGCGTACACGGACGTGGAGGCCGCCAAGGCGCTGGGCCACCCCGATGTGATCGCTCCGCCGACCTTCGTGTTCGCCATCACCTTCACGGCGGCCGGCCAGGTCATCGAGGACCCGCAGCTCGGCCTGGACTACAGCCGGGTGGTGCACGGCGACCAGAAGTTCGCCTACACGCGCCCGGTGCGCGCCGGCGACCGGCTCAGCGTCACCTCGACCATCGAGGCGATCAAGTCCCTGGCGGGCAACGACATCCTGGACATCCGTGGCGAGGTCCACGACGAGGCGGGAGAGCATGTCGTGACCGCCTGGACGAAGCTGGTCGCGCGCGCGGCCGAGGAGGGCTGAGCAGATGACGGCCAAGATCGCGTACGCCGATGTGGAGGTCGGCACCGAACTGCCCGCCCAGACGTTCCCGGTGACCCGCGCCACCCTGGTCCGGTACGCCGGCGCCTCCGGTGACTTCAACCCGATCCACTGGAACGAGAAGTTCGCCAAGGAGGTCGGCCTGCCGGACGTCATCGCGCACGGCATGTTCACCATGGCCGAGGCGATCCGCGTGGTCACCGACTGGGTCGGCGACCCGGGCGCGGTCGTGGAGTACGGCGTCCGCTTCACCAAGCCCGTCGTCGTGCCCAACGACGACGAGGGCGCCACCATCGAGGTCAGCGGCAAGATCGCGGCCAAGCTCGACGACAACACGGTCAGGGTGGACCTGACGGCGACCAGTGCCGGGCAGAAGGTGCTGGGGATGTCGCGGGCGGTCGTACGGCTGGCTTGAGCGACGCCGGTCCGGCGAGGAACGAGGTAAGGAGCGTCCGCCATTGCGGACGCTCCTTACGCGTACCGACGCTCCTTACGCGTACCGACGCTCCTTACGCCTACCGGCGGCCCTTACGCGTACGCATGCCTCTTACGCGCACCCAAGCCCTTACACGCACCCGAGCCCTTACACGCACCCGAGCCCTTACACGCACCCAAGCTCACACGCGCACCCAAGCCCTCACATGCACCAGCCCCCTCACATGCACCAGCTCCCCTCACGCACACCCCTCCCGCCGCCGCGCCGTCCACCGGGCCTTGACGCAATTAGTGATTGAGTACTAACTTACTTCCGTGGTCAGGATGAGCGCAGAGGAGAGGCGCGAGAGCGTCATCCGCGCGGCGACGGCGGAGTTCGCCCGCGGCGGCTATCACGGTACGTCGACCGAGGCGATCGCCAAGCGGGTCGGTGTCTCGCAGCCGTATCTCTTCCGCCTCTTCCCGGGCAAGAAAGCGATCTTCCTCGCGGCGGCGGAGCGCTGCGTCGATGAGGTCGTCCGTGCGTTCGCGGAGGCGTCCGAGGGGCTGCGGGGCGAAGCGGCCCTGCACGCCATGGCGAACGCCTACACCAGGGTCATCGCGGAGCGACCCGAGCTGCTGATGATGCAGATGCAGACGTATGTCGCCGTGGCGGCCGCCGAGCAGGAGGGGGAGCACGGGTTCGGCGACGTGGTACGCGCCGGCTGGATGAGGCTGTGGGAGACGGTCCACCTGCCGCTGGGTGCCGACATCGACCAGACGACGGACTTCCTGGCGTACGGCATGCTCATCAACTGCCTGGTGGCCATGGGATTCCCTCCCGAGCACCGGGTCTGGGAGGGCCTGTACCCGTCGGCGCGCAGCAAGGGCCGGCTGGAGCACTAGGGGACCGGAAAGGCGGCTTGGCCGCCTTTTTTGTGAGCGCAGAAGTTAGTCATCCATAACTAACCAAAGATAGTGATCACCCACTGGGGGAGCGATGTCACAGCACACCGCGCATCGCGGGGGAGCCGTCTGGGCCCTCGTCATCACCAGCGTCGCCGGTTTCATGGCGGCCCTGGACAACCTCGTCGTCACCACTGCCCTGCCCTCCATCCGCGAGGACCTCGGTGGAGCCCTGGACGACCTGGAGTGGACCGTGAGCGCCTACACGCTCACCTTCGCCGTACTGCTGATGTTCGGCGCGGCCCTCGGTGACCGCTTCGGCCGCCGCAGGCTCTTCCTCGCCGGGCTCGCCGTCTTCACCGGCGCCTCCGCCGCCGCGGCCATGGCGCCCGGCATCGACTCCCTGATCGCCGCCCGCGCGGTGCAGGGTGTCGGCGCGGCCGTCATGATGCCGCTGACGCTCACCCTGCTCACGGCGGCCGTGCCCGCCGAGCGGCGCGGCATGGCGTACGGCATCTGGGGGGCCGTCAACGGGCTCGCCGTGGCCTCGGGCCCGCTCATCGGCGGCAGCCTGACCGAGCACATCTCCTGGCAGTGGATCTTCTGGATCAACGTCCCGCTCGGCGTGGCCCTGCTGCCGCTCGCCCGGCTGCGGCTCGCCGAGTCCCGCGGCACCGGCGCCCCGCTCGACCTGCCCGGCACCCTGCTCGCCAGCGGCGGCCTCTTCGGGATCGTCTACGGCCTGGTCCGCGGGCCCGTCGACGGCTGGACCGGCCCCCTGGTGCTGACGGGCCTGTTCGCCGGCGCCGCGCTGCTGGCCGGCTTCATTCTCTACAGCGTCCGCGCCAAGAACCCCATGCTCCCGATGCGGCTGTTCCGCTCCCGGGCCTTCTCCGGCATCAACACCGCCAGCCTGCTGATGTTCCTCGGCATGTTCGGCTCGATCTTCCTGCTCAGCCAGTATCTCCAGGGCGTGCTCGGCTACTCGCCCACCGAGGCGGGCCTCAGGATGCTGCCCTGGACCGGCATGCCGATGCTGGTCGCCCCGATCGCCGGCATCCTCTCCGACCGCGTCGGCGGCCGTCCGGTCGTCGCCGTCGGCCTCTTCCTGCAAGCGGCCGGCCTCGGCTACCTGGCGCGTCTGGTCGCCGCCGACACCTCCTACGCCGCCCAGCTCCCCGGACTGATCATCAGCGGCATCGGCATGGCGCTGTACTTCGCACCGGCCGCCAACCTGGTGATGTCCAGCGTCCGCCCCCAGGAGCAGGGCATCGCCTCCGGCGCCAACAACGCCCTGCGCGAGGTGGGCGGCGCGCTCGGCATCGCCGTCATGTCGTCGATCTTCTCGGCGCAGGGCGGCTACCAGTCCGCGCAGGCCTTCGTCGACGGTCTGCGGCCCGCGCTGGTGACGGGCGCCGGGGTGGTGGCGCTGGCGGGAGCGGCGGCGCTGCTGATCCCGGCTCGGCGGCGTTCCACGGCGGTGGCCGGGCGGAACGCAGCCGCGGCGCCCGAGGAGGCGGAGACGGTCGCGGGCTGAGTCCGCGGGGCACGGCAGCCGCTCGCCCGCGAAGCGTCATGGCTTCGGGGCGAGCGGCTGCCGCATGCCGCCGGCCGGCCGGCCGCGGTCCGGGTGGGGCCGTGGCCGGCGGCCCTGTCGGTGCCGTCTCGTAGTCTTGGCTCCGTGCAGGAACTCCACGACGCCCCCCTCGCCCCGCTGACCACCTTCCGGCTGGGCGGCCCCGCGACCCGGCTGGTCACCGCCACGACGGACGCCGAGGTGATCGCCGCCGTGCGTGAGGCCGACGCGGCCGGCACACCGCTGCTGGTCATCGGCGGCGGCTCCAACCTGGTCATCGGCGACAAGGGCTTCGACGGCACCGCACTGGTCGTCGCGACCAAGGGCGTCGAGCTGGAGGGCACCCGGCTGGAGCTGGCCGCCGGCGAGGTGTGGAGCGACGCCGTCGCCCGCACCGTGGAGGCCGGGCTCGCCGGCATCGAGTGCCTCGCGGGCATCCCCGGCTCGGCGGGCGCGACCCCGATCCAGAACGTCGGCGCGTACGGCCAGGAGGTCTCCGCCACGATCACCGAGGTGATCGCCTACGACCGCCGCTCCGGTGAGATGGTCGCCCTCACCAACGAGGAGTGCGCCTTCTCCTACCGCCACAGCCGCTTCAAGGCCGACCCCGACCGGTATGTCGTCCTGCGTGTCCGCTTCGCCCTGGAGGACGCCGGCGGGCTCTCGGCGCCCCTGAGGTACGCCGAGACGGCGCGCGCGCTCGGCGTGGAGCCGGGCGACCGTGTGCCGCTGGCCGACGCCCGCGACACCGTGCTGAAGTTGCGCGCCGGGAAGGGCATGGTCCTGGACCCCGAGGACCACGACACCTGGTCGGCCGGGTCGTTCTTCACCAACCCGGTCCTCACCGACGAGCAGTTCGCCGCCTTCCGCGCGCGCGTGCGGGAACGGCTCGGGGACGGCGTGGAGCCGCCCGCCTACCCGGCGGGGCAGGGCCGTACCAAGACCTCCGCCGCCTGGCTGATCGACAAGGCCGGCTTCGCCAAGGGCTACGGCAGCGGACCCGCCCGCATCTCCACCAAGCACACGCTCGCGCTCACCAACCGGGGTGGGGCGAGCACGGAGGACCTGCTCGCCCTGGCCCGCGAGGTCGTCGCGGGAGTCCGCGAGGCCTTCGGGATCACGCTGGTCAACGAGCCGGTGACGGTCGGGGTCAGCCTCTAGCCACGCGCGCGCGGCGTCAGTAGGCCACTCCGACGCCCTGCTTCACGGTGGCCGGATCGTTGGTCATCGCCAGCATCGCGTGGGCCACGTCGGCGCGGCCGAGGAAGCGCCCCCTGGCCGGGAAGCCGCCCACGACGGTCCGGTACCGGCCGCTGACCGGCTTGTTCTGGAGGCGCGGCGGCCGTACGACCGTCCAGTCCGTGGCGCTGCGGGCCAGCTCGGCCTCCATCTCCGCGAGATCCGCGTAGACGTCCTTCAGGACGGCGGAGACGATGCCGCGCACCCCGCGGTCCAGCAGCCCGTCGTGCTCCGGCGCGGGCCCGACCGGGGCGGCGCTCACCACGAGCAGGCGCCGTACGCCCTCCGCCTCCATCGCGGCCAGCACCGTACGGGTCAGCCGGGCCGCCACCCCGGCGTCGGCGCGGCTGCGGGCGCCGAGCCCGGAGAGCACCGCGTCCCGCCCGGCCACCGCCGGACGCACCGCGGCCGGATCGGTCAGATCGGCGCGGAACACCGTCAGACCGTCGCCGGTCACCGGCAGCCGAGCCGGGTCCCGTACGACCGCCGTGACCCGGTGACCGGCGTCCAGTGCCTGCCGGACGACCTCCTGCCCCACCCCGCCGGTGGCGCCGAAAACGGTCAGTTCCATGGCGTACCCCGCTCTCTGCACGGATGGTGGGTGAGTACTTACTCACCTCGGCCCTTCCCCTAGGGTGAGTAAGCACTCACCCTTCCGTCAAGCCCGACAGGAGCAGCCATGCGTCCCGGTACGCCGACCCGCGAGCGCATCCTGGACGCCGCGCGCGAGCTGATGCTCACCCTCGGCCTCGCCCGCGCCACCACCAAGGAGATCGCCAGGGCGGCCGGCTGTTCCGAGGCGGCGCTCTACAAGCACTTCGCGAGCAAGGAGGAGCTGTTCATCCGCGTGCTCATGGAGCGGCTGCCCCGGCTCGGCCCGCTGCTGCGCAGCCTGGCCGACGAGCCGGGCCGGCAGAGCCTGGAGGAGAATCTCACCGAGATCGTCCGCCAGGCGGCCCTGTTCTACGAGCAGAGCTTCCCGATCGCCGCGTCGCTGTACGCCGAGACCCAGCTCAAGCGGCGGCACGACGACACCATGCGGCGGATCGGCTCCGGACCGCACGTGCCCATCGAGGGCCTCGACGCCTATCTCCGCGCCGAACAGGCCGCCGGCCGGATCCGCCCCGACGCCGACACCTTCGCGGCCGCCTCCCTGCTCCTGGGCGCCTGCGCGCAGCGGGCGTTCGCCTATGACGCGACACCGGCGGGCCGCCCCGAGGTGGACGGCTTCGCCCGCCGGCTGGCCCGGACGCTGCTCGCCGGAATCTCCGTTGCGGACACGCCCTGACCGGCGTCAGGCTGGGGCCGTGAAGGTCCCCGGATGCGCCGTATGCGGCTGAGACTCACCGAGTTCCGGCCCCGCACCGGCCCCTACGTCCATCGCGTCGTCCAGCCCCGCACACCCCTGCGCCACACCTCGCTGCGCACCCCGCGGACCGGCTCCCGTCTGCTCATGGGCGACCACGACGGGCTGAACCGGCTCGCCGGCCTGTTCTCGTTCGCCGCCCGCTCGCGGCACACGATCGTGCATGTGCCGCTGCGCGACGGCGTACCGCCCGACGAGGGCTGCGGCGAACCGGTCGACCTGGTGCTCGCCCACCCGGAGGCGGGTCTGCGCCCGGCCAAGTGGCCCGAGCTGCGCGGCAGGCTGCGGCACGGCACCCCGCTGACCGTCCGCACCGACGAGGCCCGAACCGCCAGGGACGCCCGGGCCTGGGAGGACCGCGGGTACGGCCGCAGCACGTTGAGCCACGCCACGCACGCGCGCACCTGCTTCCTCGTCGGCGACCGTGCCGCCCTCGCCTCCGCCGCCACGGCCTTCGCCTACGCGGCCGGCTTCGGCCCGCGCGCGAAGGGCGTCGCCCAGGGGCACGCGGAGTTCGTCACCGGACTGCGCGGGCTGCTGGCTCCCGACCGCGTCGACGGCAGCCACCCGGACCTGGTGATCTGCTTCAAGCCGTATCCGCCCTACGCCCACTTCAAGCGGCCGGGGCGCTGAGCCAGGCGTCGATTCCGGCCAGCAGCTTCGCCTGCACGTCCTGCGGGGCCACCGAGCCCCGCACCGACTGCCGGGCCAGCTCGGCCAGCTCCGCGTCCGTGAAGCCGTGGTGGTGCCGGGCGATCTCGTACTGCGCCGCCAGCCGCGAACCGAACAGCAGCGGGTCGTCCGCGCCCAGCGCCAGCGGCACACCCGCCTCGAACAGGGTGCGCAGCGGGACGTCCTCCGGCTTCTCGTAGACGCCCAGCGCCACATTGGAGGCCGGGCACACCTCGCACGTCACCTGCCGGTCGGCCAGCCGCTTCAGCAGCCGCGGATCCTCCGCCGCCCGCACCCCGTGCCCGATCCGCCCGGCGTGCAGGTCGTCCAGGCAGTCCCGCACCGAGGCCGGCCCGGTCAGCTCACCCCCGTGCGGCGCCGACAGCAGCCCGCCCTCGCGTGCGATGGCGAACGCCCGGTCGAAGTCCCGGGCCATGCCCCGCCGCTCGTCGTTGGAGAGCCCGAAACCGATCACGCCGCGGTCCCGGTAGCGCACCGCCAGCCGGGCCAGCGTGCGGGCGTCCAGCGGATGCTTCATGCGGTTGGCGGCCACCAGCACCCGCATCCCGAGCCCGGTCTCCCGCATCGCCGAGTCCACCGCGTCCAGGATGATCTCCAGCGCGGGGATCAGCCCGCCCAGCCGGGGGGCGTAGGAGGTCGGGTCCACCTGGATCTCCAGCCACCCGGAGCCGTCCCGCAGATCCTCCTCCGCGGCCTCCCGCACCAGCCGCTGGATGTCCTCCGGCTCACGCAGGCACGAGCGCGCCGCGTCGTACAGCCGCTGGAAGCGGAACCAGCCGCGCTCGTCCGTCGCCCGCAGTCTGGGCGGCTCCCCGCCGACGAGTGCCTCGGTCAGCGCCTCGGGCAGGCGCACGCCGTACTTGTCGGCCAGCTCCAGCAGGGTGGCGGGCCGCATGGACCCGGTGAAGTGCAGATGCAGATGCGCCTTCGGCAGCTCAGAGACATCACGTACACGCTCCATTGCAGGATCCTGCCGCACGCCCCTGGCGTCCCGGTAGCGCTTTCCCCGTACGTGACCTTGCTCGCACAAACGAACAGGGGCTCATCCCAGGAACGTTCCCGGGACGAGCCCCTGTCCGTTACGGAGACCTCAGTCCCGCGCCTCCGCCAGCAGCTTCTGGATCCGGCTCACGCCCTCGACCAGGTCCTCGTCGCCCAGCGCGTACGACAGCCGCAGATAGCCCGGCGTGCCGAAGGCCTCGCCCGGAACCACGGCGACCTCGGCCTCCTCCAGGATCAGCGCGGCCAGCTCGACGGTGTTCCGCGGACGCTTGCCGCGGATCTCCTTGCCGATCAGCGCCTTCACCGACGGGTAGGCGTAGAACGCGCCCTCCGGCTCCGGGCAGAGGACGCCGTCGATCTCGTTGAGCATCCGCACGATGGTCTTCCGGCGGCGGTCGAAGGCCTCACGCATCGTGGCGACGGCTTCCAGGTCGCCGGAGACGGCGGCCAGCGCCGCGGCCTGCGCGACGTTCGACACGTTGGACGTGGCGTGCGACTGGAGGTTGGTCGCGGCCTTGACCACGTCCTTGGGGCCGATGACCCAGCCCACCCGCCAGCCGGTCATGGCGTACGTCTTGGCGACACCGTTGACCACGACGGTCCTGTCCGCCAGCTCCGGCACGACCACCGGCAGGGAGTGGAACTCCGCGGAGCCGTAGACCAGGTGCTCGTAGATCTCGTCGGTCAGGACCCACAGGCCCTTCTCCAGCGCCCAGCGGCCGATCTCCTCGATCTGCTCGCGGGTGTAGACCGCGCCGGTCGGGTTGGAGGGGGAGACGAAGAGCAGCACCTTGGTGTTCTCGGTGCGGGCCGCCTCCAGCTGCTCCACCGAGACCCGGTAGCCGGTCGTCTCGTCGGCGACGACCTCCACCGGGACACCGCCGGCCAGGCGGACCGACTCGGGGTACGTCGTCCAGTACGGCGCCGGGACGATGACCTCGTCGCCCGGGTCGAGGAGCGCGGCGAACGCCTCGTAGATGGCCTGCTTGCCGCCGTTGGTGACCAGGATCTGGGAGGCCTCGACCTCGTAGCCCGAGTCGCGCAGCGTCTTCGCGGCGATCGCGGCCTTCAGCTCGGGCAGGCCGCCCGCCGGCGTGTAGCGGTGGTACTTCGGGTTCTTGCAGGCCTCGATCGCGGCCTCGACGATGTAGTCCGGGGTCGGGAAGTCGGGCTCACCCGCCCCGAAGCCGATCACCGGACGCCCGGCGGCCTTGAGGGCCTTGGCCTTGGCGTCCACGGCGAGGGTGGCGGACTCGGAGATCGCGCCGACTCGGGCGGAGACCCGGCGCTCGGTGGGAGGGGTTGCAGCGCTCATGGGGCCCATCGTTCCAGACCGGAAACCTCCCCGGCACACGGGTTTCACGTACTGAACAGGACCGGGCAAACCCCCGGACAACCGTCCGGACCGGCCGCGCGGCGGGGGCGATCTCCGGCCGCCCCGCCGCCGGCGAAGATCCCGATCGGCACTTTCTGTTCGACGCCCGGCCCCGGACCACGTACACTCTCACCTCGTTGGCCTTCAGCAGCCCGCACTCGCACGATGCGGACCAAGCATCCGAGTGGATGCGGTACGTTGGGGGACACACAAAGGGTCGTAGCTCAATTGGTAGAGCACTGGTCTCCAAAACCAGCGGTTGGGGGTTCAAGTCCCTCCGGCCCTGCTACACACACCTTCGCCAGGATGTGTGCGCATGTACGTACAGCAATGCACCGCCGTGCGGCTCATACCGGGCGCGGCACGGCCACGACCCGGAATCAGGTGAGGACGAGTGACGGACGCCGTGGGCTCCATCGACATGCCTGATGCCCAGGACGAGGCGCCGGAGTCCAAGAAGAAGAACCGCAAGGGCGGCAAGCGTGCCAAGAAGGGCCCGCTGAAGCGCCTCGCTCTCTTCTACCGTCAGATCATCGCGGAACTCCGCAAGGTCGTCTGGCCGACGCGCAACCAGCTGACGTCGTACACCACTGTGGTGATTATCTTCGTCGCCATCATGATCGCCCTGGTGACCGTGATTGACTATGGGCTCAGCCACGCGGCGAAGTACGTCTTCGGCTGAGCCGTGAGCGAAGAGCGCCGTTGGTACACCGGCGCTCCTTTCGCGTGTTCCACCCCTATGTATCCAGGAAGAAGCAGCCACCGTGTCTGACCAGAACCTGAACGACGCCATCGAGCCCGACGAGTCGGTGGACGACGAGCTCGACATCGTCGAGGGCGCGGACGAGGTCGACGAGTTCGAGGCTGCCGACGCCGAGGCGGGCGAGGCCTCCGAGGAGGCCGCGGTGCACGTCGAGGACGAGGACGAGGCCGCCGCGGATGAGGCCGAGGAAGAGGCCGAGGCCGAGGAAGAGCCGGCCGAGCCCGTGGATCCCGTCGCCGCGCTGCGCGAGGAGCTCCGCACCCTGCCCGGCGAGTGGTACGTGATCCACACCTACGCCGGCTACGAGAACCGGGTGAAGACCAACCTGGAGCAGCGTGCCGTCTCGCTGAACGTCGAGGACTACATCTTCCAGGCCGAGGTGCCGCAGGAAGAGGTCGTCCAGATCAAGAACGGCGACCGCAAGACCATCAAGCAGAACAAGCTGCCCGGTTACGTGCTGGTCCGCATGGACCTCACCAACGAGTCCTGGGGCGTCGTCCGCAACACCCCGGGCGTGACCGGCTTCGTGGGCAACGCCTACGACCCCTACCCGCTGACGCTGGACGAGATCGTCAAGATGCTCGCCCCCGAGGCCGAGGAGAAGGCCGCCCGCGAGGCCGCCGAGGCCGAGGGCAAGCCGGCCCCGCAGCGCAAGGTCGAGGTCCAGGTGCTGGACTTCGAGGTGGGTGACTCGGTCACCGTCACCGACGGCCCGTTCGCCACGCTCCAGGCGACCATCAACGAGATCAACGCCGACTCCAAGAAGGTCAAGGGCCTGGTGGAGATCTTCGGCCGCGAGACGCCGGTCGAGCTGTCCTTCGACCAGATCCAGAAGAACTAGCTCCGGCCGGATCCTCGGATCACACGCTTCCGAACAGGTCAGATCGGGCACTCTCGCCCGTTCTGACCTGCTCGGTTTTTGGCCGCGCATGGATACCCGTTATCGTTGTGCGGTATGCCTCCATCCGGAATGTCCGGACCGGACGGCTGAACACTCTCACTAAGACCCGGAGAGAGAGCACATGCCTCCCAAGAAGAAGAAGGTCACGGGGCTCATCAAGCTCCAGATCCAGGCCGGTGCCGCCAACCCGGCCCCGCCGGTCGGCCCCGCGCTGGGCCAGCACGGCGTCAACATCATGGAGTTCTGCAAGGCCTACAACGCCGCGACCGAGTCGCAGCGCGGCTGGGTCATCCCGGTGGAGATCACGGTCTACGAGGACCGTTCCTTCACCTTCATCACCAAGACCCCGCCGGCCGCCAAGATGATCCTCAAGGCCGCGGGTGTGGAGAAGGGCTCCGGCGAGCCGCACAAGACCAAGGTCGCGAAGATCACGCGCGACCAGGTCCGCGAGATCGCCACCACCAAGATGCCCGACCTCAACGCCAACGACCTGGACGCCGCCGAGAAGATCATCGCCGGCACCGCCCGTTCCATGGGCATCACGGTCGAGGGCTGAGTCCCACCCCCGTCAACAGCAGAAGTGTGGAAGGGCCTGCTCGGCCCGGACCACGACTCCTAAGAACCCACAGGAGCAGTAGTGAGCAAGCGCAGCAAGTCTCTCCGCGCTGCGGACGCCAAGGTCGACCGGGAGAAGCTCTACGCCCCGCTCGAGGCCGTCCGTCTCGCCAAGGAGACCTCCACGACCAAGTTCGACGGCACCGTCGAGGTCGCCTTCCGCCTGGGTGTCGACCCGCGCAAGGCCGACCAGATGGTCCGTGGCACCGTGAACCTCCCGCACGGCACCGGTAAGACCGCCCGGGTCCTGGTCTTCGCGACCGGTGACCGTGCCGAGGCCGCGCGTGCCGCGGGCGCCGACATCGTCGGCGCCGACGAGCTGATCGACGAGGTGTCGAAGGGCCGTCTGGACTTCGACGCCGTCGTCGCCACCCCGGACCTGATGGGCAAGGTCGGCCGCCTCGGCCGCGTGCTCGGTCCCCGTGGTCTCATGCCGAACCCCAAGACCGGCACCGTGACCCCGGACGTCGCCAAGGCTGTCACCGACATCAAGGGCGGCAAGATCGAGTTCCGCGTCGACAAGCACTCGAACCTGCACTTCATCATCGGCAAGGTGTCCTTCGACGACACCAAGCTGGTGGAGAACTACGGCGCGGCGCTGGAGGAGATCCTCCGTCTGAAGCCGTCCGCCGCCAAGGGCCGCTACATCAAGAAGGCCGCCATCACCACCACGATGGGCCCCGGCGTTCCGGTCGACCCCAACCGCACCCGCAACCTCCTCGTCGAGGAGGACCCGGCGGCGGTCTGAGCCCACGGCTCACCCCTTCCGGTCACGGGCCCCGCACCTTCCGAGGTGCGGGGCCCGTCCCTTTTCCCGGCCGGCGCGGGAGTGCGCGCCTGCCCGTTTCCGGGCACGTGTGTCAGTGGCCTGCGTTAGCGTGCAGGACACCGGATGCGCATAGGGGTGGGACGAATGAAGAGCACGACCGTGCGTCGCGTGGCCCTCTCGATCGCGGCGGCGACCGCGCTGACCGGGACGGCGGCGTGCAGCGCCGACGACTCCTCCGACCGCTTTGCCGGGGACGACGGCGCCTCGCGCGGCGGTGGCGCACGCGTCAGCCCCATAGCCGCCCTGCGCTCCGCCGAGCGCTCCACCGACCGGGCCGACTCCGCCCGCGTCGAGTCCAGTACGACCATGGGCGCGATGATGTCCATGACGGCCGACGGCGTCCTCGGCTGGGGCGACGGTCTCACCGGCACCCTCACCATCACCTACACCGGCGGCACCATGGCCGACACCATGCGCCGGCTCGGCACCACATCGATGCAGGCCCGCTACCTCCCCGACGCCTACTACGCGCGCATGGGCGACACCTTCGCCGAGCAGGCGGGCGGCAAGCACTGGGTGCGGTACGCCTACGACGACCTGGAGGACGTCGCCGGCAGCTCCGGCGCCCACCTCGGGGACCAGATGCGGAACACCACGCCCAACCAGTCGGTGAAACTCCTGCTGGCCTCCGGAGACGTGCACAAGGTCGGCGAGGAGACGGTCCGCGGCGAGCGGGCCACGCACTACTCCGGCACGGTCGACGTCGCCGACCTGGTCGGCCGGAGCTCCGGCCTGAGCGCCGCCCAGCTCGCCGACCTGAAGAAGCAGCTCACCCAGGCCGGCGTGACCACCGAGACCCTGGACATCTGGGTCAACGACCGGGATCTGCTGGTCAAGAAGATCGAGAAGGGCCACATGGCCACCGGACAGCTGACCCAGACCGCGTACTACAGCGACTACGGCGTGAAGGTCACCGCCGAGCGGCCCCCGGCCGGCGACACCCAGGACTTCAAGGACCTGCTGGAGCGGCAGGGCGGCACCCTGGGCGACACCACCTCCTGAGCCGCGGCGGTTCCGTGGCCCACCCGGACCCAGGAGAAATCACAGGACTGTTCGAGTCCCGCTCGGATACGCTCATGAATCTGCTGTGTACAGGCCATGCGTTCCTCGGGGGGAATTCGATGAAGGCTTCCGTCTCCGCTTCCGTCCGCCGTCGCGTCCGGCGGCGGGCGACGGGTGCCGGACTCGCCGCGCTGCTCCTGGCGGGCGGCGTCGCCGGCTGCGGAACCGGGAAGTCGCAGTCCCCGTCGATGACCCCCGCGGCGGCCGTCGCCCGGGCCGCCGGGAACACCGAGGACATCGCGTCCTTCCGCTATCTGATGACCGGCCGCATCCCGGGGCAGGGCCGGGTCGAGGCCGAGGCCCGGATGCGTACGAAGCCCGCCATCGCCATGAGCATGCAGATCACGGCGCCGGACCTGGGCACGGACGGCAGCGCCGAGATCCGGCTCGTCGACGAGGTCCTGTACATCGGCGGCGAGGCGGCGGCGAAGGAGCTGGACGGCAAGAGCTGGATCAGGTTCGACCTGTCCGCGCTCGGCGCGAAGGGTCTGGGCGGCGAGCTGGCCGCAGCGGGGCAGGCGGACAAGAACCCGGCCCAGGACACCACCCTCCTGACCGGCTCCGAGGACGTGAAGAAGGTCGGCACCGAGACGGTCGACGGGGTGCGGACCACGCACTACCGGGGGACGGTCACCCTCGACGACTTCCGCGACTCGCTCGAGGGCGAGGACGCGGCCACCCGTGAGCGGCGCGAGAAGAGTCTCGAGCAGTACGAGGAGCTGGGCGCCGACGAGCTCACGATGGACATGTGGGTCGACGGCGACGACCGGGCCAAGCGGCTCCGGGTCCGGGGAGACGCCGACCGGGGCCCCCTCGATATGAAGATCACATTCCTCGACGTGAACAAGCCGGTGACGATCACCGCACCGCCCGCCGGGAAGACCGTCGACCTCGCCGAGATGATGTCGGAGCTCGGGGCCTGAGACCCGTACGGGCGGATTTGCTCGACGGCGACCCGTTCACGTACTCTGATGCGGAAGCCAAAGACCGCTGGTCGTTGCCGTGCGCTCGCGAGAGGGTGCGGTGGCCGAAGGATCCGCTGAACTGCGGACGACCCGCGCAGGTGACTGTGGAAGTGCTCCCGTATTCACGGCCCCGTGCCGATGGATGTCCGGTCGAGCTACGCCCCGTGCGCCTGCGCCGGGGCGTTTCGTTTTCCCCAGTCCTCCTTCGGGTCCGCGCGGTCCGAATCACCCGGAAGGAGGCCGAGGCTCTATGGCGAGGCCCGACAAGGCTGCCGCGGTTGCCGAGCTGACGGACAAGTTCCGCAGCTCCAACGCCGCCGTGCTGACCGAGTACCGCGGTCTCACCGTGGCGCAGCTCAAGACGCTGCGCCGGTCGCTCGGTGAGAACGCCCAGTACGCCGTGGTGAAGAACACGCTGACCAAGATTGCGGCCAACGAGGCCGGGATCACGACGCTGGACGACCACTTCAATGGTCCGACGGCTGTCGCCTTCATCACCGGTGACCCGGTGGAGTCGGCGAAGGGTCTCCGTGACTTCGCCAAGGACAACCCGAATCTCGTCATCAAGGGCGGTGTCCTTGACGGCAAGGCGCTGTCCGCCGACGAGATCAAGAAGCTTGCGGACCTCGAGTCCCGCGAGGTTCTGCTCTCCAAGCTGGCCGGTGCCTTCAAGGCGAAGCAGTCCCAGGCTGCCTCCGTCTTCCAGGCGCTGCCGTCGAAGCTCGTCCGCACCGTGGACGCGCTCCGTGCCAAGCAGGACGAGCAGGGCGGTGCCGAGTAATTCGGCTCGCTTCCTGACCCTCGCCGCCTGAGCGCGGCCGGGGTCGCAGCGGGCCCGACGTACGCCCGCCTCACCCAGTACATCCGGCACCTGCCGAATTAGTGGAAGGACCGCCATCATGGCGAAGCTCAGCCAGGAAGACCTGCTCGCGCAGTTCGAGGAGATGACCCTCATCGAGCTCTCCGAGTTCGTGAAGGCCTTCGAGGAGAAGTTCGACGTCACCGCCGCCGCTGCCGCGCCGGTCGTCGTCGCCGGTGGTGCCGCTGGTGGCGCCGCCGCCCCGCAGGAGGAGGAGAAGGACGAGTTCGACGTCATCCTCACCGGCGCCGGCGACAAGAAGATCCAGGTCATCAAGGTCGTGCGTGAGCTGACCTCGCTGGGTCTGAAGGAGGCCAAGGACCTCGTCGACGGCACCCCGAAGCCGGTCCTGGAGAAGGTCAACAAGGAGGCCGCGGACAAGGCCGCCGAGGCCCTCAAGGGCGCCGGCGCCTCCGTCGAGGTCAAGTAAGACCTCCACGGGTCCGCACCGGACTCTCGCGAGAGCTGAACACGGCCCCGTAGGGCTGTAACGCGACCGCAGCGAAGAGCGATCACCCAACCGGGTGGTCGCTCTTCGGCGTTTCGGGGAACGGGCTGCGGCTGCCTTGCGCCGGCGGTCGCGGGGAGTATGGTGATCTTCGTCGTGCCTCCGGGCGTCCCGGTGGCCGACCGCACGTGACGACGGCAGTACCCGGTTTGGGCAAGGGGGGCCTTGACGAACCGCACGCAGCGCGCAATTCTCAGGACGCGTCGTCACAACGATCCGAATCCGAGGCATGGATCGACGGCGAAGAGGGCAGTATCACCGTGCGTTGAGGGCAGGGCCTTGTCGCAGGAGTTGAGAACAACGAGGGCCAACGAGGGTCTCGAAAACCCGCACTGGACATCAGTGTGCCAAGTGGCTACACTGACCCTTTGCGCTGCCTGTTAGCTGTCCCCTGCCCGTCACCAGGGGCATGCCCTCGCTCGAGCAATGACGACCGGATCGTCCCTGACCTGGCGTTTTCGCCAAATCAGGGAGGCCTGTCTTCGTGCGCGGGAGGGGGACCGGTACGCGCGTAGTGAGTCCGAGCCCTCGGAAGGACCCCCTCTTGGCCGCCTCGCGCAACGCCTCGACCGCGAATACGAACAACGCTGCCAGCACCGCCCCGCTGCGCATCTCCTTTGCAAAGATCAAGGAGCCCCTCGAGGTTCCGAACCTTCTCGCGCTGCAGACCGAGAGCTTCGACTGGCTGCTCGGCAACGACGCGTGGAAGGCTCGCGTCGAGGAGGCTCTGGAGAACGGTCAGGACGTCCCCACCAAGTCCGGCCTCGAGGAGATCTTCGAGGAGATCTCCCCGATCGAGGACTTCTCCGGGTCGATGTCGCTGACCTTCCGGGACCACCGCTTCGAGCCGCCGAAGAACTCGATCGACGAGTGCAAGGAGCGCGACTTCACGTACGCCGCCCCGCTCTTCGTCACGGCCGAGTTCACCAACAACGAGACCGGCGAGATCAAGTCCCAGACCGTCTTCATGGGCGACTTCCCGCTCATGACGAACAAGGGCACCTTCGTCATCAACGGCACCGAGCGTGTCGTGGTGTCGCAGCTGGTCCGTTCGCCGGGTGTCTACTTCGACTCCTCCATCGACAAGACCTCCGACAAGGACATCTTCTCCGCCAAGATCATCCCGTCCCGGGGTGCCTGGCTGGAGATGGAGATCGACAAGCGCGACATGGTCGGCGTCCGTATCGACCGCAAGCGCAAGCAGTCCGTCACCGTCCTCCTGAAGGCGCTCGGCTGGAGCACCGAGCAGATCCTGGAGGAGTTCGGCGAGTACGAGTCCATGCGCGCCACCCTGGAGAAGGACCACACCCAGGGCCAGGACGACGCGCTGCTCGACATCTACCGCAAGCTGCGTCCGGGCGAGCCCCCCACGCGCGAGGCCGCGCAGACGCTGCTGGAGAACCTGTACTTCAACCCCAAGCGCTACGACCTGGCCAAGGTCGGCCGCTACAAGGTCAACAAGAAGCTGGGTGCGGACGCTCCGCTCGACGCGGGCATCCTGACCGTCGAGGACATCATCGCGACGATCAAGTACCTGGTGCAGCTGCACGCCGGTGAGACCGAGACCGTCGGCGACAACGGCCAGCCGGTCGTCGTCGAGACCGACGACATCGACCACTTCGGCAACCGCCGTCTGCGCAGCGTCGGCGAGCTCATCCAGAACCAGGTCCGTACGGGTCTGGCGCGTATGGAGCGCGTCGTGCGCGAGCGCATGACGACGCAGGACGTCGAGGCGATCACGCCGCAGACGCTGATCAACATCCGGCCGGTCGTCGCCTCCATCAAGGAGTTCTTCGGCACCAGCCAGCTGTCGCAGTTCATGGACCAGAACAACCCGCTGTCGGGTCTCACCCACAAGCGCCGTCTGTCGGCGCTCGGTCCGGGTGGTCTCTCCCGTGAGCGGGCCGGCTTCGAGGTCCGTGACGTGCACCCCTCGCACTACGGCCGTATGTGCCCGATCGAGACGCCGGAAGGCCCGAACATCGGTCTGATCGGCTCGCTCGCCTCCTACGGCCGGGTCAACGCGTTCGGTTTCGTCGAGACCCCGTACCGCAAGGTCGTCGACGGCCAGGTCACCGACGAGGTGGACTACCTGACCGCCGACGAGGAGGACCGCTTCGTCATCGCGCAGGCCAACGCCACGCTCACCGACGAACTGCGGTTCGCCGAGGCCCGCGTGCTGGTCCGCCGCCGTGGCGGCGAGGTCGACTACGTCGGCCCCGAGGACGTGGACTACATGGACGTCTCGCCGCGCCAGATGGTGTCGGTCGCGACCGCCATGATCCCCTTCCTGGAGCACGACGACGCCAACCGTGCCCTCATGGGCGCGAACATGATGCGTCAGGCCGTGCCGCTGATTAAGTCCGAGGCCCCGCTGGTCGGCACCGGCATGGAGTACCGCTCCGCCGTCGACGCCGGCGACGTGGTCAAGGCCGAGAAGGACGGTGTGGTCCAGGAGGTCTCCGCGGACTACATCACCACCGCCAACGACGACGGCACGTACATCACGTACCGCCTGGCCAAGTTCTCCCGGTCCAACCAGGGCACCTCGGTCAACCAGAAGGTCATCGTCAACGAGGGCGACCGCGTCATCACGGGCCAGGTGCTCGCCGACGGCCCGGCCACCCAGAACGGCGAGATGGCGCTCGGCAAGAACCTGCTGGTCGCGTTCATGCCGTGGGAGGGTCACAACTACGAGGACGCGATCATCCTGTCGCAGCGCCTCGTGCAGGACGACGTCCTCTCCTCGATCCACATCGAGGAGCACGAGGTCGACGCCCGTGACACCAAGCTCGGCCCCGAGGAGATCACCCGGGACATCCCGAACGTCTCCGAGGAGGTCCTGGCCGACCTCGACGAGCGCGGCATCATCCGCATCGGCGCCGAGGTCATCGCCGGTGACATCCTGGTCGGCAAGGTGACCCCGAAGGGTGAGACCGAGCTGACGCCGGAGGAGCGCCTGCTCCGCGCGATCTTCGGTGAGAAGGCCCGTGAGGTCCGTGACACCTCGCTGAAGGTGCCGCACGGCGAGACCGGCAAGGTCATCGGCGTCCGCGTCTTCGACCGCGAGGAGGGCGACGAGCTTCCCCCCGGTGTGAACCAGCTGGTGCGCGTGTACGTCGCGCAGAAGCGCAAGATCACCGACGGTGACAAGCTCGCCGGCCGCCACGGCAACAAGGGTGTCATCTCCAAGATCCTGCCGATCGAGGACATGCCGTTCCTGGAGGACGGCACCCCGGTCGACATCATCCTCAACCCGCTGGGTGTGCCGTCCCGAATGAACCCGGGACAGGTCCTGGAGATCCACCTCGGCTGGCTCGCCAGCCAGGGCTGGGACGTCTCCGGCCTGGCCGACGAGTGGGCCCAGCGCCTCCAGGGCATCGGCGCCGACCGGGTCGCCCCGCGCACCAACGTGGCCACCCCGGTCTTCGACGGCGCCCGCGAGGACGAGCTGGCCGGTCTGCTGGAGAACACGCTGCCCAACCGCGACGGCGACCGCATGGTCCTCCCGTCCGGCAAGGCGCGGCTGTTCGACGGCCGTTCGGGTGAGCCGTTCCCGGACCCGATCTCGGTCGGGTACATGTACATCCTCAAGCTGCACCACCTGGTCGACGACAAGCTGCACGCCCGTTCGACCGGTCCGTACTCGATGATCACGCAGCAGCCGCTGGGCGGTAAGGCCCAGTTCGGTGGCCAGCGGTTCGGCGAGATGGAGGTGTGGGCGCTCGAGGCGTACGGCGCCGCGTACGCGCTCCAGGAGCTGTTGACCATCAAGTCCGACGACGTCACCGGCCGCGTGAAGGTCTACGAGGCCATCGTCAAGGGCGAGAACATCCCCGAGCCCGGCATCCCCGAGTCCTTCAAGGTGCTGATCAAGGAGATGCAGTCGCTCTGCCTGAACGTGGAGGTGCTGTCCAGCGACGGCATGTCCATCGAGATGCGTGACACCGACGAGGATGTCTTCCGCGCTGCGGAGGAGCTCGGCATCGACCTGTCCCGGCGCGAGCCGAGCAGCGTCGAAGAGGTCTGACGGAGTCCGGCGGGCCTTCGCACCCCCGAAGGCCCGCCGACCCCGGGACCCCGTTTCAGACCCCAAGACTTACGACCCTGAGAGGGATTGACGCATAGTGCTCGACGTCAACTTCTTCGACGAGCTCCGGATCGGCCTGGCCACCGCTGACGACATCCGTCAGTGGAGCCACGGCGAGGTCAAGAAGCCCGAGACCATCAACTACCGCACCCTGAAGCCCGAAAAGGACGGACTCTTCTGCGAGAAGATCTTCGGTCCGACCCGGGACTGGGAGTGCTACTGCGGCAAGTACAAGCGTGTCCGGTTCAAGGGCATCATCTGTGAGCGCTGCGGCGTCGAGGTGACCCGCGCCAAGGTGCGCCGTGAGCGGATGGGCCACATCGAACTGGCCGCTCCCGTCACGCACATCTGGTACTTCAAGGGCGTCCCGTCGCGCCTGGGCTACCTGCTCGACCTGGCCCCGAAGGACCTGGAGAAGGTCATCTACTTCGCGGCGTACATGATCACGTACGTCGACGAGGAGCGCCGCACCCGCGACCTGCCCTCGCTGGAGGCCCATGTCTCCGTCGAGCGCCAGCAGATCGAGCAGCGCCGCGACGCCGACCTGGAGGCCCGCGCCAAGAAGCTCGAGTCCGACCTGGCCGAGCTGGAGGCCGAGGGCGCCAAGGCCGATGTGCGCCGCAAGGTGCGCGAGGGCGCCGAGCGTGAGATGAAGCAGCTGCGCGACCGTGCGCAGCGCGAGATCGACCGGCTCGACGAGGTGTGGAACCGGTTCAAGAACCTCAAGGTCCAGGACCTCGAGGGCGATGAGCTGCTCTACCGCGAGCTGCGCGACCGCTTCGGCACCTACTTCGACGGCTCGATGGGTGCCGCGGCGCTCCAGAAGCGCCTGGAGTCCTTCGACCTCGAGGAGGAGGCCGAGAAGCTCCGCGAGATCATCCGCACCGGCAAGGGCCAGAAGAAGACCCGTGCGCTCAAGCGCCTGAAGGTCGTCTCCGCGTTCCTCCAGACGTCCAACAGCCCCAAGGGCATGGTGCTGGACTGCGTGCCGGTCATCCCGCCGGACCTGCGTCCGATGGTGCAGCTGGACGGTGGCCGCTTCGCGACCTCCGACCTGAACGACCTGTACCGCCGTGTGATCAACCGCAACAACCGCCTGAAGCGGCTTCTCGACCTCGGCGCGCCCGAGATCATCGTGAACAACGAGAAGCGCATGCTCCAGGAGGCGGTCGACGCCCTCTTCGACAACGGCCGTCGTGGCCGGCCGGTCACCGGTCCGGGCAACCGTCCGCTGAAGTCCCTCAGCGACATGCTGAAGGGCAAGCAGGGTCGTTTCCGTCAGAACCTGCTCGGCAAGCGTGTCGACTACTCGGCGCGTTCCGTGATCGTCGTCGGTCCGCAGCTGAAGCTGCACCAGTGCGGTCTGCCGAAGGCGATGGCGCTGGAGCTGTTCAAGCCGTTCGTGATGAAGCGCCTGGTCGACCTGAACCACGCGCAGAACATCAAGAGCGCCAAGCGCATGGTGGAGCGCGGCCGTACGGTCGTGTACGACGTCCTCGAAGAGGTCATCGCCGAGCACCCGGTTCTGCTGAACCGTGCTCCCACCCTGCACCGCCTCGGCATCCAGGCCTTCGAGCCGCAGCTGGTCGAGGGCAAGGCCATCCAGATCCACCCGCTCGTCTGCACCGCGTTCAACGCGGACTTCGACGGTGACCAGATGGCCGTGCACCTGCCGCTGTCCGCGGAGGCGCAGGCCGAGGCCCGCATCCTGATGCTGTCCTCGAACAACATCCTCAAGCCGGCCGACGGCCGTCCGGTGACGATGCCGACCCAGGACATGGTCCTCGGTCTGTTCTTCCTCACCACCGACGGCGAGATGCGCGACGTCAAGGGCGAGGGCCGGTCCTTCGCCTCCGTCGCCGAGGCGATCATGGCCTTCGACGCGGGCGAGCTGTCGCTCCAGTCGAGGATCGACATCCGCTTCCCGGTCGGCACCATCCCGCCGCGCGGCTGGACCCCGCCGGCGCGCGAGGAGGGTGAGCCCGAGTGGCAGCAGGGTGACAGCTTCCGGCTGAACACCACCCTGGGCCGTGCGCTCTTCAACGAGCTGCTGCCCGAGGACTACCCGTTCGTCGACTACGAGGTCGGCAAGAAGCAGCTCTCCGAGATCGTCAACGACCTCGCCGAGCGCTACCCGAAGGTCATCGTGGCGGCGACGCTCGACAACCTGAAGGCGGCCGGCTTCTTCTGGGCCACCCGTTCCGGCGTCACCGTGGCCATCTCCGACGTCGTCGTCCCCGAGGCGAAGAAGGAGATCGTCCGCGGCTACGAGGCGCAGGACGAGAAGGTCCAGAAGCAGTACGAGCGCGGTCTGATCACCAAGGACGAGCGCACGCAGGAGCTCATCGCGATCTGGACCAAGGCGACCAACGAGGTCGCCGAGGCGATGAACGACAACTTCCCGAAGACCAACCCGATCTTCATGATGGTGAACTCGGGTGCACGAGGCAACATGATGCAGATGCGTCAGATCGCCGGTATGCGTGGTCTGGTGTCGAACGCGAAGAACGAGACGATCCCGCGTCCGATCAAGGCGTCGTTCCGTGAGGGTCTGTCCGTGCTGGAGTACTTCATCTCCACGCACGGTGCCCGTAAGGGTCTGGCGGACACCGCTCTGCGTACCGCCGACTCGGGTTACCTCACCCGTCGTCTGGTCGACGTCTCCCAGGACGTCATCATCCGCGAGGAGGACTGCGGCACCGACCGCGGTCTGCGTCTCAAGATCGCGGACCGGGGCGCGGACGGCGTGCTGCGCAAGGCGGAGGACGTCGAGACCTCCGTGTACGCGCGCTGCCTCGCCGAGGACATCGTGGTCGACGGCCAGGTGCTGGCCCCGGCCGGCACCGACCTGGGCGACGTCCTCATCGAGGAGCTCGTCTCCCGCGGCGTCGAGGAGGTCAAGACCCGCTCGGTCCTGACCTGCGAGTCCGCCGTCGGCACCTGCGCCATGTGCTACGGCCGCTCGCTGGCCACCGGCAAGCTGGTCGACATCGGTGAGGCGGTCGGCATCATCGCCGCCCAGTCCATCGGTGAGCCCGGTACCCAGCTGACGATGCGTACCTTCCACACCGGTGGTGTGGCCGGTGACGACATCACCCAGGGTCTGCCGCGTGTCGTCGAGCTCTTCGAGGCCCGTACCCCGAAGGGTGTCGCCCCGATCTCCGAGGCCTCCGGCCGCGTGCGGATCGAGGAGACCGAGAAGACCAAGAAGATCGTCATCACCCCGGACGACGGCAGCGACGAGACGGCGTACCCGATCTCGAAGCGCGCCCGGCTCCTGGTCAGCGAGGGCGAGCACGTCGAGGTGGGCCAGAAGCTCACCGTGGGTGCCACCAACCCGCACGACGTGCTGCGCATCCTGGGCCAGCGCGCCGTCCAGGTCCACCTGGTCGGCGAGGTCCAGAAGGTCTACAACTCGCAGGGTGTGTCGATCCACGACAAGCACATCGAGATCATCATCCGGCAGATGCTCCGCCGTGTGACGATCATCGAGTCCGGCGACGCCGAGCTGCTGCCCGGCGAGCTGGTCGAGCGCTCGAAGTTCGAGACCGAGAACCGTCGCGTGGTCCAGGAGGGCGGTCACCCGGCCTCCGGCCGTCCGCAGCTGATGGGTATCACCAAGGCCTCGCTGGCCACGGAGTCCTGGCTGTCGGCCGCCTCCTTCCAGGAGACGACCCGAGTCCTGACGGACGCGGCGATCAACGCCAAGTCCGACAGCCTCATCGGCCTCAAGGAGAACGTCATCATCGGTAAGCTCATCCCGGCCGGTACGGGTCTGTCCCGCTACCGCAACATCCGGGTCGAGCCGACCGAGGAGGCCAAGGCCGCGATGTACTCGGCCGTCGGCTACGACGACATCGACTACTCGCCGTTCGGCACGGGCTCCGGCCAGGCCGTTCCGCTGGAGGACTACGACTACGGTCCGTACAACCAGTAAGCGAGTCGCTTGAAACCGAAGGGCGGTCACCCCGTGGGGTGGCCGCCCTTCGGCGTGTCCGGGCGCGGGCCGCTCAGCGCTGCGGCTGGAGCCAGGGTTGCAGGTGGTGCAGCCGGGTGTAGTAGTCCGGATGCGAGGAGAGCAGTCTGCTCAGCGGGCTCTCGGCCGGCGGGACGCCGCCGTTGCGGGCGGCGAGCGCGGCGGCCTGCCACTGCTCCTGCTGGTGCAGCTTGTCCAGTACGGCGGCCAGCATCGGGGCGAAGCCGAGGGCGGCGGCGTGCTGGTCGGCGCGCAGCTCGGCGCGGCGCCCGACGGCGGCCAGGGCGTACGGCACGGCGATGACCAGCAGCGGCAGACCGTAGAGCGAGCTGATCGTGGCCAGTGCGACGGCGCCGACGAACACCGTGAACACCACGACGCCCAGGCAGGAGAAGGCGCGCGAGACCGCGAACATGACGCGGGTGACCACGCGCAGCACGCGCCAGGCCACCCGGCCGGGCAGCGCGTACCAGTAGCCGAGCAGCGAGGACCAGGCATGGCCGCCGACGTGGTGGCCGAGCTCGTGGGCGAGGACGGCGGCCAGCTCGCCGTTGGGCAGCTGGTTCATGGAGAAGCGGGTGACGCCGACGATATGACCGGCCGCGGCGACCGCGTTGAGGCTGTCGCTGTCCTCCACCCACAGCTCGTAGGTGCGGCCCTCCACACCGGCGCGTGCGGTGACTTCCCGCCAGACCGGTTGGAGTTTGGCTTGTTCTTGCGGAGTGGGGTGGCGCAGGTGGAGCACATGGCGCGCGAGGGCGCTCTCGGTGGGGCGGTGGAAGACGAGTGCGCCGCTGGCGAGCCAGGCCAGGACCACCAGGATGCCGAGGCCGCCGAAGACGAGTGAGCACAGGCCGACGACGAACAGGCTGCACAGGAAGTTCGGCAGGTAGAGCAGCAGATTGCCGACGGCGGTGGCGTCGGTGCGGCGCTGCTGCTGCGCGATGTGGACCCGGCCGCGGTCGGTGCTGATGTGGTGAGGATGGGCGGGGTCGTCGGGAGCGGGAGGGGCAGGGTGAGGGGGGTGGGGCGCGGGCGGCGGTGCGTAGTGGGGGTGGGGCGGGGGCTGAGGGGGCTGGCTCGCCGTGGGGTACTGGGGAGGCTGGGGGTACGGGGGCGGGGAAGGCTGCGGGTACTGAGGAGGGTGGGGGTACGGGGGAGACTGCGGAGGCTGGAAGGTCTGCGGGTACTGGGGTGGTACCGAGGGCGGCCGGGGCTGGGCGGTCGGTTCCGGGTGTTCCGGTGGGGACGGCGGCGGCTGGGTCATGGTCGTTCCTAGGGTTCTCCGGTTGGCTGGGCGGTGGGCCGGGCGGTGGTCCGGACCGTCGGCCGGTCAGCCGATCAGCAGGGACGCGGGCAGCAGGAGCGTGCCGGTGCAGAAGGCGATCAGCCCGGCACGGATCCACTGGTGCTTGCGCCAGGCGATCCGGCTCATCTCGGCGAGGGCCGTGGTCAGACCGGCCACGGGATCGGACTGGGTGTCGGCGAGCGCGGTGTCCAGCGCGCCCGCGCGCACGGCGCAGCGGATGTCGCCGAAGTACGTCAGGGGCCGGCCCGGCTCCCAGGTACCGGAGCGGTAGCGGGGCAGGACGGCCAGCAGCAGGGCGAGCAGGGAGAAGGCGAGGGAGGCGATCCCCGCCCACCACACGGCGGTGCCCACGGCGGACAGGGCGTCCGGACTCCAGTCACGTCCGGCGAGCAGCCCGCTGAACACACCCGCGGTCATGCCGAGCGCGGCGACCAGGACGGAGGCCTTGCTGTCGGCCCGCGCGACCTCGGCGCGCAGGTCGAGCAGGAGGTGTTCGCAGAGCCGGGTGCGGGGGTCCTGGCCGGCGGGCACGGGGGTGGGCAGCGGGTCGGTGGTCGTCACGGGCTGCCGTCCTTCGTGTCCGTGTCGGTGTACGTGTCCGTATCCGCAGAGGTGCCGGGGCCGTCCGCTGTCCCGGGCGGCGCAGGGGCGCCCTGCTGCGGGGGAGCGGTCGGGGTGCTGCCGTAGCCGGGGGGCGGCTGCCAGGCGGGGGCGACGACGGGTGGGGCCGGGATCGGCGCGACGCCGGGCGGGCCGGGATACGGTGCGTGGCCGCCCGGCGATGCCGGCGGTGCGGCCGTCGGCATGCCCGGGGCGTACGGGGCGGGAGGGGCGTAGGGGGTGTACGGGGCGGGCGGCTGCCAGCCGTAGGCGGCCGATGTGCCGGGGCCGTTCGGTGCGGTGGCCGGGGGTGCCGGGACGGCGGGGTGAGGCGGCATCGTGTACGGATGCGCGGGGCTCGGGTACGGGCCTGGCGTGGGTGGCGTGGGTGGCATGGGTGGCATGGGTGGCGCGGGGGTTCCGGACGCTGCCGCGTGGTCGTTCGTCTCCGGTGCTCCCGGTGCTCCCGGTGCTCCCGGTGCTCCCGGTGCTCCCGGTGCTCCCGGTGCTCCCGGTGCTCCCGGTGCTCCCGGTGCTCCCGGTGCTCCCGGCGCATCCGATGCCTTTGGTGTCTCCGGTGTCTCCGGTGCTCCGTCCGGGCCGGCGGCCGGCACCGCCGCCGGCGGAAGGTCCCCGCTCGCGGACGGGCCCGGCTCCGCGGCGGCCGTCTCCGGGCCCGGCGGGATCAGCGGCGGGTTCTGGGGGACGCCCGGGAGACGCTGGTTGAGGATGTCGCTGACGGTGCGCAGGGCCAGCTGCTTGGGGCCCTCCAGCTCGAACTTCTCCGCCGCGTCGCCGCTGAGCAACTGCTTCACCAGGTCCATCTGGGCCTGGATCATGCGCAGTTGGTCGTCGCGCATGCTCTGCATGACGAGGCGGGAGTCCTCGGGGTGCTGGGCGAGGTGCAGCGCCCAGGCCTGCACCCCGCCCTGCTGGAGATGCCACTGGTAGAAGGCGATCTTCTCCGCCTCGATCCGCTGGAGCTCCAGCATCTGCTGTCCGTGCAGCATCGCCTGTTCGTGCTGCCAGCGCTGCTGCTGGAGGGCCAGCTCCTGCTGCCGGTGCCCGTACGCCATGGCCCGCTCGATCTGGAGGGCGTCCTGTTGCCGGTACCGGTGGTCCGTCGCGGCATCGACCCGCATGCCCTGCTCGGCCGCGCGGATCTGCTCGGCGGCGGAGTGGTCGATCGCCTGAAGGCGTTGCTGGTGCTCGATGCCGGCCTGGTCGCGCCGTAGCCGGAGGGTCCAGGTGACCTGGAGTCCCACGGGTGCGCCGAGCGGGCCCAGGACGGTGACCGCGTTCAGCAGTTCCCGTTCGGCCGCCGCGCTGTCGGCGACCGGGAACCGCCGTGTCACCGGCCGGGCGGCCTGCTGCAACTCGCCCAGCAGCAGCCCCGGCACGTTCCGCACCCCGCTCGCCACGAACCGGGCCGGGTCCAGCACCTGCCAGGAGAAGTCGACCTCGCCCGTGAACTCGAACGCGTCGTTGTCACTGGGCAGGGTGAGCGTCTCCGTGAACGGATGGACGCCCATGTCCACCTCGTAGACCGCCGTGTACCGGTGGGCCGCGATCTCCCCGCGGGTCGGCCGGCGGGGCGGGAGATACGCCTCGTAGCCGCCCTTGGGGGTCGAGAACACCAGCGCGTGGTCGATGCGGACCGCGTGCTTCAGCGACAGCTCGAAGCGCGACAGCTGGCGCACGGTGAGCACCGGGTCGGTCAGCCGGGTGTGCCGGTCCGCCGGCTGCTGCCACTCGGGCTGGCGGTGGAAGGTGGGCATGGTGCGGGTCTCCTCGGGACGGGGCGTACCGATGTGCGTCAGCGGGGGGAGAGCGTGGTCAGCAGGCGGGCGGCCACCGGGGGCGGGGGAGCGCCGTCCTCGCCGGGCATGGTGCGCAGCAGATGGCTCAGCCGCTGGTACTCCGACGCGGTGGTGACGAGCCTTGGCAGGAGCGCGGCGAGCGCCCACTCGGTGGCCGTGGAGCGGTCGGCGATCAGCACCCAGCGGCGCAGCACCTCCAGAGCGCGCTCGGTGGTGTGCCGGTCGTCGAGCGCCCGGCGCCACAGGTGCGCGATGCCGGTGGCGGCCTCACGGCCCTCGGTCGACGCCCGCGCGTACCAGTCCAGGACGAGCGGCACGCCGTAGCGGTCGTCGTCGTCCTCGGTGTGCGCGCAGGCCTTGACGAAGCCGTTCAGGGTCAGGTCGTGCACGGCCCGGTCGTCGTCGATGTGCTCGCGGAGCTGCGCCAGGACCTCGTCGCTCGCGGGCGACAGCAGCAGCAGCTCCACCGCCTCGGCGAGTTCCTCCGCCATCTCCCGGTCGAAGTCGTCCACCTCGGCGGGGTCGGCGTAGAGCCGGCGGACGGCGTCGCGCAGCGCGGCGAGGGCCTGCTGCGGGCGCTCCGGTCCGATCAGCGCGTACGCCCGGGCGGCCACCCAGCGCAGCCGGCGGTCCCCGTCCTTGGACCAGGCGTCGAGGATGCGCGGGATGTTGGGCGTGTCGATGAGATGGGCCAGGGTGAGCGAGTTGACCGCCACGAGCCGGTGCCGGAACCGGCTGGAGGTCGCCCACACCTCGATGACCAGGGCCATCGCCGAGGGCAGGTCGGTGCGGGCGAGGACGGCGACGGTGGCGGCGGCCCGGGTGCGGACCAGGGGACGGCCGTCGTCGGCGAGCCGGCGCAGCCAGTCGATCAGCGCGGGCCGGGCGGAGGGATGCCCCGTCCACACCTCGCGCAGCACCACCAGGGAGAGCCGCTCGTCGGCGAATCTGGCCTTCTGCTGGGTGACGGGACCCCACTCGGTGTGCTCGTCGTCCTCGAACCGCTCCGCGCGGGCCAGCTGGAGGCGTTTGCCGATGTGCGTGCCGAAGACGGGCACCTCGGGAACGCGGGACGGGTTCTCGGTCTTCTGGAGGAACCGGTAGAGCAGGTCGCTGAGCTCGGCGGTGAGCGCGTACGGGCCGCCGTCGAACGCGGCCAGCGCGATCAGGAACGCCTTGTCGCGCAGGTGGACGGCGGACTCGTCCTCCTCGAACCACTCCCGCACCTGGTTCTCCAGCGAGACCAGCGAGAACTGCCCGACCGCCCGGGCGGTGACCTCCCCGGCGGCGTACCGGGCGAGCAGCCGGGCGAACGCCGCCGTCTCCCGCAGCTGGTGGGCACGGCCCAGGAACTCCTTGACGTCCGGCAGGCCGAGCAGTCCGGCCGCCGTCGGCTCGTCGGTCCAGGTGCGCAGATGGGCGGCCAGGACCTCGGCGGCGTCCGGCGGCTCCCAGCCCACGACGGGGACGTCCTCCAGCACGGCGGTGGGGCCGACGGTGACGACCAGATAGGCGTCCTGCTCGGCGAGCCGGTCGCGGACGGCGAGCAGGTGCGGTTCGCGCAGCGGGGTGCCGCGGCGGTTGGCCAGGTCGCACAGGACGTAACCGCGCACCCGCCCGCTGCCGTCCTCCCCTCCGCCGTTCCCTCCTCCGCCGTTCCCTCCGCCGTCGTCCCGCCCCGCCGCGATCCGCTCGGCGAGCGCGCCGGGCGCGGTGTCGCGGTCCAGGGTGCGTACGGGGGAGGCGCCGAGCCGGTGCAGCAGCATCAGCGCCGCCGTCCGGCGGCCGGTGAAGCGGGCGCCGGACAGCACCAGGACCCGGTCGCGGCGCAGCCGGGCCAGCAGGTCCTCAACGGTCTCCTCGGCGGCGACGAAGGAGGCGGCCAGCCGTTCCAGGGTGCTGCGCGGGATCTCCCCGGCGACCGCGGAGACGGCCGGGAGACCGCCCGCTCGGGGGAACCCGGAGAACGTCCAGTGATGGACCTCCGTCTTGCTGCCCATGATCACGTCGCCGGTGACCCGGCCGCCGCTGACGCCGTGCTGGTCGCCGCCGACCAGACTGCCGCCGAAGCGGGTGCGGGCGCCGACGTTCATGGTGCGGGGGCTGTGGTCGACCAGGTCGCGCCGTGCCGCCCAGGCGTTCTGCGGCTGGTCCCGCTCCTCGGCCTCCTCGGCGGCGCCGTCCTTGCGGGCACCGTCCTTGGGGGCGTCCTCGGCGGTGCTGTCGGACCGCTGGTCCGGGGCGGCCCGGGAGACGTCCGCCTCCGCCTCCGGCGCGCTCATGCCGGCTCACCCCGCTCCGCCGGGCCGCTGCCGCCGCCCATGATCACGTCGCCGGTGACCCGGCCGCCGCTGACGCCGTGCTGGTCCCGGCCGACGAAGGAGCCGCCGAAGGCGACGGAGCCGCCGTTGAAGTTGACGACCGGGCCCGGCGCCGGGGCTCCCCCTGCTCCGCCCGGCGCCGGGCCGTCCTCGCGGGGGCCGGCCTGCGCGGCGGGCGCCCCGGGCGCCGGGCGGTCCCCCGAACCGCCCGGCGCCTCCCCCGTTCCACCGTGGTCCTTCTCCCCGGCCGGCACCGGCCCGTGCAGCCATGCCGTCAGCGGGCCGTTCTTGCTGTCCACCGTCACGCGGTGGAAGTCGGCCGCCGGGATGCCGGGATGGTCGTGCCGTACGACACCGGCGTACAGGGCGTCGGAGACGCACAGGGCGAAGTCGTCGGGGCGTTCGCGCAGAGCCGCGCGGAGCAGGCGGGCGTCCAGCAGCCGGCAGGCGTGGTTCAGATCGGAGCCGACCCAGCCGTCGTGCCGGTCCACGGCCACGTAGCCCGTGGCCAGGACACCGCGCAGCCGGATCTGCGCCGAGCGGGACGCCATCCGGTTGACCGTCCGCAACTGCGCCGGCACCTCGGTGAGCAGGGCCCGCAGCACGGCCGTGACGGGGGCGTTGGCGTCGATCAGCTCCATCACGGAGTCCCCGCGGTCGGCCCGCAGACGACGTGTCTCGTCGATGCCCGCGCTCTCCAGGGTGCGGTCGGTGACGTCGTAGAGCATGCGCCGCAGGTACGCCTGCTCCACGTCGTCCCGGTCGCTGTACCTCTCGATGTCCAGCAGCAGGATCGTGCGGCTCACGGGGTCGGTCATGGTCGCCCTTCGAAGCGGTGGGGTGCCGTGCAGGGCAGCAGAGTGGCGCGAGCGGAGTGGAGGGAGTGAGGGCGGATGACGCAGTCGAAGTGTGACCGTGTGCACAGAAGAGCGGCCGGCGCCTCACAGGGGTGCCGGCCGGGCGCCCGGCTCCGGCGGGCCCGCGGCCGCGATCCGCCGCAGGACGTCGGGGCGCCGGATCAGCAGCGCCCGCCGGCCCGTGACCACCGCGTCCTTCTCGCGCAGCTCCCTCAGCAGGCGCTGCACCATCTCCCGGGAGGCGCCGACCGAGCCCGCCAGCTCCTGCTTGCTGAGCGGTACGGCGAGCTCGACGCCCTCGTCGGTACGGCGGCCGTGGGTGCGCGCCAGGTCGAGCAGGAGCATGGCGAAGCGTTGCCGTACGTTCATCGACGCGAACTCCAGCCGTCGCCGGTCGGCCGCGCGGGTGCGGTCGGCGGTGAGGCCCAGCAGCGCGAAGGAGACGGCGGGGGAGCGGCCCAGGAAGTCCTTGAACCGCTCGTGCTCCACGGCCACCGCCCGCACCGGCTCCAGCGCGGTCACCGTGGCCGACCGCGGCCGCCCGGTCAGCGCCGCCGACTCGCCGACGATGTCGCCGGGGCCGCGCAGCGCCAGCAGCGCCTCGTAGCCGCTGGCCGCCGAGGCCGTGACCTTGGTCCAGCCCTGGACGAGGAAGAGGACGTGCGAGGAGGGCTCACGCTGATGGAGCATGATCACCCGGGGGGCGAATTCGAGCTCGCGGCCGAGCGACAGCAGCGCCGTGCGGTCCGCGGCCTCCAGCCGTGCCAGGAACGGCACCCGGTCGTCCAGCCCTCCGTCGTCCGCTGAGTACGGCACCGTTCTCATCAGCCCAACCCCCGTTCACCAGGACCGATCAAGGTACTGAACGGCCGGAGCCGCGCCCTTGTAAAGGGCGCGATCCGGCCAATCCCGTCCCCGCCCCGCCCGCCGGCCCCGGCCTGCCCCGCGGTCTTCGGGACCGCACCGGGGGGAGGGGCGGGACAAGTCGGGCGAACGCCGAGGACAGAGGAGGGAAAGTCCGGCGTGTCGGGCGACGCTCCATTTGTTTTGACCGAAGTCCGTGAGGTAGGTACGCTCAGACCTTGTGCCTGGGGTGTGCCCTGGCCCTTGTGCGTGCCTTCAACCGCATATGGGGTCCGAGAGCGGCCACCGTAATCTGCGCCCTTTTCGCCTTGCGGCGGGAGTCTGCGGGATTCGACACACCCGACCGCGTGGGTCGGCGACGTTCCAGGTTAGCTGTACCCATCGGCACACAGAAACCGGAGAAGTAGTGCCTACGATCCAGCAGCTGGTCCGCAAGGGCCGGCAGGACAAGGTCGAGAAGAACAAGACGCCGGCACTCGAGGGTTCCCCTCAGCGTCGTGGCGTCTGCACGCGTGTGTTCACGACCACCCCGAAGAAGCCGAACTCGGCCCTGCGGAAGGTCGCGCGTGTGCGTCTGACCTCCGGCATCGAGGTCACGGCCTACATTCCGGGTGAGGGACACAACCTGCAGGAGCACTCCATCGTGCTCGTGCGCGGCGGCCGTGTGAAGGACCTGCCGGGTGTTCGCTACAAGATCATCCGCGGCTCGCTCGACACCCAGGGTGTCAAGAACCGCAAGCAGGCCCGCAGCCGTTACGGCGCCAAGAAGGAGAAGTAAGAATGCCTCGTAAGGGCCCCGCCCCGAAGCGTCCGGTCATCATCGACCCGGTCTACGGCTCTCCTCTGGTGACCTCCCTGATCAACAAGGTGCTGCTGAACGGCAAGCGCTCCACCGCCGAGCGCATCGTCTACGGCGCCATGGAGGGCCTGCGCGAGAAGACCGGCAACGACCCGGTCATCACGCTCAAGCGCGCTCTGGAGAACATCAAGCCGACCCTCGAGGTCAAGTCCCGCCGTGTCGGTGGTGCCACCTACCAGGTTCCGGTCGAGGTCAAGCCCGGCCGTGCCAACACGCTGGCGCTGCGCTGGCTGGTCGGTTACTCCCGCGCCCGTCGCGAGAAGACCATGACCGAGCGTCTGCTCAACGAGCTCCTCGACGCCTCCAACGGCCTCGGTGCCGCTGTGAAGAAGCGCGAGGACACGCACAAGATGGCCGAGTCCAACAAGGCCTTCGCGCACTACCGCTGGTAGTCGCAGTCCACATCGAGACCGAGAGAAGACTGAAGCCTTATGGCTACCACTTCGCTTGACCTGGCCAAGGTCCGCAACATCGGGATCATGGCCCACATCGACGCGGGCAAGACGACCACCACCGAGCGGATCCTGTTCTACACCGGCGTTTCGTACAAGATCGGTGAGGTCCACGACGGCGCTGCCACCATGGACTGGATGGAGCAGGAGCAGGAGCGTGGCATCACGATCACCTCTGCTGCCACCACCTGTCACTGGCCGCTGAACGACGTCGACCACACCATCAACATCATCGACACCCCGGGTCACGTCGACTTCACCGTCGAGGTGGAGCGCTCCCTGCGCGTGCTCGACGGTGCCGTGACGGTGTTCGACGGCGTTGCCGGCGTCGAGCCCCAGTCCGAGACGGTGTGGCGTCAGGCGGACCGCTACGGCGTTCCGCGTATCTGCTTCGTCAACAAGCTCGACCGCACCGGTGCCGAGTTCCACCGCTGCGTCGACATGATCTCCGACCGTCTGGGCGCGCAGCCGCTGGTCATGCAGCTGCCGATCGGCGCGGAGGCGGACTTCAAGGGCGTCGTCGACCTCGTGACGATGAAGGCCCTGGTCTGGTCGGCCGAGGCCACCAAGGGCGAGATGTACGACACCGTCGACATCCCGGCCACGCACACCGAGGCCGCCGAGGAGTGGCGCGGCAAGCTGCTCGAGGCCGTCGCCGAGAACGACGAGGAGCTGATGGAGCTGTACCTGGAGGGCGAGGAGCCCTCCGTGGAGCAGCTGTACGCGGCGATCCGTCGTATCACCATCGCGTCCGGCAAGGGCGAGGGCACCACGGTCACCCCGGTGTTCTGCGGCACCGCGTTCAAGAACAAGGGCGTCCAGCCCCTGCTCGACGCGGTCGTGCGCTACCTGCCGTCCCCGGTCGACATCGAGGCCATCGAGGGCCACGACGTCAAGGACCCGGAGACGGTCGTCAAGCGCAAGCCGTCCGACGACGAGCCGCTCGCGGCGCTGGCGTTCAAGATCATGAGCGACCCGCACCTGGGCAAGCTGACCTTCGTCCGCGTGTACTCCGGCCGCCTGGAGTCCGGCACCGCCGTGCTGAACTCCGTCAAGGGCCGCAAGGAGCGCATCGGCAAGATCTACCGCATGCACGCCAACAAGCGTGAGGAGATCGAGTCGGTGGGCGCCGGCGACATCGTCGCCGTCATGGGTCTGAAGCAGACCACGACCGGTGAGACGCTCTGCGACGAGAAGAGCCCGGTGATCCTGGAGTCCATGGACTTCCCGGCGCCGGTCATCGAGGTCGCGATCGAGCCCAAGTCCAAGGGCGACCAGGAGAAGCTGGGTGTCGCCATCCAGCGTCTCGCGGAGGAGGACCCCTCCTTCCAGGTGCACACCAACGAGGAGACCGGCCAGACCGTCATCGGCGGTATGGGTGAGCTTCACCTCGAGGTGCTCGTCGACCGCATGAAGCGTGAGTTCAAGGTCGAGGCCAACGTCGGCAAGCCGCAGGTCGCGTACCGCGAGACCATCCGCAAGTCGGTCGAGAAGGTCGAGTACACCCACAAGAAGCAGACCGGTGGTACCGGTCAGTTCGGTAGGGTCATCATCTCGGTCGAGCCGATCGAGGGCGGCGACACCTCCTACGAGTTCGTCAACCAGGTCACTGGTGGACGCATCCCGAAGGAGTACATCCCGTCGGTCGACGCCGGCTGCCAGGAGGCCATGCAGTTCGGCATCCTCGCCGGTTACGAGATGACCGGTGTCCGCGTGACGCTGCTCGACGGTGCCTACCACGAGGTCGACTCCTCCGAGCTCGCCTTCAAGATCGCCGGTTCGCAGGCCTTCAAGGAGGCCGCGCGCAAGGCCAGCCCCGTGCTGCTCGAGCCGATGATGGCCGTCGAGGTCACCACGCCCGAGGACTACATGGGTGACGTCATCGGCGACATCAACTCCCGCCGTGGCCAGATCCAGGCCATGGAGGAGCGGGCCGGTGCCCGCGTCGTGAAGGGCCTCGTGCCCCTGTCGGAGATGTTCGGCTACGTCGGAGACCTCCGCAGCAAGACGTCGGGTCGCGCAAGCTACTCGATGCAGTTCGACTCCTACGCCGAGGTTCCGCGGAACGTCGCCGAGGAGATCATCGCGAAGGCCAAGGGCGAGTAACGGACTCCGGTCCCACGCTTTAGGCTTGACCCCGGAGCCTGCAGGGGGCATTCCACCGCGAACTCGGAGGAATGCCCCTGGCCCGGGATTTCCAGCAAAGATCACCTGGCGCCGATGAGTAAGGCGTACAGAACCACTCCACAGGAGGACCCCAGTGGCGAAGGCGAAGTTCGAGCGGACTAAGCCGCACGTCAACATCGGCACCATCGGTCACATCGACCACGGTAAGACGACCCTCACGGCCGCCATTACCAAGGTGCTGCACGACAAGTACCCGGACCTGAACGAGGCCTCGGCCTTCGACCAGATCGACAAGGCTCCTGAGGAGCGCCAGCGCGGTATCACCATCTCCATCGCGCACGTCGAGTACCAGACCGAGGCGCGTCACTACGCCCACGTCGACTGCCCGGGTCACGCTGACTACATCAAGAACATGATCACCGGTGCCGCCCAGATGGACGGCGCCATCCTGGTGGTCGCCGCCACCGACGGCCCGATGCCGCAGACCAAGGAGCACGTGCTCCTGGCCCGCCAGGTCGGCGTGCCGTACATCGTGGTCGCCCTGAACAAGGCCGACATGGTGGACGACGAGGAGATCCTGGAGCTCGTCGAGCTCGAGGTCCGTGAGCTCCTCTCCGAGTACGAGTTCCCGGGCGACGACGTTCCGGTCGTCAAGGTCTCGGCGCTCAAGGCTCTCGAGGGCGACGCCGAGTGGGGCCAGTCGGTCCTGGACCTGATGGACGCCGTCGACAGCGCGATCCCGGAGCCGGAGCGCGACGTCGACAAGCCGTTCCTGATGCCGATCGAGGACGTCTTCACCATCACCGGTCGCGGTACGGTCGTCACCGGCCGTATCGAGCGTGGTGTCCTCAAGGTCAACGAGAACGTCGACATCATCGGCATCAAGCCGGAGAAGACCTCCACCACGGTCACCGGCATCGAGATGTTCCGCAAGCTGCTCGACGAGGGTCAGGCCGGTGAGAACGTCGGTCTGCTGCTCCGCGGCATCAAGCGCGAGGACGTCGAGCGCGGCCAGGTCATCATCAAGCCGGGCTCGGTCACCCCGCACACCGAGTTCGAGGCCCAGGCCTACATCCTGTCCAAGGACGAGGGTGGCCGCCACACGCCGTTCTTCAACAACTACCGCCCGCAGTTCTACTTCCGTACGACGGACGTGACCGGCGTCGTGACCCTCCCCGAGGGCACCGAGATGGTCATGCCGGGTGACAACACCGAGATGAAGGTGGAGCTCATCCAGCCCGTCGCCATGGAGGAGGGCCTGAAGTTCGCCATCCGTGAGGGTGGTCGTACCGTGGGCGCCGGCCAGGTCACCAAGATCGTCAAGTAAGTTCCGCTTGCTTGAGGCTCGAGGTCTCCTGACCCGAACGGCCTGAAGGGGCCCGCACGATTCCGGTCGTGCGGGCCCCTTCGCCGTGTCCGGGCGCCGGGGCCTAGGAGGCGGGCTGTGGTGCGGGCTGCGGCCCGACGGCGATGCAGACGAGGACCGTGGCGCGGACGACAGCGCCGCCGAGCAGGGCCGCCAGGAAGCCGTCGACATGGAGGCCGTAGTCCAGCTGGGAGCTGATCCAGGAGACGAGGAACCAGATCAGCGTGTCCTGGACCAGGCCGATCACGGCGAGCAGCAGCAGGGGGACCAGGGGAGCGGCGCGCACGGCACTCGGATAGCTGTAGATCAGCTGGTTGACGATGAGGAAGACGGCCCCGCCCAGGACGACCTCCCAGGGCGGTTGTGAGGTCAGCAGTGAGATGCCGGGGAACAGGGTGGCGAGGGCCACGCCGAGGTAGGTGCCCAGAAAGCGTCTTCGTCTGTACATGGCGCGATCTTGGCGGCCGCTCTCCGGGCTGACAAGAGCCTTCGGCTGGATTCAGGCCCGTACGGTCACTGCCCTCACGGCCTCGTCCAGCACCGCGCTCAGCTCGCGCAGGGCCTGCCGGGCGACGGCCGGGTCCTCGTGGTCCAGATTGCCTCTGGCACGGGCGTGGCGGGCGGACAGATCGGGCCGGCGGGCGATCTCGATGTCTCTGGCCCAGGCCAGGGTCCAGCTGCGCACCGGACTGAGCGACTGCCACTCGACCGCCTTGGCGAAGGCCTCGTCCTTCGTCCGCTGCATCTCCTCCAGCCGGCCGGGGTCGACGACGGCCAGAGCGGCACGCAGGGCGTCCGGAGTCTGTTCGGGGCGTGGAATCAGCTCGTGGCCGCGGTCGGGCCGAGTGTTCATCGTGTCCTCCCGGGAGTGCCTTGGTCAGGTTAGTCGTCCGGGACGATAGGGACGGGTGGGTTGCGAAGACGGGGGCCGGAGGTCCCTTTCAAAGGTTGGACCGTTTCGGTTCCGTCCAAACGGTCGTCGACGGCAGGGGAACGCTCGGCTTCGGCCAGGAAGAGGCGGCCCCGCGGCATCGGGTCGGAGCACAATGGACTGGCGTCGGCAGCTCTGCGGATCCCGCCTCGCACTGACGCCGGAGGCTCGGGCGCCCTTCGTCTCGTACGCCGCTCAGGGCCGGCGTCGACCTTAAGATGAATGCCGACTCGGTCACCGAGGGATACCAGTTCACGACGGCGTGAAACCGGAGTTTGAGTGTGATCGTTCCTCCCAGGCTGCTGGACGAACTGCTCGACCAAGTCGACCGGAGGCGTGCCGCGCATCTCGCGCTGGACTTCACGCAGCACTTGCTCGAGGTGCAGCGGGACGAGGTCGAGGTCCCCGTGCGGGCCGTGTGCCTGGAGTACATAGCGGCCGCCCGCGAGGCGATCGACCGCGGCGAGGCGACGCCGCGGCTGCTGCGGGCGCACGAGCGGCTCTACGAGGTGGCCGCGAGGTCGGAGGGCACCCGGCACTTCCTCGCCCGGGGAGCGGAGCCGACGGTGCAGGCGGTGCGGGTCGGCTGCCAGCGGATGCTGGAGGGGACGGGTGCCGTCAACATGCGGATGAGTTACCAGCTCACCTGCCAGGACATCGCCCGGGACATCCAGTCGGAGATGGGCCGCTGGTGCGCCGAGCGGATCGGCGAGGACGGCGACCGGGGACGGGCCGCCCGGGCCGCCCGCTGGGAGGAGGCCCGCCGGCAGGTGCAGCACGTCATAGCCACGGAACCCTTCCCGTACGGCTCCCTGGACGGCCGCCGCTTCTCCATGCCGTGAGGCGGACGCGGACGGTTGTGCCCGGGCTGGTTGAAATCTCGGCGAACGCTGTGCGATGTCTTGATGGAACTTGTGTCCGACCCATGGCATCGGCCCGGACCGTGTTGTTCCCTGTTTCTCCGGGGTGGACGAGACGGCCGTGACCCGGGACCGTCCGACGGCCGCCTGCTGACGGTGTGACTCGTGGGAGCGGCTGGGTGTCGATACGCGGTACGGACGGGGAAACGACGATGCGGCTGCGGACGCCGCCCGCGCGGCCGTTCCCCGCGCGGCCGACGCCTGTGCCCGCAGGCACCCCCTCCGGAGCCCCGTCCGGCGGCGCCCGGACGCCGGAGCCCGCGGAGGCTCCCGCGCGGGCGGGCCGTCGCCTGTACGTCATCGACGGGGTCCGCCTGGTGGCGGCTCTCATGGTGGCCGCGCACCACTACGCCGGCACCTGGCGGGCCGACCGGCCGGGGAACCCGATCTGGGACCGGCCGGTGTCCGACATCATGCCGACGGTGTTCCGGTTCGCCTCCTACGGCTGGATCGGCGTCGAGATCTTCTTCGTGATCAGCGGCTTCGTCATATGCATGTCGTGCTGGGGCCGCACCCCGCGCCAGTTCTTCGTCTCCCGGGTGATCCGGCTCTACCCGGCGTACTGGTTCGCCGTCGCCTTCACCACGGCCGTCCTGGTGGCCCTGCCGGGGGTGTGGGAGCGGCTGCGGCTGCGCGAGGTCCTGCTCAACCTCACGATGCTGCAGTCCGGCTCCGCCGTTCCCAATGTCGACGGCGTCTACTGGACCCTCTGGTCGGAGCTGCGCTTCTACCTGCTCTTCCTCGTGGTCGTCGCCGCGGGGCTGACCTACCGCAGGGTCGTGCTGTTCTGCTGCGTGTGGGGCGCCGTCGCGATGCTCGCGCCGGTCTCCGGCCTGACGCTGCTGGAGCTGGTCGCCAACCCGGACGGCGCCTGGTACTTCATCGCCGGGCTGGCGCTCTACCTCATGCACCGGTTCGGCCAGGACCTGCTGCTGTGGGGCATCCTCGCCATGGCGTGGCTGATGGGCCAGCTGGAACTGGGACACCGCATCGACGAGGTGGAACGCGTCTCCGGCTGGCGGGGCAGCGTGCTGATCTTCACGGTCTTCCTGCTGTTCATGGTCGCCGTGGCGCTCGGCCACACGGACCGCGTCCGCTGGAAGTGGCTGGTCACCGCGGGAGCGATGACGTATCCGCTCTATCTGATGCATTACGCGGCCGGCACCACGCTGATCAACCGGCTGCGGGACACCATGGATCCCCGGCTGCTGGTCGTCTCGGTGATCGTCGGCTTCATGGTGCTGAGCTGGCTGGTCCACCGCTGGGTGGAGCGCCCGGCGGCGCGGCTGCTGAAGAAGGGACTGGACACGTCCTTCGCCCGGCTGCGGAACGCGGGGAACGCCTGACCGGGGACCGGGTTTGACCTACGTCACGTCCGGGGTAATCTCTTCGGCTCGATTGGCATCCGTGCTGCCCCGTATGGCAGACTGTCGGAGTTGCTCGGTCGAGTGTTGATGCTGCGCGCCTCCCGCCGGGAGGACCGGAAGCGAGTCCCACAGTACTCGTCAACCCCATGCGGGTTGGACGTACGGGAATCTTCCGGGAAGCGTGGGCGCGGCGCCGGCCAGGCGCCCGGTGGGCTTTTCGTCCCCGGTCCGCGGTACCGGCAGGGCCGTGTGCAATCCCGCAGGGATGTTCGTGCAAGGGACATCCGTGTCAGCGGGAGCGCGACACGCCCGACCGCGTGGGTCGGAGGAAGTGAAGGCGGCACCGGGTTCCGGAGCGTGAAGAGAGACAGGACTACGAAGTAGCCATGGCGGGACAGAAGATCCGCATCCGGCTCAAGGCCTACGACCACGAGGTCATCGACTCCTCGGCGAAGAAGATCGTCGAGACGGTGACCCGTACTGGTGCGTCGGTCGCGGGCCCGGTGCCGCTGCCCACTGAGAAGAACGTGTACTGCGTCATCAAGTCGCCGCACAAGTACAAGGACTCGCGCGAGCACTTCGAGATGCGCACGCACAAGCGCCTGATCGACATCCTCGACCCGACTCCCAAGACCGTTGACTCTCTGATGCGACTCGACCTCCCGGCCGGTGTCGACATCGAGATCAAGCTCTGAGGCGCGGTGATCTGAGAGATGGCTAAGCAGATCAAGGGCATCCTGGGCGAGAAGCTCGGTATGACGCAGGTCTGGGACGAGAACAACCGTGTCGTCCCGGTGACCGTCGTCAAGGCCGGACCCAACGTCGTGACCCAGGTCCGTACGAACGACGTCGACGGCTACGAGTCCGTCCAGATCGCCTTCGGCGAGATCGACCCGCGCAAGGTGAACAAGCCCCTCAAGGGCCACTTCGCCAAGGCCGACGTCACCCCCCGTCGTCACCTCGTCGAGATCCGCACCGCGGACGCCGCCGAGTACACCCTCGGCCAGGAGATCACCGCTGAGGTGTTCGAGGCCGGCGTGAAGGTCGACGTCACCGGCAAGAGCAAGGGCAAGGGCTTCGCCGGTGTCATGAAGCGCCACAACTTCCGTGGCCTCGGCGCCGGGCACGGTACCCAGCGCAAGCACCGCTCCCCCGGTTCCATCGGTGGCTGCGCCACCCCGGGCCGCGTGTTCAAGGGCCTCCGCATGGCGGGTCGCATGGGCAACGAGCGGGTCACCACCCAGAACCTGACCGTCCACGCCGTTGACGCGGAGAAGGGTCTGCTGCTCATCAAGGGCGCGGTTCCCGGTCCGAACGGCGGCCTCGTCCTGGTCCGCACCGCGGCCAAGGGGGCCTGAGGTAACCGATGAGCACTGTTGACATCCTTTCGCCTGCCGGCGAGAAGACCGGTAGCGTCGAACTCCCCGCGGAGATCTTCGGCGTGGAGAAGGTCAGCATTCCGCTGATCCACCAGGTCGTCGTTGCGCAGAACGCGGCTGCCCGCCAGGGCACCCACAAGACCAAGACCCGCGGTGAAGTCCGCGGCGGTGGCAAGAAGCCGTACCGCCAGAAGGGCACCGGCCGCGCCCGTCAGGGCTCGACCCGCGCGCCGCAGTTCGCCGGTGGTGGCGTCGTGCACGGTCCCGTGCCGCGCGACTACTCGCAGCGCACCCCGAAGAAGATGAAGGCCGCGGCCCTGCGCCACGCCCTCACCGACCGGGCCCGCGCCAACCGCATTCACGTCGTCACCGGCGTGATCGAGGGCGAGACCCCCTCCACGAAGGCCGCCAAGAGCCTGTTCGGCAAGATCAGCGAGCGCAAGAACCTGCTCCTGGTCGTCGAGCGCTCCGACGAGGCCGCGTGGCTGTCCGCCCGCAACCTGCCCCAGGTCCACATCCTGGAGCCGGGCCAGCTGAACACGTACGACGTGATCGTCTCGGACGACGTGGTCTTCACCCAGGCCGCTCTCGAGTCCTTCGTCGCCGGCCCGAAGAAGGCCAACGACACCGAAGGGAGCGAAGCCTGATGGCCGTCCGTCACCCGAGCATCGCCTCCAAGGCGGCCAAGGCCGCCAAGGCCGCGCGCGTCGCCAAGGCACGCCGCCACGCCACCGAGGGCAAGAACACCGTCGTCACTCCGGCGAGCAAGGCGTACACGGACCCCCGTGACGTCCTGATCAAGCCGGTCGTGTCCGAGAAGAGCTACGCGCTGCTCGACGAGAACAAGTACACGTTCATCGTCGACCCGCGTGCCAACAAGACCCAGATCAAGGAGGCCGTGCAGTCGGTCTTCTCGGTCAAGGTCACCGGGGTCAACACGATCAACCGCCAGGGCAAGCGCAAGCGGACCCGCACCGGTTTCGGCCAGCGTGCCGCCACCAAGCGCGCGATCGTGACCCTCGCCGAGGGCGACCGTATCGACATCTTCGGCGGTCCGACCTCCTGACGGAGGTCCGGATCGTCCGATATCGGACGAGGACTGAGAAATGGGTATCCGCAAGTACAAGCCGACGACTCCTGGCCGTCGTGGCGCCAGCGTCGCCGACTTCGTCGAGGTCACGCGGTCCACGCCGGAGAAGTCGCTGGTTCGCCCGCTGCACAGCAAGGGCGGCCGTAACAACGCCGGTCGTGTGACCGTTCGCCACCAGGGTGGCGGACACAAGCGCGCCTACCGCGTGATCGACTTCCGTCGTCACGACAAGGACGGCGTGCCGGCGAAGGTCGCGCACATCGAGTACGACCCCAACCGCACCGCGCGCATCGCGCTCCTGCACTACGCGGACGGCGAGAAGCGCTACATCCTCGCGCCGCGTGGCCTGTCGCAGGGCGACCGCGTCGAGAACGGCCCCGGGGCCGACATCAAGCCGGGCAACAACCTGGCCCTCCGCAACATCCCGGTCGGTACCACGATCCACGCGATCGAGCTCCGTCCCGGTGGCGGTGCCAAGTTCGCCCGCTCCGCCGGTGCCTCCGTGCAGCTGCTCGCGAAGGAGGGCGCCTACGCCCACCTGCGCATGCCGTCCGGCGAGATCCGTCTGGTCGACGTCCGCTGCCGCGCCACCGTCGGCGAGGTCGGCAACGCCGAGCAGTCGAACATCAACTGGGGCAAGGCGGGCCGCAAGCGGTGGCTGGGCGTTCGCCCGACCGTCCGCGGTGTGGTCATGAACCCGGTGGACCACCCGCACGGTGGTGGTGAGGGCCGGACCTCCGGTGGCCGTCACCCCGTGTCCCCCTGGGGCAAGAAGGAAGGCCGTACTCGTTCTCCCAAGAAGGCGAGCAACAAGTACATCGTCCGCCGCCGCAAGACGAACAAGAAGCGCTAAGGACGGGTTGAGATGCCTCGTAGTCTGAAGAAGGGGCCCTTCGTCGACGACCACCTGATCAAGAAGGTGGACGCCCAGAACGAAGCCGGCACCAAGAACGTCATCAAGACCTGGTCCCGCCGCTCGATGATCGTCCCGGCCATGCTCGGACACACGATCGCGGTGCACAACGGCAAGACCCACATCCCGGTGTTTGTCACCGAGTCGATGGTCGGACACAAGCTCGGCGAGTTCTCGCCGACGCGCACCTTCCGGGGTCACGTCAAGGAAGACCGGAAGTCGAAGCGCCGCTAGTTCAGCGGGGTGTGAATGATCATGACAAACACTGAAGGGACAACCATGGAAGCCAGGGCCCAGGCGCGGTACATCCGCGTCACGCCCATGAAGGCCCGCCGTGTGGTGGACCTCATCCGTGGCATGGACGCCACGGAGGCTCAGGCGGTCCTGCGTTTCGCCCCGCAGGCCGCGAGCGTGCCGGTCGGCAAGGTGCTGGACAGCGCCATCGCCAACGCCGCGCACAACTACGACCACACCGACGTCGACAGCCTCTACGTCTCCGAGGCCTACGTCGACGAGGGCCCGACCCTGAAGCGGTTCCGGCCGCGCGCCCAGGGCCGTGCCTACCGGATCCGCAAGCGGACCAGCCACATCACCGTGGTCGTCAGCAGCAAGGAAGGAACCCGGTAATGGGCCAGAAGGTAAACCCGCACGGGTTCCGGCTCGGTGTCACGACCGACTTCAAGTCGCGTTGGTACGCCGACAAGCTGTACAAGGACTACGTCAAGGAAGACGTCGCCATCCGTCGGATGATGACGTCCGGCATGGAGCGCGCCGGCATCTCCAAGGTCGAGATCGAGCGCACCCGTGACCGTGTCCGCGTGGACATCCACACCGCGCGTCCGGGCATCGTCATCGGCCGCCGTGGCGCCGAGGCCGACCGCATCCGCGGCGACCTGGAGAAGCTCACCGGCAAGCAGGTCCAGCTGAACATCCTCGAGGTCAAGAACCCCGAGACCGACGCTCAGCTGGTGGCCCAGGCCGTTGCCGAGCAGCTCTCCTCCCGCGTCTCCTTCCGCCGCGCCATGCGCAAGAGCATGCAGTCGGCGATGAAGGCGGGCGCCAAGGGCATCAAGATCCAGTGCGGTGGCCGCCTCGGCGGCGCCGAGATGTCCCGCTCGGAGTTCTACCGCGAGGGCCGTGTGCCCCTGCACACGCTCCGCGCGAACGTGGACTACGGCTTCTTCGAGGCCAAGACGACCTTCGGCCGCATCGGTGTGAAGGTCTGGATCTACAAGGGCGACGTCAAGAACATCGCCGAGGTCCGCGCCGAGAACGCCGCCGCCCGTGCCGGCAACCGCCCGGCCCGTGGTGGCGCCGACCGCCCGGCCCGTGGTGGCCGCGGTGGCGAGCGTCGCGGGCGCAAGCCGCAGCAGGCTCCGGCTGCCGAGGCCCCCAAGGCCGAGGCTCCCGCCGCCGCTCCGGCTGAGAGCACCGGAACGGAGGCCTGACCACCATGCTGATCCCCCGTAGGGTCAAGCACCGCAAGCAGCACCACCCCAAGCGCGACGGCATGTCCAAGGGTGGCACGCAGGTTGCGTTCGGCGAGTACGGCATCCAGGCGCTGACCCCGGCGTATGTCACCAACCGCCAGATCGAGGCGGCCCGTATCGCCATGACCCGCCACATCAAGCGTGGCGGCAAGGTCTGGATCAACATCTACCCGGACCGCCCGCTGACCAAGAAGCCGGCCGAGACCCGCATGGGTTCCGGTAAGGGTTCGCCGGAGTGGTGGGTCGCGAACGTCAAGCCCGGTCGGGTGATGTTCGAGCTGTCCTACCCGAACGAGAAGATCGCGCGCGAGGCCCTGACCCGTGCGGCTCACAAGCTGCCGATGAAGTGCAAGATCGTCAAGCGCGAGGCAGGTGAAGCGTGATGTCGGCCGGTACCAAGGCGTCCGAGCTGCGCGAGCTGGGCAACGAGGAGCTTCTCGCGAAGCTCCGCGAGGCCAAGGAAGAGCTGTTCAACCTCCGCTTCCAGGCGGCGACCGGTCAGCTCGAGAACCACGGCCGTCTGAAGGCGGTCCGCAAGGACATCGCCCGGATCTACACCCTCATGCGTGAGCGTGAGCTCGGCATCGAGACGGTGGAGAACGCCTGATGAGCGAGAACAACGTGACTGAGAACACTGAGGCGCGCGGCTTCCGCAAGACCCGCGAGGGCCTTGTCGTCAGCGACAAGATGGACAAGACCGTCGTCGTCGCCGTCGAGGACCGCGTCAAGCACGCGCTGTACGGCAAGGTCATCCGCCGTACGAACAAGCTCAAGGCGCACGACGAGCAGAACGCCGCGGGTGTCGGCGACCGCGTCCTCCTGATGGAGACCCGGCCGCTGTCCGCGACCAAGCGCTGGCGCGTCGTCGAGATCCTCGAGAAGGCCAAGTAATTCCTGCGGGGCAAACCCGCAGGTAAGTTCCGCCAGGCTCCGGGGGCCGCTCGCTGAGCGGCCCCCGGGGAACCGGCAGACGATCAGGAGATAGACGTGATCCAGCAGGAGTCGCGACTGCGTGTCGCCGACAACACGGGTGCGAAGGAAATCCTCACCATCCGTGTGCTCGGTGGCTCCGGTCGCCGCTACGCGGGTATCGGTGACGTCATCGTCGCCACCGTCAAGGACGCGATCCCCGGTGGCAACGTGAAGAAGGGTGACGTCGTCAAGGCGGTCATCGTTCGCACCGTCAAGGAGCGCCGCCGTCCGGACGGCTCGTACATCCGCTTCGACGAGAACGCCGCCGTCATTCTGAAGAACGACGGCGACCCTCGTGGCACCCGTATCTTCGGCCCGGTCGGCCGTGAGCTGCGCGAGAAGAAGTTCATGAAGATCATCTCCCTCGCGCCGGAGGTGCTGTGAGCATGAAGATCAAGAAGGGCGACCTGGTCCAGGTCATCACCGGCAAGGACAAGGGCAAGCAGGGCAAGGTCATTGCCGCTTACCCGCGCGAGGAGCGTGTCCTGGTCGAGGGTGTCAACCGGGTCAAGAAGCACACGAAGGCCGGGCCGACCGCTCGCGGTTCGCAGGCCGGCGGCATCGTGACCACCGAGGCCCCGATTCACGTGAGCAACGTTCAGCTCGTCGTGGAGAAGGACGGCAAGAAGGTCGTCACGCGCGTCGGCTACCGCTTCGACGACGAAGGCAACAAGATCCGCGTTGCCAAGCGGACGGGTGAGGACATCTGATGGCGACCACCACCACTCCGCGTCTGAAGACGAAGTACCGCGAGGAGATCGCGGGCAAGCTGCGTGACGAGTTCAAGTACGAGAACGTCATGCAGGTCCCGGGCCTCGTCAAGATCGTGGTCAACATGGGTGTGGGCGATGCCGCCCGCGACTCCAAGCTGATCGAGGGCGCCGTGCGCGACCTCACCACGATCACCGGTCAGAAGCCGGCCGTCACCAAGGCCCGCAAGTCCATCGCGCAGTTCAAGCTGCGTGAGGGCCAGCCGATCGGTGCCCACGTCACGCTCCGTGGCGACCGCATGTGGGAGTTCCTGGACCGCACCCTGTCGCTCGCGCTGCCGCGCATCCGCGACTTCCGCGGCCTGTCCCCCAAGCAGTTCGACGGCCGTGGCAACTACACCTTCGGTCTCACGGAGCAGGTCATGTTCCACGAGATCGACCAGGACAAGATCGACCGTGTCCGGGGTATGGACATCACCGTGGTCACCACGGCGACCAACGACGAAGAGGGCCGCGCCCTTCTCCGTCACCTCGGCTTCCCGTTCAAGGAGGCGTGAGCGAGATGGCGAAGAAGGCTCTCATCGCGAAGGCTGCTCGCAAGCCCAAGTTCGGTGTGCGTGGCTACACCCGCTGCCAGCGCTGCGGCCGTCCGCACTCCGTGTACCGCAAGTTCGGCCTGTGCCGCGTGTGCCTTCGTGAGATGGCTCACCGTGGCGAGCTGCCGGGCGTGACCAAGAGCTCCTGGTAGACCCGGTAATTCCGGTTTCGCCAGGCTCTCGGTAAGCATTCGGGGCGGCGGGACGTCCACGCCACATGCCTTAGGCTTGTGGGGTTGGGCGTCTGCCGCCGCCCGTACGACTTACTACGCCGTAGGTCCACCGCGCCGCACCCGTCCCGTCTCGGATCGGGGAGAGGGATGGCGCACCAGGAAACCCCGGCGAGAGAGGCCGAAGGCCAATTCATGACCATGACTGATCCGATCGCAGACATGCTCACGCGTCTGCGGAACGCGAACTCGGCGTACCACGACTCGGTGTCGATGCCGCACTCCAAGATCAAGTCTCACATCGCGGAGATCCTCCAGCAGGAGGGCTTCATCACGGGCTGGAAGGTCGAGGACGCCGAGGTCGGCAAGAACCTCGTCCTGGAGCTGAAGTTCGGCCCCAACCGTGAGCGCTCCATCGCGGGCATCAAGCGGATCTCCAAGCCCGGTCTCCGGGTGTACGCGAAGTCCACCAACCTGCCGAAGGTGCTCGGCGGCCTGGGCGTGGCGATCATCTCCACGTCGCACGGGCTCCTCACCGACAAGCAGGCCGGCAAGAAGGGCGTGGGTGGGGAAGTCCTCGCCTACGTCTGGTAGCAGAAGGGAACGGAGGAAACAGCTATGTCGCGCATCGGCAAGCTCCCCATCGCGGTTCCCGCCGGCGTGGACGTCACCATCGACGGCCGTACGGTCTCGGTCAAGGGCCCCAAGGGCACGCTGACCCACACCGTCGTGGCGCCGATCGACATCGCCAAGGGCGAGGACGGCACTCTCCAGGTGACCCGCCCCAACGACGAGCGTCAGAGCAAGGCCCTGCACGGCCTGTCCCGCACGCTGGTGGCGAACATGATCACCGGCGTGACCCAGGGTTACGTGAAGAAGCTCGAGATCAGCGGTGTCGGTTACCGCGTCCAGGCCAAGGGCTCCAACCTGGAGTTCTCCCTGGGCTACAGCCACCCGATCCTGGTCGAGGCCCCCGAGGGCATCACCTTCAAGGTGGAGACCCCGACCCGTTTCTCGGTCGAGGGCATCGACAAGCAGAAGGTCGGCGAGGTTGCGGCCAACATCCGCAAGCTGCGCAAGCCCGACCCGTACAAGGCCAAGGGCGTCAAGTACGAGGGCGAAGTCATCCGCCGCAAGGTCGGAAAGGCGGGTAAGTAAGCCATGGCATACGGGCAGAAGATCCTCAAGGGCGACGCCTACAAGCGCGCCGCGATCAAGCGCCGTCACATCCGGATCCGCAAGAAGGTGGCCGGTACGGCGGAGCGTCCCCGTCTGGTCGTGACCCGCTCCAACCGCCACATCGTGGCGCAGGTGATCGACGACCTCAAGGGCCACACCCTGGCGTCGGCGTCCACCCTGGACAGCTCGATCCGCGGTGGCGAGGGCGACAAGTCCGCGCAGGCCAAGCAGGTCGGCGCCCTGGTCGCCGAGCGTGCCAAGGCCGCCGGTGTCGAGGCTGTCGTGTTCGACCGTGGTGGCAACCAGTACGCCGGGCGCATCGCCGCCCTGGCGGACGCCGCCCGCGAAGCCGGGCTCAGGTTCTGAGCCGCCGTAGCTAGCGGAAAAGAGAGAGGTAAATCCAATGGCTGGACCCCAGCGCCGCGGTGGCGGTGCCGGTGGCGGCGAGCGGCGGGACCGGAAGGGCCGTGACGGCGGCGCTGCTGCCGCCGAGAAGACCGCGTACGTCGAGCGCGTCGTCGCGATCAACCGCGTCGCCAAGGTTGTGAAGGGTGGTCGTCGCTTCAGCTTCACCGCGCTGGTCGTGGTGGGCGACGGTGACGGCACCGTGGGTGTCGGTTACGGCAAGGCCAAGGAGGTGCCGGCCGCCATCGCCAAGGGTGTCGAGGAGGCCAAGAAGCACTTCTTCAAGGTCCCCCGGATCCAGGGCACCATCCCGCACCCCATCCAGGGTGAGAAGGCTGCCGGCGTCGTGCTGCTCAAGCCCGCGTCTCCCGGTACCGGTGTTATCGCCGGTGGTCCGGTGCGTGCCGTGCTCGAGTGCGCCGGTATCCACGACGTGCTGTCGAAGTCGCTCGGCTCCGACAACGCCATCAACATCGTGCACGCCACCGTGGAGGCCCTGAAGGGCCTGCAGCGTCCCGAGGAGATCGCGGCCCGCCGTGGTCTGCCGCTCGAGGACGTCGCCCCCGCGGCCCTGCTGCGTGCGCGTGCCGGGGCGGGTGTGTGATCATGGCACAGCTCAAGATCACGCAGGTCAAGTCCTACATCGGCAGCAAGCAGAACCACCGTGACACCCTGCGTTCGCTTGGCCTGAAGAAGGTCAACGACGTGGTCGTCAAGGAGGACCGCCCCGAGTTCCGCGGCATGGTGCACACCGTCCGCCACCTCGTGACGGTCGAGGAGGTCGACTGATCATGGCGGAGCAGAACCCGCTGAAGATCCACAACCTCCGTCCCGCCCCGGGCGCCAAGACCGCCAAGACCCGTGTCGGTCGTGGTGAGGCGTCGAAGGGTAAGACGGCCGGTCGTGGTACCAAGGGCACGAAGGCCCGCTACCAGGTTCCGGAGAGCTTCGAGGGCGGCCAGATGCCGCTCCACATGCGGCTCCCGAAGCTGAAGGGCTTCAAGAACCCGTTCAAGACCGAGTACCAGGTCGTGAACCTCGACAAGCTGGCCAAGCTCTACCCCGAGGGTGGCGAGGTCACGGTCGAGGACCTGGTGGCCAAGGGCGCCGTTCGCAAGAACAGCCTGGTCAAGGTCCTCGGCGAGGGCGAGGTCTCCGTGGCGCTGACGGTGACGGTCGACAAGGCCTCCACCTCCGCCAAGGAGAAGATCGCCGCCGCCGGCGGTACCGTCACCGAGCTCGTCTGAATCCTTCAGGCATCTCGATGACTTGAGCGATCCCGACCGGGGATACCCACAAAAGGGGTATCCCCGGTTGGTCGTTCCTAGGGTGGCGGTCTCGCCGGTAAGGTGACCTGCGCTGCCATCTTCCACGGGGTGCTTCCCATGGGGCACTCTGAGCGGCAGTTGACCGTTACGTATTAGTCGAACCTCAAGACCGTCACCCTTGACGCAGTTGCGCGGGGGTCGCAGGAGGCACCGTGCTCACCGCGTTCGCCCGGGCGTTCAAGACGCCCGACCTGCGCAAGAAGCTGCTCTTCACGCTCGGCATCATCGTGGTCTACCGGGTCGGTACCCACATCCCGATCCCGGGCGTCGACTACAAGAGCGTCCAGGAGTGTGTGGACCAGGCGTCCGGCAACCAGGGCCTGTTCGGTCTGGTCAACATGTTCAGCGGCGGCGCCCTGCTGCAGATCACGGTCTTCGCGCTCGGCATCATGCCGTACATCACCGCGAGCATCATCCTGCAGCTGCTCACCGTGGTGATCCCGCGCCTGGAGGCCCTGAAGAAGGAGGGCCAGGCAGGCACCGCCAAGATCACGCAGTACACGCGCTATCTGACCATCGCGCTCGCCATCCTCCAGGGCACCGGCCTGGTGGCCACCGCCCGCAGCGGCGCCCTCTTCTCCGGCTGCACGGTCGCCAGCCAGATCGTCCCGGACCGCGCGATCTTCACCACCATCGTCATGGTGATCTGCATGACCGCCGGTACGGCCGTGGTGATGTGGCTCGGCGAGCTGATCACCGACCGCGGCATCGGCAACGGCATGTCGATCCTGATGTTCATCTCGATCGCCGCCACCTTCCCGTCCGCCCTGTGGGCGATCAAGAAGCAGGGCGACCTCGCCGGCGGCTGGATCGAGTTCGGCACCGTGATCCTCGTCGGCCTGGTCATGGTCGGCCTGGTGGTCTTCGTCGAGCAGGCCCAGCGCCGTATCCCGGTGCAGTACGCGAAGCGCATGATCGGCCGCCGTTCCTACGGCGGTACGTCGACCTACATCCCGCTCAAGGTCAACCAGGCGGGTGTCATCCCCGTCATCTTCGCTTCCTCGCTGCTGTACATCCCGGCACTGATCGCCCAGTTCTCCAGCGGCACCTCCGGCTGGAAGACCTGGATCGAGTCCAATCTCGTCAAGGGCGACCACCCGATCTACATCACCCTCTACTTCCTCCTCATTGTTTTCTTCGCGTTCTTCTACGTGGCGATCTCCTTCAACCCCGAGGAAGTCGCGGACAACATGAAGAAGTATGGTGGCTTCATCCCGGGCATCCGGGCTGGCCGACCGACCGCTGAGTACCTCAGCTACGTACTCAACCGGATCACCTGGCCGGGTTCGCTGTATCTGGGCCTGATCGCTCTCGTTCCGACAATGGCGTTGGTTGGCTTCGGGGCAAGCCAGAACTTCCCGTTCGGCGGGACCAGCATCCTGATCATCGTGGGTGTCGGACTCGAGACGGTGAAGCAGATCGAGAGCCAGCTCCAGCAGCGCAATTACGAAGGGTTCCTCCGCTGATGCGAATCGTCCTCGTCGGGCCGCCGGGTGCAGGCAAGGGAACGCAGGCCACGCGCCTGGCCGAGAAGCTGCGCATCCCCCACATCTCCACGGGCGACCTGTTCCGCGCCAACATCAGCCAGCAGACGGAGCTGGGCAAGCTCGCGAAGTCCTACATGGACGCCGGGAACCTGGTGCCGGACGAGGTCACCATCGCGATGGCCAAGGACCGCATGCAGCAGCCCGACGCGGAGAACGGCTTCCTGCTGGACGGGTTCCCGCGCAATGTCTCGCAGGCCGAGGCGCTGGACGAGCTGCTCCAGGGCGAGAGCATGAAGCTCGACGCGGTGCTCGACCTGGAGGTCCCCGAGGACGAGGTGGTCAAGCGGATCGCCGGCCGCCGCATCTGCCGCAACGACAGCAGCCACGTCTTCCACGTGACGTACAAGCCCGCGGCCAAGGAGGGCGTCTGCGACGTCTGCGGCGGCGAGCTCTACCAGCGGGACGACGACTCCGAGGACACCGTCCGCAAGCGGCTCGAGGTCTACCACACCCAGACCGAGCCGATCATCGACTACTACAAGACGCAGGGCCTGGTGACCACCATCCCGGCCCTGGGGTCGGTGGACGAGGTCACCACCCGCGCCCTGGAGGCGCTCAAGGGCGGCAGCGACGGCGCGTAGCCGTCCGTGCACAGCGATGGCCGCGGTTCCCGGTCCGGGGGCCGCGGCCGCTGTGTGGGGCGGGGTACCCGGCGCCCCGTATCGTTGAAGCGTTCGTACTCTCTCCGGTCCAAGAAAGGCCGTAGCCGCATGGTGCAGATCAAGACCCCCGAGCAGATCGCCAAGATGCGTGAGGCGGGGCTGGTCGTCGCCGCCATCCACGCGGCCACCCGCGAGGCGGCCGTGCCCGGCGCCACCACCAAGGACCTGGACCAGGTCGCCCGCAAGGTGCTCGCCGAGCACAACGCCAAACCGAACTTCCTGGGCTACGGCGGCTTCCCGGCGACCATCTGCACCTCCGTGAACGAGGTCGTCGTGCATGGCATCCCGTCCGACGAGGTGGTCCTCAAGGACGGCGACATCATCTCCGTCGACTGCGGCGCGATCGTCGACGGGTGGCACGGCGACGCCGCCTACACGGCCTTCGTGGGCTCCGGTCACGCTCCGGAGCTGATCGAGCTCTCCCGGGTGACCGAGGAGTCGATGTGGGCCGGAATCGCGGCCATGAAGCAGGGCAACCGCCTGGTGGACATCTCCCGGGCCATCGAGACCTACATCCGCCGCCAGCCCAAGCCGGGCGGCGGCCGCTACGGGATCATCGAGGACTACGGCGGCCACGGCATCGGCACCGAGATGCACATGGACCCGCATCTGCTGAACTACGTCGACCGGCGCCGCGGCAAGGGCCCGCGGCTGGTCCCGGGCACCTGCCTCGCCATCGAGCCGATGGTCTCCCTGGGCACCCCGAGGACGGAGGTGCTGGCGGACGACTGGACCGTCATCACCACGGACGGCACCTGGTCCTCGCACTGGGAGCACTCGGTGGCGCTGACGGAGGAGGGCCCGCTGGTCCTCACCGCCCCCGACGGCGGCCGGGCCAAGCTGGCCGAGCTGGGTGTGACGGCCGCCCCCGACCCGCTCGCATGAGGTGCCGGCGGATGGGGCAGACTTCCCCGATTCGTGTTTCCGGGTGCGCTGACGTAGACTGACTCGTCGGCTCTTGTGCACCCTCATGTCTGCATGCGCTTCGTATCAGGCTCCACGAGGAGTACAGGGTCGATCAAGGTAGTCGATTCGAAGGGCGAAGCGTGGCCAAGAAGCAAGGTGCCATCGAGATCGAGGGCACTGTCGTCGAGTCTCTGCCGAACGCCATGTTCAAGGTCGAGCTCCAGAACGGCCACCAGGTCCTGGCACACATCAGCGGCAAGATGCGCATGCACTACATCCGCATCCTCCCTGACGACCGGGTCGTGGTGGAGCTGTCTCCGTACGACCTGACGCGTGGCCGGATCGTCTACCGCTACAAGTAGATCTTGCCCGCACCCCCCGCGGGGTGGTGGCACTGACCCGGAGAACCTCACCCAATGAAGGTCAAGCCGAGCGTCAAGAAGATCTGCGACAAGTGCAGGGTGATCCGCCGTCACGGCCGGGTCATGGTCATCTGCGAGAACCCGCGCCACAAGCAGCGCCAGGGCTGACGCCAGACCGTACCCTCTGCGATTCGCAGAACTTCGCGCGACGCGAGCAATACATGTTCATACGCAGGATCCAGGCGAGTGATCGTCTGACACCCCCGGTTCGGAGGCCGGGGACCCGGTCCGTACCTGATACGGCGGCCGGGAGCCGGTTCTGCGGAAGACCTCCGAGGATCAACTGGAGCCATTGAATGGCACGCGTTTCCGGTGTTGACATCCCGCGCGAAAAGCGTGTGGAGGTCGCCCTCACCTACGTGTTCGGCATCGGCCGGACTCTTTCCCAGCAGACGCTGGCCGCCACCGGCGTGGACCCGAACACCCGCGTTCGTGACCTCTCCGAGGAGCAGCTGGTCGCGATCCGCGAGTACGTGGACAACAACATCAAGACCGAGGGTGACCTCCGTCGCGAGATCCAGGCCGACATCCGCCGCAAGGTCGAGATCGGCTGCTACCAGGGCCTGCGCCACCGTCGTGGCCTGCCCGTCCGCGGTCAGCGCACCAGCACCAACGCTCGCACCCGCAAGGGCCCGCGTCGCGCCATCGCCGGCAAGAAGAAGCCGGGCAAGAAGTAGTCCGCAGCGGACGCCTGTCCACGGTCTTCGCTGTAGGACCGACCACCTCCCGTAGGAGTTAAGAGATGCCCCCCAAGGGTCGTCAGGGCGCTGCCAAGAAGGTGCGCCGCAAGGAAAAGAAGAACGTCGCTCACGGCCACGCGCACATCAAGAGCACGTTCAACAACACGATCGTCTCCATCACGGACCCGTCGGGCAACGTGATCTCCTGGGCCTCCGCCGGCCACGTCGGCTTCAAGGGCTCCCGGAAGTCCACGCCGTTCGCCGCGCAGATGGCTGCCGAGTCGGCCGCCCGCCGCGCCCAGGAGCACGGCATGCGCAAGGTCGACGTGTTCGTGAAGGGCCCGGGTTCCGGTCGTGAGACCGCGATCCGCTCCCTCCAGGCCACGGGCCTCGAGGTCGGCTCCATCCAGGACGTCACCCCGACCCCGCACAACGGCTGCCGTCCGCCGAAGCGCCGCCGCGTCTGACGCGTCGCCTTCGCGGCCGACGGTTTCCGGGCGGTACGGCTCCTTCGGGCCGTGCCGCCCGTACCCTTGCAGTACCCGCACCTCTCCGGGTGCGGCCTGGTCGGGCGTCAAATAGCGGGCGCCCCCGACTGAAGGAACTGATCCGCACATGCTGATCGCTCAGCGTCCCTCGTTGACCGAAGAGGTCGTCGACGAGTTCCGCTCCCGGTTCGTGATCGAGCCGCTGGAGCCGGGCTTCGGCTACACCCTCGGCAACTCCCTCCGCCGCACCCTCCTGTCGTCGATCCCCGGCGCTGCTGTCACCAGCATCCGCATCGACGGCGTCCTGCACGAGTTCACCACCGTGCCGGGCGTCAAGGAGGACGTCACCGACCTGATCCTCAACATCAAGCAGCTGGTCGTCTCCTCGGAGCACGACGAGCCGGTCGTGATGTACCTGCGCAAGCAGGGCCCGGGTCTGGTCACCGCCGCCGACATCGCGCCCCCGGCCGGTGTCGAGGTGCACAACCCCGACCTCGTCCTCGCCACGCTCAACGGCAAGGGCAAGCTGGAGATGGAGCTGACCGTCGAGCGCGGTCGCGGCTATGTCTCCGCCGTGCAGAACAAGCAGGTGGGCCAGGAGATCGGCCGTATCCCGGTCGACTCCATCTACTCGCCGGTGCTCAAGGTCACGTACAAGGTCGAGGCCACCCGTGTCGAGCAGCGCACCGACTTCGACAAGCTGATCGTCGACGTCGAGACCAAGCAGGCCATGCGTCCGCGTGACGCCATGGCGTCGGCCGGCAAGACCCTGGTCGAGCTGTTCGGTCTCGCCCGTGAGCTGAACATCGACGCCGAGGGCATCGACATGGGCCCGTCCCCGACGGACGCCGCCCTCGCCGCCGACCTGGCGCTGCCGATCGAGGAGCTGGAGCTCACGGTCCGCTCCTACAACTGCCTCAAGCGTGAGGGCATCCACTCCGTGGGTGAGCTCGTCGCCCGCTCCGAGGCCGACCTCCTCGACATTCGCAACTTCGGTGCGAAGTCCATCGACGAGGTCAAGGCGAAGCTGGCCGGCATGGGCCTGGCCCTGAAGGACAGCCCGCCCGGATTCGACCCGACCGCTGCCGCCGACGCCTTCGGTGCGGACGACGACGCGGACGCCGGGTTCGTCGAGACCGAGCAGTACTGACAGCTCGGGCCTCGCGGTCCGTACCCGGGTGCGGGTGCGCTGTGCTTGATCGCGCAGTTCCCCGCGCCCCTTCCGGGAGCGCCCCTGCGGGGCGCCTTCCGGATCTCCGACAGGCGACCGCCTGCTCGGATACTGACTCCGGTACCTGATACGGCCGGGGCAGACACCTAGGAGAAACATCATGCCGAAGCCCACCAAGGGTGCCCGTCTGGGCGGCAGCGCCGCGCACGAGAAGCTGCTCCTCGCGAACCTCGCGAAGTCGCTCTTCGAGCACGGCAAGATCACGACCACCGAGGCGAAGGCGCGCCGTCTGCGGCCGTACGCCGAGCGTCTGATCACCAAGGCGAAGAAGGGCGACCTTCACAACCGCCGCCAGGTGCTCCAGGTCATCACGGACAAGGGCATCGTCCACACGCTCTTCACCGAGATCGGCCCGCGGTACGAGAACCGTCCGGGTGGCTACACCCGGATCACCAAGATCGGTAACCGCCGTGGCGACAACGCGCCGATGGCTGTGATCGAGCTGGTCGAGGCGCTCACGGTGCAGCAGAAGGCCGTGGGTGAGGCCGAGGCCGCCACCAAGCGCGCGGTCAAGGAGTCCGAGGCCGCCAAGGCCGAGGAGACCACGGCGGACGAGGCTCCGGCCGAGGCCACCGAGGCTCCCGCCGAGCCCGCCGCGGAAGCGGCTGAGGGTGAAGGCAAGGACGCCTGAGGCTCTGCCTTGCGTTGAGCGGGTCCGCCCCTGCGGGGTGGGCCCGCTTTCGCGTTGCTGAGAGGATCTGGGAGTGAGTGACGAAGTACGGCCCGGGTTCGTACGGGTGCGGCTGGACCTGTCCTACGACGGGACCGATTTCTCCGGGTGGGCCAAGCAGGCCGGGGGACGGCGGACCGTGCAGGGGGAGATCGAGGACGCGCTGCGGACCGTGACGCGGTCGGGTGCGACGACGTACGAGCTGACCGTGGCCGGGCGGACGGACGCCGGGGTGCACGCCCGGGGGCAGGTGGCCCATGTGGATCTGCCGGCGCCGCTGTGGGAGGAGCACCGGGAGAAGCTGCTGAAGCGGCTCGCGGGGCGGCTGCCGAAGGATGTGCGGGTGTGGTCGCTCACCGAGGCGCCGGCCGGGTTCAACGCGCGGTTCGCGGCCCTGTGGCGGCGCTATGTCTACCGGGTCGGCGACCAGCCCGGGGGAGTGGACCCGCTGCTGCGGCACCACGTCCTCTGGCACGACTGGCCGCTGGACGTCGCCGCGATGGACGCCGCGGCGAAGTCCCTGATCGGCGAGCACGACTTCGCGGCGTACGCCAAGAAACGCGAGGGGGCGACGACGATCCGGGAGATCCTCGACTTCGGGGTGCGGCGGAGCGCGGACGGCATCGTGGAGATCGAGGTCCGTGCCGACGCCTTCTGCCACAACCAGGTGCGCTCCATGGTCGGCGCCCTGCTGTTCGTGGGGGACGGGCACCGTGGGGTGGAGTGGCCGCGGAAGGTGCTCGACGCGGGGGTGCGGGACAGCGCGGTGCATGTGGTGCGACCGCACGGGCTGACGCTGGAGGAGGTCGCCTATCCCGCCGACGAGCTGCTGGCGGAGCGGCAGCGGCAGGCTCGGCGGGTGCGGGTCCGGGGACAGTAGCGGGGGACGGGGCCGCTCCGGCCGGGGTGGCCGGAGCGGCACGGGAGGCGGGCTACGCCTTGTTCAGGATCTCTTCCAGGGCCGGCTTGAGGAAGGGCTTCAGGGTCTTTGAGTACGACGACGTGATGTGGCTGTTGTCGAAGTAGACGACCTGGTCGCCGATGACCGCCGGGCAGACGTCCGCCGCGCAGAACGCGGGCGTCGTGTCGATGATGTCGGCACCGTACTTCTCGGCCACCTCCCGCTCCATGGCGCGGAAGTCCGAGTACTCCAGCGCCTGCCACTGCTTGCGGTTGCAGAGGGAGGTGTTGTCGATGTGCGTGGCGAGACAGTCGGGGACGTTCTGACCGGGCTGCGGGGTGTCCGTCATGTAGACGAGCTTGGCGCCGGTCTCCTTGAACACCTTGAACGAGGCCTCGGCGCCCGAGCGGTTCGCCTCCTGGCGGGCCCGGTCGGCGATCACGAGGACGTCGGGCTTGATCTTCTCGAGCTCGGCGAAGGCCGATTCACGCCAGCTGTCGCACTCGGTGTACTCGCGATTCACGCCGGGGTAGATGATGTGGTAGATCTGCGGCGAGCAGCCGCCCTTCGCCATGGTCACGACCCGGACGCCGAGCTCCTTGCCGATCTCGTGGTAGACGTCGTTCCACTGCCAGGCGTGGGAGTCGCCCATGAGGACCAGGGTCTTGGTGCCCTTCGGGTCGCCGACGACACAGCCGTCCCGCATCTCGAACGTCTTGACGTCGAAGTTGTCGATGCAGCCGCGCTTGGCGGAGTTCTCGGGCGTGTCCCGCAGAGCGCTCTGTACGGCCGCGGAGAGCTCCGTGCGGTACACGGACTCCTCGACCGATGCCTGGCCGGAGTATCCGACCGCGACCGTGCTCGACGACGAGGTCGCCAGGTTCAGCGGGATGATCGTGGCCAGGACCATCGCCCCCGCCGTGCCCGCGGTGGTGAACCCGCCGGTGAAGACGCCCCTCCAGGGGCGGGCCACCAGCTTCACGTTCTGCTTGAACCTGCGCTCGACGGCGTAGTGCAGGACGACGGCGAAGAGGAACGAGAAGACCGCGATCCGCAGCCGGTCCTGGTACGTGAACTCACGGTCGGTGATGGAGGGCCAGAGCACCAGCAGCGGCCAGTGGGCCAGGTACCAGCCGTAGCTGACGTTGCCGACGAAGTCGAGGACGGGGTTGTCGAGCAGTCGCTCCGCGCCGAACCGGGGATTGGCGCAGCCACCGGCGATGACCATGAGGGCGCCGAGGACCGGGCCGGCCACCGCGTACCCCGGCAGCGGCGTCTCCTCGGAGATGAGCATCGCCGTGACGAGCACGGTGCCGAGCCCCAGCCAGGAGATGACCGCGGCCAGGCCGGTGTTCATGCGGGAGACGAGCGGAGCGGCGAGGGCGAGCAGAACGCCGCAGGTGATCTCCCAGATCCGGGTGTGGGTGCTGAAGTACGCGAGCGGCTGGTTCTCGGCCGTCTTGGACCAGCCCAGATAGAACGATCCGGCGATGACGGCCATGAGGAACAGCGCCACCAGGGCACGGTTGCGGAAGATCTTGCGGCTGATCCAGACCGTCACGACGAGGAGGACCGGGGCGGCGACGTAGAACTGCTCCTCGATGCCCAGCGACCAGAAGTGCTGGTACGGGGACTGGGATCCGTCGTTGGCGAAGTAGTCGGTGCCGGTCTCCACCAGGCGCCAGTTCAGGAAGCTGAGGGAGGCGCCGAGGCCGTCCTCCATGAAGGCGCGGAACTTGAGCGGGCTGCCGTACACCCAGGCCAGGACCGCGGTGCCGACGATGACGATGGCCATGGGCGGCGTCAGACGGCGGAAGCGGCGCGCCCAGAACTTCGTCAGGGACACCTTGCCGGTCTTGTCGATCTCCGCGAAGAGCTGGCCGCCGATGAGGAAACCGCTCAGGACGAAGCTCACGTCCACGCCACCGTGGATGTCGAGGATGCCGCAGTGCATGCTGACGACCATCATGATGGCGACGGCACGCAGGCCCTGGATGTCGGGGCGGTACTTGCGCAGGCGCTCTGCCTTGTCGGCCGTCGGCCGATGGTCGGCTCGTGAGCTGTGGCGGGACATGTCTCTCCAGTAACTGACGGTCAGTCAGGCCATGAGTGGGGCAGGCGGCTTCAGTGGACGGCCGAGCAGGCGGTGGACGTGCCGCTGACGCGGACGCCCTGTGCGGGGATGCGGATGCCGCACGAGAGCCGCAGCTGCGCGGGGAGCTCGTTCTCCGCGCCGATGTGGGCGTGGCAGCCGACGACCGTCTCCCGCAGCAGCGACGCGCTGCCGATGACGGAGTCGTGGTCCACCACGGAGTCGTGGAGCTGGGCGCCCGCGGCGACCGTGACGTCCGCGCCGATGAGGGAGCGGTTGACCACGACGTCCGGGCCGATGGTGGCGCGCGGCCCGATCGTGGAGCCGCCCATGACGCGGGCGGTCGGGTCGATGACGGCCGTCGGGTGGATCAGCGCCTCGGACGCGCTCCCGACCAGGGGAGAGGTCGCCCTGCCGGTGACCAGGTCGGCGGAGCCGTGCACGAAGGCCAGCGGTGTGCCGAGGTCGCGCCAGTAGTCGTCCGTGGTGTGGCCGAAGACGCGCCGTCCCCCGGCGACGAGGCCGGGGAACGTCTCCTGCTCGACGGAGACCTCCCGGCCGGCCGGGATGGCGTCGAGGACCGAGCGGCGGAAGACGTAGCAGCCGGCGTTGACCTGGTCGGTGACGATCTCCTCGGCGGTCTTGGGCTTCTCCAGGAAGGACAGCACCCGGTCCGCCCCGTCGGTCGGCACCAGCCCGAAGGCACGGGGGTCGGGGACACGGGTGAGATGCAGGGTCACGTCGGCCTGCCGTGCCTCGTGCAGGCGCACGATCGCGCGCAGGTCGAGGCCGGAGAGGATGTCGCCGTTGAGGACGAGGACCGGCGCGTCCTGCGGGCCGTGCAGCAGACGCGCGGCGTTGCGGATGGCTCCGCCCGTGCCGAGCGGCACCTCCTCGACGGCGTAGGAGATCTCCAGGTCCTGGGTGAAGTCCTTGAACTCCTCCTCGAAGAGGTTGGCGAGGTAGGAGGTGGCGAACACCACGTGCCCGACCCCGGCGTCCATGAGCTTGGCTATCTGGTGCCGGATGAAGGAGGAGCCCGCGACGTTGAGCAGCGGTTTCGGGGTGTGGTTCGTCAGGGGGCGCAGACGGGTTCCCTTGCCGCCCACCAAGATGATGGCTTCTTGCATGATTGCCTCGCTCGGTCAGCCGGCGGTGTCGGTGCCGGGGCCCGCGTAGTCGGAGGTGAAGCAGGACTTGATGGCCTTCTCGGTGAGAGGGCGGCCGGCGAAGTCGAGCCGGGAGGCGGTCTTGTCGTCCGGCTTGGTGTGCGGGTCGTCGTCGAACCAGATCGACCACCAGTAGACGCCCTGCATCTTCCGCTCCTGGACGACCTGGCAGACGGCCGTGTACCAGTTGGCCTGCACCTGGGGATTGAGAGCGCCCCGGGTGTAGAAGTCGCCGGGAGCGTGGTAGGCGCCGTTCATGGCGCCGATGCCGGACTCGGCGACGAGGATGTTCGGCAGCGGGCCGGTGGCCTTCTTGTCCAGCCAGTCGTTCCAGCCCTCGACCAGGGTCTCGACGGGTGCGGTGTCCGCCACCTTGACGGGGAAGTAGGCGTCGACGCCGAGGTGGCTGACCGGCATGTTGATGCGGCCCGAGACGTAGTTGTCCCAGTTGGCGTCGTAGGAGACCTCGCCGGAGAAGGTCTGCTCGGCGGAGTCGACCAGGGCGTCCCAGCCGGGGTCGCCCTCCATGGAGTTGAGCTCGGTGCCGATGACGAAGGTGTTGGTCTTCTCCGCTTCGGCGACCTTGAGGTACGGGGTGAGGAACGCCTCGTACGACGCGAACCAGGCGGAGCGCGAGGCGGGCTCGATGTTGCCGCGCCAGCCGTCCGGCGGGTTCAGGGCCGTCTCGTCCATGATCGGGCGGAGTGTGGTGCGGAAGCCCGCGTCCTTGAAGACTCCCAGCACCCGCTGGAGGCGCTCCGGGGAGGGCGTCTTGTCACCGGCCGAGATCTCGTTGGACGTGGTGCCCCCGGTGAAGAAGGGGAAGGAGAGGGAGACCGAGTTGGCGCCGAGGCCGATGAGGTACTTGGCCTGCTTCTCGGCCTGCTTCTCGATGAAGTCGTCGGAACGTTTCTGCTTCTCCTCCTCCCAGTAGATCTGTACGCCCCACTGCGCCATGCCGGCCTTCCAGGGCTTGGCGACCTGGTCGGCGTCGGCGGTGGCGGAGGAGGACGAGGAGGAGGGCGGTGAGGACGCCGATGTGCCGCCGGCGCCGTCCTGCGGGGTGGCGGATTCCTCGGGGACGTCGCCCATCACGATCCTGGGCAGGGCCGAGCCCGACTCCCAGCGCACCGGGTGGTCGCCGAGGACGAAGGGGGCACCCAGCACGACGGTGAGGACGGTCACCGGGAAGATGGCGAGCAGGGGCAGTCGCGAGCGCATGTGTCAGTTGTCTTCCGGGCGTCAGGCGGGCTTGGCGATCACGACGAACTTGTTCTCCTCGCGCTTGACGAACCTCAGGAAGCCCTTGAAGCCGCCGAGTCCTTCCAGCACGGAGAAGACGGGGATGCAGGCGATCACCACGATCGGCTCCCACCACTTGCGACGGCCGTTGACCGACGCGATCGCGTTCAGCCGCAGCCCCTCCCAGTAGGTCCAGATGACGTACGCGAAGTTCAGGGCCCACAGGATCGTGATGGACTGGGTCACCGGCGAGGTGTTCATGTCGTTGAAGAGCCAGCCGATCAGCAGCACCGCGGCGATGTGCTGGAGCGGGCCGAGGATCCAGGTGGTCACACAGATCGACAGGAACCAGCGGTAGCGCCAGGGCACGGCCTTGTTGAAGCAGAGCGCCACCAGGCCCCAGGCCCAGCGGTCGCGCTGCTTGACGAAGTCCTGCGCGGAGGCCGGCGAGGCGCCGTAGCAGCGGCCGTTGAACCAGTCGCTGCGGCCGGGGTAGCGGCGGCAGAAGGTCAGCGCCAGACGGGCGTCCTCGACGATCTCCTTGGGGCCGAAGTCCCAGCCGATGGTCGCCTCGATGGACGCGCGCAGCACGAGCAGCTCGCCGTGGACGCCGGCGGCCGGGGTGCCCAGGCCGGTCAGCGCGCGGAAGCGGGCGATGTCGTCGGCGGGGCGCACCGCGTCGGCGAGCCAGGTGAAGTAGTTGACCGCGTTCTCGCGCGGATACGTGAGGATGCCCTGGGCCATGTGCTTGGCCTCGTCGGGGTGGGCACGGCGCTGCCGGTTGATGAACTGGGCGAGCGAGGACGCGGTGTCGGGGCCGACGCCGGTGTCGTCGTCCATGTGCAGCACCCAGACGTAGTCGAGGGCCTCGCCCTCCGCGATGCGCAGTTCGTGCGCGTAGTGGTTGGCGCGGGCCTTGAAGCGGGTGCCGTTGGCCGGGACGTAGTCCTTGGGAACGGTGATCACCCGGATCAGCGGGTGGGAGTCGGCGAGCCGGTCGATGTCCTCCGCCGCCTCGCAGCCCTCCTCGGTGAGGATGTCGACGCGCATGTACGGGAACCACTCCGGCATGTGCTCGACGTAGGACAGGACCGAGCGCTCCAGGGCCGGGTAGGTGTCGTTGCGGCCGATGGTCGGGCAGAGGACGATCAGGAAGTCCTCCTCGGCCGGCGCGGGCGGGATCATCCGGTCGCTCTTGCGGACCCGGCGGCGGATCAGCAGGGCGCCCTGGAGGCCGACCATCACACCGATCACCGGCAGGGACCAGACGATGGTCAGGACCCAGCTCAGCACCGACGAGCTGGGCCGGTAGGTCCACAGCCCGAAGGCGACGAGCAGGACGAAGGGCAGCAGGAACGGAAGGATCCCCGGCTTCCAGGTCGCGGTGCGCTTGGCCAGTTTGGCGTTGTGCCGTGAGTGGGGCACACCCCCGTCGACGACTGTTGTTGCCATGACGACTGCGCTACTCCCAAGAGATCAGTTGTGCGTTGAGGCAGCGACAGATCTCGGCCGTGGCACGACGCGGCGTGCCACGGCACTCTCACTCTGGGATAAACGCCCCCCAACGCCCACATTGGCGTTATCGGCCACTCACCAGTCAGAAGCCCCCCCAGGCGCCCAAACCACTGGCCGAACAGGAGCACGATACTCGCATGCGTGGGCGGGCCATGGAACCGCTGTGAGGAAGGTGTGTTCAAAATTTAATCAAGTGAAGGCTTGTGACGTGATCACGCGGGAAGAGTAGTAGGTCCGTTTCACGTCGTCCGCGGTGTTCCGGTGCCGGGGCTCGGAGACGTTCTCGTACGACAGGGCCTGGCCCCACACCGTCCACAGGACCCACGGCGTCCGGGTCAGGGTCCGGGGCTGGGCCGCGTTGAGCGGCACGTGGAAGGACTCGGAGACGATCCGGGGCCTGCGGTACCCCTCCAGGCCGCGGTACCACACCTCGGTCCAGGCGCCGCCGCCGAACGGCCGGGCCGGGGTGTCGCTGTAGTCGTCGACGCCCACGACGTCCACGTAGCGCCCGCCCGGGTAGTACAGCCCGGGTTCGCGGCCGTAGCTCCCGTCCCAGGAGTTCGGCGCCCAGACGAAGAGCAGGTTGTGCAGGCCGCGCCGGTGCACGAGGTAGTCGTACGTCAGCCGCCACAGCCCGCGGAACGCGGCCGGGTCCTGGCCCGCCCACCAGAAGCCCTTGCCGGGGGCCGTGTTCATCTCGTGGTACGGGCGCAGCAGCACCGGCACCCCGCGGCCGGCGAGATAGCCCAGGTGGTCCGCGAGGAACGACAGGTCGTGCAGGAGGGCCTCGTGCTCGGTGCTGCCCGGGGTGATCACGCGGCCGAACCAGCCGCTGTCCCGGGCGCCGGGCGAGTTGCGGTGCAGCGTCCGCGCGAAGCTCTTGACGGTGCTGCCGGGATAGGGCTGGTGGAAGGAGAAGCCGACCATGCCGGCCGGGGCGCCCCCGTTCTCCGGCAGCCGCACCTCGGTGCCGGCGGAGCAGTCCGTGTGCACGCCGGTGGGGCGGTAGGAGCCGTCGGCCGCCCGGGGCAGACCCGCCCACACGCCGACGGCCAGGTCCACGGCGTCGTCGGTGTACCCCCAGTACCGGCCGCAGCCCGGCCAGGAGCGCGAGTAGGAGCGCGACTCGCCCACGCCCCAGCCGGACGCGCCGTAGCCGGGACCCAGGTCGAGCTCGATGAAGGCGGGCAGCCGGCCGGTGATGTCGCGGGCCTTGCGGTAGTAGTAGCCGGGCTGTTTGACGCCCCGGTAGTCGCCGTACTCCGGGTTGTACCGCTCGTTGTGCAGCTCGACGTGCTGCCCGATCACCGTGCCGCTCGGCCGGCCGCGGCGGGCGTCGTTCTCCAGGGCCGCGAGCCGGGCGTACACCCGGCGTGCGGCGGCGGTGGCCTCCGGGTCCCGCTCGCGCAGATCGGTGGGGACGAGCGCGGGCCCGTCCCGGTCCCCGGCGTCGCCCTCCGGCCAGGCCCACACGGCCAGCGGCGCCAGCAGCGCGGCGCCCGCCGCGGCGCCGAGCAGCCCGGCCCGGTCTCGCATCCGCACAGTGCCGTTCCCCCGTCCCCTCCCGGTACGTCGTGCGGTGATTGTCTCCCGGCACGGCGGACGGTGCGGACGGCTCCGGCGCGGTCCGGGGCGGGAGCCGGTGCCGGGGCTACCGGGTCGCCGCCGCCGAGGCCTGGGCCTCGCCCCGCCGTCTGATCTGCCGGAAGGCGAACTCGGCCAGGTCGTCGCCGGCGGAGAAGACCGCGGTGTCCTTCTCGGTCACGTCCTTGCCGTCGGTGAACCCGGTGATGGTGAAGTAGGCGTAACGGCCGTAGGAGTTGGTCGTCGAGCGGCAGACCGCGCCGGAGCAGAACGGCTTGACGCTCCCGCCGGACAGGGCCTTGACGATGCTCTTCGTGTCCGCCTGCCCCTTGGCCTTGGTGGCCTCGGCCGCGGTGTCGAAGACGGCCACGCCGACCGTCACCGCGATCCCGTCCTTGGTGTATGTGACACGCATCAGCCGGGTGCAGCCGTTGTCGGTGAGGACCTTGGGCAGGGTGCCCCCGGCCGCCGACGAGCAGGTTCCCGTGTCGGCCTTCGGGCCCTTCTTGTACACGGTGTCGCCCATGGTCAGCTGGGTGCCCGGGAAGAGCAGGTCGGGACCGAGCGCCGCCGTGTCCTTCTTCTTGTCGGAGACGAAGTCCTTCGGGTCGAGCGGGGGAGGGGCGCTGGTCGGGGCGAACGACGGCGCCGAGGCGGACCCGCTGGGGATGTCGGCGGCCGAGGGCAGCCGGGAGGCGGAGTCGTCCGACGTCCCGCCGGAGCCGTTGGCCGAGACCACCGCCACGGCGACGGCCGCCCCGACCGCGACGGTGGCCAGCGCCCCGCCGCCGATGAACAGCAGCCGGCGCCGTTTGTTGCGGGCCTCGGAGGCCTCGGCGAGCGCCGCCCAGTCAGGCGTCTGGTCGCCGCCGCCGTTCCAGGGCTGCTGCTGCGAGTGCGGTTTCCAGGGATCCCACTGTGACTGAGGTCCCCCCTGCCCAAAACTCATGGGGCGCATCTTAGACGGGGCGGATGGCGTGCTGGTCCGCCTCCGTGGACCCCGCAGCCCCTAGCGTTCCTGTCATGGTCAAGGACAAAAGCGGCATCTCCGGGTGGTTGGTACGACCGGCCGGCCGGTCCCTCTGGGCGGTGCTCGTGGTGGTGCTGGGCGTGACCGCGGCGCGCACGGCGCGGGCGGGGGCGGGCGGCGGCATGGACAACGCGATCGTCGTCCGGGCCGCGCGGATCTGGCTGGCCGGCGGCTCCCCCTACGACGACCCGCGCTTCCTCTATCTGCCCAGCGCGGTGCTGGCCGCCGCCCCCCAGGTCCTGCTGCCGCCCGCCGTGCTGCGGGTGCTGGTGCCACTGGCGGTCACCGGCTGCCTGGCGCTGGGCTGGGCCTGCGCGCTGCGCCTGCACCGCACCCCGCTGCACAGCCGCTTCGCCGCGCTCGGCCTGCTCGGCCTGGCGGCGGGCTTCGCGCCCTTCGCCCACCTGGTGCGGCTGGGCAACTGGACGGTGGCGGCGGCCCTGGCCCTGCCGCTCTGCCTGCTGCTGGCGGACCGGGGCCGCTGGACGGCGGCCGGCGCGGTGGTCGGCGCCGCCGTGGCCCTCAAGCCGCTGCTCGCCCCGGTGGCGCTGCTGTTCCTCTTCGCCCGCCGGTGGCGGGCGCTCGGGGCGCTCGTGCTGGTGCCGGCGCTCGCCTCCGGCGCGGCGGCGCTGCTGATGCCGGACCCGGCGGGCTTCTTCACCCGCACCCTGCCGTTCCTGGCCGACGGCGGCGACGCGTTCATGCGTCCCTACGAGTCGTCCCCGGCGGCCGTACTGCCCCGGCTGGGGGTGCCGGGGACGCTCGCCGGGGCCCTCGCGCTGCTGGGGGCCGCGGCCGGGGTGCTCTGCGCCTACGTGCGCTGGCACCGCGCCGACCCGGGACCGCTGCGCCCGGCCGAGACCGCCGCGGCCCTGATGCTCTCCGCGTTCCTGGTCTCGCGGCCGTCGTACGACCACTACCTCCTGGTCGTCCTCCCCGTCCTGCTGGCGGGCGCCACCTGCGCCGGCTCGTTCGCCCGCTCCCCCTGGTTCTGGATCGCCCTGGTCCCGCAGCTGCCGGGCCTGAGCTGGCCGTATCTGGAGCCGGTCCGGCGCCGGGCGTTCCTGGACTCCGTCACTCTGTGTGTCCTCGCCGTCGCGCTGGCGCGGCACTGCCGCGGAGGCCGCGCACCGGGCCGGACCGGCGACCCTCGCGTACTCTGGGAGGCCGAGAACCCCGAAAGGCAGCAGATGCCGGACCCCAGCGCCCGGTGATCCGCCGTTTTGACCCGTCCGGGCCGACGCGGGTATCCTGCACTTTCGTTATGTGTATTGGCTTGCTCATTCTCACGTGAGGGGCCCTTACACCGGTCCACCGGGCCGATGACCAGCGACCCATGCACGCGGCTTGCGTCACCGCAGTGTGGTCAAGGCTGTCGTGATCGTCTTCGGTGACCTTGTCAGGACCATTCACTGAAGAAGCGAAGGCTACGAACCGTGCGTACGTACAGCCCCAAGCCCGGCGATGTCACCCGCCAGTGGCACGTCATCGATGCCCAGGACGTCGTCCTGGGCCGTCTGGCGTCCACCGCCGCGACCCTTCTGCGGGGCAAGCACAAGCCGATCTACGCGCCGCACGTCGACGCTGGTGACTTCGTCATCATCATCAACGCCGACAAGGTGCACCTCTCCGGCAACAAGCGCCAGCAGAAGATGGCCTACCGCCACTCCGGCTACCCGGGCGGTCTGCGCTCCGTGCGCTACGACGAGCTCCTGGACAAGAACCCGGAGAAGGCCATCGAGAAGGCCGTCAAGGGCATGCTCCCCAAGAACTCCCTGGGCCGTCAGATGCTCTCGAAGCTGAAGGTCTACAAGGGTGACCAGCACCCGCACGGCGCGCAGCAGCCGCAGCCGTTCGAGATCACCCAGGTCGCGCAGTAAGTCCGGCCACCCCCTAAGACTGAACAGAATCTGAGGAGAATCGTGGCCGAGACCACTGCCGAGCAGCCGCTCGAAGAGCTTGACATCGACAGCTACACCACCGAGTCCGAGGTCCCCGTCGAGGGCGAGTACACCTCGGAGTCCCTGGCCTCCCGCTTCGGCGAGCCCCAGCCGGCCGCCGGCCTGGGCCGCCGCAAGAACGCCATCGCCCGTGTCCGGATCGTCCCGGGCACCGGCAAGTGGAAGATCAACGGCCGCACCCTCGAGGACTACTTCCCGAACAAGGTGCACCAGCAGGAGGTCAACGAGCCCTTCAAGGTGCTCGAGCTCGAGGGCCGTTACGACGTCATCGCCCGTATCGCCGGTGGCGGCGTCTCCGGCCAGGCCGGTGCCCTCCGCCTCGGTGTCGCGCGCGCCCTCAACGAGGCCGACGTCGACAACAACCGCGGCCCGCTGAAGAAGGCCGGCTTCCTGCGCCGCGACGACCGTGCGGTCGAGCGGAAGAAGGCCGGTCTGAAGAAGGCCCGCAAGGCTCCGCAGTACAGCAAGCGCTGATCACAGCTGCCTCTGCTGGTACTCCGAACGCCCCGTCGGCACGCCTACGTGCCGCCGGGGCGTTCGTTTATCACAGCCGTGGGCGTATAACGGCACAAGACGCTCAAAGGCTTGTGTGATCGGATGGACAGGCACCGACATGCCTGGGGCCGGGAGCCGCGGCCGGCGTGTCGCACACATCGGACGAAGTGACCGAGGCGAACGGCTTCTCGGAACTGACGCTTCCTCAGGAGGACAAGTGGGACGACTCTTCGGCACGGACGGCGTGCGCGGTGTCGCCAACGCGGACCTGACGGCCGAGATGGCGCTCGGCCTCTCCGTCGCCGCGGCGCACGTGCTGGCCGAGGCGGGCACGTTCGAAGGACACCGGCCGACCGCCGTGGTCGGGCGTGACCCGCGCGCGTCCGGGGAGTTCCTGGAGGCCGCCGTGGTCGCCGGTCTCGCCAGCGCGGGCGTGGACGTCCTGCGGGTCGGTGTGCTGCCGACGCCCGCGGTGGCGTACCTCACCGGTGCGCTCGGTGCCGACCTCGGTGTGATGCTCTCCGCGAGTCACAACGCCATGCCCGACAACGGCATCAAGTTCTTCGCCCGCGGCGGCCACAAACTCGCCGACGAGCTGGAGGACCGGATCGAGTCCGTCTACGAGGAGCACCGCACCGGCGCCCCCTGGGACCGTCCGACCGGCGCCGGCGTCGGCCGCGTGCGCGAGTACGGCGAAGGAGCCGATCAGTACGTCGCCCATCTCGTCGGCGTGCTGCCGAACCGGCTGGACGGTCTGCGGATCGTCCTGGACGAGGCGCACGGCGCGGCCTCCCGGGTCTCGCCGGAGGCGTTCCGCCGGGCCGGGGCCGAGGTCGTCACGATCGGCGCCGAGCCGGACGGGCTCAACATCAACGACGGCTGCGGCTCCACCCACCTCCAGAAGCTGACGGCCGCCGTGGCCGAGCACGGCGCCGACCTCGGTATCGCCCACGACGGTGACGCCGACCGCTGTCTGGCCGTGGACCACACCGGCCAGGAGGTGGACGGCGACCAGATCCTGGCCGTGCTCGCGCTGGCGATGCGGGAGCGTGCCGCACTCCGCTCCGACACCGTTGTCGCGACCGTCATGTCCAACCTCGGCTTCAAGCTCGCCATGGAGCGCGAGGGCATCCACCTCGTGCAGACCGCGGTCGGCGACCGCTACGTCCTGGAGGAGATGAAGGAGAAGGGCTTCGCCCTCGGCGGCGAGCAGTCCGGGCATGTCATCATCCTCGACCACGCCACGACGGGCGACGGCACGCTGACCGGCCTGCTGCTGGCGGCGCGGGTCGCCGAGACCGGCCGTACGCTCAAGGACCTGGCCTCCGTCATGGAGCGGCTGCCGCAGGTGCTGGTCAACGTGCCCGACGTGGACAAGTCACGGGTGGCCACCTCGGCCGAGCTGGCCGCCGCCGTCGCCGAGGCCGAGCGTGAACTCGGCAGCACCGGCCGGGTGTTGCTGCGTCCCTCCGGCACCGAGCCGCTGGTGCGGGTGATGGTCGAGGCCGCCGACATCGAGCAGGCCCGCTCGGTGGCCGGGCGGCTGGCCGACGCGGTGAAGTCGGCGCTCGGCTAGACGCCTTCGGTCCTCGCCCCACGCGCGCGCTGCCTGGCCCAGAACCACTTCTGGGCCAGCAGCGTGAGACAGCCGGCGACGACGATGCCCGCCAGATTGAGCAGAAGCTGCACCGTGGAGCCCGCCGTCTGCTCCGTGTCCCCGTAGCTGAGGGCCACGGCCGCGTTGGCGGCGGCCGGGACGGTCGTCACCGAGATCGCGACGCCGACCAGGGCGCCGGACTTCGCCGAGGTCAGCGACAGCGTGCCGGCGACACCGGCCAGCACCGCGACGACGAACGAGAAGGCGTCCGGGGCGTACACGAAACCGGTGTTGGGCCGCTCGCCCTCCAGCTTGCTCTCGGTGAACAGCCCCAGCGCGTCCATCAGCCAGCTGAAGGCCACCGTCATCGCCATCGCCGCCGCGAACCCCACCAGCAGCGCGACCAGCGACCGCAGCGCCAGCCGCGGCGCCCGCCGTACGAGGGCGGTGCTGAACCCGGCCAGCGGCCCGAACTCCGGTCCCACCGCCATCGCGCCCACGATCAGGACGGCGTTGTCCAGCACCACTCCGCAGGCCGCGATCATCGTGGCGAGCGTGATGAAGGCGACGTAGGTGACGGACAGGGCCGACTCCTCGTGCGTGGCGTCCGTGAGCTGCTCCCACAGCACCGCGTCCACGCCCTCGCCCGGTGCCTCGTCCTCGGCCCGGTCGGCCCGCTCGGACAGGGACAGATCGATGGTCTCCACGGCGATCGACCCGGTTCTGTCCAGGCCCAGCTCCCGCAGCCCCGCGATGAGCTCGTCGCCCGCCTCGCGGGCCACGTCGCACATGACCACGTCCCCGGACGGACTGCGGGCGGCACCCGGCAGCACGACCAGGTGGGTGGTGCCGACCGTCTTCTCGATCAGGCTCACCACGGCGTCGGTCCGGCCGGCCGGGGAGATCAGGCGCAGATGCAGCATGGCCGCAGCGTAATGGTCAGAGTTTGCGCAGGCTCAGCCTCTGCACCTTGTGGTCCGGGCCCTTGCGCAGGACCAGGGTGGCCCGGCCGCGGGTCGGCGCCACGTTCTCGACCAGATTCGGCTTGTTGATCGTCCGCCAGGTGGTGCGGGCGTAGTCGAGCGCCTCCTCCTCCGACACCTGGGTGTACTTGCGGAAGTACGACGACGGGTTCTGGAAGGCGGTCTCGCGCAGCTTGCGGAAGCGGTTGAGGTACCACTGCTCGATGTCCTCGGTGCGGGCATCGACGTAGACGCTGAAGTCGAAGTAGTCGGCGAGACCGACCCGGGTGCGCCCGTCCTTGCCGGGCAGGGCGGGCTGGAGCACGTTCAGGCCCTCGACGATCAGGATGTCGGGGCGGCGCACGACCAGCTTCTCGCCGGGCACGATGTCGTAGATCAGGTGGGAGTAGACGGGCGCCGTGACCTCCTTCTTGCCCGCCTTGATGTCGGCGACGAAGCGGGTGAGCGCACGGCGGTCGTAGGACTCGGGAAAACCTTTCCGCGACATCAGCCCGCGGGCCTGGAGCTCCTTGGTCGGCAGCAGGAAACCGTCGGTGGTGACCAGCTCGACCCGCGGGTGCTCGGGCCAGCGGGAGAGCAGCGCCTGGAGCAGGCGGGCCACGGTGGACTTGCCGACCGCGACCGAGCCGGCGACCCCTATGACGAAGGGGGTGCCGGACTGGGAGCCCTGCTCGCCGAGGAAGGTGTTCAGCGCGCCCCGCAGCCCGTCCGTGGCGCCGACGTAGAGATTGAGCAGCCGGGAGAGCGGGAGGTAGATGTCCCGCACCTCGTCGAGGTCGATGACGTCGCCGAGACCGCGCAGCTTCTCGACCTCCTCCGCGGTGAGCGGCAGCGGCGTCTTGTCGCGCAGCGCGCTCCACTCGGCACGGGTGAGGTCGACGTAGGGAGTCGCCTCCGGCCTGGGCCGGTGGGCGCTCCGGGGCATCGAGGGGGCCGGAGAGATCACAGTCCATTGTTAACGGAGTTTGAACGGGGCGGCAGGTGGGGTGTGTCACGCCCCTGCCCGCCGCCCCGTCCGGCCGGTCCTCGGTCAGCCGAAGGCCTTCTTGTCAGCCGAAGGCCTTCTTGGCCTCCCAGCCGCTGCTGATCACGGTGACGGGGGTCCCGACGCCGGTCTTGGTGCAGGCGAAGAAGACGACCGAACCGTCCGCCTTGCGGGCCCAGATGTCCGGGATGCCGTCGCCCGTGACGTCCGGCGTGCCGGCCACCAGGGTGTAGGTGGTCCTGCCCCAGCCGGTGGCGTACTCGGTGTCGGTCCCGGTCAGGGAGTCCGCGGCATGGCCGAGGGAGGCCAGGGTGGTGCCCCCGTTGCCGTCGCTCACCCCGAAGCGGACGATCAGCCGGTCGGTGGCGAAGGTGCGGTAGACCAGGTCGACCTCGCCGTCGCCGTTGACATCGCCGACGTTGATCAGCTGGCGGGTGTCCCAGGTGGTGGCGGTGATCTGCTCGGCCTTGGCGAAGGTGCCGCCGGTGTAGCCGGTGAAGGCCCACAGGGCGGTGCCGGAGACGGCGAACATGTCCGGGCGCTTGTCGTTGTTGTAGTCGCCGATGGCCAGGATCTGGCTCAGCGAGGCGGTGTCCGGGGCGCCTTCGGGCATCCGGATCTCCACGCGCTGCGAGACGTCCACGCTGCCGTAGCCGTCGCCCCGGTAGATGTACAGCTTGCCGTCGGGCATCCGGGCCACGACGTCCTGGATGCCGTCGCCGGGCAGGAAGTCGCCGTTGTGGGTGATCAGGGCCGGGGTGGTGCCGGTGTCGTCGGTCCAGTACCGGCCGTAGTCCGGGACGCCGTCCTCGTCGGAGTCCGTCTCGATGAGCGTCCCGTCGTCGTGCGCGGCGGGCAGCGAGACATGGATGTCGCCGTCCTTCTCCGCCGGGTAGAGGCGCAGGTCGCCGGTGGCGTCGAGGACGTACAGGTCGGCGATGCCGTCGCCGGTCACGTCGCCGGCCGTGTCGGCGGTGTCCTTGGGGGTGACGTAGAAGACGTACTTGGTGGGCTCCGTGGAGGTGTTGCCGGAGCTGTCGACCGCCTTGACGTACAGGACGTTGGGCCCGGCCGTCGGGGGTGCTTCGGTGACCGTCGCGGAGGATCCGGCGGTGACCGTGCCGGTGCTCTTGGAGTACGACGTGCCGTTGAAGGAGTAGACGTACTTGACGGTGTCCTTGCTGCCGTCCGGGCTGAAGGTGAAGCTGCCCTTGGTGCCGAACTTCACGGAGCTCCAGGTGGAGCCGGTGCCGTCGTCCTCCGGGAACTGGGTCGAGGTCACCTTCGGCGCGTTGGGCGCCGAGGCGTCGTAGACGAAGCCGCAGTTGACCGTTCCGGCCGGCGCGTAGGTGGAGGCGGCGCCCGAGGAGTCGATCGCGCGCACCCGCCAGTAGTACGTCTTGCCGTTGGTGAACTTGCTGCTGGTGCCGTCGATGCCGTCGAGGGTGACGCTGGCCGTTCCCGTGGAGTCGACGGCGACGTTGCCGTCGTAGATCTTGGTGCTGCTGCCGGACTGCCAGACCTCGAAGTCGAGGTACTTCAGGTTGCCGTCCGGGTCGGAGCTCTTGGCGTCGAAGGTCAGGTCGCTGGCGCCCACGGAGGCGTACGGGCTGGTGGTGTCGCAGTCCGGGCCGGGGCTCATGTGGAGCTTGGTGGGCTCGACGGGCTTGCGGTTGTAGTTGATGGTGATCTTGGGGGCGGACTCGCCCTCGGACTTGAACTTCTTCCAGGAGTACGAGGAGTCCTCGGTGCTCGCCTGGAGGCCGATGGTGAAGCTGGTCCAGCCGCCGTCGGCGGCGTCCTGGGCGATGGACTTGCCGTCGTAGGTGACGTAGGAGTCCGGGCAGGAGGAGTTGTAGCCGTGGGCGAAGGACTTGCTGCCGAGCTGTGTCTTCCATGACGGCTGGTTGTTCCAGGTCGTGGAGGAGGAGATGGAGCCCGTGTACCAGAGCTGCATCGCCCGTTCCTCGCAGGACCAGGAGTACGTCTCCAGCAGTCTGATGGTGGCCGAGCTGACCGTGGCGCCCTTGATGCTGGACGTCCAGCCCAGGCGGAAGAAGGACCGGGACAGGCCGCCGGTGGTGGACTCGTAGCCGACGCGGGCCTCGGTGGTGCCGGAGTTGTAGTTGGCGCCGTCGTAGAAGCTGGATGTCGGGTACTTCTTGTAGACGGTGGTCCAGTTCTTGGTCTTGCCGGTGATCGACGGGTCGATGAAGACCGGGTACCGGGTGTCCTCGCCGGTCAGCAGCGAGCGGTCGGGGGTGACGGCCAGGAGGGCCGAGGTGGTGCCCTGGCCGTCGAGTTCCGTCGTGCCGACCGCGCGGTGGGTGCCGGGCTGGGGGCCGGCCAGGCCCGGCAGGGCGAGGACGTCGGTGGCGTCGGACACGGCCGCCGAGGTGACGGTCGTGCCGCCCGTCCGGTACGCCGACTGCCGCGCCGTGCCGTCGCCGCTCGCGGTGGTCCCGGGGCCCGGGTCGGCGGTGTCCTCGGTGTCCGCGCCCGTGGGGTTGTCGGACGGCGCCTCGCCGGGCTCCTCCGAGTAGCCGGGCGAGGGCTCCGCGCCGGGCTCGGCCGGCTGCGGGTCGGCGCCCTCCGTGACCGCGGGCCTGCCCGCCGAGTCCCACAGGTAGGGGGTCGGCGAGACGGCGATCTCCGTGCCGTCGGCCTCCCGGGCCGTCACCACCTGCGTCACCGCGTCACGGTGGAAGGTGAGGTCCGGCGAGGTCAGCCGGTAGTCGATCTCGGCGAGTTCCGGATTCCGCGCGGCCTCGGCGCTGTGTACGACCAGGACATGGGTGAAGCCGCTGTCCTGGGCGGTCAGCAGCAGGTCCACACCGTCGAACACGTCCTGGTAGAGGGCGCTCGCGCCGTCGACGACGGGGGTGGGCAGCGGGCCGGGCCAGCCCATGGTGACCTGGTGCCCGGCCGAGGTGAAGGTGACGAGGTCGCTGTAGGTGGTGCCGGTGTCCGTGCCGGTGCCGGTGCCGGTGCCGGACGCCTGTACCGCCCGGGCGGACGTGGCCCGTGGCGCGGTGTAGGCGGCGGTGCGGACGGTGCCCGAGCCGTTGCGTGCGCGGGCGTGATCGGCCGTGCCGGCCCCGGTTCCCCCGCTGCCCGCCGAGAAGACCACCGGGTCCGTGGTCGCCTTGGGCGCCCAGCCGTCCTTGGTGCGCCGCAGCGTGGTGTCGATGGGCTTCCAGTCGCCGTCCACCTCGGCCCGCACGGGAGCGGCGTAGGCGGTCAGCTCGAAGCTGCCGTCCGGCAGTGCGTACGTGGTCGACGTCGCATCGCGCAGGGCCGTGACCTCGACGCGCTTGCCGGTGCGGCGGGCCTTGTGCTGGGCGGCGTCCTCGTCCAGCGGCCCGGAGGAGGTGTGCTGCTTCTCCGCGTCCGCCGCCTCGGGCGTGGATCCGTGCGGGACGAGCAGGGCCACCCCCAGGGCGGCGGCGAGCAGGCCGGCCACTCCTGCCGTGGTGCGCCGGGGCACGGCCCGGACTCTGGGCAAGGCCCGGATGAGACGACGACGGTCCACGGTGCTGCATTCCCTCCCTGATGAAGCCCCCCGCTCCATGGGAGCGCGGCAGAAGGATGACCGATGGACTCGCCGTCGAGCCACATCCGCGAACGGCGATGCCGGACGGGCGGGCGCGCGGTCTTTTCCGGCGCGGGACGCCGGAGTGCCGTTTCCGTGGGAGCGTGACCGGCGTCAAATCACTCCAAATACTCCCCAACGGTCCACATTAACGAGGCATTAAAGACCGATGATGGCGATGTGGGTGGCTTGTAAATAAAAGTAAATGAGCGCTGCAATTACATCCTTCCCAGCCCCTTGTCGCCGTCCGCTCCGAGGTGTTTGTATTTGCGCTGTGATCGAGATCACATCCAAAATCTTGGATTTGACGGGAACCATTTCCGTGACTGAACATCCACCCCATAAATTTCCGTCGGGCGTCTGCGTGTCCGTAACGCATGCCGTCCGCACGGATCGGACTGTGGGGGGCCGCGGCCGTCGTGTGGGGATCGCTTTCATGGAATGGCCGTGGCCGGCTGCGCCGTACGCGCGCCGAGCGGCGCAGGCGCCTGACGGCCCGGCTCGGCGTGATCGCCGCCCTGGTCATGGCGCTGACGGTGACCACGCTGAGCGGTGCCTACGCCGTGCCGCCGCCCGGCGACGACCGGTCCGGCGTCGATCTGGTCGACCTGCCCGTCAGCGAGAAGGCCGACGGTGAGGACGGCGGCGCGCTCGCCGACCTGACCACGGGCGACACTCCCGCCGAGGTGGAGTACGAGCCGACCAAGACCGAGGAGCCGGCCGCCGCCACCGCCACCGAGACGGTGTCCGGGCTGACCGCGGGCGAGACGGTGCCGGTCGGCACCCTGCCCATCGAGGTCGGCGCGCCCGACGGCGCCACGGACACGCAGGCCGCGGCGCTGGAGGGCGACTGGCAGGCCACGCTGCTGGACGAGACGACCCTGGGCGACCGCGACATCAACGGCCTGGTCTTCCAGGTCGACCCGCCCGACTCCGCCACCGGCGAGGCGGTCGTCGCCCTGGACTACACCGAGTTCGCCGAGCTGTACGGCGCCGACTGGGCGGACCGGCTCCAGTTCGTGAAGTACCCCGAGTGCTTCCTGACCAGCCCGGACACCGAGGGCTGCGCGGAGCCGACCGAGGTCGACACCCGCAACGTGGTGGAGCGGACGCTCAGCGACGTCACCGGCGACGGCGTCCTGGACGGCGTGCGCCGCGTCGAGGCGACCATCGACGTCGCCGACCTGACCGACACCACGACCACCACGACCACCGCGGGCACGGCCGCCGCCACCGGCAAGGGCACCGTCACCGACGGCGTCTACCGCAAGAGCGGGACGAAGGCGTCGGCGCGCACGGTCGCCGACGGCTCCGGCTCCTCGGTGCTGGTCGCCACCTCCTCCGGCAGCGGCGCCAAGGGTGACTTCTCGGCGACGCCGCTGGTCAGCGCCGGATCCTGGGCGGCCGGCAACAGCTCCGGATCGTTCACCTACACCTACGGGATGCAGACGCCGACGGTGCCCAACGGCCCGTCGCCCAGCATCTCGTTCGGCTACAACTCGCAGATCGTCGACGGCCGCACCTCGGCCACCAACAACCAGGCCTCCTGGATCGGCGACGGCTGGGAGTACAACCCCGGCTCGGTCACCCGCACCTACCGGGGCTGCACGGACGACCGCACCGACGGCAACAACTCCAGCCGCAAGACCGGCGACCTGTGCTGGGGTTCGGACAACGCCACCCTCACCCTGGGCGGCACCACCACCGAGCTGGTCAAGGACGACGACACCGGCAAGTGGGTCACCGCCAACGGCGACGGCTCGCGCGTGGAGCTGCTGAAGAACACCGACTTCGGCAACGGCGACGCGGACGGCGAGTACTGGCGGGTCACGACCACCGACGGCACCCAGTACTGGTTCGGCCGGAACAAGCTGCCGGGCTGGCAGAGCGGCGACGCGACCACCGACTCGGTGCTGACCACCCCGGTGGCGGGCAACCAGTCCGGCGAGCCCTGCCACGCCACCGCGTTCGCCGACTCCTTCTGCGACCAGGCCTGGCGCTGGAACCTCGACTACGTCGTGGACCCGCAGGGCAACGCCATGACCCTGTGGTGGAAGAAGGAGACCAACCACTACGCCAAGAACCTGAAGTTCAAGACCCCGGTCTCCTACGACCGCGGCGGCTACCTCACCCGCATCGACTACGGCCAGCGCTCGGACACGCTGTTCAGCGCCGAGCCGCTGGCCCGGGTGACCTTCTCCGTCGACGAGCGGTGCTTCACCGAGGACGGCATCGCCTGCACCGACGAGAACTTCACCTCCGGCAACTGGTCGCAGAACCACATCTGGTACGACACCCCGACCGACCTGTACTGCTCCGGCGCCAGCGGCAAGGAGTGCTACGTGCCGGTGCCGACCTTCTGGTCGCGCAAGCGCCTGGCCCAGGTCACCGCCTACGCCCAGCGCACCAAGGGCTCCACCGCCCTGTCCAGGGTCGACTCCTGGACGCTGGAGCAGTCCCTGCCGGCCGAGCGCACCGACGAGGGCACCGCCCTGTGGCTGGAGTCCATCACCCGCAAGGGCTACGGCACCGACGGCGAGGCGATCTCCCTGCGCCCGGTGACGTTCGTCGCCAACACCGAGCCCATGCCCAACCGGGTCAAGGAAGGCGCCTCCGACCCCAACCCGACCTTCGACCGGCTGCGCATCGAGCGGATCGTCGGCGAGTACGGCGGCGAGACCCTGGTCGACTACTCCGAGCCGACCGGCGCCTGCGCCACCGGCACCGGCTTCCCCAAGCCGGAGGAGAACACCGGGCTGTGCTTCCCGGCGTACTGGCATCCGGACCCGGACAAGTCCGACGAGTCGGTCGACTGGTTCAACAAGTACGTCGTGGACAACGTCCAGGAACTGCCCGCCATGACGGGTGTCCCGGCGATGACCACCTCCTACGAGTACGAGGACGCGGCCGGGCACCGCAACGCCGGCGCCTGGGGCCTGAACCAGGCCGAGTTCTCCAAGAAGAAGACCCGCACCTACGACCAGTGGCACGGCTTCGCCCTGGTGCGCACCATCGGCGGCGCGGACAACTCCGAGCAGTACGCGAGCACCGAGCGCTCGATGTCGGAGACCCGCTACTTCACCGGCATGGACGGCGACCCGCTGCCCGACGGCACCACCCGCTCGGTCACCGTCAAGGACAGCACGGACGCGACCATCGCCGCCGACAAGCAGGCCTACCAGGGCCGCGTCGCGGAGACGATGACGTACACCAAGTACGGCGGAACCCTCCTCACCCGCGATGTCGAGTACCCGACGTACAAGACGCTGGCCACCCGCGCCCGCGACGGCGGCATCCCGGCGCTGAAGGCGTACCGCGTCCTGGACGACCACACCATCTCGGTGACGCTGTCCTCCGGCACCGGCGACGACACCCGCAAGAGCCGGACCGTCAGGACCTCCACCACCTACGACGAGACCTACGGCCTGCCGCTGAAGGTCGAGTCCCTCGGCGACACCGGCAGGACCGGCGACGAGTCCTGCACCGTCACCTCCTACGTCCACAACACGGACAAGTGGCTGATCGGCCTGACCAAGCAGTCGCTGACCACCACGGGCAGCTGCGCCGACGCCGACACCGCCACCGGCGCCGACTGGATCGCCGGCTCCCGCATCGCCTACGACGGCGGCGCCTTCGGCGACAGCCCGACCGGCGGCCTGGCCACCACCACCTGGGACATCAGCGGCGACGGCGGCAGCTGGACGAAGAACGCGACGCTCACCTACGACGACTACGGCCGCACCACGTCCTCGACCGACGCGGCGGGCAACAAGGACACCACCGTCTACACCCCGGCCACCGGCCAGGTGTACGGCGTCACGCAGACCAACGCCCTGGGCCACGAGACCAAGTCCACGATCGAGCCCGGCCGCGGGGTCTCCCTGACGGAGACCGACGCCAACGGCCACACCACCACCTACGCCTACGACGCGCTGGGCCGTTCCACGGCCGGCTGGAAGGCGGGCGAGTCCACCTCGGACAACCCGTCGGTGAAGTTCGCGTACAACACCACGCCCGGCGAGCCGGTCTCCGTGGTCACCTCCGCCCTGAACGACCGGGGCGAGTACGAGGACTCGGTCGTCTTCTACGACGGCCTGGGCCGCGAGCGCCAGACCCAGACCGACGCCGTCGGCGAGGGCCGCCTCATCACCGACGTCCACTACAGCGCCAACGGCACCGTCGAGCGGACCGACAACGCCTACTACGCGCCGGGCGAGCCGCAGACGGTGATGTTCCAGGTCGACTCGGACTTCCAGATCCCGAACGCGACGATGTACGCGTACGACGGTCTGGGCCGGGTGGTCTCCGAGACGCCGTACGAGGCGGGCTCGGTCAAGCCCGAGAAGTCCACGCGCTACGAGTACGGCTACGACTACTCCACCGTCATCGAGCCGGACGGCGCCGCCAGCCAGCGCAGCTACAGCGACGCCCTGGGCCGCACGGTCCGCGTCGACACCTTCACCGACAAGCTGCGCTCGGCCTACCGCGCCACGCGCTACGAGTTCGACGCCCGCGGCGACCAGGTCAAGGCCACCGACACCAAGGGCAACACCTGGAGCTGGACCTACGACGCCCGGGGCCGGCAGCTGACGGCGACCGACCCGGACACGGGCACCACCTCCACCACGTACGACGTGCTGGACCGCCCGGTGACCACCACCGACGCGCGCGGCGTGACGGTCTGGACGGGCTACGACGCCCTGTCCCGCACCACCCAGCAGCGCCTCGACTCCTCCACCGGCACCCTGCTGACGGAGACCAGCTACGACAAGCTGATCGGCGGCGTCGGCCTGCCCTACTCCACGACCCGCTACACCGACGGCCTGCCCTACACCTCCAAGGTCACCGGCTACACCGACGACTACCAGCCGACCGGCACGCAGCTCACCCTGCCGCCGCTGGTGGCGCAGAAGTACGGCCTGGCCGAGATGTACACGTACAGCTACGAGTACTCCGACAGCGGCCTGCTCAAGTCGGTGACCCTGCCCAAGGCCGGCACGCTGGACGCGGAGAAGGTCGTCACCCGCTACAACGAGGACGGCCTGCCGGTCTCCACCTCCGGCCTGGACTGGTACACGGCGGAGACCACCTACAGCCCGTACGGCGAGGTCCTGCGCACGGTCAGCGGCGAGAACCCCAACCGCGTGTGGACCACCAACCTCTACGACGAGCGCACCGGCGCCCTCACGAAGTCCTACGTGGACCGCGAGTCGACGACGGACACCACCGGCGTCACCGGCAACCGTGTCAACTTGCGCACCTACGGCTACGACAACGCCGGCAACGTCACCAAGATCGAGGACACGGCCGACTCGGTCACCGACCGCCAGTGCTTCACCTACGACGTCCTGGGCCAGCTCACCCAGGCCTGGACGGCGAGCGACACGGCCTGTGCCACCGGCACGGACGGCAAGCCCACGGCGGTCACCGCGGGCGCCCGCGGTGACGGCTACTACAAGTCCTACGAGTACGACGAGCTGGGCAACCGCAAGAAGCTCACCGAGCACGACACCAGCGGCGACACGGCCAAGGACGCGACGACCACCTACACCTACGGCAAGGCGGACGGCACCCAGCCGCACACCCTGACCGGCATGTCGCACACCTACACCGCGGACTCCGGGGCGCAGGTCACCGAGGCGGCGTCGCTGACCTACGACGCCAGCGGCAACACCGAGACCCGCACCTACGCCGGTGACGAGCAGGCGCTGGCCTGGACCTGGGACGGCCAGGTCGAGAAGATCACCGGCTTCGGCGAGGACGGCCAGGGCGCGTTCGTCAACACGCCCACCGGCAAGTGCCTGGACGTCCAGTCGGGCGACTCGGTGGCCGGCACGCCGGTGCAGATCTACGACTGCAACGGCACCAAGGCGCAGAAGTTCCGCATCGACTCGTCCTCCACCACCGACCCGTCCACCGGCGCGCTGAAGGTCCTCGGCAAGTGCGTGATGCCGAAGAGCGGCGCGACGGCGTCGGGTACGGCGCTGGTGCTGGCGGACTGCACGGGCGCGGCGAACCAGAAGTGGACGGCCACCGCGACCGGCACGCTCAAGCACGTGTCGTCGGGCCTGTGCGCGAACACGTCGTCGACCACCAACGGCACCGACCTGGCGCTGGCCACCTGTTCCTCGGCCACCACGCAGGTCTGGGCCCCGGCGGACGAGACGACCTACGTCTACGGCCCCGACGGCGAACGCCTGATGGCGCTCAGCGCCTCGGAGAACGTCCTGTACCTGGGCGACACCACGGTGGCCACCACGGCCAACGCCACGGCCTCCTACACCGAGCGCTACTACTCCCAGCCGGGCGCGCCGACGGTGATGCGGCACGCGCAGGGCAACGGCGAGTCCACCCTGCACGTCCAGATCACCGACCAGAACGGCACGGCGTACGCGGACGTGTCGCTGGCGGCGGGCAACCAGGTGCAGTTCTCCCGCACCGACCCGTTCGGCGTGCAGCGCGACCAGAGCGCGGAGTGGCGCTCGCACCAGGGCTACATCGGGGGCGACGACGACTCGGCCGGCGGCCTGGTCCACCTGGGCGCCCGCGAGTACGACCCGTCCACGGGCCGCTTCATCTCCGCGGACCCGGTGCTGGACCTGGCCGACCCGGTCCAGATGAACGGGTACGTCTACTGCGAGAACAACCCGGTCACCTACTCCGACCCCTCGGGCCTGTCCTCGGGCTTCGACCCGCAGGACTTCGGGGCGCCGTCCAGCTCGGAGATGGCCTGGGCCAACAAGCAGATGCACACCTCGATGTCCGACATCATCCTGTCGGTCGGCGGGGCGATGCTGAAGGAGTTCCTCGGCTGGAACGACATCGTGGGCTGCTTCTCCCGGGGCGACCTGTGGGCCTGCGGCAGCCTGTTCATCGGGGCCATTCCGTGGGGCAAGCTGACCAAGATCCCGGCCGTGCTGAAGATGGCCAAGCGGATCGCCGGCGCGATCAGCGCCTGGCGCTCGGCCCAGGCCAAGGCCCGCAAGCTGATCGAGCTGGCCAAGAAGGCCGCGGAGATGGCCCGCAAGGCCAAGGCGGCGGCGAAGGCCGCGGCCAAGAGGGCCGCCCAGGCGGCGAAGAAGAAGGCCAAGGAGGCGGCCACCCGCGCCGCGAAGGCCGCGGCGAAGAAAACCGGCAACCGGGTCCAGAAGAAGGCCCGCTCGGAGGCGGCCCAGACGGCCAAGCCGCACCCGGCACGGAAGAGCGCCTCGAAGGAGTCCTCGAAGGAGTCCTCCGGCGGCGGAGACGGAGACGGGGCCGTAGAAGGCGGCAAGTGCAACAGCTTCGTCCCCGGCACCCTGGTTCTGATGGCCGACGGCACCGCCAAGCCGATCGAGGACGTCAAGAACGGTGACAAGGTCGTCGCCACCGACCCGGAGACCGGTGAGACCAGCACCGAGACGGTCACCGCCGAGATCAAGGGCGAGGGCGTCAAGCACCTGGTCAAGATCACCATCGACACCGATGGCGACAAGGGTGACGCCACCGCGTCGGTCACCGCGACCGATGGCCACCCCGTCTGGGTTCCGGCCCTGGACAAGTGGGTCAAGGCGACGGACCTGACGTCGGGCGAGTGGCTCCGGACGAGCGCCGGCACCTACGTCCAGATCACGGCGATCGAGCGGTGGACGGCCCAGCGGGCCGCCGTCCACAACCTGACCGTCGGTGACCTGCACACGTACTATGTGCTGGCAGGGACCGCGCCGGTCCTGGTCCACAACTGCAACGAGAACATACTGTCCAACGCGGATGGCTTCGATAATTCGGCAGAACTCGCTCAAGTTTCTGCCGGGGATGTCTACAGCGGGGTTTATCACCCAGGTGAAGGGGTGTTCTACGCCCGCTTGAGCCGCGAAGAAAAATCCTCGAAATTCCCGAACGCCGTCCTGTCGTCCGGGGGGCACGGAGAGGTCAACTTCTGGCACTTCCAGGGCTCGAGGGAGACCATTGGATTCAACATCTTCTTCGAAGGTGACGGCGTATCCGTGGCTTGGTTCTCTCGAAGCGTGAACAGGAGGAATCACGGGGACCCCGTGGCGCCTCTCGGCCCGAGGCAGGAGATCATGAACGCAATAGCCAGTGCTACAGGCATGCGGGTGAGGTCGCGATGAACCGCGAGGGAGAGTCCGCTGAGTCGGTCTTCGGCATGCCTCTCCCCGACTGCCTGGTCACGTCGATTCGGGACCGCAGTTGGATGGACCTGGCCGGATCCCCCAGGGTTGAACAGGTTTTCGGTCAGGCTCCCGTGAAACCCCGCTTCTATTCGATCGCCGGCATCACCGAGGCGACACGGTGGTGGCGGGATGAGCTCGACGAAGAAACTCTGCGGTGCTACTTCGGTACGTCCGCGGAGTCCGCCATCCCCGGGCACATGTCGCGGATGAAGACGGTAATAGTGGGGGATCTTGGACCAGACCTTCCTTTTGTCCTGGACTACCGGGACTCTCCCGTTGATCCAAGCGTCGCCTTCCTGGGGGAAGAGGGTGCCTGGCGCAAAATCTCCGACAATATATGCGATCTGCTTCTCATGCTTGACCCGTAGGGGCTTGGTGTCCGACCTTCGGTGAAGTGATCTCGGGCCCGGTGGCCCGCGGCAGGCGCCGACCCGGGTCGCTGTCGTCGCCGGTCGGCCCTCTCCCTCTTGGATCACGTCGGTGTCACGGTCGGATCTCAAGTGCCGAATCGGTGATCGTCTGTGCGGCGCCTGTGCGTAAAGTACGCGCAAAGTGCCGTGGAATTACCGCGGTTGAGAAGAGAGAGACTCACTGACTTGAGATCCATCGCCGGCCGCCGTGCCGTCCTCGCCGCCTCCGCCGCGACGCTCGCGCTCCTCGTCACCGCCTGCGGTGGTTCGTCGGACGAGGGCGACAAGGGTGACGGCGGCGACGCGAAGGGCGGGGCGACCGCCGCCGCGCCCGCCGCCGCCAAGACGCTGAGCGCCGCCGAGCTGGACAAGGTCGCCCTCGCCCAGGCCGACGTGAAGAGCGGCAAGGTCAGCACCAAGGTCGCGGCGACGGACGACGTCACCGAGGACCAGGTGAAGACGGACGACGCGGCCTGCCTCCCGCTCGTCCACGCCCAGGCCGGGATCGCGCAGGGCGAGCCGGCGGCGAGCGTGAAGCGCTCCTGGCAGGGCGAGACCGAGACACCCTCCGAGGACATGGACCCGGAGGAGGCCGCGATGGTCACCATCAACGTGGACAAGATCCTCCTCAACCTCGCCTCGTACGAGAGCGGCGGCGCCGAGCAGGCGGTGAAGGACCTGGACACGGCCGCCGAGAAGTGTGCCGGGGGCTTCACCGCCACCGTGGCCGACGAGCAGGTGCAGGTCACGAAGGTCACCACGGACACCGCTGCGGGAGGCGGGGACGAGTCGGTCGCCTACACCCTGAAGGTGGCGGTGGACGAGGGCGTCGAAGCGCCGATGAAGATCGTCGTCGTCCGCAAGGGCGCCACCGTGGCCGCCTTCAGCGCGGTCAACCTCTCCTCCATGGCCACCGGCAAGGACTTCGACGTCCCCGCCGACGTCGTCGACGCGCAGGTCGCCAAGCTCGGCTGATACGGACGGTTGAATTCCCGCCGGTGCTTCGTACACCGGCGGGAATTTCCGATTTCGGGCACGCGCGGACGGGTTCGTGCCCGGAGTTGACCGTAGGCTGCGCTCCATGTGCGGAATCGTGGGATACGTGGGGTCGCAGTCGGCCCTCGATGTCGTGATGGCCGGATTGAAACGGCTGGAGTACCGGGGCTATGACTCGGCCGGCTTCGCCGTGCTCGCGGACGGCGGGCTCGCGACGGCCAAGAAGGCCGGCAAGCTCGTCAACCTGGAGAAGGCACTCGTCGACCGGCCGCTGCCCAGCGGCTCGACCGGCATCGGGCACACCCGGTGGGCCACCCACGGCGGCCCCACCGACGCCAACGCCCACCCGCATCTCGACAACGCGGGCCGGGTCGCCGTCGTCCACAACGGCATCATCGAGAACTTCGCCGTCCTCCGCGCCGAGCTGGAGGAGCGCGGGCACGGACTCGCCTCCGAGACCGACACCGAGGTCGTGGCGCATCTGCTCGCCGAGGAGTTCTCCTCCTGTGCCGACCTGGCGGAGGCCATGCGGCTGGTGTGCCGGCGTCTGGAGGGCGCGTTCACGCTGGTCGCGGTGCACGCCGACCAGCCGGACGTGGTCGTCGGCGCGCGCCGCAACTCACCGCTGGTCGTCGGCGTCGGCGAGGGCGAGGCCTTCCTCGCCTCGGACGTCGCCGCGTTCATCGCCCACACCCGCTCCGCCATCGAGCTGGGCCAGGACCAGGTGGTCGAGCTGCGCCGCGACGGCGTGACGGTGACCGGCTTCGACGGCCGTCCGGCGGACGTCCGTTCGTACCACGTCGACTGGGACGCCTCCGCCGCCGAGAAGGGCGGCTACGACTACTTCATGCTCAAGGAGATCGCCGAACAGCCGAAGGCGGTCGCCGACACGCTGCTGGGCCGTATCGACGCCTTCGGGTCGCTGACCCTGGACGAGGTACGGATAAGCGCCTCCGAACTGCGCGAGATGGACAAGGTCGTCATCGTCGCCTGCGGTACGGCCTTCCACGCCGGGCTGATCGCCAAGTACGCCATCGAGCACTGGACCCGTATCCCGTGCGAGGTCGAGCTGGCGAGCGAGTTCCGCTACCGGGACCCCATCCTCGACCAGCAGACCCTCGTCATCGCCATCTCCCAGTCCGGCGAGACCATGGACACCCTGATGGCGCTGCGCCACGCCCGTGAGCAGGGCTCCAAGGTGCTGGCCATCTGCAACACCAACGGTTCCACCATCCCGCGCGAGTCGGACGCCGTGCTCTACACGCACGCCGGGCCCGAGGTCGCCGTCGCCTCCACCAAGGCGTTCCTGACCCAGCTGGTGGCGTGCTACCTCGTGGCCCTGTACCTGGGCCAGGTGCGCGGCACCAAATGGGGCGACGAGATCCGCGCCGTGATCCGCGACCTGTCGCAGATCGCCGGTGCGGTGGACGAGGTCCTCGGGACCATGGAGCCCGTACGCGAGCTGGCGCGCTCGCTCGCCGAGAAGAACACCGTGCTGTTCCTGGGCCGGCACGTCGGCTACCCGGTGGCCCTGGAAGGCGCCCTCAAGCTCAAGGAGCTGGCGTACATGCACGCCGAGGGCTTCGCGGCGGGCGAGCTGAAGCACGGGCCGATCGCGCTGATCGAGAAGGACCTGCCGGTGGTGGTCGTCGTACCCTCGCCGCGCGGCCGTTCCGTCCTGCACGACAAGATCGTCTCCAATATCCAGGAGATCCGGGCGCGGGGTGCGCGCACGATCGTCATCGCGGAGGAGGGCGACGAGGCGGTCGTCCCCTACGCCGACCATCTCATCCGGATCCCCGCCACGCCGGTGCTGCTCCAGCCGCTGGTCGCGACGGTGCCGTTGCAGGTCTTCGCCTGCGAGCTGGCGACGGCGCGGGGCAACGAGGTGGACCAGCCGCGCAACCTGGCGAAGTCGGTGACGGTGGAGTGAGGGACCGCGCCCGGGCGGGTCAGGCCGGGGGGATCAGCTCCAGGCGCACCTTCGCCTTCTCGAATCTCCCCTCGGCCAGATCCCGCGGGTGCATCAGCCAGAAGATCCCGTTCTCCGTCGGCTCCTGCCCCTGGAGCGGAACCCGTGCCTGGGCCAGCAGGCGCCACGGTTCCTCGTCGTCGCCCGGATAGGGGGCGAGGCACGGATCGTCGTAAGCGGCGCAGGCGTGCCCGCCGAGGGTGAGGTGCCCGGCGTCGGAGTTGTCGGCCCACAGGCCGTCCTCGTACTCCTCCCACACGCGTGAGCGTTCCTCGTCCCGCTCGATGATGTCGTCACCGGGATCGGGCATGTTCCAGTCGACGTGCCCGTGGAGGGGGAAGGGTTCCATGACGTACTCGGCGTGCGTCTCGTCGGGCCGGCGCTCCTCGGTCACCGTCCCGGCCGGTACGTGCACGACGAGGCCCTGACTGTCCTCGGACTCCGGCCCCCACGAGGGTTCGCCCCTGGTGCCGAAGAACAACAGGTGCCCGTCCTTGGGCAGGGGGAAGTCGGGCGCGCCCGGCGGCAGGGCCGCGCAGTCGACCGACGCGATGAAGTGCGGGTAGCCGGACCACTCGACGTCCGCCGGCAGCGAGGGCAGGCCCCCGTACTGCCCGACGACGGGTCCGGGACTGTGCCCCTCGGGCCGCAACTCGACGCGCGGCAAGGCGAGTTGGAGCGCCCAGTCGACGATGTCCTCGGGAACCCCGGCGTCGATGGCATCGGCACGGAAACTCTGGCGTCTGTCCATGGGACGGGCAGTCTGCCATACCTCGACTCGCCCTTCGGACACCCGTTCGGGCCGGCCTAGGGCAGCCGACTGCCGAGAGCTCCGCCCCGCAGGGCGTGAAGGAAGGAGGTGAAAGACCCCGCCGGGAAGATGAGGGTGGCCCTGGCCGGGGCCTTCGAGTCGCGGACGGCTATGTGAGTGCGGCGATGGGCGATCTCGACGCAGGCGTCGCCCTGGCCGCCGCCGGAGAACGATGACTTCGTCCAGGTGTCGGGGATCATTGCGCCTTCACAGCTCCTTGGCCAGCCTGTGGATGAAGTCACGTGAGCGCTCGGGCTCAAGTGACGCTGCCTCTACCCTACGAAAGAGCCTTCGATAACGACTGAGTTGGGCTTCGGCGTCGACGAAGACGGGGCCGTTGGGGCCGTCGCGTACCACGGTGTCCAGTTTGGGAACGGGGCCGCCCGCGTAAACCATGGCACTTCCGGCTCCGCCGAAGTGGTCCAGGTCGAAGGGGACAACTCGCACGGTGATGTGGTCGGCTTCGGAAAGCTCGACGACTCGGGCGAGTTGATCCCGTGCCGTGCCTCGGTCGCCGACTCTGATACGCAGGGCTGCTTCATGAATCACTGTTTCGTACGGGATTGGGTTGAGGCGCTCGATGATGACTCTGCGCTTCACCCGATGTTCTACCCAGCGCTCCACCTCGCTGTCCGGAAATTCCGGGTTGACGTAGGCGAAGAGCGCTCGCCCGTAGTCCGCGGTCTGTAAAAGCCCTGGGATGTGCAGAAAGTCCACGTCCCACCGGTAGGTGGCGTGGTGTTCGAGCTCAGGCAAGTCGAGAAAAGGCGTCGGCAGCTGACCTCGGTACTCCTCCCGCCAGCCGCGCGTCCGGTCGATCGCCATCGCCACCAGCGCGTCGATCAACTTGTCGTCTGAGCAGGCGTAATGGGCGGCCAGGCGACGCACACGTTCTTCGCTCACACCGGCGATTCCCGACTCGATCTGGCTCACTTGCACGGAGTTCACTCCAAGCAGGCTCGCGGCTTCGGTCGCCTTCAGCCCGGCGGCTTCACGCAGCTTCCGCAGTTCAGCACCCAGACGTACCTGACGTGTGGTGGGTTGCCGTCTGGGCGGCATGACGTCCTCCTCGCCTCAACAGCTGTAGCAGGGCTACACGTTCGGGGGTCAGGCTATGCGATTGGCTTGCCGAGTAATAAATCTATGCCATACCGTCAGTGGCGCGACGCACACGCTGCGAAATCCCGGGGCACCGGAAGCGCACCGCTCCGTCCTGCCATGACGGGCGCGGCAATGACACCGCACGCCCTTCCCCATCACGCACCGCAGAGACGGAGTTGCCGCATGCCCGGAAGTGACCCCTGGGAGTACTCCCTTCACATCCCCAACGACGTACGCGCCGTCACCGTCAGCCGGCGCACCCTCCGGCTGATCCTCACCGCGCACGGGCTGATCCGGCTCGTGGACGTCGCGGAATTGCTCGCGGCGGAGCTGGTCTCCAATGCCGTACGGCATACGAAAGGGCCCGCTGCCCTGCGGGTGCGCTGGTCGGCCGGGGTGCTGCGGATCGGGGCGTGGGACGCCGACCCGGAGCCACCCGAACCGCCCCGGGCGTTGGCGCGGTCCGCCGATCTGGAGGAGGGGCGGGGGCTGGCGCTGGTCAGGGCATGTGCGGACGTGTGGGGCTGGCAGCCATTGGCCAGGGAGGGCGGCCGGGGCAAATACGTGTGGTGCGAGCTGGCTGCCGCTTGAGGTCTCCCGAAGCCGCCTGAAGGGGGACCTCCGAATTCACCACACGTGGAACAGCAGCTGTTTCCCCGGATTCTTCGAAGAAAACGGGGAGGTCGGCAGGCTTGTTCGTGCTGTGCGGGGGAACACGGTGCATCGGAGGTTGATAAACATGGTTCCCCTGCTTCTGGTACTTCTGCTGGCTCTGGTCCTTTTCGGTGCCGGCTTTGCGCTGAAGGCGCTGTGGTGGATCGCTGTCATCGTCCTCGTGCTGTGGCTGCTCGGCTTCATCGTCCGTCCGGCGGGTACGGGCGGCCGGCGGGGCCGCTGGTACCGCTGGTAGCGCAAGAGCACGTCCGCGAGGGCCCCGGCCGATACGGCCGGGGCCCTCGTCGCGTGTGTGGCGCGAAGGTGTCGCGTTGTCCATAGATATGCGTGTAAGGGGTGAGGTATGTGAAACACGGCGTAATCGGTCGCTCGCGGGGGCACCCGCCCCGCGTCGGGCGCCGGTGCGCACGGGAACCAGCGCCTCCACTCCGGCGCCCGGCATCCGCCCCGTAAGGTGCTCGGCATGAGCATCATCGGTGTCGGTATCGACGTCGCGGAGATCGAGAGGTTCGCGGCCTCACTGGAACGCACGCCCAACCTCGCCCAGCGACTGTTCCTCGACAGCGAGATGCTGCTGCCCAGCGGCGAGCGCAGGGGCACGGCGTCGCTCGCCGCCCGCTTCGCCGCGAAGGAGGCGCTCGCCAAGGCCCTCGGCGCACCGGCCGGACTGCACTGGACGGACGCCGAGATCTACGTCGAGGACAGCGGGCAGCCCCGGCTGCGCGTGACCGGCACGGTCGCGGCCCGGGCGGCGGAACTGGGCGTCCGCTCCTGGCACGTCTCCCTCAGCCATGACGCGGGGGTCGCGTCGGCGGTGGTCATCGCGGAGGGGTGACCACCGGCGCCCGGCGCCGCCTGCGCCGGTACCCGGCCACCAGGACCACGGCCGCCACGGCCACCGCGACGCCCCCGGCCCACACGGCGGGATCCCGGTAGGGCCGGTAGGGGAGGGCGGGCGACGCGTCGAGCGGGATGACGGCGGTGTCGTTGCCCGGGGTGCGGTCGTAGGGATTGTGGGTGCGGATGGTGCCCCGCGCGCCGGGGACCTGCCGGTCGATACGGATGCGGAAGCCGATGACCGTCGTACCCCCTTCGTGCCGCACCTCGTAGAAGTCGTCGGAACCGATGTCGCAGACGAACGCTCCGCCGGGCTTCTCCGGCCGCTCGCACGCCCACGCGCCGCCCCCGTCCTCGAAGGTGTACGGGATGGAGGTGACGGTGGTCCCTTCCGGCGGGACCACCTCGAAGCCGCCCAGCGTCTCGGAGCCGAGCAGCCGGCCGGGTCCGTGGTCCCGCACCCCCAGCCGTACCGTCACCGTGTCCCCGACCCGGCCGCGTACGGTCCCCGTCACCGGCTCGTAGTCGGCCTGCACCGTGGTCTCCACGCTGACGTCGCCCGTGCTGCCCGTGAGACCGCGGTCGGCCGTCCCGGTCAGGGTCAGCGGGTCGTCCGTGCCGCGCACGGTGAGGTCGGCGGGTTTGGCGGGGTCGGACGACCAGGTGTAGGTCAGCGTGCCCGTCAGCTTTCCGGCGGCGGCCCTGTAGGTGATCGGTGAGCTGGTGCGGTACGCGGTGTCCGGAGCGGCCCTGGTGGAGAACTCGCACCACGCCGACGTGAACCCGGTGTCGAAGGAGCAGTTCTCCGGGCGTGACGTCAACGACAGACCGTCCCGTGCGGTGATGTGCAGGGCTACGCCCCGCTCGGCGGTGAAGCGGCTGTGGTTGGCGAACCGGGGGGTCAGCGGAACGGACTTCCCCGGCTCCACGCCCTTGACCGTCTCGGTCCTCTCGGGTGTGTGCAGCGTGGGACCGCCCACGGTCATACGGGTGGTGCCGCTGACCGGGGCCGCGTTGTCCGCGGTGGCGGTGTACGTCACCGTCCCGCTGTCGCCCGGCTCGACGCCGTCCACGCCGTGCAGGGTGAAGGGGGCGTTGGCCTCCCCGTCGCCGTTCTGCACGTCGCCGTACTCGCAGGTGAACACCGGGCCCTCGCCGGTGCAGTTGCCGTATCCGCCCTTCGCGGCCCGGGCGACGCCCTTCAGCCCCGTCGTGTCCACGACGACCCTGACATTGCGGGCCGGGCCGCCGTCGCCGGCCGCCACGGCGACGGGGACGACGAAGTCGTCGCTCTCCGCCGCGGCACCCTCGTCGGCGTTGTACATGCGGAAGGTCGTCAGGGTTTCGAGCCGTAGCTCCACCTCGCGCGACCCGTCGGCCGCCGCGGGCGTCGGGGCCGTGGCCAGGACGGCGGCGAGAGTCGCCGCCAAGGCGGCCGGGCGTCTGGCGATCGGTATCCGTCGGAGCATGCGGCGCAGTATGCCAACGGGGTCCGAGGGGCCGTCGTCGCATCGATATGTCGGTGCGACGTTGCGTCGTTGCGTCGTCATGCGAAAGCCCCGTCCCGCATGACGCGGGACGGGGCTTTCGCAACAGAGCGCCGGGCAGGCCTTGCACCTGCATCTCCCCGCAGGAAGCGGGGCGTCTTTCCTTGGACCACCAACGCGTGAGCAGTGCGCCCCAGTTGTGGCGACCGGCTCAAGATCAATCATACCGCACGCCCGACACCGGCAACACCGGATGCTCACCGCGTGGCCCGGTGGGGTTCGGCCGGTGTTCGGCGGCGTGGTGATCGTCGGCCCCGCGGTGGCACTCAAAGGGCGCGGTCGGTGGACGGCGGGCTCGGCCTGCCGTGCCCGCGTCGCCGGGTGCGCGGCGACCGCCGGATGGGGTATGGTGATCTTGAGCGAGCCGCCGAACGGGCGGCAGAGCCTCATGCGTTGGTGGTCCAAGGAAAGACGTCCCGCTTCCTGCGGGAAGATGCAGGTGCAAGGCCTGCCCGGCGCTCCATGGAAACCCCGGCCCTGATGACAGGGCCGGGGTTCCGTCGTCGTAGGGCTCTCGTCAGCAGATCGACTGGGTGCTGTTCACCAGTGTGTTGTTGCGGAACGTGGTGTTCGTGCCGCAGGGGCTCTCGCGGATCGCGGAGTTGGTCACCGTCAGGTTCTGGATGGTGATGTCCGAGTTGTTGGCGAACTCCGAGCGGGCCGCCAGGCGGATCTCGCCGCCGCCGGTGACGGTGCCGCTCTGCGCGGCCAGGCTGACGTTGTGGCAGTTCTCTATCAGCACCGCGTTGTTGCCGGTGTTGGAGAGGGTGACCTTGTCGATGACCGCGCCGCCGCTCTCCGAGACGCAGAAGACACCGCGTCCGCCGCCCCGCGCGATCACCTCGCCGACGCGGATGTTGGTCGGGTAGCCGCTGCCGATCCGGCCGTTGCGGTTGGCCATCCGGAAGGCCGCGTATCCCGTGCCGGTGCCCGCGTTCTCCGCGTCGACCTTCGTGACGGTGGCGTTGACGGTCTCGTTGAGGAGCAGGCCCGATTCGCCCACGTCGCGGGCGGTGACCGTGCCGATGGTGATGCCGTCGACGCCGTAGGTCTCCACCGCGTGGCTGGAGGCGCCGGAGACGTGGACGTTGTCGATGCGGACGTTCTTCGTCCACTGGCTGGTGTCGCCGCGACTGTCGATACGGACGCCCAGGCCGGCCGTCAGGCGCATGTCGATCTGGCCGAGGACGACGTTCTGGACGTTGCGCATGAAGATCCCGTAGAGCGGGGCGCCGGTGACGTTGAGGTGCTGGACCTCGATGTCGCGGGTGGAGCGGGAGTAGACCGGTGCCTGGTCGCCCGTGCCGCTGCCGGTGACGTTGATGGTGCCGCAGACGTCGAGCGTGGTGTAGCTCGGCAGCGAGATACGGGAACCCGCCGACATCGAGCCCGAGCCGCGGACCACGACGCGCTCCTTGGCGGTGCGGCCGGAGGTCAGGCTGTTCACGGCGGCCTGGACGGCGGAGCGCAGGTCGGTGCCGGTGTAGACGGTGGTGCTGCCGTGGCGGGCGGTCCAGGTGCTGCCGCTGAGGACGGCCTCGGCCTGGTGGCCGCCCTCGCCGCAGGCGGCGGCGGTGGTGGTGCGGGCGGGGGCCGAGTGCGGGGAAGCCTGGTGCGCGGGGGCCGACTGCGCGGGCGCGGTCAGCGCGCCTGCTCCGGCCAGGACGGCGACGGTGGCGATGGCGGCGAGGAGTGCGGCTCTGTGTCCCATGGGAACTACTCCGTCCTCTCGTCGAACCGATTCGACTGAATCGATTCACCCTGTGGGGAGCGGTGAGTTTGGCAACGGCGCGGCAACGCGTCAATGGATGCGACGCGATCGATGAGGTACGGGAGACTCGGTCATATGCGGACTGCGTACAGCGTGGAGACGGTCAGGGCGGCGGAGCGGGAGCTGATGGCGCGGCTACCGGAGGGTGCGTTGATGCAGCGGGCGGCGGCGGGGCTCGCCGCGGCCTGCGCGGACCTCCTCGGCCGGGTGTACGGCAGCCGGGTCGTGCTGCTCGTCGGCAGCGGCGACAACGGCGGCGACGCCCTGTACGCCGGGGCGCGGCTCGCCCGGCGCGGGGCGGGGGTCACGGCGGTGCTGCTCACGCCCGAACGCGTTCACGCCGGGGGGCTCGCCGCGCTGCGCCGGGCGGGCGGGAGCGTGCTTGCGGCGGGCGGCGGCGCTCTCGCGGGGGCCGGGGTCGCCGAACGGCTCATCGGGCGGGCCGATCTCGTCGTGGACGGGATCGTCGGGATCGGCGGCAAGGGCGGGCTGCGGCCGGAGGCGGTGCCGCTGGCCGCCGCCGCCGAGCGGTCGCGGGCCGCCGTCGTCGCCGTCGATCTGCCCAGCGGGGTCGACGCCGACACCGGGCAGGTGCACGGAGCGGCCGTCCGGGCGGATCTGACGGTCACCTTCGGGACGCACAAGCCGGGGCTGCTGATCGATCCGGCGCGGGAGTACGCCGGGTCCGTACGGCTCGTCGACATCGGGCTGACGGCCGAGCTGCCCGCCGAACCGGAGCTGGAGGCCCTCCAGCACGCGGACGTCGCGCGGCTGCTGCCGGTGCCGGCCGCCGAGAGCGACAAGTACCGGCGGGGCGTGGTCGGGATCGCCGCCGGGTCCGCGCGGTATCCGGGCGCCGCCGTGCTCGCCGTGTCGGGGGCGCTGCGGGGCGGCGCCGGGGCCGTGCGGTACGTCGGTGCCGCCGGGGACGCCGTCATCGCCCGCCACCCCGAGACCCTCGTGTCCGACCAGGGGCCGAAGAAGGCGGGGCGGGTGCAGGCGTGGGTGGTCGGGCCCGGGGCCTCGGACGACGCGGAGACGGTGGCGGAGGTGCTGGCGGCGGATGTGCCGGTGCTGGTCGACGCGGACGGGCTGCGGCTGGCCGACGTCGGTGCCGTACGGGCCCGTACGGCACCGACGCTGATGACCCCGCACGCCGGGGAGGCCGCCGCGCTGCTCGGGGTGAGCCGTGAGGAGGTCGAGGGGGCGCGGCTGGCGTCGGTGCGGGAGCTGGCCGGGCGGTACGGGGCGACGGTGCTGCTGAAGGGGTCCACGACGCTGGTGGCGGACCCGGGGGGCGGCCGGCCGGTGCGGGTGAACGCCACGGGGACGCCGTGGCTGGCGACCGCGGGGAGCGGGGACGTGCTGTCGGGGCTGGCGGGGTCGTTGCTGGCGGCGGGACTCTCGGCGGTGGACGCGGGGAGTGCGGGGGCGTATCTGCATGGGCTGGCCGGGAGGCTGGCGGCACAGGGGGTGCCGGTGGGGGCGCTCGATGTGGCCGAGGCGATTCCGTTGGCGTGGCGGGACGTCGTACGGCGGTGATCCAGGTGCCCCCTGCGTTGATGTGAGCGGGTTGGTGCGCGTGCCCGCGCGTGCCCGCGCGTGCAGGGTGCGCTGCGCCCACCCGTGCCGCCCTGGGGCACCTCCCAGGCCCTCAAGGCTCTGGGGAGGCACGACTGCCCGCAGTGGCGTTTGCGTCGGCGCGACTGCCCGCGGCGGCGTCTGCGGCGGCGTGGCTGCCCGCGGCTGTGCGTGGATCGGTGTGACCGCCCGCGGCTGTGCGTGGATCGGTGTGACCGCCCGCGGCTGTGCCTGCGTCGGTGCGATCGCCCGCAGCGGCGCCTGTGCCGGGGCCACTGCCCGCAGTGGCGTTCGCGGCGTGGCTGCCCGCGGCTGTGCGTGGATGGAAGCGACTGCCCGCGGTGGCGTCTGCGGCGGCGTGGCTGCCCGCGGCTGTGCGTGGATCGGTGTGACCGCCCGCGGCTGTGCCTGCGTCGGTGCGATCGCCCGCAGCGGCGCCTGTGCCGGGGCCACTGCCCGCAGTGGCGTTCGCGGCGTGGCTGCCCGCGGCTGTGCGTGGATCGGTGTGACCGCCCGCGGCTGTGCCTGCGGCGGTGCGATCGCCCGCAGTGGCGTTTGCGGCGGTGTGACTGCCCGCAGTTGGGTGGGCGGGGCCTCTGAGACACTGGGGGCACCATGAGTGAGACATCTGCTGCGCCGAATCCGGCGGCCCTGCGGGCCCGCGCCGAGATCGATCTGGCTGCCGTACGGGCCAACGTGCGTGCCCTGCGTGCCCTCGCACCCGGTGCGGTTCTCATGGCCGTCGTCAAGGCCGACGGGTACGGACACGGCGCCGTGCAGTGCGCCCGCGCGGCCGTCGCCGCCGGGGCGGACTGGCTGGGCACCGCCACTCCGCAGGAGGCGCTCGCGCTGCGGGCCGAGGCGGGGCTGCCGGCGGATACGCGGATCATGTGCTGGCTGTGGACGCCGGGCGGGCCCTGGCGGGAGGCGATCGAGGCCGACCTGGACGTGTCCGTCAGCGGCATGTGGGCCCTGGACGAGGTCCGCGAAGCGGCCCGGGCCGCCGGTCGGCCCGCGCGGGTGCAGCTCAAGGCCGACACCGGGCTCGGGCGCAGCGGCTGCCAGCCCGGAGCGGACTGGGAGGAGCTGGTCGGCCAGGCGTTGCGCGCCGAGGGCGAGGGGCTGCTGAGGGTCACCGGGCTCTGGTCCCACTTCGCCTGTGCCGACGAGCCCGGCCACCCCTCCATCGCCGCCCAGCTGACCCGTTTCCGGGAGATGGTGGCCTACGCCGAGCAGCAGGGCGTGCGCCCGGACGTGCGGCACATCGCCAACTCGCCCGCCACGCTCACGCTCCCCGAGGCCCACTTCGACCTCGTACGGACCGGGATCGCTCTCTACGGCATCTCGCCCGGCCCGGAGGTCGGCACCCCGGCCGACTTCGGACTGCGGCCCGCGATGACGCTGTCCGCGTCGCTGGCGCTGGTCAAGCAGGTCCCGGGCGGCCACGGCGTCAGCTACGGGCACCACTACGTCACCCCCGGCGAGACCACCCTGGGCCTGGTGCCCCTGGGGTACGCGGACGGCATCCCGCGGCACGCCTCCTCGGCCGGGCCCGTCCTGGTCGACGGCAAGTGGCGCACGGTCGCCGGGCGGGTCGCGATGGACCAGTTCGTCGTCGATCTGGGCGGGGACCGGCCGGAGCCCGGTGCGCGGGCGGTCCTCTTCGGGCCCGGCGACCGGGGCGAGCCCACCGCCGAGGACTGGGCGCAGGCCGCGGGCACCATCGCCTACGAAATCGTCACGCGCATCGGAACGCGCGTTCCCCGCGTCTATGTGAACGGAGAACAGGACGGGTAGACGGGTAATCCGTCGACCGGCACGTGCATCCGCCGCCGCCGGGCGCGGGAGGCATCCGCCCGGCGGGCAGCGGGAACTCCGGCACCATCGGCGCGAACCGAAACATCGGCTTCACCGGCACCATCAGCACCACACCACCTGCGCCACCCGCACCACTGGCATCATCGGCAGCACCCGACCCGACTAGGACAGCGCGGCGAAGAGGAGCGGTACGTGAGCGAGAGCAGTGCGGGGGCCGCCCCGGACGCCCTGACGGCCGTCGCCTCCGCCACGGGGGCGGCGGGTAGCTGGCGCCGGGCGACCGGGTTCGCCGGGGTCGCGCTGGGCGTGGTCGCGGCGGGCGCCGCCGCCGGGGTCGCCGTGGAGCGGATGACGGTCGGCCGGGGCATGCGCCGCAAGGCGCGGCTCGCCCTCGACTCGGCGGGGCCGTACGGATCGTTGCGCGGTACGCCCGGCAAGGCGCAGGCCGACGACGGCACCGAGCTGTACTACGAGGTCGACGACGTCGACCCGGACGCCGAGCGGGCCAACGGCCGGCGCCGCCGGCGGCTGTTCGGCCGTAAGGCGCCCGCCCCCGTCACCGTCGTCTTCAGCCACGGCTACTGCCTCAACCAGGACTCCTGGCACTTCCAGCGCGCCGCCCTGCGCGGGGTCGTCCGGACCGTGTACTGGGACCAGCGCAGCCACGGCCGGTCCGGGCGGGGCGTGGCCCAGTTGCGGGACGGCGAGCCGGTCACCATCGAGCAGCTGGGCCGCGACCTGAAGGCAGTGATCGACGCGGCCGCGCCCGAGGGGCCGATCGTGCTGGTCGGGCACTCGATGGGCGGCATGACCGTGATGGCCCTGGCCGACCGGTACCCCGAGCTGATCCGTGAGCGGGCCGTCGCCGTCGCCCTCGTGGGGACGTCCGCGGGGCGGCTCGGCGAGGTCAACTTCGGGCTGCCCGTCGCCGGCGTGAACGCGGTGCGGCGCGTGCTCCCCGGGATACTCAAGGCGCTGGGGCAGCGGGCGGAACTGGTGGAGAAGGGGCGCCGGGCGACCGCGGACCTGTTCGCCGGGATCATCAAGCGGTACTCGTTCGCCTCCCGGGACGTCGACCCGGCGGTGGCCCGGTTCGCCGAGCGGATGATCGAGGGCACGCCGATCGACGTGGTCGCCGAGTACTACCCGGCCTTCGACGACCACGACAAGACCGAGGCGCTCGTCCACTTCAAGGACCTGCCGGTGCTGGTGCTGGCCGGGATCCAGGACCTGGTCACGCCGAGCGAGCACAGCGAGGCGATAGCCGATTCGCTGCCCGGCGCCGAGCTGGTGCTGGTGCCGGACGCCGGACACCTGGTGATGCTGGAGCACCCGGAAGTGGTCACGGACCGTCTCGCCGACCTGCTGACACGCGCGGGCGCGGTGCCCGCAGGGGCTACGGTGAATGGCTATGGAAGCACCAGCAGCACCGTACGACGCGGCTGAGCCCGGCCCGTCCGTCGAGATCACCGTCAGTTCCGCCGAGCAGATGCGGGAGCTGGGCCGCCGGCTGGCCAAGCTGCTGCGCGCCGGCGACCTGGTGATGCTCACCGGCGAACTCGGCGCGGGCAAGACGACACTGACCCGCGGGCTCGGCGAGGGGCTCGGCGTGCGCGGCGCCGTGACCTCCCCGACCTTCGTGATCGCCCGCGTGCACCCCTCCCTCGGTGACGGTCCGCCCCTCGTCCACGTCGACGCCTACCGCCTGTCCGGCGGCCTCGACGAGATGGAGGACCTGGACCTCGACGTCTCGCTGACCGACTCCGTGATCGTCGTGGAGTGGGGGGAGGGCCGGGTCGAGGAGCTGACCGACGACCGGTTGCAGGTCCTGATCCACCGCGCCGTGGGCGACACGGCCGACGAGGTGCGCCAGGTGGCCCTGACGGGGCTCGGCAAGCGCTGGGCCGCGGCGGATCTGAGCGTGCTCGCCGGCTGAGCCGTGGCGGCGGTCGGGCTGCGGACAGGATTCCGACAAGACGTCGGGAACATATTGCGTTCGGCCTCTCGGGCGTGGTCACATGGTACCCAGTCCGTAGTTAGGTCTACCTAACTATGCCCGCCCCCGTCCCTCAGGAGGCGTCCATGTCGGCTTCACACATCAAGGGCCAGCCGCTGCCGCAGGCCGTTGCCGGGGTGTCCATGCGCGAGCTGCTGGCGGCGTGCGCGGCGGCCAGCGCGGTCTCCACGCCACCACGCGCGCCCGAGCCGGAGACGTCCGAGCCGGTGGCGGACCACCGCGAGGCCGCCTGACGCCACGCCGTCCGCCACCGCCTCCTCGCCTCACGCCCCCCCGCCTCACGCCCCCCCCGCCTCACGCCGCACGGTCCCTGAGCGGCTCGGCGAAAGGGAGCGCACGAAGGGGAGCGCACGAAGGGGAGCGCACGAAGGGGAGCGCTCAGCGGATGACGACGACGTCCTCGCCGATGGTCGCGAACTCCCACAGCGCGTCGCCGTCCATCCGCGACTGGCGGATGCCGCCGGTCGGCACCCCGGGGTCGGGCCGCGGCGTCGAGCCGTCGACCGCCGCGCTGAAACCGATCACCACACTGTCCATGCTGGTGAAGCGCACCACATGCTCGACGGGGATGCCGTCGGACCCGGTGGCCGAGCCGGACCGGGACGTCACCGTGTAGCTGCCGGGCGCCGGATCCACCGTGCTCGGCGCTACCCGGTAGGTGCGCAGAATGCGGTCGCCCGCGCCGACCAGCCACACCCGGTCGTCGTCGAGCGAGTACACCACCCGTTCGCCGGTGCCGGAGCCGGCCGGCAGGGCGGCGGGGTTCCTCCGGTCGCGGGGTGCCTTGGAGGTGCTCACCGTGGGCGAGCCGCTGGTGTGCGGAGCGGCCAGCTCCGCCGGTACGGTCGCCTGCGCCCGGTAGGTCAGGACACCGATCGTCACCAGGGCCGCCGCGGTGAGTCCGGCCACGATCCCGGAGCTGCTGCCTGCCACCGTCGACCACCTCCGCCGTGCTCAGTCGCGCGTCCGTCGTGCTCCGGGGGCGACGGTAGCAGCGAGCCGCCCGCCGGGCCGGGACGTCCGACACGGCCCCCCGGGAGCCGTAGGCTGTTCGCGTGCTCTTGCTCGCTCTGGATACCGCAACTCCCGCCGTGACCGTCGCCCTGCACGACGGTGCGGACGTCATCGCCTCGTCGAGCCAGGTGGACGCGCGCCGCCACGGCGAGCTGCTGCTGCCGGCCGTCGACCGGGTGCTCGCCGAGGCCGGCGTCGGGCTCGACGCCGTCACCGGCATCGTCGCCGGCATCGGGCCCGGCCCGTACACGGGACTGCGCGTCGGCCTGATGACCGCGGACGCCTTCGGGCTCGCGCTCGGCGTGCCGGTGCACGGTGTGTGCACCCTGGACGGCCTGGCCTTCGCCGCCGACCTTCAGGGCCCCTTCGTGGTGGCGACCGACGCCCGCCGCAAGGAGGTGTACTGGGCGCGGTACGCCGACTCCCGCACCCGGCTCACCGACCCGGCCGTGGACCGGCCCGCCGACATCGCCGAGCAGGTCAAGGACCTGCCCGCGGTCGGCGCGGGCGCGCTGCTGTACCCCGACACCTTCCCCAGAGCCCATGAGCCCGAGCATGTGTCGGCCGCCGCGCTGGCCCGGCTGGCCGCCGAGAGGCTGGCGGCGGGCGAGGAACTGCCCGCGCCCCGGCCGCTGTACTTGCGCCGGCCCGACGCCCAGGTGCCCAGGAACTACAAGGTGGTCACCCCCAAGTGACCGGAGCCGTGACTGCCGTACTGCGCGAGATGCGCTGGTGGGACATCGATCCCGTGCTGCGTCTGGAACGGGATCTGTTCCCGGAGGACGCCTGGTCGCGGGGCATGTTCTGGTCGGAGCTGGCCCATGCGCGCGGAGCCGGGGCGACCCGGCGCTACCTCGTGGCCGAGGACGCCGGCCGGGTGGTCGGATACGCCGGACTCGCCGCCTCCGGCGAGCTGGCGGACATCCAGACCATCGCCGTCGCCCGCGACCACTGGGGCACCGGCCTCGGCGGGCGGCTGCTGACCGAGCTGCTGCGGGCGGCGACCGCCTTCGAGTGCGCCGAAGTGATGCTGGAGTGCCGGGTCGACAACGTCCGCGCCCAGAAGCTCTACGAGCGCTACGGCTTCGAGCCCATCGGTTTCAGACGCGGGTACTACCAGCCGGGGAACGTGGACGCCCTGGTGATGCGGCTGACCGACCCTGCAACCTCCGTGAACGGCGTAGAAGGAACCGAGATCCATGGCTGACGAACCCCTGGTCCTGGGGATTGAGACCTCCTGCGACGAGACCGGCGTCGGCATCGTGCGCGGCACCACCCTGCTGGCCGACGCCGTCGCCTCCAGCGTCGACGAGCACGCCCGCTTCGGCGGCGTGGTGCCCGAGGTCGCCTCCCGGGCGCACCTGGAGGCGATGGTGCCGACCATCGAGCGCGCGCTGAAGGAGGCGGGGGTGAGCGCGAGAGACCTGGACGGCATCGCCGTCACCGCCGGTCCGGGCCTCGCGGGCGCCCTGCTGGTCGGCGTCTCGGCGGCCAAGGCGTACGCCTACGCGCTCGGCAAGCCCCTCTACGGCGTCAACCACCTGGCCTCCCACATCTGCGTGGACCAGCTGGAGCACGGTGCGCTGCCCGAGCCGACCATGGCGCTGCTGGTCTCCGGCGGGCACTCCTCCCTGCTGCTGTCCGAGGACATCACCTCCCACGTACGGCCGCTGGGCGCCACCATCGACGACGCGGCCGGCGAGGCCTTCGACAAGATCGCCCGGGTGCTGAACCTGGGCTTTCCCGGCGGCCCGGTCATCGACCGGTACGCGCGCGAGGGCGACCCGAACGCGATCGCGTTCCCGCGCGGGCTCACCGGGCCGCGTGATCCGGCGTACGACTTCTCCTTCTCCGGCCTGAAGACGGCCGTGGCCCGCTGGATCGAGGCGAAGCGGGCGGCGGGGGAGGAGGTGCCGGTGCGTGACGTGGCGGCCTCCTTCCAGGAGGCGGTGGTGGACGTCCTCACCCGCAAGGCCGTACGGGCCTGCAAGGACGAGGGCGTCGACCATCTGATGATCGGCGGCGGGGTCGCCGCCAACTCCCGGCTGCGGGCGCTGGCGCAGGAGCGGTGCGAGGCGGCCGGGATCCGGCTGCGGGTGCCGCGGCCGAAGCTGTGCACGGACAACGGGGCGATGGTCGCCGCGCTGGGTGCGGAGATGGTCGCCCGCAACCGGCCCGCCTCCGCCTGGGACCTGTCGGCGGACTCGTCGCTGCCGGTGACCGACCCGCATGTGCCCGGGCACGGCCACGACCACGTCCACGAGGTGAGCAAGGGGAACCTGTACTCATGACCGTCGCGCTGATGTGGGAGGCCCGGGCGGTGCCCGGGCGGGGCGAGGAACTGCTCGCCTGGGCGCGGCGGCAGGAGCTGCCGCGGCGCCCGCTGCGCCGCGAGGTCCTCCGCGCCCCGCAGGACCGCGTCCTGGTCATCACCTGGTGGGACGGCGCCTACGACGCCGAGGTGCCGGAACTGCCGGAGCCGGACGGTGAGCTGATCACGCGGGCGGTGCACCGGTGGCGGTTCGAGTCGGTGACGACCGGGGACTGACGTACAGGTCCGCGGAGTTCTCCCCGCGCCACAGCACCTTGCCGTTCCGGCGCTCCCACAGGGCGGCCGGCGCGGCCTCGCCCAGCCAGTCCGTCACCAGCCAGGCGGGAAACAGCCAGCACCACCACGGCCACCACAGCAGGGCCGGCGCCAGGAGCAGCAGCAGAAAGAAGAAGGACAGCTCCGGCACGACCGGGTGCCGCGCCAGGGAGTCGCCGGTGACCGTGTTCTCGTCGGGCAGCGGGGGCGCGGCGTCGAACTGCCGCACCTTCCAGGACTGCCGTACGGGAACCAGCAGCCGCAGCAGTCGCAGGACCTGGAAGGCGACGACGACGGCGGCGACCGCACCGGCTTCCTCGGGGACCGGCGGCAGCCCGCGGACCGCCGCCGTCACCGCCGTACTGACGGCGGCGACGGCCGACAACGTGGACGTCGACCGCAGCTCCCGGTACACATACCGTTCCAACGCACCCCCCGTGACGAGCGCGGAGGATCAGGACACCGGGCCGACCTCCACCTCGCACCGCAGCCGCCGGCCGGGGCCGAGCTCCCGTACCGGGCCGGTGAGAGCGAGCCGTGCCGTATGGCGTACATCCGCGCTGGAGGCGGCCAACCGTAGTTCCAGGGCGCCCGGCTCGACCACCCGCCGGCCTGAACGGTCGGTGAACGATGAGAGATCCGGGTGGAAGCGGAACGTCACCCGCCGTGCCTCGCCCGGGGCCAGCTCCACGCGCTGGTAGCCGATCAGGCGGACGTCCGGGCGGGTGACGCTCGCCACCGGGTCGTGCAGGTAGAGCTGGACGACCTCCGCGCCCGCGCGCTCGCCCGTGTTGCGGACGGTGAGCGACAGGTCGTAGCCGTCGTCCGTGCCGATCTCCGTCCTGGTGCCGCCGGCGTCTCCCGCATTGCCCGCGTCTCCCGCGCCGCCCGCGTCTCCCGCATCGCCCGCATCGCCCGCGCCGCCCGCATCGCCCGCGCCGCCCGCATCGCCCGCGCCGCCCGCATCGCCCGCATCGCCCGCGCCGCCCGCGTCTCCCGCGCCGCCCGCGCCGCCCGCGTCTCCCGCGCCGCCCGCGCCGCCCGTGAAGTCCTCCCAGGCGAAGGTCGTGTAGGAGCGGCCGTGCCCGAAGGGGTACAGCGGGGTCGGGTCGAGATTGCTGACCTCGTCCGCCAGGCCCAGCGGGGGCTGGAGGTACGTCCACGGCTGGCCGCCGGGGTCCGCCGGGACGCCGACCGGGAGGCGGCCCGAGGGGGTGACACGGCCCGAGAGCACGCCCGCGACCGCCGCGCCGCCCTCCTCACCGGGGAAGAACGCCTGGACGACGGCGCCCAGCCGTCCGTGCCAGCGGCCGAGCGCGTACGGCCGTCCGGTCAGCAGCACCAGCACCACCGGCACGCCCGTGGCGACCAGCGCGTCCAGCAGCCGGCCCTGGACGCCGGGGAGCCGCAGGTCCGTCGCGTCGCAGCCCTCGCCCGAGGTGCCCCGGCCGAACAGGCCCGCCCGGTCGCCCAGCACCGCCACGCACACGTCCGCCTCGGCCGCCCGGTTCACCGCCTCCGCGATGCCCGAGGTGTCCGGTTCCGAGGTGTCGCAGCCCTCGGCGAAGGTCACCTTGGCGTCGGGGAGCTCGGCGCGCAGCGCTTCCAGCACCGTCGGGATGCCGATGCCCGGCTCCACCCCGGGGTGGTGGGGCAGGACATGGGAGGGGAAGGAGTAGCAGCCCAGCATGGCCAGGGGGTCGGCCGCCCGCGGGCCCATCACCGCGATCCGCGTGCCGGGGGCCAGGGGGAGCAGGCCGTCGGGGTTGTCCAGCAGGACCACCGACTCCTCGGCCAGCCGGCGGGCCAGCGCACGGTTCGCGGCGGAGTCCAGGTCGACCGGGCCGTCCGTGCGCTCCGGGGTCCAGTCCTCGTCCAGCAGGCCCAGTTCGCACTTCTGGAGCAGCACGCGGCGGGCCGCGCGGTCCACCAGGTCCTCGGGGATCTCGCCCGCCCGCACCGCCTGGAGCAGCGGCGTGCCGTAGCACTTCAGCGTCGGCAGCTCCACGTCGATGCCGGCCGCCAGCGCGGCGTGCGCCGCCTCGGCCGGGCCGCCCGCGACCCGGTGCAGGGTCTGAAGGAAGCCGATGCCGAAGTAGTCGGAGACGACCGTGCCGGTGAAGCCCCACTCCTCGCGCAGGAGCCGGGTGAGCAGGTCCGGGTCCGCGGAGGCCGGGACGCCGTCCGTCTCGGTGTACGCCGCCATCACCGAGCGCGCGCCGCCCTCGCGCAGCGCCATCTCGAACGGCACCAGGGTGACATCGGCGAACTCGCGGACGCCCGCCCGCACGGGAGCGAGATTGCGGGCGCCGGCCGAGGAGGCGTACCCGGCGAAGTGCTTGAGCGTGGCGACGATCCCCGCCGACTCCAGCCCCCGTACATAGGCGGTGCCGACCGTCCCGACCAGGTACGGGTCCTCGCCGATCGTCTCCTCCACCCGGCCCCAGCGCAGGTCCCGTACGACGTCCAGGACGGGCGCGAGGCCCTGGTGGACGCCGACCGCGCGCAGGTCGCGGCCGATGGCGCGGGCCATCTCCTCGACCAGGGCGGGGTCGAAGGCGGCGCCCCAGGCCAGCGGCACCGGGTAGGCCGTGGCCCGCCAGGCGGTGAAGCCGGCCAGGCACTCCTCGTGGGCGAGGGCGGGGATGCCGAACCGGCCGGCCCCGGTGATGTGCCGTTGCGCGCGGGCCAGCGCCCGGGCGCCCAGCGCGGGGTCGACGGGTGCGGTGCCGAAGGGGCGGGTGAGCTGGCCCAGGCCGTGGGTGATCAGCTCGTCCCAGTCGTAGTCGGCGGTCATCTGGTTCTGGAGCGGGGCGACGCCGTCCCCGTCGGTGGCGGCGCCCACCCAGACGCCGTACAACTGGGCGGTCTTCTCCTCCAGGGTCATCCGGGAGAGGAGGTCGTCGACGCGGGCGGCGGCGGGCAGGTCGGCATCACGCCAGGGCGCGGTGGTCATGAAACTCCTGTCGGGGTGGACGGACGTCCCTCTCACGAATGTTTCGATTCATGACGCGAATGTTCCGGGAACCTATGGCCCGCCAAGGGCTTCGTCAAGAGGCGCCGCAGGGATACGATCGCCGCCATGACTTCTCCGGAGCCCGCTGAAACCCGGACGCAAGGGCGGTCCGCGCAGACCGCGACCCTCGCCGAGATCGCCCGCGAGGCCGGTGTGTCCGCACCGACTGTTTCGAAAGTCCTCAACGGGCGTGCCGATGTGGCCCCGGCCACCCGCAGCCGGGTGGAGGATCTGCTGCGCGCCTACGGCTACCGGCGCCGCCGGGCCGAGGCGACCCGCTCGCCCCTGCTCGACCTGGTCTTCCACGAGCTGGAGAGCGCCTGGGCGATGGAGGTCATCCGGGGGGTGGAGAACGTGGCGCGGGACGCCGGCCTGAGCGTCGTGCTCTCCGAGAGCGCGGGCCGGCTCACCCCCGGCCGGACCTGGGCCGACCAGGTCGCCGCCCGCCGCCCGCACGGCGTGATCCTGGTGCTGTCCGGCCTCGACGAGTCCCAGCGCGCGCTGCTGACCAGCAGGTCCATCCCGTTCGTGGTGATGGACCCGGCGGGCGACCCGGGGGCCGACGTGCCCTCCATCGGCGCCACCAACTGGCAGGGCGGTCTGGCGGCCACCCGGCACCTGGTCGAGCTGGGGCACCGGCGCATCGGTGCGATCAGCGGGCCCTCCCGGATGATGTGCAGCCGCGCCCGGATCGACGGCTACCGGGCCGCGCTGGAGACGGCCGGGCTGCCGGTCGACCCCGACCTGATCCGCACCGGCGACTTCCACCACGAGGCCGGCTACCGGCAGGGCCTGGCGCTGCTGCGCCGCCCGCGGCGGCCCACCGCCGTCTTCGCCGGCAACGACCTCCAGGCGCTCGGGCTCTACGAGGCCGCGCGGGAGCTGGGGCTGCGCATCCCGGAGGACCTGAGCGTGGTCGGCTTCGACGACCTGCCGGTGGCCCGCTGGGTGGGGCCGCCGCTGACGACCGTGCGGCAGCCGCTGACGGAGATGGCGGAGGCGGCGGCCAAGCTGGTCCTCGATCTCGGCCGCGAGGACGGCTCCCTGGCGGCGACCCGGGTGGAGCTGGCCACCAGTCTGGTGGTCCGCAGCAGCACCGCGGCTCCGCCGCGGGCGGTGAAGGGTGGGGAAGACAGTCGGTAGTGGCCGCGAAAGTTTCGACCGTCGCCTCCGGTAGCGTCTTCCGGAACCGTGAGAATTTCCGAAGAATGCCGGTCTCGCATCCGTGGCCGTAATAATTCGGACTTATGTTCCTGCTCGTGACGGGACACGACGAGAACGGGGACACGGGCAGACGCACGGGCCGCCGGCCGCGGGCGCTGAAGGCCGCCGGCCTGACCCTGGCGGGTGCGCTGCTGCTGGGCGTCGCCACGGCGGGCTGGGCGTACTGGCACCTGAACGGCAACATCAAGAGCGTCGACATCAACAGCGCGCTCGGCGACGACCGGCCGGCGCGGGCGGAGGTCACGCCGGCCCCCTCGGCCTCCTCCTCGGCCTCCGCGGACCCGCTGCCCACCGGGGCCCTGAACATCCTGGTCCTCGGCTCCGACTCGCGCAGCGGTGAGGAGAACGCCGCACTCGGCGGCGGGGACAGCTCCGGCGCCCGTTCCGACACGGCGATGGTCGTCCACATCGACGCCGGGCGGAAAAGCGCCACGGTGGTCAGCATCCCGCGCGACACGCTCGTCACCCGCCCGTCCTGCCCGCTGTCCTCGGGCGGTTCGACGGCGGTGGCGTACAGCGCCATGTTCAACAGCGCCTACGCGGTGGGCGGCCCGGTGTGCGCGGTCAAGACGGTCGAGTCGATCACGAACGTCCGCATGGACCACTTCATCGAGATCGACTTCTCGGGCTTCGCCGGGCTGGTGGACGCGCTCGGCGGCGTCACCGTCACCACCGACGAGGACATCGACGACGACCAGAGCCATCTGCACCTCCGGGCCGGCACCCACCACCTCGACGGCACCCAGGCCCTCGCCCTGGCCCGTACCCGGCACGGCGTCGGCGACGGCAGCGACCTGGGCCGCATAGAGCTCCAGCAGAAGCTGGTGAAGGCGCTGCTGGAGCAGATCTCCGCCACCGACCTGCTGACCGACCCAGCCAAGCTCTACCGGGTCGCGGACGCGGTCACCGGCAGCCTCACCACCGACACCGGCCTGGACTCGCTGACCGAGCTGATGAGCCTCGGCCGGAGCCTGAAGGGCCTGTCGGCACACCGGGTGACGACGGTGACGATGCCGGTGGCGCAGGCGCCCTCGGACGCCAACCGGGTGGTGGCGCGGGAGCCCGAGGCCGAGGAGCTGTGGGCGTCGCTTCGGTGACGTGGAGCGGTGCCGTTCAGCGGGCCGGGTGCCCCAGCAGCATCGCCGGGGCGCCGGCCACCCGGGTCAGGAACACGGTCACCGCGCCGGTGCCCTGCGGCTTGGGCAGCGCCTTGCGGCGCAGTTCCTCCGGCTCCACCGCGGAGCCGCGCTTCTTCACGGTGAGCGTCCCGACTCCCCGCTCCCGCAGCAGCGCCTTCAGCTTCTTGACGTTGAAGGGCAGCACGTCGGTGATCTCGTACGCGGTGGCGTACGGGACCGGCCGCAGCTCGTCCGCCGTCACATAGGCGATGGTGGCGTCCAGCAGCCCGCCGCCGACCAGGCCGGCCACCTCGGCGACCAGATGGGCACGGACGACGGCGCCGTCGGGCTCGTACAGATAACGGCCGGGCGTGCGGACCGGCGGGTCGGGCAGCCGGCCGGAGAGCAGGGTGCGCGGGCCGGGCAGCAGAGTGGCCCGCACCGCGCCGGGCTCGGTGCCGAACCACAGCACCGCCTCCTTCACGTCCCCGCCGTCGGAGACCCACTCCGCCTCGGCCTCGGCGGGCACCACCTCGTGCGGGATGCCGGGGGCCACCTTCAGCGCGGCCCGGGGCGCCGTACGGGCCGCGCCGACCGCCCAGGACAGCGGCGGCGAGTACGCCTCCGGGTCGAAGACCCGGCCGCGCCCCCCGCGCCGGGCCGGATCCACGAAGACGGCGTCGAAGCCGCTGGTGTCCACCTCGGTGACATCGGCCTCCCGCACCTCGATCAGACCGGCCAGGCCCAGCGCCTCGGCGTTCGCCCGCGCCACCGCCGCCGTCAGCGGGTCCCGGTCCACGGCGAGGACCCGGATCCCGGCCCGGGCCAGCGCGATCGCGTCCCCGCCGATCCCGCAGCACAGATCCGCGACGGACGTCACGCCCAGCGCCCGGAACCGCTCCGCCCGGTACGCCGCCACGCTCGCCCGCGTCGACTGCTCGACCCCGTTGGGCGTGAAGAACATCCGACCGGCGTCCTCGGCGCCGAACTTCGCCGCGGCCCGCTGCCGCAGCCGCGTCTGGCCCAGGGCCGCCGACACCAGCTCGGCGGGGTGCTCACGCCGCAGCCGGGTGGCCACCGCCAGCTCCCGCGCGGGCTCGGTGCCGCGCACCTCGTCGAGGAGGGCGCGGCCTTCGGGGGTGAGGAGGGCGTCGAGGTCGTTCACCGGCTCATTGTCGGCCAGTCGGCGGATGGCGCGCTCCCGGCGGGGTGTCGGCCCGGGTTCGGGACGCGGTCCTGCGAGGATCCGGCACTATGCGAACAGTCGTACAAAAAGATAAAAGTCGGGTGGGAGGGACGGGGGGCCGGACGGTGCGCGGCGGCCTGGCCGTCCTCGCCGTCACCGCCCTGGCCGCAGGCTGTACGCACAACCCCACCGACGCGCGGCCCGCCACCGTCCGGCGGCCCTTCCTGGCACCCGCGGCCCGCGCGCTCGACGCCTACGCCACCCGGCTGCGCGCGGCCCACACCGCCCGGGTCGCCGCCGCGAAACGCTGGCACCTGAAGCAGGTCCCGCTGACCGCTCCGCCGCCCCCGGCGAAGAAACCGAGGATCACCACGCGCGAGGGCTTTGAGGTCGACGGCCACGAGGAGCTCGGCCTGCCGCCGGTCTTCACCACGGTCCCCACCAAGGAGAAGATCGTCTTCCTCACCGTCGACGACGGCGCCGAGAAGGACCCGGCGTTCCTGCGCATGATGCGCGAGCTGAAGGTCCCGTACACCGCCTTCCTCACCGGCTTCCTGATCAAGGAGGACTACGGCTACTTCAAGAAGATGCAGGCCGACGGGGTCACCCTCAACAACCACACCCTCCACCACCCCTATCTGCCGGGCCTGTCCCGCGCCGGCCAGAAGCGCGAGATCTGCGGCATGCAGAAGATCCTCGCCCGGCACTACGACAAGCGGCCCACCCTCTTCCGCCCGCCCTACGGCAGCTACGACGAGGACACCCTGCGCGTCGCCAAGTCCTGCGGCATCGCCTACGCCCCGCTCTGGGCCGAGGAGGTCTTCGCCGACCACTGGGAGTACCGCGAACGGGACCGGGACCTGCACCCCGGCGACATCGTCCTCAGCCACTTCCGGGGCCGGCGCCACTGGAACGGCACGATGTGCGACATGGTCCGCCGGTTCCTCGACAAGGTCACGGCCGAGGGATACGCGGTGGCACGGCTGGAGGACTACCTGTGAGCCCCCGTCGCTGGGCGGCGGGGGCGCTGCTGGTTCTCGCCCTCACCGGCTGCGCCGGCGTGCGGGGACCCGACGGGACGGCGGCCCGGCGGGCGGGGCACGGACCGGCACGGGGCCCGGACACGGACCTTCCGCCGGTCGTCGACCACGTCCCGACCCGCGACCGGGTCGTCTTCCTGACCTACGACGACGGCGCCGAGCGCGAACCCCGGTTCGTCGCGCTCGTCCGCGAACGGCGGCTCCCGGTCGGCATGTTCCTCACCGACAGCGTCATCGGCCCGGCCTACGGCCGTCTCGCACGGCTGCGCTCGGTCGGCGCCGGTCTCCAGAACCACACCCTCGACCACTCCTCCCTGCGCGGCCTGCCCTACGCCGGCCAGCGCGCCGAGATCTGCGGCCAGCAGAACAAGCTCCGTGCCCGCTTCGGAGTCAGCCCCCGTCTCCTGCGCCCGCCCTACGGCACGTACGACACCACGACCCTGCGCGCCGCCGCCGACTGCGGCATCGACGCGGTCGTCCTGTGGCGGGCGGCGCTGAACGGCGACGGCGGTCTGACGTACACCCGCGGGGAACACCGCCTGCGCCCCGGCGACATCGTGGCCGTCGACCCGGACGGGACGACGGGCCCGTCACTGAGGGAGCGCACCGCGAGGCTGCTGAGGGAGATCGAGAACCGGGGACTGAGGGTCGCCCGGCTGGACGACTACCTCTGACGCCGTCCGGCTCCATCCGGCCTGTCGGGCGTTCGGGGCGAGTCCGGTCGGCTTCTTACGGCCCGTCGGGCGTTCGGGGGCGAGTCCGGCCGGCTTTGTCCGGCCCGTCGGGCGCTTGGGGACGACGAGTCCGGTCGGCTTCATCCAGCCCGTCCGGCGCTTGGGGACGAGCCCGTCCGGCGCTTGGGGACGAGGCCGTCCGGCGCTTGGGGACGAGCCCGTCCGGCGCTTGGGGACGAGCCCGTCCGGCGCTTGGGGACGAGGCCGTCCGGGCCGAAGCGGGGCCCCGGGGGCGGCAGCCCCGGCGAGGCCGGCGCCCACGCCAGGGAGCGCCGCACAAACGCACGTTCACCAGGTCACCCGCGCCGCGCCGCACGGCAATTGGCACTCCGCTTGACCGAGTGCTAATCGCGGTCATAGTCTCGGCTCTGGCACTCCCCCCGGGAGAGTGCCAACAAAGCGACGGGCAGGTCCGGCACCCGCGACGACGGATCGACCTGGTCGCCACCTCAGACAGTTAACCCCGTGAGATCTCCGAAGGGGGAGGTCGGATCGTGACGACCGCCAGCTCCAAGGTTGCCATCAAGCCGCTCGAGGACCGCATCGTGGTCCAGCCGCTGGACGCCGAACAGACCACGGCTTCGGGCCTGGTCATTCCGGACACCGCCAAGGAGAAGCCCCAGGAGGGCGTCGTCCTGGCCGTGGGTCCGGGCCGCATCGAGGACGGCAAGCGCGTCGAGCTCGACGTCAAGGTCGGTGACGTCGTTCTCTACAGCAAGTACGGCGGCACCGAGGTGAAGTACAACAACGAGGAGTACCTCGTTCTCTCGGCCCGCGACGTGCTCGCGATCGTCGAGAAGTAAGCACCTCGACGCACCTTTTGCATGCACGCTGCGCCCCTGGCTCCCGCGACCGATAACAAGCCGGGCGCCCGGGGCGCAGTCAGTTTCTCCCGAGATTCCGGAAGAGGGCTCACGCTCCCATGGCGAAGATCCTGAAGTTCGACGAGGACGCCCGTCGCGCCCTCGAGCGCGGCGTCAACAAGCTTGCCGACACGGTCAAGGTGACGATCGGCCCCAAGGGCCGCAACGTCGTCATCGACAAGAAGTTCGGCGCCCCGACCATCACCAACGACGGTGTCACGATCGCCCGCGAGGTCGAGATCGAGGACCCGTACGAGAACCTCGGCGCCCAGCTGGTCAAGGAAGTCGCGACCAAGACCAACGACATCGCCGGTGACGGTACGACCACCGCGACCGTGCTGGCCCAGGCCCTGGTCCGCGAGGGTCTGCGGAACGTCGCCGCCGGCGCCTCCCCGGCCCTGCTCAAGAAGGGCATCGACGCCGCGGTCAAGGCCGTCTCCGACGACCTGCTCGCGACCGCCCGCCCGATCGACGAGAAGTCCGACATCGCCGCCGTGGCCGCGCTGTCCGCCCAGGACCAGCAGGTCGGCGAGCTGATCGCCGAGGCGATGGACAAGGTCGGCAAGGACGGTGTCATCACCGTCGAGGAGTCCAACACCTTCGGTCTGGAGCTGGACTTCACCGAGGGCATGGCCTTCGACAAGGGCTACCTGTCGCCGTACTTCGTGACGGACCAGGAGCGCATGGAGGCCGTCCTGGAGGACCCCTACATCCTCATCAACCAGGGCAAGATCTCCGCCATCGCGGACCTGCTGCCGCTGCTGGAGAAGGTCATCCAGGCCAACTCCTCCAAGCCGCTGCTGATCATCGCCGAGGACGTCGAGGGCGAGGCCCTCTCCACCCTCGTCGTGAACAAGATCCGCGGCACCTTCAACGCCGTCGCCGTCAAGGCCCCGGGCTTCGGTGACCGCCGCAAGGCGATGCTCCAGGACATGGCGGTCCTCACCGGCGCCACGGTCATCTCCGAGGAGGTCGGCCTCAAGCTCGACCAGGTCGGTCTCGACGTCCTCGGCTCCGCCCGCCGCGTCACCGTCACCAAGGACGACACCACCATCGTCGACGGTGCCGGCAACAAGGCCGACGTCGAGGGCCGCGTCGCCCAGATCAAGGCCGAGATCGAGACCACCGACTCCGACTGGGACCGCGAGAAGCTCCAGGAGCGCCTCGCCAAGCTGGCCGGCGGCGTGTGCGTGATCAAGGTCGGCGCCGCCACCGAGGTGGAGCTGAAGGAGCGCAAGCACCGTCTGGAGGACGCCATCTCCGCGACCCGCGCCGCGGTCGAGGAGGGCATCGTCTCCGGTGGCGGTTCCGCTCTGGTGCACGCCTCCAAGGTCCTCGAGGGCAACCTCGACAAGACCGGCGACGAGGCCACCGGTGTCTCGGTCGTCCGCAACGCCGTCGTCGAGCCGCTGCGCTGGATCGCGGAGAACGCGGGCCTGGAGGGCTACGTCATCGTCTCCAAGGTCAAGGAGCTGGAGAAGGGCAGCGGCTACAACGCCGCCACCGGCGAGTACGGCGACCTGGTCAAGGCCGGCGTCATCGACCCGGTGAAGGTCACCCGCTCCGCCCTGGAGAACGCCGCCTCCATCGCCTCCCTCCTGCTCACGACCGAGACCCTGGTCGTCGAGAAGAAGGAAGAGGAGGAGCCGGCGGCAGCGGGCCACGGCCACGGCCACGCCCACTGAGCCACCCGCTCGCACGCTCGCGGGAAAGCCCCCGTTCCGGGTACGGAACGGGGGCTCTCCCGTGTTCACCCGGGGCTCACCGCGGCCCGTACTTCCGCCCCGTCCGCGAGGTGATCCCGCCCAGCAGCCTCCGCGGCACCAACTTCGTGACGCCCATCAGCGCCTTGTAGCGGGGATCCGGGATCGACAGCGTCCTGCCCCGGGCCAGGTCGTGCAGCGCCGCCGCGACCAGCTTGTCCGCGTCCAGCCACATCCAGTTCGGGATGTTGTCCGTGCCCATCCCGGCCCGCTGGTGGAACTCGGTGCGCACGAAGCCCGGGGCCAGCGCCATCAGCCGCACCCCGCTGCCGGCCAGGTCCCGCGCCGCGCCCTGCGTGAACTGCACGACCCACGCCTTGGAGGCGCCGTAGGTCCCGCGCGGCACGAACGCCGCGACCGAGGCGACATTGACCACGCCCCCGCGGCCCCGCTCCCGCATCGCCTCCGCCGCCGCCGAGGTCAGCCGCAGCACCGCCTCGCAGTGCACCTTCAGCATCCGCAGCTCGTCCGCCATGGGGACGTCGAGATAGCGGCCCTTGTTGCCGAAGCCGGCGTTGTTGATCAGCAGGTCGACGGGGTTCCTGCGGTCGCCCAGCCGGGCGGCCACCGCCTCGATGCCGTCGTCGGCCGCCAGGTCGGCCGTCAGCACCTCGGCCTCGATGCCGTGCCGGTCGTGCAGCTCGGTCGCCTGTTCCCTCAGCCGCCCGGTGTCGCGGGCCACCAGGACCAGGTCGTGCCCGTCGGCCGCCAGCCGCCGCGCGAACGCCGCGCCGATGCCCGCCGTCGATCCCGTAATCAATGCCGTTGTCATGGCGCAAGGTTAGTGACCCGGACTGTGCGCGTCCGCTTGTTCACCGGCCCGCCGGCCGGTGGAGAACCGGTGCGGGTCCCTTCGCGCGAGGGCCTGTCACCCTCCGTACGTCTCCACATGTCTGCGCGCCGCCGCCAGTGACTCCGAGTGCAGCGCCGGACCCGCGGCGAGCAGCCGGGGCAGCAGGTCACGCTCGGTCGTCGACGCCCGGAACTCGAGGGCCACCGTCACGTCGTGACCGGGCCGGTGCACGATCTCGACCGGGTCGCCCGCCCGTATCTCACCGGGCTCGATCACCCGTAGATACGCCCCGGGCGCGCCCCGCTCCGTGAACCGCCTCACCCACCGCTTCTCACCCAGATGGCCCTGGAAGGTACGGCAGGGAATCCGCCCGCAGGTGACCTCCAGCACCACCTCGGAGCCGATGCGCCAGCGCTCGCCGATCCGCGCGCCGGAGACGTCCAGGCCCGAGGTCGTGAGGTTCTCGCCGAACGAGCCGTTGGGCAGCCCGCGCCCCAGTTCGCGCTCCCAGTCGTCCAGGTCCTCGCGCGCCACCGCGTACACGGCCTGCTCGTCGCCGCCGTGATGGCGCCGGTCGCAGACCGCGTCCCCGGCCAGACCGCTTCCGCCGGTCCCCTTCGGTCCGGGCGGCGCCACCCGCACCGGCCCGTCCACCGGCTTCTTGCCTATGCCGGTCAGGCCCTGCGGGTGGTCCGTGTACGGCACGGCCTCGGGACGGCCCAGGTTCACAGACAGAAGCTCCATGACGGCACGGTAGGTGATGGCGGGCCAAAGCGTCGAAGCATTATTCGGCGCAGCGCCAAAGGTTCGCTTATCCTCGGGGCGTGATCGAAGCCCGTCATCTCCGTGTGCTGCGCGCCGTGGCCGCGACCGGCTCCTTCTCCGCGGCGGGACGCGAACTGGGCTGCACCCAGCCCGCCGTCAGCCAGCAGATGAAGGCCCTGGAGGCGTCCGTCGGCACCCCCCTGCTGGTCCGCAGCGGACGCGAGATGCGGCTCACCCAGGCCGGCGAGGCCCTGGTCCGGCACGCCACCGGCATCCTCGCCGGGCTCACCGCGGCCGAGGAGGAGGTCGCCGCCATCGCCGGCCTGCGCGCTGGCCGCGTCCGGCTCGTCTCCTTTCCCAGCGGCAGCTCCACCCTCGTCCCCACGGCCCTGGCCGCCCTGCGCGCGGAGCACCCCGGCACCCGGGTCTCCCTCGAGGAGGCGGAACCGCCGGCCTCCGTGGACCTGCTGCGGCAGGGCGACTGCGACGTGGCGCTCGCCTTCCGCTACGAGGCCACGGCGGACGCCGAGGCGTGGGACGACCTGGTGGTACGGCGGCTGCTGAGCGACCGGCTCGTCGCGCTCGTGCCCGAACGGCACCGCCTCGCGCGCGCGGAGTCCGTGGCCATCGGCGAACTGGCGGGGCAGCCGTGGATCGCGGGGTGCCCGCGCTGCCGCGGCCGGCTGGTCGAGGTGTGCGAGACGGCCGGCTTCACGCCGCGCATCGACTTCGCGACCGACGACTATCCGGCGGTCGTCGGTCTGGTCGGCGCCGGTCTCGGCGTGGCCGTCCTGCCCCAGCTCGCCGTGGAGTCCGTACGGCCGCGGGGAGTGCGCACGGTGAGGCTGGAGCCGGCCGTGCGGCGGGAGATCGTCGCCCTCACACTGCCCGACCTGGCTCAGGTCCCGGCGGTCGCGGCGACGCTGGACCAGCTGACCCGGGCGGCGGCGCACCTCTGAACACCGTGTGAGGGGCGAAGGGCCCCGCGTGCTCTCACCCACCGTGAGTGCACCCACCGTGAGCGCGCATCGCGCAGAAACGTTCCTTCAGTTGTTCGAAACGGTGTGGTCCCTGCTTGCCGCGGACGCCGCCACCAGCCGGTTGCGCGCCCGCCCCATGAGCTCTTCGCGCTCGTCCTCCGTCAGTCCGCCCCACACGCCGTACGGCTCGCGCACCGCCAGCGCGTGTGCCGCGCACTCCGCGCGGACCGGGCATCTCATGCAGACCTCCTTGGCCGAGTTCTCGCGGGCGCTGCGAGCCGCACCGCGCTCGCCCTCCGGATGGAAGAAGAGCGAGCTGTCCACCCCCCGGCAGGCGGCCATGAGCTGCCAGTCCCACAGATCCGCGTTCGGTCCGGGAAGGCGGGAGAAATCTGCCATTGCGTGACCCCTTGTGGCCGATCCAGCGGAGACGGTGTCCACGACCGTACAACTACGATCTAAGGAGATGAAAATATGACTCTTTGCAAATCTAGTAGCAGACACCATTGAAGCGTGGGAAAAGCCTCCAAATGGGGCAAGCGTTGTGATGAAACGTTGAGGGTCTCGTCCGCATGTCTGCACCGTGTCCGCCCCCTCACGTAGAGTGCCGAAGATGGCACACGGCCCCGTAACTCTTTCGAGTGACCGTCGTTGAGAGTGCGGAGGCGGTTGAAGGAACAAGCGCTCGGGCGGGCGTCCGAGACGGTCGACCGCACAGGTGACGATTTCGTACCAGCCTGGAGGCTCAAGGTGACGCGCATCAGCTGCGGAGGGCGGCCATGACATCCGTCCTCGTCTGCGACGACTCCCCGCTTGCCCGAGAGGCGCTCCGCCGCGCGGTCGCGACCGTGCCCGGCGTAGAGCGTGTGACGACGGCGGCCAACGGCGAGGAAGTCCTCCGCCGCTGGGGCGCCGACCGCTCGGACCTGATTCTGATGGACGTGCGCATGCCCGGCCTGGGCGGCGTCGAGACCGTGCGGCGGCTGCTGTCCGCCGACCCCGGTGCGCGCATCATCATGCTCACCGTCGCCGAGGACCTGGACGGAGTGGCCCTCGCGGTCGCCGCCGGCGCCCGCGGCTATCTGCACAAGGACGCCTCGCGCGCCGAGCTGCGCGCCACCGTCACGCAGGCCCTCGCCGACCCGACCTGGCGGCTCGCCCCGCGCCGGCTGCGCTCGGCCGAGATGGGCGCCGCGCCCACGCTCACCGCGCGTGAGATCCAGGTCCTGGAGGGCATGAGTCACGGCCGCTCCAACGCCGAGATCGGCCGCGAGCTCTTCCTCTCCGAGGACACCGTCAAGACGCACGCCCGGCGGCTGTTCAAGAAGCTCGGCGCCTCGGACCGGGCGCATGCCGTGGCACTCGGATTCCGCTGGGGCCTGGTGCGCTAGGACCTGTCCGGCGGTCCCGGTCGAGGAGAGCAGCGGCACCCACATGACGCAGGTGAACGGCGCTCGGTGTGCACGGCGGCCGGGCACAGGCGGCCGGCGCGGCAGGGGTCCCTCCCCGCGGAGGGGAGCGTCCCCTGCCCGGATGACGCCGGCACCGCGGCCGGGCGGTTCCGGGCGACCCCGCGAGCGGGACGGCGGACGTACGGAAATCCCCGCATACCGCGAGGTGGGCGGGGGTGACAACGGGACCCGCCGGGTGCCCGCTGCTCGTTTCGCCGCGGATGCCGCATCCTTGAGGTGTGGAGTTCCTCGGGGACGAGTCGGTCGAGCGGAAGGGGAGGGCGCAGGGGATGAGTGCCGGCGCACCTGCTCATAACGCTTCGGTGCACAACTACGGACGCGGTGCCACGGATCGGACGGCCACAAGGCACCATGGACCGATGCGTGACGACGAGGCGACCTCTGGCCAAGGGGCGATCGGTGCCCTCGTCCACCGCGCCGTCGACGGGGACGAGCAGGCCACGCACGACCTGCTCGCCCATGTCCATCCACTGGCGCTGCGCTACTGCCGCACCCGCCTGTCCCGGCTCCCCGGCGACGCCCGCCACTTCGTGGAGGACCTCGCCCAGGAGGTCTGTGTGGCGGTGCTGCTCGCGCTGCCGCGCTACAAGGACACCGGGCGGCCCTTCGAGGCGTTCGTCTTCGCCATCGCCGCCCACAAGGTCGCCGACCTCCAGCGCGCGGCGATGCGCCACCCCGGCTCGACGGCCGTCCCGTCCGACGAGATGCCCGAGCGGCCGGACGACTCCCTGGGCCCGGAGGAGCGGGCGCTGCTCAGCAGCGATGCCGAATGGGCCAAGAAACTGCTGGCCAACCTGCCCGAGATCCAGCGGGAGCTGCTGCTGCTGCGGATCGCGGTGGGGCTGACGGCCGAGGAGACCGGCCAGATGTTGGGAATGTCACCCGGCGCGGTCCGGGTCGCCCAGCACCGGGCGCTGAGCAGGCTGCGCGCGCTCGCCGAGCAGTAGTGGCCCCGCGGACCGCCGTCCCATCGGTTCGAGCGTAGAAGGCGGGCATTCCGGTCACTCGGTGAACGGGCCCCGCGGAGTTCACGTACGAAGCTACGAAGCCCGAGGGCATCCGTGATCGTGGAATGAGTGAGCCCCGCTTCCCGTTAGCATGGACATCCGCACCGATCAAGGCCATTTGGGGAAGGTGTCATGACTGCCAACGTCGACGGAGTGCCCGAGAAATTCGCGACACTCGGGCTGACCTACGACGACGTGCTGCTGCTGCCGGGCCCGTCGGACATGGCGCCCGACGAGATCGACACCGCCTCGTACGTCTCCAGGAACGTGCGGGTCAACATCCCGCTGCTGTCCGCGGCCATGGACAAGGTCACCGAGTCGCGCATGGCGATCGCGATGGCCCGCCAGGGCGGCGTCGGCGTCCTGCACCGCAACCTGTCCGTCGAGGACCAGGCCAACCAGGTCGACCTGGTCAAGCGCTCCGAGTCCGGCATGGTGGCCGACCCGATCACCATCCACCCGGACGCGACGCTGGCCGAGGCGGACGCGCTGTGCGCCAAGTTCCGCATCAGCGGCGTCCCGGTCACCGACGGCGCCGGCAAGCTGCTGGGCATCGTCACCAACCGCGACATGGCCTTCGAGAACGACCGTACGCGCCGGGTGCGCGAGGTCATGACGCCGATGCCACTGGTCACCGGCAAGGTGGGCATCTCCGGCGTCGAGGCCATGGAGCTGCTGCGCCGGCACAAGATCGAGAAGCTGCCGCTGGTCGACGACGCGGGCATCCTCAAGGGCCTGATCACGGTCAAGGACTTCGTCAAGGCCGAGAAGTACCCCAACGCCGCCAAGGACGCCCAGGGGCGGCTGCTGGTCGGCGCCGCGGTCGGTGTCGCCGGTGACGCCTTCGAACGCGCCCAGGCGCTGATCGAGGCGGGCGTCGACTTCATCGTCGTCGACACCGCGCACGGCCACTCCCGGCTGGTCGGCGACATGGTCGCCAAGATCAAGTCGAACTCTTCCGGCGTCGATGTCATCGGCGGCAACATCGCCACCCGCGACGGCGCGAAGGCCCTGGTCGACGCGGGCGCCGACGGCATCAAGGTCGGTGTCGGCCCCGGCTCCATCTGCACCACCCGCGTGGTCGCCGGCGTAGGCGTCCCGCAGGTCACGGCCATCTACGAGGCCGCGCTCGCCGCCAAGGAGGCGGGTGTCCCGGTGATCGGCGACGGTGGTCTCCAGTACTCCGGCGACATCGCCAAGGCCCTGGTCGCGGGCGCCGACACGGTGATGCTGGGCTCGCTGCTGGCGGGCTGCGAGGAGTCGCCGGGCGAGCTGCTGTTCATCAACGGCAAGCAGTTCAAGTCCTACCGCGGCATGGGCTCGCTGGGCGCCATGCAGACCCGCGGCGACCGCAAGTCGTTCTCCAAGGACCGCTACTTCCAGGAGGGCGTCGCCTCCGACGAGCAGCTGGTCCCCGAGGGCATCGAGGGCCAGGTGCCCTACCGCGGCCCGCTCTCCTCGGTCGTCCACCAGCTGGTCGGCGGCCTGCGCCAGTCGATGTTCTACGTCGGCGGCCGGACCGTGCCCGAGCTCCAGAGCAACGGCCGCTTCGTGCGGATCACCTCCGCCGGTCTGAAGGAGAGCCACCCGCACGACATCCAGATGACGGTCGAGGCGCCCAACTACAGCCGCAAGTGACCGCCACGCGCGCGTAGGGCCTGTTTTCCGGCCCCTCCAGGGCGGCTCCGGATCTCCGGGGCCGCCCTCGCCGTACCTGCGGAGGGCCACCGTCACACCCGTCGGGGATACTGGAAGACGCTGAGACGCATCAGGGAAAGGCCACAGACTGTGACTGAGATCGAGATCGGGCGCGGCAAGCGCGGCCGCCGGGCGTACGCCTTCGACGACATCGCCGTCGTCCCCAGCCGCCGTACGCGGGACCCGAAGGAGGTCTCGATCGCCTGGCAGATCGACGCCTACCGCTTCGAGCTGCCCTTCCTGGCCGCCCCCATGGACTCGGTCGTCTCCCCGGCCACCGCGATCCGCATCGGCGAGCTCGGCGGCCTCGGCGTGCTGAACCTCGAGGGCCTGTGGACGCGGTACGAGGACCCGCAGCCGCTGCTCGACGAGATCGCCGGCCTGGACGCCGAGACGGCCACCCGCCGCCTCCAGGAGATCTACGCCGCGCCCATCAAGGAGGAGCTGATCGGGCAGCGCATCAAGGAGGTGCGCGACTCCGGCGTGGTCACCGCCGCCGCGCTCTCCCCGCAGCGCACCGCCCAGTTCTCCAAGGCCGTGGTGGACGCGGGCGTCGACATCTTCGTCATCCGCGGCACCACGGTCTCCGCGGAGCACGTCTCCGGCGCGCACGAGCCGCTGAACCTGAAGCAGTTCATCTACGAGCTCGACGTCCCCGTGATCGTCGGCGGCTGTGCCACCTACACCGCCGCCCTGCACCTGATGCGCACCGGCGCGGCCGGCGTGCTGGTCGGCTTCGGCGGCGGCGCCGCGCACACCACGCGCAACGTGCTCGGCATCCAGGTGCCCATGGCGACGGCCGTCGCCGACGTGGCCGCGGCCCGCCGCGACTACATGGACGAGTCCGGCGGCCGGTACGTGCACGTGATCGCGGACGGCGGTGTCGGCTGGTCCGGCGACCTGCCCAAGGCGATCGCCTGCGGCGCCGACTCGGTGATGATGGGCTCCCCGCTGGCCCGCGCGACCGACGCGCCGGGCAAGGGCCACCACTGGGGCATGGAGGCCGTCAACGAGGAGCTGCCGCGCGGCAAGAAGGTGGACCTCGGCACGGTCGGCACCATCGAGGAGATCCTCACCGGCCCGTCCCACACCCCCGACGGCTCCATGAACTTCTTCGGCGCCCTGCGCCGCGCCATGGCCACCACCGGCTACAGCGAGCTCAAGGAGTTCCAGCGGGTCGAGGTGACGGTGGCGGACTCGCAGCACCGCCGGTAGTCCGCCGTACGGCACGAAGGGGCCCGGTCGTCCGTGGGGCGACCGGGCCCCTTCGCATGCCCGTGCCCCGCCCGCGTGCCCGAGAGCCGGGCGGGGGGCGCTTTCTGTGACAGGGAAGCGCACGGTTGCCTTCGGGTCCGGTCCGCGGGGGAGGGCCGTGCCGGGCCGCCAGCGTTCATGACCGGCGCCCAGCTCTCTGGGACCGGATCCGTCTTCGGATGGTGAAGTTCCGCAGGAGGTGCCTCCAGTGGATGTACGGCCGGTGAGCGGCCGCCCCTGTATGAGCTGGGGGCGGGCACCCGTGATCCGGTCAGGAGCCTGCCGCAGTGGCCACTGCGGTGGGCTCCACCTGCGTTCACGCTGCCGGCGCCGGGTGCCGTATGCCACCAGCACGCGGGCTCCGCCACCCCGCGCCCCCTTCACAACCGATGCGCCGCCCCCGTGGGCGTCGCCCCCCGGGTGTCCAGCAGCAGCTGGGCCTTCACCGACAGGCCCTGGAGGTCGTACGTGCGGTGCTGCTGGAGCAGGATCGTCAGGTCGGCCTCGGCGGCGGCCTCGTAGTAGGAGTCGGCGCGCGGGACGGGGCGGTCCAGGACGTTCCAGGACGGCACGTGCGGGTCGTGGTAGCTGACGCAGGCGCCCAGTTGCATCAGGCGGATGGCGATCTCCTGAGCGGGGGTGGCCTGCTGGTCGGCGAGGTCGGGCTTGTAGGTGATGCCGAGCAGCAGCACGCGGGCGCCGCGGGCCGACTTGCCGTGCTCGTTGAGCAGGGTGGCGGCGCGCTGGACGACGTAGTGCGGCATGCGGGTGTTGACCTGCTGGGCCAGCTCGACCATGCGCAGGGTGCGGGTGGCGTGGCCGGACAGGTCCTGGGGGACGCTGTGGCCGCCGACGCCGGGGCCGGGGCGGAAGGACTGGAAGCCGAACGGCTTGGTCTCCGCGCAGCGGATGACGTCCCAGAGGTCGACGCCCAGGTCGTGGCAGAGGACGGCCATCTCGTTGACGAGGGCGATGTTCACGTGCCGGTAGTTGGTCTCCAGGAGCTGGACCGTCTCCGCCTCGCGGGGGCCGCGCGCGCGGACCACCTTGTCGGTGAGCCGGCCGTAGAAGGCGGCGGCCGACTCGGTGCAGGCGGGGGTGAGGCCGCCGATGACCTTGGGGGTGGTGGCGGGCGTGACGTCGCGGTTGCCGGGGTCGACACGGCTGGGGGAGTAGGCGAGGTGGAAATCGCGGCCGGCGCGCAGCCGTGAGCCCTCCTCCAGCAGCGGACGCAGGAACTCCTCCGTCGTGCCCGGGTACACGGGCGACTCCAGGATCACCGTGGTGTGCGGGCGCAGATGGGCGGCGAGGGTGCGGGCGGCCGTCTCCACCTGGCTCAGGTCGAGCGCGCCGTCCGTGCCGCGCGGGGTCGGGGCGCAGATGACCGCGGTGCGCACCCGGCCCAGCTCCGCCGGGCGGCCCGCCGGGCGGAACCCCCCGGCGAGCATCCGGCGCAGTTCGGCGGGGCTGAGGGAGCCGGTCTCCGGCCCGGTCCGGTAGCCCAGCGTGGGGATGCCGGCGGCGACGGCGGCCTGGGCCAGAGGAAGGCCGTGCGGGCCGAGTCCGATGACGGCGAGATCTGCGGGCATGGCGTGGGCCGTCCTTCCCAGTAACCGAAGCGGGACAGGTGCGCAAGCCCTGTGGACAGGACGAGCGAGCGCAATGTCACACTAGGAGTAAATATGACCGATTTGCTGGATTGGCTGGCCGAGTTTCGGTGAGTGTTGTCCACAGGCCGTGGGCGTGTAGTGGCTGGAGCCGGGCAACCCGGTCACAATTTGGGGCATGGGGAACACGGACCGGGCGTCGCCCGACGGGTGCGGCCGACCCGACTGACAGCGGGAGGCAACGGTGAGGACAGCGACACTGGGGCCGGCGCAGCGCGCCGAGTCACTCGCATCGATGGCCGAGGGCGAGCTGGACGTGCTGGTCGTGGGCGGCGGGGTGGTCGGCGCGGGCACCGCGCTGGACGCCGCGACACGCGGGCTGTCCACCGGCCTGGTCGAGGCCCGCGACTGGGCCTCCGGCACATCGAGCAGGTCCAGCAAACTGATCCATGGCGGCCTGCGCTATCTGGAGATGCTCGACTTCGCGCTCGTCCGGGAGGCGCTGAAGGAGCGCGGCCTGCTGCTGGAGCGGCTCGCCCCGCATCTGGTGAAGCCGGTTCCCTTCCTCTACCCGTTGCGGCACAAGGGCTGGGAGCGGCTGTACGCCGGCTCGGGCGTCGCGCTCTACGACACCATGTCGATGGCCCGGGGCCACGGCCGGGGCCTGCCCGTCCACCGCCACCTGACCCGGCGTCACGCCCTGCGCGTCGCCCCCGCCTTGAAGAAGGACGCCCTGGTGGGGGCGTTGCAGTACTACGACGCCCAGATGGACGACGCCCGCTTCGTGGCCACGCTGGTGCGCACGGCGGCGGCGTACGGCGCGAAGACCGCCAACCGCGCGCGGGTGACCGGCTTCCTGCGCGAGGGCGAGCGCGTCGTCGGCGCCCGGGTGCGGGACGTGGAGGCGGGCGGTGAGTACGAGATCCGCGCCAAGCAGGTCGTCAACGCCACGGGCGTGTGGACGGACGACACCCAGGCGTTGGTCGGGGAGCGGGGCCAGTTCCACGTCCGGGCGTCCAAGGGCATCCACCTGGTGGTGCCCAAGGACCGTATCCACTCCTCCAGCGGGCTGATCCTGCGCACCGAGAAGTCCGTGCTGTTCGTCATCCCCTGGGGCCGGCACTGGATCATCGGCACCACGGACACCGACTGGGACCTCGACAAGGCGCACCCGGCGGCCTCCAGCGCCGACATCGACTACCTGCTGGAGCATGTGAACTCGGTGCTCGCGGTCCCGCTGACGCGGGACGACGTCCAGGGTGTCTACGCCGGTCTGCGGCCATTGCTGGCCGGTGAGTCGGACGCCACCAGCAAGCTGTCCCGCGAGCACACCGTGGCGCACCCGGTGCCGGGACTGGTCGTCGTGGCGGGCGGCAAGTACACGACGTACCGGGTGATGGCCAAGGACGCGGTGGACGAGGCGGTGCACGGGCTCGATCTGCGGGTCGCCGACTGCGTCACCGAGGACATTCCGCTGCTGGGCGCGGAGGGCTATCGGGCGCTGTGGAACGCGCGGGCGCGCATCGCCGCCCGCACAGGGCTTCATGTGGTGCGCGTGGAGCACCTGTTGAACCGGTACGGCTCGGCGACGGAGGAGGTGCTGGGGCTGATCGCCGCCGACCCGTCGCTGGGCGAGCCGCTGAAGACCGCCGACGACTATCTGCGCGCCGAGATCGTCTACGCCGCCTCGCACGAAGGAGCGCGGCATCTGGACGATGTGCTGACCCGCCGCACCCGTATATCGATCGAGACCTTCGACCGGGGCACGCGCAGCGCGCGCGAGGCCGCCGAGCTGATGGCGCCGGTGCTCGGCTGGGACACGGACCAGATCGAGCGCGAGGTCCAGCACTACGAGAAGCGGGTGGAGGCCGAGCGGGAGTCGCAGCGGCAGCCGGACGACCTGACGGCGGACGCCGCCCGGCTGGGCGCGCCGGACATCGTGCCGCTCTAGCAAGCCGTTCTACCTGGTCAGAGGGCAGAACTGGGCGGTGAGCAGAGCGGTTTCCAGCCCGGGGTCCGCGATCGTCGCGGTGTTCACGCGGAAGGTGAGGACCCGGCGGCCGTCGGCGGTGGCCGCGCTGCGCACATAGCTGCCGGCGATGCGCCCGTTGTGACCCCACACCGTGCGGCCGCACGGCAGCTTCACGGGGAACAGCCCCATGCCGTAGGAGCCGTGCGCGGCACGGGTGTCGAGCATCGCGCGCAGCCAGCGCGGGGGCAGCAGTCCGCCGCCGAGCAGGGCCGCGTAGAAGCGGTCCAGATCGGCGAGTGTGGACACGAGTTCGCCGGCGGCACCGGCCACCCGCGGGTCGAGGTCGGTGACGTCGGTGCCGTCGCCGGTGTAGGCGTGGCCGTGCGGGGAGGGGAGCGAAGTGCGGGATCCAGGGAAGGAGGTATGTGACAGGTGCAGCGGAGCGATGATGCGGCGCTCCGCCTCGTGCGCGTACGAGTCACCGGTGACCTGCTCGACGATCAGGCCGAGCAGAACGTAGTCGGTGTTCGAGTACCGGAAGCGGCCGCGGTGGGCCGGGGGGTGGGTGAGCGCGATGCGCAGAGCCTGAAGCGGGGTGACGGGGACGAGGCCTTCGGTGTCCGCGGTGAAGTCGTACAGACCGCTGGTGTGGGTGAGCAGGCAGCGCAGGGTCAGCGCGTGACCGTCGTTGCCCGCCCCGCGCACCAGTCCCGGCAGGTGCCGCTCCACCGTGTCGGACAGTGACAGGCGGTGCTCGGCCGCCAGTTGCAGGACGACCGTGGCGACGAAGGTCTTCGTGATGCTGCCGGCGCGGAAGTGGTCGGCGCGGGCGATACCCCGGCCGACCTGGGTGTAACGGGTGCCGGTCCCGTCCTGCACCAGTTGCGCCGCGGCGGGCGCGGCACCCCGTGTGACCAGCAGCGGAAGCACCGCGTCCGCGACCCGGGCCGGGTACGAGGAGGCGGGCGCGGAGGCAGGGGCCAGCAGCAGGAGGACGAGCGTCACGGCCGTGGGAACGGCCAGTAGGGTCCTCGGCGACGGCATCGTGTTCCTCCCTCGTCGCGGCCCATCATGCAGGGCGGCGGAATGCGCGGCTCCCCGGGATCGCGCGCAGCTGGGGCCCACTGTGGCACCAGGGGCACCCTGGGCGCTGAGCACTTGTCGGGTGAGGGACAATGAAGGCTCTGTCAGGGCGGGTTGCATGAGGGGACGCATGTCGGAGGCGGAGCGGGCGGGGACATCCCGTCAGGACAAGAGCGCACGTCTCCTCGCCGGGCGGTACCGGCTGGGAGATGTGCTCGGCCGCGGCGGCATGGGCACCGTGTGGCGCGCCGAGGACGAGACCCTGGGTCGCACGGTCGCCGTCAAGGAGCTGCGGTTCCCGTCGAACATCGACGAGGAGGAGAAGCGGCGGCTGATCACGCGCACGCTGCGCGAGGCCAAGGCGATCGCGCGGATCCGCAACAACAGCGCCGTGACGGTCTTCGACGTGGTCGAGGAGGACGACCGGCCCTGGATCGTGATGGAGCTCGTCGAGGGCAAGTCGCTCGCGGAGGTCATCCGCGAGGACGGCCTCCTGGAGCCCAGACGCGCGGCCGAGGTCGGCCTGGCCATTCTCGACGTGCTGCGCTCCGCACACCGCGAGGGCATCCTGCACCGTGACGTGAAGCCGTCCAACGTACTGATCGCCGAGGACGGCCGGGTGGTGCTCACCGACTTCGGTATCGCCCAGGTCGAGGGCGACCCGTCCATCACCTCCACCGGCATGCTCGTCGGCGCGCCCTCCTACATCTCCCCGGAGCGGGCCCGCGGGCACAAGCCGGGACCGGCGGCCGACCTGTGGTCGCTCGGCGGTCTGCTGTACGCGGCGGTCGAGGGCACTCCGCCCTACGACAAGGGCTCCGCGATCGCGACGCTCACCGCGGTGATGACCGAGCCGCTGGAGGAGCCGAAGAACGCGGGACCGCTCAGGGACGTCATCTACGGGCTGCTCACCAAGGACCCCGCCCAGCGGCTCGACGACGCGGGCGCGCGGGCCCTGCTCAACGCCATCGTCAACGCACCCGGCGGCACGGCGGGCCAGCCGGAGCCGCTGGACGCCACGAAGGTCGTGCCGCTGCCGGCCCAGCCGGGCGGGCGGACGGACAAGGGCGGCCCGGGTGCCGGGAGCAAGCGGACCGAGGAGGCCGGCGAGCGGCTGCGCGGCGCGCTGCGTTCCGTGCGCAAGGCCGCCGTGTCCGCCGGGGCGGCAGGATCGGCGGCCACGGCCCGCGCCAAGCCGGGCAACGGCACCACCGGTTCGGGCCCGCGCGCCGCAGCCGCGGGGAAGACCGAGTCGCGGGACACGCGGACGCCCACGTCCGCCTCCGCGTCGGCACCCGCCACCGGCAGGGCGAACAGCAAGGCGGGCGGCCGGAGTTCCGGCTGGCCCGTGATGCCGCCGCCGGACCTGCCGCCCCGGCCCGCGCCCAGAGCCCCGCTCACCGACGTGGTGCCCAAGCGCACCCTGGTGATCATCGCGGTGGTCGTGGTGCTCGCCGTGATCGGCACGGTGCTGGCGCTGACCCTCGGCGGCGGTGACGACGAGGGCACCAAGGGCGCCGGGAGCAGCACCGGCAAGACGGTCGCGAGCACCGTCCCCAGCGGCGACACCAAGCAGGACACGAGCGGCGGCACCCGCACGGACGGCGGTGCGACGGAGTCGGGATCGGCGACGTCGGCGGCACCGACCTCGCAGGGCAGCGCGAGCGCCAGTACCGACGCGACCGCCGGCGGCGGCTCGGACGGCGGGAAGTCCTCCGGCGACGACGGCGCGGCACGGACGTACCAGGGCGGCCAGGGGTACTCGATCGGGCTGCCCGAGGGCTGGAAGTACCGGTCCACGGGCTCCGCGGGGGACCGGTTCACCGGTCCCGACGGGCAGAAGCTGCTCGTCGCCTGGACGACCACGCCGAAGGACGACCCGGTGGCCGACTGGAAGAACCAGGAGCGGTACATGGCGCGCTCCCAGTACCAGAAGGTCCGCATAGAAAAGGTGGACTACCGCGGCTGGAACACGGCCGACTGGGAGTTCACCTATTCGGAGAGCGGTACCCGATACCGCACCATCGACCGCGGATTCGTCGTCAACGGCCATCTCGGATATGCGCTGATGTACACGGCGAAAGCCGCCAATTGGGGCAGTGACCTGCGCAAGGACACCTGGCGGACGCTGACGGAGACGTTCACACCGAAGTCGTGATCCGGACGGTTGTCGGTTTGAGGGGCTGAGATCTGGCATCAGCTCGTTGCAGGTTGCCTTCGGCACGTATCGTGAATGCTTGCGAACCGTACGCAGCCGCAACAGGACGCGACGCGAACGGATGTGACCGACCGGGCTGCCGGGGGAGGCAACGTGGACGACTATGCGGGCCGGGTACTCGCCGACCGCTACCGCCTGCCGCTGCCGCCGTCCGACGAGTACGAGCTCACCGAGACCCTGGCCTTCGACACCTACAGCGGCCAGGAAGTCCTGGTCCGGCAGGTGCCGTTGCCCGAGGTGGTCGAGGCGGAGGTACTGGACGCCGAGGGGTTGCCCGCGGGTTTCACGGCACGGAACGGTGGCGTGCGACGGCCCCCGGCACGGCCGGGCACGCGGCGTCCCACCGATCCCGTCGTACGGCGCGCCGTCGAGGCGGCGCAGGCCGCGGCCCGTATCCCCGACCATCCGCGTCTCGACCAGGTCTTCGACGTGTTCGCCGAGGGCGGTTCGCTGTGGATCGTCAGCGAGGCGGTGGCCGGGCGGCCGCTGGCGGCGCTCCTCGCCGAGCAGCCGCTGACGCCGTACCGGGCGGCCGAGGTCGCCTCCGACGTCCTCATGGCGCTGCGGGTGCTGCACGCCCACGGCTGGGTGCACCGGAACATCACCGCGCGCACGGTGCTCGTCTGCGACGACGGCCGCGTCATGCTGACCGGCCTGGCGGTCGGCGCGGCGGAAGAGGCGCTCTGCGGCTACGACCCGGTGCCGGCTCCGGAGGGCGACGCGAACGACGGGAGCGGCCCGGCCGGCCCGGCCGGCGGGGCTGGAACGGCCGCCGGTTCGGCCGGTGTGCCGAGCGGTTCCGGTGCGCCGGGCCGGCCCGGCGCCTTCGGTGGTGTTGGGAGCCACGGCGGGGCCGGGGGGCCGGGTCGTCCCGCTGTGCCCGGTGGCGCCGACACGTATGGCGGGCCGGCCGGGTCCGGTGGTTCGGCCGGTGTGCCGAGCGGTGCCGGTGCGCCGGACTGGCCCGGAATCTCCGGCGGGGGCGACGCCTATGGCAGGCCGGCCGGGTTCGGGGGTCCGGGCGGTGGTCCCGGGTCCGGCGTCGGTGGGGCGGCCGCCGATCCCGAGGCCGCCCGGCGGGCCGCCATCGAGGCGCGGGCGGCCGGAGGGCTGCCGGCCGCCGGACCGGACGCCGCCAGCGGGGCCTCCACCGAGCTCGCCCGCAGAATGCCCGACGGCGCCGAGGACGTCCGCGCGGCACGTGCCGGGGCGATCGCCGCCTACCGCGCGGGAGCCCGGGCGGCGGCCCGCGTCCAGGAGGCGCAGAACGGACGCGCGGCACTGCCCGGCGCCCGCCCCGCCCCCGGCGGCGACCCGGCGGCCCGAGGCAACGGCGCGGCACAGCCGCCGTACCCGGCCGGTCAGGGCACACCGCCCGGCACCGTCCCGCCGGGACAGATCGCCGACCCGTACGGGGTGAGCACCACATCCTGGCCCGGCGCCGCCGCGCGCACCGGCACCGGCACCGGCGCCCCCTCGCTCGGCCCGGCGCCCGCCGCCGGTGCCCCCGGGCACGGCACCGCACCCCGCCCCCGCACCGGTGAGCCCCGCCCGGTGCCTGCCCCCGGCGAGCCCGCCCCCGCGTCGCCCCCCAGCCGCTGGGACGACCTGGTCGCCGACGCCCCCGCGCGCCGCGGGCCGGCGACGGCGCTGGCCGCGGAGCGGGCGCGGCAGGCGCGGATGACGGTCGTGGGGCCCGTGACGGAGCGGTGGGCGCCGGAGCAGGCCGGTCCCGTGCACGAGAACTGGCAGCTGGCCCCGCCCATCGGGCCGGCGACCGACCTGTGGGCGCTGGGCGCGCTGCTCTTCCGGGCCGTGCAGGGCCACGCGCCGTATCCGGAGGAGTCGACCGCCGAGCTGGTCCAGCTGGTGTGCGCGGAGCCGCCCGCCTTCGCCGAGGAGTGCGGACCGCTCAGGCCGGTCGTGGAGTCGCTGCTGCGTCAGGACCCCACCGAGCGCCTCGACTTCGAGGAACTGCGCGGCTGGCTGCGCTCCCTGGTGCGGTCCGCGCCCGAGCCCGAGGCCGGTGTGCATGTCGTGGCCGCGCCGCCCGCCGACGCCAGCCGGCTGCCGGTCGTACGCCGCCGGGGCGAGCTGGTGCGCAGGCGGCGCGCCGGACTGCCCGCGCACCAGGGCCGGCACAAGCGGGCGAAGCGGGACGCCGGCTCACCGCGCCGGCTCGGCCGCACCCTGCTCCTGCTGATACTGCTCGCGCTGGCCGGAGCGGTCGCCTACGCCATGTACTTCATGCCGAAGGCCGGCACGGACGGCGCGGGGGACACCGACCGGACCGGCGCCGCCGGAGAGACCGGCGAGGCACCGGAGCGGTCCTCGGCGGCCAGCAGCGAGCCCCGCCCCGACCAGACCTCCCCGGCGCCGCGGCAGAGCCCCTCGAAGTCGGCCGGTACCACCGAGACGCAGACCACCGGCCCCGAGGCCGCCGACGGGTTCACCCTGCGCAAGGACCCCGCGGGCTTCCGCGTCGCCGTGGCGGACGGCTGGGACCGCACGCCCGGGAACGAGCGCGGCCAGGTCGTGTACTCCCACGGCGACTTCGAGCTCATCGTCGTACCGGGCCGGGACGGCACGGACGAGTACGGCGGCGACCCCATGGCCTACCAGCGGGACAAGGAGCCGGAGCTCCAGCCGTACCGCAACTCCAGCTGGGCCACCTCCAGCGGGCTGAAGAGCATCGAGGTGGGCGGCCGGAGCATGGCCGAGGGGCAGTTCACCTGGACCGACGCCGACGGCCGCGAGCTGTTCGTACGCAACCTGGCCATGCTGATCGGCGGGAAGTACCACGTGGTCCAGGTGCGCGGTCCCGAGGCGGAGCGGGACGAGGTGACCCGGCTGTACGAGCAGGCGTCGACGACGTATCAGGTCACCGGCTGACGACGGCCGTTCAGGCGGTCCGCGTGATCCGACCGGTCCGGGCGGTCTGCGCGATCCGGCCGGTCCGGGGGGTCCGCGTGATCCGACCGGTCCGGGGGGTCCGCGTGATCCGGCCGGTCCGGGGGGCCGCGTGATCCGGCCGGTCCGCGTGATCCGGCCGGTCCGGGCGATCCGGCCGGTCCGGGCGATCCGGGTGGCCCGGGTGGCCCGGTCGGCCAGGGTGGTCCGCTCCGTCGTCACCGGTTCCCACCCGCCCCATGGCTGTGCGCCGTTGACGGAAGCGACAACCGTCACAGTGCGGTCTCCGTCGCACCCCGCTGGTTCCGCGGAGACGGGCCGGTCCCTACGCTGAGCCTGTCAAGACCATTGCGGGGCAACGTGAATCAGATGCAGGGCCTGCTCCTGGCGGGCCGCTACCGGCTCGGGGAGTCCATCGGCAGCGGCGGCATGGGCCGGGTGTGGCGAGCGCACGACGAAGTACTGCACAGGGCCGTCGCGATCAAGGAGCTGACCGCCTCGCTCTACGTGTCCGACAGCGACCGGGCCGTGCTGCTGGCGCGTACCCGGGCCGAGGCGCGAGCGGCCGCGCGGATCAACCACTCCGCCGTCGTCACCGTGCACGACGTGCTCGAGCACGACGGACGGCCGTGGATCGTGATGGAGCTGGTCGAGGGCGGCTCGCTCGCCGACGCGGTCGGCGAACGGGGACGCGTCGAGCCCCGGGAGGCCGCCCGCATAGGCCTATGGGTGCTGCGCGCGCTGCGGGCCGCGCACACCGCCGGTGTGCTGCACCGCGACGTCAAGCCCGGCAACGTACTCCTCGGCCGGGACGGGCGTGTCCTGCTCACCGACTTCGGCATCGCCCAGATAGAGGGCGACTCGACCATCACACGCACCGGAGAGGTCGTCGGCTCGGTCGACTTCCTGGCCCCCGAGCGGGTACGCGGCCACGACCCCGGCCCCGCCTCCGACCTGTGGGCGCTGGGCGCGACACTGTACACGGCGGTGGAGGGGACCTCGCCGTTCCGCCGCACCTCGCCGCTGACCACCATGCAGGCCGTCGTCGAGGAGGAACCCGCCGAGCCGCTGCACGCCGGCCCGCTCGCGCCCGTCATCGGCGCCCTGCTGCGCAAGGACCCGGCCGGCCGGCCCGACGCGGCCGAGGCCGAGCAGATGCTCGCCGAGGCCGCGGAGGGACGGCGGCCGAACGCGGCGCAGGCGTATGTGCCGACGCGGTACGCGGGCGGATCCCCGCCGGCCGGCACCCGGCGGCACGGTCCGCGGACGGCCGGTACGACGCCGTACCCGGCGGCGACCGGCCCCACCGCCGTCGCCCCCGCGGCGGGTCCCGTCCCAGGTCCGGCGGCGGCGGGCCCGACGGGCGCCGCTCCCGCGCCCCGCAGACGCCGCCTGCGCACACTCGCCCTGGTCGTCGCCCTCGCCGCGATCATCGGCGGGGGCACCGCCGTGATCCTGCGGGAGTCGGACGGCAACCGGTCGGCCGGGGGCGGCGCGTCCGCCTCGCCGAGCCCGACGGCCACGGCCACGGCCTCGCCCGGCGAGAGCCCCGGCACGTCCGTGCCGGACAGCTGGGTCCGCCACGACGACCCCGTGGGTTTCGGCCTCTACCTGCCCGAGGGCTGGAAGCGCCGTGTCTTCGACATCGACGGCGACCTCAAGCAGATCGACTACACCCCCGACGGCGGCGAGCACTTCCTGCGCATCGCCGTCGACACCTCCCCCGACTTCAACGACCCCTACCAGCACCAGCTCGACCTGGAGGAGCAGCTCCAGCGCCTGGTCGACTACGAGCGGGTGACGCTGAAGAGGAACGTCTACCGCGACCGCGGCGGCTCGGAGTGGGAGTACACCTGGACCGCGCAGCCGAAGGACACGTCCTTCCCGGGGCCGCGCCGGGCCATGGAGGAGACGTACATGTCCCGCGACGGCACCGAGTACGCGCTCTACATCTCCTCGCCCGCCGAGGACTGGGCGGCCACGCGCGAGCAGTTCAGGACAGTGCTCCAGAGCTGGCAGGAACAGACCTCCTGACGGACGCCGTACGGCCCCGCGGGCACGTCGCTTGTCGGCCACCCGGCGCTCAGCGCACCCGGAGCCGATCCGTCCGGTGCGGCATGATGGCGCGCATGGTGACCGAGGGGGACGACGCCCGTGTCATCGCGGGCCGTTACCGGCTTCAGGCCAGGCTCGCACGCGGCGGGATGGGCGTGGTGTGGCGGGCGACCGACCAGCTGCTCGGCCGGCCCGTGGCGGTCAAGGAACTCCCCGTCGACGAGACGCGCTCCGAGGAGGAGACCCGGCGGCGGCGCGAACGCACCCTGCGCGAGGCCCGCGCGGTGGCCCGGCTGAGCCATCCGCACATCGTCGTCGTCCACGACGTCGTCGAGGAGGACGAACGCCCCTACATCGTCATGGAGCTGATCGACGGCGGCTCGCTCGCCGACCGTATCGCCACGCACGGCCCGCTCGGCGCCGACGAGGCCGCACGCATCGGCATCGCCCTGCTCAGCGCGTTGCGCACCGCCCACGCGGCCGGCGTGCTGCACCGCGACCTCAAGCCCGCCAACGTCCTGCTGGAGGCGGGCACCGACCGCGTCGTCCTGACCGACTTCGGCATCGCCCAGGTCGCGGGGGCCACCACACTCACCGAGACCGACTCCTTCGTCGGCTCGCCCGAGTACACCGCCCCCGAGCGGATGTCCGGGGCGAGAACCGGGCCGGAGTCCGACCTGTGGTCGCTGGGCGCGCTGCTGTGCGAGGCCGTCAGCGGCGAGTCGCCCTTCCGGCGCGACTCGCTGGGCGGTGTGCTGCACGCCGTGGTCTCCGCGGAGATACGGCCGCCCGTGCAGGCCGGGCCGATCCTGCCCGTCGTACGCGGCCTGCTGGAACGTGATCCGGCCCGGCGGCTGGACGCGGCGGGCGCGGAGCGGATGCTGCGGGCCTTCCGCGACACGGGCCGTACGCCCGAGGAGCCGCCCGGCCCCGGTCCGGCCCCGCGCTCGCGGGAGGTGCCCGTGCGACGTCCGCCGGCGCCGGCCCGCGCGGAGGAGCGGCGGTATTCCGCCCGGGGCAGGCTCGTCGCCGTCCTGCTCGTGGTCGCGATGGCGGGAGCCGGCGTCTCGGCGGCGGCGCTGCTGATGCACCGGAGCGGCGGGGGCGGTGTGCCGACGAGCCCCCCGCCGGTGTCGTCCCCGAGCACGTCCCCGTCGCCGACCACGCCTTCGTCGCCGAGCAAGGTCCCGTCGCCGAGCACGCACAGCCCGACCCCGACCCCGACCCCGACCCCGACCTCGACCCCCACGGCGTCCACGCCGCCGGTCGCTCCTGCCCCGACCGCCGTACCGGCGGGATAAAGGGAAGATAAGCCGCAGTCCGCGTCACGGCTTCGTGACCGGAGGTGTCGCGCTGTGGATACCCGAGCGCCCACCGCGATATGGATGGACTCATGAGCAGCAACGGGGGAGCCCGACACGGGTCCGACGAGCCGACGAGTTTCGTTCTGCAACCGCCGCAGCCGCCCGCCGCCGTGCCGCAGCCCGGCAACCCGTACGCGGCGCCCACTCAGGTCGTACCGCCCCGGCAGGCCGACGCGGCGCCCGTCCGGGACGCCGGTGAGGGGCGGCTCATCGCCGGCCGGTACCGCCTCGTCGCCAAGCTCGGGCACGGCGGCATGGGCACGGTGTGGCGCGCCCAGGACGAGACGGTGGACCGCGAGGTCGCCGTCAAAGAGCCCAGAGTCCCGGACAACCTTCCCGAACGCGAACGTGACAACGCCTTCGAGCGGATGCGCCGCGAGGCGCGTGCCGCGGCCCGGCTCGACCACCCCGCGGTGGTCGACGTGCACGACGTCGCCGTGGTGGACGGCCAGCCGTGGATCGTCATGGAGCTGGTGCGGGGCCGCTCGCTGGGCGACGCGCTTCAGGAGGGCACCCTGTCGGCGCGCGAGGCGGCCCGCATCGGCCTGGAGGTGCTCGGCGCGCTTCAGGCCGCGCACGAGGCGGGCATCCTGCACCGCGACGTGAAGCCGGACAACGTGCTGCTCGGCCGGCACGGCCGGGTCGTCCTCACCGACTTCGGCATCGCCCAGATCGAGGGCGAGACGAACCTGACCGACACCGGCGGCTTCGTCGGCTCGCCCGAGTACATCGCGCCGGAGCGGGTGCTGGGCCAGCGTCCGGGCCCGGCGTCGGACCTGTGGTCGCTCGGCGTGGTCCTGTACGCGGCGACGGAGGGCGTCTCGCCGTTCCGCCGCAGCAACACCCCGGCCACCCTCCAGTCGGTCCTCAATGCCACGCCCGCGCCGCCCGCCTCCGCCCGGGGCCCGCTGGCGGAGGCCATCACCGGCCTGCTCCAGAAGGACCCGGCCCGCCGCCCGGACGCCGCCCGGGTGCGCGCCCTGCTGACGGCGGCCGCCGACCCGCCCGCCCCGCCGCCCACCCAGGCCGTCCCGTTCTCCGGCCCGGACCGCCCCGGGCCGTGGGGCGTCCGGATCGGCCGCAGGGCGGCGCTCGCCCTCGGCGCGGCGGTCGTCGCGGCGGCGGTGACGGCGTACCTGGTGATCGCCGACCCGTTCGCGGGGACGCTGCCACAGGGCTGGAAGACGTACGCCCTCAGCGGCGGGAAGGCCAAGGTCGGCGTCAGCGTCGGTGTGCCCGCCGCGTTCGAGAGGCAGAAGCCCGCGGACGACTGGGACGGGACCAACGCGACGTTCACCGACCCCAGCGGAGCGGTGACCGTCTACGTCGACCGTGACATCAAGGCGGACGACAAGGACAACCAGATCCCGGACAGCGCGGCGTCCAACGCGTTCTCGGACTGGGAGACGCTCAAGGACGGCGAGTACTCGTGGAACATGGCCGCGGAGCCCGCGCCCAAGGGCGAGCCGAGAGAGACCAGGTACAAGGAGCGCAAGGCCGCCGAGAACACCATCGTCTACACGACCGAGGACACCCAGAACCCGCGCCCGCGGGAGATCCATATCCTCTACTACCGCGCGGACAACGGGGACATGTACCGGCTGTGGATCGACTACCCGGGCAAGGGCTACTTCGCCGGCGAGGGACGGGAGATCGCCCGCACCGTGATCGCCAACTTCGAGGTCGACAAGCTCTGAGACCGCACGGTACTCATGGGGCATGAGCAACGACGGGGGTGGCACGGGCGTCCGGGGCCGGCTGGTCGGGGGACGCTACCGGCTGGCCGAACGCATCGGCTCAGGCGGCATGGGCACCGTCTGGCGGGCGACGGACGAGCTCGTCCAGCGCGAAGTCGCCCTGAAGGAACCGAGGATACCGGGCGACCCGCAGGACGAGGGTCACCGCCGGGCCGCCCACCGGCTCTACCGTGAGGCCCGCGCGGCGGCCCGCGTCGACCATCCGGCCGCCGTCTCCATCCACGACGTCGTGGTCGAGGAGCAGGACGGGCCGCCGTGGATCGTCATGGAGCTGGTGCGCGGCGAGTCCCTGCACGAGCTGCTCGGGCGCGGCCCTCTCCCGCCCGCCGAGACCGCCCGCATCGGCCTCGCCGTCCTCGGCGCCCTGCGCGCCGCGCACGCCGTCGGCATCGTGCACCGCGATGTGAAGCCCGCCAACGTCCTGCTCGGGCCGCACGGCCGGGTCGTCCTCACCGACTTCGGCATCGCCCACGTCCAGGGCGAGGAGTCCCTCACCGCCACCGGGGAGTTCGTCGGCTCGCTGGAGTTCGTCGCCCCCGAGCGGATGTCGGGCCGGGTCGCCGGTCCCGCCTCCGACCTGTGGTCCCTGGGTGTCCTGCTGTACGCGGCCGTCGAGGGGCGGTCCCCGTTCCGCCGTACGACCGTCGAGTCGACGCTCGCCGCGGTCCTCGCCGCCGAGCCGCCCGAGCCGGAACGGGCGGGACCGCTGGCGCCGCTGATCACCGGGCTGCTGGCCAAGGATCCCGACCGGCGGCCGGACCCGGACGAGATCACGGCGGCGCTGGAAGAGGCCACCAGGTCCGGGGACCGGACGACGGCACCCTCACCCGTCGGCCCGGAAGACTGCGATGTATCGGAGGGACCCGACGAACACGACGAGTCCGAGGACGTTCAGCGGACCGACTACCTGGAGCAGGTCACGCCGGACACGAGGACGGTACGGCTGTCCGCCGGTGCCGCCGGTGCCGCCGGTGCCCCCGGTGCCCCCGGTGCCCCCGGTGCCGCCGGTGCCGCCGACGTCCCGGTTCAGGCCCCGCCCCCGCGACGCCGCGGGCTGCGCCCCGCCCCCCTCGCCCTGCTCGGCGCGCTGCTGCTCGTCGGCGGCATCTCCTGCGTCGCCCTCCTCGCCGACGGCGACAGCGGAACGGCCGCCGAGGGGACCGCCACCACCCGCCCGGCCGCGTCGTCCGCCCCCGCGGCCGGGGTCTGGACCGCCCACCGGGAGAAGGAGCTGGAGGCGGTCCTCTCCCTGCCCTCCGAGTACCGGGCGTACGCCCGGCAGGGTGACGAGCCCCGGTACGTGGTCTACGACGTCGACGGGACCGTCCTGGTCCGACTCAGCCGGTGGGACCGGGCGCCCGGCTCCCCGATGGACCGGGCGCAGTCGGCCCACGACGACCGGCGCAGCGAGGACGACGAGGCGCGGACGCAGTACACCCGCACCAGCTTCCACGGCCAGGAGGCCGTGCTCGCCGACACCACCTACCGGCTGCGCGTGAACCCGACCCGCGTCATGCAGCTGGTGGTCCGCACCGACGACGACCGCATGTACGAGCTGCGGGTGGACATGCCCAAGGGCACGCCGGACGAGAAGAAGGGCACGGCGCTGTTCAAGGGGGCCCGCGACCGTCTGCGCATCGAGGCCGGGTGATGCGCCGGACTTCGGGTGAGGCAACCCGCTGATCAGCGGGTTCGTTGCCAGTGATCACTGGCGTCGTGTGAGTACTCGGTGAATGCGATTACCGACGGGTACACAAAGCGTCCGCCGCGGCATACCCTGCGCTGCATGACGGACGCGCAGGCCCCGGAGAAGACCGGTACCAACCCCCTCGCCCCCGCCCCGGCGGGCGCCCGCACCGCCGCGGACGTGGTCACCCCCGAGCTGGTCGCCCAGCTCACCAAGGGCGTGGTCGGCTCCGGCCGTACGGCCAACCACACGCCGTTCACCGGGGAGAGGCTCGCCGAGCTGCCCGAGTCGACGCCCGGGGACGTGGCGAAGGCCTTCGAGCTGGCCCGCGCCGCCCAGGCCGTCTGGGCGCGGACCCCGGTACGGCAGCGCGCCGCCGTCCTGCTGCGCTTCCACGACCTGGTCCTCGCCCGCCAGGCCGAGGTGCTGGACCTGATCCAGCTGGAGACGGGCAAGGCCCGGCTGCACGCCCACGAGGAGGTGCTGGCCGTCGCCATCGCCGCCCGGCACTACGGCCGCCGGGCCGCCGCGTACCTCAGGCCCAAGCGGCACGCCGGTGCCGTGCCGGCCCTCACCCGCGTGACCGAGCTGCGCCACCCGCGCGGTGTCGTCGGCCAGATCGCCCCCTGGAACTATCCCCTGGAGCTGTCCGTCGGCGACGCGATCCCGGCGTTCGCCGCGGGCAACGCGGTGGTGATGAAGCCCGACACCGAGACCTGCCTGACCGCCCTGTGGGCCCGTGACCTGCTGATCGAGGCCGGGCTGCCCGCCGATGTCTTCCAGGTCGTGCTCGGTGACGGTCCGGTCGTCGGCCCCGAGGTCGTCCGGCACGCCGACTACGTCTCCTTCACCGGCTCCACCCGCACCGGCCGCGAGGTCGCCCAGGGCGCCGCCGCCCGCCTGGTCGGCGTCTCCCTCGAACTCGGCGGCAAGAACGCCATGCTGGTGCTCAGGGACGCCGACATCGAGAAGGCGGCGGCCGGAGCGGTGCGCGCCTGCTTCTCCTCCGCGGGCCAGCTGTGCATCTCCATCGAGCGGCTGTACGTCCACGAGTCGGTCGCGGACGCCTTCCTCGAGCGGTTCGCCGCCCGTACGAAGGCGATGCGGCTGGGCACCTCCCTCGCCTACGGCGCCGACATGGGGTCCCTGGTCGGCGAGCGCCAGCTGGAGACCGTCAAGCGGCATGTGGAGGAGGCCGTCGCGCAAGGAGCGAGGGTCCTCGCGGGCGGTACGGCCCGCCCGGACATCGGCCCGTACTTCTACGAGCCGACCATCCTCGACGGCGTCGCCGCCCCCATGTCCGTGTGCACGGAGGAGACGTTCGGCCCGGTCGTCTCCGTCTACCGCTTCACGGACGAGGACGAGGTGATCGAGCGCGCCAACGCCACGCCGTACGGCCTCAACTCCTCGGTGTGGACGAGGGACGCCCGCCGCGGCCGTGAGATCGCCGCCCGGCTGCGTACCGGCACCGTGAACATCAACGAGGGGTACGCGCCCGCGTACGGCAGCGTCCAGTCGCCGATGGGCGGCATGAAGGACTCCGGCCTCGGCCGCCGCCACGGCTCCGAGGGCATCCTCAAGTACACCGAGGCCCAGACCGTCGCCCACCAGCGCCTGCTGCCGATGGCCCCGTCGCTGGGCATGGACGACGAGAGGTACGCGGCGTTCATGAGCCGGAGCCTGCGCCTGATGAAGGCGTTCCGCTTCCGCTAGCCCCGGCCCACCCCGGCAGTCCCTGGCAGTTCTCAACGAGGAGAGCACGTGTCACAGGAGAACTCTGTCCACCCTCAGGACGACGACGGCCACGACGACCGCCACGAAGACGGTCACGACGACCGCCACGAAGACGGTCACGACGACGGTTACGACTACGACGTCATCGTCGTCGGCTCCGGCTTCGGCGGCTCGGTGACCGCCCTGCGCCTCACCGAGAAGGGGTACCGCGTGGGCGTCCTGGAGGCCGGCCGCCGCTTCACCCGCGAGTCCCTCCCCAAGAACTCCTGGGACCTGAAGAACTACCTCTGGGCGCCGCGGCTCGGCATGTACGGCATCCAGCGGATCCATCTGCTCGGGAATGTCATGGTCCTGGCAGGCGCGGGGGTCGGCGGCGGCTCCCTCAACTACGCCAACACCCTCTACGTACCGCCCAAGGCCTTCTTCGACGACCCGCAGTGGCGGGACATCACCGACTGGCAGGAGGAGCTGGCGCCGTACTACGACCAGGCCCGGCGCATGCTCGGCGTCCGCCTCAACCCGACCATGACCCCCTCCGACGTGCATCTGAAGGCGGCCGCCGAGCGGATGGGCGTCGGCGACACCTTCCATCTGGCGCCGGTGGGCGTGTTCTTCGGCGACGGGAAGGACGCCGACGGGACGGCGCGGGCCAAGCCGGGCGAGCAGGTGCCCGACCCCTACTTCGGCGGGGCGGGACCGGCCCGCCGCGCCTGCGCCGAGTGCGGCGAGTGCATGACCGGCTGCCGCCACGGCGCGAAGAACACCCTCAACGAGAACTACCTCCACCTCGCCGAGAAGGCGGGCGCCGTCGTGCACCCGATGACCACGGTCGTCTCGGTCACCGACGACTCGCGGGGCGGCTACGCGGTCGCCACCCTGCCCACCGACCGGAAGAAGACGGGCAAGGGCCGCGTCCTCCGGGCCCGCCGGGTGGTCCTCGCCGCCGGCACCTACGGCACCCAGACGCTGCTGCACCGCATGAAGGCGGGCGGGCAACTGCCCTACCTCTCCGACAAGCTCGGCGAACTGACCCGCACCAACTCCGAGGCCCTGGTCGGCGCCCAGACCGACGACCGGCGCTACCGCAAGGTCACCGGCGAGGCCCGGGCCGACTTCACGCGCGGTGTCGCCATCACCTCCTCCGTCCACCCCGACGCCAGCACCCACATCGAGCCGGTCCGCTACGGCAAGGGCTCCAACTCGATGGGCGGCCTGTCGATCCTCCAGGTCCCCTACGCGGGCGGCGGCTCCGGCACCGCACGGGTCCTGGGCTGGCTGGGGCAGGTGGCGAAGCACCCCTGGCTGCTGCTCCGCTCGCTGTCCAACCGCCGCTGGTCGGAGCGGACCATCATCGGCCTGGTGATGCAGTCGCTGGACAACTCCCTGACGACGTATCTGAAGCCGGCGGGCGTCGGCAAGGGCCTGCTGACGGCACGGCAGGGCCACGGCTCGCCCAACCCCAAGCAGATCAAGGCGGCCACCGAGGGCGCCTCGGCACTCGCCGCCGAGATCAACGGCTTCGCGGGCTCCAACATCGGCGAACTGATGGGCACCCCCCTGACCGCCCACTTCCTCGGCGGCTGCCCGATCGGCGCCTCCCGCGAGACCGGCGTGATCGACCCCTACCACCGTCTGTACGGCCACCCCGGCATCTCGGTCGTCGACGGCTCGGCGGTCTCGGCCAACCTGGGCGTCAACCCCTCCCTGACCATCACCGCCCAGGCCGAGCGGGCGATGTCGTTCTGGCCCAACAAGGGCGAGACCGACCCGCGCCCGCCGCAGGGAGCGGCCTACGAGCGCCTGGCCCCCGTCGAGCCGAAGTCCCCGGCGGTCCCGGCGGACGCGTTCGGCGCCCTGCGCCTGCCGCTGCTGGGGATACCGGCGGTCCCGCCGAAGAAGTGAGGTGAGACGAGAAGAAGGACCTGCGCCCCCCTCCGAGCGCAGGTCCTTCTCTGTTCGTACGCCGGGCGCCGTGCGCCCGGACCGCTTACGCCTCGGCGCCGGTCTTCCGGCGGCGCACCACGAACACCGCTCCCGCACCGGCGACGACGGCGAGCCCGCCGACGAGACCGATCATGGGCAGCGCGGAGCTGGATCCGGTCTCGGCGAGGCTGCCGGTGACCTGCGGCGTGGTGCTGGACGGCTTCTCGGAGGTGACCGGCGCCTTGCCGCCTTCCTGCGGCTTGGTGCCGTCCGTGTCCGTGCCCGCGGCCACGATCTGGAACCGGTACGAGATGTCGCCGTAGCCGGTGCACTCGGCGTCGGCGTCGCCGTAGATCGTCGCGCCGAGCGAGAAGCCGGCCCCGACCGGGGCGCCGGCCGCCACGTTCAGGCGCAGCGGGATGTCGACCTCGTAGTCGGGCTCGAGCACGTCGGTGTAGCCGACGTAGCCGACCGCGTAGCCGCCTTCGTTCAGGTCCTCCCAGGTGCCGTCCTGGGGGTTGTAGGCCTGGAGCCGGACGTCCTTGCTGGTGAACAGGTCGTCACCGGCGGAGTCCGAGGAGGCCCCGGCGAAGAAGTTCAGGTCCTGGAGCGTGGAGTCGGACCCGTTGAACACGTTGAGCGAGAACTTGTGCCAGCCGCTGCCCGCGGCGATCTGCCCGGGCAGGCCGGTGATGCTCACGTCGACCTTGGAGTCCTCGCACACGGAGGGCTCGGGCTCCGGCGACTCCGACTCCTCGGGCGCGGAGGTGCTGGGCGCCGGGGTGGACGCGGAGGCGGAGGCGCTCGGCGAGGTGGTGTCCCCGCCGGCCGGCGCGCTGGTGGAGCCGCTCGGCGCCGGGGAGGTCTCGCCGGTGGACGCGGACGCGGACGGCGAAGTGGTGTCGGTCGACGGCGTCTGCTCGGGCGTCGACTCGGACGTGCTGACGCTCGGCGAGGGGGATGTCGACTCGGTCGCGTACGCGGCCGGTGCCGCGAGCAGCGCCACCGGGGCTATCACTGCTGTCGCAGCCGCTGCTGCCATGGCGCGGCGAAGCTTCATGAAGACCTCGGAAAGTCCGGCGTACTGCGAATCGCGGTCGACTGGCAGTACGGATGTCAGTGGAGGCCTCCGCGGTGGGGCGCGGTTGTGGCCCTTGATTCACCAGGTTCGATCGGTGAGACCTGTGAATGGTTGTCCTCACACTCACAGAATTCTTATGTGGTCTGCGTCACACCCGTGCGGGCGTCTGCGCGGCGCCTGTGTCACACCTGTGGAGTCGCCGGACATACGAAGGGCCCCGGACATACGAAGGGCCCCGCGGGGCTTCGGCCGCGGGGCCCTTCTTCTCGTCAGCACCGACGTCAGGGCAGCGCCGGTGCCGGGAGCGGCGCCGGGGGGTGCGCCGCTCTATTGGTATCGACCTTTGGCAACACATCAACGCACAGCACTACGGCTGTCTGCGGGGAGGGGGAGTTGCGCTTTCTAGGCATCGTGCTGGAAGGGAGCGGCCTCCGCAACCGTTTGACCCGGACTTGGACATTTTCCGCCGGTCGGCCCCGGGCGTCCCCGGGGCCGGCCGTTCTCTTGGGTGACCGGGCTGCTGTCCCCTGCCGTCCGGTCACTTGTCTGGAGCGAGGTCCCACGACGCACAGCACGATCCGTACGTCTCATCGCTCCAGCGAGCCACGCGTGGTTCTTTCGGGCCCGCCCCTGGCTGGCACGGACACCGGGACCAACGAAGCGTCCCGCGTGGCGGTCACGCGCCGTACGGGTGAGAAGGATGCGTACGTACGTGCCCGGAACGCCGATTCAGATCTTGCCCCGGCACAGCTCCAGCAGGGTCATCGCCAAGGGCGTGCCCGGCTTGCCCAGCGCCTCCCTGTAGCGGCCGAGGATCTCCGTCTCGCGGGAGAGGTTCACGCGCCGGCCGCCGGAGGCGATCCGTGCCCGCTGGACCACGGCGGACACGGCCATCCGTTCCTGGATCAGACCGATGATCCGGTCGTCCAGCGCGTCGATGCGCTCCCGGGCGTCGGTGATCACGCCCGCGGCCTCGGCGGTACGGGCGCCGGTCCTCTCGGCGGCGGTCCTCTCGGTGGTGGTGCCGGTCTTCTCGGTGGTGGCGGCAGCAGTGGCGGTGGTGGTCATGTCGGGGGCTCCTCGGTGGACGGGGTGGAGCGCCCCGGAGCGACAGGAGCCGGAAACGCCAGGCGCCCCGGGCCTTGTCGGCCCGGGGCGCCTGGGAAGTCGCTCGTCAGTGGCTCAAGCAACACGACCATGGCAGCCGGCGGGCCGGTTGCCATAGGTAAAGAGGAACGTCGAGTGCGTGAGCATGGGGTCAGTATGCCCCGGGGACGGACGGTGTCCAAGCCGGTTCGCATGGTGAGACACCGTGCGCGGGGGCGGCCGGGAGGCGACCGGGACGTGACCGGGACGTCTCGCGCGGTCCTCTCGGTAGAATCGGGAAGCACAAGACCCCCGCCCGACCGCCGGAAGGCACCCCGTGTCATCAGCGACTCCCGCTGCCGCCGCTCCCGACACCGTCCTGGTCGTCGACTTCGGCGCGCAGTACGCCCAGCTCATCGCCCGTCGCGTCCGCGAGGCCCGGGTCTACAGCGAGATCGTGCCGAGCACCATGCCGGTGAAGGACATGCTCGCCAAGAACCCGGCGGCCATCATCCTCTCCGGCGGCCCCTCGTCGGTGTACGAGGAAGGCGCCCCCCGCCTCGACCGCGAGATCTTCGAGTCCGGCGTCCCCGTCTTCGGTATGTGCTACGGCTTCCAGCTGATGGCCCAGACCCTCGGCGGCACCGTCGACAACACCGGCGCCCGCGAGTACGGCCGTACGGACCTGTCGGTCTCCAAGCCGTCCTCCACGCTCTTCGAGGGCACCCCGGACGAGCAGGCGGTGTGGATGTCGCACGGCGACGCCTGCTCCGCCGCGCCCGACGGCTTCACCGTCACGGCCTCCACGGACGTCGTCCCGGTCGCCGCCTTCGAGAACGACGCCAAGAAGCTCTACGGCGTCCAATACCACCCCGAGGTCATGCACTCCACGCACGGCCAGCAGGTGCTGGAGCACTTCCTGTACCGCGGCGCGGGTCTGAGCCCGAACTGGACCACCGGCAACGTGATCGAGGAGCAGGTCGCCGCCATCCGCGAGCTGGTCGGTGACAAGCGCGCGATCTGCGGTCTGTCCGGCGGCGTGGACTCCGCCGTCGCCGCCGCCCTCGTCCAGAAGGCCATCGGCTCCCAGCTGACCTGCGTCTACGTCGACCACGGCCTGATGCGCAAGGGCGAGACCGAGCAGGTCGAGAAGGACTTCGTGGCCGCCACCGGCGTCCAGCTGAAGGTCGTCGACGCCAGTGAGCGCTTCCTGAACGCCCTCAAGGGGGTCTCCGACCCCGAGGAGAAGCGGAAGATCATCGGCCGCGAGTTCATCCGGGTCTTCGAGCAGGCCCAGGCCGAGATCATCGCGGACGAGGGCCCGGCGGTCGAGTTCCTGGTGCAGGGCACCCTCTACCCGGACGTGGTGGAGTCCGGCGGCGGCACCGGCACCGCCAACATCAAGTCCCACCACAACGTCGGCGGCCTCCCCGAGGACCTCGAGTTCAAGCTGATCGAGCCGCTGCGCAAGCTGTTCAAGGACGAGGTCCGCATGGTCGGCCAGGAGCTGGGCCTGCCGGAGGAGATCGTCCAGCGCCAGCCCTTCCCGGGCCCCGGCCTCGGCATCCGGATCGTCGGCGAGGTCACCAAGGAGCGCCTGGACCTGCTGCGCGAGGCCGACGCCATCGCCCGCGAGGAGCTGACGGCGGCCGGCCTCGACCGGGACATCTGGCAGTGTCCGGTGGTGCTGCTCGCGGACGTGCGCAGCGTCGGCGTCCAGGGCGACGGCCGCACCTACGGCCATCCGATCGTCCTGCGTCCGGTGTCGAGCGAGGACGCGATGACGGCCGACTGGTCGCGTCTGCCGTACGACGTCCTGGCGAAGATCTCCACCCGGATCACCAACGAGGTCAAGGACGTCAACCGGGTCGTTCTCGACGTGACCTCGAAGCCGCCGGGGACCATCGAGTGGGAGTGAGCCCGGTCGGGCCCGATCCGGCTCGATCGGCTCAGGTCCGTCGGAGAGTGCGCACCGGCTCTCCGGGCCTCCAGACCTGGACGACGAGATACCTGTCGTCCTCGACGTAGGTCCGTACGACCTCCGTCAGCTCGGTGCGGAAGAGGTGGAACGGCTGCGGCGGTCCCACCTCTTCCACGTAGGCGCCCTTGGTCTCCGGGTCCTCGACCTCGACCGCCCGCCCGGCGATCCGGATGTCGCCGCCGCCCAGGCCGGTGCCCTGCCCCGGATTCGCTTGCAGCGCGAACCTCGGGTCGCGGCGCAGGTCCAGGGCCTTCAGCGAGTGCGGCATCATCCCGAGCCACAGCTCGCCGAGGAGGAAGCGCACCTCCAGTCCGGTGGTGCGGGGCGACCCGTCCTTGCGCAGGGTCGCCAGGACGTGGTGCGTGTAGGCCGTGAAGCGCTTCTCGGCCGTCCGGGCGAAGTCGGGTTCGGCGGCGGTGAAGGCCGCCCAGTTCGGTGCTCCGCCGGCTGTGCTGCTCGTGCTGCTCGTGCTGCTCATACGGGGAGTGTGGCGGTTGCACCGGACATCTTCTGTCGGGTATCAGGTGACTGCCGCTCGGCCGAAGCCGGCGGTGGCGACGCGGAAGCGGTTCGCAGTGGCGACGCGGGAGCGGTTCGCGGTGGCGACGCGGGAGCGGTTCGCGGTGGCGACCTGGTGGCATGGAGCGGCTTCCAGGTCCATCCTCAGAAGCCGCGCAGCACCGCCGCCTTCGTCTGGGCGAACTCCTCGTCCGTGAGCACCCCGTTGCGGTGCAGCTCGCCCAACTCGCGCAGCCGGCGCAGCAGGACGTCGTGATGGTCGGCCGGGGGCGGGACGGCGGCCGTCAGCTGCGGCCGGTCGTCGTGATCGACGCCGGAACGGGTGGACGGGTGCGGCAGCCGGGCCGTCACCGCCGTGGCGACGAGCGCGGTCAGCAGGTCCCGGCGGGCGCTGCCCCACAGGTCCAGGGCGTACGGGTCCTTCTCCGGCGGCAGCTTGGAGAAGACCGTCTCCCGGGTCACGAACCGCAGGAAGCCGTCCTCGTATCCCGAGTTGGGCAGCCACTCGACCTGCACCAGGTCGCCGATGCCGATGATCCGCGGCCCGGTGGCACGTTTGACCCGGTCGGAGGTGTCCGCCCAGTCGATGCGCACGTGCGTGCCGTCGAAGGACACCGTGCCGTCGGAGGAGCGGACCGAGACCGGGACCGGCGGGCCGGGCAGCAGATAGGCCTTGGTGGGCTCCTTGGGGATCTGGTCCAGCAGCAGGGCGCGGCGGATCTCCTCGGCCACGTACTCGGCCGCCCCGGCACGGTTGACGTCCACCGTCAGCCGGTACGGGTCCGCCGCGTCGGGCAGCCGGCCCCCGGTCGCGTGCAGGAGGGGGTCGGCGCCCTCGCGCAGCCGCAGACGGAGTCGCCCGCGCTTGCGTTCGGGTTCGAAGACGACGCTCGAGACGGCCTCCAGCGGCACGGCGATCTCCCCGTACGTCTGCCGGAACAGCGGCACGGAGCGGTGGAGACCCGGCGTGATCCTGACCGTGCTGCCGTCGAAGGCCCAGGTCCCGTCGCGCTGGATGATCTCGGCCATACGGAAATTCTCGCAGCCGGGTCAACACGGCGGGCGGTGCTTCACCCGCGCTGACCGCACCTGCCGGACGCGGGACGGGTGGCATAGGGCACAATTCGACATCGTCGCACAGGAGTTGCCGTCGGCGGGGCCGAGGCCGCAGGGCCGCGCTTCCTCGGCGCCCGTGCGCGTCATCGAGGCCGGGAAAGACACCAAGGGCACGGGGAAGGCAGGCGTCGGGCGTGGCGGTGCAGGAGGCGAGAGGTGGCGGCGCGGACGCGGGCGCGCACGGTGGCGGCTGCACCTGCGGAAACTGCCCGCACGGGGCGCGCGAGGGACACCGGCGGGCCGTCGCCGAGTTCCTCGCCAGGCGCGACGAGTTCGCGGCCGGACGGGGCCTGCCCGCGGCGGTGGCCCACTCGGCCCCGGCCTCCCGCCAGTGGGTGTCGGAGGAGCTGACCCAGTCCGCGGAACTCGTCGCCGAGCGCGGCCGGGCCGAGGGCGAGGCCTGGCTGGAACGTCTGTGGCTGCGTACGGCGTGCACGGTCTGGGCCGCGGTCGTCCTGCTGGTCCTGGTCCAGTCGCTCACCGCGATCGGTGCGGGCTGGACGGCGGCGCGCACCGCCGGGCTGCTGGCGGCGCTGGTGATGGCCGGCGCGCTCACCGCGGCGTCCTGGTTCCACCGGGCGCGGGGCGGGGCGCTGGCCCCCGTCATAGGCGAGGACAACCGGCTGTCCACCTCGCGCGCCGTGGCGGCGGGCTGGGTGCTGTTCGTCGCCTACGCGGTGCTGGTGCTGGCCGGGCAGCTGGCCGCGGCCTCGGGGCACGGCGAGCGGGACGCGCTGATCTCCGGACTGGAGCTCGCCCGCGGAGCGGGTGTGGTGACCGTGCTCGCCGTGTCGTGCGGGGTCGCCGTGCTGGTACGGCGGGTGGTGGGAGTGCGGGTGCTCGGGCAGCGGCTGCAGAAGGTACGGGCAGACCGGCCGCGGGCCGCCGATCTTCTGACGGACGACGCGGGGCGGGGGACCTTCGCCGACATCCAGTACGTCGTCATCGGCGCGGTCGCCCTCGTGTTCGCGGCCGTAAGGCTGGCCCGGCGGCCCGATCAGCTGCCGGATCTGCCGTGGGGGCTGGCGGTGGTGGTCCTGGTGTCGGCGGCGACGTACCTGGCCGGCAAGTACGCCGAGGGTGGGCGTCCCGTGATCCTGTCCGTCGTGCGGGCCCGGGAGGCGGGCGATCTGGACGCGCCGATCCGCACCGGCGACGACATCGAGATCCGTGGTGCCGGGTTCGTGCCGCCGGGGGCGCAGCGCGCGGACCGGCTGTCGCGGATGGTCGTGCGTGTCGGCGCGGTGCACGTCCACGTGCCGCTGGTGCCGGTGACCGGGGGCTTCAGCAATCCGACGGACATGCTGCTGACCGTGCCGGTGCCGGCGGATGTGGAGCCCGGGCGGGTGGAGGTGCAGGTGGTCACCGCGGCGGGGGTCGAGACGAATCGGTACGAGATCGATGTGACTGAGTGACGGGCCCTCCGGGGGTGGTGGTGGGGGTGTGGCTGGGCGTTCGGGTGTGCGGTGTGTGCCTGCGGCGGTTCGTGCGGGTGTGTGGGGGTGGGTGCCTGTGCCTGCGGCGGCCTGTGCGGCGTGCGTCAGGGTGCGTGACTGTGACTGCGGTCGGATGGATGTGAGGCGGGGCCGCGCCGGGGGGTGTCCGTCCTCGGTCTGGCGCGGAATCGGTCACTGACCGACGCGCCCGGGTTGACGCGCCAGCCGCTGCGGGCGGGCACCCCCCGACACGTCCCCTCCCCGCCGTGGGCGGGCTTCCCCCGGCATGTTCCCTGCCTGTCGTGGGCGGGCTTCCCCCGGCATGTTCCCTGCCTGTCGTGGGCGGGCTTCCCCCGGCATGTTCCCTGCCTGTCGTGGGCGGGCATCCCCCCGACACGTCCCCTTCCCGCCGTGGGTGGCTGCGGGTGCGGGCGGGTAGTTCCGGCGTGTCTCCTTTTCGTCGTGGGTGGCCGCGGGTGTGTGGTCTGTCTGGTTGCTGAGAATTCGTCCGCTTCGGGATTGAGCGGAGGTTCCTCGCCGTACGTATGGTTTCGGTGAGGGGTTCTCGGCGCGCGTGAGAGGCGGCTGACGGAGATGACTCACGGCATGCTGACGGATGTGGAGCCTCGCCGGGGCTGGCGGGACACGGCAGGCCGCTGGGCGCTGGTTCCGCTGCGGGTGTTTCTGGGCGTCACCTTTCTCTACGCCGGTCTCGACAAGCTGACCGACAGCGCCTTCCTGAAGGACGGCGGCTCCGGGTCGATCGGGGACGTGATGCGTGGCGTCCGGGACTCGTCGGCCGTGCCGACCCTGGTGGACCTGGCCCTGGAGAACCCCGTGGGCTTCGGTTACGCCATCGCCCTCGGTGAACTCGCCGTCGGTATCGGCACCCTGCTCGGTCTGTTCGCCCGGCTGGCCGCGCTCGGCGGGGCGCTGATCTCCCTCAGCCTGTGGCTGACGGTGAGCTGGGCCTCCGACCCGTATTACTACGGCAACGATCTGGCCTATCTCATGGCGTGGCTTCCTCTCGTTCTCGCGGGTGCGCCTGTGCTGTCGGTCGATGCGGCTGTGCGGGCACGGCGACGGGAGCGGGCCGGTATTTACCGGTAGTCGTCAGTTCGGTATGTCGGCGCGGGACGACGCGCGGTGCCGGCGCAGGGAACGGGTGAGGACGGCTACTGCTCCTGCCAGGCAGAGACCGCCTGTGACGACGGGTATCAGTGCGAACCACGGGGTCTGCCAGAGTCCGCCCGCGTCACCGGCGTAGATGACGCCCGCCAGTGTCAGGAAGAGGCCCGCCACCAGCCGGCCGGGCTGGAACCTATGACGCAGCACGGCTCACCTCCGCCTGTCCGATGCCGACCTCCAGGTCGAGATCGAGGATGCCTGCGGCCTTGCCGTCCGTGGCGGGAGGCAGGGTCACCTCCTTGTGCTTGTCCGGCTCCACGTCCACGTCCTTCCGGTCGTCGCCCGGCAACTGGATGTCACCCACTCCCACGTCGATGCTCAGCTTCACGGTCACGTCCCGGGGGACGATCACCCGTATTCGGCCCACTCCGACGTCGGCCCGGGTGGTCACCGTCCGTCCGTCGGCCACCCGCAGCCGCGACAGGTCGAGGGTGCCGACGCCGGTGCCCAGGTCGTACTTCCGCTGGACGTCCGCCGTGGCCGTCGGCGCCCATGTCGTGCGGACCCACTCGGTGCCGATGTCCTTGGGCAGGGCGGCGGAGCCGGCGAGCAGGGCCGCGGTGACGACCGCCAGGAAGATCGATCCGGCTCCGGTGCGCCCCAGGAACGCGCTGACCGCGATGCCGATACCGAAGACGGCCAGCGCGCAGGACAGGCCGGTCTGCAGACTGCTGCCGAGCGGGTGCTCGTCCCACGTCAGACGCGTGCCGAGACCGCCCGCCAGCAGGGCGAGCAGGAAGATCCAGCCGCCGATCCGGCGAGGGCCGCGCCGCTTCGGCGGCTGGGATCGCCGGACACCGGAGTCCTCGCGGCCGGGCTTGTGGCCGGCCAGGCGGACCTCGACGGCCGTCGCGATGTCGCGGTCGCGGGAGTCGCGGGGGCCCCAGAGATAACCCGTGCCGCCGACGTGTGTGCCGTCCTTGACGATGGGGTCGCGCCACCAGGAGGGGTAGATGGTGAGGACCGGCGGCGCCTGGGCCTCCGGCGGGGCGTCGGCGGCGGCCTGGGCGGCGAGCGGGCCGCCCTTCGGGGAGGGCTCGGGGGCGCGGCGCTGCCGTGACCAGTACCCGGCGCCCGCGAGCAGGAGGGAGAGGAAGACGGCGAAGGTCAGCACCCCGCCGTTGTTCAGCATCGTCAGGAACACCCCGCAGCCGACCAGCGCGAACAGCACCGCCGTGAGCGCCTGGCCGTCGACGCGGCCGGTCAGCAGCTTGCGGACCTCGTTCTCGTCCTCGTCGTCGTACGGGACGAAGAGCCAGGCGAAGCCGTAGAAGATCAGGCCCATGCCGCCGGTCGCGGAGAGGACCGCGAGGGTGATCCGGAAGATCACCGGATCCATGTCGTACTGCCGCCCGAGACCGGCGGACACGCCGGCGAGCATCTTGTACCGCCGGTCGCGCCGGAACCTGGCGGGGGGCTCGGTGCGGTCCTCCGTGCCCGTTGTGGTCCCGGCACCGGGTGTGGGGCCGGCGGCGGCATCCGCGGCGGACGCGGCATCCTGCGGCCCGGCGCCCGGGGCGGGGCGCGGGCCGGGGCCGGGTCCCGGACCCGTCGCGGCGTGCTCGTGATCGCTCATGGGTCCATGGTGGCGGGCGGGCCGCCGCTGCGGGAGCCGGGATGACCCTGGTCGGACCCTGATATCGGCCCCGGGTGGGGCGGGGGAAGCGTTCGACGGGGCCGCAGCCCGAGATCAGGGGAGTCTCCGGGGCGGACCCTGATGCCCCGGCCTGTCCGGCCGTGTGACCATCGTTGGCATGCCGGAAGCCGCAGCAGCGCCACTCGCCGAACCGCCGCCGCCGCGCAAGCTCTACCGCAGCAGCGACGGACGCTGGCTCGGTGGCGTGGCGCGGGGGCTCGCCGGGCATCTCGGGCTGCCCGTGATCTGGGTACGGTTCGTCTTCGTCGGCCTGTTCATGGCGGACGGCCTCGGCGCGCTGCTGTACGCCGCGTTCTGGTTCTTCGTGCCGCTCGGCGTCGGCGGCGTCGAGACGCAGAAGCCGCCGTCCCTGGTCACCACCGAGACCTCCCCGGACGGCCGCCGCAGACTCGTCGCCCGCAAACCGGACAAGGGCCAGATCGTCGCCCTGCTCCTCATGGTCGTCGTGGCCATGGTCTTCGTGGGCAACGTCAATCTCGGCGGCGGTGCCAAGGCCTACCTCTGGCCGACCGTGCTCGTCGGCGCGGGCGTCGCCCTGGTCTGGCGTCAGGCGGACAACGCCCGCCGGGCCCGCTGGATGGAGGTCGGCCGCCACCGGCGCACGGTCACGCTGCTGCGTGCCGTGGCCGGCGTGCTGCTGGTGACGGCCGGCGTCTCCGGGATATTCGTCCTTCAGGGCTCCGCGGCCCATCTCGGCTCCGTCCTGCAAGCGGCCCTCGCGGTCCTCGTCGGGATAACGCTCCTCGCCGGCCCCTACCTGGTGCGCATGACGCAGGACCTCTCCGAGGAGCGCCTGATGCGCATCCGCGCCCAGGAGCGCGCGGAGGTCGCCGCCCACGTCCACGACTCGGTGCTGCACACCCTGACCCTGATACAGCGCAACGCGGAGAACGCGGGGGAGGTGCGCCGTCTCGCCCGTGCCCAGGAGCGCGACCTGCGGACCTGGCTGTACAAGCCCGAGGGCACCGGCAAGGACGAGGCGGACGAACCCACCAGCGTGGCCGACGCCGTACGGCGCAACGCCGCCGAGGTCGAGGACAAGCACGGCGTGCCCATCGAAGTGGTCGTCGTCGGGGACTGCCCGCTCGACGAGAGGACCGGTGCACAGATGCAGGCCGCGCGCGAAGCGATGGTGAACGCCGCCAAGTACGGTGGCGAGGGCGGCGCCGTTCAGGTCTACGCCGAGGTCGAGGGCAGGACGGTCTTCGTGTCCGTCCGGGACCGCGGCCCCGGTTTCGACCTCGATGAGATACCCGCCGACCGCATGGGTGTCAGAGAATCGATCATCGGCCGTATGGAACGCAACGGGGGGACGGCGCGGCTGCGCGCGGTACCGGGCGGCGGCATGGAGGTCGAGCTGGAGATGGAGAGGGCGGAGAAGACGTCATGAGCGACCCGACCGAGGCGAACACAACGGCGGGAGCGGAGGCGGCCGGGCCCGAGGCAGCGGCCGGCGGCGCGGACGGGCGGCACGTGCGCGTGGTCCTCGTCGACGACCACCGCATGTTCCGCACGGGCGTGCAGGCCGAGATCGGGCAGACGGCACAGACCGGTGTCGAGGTCGTCGGCGAGGCCGCCGACGTCGACCAGGCGGTCACGGTCATCACCGCGACCCGGCCCGAGGTGGTCCTGCTCGACGTGCACCTGCCGGGCGGCGGCGGGGTCGAGGTTCTGCGTCGCTGCGCCGCGCTGATGGCCGACGCGGAGCAGCCCGTCCGCTTCCTCGCGCTGTCCGTCTCCGACGCGGCGGAGGACGTGATCGGCGTGATCCGCGGCGGCGCCCGGGGATATGTGACGAAGACGATCACGGGCGCCGACCTGGTCGACTCCATCTTCCGCGTCCAGGAGGGCGACGCCGTCTTCTCCCCGCGCCTGGCGGGGTTCGTCCTCGACGCGTTCGCCTCCACCGATGCCCCGCCCGTCGACGAGGACCTGGACCGCCTCACCCAGCGTGAGCGCGAGGTGCTGCGGCTCATCGCCCGCGGTTACGCCTACAAGGAGATCGCCAAGCAGCTGTTCATCTCCGTGAAGACGGTCGAGTCGCACGTCTCGGCGGTGCTCAGGAAGCTCCAGCTGTCCAACCGCCACGAGCTGACGCGGTGGGCGACGGCCCGTCGGCTGGTGTGATCCGGCGGACGGCGCACGCGCGTGCGCGTGGCGCCGTCCGGTCATGCCACCCGGGTCGCCCCCGCGAACGGCATCTCGTCGATCGGCGCGACCCGGACCGGGGCCGAGGGATTGGGGGCGTGGATCATCATGCCGTTGCCGATGTAGAGGCCGACGTGACTGATGCCGGAGTAGAAGAACACGAGGTCGCCGGGGAGCAGTTCGGAGCGTGGGACGCGGCGGCCGGCGTTGATCTGGGCATAGGTCGTACGGGGGAGGGAGACGCCCGCGGAGTGGTACGCGGCCTGGACAAGGCCTGAGCAGTCGAAGGCGTCCGGACCGGTCGCGCCCCACACATAGGGCCTGCCGAGCTTCCGGTAGGCGTATGCGACGGCGGCCCCGGCACGGGAGTTGGGGGCGGGGACGGACCCGAGGTCCTCGTGCGTGTCCGCCGTCGACCGGGAGGCACGGTCCGCTTCGTCGGCCAGTCGTGCGCGTTCCTCGGCCGTCAGCCGGGAGAGCAGCCGGCGTGCCGCGTTCAGCTTCCCGGTGACCGTTTCCCGGTGCCGCTTCAGCTCGGCCTGCCGGGACTTCAGCACGCCCAGTTCGAGCTGCGCGGCGCCGCGCAGCTGCTCGATCTCCCTCAGCTGCCGGCGCACCCGCCCGACCGCGGCGCGCTGTCGGCTGCCCGCCCGTTCCACGAACGCGGCCTCGTCGAGGTACCGGTCGGGGTCGGAGGAGAGCACGAGCTGAAGCGTGGGGTCGAGGCCGCCGCTGCGGTACTGGGCCGCGGCCGCCGACCCCAGTGCGTCGCGCGCCGAGTCGAGCCGGTCCTTCTTGCGGGCCGCCTCGTCCCGCAGGTCGTCCAGCCGCCGCTCGGCCGCCCGCGCCTTCTCCTTGGCGCCGTTGTACTTCTCGTTGGCGACCTCGGCCTCCTGGTACAGCTTGTCCACCCTGGCCTTGACCTGGTCCGCGGTCAGATCGGGATCGGCGTGGCCGGTTCCGCCGAAGCCCGTCGCGGTCGCCGCGCCCGCCAGGGCGAGCGTGGCGGCGGTACGGGCCGCACTGCCGCCGACCGGACGTCGTCGGGACTTGCGGTGAGCTGCCACCAGAGCTCCACGTCCTCTCCTGCGGTCGTCGCGCCGGGTCCGTACGGCCGCCGGGGAAGCGGACGGACGGGCCGGTACGCGCGTCCGGCGGCGGCCGCACAGGGGGAGCGGACGCCGCCGGACCTTCTCGGCGGTGGTGCCGACTGCCGCCCTGGTCCGGGCGGCGGTGGGGAGCCGGTCACCTGGTGAAGGACGCTAAACCTCACCGGACGGGCCCGGCGCCGGATTGCGCGGAAGTGGCGCGAGGGGACCGGTGGGTGACCGGAAGCGACCGTGATGTCGTTCTAGGGCTGCCGACTCCACGCTGAGTGATGACCGATACGCCGGATTCGGGCAACGGGAAGGCGGCGGAGTGCTACGGAGCGCTACAGGCGGCGTTCCGGTGGCGTTCCGGGGCGTTCCGGTGGCATTCCCGCGGGTGCGGGCGGGCTCACGGTGACGCGGGCGGAGCGGTGGGCCGGTTCCTGTGGCGGACGCGCCTCTGATTAGGCTCCGGCCTCATGGACGTACTCATCCACCTCTTCGTCGGCCTGCACATCATCGGCATCGCGGCGCTCCTCGGGGGCTTCCTCACCCAGATGAAGGCGATGGGCCAGGGCACCGCCCGCTACACCCCGGCGATGCTGCACGGCGCGCTGACGATGCTGGTCACGGGGGTGATCCTGGTCGGCCTCAACCAGGCCGACGACCAGTCCGTCAACAACATCAAGATCGGCGTGAAGCTGGCCCTGCTGATCGTGATCCTCGGCCTGGTCTATGTGAAGCGGGACGACGAGAAGGTGGACAAGGGCCTCTTCGGCCTGGTGGGCCTGCTGACGGCGGCCAACATCTTCATCGCGGTGCTGTGGACCTGACACCGCTGCCGATGGGCCGCACGCGCGCGTGCCCGTCGGACGACGCGCGGGCCGGGAGCCCGGTTCCCCGGATCCGCCCGCGCGTCCGTGTGCGTCAGGCCGGGCGCACCACGCTGTAGATCGACGACTCGCCGTCGTAGTAGATCGACTCCTCGCGCACGTACGCGCCCGGCTTGGGGGCGTGGATCATCATGCCGTTGCCGATGTATATGCCGACGTGGCTGATGTCGTCGTAGAAGAAGACCAGGTCGCCGGGTTGTGCGTCGGCCAGGGAGACCGTCGTGCCGGCGTTCACCTGGTCGTAGGTGGTGCGCGGCAGGGTGACGCCCGCGGCCTTCCAGGCGGCCTGGGTGAGACCGGAGCAGTCGTAGGAGTCGGGACCGGTGGCGCCCCAGACGTACGGCTTGCCGATCTGGGAGCGGGCGAAGGCGAGCGCCTTCTCGGCCTGGGTGGACGAACCGGTGTCCGAGGAGGACGACGTCGAGCCCGAGCCCGAAGCCGAGCCCGGGGAGTCGCTCTCCTGCTGAGCGGCCGCCTCCTGGCGCTGCTGCTCCTCCGCCTGCTGCCGGGCCAGCTCCGCGGCCTTGCGGGCGGCCTCCTTCTGCTTCTTCTCCTCGATCGCCGCCAGCCGTGCCTTCTCCTCGGCGGTCAGCTTCGACAGCAGCTCGCGCGCGTCGGAGAGCTTCTTCTGGACGGTGGCCTTGGCCGTCCTCAGATCGCTCTGCGACTCGGTGAGCGTCTGGAGGCTCTCGGTGGCCTCCTGGCGCTTCTTCATCGTCTCGGACTGCTGTGTGACGTAGTCGTCGACCGCTTCCTTCTGGCGGCCGGTGAGCCGGCTCATCAGCTGGGTCTGGTCGAAGTAGTCCTGGGGCGAGTCGGCCAGCAGCAACGTCGCGGTGTCGGGGGCGGCGGCGCCGGTGCGGTACTGGGCGGCGGCGAAGGAGCCCAGCTCCTCACGTGCCTCGTTGAGCCTCTGGGTGCGCTGGGCGACGTCGTCGAGGAGGGAGTCGACGCGCTTGCGCTGCTTCGCGGTCTTCTCCCTGGCGGCGTTGTACTTCTCGGTCGCCGACCCGGCCTGGCGGTACAGGTCGTCGACCTTCTTCTCGACCTCTTCGAGACTCGGCCTGTCGTCGGAGGGGGCGGCGTTGGCGGTCTGGGAGAGCAGCGCCACGGAGGTGAGGGCGGCCGTGGCCAGGGCAGGGGTCCGGATGCCTGCTACACGCGTACCCGCGGGACGCGACTTGCGGTGCGACGCCAAGAGAGGCGACTCCTTCCATGTTCCGCCTACCGGGTTAGCTGTCGGGTTCGGGCGGGTGGTGGTTCGGAAGGGTTGCCCTACGGCCCTGTCTCCGCAGGGGAGCGGCCGATTCACCCCAGGTCTCGGTTGGGTCCCCGGCTCCGGTCGCGTGGGGCGCGCCGGACTCGGCGGAGGCCGCGCGGCCCGGCGACGTTCGCCGGTGGGGGTCGTTCGGCCCGCCCGCACGGTAGCCAACTCGTGTGGCGCCTGTGAAGGTTGACGGGTGATATGCCCGATACATTTTCGTGACCTCGGCGTGAGGGTGAACCGGGGATGTGTCTTCCGGAGGGATCTGCGGCGACTTGTGACCAACCTCTCGCGCGGTGGGCGTACCGACGCGACGGGGCCGCGCGGGGCGGGCGGGGCCGTACGGAGCGTGACGCGGCCGTGCTGCCGGGTGAGCGGCGCCGGGCGGGCGGGGGCCGGGTGCCCGGCGCACGGGCGGCCCCGGTCGGGGATGTTTCCCGGACCGCCCCGGGTTGTCGGTGGAGCGCCCTAGACTCGTAGAGCGATGAGCAGCCTCTTTGACGACAGCTTCCTGGCGGACCTCCAGGCCCCGCGGGGCCACGAGGAAGAGCCCCCGCCGCCGCCCGAGGACGATCACGTACCGGAGTCGGTTCCGGACGATCTGTTCGGCGGGAAGTTCGACGTGCCCCCGGACCGGGACGCCTACTACCGGGACGGCGCCCCGCGCCCGGTGCTGGATTCCGCCGCGCTCCTGAAGGGGCTGAACGACAACCAGCGCGCCGCCGTCGTGCACGCCGGCTCCCCGCTGCTCATCGTGGCCGGCGCCGGCTCGGGCAAGACCCGCGTGCTCACCCACCGCATCGCCCACCTGCTGGCCGAGCGGAACGTCCACCCGGGCCAGATCCTCGCGATCACCTTCACCAACAAGGCCGCCGGCGAGATGAAGGAGCGCGTGGAGCAGCTCGTCGGCCCGCGCGCGAACGCCATGTGGGTGATGACCTTCCACAGCGCGTGCGTGCGCATCCTGCGGCGGGAGAGCAAGAAGCTCGGCTTCACGTCCTCGTTCTCGATCTACGACGCCGCCGACTCCAAGCGCCTGATGGCCCTGGTCTGCCGTGACCTGGACCTCGACCCCAAGCGCTTCCCGCCCAAGTCCTTCAGCGCCAAGATCTCCAACCTGAAGAACGAGCTGATCGACGAGGAGGACTTCGCCGCCCAGGCCGCCGACGGCTTCGAGAAGACCCTCGCCCAGGCCTACGCCCTGTACCAGTCGCGGCTGCGCGAGGCGAACGCCCTCGACTTCGACGACCTGATCATGACGACGGTCAATCTGCTGCGTGCCTTCCCGGACGTCGCCGAGCACTACCGTCGCCGCTTCCGGCACGTCCTGGTCGACGAGTACCAGGACACCAACCACGCGCAGTACGCCCTCGTACGCGAGCTGGTCGGCCCGTCCGGCGAGGGCGAGGACCCCGCCGAGCTGTGCGTCGTGGGCGACGCCGACCAGTCGATCTACGCCTTCCGCGGCGCGACCATCCGCAACATCCTCCAGTTCGAGGAGGACTACCCGGACGCGACGACGATCCTGCTGGAGCAGAACTACCGCTCCACCCAGACCATCCTGTCCGCCGCCAACGCCGTCATCGAGCGCAACGAGTCCCGGCGCCCCAAGAACCTGTGGACCAACGCGGGCACCGGCGCGCTGATCACCGGATATGTCGCCGACACCGAGCACGACGAGGCCCAGTTCGTCGCCGACGAGATAGACCGGCTCACCGACGCGGGCGAGGCGAAGGCCGGCGACGTCGCCGTCTTCTACCGCACCAACGCCCAGTCGCGTGTCTTCGAAGAGGTCTTCATCCGCGTCGGCCTGCCCTACAAGGTCGTCGGCGGCGTCCGCTTCTACGAGCGCAAGGAGGTCCGGGACGTCCTGGCCTACCTGCGGGTGCTGGCCAACCCGGAGGACTCGGTGCCGCTGCGCCGCATCCTCAACGTTCCCAAGCGGGGTATCGGCGAGCGCGCGGAGGCCATGATCGACGCCCTCGCCCAGCGGGAGAGGATCAGCTTTCCGCAGGCGCTGCGCCGTGTCGACGAGGCGTACGGCATGGCCGCGCGGTCGACCAACGCCGTCAAGCGGTTCAACACGCTGATGGAGGAGCTGCGCACCGTCGTCGAGTCCGGCGCGGGCCCGGCGACCGTCCTGGAGGCGGTCCTGGAGCGCACCGGCTACCTCGCCGAGTTGCAGGCGTCCACCGACCCGCAGGACGAGACCCGGATCGAGAACCTCCAGGAGCTCGCCGCGGTGGCCCTGGAGTTCGAGCAGGAGCGCGGCGAGGGCGAGCCGGTGTCGCTGGCCGACTTTCTCGAGCAGGTCGCGCTGGTCGCCGACTCCGACCAGATCCCCGACGAGGAGGACGGCGACGGTGTCATCACGCTGATGACACTGCACACCGCCAAGGGCCTGGAGTTCCCGGTGGTCTTCCTGACCGGCATGGAGGACGGCGTCTTCCCGCACATGCGCGCCCTGGGCCAGACCAAGGAGCTGGAGGAGGAGCGCCGCCTGGCGTATGTCGGCATCACCCGCGCGCGGGAACGGCTGTACCTGACGCGGTCGACGATGCGCAGTGCGTGGGGCCAGCCGTCGTACAACCCGCCGTCGCGCTTCCTGGAGGAGATCCCGCCGGCGCACGTGGAGTGGAAGCGCACGGGGGCGAGCACCCCCGCCTCCACCGGCCCGGCCTCCGGAATAGCGGCCTCGTTGTCGTCCTCCCGCTCCCGGTCCTCGGCCTCGGGCGCATCCGGGTTCGCCACCCGCCGGGCCGCGGAGAAGCCGGTGGTCTCACTGGCGGTCGGCGACCGGGTCACGCACGACCAGTTCGGGCTCGGCACCGTGGTCGCGGTCAAGGGGACGGGGGCGAACGCCGAGGCGACGATCGACTTCGGGGACACCAAGCCGAAGCGGCTGCTGCTGAGGTACGCGCCGGTGGAGAAGCTCTGACCCGCTGAACCGGGTCCGACCGGGTCCCTGCCGCCGGGCGGGGACCCGTCTGCCGGAATGTCAGGAGGGGTCGAGACCGTGGCTGCGCAGCCACGGAAGCGGGTCGATCGCCGAGCCGCCGCTGGGCCGGACCTCGAAGTGCAGATGCGGGCCGGTCGAGTTGCCGGAGTTCCCGGAGTACGCGATCGGCTGGCCGGCCTTCACGGTCGTACCCGAGGCGACCCGGTAGCTGGAGAGGTGGCAGTACCACGTCTCCGTGCCGTCCTTCGCGGTCACGATCATCATGTTGCCGTAGGCGCTGTTGTACTGCGTGCGGACCGTGCCGTCCGTCGCCGCCATGACCGTCGTGCCGTAGGAGACGGGGAAGTCGATGCCGGTGTGCACGGACATCCAGTTGATGCCGGCCTGACCGAAGTAGGCGCTGAGGCCGTGCTGTGCGACCGGAAGCGCGAACTTCGGGCGCAGCCGCTCCTTGCGGGCCGCCTCCGCCGCCGCCCTCTTCTTCTCGGCCGCCTGCTGGGCCTTCAGATCGATGCGCTCCTGGGTCCGGCTGGCCCGGTCGGCGAAGTCGTCGGCGCCGGCCGAGAGGCTCTCCAGCTGGGTGTCCAGCTTGTTGTTGGCGGCGGACGGCTTCACCGACGGCGTGTCCGACGCCGTCGCCGACGTGTCCCCGCCGTCGTCGGTCAGACCGCCGACGGAGGCGGCGGCGATCCCGGCGACACCCATCACACAGGCCGAGGGCACGGCGATGGTCATCAGCGCCGAGCGCTTGGCGGGCGTACGGCGGCGGGAACGGGCCGCGCCGCGGGCCGCCGCGCGCGAGGCCGGGGCCGGCGCGGTCTCCTCCTGGCCCTCGAGGAGCAGGGGGACGGCGGGGAGCTCGCCGGTCTCCGACGGCTCGGTGCCGGGCGTGGCCGACTGGGCGTAGGGCTCCGGCTGGTCGTAGAGCTCCGGCCGCTGGTCGTAGGGCTCCGTATGCTCGTAGGGCTCCGGCTCCACCTGCTCGAAGACCGCGGTCGCCTGCTGGTGGAAGGATTCGTCCGGCGGGGTGGTGCCGCCCGCCGTGCCGTCGCTGTTCCACTGGGTGGCGTCGTAGGCACCGGTGTCGTAGGTCTGTGTGGCCCAGTCCCACTGCTGGGTCTGGTCGGCCGGGGTGCCGGACGCGTCCGGCTGGAGCCAGCCGCCGGTGTCCCACTGGCCGGTGGCGTCGACACCGGTGGGCTGCGGCGGGATCATGGAGAGCTGCTGCTGGCCGGCCGTCCAGGCCGCGGTGTCGTAGGCGCCGGTGTCATAGCCGGCGGCGTCGTAGGCGGCCTGGTGGTGGGTCGCGTAGGCGTCGTAGTCGAAAGCCTGCTGGTGGCCGGTGGGCCACTGCCCGGTGTCGTACGAGCCCGTGCCGTCGTCCGGGAGGCCGCCGTAGAGCGGGTCCGTCCCGTAGGCCGCCGCGGCGTGGCCGCCCGGGTCGAAACCAGTGGCGCCGTAGCCGCCGTACGTGGTGAAGTCGCCGTACTGGGCTTCCTGGGTGCCGTACGACGCGTAGTGCGCCGAGGCGGCGTCGGAAGCCGGAGCCGGGGTGGTCATGGTCCCCGACGGGTGACGGTCGTTCACCAACTTCTCTTTCGCCTCGACAACAGGGGCTGCCAGAGCAGTGCGGCGACTGTACCCGGCGGTATGCGGGCGCGACAATCTTCGGCAGGTTTCGCGATCGCAGGAAACGGGCATTCGGCCGTGTTTTGGCGGACGACGGGCACGAGTTTGGCGTTGTTTTCGAAGACTGTTCGACACTGATGGGCCATCAAGGCGGCCGTCGAGGGCTGTGCGGGGCCCGGTATTCCGCTGTGCGGAATGTGTGTGGCCGGTGTGGGCACAGCGGGGTGACGGCAGCGGGAGTGATGACAGCGGGGGTGATAGCAGCGGGGGTGATGACAGCGAGGGCGATGGGGGCGGCTGCCGGCCGCCCTGGTCACCGTGGTGTCACGCCACCGTCAGGCCGTCGGCCTGGTCACCGGAGTCGGTTCCCGGCCGTGCGGTGTCGAGGGCCTGCCGTATCCCCGCCGCCACGGCGGGGTGCACGGGCAGGGCGAGGTGGCCGATGCCGCTGACCCGCACGTTCTGCACGGTCAGGTCGGAGTGGTCGATGGAGGCCGTCTCCAGCGGGTCCATCAGGTGGTCGAGGTCGCTCCAGAAGCTGACGAAGTGCGTACGGCAGCCGGGCGCGGGCCGGGCCAGTTCCTCGATCACCTCGGAGCCGGGGCGCATCTGGCGCACGATCGGGTGCGCGTTCGCCAGCGGCACCGCCCGGGTCCCGGCGTGCGGGGTGCCGAGCGTGACCAGCATGCGGACCCGCATGTCACCACCGAGTCGCTGTACGTAGTAACGGGCGATCAGCCCGCCGAGGCTGTGACCGACGATGTCCACCTGGTCGCTGCCCGTGCGCTCGCAGATCTCCTCGATGTGCCGCCCGAGCAGTTCGGCCGCGGTGCGGATGTCGCACGTCAGGGGTGAGTAGTTGAGCGACTCCACCCGCTGCCTGCCGTGCTGGGCCAGACTGCGGCGCAGCAGGACGAAGACCGAGCGGTTGTCGATGAAACCGTGCAGCAGGACCACCGGCGGCTTGGCCTCCCTCGGCAGTTGCGCGGTGTCCGACGAGGTGTCCGACGGGTCCGGCGGCGGCAGCGTGGGGGTGGTGCGGCGCTCCTGGACGATGCCGGAGGGGTAGAGGACCAGGTGCCCGGTGAGTATCGCGATCTCCAGGGCGGTCGCTTTCAGCAGAGCCAGCGAAAGCCCCGCCAGTCTGGTCGGCAGAAAACGGTGACAAAGCGGAAGGAAGGGCAGTGCTGCCCGGGTGACCATCATGGCCGACCTCCTGTCGGCACGCGCAGGAACGCCTCTGTCCCCCGTGTGCCCTCATGGGAAGCCGTGACACAGGTGCTCGGCGACGATTGCGTGGGTCGCGCGGGCTGAGCGCGGTGTGCGACGTCAGTGACGTCGGTGACCCCTGTGGGGCCGGTGACGTATGTGGCGTCGCTGATGCGACGTGGGTCCCTGTCCGGTGTGCTGACGAGGCTCCCCGCGGTCGTGCCTTGCCTGCCCTGCGTGCCCAGTGCGCCATCGCCGAAGTGCCGCAGTGCCACGGCGCTCGGTCGGCGGCGCGGTGATGCGGCGACCTCGTTGCGACTTCCCTTGCGCGTGCTCCCGCCGCGGCCCCGGTGCCGCGGAGAATTACGGCGCCTGGGCCGCGAACACCCGGAACGGTGCGCGGCGAACGTGTCCCATCGTGTGATTTCCCCCTCGGTCTGCACCGCGAAACTGCCGGTTGCGGGATGCTGGCGATAACGTTCGTTCACTTCCCCGGCCGGTGTGGAACGGGGCCTCCGTGCCGTCGTGGCGTATTCGGCGCAGCGGGCGGCGGGAGGCGCGAGGTGTGTGCGGTACTTGTCGGTACGGATGGATGTAGTCGCTTCATGGAGGCAGTGATGGGTGTGGCAGCCGGTCCGATCCGCGTGGTGGTGGCCAAGCCGGGACTCGACGGCCACGATCGCGGGGCCAAGGTGATCGCGCGGGCGCTGCGCGATGCCGGTATGGAGGTCATCTACACCGGGCTCCACCAGACTCCCGAGCAGATCGTCGACACCGCGATCCAGGAGGACGCCGATGCGATCGGGCTCTCCATTCTCTCGGGAGCGCACAACACGCTCTTCGCGGCCGTGATCGACCTGCTGAAGGAGCGGGACGCGGAGGACATTCTGATTTTCGGCGGCGGCATCATTCCCGAGGCGGACATTCCTCCGCTGAAGGAGAAGGGCGTTGCGGAAATCTTCACGCCCGGTGCGACGACGGCGTCGATCGTGGACTGGGTGCGGGAGAACGTGCGGCAGCCGGCGCAGGCGTAGTGCTGAGGGGTGCCCGCGGCGGGGAGCGTCCGTCCTCGGTCCGGCGCGGAGCCGGCCGTTCACCGACTCGCCCGGGCTGACGCGCCGGCTGACGCGCCGGTTGACGCGCCGTCCGCTGCGGGCGGACCGCCCCCGCCGCGTCCCCTTGCCGCCGTACACGGCTGCCGTCCGTTCACCGGCCTCGCCCTCGCGGGCAGCCGACGGCCTCCGCTCGCCGGGTGTCGTGGTGCCTGTCTGCGTCAGGTGGGGTTCTGTGTCGCGTTCAGTTCGTCGGCCATGGCCGCGCGCAGACGCAGGGTCGTGACCAGGCGCTGGAAGGCCTCCGCCCAGTAACCGCCCGCTCCCGGCGACGCGTCCTCCGGCTCGTCCGGTATCGCCAGCAGGCCGTTGAGGCGGTCCGCCTCTGAGGGATCGAGGCACCGTTCGGCCAGGCCCATGACTCCGCTGAAGCTCCATGGATAACTCCCCGCGTCACGCGCGATCTCGAGCGCGTCGACCACCGCACGTCCCAGCGGCTCCGACCAGGGCACCGCACAGACTCCGAGCAGCTGGAAAGCCTCGGACAGACCGTGCGTCGCGATGAAACCGGCCACCCACCCGGCCCGTTCGGCGGCGTCCAGTGTGCCGAGCAGCTTCGCCCGCTCGGCGAGCGAGACGGCTCCCGGCCCGCCTGCCTCCGGAGCCGTCGGCGCTCCCAGGAGCGCCCGCGCCCACTCGGCGTTCCGCTGCCGCACCGCCGCCCGGCACCAGGCCGCGTGCAGCTCGCTCTGCCAGTCGTCCGCCACCGGCAGCTCGACGATCTCCGCCGGTGTGCGCCCGCCGAGCCGGGGGCCCCAGGTGCCGAGGGGCGCCGCCTCCACCAACTGGCCCAGCCACCAGGACCGTTCGCCGCGGCCGGTCGGGGCCTTGGGGACCACACCGTCGCGTTCCATGTCCGCGTCGCACTCGTGCGGAGCCTCCACGACGATCGTCGGCCGGTCGCGGGTGTGGTCGACGGCCACGCACGCCGAGGCCCGGACCGCCATCCGCGCGGCGAGCGCCGAACCCGGCAGCGCCGACAGCAGTTCCGCCGCCGTCGCCCGGACATTGCGGCTCCGGTCGGCCAGCGCCGCCTCGAGGAACGGCTCGTCCCCGGGCCCCAGCCCCGTGCGCAGCGAGTCAAGGAACATCAGCCGGTCCTCGGCGCGCTCCGTCGCCCACGTGGTCGCCAGCAGCTCCCGCGCGGCGGCCGGTTCACGGGAGCGTATCGACGACAGCAGGGCGACCCGCTCGGCGAACAGGCCCTCCTGCCACAGCCGGTGGGTCTTCACGGACTCCTCCGGAGAAGGCAGCGTCGTGCCACCGCCCGGCGTCGAGCGCAGCGCGAACCGCCACTCCGGGTTCAGCCGGGCCAGCCACAGGGCGCGCGGCCCGGCGAACGCCAGCGCCGCCGCCCGGAGATCCGTGCGGCCCCGCGCCGCGTCCAGCAGCGCGGGCAGCGCCTCGGCCGGTGCCGCGAAGCCGCTCGCATTCGCCATGGCCAGCCACTGGGGCAGCAGCTCCATGAGGTCGGGTGCTGTGCCCCTGCGGCTTCCGCCCGCCGAACCGGGGCGGTCGGTCAGCAGCATCGTCAGTCTGCGGGCGGCGGCCGACGGGAGTGGGGGGCGCGGGTCCCGGGGGGCCGGCTCCAGGCGCTCCGCCGCTTGGGCGGGCCGCAGTCCGGCCCGCCTTCTCACGGTTTCCAGGGCCGCCGCGTCCAGCAGCGCCACCGGAGCGTTCGGACCCGGTTCGCAGCCGGGCGGTGTGCGTCGCTCGGTTCCGAGCAGCGCCGAGGTCACGAGCTCCTCCCAGCCGCCCGGCACGGCTGCCTCGGCAGGAGAGGTGGTCCTGGACATGCGGTTCCCTTCCGGTGGGTGCCCCGCAGTGGGCGAGGGCAGCCCGGTGGCCGTCAGTGGTCGGTCGTCCGGGGCGGTGGTCGGTTGTCGTCGTCGGTGGTGGTCGGCGGTCGGTGGTCGGTGGTCGGTGGTCGGCGGTCTGTGATCGTCGGTGGTCGTCGTCGGAGGTCGGTGGTCAGTGGTCGGTGCTCAGTGATCGGGGCTCCGGTGTGGCGCCGGTCAGCACAGGGGTATCGCTTCACCGTGGGTCTCCGGCCAGGCCGCCAAGGGGGTGAATCCCCGGTGACCGCACTCGCCGAAGACCTTCACGGGGGAGCCGCCCGACAGCGCCACCAGGCGCCACAGGCCCGGGCGGGCGCGGGCGGCCGGGGTGAGGGGCAGCGCCGAGTCCGTGTCCGCGTCCGCCAGCTGCCAGGAGTCGCCGTCCGGAACGGGTACGACGCGGTCCAGGGTGACCGGGACCGACTCCAGCCAGGGGTCGTCGCGGAGTGCCTCGCCGTACCGGGCGGCCGCCTGGGACGTCGTCACTCCCGGTGGCCGTATCGCGGCCTGGGCCGGTGGCGCGAAGCGCTCTCCCAGGACCGCCCGGTGCTGGCCGGCGCCCGGATAGGAGGAGACCTCCGCGTCCAGGGCGAGTCCGACCGGCAGCGCCAGCTCGGGAGCGCGGCCGGCGGCGCCGTAGGAGAGCAGCAGCGCGGTGCGGTCCGAGTCGGCGCCGTACAGCCAGATGCGGCGGGTGGTCAGACGGGTGTCCGCCGTGTCGTACTGGGCGAGGACCAGCCAGCGGTCCCGTATCGGCGGGCCGTCCGCCGAGGCCGGCAGGCCGACCCGGGAGCGGACCGTGGCGGCCAGGCCGTCCGGCAGCCCTGCACGGTGCAGCCAGCCCTGGTCGAGAAGGTGGAGCAGTGCGCACTCCTCCAGCAGCCGTACCGGCCAGCCGGGACCGGACCCCGGTAGGGCGCCCAGCTCGCGTACGCGTGCCGCCAGCCCGGAGGCCTGGGCGTCGACCATGCGGGCCGCCGCCTCCTCCCACAGCCCGTACCCGGCCTGTTCGGCGCCGGCCAGGCCGCCGCGCAGCAGGTCCGTGAGGCGCTGTTCCAGTTCCGTGGCTCCCGCGGTGATGCGCTCGGCCCGGCGTTCCGCCCTGCGCCGGGCCGCCTCCGGATCACCGGAGCCGGACGGGGAACCGGCCGCGGTCCCGGTCCGTTTTCCCTCCGCCCGCCTGCGTCGGCCCGCCGCCCACTGCTCGGCCCAGTCCGGCGCCTGCCCCCGTGGCACCGCACCGTCCCCGCTCGACCAGAGCAGCAGCAGACCGAGCGCGTGCTTGCACGGGAACTTGCGGCTCGGGCAACTGCACTTGTACGCAGGACCGGAGGCGTCCGCGATGTCGACGACCGTCTGGTACGGCTTGCTGCCGCTGCCCTTGCACAGCCCCCACACCGTCCCCTCGTCGGAACTGCCCGCCTCGGACCACGGTCCGGCCGCGCCGAGTTTGCTTCCCGCTTTGCGTGATGCGGCGTCAGGTGCCAGTGCCAGCACCTGGTCCGCAGTCCAGCGCACCCCCTGCTGATTCATGTCTCCGACGGTAGATCCCGCCACTGACAATCGGCCTCGCGAGCGCGTTTGCGCAGGTCGGAACGGATTGTCAGTGCCGTGGTGCACGGTGGAACCCAGATCCGAACCGGCCGAGCTGGAGGGGGACTCAGCCATGCCTGTCTCCGTAGAACCGACGCCCGTCGACCCGCGTCAGAACGGCTCCGCGCCCGCGAACACGGGCCCGGACGACCCCGCGAACACGGGCCCGGGCAACCCCGCGATCACAGGTCCGGGCGCCCCCGTGGCCGCGGGCACGGACGCGCCCGGCACCGAGGCGCTGCGGCCGCATGCCGAGGACGCCTTCGCCGGTGAACTCGCCGCGCTGGCCGCGCAGGACGACCGTCCGCGCCCGGCGCGCTGGAAGCTGTCTCCGTGGGCCGTCGCCACCTACCTGCTCGGCGGCACCCTGCCCGACGGCACGGTGATCACTCCGAAGTACGTGGGACCGCGCCGCATCGTCGAGGTCGCCGTCACCACGCTCGCCACCGACCGCGCCCTGCTGCTGCTCGGCGTGCCCGGCACCGCCAAGACCTGGGTCTCGGAGCACCTGGCCGCAGCCGTCAGCGGGAACTCGACGCTGCTGGTGCAGGGCACGGCCGGCACGCCCGAGGAGGCCATCCGGTACGGCTGGAACTACGCGCAGCTGCTCGCCCACGGCCCCAGCCGTGACGCCCTCGTGCCCAGTCCGGTCATGCGGGCCATGGCGGAGGGGATGACGGCCCGGGTCGAGGAACTGACCCGTATCCCGGCCGATGTGCAGGACACGCTCATCACGATCCTGTCGGAGAAGACGCTGCCGATACCGGAGCTGGGGGACGAGGTGCAGGCCGTGCGCGGGTTCAACCTCATCGCCACGGCCAACGACCGGGACCGTGGCGTCAACGACCTGTCCAGCGCCCTGCGCCGCCGTTTCAACACCGTGGTGCTGCCGCTGCCGGCGAGTGCCGAGGCCGAGGTCGACATCGTCTCGCGCCGCGTCGACCAGATCGGCCGCTCCCTGGAACTGCCGGCCGCGCCCGACGGGATCGACGAGATACGGCGCGTGGTGACCGTCTTCCGCGAGCTGCGGGACGGGGTGACGTCCGACGGGCGTACGAAGCTGAAGTCGCCCAGCGGCACGCTGTCGACGGCCGAGGCGATCTCCGTGGTGACCAACGGCCTCGCGCTGGCCGCTCACTTCGGCGATGGTGTGCTGCGATCCGGCGATGTCGCCGCGGGCATCCTCGGCGCCGTCGTGCGTGACCCGGCGGCCGACCGCGTCATCTGGCAGGAGTACCTGGAGACGGTCGTCCGTGAGCGCGACGGCTGGAAGGACTTCTACCGCGCCTGCCGGGAGGTGAGCGCGTGAACGCGGTCCGGAGCGGATTGCGGGACGGGGACCGGGCGGAGACGGAGGCGGGTCCCGGCCGGGCGGTGTCCGACGACGACACGGCATGGCCCCTGTGGGGAGGTGGACGGTGTGACAGGCGTTGACGGGTCCGTCAGCGACGGATCCAGGAGCGAGGGGCCCGGAAGCGAGGGGCCCGGAAGCGAGGGGTTCGGTGGCGAGGGGCTCGGCAGCGAGGAGTTCGGTGGTGCGCGAGCCGGGGGCAACGGGACCGGTGGCAAGGGGGCTGGAAGCAAACGGGCCGGAAGCAAGGGGGCAGGAGCGGGGCCGGTGCTGCTCGGGGTACGGCACCACGGGCCGGGGTCGGCGCGGGCGGTGCGGGCCGCGCTGGAGGCGGCCTGTCCCCGAGTCGTCCTGATCGAGGGGCCGCCCGAGGCCGATGCTCTCATCGCGCTCGCCGCCGACGAGGAGATGCGTCCGCCGGTCGCTCTGCTGGCCCACGCCGTGGACGAGCCAGGTCGCTCGGCCTTCTGGCCGCTGGCCGAGTTCTCCCCGGAATGGGTCGCCATCCGCTGGGCGCTGGAACACCGGGTCCCGGCCCGCTTCATCGACCTGCCGGCCACCCACACGCTGGCGGCGGAGCCGGACGGAACCGATGCCGGGGCGAGCCCGGCGGATGAGCACGGGCCCCGGACGGACGTCCGCATCGATCCACTGGCCGTGCTCGCCGAAACCGCCGGTTACGACGATCCCGAACGGTGGTGGGAGGACGTCGTCGAACACCGGGGCGCGGGAGAGGGCGACGCCCTCGCGCCGTTCGCCGTGCTGGAGGAGGCGATGGGGGCGCTGCGGGAGGCGTACGGGGACGGCGGGTACGACCGGGACCTGGTCCGCGAGGCCCATATGCGGCTCCAGATGCGGGCCGCCCAGCGCGAGTTCCCGGACGGCGTGGCCGTGGTGTGCGGGGCCTGGCACGTGCCCGCGCTCAGGCGGAAGGCCACGGTCGCCGCCGACCGGGCGCTGCTGAAGGGGCTGCCCAAGGCCAAGGTCGACATGACATGGGTGCCGTGGACCTACCGCCGGCTGTCCCGGGTCAGTGGTTACGGGGCGGGCATCGACTCGCCGGGCTGGTACGGCCACCTGTTCAGCGCACCGGACCGGCCCGTCGAACGGTGGCTGACCAAGGTGGCGGGCCTGCTGCGGGAGGAGGACCGGATCGTCTCCTCGGCACATGTCATCGAGGCGGTGCGGCTGGCCGAGACGCTCGCCGTGATGCGCGGCCGCCCGCTGGCCGGCCTCGGCGAGACCACCGACGCCGTGCGGGCCGTGATGTGCGAGGGGTCGGACGTGCCGCTCGCGCTGGTGCACGACCGGCTGGTCGTGGGGGACGTGCTGGGCGAGGTGCCGTCGACGGCACCCGCGGTGCCGTTGCAGCGCGACCTCGCCCGGACACAGCGCCGGCTGCGTCTCAAACCGGAGGCTCTGGAGCGGGAACTGGAACTCGACCTGCGCAAGGAGACCGACGCCGAGCGCAGCAAGCTGCTGCACCGGCTGCGGCTGCTCGGCATCGGATGGGGCGAGCCGACGGCCTCGCGCGGCAGCACGGGCACGTTCCGGGAGACATGGCGGCTGCGCTGGGAGCCGGAGCTGTCCGTGCGGATCGCCGAGGCCGGGATCTGGGGCACCACCGTGCTCGCCGCCGCGACCGCCAAGGCGGAGTCGGACGCCGTGGCCGCACAGGGCCTGGTCGAGGTCACCGCCCTCGCCGAGCGCTGCCTGCCGGCCGGACTGCCGGACGCGCTCCCAACGGTGATGCGGGTCCTCGCCGACCGCGCGGCACTCGACACGGACGTCGGGCATCTCGCCCAGGCCCTTCCGGCTCTGGTGCGTTCCCTGCGCTACGGCGACGTGCGCGGCACGGACACCGGGGCGCTGGCGAAGGTCGCCGCGGGCCTCGCCGAGCGGGTCTTCGTCGGTCTGCCCCCGGCCTGTGCCGGGCTGGACGCGGACGCGGCCGAGGAGATACGGCGCCATGTGGACGCGCTGCACGGGGCGGTGGGCCTGCTCGGCGACGCCCCCGCACCGGGCCACGGCAACCTCCGGGGACGCTGGCAGGCGGTGCTGCGCGCCCTGGCGCTGCGGGACACCGTGCCCGGCGTGATCAGGGGTCGTGCCGTGCGGCTGCTGCTGGACGACGGTGAGCTGGCGCAGGACGAGGCGGCACGGCTCATGGGGCTCGTGCTGTCACCGGGGACGCCACCGCCGGCCGCGGCCGCCTGGATCGAGGGCTTCGTCGGGGGCGGCTCCGGGGGCGGGATGCTGCTCGTTCACGACGAGCGGCTGCTCGGGCTGGTCGACGCCTGGCTGACCGGGGTCCCGGCGGAGGCTTTCACGGACGTGCTGCCGCTGCTGCGACGCACCTTCTCGGCGTACGAGCCGGGAGTGCGCCGCACCCTCGGTGAACTGGTCCGGCGCGGACCGGAACAGCGAGGCGCCGCGACGGCCACCGCATCCGGCATACCGGGCTTCGCGCCCGACCTCGACACCGAGCGCGCGCAGGCCGTACTGCCGGTGGTGAGACTGCTGTTGGGCCTGGAGGAGAGGGAACGGGCGGGGGACGCCACCCTTTCGGAGGTGCCGGGATGACGGCCGGACCGTGAGGGCGTGAGGGCGTGAGGACGTGAGGACGAGAGAGCGTGAGGACGCTGATGGCGGAGCGCGGGGAGGTGGGCGTATGACGACGGAGCCGGCGGACGCGGCGCAGGAGCGGTTGCGGCGGTGGCGGCTGGTGCTCGGAGGTGACGCGGCCGACGGCACCGGCTGCACACTCACGGGGCGGGACGCCGCGATGGACGGGGCGCTGGCCGCCCTCTACGGCAAAGGGGACAAGCCGCGGTCGGGACGGGAACGTTCGGCCGGGCTGGGCGCGTCGGCGCCGTCCGTGGCGCGCTGGCTGGGGGACATACGGACGTACTTCCCGTCCTCCGTCGTCCAGGTCATGCAGCGGGACGCCATCGACCGGCTCGGCCTCTCCACCCTGCTGCTGGAACCGGAGATGCTGGAGGCGGTCGAGGCCGACGTGCACCTCGTCGGCACCCTGCTGTCGCTCAACAAGGCGATGCCGGAGACGACGAAGGAGACGGCCCGGGCCGTCGTGCGCAAGGTCGTCGAGGACCTGGAGAGGCGGCTGGCCACCCGTACACGGGCCACGCTCACCGGGGCTCTCGACCGCAGCGCCCGCGTGAACCGCCCCCGCCACCACGACATCGACTGGAACCGCACGATCGCGGCCAACCTCAAGCACTACCTGCCGGAGTACCGGACGGTCGTGCCGGAACGGCTGATCGGCTACGGGCGGGCGTCGCAGTCGGTGAAGAAGGAGGTCGTCCTCTGCATCGACCAGTCGGGGTCGATGGCGGCATCCGTCGTGTACGCGTCCGTGTTCGGGGCGGTGCTGGCCTCCATGCGGTCGATCAGCACCCGGCTGGTGGTCTTCGACACGGCGGTCGTCGATCTCACCGACCAGCTCGACGACCCGGTCGACGTGCTCTTCGGTACCCAGCTCGGCGGTGGAACGGACATCAACCGGGCGCTTGCGTACTGCCAGTCGCAGATCACCCGGCCCGCGGAGACGGTCGTCGTGCTCATCAGCGACCTGTACGAGGGAGGCATACGCAACGAGATGCTCAAACGGGTGGCTGCGATGAAGGCGGCGGGGGTGCAGTTCGTGACGCTGCTCGCCCTGTCGGACGAAGGGGCGCCCGCCTACGACCGCGAGCACGCGGCCGCGCTCGCCGCACTCGGCGCGCCTGCGTTCGCCTGCACGCCCGATCTCTTCCCGGAGGTGATGGCGGCGGCGATCGAGAAGCGGCCGCTGCCGATACCGGACGCCGCGTGACGACCGGGCGATCACCGAGACGATCTCCGCCCGGCGGAAAAGACGTGACTACCCTTCGGTAACAGGGACTTGCGCGACCTCGGGAGTCCCATGCGAAGATCGGCGTCTCGTCAGCGGTGCGTTGTGCTGTGCCCGCCCGTACCGTCCGACCTCGCTCGTTGCTCGTCATGTGCAATCGTTCCGCCGCACGGGAGGAACCGACACCTCTTGACCTGGTCAGCAGCTCTGCCCGAGGCCGCTGTGCGCATGCTGCGCACGGTGGCCGGGCGGCGTGCGCTCCAAGTGGCGCTGCTGGTGGGCGGGGTGCTCGCGTTCGGGCTGCTGTGCGGTCAGCAGGCGCATGCGGCCGGGAGGGCGCCGTCGGCCAACGCGGACCGGGTCGCGGTGCCGCTCCAGGCCCTGTCGGCTCCGACCGGGGCTGCTGCACCGACCGGGGCTGCTGCACCGACGGAAGTCGCTGTGCCGACCGGAGCTTCCTCTCCGATGCCGGCCAGCACTTCGTCTCCGGCGCCGACGGACGCTTCGTCCCCGGCGCCGACGGACACCGCCTTCCCCGCGCCGATGGGGACTTCGGCTCCGGTCGCCGCTCCGGCTTCCACTTCACGTCCGGCTCGGACCTCGGTGGACGGCATCCTGTCGTTGACGACGGGTGTGGTCGATCGGGTGGTGACGGCGCCTGTGCCCACGCCTGCCCGTTCGACGGGCCGGGACACACTGCCCGACTCCACCGGGCTGCCGGACCTTTCAGCTCTGTCGGATCTGCCGGTCCTGTCGGATCTCCCGGTCACCGACCAGGTACTCCGCCCGGTGACGGATCAGGTCGTGCAGTCGGTCGGCGATCGTGTCCTGCGGCCGGTCGGTGACCTGGTGACGGCCGTGACGGAGGGACTGGCCGAGCAGGTGCCGCCGCTGGACTCCCTGCCCACCCTGCCCACCCTGCCGTCCCCGCCCTCCTCGCCCACCTCGCCCAACTCCCCGTCCGTGCCGTCGGTGCCGTCCACGCCCTCCCAGTCGGACGGTCCTGGGCTGCCCGGCGAGGCCGGGTTCCCGGCATTTCCGGGGGACACGCTGCCTGCGCGGGTCACCCCGGCTTCGCAGCCGGAGCGCGCGGTCACGTCGGCGGGCGACGGGCAGGCCGTCGACGGACCGGCCGGTGCGGACGGAGCGGCCGTCGCGTACGGGCCCGACGTCACCGGTGGTGTGCACGCCGTCGCGGCGCACGGCGTCGGACACCGTGCCGCGTCCGGCGGCCGCGCCCCCGTCCACCAGGCGCCGGCCGGTGACCCGGACGGTGCGCTGGGCAACAGCCCGGCGGCCGACAACGGCACGCCGAGGCACGGTGACGCGCACGCCGTCACTCCGAACCACCGGGCGCCGCTGCGGCTCATACGCGGCGCCGCCGCGCGTACCGACGTGGCCGGGACCCAGGACCGGCACCGGGACATCCCCGTCTCCCCCGCTTAGGGCACCCGGCCGCGGCAGGCCGCCCCCCTCTCCCGCTCCCGCCGTAGATCCGCAGGAGCAGGAGCAGGAGCAGGAGCAGAAGCAGGAGCATCGTGCGGGGGCGGAACGGGCCTGACCCCGTCCGGACACCTGCTCGTCTCCCCGGACGGAAACCGCCCAGGCCGTATCCGCGACCGCCGACGACCTCCCGGTCCCGGGCAGGCCAGACCTTCCGGTCCCGGGCAGGCCAGACCTTCCGGTCCCGGGCCTGCCTCCCTGCACGGCCGTCACCGGTGTCGTACGACGGCCGCCGTACCTACAGCTGCCGCCGCGCGGAGCGCGACCGTGACGGGCGCACGCATCGCGTGCGCTTGACGCGACGCGTCCGTGGCGGACCCCGGACTCCGTGGAGCGCCGGAATCAGGACGGCCGAAAACCGTCGGTCTGTCCGGCCGGAACTCCATGGATGGGGGTGACCGGTCCCCATAGGGGTGGGGACCGGCCACCCGCACCCCGGAAATCGGGGCGTTTGCGCCCCTTCGGGGTTGTTCAACGGGCCTCACCGGGTGAACCCCAGCCCGGTGAGGCCCCTCACCCCCGGCACGCGGTGCCAGGGAGGGAGGCATCATGTGACAGGTATCACCGCTCAGGTGTGACTCGTGAATTAGAGACGCTTCGCCAGCGGAGATAACCTGCGAGACGGACATGCCGCGCGCTCGGACACCGTGTGCGCTTCCCTTGTGACACCCGGTCGTCACGTTGCCCTTCGCGGCACGCCCACGCATCCAACGAACCGCGAGATCACTGATAGGGACGGAAGCGCGTGGACCTGTTCGAGTACCAGGCGAGGGACCTCTTCGCCAAGCACGATGTACCGGTGCTGGCCGGTGAAGTCATCGACACGCCTGAGGCGGCGCGCGAGATCACCGAGCGTCTGGGCGGCAAGTCCGTCGTCAAGGCGCAGGTGAAGGTCGGTGGTCGCGGGAAGGCCGGCGGTGTCAAGCTGGCGGCCACCCCGGACGAGGCCGTCGCCCGCGCGACGGACATCCTCGGCATGGACATCAAGGGCCACACGGTCCACAAGGTGATGATCGCCGAGACCGCGCCGGAGATCGTCGAGGAGTACTACGTCTCCTTCCTCCTCGACCGTGCCAACCGCACCTTCCTCTCCATCGCCTCCGTCGAGGGCGGCATGGAGATCGAGGAGGTGGCGGCCACCCGCCCCGAGGCCGTCGCCAAGACGCCGATCGACGCGATCGACGGTGTGACCCCGGAGAAGGCCCGCGAGATCGTCGAGGCCGCGAAGTTCCCGGCCGAGGTCGCCGACAAGGTCGCCGACGTCCTGGTCAAGCTGTGGGACACCTTCATCAAGTCGGACGCCCTCCTGGTCGAGGTCAACCCGCTGGCGAAGGTCGCCTCCGGTGACGTCATCGCCCTCGACGGCAAGGTGTCGCTGGACGACAACGCCGAGTTCCGTCACCCCGAGTTCGAGGAGCTCCACGACAAGGCCGCCGCCAACCCGCTCGAGGCGGCCGCCAAGGAGAAGGGCCTCAACTACGTCAAGCTCGACGGCGAGGTCGGCATCATCGGCAACGGCGCGGGTCTCGTCATGAGCACCCTGGACGTCGTCGCGTACGCCGGTGAGAAGCACGGCGACGTCAAGCCCGCCAACTTCCTGGACATCGGCGGCGGTGCCTCCGCCCAGGTCATGGCGAACGGCCTGGAGATCATCCTCGGCGACCCGGACGTCCGCTCCGTCTTCGTCAACGTCTTCGGCGGCATCACCGCCTGCGACGAGGTCGCCAACGGCATCGTGCAGGCCCTGAAGCTCCTGGAGGAGAAGGGCGAGAAGGTCGAGAAGCCGCTCGTCGTCCGCCTCGACGGCAACAACGCCGAGCTGGGCCGCAAGATCCTCGACGACGCCAACCACCCGCTGGTCCAGCGCGTCGACACCATGGACGGCGCGGCCGACAAGGCCGCCGAGCTGGCCCACGCCGCCAAGTAAGCACTCAGGACGAGGACACCAACACACCATGGCTATCTGGCTCAACAAGGACAGCAAGGTCATCGTCCAGGGCATGACCGGCGCCACCGGCATGAAGCACACCAAGCTCATGCTCGGCGACGGCACCAACGTCGTGGGCGGCGTGAACCCGCGCAAGGCGGGGCAGACCGTGGACTTCGACGGCACCGAGGTACCCGTCTTCGGGACCGTCAAGGAGGCCATCGAGAAGACCGGCGCCAACGTCTCCGTCATCTTCGTGCCGGAGAAGTTCACCAAGGACGCGGTCGTCGAGGCCATCGACGCCGAGATCCCGCTGGCCGTCGTGATCACCGAGGGCATCGCGGTGCACGACACGGCCGCCTTCTGGGCGTACGCCGGCAAGAAGGGCAACAAGACCCGCATCATCGGCCCGAACTGCCCCGGCATCATCACCCCGGGCCAGTCCAACGTCGGCATCATCCCGGGCGACATCACCAAGCCGGGCCGCATCGGCCTGGTCTCGAAGTCCGGCACGCTGACGTACCAGATGATGTACGAGCTGCGTGACATCGGCTTCTCCACCGCCGTCGGCATCGGTGGCGACCCGATCATCGGCACCACGCACATCGACGCCCTGAAGGCCTTCCAGGACGACCCCGAGACCGACCTGATCGTCATGATCGGCGAGATCGGCGGCGACGCCGAGGAGCGGGCCGCGGCCTTCATCAAGGAGAACGTGACCAAGCCGGTCGTCGGCTACGTCGCGGGCTTCACCGCGCCCGAGGGCAAGACCATGGGCCACGCCGGCGCCATCGTCTCCGGCTCCTCCGGCACGGCCCAGGCCAAGAAGGAGGCCCTGGAGGCCGCCGGCGTCAAGGTCGGCAAGACGCCGACCGAGACGGCCAAGCTGGCCCGGGAGATCCTCGCCGGCTGAGCGCCGGTACCGGATGCGTACGGTGGGCCCGTTCCCCGGCAGGGGACCGGGCCCACCGGCGTCATCGGGGGCGTCACCGCGGGCGCACCGGGCGGGGAAGCCGGGTCATCCGGGCACGGGCACCAGTCTCCCGGGGCCCCTCTGCAACTCCTCCCGGAGCTTGAACCGCAGCTCCAGCTCCGCGTCCGACAGGGCGCCCGGCGCCATCCGCGGCGGCACCCCCCGCACCGTCGTACCGGGTGCCACCGGCGGCTCGTACTGCGTGGGAGCGGTCCGCAGGGCCACCGCCGTGGTGCCGATCAGGGCGGCGGTGAAGGCGACGGCGGCCCGGGTGAGGAACCGGGCGCGGCGCTCACTGCCCGACCGCACCGCCGACGGCTCCGCCGCCCGCAGCCGCTCGGTGGCGGCCAGCCCCGCCAGCCGCCGGTGGAGCAGGCGCGGGTCCTCCAGCTCGGGCAGGCGCGCGGTGACGGCCGCGCGCGCGTGCAGCAGCCGGTTCGCCGCCGCCGGCGTGCTCGCCTCGGTCTCCGCCGCCGTCTCCGGCAGACCCACGCCGACACCGTCGTGCAGCAGGAGTGTGCGGCGGCAGGGCGGTTCCAGCGTGAGCAGCACGTTCAGCAGCGCCCGGTCACAGGCGTCGGCGGGGGGCGGCTCGGGGCGCCGGTGGCGCGGGCGGAAGCGGTGCCAGGGGGAGAGGGCGTAGTCGTGGGCCGCCGCCCGCACCCAGCCGGCCGGATCACGGTCGCGGGCCACCTCCGGCCAGCGCTCCCAGGCCAGCTGGAAGGCCCGCTCGACCGACTCGCGCGCCAGCTCGCGACGTCCGGTCAGCAGATAGGCCTGCCGTACCAGGGCGGGCGCGCAGAAGGTGTGCAGCGCGTCGAAGGCCTGGGCGGGCGTCCGCGCCCCGGGCGCCTCCCGCACGGGCGGCTCACCGGTGTGCGGGGGAACGCCGGCGGCGTCGGAGCCGGTGGAGCGCGCGGGTACGGGGGGAAGGCCGACGGAGAGCGGGGCGAGCGGTGCGGCGGTGGGCGGGCCACCGGCCGGGGGTCCGGCGTCCGGAGCGGCGGCGGGCTCCGGCCGGCCCGCCGTCACCTTCTCCTCGGCCGCCGCGCCTTCGGGGCCGGTTCCCGTCCCGCCCTCGGCGGCCAGCGTGTGCAGCAGTCTCGCGTACGCCTCCCGTCTCCGGCCCCGCGGAGTCAGGCGGCCGGACTCCCACGCACGGACCGTCTCGCGGGGCACGCCCACCCGCGCCGCGAGCTGAGCCTGAGTCAGCGAGGCGGCCTCGCGCAGGCGTCGGCATGTCTTGGGAGGCGGGAGCGGGGGTGCGGAGCTCTGCGTCACCGGGCGCCCCTTCGTGCGCGTACGAAAAAGTACATAACCGTATATTGAGCGACACAACGGTGGTTCGCCTGTTACGGCGGGAAAGCGCGTGTCGTTGGGAGCATGGCGGGCGTGATCCGTATGCCCGCCCGCCGCTCGCCGCGGTCGCCCTCGCCCACCCGGTCGCACGACCGCTCGCCCGGACTGGCCGCCGGACTCCTCGGGGGCGCGGTCGCGGCGGGGCTGGGGCTCGGCGCGTTCGCCGCGCCGGTGATGGTGCTCTGGATCAGCTCGCCGTACCCCGACAGCGGACCGGGCGGCGCGCTGCATGTCGCCGCGGCGCTGTGGCTGCTGGCGCACGGAGCGGAACTGGTGCGCACCGACACGCTCTCCGGCGTGCCCGCGCCCATGGGCGTCGCCCCCTTGCTGCTGCTCGCGCTGCCGGTGTGGCTGGTGCACCGGGCGGCCCGGGACGCGACGGAGGGCGGCGACGACGCCGTGACACCGCTCCGGCCGCCCCGCACCGCCTGGGCGGGGGTCGTCCTCGGCTACCTCTGCGTCGGTCTGCCCGCCGCGCTGTACGCCGCGGGCGGCGAGCTGCGGCCCTCGTGGCTGTGGACGGCGGTGTCCGTCCCGGTGGTCGCCATGGGCGCGGCGGGGGCCGGGGTGTGGACGGCGTACGGCCGCCCGGGCGGGCCGGTGGACCGGGTGCTGCGCGTGCTGTCCTCGCAGGCGCGGCGTCTGGTCGTCGCGCCGGACGGGCGGCCGGGCGCCGCGGCACGGGCCGCGGGCGCCGGGACGGCGGTGCTCGCCGGGGGCGGGGCGCTGCTGCTCGCGGTGTCGCTGGTGTGGCACGGCGAGGCGACGCGGGGTGCCTTCCCGCAGCTGACGGAGGGCTGGTCGGGCCGGTTCGCCGTCCTGTTGCTGTGCCTGGCGCTGCTGCCGAACGCGGTGGTGTGGGCGGCGGCCTACGCGCTCGGCCCCGGCTTCCTGCTCGGTACCGGGCATCCCGTGGGCCCGCTCGACGCCGCGTCGGCCCCGCTGCTGCCGCCGTTCCCGCTGCTGGCGGCGGTGCCGGACGCGGGCCCCGGGACACCGCTGACCTGGGCGGCCGGCCTGGTGCCGGTGGCGGCCGGGCTGGCGGTGGGGTGGCTCACGGCGCGGGCGGCGACGGCGGGAGGGGAGGTCACCGGGGAGCGCGGCGGAAAGGTGCCGGAGGGCGGCGGCGACGGGGTCTGGGCGGTGCGACGGACCGCCCGGGCCGCCGGGCTGGCGGCGGTGCTGTGCGCGATCGCGCTCGCCGTGCCGGCCGCGCTGGCCGGCGGACCGCTCGGCACCGCCGCGCTCGCCCGGTTCGGGCCGGTGTGGTGGCAGGTGGGCGGCGCGACGCTGGCCTGGGTGGCGGTGGTGGCGGTCCCCGCCGCGCTGGGGCTGCGGGCCTGGTGGTGCCGGGAGCGCCGGGCGTCCGTACCGGCGGCAGCCCCGGAGCCGCGGTCGGCGCCCGCGCCCGCGCCGGAGCAGGTGTCCGAGGGCGGGCCTGCGGAGGCGCGGCGGTGGTGGGCGCCGCTGCGCGCGCTGGGCGTCCGGCACCGGAAGGGCACCACCGGGCCGGGCGAACCGGCGCCGGCCGCCCCGGACGCCGTACCGCACACGCCGCGGGACACGGGCACGGACGCCGTGCACGGTCATGGGTTCTACGACCACGACGCGGTGGACGACTTCCGCGGGCGGGGCGCCGCCCGCGCCTCGCGGGAGCGGGACCGCGCCGACGACGGGTTCGAGGCGTACGACCTGCTGCCCGCCGAGCCGTCGGAGGAACGGCCGGACGGGCCGTGACCCCCGTTACGGCGTCAGCCGTTCGTCTCCAGCAGCGGTCGCAGCTCCTTCGGCAGGAGATCGCTGCACGACTGTTTGGCCTCGCTGGTCAGGGCGTCGCTGGCGCAGGTGTAGTAGTCGCGGTAGACCAGCTGCGCGGTGAAGGACACGGCGACCAGGACGATGGCCAGACAGGCCGTGACCAGGCCGCTGATCGCGGCGGTGGTCTGGGGACGGGCGCCGGGGGCCGGAGCCGGGGCGTCGGGGCCGGCGGCGGAACGGGGCCTGGTGCGCAGCGCGCTGACGCCCCAGTAGAGGGCGAGCGCGCCGAGCAGCAGCGCCAGGTACGGCCAGCTGAAGAGGGCGAAGAAGAAGGCCCACATGCCGCCGAGCAGGGAGTAGCGGGCGCGTCGCTGGGCGGGGTCCGTCGGGTCCCAGCGCAGGCCCGCGCCGCCGCCCGGCTGCTCGGGCCCGGAGCCGGAGTCGCCCGGGCCGGAGCCGGGGCGCTCGCCGAAGCCCCCGGAGGAACGGCCGGGCTGCCGGTCGCTCCACTGGTTGCCCCACGGGCCGCGACCGCCCTCGCCGCCGGAGCCCGGGGCGCCCTGGCCCCCGGAGCCCCGGGAGTCGTCCTCGCCCGCCGGGCGCCGCGGCTGCCAGGGGCGGTCCGGCGCGCCCTCCGGCGGTGGCGCGAACGGATTGTCCTCCTGGCGTCCGCCGCCCTGCTCGTCGCCGTTCTTCCGGCCCGAGGGCGCGTCGGGCGGCGAGGCGGGCTGCTCCCGCAGCAGCACGGTGCCGCGCTGCCTCCCCGGCGCCGGCTGCTGGGGGAGCGTGAGGAGTCGCAGGCTGCGGTCCGGCATCAAGTGAGCGTCTTCCCCTTGTGTTCCACGACTGGTTGCGGCTGGTCGGCCTGGCCGGTCCGACTGGCCGGCCGAGCCGGCCGGCCCGACTGGCCGGTCGGCCTGGCTGGTCGACTGGCTCGTCGGACTGCCGGTACGGCCGCGCCGGAGCGTCCCCGACGCCCCGCGGGCCGGGCCCGGCACCCCGTGAACGTGCGGTGCACGGGAGGCGTTCCCGAACCGGCTCCTCCCAGACGCTACCTTCCGGCCATGCCCCCGTCCCGCGGGGGCCTTCCGGTGTGCCGGTATCGTTGCTGACGATCGGCCGCTTCGTAGGCTTCCCCGTATCCGGGGGCGCAATGCATTCGTAGGAATGCACAAAGCGGCCGCGTGGACCGGCCGTACCACCCGCTCACGGCCGACCGAGCCGACAGCCTCTCCGAGAAAGGGCCTCACCGTGGCCGCCAAGCCCGTGGCCAAGCGCCTGGTCGTGCTGGTCTCCGGATCCGGCACCAACCTCCAGGCGCTGCTGGACGCCATCGAGACGACCGGGGCCGAGGCCTACGGCGCCGAGATCGTGGCCGTCGGCGCCGACCGCGCCGGCATCGAAGGGCTCGCGCGTGCCGAGCGCGCCGGGCTGCCGACGTTCGTCTGCCGGGTCAAGGACCACGGCAGCCGCGAGGAATGGGACCGGGCGCTCGCCGAGGCCGTCGCCGCGTACGAGCCCGACCTCGTCGTCTCGGCCGGGTTCATGAAGATCGTGGGCAAGGAGTTCCTCGCACGGTTCGGCGGGCGGTTCGTCAATACGCATCCCGCGCTGCTGCCCAGTTTTCCGGGAGCCCACGGCGTCCGCGACGCGCTCGCGTACGGTGCCAGGGTCACCGGCTGCACCGTCCACTTCGTCGACGACGGCGTCGACACCGGGCCGATCATCGCGCAGGGCGTGGTCGAGATCCGGGACGAGGACGACGAGAGCGCTCTGCACGAGCGCATCAAGGAAGTCGAGCGAAGGCTGCTCGTCGATGTCGTGGGGCGGCTCGCCCGCAACGGCTATCGCATTGAGGGACGAAAGGTAGTTATCCAGTGACCGCCGAGAGCAACAAGCGGCCGATTCGCCGGGCGCTCGTCAGCGTCTACGACAAGACCGGGCTCGAGGAGCTCGCCCGCGGGCTGCACGAGGCCGGGGTCGACCTCGTCTCCACCGGGTCCACCGCCTCCCGCATCGCCGCCGCCGGCGTCCCCGTCACCAAGGTCGAGGACCTCACCGGCTTCCCCGAGTGCCTGGACGGCCGTGTCAAGACCCTGCACCCGAAGGTGCACGCGGGCATCCTCGCCGATCTGCGGCTGGAGGACCACCGGCGGCAGCTCGCCGAGCTCGGCGTCGAGCCGTTCGACCTCGTCGTCGTCAATCTCTACCCGTTCCGCGAGACCGTCGCCTCCGGCGCGACGCCCGACGAGTGCGTGGAGCAGATCGACATCGGCGGTCCCTCGATGGTGCGTGCCGCCGCCAAGAACCACCCCTCCGTCGCCGTGGTCACCAGCCCCGCCCGGTACGCCGACGTCCTCGCCGCGGCGCAGGACGGCGGCTTCGACCTGGCCGCCCGCAAGCGGCTGGCCGCCGAGGCCTTCCAGCACACGGCCGCCTACGACGTCGCCGTGGCCTCCTGGTTCGCCGGCGAGTACGCCCCCGTGGACGACTCGCGGTTCCCCGACTTCCTGGGCGCCACCTGGGAGCGCGCGCACACCCTGCGCTACGGCGAGAACCCGCACCAGCCCGCCGCCCTCTACACCTCCGGCACGGGCGGCCTCGCCACGGCCGAGCAGCTGCACGGCAAGGAGATGTCGTACAACAACTACACGGACACGGACGCCGCCCGCCGTGCCGCGTACGACCACGCCGAGCCGTGCGTGGCGATCATCAAGCACGCCAACCCGTGCGGCATCGCGATCGGTTCGGACGTCGCCGAGGCGCACCGCAAGGCGCACGCCTGCGACCCGGTCTCCGCCTACGGCGGCGTGATCGCCGTCAACCGGCCGGTCAGCAAGGAGATGGCCGAGCAGGTCGCGGAGATCTTCACCGAGGTCATCGTCGCGCCGGACTACGAGGACGGCGCGCTGGAGGCCCTCACCAAGAAGAAGAACATCCGTGTGCTGCGCTGCCCCGACGCCCCGGCCGATCCCGTCGAGGTCAAGCCGATCGACGGCGGCGCCCTGCTCCAGGTCACCGACCGGCTCCAGGCCGAGGGCGACGATCCGGCCACCTGGACGCTGGCCAGCGGCGAGGCGCTCTCCGAGGCGGAGCTGGCCGAGCTGGCCTTCGCCTGGAAGGCGTGCCGGGCGGTGAAGTCCAACGCGATCCTGCTGGCCAAGGACGGCGCCTCGGTCGGCGTCGGCATGGGCCAGGTCAACCGCGTCGACTCCTGCCGCCTGGCGGTCGAGCGGGCCGGCGAGGAGCGGGCGCGCGGCGCGTACGCGGCCTCCGACGCGTTCTTCCCCTTCCCCGACGGGCCCGAGATCCTGATCGGGGCCGGGGTCCGCGCCATCGTCCAGCCCGGCGGCTCGATCCGCGACGAACTGGTCGTCGAGGCCGCGAAGAAGGCCGGCGTGACGATGTACTTCACGGGCACGCGCCACTTCTTCCACTGACGTTCCGCCGAGCGGCCTTCCGGCCCGGGCCTCCGGTTCTCCCCCGAGCGAACCGGAGGCCCGTGCCGTCCACGGTGCCGTGTGTCCGAGGACGGCGGTACCTCACAACTCCGAGGGTCACTTCCCGCCGGGCGGGGTGTACTCCTTGAGGTAGTGAGCGACGTGGGCGGCGTAGTCGCGGTACTTCGGGGGAACCCCGCCCGCGTCGTTCACCTTCGCGTACGAGGTCCGGTAGGCGGCGGCGACCAGCACCCGGCGGTCGCCCGGCAGACCGGGGTCCAGCCGCGGCGCGATCCAGCACAGGTACCGGCCCATCGCCGGGACGGACTCGGCCGGCGGGAAGGGAGGCTGGGGGACCGTGTCCCCGGGGGTGCCGTCGTCGTGCATCCACCAGCGCAGCACGCTCGGCGTCCAGCGGGCGATGCCGTACTCGTCCTTGACCGGGTCGGCGAGGTCCGGGTCGAAGTTGCTCTCCGCCTTCAGCATGGCGGCGATCAGCGGGGGCGTGACCTCCCGCCGCGCGCAGTCGTGCGCCGTCTCCACGATCAGCAGGCGGTAGGCGGCCGGAACGCCGCGGTCGGTACGGAGTTCGGCGGCGCCGTAGGAGGCGGCGGCGACGTCGCCGCTCCCGCCGCCGGAGCCGGGCGGGCCGCCGTCCACCCAGGTGCTGATGCCGTACCCGAGCGCCGCGACCGCGGCGGTGGCGGCGGACGCGCCGAGGACCAGCAGGGCGCGGGCGCGGCGTCCGCGCCGGGCGAACGGCCGGGACAGCCGGGAGAACGGCCGGGGCAGCCGTGCGGACCGGCCCGTGCCGGCCGCGTCCGTCACCCGCCGCAGCAGGGCCTGGGTGCCGATGCGGTCCGCGTGCGTACGGGTCAGACACTCCCTGACGATCGTCCGCCACACGTCCGGCAGTTCGGGGGAGAGACGCAGCTCGTCGGTGCCGCGGGCGTAGGCGACGGCCGCGTCGCGGCGGGCCGTCGGGGTTCCGCCGGGCAGCGGGAAGGAACCGGTGAGGACCAGATGGGCGAGGACACCGAAGGCCCAGACGTCGGCGGAGGGGCGGATCCGGCGGCCGCGTTCGCCGATCTCGGACCACAGCAGCTCGGGCGGGGTGTAGTCGGGGGTGGAGAAGGCGGGCGTGTAGGCGTGGGTGCCCTCCAGCTCGGCGGCCATGTTGAAGTCGGCGAGCCGGGCCGAACCGTCCGCCAGCAGCAGCACGTTGGCCGGTTTGAGGTCCCCGTGCACCCAGCCCGCCCGGTGCAGCTGGGCCAGCCCCTCGCAGACCTGCGCCAGCAGCGCGGGCCCGCCGGCCGGCCGGGAGCCTCCGGCGAGCAGGGCGGACAGGGAGGACTCGGCCTTCTCCAGCACCAGGACGGTGGCGCCGTCGAGACGGGGGTCGGCCGGGTCGTCGACGGTGAGCATCTCGTACATGCGGATCAGCCGGGGCTGTCTCAGCCGGTGGTACAACCGCACCTCGCGCTCGACCAGTTCCCGCAGGTGGGCCAGTTGACGTGGGGTTCCGGTGCCGGTGGGCAGGAACTTCAGGGCGGCCGTGCGCGGCAGCTCCCGGCCGCCCGCGCCGCCGGCCGGCCGGGCCGCGTACACGCTGCCGAAGGCCCCGGTCGCGATCGGCTCGCGCACCTCCCAGCGGCCCACCCGGTACCCCCTGGGCACCGTCACGGCGTACGGCTCGGTCACCGGACCGGCCGTCCGGACGGCTCCGCCAGGACGACCAGGTCGTCCTCCCGGACCAGATCGAAGCGGAGCGCCAGGGAGACCAGCGACTCCTTCTTGCCGTTGAGCCGCGGGCCCGTCTCCGCGGTCTCCGGGCCCGGTTTCAGCCGCAGTTTCACGGCCAGGTAGTCGATGTTCCACTGCACGGCGGTGCGGGAGGCGGCCGGCCAGGTGGGGCGCAGCCGGCTCACGACCTGCTCCACGGTGGGCAGCGGCGCGTGCGGGGTGCCGCGCAGCCGGGGCTCGCAGAGCGCGGCCAGCACCGCGAAGTAGCGCTTGGTGCGGTCGACGGAGAAGGCGGGCGCGGTGGTCTCGCCGTCGGCGCCTTCGCCGGCCCGTACGTAGTCGTGGCGCGGCGCCCACACCTCCAGGGGCAGCAGATCGCCCGCGGCCGGCAGCACGATCCGCGAGAACTCGAAGGGGACCGGGGCCTGAAGACGCCCCGGCCCCACCTTGATGTGCTCGCCCGCGCCCTCCGGGTTCTCCACCACGTACGTCTGGTGGGCCGAGAGGTTGCTCAGTGTCCAGAAGACGCCCTGCGCGGCGATCTCTCCGGCTCTGCGGGAGACGCCGTCGTGGGCGATTCTCAGGCCGTTGCCGCGCTCGGACCGGCCGAAGGCGAGCCGCTCGCCGGGGGCGAGCCGGATCTGGGTGCGGTCGCGCGTGTCCTCCGGGGTCGGCGGAGGTACCACGATGATGCTGTACAAGGTGCGTCTCCCCGTGCCTGACGGCTCTTCCGCCAGACTAGGGCGACGCGCCAGGGCCGTGTCCCCCCTCGTACGGGTGAGACACGGCCCTGTGGCGTGATTGGCGCGAAGTCTTCAGTGGCGCGGACGCGCTCAGTAGCGCGGCCGGGAGAACCAGGCGGTGCCGCTGGGCACGACCGGCGCGGCGGTGATGACGGCGCCGAAAATCACCCACAGGAGCGGGAAGATGATGGCCGAGGCCATCCCGGTGTCCAGGCCGACGAAGAGCAGCAGCAGGCCCACGATGGTGCCGAGCGCGCCGTAGACCACCGTGGTGATCCGGACGCCCTGGCCGCCCTTGCCGAACTTCACGCCGAGCGTGATGGAGAGCGCGGCCAGACCGAGGATGACCAGTGCGATGACCGCGAGAACCCCGGTCGCCATGTCACCGAAGTCGCTGGCCGCGTCGAACGGGTCGTCCGAGGAGGTGCTGTAGTCGCCGACCGAGTCCGACACGTCGTTGACGAAGGCCGCGATGTACAGGTAGACGAGCCCGCCCAGGATCTGCACCGCGGAGATGATGAAGAGGAAGACGCGGGCCGTCACCAGCAGCCCGGGCATGGACGGCGGTGCCATCACGTTGCCGCCCGGGTAGCCGGGGTAGCCACCGCCCGGGTAACCCGGCTGCTGCGGGAAGCCGTAGCCCTGCTGCGGCGGGGTGCCGGCCGCAGGCGGGGCCTGCTGGGGGTAGCCGTACCCGGGAGCGGCCGGCGGCTGCTGGGGCGGTGGCCCGTAGGGGTTGTTGTTCGGGTCGCCGAAACTCATGGCGGTCCTTCCTCCGTTGCGCTTCCTGTGCGGGGACGACGCGGCACGGTTCGGAGGAAGTTCTACAGATGCGGTCCGTCCCCCCGGTACTGCCCGCGGCACTGTGCCGCTCAATGGTTCTTGAGGCGCCCTTTGCTTGTCCAGCCGCACGCGGCAGGTGTTGTGCAAGTGCAACATCGGTGATCATGGCCGGATACGGGCGACCGGGCCCGGGGTGCCCGGAATGCGGCCGGATTGGAACAGGGGGCCGGTCATCCGGGAGGATGGGACCATGACCGCCCAGATTCTCGATGGCAAGGCCACCGCAGCCGCGATCAAGTCCGATCTGACCGTCCGCGTGGCGGCGCTGAAGGAGAAGGGCGTCACGCCCGGCCTCGGCACGATCCTGGTCGGGGACGATCCCGGCAGCCAGAAGTACGTCGCCGGCAAGCACCGCGACTGCGCCCAGGTCGGCATCGCCTCCATCCAGCGCGAACTGCCCGGCACGGCGACGCAGGAGGAGATCGAGGCGGTCGTCCGCGAGCTGAACGAGGACCCGGCCTGCACCGGCTACATCGTCCAGCTGCCGCTGCCCAAGGGCATCGACGAGAACCGCATCCTGGAGCTGATGGACCCGGCCAAGGACGCCGACGGCCTGCACCCGATGAACCTCGGCCGCCTGGTCCTGAACGAGCCGGCCCCGCTGCCCTGCACCCCCAACGGCGTGCTGACGCTGCTGCGCCGGTACGGCGTGGAGATCAAGGGCGCCGAGGTCGTGGTCGTCGGCCGCGGCGTGACCATCGGCCGCCCGATGCCGCTGCTGCTCACCCGGCGCAGCGAGAACGCCACGGTGACCCAGTGCCACACGGGCACCCGCGACCTCTCCTCCCACCTGCGCCGCGCCGACATCATCGTGGCCGCCGCCGGCTCCCCGCACCTGATCCGCCCGGAGGACGTCAAGCCGGGCGCCGCCGTCCTCGACGTCGGTGTCTCGCGCAACGCCGAGGGCAGGATCGTCGGGGACGTGCACCCGGGCGTCGCCGAGGTCGCCGGCTGGATCTCCCCCAACCCCGGCGGCGTCGGCCCGATGACCCGCGCCCAGCTGCTCGTCAACGTGGTCGAGGCGGCGGAGCGCAGTGTCGGCTGACGGCAACGGCGAAGAAGGCGCCGAGGACATCACGGTCCGGGACGCCGTCAGCGCGCCCGACGCCGAGGGCAGACCGCGGCGTGTCACGCGCCGCTTCCCGCTGTTCACCCGGGACACCGCGCGCCCGGAAGGAGGCGGCCGGGCCGCCTCCGGTGACGCTCCGGCGCCCGCCCGGCAGTGGCCGGTCATCACCGTGCTGGGGCTGGTCGGGCTCGGTCTGCTGCTGACCGCGCTGGACACCTTCCGGCTGGGCACGCTGCTGGTCGGCGTCGGCCTGCTGGCCGGGGCGTTCCTGCGCTGGCTGCTGCCCGGCGTCGGCATGCTCGCCGTACGCTCCCGCTTCACGGACATCGTCACCTACGGCGCGCTCGGGCTGGCCATCGTCCTGCTGGCGATGATGGTGCAGCCCAATCCGTGGCTGGTGATCCCGTTCCTGAAGGACACGCTGCACTTCACGGTCAGCGGCTGAACCGGCCGCGTACGGCGGCCCGTCCTCTCCCCCGTACGAGGACGGACCGCCGCCGGGACCCACCCTCGTGCAGGTCGAACGGCCGGTTCAACGGCTGCCCGTGCGCTGTGGCACGGAAGTGACCGTTCCGCCACGCGGTGCGTGAAAGACGAGCCGGAAGTGCCGGAAGTGACCGCATCCGTGCATCCTGTGTGTCGATGTATTGACAAGTTCGGGGAAGTACGGCGAAGTCGTTGAACAAGGGGGTTAGCGTGGGCGAGCGGGACGGTTGGGGGCGTCCCGTACGACGGCCAGGGGTTCCGTTCGGGCATCGGTGAGCCGATGGGACACTGGACCGCGGGCCGGTGAGCATGCGACGGTGCATGCCCGCGGCCTCTGTGCACCCGTGCGCCTCCACCCCTGGAACTGAGATCCTGACCGGGCGCATCCCTGTGGGTAGCCAGGACGGGGACTCGGCGAGGGGCCTCACGAGCGGGGGAACGACCAGCACGAACCGGGGGGAAGAGGGGGGTAGCAATGCCGCGTTGGAAGGCCTTGCCGGATGAACTCGATCCGCAGATAAGAGAGTTCGCCAGCCAGTTGCGCCGGCTGGTGGACCGCAGCGGCCTGAGCATCGCCGCGGTGGCCGACCGCACCGGCTACAGCAAGACGTCCTGGGAGCGTTATCTCAACGGCCGGCTGCTGGCGCCCAAGGGCGCGATCGTGGCGCTGGCCGAGGTCACCGGGACCAATCCCATACATCTGACCACCATGTGGGAGCTGGCCGAGCGCGCCTGGAGCCGCTCGGAGATGCGGCACGACATGACCATGGAGGCCATCCGGATCTCCCAGGCGCGTGCCGCGCTCGGTGAGCTGGGCGCGCCGCAGGACGGCACCGACGGGAGCAGGACGTCCCGCAGGCGCGGCAGCGCCACGGCCACGCCCGGCATCGCCGGCCCGGCCGGTGTTGTTCCGACGGTGCCGCCGCAGCCGACCCCCGCCGACAGCCCGGACGCGGTCGGCGACGTGCGCGACGGCGGCCCCGCCTCCGGCGCACCCGCCGGGCTCGACTCGTGGTCGGTCGCCGGTTACGGGGGGCCCTCGCCGGCCGGAGGCCGGGGACCGGGGGCCGGGCCGGCGGGCACCGTGCCGCCGGACGGGCTGTCCGGCCGGGCGCCGGAGAGCGTGGGCGGCCACGGTGAGCCGCCGCGGGCGCCCCGTCCGGCCGACGGTTCGGCGAGCGGCGGCAAACGGCGGCTGACGGTGTTCCTCGCGGGTGCGGTCGGCGTGCTCGTGGTGATCGCGGCGGCCTTCTTCGCGCTGGACGGCGGGGGCGGCCAGGAGAAGACGGGGACGTCGGCGTCCCCCTCGGCCTCCGCCGTCACCGACCCCGCGCTCCCCGCGGGCGTCAAGTGCCGCGGCGACGACTGCACCGGCAAGGACGCGGAGAGCATGGGGTGCAGCGGCGATCTGGTGACCACCGCCCGGACGGCCACCGTCGGCACGGCCGTCGTCGAGGTCCGCTACAGCGAGACCTGCGGTGCCGCCTGGGGGCGTATCACCCAGGCCGCGCAGGGCGACGAGGTACGGGTCAGCGCGGGCGGCGGCGCCGAGCAGAAGGGCGGCATCACGGTGGCCGGGGACACCATCGCGTACACGCCGATGGTGGCGGTCAAGGGCGCGGACCAGGCCACGGCCTGCGCGGTGCTGGCGTCCGGGCAGAAGGGGTGCACCAAGTGACCGACGGACGCCGTGCGCGGCGGCCGGCTCCGGGAAGAAGCGGCGGCCGGATCTGAAAAGAAACTGTGCAGACAGGCATGGCCCGCCCGAGGGCGGGCACGCGCAACGTACCCCCACGGGAGTCCGGCAACGGTATCCCTGAATACGGCGGCCGCTCGTCCTCCTCTCCCGGACAGGCGGCCGCCTCTTCGCGCGGTGAGCGGCGGTGCCCTGTGGGACGGGCCACACCGACCCGGACGTCCGGAATCCAGGAACCGCGCGATAGCCTGACGGCCGGATCTCTCTTGACGCCAAGAGATCGATCATTTGAATCAGTGATCGGTCATCGCGGCGGTCACCGGTCACGAGCCGGGGCGGGGATCCCGTACCCCCGGGGCAGGGACGCCCCACCGCCAGCTGTCATACGGAGAACGCCATGACCCGCACTCCCGTGAACGTCACCGTCACCGGCGCGGCCGGCCAGATCGGTTACGCCCTGCTCTTCCGCATCGCCTCCGGCCAGCTGCTCGGCGCGGACGTGCCGGTCAAGCTGCGCCTGCTGGAGATCACCCCGGCCCTGAAGGCGGCCGAGGGCACGGCCATGGAGCTGGACGACTGCGCGTTCCCGCTGCTCCAGGGCATCGAGATCACCGACGACCCGAACGTCGCCTTCGACGGCACCAACGTCGCCCTCCTCGTGGGCGCCCGCCCGCGCACCAAGGGCATGGAGCGCGGTGACCTGCTGGAGGCCAACGGCGGCATCTTCAAGCCGCAGGGCAAGGCCATCAACGACCACGCCGCGGACGACGTCAAGGTCCTCGTGGTCGGCAACCCGGCCAACACCAACGCGCTGATCGCGCAGGCCGCCGCCCCGGACGTACCGGCCGAGCGCTTCACCGCGATGACCCGCCTGGACCACAACCGCGCGCTGACCCAGCTGTCGAAGAAGACCGGCGTGCCGGTCTCCGAGATCAAGAAGCTGACGATCTGGGGCAACCACTCCGCCACCCAGTACCCCGACATCTTCCACGCCACGGTCGCCGGCAAGAACGCCGCCGAGGTCGTCAACGACGAGCAGTGGCTGGCCGACGACTTCATCCCGACCGTCGCCAAGCGCGGCGCCGCGATCATCGAGGCCCGGGGCGCCTCCTCGGCCGCCTCCGCCGCCAACGCCGCCATCGACCACGTGTACACCTGGGTCAACGGCACCGCCGAGGGCGACTGGGTCTCCATGGGCATTCCGTCGGACGGCTCCTACGGCGTCCCGGAGGGCCTGATCTCCTCCTTCCCCGTCACCGTCAAGGACGGCACGTACGAGATCGTCCAGGGCCTGGAGATCAACGAGTTCTCCCGCGCCCGGATCGACGCCTCCGTCAAGGAGCTGGCGGAGGAGCGCGAGGCGGTCCGCGCGCTCGGCCTCATCTGACGCCACCGCTGTCCGGACGGGCCCCGTCCCGGGTTCTCCCGGGGCGGGGCCCGTCGGTGTGCGAGGCGCCGGGGCGATACGGCCAAGCCGGCTCAGAAGCCGCTCAACTCCCTTGCTCCGCGCGGCGTCCGGCGTCCACGATGACCGGCATGTTCGGAAGCAAGAAGGATCAGCTCAACGTCCTCGTGCTGCGGGACGCCGATGTGATCGAGGCGTTCGTGCGGCAGGCGCTGGCGGAGGCGGACGCGGTACAGCGCCCCGGTCTGGAACGGGCCCTCGCCGTGATCGAGCAGGCAGCCGCCGCGGACGACGACGAGCTGCGCGCCCGCTGGGTGCGCGAACGGCTGGCCGCCGCCGGGTACGCGGGCGCCCCCGACTCGGTGGAGGCGGTCAAGGTGCTGCGGCAGCAGGCACCCGGCCTCAGCCTGCTGTCGGCCGTCCAGTTGGCGAAGGCCGCGGCCGCCCGGCAGCGGTAGGGCTACTCCGGTCCGCGCCTGCCCGGCGCCCAGAACGGCTTGGTGAGCACCGTCCGCCGGTCCCAGCCCAGCTCCCGCACGAGCACCTGCCGTACCTGCTGCACCACCCGGGCCTGTCCGGCCACGTAGGCGGACCCGCCGGGCGCCGGGGCCAGTTCCCTTACCGCGTCGGGCAGGGCGGTCTCGCCCCTGATCAGCCAGCGGAGCCGGGCCGTGTGCGGCAGCGGCAGCCGGTCCGCCGCCGTCTCCGTCTCCACACAGCCGGAGATCCGCGCCCCCTCGGGCAGCGCCGCCAGCATCGCCCCGAACGCCACCGAGGCGGTCTCCTCCCCGGCGAAGAAGTGGTGCGCCGCCTCCGGCCGGAGCGTGAACGACCCCTCCGGCCGGCCCAGCCGGACCATGTCGCCCACCCGCGCGGAGTGTCCCCAGCGTGCTCCCGGCCCGGCCCCGGGATGGTTCAGCACGCACAGCTCGACCGCGCCGGCCGGGTCGTAACGCCACACCGAGTACGTACGACGGGTCAGCGCGCCGCCGACCAGGACCCGCACCTGCTGTCCGGGCCGCACCGCGAGCCCGGCGAGCGCGTCCCCCCCGATGCGCAGCCGGCGCATGCGGGCCGTGACCGGTTCCGTCCCGGTGACCGTGCCGCTGAGCGTGACCAGGTCCAGGACACGGGTGCGCAGCCTCATCCGACCGGCTCCTTCGCGGGAGTGGACACGGCGGCCGTACGGGACGCCCGGCCGCCGCCGCGGTAGCCGGTGACGACCGCCGCCGTGGCCGCGAGCACCAGCAGGGCGACCGTGCGCAGGGCCGGGCCCATGCCGTGCGGCAGATCGGGGTGGGCGGCCAGGACGGTGCCGGTGACCGCGACGCCGAGGGCCGCGCCGACCTCGCGGGCCGAGGTGCCCAGGCCGGAGCCGAGGCCCGCCTGGTGGGCCGGGAGCGAGATGACGACGCCGAAGGTGAGGGCGGGCATGGACAGGCCCGTGCCGGCCGAGATCACCAGCAGCCAGCAGGCGTACACGGGGTAGGGCGTGCCCGCGTCCGCGGTGGACGCGGCGAGCAGGCCGAGGCCGATGAGGGCCAGACCCGAGCCGATGACCGGGCCGGGGTGCGCCGCCCAGCGCGCCGCCAGCTTCGGGACGAGCGCCATGCCGACGATCAGCGGGACGATGGCGACGCCGGTGACGGCGGCGCCGTAGCCCTTCACCTCCTGGAGGTACTGCGAGTTGACGTAGAAGAGGGAGAACAGGCCGAAGAAGCCGGTGGCCATGCCGAGGGTGGCGGCGCGCAGCCGGCGGGAGGCGAGGACGCGCGGGTCGAACAGCGGGGCACGCGAGCGCAGGGCGTGCCGGGCGAACAGGGCGATGAGCAGGGCGCCGGCCGCGAAGGCGGCCAGGATGCCCGGTGCGGCCCAGCCGTAGGAGGGGCCTTCGATGATGCCGAAGAGGACGGCGACCAGGCCCGCGGTGAGCAGGAGCGTGCCCAGCGGGTCGGGGTTGCTGTGCGCGGAGCGGTCCGTGCGGGGCGTGGTGAGGGCCACCGCGAGGGCGAGCAGCGCGGCCAGCGGCACCATCAGGGCGAACAGGGCGCGCCAGGACAGGAACTGGCCCACCAGGCCGCCGCCGAGATTGCCGGCCATGCCGCCCAGTCCGATGGCCAGGGTCCAGGAGGCCAGCGCCTGGGCCCGCCGCTCGGGACCGGCGAGCTGCACCATGAGCGACATGGTGGCGGGCGTGATCAGCGCGGCTCCGGCCCCGGAGATCCCGCGCCCGGCGATGAGCAGCGCCGGGCCGGAGGCCAGCGCGCTGGTGGCGGCGCCCGCGGCGAACAGGGCGAGCCCGGCGAGCAGGGCCCCCTTGCGGCCGTGCCGGTCGCCGAGCGCACCGGCCGGGATCAGCAGTCCGGCGAAGACGATGACGTAGGCGTCGACGGTCCACAGGATCTCGGAGTGCGAGGGGTGCAGGGACGACGATGCCAGCTGGGGGATCAGCAGGTTGATGGCGGCGACCATGCTCTGGGCGACGAGCACGCAGGCGCACAGCGCCAGCACCGTGGACCGTTTCAGGGCGTGCGAGGGCAAGGCTCCTCCCGGGAGCTGGATGTCGGTGGGATGCCCTGTCACCGTAGGCTCGGCAGTGACCTGCACTCCAGTGCAACCTTTGCAAGGGAACGATGCGTGTGACGCAATTCGAGAGCCCGGACCGGAACCTCGACCTGAATCTGCTGCTCGCCCTCGATGTGCTGCTGGAGGAGGAGAGCGTGGGCGGCGCGGCCCGCCGGCTCCATCTGTCCGAACCCGCGATGAGCCGCACCCTCGGCCGGATCCGCAAGGCGCTCGGCGACCCTGTGCTGGTGCGCGCCGGGCGCCGGATGGTGCCCACCCCGCGCGCGCTCGCCGTACGGGCCGAGGTGAGCGCGGTGGTGGAGCGGGCCCGCGCCCTGTTCGCGCCCGGCCGGGACGCCGACCTCAGGACGGTGGACCGGACGCTGACGATCCTGGGCCACGACGCCATCGCGGCGGCCTGCGGCCCGGCCCTGTACGCCCGCGCCGCCGCGGAGGCGCCCGGCATCCGTATCCGCTTCCTCGCCGAGAGCCACGTGGACGCCCCGTTCCTGCGCAGGGGGACCGCCGACCTGGAGGTGGGGGTCGTCGACACGACGGCGCCCGAGGTGCACACGGAGTATGTGCAGGAGGACCGGATGGTGGCCGTGGTGCGGGCCGGGCACCCCCTGCTCGACGGCGAGCTGACGGCCGAGCGGTTCGCCACCGAGGCCGATCACCTGATCGTGTCCCGGCGGGGCAAACTGCACGGCCCCGTCGACGCGGCCCTGGCCGAACTCGGCCTGGAACGCCGGGTGGTGGGTTCCGTCGGCACCTTCCCCGCGTCGCTCTTCGTCGTGCGGGACACCGACCTCGTGGGCCTGATCAGCAGCTGGGGCCTGCCGCTCGCCTCGATCCTGGGCCTGGTCACCTTCGACGTGCCGCTCGAACTGCCGCCCCTGAGACTGGGGCTGGCCTGGCACCCGCGGCACGACGCCGACCCGGCGCACGCCTGGCTGCGCGGGGCGGTGCGGGACGTGCTGGCGGGCCGGCTCGGGGAGGCCGGCCGACCGGCCGGCGGTCAGCCCTGCGCGGCCAGCCGCTTCTCGAACCAGTGCGCTCCGTAGACGTGGTCGGAGTACGCCGGGATCTCCCGGTAGCCGCACGCCCGGTACATCGCCTGCGCCTCGGTGAGCGCGGCCTGCGTGTCGAGCCGTACGACGGTCCAGTCGCGCCGCAGGGCCTCGCCCTCCAGTTCCCCGAGCAGCCGCCGGGCCAGGCCCAGGCGCCGGGCGTCCGGGTGCACCCACACGTGCTTGAGCTCGCCCGTCCCGGGCGTGAGCCGCCGCAGCGCCCCGCAGCCCACCGGCCGCCCCTCCTCGCGGGCGACGAGGAACACCCCGGCGTCGCCGGACACTTCCCCGGGGCTCACCAGATCGGACGGGTCGAACCCCTCCGGGAACCGCGCGTCGAGCTCGGCGGCGTACGCGGCCAGACAGGCCCGCGCGTCCGGGGCGTCACCGGCGACGCGGTCGACGGTGACGGCCGCCAGCCGCAGCAGACGCCGCGCGGTGGCCATCGCCCCGGTCAGCTCGTCCCGCCGGGCCGGGTCCAGCCCCTGGAGCAGGTCCGCCACGAGGGCGCCGGCCCGCCGCTCCTGCTCCTCGACCTCGGCCCGCCCGGCCGGGGTCAGCGTGACCGTCCGCAGCCGGCTGTCCCCGGGGTGCACGCCCAGCCGGACCAGGCCCTGCGCCCGCAGCGCCTTCGTCATCCGGCTCAGATAGCCGGCGTCGAGGCCGAGACGGCCGCGCAGTTCACGCAGGGACACCCCCTCGGGGCACCGGTGGATCTCGAAGAGCAGCCGGGCCTCGCCGAGCGGGCGGTCCTGGCCGAGGTAGCGGTCGTCCAGAGCGCCGATACGGCGCGTGAAGTAGCGGTTGAACCGGCGGAAGGCCGCCACGTGCTCCGTCGACACTGGCTCCATGTCCTTTGACCGTAGTCAAAGGACATGGAGGGGGCCAGGCCCGGTGACGAGGTCCCGCAGCGCGGCGGACGCCCACCGCTGGAACCCCGGCCCGAAGGTGACGCGGGTGGCCCCGAGTTCGCCGAGTTCGGCGGGCGAGGGGCCCTCACCGACCTTGGCGACCGCGTTGACCGGCCCCTGGATCCCGGCCCGCAGCAGCGGCAGCACCTCGGCCGGGGCGCCGATCGGGTACACGCAGTCGGCGCCCGCGGCGACGTACAGCGCGGCCCGCTCGACGGCGGCACCGGGATCGGCGACTCCGCACAGGAACGTGTCGATCCGCGCGTTGACGAACAGCCCGCCGCCCGCCGCGGCCCGCACCTCGGCGAGCCGGTCGGCGTGCCGGCGCGGGTCCTGGAGCACGCCCCCGGCGGAGTCCTCCAGGTTGCAGCCCACGGCCCCCGTCTCCAGCAGCCGTTCCACCAGCTCCTTGGGCGGCAGCCCGTAACCCCCCTCGACATCCGCCGACACCGGTACGTCCACGGCCCGCACGATCCGCGCGACGGCCGCGAACATCTCCCGTGCCGGTGTCGCGCCGTCCGCGTACCCCAGGGAGGCGGCGACCCCGGCGCTGGGCGTGGCCAGCGCCGGGAAGCCGGCCTCCTCGAAGACGCGGGCGGCGGCCGCGTCCCAGGGGCCGGGCAGGACCAGCGGGTCGCCCGGGGCCCGTCCCCGGTGCAGCGCGCGGAAGGTCTCGGCCTTGTTCACCATTCCGTGCTGCCCGGGGGGATCCGCCGGCTGACCATCAGCCGGTTCCAGCTGTTGATCACGGCGACGACCGCGACGAGATGGGCCAGCTCGGCGTCGGTGAAGTGCTTGGCGGCGTTCGCGTACACCTCGTCGGGCACGAACCCCTCCGTCAGGCCGGTGACCGCCTCGGTCAGCGCCAGCGCGGCCCGCTCCCGCTCGTCGTAGACGTCACCGGCCTCCTCCCAGGCGTTCAGCAGGTCGAGCCGGCGCTCGCTCACGCCGTTCTTCCGGGCGATCGCCAGATGCATGTCCAGGCAGAACGCGCAGTGGTTGAGCTGCGAGGCGCGGACCTGCACCAGCTCGGCCAGCGCCGGGTCGCCGAACCCCTTCTTCGCGGCGGCGCTCAGGGCCTGCATCGCGCTGCGCACCCCGGCGTCCAGGTGCGTGGTGCGGGCCGTCACTTGTGCTGCCCCGGCCGGTAGTGGCCCGGCGTCATCCGGAAGGTGACACCGAACCGGTTCCACGCGTTGATCACCGCGATCACGGAGAGCAGCTGCGCCAGCTCCGCCTCCTCGAAGTGCGCGGCGGCCCGGTCGTACACCTCGTCGGGCACGAAGCCATCCGTCAGGACGGTCACGGCCTCCGTCAGCGCCAGCGCGGCCAGCTCCTTCTCGGTGTAGAAGTGCCGCGACTCCTCCCAGGCGCTGAGCTGCACGATCCGCTCGACGCTCTCGCCCGCCGCGAGCGCGTCCCTGCTGTGCATGTCGATGCAGAGGGCGCAGTGGTTGAGCTGCGAGGCACGGATCTTGACCAGCTCGTACAGCTTGGGGTCCAGGCCCTGCCGGGCCGCCGCGTCGAGCCGGATCATGGCCTTGTAGACCTCGGGCGCGTGCTGGGCCCAGTGCAGCCGGGGCGTGGTCTCGGGTGCGTACTCCGCCTTCGCGGTGTCGTCGGTGAAGGTCGTCATGGCTCGACCCTAGGAGCGAAGCAGCCCAGGGGTATGGTCCACTTCCATGCCTGATTCTTGGGCCACTTCGGGCCTCGACCTGCATCTGGAAGCGGCCGGTCCCGGCCTGCGCCGCGGGCTGACCGACGCCCTGCGCGAGGCGGTGCGCACCGGGCGGCTGGCCCCCGGCACCCGGCTGCCGTCCTCCCGCGGCCTCGCCGCCGACCTGGGCATCGCCCGCAACACGGTCGCCGACGCCTATGCCGACCTCGTCGCCGAGGGCTGGCTCACCGCGCGCCAGGGCTCGGGCACGCGGGTCGCCACGCGGGCCGCCGCCCCGCCCTCCCGGCGGCCGGCACCGGGCGGCCCGCCGGCCCGCCGCGAACCGGCCCGCCCCGCCCACGACCTGCGCCCCGGCACCCCCGACCTCGCCTCCTTCCCGCGCGCCGAGTGGCTCAGGGCCGCCCGCCGTGCCCTCGCCGCCGCCCCGCACCACGCCCTCGGCTACGGCGACCCCCGCGGCCGGGCCGAACTGCGCACCGCGCTCGCCGGCTATCTCTCCCGGGCCCGCGGCGTGCGCGCCGACCCCGGACACGTGCTGGTGTGCGGCGGGTTCTCGCACGGCCTGAAGATCCTCGGCGCGGTCCTGCGGGCCCGCGGGGTCCGTACCGTCGCCGTCGAGTCCTACGGCCTCGACGTCCACCGCGACCTGCTGGCCGCGGCCGGCCTGCGCACCGAACCGCTGCCCTTCGACGCGCTGGGCACCGACCCCGCCGCCCTGCGGAACGCCGACGCCGTCCTGCTCACCCCCGCCCACCAGTTCCCGATGGGCGTCCCCCTCCACCCCGACCGGCGCGCCGCCGTCGTGGACTGGGCCCGGCGCACCGGCGGTGTGGTCCTGGAGGACGACTACGACGGCGAGTTCCGCTACGACCGCCAGCCCGTCGGCGCGCTCCAGGGACTCGGCCCCGACCACGTGGTCTATCTCGGCACCGCCAGCAAGTCCCTCGCCCCCGGCCTCCGGCTGGCCTGGGCGGTCCTGCCGCCCGGCCTCGCCGAGGAGGCCACCGCGGCCAAGGGCTCCACCGACACCTGCGGCACGCTGGACCAGCTGACCCTGGCGGAGTTCCTCACCTCGGGCGGCTACGACCGCCATGTCCGCGCCGTCCGCATGCGCTACCGGCGCCGCCGGGACGCCCTGGTCACGGCGGTCGCCGCCCGGGCCCCCGAGGTCCGGGTCACCGGCATCGCGGCCGGCCTGCACGCCGTCCTGCGGCTGCCGCCCGGCACCGAGCGGTCCGTCGTCCAGGCGGCCGCCTGGCAGGGCCTGGCCCTGAACGGCCTCGCCTTCTTCCGTCATCCCGCCGCCCGGACCGACCCCCTGGACGCCCTGGTCATCGGGTACGCCACACCTCCCGACCACGCATGGTCGGGGGCGCTCGAGGCGTTGTGCGCGGTGCTGCCGTAGCATCCACCTCCGGCGACAGCCGCACCACTGCGGGAACAAGCGGCAACAAGGGGGAGAGGCGCATGGCGGAGAAACGGCGACGGCTGCGGTCGAGCACCGTGGCGCTCGGCAGCATGGGAGTGCTGGCGGCGGCCCTGACCTCGTGCGGTTCCGATCCCGACCGGCGCTGCGTGGACCGCGACAGCTACGACTACGCCAAGGGCTACAAGATCGTCGCCGACAAGCACTGCAAGCCGCGCGGCTCCTCCGGTGTGGACGCGAGCCGGGTCTCCGGCGCCGACTGGTACTACGACTCCGACGTCAGCCGCGGCTGGGCCGACTACGGCACCTTCGACCGCGACGAGGCCGTCGACCGCGGCGGGCTGGGCTGCTCCGGCTCCGGCAGCGGCGGCGGCTGAGCGGCGGGGACGCACACCGTGGAACGCCGCACCATCGAGCCCCGCCCCGGCTGGCAGCAGACCGTCGAGGAACAAGGGCTCATCTATCCCCTGACGCGCTACCCCGACAACTCCCTGCGCCCCTACTGGGACGAGAGCGCCTACTACGTCTTCACGCTCGACGAGGTCGAGGCGCTGGAGGAGGTCGTCGAGGAACTGCACGAGATGTGCCTCGCCGCCGCCGCGCACATCGTCGACACCGGCCGCTTCGCCGACCTCGGCATCACCGACCCGCGGGTGGCGCGGGCGGTCGCCGAGGCCTGGCACCGGCGCGCCGAACTGCCCTCCGTCTACGGCCGGTTCGACCTGCGCTACGACGGCACCGGCCCGGCCAAGCTCCTGGAGTACAACGCCGACACCCCCACCTCCCTGGTGGAGGCCGCCTCGCCGCAGTGGTTCTGGATGGAGGAGCGCTTCCCCGGCGCCGACCAGTGGAACTCCCTCCACGAGCGGCTCGTCGACGCCTGGAGGAAGCAGTCACCGCTGCTCCCGCCGGGCAGTCCGCTGTACTTCGCGCACTCCTCGGCCGACGAACTCGGCGAGGACCTCATGACGGTCGCGTATCTCAAGGAGACCGCCGAGCAGGCGGGCCTGGACACCGACTGGATCTCCGTCGAGGAGATCGGCTGGGACCGTCTCTCCGGCCGCTTCGTGGACAACAGGCTGCGCTTCATCCGCAGTTGCTTCAAGCTCTACCCCTGGGAGTGGCTCACCACCGACCGCTTCGCCGGCCATGTCCTGGACACCCTCGACAACGGCGGCGGCACCGGCACCACGATGTGGATCGAGCCCGCCTGGAAGATGCTGCTCAGCAACAAGGCGCTGCTGGCGATCCTCTGGGAGCTCTATCCGGGCCACCCGAACCTGCTGCCCTCCTATCTCGACGGGCCCCGCGGCCTGGCCGGCACCACCGGCTGGGTCGCCAAGCCGCTGCTCGGCCGGGAGGGCGCCGGCGTGACCGTCCACGAACCCGGCGCCGACCCCGCCCTGCGCGACGAGGCCTGCTGCTACCAGCAGCTGGCACCCCTGCCCGCCTTCGACGGCAACCACGTCGTGCTCGGCACCTGGGTCGTCGACGGCGAGTCGGCCGGCCTCGGCATCCGGGAGTCCGCGGGCCTGGTCACGGACGACTACGCCCGCTTCCTGCCGCACGTGATCCTCTGAGCGGCCCCGGCGCGGCCGGCCATGACGGACCCGCTCGCATGGTGGACGTCACGGCCCCGCCGGGCCGGGTGCCCGGTAGGCTCGTCGCGGGCCGTGACTGGCGCGCTGGGATGGGACCGACCATCGGGGAGCGGCCCGAGCGACGACGAGTGCCGTGCGCCTGGGCCGTACGTACCGTGAACGCCGAACGCCACGTCCCGGAGGTCCCCATGTCGGCCGAGCCCCTCTCCACCGCTTCCACCGCCTACCGCGCCGCCCTCGACGTGATCCGCGCCGTCGAGCCGCGTGTCGCCGACGCCATCGGCCAGGAGGTCGCCGACCAGCGCGAGATGCTGAAGCTGATCGCCTCCGAGAACTACGCCTCCCCGGCCACGCTCCTGGCGATGGGCAACTGGTTCAGCGACAAGTACGCCGAGGGCACGATCGGCCGCCGCTTCTACGCCGGCTGCCGCAACGTCGACACCGTCGAGTCGCTCGCCGCCGAGCACGCCCGCGAGCTGTTCGGCGCCCGCCACGCCTACGTCCAGCCGCACTCCGGCATCGACGCCAACCTCGTCGCCTTCTGGGCCGTCCTCGCCGACCGCGTGGAGGCCCCGGCACTTCAGAAGGCGGGCGTGCGCAACGTCAACGACCTGTCCGAGGAGGACTGGGCCGAGCTGCGCCGCGCCTTCGGCAACCAGCGCATGCTCGGCATGTCCCTGGACGCCGGCGGCCACCTCACCCACGGCTTCCGCCCGAACATCTCCGGCAAGATGTTCGACCAGCGCTCCTACGGCACGGACCCCGCCACCGGCCTGATCGACTACGACGCCCTGCGCGCCTCGGCCCGCGAGTTCAAGCCGCTGATCATCGTCGCGGGCTACTCCGCCTACCCCCGGCTGGTGAACTTCCGGATCATGCGGGAGATCGCCGACGAGGTCGGCGCGACCCTCATGGTCGACATGGCGCACTTCGCCGGTCTGGTCGCGGGCAAGGTCCTCACCGGCGACTTCGACCCGGTGCCGCACGCCCAGATCGTCACGACCACCACCCACAAGTCGCTGCGCGGCCCGCGCGGCGGCATGGTGCTGTGCGACGACTCCCTCAAGGACCAGGTCGACCGCGGCTGCCCGATGGTGCTCGGCGGCCCGCTCCCGCACGTGATGGCCGCCAAGGCGGTGGCGCTGGCGGAGGCCCGCCAGGAGTCCTTCCGCGACTACGCCCGGCGCATCGTCGACAACTCCCGCGCGCTGGCCGAGGGCCTGATGCGCAGGGGCGCGACCCTGGTGACGGGCGGCACGGACAACCACCTCAACCTGATCGACGTCGCCTCCTCCTACGGGCTCACCGGCCGCCAGGCCGAGAGCGCCCTGCTGGAGTCCGGCATCGTCACCAACCGCAACGCCATCCCGGCCGACCCGAACGGCGCCTGGTACACCTCCGGCATCCGGATCGGCACCCCCGCCCTGACCACCCGCGGTCTGGGCACCGCCGAGATGGACGAGGTCGCCGGTCTGATCGACCGGGTCCTGACCGGCGCGGAGCCCGGCACCACCAAGTCGGGCGCCCCCTCCAAGGCCCAGCACGTCCTCGACCCCAAGATCGCGGACGAGATCTCCCGCCGGGCGACGGACCTGGTGGCGGGCTTCCCGCTGTACCCGGAGATCGACCTGGGCTGACTGGGGCGCGGGGCCGCATCGGCACGCGGCCCCGCCACGGTCCGCCGTTCCCCGCGCACCGGAACCACCCGCGGATTCTGAGACAATGATGAACATGGCCTCTGATCGACCCCGCGTGCTCTCCGGAATCCAGCCCACCGCAGGCTCGTTCCACCTCGGCAACTACCTCGGCGCCGTCCGTCAGTGGGTGGCCCTCCAGGAGACCCACGACGCGTTCTACATGGTCGTCGACCTGCACGCGATCACGGTCCCGCAGGACCCGCAGGAGCTGCGCGCCAACACCCGCCTGGCCGCCGCCCAGCTTCTCGCGGCCGGACTCGACCCCGAGCGCTGCACGCTGTTCGTCCAGAGCCATGTCCCCGAGCACGCCCAGCTCGCCTGGGTCATGAACTGCCTCACCGGCTTCGGCGAGGCCTCCCGCATGACCCAGTTCAAGGACAAGTCCGCCAAGCAGGGCGCCGACCGCGCCTCGGTCGGCCTGTTCACCTACCCGATCCTCCAGGTCGCCGACATCCTGCTCTACCAGGCCCACGAGGTCCCGGTCGGCGAGGACCAGCGCCAGCACATCGAGCTGACCCGGGATCTCGCCGAGCGCTTCAACGGCCGCTTCGGCCAGACCTTCACCGTCCCCAAGCCGTACATCCTCAAGGAGACGGCGAAGATCTACGACCTTCAGGACCCGACGGTGAAGATGAGCAAGTCGGCCTCCACGCCGAAGGGCCTCATCAATCTGCTCGACGAGCCGAGGACCACCGCGAAGAAGGTCAGGAGCGCGGTCACCGACACCGACACCGTCGTCCGCTTCGACGCCGAGAACAAGCCGGGCGTCAGCAACCTCCTGTCGATCTACGCGACCCTCACGGGGGCGGGTATCGGCGAACTGGAGGAGAAGTACGCCGGCAAGGGCTACGGTGCGCTGAAGACGGACCTCGCCGAGGTGATGGTCGAGTTCGTGACGCCCTTCCGGGACCGCACCCAGCAGTACCTGGACGACCCGGAGACGCTCGACTCGATCCTGGCCAAGGGCGCGGAGAAGGCGCGTGCCGTCGCCGCGGAGACCCTCTCCCAGGCGTACGACAGGGTCGGCTTCCTGCCCGCCAAGCACTGACCCCGCCCGCCGGCGCGGGCCGTAGCACCGCACAGCGCCGCACATCACTTCGTTCGCGCCTGCCCGGGGCGGGGCTGTGGCCGTACAGTCGATAGCCGAGTGGCCGCATCAGTGGCCACTCCTGTCCGCCGGCACGGCGGGCACCACCACAGAACGACAGGAGACGACGTGGGGACCGTAACGATCGGTGTGTCGATCGCGGTCCCGGAGCCTCACGGCAGCGAGCTCCAGCAGCTGCGCGCGGGCTTCGGCGACGCCGCGGCGCACGGCATCCCCACGCATGTCACGCTGCTGCCGCCGACAGAGGTCGAGGAGACCGCGCTGCCCGCGATCGAGGCGCATCTGGGAGAGGTGGCCGCCGCCGGGCGGCCCTTTCCGATGCGGCTGTCCGGCACCGGGACCTTCCGTCCCCTCTCGCCCGTCGTCTACGTCCGGGTCGTCGAGGGCGCTCAGGCGTGCACCTGGTTGCAGAAGCAGGTCAGGGACGCCTCCGGACCGGTGGCGCGCGAGCTCCAGTTCCCGTACCACCCGCATGTCACGGTGGCGCACGGCATCGACGACGCGGCGATGGACCGCGCCTTCGCGGAGCTCGCCGACTACACGGCCGAGTGGCCCTGCACCGGCTTCGCGCTCTACGAACAGGGCCCCGACGGCGTCTGGCGCAAGCTGCGCGAGTTCTCCTTCGGCGGTTCGGTGGTGCCGCCGCAGGCCGGCGCCTCGCGAAAGCGCGGCGGCCTGCCCGCCCGCTGACCGCTACACCGGCAGCCGCCGGAACACCCCGCGCGGCAGATGCCGCAGCGCCGACATCACCACACGCAGCCTCCCGGGCACCCAGACCGTCTCGGAGCGGCGGCGCAGCCCCTGTTCCACGGCGGCCGCCACGGCCTGAACCGTCGTGGCCAGCGGCGTCTCCTCCAGCCCGGCCGTCATCCGCGACCGGACGAATCCGGGGCGTACGACCATGACGTGCACGCCCGTGCCGTGCAGCGCGTCGCCCAGGCCCTGGGCGAAGGCGTCGAGCCCGGCCTTGCTGGAGCCGTAGATGAAGTTGCCGCGGCGGACCCGCTCGCCGGCGACGGAGGAGAGCACCACCAGCGAGCCGTGGCCCTGGTCCTGGAGGGCGCGGGCGCTGACCAGGCCGGCCGAGACCGCGCCCGTGTAGTTGGTCTGCGCCACCCGCACGGCGCTCACCGGCTCGCGCTCGTCGTGCGCCTGGTCGCCGAGGATCCCGAAGGCGAGCAGCACCATGTCGATGTCGCCCTCGGCGAAGACCTTGCCGAGCACCGCCTCGTGGGTCTCGGGATCGAGCGCGTCGAAGGCGACGGTGTGCACCTCGGCCCCGAGGTCGCGCAGGTGCCGGGCGGCCGCGTCGAGGTCGGGCGAGGAGCGGCCCGCCAGCCAGACGGTGCGGGTGCGGCGGGCGATCAGGCGGCGCGCGGTGGCCAGCGCGATCTCGGACGTACCGCCGAGGACGAGGAGGGACTGGGGGAGGCCGAAGGCGTCCTTCACGACAGCTCCTGGGGACTGGGTCGAGTGGGTCGGCTGGTTCCGGGCCGCGGCCCGGCGGCTGCCCGGCTCCTCAGAGGTCGAGCCGGCGGGCCAGGTCGGACATGAACACCCCGCGCGGGTCCAGCTCCGCGCGCAGCGCGCGGAAGTCGTCCAGCCGCGGGTACATCGCGGTGAGCAGCTCGGGCCGCAGCCGGGAGTCCTTGGCGAGGTAGACCCGTCCGCCGGCCGCGGCGACCTCCTCGTCCAGTTCGTCGAGGAAGCCGCCGAGTCCCGGCAGGCTCGCCGGGAGGTCCAGGGCGAGCGTCCAGCCGGGCAGGGGAAAGGAGAGCCAGCCAGGGTCGGCGTCCCCGAACCGCTTGAGCACGGCCAGGAAGGACGGACAGCGGCGCTGCGAGATCCGGTTCACGATCCGGCGCAGGGTGTCCTCCTGGCCCTGTCCGACGACGAACTGGTACTGCACGAAGCCGCCGCGGCCGTAGACCCGGTTCCAGTGGGGGACGCCGTCCAGGGGGTGGAAGAAGGCGGGGATCGTCTGGAGCGCACCGGTACGCGCGCGTGGCGCCTTGCGGTACCAGAACTCGTTGAACAGGCCCACGGTGGTCCGGCTGAGCAGGCCCTGCGGCAGGAAGGCGGGGGCGGCGGGAAGGCGGGGGGTGCGGAAGGCCAGGGGATCCCTCCGCGCGCGTGCGCGTCTGCCGAGCGACTCCAAAGGGGCGTGGTCGCCCCGGGTGAGCACCGCCCGGCCGGTGGCCGCGCCGCGCGCCAGGAGGTCGATCCAGGCCACGGAGTACCGGTGGTGGTGGTCGGTGGCCGTCAGGCGGGCCATCAGGTCGTCCAGGTCCGTGGCCCGCTCGGTGGCGACCCGCATCAGCGAGGTCTCCACCGGCTGGAGACGGATCGTCGCGGTCAGGATGACGCCGGTCAGGCCCATGCCGCCCGCGGTGGCCTCGAACAGGGGCGTGCCGTGGCCCACCGTGTGGATCTCGCCGTCGGCGGTGAGCAGTTCCAGCGACAGCACGTGCCGGGTGAAGGAGCCCGACACATGGTGGTTCTTGCCGTGGATGTCCGCGCCGATCGCCCCGCCGACGGTCACGAACCGGGTGCCGGGCGTCACCGGCACGAACCAGCCCAGCGGCAGCAGCACCTCCATCAGCCGGTGCAGGGAGACGCCCGCGTCGCACAGCACGGTCCCGCCGCCGGCGTCGATGGTGTGGATGCGGTCCAGGCCCGTCATGTCCAGCACGGATCCGCCGGCGTTCTGCGCCGCGTCCCCGTACGCCCGCCCCAGACCCCTGGGGATGCCGCCGCGGACCCCGCAGTTCCGGACGGCCGCCGCGGCCTCCTCGTAGGTCCGTGGGCGGATCAGACGGGCGGTGGTGGGCGCGGTGCGGCCCCATCCGGTGACGGGAACGGTGTCGGCAGCCATGGCCGTGACCGTATCGCCCCTATGAGTCTGATTGGTGGTGAAACATTAACGGCATCCCCGAAATGGGTGATTAATGGGATGTCGCTCAATATTGTCGGTGTTCCGGCGGTGTTCAGGTGAACAGTGAGTGCACATGGACGACTTCGCCGACCTCGACGACCTCCGCCCTCCCGCCGCCCTGGGCGATCTGGACCACCGGATCGTCTCGGCGCTCAGAGCCCGCGGCACCGACCCACGCGTGGCCGGGGCCGTACGCGCCCTGTCCCGGGCGGGGGAGCACGGAGCGCTGTGGCTCGCGGCGGGGCTCGTGGGGGCCGTCGTGGACGGCGGCAGACGCCGCGCCTGGCTGCGCGGCACGGCACTCACCGCGGGCGCCCACCTGGCCGGCTCGGGGCTGAAACGGGTCGTGCGCCGGCCCCGCCCCGCGCATGTCGAGCCCCTGGTGCCCACCGCCGGGCGGCACTCCTTCCCCAGCTCCCACGCCACGTCCGCGGCGGCCGCCGCCGTCGCCTTCACCGCGCTGGGCGTGCGTGCCGCCCCGCCGCTCGCCGCCGCCATGTGCCTGTCCCGCCTGGTGGCCGGCGTGCACTACCCCACGGACGTGGCGGCGGGCGCGGCCCTGGGCGCACTCACCGCACGGCTCGGCATCCGCTGGATGACGGGAGGCGCCGGTGACTGACACGGCCGTCCTCAGACAGCGCAGCCCCCGACGGTCCCCTCCGCCGCCTGTCCGGGGCACGCTCCTGGGCGGCCTGCTGCGGACCGCGCGCCCCAAGCAGTGGGTGAAGAACGTCCTGGTCGCCGCCGCCCCGGCCGCCGCGGGCGAGCTGTTCTCCTGGCACGCCCTGGCCCGGCTGGCGCTCGTCCTCGTGCTGTTCACCGCCTGCGCCGCGGCCGTCTACCTGGTCAACGACGCCCGCGACGCCGAGGCCGACCGCGCCCACCCCGTCAAGCGCCACCGCCCGGTCGCCGCCGGGCAGGTCCCCGTCGCGGTCGCGTACGCCGTGGGCGGCCTCCTCGGGCTCCTCGCGCCCGCCGTCGCGGCCTGGCTGTGCCCACCGGGCGTCGCGGCCCTGCTGACGGCCTACGTCGGCATGCAACTGGCCTACTGCGTCAGCCTCAAGCACGTCCTGGTCCTCGACCTCGTCGTCGTCACGACCGGCTTCCTGATGCGGGCGATGATCGGCGGGGTGGCGCTCGGCATCCCCCTGTCGCGCTGGTTCCTGATCACCACCGGCTTCGGAGCGCTGTTCATGGTGTCGGCCAAGCGCTACTCCGAGGCCCTGAGGATGGCCGGCACGGCGGGCGCCACGCGCGCGTTGCTGACCGAGTACACCACCGGCTACCTCCGCTTCGTCTGGCAGCTCGCCGCCGGTGTCGCCGTGCTCGCCTACTGCCTGTGGGCCCTGGAGGAGGGCGGCGTCCCGCACACCAGCGTGCTGCCCTGGCGACAGCTGTCCATGGTCGCCTTCATCCTGGCCGTCCTGAGGTACGCCGTCTTCGCCGACCGCGGTACGGCCGGAGAACCCGAGGACGTCGTGCTGCGCGACCGCCCACTGGCCCTCATCGGCCTGGTGTGGGCGGCGATGTACGGCCTGGCGGTGGCCAATTGGTGACCCCGCGCGCGTGGACGGGCCTTCCCGGAGCGCCCGGCACGCGCGCGTGGGCCACGCGGCGCGAGCTGCTCGGCTTCGCCGCCGCCGGCCTGCTCGCCTACGCCACCGACCTGGCCCTGTTCACCTGGCTGCGCGGCCCCGCCGGACTCGGCCCGCTCACCGCCAAGGCGCTGTCCTTCCTCGCGGGCTGCTCGGTGGCGTACGCGGGCAACGCGCTCGGCACCTACCGGCACACCCGCCCCCGGGGCCTGCGTCCCTTCGCCGTCTTCTGCGCGGTGAACCTCGCCGGTGTCCTCGTCCAGCTGCTCTGCCTGGCCGTCGGCCACTACGCGCTCGGCTTCACCTCACGGCGCGCGGACACCGTCTCCGGGGCCGGAATCGGCATGGCGCTGGCCACGGTCGTCCGTTATTGGGGAACCAGGACATTGGTCTTCGCCACCGGGGGCAGGGGGGCACCATGGACTGGCTGAAGAGGCTTCCCGTCGTCGGGCCGTGGTTGGCGCGGCTGATGGCCACGCACGCGTGGCGGTCCTACGAGCGGCTGGACCGGGTGAAATGGACGCGCCTGGCCGCCGCGATGACGTTCACCAGTTTCATCGCCCTGTTCCCGCTGCTGACCCTGGTCGCCGCGGTCGCCGCCGCCACGCTCGGCGAGAAGCAGCAGGACCGGCTGGAGGACAGGATCGCCGAGCAGGTGCCCGGCATCGCCGACCAGCTGAACATCGACGGCCTGGTGCAGAACGCCGGCACCGTCGGTGTCATCGCCGGCGCCGTACTGCTGTTCACCGGTCTGAACTGGGTCGGCTCGATGCGGGACTGCCTGCGCGCCGTCTGGGAGCTCCCCGACGAGGAGGAGAACCCGCTGCTGACCAAGGCCAAGGACGCGGGCATCCTGGTCGGTCTCGGCGGCGCCGTCCTGGTCACCATCGCCGCCTCCACCGTGGCCTCCGCCATGGTCGGCTGGATCACCGGGCAGCTCGGCATCAGGGAGGGCGGCTTCGGCAGCGTCCTGCTGCACATCGCCGCGTTCGCCGTCGCCGTCTTCACCGACTTCCTGGTCCTGCTGTACGTGCTGACGCTGCTGCCCGGCGTCGAACCGCCGCGGCGCCGGCTGCTGGTGGCCGCGCTGACCGGCGCCGTCGGCTTCGAGCTGCTCAAGCTGCTGCTGAGCGGCTATATGCAGGGCGTGGCCGCGAAGAGCATGTACGGCGCCTTCGGCGTTCCCGTCGCCCTGCTGCTCTGGATCAACTTCACCTCGAAACTCGTGCTGTACTGCGCGGCCTGGACGGCGACGCCCAGCAAGGAGACGGCCGGGGTCAGCGTCGCCGGCGCACCAGATCCGGCAGCGGCCAGCGGCGGTTGACCAGCCACGCGGCACCCGCGAGCAGCACCACGAGACCGCCGGCGACCCCGAGCGCCACCCCCACGCCGCCGGAGCCGGCCGTGGCGCTCGCCACCGGCCTGGTCCCCGCCGTGCCGGTGCCGCTCCCGGACCCGTCGCTTCCGTCGCCCCCGCCGGCCTGGCCGGTGCCGCCGCCGGTGGAGCCCGGCCGGGCGCTCGCCGAGGCGGTGCCCTTCGGTGCCACCAGCTCGCCCACCGGCTGCACCTTGCCGGCCGCCGCGAAGCCCCAGTCGAAGAGCCGGGCGGTCTCCTTGTAGACCTCGTTGTGCTCCTTCTTCTCCGGGTTCATCACCGTGACGAGCAGCACCCTGCCGTTGCGCTCGGCGACACCGGTGAAGGTGGCGCCCGCGTTGGTGGTGTTGCCGTTCTTCACGCCCGCGATGCCCTGGTAGACGTCCACGTCGGAGTCGCCGGTCAGCAGCCGGTTGGTGTTCTGGATCTCGAAGGACTCGCGGACCGTCTTGCCCTTCTTGTTCTTCGTCGTCTCGCCGGGGAACTTCGCGGAGACCGTCGAGCAGTACTCGCGGAAGTCCTTCTTCTGCAGCCCCGAGCGGGCGAAGAGCGTCAGGTCGTAGGCGGAGGAGAGCTGCTTGTCGGCGTCGTAGCCGTCGGGGGTGACGACGTAGGTGTCCAGCGCCTGGAGCTCCTCGGCGTGCTGGTTCATCTCCCGGACGGTGGCGTCGACGCCGCCGTTCATCGCCGACAGCACGTGCACGGCGTCGTTGCCGGAGCGCAGGAAGACACCGAGCCACAGGTCGTGCACGGTGTAGGTCTCGTCCTCCTTTATCCCGACCATGCTGGACCCGGCGCCGATGCCGGCCAGGTCGGAGGGGACCACCTTGTGCGTGGTCGTGCTCGGGAACTTCGGCAGCAGCGTGTCCGCGAACAGCATCTTCAGTGTGCTCGCCGGGGCCAGCCGCCAGTGCGCGTTGTGCGCGGCGAGCACGTCGCCGGACTCGGCGTCGGCGACGATCCAGGAGCGGGCGGTGAGGTCCTTCGGCAGCACCGGCACGCCGCTCGCCAGATCGACCTGGGTGCCGGACTGCCCGAGCCGGGCGCCGCCCACGGTCGACATGGTCGCCGGGGGAGTGGCGGAGGGGCTCGCCGAGGGGCTCGCGTCGGCGTGGGCGACGGGGACGGTCAGCACGAGGGAGGACAGGACGGCTGAGGTGACCAGCAGCGAGCGACTGGCCGTGTTCTTGGGTGCGGGCACGATCGAGAACGTACCTGGCGAGGGACGGGAAGTCCCGCCCTGGGCCACACCCCGGACGTGTGCCCCGGCACGAAGCGGCGATACTGGACTCATGAAGCTCAGCCGTCCCGTGTCCTGGTTCCTGCTCGCTTTCGGGGTGTGGAGCTGGGTCATCTGGATCACTTTCGTCAAAAACCTGGTCAAGGACGGCAGCGGGCTCGCGTTCGACGACGGTCACCCGACGGCGTACTTCTGGGTGCACCTGCTGCTCGCCGTCGTCTCCTTCGTATGGGGGACGGTCATCGGGGGCATCGGGTTGCGCTCGGTGCGCGCACTGCGCCGGACGTCATGACGGCGGGTACGACAAGGGGGACATGACGGCATGGTGGTCGTCTTCGCGTTCGTCGCGCTGGTCGTGGCAGGCGTTCTGGCGGCGGGCAACTGGTACCTGTGGCGGCGGCTGTTCCGCGACACGACCCGGGGTCCGGGGCCCGTGCGCCGCGCGGGCGCGGTGCTGATCGTCGCCGGCTGGGCGCTGACCGTCGGCGCCCTCGTCGCCGAGCGCGCGGGCGCGCCGTTCCTGCTCCAGCGCGTCCTGGCCTGGCCGGGTTTCCTCTGGCTGGTCCTCGCCCTGTATCTGCTGCTGGCGGTGGTGGTGGGCGAGGCCGTACGCCCGCTGCTGCTGCGGTGGCCGGGGCGGCGGGCGCACGCCGCGGCGACCGCTTCGGAGCCGGAGCCGGAGACGGTGGCGGCGGCGCCGCACCCGTCCGGCGGGGGAACGGCGCCGGACCGGACGCCGCCCCCGGAACCCGTCACCGAGCCCGTCACGGAACCCGTCACCGACCCCGCCCCGGAACCCGTCACCGAGCCCGTCACGGAGCCCGGCGCCGGGTCCGCCCCGGGACAGGCGCCGGAGCCGCCGCGTCCGCTCGCCGTGCCCTCCCGCCGGCTCTTCGTCTCCCGCGTCGTCGCCACAGCCGCCGCCACGGCCGCCGTCGCCACGGTCGGCTACGGCACCTACGGCGTCCTGCGCGGCCCGAAGGTGAAGCGGATCACCGTGCCGCTGGCCAAGCTCCCGCGCGCGGCGCACGGTTACCGCATCGCGGTGGTCAGCGACATCCACCTCGGCCCGATCCTGGGCCGGGACTTCACCCGCAAGGTCGTCGACACGATCAACGCGACGCAGCCCGACCTGATCGCGGTCGTCGGTGACCTGGTGGACGGCAGCGTCGAGGACCTCGGCCCGGCGGCGGCCCCCCTGGCGCGGCTCCGGGCGCGGCACGGCGCCTATTTCGTCACCGGCAACCACGAGTACTTCTCCGGCGCCGAACAGTGGGTCGAGGAGGTACGGCGGCTGGGCCTCACCCCGCTGGAGAACGCCCGCACCGAACTGGCCCACTTCGACCTCGCCGGCGTCAACGACGTGGCGGGCGAGGACGAGGGACAGGGCCCCGACTTCACGCGGACGCTCGCGGACCGGGACACCACGCGCGCGTGCGTGCTCCTGGCCCACCAGCCGGTCCAGATCCACGAGGCCGTCGAGCACGGCGTCGACCTCCAGCTCTCCGGCCACACCCACGGCGGCCAGCTCTGGCCCGGCAGCCTCGTCGCGGCCGGCGCCAACCCGACCGTCGCCGGCCTGGAGCGCTACGGCGACACGCAGTTGTACGTCAGCCGGGGCGCGGGTGCCTGGGGCCCGCCCACACGGGTGGGCGCGCCGTCGGACATCACGGTCGTCGAACTGGCGTCACGGCAGACCTGAGCGGCACGGTGCGGAATGGTTTCGCCAACTCGTGCGGATCCCCCTTCCCCTCGTCGAAACAGCTGTGGTTAGGTGAGCCGCGTCACAGGGGAGTGACGCGTGTGCTGGGGCCCGGGGGCCCGGGGAGGTCGGGACCGATGCGCTCGGTTCGCTTACGGATACTCGCGGCAGTGCTCGTGCTCACGGCCGCGGGAGTGACCGGCTGGCAGCTGCTGCCGGTACAGAAGGACGAGGGCCGGACCATCACGGTCGGGACGACGGACGCCGTCACCTCACTGGACCCGGCCGGTGCCTACGACGCCGGCTCGTGGGCCCTGTACAGCAACGTCTTCCAGTCGCTGCTGACCCTGGAGCCGGGCGGCGCCCAACCCGTGCCCGACGCCGCCAGGAGCTGTGCCTTCACCGGCGGCGACCTGCGCACCTACCGGTGCCGGCTGCGCGAGGGGCTCACCTTCCCCAGCGGGCGCGCGATGACGGCGCAGGACGTGAAGTACTCCTTCGACCGGGTCCGGGCCATCAAGGCGGACGTCGGTCCGGCAGCACTGCTTCAGACCCTCCGTTCGGTGCGCGCCGACGGCCGGACCGTCACCTTCGAGCTGTCCCAGCCGGACGCCACCTTCCCGTTCAAGCTGGCCACCGGGGCCGGGTCCATCGTCGACCGCACCAAGTACCCGGCCGACGCCCTGCGCACCGACGACGGCGCCGACGGCACCGGGCCGTACACCCTGACCTCGTACGCGAAGGGCTCCGAGGCCGTCCTCGACCCCAACACGCACTACCAGGGGGCCGTCGAGGACACCGGCCGGCCCGTCGTCCTGCGCTACTACCCGGACGCGAAGGCCCTCGACGCCGCCTGGCGGGCGAAGCGGATCGACGTCGCCACCCGCCGGCTGCCGCCCGAGGTCCTGGCACGGCTCAACCCCAGCGACCCGGACCGGCGGGTCTTCGAGGTGGACGGCTCCGAGACCCGCAACCTCTACTTCGACACCCGCGCCGGCTCCCCGCTGCACGACATCCGCATCCGGCGGGCCATCGCCTGGCTCGTCGACCGCGAACGCCTGGCCGACACCGTCTACCAGGGCACCGTCGACCCGCTGTACTCGCTGATCCCGACCGGCATCACCGGCCACACCACGTCGTTCTTCGACACCTATCCCGAACAGGACACCGGCAGGGCGCGCGAGCTGCTCACCGAGGCCGGCGTCTCCCTGCCGGTCCGTTTCACCTACGGCTACGCCGAGGGCCGCGGCGCCGCCGCCGAGGAGGCCGCGGAGATCAAACGGCAGCTGGAGACGGGCGGCCTGTTCGAGGTGGACCTCCAGGGCTATGAGTGGACCGACTTCCAGAAGCGGTGGGCCGGCGGCAGGCTCGACGCGTACGCGGTCGGCTGGGTCGCCGACTATCCCGACCCGGACACCTTCGGCGCCCCCCTAGTCGGCACCGGCTCCACCATGAACACCGGCTACAGCAGCAAGGCCGTCGACCGGTCCGTGGAGGCGAGCCGGCGGTACGCCGACCGGGCCGAGGCCACCGAGGACTTCCGGGACCTCCAGGAGGCCGTCGCCCGCGACGTACCCGTAGTCCCGCTGTGGCAGGCCAAGGAGTACGTCGTCTCCACCGAGGAGATCGGCGGCGGACAGTACCTGTCGGACGGCACCGGCCGCCTCCGGCTGTGGAGCCTGACCCGGATCTGAGGCGTGGCGGGAGCGTTCCGCCCGCTTCACCCGGCGGTGATCACTCGCCCCGCCCGCCGGCCGCCGGATCCGGCAGCGCCTTGGTCATGCCCGGCAGGAAGTCGGTGAACAGCTCGTGCACCTCGCGCACGAGCGGCCGCAGCACCCGGAAGCGGGCCAGGGCCACGCCCCGCGCGGTGAGCCGCGCGCCGCGCTCGGCGAGCCGGTAGCTCCGCGCGCGCCCCTCGGTCCGGTCGAAGATCCAGTACAGGACGAGGCCCATCTGGGCCAGCCACATCAGCTCGGGCAGCACGTCCCTGAGATCGTCCGGCACCTTGGTCTTCGCGCCCGCCAGCACCTCCCGGTGGACGCTGATGGCCTCCACGCGCGCGTGCTCCGACTCGGGGGAGAAGGGGCTGAGCGGGCTGTCCGGGTCGGCGGCGTTCTTGAAGAACTGCACCGCGAACTCGTGGTACGGCGTGGCGATGTCCAGCCACACCCGCAGCACGCCCGCGAGCCGCGCCTCCAGGTCGGTCTCCCGGTCCAGGACCTCGCGGACCGCCACCTGGTGCTCGGCGGCGATCCGGTCGTAGAAGCCCTGGATCAGGTGCTCCTTGCCGGCGAAGTAGTAGTAGGCGTTGCCGACGGAGACCCCCGCCTCCTGGGCGATGGCGCGCATCGTCGTCCGGTCGTAGCCGCGTTGCTGGAAGAGCCGCATGGCCGTCTCCAGGATCAGGGCTCGGGTCTGCTCGGACTTGCTGGGGGTGGCGGCCGAGTCGGGGCCGTCGTTCTTCGCGGGCACGGAACGGAAGCCTAGCCACTGGCGCAGGCGCCGCCCTCGCAGCCCTGCGGGGTGTGGCTCCAGCCACGGCCCGGGTCGTACGACCAGCCGTCCGCGCTCCGGTACGCCCTCCCGCCCCACTGCGGTCCGCGCTGCTGAGCTGCGCGCCACTTGGCCGCGGCCAGTACCGCGCCCCGGGCCAGCCGGGCACCCGCGGGGGTGCTCAGCCGGTGGGCGAGCGGCCGGTGCTCGCGCAGCGCCCACAGGGTGACGATCCACGCGGCGGCGCCGCGGTAGACCTGCCCGGCGTCGCCGACGACGGTGATCTCCTCCAGGGTGGCGCGGTGGTCCAGGGCCGGACAGCGCCGCCGTGCCTCGTCGGAGCCGGCCGGCACCAGGTGCAGCGGCACCAGCTGCGGCTGCCGCCGCAGCCAGTCGCGCAGGAAGGTGCACAGGGAGCACTCGGCGTCGTAGAGGACCGTGAGCCCGCGGACCGGGGCGGTGGCCGCCGGGGACGTCACCGCGCTCACGCCCCGGCCGCCGGGGCGGTCCAGCCCTGCGGCGGGACCGGCGGCACCTGCTCGCCTTCCATCACCCCGCGCCGCCGGATCCGGTTCAGCACGTACACGTTGCCCAGGTGCATCACGCCGAGCACCAGCAGCACCACGCCGAGCTTGGTCGACAGGGCCTCGAAGACGCCGCGCGTGGTCCGGATCGTCTCGTCGCCGCTCAGGTAGAGGGCGACGAAGCCGAGGTTGACGAGGTAGAAGCCGACCACCAGGAGGTGGTTGACGGCGTCGGCGAGCTTCTCGTTGCCGTGCAGGACATCGGCGAGGAAGACCCTGCCGTTGCGGCTGAGCGTGCGCGCCACCCAGATGGTCAGACCGATGCTGACCAGCAGGTAGATGACGTAGGCGATGACGGTGCGGTCCATGCCCCACCCCTTCTTGAACGCGTTCAAAACGCTGACGGGTCAGACTCTAGACCCCTTTTTGAACGTGTTCAACCGAAGGGGCGGGGGGTGCCGTGTCACGGCCGCCGTGCGAGTTCGGGGCGCTTGGCGTAGTCGGTCAGGCCGAGGACGTTGCCCCAGGGGTCGGCGAACTCGACGGTCCAGCCGGTGGCGACGGGGGACGGCTCGTCGAGCGGGTGCACACCGGCGGCGCGCAGCGCCCGTGCGGCACTCCGGGCGTCCGGCACCTCCAGCCAGACGCGCGGGCAGGACCACGGCGGCGGCCGGTGTCCCAGGCCCTCCTCCGTCCGGAGCAGGATGCCGGGCGTCTCGCCGCCGACCCTCAGCAGGGCGATCCCGGCCTCGTCCAGCCGGAAGCCCACGGTGAATCCGGCGCGCTCGTAGAACCCGACGGCCTGCTCCAGATCCCCGACGGGCAGCAGCACGTTGTCGAACCCGAGCAGCTCGTACGACTTCTCGTCTGACATGCCATCAGATTAGGGACGCCGACGTGGCCGCCCGGGCAGCCGGCGGCCGGGGCGCCCGGCGGCCACCCGCCTGGACGAGCACTGGGTCCTGTACGTGTGCCGTTCGCCCTTCACGTGCAGGAAGCGGGTCCTCCGTGTCGGTGGGCGGCCGGAGGCCGACGCCCTGTCCCACGCGGGGCCGTCCGGGGGGCGTCCACCCGATGGTGTGGCATATGCCGGAGGGCCCCGTCTCCAGCGGAAACGGGGCCCTCCGGCACACGGCGACGGATGATCAGAAGCGGCGCGTGATCAGCGCTCGCTTCACCTCCGCGATCGCCTTCGTGACCTCGATACCGCGCGGGCAGGCGTCCGTGCAGTTGAAGGTCGTGCGGCAGCGCCAGACGCCGTCGCGGTCGTTGAGGATCTCCAGACGCTGCTCGCCCGCCTCGTCACGGCTGTCGAAGATGAAGCGATGGGCGTTGACGATGGCGGCCGGGCCGAAGTACTGGCCGTCGTTCCAGAACACCGGGCACGAGGAGGTGCAGGCGGCGCAGAGGATGCACTTCGTGGTGTCGTCGAAGCGCTCGCGGTCCTCGGCGGACTGGAGCCGCTCACGCGTCGGCTCGTTGGTGTCCTTCGTGATCAGGAAGGGCATCACGTCCCGGTACGCCTGGAAGAACGGCTCCATGTCCACGACCAGGTCCTTCAGGACCGTCAGGCCCTTGATGGGCTCGATCGTGATCGGCTTCTCGGGGTTGATGTCCTTGATCAGCGTCTTGCAGGCCAGCCGGTTCTTGCCGTTGATCCGCATGGCGTCCGAGCCGCAGATGCCGTGGGCGCAGGAGCGACGGAAGGTGAGCGTGCCGTCCAGATCCCACTTGATCTTGTGGAGACCGTCGAGCACGCGCTCCTTGGGGTCGATCTCCAGCTGGAAGTCCTGCCAGGTCGCCTCCGCCGAGACCTCCGGGTTGAACCGGCGGACCCGGAAGGTGACCGTGATGTAGGGGGAGTCGGCGAAGCCCGGCTCGGGGGTCGCGTCCGCCTTGTCCAGAACAGGGGTAGCCATCAGTACTTACGCTCCATCGGCTGGTAGCGGGTCTGGACGACCGGCTTGTAGTCGAGACGGATGGACTCGGTGCCGTCGGCGCCGACCTCGCGGTACGCCATGGTGTGGCGCATGAAGTTGACGTCGTCGCGGTTCGGGTAGTCCTCGCGGTAGTGACCGCCGCGGGACTCCTTGCGGGCCAGCGCGGAGACGGCCATGACCTCGGCCAGGTCGAGCAGGTTGCCCAGCTCGACGGCCTCCAGCAGGTCGGTGTTGAACCGCTTGCCCTTGTCCTGGATCGCGACGTTCTTGTAGCGCTCCCGGAGCTCGGCGATCTTCTCGACCGCCGTCTTGATCGTCTGCTCGGTGCGGAAGACCATGACGTTGGCGTCCATGGTCTCCTGGAGCTCGCGGCGCAGCTCCGCCACCCGCTCGTTGCCGGTGGAGTTGCGCAGCCGCTCGATCTGCTCGACGACGAGGGACTCCGGGTTCTCCGGCAGCTCCACGAAGTCGGCCTTCTGGCTGTACTCGGCGGCGGCGATGCCGGCCCGGCGGCCGAAGACGTTGATGTCGAGCAGCGAGTTGGTGCCCAGCCGGTTGGCGCCGTGCACGGAGACGCAGGCGACCTCGCCGGCCGCGTACAGGCCGGGGACGACCGTGGTGTTGTCCGCCAGGACCTCGCCCTGGACGTTGGTCGGGATGCCGCCCATGGCGTAGTGCGCGGTCGGCTGGATCGGGATCGGGTCCGTGTAGGGCTCGATGCCGAGGTAGGTGCGCGCGAACTCGGTGATGTCCGGCAGCTTGGCGTCCAGCTGCTCCGGCGGCAGGTGGGTCAGGTCCAGATAGACGTGGTCGCCCTCGGGACCGCAGCCGCGGCCCTCGCGGATCTCCGTGTAGATGGAGCGGGAGACCACGTCGCGGGAGGCGAGGTCCTTCATGACCGGCGCGTACTTCTCCATGAAGCGCTCGCCGTCCTTGTTGCGCAGGATGCCGCCCTCACCGCGGGCGCCCTCCGTCAGCAGGATGCCCATGCGCCAGATGCCGGTCGGGTGGAACTGGAAGAACTCCATGTCCTCCAGCGGCAGGCCCCGGCGGTAGACGGCCGCCTGGCCGTCACCGGTCAGGGTGTGCGCGTTCGACGTCACCTTGAAGAACTTGCCGCAGCCGCCGGAGGCGTAGATCACGGCCTTCGCCTGGAAGACGTGGATCTCACCGGTCGCCAGCTCGTACGCCACGACACCGGCCGACTTCCTGACGCCGTCGACCTCGGTCATCAGCTGGTCGAGGACGTAGAACTCGTTGAAGAACTCCACGCCCTCCTTGACGCAGTTCTGGTACAGCGTCTGGAGGATCATGTGGCCGGTGCGGTCGGCCGCGTAGCAGGAGCGGCGGACCGGCGCCTCGCCGTGGTTGCGGGAGTGACCGCCGAAGCGGCGCTGGTCGATCGTCCCGTCGGGCGTCCGGTTGAACGGCAGGCCCATCTTCTCCAGGTCGAGGACGGAGTCGATGGCCTCCTTCGCCAGGATCTCGGCGGCGTCCTGGTCGACCAGGTAGTCACCGCCCTTGACGGTGTCGAAGGTGTGCCACTCCCAGTTGTCCTCCTCCACGTTGGCCAGCGCGGCGGCCATGCCGCCCTGCGCGGCGCCCGTGTGGGAGCGGGTGGGGTAGAGCTTGGTCAGGACCGCGGTGCGGCTGCGCTTCGTCGCCTCGATGGCGGCACGCATGCCCGCGCCACCGGCGCCGACGATGACGGTGTCGTACTTGTGGATCTTCATGAGTCTCGTAGCCCCGGATCTAGCGGATGTTCGGGTCGAAGGTGAAGATCACCAGCGTGCCCAGCAGGATGGTGAACACCGTGGCGGTGTAGAGCAGGCCCTTCAGCCACAGCCGGGTGTTCGCGCGTTCCGCGTAGTCGTTGATGACCGTGCGCAGGCCGTTCGCGCCGTGCAGCATCGCCAGCCACAGCATCAGCAGGTCCCAGACCTGCCAGAACGGCGAGGCCCAGCGGCCGGCCACGAAGGCGAAGCCGATCTTGGAGACACCGCCGTCGAGCACCAGCTGGATCAGCAGGTGCCCGAGGACCAGGACGACCAGCACCACGCCGGACAGGCGCATGAACAGCCAGCCGTACATCTCGAAGTTGCCCCGGGTGGACTTCGGGGTCTTCTTGGTGCGCTTGCGCGGGGGCTCGATCACGGGGGCCGGGTTGTCGGCGGTGAAGACGGACGCGCCTTCGACGGGGCCGATCCCGGCGGGGGTGGTTTCAGTCGTGGACATTGGCGTCAGCTCCCGAACAGTTCACGAGCGGCGTGGCCGAGGACGGGGTAGACCGCCCCGAGCATCAGCACGACCCACAGGCCGACGACGGTCCAGAGCATCTGCTTCTGGTAGCGCGCGCCCTTGATCCAGAAGTCGACGGCGATGACGCGGAGGCCGTTGAGCGCGTGGAAGAGGATGGCGGCCACGAGGCCGTACTCCAGCAGCGCGACGATCGGCGTCTTGTAGGTGGCCACGACCTGGTCGTAGGCCTCGGGGGAGACACGGACGAGTGCGGTGTCCAGCACGTGAACGAACAGGAAGAAGAAGATGAGGACGCCGGTGACTCGGTGAGCCACCCAGGACCACATTCCTTCCCGGCCGCGGTACAGCGTTCCAGCCGGCACGGAAGAACCCTCCGGGAGCGGGACTAGGGGCCGGCCGGCTTCGGTGTCGGACGAGCCCGGCCGGGTACGGTCCACCGGCCCCCAGCATCGTAGCGACGAGTTGTCGGAACGCTTACGGGGGCCCTACCGGTGTGATCAAAGTGGCACGCGGACGGGCTAGGGCCGGGGGCATCTGGGGCGAGGTGTCCCGTTATCTGCCGGGTGTGTCGCCGTCGTGGCCGGTGGGACGCTCGCCGGTACCGGCGAGAGCGCCGGCCAGACGGCCCCGGGCGAGCCGCCGCAGCTCCTCCGCGGCGATCATCCGCTCCTCCTCGGGATCGTTGGCCAATCGTGACCGGATGCCCGCGAGCACATGGTCGAGGGCCTCTTCGGGGGCAGCCTGGTCCAGACAGATGACGAACACGTGCCCGAACCTCGCCTCGTAGGCGGCGTGGGCCGCGCTCAGCGCCGTGTGGGCGACGGAGTAGGTGTCCTCGGGCAGCGCGGGCAGGGACTCGGCCGCCAGGGCCTCCGCGAGGTCGGCCGGGGTGAGGTCGTACGCCGCCTCGTCCGCCGCGGCCAGCAGGGCGTCCAGGTCGGGGTAGGGACGGTGGTCGGCGATGCGGCGGGCCCAGCGGTGACTGCGCAGACAGGCCAGAAGCAGCCGCCGGGCGTCGGCGGCGGCAGCCCGGTTGAGGCACTCGAGAGGCGTGGCGGGCGGTGTGCCGCCAGACTGCTCGGGTAGGGGCGCGCGATCGGGTGGTCGCGGTGTTTCCGGTAGGGCGACTCGGCCGGGGAGGTGCGGGTGACGGTGCACGGGCGGCGTGGGTCCTCGGCGGTGGAGTGCTGTGACGCCTCCGGTGGGCGTCACGTGCGTGTCGGCAGAGAAATCTGTGAGAGATGTGGCGTCACGTTATCGAGTGAGGACATGACGTGTCCGATGAATGCCCGATTTTCACCCGCACGAGAGAGTTTCGGCATGGGTGGTGGACGATCACCGCATCCCTACGGCCTTAGGTGGGCACCGTGAGCGAGCACAGGCGCCGGGAGCCGGCGCGGAGGGCGACGCGGCGACGGGTACGGACGGCGGCGGTGACCGCCGTGGCCGCGACCGGACTGGGCCTGGGACTCTGGTCCTGCACCGGCGACGACGGGCAGTCGGCGGGTTCGGCCGGGCGGCCCACCGACGGCACGAGCGCCGCCTCGCGCGCCACCGCCACCCCCAGCACCGGCACCGGCACCGGCACGACCCCGAGCCCCAGCCGCTCCTACCCCCTGTCCGAGACGCCCCGCACCATCCCCGCCGTGCGCGCCCACACCCCGGCCCGCGGCCCCGGCTGGCGCCCCGGGAAGGGCGACCGCGTCGTCGTGAACGACGCCGACCTCGCCGACGAGGGCCGGCTGATCGCCGGTGAGCTGGGGCTGACGTACGCCGGTGAGAAGGACGACGTGCGCGACGGGGACGTACGGCTGGCGCTCAGCGGCGACGAGGGCGCGGACCCGGAGTCGTACAGCATGACCGTGCGCGGCGGACGCGTGAACATCAGCGGCCCGGCCGACGCGGGCGTCTTCTACGGCACCCGCACCCTCAAGCAGGAGGTGCACGCCGGCGGCACCGCCCCGGAGGGCGTCGTCCGGGACGAGCCGGCCAAGCCGCGGCGCGGGTTCATGCTGGACATCGCGCGCAAGCACTTCACCGCCGACTGGATCGAGGACCGGGTCCGCGAGCTGGGCGATCTGAAGTTCAACGAGCTGGGCCTGCACTTCTCCGACGACCAGGCCTTCCGCATCGAGTCCAGCAGCCACCCGGAGATCGTCTCCGACCCGCATCTGACCAAGGCCGAGGTCAAGAAGATCGTCGACCTGGCGGAGAGCCGGCACATCACCGTCGTACCGGAGATCGACTCGCCCGGCCATCTCGGCGCCGTCATCGACGCCCACCCGGACCTTCAGCTGCGCAACGCACAGGGAAAGGCCACCAGCGGAGCGGTCGACATCTCCCAGGACGGTGCCGCGAAGATCGTCGACGACCTGCTCAAGGAGTACGCCGGGCTCTTCCCCGGCGACCAGTGGCACCTCGGCGCCGACGAGTACCAGGCGCTCACCGTGTCCGACCCCGAGGCGTCGTACCCGCAGCTGGCCACCGCCGCCCGCGAGGCGCACGGCTCCGGCGCGACCGTCGCGGACCTCACCAGCGCCTGGCTCGACGACCGGGCCGCCACGGTCCGCGCCGAGGACCGTACCCCGCGCGCGTGGAACGACGGCTTCTTCCGCGGCACCTCCGTCGAGCCCGCCGGCGACCTGCTGGTCGCCTACTGGACCGGCAAGGAGATCGGCGCCCGCGAGCCGGCGGAGTATCTGAGCGCGGGCCGCAAGGTGCTCAACTACAACGACGAGTACCTCTACTACGTGCTCGGGCAGCCGCAGACCTTCGTGTACCCGACGGGGGAGCGGATCTACGGGCAGTGGACCCCGCGCGTGCTGCGGGGCAGCACGGCCGTGCCCGACAAGTACGACGGCCAGATCCTCGGCGGGAGCTTCGCGGTCTGGTGCGACCTGGCGGACTCCCAGACCCAGGACCAGGTCGCGGACGGCATCCGCATGCCCCTGCGGGCGACGGTCCAGAAGCTGTGGGACCCACAGCGGCCGGAGCTGTCCTGGGCGGAGTTCCGGTCACTCGCCGGCCGGCTGGGCTGACCTCGGCCAGGGGTGGTGCGGTTCCGGCGGAGATTGCCCGATATGGCTGCGGACCGGCATCGGGCTGTGGTGTATTCGGCCCGAGCCGGAGCCGAGACCCTGGGGGGAGCCGGGCATGGGCTATTGGGGCTATTTCGTCGTGGGCCGCGCCGTGCGGCCGCTGACGGAACTGGACGCGCTGAAGGGCGCGGAGGAGATGAGCCTGCGCGCGTCGGCGCCGGGCGGATGGCAGGTGTGGGAGTACCCGAGCAGCGACGGCGACATCGGCAACATGAACGACCTGGCCCGCGAGACCGGGGAACCCGCGCTCTTCGGGTACGTCATGGACAGCGACTGCGTGGTGCTGGAGGCGGCGGCGCCGGAGAGCGGGGCCTGGACGACCTGCCTGGCGCGGGCGGCGATGGCCGGGTACCTCGGCGCGGACGAGGAGGGACTCACGCTCGAGGACTACTTCCTGGAGCCCCGGGACGCCGCCGAGCGTGCCGTCGCCTGGGCCGCCGAGGCCGGACACGCGGCGGCCGCCGAGGAGCTGCTCGACGTGCTGGCCGCCGACCCCGTCCCGATGGCCGAGCACCTCTTCTTCCGCCTGCTCGACCGGCTGGGCGTGGTGCCCCTGTGAACACTCCCGGACCCGGCGGCGGCGCCGTCCCGGCCGGCGACCGCCGCGGCGTCTCACCGCACCAGCCACTTGACCACCGCGTCCCCGTACTCGGCGGTCTGCCGGTAGAACGCGGTCAGATCCCGGTGCGTCCCTTCGAACACACCCCGCGTCTCCGGTTCCGCCTCGCTCCCGCCGTAGCCCGGCAGCAGGTCCGGGCGGGCCCGCCGCCACAGCGCGTCGAAGTCGGCCGTGAGCAGATATCCGGCGACCTGGGCCGCCTGTGCCGCGGTCAGCAGCAGGAACGGCGGGCGCGCGGGGTCGGGCGCACGGACCGGGCGGCCGCCGAGGACCACCTGGGCCGGCGGGCCGTCCGGCGCGTGGTGCGGCGGCATGCCGGTGTAGAGCAGCTCGTGGCAGAAGTAGGACTCGTCCAGCACCTCCTCGCGATGCCGTCCGATGCGGTCCCGCACGGTGTCCCAGTCGTCCTGGAAGAGCCGTTGCAGCCAGTTGGCGCTGTTGCGCAGGGCCGGGGGCGGCACGGCGCGGAGATGTAGGTACACGCTCATCGCAGTAAGGAGCGCGCGGGGACCGCGAACCGTCACTCCCGCGACGACCCCGCAGGCGGAGGGGTTCTGTGACCGTCCCGCGGGGGCGGTGGGGCGATCCTGCGGCGGTTGCGGGCGCCGGCCGGATCCGGGTGACGAAAAGCCACCGGTGAACGCTCTTGTGGATGTGACGACAGAGCAGGAGACCAGGCCGTCCGCGGCGGCCAAGCCGGTGCGGTGGGCGGCGGACACGGTGGCGACGATGCGGGAGGGGGCGCGGCTGCGCCTGGACTACTCGGCGCAGAGCCTGTGGCGCGTCGACCGGATGATCGACGACCTGCGCCACGAGGGAACGCCGTACGCCGCGGTGGAGAGCGTGCTGCGCGGGTTCGGGGCGTACGCCGGTGAGGTGATCGTCCGGCAGACCGGCGCCGAGTGGTGGACGACCGCCGGCGACCACTGGGTCCGCACCCCCGACGGCCGCTTGTGGGATCCGATGGACGAGGCCCGCCGCTGCTTCGCCGGGAGCGGTTCGCTGCGGCTGCTGTGCCGGGACGCCACGACGTCGGTGCGGTGACGGCCGGCCGGGGCGCGCGCACCGTGCGCCCCGGCCGGCCGCCGCGCTACGGCGTCAGCGCCTGGCCCAGCCGGGCGTCCGTCGGAGTGCCCAGCGTGGACTTGCTCCAGATGACCGAGCCGGAGAGGTTCAGCCCCGTGCCGGTGCTCTGGGTGTACAGCAGGATGCCGTCCGTTCCGTCCTCGCCCTCGGCGCCCAGGACGAGGTCCGCGCGGCCGTGGCCGGTCGGATCCGCCAGCGCCACGGAGGAGCCGAAGCGGTCGCCGGACTCGGTGGCGCCGGGCACACCGGCGGTGTCCTGGGAGAAGCCGGTCGAGCCGGAACCGGTCAGGCCCGAGGCGGTGCCCTTGACGAGGAGCACGGAGCCCGCGTCGGAGCGGTTGGCGCCGGAGCGGGTCAGGTCCTCGCCGGGCAGGCCCGCGAGGGCGTCCGCGTACCCGTCGGCGTTGTAGTCGCCGACCGAGACCCAGGTGCCGAGGGCGTCGCCGGACTCGTTGCCGCCCGGGACACCGGCGGTGTCCTGGTGGATGATGGTCATGCCGGTCGTGGTGAAGCCGGTCGAGGTGCCCGGGACCAGGGTGATCTGGCCGCCCGACTTGCCGCCGGACTCGGCGGCGACCGGCTGGCCGATGACGATGTCGTCGTAGCCGTTGCCGTTGACGTCGCCCGCGGCGATCGACCGGCCGCCCCTGACGGAGATGACGCCCACCTTGCTCAGGCCGGCCTTGGAGCCCGCGAAGCGGACCACGCGGCCGATGCCGCCGGTGTCGCGGTAGTTCAGGGCGACGTCGGCGTAGCCGTCCCGGTTGAAGTCGCCGGTGGCCGCGTCCAGGTAGGCGACGGACTTGGTGGAGGAGGAGAGCGTGCCGGCCGTGGTGGCGCCGCCGGTCAGCCGGACGTTCCAGTTGCCGCCCCGGCCGGTGCCGGCCGAGAAGACGTCCGCCTTGCCGTCGCCGTTGAAGTCGCCCACGGTGACCGTGGAGCCGAGCCGGGCGCCGGTCGCCGTCACGCTTCCCGAGGTGCTGTACGACAGACCGGTGTTCAGCGCCGGGCCGTACAGGACGGTGACCGAGCCGCGGTCGGCGTGGCCGCTGGTGTCGTCCTCGCCCGGGACGCCGACCGCGAGGTCGGCGTAGCCGTCGCCGTTGACGTCGCCCCACGCGGTGGACGTGCCGAAGGCGTCACCGGACTCGGAGCCGCCGGGGACGCCCGGGCTGTTCTGGGTCAGGGTCTTCCTGGACTTGGTGACGGGCCCGTCGACGCCGCCCGGGACCACCGTCACCGAGTTGGCCTTCGGGGTGCCCGCGACCAGGTCGGTGACGCCGTCGCGGTTGTAGTCGGAGGTGCCCAGGGCGTGCGAGATGCCCGGGGTCCTGGCCAGGGTCCTGATCAGCGAGAGCTTGGGGTAGAGGTTCTTGCCGGGGCAGGCCGTGGCGTTGGTGTCCCGGTGGCCGAAGACCCGGGGCAGCGTGATCGACGTCCCCTTGGCGACGTTGTTGCCGTCGACGCCCTTGTCGATGCCGGAGGTCAGCGTCACCTTGCCGGTCGGGTCGATGCCGTACATGCCGAACTTCCACGCCACGATCCGCGCGATGGAGTCGAGCGCGGCGCGGCTGGGCTTGGCCGTCTCGAAGTTGCCGATGTAGGAGATGCCGACCGTGTTGGTGTTGAAGCCGATGTCGTGCGCGCCGACCACCGGCAGGTCCATGCCGCCGCTGCGGCCCTCGAAGATCTGGCCGCACCGGTCGACGACGAAGTTGTAGCCGATGTCGTAGTAGCCGCGGGCGAAGTGCTCCTGCTGGATGGAGCGCATCCGGGCCCGCGACTGGGCGCAGGAGAGCTTGTTGTCGCTGTCCACGCCGGTGTGGTGGACGACGGCGGCCTTGATCTCGGTGCCGTAGCCCGGCGTGCCGTCGTAGTCGGTGGAGGCGCCCCACTCGGCCTGCGTGATGATGGGCGGCTTGACGACCGTGGAGGGCCGCGGCGCGGGCACCGTGGACGTCGGTGACGGGGAGGCGGTCGCGGAGGGGGACGCGCTGCCGCCGGAGGTGGCGGTGGGCGGTTCGGTCACGGTCGCGGTCGTCGGCGCCGTCGCCGTGCCGGTGGGCGCGGCCGTGCCGGTGGCCGTCCCGGTGGGCGCCGCCGTCCCGGTGGGCGCCGCGGGGTCGGTGGTGGCCGGGGCGGTGGTCTCCTCCGCGTACGCCGCGGGCTGCGCGGTGCCCTCGGGGTCGGTGCCCGGGTCGAGGAGCTTGACGTCCATGCCGGCCGGCTGGCCGGTGGCCTCGGTGCCGTCCGCGTTGACCACGCGCACCTCGACGCCGTCGGCGTCGCCCGTCCACAGCGAGGCCGTACCGCCGCGTGCGGCGGCGCGCTCGCCCTCGGCGCCGTCGGCCTGGCTCGGGTCGTCCGGCAGCTTCTGCCACCCCGACCACTCGCCGGTTTTCAGGTCACGGGTGCGCACCTGGGGGGTGCCCTTCGCCTCGACGTCCGGGTCGTTCCAGGTGACCACCACCGCGCTGAAGCGCTTCGTGGCCCGCCGCTCCAGACCCCGGCGCCCCGAGCCCTCGTTCTCGAGCTTGACGGTGTGGATGGACGGCTTGCGGGTGCCGCCGCCGGCACCGGACTGCGTGGACGGATCCGCCATCGCGTACGTGACGACGCCCGCCGCGCTGAGGACGACGGCTCCCGTCGTCAGCCAGGCTCTTCGCTTCAGGCTCAGCGGTCTGTACGCATGGGTCGTGCGTGGACTCAACTACCCCACCCCTGGAAATGGACAAGAAACGTCACCTGTGTCACAGGATTCACTCACACAGCGCACAGGTATGGCCAAACGTCACTAGGGTCCCATCATCCGGAGAAGACCTCATGAGGCGGGTGGGCCGGGAGGCGGACTCCGTCCGGTTGTGCGCCTTGACGGTCTGTGACACTTCTGTGCGATCCGACGCTGATGACCGTGGGGGCGCGGGTTCAGTGGAGCCCGTGGTGGACTCGGTACGGACGAGGACGGTTCTTGGGCCACGGAGGGGAATCCCGCCGCACACGGGCGTACGACGGGGAACTGGGCGCGGCCGTCGCGCGGGCCCAGCAGGGCGACGAGGCCGCCTTCGCGGTGGCCTACCGCATCGTGCAGCCCGGGCTGCTCGGCTATCTGCGCGGGCTCGTCGGCGACGATGCCGAGGACGTGGCGTCCGACGCCTGGCTGGAGATCGCCCGGGACCTCGGACGGTTCAAGGGCGACGGGGCCGGCTTCCGGGGCTGGACGGCGACCATCGCCCGGCACCGGGCACTCGACCATCTGCGCCGCCAGCGGGTACGGCCCCGGCCGGCCGCGCTGGAGCAGGACGTCCTGGAGCTGCCCGGCGTGCACAGCACCCAGGACCAGGCGCTGGAGACCCTGTCCACCGAGCACGCCCTGGAACTGGTCCGCGGGCTGCCGCGCGACCAGGCCGAGGCCGTGCTGCTCCGCGTCGTGGTCGGCCTCGACGGCCCCGCCGCCGCGCGCGTCCTCGGCAAGCGGCCCGGGGCGGTGCGCACGGCCGCGTACCGAGGGCTGAAGAGACTCGCCGAGCAGCTGGGCGTCGACGGTGTGACGGATGAGGCCTCCCGGACGCTGGGGGAGTCGAAGTGAAGGGCCACGGCGGCGGACCGCCGGATGGGGCAGGGACGGAAGCGGACATGGCTGAACGGCGGGACGACGGCAGACCTCCCCGCCACCGGCATGCGCCCCTCGACACTCCGGGCCCGCCCGGCCACCGGGAGACCGGACCGGGGGGAGGGCACATCTCCCCGGCGGACGAATCCGCGCCCGGGTCCGGGTCCGGGGAGCGGGCCGACCGGTCGTCGGACGGAGAGGCGCGCGGTCCGGGGCGGGCGGAGGGGTCCGCGTCCGGGTCCGGGGACCAGTCCGAGCGGTCGTCGGGTGGGGACGTCCACGGCCCTGGGCAGGTGGACGCGCCCGCGTCCGAGGACCGGGCCGAGCGGTCGTCGGGTGGGGACGTCCGTGGTCCCGGGCGGGTGGGTGACGGTGCCCGGGCCGGTGTCGTCGGGCTGGAAGCCGTGCTCGCCGCCGCCGTCCGGGTGGACGGCGTCGACGCGCGGGCCCAGGAGCGTGCCGTGGCCGCCTTCCGGGCGGCCCGGGACGCCGGGGCGCACGAATCCGTCCGCACCCGGCGCCGCGACGACTGGCGCCCCGAGGCCGAGCGCCGCAGCCGGCGTCCGCTGAGGGCGACGCTCTCCGTGGCGCTCGCCGGCCTCGCCCTGGGCGGCGCCGCCTACGCGGCGATCGGCGGGCCCGGCCCGGCCGACCGGGGCGCCGACGACGACCACCGGTCCCCGCGCACCTCGGCGGGCACCCCGGCCGCCCAGCCCGTCCCCGGCTCCTCCGCCACCGCCCCCGGCACCGCTCCCACCGCCCCCGGCCGTCACCCCTCCACCGCCCAGGACGCCGAGGCCCACTGCCGGGCGTACGAGCACGTCAAGGACGAGGGCAAGGCGCTGGACGCGGCCGCCTGGCAGCGGCTCGTCGCGGCGGCGGGCGGCGAGAAGAACGTCAGCGCCTACTGCTCCGGAAACCCCGCACGGGCGGCGGCCGGGAACAAGCCCGGCAAGGGCAACGGCACGGCCCACTCCGGCAACGCCGACGCCGGCAGCGGGCAGAACGCCGGCCGGTCCGGCCAGGGCAGGAATCGGTAACTCGGCGACGACGCCCCCACCCGGCGCCATGTCCTCCCGCACCTCAGGGGTGCCGCCGAGGCAACGGCCGGGGCCGCCACCCCCCACAGGAGAGGCCCCGGCCGTCGCGCGGCACGGACCGCGCGGCGGCCCGTACTACCTACAGCGCCATGACTGCGTTTTCTGTCACACCCGGGACGTCGGACGTTCTCAAGGAGGTGAGAGGGAGCGAGAGGGAGTGAACAGAGGAACGATCACAGGTTAGTTGCATCTTGTACGAACATGGACGAGGAGCGGTTTCACCACGTAACGTGCCTTTCGCGCCGGAGTGCGGAGGCCGTGACCGCCAAGCGAAGAACCACGACGGCGAGAACCCGGTCCGCGAGAGCGGCGCCGGCTGGGGCGCAAAAAAGGGGCGCGCGGTGCTGGGGGACGACGCGGAGCTGACCGCCGCGGTGCGCGCGGCACAGGACGGGGACGAGACCGCGTTCCGGACTGTGTACCGCGCGGTGCACCCACGGCTGCTCGGATACGTACGGACACTGGTCGGCGACCACGACGCCGAGGACGTGGCGTCCGAGGCCTGGCTGCAGATCGCCCGTGACCTGGAGCGGTTCAGCGGCGACGCGGACCGGTTCCGCGGCTGGGCCGCCCGGATAGCCCGCAACCGCGCACTCGACCACATCCGTATGCGCGGGCGGCGTCCCGCGATCGGCGGTGACGAGACCGAGCTGACCGCCAAGCCCGCCGAGTCCGACACCGCCGGGGAGGCCATCGAGGCGCTGGCCACCGACAGCGCCTTCTCCCTCATCGCCCGGCTGCCGCAGGACCAGGCCGAGGCCGTGGTGCTGCGCGTGGTGGTGGGCCTCGACGCCAAGTCCGCCGCCGAGACGCTGGGCAAGCGGCCGGGTGCCGTACGCACCGCGGCGCACCGCGGGCTGAAGCGTCTGGCCGAGCTGCTCGGCGGCGATCCGGAATCGGGCGGGGCGCTCGGCGCCCTGCCGCCCCAGCGAGAACCGCGCGGCCGCGCGGTGACGTCCGGCAGTGTGACGCATATGCGTGCGCGGACGCAGAAGGACATGTGATGGCCGACGAGCAGTACAGGTGGCTGGACCGCGAAACGGCGGAGATTCTGCTGCGCGGAGAGTCACCCGAAGCCGTCGACCCGGCCGCCCGTGAACAGGCCGAACGGCTGGCCCGCACGCTCGGTGCGCTCTCCGGGCCCACCCCGCCGACCAGCGATGAGCTTCCCGGTGAGGCCGCCGCGCTGGCCGCCTTCCGCAAGGTCCGCGCGGAGCGGGACGGCGCGGGGGCCGCCGTGTCCGGGCGGGGTGCCGACGCCGAGGCCGCCGGTGCCCAGCTCGTCCGGATCGGCGCCCGTGACGACCGCGCCCGCCGTTCCCGCCGGGGCCGTTCCCTGCGCTACGGACTGGCCGCGGCGCTGGCCGTCGGCATGCTCGGCGGGGGCGCGGTCGCGGCCGGAACCGGAGTCCTGCCCACGCCGTTCGTCGGTGACGAACCGGACCCCACCGCCTCGGTCTCCGTCGCCGCGACTCCCGGCCGTCCCCTCGTGTCGCCCTCGCCCGAGGGCACCGCCGGGGGCGTCCCCGCGCCCGGCCTCTCCCTGTCCGATTCCTCGGGTGAGAGCGCCGCTCCGGACGGGACCGGCGGCGGCACGGCCACGGAGCACGGCCCGGACTCCGACGACGGCACGGCCCGGCCCGGCGACTCGGGCCGGGGGTTCACCACGGCCTGCCGTGACCTGCGCGCGGGCAAGGAGCTCCAGACCGCGCGCAGGCGTGCGCTGGAGAGCGCGGCAGGAGGCTCCCCGCGGGTGGAGAAGTACTGCGAGGGCGTCCTGGCCGAGGCCGACGGCGGCGCCAAGGGCCAGAGCGGTGCGGGCCGGAGCGGCAAGGACCCGAACACCGCCGGCGGCCGGCAGCAGAACAGCGTCCCCGAGACCCGGAGCTCCCAGGACGGCGGCGACAACGGCGACGACAACGGCGGCGACAACGGTGCCGTCAAGGGCAGCGGAGACAACGACGAGAAGGACGACGACCAGGGCGGCCAAGGCGGTGACGACGACGGGCACCACACAGGCCGAAGCCGCGGCCACCACCACCGCGGTGCCGCCGCCGTCTCCACGCCACCCGCCCTCGCGCCCACCCCGCCGCGCGCCACGACGGTCTCCTCCGCCACGCCCACGCCCGGCTCCACCCGCGCCGCCCCTCACCTCGAAAACGCCGATCACCTGCGGCTTCGTCGGTACGCGCAATTCTTTCCCGCGAGGGTGTGACACTTTCCGGCGCCGTGACGCAGTACTGAGTGAGCCGACTGGTCATCGGCCGTAGCACGGAGCCGGGGTTCCCCCCGTACCTGCGGCTCGTGCACCTCGGCGCGGGCGGGACACGTTCCCCCGGTCCCGCCCGCGCCGCCTCTCACCAGTGCACGACGACCTTGTCGCCCTCCCGCACCTGCGCGTACAGCTCCGCGATCGCCTGCTCGTCCCGGACGTTCACACATCCGTGCGAACCGCCGGCGTACCCGTGGGCCGCGAAGCTCTGGCTGAAGTGCACGGCCTGGCCGCCGCTGAAGAACATCGCGTACGGCATGGGCGAGTCGTACAGCGTCGACCAGTGGTTCCGTGACTTCCAGTAGACGTGGAAGACGCCTTCCCGGGTCGGCGAGTACTGGGTGCCGAACCGGACCGCCATCGTGGACACGGTCCGCCCGTCGATCATCCAGCGCAGCGTCCGGCTCGACTTGCTGATGCACAGCACCCGTCCGGTCAGACAGCGCGGGTCCGGGGCGTCGGCCGGCTGACCGCCCATCAGATACAGCTCCCACTTGCCCGGCTCGTGGGTCATCCCCAGCAGCCGCTGCCAGGTGACGGTGTCGGTCCGGCCGGTCCGCGGCAGCCCGCGCTTGCCCTGGAAGCCGCTGACCGCCCGTTCCGTCAGGTCGTCGTAGGTGCCGGTCGGCCCGTCGTGCAGCCACTCGACCTGGCGCAGCCGGGCCTGGAGTTCGCGGACGTCCCGGCCGCTGTCGCCACGGGACCACAGCACCGGCCCGCTGTTGCGCGCGGGCGGCACCCGCGGCGGGTCCGACGACCGCTCCCGCGGCGGGTCCGACGACCGCTCCCGCGGCGGGTCCGACGACCGCTCCCGCGGCGGGTCCGACGACCGCTCCCGCGGCGGGTCCGACGACCGCTCCCGCGGCGGGTCCGACGACCGCTCCCGCGGCGGGTCCGACGACCGCTCCCGCGGCGGATCGCCGGCCGGTGCGGCCGGGGACCCGGTGGTGATGTCGATGTGGATCGGGCCGCGGCCCGCCCCGTCCGTGCCCGCGCCCTCCGCCTTGCAGCCGCAGACTGCCCCCAAGGCCACCAGGACCAGCAGGACGGCGATCGGTCTTCCCCTGCCCGTAGTACGCACCGTGGACCCCTGTCGTCTCACCGAAGTGCAACTGCCGTCACGGCAATCCTCCCCGCGGCCGGCGCCTCCCGAACGGCGCGACACGACTGTGACCGGGACCGCGACCCGGCTGTGAGCAAGGTCCCAGCGTGCCCCCCTCCACCGGGTGCGCGCCCGCCGCTACAGTCCGACCAGAGGTCGGTCCGTACTCGCGGGTAACTGGCGAGTAACCCGAGAGACTGCTCAGCGGGAGGCACACACACCATGGCGCGTGAGTCGGAGTCCGGGCTGCCCATCGAGCCGGTCTACGGACCCGAGGCCCTGGCGGGCTGGGACGCGGCGGAGAAGCTGGGCGAACCGGGGGCGTACCCGTTCACCCGGGGCGTGTACCCGACGATGTACACCGGCCGCCCGTGGACGATGCGCCAGTACGCCGGTTTCGGCACGGCGACCGAGTCCAACGCCCGCTACAAGCAGCTGATCGCCAACGGCACGATGGGCCTGTCGGTCGCCTTCGACCTGCCCACCCAGATGGGCCACGACTCCGACGCCCCGATCGCGCACGGCGAGGTCGGCAAGGTGGGCGTCGCCATCGACTCGATCGACGACATGCGGGTGCTGTTCGGCGGCATCCCGCTGGACAAGGTCTCCACGTCGATGACGATCAACGCCCCCGCCGCCCTGCTGCTCCTGCTGTACCAACTGGTCGCCGAGGAGCAGGGGGTGAGCGCGGACAGGCTCACCGGCACGATCCAGAACGACGTGCTGAAGGAGTACATCGCGCGCGGGACGTACATCTTCCCGCCCAAGCCGTCGCTGCGGCTGATCGCCGACATCTTCAAGTACTGCAAGGCCGAGATCCCCAAGTGGAACACCATCTCGATCTCGGGCTACCACATGGCCGAGGCGGGCGCCTCCCCGGCGCAGGAGATCGCCTTCACCCTCGCCGACGGCATCGAGTACGTGCGCACCGCGGTCGCGGCCGGCATGGACGTGGACGACTTCGCCCCGCGCCTGTCCTTCTTCTTCGTCGCCCGGACGACGATCCTGGAGGAGGTCGCCAAGTTCCGCGCGGCCCGCCGGATCTGGGCGCGGGTGATGAAGGAGGAGTTCGGCGCCAAGAACCCCAAGTCGCTGATGCTGCGCTTCCACACGCAGACGGCCGGCGTGCAGCTGACGGCCCAGCAGCCCGAGGTGAACCTGGTCCGGGTGGCGGTCCAGGGCCTGGCGGCGGTCCTCGGCGGCACCCAGTCGCTGCACACCAACTCCTTCGACGAGGCCATCGCGCTGCCCACCGACAAGAGCGCGCGACTGGCGCTGCGCACCCAGCAGGTCCTCGCCTACGAGACGGACGTGACGGCCACCGTCGACCCCTTCGCGGGCTCCTACGTCATCGAGAAGATGACCGACGACGTGGAGACGGCCGCGCTGGAGCTGATGCGGAAGGTCGAGGACCTGGGCGGCGCGGTCAACGCCATCGAGCACGGCTTCCAGAAGAGCGAGATCGAGCGCAGCGCGTACCGGATCGCGCAGGAGACCGACTCCGGCGAGCGGGTGGTGGTCGGCGTCAACCGCTTCCAGCTCGACGAGGAGGAGCCCTACGAACCGCTCCGCGTCGATCCCGCCATCGAGACCCAGCAGGCCGAGCGGCTGGCCAAGCTCCGCGCCGAGCGGGACCAGCAGGCGGTCGACACCGCCCTGGCCGCGCTGAAGAAGGCCGCCGAGGGCGAGGACAACGTCCTGTACCCGATGAAGGACGCCCTGCGCGCCCGCGCCACCGTCGGCGAGGTGTGCAACGCGCTGCGGGAGGTCTGGGGCACCTACGTGCCCAGCGACGCCTTCTGACCCGGAACCCGGGATCGGAGTGTCGTACCCCCGTGCGACACTCCTTTCATGTTCGGCGTCATCGATCTCCCCACCTATCTGGCAGGCGTCGTCCTGATCGTCCTGCTGCCCGGTCCCAACTCCCTGTACGTCCTCTCCGTGGCCGCCCGGCGCGGTGTACGGGCCGGGTACACGGCCGCCGCCGGTGTGTTCTGCGGCGACACGGTGCTGATGACGCTCTCGGCGGCCGGAGTCGCCTCCCTGCTCCAGGCGAACGCCGTGCTGTTCGCGATCGTCAAGTACGCCGGTGCCGGATATCTGACCTGGCTCGCGGTCGGCATGCTGCGGACCGCGTGGGGGATGTGGCGGGCCCGGCGGGTAAAGGCCGTGGAGGACGGCGCGGGCGGCGCGGGTGCGGCCGTCGCGGAAGAGCGGCCCTACCGCCGGGCCCTGCTCGTCAGCCTCTTCAACCCGAAGGCGATCCTGTTCTTCGTCGCCTTCTTCGTGCAGTTCGTGTCAGAGTCCAACCCGGTCATCGGGTTCGTGACGCTCGGCGTACTCGCCCAGCTGGCAAGCGTGTTGTACCTGTCGACGCTCATCTTCGGCGGGTCTCGTCTCGCGGCTGCGTTCCGTCGCCGGAGGACGCTCAGCGCCGGTGCCACCTCGGCCGCCGGGGTGCTGTTCCTCGGGTTCGCCGTCAAGCTGTCCCTGGCCAGCGGCTGAGCGCGCGGCTGCGGTGTTCCTCCGGGGCGCCGGCCCGCCTCAGTGCCGGCCGACGCGGGCCAGGTACTCCGTGAGTCCCGCACCGGTCTCCCCGGCCCAGCCGACGTACCCGTCCGGCCGGACGAGGAAGAGCCCGGCGCCGTAGAACGCGGGCGCGGCACCGCGCACGACCCGCACCGTCTCCGCCACGCCCTCCGGCGCCCGGGTGCCCAGCGCCAGCAGCGTCCAGTGCGGCCCCCGGAAGGCGTCGAAGAGCCGTACGCCGTCCACGGTCGCGTCGGGGGCGCGGTCGCCCGCGCGGACCGGGCCCGGCTCGGCGCGGGTCTCCTCGGTGAGGGAGGCGTCCCGGTAGTGCAGGCCCAGCTGGCGCGTCGCCTCACCGCGCCGGGTCTCGCCGCGGTGGACGCTGGTGGACAGGCCGAGCATGGCGGCCGCGTTCGCGCGCCGCTCCTCCTCGTAGGTGTCCAGCAGCGCGGCCGGTGCCCCGTCGCGCAGTACCGCGCCCAGCTTCCAGCCCAGGTTGTAGGCGTCCTGGACGCTGGTGTTGAGGCCCTGTCCGCCGGCCGGGGAGTGCACGTGCGCGGCGTCCCCGGCGAGGAAGACCCGGCCCGCGCGGAAGGCGTCGGCCAGCGCCGCCCGCGGCCGGAAGTCGGAGGCCCAGCGCACCTCGGTGACGTCCTCCGGCGCGAGATGGGACCGGGCGGCGACGAGCTTGCGCACGCCGTCCAGGGTGAGGTCGGGCGTGCTCCCCTCCGGGAACCGGGCGACCAGCTGGAAGTCCTCGGTGCCCGCGAGCGGGCAGATCGCCATGAAGTCCTCGCCGTCCCCGCGCGGCGGGAAGACGTGCCAGTTGTCGCGGTCCAGGCCGGTGATCCGGACGTCCGCCACGAGCATCGGGCCCGGGTCGACGGTCTCCCCGGTCATGCCGATGCCGAGCGCGTGGCGCACGGCCGAGCGGCCGCCGTCGGCGGCGACGGCGTACCGGGCGCGCAGGACGCCGCCGTCGCCGAAGCGGACGGTCACGCCGTCGCCGTCCTGCTCCACACCGACGGCCTCGCGGCCGAACACGACCCGTCCGCCCAGCTCCTCCAGGCGTGCCGCGAGGATCTCCTGGGTGCGCCACTGCGGCACCATCCACGGCTCGTTGTACGGCGAGTCCTCCGTGGGCTCGGCCGGGTCGAACATCCGGTGTTCGCCCACCCGCCTGCCGTCCTGCCAGATCATCCCGGCCGGATAGGTCCCGCCGGCCGCGCGGATCGCGTCGAGCACGCCGAGATCGTCGAAGACCTCCATCGTGCGCGGCTGGAGCCCCTTGCCGCGCGAGCCGGGGAAGAGGGCCGCGGCCCGCTCCACCACCAGCGCGTCCACCCCGCGCCGGGCCAGGTCGATGCCGAGCGTCAGCCCGGTCGGACCCGCGCCCACGATCAGGACGTCCACATCAGCCGTCATCACGCCACACTCCTTAACGCTGTTAAGTGCCGACGCTCCCGAGCGTGCCCTTAACACCGTTAAACTGTCAAGCGTGGGTACGGAACGACGCGCCCCCCTCGACCGCAAGCGGGTCGCGGACACGGCGCTGAAGCTGCTGAACGAGGTGGGCCTGGACGGACTCACCCTGCGGGTCATCGCCCGCGAGCTGGACGTCAAGGCACCGGCTCTGTACTGGCACTTCAAGGACAAGCAGGCGCTGCTCGACGAGATGGCCACGGAGATGTACCGCCGGATGGTCGCCGGGACCCCGCTCGACCCGGACGACACCTGGCGGGAGCGGCTGCTCAGGACCAACCGCGGGCTGCGCACGGCGCTGCTCGGCTACCGCGACGGCGCCAAGGTGTTCAGCGGCTCACGCTTCACCGGCCTGGAGCACGCCGCTCAGCTGGAGGACACCCTGCGCCTGTTCACGGCCGCCGGTTTCACCCTGGCCCAGGCCGTCCGCGCGACCAGCACGACGTACGCGTACACCCTCGGTTTCGTCACCGAGGAGCAGGGCGTCCAGCCCCTGCCGGGCGAGCGCCGCGAGGGCTACGACGTCGACCAACGCGCCCGTCTCATGGCCGACTACCCCCTGTCGGCCGCGGCCGGTGCGGAGATCTTCCTGGACTACGAGCGCCACTTCGAGGAGGGGCTGGAGGTGGTCATCGCGGGGATCGGCGCACGGTACGGGATCGGCTGAGGCCGTCGGGGTGCCGGGCTCGTGCGCACCGGGCGGACAGCGGAACGGCCGGCGGTGGCAGCGGGTGGGGTCAGGCAACGGGTGGGTACCCCCACGCCTGTGCGAGCTCCTTCAGCCGTGGCGGGAGCTCGGTGCTCGCGTCGGCCGTGCGGCCGGGCTGGATGCGGCCGGACCTGATGGTGCTGGACCAGTCGCCCAGCTGGGGGCGGAGGACGCCGTGGTCCTTGTCGCCGTAGTCGAGCATGCCGGGCTCCCAGGGCACGCCGAGGTACCCGCAGATGCCGCGGGTGACCCGCTCCGGTTCCGCGGTCAGCTCCTCGTACCGGACCACATGGGCGTCGAGATGGTGGCGGGCCTCTTCCAGCTTCTCGCAGTAGCCGAGGACCTCGGCCCGGATGGCCTCGTGGTCGGGATCGGTCCGACGGCTGGTCAGTGACGCGATGACGGCGCCCGGGTGCCGCAGCAGGACGATGTGGCGCGCGTTCGGCCAACATCGGTGCAGCCGGGCCCAGATGAGGGTGTTCGCCGGCGTCTTGTCGACGATCACGTCCTTGCCGCTGCGCGTGAGCTCGAGGTGCAGCACCCGGTCCCACAGCATGTGCTCCAGCTCGTCCCTGTCGAGCTGGAGCTCCTTCATGGCGGCCGCGGTGAACTCGCGGGACAGGCGGACGTGGAGCGTCCGCAGATGCATCTCGTGCGGGGCCCGGACGCGGCTGTGGCTGTTCAGCAGCATCCGCAGCAGCGTCGAACCGGAGCGCACCGAGGAGAGGACGAAGACCGGCGACTCCACCAGGCGCGGAGTGGGCGGAGCGGTGTAGGAGGCGTCGGAGTCATGTGGGACACCGGCGCTCCGGGGCGTGGGGATGGCGCTCAGGTTCCCGCGCGGCGGGCTCACGGCCTGCATCATGAGCCTGCCACGACGCCTCAGTCCCTTGCCGATCGCCGTCATCCGAGGGTCTCGCACGGTGCCACCTTTCTCTCGCGCGGTGCCGTCGCATCCCAGAGGCGACAGGTGAACGGCAGATGGCGCGCGGGAGAACCGGCGTGCGAGCGAGCCCTCGCTTACCCCTGCTGACCAGGTTCTCTGTGACTTCCTTAGAGCTTCCTGGGGAGGTCGGACAGCATGCGGCGCAGCAGCGGCGTGGCCCACTTCTCCACGTACCGGTTGAGCAGCCGGGCGAGGAGCAGCATCGAGGCGGCCGTGAGCAGGAAGGTGGCGTACGACGGTATGTCCAGCCCCTGGTGGAGTGCCTTGATGACGACCCAGCCGAGGTGCTCGTGGACGAGGTAGAACGGGTACGTCAGCGCTCCGGCCGCCGTCAGCCAGCGCCAGTTGGCCCGGTCCAGCCAGCCCAGCGCGATCGCGGCGACCGCCACGAAGCCGAAGGCGACGACGAGGACGATGCCGAGGAAGGTGCGGTGGGCGAAGGCGTTCGGGTCCGAGGCGTTCCACAGCTCCTGCACCGAGTAGTGCTGCCCGATCAGGAAGCTCAGGATCGTGATGCCCCAGCCGTAGACGTCCCGCCGGTCGCGGTGGACCAGGTAGAGGCCGACGCCGCCGATGAAGAACGGCGCGTACTGCGGCATCAGGACGACGTCGAGCAGCGGCTGGTGCGCGGCCTGCGCGAGCACCGCCGCCAGCGTCCAGCCGGCGCAGAACGCGATCACGCGCCGCCGGTTCGCCCCGGGCAGGACGACGCAGACCGCGAAGAGCGCGTAGAACCGGATCTCCACCCACAGCGTCCAGCACACGCCCAGCACCCGGTCCGCGCCCAGGGGCTGCTGGAACAGGGTCAGGTTGACGAGCGCGTCGCTCGGCGACACCGCCTCGTAGGTGACCACCGGCAGTGCGAACACGGCCGTCACCAGGACGACCGCCGCCCAGTAGGCCGGCATCAGCCGGGACACGCGCGAGGCGAAGAACGACGTCAGGGACCGGCCCCAGCCGCTCATGCAGATCACGAACCCGCTGATCACGAAGAACACCTCGACGCCGAGGCAGCCGTAGGCGGCGTACGCGTGCAGCGTGGGGAACTGCTCCTTGGGCGAGGTGCCCCAGGCCAGGGAGACGTCACCGCCACGGCCGGCGTAGTGGTACACCGCCACCATCAGCGCGGCGATCAGCCGCAGCCCGTCCAGGGCCCGGAGCCTGCCCTCCCGGCGCCGTGGCACCGGCGGGGAGGGGGGCTGTGACGTCGATGTGCTCACGACCGTTTCGGTCATGCTGGTAATCCTCGCAGTACGCCGCGGGTTCGGATGGGGGCGCTCCCGGCCGGATGCACTCGGCTCAACGGAGGGACAACTGGGGACGTTCTCCGAGCGGTTCGGGGGACGCTGTCCCGGTGGCCCGGCTCACTCGGATGCGGGCTCACTCGGATTTCAAGATACGGGCCGACCGGTTGGCGAGCTGGATACGGATCGCCTCCTTGCGCGCCAGCTGCCGTACGGACCGGCCGCGGCTGCCGAGCAGTTCGGCGACGCGTGCGACCTCCGTCCAGACCCGGGCACGCTCGCCCCCGGCGATCGCGGCGGCGGACAGCAGCCGGGAGGCCTCCTTGACGTCGCCGCGCAGCGCCCTGATCTCGGCCATGCCGAGGATGACGTCCACCGGCTGTCTGCGCCGCAGTATCTCGGTGCCCACCCGCAGGGCGTCGTCGTGCTGGCCCTTGGCGAAGTGCCGGGCGAAGTCCTCGGTGAGGTACTTGCCGTGCCGCGAGAGCACCGCCGCGAAGCGCCGCGTACCGGCCGCACCGGTGTCGCCGTCGGCGTCGTCGTCCACGTCGTCCGCCGCACCGGTGCCGTCGGCGGACACGGTGACGGCGGTGCCGCCCGCGCGACGGCCGGTCCCGCCCGGTCCGGGCAGGCCGAGAGCCGTGGTCATCCGGGCGGTGAAGGCCGGGATGTCGAAGAGCTCCTCGACATCCTGGTAGTCCGCCTCCGAGATCTCGTCGTCCAGCACCCCGCGCAGGGCGTCGAGCGCCGCCTCGGGCGTGTACTCGGCGAAGGAACGGTATCCGGGGACGCCCTCCAGGACCTCCCGGGACCCCACCCGGTGGTAGGTGACCGTGCGCAGCCGCTGCTGTACCGCCTCGACCACCGACAGCGGCATCGGGTCGTCCACGCTGGAGAGGAAGAAGACGTCCGAGGCGGCGAGCTCCTCGCGCACCCGGTCGCGGGAGAGGGCTCCCATCCACTCGACGCGGTCCGACAGCAGCGTGGAGGCGCCGATGCGCCAGGTCTTGTGGCCGATCCAGGCGAACCGCCACGGCAGACCCTGCGCGTACGCCAGTTCGGCCACGCGGGAGAACAGGTCGAGGCCCTTGCGGTCCTGCATGGAACCGACCATCACGATGCGCGGCCGTTCGCCCGGGGTGCGCCGGGCGCGGGCCCGGTGGGTGTCGCGCGGAACGGTGTTGTAGACCACGACCGGGTCGCCCACTCCGAGCTGGCGGAACATGTCGGCCTGGGCGGTGGAGACGCACAGGACCTTCAGCTTGGGCAGCAGGGCGAGCATCTCCTGGTGCCGCAGTGTGTGCTGCCCGCCCTCGAAGTTCATGACGTACTCGGTCTCGTGGGCGTACAGCGCCACGGACTTGCCCATGTCCTGCAACGCCTGGACCAGTTCGTTGGCCAGCGGCGAGCGCCAGAACGGTGCCAGGCTGTTGACCAGGACCACCTCCGCGCTCTCCAGGTCCTTCATGACGTCCTCGGCGCGGCTGTAGGCGCCGAGGTCGAAGTAGCGGACGTCCACGGGGCTCTGCGCGAGCAGCGCCTGGGTGTAGGTGAGGACGGGGATCGCCACACCGGTGACGTACGAGAAGCCGAGCCCGAGCACGGCCAGCGAGCGGGGCCGGTCCACCCGCCGCTGGACGGCTTGCAGGGCCCGCTCGGCCCGTGAGGCACCCTGCCGGGCGTCGTCGGCCGCCGCCCACCGGGGCGCCGGCGGCTCGGCGGGCACGGCGGCCTCCTCGATCAGACGCAGCACCCGCCCGGCGACGTCGTCGTGGAAGGCGATGAAGTGCTCGACGGGCTCGCCGTGCACGTTGGCGACGAACTTGCCCGAGCGCTGGAGATCGGCGGCGACGTCGACGAGTTCCCCGACGGTGCCCACGTTGCGCAGCAGAGGGTGGTTGATCGTCGGGAAGACGATGTTCAGCGGGGGCGGGCTGAACAGGATCAGCGGGGTGCCCGCCCGCAGCGTCTGAAGATAGGTCGTCGAGAAGAAGGTGACCGCGAGGTCGTAGCCGTCGAGCGCCTCGGCGTCGAGCAGGGCCTTCTCGTCCAGCACCGTCACGTCGGGCAGGGTGCGCAGCCAGGAGAGGTGGCCGTCGAGCGTGGACGGGTGCGGCTTGATCTCGACGGTGCCGAACTCGGCCAGCGCGGCGCACACCTCGGTGAGCTGCTGCCGGTGCTCGCCGCGGGAGAGCTTGCGCTGGTCGCCCAGTGGCTGGTCGAGGACGACGATGCGCAGCGGTTCGCCGGGGTCCTTGGCGTGCCGGTGCGTGGTGGAGCGGGCCGCCCGCAGCAGCGCCGGGTCGTCGCTGTGCCCGAGCGCGCCGGTGATGTGCACCGACGGGGTGCCGTCCGCGGAGCGGAACAGCAGGTGGTGGGCGGTGGCCGGGCCCCAGACGCAGACGGCGGCCGGGGCGGAGGAGCCGTAGTACCAGTTCTGGTCGTGCAGACCGGCGTCGGTCCTCTTGAAGTGGAAGTCCAGATGCCCGTCCTGTACGAGAATCAGCGGCACCGTGCGGCCCAGCGCCCCGGCCACCCGGCGTCCGCGCTGCGACTGGTCGTTGAAGAACACCAGCCGGTCGACGCCCTCCCGCTCCGCGTAGGCGCGTATTCGGTGACCGAGTTCCTCGAGGAACTCCGCGTCACTGAGCGCCTCGTCGACGGTGAAGAGGTTGTGCACCGTCAGGCCGTCGAAGCGGGTCGCCGCCTCTTCCGTGATCCACTCGGCGACATGCCCGTCCCGGTCGGCCGTGACCAGGCGGAAGGAGTGGGCCTCGGCTCCTGGGGCCCGTGTGATCTCCGAGGCGAGGCCGACGCCGTTGCGGTTCTCGACAAAGACAGCGATGCGCATGGATGTATCAGCTCACTCCGAATACCGGGAACGACGTGAAGGCGCCCGGACAGGGCCGGACCCTTCGAGTACCGGAGGACCAGGCATACCTCCACCGTGAATGAAATACGGTCGTGTTCCCCTGACACTCGAACGTCGGGGGAACTGTGGGTGAACAGTGCATGGGTTTCAGGAGTCAGCGCTGTTTGGCGCCGCTCCGCGCCTTCGCTTTCCGTACGGCCTTGCGCAGATTCCGCGCTCGCCGTACCACCCGGCGTGCGGTGGCGTTGTGCGGCAGGAAGGAAAGCCGATCCGGAAGGCCGCCGGGCAGCCCCAGCGAGGTGAGCCGCCGGCGCTTGAAATAGCGCTGGGTGCGCGGGCCGAAGTGGGCCCTCAGATACGCCTCCGCCGCCGGACGCGAACCCGGGTAGATCTTGGGCTGCATGGCGAAGCCCACCGCCGTGACCAGTTCGCCGAGCGTGTCGGCCGGAACGGGGTCCTCCCCCGTCCGCCCCTCCAGATCGGGCAGCACCGCGTCCGCCAGCACGGCCGGCACCCGGTTGCTGTTCTGGTAGGGGGTGAGCCGCTCCAGCAGCCGTTCGGTGCCGATGCGGGCGGCCGGCAGGTCGTAGAAGGAGGAGGCGGTGAACAGCGCGGTGGAGAAGCAGCCGATGACCAGACCGGGCCGTGCCTTGGCGAACAGCACCTCGGCCAGGACCGGCGTGTCCAGCACGGTGAGGTCGACGCCGAGCCGGTCCGCCTCGGTCTCCAGGGCGCGGCTGTAGCGGGCCGGTGCCGTGGGGTGCGGCTTGAAGACGACGGACCGGTGCCCGCGTTCGACCGCGCCGCGCATCATCCGCACATGCAGGTCCTCCTCGTCCTCGGGGGAGAGGATGCCCAGCGCGGAGAGGTACTGGCCGAGCAGCACCGCCGCGTTGTCCGGCAGGGCGGGCAGCGCGGGACCGGCGTCCGTCAGCCCGTCCATCACCTTCAGGAAGGCGGGCGTCGGCACGATGTGCGCCGGCACGTCGAACTCCGTCAGCAGCAGCGGCGTGAGCCCCGGCACCAGATCCAGGTGGATCAGGCGCCGCACCCGGGTGCCGACCAGCGGGTCCAGCTTGTTGCGGGTCGGGCCGTAGCTCATCAGGCCGTCGGCGTAGACGTCGATCGGGGCGCCGGTGAACAGTTCGGCCACGGTGAGGGCGGGGGCGACCTGGATCGACTCCAGGACCAGCTCCACGCGGTCCTCGCCCAGACCCCACAGCAGCCGTAGATACCGCTCGAAGAGGGGGATGTCGTCGGGGCGCGGCGTCCAGGCCCCGGGGTGGAAGGGACGGATCGCCTCGTTCCAGGACAGCACCTCGTCGAAGTGGCCGCGCAGCGGCTCGAAGCCGGGCATGGTGTCGAGGGCGGGGGTGGTCTCCGGGCTGGCGGAGTTGTTGAAGACCAGCAGCACCCGCCGGTCCCCTACCGTGAACAGGCCGGAGTCGATCGCGGCCGCCAGGGTGGCGACTCCGTAGAGCGTCGAGGCGCAGAAGATCTGGGTGGTCCGGGGCATCAGGCGGCCGCCTTCGCTGTGGTGGGCCGGCGCCGCAGCCGCCGCAGCTTGGCGGCACGGTCCAGGTCCATGGTGTTCAGTACGGCGGCGAGCGTGTCCTGCGGCATGCGCTGGATCGCGGCCGCGCTCATCGACCGCAGCTGCTTGGCCACGGCCGGCTCCCACTTGCTCCGGTCCGACAGGTGGTGCGCGATGATCGCGCAGTAGGTGCGCACCGCCTTGGGCAGCAGCTTGTCGGCGTCCCGGTCGGCCGCGGTCTCCTCCATCACCTGGTCGAAGGCGCGGATGAAGTCCAGCTGGCGGGCGTCGCCGATCTGTGTGAGGGAGGAGGCGACCCCGCGTCGGTAGAACACGCCGAGCAGGTTGACCACGGCGAACGACTCCGCCTCACGGTGCAGCTTCCAGATCCACGGCCGGTCCTCGGCGGTGCGCAGCCCGTCGGTGAAGTGCAGCAGGCCCTTGTCCAGCAGGCGGCGGTGGTAGACACCGGCCCAGGCGTAGGCGTAGTCGACCGAGGTGGTGCGTTCGGCGGGGAGGATCGCGTCGCGCGGCTTCAGCACCTGCCCGCGCAGCCCGACCGGGGCCCGGTGCACGGTCCGCGCGCGGGCGGTGGTCTGTACGTGGTCGGTGCGCACGAAGTCGCAGCCCAGCTCCTCGATGGCCGACACCAGCTGGGAGAGATAGCCGGGGGCCAGCCAGTCGTCCCCGTCCAGGAACGTCAGGTACTCGCCCCGTGCCGCGTCCAGGCCGGTGTTGCGGGCGGTGGCGAGCCCGCCGTTCACCTCGTGGCGGAGGAACTGGACCTGGGCGACGTCCGAGAGTTCCTCGGCCCCGCGCTCGACGATGGCCGGTGTATCGTCCCTGGATTTGTCGTCCACCAGGACGAACTCGATGTCGCGCCCGGCGTTCAGCCGAAGACTCCTGAGGGTGTCCGGCGCGTATTGCCGCACGTTGTAGAACGGCACGATGACGGAAAGCTTTGGCACCCGCGAAACGTTAGGAGCACGCCCGGCTGGGTACCTTTCCGAAACGCGTACGGCGGCTGAACTCGATGTGTCGGAACGGTGCATCCCGTGTACTTCCCGCTCTCTGGCGAGCCGGTTCGGCTCCCGGTGGGGTGTTGTTAACTTTTCATTGCGCCACGGTTCGGCCATACCTAGGAATCGCTTCCTAGTGTCTTCGTCGTGCCACCAAGTACCTCGAACCCCCCGCGAATCGCCGTTCTCGCGGACTCGGACACCCGCTGGAAATGGGGTGCGCTGACCGCGGGCCGTATCGCTCCGGGTCCGTCCATGGAAGCCGCAGCGCGCGAGGACGCGCAAGTCCGCCCCGTTCTGGACGGATTCCTGCTGCGCGGCCGGGCCACGCCCACGGCCCGCCAGTTGCGGGAAGTGGGGGTGAGCGCCGACTCCCTCCGGGAGGTCACAGCCGTCGAGTTCCTGCGCGCCATGGCCGAGGAGCCGTACGACATCGTCGTGCTGGCCCTGGTCGGCGGCGGCGTCCAGGCGATGCTGCACGGCCTGAAGCGCGTCTGGGAGGGCCGCACGGACCGGCCCGCCGTCGTCACCGGCTATGTCGGCGTCGTCTACGAGAAGCTCGCCGACGGCCTGCTGCTGCGGCACGGCGCCGACCTCGTCCTCGCCAACTCCCGCCAGGACGCGGAGCGCTTCCGGGCCGTGTACGAGGGGGTGGGCGCCGACGCCTCGTCGGTGACCGAGGTGGCGCTGCCCTTCCTGGGCGGCGCGCCCTACACCGGCGAGCACGACCCCTACACGGTGGTCTTCGCCGCGCAGCCCTCCGTCCCGGAGAGCCGCAAGGACCGTACGTACCTGCTGGAACGGCTGGTCGCGCACGCCCGGCTGCACCCCGCGCGCGAGGTGCTGCTGAAGCTGCGCTCCAAGCCGGGCGAGCACACCACGCACATCGAGGAGCTGCCCTACCAGAAGCTGGCGCAGCGCATGGACCTGCCGCCCAACTTCCGTCTGGTCTACGGCAACATGGGCGAGGTCCTGGACCGCACCGACCTCATGGTCACGGTCAGCTCGACCGCCGCCCTGGAGTCCCTGCACCGCCGCATCCCGACGGTGGTCCTCACCGACCTGGGCGTGCGCGAGGCCCTCGGCAACCACCACTTCGTGGGCTCCGGCTGCCTGGCCTCCTGGGACCAGCTCGACGCCGGCCACCGCCCGGTGCCCGACGAGGAGTGGGTCGCCCGGCAGGGTGTCGCCGCCGACGGCCGCTATGCGACCGCCTTCGACACGGCGCGCGAACGCCTCGCCGAGCTGCTGGACCGCCCCGGCGGCCTGCCGCCCCTCACCCCGTACTACACACCCGCCACCGCCGCCGGCTATCTGCCCGGCATCCTCGCCCGCCATCACCTGGGCCCGGACGGGACGCCGCTGCCCGGCGCGCCCGCCGCCGACAAGGAGCCCGGACCGGTCCGGCAGATCGTGCGCCGGGCGGCGCGCGGCGCCTACCGGCACGGCGTGCAGCGGGTCGCCCCCGTGATCCGGCGAATGGGAGAGCTGTGAACCCCGGGATCCCCCACCAAGCACGTCAAGGAGCCGATGCCATGTCCAACCCGGAAGCGGGCGGAGCCGAGAGCCCGGGGGAGCGCCGGGTGCTCGCGGTGATTCCCGCGCGCGGCGGCTCCAAGGGCGTACCCGCGAAGAACCTGGCGGCCGTCGGCGGAGTACCGCTGGTGGCGCGTGCCGTGCGCGAGTGCCGTGCCGCCCGGCTGGTGACCGACGTGGTGGTCTCCACCGACGACCAGGCCATCGCCGCCGCCGCCCGGCAGGCCGGCGCGGAGGTGGTGCTCAGGCCCGCCGCCATCGCCGGTGACACCGCCACCTCCGAGGCCGCCGTGCTGCATGCCATGGACGCCCACGAGGCGCTGCACGGCTCCCCGGTCGACGTGGTGCTGCTCGTGCAGTGCACCAGCCCGTTCATCGTCCGCCAGGACATCGACGGGGTCGTCGCCGCGGTGCTGGAGCACGGCGCCGACACGGCGCTGACCGTGGCCCCCTTCCACGGCTTCGTCTGGCGGGACGCGGCCGACGACCCGGCGGTCGGCGAAAGCCGGTCCACGGCGGCCGTCGCCGGATCGGTCACCGTGGCCAACTCCACCGCCACCCAGGGCGGTTACGGCGTCAACCACGACAAGTCCTTCCGTCCGCGCCGCCAGGACCGCCCCCAGGACCTGCTGGAGACCGGCGCCGCCTACGCGATGGACGCGGCCGGCTTCCGCGAGCACCGGCACCGCTTCTTCGGCCGTACCGACCTGGTGCGCACCGACCCGGCGCGGGTGCTGGAGATCGACGACCCGCACGACCTGGCCCGCGCCCGCGCGCTGGCCCCCCTCTTCGACGCGGACCTGCCCGGCTCGCTCCCCACCGCCGACGACATCGACGCGGTGGTCCTCGACTTCGACGGCACCCAGACCGACGACCGGGTGCTGGTCGACTCCGACGGACGGGAGTTCGTCTCCGTGCACCGCGGGGACGGCCTCGGCATCGCCGCGCTGCGCAGGAGCGGCCTGAAGATGCTGATCCTGTCCACGGAACAGAACCCGGTGGTCGCCGCCCGCGCCCGGAAGCTCAAGCTCCCGGTGCTGCACGGCATCGACCGCAAGGACCTCGCCCTCAAGCAGTGGTGCGAGGAGCAGGGCATCGCGCCGGAGCGCGTGCTCTACGTCGGCAACGACGTCAATGACCTCCCGTGCTTCGCCCTCGTGGGCTGGCCCGTGGCGGTCGCGAGCGCCCACGACGTCGTGCGCGGCGCCGCACGCGCGGTCACCACCGTCCCCGGTGGCGACGGCGCGATCCGGGAGATCGCCAGCTGGATCCTCGGCCCCTCTCTCGATTCCCTCACCAAGTAAGGACGTTCCCCGCCATGAGCGCTGTGACCTCTGACCCCCGCATCCGCACGTTCGGTTCCCGCGAGGCCGGCCCCGGCCGCCCCGTCTACATCACCGGCGAGATCGGCATCAACCACAACGGCGACCTCGACAACGCCTTCAAGCTGATCGACGTGGCCGCCGAGGCCGGCTGCGACGCGGTGAAGTTCCAGAAGCGCACCCCGGAGATCTGCACCCCGCGCGACCAGTGGGACATCGAGCGCGACACCCCCTGGGGCCGGATGACCTACATCGACTACCGCCACCGCGTGGAGTTCGGCGAGGACGAGTACCGCAAGATCGACGAGTACTGCAAGGAGAAGGGGATCGACTGGTTCGCCTCCCCGTGGGACACCGAGGCCGTCGCCTTCCTGGAGAAGTTCGACGTCCCCGCCCACAAGGTGGCGTCCGCCTCCCTCACCGACGACGAGCTGCTGCGCGCCCTGCGCGCCACCGGCCGCACGGTCATCCTCTCCACCGGCATGTCCACCCCGAAGCAGATCCGCCACGCGGTCGAGGTGCTGGGCAGCGACAACATCCTGCTCTGCCACGCCACGTCGACGTACCCGGCGAAGGCCGAGGAGCTCAACCTGCGCGTGATCAACACCCTCCAGCAGGAGTACCCGAACGTCCCGATCGGCTACTCCGGCCACGAGACGGGCCTGCAGACCACGCTGGCCGCGGTCGCCCTCGGCGCCACCTTCGTCGAGCGCCACATCACCCTCGACCGCGCGATGTGGGGCTCCGACCAGGCCGCCTCCGTCGAGCCGCAGGGTCTGGTCCGCCTGGTCCGCGACATCCGCACCATCGAGGCCTCCCTCGGCGACGGCGTGAAGAAGGTCTACGAGTCCGAGCTGGGCCCGATGAAGAAGCTGCGCCGCGTCACCGGTGTGGTCGCCGAGGCGGAGATCGCCGCGGCCGCCGGCGAGCCGGTCTCGGTCTGAGTCCGAGCGGCACCCCCCACAGCGCCTCCTAGACAGGACGGACGTACGCCATGAGCCCTCGCGCCGGGAACGCCGGCCCCCCCACTCTCGCCTTCGTCGAGAGCCCGGTACAACTGCTGAACGTGCTGGAGTGGGCGCACGCCCACGGGCCGGAGCAAGGCGCGGGGCTCACCCTCGTGGTCCTGTCCCCGACCGACCCGATGACCCGGGGCCAGTTGCGCCGTATGGCGGAACTGGCCCGCGAGGACGGTCACGAGGTCCGCTGGGAGGAGGCGCGGGGCGGGGCGACGGCGCCGTTCCAGACGATCGGCGGCCTGACTCCGCTGCTGCGCCGGGCCAGACGGGTCGTGATGGGCGACCCGTTCTCCCGCTACGTACAGCTGCTGCTGACCATCACCCGCGCCCGTGACCTGGTGGTGGTCGACGACGGCACGGCGACGATGGAGTTCGTCGCCCAGCTCGCCCGCGGCGAGCGCCTGGTGCGCTGGCACCGCAAGGGCGGCCGGCCCGGCCCGCGCGACCTGGTCTTCGCGCCGGTGTCCTCCTCGGCCCGGCGCCGGCTCACCCCGAGCGAGGACCGCCGGGTGTCGGTGTTCTCCTCGATGCCGGTGCGGGAGACGCCGGCGGGCGTCACGGTCACCGCCAACACCTTCGCCTGGACCCGCTCCCGCTTCGGCCCGCCCCGCATCACCAAGGGCGCCGACATGGTCGGCACGTCCCTGGTGGAGACCGGCGTGGTGGACGGCGAACGCTATCTGGCGGCCGTCCAGACCCTGGCCAGGGCGCACGGCGCCACCCGCTACTTCGCCCACCGCCGCGAGAGCACCGAGAAGCTGCACCGCCTGGCGGTGGAGACGGGCCTGGAGGTGGTCCGCCCCGACCTCCCCCTGGAACTGATCGCCCGCCGCGGCCCCATCGGCCGTACGGTCCTCAGCTTCCCGTCCACGGTGGTCCACACCCTTCCCCTCGCCCTGGCCGGTACGGAGGTGCGGGTCGCGGTGTGCGACATCGACCCGGCCTGGCTGACCGAGCACGCCTCGCCGCGGGCGCACGGTTTTCTGTCCGGCGTCACCGGTACGGCCCGGGACGTGCACCGGCTGTCGGCGGTCACGTCGGCGTGACGGCCGGCCGGGGAGCCGGTTCGCCGGCCGGTTTGTCGGCGAGCAGGAAGGCGCGCGGGCGCGTCTCCTCCCCGAGGGGCTCGCGCAGGACACGGGCCCGCGGGCGCAGCCCGGCCGCGGAGAGCCGGTCGGCCACGGTCTCCGGGGTGCGCCAGTAGTAGTCGAGCTGGATCGCGTGGCCGAAACGCTCGGTCAGGCGCACATGGCCCTCCTTCCCGGCCTGGAAGCACAGCAGCACATGCCCGCCGGGCACCAGGACCCGGTGGAACTCGGCGAACGCGTCGGCGAGATGGCCGTCCGGGACATGGATGATCGAGTAGAGGGCGAGCACACCGCCGAGCGTCTCGTCCGGAAGGTCGAGGGACGTCATCGAGCCGACGTGGAAACGCAGGCCGGGATGGCTCCGGCGGGCCAGCGCCACCATGCGGGGCGAGACGTCGACGCCGAACACCGGCAGCCCCAGCTCGCGCAGCCACGCGGTGACATGGCCGGGCCCGCTGCCGACGTCGGCGACGGGCGGCGGTGCGGCGGACGCGGGGGAGGCGGGAAACGCCGCCCGCACGAAGTCGGCGAAGACCTTGACCAGCGCCCGGTCCAGGGGCTGCTCGGCCAGACTGTCGGGGAAGCGGTCGGCGTAGGCCTGGGCCATCGTGTCGTAGGAGGCCCGGGTGGTGCGGACGAATTCCGGCGGCTCGGCGCTCACGCGCGGCACTGTACCGAGACGGCCGGAGCGCTGACCGGAAAACGGCGGTTCCGTGGTCCCGTGAAGCCCGCTCCGGGAACCGCGCTACGCCGCTGCGCCGTCGATCCGTCCGTCAGATGAACCGGCCCGCGTGGTCCGGGCGGTGCGTGGTATCCGTGAAGAAGATGATGAACGTTGGGCTGTGATGGACATCACAGTCTGGTGGTGCATCACCGGCTCGGCGGAAGGACCGGCGAGTTTACCCACTTCAATCGACAGCTATGCGTCGGGCGGCCAGGTTTTCTTCCCCTAACGGGCTGAACTTTTGTTGATCGCAGGTCAATTGGCGGCCTCGGCGTCCTACCCTTCAGAGGGTGAAGCAACTGATGTCCCCAGAGACCCAGGCCGACCTTCCCGGAGGAGCCGTGCTTCCCGGCGCGCTGCCCGAGGCGCTGCACGCCGAACTCGTCGCCTTCCGTCGCGACCTGCACATGCACCCCGAACTCGGCAACCAGGAGTTCCGCACCACCGCAGCGATCAAGGAACGGCTCGAGCGGGCCGGCCTCAAACCGCGCGTGCTCCCCGCAGGTACCGGGCTCATCTGTGACATCGGTACCGAGTCGGGGGAGTGGAACGGCGGCCCCACGATGCTCGCCCTGCGCGCCGACATCGACGGCCTGCCCATCCCGGACACCAAGGCCGAGTGCCCGTACCGGTCCACCGTGCCGGACCGGGCGCACGCCTGCGGGCACGACGTGCACACCACCGTGGTGCTGGGCGCCGGCCTCGTGCTGGCCGAGCTGTACCGGCAGGGCATGCTGCCCCGGCCCGTGCGGCTGATCTTCCAGCCCGCGGAGGAGGTGCTGCCCGGCGGCGCCGCCGACGCCATCGCCGGCGGGGTTCTGGAGGGGGTGCGGCGGATCATCGCCGTGCACTGCGATCCCCGGGTGGACGCCGGCCGGATCGGACTGCGAGAGGGGCCGATCACCTCCGCCTGCGACCGCCTGGAGATCGCCCTCGACGGGCCGGGCGGGCACACCGCCCGGCCCCATCTCACCACCGACCTGGTCACGGCCGCCGCCCGCGTGGTCACCGACGTGCCCGCCCTGGTCTCCCGGCGCATCGACACCCGCGCCGGGCTCGCCATCACCTGGGGCCGGATCGAGTCGGGGCACGCCCCCAACGTGATCCCGCAACACGCCGAGCTGGCGGGGACCGTGCGCTGCCTGGACATAGAAGCCTGGCGGGAGGCGCCCGACATGGTGGTCGGCGCGATCGACGAGGTCGCCAACCTGCACGGCGCCAAGTCCGAGATCAACTACGTGCGCGGTGTCCCGCCCGTCGTCAACGAGCCGGCCGTCACCGAGCTGCTGCGCCACGCCATGGTGGTCCGGCGCGGGGTGCAGTCCGTGGAGGGCACCGAGCAGAGCCTGGGCGGCGAGGACTTCTCCTGGTACCTGGAGCACGTCCCCGGCGCCATGGCCCGCCTCGGGGTGCGCACCCCGGGCGAGCGGACCGTGCGCGATCTGCACCAGGGCGACTTCGACGCCGACGAGTCGGCGATCACCGTGGGCGTGGAGCTGTTCACGGCGGCGGCCCTGCTGGACGCGGGGAGCTGAGCGGAACGGGCGAAGGGGAGTCCCGTTGACACCCCTTCGCCCGCTTGTGTCACCCGCCCGTAATCGGCGGCGCACACCTGTAACCCACCGTCGGCACGAATCGATAACGGCCGCGAGAAACCCCGTTCCCCTCCCCTTCTACGCGCGTTACTGTGCGCCGCAATCGCCCAGGGCATGACACCGCCCGGGGCGGCACAGGGGATGCGGGCCGGCGACGGTGCCGTGGGGATGAAGGGGTACTTGCTGTGCGAGTGACAACTCGGAGGACCAGGTTCTCCCGGGCGGCGGTGACCGTCGCGGTCGTCGCGCTCGCGGCGGCCGGCTGCGGTGAGTCCAGCAAGTCGGCGGGGGGCGACGACAAGGAGTCCGGCACGTACTCCGGCAAGGGCATCGGGCTGGCGTACGACATCGGCGGCAAGGGGGACCAGTCCTTCAACGACGCCGCCTACGCCGGCTTCCAGAAGGCCGACAAGGAGTTCGGCATCGGCGGGCGCGACATCGAGCCGCAGGACGGCGAGTCCGACGCCGACAAGGTGCAGCGCATCACCCAGCTCGCCCAGGCCGGCTACAACCCGGTGATCGGCGTCGGCTACATCTACGCGCCCGCCGTGGAGGAGGTCGCCGCGAAGTTCCCGGACACCACCTTCGGGATCATCGACGACGAGACCGTCAAGGCCGACAACGTCGCCGACCTGGTCTTCCACGAGGAGCAGGCCTCCTACCTGGCCGGCGTCGCCGCCGCCAAGGCCTCCAAGAAGGGGCACATCGGCTTCATCGGCGGCGTGGACATCCCGCTCATCCACAAGTTCGAGGCCGGGTACGTGCAGGGCGCCAAGTCCGTCGACCCGAAGATCGAGATCGAGTCGCAGTATCTGACCGAGACCGCTCAGGAGGGCGGCTTCTCCAGCCCGGACAAGGGCAAGGACGCGGCGAGCGGGCAGATCGAGGCCGGAGTGGACGTGATCTACCACGCGGCCGGCCTGTCCGGGCAGGGCGTGATCTCCGAGGCCGCCGGCAAGAAGGTCTGGGCGATCGGCGTCGACTCCGACCAGTACCGGCAGACCGCGCTGGCCGCGTACAAGGACTACATCCTCGGCTCCGCGCTGAAGAACGTCGGCGGCGCCGTGTACGACCTGGTCAAGTCGGTCTACGAGGGCAAGCCCCTGAACGGCGTGGTCCGCGGCAGCCTGGAGAACGACGGCGTCGGCTTCGCCGACTCCAACCCGAAGTACCAGGCGATGAAGGACGTCGTCGCCGCCGTCGACAAGGCCAAGCAGGACATCGTCGACGGCAAGGTCACCGTGAACACCAAGTGACCCGGCCCCTGCGCAAACCCCGGCCGGCTTCCCGGCGGCGCTCCGACGGGGCCTACGACGGGGCCTACGACGGCCCGTTCGACGGCCCGTTCGACGGCCCGTTCGGCGGGACCCTCCGGCCGGTCCTCCGGCGAACCCTTCGGCGGGGCCTCCCGATCGGCCCTCCGGTGGCTTCTTCGGCGGATTCTTAGGCAGGCCCTCCGGTCGGCCCTTCGGTGGACCCTCCGGCGGGGCCCTCGTCGGCGGGTCGTCCGGCGGGGCCGGAACGGGCCCGGTGAACCCTCCGGCGGTCCTCCGGTGGTCCTCCGGCGGTCCTCCGGTGAGCCCCCCCGAGGCCTTACCGGTGGGCCCACCGAGGGCCCGCCGGGCCCGCGCCCCTTGCCTGCCGCAAGGGGCGCATCGCTGTCCGTAATCTGGGACGTGCCTTGTGCCACAGCTCGATAACGGACCGGACAGATGGGGTTTTCCGTCACGTCTACGCGCGTTACGCTGCGGCGGAACCAGCGCCTGGATTGGGCGCTTGCACGAAGGAGTCTCGTTCCATGCGCCGGGTGTCCCGTATCGCGTTTGCAGGCGTCGCAACCGCAGCCCTCGCCGTCACCGTATCCGCCTGTGGCAGCTCTTCCAGCAGCTCCTCCTCCGGCGACGACAAGAACCTGGGCCTCGCCCTCGCCTACGACGTCGGCGGCAAGGGCGACCAGTCCTTCAACGACGCCGCCACCGCCGGCCTGGAGAAGGCCGACAAGGAGTTCGGCTACAAGTCCACCGCCGTCGAGCCGCAGGACGGCGAGTCCGACGCCGACAAGGTGCAGCGCCTGGAGACGCTCGCCAAGCAGGGTTACAACCCGGTGATCGGCGTCGGTTACGCCTACGCGCCCGCCGTGAAGGAGGTCGCCGCCAAGTTCCCGAAGACGACCTTCGGCATCGTCGACGACGAGACCATCAAGGCCGACAACGTCGCCGACCTGGTCTTCCACGAGGAGCAGGCCTCCTACCTGGCCGGCGTCGCCGCCGCCAAGGCCACCAAGTCGAACACCGTCGGCTTCGTCGGCGGCGTGGACACCCCGCTCATCCACAAGTTCGAGGCGGGCTTCAAGCAGGGCGTCGCGGACACCAAGAAGAGCGTCACGGTCAAGTCGCAGTACCTGACCGAGACGGCCGCCGAGGGCGGCTTCTCCAGCCCGGACAAGGGCGAGAGCGCCGCCGAGGGCCAGATCGACGCCGGTGCCGACGTGGTCTACGCCGCCGCCGGCCTGTCCGGCCAGGGCGTCATCAAGGCCGCCTCCGCGCACAAGATCTGGGCGATCGGCGTCGACTCCGACCAGTACAAGCAGGACGCGCTGGCCAAGTACAAGGACTCCATCCTCACCTCGGCCATGAAGGACGTGCAGGGCGCGGTGTACAACCTGGCCAAGTCGGTGAAGGACGGCAAGCCCGAGACCGGCGAGATCCGCGCCAGCCTCGCCACGGGCGGCGTGGGCCTGGCCGACTCCAACCCGTCCTTCCAGAGCAACACCGCCATCCAGGACGCCGTGAAGAAGGCCGAGGAGGGCATCAAGAACGGCTCCATCAAGGTGAAGACCTCCTGACCTTCTCTGACCGTTTTCGGTCACAGGCATTGGCCACAGGACGCTGTAATGGCAGCGTTACGGCCACGGAACGGGGTGCGGAGAGGATGACCTGTCCGCACCCCCGGCATCGGACTCCCGCCGCCCCGCCCCACCGGCGGACGGCGGGAGACCTCTGCCGGGGACGCCTACGTTCGCGCGGCAAAATGCTCGGAACGGATCGTGAGCAAAACGAAAGCGATCAGGTCCGGGCGCTATTTAAAGCAGGGGCGCTACGCGCGTAGAGCGGCCCCTTTCCCGAGGAGAGTGCGCCATCGACGCGACCAGCAGCCCTCCGCTCACCGACCGGTCGACGATCGCGGTCGAGCTGGCGGGGATCACCAAACGTTTCCCCGGTGTCGTCGCCAACCACGACATCCACCTCACCGTCCGCAAAGGCACCGTGCACGCCCTGGTCGGCGAGAACGGCGCCGGCAAGTCGACCCTGATGAAGATCCTCTACGGCATGCAGAAGCCGGACGAGGGCACCATCACCGTCGGCGGCGAGCAGGTCACCTTCGCCGGCCCCGCCGACGCCATCGCGCGCGGCATCGGCATGGTCCACCAGCACTTCATGCTCGCCGACAACCTCACCGTCCTGGAGAACGTGGTGCTGGGCAGCGAGAAGCTGCACGGCATCGGCGGCGGCGCCCGCAAGAAGATCCTGGAGATCTCCGAGCGCTACGGCCTGAACGTCCGCCCCGACGCCCTGGTCGAGGACCTCGGCGTCGCCGACCGCCAGCGCGTGGAGATCCTCAAGGTCCTCTACCGCGGCGCCAGGACCCTGATCCTCGACGAGCCGACCGCCGTCCTGGTCCCGCAGGAGGTCGACGCGCTCTTCGACAACCTGCGCGAGCTGAAGTCCGAGGGCCTCTCCGTCATCTTCATCTCCCACAAGCTGGGCGAGGTGCTGTCGGTCGCCGACGACATCACCGTCATCCGGCGCGGCACCACCGTCGGCACGGCGGTCCCCGCCGAGACGACGCCGCGCCAGCTCGCCGAGCTGATGGTGGGCAGCGAGCTGCCGACGCCGGAGACGGCGGAGTCCACGGTCACCGACCGCCCGGTCCTCACCGTCGACAAGCTCCGCCTGGAGGCCGAGGGCGGCCGCGCCGTCCTCGACGACATCACCTTCACCATCCACGCCGGCGAGGTCCTCGGCCTCGCGGGCGTCGAGGGCAACGGCCAGACCGAGCTGATCGAGGCGCTGATCGGCCTCAAGCACGCCGACTCGGGCACGATCTCCCTCGGCGAGGAGGAGATCACCCCCTGGCCCACCCGCAGGCGCCGCGAGCACGGCGTCGGCTACATCCCCGAGGACCGCCACCGCCACGGCCTGCTGCTGGAAGCCCCGCTGTGGGAGAACCGCATCCTCGGCCATGTCACCGAGCGCCCCAACGCCAAGGGCTTCTGGCTCGACCCGAAGTCCGCCCAGGCCGACACCCGCCGGATCGTCGAGGAGTACGACGTCCGCACCCCCGGCATCGACGTCACCGCCGCCTCCCTGTCCGGCGGCAACCAGCAGAAGCTGATCGTCGGCCGGGAGATGAGCCACCAGCCGAAGTTCCTGATCGCCGCCCACCCCACCCGCGGTGTGGACGTCGGCGCCCAGGCGCAGATCTGGGACCAGATCCGCGAGGCCCGCCGCGAGGGCCTGGCCGTACTGCTGATCTCCGCGGACCTGGACGAGCTGATCGGCCTGTCCGACACCCTGCGGGTGATCTACAACGGCCGGCTGGTCGCCGACGCCGACCCCGCCACCATCACTCCGGAGGAGCTGGGCTCGGCCATGACGGGTGCCGCCTCCGGGCACCTGGAGCACCACGAGTCCGGGGAGGACCAGGCCCGATGAAGAAGTTCGACAAGGAGCGGGCGCTCCTGGCGGTGGCCGGCCCGGTCATCGCGCTCGTCGCGGCGATCCTGCTGACCTCGGTCGTGCTGATCGCCTCCGGCAAGAACCCGTTCGAGCCCTACCGGCTGATGCTGGAGCAGGCCGGGTTCTCCGACATCCAGGTGCTGATCGTCAACCAGGCGTCGATGTACTACCTGGCCGCCCTCGCGGTCGCCATCGGCTTCCGGATGAACCTGTTCAACATCGGCGTCGACGGCCAGTACCGCCTCGCCGCGATGATCACGGCCGTGGTCGGCGCGCACGTCGCCCTGCCGAGCGCGCTCCAGATCCCGTTCCTGCTGATCATCGGCGCGCTCACCGGCGCCTTCTGGTCCGGCATCGCGGGCGTGCTGAAGGTCACCCGGGGCGTGAGCGAGGTCGTCGCCACGATCATGCTCAACTCGATCGCCACCAGCCTGATCGGCTACCTCACCCTCTCCGACAACTTCGGCGTCCAGGTCGGCAACAACATGACGACCGGCGAGATGAAGGAGTCCGGCTGGGTCCCCGGCATCGACCTGGGCCCCGAGGTCGGCGAGATCTACGGCCTGGTCTTCCTGGCGATCGCCATGGGTGTCGTCTACTGGATCGTCCTCAACCGCACCCGCTTCGGCTTCGACCTGCGCGCCACCGGCGCCTCCGAGACCGCCGCCGCGGCCTCCGGCGTCGACGCCAAGCGCATGGTCCTCACCGCCATGCTGATCTCCGGCGCGGTCGCCGGCCTGTCCGGCCTGCCGCTGCTCCTCGGTGACGCCCACACCTACAGCCTCAGCTTCCCCACCGGTCTGGGCTTCACCGGCATCACCATCGCCCTGCTCGGCCGCAACAACCCGGTCGGCATCGCCTTCGCCGCCCTCCTGGTCGCCTTCCTCGACAAGGCCTCCCCGGCGCTCGACTACGCGGTCCCGGTGGCGTACGAGAAGGAGATCGCCACCATCATGCAGGGCCTGATCGTCTTCGCGGTCGTCATCGCCTACGAGGCCGTACGGCAGTGGGGCCTGCGCCGCCAGCAGAAGCGCGTCGGCGCCGAACTCGCCGCTGCCGCCGCAACGAACGACTCCGCCCAGAAGGAGGTGGCGGCCCGATGACCACCGCGACCATCGCCAAGCCGCAGGCGCAGCAGCCCGGCAAGGGCAGCCGCCGACTCTCGCTCCCGGTACTCCTGCTGATCATCGCCGGTGTACTGGTCCTCACCTCGCTCGTCCGCCTGATCACGGGCGCGGACGGCATCACCTCGACCGGCCAGATGTCCACCGCGCTGCGCCTGGCCGTCCCGATCGGCCTGGCCGGCCTCGGCGGCCTGTGGGCCGAACGAGCGGGCGTGGTCAACATCGGCCTCGAGGGCATGATGATCCTGGGCACCTGGTTCGGCGCCTGGGCCGGCTACCAGTGGGGCCCCTGGACCGGTGTCCTCTTCGGCATCATCGGCGGTGCGCTCGGCGCGGTGCTGCACGCGATCGCCACCGTCACCTTCAACGTCAACCACATCGTCTCCGGTGTGGCGATCAACATCCTGGCCCTCGGCCTGACCCGCTACCTGTCGAAGTTCACCTTCGAGGACGCCCCCCAGGGCTCCTCCAAGCAGTCCCCGCCGATCGACTCCCTCGGCACCTTCGACATCCCGGGACTGTCGAGCGCACTGGAATCGCTCAACGACAAGCACTGGTTCCTGATCTCGGACATCGCCGGTCTGATCGGCGGCCTGGTCACCGACCTGTCGCCGCTCACCGTCGTCGCGGTGGCACTGGTCCCGGCCACCTGGTGGGTGCTGTGGCGCACCGCCTTCGGTCTGCGGCTGCGCTCCTGCGGCGAGAACCCGGTGGCGGCCGAGTCCCTCGGCGTCAACGTCTACAAGTACAAGTACCTCGCCGTGATCATCTCCGGCGGCTTCGCGGGCCTGGGCGGCGCCTTCCTCTCCATCGTCGCCTCCAACGTCTACCTCGACGGTCAGACCGCGGGCCGCGGCTACATCGGCCTCGCCGCGATGATCTTCGGCAACTGGATGCCGGGCGGCCTCGCCCTCGGCGCCGGCCTGTTCGGCTACACCGACAGCCTCAACCTGCGCGGCGGCACCACCAACGTGCACGCCCTCATCCTGCTCCTGGCGATCCTGCTGGTGGCGGGCGCGGCCTACCTGGTGTGGAAGAAGCGGTACGTCCCCGCGCTGGTCACCATCCTGGTCTCGGCCCTGATGTTCGTCTGGTACGCCACCACGGACGAGGTCCCGCGCCAGGTCGTGACCGCGGCCCCGTACATCGTCACCCTGCTGGTGCTGTCGCTCTCCGCCCAGCATCTGCGGATGCCGAAGGCGGACGGACTGCCGTACCGGAAGGGGCAGGGCAAGTGACCGAGGCCCTGACCGAGGCCGGCTGGAAGGCCCTGCGCGAGGCGGCCCGGGAGGCGATGTCCCGGGCGTACGCCCCGTACTCGGGGTACCCGGTGGGCGCGGCGGCCCTGGTCGACGACGGCCGCACGGTGACCGGCTGCAACGTCGAGAACGCCTCCTACGGCATCGGCCTGTGCGCCGAGTGCGGGCTGGTCTCCCAGCTCCAGCTCACCGGAGGCGGCCGGCTGACGCACTTCACCTGCGTCGACGGCGAGGGCGAGATCCTCGTCCCGTGCGGCCGCTGCCGCCAGCTGCTGTACGAGTTCGGCGGGCCGGACCTCCTGCTCCAGACCCCGGCGGGCATCCTGCCGTTGTCGGAGATGCTGCCGCAGGCCTTCGGCCCGGAGCATCTCACCAAGTAACTCCCGTGCGGCCCCTCTGCCCCGGCAGAGGGGCCGCGCCCTTCGCACTCCCGGAAGGACCTCCATGGCCATGGACGCCATCTCCGTCATCCGCACCAAGCGGGACCGCGGCGAACTCAGTGACGAGCAGATCGACTGGGTCATCGACGCGTACACCCGCGGGGAGGTCGCCGACGAGCAGATGTCCGCGCTCGCGATGGCCATCCTCCTCAACGGCATGAACCGCCAGGAGATCGCCCGCTGGACGGCCGCGATGATCGCCTCCGGCGAGCGCATGGACTTCTCCTCCCTGACCCGCCCCACCGCCGACAAGCACTCCACGGGCGGCGTCGGCGACAAGATCACCCTGCCCCTCGCCCCGCTGGTCGCCGCCTGCGGCGCGGCCGTCCCCCAGCTGTCGGGCCGGGGCCTCGGCCACACCGGCGGCACCCTGGACAAGCTGGAGTCCGTCCCCGGCTGGCGCGCTCTGCTCTCCAACGAGGAGATGCTCTCCGTACTGGACGGCGTCGGCGCGGTGATCTGCGCCGCGGGTGACGGTCTGGCCCCCGCCGACAAGAAGCTGTACGCCCTGCGCGACGTCACCGGCACGGTCGAGGCCATCCCGCTGATCGCCTCCTCGATCATGTCCAAGAAGATCGCCGAGGGCACCGGCTCCCTGGTCCTGGACGTGAAGGTCGGCTCCGGCGCCTTCATGAAGACCCTGGACGACGCCCGCGAGCTGGCCTCCACGATGGTCGGCCTCGGCACCGACCACGGCGTGAAGACGGTCGCGCTGCTCACGGACATGTCCACCCCGCTCGGCCTGACCGCGGGCAACGCCCTGGAGGTCCGCGAGTCCGTCGAGGTCCTGGCGGGCGGCGGCCCGGCGGACGTGGTCGAGCTGACGCTCGCCCTGGCCCGCGAGATGCTCGACGCGGCCGGCCTGAAGGACGCCGACCCGGCGAAGGCCCTGGCCGACGGCTCGGCGATGGACGTGTGGCGCCGCATGATCGCGGCCCAGGGCGGCGACCCGGACGCGGAGCTGCCCACGTCGAAGGAGCAGCACGTGGTGAAGGCGGGCGCCTCCGGTGTCCTCACCCGCCTCGACGCCTACGACATCGGCCTCGCCGCCTGGCGCCTGGGCGCGGGCCGTGCCCGCAAGGAGGACCCGGTGCAGGCCGCCGCGGGCGTCGAGCTCCACGCCAAGCCGGGCGACACGGTGACCGAGGGCCAGCCGCTGCTGACCCTGCACACGGACACCCCGGAGCGCTTCGAGTACGCGCTCCAGGCGGTCGAGGGCTCGTACGACATCGCGGCGCCGGGCACGGACTTCAGCGCGTCGCCGGTGGTGCTGGAACGTATCGCCTGATCAGCGCCTGCCCAGGGGAACCCTCGTTCGGGTGAACGGGATCGGTGGACCGCCGCCGGTCCCGTTCGGCATGCTGGCATCGGTGATGACCGTTAGGAGACCGCCATGAGCGCACTCACCGTGAGCCACGACCCCGAGCAGAGCTGGGACGACCTCGTCCGGTTCTGGGAGGAGATGGACTGGCCCGAGGGCAGCAAGGTGGAGATCATCGAGGGGATCATCACCGTGTCACCTGCTCCCGGAGTCAGCCACAACGTCATCGCGGCACGTATCCATCGCCGCCTCTACTCAGTGGTCCCGGAGGACTGGGAGGTCTTCCAGACCATGGCGATCGCGGTGCCGTCCCGTCTCGGCATGCTCATCCCGGACATCCTGGTGACCCCGATGCCCGAGCACACGGAGGCGGACACCCACATCCCCGCCCCCCTCGCCGAACTCGTGGTGGAGGTCACCTCGAAGTCCAACGCCCGCCACGACCGCGTCAGCAAGCCCGCCGCCTACGCCGCCGCGGGCATCCCGCTCTACCTCCTCGTCGACCGCTGGGCACCCGGAGGCCCCACCGCGACTCTCTACGGTGAACCGAGAGGTGACGTCTACCGCACCCTGAGCGCCGTCAAGTTCGGCGAGAGCCTCAAACTGCCCGCCCCCTTCAGCCTCGTCATCGACACCAGCGAGTTCCCTGAGGACTGAGGCACGGCCTACCCGAGCAACGCCGCCACCACCACCAGCACCGGCACCGAAACCACCGTCGACAACAGAACCGCGTCCCGCGCCAACCGCTCCGCCACCCGGTACTGACTGGCATACGTGTACATGTTCTGTGCGGCAGGCAGCGCGGACGTCACCACCACGTCGAGCAGTTGCGCCCCGCGCAGCCCGAACACCCCCGCCGCCAGCGCCCAGGCCACCACCGGCTGACCCACCGACTTCAGCGCCACCGAGAGCAGCACCGGATACCGGTCCGCTCCCTGCGCGGGCATGGTGCTGCCGACCAGGGAGATGCCGAAGGCCAGCAGGACCGCCGGGACGGACATGTTGCCGATCAGCGTCAGCGGGTCCATGACCGGGTCCGGTACGGGCAGACCGGTCGCCGCCACCGCCACTCCCAGCAGCGAGCCGACGGCTATCGGGTTACGCAGGGGGGTGAGCAGCCGCCGCCACAGCGGGCCCTTCGCGCCGTTGCCCGACAGGTCGAGGATCGTCAGCGCCACGGGGGCGAGCAGCACGAGCTGGAACAGCAGCACCGGCGCCACCAGCGAGGCGTCGCCCAGCACATACACGGCGATCGGGATGCCGAGGTTGCCGGAGTTGACGTAACCCGAGCACAGCGCGCCGATCGTGGTGCGGCCCACGCCCCAGCCGCGTACGACACCCACCGCGACGAAGGCGCCCATCACCACCGCCGTACTGAGCGCCGTGACCAGCAGCCGGCTGGAGAAGACCACCGACAGGTCGGCCTGCGCGAGCGTGGTGAACAGCAGCGCCGGTGAGGCCACGTGGAAGGCGAGCCGGGTCAGCACCTCCCGTCCGTGCTCACCGAGATGGCCGCCCCGGCCGAGGACGTACCCGACGCCGATGACGACGGCGATGACCGCGAAGCCGGTCAGCACCCCCTGCACGGCGCCTCCCCGGCGGGAGGAGCACCGTCGGACACCGTTGGAGAGGAGGGTACGCGGGGTATGTGGGGCATACACCCAACCCTCCGGCCAAGATCGGCCCGGGGTCAATGTGATCTCGGACAGCGGTACACCGCCCTACCGATGAGTTTCGAGCGCATGCTCGGTCTACCGCGCGTGGATGCCATGAGACCCGCCGTCCTCGTGCTGCCGGGGTCTGTCTCCCGACGGGACCTGCCCCGGCTCGGCGAGCGTGTGCGGGCGCTGCTGCAATCGACCGGGGCCGACGTGGTGGTGTGCGACGTCGGCGGGCTCGGACCGCCCGGGCTCGCCGCCGTCGACGTACTGGCGCGGCTTCAGCTCGCCGCCCGCCGGGCCGGGGGCCGGATCCGGCTGCGCGACCCCGCCCCCGCCCTAGTCGCCCTGCTCGATCTGGTCGGTCTTCCCTTCGAGGTGGAGGGGGAGCCCGAAGAGCGGGAACCACCGCTTGGTGTCGAGGAAGCAGTGGAGCCCGGTGATCCGGCCGCCTGAGATCTCCAGCACCTGGACCGCCCACGGGGTGAAGCCGCCCGCCTCCGGGTCCGGCTTGTAGTGCGCGAAGCCCGGCAGGCCGTTGGCCTGGACGGGCACCAGGCGGGAGCCCGCGCAGGAGGCGCCGATCGTCGTCATGAAGCCGGTCATGTCGGCCGCGCCGGTCAGCCACAGGTCGAACGGCGGCATCGTCATGATGGCGTCCTCGTGCAGCAGCGCGGTCAGCGCCGTCATGTCGTAGCCCTCGAAGGCGGCCACATAGCGCTCCAGCAGTCTCTGCTGCTCCTCGTCCAGGGGGTCCGACACGGCCGCGTCGGACCCCTGCTCGTCCCGCTCCGCGAGGGTGGCGCGGGCGCGCTGGAGGGCGCTGTTGACCGAGGCGACCGACGTGCCGAGCAGTTCGGCGACCTCGCTCGCCTTCCAGGCCAGCACCTCGCGCAGGATCAGCACCGCGCGCTGCTTGGGCGGCAGGTTCTGGAGCGCGGCCATGAAGGCGAGCCGCACGGACTCCTTGGCGACCGCGGCCTCCGCCGGGTCCTCGAGCGAGGGCAGGACACGGGCGTCGGGCATCGGCTCCAGCCAGGTGTTGTCCGGTCGGGGGGACAGGGCCGCCTGGGCGAGCGGGGTCGACTCCGTCAGGTCCATGGGGCGGGCGCGCTTGTTGCCGGCGCTCAGCATGTCCAGGCAGACGTTGGTCGCGATGCGGTACAGCCAGGAGCGGAGGCTGGAACGGCCCTCGAACTTCTCGTAGCCGCGCCAGGCGCGGATGAGGGTGTCCTGGACCGCGTCCTCGGCCTCGAAGGAGGAGCCGAGCATGCGGTAGCAGTAGCCCGTCAGCTCGACCCGGTACTTCTCCAGTGCGGCGTCGAGATCCGTCGTCGCCGTGCCGTTGCCCATCGTCCACCCACCCCTGTGGCCGTTCCGTCGTGCGCGTCTTCGCGCCTCGCACTCCGGAAGCTACCGCAGGGCACTGACAATGGTCCCCGGACCGGAAAAACGGCCAGGTCAGGCAGGGAACCTGGTATACGGCGACGGGCGCCCGGCGCTCAGGCCGCCGCCGGGCGGCGCCGCGTCCGGGCCGCCAGCGAGCCGAACACCGTGATCGTCACGACCCCCAGCACCGCCAGCAGGCCGACGCCCACCGTGCCGGCCCAGCCGCCCGAGTGGAAGGCGGTCGCGCCCACCGTGCTGCCCACGCTGGAGCCGATGTAGTAGGCGGACTGGTACAGGGCCGACGCCTGCGCCCGGCCGTGCTCGGCCGTCCTGCCGACCGCCGACGAAGCCACCGCGTGGCCCGCGAAGAAACCGGCCGTGATCAGGACCAGGCCCAGCAGTACCAGCGGCAGCGACGGCGCCAGGGACAGCAGCAGGCCCGCCGCCGTGGTGCCGCCCGCCAGATACAGGGCCCCGCGCCGGCCGAGGCGGCCGACCAGCCGTCCGGCCGTCGACGCCGACACCGTACCGACGAGATAGACCAGGAAGATCGAGCCGACGATGCCCTGCGGCAGCCCGAACGGGGCCTGGGCCAGGCGGTAGCCGATCACCGTGTAGACGCCGCCGAACACCGTCATGAACAGGGCGCCGATCGCGTACAGGCGGCGCAGCAGCGGGTTGGCGAGGTGGTCGCGGACGGTGCCGGCCAGCACCCGCGGGCGCAGCGAGCCCGGCGTGAAGTGCCGCGGCGCCGGGAGCAGCAGCCGGAAGGCCACCGCGCAGGCCACCGCGACGACGCCGATCGTGCCGACGGCGGCCCGCCAGCCCCACTCCTGCGCGACCCAGCCGGTGATGACCCGCCCGCTCATGCCGCCCACGCTGTTGCCCGCGACGAACAGGCCGATGGCGGTGACCAGCGCCTTGGGCGTGACCTCCTCCGCGAGATACGCGGTCGCCGACGCCGGCAGCCCGGCGAGGGCCGCGCCCTGCACCGCGCGCAGTGCTACCAGCGCCGGCAGCGAGGGCGCGAAGGGGACCAGCAGCCCGACCGTCACGGCGACCGCCAGCGACGCCGTCATGACCGTACGCCGCCCGTAGCGCTCCGACAGCGCGCTCATGGGGAGGACGAAGACGGCCAGTCCGCCGGTGGCGGCGGCCACCGTCCAGCTCGCGTCGCCCGCCGCCACCCCGAGGTCGTCCGAGACGAGCGGCAGCAGTGCCTGGGTGGAGTAGAGGAGGGCGAAGGTCGCGACGCCCGCGAGGAAGAGGGCGAGGCTCATCCGGCGGTAGCCGGGGCCGCCCGGGGTCATACGGGTCTCGACGGCGGGGACGACGGCGGGGACAGCGGATTCGGCGCCCACGGTGGTGGACGCCCCGGTACTGGCAGGCATGGTTCGAAACTAAAGATCCTCCGCTGATCCGTCCAATGCATGGAATCGGCATAATCGTTCCCATGGTGCATCAGCAGAGGTCGCAGCCGTCCCTGTCACCGTCCAGTGACACAGAAGACATCGTGGCGCTGCTCGTTCCGCGCCTCGTCCACTTCGCCGGTGTGGCCCGCACCGAGCACGTCACCCGCGCCGCCCAGGACATGCAGGTCCCGCAGTCGACCCTGTCACGCTCCCTGGTCCGGCTGGAGAGGGACCTCGGCGTCGACCTGTTCGCCCGCCATGGCCGTACGGTCTCCCTGACCCCCGCCGGGCGCACCTTCCTGGCCTCCGTCGAACGCGCTCTCGCCGAGATCGGGCGGGCCGCCGACGAGGTGCGGGCCGACGCCGACCCGGCCACCGGCAAGGTCGCCTTCGGGTTCCTGCACACCATGGGCGCCGAGACCGTGCCGGGCCTGCTGCACGCCTTCCGCGCCGACCATCCGCGCATCCGCTTCAGCCTCGTCCAGAACTACGGCGAGGCCATGCTGGAGCGGCTGCGGCGGGGAGAGCTGGACCTGTGCCTGACCTCGCCGGTGCCGGAGGCGCCCGATCTGGTGGCCCGGCGGCTGGACGAGCAGAAGCTGCGCCTGGTCGTCCCCGCCGACCACCGGCTGGCCGCCCGCAGGCGCATCCGGCTCGCCGAGGCCGCCGACGAGAACTTCGTGACCCTGGAACCCGGTTACGGCCTGCGCCGGATCACCGACGACCTGTGCCAGGAGGCGGGCTTCAAGCCGCGGATCGCCTTCGAGGGCGAGGAGGCGGAGACCCTGCGCGGCCTGGTGGCGGCCGGTCTCGGCGTCGCCCTGCTGCCGCCGCCGGCGTTCCCCCGCCCCGGGGTCGTCGAACTGACGGTCACGGCCCCGCGGGCGGCACGGGAGATCGGCGTCGCCTGGCTGGACGGCCGTCCGGACACGCCCCCGGTGGCGGCGTTCAAGAAGTTCCTGCTGTCCAGGAGGGGCAATCTGCTGCCGGGTTAGGACATGACCTCGGCGAGGTCCGGCACGGTACGGCAGCGCCCCCGAGGGGGCGCGGGGAACGGCGCGACCAGCCACGACGGACCGGCGGACGACGGACCGGCGGACGGCGGACCGGCGGACGACGGACCGGCGGAGACGGACCCACGGACGCCAGGCCTGCGGACGAAAGGCCTGCGGACGCCAGGCCCGCGGACGACGGACCCGCGGACGACGCACCGGAGCGCCGGTGGAGCGCCGGTGGAGCGCCGGCGGAGCGCTCAGCGCCGCAACGACTTCCCGAACCCCGCGGCCAGCGGCATCCGCAGCCCCAGCGGCGGCGGTGCCGCCAGCGCGTCCTCCACCGGCCGGGAGAACGCGTGCCCGAACAGCGCCCCCATGACGAAGTCCTCGGCGAGCGCGAGGACTTCCTGGCGGTAATGGTGCAGTCCGTGGCCGTCGGAGTGCACTTCGAACCGGCACACGTCCCGGTTCGCCTTCTTCGCCCGCGCCGCCAGCCGGAAGGACAGCTCCGGATCGGTGCGGGCGTCGTTGGTGCCGTGCACGATCAGCACCCGCCGTCCGGAGAGCTGCTTCACCGGTTCGGGCGGTACGGCCATGTCGTCCTCGGGCAGCCAGGGGGAGATCGACAGAACGGAGTTGACGGCCTCGTGCCCGCCCGCGTGCAGCGCGGCCCGTCCGCCCATGTCGACGCCGGCCAGGCAGACGGAGACGTCGCCGTAGCGGCGGACGGCCTCGTCGGCGGCCCAGGCGGCGTCGTGCGCGAGATGCGCCTCACCGCCGTTCCAGCCGCGGTAGCGGTAGTGCACGACATGGACGGCCAGCCCCTCGTCGCGTCCCGCACGGGCCAGGCGGCGCCCCAGCGCGCGGACGGAGGAGGTGGCCACCAGGGGAGACGGTCTGCGCGGGGAGTTCACGTCGCCGCCGGGGAGCAGCAGCACCACTCCGCTCACCGCCGTCGGCTCCGGTCCGAGCACCCGTCCCAGCCGGACCCTGCGCACCGGCGTCGCTTGCTGTGCCATGACAGAACAGTGTCAGAAGACCGGGTGTACGCCACCCGTCCGTGCGGTCACTGTTACGTATCGACGTTTTTGTACACCGCACCCGCGCAACAGGTCCGTTCTCCGGGTGATCTACGCGCGTAGGGGCTAGAGTGCGGCAATGACGAGCCAGAGCACCGCGAAGACCCCGACACCGGACCAGATCCGCCGGGCGCCCAAGGTCGTGCTGCACGACCACCTCGACGGCGGACTGCGCCCGGGCACCGTCGTCGACCTCGCCCGCGAGACCGGGTACGCCGACCTCCCGGAGACGGACCCCGGCCGGCTCGGCGCCTGGTTCCGCGAGGCAGCCGACTCCGGTTCCCTGGAGCGGTATCTGGAGACCTTCTCGCACACCGTCGGCGTCATGCAGACCCGCGAGGCCCTCGTCCGGGTCGCCGCCGAGTGCGCCCAGGACCTCGCCGAGGACGGCGTCGTCTACGCCGAGGTGCGCTACGCCCCCGAGCAGCACCTGGAGGGCGGACTCCGTCTCGAAGAGGTCGTCGAGGCCGTCAACGAAGGTTTCCGGGAAGGGGAACGGCTCGCGCGGGCGGGCGGCCACCGCATCCGGGTCGGCGCACTGCTCACCGCCATGCGGCACGCGGCCCGCGCCCTGGAGATCGCCGAACTCGCCAACCGCTACCGGGACCTTGGCGTCGTCGGCTTCGACATCGCGGGCGCCGAGGCCGGTCATCCGCCCACCCGGCACCTCGACGCCTTCGAGTACCTGAAGCGGGAGAACAACCACTTCACCATCCACGCCGGGGAGGCGTTCGGGCTGCCGTCCATCTGGCAGGCCCTGCAATGGTGCGGCGCCGACCGGCTGGGGCACGGGGTGCGCATCATCGACGACATCCAGGTCCACGAGGACGGGAGCGTGAAGCTGGGCCGGCTCGCCTCCTATGTACGGGACAAGCGCATCCCGCTGGAGCTGTGCCCGAGCTCCAACCTCCAGACCGGGGCGGCGGCCTCGTACGCCGACCACCCGATCGGGCTGCTGCGCCGGCTGTTCTTCCGGGCCACCGTCAACACCGACAACCGGCTCATGTCCCACACCAGTATGAGCCGGGAATTCGAGCACCTTGTCGACGCGTTCGGCTACACACTCGACGACATCCAGTGGTTCTCCGTCAATGCGATGAAATCAGCGTTCATTCCTTTCGATGAACGACTGGCGATGATCAATGACGTCATCAAGCCCGGATATGCGGAGCTGAAGTCCGAATGGCTGTTCCGGTAGACCGCTGCCACCAGCGGTTTTGCGGGAGACGGAGAGTGTCTGACACTGGAAGACGTGGATGAGTGTTCACAACCCGTCCGCATTTCGATGTTTGCGGCGGGCGGTTTCGCGTGTTTACGGTCGTGGACCGCTTATCCCCGTCATCCATTTCGAGGACGCATTCCATGAAGCAGTCTGCCAAGACCCTCGGTGTCACCGCCCTCGGTGCCGCGTTCGCCGCCGCCGGCGCGGGCGCGGCCAACGCCGCCCCGGCCGTCCCGGACACGACCCAGGCGCTGGGCGGCGTCTCCCACGTGCTCCCGCTGGCGGAGCACCTCGCCGAGGCGGTGCCGGGCGGTGCGGGCGACACGGTGACGCACAGCAAGGAGACGGCCGAGAAGGGCCTGACCACCGCCCAGCCGGTCGCCCAGCAACTGGCCGAGCAGCAGCTCTCCCAGGGCCCGACCGCGCCGGTCGCCGGTCTGCTCGGCGGACTGCCGCTCCAGGGCCTGCCCACGCACGGCCTGCCGGTCAACGGCCTTCCGCTGGGCTGAGCGGCGTCCTGCCGAACGCGCCGACGGGGCGCGCCCGACCATGCGGGCGCGCCCCGTCGGCGTATGCGCGGAAGGCGGCTCGGCCCAGCGGGAGGCGGCTACCAGGCCGTCCGTGTCTTGTCCTGTGACGGCAGCAGGATCCACAGAGCGATGTAGAGCAGGAACTGCGGGCCGGGCAGCAGGCAGGAGAGCAGGAAGATCACCCGCATCGTGGTGGCGGAGGTGCCGAAGCGCTGCGCCAGCGCGGCGCAGACTCCGCCGATCATGCGGCCGTGGGTGGGGCGGGCGAGGGCGGACATCGCGACTCCTTCGTTCGGTGACGGCACGGTTGCTCGACTGCCTTCAACGGTACGGAGACGAAGGGGACGAAGCGTCGCTCTACGGTGCGATCCCGACCCTGGGAATCGTCGGGGTCCGCCCCTGAGACGGCTCCTCCTGGGGTACCTCCGCCCGCCGCCTCCGCTCGGACCTGCGACGGAGCCAGGCCCGGCCCGCGGGCACCACGGCCAGATGCGCCAGCGCCACGCCCACGGTGTTGAGCAGCAGCGAGTCGACGTCCACCACCTGACCGGGCACCCCGGTCTGGAGCAGCTCGATGCCCAGCGACAACAGGGCGCCCGCGGCGACCGTACGGATCAGGGACCCCAGCGGCGAGCCGCCCAGCCGGCCGCCCGCCATCGGCAGCAGCACGCCCAGCGGCGCCAGCAGCGCCAGCCCTCCGCCGATACGGCAGGCGGCCCGCTCCCAGCCCAGCGCCAGGTCGGCCCGGATACCGGCGAACGGACGCAGATTGGCGGGCATCACCCAGGGGACGTCCAGCGGCCGCAGCGTGAACCAGGCGACGAACGCCAGGTGGGCGACGAGGAGAACGCCTCCCGCCACACGGATGCGGATCGCGGCACTGCCGCCGATGGAGCCTTGACGCTGCACGCCCCCCTAGACGCGGTGCTCGGCGGGATCGGTTCCGGGACGGCCTCCGGCGCCCGGATGAGGCCTGCGCCACATCCGGGCGTCACTCCCCGGCCACCTCGCCGGACGGCGGCTCGTTGCTGCCGGGCCTGGCGCGGACCTCGTCCGTGCACGTGTAGCGGCGCGGCGCCTCCTCGCCCGGTCCGCCCAGGATCACGGAGCCGTCCCCCTCGGCCGCGGCCGAGTCGGAGAAGGTGCAGACGATCTGGGCGAGGGCGTACGAGGTGAGCTCGCCGGGCGCGGCGCTGAGCCGCAGCGTGTCCTCCGGGTCCCCCGGGCGCGCATCGCTCACCGTGGTGCCGCCGCGTACGTCCGTGGTGTACCCGGCCTGCTTCTCGGCGGCCGACGGCGTCTGCGCGAGCTGGTCGAGCAGCCCCTGTGCCACCAGCACCCGCCGCTGGGAGTCCGCGGTGCCGTCGGGCACCCGCACGGACCGGTCGACGGTCACCAGCGACGACCCGCACAGCAGGAACACCTGCACCGGCATGCCGCTGGAGGTCTGTGCCGACACGTCCGGCTCGGCCAGCGAGCAGTGCACCCGCGAGGGCGCGGGGCCGAAGTCCGTCGGCACCTCCGTGGGCCGGATGCCGCACCCGGCGGCCGACAGGGCCAGCAACGGGACGGCCAGCAGGCGACGTACGTTCATCAGGCGTCCTCTTCCCCCGCCTCGCCCTTGTTCTGGTCGCTCCCGGCGTCCTCGCGGGCCAGTGACGAGGCGTCGCGCGGCAGCGACAGCGTGAACACCGCACCGCCCCCCGCGGAGTTGCCCGCGGTGATCTCGCCGCCGTGGATGTGGGCGTTCGCCAGGGCGATGGACAGCCCGAGCCCACTGCCCTCGGAGCGCGGCCGGGAGGCGCTCGCCTTGTAGAAGCGGTCGAAGACGTGCGGCAGGACCTCCTCGGGGATGCCCGGCCCGTGGTCGCGGACCTCGATCACGACCCGCTCGTCGTCCGCGCGCACGGACACCCGCACCGGCGAGCCGCCGTGCTTGAGGGCGTTGCCGATGAGGTTCGCCAGGATCACGTCCAGGCGGCGCGGGTCGAGCCGGGCGTGGATGCCCCGCTCGGCGTCCAGTTCGACGGCGTCCAGCCAGGCCCGCGCGTCGATGCAGGCGGTGATCTGGTCGGCGACGTCGACGTCGTCCAGCACCAGCCGGGCGGTGCCCGCGTCGAAGCGGGTGACCTCCATCAGGTTCTCGACCAGGTCGTTCAGCCGCCGGGTCTCGCTGACCACCAGCCGTACGGCCGGCTCGATCATCGGGTCCAGGCCGCCGTTCTCGGAGTCCAGCTCCTCCTCCAGCACCTCCGTCACGGCGGTGATGGCGGTCAGCGGCGTCCGCAGCTCGTGCGACATGTCGGCGACGAAGCGCCGCGAGGACGCCTCCCGCCCGGCCATGTCCGCCACCCGCTTCTCCAGCGCCGCCGCCGCGCTGTTGAAGGTCCGGGACAGATCGGCCAGCTCGTCGGTGCCCGACACCCGCAGCCGGGTGTCCAGCTTCCCCTCGCCGAGCCGCCGGGCGGCTATGCCGAGCCGGTGCACCGGCTTCAGCACGGTGGTCGCGGCGGCCTGCGCGAGCAGCGCCGACCCGATCAGCGCCAGCCCCGTGGCGATGCCGAGGGACCAGGCCAGCGAGTTGAGGTCCTTGGCCTCCGGCTCCAGCGACTTGAGCATGTAGCCGGTGGCGCCGCCGCCGATCACCTTGGTGCCGGCCACCAGATACGGGGTGTCGTCGTCGACGATCCGCTGCCAGTACAGGTGGTAGGCGTACTTGTTGGCCGAGTTGACCGGCTGCTTCTCGGTGACCGCCTCGCGCAGCGACTTCGGCACGTCCTTCAGCGAGAAGCCGCCCAGACCGCCGGAGCTGCCGTACACGGTCTTGCCGCCGGTGTCCTCGGCGACCAGCAGCACGCTGAACCGCTGGCTGCTGTTGGCCATCTGCCCCGCGGTGTGCTGCAACTCGTCCTGCGTGGGATGCTCGGGCAGCGCGCCCGCCCGGTTCTGCATCTCCTGCTTGAAGTCGCGCAGCACGGCCTCCTGGGCGCGGGTGAGCACCGCCTCCCGGTTGAGCCAGTACGCGATCCCGGACGCGGACACGGCGGCGGTCAGCGCGACCAGCCCGAAGACGACGACCAGCCTGAGCCGCAGGCTGGTGAAGCGCAGCCGCGACCAGACTCCCCTGCGCGCCGCGGCCCAGCCGCGGTACCCCCCTTGTCGCTCCTGTGTCACTGAGGCGGATCCAGCCGGTAGCCGACACCGCGCACGGTACGGATCAGCGTCGGGGACGACGGCACGTCCTCGACCTTGGCGCGCAGCCGCTGCACACACGCGTCCACCAGCCGCGAGTCACCGAGGTAGTCGTGCTCCCACACCAGCCGCAGCAGCTGCTGGCGGGAGAGCGCCTGCCCCGGCCGCCGGCTCAGCTCCAGCAGCAGCCGCAGCTCGGTCGGCGTGAGCTGGAGGTCCTGCCCGTTCTTGGTGACGGTCATCGCCGCACGGTCGATGACGAGGCTGCCGAAGGTCGCCGAGTCGCTGGACTCCCGCTCCCCGCGCCGCAGCACGGCCCGGATCCGGGCGTCCAGCACCCGCCCCTGCACGGGCTTGACGACATAGTCGTCGGCGCCGGACTCCAGACCGACGACCACGTCGATGTCGTCGCTCCGCGCGGTCAGCAGGATGATCGGCAGCTGGTCCGTGCGCCGGATGCGCCGGCAGACCTCGAATCCGTCGATGCCGGGCAGCATCACGTCCAGCACGATCAGGTCCGGCCGCTGCTCGCGCAGCAGCTTCAGACCGTCCTCACCACTGGCAGCGGTGGCCACCCGGTGACCCTGGCGCGTCAGCGAGAGCTCCAGGGCCGTCCGGATCGCGTCGTCGTCCTCGATCAGCAACAGGGAAGGCACGAGGCTCATTCTGGCCCATGCCGGGGCGGGGTTTCGACTCCTGTCCGGCTACGTGCCCGTAGCGTTCTTCTCCGTGACCGAGCTGTGCGCCGGCCGGGAAGGACGGCCCGGTGACGAGCCCTGTGACAGGTCTGTGACAGACGGCGGACACGGTCATGAAGTCGCCCCGGCAAGCTTTTCGGCACAGGCAAGCCAGCAAGCCGAACACCGGCAAGTCCACGACGGGGGGCGCGAGATGAACACGCTGCACGGCATCAGCACCAGCGCAGTGATCACGCGTCTGCACGACGTGCACCGGGGTTCCGAGAAGTCCGGTGCCGTGAGCGGGCGGGGGTGCGCTCGCGGCACCGGGCGTCAGCACACCGGTCACATGACGGTGGTTGACGCGCACACGGGGGAAACGCACGGGGGGGCCGCGTACGGGGAGGCCACGGGGGAGCGCCGCGAGCCGGCGGAGACGGCGGACGCCGAAGCGGCGTTCACCGCCTACGTCCAGGAGCGCCGCGCCTCCCTGTACGCAACCGCCTACCACCTCACCGGCGACCGCTTCGAGGCCGAGGACCTGCTCCAGAGCGCGCTGTTCTCGACGTACAAGGCGTGGCACCGGATCAGTGACAAGGCGGCTGTCGGCGGATACCTCCGCCGCACCATGACCAACCTGCACATCAGCGCCTGGCGGCGCCGCAAGCTCAACGAGTACCCGACCGAGGAGCTGCCGGAGACGCCCGGCGACACGGACGCGATGCGCGGCACCGAGCTGCGCGCGGTCCTGTGGCAGGCGCTGGCCCGGCTGCCCGAACTCCAGCGCACCATGCTGGTCCTGCGCTACTACGAGGGCCGCACGGACCCGGAGATCGCGGACATCCTCGGCATCAGTGTCGGCACGGTCAAGTCCAGCATCTGGCGGTCGCTGCGCCGGCTGCGCGAGGACGAGGTCCTCAGCTTCGGCCGTGACGAGGAGGACGCCTTCGGCGAACTGGTCGCCTGAAGGTCCGGGGGGATCGACGGGGGAGCGACGGGGGGTCGAGAAAAAAACAGGGCTCCGGGTGTATCAGGGGGAGAACACCGGGCTCTTCATAACAGTGGCCCGGCATCCGGGTCCTGGGGGAACACGGGGGAAGCACCACACGGGGGAAGCACCACACGGGGGAACAACGGGGGAAGCACAGGCGAGCGGGACTGGTGGACCGGGGGGATCCGTCCAGTCCCGCTCCGCTGTGCACGGGTGCCGCTAGGCCGCCTGTGTACGGGTGCCGCTAGGCCGCCGTGGAGGCCGTGCCGGCCGTCGTGTGCCGTCCGGCCGCCGCGGCCGCCAGGCGGCCCATCGCCTCGTCCCGGTCGCAGGCGTACGCGCCCAGAGCCGTCTGCCGGGCCACGATGGAACGCTCGGCGCGCATCAGCCGCCAGCCGCGGCGCAGCAGGAACGGCACCGACTTGCGGCCCTCCTTCAGATCGCGCAGGAAGCGCCGGCGGAAGGTGGTGACCGCGCCCCGGCTCAGGCACAGGGCGTCGGCCAGGACTCCCAGCTCCCGGCAGCGCGCCACGATCTCCGCGGCGAAGACGCCCTCCGCGATGAACAGCGGGGTCCGCCCGATGTCGACGGCCCCGGTGCCGGTCCGGGCGCTGAGCGCGATGTCGTACACGGGAACGTCCGTACGGCCCGTGCGGCACAGCTCGGTGATCGCGGCGACGGCCGCGTCCTCGTCCCACGAGCCCGGGTGGTCCCAGTCGATGTCGGAACTGCCGGCCACCAGGGGCAGCGTCGGGTCGGTGCCCTCCTTGTAGAAGTCGTCGAGCCGCAGCACCGGGAGGCCGGAGCGGGCGGCGAGGAGGGACTTGCCGGAGCCGGAAGGGCCGCAGAGCAGCACGACTCGGGTCGGTATGGCCGGATGGGAACTCACGGGACACCAGTGTGAGGCATCGATCGGCCGCCGTACGACCCCGCGGGTCGGCTTTGAAGCACGCATCACACCTCAATTACTGTTCGCGTCGACCCGATCACTCTCCGCGATAGAAGGTGGCAGCCACGATGGCCCGACACACGTCCTCCTCCAGTCCGACCGCCCGCCGGGCCCTGGTCCTCCTCGCGAGTGCCGGGCTGGCGCTGGGAGCGGGCGCGGTGGCGGCCTCCGCGGACACTTCCGGGAGCACCCTCGGCATGATGCGCACGCGCCCCACCTCGCTGGGCAACATCGACCCCGAGGCCGGGCTCGAGGCGGCCCAGGGCACGCTCCGCTATGTCACGGGACCGGTCTCCGGGCTCAAGCCCAACCCGCTCACGGGCACGGGCGTCGACCCGCTGGACAACGGGGTCGGCACCCAGGTGAGCGACTTCCAGCCGGTCGGTTCGCAGGCGCTGACCCAGCCGGTCGCGCAGGCGCAGTCGGTCGGCAGCGTCCCGGTGGCGGGGCAGGCGGCGGGGCTGCTGGGCCGCTGACCGCGGCGGAACGGCACAGGGCCGCGCCGTCCCCGGACGGGGGGACGGCGCGGCCCTGTGCCGCGTCGGGGCCTCAGTACGAGGAGCCCGAGGCGCCCAGCGACCCGGTCGGGTGCCAGACCGTCTTGGTCTCCAGGAAGGCCGTCATGCGGTCGATGCCGGGCGTCGCGGACCAGCCGGCGTCGTCCACAGGCTGTGGACGCAGGACGCGCTTGAGGTTGTCCGCCGCGGCGATCTCCAGCTCCTTCGCCAGCGCTTCGTCGGCGCCGGCCAGGTCGATCGCGTTGACGTCCTGGTGGGCGGCGAGCGGGGCCGCGATCTCCGCCGTACGGCCGGAGAGGACGTTGACCACGCCGCCGGGGAGGTCGGAGGTGGCCAGGACCTCGCCGAGGGAGAGGGCCGGGAGCGGGAACCTCTCGCTCGCGATCACGACCGCGGTGTTGCCGGTCGCGATCACCGGGGCGATCACCGATACCAGGCCCAGGAAGGACGACTCCTGCGGGGCGAGGACGGCCACGACGCCCGTCGGCTCGGGGGAGGAGAGATTGAAGAACGGGCCCGCGACCGGGTTGCCGCCGCCCACCACCTGGGCGATCTTGTCGGTCCAGCCCGCGTACCAGACCCAGCGGTCGATCGCCGCGTCGACCTGGGCCTCCGCCTGAGCCCTTGACAGGCCCTCCGCCTCGGCGACCTCGCGGACGAACTGCTCGCGCCGGCCCTCCAGCATCTCGGCGACGCGGTAGAGGATCTGGCCGCGGTTGTACGCGGTCGCGCCGGACCACGGCCCGAACGCCTTGCGGGCGGCGACCACCGCGTCCCGGGCGTCCTTGCGGGAGGCGAGGGGTGCGTTGGCCAGCCAGTTCCCTTGCGAGTCCGTCACCTCGTACACCCGGCCGCTCTCGGAACGCGGGAACTTCCCGCCGACGTACAGCTTGTAGGTCTTGAAGACGGAGAGCCGCCCGGACCGCTCAGTCTTCTCGGGCTTGTCAGACATCGAGGTACGCCTCCAGGCCGTGGCGGCCGCCCTCGCGGCCGAAGCCCGACTCCTTGTAGCCGCCGAACGGCGAGGTCGGGTCGAACTTGTTGAACGTGTTGGACCAGATCACGCCCGCGCGCAGCTTGTTCGCGACCGCCAGGATGCGCGAGCCCTTCTCCGTCCAGATGCCCGCGGAGAGGCCGTACGGGGTGTTGTTGGCCTTGGCGACGGCCTCGTCCGGGGTGCGGAAGGTGAGGACGGACAGGACCGGGCCGAAGATCTCGTCGCGGGCGATGGTGTGCGCCTGGGTGACGTTGGTGAAGAGGGTCGGGGCGAACCAGTAGCCCGAGGTGGGCAGCTCGCACGCCGGGGACCAGCGTTCGGCGCCCTCCGCCTCGCCCTGCTCGGCCAGCGCGGTGATCCGGGCCAGCTGCTCGGCGGAGTTGATCGCGCCGATGTCCGTGTTCTTGTCCAGCGGGTCGCCCAGACGGAGGGTGGTCAGCCGGCGCTTGAGGGAGTCGAGCAGCTCGTCGTGGACCGACTCCTGCACCAGCAGACGGGAGCCCGCGCAGCAGACCTGGCCCTGGTTGAAGAAGATGCCGTTGACGATGCCCTCGACGGCCTGGTCGATCGGGGCGTCGTCGAAGACGATGTTGGCACCCTTGCCGCCCAGCTCCAGGGTGAGCTTCTTCCGCGTCCCCGCGACCGTGCGGGCGATCTCCTTGCCGACGGCCGTCGAGCCGGTGAACGCGACCTTGTCCACGTCCGGGTGGGCGACGAGCGCCGCGCCCGCGTCGCCGTAGCCGGGAAGGATGTTGACGACGCCCTTGGGCAGGCCCGCCTGGCGGCAGATGTCCGCGAAGAAGAGCGCCGAGAGGGGGGTCGTCTCGGCCGGCTTCAGGACGACCGTGTTGCCGGTCGCCAGCGCCGGGGCGATCTTCCAGGCCAGCATCAGCAGCGGGAAGTTCCAGGGGATGACCTGGCCGGCGACGCCCAGCGGCTTCGGCGCCGGGCCGAAGCCGGCGTGCTCCAGCTTGTCGGCCCAGCCCGCGTAGTAGAAGAAGTGCGCCGCGACCAGGGGCAGGTCGGCGTCCCGCGTCTCCTTGATCGGCTTGCCGTTGTCCAGCGTCTCCAGCACCGCCAGCTCGCGGCTGCGCTCCTGGATGATGCGGGCGATGCGGAAGAGGTACTTGGCGCGCTCGGAGCCGGGCAGCGCCGACCACTTCGCGAACGCCTTGCGGGCGGCCCGTACGGCACGGTCGACGTCCGCCTCGCCCGCCTGCGCGACCTCGGAGAGGACCTCCTCGGTGGCCGGGCTGACCGTCTTGAAGACCTTGCCGTCGGCCGCCTCGGCGAACTCGCCGTCGATGAAGAGGCCGTAGGAGGCGGCGATGTCGACGACCGAGCGGGACTCGGGCGCCGGTGCGTACTCGAAAGTCATGGTGATCAGTCCACCGTCACGTAGTCGGGACCGGAGTAACGGCCGGTGGCCAGCTTCTGGCGCTGCATCAGCAGGTCGTTCAGGAGCGAGGAGGCGCCGAAGCGGAACCAGCGGTTGTCCAGCCAGTCCGGGCCCGCGGTCTCGTTGACCAGGACCAGGAACTTGACCGCGTCCTTGCTGGTACGGATGCCGCCGGCCGGCTTCACGCCGACCTGGACGCCGGTCTGCGCCCGGAAGTCGCGGACGGCCTCCAGCATGAGGAGGGTGTTGGCGGGCGTGGCGTTGACGGCGACCTTGCCGGTGGAGGTCTTGATGAAGTCGGCGCCCGCCAGCATGCCGAGCCAGGAGGCGCGGCGGATGTTGTCGTACGTCGACAGCTCGCCGGTCTCGAAGATGACCTTCAGGCGGGCGCTCGCCCCGCAGGCCTCCTTCACGGCGGTGATCTCGTCGTAGACCTTCAGATAGCGGCCCGCGAGGAACGCCCCGCGGTCGATGACCATGTCGATCTCGTCCGCGCCCGCCGCCATGGCCTCGCGGACGTCCGCCAGCTTGACGGAGAGCGGGGCGCGGCCCGCCGGGAACGCGGTGGCCACCGAGGCGACCTTCACCTTCGAGCCGGCGACGGCCTCCTTCGCGACGGCCACCATGTCGGGGTAGACGCAGACCGCGGCCGTGGCGGGAGTCGCCCGGTCGGTCGGGTCCGGGTGGACGGCCTTGGCGCCGAGCGCCCGGACCTTGCCCGGGGTGTCCGCGCCTTCCAGCGTCGTCAGGTCGACCATCGAGATGGCGAGGTCGATGGCGTACGCCTTCGCGGTGGTCTTGATGGAACGGGTGCCGAGCGAGGCGGCGCGCGCCTCCAGGCCGACCGCGTCGACGCCGGGCAGCCCGTGCAGGAAGCGGCGCAGCGCGCTGTCGGACGCGGTGACGTCGGCGAGAGCACGGGCCGCGGGGGATGCAGAGGTGGGCATGGTCACCAGCCGAGCATATCTACGCGCGTAGCGGCTGTACACCCCCGCAGAGCCGCCGACCTCGCCCGCTCCCGGACGGGGCCGTGTACCGGCGGCCGTACGGGTGTCGGGCACAATCGGCAGCATGACGACCCCCGAGCACCAGTCACCAGCGCCGCCCCCGGCACCCCAGTCGAAGGACCGGATCTACCGGTCGCCCGCGGGCATCGCCGGCGGGATCCTGCTGCTGCTCGTGGTCGGCTGGCTCGGGCTCGACGCCGTGTTCGTCGGGGAGGGCCGCACGCCGTGGCTGGCGCTCGCCACGCTGCTGCTCATCGTGCCGCCGGTCGTGGCCTTCACCCTGCGGCCCGCCGTCTTCGCGGGCGAGGACCGGCTGCGTATCCGCAACCCCTTCCGGGTGATCGTGCTGCCCTGGGGGCAGATCGCCTCGCTGCGCTCCGGCTACTCCAACGAGGTCGTCGCCCGCTCCGGCACCAAGTACCAGCTGTGGGCCATCGCCGTCTCGCTGCGCGCCCGCAAGAAGGCGGCGCGGCGCGAGGCCCAGGCCCGGGCCGGGGGACGGGACGGCCGGGGCGTCCGGCCCGGTGGCTTCGGGATGGGCGGTGTCCCGGCGCGCGGGGCCGTCACCGACGGACCGGCGCGGGCCGAGACCGACAAGGCCATGGACGAACTGCGGGAGCTGCACCGGACCCGGGAGAAGGAGGACACCGCGCAGGGCGAGGTGACCGTGCGCTGGGCGTACGAGATCGCCGGGCCGACGGTGGCCGGAGCGGTGCTGCTGGCCGTCCTGCTGGCGGTGGGATAGCGGGAGACGGCGGTGGGACAGCGGGGGGCGGAAGCCGTCGGGCGGACGGTCCCCCGGCCGCGGCTGCGGCGGTGAAGGACGGCTGGTCCCGGTGGCGGGCGCTCACAGTCTTCTGGTGCATGCTCCGCCCGCCGTACCGCCGCCCTTCGCCGGCCTCGAAGGCCTCCGCGGCACCCGACGGCTGCCTCCCCTCCTCGGCGGAACCGGGCTGGTCCTGGCCGTGGCCACCGCTGACCTGTGGAGCGCGGCCGACGACCGGCGCACGGCCCCGGCGTTCGGCTGGCTGGTGGTCGGGCTGGGCCTGACCGTACTGGGCTCGGGCCTGCTGGGCAGGAAGCGCGGGGCGGCGGTGGACGGGGGCCGCTCCGGGACGCACGGCTCATGGCGGGCCCTGCCAGGTCAGGGTCATGTACGCGCCGCAGTACGCCGACGCCAGCACGGCGGCCGTCAGCGCCAGGGCGCGGTGGCGGCGCGAGACGCGGGACAGGCGCAGGGCGAGCGGGAGCAGGAGCGGGAAGCCCGGGAGCAGGAAACGGGCCCGGGGGAAGTAGACGCCGCCGCTGCCCAGGACGATCGCCAGCAGCACGCCGGTGAAGACCAGCAGCGGCAGCGGCTGGCGGTCCCACGCGGACAGGGCGAACAGCAGCACCGCCCCGATCAGCGTGAGCGTCACCATCACCAGGAACAGCTGCGGTGTCGGGTCGTACACGAAGAGCTTGCGCAGTCGGCGCAGCGTCTCCGCGCCGCCGTCCAGCTGGTTGCGCCACAGCCGCTGGACCGCGAAGTAGCCGTCCCAGCGGCCCAGTCGCAGGCCCACCCAGCCGAGGTACGCGCACCAGCCGAGCGGGGCCAGGGCCGCGGCCGCGAGGGCCCGCGCGCAGAAACGGCGGCGGAGCGAGAGCAGGGCCGTGACGGTGACCGCCGCCGCCACCGCCACGCCGGTCGGGCGGGTCAGGCCCGCGAACACGGCGCCGGCGGCCGCGCACAGGGGACGGCCGGTCAGCAGCGCGTGCAGGGACCAGGCCGCGAGCGCGGTGAACAGGGACTCGGTGTAGCCCATCCACTGCACCAGGCCGACCGGGAACGCGGCCCACAGCACGGTGAGGAGGGTGCCCGCGCGGCGGCCGTACAGGCGCTCGCCCACCGCGTACACGCCCCAGGCGGCGAGGACCGAGGCGACGACGGCGATGCCCAGGGCGGTGGAGGCGCGGCTGCCCGGGGTGATGGCCGCGACGGCCTTGACCAGGACCGGGTAGAGCGGGAAGAACGCCAGGTCGTTGGCGTTGTACGCGGTGCCCAGCTGATGGGTGTAGCCGTGGTCGGCGATGCCGAGGTACCAGCCGGAGTCCCACTCCGTGGCCAGGATCGGCCAGACGCCGTGGTGCCGGCGGTGGGCCCAGACGGTGAGCACCAGCAGGCCGGTGACGCGTACCGCGGCGTAGGCCGCGAGGGCCGGGGCCGCGCGGCGCAGCGCGTGCAGGGCGCGCCGGGTGCGGGGGGACGGTGCGGCGGCTGCGCGGGTGGGTGGCCGCCGTCGCCGGGTGCCCGGGATACGTCCGCTCCGGGCGGTTTCTGACGCGGTCGAGGACACGGCGGCGGCCTCCTGCGGTGCTCGGCGGTGCGCTTGCGCAGCCACGGTTGCCCGGGGCTGGGCGCGGAACGCGGAGCAGGGGTCAACCGCCGGTCGGAATTCACTCGATGGGGTGGCCGTGGCCCGGGTGGGCCACGGCCACCCCACGGATGCCGGGTGGTCCGCCGTTCAGAGGCCGGCCGCCGCCGACAGGTCCTGCTTGATCGCCTCCAGTACGTCGGCCGCCCTGGCACGGGCCCCTGGGAGATCGGCGTGCGTGGTGACCGGGACCACCACCTCCAGGTAGCACTTCAGCTTGGGCTCCGTGCCGCTGGGGCGGACGACGACGCGGGCGCCGTCCAGGGTGTAGCGCAGGCCGTCGGTGGGCGGCAGCGTGTCCGTGCCCCGGGTGAGGTCCTCGGCGCGGGTGATCGGCAGGCCGGCGAGTTCGGTCGGGGGCTGCTCGCGCAGCCGGCGCATGGCGTTCGCGATGACCGACAGGTCCTGGACGCGGACCGAGAGCTGGTCGGTGGCGTGCAGGCCGTGCTCGACGGCGAGGTCGTCCAGGAGGTCGAGGAGCGTGCGGTCCTCGGCCTTGAGCCGCGAGGCCAGTTCGGTGATGAGCAGCGCCGCGGTGATGCCGTCCTTGTCGCGTACGCCGTCGGGGTCCACGCAGTAGCCGAGGGCCTCCTCGTAGCCGTAGCGCAGGCCCTCCGCGCGGGCGATCCACTTGAAGCCGGTGAGGGTCTCGACGTGCGGGAGGCCCGCCTTCTGCGCGATCCGGCCCAGGAGGGAGGAGGAGACGATCGACTCCGCGAACGTGCCGTGCGCTCCGCGGTTCACCAGGTGGGCGGCGAGCAGTGCGCCCACCTCGTCGCCGCGGAGCATGCGCCAGTCGGCGCCGTCGCGTACGGCGACCGCGCAGCGGTCCGCGTCCGGGTCGTTGGCGATCACCAGGTCGGGGCCGGTCTCGCGGGCCGTGGCGAAGGCCAGGTCCATCGCGCCCGGCTCCTCCGGGTTGGGGAAGGCGACGGTCGGGAAGTCCGGGTCCGGCTCGGCCTGTTCGGGCACGACGGCGGGCTCCGGGAAGCCGGCCCGGGCGAAGGCCGCCAGGAGGACGTCCTTGCCGACGCCGTGCATCGGGGTGTAGACCGTGCGGGCGCCGCGGGGGGAGCCGGGGGCCAGGACGGCGTCCGTGCGGGCGAGGTAGGCGTCCAGGACGGTGTCGTCGAGGATCTCCCAGCCGGAGTCCGGTCGGGGGACGTCGTCCAGGGAGCGTACGGCGTCGATCTCCGCTGCGATGCTGGTGTCCGCGGGGGGCACGATCTGGGAGCCGTCGCCCAGGTAGACCTTGTAGCCGTTGTCGCGGGGCGGGTTGTGGCTGGCGGTCACCTCCACGCCGGCGACCGCGCCCAGGTGGCGGATGGCGAAGGCGAGGACGGGGGTGGGCAGGGGGCGGGGGAGGACGGCGGCGCGCAGGCCCGCGCCCGTCATGACGGCGGCGGTGTCGCGGGCGAAGTCCTGGGACTTGTGGCGGGCGTCGTAGCCGATGACCACCAGGCCGTCGGTGAGGTTCTGCTTCTTGAGGTGGGCGGCCAGGCCGGCGGCCGCGCGGATCACCACGGAGCGGTTCATGCGCAGGGGGCCGGCGCCGAGTTCGCCGCGCAGGCCCGCGGTGCCGAACTGGAGGGTGCCGCTGAAGCGCGCGGCGAGCTCGGCGACGTTCCCGGCGTCGATGAGCTCGGCGAGTTCCTCACGGGTTTCCGCGTCGGGGTCCTCGGCGAGCCACGCCTTGGCCCGTGCGATGAGTTCGTCGTGCACGTCGGGTCTGCCTCTCGTTGTCGTGTGCGGTGCCTGTGGAGTACCCCGGCGGGGGTTCGTGCCTGCGGCGGGCCGTGCGGGGCGGTGGGGGTTCGCGTTGTGCCTGCGGTGGTGGTGGGGCGGGGCCGCGCCGGGAGGTGTCCGTCCTCGGGCCGGCGCGGAATCGGTTGGTCCACACGTGCCCGTGTCGACGCGCCGGCCGCTGCGGGCGGGCACCCCCCGACACGTCCCCTTCCCGCCGTGGGCGGCCGCGGGTCCTTCTAGATGCGGTCCAGCACCTGCGCCAGCAGGGCGCCCATACGGGTCGCCGAGTCGCGGCCCGCCTGGAGGACCTCCTCGTGGTTGAGGGGTTCGCCCGTCATGCCGGCGGCGAGATTGGTGACCAGGGAGATGCCCAGGACCTCGGCGCCCGCCTCGCGGGCCGCGATGGCTTCGAGGACGGTGGACATGCCGACCAGATCCGCGCCGATGACGCGGGCCATACGGATTTCGGCGGGGGTCTCGTAGTGCGGACCGGGGAACTGTGCGTAGACGCCCTCCTCGAGGGTGGCGTCGACCTCCTTGCACAGGGCACGCAGGCGGGGGGAGTAGAGGTCGGTGAGGTCGACGAAGTTGGCGCCGACGATGGGGGAGGTCGCCGTGAGGTTGATGTGATCGCTGATCAGGACCGGCTGGCCGGGACGCATGCCCTCGCGCAGGCCGCCGCAGCCATTGGTGAGGATGACGGTCTTCGCTCCGGCGGCGACGGCGGTGCGGACGCCGTGGGCCACCGCGGCCACGCCGTGGCCCTCGTAGTAGTGGGTGCGGCCCAGGAAGACCAGGGCGCGCTTGTCGCCGATGGTGTAGGAGCGGATCTTGCCGCCGTGGCCTGCCACCGCCGGCTTCGGGAAGCCGGGCAGGTCGGTGACCTGGAGCTCGGCGTCGGGGGCGCCCAGGGCGTCCACGGCCGGTGCCCAGCCGGAGCCCATCACGAGGGCGACGTCGTGGTTCTCGGCGCCCGTGAGTTCGCGCAGGCGGGCCGCGGCGGCGTCGGCGGCGGCGTAGGGATCGCCCTGGATGTCGTCCGGAAGAAGAGATGCGTTCACGCGATGAGGGTAGCCGGTTGTGGCCTACGCGCGTAGATGGCTGGACCGACGGCTTTGCGATCGTTGTCTTGTCGTTTTCGACGGGCCTGTTCAGCAGGGGCGCTTGCGCAGTTCCATCACATAGTCGTGAGGAGCGCCCGCCGACTCCGCCGCGTCGGCGATCTCCCCCAGATAGCGGGCCGAGGGCAGGCCTCCTTCGTAAGCGTTCAGGACGTAGGTCCAGGCCCGCTCCTCGCCGTCCAGGGTGTGCACGCGGACGCGGGTGCGCCGGTACACGTCCAGGCCCGCTCCCTCCCAGCGGTCCATCGCCTCCTCGTCCATCGGGGCGATGTCGTACAGGGCGACGAAGACCTGGCACAGGGGGTCCTCGACGATCGTCGCCAGCGCGCCCTCCCAGCCCATGTCCTCGCCCCCGAAGGTCAGCCGCCAGCCGTTCAGCCAGCCGGTGGCACGCAGCGGCGAGTGCGGGGCGCGGCGGGTCATCAGCCGCGCGTCGAGGTTGCCGGCGTACGCGGCGTAGAGCGACATGGATCGAGGGTACGGCCCCCGGGCAGTACGACGTTTAACGGTGCGGGACAATGGAGTACGTGACTCGGATCGTGATCATCGGTGGCGGACCCGGCGGATACGAAGCGGCGCTGGTGGCCGCGCAGCTCGGCGCGGAGGTGACCGTCGTCGACTGCGACGGTCTGGGCGGGGCGTCGGTGCTCACCGACTGCGTGCCGTCGAAGACCCTCATCGCCACGGCGGAGGTGATGACCACCTTCGACTCCTCCTACGAGGAGCTGGGCATCATCGTCGCCGACGACACCCCGCCCATGGAGCAGGCCGCCCGGGTCGTCGGGGTGGACCTGGGCAAGGTCAACCGGCGGGTGAAGCGGCTGGCTCTCGCGCAGTCGCACGACATCACCGCGTCCGTGACACGGGCCGGTGCGCGGGTCATGCGCGGGCGCGGGCGGCTGGAGGGCCAGCAGGCGCTCGACGGGTCGCGGAAGGTCGTGGTGCGGGCCGCCGACGGGAGTGAGGAGACGCTCACCGCGGACGCGGTGCTGATCGCCACCGGTGGGCATCCGCGCGAGCTGCCCGACGCGCGGCCCGACGGTGAGCGCATTCTGAACTGGACCCAGGTGTACGACCTGACCGAGCTGCCCGAGGAGCTCATCGTGGTCGGGTCCGGTGTGACCGGTGCCGAGTTCGCCGGGGCCTATCAGGCGCTCGGCTCGAAGGTGACGCTGGTGTCGTCCCGGGACCGCGTGCTGCCGGGTGAGGACCCGGACGCGGCCGCGGTGCTGGAGGACGTCTTCCGGCGCCGTGGCATGAACGTCATGGCGCGGTCGCGGGCGCAGTCCGCCAAGCGGGTCGGGGACCGGGTGGAGGTGGCGCTCGCCGACGGGCGGGTGATCACGGGGTCGCACTGTCTGATGGCGGTCGGTGCCGTTCCCAACAGCGCGGGGATGGGGCTGGAGGAGGCCGGGGTCCGGCTCAAGGAGTCCGGGCACATCTGGACCGACAAGGTTTCCAGGACGACGGCTCCGGGCGTGTACGCCGCCGGTGACGTGACCGGGGTCTTCGCCCTGGCGTCGGTGGCCGCCATGCAGGGGCGGATCGCCATGTACCACTTCCTGGGCGACGCGGTGGCCCCGCTGAACCTGAAGACCGTCTCTTCCAACGTCTTCACCGATCCCGAGATCGCCACGGTGGGGTACACGCAGGCCGACGTCGACGCCGGGAAGATCGACGCCCGCTGTGTGAAGCTGCCGCTGCTGCGCAATCCGCGCGCGAAGATGCAGGGCATCCGGGACGGCTTCGTCAAGATCTTCTGCCGGCCGGGCACGGGGATCGTCGTCGGCGGTGTCGTGGTCGCTCCGCGCGCCTCGGAGCTGATCCATCCGATCTCGATCGCCGTCGACAACAATTTGACGGTTGAACAGATCGCGAACGCGTTCACCGTGTACCCGTCTCTTTCCGGGTCGATCGCCGAAGTGGCCCGCCAGCTTCACACCCGCAAGGCGACGGGCGAGGGCTGATCGGCTGAAATCGACTCCCCGCTGGTCACGGGGAGTCGCCGAACATTCACACGGCATAGTCGATAGGAGTAGGCTCGTATACCACTTACGGCCTGGCTGTGCGAACAACTTCTGTTATTCGGCGCAAACTGCTGAAACCAGACGGTCGTTGGGGTTACTGTCAGTTTCGTGTTCGCTGCAGAACGTCGCCAATTGATCCTCGAAATGGTGCGAGCGAACGGGGCCGTATCGCTCCGTGAGCTCGCCCGCGTCGTCCAGACCTCCGAAGTGACCGTACGGCGGGACGTGCGCGCACTGGAGGCAGAAGGACTCCTCGACCGCCGGCATGGCGGTGCGGTACTGCCGGGCGGATTCACGCGGGAGTCCGGCTTTCCGCAGAAGTCACATCTCGCGACCGCGGAGAAAACGGCCATCGCCGACCTCGCCGCCAACTTCGTCGAAGAGGGCGAGGCCATCGTGGTCGGCGCGGGTACCACCACACAGGAGCTGGCCCGCCGGCTGGCCCGGGTACCCGGGCTGACGGTGGTCACCAACTCGCTGCTGGTGGCCCAGGCGCTGGCCCACGCCAACCGGGTGGAAGTCGTGATGACCGGCGGCACCCTGCGCGGTTCCAACTACGCCCTGGTCGGATCGGGAGCCGAACAGTCCCTCCAGGGGCTGCGCGTCTCGCGGGCCTTCCTGTCCGGCAGCGGGCTGACCGCCGAGCGCGGGCTGTCCACGTCCAACATGCTGTCGGCCTCCGTCGACCGCGCCCTGGTGCAGGCGGCGGCCGAGGTCGTCGTGCTGGCCGATCACAGCAAGCTCGGCACGGACACGATGTTCCAGACCGTGCCGACGGATGTGATCACCCGCCTGGTGACGGACGAGCCGCCCGCCCACGACGACCGAGCGGCGACCGAGCTCCAGGCCCTCGCCGACCAAGGGGTGCAGATCTCCGTGGCCGGCGGGCCGGGGGGATCGGTGACGGGAGGTGAGGGCGTCCCGGCGCGTCAGCAGCGCCGGGACGTGCCGCTTCCCGGTCCGCGCCGCCAGGTCCCCGGAGCGGGGTCGGGGCTGCGGACGACCGCGGTCGTGAGTGACAACTCCGGGACGGAACGGGCGCGGGTCGCGGACCTGCGGCGCCGCTGAACGTTCCCTCGGTCTGCGAGGGCGGGTGCGCGGCGCTGCCGGCCGGCAGCGTGTGCCGTGTCGTCGGCCAGGAGCGGAAGCGGTGCGCCCGGTGGTCTGGCTGTGCAGTCCGCCGGGCGCCCCCGAGTGTGTCGTTCAGTCCTTGATCTCGCAGATGGCGGCGCCGGAGGTGAGGGAGGCGCCGACCTCGGCGGTGAGGCCCTTGATGGTGCCGGCCTTGTGGGCGTTGAGGGGCTGTTCCATCTTCATGGCCTCCAGGACGACGACGAGGTCGCCCTCCTTGACCTGCTGGCCCTCCTCGACGGCGATCTTGACGATGGTGCCCTGCATGGGGGAGGCGAGGGTGTCGCCGGAGGCGGCCGGGCCGGACTTCTTGGCCGCCCGCCGCTTGGGCTTGGCGCCGGCGGCCAGGCCGGTGCGGGCCAGGCTCATGCCCAGCGAGGCGGGCAGGGAGACCTCCAGGCGCTTGCCGCCGACCTCGACGACGACCGTCTCGCGGTTCGCCTCGTCCTCGGCCTCGGCGCCCTCGGCCGGGGCCGTGAAGGGCTTGATCTCGTTGACGAACTCGGTCTCGATCCACCGGGTGTGCACCGAGAACGGCTCCTCGGAGCCGGTCAGCTCGGGCGCGAACGCCGGGTCCCGGACCACCGCGCGGTGGAAGGGGATCGCGGTGGCCATGCCCTCGACCTGGAATTCGTCCAGGGCGCGGGCGGCGCGCTCCAGGGCCTCCTTGCGGGTGCGGCCGGTGACGATCAGCTTGGCGAGCAGGGAGTCCCAGGCCGGGCCGATGACGCTGCCGGCCTCCACACCGGCGTCCAGGCGCACGCCGGGACCGGTGGGGGCGTCGAAGCGGGTGACGGTGCCGGGGGCGGGCAGGAAGTTCCGGCCGGGGTCCTCGCCGTTGATGCGGAACTCGAAGGAGTGGCCGCGCAGCACCGGATCGTCGTAGCCCAGTTCCTCACCGTCGGCGATGCGGAACATCTCGCGGACCAGGTCGATGCCGGCGACCTCCTCGGTGACCGGGTGCTCGACCTGGAGGCGGGTGTTGACCTCCAGGAAGGAGATGGTGCCGTCCGCGCCGACGAGGAACTCCACGGTGCCGGCGCCGACGTAGCCGGCCTCCTTGAGGATGGCCTTGGAGGCGCTGTAGAGCTGCTCCAGCTGGGCCTGGGACAGGAACGGGGCGGGGGCCTCCTCGACCAGTTTCTGGTGGCGGCGCTGGAGGGAGCAGTCGCGGGTGGAGACGACGACCACGTTGCCGTGGGTGTCGGCCAGGCACTGGGTCTCCACGTGCCGGGGCTTGTCCAGATAGCGCTCGACGAAGCACTCGCCGCGGCCGAAGGCGGCGACCGCCTCGCGGACCGCGGAGTCGTACAGCTCGGGGACCTCCTCCAGGGTGCGGGCGACCTTCAGGCCGCGGCCGCCGCCACCGAAGGCGGCCTTGATGGCGATGGGCAGGCCGTGCTCCTCGGCGAAGGCGACGACCTCGTCGGCGCCGGCCACCGGGTCGGGGGTGCCGGCCACCAGCGGGGCGCCGGCGCGCTGGGCGATGTGCCGGGCGGCGACCTTGTCGCCCAGGTCCCGGATGGCCTGCGGCGGCGGCCCGATCCAGATCAGGTCCGCGTCCAGCACCGCCTGGGCGAACTCGGCGTTCTCGGAGAGGAAGCCGTAGCCGGGGTGGACCGCGTCGGCGCCGGACTCGCGGGCGGCGTTCAGCACCTTGTCGATGTCCAGGTAACTGGTGGCCGGGGTGTCACCACCCAGGGCGAACGCCTCATCCGCGGCGCGGACATGCAGAGCGTCCCGGTCCGGGTCGGCGTAGACGGCCACGCTCGCGATTCCGGCGTCCCGGCAGGCCCGGGCCACGCGGACAGCGATTTCGCCACGATTGGCGATGAGCACCTTGCGCACGATTGAGGCTCCCTCCTTGAAACAAGCCGAGTTTAGGGACTGCCGACACGGCACTTCGACCCGTCCCCGGTGGTGAGCTTGCCCACACGGAGCGTGATTCGAGGCTCGCTCTACCGCGAAATCCCTTGTCGCACCGCGGTACGCAGGACTGCTCCCGGAAACCCTAGCCCGCCCGTGTGGTCAAGGTCTCTGTGAGGGCGTGCTGCGGCCCACTCGGTTTCTTTGTGGAGTCCCTACGAATGGCTCAATGATTCTTTGCTCGTCGCAGGGCTCTTGTCCCGGGGTTTACCCGTTAGTAGCGTGCGTGATGTCTCGAAGGTACTCCGGGTAACAGGAGTGGGTGGGGACCGGTGGTGCGCAGACCGGTGGCATGGGTCGTGGCGGTCGTGCTCTTCGCGGAGGCGATCGGCGTCGCCATGCTCAACTGGCTCCTGGCGAGCGTCGTCGACCGCCAGCAGATGTCGCTGGCCGGGCTCGATCCGGACGCGATGTCGCTCTCCGCGAAGATCGGCGGCGTCGTCTTCGGCCTCTGCTTCGCCCTGTTCGGGCTGGTCGCCCTGCTCGTGGCCCTGCGCGACCGCCGGCCCGCCGGTCTGGGCCGGGTGCTGCTGATCAGCGCCGCTGTGGTGCACGGGCTGCTCGGCGCCGTCGCCTGGGGGCTGGTGGGCCCGGCCGCGTTCGTCTTCATGGTGGTGGTGCTCGCGCTGATCGTGCTGCTGCTGATGACCTACGACCGCCTGGAGGAGCCCGCCGACACCGCTGCGCAGGACGGCGGCTCCCCGGTCACGCCCGAGTCGGCGCCCACAGCTCCGTGATGCCGACGCCCAGTCCGGCGAGGAGCCGGCGCAGCAGGGGCAGGCTGATGCCGATCACGTTGCCGTGGTCGCCGTCGATGCCGTCGATGAACGGGGCGGAGCGGCCGTCGAGCGTGAACGCCCCGGCGACATGGAGCGGTTCGCCGCAGGCCACGTAGGCGGCGATCTCCTCGTCGGTGGGCTCGCCGAAACGGACCACGGTGGAGGCCGTGGCGGAGGCGTAGCGGCCGCTGACGGTGTCCCGGACGCAGTGGCCGGTCTGGAGCGTGCCGGCCCGGCCGCGCATCGCCTTCCAGCGGGCGATGGCCTCCTCGGCGTCGGCGGGCTTGCCCAGGGCCCGGCCGTCCAGGTCGAGCACCGAGTCGCAGCCGATCACCAGGGCGCCCTGGGCCTCGGGCCGGGCGGCCACCACGGAGGCCTTGGCCTCGGCCAGGGCGAGCGCCAGCTCGGCGGGGGTGGGGGCGGTGACGGAGTCCTCGTCGAACCCGCTCACGATCACCTCGGGCTCCAGTCCGGCCTGGCGGAGCAGTCCGAGCCGGGCGGGGGACTGGGAGGCGAGCACGAGTCGGCGGCGCGGCTGATCGGTCATGCGGTCAGGGTAGCGGCGCCGTCCGCGGGCCTCACCTCAGCCCGATCACGAACATGACGAGCACCATGGCGAGCGCCACGAGAATGCCGAGCCGCCGCACCATGCCCTGCGCCCGGCGCAGTTCCTCGGGCGGTTCGTTCTCGGGGTCGGACCACAGCATGCCTTCCATCGTCCGGCCCGGGTACGAGCGTCCGCCTGAGTATGCGTACTCAACTTTCCGGCTCCTCCCCTAAAGGGCTCGCCGTTCCGTTAAGCTAATGGAATCTCAGTTCCGTTAGGAAAGGGTGTGCCATGTTCACCACCGCTTGGACCGCGTCACCCCAGCTCCCCAGCGAGGGCTTCACCCCGAACTGGTCACGTGAGGGCTTCTGGCGGCAGTCCCTGCGCCAGACCGTGCGGCTGTCGGCGGGCGGCGGCCGGGTCCGGGTCCGGCTCTCGCACGCGTACGGGACCTCGCCGGTGCGGATCGCGGGCGCCACCGTGGCCCGCGCCGCCGCCGGAGCCGCCGTCGAAGCGGGCTCGCCGGTACGGCTCACCTTCCGGGGGGCGGCGGAGGCGGAGATACCGGCGCGCGGGCAGCTCGTCAGCGACGCGGCCCGGCTCGCCGTCACCGCCGGCGAACGGATCGCCGTCACCCTGCACTTCGACGCGGCCACCGGCCCGGCCACCTTCCACGCGCAGGCCTTCACCACCGCCTACCGCGGCGCCGGGGAGCTGCTCGCCGACACCGGTGGCGCGGGCTTCGGGGAGACGAGCGAGTCCTGGTACTTCCTGACCGCCGTCGAGACGGACGCGGGCCGGACGGACGGCATCGCGCTGTTCGGAGACTCGATCACGGACGGCTTCGGCTCCACCCCGGACACCGACCGCCGATGGTCCGACGCGCTCGCCGACCGCACCGGACGGCCCGTCCTCAACGCCGGGATCGGCGGGAACCTGCTGCTCAACGACTCGGCGTGGTACGGCGAGAAGGCTGTGCACCGACTCGGGCGGGACGTCCTGGCCCACCCGGGCCTCGACACGCTGGTCGTGCTGCTCGGCCTCAACGACCTCGGCTTCAGCGAGACGGACGAGCAGCCGACGTACAAACCGGCGCCCGTGGTGGAGGCCGGGGAACTGATCGACGGGCACCGCGAGCTGATCCGGCAGGCCCGCGGGCGGGGGCTGAGGGTGATCGGCGCCACCCTGCTGCCGTTCGGCGGCTCGGACCACTGGGGCGAGCATGCGGCCAAGGCGGCCCACGAGCTGAACGAGTGGATCCGGTGCGCGGGCGCGTACGACGCGGTCGCCGACCTCAACCGCCTCCTGGCCGACCCCGAGGACCCGGACCGGCTGCTGCCCGCGTACGACTTCGGCGATCACCTGCACCCGAACGACGCGGGATACGCGGCGATGGCCGAAGCCGTCGCGGAGCTGCTCTAGGCCGGCCAGTAGGTGCGCGACCACGCCGCCGGGCCCGGCGGGGGCACGCGGCGGGCGGCGAGCCGGGCCGGATCCGCCCAGGAGTCGCGGTGGCCGGGCGCGCCGGGCGGCGTGGCGGCCGCCGCCGCGGCGCGGGCCCGGACCACCGCCAGTGCGGCGGCCAGCTCCTCGGGGGTCGGGTTGCCCCGTACGACCTTGATGTTCATGACGGCTCCCAGCGGTCCTAGAGGGGGATGTTGCCGTGCTTCTTCGGAGGCAGGGATTCCCGCTTGGTACGCAGCTGACGCAGGCCGCGTACGACGTGGGCGCGGGTGTCCGACGGCATGATCACGGCGTCGACGTAGCCGCGCTCGGCCGCGACGTAGGGGTTCAGGAGGGCGTCCTCGTACTCCTGCATCAGCCGTGCCCGGGTGGCCTCGGCATCCTCCGCATCGGCGATGGTGCGGCGGTGCAGGATGTTGACGGCGCCCTGGGCGCCCATCACGGCGATCTGGGCGGTCGGCCAGGCCAGGTTGAGGTCGGCGCCCAGGTGCTTGGAGCCCATGACGTCGTAGGCGCCGCCGAAGGCCTTGCGGGTGATGACGGTGATCAGCGGGACGGTGGCCTCGGCGTAGGCGTAGATCAGCTTGGCGCCGCGGCGGATGATGCCGTCGTGCTCCTGGTCCACGCCCGGCAGGAAGCCGGGGACGTCCACGAAGGTGAGGACCGGGACGTTGAAGGCGTCGCAGGTCCGCACGAAACGGGCCGCCTTCTCGCTCGCCTTGATGTCCAGACAGCCCGCGAACTGCATCGGCTGGTTGGCCACGACGCCGACCGGACGGCCCTCGACGCGGCCGAACCCGGTGACGATGTTCGGCGCGTACAGCGGCTGCGTCTCGAAGAACTCGGCGTCGTCCAGGACGTGCTCGATCACCGTGTGCATGTCGTACGGCTGGTTGGCGCTGTCCGGGACGATCGTGTCCAGCTCCCGGTCCTCGTCGGTGAGGGCGAGGTCCGCCTCCTCCGGGAACGCCGGGGGTTCGGAGAGGTTGTTGGACGGCAGGTACGACAGCAGCTGCTTGACGTACTCGATGGCGTCCTTCTCGTCGCCGGCCATGTGATGGGCCACGCCCGAGGCGGAGTTGTGGGTACGGGCGCCGCCCAGTGTCTCGAAGCCGACGTCCTCGCCGGTGACCGTCTTGATGACGTCGGGCCCGGTGATGAACATGTGCGAGGTCTGGTCGACCATGACGGTGAAGTCGGTGATGGCCGGGGAGTAGACCGCACCGCCCGCGCACGGGCCGACCACCAGGCTGATCTGCGGGATCACACCGGAGGCATGGGTGTTGCGGCGGAAGATCTCGCCGTAGGCGCCGAGCGAGGCCACGCCCTCCTGGATACGGGCGCCGCCGGAGTCGTTGATGCCGATGACCGGGCAGCCGGTCTTCAGCGCCCAGTCCATCACCTTGACGATCTTCTGGCCGTAGACCTCGCCCAGCGCCCCGCCGAAGACGGTGAAGTCCTGGGAGAAGACGGCGACGGGACGGCCGTCCACGGTGCCGTACCCGGTGACCACGCCGTCGCCGTACGGACGGTTCCTCTCCAGGCCGAAGTTGGTGGAGCGGTGCCGGGCGAACTCGTCCAGCTCGACGAAGGAGTCGTCGTCCAGCAGCAGTTCGATGCGCTCACGGGCGGTCAGCTTGCCCTTGGCGTGCTGTTTCTCCACCGCGCGTTCCGAACCGGCGTGCGTCGCTTCCTGGATACGGCGCTGGAGATCCGCGAGTTTCCCGGCGGTGGTGTGAATGTCGATCTCGTGACGCTCTTCCGGCTCGGACATCGGGATGGGCTCCCTGCCTGCTCAAAAGGGGGGACGGTTACTCATCCGTAGAGTAGTGGTGCACCTACCGATCGGCAGTGCGGCGTTTCCCACACCTAGGGTGGCTTGCATGACGCCGCGAGACGCTTCAGACGCGAACGACAGCCGCTGGTCCGATCTGGACCGGCCGCCCCTCAACGCCGCGGCCCTGCGCCGGGCGCTGGTCCGCGGGGGCGGCCTGTGGTCGGAGCTGGAGGTGGTGCAGCGCACCGGCTCCACCAACTCCGACCTGGTGGCCCGCGCCGCCGGGGGCGGGGCCGCCGAGGGAGCCGTCCTGGTCGCCGAGGAGCAGACCTCCGGGCGGGGCCGCCTCGACCGCCGGTGGACGGCGCCGGCCCGCTCCGGGCTGTTCTTCTCCGTGCTGCTGCGGCCGCGCGAGGTGCCGGTGGCCCGCTGGGGCTGGCTGCCGCTGCTCACCGGCGTCGCGGTGGCCACCGGACTGTCCCGCACGGCGGGCGTGGACACGGCACTCAAGTGGCCCAACGACCTGCTCCTCCGGATCGGCGGCGAGGAGCGCAAGGCCGGCGGCATCCTGGCCGAGCGGGCCGGTCAGGACGGGGTGGTCGTCGGGGTCGGTGTCAACGTCACCCTGCGCGCCGAGGAGCTGCCGGTCCCGCAGGCCGGGTCGCTGGCGCTGGCGGGCGCCGCGAACACGGACCGGGATCCGCTGCTGCGGGGGATGCTGCGCTCGTTGGAGGAGTGGTACGGACGGTGGCGGGACGCCGGCGGCGACCCGGCCGCCAGCGGGCTCCAGGAGACCTACGCGGCCGGCTGCGCGACCCTCGGCCGGGTGGTGCGGGCCGAGCTGCCGGGCGAGAAGTCGATCACCGGCGAGGCGGTCGCCGTCGACGGCGACGGGCGGCTGGTGCTGGCGACGCGGGACGGCGTGCGGCAGCCGGTGGGGGCCGGGGACATCGTGCATCTGAGGTCGGCGTGAACGGGCCGTCATGCGGCGCCACCAGGGAGTGAGCTGGCGCACACCTGCCGTAGAGTTGAGGCCGGTCGGTACCTGACCGCGGCAGATCGGAAGGGCAGCAGGCGTGACCGTCGACGACACGGGCTCCGGCGCGGACGGCGGGGTGGACCCACTCCCGGCTCCGCTCGAGCGGGGGGAGCCCCAGGCCGCCGACCCCGGCGAGGACCCCCTCGCACTCCGCCTGGAACAGCTCATCCTGGGCGCCGAGCGCCGCTACACCCCCTTCCAGGCGGCCCGCAGCGCCGGCGTCTCCATGGAACTGGCCTCCCGGTTCTGGCGGGCCATGGGCTTCGCCGACATCGGGCAGGCCAAGGCGCTGACGGAGGCCGATGTCCTCGCGCTGCGCCGGCTCGCCGGTCTGGTCGAGGCGGGGCTGCTGAGCGAGGCCATGGCGGTGCAGGTGGCCCGGTCCACCGGGCAGACCACCGCCCGGCTGGCCGAATGGCAGATCGACTCTTTCCTGGAGGGCCTCACCGAGCCCCCGGAACCCGGGATGACCCGTACCGAGGTGACGTATCCCCTGGTCGAGCTGTTGCTGCCGGAGCTGGAGGAGTTCCTCGTCTATGTCTGGCGGCGCCAGCTCGCCGCCGCGACCGGCCGGGTGGTGCAGGCCGCCGACGACGAGGAGATGGTCGACCGGCGCCTCGCCGTCGGCTTCGCCGACCTGGTCGGTTTCACCCGGCTGACCCGCCGCATGGAGGAGGAGGAGCTCGGCGAGCTGGTCGAGGCCTTCGAGACCACCGCCGCCGACCTGGTGGCCGCGCACGGCGGCCGGCTGATCAAGACCCTCGGCGACGAGGTGCTGTACGCCGCCGACGACGCGGGCACCGCCGCCGAGATCGCCCTGCGCCTGATCGAGACGATGGCCAACGACGAGACGATGCCGGAGCTGCGCGTCGGCATGGCCTTCGGCACGGTGACCACCCGGATGGGCGATGTCTTCGGTACGACCGTGAATCTGGCCTCCCGGCTCACCTCGATAGCCCCGCGCGACGCCGTGCTCGTCGACAGCGCCTTCGCCGAGGAGCTGATCCGCACGGGGGACGCCCCGGCCTCCGAGGCGGAGGCGGCCGAGGCCGCGGCCGCCGCGGAGAAGGAGGGCGAGGAGCCCCCGACGTACCGTTTCGCGCTCCAGCCGATGTGGCAGCGCCCGGTGCGCGGCCTCGGCGTGGTCGAACCGTGGCTGCTGACGCGGCGGGACGGGGGAGCGTAGCCCCTCGGCGGCTGAGGTTCCTCGGGCGGGCCTCTCAGCGGCCGTGGGCCGACGGGTCCACGCACAGGATGATCAGCGGTACGCACAGGCCCGTCGGGTCCGGTGCCGGTGCCGGGGTGGTGGCGGTGGCCCTGGTGGAGCCGGTGGGTCCGGGCCGTGGGGCGGTGCTCGTCGTGTCCGGCGGGCGGGGTGTGGTGGTGGGTGCGGGGATCTCGGAAGTGGCCGGGACGGCTCTGGTGCCGGGGGCCGGGCGGACCGGGGCCGTGGACGGTGCCGCCGTGGGCCCGGGGTGGGCCGGGGCCGCCGCCGGGCGGCCCATGGCCGAGGCCGTCGACGGGCTCGCGGCGGGCTCCGGGTCCGCGCCGGCGGTGGCCGTGGTGCCGGCCGTCCGGTCCGCGGCCGTGCCGGGACGCGCCTCGCCGGGACCGCCCGGTTCCGGCCCGGGTCCCGGGCGCAGAAGGCTCAGGACGCCGGCCGCGGCCAGGGCGAGCCCGCCCGCCGCGAAGAGGACCTTGCGGGGGCGGGGCCTGCGGTGGCGTCCGCGGCCGGATGGGCGGTGGGCTGCGGCGCCGTCCGGTCCGGGCCCTGTCACCGGGTTCTCCGCGTCTTCGCCGGCCCCGTCGTGCTGCCGCGTGTGCTCCGGCGTGTCCGTCGTCATCGCCATCCCTCCCCGGTGCGCACGTCCCCCGGTACGCCTGGCCAGCGCACGTTAGGCGCTCGCGTGGACGGCGCAGCGGGGAGTCGCCGGGATGTCACCCGGACGGGTGGGCGGGCACCGGGACGGGAACCGGTCGCCCGTGCGGCGCGACCCGGGGTTCTCGCGGGGCCCTCACGCCTGCGATGATCGGGGCGGATGTCGTTAGCCGGCGTTAACCGGGAGGGTGTCGTGAGCGAGGAACGGTTCGGGGAGTACGTGCTGGTGCGGCGGCACGGGGACGGGCATGTCGCGGAGCTCGTCCTGGACCGGCCGAAGGCCATGAACGCCGTCTCGACCGGGATGGCCCAGTCGATCAGCGTGGCCTGCGCGGCGCTGGGCGAGGACCGCGGCGTACGGGTGGTGGTGCTGACCTCGACGCACGAGCGGGCGTTCTGCGTCGGGGCCGATCTGAAGGAGCGGAACTCCTTCAGCGACGCCGACCTGGTGCGCCAGCGTCCGGTGACCCGCGCTGCCTACACCGGGGTGCTGGAGCTGCCGGTGCCGGCCGTCGCGGCCGTGCACGGGTTCGCGCTGGGCGGCGGCTTCGAGCTGGCCCTGGCCTGCGACGTGATCGTGGCCGACCGTACGGCGGTGCTGGGGCTGCCCGAGGTGTCCGTGGGGGTGATCCCGGGCGGCGGCGGCACGCAGCTGCTGCCGCGCCGGGTGGGGGCGGCCCGGGCGGCCGAGCTGGTCTTCACGGCCCGGCGGGTGGAGGCCGCCGAGGCCCGGGAGCTGGGCCTGGTGGACCAGCTGGTCGAGGAGGGGCGGGACCGCGAGGAGGCGCTGGCCCTGGCCTCGCGGATCGCGGCCAACTCCCCGGTCGGGCTGCGGGCGGCCAAGCGGGCGCTGCGCCTCGGGCAGGGCCTCGATCTGCGGGCCGGCCTGGAGATCGAGGACGCGGCCTGGCGGGCGGTGGCGTTCTCGGGGGACCGGGCGGAGGGGGTCGCGGCCTTCAACGAGAAGCGGAAGCCCGCGTGGCCGGGGGAGTAGCCGGCCGGTAGGCCCCGGTCCGGCTCGTCGGCGGATCCCCGGTCCGGCTCGTCGGCGGACCCTCGGTCCGGCTCGTCGGCGGATCCTCGGTCCGGCTCGTCGGCGGATCCTCGGTCCGGCTCGTCGGCGGATCCTCGGTCTGGCTCGTCGGCGGATCCTCGGTCTGGCTCGTCGGCGGATCCTCGGTCTGGCTCGTCGGCGGATCCTCGGTCTGGCTCGTCGGCGGATCCTCGGTCTGGCTCGTCGGCGGATCCTCGGTCTGGCTCGTCGGCGGATCCTCGGTCCGGCCCGCCGGCGGACCCTCGGTCCGGCCCGCCGACGGATCCCCGGTCCGGCCCGTCGGCGGATCCCCGGTCCGGCCCGCCGACGGATCCCCGTTCGCCTCCGTCAATGTCCCGGTTCGTCGCGAACCTCCCTAGCCTGGAGTGATGGGTGAGGACAGGCGGCTGGCGGCCGTGGTGGCGCTGGCGCAGGGAATGGCGGCCGCGCACACCTCCCGTGAGGCGTGGCGGGCGGCGGCGGCCGGCGCCTGCCGGGCGCTGGGCGGAAGCTTCGCCGCGCTCTCGGTGTGGGAGCGCGAGCTCGGCCGGCTGCGCGTCCTGGTCAATGTGGGGGAGCGGGCCGAGGGCGAGGAGGAGTTCCCGGAGGCCGAGTCCTACCCCGTCCACGAGTTCGCCGAGATCACCGAGTTCCTGCACGAGCGCTGGGCCGGGGGCGGCGAGCCCGGCGCCTGGGTGGAGACCGCCGAGGGCCCCGCGGCCGGGCGTCCGGGCTACATCCACCAGCGCGTCGCCGCCCTGCGCCGCCGGGGCCGCGGCTGCTGCGTGGTCGCGCCCATCGTGATGCACGGCCGCGCCTGGGGCGAGCTGTATGTCGCCCGCCCGGTCGGCGCCCCCGTCTTCGAGCGTGCCGACGCCGACTTCGCCACCGTCCTGGCCTCCGTCGTCGCCGCCGGGATCGCCCAGACCGAGCGGCTGGAGGAGGCGCACCGGCTGGCGTTCACCGACGCGCTCACCGGTCTCGCCAACCGCCGGGCCGTCGACGTCCACCTGGAGGAGGCGGTCGAGCGGCACCGCACCGAGGGCGTGGCCGTCAGCCTCGTCGTCTGCGACCTCAACGGGCTCAAGCGGGTCAACGACACCCAGGGGCACGCCGTCGGCGACCGGCTCCTGGAGCGCTTCGGCTCCGTGCTCTCGCTGTGCGGCGCCATGGTGCCGGGCGCGCTCGTGGGCCGCCTCGGCGGCGACGAGTTCTGCCTGCTCGCCGTGGGCCCGGCCGGCGAGGAGGTCGTCGGCGCGGCCGGGGAGCTCTGCCGCCGGGCGGCCGAGTTGGCACCCGGAGAGGGCGTCGCCTGCGGGGTCGCCTCCACCGACGACCCCATCGGTCCGGTCCGCTCCGCCCGCCGCCTGTTCCGGCTCGCCGACGCGGCCCAGTACCGTGCCAAGGCCGAACGGGCCGCCCGTCCGGTCGTGGCCGGCCGGGCGGGCCCCGACGACCCCGTCGTACGGCTCGCGGACGAGCCCTCCCGGGAGGCGAACGGGGAGCGCCGCCGGTTCCGCGGCCGGCATGCGCCCTAAACCCCGTGATGGGCGCGGTCCGCGGAATCCGGCCCTTCGGTAAGGGGTGAACCCGGGACCCGCTGGTGACTTCGGCGCATTCACTGCGTACGCTCCTGAATATGGATATGCACACTGTGGTGGTGGGGACGTCCGGGACGACCGCGTCCGACGTGCTCGCCGTGGCGCGGGGCGGCGCCCGGGTCGAGCTCTCCCAGGAGGCGGTGGCGGCCCTGGCCGCGGCCCGCGAGATCGTCGACGCGCTGGCGGCCAAGCCGGACCCGGTCTACGGGGTGAGCACCGGCTTCGGTGCCCTGGCGACCCGGCACATCAGCCCGGATCTGCGCGCACAGTTGCAGCGCAACATCGTCCGCTCGCACGCCGCCGGAATGGGGCCGCGCGTCGAGCGCGAGGTCGTCCGCGCCCTGATGTTCCTGCGGCTGAAGACCGTCTGTTCCGGGCACACCGGCGTCCGCCCCGAGGTCGCGCGGACCATGGCCGACGTCCTCAACGCGGGCATCACCCCGGTCGTGCACGAGTACGGCTCGCTGGGCTGCTCCGGCGACCTCGCGCCGCTGTCCCACTGCGCCCTGACGCTGATGGGCGAGGGCGAGGCCGAGGGCCCGGACGGGACCGTACGGCCGGCCGGGGAGCTGCTGGCCGAGCACGGCATCCACCCCGTCGAGCTGCGCGAGAAGGAGGGCCTGGCCCTGCTCAACGGCACCGACGGCATGCTCGGCATGCTGCTCATGGCCCTCGCCGACCTGGACACGCTGTACAAGTCCGCCGACATCACCGCCGCCCTCACGCTGGAGGCGCTGCTCGGCACCGACAAGGTGCTGGCGCCCGAGCTGCACGCCATCCGCCCGCACCCGGGCCAGGCGGACAGCGCCGCCAACATGCTCGCCGTGCTCGGCGGCTCCGGCCTCACCGGGCACCACCAGGACGACGCGCCCCGCGTCCAGGACGCCTACTCCGTGCGCTGCGCCCCGCAGGTCGCCGGCGCCGGACGGGACACCCTCGCCCACGCCCGTCTGGTCGCCGACCGCGAGCTGGCCGCCGCCGTGGACAACCCGGTCGTGCTGCCCGACGGCAGGGTGGAGTCGAACGGCAACTTCCACGGCGCGCCCGTCGCCTATGTCCTGGACTTCCTCGCCGTCGCCGTCGCCGACCTCGGCTCCATCGCCGAGCGGCGCACCGACCGGCTGCTGGACAAGAACCGCAGCCACGGCCTGCCGCCGTTCCTCGCGGACGACCCGGGTGTCGACTCCGGTCTCATGATCGCCCAGTACACGCAGGCCGCCCTGGTCAGCGAGTTGAAGCGGCTCGCCGTACCGGCCTCCGCGGACTCGATCCCGTCCTCCGCGATGCAGGAGGACCATGTGTCGATGGGCTGGTCGGCGGCGCGCAAACTGCGCACGGCCGTCGGCAACCTCACGCGCGTGCTGGCGATCGAGCTCTACGCCGCCACCCGCGCGATCGAACTGCGCGAGGGCCTGACCCCGGCGCCCGCCAGCCGGGCGGTGATCGACGCGGTGCGCGCGGCCGGCGTGCGGGGCCCGGGCCCGGACCGGTTCCTGGCCCCCGACCTCGCCGCGGCGGACGCGTTCGTACGCGACGGGCGGCTGGTCGCGGCGGCGGAGACGGTCACCGGGCCGTTGCGCTGAGTGTTCTGCGCAGGGCCGGTGAGCCCCACGTCCCCAAAGGGGCGCCGCGCCTCTTCGGGGACGCGGCGCGGGGCGGCGGACGGGGCGTCAGGAGGCCTGGAAACCCAGGCGTTCCCGGCGTACCGAGTACACGACGAACCCCGCGCCGAGGGCGAGGAAGGCCGTGCCGCCGATGACGTACGGAGTGCTGTCGAAGCTGCCGGTGTCGGCGAGCCGGACCTGTTCCGGCGTGGTCGCAGAGTCCGTCGACGCGGCCCTGGCCTGGGCTGTGACCTGCGGCGACGGGTTCGCCGAGGACGCCGGCCCGGCCGGGGTGTCCGTGGTCGCGTTGGCGGACGGGACGAACCACAGGGCCCCGAGCAGGGCGCCCGCGGCGGCGGCGGTCAGCAGCGGACGGCGAGCGGATGACACGAAATATCGATCCCCTTGTGGTGCTGGCGAATTGGCCGTGTGGGCCGATGTTAGTGAAAGGCGCGGGTCACAGGAAAGTCACGGGAGTGAGGGGCCGTACGCTCCGGACATGAGCACTCCAGAGACATCACGTTTTGTACGCCTTCGCGTGGAACTCGTTCTCGAAGTGAACGACGCGGAGACGGTGACCGGGGCCGCGCTGCGGCGGATCACCGACGATCCCGATATGCCCGCCGCGGAGCGGGTACACACGGAGAACGCCGTGACGGAGGACGTCGCTGAGGCCCTGGCCTATCTCGTCGATCCGTTCGACCTGGTCAGCGAGGTGCCGGGGGTGGAACTCCAGCAGGCCTCCTGGAGCAGCGAGCAGATCGACTACGACCCCGACGCGCCGGACTGGGACGCCGACGACGATGATGACGATGTCGACGAGGACGAGAAAGAAGAGGCGGTCGGCTGACGCGCTTGGGGAAATCGTGACCCCGGGCGGCAACCGCCGCCCGGGTTTTGTCGTCTCAGGGTGCGCACGGACCGACATCCGCACCGTCCGCAGCGGCGGACGTGGTGTGCCCCACACATCCAGGGAATGTGGAACGGGACGAACCGGTCGTAGCGTTGAAAGTCTTTAACGGGGACTCTCGGGGTTTCTGGGGAATCGGAACGATGGAGAAGCGTGTGATGACCAACAGTAGGCGGCGCAAGGGTCTGATGGCCGCGTCCGCGCTGCTCGGCGGTGTGCTGGTGCTCTCGGCCTGTTCCGGCGGTGACGAGGCCTCCGGCAGCGGGGGCGGCGACACGTCGCAGGCCAAGGTCGACGAGGCGGCAGCCAAGAAGACGTCCGAGGCGCAGATCAAGATCACACCAGGTGACGGTTCGAACAACGCCTCCATCAACAACTCGGCCACCGTGACCGTGAGCAAGGGCACGCTCACGGAGGTGAAGATGACCACCGCCGACGGCACCGAGGTGAGCGGCCAGATATCCGCCGACAAGACCAGCTGGAAGCCGAGCGCCCAGCTGGAGCGCGCCACCACCTACAGGCTGTCGGCGACCGCGGAGGACTCCGAGGGCCGCGCGGCCCACGAGAACGCCTCGTTCACCACGGTCTCCAAGGACAACAGCTTCATCGGCACCTTCACGCCGGACGACGGTGCCACCGTCGGCGTGGGCATGCCGGTCTCGATCAACTTCGACAAGGCGATCACCAACAAGGCGGCCGTCCAGAAGGGCATCACCGTCTCCACCACCAGCGGGCAGGAGGTCGTCTGCCACTGGTTCAACGCCAACCGCATGGACTGCCGGCCCGAGGACTACTGGAAGGAAGGGGCGACCGTCACCCTGAAGCTGGCCCTCGACGGGGTCGAGGGCGCCGAGGGCGTCTACGGAGTCCAGCAGAAGACGGTCACCTTCAAGATCGGCCGCAACCAGGTCACCTACGTCGACGCGCAGACCAAGCAGATGAAGGTCACGCAGGACGGCCAGACCATCAAGACCATCCCGATCTCGGCCGGCTCGCCCGACAACAAGACGTACGAGGGCCAGATGGTGATCTCCGAGAAGTTCAAGGAGACCCGGATGAACGGCGCGACGGTCGGCTTCACCGACGACGACGGCAAGGGCGAGTACGACATCAAGGACGTGCCGCACGCCATGCGCCTGACCACCTCCGGCACCTTCGTGCACGGCAACTACTGGGGCGCCAAGTCCATCTTCGGCAGCGTGAACACCAGCCACGGCTGCGTGGGTCTGTCGGACACCAAGGGCGCCAACGACCCGAGCACGCCGGCCGCGTGGTTCTACAACCACTCGATCATCGGTGACGTGGTCGTGGTCCAGAACACCGGCGACAAGACGGTCTCGCCGGACAACGGCCTCAACGGCTGGAACATGGACTGGGCGCAGTGGAAGGCGGGCTCGGCCGTCTGACGCCCTTTCACCGCACCGACCGATGCCGCCCCCCGGGGCGGCATCGGCGTTTCCGGCCCCGTGTTCTCACAGATTCCGGGCCGTACTCTGGGCGGTCTCTGGGCAGCTTCCGGGGTCGGCCACAGGCTTCTCATCGTTCTCTTATGGAGACCTTATTTCTTCATCACGGTCCCTCCCTACCTTGCCGCCATGTTCTTCACCTACCTGAGGCGCGAGCTGCGCCGCCGCAGAAAGGCGGCCCTCGTCGTCGCCTCCGGCCTCGCGTTGGGCATCGCGCTGGTCATCGTGGTCAACTCCGTGTCCTCCGGCATGGGGAAGGCCCAGGACAAGGTCCTCCAGTCGCTGTACGGACTGGGCACGGACATGACGGTCACCAAGGCCGCCCAGGCGCCCTCCGCGAACAGTTCGCAGCGGCCGCGCTTCCAGTTCGACGCGCAGGACGACGGCTCCGACGAGGAGCAGAGCAGCGACCGCGTCATGGTGCAGGGCTTCCAGACGCTGTCGACGTCGACCGTGGACAAGGTCGGTGAGCAGAGCGGCGTCTCGGACGCGGTGGGCGGACTGAGCCTCCAGGTCATCAAGGTCAGCGGCCAGTTCACCCGCGGCCAGTTCCAGCAGCAGGACGGCGGCGGCCAGCAGGGTGGCCCGGGCGGGATGCCGGGCGGCGGCGGCAGCGGCCAGCCGCAGGGCGAGGTCCGCGGCGGCGGCGCCGACTTCGACGTCAACAACTACTCCGTCTACGGCACCGACGTCACCAAGCCCGCCCTCGGCCCGCTGACCTCCTCCTCGATCACCAGCGGACGCACCTTCAAGACCACGGAGACCGACGCGAAGGTCGCCGTCGCCGACTCGGCGTACGCCAAGGAGAAGAAGCTCAAGACCGGCTCCACGGTCACCATCAAGGGCACCGAGTTCAAGGTGATCGGCATCGCGACCGCCGACAGCGGTGACGCGGCCGCCAACCTCTACATCCCGCTGAAGCAGGCCCAGACGCTCAGCGACTCGAAGAACAAGGTCACCACGATCTACGTCAAGGCGACCGACTCGCAGAAGATCGACGGCGTCAAGTCGACGATCCAGAAGAACATCTCGGGTACGACGGTCACCACCTCCGCCGACCTCGCGGACACCGTCTCCGGCTCGCTGTCCACCGCCTCCTCGCTCGCCACCAGCGTCGGCAAGTGGCTGTCGATCGTGGTGCTCGTGGCCGCCTTCCTGGTCGCCGGTCTGCTCACCTCCTCGGCGGTCTCTCGCCGGGTGCGCGAGTTCGGCACGCTGAAGGCGCTGGGCTGGAAGTCCGGCCGGGTGACCCGGCAGGTGATCGGCGAGGCCGTGGTCAACGGCCTGGTCGGCGGCGTCCTCGGTATCGCGCTCGGCCTGGCGGGCGCGTATGCCGTCACCGCGATCAGCCCGACGCTTCAGGCCCAGCTCGGCGGTGGTGGCGGCGGTGGTGCCATGGGCGGCGGCATGGGCGGCGGTCCCGGCGGCGGTGGCGGTGGCGGCGGCTTCGGCGGTCCCGGGCGGCAGGCCGCCAAGACCCTGGAGGTCGCGCTGACCGCGCCGGTCAGCCTCACCACCATCGTGGTCGCGGTCGCCCTCGCCGTGGCCGGCGGACTCGTCGCCGGTGCCTTCGGCGGCTGGCGCGCCTCCCGGCTCCGCCCGGCCGACGCCCTGCGCCGCGTCGAGTAGCGCGCGCCCGCACCCCCCGGGGCCTGTCCACGGCGGCAGGCCCCGCCGCCTTCGCAACCACGCAGACGTAGTAATCCAGGAGTTGGCCCATGTACGAACTCAGAGGCGTCACCAAGCGCTACACGCGGGGCAAGGAGACCGTCACCGCCCTCGACGGCATCGACCTGACCATCCCGGACGGCGACCGGCTCGTCATCCAGGGCCCCACCGGCGGCGGCAAGTCCACGCTGCTCCAGATGCTGGGCGGCCTCGACCGGCCCACCTCGGGGGAGATCGTCCTCGACGGCACCGACCTGGCCGGACTCTCCGAGGCCAAGCTCACCCGGGTGCGCAGCGAGAGCATCGGCTTCGTCTTCCAGTCCTTCAACCTGATCCCGACGCTCACCGCCCAGGAGAACGTCGAGACCGCGCTCGTCCCGCTCGGCGTCAAGGTGACGGAGCGGCGCGAGCGGGCCGCCGAGGCGCTGAAGTCCGTAGGACTCGGCGAGCGGCTGGGCCACCTGCCCAGCGAGATGTCGGGCGGTCAGCAGCAGCGCGTGGCCATCGCCCGCGCCCTGGTGAAGGAGCCGAAGGTGCTGCTGGCGGACGAACCCACCGGCAACCTCGACGAGTCGATGCGCGACGAGATCATGGACGTACTCGAACGCATGTGGAAGGAGCTCGGGCTGACCTTCGTCATGGTCACCCACGACTCGTCGATCGCCAGGAAGGCCCCGCGTCTGGCGACGATCCGCAAGGGCCGCATCACGGTCAAGGAGAACACGAAGGCGTAACCGCGCGATCCCGTAACAGGGTTCACGCGCCCATGTAACGGTTGGCAGGCGGTTTTCCTACCGTCCTCTCATCCGTTGAGTCCGTTGATCGCCCCTCGGCATACTGCGTAGTCCGGGGGGTGCACGCAGGTGCGCGGACCAACCCCCGGCCGGGCGAACGGGGGAGTGCCGCCCGGTACTCCAGCAAGGGGGAAACGTGCACAGAAAGCTCAGCAGAGCAAGCGCGGCCGCGGTCGCCGCCGCGGCGGCCGTGGCGCTCGCGGCCGGAACGACCGCGCCGGCCGCGGCCGACGGGGAGAGAGGGGAGGCAGCGGCGCAGACCGAGGCGAAGGCCTCGCTGACGGCCAAGCACCGCATCACCCTCATCACCGGTGACCGGGTCGTCGTCGACGCGGGGGGCCGCGTGACCGGCCTGGAGCGGGCCAAGGGCCGCGAACACATACCCGTCCAGATCCGCAAGGCCGACGGGCACACGCTCGTGATCCCGGCCGACGCGGCCCGCATGGTCGCCACCGGCAGGCTCGACCAGCGCCTCTTCGACATCACCGAACTCGGCAAGTCCACCACCCGCAAGGCCCAGAAGAACGGCCTGAAGGTCATCGTCGGCTACCGGAACGCCGCCGCCGCGACCAAGGCGGAGGTCCGCGACGCGGGCACGCTCCGCCGCACCCTGAAGTCCCTCAACGCGGACGCGGTGCAGACCCCGCAGGACGACACGCCCGAACTGTGGGACGCGGTCACCGACGGCGAGAAGACCGCCTCCGGCATCGCGCACGTCTGGCTGGACGGCGTCCGCAGGGCGAGCCTGGACACCTCGGTGCCCCAGATCGGCGCCCCGACGGCCTGGAAGGCCGGCTACGACGGCAAGGGCGTGAAGATCGCCGTCCTGGACACGGGCATCGACACCACCCACCCGGACCTGAAGGACCAGGTCGTCGCGGCCAAGAACTTCTCCGCCGCGGCCGACACGGTCGACCGGTACGGCCACGGCACGCACGTCGCCTCCATCGCCGCCGGCACCGGCGCCAAGGCGGGCGGCACCTACAAGGGCGTGGCACCCGGCGCGAAGCTGCTCAACGGCAAGGTGCTGGACGACACCGGCTACGGCGACGACTCCGGCATCCTCGCCGGCATGGAGTGGGCCGCCGAGCAGGGCGCCGACATCGTCAACCTCAGCCTCGGCGGCGTCGACACCCCGGAGACCGACCCGCTGGAGGCGGAGGTCGACAAGCTCTCCGAGCAGAAGGGCATGCTGTTCGCCATCGCCGCCGGCAACGAGGGCGAGTTCGGCGAGCAGACCATCGGCTCCCCGGGCAGCGCGGCCGCCGCCCTCACCGTGGGCGCGGTCGACGGCAAGGACAAGCTCGCCTCGTTCTCCAGCACCGGTCCCGGCCTCGACGGGGCGGTCAAGCCCGACGTGACCGCGCCCGGCGTCGACATCACCGCCGCCTCCGCCGCGAACAGCGTCATCGCCCAGGAGGTCGGCGAGAAGCCGGCCGGCTACGTGACCATCTCGGGTACGTCGATGGCGACCCCGCATGTCGCGGGCGCGGCGGCGATCCTGAAGCAGCAGCACCCCGACTGGGCCTACGCCGAGCTGAAGGGCGCGCTCACCGGCTCCGCCAAGGGCGGCGCGTACACGCCGTTCCAGCAGGGCGCGGGCCGTGTCCAGGTCGACAAGGCGATCAAGCAGACCGTGATCGCCGACCCGGTCTCGGTGAGCTTCGGCATCCAGCAGTGGCCGCACACCGACGACAAGCCGGTCACCAAGCAGCTGACCTACCGCAACCTCGGTACGAAGGACGTCACGCTCAAGCTGACGTCTACGGCCACCGACCCCAAGGGCAAGGCGGCCCCGGCCGGCTTCTTCACCCTCGGCGCCACCACGGTCACCGTCCCCGCGGGCGGCAAGGCCTCCGTCGACGTCACCGTCAACACCAAGCTGGGCGGCACGCTCGACGGCGCTTACTCGGCGTACGTGACGGCGACCGGCGGCGGCCAGACGGTCCGCACGGCGGCGGCGGTGCAGCGCGAGGTCGAGTCGTACGACGTCACGCTGAAGTTCGTCGGCCGCGACGGCAAACCGGCCGCCGACTACACCGCCGACCTGGTCGGGCTCTCCGGCCTCGGCAAGGACAAGTGGTACACGCCGTACGAGGCCGACGGCACCGTCACCATGCGCCTCCCGCGCGGCGGCTACTTCCTCACCGGCTCCCTCTACGCGGGTTCCGACCCGCAGGTGTACCAGGGCGCCGACTGGATCACCCAGCCGAAGCTGAACGTCACCAAGAACACCGCGGTCACGCTGGACGCGCGGACCGCGAAGCCGGTGGACATCACCGTGCCCGACAAGGCCGCGAAGCCGGTGGCCGCCTCGGCGGACCTGTCGCTGGAGACGGCCGACTCCCTCTACGGCTTCGGCTGGATGCTGGACTCCTTCACGAACTTCCGCACCAAGCACCTCGGACCGCGGATCACCGACGGCTCCCTCAGCCAGGACTGGGACACCCACTGGACCAAGGGTGCCGGCGAGCAGTACGACACCGTCGTCGGCGGCCCGGTCGAGCAGGCCGCCACGGGCTACAGCCGCCACTACAAGACCGGCGAACTGACCACGGTGAAGGTCGGCATGAGCGCCGGGGCCAAGGGCAAGACGGGCGACGTCGCCGCCACGGGCTGGCTCCCCCACGGCTACGGCTCCTCCGCCGTCGGCATCCAGCAGTCCCTGCCCGGCACCCGCACCCTGCACCTGTCCGCCACGGGCGGCGTGCGGTGGGACATGTACTTCACCCAGTACGGCGGTGTGGACGAGGACGGCTTCCCGGTCGGCGAGGCGACGTACGTCCTCGGCCCGCAGACCTACAAGGCGGGCACGTCCTACGCGCAGACCTTCAACAGGGCGGTCTTCGGCCCGCACCTCACCACGGAGTACGGTCTCTTCCGCGACGGCAACAGCATCTCCGGCCTCGTCCCGCTGTTCGCCGACGGCAAGGCCCACGCGGGCTCCTCGGTCTTCACCTCGGTGAACACGACGCTCTACCGCAACGGCAAGAAGGTCGGCTCGAACGACGACCCGCTCTTCGGCGGGAAGACCTTCACCGTCCCGGCCGCCGACGCCGAGTACCGGCTGACCACGTCGGTCAAGCGCAGCGTCAAGGTCGCGGAGGCCTCCACCCGCATCGACGCCAGTTGGACCTTCCGCTCCAAGAAGGCCGCCGACGTCACCCGGCTGCCCGCCTCCACGGTCCGCTTCGACGCGGCCACGGGATCGGACAACAAGGTCGCGGCCGGCAAGACGGCCACCGTCCCGGTGACCGTCGAGGGCGCGGCCAAGGGCTCCAACCTCAAGTCGCTCGCGGTCTACGTGTCCTACGACTACGGCCAGACCTGGAAGAAGGTCACCGTCAAGAACAGGAAGATCACCTTCAAGAACCCGGCCAAGGGGAAGGCCATCTCCTTCCACGCCAAGATCACCGACAAGAAGGGCAACAAGTCGACGGTCTCGATCTACAACGCGTACTACGGCAAGTAGCCGTCCGCGCGTGAGCGGCCTGCCCGGGACCGGTGTCCCGGGCAGGCCGTTGCCGTTGAGTAAGGTCCTCGCATGACCGCCGCCGTGACCGCCATGATCACCGCTGTCGTGGGCGTCCTCGGCACGCTCTTCGCCCCGGTGCTCAGCCAGCGGCTGACGGCGCGGCAGCGTGCGCAGGAGGCCCGGCTGGCTCAGGAGCGCCGCGCATTCGAGGAGCGCAGGGCCGCGTACACGGCGATGAACCGAGCCTCGCGCCAGTTCCACACGCTGCTGAAGGACGCGCTGCACCGCCTGCGCGACGGCGTCTACGGCGACACCGAGCGCGACCAGCTCGAAGAGGCCCGCCGCGATCACCGAGACCGGTACGCGGAGGCGCAGATGATCGTGCCCGAGCGGATCATGGAGGCCTCGCGCTCCGTCAACGACGTGCTTGCCCGGACCGACGCCGTCGTCAAGCGGCTGGACCGGGGACTGGCCAGGGAGGGCGAGACCGCGGAGCGCGCACTGCTCGACCTGAAGGAGGCCGAGCACCGGCTGTCCGCGATGCGGAGGCTGATGCGGGAGGACCTCGGCGTGCGGGACTGAGCCGGCGCCTCCGCACCGAAGACGTCCCGTGCGCCGGTGAGCCGCTATGCCGAGGGCGCCGAGGCTCCCGCCCCCGAACGCGTCGCGTCCGTCCCCCAGCTCGCCAGCAGCCGCAGCGCGTCGGCCGACGGGGACCCCGGTTCCGCGTGATACGTGATCAGGGACTGCTCCACGTCGTCGACCAGGCGGAACGTCTCGAAGGACAGGGTGAGGTCACCGACGAGCGGATGCCTGAGGCGCTTGACGCCGTAGCTCTTCTCCTTGACGTCGTGCGCGGCCCACAGCCGCCGGAACTCATCGCTCTTGACGGACAGCTCGCCCACCAGGGCGGCCAGCCGCGGGTCGTCCGGATGGCAGCCCGCGTCCATGCGCAGATAGCTGACCATGTCGGACGCCTTCTGGTCCCACTCCACGAACAGCTCGCGGTAGTCCGGCCTGAGGAACACCATCCGGGCCCAGTTGCGTTCCTGCGCCGGCAGCTCCGCCCAGTCGCCGAACACGGCGGCCGCCATCCGGTTCCAGGCGAGGATGTCCGAACGCCGCCCCGTGACGTACGCGGGGAAGCCGTCCATCGTGTCCAGCAGCTGCCGCAGCGCCCCGCGCACCTGCTGGGTGGGCGCCGCCGCCTTCTTCTTGTGCTGCTTGGGCTTGGCCAGATGCGTCAGGTGGGCGTGCTCGGCGTCGGTCAGCCGCAGCGCGCGGGCGATGGAGCCGAGCACCTCCGCCGACACGTTCCGCCCGTTGCCCTGCTCCAGGCGTGTGTAGTACGCCACGGACACCCCGGCCAGCTGCGCCAGCTCCTCACGCCGCAGCCCCGGCACCCGGCGGTGCCGCCCGAAGCTCGGCAGCCCCACGTCCTCCGGCTTCAGCCGGGCCCGCCGGGTGCGCAGGAACTCGCTGAGCTCGGCACGCCGGTCCAGGCCCGCGCCGCTGTCCTGGACGGGGTAGGGCAGTTCGTTCATATATCCAGTATTCACGGTCGTACGCCCACCAGCCTGACCCCGCCAGTGGTACGCATGCGGAACGTAGGCAGAGCCGTGGTCTGGGTGAATGTCCACCGCCTCGGCACGCTGGAGACCGTGTCCGGCCGGAAGGCGGCCGGAGACGGACCCCAAGGAGACATACCCCCGCATGACCACTGTTGCCGCGTACGCCGCCCCCGCCGCCAAGGCTCCCCTGGAGCGCACCACCATCGAACGGCGTCCGGTCGGCGAGCACGACGTTCTGATCGACATCAAGTTCGCCGGCATCTGCCACTCCGACATCCACCAGGTCCGCGAGGGCTGGGGCCAGGCGATCTTCCCGATGGTCCCCGGCCACGAGATCGCGGGCGTGGTCTCGCAGGTCGGCTCCGGCGTCACCAAGTACCAGGTCGGCGACCGCGTGGGCGTCGGCTGCATGGTCGACTCCTGCCGGGAGTGCGAGAACTGCAAGGCCGGCCACGAGCAGTACTGCACCGGCGGCAACGTGATGACGTACAACGGCATCGGCAAGGACGGGCAGCCGACCTACGGCGGCTACTCGGAGAAGATCGTCGTCGACGAGGACTTCGTCGTCCGCATCCCCGACGGCATCGAGCTCGACGTGGCCGCCCCGCTGCTGTGCGCCGGCATCACCACGTACTCCCCGCTGAAGCACTGGAACGCCGGCCCCGGCAAGAAGGTCGCCGTCCTCGGCATGGGCGGCCTCGGCCACATGGCCGTCAAGCTGGCGCACGCCCTCGGCGCCGAGGTGACCGTCCTGTCGCAGTCCCTGCGCAAGAAGGACGACGGCCTGAAGCTGGGCGCCGACCACTACCACGCCACCAGCGACCCGGCCACCTTCGAGCAGCTGCGCGGCACCTTCGACCTGATCGTGTCCACCGTCTCGGCCCCGCTCGACTTCGGCGCGTACCTCTCCCTGCTGAAGACGGACGGCGCCCTGGTGAACGTCGGCGCCCCCGAGGAGCCGATCTCCCTCAACCTCTTCTCGCTGATCGGCGGCCGCAAGACCCTCGCCGGCTCCAGCATCGGCAGCATCCGCGAGACCCAGGAGATGCTGGACTTCTGCGCGGAGCACGGCATCGGCGCCGAGATCGAGCTGATCGGCGCGGCCGAGATCAACGACGCGTACGAGCGGGTGCTCGACAGCGACGTGCGCTACCGCTTCGTGATCGACACGGCGACGATCTGACCCGGCCCGGTCCGATCACCCGGTGCCGGCACCGGTGCCGGTGAACGTCCACACGGCACCGGGGCCCGGCCCGACGACAAGGGAAGACCGGCCGATCCGTTCCTCGTGCCGGTCCGCCACGGGCCGGTTGAGCGACATGACGACCTGCCGCATGCCCACCTCGTCGAGCGGAACCGCGTCGAACCGGATCGTGGTCCCACCGCCCGTCGCGACGACACCACCGCCCGCCAGGGTCCGTACGGTGAACCCGCCGGCCCGCAGCAGGGGCACCGTGTTGCCGAGATCCCGTGCGGTGACCCCGAGACGGACGGAGACCACGTCACGCATCAGATGGTCGCGGTAGTCGTCGGACAGGTACCGCTCCCGGCCCACGTCCCCGGGACGACCGGCCGGCTCGCTGTTGCTGCGCGGGTCGGCGAAGTACTCCGACCGGTACTCCATCGCCCAGGCGCCGAAGGCGTCGTACTGCTCGGTGGTCAGCACGGTGTCGAACCACGGCACGGGCACGCCGTCGCCGAAGTCACGCGTCTGGAGGAACTCGACCGGCTCGGTGACCCCCTCGTCCTGTAGCCGCTGGACCACCGTGTCCAGGTCACCGGCGCGCTCGGTGGACAGGCCCATTCCCGCCGAGCCGAGGCTGCCGTCCTGTCCGGGCGGATCACCGACCCCGAACAACTCGAGATAGGTCTCGCGGCCCATCAGATAACGGCCGGTCCAGGTCTGCCCGCCGGCCCCGGTCGTCGTACGGACCTGGAAGTTCGCGAAGTCGCGCAGATAGGCGGAGTGCTCGACGGCGTCGGCGGTCTCCCGGTCGAGCACTCCGTAGGCGTGGTTGTAGTACAGCAGCTGCCGTTCGGACGGCGGTGGCCCCTCCTCGGCCGATGCCGCTCCCACCCCACCCCCGAGGGCCCCCGTGAGGGCCACGGCCAGAACCATGATCACCCGTAGTGTCCGGCGTATCGGCATACGAGTGATCGTAGGCCGGAAGGATCGCGTCCGCCCCGGTCGCACCGCGTGCACACCGGCACTCGGTCTCCGGACAGCGCTTGGATCCGGGGAGGCTGTGAAAACGCGCCCGGCGGTCCGCGTACGTGGCGCGGAACGTGTGGGCGACGGGCGGGCCCGACGGCCGTCGTTCCCGCCACAACGCCGCGAGCCGGGTGGGTACGACAGCACTCACCCGCCGGCCCCGGCGACACCGACCGGGCAGGACACGCCCGTGCCGCCCAGCCCGCAGTACCCCGCCGGGTTCTTGTCGAGGTACTGCTGGTGGTACTCCTCGGCCGGGTAGAACGTGCGGCCCTCGGCCGGGAGGATCTCGGTGGTGATCGTGCCGTAGCCGGAGGAGGTCAGGACCCTCTGGTAGGAGGCGCGGGAGGCTTCGGCGGTGGCCGCCTGCCCGGGGGTGTGGGTGTAGATCGCGGAGCGGTACTGGGTGCCGACGTCGTTGCCCTGGCGGAAGCCCTGCGTGGGGTCGTGGGACTCCCAGAAGGTCTTCAGGAGGCGGTCGTAGGAGATCACCTCCGGGTCGTACACGACGCGGACCACCTCGGTGTGACCGGTCAGGCCCGAGCAGACCTCCTCGTACGTGGGGTGCTCGGTGTAGCCGCCCTGGTAGCCGACCAGGGTCGTCCACACGCCCGCCGGCAGCTGCCAGAACTTGCGCTCGGCGCCCCAGAAACAGCCCAGGCCGAAATCGGCGACCTCCAGGCCCTCGGGGTAGGGACCGAGCAGCGGGTTGCCGAGGACGGTGTGGCGGCCGGGGACCGTGAACGCCGGCTCCGGGCGGCCGCGCAGGGCCTGCTCGGGCGTCGGCAGCTGGGGCGTACGGCTGTACAGGAACATGCGGTCTCCAATCCGGTCCGGAAGGACGCCCGCGTCAACGTGCGGGGCGCCCCGGTGATTCCGCCCGGCCGCCCGGCCGCCCGTACCGTCCCGGAGTCCTCAGTGCGGCAGGGTCGCCGGGCTGCCGCCGTTCGCCTCGTAGCCCGCCACCGCCAGGGCCCGGTAGACCGCGAACTCCGCGGCCGGGTCGGCCGAGAGCGTCCAGGGCAGGGCGCCCACATGACCGTCGACGTGTATGAGCTGGTTCATGGCCTCCGCCCAGCGCTCGGCGCGGACCAGGAAGAAGACCAGCAGGTGCCGGACGTGCGCCAGCATCGGGTCGTCCGGGCGGGCGGCGTGCACCGCGAACAGCGCGCCGTGGATCGCCTTCGTCACGACCTCGCTCTGGTAGAAGCCGCTGACCAGGTTCACCTCGGGCAGGTGCTCGAAGACGGCGAAGAGCGGCATCGCGGCCAGCAGCGAGCCCTTGGGCGCCCGGGCCGCCGCGGCCTCCGCGAAGGAGTACGCCAGCTCCCGCGAGCCGTGCCACTTCTCGCACCAGTAGTGCAGGGCGGCCAGATGCGCTCCCATGTGGGCCGGGGCGCGGTCCAGGATCTTCAGCCAGAGCTGCTCGAACTCCGCGCGGGGGTAGGCCAGGCCGCGGGCCACGGACAGCTCGACGATGTACGGGATCGGGTCACCGGGAGCGAGCAGCGCGGCCTCGCCGCACGCCGCCCTCGCCTCCTCCATGATGATCCGGAACTCGTCCGTGCCGGGCGTCGACGTGCGCCACGCCTGCTGCACCAGGAACTCGGCGTGCACCGCCGCACCGCCGGCGTCCTTGGGCGCCTCGGCCCGCCACACGCGCAGCCACTGACCGCCCGGTATCTCGCCGACCCCGCCGGGCCGCTGCTGGAGCTCCAGCGACGCGGCGCCGGCGAAGGCCTGGACGCGCTGCCAGCGCGGCTCGCCCTCCGTCTCGGTGCCGGCCAGCAGCTGCTGCGCCGCCCGGTGGTCCTGCGTGCGCTGCACCAGGTCCAGGACGTCCAGCAGGTCCTGGTCGGGGCCGGGCATGCGGACGTCCAGCTCCTCCTGGCGGACGAAGCCGTAGGTGGCGGGGTCCGCCGCGTCCGGATGTCCCGGCGGGACCTGCTCGATGCGGCCACGCCTGCGGAACAGGAACGGACTCAGCACGAAGCCCAGCATGACCAGCGCCATCAGGACCCAGAGAATCTCCATGGCTCAAGCGAACCAGACCGCGCCGACAATTGGCCAACCTGGTCGGCGGTCCTGTGGAGAACTCCCGGCACGGGACGGGTACCGACGAGCGGCCGGGAGATGGGCGGGAAGCCGGATAACGAGTGGGGAGCCGGGGCGGGCGGGTAGCTGGAGGGGAGGCGGGAGCCGCAGGACGGGTGGGAAGCCGGAGGGGGACGGGCGGCTGGAGGTGGTTGGGCGGTCAGGGCGTTTGGGCGGTCCGGGGTGTTCGGGCGGCTGGTGGCGGTCAGGGCGGCCGGGGGTGGTTGGGCGGCCGTGGCGGTTGGGCGGCCGGGGTGGCCGGGCGGCCGAGGGTGACGGGTGGTCGGCGGCGGTTGGGCGGTCCGAGGTGGCCGGGCGGCCGGGGTGGCCGGGCGGGCCGTCGTCGGTCCCGTCGGCGCACTACCCTCGGTGCCCATGAGCGACAGGCAGATCAGTCAGCACTTCGAGACCCTCGCGATCCACGCGGGCAACACCGCCGACCCCCTGACGGGCGCGGTCGTCCCGCCGATCTACCAGGTCTCGACCTACAAGCAGGACGGCGTCGGCGGCCTGCGCGGCGGCTACGAGTACAGCCGCAGCGCCAACCCGACCAGGACCGCGCTGGAGGAGAACCTCGCCGCCCTGGAGGGCGGCCGCCGCGGCCTCGCGTTCGCGTCCGGACTGGCGGCCGAGGACTGCCTGCTGCGTACGCTGCTCGGCCCCGGCGACCACGTGGTCATCCCCAACGACGCGTACGGCGGCACCTTCCGCCTGTTCGCCAAGGTCGTCGCCCGGTGGGGTGTGGAGTGGTCGGTGGCCGACAGCAGCGACCCCGCCGCGCTGCGTGCCGCCGTCACCCCCAGGACCAAGGTGATCTGGGTGGAGACGCCCTCCAACCCGCTGCTCGGGATCACCGACATCGCCGCCGCCGCCGAGGTCGCCCGGGACGCCGGCGCCCGGCTCGTCGTCGACAACACCTTCGCCACGCCGTACCTCCAGCAGCCCCTCTCGCTCGGCGCGGACGTCGTCGTGCACTCCCTGACGAAGTACATGGGAGGCCACTCCGACGTGGTGGGCGGCGCGCTGATCGTGAACGACGAGGGCCTGGGCGAGGAGCTGGCGTTCCACCAGAACGCGATGGGCGCGGTCGCCGGGCCCTTCGACTCCTGGCTGGTGCTGCGCGGCACCAAGACGCTCGCGGTGCGGATGGACCGGCACAGCGAGAACGCCGCCCGGGTCGCCGAGATGCTCAGCCGGCACGCGCGCGTGACGCGTGTGCTGTACCCGGGGCTGCCGGAGCACCCCGGTCACGAGGTCGCCGCCAAGCAGATGAAGGCGTTCGGCGGCATGGTCTCCTTCCAGGTCGAGGGCGGCGAGGAGGCGGCCGTCGAGGTCTGCAACCGCGCGAAGGTCTTCACCCTCGGCGAGTCCCTGGGCGGTGTGGAGTCGCTGATCGAGCACCCCGGGCGCATGACGCACGCCTCCGCGGCCGGCTCGGCCCTGGAGGTCCCCGCCGATCTGGTGCGTCTCTCCGTGGGCATCGAGAACGTCGACGACCTGCTGGAGGATCTGCGGCAGGCGCTCGGCCGGTGAGGCCGGCCGGTAGGCCGTGAGGCGACCGGTCGCCTCGGTTCACCAGCCCGTCAGGGGCGGGGTCGTCTCCGAGGGCGGCTCCGCCCACGGGTGCACCGTCAGCGCCCACACGAGGAACGCCACGCTCACGGCGAGCAGCAGCAGCCACATCAGGCGGCGGGCCAGCGTCCTGCGCCGCAGCATGCGGGCACCGTGGCGCAGGACGTCCGCGTAGAGGCCGGGCGGCACCTGCGGTGGTGTCCGCTCCATCATCCGGCGTACGGCCGCTTCCCGGTCGGGCCGGTTCACGGGCGCCTCCCCGGGCCGGCCGGCCGCGCGGGCGCGGCGTCGAGGCCTGCCCGGGTGGTGCCCTTCCCGCAGCGGAGGGCATCGCCCGGGCAGGTCCGTCCGGGGCCGCGGTGCCGGACGCGCGGCCGTCTCATGACGTCGCCGCCTTCGCTTCGGCCGCCGCTGTCGCCGCCGGTCCCCGCGGCGGGTGCAGCAGCGTCGCCGTCGCCCGGTCGCAGATCGCGCGGACGCGTTCGGCGGGCAGGCCCAGCAGGGCCGCGACCTGTTCTTCGGCCACCCCCTCGTACAGCCTGAGCACCAGGATCAGACGTTGCTGCGGCGTGAGGCGGGCCAGGGGGTTCGCGGGGTGCGGGCGGGTCCGGCCGAGGCCGTGGTGCCAGGCCTCGCGCGCGAAGCGCGTCGCCAGGTACTGGCGGGCGCGGTCGTAGGGGTCCTCCCCGCGCAGCCGGTCCCAGCACGCGTAGGTGTGGGCGAGGGCCAGGGTCAGCAGGCGCCGCGCGCGCGGGTTGTCGCCCGGTGCCTCGGCCGTGAGCAGCGTGGCGGCATGCAGCAGCCGTCCTGCCGCGCCCGCGACGAACGCCTCGAACTCACGGGCCCGGCGGGCGTTCGCCGACGCCTGCCGTTGTCGCACCGCGCCTCCCCCCTGAGGGCGACCCTGAGGAAGGTTCCGCCGTGTGCGGGATGTGGAACCGCGTACGACGGAGACCCGATCTCATATGAGGCCAGGGGCGGCCCCTCGGTCAAGAGCCGGGCGGCACGCGCGCGTGGACGGTCGGTACGAGCGCCGTCCTCGCGGACGGGAACGAGACTCAGCCGGCCGACGGCGACTCCGGGGCCGGTACGCCCGGGGCCGTCATACGGGCGGACAGGGCGCCGTTGAAGCGCATGAGGAGCGTGCAGAACGTTTCGCGCTCCTCCGGTGCCCAGTCGTGTGTCAGCTCGGCCATCAACTGACGCCTGGAGGAGCGCACCTCGTCCAGGCGCGAGTGCCCGCGCGGGGACAGCTGGAGGACGACCGCGCGCCCGTCCTCGGGGTGCGAGGTCCGCTTGACGAGGCCGGTGTCGACGAGCGGAGCCACTTGCCGGGTGACCGTCGAGGAGTCGATCCCCATGCTCGCGGCGAGCGCCTTGACGCCCATCGGCCCCTCTTTGTCGAGTCGGTTGAGCAGCAGGTACGCGGCTCGGTCCATGGAGTTGCGCACCTGCCCGACCCCGCCGAGCCGGGTCTGTTCGGCACGGCGGGCGAAGACCGCCACCTCGTGCTGCAGCGTGTCGAGAAGACCGGTGTCACCGACGGTCGACATGTCCATCGACATTTCAGGTGTTGTGGGCATGGCCGGGGGCTCACTTCGTGGAGGGCTGCTAATTGGGGGACAGGGTACGCGGCCGGAAGGCGGGGCGTACCAGCGCTGCGCAATCCGGTCTCGGTGGTTGGTCACAGCGGTCGTCCACGCCCGTGAACTGGGATGCTTGAGTTCATGAGCTACAGCACGGCTGACTCCTTGCTGCCCGTCACCCTCGACGACGTCCGCGGGGCCCAGAAGATGCTCTCGGGCGTGGCACGGGTGACCGCGATGGAGGGCAGCAGGCATCTGTCCCAGCTGGTCGCCGCGCCGGTTCAGCTCAAGTGCGAGAACCTTCAGCGGACGGGCTCCTTCAAGCTGCGCGGCGCGTACGTCCGTATCGCCGGCCTGCTGCCCGAGGAGCGGGCGGCCGGCGTGGTCGCGGCTAGCGCGGGCAACCACGCGCAGGGCGTCGCGCTGGCCTCCTCGCTGCTCGGCGTGGCCTCCACGGTGTTCATGCCCCGGGGCGCCCCGCTGCCGAAGATCAGCGCCACCCGGGACTACGGTGCCGAGGTGCGCCTGCACGGCCAGGTGGTCGACGAGACGCTGGCCGCCGCCCAGGAGTACGCGGCCGAGACGGGCGCGGTGTTCATACACCCCTTCGACCACCCCGACGTCATCGCGGGCCAGGGCACGGTCGGCCTGGAGATCCTGGAGCAGTGCCCGGAGGTGCGCACGATCGTCGTCGGCATCGGCGGGGGCGGACTGGCCGCCGGGATCGCGGTCGCGGTGAAGGCGCTGCGGCCGGATGTGCGGATCGTGGGCGTGCAGGCGGCGGGCGCGGCGGCGTATCCGCCCTCGCTGGCGGCCGGGCGCCCGGTGGCGATCGAGCATCCGGCGACGATGGCCGACGGCATCAAGGTCGGACGCCCCGGCGATGTGCCGTTCGGCATCGTCGGCGATCTGGTGGACGAGGTGCGCACGGTCAGCGAGGACGAGCTGTCCGCCGCGCTGCTGCTCTGTCTGGAGCGGGCCAAGCTGGTCGTCGAGCCGGCCGGGGCGAGCCCGGTCGCGGCGCTGCTGAGCGAGCCCGCCGCCTTCGAGGGTCCGGTCGTCGCGGTGCTGTCCGGCGGCAACGTCGATCCGGTGCTGATGCAGGGCGTGCTGCGGCACGGCATGGCCGCGCAGGGCCGCTACCTGGCCGTTCGGCTGCGGCTGACGGACCGGCCGGGGGCGCTGGCCACACTGCTCGGGGTGTTGTCAGTGGTCGACGCTAACGTCCTGGATGTGAGCCACGTCCGGACCGACCCACGGCTCGGGCTCACGGAGGCGGAGGTCGAGCTGCATCTGGAGACGAAGGGCCCGGCGCACTGCGTCGAGGTCGGCCGCGCCCTGCGGGACGCGGGCTACACGGTCATGGACTGAGGCGCCGGGTTCCGGGACGCCGAGGTCCGCGGCCCGGAGCCCGATCGCACCCTCGGCACTCCCCTCGGCCTCCTCACACCCCTTCGTCACTCGATCGGGTTAATGCATTGAATGACGCGATACATCGCGATAGTGTGTGCCTCCCGTCACCCATCCGGCGAGACGACAAGCGCGAAACCCAGGCAATACCAGGCATCCCGCAACATCCCCGACGACGTGGAGACTCACATGCCAGGCGCCATCTATGCCGAAGGCCTGGTCAAGACCTTCGGCGACGTAAGGGCCTTGGACGGCGTCGACCTCGACGTGCCCGAAGGCACGGTCCTGGGCCTGCTCGGGCCGAACGGCGCGGGCAAGACCACCACCGTCCGCTGTCTGACCACCCTGCTGCGGCCCGACAGCGGCAAGGCGGTCGTCGCGGGCCTCGACGTGCTCCGGCAGCCCAACGAGGTGCGGCGCTCGATCGGCCTGTCCGGCCAGTTCGCCGCGGTCGACGAATACCTGACCGGCCGCGAGAACCTGGTGATGGTCGGCCGGCTGTACCAGATGAGGGCCGCGGCCGCGAAGGCCCGCGCCGAGGAACTGCTCCATCAGTTCCACCTCGCGGACGCCGCCGACCGGCCCGCGAAGACCTACTCGGGAGGCATGCGCCGCCGGCTCGACCTCGCGGCGGCGCTCGTCGTCTCCCCTCCGGTGATGTTCATGGACGAGCCGACCACCGGCCTCGACCCCCGCAACCGCCAGCAGTTGTGGGAGGTCATCAAGGGCCTGGTCTCCGGCGGGACGACCCTGCTGCTGACCACGCAGTATCTGGAGGAGGCCGACCATCTCGCGCACGACATAGCGGTGGTCGACCACGGCCGCGTGATCGCCCGCGGCACCTCCGACCATCTGAAGGCCCGCACCGGCGGCGAGCGCGTCGAGGTCGTCGTGCACGAGCGCGAGCACATCACGACCGCCGCCGAGGTGCTGCGTGGCTTCGGCAAGGGCGACATCACCGTCGAGGAGCACACCCGCAGGGTCACCGTGCCCGTCACCGGCGGCGCGAAGCTGCTCGCAGAGATCATCCGCGAGCTGGACACGCGCGGCATGGAGATCGACGACATAGGCCTGCGCCGCCCGACGCTCGACGACGTCTTCCTGTCCCTCACCGGCCATGCGGCCGAGAGAAAGGACGAGGAGACCGGCGAGGGCGGCGACGAGGACGCGTCCGCCGGGGACCGCGGCAGGCACGGCAGCGACGCCGGTAACCGCAAGAACAAGAAGGAGGCCGCCCGGTGAGCACCGTCACCGACGCCGCGCCCGTCGCGGCTCCCGCCCACCCCTTCGGCCAGTCCGTCCGTGACTCACTGGTCGTGGCCCGGCGCAACCTGATCCGCATGTCGCGGATACCGGAGATGGTGATCTTCGGCCTGATCCAGCCGATCATGTTCGTGGTGCTGTTCTCGTACGTCTTCGGCGGCTCCATGCAGATAGGCGGCAGCACCAGCTCCACCGACTACCGCAACTTCCTGATGGCGGGCATTTTCGCGCAGACCGTCACCTTCGCCACCGCGGGCTCCGGCGCGGGCATCGCCGACGACATGCACAAGGGCCTGATCGACCGCTTCCGCTCGCTGCCCATGGCACGCGGCGCGGTGCTGACCGGGCGCACACTCGCGGACCTGGTGCAGACGGCGCTCACGCTGTGCGTGCTCGCGGCGGTCGCCCTGCTGGTCGGCTGGCGCGTCGGGTCGAACGGGGACACCAACGCCGGCAAGGTCCTCGCCGCCTTCGGTCTGCTGCTCCTGCTCGGCTATGCGTTCACCTGGATCGGCGCCCTGATCGGACTGTCCGTCCGTACGCCCGAGGCGGCCACGTCCGGCGGCCTGGTCTGGCTCTTCCCGGTGACGTTCATCTCCAACGCCTTCGTGGACTCCGGCAACATGACCCCCTGGCTGCGCCACATCGCCGAGTGGAACCCCTTCAGCGCCACGGTCCAGGCCTGCCGGGAGCTCTTCGCCAATCCGGGCCGCTCGGCCTCGGACGCCTGGCCCATGCAGCACCCGGTGTGGGCCTCGCTGATCTACTCGGTGCTGATCATTCTCATATTCCGGACGCTGGCGGTGCGCAAGTACCGGTCCGCCGCGGCATGACAGCGCCCCCGGCGTCACGGGGACGCCGGGGGCCCGCCGAAAGGATGCCGGCCGAGGTCAGCTGTTGTAGGGCTCGGCCTTGAGGATCCGCACCGAGGCCTTCTTGCCGTTCGGCAGCTCGTACTCCGCGTCCTCGCCGACCTTGTGGCCGATGACGCCGGCCCCCAGCGGGGACTGCGGGGAGTAGGTCTCGATCTCGGAGCTGGCGTACTCGCGCGAGGCGAGCAGGAAGGTCAGCGTGTCGTCCTCGTCACCGTCGAAGGCGATCGTCACGACCATGCCGGGCGCCACCGCACCGTCCGCGGACGCCGGAGCCTCGCCGACCTTGGCGTTCTCGAGGAGCTGGGTCAGCTGGCGCACACGGAGCTCCTGCTTGCCCTGCTCCTCCTTCGCAGCGTGGTACCCGCCGTTCTCACGCAGGTCGCCCTCCTCACGCGCGGCGGCGATCTTCGCGGAGATCTCCGCGCGCGCAGGACCAGTAAGGTACTCAAGCTCGTCCTTGAGCTTGTTGTACGCCTCCTGGGTCAGCCAGGTGACGTTCTCGCTGGTCTGGGTCACAGGTGCTCCTCGTAGGTACTGGGAAGACAAAGCATCGCCCTACCCAGAAGAATGTTCCTTCATGGATGGGCGAAACCACGAGCCTAACAATTCAGTGGCCGAAGGGGGAGGACATAAGCCACCGGAGTCATGTCGACGCAGGTCAGTGAGGATCTGTTCCGCGTGGCGTCAGTCGGCGTGGCAGCCGAGCAGCTCGGCCGTGGTGCCGCGAGCCGTGGTACGGAGGGTGACGACCTTGTCGATACGGGTGGCGTCGCCGCCGAAGCGGAAATCGGCCCGGCCGACCTCGCCGCCGTCCTCCGACTGGGAGCGCAGGGTGCAGTAGCCGGTGGTGCCGGCGTCCTTGCGGACCTCCAGATGCACCTTGACCGCGTCGTTCGAGGTGTCGAAGCTGATCACCTCGCCGCTGATCTTGTTCTGGCCGACGTAGTGGTACGCGAAATAGCCGATCAGCGCGAGCAGCAGGGCGCCGAGGACGGCACCTACGATCTTGAGCGTGCGGTCGGCACGCTCGTCCGAGGAGCGCCCGTACCGGCCCTCGGGCAGTCGCGTGGTCGCCGTGCTCATGGTCTTCCTCTCGGCAGGAACGGGGCGGAAGCCCCGGCGGGGGCTCCCGAAGCCTGGCTCCGGAATTATTCGTCCCCCGATTCGGTCACTATAGAAGCTCCCTCCTGCCTCCCGACCGTGACCCCTCACCGGCGTCCCGACGGGACGACATCTACTGGACCGCGCCGACGCACACAGGGCGCCGACTGACCGAGGATTGAGTCTTGACTGACCAGCTGCGACTGATGGCCGTGCACGCCCACCCCGACGACGAGTCGAGCAAGGGCGCGGCCACCATGGCGAAGTACGTGGCCGAGGGGGTGGACGTGCTGGTGGTGACCTGCACGGGCGGAGAGCGCGGCTCCATCCTGAACCCCAAGCTCCAGGGCGACACGTACATCGAGGAGCACATCCACGAGGTGCGCAGGAAGGAGATGGACGAGGCGCGCGAGATCCTCGGCGTCAAGCAGGAGTGGCTCGGCTTCGTCGACTCCGGTCTTCCCGAGGGCGACCCGCTGCCGCCGCTGCCCGAGGGCTGCTTCGCCCTGGAGGACGTCGACAAGGCGGCGGGCGAGCTGGTGCGCAAGATCCGCTCCTTCCGTCCCCAGGTGATCACCACCTATGACGAGAACGGCGGCTACCCGCACCCCGACCACATCATGACCCACAAGATCTCGATGGTGGCGTTCGAGGGCGCGGCGGACGCGGAGAAGTACCCCGAGGCGGAGTTCGGCCCGGTGTACCAGCCGCTGAAGCTCTACTACAACCAGGGCTTCAACCGTCCCCGCACCGAGGCGCTGCACCAGGCGATGCTGGACCGCGGCCTGGAGTCGCCCTACGGGGACTGGCTGAAGCGCTGGACGGAGTCCGAGCGCACGGAGCGCACGCTCACCACGCACATTCCGTGCGCCGACTTCTTCGAGATCCGGGACAAGGCGCTGATCGCGCACGCCACGCAGATCGACCCCGACGGTGGCTGGTTCCGGGTGCCGATGGAGGTCCAGAAGGAGGTCTGGCCCACGGAGGAGTACGAACTGGCGAAGTCCCTCGTGGACACCTCCCTCCCCGAGGACGACCTCTTCGCGGGCATCCGCGACAATGCATGACATGAGCGGAAGCGCAAGCCTGGCAATGACGCACCTCGTCCCCCTCGCCGAGGTCGACGAGAACAAGGTCACCCCCGGCGTCCTCGGCTTCATCGTGTTCGCGGTGATGGCCCTGGCGGTGTGGGGCCTGATGAAGTCCATGAACCGCCACATGGGCAAGGTCGACTTCAAGGAGTCCCCGGACGCGGAGGCCGCCCCGGGCAAGGGCGACGCCAAGCCCTCCGGCCGGGTGGGCCCGCAGCGGGGCTGACCGTCCGCCGTAGGGCGGACACCACAGGCCGGAGACCGGAGAGCGGCCCCCGCGGACGGCGGGCCGCGGCTCCGTTCAGCGCTGTGCCGCCACCGCCACTCCCATCACCTCGCGGGCGTGGCGGTTCGGGACCATGCCCAGGCGCCAGGCCTGCCAGCCGGACTCCAGGCTGACGCCACGCTCCAGCAGCAGCTGGTAGGCCTCGACGTAGTCGTCCAGCTTCTCGTCCCGCGCCGGATGGCCGGCGCGGGCCAGCTGGGACAGCTCCTCCTGCGCCACCGCCGTACCGACCTCGACCCCGCCGGGGGCGGCGTAGGGCAGCAGCGTGCAGCGCAGGAAGCGGGCCCAGTCCTCGCCCCGCCGGTCGCCGTAGGAGGCGAACAGGGCCGCCGCCTCGTCGCACAGCGTCAGCGCCTGCTGGGTGCGGGCGTTGCCCGCGTCGACGACCGCCAGCTCCAGACAGGTCCAGGCCTCGCCGTGGGCGACGCCGATGCGGTGGAAGTCGGCCCGGGCGTCGACCAGCAGCTGCCGTGCGAAGCCCGAGTTGCGCAGGGAGCCCGTCTGGGCGGCGCGCTGGTCGCGGGAGACGCGGCCCGCGTGGTGGCGGGCGCAGGCCAGGCCGTACGCGTCGTGCATACGGGAGAACAGCGTGCGCGAGCGCTCCAGCTCGCGGACGGCCGTGTCCAGGCTGCCCGTCTCCTCCAGCGCCTGGCCCAGGTAGTAGACGGTCCAGGCCTCGCCGCGCGCGTCCTCGTTCTCGTGGTGCCGGGCCGCCGCCCGGCGCAGCTCCTCCGTCGCCGGGGCCGCGTCACCGGCGACCAGCCGCGCCCGGGCCAGCTGGGTCAGCGCCCAGGCCTCGCCGCGGGCGTCCTGCGTCCGGCCGTACAGCACGAGGGCCGAACGCAGCTCGGACTCCGCGCGCGGGACGTCGCCCATGCGCAGGTTCAGCTGGCCGAGCTGGTAGTGGGCCCACGCCTGGCCGTGCAGGGACTCGCCCGCGCGGTGCAGCACCAGGGACTCGGTGAGCAGGTCCCTGGCCTCGGCCAGCCGGGCGCGGTCGCGCTGCACCGCCGCCAGCGCGTGCAGCGTCCACGCCCGGTCCGTGGCCAGCTCGGGGGAGGCCTGGAGATCCAGTGCCTCCCGCAGCTTCGCCGCCGCCTCGGTGAGGTCGCCCTGGTGGTGCAGGGTGATGCCGAGCGAGCACAGGGCCCGGGCCGCGCCCGCGTCGTGATGGGCCTCCCGGTAGAGGTCGACGACCGAGGCGAGGGTGGTACGGGCCTTGTCCAGCTCGCCGAGCTGCCGGGCCGCGATACCGGTGCGCCACTGCACCGAGCGGACCAGCAGCCCCGAGTCCACGGCCTGCGCCAGCTCGCTGATCTCGCCCAGCCGGTACAGGTCGCCGCGGAGCAGGCAGTAGTCGCACAGGGCGCCGAGCAGGTTCAGCACGGCGGCACGGTCGACGCCCTCGGCGTGTCTGAGGGCGGCCGAGATGAAGCTCGACTCGTCGTCCAGCCAGCGCAGCGCCTCGTCCAGGGACGTGAACCCGTGCGGGCTAAAACGGTCGGAGCGGGTCGACATGTTGCCGTCGACCAGGCGCAGCACCGAGTCGGCCAGATCGGCGTAGTTGACGATCAGCCGTTCCTGGGCCGCCGTGCGCTCGGCCGGCTCCTCCTCGTCCAGCAGCCGGGCCTGGGCGAAGGCGCGCACCATGTCGTGCAGCCGGTAGCGGCTGCCGCGCACATGGTCGATCAGGCCCGCCCGGGCCAGGGCCGCCAGATGCCGGGCGGCCTCCGTCTCGTCCGTGGCCAGCAGCGCGGCGGCCGCGGCGGCGCCCAGTGAGGCCCGGCCGGCCAGCGCCAGCCGGCGCAGCAGCCGCCGTACGGTCGGACGCTGGTCGGTGTAGCGCAGCCACAGGGCGCGCTCGACGGGCTGGACGGGCCCGTACGCGCCCAGGTCGGCGGCGAGGGCGCGCGGGGAGCGCGGGCCGAGCGAGGAGCCCGCGATGCGCAGCGCCAGGGGCAGCCCGCCGCACAGTTCCCTGATCCGCTCGGCGGACTCGGCGTCGTAGGGCCCCGCGATCTCCTGGGCGGCGGCGCTCAGCAGCTCCTCCGCGCCCGCCGCGTCCAGCGGCTCGACGGGGAGCTGGTGCACCCGGGCGGGCAGGCCGGCCGGCAGGGCGAGCGGGGTCCGGGCGGTGACCAGGACCAGGCTGTCGGAGCGTTCCGGGACGAGGGTGCGGACCTGCTCGGGGTCGGAGGCGTCGTCGAGGACGACGGTGACCGGCAGACCGGCCAGATGCTGGTGATACAGCTCGCCGAGCCGCTTGACCTGCTGGTCGGCGGAGGAGCGTTCGCGGAACAGCAGCTGTTCGCGCGGTGCGCCGAGCCGGTTGAGCAGATGGAGGAGGGCGTCACGGGTGGACAGCGGCGGCCCGTCCGGGCTGTCGCCCCGCAGATCGACGACGCACGCGCCGCGGAACTGGTCCTTGAGCTCGTGGGCGGCGCGCACGGCGAGCGCGGTACGGCCGCTGCCGGGCGCCCCGTGCAGCACGACGACCGTCGGCCGGGTCTCCGTGCTCGCGCGGGCCGCCTGCACCCACTGCCGGATGTGGGCCAGCTCCTGCCGCCGGCCCGCGAACGCGTCCACCGGTTCCGGCAGCTGGCCGAAGGACTGCTCCAGCACGCTGCGCCCGCGCGCCGCGGCGCTCTTGTCGGCGCCGCGCAGCTGCGGGCCCGTCTTCTTGGGCCCGGTGGAGGCGCTCAGCATCCGCTGCTGGTCCAGGAACGGGCGGATCCCGCGCACCTCCAGCGCGGTCAGCCACTGCAACCGCAGCTGCTCCGGGCCGCCGGGCTGGCCGGCCGCGCCGGCGTGGTGGTGCGCGGCCGGCAGATGGGCGGCGGTCACCTTCACCACGGTCGCCGCCGCCGCGACGACGCCCACGGTCACGCCCGCGCCCAGCGCCGTGCCCGTCCCGGTGCCCAGGGCCAGGTCGGCGACGGCGGCCGCGACCGCGGCGACGGCGGCCACCAGCAGCGGGGTGCCGCCGCCCTCCCGGGCGTAGCGCTGACGGAAGGTGAGCTGACCGGCCCCGGACTCGTCCAGGGCGGTGGTGTAGGCGTCGTACTCCTCGGCGGCCTTCGCGGCCATGGCGTCCAGCGAGCCGCGGGCCCGGGAGAGCAGGACCTGGCCGTCCACGCGCCCGCCCGAACGCCGTACCTCCTCCTCCACGGCCCGTACCAGCAACCGTTCGGCCTCCGCCCGATGACTGTCCCGCATGCGCGTCCCCCTCCGGCGGCATCGGTTTCCGGGTGTCCCGGCTCCCTCGGGTCCTTCCCCGGTCCGTCGTCGGTCAAGTCTGCTGCGGACGGGCCGCCGTGGGGAGGGGGCCGGGAGCAGCACGCGGTTCTGTGCTGACCGGCGGCGTGCGGGTACTGCGGCAGGATGGACCCCATGCCGAACCGACTGGCGCACGAGACGTCCCCGTACCTCCTTCAGCACGCCGACAACCCCGTCGACTGGTGGCCCTGGTCGTCCGGGGCCTTCGAGGAGGCGCGCGCGCGGAACGTGCCCGTGCTGCTCAGCGTCGGGTACAGCTCGTGTCACTGGTGTCATGTGATGGCGGGCGAGTCCTTCGAGGACCGGGAGACCGCCGATCTCCTCAACGCGCACTTCGTCAGCGTCAAGGTCGACCGCGAGGAGCGCCCCGACGTCGACGCCGTCTACATGGAGGCGGTGCAGGCGGCGACCGGGCACGGCGGCTGGCCCATGACGGTCTTCCTCACCCCGGACGCCGAGCCCTTCTACTTCGGCACCTACTTCCCGCCCGAGCCCCGGCACGGCATGCCGTCCTTCCGGCAGGTGCTCCAGGGCGTGCACGCGGCCTGGACCGACCGGCACGAGGAGGTCACCGATGTCGCGGGGAAGATCGCGCGGGATCTCGCCGGGCGGGAGATCTCCTTCGGCTCCACGGAGGCCCCCGGTCAGGAGGAGCTCGCGCAGGCACTGCTCGGGCTCACCCGCGAGTACGACCCGCAGCGCGGCGGGTTCGGCGGCGCGCCCAAGTTCCCGCCGTCCATGGTGATCGAGTTCCTGCTCCGCCACCACGCCCGCACCGGCTCCGAGGGCGCCCTGCAGATGGCCGCCGACACCTGCGAGCGGATGGCCCGCGGCGGCCTCTACGACCAGCTCGGCGGAGGCTTCGCCCGCTACTCCGTGGACCGGGAATGGGTCGTTCCGCACTTCGAGAAGATGCTGTACGACAACGCCCTGCTGTGCCGCGCCTACGCCCATCTGTGGCGGGCCACGGGCTCGGACCTGGCGCGCCGGGTCGCGCTGGAGACCGCCGACTTCATGGTGCGTGAGCTGCGCACGCCGGAGGGCGGGTTCGCCTCCGCGCTCGACGCGGACAGTGACGACGGCACGGGGAAGCACGTCGAGGGCGCCTACTACGTCTGGACGCCGGAGCAGCTGACCGAGGCGGTCGGCGAGGAGGACGGGCGGCTGGCCGCGCGGTACTTCGGCGTCACCGAGGAGGGCACCTTCGAGCACGGCGCCTCGGTGCTTCAGCTCCCGCAGCAGGAGGGCGTCTTCGACGCCCGGAAGATCGGGCTGCTCAGGTCGCGGCTGCTGGAGGTCCGGTCACGGCGCCCCGCCCCCGGCCGGGACGACAAGGTGGTCGCGGCCTGGAACGGCCTGGCGATCGCCGCGCTCGCCGAGACCGGAGCCTACTTCGACCGGGCCGACCTGGTGGAGGCCGCCGTCGCCGCCGCCGACCTGCTGGTCCGGCTGCACCTCGACGACCACGCGCGTCTCACCCGCACCAGCAGGGACGGCCGGGCCGGCGCGAACGCGGGCGTGCTGGAGGACTACGCCGATGTCGCCGAGGGCTTCCTCGCGCTGGCCTCCGTCACCGGCGAGGGCGTCTGGCTGGACTTCGCCGGGCTCCTCCTGGACCACGTGCTGACGCGCTTCACGGACGACTCGGGGGCGCTGTACGACACCGCCGCCGACGCCGAGCAGCTGATCCGCCGCCCCCAGGACCCCACCGACAACGCGGCCCCGTCCGGCTGGACCGCCGCCGCCGGGGCCCTGCTGGGCTATGCCGCCCACACCGGTTCCGAGCCCCACCGCGGCGCCGCCGAACGGGCGCTGGGCGTGGTGAAGGCGCTCGGGCCGCGGGTGCCGCGCCACATCGGCTGGGGGCTCGCCGTCGCGGAGGCCCTGCTCGACGGGCCCCGCGAGATCGCGGTGGTCGGCCCGGCCGTGGGCGACCCGGCCACGCGCATCCTGCACCGCACGGCCCTGCTGGGCACCGCGCCCGGCGCGGTGGTGGCGGCGGGCACGCCGGACAGCGACGAGTTCCCGCTGCTCGCCGGCCGGCCGCTGCGCGACGGCGCGCCGACGGCGTACGTCTGCCGCGACTTCACCTGTGACGCCCCGACGACCGACCCGGACCGGCTGCGCGCGGCACTGAAGGTCCGCGGCCCGAGTCAGGACTGAGCGGGCGTCAGCCGCGGGCCGGGAACTCGGTCAGGGCGCGTTCCACGATCGCCTCCAGCTGCTCGTGGTGGGCGCCCTTCCAGTAGGCCCGCCCGCACTGGCGGCACTGCGCGAACACGTCGTACGAGCGCTGGGTCCCGCCCTTGAGCTGGTCGGCGACCTCCTCCTTGGTGGCCTGGCGCAGCAGGCCGTTGCAGGCGGTGCACCGTGTCCAGGGGCGCAGCTCGGGGGCGAACCGGTCCAGGACGTCACGGAGCTGGTCGTCCGGGCGGGTGCTGTAGACGAACGCGCCCGCCCACAGTTCGCGGCGGCGCAGCAGGCCCCGGTCCCGGCTGAGCATGACCCGCTGTTCCGCCGCCGAGCGGGCGGCCAGCGCCGGGTCGCCGATGTCCGTCGACTCGTAGGCGGTGTCCACGCCGAGCAGGCGCAGCCGGCGGGCCAGCGTGCCCAGGTGCACGTCCAGCAGGAAGCGCAGAGGCGCGCCCGGCACCTCCTGGGGGCGCTCGACGGCACGGACGGCCACCGACTCGCCGGCCGCCGGGACATGGGCGGGCGGCACCTCGCGGCCGTCCACGACGAGCGCGCCGACCTCGGTCAGCGGGACGCCGAGGGACTCGACGACATGGCCGAGCGTGGAGACGCCGTCGGTGGCGACCGGGGTGGCGCCGGCCCGCCGCGTCTGGGGGACGAACAGGTGCAGGCCGGGGTCGAACTCGACGCGGATCTCGGGACCGTTCACCCGGTCAGGATGTCATGCGGGCGGGCCGCGGCCTCAGGGTTTTCCGGTCGGCAGTCCGTGCTCCATCACATCCAGGGCACGGTCGACCAGATCGGCCAGCTCCCCCTGGTGCCCCTGTTCCGCCCAGTACCGCGAGGCCTCCATCAGCCCGCCGATGAGGGACATGCTGAAGACCCGTACCTCCAGGCTCCGGGCGTCCAGGCCGGTCCGTTCGGCGAGCGCTCCGGCGAGCAGGCGGCCGGTGACCGACGTGGTCTCCAGCATCCGGGAGCGCACCGCGGGGACCTCGGCCATCAGCCGGGTGCGCAGCCGCGTCGTCTCGGGCTCCTGGCGTGTTCCGAGGCTGACGGCGCTGCGCATCACATGCCGCAGGGAGTCCGGCCACGGCTCGTCCGCGGGCCGGGCCTGGAACTCCCGCAGCATGACCGCGTCGTACTCGTCCGTGAGGACGATGTCCTCCTTGGTCGGGAAGTAGCGGAACACGGTCGACGGCGAGACCTCGGCACGGTCGGCGATCTGCTCGACCGTCGTGGCCTCGTACCCCTGCTCCCCGATCAGCGCGTAGGCCGCGGCGCGGATCGCCTCACGGGTCTTGATCTTCTTCCGCTCGCGGAGTCCCGGTGGGCGGTGGCCGGCGGGGGTGGTTCGTGCTGCCGTCATGGAGGTCATTGTCGGGCATCCGCCACCGGGTCCGTGCGCGCTGTTCGGCCCTTCAGAGGGGGTGCGGGGGCGTTCAGGCGTGCTGATAGGCCACCAGGGAGATGCCGACGTAGTGCACGACGAAGGCGGCCAGTGTGAAGGAGTGGAACACCTCGTGGAAGCCGAACCAGCGCGGTGAGGGGTTGGGGCGCTTGATGCCGTAGATCACCCCTCCGGCGCTGTAGAGCAGACCGCCGACGATCACCAGCACGAGGACGGCGATGCCGCCGGTGCGCAGGAAGTCGGGGAGGTAGAAGACGGCCGCCCAGCCCATGGCGATGTAGCAGGGGGTGTAGAGCCAGCGCGGCGCGCCGACCCAGAAGACCCGGAAGACGATGCCGGCCGCCGCCGCGGCCCAGATGCCCCAGAGCAGCCACCGGCCCTTGGCCGCGGGCAGGAGCAGCAGGGTCAGCGGCGTGTAGGTGCCGGCGATGATCAGGAAGATGTTGGCGTGGTCGAGCCGGCGCAGGACGCCGTCCATGCGCGGGCCCCAGTCGCCCCGGTGGTACAGCGCGCTGACGCCGAACAGCAGACAGGCCGTCAGGGCGTAGATCCCGCAGGCCATACGTCCTCGCGACGAGTCGGCGAGGGCGGTGAGCACCAGTCCCGCGACGAGCACGGCCGGAAACATGCCGAGGTGCAGCCAGCCGCGGAGCTTGGGCTTGACCGGATGCGGCAGGGGGAGCGCGACGGGACCGCGGCCGGCGGCCTGCGTGTCCCTGGGCGCGTCGAAGGCGGACGCAGTCATGCGCGGCATCGTACCTACGGAACCGTAAGTTACGTGTCAGTCCGGCCGGATGACGGAACGCGGACGGCCATGGTCTCACGCCTCGCGGGGCGGGGGACGGCCAGGTGAACGCTACGTACGGGTAATGAAACGCAGAGGTGCGTGTTTCTCATCACTCCGCTCAGGTGTGAGGCCCTCTGGACAGATGCGCAGACTCGTCGGATGATCAAATGAGTGCGGTCGGCACCGGATGAGCGCCCAGGCTTATGCCGTGAAGCATCCGGGTCGCAGCCCCCACGGGGCCTCCAACCAAAAAACCCCTCATTTAGGAGCAATCGTGGCGCGCGACATCGCGGCTCCCCCCGTCATCCCCACCAACCATCAGGAACTGGTCTCGTGGGTCAACGAGATCGCCGAACTGACGCAGCCGGACAACGTGGTCTGGTGTGACGGATCCGAGGCCGAGTACGAGCGACTGTGCGGGGAGCTCGTGGCGAAGGGCACCTTCCGCGAACTCGACCCGATCAAGCGCCCCAACTCCTACTACGCGGCCTCCGACCCCACCGACGTCGCCCGTGTCGAGGACCGGACCTTCATCTGCTCCGAGAAGGAGGAGGACGCCGGCCCGACCAACCACTGGAAGGCCCCCGCCGAGATGCGGGAGATCTTCCAGGGCGAGAACGGCCTGTTCCGCGGCTCGATGCGCGGCCGCACCATGTACGTCGTGCCCTTCTGCATGGGCCCCCTCGGCTCGCCGCTGTCCGCGATCGGCGTCGAGATCACCGACTCGGCCTACGTCGCCGTCTCCATGCGCACGATGACCCGGATGGGGCAGCCCGTCCTGGACGAACTCGGCGACGAGGGCTTCTACGTCAAGGCCGTGCACTCCCTCGGCGCCCCGCTTCAGCCGGGCGAGCAGGACGTCCCCTGGCCCTGCAACACCACCAAGTACATCTCCCACTTCCCGGAGAGCCGGGAGATCTGGTCCTACGGCTCCGGCTACGGCGGCAACGCCCTGCTCGGCAAGAAGTGCTACGCCCTGCGCATCGCCTCCGTCATGGCCCGCGACGAGGGCTGGCTCGCCGAGCACATGCTGATCCTCAAGCTCACCCCGCCGACCGGTGAGTCCAAGTACGTCGCCGCCGCCTTCCCGTCCGCCTGCGGCAAGACCAACCTCGCCATGCTGGAGCCCACGATCTCCGGCTGGACGGTTCAGACGATCGGCGACGACATCGCCTGGATGCGGTTCGGCGAGGACGGCCGGCTGTACGCGATCAACCCCGAGGCCGGCTTCTTCGGCGTCGCGCCCGGCACCGGCGAGCACACCAACGCCAACGCGATGAAGACCCTGTGGGGCAACTCCGTCTTCACCAACGTCGCCCTCACCGACGACAACGACATCTGGTGGGAGGGCATGACGGAGGAGACCCCGGCCCACCTCACCGACTGGAAGGGCAACGACTGGACGCCGGAGTCCGGCACCCCGGCCGCCCACCCCAACGCCCGCTTCACCGTCCCCGCCGCCCAGTGCCCGATCATCGCGCCCGAGTGGGAGGACCCCAAGGGCGTGCCGATCTCCGCGATCCTCTTCGGCGGGCGGCGCGCCACCGCCGTACCGCTGGTCACGGAGTCCTTCGACTGGAACCACGGCGTCTTCCTCGGCGCGAACGTCGCCTCCGAGAAGACCGCCGCCGCCGAGGGCAAGGTCGGCGAGCTGCGCCGCGACCCGTTCGCCATGCTGCCGTTCTGCGGCTACAACATGGGCGACTACATGGGTCACTGGGTCGACGTCGCCAAGGGCAGGGACCAGGCGAAGCTGCCGAAGATCTACTACGTCAACTGGTTCCGCAAGAACGACGAGGGCAGGTTCGTCTGGCCCGGCTTCGGCGAGAACAGCCGCGTCCTGAAGTGGATCGTCGAGCGCCTGGAGGGCAGGGCGGAGGGCGTCGAGACCCCGATCGGCGTGCTGCCGGCCAAGGGGGCCCTGGACACCGACGGCCTCGACCTGTCCGAGGAGGACCTGGACTTCCTGCTCACCGTCGACATGGACGTGTGGCGCGAGGAGGCCGCCCTGGTCCCCGAGCACCTCAACACCTTCGGCGAGCACACGCCCAAGGAGCTGTGGGACGAGTACCGGGCCCTGGTGCGGCGCCTGGGCTGAGCCCCGGAAGAAAAGACTCCGCGGCCGGCCCGGCCTGCCCTGACCTGCGACGTCGTCGCGGTCGGCCGCGGTGACGGAACCCGCATGGTGAGGGGGCCCCGCACAACGGCGTGCGGGGCCCCCTCGTGATTCCTCGCGCGCGGGACGTCAGACGCCGATCCCGCCCGGACGCTCCCCCGCCCCGCCCCGGTCCTCCAGGTACCGGGTGTGGGACTCCTGGCGGCCGGCCTCCGCCTCGCGCAAAATCGCCGCCAGCCGCTCCGCCTCCTTTCGCAGCAGCTCCAGCTGCCGCTCCAGATGGCGTTCCGGGGACTGGGCACCGGGTGCCAGCCGGGTCCACCACCGGGTCCGTACGAAGGTGTCCACCGCCTCCGGCAGGTCCCGGCGCACGGTGCGGGAGAGCACGTGCAGGCTCTCGGGGTCGCGGGCGAGCAGCTCGGCGGCCCAGCCGGGGTCCAGCAGCGCGGCCAGCAGCCCGGTCAGCTCGCCGAGCCGTCCGGCCGCGGCGGGCGGCAGCTCGATCCCGTCCAGATAGGCGCGCAGGGTGCCGAAGTCGCCGCGCACCTCCTCCAGCTGGGCCGACGGGTCGGGGAAGTCGGGCGGTGCCGGGCGCTCCGGCGGGGCGATCAGCGCACCCGCCCCGTACAGGCCCGCGACCACGGCCGGCCAGTACGGGCCCGCCGCCCCGGCGAAGGTCAGCGCCAGGCCGGCGACTCCGCAGGCGGCTCCGGTGATGTTCTTCCGGGACTCGACGAAGCCCAGGATCCTACTGGTAGCCACGGATCTCCTCGAAGGCGTCGTCCAGCGAGCTCTTGCGGGCGTCGAAGAGACGGCCGCCGGTCAGCTCGGCGATGTGCGCGAGTTCCGCGTGGTCGGAGTCGCCGAAGAGGATCGGGAAGACGGGGATGTCGCGCCGGGCGCCGGTCAGCTTCGCGTGGAAGCCGTCGAACTCCCTCGCCTTCGCGCCCGCCGTGTTCTCGCCGTCCGTCATCAGCACGATCGAGGTGAAGGTGTCCTGGCCGGTGCCGAGGTGGCCGTACGCCTTCTCCAGCGAGGTGTAGATCGCGGTGTCGCCGTCGGCGGAGAGCGCGGCGGTGTCCTTCCGGATGGCGTCGAGCCCGGCCCGCGGGTCCGCCGGGTCCACCACATGCGTCGTCACGCTCTTCACCGCCGACCCGAACGGCATCAGCGTCACCTCCTCGCGTTCGCGGAAGTCGCCGGTGAGGCCGGTGAGCGCCGTCTTGAGCCGCTCGAGGCGGTCGCCCTCCATCGAGCCGGAGGTGTCCAGGACGTAGACGGTGCGGGAGGGGCGGCGCAGCTCGTTCTCGTAGGAGTCGAGCAGGCCGTCGGCGACGGAGCGGCTGCCGGGGAAGGGCAGTTCGCGGCGGAGGCCGGTGTCGAGCCCGGCGGCCGGTTGCACCGAGGCCCGCACCGGGCGGCGGTGCGTGCGCTCGGTGATCAGCCGCTGGACGGGCTCGGTGCGCAGCGCCTCGGCCAGCCGCCGGACGTCCTCGCGGGCCGTGGCGTTCGACGAGGTCAGCGAGGTGAGCGGATAGTCGGCGGTGACCACCCCGTCGCGGGGACGGATCACGGTGAGGCCGGGGACGCCCTTCAGCACGGACTCGTAGTTGAGCAGCGCGTCGACGTTCCCGCGCCGCTCGTACGCCGTCGCCAGCCAGCCCGACGAGCCCGACGTCAGCTGCTGCCCCTCGAAGAACTCCTTCAGCCGGGGCGTGGCCTTCGCGACGTCGGCGTCCGTCAGCGCGGACTGGGCGCCGGAGAGCGCCGAGGCGACCGAGACCAGCGTGGCGAAGCCGGAGTTGGAGCGCGCCGGGTCGGTCATGCCGTAGGTCAGCCCGCCGTCCCTGACCGCCCGCTCGATCCGCGACCAGGTGACGTCGTCCGGCTTCCAGCCCAGCTTCTTCACGGTCTCCGCCCGGACACCGATGGCGACGGGGCTGGTCATCACCGGCATCTCGGAGACGACCTTCTCCGCCGCGTCCGGGCGCAGCCGCAGATAGTCGTTGGACGACAGCCAGACCGCGTCGTACGTTCCGTCCGCCTCGCCGCGCGCCAGCAGGTCCACGGCGTCGAGGGTGCCGATGTAGGTGGGGCGGACCGTGATGCCGGTGTCCTCGCGGACCCGGTCCAGTACGGGGGTCATGTCGCTCAGCTCGCTGGAGGCGAGGACGCGGAGGGTGCCGGGTGCGTAGGCGGTCGGCGTGGACCCGGGATCGTCGTGTTGCTGTCCCGTGCAGGCCGTCAGCAGCATCAGCGCCGAGAGGGCCAGGGCGGCTCGGCGTCTCACGCGAGGCCGCCTTCCAGCGCCCGCTGCGACCGGCTGCGCTCCAGATGGGCACCGGCCTGCCGGAGCTCGGCGGTCAGGGACTCCACGGTCGCCGCCATCGCCTCGGTCGCCTGCGCCTTGTAGGTGTCGATCGCGTCGAGCGTGCGGTGGATCTGCTGGAAGGCGCCGCGCAGGGTCTCGGCGCCCACCGCCGGGTCGGCGGCGATCCGCTGGATCTCCCCGCTCTGCGTGGCGAGCATCTCGGCGTTGGCCCGGATCAGGTCCTCGGTCGTGCCGCGCAGGGCGTTGACCTGCTCGACGACCTTCTTCTGGTGGTCGAGCGCGGAGGCCAGCATCACGGAGATCCGCAGCGCCGACACGGTGGTGGTGGCCGCCCGGTCCACGCCCTTGATCAGCTCGTCGTTGTTGCGGCGCACGACGTCCATGGCGAGATAGCCCTGTGCGCACACGGCGAGCTGGGTGAGCAGGTCCTGGTGCTTCTGCCGGACGGGGAAGAGCACGTCCGCGCGCAGGGCGTCGGCGCCCTGCGGGTCGCCGGCCGCCACCTGGGCGATGTGCTGCTCGACGGCGGTGTCCAGGGCGTCGGTCAGCACCACGTACTCCTGGAGCTTGCCCATGGTCTCCCACAGGCGGACCCGTTCGGTCTGCAAGGCCGCGTTGTCGCGGCGCAGTTCGTCCTGGCCGCCGCGGAGCGCGCCCACGATGCCGTTGAGGGTGGCCTGCGCGGAGGCGTACTTGGCGAGGTGGTCGCGCAGCTTGGTGCCGCCCGGCAGCCGGGAGAGGAATCTGCGCCCCCGGGCCGCGGGCAGGTCGCGCGGGTCCAGGTCCTCCACCACCCGCCGCAGCTCCACCAGCGAGCCCGCGACCTGTGCCTGGGCGTCGCCGCCCCGGCCGGGCAGGGAGCGGACGGCCCGCTCCAGCATGCGGTTGGACTGCGCGGCGGCGCCGCGCATCTCCCCGGCGCCGAGCGCGGTGATCTCGCCGACCTTGCTCGCGAACTCGGGCGAGCGGGCGTCGAGCGCCGCCAGCCCCTCGACGTAGGCGGCGGCCTTGCGTGCCATGTCGGCGCGGACGCCCTCGTCGACGGGGACGAGTCCGCCGGCCTTCTCCCGGGGCACGGGCGCGACGGCCTCGGGCGGGGTGAGGGTGAACGTGTCGTCCAGGCTCTGGCTGGTGTTCTGGCTGGTGCTGTGGCTCGTCATGTGCTGATCCCCCTATCCGCGCGCCCGGCGGGCCATCTCGTGCAGCACCTCGGAGGTGGGCACGGGCGCCTGCCGGACGCCGGTCAGCTGCTGGTTCAGGTAGGCGGTGCGGGCGGCGGTCGCCCTGGCGAACTCGGCGGTGGCGCCCTGCGGGCGGAAGCCGTGCCGGACGGCCAGCCGCCGCAGCTCCGGGTCGCTGCCGAGCAGCTCGCCGAAGGCGCGGCCCCGCTCGGTGAGCGGTACGACCGTGTGGTCGCTGGTGGCGGTGGTGTCCGGGTAGAGGACGGTGAGGTCGCCGGCGTCCTGGCCCTCGTTCAGCACCGCGGCGACCTGCGACTCGTAGGCCAGCACCAGCGGGTTGCCGACCCCGCTGACGAAGTCCCGGAACGTGGCGTCGCTGCTGGACTGCTGGGCGCCCTGGACACTGACCAGCTTGCGCATCAGGGGCGCGGTGCGGTCGAGGTCGGCGTCGCCGGTGGCCACCCGGTCGCCGTTGGCGACATAGGAGGCGGCGGCGAGGTAGAGGGCGCCGGAGTTGGAGCTGACGGGGTCGGTGGTGGCGATGTAGACGGTGCCGGTCAGCTCCCCGTGCTGCTCGGCGCCCTTGAGCTGCTGCCAGGTCCGGTCGTGCCGGGCGGCCTCCAGATAGGCGCCCATCCTCAGGGTGCCGCGGCTGCCCTCCAGGGTGGCCAGCCCGTTGCCGGCGAGCACCTGGGCGGCGCCGCGGTGGGCCAGGACGACGAGCGGCGAGTAGAAGGGCCGCGGGAGGGGCTGCCGTACGCGGTACTTGCCGGCGAGCTCGTCGGCGGGTGCCTTGCCGGACGGGAAGGCGAAGTCGTAGCCCTTCAGGTCCAGTTCCTCCATGGCCCAGGAGCCGGAGGTCTCCGTCTTCACGGCCCAGCCCTTGGCGGCGAGGGCCTTCACCACGTCGGGGTCGGCGAAGAACTCCGCCTTCTCCGAACCGATCACTGCGCGCACGGTCCTCGTTGCCGTGGCCCTGTCCTCCGCGTTGTCCGCGTGCCGGCCCGCGACGACGGCTGCCACCACGCCGCCGATCAGCAGCACCGCGAGGACGATTCCTGCGATACGTCTCACACCGTGAGGGTGCGCAGGGAATCACACGTTCCCGGTGGTTCCGGATGAACGGGGGGTGACGAGGCGTTCCCGGTATGCAACGGGAATGCGCCACTCCACGGGCGGGTACCCGGAGGGCCGAGTGAAGGAGGGATGCGCCATGGCCAGCGGCGACTTCTACCACCACGACCGGCCGGCTCACCCGCGTCTTGCGGAGGACCGTCCTCGCGGCGGCGGCCCGGACGAGCCGCACCGCCGGGGGAACTGGGCCACATGGGCCGTGGTCCTCGCGATCATCGTGCTGTTCGTGATCCTGACGGTGGCCCTCGGCTGAGGGCCGGGTGTGTGGCGCCCGGTCCGCGCGTCGCTGCGGGTGCACGCGGACCGGGGCCGATCGGGAGAGCCCGGGCCGGGCTCAGTGGGCGGCGAGCTCCCGGGACTGCTCCAGGGCCGCGGAGTGCGCGTCCATCCGCTCGGCGGCCAGGATCGCGGCCGCCGTGTCCGCGCGGGAGGCCGCCACGACCAGGGCACGGCCCGCCAGCGCGTGCGCCCGCCGGTGCAGGGCGGACGTCTGCCGCTCGTCGTCCGTGGCGGCGGTCACCGCGGTGCGGGCCGGCGGACGCCCTCCCCGCAGCCGGGTGACCTGCTCCGCGAGCCGTGCGGCCGCGGCGTCCAGGTCGGCCGACGGTGTGCGCGCGGCCAGTTCGCCGGTGACCGCGAGCAGCGCCGCCAGATGGCCCGCGAGCTGGATGTCCAGCTCTTCCTCGCGCGAGCGGTGGGGGAAGTCGGAGGTGGTGCCGGCCATCGTGCTGTGGACCGACTTGTCGCGGATCGGTTCGTACATGGATGGCCTCCTGAATGCTGTCAGGAAACCATCCTAGCTTGGATCTCGTCTAAAGTTGAGCAGTCCGCAGAACCGGACTCCTGTCCAGGAAGATGGACGGGACCGTCGCTACGGCTGGCTGTAGCCGTCCAGGAAATTGCCGATCCGGCCCACCGCGTCCCGCAGGTCCCCGGCCGACGGCAGGGTGACGACCCGGAAGTGATCCGGCTCGGGCCAGTTGAAGCCGGTGCCCTGCACAACCATGATCTTCTCCTGGCGCAGCAGGTCCAGGACCATCCGCCGGTCGTCCTTGATCTTGAAGACCTTGGGGTCGAGGCGCGGGAAGAGATACAGCGCCCCCTTGGGCTTGACGCAGGTCACGCCCGGGATCTGGGTCAGCAGCTCGTAGGCCACGTCCCGCTGCTCGCGCAGCCGGCCGCCCGGCAGTACCAGGTCGTTGATCGACTGCCGCCCGCTGAGCGCCGCCGCCACGCCGTGCTGGCCCGGCATGTTGGCGCACAGCCGCATGTTCGCCAGGACCGTCAGGCCCTCGATGTAGGACTCGGCGTGCGCGCGCGGCCCGGAGAGGGCCATCCAGCCGACCCGGTAGCCCGCCACCCGGTACGCCTTGGACATGCCGTTGAAGGTGAGGGTGAGCAGGTCCGGGGCGACCTTGGCGGTCGGCGTATGGGTGGCGTCGTCGTAGAGGATCTTGTCGTAGATCTCGTCCGAGCAGACCAGCAGGTTGTGCCGGCGGGCGATGTCGGTGAGCCCGCGCAGCATCGCCTCGTCGTAGACCGCGCCCGTGGGGTTGTTCGGGTTGATGACGACCAGCGCCTTGGTGCGGTCGGTGATCTTCCGCTCGATGTCCGCCAGATCGGGCATCCAGTCGGACTGCTCGTCGCAGCGGTAGTGCACGGCCGTGCCGCCGGAGAGCGAGACCGCCGCGGTCCACAGCGGATAGTCGGGCGCCGGTACGAGCACCTCGTCGCCGTCGTCCAGCAGGGCCTGCATCGCCATCACGATCAGCTCGGAGACACCGTTGCCGATGAAGACGTGCTCGACGTCCGTCTCGATGCCCAGGGTCTGGTTGTGCATGACGACCGCCCGGCGCGCGGCCAGCAGGCCCTTGGCGTCGCCGTAGCCGTGCGCCGAGGAGACGTTGCGGAGGATGTCCTCCAGGATCTCCGGCGGGCACTCGAAGCCGAAGGCGGCCGGGTTGCCCGTGTTGAGCTTGAGAATGCGGTGTCCGGCCGCTTCCAGCCGCATCGCCTCCTCGAGCACCGGGCCCCGGATCTCGTAACAGACGTTGGCGAGCTTGGTCGACTGGATCACCTGCATGTCTGGGAGCTTACGGCCGGGTAATGCTCCCCGGGCCGTGTTTTCCGCCACGCGGGGCGCGGTGGTCCGCCCGGTCCGTCGCCGCGGGCTGTCCCTTCGGCCCTGCCTCTCCCTACAATGCGCCGTCGTGTCCAGGCCACCTGAGTACGAGAACGGGACGAGCGGCGGGAACGCCGCGCACCACGCGACCGGTGCGCGGGGCGTCCCCGGCGCGGGCGACCCGGCCGGTCCGCCTCCGGATCCTCCGAACGTGTACCACCCGCGGGCCGCCGCGCCGCCGCCGTACGAGCAGTACGCCGATCCCGCCGCCGCCCACGGCTGGCAGAACACCTACGATGCCACGGCCGAGCTGCCCGTGGTGGTGGACGGCGGGACCACCGGCGACCGGCCCGGCCCGGACGGCGTCCGGCGCTCCGGCCGGGGTGCCCGGCGCCGGCCGGCCCCCCGGCGCTCGCGCCGGTCCGTGGTCGCCGCCTCGGCCGTGGGTGCCGTGTCGGCGGCGGCCCTGCTGGCCGGGTTCGCCTTCTCCGGCTCCTCGTCGCCGGGCGGCGCGGAGGGCGGCCGGCGGGGCGACGGTGCGACGGCGTCGGAGTCCGAGGAGCCGGCGGAGCCGGCCACCCCGGTGCGGACGCCGGGCGGCACGGTCGGGGAGCCGTCCACCGGCTCCTCCCCGGCCGTACCGGCCGCCACCCGGTCCTCCGGCGGCGGCGCGGCGGCGGACGCGCGGTCCGCGGCTCCGGACGTCGCGCAGGGCACCGAGCGGCCGGTGAGCGGTGCGTCCGGGCCGTCGTCCGGCACGCCCACCGCGGGCACGACGACGGCCCCGGCCCCCACGGCGTCGGCCTCCACCGCCACTCCGACGGCGGGCGGCTTCGGTGACCGTCCCGGCTCCGGGCGGGGCGGCGGCAAGCACCGCCGGTGATCCCCGGACGCCGCCACCGGCGTCCGGAAATGCTCCCTTGTTCCCCTCCTGAGCATGCGCTGACAATGCGCATGACAAGACGGGTGTCCGGAAGATCTCCGGCGCCCACGTCTCCAGAGGGGACCCCACATGAACAAGCCTCTCGTCGCCGCGCTCGCGTCCCTGCTGATCAGCGGGGCGGTCGCGGCACCGGCGGCGGCCACCCCCGCGGCCGCGCAAGCCGTCACCTTCGCCGGCACCGTCTCGCTCAGCAACTGCTCGGGCTCGGTGATCCGCTTCCCCGCCTCCGAGGACGACGACCCGGCCCTGGTCATGTCCAACGGCCACTGCCTGGAGTCCGGCTTCCCGGCACCCGGCGAGGTCGTGGTCGACCGGCCCTCCAGCCGCACCTTCGGCCTGCTCAACTCCTCCGGCACCCGGGTCGCCACCCTGCGCGCCAGCAAGATCGCGTACGCCACGATGACCGACACGGATGTCTCGCTGTACCAGCTCACCACCACGTACGCGCAGATCAGAAGCGCGTACGGGATCAGCGCGCTGACGCTGAACGACACCCACCCACTCGCCGGCACCGCCATCACCGTCGTCTCCGGCTACTGGAAGCGGACCTACTCCTGCACCGTCGACGGGTTCGTGTACCGCCTGAAGGAGGGCGACTGGACCTGGAAGGACTCCGTCCGCTACACCTCCGGCTGCGACACCGTCGGCGGCACCTCCGGCTCGCCCGTGCTGGACACCGCCACCGGCCGGGTCGTCGCCGTCAACAACACCGGCAACGAGGACGGCGGGCGCTGCACGGTGAACAACCCCTGCGAGGTGGACGCGAACGGCGCCGTGACCGTCCGGCAGGGCATCAACTACGCCCAGGAGACCTACCAGATACCGGCCTGCTTCGGCCTGGACAGCAAGCTCGACCTGAGCCGCAGCGGCTGCGTCCTGCCCAAGCCCTGAGCGCTCCGCGGTGAGTCCGGTGCGTGACCTGCGGGTTCGTCAGGGCTGGTCGCGCAGTTCCCCGCGCCCCTGAGGGGCGCTGCCGCGCCGGGCGGGGCGGGCGGCCGGTCACCGGGGTGTCCGGCGCACCGCCCGTCCCGCCAGCACATCCGTCCGGCGGCCGTCCTCGATGACGAACCGGCCGTCGACCAGGACGTACGGGATGCCCGTCGGCAGGGTGCGCGGCCGCTCGAAGGTGCTGCCCGCCGCGACCGTGGCCGGGTCGAAGAGCACCAGGTCGGCCCGGTACCCCTCACGGACAAGACCGCGGTCGGGCAGCCCCAGCCGGGCCGCCGGGCGCGAGGTCAGATGCGCGACGCACTCCTCCAGCGACAGCACGCCCAGCTCCCGCACGTAGTGGCCGAGATAGCGCGGGAAGGTGCCCCAGGCCCGCGGGTGCGGCTTGCCGCCCTGGAGGATGCCGTCGGAGCCGCCGGTGTGCACGCGGTGGCGCATGATGGCCCGCACGTTCTCCTCGTGGCCGACGTGCTGGAGGATCGTCGGGCCCAGCCGGTCCGCCAGCAGCAGCCGGCGGGCGAGGGCCCAGGGCTCCTCGCCGCGCAGCCGCGCCGACTCCAGGACCGTACGGCCCACGTACCCCGCGAGCGACGGGTCGGTGACGCCCGAGATCTCGATGGTGTCCCACTCGACGGGCACGCCGTGGCAGCCGTCGGCGCCCGCCACCTCCAGGTCGTGGCGGATCCGCGCGGCGGTCCCCTCGTCGGCCAGCCGCCGCAGGATCTCCTCGGGGCCGCCCTCGCTCGCCCAGCTCGGCAGCAGCGCCACCAGGGTGGTGCAGCCGGGGGTGTAGGGGTAGGTGTCGAGCGTGATGTCGGCGCCGCCGGCCAGCGCCTCGTCCAGCAGCGCCAGCAGCTCGGGCGCCCGGCCCTCGTTCACGCCGAAGTTCATGGTGGCGTGGGCGAGATGGAGGGGGCAGCCCGCCGCACGGGTCAGCTCCACCATCTCCTTGTACGCCTGGAGGGCGCCCGCGCCGTAGGAGCGGTGGTGCGGGCAGTAGTAGCCCCCGTATCCGGCCACCACCCGGCAGAGCTCGGTCAGTTCGGCGTCCTCGGCGTACATGCCGGGCGTGTACGTCAGCCCGGACGACAGGCCGACCGCGCCCTGTTCCATCCCCTCGGCGACCAGCCGCCGCATCCGGTCCAGCTCGGCGGGCGTGGCCGCGCGGTCCTCCCAGCCGACGGCGAGCGCCCGGACCGTGCCCTGCGGGATGAGATAGGCCGCGTTCACGGCGATGCCCCGGCCGTCGACGCCGCGGTCGAGCCGGTCGAGGTACTCGCCGACCGACCGCCAGTCGAAGTCGATGTCGTCGCCATACCCGTTCCAGCCCGCGATCGCCCGGCGCACCTCGCCCAGCGTGCGGTCGTCGACCGGCGCGTACGACAGCCCGTCCTGGCCGAGCACCTCCAGGGTGACGCCCTGCGCGGCCTTGGCGCTGTGGTCGGGGTCGCGCAGCAGGGCGAGATCGCTGTGGGCGTGCATGTCGATGAAGCCGGGGGACAGGGCCAGCCCCTCGGCGTCCAGCTCGCGCATGGCGTCCGGGCGCTGGCAGCCCGCCGCGGCGGCCTCCTTCACGATCGCCACGATCCGGCCGTCGTCGACCACCACGTCGGCGCGGTACGACGGGGCGCCGGAGCCGTCCACGACCTCCGCGTCCCGGATGACCAGGTCCTCCACGACCGCCTCCTAGAAGAACGTACGGATGTAGTCGACGACCGTGCCGTCGGCCTGCGCAAGGGGGATCAGCGGCCACTTGTCGAAGGACGTGCACGGGTGGGACAGACCCAGGCCCAGCCAGTCGCCGACCGCCAGATCCGCCTCCGGCCCGGTGCGCAGCCAGGCGTGCTGGTCGGACAGGGCGGTGACCTCGATGCCGGTGGCCGGGCGCTCGGTGCCGTCCCGGCGGACCACCTGGGCGAAGGGCAGGTGCAGGTCGTAGGCGGCGTCCCGCTTGCCCGCGTTGGCGAAGGCCTGCTCGGGCGAGGGGCGGGAGACGACCTGGGCCCACAGCCGGAACGCCGGCTGAAGGGCGCCCTCCTCGGGGACGCGGTTGAACGGGGTCAGCTCGCGGTAGTGGCCGTCGTCGTGCGAGACGTAGGCGCCGGAGCGCAGCAGCTTCAGGACGGGGAGGGAGAGTCCGGCAATCTCGGCGAAGACCTCGGCCACCGCGTCGAACCAGGCGCTGCCGCCCGCGCTCACCACGATCTCGTCCAGCCCCGCGAAGCGCCCCGCCCTGTCGAAGCCGGCGGCCAGGGCGACGAGCCGGCGCAGGTAGGCGCGTACGCGCTCCGGGTCGGCCCCGGGGACCTCTCCCTCGTAGCCGGCGACGCCGGCCAGCCGCAGGGTGCGGGCGGCGGCCACCGCGTCGGCGACGGCCGCGCACTCCGCCTCCGTGCGCACCCCGGTCCGGGCGCCCTCGCCCGCGGCCAGCTCCACCACGACGTCCAGCGGCCGGGCGGCTCCCGCCAGCGCGGCGTCCATCAGCTCCACCCCGCGCACGGAGTCGACGTAGCAGACGAAGCGGAAGGCCGGGTCGGTGTCCAGCTGCGCGGAGATCCAGCGCAGGGCCGCCGGGTCGAGGAGCTCGTTGGCGAGGAAGATCCGGCGGACCCCGAACGCCCGCGCCACCCGCACCTGGTGCGGCACCGCCAGCGTGATGCCCCAGGCGCCGTGGTCGATCTGACGCTGGAAGAGCTGCGGGGCCATGGAGGTCTTGCCGTGCGGCGCGAAGGCGAGGCCGTGCCGGGCCGCGTAGGTCTCCATCAGCTTCAGGTTGTGCTCCAGGCGCTCGGCGGAGAGCGCCAGGACGGGGGTGGTGAAGCCGCCGGTGAACAGGTTGCGGCGCTGGGCGGCCAGCTCGCCGACGGTCAGTCCGTCGGCGTCCGGCGGGAGGCCCTTGAAGCGGTGGTCGACGCGTTCCTCGGCCAGCCGGGCAAGCGCTTCAACGGCCATGGAGCCTCCCTGATCTGGTGTGTTGCATGCTCTGCAACGGTCATTGCGTATACCGCTCACTGCTGTCTAACATCTCGGCCAACGCCGGTCAATGGAGCCGCCACGGGCCGCGTACGACCCAGGAGGAGCTGCCGCCATCGTGACCGCCGACGGACTTCCCGCCCCCGCTCCCGACGTCGTGGACGTCGTCACGCTCGGCGAGTCCATGGTCACCTTCCTGCCCTCCCGGCCGGGCCGCCTCGCCGACGTCCCCTCCTTCGACCGGGCCATCGGCGGCGCGGAGTCCAACGTGGCCTGCGCACTGGCCGCCGCCGGGCACCGGACGCGGTGGGTCGGCCGGGTCGGCGCCGACGGGTTCGGCGACCATCTTGTCGAGGCGATCGCCGCCCATGGCGTCGATGTCTCGGCCGTACGCCGGGATCCCGCGCGGCCGACCGGCGTGTACTTCCGCACGGCCGGCGACCGGGCCACCGACGCGCACGAGGTGGCGTACTACCGGGCGGGGTCGGCGGCGTCCGCGATGGCCGTGGACACCGTGGACCTGGCGGCCGTCCGGGCGGGACGCGTGCTCCATCTCTCCGGGATCACGGCCGCGCTCTCCGCCGGGTGCCTGCACCTGATGCGCGAGCTGACCGCCCGGCGCCCCGGCCGCCCGCTCGTCTCCTTCGACGTCAACCACCGGCCGGGGCTGTGGCGCGGCCCCGGCCGGGCCGACGGCTCGCGGGTCCTGCTGGAGCTGGCGCGGGGCGCGGACATCGTGTTCGTGGGCGAGGACGAGGCCTGGGGGCTGGACGGCGCCGAGGCCGTCCGGGCCGCGCTGCCCGAGCCGGAATGGGTCGTGGTCAAGCAGGGCGGCGCCGGGGCCACCGTGTTCCACGGACGGGAGGCGACCTTCGTCCCCGCCCCGCGGGTCGACGTGGTCGCCGCCGTCGGCGCCGGGGACGCCTTCGCCGCCGGGTTCCTCTCCGCCACCCTGCGCGGGCTGCCCGTGCGCGACCGGCTGCGGCACGGGCACCTGATGGCCGCCGCCGCGCTCACCGTCCCCGGCGACCTCGCCCCGCCCCCCGCCCGCGACCACGCCGACCGCCTGGCCGCCCTCGACGACGCGGCGTGGGGGAGACTTCGACTCGGCCCCGGCTGGACCCGGACGACGAACGGGGCCGAGAGGGAGGTACGCACGCCATGAGCCAGACCGTCGACCGCGCGCTCAGCATCCTGCCGCTGCTCGCCGAGGGCCCCGCCGACCTGGGCCGGGTCGCCGACCGCCTCGGCGTGCACAAGTCCACCGCCCTCAGACTGCTGCGCACCCTGCACGAGCACGGCTTCGTCTACCGCCAGTCCGACCAGCGCTACCGCCTCGGCGCCCGTCTGATCGCCCTCGCCCAGGAGGCGATGGAGAACCTCGACGTCCGCGAGATCGCCCACCCCCATCTCGTCCGCCTCAACGAGGAGTGCGGCCACACCGTGCACCTCGCCGTGTACGAGGAGAACGAGGTCCTCTACATCGACAAGGTGGAGAGCCGCTACCCGGTGCGGATGTACTCGCGGATCGGCAAGCCCGTCGCGATCACCGTCGCGGCCGTGGCCAAGCTGCTCCTGGCCGACCTCCCCGAAGCCGAGCGCCGCGCCCTCGCGGACCAGCTCGACTACCCCTTGTACACGGCCCGTTCGACGCCCAACGCGCCCGCCTTCCTGCGGGAGCTGGAGAAGGTGCGCGAACAGGGCTGGGCCACCGACCTGGGCGGCCACGAGGAGTCCATCAACTGCGTCGCCGCACCCGTCCGCGGCGCCGACGGCCGGGTCGTCGCCGCCATGTCGGTCTCCGCGCCCAACGTCGTCGTCACCGCCGACGAACTCCTCACCCTGCTCCCGCTGGTGCGCCGTACGGCGGACGCCATCAGCGGCGAGTACTCCGGCAGGACCCCCGTACCAGCACCCGACAGGGACATCCCATGACCGACAAGATCGCACTCACCCCCAAGACCCACACCACCCCGCCCGCGAAGTTCTCCCACGGCGTGAGGAAGGGCAACATCCTCCAGGTCGCCGGCCAGGTCGGCTTCCTGCCCGCCGAGGAGGGCAAGCCGCCCACGCCGGCCGGCCCGACCCTGCGCGAGCAGACCCTCCAGACCCTCGCCAACGTCAAGGCGATCCTGGAAGAGGGCGGCGCCACCTGGGACGACGTCATGATGATCCGCGTCTATCTCACGGACGTCGACCACTTCGCCGAGATGAACGACCTCTACGACGCCTACTTCGAGGAGCAGGGCCTCACCCAGCCGCCCGCCGCGCGCACCACCGTCTACGTCGGTCTGCCCGCCGGACTCCTCATCGAGATCGACGCGCTCGCCGTCCTCGGCTGACCCGCCGACGACCCCGTATCTCCCGCACGCCGCACACGGCGCGGCGCTCCCGCTGTCCGGAGCGCCGTGCCGCGCTCCTCCCTGCCCGGAAGCAGTACATGTTGACGCAGAGGACCCCCGGATGTCCCCACTGTCCCTCCCGCTCGCCGCGTCCGCGGCCGCCGAGACCCCGCCCCACACCGGCGGCCTGCTCCTGCTGATCGACGGCACGGCCGGTCTGCTGACCGTCGCCGCCATCGGCATCGCGCTCCTGCTCTTCCTGATCATCAAGGTCCGGCTCCAGCCGTTCGTCGCGCTGCTCGCCGTCTCCATGGCCGTCGGTCTGCTCGCGGGCCTGTCGGTCACCGAACTCTTCGGCACCGTCCAGAGATCCGACGCCGTCTCCACCATCGAGTCCGGCATGGGCGGCATCCTCGGCCATGTCGCGATCATCATCGGCCTGGGCACCATGCTCGGCGCGATCCTGGAGGTCAGCGGCGGCGCGGAGGTGCTGGCCTCCCGGCTGCTCGGTCTCTTCGGCGAGCAGCGGGCACCGCTCGCCATGGGCCTCACCGGCCTGATCTTCGGCATCCCGGTCTTCTTCGACGTCGGCATCTTCGTCCTGGCCCCGATCGTCTACGCCGCCGCCAAGAGGTCCGGCAAGTCGATCCTGCTGTACTGCCTGCCGCTGCTCGCGGGCCTGTCCATGACCCACGCCTTCCTGCCGCCGCACCCCGGTCCGGTGGCCGCCGCCGGTCTGCTCCACGTCGACCTCGGCTGGGTGATCCTCATGGGCATCGTCTGCGGTGTCCCCGCGGTGCTGGCCGCGTGGGCGTTCTCGGCGTGGATCGGCCGGCGGATCTTCGTCCCGGTCCCGCAGGACATGGTGGAGGCGGCCGAGGAGGCCAGGCGCGCCGTGCTGGAGGAGCAGCGCGCGGGCGGCGTGGAACCGCGCGAGGAGCCGGTGCCGCTGGGCACGGTCCTCGGCATCATCGGCACACCGCTGGTGCTGATCCTGGCGGCCACCTTCTCCTCCATCGCCCTGGACCCCTCCACCGGCCGTTCGGTGATCGAGTTCTTCGGCAACCCCTTCGTGGCCCTGACCATCGCCCTGCTCCTCGCCTACTACCTGCTCGGCATCCGGCGCGGCTGGACCCGCAAGTCCCTGGAGACCGTCTCGACGGCCTCGCTCAAGCCGGTCGGCAACATCCTGCTGGTGGTCGGCGCCGGCGGTGTCTTCGGCGCGATCCTCAAGGCCAGCGGTGTCGCCCAGGCTTTGTCCGACACCTTCAACGACGTCGGCCTGCCGGTGATCGTGCTGTCCTATCTGATCTCCGTGGTCCTGCGGGTCGCCCAGGGCTCGGCGACGGTGGCGATCGTGACGACGGCGGGCATCGTCGCCCCGCTGCTCGCCGAGGGCGACCACTCCCAGGCCTTCACCGCGCTGGTCATCATGGCCGTCTCGGCGGGCTCCATCTTCGCCTCGCACGTCAACGACGGCGGCTTCTGGATGGTCGCCAAGTACTTCGGCATCAGCGAGCGGGACACGCTGCGGACGTGGACCGTGCTGGAGAGCGTGCTGTCGCTGGCGGGGTTCGCGGTGGCGGCCGTCTTGAGCATCTTCGTATAACGATGCAGGGGCTGGCTGTGTCCGGCACAGGAATGTCGACCATACTGCTCCGCTGTGGAGCAGCGCATAGGTTCGAGCAGCCAGCCCCTGGAGGGCGCCGGGTTCGACCCGGCCTTCATTCCCGGGCTCACCTCGCCCGCGTCCTCGAAACCGGAGGACGCCGAGCCGCGGGACGGCAAGGCGACCGAGGAGCCCCGGGCGGAGGAGGAGACCGCCGCCCCCGGCGGGACCACCGCCCCCGGTGAGGCCGACGCGGCGGACGACGCGGAGGAGGCGGAGGAGGCGGTCGACGGGCCCGTCTTCGAGGCGGCCGACCGCCGCGCCCGGGTCGTCGCCGACCACAAGGGCGTACGGCTCTCCCTCGACGACCAGAGTTGTGAGTTCCGCTGGGACGAGATCGGGGCGATCGAGACGGAGACCGCCCGCTTCGGCAAGCGGTTCACCCTCACGGTGCACACGCCGGACCGCCGTTGGTACCCGATCGAGGTCGAGGCGGCGGCCAGGAGCCGGTTCAAGGAGTGGGAGGAGCAGCTGGACGCCGTCCTGGACGCCTACTTCGAGGACGGTGCCGAGGCCGGGGAAGCCGACGAGCCCGAGGCGACCGAGGCGGTCGAGAAGGACGACGAGGCCGGTCAGGACGACTGAGGAGGCCTCGCGGCACCGCGAGGCCTCCGCACGCCCTCTTGTCGCACCGGCGGCTTTGGGCTTTCTTGACCTGCATGGCGGACACCACGGGAAACACCACGGACACCGCGGACACACACGCCGCGGAAACGGCCCCCCGCAAGTCCAGTTGGCGCTACATCGGCCCCGGCATCGTCGTCGCCGCGACCGGTGTGGGCGCCGGCGACCTGGTCGCCACGCTCATCGCGGGCAGCAACTTCGGCTACACCCTGCTGTGGGCCGCGATCGTCGGCTGCCTGGTGAAGATCTCCCTCGCCGAGGCGGCGGGCCGCTGGCACCTGGCCACCGGCCGCACCCTGTTCGACGGCTGGGCGAGCCTGGGCCGCTGGACCACGTACTTCTTCGTCGTCTACGCCGTGATCTGGGGCTTCGTCTACGGCGCCGCGGCGATGTCGTCCAGCGCGCTGCCGTTGCAGGCCCTGTTCCCGGACGTCATGGACCTCAAGTGGTGGGGCGTGGCCTGCGGCGTCGTCGGTCTGGTCTTCGTCTGGTTCAACAAGTACGCGGTCTTCGAGAAGGTCATGACGGTCCTGGTGGGCGTCATGTTCGTGGTGACCGTCTACCTGGCGGTCAGGGTCACCCCGAATCTGGGCGACGCCTTCGCGGGCCTCCTCCCGGTCCTGCCCGACGAGAAGGACTCCGTCCTCAACACCCTCGGCCTGATCGGCGGCGTCGGCGGCACCATCACGCTGGCCGCCTACGGCTACTGGGTCAACGCCAAGGGCTGGACCAGCACCCGGTGGATGGCGGTCATGCGGCTGGACAACCGGGTCGCCTACATCACGACCGGCATCTTCGTCGTCGCCATGCTCTTCGTCGGCGCGGAGCTGCTGCACTCGGCGAACGTCGCCATCGCCGGCGGCGACAAGGGCCTGGTCCAGCTCGGCGGCATCCTGGAGGACGAGTACGGCACGGCGACGGCGAAGTTCTTCCTGATCGGCTTCTTCGCCACCTCCTTCACCTCGCTGATCGGCGTCTGGCACGGCGTGAGCCTGATGTTCGCGGACTTCGTGGCGCGCTACCGGGGGCGCGGCGAGGCGAAGGGCGAGGAGGTCGCCAGGGGCGCGCGCGAACGGTCCTGGCCGTTCCGCGCGTATCTGCTCTGGCTGACCTTCCCGCCCGTCGTCCTGCTCTTCCAGGGCCAGCCCTTCCGCCTGGTCATCGTCTACGGCGTCCTGGGCGCGGCCTTCATGCCCTTCCTGGCCCTGACCCTGCTCTGGCTCCTCAACTCCGCCCGTACGCCCAGGAAGTGGCGCAACGGCACGCTCAGCAACGTCATGCTGGTCCTGGCGGGCCTGCTGTTCCTCATCCTGTGCGTGAAGCAGATCTGGGACCAGCCGTGGTCGGAGTTCCTCTAGCCGCCGGCCGTCACCGGACCAGTCCCGCCCACTGCTCACTGGTGGCGATCGTCCTGAGCTCGGCCATGGTGAGGGCGGGGGTGTCACGGGTCGGGGCGGTGATCTGCGAGCCGGAGTTGAAGGCGCTGACCACGACGCGCAGGCCGTCGGTGCGGAGCGTGTCGACGGTCCACATGACGAGCCCCAGGCCCTTGTTGTCACCCGCCCCCTTGCGCTCGGTCACCCTCGTGCCGTCGGGCAGCGTCTCGGAGCCGGACCCGAAGAGCTGGTCCGCGACGTCCGACATCCCGGGCTGCACATTGATCTGGACGAAGGACGCGCCCTTGCCGTCGTCGACGACGACATAGCCGTACTCCGTCTCCTGGCCCCCGTCCCCGACCACGTCGACGTCGTCGGGGAGGAGGCCGGCCAGCAGCTTGTTGATCGCCTTGCCGTCGGCGGAGGGAGGTTCGGCGGTCGCGGTCGTGGTGGCCGCGGGCCGGTGAGGCCGCGGAATGGCGTCGATGGCGCTGCGCCACGCCTCGGCGGTGACGACCTTCCGCATCGCCGCCGGGTCGAGCGGCGGGTTCGGCCTGCTGACCGGGGCGTCCTTCTCCGCCGCCGCGTTCCACTCGTACAGCGCGACATGGTGGCCCTGCGGGGTGACGAGGTCGGCGCTCCACAGCTTGGTGTCCGCCCGCCGGTCGGGATACTCGTACGTCTTGAGGATCCTGAGCGAGGAGCCGTCGGCCAGGTGGTCCGCGGTGCAGTCGTCGTACGGGGCGTGGACCTCGTCGGGGCATGCGGCCAGCTCGCGGGCGTGCGTGCTCCCCGGCTCGACGCGGTCGAGGCCGAGGCTGATCTCGGCCGCTCCCTTCCCGTCGTCGTACACGAGCTTCGCGTACGGGCCGGGCTTCGCGCTGGTACCGCGGGAGGCCTCGCCGCTGAACGCGCCCGCGGGCAGCAGCGTCTTCAGCGTGCGCAGGAGCTCGTCGCCGGAGACGGGATCGGCCGGTTCGGCGGAGGCGGAGGCGGAGACGGACGGCGCGGGCGTCGGGCCGGCGCCCACGGACCCCCTGTCGCCTCCGTCCCAGGGCACCAGAAGGGCGCCGCCGACCCCGGCGAGCGCCACCCCGGCGACACCGCCCGCGACGGCGGCCCGGCGCCGCAGCAGCAGCCTGCGCCCGCGCGCCGCGCCACCGGCGGCCAGAGCGGTGCGGTCGGCGTCGAAGGAACCGCCGGCCTGGTGCAGCGCGGCACCGAGCCGGTCCTCGAAGGGGTCGTCGTGCGTGTCTACGGGCATGGCGAACCACCGTTTCTCGCTGTCGGGGATGTCGGGATGCAGTGGAGGTCGGGGGGCGGGGTGGACGGCAGGGCTGACCGGGCGGCGACTCACGGAGTGGCGTACTCGCCCAGGTCCTCGCCGAGCAGGGACCGCAGCCGGGCGAGGGCACGGACGCAGCGGGTGCGTACGGCGGCCGAGCTGACGTTCATCGCGTCGGCGGTCTCCTCGATGGAACGGTCCTCCCAGTAGCGCAGGACGACCACGGCCCGGTCCTTGGCGGACAGCCGGCCCAGCGCCTCCAGGAGGGTGAGCCGCAGCGGTGTGTCGATGTCGGCGCCGCGCGGGTCGGCCAGGTCGGGGAAGGTGTCGGTGGCCCGCTCCGAGCTGCTGCGCCGCCGCTGGTGGGCGAGGAAGGTCCGGGTCAGCACGGTCTGCGCGTACCCGGCGGGATTGTCGGCCCGCGACACCCGTCCCCACCGCGCGTACACCCGCCCGAGCGTCTCCTGCACGAGGTCCTCGGCGAGATGGGTGTCCCCGCCGGTCAGCAGGCAGGCGGACCGGTAGAGGTGCCCCGCGCGCGCCGCCGCGAACTCCGGATAGCCGTCCGCGCGGACCTGTCTCATCTCTTCCCCCTGCTTCTGAGGCGTCTACGGCGTCGTGGCACCGGCGCCACGTGGCCTCACCTGAACTGATGCGGTGGGCCCCGCGGAATGTTTCACGGAGGAGGAGAGATACGGTGCGTCGTGGATCACGGTGACGACACGGCGTTCGAGGGACGCGAGGGGGACGACGATGCAGCAGCCCGGACACGGCATACCGCAATCCCCGCCCCCGCCACCCGGATTCGGGCCCCCGCCGCCCCAGCCGTACGGCCCGTCCCAGCCGTACGGCCCGTCCCAGCCGTACGGCCCGCCCCAGCCGTACGCCCCGCCTCCGGCGCCCGCGGGACCGGCGCCCGCGGGACCGGACTTCCTGGCCGTGGACCGGCACAACTCGATCGTCGTCGACGCCTCCGGCGTCTGTTTCGAGGACCGCGGCCGGACCGCCGAGTTCCCGTGGTCCTGCGTCCGCAGCGTCCACTACCGCCCGAACAGCACCGGCAAGGGGCTGGTCATGGGCGTCGTCCACGTCGACGGCCGGTTCTACGAGTGTGTGGTGGACGCCAAGCGCCGGGACCGGCTGCACGAGTGGTTCACGCAGCTGATCCCGGTGCTCCGGTACTACCGGCCGATGGGCTGAGAGAAGAGCGGGCGGGCCACCGCTACGGCAGCGCGTGCACGTGCGGTCCCACCGCGTTCGACCAGGCGTTGCCCGCGGTCGCGTCCCAGTTGGTCGACCACGTCATCGCGCCCCGCAGGTCCGGGTAGGTCTTCGACGGCTTGAAGGTGCCGCAGTTCGTGCCCTTCGCCAGGCAGTCCAGCGCGTCGTTCACCACGGTCGGCGAGACATAACCGCTGCCCGCGCCCCGTGTCGAGGCCGGCAGACCGAGGCCCACCTGCGACGGGGCGAGGCCGCCCTCCAACTGGATGCAGGCCAGGGCGGTGAGGAAGTCCACCGAGCCCTGCGAGTACACCTTGCCGTCGCAGCCCAGCATCGAGCCGCTGTTGTAGTACTGCATGTTGACGACCGTGAGAATGTCCTTCACGTTCAGCGCCGTCTGGAAGTAGGAGCCGGACGTCGACTGCATGTCGATCGTCTGCGGCGCCATGGTCAGGATCATCGACGGGCCCGCCTTCGCCGACAGCGCGCGCAGCGCCTGCGTCATGTACGTGGCGTTGAGGCCGTTCTCCAGGTCGATGTCGACGCCGTCGAAGCCGTACGTCTGCATCAGCGAATACACCGAGTTCGCGAAGTTGGCCGCCGACGTGGCGTCGTTGACCGACACGGTGCCCTTCTCGCCGCCGATCGAGATGATCACCTTCTTCCCGGCCGCCTGCTTGGCCTTGATGTCGGCCTTGAACTGGTCGGCCGTGTAGCCGTTCAGGCCCGCCGAGTCCAGGGTGAAGGAGACCGCGCCGGGCGTGGACGTGGCGTCCGCGAAGGCGACGGCGATGATGTCGTACTGGGACGGCACGTCGGAGATCCTCTGGACCGTGGCCCCGTTGTCGAAGTTCTGCCAGTACCCCGTCACCGCGTGCTTGGGCAGCGCGCCGCCGCCCCCGCCGCTCCCGGAGGAGGCCGTGGTCCCCGTCACGGACGACGACTTCGCCGACTCGCCCGCGGCGTTGGTGGCCGTGACCTGGAAGGTGTACGACGTCGACGCCGCCAGGCCGGTCACGGTGGCCGATGTGCCGGTCACCGCCGCGACCTTCGTACCGCTCCGGTAGACGTTGTAGCCGGTCGCTCCGGACACCGCGTTCCAGGCCAGGGAGACCGAGGAGGAGGTGGTGCCGGAGACGGTGAGGCCGGCCGGGGCGCCCGGGACCGTCGGCGCCGGGTCACCGCCGCCGCCCCCGTCCGGGCCGTACAGGGACACGTCGTCGGCGTAGTAGGCGGCCTGCCCGTACCAGCCGTGGGTGTAGACCGTCACCGAGGTGGTGGCCGAGCCCGTGGTGAAGCTGGTCGTCAGCTGTTTCCAGGAGGAGGAGTCCGGCGTCCAGGTCGAGACGTCGGTGGTGCCCGTGCCGGTGGCGCCCAGGTAGGCGTATCCGCCCTGCACCCACGCGCTGAGCGTGTACGTCGAGTTGGGCTTCACCGCCACCGTCTGGCTGCATCTGGCGTTGTCCTGCCCGCCGGGCGTCGCCTTCAGCGCGGCCGTGCCGCCGTGCACGGGGGAGGAGACGGCCGTGCCGCTGCTCGCCGAGCAGCTCCAGTCGGCAAGGCCGGACTCGAAGCCGGCGTTCTTCACGTTGTTGACGTCGGCCGCCGAGGCCGGGCCGGCGCCCGCGACACAGGCGGCCAGGGCCGCCGCGGCGACGACCCCCGTCCATATCCGCGTCCGTGCGCTGCGTCTGGGCCCGGGGCTGGGTGCTGCGCGGTCCACTGGGGCCTCCGGTGGGGAGAGGGGGAGAGGGGGAGGACGAGCGAGACGGTGGCCACCGTTGGACGTACAAGTTGGTCCAGACCAATTGCCCTGTCAAGAGGTCCAGACCAAATTGGTGCGCGGCAACCGTTCCCGGCCCGGCCCGCCTTGCTCCTCCTCCCGCCCCCTCTTACGCGCGGCCTGCCCGCCACGCCTCCAGCAGCATCCCCACCGCGCACCCCGCCAGCAGCACCCCCGTCGACATCCAGAACGACAGCGTCGACGGACCCGACCGGTCCCAGTGCAGCGACAGCGTCAGCAGCTGCGCGGCGGCCGGCACCGCGCAGGCCGCCGCCGCGTGCCGGACCGGCAGCTCGCGCCACGGCTCGGGATGGACCCGGGCCGCCGCCCAGGCGGCCAGCGCGACGCAGAGCAGGTTCGGCAGGTGCACCAGCGCCAGCGCCGCGCCGAAGGAGCCGACGCCCTCCGGGCCGACCAGCGGCGCGTACACCAGCGTCATCTGCGTGTACTCGGTGACGACGAGGACGAGCACGCCGGCCGCCCAGGCCCGGACGAGGGAGAGCACCGGCGCCGGTGCCGTGCTCCCGTCACCGGGCCGCATCCCGGGGGTCGTGCCGTAGCGTGCCATCAGGAGCCTCCGACGATCTCGTGGTGGAGCAGGGCCGCGAAGCCCAGTGCCGCCATGCCGCAGCCCGCGGCCAGGGCCAGGGACTGCAGGATCGGGGACCAGCTGCCCCGGCCCGCGACGGTCGCCGTCCCCGCGGGGTCACGGGGGTCGTAGGTGACGGTGACCGGGGTGCCCTTCGTCGTCGCCCGGCCGGCCGGCTCCTCGAACTCCACCCGGGCGCCGTCGGCCGTGTGGAAGGCGAAGAAGTGGCGCCTGGCGTCGGAGCGGCCGTACGGCTCGGTCTCCACCCGGACGCACTCCCCGCCCGTCCGCACCCCGCGCCGCAGCACCCGCGCGACGGTCACCAGCCGCCGCGCGTGCCTCCAGGACAGCGCGCCGAAGAGGGCCACGAGCGCCACCAGGACGACGGGGCCCGCACCGGGCACCTCCACGGCTAGTGCACCTCCACCGAGTCGACGATGCTCCTCAGGTCCGCGTCGGAGAGCTTGCCCCGCTGCGCGTCGACGCGGACGGCGAAGGCCGTGCCGGAGGAGTCCAGGCCGGTCAGGATCACGCCCTCGACGGGCGTGCCCTTGGGGGGACCGCCGTCCTCGCCGGTGGCCTCGAAGGTGAAGTCGATCCGCTTGGCCTCGTCGGTGCCGGCCAGCTCCACGTCCTTCTCGCCCTTGACGTCCGCACCCATCTGGATGCCCGCCTCCGCGCCGATGGCGGCCTGCTCGGCCGAGCCGGCCTGTGTGAAGTCCAGCTGCACCGTGATGACCGACACCGTCCGGCCGCCCTCCGTGCGTACCGCGGCGGCCGCGTTGTACCGGCTCCGCTCGGCGGCGCTCTGCTCCCGGTAGCCCCGCGGGTACGCCACCGAGACGCCCTTCGTCCTCAGCGTCCCCCAGCCGTCGGGCACGGAGGCGGAGTCCGCGTCCGTCTCCCCGCAGCCCGCGAGCAGTGCGGTCAGCAGGCCGGCGGCCACGAACATGCGGCGGGTGTTCATCAGTGAAGGCTCCCCTCTCGTCAGTTCGCACAGTAGCTGTAGGGGACATAGGCGCGGTCGGTTCCGCGGGGCGCGCCCAGGAACTCCGCGTCGGTCAGCGTCTCCGACTTCTTCTCGGTGCTGATCGTCATGCCCAGGCTGAGCCCGAGATTCAACTCGAAGCCGTACTCGGCGGCGTTCACCTCGCCCGTGTACGTCATCCGGCTGGACTTGCCCTTGTCGAACATCAGCTGTCCGAAGGGGTCGTCGGCGCCCGGCCGCGCGGTCGGGGCGTGGTCGTCGAACATGTACCGGAAGGGCGCGGCCACCTGCTCGTTGCTGCTGTCCAGCCACTGCTCGGCGACCGCCCGGTCGGCGTCGCCGTCCGGGCCGGGGTCGAAGGTGAGGGTGTTGGTGACGACCTCGATGCCGGTGGTGCTGTCGGTGCCCTTCACCCCGGTGTTGCCGCCCCGCTTGTCGTCGTCCTTCTTGCCGTTGTCGCCGCCGGCCTTGGCACCGTCCTTCTGGCCGCCCTCCTCGACGGTGCGGGTCATGTCGATACGGACCAGTTTGCCGGTCTTCTTGTCGTAGGTGACGGTGATGGTGCCGGTCCGGGTGGTGCCGGCGGAGTACTCGCCGCTGATCGGCCCGGCCTCGTAGCCCACCTTGGTGCCGTACTCGACGGACGAGGCGTACGTGTACGACTTGGTGTTCTTGTAGGCGTTGTCGGTCCAGGTCACCTCGGGCGCGTACTTGAAGTTGCCGCCGAGCGCGGCGCTCAGCTTCTTCTCGTCGCCCGCGGAGATCTTCAGGCCGGCCGACGCCGACGCCTCCAGGCCGACCTTGCCGTAAGTGATCTTCCGGTTGTCGCCCAGATGGTCCTTGATCCGCTGCTCGGTCTCCTCCTCGTCCTTCAGCGGACCGGTCCCGAACAGGTAGAGGATGCTGTCGCCCAGACTGGCCTCCGCGCCGCCGGGGCTCGTGCGCCGCATCTCGTACATCTGGAGCTTCTCCACGTCGTCCCGGAACCGCTGAGCCTCCTCCGGGCTCTCGAAGACCCAGGTGTCGCCGTTGGTGACCTTGATGCCGGCACCCAGTTCCACCTTGTCGGCGCCGAACTTGCCGACCTTCATGCCGGGCTTGAAGTCCTTCTTGGCGGCGACGGAGGCCGCGTCGGTGAAGGTCAGATAGACCAGCTGGTCCTTGTCGTCGACCGTGCCGTCGTGGTTGACGTCCGTGTTGGCCTTCAGCCGCTGCTCCTGGAAGCCGTACTCCTTGCCGATCTCCCAGAACAGGATCTTCGCCTTGGAGCCCGCCTTGTCGGTGACCGAGGAGATCTGGCACAGGGCCGGTTCGAAGTCGGCGTCGGTCAGCGGACTGCCCGGGTCCGGGTCGCCGGTGCCGCAGCCGCCGCCGCCGGCGACCCGGCAGATCTGGGCGGCGATCCTGTCGTGGATCAGCTGCCCGACGCCGGTGGCCGAGATGCCGAGCACCACGGCGACGCTGACCACGATCATGCCGAGGTACTCGGTGCCGGTCGCGCCCCGGTCGTCGTCTCTCCACGCCCGCCGGTGCGGCCGTATGTCTCCCCCGTGAGTCACGTGGCACCCCTCTCGCAACATCACCACCACGCGGACGGCGAGCGTATGTGCGAACCGGTCCGCGGAGCGTGGGCCTCGGGGCCCAATCGCGGGCCCAGTGCCCGCCCGGGGCCCGGAACGGGTGGGCGCTGGGCCCGAGTGGTGACCGGCGAAGGTGCAACCTGCCCCGTTTTGGCGTGTCTTGCGCCGCAGTAGTTGCTTCGCAGGTACAGAAACGCTGTTCTCCGGTCACAGAGGCGTGGATACAGTGCTGATGAAGTCACGCAGTGAAGTCATTCAGGTGGCCGGGGTGATCACCCGGTGGACCGAGGCGCAGGGGAAAACGGGGAGCCGCGCGTGCCAACTGCCATCGCCGTGACCAGTGCCGACATGGCACTGCCAGCGCAGGACGAACGGACCCTGCCGGCCGTCGTGCTGCGGGACATGGACAAACGGCCGCTCGATCAGGCGCTGGCCGATATGCAGACCCTGGTCGACCAGCACGGGTACGTCATCGTGGTGTGCTCGCAGGCCGTTCCCGAGGGGGTGCGGCGACGGCTGCACACCATCCGGTCCATCATGGAAAGCGACCGGATCGCCCTGTTCCGGCCGGCCCTGCCCCCGCTCGGACTGGCCGTGCTGGCACGCCAGTTGCGGCAGCTGGCCTCCTGCGACCTCAGCCCCGGTGTGCTCGCCTCGGCCGGGCGGCTGCTGATCCACTACATCCACGCCGGGGCGGTGCTGGGCTCCGTAGCCCGGCTGGACCGCGTGCCCGTGGGACTGAAGTCGCACGCCAAGTCGTGGGTCCCGGGCAGCCAGTTCGCCGTCCTGGCCCATCCCGAACCGCAGCTGGTACGGATCGGCCCCGGGGCCGCCCTGGCCGGACCGGAGTTCGGCACCTGGATGCTCACCGCCAAGGGCCAGCTCCAGTCCGACTGGATCACCGGCACCCTGGCCCCGTCATGGAACGTGCAGGGACTGCGCGAGACCCCGCTGCCGGCCGAGTCGCCGGGCTGGTGGGGCACCGGGAAGCTGATCGAGTTCTGTAGCTATCTGCCCGACCTGTCGGTGCTCTACCAGCTGGTCACCTCGGTACGGCAGAGCGTCTGCCACTGGTGCGGCGTCGACGTCATCGGCGACCGCTGCGTGTTCTGCTCCGCCACCCCGCCCGTCTACGACCAGCAGCCCCGCGAGATCCGCCACGGAACCCGAGCGCCGGCCGGGTGAGACACGCGCCACCGGACGCGTGAACGGGACCGGCGTCCCCGAACAGCGCTCCAGACCCGCCCGGACCACCGCTCAGACCGATTCGTCTCCGCTCGACCGCTATCACCAATGAGGTTGTACGGTTCATGAACTCCCGTCAGCGCCGCGGCGTGATTCTCCTGCTCCTGTCGGTCCTGTGCGCCCTCGGCGCCTTCGCCGGCGTGCTCTCCGTCATCAGTGACGTGAAGTCCAAGGTCGGCCCCGAGGTCACCGCGTACCGGCTCAGGACGAACGTGGCCCCCTACACGACTCTCACCACGGGCCAGTTCGAGAAGATCAAGATGCCCGAGCGCTGGCTGTCGGCGAACGCGGTCACCGATCTCTCCCAGATCCGGGGCAAGATCGCCGTGACCACCCTGAAGGAAGGCTCCCTGCTCCAGAGCGACATGATCGTCGACCAGCCCGCCCTCCGGCCCGGGGAGCAGGAGGTCGCCATCATGATCGACGCGGCCACCGGCGTGGCCGGCAAGATCACCGCGGGCTCCACGGTCAACGTGTACGCCACCTTCGAGGGCGAGCGCGAGGGCGACCCCGCCCAATCGAAGATCATCGTGACCAACGCCAGAGTCCTCGACGTCGGCAAGCTCACCGCACTGGAACCCGACGAGAAGAACCGCGACCAGGAGCCCACCGACGCCGTTCCCATCACCTTCGCGCTGACCACCCTCGACGCCCAGCGCATCACCTACGCCGAGTCGTTCGCCCAGCGGGTCCGGCTCGCGCTGGTGGCGCCCGGCAGCGACACCACGGTCCCGGACAAGGACCGGACGTACGAACTCGCGACGGACAAGTGAGAGGTCCGCATGCCCACCAGGATCCTGCCGGCGGTCGGTGACGCGGACGCGGTCCGGTCCATCACCACCCTGCTCAGCCAGCTCCCGGACGCCGAGCCGGTGGCCCCGGTGATCGACTCCACCCAGCTCGTCGACACCCTCGCCCGGCTGGCCGCCGAGTCGATCGACGAGCTGCCCGAGGTCGTGGTCGTGCACGAGCGGATCGGCCCGGTGCCCGCACTGGAGCTCATCCGCGAGGTGGCCCTGCGCTTCCCGGCGGTCGGGGTCATCCTCGTCACCTCCGACGCGAGCCCCGGCCTCTTCCAGGCCGCCATGGACTACGGCGCCCGCGGCCTGGTCGCCCTCCCGCTCGGCTACGAGGAACTGGCCAGCCGCGTCCAGGCGGTGGCCCAGTGGTCGGTGGGCGTACGGCGCCACCTCGGCAGCGGCGGGGACGTCTTCACCGGCGTCGGCGGCACCGTCGTCACGGTCAGCGGCGCCAAAGGAGGCGTCGGGACCACCCTGACGGCCATCCAGCTGGCGCTCGCCGCCCAGGCCTCGGGCCGCGGCACCGCACTGGTCGACATGGACCTCCAGACCGGCGACATAGCCTCCTACCTGGACGTCCAGTTCCGCCGCTCGGTGGTGGACCTGGCCGCCATCACCGACATCTCACCGCGCGTCCTGGCCGACGCCGTCTTCCGCCACGACACCGGGACCGCGCTGCTGCTCGCCCCCGGCGAGGGCGAACGAGGCGAGGACGTCACCGACCGGGCGGCCCGCCAGATCGTCAGCGCCCTGCGCTCCCGCTACGAGGTCGTGGTCATCGACTGCGGCGCCCAGCTCAGCGGGGCCGGCGCCGCCGCCGTCGAGATGGCCGACACCGCGCTGCTGGTCACCACGCCCGACGTGGTGGCCGTCCGGGGCGCCAAACGCGCGGTGCGCATGTGGGACCGGCTCCAGATCCGCAAGGCGGAGGAGACCACCGTCGTCGTCAACCGGCACAGCCGGGGCACCGAGATCCAGCCCGCGCTGATCCAGCGGATCACCGGCACGGCGATCGCGGCCACCACCGTCCCCGCCAACTTCAAGGAGCTCCAGGGAGCGGTGGACGCGGGCCGCCTCCACGAGCTGGACGGCAAGAGCACGGTGAAGCAGGCCCTGTGGGGCCTGGCGGGCGAACTGGGCCTGGTGAAGGCCCGGGAGCCCGGCACCCAGAAACCGGGCAGGCTGCGGGGCGACCGCGGCTCGGTGAGTTTCCGGCGACGCAGGGAGACGGGGGGATGACCATGCGGACGGCCCTCAGAGAGCGGGACGACGGCCAGGTCACGATCGAGTTCCTCGGCATGACGCCGACCATCATCGTCACGCTGGTGCTGCTGTGGCAGTTCGTGCTGGTGGGATACACCTTCACGCTGGCGGGGAATGCTGCGGACGAGGCGGTGAGGGCGGCGACCGCGGCGGCACCCGGCGGACGCGAGGGCGCCTGCGAGCAGGCCGGCCTCGACAAGCTGTCGGAGGCGTGGAGGGGGAACGCGGCGGTGGACTGCACCACGGCGAACGGATACGTCACCTCCGACGTCGACCTGAAGGTCCCCGTCCTCTTCCCCGGCACGATCGCCTTCCCGTTCACGGTCGAGGGCCACGCCGGAGCCGTGGAGGAGGCCGACTGACATGCCGTACGCCATCCGCAGGCGACGCCGGGCCCGCCACGACCGCGGGCAGGTCGCCATCGAGTACCTCGGCTTCCTCCCGATCCTGCTCATCGTCGCGATGGCCGCCGTACAGCTCGGCCTGATCGCCTACACCGCGCAGCAGGCGGGCACCGCCGCCCGGGCCGGCGCGCGCAGCGCCTCGCTGCGGCACAGCGCCCAGCAGGCCTGCGCGGAGGCGGTCAGCGACTGGCTGGCCGGCCAAACCGCCTGCCCGCCCTCCTACGGCGGCGAGGAGGTCACGGTCACGGCCAGCATCGAGATCCCGTCGATCGTCCCCGGCTGGGACTTCGGCGACGCCAGCAGAACCGCCACCATGCCACTCGACCACTGAACCGGCCATCGGACCACCCAGGCAGACAGGGCAAGACGAGGAGCACCGCACCATGAGCCTGCGGGCACGCATCAACTCCCCGGAGGAGCACGGCAGCCGGGGCGAGGACGGCCACCTGGTCGCCTCCTACCGGGCCAAGCTCCTGGAGGAGATCGACCTCGCGGAGATGAGTTCGCTGGCCGCGGCCGAGCGCAGGGCCCGGCTGGAGCGCGTGCTCGGGCACATCATCAGCCGCGAAGGACCCGTCCTCTCCACGGTCGAGCGCTCCCAGCTGATCCGCCGCGTCGTCGACGAGGCCCTGGGCCTGGGCATCCTCGAACCCCTGCTGGAGGACGCCTCCATCACCGAGATCATGGTCAACGGTCCGGACGCGATCTTCGTCGAGCGCGGCGGCCGGGTCGAACAGCTGCCGATCCGGTTCGCCTCCCACGACCAGCTGATGCAGACGATCGAGCGCATCGTCTCCACCGTCAACCGCCGGGTGGACGAGTCCAACCCCATGGTCGACGCCCGCCTCCCCTCCGGGGAGCGTGTCAACGTGATCATCCCGCCGCTGTCCCTGACCGGCGCCACCCTCACCATCCGCCGCTTCCCGCGCTCCTTCACGCTCCAGGAGCTGATCGGCCTGGGCTCGCTCGACGAGCACATGCTGTACCTGCTGGCGGGGCTGGTGCAGGCGAAGTTCAACGTCATCGTCTCCGGAGCCACCGGCACCGGCAAGACGACCCTCCTCAACGCCCTCTCCGGCCTGATCCCGGACGGCGAGCGCATCATCACCATCGAGGACTCGGCGGAGCTCCAGCTCCAGCAGACGCATGTGATCCGCCTGGAGTCCCGGCCGCCCAACGTCGAGGGCAAGGGCCAGGTCACCATCCGCGACCTGGTCCGCAACTCGCTCCGTATGCGCCCCGACCGCATCGTCGTCGGTGAGGTCCGCGGCGGCGAGTCCCTGGACATGCTCCAGGCCATGTCCACGGGCCACGACGGCTCACTGGCCACGGTGCACGCCAACAGCGCGGAGGACGCGCTGATGCGCCTCCAGACCCTGGCCTCGATGTCGGACGTCGAGATCCCCTTCGTCGCCCTGCACGACCAGATCAACAGCGCCGTCGACGTGATCGTCCAGCTCACCCGCTTCGCCGACGGCGCCCGCCGGATCACCGAGATCGCCCTGCTCGACAGCCACGGCGGCGAGCCCTACCGCCTGGCCACGGTCGCCCGCTTCAACGCCCAGCCGATGGCGGCGGACGGCCGGATCTACGGAGCCTTCGAGTACCACCCCCTCCCGCGCCGCACCGCCGACCGCCTCTACATGGCCAGCCAGCCCATCCCCCAGGCCTTCGGCGTCGCCCGGTCCGCGGACCAGCTAGCCACCCGAGAAGCCAGGTAGGTAGGTACCGCCCCATGGATCTGCACAACCTCGTCACGCTCACCACCGGCATCACCCTGCTGACCTGCGTCCTGGCCGTCATGGGCCTGCACTCCTACGCCATGGGCAAGGCCCAGCGCCAGGCACTGGTGGACCGGCTCTCCGCCACCGGCCAGGTCCCCACGGCCGGCCGCCGGCGCCGTTTCCGCAACCTGGACCGCCGCCTGCGCCGTACCGGGCTCGGCAAGAAGCTGGAACTCCGCCTGGCCGCGACCGGCCTGGACATCACCCCGGGCGAGTTCTTCGTCTACATGCTCGCCACGGTCCTCGGCCTCTGGCTGATCGGCCAGGCGGCCCTGGCTCCCTTCTTCGGCCCGATCGCCGGACTGCTCGGCATCTGGGCCGCACTGCAATTCCTCAACTGGCAGCGCCAGAAACGTATCGAGAAGTTCATCAACCAGCTCCCCGAACTGTCCCGCATCCTCGCCAACGCCACCCAGGCGGGCCTCGCGCTGCGCACGGCGATCGGCATGGCCGCGGAGGAACTGGAGGCCCCGGCGGGGGAGGAACTCGGCAAGGTCGCCGCCCAGCTCGCGGTCGGCGCGTCCCTGGACGACGCCCTCGACGAACTCGCCGACCGCCTCCCCTCCCGTGAACTCGTCGTCCTCGTCACCACCCTCGTCCTCTCCAACCGGGCGGGCGGCCAGGTGGTCGGAGCCCTGCGCAACCTCACCGAGACCCTGGAGGAGCGCAAGGAGACCCGGCGCGAGGTCCGCACCCAGCTGTCGCAGGTGAACATGACGTCGTATGCGGTCCCCGTCCTGGGTGTCGGATCCCTGTTCCTCATGAACGGCGTGAAGGACGGCGCCCTGGAGCGCATGACGGGCTCCCCGATCGGCCAGGGCGCGGTGCTCATCGCGTTCGCGCTCTACGCCGTCGGCTTCGTCCTCATCCGCCGCCTGTCCCGCATCGACGTCTGACGTCCGAGCAGCCGAGGAGGGAGGAGAACCCATGGGACTTCTGCTCGCACTGGTGATGGGCCTCAGCGTCTGGGGCATCTTCGCCGGCATCCGCATGTACCGGGCCGAGGCCAAGCTCCCCGGCGACCTGGCCCTGGCGCTGGAGGTGGGCGCCACCCGCACCGGCGCGGTGGACTCGCTCGTCGACCGCCTCGGCATGCGCTACGCACCGGCCGTACTCCGACTGATGGGCCCCAAGCAGGTCGCCAAGTACCGCCGCAGGATCGACCTGGCGGGCAACCCCGGCGGTCTGACCATCGACCGCTACGCCGCCCGCCGCGCGGTCTACGGCGCGCTGGGCGCCGTCGGCGGCCTGGTCTTCCTCATGCGCGGCCAGCTCTTCGTCACCCTCCTCCTCTTCGCGTTCGGCGCGTTCTGGACCGAGGTCGGCATCTGGTCGGCGATCCGCATCCGCAAGGACGTCATCGAGCGGACGCTCCCGGACTTCCTGGACGTCCTGGCGGTCGTGGTCAGCGCGGGCCTCGGCTTCCGCCAGGCCCTGGACCGGGTGGCGACGAAGTACGAGGGCCCCTGGGCGGACGAACTCCGCATCACCCTGCGCCAGATGGACCTCGGCATGAACCGCCGCCAGGCCTTCGCGGAGCTGCGGCGCAGGAACGACTCCGAGCAGGTCGCCATGTTCGTGACGGCGCTCCAGCAGGGCGAGGAACTGGGCGCCCCGATCGTCGACACCCTGGTGTCGCTCGCCAAGGACATGCGCCGTACGGACGCCCAGAACGCCCGGCGCAAGGCCGCCCGCGCGGTCCCCAAGGCCACCATGATGATCACCACGTTCATGGTCCCGGCCACGATGATCCTCCTCGGCGCCGGCCTGATCCTCGGCTCCGGCACCGACTTCGGCTCGATCACGGGCGAGTAGCGGAAGCGGGTGACGGCCATGTCGACCACCGAAGAACGCACCGGGCTGCTCCGCCGCCGCCCGAAGACCACGGAGATCACCACCCCGCCGGCGGGCACGGTCCTGCCGGCCCATGCCCGCACCGGAGCCCCCGACATCCCGGTGACCTCGGCGACCCCGGCGCTGCCCCCGGGGTGGGTACGGGCGGACGCGCCGCGCACACCACCGCCCGCGCCCGCGCCGAGGACCGCGTCGACACGTGAGCCCGGACCGCCCGCGGCGCCTGCGCCCGCTCCGGAGCCGTTCCCCGCCCCGGCGCCGCCGGGCCCGGCACCGGCGGCGGCACCACCGCCGGAACCAGAACCGGCACCCGCACCCGCACCCGCACCCGCACCCACGCCCGCCCCCGCGGAGACGTCCGCATCCACACCCACGGTCCCCATCCAGATCAACGCGCTTCAGGCGATGTGCCGCCAGGTCTTCGGCTTCCGCCTGGCGATGATCGCGCTCGCCGCCCCGGCGGCCCTCCTCAACGCCACGCCCGGCCTGGCCACCCGCCTGGTCGGCGCCGCGGTCGTGGTCACCTTCATGGGCTCCTACGTCCTCTTCCGCGACTGGGAACGCTTCGGCCCGCTCCTCCTGCGCCACCCCTCCCTCCTCGCCGCCGACACCCTCCTCGGCTCCCTCCTGCTGATCTCGGCGGGCCCGGACAGCACACTCGCCTACGTCTGCGTCTGCACCCCGCTGCTGGCCGGCATCGTCTACGGCTGGCGGGGCGCGGCCTTCTTCGCCTCCCTCCAGGCGCTGATGCTCCTGCTGGTCCACGCCACGCTCCAGGACCCTCACCCAGGACCCGCGGAGTCGTTGCTCCTGCCGGGGCTGTGCGTGATCACCGGAGCTGTCGGCTCCAGCCTCCGCAATCTCATGCTCCGCTTCGGCGCCGCCACCCAGGCCCTGACCACCGTCCAGGCCCGCCTGGCCGTCACGGAGGCGGTCAGCGCCGAACGCGCCCGGCTCGCCCGTGAGCTGCACGACTCGGTCGCCAAGACGCTGCACGGCGTGGCCCTGGCCGCGGACGGCCTGGCCGGCTCGGCGGGCGCCGACCGCATGAATCCGGTCCTGATGAAGCAACAGGCCGAACTGGTCGCCCGCTCCGCCCGCCGGGCCGCCGCCGAGTCCCGCGAACTCCTGGCCGACCTGCGCCGCGAGTCGGACCCGGACGAGGGTACGGACGTGCTGGTCGAACTGGCCGCTCGCACCCGGGACTTCAGCGGCCGTACGGGCACGCCCGCGCACTACCGCCCCACCGGCGAGCACGCCGTCCCGCCCGTCCCGCCCGCCGTGGCCCGCCAGCTGCTCACCATCGCCTCGGAAGCCATGGAGAACGCCCACCGCCACGCGGCCCCCACTCGGGTGGACGTGAGCGCGGGCGTCCACGGCGACCTGCTGCGCATCAGCGTCTACGACGACGGACGCGGCCTCCCGCCGGGCACGAGCCTCGAACAACTCCGCCGGGCCGGCCACTTCGGCCTGGTCGGCATGGTGGAGCGGGCAGCGTCGGTGGGCGCCCGCATCCGCATCGGCCGCGGAGCCCATACGAAGGGCACGGAGGTACGCCTGGAACTGCCGCTGGCGGCCCTGACGACAACGACGCACGCCTGACAGACATCAACGGTCCCACCCACGAGAGGAGGCCCCCTGATGCCGGCTCCGACACCCCGTCCCGGCTCGCAGCAGCCCTTCCAGCAGCCGCCGCTCCAGCAGGCGCCCTGCCACCAGCCGAACCAGCAACCATTCGAGGACTTCCCGCCCCCGGCACCGTCGGCCGCTCTCAGGGTCGTCGTGGCGGACGACAATCCGGTCGTCCGGGCCGGACTGACCGCCCTGCTCTCCGGCCGTGCGGACATCACGGTCGTGGCCGAGGCGGCGGACGGCCGTCAGGCCTATGAGGCGGCCCACCGGCACCGCCCCGACGTGGTTCTCCTGGACGTCCGGATGCCCGGCGTGGACGGCATCTCGGCCCTTCCGTACCTGGTGCCGATCGCCCCGGTGATGATGCTGACGTACAGCAGGGAGTTGGAGATCGTTCAGGAGTCGCTGCGCCGGGGAGCGGGCGGCTATCTGGTCCACGGCGAGTTCACCGCGGACCAACTGGTGACGGCGGTCCGGGACATCAAGGAAGGCAGGGCCCACTTCACCTCCACGGCGGCCGGTGCCCTGCTGGCCCAGCTGCGCCAGTCAGGCGGCCCGGCGACCGCTCCGCTGCCCGAGGGCCTGGGCCAGGTGAATGCGACTGCACATGCAGGCGCAATCCCAACCCAACCGGGTCCGAGTGCCGAACCGTCGTATCCAGTAAGAGGTATGCCTTCCCAGCATCCACCGTCTCCGCCTGTTTCGGCGGAACGCCTTTCGCTAATGCAACCGAGTGTGGGACAGTCGTCGTCTGGGTGGCCGAGTGGCCGTCCGGTCGCTCCGGACAGGTCGCGATTCCAACTGAGCGTCAGGGAGGCGGAGATCATGGACCTCATCGCGTCCGGCATGAACAACCAGCAGATCGCCGCCACCTGCTTCATCAGCGAGAAGACGGTCAAGAACCACATCAACCGCATCTTCGCCAAGCTCCACAGCACCAGCCGCTCCGAGGCCGCCGCCAAGTGGCTCGGCACGGCACCCGGCTCTCAGCAGGGACCGAGGTGAGGTGCGGTGACGGCACGGGCGAGAGGCTGGGCCTCCGATTGGGCCCGGGATTGGGCCCTGGGACCCTCTGGCGGCAGGGACGTTCCGCCGTACGTTTCCGGTGTCGTCAGCGCACCCGGCAGACAGCAAGCCGGTGACGCGAGCGGCACGGAGACTCACCCGTCGGCCGGTCAGCGGCCGGCCGAAACCGGAGGGGAACATCATGAGCGACCGGATGCTGAAGACCGCCGTTGCGACCAAGGTCCGTGTGAGCGGCTGGAAGAACACCACGGTCGAGGCCATGCAGCGCCGCGCCGGCGACAAGGGCCAGACCGCCGTCGAGTACCTGGGCATCATCGCGGTGGTCGTGGCGATCGTGCTGGCGATCACGGGTACCAACATCGGTCAGACGATCCTCAACAAGATCACAGCGCAGATCGGCAAGGTCGCTCCTTGATCCGACCTCGCCGGTACGGCGACGCCGGGCAGGCCTTCCCCATCTACATCACGGTGGTGGGAGGCCTGCTCTTTCTCGCGTTCGCGTACTTTGCGGTCGGCCAGGCCGCGGTGAACCGGAACGGCGCCCAGACGGCAGCGGACGCGGCGGCGCTCGCTGCGGCCCAGGAAACGCGGGACCAGCTCGCGGGCGAGTGGGTGCAAGACATACTCGACCCGACCAGGTGGCAGGCCATCTTCGACGGCGAGGCGGACGCGCTCTCGCCGTCGTGCTGGCGCGCATACGAACTGGCCGCGCAGAACGACGCCGAGGTGAGGGACTGCGCCCCCGTCGGCCCGCTGAAGTACACGGTCGAGGTCGAGACCAACAGGCCGGTCGGGGACTCGATCGTCCCCGGTACGGAGCAGCGGAAGGCGAACGCGTGGGCCACCGCCGTGATCGAGCCCCGCTGCACGTTCAAGCTGCCGGCGGAGGACGCGGAGGACGACGTTCTGCCGAGGCTCAGCTGCGGAGCCACGAACTGGGACCTGAATCCGGACGATCTCACCGATCTGCCGGAGCCCGAGGACCTGTTCGACGTCCATCTGGCCGATTGACCAGCGAACGACGAGTGAAGAAGGAAGCGAAGTGATGAGCGTTCGGTTGACTGCGAAGGCCCGTAGGGGAGTGGCTGCGCTGACCGTGGCGACCGGCCTGGTTCTCGGCGTGGCCGGTTGCGGCGGGGGCGGTGACGACGAGAAGCCGAAGGCTTCGGCGTCCGCATCGAAGGACGGCGGGTCCCAACCGAGTGCTCAGGAGGAACAGCCGGAGACTCCTCTGGCAGAACTCAAGGGCTCCGACGGGCTGCTCCTCCAGGTCACGTCCGTCGAACGTGACTCGGGCGGATTCCTGACGGTGAACGGGACGGTGAAGAACGACGGGGCCGAGTCAGCAGTCATACCGTCTCAGATCAGCGGGGACGAGACGGAGGTCATCGCGCACGGTCCGTCGTTCGGTGGTGCCACCCTCGTGGACTCCAAGGGGAAGAAGCGCTACTACGTGCTGCGCGACACGGACGGCCGCCCGCTGACCACGACCGGCTTTGGAACCCTCGAGTCGGGGCAGACCCTGGCGATATTCATGCAGTTCCCCGCTCCTCCCACGGACACGGTCGAGGTTTCCTTGCAGGTGCCGACCTTCTCCAGCGGCACGATCAAGATTTCCGGGTGAGGCCGACATGTCCCGTGTTCGCACCCGCCCGGCGCATCCACGCCTCGCCGTGGTCGCCATCGCCACCACCGTCATCGTCGCCACCAACGCCTACGGTGCCGCGGCCCGCGCCGACGACAACCCCAGCGTCCCCCCGGGCACGGAAGCCACCGCCACCGCGCCCGTCGAGGTCGACGCCAACGACCCCGACCTGAAGCTGCCGGACGGTGCCACGCTCGCCAGCCCCAAGGTGCTGGACATCAAGTCGGTCGTCGAGGACCAGAGTGGTGAGGAGCGCCGCGAGGACACCAACGCGGACGTGACGTTCGCGCTCCAGGCCGAGGTGCTGTTCAGCAAGGACAGCGCGAAGCTGAGCGGCGAGGCGAAGGCCCGTATCTCCACCATCGCGGAGGAGATCAAGACCCAGAACGCCACGAAGATCCGTGTCTTCGGCTTCACCGACAACCTCGGTTCCTCCGCCCACGGCGACGTCCTGTCCAAGCAGCGCGCCAACGCCGTGCAGGAGATCCTGGATCAGGAGCTGAACGACGCCACCATCACCTACGAGGTCCGCGGCTACGGCGAGCAGTACCCGATCGCCGACAACTCCACGGAGGCCGGCCGGAAGAAGAACCGCCGCGTGGAGGTCTCCTTCCCGCGCTCGGAGAGCTGACCGCAGAGACAAGAGAAGCGGGGACACCCGGGGCCCGTCCCGCGCCGCAGGCGCGGGGTACGGGCCCCGTCGCCTCACAGCAGGTGGTCGGCCTTGCCCGCCTTGATCTCCAGGATCAGCGCCCGGAGCGCCTCCCGGCTGTCGGTGAGGTGGTGCTCCTCCTGCCCGGCAACGGCGATATAGGCGTTGCCTCGGACGTCGGTGCCTATGCGGAAGCAGTTGTTGCCTTCGCCGCAGAACGGCTCTTCCCAGTCGATGTCGGGCATGGCGGCTCCCTCAGGGTTCGCGGGCGACGTTGTGGATGAGGTCACGCGAGGCCGCCGGGGACAGCGCCGCGTGGTCCATCCACTCCAGGTGGGCACGGTACTTCGTGAGCTGCGCCTCCGCGCCGGTGAATTCGGGCCCGTGTGCGGAGTCCAACTGCACGGTGTCGAGCTGGGGTGCGAGGCCGTCCGCGTACAGCAGCGCGTGCCCGGCGCCCGGGAACCCGCCCACGCCGTTGGGGACGACCCGTACGTCGATGCCGTTCCGTTCGGACCGGGCGGCCAGGTGCTCCAGCTGCCGACGGGTCACCGCAGCGCCGCCGTACGGCATGCGCAGCGCGGCTTCGTGGACGTACGCCACGTACGGAAGGGGCTCAGCCCGCTCGAAGACGTGCTGACGCTCCATACGGTGCGCCACCCGCAGTTCGACCTCGAGCCGGCTGAGCGCCGGCAGGACGGCGACGAAGACCGCACGGGCGTACTCCTCCGTCTGGAGCAGGCCCGGAACGTGCATGACCTGCGCGGTCCGCACCCGAGCCGCGTGCCACTCCAGCTCGGCGATGTCCAGCAGACCCGCGGGCAGGGTGCCGCGGTATCGCTCCCACCATCCACGTGTCCTGTTCTCGGCCATGGCGACCAGCGCTTCCACGTATCGCGCTTCCGTGCAGGCGTAGTTGCACGCGAGGGTGCGGATGCGCTCGGGGGAGAAGGGGCGGATCCCCGACTCCATGTTGGACAACCGGGTCCGGTCGATACCGAGCAGTCCGGCGGCGTACTCCGTGGTGGCGCCCGCCGCGAGGCGCATCTTGCGCAGCTCGCCGCCCAGCCGCTTCTGCCGCTCCGTCGGCGTACTCCTCGTCGCCATGCCGCTCCTTCCGCCGCGTGGTCGGCCTCAGTCTGCCGTTCAACGCCTGCGGAGGTCCATCAACTAAGGGGGTAATTATCTCCGTATCGATGGACACAATACCCCGGTGTCCCTACAGTCAGTAACAGGTCGACCACCCATCCCACCCTCCGTCGAACCGGAAGCGCATCGCGCTGCCCGCCCGTATGCCTCCTGCCCTGGGAGGGGCCGGCCGCGTCAGGGAGACGAGCCACTGCGCGGAGGGTCCAACCACCCGTTCCCATCCCGGAGTCGCCATGCCCGGATTCCTGACGTCGTCCTGCCCGGCCCCGCCCCCGGCGGACCTCGCCCCCGCACCACCGCCCGACCCCGAGAGCCTCGCCTACAGCCTCACCCTCCCGGCCGCCCTCCGCAGCCCGGCGATCGTGCGCACCACCACGCGGACGGTCCTGCGGGCCCACGGTCTGGCCGAGCTGACGGACGCGGCGGTGCAGGTGGCCGGCGAGCTGGCCTCCTGCGCCTGCCGGTCGGCACCGAACGCCGAGGTGTACGTCTCGCTGCGCTACCGCCAGAACGCCCTCCGGGTGATCTTCTACGACGGTCACCCCCGCCACACCCATCCCCGCCTCGCCGAGGCCTGCGACGCCCGCCGCCGGGCGGATCTGCGCGTGCTGGCCTGCGTGGTCAAGGCCTGCGGCGGCGACTGGGGCGTCGGTGACGCACGGGAACCGGGCGGCGGCACCCGTATGTGGGCGGTCCTGCCACGGGAGGGCGCCAGAGCCTACGCCGCAGCGGAGTCATAAGCGCACCGCCCACTGCATCCCTCATCCGTCACGCACGGCCCACAAGGGTTTGGGCACCGATTTGGGCCCGCGGGCCCATCTCGGCCCGAGCGCCCCGCCCTAGCGTCGGTCCGAGTCGCGGAGAGCGGACACGCCTGCGCGCACGGCGAGTCGAGGGGGAGTGGGAATGGCGTCGCTCGGGGGAGCGGGAGGAGCGGCAGGAGCAGGAGGAGCGGGCGGAACCGGGGGCGCGGGCGGAGTGCCGGTGTTCGGTGCTTCCTGGCCCTCGGGCCGCGGCGGCGGACGCCAGGACATGCCCGGCCCGCTCTCCACGGCGCTGGTCCTCGTCCACGTCCTCTTCGCCGTCACCGTCATCGGCGGCCTCGGTCTGCTGCTCACCGCATCCTCGTACGACGCTCTCGACGGGGGCGTTGTCGCCCTGGCCGTCTACGGCGCGGCACCTGGCGTGCTCGGCTGGTGGCTGGCACGCCGCAGCTGGGAGGGCGGAACCAGGATCTGGGGCGGCCTGGCCGCCGTACAGGTGTGGCTGCTCCTCGGCTCGGTCGTCAACGTCGTCCAGGGCTCCCCGCGCGGCTGGACCCAGCTGTTCCTCCCCGCCCTGATCCTGTTCTTCCTGACCCGTCCGGAGAGCCGCGCCTGGTACCGGACCCCGGAGCTGGACCGGCAGGAGCGCCGTCCCTTCTCCCTCTCCCGGATGATCCGCTGGCGCCGGGACGAGGGCCAGACGGCGGTGGAGTACGCGGGGCTGATCGCGATCGTCGCCGCCATCGTCACCGCCCTCCTCGTCGGTGGCCTGGGCCCGCAGATCTACGGCGGGATCCGGTCGGCGGTCTGCAAGGTGACGGGTTCGGCGTGCCCGGCCGCTGCGGACGGTGGCGGTACGGACGTAACGGCGGGCGAAAGGACGGATGACGCCGGCACCTCGGACCCCCGCCAGGCGGGCGGCGCCGACACCCCCGCCGACGGCTCCCGCACGAACACCGAGGACGAGGACAAGAAGGACGAGGACAAGAAGGAAGACGACGGCGATGACGGCGACGACGGCTGCTTCTCCGGTTTCGGCGCCTTCTTCGGGTGCGCCGGCAATCAGCTCAAGCAGGTCGGTGAGGGCCTCTTCGTCGACGGTATCTGGGGCGACCTGACCGGGTTGTACGACACCGTCCGGCACCCCCTCGACACGCTGAAGGGCCTCAAGGACTACGGCAGCTCGATCGCCGACCAGTGGTCCGAGGACGCCAAGGACGCCGGTGAGAAGTGGGGCAAGGGCGACTACCTGGACGCCCTCACCGACTGGGGCGGTGCGACCTGGAACTCGGCGTGGAAGATCGGCGACGACATGTTCGTCGGGGACGAGGTCCGCGACGAGTGGAACAAGGGCAACGAGACCCGGGCCGTCACCAACGTCCTCTGGAACGTCGGCTCGCTCTTCATCCCCGGCTACGGCGAGGCCAAGGTCGCCGAGAAGCTGGGCAAACTCGGGAAACTCGGCAAGCTGGGCAAGTTCACCGACAAGGCGGCCGAGGCCGCGGAGGACGCCCGCAAGGCGGCCAAGGCGGGGGATGTCAAGGGCGCCGAGAAGGCGGCGAAGGAGGCCGACGAGGCGGCCGACGAGGCGGAGAAGAAGGCCAGGGAGTCCGGCTGCACGCTCTCGGCACCGGCCCGCCGGGTCCCGTACGGAGGCCGCGGAGGTCACGGAGGCGGAGACGGAGACGGACCGGGGATCGGCGGCGGCTCCGGTTCCGGAACCACGGTTCTCGCCGTTGGCACGTCCGACTCGCCGTACGTCGTCCTCGCCGAGGACGGCTGCGACGAGGACGCGAAGGCAGAGGCCGAGGAGGCCCGCGAGCAGGCCGACGAGGCGGAGAAGGCCGCTGACGAGGCGAAGAAGAAGGACGGCGGCAACAGACCGGCCAACGAGTGGCAAGCGCGGGACGACATCGCCGGTCCGGCGCGCGGAAAGGTGCTCAAGTTCCCCAACAAACGGCACACGGTCAGCGGATCGGGAACCGGGCAGGTCAAGGAGCGCAACACTGTGATCCTCAGAGGGAACGAGGACCTGGTACGTGCCGATATCGAGGGGATCGCGGACGGCCGCGCCACACTGTCGCCGGACGGGAACACCTACGAGATCAACGGCCGTAAGTACGAGGTGGAGGCAAACGGCACGGTCTTTCCCAAGTCCGGGCCGGGACTCGTCGAACTCGATCGCATCGAATACGCCGCGTTGAAGGAGATCGCGAGGAACAAGGGCGACATCAGCAAGTCGCAGCAATTGCAGCGGGATCCCAAGTTCGTCAACAATCCTGCGAAGGTACAGAAAGCCAAGGAGATCTACGACGGGACGTACAAGTGATCGGGAACCTCTTCACTGTCGCGGCATGTGACTCGCCAAGGCTTCGACGAGTTCTCGCAGAGGTGCTGGGGGTTCCGGACGAAGCGATCGACGTGGCCGATACGGAAGCGGATCAGGAGGGGCGGAACTGGGAGGCTCCGGTGCTGTGCACCTATCGCCGGCTGCCGCCGGGTGACCTGGCGCTGGAACTGGAGGTCACAGTGACGACGGCGGCGACCGCACCGGCCCTGACCGAGGAAGACCTCGCCCGCGGCATCGCGGCCGGTCTGGGGAGTTCCGTGCTCTACCCCTCGGAACTCGACCTGCCGAGTGCCTACTGGATCGCGGTGCCGGACGGACGCCCGGTCAGGTGCCGCCTGGAGGCGGTGGAGACGGCCGAGGACACGGCGTACCGAGTCGATGCCACGGAAGCACCTGTCGCGGACCTGCCTCACGCGAAGGTCGAGACACTTGGGGAGATCCTCGACAGGCAACCCATCGCCACGCCCGTCTCCGACGCCTTCCTCGCCGGCTACCCGACGGGGCCCGCGGCGAGTGTCGAAGGGCGTGTCCACCACCACCTGCGCGTATGGGAGAGGCTGGTCCGTCGGCTGGAGTCCGACTGGGGCCCATCGGGCCAGTACCGGGAGGACCTGTTCCGCCGGGACCTGTCAGCCCGCGACGCTCTGGCGCACCTCGCCCACGAAATCGATGATGCCTACAGCGACGGATTGCGCACCGCTGTCGGCCGGCTGGACCAGATCTTCCGCCGGCATACAGAACAGGCCCCGTGGGGGCAGGGGAAGGAGCCGGAGCGCTGGTGGTGGCATCGGCGTCCCCAGAGGGTCCCGTGGTGAGACGAGGCTCGGGCAGCGGGCCACCGGTGTCGCTGGGATGGCTCCAAGTGCCTTCCGGCCACCTTCTCCCCGCACCGATGCGCCAGCTGCCGCCACCCTGGAACGACCTGACCCACCGAGGGCGAGAGGCGGTGGCGGGGCTCGATCCCGCAGCGGAACCGGTGCGCGCGCAGGCACTGCGTGTCCTGCGCGCATCGCTCCCGGAGCGCCGCCACAGCATGCACGGCTGGGACGAGGACCTCTGGGACGCCTACAACGACCGTGACGACCACACCCTGGACGAGGCGGACGCCTGGCTGATCCGCCTGATGCCGACCACGGACGACGTCACGCGTGACCGGGTGGCCGAGGCGGTCGGCAAGTGGGCCGAGCTGGGCATTCCCACCGCCTCCAGTCCGCCGACGCCGGAACAGATCGACACGGTGGCGGGGGAGTGGTCCACATCGGTGCGTCAGTCGTTGGCGTCGGAGGCCTTCGACTTCCTCGCCCGCGCCGCGGCGGACGGCCGGTTGACGGAGACGGAGAACGAGGACGTCGTGCGATTGGCGCAGGCGTACGTCGTACGTGGCCTGGCGGTGGGGCCGGCGGTTCACCTGCTGCACGATCTGGGAAGCCCCACGGGCGAGCGGGCGCTGCTGGACCTGGTACGGGACGAAGAAGTCGGGGACTTCCGTCCCGACGTACGTCACCAGTTGCTGTCCCTGCGCCAACCGGGCTACGCGGCCCGGGCAGCGGAGCCACTCGGTGACGAGGAACCGCTCCTTCCGCTGGCTCTGCGCACCTTTCCCTACTCGTGGGACACCGCTTTCGACTGGGGCACGACACCTCCTGACGAGACGGCTCTCACCCGCGCCCGCGCCGTGCTCGAAGCCGCCGTGGACCTCCCCCCGGGCGGACCGCCGCGACCGGCATGGCAGCCCATGAGGCAGGTGGTCCGTGCCTTATTGCCGCACCCGCGACTGGTGACCCGCGAGCGGATGGCAGAGGCCCGGCAGGAGTGCGAGCGCCTGGGCTACGACCTCCACGGCACGGACACGCGAACCTTCGCCGCCCACTGGTGCGAACGCATCGTCGACACCGCCGTCGCGGCCACCTTCCGCTGGCTGAGCGATCTTCCGTGCGACAGCAGGCAGGAGCTGACAGCGGCGCATTGGGCCCCTGCCCTGGCCGAACGGGTGGCCCGCCGGGGTCTGGCGGTCGAGGAGGCGATCTGGTTCCTGCACCGCACGGACGCCGACGCAGCAAGCCGTGAGGCGTTGATCTGCCTGGCCACGGACTCCGCCCTGCCGTCCGCGACACGGGAAACGGCGGCGCAATGGGTCGAATGACAGAGAGGACGGACTTGGTGAGCAGCGAGGAGACATGGGATCCACGGGTGGAGCGTCGGCACGACCCGGACGGCGACTACGTTCTGCCCCGCGGGCTGCGTGCCCTGCGACAGCCGGCCGACGCTGTGACCGTCTACCCGGGGATGACCTCCACCCGTACGCCCGGCCGTACCCCCCACCCGGCCATCGCTCCGGCCTCAGACTCCAGCACGTGCCGGGAGCGGAAACGGACCATTCCCAGCCGCCCCGGCCGCATGGTGCGCACGGCGATGACGGTGAGGTTCCGGTCGAGGTAGGCCACGTCGATGGGGACACGCATGCGGAAGGTGTGCACGCTGTTGGCGGGGGAGAGCAGGATCGCCCCGTCGACGGAGTCCCGCCCCAGCAGGCCCCGGGTACGGGCCCGGTAGGAGGTGGCGATCTCCAGCGGGATCCGAACCCCGAAGCCGCCGGAGACGGCCCCGCCCTCCCCGTGCACGACCAACTCGCCCCGCCCGTCCCGCCAGCGTCGCCCCATCCGAGGCCACCTCCCACTCCCGGCCGCCCGCTGTCTGCGGAACCGAACGTACCCACCGGAGAGTAGGCCCCACATGGGCCCACGGGCCCATGCCGTGCGGGGTGCGGCAGAGCTACGTTCCCGACGTGCGCGAACTGCTGATCGTGACGGCCGCCCTGTGGGGCACGGGCGTGGGCCTGCTGCTGCCCCGGGCCGCCCACCGCCTGTCGGTCGACGCCGGCCGGCCGTGGAGCGACCGGTGCCCGGACGGCCATCCGATCACCGGTACGTTCGGCGGCTGGCTGGGCCGGGCACGCTGCGCGGACGGCGACCCGCCGCGCTCCTGCGGCGCCTACGGCCCGAGCACGGTCGCGGTCACCGTGGCGACGGCCCTCGTCTGCACATCCCTCGCGGCCGCGGCGGGCCCCCGCCCGGAGACGGCCGTCTGGCTGCTGGCCGCACCCGTGGCCGTCCTGCTGTCCCTCGTCGACTACCGGGTGCACCGCCTCCCGGACGTCCTGACCCTGCCCCTCGCCGCCCTGACCGCCGCGCTCCTGGGGGCGGCGGCAGCCCTGCCCGCGGCCACCGGCTCCTGGTCCACGAGCCTGCTGGGCGGCCTGTCCCTCGGCGCCGCGTACTTCGTCCTCTTCCTCGTCAACCCGGCCGGCATGGGCTTCGGCGACGTCAAGCTGGCCCTGGCCCTGGGCGTGGCCCTCGGCTGGTACGGCTGGGACATCCTCCTGACCGGCGCGCTCACCGGCCTCCTCTACGGTGCCGTGTACGGCCTGGCCCTCGTCGCCCTGCGCGGAGCGGACCGCAGGTCGGCCATACCGCTGGGGCCGTTCATGACCGGCGGAGCGTTCACGGGGCTGGTCCTCGGGGCGGCCGCGGTGGCATGAGGTGTCGGTGAGCGAGAGGGCGCGTTACTCAACCGTTACGACGCAAGGGGGGTGGCCAACAGTCGATTTGACCCCATACACCCCGCCACTTGACATGGTTCAGCCTGGTGTCGTCCCACCTGGCTGGATACCGTTGATCCGCTCGAGAGAAGCCGCGCCTCACCGGGAGCCGACCGTGAACCGCCGCCCCACCCTGCTCGCAGCGATCGCGCTGACCGCCGTAGCGGCCCTGTCGCTCTCCGCGTGCGGGAGCGAAGACAGCTCCAAGGACAAGGACAACGACAAGATCGCCGGCGCCGACACGGGCACCGAGCCGTCGGCGTCGCCGACCCCGACCCCCTCGGACACCACCGACCGGCCGAAGATCACGTTCCCGTCGGACGCCAAGAACGTGTTCGAGTACGACAAGACTGGCGACGCCGCTAAGGATGCTGCTCTTGCGGACAGCACGCTGAGCGTGAACTCCGTGGACGACGCGATCTTCCAAGGCTCCACGGATAGTGAAGCGCTCGGTTTCTACAACGCCGACAAGGCGTTGAGCGAGTCGATCACCTATGTGCAGGGGTACATCGACAAGAACTACACATGGGTCGGGGAGACTCGGTACTTCGACTACAAGGTGACCCTCTCCGGGGCGAACGGGGCGTACGTCACCTACTGCTCGGACGAGAGCAAGTCCTATCTGAAGGACAAGAAGACCAAGAAGGTCAAGAAGACCCCGACGACATCGGACAGCTACGTGCGCTACAACACGAAGCTCACCAAGAACGCGGACGGGGTTTGGCAGACCACCGCTATCGCCTCGACACGGGGGGACAAGGCATGCCAGCCGTAGCCAAGCCGTCGAGGATCACAGCGATTCTCGCACTTGCCTGTCTGCCTGTCCTCATGTCGCACGCGGCATTCGCGGGCGGACGTGGCGAGACTGGCAACCGCGGTAGCACGGAGCAACACGCCGGCACCGGCGACGACGGCACCGTCTCCGTCACCGTCGGCGGTGTCGTCTTCGACCGTTCCAAGAACGGCACCGGTGACAACGTCGGTGCCGTGACGTCGACCACGGCGTGGTCGCCGCCTGCCTGCTGGTATGCGCCGAAGTACAGTCCCGAGGAGCTTCAGGACTATCTGGAGCCGATCTGGGAGGCGGAGTCGACCGGGTCCCAGTGGGATCTCGAGCAGCGCAACCGGTATGTCGAGGGCAAGCCCTACAAGGACTTCAACAAGGACAAGGCCGGCGACGGCTACTGGTGGGACTCGTACGTCAACGAGGACTTCCCGCCCGGATGGGACGCCTGTGACGAGCCCATCTTCTGGGTCGACAAGGGAGATCCCCCGCCGGCCGACATCAAGAACGCCGTGACGCCGGAGATCCTCGCCGAACTGGCCTACGCCGAGATCCGCGTCCCGGGTACCAAGGTGACGCTCGCGCCCGCGAACGCCACGAAGGTCAATCTGCCGACCTGGGTCTGGCTGGACGACGCCCGGTTCAAGCCGGTCTCCGTCACCGCCTCCGTACCGGTGCTCGGCATCGAGGCGACGGCGACGGCGGAACCGGTGTCGCTCAAGATCGAGCCGGGCACCGCGGACGCCGAGACCTACCCGGCCTCCGGTGTCTGCGAGATCACCGACGGCCGGATCGGTGAGCCGTACGCCCAGGGCAAGGCCGACGAGACTCCGCCCTGCGGGGTAAGGTACCTGCGCTCCTCGGGGAACGGGTCGTACCCGCTGAAGGCCACCGTCACCTGGAGGATCCAGTGGACCGGCAGCGGCGGCGCGGGCGGCGACCTTCCCGACGGCACCTTCGGTGCGACGCAGGACGTGGTCGTGCAGGAGATCCAGGCCGTCAACCGGTAGATCAACCAGTAGATCAACCGATGGACCGGTGGACCGGTGGATACGAGCGGCCACCACGGGACCACACCACGGGACCACGGGACCACGGGAGCGGTTCGGCACCGGCGATGCGTCGGTGCCGAGCCGACGCCGAGCCGACGCCGAGCCGGTGACGGCCCCGGCGAAATTGGGCGGCGTCCGCCGTGGTCCGCTGCGATGATCGGTGCATGGCACAGGACGGTGCGGGTACGGACAAGGGCGCGTCACGCTCGTACGAGGAGCTCGTCGCCGAGGCGGCCTCCGTCTCCACCGACGGATGGGACTTCTCCTGGTTCGAGGGGCGGGCCACCGAGGCGCGGCCCTCGTGGGGTTACGCGCGGTCGCTGGCCGGGCGGCTGGCCGGTGCCGGGGCCGTGCTCGATGTGCAGACCGGCGGCGGCGAGGTGCTCGACTTCGCGCTCGGCGCCGCCCGGAGCCGGCCCGGGCTGACCGTCGCCACCGAGGGCTGGCCGCCGAACGTCGCCAAGGCGACGGCCCTGCTCCGTCCGCGCGGTGTGGCGGTGGTCGCCGTGCCCGAGGACGCGCCGTTCCCCTTCGCCGACGGGGCCTTCGACCTCGTCGTGAGCCGGCATCCCGTCCGGCCGGACTGGGCGGAGATCGCCCGCGTGCTGGAGCCCGGCGGTACGTACTTCGCCCAGCACGTCGGCCCCGCCAGCGTCTTCGAACTGGTCGAGTACTTCCTCGGGGCGCAGCCGGACGAGGTGCGCAGCGCCCGGCATCCCGACCGTGAGCGGGCCGACGCCGAGGCGGCGGGGCTTCAGATCGTCGATCTGCGGGCGGAACGGCTGCCCATGACGTTCCACGACATCGGCGCCGTCGTCCACTTCCTGCGCAAGGTGGTCTGGATGGTGCCCGGTTTCACGGTGGACGCGTACGAACCCCGGCTCCGCGCCCTGCACGAACGGATCGAGGCCGAGGGGCCCTTCGTCGCCCACAGCGCCCGTCATCTCGTCGAGGCCCGCAAGCCGGCCGTGTGATGCCCGGTCACCGTGGTCCGCGGCCGGCGCATCGACCGTTGACTTCCCGCACACGGCTCGCGTACGAACGATACGAATGATCCGGATCAATCGGTCCGAATCGGTGACATCTTGCCTTCGGGTGGCGGATCGCCTCTCGATCCTCACAGGTTTTCCACATCGTTATCCGGTGTGGCTCGCTTCCGTCGTGCGCCTCACGTAAGTTCGCTCCGAGGTAATTCGCGTGAGCAAAGCTGCGCGGGCGGTACCGCGCGGTGGAGGGGGCTGCGCGGTGCCGCGTTGCCGTCGGAGCGCCGGATCGCTCCGTTCGTGCCGCTGCGGTCGCGAAGCGGCGGCGGGGGATCGCGGGGGTGTCAACGGCCGGATCACTCGTGTGGGGGATCCCTCCCCATGTCGGACGATTGGCCCGGAATTTCACCCCGTTCTGGCCGCGAGATCGCTGTGAGCACGGACTTTCCCGGCCAGCGCGGTGTTGCCGTCCGACTCCGGAGAGTAGTTGTGACACGCCGATGCACGCAGCATCACTTACGAAGGGTTATGGTGGAAACCCCCCCTCGGGCCGGTCCGTCTCCCCCCCACGGACCGGCCCGTTTTCTTCTGTGCCTCACAGGTGCCTTCCGGTCCTTCCCGGCCCGTCGGCCGCTCCCGCCGCCTCTGCCTCTTCCGCCGCTCCACCCGCTTGCGGGCCCGCCGAACCCCCAGCCACGCCCACAGCCCCGCAGGGGTAGGCTTCGCCTCCGGGGGACCGCCATCCGGACAGGAATCGCCCCCGGCCGATCCCGACGGCCGGGCCCGCCGCGACTGTCCGATCCGTACGGAGGGGCTGACGATCACGTGAACCTGCGCGACAAGCTGCGTGGCCTGCTGGTCAGGCTGTACGCACGCCGGGTGGAAGGCCACCTGGACCACGCTCAGGTGCCCAAGCACATCGGCGTCATCATGGACGGCAACCGCCGCTGGGCGAAGGCCGCCGGCTCCACCACCGCCCAGGGTCACCGGGCGGGCGCGGACAAGATCGAGGAGTTCCTCGGCTGGTGCACCGAGACGGACGTCGAGGTCGTCACGTTGTGGCTGCTGTCCACGGACAACCTCGACCGGCCGCAGGAGGAACTGGTCCCGCTGCTCGGGATCATCGAGGACGTCGTCCGGTCCCTCGCCGCGGACGGCCGCTGGCGCGTCCACCACGTCGGCACCCGCGATCTGCTGCCCTCCCGGATGCAGACCACCCTGAAGGAGGCCGAGCAGGCCACCGCGGACGTCGACGGGATACTGGTCAACGTGGCCATCGGGTACGGCGGCCGGCAGGAGATCGCCGACGCGGTGCGGTCCATGCTGCACGAGGCGCAGGACAGGGGCACCTCGATGGAGGAGCTCGCCGAGGCCGTCGACGTCGACATGATCGGGCGGCATCTGTACACCGGCGACCAGCCCGACCCGGATCTGGTGATCCGCACCAGCGGGGAGCAGCGGCTGTCCGGGTTCATGCTCTGGCAGACCGCCCACTCCGAGTACTACTTCTGCGAGGTCTTCTGGCCGGCCTTCCGCAAGGTCGACTTCCTGCGCGCACTGCGCGACTACGCGGCCCGTCACCGGCGTTACGGCGGCTGACCCGCGCGACCGGGGACGATGCCGGATACCCCGTACGGCACGGGCGTAACGCGGAGTTCACCAATGCGCCGCCGTACGCCGTGGCATGGCAGCGCTTGTTCGAGGGCATAAACCAACCAGGTCGACACCCGAACCACGGGTGTCGTATCTCAGCGGACGGCACGGGGCCGTCCGCCCGGGAGGCCCTTTGCACCAGCCCGACCGTGCGGTCACAGGCACGGACGCCGTGGCGGAGGGCCGGTCCTCGGCCCGTGCATCGCGGCCGATGACCGGTCCAGCTCCGTTCCGTCGCTCCCCGACCTCATCCGAGGGGGTACGTCCTTCCGTGGTGACCAGCACAAAGCGCCACAAGCCCGACCGGCGCACCTATGTTCTCGACACCAGCGTCCTGCTGGCCGACCCGAACGCCCTGAGCCGCTTCGACGAGCACGAGGTCGTGCTTCCGATCGTCGTGGTCACGGAGCTGGAGGCCAAGCGGCACCATCCCGAACTCGGCTATTTCGCCCGGCAGGCGCTGCGTCTGCTGGACGATCTCCGGGTCCGGCACGGCCGTCTCGACGCCCCCATTCCGACCGGGGACCTCGGCGGCACCGTGCGTGTCGAGCTCAACCACTCGGACCCCAGCGTGCTGCCCAGCGGTTACCGCCTGGGGGACAACGACTCCCGCATCCTCGCGGTGGCCCGCAATCTCCAGGCCGAGGGGTTCGACGTCACCGTCGTGTCGAAGGACCTCCCGCTGCGGATCAAGGCGTCGTCCGTCGGGCTGCTCGCCGAGGAGTACCGCGCCGAGCTCGCCATCACGGACGCCTCCGGCTGGACCGGGATGTCCGAACTCACCCTCTCCGGTGAGCTGGTGGACGTCCTCTTCGAGCAGGGGCACGTCCATGTGCCCGAGGCCGCCGAGCTGCCCGTGCACACCGGGCTGACCATTCAGTCGGAGCGCGGCAAGGCCCTCGGGCGCGTCACTCCCGAGGGAGACATCCGGCTGGTGCGCGGCGACCGGGAGGCGTTCGGCATCAAGGGGCGCAGTGCCGAGCAGCGGATCGCCCTCGACCTGCTGCTCGACCCGGACATCGGGATCGTGTCCATGGGCGGCCGGGCCGGCACCGGCAAGTCGGCGCTGGCGCTGTGCGCGGGTCTGGAGGCGGTGCTGGAGCGCCGTCAGCACCAGAAGGTGATGGTCTTCCGTCCGCTGTACGCGGTGGGCGGGCAGGAGCTCGGCTATCTGCCCGGCACCGAGGCGGAGAAGATGAGCCCCTGGGCGCAGGCGGTCTTCGACACGCTGTCCGCGGTCACCAGCCGCGAGGTCATCGAGGAGGTCACCGCGCGCGGAATGCTGGAGGTCCTGCCGCTCACGCACATCCGTGGCCGTTCCCTGCACGACGCGTTCGTGATCGTCGACGAGGCGCAGTCGCTCGAACGGAATGTCCTTCTGACCGTTCTGTCGCGAATCGGGGCCAATTCGCGGGTGGTTCTCACCCATGATGTGGCGCAGCGGGACAACCTCAGGGTGGGGCGTTACGACGGAGTCGTCGCCGTCGTCGAGAAGCTGAAAGGACATCCGCTCTTCGCGCATGTCACCCTGACCCGGTCCGAGAGGTCCCAGATCGCGGCCCTTGTGACCGAAATGCTGGAGGACGGGCAGATCTGACCGTCCCGTCCCCTCGCACCGCACCGACAGCCGCAGCGACAGGCTGAAAGGCGCCGTCCGGAAAAGGCCAAGAGCCTAGCCGGGCGGCGTCTTGGCATGTGGGGGATTCGGGGAATCCCCAGGACCAAACGGGATGTGAGCTTTCACACGCAACTCAGAATTGCCACCCGGCGTCGGGTTACGGCAGAGTCTCACTCCTGTCAGGCCCCGCATACGACACACCTGTACCCCCAGCGGTAGAGAACAACAGAAGCACACCAACTCCATAGCGTCGTCGTATGCCGCCCGCGCACCACGCGGCGCTCCCGGAGCGGGAGTTGCCCACCGGGCCCGCGCCTCCCGTGACCCCGAAGTTGGGGAGGCCAGCGCCAGGGGCACGATTGCGTCCGCCAGGGTCACCGAGGCGGGCGATGCTGGAAGGAAACCGTGTGAGCCGGATCTCGGTCCGGGGATTCGCAGTGGCCTCGGCCACGGCGGTCACCGCTGTCGGAAGCGTCGTCGGCGTTGCCTCGGGCAGCACCGCGCAGACCAACGACGCAGAGGCCACGGCCAGTGGCACGACGCTCCTGGCGGACATCCCCACCGGGCAGCAGGCCCAGGTGCAGACCGCGTCCCTGACGCAGCAGGCCGACGCACAGGCCATCGCCGCGGACACGAGCGCCAAGAAGGACGCGGAGGAGGCGGCCCGCAAGGCGGCCGCCGAGACCGCCGTCGCCAAGAAGGAAGCCGCCGAGAAGAAGGCCAGGGCGGACAAGGAAGCCAAGGAGCGCGCGGAGGCCGCGGAAGAGGCCAGCCGCGACGCCACCCGCGACGCCACCAGCTTCGCCGTGCAGGGCTCGTACACCACCGCGCAGATCCAGGCGATGGCGCGGCAGATGGTGCCGAGCGGCCAGTTCCAGTGCTTCAGCAACATCGTGGACCACGAGTCCAGCTGGAACTACCAGGCGGTCAACGCCTCCTCCGGCGCCTACGGCCTCTTCCAGGCCCTGCCCGGCTCCAAGATGTCCTCCGCGGGCGCCGACTGGCAGACCAATCCGGCCACCCAGATCAAGTGGGGCCTCAGCTACATGGACAGCCGCTACGGCAGCCCCTGCGAAGCCTGGGCGTTCTGGCAGGCCAACCACTGGTACTGAGCCCGGCGTCCCCGCCGCCGCTCAACCTTCGCGCAGCCCCTCACCGTCCTACGGTGAGGGGCTTTCGCCATGTACGGTCGGACCGGACGACTCCGGGGGAGTGGTGGGGACAGACGGGGGAAGAGGACGGATCATGTCGCGAGTGCCAGGGTGGCTCGGCCGGCTCGGCGCCGGACTGACCGAGATGAGTGAGCGGTTGAACGAGCGTCGCGCCGAGGTGGAACGGGAGAACGCGGACACCACTCCGCCGCCGCCCGTCCCCGACGACCACATCCCGCCGCCTCCGGACTACGCGCCCGCCGTGCGGGCCCGCCCCGACCCGGCCTCGGCCGTGCCGTGGGGTGTGCGGGTCGCGGCCGAGGCGGGATGGCGGCTGCTGGTGCTGGCGGGCACCGTGTGGGTGCTGATGCGGATCATCAGCGCCGTCCAGCTGGTCGTGCTGGCCTTCGTCACCGCGCTGCTGATCACGGCGCTGCTCCAGCCGACGGTGGCGCGGCTGCGCCGGCACGGCGTGCCGCGCGGGCCGGCCACCGCGCTCACGGCGATCCTCGGCTTCGTCGTGATGGGCCTGATGGGCTGGTTCGTGACCTGGCAGGTCATGGAGAACATCGACAACCTCTCCGACCAGGTCCAGGACGGTATCGACGAGCTGCGCAAGTGGCTGCTCAACAGCCCCTTCCACGTCACCGACAAGCAGATCAACGAGATCGCCAAGAATCTGCGCGAGGCCGTCGGCGCCAACACCGACCAGATCACCTCGGCGGGCCTGGAGGGCGTCACGGTCGTCGTGGAGGCGCTGACCGGCATCCTGCTGGCGGTCTTCTCCACCCTGTTCCTGCTCTACGACGGCAAGCGCATCTGGGAGTGGACGCTGAAGCTGGTGCCGGCGGCGGCCCGGCCGGGCGTGGCCGGAGCCGGTCCGCGCGCCTGGCGGACGCTGACGGCCTATGTGCGCGGCACGGTGATAGTGGCGCTGATCGACGCCATCTTCATCGGTCTGGGCATCTACTTCCTGGACGTCCCGATGGCCGTCCCGCTGGCCGTGTTCATCTTCCTGTTCGCGTTCATCCCGCTGGTGGGCGCGGTGGTGTCCGGCGCGCTGGCGGTGGTGGTGGCGCTGGTCACCCAGGGCGTGTTCACCGCCGTCATGACGCTGGTGGTGGTGCTGGCCGTGCAGCAGATCGAGGGGCACATCCTCCAGCCGTTCATCCTGGGCCGCGCGGTCCGGGTCCATCCGCTGGCGGTGGTGCTGTCCGTGAGCGCCGGCGGCATGGTGGCCGGGATCGGCGGCGCGATCGTCGCCGTACCGCTGGTCGCGGTGACGAACACGGTCGTGGGCTATCTGCGGACCTACTCCCACGAGTCCGCCCTGCGGCACTCGCCCAGGCCGAGGGAGGCCACCGCGACGGACGCGGCACCGGCGTCCGCGCCCGCGCCGGCGCCGCCCCCGGCGGACGAGCCGCAGCCGTAGGACGGCGACGCACGCGCGGGCGGCTACTCGGCGGCGAGCACCGCCTCGGCGTCCAGGGTGGTGGCCACCGCCTGGATCACGGCCGCGATCCTGAAGGCCTCCTGGACCGTCTCGCGGGTCATGCCCGCCCCGCGGAGCGTCCGCTCGTGCGCGTCCAGGCAGGCGCCGCAGCCGTTGACGGCGGAGACCGCGAAGGCCCACAGCTCGAAGTCGGCCCGGTCGACCCCGGGATCGGCGAGGACGTTCGTCCGCAGGCCGGCGCGGAGGCCGCCGTAGGCGGGGTCGGACAGCAGGTGCCGGGTGCGGTGGAAGACGTTGGTCATCGTCGTGCCGGCCGCCGCCGACCTGGCCGCGGTGTACGCCTCGGGCGAGAGATGCGCCCGCGCCTGGGGTGCCAGCTCGCGCAGCACGATCGGGGAGCGCGCGGCGATCGCGGTCGCCAGCACGGTGCCCCACAGCCGCTGCGCGGACAGCCCGGAACGGCCGATCACCGCGTCCAGATTGAGCCGCAGGTCCTTGGCGTAGTCGGGCAGGGCGGACTTCAGCGAGTCGAGGGACATGTCGGATCACTTCCCGTTCGTTCCGGTCACTCCGTCCGCAGCCCGTCCGGGCGCATCAGCCGGAGCAGCGGCGGCAGGCTGAGCAGCGTCACCGCCAGGACGACCGCCGCGCCCACGCCGGTCATCGACAGCAGGCTGGTCCAGTCCACGCGCACCGTCGTGTCGGCCATCCTCATCAGCACGATGCCCAGCGCCAGTCCCACCACCGACGCCAGCAGCAGGCCCAGCGCGACCGGGATCGCCGTCTGCCACAGCAGCGACAGGCTCAGCGTGCGCCGCCGGGTGCCGAAGGCGACCAGGGCCGACAGCAGTTTCCTGCGCTCGCGCAACTGCTCCAGCTGGGAGATGAGCAGGCTGGCGCCGATGAGCGCCAGCACACAGGTGGCGCCGACGAACAGGCCGGTGCGGATGGCGTCGAACCGATCGTTGCGCTCGGTGGCGGACAACTCCATGGGGGCCGTCAGCGGGTCGAGAGCCGCCGCGGTGTTCAGTGCCAGCTCCCACGCGTCCGGCACCGACGGGTCGAGCTTGAGATAGATCTGCCCGGTCAGGGCGGGTGCCGCCGCGTCGGGCAGGGCACCCGGCGTGATCAGGAATCCGCCCTGGTGCCACCCGGTCAGACCGATGCGCGCCTGCGCCGCGCGGATGCCGTCCGGCACCGTCCAGGGGATCTCGCGCCCCTTGGTGTCGCCCTCGTACGTCGGATCGAAATACAGCTTCCGCCCCGGCACCGCCAGCTTCGGGGTGTCGGTGTCGTACTCGGCGCCCCGCACGGCGAAGACGTCGCCGTCGTGGCACGAGGGGAGCCGGGCCATCTCGCGCAGTTCGGCGCAGCTGCCGGCCAGCACCGAGGTGCCGCGCTCCGGGTCCGTACGGCGCTCGCCGACGTAGCCTTCGGAGAAGGGGTACACCGCGCGGACGCCCTCGGTGCGCCGGAACCGGTCGGTGGCCGAGGCGAGCGGCACCTCGGCGGGCAGGCTCATCTGCATCTGGGCACGCGAGACGTCGTAGCCGGTGTCGCTGGTGTAGTCGCTGTCCACGCCCGCGAAGAGCATCTGCAACGCGATCGACCCGGCGACGGCCACCGCGATGCCGTTGACCATGCGGGCCGCCGTGCCGCTGCTCAGCTGGAGGCGGCGGACGGCCAGTTGCCAGGCCACGCCGCCGGAGCCGAGCCGGGCGACGACCGTCTCCACCGCCCACGGCAGCAGCGCGGTCACGCCGATCAGCAGCAGCATCACACCGCCGACCACCAGGTAGGCGTTGAAGTCGCCGCCGTCGTTGCCCTGGCCGATCATCGGGTAGAGCAGCGCCAGGCCGGCCAGCGGCAGCAGCAGCCGCCACCACAGCCGGCGCCGCGCGGGTCTGGCCGTGCGCACCACGCCGAGCGGTTCGATGACCACGCCGCGCAGGGCGAACAGCGTCACCAGGACGGCCGCCGCCGGTACCGCCACCGCGACCAGCAGCACGAGCACGGGCGAGGGCTGGAGATCGTTGGGGAAGACGCTGACCCGGAACACCTCGACGGAGCCCGCCGCCTGGCGCCCGAGCAGGAAGAAACCGGCGCCGAGGACCAGGCCCAGCACCGCGCCCGCCAGCGCCTCGCCGGCGGCGATCCGCCGGGTCATCCGGCTGTCGGCGCCCACCAGCCGCAGCGCCGCGAGCCGCCGGTCCCGCCGCTCGCCGCCGAACCGTACGGCCGCGGCGATGAAGACGGCGACCGGCATCAGCAGCACGACGAAGACGACCATGACGAGCAGGATCAGTACCGGGTCCCACGCGTCGGACTGCCCGGCCCGCTCCCCGAACCCGTCGATACGGATCACCGTGCCGCCGTCGAGGCGCGACGCGAGCCCGTCGGCGCCGCGGAAGAAGGTGAGGTCCGCGGGGCCGATCAGCCCGCTGTCGCCGATGGTGCCGACGATCCGGTCCGGCAGCCGCTCCCGCAGCAGCTTCCCGGAGTCGGACAGCAGCAGTTCCTTCAGCGCGGGGGAGACCACCATCTCGCCCTGGGCCGGGAACCGCCGAAGACCGGGTGGCAGCGGCGCCCGCGGCCCCTCGGGCTCCAGCGCGCTGCCCTGGACGGTCTCACCGCGGAACTCCGTGTAGACGTCCGCGACGAGCAGGGTGTCGTCTCCCTTCGGGGCCTGGTGGGAAAGGCTGCTGCCCGCGGCCGACCGCTCGTCCCGGGCGGCGAGCGCGTTCGGGATCGACGTGGTCAGCAGCAGCAGCGCCACGCCGAGCCCGACGCCGACGGCCGTCAGCAGCGCGCGGACCCAGCCCTCGCGTCCGCCGGTGACGGCGAACCGGGCGCCCATGCCCAGATCACGGACCCACTGCCCGGCCTTCATACGACCCGCTCCATGTCCCGGGACTTCCCGTCCCGCACGACGACCTCGCGGTCGGAGTACGCGGCCACCCGCGCCTCGTGGGTGACGAGGACGACGGCGGCGTTGGTGGACCGGGCGGCGTCCGTGAGCAGTTCCATCACGCGCTCGCCGTTGAGCGAGTCCAGCGCGCCGGTCGGCTCGTCGGCGAACAGCACCCGCGGGTTCGTGACCAGGGCCCGGGCCACGGCGACCCGCTGCCCCTGGCCGCCCGACACCTCGCCGGGCCGCTTCTTCGCCAGGTCGTCGACCTCCAGCCGTTCCATCCAGGACAGGGCCGACCGCTCGGCCTCCTTGCGGGGGCGGCCGTTCAGCCGCAGCGGCAGGGCGACGTTCTCCACGCAGGTCAGCTCGGGCACCAGCTGGCCGAACTGGAAGACGAAGCCGAACTCGCTGCGCCGGAGCGCACTGCGCTGGGCGTCGCTCATGCCGGCCAGCTCCCGCCCGTGGTAGGTGATCGACCCGGAGTCGGGCGTCACGATCCCGGCCAGGCAGTGCAGCAGCGTGGACTTCCCGGACCCGGAGGGGCCCATCACGGCGACGACCTCGCCGGGGTGGATGGAGAACGCGGCGCCGTCCAGGGCGACGGTCGGCCCGTAGGCCTTGCGCAGCTCCTCGGCGGCCAGCAGCGAACCGGCGGGCGCGGTCATCGGGTCACCGCCTCACGGAGCTTGTCCAGGCGCGCGGCGGTCAGCTCCAGCCAGCGCAGATCGGCCTCCAGGTGGAACAGGGCGTGGTCGCAGATGAGCTGGTCGGCCAGGTCGCCCTTGCGCTTGCGGTCGGTGAGGACGCGCATGCTGCGCAGATGCTCGGAGCGCTGGGTGTCGAGGATGCCGTCGGCGTCGCGGCCGGTGAGGAGCGCGAGGACGACCTTGGTGTACAGCGTCGACTGGAGATACGGCTCGGGCTTCTCCGGCGTCGCCAGCCACCGCGCGACGTCGGTGATGCCGGCGTCGGTGATGGCATACCGCTTCCGCTCCGGGCCGCCGCCCGACTCGATGCCGTCGACCTCGACGAGGCCGTTCTTCAGCAGGCGGGACATGGTCGAGTAGACCTGGCCGTAGTGGAGCGGCCGGTCGTGGCCGAACTTCTCGTCGAAGGCACGCTTGAGGTCGTAGCCGTGCCGTGGGCCGGACTCCAGGAGTCCCAGGAGGGTGTGACCGATGGACATGCCTGGCACTCTACACACGGTGTATACGCAAGGTGTATACGCACAGTGCGGAGATCGTGGCGAGGGATCCGTCGGTGATACGTCGGTGCAGGTGGAGGCCGATTGTCACGGTTCTGCTACGGCCCGCCGGGCCCAGGTGCCCTAGTCCTCGCCTCTCACCGGCGGCCGGCCCCGGCGGGGCAGCGGTCCGGCGTCGCCGGGCAGCCGGCCGGCGTCCGCCAGGGCCCTGCGCAGCAGGAATTCGATCTGGGCGTTGGCCGACCGCAGCTCGTCGCCGGCCCAGCGGGTGAGCGCCTCGTACACCGACGGGTCCAGCCGCAACAGCACCTGCTTGCGCTGCTGCGGCCGGCGCCGGGGAACGGACTCCGCCTCCCCCGCGGGCTCCTCGGGGGACGCCGTCACTGGTAGAGCGTCCCGGTGTTGAGGACCGGCTGGGCGCTGCGGTCCCCGCACAACACCACCATCAGGTTCGACACCATCGCCGCCTTCCGTTCGGAGTCCAGTTCCACGATGTCCCGCTCGGTGATCCGGGCGATCGCGGCCTCGACCATCCCCACCGCGCCGTCCACGATCTGGCGGCGGGCGGCGACGACCGCTCCGGCCTGCTGCCGCTGGAGCATCGCCGAGGCGATCTCGGGAGCGTACGCGAGATGGGTGAAGCGCGACTCGACGATCTGCACGCCGGCCGCCTCCACGCGCGCGTGCAGCTCGGCGGCGAGCTTCTCGGTGATCTCCTCGGCGTTGCCGCGCAGCGAGAGGCCGTCCTCCTCGTGGGCGTCGTAGGGGTACTCGATGGCGATGTGCCGCACGGCCGCCTCGGTCTGGGTGGAGACGAACTCGACGTAGTCGTCGACCTCGAAGGTGGCCTGGGCGGTGTCCTGCACCTTCCAGACCACGACGGCGGCCAGCTCGATGGGGTTGCCGTAGGCGTCGTTCACCTTCAGCACGGCGGTCTCGTGGTTGCGCACCCGCGTCGAGATCTTGGTGCGCGAGGTCAGGGGGTTGACCCAGCGCAGCCCGTCCTGCCGGATCGTTCCCCGGTAGCGGCCGAAGAGCTGGACGACCCGCGCCTCGCCCGGTGCGACGGTGTTCAGCCCGCACATGGCCAGGAAGGACGCGATGCCGACGAGGATGCCGGCGATGATCAGCGCGGCCTTGGCGCCGGTCGCGGTGGCCGCCGTCGCGCCCGCGATCATCCCGGCGGCGGCCAGCAGCCCGACCAGTCCGAGCAGCAGCGCGAGCCCGCCGCCGATGCTCTGCGCGGGGAACTCCCGTACCCGTGGAGCCGGCATCTCCGGCACATCGGCGGTGATCTGGGTGTCGTGTGTGGACATGGGTGATCCCCCGTTCTCGTACTGCCTTCTCGGCGACCGGCGCCGACATATCTAAGTGTTATCACTTTTTTGGCGTGGGGCAACCCGGCGTGCCTCCCGGACGCCGGTTCCGTTGAGCCGGGTGCTGATTGTCACGTTCGCAAAAGACCGCATCGGTGGTCCTTTGCCATATCTCCCGGTGTTAGCTTTCAGAGCTGACCTGAGCGGCGAACCTGTGTGACTTCTGTGCACACACGAGTGAAGCGGAGCAAAACGGACCGATGGGACGAGCGGAAGAGAGACGTGCGCGACAGCGCGGTGGACGCCGCGCGGCGCCCAGGCGCTCGTCCGGGGCGCCCTCGGCCGCGGTCGGCGGCCGGGCCGCGGCCCGGAGAGCGGCCAGGGGCGACGGCAGGGGCGGGATACGCCGGCTGTTCACCTGGAAGAAGATCGTCGGCACCTTCTTCGGACTGTGCCTGCTCGGCATGGGCGCCTTCATCGTGCTGTACATGGTGATCGACATCCCCGAGGGGAACGCCGACGCCAAGCTCCAGAGCAACGTCTACAAGTACAGCGACGGCACGGTCATGGCCCGCACCGGCGACCTCAACCGCGAGGTCGTGGACCTGGCGCAGGTGCCCAAGAGCGTGCAGCGCACCTTCGTCGCCGCCGAGAACAAGACCTTCTACAAGGACGCCGGCGTCGACCTCAAGGGCACCGCGCGCGGTCTGCTCAACACACTCGCCGGGCGGGGCGCGCAGGGCGGTTCGACGATCACCCAGCAGTACGTCAAGAACTACTACCTGACCCAGGAACAGACCGTCTCGCGCAAGCTGAAGGAGCTGGTCATCTCCTTGAAGCTGGACCGCGAGAAGTCCAAGGACTACATCCTCGCCGGCTACATCAACACCAGCTACTACGGCCGCGGCGCCTACGGCATCCAGGCCGCCGCCCAGGCCTACTACCGCGTCGACGCCGAGGACCTCACGGTCGAGCAGGGCGCCTATCTGGCCGCGCTGCTCCAGGCGCCGAGCCAGTACGACTGGGCCTCCGCGTCCGACACCGGCAAGAAGCTGGTGAAGAACCGCTGGAACTACGTGCTGGACAACATGGTCGAAGAGGGCTGGCTGGACAAGTCCGAGCGCGAGGCGATGGAGTTCCCGGTCCCCGAGGAGCCCAAGGCCGCCCCCGGCATGGGGGGCCAGACCGGCTACCTGGTGGACGCGGCCAACGCGGCGCTGGAGAAGCAGCTGGTCGCCCAGGGCACCGCCGAGGACGCCAAGCAGGCCGGGGCGATGGTCGACGCGGGCGGCTGGACCGTCACGCTCAACATCGACAAGAAGAAGCAGACGGCGCTGGAGAAGGCCGTCAAGACCCAGCTGACCAGCAAGCTGGACGGCAAGAAGCGCACGGTCGACGCGAACGTCCAGGCCGGTGCGGTATCCGTGGACCCGGAGACCGGCGCGGTCGTGGCGATGTACGGCGGCACCGACTACTTCAAGCACTTCCGCAACAACGCCACGCGCACCGACTACCAGCCCGCCTCCACCTTCAAGCCGGTGATCCTGGCCGCGGCCCTCCAGGAGCGGGCCGAGACACAGGACGGCACGCCGATCACGGCGAGCACCGTCTACGACGGCACCAGCAAGCGGCCGGTCGTGGACAACGGCACCGAGGTCGGGTTCGCCCCCGAGAACGAGGACGACCAGAACTACGGCGACATCACCGTCCAGACGGCGATGAACAAGTCCGTCAACTCCGTCTTCGCGCAGATGGGCGTCGACGTCGGCATGTCGGACGTGCTCGACGTCGCCGGCAAGCTCGGCATGGACACCGACGGCCTCCAGGCGGTCCCCGCGCAGACCCTGGGCACCATGGGCGCCAGCCCCCTGGAGATGGCCGGCGTCTACGCCACCCTCGACAACCACGGCAAGAAGGTCACCCCGGCCGTCATGAAGTCGGTCGAGCACAACACCTACAAGGTCGACCTGCCCGACCCGGTCGGCGACCAGGTCATCAGCCGCGAGGCCGCCGACACGGTGACCTCGGTGCTCACCGGCGTGGTCGACGACGGTACGGCGCAGACGTCGGTGCGGGACAATCCGCTGCGCGACGGGCAGCAGGTCGCGGGCAAGACCGGCACCTCCGACTACAACAGGTCCGCCTGGTTCACCGGCTACACCCCCGACCTGGTCACCTCCGTCGGCCTGTTCGGCGAGGACGCCAAGACCCAGGCGCAGACCTCGCTGTACAAGGCGGGCGGCTACGACCGGGTCAACGGCGGCGGCTTCCCGGCGCAGATCTGGGCGGCGTACACCTTCGGTGTGACGAAGGGGTCCAGCGAGTTCGACCTGGAGACCACGCAGGGCGCGGCGGTGGCGCCGACCGAGACGCCCACGGTCACCCAGGAGCCGACCGAGACGCCCACGGAGGAGCCCACCAGCGAGGAGCCCACCTCCCAGGCCCCGACGTCGCAGACGCCGACCGAGACGCCGAGCGAGACGCCGACCGAGACGGAGCCGACACAGACGGCGAGTCCGACGACGTCGTCGCCGGAGGAGGAGGACACGGAGGATCCCCTCGACCCCGGCGACGAAGAGGGCGACTGGTAACGGGTAGGAGAACGGCGCGGGGCGCCCGGCGGTGATGCCGGGCGCCCCGCGCCGTTGTGGACCCTCACCCGTGGTTCAGCTCGAACCAGACCACCTTCCCGGTGCTCAGCCGGGTCGCGCCCCATCTCCGGGCCAGTCTGTTGACCAGGTACAGCCCGCGCCCGCCCTCGTCCGTGGCCCGCGCCTGCCTGAGTCTGGGCAGCTGCGGCACGTCGTCGCCGACCTCGCAGCGCAGCACGTCCGTGCGCAGCAGCCGCAGCGTGACCGGACGGGAGGCGTAGCGCACCGCGTTGGTCACCACCTCGCTGACCAGCAGTTCCACGGAGTCGCTCAGCTCCTCCAGGTTCCAGCGGGCCAGCGCCCGCCGGGCCAGCCGCCGGGCCCGGCCGGGGGCCGCGTCCTCCGGCTCCAGGAACCAGTACGCCACATCGCTCGGCGCGATGCCGTCGAAGCGGGCGGCGAGCAGCGCGATGTCGTCGTCCCGGTCGCCCGGGCCGAGCATGTCCAGTACCTCGTCGCAGAGCGCCTCCAGGGGCGGCGGATGGTCCGGCCCGGTCAGCTGCGCGGTCGCGGCGAGCTTCTCCCGCAGCTGCTCTATGCCGGTCCACACGTCCCTGAGCCGGGACTCGACGAGCCCGTCGGTGTAGAGCAGCAGCGTGGCCCCGGCGGGGGCGTCCAGCTCCACGGCCTCGAAGTCGACGCCGCCGACGCCGATCGGCGCGCCCGGCGGCACCCGCAGCACCTCCGCCCGGCCGCCCAGATGCAGCAGGACGGGCGGCGGATGACCGGCGTTGGCGATGGTGATGCGGTGCGAGACCGGGTCGTAGACGGCGTACAGGCAGGTCGCCATGCGGTCGGTGCCCAGCCGCTGGGCCTGTTCGTCGAGGTGGTGCAGGACCTCCTGGGGCGGCAGATCGAGCCCGGCCAGGGTCTGCGCGGTGGTGCGCAGCTGGCCCATGATCGCGGCCGAGGTCATGGAGTGGCCCATGACGTCGCCGACCACGAGGGCGACCCGGCTGCCGGGCAGCGGGATCGCGTCGTACCAGTCGCCGCCGACCCGGGCGGTCTCCGCGGCCGGGAGATAGCGGGAGGCCAGCCGGACGCCGGTGCAGCGCGGCAGGTTCTCCGGCAGCATCGTGCGCTGGAGCTCGTCGGCGATGTACGCCTCCCGCCCGTACAGCACCGCCTTGTCGATGCCGAGCGCGCTGTGCGTGGCGAGCTGGGCGGCCACCAGCAGGTCGTCGGTCTCGAAGGCGATACGTTCCGGTCGGCGCAGGAACAGCGCCGCGCCGATCACCCGGCGCCGGCCGCGCAGCGGCGCGAGGATGGCGCGCTGCCCGGGCGGAACGGTGAACTCACTGCCCTCGCCGAGGAGATCGGGCAGTGCGGCACGGGCCGCGGGCGCGTCCGTGAAGACCGGGCGCACCCCGCGCAGCACCTCGGCCAGCGCGCTGCCCGGCCGCACCTCGCACAGCTCGGTGGCGACCGAGTCCAGCTCGGACGGCTCCGGCTGGATCGCGAGGATGAACCCCGTCTCGGTGTCCCGCTCCGGCGGGATCCGGTCGGTACGGCGCAGCCGCAGCACCAGCGGTCCGGTGGGCCGCTCGTCGCCCACCGGCAGCGGCTCGCGCAGATAAACCAGGATCGCGTCGGCGAACGTCGGCACGGTGGCCCGGCACAGCCCCATCACGATCTCGTCCAGGTCCATGCCCCGGGCGATCCGCCGGGTCGCGGCACCCACGAACCTGAGCCGGTCCCCGTCCCGCCGCATCGGCGTGGGCCGCCCCGGCTGCTGCGGCTGCCCGGTGCGGCGCTCCTGGCCCGTCACAGGCCGGTCCCGGTCCTGCTCGCCGGCCGGCTGGACCGGGATCGCCTCGGGTGCGGGCCGCGGCCGGTGCGCATCGGGCGCCACGGCCTCCTCGACACCCGGCTGGGCGTGTTCGAAGGCACCGGCGGGGGGCTCCTCGCCCTTGTCGTCCGGCGTGGCCGTGCCCGGCGGCGGAGGGGTCTCACCCGCGCGCGCCTGTGCGGCTAAGCCGGCGGCTCCGGCGCACGGCCGGGGCGCCTCACCGCCCGGACGGACACCAGAGCCCGGGGCGGGCGCCGGGGTATGCAGCAGTGCCCCGCGGGGATCCACGGGGTCGACGCCCGGCTGCGGGCGTTCGAAGGAGGTCGGGTGCTCCGTCACGCGTGTCGAATCCATCCGTCCGGGTCCACGCGCCGCGCGCGCGGTTCGTCCCGCAGAAAACCCGATACCCGGAATACCTGCCCCGGGAACGGAATCCCCGCGCGGTCAGAGGCTGTTCCTGTGCCGTCGGCCGACCGTCTGCGGCCCGTGCCGGCGTTGCCCTCGTACCCCTCGCTCACGTCCTGCCGCCCCTCGGTGACGATCGGTCAAACCCGGCGCAAGCTCCGGTAGTTGCAGCTCCGCACCCCTGCGGAGGACGATCCTACGTTTCCTGCCCCGGGGCGCATCAAGAGTCTCATGAGGACACATGTGCGGGTGTGCGGTCCCAGTCCTCCGGCAGTGACGGTACCGCCCACGACGGATCCGGGCGCCAGTGCTGCCACCCGTCACAGAACGGCGGCCCCCAGGCGCGGATCACCTCCACCGCCGACCGCCCGGCCCGCCGCACCCGCTCGGCGAGCGCCGCGTCCATCAGCCCGTCCCGCTGGGCCTGCGCGAACTCGTCCTCGTCGCGCCACTCCCACCTGCGGTCCGCAGCGACGGTGATGTCGAGGAAGTGGTCCTCGGAGTCGACGCCGCCGGCCCAACGGGCCAGCGGCTCCTCCAGGTTCACGTACCAGTTCTTGAACCGCCAGCCCGGCTCCCAGAACAGCCACACCGACCAGGGCTCGCCGGGCCGGGCCAGCTTCAGCACGCCCGTGCCGAACCACCGGTCGCGCTGCACCGTCCGCGGCTTGGTGTAACGCGACTGGAGCGGCTCGGAGTGCACGGGCGTGCCGTCGGCCAGCACCGGCTTCACGCACTCGGTGCCGGGCGCCAGCCACACGGCGAGCAGCTCGGCGTCGTCCCGTACGACGGTGACGGGCCGCACGATGTGGAAGTGTGTCCCGCCGTTCTCCCGGTAGCGCCACAATATCCGGCTCCCGGGGGCCCAGAAGGCCGTCGGACCACTCGCTTCCACCGCCGCGCTCACCGCTTCACCGTCTGCCATGCACAGATTTTAGGTGCCATAGGCATAGGACGCTGCGGTGCCCGTCATGGTTCACACGGGGACCGGGAACGGTTACGGACGCGTCATCCGCAGGACATCCAGCGCCGCGTCCAGCTGCTCCTCCGTGAGGTCGCCGCGCTCGACGTACCCGCTCTCGATCACGACCTGGCGGATGGTCTTCCGCTCGGCCAGCGACTTCTTGGCGACCTTGGCGGCCTCCTCGTACCCGATGTACTTGTTCAGCGGCGTGACGACGGACGGCGAGGACTCGGCGTACTCGCGGGCGCGGTCGCGGTGGGCGACGATGCCGTCGACGGTCCGGTCGGCCAGCAGCCGGGAGACGTTGGCGAGCAGCCGGATCGACTCCAGTACGTTCTTGGCGATGACCGGCAGCATCACGTTGAGTTCGAAGTTGCCGGCGGCGCCCGCGGTGGCGACGGTCGCGTCGTTGCCGACGACCTGCGCGGCGACCATGAGCACCGCCTCCGGGATGACCGGATTGACCTTGCCGGGCATGATCGAGGAGCCGGGCTGGAGGTCGGGCAGGGAGATCTCGGCGAGGCCGGTACGGGGCCCGGAGGACATCCACCGCAGATCATTTGCGATCTTGGTCAGCCCGACCGCGATGGTCCTGAGCTGTCCGCTGGTCTCCACGATGCCGTCCCGGGCGCCCTGCGCCTCGAAGTGGTCGCGCGCCTCGGTGAGCGGCAGCCCGGTGGCGCGGGCCACCTCCTCGATCACGGCGGCGGAGAAGCCGGGCGGGGTGTTGATGCCGGTGCCGACGGCGGTGCCGCCCAGGGGCAGTTCGGCGAGCCGGGGCAGCGAGGCGTTCAGCCGCTCGATCCCGTACCGCACCTGGGCCGCGTACCCGCCGAACTCCTGCCCGAGCGTCACGGGCGTGGCGTCCATGAGATGGGTCCGCCCCGACTTGACCACGTCGGCGAACTCCTCCGCCTTGCGCTCCAGCGCGGCGGCGAGATGGTCCAGGGCGGGGATCAGGTCGCGGGTGACGGCGGCGGTCGCGGCGATGTGGATCGAGGACGGGAAGACGTCGTTGGACGACTGCGAGGCGTTGACGTGGTCGTTGGGATGGACGTCCCGGCCCAGCCGCTCGCTCGCCAGGGTGGCGAGCACCTCGTTGGTGTTCATGTTGGACGAGGTCCCGGACCCTGTCTGGAACACGTCGACGGGGAACTGCTCGTCCCACTTCCCCCCGGCCACCTCCTCGGCGGCCTCCTGGATCGCCTCGGCGACCTCCTTGTCGACCACCCCGAGCCGCGCGTTCACCTTCGCCGCGGCCCCCTTGATCCGCGCCAGCGCCTCGATGTGCGCCCGCTCGATGCGCTGCCCGGAGACGGGGAAGTTCTCGACGGCCCGCTGCGTCTGGGCCCGCCACTTGGCGTCGGCGGGGACACGGACCTCGCCCATGGAGTCGTGTTCGATCCGGTATTCGCTCATACCGGCTATAGCGATCGGGGCGGCGGTGATGTTCCGGAAGATGGGCCGAACGGGGGCGCACGGCCTGGCCCGGGGGCGGCGGGGAGGGATCCGTCCCCGCCGCCCGGAGGCGTCACGCCAGACCGGGACCGCGGACCGGGATCGAGGTGAACGTCGGCTGGGGCGCCGGGTCCTGGAAGAAGTCGTTGCCCTTGTCGTCGACGACGATGAACGCCGGGAAGTCCTCGACCTCGATCTTCCAGACGGCCTCCATGCCGAGCTCCTCGTACTCGACGACCTCGACCTTCTTGATGCAGTCCTGGGCGAGGCGGGCGGCGGGGCCGCCGATGGAGCCGAGGTAGAAGCCGCCGTGGGCGTGGCACGCGTCGGTGACCTGCTTGCTGCGGTTGCCCTTGGCCAGCATCACCTTGGAGCCGCCCGCCGCCTGGAACTGCTCGACGTAGGAGTCCATGCGGCCGGCCGTGGTCGGGCCGAAGGAGCCGGAGGCGTAACCCTCGGGGGTCTTGGCCGGGCCGGCGTAGTAGACCGGGTGGTCCTTGAGGTACTGGGGCATCTCCTCGCCCGCGTCCAGCCGCTCCTTGATCTTGGCGTGCGCGATGTCGCGGGCCACGACCAGCGGGCCGGACAGGGAGAGGCGGGTCTTGACCGGGTACTTGGTCAGCTCGGCGAGGATGTCGTCCATCGGCTGGTTGAGGTCGATGCGGACGACGTCGCCCTCCGACTCCAGCTGCTCGTCGGTGGTCTCCGGCAGGAACCGCGCCGGGTCCGTCTCCAGCTGCTCCAGGAAGACGCCCTCGGCGGTGATCTTCGCGACGGCCTGGCGGTCGGCGGAGCAGGACACGGCGAGCGCCACCGGGCAGGACGCGCCGTGGCGGGGAAGGCGGATGACGCGGACGTCGTGGCAGAAGTACTTGCCGCCGAACTGCGCGCCGATGCCGATCTTCTGGGTCAGCTCGAAGACCTTCTCCTCCAGCTCCGTGTCCCGGAAGCCGTGGCCGAGCGGCGAGCCCTCGGTCGGCATGGTGTCCAGGTAGTGCGCGGAGGCGTACTTGGCGGTCTTCAGCGCGTACTCGGCGGACGTACCGCCGACCACGATCGCCAGGTGGTACGGCGGGCAGGCCGCCGTACCCAGCGAACGGATCTTCTCCTCCAGGAACTTCATCATGGAGGCCTCGTTCAGGACCGCCTTCGTCTCCTGGTAGAGGAAGGACTTGTTGGCGGAGCCGCCGCCCTTGGCCATGAACAGGAACTTGTACGCGCCGCCGTCCGTCGCGTACAGCTCGATCTGCGCCGGGAGGTTGGAGCCGGTGTTCTTCTCCTCCCACATGGTGAGCGGAGCCATCTGCGAGTAGCGCAGGTTGAGGTTCTTGTACGCGTCGTAGATGCCGCGGGAGAGGGCTTCCTCGTCGCCGCCCTCGGTCAGGACGTTCTGGCCGCGTTTGCCCATGACGATCGCGGTGCCGGTGTCCTGGCACATGGGAAGGACGCCCGCGGCGGCGATGTTCGCGTTCTTCAGCAGGTCCAGCGCCACGAACTTGTCGTTGCTCGACGCCTCGGGGTCGTCGATGATGCGGCGGAGCTGCGCCAGGTGCGCGGGGCGCAGATAGTGCTGGATGTCGTGGATGGCCTCTTCGGCGAGCTTGCGCAGCGCCTCCGGCTCCACCTTGAGGAACGTTCGCCCGTCGGCCTCGAAGGTGGAGACACCCTCGGAGGTCACCAGCCGGTAGGGGGTGGTGTCCTCTCCCATGGGGAGCAGATCGGTGTACGCGAACTCAGGCATCTCGCCCATTCCTCACTCGACAGACGGCCGCCCGCCTCCGTCGGCGGGCGCCCACCAGCGTAGAACCTGCCGTCGAGGCGGAGTCTGTGAGGTAGGGCTCACTTGGCTCACCTGAAGGACGGCCCGCTCATCCAAGTGATCGCCCAGGCGGTTGTCCACAGGTCAACCGAAGGGCTAGTCGCGATCTATCGCGTTTCGGTACGCTGCTGCCGTGGACCTTCACAAGCAGGCCGAGCCCCAGCGGCACACCGAGCCGCGCCCCACCGAGCTGCGCGCCTCGGACGCCGACCGCGACCGTGTCGCCGACATCCTGCGCGAGGCCCTCGCCGAGGGCCGTCTCACGGCGGAGGAGCACGCCGAGCGGGTCGAGGGGGTGCTGAACGCCAAGACGGTCGGCGAGCTCCAGGTCTTCATACGGGACCTGCCCGCCGCGCACGGGCGGCGCGCGTCCCCTGCCTACGCCCCGGCCCCCGACCGGCCCACCGCGGGCGCCGTCCCCGTGGACCCCGACGACCGCGTGGTGGCGGTCCTCAGCAGCGCCGTCCGCAAGGGCCGCTGGCGCGCGGGGCGGCGGATCCATGCCTTCGCGATTCTGGGCAACGTCGAGATAGACCTCAGTGAGGCGCTCTTCGAGTACCAGCAGGTCGTGATCAAGGCGATCTCGGTCTTCGGCAGCGTCGAGGTCAGAGTCCCGGAGAACGTGTCGCTGCGTGGCACGGGCGGGGGCGTACTGGGCAGCTTCGAGGTGGACACGCTGGATGCGGCACAGGCGGAGGCGCCCGTCGTCTACGTGGACGGCTGGGCCGTTCTCGGCAGCGTTCAGGCGCGGCCCAAGCGGGGAAAGTTCGTCGCCGACATCCTGGATCGCGTCCAGCGCAAGGTCGACAAGAGTTTGCGCAAGCATCTGGACCGTTGACGGTTGTGAACCCGGCCGCTTCCCGAGCGGCCCGGCCGGCCGGCGGCACCGTACAACCGCCCTCGAAATCCAGCGGTTCGGAACTCAGTGCATAGGCGCGCGCACAGCGGGTAGGCCTTGCTGCATCGTCTCTCGCTCGCGAAGCCGTCGTCAGGAGTAGACCGTGCTGCAACCGCCGCATTCGTCCCTGCAGGTAGCTGCCGTACCGGCCCAGCGGGTGCCAGCACGAGACAGGGACCAGGACGCGCCGTGGCACACCGAGGCGGTGTGCCGGCGCGACGAGGCCGGCCTGTTCTTCGCCCCTTCGAAGGAACCCACCGCGGCCCGGCTCTCGCGCGAGGAGGCGGCCAAACGCGTCTGTGCGCGCTGCCCCGTCATGGTCGAGTGCCGCGAACACGCGCTGATCCAGCCGGAGCCGTACGGCGTGTGGGGCGGACTGACCGCCGCCGAGCGCCGCGTGGTCCTGGCCCGGCGCCGCCGCCGCGAGCTGGAACTGAAGAAGGCGGCACGCGCGGCGGGACGCATAGCGGCGGCAGGCTGACGGACAGAGGAAAGGGCGCCCCCTCCGCACAGGGGGCGCCCTTTGTCACGCTCCTGCGGAGCCTTGTCACGCTCCTGAGGAGCGCGGGGCTGCCCAGCCCGTGGGCGGCCCGCGCGACCGGCGGAGCTACTTGGCCCGGTCGAAGTCGATCGCGCTGTACGCCCGCAGCTTGCTGAGCCGGTGCTCGGAGTCGATACGGCGGACCGTGCCGGACTTGGAGCGCATGACGATCGAGTCGGTCGTGGCCGTCTCGGAGCGGTAGCGCACCCCGCGCAGCAACTCGCCGTCGGTGATGCCGGTCGCGACGAAGAAGACGTTCTCCCCGGTGACCAGGTCCTCCGTGGTCAGCACACGGTCCAGATCGTGCCCGGCGTCGATCGCCCGCTGCCGTTCCTCGTCGTCCTTGGGCCACAGCTTGCCCTGGATGGTGCCGCCCAGACACTTCACGGCACAGGCCGAGATGATGCCCTCGGGGGTGCCGCCGATACCGAGCAGCAGGTCGACGCCGGTGCCCTCGCGCAGCGCCAGGATCGAGCCGGCGACATCGCCGTCGGAGATCAGCTTGATGCGCGCGCCGGTCTCCCGGATCTCGTTGATCAGGCCTTCGTGCCGCGGCCGGTCCAGGACGCAGACGGTGACGTCCTCGGGCGTGGACCGCTTGGCCTTGGCGACCCGGCGGATGTTGACGGACACGGGCGCGTCGATGTCGACGAAGTCGGCGGCCTCGGGCCCGGTGACCAGCTTGTCCATGTAGAAGACGGCGGACGGGTCGAACATCGAGCCGCGTTCGGCGGCGGCCAGCACCGCGATGGCGTTCGGCATGCCCTTGGCGGTGAGCGTGGTGCCGTCGATCGGGTCGACGGCGATGTCGCACTCGGGCCCGGTCCCGTCGCCCACGCGCTCCCCGTTGAACAGCATCGGGGCCTCGTCCTTCTCGCCTTCGCCGATGACGACGACGCCGTTCATCGAGACGGTGTGGACGAGGGTCCGCATCGCGCGCACCGCGGCACCGTCGGCACCGTTCTTGTCGCCGCGCCCGACCCAGCGCCCCGCGGCCATCGCCGCGGCTTCGGTGACCCGGACGAGCTCCATGGCGAGGTTGCGGTCGGGGGCTTCGGAGGGGACGTCGAGTTCGGACGGCAGATGATGATGCTCGGTCATCGGAGCGCACCTTTCTGATACGACGACGGCCGGATGAGGGTCTTGGCCACGACTCTATCGTCAGTCCGACAAGATGAGCAGGGGGCCCCACGGATGAGCGCGTCGGAGACCTGCGACGATAGGGGGCGTGGCAGGTACGAACGGCAAGCAGAAGACGGCCCGGGACATGATCCTCTCCTTGGGGGTCATCGTGCTCGCGGCGCTGGTCATCTACCTCTTCATCCCGCACGACGACGGTGAGCCCGAGGTCAAGCGGGTCGACTACCGGGTCGAACTGCTCACGGCACGCCGCGCCGCCTCCTACCCGGTGGCCGCGCCCGAGGGCCTTCCCACCAGCTGGAAGGCCACCTCCGTCCGCTTCCAGGGCGACGAGACCGAGGCCTGGCACCTGGGCTTCAGCGACCCCGACGGCGAGTACGTGGCGGTCGAGCAGTCCACGCAGAAGGCGGTCACCTTCATCGAGGAGGCGAGCCAGGGCGCGGAGGAGACCGAGGTCACCCAGCGGATCGACGGCCGGACGTGGACCCGGTACAAGGGCGGACGGTACGACGCCCTGGTGCTGCGGGACACGGACGGGGCGACGACGGTGGTGACGGGCACGGCCTCGTTCGCGCGGCTGACCACGATGGCCGAGGCACTGAAGACGACGTGAGCCGGCCCGGACGCACGGAATGAACGACCCCCGGCACCGCATGTGCCGGGGGTCTGTTCACGCACGCGGGGCACCGGTCGCGTGCGCGAGGCGCCGCCGGTCGCGTGCGCGGACCTGCTCGCGTGTGCGGGCCCGGCGGCGTGCACGCGTGGGGCCGGCGGCGTGCACGCGTGGGGCCGGCGGCGTGCACGCGTGGGACCGGCGGCGTGCACGCACAGGCCGGCCGCGTGCACGCGTGGGACCGGTTGATGTGTGCGCGGGTGCCGGGCGGCGCACGGGAGCTGCGTGTGCGCGCGGATGCGGGGCCGCGCACGGGAGCTGGGTGTGGGCGGATGCGGGGCCGCTGCCGGAGCTACCCGCGGGTGCCGGGCCGCGCGCCGGAGCTGCGTGTGCGCGGGTGCCGGGCGGCGCATGGGAGCTGCGTGTGCGCGCGGATGCGGGGCCGCGCACGGGAGCTGGGTGTGGGCGGATGCGGGGCCGCTGCCGGAGCTACCCGCGGGTGCCGGGCCGCGCGCCGGAGCTGCGTGTGCGCGGGTGCCGGGCGGCGCATGGGAGCTGCGTGTGCGCGCGGATGCGGGGCCGCGCACGGGAGCTGGGTGTGGGCGGATGCGGGGCCGCTGCCGGAGCTACCCGCGGGTGCCGGGCCGCGCGCCGGAGCTGCGTGTGCGCGATGCTGGGCCGCGCCGGAGCTGCGTGTGCGCGGGTGCCGGGCCGCGTACCGGAGCTACCCGTCGCTGTCGGCGTCGCCGTCCGCGCCCTCGTTCCCGGCCTCCTCGGCCAGCGCGGCGTCCAGCCGGGCGCGCGCCCCGTCCAGCCGGCGGCGGCAGATCTTCGCCAGCTCCTCGCCGCGCTCCCACAGCGCGAGGGCCTCCTCCAGTGTCGTACCACCCGCCTCCAGCCGCCGTACGACCTCGATCAGCTCGTCCCGCGCCTGCTCGTACCCGAGCGCCTCGGCCACGGCCCCGGTCTCCTCCACCTCGCTGGTCATCCACTCACCTTCATGCATCGACTCGTACGGAGAACTCACCCTCGGCGACCCGCGCGCGCAGCGCCTCGCCGGACGTCACCTCGGCGGGATCGCGGACGGCGTGGCCGTCGGCCCGCTGGAGCACCGCATAGCCGCGCTTGAGGGTCGCGGCGGGGGAGAGGGCCACCACGCGCGCGTGCGTGTGCGTCAGCTCGGAGTCGGCACGGTCGAGCTGGTGCCGCAGGGAGCGCCGACCCCGTTCCAGCAGGGCGGTCACCTGCTCGGCCCGCTCGTCGATCATCCGGTGCGGATCCTCTATCGAGGGCCGGGCGAGCGCGTGCGCCAGCCCGCGTTCCTCCCGCTCGACGAAGGCGCGCACGCAGCGCCGCGCACGGTCCCGCAGCAGCCGCACCCGCTCGTACTCCTCGCCGACGTCCGGCACGACCTTCTTGGCGGCGTCCGTCGGCGTGGAGGCGCGCAGGTCGGCGACGTGGTCGAGCAGCGGGTTGTCCGGCTCGTGCCCGATCGCGGAGACCACCGGCGTACGGCAGGCCGCCACGGCCCGCACCAGCTGCTCGTCGGAGAACGGCAGCAGGTCCTCCACACTGCCGCCGCCCCGCGCCACGATGATCACGTCCACGTCGTCGAGCGCGTCGAGCTCCTTCACCGCCTGCACCACCTGCGGCACGGCGTGCACCCCCTGCACCGCGACATTGCGCACCTCGAAGCGGACGGCGGGCCAGCGGTGCCGGGCGTTCTCCAGCACGTCCCGCTCGGCGGCGGAGGCGCGGCCGCAGACCAGCCCGATCAGCTGCGGCAGGAACGGCAGCGGTTTCTTGCGCTCCGGTGCGAAAAGGCCCTCCCGCGCGAGCGACTTCTTCAGCTGTTCCAGCCGGGCCAGCAGCTCCCCGACCCCCACCGGCCGTATCTCGGCGGCCCGCAGCGACAGCTGCCCGCGCGGGGCGTACACTCGGGCTTGGCGTGGACCACGACCCGGGCGCCCTCGCTGACCACGTCGGCGACCGCGTCGAAGACCTGCCGGTAACAGGTGACGCTCACCGAGATGTCGTACGACGGATCCCGCAGCGTCAGGAACACGACACCGGCACCCGGCCGCCGCGACAACTGCGTGATCTGCCCCTCCACCCACACCGCGCCGAGCCGGTCGATCCACCGCCCGATGAGCCGCGACACCTCACCGACGGGCAGGGGGGTTTCGGGAGACGTGTTCACAGCCATGCGCCCGAGCGTAACGGCAGGCTGTGACAATGCGGCCCGGTCCGGCGCCCACGCGCAGCCGAACGCGGCGAACGCCGACGCGACGGTGGCGACGGCGTACACCGGCGCCACCGCGCCGCGCGGCCCGGCGCCCGGCGTGCCGAACACACCGACCGGCTCCATCGGCGCGCGCGAGAAACCGGCGGCCCGTGGACGACCAGGTCCGGAAGCCGGAGCCGCACCGCAGGTCACCGGGCTGTGCCCGGAGCTGCGCGCAGGTCATGAAGGCTGCGCCTCGTGTCATGGCGGTCACCGGACCGCGGACCGCCGTGCCGTCGGCCGTCGGACATCCCGCCTCCGCCGGCGCCCCACCCGTCGCGCCGCTCCCACCCGCCCCGGCCAGCGGCACCCTCCCCGGTGACGCGAGCGCCACGTGATCTCCGGCCCGCCGAACGCGGCCTTACGATGGGTGCCATGACTGCTTCGCCTGGCCGCCGTGTCCTGCTCGCCGCTCCCCGTGGCTACTGCGCGGGTGTGGACCGCGCCGTGATCGCCGTCGAGAAAGCCCTGGAGCAGTACGGCGCGCCCGTCTACGTCCGGCACGAGATCGTCCACAACAAGTACGTCGTGCAGACCCTGGAGAAGAAGGGCGCGATCTTCGTCGAACGGACGGAGGAGGTCCCCCCGGGGAACATCGTCATGTTCTCCGCGCACGGCGTCGCCCCGGTCGTCCACGAGGAGGCCAAGCGCGGCCGGCTCGCCACCATCGACGCGACCTGCCCCCTGGTCACCAAGGTGCACAAGGAAGCCGTCCGCTTCGCCAACGAGGACTACGACATCCTCCTGATCGGGCACGAGGGCCACGAGGAGGTCATCGGCACCTCCGGCGAGGCCCCCGACCACATCCAGCTGGTCGACGGCCCCGAGGACGTCGCCAACGTCGAGGTGCGCGACCCGTCCAAGGTCGTCTGGCTCTCGCAGACCACGCTGTCGGTCGACGAGACCATGGAGACCGTCGACGCCCTCAAGGAGAAGTTCCCCCAGCTGATCTCCCCGCCCAGCGACGACATCTGCTACGCCACGCAGAACCGCCAGCTCGCGGTGAAGCAGATGGGCGCCGAGGCCGACCTGGTGATCGTCGTCGGCTCCCGCAACTCCTCCAACTCCAAGCGGCTGGTGGAGGTCGCCAAGCTCGCGGGCGCCCGCGAGGCGTACCTCGTGGACTTCGCCGACGAGATCGACGAGGCCTGGCTGGAGGGTGTGTCGACGGTCGGTGTCACCTCGGGCGCCTCGGTCCCGGACGTCCTGGTCGAGCAGGTCCTGGAGTGGCTCGCCGGGCGTGGCTTCGAGGACGTCGAGATCGTCAAGGCCGCCGAGGAGTCGATCACCTTCTCGCTGCCGAAGGAACTCCGCCGCGATCTGCGCGAGGAGGCGGCGTCCCTGGTGGCGGAGCGCGGCGGATCCGGTGCGACGTCCGCCACCTGACCATCACGTCCGACACCTGACCATTTAGCCCACCTCGCCCACCTCGCCCACCTCGACCTCCTTCACCACCTCTACCGCCTCCACCGCCTCGGCCACTTCCGCCACGGAAGAGCAGTGACCGTCAGTCCCACGTCGTAACGTAAAGCCATGCAGATCTTCGGCGTGGACATCGGCGGATCCGGGATCAAGGGCGCCCCGGTGGACCTGGACAGAGGCGACCTGGCGGACGAGCGCTGCAAGGTGCTCACCCCGCATCCGGCCACACCCGACGCGGTGGCCGACGGCGTGAAGCAGGTCGTCGAGCACTTCGGCTGGGCGGGCCCCGTCGGGCTCACGTTCCCGGGCGTGGTCACCGGCGGTGCCACGATCCGCACGGCGGCGAACGTCGACAAGAGCTGGATCGACACCGACGCGCGCGCGTTGTTCTCCGACCGGCTGGGCGGCCTGCCGGTGACGGTGGTCAACGACGCGGACGCGGCGGGCGTCGCCGAGGTGCACTTCGGCGCCGGCCGCGACCGCCGCGGCACGGTCATCCTCCTCACCTTCGGCACCGGCATCGGCAGCGCCGTCTTCACCGACGGCGTCCTCGTGACCAACACCGAGCTGGGCCATCTGGAGCTGAACGGCCGCGACGCCGAGAAGCACGCCTCCAGCAAGGTCAAGGACGACGAGGACCTGTCCTGGGAACACTGGGCGCACCGTGTGCGCAAGTACCTCGCCCATGTCGAGATGCTGTTCTCGCCGGAGCTGTTCATCATCGGCGGCGGCGTCAGCCGCAAGGCCCACAAGTTCCTGCCCTTTCTGGAGGGCATCAAGGCGGAGATCGTCCCCGCCCAGCTCCAGAACAACGCGGGCATCGTGGGGGCGGCCATGCGGGCGGCCGAGGAGAAGTAGCCGGGGCCGGCCCGGAGGGGGGCCGGAGCCGCGGCGACGCCGCCGGCCGGTCAGACGGACCGGCGGTTGCGCGCGGCCCGGCGCTTCACCAGGCGGATCCGGCGCGCGAGCACGAGCAGCGCCGCGAGCAGCGTCCCCCCGTACAGCCACCCGGCCTCCGTGGCCAGCGCGGTGACCAGCCCCATCAGCCGTCCGCCGAGCCCGCCGCTGCTCTCCGCCACGGGCAGCAGCCCCACCGCGAAGGCGATCGGCACCACCACCGGCGCGGTCAGCAGGTCGTTCCTGTGCACCCAGGCCGCGGTCAGCACGCACACCGGCAGGAACAGCACCCCGTACAGCGTGGTCGACGCCCCGAACAGCAGCAGGTCAAGACATCCGAGGACGAGCATCAGCGCCGCGCAGAACAGTCCGCCGCCCAGCCCGGTCAGCCGCGGGCCGGGCATCCGCGGCATGACCCGCGCCGGCGCGGGCGTGGGCCGCTTCGCCGGCACGGGACGGCCCGGCGCGGCACCACGGGCCGCGGCATCGCCGGGTGACCGCGGGGCCCGGACCGGGCTGCCGCCCGTGCCGCTCCGGCCGCCGCTCGGGGCGCCGCCTGTACCGCTCCGGCCGCCGCTCGGGGCGCCGCCTGTACCGCTCCGGCCGCCGCTCGGGGCGCCGCCCGTGCCGCTCCGGCCGCCGCCCGCCCCCCTCCGGACGCCCGGCCCACCGCTCCCCGGCCCGGGAGCGCCGCCTTCCGGCCCGGGAGCCCTGTTCCCCGGACCGGGCGCCCCCCAGTCGCCGCGGGCTGCCGCCGGACCCGCGTCGGCGGCCCGCCCCGCCTGCGGGGGCAGGGGCGGCCTGCCGCGTCGCGGTCCGGGCTGCGGGGATCGCTTCCTGTGTTGCTCCACTGGACCAACTTAGGTCGTTTTATGTGCCGAATAGGCTCTCGGACACGCCGTCGGGCAGAGCTTGGCCCAGCCTCCGATGTCCCGCCCGGCCCCGCCCCGGCACGCCGTAGACTGGTGGATCGGCCCGCGCGTCGCCCTGCCAGCCATGAGGGACCCCGGGGCGGGGCCAAGCCAGTCCGCCCAGTCCTCACCTCTTACGTACGGGAAGTCGCAACGTGTCGCTCACGATCGGAATCGTCGGTCTGCCGAATGTCGGCAAGTCGACCCTGTTCAACGCCCTGACCAAGAACGACGTGCTGGCGGCCAACTACCCGTTCGCCACCATCGAGCCCAACGTCGGTGTCGTGGGCGTGCCCGACCCCCGGCTGGCCAAGCTGGCCGAGATCTTCAAGTCGGAGCGGATCCTGCCGGCGACGGTGGACTTCGTGGACATCGCGGGCATCGTCCGCGGCGCCTCCGAGGGCGAGGGCCTGGGCAACAAGTTCCTGGCGAACATCCGCGAGTCCGACGCGATCTGCCAGGTCATCCGTGCCTTCAAGGACGAGAACGTCGTCCACGTCGACGGCAAGGTCTCGCCCAAGGACGACATCGAGACGATCAACACCGAGCTGATCCTCGCCGACCTCCAGACCATCGAGAAGGTCCTTCCCCGCCTCCAGAAGGAGTCGCGGATCAAGAAGGACGTGGCGCCGAAGGTCAAGGCGGTCGAGGAGGCCAAGGAGATCCTGGAGAAGGGCGACACGCTCTTCGCCCACGGCATCGTCCAGGGCAGCGAGCGAGCCGAGCTCCTCCACGACCTGCACCTGCTGACGACGAAGCCCTTCCTCTACGTCTTCAACGTCGACGAGGACGAGCTGACCGACGAGGACTTCAAGAACGAGCAGCGCGCCCTGGTCGCCCCCGCCGAGGCGATCTTCCTCAATGCCAAGCTGGAGGCCGACCTCGCCGAGCTCGACGAGGACGAGGCCCTGGAGCTCCTCCAGTCCGTCGGCCAGGACGAGCCCGGCCTCGCCACCCTCGCCCGCGTCGGCTTCGACACCCTCGGCCTCCAGACCTACCTGACGGCCGGCCCCAAGGAGTCCCGCGCCTGGACCATCAAGAAGGGCGCCACCGCCCCCGAGGCCGCCGGTGTCATCCACACCGACTTCCAGAAGGGCTTCATCAAGGCCGAGGTCATCTCCTTCGAGGACCTGGTCGGGACCGGCTCGGTCGCCGAGGCCCGCGCCAAGGGCAAGGCCCGCATGGAGGGCAAGGACTATGTGATGCAGGACGGCGACGTGGTGGAGTTCCGCTTCAACGTGTGACGGACGGGCGTCATGACATTGACGTGGTGATCCAGCAAACGCTCAGGTCGGGCGGGGCCCGCTCCGTTTCGGGGTGGCCCCGGTTCGAACCCCTGCCGACCGCAGGAGGACCTTGCCCTCGGTCAAGGCGTTGTCGGGGGACGGACAGGCGCCGGGGCGGCCTTTGGCGGTCTTCCCGGCCGGCCCTCCCGGCCGCGCTCGCAAGGTGCGCGGGTCACTCCGTACACGAGCCATGTGCGAGCCGTCTGCGAGCCACCCGGCCTTGCGGTGATAGCCGCCGTGCGGCTCATGCAGGTCACAGTTCTGCCGAACCCGCATCGGTACGGGGGGCTGCCGGGTCGGGCCCGCGGCGCGACCTCCGCATTCGTGCGAGGTTCCTCGGGACGGCGCCGTGCCACCAGGCTGGACTCGCTCAGGGTTCAGCGGCCCTTGACCGGCGTCCGGGCGGTTGTCCCCACGCCCTGGTGAGTCCGGGTGCTCGGGGTGGGGCGGGGGGAGCGCACCGGAGCGAGGGCGGCCAGCAGGGTGAGGGCCGCGAGGGGGAGGAGGTCCAGGTTGACGGTGATCAGAGCGAACGAGACGAAGGTCAGGACCGGGGTCCGGGCCGGGAGTTTCCTCGGGCGGAGGGTCGCCGGCATCGTCAGAAGCGTGAGCAGGCCGCCCTGGAAGGCGAGCGGGCCGGCGAGCTCCAGCGGGGCGGGGAGCGGGGCGGCCTCGGCGAGGGCGGGGCTGAGGTCGCCGAGGATGACCCAGACGAAACAGGCGGCACCTGACAGGCCCGCGGCCATGGCGGTGTTGGCGGCGGCTCGCCTGCGGGGGGTGGGGTCCGGGACCAGACGGCGGAGCTCCACGACCAAGACGCCCAGGAGGAGGAAGGCGGCCAGAAAGAAGGTGTGACCGAGGTTCCACGCCAGGCCTGGTCCGTGTTCGCCGTCCATGCCGTCGACCAGGCGCAGCACGCCGTACGTCAGCAGCAGGGCGGGGATGAGGACGGCAAGGCGGCGGGGAGTGCGCGTTGTCGTTGTCATGGTTCCACCGTCGCGGACCGCGGCGTTCCGGACCATCGGGATCGACCCTGGACACACCCGGAGGCGTGCCCTAGGGGCGCCTCGAGAGCCAGGAGCAAGGGGCCGCCGCGTGTGCTGTACGACGGGGTGCGGGCGTATCGCCCTCGTACGGGAGGCAGTTGAGCCGTGCGTCCGTGCGTCCGTGCGGTCGTGCGGTCAGGTGGCCGTACGCCAGAAGTCGCGGACCCGTGAAGGGTTGCGGAGGCGCCTCCTAGGGGATGCGGCGCCCGGCCGCTCAGGAGCCCCGGGCCGCGGCGTGACATCTTCATGCCGAGTCTGTGAGGGGATCGGTTCCTGAGGCAAGGGGGGCGCGGCCACAATCGAGATCCACGGCGAACGGGGGCGAGAGGAGGCTGTCATGCCGGACGATGTCGACGGGTGCACCGTCGACCTTTGGTCACTGGCAGAGGGCGTGGTGGTCGAGCCGGGAGATCCGGAGGGCGACCTGGTGCTCACCGGGCCGTGGGGGAGCAAACGGATCTCCGCCCCCATCCCGCGGTCGAGAAGGCGCTGCGCCGCATGGAGCTGGGCCCGTGCCGGCTCGCGAACCTCGAAGCCGACTTCGACGAGCCCGGGGAGGACGGGGAAGCGGCGCCGGCCGCCTCGGGGGATCAGGGCGACGGGCACTGTCTGCTGCTTCATCTGGAGCGGCTGTCGCACCTCGTCGTCCGCACGCTGAGCATCGATGATCTGAGCGGGCCGCTGCTTGCGGCGATGCCGGTGTCCCCGGTCGCGCACTTCGCGCTCGCGCCGCTGCCGGAGCAGGAGTTGGTGCGGCTGCCTGGCGGAGTGTCGTTCTCCGTATCGCGGCACGTTTCACCCCGAGCGGGCGCACCGTCGGCATGTCGGCCGCGGGCCTGGTGCGGTTCAGGCTGCGGCGGCTGCTGTACGCGTCGAGCGCCGCGGAATCGGTGTGGGTGACGTACACCGTGGGCCTTGGCTACTTCGGTGGCGCGGCGGCGGGGGAGGGTCTGCGCGGGGTGGTGCTCGGACTCGCCATCTCGGGGGCGGCGGGCGCGGCGGTGGCCGCCGCGCAGTGGGTGGTGCGCCGGCGCCGCGGCGACGCGGGAGCGTCACGCGTGGTGACGCGCGGCGGCGAACGGCGGGACCCGGAAGCCGCGTTGCCGGCCGAACCCGGGGCCGGGCGGTGAGCCCGTCGTCACGAAGGGGCGGATCTCCGCGCTTCGCGGGCGGCCGTACCGGACCGGGGGAAGAGGCGGCGGCCCTCACGTATCCAGCCGGACCGGGGGAAGAGGCGGCGGCCCTCACGTATCCAGCCGGACCGGGGGAAGAGGCGGCGGCCCTCACGTATCCAGCCGGACCGGGGGAAGAGGCGGCGGCCCTCACGTATCCAGCCGGACCGGGGGAAGAGGGGGCGGCCCTCACGTATCCAGCCGGACCGGGGGAAGAGGGGGCGGCCCTCACGTATCCAGCCGGACCGGGGGAAGAGGGGGCGGCCCTCACGTATCCAGCCGGACCGGGGGAAGAGGGGGCGGCCCTCACGTATCCAGCCGGACCGGGGGAAGAGGGGGCGGCCCTCACGTATCCAGCCGGACCGGGGGAAGAGGGGGCGGCCCTCACGTATCCAGCCGGACCGGCAGGCGCGGGCCGGCACCGTTCTCCCGCCGGGTGGACAGGGCCGTCCCGTCCAGCGTCACGGTGGGCGCGAGCGTGCCCCTCGGCAGGGCCTTCGGCGAGCCGGTGCACGTGTCCAGCTCGGCCGCTACCCGCTCGGAGGAGGAGATGCGTGCCGCCGTTCTCGCCCGGGGCCGGGGGTGGTGCCAAGTACACCCTCTCCCGGCGGGCTCGACCCAGTGACCATGTGCCCGTCGGCTCGGCAGACTGGGGGCGGGTCCGAGGGGCGGACCGGCAGGGGGAGTGCGGGATGCGTTTCCGGAACGCGGGGCTGGCCGCGTGGCGAGGTCTTCTGCTCGCGGTGTTCTCACTGGGCGGGTCGATCGTCCTCTCCGTGCTGACCGTGGTGTCCAGTGCGCTCATGCTGGTCGGGGTCGGTCTGTTCACCACGCCCTGGGTGCTCCGGGGGCTGCGCCGGTTCGCGAACACGCGGCGTCTGCTCGCGGCGGAGTGGTGCGGGGTGCGCATCCCGGTCACGTACCGTCCCTTCCCCGCCGACATGCGCACCGGCCTCACCGGGCACATCGAGAAGCTGGGGCACCTGTGGAAGGACCCGGCCACCTGGCGGGACATCGGCTGGCTGCCGGTGGACATGACCGCGGGCTTCGTCACCGCCCTGCTGCCGGCGGCCCTCCTCGCCTACCCGCTGGAGGGCTACGCCCTGCCCGCCGGACTGTGGCGGGTCTTCACCGGCACAGGCGGCTACTGGTACGGCTTCGTCCACGTCACCGGCGCGCCGTCCGCCTTCGGCGCCGCACTGCTGGGCACGGCCCTGCTCGCCGTCGGGGTCTTCGCCGGCCCGGCTCTCCTGCGTCTGCACTTCCTGCTGGCCAAGTCCGTCCTGGCGCCCGCCGGGGTGGATCTCCAGCAGCGCGTCGAACAGCTCACCCGCACCCGGCACGACGCCGTCGACACCTCGGCGGCCGAACTGCGCCGTATCGAGCGCGACCTGCACGACGGGGCACAGGCGCGGCTGGTCGCCATGGGCATGAGTCTGAGCACCGTCGAGGCGCTGATCGAGAAGGACCCGGCCAAGGCCAAGGAGCTGGTGGCCAAGGCGCGTTCCGACTCCGCCGGGGCCCTGGCCGAACTGCGCGACCTGGTCCGGGGCATCCATCCGCCGGTGCTCGCCGAGCGCGGTCTGGCGGACGCGGTCGAGGCCCTCGCCCTGCGGATCCCGGTGCCCGTCGAGACCGGCATCGACCTGCCCGGACGGCCCCCGGCGGCCGTCGAGTCGGCCATGTACTTCGCGATCAGCGAGGTGCTGACCAACGCCGCCAAGCACGCCCGCGCGGACCGGATCTGGCTCGACCTCGACCACGAGGACCGCAGGCTGCGGGTCACCGTGACGGACAACGGCCGGGGCGGCGCCGATCCGGCCGGCTCGGGACTGCGAGGGATCGAGCGGCGACTGGCTACATTCGACGGCGTCCTGGCCGTCAGCAGCCCCAACGGCGGCCCCACCATGGTGACGATGGAGATCCCGTGCGCGTTGTCCTCGCCGAAGACCTCTTCCTCCTACGGGACGGACTGATCCGGCTCCTCGAGGCCTACGACTTCGAGATCGTCGCGGCGGTCGACAACGCCCCGGATCTCACCCGGGCCCTGCACGAACAGGAACTGGACGTCGCCATCGTCGACGTCCGGCTTCCGCCGTCCTTCACCGACGAGGGCCTCCAGTGCGCACTGGCCGCGCGCCGCAGGCGCCCCGGTCTGCCGGTGCTGGTGCTCTCCCAGCACGTGGAGCAGTTGTACGCCCGTGAGCTGCTGGCGGACGGCAGCGGCGGTGTCGGCTATCTGCTGAAGGACTCGGTCTTCGACGCGGATCACTTCGTGGAGTCGGTGCGCCGGGTGGCCGCCGGCGGTACCGCGATGGACCCGCAGGTCATCTCCCAGCTGCTGAGCCGCGGCTCCGCGGCGGACCGGCCCCTGGCCCGGCTGACGCCGCGGGAGCGGGAGGTGCTGGAGCTGATGGCACAGGGCCGTTCCAACGCGGCCATCGCCTCCCGGCTCGTCGTCACGGAACGGGCGATCGCCAAGCACACGGCGAACATCTTCAGCAAACTGGGACTCGTGCAGTCGGACGACGACAACCGCCGCGTCCTCGCCGTCCTGGCCTGTCTCGACCGGACCTGACGCCCGCGGCCGGCCCCGACGAACCGGGTGCCGCCCCCCTCACCCCGTCCCCTCCGTCACCCTCCGGCACGCCTGTGCGTACGCCCGCACCAGCGGGCGCCCCGCGTCCTCCCGGCGCCAGGCCAGCGCGAAACGGCTGGGGGCGAGGCCATGCACCGGGCGGGTGGTCACGCCGCCGAGGGTGATCAGCGGGGCGTTGCCCGCCGCGACCAGGCAGATACCCAGCCCCGCGACGAGGGCCTCGTACGTCTCCTCGGTGCCGGCGATCTCCGCGCCGATGCGGGGCGGCCGGCCGGCGCGTTCGTCCAGGGCCAGCCAGAAGTCGCGCAGGACGCCCGCGTCCGGCGGCAGGGCGAGGAACGGTTCGTCGGCCAGGTCGGCGAAGTCCAGCGCCTCGCGGGCGGCGAGGGGGTGGGTGTCCGGCAGGGCGACCAGACGCGGTTCCTCGGCGACGACCGTCCAGGCGTAGCGTCCGGCGTCCGGCAGCGGCAGCCAGACGAAGGCGATGTCCGTCTCGCCGTCCGCCAGACCCGCGGTCGGGTCCTGCCAGCTCAGCTGCCGCAGCCGCAGGACCGCCTCCGGGTGCGCGGCCGTGAAACGGGAGCGGATCGCCGGCAGCAGACCGCCGCGGCCGGGGCTGGTGCTCATGCCCACCACCAGCGTGCCGCGCCGGGCGGCCCGGGCCGCCTCCACCGCCGCCGCTCCCTCCGCCCAGGCGTCCACCACCCGCCGGGCGTGCGGCAGCAGCGCCGCACCGGCCTCGGTGAGCGCCACGCCGCGGCTCTCCCGCCGGAACAGTTCGGCGCCCAACTGCCGCTCCAGCGCCCGGATCTGCTTGCTGAGCGCGGGCTGGGAGACGTACAGCCGCTCGGCCGCGCGCGTGAAGTGCAGTTCCTCGGCCACCGCCAGGAAGTAGCGCAGATCCCGTACATGTACGTCCGTCATCGCCATAACCATCGGTTATCACCCCGGGTCTTGGACGGGCAACCGGTCCCGGCCGCAAGGTGAGGGTGGAAACGGCGGACACGACGAGGAGCGGTCATGAACAAGGTGTGGCTGGTGACGGGCGCGAGCAGTGGTTTCGGGCGGGCGATCACCGAGGCGGCCGTCGCCGCGGGCGACGTGGTGGTCGGTGCGGTACGGCGGACGGAGGCGCTCGACGAACTCGTGGCCGCCCACCCGGACCAGGTGGAGGCGCTGCGGCTGGACGTCGCCGACACGGCGGCCGCCGAGGCGGCGGTACGGGACGTGGTGGCGCGGCACGGACGGATCGACGTGCTGGTCAACAACGCGGGCCGGACCCATGTCGGCGCGTTCGAGGAGACCACCGACGAGGAGCTGCGGGCCCTGTTCGACGTGCATGTCCTCGGACCCGCCGCCCTGGTGCGGGCCGTGCTGCCGCACATGCGGAAACGGCGTTCGGGCGCGATCGTGCAGATGAGCAGCATGGGCGGGCAGATGTCCTTCGCGGGCTTCTCGGCGTACAGCGGGACCAAGTTCGCGCTGGAGGGCATGTCCGAGGGACTGGCCGACGAGGTGCGGGAGTTCGGCATCAAGGTGCTGATCGTGGAGCCGGGCGCCTTCCGCACCGGGCTGTTCGGAACGGGCCGGGCCGGCACCAGCACGGACAGCGGCGTGTACGCCAAGGTGAGCGAGACGCGGGGGTTTGTCTCCGGCGGCGACGGCAGCCAGCCCGGCGACCCGGCCAAGGCGGCGGCGCTCATCCTTCAAGCGCTGGCGGCCGAGCGGACCCCACTGCGCCTGCCGCTCGGCGACGACGGGGTCGGTGCGGTCCTCGGCCATCTCGACCAGGTCCGTGACGACATCGCCGCCTGGGAGAAGCGCGCCCGCGCCACCGCCTTCGACGACTGACGGCCGCTCAGCCGGCCGGCTCCTCGTCCTGGAAGGCGTCCTCGAACTCGTCCTCGAACTCGTCCTCGGAGTACCGCTCCGGGTCGGTCACCCAGCCCGCCGCGAGCACGAGCCGTGAGCGGCGGTGCAGGGCGAGGAAGCCGAAAGGGCGGTCGAAGACGGCCTCGACGGTGGTGGTCACATGGCGCAGAGCGGGGGGCGGGCCACCACCGACGGCCCCCAGGGCCGTCACGGCGGCGGCCTGGAAGCCCCGGGCGTGGAACCTCGCCAGGGCGGTCTGCCCGGCCGACGCCACGGCCAGCGGGAAGTCGCTGATGCCGGGGAAGTGACCTCGCCGGGTGTCCCGCGCGGTGCCGAGCCCGAACAGCCGGTGCGACCGGAGCAGATCGTGCCGCGCGGTCACGTCGAACGCCACGGTCGACACCTCCAGCGTCGGCGGATCGGGCGTCACGCTGCGCTCCCTCACCACCCGCAGGCCGGGGCCCACGTCGCCGTACGGGAGGAGCGGTCCCGGCACGAGCGGAAGCCCGCGGGCCAGCAGGTCCACACCGGCGCCCAGGACCTGTCCGGGCGTCATGTGCTCCTCGCCGAGCAGGAGGTGGACGTCGATGCCGTTGCGGCCCAGCACTTTCAGCTCGGTGACGGCACCGGCGGGTGTGTCGGCGACGCCGATCCGGTCCAGGACGCGGCTCACCCTGCGCAGACCCAGGAGCACCCGTTCCCCCCACGGCCCCGACTCGGGAACCCATGGGGTCTCCCAGAAGCGGCTCAGCCACTCCGTGCGCAGGGCGAGTGCGCCGGCCAGCACCAGCTCGGTGTCCGGTGCCGTCGTCACCGGCATCCGCTCGATCAGCCCGCCCGTGCGCTTGGCGGCCCACGCGTCCAGCGCCGCCCGGTCGGCGCCGGGGTCGCCGGTGAGCACCCCGTGGGCGTCCGCGGGCAGCCCGGCCTCCCACTCCGCCCGCAGTTCCAGGGTGCGCCTGGTCCACAGGCCGAGCGCGGTTTCCAGGCCCGGCATGGCGTCCATCGCCGCCAGCAACTCCCGTGCGGCTCCGGCCGCTTGGTCCGCGGAGATCTCCAGCGCCTCCGCCAGTTCCTCCCGCGCCGGGCCCGCCGCTCCGTCCGCCAGGAAGGCGAGCAGCGGCCAGACACCCGCCGCCGAGAACACCGTGCCGTCCGAGACGGTGTCCGCCCAGCGCGCGGTCAGCGCGTTCACCGCCCGTACCGTCGCGTTTCCGACCCGCATCACGCCCCCACGCGTCACATGCTTACCATGCGGCCAGCCGTACGGTCGTACGTCAGTTCGCCGCCCCGTGGCGCCGCCGCCCGAGTCAGGAGCACGGTACCCGTGTCCATACCGCCCCCACCCGGACCCCACCAGCCCCAGGAGCCCGGGGGGCCCTACCCGCCGTCTCCGACGCCGTACCAGCAGGGCCCCCACCAGCAGGGTCCGTACCAGCCGTACCAGCCGTACCAGCAGAATCCGTACGGCCCGCCGTCGTACCCGGCCCACGGCCCCTTCTCCCCGCCGGCGCCCGTCAACGGTGTCGCCATCGCCGCGCTCGTACTCGGCGTGCTCTGCTTCCTGCCGGCCGTCGGGCTGGTGCTGGGGCTGGTCGCGCTGGGGCAGATCAAGAAGCGCGGGGAGCGAGGCAAGGGGCTGGCCGTCGCGGGCTCCGTGCTGTCCTCGATCGGGCTGGCGCTGTGGGTGGTGTCGCTGTCCACCGGCGCCGCCGCCGACTTCTGGGAGGGCTTCAGGGACGCCGCCCGCGGCGAGGGCACCGCCTACGCGCTGACCGAGGGCGACTGCTTCGACGTGCCGGGCGGCTCGCTGGAGGGGTTCGCCTACGACGTCGACGAGGTGCCCTGCGCCGGTGAGCACGACGGCGAGGTGTTCGCCGTCTTCGGCATGGCCGAGGGCTCCTATCCCGGCGACGGCGAGGTCACGGAGACCGCCGACGACAAGTGCTACACGCTCCAGGACGGCTACGCCATGGACACCTGGGCCGTACCGGAGGACGTCGACGTCTTCTACCTGACGCCGACGCGGGAGAGCTGGGGCGCCGGCGACCGGGAGATCACCTGCGTCTTCGGCAGCGCCGACGGGACGAGCACCCTCACCGGCTCGCTGCGCAACGACGCAACGACGCTCGACGCCCACCAGGTCGCGTATCTGAAGGCCGCCCGTGTGCTGAACACGGCGCTGGACTCGGCCCCCGAGGAGGAGTACGTCGAAGACGATCTGCCGGGGCACAAGGAGTGGGCCGGCCGGGTGGCCGAGGCGCTCACCGAGCAGACCGGCATGCTGCGCGGGCACGATTGGCCCGCCGACGCCGAGCAGCCGGTCGCCGGCCTTCTCGAGGACCTGGACGCCGCCCAGCGGGAGTGGTCCCGGGCCGCCGGGGCGGGCGACGTCGACACCTTCTACGAGCACTACGACGCGGGCTACGACCTCGTCGACCCGCAGAAGTCCGTCACCGCGCGCAAGGCTCTGGGGCTGGCCACGACTCCGCCGTCGTACGAGTCGTACGAGGAGGGCGACGACGGAGGCGAGGGAGAGGGCGGAATGGAGGTGTGACGCCGGCTACAGCGGGGAGAAAGTGCCTGCGTGAAGGCTTCGGGTGGCGGATGTCATCACTTCGAGTGATTCTCTGGCCTGTGCTTGCACGGCTCAACCCTCGGTTGCCAGGCTGTTGCTGTCTGTACAACTGATGGGAGCGGCCAGTGACATTCGGTGAGCAGCCGGCGTACCTGCGTGTCGCGGGTGATCTCCGGAAGAAGATCGTCGACGGTCTGCTGCCACCGCACACCCGCCTGCCCTCACAGGCCAGGATCCGCGAGGAGTACGGCGTCTCGGACACGGTCGCCCTGGAGGCACGCAAGGTCCTCATGGCGGAGGGGCTGGTCGAGGGCCGTTCCGGCTCGGGCACCTATGTGCGCGAGCGGCCCGTGCCCCGGCGCATCGCCCGCTCCGGCTTCCGGCCGGGCGGCGGTGCCACCCCCTTCCGGCAGGAGCAGGCCGACACCCGGGCCCGCGGCACCTGGGAGTCCAGCAGCGAGCAGACCGAGGCGAGCGGCGCGGTCGCCGAGCGGCTCGGCATCCGGCCCGGTGACCGTGTGATGCGCACCGAGTACCTCTTCCGGGAGGGCGGCGAGGCCATGATGCTCTCCACCTCCTGGGAGCCGCTCGCGGTGACCGGCCGCACCCCGGTGATGCTGCCCGAGGAGGGCCCGCTGGGCGGCATGGGCGTCGTGGAGCGCATGGCGGCCATCGACATCGTCGTGGACAACGTCACCGAGGAGGTCGGCGCCCGGCCCGGTCTGGCCGAGGAACTCCTCCTGCTGGGCGGTGTCCCGGGCCATGTGGTGCTGGTCGTCCAGCGCACCTTCTACGCCTCGGGCCGGCCCGTCGAGACGGCGGACGTGGTGATCCCGGCCGACCGTTACCGGGTCGCTTACCATCTGCCCGTCAAATAGCGCACGCCCCCCACTCGCCCCGCCTACACCGCGGTGCGCCGCCAACCGGAATGCGGGCCAAGCCGGACGCCCGCCCCGGCGCCGCTGCAATCTGGCCGTTTTCGCAGGTCGTCACGGACGTCTCCGGGGTGCCGCTGACCGGACGCGTCAGGGTGCGGGGGTGGCGCGCCGGATGCCGTGCGCCCCCCTGCTCCTGGCCGGTTGCGTACCTCTTTGTAAAAAGCCGTATTCGCAGCGTGAAGGTTGGGCGTAGGCTCAGGCATATGCGGAATGCGGTTTCCTCACCGGGTGGGGCGCGGCACCGGCCGCCGACGGGAAGTGGAGGGGCGCGATGAACGACGGCACGGTCACTCTGCCCTGGCTCGTCATCCGCCAGGACGACAACGGCAATCGCTACCGCGTCGGCAGGTACGCGACCCGGGCCGAGGCCCAGAAGATCGCGGACAGCCTCGACAGCCGCGGCCACAAACAGCTCTACTGGGTCGAGAGGGTCGGTCAGAACGGGACGCACGGGCCCGGCTGACCATGGGCGGGCCTGTCGTAGGCTCCCGTGCATGACGGAACGGATCGTGGTGGTGGGCGCCGCCCTGCTCGACGGCGGACGTCTGCTCGCCGCGCGCCGCAGCGCACCGGCCGAGCTGGCCGGAAGATGGGAACTGCCGGGCGGCAAGGTCGAGCCGGGCGAGACGCCCGACGCGGCCCTCGTGCGCGAACTGCGCGAAGAGCTCGGCGTCGAAGCGGAACCCGTCGGGCGTGTCCCGGGGGAGTGGCCCCTGAGGGGGCCCTACGTCCTCCAGGTGTGGACGGCACGGCTGCTGCCCGGCTCGGCCGCCCCCGCGCCCCTCCAGGACCACGACCGGCTGCGCTGGCTCCGTCCGGAGGAGATCTGGGACGTGCCCTGGCTCGACCAGGACGTGCCGGCCGTCCGGCAGACCCTCGCCCGCCTCGGCCCGGCCGGACGGGACGCGCGGACCGGGTGAGGAACGGCGGCCGGACGAGTCGCGGCGAGGCGTCCGGGACGCCGAGGGGCCCAGGGAGCGTGAGGGCTTGTGGGGGAGTGCGACACGCGGAGATACGAGCGTGAGTGCAGTGCTCTTTACGCCGTTCGTGCCACAGTGCGCCAGTTCGGGCGGTACCGGCACCCGAATATCGGGTATGTGCCCATTAACCCCCTGAAACAGGACATGGTGGGCTCGCTGGCCTGGGAAGTGATCGGCGTGATCGACACCGAAGGCGACTGCGCCGAGTGGACCTTTCCCGCGGACCCGGGCGCCGTCCGTACCGCCCGTTCCGTCGTCCGCGGCCAGCTGAACGGCTGGGGCCTCGACGGAGTCGGCGACATCACCGTGCTGCTCGTCAGCGAGCTGGTCACCAACGCGCTGCGGCATGCCGCCGGGCCCATCGGGGTCCTGCTGGTGCGCCCGTGCGGCGGCGTCGGCGGCGTCCTGCGCGTGGAGGTCTCCGACACCCTCCCCGACCCGCCTCGCGAGCGCGTCGCCCGTCCCGAGGACGAGAGCGGCCGCGGTCTGCAACTGGTGGCCTCCTCCTCGCGGCGCTGGGGTACCCGGCCGCGGGATCCGGGCAAGGCCGTGTGGTTCGAACTCGCGGTGCCGGAGTGACCCGGCTCCGTGCCGGACGGCCGCCGTCGGCCCGGCACCGAGCGGTCCGCCCGGCGCGGTCCGGCCGCCCCGGATCCGCGGACCGGCGGGTTCTGGCCGCCGACGGTTGCGGAGGTGTGTGATTCGACGACGTGTCCCCTGGTTAGAAGACTGGCAGTGTTGTCACAGTCCGGTCCAAAAACCATCGGGACCGTGCTGTGATCGTGAACACCGTGTTGTGCGGCGCCGTAGTGCTGGATACTGCGGGCAGCCGCCCCCGGTGACCGGTGCCGGACGCGGTGAGCTGGAGGGGACGGTTCGCGTGAGCGAGATACCAGCGAGGGCCACGGAGTCCGAGGACCCGTCGGACGGCGCGAGGGCTGGGGCCGCGGAGGACAGCGCGGCCCGAGCCCGCCATGACGACGTGCCGCCCGGGGACGCCATGTGGCAGAGCAGCCCACCCGGCTCCATCTACGACTACATCCGGGTGGCGTCCTTCTCCATCGGCCCCGACGGGCTCGTCGACCAGTGGAGCCTCCGCGCCGAGCAGCTGTTCGGCATCCCCGCCGAGCGGGCCGTCGGCACCGATCCCATCGACGCCTTCGTCGAGCCGGGCTCGCGCGAACGCGGCCAGCGCAAGATGGCCGAGATCCTCGACGGCCGCGAGTGGACCGGTGTCGTTCCCTTCCGCATCCCGGACTCCGCCGACGGCGAGGGCGGCCGGGAGGGGCTCGCCGAGCTCTACGTCATGCCGACCCGGACGCAGGAGGGGGAGAAGGCCGCCGTCTGTATCGTCGTCGACGTCCGCACCCTGCGCAGCATGGAGACGGATCTCGCCGCCTCGCAGGCCATTTTCGGTCAATCCCCGTTCGGTTTCCTGCTCATCGACACCGATCTGCGGGTACGCCGTGCCAACCAGCGGATCGCCTCCATCTTCGGCGGCACCCCCGACGACCACCGTGGCCGCGGCGTCCACGACTATCTGCCGCGCCCCGAGGCCGAGCGCGTCGCCGCGACCCTGCGCCGGGTGCTGGAGACCGGCGACTCCATCACGGACATGCACGTCACGGGCTTCGTGCCGGACTCCGACGAGCGCCGCCACTGGTCCGTCAACCTCTACCGGGTGCACAGCGGTTCCGGCCGCCCCATCGGCATCGCCTGGCTCGCCACCGACATCACCGCCCGGCGCGCCGCCGCCCGCGAGGCCGCCGCCGCACGGCGCAATCTCGCCCTGCTCAACGAGGCCGGCGCCCGCATCGGCAACTCCCTCGACCTGGAGACCACGGCCCGCGAACTCCTCGACGTCGTCGTCCCCGGCTTCTGCGACCTGGCCACCGTCGACCTGTACCAGGGACTCCTGGTGGGCGACGAGACCCCGCCCGGACTCGCCGACGGCAGCGCCGAACTGCGCCGCGTCGCCTTCGCCAGCGCCGTCTCCGACGCCCCGTTCCACGGCGCCGGCGACCCCGTACCGGTGGGCGCCGTCCACCACTACCCCTTCAACTCCCCCTGCGCCGACGCCCTGCGCACCGCCCGCCCGCAGACCGTCCCCGCCGCGGAGGGCGGCCTGGTGCAGTCCACGCTCGCCGTGCCGATGGTCGCCCACGACACCGTCGTCGGCCTGGTGCAGTTCGCCCGGACCAAGGGCAGCGAGCCGTTCGGGGACCGCGACCGCGACCTCGCCGTGGAACTCGCCGCGCGCGCCGCCGTCTGCATCGACAACGCCCGGCTGTACCGCCGCGAGCACGAGCGGGCGCTGATACTCCAGCGGTCCCTGCTCCCGCCCGGCGACCCGGAGGCCTCCGGCCTCGACATCGCCTGCCGCTATCTGCCCGGCAACGCCAACACCGGACGGCCCAGCGAGGTCGGCGGCGACTGGTTCGACGTCATCGAACTGCCCGGCCACCGCACCGCGCTGGTCGTCGGCGACGTCATGGGCCGCGGTCTGCGCGCCGCCGTGGCGATGGGCGAACTCCGCACCGCCGTACGCACGCTGGCCCAGCTCGACCTCGAACCGGCCGAGGTCCTCTCCCAGCTGGACGAGATCGCGCGTGGCCTCGGCGCCCCCGGCGGTCCCTCCCAGGCCTTCGGGCCCGGCGTCCAGCAGGCCACCCGCGCCGCCCGCCGCCCCCGCGAGGCCGACCTGTCCGAGGTCTACCTCGCGACCTGTGTCTACGCCGTCTACGACTCCGTCACCCGCCGCTGCACCTTCGCCAACGCGGGCCATCTGCCGCCCGTACTGGTCGAACCGGGCGAGTCGGCGCTGATGCTCGACGTGCCGCCGGGCATGCCGCTCGGCGTCGGCGGTGAGCCTTTCGAGGAGGTGGAGGTCGAACTCCCCGAGGGCTCCCTCCTGGCGCTCTACACGGATGGACTGGTCGAGTCCCGCGACCATCCGCTGGACGAGGGCCTCCAGGCCTTCGTCGGAGCGCTGACGGAGTCCGCCCGGCCCCTGGAGGACGTCTGCGACCACGTCCTGAACACCCTCGACACCCATCACGGCGAGGACGACATCGCCTTGCTGATGGCACGTGTACAGGGCCTGCCCGCCGAGTCCGTCGGCGACTGGACGCTGCCGCGCGAGCCGCGCAGCGTCGGCCGGGCCCGCGAGTACGCGCGCGGCCAGCTGCTCAGCTGGGACCTGGAGCCGCTGGTGGACACCACCGAGCTGCTCGTCAGCGAGCTGGTCACCAACGCCCTGCGGTACGGCGAGGGGGAGATCAGGCTCCGTCTGCTGCTGGACCGCACCCTGGTGTGCGAGGTCTGGGACTCCGGCCTGGTCCAGCCGCGCCGCCGCCGCGCCCGCGACACCGACGAAGGGGGCCGGGGCCTCCAGCTCGTCGGCCTGCTCAGCGCCGCCTGGGGCTCACGCCGTACGCCACGCGGCAAGACGGTCTGGTTCGAACTGCCGCTGCCGGGCGGCGAGACCGGCCTGACCGACCCGGCGGAAGCGTTGCTCAGCCTGTTCTAGCCCCGGCACTAGGTACCGGGCGGAGGCGGTGAGCCGTCTCCGTCCGGGTGGGCGCGGCCGGGGGTGGTACGGGTGCGGGCCCGCCGGATGCGCCGCAGGCGGCCGCGGCCCGCCAGCAGACCGGCGGCCCCCGCCACGGCCAGCGGCAGCACCAGGTCGGCCGCCGAGCCCTCGTCGTCCTGATCGCCCCCGTCCCGCGCGGCGGCGCTCGCCACCGGGCCCTGCCCGGTGATCGCAACCGCACCACCGGTTGCCGTCGTCATCACCGGCAGCACCAGCCACAGGACTCCGGCCGCACCACCCAGTACGGCACGCACCACCCGCACCCGCACGCGCGGGCACGACGTGGCGCGCCGCGGCCGGCCCCGGACCATGGATGGCGTCACATTCCGGAGCGTATGACCCGGACTGCGGCTCAGCGAGCGGTACGGGTCCGGGACAGGGGGCGCACGACAGCGGGAGGGGAACACGGGAATGCGTACGCACCACACGGACTCCGGCACCGACGGAGAGCCACCGGCGGCCCCGAAGCCGACGACGAACACCGACACACCGCCGGAGACGGCCTCGACCCCGGGTCCGGGGACCGGTGCGCCGCTGGAGATGGCCTCGGGCCTGCGCGCGGGTGCCGACGCGCCGTCGGAGACGGCCTCGACCCCGCGTCCGGGTGACGACGCGACGCTGGAGACGGGTCCGTGTCCGGGCGGCGATGGGTCGCTGGCGGTGGCCTCGGGTCCGGGTCCGGGCGGTGAGGGGCCATCGGTGGCGGTTCCGGGGCCGCGTCCGGGGACCGGTGCGCCGCCGGAGGCGGCGGTCCCGGCGGCTTCGGTGGGCGACGAGCCGGCGGGCACCGGTGGCGGAGGCCCTCCGGACGAGCCCGGGGCCGGCGGTGGCGGAGGCCCTGCCGAACGTCCTCGTCCGCGTTCGCGGCGGGTCCTGCGCCGGGTCCGGCGGTCCGTCCTGGTCCTGGTCCTCGTCCTTCTCGTCCCGCTCGTCACCGCCGAGACGGCCCTGCGCGTCAACTACACCGGCGACCCGGCCGACGGCACGTACACCAGGAACCGTGACGCGATCTGGCTCGGCCACGCCTGGGTCGACGGCCGCAAGGACGACAAGGACGTCGCCGCGCTCGCCCGGCGCCTGCGGAGCACCGGCATCCACGACCTGTACGTCCACTCGGGCCCCCTGGAGCACGACGGCACGCTGCCCGCGTCGGCCTACCCCAGGGCCCGCTGGTTCCTGGACGCCGTGCACCGGGAGCTGCCCGGCATCCGTGTCCAGGCCTGGCTGGGAGACGTACTCGCCACCGAGAGCCCCCAGGGCCTGCGGCTGGAGCGCGCCGAGAGCCGTGCCGCCGTCGTCCGTTCCGCCCGGCAGATCCTGGACGCCGGATACGACGGCGTCCACTTCGACCTGGAGCCGCTGCACTCCGGCGACGGGAACTACCTGAAGCTCCTCGACACCCTGCACCGCCTCACCCGGGCACGAGGCGCCCAGCTGTCGGTGGCGGCTCATCAGATCGACCCGCTCCCCGCCTTCCACTCCTTCTGGGGCGCCACCACCGGGCACCCGAAGTGGTGGTCGCAGACGTTCTTCGGCCAGGTCGCCCGCCGCGTCGACCAGATCGCCGTCATGTCGTACGACACCATGCAGCCCCTGGAGAGCCTGTACGGCGGTTACGTCGCCCAGCAGACCTCGCTGGCGCTGGAGGTCACACCGGCCGGCACCGACCTCCTCATGGGCCTGCCCTTCTACCACGAGAACCGCTTCGGCCACTGGGCCCACGCGGAGACGGTCGCCGCCGCGGTCCGGGGCGCGCGCCTGGGGCTGTCCCGCACGGACGCCGACCGCGCGCGCTTCGGTGTCGCGCTGTACGTGGACTTCGCGGCGACCGAGCAGGACTGGGCCGCCTATCAGGAGGGATGGGTCCGATGACCCGGAAGCGACAGCATCTGACCACCGCCGACCTGGCGTCCCTGGCCCGGGAGGCCGTCGGCTCGCAGTGCACCCTCGTCGCCGCGACCAGGCTGACCGGCGGCAGCAGGAAGGGCGTCTACCGGCTCGCCTTCGACGACGGCTCGACGGCGATCGCGTACGTCTGGTCCCCGCAGGAGGACTACTGGGACCAGCCGGCCGCCGACGTCCGCGACACCCTTGCCGGCGCGACCGGCCTCGGCGTCTTCCGGGCGGCGCACTGGACCCTGGAGGCCGCCGGCGTGCGCACCCCGCGGCTGCTGCTCGCCGACGAGGACGCCGTGCACCTCCCGGCGTACTCGGCGGTCGTCGAGGACGTCTCCGGCGGAAGTCTTCAGGAGGCGCTGCGCACCGACCCGGCGCGGGGACGCGCGGCCCTGGAGCGGCTGGCCGGCCTGCTGGAGAGGATGCGCGCCCGCGACTCCGCCGGACACGGCAAGGCCGGGCTGGTGCACGAGGGCGGCATGCCCCACGGCACCTCCTGCGCGCAGGTCGTCGCCGACCGGGCGGTCCGGGACATCGAGGAGGCGGCCGCGCGGGACGACCGGGTGCGCGTGGTGCGGACCCGGCTGGCCGAGCGGATACGGGAGCTCCAGCGGGCGGTCCGCCCGCGCGGCACCTGCACCCTCGTCCACGGCGAACTCGGCCCGGACCACGTCCTGCTGACCGCGGACGGCGAACCGGCCCTGATCGACATCGAGGGCCTGATGTACTTCGACGTCGAGTGGGAGCACGTCTTCCTGGAACTGCGCTTCGGCCCCCACTACGACGTCCTGCGCGTCCCCGGCCTGGACGAGGACCGCCTGCGCCTGTACCGCCTGGCCATGCACCTGAACCTGGTCGCCGGTCCGCTCCGTCTCCTCGACGGGGACTTCCCGGACCGGGAGCCGATGCGGGCCATCGCGGAGGCCAACCTTCAGCGGGTGCTCAGCCTGCTGAGGAGCGACGCCTGATCTTCGAGCCCAGCCACACCAGCGGGTCGTACTTGCGGTCCACGGCCCGCTCCTTCAGCGGGATCAGGGCGTTGTCCGTGATGCGGATGCCCTCCGGGCACACCTCCGTGCAGCACTTGGTGATGTTGCAGTAGCCGAGGCCGTGTTCGTCCTGGGCCGTGCGCTTGCGGTCCAGGCCGGTGTCCTCGGCCGCGTCCAGCGGATGCATGTCCAGTTCCGCCACCCGCATCAGGAAGCGCGGACCCGCGAACGCCGGCTTGTTCTCCTCGTGGTCCCGCACCACATGGCAGGTGTCCTGGCACAGGAAGCACTCGATGCACTTGCGGAACTCCTGGGACCGGTCCACGTCCTCCTGCATCATCCGGTACTCGCCGGGGCCGAGCCCGTCGGGCGGGACGAACGCCGGGACCTCACGCGCCTTGGTGTAGTTGAAGCCGACGTCCGTCACCAGGTCGCGGACGACCGGGAAGGCCCGCAGGGGTGTGACGGTGATCGTCTCCGCCCGGTCGAACACCGACATGCGGGTCATGCACATCAGCCGGGGCCGCCCGTTGATCTCCGCCGAGCACGAACCGCACTTGCCGGCCTTGCAGTTCCAGCGGACGGCGAGATCGGGGGCCTGGGTGGCCTGGAGCCGGTGGATGATGTCCAGCACCACCTCGCCGTCGTTGACCTCGACCACGAAGTCCTCCAGACCGCCGCCCCCGGTGTCGCCCCGCCACACCCGGAAGCGGGCCTCGTAGCTGCTCACTCGAACAGTTCCTCCTCGGCGAGGTACTTGACCAGCTCTTCCTTGTCGAAGAGGGCGAGCAGGTCCGGGCGGACGGGTTCGGTCTCCTCGCGGTCCAGGGTGATCTGGCCGCGTACCGGGTCGGTGGCCGCGAGGCCGCCCGTCGGGTCGGTCAGCCGGCACAGCAGATTGATCCGGCGCCACTTGCGGTCCATCGACGGATGGTCCTCGCGGGTGTGCCCGCCGCGGGACTCCGTCCGCTCCAGCGCCGCCCGCGCCACGCACTCGCTGACCAGCAGCATGTTGCGCAGGTCCAGGGCCAGGTGCCAGCCGGGGTTGAACTGCCGGTGCCCCTCGACGCCGGCCCGGCGGGCCCGTACCCGCAGCTCCGCCAGCTTCTCCAGGGCCTGCTTCATCTCGGTCTCGCGGCGGATGATGCCCACCAGGTCGTTCATCGTCTGCTGGAGTTCCTGGTGGAGGGCGTACGGGTTCTCCGGCGGATGCCCGTCCCGCCGGCTCGCCTCCTGGCCCTCCGCCGAGAACGGGCGCAGCGCCTCGGCGGCGGCGGAGTCGACCTGGAGATCGTCCAGCGGGGGCCGTGCCCCGGCCTGCCCCGACGCGTACTCGGCCGCGTGCCAGCCGGCCCGGCGCCCGAACACCAGCAGGTCGGACAGCGAGTTGCCGCCGAGCCGGTTGGAGCCGTGCATGCCGCCCGCGACCTCACCGGCCGCGTACAGCCCCGGCACCCCGCGCGCCGCCGCCGTGTCGGAGTCGACCGCGATGCCGCCCATCACGTAGTGGCAGGTGGGCCCGACCTCCATCGCCTCCGCCGTGATGTCGACGTCGGCCAGCTCCTTGAACTGGTGGTACATGGAGGGCAGCCGCCGCCGGATCACCTCGGCCGGCATCCGGCTGGAGACGTCCAGGAAGACCCCGCCGTGCGGCGAGCCGCGCCCCTCCTTCACCTCGGAGTTGATCGCCCGCGCGACCTCGTCCCGGGGGAGCAGTTCGGGCGGGCGCCGGTTGGTGTCCGGGTCGTCGTACCAGCGGTCGGCCTCCTCCTCGGTCTCGGCGTACTTCTCCTTGAAGACGTCGGGGATGTAGTCGAACATGAAGCGCCGGCCCTCGGAGTTCCTGAGCACTCCGCCGTCGCCGCGCACCGACTCGGTGACCAGGATGCCCTTCACCGACGGCGGCCAGACCATCCCGGTGGGATGGAACTGCACGAACTCCATGTTCAGCAGGGGCGCCCCGGCCAGCAGCGCCAGCGCGTGCCCGTCGCCGGTGTACTCCCACGAGTTCGAGGTCACCTTGAAGGACTTGCCGATGCCGCCCGTGGCGATCACCACGGCGGGTGCCCGGAGCACGAAGAAACGGCCGGTCTCGCGTTCGTAGGCGAAGACCCCGGAGACCCGCTTGCCGTCCTTGAGCACCCGGGTGACCGTGCACTCCTGGAAGACCTTCAGCCGGGACTCGTACTCGCCGGTCTCGGCGTGGTCCTCCTGCTGAAGGGAGACGATCTTCTGCTGGAGCGTGCGGATCAGCTCCAGGCCGGTGCGGTCGCCGACGTGCGCCAGACGCGGGTACTCGTGACCGCCGAAGTTGCGCTGCGAGATCCGCCCGTCCTCGGTGCGGTCGAAGAGCGCGCCCCAGGTCTCCAGCTCCCAGACCCGCTCCGGGGCCTCCCGCGCGTGCAGCTCGGCCATCCGCCACTGGTTGAGGAACTTGCCGCCGCGCAGGGTGTCGCGGAAGTGGACGCGCCAGTTGTCCCCGGCGTTGACATTGCCCATCGCCGCGGCGATACCGCCCTCGGCCATCACCGTGTGCGCCTTGCCGAACAGCGACTTGCAGATCACGGCCGTACGGGCGCCGCGCTCCCGGGCCTCGATCGCGGCACGCAGCCCGGCGCCGCCGGCCCCCACCACGACGACGTCCCATTCCTGCCGGTCGACCACGGACATCACAAGGCCTCACTCATTCAGAAGAAGCGCGGATCGTCGAAGGCACCGGACGCCACGAGATAGACGTAGAAGTCGGCGAGCGCCACGCTCACCAGCGACGTCCAGGCGAGCAGCATGTGCCGGGCGTTGAGCCGCCCGACGAACCGCCACATCCGGTAGCGCACGGGGTGCCGGGAGAAGTGCCTGAGCTTGCCGCCGACGATGTGCCGGCACGAGTGGCAGGAGAGGGTGTACGCCCAGATCAGCACGGTGTTCACCAGGAACACCAGCGTGCCGAGGCCCATGTGGCCCCAGGCGTAGTGCTCGTCGCGGAAGGCGAGCACGGTGTCGTAGGTGAGGATGGCCGCGACCGGGATCGCCGCGTAGAAGAAGTACCGGTGGATGTTCTGGAGGATCAGCGGGAAGCGGGTCTCGCCGGTGTACTTCTTGTGCGGCTCGGCCACCGCGCAGGCCGGCGGGGACGCCCAGAAACCCCGGTAGTAGGCCTTGCGGTAGTAGTAGCAGGTCAGGCGGAAGCCGAGCGGGAAGATCAGGATGATGACCGCGGGGGAGATGCCCCACCAGGAGCCGAAGAGTTCCCAGTTGGGGCCGTGCCGCATGGGGGCGCAATTCTCCGCCAGACAGGGGGAGTAGAACGGCGAGACGTACGGCGCCGCGTAGTAGTCCGCGTTGGCGAAGGCCCGCCAGGTCGAGTAGACGACGAAGGCCAGCAGGCCGGCGGCGGTGGCGGCCGGCGCCAGCCACCAGCGGTCGGTCCGCAGGTGCGGGGCGTCGATCGCGGCGCGCGTGGGGGTGCGTACGCCGCCGCCGCGGGGGTGGGGGTCGGTGGCAGGAGGTTCCGTACCAGTGGCCAAGGGATGACTCCGGTCGGGTCAGGGGGCGCGGCGGTCGCGGGCGCCGAGACCTTCGTCGTCCGAGTCCGTCCACAGCGAGTCGTCGTACGGCGTGTCGGAGATGGTGACGAGGTCGGGCCGTTTCGCGGGCACGACGGAGGTGGCGGCCGTCTCCCGCAGCAGGGCGACGCTCTCGCGCAGATGGTCGGCGTCGGTGCGGACCCGGCGGATCTCCAGTCCACGGCTGCCGAGCTGCTGTTCCAGGCGGCTCACGGACCGGAACAGGTCGTCGAGGCAGCGCTGGACGGACGTCAGTTCGTCGTGCACGGACATGACTTGCCCTCACTTCCGCGGGCCGTCGGGCCCCAGGCGGCAACGCTCATGCGCCTGCGAGTGTTGCGCGTCACACCGCGCCCTGTGAAGGCGTCTGCACCGATTGGCGGGTTGCACGCTCTCCGGGCGCGCCCGGGTCCGGCAGGAGTGCGCCGGAGCGAAGGCGGCGCGTTGCGCCGCTCGGGTGACCCGGAGGCGCGCCGCCGTCGTGTCGCCGACGGCTGAAGAACCCTTTCCTCTTCAGTGTGCTCATAGATCTGTCCGATCAGCTCCCTTATCCGCCCCATCCGCCCGAACGTGAGGTAGCGAAGATGTCCCACGACGGCGTCGGACCGCGCGCGGTCATGCGCTCGGTCGCCTTCCTCACCGCGGGTGCGCTCGCGGTGCCCGTGCTCACCGCCTGCACCTCCGGCGACGCGGCGGGCCGGCCGCTGGCCGGGCAGGACATCGCCCCGGCCGCCCGCGGCCGGGTGGCCGACGGCGGCACCCTGCGCTGGGCGGTGGACTCCGTACCGGACACCCTGAACACCTTCCAGTCGGACGCCGACGCGACCAGCAGCCGTGTCGCCCAGGCCGTCCTGCCGTCGATGTTCCGGCTGGACGGCAGCGGCCGCCCGCGGCGCAACCCCGACTACCTGGAGTCCGCCGAGGTCGTCGACACCGAGCCCAAGCAGGTCGTCCTCTACAAGCTCAACCAGCAGGCCGTCTGGAGCAACGGCCGGGAGATCGGCGCCGCCGACTTCGCCGCCCAGTGGCGCGCCCTGTCCGGCAGGGACACCGCCTACTGGACCGCACGCAACGCCGGCTACGACCGCATCCAGAAGATCCAGCGCGGCGCCAGCGACCTGGAGGTCAAGATCACCTTCAGCCGCCCCTACGCCGACTGGCGGTCGCTGTTCTCGCCGCTGTACCCCAAGGAGGTCATGGGCAGCCCGGACTCCTTCAACGACGGGGCGCGCCGGAAGCTGAAGGTCACCGCCGGTCCCTTCGCCGTGGAGGAGGTGGACCGCAGGGACGACGAGGTCCTCCTCACCCGCAGCGCCCGCTGGTGGGGCGCGCCGGCCAAGCTGTCGCGGATCGCGCTGCGCGCCGTACCGCGCGAGGAGCGGGCCGCGGCGCTGGCCGCCGGCCGGGTCGACCTGGCCGAGATCGACCCGGCCACGGCCCGGCGCCTCTCCCTCGCCGCCGGACCTCGTGCCGGTACGGCGAGTGCCGGAGCCGGTGCCAGGGCCGGGAGCGAGGGCGCCAGCGCTCCCCTCGCCGGTCCGGAGGGCTCCGGGGACGCCGCGGACGCCCTGCGCTCCTGGGCCGTGGCCCATGGCTCCGACGAGGAGGCCGCCTACGAGGAGAGCCGCGTCCGCCGGAGCCGGCGGCAGGCCCTCGAAGGCTTCGAGATCCGCAAGTCGCTGGAGCCCGCCTACACCCAGCTCGCCCTCAACGGTGCCGAGGGGCCGCTCGCCGACGAGCGGGTCCGCCGGGCCGTGGCCCGCGCTCTGGACCGCGGCAAGCTGGCCGAGGCCGTGCTGAAGCCGCTGGGCCTGCCCGCCGTGCCCGTCGGCAGCCATCTCGCCCTCTCCGGCCAGGCCGCCTACGCCGACGGCAGCGGTGCGCTCGGCGGCCAGGACACCGAGGAGGCCCGGGCCCTGCTCGCGGACGCCGGATGGGAGCGCGGCGGGCCGGTGAAGAAGCCGGGCCGGGAGGAGACGGCGGCCGGCGGCAGGGGCGCCGAGGCCACGGACGACGAGAACGAGGAGAACTCCCCGGGCGGCGACGACGGCGCGTACATCGTCGGCGAGGACGACAAGCCCCGCACCGGCGAGACCGGGGACGGGGGGACGGGAAAACCCGACGGGACGGGAAAACCCGACGGGACGGGGAAACCCGAGGGGACGGGGAAACCCGACGGGACGGGGAAACCCGAGGGGACGGGGAAACGTGAAGGGAATGACGGACACAAAAGGGGTGAAGGGGGTAAAGAGGGCGAAGGGCGCGAGAGGGGCTCCCGGCATCTCGCCCAGGACGGCAAGCAGCACGCCGGGAAGGGCCCGAAGCGGGGCGGCGCACCCGGCGCCTACGCGCCCAAGGGCACGGCCGCCCCCTCGGGTGCCGCCGCGCCGCTCGCCAAGGACGGCAAGCCGCTCACCCTCCGCTTCGTCCTGCCCTCCGGTCCCGGCTCGGAGGCGCTGCGCACCGTGGCCGGCCGTATCTCCCGGATGCTGGAGCGGGTCGGCATCCGCACGAACGTCTCCAAGGTCCCGGACGACAGCTACTTCAAGGACCACATCGCGTCCGGGCAGTACGACCTCGCCCTGTACTCCTGGCCCGCCTCCGCCTTCCCGGCCACCGACGCCCGCCCCGTCTACGCCAAGCCCGTCCCGGCCGCCGACGGCTCGCTGAACGTCGAGCAGAACTACACCCGGGTCGGCACCGACCAGGTCGACCAGCTCTTCGACCAGGCCCTGACCACCCTGGACGAGAACGACGAGCGCGAGCTGATCCGCAAGGCCGACTCCCGGATCTGGGCGGCGGCCGGCTCCATCCCCCTCTATCAGCGCCCGCAGCTCGTCGCCGTGCGCAAGGGCCTGGCCAACACGGGCGCCTTCGGCTTCCGGACCCCGGTCTACGAGGACATGGGCTTCGTGAGGAAGGGCACCGGGGCCCCGCCCGGTCCGTCGGCGTAGGGGCGCGGGAGCCGCTCGCGGGCATCGCGGTCATGACCCGGCGAGCCCCTTCCGGCCCGGCCCCGTACCATGGGGTGAGGCCGTGGCATGTTCAGCCCGGCAGGGCCCGCGTAACACAGACGTACGCGCAGGCCGTCCTCACCACTCCGGGAGTACGCCGCAATATGGCCACGCGCCACGACATCCGCAACGTCGCCATCGTCGCCCACGTCGACCACGGGAAGACCACCATCGTCGACGGCATGCTCAAGCAGGCCGGCGCCTTCGCCGCGCACCAGCTCGACTCCGTGGACGACCGGGTCATGGACTCCAACGACCTGGAGCGTGAGAAGGGCATCACGATCCTCGCCAAGAACACGGCGGTCAAGTACCACCCGAAGGACGGCGGGGAACCGATCACCATCAACATCATCGACACCCCCGGCCACGCCGACTTCGGTGGCGAGGTCGAGCGTGGTCTGTCGATGGTCGACGGCGTGGTCCTTCTCGTCGACGCGTCCGAGGGCCCGCTGCCGCAGACCCGCTTCGTGCTGCGCAAGGCGCTCCAGGCCCGGCTGCCGATCATCCTGTGCATCAACAAGACGGACCGGCCGGACGCCCGGATCGACGAGGTCGTCAACGAGACCTACGACCTCTTCCTCGACCTGGACGCCGACGAGGAGCAGATCGAGTTCCCGATCGTCTACGCCTGCGGCCGGGACGGCATCGCCTCCCTGACCAAGCCGGAGGACGGGACCGTTCCCGCCGACTCCACCAGCCTGGAGCCGTTCTTCTCCACGATCCTGGAGCACATCCCGGCCCCGACCTACGACGAGGGCGCCCCGCTCCAGGCCCATGTGACCAACCTGGACGCCGACAACTTCCTCGGCCGTATCGCGCTGCTCCGGGTCCACCAGGGCGAGCTGAAGAAGGGCCAGACGGTGGCCTGGATGAAGCGCGACGGGTCCGTGCAGAACGTGCGGATCTCCGAGCTGATGATGACCGAGGCGCTCACCCGCAAGCCCGCCGAGAAGGCCGGCCCCGGTGACATCTGCGCCGTCGCCGGTATCCCGGACATCATGATCGGCGAGACCCTGGCGGACCTGGAGAACCCGGTGCCGCTGCCGCTGATCACGGTGGACGAGCCCGCGATCTCCATGACCATCGGCACCAACACCTCGCCGCTGGTCGGCCGTGGCGGCACCGGCAAGGGCGCCGACGCGAAGGCGGCCGTCAAGGACCGCAAGGTCACCGCCCGCCAGGTCAAGGACCGCCTGGACCGCGAGCTGATCGGCAACGTCTCGCTCCGCGTCCTGGACACCGACCGGCCGGACGCCTGGGAGGTGCAGGGCCGCGGTGAGCTGGCGCTGGCCATCCTGGTCGAGCAGATGCGCCGCGAGGGCTACGAGCTGACCGTCGGCAAGCCGCAGGTCGTCACCAAGGACGTCGACGGCAAGGTCTACGAGCCGGTCGAGCGCATGACGATCGACGTGCCCGAGGAGCACATGGGCGCGGTCACGCAGCTGATGGGCGTGCGCAAGGGCCGGATGGACAACATGTCCAACCACGGCTCCGGCTGGGTGCGCATGGAGTTCGTGGTGCCCTCCCGCGGTCTGATCGGTTTCCGGACGGAGTTCCTGACCCAGACCCGCGGCACCGGTATCGCGCACTCCATCCACGAGGGCCACGAGCCCTGGTTCGGCACGCTGACCACCCGGAACAACGGCTCCCTGGTCGCCGACCGCGCCGGTGCGGTCACCGCGTTCGCGATGACCAACCTCCAGGAGCGCGGCGTGCTCTTCGTGGAGCCCGGCACCGAGGTGTACGAGGGCATGATCGTCGGTGAGAACTCCCGCTCCGACGACATGGACGTCAACATCACCAAGGAGAAGAAGCTCACCAACATGCGGTCGTCCACGGCCGATGTGGCCGAGTCGATCGTCCCGCCGCGCAAGCTGTCGCTGGAGCAGTCGCTGGAGTTCTGCCGCGACGACGAGTGTGTCGAGGTGACCCCGGAGGCCGTTCGCATCCGCAAGGTCAACCTGGACGCCCGCGAGCGCGCCCGCGCCGCGAGCCGCGCCAAGCACGGCTGATCCTCAACGGGTCCACAGCGGGTCCACCGCTGATCCGGAGCAGGTGCACGGCCGACCCACGGCATCCGGCCCGGGTGCCCCCGTCTCGGGGGTGCCCGGGCTTTTTGCAACCGGTTTTCCGGAACCCGATGTCCGACATTCGGAGATCGGCGCCCGATAGACATGTAACACGTCCGTTTCGCGGCCTTCTCGGTCGAACAGTTTGTCCAGATTTTGGAAGATCTAGGCGTGAGCTGTGACTGAATTGAGATTTAAAGACGGTGGTCGGTAGTTGGCTCATGGCAGATAGTTAGCCGCGTAGCGCTCGGGTCAATGGGTCTCGCGCTGTGGGGACAGCGCCGACTCACGAGCACCAGGGGGTGTCTGACCTTCCGTCAGGGGTGTCGGAGGAAAGACGCGCGCCCCCTCCCGTTGGTGAACACGTGGAGTCATGAGGAGGAGCCCCCATGCGCGGTCCCGTAAGCACCAGGTGGTTCACACAGTTCGTAGCCGGCCTCTGCGCTCCGGCGCGCGGTCATTGCCTCTGAGAATCCGGTCGGCCGCTCAGTGCGGTCCTTCGGCTACGCGCGTCCGGCTGCGGATTTCCCGCTTCTTCGGGTGCCCTGACGCTCTCTCGTGATCGTACCGCGACCCATGCGCGTTCCGCGCGGGTCGCCGGTTCGGCACACCCACATCTGTGAAATGGGCGAACTGTGACAAGTCCTATCGACATCGAGGGCGGCGGGTCGTCGGCCGCCGTCGACGGCGCACCGGAGCCGACGGAGAAGGGCGGGGCCAGAAGCCTCGAAGGCCGCTCCCCCGGACAGCTGATGTGGCTGCGGTTCAAGCGTGACCGGACCGGTGTCATCTGTGCCTGGGTGGTGCTCGCCTACTTCGTGATCGCCGCGCTGGCACCGGTGATCGCCAAAGTGTACGGGAAGAACCCGTACGCGCTGTACGGGCAGGATCCCGAGTACGCCGACGCGCACCCGGTCCTCGACGACTTCGGGCTTCCGCTGGGCTATTTCGGGGGGGTCTCGGGGGAGCACTGGTTCGGCGTCGAGCCGCAGTTCGGGCGGGACGTCTTCACCATGCTGCTCTACGGCATGCGCACCTCGCTGTACATGGCGCTGGGCGTGAGCACGCTGCTGATGGTGACGGGTGTGGTCGTCGGGCTGATCGGCGGTTACTTCGCCGGCCGCACCGACTACTTCCTCGGCCGGGTCACCGACTTCTTCCTCTCCTTTCCGCAACAGCTCTTCTTCATCGCCTTCATGCCGGTGGTGACCGCCTTCTTCGTGGACCCGCGGGACGAGACCCCCACCTACTTCCGGGCGCTGGCCATTCTGATCGTGCTGTGGCTGCTGGGCTGGATGAGCCCGGCCCGCCTGGTGCGGTCCACCGTGCTGTCCCTGCGCGAGCGGGAGTTCGTCGAGGCCGCCAAGGTGGCCGGCGCCTCGCCCTGGCGGATCGTCCGCAAGGAGATCCTGCCGAACGTGATCTCGCCGATCCTGATCCAGTACACGTACCAGCTTCCCAGCACGATTCTCACCATCGCGTTCCTGTCCTTCGCCGGTGTCGGCTTCGTCGAGCCGACCCCCGACTGGGGACGCATGTTCGCCACCGGAGCCAAGGTCGCCGAGCAGGACCCGGCGTTCATGTTCTTCCCGGGTGTGGCGCTGGTCGTCTTCGTTCTCTGTTTCAACCTCCTCGGAGACGCCGTACGGGACGCCCTCGATCCCAAGACGGGGCGGTAAGAGGGCCCGTCGGTGGGGGGACTGCCGCCCCTGTGTCGGCTCACCGGCCGCGTCAGGCAGTGCACAGCAGTGCTCAGTGGACAACAAACTCGACAGGGCAGGTGCATTCACCAGATGAAGTCGTTCAGCTCACGCACTGCGCGCGCCGTCGTGGTCGCGCTCGCGGCAGGTTCGCTCGTGCTCACCGGGTGCTCGGAGAACAAGGGCAGCGGCGATTCCGGGAAGAAGGCGGAGGAGGACCAGAAGGAGGCCGCGGTCCAGTCGAAGGCGGTCACCTATTCCGATGCCGCCGCGTCCACCGGACCGGCGAAGGAGGTGCCCGGCGCCCGCAGCGGCGGCACCATCCAGGTCTACCAGGAGGCCGGTCTGTCCCATCTCGACCCGGGTCAGATCTATGTCTCGGACGCCGGTCAGGTGGCCAATCTGATCTTCAGGGGCCTGACCAATTTCCAGGAGGACGGCAAGGGCGACGTGTCGGTCGTCGGTGACCTCGCCACCGATTCCGGCAAGTCCTCCGACGGCGGCAGGACATGGACGTTCACACTGAAGGACGGGGTGAAGGACCAGAACGGCAATCCCATCACCTCCGCCGACGTCCGGCACACCGTCGAGCGCCAGTACGCGAAGTTCATCTTCGACGGCCCGACCTATCTCCAGACCTGGCTGAGCGGCGCCAAGTACCGCGACGCCCTGCCCGACGGCGGCTTCGGCGGCAAGCGCCTGCCGGCCAGCGTGCTGGCGACGCCGGACGAGAAGACGGTCGTCTTCCATTTCGACACCCCGCGCCCCGACCTGCCGCAGACGCTGGCCATGCCGGGCTACTCCATCGTGCCGGAGAAGGGCGACACCAAGGAGAAGTACGACAAGGCCCCGGTGTCCACCGGCCCGTACAAGATCGCGGAGTACAAGGTCGGCAAGTCCCTCAAGCTGGTCAAGAACGAGAACTGGGACCCCAAGACCGACTCCGTGCGCCACCAGTACGTGGACGGCTACGACTTCGACTTCGGTGTCACGGAGTCGACCCAGACCAAGCGGCTCATCGCCGACCAGGGCGACGCGAAGAACGCCATCCAGCTCACCGGCGCCGTGGAGGCCACCCAGATCCAGGACGTCGTCAGCAAGCCGGACGTCAGCAAGCGCACCATCAAGGGCTACCAGACCTACGTCATGACGCTGACGTTCAACCTGGACCGGGTGAAGAACAAGAAGGTCCGCGACGCCGTGACCTACGCGGTCAACTCCAAGTCGCTCATCGCCGGCGAGGGCGGCGCGTACGGAGGCGACGTCGCCCCCAATCTCTTCGCCCCGACCCTGCCGGGCTACGAGGCGTCCTACGACCCCTACGGCCGGCTCAAGTCGCCCTCCGGGAACATCGAGAAGGCCAAGGAACTGCTGAAGGACGTCCCGGCCGCCGAGAAGAAGCTCGTCTTCGTCTACCGCAACAACGAGGCGGGCCAGAAGCACAAGGTGGCCGTCGAGGACGCGCTGGGCAAGGCCGGCTTCGACGTCGTCTCCAAGGAGATCGACGCGGGCAGCTTCTACGAGCAGGTCGGCAAGTTGAAGAACCCCTACGACATGTACATCACGGGCTGGGGCCAGGACTGGCCGTCGCCGGCCACGGTCGTCACGCCGGTCTACGACGGTGACCAGATCGCCGACGGTTCGCCGAACTACTCGCACATCAACGACCCCAAGGTGCAGGAGCTGATCAAGAAGGCGCTCACCCAGGAGCCGACCGAGGCGGCCGCGACCTGGAAGGAAGCGCACCACTACATCCTGGAGAAGATCAACCCGGCCGCTCCGCTGTGGTACACGAAGCAGTTCCAGCTCTTCGGCTCGAACATCGGCGGCGCGCGGTACAGCACCGAGTCCAGCTACATCGACGTCAACCAGCTGTTCCTGAAGTCGTGACCCGCCACGGCTGACTGCGGGGGTGCGCCGGCGTGGCGCACCCCCGGGGCTCCGCCCCCTCCCGACCGCCCATGCAGAGAGCAGCCCACCCGCCATGCTTCAGTTCATCATCCGGCGCACGGTCGGTGCCGCCGTCACCTTGTTCCTGATCGGTGCCGCCACGTTCTTCCTGTTCGTGGCCGCGCCGTCCGACTACGCCTCGCTGGCCTGCGGCAAGGACTGCTCGGCCCAGCGGCTGGAGGACATCCGCGAGGCCCTCGGCCTCAATCTGCCCATCGCCCAGCAGTTCTGGGACTTCATGTCCGGCATCGTCATGGGGCGCGACTTCCCCAGCGGCCACTGCCCGGCGCCCTGCCTCGGGGAGTCGTTCTACTCGGGCGACCTGGTCTGGGACACCATCGCGGACCGCTTCCCGCTGACCCTGTCGCTGACCATCGGCTCCGCGGTCGTCTTCCTCGTCATCGGACTCGGCACCGGCATGCTCGCCGCCTTCCGGCGCGGCTCGCCCGTCGACAAGGCGGCCACGGGCGCCTCCATGGTGCTCAGCTCGTTCCAGATCTACTTCCTCGGCCCGATCGCCCTGACGGTCTTCGTCTACAGCACGGGCTGGATGGAGGATCCCAAGTACGTCCCCATCTCGCAGGACCCGATCGGCTGGTTGGTCGGGCTCTCCATCCCGATGGTCGTGATGGCCACCATCTTCACCGCCCAGTACACCCGTATGGCACGCTCCTCGCTGATCGAGCAGCTCGCGGAGGACCATGTGCGCACGGCCCGCGCCAAGGGCATGTCGCAGCGGTACGTCTTCTTCCGCTACGCCTGGCGGGGCTCGCTCATCCCCATCGTCACCATCCTCGGCATCGACTTGAGCAGTCTGCTCGGCGGTGCCGTCGTCACCGAGCTGACCTTCTCGCTCCAGGGCATCGGCCGTCTCGCGGTGGACGGCGCGGTCAACAAGGATCTGCCGCTGACCATGGGCGTCATGCTGGTGGGAGCCTTCGCCATCCTGGTGCTGAACATCTTCACCGACATCGCCTACGCCTGGATCGACCCCCGCGTCCGGCTTTCCTAGGGAGAGGCCACCACCGTGACCACAGTGACCAAGACCGAGGACGCGGCGGCCCCCGGCGGGCCGGAGAGCTTTCTGTCGGTCCGCGACCTGAGCGTGCGGTTCGCCACCGAGGACGGCGTCGTCAAGGCGGTCGACGGTCTCTCCTTCGACGTCGAGCGGGGCCGGACCCTGGGCATCGTGGGCGAGTCCGGCTCCGGGAAGTCCGTGACCAACCTGACCATCCTGGGCCTGCACAACCCACGGAGCACCACGGTCGACGGCGAGATCGTCCTCGACGGCAAGGAGCTCGTCACCGCCACCGAACGGGAGATGGAGCAGCTGCGCGGCAACAAGGCCGCCATGATCTTCCAGGACCCGCTCACCGCCCTGTCCCCGTACTACACGGTGGGCCGGCAGATCGCCGAGCCGTTCCGGAAACACACCGGTGCCTCCAAGAAGGCGGCCTGGGAGCGTGCCGTGGAGATGCTCGGCAAGGTCGGCATCCCCAATCCGGAGCAGCGGGCCAAGGACTACCCGCACCAGTTTTCCGGCGGTATGCGCCAGCGCGCGATGATCGCCATGGCGCTGGTCTGCGACCCCGACCTGCTGATCGCCGACGAGCCGACCACGGCCCTCGACGTCACGGTGCAGGCGCAGATCCTCGACCTGCTCAAGGACCTCCAGCAGGAGTTCGGCTCGGCGATCATCTTCATCACCCACGACCTCGGTGTCATCGCCGACATGGCCGACGACATCATGGTGATGTACGCGGGCGGCGCCATCGAGCGCGGCACGACGGACCAGGTGCTCCGCTCGCCGCAGCACCCGTACACCTGGGGCCTGCTGAAGTCCATGCCGCGGCTCGACTCCGACCTGGGCACCCCGCTCGCGCCGATCCCGGGCACCCCGCCGTCGCTGCTCGACCCGCCGTCCGGCTGCCGGTTCCATCCCCGCTGCACCTTCCAGGACCGGGTCGGCGGCGACCGCTGCGTCACCGAGCGCCCGCTGCTGGGGCCGGACCGGTCCTCCGCCTGCCATCTCACGGCGGAGCAGAAGCGGACCATCTTCGTCGAAGAGATCAAGCCCCGACTGGGCTAGGAGGACAACCGCGATGAAAGAGGACCTCGTCCTCCCCACCCCGCGCGAGGCGGCGGCCGGTGCCTCCGGCGAACCGCTGCTGGTCGCCGAAGGTCTCACCAAGCACTTCCCGGTCAAGGGCGGCTTCCCCGTCCGGCGCACCGTCGGCCAGGTCCAGGCCGTCGACGGCATCGACCTCACCGTGCATGTCGGCGAGAGCTTCGGCCTGGTGGGTGAGTCGGGCTGCGGCAAGTCGACCACGGGCAGACTCATCACCCGCCTGCTGGAGCCGACCGGCGGCACCATCTCCTACCGCGGCCGGGACATCACCCGCGCCAGCCGCAGGCAGCTGGCGCCGATCCGGTCCGAGATCCAGATGATCTTCCAGGACCCGTACTCCTCGCTCAACCCGCGGCAGACGGTCGGCAAGATCATCTCCGGTCCGATGGAGATCAACGGCATCGATCCGGCCGGCGGCCGGGAGAAGCGCGTCCGCGAGCTGCTGGAGATCGTGGGCCTCAACCCCGAGCACTTCAACCGGTTCCCGCACGAGTTCTCCGGCGGCCAGCGCCAGCGTATCGGCGTGGCGCGGGCGCTGGCCCTGGAACCCAAGCTGATCGTGGCCGACGAGCCGGTCTCGGCGCTGGACGTGTCCATCCAGGCCCAGGTGGTCAACCTGCTCCAGAAGGTGCAGGAGGAGCTGGGTATCGCGTTCCTCTTCATCGCCCACGACCTGGCCGTCGTCCGGCACTTCTCGCAGCGCGTGGCCGTCATGTACCTCGGCAAGGTGATCGAGGTCGGCGACCGGGACTCCATCTACACCCGGCCCCGCCACCCCTACACCCACGCCCTGCTCTCCGCCGTGCCCGAGGTCAATGTGACGGGTGGCGACGAGTCCGGGCGCGAACGCATCCGCCTGGCCGGTGACGTGCCCTCGCCGATCAACCCGCCCTCCGGCTGCCGGTTCCGCACCCGCTGCTGGAAGGCGCAGGACAAGTGCGCGGCCGAGGAGCCCCCGCTGGTCCGGCTCTCCGGCAACCGGGACGGCCATCTGACGGCCTGCCACTTCCCGGAGGAGCCGACGATCGAGGCGCGCGAGCAGGACATCGTGCTGGACCCGGCGCTGGCGGCGCTGGAGGAGACGGACGAGGACTGACCCGCGGACCCGGGAAAGGGCGAGGGCCCGCGCCTGGGGGAGGCACGGGCCCTCGGTCCCCTGGAAACGGACGTCCGGGCTCGGGTCAATGGGCCGTGAAAGTCCGTTCCGCGGGCGGCGGCTGACGGGAAAGGGGTGTTGTCAGGCCGCTGCCCGGGGGGTCTTGTCGAGACGGTCCGCCGGGGCGGAGTTCCCCGTCTCGGGGTAGTGGCAGGCCGTGAGGTGGCCGGGCTTGTTGCCCTCCACCTGCACCAGCGGCGGTGCCTCGGTCGCGCACTTCTCCGTCGCCTTCCAGCAGCGGGTGCGGAACCGGCAGCCGGAGGGCGGGTTGATCGGCGAGGGCACGTCACCGGTGAGCCGGATGCGCTCGCGGGGCGTGTCGTCCACCGTCGCCTCGGGCACGGCGGAGAGCAGGGCCCGCGTGTACGGGTGGCGCGGGTTGCCGTAGAGGTCGTCGCGGTCGGCGATCTCGACGATCTTACCCAGGTACATGACGGCCACGCGCTGCGAGAAGTGCCGGACGATGGCCAGGTCGTGGGCGATGAAGACGAACGCGATACCCAGCTCCTCCTGCACCTTCTGGAGCAGGTTGACCACCTGGGCCTGGATGGACACGTCCAGCGCCGAGACCGGCTCGTCGGCCACGATCAGCTTGGGTTCCAGGGCCAGCGCCCGCGCCACGCCGATACGCTGGCGCTGGCCGCCGGAGAACTCGTGCGGGAACCGGTTGAAGTGCTCGGGGTTGAGGCCCACGATCTCCAGCAGTTCGCGGACGCGCTTCTCCCGGCCGCCGGCCGGATCGATGTCGTTGATCTCCATCGGACCGGAGATGATCTTGCCGACCGTCTGCCGCGGGTTCAGCGACGCATAGGGGTCCTGGAAGATCATCTGGATCTCGGACCGGATCGGCGCCAGCTGCTTGCGGCTGGCGTGGGTGATGTCCTTGCCCTGGTAGGAGATGGTGCCGCCGGTCGGCTCCAGCAGGCGGGTGATCAGCCGGCCCGTGGTCGACTTGCCGCAGCCGGACTCGCCGACCAGACCCAGGCTCTCGCCCTGGGCGACCTGGAAGTCCAGACCGTCGACGGCCTGGACGGCACCGACCGTACGCCGGATCGGGAAGCCGCCCTTGACCGGGAAGTGCTTGGTCAGACCGGTGACGTCCAGGAGAGGTTCGGTGTTGCTCATGATGGTGAAGTCCCGTCTCGTGTACGTCAGTGCTGCCGGGATCCGGCGAAGTCGGCGAAGAGCTCCCGGCGCTGCTCCGGGGTGAGGTGGCAGGCGGAACCCCGGCCGTCCACCACCTCCAGCGGCGGCCGTTCGGTGGAGCACAGCCCGTCCGCGACCTTCTCGGCGAAGGCGCAGCGCGGGTGGAAGCGGCAGCCGGAGGGCGGGTTGAGCAGCGAGGGCGGGGAGCCCGGGATCGGCGACAGCGGCACGTCGACCGGTCCGTCCAGCGCCGGCATGGAGCTGAGCAGACCCAGCGTGTAGGGGTGCTGCGGGTCGCGCAGCACCTCCTCCTTGGTGCCGCGCTCCACGCACCGGCCGCCGTACATCACCAGCACGTCGTCCGCGATGTCGGCGATGACGCCGAGGTCGTGGGTGATGAAGATGATGGCGGTGCCGAACTCCTGCTGGAGGTCCTTGAGCAGGTCCATGATCTGGGCCTGCACCGTCACGTCCAGGGCCGTGGTCGGCTCGTCGGCGATGAGCAGCTCCGGGTCGCAGACCAGCGCCATGGCGATCATCGCGCGCTGGCGCATACCGCCGGAGAACTGGTGCGGGTAGTCGTCCACGCGGACGTCCGGCTGCGGGATGCCGACCCGGCGCAGCATCTCGATCGCCCGGTCCCGGGCCTCCTTCTTGGAGCAGCCCGTGTGCTTGCGGTAGGTCTCGCCGATCTGCCTGCCGACGGTGTGGTACGGCGACAGCGAGGCGAGCGCGTCCTGGAAGATCATGGACATCTTGTTGCCGCGCAGCTTCTCCAGCGTCTTCTCCGGAGCGCCGTTCAGCTCGTCGCCGTCCAGGACGATGGAGCCCTCGACCGTGGTGCTGTCCGGGTTGTGCAGACCCAGGATGGTCAGGTTGGTGACCGACTTGCCGGACCCCGACTCACCCACGATGCCCAGCGTCTTGCCGCGTACGAGGTCGAAGGAGAGACCGTCGACGGCCTTGACGACGCCGTCCTCGGTCGAGAAGTGCACCTTCAGGTCCTTGATGGACAGGAAGGGCTGCTGATCGGTGCTCGTCACGGGGACGCTCCAGAAGGGGGTGATGCGAGGGGGGCTGGCGGGGTGGGCGGGATCAGGCGAGCCGGATACGCGGGTCGATGAGGGCGTAACAGGCGTCCACGACGATGTTGGCGACCACCACGAAGGAGGCGGTGAGCACCATGACGCCGAGCAGCATCGGCAGGTCGTTGGTGGTGACCGACTTCACGGCGAGCATGCCCAGGCCCTGGATGCTGAAGGTCTTCTCGGTGATCATCGCGCCGCCGAGCAGGACACCCAGGTCGATGCCGAAGATGGTGACGATCGGGCCCATCGCGCCGCGCCAGGCGAAGCGGAAGAAGACGGTACGGCGGGACAGGCCCTTGGCCCGGGCCGTACGGACGAAGTCCTCGTTGAGGGTCTCCACCAGCTGCGATCGGGTCATACGCGTGTAGTTCGCGGTGAAGATCAGCGCGAGCACCAGCCAGGGGAGCAGCAGTCCGCCGAACCAGGCGCCCGGGTTCTCGGAGAAGGGTGTGTACGACGGCTGGGACATGATGTGCCACTGGTACACGAAGAGGAACATGGCCAGCGTGCCGACGAAGTAGATCTGCATCGAGGAGGCGACCAGCGAGGCACCGCTGGCGATCTTGTCGAGCGGCTTGCCCTGCTTGACGGCGGCGAGCATGCCGGCGCCGATGCCGAAGACGAGGAAGACCACGGCCGCGCCGAGGGCGAGCGAGAAGGTCGTCGGGAAGCGGTCGAGCACGGTGGAGAGCACGGGCTCGCGGTTGATGAACGAGTAGCCCAGGCAGGGCGCGTCGCAGTTGCCGAAGCCCGGGTAGTCACGGCCCAGGAAGATTCCGGTGAGCCAGTGCCAGTACTGCAACGGCACCGACTCGTCCATCCCCGTGTTGTGCTTGATGAGCGCGAGCGTCTCCGGGGTACAGATCTTGCCGCACGCCATCCGGGCCGGGTCGCGCGGCACCGCGTAGAAGAGCATGAACGTGATCGCGCTGATGATCAGCAGCGTGATCACGGCGCCGAGGAACCGGCGGACGAGGAAGCGAAGCATGGGGGAGTGGCTTTCCTGGGAGGGCCGTCGTGCGGATCGGGCCGGGCCGGGTTGACCGGTGGCCCGGAGGACGAGAGCCGAGGGTGGGGGCGGCCGGCGGCCGCCCCCACCGCTCAGGGACGGATCAGGACTTGACGTACAGCTTGTAGAGCATGCAGCCGTCGAAGTTCGGGTCCATCTTCACGTTGCCGAGCTTGGAGCCGTGCAGGTAGATGCGCTTCATGTACACGTCGGGGATGAAGGCGCCCGTCTCCGTGACCTGCTTGTCCAGGGCGGCCCACATCTCGTTGGCCTTGTCCTGGTCCGGCTCGGCGGTGGCGGCCTTGATGGCCGCGTCGACCGCGGGGTCCTTCAGGTGCGAGTAGTTCTGGCCCTGGTCGACGACGTTCTTGCTGGCGAACAGCGGGTCGAAGACCGAGTAGCCGGTGGGCCAGTCGGCGGACCAGCCGCCCCAGTAGACGTCGAAGCCGTTGTCGAGCTTGCCGACCTGGTCGTACCAGGTGGTGGAGTCGATGCCCTTGGTGACGACCTCGAAGCCGGCCGCCTTCAGGGCGTTCTCGACGACGACCTTGATCTTGGCCTGGGTCTCGTCCTGCTGGTAGGCGTAGACGATCTTCGTGCCGGTCTTGCCGGCCTTCTCCAGGAGCTTCTTGGCGGCCGCCGGGTCACCCGCCGGGTTCTCCAGCTTGCCCCAGACGTCCTGCGTCTTGTAGCCGGCGACGAGCGGGCTCATGATGCCGGTCGCGTAGTCACCGCGGTGGGTGCCGCCCATGAGCTGGCGGATGCCGGCGGTCGGCCAGGCGCGGATGAGGGCCTCGCGGACGGTCTTGTCGGTCACGCGGCTGGTGTTGATCCAGTAGACGCTGACGCCGTTGCCGAGCGTCTCGAAGGTGCGCTCCTTGGCCTCGGTGGTGGCCTTCTGGATGCGCTCCTGCGGGATCGTGCGCCACGAGACGGCGTACTGGTCGTTGCCGGAGTCGGCCAGCAGACGGTCGGCCGCGGTCAGCGCCTCGATGCCGAAGGTGAAGTCGAACTGGTCCGGGTAGGCGTTGCGGATCGGGTCCGTGGCCGCGTCCCAGTGCTCATTGCGGACCAGGACCATCGACTTGTCGGTGACGTGGCTCTTGATCCTGTAGGGGCCGCTGGACACCGGCTTCTTGTCGTAGTTCTGCTTGGTGTCCTTCTTCACCGGGGTCGGCGCGTAGGAGTGCATCGCGAGCACGTAGTTGAAGTCGGGGCGCGCCTCGGACAGGTGGAAGGTGATGGTCTTCCCGCTGGTCTCGATCGACTTCAGGTGCTTGCCGCTGTACGGGCCGGAGTAGCTCTTGCGGTAGTCGGTGCTGCCCGTCAGCCACTGCTGGGCGTAGTTGGCGCCCTCGGTGATGTAGTTGGCGAAGCCGCGCTCGAAGCCGTGGCGGACGTCGTCGACGGTGATGTCGCTGCCGTCCTCCCACTTGACGCCGTCCTTCAGGGTGAAGGACCAGGTCTTGCCCCCGTCCTTCATGGTGCCCGTGTCGGTGGCGAGGTCGCCGACCAGGGTCATGGAGCCGTCGTCGGCGACCTTGTAGTTGGTCAGGGTGCGGGACAGGACCATCGCGGCCAGCGAGTTCCAGGCGTAGTAGATGCGCTGGGGGTCGAGGTGCGAGAAGTCGTCGTCGTTCAGCAGGTAGACCGTGCCGCCCTTCTTGGCGCCGGAGACCTCCGGAGCCGGGCCCTTGGAGTCCTCCGCGGTGCCGATCTTGATCGTCGTCGCGTTGGCCTGGGCGGCTTCCTGCTTGCCGGTGCCGCTGTTGCCGCCACCGCTGTTGGAGTCACCGCTGCTGCACGCGGTGAGCACGGAGCCCGCCGCGGCGGCCACGCCGGTGGCTATCAGGAAGTTTCTGCGCGAGAAGGACATCGCATCCTGCCTAGGGAAGTGAGTTGATGAGAGAGGCACCGGCACCCCGGCATCCTTGCCGTGGTCCTGAAGCTGCCGGAGTCAGCGCTTGGTCTTCGGGTCGAGCGCGTCGCGTACCGAGTCACCGAGCAGGTTGAACGCCAGCACGAAGATCACCATCGCCAGACCCGGGAAGAGCAGGAAGGTGATGTCGTCCTGGTAGAACTTCGCGGCATAGCCGATCATGACGCCCCAGTCGGGGGTCGGGTCCTGGAGGCCGACGCCGAGGAAGGCCAGGCCCGCCTCCGTGGTGACCATCAGCGGGAGGGTGAGGGTCGCCTGGATGAGGATCGGCGTCCACAGGTTCGGCAGCAGCTCCTTGAAGATGATGCGTGCCGGGGAGGCACCGGTGACCTTGGCGGCCTCGACGAACTCGCGCTCGCGCAGGGCCAGCACCTGACCGCGCAGCAGACGGCCGATGGAGGCCCAGCCGAAGAGGGTCAGCAGACCGATGAGGCAGACGACCGTCAGCCAGACGGGGGTGTTCTCGTCGGGCGACACGAACAGGGCGAGCACCACGGGCGTGAAGGCCACGAAGAACAGCTGCGACGGGAAGGCCAGCAGCAGGTCGATCACCCGGCCGATGAGCCAGTCCGTCTTGCCGCCCAGATAGCCGGCGGTCACGCCCATCACCACGCCGATGACGACCACCAGGACCGTGATGCCGGTGGAGATCAGCAGCGAGTTGCGGATCGCGTAGAGCAGGAAGGTGAAGACGTCGCGGCCCAGCTGCGGGTCGATACCGAACCAGAACTCGCCGCTGATGCCGCCGTTGGGTGCCACCGGGAAGCCGTTGTCGCCCAGCAGGCCGGGCGTGTTCAGGCCGTAGGTGGTGTACGGGTCCTTTCCGTACACCTTGGCGATCAGCGGTGCGGCGAGCGCGATCACGAAGAAGAAGATCACGACGCACGCGGATATGACGCCCGTCCGGTCCCGCTTGAACCGGCGCCAAGCGAGCTGCCCGGGCGAGCGGCTCTCACCGCCCTTCGGGGTGGAGGGCGAGGGTGACGTCTCGACGGTCTCGTCGGTCACCTCGAGCGGGGCAGCCGCGGATGGAGTTGGGGGGGTCATGGTGCTCCTGGCCCACGGGAGGGTCTGATGACTCCGCAGGGCACTCCCCTACGGGCTACGCCGGACTTTTTCAACGCAATTCATTCAAGGTCAATAAATTCTCGGACGGCTTGGGTTTCTCTTTACCTACTTTACCCTGACTTTGCTATTCCGTAGCTACGCGGGTAGCGCGCTGTGATGGATCTGTGCTTTACAGCGGGCCAATCGGACCAATCAGGCAACGCGTTCGATAACCGGACGCTGGCCTATCGAAATGCGTACATCGGGGCGTCGTATTGAAACGGTTCGGCATCGGTTCGCGGTGATCTGTTGCGCTGTTGTTCACGACCCTCTGCCGCGCACGGAGGGGAATGACCTGTTTTCCCTGTGTGCGCGTACCGCCCGGATGGTGGAACCCGCCAAAAGGCGGACCGAGGTGGACCGAGACGGGCTGCATGTGCGATGTGCGACTTTTGGACCGATATTGTGCGATAGGCATCGGTACTCCGATGCCGACGGCGCAGTGTGCGGACGAGGAGGCACTTCATGCGCACAGCCACGCACGCCACCTGGGCCGCCTGCGCGGTGGCGGCGGCGCTCGCCGCGACGGCCTGCGGGGGCGGTGGCGGCGGCGGTGACAAGGCGGTGCTCACTTCCTCCTGGGGCGATCCGCAGAACCCGCTGGAGCCGGCCGACACCAACGAGGTGCAGGGCGGCAAGGTGCTGGACATGATCTTCCGCGGTCTGAAGCGGTACGACCCGGAGACCGGCGAGGCGAAGAACATGCTCGCCGAGCGGATCGAGACCCGGGACTCGCGGAACTTCACCGTCACCGTCCGGGACGGCTGGACCTTCAGCAACGGCGAGAAGGTCACCGCCCGCTCCTTCGTGGACGCCTGGAACTACGGCGCGAGCCTCAGGAACAACCAGAAGAACGCCTACTTCTTCGCCTACATCGACGGCTACGACAAGGTCCACCCGGAGGACGGGAGCAAGCAGAGCGCCGACACGCTCTCCGGACTGAAGGTCACCGGGGAGCGGACCTTCACGATCAGGCTCGGCCAGACGTTCTCGACCTTCCCCGACACCCTGGGCTACCCGGCCTTCGCCCCGCTGCCCCGAGCCTTCTTCGACGACCACGACGCCTGGCTGAGGAAACCGGTCGGCAACGGGCCGTACACCATCCGGTCGTACGCCAAGGGCGCGCTGATGGGTCTGCGCAAGCGGGACGACTACCCCGGCGCCGACAAGGCGCGCAACGGCGGTGTGGACCTGATCGTGTACACCGACAACAACACCGCCTACACCGACCTGATGTCCGGCAACCTCGACCTGGTCGACGACATCCCCGCCGCCCAGCTGAAGAACGTCAGGACCGATCTGCCCGGCCGGTATCTCAACGAGCCCGCCGGAATCCTCCAGACCCTGGCCTTCCCGCACTACGACAAGGACTGGAGCGGAAGCGGGTCGGAGAAGGTCCGCACGGGCCTGTCCATGGCCATCGACCGCGAGCAGATCACGAAGACGATCTTCCGCAAGACCCGCACCCCGGCCACCGACTGGACCTCCCCGGTGCTCGGCGCGGACGGCGGCTACCGGGCGGGCCTGTGCGGGGACGCCTGCGAGTACCACCCGAAAGAGGCGAAGAAGCTGATCGAGGAGGGCGGGGGGCTGCCCGGCGGCCAGGTCAAGATCACATACAACGCGGACACCGGCTCGCACAAGGAGTGGGTGGACGCGGTCTGCAACTCCGTCAACAACGCCCTGGACGACGACCGGGCCTGCGTCGGCAACCCGGTCGGCACCTTCGCCGACTTCCGCAGCCGGATCGGCGACCGGAAGATGTCCGGCCCCTTCCGGGCCGGCTGGCAGATGGACTACCCGCTGATCCAGAACTTCCTCCAGCCGCTCTACTACACCAACGCCTCCTCCAACGACGGCAAGTGGTCCAGCGAAGAGTTCGACGCACTGGTCGACCGGGCCAACGGCGAGACCGACACGGCCACGGCCGTCGGCCTCTTCCAGCAGGCCGAGGCGGTGGTCCGCGACGACATGGCCGCCATCCCGCTCTGGTACCAGAACGGCAGCGCCGGCTACTCGGACCGGCTGTCGAACGTGAGGCTCAACCCGTTCAGCGTCCCTGTCTACGACCAGATCACGGTCGGCTGAGGGGGCGCGGCATGGGACGGTACGTGATCCGGCGGCTGCTCCAGATGATCCCGGTCTTCATCGGCGCCACCCTGCTGATCTTCCTGATGGTGAACGTGATGGGCGACCCCGTCGCGGGCCTGTGCGGCGAGCGGCAGTGCGACCCGGCGACGGCCGCCCAGCTCAAGCGGGAGTTCGGCCTCGACAAGCCGGTGTGGCGGCAATACCTCACCTATATGGGCAACGTCTTCACCGGCGACTTCGGCACCGCCTTCAACGGCCAGAAGGTCACCGAGCTGATGGGGACGGCCTTCCCGGTCACCATCCGCCTGACCGTCGTGGCGATCGTCCTCGAGATCGTCCTCGGCATCGCCCTCGGGGTCCTCACGGGACTGCGCCGCGGACGCCCCGTCGACACGGGCGTGCTGCTGCTCACCCTGGTGGTCATCTCGGTGCCGACCTTCGTCACCGGCCTGCTGCTCCAACTGCTGCTCGGCGTGGAGTGGGGCTGGATCAAACCGTCGGTCTCCGCCTACGCCACCGTGGACGAGCTGATCGTGCCGGGCCTGGTCCTGGCCTCGGTCTCCCTGGCCTATGTCACCCGGCTGACCCGGACCTCCCTCGCGGAGAACCGGCGCGCCGACTACGTCCGTACGGCGATCGCCAAGGGACTGCCGCGCCGGCGTGTCGTCGTCCGGCATCTGCTGCGCAACTCGCTGATCCCCGTCGTCACCTTCATCGGCACCGATGTCGGCGCCCTGATGGGCGGCGCGATCGTCACCGAGCGGATCTTCAACATCCACGGCGTCGGCTACCAGCTCTACCAGGGCATCCTGCGGCAGAACACCCAGACGGTCGTCGGCTTCGTGACCGTCCTGGTCCTGGTCTTCCTGGCGGCCAATCTGCTCGTCGACCTCCTGTACGCCGTGCTCGACCCGAGGATCCGCTATGCCTGAGCAGCCCTACGAACCCGAGCGTGCCGTCGCGGGGACCGGCATGGGCGGGCAGATGGACCTCGCGGCGAGCGAGGCGACGACCGTGGAGGAGGCCCCCGGCGGACCCTCCGGCGGACCCTCCGGCGGACCGGAGGGCACCGGGCCCCGGGAGAAGGCGCGCAGCCTCTGGTCCGACGCCTGGCACGACCTGCGCCGCAACCCCGTCTTCCTCGGCTCCGCCCTGGTGATCCTCTTCCTCGTCGTCATCGCGGTACGGCCGTCCCTGATCGCCTCCGGCAACCCCCTCCAGTGCGATCTGGCCCGGGCCCAGGACGGCTCCCGCTCCGGCCACCCCTTCGGCTTCGACGGCCAGGGCTGTGACGTCTACACCCGTACCGTCCACGGGGCCCGTACCTCCGTCACGGTCGGCGTCCTGGCCACGCTGGGCGTCGCGCTGCTCGGCAGTGTGCTGGGCGGGCTGGCCGGGTTCTTCGGCGGGGTGTGGGACGCGGTGCTGTCCCGGATCACCGACATCTTCTTCGCGATCCCGGTCGTGCTGGGCGGCCTGGTCCTGCTGTCCGTCGTCACCAGCAACACCGTGTGGCCGGTGATCGGGTTCATGGTGCTGCTCGGCTGGCCGCAGATCTCCCGTATCGCCCGCGGCTCGGTCATCACCGCCAAGCAGCACGACTACGTGCAGGCCGCGCGGGCGCTGGGCGCCTCCGACGCCCGGCTGCTGCTGCGGCACATCGCGCCCAACGCCGTCGCACCGGTGATCGTCGTGGCGACCATCGCGCTCGGCACCTACATCTCGCTGGAGGCCACCCTGTCCTACCTCGGCGTCGGACTGAAGCCGCCCACCGTCTCCTGGGGGATCGACATCTCCGCCGCCTCCCCTTATATCCGCAACGCCCCGCACGCGCTGCTGTGGCCCTCCGGCGCGCTGGCGATCACCGTCCTGGCGTTCATCATGCTCGGCGACGCGGTCCGCGACGCCCTCGACCCGAAGCTGAGGTGAGCCGCCGCCGTGCTGCTCGAAGTGCGTGACCTGCACGTGGAGTTCCACACCCGGGACGGCGTCGCCCACGCCGTCAACGGCGTGGACTACGGCGTGGAGGCGGGCGAGACGCTCGCCGTGCTCGGCGAGTCCGGCTCCGGCAAGTCCGTCACCGCCCAGGCGATCATGGGCATCCTCGACATGCCGCCGGGCCGGATCACCGCGGGGGAGGTCCTCTTCAAGGGGCAGGACCTGCTGAAGCTGAAGGAGAAGGACCGCAGGAGGATCCGGGGCGCCGAGCTGGCGATGATCTTCCAGGACGCGCTCTCCGCCCTCAACCCCGTGCTCACCGTCGGCGACCAGCTCGGCGAGATGTTCACCGTGCACCGGGGCATGTCCCGCAGGGACGCCCGGGCCAGGGCCGTGGAGCTGATGGACCGGGTGCGCATCCCCGGGGCGAAGGAGCGGGCCGGGCAGTACCCGCACCAGTTCTCCGGCGGTATGCGCCAGCGCATCATGATCGCGATGGCCATGGCCCTGGAGCCGGCCCTCATCATCGCCGACGAACCGACCACCGCCCTCGACGTCACCGTCCAGGCCCAGGTGATGGACCTGCTCGCGGAACTTCAGCGCGAGTACCGGATGGGCCTGGTCCTGATCACCCACGACCTGGGCGTGGTCGCGGACGTGGCCGACCGGATCGCGGTGATGTACGCGGGCAGGATCGTGGAGTCCGCGCCGGTCCACGACCTCTACAAGGCGCCCGCCCACCCCTACACACGCGGTCTGCTGAACTCCGTCCCGCGCCTGGACCGCAAGGGCCGCGAGCTCGACGCCATCAAGGGCCTGCCGCCCAGCCTGCTGCACATCCCGTCCGGCTGCCCCTTCCACCCCCGCTGCCCCATGGTCCAGGACGTCTGCCGCACCGACGTCCCCCCGCTGTACGACGTCACCGAGTCGGACGCGGACCGGGGCAGCGCCTGCCACTTCTGGAGGGAGTGCCTGCGTGGCTGAGCCGATCCTCCGGGTGAGCGGGCTGGTCAAGCACTACCCGCTCACCCGCGGCATCCTCTTCAAGAAGCAGGTCGGCGCCGTCAAGGCGGTCGACGGCGTCGACTTCCGCCTCGACCGCGGCGAGACCCTCGGCATCGTCGGGGAGTCCGGCTGCGGCAAGTCCACGGTCGCCAAGCTGCTGGTCAGCCTGGAACGCCCGACGGCCGGCACGATCCACTACAAAGGGGAGGACATCACCAGCCTGTCGGGAAAGGCCCTGAAGGCCGTACGGCGCAACATCCAGATGGTCTTCCAGGACCCCTATACCTCGCTCAACCCGCGGATGACGGTGGGCGACATCGTCGGGGAGCCGTTCGACATCCACCCCGAGGCCGCGCCCAAGGGCGACCGCCGCGGCCGGGTCCGGGACCTGCTGGACGTGGTGGGCCTCAACCCCGAGTACGTCAACCGCTATCCCCACCAGTTCTCCGGCGGCCAGCGCCAGCGCATCGGCATCGCCCGGGGCCTGGCCCTGCGGCCCGAGATCATCGTCGCCGACGAGCCGGTCTCCGCCCTCGACGTCTCCGTACAGGCCCAGGTCGTCAATCTCATGGAGCGCCTCCAGGCCGAGTTCGACCTGTCCTATGTCTTCATCGCCCATGACCTGTCCATCGTGCGGCACATCTCGGACCGGGTCGGGGTGATGTACCTGGGCCGCATCGTGGAGACCGGCACGGAGACCGAGATCTACGACCATCCCACCCACCCCTACACCCAGGCGCTGCTCTCCGCCGTCCCGGTGCCGGACCCGCAGGCGCGGGAGCACCGCGAGCGGATCATCCTCGCCGGGGACGTGCCGTCCCCCACGAACATCCCGTCCGGATGCCGGTTCCGCACCCGCTGCTTCAAGGCCCGGGAGCGCTGTGCCGTTCAGGTCCCGGCGCTCGCCGTCCCCGCCGAGTTCCGCTCCACCTCCGGCCCCGCGGCCCACGAGTCGGCGTGCCACTTCGCCGAGGACCGCACCAACCAGGCATAAAGGCATCAACCGCGTTAACAATCAAGCAACTCCACTGTCGCCCATCCGATATACGGACGCATGAAACTGAACAGCGTACGGCCGTGCGGGTGCCGTAAACAGGCCGGGGCGCGCCATGTCGCCCCGGCCTGTTGCACGCCCTACGCCAGGTTCAGGGAACGCCTCAGGAAGTCCACCTGGAGCAGCAGCAGATTCTCCGCGACCTGTTCCTGCGGGGTCATGTGCGTCACGCCGGACAGGGGCAGCACCTCGTGCGGGCGCCCGGCGGCCAGCAGGGCGGAGGAGAGCCGCAGGGCATGCGCGAAGACCACGTTGTCGTCGGCCGTGCCGTGCACGATCATCAACGGCCGGTGCGGCTCGGCCGGCGAGGAGAGAGCGCCGTCGGTGACCAGTGAGCTCTTGGCGTACGTCTGAGGCTGCGCGGCCGGGTCGCCGAGATAGCGCTCCGTGTAGTGCGTGTCGTACAGCCGCCAGTCCGTGACCGGGGCGCCCGCGATGCCCGCGTGGAAGACGTCCGGGCGGCGCAGCACCGCCAGGGCCGCGAGCCAGCCGCCGTACGACCAGCCGCGGATCGCCACCCTGGACAGATCGAGCGGGTGGGTCTTGGCCAGGCCCTGGAGAGCCTCGACCTGGTCGTCCAGGGAGAGCGTGAGGTCGTGGCGGACGGCCTTCTCCCAGGCGGGCGAGCGGCCCGGGGTGCCCCGGCCGTCGGCGACGACCACCGCGAAGCCCTGGTCGGCGAACCACTGGGAGGTGAGATGGGCGTTGTGCGCGGCCAGCACGCGCGGGCCGTGCGGGCCGCCGTAGGGGTCCAGGAGCACCGGCAGGGGGGCGTCCCCCTGGTAGTCGGAGGGCAGAAGCACGGCGCACGGAATGCGGCGTGCGCCCCCCTCGGTGAGCAGCACCCGCGGGGACATGCCGGGATCTTCGGCATACGAGGTGACGGTCGCCGCGAGCTTGCCGCCACGCAGCACCCGTACCCGGGCGCCCGGCCGGTCGAGCGTGGCGGACACCAGCACGGTCACGTCGCCGGCCCGCACCGCCGAGTGCACGCCGGGCTCCCGCGTGACACGCTCCACGCCGAGTTCGTTCACCCGGTACACATGGATCTGCCCGGTCAGCGGCTCGGCCGACTCCTCACCCGCCGACGCCGAGATCAGCACGTCGTCGGCGGAGACGTCCAGGACGGCCCGGACATGCATCTGGGGCCCGGTCAGCGGGCGTTCGCCCACCGCCAGCACACGCGCACCGCCCTCGTCGGCGATCCGCACCAGCTGTCCCGAAGGGCTCCAGCACGGCACTCCGGGGAAAAGTTCCAGCCAATCTGGATCATCGTCGGCGTGCACCATCCGGGTCGTCCCCGTGTCCGGGTCCACGGCCAGGAACAGCTGGCTGCGCTGGTCGCGCGCCTGGACCAGCAGCAGCGGGGCACCCGCCGCTGACCAGTGCACTCGCGCCAGATACGGATAGCGGGCCCGGTCCCAGACGACCTCCGTGCGCGCCCCGCCGAGGGAGATCACGAACAGCCGTACGTCCGCGTTCTCCGTCCCGGCCGCCGGATACGGGACGTGTTCCGGGTCACGCTCCGGATGGGCCGGGTCGGCGATCCACCAGCGCCGCACCGGCGTGTCGTCCACCCGCGCGACCAGCAGCCGGTCCGACTCCGGGGCCCACCAGAAACCCCGCGAACGCCCCATCTCCTCGGCCGCGATGAACTCGGCCAGCCCGTAGGTGACCCCTTCTTCCTCCGGCCCGGCGAGCACCCGGTCGTCCTCTCCCTCGGCGCCCACGACCCGGAGGGCACCCTGGGCGACGTAGGCGATGTGCCGGCCGTCGGGGGAGGGGCGCGGGTCGATCACCGGCCCGGCGGCGGGGAGTTCACGTGCCGTCCCGGCCCGCAGCTCGGCCGTGAAGAGCCGCCCTGACAAGGTGAAAGAGGCCAACTCGACGGCTGCGTCGGTGGCATAGCCGACGATGCCGGCGCCGCCCTCGCGGCTGCGTTCGCGTCGCGCCCGCTCCTCCGGCGACAGCCGTTCGGCCGTACCGCCCAGGAGGGCGCGCGGGTCCGCCGCCATGCGCTCCCCGCCGTCCGCGACATCGAGGACCCACAGTGAACTCGCCAGATCCGTACCGGAATGAGAGCGCAGAAATACGACCCGGGACCCGTCGGGCGCCACGGTGAACGAACGCGGCGCGCCGAGTGTGAAGCGCTGGGTGCGGGCGTGCCGTCGGGGGAAGGAGTCAGGCTCGGTCGTCATGCCCTGACCATATTGGCCATGCGCCCCCTTGTGCGGCCGTGCGCCGATCGATGCGCGCGTACGGATAGTTATGATCACTAGCGCACAGTGGGTAAGAACCCGCTGGCCCTTGCGGATTTATCTGCCCGGATTCATCCACAAGGAGCTGTCTGCCCCCATAGTTCCGACTGCGTCCGTCCCCATGTCCCTGGGTTCTTTGGAGGTGAGCCGCCGTGGCACTCTCGATTTCGGCGGTGGTGCTGCTGGCGATCATCGTCTTCCTTCTGATCAAGAAGTCAGGACTGAAGGCCGGGCATGCGATCGTGTGCGTGCTCCTCGGCTTCTACCTCGCTTCGTCGACGATCGCTCCCACGATCAGCGAGCTGACGAACAACATCGCGGGGATGATCGGAAGCATCAACTTCTGACCGGTCAGCCTTCTGACGCGTACGGCACGAAGGCGGCCCATGTGGTGGGCGTGAAGGCCAGGCTGGGGCCGTCCGTGACTTTGGAGTCACGGGCGTGCACCGTGCGGGGGCCGGTGGCGATCTCGACGCAGGACTCGCCGTCAGGGCCGCTGCTGTGGCTGCTCTTGAACCACGCCAGTTCGGAGGCGTCCTCGGAGGGAGCTGTGCGGATCATGTCTCTCCCAGCAGTTTCTCGATGAGAGCCAGCGACTCCCGTGGTGGGAGCGCTTGAGCCCGGATGGTGCCATAGCGCAGTTCGAGAATGCGGAGCTGCCTCGGGTCCGACGCCGGGCGGCCGTCGAACGCGCCGTCGGAGCGTCCTACCGCCGTACCGTCTGCGAACTTCAGCACGTCGATCCTGCCGCTCAGCCCGGCATGAGGACCGTTGTGCATCGGCATGACCTGAAGCGTGACGTTGCGCAGCCGCCCCACCTCCAGCAGCCGTTCGAACTGCTGCCTAATCACCATTGTGTCCCCGACTCGGCGACGCAGCGTCCCCTCTTCCTGGACGAAGCTCAGGGATGGTGCGGGTTCGCGCTCGAAGACGGCCTGGCGGGCCGTACGAGCGGCCACCATGCGTTCCATGTCGTCCGCTGAGTACGGCGGCTGCCACACCTCGAACAGAGCCCGAGCATGTTCCGCTGTCTGCAACAGGCCCGCGATGCTGCTGCACTCGTACACCCCGATCTCGACCGCCCGCGCCTCCAACTGCGCCAGGCCCCGCACCTTCTTCGGGTACCGGACCTTCTTCACGTCCTCCGCCATCGCTGCGATGAGTCCGCCGGCCCTCAGCGCCTCGTCCGCGGTGTCCAGATACTCGGGCCGGGGAATCCGCTTCCCGCTCTCGATCTTGTAGACGAGATCCTCGCCGTACCCGACCGCCGCCGCGAACTCGGCGGCCCGCATCCCCACCGCCTCCCTCCGCAGCCTCAACTGCCGTCCCACGGTGGCCACCATGGCGAGGGCCCAGTCGTCGTCCGGGTCCACATCCCAGCCCGGTTCGTCCGTCTTCTCCGCCTCCACCGAGATGCGCGCCCCTCCGTAGTGCCGTCTCGTACGGCCGCGCCCTACCCGGACCAACCGTCCCGACAGTCCGGACAGCACTGGACAAGCTCTGGACAGTGACCGTACGCAACCCCGTGATGACTCATCACGGTAAGTCGCGTCGGCCACGCCGTGTGACGTGGATCAGGAAATCCTCAGCGTGCTGCCCTCCTCCACTCCGCGCGGAGCCCGTCTCGCCCGGCTGCTCACCGCCGACCAACTGCGGGGCTGGGGAGTCGCGTGCGAGGCGGCGCACCACGTCGTGGCGGAGCTGGCGGCCAACGCGGCCACGCATGGCCGTCTTCCCGGCCGTAGCTTCCGCCTCGCACTCTCCGTGGTCGGCCGCACCCTCCGCATCGAGGTCACCGACGCACGCGGTGACCGGCGACCCGCACTCCGCGAGCCCGGATCCGGAGCCGAGTCCGGCCGCGGCCTGCTGCTCGTGGAGGCTCTCGCCGACCGTTGGGGAGTCACCGACGGGCTGTACCCACGGAAGATCGTCTGGGCGGAACCGGGCCTGTCGGCACCGGAACCCGACCCCTCGGGCTCCGGTGGGTCCGGCGGCTGAAAGACCACGTTCCACGCTCGGCGCGACACGGCAGCACAGCCCCAGACATGCGACGGCCCCCGCCGGGAGTGGCATCCCAGTGCGAGGGCCTGACCACCGAGGAAGACAAGGACTTCCCGATGGATGCGCAGAACCCCAGCGTGCCCCCGCACGCACAGTCCCGTAATGCGGCGACGAGCACCCGAACCGGCACGGCAGGTACCCCGGCGGACTCGTCCACGACACCACCCGCCGCACCACCCGCTTCACGGTGATCGGCAACCACCTGGCCCAGCACAGCGAGCTGTCGCTGCTCGCGACTCGTCGGGTGAGGACTCGTTCCTGCTCGCTGTCGAGGCCCAGGGCAAGAAGGACGTGGACAAGCCCTCCAGCGTGAGTGGGCCGCTCTGCGGGACGTGCCCGAGGACATCGCCGACCCCATCGTCGAATTCGTCGCACAAGGTGTCGGCGGCAATCGCCGGACCGCGGAGCTCTGGAGGAACCTGATGGCTGTGGACCTTTCTTTCTACAAGTCGTACCTCGCCGAGGAGCTCCGGGACGAGGGGCGAACGCAGGGCTTGGAACAGGGCTTGGAGCAGGGCCGGGTCAGGCGGCCGCCCAAGGCGTCCTGCTCGTCCTGGGGGCGCGCGGCATCGACGTTCCCGACGAGGTCCGGGAGCGGTTCACCGACTGCGGCGACCCCGAGATTCTGCGGCGCTGGCTGGCCCGCGTCGCCGTCGTGCCGTCCGCCGAGGACATCTTCGTGGGAGAGGACGCCCGACTCCCGCGGGAGCCCGGGCGCCGTTGACCGGATCGAGCGGATCGCACCGGTCGTTTCCTGCCTGCTCGGCGACGAAGGGTGACCTACGTCCGGGTAGCGCGCCGTCGAGTCGCTGGGTCCTCGTAGGGTGGACCCCATGACGGAACATTCCGCCCGGCGTCTGCTGCTGGTGCACGCGCACCCGGACGACGAGTCGATCAACAACGGCGCCACCATGGCCAGGTACGCGGCCGAGGGCGCCCATGTGACGCTGGTGACCTGCACGCTCGGCGAGCGCGGCGAGGTCATCCCGCCCGAGCTGCGGTACCTCACCGGTGCCGCCCTGGGCCAGCACCGGCTGGGTGAGCTCAAGGCCGCGATGGCCGAGCTCGGGGTCGCCGACTTCCGGCTGCTCGGCGGGCCGGGACGGTTCAGCGACTCCGGGATGATGGGCCTGGCCGACAACGACGACCCCGACTGCTTCTGGCAGGCGGACGTCGACGAGGCCGCCGCGCTGCTGCTCGAGGTGATCCGCGAGGTGCGTCCGCAGGTGCTCGTCACCTACGACTCCCACGGCGGCTACGGCCACCCCGACCACATCCAGGCCCACCGCGTCGCCATGCGCGCCGTCGAACTGGCCGCCGACGCGGGCTGCCCCGTCGCCCGCGTCTACTGGAACCGCGTCCCGCGCACCGTCGCCGAGCAGGCCTTCGACCGGCTCCGCGACGATCTGCCGGGCCTGCCCTTCGGCAAGGCGGCCACCCTCGACGACGTACCGGGTGTCGTGGACGACGCGCGGATCACCGTGACGATCGACGGCACCGCGCACGCCGCCGCCAAGGCCGCCGCCATGCGCGCCCACGCCACCCAGATCGAGGTCGCCGAGCCGTACTTCGCGCTCTCCAACGAGCTGGCACAGCCGCTGTTCACCGACGAGTACTACGAGCTGGTGGGCGGAGAGGCTCCCGCGACCGGCCCGGGGGCGACCGATCTCTTCGCCGGGCTCGGCGTCGGCCTCGGCACCGGCACCGGGGAGGCGGCGTCGTGAGCGACCGGGGTTCGATGCTCGCCCAGCCGCTGCGGGCGCCCTCCGCCGGACGGGCCGTCGGCTATCTGGGACTGTTCCTGCTCGGTGCCGTGATCGGCGTGGCCGGTGCGCTGGTGCAGCCGGGCTGGTTCCCGGGCGGGCTGCTGCTCGCCCTCGCGGGCGAGGCCGGGCTCTGCCTGGGCGCGGCACGAGCCGTCGGCAGCCGGGGTGCCGCCGTCGCGTCCGCGGCCGGCTGGACCCTCGCCGTCATCCTGCTCACCGCCAGCCGTCCCGAGGGCGACTTCCTCTTCGCCGCGGGCAGCGGCTCCTACCTCTTCCTGCTCGGCGGTATCGCCGTCGCTGTGATGTGCGCAACCCTGGCGCCGACGCGGCAACCGGACGGCGGTCCCGTCCGACTTGGGAAGTGACGTACCACTTCGCCGTGGGGTGAGCGTGCGAGTCCCGTGGGGGTTTCCCCAGCGGTCGTGGGATACGCGCCGGAAGCGGCCAGTATGGTGGTGCGCGCCGCCGAGCCTTCCCCGAACTCCTTGTTAGTCCGAGCCGGGGGGACCCCCTTCACGGGGGTCGTGACGGGCGGCGGAGCCAACCGGGAGAACCTGCCTTGAGTCGTGAAACTGACACTCCGTCCTCCGGGCCCCACGGGCGCGGTGGAGCCGCATACCCCTCGGGCACGCCGCCCTACGGGACCTCGACGGCTCCCGACGACGGTGCGGGCGCGGGCCGTTCGGCCGCGCAGCCGGAGGAGCGCAAGACCGAGACGACGCTGACGACCCGGATCCGGATCAACATCCCCGGGTCGCGGCCCATCCCGCCGGTCGTCGTGCGCAAGCCCGTCGGGGACGCCGACGGTGCGGACGAGGCGGAGGCGGCGGCCGAGGCAACGGCTCCGGGCGCCTCCGCGCCGGCCGGCCCCGCCGAGCCTTCCGCCGACTCCTCCGCGCCCTCCGCGTCCGCCGAGGAGAAGCCGACCAGCGACTGGTTCGCCCCGCGCAAGTCCTCGGCGCCCAAGGGCGGCCAGGGCGGCGGCGCCGGCGGCGGGGCCGGTGTGCCCGGCCCTTCCGGCGCGGGTGCCGGGGCGTCCGGTCCCGGTACCGGGGCCCCCGGCGGCGCGCGGCCGGCCACCGGCCGCCCCGGCGGTGTGGTCGGCTCCATGAACGCGCCGGGCGGCTCCCGCTCCGGCGCCGGCAATGGCAACGGCAACGGCAACGGCACCGGTCTGCCGGGAGCGACCGGCGGGCCCGTGGCGCCCGGACACGGCGGCGGCACCGGTTCCTTCGACGTGACCGAGGCGCTGGCGGCCGGGCCGCTGGGCGGCGGGCCGCGCCCGGGCACCGACGGCGGCGAGCCGCGCCGCGACGACCTGCCGTACTTCTCGGACGGCGGGCACGCCGACCGGACGGGCCCCGCGGGCCCCACCGGCGGCCCGGTCGCCGGTGACAGCCCGCTCACTCCGTCGGCCGACGGCGGTCACCGCGGCCCGGGCGGCGGCCCCGCCTCCGCCCCGGCGGCCGGCCCCGGCAGGTCCGGCGGACCTGGCGGACCTGGCGGTCCTGGCGGTCCTGGCGGTCCTGGCGGTCCTGGCGGATCGAGCAGAACGGGCGGCCTGGCCGGCCCGGGTGGCTCCGGCGGTCCCGGCGGTCCTGCCGGTCCCGGTGGTCCCGCTGGTCTCTCGGGCCCCGGTGCCGGTGGTCCCGGTGGACTCGCCGGTCCCGGTGGTCCCGGTGGTCCCCGCGGTCCTCGTGGTCTTTCCGGCCCCGGCACGGGTTCCGGCCCTGGTATGGGTTCCGGCCCCGGTACGAGTTCCGGGTCCGGCACGGGTTCCGGTCCCGGCCGTGGTCCCGCTGGTCCGGGCATGGCGGCCGGTACGGGACCCGGCGCCGGTCCCGGTGGCGGCCTCGGTCCCGGCGGTGGTCTGAGCGACGACACCGCCATCCTCACCCCGCAGAAGCCTGCGCCCGAGCCGGGCACCCCGGGCTACGGCGCCCCGGGCGCCCCGGGCACCCCCCAGGACAACGTCTCCGGGCACACCGTCACCAGCGGCATGCCCGTCGTGCCGCCCGACCGGAACGCACCGTTCCAGCCGGGCGCGCCCGCCGACGGCCCGGTGCCGCACACGCCCCCGAAGCTGCCCGAGCCGGTCTCGCCGCCCCCGGCGAGCTCCGCCAAGCCCCCCAAGAAGAAGGGGCGCAACAAGCTCGTGCTGCTCGGCGGCGGCGTGATCGTCATCGCCGGTGTCGCCTATGGCGCCGGGCTGCTGATGAACCACTCCGACGTGCCCAAGGGCACCACCGTGCTCGGCGTCGACATCGGCGGCGGCACCCGCGACGACGCCGTCAAGAAGCTGGACGACGCCCTGGACGACCGGCTGAACAAGCCGCTGAAGCTGTCGGTGGACGGCGAGACCGTCGAGCTGGAGCCGGACCAGGCGGGGCTCCAGCTGGACGCCGACGCCACGGTCGACGCGGCCGCGCAGAGCGACTACAACCCGGTCTCCGTGATCGGCTCGCTCTTCGGCAACCACCGGGTCGTCGATCCGGTCATGCCCGTCGACGAGGAGAAGCTGCACGCCGCCCTGAAGGACGCGGCCGGCGGCTCCGGCTCGGTGACCGAGGGCACGATCAAGTTCGAGTCGGGCAAGGCCGTCGCCGTGTACGGCAAGGCGGGCAAGGGCATCGACGTCTCCAGGTCGACCGAGGCGGTGGAGGAGGCGTACCGCAGCCAGGTGGAGACCGGTACGTCGGCCGCCGTCACGGTCGCGACCACCGAGCAGCAGCCGACGGTCTCGAACGCCGAGGTCGACCGGATGATGAAGGAGTTCGCCGAGCCGGCGATGTCGGGCCTGGTGACGGTCAAGACCTCCGACGGCGCCGCCTCGATCCAGTTCAGCCCGCAGAACTCGCTGTGGAAGTTCCTCGGCGTCAAGGCCCAGGACGGCAAGCTGACCGAGTACTACGACCAGGCCGCCCTGAAGGAGCTGTACGGCGACACCTTCGACGGCGTGCTCGTCTCCCGCGCCACCGGCAAGAAGACCGCGGTCACGGTCCAGGACGTGATCAGCGCCCTGCGCCCGGCCCTGAGGAGCACCACGAACCGCGTCGGCGTCATCGAGACCGACCCCAGCTGACGGACAGTCCGGCAGGAAGAGGGCACCCGGTGTCTCCGGGTGCCCTCTCGTCGTACGCCGCCGCCCCGGCATGACATCTGTCATCCGGTGGTCAGGACCGCCGACACTGCCGCCCGCCCCGGCCGTCCGGCCACGATTACTGCCATGACGACGACAACGGCGGCCACCGGAGTTCCGGTGGTCGCCTTCGACCAGGTGAGCAAGGGCTACGGGAGCGTACGGGCCGTCGACGGGCTGTCGCTGGCGCTGCATCCGGGGGAGACCGTGGCCCTGCTGGGGCCGAACGGCGCCGGCAAGTCGACCACGCTGGACCTGCTGCTCGGCCTGAAGAACGCCGACAGCGGCACGGTCCGCCTCTTCGGCGCCGCCCCGCGCGAGGCCCTCGTCGCCGGGCGCGTGGGCGCGATGCTCCAGAGCGGCGGGCTGATGGACGGCGTGACCGTCGCCGAGCTGGTGCGGCTCGCCCATGATCTGCACCCGAGGCCGTACCCGGTCGCCGACGTGCTGGCGCGGGCCGGTCTCACGGGGATCGCCGGCCGCAAGGTGGACAAGCTCTCCGGCGGTCAGGCCCAGCGGGTCCGCTTCGCGCTGGCCACCGTCGGGGACAGCGACCTGATCGTGCTGGACGAGCCCACCACCGGCATGGACGTCACCGCCCGCCAGGCCTTCTGGGCGACCATGCGCGAGCAGGCCGGCCAGGGACGCACGGTCCTGTTCGCCACCCACTACCTGGAGGAGGCCGACGCCGCCGCCGACCGGGTGCTGGTGCTGCACCGCGGCCGGCTGCTCGCCGACGGCACCGCCGCCGAGATCAAGGCCAGGGCGGGCGTCCGCCGTATCTCCTTCGACCTGGACGGGCCGGCCGACGAGGACGCGCTGCGCTCCCTGCCCTGCCTGACCTCGGCCGACATCTCCGGGCGCACCGTCCGGCTCCAGTCGGCCGACGCCGACGCCACCGTGCACGCCCTGTACGGGCTCGGCCTCTGCCCCCGCAATCTCGAAGTCGCCGGACTGGGCCTGGAGCAGGCCTTCGTCGCGCTCACCGCCGCCGAGGAGGCCAGGACGTCATGAGAAGCCTGATAACGCTGGAACTCCTCCGCGCCCTGCGCAACCGCAAGTTCCTGTTCTTCTCCGTGATCTACCCGTCGCTGCTGTTCCTGATCATCGCGGGCAGCGCCGACGGCGCGGTCGTGGTCGACGGCAGCGGCCTGTCCGTGCCGACGTACATGATGGTCTCGATGGCCTCGTTCGGCGCCCTGACCGCCGTTCTGATGGGCAACAGCGAGCGCATCGCCAAGGAGCGCGAGAGCGGCTGGGTACGGCAGCTGCGGCTGACCCCGCTGCCCGGCCGCGGCTATGTGCTGGCCAAGACCGCGAGCGCCGCCGTGGTCGGCCTGCCCTCGATCGTGATCGTCTTCGTGGTCGCGGCGGCCGTGAAGGGCGTACGCCTGGAGGCCTGGCAGTGGCTCGCCCTCACCGGCGCCATCTGGGCCGGCAGCCTGGTCTTCGCCGCGCTCGGGGTCGCCATCGGCTATCTCGCCGCCGGGGACGCGGTCCGCCCGGTCACGATGATCGTCTACTTCGGCCTGTCGCTGCTCGGCGGCCTGTGGATGCCGACGACCACCTTCCCCGAGTGGCTGCGGAGGATCGCCGCGTGGCTGCCCACGCACGCGTACGCTGCCCTGGGGCAGGCGATCGAACAGAGTCACGCCCCGCACATGAAGGACCTCGCCATCCTCGCCGTCTCCTTCGCGCTCTTCGCGGGCGGCGCGGCGTGGCTGTACCGGAAGGACACGCTGAAGGCGTGAGCGGCGTCGGCATCGGGCAGCGCCCGGAGAACCGCAGGCAACGGCTGGTCAAGTCGCTGTGGACCGGCATCTGGCTGATCTATCTGAGCGCACCCGTCTCGGACCTGCTCGGCGGCGGCCACGGCACGGGCGCGCGTGTCCTCGGCTGGACCGGCCTGGTGGCCTTCGTGGCCTGGTACATGGCGCTGCTCTTCCGCACCGGCCGAGGCGAGCGCGACGACCTGGTGCTCGTCTCGCTCGCGGTCCTCGCGGCCGAGTCGACACTCCTCTGCGTCACGCTGGGCCCCGACTGGCTGGTCCTGTTCGTGTACGTCTCGATCGCCTCCGGCGCCGCCCTGCCGCTGCGCATGTCCCGGTGGACGGTCCCGGGCACCTCCGCGCTGATGGCGGCGCTCGCGCTCGTAGTGCCGGGCGGACATGGGTATCTGTGGGGGCTGCTGATCCCGGCGCTGCTGGGCGGCTTCGCCATGACCGGCGTACGCGAACTCGTACGGACCACCATCGCGCTGCGCGAGGCCCGCGCCACCGTCGCCCAGCTGGCCGCCAACGAGGAGCGGCTGCGCCTCGCCCGTGACCTGCACGACCTGCTCGGCCACTCGCTCTCCCTGATCACGCTGAAGAGCGAGCTGGCGGGCCGGATGCTGCCGGACCATCCCGACAAGGCGGCCCAGCAGGTCGCCGACATCGAACAGGTCAGCCGCCAGGCCCTGGTCGACGTCCGCGAGGCCGTCACCGGCTACCGGCGGCCCCGTCTGACCGCCGAACTCGCGGGCGCGAGGATGGCGTTGGCCACGGCCGGCGTCAGCGCCGAGCTGCCCGCCGAACCGGACCTGGCCGGGGTGCCCGAGGGAAGCGAGTCCGCGCTGGCCTGGGCGCTGCGGGAGGCGGTCACCAACGTCGTCCGGCACAGCGGCGCCCGGCGCTGCTCGGTGGATCTGGTGCGCCGGCAGACCCTGGACGGACCGGTGCTGGAGCTGTCCGTCGAGGACAACGGCTCCGGCGGCAAGGGCAACGGTCCCGGCAACGGCCTGACGGGGCTGTCCGAGCGGCTGGAGAAGGCGGGCGGCACGCTGGAGGCGGGCCGGGTGCGGCAGGGGTTCCGGCTGCTCGCCCGGGTGCCCGCCGGTGCGGGAGCGGACATAGGATCCGGGACATGAGCGGCATGATCAAGGTCCTGCTGGCGGAGGACCAGGCGATGGTCCGCGAGGCGCTGGCCACCCTGCTCGGCCTGGAGGCGGACATCGAGGTCGTCGCCCAGGTGGCGCGCGGCGACGAGGTGCTGGACGCCGCGCGCGAGCACGGCGTGGACGTGGCCCTGCTGGACATCGAGATGCCGGGCGCCACCGGCATCGAGGCGGCGGCCCGGCTGCACCGCGAGCTGCCGGACGTGAAGCTGGTCGTCCTCACCACCTTCGGCCGCCCCGGCTATCTGCGCAGCGCGATGGAGTCCGGCGCCGACGCCTTCCTGGTCAAGGACGCCCCGGCGGCCCAACTGGCCGAGGCGGTACGCAAGGTGCTGGCCGGCGAGCGCGTGATCGACCCGACCCTCGCGGCGGCGGCCCTCGCCGAGGGCGCCAACCCGCTCACCGACCGCGAACGCGAGATCCTCCGCGCCGCCGCCGACGGCTCCACCAACGCCGAACTGGCAGCGGCCCTCCACCTCTCCCAGGGCACGGTCCGCAACTACCTCTCCACAGCCATCCAGAAACTGGCGGCCCGCAACAGGACGGAGGCGGTAAGAATCGCAAGAGAGAAAGGCTGGCTCTGAAACGCCGCTCAGGGCAACGCCCCCAGGGACGCGGAGAACCGCGCGGCCGGCCCCGACGCACCCGCACCCGGCGGCGGGAGCCCAACCCCCGCATCGCACGGCTCAGTTGAGCATGGCGCGCGCAGCATGCGCCTGCCCCCGCACCTGCTCCGCCGCCGCCTCGTCCACCGCCGCGACCACCTCCGCGTACGCCTCCAGCTCCACCGCGCCGGTCACGAAGTCACCGCGCTGCACCAGCAGCTGGGCCCGCTCGTACCGCAGCCGCGCCGGATGCGACGGCAGCAGCAGCGACAGCTCCACCGCCCACAACGACACGTCGGAGCGCTCCGGCCGGGCCGCGGCCCAGGCCCGGATGTTGTTCAGCACCCGCTGCACCACGTCCAGCGGATCGGCGGGCGTCAGCATGGACGGATGCAACGGCGCCCCCGTCGCCCCGGCCACCAGCAGCTCCGCGTCGGTCCCGGTCAGCACCCGCCCCCCGGCGAAGGGATCGGCGAGCACCTGCTCGTCCTGCGGCCCGAACCCGACGACGAAGTGCCCGGGCAGCGCCACCCCGTAGACCGGCGCGCCCGCCCTTCTCGCCACCTCCATCCACAGCACCGACAGCAGGATGGGCAGCCCGCGCCGGCGCCGCAGGACCTCGTGCAGCAGCGAGGAGTCCAGGCGCCGGTAGTCGGCCGGGGCGCCGCGGAATCCGTACCGCTCGCCCAGCAGGTCGCGCAGTGCGGCGGCCCAGGCGTGCGGGCCGCCGGGCCGGAACGGCAGCTGGCCGGCGAGCCGGTCCAGCTCCGCCTGCGCGGCGTCCAGGCCCGCCTCGTCCAGCGTCCGGTCCGCCGCGGCGCTCACCAGCAGACAGAGCGCCGACAGGTCGGGCCGCCCGGACCGGGCCTCTTCGGCGAACCTCCGCCGCAGCTCGGCGGAGCGGTCCGGCGGTGGTGGGTAGGGGGAACACATAGCAGCCTCGTGCCCTCTCACGACGATCAGTACGGCCGGCCCGTCGCGGCACTCTCCGGGGCGCGGTAGTGGTGGTACGCGTGGTGCGCGGTGAACCCCATCCCGGTGTACAGCGCCCGCGCGCCCGTGTTGTCCGTCTCGACCTGGAGCCACGCGGCCGACGCGCCCTCGTCCAGCGCCTGCCGGGCCAGCGCCGCCAGCACGGCGGAGGCCAGCCCCCGCCGCCGCAGCGCGGGGTCCACCTCGACGGCGGCGAACCCGGCCCACCGGCCGTCGACGACGCACCGTCCGATGGCGGCGGGCGGCGCGTCCGCATCCGTGTCCGGCACGGACGCGAACCATACCGACGGCCCGCTGCCCAGCACCTTCGAGGCCACCTCGCTCACCCCCTTGCGCTGGTAGCGGGCCTGCCACGCCCTGTCCTGGCGCCGGGACAGCACGACGCCCGGCGCCCCGGCCCGGTCGGCGACCGGCGCCAGGGCCCCGGTCCACAGCTCCGCGGTCACCTCGCGCGTCCAGCCCCGCCGTTCCAGCTCCGCGCAGAGCGGTTCCTGCGTGCCCTCGGCACCGGTGGCGGTCTGGATGTACGCGGGCAGGCCGCGCTCGCCGTACCACCGTCGTACGGTCTCCAGTGCCGCGTCGAGCGGCAGGCCCGGATCGCCCAGCGGAAGCACCGAGTTGGCCCGCCGGGTGAATCCGGCGGCGGCCCTGAGCTCCCAGTCGCCCAGCCGTTCGCTCTCCACCGGCTGCCAGCCGCGCGAGGCGACGCGGGCCAGCTCGGCGTAGGAGGCGGACGGGCCCCCGCGCCGTGCCGGAGCGGAGGGGATCACCTTGCCCGCGACCAGGGAGGCTTCCGCGATGCGGACGGTCTCACCGTTCCTCCGTGTGATCAGCAGCACACCGTCGTCCCACGATGTGAGAACACCCACCGTGTCGGTGAACTTCTCCCCCGGCGCGTCGCTCTCGGTCAGACGCCGCACAGAGACCCGTTTGCCCACGTCAGCGGCGGTGATACGGACCTCGAGCCGCCCGGCGGCAGAGATTTCCACAGGTCAGTTCACCCCTCCTGTTCGGATCATGCCCAGGAACGGAGATACTAGGGGCGGGCATCGACGACGCCGCGCTCCCGCGCGCCAGGCGGCGGAGCCTGAGGAGGCCCGCCAGCGCCCTATCGAGGAGGAACGACAGCGTGACCTACGTCATCGCGCAGCCTTGTGTCGACGTCAAGGACAAGGCGTGCATCGAGGAGTGCCCGGTCGACTGCATCTACGAGGGCCAGCGGTCCTTGTACATCCACCCGGACGAATGCGTCGACTGCGGGGCCTGTGAGCCGGTCTGCCCGGTCGAGGCGATCTTCTACGAGGACGACGTGCCGGAGGAGTGGAAGGACTACTACAAGGCCAACGTGGAGTTCTTCGACGAGCTCGGCTCGCCCGGTGGCGCCAGCAAGCTGGGGCTGATCGAGCGCGACCACCCCTTCGTCGCCGCACTGCCGCCGCAGGGCGAGTAAGCCCCGGGCGGCCCGCATCCTCATCGTCCCGGTCCCGTACGGCCCGACCGCTCCGGTCGTCCCGTACGGGACCGAGGCGTTTTCCGTACGCACGGCTCGTCCGCACCAGAAAGTGAGCCAGAACCCGTGTCCGCAGTCACCGACCGACTCCCCGACTTCCCCTGGGACAAGCTGGCGCCGTACAAGGCGACGGCCGCCGCCCATCCGGACGGCATCGTCGACCTGTCCGTCGGCACCCCGGTCGACCCGGTCCCCGAGCTGATCCAGAAGGCTCTGATCGCCGCGGCCGACTCGCCGGGCTATCCGACCGTCTGGGGCACGCCCGAGCTGCGCGACGCGATCACCGGCTGGGTGGAGCGCCGGCTGGGCGCCCGGGACGTCACCCACCGCCATGTCCTGCCGGTCGTCGGCTCCAAGGAGCTCGTCGCCTGGCTGCCGGCCCAGCTGGGCCTCGGCCCCGGCGACAAGGTGGCCTACCCGCGCCTGGCCTACCCGACCTACGAGGTCGGCGCCCGCCTGGCCCGCGCGGAGTACGAGGTGTACGACGACCCGACCGAGCTGGACCCGGCGGGCCTGAAGCTGCTGTGGCTGAACTCGCCGTCGAACCCGACGGGCAAGGTGCTGGGCAAGGAGGAGCTGACCCGGATCGTCGCCTGGGCCCGCGAGCACGGAGTGCTGGTCGTCTCCGACGAGTGCTACCTGGAGCTGGGCTGGGAGGCCGACCCGGTCTCGGTGCTGCACCCGGACGTCAACGGCGGCTCCTACGACGGTCTGGTGGCCGTCCACTCCCTGTCCAAGCGCTCCAACCTCGCGGGCTACCGGGCGGCCTTCCTCGCCGGTGACCCGGAGGTCCTGATGCCGCTGCTGGAGATCCGCAAGCACGGCGGCATGATGACCTCGGCGCCCACGCAGGCGGCGGTGGTGGCGGCCCTCGGCGACGACGAGCACGTCCGCGTCCAGCGCGAGCGCTACGCGGCCCGCCGCACCCTGCTGCGCGAGGCGCTGCTGGGCCACGGCTTCCGCATCGAGCACAGCGAGGCCAGCCTCTACCTGTGGGCGACCCGGGAGGAGTCCTGCTGGGAGACGGTGGCCCACCTGGCCGAGCGCGGCATCCTGGTCGCGCCGGGCGACTTCTACGGCCCGGCGGGCGAGCGGTTCGTCCGGGTGGCGCTGACCGCGACGGACGAGCGGGTCCGGGCCGCGGTGGAGCGGCTGGCGTGAGACGACGCGAAGTGACGTGAGACGGCGACGGGGCCCGGGGGAAGAACCCCGGGCCCCGTCGCCGTACGGAACCGTGCGAAGCCGTGCCGGCCGTGGTGGCCGGTCGCGGCCGGACGTCAGCCGAGCGGCAGCCCCTTGACCGGCAGGGAGTCGGCCGCGGGCAGGCCCTCCTTGCCCAGCGAGTCGGTCGGCAGGCCGTCCTCGGTGGCCGACCGCGCGGCACCGCCGACGATGTCCCCGGCGGTGCCGGCCGCGTCACCGGCCGCCTTCTGCGCGGCGGGCGTGGCCTTCTTGACGACATGGCCGCCGGTCTTGCCCGCGGCCGGCACGCCCTTCTTGACGGCCTTGCTGCCGGCGTTGCCCGCGATTCCGGTGACGTGCTGGGCGGCCTCGTCGGCGGTGTTGCCGACGTTCGCCCCGTCCAGGGCGGTGAGCCCGCCGAGGTTCGGGGTGGCCGGCAGTTCGGGGGCCGCGCTGGCGGAGCCGGCCGCACCGACCCCGGCAGCCGCCCCCGCAGCGACGAACAGCGCGGCACGGGCGATCCGGCGGGTCAGAGGGAGGGACATGGTGCTCCTTCGACGGGAGTGAACGGTGAAGTGCCCGGTACTGCCCGGTGCTTGCTCGTCCGACGGAGCGTCCGGGCTCGGACGCAGTGACTACCGCTCGAAGCCCGCGAAGGTTGCGGCGCGACAATGTAAAGAGTTGGCAATGCGTCGCATAATCGGCTGCGGATAAAAACGGGCAAAAAGGTTCCGGTCCGAAAGTGTGCGGAATGCTTCCCGCCCTGTGTTTTCAAGGGTTCGGGCCAATCGGCGGGTGACAGCGCGAAAACCTGATCACCCCGTCGCCCACGCTCCGCACGAGTAACCCTCACGAGCGAGGGATCGCACTACTGCGCGGTCAGGATCCGGACCGAGTCGGCGGCGGAACCGGCGTCCGCTTGCGCGCCCCGGGCGCCGTCCGAGGCCACCGGGCGCCACTGGCTGTCGGTGCTGCCGGCGGTCCACTCACGCCCGGCGTAGGTGACCCGCTGGATGTGCAGCGCCGAGGCGTTGGCCACCGCCCAGTGCGCAAGCTGCCAGCCGTGCCGCCGCAGGCTGGGCGCCGTGGCCGAGTCCGTGCCGCCGGTCACGGGCAGCGTCACGGTCCGTCCGCCGGACGCGCCCGTCGCGCTCGCGGACGGCGACGGCGTGCCCGCCGCGGCCTTGCTCGCCTCCGCGCCGGCCGGCTGGAGCATGTCGCGGCCGAAGTCCCGCACCACCGCGGCCCGTACCGCGTCCGGCCCGGCGGTCCCGGTGGTGTCCGGGCGCCCGTCGCAGGTGAGCGTGGCCGCCGCCCGGCCGGTGAGCGCGGCGGCGAGCAGCGTGGCGTCCGTCTCGTGCTTGGCGTACGCCTGCGGGAAGCCGCTGCGCTGCACGCGCTGGGCGGCGACGGTGAGGGGCAGTTCCGTGTAGTTCCGCACCTTGACCAGATGGTCGTAGAACCTGCCCGCCGCGTACGCCGGATCCATGATCTCCTTCGGTGTGCCCCAGCCCTGCGAGGGCCGCTGCTGGAACAGGCCGAGCGAATCGCGGTCGCCGTGCCGGATGTTGCGCAGCCCGGACTCCTGAAGGGCGGTCGCCAGCGCGATGGTCACGGCACGCTCGGGCAGGTCGCGCGCGGTGCCCACGGCCGTGATGGCGGCCGCGTTGACCGCCTGCTCCGGCGTGAACTCGAAGGCCGCCCCGTCGTCCCCCGCGGAGACGACCCGGCAGCCCGGCCCGCCCGCGCCTCCGGTGACGTACTGCACCGCGAGGTACCCCGCGACCGCGAGCAGGACCACGAAGGCCGCCCCGAGGCGGAGGAGGCGACCGCGGCGTGAACGGAAGGTGGACTGCTCCTGCACGCGTACAAGGTACTGGAGGTCACGGTGGCCCCCGCGCACGGTGGGGACGATGAGCGCCAGGTCACCGCGGGCTAGGGTCGACGGCATGGCCGATACCCCGCTTGACCTCACCCTGGACGCTGCGCGGCTGACCGCCCAGCTCGTCGACCTCCCCTCCGTCAGCGGCACCGAGAAGCCGCTCGCCGACGCCGTCGAGACCGCGCTGCGCGCCCTGCCGCACCTGACGGTCGACCGGTACGGCAACAACATCGTGGCCCGGACCGCTCTCGGGCGGGCGGAGCGGGTGATCCTGGCCGGTCACATCGACACCGTGCCGATCGCGGACAACGTGCCGTCGCGGCTGGACGACGACGGCTTCCTGTGGGGCTGCGGCACCTGCGACATGAAGTCCGGCGTCGCGGTACAGCTGCGCATCGCCGCCACGGTCCCCGCGCCCAACCGCGACCTGACCTTCGTCTTCTACGACAACGAGGAGGTCGCCGCCGAGCTCAACGGGCTCAGGCATGTGGCCGAGGCGCGTCCGGAGTGGCTTCAGGGCGACTTCGCGGTGCTGCTGGAGCCCTCGGACGGTCAGGTCGAGGGCGGCTGCCAGGGCACCCTGCGGGTGCTGCTGAGGACCGAGGGGGAGCGCGCCCACTCCGCGCGGAGCTGGATGGGGTCCAACGCCATCCACGCGGCGGCCCCGATCCTGGCCCGGCTGGCGTCCTACGAGCCGCGCCGCCCCGTCATCGACGGGCTGGAGTACCGCGAGGGCCTCAACGCGGTCGGCATCTCGGGCGGCGTGGCCGGCAACGTCATCCCGGACGCGTGCGTGGTCACGGTCAATTTCCGCTACGCGCCCGACCGCAGCGAGGAGGAGGCGCTGGCCCATGTCCGCGAGGTCTTCGCCGGCTGCGGGGTGGCGGAGTTCGTGGTGGACGACCACAGCGGCGCGGCCCTGCCGGGCCTCACGCACCCCGCCGCCGCGGCCTTCATCGAGGCGGTGGGCGGCACCCCGCAGCCCAAGTACGGCTGGACGGACGTCTCCCGTTTCAGCGCCCTGGGCATCCCCGCGGTCAACTACGGTCCCGGCAACCCGCACCTGGCGCACAAGCGGGACGAACGCGTCGACACGGCGAAGATCCTGGCGGGGGAGGAGCGGCTGCGGGCCTGGCTGACGGCGTGACCGGCGGCAGCGGAAGGTGTTTGTGTTTGCGCCGCTCCATGGCGGACATGCTGAGGTCCCTGGTCCGTAACCCGCGTAGATCTACGCTGAGGCGGAAAGACCCTTCCCCGCTCCCCGGGAGCGGGGAAGGCCCGATGCGAGGGAGCGCACATGGCTACCGGTAACCCCGAGGGGAAGAAGCAGCCGCCGGACGAGCAGCGCCTGGGACCGGTCCTCAGGAGGCGGGGCCAGGTCCAGGCGAGCACGACGGACCAGCGGCTGCTGGACGAGCGGGCCCCCACGGACTGGGTCCACACCGACCCCTGGCGTGTGCTGCGCATCCAGTCCGAGTTCATCGAGGGCTTCGGCACCCTGGCCGAGCTGCCGCCCGCCATCAGCGTCTTCGGCTCGGCCCGCACCCCCGCCGACTCCCCGGAGTACGAGGCCGGGGTGCGGCTCGGACGGGGCCTGGTGGAGGCCGGGTTCGCGGTGATCACCGGCGGTGGGCCGGGGGCCATGGAGGCGGCCAACAAGGGCGCCTGCGAGGCGCACGGCACCTCGGTGGGCCTGGGCATCGAGCTGCCGTTCGAGCAGGGGCTGAACAAGTACGTCGACATCGGGCTCAACTTCCGGTACTTCTTTGTCCGGAAAATGATGTTTGTGAAGTATGCCCAGGGGTTCGTGGTGCTGCCCGGCGGCCTCGGCACCCTGGACGAGCTGTTCGAGGCGCTGACCCTGGTGCAGACCCAGAAGGTGACGCGGTTCCCGATCGTCCTGTTCGGCAGCGACTACTGGGGCGGTCTGGTGGACTGGCTCCGGAACACCGTGGTGGCCCGCGGCAAGGCCGCCGACGCCGACCTGCTGCTGTTCCACGTGACGGACGACGTGGACGAGGCGGTCGCGCTGGTCTCCAAGGAGGCGGGCCGGTAACCCGCCGCCCGCTACGCCAGTCCCCTGCGGGCCACCGCCGGCGGGCGGTGGCCCGCGATCGACGCCACCATGTCCAGCACCTGCCGGGTCTCGGCGACCTCGTGCACCCGGTACACCTGCGCCCCGAGCCACGCCGACACCGCGGTCGTCGCCAGCGTCCCGATCACCCGCTCCTTCACCGGCCGGTCCAGCGTCTCGCCCACGAAGTCCTTGTTGGACAGGGACACCAGCACCGGCCAGCCGGTGGCCACCATCTCGTCCAGCCGCCGGGTCGCCTCCAGGCTGTGCCGGGTGTTCTTCCCGAAGTCGTGCCCGGGATCGATCAGCACCGACTCCCGCGGCACGCCCAGCGAGACGGCGCGCTCGGCCAGCCCCAGGGTCACGTCCAGGATGTCGGCCATGACGTCGTCGTACGTCCTGCGGTGCGGCCGGGTGCGCGGCTCGGCGCCGCCCGCGTGGGTGCACACCAGACCCGCCCCGTACCGCGCGGCGACCTCCGCCAGCCGGGGATCGACGCCGCCCCAGGCGTCGTTCAGCAGATCCGCGCCCGCCTCGCACACGGCCTCGCCGACCTCGTGCCGCCAGGTGTCGACGCTGATCACGACGTCCGGGAAGCGCCGCCGCACCTCCGCGACGAAGCCGACGGTCCGCCGCGCCTCCTCCTCGGCCGTGACCTCCTCGCCCGGCCCCGCCTTGACCCCGCCGATGTCGACGATCGCGGCGCCCTCGGCCACCGCCTGCTCCACGCGGGCGAGCGCCGGCTCGTCGCGGAAGGTCGCACCCTGGTCGTAGAAGGAGTCCGGGGTCCGGTTCACGATCGCCATGATCACCGGCTCGTGCGGCTCGAACTCGCGCCTGCCCAGCCTGAGCATCCCCTGTGACCTCTCCCTGTTCGTCCTGGTTGTGGGCCGCCTGCGACCCTAACCGTCAGACTCGCATGGCACGATCGGACCCTGACACATTCGACTGCGACACAGTCGACTCGACACTTGCCGGACTTACCGGCCGGCGCACGGGTGCGCCGGCACAGAGCGTGGGGACCTCAAGCGATGGTTATGTTCCTGTTCCTGGTCGTCGCCCTCGCCGTCGTGGTCGCCGCGGTGACACTCGCGGTGCTGGGCGGCGGCGAGAACGGCCCGCTGCCCGAGGCCGCCCCCGAGCGGCTGCGGGACCCCCTGCCCCCGGACCGCCCGGTGGGCCGCGCGGACGTGGAGGGCCTCCGCTTCCCGCTGGCCGTCCGCGGCTACCGGATGGCGGACGTGGACGACGCCCTGGGCCGGCTGGGCGCCGAGCTCGCCGAGCGCGACGCCCGCATCGCGGAGCTGGAGTCCGCGCTGGCCGGCGCCCGGGCCGCCGCCGCCCACGTCTCCATGGAGAAGCCCGGCCGGGAGGAGCGGCAGTGAGCGCCGGGGCGGCCGTCGCGGGCACGGACGGCGCGCTGCGCTGCCCCTGGGCCCTGTCCACCGCGGAGTACGTGACCTACCACGACCAGGAGTGGGGCCGCCCGGTCCACGGCGACGACGCGCTCTACGAACGCCTGAGCCTGGAGGCCTTCCAGTCCGGCCTGTCCTGGATCACCATCCTGCGCCGCCGCCCCGGCTTCCGGGCCGCCTTCGCCGGCTTCGAGATCGCGTCCGTGGCGGCCTTCACCGACGACGACCGCGAGCGCCTGCTGGCCGACCCCGGGATCATCCGCAACCGAGCGAAGATCGACGCGACGCTCGCCAACGCCCGGGTGCTCGCCGAGTGGTCCCCGGGCGAGCTGGACGAGCTGATCTGGTCCCACGCCCCGGATCCGGCCGGGCGCCCGGTTCCCAGGACCCTGGCCGACGTGCCCGCGGTCACCCCCGAGTCGACGGCCCTGTCCAAGGCGCTGAAGAAGCGGGGCCTGCGCTTCGTCGGCCCGACGACGGCGTACGCGCTGATGCAGGCGTGCGGACTGGTCGACGACCACCTGGCGGACTGCGCGGCCCGCCGGACCTGAACAGGCCCGGTGACGTTCCGGCGCGCGGCGGAGCGGTGCCCCGAAGGGGCGCGGGGAACTGCGCGACCGGCCGCGACGGACCCGCGGACGGTGCACCGGACCTCCGGCAGAGCGCTCAGGTCCCGGTCACCGGCCCAGGTACGTGGGCTTCTCCTTGTTCACGAACGCCCGGACCGCGATCATGTGGTCCTCGGAGGCCCCGGCCCGGGTCTGGAGCTCGTCCTCCTTCTCCAGGGTCTCCTGAAGGGAGTGCGAGAGCCCGTACGCCACGGACTCCTTCAGCGCCGCGTACGCCACCGTCGGCCCCTCGGCCAGCGCCCGGGCCAGCTGCTCGGCCGCGCCGCGCAGCTCCCCCGCCGGCACCACCCGGTTGGCGATCCCCAGCTCGTACGCCTCCTGCGCGCCGATGCTGCGCGGGAAGAGCAGCAGGTCGGTGGCGCGGCCGGGGCCCACCACCCGCGGCAGCGTCCAGGAGATCCCGGAGTCGGCGGTCAGCGCCACCCCCGCGAAGGAGGTGTTGAAGGACGCCGTGTCCGCCACGATCCGGTAGTCCGCGGCCAGCGCGAACCCGAAGCCGGCCCCGGCCGCGACCCCGTTCACCGCCGCGACCACCGGCTTACGCGCCCCCGCCAGCGCCCGCACGATCGGGTTGTAGTGCTCGCGCACCGTGCTCATGGTCCCGCCCGGGGCCTCGTCCGAACCGGGCGACCGGTCCGCCGCCAGCAACCCGATGTGCTCCTTGAGGTCCTGGCCGACACAGAACGCCCGCTCGCCGGCCGCGGTCAGCAGCACCGCCCGCACGGCGTCGTCGTCCGCCGCGGACCGCACCGCGTCCCGGAGGGCGGCCTTGGTCGCGACGTCCAGTGCGTTCATCGCCTCGGGGCGGTTCAGCGTGATGGTCGCGAGTCCGTCGCTGACCTCGTAGAGCACGGTGCCGGTCATGAGGTGTCCCCTCCGTCGCTGCGGGGACGTACCGACGGGTACGTCCGTTGTCCGGAGGACAGCATGACGGAGATCACCGGCGCCGGGCCGGAGCCGGGGTGTGACCTGCGTCAAACAATCCGGCTCCGTGGTCGTTCGGCACAAGTGCGCGGGGCGGCGCAGTATCGCAGTCACATCGCCGAATTGAGTGGTTTTGCTCGCGCGCGTTGCCCAAGCGATGCCGACCGATGTTGGTCATCGGGTCCTGAGATGCGGGATAATGGCTTGGAAGCAATGTGTTCGATGCCGGTGACGCGTGTCCCTTGCCGGACCGCGCGTGCCCTTCAGGGGCCGTCGGCTTTGACGATGAGCTGGGTTTCAGGAAGGGGAACGAGCATGGCGGCCATGAAGCCGCGGACGGGCGACGGCCCGCTCGAGGTGACCAAGGAGGGGCGGGGCATCGTCATGCGCGTTCCGCTCGAAGGCGGCGGTCGGCTCGTCGTCGAGCTGACCCCTGACGAGGCCGACGCGCTGGGCGACGCCCTCAAGAAGGTCGTCGGCTGACGCGCAAGCGACCATACCTGTTCAGTGCCCCGGTACCGCACGCGGTACCGGGGCAGCTGTTTCCGGGGCCCGGCGCTCGCCGGGCGCCGCCCCCGGCTACCGTTTCACCGCGCACAGCAGCCCGTCGCCCACCGGCAGCAGCGACGGCACCAGCTCCTGGCTCTCGCGCACCGCGCGCAGCAGCTCCCGCAGCCGCAGCACCTCCGTGGGCTGCGGCCCCGTCTCCACCGTCCGGCCGTTGGCGAAGGCGCCCTCGAACACCACCAGCCCCCCGGGACGCAGCAGGCGCAACGATTCAGCGAGATAGTCCAGGTACTCCAGCCGGTCGCCGTCGCAGAAGACGAGGTCGTAGCCGGCGTCCGCGAGCCGGGGCAGGACCTCCAGGGCGCGGCCGGGGATGAAGCGGGCCCGGTTGCTGGCGAAGCCGCAGGCGCGGAAGGCCTGGCGGGCGAACTGCTGGTGCTCGGGCTCCGGATCGACCGTGGTCAGGACCCCGTCGGGACGCATCCCGTGCAGCAGATGGATCCCGGAGACACCGCAGCCGGTCCCGATCTCCGCGACCGCCTTGGCGTCCACCGTGGCGGCGAGCAACCGCAGTGCCGCGCCGGTGCCGGGCGACACCGAGCGCAGTCCTGCCTCACGGGCCCGGTCGCGGGCCCAGAGCAGTGTGTCGTCCTCGGCGACATAGGCGTCGGCGAACGCCCAGCTCGTCTGCCGGTTGCCGGTAATGACCCTCTCCTGTCCCCATGGTTGCCTGGGCGTGACTGTATCCGTTGGCACCGGGAACCCGCAGATGGGACCGGTCGTTTACAGGGCAGAGGGAAGGGCCGGGGCTGCGACGGGGGACGGTGGATGGACCAGGGCGCCGAGCAAGTGCTGACGCAGCCGTACGAGCCGTATCAGCGCGAATCAAATTCTCGTAAAACCGCTTATCCGGAGCTAACGGGCGAGGTGGCTATGGTAGGGGCTCCACTGGACACCACCAGAGCCGACAGGGGAGGTGCGGCTGCGCCTGGGGATCGGGGAGGAGTGCTGCGGCGCTTTCTCGGGTCGGCGGGCAGGCCGAAATCCGTGACCGACACCGCTGCTGACCACAGCCACGCCGCCGGCGCCGCCGGCAATGCCCAGACCGCGACCTTCTCCACCGACGCGGACGGGCAGGCGTGGACTCCGCCCACCTGGGAGGAGATCGTCAGCACGCACAGCGGCCGGGTCTACCGGCTCGCCTACCGCCTCACCGGCAACCAGCACGACGCCGAGGACCTCACCCAGGAGGTCTTCGTCCGCGTCTTCCGCTCCCTGTCGACCTACACGCCGGGCACGTTCGAGGGCTGGCTGCACCGCATCACCACCAACCTCTTCCTGGACATGGTCCGCCGCAAGCAGCGCATCCGCTTCGACGCGCTGGGCGAGGACGCGGCCGAGCGGCTGGCCAGCAAGGAGCCCACCCCGCAGCAGATCTTCAACGACGCGCACTTCGACGCGGACGTCCAGCAGGCCCTGGACACCCTCGCTCCCGAGTTCCGCGCCGCCGTCGTCCTGTGCGACATCGAAGGACTGTCGTACGAGGAGATCGCCGCGACCCTCGGCGTCAAGCTCGGCACGGTCCGGTCCCGGATCCACCGCGGCCGCTCCCAGCTGCGCAAGGCCCTCGCGCACCGCTCCCCGAAGGCCCGGGCCGAGCGCCGCTCCCTCGTGGCCCGCGTGCCCGCGCTGGGAGGAGGGGGCACGTCCGCGTGAGTGGGTCACGGCCGAAGTCCGAGGGACACCTCGCAGAGCAGCATCTGGGAGACCGACTCTCCGCCCTGGTGGACGGCGAGCTCGGTCATGACGCGCGCGAGCGCGTGCTGGCGCACGTGGCCACCTGCCCCAAGTGCAAGGCGGAGGTCGACGCGCAACGCCGGCTGAAGAACGTCTTCGCGGAGGCGGCCCCGCCGCCGCCCTCCGAGAGCTTCCTGGCCCGCCTCCAGGGGCTGCCCGGCGGAGCCGGCCCGGACGGCGGCGCACCGCCGTCCGGATCGGGGCCGTCCGGCGGACCGCTCGGACGGCTCGGATCCCCCGGGGCGTACGGCGTGAGGCGCGGCGAGCGGTTCACCTTCGACTACGTGCCCTCCCGGCCGCACGCCTCCGTGCTGCCGGCCGCCGCGAACCGGGGCTTCAGGATCCACGACGTCAGCCGCCAGGAGACCGACCGGTCGGCCTCGCGCGGACTGCGGTTCGCGTTCGCCGCCGCCGGTGCGGTGTCGCTGGCCGCGATCGCGCTGGCCGGTGTCACCACCGGCACACCGGACACCACCGCGGAGGCGCGCGGCACCTCCGGGACCGGCAGCAATGTGACGCCGATGCGCACCCAGGGCGCGGGGGCCACGACGGCCCCCGAGACCCAGCGCCGCCGCTCGGCCGCCCCGCTGCTCGGTCAGGCACAGGGCGGCCGGCAGTCGCTCGGTGACAGCCCGGTGGCCCCGACCGAGGTGTCCGCGCCGCTGCTGCCCGGACTGCCGTCCCCCGCGGCGGGCCGGGACGAGGAGGCCGTGCACACCCTGACCGCACCGGTGGTGGCGGGCGCCGCCGTCATGTCCCCGCTGATACGCCCGCTGGAGGCCACCCCGCCGCTCGCCCTGACCGCGTGGTCCTTGGTACCCGAGGTCACGGCGCCCGGCATCGCGGCCGCCCCCGGCCTGCTCGCCGCACCCGTCCCCGGCACGGCACCGTCCCCCACCGTCTCTCCCTCCTCCCTCGCCTCGCCCCGCCAGACGCCCTGACCGGAATCTGCGCGCCGGCCCGCGAACCTGGTTGAATCCGGGGTGGCGCCCAGGACTGGCAGCCGGGCGCGGAGTCGACGATCTGCGGCCACCGCCGACGAGCCGTGCCGCGGCCCAGCTGTGGGGAGAGCATGAACGAGGGGAAGCCCACGAAGGCGAAGTGGTGGAGCCGTCCTCGCCCGCAGGCCTCTTCGGGCCGGGGGGAGGAGAGCGTGCCCACGGCGCCGGGGGACACCGGTGCCGGCGGCGCGCGGGCGCACGAGAGCGACGACGGCGACTTCGAGCTGGCCCGGCCCGTCGCGGTCCCCGCCGACGCCGGTGACGGGGACGGCGACGGAGGGGACCCCGACCCGGCGCCGGCCCGGCCCGCGGCGACGCTCCGGGACGCCGACGAGGGCGACCACGAGGGCGACCACGAGGCCGACCACGAGGGCGACTACGAACTGGACCGGCCCGTGGCCGTCGCCGGGCGTCCCCGGCCGCTGCACGAGCCCGACCCCTACAACACCCCGCCCTACGGCCGGCCGGGCCCCTGGGCCCCCGCTCCGCCCGTACAGCACCCGTCGGCGACCCCGCCGCACGGCACCACCGCGCCCCCGCCCGCTCCGCCGGCCACCACGGCGCCCGCGGACCCCGCCACGGCCGCCCCGCCCGTCATCCCCTGGCAGCGCTACGACCCCTGGGCCGTCGCCGCGGCGGCCGCACCCCTGCAACTGACCGGCGCGGCCCAGGACGGCACGGAGCGGCGGCGCAGACGGGCCAGGAGGACGATCGTGGGCGGCGCCGTGCTGCTCGCCGTGGTCTCCGGCGGCGTGGGCGGCGTCGTGGGGGCCGCCCTGGAGCGGAACGGCGGCGTCGGGGCGGTGGAGCTGCCGCAGGCCGGCGAGGAGGCCACCGGGCGGGCCCCGGACAGCGTGGCGGGCATCGCCTCCCGGGCGCTGCCCAGCGTGGTGACGCTGCATGTGAGCGGCGCCGGGGAGCAGGGCACGGGCACCGGCTTCGTGCTCGACACCCGCGGCCACATCCTCACCAACAACCACGTCGTGGAGCCGGCCGGCTCCTCCGGCGAGATCTCGGTGACCTTCAACGGCGGCCAGACGGCCCGGGCCGAGGTCGTCGGCCGGGACACCGGGTACGACCTGGCCGTGGTCAAGGTGAGCGGCGTGCGCGGCCTCACCCCGCTGCCCCTCGGCAACTCCGACAACGTGCGGGTCGGCGACCCCGTCGTCGCCATCGGCGCACCCTTCGACCTGGAGGGCACCGTCACCTCCGGCATCATCAGCGCCAAGGAGCGGCCCATCACGGCGGGCGGTGAGGAGGGCGACGGCAGCGACGTGTCCTACGTCGACGCCCTCCAGACCGACGCACCGATCAACCCGGGCAACTCCGGCGGGCCGCTGCTGGACTCCCGGGCCCGCGCGATCGGCATCAACTCCGCCATCCGCTCCGCCGACGGCGGCTCCGAACCGGGCGGCGGGCAGGCCGGCTCGATAGGGCTCGGCTTCGCCATACCCATCAACCAGGGCAAGCGCGTCGCCGAGGAACTGATCAACACCGGCCGGGCCACCCACCCGGTCATCGGCATCACGCTCGACATGAACTACGCGGGCGACGGCGCCCGGGTCGGTGCCGCGGGCGGCGACGGCGGCACCCCGGTGACCCCGGGCGGCCCCGGCGACAAGGCGGGCATCGAGGCCGGCGACGTCGTCACCGAGATCGACGGGCGGCGCGTCCACTCCGGCGAGGAACTGATCGTCAAGACCCGCGCCCACCGCCCCGGCGACCGGCTGGAGCTGACCCTGGAACGCGACGGGGAGGAGAGAAAGGTCTCCCTGGTGCTCGGTTCCTCGGACGGGAACTGAATCACAGCAAACTCACAGAACGGCCCCGCCCCACACGTCATCCACGCTGCCACAAGGCAAACAACCCGGAAAACCGCCCGTCCGGCCACACCCGGAACCCCCGGGACAGTACCGGTCGTACCGGATGGCCGGGTACCGTGGATCCGGCCCGGACCACGGAAGACCCGCACCGACACCGAGGGCCGAGGATCCGAGGAGACCGCAAGGAGCTTCAGGTGTTCAATGACATAGGACCGCTCGAGCTGGTGACGCTCATCGTCCTCGCCGTGCTCGTCTTCGGTCCGGACAAGCTCCCGAAGGTCATCCAGGACGTGTCGCGCACGATCCGGAAGATCCGTGAGTTCTCGGAGAGCGCCAAGCAGGACATACGGCAGGAGCTCGGCCCGGAGTTCAAGGACTTCGAGTTCGAGGACCTCAACCCCAAGACGTTCATCCGCAAGCAGCTGGAGAACGACGACCTGGGGCTGAAGGAGATCCGCAACGGCTTCGACCTGAAGAAGGAGATGGCCGAGGTCACGGACGCGGTGCACGGCCGTGACACCGACTCCTCCGCGGCCGGCTCGGCGGGCTCGGCGGGCGGGCGGGTCGACATGACCAAGAAGCCGGAGAGCCCCGGCCGCGACGAGCGGCCGCCCTTCGACGCGGACGCCACCTGAGCCCTCCGCTCGAGGTCTCCCGTGGCGAACGCGCAGGTCGTCGGCGTTGTCGTGCGTGAGGTGCGTCGTGGCCGCGCTGTGCCCCGTACGGCCTGAACCCGTCGCCCGGGAGACCCACGCGCCGGGAGCTTTCCCTGCTGCTCGAAGCGGTGTGGCTATGCTGCCGAGTTGTTGTGCGGACCGGACGAGTACGCCCGAAGGGGGGCGGGCCGTTCCGATCCGACGAGAGCGAGGAGGCGTCCGGGCACATGGAGACGACGAGTCGGGCAGTCGCGCAGGCGCCGGCCGCGGAGGGCGGACAGCAGGTCCCCTCCGCCCGGCGTACGGTCGACGGCTACCTGCGTGCGCCCTTCCCGTGGTACGGCCTCGACGAGGCCTACACGGGGCCGCGCTGGCTGATGCAGGTCGGCACGGCGGCCGACGGGGCCGTGGAGCACGGTTCGATCGGGCACGGTGACGAGCCGTCGGTGCGCAGCGAGTTCACGGCCGGCGGCGAGGAGACCAAGGAGCGGTTCACGGTCGTCGTGACCGTCGCGGCCAACCCCGTACGGCGCAGCCCGGACGGCACGGGCCTGCTGGAGGCCACCTCGGTCTCCTCGGCGGCCTGGCTCGCGGGCGTGGGGCTGCTGTCCTTCACCTGGCCCGGCCACATGGACCACTCCCTGCGCGACGACTGGCTGGAGCAGCAGACCGAGACGGCGTGGGTCCTCGCCGACGACCTGGACGGATCGGCCTGGTCGACGCTGACCCTGCCCGTGGACGGCGTGCCGACGCCCTTCCACTACCGGGAGTCCGAGTACGGCTGGGTCCTCGCCGGATCCACGCAGCGGGGCGTGCATCTGGGCGCGTACGGCAGGGGGATGAGCGCCTACGGCCTGGCCTTCTCCGTCGTCGAGGACGTCGCGGCGTACGCCTGAGCGCTCCGCCGGAGCGCCGGAGGGCCGTGCGTCGTGCGCGGGCCCGTCCAGCGGGGGACCCCGTCGCGGCGGAGCCGTACATCGACGAGGCCCCGCAACCCCCGCGGGGCGCTGCCCCGCGCCGAGGGGGCGCCGCGCACCGCGGCGCCCCCTCGGCGCATGCCCTGCCGGAACTCCTAGAACTTGTTGCGCGGCGTGATGCCCAGCGACAGGCCCGCCAGGCCCCGCTGGCGCCCGCCCAGCTTGCCCGCGATCCCCCGCAGGGCGGAGCCCGCCGGGGAGTCGGGGTCGGTGAGGACCACCGGCCTGCCCTCGTCGCCGCCCTCGCGGAGGCGGACGTCGATCGGGATGGAGCCGAGCACCGGCACCGAGGCGCCGGTCGTGCGGGTCAGGCCGTCCGCGACCAGCTGGCCGCCGCCGGTGCCGAAGACGTCGACCATCTCGCCGCAGTGCGGGCAGGGCAGGCCGGACATGTTCTCGACCACGCCGACGATCTTCTGGTGGGTCTGCACGGCGATGGAGCCCGCCCGCTCGGCCACCTCGGCCGCCGCCTGCTGCGGGGTCGTCACGACCAGGATCTCGGCGTTCGGCACCAGCTGGGCCACCGAGATCGCGATGTCACCGGTGCCGGGCGGCAGGTCGAGCAGCAGCACGTCCAGGTCGCCCCAGTAGACGTCCGCCAGGAACTGCTGGAGCGCGCGGTGCAGCATCGGGCCGCGCCAGACGACCGGCGCGTTGCCCGGGGTGAACATGCCGATCGAGATGACCTTCACGCCGTTCGCGGACGGCGGCATGATCATGTTCTCGACCTGGGTGGGACGCCCGTCGGCGCCCAGCATGCGGGGCACGGAGTGACCGTAGATGTCGGCGTCCACGACACCGACCTTCAGGCCGTCCGCGGCCATCGCCGCCGCCAGGTTCACCGTCACCGAGGACTTGCCGACGCCGCCCTTGCCGGAGGCGACCGCGTACACCCGGGTCAGGCTGCCCGGCTTGGCGAAGGGCACCTCGCGCTCGGCCTGGCCGCCGCGCAGGGCGTTCGCCAGCTCCTTGCGCTGCTCGTCGCTCATGACGTCGAGTGCGACGTCGACGCGGGTGACCCCGTCCACGCGGGAGACCGCGTCGGTGACGCGCTGTGTGATCGTCTCCCGCATCGGGCAGCCGGAGACCGTCAGGTACACGGTGACCGCGACCGCCCCGTCCGCACCGATCTCCACCGATTTGACCATCCCGAGTTCGGTGATGGGGCGGTTGATCTCGGGGTCGTTCACCGTCGCCAGCGCTTCGCGCACCGCGTCTTCCGTAGCCATAGCCACGATGGTACGGCGCCGCACAGGGCCCGCGGTAAGCCCGTCAGCGGTCGTCTGCGTCACGTCCGGGTGGCCGTTCCGCCCCAAGGGCCGGGAAGGCACCGGGATCACGGTGATGACCGTTCTGCCGCTCCTCCAGCTCCTTGACGAGATCCTGGAGTTCGGAGCGGATCCAGTCGCGGGTGGCGACCTCGCCCAGACCGATGCGCAGGGCGGCGATCTCCCGGGTCAGGTACTCGGTGTCCGCGATCGACCGCTCGTTCTGCTTGCGGTCCTGCTCCAGATTGACCCGGTCGCGGTCGTCCTGCCGGTTCTGCGCCAGCAGGATCAGCGGGGCGGCGTAGGAGGCCTGCAACGACAGCATCAGCGTCAGGAAGATGAACGGGTACTCGTCGAAGCGCAGCCCGGCCGGCGCGGCCACGTTCCACAGCACCCACAGGATGATCACGACGGTCATCCAGACGATGAACCGCCCGGTGCCCAGGAAGCGCGCGATGCGCTCCGACAGCCGCCCGAAGGCCTCCGGGTCCCATTCGGGCAGCAGCCGGCGGCGCGGCGGGCGCGGCTGGTCGAGCCGGGCCCGGGGGCGGGTGGCCGCGGTGGCCCCGGCCGGCGTGCGCTCGCGGAGCGCGTCGCGCTCAGCCATGGGTCTCGCCCCCCTCCTCGAGGTGGAACTCCGTCTCCCGCCAGTCCGGGGGCAGCATGTGGTCCAGGACGTCGTCCACGGTGACCGCGCCCAGCAGCGACCCGGCCTCGTCGACGACGGGCGCCGCCACCATGTCGTACGTGGCGAAGAACCCGGCGATCACCGGCAGCGCGGCGTCCGGGTCCAGCGGCTGGAGGTCGTCGTCGAGGATCGACCCGACGAGGGTGTACGGCGGGTCGCGCAGCATGCGCTGGAAGTGCACCGTGCCGAGGTACTTGCCGGTCGGGGTCTCGTCGGGCGGGCGGCAGACGTAGACCTGGGCGGCCAGCGCCGGGGACAGGTCGGGGTTGCGGACCCGGGCGAGGGCGTCGGCGACGGTCGCGTCCGGCCGCAGCACGATCGGCTCCGTGGTCATCAGACCGCCGGCCGTGCGGTCCTCGTAGGACATCAGGCGCCGCACGTCGGCCGCCTCGCCGGGCTGCATCAGGCTCAGCAGCCGCTCCTTGGTCTCCTCCGGCAGCTCGCCGAGCAGGTCGGCGGCGTCGTCGGGGTCCATGGCCTCCAGGACGTCGGCGGCGCGCTCCTCCGCCAGCTTGCCGAGGATCTCGATCTGGTCGTCCTCCGGCAGCTCCTCCAGCACATCGGCCAGCCGGTCGTCGTCCAGGGCGGCGGCGACCTCGGCGCGCCGCTTGGCGGACAGATGATGCAGGGTGTTGGCGAGGTCGGCGGGGCGCAGCTGCTCGAAGGTGGCGAGCAGGTTCTCGGCGCCCTGCCCGTGCTCCTCCAGGGAGAAGCCGGTGACGGCGGACCACTCGACGGTGAGCGTCTCCCCCTTGCTGCGCCGGAAGGCACCTCCCTTCCTCCCCTTCCGTACGAACACCCGGTCGATCTCCCACTCCCGGCGGGCCGGCAGCTGCTGCACCGACAGGTCCAGGACGGTGACCTCCTCGCCGGTCTCGGTGAGCGTGACGCGCCGGTCGAGCAGCTCGCCGAAGACCAGGCGCTCGGTGGGCCGCTGCTCGAAGCGCCGGACGTTGAGCACACCGGTGGTGAGGACCTGGCCGGTCTGGATGCCGGTCACCCGGGTCATGGGCAGGAAGATGCGGCGCCGGGTGGAGAGTTCGACGATCAGGCCCAGCAGCCGCGGCGGCTTGCGGCCGACGCGGAGCATGACGACCAGGTCGCGGACCCGTCCGACCTGGTCGCCCGTGGGGTCGAAGACGGCGACGCCGGAGAGGTGCGAGACGAAGATCCGGGGAACGCCCGCTGCCATGGCCACGGCTCCTTTTTCTGCCGAGTTCGTGCTGCGTGACTGCTCGCGCGGTGCGCGTGGGGTTCGTGCGCGCCCTGCGCTCCTTATCCGAATTGCCCGCCCAGTGGGGTTCAGGCTAGCCCGACCCGATCGGATACGCCCTGGTGAGCGGTGCGTCCGGACCGCCTCCGCCGAGCCCGCCCGCCCCGGGTACGCTGCGGTACGCCGTTCAGGTCCCCCGTCAGAGAGGCAGCCCCACCTGTGACCGTGATCACCCAGGGCCGTACCCGCCGGGCCGTGCTGGCGAGCGCGGTGTGCGCACTGGTCCTGACGGGGACGGGGCTGACGGGGTGCGACGAGGATCCGGACGCGGGCACCAACGGGGTCGGCAAGCTGCCCGCCGACAAGATCCAGGCCCGGACCCGGACGGCCGCCGAGTCCGCCGCGGCGGTACGGCTGCACGGGACCGTGGCCGCCGGCGAGCGCACCTACACCCTCGACATGCGCCTGAAGTCCGGCGGCGGCACCGGGTCGGTCACCGCCGAGGGCACCACGTTCCGGCTGCTGCGCGTCGGCGAGCAGCTCTTCCTCAAGGCCGACGCGGAGTTCTGGGCTCATGGGGACGGCCGGGGCGACGAGGACACGGCGGCCGCCGAGAAGCTCGGCGGCAAGTACGTCAAGGTGCCGCAGGGCGACCCCGCGTACAAGAAGTTCAGCGGTTTCACGGACAAGGACGTCCTCCTCGACGGTCTGCTGACCCTGCACGGCACGCTGGCGACGGACGGGTACCACGAGCAGGCAGGCGTCCGCACCATCCGGATCACCGGGGACGAGGGCTCGGGCGGCACGCTGGACGTCTCCCTGGAGGGCAGGCCCTATCCGCTGCGCCTGGTGCGCGCGGGCAGCGCGGGCACGCTCCGCTTCTCGGACTGGGGCAGGGACTTCGCCCTGAAGGAGCCGGCGAAGGACGAGACCCTGGACTACGGCAAGCAGCTGCCGGCGTCCTGAGCCCCCGCCGGTCCCGCCGCCGCTATCCCCGCCGCCGCTTTCTCTTCAGCAGCAGGCGCGGCAGGCCGGCCGGCACCGGCTCGCGGGTGGTCGCCGGTGTCGGCAGCGGTGCCCGGGCCAGAGACCCGTCGGGCAGCGGGGCCGTCCCGCCCGTCGGCTCCAGGCGCAGCACCCGGCACTCACGCGCCCAGCGGGCGGTCATGGCCTCGCCGTCGGGGGCGTTGAGCCGTTTGCCCTTCAGTTCGGCGACCGCGGCCTCCCACGCGGGTGAGCCGGGCGTCAGCTCCACCACCTTCGCGCTCCAGGCGACCACGCGGCCCCCCTTGTCCTTGCTGCGGACGGTGACCTCGGCCGCGGCGCCGTCGGACAGCCCCGCCAGCGGCTGCTCGCCGGGTCCGTCGCCCACCACGCAGGCGGCGCCCTCGTGCCATACGTGCCACAGCGCGCGGGCCGGCCCGCCGGGTGACTCGACCCAGACGAGGCCGGACTTCTTCGTGGCCTCCTCGATCAGGGCCCGGTCGAGCAGCTCGCTTGTCATGTGCCCAGCCTATCCACGTGTGCTCACAGCCAGCCGTTGCGCTTCAGGGTGCGGTGGATGCCCAGACAGATGGCCACCGTGACGCAGAGGACCACCGGGTAGCCGAACCTGGAGTGGGTCTCCGGCATGTAGTCGAAGTTCATCCCGTACACCCCGCACACCATCGTCGGCACGGCGATGATCGCCGCCCATGAGGTGATCTTCCGCATGTCCTCGTTCTGCGCGACGGAGGCCTGGGCGAGATTGGCCTGGAGGATGGAGTTGAGCAGCTCGTCGAAGGCGATGACCTGCTCCTGCACCCGGGCGAGGTGGTCGGCGACGTCCCGGAAGTACTTCTGGATGTCCGGGTCGATCAGCCGCATCGGCCGCTCGCTCAGCAGCTGCATGGGGCGCAGCAGCGGCGACACCGCCCGCTTGAACTCCAGCACCTCGCGCTTGAGCTGGTAGATCCGGCCGGCGTCCGTGCCGCGCGGCGTGCCCTTGCGGCCCGGCGAGAACACCTCCGTCTCCACCTCGTCGATGTCGTCCTGCACCGCGTCGGCGACCGCGATGTAGCCGTCGACCACGTGGTCGGCGATGGCGTGCAGCACCGCCGAGGGGCCCTTGGCCAGCAGCTCGGGGTCCTCCTGGAGCCGGCGGCGCAGCCCGCGCAGCGAGCCCTGGCCGCCGTGCCGGACGGTGATGAAGAAGTCCCGGCCGGTGAAGCACATGACCTCGCCGGTCTGGACGACCTCGCTGTTGGCGGTGAGCCGGTCGTGGTCGACGTAGTGGATGGTCTTGAAGACCGTGAAGAGCGAGTCGTCGTAGCGCTCCAGCTTGGGCCGCTGGTGGGCCTGGACGGCGTCCTCCACGGCCAGCGGGTGCAGTCCGAACTCCCCGGCGATACCGGCGAATTCGGCCTCCGTCGGCTCGTGCAGGCCGATCCAGACGAATCCTCCGTCGCGGCGCACCCGGCGCATCGCCTCCTGCGGGGTCAGCGGGGTGTCGGTCTCGACCCGCCGGCCGTCCCGGTAGACGGCGCAGTCGACGACGGCGGAGGGTGTCGCGGGGTCACGGGTGGTGTCGTACGCGCCGCCGTCCTTGCGCAGCGACGGGCGGGAGGGACGGACCACGGCGCGCAGGTCGCGGATCATCGACATGGCAGGCTCCTTCGCAACAGGCAGTGAAGGCCTCGGCGACGGGTGGAACTGCCCGGAATGGGGACGTCCTGACTGCGGAATGTTTGGCACGTCCACAAAGCGGGGAGCACCGCACCGTTGCGGCGGCGAGCTTCGCTGCTGATCGAGCTACTGATGCAGATCAGACAGATCAGGCAAAACGAGAGAAGTGCTCTTCCGATGAAGACGCGAGTGCGGGAGGCGGCAGCCGGCCAGAACCAGAACAGCTACATCAGCGGCCGGAAGAGCGGGTGGTACTGCACGGTCGACTTCGGTCCATGCCAGCCCCACCTCCTCCGGTCGGTCCCTCGTGAGGGACGATCCATACCCCTTTAGGGGTTCCCCGTAGGGGAGTTTTCATCGGCGTCGAGACTTGAGAGCGACGCTTCTGCGTGCTGCCCCGAACCACCGGGCAAGAGTATCAGCCGACCGAAGTGTCAAGGCGCCGCTTTGCCCGGTACTGACGAGTTCTATGCTCGCGCCATGGCAGATGTTCTTCCTCTGGTCGAGGCCCGGTTGCGCACCGCACTGGGCGAACCGGACGCACGCGCCGCCGTCACCTTTCTCGGCACGGACCGTATCGAGGTCCTGCGCTTCCACGAGGACGACATCGTCCGCTACGCCACGCTGGGGATGTCCGCGCAGCCCATGACGGATCCCACCGCGATGCTCGCCGACCCGGTCAAGGGCCCCCGCGCCGAGCTGGTCCTCTCCGTCCGGGCCGGTCTCGCCGACACGGACAAGGTGCTCCGCCCGCTGGCCGTGCTCGCCGCGTCTCCGCAGGTCGAGGGCGTGGTGGTGGCTCCGGGCGCCTCGCTGGACGTCGGCGGGCCGCTGTGGCCGGGCGCCCCCTTCAGCTCGGTGCTGGTCGCCGAACCCGGCGGTCTGGTGCAGGACGTGGAACTGGACGCGCCGCTGGACCCCGTACGGATCCTGCCGCTGCTGCCGATGACGGCGAACGAGGCCGCCTTCAAGCGCGTGCACGGCGCCCAGGCCCTTCAGGAGCGCTGGCTCACCCACGGCACGGACCTGCGGGATCCCGCCCGCGGATCCGTGCCGCTGGAGTGACCGATCTCACCAACGCCCGTTGCGTGGAGGCCAGTTGGCGAAGACGGTGCCGACGAGCCGCCGAGCGCCTTCGGCGAGCCGAACCGCCGCTGGGTCCGCGGCGCCACGGGCACCGAGAACACGGCGAGCAGCACACCCCGGGCGAAGAAGACGTCGCCGGACTCGCCGTTGCGACGAACAGGGCGTTGTCCAGGCCCTCGGCCCGCCCGGATGGGTGATCGTCCTTGACGTGACGGTGCGCGGGTAGGACCGTGGAGCCCTATGAGGGGCGAACCCAGTTGCCCGAAGTGTGGTGGCCGGGTCAGGGCTCCCGGTCTCTTCGCCGATTCCTGGCAGTGCGACGTGCACGGCACCGTGCATCCGCTGCAACCCGTGATCCCGCCCAGCGTCGAGGCCCTCGGCGTCGTGGTGCACCGCACCCAGGTACCGGTGTGGATGCCCTGGCCGCTCCCGGTCGGCTGGCTGTTCACCGGCGTGGCCTGCGCCGGCGACGACCGCAGCGGCGGACGTGCCACGGCGGTGGCCTGCTCCGGACCCGGTCCGCTGGGCGGCATAGGGGAACTGATCCTGGTGGCCGAGGAGCTCGGCGTCGGCCTCGGCGCGCGCTACGCGGGCATCGACGCCCCGGACCCCGGGCCGTACATGAACGTCGAGAAGCCGCCCCAGGCCAAGGTGCTCGCCGCCGGCCGCCCCACCCCGCTCTGGCTGGTCTCCGGCAGCCCGGACGACCGTGCCGTCTTCGCCGGTGAGGCGCTCGGCATGTGGCTGTGGGCCGTCGTGTGGCCCGAGCAGTCGGGACTGCTGATGTACGACGAACTGGTGCTGACCGATCTGCGGGACGCCGGCGCCGAGGTCGAGCTGGTCCCGTGCGGGGCGCTGTCGCCACGGCTGATCGAACCGTAGGCGCTCCGCCCCGGGCACAGTGGCCGCGTAGGGGGCGCACAGCCGGTGCGGGTGTGACAGAGGGGGCGGGAAATCCGGTTATCCTTGAACGTCCCCGTCCGTCCGTCACCGCTTGGAGTCCAGCGTCGTGCGCATCGATCTGCACACCCACTCCACCGCCTCCGACGGTACGGACACCCCGGCCGAGCTGGTCCGCAACGCCGCCGCGTCCGGTCTGGACGTCGTCGCCCTGACCGACCACGACACCACCCGGGGTCACGCCGAGGCGATCGCCGCGCTGCCCGAGGGGCTCACGCTGGTCACCGGCGCCGAGCTGTCCTGCCGGGTCGACGGCGTCAGCATGCACATGCTGGCCTACCTCTTCGACCCCGAGGAGCCCGCGCTCCTCGCCGAGCGGGAACTGGTCCGGGACGACCGGGTGCCGCGGGCCAAGGGCATGGTCGCCAAGCTCAACGAGCTGGGTGTGCCGGTCACCTGGGAGCAGGTCTCCCGGATCGCCGGTGACGGCTCCGTCGGGCGCCCGCATGTCGCCTCCGCCCTCGTCGAGCTGGGCGTCGTGGAGACCGTGGGCGACGCCTTCACCCAGGAGTGGCTGGCCGACGGCGGCCGGGCCTTCGTGGAGAAGCACGAGACCGACCCCTTCGAGGCGATCCGGCTGATCAAGGCCGCGGGCGGGGTCGCGGTGTTCGCGCACCCGGCGGCGGCCAAGCGCGGCCGTACGGTGCCCGAGTCCCGTATCGCGGAGATGGCCGAGGCCGGTCTGGACGGCGTCGAGGTGGACCACATGGACCACGACGAGGACGCGCGGGCGCGACTGCGCGGGCTCGCGAGGGAGCTCGGGCTCCTGGTCACCGGGTCCAGCGACTACCACGGCAGCCGGAAGACCTGTGTGCTCGGCGAGTACACGACCGACCCCGAGGTCTACGGGGAGATCACGCGGCGGGCGTTCGGGGCGTTCCCGGTGCCGGGCGCCGGCGGGGCCTGAGGGGCGCGACGCCCCCGCTCACGTCAGTCCGTCACTCCGCTCGTCACTTCGCAAGGCACCATGTTCGACGTCGCCGTCTTCGGCTCTCTCTTCCTGACCCTTTTCGTCATCATGGATCCCCCCGGGATCACCCCGATCTTCCTCGCCCTGACCGCCGGCCGGCCCGCCAAGGTGCAGAAGCGGATGGCCTTCCAGGCCGTCTGCGTGGCCGGCGGCGTGATCACCGTGTTCGGTGTGCTCGGCCACCGGATCCTGGACTATCTGCACGTCTCCGTGCCCGCGCTGATGATCTCGGGCGGGCTGCTGCTCCTGCTGATCGCGCTCGACCTGCTCACCGGCAAGACCGACGAGCCGAAGCAGACCAAGGACGTCAATGTCGCGCTCGTACCGCTGGGCATGCCGCTGCTGGCCGGGCCGGGTGCGATCGTCTCGGTGATCCTCGCGGTGCAGAAGGCCGACAGCGTCTCCTCGCAGGTGTCGGTGTGGACGGCGATCCTCGCCATCCATGTCGTGCTGTGGCTGGTGATGCGGTACTCGCTGCTGATCATCCGGGTCATCAAGGACGGCGGCGTGGTCCTGGTGACGCGGCTCGCGGGCATGATGCTCTCCGCGATCGCCGTGCAGCAGATCATCAACGGCGTCACCCAGGTGATCCGCGGCGGCTGAGCGGCGGCCCGCGGCGGCTGCCGCCGCCATCGCCCGGCGGCCGTACCGGCCCGTTGCGGTAGTGGTCCGTCGCGCGACGAGCAGAGCCCCCTACGGTCGTCCGACCACCGTAGGGGGCTCCGAGTGTTGAGGAGGGGCTCAGCCCGTTACGAGGCCGAGGTGTCGGCCGGGCGGATCCACAACCGCTGCCCGATGGCGGCGGCCTGCTGGACGATACGGTTGACGGAGGCGGCGTCCACAACGGTGGTGTCCACGGGCGTGCCGTCGACGTCGTCGAGGCGCATGATTTCGAAGCGCATGGCTTCTCCCTTCGTCTGGTCATCCTCCTGAGGAGAACTACTGGTGGGTGGCCCTTGGGGCGGGCTTGCCCCCTGGTCCGTACGTATTCAACGGGCTGTGTGTTACAAACATTCCCTACGCTAAAGAAATTTTTCGAACGTCTAATTACCGACCGGTAATCGATTGCGGCGGGACTGACCGGGACCGGTTGTGTTCGCAGCGTGACCGCCGGGACAATGGAGGCGATGAACGACGACCTCGCGGCCCTGAACGCCCGCCTCGACCGCACCAACGAACTGCTGCAACGGATGCTCGCCGAGGTGGCGAAGACGCCGTCGACCCACGCGATCTTCGTCGACGCCGGTTATCTGTACGCGGCGGCGGGACGGCTGGTGGCCGGCACCGAGGACCGCCGGGCCTTCGACCTGGACGCCGAGGGGCTGATCGAGGCGCTCATCGACCGGGCCCGCACGATCTTCGCGGACAGCCGGCTGCTGCGGGTCTACTGGTACGACGGCGCCCGGCGCCGCATCCACACCGCGGAGCAGCAGTCGATCGCCGAACTCCCGGACGTCAAGGTCCGGCTGGGCAATCTGAACGCCAACAACCAGCAGAAGGGCGTCGACTCCCTGATCAGGTCCGATCTGGAGTCGCTCGCCCGGCACCGCGCCATCAGCGACGCGGCCCTGCTCGGCGGCGACGAGGACCTGGTCTCGGCGGTGGAGGCCGCGCAGGGCTACGGCGCCCGCGTCCACCTGTGGGGCATCGAGGCCCCCGAGGGCCGCAACCAGGCGGAGCCCCTGCTCTGGGAGGTCGACAGCCAGCGCACCTTCGACCTGGACTTCTTCAAGCCGTATGTCTCCCGGCGCACCGCCGCGGCGTACGAGATGGCCTCGGTGGCCCGGCCCACCCGCGAGGACGTCCGGTTCGTGGGCGCGCAGATCGCGGCGAAATGGCTGGCCGCGCGGGGCCGGGAGGCCCTGGTGGAGCTGTTGCCGGGCCACCCCTATCTGCCGGGCTCGGTCGACCAGGACCTGCTGGTGGAGGCGGAGAACCTGCTCCAGTACTCCCTGCGCGGCCAGGCCGATCTGCGCCGCTCGCTGCGGGACGGCTTCTGGGAGCACCTCCAGACGCAGTACTAGGCCGGGTGCCGGGCGTCGTCCCAGAAGTCGGCCAGGGCCCGGGCGGTGGGCAGCGGACGGTCGGCGTTGGGGGAGTGGTCGGCACCCTCGATCACGGTCCGGCGGGCGCCCAGCCGTACGGCCATGTCGTCCAGGAGCGGCACCGGCCAGGTGTCGTCGTGCGCGCCCGACAGGACGTGGAACGGCAGCGGAACGGCGGCGAGCTCCTCGACCCGGTCCTGCTCGGTGCACAACTGGCGGCCCGTGGCGAGGAGTTGGGCGGGCCGGGTGGCCAGCCAGCGGCGGCGCAGCTGCTCCTCGTTGCCGAGCCCGCCGACGGGGCCGCCGACCTCCTCGGGCGGGCCCATCGCCTGCATCGCCTCCCAGACCTCGGCCATGCTCATCACGGCGAGCGCGTCCCGCAGCAGCTTCACCCTCTCCTGCTGGGAGACCGAGATCTGCGCCGGGCCCGACGACATCACGGTCAGGGAGAGGAAGGGGGAGTGGTCGAGCAGGACGGCGGCCCGGGCGATCTGCCCGCCGAGCGAGTGCCCGAGCAGATGCACGGGAGTGCCGACGGCAGCCGCCTGCGCGAGCACGTCCCGCGCCAGCTCCGGCCGCGCGTAGGCCGACTCGTCGTCGGCGGGCCCGTCGGACTCGTACTGGCCCCGGCCGTCCACGGCCACGGTGCGGTATCCGCGCGCCCCGAGCGGCTCGTGCAGCAGCGTGAAGTCCTCCTTGCTGCCCGTGAACCCGGGCAGCATCAGCACGACGCCCCTGGGCTCGACACCGTGTGCCACGGGCGAATCGACGACGGCGAACTCCCCGCGCTCGGTCCGCAGACGGTAGGCGCGCGCGTCGGCGGGCAGGGCGAATACGGCGTTCCGGCTCACTCGGTGAGGGTATCGGGCGCCGGATGCGGGGCGGCTCGCGGAGGGCCGGTCGAGCGGGACGCGGGCGCACACGCCGACGGCCCGGTGCCACACGGGGTGGGACCGGGCCGTCGGGTGCCGGATCAGCTCTCGGCGGGCTCCGCGGCGGCCGTGGCCTTGCGGGTACGGCGTGCCCTGGGCTTGGCCTCGGCCGGTTCGGCGGCCGGCTGCGCCGTCTCCGCCGTGGCGGCGGCCTTGCGGGTGCGGCGGCGCGGGGCGGCCGGCTCCTCGGTGGCCTGAGCCGGGATCTCCGCGGCTGCGGCGGTCTCGGCGGCCTTGCGGGTACGGCGCGCCTTGGGCTTCGCCTCGGCCGGTTCTGCCGCCGTCTGCGCCGTCTCCGCGGTGGCCGTGGCCTTGCGGGTGCGGCGTGCCGTGGGCTTGGTGTCCGTGGCTTCGGCGGTGTCCGGCGCGGTGTCGGCCGTGGTGGCAGTGGCGGCCGTCTTGCGGGTGCGCCGGGGCTTGGGCTCGGTGGCCTCGGCCGGTTCGGCGGTGGCGGTGGCCGCGGTGGCGGTCTTCCGGGTACGGCGCGGCTTGGCCTCCGCCGCCTCCGGCTCCGGCACGGCGGCGGTCGCGGTCGCCTTGCGGGTACGGCGCGGCTTGGCCGGGGCCGTCTCCGGCTCCTGGGCCGTCTGGGCCGGGATCCCGGCCGGTTCTGCCGCCGTCTGCGCCGTCTCCGCGGTGGCCGTGGCCTTGCGGGTGCGGCGTGCCGTGGGCTTGGTGTCCGTGGCTTCGGCGGTGTCCGGCGCGGTGTCGGCCGTGGTGGCAGTGGCGGCCGT
>NZ_BMQF01000003.1:717603-796504 GCF_014647975.1 Streptomyces fumigatiscleroticus
GGCCGTCTTGCGGGTGCGCCGGGGCTTGGGCTCGGTGGCCTCGGCCGGTTCGGCGGTGGCGGTGGCCGCGGTGGCGGTCTTCCGGGTACGGCGCGGCTTGGCCTTTGCCGCCTCGGCCGTGCCCTCGGCCGTCTCCACCGCCGCCTCGGCGGTGGAGACGGCCTTGCGGGTCCGGCGGCGCGGCTCGGCAGCCGGGGCCTCGGCCGTCTCCGACGGGGCGGTGACCTCGGCGGGCTCACGGACGGCGGGCACGGCGGCCGGGGCCTCCGCTGTCTCCGCGGACACGGTCTCCGATGCCTCCGCCGACCTGCGGGTGCGGCGGCGGCGCGGCTCGGCCGGAGCCTCGGACGCCGTCCCGGCCGTCTCGACGGCCGTCTCCGCAGCCGTCGAGACGGCCGTCTCCTCCGCCGTGGACGGGGTGACGGCCTCCGTCGTCGTACCCTCCGCCGTGGCCACGGCGGTCACCGCCGGGGCCCCGCCGCGCGTGCGGCGACGGCGGCGCGGGGTGCGCGGCGTCTGGACGCCGTCCGCCTCGGCCGTGCCCTCGGCGCCGGTCACGGCGTCCGCGGCGGCGGTCCCGGCGGGCGTCCGCTCCGCCGCGGCCGTCGTACCGGAGGACGTCGCGTCCACCGGGGCCCCGCCGCGCGTACGGCGGCGGCGGCGCGGCGTACGGGCCGGGCGCTCGGGCTCGGCGGAGCGGGTCTCGCCCCGGCCGCCCCGGCCCCGGCCGCGGGGACCGCGGCCACCGGGCTCGCCCAGGTCCTCGAGCTCCTCCGCGTCGAGCCCGGCGCGCGTGCGCTCCGAGCGCGGCAGGACCCCCTTGGTGCCCTCGGGGATGCTCAGGTCGGCGAAGAGGTGCGGGGACGTCGAGTACGTCTCCACCGGATCGTTGAAGTCCAGCTCCAGCGCTTTGTTGATCAGCTGCCAGCGCGGGATGTCGTCCCAGTCGACGAACGTGATCGCCGTACCCTTCGCGCCCGCGCGGCCGGTGCGGCCGACGCGGTGCAGGTAGGTCTTCTCGTCCTCGGGCGACTGGTAGTTGATGACATGCGTCACACCCTCGACGTCGATGCCGCGGGCGGCGACGTCGGTGCAGACCAGCACGTCCACCTTGCCGTTGCGGAAGGCGCGCAGCGCCTGCTCGCGGGCGCCCTGGCCGAGGTCGCCGTGGACCGCGCCGGCGGCGAAGCCACGGTTCTGGAGCTGCTCGGCGATGTCGGCGGCCGTGCGCTTGGTGCGGCAGAAGATCATCGCCAGTCCGCGGCCCTCGGCCTGGAGGATGCGGGCGATCATCTCCGGCTTGTCCATGGAGTGGGCGCGGTAGACGAACTGCTTGATGTTGGCCACCGTCGCGCCCTGGTCGTCCGGCGCGGTGGCGCGGATGTGGGTGGGCTGCGACATGTAGCGGCGGGCCAGCCCGATGACCGCGCCCGGCATGGTGGCCGAGAACAGCATCGTCTGGCGCTTGGCCGGAAGCATGTCGACGATCTTCTCGACGTCGGGCAGGAAGCCCAGGTCGAGCATCTCGTCGGCCTCGTCCAGGACCAGGCACTTGACGTGCTTCAGGCTCAGCTTCTTCTGCCCGGCCAGGTCCAGCAGCCGGCCCGGGGTGCCGACGACCACGTCGACGCCCTTCTTCAGCGCCTCCACCTGGGGCTCGTAGGCCCGGCCGCCGTAGATCGCGACGACCCGGACGTTGCGTACCTTGCCCGCGGTCAGCAGGTCGTTGGTTACCTGCGTGCACAGTTCGCGGGTGGGGACGACGACGAGCGCCTGCGGGGCGTCGGTCAGGGCGTCCGGCTCCGCGCGGCCCGCCTCCACGTCGGCGGGGACGGTGACGCGCTCGAGGAGCGGGAGGCCGAAGCCGAGCGTCTTGCCGGTGCCGGTCTTGGCCTGGCCGATGACGTCCGTACCCGTCAGGGCCACGGGGAGCGTCATCTCCTGGATGGGGAAGGGAGTGGTGATGCCGACGGCTTCGAGGGCCTCGGCCGTCTCGGGAAGGATCCCGAGCTCTCGGAAAGTGGTAGTCAGGGTGCTGCCTCTTCTTGTGTGGGCGGTGCGAGGCGAGCGCGGGGGTCGTGTCGGACCGTGCCGGGGACGTCTGCCTTACGGGCGGTGCCGTAGGGCACGGGACCACTGCCGACGCTCTAGCGCTCGTACCGCTGAGGGCCCCTCCGGACGCCGTACGCACTGTGCCGTACGGACGGGAGGGCTGTCGGGTCGGAGCCGATCGGGCCACCGACCGGGCATCCTCATGCGTGCGGCCCGTCGAGATACGTCAGAGTACTCACCAGGCGCATTACCACCATACCCCGGATTCGCGCACACGCGATGGCCGATTTGGTCACGTAGTCGTCGTCACACTGATTGACCAGGACCTTCCGCGCCGTGGCGGGCGGGCTATTGTGCGCTTCATGACGACGCCTGACCACACCTCCGACACCTCCGCCGACTCCTCGGCAGCCCCGTCCGAGGCAGCCGAGTCCGAGACCGCCCAGGCCGGCGGAGCCACGGGGATCGCCGCCCGGGACTGGGCGACGGCCGCCGCCGACCCGCAGTACCGCGCCGCTGTCGTGGACCTGCTCGGCGCCCTGGCGTACGGAGAGCTGGCGGCGTTCGAGCGGCTCGCGGAGGACGCCAAGCTGGCGCCGACGCTGGCGGACAAGGCGGAGCTGGCGAAGATGGCGTCGGCCGAGTTCCAGCACTTCGAGCAGTTGCGCGGCCGGCTCGCCGGGATCGGCGAGGACCCGACGGCGGCCATGGAGCCGTTCGTCGCGGCCTACGACGGCTTCCACAAGCAGACGGCACCCTCGGACTGGCTGGAGGGCCTCGTCAAGGCCTACGTCGGCGACTCGATCGCCAGCGACTTCTACCGGGAGGTCGCGGCCCGTCTGGACTCGGACACGCGCGGGCTCGTGCTCGCCGTGCTGGACGACACCGGGCACGCCAGCTTCGCCGTGGAGAAGGTGCGCGCCGCGATCGACGCGGACCCGCGCGTGGGCGGACGGCTGGCGCTGTGGGCGCGACGGCTGATGGGCGAGGCCCTGTCCCAGTCCCAGCGGGTGGTCGCGGACCGGGACGCCCTGTCGACGATGCTCGTGGGCGGCGTCGCGGACGGCTTCGACCTCGCCGAGGTCGGCCGGATGTTCTCGCGGATCACCGAGGCGCACACCAAGCGCATGGCCGCGCTGGGGCTGGCGGCCTGATCCCCGGACCCCGGCGGGCCGCACCGGTTCACCCGGAACGCCGCCGCCGCCGACGGCCGGTCAGGCGGTCGCCGAGCGGCGGCGCAGTCTTCCCGCCGGGCGCAGCAGCAGCGAGAGCGAGGCGGCGGCGACGACCACGGCGCCGACCAGGACCAGCGGGAGGCTGCCGGCGTCCAGCGCGCTGTGCATCACGAACGCCCCGAAGAGCGCCCCGGCGACGCCCGTGCACAGGACCAGGGCGCGGTCGGGGAGACGGTGCGGCAGGCGGTGGGCGGCCAGCCACGCCAGGACGAGGCCGAGGATCGCGGAGCTGAGCGCTTCCAGGAGCATGTCGGGGTCCCTCCCACATGGCCGGCCTGCCCAAAACGGTCGTAGCCCGTCTTACCCCTGACCTGCGGAATTCAATCCTCCTCGGAGGGCGGGCGTACTCCGTCCGAAGGGGGGTTCCGGCCGGCGCACACAAGGGAGGGCCCGGCGGCAGCAGACCGCCGGGCCCTCCCTCGAGGCGTTGCCTACAGGGCGCCGAAACCCACCTTGCGCGGGGCCGGCTCACCGATCTCGACGTAAGCGAGGCGGTCGGCCGGGACCAGAAGCTTGCGGCCGTGCTCGTCCACGAGGCTCAGCAACTGCGACTTCCCGGCCAGTGCCTCGGCCACCACCCGCTCGACCTCATCGGCACTCTGACCGCTCTCCAGAACGATCTCGCGGGGCGCGTGCTGCACGCCGATCTTGACCTCCACGGCTATGTCCCTCCGACGGTCAGTGATGTGCGCGACCTTCCGCGCCGTACCCAGCACACATTAGCCCGGTGAGGGGACGTACATGCTGCGGCAGGGCACGCCAAGAGCGAACAGCCGGCGGGAACAAACGGTCCGCGGCGGTGCCGTCAGTGGTGGTCGATGCCGTGCAGCGGGAAACCCGCGATGCCCCGCCAGGCCAGCGAGGCCAGCAGCTGGACCGCCTGGTCGCGCGGCACGCTGCGGTCGCTGTGCAGCCAGGAACGCGCCACGACCTGGGCGAGTCCGCCCAGCCCCGAGGCGAGCAGCATCGACTCGGCGCGCGACAGCCCGGTGTCCTCGGCGATGACGTCGCAGATCGCCTCGGCGCACTCGTTGGTGACCTTGTCGACGCGCTCGCGCACGGCGGGCTCGTTGGTCAGGTCCGACTCGAAGACCAGGCGGAAGGCTCCGCCGTCGTCCTCGACGTAGGCGAAATAGGCGTCCATGGTCGCCCGGACGCGCTGCTTGTTGTCGCTGGTCGACGCCAGCGCGTTCCGCACGGACTGGATCAGCGACTCGCAGTGCTGGTCGAGCAGCGCGAGATAGAGGTCGAGCTTGCCCGGGAAGTGCTGGTACAGCACCGGCTTGCTGACGCCGGCCCGCTCCGCGATGTCGTCCATCGCGGCCGCGTGGTAGCCCTGCGCCACGAACACTTCCTGTGCGGCGCCCAGCAGCTGGTTCCGGCGGGCACGGCGCGGCAGGCGCGTGCCCCGCGGGCGTACCGCATCTGTCTGCTCGATGGCTGTCACGCCGCCTCCCATAGTCGTCCTCATGCGGTGTGCGCCGCGCTGCCATCGTACTTTTCGGTAACCGTGGTGTGCGCGGTGCGAGCGCAGAATTTCACGGACCGGACGGTGATGAAAGCAGCGCAAAAGGTTTCAGACGGGTTGAGGCCGGGCAGGAATTGGCCCTTTCTCTGCGCTGAGCTCGCCCGTGACCTCGCACGTCACCGGTAGTCGTCGTCGTCGAGCGAGACGATCCGGGCCTGTTCCAGCAGATCGGCCTCGCTGGCGCGGTCCGGATCCACCTCGGTCAGCGGGTCGTCGCGGTCCGGCGCGACCTCCGTGTGCTGCTCGGCGGCGTCGGCCTCGGGCGCCTCGACGCCGAACTGCGGTGTCGCCTCGACGACCTCCTCGTCCTCGAACGTCTCGGGGTCGGTCGGGTCTACGGTCATACTGGGCTCCTCCTACGAACGTCCCTGAAACGTGCAGGGGCCACATGCGGGTGCCCTCGATACGAGCCTAGGAGACACCCGATCCGGACGCCATGCGGTCCGCGCCCGCTCCGTGACGGAGAGCTGTGTCCTCAGCGGTACTCACAGCAGTATCCACATCGAGGCCTTCTGTCGAACACCATGCTGTGATGGCGAACACATGAACCACTATGTGATCGTCTCGTAACATTGCCGCATGTCTTCGACCGAGCTGCCGTTCGTGCCGCCTGCCAGCGTGTTGCCGAAGGCGGCGGCCGTCGGGGCCGCGGAGGGCGAACGGCTCAGGCCGGTCGAGTTGCCGGGCATCACCCTGACGGTGCGGTCCAGACCCCCCGCCCGCGAGGGCCTGCCGCCCGCGCTCTACGTCCACGGACTCGGCGGCTCCTCGGAGAACTGGTCGGCGCTGATGCCGCTGCTGGACGACGTCGTCGACAGCGAGGCCGTCGACCTGCCGGGCTTCGGCGACTCCCCGCCGCCGGACGACGGCGACTACTCGATCAACGGGCACGCGCGCGCGGTCGTCCGTTATCTCGACGCGGCCGGCCGCGGCCCGGTGCACCTGTTCGGCAATTCGATGGGCGGCGCCGTCGCCACCCGCGTCGCCGCGGTCCGCCCCGATCTGGTCCGCACGCTCACCCTCGTGTCGCCCGCCCTGCCGGAGATCCGCGTCCAGCGCACCGCCGTACCGACGGGCCTGCTGGCGCTGCCCGGTGTGGCGTCCCTGTTCACCCGGCTCACCCGCGAGTGGACGGCGGAACAGCGGGTCCGCGGCATCATGGCGCTGTGCTACGGCGACCCCGGGCGGGTGACCCCGGAAGGGTTCCGCCACGCCGTCGAGGAGATGGAACGGCGGCTGCGGCTGCCGTACTTCTGGGACGCCATGGCGCGCTCGGCGCGCGGGATCGTCAACGCCTACACGGTGGGCGGCCAGCACGGGCTCTGGCGCCAGGCCGAACGGGTCCTGGCCCCGACGCTGCTCGTCTACGGCGGCCGGGACCAGCTCGTCGGCTACCGCATGGCCCAGCGCGCTGCCCGCGCCTTCCGCGACTCCCGGCTGCTGACCCTGCCGGACGCGGGGCACGTCGCGATGATGGAGTACCCGGAGACGGTGGCCACGGCCTTCCGTGAACTCGTCGTGGATACGGGTGTTCCGGGGAGCGGTACGGCGTTCGGTCCGGCCGGTGGGCCCGAAGCGGGCGCCGGCCGCAAGGGGGCGAACGTCGCCGCCGGTGCGGAGGAGTCGGGCTTCGGCGAGGGCGAGCCGGCCGTCCCGGCGGGGGAGCCGGTGGCCGGGGCCAACGGGAGCGAGGGCGAGGTCGGCGGAACGGTCGACGGTGCCGCCGGGTCGGTCGACGGGTCCACCGGGGCAGTCGAGGGTGCCGCCGGGTCGGTCGACGGGTCCACCGGGGCAGTCGAGGGTGCCGCCGGGTCGGTCGACGGGTCCACCGGGGCAGTCGAGGGTGCCGCCGGGTCGGTCGACGGGTCCGACGGGTCAGCCGACGGTGCCGACGGGTCAGCCGACGGTGCCGACGGGTCAGCCGACGGTGCCGGACAGTCGGCGGCCGGTGCGCGGGTGGCGGCCGAAAATGACGGTGGAGCCGTGACCCGTGTGGACGGAGCGGCCGTTGGGTCACGTAAGTTGGCCGGGGACAAAGAAGAGGCCACCGATGGCGGGGCCGCCGAGAACACAGGAGGCTGAGGCGCGACGTGGGACGCCACAGCCGCCGCGGGCCCGCCCCGAGGGGCGACGACGCGGACACGACTGCGGGCACAGGCGCAGCGGGGGACGGCCGGCCGGGGCCGGACGGGATGCCGCCGGAACCTGATTGGCGCGGAGCGCCCGGCCCGCCGCCGGGTGAGCACCCGACGCCGGTGAGCGGTACGGCGGGGCGTGAGGTCCGCGGCTTCTCCGACGGCACGCCCGCGCGTGGAGTGCCTCGTGTGCCGGAGGGCACGCCCGCGCTCGGGGTGCCCCGCATCCCGGAGGGCACCCCCGCTCATGGCGTTCCGCGGGTCCGGGGCGGCCACCCCGAACAGCGTGAGGACGGCGGCGGCTGGGGTGGCCGATCGGGACGACGTACGGGAGCCGCGCACGGCGCGCCGACGGGTGCCGCGGCGGCCGCCAGGCCCGGTGGCGCGGAACAGCGGGAGTTCCCACGACAGCGGCAGGCGCCTCCGGGCGGGCCCCGGCAGGGCCTCCCCGGTGCGCCGCAACAGAACTTCCCGGGTGAGCCGCGGCAGGGCTTCCCGGGCGGGCCGCGGCAGGAGTACCTCGACGCCTTCCAGGAGGACGAGGACGTCTTCGCCTCCCGTACCGCTCCCCGCCCTCCGTCCGCCGGGTACCCGCCCGCCGGGTACCCGTCCTCCGGGCACACCGCGGACCCGTACGCCTCCGCCACCGACTGGAACGCCGCCGGGGCCGTGCAGGGGCGCGACGGCGCGCCGCCCGCCGCCGGGGCGCGGCCGGCCAGGAGCGGCAAGGGGCGGACCTTCACCGGTATCGCGGCCGCCGCCGTCACCACCGTGCTGGCGGTGATCGTGGCCGGTCAGGTCACCGACGGGCGCGATACCGGCGACGTGCGGTCGCAGTCCGCCGCCGACCGGGCGCGCGACACCCGTGACCCCGCCTCGCGCACGGACGAACGGCCGACGCCCTCCTCGTCCGCCGCCGCGGCGCCGCTGACCTATGAGCAGAAAATGGACAAGAAGTACCCGCTCAGCGCCACCCTCGAGGGCTCCGGGACGTTCGACGCGGTGCCGGGCGTCGACAAGGCGCCGGGGCGGGGGCAGAAGTACACCTACCGCGTCGACGTGGAACAGGGGCTCGGTCTCGACGCCGGACTCTTCGCGCAGGCCGTGCAGAAGACGCTCAACGACGACCGGAGCTGGGCGCACAACGGGGCACGCACCTTCGAGCGCGTGTACTCCGGGCAGCCCGACTTCGTGATCACGCTCGCCAGCCCCGGCACCACCGCCGACTGGTGCGCCAAGTCCGGCCTGGACACCACCGTGGACAACGTCTCCTGCGACTCCGCCGCCACCGAACGCGTGATGATCAACGCCTACCGGTGGGCGCAGGGTTCCCCGACCTACGGCGACCAGATCCACGCCTACCGCCAGATGCTGATCAACCACGAGGTCGGCCACCGCCTCGGCCACTCCCACGTGACCTGCGACAAGGACGGCGAACTCGCCCCGGTCATGCAGCAGCAGACCAAGTTCCTCGACCACGACGGCATCCACTGCCGGGCCAACCCCTGGCCCTATCCGGGGACTTGACGGCCGCCGCGTGGTCCGGTTCCGGTTGTCGGGCAGCGCCTTTCGCAATGGGCTGGCAGTCGTCCGGAATGTGACCGGAACTGCGCGGTTGTGGCCGGACCGCGCAGCGCCAGTCGCCCGCGTTGTGACGGTGAGTGATCAGGTGATCCCCTAGCGCGACGGAACGCGGTCTGCACGGGAAAGTCGCGTCCATTCACCCCTTCCGGTGGCGCGATGGACAACCGTCCGTCGCGCCACCGCCTTGTCCCCTTACGTTCGTCCCGCTGTGGGCCGCCGGATCAACGGTGGCTTCCCCTACGGGAGATCGGGGGTGCGTCAGTGCGCATCGGACTGATTACGGAGGGTGTCTGTCCGTACGTGAACGGTGACACCCGACTCTGGTGCGACCGGCTCGTACGCGGGCTCGGACAGCATCAGTTCGACATCTACGCGCTCGCCGGCGGCGAGCGCCCGGAAGGCCGGGGCGGGTCCCCGCTGCCACCGCAGGTCGGCCGCGTGCGCACCGCACCGCTGCGGACGGCCGGGGACGGCGGAGCGAGGTACGGGCGCCGTGCGCGCCGACGGTTCGCCGAGTGCTACGGCGAACTCGCGGCCGTCCTGTGCGCGGCCGGCACCGGGGATCCTTCCAGCGCGGCGGACGCGGAGGTGTCCGCCGTTGAGGCGGACCGTTTCGCCAGTGCCCTGTACGGCCTCGCCGAACTGGCCCGGGACAACGGCGGCCCGGCGGGCGCCCTTTGCTTCGAGACCGCCGTACGCGCCCTGGAGCGCGCCTGTCGCGCACCCGGAGCCCCGCGCCCGGCCCGTGAGGCCCGCGTCCCCGATCTGCTCGCCGCGGCCACGCACCTGGAACACGCCCTGCGCCCTCTCTCGCTCGACTGGTACGGGGACGACGCACTGGGCTCCGTCGACCTGTGCCACGCGACCTCCGGCGGGGCGGCGGCCCTTCCCGGACTGCTCGCCCGGCACTTCTCGGGCGTGCCCCTGCTGGTGACCGAGTACGGCGTGCAGTTGCGGGCGCACTACCTGGCCGCCACCGAGGCCTCCCCCGCGGTACGGGCCCTGCTCACCGCCTTCCGGCGCCGGCTCGCCACCGAGATCTACCGCCGGGCCGCCGTCGTCACGCCCGGCAACGCGCAGGCCCGCCACTGGCAGCAGCGGTGCGGTGCCCACCGCGACAAGATCCGCACCGTCCACCCGGGCATGCGGGCCGCCCACTTCACGGAGGTGGGCGAGTCCCCGGAGCGCGCCGACCCCGGCACCCTGGTCTGGGTCGGCCGGGTGGAGCCCGCCAAGGACCTCATGTCGCTGCTCCACGCCTTCGCCGAGGTGCGCAGGCGGGAGCCGAGGACTCGGCTGCGCGTCGTCGGCACGCCCTCCGGCCCCGAGGGCGCCGCCTACCTCGGCCACTGTAGAGCGCTGGCCGCCCAGCTCTTCCCCGACGAGGCGGCGAACCGGCATGCCGTCGGCGACAACCCGGTGTCCTTCGAGGAGATCGGCGGCCCGGAGCTCCGCTCGTCGGCCGACGCCTACGCCGCCGGCGCCGTGGTCGTCCTGTCCAGCGTCGTCGAGGGCTTCCCGGCCGGCCTGGTCGAGGCCATGTTCTGCGGCCGCGCGACCGTGTCCACCGACGTCGGCGCGGTGGTGGAGGTCATCGGCGGCACCGGGCTGGTCGTGCCACCGCGCAACCCGCGGGCGCTCGCCGAGGCATGCGTGACGTTGTTGCGTGACCCCGAGCGCCGTCAGCGCCTGGGCGCGGCAGCGCGCGCCCGTGCGCTGGAGCTGTTCACCGTCGAGCAGAACACCAGGGCATTTCACAGCATTTACCTGGAGATCATCTCGCACACCCCGGCCCGCCGGGTCCTTCTGGACGACACCGGAGAACCACTTCCCTTCGCCTTGCCCGCCGAGGCACACCTCCCCGGCAGCTGGGCCGGAGCGCCGCCCCGCGTCGTCGCCCGCGGCGGCCCCCGCTGGGCCCTCGACGACGCTCCCGGGGAGCACCCCGCACCCATGTCCGCCGCCGAAGGAGCCGTCCGATGAGCGGCCTCGATGCGGGGGCCGGTGAGCGTGCCGGCGGCGCCGGTGCCGAAGGCGAGGGCATCGGGGATCCGGGTGTCAGGCATTCGGGTGTCAGGGATTCGGGTGTCAGGGATTCGGGTGTCGGTGAGTCGGGCGTCGGTGGGGGAGGGGGAGCCCACGAGCACGTCGGTGCCGGTGCCGGTGCCGTTGCCGGGGCCGGGGTCGTCGGGGACGGAGCGGCCGCCGGTCGTCGTGTCGTCGGAGATCCCGTGAAGGCGCTGATGCACACCCACCGCGAGCTGTGTGAACGGGCCGTGGACCCGCTGGAGATCGCGGCGGGCCTGGAGGCCCACGGCGTCACCGACCGCACCGCCGCGCACTTCCGCCACCGGGACGTCTTCTCCCTGGCGGAGGAGATGTACGCCCGTGTCCCGCGCGCCGGCGACACACCCCCCTGCGCGGCGGTCCCCGAGCTCCCCCGGGCGCGCGCCGGCTGGATCGTCCTCACGCTGCTGCCCGGTCTGCTGTGTGCCGCCGCCGTGGCCGGCCTGCGTCTCACCCAGGGACCGCCGCGCCTGCTCACGGCCGCCGCAGGGGTTCTCGCCGTGGCCCTGGCCCTGCGCGCGGCCTTCCGCACAGGCCCGCCGAACGGGGCCGGTCACGCCGGGGCCGGCGCGTCCTCCCTCGGCCCGCGGACCTGGTGGCTCGCCGGTTACGCCCTCCTCGGCGACGGGCTGCTGAGCACAGCCGTCGCCGGAGGCCCGGACGGCCCGCCCACCGGCACCGCCGACGGACCCTGGCCCGTCGCCGTCGCGCCCGTCATGGCCCTCGCCCTGGCCTGCGCCCCCGCGGCCTGGTGCGCCCGTCTGTTCGCCGTACGCGCCCGCCGCAGGCTGGCGGCCAGCCGCGGCCTGGAGGAGTTCGCCGTGTCCGTACGGCCGCTGCTGCTGGGCACGCTCGCCCTCTTCCTGGGTGCCCTGACGGTCCTCCTCGCCGTCTGCGGAGCGGTCCTCGACCAGTCCGCCGCCTATCCCCAGGCCCTCACCCTGGGAGCCCTTCTGCTGCTCGCCCGCCTGCTCGTGACCCATGGCTTCCCGCACGCTCCGGCGGCCCTCCTCACCGCCGCGGCTTCGGCCCAGGCGACCGCCCTGGCCTCGGTCTTCGCCGGCCGTCTTCCCGGCTGCGACATCCTGGCCGCGCCCGTCGACGGCCTGGTCACCGCCTGGGGACCGGCCGCGCTGCCCACCCTCATCTGCGGAGCGGGCGCCGCGACCCTCCTGATCCACGCGATGCACACCCTGACGAAGGCCTCGTCCCACGCGTCGGCGGAGGGCCCGTGGTGATCGACGGAGCGCCGGTGCCGTCAGCGGCGCACCCCGCCGGCTGACGAACGGCACACCCCTGTATCCGGTCGTCCCCACCCGGAGCCGCCCCACGACGAACACCACCCCGCACACCGGTCCCCGCTCCCTACCGAGGCCGCAGGACACCCCCGGCCCACCGACCGCCCGCAGGCACCCGGCCGAACCGCCGGAGGCACCCACACCCGCGGCATCCCCTGAAGGAGAACCCCAGATGATCACCTCCCGATCCGAAGCCTCGGCCCCGGGAGCCGCCCGATGAGAGTCCTGCTGATCGGAGCCAATGGCTACATCGGCCGCTTCGTCGCCGACCGCCTGCTCGCCGACCCGGCCGTCCAGCTCACCGCACTCGGCCGGGGCGACGACGCCGACGTCCGGTTCGACCTCGCCAGCGGCAGCCCCGGCGCACTCACCCGCTTCCTCGACGCCGTCCATCCCGGCGTCGTCGTCAACTGCGCCGGCGCCACCCGGGGCGGAGCCCGCGAACTCGCCCGCCACAACACCGTCGCCGTCGCCACCGTCTGCGAGGCGCTGCGCCGCAGCGGCTGCGGCGCCCGCCTGGTGCAGATCGGCTGCGGCTCGGAGTACGGCCCCAGCCAGCCCGGCTCGTCCACCGCGGAGGACGCCGTCCCCCGCCCCGGCGGCCCGTACGGTGTCAGCAAACTCGCCGCCACCGAACTGGTCCTCGGCTCCGGCCTGGACGCCGTCGTCCTGCGCGTCTTCTCGCCCGCGGGACCCGGCACGCCCGCGGGCTCCCCGCTCGGCCGCCTCGCCGAGGCCATGCGCCGCGCCATGCAGTCCGGGGACGGCGAACTGAAGCTCGGCGGACTCGGCGTCCAGCGCGACTTCGTCGATGTCCGTGACGTGGCCCGTGCCGTCCACGCGGCCTCGCTCTCCGCCGCGCAGGGCGTCATCAACATCGGCTCCGGCCGCGCCGTCCGGCTGCGCGACGCCGCCGCCGTCCTCGCCCGCGTGGCCGGATACGGCGGCGCCCTGCACGAACTCGACGGACCTCCCGGCGGTCTGCGGGCATCCATCGGGCACCCCCGCTCCGAATCCGACCACGCGGCCCCGGTCGCGTTCCCGTACCCGGACGGCTGTGGCAGCTGGCAGCAGGCCGATGTGCGCACCGCACGCGACCGGCTCGGCTGGCGGCCCCGGATCAATCTCGAAGAATCACTTGCCGATATCTGGATGGAGGCGGCATGCCGCATCTGACCAGCACGACAGTGGGCACGGCGAGCACCGACGTCCGTACCGGCTTCGGCGTTCCCGGCCTGGCGCATCCCCTTGTCGCCCCGGCCGAGTGGGGCGAACTCACCCGGCCCGGCACACCCCTGCACTGGGTCGTCCTCGACGTCGCCGACGGCGGTCCCGGCAGCCGTCCCGACCCGCACTGCATGGAGGCGGCGGGCCGGCTCCACAACGCGGGTGTCCGCATCCTGGGACGACTCGACACCGCCAACGGAGCCCGCACCTTCGGTGAACTGGTCTCCGACGCTCACCGGTTCCTCGACTGGTATCCCGTCGGCGGCTTCCTCCTGGACCGCTGCCCGGCCGGCCCCGACGCTCTCCCCGAGGTCCGCCGCACGGTCACCACGCTCCGCACGATCGGTGACGATGCCCACATCGTCCTCGGCCACGGTGTCCACCCGTGCCCCGGCTACCTGGAGACGGCCGACCAACTGGTCACCTTCTGCGGTCCGTGGAGCGACTACCGCTGGTCGCAGGTGGCCGAGTGGACCGCCGACCATCCGCCCGAGCGGTTCTGCCACTTCGTCCACGGTCTGCCTCGCGCTCATCTCGAGGAGGCGTTGCGCATCGCCCGCTGGCAGGGCGCCGCGACCATCTACTTCACCGACGGCACGGACGGCGAAGGCTCCACCGGCCCCTGGGAGACGATGCCCGGCTACTGGGACGACATCGTCTCGCGTCTCGGGACGGGTGTCTCGGAATGAAAAAGGCCGTGGCAGTGTTGCACGGAGAACAACCGTAATGATTGACCGACCAACGGAGTCCCCGTGTCGTTGCCACCCCTGGTCGAGCCGGCTTCCGAGCTCACCGTAGACGAGGTCCGCAGGTACTCCCGCCACCTGATCATCCCCGATGTGGGGATGGACGGGCAGAAGCGGCTGAAGAACGCCAAGGTGCTCTGTGTGGGCGCCGGCGGCCTGGGTTCGCCGGCGCTGATGTACCTGGCGGCCGCGGGCGTGGGCACGCTCGGCATCGTGGAGTTCGACGAGGTCGACGAGTCGAACCTGCAGCGTCAGATCATCCACAGCCAGTCCGACATCGGTCGTTCCAAGGCCGAGTCCGCCCGTGACACCGTCAAGGGCATCAACCCGTACGTGAACGTGGTCCTTCACGAGGAGCGGCTCGAGGCCGACAACGTGATGGACATCTTCAGCCAGTACGACCTGATCATCGACGGCACGGACAACTTCGCGACCCGCTACCTGGTCAACGACGCCTGCGTGCTGCTGAACAAGCCCTACGTGTGGGGCTCCATCTACCGGTTCGACGGTCAGGCCTCCGTCTTCTGGTCCGAGCACGGTCCCTGCTACCGCTGCCTCTACCCGGAGCCCCCGCCCCCCGGCATGGTTCCCTCCTGCGCCGAGGGCGGCGTCCTGGGTGTGCTGTGCGCGTCCATCGGCTCCATCCAGGTCAACGAGGCGATCAAGCTGCTCGCCGGCATCGGTGAGCCGCTGGTCGGCCGCCTGATGATCTACGACGCCCTGGAGATGCAGTACCGCCAGGTCAAGGTCCGCAAGGACCCCGACTGCGCGGTCTGCGGCGAGAACCCGACCGTCACCGAGCTCATCGACTACGAGGCCTTCTGCGGCGTCGTCTCCGAGGAGGCCCAGGCGGCGGCCGCCGACTCGACGATCACTCCCAAGCAGCTCAAGGAGTGGATCGACGACGGCGAGAACATCGAGATCATCGATGTCCGGGAGCCGAACGAGTACGAGATCGTCTCCATCCCCGGCGCCCGCCTGATCCCGAAGAACGAGTTCCTCATGGGCACCGCCCTGGAGGGCCTGCCGCAGGACAAGAAGATCGTCCTGCATTGCAAGACGGGCGTCCGCAGTGCGGAAGTCCTCGCGGTCCTGAAGTCCGCCGGCTTCTCGGACGCCGTCCACGTCGGCGGCGGCGTGATCGGCTGGGTCAACCAGATCGAACCGCACAAGCCGGTCTACTGAGCGGCATCCGCTCCCGCTTCCCCAACGGCGGGGGTCTCGCGCACCGCAGGTGCCCGAGGCCCCCGCCGCCGTCATGAGCAGACCTTGCCGTCCCGAGGCACCGTTCCGTTCAGCAGGTAGCCGTTGACCGCGGAGTCGACACAGTCGCTCCCGCTCCCGTACGCCGTGTGCCCCTCGCCCTTCCAGGTGAGCACCACGCCGACCTTCTTGCCGAGCTCGTCCGCCATCCTGGGGGCGCCCTCGTAGGGCGTCGCCGGGTCGCCCGTGTTGCCGACCACCAGGATCGGCGCCGCTCCGGGCGCGCTCACCTCCGGAGTCTCGTACTGTCCGGCCACCGGCCAGTCGTGGCACCAGCCCGCCGTGTCCCAGCCCATGAAGTCGCCGAACACGGGCGAGATCTCCTCGAACCGCGGCAACAGCTCCCTCGCTTCGTCCACGGTCGGCCGCTGCCTGTCGTCCAGGCACGATATGGCCCGTTGTGCGTGGGTCGTCGTGTTGTAGTGCCCTGACGGGTCACGCTCGTTGTACTCGTCGGCGAGCGCCAGCAGCTCGGATCCGTCTCCCTGCTCCGCGGAGTCCAGGGCGCTGGTCAGCAGCGGCCAGCTGTTCTCGCTGTACAGCGACTGGACGATGCCGACGACCGCCAGCGACTGCGTCAGCTCTCGTCCTTTGGACGACGCCGGCAGCGGCTGTGCGTCGAGGCGCCGCAGCAGGTCGGCGATCTTCTGCGAGCCCTGTTCGGGATCCTGGCCGGTGGACTTCAGATAGTCGTTCAGCGCGCGCTGGAAGCCCCTGGCCTGGTTCTCGGCGTGACCGGCCGTGTCGGCGGTCGGGTCGACGACCGCGTCGAGGATCATCCGCCCCACCCGCTGCGGGAACAGATGGGCGTAGACGCCGCCGAGTTCGGTGCCGTAGGAGATGCCGAAGTAGTACGTCTTCGCGTCGCCGAGCACCTGCCGCATCAGGTCCATGTCGCGGGCGGTGTCCGTGGTCGAGACGTGTGCCAGCAGTTTCCCGGCGGCCTTCGCGCAGCCCTTGCCGAAGTCGGCGGCGTCCTGGAGGTACGCCTTCTCCTCGGCCGGGGTGTCGGGGGTGACGTCCACCGATTCGGCGGCCTGGATCTCCTTGTCGCTGCGGCAGCGGATGCCCTCACTCGCGCCGACCCCGCGCGGGTCCCAGCTGACCAGGTCGTACCGCTCATGGAGCTGGGTGACGACGGGCTCGTACGAAGGCATCATGGACACGCCCGAGCTGCCGGGGCCGCCGAAGTTGAACAGCAGTGAGCCGATGCGCCGCTCTCCGCGGGCCTTGGCGCGGATCAGCGCCAGGCCGATCGTCTCGCCGTCCGGCCTGCTCCAGTCCAGTGGTGCCTCGAGCGTGGCGCACTGCCAGTCGTCGCCCGGCGCGGGTGAGTCCGCGGTGGCCTTGCACCGCCCCCAGTCCGGCTTCTGGGACGTCAGCGAGGACGGCAGGGCGGAGGAGTCGCCCGGTGACGAGGCTGCCGAGGGCCGCGTGCTGCTCCTCCCTCCCTCGTCCGTGTCCTCGGACGCGCCGCCGCAGCCCGCCACCAGCAGTGCGGCGATGGCAGCCAGGGCCGTCCACCGTGAGACGCGCGCCATGTGCTCTTCCCCCTCTCACAGGCCGTCCGCACCGTGCCGCGGATGGCGGTCCGGCCATGGTAGGCGGAACGCGTGACGGCCGGGGCGGCCTGTGGATAACGCTCTGACCTGCGGTTTCAAGGATTTCCTGGTGTTGGACAGGGGCGGCGCGAGGTCGGCTTCCTGATTCTGGGGGAGGATTTGGCCGAAGCAGGATCCCGGTTCTGGGACAGGAAATGGCCCCGAAGCAGGGTCCCGTTCCTAGGGCAAGGCTTGGCCGAGGCAGGATCCTGGTTCTGGGACAGGAGTCGGGTGAAGCGGATTCATGGTTCGGGGACAGGAGTCGGGGGAAGCGGATCCCCGGTTCGGGGACAGGCGCCGGCCGAAGCGCGGGCGGCGGCCTCGTGAGCAGGGCCGGCGGCCGGGTGCTCAGGCGCAGACGGTCCCGGCCCCGGGCACCTTTCCGTCCAGCAGGTAGCCGTTGACCGCACTCTGCACGCACGTGTTCTTGCTGTCGTACGCGCCGTGCCCCTGGCCCTTGTACGTCAGCTCCACGCCGACGCCCTCGCCCAGCGCGTCCGCCATCCTCCCGGCGCCCTCATAGGGCGTCGCGGGGTCGCCGGTGTTGCCGACCACCAGGATCGGGGCCGCGCCGGGTGCGCTGACCTCGGGGTGGTCGGCGGCGCCCGGCACGGGCCAGCCGGTGCAGCTGATCATGGACCAGGCGAGATAGTCGCCGAACAGGTCGGATGCGTCCCGGAACTCGGGCAGCCTGCGCTCCACGTCGCCGGGCCCGTAGCGCGGTTTGTCGTCGGCGCAGTTGATGGCGACGTTGGCCGCGGTGACGTTGCTGTACTCGCCGTTCTCCTGGCGTCCGTTCATCGAGTCGGACAGCAGCATGAGGGCCTTGCCGTCCCCGTCGTACGCCTGCTCCAGGCCCTCGGTGAGGTACTCCCAGAAGTCCTGGGAGTACAGGGCCTGCGCGATGCCGCCGGTCGCGGCGGTCTGGGTCAGCCGGCGCGGGAAGATCCCGGTGATCGGCTTGCTGTCCAGGTCCTTCAGCAGCTTGCCGATGCGGTCCTTGACCTCCTGGGCGCTGTCGCCGACGGGGCAGTCCTCGGTCCTGGACACGCAGTCCTCGGCGTAGTTGTCGAGCGCGAGCTGAAAGCCCTTCGCCTGTCCCAGCGAGCCTTCCTCGGAGGTCTGGGTGGGATCGACGACCGCGTCGAAGACCGCGCGGCCCACCCTCTTGGGGAACAGGTGGGCGTAGACGCCGCCGAGTTCGGTGCCGTAGGAGATGCCGAAGTAGTGCAGCTTGTCGTCGCCTAGCACCTGCCGCATCAGGTCCATGTCACGGGCCGTGTCGGTGGTGCGCACGCGCGGCAGCAGCTTCGCGGAGTTCTTCTGGCAGGCCGCATTGAACTTCTCGGTGCTGTTCAGCAGCTCGGTGCGCTCGGCGCTGTCGTCGGGTGTCGCGTCCTGCTGGAAGTACTCGTCGAGCTGCTGGTCGTTCTCGCACCGCACAGGAGCGCTGCGGCCGACTCCGCGCGGGTCGAAACTGACCAGGTCGTAGCGGGTGCGCAGCTTGGTGTAGTCCTCGCCGAAGGCGGGCAGCGTGGTGACGCCCGAGCCGCCGGGGCCGCCGAAGTTGAAGACGAGCGAGCCGATGCGCCCGCCCTCGTCGCCGCTCGTCCTGGCCCGGATCAGCGCCAGGCCGATCGTGTCGCCCCTGGGCTTGCTCCAGTCGAGGGGGGCCTTCATGGTGGCGCACTGCCACGCGTCGCCGCCCGGCAGCGGCGACGGCGAGTCGCCTCCGCCTTCGGCCCGGGAGGGCGCCGGGCACTCCTTCCAGCTCAGTTTCTGTTCCGTGAGGTCCTCGTCCCGGGAGTCGTCGCCGCAGCCCGCCAGCAGCGAGGACAGCAGCACGGCGGTGGCGGCCAGGGCAGCGGCGCGCAGCCGGAAAGGGTTCGGCACGCTCCCACGGAAAGGGTTCGGCACGCTCCCACGGGAAGGGTTCGGCATGCTCCCATCGTGCGACCGCTTGGTGCCCGGCGCTCGGAGCACGGGCCGTACGAGGTACGGCCACGGGCGAACCCCCCTGGCCGTTGCCGCCGGCCACGCGCGCGTGCCGTACGGCGTGCCCCTACAGCGCCCCTTTCCTTGTCAGGTGGGTGAAGGCCAGCCAGCCCGGCAGGACCGGCAGCCACAGAGTCAGCAGCCGGAACAGCAGCACCGCCGGCGCCGCCACCTCCTTGGGGAGCCCGACGGCGATGAGGCCGACCGTCAGGGTCGCCTCCACCGCCCCCACGCCTCCCGGCGTCGGCGCGGCGGACCCCAGCGCGTTGCCCGCGAGGAAGACGACGGCGACGCTGGCGATGCTGATCGACGTCGACTCGTCGCCGAACGCGCGGATGGACGCGTCCAGGCACATCACGAAGCAGGCGGTGAGCAGGAGCATGCCGCCGATGCCGGTGACCAGCTTCTGCGGCCGTTGCAGCACATCGAGCATGCGCGGCACGACACCGGCGAAAAGCGACCGCACGCGCGTGACGACGAACTTCCTCAGGAACGGCACGGACGTCACCACGAGCATCAGCACGGCGACCGTCAGCAGACCCGCGATGACCGTACGGGACGGAGACAGCGAGGGCGTCTTCTCGGTGCCGGTCAGATAGCCGAAGGACAGCAGCATCAGGATGTGGCAGCCGAGACCGAACAGCTGCGACGCCCCGACGCTCGCCACCGCGAGCCCCGGCCGCACGCCCGCGCGTTGCAGGAAGCGTGTGTTCAGGGCGACACCGCCGACCGCCGCCGGAGCGACGATCTTCACGAACGACCCGGCGACCTGCGCCGCCACGGTCCGCAGGAACGGGACCCGTTCCGGTACGAAGCCCAGCAGGGCCAGCGCCGCCGCGAAGTAGCTCCCCGCCGAGAACAGCACGGCCGCGGCCACCCAGCCCCACTCGGCGTTGGCGATCAGCGGCCCGAACTCGATGTGCGTCAGCTGGGTCAGCAGGAAGTACGCGCCGATCGCGCCGGCGATGAAACTGATCAGCGTGCGCGGCCGCACCCGCTCCAGCCGGGCGGGTTCGACCGGGGCCTGCGGCCGGATCCGCAGTACCTCGTGCCGGATCTGCGTGAGCAGATCCTCCTCCCGGGCCTCCTCCAGCGCCTCGTCGATGGCTCGCTTCTCGGCCCGCGCCTCCGCCCGTTCGGCCTTCTTGTCCGGCTTCTCGGCCACGGGGGCGGCCTCGGCGCCGGACGCCTCCATGCGGGCCTGCTTGGCCTGCCGGGACGCCTCCAGAACCGCCTCGCGCTCGCGCTGCGCCCGCTCCCGGGCCAGCTTGCGCAGGGTCGCCCGCGTGGAGCGGCTCAGCGCGATCGGCTGGAGCATGGGCAGGCAGTCGGCGACCGCGTCGGGGCCGAGCACGCTCACGGCCGAGGCGACCGCCCGCTCGGCGCCCACCCGCAGGCCCAGCGTCACCAGCAGCTGGGAGGTGTCCATGCGCAGCAGCAGGTCGCCGGCGGCGATCTCACCGACGCGCAGGTCGGTGAGGATCACCGTGCCGGAACGATCCACCAGGATGGCGTCACCCACCAGCCGGCGATGGGCGATGCGCCGCGACTGGAGTGCGCGCACCTGGTGCCAGGTGCCGCGCAGCAGCTCGTCGGTGATCTCCTCGTCCGCCAGCGAGTCGAGGCTGCGCCCGCCGGTGTGCTCGTAGACGAGCATCACCGCGTCCGGACCCAGCTCGGAGGTCGCGATCAGCTTCGGCGCGTTGGCGCCGGCCGCGATGGCCGCGTAGGCGAGCAGCGCCTCCTGCTCCAGGGCCTGGCGCAGCGACTGGAGGCTGCTGCGGGTGGCGAAGCCGCGCAGTGTCAGATTGCGCCACGCGCGGTAGAAGAAGCCCTGCGCCTGCTGCTCGCGGTCGACGACCGTCACGTCCAGCGGCGGACCGTCCTCCAGGGTGACGAAGTAGCGCCGTCCGCGGTCGCCGGTCTCCGCGGTGTCGGCCGACGGCGACGGCTCCTCGCGCGACGCGGACACCGGATGGAAGCCGACGGTCCGCAGGCCCGCCATGAGCGTCCGCCCGGTGGGACGGACGTTGGGCGAGCCGACCGCGTACAGCGTCCCGTACGCCACGGACCAGCCGATCAGCACCGTCAGGATGATCGAGAACGGCGTGGTGTAGCCGGTGACGAGCATCGAGAAGGCATCGAGGAGCAGCACGATCCACAGCACCGCGCGCCAGCGTGGCCGGCGTGACATGCCGACGGCCGTCATGTAGGCGATGACCGGCGCCAGATAGCCGTGCACCGGGTCGGTGAGGGCGTGGATGTCGCCGGGCGAGGGCTGGGTGAGCGCCTCCTGGATCGAGTCCGGGGCGGCCTTGGCGACCCAGAGGTCCGTGGCGAGCGTCACCCCGTGTGCCAATACCGCCGCGAGCACGCCGTCGGCGATGCGCAGCCCGTCCCGTTTGATCAGCCGCTCGATCGCGAAGGCGACCGGCACCAGGAGGATCGCGATGCTGGAGGCCAGACCCGCGATCTTGATCAACAGGTCGGGTGCCTGCCCGGTGCCCTTGTTGATGTCCTGTTCGAGGCCCGAGGTGGTGCCGTGCGCGAACGCGGCGACCGCCAGGAGCACGGCGACGGCCAGCACGCCCACCAGGAGCCGCATGAGGTCGGACGGGCGGTGCACGCGCGCGGGGAGCAGCGGTTCGTCGCCCTCCACCTCGTCGATGTGCGCCTCGTCCGGGTGGCCGGGGCCCGGCGGCGCCTTGCTCCTGGCCGCCTTGCCGCCGGTCGTCTCCGCGGTGCCCGGGCGCGACGAAGCGTCAGTGGTGCCCTCCGCGTCCTCGGGATGCACACCCTGCTGCTTCATCGTCTCTTCTTGCTCTCGTATCACCAGTCACCGCCCGCACGATGGTGGCATGCCGCACCGACACACGGGGGCATCAGGGTGCACATGCGGGGGCGCACAGTCTGCCCGAAGCGCCGTTGCCGGGCGAGGGTCACGTACGCGCCTGAACGCGTCCCGTTGTCGGTCCGGTGGGGCAGGATGGGGCGGATGAGCCAGGGAAGTCTTTCGGACGACGCCGGACCCGAGCACACCCACGCGCTGCCGGAGTACGCCGAGCGGGTCCTCGAGGTCACCGAACTGATACCGCCCGGGCACGTCATGACGTACGGGGACGTCGCCGAGTGGCTGGGGGAGGGCGGCCCCCGTCAGGTCGGCCGTGTGATGTCCCTCTACGGGGGAGCCGTCCCATGGTGGCGCGTCGTCCGCGCGGACGGCGTCCTGCTGCCCGGCCACGAGCTGGAGGCGCTGGGCCACTACCGCGCGGAGGGCACACCCCTGAAGACGGCGGGCCGGGCCGCGGACGGCCATCTGCCGCGGCTCGACATGAGGCGAGCGCGCTGGGACGGCGATGAGCGCACGAAGGGCCACACCTGACAGCATCCGCCATCGGTCGGCCCGCGGTGCGACCCGTGATCCGTACGAGGGACCGGGAGCACATCCGTGGCATGACGTACCTTCGACAGGCGAGGGGCGCACGTGCCGAGGGCAACGGCAGTGAAGAAGGGGAAGCCCTGCTTCCGGGCCGCCCGTCGGCGTAGCGTCGGCTGCACGTGTCCCCTTCACCCCGCGGCCACCGCTCTCCACGCGCGGTGGCCCGCCAACCAGTACACCCACCAGGACCGGCGAACCACGTGAGCTCCTCTTCCTCCACCAGGCACCCGGCGCACCCCCAGATGCGCCGGGGGGCCCGTGGCGCCTACCGACTGGTGCGTACCCCGCCGGCACGTGTGGGCCCCCCTCGTCTGGACGCCGCGCAGCGCGCCGTGGTTGACCACACCACCGGTCCGCTGCTCGTCCTCGCAGGTCCGGGCACCGGCAAGACCACCACGCTCATCGAGTCCGTGGCGGCCCGGATGGCCCGCGGAGGGGACCCGGAGCGGATTCTCGTGCTGACGTTCAGCCGCAAGGCGGCGGTCGAACTGCGGGACCGCATGGCGCTGCGCGTGGGGGCGGCACGCGCTCCCCGGGCGACCACGTTCCACTCGTTCAGCTACGCCCTGGTCCGCGCCCACCAGGACAGTGACCTGTTCGTGGAGCCGCTGCGCCTGCTGTCCGGGCCCGAGCAGGACGTGACGGTGCGCGAGCTGCTCGCGGGCCAGGCGGACCTGGAGCGGCTCGGTCTCGCACATGTGCGCTGGCCGGACGAGCTGCGCGCCTGCCTGACCACCCGCGGCTTCGCCGACGAGGTCCGCGCGGTCCTCGCCCGCAGCCGGGAGCTGGGCCTCGGGCCCGACGCCCTGGACGCCTTCGCCCGGCGCATCGGCCGCCCCGACTGGCGCGCCGCCGCGGCCTTCCTCGCCGAGTACCTCGACGTCCTCGACCTCCAGGGCGTGCTCGACTACGCGGAACTCGTCCACCGCGCGGTGCTCCTCGCCCGCCGCCCCGAGGTCGCCGAACACCTCGCCGCCCAGTACGACGCCGTCTACGTCGACGAGTACCAGGACACCGATCCGGCCCAGGTACGGCTGCTGCACGCCCTGGCCGGCGGCGGCCGCACCCTCGTCGCCTTCGGCGACCCGGACCAGTCGATCTACACCTTCCGGGGCGCCGACGTGAACGGCATCCTCGACTTCCCGCACGCCTTCCCGCGCGCGGACGGCCGCCCGGCGCCCGTCGAGGTCCTGCGGACCGCCCGCCGCTCCGGCGCCGCCCTGCTGGCCGCCACCCGGCTGCTGACCCGGCGTATGCCGCTGACCCGCCTGCCCGCCGACAAGGTGCGCGCCCACCGCGAGCTGACCCCGGCACGGGACGGCGGCCGCGTCGAGGTGTACACGTACCCGACGCCCGGCACGGAGCTGGACAACGTCGCCGACATCCTCCGCAGGGCCCACCTGGAGGACGGCGTGCCCTGGGGCGAGATGGCCGTCCTGGTGCGTGCCGGCGCCCGCACCATCCCGGCCGTCCGCCGCGCCCTCACGGCGGCCGGTGTCCCCCTGGACGTCGACGGCGACGATCTGCCCCTGCGCCACGAGCCCGCCGTGGCGCCGCTGCTGACCGCGCTGCGCGCGGTCGCTACGGCGGAGGCGGCGGACCGTCCGGGGGAAGCCGCCGTGGACGCGCCCGCTGAGCGTGCCGGGGAGACTGCCGAGGGCGTGCCGGCCGAGCGTGCCGGGGAGGCCGCCGAGGGCGTTCCGGCGGTCCGCCCGGGGGAGGCCGCCGTGGACGTGCCGGCGGACCGTCCGGGGGAAGCCGCCGTGGACGCGCCCGCTGAGCGTGCCGGGGAAGCCGCCGTGGACGTGCCGGCGGACCGTCCGGGGGAAGCCGCCGTGGACGCGCCCGCTGAGCGTGCCGGGGAAGCCGCCGAGGGCGTGCCGGCGGTCCGCCCGGGGAAAGCCGCCGTGGACGCGCCCGCTGAGCGTGCCGGGGAGACTGCCGAGGGCGTGCCGGCCGAGCGTGCCGGGGAGGCCGCCGACGAGGCGGCGGACGAACGCGATGGCGGAGCCGCCGACGCGGCGGCCGGACGGCACGGAGAAGCTCCCGCCGGCACGCCGGCCGGCGCCTCCTGCTGGCTCGACACCGAGACCGCCCTGACCCTGCTCACCTCGCCCCTGGCCGGCATGGACGCCGCCGACCTGCGCCGCCTCGGCCGGGCCCTGCGCGAGGAGGAACGGGCGGCGGGCAACCCGCTGCCGCCGCCCTCCGACGAGCTGCTCGCACGGGCGCTGGCCGAGCCGGAGCGGCTGACCGTGCACGATCCCGCGTACGCGCGTGGCGCCCAGCGCCTGGGCGCACTGCTGCGCAAGGCCCGGGAGCGCCTGGCAGGCGGAGGTACGGCCGAGGAGGCGCTGTGGGACCTGTGGGAGGGCACGCCGTGGCCCGCCCGCCTGGAGCGGTCCGCGCGGCGCGGCGGCGCGGCAGGCCGCAACGCCGACCGGGACCTGGACGCCGTGTGCGCGCTGTTCGCGACCGCGGCCCGCGCCGAGGAGCGCACCGGCGGCCGGGGCGCGCTGAACTTCCTGGAGGAGATCGACGCCGAGGACATCGCCGCCGACACCCTCACGCGGCGTGCGGTACGCCCCGACGCCGTCCGCCTGATGACCGCGCACCGCGCCAAGGGCCTGGAGTGGCGGCTGGTCGTCGTCGCCGGCGTCCAGGAGGGCCTGTGGCCGGACCTGCGGCGCCGCGGCTCTTTGCTGGAGGCCGACCGCATCGGACGCGACGGACTCGCCGAGCCGCTCACCCCGGGCGCGCTCCTCGCCGAGGAGCGCCGCCTGTTCTACGTGGCCGCCACGCGCGCGCGTGACCGCCTCGTCGTCACCGCCGTGAAGGCACCCGCCGACGACGGCGACCAGCCCTCCCGCTTCCTGACCGAGCTCGGCGTCGAACCCCGGGACGTCACCGGCCGCCCGCGTCGGCCGCTGTCCGTCGCGGCCCTGGTCGCCGAATTGCGCGCCACGACGGTCGACCCGCGTGTCTCCGACGCCCTCCGCGAGGCCGCCGCCCGCCGGCTGGCCCGGCTCGCCGCGCTCGCCGACGAGGACGGCCGCCCGTTGGTGCCCTCCGCACACCCCTACCGCTGGTGGGGCATGTTCGAGCCGACCGAGAGCAAGGTGCCGCTGCGCGACCGCGACCAGCCCGTCGTCCTGTCCGGCAGTGCCCTGGACCAGCTCGCCAACACTTGCGCCTTGCAGTGGTTCCTGGGCCGCGAGGTGAAGGCCGACGCGCCCGCCACCGCCGCCCAGGGCTTCGGCAACGTGGTGCACGTCCTCGCCGACGAGGTCGCCTCCGGGCACACCCCGGCCGACCTCGACGTCCTCATGGAGCGCCTGGACTCCGTGTGGAACGCGCTCGCCTTCGACGCGCCGTGGAAGTCGGCGCAGGAGAAGGAGCACGCGCGCGTGGCGCTCGAACGGTTCCTGAAGTGGCACGTCATGGACCGCGCCGGCCGTACGCCGGTGGCCAGTGAGCACGACTTCGACGTCACCCTGGAAGCGGGCGAGTACGAGGTGCGCATCCGCGGCCAGATGGACCGCGTCGAGACCGACGGCGAGGGCCGTGCCTATGTCGTCGACTTCAAGACCGCCAAGCAGGCGCCCAGCTCCGCGGAGGTGGCCCGGCACCCGCAGCTCGCGGTCTACCAGCTCGCCGTCCGCGAGGGCGCCGTCGACGAGGTGTTCGACGGAGTGCGGCCCGAGCCGGGCGGCGCCGAACTCGTCCAGCTGCGCCAGGGCGCCGCTCAACGGGATGGCGGGGAGACGCTGCCCAAGGTGCAGGCCCAGGAGCCGCTGGAGGGGGAGTGGGTCGGCGAGCTGCTGGCCACGGCCGCCGGCAAGGTCCTCGACGAGCGGTTCGCGCCCACCGCCGGACAGCACTGCACCCACTGCGCCTTCCGGGCATCGTGCAGCGCCCGGCCCGAGGGACGCCATGTCGTGGAGTGAGGAAGCGGCGTGAGGAAGTGGGGCGAGGAACCGGTGTGACGGTTCCCACCTCACGTGCTGACCTGCGCTTCTTCCGGCCCGGACGACGATCCGGCCTCCACTGTCGGTGACCGCCGCTAGCCTTCCTGAAGTGCCCGCCCGTATCACCGATCCCGATCAGCTCAAGGAGCTCCTCGGCATCCCGTTCACCCCGGAGCAGACGGCCTGCATCACCGCGCCGCCCGCCCCGCAGGTGATCGTGGCCGGAGCCGGGTCGGGCAAGACGACCGTGATGGCGGCGCGCGTGGTCTGGCTGGTGGGCACCGGCCAGGTCGCGCCCGAGCAGGTGCTCGGGCTCACCTTCACCAACAAGGCCGCCGGCGAACTCGCCGAACGCGTCCGCAAGGCACTGGTCAAGGCCGGCGTCACCGACCCGGACGCCCTCCCGTCGCCCGGCCACCACCCCTCGACGACAGCGCTGCCCGCCGACCCTCCCTGGTCGGACCCGGACAACCCGCCGGGCGAGCCGGTGATCTCCACGTACCACGCCTTCGCGGGCCGTCTCCTGACCGACCACGGTCTGCGCATCGGACTCGAACCGGCCTCCCGGCTGCTCGCCGACGCCACCCGTTACCAGCTCGCCGCGCGGGTGCTGCGCGAAGCCCCCGGCCCCTACCCCGCGCTCACCCGCACCTTCGCCGACCTGGTCGGCGACCTCCTCGCCCTCGACGCCGAGCTCGCCGAACATCTCGTGTCCCCCGAGGACCTGCGCGCCTGGGACGCCGAGCTGCTGCGCACCCTCCAGGGCACCAGGCTCAGCAACGCCGACCTGCGCAAGGTCCCCGAGGCGGCCGCCGCCCGCCGGGAGCTCGCCGGCCTCGTGGCCCGCTACCGGGCCGCCAAACGCGAACGCGACCTGCTCGACTTCGGCGACCAGATCGCCCTGTCGGCGCGGCTCGCCGCGATCCCCGAGGTCGGCCGCATCCTGCGCGACGAGTTCCGCGTGGTGCTGCTCGACGAGTACCAGGACACCTCGGTGGCCCAGCGCATCCTCCTGTCAGGCCTCTTCGGCGGCGGCACCGGCCACCCGGTGACCGCCGTCGGCGACCCCTGCCAGGCCATCTACGGCTGGCGCGGCGCCTCCGTCGCCAACCTCGACGACTTCCCCGAGCACTTCGCCCACGCCGACGGCCGCCCCGCCACCCGCCAGGCGCTCAGCGAGAACCGCCGCAGCGGCGGCCGCCTCCTCGACCTCGCCAACGGCCTCGCCGAACCGCTGCGCGCCATGCACGCGGGCGTGGAGGCCCTCCGCCCGGCCCCCGGCGCCGAACGCGACGGCATCGTGCGCTGCGCCCTGCTGCGCACCCACGCGGAGGAGATCGACTGGATCGCCGACTCCGTCGCCCACCTCGTACGGACCGGGAAGGCACCCGGCGAGATCGCCGTCCTGTGCCGCACGGCGACCGACTTCGCCGAGATCCAGGGCGCGCTGGTCGCCCGGGACGTTCCCGTCGAGGTGGTGGGCCTGTCCGGGCTGCTGCACCTGCCCGAGGTCGCCGACCTCGTCGCAGTCTGCGAGGTCCTCCAGGACCCCGGAGCCAACGCCTCCCTGGTCCGCCTGCTGACCGGGCCGCGCTGGCGCATCGGCCCCCGCGACCTCGCCCTCCTGGGACGGCGCGCCCGGCTCCTCGTGGCGCACGCGCGCGTGGACGCCGGCGACGACCCCGACCGCCGGCTCGCCGCGGCCGTCGAAGGCGTCGACCCGGCCGAGGTGATATCGCTCGCGGACGCCCTCGACACGTTCCTGGAGACGCCGATGGACGGCGCCGGGGAGGACGACGGACTGCCGTTCTCGCCCGACGCGCGCGTGCGCTTCGCGCGTCTGGCCGCCGAACTGCGCGACCTGCGCCGCTCCCTGTCCGACCCGCTGATGGACGTCCTGCACCGCGTGCTGGCGGTCACCGGCCTGGAGGTCGAGCTGTCGGCCTCCCCGCACGCCCTGGCCGCCCGCCGCCGCGAGACCCTGTCGAACTTCCTCGACGTCGCCGCCTCGTTCGCCGCCGGTGACGGCGAGGCGACGCTGCTGGCCTTCCTCGGCTTCCTGCGCACCGCCGCCCAGTACGAGAAGGGCCTCGACAACGCCCTCCCCGGCGGCGAGAACACCGTCAAGGTGCTCACCGCGCACAGGTCCAAGGGCCTGGAGTGGGACGTCGTGGCCGTTCCCGGCCTGGTCAAGGGCACCTTCCCCAGCAGCCAGGGCCGAGAGAAGTGGACCGCGCAGGGCAAGGCGCTGCCGCACGCGCTGCGCGGCGACGCCGACACCCTGCCCGACGTCGCCTCCTGGGACTCCAAGGGCCTGAAGGCCTTCCACGAGGCCATGAAGGACCACCAGCACACCGAGGAGCTCCGCCTCGGCTACGTCACCTTCACCCGGCCCCGCTCCCTGCTCCTGGGCTCCGGTCACTGGTGGGGCCCCACCCAGAAGAAACCCCGCGGACCCTCCGACTTCCTCCAGGCCCTCCACGACCACTGCGTCGCCGGGTACGGCGAGATCGAGGCCTGGGCGGACCAGCCCGCCGAGGACGAGGAGAACCCAGCCCTGCACCGGGCCGCCGCCGACCGGGCGTGGCCCCTGCCCCTGGACGACGCGGCCCTCGCCCGGCGCCGGGCGGCCGCCGAGACGGTCCTCGCCCACCTGGAGGAACTCGCCTCCCACGAGGACACCCACCCCGTGGCCACGCACGACCTGGACACCTTCGACGACCCTGACTGGCCCCCGCCGCCGGACGACGACGAAGCCCTGGAGGAGTACGGCGCCTTCCCCGGAGCCGGGGAGGACCCCTTCCAGGACGGCGACCCGGCGGCCGACTGGAATTCCTGGGCCACGGACCGCCCGGCCGTTCCCCACCAGAAGGCCTCCCCGGAACACTCCCGCAGCACGGACACCGCCCCGCGGCCCCACCCCGCGGGCCCCGGGTCCGAGCACACCCGCCTCACCCCGGAGGAGGCACGCACCGTCGCCTCCTGGGACCGCGACCTCGACGCCCTCACCGGAGAGCTCCTGCACGCGCGCGATGCGGTCACCGACGTACCCCTGCCGGCGTCCCTGACCGCCACCCAGCTGCTCCGGCTGGCCTCCGACCCCGACGGCCTCGCCCAGGAACTGGCCCGCCCCATGCCCGGCCCGCCGCAGCCCGCCGCACGACGCGGCACCCGCTTCCACGCCTGGGTCCAGGCCCGCTTCGAAGAGCTGACCCTGCCCCTGCTGGAACCGGAGGAGCTGCCCGGCGGCGACGCCGAGATCGGCGACGAGCGCGACCTGGAAGCCCTCAAGGACGCCTTCGAGCGCACCGAGTACGCACACCGCACGCCCTACCGCGTGGAAGCCCCCTTCCAGCTCGTGCTGGCCGGCCGCGTCGTACGGGGCCGTATCGACGCCGTCTACAGATACGGCGACGGTGACGGGACGACGTACGAGATCGTCGACTGGAAGACCGGCCGTACCCGCACCGCCGACCCGCTCCAGCTCGCGGTCTACCGGCTCGCCTGGGCCGAGCAGCAGGGCGTGCCGCTGGAGTCGGTGACGGCCACGTTCCTGTACGTACGCAGCGGCGAGACCGTCCGGCCCGACGGCCTGCCGGACCGGGCGGCGCTGGAGCGGCTGCTGCTGGAGGAGCCGCCCGGTGACGAACCGCACGATCAGGACGTCACCGCGGGCCGTTAGGCTCGTGACCATGAGCCAGACCCCGGACAGCGCCGTCCGCGCGTACATCGACCAGCACCGCGCCGCCTTCCTCGACGACCTTGCCGAGTGGCTGCGCATCCCGTCGGTGTCCGCGCAGCCCGACCACGCGCCCGACGTCCGGCGCAGCGCCGACTGGCTCGCCGCCAAGCTCAAGGAGACCGGCTTCCCCACCGCCGAGGTCTGGCAGACCCCCGGCGCCCCGGCCGTCTACGCCGAGTGGCCCTCCGACGACCCCCAGGCGCCCACGGTCCTCGTCTACGGCCACCACGACGTGCAGCCCGCCGCCCGCGAGGACGGCTGGGACAGCGAGCCCTTCGAGCCCGTCGTCCGCGACGGCCGCCTCCACGCGCGCGGTGCCGCCGACGACAAGGGCCAGGTGTTCTTCCACACACTCGGCGTCCGCGCCCACCTCGCCGCCACCGGACGCACCGGCCCGGCCGTGCACCTCAAGCTGCTCGTCGAGGGCGAGGAGGAGTCCGGTTCGCCGCACTTCCGGGCCCTCGTCGAGGAACACGCGGACCGGCTCGCGGCCGACGCCGTGGTCGTCTCCGACACCGGCATGTGGTCCGAGGACACCCCCACGGTGTGCACCGGCATGCGCGGCCTCGCCGAGTGCGAGATCCAGCTGTACGGCCCCGACCAGGACATCCACTCCGGTTCCTTCGGCGGAGCCGTACCCAACCCGGCCACGGCCGCCGCCCGCCTGGTCGCCGCCCTCCACGACGACCACGCGCGCGTGGCCGTCCCCGGCTTCTACGACGGAGTGATCCAGCTCACCGACCGTGAGCGTGCGCTCTTCGCCGAGCTGCCCTTCGACGAGGAGCAGTGGCTGCGCACCGCCAAGTCCCGCGCCACCCAGGGCGAGGCCGGGTACACCACCCTGGAGCGCGTATGGGCCCGCCCCACCGCCGAGGTCAACGGCATCGGCGGCGGCTACCAGGGCCCCAGAAGCAAGACGATCATTCCGTCCTCCGCCATGGTGAAGCTGTCCTTCCGGCTCGTCGCCGGCCAGGACCCCGACCACATCGAGAAGGCCGTACGCGCCTGGGCCGCCGAGCAGGTGCCCGCGGGCATCCGGCACGAGATCACGTTCGGCCCGGCCACCCGCCCGTGCCTGACCCCGCTGGACCACCCGGCACTGAAGTCCGTGGCCCGTGCCATGGCCCGCGCCTTCGACCGGCCGGTCCGCTTCACGCGCGAGGGCGGCTCCGGACCCGCCGCCGACCTCCAGGAGGTCCTCGGCGCACCGGTGCTCTTCCTGGGTATCTCCGTGCCGTCCGACGGCTGGCACGCCCCCAACGAGAAGGTCGAGCTCGACCTGCTCCTCAAGGGCGTCGAAACCTCCGCCTACCTCTGGGGCGATCTCGCCGAGCACTGGCGCCGTGCGCCCTGAGCAGCCCGTGCCGTCCGGAACGGCATCCCGCGCGGGGCACACTGGAAGGGCCGCCCCGCACCACCGAGCCCTCCCGGACCCGGTCGCCTCCCGCCCTACGTCCCGCCGAACCGTCAGCCGACACAATCCGTATCACCGGGGGAGTTGGAAGCACCCGTGACCACCTGGACCGACCACACCGCCGACCGCCCCATCTCGCTCACCGCCCCCAGCGGCATCGACCGGGCCGCGCACCACCGCCTCGACGAGGCCTGGCTCGCGGCGGCGTGGAGCCACCCCTCCACACGCTGCTTCGTGGTCTCCGGCGGCCAGGTCCTCATCGACGAGACCCCCGACGGGCGCACCGAACTCGTCATGACGCCTTCCTTCGAGGCCCCGCTCACCGAGGCCCACCGGTACTTCCTGGGCACCGACGAGGACGGTGTCAGCTACTTCGCCCTCCAGAAGGACGCCCTGCCGGGCCGCATGGACCAGTCCGCCCGCCCCGCGGGCCTGCGCGAGGCCGGCCTGCTGCTGTCCCCCCGCGACGCCGGCCTGATGGTCCACGCGGTCGCCCTGGAGAACTGGCAGCGCCTGCACCGCTTCTGCTCCCGCTGCGGTGAGCGCACCGTCATCGCCGCCGCCGGCCACATCCGCCGCTGCCCGGCCTGCGGCGCCGAGCACTACCCGCGCACCGACCCCGCCGTGATCATGGCCGTCACCGACGAGGACGACCGCATCCTGCTCGGCCGCCAGGTCCACTGGCCCGAGGGCCGCTTCTCCACCCTCGCCGGCTTCGTCGAGCCCGGCGAGTCCATCGAGCAGTCGGTCCGCCGCGAGGTGCACGAAGAGGTCGGCATCACCGTCGGCCCCGTCGAGTACGTCGCCAGCCAGCCCTGGCCCTTCCCCTCCAGCCTCATGCTGGGCTTCATGGCCCGCGCCATGTCCACCGAGATCGACGTCGACGGTGACGAGATCCACGAGGCCCGCTGGTTCTCCCGCGACGAACTCGGCGCCGCCTTCGAGGCCGGCGAGGTCCTGCCTCCGTACGGCATCTCGATCGCGGCCCGCCTGATCGAGCTCTGGTACGGCAAGCCGCTGCCGACGAGAAGCTTCATCTGACGCACGCACGACGAAGGGGTGGCCGTCCCGGCAGGGACGGCCACCCCTTCGTCGTGTCGCTCACGTGCGTGTCGCTTACGCGCCGATCTTCTGCTTGACCTGCGCCAGCGACGGGTTCGTGAGGGTCGATCCATCCGCGAAGAGCACCGTCGGAACCGTCTGGTTTCCGCCATTCGCCTTCTCGACGAACGCCGCGGACTCCGGGTCCTGCTCGATGTTGATCTCGGTGTACTCGATGCCCTCGCGGTCCAGCTGGCTCTTCAGCCGTCGGCAGTAGCCGCACCACGTGGTGCTGTACATCGTCACAGTGCCCGGCATGTCGTTCGCGCTCCTTCGGCGGCTCGGCAATGTGTGGTCGCTGGGGGTGGAACGCACGCGAAAGCGCCGCCATTCCCGCAAGGCCGACGGACCCGGGCGACGCCTGCCGCATTAGTACGACTGGCAGTGCCTGCCTGTGGACAACCGGCGCACCCGTCTCCGGCGACCTGGCAGCATGGCTGTGTGACAGCAGCAACGCACTCCACACTCTTCCCGCAGGTACCGGACTCGGCCGACGCGGTGCTCGAAGGGCTCGACCCCGAGCAGCGCGAGGTGGCCACCGCCCTGCACGGCCCGGTGTGCGTACTGGCGGGCGCCGGCACCGGCAAGACCCGGGCGATCACCCACCGCATCGCCTACGGGGTCCGCGCCGGTGTCCTCCAGCCCTCCAGTGTGCTCGCCGTCACCTTCACCAACCGCGCGGCCGGAGAGATGCGCGGCCGGCTGCGGCAGCTCGGCGCCGTCGGCGTGCAGGCCCGCACCTTCCACTCGGCGGCGCTCCGCCAGCTCCAGTACTTCTGGCCGAAAGCCGTCGGCGGCTCCCTGCCCCGGCTCATCGACCGCAAGATCCAGCTCGTGGCCGACGCGGCAGCCGCCTGCCACATCCGCCTCGACCGCAACGAGCTGCGGGACATCACCGCCGAGATCGAATGGTCCAAGGTCACTCAGACCGTCCCCGCCGACTACCCGCTCGCCGCGGCCAAGGCCGGCCGCGCGACGCCCCGCGACCCCGCCGAGATCGCCCAGCTCTACTCGGCCTACGAGAATCTCAAGCGGGAGCGCACCGTCATCGACTTCGAGGACGTACTGCTGCTGACCGTGGGCATCCTCCAGGACCGGCACGACATCGCCCGGGAGGTCCGTGCCCAGTACCAGCACTTCGTGGTCGACGAGTACCAGGACGTCAGCCCCCTCCAGCAGCGCCTGCTGGAGCTCTGGCTCGGCGACCGCGAGAACCTGTGCGTCGTCGGTGACGCCAGCCAGACCATCTATTCGTTCACGGGAGCAACTCCCGACCACCTTCTCGACTTCCGGGTCCGCCACCCGGGCGCCACCGTCGTCAAGCTGGTCCGCGACTACCGCTCCACCCCCCAGGTCGTCCATCTCGCCAACGGCCTGCTCGCCCAGGCGCGCGGGCGCGCCGCCGACCACCGCCTCGAACTCATCTCCCAGCGCGCCCCCGGCCCCGAGCCCGTCCACACCGAGTACACCGACGAGCCCGCCGAGGCGGAGGGCACGGCCCGCCGCATCCGCGAACTGATCGACTCCGGCGTCCCGGCGAGCGAGATCGCCGTCCTGTTCCGCACCAACTCCCAGTCCGAGACCTACGAACAGGCCCTCGCCGACGCCGGGGTCCCCTACCAGCTGCGGGGTGCCGAACGGTTCTTCGACCGGCCGGAAGTGCGCAAGGCGGGCATCGCCCTGCGCGGAGCCGCGCGCTTCGGCGGCAACGACGCCCTCCTCGACGACACGGTCGACCTGCCCTCCCAGGTGCGTGCCGTGCTGTCGGGCGAGGGCTGGACCCCACAGCCCCCGGCCGGCTCCGGCGCCGTCCGGGAACGCTGGGAATCGCTGGCCGCCCTGGTCGGCCTCGCCCAGGACTTCGCCGCAGCCAAACCCGACGCCACCCTCGGCGACCTCGTCGCGGAGCTCGACGAGCGGGCCAACGCCCAGCACGCCCCGACCGTGCAGGGCGTCACCCTCGCCTCCCTCCACTCGGCCAAGGGCCTGGAGTGGGACGCCGTCTTCCTGGTCGGTGTCGCCGAGGGCATGATTCCGATCACCTACGCAAAGACCGACGAGCAGATCGAGGAAGAACGCCGCCTGCTGTACGTCGGCGTGACCCGCGCGCGCGAGCGCCTGCACCTGTCCTGGTCGCTCGCCCGCTCACCCGGCGGCCGGCCCAGCCGCCGCCCCAGCCGCTTCCTCGACGGTCTGCGCCCCGGCTCGGCCGGCAGCGGCGGCGGACGTACAGCCGTCGGCTCCGGGGGCGTCGAACGCGGCTCCACGGGCTCCGGCTCTGCCGCCGCCGTGCCGCGACGGACGCAGCGCACCCCCGCGCGCTGCCGCGTCTGCGGCCGCACGCTGACCGACGCGGGCGAGATGAAACTGATGCGGTGCGAGGACTGCCCCTCCGACATGGACGAAGGGGTCTACGAGCGGCTGCGCGCGTGGCGCGCGGTCCAGGCACGGCGCAGCGGCCAGCCCGCCTACTGCGTCTTCACCGACAAGACGCTCATGGCGATAGCCGAGACCGTCCCCGAGGACGAGCGCGAACTCGCACGGATCCCGGGGGTCGGCCTGCGCAAGCTGAACCGCTACGGAGCCGATGTGCTGGCCATCTGCGCAGGCCGGCTAGGGGACGAGCTTGACGAAGCGGACTGATGCGAACTCGTCGAAAAAATAGTTTGCGCATGCCCCAGCAATCCCCATAGGTTCTTGGGCACGGGAACAGCGGCCTTCCCGGAGGCCCTGAATCCGTGTTGTACTTGCATATCCGTGGACTGGCTCACACCAGTCCCCCGAGACGCCGAGAGGAGGCGAGTCCAGTGATCAGCATCAACAGCAGCTCCATCGCCAAACTGACCGATCGCTCGGCCGTCTCCCTGCGCATGCTCGGCGCCTCCAACCCGGGCACCGGTCTGTCCGGCATTCCCGCCGTGCGTCCGGCGTCCTCCGTTGCCTCCGCGGTCCTTCCCGTCCGCGAGCGCGATGAGCGACCGACCAAGGCACTGGAAGCAGTAGCGGCACAGGCGCATGCCTATGCCTTTGCGGCGGCCGGTGCCGGATTCCGGAAGCAGACGACGCAGCACCACCTGATGTGGGCCTTCCGTGGGCCAGAACCCTGGAGTGATCCAGCCTGATCGCCGATCAGGCCGGCGCCTTCAGGGCCGCGGAACCCCATCCGGGATCCGCGGCCCTTCTGTTTTCCCCGAACGGGGACGACGGAGCGAAGGGGCCTCGGGACAAGAAAAGAACCCGGTACCAAGCCGCCCCCCGGCCAACCGGCCGGAACGACCAGACGAGGAAGACCAGCCGTGCAACTCGAAGCGCACGCCCCGTCCGTACCGCCTTCCGACACGATCCCCAAGCCCGGCCCCACGGAGGACTCCACCTTGACCCCGCTCACCGCGCTCACCGCGCTCGACGACGCCATCGAGAACCTCGGCGTACCCGTCCCCTGCCGTTCCTACGACCCGGAGGTCTTCTTCGCCGAGTCGCCGGCGGACGTCGAGTACGCCAAGTCCCTCTGCCGCACCTGCCCGCTGATCGAGGCCTGCCTCGCCGGCGCCAAGGAGCGGCGTGAGCCCTGGGGCGTCTGGGGTGGCGAGCTGTTCGTCCAGGGTGTCGTCGTCGCCCGGAAGCGGCCGCGTGGCCGCCCGCGCAAGAACCCGGTCACAGCATGAACACCGCAGGAACGATCGACCGTCCCCTCACGCACGATCCCAAGAAGCAGGCCCCGATGAAGCCGTCCACCCACGAGCCCGCAGGCTCCGCGCCTGAAGACCTCATCACCAGTGGCGCGAAGGACTCGCGTCAGAACAGGACCCGAGAGATGCAACTCATCCAAGAAGCCCTGGCCCGTGCGCATATGCACGACAGCCTGAGGGAGGCCGAGCGGGAACGCCGGGCCATGCGCCTGGTGACCGCCCGCCGGATGCAGCGCCGGGCCGAGCGCGCCTCCCTGCGTGCCCGGCGCGCGCTCGCCATGGCGGTCATGCAGTAGCCGACCACATGTGAAACGGTGGCCTCCCGAGGGGGGCGAAGTCTCCCGCGGGGGCCGGTCCGTCCGAACGGACCGGCCCCCGCGCCCGTGTTGAGGGCGCTTCGCCCGTCACTCCTGCCCGGCAACCACGTTCGCCCCGGCTACGCCTCCGCGGCCGGCTCCTCCTCGTCCGTGTCCTCCACCGGCAGGAAGCCCGGCAGCCACGCGTCCAGCTCCTCGCGCAGCCGCACGGTCGCGCCCAGCTGGCACAGCACGCCGATCGTGCTCAGCGTCACCCGGTGGATCAGCAGATACGCCGGCGGGAGATTGAGCTGCTTGCCCAACTGGTGAGCGGGCGAGCGGGGATCGGCGATCCGGGCCGCCTGGCTGCGGATCCAGCCGCGGGTGAAGGTGAACTCGTCGACCCGGGCCGGCTCGATGATCGGCAGGAGATAGTCCAGAACGGCGCCGGGATCGAGCTCTATGGATTCCTTGACGAATCCCTCCGAGCGCAGAAGGCCGTAGACCGCTTCGGCCTCGCCGTCCAGGGTCATCCGCAGGGATTCGCCGATGGGGGTGGGCAGGCCGCCCGGGAGGCGGTCGACCGTGCCGAAGTCCAGGACGCCCAGGCGCCAGTCGCCGTCGCCCGGGCCGCCGGGCAGCAGACGGAAGTTGCCCGGGTGCGGGTCGGCGTGGAGCAGGCCGGTACGGGCCGGGCCGGAGAAGAGGAAGCGCGCCAGCAGCTGTCCGGCCCGGTCGCGCTGCTCCTGCGTACCGTCAGCGATGATCTCCGACAGCGGTATGCCGTCGATCCACTTGGTGATCAGCACCTGCTCGCACTGGTGGACCACGTCCGGTACCACGACGTCCGGGTCGTCCGCGAACTCCTCGGCGTGGACCTGCTGGGCCTGCGCCTCCAGGCCGTAGTCCAGTTCCTCCGAGACACGGTCCTTCAGCTCCGTGATCAGAGGCTTGATGTCCACACCCGGGACCAGCGGGCCCAACAGGCGGGCGAAACGGCTCAGCTGGGTCAGGTCGGACAGGAGGGCCTCACCGGCGCCGGGGTACTGCACCTTCACCGCCACCCTGCGGCCGTCGTGCCACACCGCCCGGTGCACCTGGCCGATCGAGGCGGCCGCGGCGGGCCGGTCGTCGAACTCCCGGAACAGGTCCTGCCAGTTCTCGCCGAGCCGCTCCGCGAGCACCGAGTGCACGGTGCGTGACGGCATCGGCGGCGCGGCTTCCTGCAACTTCGTCAGCGCCGCCCGGTAAGGCCCGGCGATCTCCTCGGGCAGCGCGGACTCGAAGACGGACAGGGCCTGGCCGAACTTCATCGCACCGCCCTTCAACTCACCGAGCACCTTGAACAACTGCTCGGCGGTGCGCTGCTGGAGCTCCCGTCCGACGATCTCCGCGGACTCGCCGACGATCCGCTTGCCGAGTCCCCAGGTCGCCCGCCCGGCGAAGCCGAGCGGGAGCGCGGCGAGCTTGGCGGTCCGGGTGACCGCCTTCCGGGGAAGATCAGACATGCGCCCTCCAAGTCCCAGCCGGCCGCGTCGTGTCCGCCTTGCGGCGCGACCTCACCGACGACCGATGCTCCGCCATTGTCTCGTGTGTTCCCGCATCCTTTGAGGTGTGTTCCGCCTTACCTCTGACCGCCGCCCCGCACGGGCACGCGGGGTGCGGCGGGACCGGCCGCGCATGCCAGTCGAGGCCGGGCAGCGACACCTCCCACCGCGCGCCGGCGCTCGACGGCACCCGGCCGTCCAGGAAGGCCAGGGCATGGGCGGCGGCCAGCCCGGCGACCGTCGTGGCCAGCGCCAGGTCACAGGGCCGTACCTCGCGGGTTCTGCCGGAGCGCCACTGTGCCACCAGGCGGGGCCAGGCCGGGTCCCGGTCGGTGCGGTCCTCGTGCAGACAGCGGGCGCAGCCGGTGTCACCGGGCAGGACGAGGGGACCGACGACGCCGGTTCCCTCCACGACGCCGGCGTACAGATGGGGCGTGCCGGACGCGATGAGGGAGTCGGCGGCGGAAGGGTCGGGCGCGTGCACGGCGATGTCGTCCCGCAGGGCGAGGATCACCAGCGAGAAGCCGGGTCCGCCGTCGTCGGGCGGGGTGCCGGGGCCGCGGCGGGGCGGGCGGTCCGGAGCCGCCCCGCGTACCGCGCGGCGGGCCGCCTCGTCCCGGCGGTCGCCGACGGCTTCGGCGGGCAGTCCTCCCGGGGCGACGTCCCAGGGTTCGACACAGCCGCCGTCGCGCACGTCGACCTCGCCGACGCCCGCACCGGACAGCAGGGAGGCCAGGACCGCGCCCACCCGTCCCGCGCCCCTCACCCGGACACGCAGCGCGCGCCGGGCGGCCAGGCGTCCGATCGCGTCGCCCGGCTCGCACGTGATCACCGACAGGGAGGCCAGGTCGGGGCGGAGCCGGTCGAGGACCCGCTTCTTCCCGCGCAGGGCGTCGGCGGCCGGTCCGCCGCCGGTGGCGTCGTCGAGGAGGCCGGCCTGCCCCAGCCGTCGTACCAGCGCGTCGACGTGTCCGTCCGGGAGATCCGAGCGGTGTCCCTCCTCGCGCAGAAGCGGAAGCCCGCGCGTTCCGTCGAGCAGTTCCAGGAAACTGCCCGTGGCCGTGTCCAGTGGTCCCAGCGTCAGGGCGTGGGCCGGCGCCATGCCGAACTGCACGGTGTTCAGATCGCGCCAGCCGCGCCTGAGCGCGGGTTTCACCTTCGGATGCATGACAGGCCCCCGTTGCCGTCGTGGATGTCCCCGTTGCCGGCGGGCTCGGCCGTGGCTCCGCCGACGAGAGCCAGCATGCCCGGCTGCACGGCGGGGTGCGGAAAGTTGTCCACAGGCGGCAGGTATTCGTCGTACTAACGAAGCAGGGAACGGGTATAGGTACCGAACCGTTCAGGAGCCGGGACTTCGCCGTGTGCAGCGGGTAACGTCAAGGCGTGTCCGCCGACCCACTGCACCGTGCCGGTACACCACAGCGCAGCACGACGAGTCCGCCGCCGAGCGGCTCGGCGGCGAGCGCGATCGAGGTCCGCAGAAGCAGCCGCCGACGCAGGACGGTCTCCGCCTACCGTGAGGGTGATCGCACCGTCGTGCTCATCCCCGCCCGGATGTCCGAGGCGGAGGAGCGGCGCTGGGTGAGCGTCATGCTCGACAAGCTGGCAGCCCAGGAGAGCAAGCGGGTGCTGGGCGACACCGAGCTGGCCGAACGGGCCGAGCGCCTGTCGGCCCAGTACTTCGACGGCCGGGCGCGGCCCGGCTCGGTCCGCTGGGTCACCAACCAGAACACGCGCTGGGGCTCGTGCACCCCCGCCGAGGGCAGCATCCGCCTGTCGCACCGACTCCAGGGAATGCCCGACTACGTCATCGACTACGTCCTCCTTCACGAGCTGGCGCATCTGCTGGTGCCCGGCCACGGGCCACGTTTCTGGCGGCTCCTGGAGGCCTATCCGCGCACCGAACGCGCGCGGGGTTACCTCGAAGGAGTGGTCGCCGCGGACCGCCTGCCCCGTGTGCCCGGTGCGCGCGGAGGGTGAGACCGTGTCGCCGCGCGGTGTCCGTCACCTCGTGGGAAGGCTTGTGTAGCGGGTCTGTACCGACTTCGTCCGGTGTCCGAGTTTGCCGTTAGCCTGGCGCGACGCACTCGCATTCGGAATGGGGGACGGTCGTTACGCATGGCCAGGGAATTCCAACGCGGCCACAAGGCCAGGATCAGTGACCTCACCGCGGGCACGGATCTGTACGTAGGCGTGCAGATCGCCGGCCCCGGGCTGACCTTCGACATCAGCTGTTTCGGTCTCGACGCCGACGAGCGGCTCTCGGACGACCGCTACTTCGTGTTCTACAACCAGCCCAAGTCCCCCGAGGAGGCCATCCAGCTCCTGGGCGCCCAGGCCGGTGACACGGAGTCCTTCCGGGTCACGTTGGACAGGATCCCGCCGCAGATCCAGAAGCTGTCCTTCACGGCGACGATCGACGGCGCCGGGCAGATGTCGCAGGTCGGGCCCGGCTACATCCGGATCGTCGCGGGCGGGGAGGAAGTGGCCCGCTACCCGTTCAACGGTGCGGAGTTCTCCACCGAGCGAGCCGTCATGCTCGGCGACTTCTACCTGAAGGACGTGTGGCGGTTCGCCGCCGTCGGCCAGGGCTTCGACGGCGGACTCGAGGCTCTGCTGCGCAACTTCGGCGGCGAGGTGGCGGAGGAGGAGACACCGGCCCCGCAGCAGCCGCAGCCGGGCGCCGCCCCGGGTTTCGCCCCGCCCGGACAGGACACGGCCCCGCCCGCCTTCGGCATCCCGGGCGGCTCCGCTCCCGCCGCCGCTCCCGCCCCGGCCCAGCCCCCCGCGCCGCAGCCCGCCGCACAGAGCTTCGCGCCTGCGCAGGGCGCGACCCCGCCCCCGCCGAGTCCCACCCCGCCCCAGGCACCCGCCCCCTCCGTGCACGCGGCTCCGACCATCGTCGCGCCCATGGGCACCCCGCCCGGCGGCTCCCCGGTGCCGCCCCCGGCCCCGGCACCCGCACCGTACGGCCAGCCCGGCCAGCAGATGCCGCCGTACGGCCAGGTCCCCGGCCAGACCGCCCCGCCGCCTCCCGGCTACGCCCAGCCCCAGGCGCCGCACGCCCCCGCCCCACCGCCCGGCTACGGGCAGCAGCCGACCCCGCCCCCGGGCTACGGGCAACAGCCCCCCTTCGGACAGCCCGCGGGCCCGCAGGCCCCCTACGGAGTGCCGCAGGGCGCTCCCCAGGGCGCACCGCAGGCCCCCGGCGTCGCCGCCGCGCTCCAGCAGTTCAAGGAGACGCCCACCGGGCAGCGCTGGACGCAGCAGAACAAGAAGCTCGTCCGTGTCGACCTCGGCATCGGCGGCCAGCCCGTGCTGGCCCGGCAGGGCAGCATGGTGCTCTACCAGGGCAAGGTCGACTTCAGCTACAAGGGCGCCGGGTTCGCCGGCCGGATCGTGGGCAACGCCACCGGCCAGGAGATGCAGCTGATGCGCTGTACCGGCCAGGGGCAGGTCTTCCTGGCCGAGGACGCCACGATGTTGCACCCCATCGAGTTGCAGGGCGACGCCGTGTGCGTCTCCGCCGAGAACGTCCTCGCCTTCGACGAGAGCCTCCAGTACGAGGTCCGCCGCATCGAGGGGCACGGCATCCCCGGCGGCGCGCTGTTCACGATGCAGTTCCAGGGCACCGGCACGATCGTCGTCAAGACGCACGGCACCCCCGTGGTGCTGCCCGTCACCCCGACGACGTTCGCCGACTGCAATGCCGTGGTCGCCTGGTCCGCCGCCGCCCAGGTGGTCGTCTCCAGCCAGGTGCGGATGCGCCGCAACGCCTACCCCGGGGACACGGGGGAGAGCGTCAACCTCCAGTTCCGGGGGGCGCCCGGCAACTTCATCGTCGTCCAGCCGTACGAGATCTGAGGGAGAGCCCGTCATGAACCAGCCGCTCGCGGGCTACGCCCCCGCACCCGTCACCGCCCGCATGGAGAACCACGGCAACCACATGCTGAAGGTCGCCATGCAGACCGGTAACGACCTCTTCGCGCGCGTGGGGTCGATGGTGGCCTACGAAGGGTTCGTCCAGTACGAGCCCAATCCGCCGGCCGTGCGCCAGATCGCCAAGGACTGGATCACCGGCGAGGGCGCGCCCCTCATGAAGTGCTCCGGTGACGGCCTGCTCTATCTCGCCGACTACGGCGCGAACGTCGTCGTGATCAATCTCAACGGCGACGGGATCTCCGTCAACGCCACCAATCTGCTCGCCTTCGACGCCCATCTGACGTGGGGCGTGGAGCGGGTCAAGGGGCTGGCGAAGTTCGCCGGGCAGGGTCTGTGGAACACCAGGATCTCCGGGCAGGGCTGGGTCGCGCTGACCTCCCGGGGCAAGCCGATCGTCGTCGACTGCGGCGGCGGCGAGGACGAGACGTACGTCGACCCCGACGCGCTCGTCGCCTGGTCCCCGAACCTCAAGGTGAAGGGCAAGCGCAGCTTCAAGGCGCAGTCCCTGATCGGCCGCGGCAGCGGCGAGGCCTACCAGATGGCCTTCTCCGGTCAGGGCATCGTCGTCGTCCAGCCCAGCGAGGACAGCACTGACCGCCTCCGGGTCCGGGGCTGAGGGGGAGCCAGAGTTCACCATGCAGAGCCCGCTTTTCGCCTACAACGACCAGCAGACCCAGGAACGCTGGAGCCTGCAGAACAAGCAGATGCTCCGCGTCGTCCTGGAGGGCCACGACGACATCCTCGCCCGCAAGGGCACCATGGTCGCCTACCAGGGCCTGGTGGAGTTCGACGCGGAGTTCCAGAGCAACAACCAGGCACGCGCGCGTGCCCACACCGGCGAGGGCCTGGACCTGATGCGCTGCCACGGGCAGGGCACGGTCTACTTCGCCAATCTCGCCCAGCACATCCACGTCATGGAGGTGGAGCAGGACGGCCTCACCGTCGACAGCAGCTATGTGCTGGCGATGGACTCCTCGCTGCACCACGAGGTCATCGCCGTGGACAGTCTCTACGGCATCTCCGGCTCCGGGAAGTACCAGCTCAACATCACCGGTCGTGGCAGGGTCGCCCTCATGACCTCGGGCGCTCCGCTGCTGATGCGGGTGACGCCCGACAAGTACGTCAACTGCGACGCCGACGCGATCGTCGCCTGGTCCACCGGGCTGCGCGTGCAGATGCAGGCCCAGACGCACTCCTCCGGGGTGTGGCGGCGCCGCGGCAGCACCGGTGAGGGCTGGGAGCTCAGCTTCATGGGCACCGGCTTCGCGCTCGTCCAGCCCAGCGAGCTGCTGCCACCGCAGAACGCCCAGATCGGGTCGGGCCTCGCCGCCCAGTACGGCATGGGCCAGCAGGGGGCCCGCGGACAGAACCAGGGCAACGTCTGGAGCTGAGCACGTGTAAGGGGTGACCGCCCAGGCGGTCACCCCTTACACGGCGGGCCCGTCAGAGCCTGTCGCGCGTCGCCTCCAGCAGCCGCAGGACCGACTCGTCGGCCACCTCCGCGACCTCGTCGTAGGCGAACCAGCGCAGGTCGAGCGACTCGTCGCTGATCACATGCGTGGCGTCCGGCGGGGCCAGGACCGCGTACTGGACGTCATAGTGCCAGTGGCACGGCGGCGGGATCGGATGCCGGTCCAGACGCACCGGGCCGTCCGCGAGAAGCGTCAGACCGGCGATGCCCGACTCCTCCGTGGCCTCCCGCAGAGCCGCCGCGCTCAGGGAGACGTCCTCCGGCTCGCAGTGGCCGCCCATCTGCAACCACATGCGCAGCTTGCGGTGCAGGGTCAGCAGCACCCGGCCCCGCGTGGGGTCGATCACCAGGGCGCTCGCCGTGATGTGCCCCGCGGTGCAGGCCTTCCACACGCCGTCCGTATGCGCCGCCAGATGGTCCAGATACGCCTGGCGCAGTTCCTCCTGGCCCTCGTAGCCCTTGAGCACGAGGACCGCGTCGTCATGGAGGCTCACTCCGCGTCGTCGCCCTTGGCGTCGCCCTCGTCCTTCTTGTGCAGGTCGGGCTTGTCCGCTGCCTCGCCGAGCATCTTGTCCAGCTCGGAGAAGTCCAGCTGCTCCCGGTGCACGAAACCGTCCGGGTCGTCCAGGTCGGTGGCCGTCGGCAGCATGTCCGGGTGCGCCCACAGGGCGTCCCTGCCGTCGACGCCGCGCGCGTCCGTCAGCGACGCCCACAGCCGGGAGGCGTCCCGCAGCCGGCGCGGGCGCAGCTCCAGGCCGATCAGCGTGGCGAACGTCTGCTCCGCCGGGCCGCCTGAGGCGCGCCGCCGGCGCAGCGTCTCGCGCAGCGCGTCCGCGGACGACAGCCGCGGCTTGGCGGCCGCGTGCACCACCGCGTCCACCCAGCCCTCGACGAGCGCCAGAGCCGTCTCCAGACGGGCCAGGGCGGCCTTCTGCTCCGGAGTGTCCTCCGGCTGGAACATGCCCTGCTGGAGGGCCTCCTGGAGCTGCTCGGGGTTCTGCGGGTCGAACTGGCCGACCACGTCCTCCAGCTTCGCCGTGTCGACCTTGATGCCGCGCGCGTAGCCGTCGACCGCGCCGAACAGATGCGAGCGCAGCCACGGCACATGCGCGAAGAGACGCTGGTGGGCGGCCTCGCGCAGGGCGAGATACAGCCGCACCTCGTCCAGGGGCACGCCCAGGTCCTTGCCGAACGCCTCGATGTTCACCGGCAGCAGGGCGGCCTTCCCGGCCGGGCCGAGCGGCAGGCCGATGTCGGAGGAGCCGACCACCTCGCCGGCGAGCACGCCGACGGCCTGGCCGATCTGCGTGCCGAACATGGCACCGCCCATGGAGCGCATCATGCCGATCAGCGGGCCGGCCATGGCCTGCATCTCCTCCGGCAGGACGTCGCCCATCGCCGTGCCGACGCGCTCGGCGACCGGGTCGACGAGTTCCTGCCAGGCGGGCAGGGTCGCCTCGACCCACTCCGCGCGGCTCCAGGCCACCGCGGAGCCGGCCCCGGAGGGCAGGGCCGTCACGTCGTCCAGCCACAGATCGGCCAGACGGACGGCCTCCTGGACCGCGCTGCGCTCGGCGGGGCCGACGCTGGAGTCCTTGCGGCCGTCAGGGGTGCCCTGGGAGACGGTCTGGCGGGCGATCTGCTTGGCCATGTCCCAGTTCACCGGGCCGCCCTCGTAGGAGAGCATCTGGCCCAGCTGCTGGAAGGCGGCGCCCAGGTCGGTGGGGTTCAGCGAACCGAACATGGCAGCGAACGGATTGTCGGCACCGGGACCGCCCAGGCCTCCGGCACCGGGCAGCCCGAAACCGAACGGATTGGCCGGTCCCTGACCACCACCGCTCTGCTGGTCCTTCTTCTTGCCCTCGTCGCCGTCGTCCGGCTCCTCCGGCGGAAGGCCGAATCCGAATGGGGTGTCACTCACGGGGTTCCTCGGCTGGTAGGGCCGCCGGTTCTCTCCGGCGGCAGGGCTGCCCGACATTCACCACCCAGCGTAGACACCCCGGGCGGTTCGGGCCTCGGTGCTTCGCCGACCGACGGCCTGCGGCAGGATGGATGCCACCTGGTACGTACGCGTCACCCGCGCCCGTACTGAAGACAACCGCTGGAGACGCCCGGTGAGTTCCCCAGATCCGCAGGTTCGCGCAGCGCGAAACCAGTCAGCCCGCCCGCCCTCCGACGACCGCCCCGCGACGGCGACGCTGCGCGCCGGCGGGAAGGCCGCGGCGCGCGGACCCGTCGTGGCGGTCACCGGCGCGGCCTCCGGGATCGGCGCGCTGCTCACCGGGCGGCTCGTCGCGTCGGACGAGATCAAGCAGGTCGTCGCCATCGACGAGCGCCGCGGCGAGTGCGCGGCGGCCCAGTGGCACATCCTCGACGTGCGAGATCCGGCCATCGCCGACAAACTACGCGGAACGGATGTCGTGGTGCATCTGGCGCTCGACCTCGACCTGGAGACCGATCCCGCCGCCCGCACCGCGTACAACGTCCGGGGGACCCAGACCGTCCTGACCGCGGCCGCGGCGGCCGGCGTCCACCGGGTCGTGCTGTGCACCTCGGCCATGGTCTACGGCGCGCTGCCGGACAACGAGCTGCCGCTGTCCGAGGACGCGGAGCTGCGGGCCACCGCGGAGGCCACCGGCGTGGGCGACCTGCTGGAGATCGAACGGCTGGCCCGGCGGGCGCCGCGCGCCCATCCGGGACTCAATGTGACCGTCGTGCGTCCCGCGGTCCTCGTGGGCGGCACGGACACCGCGCTGACCAGGTACTTCGAGTCTCCCCGGCTGCTCGTCGTGGCCGGTTCCCGGCCCGCCTGGCAGTTCTGCCACGTCGACGACCTGTGCAGTGCCCTGGAGTACGCCGTCCTGGAGAAGGCCGACGGGGAACTCGCCGTGGGATGCGACGGATGGCTGGAGCAGGAGGAGGTCGAGGAGCTCAGCGGGATCCGGCGGATGGAGCTGCCGTCGGCGGTCGCGCTGGGCGCGGCGGCCCGGCTGCACCGGATCGGCCTCACGCCCTCTCCGGCCGGGGACCTCGCCTACACGATGTACCCCTGGGTGGTGAGCGGCAGCCGGCTGCACGACGCGGGGTGGCGGCCGAAGTACACCAACGAGGAGGTGCTGGCCGAGCTGCTCGAAGAGGTGTCCGGCAGACACACGGTCGCCGGGCGGCGGCTCGGCCGCAAGGACGCCACGGCGGCCGGGGCCGCGGGCGCGACGGTGGCCCTGCTCGGCGCGGCGGCGGTGGTGCGGCGGGCGCGCAAGGCCCGCCGGCGGATCTGAGACGGGGCGCACGCGCGGGGCGCCGATTCCGGTGGACCGCGTTGCTGCCGACGGGTGAGACACCGGCTGCGCGGTCGCCCGAGGCCCACCCGGGTCACCGGCTGTACGGTCGCCCGGGACCTACCCGGTCACCGGCTGCGCGGTCGTCCGGGACCCACCCGGGTCACCGGCTGCGCGGTCGTCCGGGACCCACCCGGGTCACCGGCTGTACGGTCGCCCGGGGCTGCCCGGGGCCGCCCGGGGCCGCCCGGGCGTCTTCGGCGGATCAGCGTCCCGGCCGCCGGTTCCGGGGCGGCCGTGCCCTTGGAGGAGGCTTTGAGGACCACGCGCGCGTGCCGGGCGACATGTCTATTCCCCGACGTCGCGCACGTGGGGCACGATGGGGGCATGGCACCCACGAACGACCACCCCAGCGAGCAGGCCGCACAGGATCCCGTCAAGCTGATCGGCATCCGGGAGACACCTCTCTCCGTCGACGAGGTCTTCCGCGCGGTAGGCGACGCCGCCGCGGGAGGGACCGCGCTGTTCGTGGGCACCGTGCGCAATCACGACGGGGGCGCGGACGTCGACGGGCTCGGCTACTCCTGCCACCCCAGTGCCGAGGCCGAGATGCGCCGCATCGCCGAGAAGGTCGTCGCCGACCACCCGGTACGGGCGCTCGCGGCCGTGCACCGTGTGGGAGACCTCCGGGTCGGGGACCTCGCGGTCGTCGTCGCCGTGTCGTGTCCGCACCGGGGCGAGGCCTTCGAGGCATGCCGGAAGCTGATCGACGATCTGAAGCGCGAAGTGCCGATCTGGAAGCACCAGAAGTTCTCCGACGGCACGGAGGAGTGGGTGGGCGCCTAGGACGGGCCCCGGCGCCGTCGTTCCTCCGTCCACCCTCCGGTTGCGTAACCGCACCCCTGACGTGAGCGTTGTCACTGCGGATGGTTAATCTGCTGATCAGTCAGTCGCGGAGACTCATAGGGGTTGGGAGGTCGGCATGGCGGCGCTCGCCTGGTTGCTGATTCCGCTTGTGGCTGCTGTCTGCGCGGGTCTGTGGGGCAGTTGGGCCAACCGAACCCGCAAGGTGCGCAGCGACGGTCCCGAGCTCACCGGTTACGCCCGCTTCCGTGAAGCGATGGAGAAGACCCACTCGGGCCGTTGAACACTCGAAAAAGGGCAGGTCACAGACGTCGGAGACCGCAGGGTCGCCCCCGTACGGCGGCCCTGACGGTGCGCTGACAGGCCCGTCCCGTACTGTCGTTCCATGCCACGCCGCACCGCGACGATGCTCGCCTCCACCCTGATGCTGATCGCGCTCCTGTGCGCGGGAGTGTTCATCCCCGTGCCGTACTCGGAGATGTCCCCGGGGCCGACGGTGAACACCCTGGGCGAGCACGACGGCGAGCCGGTGCTGCAGATCTCCGGGCACAAGACCTACGCGACGAGCGGGCATCTCAACATGACCACCGTCCGCGTCACCAGCGCCGACTACAAGATGAACCTCGTCGAGGCCGTCTACGGCTGGCTCGCCCACGACAACAAGGTCGTGCCGCACGACACGCTCTACCCGGACGGCAAGACCGAGGAGGAGTCGACCCAGGAGAACGCCGAGGAGTTCAGCCAGTCCCAGGAGAGCGCCAAGGTCGCCGCCCTGAAGGAACTGGACGTCCCGGTGAAGTCCTGGGTGATCGTCTCCACGGTCGTCAAGGATTCCCCGGCCGAGGGCCGGCTGCACGCCGGAGACGTGATCAAGGCCGTCGACGGCAAGACGGTGAAGAAGCCCTCGGACGTCGCCGAGCTGGTCACCGAGCACAAGCCCGGCGAGGACGTGGTCTTCACGATCGTGCCCGCCAAGGACCAGGCCGCCGCGGAGAAGGAGAACCGGACGGCGACCACGACCAAGGACGTCACGATCACGACCGCGCAGTCCGACGACAGCGGCGAGAAGCGCGCGATAGTCGGCATCTCCGCCGGCACCGACCACACCTTCCCGTTCACCATCGACATCAAGCTCGCCGACGTGGGCGGGCCGAGCGCCGGCCTGATGTTCGCGCTCGGCATCTACGACAAGCTCACCCCCGGCAGCCTCACCGGCGGGAAGTTCGTCGCGGGCACCGGGACGATCGACGACGACGGCACGGTCGGTCCCATCGGCGGCATCGAGATGAAGACGGTCGGCGCGCGCGACAAGGGCGCCCAGTACTTCCTCACCCCGGCCGACAACTGCGCGGCCGCCGCCAAGGACACCCCCCAGGGCCTCACCCTCGTCAAGGTCGGCACCATCGGCGACGCCCTCGACGCCCTGAAGGACATCCGCTCCGGGAACACCGCCGACCTGCCGAAGTGCACGACGAAGGGCTGATGCCCCGGGTGATGCCCGGGTGAGGCCCGGCTGACGCCCGGGTGAGGCCCGGACACCGGGCCGATACCGGGCCGACGGCCGGGGCGCTCCGCGCGGCACGCGGGCGCCCCCGCGCGGCACGCGGGCGCCCCCCGTCGCCGTACGCGCGGCCGTCAGTCCTCGAACGTCGCCGCCAGGGCCTCCGCCAGTCCCGGCACCAGGTCCGAGCCGGTGAGGACCTCCGTGGCGGCATCCTTCTCCCGCAGCCGCAGGGCCGACTCGCGGGCGCCGTCGCGCAGGACCGCCACCGTCATACGGACCTCCTGGCGCTCCGGGTGCTCCGCCACCCACTGCGTCAGCTTCGCCTCGTCCATGCCCTGCGGCACCTGGGCCTCGGCGGACGGCGGCAGCATCAGGCGCTCCACCGCGAGTGCGCAGCCGACCACCGCATCCGGCCAGGCGATGGTGGCGAGGAACTCGTCGAGCGGCCGGTCCGTTGGCACTTCGTCCTGCTCGATCGGGGTGAGACCGGCCGTCTCCTGCTCACCCCCCAGACCGAGCCGGTCCGCGAGCGAGGGCTGTTCGGTCCGCAGCCGTGCGGTGTCTACGAGGGCGAAAAGGCGTGCGGGCTGGTCCCAGCCGAGGCCGGAGACGTACTCGTCGATCTCGAGTACGGCCCGGGTGAGCGGGCTCGCTGCCATGGGGGTGTTGGACATGGTCACAATCCTGCCTCGTTCCCGGGCGGAATCGGGAACCGAGTAAACGATGAGTAAGTTGCATAGGTGTGGGCCCACGATCCCGGGGGACCATGGACGGTCCACGAACCCGGGGGCCTGACGACTCAACAGCGAACTTCGAGGTGCGCACCTTGGCTTTCCAGATGCCGGACCGCGGCGGAGGCCCGACAGGGCCGCGGATGAGAGTGGGCCGCCCGTCCCGGCGTGTCCGGACCCTGCTGATGACACTCGGTGTCCTCGCCGTCCTCGGCATGGCGTTCACCATGTTCGCGGGCTTCTGGACGGACTGGCTCTGGTACCGGTCGGTGAAGTACTCCTCCGTCTTCACCACCACCCTGTGGACGAAGATCGGGCTCTTCTTCGTCTTCGGCCTGCTGATGGCCGTCGCCGTCGGGCTCAACATCTGGCTGGCGCACCGGCTGCGGCCGCCGCTGAGCGCCATGTCGATGGAGCAGCAGAACCTCGACCGCTACCGGATGGGCATCGCCCCGTACAAGAAGTGGCTGCTGCTCGCGATCACCGCCCTGGTCGGTCTGATCGCCGGTGCGTCCGCGGCCGGCCAGTGGCGGACCTGGCTGATGTGGGTCAACGGCGTGCCGTTCGGCCAGAAGGACCCCCAGTTCCACCTGGACGTCTCCTTCTACGCCTTCGACCTGCCCTGGTACCGCTTCCTGCTCGGCTTCGGCTTCGCCGCCGCGGTCCTCTCCGTGATCGCCGCCGCGCTCACCCACTACCTGTACGGCGGGCTGCGCGTCACCAGCCCGGGCGCGCGGGCGACGGCCGCGGCCACCGGGCATCTGTCGGTGCTCATCGGCATCTTCGTCGCCCTGAAGGCGGTCGCGTACTGGCTCGACCGGTACGGGCTGGCGGTCAAGTCCAGCGACTTCAAGGCGACCGACAACTGGACGGGCCTGCGCTACGTCGACGCCAACGCCTATCTGCCGGCCAAGACGATCCTGTTCTGCATCGCCGTCATCTGCGCGCTGCTGTTCTTCGCCACCCTGTGGCGGCGCACCTGGCAGCTGCCCGTCATCGGCTTCGGCCTGATGGTGCTGTCGGCGATCCTCATCGGCGGCCTGTATCCGGCTATCGTGCAGAAGTTCCAGGTCCAGCCCAACGAGCAGGCCAAGGAAGCCCCCTACGTCGAGAAGAACCTCAAGGCGACCCGTGAGGCCTACGGCATCGACGGCGCCAAGGTCACCGAGTACGCGGGCAAGAGCACGACCGACGACAAGACCGAGCTGCGCGACGACGTGGGCGACACGGCGAGCATCCGGATCATGGACCCGAACATCGTCTCGCCGACGTTCCAGCAGCTCCAGCAGATGCGGAACTACTACGCGTTTCCGAACAACCTGGACGTCGACCGCTACACCAAGGACGGCAAGGACCAGGACACGGTCGTCGGCCTGCGCGAGCTGAACCTCGCGGGCATCCCGAAGAAGAACTGGATCAACAACCACTTCCGCTACACCCACGGATACGGTGTGGTCGCCGCCGAGGGCACCAGCGCCGATGCCGAGGGCCGCCCGGTGTTCACCGAGTCCGACCTGCCCTCCAAGGGCGACCTCGGAACGTACGAGCAGCGGATCTACTACGGCGAGAAGACCACCACGTACTCGATCGTCGGCGGTCCCCAGAAGGAGATCGACTACTCCGACGACAACGGTGAGAAGACCACCAGCTACCAGGGCAACAGCGGGGTCGACCTCTCCAACCCGATCAACCGGGCCGCGTACGCGGTGGCGTTCAGCGAGCCGCAGATCCTGTACTCCGGCGCCATCGGCGACGGCTCGCGGATCCTGTACAACCGCACCCCCAAGGAGCGCGTCGAGGCGGTCGCCCCCTGGCTGACCATCGACGGCGACGCCTACCCGGCGGTCGTGGACGGCAGGATCCAGTGGATCGTGGACGCGTACACGACGACGAACGGCTATCCGTACGCCTCGCGCACGACGCTGGGCAGCACCACGGCCGACTCGCTGACCGCGAGCAACAACTCCCGCGCGGTGGTGGCCCAGCAGAACCAGGTCAACTACATCCGCAACTCGGTGAAGGCGACCGTCGACGCGTACACCGGCGAGGTCAAGCTCTACCAGTGGGACACCCAGGACCCGGTCCTGAAGACCTGGATGAAGGCGTTCCCGGGCACGGTGAAGGCCAAGAGCAAGATCTCCGACGATCTGATGGCCCATCTCCGCTATCCGCAGGACCTGTTCAAGGTCCAGCGGGAGCTGCTCACGCGGTACCACGTCAAGGACGCGACGACGTTCCTCAGCGGCAGCGAGGTGTGGCAGGTGCCCGACGACCCGACCAACAAGTCGGGCAACGCGGTGCCGCCGTACTACCTGAGCATGAAGATGCCCGACCAGCAGACCCAGGCGTTCTCGCTGACGACCACCTTCACGCCCAACGGCCGGGACAATCTCAGCGCGTTCATGTCGGTCGACGCGGAGGCCGGAACCTCCGGGTACGGCACGATCAGAATCCTGAAACTGCCGACGAGCACGACCGTCGACGGACCCAAACAGGTCCAGAGCCAGTTCAACTCCGAACAGGACATCGCCGAATCCATCAGGCTGCTGAAGGGCGGCGACTCCGAGGTGGAGTACGGCAACCTGCTGACGGTGCCGCTCGACGGCGGACTGCTGTACGTGGAGCCGGTGTACGTACGCGGTGGCGGGCTCAAGTACCCGCTGCTGCGGAAGGTGCTGGTGACCTACGGGGGCAACACCGCCTTCGAGAACACGCTCGACGAGGCGCTCGACAAGGTCTTCGGCTCCAAGGGATCGTCCACCCAGCCACCGGACGAGGACACCACCACACCGCCGACGTCCAGTAATCCGACGGTCCAGGAGGCCCTGGAGGACGCCCAGAAGGCGTTCGACGCCGGCCAGGAGGCGCTGAAGAAGCCCGACTGGGAGGCGTACGCCCAGGCGCAGAAGGACCTCGAGGACGCGCTGCGGCGGGCCGAGGAGGCACAGGCCGAGGCGGACCGCGGCGGCAGCGGCGGCGGCGAGAGCGGCGGTGGCGGGAGGAGCAGCGCCAGCCCGAGCCCCAGCGCCAGCCCGAGCCCCGGCGCCGGTGCCGGTTCCGGCGGCGGATCGGACAGCGGCTGATCACCGGTCGCAGAGCCCGCCCCGCGTCGTGATACCGTTCAGGCATACCGACGCGGGGTGGAGCAGCTCGGTAGCTCGCTGGGCTCATAACCCAGAGGTCGCAGGTTCAAATCCTGTCCCCGCTACTGAAGTCGAAAGACGGCGAAGGCCCGGATCCTGTTCAGGATCCGGGCCTTCGTGCTGTGTGCGGACCGGGCACCGAACCGGGCATCCGCCGTGTCGGCGGGGAGAGTTGGCGCGATCTGTGTTTGGCTTGTCTCTCTGTGGGCATGTCGACAAAACGCTGAAGTGACCTCACTGGCTGCGGTATACCAGGTGTACCCGGGTTGCGGATGGTGCGACGATGAACGTTATGGGGGACATGGCAATTCTGTTCGAGACGGGGCGTTTTGTGCAGTCTTCCGATCGGGACGAGCGGGAGGAAGCGGGCGACGAGGTGGTGGAGACCGCCGAGTCGCTCGCCGAGGACGCCGCCGAGGAAGTGCGTCAGCGGCTCGCCGCCGAGGCCGGTGACGTCGAGGCGATGAGCGTCCTCGGGGCCATGCTGCTGCGCCGCGGAGATCTCGACGGAGCCGAGCCCCACCTGCGTGCCGCCACGGCCGCCGGTGACCGCGCCGCGGCCAACAACCTGGGGGTCCTCCTGCACCAGCGCGGGTACGCCGACGACGCCGCCGGATGGTGGCGGATCGCCGCCGTCGCCGGTTCGGCCGCGGCCGCCCACGCGCTGGGCCGGTACCACCGCGAGCGCGGCGACGAGCCCGCCGCCGAGTACTGGCTGCGCCAGTCCGCCGAGCAGGGCCATGTGCTCGGCGCGTACGCACTGGCCGACCTGCTGGAACATCGCGGCGACGCCGGAGCCGAGCGATGGCTGCGGGCCGCGGCCGAACGGGGCCACCGCGAGGCCGCCTACCGCCTCGCGCGGGCACTGGACCGGCGTGGCGCGCGCGATTCCGGTGCCGGCGACGAGGCCCGTGCCGCCGCGGCGGGCGAGGCCGAGCAGTGGTACCGGCAGGCCGCCGCACGCGGGCACCGGCGGGCCGCCCTGCACCTCGGGGCGATCCTCGAGCGGCGCGGCGAGCTGAAGGAGGCCGGGCGCTGGTACCTGACCTCCGCCAAGGACGGCGAGGCGCGGGCCGCCTGCGCGCTCGGGTTCCTGCTCCGGGACGCCGGTGACCCCGACAGCGCCGCCGTGTGGTGGCTGCGGGCCGCACAGGACGGGGACGGCAACGCGGCCAACGCGCTGGGGGCGCTGCACGCCGAGCGCGGGGAGACCCAGACCGCCGAGCGGTGGTACCGGGCCGCCCTGGACGCCGGTGACGTCAACGGCGCGTACAACCTCGGGCTGCTCTGCGCCGAGCAGTCACGGACCGCACAGGCCGAGCAGTGGTACCGGCAGGCGGCCTACGCCGGACACCGGGAGGCCGCCAACGCGCTGGCCGTCCTGCTGCTGCGGGGCGGCGACGAAACCGGGGCCGAGCCGTGGTTCTCCAAGGCCGCGGAGGCCGGGAGCGTGGACGCGGCGTTCAACCTCGGCATCCTGTACGCGGGACGGGGCGAGGACGCGCAGGCCCTGCGGTGGTACGAGCGGGCCGCTGCCGCGGGGCACACCGAGGCCGCCCTCCAGGTCGGCATCGCCCGGCTGCGGGAGGGGGACGAGCAGGACGCGGAACGGTATCTGCGGTGCGCGGCGGGCGGCGGCAGCGCCGAGGCCGCGTACCGGCTGGCCACCGTGCTCGACGCGCGCCGTCCGCCGGCGCCCGCGCACGAGCTGGGGGAGCCGGTGCACACCAGGACCGAGTGCGAGGAGTGGTACGAGCGGGCGGCCTCCCAGGGACACCGGCGGGCACAGGTGCGCGTCGGGATGCTGGCCGCCGCGCGGGGCGATGTCGTCGAGGCGGCACGGTGGTACCGGGAGGCGGCCGAGGCCGGGTCGCGGAACGGGGCGTTCAACCTCGGGCTGCTGCTGGCCCGCGAGGGCAGCGAGCCGGAGGCCGCCGTGTGGTGGACGCGGGCGGCCGACGCCGGGCACGGACGGGCGGCGTTGCGGCTGGCCCTCGTCTACGCGCGTCGGGGTGAACTGGCGGAAGGGCAGCGGTGGGCCGAGCGGGCCGCGTCCCTGGGGCCGGGCGAGGTGGCGGAACGGGCGGCGCGGCTGCGGGACGCGCTGCGGCAGGAGTTGTCGGCGTGACGCCGGTCGATTTGCTTCCGTCCGCGTCCTTGACGTAACGTTGCATTCACCGACGCGGGGTGGAGCAGCTCGGTAGCTCGCTGGGCTCATAACCCAGAGGTCGCAGGTTCAAATCCTGTCCCCGCTACTGAAAGACCGAGGGCCGGAATCCGGAAGGATTCCGGCCCTCGGCGCGTCCGGCTCACCTTCGTGCGTTCGTTCATCCGTGCGGAGAAGGCCCCGGCATAGGTGAAGCTCCGGCATAGGTGAAGGCCCGGCATAGGTGAAGGCCCCGGCACCGAGAGGTGCCGGGGCCTCCACGTACGAAGCCGTGCTTACGCCGTCGCGCAGTTCGGGCACAGGCCCCGGTACGTCACCTCGACGTCCGAGACCGTGAAGCCGAAGCGCTCGGAGTCGGGAAGCTCCGCCAGCGGATTGCCGGTCGGGTGCACGTCGCGGATCGCGCCGCACCGGCCGCAGACCAGGTGGTGGTGCGGGCGGTGGGCGTTCGGGTCGTACCGCTTGGCGCGCTTGTCGGTGGAGACCTCGAGCACCTCGCCGAGCGAGACCAGCTCGCCCAGCGTGTTGTAGACGGTCGCCCGCGAGATCTCGGGAAGCTTGGCGACGGCCCGGGCGTGCACCTCGTCCGCCGTGAGGTGGACGTGTTCGCCGTCGAGGACCTCGGCCACGACACGCCGCTGCGCGGTCATGCGCCATCCGCGTCCGCGCAGCCGTTCCAGAAGGTCACTCATGAGACCAGCCTAACAGCAAGGGGAATCGAGTCCCGAACGTGTGTGGTTTTGGAGGTTTACTTGACTTAGACATTGTCCATTGTAGGATCGACCTCGGCGTAAGCCAAGGGACAGGTATGCAGGTAAGGCGCAGGAGGCGCACGTGACTCAGGGACCGCTCACTACGGAAGCCGGTGCTCCGGTAGCCGACAACCAGAACAGCGAGACCGCGGGCGCCGGCGGCCCGGTGCTCGTTCAGGACCAGCTCCTCCTGGAGAAGCTGGCTCACTTCAACCGTGAGCGCATCCCGGAGCGTGTCGTGCACGCCCGTGGCGCCGGTGCCTACGGCACCTTCACGGTCACCGCCGACGTCACCAAGTACACGCGTGCCAAGTTCCTGTCCGAGATCGGCAAGGAGACCGAGGTCTTCCTGCGCTTCTCGACGGTGGCCGGCAACCTGGGCGCGGCGGACGCCGTCCGCGACCCGCGCGGCTTCGCGGTGAAGTTCTACACCGAAGAGGGCAACTACGACCTCGTCGGCAACAACACCCCGGTGTTCTTCATCAGGGACGCCATCAAGTTCCCCGACTTCATCCACACCCAGAAGCGCGACCCGTACACGGGCAGCCAGGAGGCGGACAACGTCTGGGACTTCTGGAGCCTGTCGCCCGAGTCCACCCACCAGGTGACCTGGCTGCACGGAGACCGCGGCATCCCCGCCTCGTACCGCCACATGGACGGCTTCGGCTCGCACACCTTCCAGTGGAACAACGAGGCCGGCGAAGTCTTCTGGGTGAAGTACCACTTCAAGACGGACCAGGGCATCAAGAACCTGACCGCCGAGGAGGCCGAGATCCTCGCGGGCAAGGACCCCGACTCCCACCAGCGCGACCTGCGTGAGGCGATCGAGCGCGGCGAGTTCCCGTCCTGGACCGTCGGCGTGCAGATCATGCCGGCGGCCGAGGCGGCGACCTACCGCTTCAACCCGTTCGACCTGACCAAGGTCTGGCCGCACGCGGACTACCCGGTCATCGAGATCGGCAAGCTGGAGCTCAACCGCAACCCGCAGAACATCTTCGCCGAGGTCGAGCAGTCGATCTTCTCGCCGGCCCACTTCGTGCCCGGCATCGGCCCGTCCCCGGACAAGATGCTCCAGGGCCGCCTCTTCGCCTACGGCGACGCCCACCGCTACCGCGTCGGCATCAACGCCGACCACCTGCCGGTGAACCGCCCGCACGCCACCGAGGCGCGCACCCACAGCCGTGACGGCTACCTGTACGACGGCCGCCACGGCGCCGCGAAGAACTACGAGCCGAACAGCTTCGGCGGCCCGTTCCAGACGGACCGTCCGCTGTGGGCGCCGGTCGAGGTCACCGGTGTCACCGGCGACCACCAGGCCCCGGTGCACGCCGAGGACAACGACTTCGTCCAGGCGGGCAACCTCTACCGCCTGATGACGGAGGAGGAGAAGGAGCGCCTGGTCAACAACCTGGCCGGCGGCATCTCCAAGGTCTCGCGCGAGGACATCCGCGAGCGCGCCATCAACAACTTCCGTCAGGCGGACGGCGACTTCGGCAAGCGGCTGGAGGCCGCGGTCCAGGCCCTGCGCGGCTGATCAACCAGCACTGGACCGCTTGTCGTGGCGGCGGGCCGGATCTCTCCTCGCGGAGGGGTCCGGCCCGCCGGCGTGTTCAGGCCGGTACGTGCTGCGCCCGCTCGGCCGCCTGCTGCCGGGCCGGGGCCCAGCAGCGGATGATGTCGCGGACCGAGACGATGCCGGCGGGCTCCCCGCGGTCCAGGACGATGAGATGGCGGAAGCCGCCGTGCGCCATGGCCCGGGCCGCCTCCTCCAGGGTCCAGGACGGAGCGGCGAAGACGACGTCGGTGGTGGTGTGGGCGCCGGACCGCTCGGTGTCCGGATCCTGTCCCGTGCCGAGGGAGTTGAGGATGTCGCGTTCGGTGAGGATGCCGATGCCGTCGGCGTCCGGGTCGTGGACCACGGCCGCGCCGACGCGACGGGCGGACATCAGGGCGGCGGCCTGACGGAGGGTGTGGGCGGGGCCGATGGTGAGGACCACGGTGCTCATGGCGTCGCGGACGAGCATGGTAAGGAGCCACCTCCTAAGGAATCCACGGAGATAGTTCGCGGATTCACAAATTCACAAGTGGGGGGACTCTCAGAGTCGCAGGCAATACGGAGGTCAACAAGAGGGCGCGCGCGGCCGGTCCGGGGCGCGCACTCCTGCCCCGTGCGACTCAGTAACGCCCGTTGAGATACCCCAGCAACTCGTCGTGCAGCACGCCGTTCGACGCCGCGGCGTTGCCGCTGTGCGGGCCCGGGCGGCCGTCCAGGCCGGTGAAGGTGCCGCCGGCCTCCGTCACGATGATCGCGTTCGCGGCCATGTCCCAGAGCGAGAGCTCCGGCTCGGCGCAGATGTCGACCGAGCCCTCGGCGACCATCATGTACGGCCAGAAGTCGCCGTACGCGCGCGTGCGCCACACCTGGCGGGTCAGGTCCAGGAAGCCGTCGAGCCGGCCCTGTTCCTCCCAGCCGCTGAGCGAGGAGTAGGCGAAGGAGGCGTCCGACAGCGCGGAGACGCGGGAGACCTGGAGCCGGGAGGCCGAGGTGAGGCTGCGGCCGCTGTACGCGCCGTGGCCCTCGGCGGCCCACCAGCGGCGGCCCAGCGCGGGGGCGGAGACCACCCCGACGACCGGCCGGTAGCCGCCCTCTCCGGCTTCCATCAGGGAGATCAGCGTGGCCCAGACGGGAACGCCGCGCACATAGTTCTTGGTGCCGTCGATCGGGTCGATCACCCAGCGGCGCGGGCCGGTGCCCTCCACGCCGTACTCCTCGCCGAGGACCGCGTCGCGGGGGCGGGCGCGCTGGAGATGGCCGCGGATGAGCTCTTCGGCCGCCTTGTCCGCCTCGCTCACCGGCGTCATGTCCGGTTTGGTCTCCACCTTGAGGTCGAGGGCCTTGAACCGGTCCGTCGTCGCGGCGTCGGCGGCATCGGCGAGGACATGGGCGAGACGCAGATCGTCCAGGTAGTCGGGCATGCAACGAACGGTATCGGCCGTCGTCGGTACGGGGCCACAGGGGGCGGTGGCCGGCCCGGCGCGCGGCGACGGCGGGCGCCGGAGAGGGTCGTCCGCCCGGTACACCCGCACACCCTTGACAGTGCCTTCGGGCGCGTCAAATCTGGGCCCAGAGGCGCTCACCCGAGGGGGCGAAGATGCCGGCAGCCCGGGAATCCCTGCTCGACGCCGCCTACACGGCGTTGGTCCGACGGCCCTGGTCGGCCGTGCGCATGGTGGACGTCGCCGCGGCGGCCGGGGTGTCCCGGCAGACGCTGTACAACGAGTTCGGCAGCAAGGAGGGGCTCGCCCGGGCGCTGGTCCGCCGGGAGGCCGACGGCTTCCTGGCCGGCGTCGAACGCGCGCTCGCCGGACCCAGTGACCCCCGCGACCGGCTGACCGCGACCGCCGAGTGGACCACGTCGGCGGCGCGCGACAACGCCCTGGTGCGCGCCATGCTCACCGGCTGCTGGAGCGAACGGCTGCCCTCCCCGACGCTGAAGGCGGTGCCCTCCTCCTCCGCCGTCCCGGCGCAGCGCAGGGCCGACGGGCCGCTGCCCTCGCCCGGCGACTTCGTGGCCATCGTCCGGGACCGTGCCGTGGCGGTGCTCTCCGGCCCCGGCGCGCCCAAGCCGGACTCCGCCGACCTGACCCGCTCCTGCGAGCTCGTCGTCCGCCTCGCCCTGTCCTGCGTGGCGGCCCCGCCGCCGGGCGAGAGCGGTGTCGCGGACCTGGTGCGCAGCGCCCTGCACCGGCAGCCGGCGTCCTGAACCCGCGCCGGATCCTCAGTGCGCCCTCAGTGCGCGGAGCCCGACAGCTGGAGTCCGATCACACCGATGATCACCAGGCTGATCGAGACGATCTTCAGGGTCGACACCAGGTCGCCGAGGAAGACCATGCCGTAGATCGCGGTGCCCGCCGCGCCGATGCCGGTCCACACCGCGTAGGCGGGGCCCACGTCCAGCTTCTTCAGGGAGAGGGTCAGCAGGCCGAAGCTGCCCAGGGCGAAGGTGCAGAAGGCGACGGTCGGCCACAGCCGTGTGAAACCGTGCGACAGCTTCAGGCACACGGCGAAGCCGGTCTCGAGCAACCCGGCCACTATGACCAGCAGCCACGCCATGTGACGTCCTCCCGTAGCTTCGTGTTCCGTGACCGCTTCGTCGGCTTTGCCGATGCTTGGGTTCGGCTTGGTGGCGATTATGCACTTACCGGTCCCGTGAGGGGACAAACACCGCGGAGGTCAGTCGCCCTCCTTGCGTTCCCGGGTGGCCAGCAGCCTGCGCAGCGAGTACAGCCGCGCCGGATCGGCGTGTCCCTCGGCGACCCAGTCGTCCAGCGCGCAGTCCGGCTCGTCGTGGCTGCACGCGCGCGGGCAGTTCGCCGTGCCGGGCTCCAGGTCGGGGAAGGCGTGGATCACCCGGGAGGGGTCGATGTGGGCCAGCCCGAAGGACCGCACGCCCGGAGTGTCGATCACCCAGCCCTCGCCCGGCCCCGCCAGCGGCAGCGCCAGCGCCGAGGTGGTGGTGTGCCGGCCGCGGCCCGTCACCGCGTTGACATGACCCGTCGTACGGCGCCGTTCCTCGGGGACCAGCGCGTTGACCAGCGTCGTCTTGCCCACGCCGGAGTGGCCCACGAAGGCCGTGATCCGGCCGGCGAGGTGTTCCCGTACGTGGTCGGCGGCATCGCCGTTCTCCAGTTCCGCGCGGCTGGTGACGACGTAGGGGATGTCCAGGTCGCCGTAGAGCTCCAGCAGCTTGTCCGGCGGGGCCAGGTCGGACTTGGTCAGCACCAGCAGCGGCTCCAGGCCGCCGTCGTACGCCGCGACCAGACAGCGGTCGATCAGGCGCGGACGCGGCTCGGGGTCGGCCAGGGCGGTGACGACGGCGAGCTGGTCGGCGTTGGCCACCACCACGCGCTCGTAGGGGTCGTCGTCGTCCGCCGTGCGGCGCAGCACCGAGCCGCGCTCCTCGATGCGGACGATGCGGGCGAGGGTGTCCTTCTTGCCGGACAGGTCGCCGACCAGGGCGACCCGGTCGCCCACCACCGCGGCCTTGCGGCCCAGTTCGCGGGCCTTCATCGCCAGGACCGTACGGTCGTCGACCAGGCAGGTCAGCCGGCCGCGGTCGACGGTGAGGACCATGCCCTCGGCCGCGTCCTCGTGCTTGGGGCGGATATGGGTGCGCGGCCGGTTGCCCTTGCGGTTGGGCCGGGTGCGGATGTCGTCCTCGTCGGTGTGCTTGCCGTAGCGGCGCATGAGCTGTTCCCCGCGTCCTACGCCCCGAGCATCCCGGTCCACAGTTCGGGGAATTCCGGCATGGTCTTCGCCGTGGTCGCGACGTTCTCGATCTGCACGCCCTCGACCGCGAGGCCGAGGATCGCGCCGGCGGTGGCCATGCGGTGGTCCTCGTAGGTGTGGAAGATCCCGCCGTGCAGCCGGCGGGGGCGGATGTGCAGGCCGTCGGCGGTCTCGGTGACGTCGCCGCCCAGCTCGTTGATCTCCTTGGTGAGGGCGGCCAGGCGGTCCGTCTCGTGCAGCCGCAGATGGGCCACTCCGCGCAGGGTCGAGGGGGAGTCCGCCAGGGCGGCGACGGCCGCGATGCCCGGGGTCAGCTCGCCGACGTCGCCCAGGTCGACGTCGATGCCGTGGATCGCGCCGGAGCCGGTGAACTGGAGCCCGTAGTCGGTCAGCTCGCAGGCGCCGCCCATCTCGGTGAAGATCTCGCGCAGCCGGTCGCCGGGCTGGGTGGTGCGGGCCGGCCAGTCGCGGATCAGGACCTTGCCGCCGGTCACCAGCGCCGCCGCCAGGAACGGCTGGGCGTTGGACAGGTCCGGCTCCACCGTCAGGTCCCGGCCGAGCAGGGCGCCCGGCGTGACCCGCCAGACATTGGGCTCGCCGCCCGACTCCGGGGTGTCCACCTGGGCGCCGACCGCGCGCAGCATGTCGACGGTCATCCGGATGTGCGGCATCGAGGGCAGGGTGGCGCCGGTGTGGCGGACCTCGACGCCCTGGTTGAAGCGCGGGCCCGACAGCAGCAGGGCGCTGACGAACTGGGAGGACGAGGAGGCGTCGATTCTCACCCGGCCGCCGTCCAGGGCGCCGCCGCCGTGCACGGTCAGCGGCAGCGCGCCGCGGCCGTCGTCGTCGATCCGGGCACCGAGGACGCGCAGGGCGTCGATCACACCGTGCAGCGGACGCTCGTAGGAGCGCTTGTCGCCGTCGAAGCGGATCGGGCCGTCGGCGAGCGCGGCGACGGGGGGCAGGAAGCGCATCACCGTACCGGCGTTGCCGACGTCGATCGCGGCCGGGCCGCGCAGGCCCGCGGGGATCACGCGCCACGCCTCGCCGGAGCCGTCCGGGCCGACGCCCTCCTCGATGCCGACGCCCATCGCGCGCAGGGCGCCCGCCATCAGCAGCGTGTCGCGGGAGCGCAGGGGGCGGCGCAGCCAGCCGGGCTCGGAGGCGAGGGCGGCGAGCACCAGGGCGCGGTTGGTGACCGACTTCGACCCGGGCACGTGGACCGTCGCGTCGACGGCTCCGCTCGCGTGCGGGGCGGGCCAAAGGGCGGTGTGTGCGGGGTTAACGGTCATGCGCCCCACTTTAGTGGTTGAGAACGACCGTAGATCTTGATCAAAAGCGGCGAAATCAGAGCGAAATCACGACGTGGGAATTGCCGTGCATATATGCACCTCACAGAAACCCCAAAAACCACGGACGTCACTCAGGTCCCGGTGAGCGCCGGAAGCCGGGGCTCCGCGTCATGCCTCCAGCAGCCAGCGCCCGCCGCCTATCAGCGAGCAGAGCGACACCGCGTGGAACAGGAACAGCCACAGCCCCGCCGGAACGTTGGTGAGGCGGGACAGCTGGTCCGCGTCCGAGTCCCCGGCCCCTCCCCGCGCCCGCTTCGCCTGGAGCTCGAACGCCGGGCGCACCCCGCCGAGCAGCAGGAACCACACCACCGCGTACGCGAACGCCGCCTGCACCTGCGGCCCCGCCAGCCACGACACCAGCACGAACGCGCCGCCGGCCAGCACCACGGTCAGCACCCCGTAGGCGTTGCGGATCATCACCAGCATCGCCACCAGCAGAACCGTGGCCAGCCACAGCAGCAGGGTGATGCGCCCGGCGGCGAGCAGCGCGGCACCGCCCAGGCCGAGCAGCGGGGGAGCGGTGTACCCGGCGGCCGCGGTGAGGATCATGCCGATGCCGTGCGGCTTGCCGCGGCTGACGGTCAGGCCGCTGGTGTCCGAGTGCAGCCGGATGCCGGTCAGGGTGCGGCCGGTGAGCAGCGCCACCAGCCCGTGGCCGCCCTCGTGGGCGATGGTGATGGCGTTGCGCGCTATGCGCCACAGCGTGTGCGGGACGATCACGGCGAGCGCGGCGGCCAGCGTCGCGATCACCACCCACAGATCGGGGTCGGGCTGGGTGCCGGAGACCTCGTCCCACAGGGAGGCGAGCGAGGCGGTTGCGAGGTGGTCCATGTCGGGCGGGGGCTCCCTGGGTTCGCGCGGAGTCTGGCAGTGTGGCATGTATGTGCGGACGGTTTGCAGCAAGTCGTGGACCCGAGGATCTCGCGGCAGTCTTTGAGATAGAGCAGTGGGAGGAGCCGCGGGAGGGCTTCGCGCCCGACTACAACGTGGCTCCGACCAAGGAGGTCCACGCCGTCCTCGACCGTGCCCTGAAGGACGCCGACGACCCGCGCCCGGTTCGCCAGCTGCGGAAGCTGAAGTGGGGCCTGGTGCCGTCCTGGTCGAAGACGCCCGAGGGCGCCGCCAGGATGATCAACGCGCGCGCGGAGACCGTGCACGAGAAGCCGTCCTACCGCCGCGCCTTCGCCGCCCGCCGCTGCATCGTGCCCGCCGACGGCTACTACGAGTGGGTCACCGGCAGGCAGGAGCGGGACCTGGAGGTCGAGGGGAAGAAGAAGCGGCCCCGGAAGCAGCCGTACTTCGTGACGCCCGCCGACGGATCGGTGTTCGCGATGGCCGGGCTGTACGAGTTCTGGCGGGACCGCACGCTCCCCGACGACCACCCGCAGGCCTGGTGGGCGACCTGCTCCGTGATCACCACGGAGGCCGAGACCACGCCGCTCGCGGCGGCGCCCGAGGAGGGGCCCCGGTCGCTGGCCGACATCCACCCCCGAATGCCGCTGATGCTCACTCCGGACCGCTGGGACGCCTGGCTGGACCCGTCCCGCACCGATCCCGAGGAGGTGCGCTCGCTGCTGACGCCCCCGCCGGCCGGGCTGCTGCGGGCCTACCCGGTCTCCACCGCCGTGAGCAACGTGCGCAACAACGGGCCGGAGCTGCTGAAGGAGCTGCCGGCACCGGAAGAGGGCACACTCTTCTGACATGACCGAGATCGTCGACGTCGAGACGGAGGCGGGTGCCGCCCGCGTCACCTGGCACGAGGCGGCCGAGCCGCGCCTTCTCCTCGCCCTGGGCCATGGCGCGGGCGGCGGTATCGAGGCCCGCGACCTGCGAGCGCTGGCCGCCGCCCTGCCCGCCCACGGCGTGACCGTCGCCCTCGTCGAACAGCCCTGGCGGGTGGCCGGCAAGAAGCTGGCGCCCGCGCCGAAGACCCTGGACCTGGGATGGCGGGGCGTCTGGCCCGCGCTCACCCGGCCGGGCCTGCCGGTGGTCTCCGGCGGGCGCAGCGCCGGGGCCCGCGTCGCCTGCCGCACCGCCGCGGAACTCGGCGCCCGCGCGGTGCTCGCTCTCAGTTTCCCGCTGCACCCGCCGGGCAGGCCGGAGAAGTCCCGCGCCGAGGAACTGCTCGGCACCGGGGTGCCCACCCTCGTGGTCCAGGGCGGCAACGACCCGTTCGGCAGGCCGGCGGAGTTCCCGGCGGGCGGGCACGAACTGGTCGAGGTCCCCCACGGCGACCACGGCTTCGCCGTCCCCAAGCGGGCCCCGCTCGGCCAGGAGGAGGCACTGGCGGTCATCACCGGCGCGGTGGCCGCGTGGACGGGGTCACTCGGGTGAACCGGCGGGAATGCGGGGCCGTCGGCCACTGTTGTGGCGGACAGAAGTGCTGACCACCAGCACGGATCGTCGTAGGAGAGGGAGTCCGCCGCATGGGTTCGACCTTCTGCCCGAGCCGCAGTGCCCGCACAGACCTGGACTGGACGGTGCTGCACGCGGCGACGACCGCCCCTGACCGGGCGGCGGGCGGACAGTATCGGGAAGCGCCCCCGACCACAGGTCGTCTATCCTCCGATTCGAGTGGGACCGCTTTCGGTCCCATGCCGACACTGGAGGAGGTGGGTCCGGTCACCGGTACCGACGCAGGGACCGACAACGGCCAGGCGGAGCAGCCCGAGGGCCGGGGAACGAGCGCGGAGTCGACCGCCGAGCGCAGCGCGCGCTTCGAGCGGGACGCGCTCGAGTTCCTCGACCAGATGTACTCGGCCGCGCTGCGCATGACGCGCAACCCGGCCGACGCCGAGGACCTGGTGCAGGAGACGTACGCCAAGGCGTACGCGTCCTTCCACCAGTTCCGTGAGGGCACCAACCTCAAGGCGTGGCTGTACCGGATCCTCACCAACACCTTCATCAACTCCTACCGCAAGAAGCAGCGCGAACCGCAGCGCAGCGCGGCCGAGGAGATCGAGGACTGGCAGCTGGCGCGCGCCGAGTCGCACATGTCGACCGGTCTGCGCTCCGCCGAGTCGCAGGCGCTCGACCACCTGCCCGACTCGGACGTCAAGGAAGCCCTTCAGGCGATTCCCGAGGAATTCCGCATCGCCGTGTATCTCGCGGATGTGGAGGGCTTTGCCTACAAGGAGATCGCCGACATCATGGGGACACCCATCGGTACGGTGATGTCCCGGCTGCACCGGGGCCGTCGTCAACTGCGCGGCATGCTCGAGGACTACGCCCGCGAACGCGGACTGGTCCCGGCCGGCGCCGGAGAGTCGAACGAAGCGAAAGGCTCGGGGTCATGAGCTGCGGAGAGCCGCACGAGACGGATTGCAGCGAAATCCTCGATCATCTCTACGAGTTCCTCGACCGTGAGATGCCGGATGCCGACTGCCGCAAGTTCGAGCACCACTTCGAGGAGTGCTCGCCCTGCCTGGAGAAGTACGGGCTGGAGCAGGCCGTGAAGAAGCTGGTGAAGCGGTGCTGCGGGCAGGACGACGTGCCGGGCGACCTGCGGGCCAAGGTCATGGGGCGGATCGAGCTGATCCGCTCCGGGCAGCCCCTGTCCGAGCAGGACGTCACGGCGGCGCCCGTGACGCCGCAGGAGTCCTGAGCCGGACATCACTCGAAGGTGCTAATCCGCGGGTTATCGGCCCGCGGACACCTCCCCCGCCGCCCTAGGCTCCGGAGCCTGTGGTGCGGCACGGCCGGGGGAGGACTCATGGAGGCGGTACCAGCACGGGCCCGTGTCTACGTCGCCGCTGTCGTCCTCGCGGCCCTGTGGTGTCTGCGCCCGCTGCCGGGCCTGCGCACCCCCTGGTGGGCGGTGGCGCTGCTCGCCGCCCTCTACGCCGGCTGCGAGTATCTCGCCCGGTCCCGCTTCTTCGTCGGACCCTGCTACCCCGTGCTGCTCGCCGGGGCCTTTCTGCTGCCCCCGCCCGCCGCCGCGCTGGTGGCGCTGCCGGGGGCGCTGCTGTCCCCCGTCGGGCAGCGGCCGTACGGGCTGCGGCGCGTGTGGCGGGCCGCCCAGCTCACCGTCGGCGTCTGGGCGGCGTCCCGGGCGCACTGGGCGCTCGGCGGCCGGGACGCGGTCGTGGCCGCCGGCTTTCCCTACGCGCTGCTGCCGGCCGCCGCCGCGGTGCTCGCCCTCTGCCTGGTCCTCGCCCTGCTGGACGCCGGGATCCGGGCGCTGTCCGGGTCACCGGGCCGCCGGGCCGTACGGGAGCTGTTCCTGCGCTCGCTCGCCCCGGTCGCCGTGCACGGGCTCGCCGGGCTGATGATGGCCGTGCTCTGGCGCAGCCCGTACGGCCCCGTCGCGGCGCTGCTGGTGCTGCTGCCGATGGGCGTGTCCTGGTGGACGTTCGCGCAGTACCACCGGGAGCGGGCCGCGCACCGGGCGACGATCCGCGCGCTGGTGCAGGCCGTCGACATCAAGGACGGCTACACGCGCGGGCACAGCGAGCGGGTCGGGCAGGCCTCGATGATGATCGCCCGCGAGCTGGGCATGGACGACGAGCGGGTGGAGGTGCTCCGCTTCGCCGGGATCCTGCACGACGTCGGGAAGCTGGGCGTGCCCACACGGCTGCTGCGCAAGGACGGTCCGCTCACCCCCGAGGAACGCCGGGTGATCGAGTTGCACCCCGAGTACGGTCACGAGATGGTGCGGGGCATCGGCTTCCTCGGCGAGGCCGCGCGGCGGTCCTGCACCACCACGAGCGGCTGGACGGCAGCGGCTACCCCTACGGGCTGGCGGGCGGCCAGATCCCGGAGTCCGCGCGGGTGGTGGCGGTCGCCGACGCCTTCGACGCGATGACCTCCACCCGGTCCTACCGCAGGGCGCGGCCGGTCGCGGCCGCACTGGAGGAGCTCCAGCGGTGCGCGGGAGCCCAGTTCGACCCGCGGATGGTGGGGGCGCTGATGCGGGCGCTGGGCCGGGACGGCTGGCGGCCACAGGTGACCGCCGACGAGACGGAGTCCCCCCGGGACCGTTCGCCCACCGCGTCCGGACCTGCACAGGAGCCGCGCGACCGCGTCGGCGGAGAAGTGCCGTGAGCCCGCCGCGGCCCCCGGCGGTGCTCCGGCTGGTCCACTGCTGCGCCGCTGCGATCGCCGTCCTCTCCCTGGCCGTCACCCTCCGCGACGGACTTCAGGAGCGGCCCGTCGCCCTGGCCTTCGGCGCGCTGGCCACCCTCGGCGAACTCACCCGCCGGCCCGGCGCACAGCTCCGCGAGGCCGCCCCGCTCGGGGCCGCCGGAGCACTGGCCTACGCCCTGCTCGGACAGGACGCGGGACGGCCCACGCAGCACGGCGTCTGCCAGGTCGTCGCCGTGGTGCTCGCGGCCTCGCTGATCGGGAGCGTGCCGCACCTCGCGCGCGGGCGGGGACCCGCGCTCGACCACGTGGCCCGGCGGGTGCTCACCGTCGCCTTCGCCGCCGCCTGCTTCCAGCCCCCGCACAACCGGGGCGCGCTGGACGGCCTCGGCGGCCCCGCCCACGCGCTGCTGCTGCTCGCGCTGCTGGGCCTGACCGCGCTGTGCGACGCCGTGCTCGCCGCGGCGACGGTGCACTCCCGTACCGGCTGGCCCTTCGCCCCGCTCCTCCGCGACGAGCTGCGCGGCATGCTCGGGCTCGCCTCCGCGGTGTGCGCGACGGGCGCGGTGATGGCGCTCGCGGTGGCCGTCGCCGGGCTGTGGGCGCTGCCCGTCTTCTCCGTGCCGCTGCTGCTGACCCAGCTGACCTACCGGCGCTGCGCCGCCGTCCGGGCCACCTACCGGCAGACCATCGCCTCGCTGGCCCGGGCCACCGAGATCGCCGGGTACACCCCGGCCGGGCACGCCCGGCGGGTGGCCGCGCTCAGCGGGGCCGTCGGGCGGGACCTGGGACTGTCCGGGCCGGAGCTGACCGTGCTGGAGTACGCGGCGCTCATGCACGACATCGGGCAGCTCAGCCTCATCGATCCGGTCCCGGCCGGGGCCACCGCGGGGCTGCCCGCCGCGGAGCAGCGGCGGATCGCGCTGCTGGGCGGTGCCGTGGTGCGCCGGACCGGGGTCGACGCCGCGGTCGCGGTGGTGGTGGAGCGGCAGGCCGACCCCTTCCCCGAGCAGCCGCTCGCCGCGCGGATCGTGCGCGCCGTCAACGCCTACGAGGAGAAGACCCGCCACACCGGGCCCGGCGGTGCCCTCGCGGCACTGGAGGAGCTGCGCCTGGGCACCGCGGGCGACTACGCTCCCGAGGTCGTGGAGGCACTGGCCCGGGTGCTGTCGAGAGGCTGTCTGACCCCGCCCGCGACTGGGTAACCCATGAGTAATGAGCGCCCTTCCAGCCGTACGTGGTTGGATGCGAAGGAGAGGGTGTCCGGGGGCACAGGCCGGCCTCCACACAACTGGCAGGCGGGAATCGTGAGGATCTTCGGCAAGGGACGGAACCGGCCCTCCGCCTCCTGGCGGCAGGCCACCGACCGCGCGTTCACCCTGATCGGCGACGGCCGGTACGAGGACGCGGGCGCGCTGCTGACGCGGGCCGCCGATCTCGAACCGTGGCTCTCCGAGTCCTGGTTCAACCTGGCCCTGTTGCACAAGTTCCGGCATGACTGGGAACAGGCGAGAACGGCGGGGCTCAGGGCCGTGGCGCTGCTGGACCGGGACACCGGGGCGCCCGACTGGTGGAACGTCGGCATCGCCGCCACCGCGCTCCAGGACTGGCCGCTGGCCCGGCGGGCCTGGCAGGCCTACGGGCTGCGGGCGCCGGGGGACGTGACGGACTCCGGTGAGCCGGTCGGCATGGACCTGGGCAGTGCGGCCGTACGGCTCTCCCCGGAGGGGGAGGCCGAGGTGGTGTGGGGGCGGCGGCTGGACCCCGCCCGGATGGAGGTGCTCTCCATCCCGCTGCCGTCCTCGGGGCGGCGCTGGGGCGAGGTCGTGCTGCACGACGGAGTGCCCCACGGCGAGCGGATCACCGCCGCCGGGCACACCTACCCGGTGTTCGACGAGATCGAGCTGTGGGCGCCGTCGCCCGTGCCCACCTGGGTGGTCCTGCTGGAGGCCGCCACCGAGGCCGATCGCGACGCCCTGGAGCAGCTCGCGGCCGACGCCGGGTTCGCCGCCGAGGACTGGTCGTCCTCCGTGCGGCTGCTGTGCCGGACGTGCTCGGAGTCGCGGATGCCGTCCGACGAGGGCGACGGGGAGCATCTCGACCCGCACGACCACAGTGAGCCCGGTCACCCGGGGCCGCTGGGCCACCGCACCGACGGTCAGCTGTGGGTGCCGGAGCGGGAGTGCGGGATCGCCGCGCCGGCGTCGCTGGTGCGGGGCCTGCTGGACGGGTGGGTGGCGGACAGCCCCGACTCCCGGGACTGGCGTGATCTGGAAGAGGTCTGCTGACCGCTCCCCGTAGGCTGTACCCCGCACGATCACCCAGGTTCGGCTCAGGAAGGCGTACGTCGGTCATGGCGCAGCAGGACACCGATCAGCAGCACGCGGGCGTGCTCCCCGTGGACGACGAGGGCTTCGTCATCGACACCGAGGAGTGCGAGGAGCGCGAGACGGCCTGGCGGGAGCGCGGCACCTCGCGGCCGATCACGGTGGTCGGGAACCCGGTGCTGCACAAGGAGTGCAAGGACGTCACCGAGTTCGGCGAGGAGCTCCAGCAGCTGGTCGCGGACATGTTCGCCAGCCAGCGCACCGCCGAGGGCGTGGGCCTGGCCGCCAACCAGATCGGCGTCGACCTGAAGGTCTTCGTCTACGACTGCCCCGACGACGACGGTGTCCGGCACGTCGGCGTGGTCTGCAACCCCAAGCTCGTCGAACTGGCCGCCGACCGGCGCCGCCTGGACGACAGCAACGAGGGCTGCCTGTCCGTGCCCACCGCCTACGCACCGCTCGCCCGCCCCGACTACGCCGAGGTGACCGGGCAGGACGAGAAGGGCAACCCGATCAAGGTGCGCGGCACCGGCTACTTCGCGCGCTGCCTCCAGCACGAGACGGACCACCTGTACGGCTACCTCTACATCGACCGGCTCTCCAAGCGGGAGCGCAAGGACGTGCTCCGGCAGATGGCCGAGAACGAGCCGCGCTACCCCGTGGTCCCGAACGACTGACGGACCTTCGTCCCCCGAGACTCCGTCTCCCGGCTCCTCGACGCACGGCGTCCGTTCGGCGGTCCTCCGCCGGGACGGACGCCGTGCGTCTGTGTGTTCGCCGAACCGTTCGCCGTTCCGTTCGCCGTTCCGTTCGCCGTTCCGTTCGTCTGTCCGTCGCACGTCCGACCGCTTTTGTGCTCTGAGTGATCCAAAAACCAGTCACACAAGGGGAGAATTCCGGCACCCAGGGGTAGTGAAGGAAGCAAATCCGTTCCCAGCGCGGTCAGTTGTGGTGCTGAATGGGAAGTGCGGGGATACACAACGGCGCACGCCCGGCACAGCGGGAGGGGTGTGCGTCCACGGCGCTGAGGAGGAGTCTGTACGTGCATGCTTTCTCACACGGCACCACATCGACGACCACCGCGATCGCGATCCCGCCGTCGCTCTCCTTCCCCCTGATCGAGGCGGCCTTTCCCCGGCAACTGCATCCCTATTGGCCGCGGCTCCAGACGAACACCCGCACCTGGCTGCTGGAAAGGCGGCTCATGCCTGCGGACAAGGTGGAAGAATATGCCGACGGTCTGTGCTATACGGACCTCATGGCGGGCTACTACCTAGGCGCCCCCGACGAGGTCATGCAGGCGATAGCGGACTACAGCGCGTGGTTCTTCGTCTGGGACGACCGCCACGACCGGGACGTCGTCCACGGCCGCCCCACCGCCTGGCGGCGGCTGAAGAACCGGCTGCACACGGCCCTCGACACCCCCGAGGACCATCTGCACCACAAGGATTCCCTGGTCGCCGGGCTCGCGGACAGCGTCCTGCGGCTGTACTCGTTCCTGTCGGTGAGGTGGAACGCGCGCTTCGCCCGGCACTTCCACGCGGTGATCGACGCCTATGACCGGGAGTTCCACAACCGCACCCACGGCATCGTGCCCGGCGTCGAGGAATATCTCGCGCTGCGCCGGCTCACTTTCGCGCACTGGATCTGGACCGATCTCCTGGAGCCGAGTGCGGAGTGCGAACTGCCGGATGCCGTGCGAATACATCCGGCGTACCACAGAGCGGCGCTGCTGAGCCAGGAATTCGCCGCCTGGTACAACGACCTGTGTTCGCTGCCCAAGGAAATAGCGGGCGACGAGGTCCACAATCTCGGCATCAGTCTCGTCGTCCATCAGAAACTGAGCCTGGAGGAGGCGGTGCGGGAAGTCCGGCGGCGGGTCGAGGAATGCATAACGGAATTTCTGCGTGCCGAACGGGACGCCCTGCGGTTCGCCGACGAACTCGCCGACGGGACGGTGCGCGGCAAGAGTCTGAGCACCGCCGTCCGGGCCTGCCTCGGCAATATGCGGAACTGGTTCAGTTCCGTCTACTGGTTCCACCACGAGTCCGGCCGGTACATGGTCGACGACTGGGACGACCGGTCCACACCCCCGTACGTCGACAACGAAGCGGCAGGTGAGTCATGACCGTAGAGTCGGTGAACCCCCGAGCCCGATCCGCCGCGGCGGATGCGCTGCGTGAGCCTCCCCTGGCGGGTGGTGGCGTCCCGGTCCTCGGGCACGGCTGGAAACTGGTGCGCGACCCCCTGCGCTTCATGTCCCGACTGCGCGACCACGGCGACGTCGTCCGCCTGAAACTCGGTCCGAAGACGGTGTACGCCGTCACCACGCCGGCCCTCACCGGCGCCCTGGCCCTGAGCCCCGACTACCGGATCGCCGGCCCCCTGTGGGAGTCCCTCGAAGGCCTGCTCGGCAAGGAGGGCGTGGCCACCGCCAACGGCCCGCGCCACCGCCGCCAGCGGCGGACCATCCAGCCCGCCTTCCGGCCCGACGCCGTCCCCGCCTACGCCTCGGTCATGGAGGAGGAGGCGCACGCGCTCACCGAGCGCTGGCGGCCCGGGCAGACCATCGACTGCACCTCCGAGTCGTTCCGCGTCGCCGTGCGCATCGCGGCCCGCTGCCTGCTGCGCGGCGAGTACATGGACGAGCGGGCCGAGCGGCTCTGCGTGGCGCTGGCCACCGTCTTCCGCGGCATGTACCGGCGGATGGTGGTTCCGCTGGGGCCGCTCCACCGGCTGCCACTGCCCCCCAACCGCCGGTTCGACCGCGCCCTGGCCGATCTGCATCTGCTGGTCGACGAGATCGTCGCCGAGCGCCGCGCCTCCGGCCGGAAGCCGGACGATCTGCTGACGGCACTGCTGGCGGCCGAGGACGGGGACGGCGCGCCCGTCGGGGAACAGGAGATCCACGACCAGGTCGTCGCGATTCTCACCCCGGGCAGCGAAACCGTCGCCTCCACCATCATGTGGCTGCTGCATGTGCTCGCCCGGTATCCGGAACACGCGGACAAGGTGCATGACGAAGTCGAGTCCGTCACCGGTGGCCGGCCGGTGGCGTTCGAGGACGTCCGCGAGCTCACCCACACCAGCAATGTCGTCGTCGAGGCGATGCGTTTGCGCCCCGCCGTCTGGATTCTGACGCGGCGGGCGGTGACCGACACCGAACTCGGCGGGTACCGCATTCCGGCCGGGGCCGACATCGTGTACAGCCCGTACGCGATCCAGCGCGACGCGAAGTCGTACGCGCACCATCTCGACTTCGACCCCGACCGCTGGCTTCCGGAACGCGTCAAGGACGTTCCGAAATACGCCATGAGCCCGTTCAGCGTGGGCAACCGCAAGTGCCCCAGCGATCACTTCTCGATGGCCCAGCTGACCCTGATCACGGCGGCGGTCGCCACCCGGTACCGGTTCGAGCAGGTGGCCGGCTCCGACGACAGCACGCGCGTGGGCATCACGCTGCGCCCGCAGAACCTGCTGCTCAGGCCGGTGCCGAGGTGACCGGCGGCCGGGCGGCCCGCGGTCCCCTGAACACCTGCCGGTAGGCGTTCGGGGTCGTTCCCACCGCCCGTACGAACTGGTGCCGCAGCGCGGCGGCGGTGCCGAACCCGGCACGGCCCGCGATCGCGTCCACCGTCTCGTCCGTCGCCTCCAGCAACCGCTGGGCCAGCAGCACCCGCTGGCGCAGGATCCAGCGGTACGGGGTCGTTCCCGTCTCCTGCTGGAAGCGGCGGGCGAAGGTGCGCGGCGACATGTGGGCGCGGGCGGCGAGCTGCTCCACGGTGACCTCCTCGTCCAGGTGCCGCTCCATCCAGGCCAGCACCTCGGCGACCGTGTCCGCCTCGGAGCGGGGCAGCGGCCGCTCGATGTACTGGGCCTGGCCCCCGTCGCGGTGCGGCGGCACCACCATCCGCCGGGCGATCGCGTTGGCCACCTCCGGGCCCTGCTCCTTGCGGACCAGGTGGAGGCAGGCGTCGATGCCCGCGGCGGTGCCGGCCGAGGTGATCACCGGGTCCTCGTCGACGTAGAGCACGTCCGGCTCGACCACCGCCCGCGGGTACTGGCGGGCCAGCTCCCGCGCGTGCTTCCAGTGCACGGCGCACCGCCGGCCGTCCAGCAGCCCGGCGGCGCCGAGCACGAAGACCCCGGAGCACACGCTGAGCACCCGGGCCCCGCGCTCGGCCCCGCGGCGCAGCGCCGCCAGCAGCTCGGGCGGGAAGGCCCGGGTCTCGTACCCCGACCCGGCCGGTACGGCGATGAGGTCCGCCGACTCCAGCCGCTGAAGGCCGTGCTCGACCCGGAGCGAGAAACCGGCGTGCGAGCGCAGCTCGGGGCCCTCGGCGGAGGCCACCGCGAAGTCGTACGCCGGCAGTCCGTCGTCGCTGCGGTCGATGCCGAACACCTCGCAGACGACGCCGAGTTCGAAGGGGTTGACGCCGTCGAGGAGGACGACGGCCACGTTCGTCAGCATGCGGACAGTGTGCCGCGAGGCTGGCAGGAAATCGAGGGTGTACGGCAGTCCTGCCACTGTCAGGAGCGTCGGCCCGGCGCGACACTTACCACATGAACGCAGACGCCTTCCTCGGATTCCTGACCGTCGTGGTCCTCTTCCTCCTGCTGGCCGGCCCGGCGCTCCTGGGCCTGCACCACGAGCGCCGGACCGACCGCCAGTTGAGGGCGGCGAGGGCGACGTCGGAGAGCTTCCGCCCTCAGAAGTCCTCGTCCAGGGCGACGGTGCCCTCCACCGCGACCTGGTATGCCGAAGGACGCCGCTCGAAGAAGTTGGTCAGCTCCTGAACGCCCTGGAGCTCCATGAAGGAGAAGGGGTTCTCCGAGCCGTACACCGGGGCGAAGCCGAGCCGGGCCAGACGCTGGTCGGCGACGCACTCCAGGTACTGCCGCATCGAGTCGGTGTTCATGCCCGGGAGGCCGTCCCCGCACAGGTCGCGCGCGAACTGGAGCTCGGCCTCGACGGCCTCCCGCAGCATGCCGGTGACCTGCCGGCCCAGCTCCTCGTCGAAGAGGTCCGGCTCCTCCTCGCGCACGGTGTCGACCACGTCGAAGGCGAAGCTCATGTGCATCGTCTCGTCGCGGAAGACCCAGTTGGTGCCGGTGGCCAGGCCGTGCAGCAGGCCCCGGCTGCGGAACCAGTAGACGTAGGCGAAGGCGCCGTAGAAGAACAGGCCCTCGATGCAGGCCGCGAAGCAGATCAGGTTGAGCAGGAAGCGGCGCCGGTCCGCCTTGCTCTCCAGCCGGTCGATCTCCTCCACGGAGTCCATCCACCTGAAGCAGAACCCGGCCTTCTCGCGGATGGAGGGGATGTTCTCCACGGCCGCGAAGGCGGCGGCGCGTTCGTCCGGATCGGGCAGATAGGTGTCCAGCAGCGTCAGATAGAACTGGACGTGCACCGCCTCCTCGAACAGCTGACGGCTCAGATACAGCCGCGCCTCGGGGGAGTTGAGGTGCCTGTACAGCGTCAGCACCAGGTTGTTGGCGACGATGGAGTCACCGGTGGCGAAGAACGCCACCAGGCGGCCGATCAGGTGCTGCTCGCCCGGGGAGAGCTTCGCGAGATCGGCCACGTCGGAGTGGAGATCGACCTCCTCCACGGTCCAGGTGTTCTTGATGGCGTCCCGGTAGCGCTCGTAGAAGCCGGGGTAGCGCATCGGGCGCAGGGTCAGCTCGAAGCCGGGGTCGAGGAGACGGGCGTCACGGGTGGTCGTCACTGGCAGGCCTCGCAGGACTCGGGGTTCTCCAGGGAGCAGGCGGTCGCTTCCGGCACGGTGGCGGTCCGGGCGGCGGCGCGGGCGATCCGGGTCGCCGGGCGCGAGCGCAGGTAGTACGTGGTCTTCAGACCCGACTTCCAGGCGTGGGCGTACATCGAGGAGAGCCTGCCGATGATCGGTGTCTCCATGAAGAGGTTCAGCGACTGCGCCTGGTCCAGGAACGGGGTGCGGGCGGCGGCCATGTCGATCAGGGCACGCTGCGGGAGCTCCCAGGCGGTGCGGTACAGCTCCCGTACGTCCTCGGGGATCCAGGCGAACCCCTGCACCGAGCCGTTCGCCTCGCGCAGCGCCTCACGGGTGCGCGCGTCCCACACGCCGAGCCGCTTGAGGTCGTCCACCAGGTAGGAGTTGACCTGGAGGAACTCGCCGGACAGCGTCTCGCGCTTGAACAGGTTGGACACCTGCGGCTCGATGCACTCGTAGACACCGGCGATCGAGGCGATGGTGGCCGTGGGCGCGATCGCCAGCAGCAGGGAGTTGCGCAGCCCGGTGGCGGCGATCCGCCGGCGCAGGGCGGCCCAGCGCCCGGGCCAGGTGAGATCGACGTCGTAGTGGTCGGGGTGCAGTACGCCCCGGGCGGTACGGGTCTTCTCCCAGGCGGGGAGGGGGCCGTCGCGTTCGGCCAGGTCGGCGGAGGTCTCGTACGCGGCGAGCATGATCCGCTCGGCGATCCGGGTGGACAGCGCCCTGGCCTCGGGCGAGTCGAAGGGCAGGCGCAGCCGGAAGAAGACGTCCTGGAGGCCCATCACGCCGAGCCCGACGGGGCGCCACCGGGCGTTGGAGCGGGCCGCCTGCCCGGTCGGACAGAAGTTGAGGTCGATCACGCGGTCCAGGAAGGTGACGGCGGTGCGGACGGTGGCGTCCAGCCGCTCCCAGTCGATGTCCCGGGCGGCCGGGTCGACGAAGGCGCCCAGGTTGACCGAGCCCAGATTGCAGACCGCCGTCTCGTCGTCGCCGGTGACCTCCAGGATCTCCGTGCAGAGGTTGGAGGAGTGGATGACGTGGCCCGGCTCCGCGGTCTGGTTGGCGGTGCGGTTGGCGGTGTCCTTGAAGGTCATCCAGCCGTTGCCGGTCTGGGCGAGGGTGCGCATCATGCGGCCGTACAGCTCGCGGGCGGGCATCGTCTTCCGCGCCAGCCCTTCCGCCTCCGCCCTGCGGTACGCGGCGTCGAACTCCTCGCCCCACAGGTCGGTCAGGACCGGCACGTCGGAGGGGGAGAACAGCGACCACGTCCCGTCGGCCGCCACCCGGCGCATGAACTCGTCCGGCACCCAGTGGGCGAGGTTCAGATGGTGCGTGCGCCGGGCGTCCTCGCCGGTGTTGTCCCGCAGCTGAAGGAAGTCCTCGACGTCGGCGTGCCAGGTCTCCAGGTAGACCGCCGCCGCGCCCTTGCGCCGGCCGCCCTGGTTCACGGCGGCCACCGAGGCGTCCAGGGTCTTCAGGAACGGGACGATGCCGGCCGAGTGCCCGTTGGTGCCGCGGATCAGCGCACCGCGTGAGCGGATGCGGGACCAGGACAGGCCGATGCCGCCGGCGTGCTTCGACAGCCGGGCCACCTGGTGGTAGCGCTCGTAGAGGGAGTCCAGCTCGTCCCTGGGCGAGTCGAGCAGATAGCAGGACGACATCTGGGGGTGCCGGGTGCCGGAGTTGAAGAGAGTGGGGGAGGAGGGGAGGTAGTCCAGGCGGCTCATCAGCCCGTAGAGCGCGGCGACCTCGTCGACGGAGCCTTCCGTGTCGTCCGCGGCGAGACCGGCGGCGACGCGGAGCAGGAAGTGCTGGGGTGTCTCGATCACCCGGCGGGTCACCGGGTGCCGCAGGAGATAGCGGCTGTGCAGGGTGCGCAGGCCGAAGTAGCCGAACCGGTCGTCGGCGCGGGTGTCGGTCAGCGCGTCGAGGCGGGCGCCGTGCGCGCGTACGAAGGCGGCGGTGCGGTCGGCGATCAGGCCCTCCCGGTGCCCGGCCGCGACCGACTCCGTGAAGGACGTGACCCCCTCGGCGGCGGCCTCGGCGGCGAGGGAGACGGTCAGCAGCCGCGCGGCCAGCCGCGAGTAGGCGGGGTCCTCCGCGATCAGGCCGGCCGCCGCCTCGGTGGCCAGCTCGCGCAGCTCCGTCTCGTCGGCCCGCGCGGACCGGCCGCGCAGCGCGGCGGCGGCGACCCGGCCGGGGTCGGTGTCGGGAAGGTCGGCGGTGAGCTGGGTCAGGGTCCGCAGCAGCGCGGTACCGGGACCGTCGGTCCGCACGCCGGTGGCGGAAGCCGGGCCGGCTGGCGCGATGGTCACGTGGGGCTCTCCCTCGCTCGGCACGGGGCCTGGCGGAGGGCAGGGGGCAGCTCACGAGCGCGCGCGGCGTCGCGTCCACCGGCCCATTCCACGAGGCCCGGACGTCAAGCGCCCGGGCCGGACGGCCGGGCGCGCTGTCGGCAGGTCCTCGGACTGACGCTCGATGCCGGTATGCGGTCATACAGGCATGAGTACACCGTTGCGGGACAGTTCCGGATTCACACCGGATTCCCCTGCGGCGGCAGCGAGCACGAGCATACATGTTGTGCCCAGTTTCGAAAGTGCCCCCAGATATTGTGTCGGGAAAGGTGTGAAGTCCCGGTTTCAGAGCGTCAGCGCGTACGTGAGAAGGGTGATGTCGTCCAGGTGCGGCAGCGGGTTCCAGTCGCGCTCCGGGGTGCGGACGAAGCCGAGACGCTCGTAGATGCGGTGGGCGGTGCGCATGGTGCGCTGGGTGGACAGCACGACGCGGACGCAGCCGGGGACGGCGCGGGCCCGGTCGACGCAGGCGCGCACGAGCGCCTCGCCGGCACCCCGCCCGCGCGCCGCGCGGTCCACCGCCAGCATGCGGATCTCGGCCTCGCCGGGCCCGGCTATGTCGGCCATGGGCCCCGGCCCGGGTACGAAGGTGACGCCGCCCAGCACCCGGTCGTGCTCCACGGCGACCAGCACCTCGGCGGCGGCGGCCCGTTTCGCCACGTCCCGCAGCTCGTCCAGATACTCGTCGGCCTCCCCGAACTTCAGCAGCCCGTCGTGGAGATAGGCCTGCGCGGTGATCTCGCCGAGGATGTCGTGGTCGGCGGGTTCCGCCCGTCGGATGGCGATGTCCATGTGGGCAGTGTGCAGCAGGGGTACGACAACGGGCCGCCGGATCTCTCCGGCGGCCCGTCCCCGGCCTCTCGAAAGATGTGCCGCCTAGTGCGCGGAACCGGCCGTGGCCGGCGGCAGTTCGACCTGGACGCCCGGGTCGCCCGCGTCCGCCGTGTAGTCCTCCGGCTTGGTCTCG
>NZ_BMQF01000004.1 GCF_014647975.1 Streptomyces fumigatiscleroticus
CGCGATCTGCTGGAGCGTGGCACCGATGTCCGACGTACGGGTCGTCGTCATCGACTGCACCGACACCGGGGCCCCGCCCCCGACCGCCACCGGCCCGACCTGGATCCGCCGCGACACACGCCGCTCGGCGACCGGCCGGACCGGTACCTCGGGGACGCCCAAGGGGATGGCGGTCATGACGTCACGCCCGGTTCCCGGAGACCGTCTCGCGCATCGCGCGCAGCGACTCCTTCAGGGATCCCATGGTGGCCAGGACCGCGGTGGGCTCGTAGCCGCAGTGCGCCATGCAGTTGGCGCAGCGCGGGTCCTTGCCCCGGCCGTACTTGTCCCAGTCGGTGTCCTCGATCAGCTCCCGGTAGGTGGGCACGTACCCGTCGCTCATCAGGTAGCAGGGCCGCTGCCAGCCGAAGAGCGAGTAGTTCGGGATCGCCCACGCGGTGCACGGGAAGTCGACCTTGCCCTCGAGGAAGTCCAGGAACAGCGGGGAGTGGTTGAGCCGCCAGCGCAGCCGGTTGCCGCCCGCGAAGGCCTTCTTGAACAGCTCGCGGGTCTGCTCCACGCCCAGGAAGTGCTCCTGGTCGGGTGCCTTCTCGTAGGCGTAGGCGGGCGAGATCATCATCTCGTCGACCTTGAGGTCGTCGTTGAGGTAGTTGAGGACCTCGATGACGGTCTGCGGGGTGTCGGTGTTGAAGAACGTCGAGTTGGTGGTGACCCGGAAGCCGCGCCGCTTGGCCTCCTTGATCGCCGCCACGGCCTCGTCGAACACACCTTCCTTCGCCACCGACTCGTCGTGCCGTTCGCGCAGGCCGTCGATGTGGACGGCGAAGGCGAAGTAGGGCGAAGGGGTGAACTTGTCCATCTTCTTGCGCAGGAGCATCGCATTGGTGCACAAGAAGACGTATTTCCGTTTCGCCACCAGCTGTCGCACGATTTCGTCGATCTGTGGATGCATCAGGGGCTCACCGCCGGCGATGGACACCATCGGCGCACCCGACTCGAGCACGGCGCCCACGGCCTGCGCGACCGGCATGCGCTGTTTGAGTACGCCGGCCGGGTGCTGGATCTTGCCACAGCCCTCGCACTTCAGATTGCAGGCGAAGAGCGGTTCCAGCTCGACGATGAGCGGAAACTTGTCCCGCCTGCGGAGCTTCTGTTCAGCCAAGTATGTAGCGACCTTGATGGACTGGCGCAGCGGCATGGCCATCGGGCTCACCTCCTGGGAAGCAGCAAGGAACGGTGCCATTCGAAGAAAGCGGGAAGTACGGAACGAAGGACGCGGAAAGCCGATATTCCACCGCGCACCGTGCCGATCCGGACCAGCTCATGTTCTGGAGCGTCCACGACCACCCGGACGGCCGCAACCGGGCGCACGCCCGAGCGCACGGCGCTCAGAAGCGTGGCCGCCGACTCCATGTCGACCGCGATCGCACCCGTGGCGAGCAGGTCCGACCGCTCCTGCCCGCGGACCACGTGGTCGGAGCCGGTGAGCGGCCCGGTGTGGACGGTGCGCCCGGGCAGGAGCCGTACCAGCTCCTTGACCAGCCGGTCGGTGCCGACGCAGGAGACGCTGGAACGCGGGTCCCGGGTCTCCTCGGCGACGACCAGGTCGCCGGGGTGCATGCCGGGCGCGAGCCCCGCGCAGAAGCCGGTGGCCAGCACGGCGGCGTCGCTCAGCGCGGGGTCGGCCAGGACCCGGGTGACCGAGCGCTCGGCGGCCCGGGGCCCCATGCCGGTCCGCACGACGGTGACCGGCCCGCCGGCGCCGGAGCGGTCGCCGGCGCGCAGGGCGAGGTGCTCGATGCCGAGGGCGCAGGCGATCAGCAGGGGGGCCGGAGCGGGTGGCGGGCTCATCAGCTTCCCTTCGCCTCGGCGCGGGGCCGCCGGACGAACGGCTCCCCGTGCACGTACCGGCCGAGCGCGGTGAGCGGGAAGACCTGCCGGTACAGGTGGTAGTTGATGGAGAAGTCCCAGGGGAAGCCGGTGCCGGTGAAGTACGGCTCGTCCCAGGAGCCGTCCTCGCGCTGCGTGGCCGCGAGCCACTCGATGCCCCGCTCGACGGCCTTGGACTCCCTCTCCCCCGCCGCCAGCAGGGCCATCAGGGCCCAGGCGGTCTGCGAGGCGGTGGAGGCGCCCTTGCCGCGCCACTCGGTGGCGTCCTGGTAGGAGCGCAGGTCCTCGCCCCAGCCTCCGTCGTCGTTCTGGACGGACTCCAGCCAGGCCACCGCGCGGCGGATCGCCGGGTGGGAGCCGGGCAGGCCGGCCGCGGTCAGCGCGGGCACGACGGAGCCGGTGCCGTAGACGTAGTTGACGCCCCAGCGTCCGAACCACGAGCCGTCCGGCTCCTGTTCGGCCAGCAGCCACTGGATGCCGCGCCGGGTGCGCGGGTCGTGGGCCAGGCCCTCGTAGGCGAGCATCTCCACGACATGGGCGGTGACGTCCGCGGAGGGCGGGTCGATGACCTCGCCGAAGTCGCAGAAGGGCAGCCGGTTGGGGAACGGGCTGGTGTTGTCGACGTCGAAGGCGCCCCACGCCCCGTTCTTCGACTGCATCCCGAGGTTCCAGCGCACCCCGCGCCCGATGGCCTTCTCCACCCGCTCCGGGTCGTGGTGCTTGACCCGGCGCAGCGCGAGGATCACCTCGGCGGTGTCGTCGATGTCGGGGTAGTTGTCGTTGTGGAACTCGAACGCCCAGCCGCCGGGGGGCAGTCCGGGCCGGCGCACCGACCAGTCGCCGGGCCGCACGACCTGCTCGCCGAGCATCCAGTCGGCGGCCTTGACCAGTTGCGGGTGGTCGGCGGGGACGCCCGCGTCGGCCAGCGCGATGGTCGCCAGGCAGGTGTCCCACACCGGCGACTGGCAGGCCTCGATCATGCGGGCCCCGTCCTCGCGCCACACGGCGAAGCGGTCCAGCGACTCCAGGCCCGCGCGCATCACGGGGTGCTGGAGGTCGTAGCCGAGCAGGTGCAGCGCGATGACCGAGTACACGGCCGGCGGCTGGATGCCGCCCCAGCAGCCGTCGTTCTCCTGCCGCTCGACGATCCAGCGGGCGGCGGTGTTCATCGCGGCCCGGCGCAGCCGGCGCGGCGCCACCCTGCGGAAGGCGTGCAGCGCCTTGTCGAGCCGCTGGAAGGCGCCGTCCCAGCTGGCCACCGGGGCCAGGGGCCTGGGCGGGTTGGGCCGGGCCGGGTCGGTGTGCAGTTCGTCGAGCGGGAACGGCGCGGGCCTGACCGGCCGCTTCGCCGAGACGATGGTGAGCGGCACTATGGTCTGCCGGGCCCAGCAGCCGAAGTCGTAGATGTTCAGCGGCATCCAGGAGGGGAACCAGATGACCTCCGGCGGGAGCTCGGGCAGGTCCTCCCACTTCCACCAGCCGAACAGGGCCAGCCAGATCCGGGTGAAGATACGGGAGGCGGCGACGCCGCCCCGGGCGCGGATCCACTCCGAGGCCCGCGCCATGTGCGGCGCGTCGGGCTCGTCGCCGGCCAGACGGAGGGCGACATAGGCCTCGATGGTGGTGGACAGGTCGCCGGGGCCGCCGTGGAAGGTGGCCCAGGTGCCGTCCTCGCGCTGCTCGCCGCGGATGAACAGGGCGGCGGCGCGCGTGGTGTCCTCGTCGAGGATCCCCAGGAACTGGCGGAGGAGCAGGTCCTCGGCGTCCATCGTGACATTGGTCTCGAGGTCGCCCTTCCACCAGCCCCCGGCGTCCTGCCGGGAGAGCAGGAAGTCGGTGGCGCGCCGCACGGCGCGGGCGGCGGCGTCGGATACCCCGGACGCCTCGGGGGTGGTGCTGTCGGTTTCACTGGCCGCGGCAGCGCGGAGCGGCAGGGCCCCGGTACTTCCGTCGGTCGTCGCTGTCATGGCTTCCCCTTCGTGCAGTGTGCTGGCGTGCGTCTGCTGTGGGTCCGCCGTCGGCCGGTGCTCTCCGCGGCACCGGCCGGCGACTACGCGAGGGATCTTCGACCGATAGTGATCATCTCTTTCGTACGACGACGAAGTCGGCGAGCGCCGTGAACCGGTCCCGCACCCGGTCGGGCATGTCGACGGCGTCGAGGGCTTCGATGGCGATGGTGTGCTGGCGGCGCGCCTCGTCGGCGGTCCACTCGCGGCCGCCCGCCTCCTCGATGAGGGCGGCGCGGGCCGCGAACTCCTCCTCGGAGAAGTTCTCGAAGTCGCTGCTCTTGGCGTCCGCGGCGAGGATCTCGCCGAGCCGCTCGGAGGCGGGGCCGCCCGCCGCGAGCGCGGCCACGACCGGCAGGGACTTCTTGCGCTGGCGCAGATCGCTCCAGGTCTGCTTGCCGGTGGCGTCCGGGTCGCCCCAGATGCCGAGGAGGTCGTCGACGGCCTGGAAGGCCAGGCCGAGGTGGTAGCCGTAGGTCTCCAGGGTGTCGGCGGTGCGGTCGTCCGCGCCGCCGAGCACCGCGCCGATGGAGCTGGCGCAGGCCAGCAGGGCGCCGGTCTTGTTGCCCTCCATCTCCAGGCACTCCTGGACGCTGACACGGTCGCGGTGCTCGTAGGAGATGTCCTGCGCCTGTCCGTCGATCAGGGCGCGGCTCGCGGTGGTCAGCCGGCGGGTGGCGCGGCCGGCCTCGACGGTGCCCAGCTCCAGCAGCACCTCGTTGGCCAGCGCGAACAGGGCGTCGCCGACAAGGATGGCCTGGGCGGGGCCGTGCACCTTCCAGACGGTGTCGCGGTGGCGGCGCTGCTCGTCGCCGTCCATCAGGTCGTCGTGCAGCAGCGAGAAGTTGTGCACCAGTTCGACCGCAACGGCGCCGGGCACGCCGGTGTCCGGCGCGGCGCCGGTGACCTCGGCGGAGAGCACCGCCAGGGCGGGCCGGACGGCCTTGCCGCCGTCGCCCGCGGCGGGGTTGCCCTCGGCGTCGATCCAGCCGAAGTGGTAGGCGGCGACGGTGTCCATGGGGGGTGCCAGGCGGTCGACGGCCGCCCGCAGTACCGGTGTGGCAAGGGTCCGGCCGCGCTCCAGGAGCGCGGTCACGTCCACCGCGGTCTCCCGAGCGGCCTTCGGGGCCGGGGGCACAGTGGGCACAGTCTCTCCTCCAGTTGCGGTACCGAGGGTGCGGGAGCCGGCCCCACGCGGATCGGCCTTCATGCCGCCTCCCCCAGGAAATCGGGGAGGAGTTCGCGGGAGCGGCCCAGACCGCCGAGCGCGGCGCGTGCCGCGCCGACACCGCTGCGGACCGCACTCTCCATGGTCGCGGGCCACCCGGTGGCGGTCCACGCGCCGGCCAGGTACAGGCCGGGTGCCTTGGTGCGGGCGCCGGGCCTGAGGCGGCCGACGCCGGGAGCGGGAGCGAACGTGGCGGTGCGCTCCCTGGTGACGAAGAAGTCCTTCACCGCGGCGCCCCGGGTGCGGGGCAGCAACCGCTCCAGCTCGGGCAGATACCGCTCGCGCAGCACGGCCACGGGCGTGTCGATCTCGTCCTGCGCGGCCGACTGCGACAGCGCGAGGTACTGGCCCTCCTTCAGCCCGGACGCCTCGGTGCGGTCGAAGACCCACTGCACCGGGGAGCCGAGCGCCGTGAAGAACGGCCGGGTGAGCACCGTGCGGTCGTAGACGACGTGCACGTTGAGGATGGGCGCGGTGCAGATGCCGAGCAGCCGCTGCGGGGCGTCCAGCGCGCCGTCGGGCAGCAGGTCGTGGGCCTCGCGCTGCGGTACGGCGAGGACGACCGCGTCCGCGTCGAGATGTTCGCCGGGAACCTGAACGCTCCAGCCCCCGTTGCCGTTGGAGGAGACGGAGGTGGCGCGTGTACGGATCTCGGTACGGACGCCCGCGGAGTCGAGCGCCTTGCGGGCCAGCCGGTCGTGCAGTTCGCCCAGCGGGACGCGGGCCCAGCCGATGTCGGCCGCGCCCGGGTCGGACAGCAGACCGGTCTTGAACACCATCGCGGCGAGCCCCAGCGAGGCGTCGCCCGCGACCGCGTTGAGGGTGGCCACCCCGACCAGGTCCCACAGGGCCTCGACGGCGCGCGCCGACTGGCCGTGCGCGGCCAGCCAGCTGCCGAAGTCCTGCTCGTCCAGGGCCGGGTCGGTCAGGTCGAGCCCCTTGAGCGCGAGCGCGGCACGGCCGACCCGGACCCGGTCGGCGAGCGAGAGGTGCGGATAGGCGGCGAGGCTGCGCCCCAGGTGCAGGGGGACGGGCAGCGCGTCCCGCCGCAGCCTGCCCAGCCGCCGCCCCTCGGGCTTGGTGACGTCCAGGACGGGCACGTCGAGACGGTTCTGCACCGGTGCCAGCGCCGTGCCGTCGATCCGGTCAAGGAACCAGCGGTAGGCGGTGCAGCAGCGCAGGTAGACGTGCTGTCCGTTGTCGACGGTGAGGTCGCCGCGCCGGAAGGAGAAGGCGAGCCCGCCCAGCCGGGGGCGGCCCTCCAGCAGGGTGACGCGGACCCCGGCGTCGGCGAGCGCGAGCGCGGCGGTGACGCCGGCGATCCCTCCGCCGATCACGACGGCGTGCCTGCCGGAGCGGGCGGGGACGTCCGCGAGCGGCTCCTCGGGCCGCGTGCCGTCGGTCATCGTGCGCCCTCCCCGGTGCGGGGGCCGTGGTGGCCGGGGCGCGCCCGGCCTGCCGTTTCCGTCAGGGACGCGGACCGCCCGCGGAGGGTTGCCCGCCGTTTGGCGCGGCCGGCGTCACCCCGGACCGGTGTGTCCATCAGGCGCGCCTCCTGACCGTGCGCCGGGTGACGTGCCGGGCGTCCAGACCGGACAGGCCGCGCACGGCGACATAGGCCTTCTCGCGTCCGGGCAGCGAGACCCGGCCGCGCAGCACGGCGTGGGGGTCGCGCTCGATGCGGTCCAGCAGACGGCGGTAGATGCCGGCCATGGCGGCGACACAGGCGCCGCTGCGCCGGTCCAGCATGGGCAGCAGCCGGTAGCCCTCGGCGAAAAGAGCGCGGGCCCGACGCACTTCGAAGTGCACGAGGCCCGCGAAGTCGGAGCCCTCGGGTGGCTCCGCCCCGCCGAACCCGGCCGAGCAGCCGAACTTGGCCAGGTCGTCGGCGGGCAGATAGGTGCGCCCGCCCTCGGCGTCCTCGCGGACGTCCCGCAGGATGTTGGTCAGCTGGAGCGCGAGCCCGAGCGTGTCGGCGTACTCGGGCGCGCGTTCGGCACCCCGGGCCCCCGGTTCGGTGCCGAACACGCCGAGCGAGAGCCGCCCGATGGCGCCGGCCACGCAGCGGCAGTAGACCTTCAGGTCGTCCCAGGTCTCGTAGGTCTCGCCGCGTACGTCCATCAGGACGCCGTCGATCAGCTCGTCCAGGCCGCCGAGCGGGATCGGGAAGTGCCGGGCGGCGTGCGCGAGGGCGACGGCGACCGGATCGGTGTCGTCCTCGGCGATCTCGCCCTGGCGGATGCGGGTGAGCAGCGCCCGGGTGTCCTCCAGCCGTGCGGCCTTGACGTCGTCGCCGAGCGCGCCGTCGCCGATGTCGTCGACACGGCGCGAGAAGGCGTACAGCGCCGACATCGCGCGCCGTTTCGGCGTCGGCAGCAATCTGATGCCGTAGGCGAAGTTCCGGGCCTGTTGTCCGGTGACGGCCTCGCAGTAGCTGTAGGCGGCGAGTACCGGTGCGGACGCGTGCGGTGGCGACTCCACGGTCCGGATCACCCCTCTCCTCGCAGGGTCACGCCCACCTCACGCAGCAACTGGACCTTGCCGGGTTTGGGCGGGCCGGGAAGTACGTCGTATTCGGCGGCGGCGATCGCTCGGATGGCCGCCCTTCCCCCCGCCACGAACCCCGCGAGCAGCAGCTTCAGTCTGCCGTGGACGCTACCCACCAGGGGGGCTCCTTCATTCAGGAGGCCGCGGGCGCGTTCCGCTTCGTATGCGATCAGTGCGCGCACCGATGCGCTCGCGGTGGACGTGGCGAGATCCGCCTCTTGGACATGGAAGCGCTTCATGTCCGCGGCGGGCAGGTAGATGCGGTCGTTGCCGAGGTCCTCGGCGACGTCCTGGAGGTGTTCGACGATCTGGAGGGCCGTGCAGATCGCGTCGGAGCGGCGGATCCGCTCCGGTGTCGAGGTGCCGGTGACGGCGAGGACGAGACGGCCGACCGGGTTGGCGGAGAGCTCGCAGTAGGCGAGGAGGTCGTCGTAGGTCTCGTACCGCTTGACGAGCTGGTCCTGGCGGTTGGCGGCGATCAGGCCGAGGAACGGCTCGGGGGTCAGCGCACACCGCCGGACGGTGGGCCGGAGCCGGCGCAGCAGGGGGTGGCGCGGGGTGGCGTCGAAGACGCGGCGCAGGTCGGCCTCGAAGGCGTCCAGCAGGACCATGCGGTCCCCGGCCTGCTCGGGGGCGACGCCGAGGAGACGGGCGTCGGCGCCGCCGGGGGCCAGGTCGCCGTCGCCGATGTCGTCGACGAGCCGGGCGAAGCCGTACACGGCCATGAGGTCCTCGCGCCAGGCGCGGGGCAGGAAGAAGGGGGCCACGGGGAAGTTCTCTCCCGCGGCCTTGTCGAGCGTTCCGCGCTCCGTGCCGACGGGGCGCCAGGTGCCGGTTGCCGTCACCGCGGGCTGCCCGGAGCAAGGACGGCACATGCCTCGCGGAGCCGGGGAGTTTCCGTAGCCATTGCCGTCACATCTCCCGTTCTACACTGCCGACCCAATACACACTATTTCGGACACGCCGCCCGGCCGCGCGTGCGGCAGCCCCGACGAGGGTGTCGGGCCTTATCGCCGCACTTGCCGCGTTTCGGGACCGGTACAGCTTACGTTGTACAACTCAGCGGGGTTCGCCGGGGTGTCCCGCGCATCACAAGAACACACCGATTCGCTTCAAGATTCCTAAGACGCACCGGAGTTGACGTTTCCTTTGCAGACGCCGGGCCCCGCCGGAACAGTTCCGGCGGGGCCCGGGCGGAGAAAACGGGCTACTTGCCCGTGAATTTCTCGTACTCCTTGAGCACCTCGTCGGTCGGGCCGTCCATACGCAGCTCCCCGCGTTCCAGCCACAGGACACGGTTGCAGGTGTCACGGATGGACTTGTTGTTGTGACTGACCAGAAACACCGTGCCCGCTTCCTTGCGCAGCTCGCGGATGCGGTCCTCGGAGCGCTTCTGGAACTTCCGGTCGCCGGTGGCCAGGGCCTCGTCGATCATCAGGACGTCGTGGTCCTTGGCCGCGGCGATGGAGAAGCGGAGGCGGGCCGCCATGCCGGAGGAGTAGGTGCGCATCGGAAGGGTGATGAAGTCGCCCTTTTCGTTGATACCGGAAAAGTCGACGATCTCCTGATATCGAGCCTTGATCTCCTCGCGGGACATCCCCATGGCCAGCCCGCCCAGAATGACGTTGCGCTCGCCGGTCAGATCGTTCATCAGGGCCGCGTTCACCCCGAGCAGGGACGGCTGGCCATCGGTGTAGACCTTGCCCCGCTCGGCGGGGAGCAGGCCGGCGATGGCCCGCAGCAGGGTCGACTTGCCGGAGCCGTTGGAGCCGATCAGGCCGATGGCCTCGCCCCGGTAGGCGACGAAGGAGACGCCACGGACGGCGTGCACCTTGCGCACCCCCCGCTCCTCGCCCCTCTTCAGGATGCGGCTCAGGGCGGCGGTGGCGCTGCCCTTGCCGCTCTTGGCGCCGTTGACGCGGTAGACGATGTGCAGGTCCTCCGCGATGACGGTGGGCACCCGCGCGCCCTGCTGCTGCTCAGCCACGGCCGTACCTCTCCTCCGCCTTCCAGAAGTACACGAAGCCGACCACCCCGGCCAGCAGCGCCCAGCCCAGGGCGAAGGCCCACACGTGCGGGGGCAGGTAGGAGGAGCCGTAGTCGTCTATCAGCGCGAAGCGGACCAGGTCCATGTAGATCGCGGCCGGGTTCCACTGGAGCACGTCGGAGAACCAGCCCGGCATGTCCTTGCCGGCGAGCATCGCCGGGATGCTGAACATCACGCCGGACGCGTACATCCAGGTGCGCATCACGAACGGCATCAGCTGGGCCAGGTCGGGCGTCTTGCTGCCCATCCGGGCGAAGATCAGCGCCAGACCGGTGTTGAAGACGAACTGCAGGGCCAGCGCGGGCAGCACCAGCAGCCAGGACAGGCCGGGATAGCTGCCGAACCCGATCATGACCAGGACCAGCACGATCATCGAGAACAGCAGCTGCTGGAGCTGCTGGAGCGCGAACGAGATCGGCAGCGAGGCCCGCGGGAAGTGCAGCGCGCGCACCAGGCCGAGGTTGCCCGAAATGGCGCGCACACCCGCCAGCACCGAGCTCTGGGTGAAGGTGAAGACGAACACACCCGTCACCAGGAACGGCACGTAGATGTGGTGCGGGATGCCCCGGCGGGCCCCGAGCAGCAGGCCGAAGATGAAGAAGTACACGGCCGCGTTGAGCAGCGGGGTGGCCACCTGCCACAGCTGGCCGAGCTTGGCCTGGCTGTACTGGGCGGTCAGCTTCGCCTGGGAGAACGCGAGGATGAAGTGGCGCCGCCCCCACAGCTGACGGACGTACTCGGCCAGGCCGGGCCGGGCGCCGCTCACGGACAGTCCGTACTTCGCGGCGAGCTGCGCCGCCGTCAGGCCCTCGTCGGGCGACGGTGGCGTGGTCACCGCGACTCCGCCGTCGTGCGTTGTCTCACTCACTAGTGGATACTTTCGTCTTCGATATGCGCAGCCGGTACGGGCATGGCATGAGCCTGAGGCCCTTCAGCGGCCCGGGTGTGCTCGGGCACGGCCCGGTCAGATGACCGGGGGCCGGCCCAGTCGGGTCAGCCGCCACACCGTACGCCACTTCATGGGTCTGCGGGGTCCGCACGGGGTGGACCAGCCTTCCCGGAAACCACCGAACCATGCCTTCAGCGCCGGGCGCGAGGGGCGGCGCACCAGGGTGAGCAGCATCCAGACGCCGAGGTAGACCGGGACGAGCGGGGCGGGCAGATTGCGGCGGGCCAGCCAGACCCGGTTGCGGGCGACCATGCGGTGGTAGACCGCGTGCCGCGAGGGCGCGGTCGTCGGGTGGTACAGCACCATGTCCGACCGGTAGTCGATCATCCAGCCCGCGTCCAGGGCCCGCCAGGCCAGATCGGTCTCCTCGTGGGCGTAGAAGAACTCGTCCGGCAGGCCGCCGACTTCGGCGAAGACCCGGGTGCGGACGGCGTTGGCGCCGCCGAGGAAGGTGGTCACGCGCGAGGACCGCATCGGGTCGGAGGCGCGCAGCCGGGGCACGTGGCGGCGCTGGGTGACCCCGGTGTCGGGGTCGGCGATGCGGAAGCTGATGATGCCCAGCCTCGGGTCGGCCGTGAAGGCCTGCCGGCACAGCTCGGCGGTGTCCTGCCGGGCGAGCAGGCCGTCGTCGTCCAGGAACAGCAGGATGTCGACGTCGCGGCCGCTGGGGCCGAACGCCTCGATGCCGACGTTGCGGCCGCCGGGGATGCCGAGGTTCTCGGGCAGTTCCACGGTACGGACACGCGGTCCGAACTCGGTGACGTCCGGGACGGGTGAGCCGTTGCCGACCACCACGACCTGGACCGGGTCGCCGTCCTGCTTGGTGATCGAGTCGAGCAGGGCGCGCAGCTCGTCGGGGCGGTTGCCCATGGTGATGACGACCGCGCCGACCTTCGGTGCGGCGCTCACCGGAGCCTGCTGGAGGCGAGGATGGACACCAGGTGCAGCAGGGTCTGGAGCAGCGCGATGCCGGCCAGCACCGCGACGCCGAGCCGGGAGAAGAACAGGTCGCCCCGCACCTGATCCACGACGGCCAGCACCAGGATCAGCAGGGACGCCTCGATGCCGAGCACCAGGCGGTGGAACTTCAGCGCGGCGGCGGCCCGGCGGGCCAGCGCCATGCCGGAGGAGCGGATCTCCGCCGCCGCCTCCTTGACCGGGGGCAGTCCGCCCTGGTGGCGGGCGACGCCGACGAGGTCGGTCTCGGCCTTGATCAGGATGGCGCCGAGGGCGGCGAGGGTGCCGAGGAAGGCCCACAGCCAGTCGATCCGCCCGGTGCCGAACAGGTCGGCGGCGCGCAGGCCGAAACCGACCAGCACGGCGGCGTCGGTCAGATAGGCGCCGACCCGGTCCAGGTAGACGCCGTTGAGGGAGTACTGCTTCTTCCAGCGGGCGATCTCACCGTCGACGCAGTCCAGCAGCAGGTACAGCTGGACACAGACCACGCCGAGCACGGCGCCCGCGATCCCCGGCACCAGCAGGGCCGGGGCCGCGAGCACGCCGAAGACGGTCATCAGGTAGGTGAGCTGGTTGGGTGTGACCCTGGTGTTCACCAGGTAGCGGTCGACCCGCAGGGACACCTCACGCATGTAGAGGCGCCCCATCCAGTGCTCACCGCTGCGCCGGTCCTTCACCCCCGCGGGGTGGACGACCGGGCGTAGTTCAGCTACCGATGGCCTTGACATAGTCGGCGTAGACGTCCTTGATCTGGTCGGTTTTCAGGTCGAGGTGTTCGAGGATGGTGTAGCGGCCGGGCCGGGTCTCCGGAGCGAACTCCACGGCCCGGACGAACTCGTCCGGCGTGAAGCCGATCTCCTCCGGCAGCACCGGCAGTCCGTGCCGGCGCAGCACCGAGGCCATGTAGGCCGACTCCTCGTGGGCCCCGCGCAGGTACATCGCGAAGGCCGCGCCCAGTCCGCACTGCTCGCCGTGGGCGGCCGCGCGCTTGGGGTACAGCAGGTCGAAGGCGTGGTTGATCTCGTGGCAGGCCCCGGAGGACGGCCGCGAGTCACCGGAGACCGACATGGCGATGCCGCTGAGCACCAGCGCCTCGGCCAGCACCTGGAGGAAGCCGTTGTCCTTGATGCCGCCCGGGTGGCGGAGCACGGCCTCGCCGGCCTGGCGGGCCATGGCGGCGGCGAGTCCGTCGATCCGCTCGCCCTTGACCCGGTTGGCCAGCTCCCAGTCCGCGATCGCGGAGATGTTGGAGACGGCGTCGCCGATCCCGGCCCGTACGAACCGGACCGGGGCCTGGCGGATGACGTCCAGGTCGATCACGACCGCGATCGGGTTCGGCACGCCGTAGGAGCCGCGGCCCGCGTCGTTGTCGAGGGTGGCGACCGGGGAGCACAGACCGTCGTGGGCGAGGTTGGTCGGCACGGCGACCAGCGGCAGGCCGACCCGCGCCGCGGCGAACTTGGCGCAGTCGATGATCTTGCCGCCGCCGAGTCCGACGACCGCGTCGTAGTGGCCGGCCTTTATGTCGCTCGCCAGCCGGACCGCGTCGTCCAGGGTGCCGCCGCCGACCTCGTACCAGCTGGCGCCGGGCAGCGAGGGGGCGATGCGCTCGCGCAGCCTGGCGCCGGAGCCGCCGCTGACCGCGACGGCGAGCCGGCCGGAGTGCGAGACGCGCTCGTCGGCGAGGACGCAGGCCAGGTCGTCGAGGGCGCCCGGGCGGATGTCCACGACGACCGGCGAGGGGATCAGCCGGGTCAGTACTGGCATGCGATCTCCCGTCCACGGGCGAGATCGTCGTGATTGTCGATCTCCACCCACTTGACGTCGCCGATCGGCGCCACGTCGATCCGGAAGCCGCGGTTGACCAGCTCCTGGTAGCCGTGCTCGTAGAACTGCTGCGGGTCGGTCTCCCAGACCGTCCTCAGCGCGTCGGCCAGCTCGGGGGCGGCGTCGCCCTCGATGAGGGTGACGCCGATGTACTCGCCGGTCGCCTCGGCGGGGTCCATCAGCTTGGTGATCTTCGTCATCCCCTTGGCGGGGTCGACGACGACCTTCATCTCCTCCTCGGCCAGCGACTTCACGGTGTCGAGCGCGAGGATGATCCTCTTGCCCTCGCCGCGGGCGGCGAGCAGCGTCTTCTCGACGGAGACCGGGTGCACGGTGTCGCCGTTGGCGAGGATCACACCGTCCTTGAGGGCGTCACGGCCGCACCACAGGGAGTAGGCGTTGTTCCACTCCTCGGCCCTGTCGTTGTCGATGAGGGTGAGCTTGAGGCCGTACTTGGCCTCCAGCGCCTCCTTGCGCGCGTACACGGCCTCCTTGCGGTAGCCGACGATGACGGCCACCTCGGTCAGCCCGATCTCGGCGAAGTTGCCGAGGGTGAGATCGAGGACCGTCGGCTCGCCCTCTATGCCCGCGGGCCCCACCGGCACCAGCGCCTTGGGCAGGCTGTCGGTGTAGGGACGCAGACGCCGTCCGGCGCCGGCCGCCAGCACGAGGCCGATCATGCGGGTTCTCCTTCATCGTGTACGGCGGGCGCCCCTGCGGACACCCAGAAGCGGATGCTCTCCACGAGCACCACCAGGGCGACGGCCACGGCCAGGACCGTGAGCGCGACCGTGAACTGCGCGGCGGTGAGCAGCGCGGCCAGCACGGCGACCACCAGCGTCCGGCCCTCGTGCCCCCCGATCGTCCGCACCAGCCACTGCGGGGGCGCGCCCGCGTTGCCGCGGATCCGGTAGACCGTGTCGTAGTGATGGTAGGCGACCGCCGCCACCAGCCCGAAAGCCGCCGGAAGCGCTCCGTTCACCTCCGATCTCGCCGCCAGGATCAGCACGGTGCAGTACTCGGCGGCGCGGAAGAACGGGGGGATCAGCCAGTCGAGGGCCCCCTTGAGGGGGTACGCGACGGCCTCGCCCGCCAGCAGGACATGGGCGGCCGCCAGCAGGACCACCCACCAGCTCGGCCCCCACACCCAGGCCGCGAGAACCACCAGGACGGCACCGGCGGCCGCGCTGATCGGGGCGGTGCGGCGGGGCCGGCCGACGGCCACGACACGGGCCACCGCCGAGGCGAGCGGTCCGCTGTCGGCGAGGTCCGCCAGCGCCTGCGCCGCCCGGTCGGTGCGCCTGGCCCTGCGGGTGACCGACCGCAGCACACGTCCCGCCGTGGTGTATGTCGCCGCGAAGGCGCAGCCGATCAGCAGCGCGTAGAAGGTGACGCGGGGCGTGGTGGCCGCCGTCAGCACGGCGATCATCGCCCAGCGTTCGCCGATCGGCAGGACGATCATCCGGCGCACCCACACCGTCCAGCCGACGCTGTCGAGCCTGCCGGACAGGGCGGCGGTGGGGCTGGTGTTGGCGGTGGCGTCGTGGTTGGCCTCGTTGAAGGAGAAGTCGACCACGTGCCGGCAAGTCTGGAGGACCATCGCGCCGAGCGCGAGGGCCCATACGTCGTCGCCGCCGCGGGCGGCGCCGAGCGCGAGGCCCGCGTAGTAGGCGTACTCCTTGGCCCGGTCGAAGGTGGCGTCCAGCCAGGCGCCGAGCGTCGAGTACTGCAAGGAGTAGCGGGCCAGCTGGCCGTCGGTGCAGTCCAGGACGAAGGAGGCCAGCAGCAGCACACCGGCGGCGACGAAGCCGCCGCGGGTGCCGGTGGCCGCGCAGGCCGCCGCTATCAGCGCGGTGAGCAGCGAGGCGGTGGTGACCTGGTTCGGGGTCAGGCCGCGGCGGGCGCACCAGCGGGCGATGTAGCGGGAGTAGGGGCTGATGAAGAAGGTGGTGAAGAACCCGTCGCGGGCCTTGACTGCCGACTTCAGGCGTACGGCCTCGTCGTCGACGGCCGAGACCGCCCGCCGGGCCTCGTCGCGGGCGCGCGGGTCGGCGGGGACGGTGGCGACGAGGCTGCCGAGTTCGGGGCGGTGCACGTCGGCGCCGTCGTCGTCCAGGGCGGTGACGACACGGTCGGCGAGGCTGTCGACGGCCGTGGCGGCGGTGGCGGCGCCTCCCGGCTCCGGCCCCGCCGCGGGCTGCCCGGACGTGCCGCCGCCCGTGGTGTGCTGTCGGGCCAGCGCGCGGATCAGGGCCGGGCGGCCGGCCGGCTGGGCCGTCACGGCGCCCGGGATCGCGGCGAGCGGGAAGCGCGGGTCGGTCAGCCCCAGGCGCAGCGCGTGCAGGTGGCCGACGAAGCGGGCGTCGACCACGGCGACCCGCTCACCGGCCGGGACTCCGGCCAGCAGCGTCTCGGCGCCGGTCACGTCGGGAGCGGGGCGGACGTCGAAGCCGAGCGCGTGCAGATCGCCCTCGATCGACGAACCGGGGACCGGCTGACCGGTGAGGATGGCGGTCGACAACCGAACTCACTCCCTGGGTGCCGACGCTGCCGCGCCGGTCGTGTGCATGGTGGGATGCCCGTGCCCGCGGCACCCGGGCGGCATGTCGGCAGAGGCTATCGGATACCGGGAAGCCCGTGTTCACCGGCCGTTCCACGGTTCGATCGACGCGGTTCGCACAAGCCTGTTCCGCGATCATCATCGGGGATCCGGGGCCGCTCCCACAAACCTCGCCCGTTCAAGACGGGCATCGGGGACATTGCGCACCGCTTCGGGGCGTCGGCATAGGGTGGGCGACCATGACATGGCTGATCACCGGCGGTGCCGGATACATAGGGGCACATGTGGCGCGGGCCATGGCGGACGCCGGGGAGCGCGTCCTGGCGCTGGACGACCTGTCGTCCGGAGTCGCCGCCCGGCTGCCGGCCGGGGTGCCGCTCGTCCACGGCTCCTCACTCGACGCCGGCCTGCTGAAGCGGCTGCTGGCCGAGCACCGGGTGACCGGTGTGGTGCACCTGGCCGCGCGCAAGCAGGTCGCCGAGTCCGTCGCCCGGCCGGGGCACTACTACGCCGAGAACGTCGGCGGTCTCGCCACCCTGCTGGACGCGGTCGCCGAGGCCGGGATCAGGCGCTTCGTCTTCTCCTCGTCGGCGGCCGTGTACGGCGACCCGGGCCTGGACCTGATCACCGAGGACGCCCCCTGCGCGCCGGTGAACCCCTACGGCGAGACCAAGCTGGCCGGCGAGTGGCTGGTACGGGCGGCGGGCCGGGCGCACGGCATCGCCACCGTGTGCCTGCGCTATTTCAACGTCGCGGGCGCCGCGACGCCGGAACTGGCGGACACCGGCGTCTTCAACATCGTCCCGATGGTCTTCGACCGGCTCACCCGCGACGAGGCCCCGCGGATCTTCGGCGACGACTACCCGACGCCGGACGGCACCTGCGTCCGCGACTACATCCACGTCGCCGACCTGGCCGAGGCACATCTCGCGGCGGCCCGGCGGCTCACGGACGAGGGCGTCCACGGCGATCTGACGCTGAACATCGGGCGCGGCGAGGGCGTCTCGGTGCGGGAGCTGATCACGGTCATCGGCGAGGTGACCGGCGACCGGCGGCCGGCCGTCGTGGAAGCACGCCGCCCCGGGGACGCGCCGCGTGCGGTGGCCTCGGCCGCCCGGGCCGCCCGGGAGCTGGGGTGGACCGCGCGGCACGGGGTGCGCGAGATGGTCGCATCGGCATGGCAGGGCTGGCTTCTGCACCACGCCGGGCCGGCCTCCGCCACGCCTTGATCGCTCTGACCAGCGTATCGTTTCCGCAGGTCAGAGCAGATGACAACGGTGTTCACGGTCGCGTTGCCCGATACCCCCCGCCCGTAGTTCACTGAACTCCCTGACGGATCACAGGAGGCGGCTTCCATGGGGGCTGGGCACGACCACGGGCACGCGCACGGCGGGCACGGCGCGCACGGCGGCGGTACGGCCACCGCGGCGTACCGGGGCAGACTCCGGGTGGCGCTGTCGATCACGCTCACCGTGATGGTCGTCGAGATCGTCGGCGGGGTGCTCGCCGACTCCCTCGCGCTCGTCGCCGACGCGGCCCACATGGCGACGGACGCCCTGGGGCTGGGCATGGCACTGCTGGCGGTCCACTTCGCCGGCCTGCCGCCCAGCGACCGGCGCACCTTCGGCTACGCCCGCGCGGAGATCCTGGCCGCCCTGGCCAACTGTCTGCTGCTGCTCGGGGTCGGCGGCTACGTTCTGTACGAGGCCGTCCACCGCTTCGTCACGCCGGCCGGCACCGAGGGCGGGCTGACGGCCGTGTTCGGCGTGGTCGGCCTGGTGGCCAACACGGTGTCGCTGGCGCTGCTGATGCGCGGCCGGGACGAGAGCCTGAACGTGCGCGGGGCGTTCCTGGAGGTGGCGGCGGACGCGCTGGGCTCGCTCGCGGTGATCGTCTCGGCGCTGGTGATCCTGGCCACCGGCTGGCGGGCCGCCGACCCGATCGCGTCGCTCGTCATCGGCCTGATGATCGTGCCGCGCACCTGGCGGCTGCTGCGCGAGACGCTGGACGTCCTGCTGGAGGCGGCGCCCCAAGGTGTGGACATGGCGAAGGTGAGGGCGCACATCCTCGCGCTGGACGGCGTGGAGGACGTCCACGACCTGCACGCCTGGACGATCACCTCCGGCATGCCGGTGCTCTCCGCGCACGTGGTGGTCAGCTCCGAGGTGCTGAGCGTGATCGGTCACGAGAAGATGCTGCACGAGCTCCAGGGCTGTCTGGGCCACCACTTCGACGTGGAGCACTGCACCTTCCAGCTGGAGCCGGGCGGGCACGCGGAACACGAGGCGCGCTTGTGCCACTGAGGCACGAAGGGCCATTGAGGGGCACGGCGAGCTGCTGAGGCACGAAGGGCCATTGAGGCACCAAGGGGCGCGCACCGTAGAAAACGCGCCGGGGAACGCAGCCCTCCGGCGCGCGCCCGCGTCCTGAACCCCACAGCACCGGCCCGCGCGATTCCTCGTTCCCGGGGCCGGGCACGATCATCTACCGGGCCCCCGTTCCGGCCTTCCGCCGGTGCCGCCCACGGCCCGCGCCGCCGCGCGCGGGACATGCGGGCGCGCCGGGAAGTGCCGGGAGTGCCGGATTCGTGCGGCACACTGGGGGCGCAAGACCGAGGCGAAGGATGGGTATGCCGATCACACCTGCCACCGCGACGCACACTCCGTCGAACGGCACCGCAGACGCGATTTTGCTGGAACTGGTCGACGAGAACGGCGTGACGATCGGCACCGAGGAGAAGCTCGCCGCGCACCGGGCGCCCGGCCTGCTGCACCGCGCCTTCTCCGTGTTCCTCTTCGACGAGCGCGGCCGGCTGCTGCTCCAGCAGCGGGCGCTGGGCAAGTACCACTCCCCCGGCGTGTGGTCCAACACCTGCTGCGGCCATCCCTACCCCGGCGAGGCACCGTTCGCGGCAGCGGCCCGGCGGACGTACGAGGAGCTCGGTGTCTCCCCGACGCTGCTCGCCGAGGCGGGCACGGTGCGCTACAACCACCCCGACCCCGACTCGGGCCTGGTGGAGCAGGAGTACAACCATCTCTTCGTCGGCCTGGTGCAGTCGCCGCCGCGGCCGGATCCCGAGGAGGTGGCGGCGACGGCCTTCGTCAACCCGGCGGAACTGGCGGAACGGCACGCGCGGGACACCTTCTCGGCGTGGTTCATGACCGTGCTGGACGCGGCCCGTCCCGCGGTCAGGGAGCTGACGGGCACCTCCGCCGGCTGGTGAGGGGTCTTACCGCACCCCGGCGGGTTTGAGCGGCAGGGCGGCCCAGATCACCTTGCCGCCGCTCGCCGTGTGCGCCACGTCGCACCCCCCGCCGGCCTCCTCGGTGATCTCCCGCACCAGCAGCAGTCCCCGGCCGCCGGTCTGCGCGTGGTCGGCCTCCAGCGCGGTCGGCCGGTAGGGGTGGTCGTCCTCCACGGAGACCCGGACCCACTCGGACCCGACGGCCACCTCGACGGCCAGCGTCGGCGACAGCAGCGCGGCATGCCGTACGGCGTTCGTGACCAGCTCCGAGACGATCAGCAGCAGGCTGTGGATCAGGTCGTCCGAGGCCGGTACGCCCTGGCGCAGCAGCAGGTCCCGCACGGCGTGCCGGGACTGCGGGACGGAGGCGTCGACGGCGGGAGCGGTGAACCGCCAGACGCCCTCGTACGGCAGCGGGTCCGCGGGCCCGGCATCGAGGGGTGCGCGCGCACCCTCTGGGCGTGGGCCGGGCCCGCGCCCGTGGTCTTCCATCGTCCGGTCGCCACCCTTGCGCTCGATTGTCACCACACCCTTGAGTGTTGGGAACGAGCCGCTCCGACCCCAAGGCCTGAACACAAGTCGGCGGGTATCGAACACTTCTGAACGTTGCAGCATGACGCAGTCGTAAGCGGGACTGCTCCTGTCCCGGTTGTGCCGACTCGGCGAACTATTCGGGTTGTACGGGTTTGGCGGCGGTCCCGGCGGCGCCCCGGCCGGAGACCATGCCGACGATCCGGCGTCCGCCGTAGCCCGTCGCGATCAGGCCGAGGCCGTCGAAGAGCAGGGCGAGCGAGAAGAAGCAGCCGATGACGTACTGGCTGCTGCTCGGCCAGGAGATCAGCACCAGGACGCCCAGCAGCAGACCGAAGGCTCCCTGCACCAGCGTCCAGCCGAACTGCGGGCCGCGCACCACCAGGCTGCCGGCCAGCCGGAAGACCCCGCCGGTGAGGAAGAGCAGCGCGGCGAACATGGTCAGCGCCTCGGCCGCCGCCCCGGGCTTGCCGATGATCACGACGCCGGCCGCGAGGTTCAGGGCGGCGACCACCGCGCCGAGCCGGAAGAAGCCGGTGCCGCGCGCCTGCACCGCGTGCAGCAGTCCGACCACGCCGCCGGTCAGCAGCAGCCAGCCGAAGAGCAGCATCGAGGTCAGGGTGGCGACACCGGTGTGGACGAGGCCGACCAGCCCCGCCAGGACCAGGATCACGCCGAGCACCGCGAGCCGGCCGAAGTCCCGGCTCAGCCGGGCCGCCTCACCCCCGGATCCGGTGGACTCGGCCATCGGCACCTCCTCAGTCCTGTTTCTCCTTCTGTTTCCCTTTGTCCGCCGGGTGTCCCGCCCGCGGGACACCCTTGCCGATCGACTGCCCAGCGCTGCGGATACCATCCGCCGCATGGAGCCGCAGCTGCTGCACAGCGTCACCGACTCGGTGGCCACCGTCGTCATCCGGCACCCGGCCAAGCGCAACGCGATGACGGCCGAGATGTGGCGGGCGCTGCCGCCGCTGCTCGACGGCCTGGCCGCCGACCCGGCGGTCCGGGCGCTGGTGCTCACCGGCGAGGGCGGGACGTTCTGCGCCGGGGCCGACATCTCGACGCTGCGCGGCTCGCCGGAGGAGGCGCAGCGGCTCTCCGTGCGCGCGGAGGAGGCGCTGGCCGCCTTCCCCAAGCCGGCGCTGGCGGCGGTCCGCGGCCACTGCGTGGGCGGCGGGGCGCAGCTGGCGGCCGCCTGTGATCTGCGGTTCGCCGAGGAGGGGGCGCTGTTCGGGGTGACGCCGGCGAAGCTGGGGGTCGTCTACGCGGCGTCCGCCACCCGGCGGCTGGTGTCCCTGGTGGGACCGGCCACCGCCAAGTACCTCCTCTTCTCCGGTGAGCTGATCGACGCGGCGCGGGCGCTGCGCACGGGCCTGGTCGACGAGGTGCTCCCCGAGGGACGGCTCGGCGAGCGCGTCGCGCAGTTCACGCGGATCCTGGTCTCCCGCTCGCAGCTGACGCAGGCCGCGGCGAAGGAGTTCGCCGACGGGCGCAGGGACCGGGAAGGTCACTGGGCGGCTCAGGCGCGCGGCAGCGGCGACACCGCGGAGGGGGTCGCCGCCTTCCTGGAGCGCAGGCAGCCGCGCTTCACCTGGGGTGTGCCTACGTCAGGATGACGTGCCCGCGGGTGCGGAGGTGTGCGCCGAGGTGTGCCGGGGCCTTGTCCGGGGAGCCCGCGTCGTAGGGCGGCTGCGGGTCGTACTCCGTCAGCAGCTGAACCGCCTGGGCGTGTCCGTCGCCGGCGATCCTGCCGAGCAGGGTGAGGCCCATGTCGATCGAGCGGATCAGCGCGCGGCCGCCGGGCGGAAACGGCGGCGGTATTCGGCCGGGGCCGTGCCGAGGGTCTTGACGAAGGCGCGGCGCATCGCCTCGGGGGTGCCGTAGCCGCTGGCGCGGGAGATCTCCTCGACGCCGTCCCGGGTGTCCTCCAGCAGACGGCGGGCGTGTTCCAGGCGGACCCGGTCGACGTAGCGGCCCGGGGTCGTGCCGGTCTCGGCCCGGAAGGCGCGGGCGAAGTGCCGCGGCGAGAGCCCGGCGCGGGCCGCGAGGGCCTCCACGCTCAGGTTCCCGGCGGGGTGCTCGGTGATCCACTGCTGGACGTCCCGGAGGGGTTCGCGCCGTGCGGTCTGGGCGGCGAGCTGGGCGCTGAACTGGGCCTGGTTGCCCGGCCGGCGCAGGAAGACCACCAGGTGACGGGCGACGCTGAGGGCGACGTCGCGGCCCAGGTCCTCCTCGACCAGGGCCAGCGCGAGGTCGATGCCACAGCTGACGCCGGCCGACGTGGCGATGTGCCCGTCGCGCACGAAGACGGGCTCGGGTTCGACGGTGACGGCCGGGTGACGGCGCGCGAGGGTGTCGCAGTACGCCCAGTGGGTGGTGGCCCGGCGGCCGTCCAGCAGGCCCGCCCCGGCGAGCAGCACCGCGCCGGTGCAGACGGAGACCAGCCGCTCGGCCCGCGGGCCGTGCTCGCGCAGCCAGGCGAGCAGGCGCGGGTCGGGCCGCCGGGTGCCCCGGCCGCCGGGGACCAGCAGGGTGTGCGGGTCGGGGCTGTCCGCGAGGGCGCCGTCGGGTACGAGGGTCAGGCCGCTGGAGGTGCGCACGGGCGCGCCGTCCAGCGAGGCCGTACGGATGCGGTAGGTGCCCGGGGTGCGGGTCTCCGCCCCGGCGAAGACCTCCACCGGGCCGGTGACGTCGAGGCTCTGCACCCCGTCGAAGAGGACGACGAGAAGGGTTCGCTGCGCCATGCGCATGATTCTCGGCCGGTTCGGGAGACGGCCGCAATGACGAGTTCCCCGCCTTTCCTGCCATCCGGCCCGCTGTCCGGTCGTACCCCCTGGAGCAGGTACTGACTGGTCGGTAACGTGCCTGTCATGACTACCGCCACCCTGGAATCCCGCGCCGGCCGCCGCTGCCACAACGCGCTCAACTCCCTGCACTCCACGCACTACTTCTCGCCCGATCTGGGCACGGAACTGGCCGCGCTCGGCGTCACCGACCCGCGGGCCGTCAACTTCGCGGTGCGGGCCGCCGCGCTGGGACCGGTCGGCGCCGGCACGGTGGCGGCCACGTTCTACAACTACAAGTACGCGCTCGTCGCCCGGCACGTCCCCGCCGTCTGGGAGATCGCCACGCCCGCACAGGTCCTGGCCGCACGCGCGCGTGCCGTCGACGCGACGCTGCGCCGTCTGCTGGGCGAGGAGGCTCTCGCCTCGGCGGAGATGGCGGAGGCTGCCCGTCTCGCGCTGCGCGCCGCCGAGGCCTGTTCGCGCAGCGCCCGGCCGCTGTACTCCGCCCATGCCGACCTGCCCGTACCCGACGAGCCGCACCTGGCCTACTGGCACGCCGCGACCCTGCTGCGCGAGCACCGGGGCGACGGGCACCTCGCCGCGCTGATGTCCGCCGGTCTCGACGGTCTGGAGGCGGTGGTGACCCACACGGCGACCGGCAAGGGCCTGGCGCCCAGGTGGGTGCTGACCACCCGGGGCTGGACCCAGGAGGACTGGGACGGGGCGGTGGCGCGGCTGCGGGCACGCGGACTGCTCGACGACGGCGGCGAGTTGACCGAGCGGGGCGTCGCGCTGCGCGAGGAGATCGAGCGGGAGACGGACCGGCTGGACGCGGCGCCGTACGAGCATCTGGGCGCGAAGGGCGTGGCACGTCTGACGGAACTGGCGGGGGCGTTCGCACGCGCCGCGCTGGCCGCGGGGGCCTTTCCGGCCGATCTGATCGGCAAGGGCTGAACGGCGGCGGCCGGAGGGGGCCGCGCGGCGGACCGGCTGACGGGAGCATGTTCAACCGTTGACGAGGTACCCGGTCCTCATCCGGTCAGATCGGCCGGGACAGGAAAGGAGAGACACGTGTTCCGTGCGATCGCAGACGTGCTCCGCCAGATCGGTTCGGCCATCGCGACGGTGGTGACGCTCCCCTTCCGGGCCCTGGCCCGGCTGTTCGGCGGTGCCTCGTCCACCGCGCGCGGCCACCGGGCCTGAGATCCCGCCCGCCGCGTACCGGCCAGGGTGCGGCCCTGATCCCCGATGGTCGGCGCGACCTGCCACAATTGCCGCGCAACCTCAGTGAGAAGGCGGTACGGGATCGTGACGACACCCGGATCCAGCGGATCCATCGCAGCAGGGTCCATCGAAGGCAGGATCGCCGAGGAGCTCGGCGTACGGGAGCGGCAGGTGAAGGCCGCGGTCGAACTGCTCGACGGCGGTTCGACGGTGCCCTTCATCGCCCGCTACCGCAAGGAAGCGACCGAGATGCTCGACGACGCGCAGCTGCGCACGATCGAGGAGCGGCTGCGCTATCTGCGGGAGCTGGAGGAGCGGCGGACGGCGATCCTGGAGTCGGTGCGCGAGCAGGGCAAGCTCACCGACGAGCTCCAGGCGCGGATCCTCGGCGCGGAGACCAAGGCGCGCCTGGAGGACATCTACCTGCCCTACAAGCCCAAGCGGCGCACGAAGGCGCAGATCGCGCGTGAGGCGGGGCTGGAGCCGCTGGCCGAGGGGCTGCTCGCCGACCCCGGCGTCGAGCCCCTGGCCGCGGCCGCCGCGTTCGTCGACGCGGACAAGGGCGTGGCCGATCCGCAGGCCGCCCTCGACGGGGCCCGCGCGATCCTCACCGAGCGGTTCTCCGAGGACGCCGACCTGATCGGCGAGTTGCGCGAGCGGATGTGGGTGCGCGGGCGGCTGGCCGCCAAGGTGCGGGAGGGCAAGGAGGAGGCGGGCGCCAAGTTCGCCGACTACTTCGACTTCGCCGAGCCCTTCACCGAGCTGCCCTCGCACCGGATCCTGGCCATGCTGCGCGGCGAGAAGGAGGAGGTCCTCGACCTCGTCCTGGAGCCGGAGGAGCCGACCGACGGGCCGTCGTCGTACGAGGGGATCGTCGCCAACCGGTTCGGCATCGCCGACCGCGGCCGGCCCGCCGACAAGTGGCTGACCGACACGGTCCGCTGGGCCTGGCGCACCCGCATCCTGGTCCACCTCGGGATCGACCTGCGCCTCAGGCTGCGTACGGCCGCCGAGGACGAGGCGGTGAACGTGTTCGCGGCCAACCTGCGCGACCTGCTGCTGGCCGCCCCGGCCGGCACCCGCGCGACGCTGGGCCTGGACCCCGGCTACCGTACGGGTGTGAAGGTCGCCGTGGTCGACGCCACCGGCAAGGTCGTGGCCACGGACGTGATCCACCCCCACGTTCCGGCCAACAAGTGGGACGAGGCGATCGCCAGGCTGGCCCGGCTGGCGAAGGAGCACGCGGTCGAGCTGATCGCCATCGGCAACGGCACGGCGTCCCGCGAGACGGACAAGCTCGCCGGTGAGCTGATCGCCAGGCACCCGGAGCTGAAGCTCACCAAGGTGATGGTCTCCGAGGCGGGCGCGTCCGTGTACTCGGCCTCCGCCTTCGCCTCCCAGGAGCTGCCGGACATGGACGTGTCGCTGCGCGGCGCCGTGTCGATCGCGCGCCGGCTCCAGGACCCGCTGGCCGAGCTGGTGAAGATCGACCCGAAGTCGATCGGTGTCGGCCAGTACCAGCACGACCTGTCCGAGGTGAAGCTGTCGCGTTCGCTGGACGCGGTGGTCGAGGACTGTGTGAACGGCGTGGGCGTCGACGTCAACACCGCCTCCGCGCCGCTGCTCGCCCGCGTCTCCGGCATCACCTCCGGGCTCGCCGAGAACATCGTGGCGCACCGCGACGCCAACGGGCCGTTCACCTCCCGTTCGCAGCTGAAGAAGGTGGCGCGGCTCGGCCCCAAGGCGTTCGAGCAGTGCGCGGGCTTCCTGCGGATCCGCGGGGGCGAGGACCCGCTGGACGCCTCCAGCGTGCACCCCGAGGCCTACCCGGTCGTCCGGCGCATGGTGAAGAGCACGGGCCAGGAGGTGGCCTCCCTCGTCGGCAACACGGCGGTGCTGCGCTCGCTGAGGCCGGCCGACTTCGTGGACGACACCTTCGGTCTGCCGACGGTCTCCGACATCCTGAAGGAGCTGGAGAAGCCGGGGCGCGACCCGCGGCCCGCCTTCCGGACGGCCACCTTCAAGGAGGGCGTCGAGAAGATCTCCGACCTGTCGGCCGGGATGGTGCTGGAGGGCGTCGTGACGAACGTGGCCGCCTTCGGTGCGTTCGTCGACGTCGGTGTCCACCAGGACGGTCTGGTCCATGTCTCCGCGATGTCGAAGACGTTCGTGAAGGACCCGCGGGACGTGGTGAAGCCGGGCGACATCGTCAAGGTGAAGGTCCTGGACGTCGACATCCCGCGCAAGCGGATCTCGCTGACGCTGCGGCTGGACGACGAGGCGGCCGCCGACGGCGGCAAGGGTTCGGGGCCGGGCCGGCAGCGGGGCGGGCGGCCGCCGCAGCAGCGGCAGCAGCAGCAGCCGCGGCAGGGGCGCGGCGGGAACCGGGGGGCGCGGCAGGCGCCGCCGCCCGCCAACAGCGCGATGGCCGACGCCTTGCGGCGGGCCGGGCTGGCCTAGGACCACGGCTCGGCCGCGGGCGGTCGTGCCTCCCCCCGGTGCCTGAACGGCCTGGGGGGACCGCCAGGGCGGCACGGGTGGGTGCGGCGGCACTCCGCCGGCGCGGGTGCGCGCCCACCCCCTCGGTACGGCCGCCCGCGGCTGCGCCTAGCGTTCCGTCACCTTGCCGTCCGTGACCTCCAGGCGGCGGGTCACCCGTACCGCGTCCAGCATGCGGCGGTCGTGCGTGATCAGGAGGAGGGTGCCGTCGTAGGAGTCGAGGGCCGATTCCAGCTGCTCGATCGCCGGCAGGTCGAGATGGTTGGTCGGCTCGTCCAGGACCAGGAGGTTGACGCCCCGGCCCTGGAGCAGGGCGAGGGCCGCCCGGGTGCGTTCGCCCGGTGAGAGGGTCGCCGCCGGGCGCAGCACGTGGCCGGCCCTGAGGCCGAACTTGGCCAGGAGGGTGCGGACGTCGGCCGGTTCGGTGTCGGGGAGCGCCGCGCGGAACGCGTCCAGCAGGGTCTGCGGACCGTGGAAGAGCGCACGGGCCTGGTCGACCTCGCCGAGCAGGACGCCGGAGCCGAGGGCGGCGTGCCCGGCGTCCAGCGGTACGCGGCCCAGCAGGGCGCCGAGCAGCGTGGACTTGCCCGCGCCGTTGGCGCCGGTGATCGCCACCCGGTCCGCCCAGTCGATCTGGAGGGAGACCGGGCCGAGCACGAAGTCGCCGCGCCGCACCTCGGCCTCCCGGAGCGTGGCGACGACCGCACCGGAGCGTGGTGCCGTCGCGATCTCCATGCGCAGCTCCCACTCCTTGCGGGGCTCCTCGACCGCCTCCAGCCGTTCGATCATGCGCTGGGTCTGGCGGGCCTTGGCGGCCTGCTTCTCGCTGGCCTCGCTGCGGAACTTGCGGCCGATCTTGTCGTTGTCACTGCCCGCCTTCCGGCGGGCGTTCTTGACGCCCTTGTCCATCCAGGCGCGCTGCATCTGCGCGCGGTCCTGGAGGGCGGCCTTCTTGTCGGCGTACTCCTCGTACTCCTCGCGGGCGTGCCGGCGGGCCACCTCGCGTTCCTCCAGATAGGCCGCGTAGCCGCCGCCGTAGAGGTTGATCTGTTGCTGGGCGAGGTCGAGTTCGAGGACGCGGGTGACGGTGCGGGTGAGGAACTCGCGGTCGTGGCTGACGACGACGGTGCCGGCGCGCAGGCCGGTGACGAAGCGTTCGAGGCGCTCCAGGCCGTCCAGGTCGAGGTCGTTGGTCGGCTCGTCCAGCAGGAAGACGTCGTAGCGGGAGAGGAGGAGGGAGGCCAGGCCCGCGCGGGCCGCCTGGCCGCCGGAGAGGGAGGTCATCGGCTGGTCGAGGTCCACGGCCAGGCCGAGCGAACCGGCGACCTCCTCCGCGCGGTCGTCGAGGTCGGCGCCGCCCAGGGCCAGCCAGCGCTCCAGGCTCGTGGCGTAGGCGTCGTCGGCGCCCGGGGCGCCCTCGACGAGGGCCGCGGTCGCCTCGTCCATGGCCCGCTGCGCCTCGGCGACGCCCGTGCGGCGGGCCAGGAAGGCCCGTACGCTCTCGCCCGGCCGCCGCTCCGGTTCCTGCGGGAGATGGCCGACGGTCGCGGTGGGCGGGGAGAGCCGCAGTTCGCCGTGGTCCGGCGCGGTCAGTCCGGCGAGCATCCTGAGCAGCGTGGACTTGCCGGCGCCGTTGGCGCCGACCAGTCCGATCACATCGCCGGGCGCGACGACGAGGTCGAGTGCGGTGAACAGGGAGCGGTCGCCGTGGCCGGCGGCGAGGTCCTTGGCGACGAGGGTGGCAGTCATCAGAACGCCGATCCTAATCGCCGGGCCGCCTGCTCGGCGTCCGGGTTTCTCTCAGCCTCCCGCCGCCTCCACCAGCACGCTTCCCGTGGCCCGCGCCACCAGGAAGGCCTCCCCCCTGACCGCCTTCGGCTCCAGGGCTATGCGGTGGCCGCCGGGTTCCAGGATTCCGTCGAACACCTCGTGGACGTGGGTGCGGGAGAGCCGGTCGACGCGGTACGCGGTGAGGCGGACCCGGCAGGAGGAGGTGACCTCGACGGTCGCCTCGCCGTCGCCCGGCGCCAGGCGGGTCAGACGGCGCTGCTCCACCGGGCTGCGGTCCAGCGCCTGTTCGATCTGGGCGACGAGCAGCGGGACGATCGGGGCGAGGCCGTCGACCTGGGCCACGTCCAGCCCGGCGCGGGTGAAGGCACGGCGTACGGCGGTACGTTCCTGCTCGCCGACCGAGGGGCCGAAGGCGACGGTGTCGTAGGCGCGCAGTTCCTCGGCGGGGACGTCGTCGGCGTCGCGGGTGATGTCGGCGCCGATGCCGATGGTGCGCAGTGCGGCGGCGAGCTTGGCGAGCAGGGCGACGCGGGCGCCGATCAGCAGGACACGGCGGCGCGGGGACGCACGGCCGCCGTCGAGCAGGGCGGCGAGCGCGGCGCGGTACTCGGCGCCCCGGAAGCGGTACGGGCCGATGCCGTGGTAGCCGTTGAGCTCCAGGTCGGCCCGGTCGCCGGTCTGCCAGGCGAAGTCGCGCCAGACGATGTCCTCGCCGTGTGCGCCGTCGCGCTCGATCACGGCGGTCACGGCACCGCACGCCAGGTCCTCGCACTCGGGGCACCCGTATATGACGTACCGCCCGCCGGGCAGCGGCGGGTCCGTCTCCAGGAGCAGGCTGCGGACCTGGGCGGTGAAGATGGCGGGCGGGACGTCGGAGGCGAGCGGCGAGACGGCGTCCAGGTCGGAGAGCCGGAACAGCAGCGGGCGCCCGTCGACGACGAAGTCGACGAAGTCCCGGTGCACTTGGTAGTCGCCGTTGGTCAGGACGGCACCGGCGCGCATCGCCGGTGCCAGGCCGAAGGTCGTGTATTCGGCAGACATGCTGTGAGTATCCCCGCAGCGGGACTGATGTGAGCACAGCAGCGCACATTCCGCCGGGGTCCCCGTTCGGGGACCGGTCCCGGCCACGCGCTTTCGCTGATCGGTGCCGGAGCCGCCGGGCCGGCGACGCGCCCGGAGCCGGCCCGCGTACGCGCGATCGAAGGGGTAAGGGACGAGACGGATCTGGACGGTGTCCGCGGCGCGTGGCGCATGACGGCCGAATGGCGATCGTGTGAACAGCATTGGCCATGGACATGACTGGGACCACAGGGGATCAATAGTCTCCGTACCGACTTCGTGCCCCTACGACTTGGAGCTTTCGTGCACCGCAGAATCATCGCGCCGGGAGCCCTGGCCGCGGCCTCCCTTCTGCTGGCGATCCCGGCATCGGCCGCGAGCTTCTCCCCCGGCGCTCCGGGCATCGGCGACCCCTACTACCCGGCCTACGGCAACGGCGGATACGACGTCTCCCACTACGACCTCCGGCTGACGTACCAGCCGGCCACCGACCGGCTGGAGGGCACGGCGACCCTGCTGGCCCGCACCACACAGGACCTCTCGCGCTTCGACCTGGACTTCCTGCTGGACGTCGGCGAGGTGCGGGTGAACGGCGCCAAGGCGGCCTTCACCACCTCCGGCGAGCACGAACTCCAGATCACCCCCAGGACACCGCTGGACAAGGGCGCCTCCCTCACCGTCGTCGTCCGCTACAGCGGCGTGCCGTCGTCGAAGCAGGCGTACGGCTTCACCAGCTGGCACCGCACCGCGGACGGCGGTGTCGCCGCCAACGAGCCCGAGGCGGCCTGGTGGTGGTTCCCCGGCAACGACCACCCGCTGGACAAGGCCACCTTCGACGTGTCGGTGCAGGTGCCCGACGGCACCCGGGCCGTCTCCAACGGCACGCTCCGGTCGACGACGCGTCCGCGTCCGGGCTGGACCCGCTACAACTGGCGGTCCGCCAAGCCGCAGGCCACCTATCTGGCCACGCTGGCCGTCGGGAGGTTCGACCTCACGACGGGCACGAGCGACAGCGGCATCCCGGTCGTCAACGCCTACAGCCAGGACCTCGGCGACAACGCGGGCGCGGCCCGGGCCAGCGTGGAGCGGACCGGTGAGATCGCCGACTGGCTGAGCGGATACTTCGGGCCGTACCCGTTCGACGCGCTCGGCGGGTATGTGCCGAACACGGACACCGGGTACGCGCTGGAGACCCAGACCCGGCCCTACTACAGCCCGCGGCAGTTCGCGAACGGGTCGAACGTCTCCGTCGTCGTCCACGAGCTGGCCCACCAGTGGTACGGCGACTCCGTCTCCGTGGCCGGCTGGAAGGACATCTGGATCAACGAGGGCTTCGCACGGTACGCGCAGTGGCTGTGGTCGGAGCACGAGGGCGAGGGCACGGCCCGGGAACTCGCCGACTACGTGTACGCCTCGCACCCCGCCGACGACGCGTTCTGGACGGTGCGGCCCGGCGACCCGGGGCCGGAGAACCAGTTCGACACCGCCGTCTACGACCGCGGCGCGCTGGCCATCCAGGCGCTGCGTGACGCCATCGGCGACCAGGCGTTCTTCGCCGTCCTCAAGGGCTGGCCGCGCGAGCACGCCTACGGCAACGCCACGGTCGCCGACTTCCAGAAGTACGCCGAGCGGGTGGCCGGCAAGCCGCTGGCCGCGCTGTTCGACACCTGGCTGTTCCAGCCGTCGAAGCCCGCCGCGTCCGCGTCCGCGGCCCGCGCCGCCTCCGTCGCCGAGGCGCCGGCGGCACCGACGGTGCGGCCGAAGTCATGGCAGAAGATCGCCGCGACGAACGACGTGCACGGGCACGGGCACGGGCACGGGCACGAGCACGCCGGGTAGCCGTCTCGCGGGCGGGCCGGAGACGCTCCCGGTCCGCCCGTGCCCGTCTCAGCCGGCTTCCCCGTGGTCGTACACGGTCACCGGTATGCCCCTGCGCACCAGCCGCTCGGTGACCAGCGGCTCGACGCGGGACCAGCGGCCGCCGGCCAGGCCGCAGCCGATGCGGGGCATGTGGACGGAGGCCCCCAGCTCCGCCGCGTGGCCGGCGAGGCGGTCCAGGGCGGTGCCGATCGCCTCGTAGCGCACGGGGACGCCCTTGCTGCCTCGTCGTACGCCGCGCTGGCCGATCATGTTGGCCACCCACACGTACGGCTCCACGCGGACGAGCTGGACCGCGCCCAGCCCGAAGTCGTTCGCCGCGCGGTCGCGGTGCCAGGCGCGGTAGGCCGCCTCCGGCTCCGGCCAGCGGCGCGACAGGGCCAGGACGAAGCCCTTGCCCCAGCCGCCGATGTCGTTGCAGACATGGGCTATCACCTTGACGCCCTTGACCGACGGAACGGTGGCGTCACCGCGGACGTAGCTGATCCCCGACATGACGCCACCGCAGAGGCCGCCACTGACAGTGGCCCCGGGCCGCTACTTGGTGAGCGGGGCCCGCCGCTCCTCCGGCTGCCCGACCCGGCGGCGGACGCCGAACCAGCCGGCGACCAGCATCACGGCGATCACCGGGATCAGCAGGACGGTCTTGCGGCCGACCTCGGGGTCGTTCCACATCAGGCCGAGCACGGCCAGCAGGAAGACGATCGTGACGATCTCCGTGACCGGGCTGCCGGGCAGCCGGAAGGACGGCCGCTGCACCAGGCCCGCCCTGGCCCGGCGGACGAAGACCAGGTGGCAGATCATGATGATCACCCAGGTGCTGACGATGCCCAGGGAGGCGACGTTCAGCACGATCTCGAAGGCCTGGCTGGGCATCAGGTAGTTCAGGCCGACACCGAGCACACAGACCCCGCAGGTCAGCAGGATGCCACCGTAGGGGACCTGGCTGCGGCTCATCACGCGGGTGAACTTCGGCGCGGAGCCGGCCATCGCCATGGAGCGCAGGATGCGGCCGGTGGAGTACAGGCCCGAGTTCAGCGACGACATGGCGGCGGTGAGGACGACGAGGTTCATCACGTCGCCGGCCGCGGGGACGCCGATCTTCGACAGCACGGTGACGAAGGGGCTCTCGTCGGCCGAGTAGACCGAGCCGGGCAGCAGCAGGGCCAGCAGCACCACGGAGCCGACGTAGAACAGGGCCACGCGCCACATGATGGAGTTCACCGCGCGGGGGACGACCTTCTCCGGCTCGGCGGTCTCGCCGGCGGCGACACCGACCAGCTCCAGCGCGGCGTAGGCGAAGATCACGCCCTGCATGACCAGGACGACGGGCATCACGCCGTGCGGCAGGAGACCGCCGTGGTCCGTGATCACGCTCAGGCCCGGGGTCCGGCCGCCGACCTCGTGCCGGGTGGCCAGCAGGAAGACGCCGATCAGCATGAAGCCGACGAGGGTGGCGACCTTGACGATCGCGAACCAGAACTCCATCTCGCCGAAGATCTTCACCGAGATGAGGTTGACGGCCAGCACCACGGCCAGCGCGATCAGCGCCAGCACCCACTGCGGGATGCTGGTGAAGAAGCTCCAGTAGTGCGTGTACAGGGCGATCGCGGTGATGTCGGCGATACCGGTGGTCGACCAGTTCAGGAAGTACATCCAGCCGGCGACGTAGGCGCCCTTCTCGCCGAGGAACTCGCGGGCGTACGACACGAAGGAGCCGGAGGAGGGCCGGTACAGGACCAGCTCGCCCAGCGCGCGGACCACGAAGAAGGCGAAGACGCCGCAGACGAGATAGGCCAGCGCGAGCGCGGGGCCCGCGTTGTGCAGACGGCCGCCGGCGCCCAGGAAGAGGCCGGTGCCGATGGCGCCGCCGATGGCGATCATGTTGATGTGGCGGGCCTTGAGGTCCTTGCTGTAGCCGGCGTCGCCCGCGTCGGCGGGCGCTGCGGCCGCCCGGGGGTGGGGGGCGGCCTGGGCCGTGTCCACGGCGTCCTTGCTCACGGGTGGTTCCACTTCCTGGTGTCCGGGCGGGGTGTGCCCGGTGTCCGTACGTGTTCCGGCGGCCCGCACCACCCACGGCGCGGCACAGACCAGACCAGCACTTTCCCACAGTGATCCACCTTCATGCGATGGCACATGTCACAGAGCGTTACTTCTCACACGATCCGCCACACGTGTGCGCCGTGAACACCGGTCTTTCACGTCGTGGCGGACGTCAGTGGCGTGAGAGGTTTCACAGCACTGGTGATACAGCGATACTGCTGCGCATGACGACCGATCCCGGGGAGCCGGACCTCACGATCGACGAGCTGGCCGCACGCGCGGGTGTCACGGTCCGCACGGTCCGTTTCTACGGCACCCGGGGCCTGCTGCCGCCGCCCGTGATCGGTCCGCGGCGCGTGGGGCACTACGGCCGGGAGCACCTGGCGCGTCTGGAGCTGATCGAGGAGCTTCGGCAGCAGGGCATGACGCTGGCGGCCATCGAGCGGTATCTGCACCGGCTGCCGCCGGAGCTGACCGCCCAGGACCTCGCCATCCACCGGGCCGTGGTGGCCGCCTGGGCCCCGGACGCCGTGGAGACGGTCACACGGGAGGAGCTGCGACGGCGGGCCGGGCGGACGCTGGACGACGGCGACATCGAGCGGCTGGCCGCGATGGACGTGGTCCGGCCCGGCCCCGACGGGTACCGCGTCGACCTGGGGCTGTTCCGGCTCGGCGTGCGGCTGCTGGACGTGCCGCTGTCGCAGGAGGCGATCCTGGCGGCCAGGGGCGTGCTGACCGGGCACGCGCGCGACGCGGCCCGCGAGCTGTCACAGCTGCTGCGCGGCGAGGTGGCCGAGCGGGACGCGCGGGACGTGCGCTCGCTCTCCGCCCATATGCAGCCCCTGGTGGTGCAGGCCCTGCTGACGGCGTTCCAGCGGTCGCTCAAGGAGGAGCTGCGGGTGTGGCTGGCCCAGTCACCCGCAGGACGGGCCACCTGACAGATCCAGCGTCTGCCCGGTCAGGAAGCCGCTGCCCGCGTCGACGACATAGAGCAGGGTCGAGACCAGGTCGGCGGGCTCCTGGAGGCGTCGTGCGGCCCGCCGGCCGCGGACGCCGTCGGCGCCGGCCGGCCGTTCCCCGGCTACGGCGGGCAGCGGGCCGGACGCGATGGCGTTGACCGTGATGCCGTGCGGGCCCAGCGCCGCGGCCAGGGCGCGGGTGAGGCCGATGAGGCCGGTCCGGGCGGCGGCGTGGGGCACCGGGGCGGGCGGGGCGGTGCACACGGCCGGGGAGGCGATGTTGACGATGCGGCCCCAGCCGGCCGCCTTGAGGTAGGGCAGCGCGAGCCGGGTCACCAGGAACGGTGCCTCCAGGCCGGCGCGCAGGGTGCGGCGCAGGTCCTCGACGCTGGTGTCCTCGACGCTGGTGTCCTCGACGCTGGTGCTCTCGGTGCTGATGTCCTCGGTGCTGATGTCCTGGCTGCTGATGTCCTCGGCGGCGGTGTTCTCGACGGGCCCGGCCGGGCAGGTGCCCGGAGCGTTGATCAGGACGTGCAGCGTGCCGAACCGGTCGACGGCCTGTTCCAGGGCCCGGCGCACCATGGTCTCGTCGGTGACGTCGCCCACCAGCTCCACGTAGTCCAGGACCTTGGCGGCGGTCCGTGGCTGCGGCACGAGGTCGAGCCCGGCGACCCGGTAGCCGCGTCCGGCGAGCGCGACGGCGAACTGCTGCCCGAGGCCCTGTGCCGCTCCGGTCACCAGTGCGGTAGGCGTCTCCATGGAGCCCGAGTGTGACGATCCCCCAGGTGTGCGGCAAGGGTGCGTTTTCCGCACCGGCGGGCGGGGCCGGCGTACCGTCGGGCGGTGCGCCGGCCCGCTCCCGTGCCGCTCAGCGGCCGTCCGTGAAGACCTCGCCCCGCTCGGCCTTCTCCACCAGCAGCGCGGGCGGCGTGAACCGGTCGCCGTAGCGCTCGGCCAGCTCCCGCGCGCGGGCGACGAAACCGGGCAGTCCGCCGTCGTAGCCGTTGATGTACTGGAGCACGCCGCCGGTCCAGCCGGGGAAGCCGATGCCCATGATGGAGCCGATGTTGGCGTCGGCGACGGAGGTCAGGACGCCCTCCTGAAGCAGCCGCACGGTGTCGAGCGCCTCGGAGAAGAGCATGCGCTCCTGCATGTCCCGGAACGGGATCTCGTGTCCGGGCCGGGTGAAGTGCTCGCGCAGTCCCGGCCAGAGACCGGCCCGCCTGCCGTCCTCGCCGTAGTCGTAGAACCCGGCGCCGCCGCTGCGGCCGGTGCGGCCGAACTCGTCCACCATGCGGTCCACGACGGCCTCGGCGGGGTGCGGGGTCCAGGTGCCGCCGGCGTCCTCCACCGCCCGCTTCGTCTCCTGGCGGATCTTGCGCGGCAGGGTGAGCGTCAGCTCGTCCATCAGGGACAGCACCTTGGCCGGGTAGCCGGCCTGGGCCGCCGCCTGCTCCACCGACGCGGGCTCGATGCCCTCGCCGACCATGGCCACGCCCTCGTTGATGAAGTGGCCGATGACGCGGGAGGTGAAGAAGCCGCGGGAGTCGTTGACGACGATCGGCGTCTTGTTGATCTGCCGCACCAGGTCGAAGGCGCGGGCCAGGGCCTCCTCACCCGTGCCCCCGCCCTTGATGATCTCCACCAGCGGCATCTTGTCGACGGGCGAGAAGAAGTGCAGCCCGATGAAGTCGCTCTGGCGCTGCACGCCCTCGGCGAGCGTGGTGATGGGCAGGGTGGAGGTGTTGGAGCACAGCAGCGCGTCGTCCGCGACGACCTGCTCGACCTCCTGGAACACCTTGTGCTTGAGCGCCGGGTCCTCGAAGACGGCCTCGATGACCGCGTCGCAGCCCGCGAGGTCCTGCACATCGGCGGTGGGCGTGATCCGCGCCAGCAGCGCGTCCGCCTTCTCCTGGGTGGTACGGCCCCGGGAGACGGCCTTGGCGCACAGCTTCTCCGAGTAGGCCTTGCCCTTGAGGGCGGCCTCCAGGGAGACGTCCTTCAGGACGACGTCGATGCCCGCGCGGGCGCACGAGTAGGCGATGCCCGCGCCCATCATCCCGGCGCCGAGCACGGCGGCCCTGCGGACCTTGCGGGGCTCGATGCCCCGCGGCCGGTTGGCGCCGGAGTTGACGGCCTGGAGGTCGAAGAAGAACGCCTGGATCATGTTCTTCGACGTCTGCCCGGCCGCCAGCTCCACGAAGTAGCGGGCCTCGATGACCTGCGCGGTCTCGAAGTCGACCTGGGAGCCCTCGACGGCGGCGGCGAGGATGTTGCGCGGGGCCGGGTAGGGGGCGCCGTTGGTCTGCTTGCGCAGGTTGGCCGGGAACGCGGGCAGGTTGGCGGCGAACTTGGGGTTGGCCGGGGTGCCGCCGGGGATGCGGTAGCCGGGCCGGTCCCAGGGCTGCTGCGACTCGGGGTGGGCGTCGATGAAGGCGCGGGCCTTGGCGAGCAGCTCCTCGCGGCTCTCGGCCACCTCGTCGACCAGGCCGTTGTCCAGGGCCCGGCGCGGGGTGTACTGGGTGCCCTGGAGCAGCACCTTCAGCAGCGCGTCCGTGATGCCGAGCAGGCGTACGGTGCGGACGACGCCGCCGCCTCCGGGGAGCAGGCCGAGGGTGACCTCGGGCAGGCCGATCTTGGAGCCGGGGGCGTCGAGGGCGACGCGGTGGTGGCAGGCGAGAGCGATCTCGTAGCCGCCGCCGAGCGCCGCGCCGTTGATCGCGGCGACCACCGGTTTGCCGAGGGTCTCGATACGGCGCAGGTCGCGCTTGATGGCCAGGCCGCCGTCGAACAGCTCCCGGGCCGTCTCCGGGGTGACCCGGATCAGGTCGCGCAGATCGCCGCCGGCGAAGAAGGTCTTCTTGGCGGAGGTGACGACGACTCCCCGGATGGCGTCCTTCTCGGCCTCCAGGCGGTCGGCGACGGCGGCGAGCGAGCGCCGGAACGCCTGGTTCATGGTGTTGGCGGACTGGTCGGGGTCGTCGAGGACGAGGGTGACGACGCCGGTGTCGTCCTGCTCCCAGCGGATGGTGGTGCTCTCGGTCATGACAGGGTCTCCGTAGAAGAAGTCTGAAGTCTGGTGGTTCCGCCGGGTTCTCAGACGCGCTCGACGATCGTGGCGACGCCCATGCCGCCGCCCACGCAGAGCGTGGCCAGGCCGTACCGCTTGTCCTGGCGCTCCAGCTCGTCCACGAGCGTGCCGAGGATCATCGCGCCGGTCGCGCCGAGGGGGTGGCCGAGCGCGATGGCGCCGCCGTTGACGTTGACCTTGTCCAGCGACAGGCCCATGTCCTTGGCGAAGCGCAGCACGACCGCCGCGAACGCCTCGTTGATCTCGACCAGGTCGATGTCGTCGATGGTCAGCCCGGCCTTGGCGAGCGCCTTGCGGGTGGCCGGGGCGGGACCGGTGAGCATGATGGTGGGCTCGGAGCCGGACACGGCGGCGGAGACGATCCGCGCGCGCGGGGTGAGCCCGTAGCGCTCGCCGGTCTCCTTCGACCCGATCGCGACGAGGGAGGCGCCGTCGACGATGCCGGAGGAGTTGCCCGCGTGGTGGACGTGGTCGATCTTCTCGACCCAGTGGTACTTCTGGAGCGCGACGGCGTCGAAGCCGCCCAGTTCGCCGATGTCCGCGAAGGACGGCTTGAGCTTCGCCAGGGAGTCGGCGGTGGTGCCGGGGCGCAGATGCTCGTCGTGGTCGAGGACGACCAGGCCGTTGCGGTCCTTCACCGGCACGACGGACCGCGCGAAGCGGCCCTCCTTCCAGGCGGTGGCCGCCCGCTCCTGGGACAGCGCCGCGTACTCGTCCACGTCCCGCCGGGAGAAGCCCTCCAGGGTGGCGATCAGGTCGGCACCGATGCCCTGGGGCACGAAGTTGGTGGCGATGTTGGTCATCGGGTCGTTGAACCAGGCACCGCCGTCCGAGGCCATCGGCACCCGCGACATGGACTCCACGCCGCCCGCCAGGACCAGGTCCTCCCAACCCGAACGGATCTTGGCGGCGGCCAGGTTGACGGCCTCCAGACCCGAGGCGCAGAAGCGGTTCTCCTGGACGCCGGCCACCGTGTCCGGCAGCCCGGCGGCGATGGCGGCGATCCGGGCGATGTCGGAGCCCTGGTCGCCCACCGGGCCGACCACGCCGAGCACCACGTCGTCGATCGCGGCCGGGTCCAGCCCGGGGAAGCGGGCGCGGATCTCGTGCAGCAGGCCGACGACCAGGTCGACGGGCTTGGTGCCGTGCAGGGCGCCGTTCGCCTTGCCGCGCCCGCGCGGGGTGCGGATCGCGTCGTACACGTACGCTTCGGTGCTCACAGATCAGCCTTTCGGGGAGGACGGAGAGGACGGAGAGGGCGGGAACGGATCGGACGGCGGGGCTGCGGCGGTGTCCTCGCGGCCGTCGCCCTCCAGGAGTGCGGGCACGCCCCAGTCGCGGGCCACGTCCGCCGTGTCGGCACCCGGCCGGGCGGGGCCGGTGCGCACGCTGGCGGGGGTGGCGGAGAAGCGGGGCGCGGGGGCCGGCTGGGTGATGCCGCCGTGGTCGGTGAAGGTGGAGCGGGCGGCCAGGTGGGGGTGGTGCGGAGCCTCGCGCAGGGAGAGCACGGGGGCCACGCAGGCGTCGGAGCCCTCGAAGACGGCCGTCCACTCCTCGCGCGTACGGGTGCGGAAGCGGGCCGCGACCGCCTCGCGCAGCTCGGGCCAGCGGGCGACGTCGGCGCGGTCCGGCGCCGTCTCCGCGAGGCCGAGCAGCCGGACGAACTCGGCGTAGAACTGCGGTTCCAGGGCGCCGACCGCCATGGCCCGGCCGTCGGACGTCTCGTAGGTGCCGTAGAAGGGGCAGCCGCCGTCGAGGAGGTTGGCGGCGCGCCGGTCCTGCCAGGCGCCGGCCGCGAGCATGCCGTGGATCATCGAGGCGAGATGGGCGGCGCCGTCCACGATGGCGGCGTCGACCACCTGCCCGGCGCCGGTCGCGCGCGCGTGGTGCAGGGCGGCGAGGACGCCGACGACCAGGTAGAGCGAGCCGCCCGCGTAGTCGCCGATCAGGTTGGCGGGCACGGCCGGCGGCCCGTCCGGCGGGCCGATCAGCCCCAGGGTGCCGGTCGGCGCGATGTAGGAGATGTCGTGGCCGGCGCGGTGGGCGAGGGGGCCCTCCTGGCCCCAGCCGGTCATCCGGCCGTAGACGAGCCGCGGGTTGCGGGCGTGGCAGTGGCCGGGGCCGACGCCGAGGCGCTCGGCGACGCCGGGCCGGTAGCCCTCGATGAGGATGTCGGCGCGTGCGGCGAGGTCCAGGACGCGGGCGGGGCCGTCCGGGGCCTTCAGGTCGACGATCACGGACCGCTTGTTGCGGTTGGTGACGTCGTGGTCGGGGTCGACGGCGAGTGGCGCGCCGCCGGGGCGGTCGACGCGCACCACGTCGGCGCCGAGGTCGGCCAGGAGCATGGCGGCGAACGGGCCGGGACCGATGCCGGCCAGCTCGACCACGCGCACCCCGGTGAGGGGACCGTGCGCGGGTGTGGGTGCCGTCGTCATCCAGTCCCCTGTCCTGCGGCGCCTTGTGACACAACCGATGTAACACCGGTGATGCTAGGAACGTGTTCCACCGGGCACAAGACCTGGGCGAGCAAGCGCTTAGCCCAGTCGCGCCACCGGGCCCGTCGTCGCGCGCCGCGCTTCTCACGCTAGCCTCACCCGGCGACAACGGCGCGTGCTGCGAAACCAAGGGGTGTCATGAGCAGGCTGAAGAAGGCGGACCGCCCGTACGACATCGTGCTCTTCGGGGCCACGGGCTTCGTCGGCGAACTCACCGCCGGCTACCTCGCCGCCCACGCGCCGGACGGGCTGCGCTGGGCGCTCGCCGGCCGCAGCGAGGAGAAACTGGCGCGGCTGCGCGAACGGCTGCCGGGCGGACCGGACATCGGCGTGCTCACGGCCGATGTCTCCGACCCGGCCTCGCTGCGCCGGCTCGCCGGGCACGCGCGCGTGGTGGCCACGACGGTGGGCCCCTATGTGGCGCACGGGGAGGAGCTCGTCGCCGCCTGCGCGGACACCGGGACCGACTATCTCGACCTCACGGGCGAGCCGGAGTTCGTGGACCTGATGTACGTCCGCTACGACGCCCGCGCGCGGGAGACCGGCGCCCGGCTGGTGCACGCCTGCGGTTTCGACTCCGTGCCGCACGACCTGGGGGCGTACTTCACGGTCCGGCAGCTGCCGGAGGGGGTGCCGCTGACGGTGGACGCCTTCGTGACCGTGCACGCCGCCTTCTCGGGCGGCACGTTCGCCTCCGCGCTGGGCCAGTTCTCCCGCGCGCGGCAGCTGCGGGCCGCCGCGCGGGACCGCCGGCGGCACGAGCCGCGGCTGGTGGGGCGCCGGGCGACGACACCGGCGGGCGCGCCGAGGTTCGCGGGGGAGGTCGGCGCCTGGGCGCTGCCGCTGCCGACCATCGACCCGCAGATCGTGCGCCGCTCCGCACAGCGCCTGGAGCGCTACGGCCCCGACTTCCGCTACCGGCACTACGCGGCCGTACCGCGGCTGCCGGTCGCGGTGGGCGGGGTGGCGGCCGTGGGGGCGCTGGTGGCGGCGGCCCAGCTGCCGCCGGCCCGGCGCCGACTGGCCGGGCTGCTCAGGTCCGGGGACGGGCCGAGCGCCGAGAAGCGGGCGAAGAGCTGGTTCCGGGTCCGCTTCGTGGGCGAGGGCGGCGGGCGGCGGGTCTTCACCGAGGTCGCGGGCGGCGACCCGGGGTACGACGAGACGGCGAAGATCTTCGCCGAGGCGGCGATGTCCCTGGCCCTCGACGACCTGCCGGTGACGTCCGGGCAGGTCACGACGGCGGTGGCGATGGGGGACGCGCTGACCGGGCGGCTGCGTGCGGCCGGCATCCGCTTCCGGGTCGCGGCGACGCGCTGACCGGGGTCCTCAAGGCTGCTGCCAGACCGCGACGGTCCAGATCATGCCGCCGAGCCAGGCGAGCGTGGCCAGGACGGCGAGGAGCAGCCCGGCGATCACGGCCCGCTCGACGGGCCGGGCGGGCTGTGCGGGCTGTGCGGGCCGGGCGGGCTGTGCGGGCTGTGCGGGCCGGGCGGGCTGTGCGGGCCGGGCGGGCTGTGCGGGCCGGGCGGGCTGTGCGGGCCGGGCGCAAGGCCCGGCGGAAGGCTTGGCGGAAGGCTTGGCGGAAGGCTTGGCGGAAGGGTGCGTCGGCATGCGGGCCGGCCTGCCGACGCGGGCGGCACGCGCACATCCGTACGCATACTCAGGGCCCGTACTCAGGCGTGCCGCCCGCTCGCCTCCCGCAGGGCGGCGCGGCACAGGGCGTCGGCCCTGCGGGTGGTCTCCGGCAGCCGGTAGGCGGGGGTGAGCGCGAGCGTGTGGGCGCAGGCGTTGCCGAGGCTCACACGGTGGCCGACGGAGACGAAGACCGGCTTGACGCCGTCCCGGGTGCGCAGGGCGCGGCCGACCTCCTCGTCGCCCGCCAGCAGCGGCGACCAACTGCCGCGCGGCGCCGGGGGGTTGTCGTGGGCGAAGGTGAAGGGGTTCTTGGCCACGCCGATGGTGGGCAGGCCGGTGAGGACGCCGAGGTGGCTGGCGAGGCCGAAGCGGCGCGGGTGGGCCAGTCCGTAGCCGTCGCAGACCACCAGGCCGGGCGGGCAGGGCAGGGCGTCGAGGGCCGCCAGCACGGTGGGGATCTCCCGGAAGGCGAGCAGGCCGGGCACGTAGGGGAAGGAGATCCGGCCCACGGCCGTGGCCTCGGCGACCACGTCGAGGCTCGCCGCGTCCAGCACCACGGCCGCCGCGGCCACCACGTCCCGCTCGTCGTCGTAGGCCACGTCGACCCCGGTCACCTGCCCCGTCCCGGGCGGCGGGCCCGGCTCGTCCAGCACCACCCGCTGCCGCAGCGCGTCCTGGACGGCGCGGGCCTGCTCCTCGGTCGCGGGCCAGCCCGCGGGAATTCCTACGGTCGTCATGGTGCTCCGACCCTAGAACCCGTCGGCGGTGCGGGGACGGGCGGGGCCGCTTCCGCACCGGGCGCCCCGGCCGCCCCGCGCGTCACACGAGGGAAGTCGCACCTCACCGGTGTGAATGAACGCGGTGACAGAGGTCACTCGCCTCTCGTGTGCACGGATTGGCTGATTCCGTCGTCTCTTTCCATGTCCGGTGCCGTCCGACCGGAAGTCCGTCCAGCCGTCACGAGGGAGCAAGGCGTTGACCACCGTCATCGAGCAGCCCGTCGAGGCACGTCTCGTCGCCGCCGCGCCGAGGATGCCGAGCATCCCCGCGACGCTGCACTACGACCCGCGCGACCCGTTCGCCGTCCGCATGACCTTCCCGGCCCCGGCCACCCTGGAGGGCGTCGAGGTCTGCTGGGCCTTCGCCCGTGAGCTGCTCGCCGCCGGTCTCGACGGCCCCGAGGGCCAGGGCGACGTACGGGTGCGGCCCTACGGGTACGACCGCACCGTCCTGGAGTTCCACGCCCCCGAGGGCACGGCCGTCGTGCACATCCACTCGGCCGAGGTGCGCCGGTTCCTGCGGGCCACCGACGAGCTCGTGCCCGCCGGTCTGGAACATCTCCACCTCGACCTCGACCACGACCTGGCGGAGCTGATGCGGGACGCCTGCTGAGCGCTCCGCCGATGGTCCGGCGCACCGTGCGCGGACCGGTCGCGGCCCCTCGCGCAGGCCCCCGCGCCCTTCGGGGCGCTGCCGTACCGCACCGGACCTCGCCGAGGACGCCGGCAGGTATCCGGCCCGGTCGTACGGCTCACCCGCCGGCCGGCACGGGCACCGGCGGCACCGACGCGCCGACCGCCGTACGCAGTTCGCGCACCACCCTCGACAGGGCGGGCGACGCGTCACCGGCACGATCGGTCAGCTCCTCCACCCGCGTCCGCAGCCCCGCGCGCTCCCCCGCGGGCGGCAGCGCGCGCAGCCCGGCGGCGGCCGCCAGGACGGCCACGGCCGCGTCCCGCGCGGGCACCCGTGAGGCCGGCACCGGCCCCGTGAGGATGTGCCGGACCTCCTCGCGCAGCGCCTGGGCCGCCGCGGTCCGCCGCAGGGTGTGGTCCACGGACGGGAAGACCCCGAGGACCCGTTTCCGCTCGGCCCGCAGGAACCCCTCGGCCACCAGCTGTTCGCGCACGGCGTCGAGTGTGACGCGGGCCCGCAGCGTGACCCAGGTCCGCCACCGGTGCGGGAACGACTCGCCGACCAGCTCCAGCAGCCCGTCGAGCACCGGGTCCCCGGTGTGCGCGTCCGGGTCGGCCGGTGTGGCGATGCCGTCGTCGTCGGCGAGCAGCCCGCGCCGGGCCAGTTCGGTGAGGGCGCCGGCCCGCACCAGGTGGTGCAGGTGCGGGGCGCCGGTGGCCTCCCGGCCCGCGCTGTCCCAGGCGAGCAGGTGGAGCCGGGCCGGCAGCGAGAGCGGGCCGTCGGGCACGGGGCACTCCTTCCGGGGGTGCGGCGGGGCGCCGGAAATGCGTTGACAGCCGTCCCGGGCCCCTCTTACGGTTTTCAGCGGTCCTGTTGCCGCCGATTGGAGAAGGACGTTGCTCGTCTGAGGTCCTGAGACACCGCGTCACACCCCTGGTGGGTGTGTGCGTCGCGTGCGACCTCGGCGTTCGAGCCGTCCTCGGCGGAGCGGGGCCTTCTCCGTGCCCGGCACTCCTTCCTCCTCCGCCTCCTCCTCCGCTCGACGGCCTGTCGCCCGACGGTGTCTCGATACGCGTTTGCCCCTGACCGCACCAAGCAACCGCGAGGCCCGTATGTCATCCGCCCTCACCTGTACCGCCCTGTCCTTCGACTGGCCCGACGGCACCCCCGTCCTCGACGGGCTCGACGCCGCCTTCCCGCCCGGCCGGACGGGGCTCGTCGGAGTCAACGGCTCCGGGAAATCCACCCTGCTCAGGCTGCTCGCCGGGGAACTGGCCCCCACCGACGGCACCGTCCACGTCACGGGCGAGGTCGGCCACCTCCCGCAGAACGTCACGCTCGACACCGGGCTCCGCGTCGACGAGGCGCTCGGCATCGCCGCGCGGCGGGCCGCGCTGCACGCCATCGAGGCGGGTGACACGGCCGAGGAGCACTTCGAGACGCTCGGCGACGACTGGGACGTCGAGGAGCGCGCCCTGGCCACGCTCGGCGAACTGGGCCTCGGCCACCTCGCGCTGGACCGCACCGTCGGCGAGCTGTCGGGCGGCGAGTCGGTGCTGCTGCGGCTGGCCGCGCTGCTGCTGCGCCGGCCCGACGTGCTGCTGCTGGACGAGCCGACCAACAACCTCGACCTGTACGCGCGCCGGCGGCTGTACGCGGCCGTCGCGGCCTGGCCGGGCGTGCTGGTCGTGGTCAGCCACGACCGGGAACTGCTGGACCTCGTCGACCGGATCGCCGATCTGCGCGCCGGGGAGCTCACCTGGTACGGCGGGAACTTCTCCGCCTACGAGGAGGCGCTCGCCGTCGAGCAGGAGGCGGCCGAGCGGATGGTGCGGGTGGCCGGGGCCGATCTGCGCAGGCAGCAGCGTGAACTGACCGACGCCCGGGTCAAGCTGGCCCGCCGCAGGCGCTACGGCCAGAAGATGTGGGACAGCAAGCGCGAGCCGAAGATCGTCATGGGGGCGCGCAAGCGCGCGGCGCAGGAGTCCGCGGGCAAGCACCGCATCCTGCACGAGGAGAAGCTCGCCGAGGCCAGGAAGCGGCTCGACGAGGCGGTGGAGGCCGTACGGGACGACGACGAGATCCGCGTCGACCTGCCGTACACGGCCGTGCCGCCGGGCCGGTCCGTCCTCACCCTGCGCGATCTGCGACCGGCCCACTGCGCGCGCGTGGTGGGCTCCCTGGACGTGCACGGTCCCGAGCGGATCGCGCTGGTCGGGCGCAACGGCGCGGGCAAGACCACGCTGCTGCGCACGATCGCCGGGGAGCTTCAGCCGGTGTCGGGCGAGGTCACGGCCCATGTGCCGCTGCGCTTCCTGCCGCAGCGCCTCGACGTCCTCGACGACGGGCTGACCGTCGCCGAGAACGTGGCCCGGTTCGCGCCGGGCGCCACCGGCAACCGGATCCGGGCGCGGCTGGCCCGCTTCCTGTTCCGGGGCGCCCGCGCCGACCAGCCGGCGGCGACGCTCTCCGGCGGCGAACGCTTCCGGGCGGCGCTGGCCGCGCTGATGCTGGCGGAGCCCGCGCCGCAGCTGCTGATGCTGGACGAGCCGACGAACAACCTCGACATGGCGAGCGTGCGGCAGCTCACCACGGCCCTGGAGTCCTACGAGGGAGCGCTGATCGTGGCCAGTCACGACCTGCCCTTCCTGGAGTCGGTCGGCATCACGCGCTGGCTGCTGCTGGACGGGGAGCTGAGCCGGACCACACCTGAGGCGGTCGCGCGTGCGGCCTGAGGCGGTCGCGCATGCGGCCTGAGCGCTCCGTCGGACCTCCGGCGCCCGGCCGCGGGCCGTCGGAAGTTTCGGCTCCGCCCGTCCGCGCTGCATGATGGCGGCCGGCGCCCCACGAGGGCGCCGGCCGCCATCCCGCCGATACGAAAGAGCCGGTCGTGCCCAGCAAGAAGGCCCTCATCCGCCGCCCCAGCCCGCGCCTCGCCGAGGGGCTGGTGACCCACCTGGAGCGGACGGAGGTCGATCCCGATCTCGCGGTCGAGCAGTGGGAGGCGTATGCCGGGGCCCTGCGCGCCCACGGCTGGGAGACGATCGAGGTGGAGCCGGCCGACGACTGTCCCGACTCGGTGTTCGTCGAGGACACCGTCGTCATGTACAAGAACGTCGCTCTGATCACACGGCCGGGCGCCGAGTCCCGGCGCGAGGAGACCGCCGGGGTGGAGGAGGCCGTGGCCCGCCTCGGCTGCTCCGTCAACTGGATCTGGGAGCCGGGCACGCTGGACGGCGGCGACGTACTGAAGGTGGGCGACACCGTCTACGTCGGCCGCGGCGGCCGTACCAACGCGGCCGGCGTACAGCAGCTGCGGGCCGCCTTCGAACCGCTGGGGGCGCAGGTGGTCGCCGTGCCGGTGAGCAAGGTGCTGCACTTGAAGTCGGCGGTCACGGCGCTGCCCGATGGCACGGTCATCGGGCACATCCCGAGGATGGACACGCCCTCGCTGTTCCCCCGTTTCCTGCCGGTGCCGGAGGAGTCGGGGGCGCACGTGGTGCTGCTCGGCGGCGGCAAGCTGCTGATGGCGGCGAGCGCGCCGCGGACGGCGGAGCTGCTCGCCGGGCTGGGCCACGAGCCGGTCGTGGTGGACATCGGCGAGTTCGAGAAGCTCGAGGGCTGTGTGACATGTCTCTCAGTACGGATGCGGGACCTGTATGCCTGACGGGTGGCCGCATCCCCCGTACAGCCCCGGGACCTGCGGGTCCCGGGGCTTTCCCGTACGCCCGCCGGACCCCGGTTGATCAGCAATCTTTACAGCGCGCTTAACCTACGGTCTCGTAACCTACGGTGTCGTAGGCTACGAGACCGTAGGTTACGGCCGGCCGCTCGCCGGCCCCCTCCGCACTGTCACCCGTCCCCCTGGAGTACACGTGACGCTCACTTCCCCTCACCTCGGCAGCCCCTCCAGCTGGACCGACGCCCGGTTGCTGTACGCGCTGGAGGAAGTGGTCGAGAAGGAACTGAACCGGCATCTGAAGGTCGCCAAGGACTGGATGCCGCACGAGTACGTGCCGTGGAGCGACGGCCGCAACTTCCCCGGGTTCTTCGAAGACGGCGAGGCCTGGGAGAAGGAGCAGTCGAAGGTCACCGAGATCGGCCGGATCGCCCTGGTGGTCAATCTCCTCACCGAGGACAACCTGCCCAGCTACCACCACGAGATCGCCACCCTCTTCGGCCGCGACGGCGCCTGGGGCACCTGGGTGCACCGCTGGACCGCGGAGGAGGGCCGGCACGGCATCGTGATGCGGGACTACCTGCTCGCCTCGCGCGCGGTCGACCCGGACAAGCTGGAACGGTTCCGCATGGCCCACATGAGCGAGGGCTTCGAGTCGGACAACAGCCACTCGATGCTGCACTCGGTGGCCTACGTCGCCTTCCAGGAGCTGGCCACCCGCATCTCGCACCGCAACACCGGCCACCAGTCCGGCGACCCGGTCTGCGACCGCATGCTGGCCCGCATCGCGACCGACGAGAACCTGCACATGGTCTTCTACCGCAACCTGCTGGGGGCGGCTTTCGAGATCGCGCCCGACCCGACCATGCAGGCGGTGCGCGACGTGGTGGTCAACTTCCGGATGCCCGGCCACGGCATCCCCGGCTTCGAGCGGGCCGCCGCGCAGATGGCGATCGGCGAGGTCTACAACCTGCGCATCCACCACGACGACGTGCTCCAGCCCGTGCTGCGCTTCTTGAAGGTCATGGAGATCGACGGCCTCGGCCCCGAGGGCCTGCGGGCCCAGGAGGAACTCGGCGTCTTCATGGGCGGCCTGAACGCGGAGGCCGCGAAGTTCGACGAGAAGCTCGCGGCCCGCAAGGCCCGCCTGGCGGCACGCTCGGCACTCTGACGCGTCCCCGGCCGCTGCTCGGGCGCCGCCGCCTGCCGCCTCGCTGCCGCGTCCCGTACGTCCGGCACGGGAGAGGCGGCGCAGGGCATGGAGCAGGTCGCGCCGGGGTGCCAGGCGGCCCTCGCGGCTGCCGTGGCCGCCGTGGCCGCCGTGGCCGCCGGCCGGCCCTCCCGTTCCTCCGGGGGCCGGCAGCGCGGTACCGGTGCCGGTACCGCGCTGCCGGGCCCGGCCGTTACCGGCCCGCGCGCCGGAGCTCCAGCCGTTCCTTCTCCGACAGCCCGCCCCAGACGCCGAAGCGCTCGTCGTGCTCGAGCGCGAAGTCCAGACAGAGGGAGCGGATGGGGCACAGGGAGCAGATGCGCTTCGCCTCCCGCACGGAGCTGCCCGGTTCGGGGAAGAAGAAGTCCCCCCCGGTCTGCGCGCACAGCGCCTCCTCCTGCCAGTCGAGGGCGGGCGCCGGAATCGTTTCGATGTGCATGGCCGTGATCGTGCCCGGCGGCGAAAAACGTTCGATCAACGCCGGATCAACGCCGCCGAGGCAGGGCCCACGGCCCCCCGATGGTCGCCCGCCCGGCCCGCAGACGCACGGCGGCGCGCGGAGAGGGCGCCGCGGCGGCGGTTGTCAGTGGGCGGTGCGAGACTCGGCAGAGCAGGCAACGGGACCTTTCCGAGGAGGGCGCAGATGCTCACCACCCGTTCCGTCAACGGTGCCCCGAACCGGCTCGCGGTCGGCACGCCCGACCTCGACGGCACCGTCTCCTTCTACGGCTCTCTCTTCGGCTGGCGCTTCGGGCCGGCGGGGCCCGGGGCCGGCGGCCACGGCCTCTTCCGGCTGGGCGGCGGGACGGTGGCCGGCGGCGTGCGGACCACCCCGGAGCAGGGTCCGTCGTCCTGGACGGTGTACTTCCGCACGGCCGACGCCGAGGCCACCGCCAAGGCGGCCCGGCAGGCGCACGGGAGGGTGCTCGTGCCGCCCGCGGACGTGGCGGACCAGGGCCGCACGGCGGTCCTCGCCGACCGCGCGGGCGTGCCGTTCGGCATCCGGCAGCCGGGAGGGACCGGCGGCCTGGACCTGGCCGGGCAGCCCGGTTCGCTGAGCTGGGTGGAGCTGTACACGCCGGACATCGCCGCGGCGGCCGCGTTCTACCACGCCGTGCTGGGCCTGGAGACGGCGGCGGTCTCCTTCCCCGGCGGCGTCTACACCTGCCTCAACCCCGCCGGGACCGGCGAGGAGGCCATGTTCGGCGGCATGGTCCCGCTGGCCGACGACGCGACGGAGACGGAGCCGTCCTGGCTGCCGTACTTCGGGGTCGCGGACACGGACGCGGTGCTCGCCCGCGCGCGGGAGCTGGGCGGCACGGTCCGGTTGCCCGCCACGGACGTCCAGGGCGTCGGCCGCGTCGCCCGGCTCACCGATCCGTACGGCGCCCGCTTCGCGGTGATCGAGGGGGTGCCGCGCCGGGAGTGAGGGTCACGCGGAGGCGCGCCGCACCAGGGTCGTGGGCAGGACGACACCGGACGGCGTGTCCCCGTCGTCCGGTGCCGTCCTGCCGCCGTTGCGGCGGTCGAGGTCACGGAGCAGCAGACGGGCCATCAGCCGGCCCATCCCCTCGATGTCCTGACGGACGGTCGTCAGCGGCGGATCGGTCTGCTCGGCGACGGGCAGCATGTCGTCGAACCCGACCACGGCCACGTCGTCCGGCACCCGCAGCCCGCGCTCGCGCAGCACCCGCAGGGCGCCCGAGGCGGTGAGGTCGTTGGCGGCGAACACGGCGTCCAGGTCCGGGCACCGGTCGAGCAGTTCCCGCATCGCCCGCTCACCGCCGCCCGGGGTGAAGTCGCTCTCCACCACGAGCCGCGGATCGGCGCCGGGCAGGATGTCCCGGAAGCCGTCGAGCCGGTCGGCCGCGGACGTCTGGTCCAGGGCGCCGCTGATGTGGGCGATCCGGGTGCGGCCCAGGCCGACGAGATGGCGTACGGCCTGGCGGGCGCCGCCGCGGTTGTCGCTGTCCACGTACACCGCGCCGTCCTGCCCGTCGCTCCATCCGGGCCGCCCGCCGAACACGGTCGGCACACCGGCGTGCCGGATCAGACCGGGCAGGGGATCGTCGAGGTGCAGGGAGAAGACCAGGGCGCCGTCGACATGACCGCCGGCCAGATAGCGGGCGACGCGGGCGTGGTCCTCGCGGCCCTCGGTGAGCAGCAGCACGAGCTGGTTGTCGTGGGCCGTCAGCTCCTTGCTGATGCCGCGCAGCTGGAGGGCGAAGAAGGGGTCGGCGAAGACCCGGGTCTCCGGCTCGGCGACCACGACGGCGACGGCGTCGTGCCGCCTGGTCACCAGGGAGCGGGCGGCCTGGTTGGGGACGTATCCGAGCTCCTCCACCGCTTGCCGGACCCGTTCGGCGAGCGGCTGCCGCACGCCGTCCCCGCCGTTGACCACCCGCGACACGGTGGCCCGCGAGACCCCGGCCAGCGCGGCCACGGCCTCCAGCGTGGGACGCGGCGCTGTCTCGGTCACTTGGGGCTCCTTCTCGGCGGCTGCGGATCAGGATAGACCCGGGCCACCGACTCGGCCGGAGACGGCCGAGAGCGCTCTCGCCCTCGCGGAACCGCGTACCACGAGCGCGGAGCGCGGAGCGCGGACCGGGAACCCGGGGAAGGACGGACAGCAGTGCGAACCTCGCTCCCCCGCCGCCCGCCGCCCGCCGCTCCCCGGCCTCGCGCAACCGCCAGGCCGGGGAGGCCACCGGACTGCAAGCCGCGAGGCCACAGGACCGCCGCTCCGCGGAGACCGCCTGACTGCCGGACTGCCGGGCCGCGAAGGCCCGCCGGGCCGCCGGGCCGCCGGGCCGCCAGGCCGCCAGGCCGCCAGGCCGCCGTACCGGCGGGGCCGGGGGCCGCAAGGAGCCGCGAAACCAGCGGGCCGCCAGATACCGGAGACCGCCAGCGCCGGAGGCCGCAGGAGCCGCCAGACCACAGGGCCGCGAAGACCCGCCGGGCTGCCGGGCCGCAACGGCCACAGGACCACCAGATCGCGAAGTCCGCGAAGTCCGCGAAGTCCGCGAAACCACCGGGCCACACGGCCCCGCAGGCCGCCAGGCCGCGGAGACCGCCAAGCCCCGCAGGCCGCCAGGCCGCGGAGACCGTCAGGCCTCGGGAACCGCCAAGCCCCGGAGACCGCCAAGCCCCGGAGACCGCCAAGCCCCGAAAGCCGCCAAGCCGCGGAGACCGTCAGGCCTCGGGAACCGCCAAGCCGCGAAGACCACCAAGCCCCGAAGACCACCAGGCCCCGGGAACCGCCAAGCCGCGGAGACCGCCAAGCCGCGGAGACCACCAAGCCCCGAAGACCACCAGGCCCCGGGAACCGCCAAGTCCCGGGGACCGCCAAGTCCCGGGGACCGCCAAGTCCCGGGGACCGCCAAGTCCCGGGGACCGCCAAGTCCCGGGGACCGCCAAGTCCCGGGGACCGCCAAGTCCCGGGGACCGCCAAGTCCCGAAGGTCGCCAGGACGTCAGCAAGGTCCCGCACGCCAGTGTGGCCCCCCGTTTCCCCCGTTCCCCCTCCGGTGGCTCAAGGGGCCGTCGGTCGGTCCTTGCGGGCACGGCTCGGCTGGACCCGTTTGGGCTCGCCCGGCATCTTGGGGTACTCGGGCGGGTACGGCAGGTCGCCGTGACCGTGGTCGCGTTCGTCCTTGGCGGCCAGTTCCAGGAGCGCGTCGAGCGAGTAGGCGTGGTCGTCCATGTCCGCGTGCACGTCGCCGAGGGCGGCGAAGCGCGCGGGCATGGTCGCGAGGTCGAAGTCGCGGGGCCGGGCGGCGCCGACCTCGTCCCAGCGCAGGGGTGCCGAGACCGGGGCGTGAGGGCGGGGCCGTACGGAGTAGGCGGAGGCGATGGTGCGGTCGCGGGCGGTCTGGTTGTAGTCGAGGAAGATGCGCTCGCCGCGCTCCTCCTTCCACCACTTGATGGTGACCAGGTCCGGCATCCGGCGTTCCATCTCCCGGCCGACCGCGATGGCCGCGCGCCGCACCTGGGTGAAGGTCCAGCGCGGCTGGATCGGCACGAAGACGTGCAGGCCGCGGCCGCCGGAGGTCTTGGGCCAGCCCCGCAGGCCGCCGAAGGCGTCGAGGACGGCGCGCAGTTCGTGGGCGGCGCGGGCGGCGTCGGCGTAGTCGGTGCCGGGCTGCGGGTCGAGGTCGATGCGGAGTTCGTCGGGGTGGTCGACGTCGGCGCGCCGTACCGGCCAGGGGTGGAAGGTGAGGGTGCCGTACTGGGCGGCCCACAGCACGGCGCCCACCTCGGTGGGGGACATCTCGTCGGCGCTGCGGCCGCTGGGGAAGGTGATGTGGGCGGTCGGGATCCAGCCGGGCATGCTCTTGGGCGCGCGTTTCTGGAAGAACCACTCGCCGGTCACTCCGTCGGGGTAGCGCTCCAGGGTGGTGGGTCTCTCACGCAGGGCGCGCAGGATGCCGGGGCCGACGGCCAGGTAGTACCGGGCGAGGTCCAGCTTGGTGAAGCCGCGCTCCGGGAAGAACACCTTGTCCGGGCTGGACAGCCGTACGGTCCGGCCGTCCGCTTCCAGTTCCACCGCGTCACCCATGCGAGCCACGGTAGGCGGAACGGGCATACCTCGCACACCAGGCGATTCTCGGCGTAAGCGGTCAGAATCATCGGTATGGATCTTCCGGTGATGCCGCCCGTGAAACCGATGCTCGCCAAGTCGGTGGCGCGGATCCCGCCGGGCATGCAGTACGAGGCCAAGTGGGACGGGTTCCGGGCGATCGTGTTCCGGGACGGGGACGAGGTGGAGGTCGGCAGCCGGACGGGGAGGCCGTTGAGCCGGTACTTCCCCGAGCTGGTGGCGGCCGTGCAGGAGCGGCTGCCCGGGCGGTGCGTGCTGGACGGGGAGATCGTGATCGCCCGCGAGGGGCGGCTGGACTTCGACGCGCTCACCGAGCGCATCCATCCGGCCGCCTCCCGGGTGCGGATGCTGGCGGAGCGGACGCCGGCCTCCCTCGTCGCCTTCGACCTGCTGGCGCTGGACGGCGACTCGCTCCTCGACGTCCCGCTCGCCGAGCGCAGGGAGCGGCTGGTGGCGGCGCTGGAGGGGGTGACACCCCCGGTGCACGTGGCGCCGGCGACGCTGGACATCGAGGTGGCGCGGGACTGGTTCGAGCGCTACGAGGGGGCGGGCCTGGACGGGGTCGTCGCCAAGCCGCTCACCCTCGGCTATCACCAGGACCAGCGCGCCATGTTCAAGGTCAAGCACGAGCGCACCGCGGACGTGGTGGTGGCCGGCTACCGCTTGCACAAGAGCGGCCCCGTCGTCGGTTCGCTCCTGCTCGGCCTCTACGACGACCGCGGCACCCTCCAGCACGTGGGCGTGTGCGCCGCCTTCTCCATGAAGCGGCGCGCCGAACTGGTCGAGGAGCTCCGGCCGCTGCGCATGGCGGACGTGTCGGGCCACCCGTGGGCCGCCCGGTCGGACGAGGCGGCCCACGACGACGCCCGGCTGCCCGGCGCGCCCAGCCGCTGGACCGGGAAGAAGGACCTGTCCTGGGTGCCGCTGCGGCCGGAGCGGGTCCTGGAGGTGGCCTACGACCACATGGAGGGCGGAACGCGTTTTCGGCACACGGCCGGATTCCGCCGCTGGCGCCCGGACCGTACGCCGGAGAGCTGCACGTTCGCCCAGCTCCAGGAGCCGGTCCGCTACGACCTGGCGGAGATCCTCGCGCCCCCGCGCTGACTCACGGCCGCATCAGCACCTTGACCGCGCCGTCCTGCTTCTTCTGGAACATCTCGTAGGCGTGCGGGGCCTCGCTCAGCGGCACGTGGTGGGTGGCGAAGTCGTCGACGCCGAGCGGATCCTCGTCGGTCAGATACGGGATGATCTCGTCGCTCCAGCGGCGCACGTTGGCCTGTCCCATGCGCAGCTGGATCTGCTTGTCGAACAGGGTGAGCATCGGCAGCGGGTCGGCCATGCCGCCGTACACGCCGGACAGCGAGATGGTGCCGCCGCGCCGTACCAGGTCGATGGCCATGTTCAGGGCGGCGAGCCGGTCGACGCTGAACCGTTCGGCGAACGGCCCGGAGACGGCCCGGGGCAGCACCGCGGCGGCCGTCTGGGCCAGCTTGGCCACGGCGCTGCCGTGCGCCTCGGTGCCGACCGCGTCGATCACGGCGTCGGGGCCGCGCCCGTCGGTCTCGTCGCGGATGGCCTCGACCAGTTCCTTCTCGTTGTCGAAGGAGCGCAGGTCGTACGTCTCCACGCCCCGCGCCTTCGCCCGGCGCAGCCGTTCCGGCACCAGGTCCACGCCGAAGACCCGCCCGGCGCCCTTGACCTGGGCGACCCGGCAGGCCATGTCGCCGATCGGTCCGAGGCCGAGCACGGCGACGCTGCCGCCCGGCGGGACATCGGCGTAGGCGACCGCCTGCCAGGCGGTGGGCAGCACGTCGGAGAGGTAGACGAACCGGTCGTCGGCCGGTCCCTCCGGCACCTTGATCGGGCCGTACTGCGCCTGCGGGACCCGCAGGTACTCGGCCTGCCCGCCGGGCACCGAACCGTACAGGCGGGTGTAGCCGAACAGGGCGGCGCCCATGCCCTCGCCGGTGATCTGGGTGGTCTCGCACTGGGTGGGCAGCGAGTTGAGGCACATCCAGCAGTCGCCGCAGGCGATCTGGAACGGTACGACGACCCGGTCGCCCACCATGAGGTCCGGCACGCCGGGCCCGACCTCCTCGACGATGCCCATCGGCTCGTGGCCGAGGATGTCCCCGGGGGTCATGAACGGGGTGAGCACCTCGTACAAGTGCAGGTCGGAGCCGCACAGCCCGGTGGACGTGACGCGGATGACCGCGTCCGTCGGCTCCTGGACGGTGGGATCGGGCACCTCCTCGACCCGCACGTCCCGCTTGCCCTGCCAGGTCACTGCCTTCATCGCCTCGCGCTCCGTCCGTTCGCGGTACACGTCCGTTCTGCGGTGGCGCCCGGGTACCCGGCCCCCGGGGGGCGAACCGCGTGCGCGAGGCGGCCGGGGCGGCACGACCCGGCTCGGCCCTGGGTCAGCGGGGTGCCGCGACGGGTTCCGCCGGGTTGCGCAGCCCCTCGGCGGCGTCCGCGACCCGGCCGATGAGGTCGAAGAAGAGGACCTGCTCCTCGGCGGAGAGCGGGGCGAGGAAGACCTGGTTCATCCGGGCCGTGCGCACGGTCAGCTTGCGGTGGGTGCGCGTCCCCTCGTCCGTGAGGCGCAGCAGGGAGCGGCGGCCGTCCTGGGGGTCGCGGACCTTGTCGAGCAGTCCGCGGCGGCCGAGGCGGCTGATCACCTCGGCGATGGTGGACCGGTCGAGGCCCACCTTCTCCCCTACGGTTCGTTGGTCCAGGCCGGCCGGCTCGCTGATGATCGCGTTGAGGACCGCGAACTGCGGCGAGGTGATCTCCTCGGAGACCATCGTGTTCCACAGCAGGTAGTGCGCCTGCTGAAGCCGCCGGGCCAGGTGCCCGGGATGGGTGGCGAGATCCACCGCGGCCATGTGCGCTCCCGTGGTCGCATTGATTGGTGCACTGAACGATACCCGGGCGGCACCCCCTCTGTCTGCGGCTGTTCCTCACCCTTCGTACCTCGATGTACCAGCAAGGTATTGACGCTTCAGCCATCCGATGGCAGCGTGTGGAAAACCTCGCTGAAATACTCAGTGCCCTGACTAATTCCGTTCGCGACGCCGAGAGACGCCGATCGGGACCCCCCTCGGGGCGCTTGGAAGAGATGGGGCTTCTCGGATGGACAAGGTGGTCGCCACGGCCCTGGAGGCGGTGGCCGACGTGCCGGAGGGCGCGTCGCTCGCGGTGGGCGGTTTCGGTCTGAGCGGTGTGCCGAACGTGCTGATCCAGGCGCTGTACGAGCGCGGGACCGGCGGGCTGTCGGTGGTCTCCAACAACTGCGGCGCGATGGAGTCCGGCCTCGCGGTGCTGCTGGCCGCCGGGCGGATCGCCCGGGTGACCGGCTCCTACATCGGCGCCAACAAGGAGTTCGCCCGCCAGTACCTCGCCGGTGAGCTGGAGGTGGAGATGATCCCGCAGGGCACGCTGGCCGAGCGGCTGCGGGCCGGCGGCGCCGGCATCCCCGCCTTCTACACCCCGGCCGGGGTGGGCACCCAGGTCGCCGACGGCGGGCTGCCGTGGCGCTACGACGGCGACGGCGGCGTCGCGCTGGCCTCGCCGCCCAAGGAGGTCCGCGAGTTCGACGGCGTCCCGTACGTGCTGGAGCGCGGCATCCGCACCGACTTCGCCCTGGTCCGGGCGGCCAAGGGCGACCGGCACGGCAACCTCGTCTTCAACAAGTCCTCCCGCAACTTCAACCCGCTCGCGGCGATGGCCGGCAAGGTGACCGTCGCCGAGGTCGAGGAGCTGGTCGAGCCGGGCGAGCTGGACCCGGACGCGGTGCACCTGCCGGGCATCTTCGTGCAGCGGGTGGTCGCGCTCACCCCCGAGCAGGCGGCGGACAAGCGGATCGAACGGCGTACGATCTCCGCGCCTTCGGCACGAGGGACGGTGAGTTCCTGATGGCCTGGACACGCGAGGAGATGGCCGCCCGCGCGGCGCGCGAGCTGAAGGACGGCCAGTACGTCAATCTCGGCATCGGCCTGCCCACCCTCATCCCCAACTACCTCCCGGCCGGCGTCGAGGTGGTCCTGGAGTCGGAGAACGGCATCCTGGGCACCGGCCCCTACCCGACCGAGGAGCAGGTCGACCCGGACCTGATCAACGCCGGCAAGGAGACCGTCACCGTCCTGCCCGGCGCCTCCTTCTTCGACTCGGCACTGTCGTTCTCGATGATCCGCGGCGGGCACATCGACGTCGCCGTGCTCGGTGCGATGCAGGTCTCCGCCGGCGGTGACCTGGCCAACTGGGCCATCCCCGGCAAGATGATCACCGGGATCGGCGGCGCGATGGACCTGGTCCACGGCGCCCGCACCGTCATCGTGGTGATGACCCACACCGCCAAGGACGGCTCCCCCAAGATCCTCGACGAGTGCGCGCTGCCGCTGACCGGCAAGGGCTGCGTGGACCGGATCATCACCGACCTCGGCGTGCTCGACGTCACCGGCGACGGACTGGTGCTGGTGGAGACCGCGCCGGGCGTCACCGCCGAGGAGATCGTCAGCAGGACCGCCGCGAAGGTGCGTGTCCCGGAGCAGACCCAGGAGATCCAGTCGTGAAGGACGTCTACATCGTCGACGCGGTCCGCACCCCGATCGGCCGCTACAACGGCGGACTCGCCTCCGTGCGCCCGGACGACCTGGCCGCCCACGCCATCCGCGAACTCCTCGCCCGTACGCCGCGGCTGGACCCGGCGCGGATCGAGGACGTGTACTTCGGCAACGCCAACGGCGCCGGCGAGGAGAACCGCAACGTCGGCCGTATGGCCGCCCTGCTGGCGGGCCTGCCCACCTCCGTACCCGGCGTGACCGTCAACCGGCTGTGCGCCTCCGGTCTGGAGGCCGTGATCCAGGCGGCCCGCGCCATCGCCGTCGGGGACGCCTCGATCGCCGTCGCGGGCGGCGTGGAGTCGATGACCCGGGCGCCGTATGTGCTGCCCAAGTCCGACAGGCCGTTCCCGGCCGGGCACGCCGAGCTCTACTCGACCACCCTGGGCTGGCGCATGGTCAACCCGAGGATGGAACCGCAGTGGACGATCCCGCTGGGCGAGTCGGCGGAGCTCATCGCCGACAAGCACAAGATCACCCGTGCGCAGCAGGACGAGTTCGCCCTGCACAGCCACCAGAAGGCGGCGAAGGCACAGGCCGAGGGCGTGTTCGACGCCGAACTCGCGCCGGTGACCGTCCCGCGGCGCAAGGGCGACCCGGCCGTCCTCGCCGCCGACGAGTCCGTCCGCGCGGACGCCTCCCTCGCGGCGATGGCCAAGCTCAAGCCGTCCTTCCGCACGGAGCACGGAACGGTCACCGCGGGCAACGCCTCCCCCCTCAACGACGGCGCCGCCGCGCTGCTGCTGGTGGACGAGGAGGGCCTGAGGGCCACCGGCCGCGAGCCGCTGGCCCGGGTATCCGCCACCGGCGTCCACGCCGTCGACCCTGACTACTTCGGGCTCGCTCCCGTCGAGGCCGTCAACCGCGCGCTGGCCAAGGCCGGGAAGACCTTCGCCGACCTGGACGTGCTGGAGCTGAACGAGGCCTTCGCCGCCCAGGTGCTCGGCTGCCTCGCCGAGTGGCCCGAGTTCGACCCCGCGATCCTCAACCCGCAGGGCGGCGCCATCGCCCTGGGCCACCCGCTCGGTGCCTCCGGCGCCCGGCTCGCCGGCACCGTCGCCCACCAGCTCGCCCGCAAGGGCAGCGGCACCGGTGTCGCCACCCTCTGCATCGGCGTCGGGCAGGGCCTGGCCCTGGTCCTCGAACGCTAAGAAGCCTCAGGAGTTGACATGACTCTCACCCAGCACGACATCGACGCCGAGATCGCGGCCGAGCACGCCGCGTACGAGAAGCGGGTCGCCGACGGCGCGCCCGTCGAGCACCACCCGCGCCGCGACTACGCGCCGTACCGCTCCTCGGTGCTGCGCCACCCGAAACAGCCGCCGGTCTCCATCGACGTCACCAAGGACCCGGAGCTGGTGGAGCTGTCCTCCCCCGCCTTCGGCGAGCGGGACATCACCGAGATCGACAACGACCTCACCCGGCAGCACACCGGCGAGCCGATCGGCGAGCGGATCACCGTCTCCGGCCGGCTGCTGGACCGCGACGGCCGCCCGGTGCGCGGCCAGCTGATAGAGATCTGGCAGGCCAACTCGGCCGGCCGCTACGCCCACCAGCGCGAACAGCACGACGCGCCGCTCGACCCCAACTTCACCGGTGTGGGCCGCACCCTCACCGACGACGACGGCTTCTACCGCTTCACCACCATCCAGCCGGGCCCGTACCCGTGGCGCAACCACGTCAACGCCTGGCGCCCCGCGCACATCCACTTCTCCGTGTTCGGCACGGCGTTCACACAGCGGCTCGTGACGCAGATGTACTTCCCGAACGACCCGCTCTTCCCCTACGACCCGATCCTTCAGTCCGTGACGGACGACGCCGCACGCCAGCGGCTGATCGCCACCTACGACCACAGCCTGTCGGTGCCGGAGTTCTCGCTCGGCTACCACTGGGACATCGTGCTCGACGGCCCGAACGCCACCTGGATCGAGGAAGGTCGCTGACCCGCCATGACGAAGATCGACACAAGCAGCCCGGAGAACGTGCTGCCCACCCCCTCCCACACGGTCGGCCCCTTCTACGGCTACGCCCTGCCCTTCCCCGGCGGCGGTGACATCGCGCCCCTGAACCACCCCGACACCATCACCATCCAGGGCTATGTGCTGGACGGCGAGGGCAAGCCGCTGCCGGACGCCTTCGTGGAGCTGTGGGGGCCGGGCCCGGACGGGCGGATCTCCACGACCGACGGCTCGATGCGCCGCGACCCGGCCGGCGGCGGGTTCCTCGGCCGCAACGGCGTGGAGTTCACCGGCTTCGGCCGCGTCCAGACCGACGCCAACGGGCACTGGTACGCGCACACGCTGCGGCCCGGCGCCCGCGGGCACAGCGCCCCGTACATCAGCGCCTGCGTCTTCGCCCGCGGCCTGCTGATGCACCTGTTCACCCGGATCTACCTGCCGGGCGACGACGCCGCGCTCGCCGCCGACCCGCTGCTGGCGCGGCTGGCACCTCAGCGCCGCGACACGCTGATCGCGGCGGACGAGGGCAACGGCACGTACCGTTTCGACATCCGCCTTCAGGGCGAGGGCGAGACGGTCTTCCTGGAGTTCACGTGATCCCCACCGATCCCGAGGCCGGTCTGCTCGCCCCCGGGTGGGCCGACTCCCCGGCCGCCGCCGCGACCGGTGACACCGCCTGGCTTCGGGCGCTGCTCGACGCGGAGGCCGCGCTGACCCGCGCACAGGCCGCGCTGGGCCTCGCGCCCGCCGGAGCGGCGGCCGCGGTCACCGAGGCGGCCGACGCCGGCCGCTTCGACGTGGTGTCGCTCGCACGGCGCGCCCGCGGCGGCGGCAACCCGGTCATCCCGCTGGTCGCGGATCTGACCGGGGCGGTCGGCGAGGAGTACGGCCCGTACGTCCACCGGGGCGCCACCAGCCAGGACATCCTGGACACGGCGACGATGCTGGTCGCCGCCCGCACCCTGGACCTGGTCCTGGCCGACCTGGCGCGCACCGAGCGGGCACTGGCCGCACTGGCCGCCGCCCACCGCGACACCCCGATGCCGGGCCGGACCCTCACCCAGCACGCCGTGCCGACGACCTTCGGGCTGAAGGCCGCCGGGTGGCGGTCCCTGGTGCTCGACGCCCGGGACCGGGTGGCGGCCGTACGGGACGGGCTGCCCGTCCAGCTCGGCGGTGCCGCCGGCACGCTGGCCGCCTTCGCGGCGTACGGCGCGGCCGACCCGACCGCCCTGCCGGCCGCGTACGCCCGTGAACTCGGCCTGGCCGCGCCCCTGTTGCCGTGGCACACCCTGCGCACCCCGGTCGCCGATCTGGCCGGGTGCCTGGCCTTCACGGCCGGAGCGCTGGGCAAGGTCGCGGTCGATGTGCTGGCCCTGTCCCGTACCGAGATCGCCGAGGTGGCGGAGGGCAGCGGCGGCGGTTCGTCCGCCATGCCGCACAAGGCCAATCCCGTACGGTCCACGCTGATCGCGGCGGCGGCCCGGCGTGCGCCGCAGCTCGCGGCCACGCTGTACGGATCGCTGGCCGCGGAGGACGAGCGGCCGGCCGGCGCCTGGCACGCCGAGTGGGAGCCGCTCAGGGACCTGCTCCGGCTGACCGGCGGGGCCGCGCGGGACGCCGCCGAACTGGCCGAGGGGCTGCGGGTCCGCCCGGACGTCATGCGCGCCCATCTGGACCTGACCCACGGGCTGATCGTCTCCGAACGGCTCTCCGCCGAGCTGGCGCCCCTGCTGGGCCGCGCCCGCGCCAAGGCCCTGCTGACCGAGACCGCGAAGCGCACCTACGGCGAGGGCCGGAGCCTGGGCGAACTGCTCGCCGAGGAGCCCGAGCTGAAGGACGCCGACCTCGGCGAGCTGACCGACCCGGCCCGTTACACGGGTGCCGCCGCACCCCTCACCGACCGTGCTCTGGAGCGACGTTGACTCTTCTCCACCATGGTGCCGAAGGCTCCGCCTCGGCGCCCGCCCTGCTGCTCGGCCCGTCGCTGGGCACCTCGTACGCCCTGTGGGACCGGGTCGCGCCGGAACTGTCCGTCGCGCACCGGGTGATCCGCTGGGACCTGCCCGGGCACGGCGGCTCGCCGGCCGACTTGATCGAGGCGGGCGCCACCGTCGGGGACCTCGCCGCTCTGGTGCTCGCCCTCGCCGACTCGCTCGGCGTCGAGCGGTTCGCGTACGCGGGGGTGTCGCTGGGCGGCGCGGTGGGCCTGCATCTGGCCGTGCACCATCCCGAGCGTCTCTCCTCGCTGGCCGTGATCTGCTCGTCGGCGCACTTCAACGGCTCGACGCCGTGGGAGGAGCGGGCCGCGCTGGTCCGCCGCGAGGGGCTGGCCGGGCTGGCCGGGAGCGCGGACGCCCGCTGGTTCACACCCGGCTTCACCGTGGAGCGGCTGGTGCGGGACCACCGTGCGGCCGACCCGGAGGCGTACGCCGCCTGCTGCGACGCCCTGGCCGCCTTCGACCTGCGCGCGAAGCTGGCGGACATCTCCGTGCCGACGCTGCTGATCGCCGGCCGGGAGGATCCCGCCACGCCGCCCGCCCATCTGCGGGAGATCGCCGACGCGGTGCCGGGCGCCTCCCTGGTGGAGATCCCGGGCGCCTCGCACCTGGCGCCCGCGGAACGCCCCGAGGCGGTGCTGACGGCGCTGCGCGCCCACTTCGACGGGGGTGCCAGACGCGGCATGGAGGTACGGCGCCAGGTGCTGGGCGACGCGCACGTGGACCGGGCGCAGTCCCGGCAGACGCCCTTCACCGCCCGCTTCCAGGACTTCATCTCGCGCTATGCCTGGGGCGAGATCTGGACCGACCCGACGCTCTCCCGCCGCGAGCGCAGCATGATCACCCTGACGGCGCTGGTGGCGCACGGCCACTACGAGGAGCTGGCCATGCATGTACGGGCGGCGCGGCGCAACGGACTCACGCCCGAGGAGATCGGCGCGGTCCTGCTCCAGACCGCCGTGTACTGCGGGGTCCCGGCGGCTAACTCGGCCTTCGCGACGGCCCAGCGGGTCCTCGCCGAGGAAGACGACACCGCAACCCCCTGAAGCGGCGCGGGCCTGCGAACATGAGCGGCCCCGCCACGTGGGCGCGCCCAGCCACAACGCGCCCCAAAGGGGCGCGGGGAACTGCGCGACCAGCCACAGCGCACCCGCAGACGAGACACCGCCCCCGGACGCCCAAAGGGGCGCGGGGAACTGCGCGACCAGCCACAGCGCACCCGCAGACGAGACACCGCCCCCGGACGCCCAAAGGGGCGCGGGGAACTGCGCGACCAGCCACAGCGCACCCGCAGACGAGACACCGCCCCCGGCGAATTCCCGGCGCACCGCCCCCGGCGGACCCCTAGCGCACCGCCGCCCCGGCCGCCAAGGCCCCCCGCGCCCGGTCCACCAACCCGTCCGCACCGCAGGATTGGGCCAGCGCCAGGCCCCGCTCGAGTTCGGCGACCGACCCGGCGGCGATGCCGTGCTCGATGCGGGCGGCCGCGTGCTCGTACTGGCAGGGCGAGGACTCCAGGTAGGCGACGGCCTGGGCGGCGATCCGGACCGCGCGCTGCCCGGTCTGGAGCGCGGCGGCGCAGCGCAGGGCCTCGCCGATGGCGGTGTCGGTGCCGAAGCGCTCGGCCTGGCGGCGGGCGTCGGTGGCGAGCCGTGCGGCACGGCCGGGGTCGTGCGCGGCCAGGGCGCGGGCGAGGTCGGCGGCCCAGGGCGCCAGTACGGGGTTGTGGTGGCCGCGCCCGGCCGCCGCCCTGCCCGCCGCCTGGAGCTCGTCGATGCCCTCCCCGGTGCGGCCGACGGCGAGCAGCAGCCGGCCGCGCACGGCACGCGGATCGGGCAGCACGATGGTGGAGGGGTAGGGCGGCGCGAAGCCGTACCGCTCGGCGGTGGCCCATGCCTCGTCGACATGGCCGCGGGCGAGCAGCGTGTCGATCAGGTTGCAGGTGGCCGTCCAGTACAGGGGCAGACCCCGGCCGACGCGCTCGGCGAGCCGCAGTGACGTGCGCAGGGACGTCTCCGCCTCCCGCAGCCGGCCTCGCCTGCGGTGTCCGAGCCCCACGTAGGCATGGGCCAGGGCGAGGTGGCCGCCGCTCCAGCCGGCCGTCTCGTAGGCGTGCAGGGCCTCGTTGTAGAGGCTCTCGGCGCGGTCGAGACGGTCGGTGTAGACGTAGGTGTTCGCCAGCATCAGCAGCAGCTCGACGCCCCACTCGGCGTCCGTCCAGCCGAGCCCGGGGGCGAGCCGGCCGTTGACGAGGGCGCGGTCGCACAGTTCGACGGCCTCCTCGGCGTTCGCGCCCTGGGCCATGGCGTCGAAGGCGCGCAGGATGAGCAGCGCGCGCTCGGAGTTGTCCCGGCCGGTGCAGGAGCGGACGAGTTCGGCCAGGCGCGCGGAGCGGCCCGGCACGGCGGCCTCGCCTGCGTGGATGCCCTCCCACATGTACTGCACGGCCTGGAGCCGCATGCGGGACGGTCCCGGTTCGTGCCGGGCGGCCTCCGCCTCGACCGTGCGGACGGCCTCCTCCAGCTGGTCGTTGTGGACGAGCGCCTGGGAGAGACGGAGGACGGCGTCCACCCGCGCGGGTCCGTCCAGACCCGGCATGGCGAGCGCGGTGCGCAGATGACCGATGGTCCTGGCGGGCGCGGTGAGCAGGGTGGCGCGGCCCAGTTCGTACAGCACGCGCGCGTGGACGTCGGGGCGGGGCGGTTCCAGCAGGGCGCGTTCCAGGCAGCGGCGTGCGGCGTCGGGGGCGCCGACGGCGAGGTGCTCGCGGGCGGCCTCGCGGAGCTGCTCGACGAGTTCCTCGTCGTCGTCGGGGTGGACCTGGAGCAGATGGCGGGAGGCGGCGGCCAGGCCGCGCCCGGAGTCGGCGAGCACCTGGGCGGCGATGCCGTGCATGGCGGTGCGCAGCGCCTCGGGGATGGAGTTGTAGACGGCGGTGGCGATGAGCGGGTGGACGAACTCCAGGTCGCCGTCGTCGGTCTGCCCGGCGCCGGGGTCGGGCGCGGTGAGGATGCGGGCGCTGCGCAGCAGTTCGGCGCAGCGGACGGCGTCGTCGTGGCTCATGGTGGCGAGCCGGGCCACCAGGCCGACGGAGATGCCGGTGCCGAGGATGGCGGCGGCCCAGGCGAACCGGGTGGCGTCGATGCCGAGTTGCTCCAGGCGGGCGACGAGTCCGCCGCCGCGGGCCGCGCGGTTCAGGGCGCGCAACTCGCCGGCCTGCGCCTCGACCGGTTGCAGCTCGCTGTCCTGCACCTTGGCCAGGAGTTCCACGGTCTCGTAGGGGTTGCCGCCGGTGACGGCCCAGACCTCGCGGCAGAACGGGGCGTCGGCGTGCCGGCCCAGGGTGGCACGGGTGAGTCCGGCGGTCGCCTCGGGGGTGAGGGCGCTGAGCGTGGCGGCGGGGTGGTGGGCGGCGGTGGCGATCGTGTCGAGGTGGCGGGCGCTCTCGCCGGCGACGTCGCCGGGCCGGCGGGCGATCAGGACGAGCACCGACAGGTCGTCCAGCTGCCCGGCGAACGCGGCGAGCCAGCGCAGGGTCTCCTGGTCGGCCCAGTGGGCGTCGTCGACGAGCAGCACCAGCGGCCATTCGCGGCGGGCGAGCCGGCGGACGGCGGCGACCAGGCCGTCGACCACGCCCTGGGGGTCGGCCTGCCGCCCGCCGGGGTCCGCCACGCCGAGGGCGGGGCCGGCGATGTCGTACCAGTCGCCGAGGTACTCGCGCGCCTCCTCCGGCAGCATCGACACCAGCGCGGGCTGGAGCAGTTGCCGCACCACGTTGAAGGGGACGGATCTGAGGGTCTCGGCGCCGCGGGCCGACCAGACCGTGCAGCCGCGGCGTTCGGCGATGCGGCGGGCCTCGGCCAGCAGCGCGGTCTTGCCCAGTCCCGCCTCTCCCCGCAGGACGAGCAGGCCGCCGGAGGACGAGCGGTCCGCGGAGACGGCGTCGACCGCCCGTTCGATGGCGGCGACCTCCTCGTCGCGCTCCCAGAGAGAGGCCGAGGCCGCGACCGGGGGCCGTACCTCCGTCATCCCGCTACCTCCCCGAGTCGCCCGAACGACGTACCGGCCTTGAGAGTAGCCGTCCGATCGCCGGCGTGGAGGACCGTACCGGCAGGTGTTGCCGTGACGGGTGGAGAGCTGGTAACGGAGGCGACGGGCCGCTACGGCGGTGGTGCCACCCGGCGGCCGGCGCGGCCGGTGATGCCGCGCCGGCCGCCGGACACCGGCGCCGTCGGTGGTGCCGGACACGGCGGTGGACCCGGACCGGGCCCGGCCCGCCACCACCGGGCCGGTGCCGGCCGCCGGGCCGGCGGGCCGGCGAGCCCGCACGGCGCCTCACGGGTGCCGCGGCCCGGATTTGGGCCGCACCCTCTCATCCCGCTTTCACCGACGCCTCATACGGTGGGGACATGACGCAGGTGACTCCTCCCGGGTGGTACCCCGACCCCGGGCAGACAAGTGACGGTCCCGCCACCGAGCGCTGGTGGGACGGCAAGGCGTGGACGGAGCAGACCCGCCCCGCGGGATCGGCCGCCGCATGGGGTCCCCCGGTGCAGCCGCCGGCCGCCGGGGCGTATCCGGTGCATCCGGGGTATCCCGGTGTGCCGCCGGCGGGACGGCGGCGCGGGCTGCGCACGGGAATCGCCGTCGGTGCGGCGGTCGTGGTGCTGGCCTGCATAGGTGTCGGCGTGTACGCGCTGGCCGGCGACGACGGATCGGACGGGACCAGAGCCGGCTCCTCGCAGGGCCAGGGCGGTCCGGGCGGGCAGGGCGGCCCGTTCGGCGAGTCCGGGGGCGGTTCGGGCGGTCCGGGCGGCGGCTCCCAGGGCGGCCCGGACGGCGGCTCCGGCGGCTCCGGCGGGCAGTCGCCCGCCCCGGAGGGCTCCGAGGCGCCGAAGGTCGACAGCGGCTCGGTGACGGACGCGATCAGCGGTATCAGCCTGCCCATCCCGGACGGCTGGTACGGCCAGGAGTACTCGGCCGGCGCGCAGGTGACGTCGGACGACTCCTACGACTGCCCCGGTGACACCTCGCAGAGCTGCACCAAGGGCGGCGCGTACTCGGCGCCCGCGCTGGCGCTGGGCACCCAGGGCGACACCGCCGAGGAGATCGCCAAGGCCGATATCTCCGACAACGCGGAGGAGTCCTACGGCGGCAAGACCTACGGCTCGATCACCTCGCACGACGTGCTGGCCTCCAAGGCGGTCACGGTCGCCGGGCAGAAGGGCTATCTGGTCCGCTGGAAGGCGGTCACCAGCAAGGGCGCCGACGGCTATGTCGAGTCGCTCGCCTTCCCGTCGCCCGCCGACCTCGAGCGGATCGTCGTCGTCCGGTTCGGCGTCGACGCCGACCAGAAGCAGTCCGTGATCGACGAGATCACCGAAGGCATCAAGGTGTCCTCCGGCACCGGCAACGGGCAGAAGGTCTGATCCGGCCCCGGCACGGGATCGGCCGGGTGGAGCGCCCCTCCGCTCAAGGGGAACCCCACCCGGCCGGGGGGTGCGCGCCGCCCCCGTCCCCACGGTGCGGCGCGAGCAGGTCACCGTCCAGTCATCCCGTGGACGGCGGCCTGGGTCTCAGGTGAGGCCGAGTGCCGGCAGCACGGCGGCCTCCACGAAGCGGACCATGTAGTCCGGGTCGGCGTACTCGCCCTCCAGGACGGGGCGGATCCGCAGCACGCCGAACATCTGGGCGGGCACGTACTCCAGCGCCGGGTTGCCGGCGTCGACCTCGCCGCGCTCCACCCCGCGCCGCAGGATCTCCCTCAGCGCGGCGATCTCGGGTTCGACCAGCGCCTCGCGCAGCGCCGTGCGCAGCTCCGGGTCCTGCGTGATGGCGTGGCCGAACGCCTGGAGCAGGCTGGTGTCCTTGCCCGACCACTCGCCCGCGACGCGGGCCGCCCGGCGCAGGTCCCCGGCGAGCGAGCCGGTGTCGATGCCGGCGAAGCGCACCCGCCGGTGCGAGCGCAGCGCCGCCGCCACGAACTGGGGTTTGGTCTTCCACTGCCGGTAGAGCGTGGACTTGCTGCACCGGGTGCTGGCGGCGATGCCCTCCATGGTGACGGCCTCGTACCCGCACTCGCGGACCTGTTCCAGGACGGCGTCGAGAAACTCCTGCTCACGCTCCGGCGTGATCTTGGAGCGGCGCGAAGCGCCGACCGTTTCCGGTCGGTCTGCGGCCTGCGACGTCATCGACCCCTCGCTCCTTACTCGTGTCCGGCGGTCCGGGCCCGCTTACCAGTGTGCCGTTCGTCCATCGATACGCAAGTGTACCGGTACTGGATCGTATCGGTACACTAGCGTATCGGTACGCGACCGTATCGATGAGAACCACACGCACCACCGTCAGTGAAGGGGGCCGGGGGATGAACGCCCGCACCGAGCCGCCGGAAGCGGAGGCCGACGCGTCGGCGCGGCCTCCCCTCCTCCGTGAGCTTCTGCTCGTCGCAGGGCTCTTCCTCGTCTACAAGTTCGGCCGGCAGCTCGCCGCGGGCCACACCGGCGAGGCCTTCCGCAACGCGCACCACGTGTGGGACCTGGAACGGGCGCTCCATCTGCCCGGCGAGGGCACGGTGCAGTCCCTGCTGCTGCACGGCGACGTCCTCGTGCACGTCGCGAACACCTACTACGCCACCGTCCACTTCCCGGCCACCGCCGCCTTCCTGGTCTGGCTCTGGCTGCGGCGCCCCGCGCACTACGTCTGGGCCCGCCGGGTGCTGGCCGCGCTGACCGCGGCGGCCCTGGTGCTGCATCTCGCCTTCCCGCTGGCCCCGCCGCGGATGCTCGCCGCGACCGGCCTGGTGGACACCGCGCGGGTGTACGGCCCGTCGGTGTACGGCCCGCCCAGTACCGACCACCTCTCCAACCAGTTCGCGGCGATGCCCTCGCTGCACTTCGGCTGGGCGCTGATGCTGGCGATCGGCCTGATCGTCGCCACCCGGTCGCGGTGGCGGTGGCTGTGGCTGCTGCATCCGCTGCTCACCCTGCTGGTGATCGTGGGCACGGCGAACCACTTCTGGCTGGACTCGATCATGGCGACGGTCCTGCTCGGCCTCGCGCTGAGGCTGATACCCCTGCCGCACCGGACGGCCACCACGGCGGGCACCGCCGCGCGCCGGCCGGTACCGGTCGAGGAGCGCGAACTGGTGGTGGCGGGCCGGTGAGCGCCGTGGTCCTCGCCGTCGCGCTGTCCCTGGTCTCCGCCGTCGCCTACGCGGCCGCGGCCGTCGCCCAGGAACGGCTCGCCGCCCGCTCCTCCGGTCCGGGGGCGCTGCGGCTGCTGGCCAGCGGCGCGTGGTGGTGGTCGGTGGTGCTGAACGCGGCGGCCGCGCTGCTGCACGTCGTCGCCCTGAAGTACGGTCCGCTCACCGTGGTCCAGCCGCTCGGCGCCCTGACCCTGGTCGCGGCGGTGCCCCTGGGGGCGCGGATCGCGGGGCGCCGGGTGAGCACGGCCGAGTGGCGGGGCACGGCCCTGACCCTGCTCGGGCTGGCCGCGCTGCTGGTCACGGCGTCCGGTGCCGCTCCCGACGAGGTGCTGAGCGTGCCCGAGGCGCTGGCCGTCGCGGGCGCCACGGCGGCACTGATCGGCATGCTGTCCTGGCCGGGCGCACGGCCGGGCCTGAGGCACGCGACCGCGTCCGGCGTCGCCTCCGGGGTCGCCTCGGCGCTCACCCAGACCGTGACGGTCGCCGTCACCGACCGCTCGGGCCCGCTGCTGAGCGCGCAGGTCGTCGGCGTGGCGCTGCTGGTCGCGGTGTTCGCCGCCGGCGGGCTGCTGCTGTCGCAGACCGCCTACCGGGGCGGTCTGGGCGCGCCGCTGGCGGTGGTGACCCTGGCCAACCCGGTGGCCGCCGCGGTGATCGGGCTCTCGCTGCTGGGCGAGCGGCTCCAGGGCGGCCCGGCCGGGGTGCTGCTCGCCCTGGCCGGGGCGGCGCTGGCCTCCTGGGGCGTGATCCTGCTCAGCCGGACACCGCCCGGCGACCACGGCCATCCGGTGGCCGCGGTCCTGGCGCTGGACGGCGACCCGGCGACGGCCGAGCCGGGTCTGGTGCCCCGGCAGACCGGGCGGGGGCACCTGACCCGGCTGTGAACCCCCGCCTCGGCGGCTACTCCGTGATGATCGCCGGGTCGCTCACGCCCGCCCGCCCGTTCTCCACATGTCCGGCGAAGCGGCGCAGGAAGGCCGGGTCGGCCTCGTCGGTGACGGTCAGGTCGTACCAGCGCCGGCTGCGCGCCAGGTCGACGGTGTGGTGGACGGTGGCACCGGCGCGGACGGTGACGGCCGTGGTGCGGCCGCCGTAGCCGTCGGCGAGCCTCAGCCGGGCCGTGCCGGAGCCGTGGTTGGTGAAGGTCAGCCGGATGTCGTCGCCGGTGTGCCGGGCGGTGACCTCGCATCCGGCCTTCTTGTTCGAGCCCTTGAAGGCGCGCAGGAAGCCGTTGGGGCCGTGCACGGTCAGGTCGTGGGAGCCCGCCGAGTACGCCGCGTTCCAGGTGTCGGAGACGGTCTTGCCGGCCTCGGTGGTGTAGGTCCAGGGCCCGTCGGTGCGGTTGCCGGAGGTGACCAGGAAGGCGGCACCCGCCCTGGGGCCGGAGGCGAAGGTGAGCGTCAGCCTCCCGGCCGCCGGGTCGGCCGCGGCGTCCACGTGCGGGGCGTACCGCAGCGGGCGGGCGGGCCGCAGCCCGCGCTCCTGCTTCGGCAGCACCGCGTCGGCGGGCGGGGTGGGCACGTAGTCGGGGTGGCGGACGCGGTCCGGCGGCTCGTAGCCGTCGGTGTCCGGCAGCGCGACCGGCTCGGTGTCCTTGCGGGAGAAGTCGAACGCGGAGGTCAGATCGCCGCAGACGGCGCGCCGCCAGGGCGAGATGTTCGGCTCGTGGACGCCGAAGCGGCGCTCCATGAACCGGATGATCGAGGTGTGGTCCAGGGTCTCGGAGCAGACGTAGCCGCCCTTGCTCCACGGCGAGACGACGAGCATCGGCACCCGCTGGCCCAGCCCGTACGCCCCGGCCACGTGCGAGGAGTCGCCCTTGAAGTAGTCGGGCCCGGCGTCGACGGTCGACTTGCCCTGCGCGGCGGAACCCGGCGGGAACGGCGGCACCAGGTGATCGAAGAAGCCGTCGTTCTCGTCGTAGGTGATGAACAGGGCCGTCTTCGCCCACACCTCGGGCACGGCAGTGAGCGCGTCGATGACCTGCGCGATGTACCAGGCGCCGTAGTTGGCGGGCCAGTTGGGGTGCTCGGTGAAGGCCTCGGGGGCGGCGATCCAGGAGATCTGCGGCAGCGTGCCGTTGCGCACATCGGCCCGCAGCCGGTCGAAGTAGCCCTCGCCCTTGCCGTGGTCGGTGCCGGTGCGGGCCTTGTCGTGGAGCGGGTCGCCGGGCCGGGCGTTGCGGTACCGGTCGAAGTAGAGCAGCGAGTTGTCGCCGTAGTTGCCGCGGTAGGCGTCGCTGATCCAGCCCCAGCCGCCGGCCGCGTCGAGGCCGTCGCCGATGTCCTGGTAGATCTTCCAGGAGATCCCGGCCTGCTCCAGGCGCTCGGGGTACGTGGTCCAGCCGTACCCCTTCTCGTCGTTGCCGAGGACCGGCCCGCCGCCGGTGCCGTCGTTGCCCGTGTACCCCGTCCACATGTAGTAGCGGTTGGGGTCGGTGGAGCCGATGAACGAGCAGTGGTAGGCGTCGCAGATGGTGAAGGTGTCGGCGAGCGCGTAGTGGAAGGGGATGTCCTCGCGCTTCAGGTAGGCCATGGTCGTGGCGCCCTTGGCGGGCACCCACCCGTCGTACTTGCCGTCGTTGACGGCGGCGTGCCCGTCGTTCCAGCCGTGCGGGAGGTCCTGGATGAAGGCCATGCCCAGGTCGTCGGCGTCCGGGTGGAACGGCAGGACGTCCTTGGTGCCGTCCGACTGGTGCCAGACCGACTTGCCGTTGTCCAGCGTCACCGGACGCGGGTCGCCGAAGCCGCGGACGCCTCTGAGCGAGCCGAAGTAGTGGTCGAAGGAGCGGTTCTCCTGCATCAGGACGACGATGTGCTCGACGTCCTCGATCGACCCCGTGCGGTGGTTGGCCGGGAGCGCGGCGGCGCGCTGGATGCTGGCCGACAGGGCGCTGAACGCCGTGGTGGCGCCCGCGAGCTGGAGGAATCGACGCCGGTTGACTTCGGGCATTGCGTGAGGCACCTCTCGCCTTGGGGGTGTGCGACCGGCCGGATCATGGACCGGGGGCGCCGAACGGAGGGGAAGAAGTGGATGGCGGGGGCGTGAAAGTCGCCGGTACGCGAGGTGTGCGGGGCGCGCCTGCCGGGGATGGTCGCGATCATGACAGACATACGGAGGGTACCCGCCACGACGGAACGGCCCGTGCGGCAGCTTCTCGCCGCCTCCGTGGGCAACGCGGTGGAGTGGTACGACTGGTACGCCTACACGTTCCTGGCCGCCTACATCGCCGACGCCGTCTTCCCCGAGAGCGCGGAGAACTCCCTGGTGCCGCTGCTGTCGACGTTCGCGGTGTTCGCCGTCGGGTTCTTCATGCGGCCCGTCGGCGGACTGCTGATGGGCGCGGTCGCGGACCGGCACGGGCGGCGGGCGGCGCTGACGGTCACCATCCTGCTGATGGGCGGCAGCAGCCTGCTGGTGGGGCTGACGCCGACGTACGCGGCGGCCGGCGTGCTGGCTCCGGTGGTCCTCGTGCTGGCCCGGCTGCTCCAGGGGCTCTCCGTGGGCGGCGAGTTCGCCGCGTCCACGACCTTCCTGGTGGAGTCGGCGGGCCCCGGCCGGCGCGGCCTGTTCTCCAGCTTCCAGTACGTGTCGACCACCGCCGGGCAGCTGCTCGCCTCGGGCCTGGCCGCCCTGCTGGTCGGCACGCTCGCCGAGAGGCCGATGGACGGCTGGGGCTGGCGGGTCCCCTTCGTGCTCGGCGCGCTGCTCGCCCTGACCGGCTTCTGGATCCGGCGCGGCGCCGAGGAGACCCGCAGCGCCGAGCAGCGACGGGCGCCGCGCCCCGGCCTCTTCGAGGCACTGCGCCGCCACCCGCGCGAGTCCCTGCTGATCGGCGGCATCACCGCGGGCGGCACCCTCGCCTACTACACCTGGACGTCGTACCTGCCGACCTACGCCGAACTCAACGCGGACGTCGCCACGTCCGACGCGCTGCTCGCGGGCACCCTCTCGCTGGCCTTCTTCGGTCTGCTCCAGCCGCTCGGCGGACTGCTCTCCGACCGGTTCGGGCGCCGCCCCCTGCTGCTCTTCTTCGGCCTGGGCTTCGCCCTGCTGAGCGTGCCGCTGCTGCACGCCCTGCGCGACTCCTTCGCCGTACTGCTGCTGGTGCAGTGCGCGGGCATGGTGCTGCTGACCGGGTTCACCTCGATCAGCGCGGCGGTGAACGCCGAGGTGTTCCCGCCGCGGGTGCGCGCGGCCGGCATCGGCTTCCCCTACTCCCTCACCGTCGCGCTCTTCGGCGGCACGGCCCCCTACCTCGGCACCCTGTTCAAGGAGACCGGCCACCCCGGGCTCTTCCCCTGGTACGTGGCCGCGCTGTGCCTGCTGTCGTCGCTGGTGTACCTGCGGCTGCCGGAGACCGCGCACCGGGAGCTACGGCGCTGACGAGCGCACGGGCCAGGTCCCGGTGGCGGTGAACTCCGCCAGGTCGGCGAGGTGCGGCGCGAGGTCCCAGCCCTGCGCCGCGGTCCAGGCGTCGTCGTAGTAGGTGGCGCGGTAGGGCTCGCCGCCGTCGCCCGCCACCAGGACGACCGGGCCCCGGGTGCCGTCGCGCCGCATCCGGTCCAGCACCCGGAAGGCCCCCCACAGACAGCTGCCCGTGGACGGGCCGGCCGCGAGTCCGGTGACCGCGCGCAGATGGCGCATGGCGGCCACGCTCGCCGCGTCCGGCACCGGGATCACCAGGTCGACCACGTCGGGGTCGAAGGCCGGTTCCGGCCGGGGCCGTCCGATGCCCTCGGTCCGGGAGGGCATGCCGGTGCTGTAGTCGCGGGCGCCGGCCGCCCAGCCGGGGAAGTAGGCGGAGTTCTCCGGATCGACCACCGCGAGCCGGGTGCCGTGGCCGCGGCGGCGCAGCTCCCGGCCGATCGCGGCCGAGGTGGCCCCGCTGCCTGCCCCCACCACGATCCAGGCCGGCTCCGGCTCGCCCGCCCGGGCGAGGTCGTGGAGGATCTCCGCCCCGAGGCCGCCCGGGTCGTCGACGGCGGCCAGGCTCCGCAGGTGGTCCAGGCAGTGGCCGCCGGTGCGCTGGGCGAGGGCGCGGGCCCGCTCGTACACCGCGAGCGGCGGGTCGACCGGGTGGACGCGGCCGCCCCGCTCCTCGATCCGGCGCCGCTTGGCGGGCCCGGTCCGCCCGGGGACGACCGCGGTGTACTCCAGGCCCAGCAGACGCGCGAAGTGCGCCTGCGCCACGGCCATGTTGCCGCTGGTCGCCTCGGTCAGCGCGGTGCCGGGGCCGATCCGGCCGCGGCGCAGGGCGTCGAGCAGCAGGGCGCGGGCCTGGCCGTGCTTGAGGCTGCCGGTGGGACGGCACGACTCGTCCTTGACGTAGAGGGGCGCTCCGGGGACCGCGGTGAGCGGGAACGGCCGCAGCGGCGTGGGCGGTCCGGCGGCCCGCTCCTGGAGCAGCAGCCCGATCGCACGGCGCGCCCAGGCGCCCGGTGCCCTGTTCTCCTCCCCCACCCGGCCATCGTACGGCGTACAGGAGCCCGGGGCCCCGGTTCCTTCCGTCCGGCGGAAGCGGTCTTGCCCCGCCGTGGTGCGCGTCACGACGCTGAGCCCGACCACGGCACGCGGGGCGACGCAGCCCCGCTCTTCAGGGACGGGAACGCCATGCCGCACATGACCGCTTTCGCCAGGAATCAGTGGTACGTCGCCGCCTACGGCCAGGAGGTCGGCCGCGAGAAGCTTCTCGGCCGGACCGTCCTCGGCGAGCCGCTCGTCCTGTACCGGACCGAGGACGGCCGGCCGGTCGCCCTCAACGACCGCTGTGTGCACCGGCGTTATCCGCTGTCCGAGCCGCCGACCCGCCTGGACGGCGACCGGATCGTGTGCGGCTACCACGGGTTCACCTACGACACGACCGGCACCTGCGTGTACGTGCCGGGGCAGAAACGCGTCCCGCGCACCGCGCGCGTCCCCTCCTACCCGGTCCTGGAGCGGGACTCCCTGGTGTGGGTGTGGATCGGCGACCCCGCCCTCGCCGACCCGGAGGCCGTGCCCCGGGCCCGGCACCTGGACTCCCCCGGCTGGGTCACCGTGCGCGGCATGGAACCCATCGACTGCGACTACGGGCTGCTGGTCGACAACCTCCTCGACCTGTCCCACGAGACGTATCTGCACGGCGGCTACATCGGCACCCCCGAGGTCGCCGAGACGCCGATCACCACCGAGGTCGACGAGGGCGCCGGCATCGTCCGGGTGAGCCGCCACATGGACGACGCCGAGTGCCCGCCGTTCTACGCCCGCTCCACCGGCGTCCAGGGCCGTATCTCGCGGTGGCAGGACATCGAGTACCACGCCCCCTGTCTGTATCTGCTGCACAGCCGCATCGCCCCCGTCGGGGTGGTGCCGGAGGCGGACGGCAGCGATCCGCACGGCTTCCACACCGAGATCACCTACGCGATCACCCCGTCCGCCGAGGGCAGGGTGTACGACTTCTGGGCCGTCTCGCGCGACTGGGCGACGGACGACGCGGAGGTCACCGAGTTCCTGCGGGCCAACAACCACACGGTCGTGATGCAGGACGTCGACGCGCTGAACCTGCTCCACCGCAGCCTGGGCACCGAGCGCACCGGCTACCAGGAGCTGAGCATCAACATCGACACCGGCGGCCTGGCCGCCCGCCGTATCCTCGCCCGGCTGGTCGAGGAGGGCGCCAAGCCCGTGGAGAAGGTGCAGTGACCACAGCGACCTCGGAGATCTACCGCATCGACTGGGTGCCCGGCACGGACCTGCTGCACGGCACCTGCCACTGCGGCGCCGAGCACACCGCCGACGACCCGGTCGCCATGTGGGAGTGGATGCTCGCCCACCCCGACGGCCACCGGCTGCGAGGACCCGGACGATGACCATGGACGAGACCGAACTCGTCGTCGCAAGCCGCGCGTCCGCCGCCGACGGCGTACTGCTGCTGACGCTGCGTCACCCGCTGGGCGAGCCGCTGCCCGCGTGGGAGCCCGGCGCCCATGTCGATCTCGTGCTCAGGCCGGACCTGGAGCGGCAGTACTCGCTCTGCGGCGACCCGGCCGACCGGCAGGCGTGGCGGATCGCCGTGCTGCGCGAGCCGGACGGACGCGGGGGCTCCGCGTATCTGCACGAGCGGACGGCTGTGGGCGACAAGCTGCGGGTGCGCGGCCCCCGCAACCACTTCCGTCTGGAGCCCTCACCCCGCTACCGGTTCATCGCCGGCGGCATCGGCATCACCCCGATCCTGCCGATGCTGGCCGCGGCCGAGGCGGCGGGCGCGCAGTGGACGCTGCTGTACGGCGGGCGGACCCGCGGCTCCATGGCCTTCCTGACGGAGCTGGGCCGCTACGGGGACCGGGTGACCCTCGCGCCGCAGGACGAGACCGGGCCGCTGGATCTGGCGGCCGTGCTGGACGGCGTCCCCGACGGCACGCTCGTCTACTGCTGCGGGCCCGGGCCGCTGCTGGACGCGGTGCAGGAGCGCTGCCCGCCGGGGATCCTGCGCGTGGAACGGTTCACGCCCAAGGAGCGGCGGCACGCCGACGGCGACGGCGCGTTCGACGTCGTCCTCGCGCGCAGCGGCCGCACCGTCACCGTCGCGCCGGGCGTCTCCGTGCTCGACGCGGTGCGCGCCGCCGGCGCCGAGGTGCTCTGGTCCTGCACCGAGGGCACCTGCGGCACCTGCGAGACCGACGTCCTCCAGGGCACCCCGGACCACCGGGACTCGGTGCTCACCGACGAGGAACGGGCCGCCGGGGAGACCATGCTCATCTGCGTGTCCCGGTGCCGGGGGAAGCGGCTCGTGCTGGACCTGTGATCCTCAGGTCGGCCTCGATCCGCGCGACCGCCGCCAGCAGCGGGGGCAGCAGGTCGCGGCGGACCGACTCCACGGAGGTGCGGCCGGCGTGCACCGCGATGTTCACGCCGGCCACCACCTCGCCGTCCCGGTCCCGCACCGGAACGGCGACCGACCTCAGCCCCTCCTCCAGTTCCTGGTCGACCAGGGCATGGCCCTGGTCGCGCACCCGGCGCAGCTCCGCGCGGAGCGCGTCCGGCGTGAGGAGGGTACGGGCGGTCAGCGGCCTCAGCTCGGCGCGGGCGAGCCGGGCCGCCACCTCCTCCTCCGGCAGCTGGGCGAGGATCACCCGGCCCACGGAGGTGACGTGCGCCGGGAAGCGGGTGCCCACCGTGATCGCGACGGTCATGATGCGGCGGGCCGGGACCCGGGCGACGTGCACGATGTCGTCGCCGTCCAGGACGCACAGCGACGACGACTCCCCGACCTGCGCGACGAGCCGCTCCAGATGCGGGACGGCGAGCTGCGGCAGCGTGACACCGGAGAGATAGGCGTAGCCGAGCTCCAGCACCCGCGGGGTGAGGCGGAACAGCCGGCCGTCGGTGTGGACGTAACCCAGGTCGGCCAGGGTGAGCAGGAAGCGGCGGGCCGCCGCCCGGGTCAGTCCGCAGGCGCGGGCGGCCTCGCTGAGCGTCAGCGCCGGGTGGTCGGCGTCGAAGGCGCGGATGACGGCCAGGCCGCGCTCGAAGGACCGCACGAAGTGCGGTGCGCGGGCTGAAGCAGACATCGCCGGCCTCCGGCAAGACGCACGGACGGACGCTGCGCGCACGCTATGAGTGCGCGTCCGGCAGTGTCAACGCCCCGTTCGGCCAAGGGCATTGACCATGTCTCGGGGCGGGCTCTACGTTCTCGCCGAGCACGTTCTCGCCGAGCACGTTCGTGCTGTCTGCGCACAGCCTGTCGGAGCACCTGGTCCGGTCCCACAGGGGGAGCCATGCGTCGTCTGCTCGTCGGCCTCACGGCCGTATCCGTTCTGGCCGCCGCCGCGACGGCCTGCGGCTCGTCCGATGACGGTGGGGGGCCGGACGCGGGCGCCGCGTCCGGCGGCGGCACCACCACGGTGAAACTGGGGCTCATCCCCATCGTCGACGTCGCACCCGTCTACCTCGGGCAGCGGAAGGGCTTCTACGCCGAGCACGGCCTGAAGCTGTCCATCACCACCGCGCAGGGCGGCGCGGCGATCGTGCCGGGCGTGGTCAGCGGCCAGTTCCAGTTCGGGTTCTCCAACATGACCTCGCTGATGATCGCCCAGACCAACGACGTGCCGGTGCGGGCCGTCGCCAACGGCATCTCCTCCACGGGCGTGCCGGGCAAGGACTTCAACGCCCTCGTGGTGAAGAAGGGCAGCCCCCTGAAGTCGCCGAAGCAGCTGGAGGGCAAGAAGGTCGCCATCAACACCCTGAAGAACATCAACGAGACCGGGGTGCGCCAGTCGGTGCGCAAGGCCGGCGGCGACCCGGACAAGGTGAAATTCGTCGAACTGGCCTTCGACCAGATGCCCGCCGCCCTGGACAGCGGGCGGATCGACGCCGCCGGCGTGGTCGAACCGGCCACCGCCACGGTCAGAAGCCAGGGCGGGGAGGTGATCGCCTCGCCGATGGTCGACATCGCCCCGGATCTCACCGTCGCCATGTACTTCACCTCCACGCGGTACGCGCAGCGCAACCCGGACGTGGTGAAGAGGTTCCAGCAGGCCACCGCGGAGTCCCTCGCCTACGCCGACGCCCATCCGGACGAGGTCCGCGAGATCGTCACCACGTACACCAAGATCCCGGCCACGGTGCTGGAGCAGGTGACCCTGCCCAAGTGGCCCGCCGAGGCCAACCGTTCCTCCATCGAGACGCTGGCGGAGCTCGGGCGGCAGGACGGCCTGTTCACCACGGAGCCCGACCTGGACGAGCTGCTGCCGTGAAGGGCGCGAACGCCGCACTCGGCGCGGCCGGGCTCGCGGCCTTCCTCGCCCTGGGCGAGGCGGTGCCACGGCTCGGCCTGGTGAAGGAGGAGTACTTCCCGCCGGCCGGCCGGATCGCCGGCGCCCTCGGCGACGAGCTGGCCGACTCCGCCTTCTGGACCGCGCTCGGCTCCACCCTCACCGGCTGGGCGCTGGGTCTGGCGCTCGCGGTCTCGGCGGGCATCGTGGCGGGCGTCGTCCTCTCCGTCGTCCCCCGTCTGCGCCGGGCGACCGCCTCGACCATCGAGTTCCTGCGCCCCATCCCCTCCGTGGCGCTGATCCCGCTGGCGGTGCTGCTGTACGGCACCGAACTGCGCTCGGTGCTGCTGCTGGTGGTGTACGCCTCCTTCTGGCAGGTGCTGATCCAGGTCCTGTACGGCGTGCAGGACGTCGACCCGGTCGCGGAGGAGACGGCACGCTCGTACGGCCTGGGAACCTGGGCGCGGATCCGGTACGTGCTGTGGCCTACCGCGCTGCCGTATGTGATGACCGGGGTGCGGCTGGCCGCGGCCGTCGCGCTGATCCTCGCCGTCACCGCGGAGCTGGTGATCGGCGCGCCCGGTCTCGGGGCCCGTATCGCGGTGACGCAGGCCTCGCAGGCCGTGCCCGAGATGTACGCGCTGATCGTGGTCGCCGGTCTGCTCGGGCTGCTGATCGATGTCGGCGCCCGGTCGGTGGAGCGGCGGGCGCTGGCCTGGCACCAGTCGGTGCGCGGGGAGGTGGCGGTGTGAGAGGCCTGCTGGTGCGGCTGCTGTACGCGCTCGGCCTGCCCGCGGTGCTCGTCGCGGTCTGGTGGGTGGCGTCCGAGGGCAGCACCGACGTGTACCGGCCGCCGCTGCGCACCATCCTCACCGCCTTCCCCGACGTGTGGACGGCCGACCGATGGCGCGGCGACGTGCTGCCCAGTGTTCTGCGGCTGCTGGCCGGTTACGCGCTGGCGGCCGGCGCCGGGATCGCACTGGGCACCCTCATCGGCTCCCACCGCCGGGTGCGGGCGGTGTGCGAACCGGTGCTGGAGTTCCTGCGGGCGGTGCCGCCGCCGGTGCTGGTACCGGTGATCATGCTGTTCGCGGGCATCGGCGACACGATGAAGATCATGGTGATCGCCTGCGGCTGTGTGTGGCCGGTACTGCTCAACACGGTCGAGGGCGTGCGCGCGGTGGACCCGGTGGCGGCGGAGACGGCCCGCTCCTACGGCATCACGGGCGCCGCCCGGCTCAGGGACGTGGTGCTGCCCTCGGCGGGCCCGCAGATCTTCGCGGGACTGCGCCAGGCCCTGTCCATCGGGATCATCCTGATGGTGATCAGCGAGATGTTCGCCGCCAGCAACGGGCTCGGTTTCACCATCGTGCAGTTCCAGCGGGGGTTCGCGATCCCCGGCATGTGGACCGGGATCCTGCTGCTGGGCCTGCTGGGCTTCGTGCTGTCGCTCCTGTTCCAGCTGGCCGAGCGGCGGGTGCTCGGCTGGTACCACGGCCTGCGCGCCACCACCCGGCGGTCCCCGTGACGCTCGCGAAAGGGCACTCCATGCTCGACGTACGCGGCCTGAAGAAGGTCTACGAGTCCTCCGGGCGCCGGATCGAGGCGGTGCGCGATCTGACCTTCACCGTGGAGGCCGGAGAGCTGGTCTGTCTGGTCGGCCCGTCCGGATGCGGCAAGACCACGCTGCTGAAGTGCGTGGGCGGGCTGCTCGCGCCGACGGCCGGTCAGGTCGCGCTCGCCGGGCGGACGGTCGCCGGGCCGCCGCCGGGGATGGCGTTCGTCTTCCAGGAGTACGGGCGCAGCCTGTTCCCGTGGATGCGGGTCGGGCGGAACGTCGAACTGCCCCTGAAACAGAAGGGGCTGGGCAAGGACCGGCGCCGGGAGCTGGTCGCGGACGCGCTGGAGTCGGTGGGACTGGCGGACGCCGCCGGGGCGTACCCGTGGCAGCTGTCCGGCGGTATGCAGCAGCGGGTCGCCATCGCCCGGGCGCTGGCGTACGAGCCCGAGGTGCTGCTGATGGACGAGCCGTTCGCCGCCGTGGACGCCCAGACCCGCGCCGATCTGGAGGACCTGGTGCGCCGGCTGTGGCGGGAGCGCGGGATCACCGTCCTGTTCGTCACCCACGACATCGACGAGGCCGTCTACCTCGGCGAGCGGGTGATCGTGCTGTCCGCCTCCCCCACGGTCGTACAGGAGCAGCTGAAGGTCGACCTGCCGGCCGAACGGGACCAGCTGCACACCCGCGTGGCCCCGCGCTTCGCCGAACTGCGCACCCATGTGTACGCGCAGATCCAGGCGGCGAAGCGCGGGACGGCCGCGATGGTCGACCGCGCCGGGGAGGGCACCTCGAAAGGCGCCTGAAGCGGCACCTCGCACGGTGCCTCAGGCGGTCACACGGCCGCGGGGAGGTTCGCGTGACCACGCCAGGGAGCCTTGCGCAACCACGCCGTCATCGACGCCGGACGGGACGGGGCCGCCGACGCGACCGGGGAACCGGTCAGTCGGCCGCGGAAACCACCCTCAGATGAGAGGCCGTGCGCCGCCCCCTGCGGTCCCGGGACGGCGTGCGTCGCGCCTGGCGGAGCACCAGCGTCAGCCGCGTACAGCCGATCTCCGACAAGGTCCGGGGCGTCTCGACGACGACGCGGCAGTCGGTGGCACCCCAGCGCGGATCGGGGTGCAGCAGCGGCCGTACGGTGCCGTCGTGCTCGACGGCCTCCTCACCGACCGCGCGGATCCAGTGCGGCAGGCCCTGCCGGTAGGCCGCGTCCATGATCGGGTCCTGGGCGATCTCGCGGCGCACGGCCTGCAACCGGTGGTCGTGGCCGTGCCGCTCCAGCGTGGCCGCGAAGTGCGCCAGCATCGGCAGGCACCAACGGGACTCGTGCTCCCCCAGCACCGTGGACGCGTCCGGATGGAACAGGACGAATCTGAGGAAGTTGTCGCCCGGCATGGCCGTCGGATGCGGCCCGACGTTGCGGAAAAGTGTCCGAAACGCGTTGTTGTCCAGGATCACGTCCCAGCAGTCGTCGACGACCAGGGAGGGAAAGGGGACGGCCTCCAGAAGCGCGGCATAGTCCTGGAGATACGCCTGGACCTCGTCGCTGTCGTGGACGGGCCGCGGTTCCGGCCGCTGCCCTCCTGCCTGAAATGCCATCGGGCGGTCACCCCTCTTGCCTGTGCGGCCTTACTCGCGGCGCCCCGATCCTGATGCCCCGGCGCAAGACATGTCAACTATCGTGGCATTCCGCGCCTGTTGACGGCTTGAATTGGCCACAGTTGTGGCGAGACCTGGATGTGAGTTCGAACGAGGGGCTAGTCTCCGGGAGGTCACGGCAACCGCTTGTGAGAAGCCTGTGAGAGACCTAGGAGAAACGTCGGTGACGGATGGCTTCGAGGGTCCGGGCACCACGCCGACGGCGGCTCTGCCGGCCGTCGTCGCCCGCGTCACCGCGCTCGCCGACCGGCTCGGCGTGCCGCACGCGGAGGTCTTCGACACCGGCCGCCTCTCCGTGGCCTCCGGCGTCCCGGAGCCCGTGGTCAAGGCCCTGCTCGGCGGGCGCCCGGCCGGAGAGCCCGATGTGCAGGCCCGGTTTCTGCAACGGCTGGACCTGCTGCGGCGTACCCGGCTGAAGCCCAACGGACGCAAGTACACCCAGCAGGAGATCGCGGACGGCGCGGGCATGTCGCGGCAGCAGGCGGGCGCTCTCATCAACGGGGACCGGCGCCCCACCATGGAGCACTGCGACGCCATCCAGCGCTTCTTCCGGGTGCACGCCGGTTTTCTGACGGCCGAGGACCCCGAGGCGCTCGCGGGCGCCCTGCAACACACCGAGCAGGAGCTCCTCCAGAAGCTCGCCGACCGGGAGCGGGAGGCCGCCGCCCTGGCCGACGATCCGCTGGAGCGGCTGCTCCAGGACCACGGTGTCCGCGGGATCGCGTGGCGGGCCGCGCAGCTCCCCACCGACCAGCACCGTGACAAGGTCGCGGAGTGGCTGGACATGCTCCTGGAGAGCGTGAAGCGGCCCGAGTCGTGATGCTGGGGAGAGATGTGAGCAACGGCAGGGAGATGCGCCGCCTCTGCGGCGAGCTGGTCGCGGAGCTGACGCTGCCCGCCCCGGCACGGCCCGGCGATCTGTACGCGGCGCTGTGCGACGGGATGAGCAGACGCCGCGGCCGTCCCGTCCACTTCCGTACGGCCGCCTTCCCGCCCGGCACCGCCAGCGGACTGTGGCTCGACATGGCCGACCAGGATCTCGTCGTGATCGAGGAACGCACCGCCCCCGATCACCAGTTGGTCATCCTCGGTCACGAACTGTGGCACATGAAGGCCGGGCACCGCAGCCACCATGTCGACGGCGCCGCGGTCGCGGCCCGGCTGCTGAGCGACGAGGCGGACCTGGAGGCGACGGTGCTGAAGGTCGCCGCGCGCTCCCGCTTCGACCTCGCCGACGAACGGGAGGCGGAGAGCTTCGGGCTGCTGCTCGCCAGCAAGTGCCGCACGTGGCTGGCGGGTCCGTCGCTGCGGGGACGGGTGCAGCGCGATCATCTGGCGGGGCGGATCGAGGCATCGCTGGGATATCTGGGACCGCAGGGCTGAGCGCGGCCCCGGCCCCTCGCCCGCCCGCCGTGCCTCAGGTGGCACTGCGCTCGCTCGCCTCGCGCAGCTCGCGTTCCTCGTCACGGTTGCGGGCGGTGTCCGGCCGGCCGGCGGCGGAACCGGGGCGGCCGGCCAGCAGCAGCTCGCGCCAGCGCTCGCGGCTCCAGTGGGCCGGCTCGGTGGTGTCCACGAAATCCTCGACCAGGGCGAGGAAACGGGCCGGATCGGCGTGGAACGGGAAGTGGCCCACGCCCTCGAAGATCTCCAGCCGGCTGCCGGGCATCGCCGCGTGCGCCCCGTAGGCGTGCCGCACCGGCACCACGCTGTCCCGGTCGCCCCAGAGCAGCATGGTCGGCATGCCCTCGGTCAGATAGCACCGGTCCAGCATGGTCACGACCTGCCCGCGCCAGTCGACGACCGCGCGCAGGGTGCGGATGAAGGCGTTGCGGGAGGTGGCGTCGGGCAGGGCGTCCACCAGAGTGAGCAGTTCGGGGGCGTCGTGGCCGAGGCCGGTGCCCAGCAGCTTCAGCAGGCCCACGGCCAGCGCGACCTGGAGCCGCATGCCGGGCAGCCGCAGCGTGGACAGCAGCAGGTGGGCGCCGGGCAGGGACACCAGCCGCAGCACGGGGTTGACCTCGCGGCCCGCTCCGCCGGAGCTGACCAGCACCAGCCGTTCGGTGCGCTCGGGGAACTGGTAGGCGAACTGCATGGCCACGCCGCCGCCGAGGGAGTGCCCGACCAGGGTGGCGGACTCGATGCCGAGGGTGGTGAGCAGATCGCGCACGCCGTTGGCGTAGGCGGCCACCGAGTAGTCGGCGCGCGGCTTGTCCGAGGCGCCGTGGCCGAGGAGGTCGGGGGCGATCACGGTGTGGGTGCGGGCCAGATCGGGGATCAGCTCGGCCCAGGTGTCCGAGGAATCCCCTATTCCGTGGATCAGCACCAGGGCCGGGCCCTCGCCGGCCATGCGGAACGCACGACGGTAGCCGTGCACCACGCGGTACCTCAGCCGCAGTTCCTCGTCGCCCACGGGGCGCAGCCGCACCGCCCGCGCGGGGCCTTTCGGCGGAACGTCGACCACCCGCTCGCCTCCCCGTTCACACGTCCGCGCGCACGCGGCCGAATGCCTTTCGCTCCAGCGTAAGGAAGGTGTTCCCCGTGGAGTCTTGGTGATGTTTCCCCTTCACCGAGCACCCGAACCCGGGTGGCGCGGGGAAGATGACCGCGGGCCGCCGGGCGGGGACCCGGCCTCCGCTGAGCGGGCGAACCGGGGCCGGGCGCGGGGGCATTGTCAGTGGCGGACGGCAAGCTGGGATGTGCCGCCGCTGTGCGGGGGCGCACGCGCCGTCCGGGGCGCGTGACCGTTGACGCCGAGCACGGGGAGAGCCGACCGATGCCCACCGCCGTACTGACCGACCGCGAGCGCACCGCCGTCCAGGCCTATCTGCGGCTGCTGCACACGGTGCGAGCCGCCTTCGACACCGCGGCCGGCCCTCCCGGCGGCCACCGCCCGCCCGTCGTCCCGCCCGCCGTGCTCGCCGAGGCGGAACAGGCGCTGGCGGCCGCGGGTCTGACGGGCAACGAGGAGGCGTTCTTCCGGCTGCTGCGCGACTGGCACCCGGAGGCGTGACGCCCCGCCGCGGACGCGGCCGACGGGCCGCGGCCGGCCGAGGCGCCCCCGACCGCCGCCACCGCCCCCGGCGTTCAGTCGTACGGGACCGTGACCGCCGTGGCCAGCAGACCCCGTTGGGCCGTCCAGCGGCCCTGGAAGTGGGTGAGGTGCCGGCCGCCCACCCGCGGGCCCGGTACGAGGAGGGTGGCGCGGAAGGTGCCGCCGCGCCGCTCGCCGGGGTCCACGGAGATCTCGATGTCGGCTTCCAGGAAGTCCAGCCACTGCCCGGTCAGGGGGAACCAGGCCTTGTACACGGACTCCTTGGCGCTGAACAGCAGCCGGTCGAAGTGGACTCCGGGATGGTCACCGGCCAGCCGCCGCAGCCGCCGCGCCTCCTCGGGCAGGCACACGGCGGGGAGGACGTCCTCGGGCAGCGGCCCGTCGGGTTCCGCGTCGATGCCGAGACAGGCCAGGTCGGCGAGGCGTACGAGGGCGGCGGCGCAGTACCCGTCGCAGTGGGTCATGCTGCCGGCCAGGCCGGACGGCCAGCGCGGGGCGCCGCGTTCGCCGGTGAGCACGGGCTGCGGTGCCACGCCGAGCTTCTCCATGGCCCGGCGGGCGCAGGACCGTACGGCCGCGAACTCCCGGCGGCGCTTGGCGACCGCCCGGTCCACCAGCGCCGCCTCCTCGGGGTACAGCGGCGCCTGCCCGGCGGGGTCGTCGCCGTACGCCTCCACGGCGACCACGGAGTCCGGCAGCAGTTCCTCGATCACGGGGCCTCGGCCTCCCCCGGCCTGATGCGGCGCAGTTGTCCCGGTGGCTGGGCCCGCGGGCGCCATTCGCGGGGATAGCCCACGGACACCTCCTCGAAACGGACACCCTCGTGCCAGGTGGTCCGCGGGATGTGGAGATGGCCGTAGACCATGGTGTCGACGCGGAACCTGCGGTGCCAGTCGGCGGTCCGCCGGGTGCCGCACCACATGGCGAACTCGGGGTACCACAGGACCTCCGTCGGATGGCGGTCCAGCGGGTAGTGGTTGACGAGGATCGTGGGCAGGTCGCCGGGGAGTTCCGCGAGCCGCCGTTCGGTCTCGGCGATCCGCGCCCGGCACCAGTCCTCACGGGTCGGGTAGGGGTCGGGGTGCAGCAGGTACTCGTCGTTGCACACCACCCCGGTGCCGTGCGCGTACGCCAGCCCCTCCTCCTTGGTCGCGCACCCGTCCGGCAGGAACGAGTAGTCGTAGAGGAGGAAGAGCGGGGCGACGACCGCCGGGCCGCCGGGACCGTCCCAGACCGGGTAGGGGTCCTCGGGGGTGGTGACGCCGAGTTCCCGGCACAGCTCGACGAGGTGCTGGTAGCGGGCGACACCGCGCAGGGTGACGGGGTCCTTGGGATGGGTCCACAGTTCGTGGTTGCCGGGGACCCAGACCACCCGGCGGAAGCGGTCCGCCAGCGTGCGCAGGGCCCAGCGGATGTCGGACACGGTCTCCGCCACGTCGCCGGCCACCAGGAGCCAGTCGTCGTCCGAGGCGGGGTGCATCTTCTCGACCAGAGCGCGATTCTCGGCGTAGCCGACGTGCAGGTCGCTGATGCCCCAGAGCTGTCCGCCGCCACCGGCCGTCGACGTCACTCCCGCCCCCTTCGCGCACACACCGTCCTCGCCGAACACCGAACGCCACCACGAGATCACATCCCCGCCCGCGGGACAAGGCGGGGCCGTCTCCAGACGTAACACGCGCGTTGCACGCGGGCATCCCGCGAAGCCGTATGATCGCCCCAACACCACCGCCGTGAACTCCCTTTCGCCCAGGGCGGTTTGCTGTCCCTCCTTCCCTCCTGGCCGGGCACGGCCCGCCGCGCCCTGCCCGCGAACCCCGAAAGGCGGCCTGCATGGTCTCTCGCGTACGCGTCTGGCTCAACCGCACGTACGCGGAGAACGTGTTCTTCATGGATCAGCTGCGGAGAAATCCCGGCGACCGGGCCGTCGAGATCCACGCCACGCACGGCGACCCCGACTCCCCCGTGCTGGCCGCCGCGGACACCGCGGAGCTGGAGCCGGAGGGCCTGTCCCCGGCCGCGTACGCCGAGTACGCGCTGGACCAGTGCGCGCGGCGCGGCATCGACGTGTTCGTGCCCCGGCTGCACCAGGCGGCGATCGTGGCGCACCGCGCCGAGTTCGAGGCGGCCGGTACGGTGCTGCTCGCCCCGCCGCCCGAGGCGGTGGCCGTCTTCCGGGACAAGGCGGTCGCCTACGAGGCGGTCCGGGCGATCGGCGTGCCGGTGCCGCCGTGGTGGCGGGTGCGGACCGCCGACGAACTCCTCGCGGCCGTCGAGGAGCTGGAGGCGCACGGGCACCGGGCGTGCTTCAAACCGGCGTCCGGCGCGGGCGGCGTGGGCTTCCGTGTCATCACGCGCGCCCCCTTCTCGCTGACGCACCTCGACGGATTCCCCGGCCCGTACGTGCCGCTGGATCTGGTGGTGGAGGCGGTGCGCCGGGCCGAGGAGCCGGTCGACTGGCTGGTGATGCCGCGGCTGGAGCAGCCGGAGGTGTCGGTGGACTGCCTCACCGGTCCCGACAACCTCATCCGGCTGGCCGTGGGCCGTACCAAGAACGGCCGCCGCCGGGGTTTCACCCTCCACGAGCAGTGGCTGGAACCGGCGCGGCGCATCGCGGAGGGCTTCGGCCTGCACTACCTGTCCAACATCCAGTTCCGGATGTACGGCGAACGGCCGGTCCTCATGGACGTCAACACCCGTCCGGCCGGCGGGCTGCACCAGCTCTCGCTGTGCGGCGTCAACGCGCCCTGGGCGGCGGTGCGGCTGGCGCTGGGCGAGGACCCGGGCGAGCTGGTGCCGCCGTTCCTGGGCCAGGACTACACGGTGGTGTCCGGGCCCCGTCCGCTGCGTCCGGTGCCGCTGCCGCAGCAGCGCACGGAGAGCGGCCCGGCCCCGCTCCCGGCCGTGCCGGCCCCGGCGCGCCCGGCGGAGCCGGCCGCTCCGGCCGCCTCCGCCGCGGACGCGGCTGCCGGGGCACCCGCCTAGGCCCTGTCGTCACATTCCCGCCTGCCTAGCGGAGATACGCCAGGCCGGGGTGGACCGCGAGGTAGCCGTCGACCAGCCGCCGGGCCACGTTCACGGAGTCGACCAGCGGGTGCAGGGCGAAGGCCTTCACGGCCGTGGCGCGGGAGCCCGACTCGGCCGCCGAGAGGATCTCGCGTTCCACGGCCTTGACCGCGCAGACCAGGCCGGTGGCGTGGCCGGGCAGCGGGTCGGCGGCGACCGGGTGGGCGCCGTTGGCGTCGACGAGACAGGGGACCTCGATGACGGCGTCCCGGTCCGGCACCGGCAGCGTCCCCCGGTTGCGCACGTTGAGGATCAGGGTGGCGCGCTCGTCGCGGGCGACGGCCCGCATCAGGGCGAGGGCCACCTTCTCGTAGCCGCCGGACAGGTCCTCCTCCTCGCGCTCCCCGGCGCCCGCCGCCTCGCGGTTCTCCGCCATGTACGTGGCCTCGCGCTCGGCGCGGGTGCGGTTCCAGGTCTTCAGGGCCGGGGCTTCGGGGCGCCGCATCTCCTCGTAGAAGCGGGCCTGCTGGTCGCGCAGGAAGGCGCCGCGGGTCTGCCCGGCCTGCCGGTAGGCGCGGACGGCCTCGCGGTTGAAGTAGTAGTAGTGCAGGTACTCGTTGGGGATCGCGCCCAGGGAGCGCAGCCAGTCGGCGCCGAAGAGCCTGCCCTCCTCGAAGGAGCCGAGCAGGCCGGGATCGGCGAGCAGCCGCGGCAGTTCGTCGCGGCCGGCGACGCGCAGGCCGCGGACCCAGCCGAGGTGGTTGAGGCCGACGTAGTCGATGAACGCCTGGTCCGGGTCGGCGCCCAGCACCCGGGCGATACGGCGGCCGAGGCCGGCCGGCGAGTCGCAGATGCCGATGACCCGGTCGCCCAGGTGGCGGGACATCGCCTCGGTGACCAGGCCGGCCGGGTTGGTGAAGTTGATGACCCAGGCGTCGGGGGCGAGCCGCGCCACCCGCCGGGCGATGTCCACGGCGACCGGCACGGTGCGCAGGCCGTAGGCGATGCCGCCCGCGCCGACCGTCTCCTGGCCGAGGACGCCCTCCGCGAGCGCGACCCGCTCGTCCTCCGCGCGCCCCTGAAGGCCGCCCACGCGGATCGCGGAGAAGACGAAGTCGGCGCCGCGCAGCGCCTCGTCCAGGTCCGTGGTGGCCGTGACCACGGGCGCGTCGGGCACCCCCGCCGCCTGCTCGGCCAGGACCCGGCCCACCGCCGACAGCCGCCCGGCGTCCAGGTCGTGCAGCACCACATGGGTCACCCGGCCCTCGGCGCGGTCCCCGAGCAGCGCCCCGTACACCAGCGGCACCCGGAATCCGCCGCCGCCCAGAATCGTCAGCCTCACGCCGTGCACCCCTTGCCTCGCCCGTTCCGCCGGCCCAGCGGGGAACCCTACTCGCCGGATGCGGCCGGCGCGCCGACGTGTGCCCGTACCGCCAGGTCACGGGCGGCCGGACCCGCTCCCCGGCCGGCCGGGCGACCGGCGGCCGTGCCGGGGACGGCGAGCGGCGCGTCCCCGGCGCGCGCGGAGCCGCTCGGTCCGGCCGCGCGCGACCACTCACGCCCTGCTGCCGGGGATCGCGGAGGACGACGGGACCGACCGATACTGCGCGAGTGATTGACGGCCGCACGCGCGGTGCCTAACTTCACCGGGGCACCGCATCAGGGAGCCCACCGTGCAGCCGTCCCCCATATCCTCCACGCCCCCCATATCCCCTCCGTCGATCCGCACCCCGTCCCCCTCCCGGCCCGCCGCGCGTTCCGCGCCCGACCGGCTGCTGTCCGTGCTCGCCGCCTTCGACCACGAGCATCCCGCGCTGAGCCTGACGGAGATCAGCCGCCGGGCCGGGCTCGCCCTGACCACCGCACACCGGCTGGTGGGCGCCCTCACCGCATGGGGCGCCCTGGAGCGCGACGCGTCGGGCGTCTACCACGTAGGGCTCAGGCTGTGGGAGCTCGCCGCGCTCGCCCCGCGCGGACTGGCGCTGCGGCAGATCGCGCTGCCGTACCTGGAGGACCTGTACGAGGCGACGCACGAGAACGTGCAGCTGGCGGTGCGGGACGGGGCGGAGGTGGTGTACATCGAGTGGCTCTCGGGCCGGTCGGCGGTCGGCGTGCACATCCGGGTCGGGGCGCGCTGGCCGCTGCACGCCACCGGAGTGGGGCTCGCGCTGCTGGCGCACGGCGGAGGGGACGTCCAGGAGGCGTACTGCGCGGGCCCGCTCATCTCCTTCACGCCGTACACGATCACCGATCCGGAGCGGCTGCGCCGGGTGCTGGCCGAGGTGCGGCGCACGGGGACGGCGGTCAGCGACCGTCAGATCACCGAGGACGCGGTGTCGGTGGCCGCGCCGGTGCGCGGACCGGACGGGACGGTGGCCGCCGCCGTCTCGGTCGTGGTCCCGCACACCGACGCCCAGGTCCCGGCGCTGATACCGGCGGTACGGCTCGCGGCGCGCGGCATCAGCCGGGCACTGGGCTGGCAGCCGCGCCCAGCCGGACGGGCCGCCCGGCCCCCGGACACCGCACCCACCACCGGCTGACCCGCTCCCCGGCGTCCTCACCGGAATCTCAGACGGCGGAGTAGGGATTCACAGGTTCGCCCCATCTCCATGACGCACCATGCAGGCGCAAAGACGGACATCTCAGGAAGGCCTGCCGTGGGCGAAGCGCACATATCGAACCGGTCCGAGCAGCAGCGTGCGAGGTGGTCCCGGCGTGGAGTCCTCACCGCTCTCGGGGGGCTGTCGGCCGCCGCCCTGACCGGCTGCACCGGCTCCGCCGACGCCTCGGAGTCCTCGGCCGCCACCGCCATCGCCCGGGCCGCCGCGGAGGAACCGGTGATCACCGTCACGCCCGCCGACGGCACCGGGAAGGCCTCCTTCACCCGCCCCGTGGAGGTCACCGTCACCGCCGGCACCCTCGCGTCCGTGCAGGTCACCGGTGACGACGGCAGCACCCTGGCCGGCTCCTTCGACGACGCCCGCACGAGGTGGACGTCCACCCGCAACCCGTACTCGGGCACCACGTACACGGTGACGGCGAAGGCGCGGGGGGCCGAGGCGGAGACCGTGACCTTCACCACCGCGTCGCCCGGGGAGACCTTCGTCGGCCACTTCACGCCCGAGGCGGGCTCCACCTCCGGTGTCGGCATGCCGGTGTCGATCGACTTCACGCACGCGGTGACGGACCGGGCCGCCGTCGAGAAGGCGATCACGGTGACGGCCGAGCCCGCGGTCGACGTGGTCGGCCACTGGTTCAGCGACACCCGGCTCGACTTCCGTCCGGAGACCTACTGGGCCGCCGGCACGACGATCACGCTCAGCCTGCGGCTGAAGGACGTCGAGGGCGCGGATGGTGTCCACGGCACACAGTCGAAGGACGTCACCTTCCACATCGGACGCGAGCAGATCAGCACCGTCGACCTGGCCACCAAGCGGATGACCGTCGTCCGGGACGGCGAGACCCTCGCCACCTACCCCGTCACCGGCGGCGACGCCGACCACACCACCTGGTCCGGGATCATGGTGATCAGCGAGCGGCTCAAGGAGACCCGTATGGAGTCCTCCACGGTCGGACTCGGCGACGAGTACGACATCGCCGACGTCCCGCACGCCCAGCGGCTGACCACCTCCGGCACCTTCGTCCACGGCAACTACTGGGCCTCCTCGTCGGTGTTCGGCAGCGAGAACACCAGCCACGGCTGTATCGGGCTGCACGACACCCAGGGCGCGAAGGACAGCTCCGTGGCGGGTTACCGGTTCTACGAGAGCTCGATGCTGGGCGACGTGGTGATCGTGAAGAACTCGGACGAGGAGACCGTCGACCCGGCCAACGGCCTCAACGGCTGGAACCTGTCGTGGGAGAAGTGGAAGGCGGGCAGCGCCCTCTAGCACAATCGGGCCGATCGGGTCGTTCACGGGATGAACTCCCCTGCCGGGTAAGGCAATTATCGGTTTCACCTCTTGACGGCCGGGATGACGGAGAGCACATTGGCCGCACTCTGAGAGCGCTCTCAGACGATCACGGTCGTCGGAGTGTTCTCGTACGCACCCGCGCATCCCACTCTGTACCGAGAGGCACCCCCACATGACTGAAACCTCCGGCACGGCCTCCGGAGTCACCTCCGGCACACGCCACAGACGCCGCCCCGTGCGGCGGGCGCTCGTCGCCGCGGTCTCCGCCCTCGGCCTCGCGGCGGCCGCCGCGGCGGTCCTCACCCCCTCCGCGAGCGCCTCCGCGCCCACGCCCCCCTCGGGCTGGACGCAGGTCTTCGTGGACGACTTCAACGGCACCGCAGGATCCGGCGTCAACACCTCCGACTGGCAGTACGACACCGGGACCTCCTACCCCGGCGGCGCCGCCAACTGGGGCACCGGCGAGGTCGAGACGATGACCTCCAGCACCAGCAACGTCTCGCTCGACGGCAACGGCAACCTGCGCATCACCCCGCTGCGCGACGCGGCCGGCAACTGGACCTCGGGCCGTATCGAGACCAAGCGCACCGACTTCCAGCCCCCGGCCGGCGGCAAGCTGCGGGTCGAGGCCCGGATCCAGATGCCGAACGTGACGGGCGCCGCCGCCAAGGGATACTGGCCGGCGTTCTGGATGCTCGGCTCGCCCTTCCGCGGCAACTACCAGAACTGGCCCGGCGTCGGCGAGCTGGACATCATGGAGAACGTCCAGGGCCTGAACACCGTGTGGGCCACGATGCACTGCGGCACCAACCCGGGCGGCCCCTGCAACGAGAGCACCGGCATCGGCAACTCCACCGCCTGTCCCGGCGCCACCTGCCAGGCCGGCTTCCACACCTACAGCATGGAGTGGGACCGCTCGACGAGCGTCGAGGAGATCCGCTTCTACGTCGACGGCGTCAACTACCACACCGTCCGGGCCAACCAGGTCGACGCGACGACCTGGGCCAACGCCACCAATCACGGGTACTTCATCATCCTCAACGTGGCGATGGGCGGCGGCTTCCCCGGCGCCTTCGGCGGCGGCCCGGACAGCGGCACGCAGCCCGGCAACCCGATGGTCGTGGACTACGTCCAGGTGCTGTCGTCCGGTTCCGGCGGGGGCGGCACCACGACTCCGCCGACCGGCAACCGCGACGCCTACAGCGCCGTCCAGGCCGAGTCCTACGACGGCCAGTCCGGCACGATCACCGAGACCACCTCGGACTCCGGCGGCGGCCAGAACATCGGCGCCCTCGCCAACGGCGACTGGGCCCTGTACAAGGGCGTGAACTTCGGCTCCACCGCGGCCAAGCAGTTCTACGGCCGGGTGGCCAGCGGCGCGGCCACCGGCGTCAGCGGCCTGGTCGAGGTCCGCCTCGACAGCCGCACCGCCACGCCGATCGGCAGCTTCGCCGTGGGCAACACGGGCGGCTGGCAGTCCTGGAAGACGGTTCCGGCCAACATCACCTCGGTGACCGGCACCCACGACGTCTACCTGACCTTCACCAGCGGCCAGCCGTCGGACTTCGTGAACGTCAACTGGTTCGACTTCGGCCACTGACCGCCACCCCCGACCGACCGCTGCCCCGGTTGCCCACAACCGGCGCAGCGGTCACGCCGTAAGGGGCGCGGGGAACCGCGCGACCAGCCCCGACCCACCCGCACAGGACGACCCACCCGCATAAGAAACGTCCGCCCCGGCGGACCACTCACCGCAGCTCCGCCCGGAACGCCGCCGGCGTCGTCTCCGTGTGCTGCTGGAAGAACTTCGAGAAGTTCGCCGCGTCGGGGAAGCCGACCGCCGCGCCGACCCGGCCGATGGGCATGTCGGTGTGGGCGAGGAGCCGCTTGGCCTCCAGGATCACGCGCTTGTCGATGAAGCCCTTGGGTGTCTCGCCGGTGGCGGCGCGGACCGCGCGGACCAGGGTGCGGCGGGAGTAGCCGAGGGCGTCGGCGTAGGCGCTGACGCTGTGGTTGGTGGCGAAGCCCCGCTCCACCGCCTCCCGGAAGAGGGTGAAGGTGGTGTCCGCGCGGCGGCGCTCCGCCTCCGCGGAGCTGGCGGCGAGATGGGCCAGCCGCAGCAGGAACGCCGTCAGGGAGTGCCGCAGCACCGCGGTGTGCAGGCTCAGCGGCAGGGTGGCGGTGTCCTCGTACTCGCGCTGGAGCTGGGCGAGGGCGGACTTCAGCGCGGTGAGCTGCCCCTCGTCGGGGTGGAGCAGGGGCGGCAGGTCGTAGCGGTAGAGGCCGGTGGCCTCCACCGTGGCGCGGGGCAGGAAGCCGGGCTGCATGGTCAGAACGGTTCCGCGGTACTCGCTCCTGCGCGAGAACCGGTGGACCTGCCCGGGGCGGATCCAGAGCAGGTCGCCGGCTGTCGCCTCGTACTCGGCGAAGTCGATCATGTGGTGGACGGGCCCGCCGTCGAACAGCATCACCACGTGGAAGTCGATGCGGTGGACCCGGTCCAGCGGAGCCTTGGAGTGCCAGGTGCGGCCGGCGCCCATCGGGCCGACCTGCATGCCGACGCCGAGGACGCTGAGATCGACCGGGAAGGGGAACGTTCTGATCCCGTCGCCGCCACCATCACCGACGCCGTATTGAAGGGTTCTGTCCGCCATGTCCTTCTCGTGCCGCTCGAACGTGCTCTGTGCCGCTCAGTCTTGATCAACTCGTGTCCCACTTTCACCACAGACTGGCACACCCCGACCTGGCCCGGAAAAAGTCAGACTTTTAGATTTGAACACGTCAGACCAGCTACTTCGCTCCTACCGAGGACTTCTTGAAGATGAGCACGCAGACACCGGACAGCTTCGAATGGACCGAACTCGACCGGCGTGCCGTCGACACCGCCCGCCTGCTGGCGGCCGATGCCGTGCAGAAGGTCGGCAACGGCCACCCGGGCACCGCGATGAGCCTGGCCCCGGCCGCTTACACGATCTTTCAGAAGGTGATGCGCCACGACCCCGCCGATCCGGAATGGACGGGCCGTGACCGCTTCGTGCTGTCCCCGGGACACACCTCGCTCACCCTCTACACCCAGCTCTACCTGGCCGGCTACGAGCTGGAGCTGGACGACCTGAAGGCCTTCCGCACCCAGGGCTCCAAGACCCCCGGCCACCCGGAGTACGGCCACACCGCCGGCGTGGAGACCACCACCGGCCCGCTGGGCCAGGGCGTGGCCAACGCCGTCGGCATGGCGATGGCCGCCCGCTACGAGCGCGGTCTGTTCGACCCGGAGGCTCCCGAGGGCGAGTCCCCGTTCGACCACACCATCTGGGCCATCGTCTCCGACGGCGACCTCCAGGAGGGCGTCTCCGCCGAGGCCTCCTCGCTCGCCGGCCACCAGAAGCTGGGCAACCTGGTCTTCCTCTACGACGACAACCACATCTCCATCGAGGGCGACACCGCCACCGCCTTCTCCGAGGACGTGCTGAAGCGGTACGAGGCCTACGGCTGGCACACGCAGCGGATCGAGCCCGCCGAGAACGGCGACATCGACGTGCACGCGCTGTACGCGGCCCTGAAGGCGGCGCAGGCCGAGACCGGGCGCCCCTCGATCATCGCGATGCGCACGATCATCGCCTGGCCCGCCCCGAACGCCCAGAACACCGAGGCCTCCCACGGCTCGGCCCTCGGCGCGGACGAGGTCGCCGCCACCAAGCGCGTCCTCGGCTTCGATGCGGAACAGAGCTTCGCCGTCGAGCCCGAGGTGCTGGCGCACACCCGCCGCGCCCTGGACCGGGGCGCGGAGGCGCACGCCGCCTGGGACAAGAGCCTCGACAAGTGGCGCGGCGCCAACCCCGAGCGCGCGGGCCTCTTCGACCGGGTGGTCGCCGGGCAGCTCCCGGACGGCTGGGAGGACGCCCTGCCGGTCTTCGAGACCGGCAAGTCCGTCGCCACGCGCGCCGCCTCCGGCAAGGTGCTCCAGGCGCTCGGCGCGGTCCTGCCCGAGCTGTGGGGCGGCTCCGCCGACCTGGCCGGCTCCAACAACACCACCATCGACAAGACCTCCTCCTTCCTGCCGAAGGGCAACCCGCTGCCGGAGGCCGACCCCTACGGCCGTACCGTCCACTTCGGCATCCGCGAATTCTCGATGGCCGCGGAGATGAACGGCATCGCCCTGCACGGCAACACCCGTGTCTACGGCGGCACCTTCCTGGTCTTCTCCGACTACATGCGCAACGCGGTGCGCATGTCGGCGCTGATGCAGCTGCCGGTGACGTACGTGTGGACACACGACTCCATCGGCCTGGGCGAGGACGGCCCGACCCACCAGCCCGTCGAGCACCTGGCCGCGCTGCGCGCCATCCCGGGCCTGAACGTCGTCCGCCCCGCCGACGCCAACGAGACCGCGATCGCCTGGGCGGAGATCCTTCGCCGGCACGCCACCGACCCGGCCCCGCACGGCCTCGCCCTCACCCGTCAGGGCGTACCGACCTACGAGGCCAACCCGGACGCCGCCAAGGGCGGCTACGTCCTGCGCGAGTCCTCCACCGGGACCCCGGACGTGATCCTGATCGCCACCGGTTCCGAGGTGCAGCTCGCCGTCGCCGCGCGGGAGCGGCTCGAGAGCGAGGGGGTCGGCACCCGGGTGGTGTCGATGCCGTCCGTGGAGTGGTTCGAGCAGCAGCCGCGCGAGTACCGCGAGAGCGTCCTTCCGCCGTCCGTGAAGGCCCGCGTTGCGGTCGAAGCCGGGATCAACCTGACGTGGTACCGGTTCGTAGGTGACGCAGGACGCATCGTCTCCCTCGAGCACTTCGGCGCCTCCGCCGATGCCAAGACCCTGTTCGCCGAGTACGGCTTCACCGCCGAACACGTCGCCGCCGCGGCCCGGGAATCCCTGGCCGACGCCCGCGGTTGATCCGAACGCACGAAAGAAGATGATCACAGTGACCGAAGCGACCGCCACCGCGGGAGCACTCAAGCAGCTGTCCGACGAGGGCGTCTCCATCTGGCTGGACGACCTGTCACGGAAGCGGATCACCTCCGGCAACCTGGCCGGGCTCGTCGAGCGGGGCGGCGTCGTCGGCGTGACCACCAACCCGTCCATCTTCCAGGCCGCCATCGGCTCCGGAGAGGGCTACGAGGAGCAGCTTCAGGACCTGGCGGTGCGGGGCGTGACCGTCGACGAGGCGGTGCGCATGATGACCACCGCCGACGTCCGGGCCGCCGCCGACATCCTGCGGCCGGTGTACGACGCCACCGAGGGCCGGGACGGCCGGGTCTCCATCGAGGTCGACCCGCGGCTGGCCCACGACACCGTGGCGACCGTCGCCGAGGCCCGGCAGCTGTCCTGGCTGGTGGACCGCCCCAACGTCATGATCAAGATTCCGGCGACCAAGGCCGGTCTGCCGGCGATCACCGAGGTGATCGGCGCCGGCATCAGCGTCAATGTCACGCTGATCTTCTCGCTGGAGCGCTACCGCGAGGTCATGGACGCCTATCTCGCCGGCCTGGAGAAGGCGCGGGCGGCCGGGCTCGACCTGTCGGCGATCCACTCCGTCGCCTCCTTCTTCGTCTCCCGCGTCGACAGCGAGATCGACAAGCGGCTGGCGGTGCTGGGCACCGACGAGGCACTCGCCCTGAAGGGCAGGGCGGCGCTGGCCAACGCGCGGCTCGCCTACGAGGCCTACGAGCAGGTCTTCGCCGGTGAGCGTTTCACCGCCCTGGCCGGCGAGCGCGCCAACAGGCAGCGCCCGCTGTGGGCCTCCACCGGTGTGAAGGACCCGGCGTACAAGGACACCCTGTACGTCGAGGAGCTGGTCGCGCCCGGCACCGTCAACACGATGCCGGAGGCGACGCTGAACGCCACCGCCGACCACGGCGACATCCACGGCGACACCGTCACCGGCGGCTACGACCAGGCCCGCGCCGACCTCGCCGCCGTGGAGAGGCTCGGCATCTCCTACGACGAGGTCGTCGGGCAGCTGGAGGACGAGGGCGTCGCCAAGTTCGAGGCGGCCTGGCAGGACCTGCTGGACGCGGTGACGAAGTCCCTGAACAGCAAGGGAGTTGACGGGGAATGAGCAGGAAGGTTCCTGAGACCACCGCATCGGAGACCAAGGAGACGAAGGAAGCCAAGGAGGCGCGCACCGCCCGGGAGGCCGCGGGAGTGGTGGACGCCGGGCAGTCCCGCGAGGCCGCCGAGGCCGCGGAGGCCATCGGCACGGGCACCTCCCCGGCGGCGCAGGAGGAGGACTCCGCGCTGATCCCGGCCGCCGAGTGGCAGAACCCGCTGCGCGACCCGCGCGACCGCCGGCTGCCGCGCATCGCGGGCCCGTCCGGTCTGGTCATCTTCGGCGTCACCGGCGACCTGTCCCGCAAGAAGCTGATGCCGGCCGTCTACGACCTGGCCAACCGCGGTCTGCTGCCGCCGGGCTTCTCGCTCGTCGGCTTCGCCCGCCGGGACTGGGAGGACCAGGACTTCGCGCAGGTCGTGCACGACGCCGTCAAGGAGCACGCGCGCACGCCGTTCCGCGAGGAGGTCTGGCAGCAGCTCGCCGAGGGCATGCGGTTCATCCCCGGCGACTTCGACGACGACACCGCGTTCAAGCAGCTGCGCGAGGCCGTCGAGGAGCTGGACGCCTCCCGCGGCACCAGCGGCAACTACGCCTTCTATCTCTCCGTACCGCCGAAGTTCTTCCCCAAGGTGGTCCAGCAGCTGAAGAAGCACGGGCTGGCCGACGCGCCGAAGGGCTCCTGGCGGCGGGCGGTCATCGAGAAGCCGTTCGGGCGCGACCTGGAGTCGGCCCAGGAGCTGAACGCGATCGTGCACGAGGTGTTCGAGCCGGACCAGGTGTTCCGCATCGACCACTACCTGGGCAAGGAGACCGTCCAGAACATCCTGGCGCTGCGCTTCGCCAACCAGATGTACGAGCCGATCTGGAACCGGTCGTACGTGGACCATGTGCAGATCACGATGGCCGAGGACATCGGCATCGGCGGCCGGGCCGGCTACTACGACGGCATCGGCGCCGCCCGTGACGTCATCCAGAACCACCTGCTCCAGCTGATGGCCCTGACGGCCATGGAGGAGCCGGCCGCCTTCGACGCGGAGTCGTTGCTGACCGAGAAGCTGAAGGTGTTCCGGGCCGTGCAGCTGCCGGAGGATCTCGGCGAGCACACCGTGCGCGGGCAGTACGCGGGCGGCTGGCAGGGCGGCGAGCGGGTGCGCGGCTATCTGGAGGAGGAGGGCATCGACCCGCACTCCAGCACCGACACCTACGCGGCGATCAAGCTGGAGATCGACAACCGCCGCTGGGCGGGCGTCCCCTTCTACCTGCGCACCGGCAAGCGGCTGGGCCGCCGGGTGACGGAGATCGCGGTCGTCTTCGAGCGGGCGCCGCACTCCCCCTTCGACTCCGAGGCCACCGAGGAGCTGGGCCAGAACGCGATCGTCATCCGCGTCCAGCCCGACGAGGGCATGACGGTCCGCTTCGGCTCCAAGGTGCCGGGCACCTCGATGGAGCTGCGGGACGTGACGATGGACTTCGCCTACGGCGAGTCGTTCACGGAGTCCAGCCCCGAGGCCTACGAGCGCCTCATCCTGGACGTCCTGCTGGGTGACGCGAACCTGTTCCCGCGTCACCAGGAGGTGGAAGAGTCCTGGAGGATCCTCGACCCGATCGAGGAGTACTGGGCGACCCACGGCAGGCCCGCACAGTACCCCTCCGGCAGCTGGGGACCCGAGGAAGCCGACGAGATGCTCGCACGAGACGGACGGAGCTGGCGCAGGCCATGAGGATCGACCTGACCGACACCACGGCAAGCAAGATCAACAAGGCCCTCGTGCAGGGTCGCCGCGCCATCGGCACCCCCGCCGTGGGCATGGTCCTGACGATGGTCATCGTCACGGACGAGGAGAACGCCTACGACTCGATCAAGGCGGCCGAGGAGGCCTCGCGCGAGCACCCCTCGCGCACCCTGGTCGTGATCAAGCGGCACGCCCGCTCCCCGCGGGAGCGCACCAAGTCCCGGCTGGACGCGGAGGTGCGGGTCGGCTCGGAGGCGGGCACCGGCGAGACGGTCGTGCTGCGCACCTACGGCGAGGTGTCCGACCACGCCGACTCCGTCGTCCTGCCGCTGCTGCTCCCCGACGCCCCGGTCGTCGTGTGGTGGCCGGTGGACGCCCCCGAGAACCCGGCCAAGGACCCGCTGGGCGCGCTGGCCCAGCGCCGGATCACCGACATGTACGCCGTGGAGCGCCCGCTGGAGGCGCTCCAGACCCGGCTGCGTTCCTACGCGCCCGGCGACACCGACCTGGCCTGGACCCGGCTGACCCCGTGGCGCTCGATGCTGGCCGCCGCGCTGGACCAGGCCCGCCTCAGGATCGTCTCGGCGGCCGTGGAGAGCGAGGCGGACAACCCCAGCGCCGAGCTGCTGGCCCGCTGGCTGCACGCCCGGCTCGGCGTGCCGGTGGAGCGGGTGGAGACCGGTGGCCCGGTCGTCACCGGTGTGCGCCTGGGCACCGAGAAGGGCGACATCGTCATCGACCGCCCGGAGGGCCCGCTGGCCACGCTGACGCTGCCCGGCCAGCCGTCCCGCACCCTGGCGCTGAAGGTGCGCCCCACCTCCGAACTGATCGCCGAGGAGCTGCGCCGCCTCGACGCGGACGAGATGTACGCCGTCGCCCTGCGGGGCGAGGGCACCAAGGAGAACCCCACCCATGTCTGACCAGCCCAGGCTCACCCGGCGGCCCGAATGGGCCGCCCTGGAGGACCACCGCGCCGACGCGATGCTCCACCCGGACCTGCGTGAGCTGTTCGCCGCCGACCCCTCCCGCGCGGAGCGGTACGTGGTCCACGTCGGTGACCTGCGCATCGACTACTCCAAGAACCTGGTCACCGACGAGACCCTCGCCCTGCTCCAGGAGCTGGCCGCCGCCACCGGCGTGACCGGGCTGCGCGACGCCATGTTCCGCGGCGAGAAGATCAACATCACCGAGGACCGCGCCGTGCTGCACACCGCGCTGCGCGCCGCGCGGGATGCGGTGATCGAGGTCGACGGCGAGAACGTGGTGCCCAAGGTGCACGCGGTGCTCGACAGGATGACCGACTTCGCGGACCGGGTCCGCTCCGGCGAGTGGACCGGCCACACCGGGCGCCGCATCCGCAACGTCGTCAACATCGGCATCGGCGGCTCCGACCTGGGCCCGGCGATGGCGTACGAGGCGCTGCGCGCCTACACCGACCGCGATCTGACCTTCCGCTTCGTCTCCAACGTGGACGGCGCCGATCTGCACGAGGCGGTCCGCGACCTGGACCCGGCGGAGACGCTGTTCATCGTGGCGTCCAAGACGTTCACCACGATCGAGACGATCACCAACGCCACCTCGGCGCGGGAGTGGCTGCTGGAGGCGCTCGGCGACGACAAGGCGGTCGCCAGGCACTTCGTGGCGCTGTCGACCAACGCGGAGAAGGTCGCCGCGTTCGGCATCGACACGGCGAACATGTTCGAGTTCTGGGACTGGGTCGGCGGCCGCTACTCCTACGACTCCGCCATCGGCCTGTCGCTGATGATCGCCATCGGCCCGGACGCCTTCCGGGAGATGCTCGACGGCTTCCGCATCGTCGACGAGCACTTCCGCAACGCCGAGCCCGAGGCCAACGCCCCGCTGCTGCTGGGCCTGCTGGGCATCTGGTACGGCAACTTCTTCCACGCCCAGTCGCACGCGGTGCTGCCGTACTCGCACTACCTCTCCAAGTTCACCGCCTACCTCCAGCAGCTGGACATGGAGTCCAACGGCAAGTCGGTGGACCGCGACGGTCACCCGGTGGACTGGCAGACCGGGCCGGTGGTGTGGGGCACGCCCGGCACCAACGGGCAGCACGCCTACTACCAGCTGATCCACCAGGGCACCAAGCTCATCCCGGCGGACTTCATCGGCTTCGCCCGCCCCGTCGCCGAGCTGAGCGACCGCCTCAAGGCCCAGCACGACCTGCTGATGGCCAACTTCTTCGCCCAGACCCAGGCGCTCGCCTTCGGCAAGACCGCGGAGGAGGTCCGCGCCGAGGGCGTGCCCGAGGAGCAGGTCCCCCACCGCACCTTCAAGGGCAACCACCCCACCACCACGATCCTGGCCACCGCACTCACCCCCTCGGTGCTGGGCCAGCTGATCGCCCTCTACGAGCACAAGGTGTTCGTCCAGGGCGCGATCTGGAACATCGACTCCTTCGACCAGTGGGGCGTCGAGCTCGGCAAGGTCCTCGCCAAGCGCGTCGAACCCGCCCTGACCGAGGGCACCGAGGTCCCCGGCCTCGACCCCTCCACGGCCGCCCTCGTGGCCGCGTACCGCACGCTCAAGAACGCTCCGGACGCCCGCAACACCCAGGAAGAAGTGAACTGACATGCAGTTGGGACTCATCGGTCTCGGCAAGATGGGCGGCAACATGCGCGAGCGGCTCCGCCGCGCCGGCCACACCGTCATCGGCTACGACCGCAACCCCGAGCTCTCCGACGTGGCGAGCCTGGCCGAACTGGTCGACAAGCTGGAGGGGCCGCGCCACGTCTGGGTGATGGTCCCGGCCGGTGCCGCCACCCAGTCCGTCGTCGACGAGCTGAAGGAGCTCCTCTCCCCCGGCGACACGGTCATCGACGGCGGCAACTCCCGCTGGACCGACGACGAGAAGCACGCCGTCGAGCTGGGCCTGAAGGGCATCGGCTTCGTCGACGCGGGCGTCTCCGGCGGCGTGTGGGGCCTGGAGAACGGCTACGCCCTGATGGTCGGCGGCGACAAGGAGCACGTCGACCGCCTGAGGCCGATCTTCGACGCGCTCAAGCCGGAGGGCCCCTACGGCTATGTCCACGCGGGCAAGGTCGGCGCGGGCCACTTCGCCAAGATGGTCCACAACGGCATCGAGTACGCGATGATGCAGGCCTACGCCGAGGGCTGGGAGCTGCTGGAGAAGGTCGACTCCGTGACCGACGTCCGGGAGGTCTTCCGCTCCTGGCAGGAGGGCACCGTCATCCGCTCCTGGCTGCTGGACCTCGCGGTCAACGCCCTCGACGAGGACGAGCACCTGGACAAGCTGCGCGGCTACGCTGAGGACTCCGGCGAGGGCCGCTGGACCGTCGAGGCGGCCATCGACAACGCGGTGCCGCTGCCCGCGATCACCGCCTCCCTCTTCGCCCGGTTCGCCTCCCGCCAGGAGGACTCGCCGCAGATGAAGATGATCGCCGCGCTGCGCAACCAGTTCGGCGGCCACGCGGTCGAGGCGTCGAAGAAGTAACCCCCTCGCACGGGGTTCGGCAACGCACGGCGGCCGGGGGCTGGTTGACAGTCCCCGGCCGCCGCGTCAGAGTCCCCGCTGATGGAGATCAACGATCTGACGGCGGCCGAGGCGCGGGTGTGGCGGGCCTTCCCCCGCGGCGAGGCCGTGGACTTCTCGGACCCCGCCGGCGAGGACGGCACGGACGGCGGCGAGTGGGGGCCGGAGCGCACCGTCCGGGCGGGCGTCCTGCGGGCACTGCTGCTCACGGCCCCGCAGGAGGAGGGCGAGATAGCCGCCCTGAAACTCACCGGCGCCCGGATCACCGGCGTACTGGACCTGCGGTACGCCACCGTCGACGTCGCCGTCCGGCTGGCCGGCTGCCACTTCGACGCCGTACCGCTCCTCTACGGCGCCCGGCTGCGCCAGCTCAACCTCAGCCGGTCCGCGCTGCCCGGCCTGACGGCCGCGACCCTGCGGGTCGAAGGGGTGCTGCGGATGACCGACTGCGACTTCCGCGGTCCGGTACGGCTCGGCGGGGCGCAGGTGGCCGGGGCGCTGTTCCTGGAACGGGCGGCGTTCACCGCGCCGGACGCCACCGAGCCCGTGCTCCAGCTCAACCAGACGGCGATCGGCGACGACCTGTGCGCGCCGGGGCTGCGGGCCCGGGGCGAGGTGCGGCTCACCGGCGCCCGGATCACCGGGACCGTCAACCTCAACGATGCGGAGCTGCACCGGCCGGGCGGGACCGCGCTCCAGGCGGAGACCCTGGGCGCCGAGGCCGACGTCCTGCTGCGCCGGGCCGATGTCCACGGCCGCCTCGAACTGCGCGGGGCGCGCGTGGCGGGCCGGCTGGACCTGTCGTACTCCCGGCTGCGCAATCCCGGCGGCACCGCGGTGCGCGCCAGCAGCTGTGTGATCGGCGAGCTGTGGCTGCGCGAGGGGCCGCCGCCGCAGGGCGCGCTGAATCTGCGCCGCACCCAGATGGAGGTGCTCTTCCTCGACCCGGACATGGCGACGGGGATGGTGCGCCTGAGCGGCCTCACCTACGCCTCGCTGATTCCGCACGAGCCCGCCGAGCGCCGTCTGCCCATGCTGGAGCGGGACGGCGAGAGCTATCTGCCGTTCGCCTACGAGCAGTTGACGGCGGCGTACCGGCGCATCGGCGACGACGACGCGGCCCGGCTGGTCCAGCTCGCCAAGCAGCGCCGGCACCGCCGCACCCTGCCCTGGTACGCCCGGGTCTGGGGCCATCTCCAGGACGTCACCGTCGGCTACGGCTTCCGCCCGCTGCGGGCCGGCGGCTGGCTGCTGTCGCTGCTCGCCGTCGGGTCCGTCGTGTACGCGCTGCGTCCTCCGCACGCCCTGAAGCCGTCCGAGGCCCCGCACTTCAACCCGGTCTTCTACACGCTGGACCTGCTGCTGCCGGTGATCTCCTTCGGCCAGGAGGGCGCGTTCGCGCCGGACGGCTGGTACCAGACGCTCTCCTACGTCCTGGTCATCACCGGCTGGATCCTGGCCTCCACGGTGTTGGCGGGCGTGACCCGGACCGTCAGCCGGCAGTGAGCGCCCTGGCGGCGTGCTGCGCGGCCAGGCGGACGGGGGCGTTCGGGGCGCCGTAGCCCCGGTAGCCGCCGTCACGCTGGACCAGTTCGAAGAAGACCTGCCCGACGGTGTGGGTGTAGCAGTGCCTGAACTCGCCGTACGCGTCACGGTCGTAGAGGATGCCCAGCTCGCGGTAGGTCTCCAGCTCGCCGTCGGGGAACTCCTGCCGGGCCGCGAGGTCGTCGTAGTAGTTGGCCGGGATGGGCAGCAGCCGGCCGCCGGCGGCGCGGAAGCGGCGCGCGGCGGCGACCACGTCGCCGGTGGCGAGCGCGATGTGCCGGGCGTGCACGGTGTCGCCGGTGGGTGCCGGGCCGACGGTGAGGGCGATGCGGACGCTGCCGTCGTCGTTGGTGACGGCCCGGCTGCGCAGCAGTCCGTACGGGTCGGCGACGTCGACGCTCTCCTGGGCGCGCAGTCCGAGCACGCTGCGGTGGAAGAGGGCCGCCTCGTCGAAGTGGTGCCAGGGCTGGGTGAGGGAGAGATGGTCGATACGGGTCACGTCCCCCGCGTCGCGGGGGCCGGTCTGCGTGTCCGCGAAGTCGGCGCGCCAGCCGGGCCGCCCGGGGCGGCCGGTGGCGCAGAAGAACAGTTCCGTGCCGTCGGGGGCGGCGACCGCCTCCAGCGGGGCGTCCTGCGCGGCGCGGCGGCGCGGCAGCACCGGGGCGAGCAGCGCCTCGGCACGGCGGGCCGCGCCCGCCGGGTCCGGGGACCGAAGGCCGATCGCGGCGAGCCGGGTGCCGTCGCGGCGCCCGGCCGGGCCGGTGTTGACCAGGATGCGGGCCTCGCCCTGCTGCCACAGGTCGACGGGTTTGCTCCGGTGCCGCGCGGTGCGGGCGAAGCCCAGCGCGCCGAGCAGGGCCGTGACGGGTTCGGCGTCGGCGGTGAGGAGTTCGGCGAAGGCGACGCCGGTCGGCACGACGGGCGCGGGCGGGCGGGCCGCGCCCACCGTCTCCTGGAGGACCGTCAGCGAGCGCCGGGCGTCCACGGCCGTCGGGCCCGCCTCGGCCTGCCGGAAGACGTCGTTGAAGACCTCCAGGGAGAGCGGCCCGTCGTAGCCGGTGCGCAGCACGTGCCGCAGCAGCCCGGCGAGGTCGAAGCCGCCCTGCCCGGGGAAGCAGCGGTAGTGGCGGCTCCACTGGAGCACGTCCATCGCGAGCAGCGGGGCGTCGGCGAGCTGGAGGAAGAAGATCTTCTCGCCGGGGATGTCCTCGATGCCCTTGGGGTCGCTGCCGCGGGAGAGGATGTGGAAGCTGTCCAGGCAGGTGCCGAGCGCGGGGTGGCCGGCGGCCTTCACGATGCGCCAGGCGTGGTCGTAGGTGCTGACGTGCCGGCCCCAGGCGAGCGCCTCGTAGGCGACGCGGATGCCGTACTCCCGGGCCGCGTCGGCCAGCCGGGCGAGCTGTTCGGCGGCGAGGGCGTCGTCGTCCACGGCCTGCGGGGAGACGCTGGAGCAGACCAGGACGGTGTCCGCGCCGAGCCGGCGCATCAGCGCGAACTTGTGCCGGGCGCGCCGCAGACCGCGGGCGAACTCCTCCTCGGGCACCGCCTCGATGTCCCGCATCGGCTGGTAGAGCTCGATGGAGAGGCCGAGGTCGGCGCACCGGCCGCGGATCTCCTCGGGGGCCAGGGGGCTGGCCAGCAGGTCGTTCTCGAAGATCTCCACGCCGTCGAAGCCGGCCCGGGAGGCGGCCGTGAGCTTCTCGGTGAGGGATCCGCTGAGGGAGACGGTGGCGATGGACGTACGCACGTCGGTACCTCTGCTTCGCTTCCGGTCGGATGTCCCTGTCGGGGTTATCGGGGGGCCGGTACGGCGCCGGTCAGCTCGGCGATGTCCGCGAGCATCCGCGCGCTGTCGGGTTCCCGCCCGGTGAACAGGCGGAAGGCGTCGACGGCCTGGAAGGCGGCCATGCCGGCGCCGTCGAGCACGGCGCAGCCCAGCGCGCGGGCGGTGCGCACCAGTTCGGTCTCCAGCGGACGGTAGACGATCTCGGCGACCCACAGCCCGGGGTGCAGCAGCCGGGCCGGCAGGGGCAGGCCGGGGTGGGCGGCCATGCCGGTGGGGGTGGCGTGGACGATGCCGTCGGCGCCGGTGAGCAGGTCGGGCAGGGTGCCGGGGTGGGCGCTGGTGGCCCGGCCGTCCCCGAAGTGCCGGTTCAGAGAGGCCGCGAGCGAGGCGGCCCGCTCGGGCAGCGCGTCGACGACGGTGATCCGCCCGGCGCCCAGGGTGAGCATGGCGTGCGCGACGGCCGCGCCCGCGCCGCCCGCGCCGAGCTGCACGACCCGCTCCAGCGGCACGTCGGGCAGGCCGCGGGCGAAGGAGGCGGCGAAGCCGGTGACATCCGTGTTGTGGCCGGTCGCGCGGCCGTCCTCGAAGACGACGGTGTTGACCGCGCCCAGCGCCTCGGCCTGCGGGGCGAGCGCGTCGAGGTGTGCGATGACGAGCTGCTTGCAGGGGTGGGTGATGTTGAGCCCGTCGAAGCCCAGGTCGCGGGCGGCGCGCACCAGGTCGCCCACCGCCTCGGGCGGGACGCCGAGGGTGTCGATGTCGATCAGCCGGTACAGACAGCGCAGGCCCTGGCGGTCGGCCTCCCGCTCGTGCAGGGCCGGGCTGAGCGACGGGCCGATGCCGGAACCGATCAGCCCGACGAGATACGAGTCCTTGGCCATGGCCATCGCGGACCTCCAGAGCGTGCGACTGCCTAATGTACGAACCGGTACGTTAGTCATAGCAGCAGGGGCCGGTCCCCGGGAAGAGCGGGGAAGGAGAGAAGACCTTCTCCCGCAGGTCGTCCGGGCGCCTTCTACAATCACCGGCACCGGCCCCTCGCCCGAAGGAACCTGATGACCAGCGTCGACGAACCGGCACGACCCGGCGGGCGGATCCGTGACGCCGCCCGCACCAGGGCCGAGATCCTCGACGTCGCGACGCAGGAGTTCGCGCGGGCCGGCTACGACGGGGCCCGCGTCGACGAGATCGCCGCCCGCACCCGCACCACGAAGCGGATGATCTACTACTACTTCGGCGGCAAGGAGCAGCTGTTCACGGCCGTGCTGGAGCGGGCGTACGGCGTGATCCGCGAGGCCGAGCAGAAGCTCGACGTCGAGCACCTGGACCCCGTCGCGGCCATCCGCCGTCTCGCGGAGCTGACCTTCGACCACCACGAGCAGCACCCGGACTTCATCCGCCTGGTCAGCATCGAGAACATCCACGGGGCGGAGCACATCGCGGCCTCGGAGGAGCTGGCCCGGATCGGTTCGCCCGCCCTGGACGTGATCCGCCGGATCCTGGCCCAGGGGCAGGAGTCGGGACTGTTCACGGCCGGCGTGGACGCCGTCGACCTGCACGCGATGATCAGTTCCTTCTGCTTCTTCCGGGTCTCCAACCGGCACACCTTCGGCGCCCTGTTCGGACGCGACCTGGTCGACCCCGCCCAGCGTGAGCACTACCGCACCATGCTCGGCGACATGGTGATCGCCTATCTCACGGCGGAGCGCGCGGCGGACTGACGGAGCGGCGGCGGACTGACGGAGCGCGCGGCGGACTGACGGACCGCACGGCGGGCCGCGACCTCTTGACACCCGGGAAACGTGGGCGCAACATCCCTACCCAACCGCTAGTAACTACCCAGTGGGTTAATTGGCCGGGCGGCGGCAGCACCCGGCACGGCCGACCCGTCACCCCAGGGATCCGGCAACCGTCCCCTCCGCCCACTCCGCACCGCCGCGGAGTTCCCCCGAAGGAGCACGCCGTGTCCGTCCCCGTCCCCGACGCCCCGCCCGGGCAGCCCAGGAAGGCCGCGACGGCCGCCTGGATCGGCAGCGCCCTGGAGTACTACGACTTCTTCATCTACGGCAGCGCCGCCGCGCTGATCTTCCCCGAGGTCTTCTTCGACGAGTCCGACCCGGCCACCGCGACCCTGCTGTCGCTGGCGACCTTCGGCGTCGCGTATGCCGCCCGGCCGGTCGGCGCGCTCTTCCTCGGGCATGCCGGCGACCGGCTCGGCCGCAAGAAGATCATGGTCTTCACACTGATGCTGATGGGCCTGTCGACGTTCCTGATCGGCTGTCTGCCCACCCGGAGCCAGGTCGGCACCCTCGCCCCGGTGCTGCTGGTGCTCTGCCGGGTCCTCCAGGGCATCTCGGCGGCGGGCGAGCAGGCCAGCGCCAGCTCCATGAGCCTGGAACACGCGCCACCGCACCGGCGCGGCTTCTTCACCAGCTTCACGCTCAGCGGCACCCAGGGCGGCCAGCTCATCGCCACCCTGGTCTTCATCCCGGTCGCCGCGCTGCCCGAGGAGCAGCTGATGTCCTGGGGCTGGCGCCTGCCGTTCTGGCTGAGTCTCGCGGTCGCCGCCGTCGGCCACCTCATCCGCCGCAGGCTGGAGGAGACCCCGGCCTTCGCCCGGCAGGCCGCCGGGGAGGGGGTCGTCAAGCTGCCGCTGGCGGTGCTGGCGCGCGAGCACTGGGCGGACGTACTGCGGGTGATCGCGGGCGCGCTGATCGCCTCGGTCAGCACCGTCTTCACGGTCTGGGCGCTGGCGTACGCGACCGGCGACTCGGTCGGCATGTCCCGCTCGTCCATGCTCTGGGTCGGCGCGCTCGCCAACCTGGTCGCGCTCGCCGCGATCCCCCTGTGGGCCACGCTGTCCGACCGCATCGGCCGCCGCCCGGTGTATCTGATCGGCGCGGCCGGCAGCGCGGTCACCATGTTCCTCTACCTGTGGGCGGTCTCGACGGGCTCCTACCCCCTGACCATGGTGGGCGGCATCGTGGCCTTCGGCGTCGTCTACAGCGCCGCGAACGGCGTGTGGCCCGCCTTCTACGGCGAGATGTTCGCCACCCGCGTCCGGCTGTCCGGCATGGCGATCGGCACCCAGATCGGCTTCGCCGTGGCCGGGTTCGCGGTCACCTTCGCCGCGCGGATCGCCGGTCCGGACGGCGACGACTGGTCGGCGGTGGGCCTGTTCACCGCGGCCCTGTGCGTCCCGCCGGTGATCGCCGCACTCTCGGCGCGCGAGACCCACAGGGTGCCGACGGAGCGGCTGGGCGAGCGCGCGGCGCGGGAGCCCGCACCGCGGGAGACGGTCACGGCCTGACCTCCGCGAGCACCCCGCGCACGCATCTTTCCGCGGCCCCCGGGCGCCTCGACGGCTCCGGGGGCCGCGGCATGCCCGGTCGCTCTCAGGACCCGGTGCCGGGCACCCCGTACACCCGCTCCACCCGCAGCCGCACCACGAGGCGGCGGTCACGGACCATCGCGGCCCGGAAGTCGTCCCAGTCGGGGTGCTCGCCGAGAACGGCGCGGTAGAGGCGGACCAGCTCCTCCACCGTCCCGTCGTGCGGGTCCGCGGCGACGGGCGACAGCTCGGCCGTGCCCTCGGCGACCGTGTAGGCCCACCGGTCGGCGCTGGTCACGTGGTAGGAGGCCCGGGGATCGCGGCGCAGGTTGCGGGTCTTGGCGCGGTCGTCGGTGACCGAGATGCGGATGACCCGTTCCTCGGGGTCGTAGGCATGACTGACGTTCGACAGCTGCGGCCGGCCGTCCCGTTTGAGGGTGACCAGCACCCCGCCGTGGCCCTCGGAGAGCAGCTTCAGCAGTGCGGCGTCCTGTACGGCGTCCTGAGTCATGACTGGGTCAACCGGGCGCGGCGGCCCGCCCATTCCCGCTGCCGCTCCCCACCACCGCGCCCGCCCGTAGACACTGTCCACTTCCCCGTGGTAGACAGTGTCTACTGCCGAGCGGAGACGAGCGGAGACACGGGGAGCGCGTATGGACGGAACCGAGCCGGGACTGCGGGACCGGCTGGTCGAGGTCGGGGTGGAGCTGGTGACCCGGGAGGGCGCGCAGGCGCTCACCCTGCGGGAGATCGCCCGCCGGGCCGGTGTCTCGCACGGGGCGCCGCGACGCCACTTCCCCACCCATCTGGAGCTGCTGTCCGCCATCGCGCGCCGCGGCTTCGCCCGGCTGGCGGAGCGGGCCGGGGCGACGGCCGGCGAGACGGCGGGGACCGACCCCCGCGCCCGGCTGGAGGCGCTGGCCCGGGCCTATCTGGAGTTCGCGCTGGACCAGCGCGGCATGTACGAGCTGATGTTCCGTCACGATCTGCTGGAGAGCGGTCATCTGGGCCTGCGCAACACCAGCCTGCCCCTCTTCGGACAGTTGGTGGACCTGGTCGGCCGGATCCGCCCCGACGCGGACGCCCTCGCCGTCGCGGGCGCCCTGTGGGCCAACCTGCACGGCATCGTCCAGCTGTGGGGCTGGGGCAGCCTGCAACTCGCCGTCGGCGACGGGGACGTGGACCGCGTGCTGCGGGCGGCCCTGGACGCCCATCTCGGCCCCGGGCGGGAGCGGTGAACCGGCGGCTGACGCTCACGGGCAGTGTGGCCGGAGCCGTGATCGTCGCCCTGGACGGCACGGTCCTCACCGTCGCCCAGCCCGCGCTGCAACGCGACCTCGACGCCTCGTTCACGCAGGTCCAGTGGACCAGCACCGGCTATCTGCTCGCGGTGGCGGCGCTGCTGGTCCTCGCCGGCCGGCTCGGCGACCGGTACGGGCACCAGCGCGTCTTCGGCGTCGGCATGCTCGGCTTCGGCGCCGCGTCGGCGGGCATCGGCCTGGCGCCGGGGATCGGCTGGGTGATCGCCCTGCGCGTCGCCCAGGGCGTGTTCGGGGCCCTGCTGCAACCGGCCACGCTGGGCATGCTGCGCGCCGCGTATCCGCCCGACCGGCTGCGGGCGCCGCTCGCCGCGCGCACCGCGGCGATCGGGCTGGCCGCCGCCGCGGGGCCCGTGGCGGGCGGGGCGCTGGTGGCCGGGCCGGGCTGGCGTGCCGTGTTCTTCCTCAACGTCGTACCGGCCCTGGTCTTCGGGGTGCTCGCCCTGGCGCGGCCGGGCCCCCGGCAGCGCGACCGGCGTCCGCTGGACCTGCCCGGGGCGCTGCTGCTCGCCGTGGCCCTGGCGTGTGGGGTGCACACCCTCGTCGCACTGCCCGAGCCGCGGTGGACGACCACGGCGGCGGGCCTGGCCGCGGCTGCCGCCTTCGTCGTCCAGGAGCGCCGTACGGCGTCGCCGCTGGTGCCGCCGCAGCTGGCCGGCTCCGCGGCCGTCGGCTCGGCGCTCACCGTGCTGACCGTCGCCTCGGCGACCCTGTCCGGCACGCTGTTCGCCGGTACCTACGTCCTTCAGTACGCGCTCGGCCTCGACTCCTTCCAGGCCGCCCTGCGCAGCCTGCCGCTGGCCGTGCTGATGGTGGCGGCCGCGCCCGGCTGCGCGGTGCTGCTGCGCCGGGCGGGCGCCCGCCGGACGACCGTGACGGCGATGGCCGTCCTCGCCCTCGGCGTCCTGGTGCTCTCCCGCGCCTCGGGCACCTTCGCCCTGTGCGGCGGCTTCGCGCTGCTGGGCGCCGGGTTCGGGACCGTGATGGTGTCGGCCACCCATGTCGTCGTACGGCGGGCCCCCGTGGAGTCGGCCGGTGTGGCGGGAGGGCTTCAGCAGACCGCGATGAACGTCGGGCCGACGCTGGGAGTGGCCGCGGCGACCGCGCTCATGGGGCCCGGCGGCGGTGCGCGGCCGGCGCTGCTCGCCCTGGCCGCCGTCGCCGCGGCCGGCGCGCCGGCGGCACTCGCGCTGCCGGGCCGCTCCCCCGCCGGACCGGTGGACGGCGGCCGGGAGGGCGAGGAGGACCGTTCCCGCGTCTCCGCGCGGCGATGATGCCTACCGCCGTCCCAGCGGGGTAGACCGGACAACCGCCTCGACGAACACGACGCGGGACAGCGGAGGACAGCGATGGCACAGCTGCGGCAGGAGGCCGACCCGGACGAGGCCGGGCTGGACGCGAAGGCCCTGGACCGGCTCGACGGGCACTTCGCGCGCCTCGTCGACGCGGGACGGCTGCCCGGTTTCCTGGTGGCCGTGGCGCGCGGCGGGCGCGTCGCCCATCTCACCGCCCACGGCCGGCGCGACCTCGCGGCCGGGCTGCCCGTCACCGCCGACACCCTGTGGCGGATCTACTCCATGACCAAGCCGGTCACCTCGCTGGCGGCGCTGATGCTGGTGGAGGAGGGCCGGCTGTCGCTGGACGATCCCGTCGCCCGGTACATCCCGTCCTTCGCCGAACCGCGGGTGTACACCGGCGAGCCGGGCGGCGGGGCCGGGACCCGCCCGGCCGCCGCTCCCCCGCTGGTCCGGCATCTGATGACCCACACCGCGGGCCTGACCTTCGCCTTCTACCACGCCCACCCGGTGGACTCCCTCTACCGGGCGGCCGGTCTCGACTCGTCGGTGCGTCCGGGCGCGGACCTGGCGGAGACGGTCGACCTGTACGCGAGCCTGCCGCTCCAGTTCGACCCGGGCACGCAGTGGAACTACTCGGTCGCCAGCAATGTCCTCGGCCGGGTGGTGGAGGTGGTGTCCGGGCAGCCGCTGGACGTGTTCTTCGCCGAACGGATCCTCGGCCCGCTCGGCATGGCCGACGCCGGCTTCCAGGTGACCGGCGAGCAGGCCGGCCGGCTCGCCGAGCTGTACGGGGAGCGCGAGGACGGCGGCATCCAGCCGATCCCCGGGCTGCCGCTGCGCGGCCGGCCGCGGTTCCTGTCCGGCAGCGGCGGCATGGTGGCCTCCGCGTACGACGTGCACCGTTTCATGGAACTGCTGCGGCGCCGCGGCGAACTCGACGGCACCCGCCTGCTCGCGCCCGAAACCGTGGACCTGATGACCCGCAACCATCTGCCCGGCGGCGCCGATCTGCGGTCCTTCGGCAGCCGCCCGGCACACGACGTGGCCGGCAACGAGGGCGTCGGCTTCGGCCTCGGCGTCTCGGTGGTGATCGACCCGGACCGCACCCAGGCGCCCTCCGGTCTCGGCACCTACGGCTGGAGCGGGGTGGCGACCACGACGTTCTGGGTCGATCCGGGCCGCGATCTGACGGTGCAGTTCATGACGCAGGTGCGGCCGATGTCGTCGCACACCGTCTATCCCGACCTCAAGCGGCTGGTGCACGAGGCCGTCAGGGAGTGACGCCCCTCAGGACAGGTGCGCCACCGCGTCCAGGTGCGGCAGATGGTGGTCCAGGCGCTCCCGCTTGGTGCGCAGATAGGTGATGTTGTTCTCGCACGGCGGTATCAGCAGCGGCACCTGCTCGGCGACCCGGATGCCGTACCGCAGCAACGCCTCGCGCTTGCGCGGGTTGTTGGACATCAGGCGTACCGACCGCACGCCGAGGTCGTGCAGGATGCCGGCGGCGGCGCCGTAGTCGCGGGCGTCCACCGGCAGGCCCAGGGCGAGATTCGCCTCGACGGTGTCCAGGCCCTCCGCCTGCAACGCCATCGCCCGCAACTTGGCGAGCAGGCCGATACCGCGGCCCTCGTGCCCTCTCAGATAGACGACGACACCGCTGCCCTCGGCGGCCACGGCACGCAGCGCCGAGGCGAGCTGGTCGCCGCACTCGCAGTGCCGCGAGCCGAAGGCGTCACCGGTCAGGCACTCCGAATGCAGCCGGACCAGGACGTCGTCGGCGCCGATGCCGCCGTGCACCAGCGCCACGTGTTCGTCACCGCGGTCGTGGTCGAGATAGCCGACCGCGCGGAACTCCCCGTACACCGTGGGCAGCGGCGCGCTCACGACGCGTTCGACGCCCGGACGCCGAGGGGACTTCGTGCCGAGCACGCCGGCTTTCTCTGTCATGATTCACGCGCTCCTGAAGAAGAGATGGAAGAGAAGACGAGGACGAAAGGCCGTGCGGGGATGAGTGGTTCAGGGATACGGCCGGGGGCGTACGGGGTACTGCCGGCGGACACCACCGAGGACGTGCGGGCCCGGGGTGCCGGCGCTGCGCGGCAGGTCGCGGTCCTCCCCGTCGGGAGCTTCGAGCAGCACGGCCCGTACCTGCCGCTGGCGACCGACACGCTCGTCGCCTGTGCCGTGGCCCGGGAGATCGCCGCGGCGTATCCGGTGCATCTCCTCCCGCCGGTGACGATCTCCTGTTCGCACGAGCACGCGGCCTGGCCGGGAACCGTCAGCATCTCCTCGGTCACCCTTCACGCGGTGGTACGGGACATAGCGGCGTCGCTGAGCCGCTCGGGCGTCGACGCCCTGGTGCTGGTCAACGGGCACGGCGGGAACTACGTGCTGGGCAACGTCGTGCAGGAGGCGTCCGCCCGCGGCGAGCGCATGGCGCTCTTCCCGGCCCCGGAGGACTGGGAGACGGCGCGGGAGCGGGCCGGGGTGGCGACCTCGCTGCTCACCGACATGCACGCGGGAGAGATCGAGACCTCGATCCTGCTGCACGCCCATCCCGAGTGCGTGCGGCCCGGTCACGAGAAGGCCGACTTCGTCGCGGACGACCGGCGTCATCTGCTCTCCCTCGGTATGTCCGCCTACACCGACTCCGGCGTCATCGGCCGCCCTTCGCTGGGTTCGGCGGACAAGGGCGGGAAACTGCTGGCGAGCCTGACGCGTTCCTTCGGCGCGTACTTCTCCCTGCTGACGGCCGGGGACGGCGAGTCCGCCACGACCACTGCGGAGGGGGAGCCGGAACCGGAGTCGTAGCCGAAGTCGCAGTCGGCGCCGGAGTCGGCGCCGGAGTCGGCGTCGGAGTCGGCGTCGGAGTCGGCGTCGGAGCGCGGGCGCGCGTGGCGGCGGGCGAGGAGCACCGCGGCGCCCGGCAGGCTCGCCACGAGGCCGAGCACCCCGTAGACGACGGCGACGGCGAGCCCGCTGCCCGCACCCAGCCCGGCCGCGCCGAACGCCCAGGCGGTGACGCCCTCCCGGGGGCCCCAGCCGCCGATGTTGAGGGGCAGCGCCATGGCGAGCAGCGCGAGCACGGCGAGCGGCAGCAGGACGGCAAGGGGGGCGGTGGCACCGGCGGCCCGCGCGGCGAGCACGAACAGGGTCAGATGCCCGGCCAGGACGACGGCGGAGGAGACCACGACACCCGGCCAGCCGCGCCGGGACAGCAGCCCCGCGCGTACCTCGCCGAGCGCCGCGCGCAGGGCGCGGCCCCGGCGCGCGGGCGCCCGGTCCCTACGGAGCGCCAGGACGACCGCGACCGCGCCCAGCACGGCCAGGGCACCCAGGGCGGCCGGCGGGACCACGTGCCGGACCTCGGTGCGCACCGGGGACGGCAGGGTCAGCAGCACCACGGCGCCGACGGCCGTCAGCGCGATCTGCCCGGCGGCCCGTTCGAGGACCACCGCCCGGACGCCGCGGCCCAGGTCACCGGCGCTCCGCCCGTGCCGGACCGCGCGGTGGACATCGCCCAGGACGCCGCCGGGCAGGGCCGCGTTCAGGAACAGCGCACGGTAGTAGTCGGCCACGGCTTCTCCCAGCGGCAGCCGGATCCCGAGGCCCCGGGCCACCAGGGCCCACCGCCACGCGCTGCACACCGTGGTCACCAGCCCGATCCCCAGCGCCGCCGCCAGGGTCGCCCCGTCGATCCCGCGCAGCCCGTCCAGGAACGCGCCGGTGCCCAGCCGCCACAGCAGGACGGCGAGGATGACGGCACCGGCGGCGGTGCCCGCGCGGGTGCGCACCGCGCGGAGCGCCCCCGCCGGCCGCGCGCTCATGACGCCCCGCCCGTCGGCCGGCACAGGGCCAGCAGATCGCTGTGGTGGACGACGACGCGCAGCTCGCCGGCGGCGCAGGCGGCGAGGCGGTCCGCCAGATAGCGCTCGGCCGGCTCGCTCAGCTCCGGCCGCTGTTCCACGGCGGCGCCGACCCAGCCGCGCAGCCACTGCGCCGTCAGCGCCGGCTCGCCGGGGCCGAGCCGCCAGGGGCTCGGCACGATCCGTACCGTCGCGCCGCGCTCCGAGAAGGCCTCGCAGGCTGCCGTGACCGCGTCCGGGCCCAGCAGCCCCGTACGCCGCTGATGGGCGTTGAACGCCTCGGTGATCTCCGCGTCCAGCGGATGGGCGGGGGTGAGGTCGACGCGTCCGGCCACGGACAGCGTCAGCAGGGCCGGGCAGCCGGCTCCCGCGCAGGCGGCGGCCAGGGCGTCGACCTCGGCGCGGGTGAGGACGTCGAGCAGCGCCGAGGCCGTCACCAGCGACGCGCCGAGCAGGGCGTCGGGGGTGAGCCGGGCGACGTCGCCGCGCCGGGTCTCGACGGTCACTTGGCTGCCGTCGGCGGCGGAGCGGGGGGAGGCGACGGCGGCGAAGTGCAGGAGGTAGGGGTCGCGGTCGTGCAGGACCCAGTGCTGGGCGCCGTCGAGCAGGGGGGCGAGCCAGCGCCCCATGGAGCCGGTGCCGCAGCCCAGGTCGTGCACGACGAGCCCGCCGCCCCGCCGCCGCGGACCGGCGAGCCGGATCCGCAGCGGATCGAGCAGATCGTGCGCCCGCGCGGCGGCGTCGGCGCCCTCCCGCAGCCGGAGCCACTCGGGCGCGTACCGGGCCGGTTCACCGTCCCCGCCTCCGGGGTCCCGCAGCCGCACGGTGGGCCGCTCGCCGGCCCGGACGGCGGGTCCGGCACCGGACAGCACGGGAGGCGCTCCGCCGTCCCACCCGGTCCCCGGCCCGACGGACGGCGACGGCCCGTCACCCGCCTCCTGCACGCCCCCGGCAGACAGTGCCCCGTCCGCCACCTCCACACGCCCGGCAGGCTGCGCCCCGCCCGACAGTCCTACGCACCCGGCGGACAGCACCCCATCCGGCACCTCCACACGCCCGGCAGGCTGCGCCCCGCCCGACAGTCCTACGCACCCGGCGGACAGCACCCCATCCGGCACCTCCACACGCCCGGCAGGCTGCGCCCCGCCCGACAGCCCTGCGCACCCGGCGGACAGCACCCCGTCCGGCACCTCCACGGCCCCGGCCGACCGTGCCCCGCCCGACAGCTGTGCGGGCCCCGCAGGCAGCGACCCGTCCGGTACTCCTGCCGACCCGGCAGGCAGCGACCCGTCCCGCGTCTCCGGGCGCCCGGCAAGCACTGGTCCGCCCGGCATCTCCACACGCCCGGCGGACAACGCCCCCGCGTGGGGCCGGGCCGGGACGTGGTCGTCGTTCCGTGTCGTCGCCGTGTTCCTCATACCGCCCTCCTGGGCTCGCCCGGCAGCCGGCGGAGTACGCCGGCCAGGCTCCGTGCCGTCGTCGCCCAGCCGTCCAGGGCCGCGCGCCGGCTCCGGGCGGCGGCCTTCAGCCGGCGTCGCACGTCCGTCTCGCCGAACCAGCCGCGCAGTGCGGCGGCGAGGGCGGCGGGGTCCTCCGGTGGCACCAGGATGCCGGGCACCCCGCCGTCGGGGGCGCGTCCGACCGCTTCCGGCAGGCCGCCGACGTCCGTCGCCAGCACCGGGATGCCACGCGCGAGCGCCTCCGTCACCGCCATGCCGTAGGTCTCGGCGTACGAGGTGAGGACCATCAGGTCGGCGGCGGCGTAGCTGGCGTCGAGCGCGGCGCCGGACCGCGGTCCGGCCAGCTGAAACCGGTCCGCCAGGCCGTGCCGCTCGATCAGCGCCCGCAACCGGGCGACGTACGCGGGATCCTGGCCCAGACCGCCGACGCAGATGCAGGTCCACGACAGGTCGGCCACCGCGGCCAGCGCCTCGACCAGCCGGTGCTGTCCCTTGCGGGGCGTGACGGCGGCGACGCACAGCAGCCGGGAGACGCCGTCGGTGCCGGGGGCCAGGGGGGCGATGTCGGCGCCGGGGGCGGCGACGTGGACGCGGTCCGGGGCGAGCCCGTGGTGGGAGACGAGACGGCGCACCGCCCAGTCGCTGGTGGCGATCACCGCCGGCACGGCGCGCAGCACCGCCCGTTCCCGCGCGTCCAGTTCGGCGGCGACGGCGGGAGGGAGCCCCGTCTCGTCGCCGAGCGGGAGGTGGACGAGGACGGCCATGCGCAGGCGTTCCGTCTCCGGCACGACGACCTCGGGGACGCCGCAGGCGACGAGCCCGTCCAGCAGGACGACGGCGCCGTCCGGCAACCGGCGCAGCCGGCGCGCGAGTTCGGTGCGCGCGGCGGCCGAGGGCCGGGGCCAGGAGCCGTCCACCGGGTGCCGGTGCACCCGCCAGCCGAAACCCGGCAGGTCCAGGCAGACACGGCGGTCGTAGGCGTTGCCGCCGCTGGGGGCGGCCGGGTCGTCGACGCCGCCCGGCAGGAGGAAGTGCACGGAGCGCAGGGACATGGGGATGATCCCGCCGTTCCTCGGGGCGGAGGCCTGGGCGGGCACATGGGCGAGCCGCGCCCGGCCGGTGAGGGAGGTGCCGGCGGTCGTGTGGACGGTCGTGTCGGTCACAGCGCACGCTCGTGACTCGCCCAGGCGACATGCGATTCGTGCAGGGTGACGGTGATGCCCGCGATGCCCCGGGCGCCCTCGCCGAGCGCCCCCGCGTGGATGCGCTCGGCGAGCCGGTCGGCGATGACCTTGGCCAGGTACTCCGTGGAGGTGTTGACGCCGGCGAAGTCGGGTTCGTCGTCGAGGTTGCGGTAGTTCAGCTCGGCGACCACCGCGCCGAGTTCCTTCGTGGCCAGGCCGATGTCGACGACGATGTTGTCCTCGTCCAGCTGCTCGCGCCGGAAGGTGGCGTCCACCAGGAACGTCGCTCCGTGCAGGCGCTGCGCGGGCCCGAAGACCTCGCCGCGGAAGCTGTGGGCGATCATGATGTGATCGCGGACGGTGATGCTGAACAACGGACGACCCTCCAGGTGTGGTGCGTCTGTTCCCCCGCTGATCGCTGCCGGGGATGCCGTGTAGTACGGCTGTGTGCCCTCCCGCGTTCAGCCGCCCGTGTCCCCCGGCTCAGGCCGGGTACCGCACCCGGTGGCACAGGGCGGGAATCGCGCCGGAGGCGAGGCCCGGCAGCACCTCGGGCAGTTCCTCGAAACCGCACTCCCCGGTGATGAGGGCGTCCAGCGCGGGGTCGGCGAGCAGGTCCAGGGCGAGGGCGAGCCGGTCGGCGTAGGTGCGGTGGGCACGGGCCGGGGAGACGGTGCCGACCTGGCTGGAACGGACGGTCAGCCGGCGGGAGTGGAAGGCCTCGCCGAGCGGGAGGGAGACCATCCGGTCGCCGTACCAGCTCAGTTCGACGACCGTGCCCTCGGCCCGCAGCAGTTCCAGGGAGCGGGCCAGGCCCTGTTCGGTGGCGCTGGCGTGCACGACGAGGTCGCACTCGCCGCGGGCGTCGGCGGGGGACGCGAAGCCGGCGCCGAGCGCCTCGGCGACCGCCGCCCGCGCCGGGTCCGTGTCGACCAGCTGCACGCGTACGCCGGGGAAGCGGGCCAGCAGCGCGGCCACCGAGCAGCCGACCATGCCGCCGCCGACCACCGCGATCCGGTCGCCGGCCAGGGGCGCCGCGTCCCAGAGCGCGTTGACGGCGGTCTCCACCGTCCCGGCGAGCACGGCCCGTTCGGCGGGTACGGCCTCCGGCACCGGGGTGACGGCGCCGGCCGGGACGACGTACCGGGTCTGGTGCGGGTACAGGCAGAACACGGTCCGTCCGAGGAGCGCGTCCGGGCCCTCCTCCACCACCCCGACGTTGAGGTAGCCGTACTTCACCGGCGACGGGAAGCCGCCCTCCTGGAACGGCGCCCGCATCACCGCGTACTGGCTCGCGGGCACCCGGCCGCCGAAGACCAGCGTCTCGGTGCCGCGGCTCACCCCGGAGTACAGCGTGCGCACCAGCACGTCGCCCTCGCCGGTCTCCGGCAGCACGACGTCGCGGATCTCGCCCCGTCCCGGCGAGGCGAGCCAGAACGCGCGCGCGGCGCGGTCCACCAGGTTCTGCACGATGACCTCCTGAACGGTGGAGAAGCTGTCGACGTACCGAGAGATGCACAGGCCGCGCGGAAGGCTGCGGCACTGATCGACTCTGTCACACGGCCGGAGGGTGTCTCGGTGGCCCTGAACAACACGTACGACGCGAGGCTCGTCCAGCAGGAGACCGCCGTGGGGGCGGGCGTGCAGATCCTGTTGCTGACGCTGCTCGGTACGGCGATCGGCATGGGCCCGGTGGGCTGGCTGACCGGTCTCGCGTTCGCGATCGCGACCTGGGCGGTGCTCTCCCGGGCCCTGCACCGGTCGCGGCCGCGCAGCTTCGGCCCGGCCAACCGGGTCACGCTGGGCCGGGCCGTCCTCGTGGGCGGGGTGACGGCGCTGGTCGCCGACTCCTTCCAGGACTCGCCGCCCGTCTCGCTGTTCGTCGGCCTGACGGCCGTGGCCCTGATCCTGGACGGGGTCGACGGCCGGGTCGCCCGCCGCACCGGCACCTGCACCGCGCTGGGCGCCCGCTTCGACATGGAGGTCGACGCGTTCCTCATCCTGGTGCTCAGCGTGTACGTGTCGATGGAGCTGGGCCCGTGGGTGCTGCTGATCGGCGCCATGCGGTACGTCTTCGTCGCCGCGGCCCGGGTGTGGCCGTGGCTGCGCGCGCCGCTGCCGCCGAGCACGGCCCGCAAGACGGTGGCGGCGCTCCAGGGGGTGTTCCTGCTGCTGGCGGGCGCGGACTGGCTGCCGGGCGCGGGCAACGCCGCGGTGGTGCTGCTGGCGCTGGCGCTGCTGGTGTGGTCGTTCGGGCGGGACGTGCGGTGGCTGTGGCGGCACCGGACGGCCACGGCGGAGCCGGCACCGGTACCGCCCCCGGTGAAAACCACCGCGTGAGCCCTCGGCGGCCCGCCGGTCCTGTGGCCGCGCGAGCCCCCGGCGGCCCGCCGGTCCTGTGGCCGCGCACGAACGGCGGCAGCGCACCGGTGAACCCACGACCCACAACCCGACCGGGATACCGGACGCCCAGGCACTCGGCCACCGCCCGGCCACTCGGCCACGCGGCCGTCCCCCGGCCACCGCGCGAGCCCTCGGCGCACCGCCCGGCCACCCGACCATCGCCCGGCCACCCGGCGGAAGCCCAACCGCCCGGCGGATGCCCGGCCGCCCGGCGGATGCCCAACCGCCCGGCGGTTGCCCGGCCGCCCGGCGGATGCCCAACCGCCCGGCGGATGCCCGGCCGCCCGGCGGATGGTCAGCCGCCCGGTCGTTCGGCCGGTTCCCGCCGTCGCGGCAGCAGCCCGACGGCCGCCAGCGGTACGGCCGCCAGGACCCACCACGTGACACCGGCCGGCAGCCCGCTGTCGAGCAGTGAGCCGGTCGCCGCGCTGCCGGCCAGCACGATCAGGCCGGACACGGAGGACAGCGCCCCCGTGTACAGCCCGAGCCGCCCGTCCTCCGCGAGGTCGGGCACCCAGGCCCGGGCCACGGGCGCGACGAGCATCTGGCCGAGGGTGAGCAGGACGACGAACGAGGCCGAGGGCAGCAGCCCGGCGGTCCCCGTCCAGCCGAGGGGCCGCGCCGCCCCCACCGCCGCGAACCCGGCCGCGACCAGCACCAGCCCGGCCGTCATCGACCGACGTGCCGTCAGTCTCCCGCCCGCCCAGTGGGTGAGCGGCAGCTGCGCGGCCACCACCAGCACCGAGGAGAGGGCGAACAGCCAGGCCAGCGGCGCCTGCGAGCCGGTGGCGCGCTCCACCTCCTCGGGCAGGGCGAGGTAGAGCTGGTTGTAGGCGAGGAGATAGGCGCCGTAGGCGCAGCACAGCGCGAGGAAACGGCGGTTGCGCAGCAGCAGCCGTGCCCCGCCCCCCACGCGGGTGCGGGCCCGCCCGGGAACGTGCTGCGGCAGCAGCCACGCGTGCCCGGCGAGGACGAGCACGAAGACACCGGCCCCGGCCAGGCAGGCCGTACGGAAGTCCACCGCCAGCAGCAGCGCCCCGAGCAGCGGCCCGACGAACGCCCCGGCCTGCCCGGCGACGGTGAACAGCGCCAGCACCCGGGTCCGCGGACCGCCGCCCTCCTCCTCCCGGAGCACGGCCTGCCGGGCGACCTCGGACTCCACGGCGGGCGAGAACAGGGCGGCGGCGAACCCGATCAGCAGCACCGCCGCGATCACCGTCCAGGTCCGCCCGGCGTACCCGAGCCAGACGAACCCGGCGATCCGCAGCGCGCACCCGGTGAGCACAACCGGCCGGATGCCGTACCGGTCGGCCAGTGCCCCGCCCACCACGAACAGCCCCTGCTGGCTGAAGGTCCGCAGCCCGAGCACCAGCCCGACCAGCCAGCCGGCCATGCCCATGGTCTGTCCCAGATGCTCGGACAGGAAGGGCAGTACGGCGAAGAAGCCGATGTTGAAGGCGAGTTGGGTGAGGACGAGCAGCCGCAGCAGGGGCGTCAGGCGGGTAGGCGCCGCCCGCGCCCCGGCGGCGCCGGTCGACAGCGAAGGTGCCGGGCCGGTCATCGGGCTGCCACCAACTCCCGCGCCTCGGCGGGCTCTTCGGCAGCCTCGGGGACGGCACGGTTCCGCCGCGGCCACCGCACTCCCCCGGCCGCGGTCACCGCGAGCGCGCCGAGCAGGGCGAGCACGGCGGCGGGGGCGAGGACGGCCCAGGGGGCGCGTTCGGCATAGGGCTGGTTCTCGGCGAGCAGCAGGCCCCACTCGGGGGACGGCGGCTGGGCGCCCAGGCCGAGGAAGCCGAGCGAGGCCAGGGCGAGGGCGACGCCGGGCAGCCGGAGCAGGGCGTGCCGGGTGACGGGCGGCAGGATCGCGGGCAGCAGTTCCCGGCGCAGCAGGTACCAGGGGCCCGCGCCCAGGGCCCGGGTGGCGGTCAGATGCAGGGTGGCGCGTTCCTGCCGCAGCAGGGCGGAGGTGTGCGCGGCGAGCGGGGCCCAGGCGATGACGCCCACGGCGAGCGCGGGGGTGGCGGTGCCGCCGCCCGCGACGGCGGTGACGAGCAGCGCGGCCAGGACGGGCGGTACGGCGTTCACGGTGTCGACGAGCGGCCCGGACACCCGGGGTACGAGACCGAGCAGTACGCCGGCGACGAGCGCGGCGGCGCTGAGGACACCGGCGAGCAGCAGCGTGTCGAGGGCGCCGTGCCCGACCCGGGCGAGCAGGTCCCGCCCGAGGGCGTCGGTGCCGAACGGATGGTGCCACGAGGGGGCCTGAAGCCTGTCCCCGGTGTGCAGGGCGAGCGGGTCGCGGGGCAGTCCGAGCGCGACGACGCCGAGCAGGACGGCCCCGTGGAGCAGGGGCACGGCGCGGCGGGCGGGCCGTCCCGGCGGCCGGTGCAGGCCGGGCAGGGCGCCGTCGCGCAGGGCGGGCCCGGTGAGCAGACGGGCGGCGAGCCGGGTGGCGCCGGTCGCCAGGGCCGCGGTCAGCAGCAGCGCGAGGGTGCCGGTCTGGAGGACGGGCAGGTCCTGGGCGAGGGCGGCCTGGAGGGTGGTGCGCCCGAGGCCGGGGATGTCGAAGATCTGCTCGACGGCGACGGCCCCGCCGGTCAGGCCGACGACGAACAGGCCGAGGTTGGGCAGCAGCGCGGGCACGCAACGGCGTACCGCCTTCCGGGCGATGGAGCGGCCCGGCAGTCCCCGGGCGGCGGCGGCCAGGGCCCATGGTTCGCCGAAGGCGCCCGGCAGCAGATCGTCCAGGAGCCGTCCGAGCACGGCCCCGGCGGGCAGGCCGAGGGCGAGCGCGGGCAGCACCGTGTACCGGGGTCCGTACCAGCCGAGCGCGGGCAGCCAGCCGAGCTGCACGCCGACGACGGTGGCGAGCACGGAGGCGACGAGGAACTCGGGCAGCGCGGCGAGCACGGCCGACCCGGTGCCGCCGCTCCTCCTCCCGCCGAGCCGCCGCCGTGCGCCGCGCCGGAGCGTCCGGGCGCACACCAGCGCCGCGACGGCGAAGGCGACGACGAGGGCGACGGCCATCAGCAGCAGCGAGGCACCCAGCGCCTGGAGCACCTCGGGCATGACCTCGCCGCCGGAGATCCACGACCGCCCGGCGTCGCCGTGCGCCAGTCCGCCGAGCCACTGCCCGAGCAGACGCAGCGGCCCTTCGTCCAGCCCGAGCTGCTCACGGATGCCGGCCAGCACCCCGGGCGTGGGATCGCGCTCGGCGGACCGGGCCTTCAGCACGGTCAGCGCGGGATCGGTGCGGGTGAGCCAGGGCAGCAGCCCGATCCCGCAGACCAGCCCGGCCGCGAGCACGATCCGCCACACGGCCGTGGCCGCCTGCTGTCGCATCCGTCCGCCTCAGCGCCGCGTTCCGGTGCCGACGAGGGTCCGCTCGTACGGGTCGAGCAGTACGCCCTTCACGGAGGTGCCGACACCGGTGATGATCTGCTGGTGCACCAGCGGGACCACGGCGTCGGAGCCGAGGATCTCCGCCTCGGCGGCCATGGCCGCGTCCTGCCGTTCGTCGGTGTCGGCGGTCGCCTCCGCCTTCGCCACGGCCCGGTCCACGTCCTGGTCGCACAGCTGGGCGATGTTGTACCCGCCGTCGCAGGAGTAGTCACTGGCGAGGATGGCGACGGGGTCGCCGGTGTCGACGAGGGTGTTGCGGGCGAGCACGAACGCGTCGAACTTCCCGTCCAGGGCGTCGCTCTCGAGCCGCGAGTACTCCCGCACCTCGAGTTGGACGCTGAACCCGGCCTTCTCCAGCTGCTCCTTCACCACCTGTGCGACCTCGGGCAGTTCGGGCCGGTTGTCGTAGGTGGCGAGGGTGATCGTCTCCCCGTCGGGAGTACCGGCCCCGGCCCTCCCCACCGGTTCCTTCCGCTTCCCCTCCGCCCAGGTCACGGCGGGCCCGTAGATACCGGCGCCGGGGTCGGCGTACCCCTCGTGGACGTCCTCGGCGAGCACGGATGTGTCGACGGCGGCCCGGGCGGCGGCCCGGAGCCTCGGGTCCTTCAGGGGCCCGGATCCGGTGTTGAGCAGCAGGCTGGTGGTCCGGGTGGTGGCGGTGTCCCGCCGCTCGGCCTTGTCCAGGGTGGCGGCCTGGGCGACGGGGACCGCCTCGGCGATGTCGAGTTCCCCGGTCCGCAGCGCGTTGGCGCGGGCGGTGCCGTCGGCGATGAAACGGGCGTCGATGCCGGAGGCCTGGGCGCGTCCGCCCCAGTAGGCGTCGAACCGGTCGAGGGTGGCGGAGGTGGCCCCGTTCACCTCGGTGATCTCGAAGGGCCCGGTGGCGGTGCCGACGGGGTCTGCCTTGCCGTCCTTGCCGTAGGCCTTGGCGGACAGGATCGCGAGACTGGGGCTGGACAGACGCAGGGGCAGTACGGGGTCGGGCTCGGCGGTGGTGATCTCCACCCCTCGGCTGCCGTCGGCCTCGGCGGTGAGGGTGACGCCGGAGAGGGCGGCGGGGGCGGGTTCGGCCTCGGTGGCGTGGGTGAGGGAGGCGGCGACGGCGGCCGGGGTGACGTCGGTGCCGTCCTGGAAGGCGGCCTCGCGCAGGGTGAACTCCCAGGTGCGGTCGTTCTTCCGCCGCCAGGACTCGGCGAGGGCGGGCGCGGCCGACCCGTTGGCGTCGAGGGAGGTCAGGCCCTCGGTGACGCCGAGCCGGCTGAGGAGGGTGGCGTCGGCGCCGTACGGGGAGAGGTTCTCGGCGGGCGGGAAGGCGAGGGCGACGCGGAGCCGGGAGCCGCCGCCGTCGTCGGAGGCCGCGTCGGTGCCGCCGCCGGAGGCGAAGCAGCCGGTGAGGAGCGGAGCGAGCAGGAGGGCGCGGAGCAGCCGGGAGGGACGGGGACGCATCGGCCGGCTCACCGTCCCAGCGGGATCTCGACGTGCAGGACGCCGTCGCCGCCGCCCGGATCCTCCCGCTCGTCGTGCACGACCGTGCCGAGGGAGCGCCAGAACGGCTCGGCGCCCGGGACGGACGGGTCCGTGTGCAGATAGACCGAGCGGTAGCCGCCGTCGGCCTCGGCGAACGCGAGCAGCTTCCCGACCAGGCGCCGGGCGAGGCCCCGCCTGCGGTGCTCGGGCCGGACGTAGACGCGGCGCAGCTGCGCGGTCTCACCGGAGGGGTATCGCTCGGCGATGTGCGCGGGGTTCGGCGGGTGGGCGGGACCGCGCGAGTCGAGGGCGGCGGTGGCGACGACACTTCCGTCGTCCGGGTCGAGCGCGACGAGGAGGGTGTGCCGCTCGGGCGCGAGATAGGCGGCGGCCGGATCGATGATGTCGCCGTGCCACCGGGGTACGTAGCCGGTGCCGAAGTCGCGGTAGACGGTGTCGAGCATGACGGCCCGGGCACCGTCGACATCGCCCTGACCTGCTGTCCTGATGTTGTAGTCACTCACACGCACTTGCACATCATATGCATTAAGCCCACGCGAGTGATCACCGCCCGCAACCCGGCGAGAACCGTCGCCTCGCGACTTGACAGCGCGCGGACGCCACCCCTAAACATAGCCACATGACATCCATTTTCAATAACGCGGAGCGGTAGTGCGTATCGCGTTCGTCGGCAAGGGCGGCAGCGGCAAGACCACGCTGTCGGCGCTCTTCGCCCGCCACTTGGCGCACTCCGGCGCGCCGGTCCTCGCCATCGACGGCGACATCAACCAGCACCTGGCCGAGGCGCTCGGCTCCCACGGCGGCCCCGGAGAGACGTCCGCCGCCCCGCCGCTGGGACCGCACCTGGACGAGATCAAGGACTACCTGCGCGGCACCAACCCGCGGATCCCCTCCCGCGAGGCGATGGTCAAGACGACCCCGCCCGGCCGCGGTTCGCGCCTGCTGCGCCCGCTCGGCGACGACGCCCTGCACACGCGGCACGTCGGGCGCGCGGGCGGCGTACCGCTGATGGTGACCGGAGAGTTCGACGAGAGCGACCTCGGAGTGGCCTGCTACCACTCCAAACTCGGCGCGGTGGAGCTCTACCTCGGCCATCTGGTCGACGGCCCCGGCGAGTACGTCGTCGTCGACATGACGGCCGGCGCGGACGCCTTCGCCTCGGGCCTGTTCGCCCGCTTCGACATGACGTTCCTGGTGGCCGAGCCGACCCGCAAGGGCGTCTCGGTGCACCGCCAGTACCGGGACCACGCCCGGCGGTTCGGCGTCCGGATCGCGGTCGTCGGCAACAAGGTGACCTGCGAGGAGGACGTGCTCTTCCTCAAACGGGAGGTGGGCGACGACCTGCTCACGCACCTGACCCACTCACCGTGGATCCGCGCGGCCGAACAGGGCCGAGGCGGAGACGGCCCGTCACCCCTCTCATCCCTCTCATCCCTCTCATCTCTGGAACCGCACAACCACCACGCCCTGAACGTCCTGCGCGAGGCCGTCGACGCACACCCCAAGGACTGGCCGGCGCTGCACCGCCACGCCGTCGAGTTCCACCTGCGCAACGCCCGCGCCTGGGCGAACGCGGCGACGGGCCGCGACCTGGCCGCCCAGGTGGACCCGGACTTCGTACCCGGCCCGCCGGCACTGACCTGACCCGACCACCGGGCCCCGCCCTCTCCGTACCGCCGTACCGCCGTACCGCCGAAACGAACAGGAACCCCCGTATGTCCCTCGACGTCTCCCCGAAGCTCCTCGCCGAAGCCGAGCGCGGCACCGTCCGTGAGGAGGACTTCGTGGACACCGTCCGCACGTCACTCCCGTACGCCTACGACCTGATCGCCTCCCTCGCCGCCGAACTCAAGGGCGGGCGGGCCGAGTTCACCGACAACCGGACCCCGCCCCCGTCCGAGCGCGAGCGCGGCCAGCTCCTGCGCGCCCTCGCCAGCGACGCGATCCGCGGCAGCCTGGAACGCCACTTCGGCATCGCCCTGGCCTTCCAGAACTGCCACCGGGTGGCGGCGTTCCGCCCAAAGGCACGGGACGGGCAGACATACGCGCGCTTCATCTCGCCGCGGGCACAGGTGCTCAACCAGTCACCGGAGCTGCGCGACTGCTGAGCTCCGTGGAGCCGGGTACCGTCCGCCGTTCCTCACCCGCCCCGGACCGCCGTGCATACGGCGGCTGGCCACCGGGAGTGGTACTTGGCGGCCGTGACCCACCGGCCTTGCCGCACACCTGTCCACGCTCACCGTTCCCACAAGGCCCGCCTGTGCCACATTCAGGCCTGGCGGGTCGACCCGCGTAACAGGAGTCACGCGTTCCGTATCACGCGGGTCGGAACGGCACGGACAGCTCAGTCCGTGACATGTCCGAGGAAAGCACCCCAGGCGGACGGGGAGACCGCGAACCGCGGCCCTTCCTTGTCCTTGGAGTCACGGACGTGGACGGCTGCGGGGGCGTGGGCGATCTCCACGCAGTCATCCCCCTGGGAACCGCTGTAACTGCTCCTGAACCACTTCAGTCCGCTGATGGTGCTGCTCATAGCACTCCTCGCATCCGCGTCAACAGCTCGGCGGAATCCGCCGGGGACAGGGCTTGTGAGCGCATCTTGGCATAGCGCATCTGCATCAGGCTGAGGTCATCCGAGCCGGGAATCAGCTGACCTGTCTGCTGCCCTTCCGAGTACCCCAGCCACTGATGCTCGGGGGTCTCCGGAAGCCGCATAGGCCCATCCGTCCCCGCGTGATGAGGCTGCCGCAACGGCATGATCTGAAGCTCCACGTTCCACAGCTCCGTACACGCGAGCAGGTGGTCGGCCAGCTCCCGCGTGACCTCCTCGCCACCGGTGTGCCGCAGCAGCACCGACTCCTCGACGATGAAGCTGAAGGCGGTCGGCGGTTCGCGGCGCAGCAGCTCCTGCCGGGCCCGCCGCGCGGCGATCCGCTGCTCCAGCTGCTCCTCGGTGGGCGGCGGCGGCACGTTGAGCATCACCGCCCGCGTGTACGCCTCGGTCTGGAGCAGCCCGGGCACCACCCGGCACTCGTACGTGCACAGGCCGACCGCCGTCTCCTCCAGTTGCGCCCACTCCCGGAACCAGACGGCCAGTCCCCGCTGCCGTCCGACGTGCCGGGCCACCGCCCGCAGTACACCGAACGAGTCCAAGGCCTCCTCCGCCCGCTCGACGAAGTGCGCGGTCGGCATGCACCGGCCCTGCTCGACGGAGGCGACCGAGGCGTGCGAGTAGCTGAGCCGCTCGGCGAGCTGCTCCTGCGTGAGCAGGGCCCGTTCTCTGAACACCTTCAGCGCTGCCCCGAACGCCCTGAGACTGCCTGTCGCTTCGGGTTCTGTGCTGTTCACCATGGACCACGACCCCCTTGTCGTGCTTGGGGCACACCCTTGCGTCCGTACAACGGCTCGGCGGGCCGGCGGAGTTACGCGCGCAACGCCGCCGGGACCCGTACAAGAGGGCGTGTACGGGTGACTCAGCCTTCGATCGAGAACGCGCGCACCGGCCCCGTCCGAGGACACCGGGCCGGTCTGTCCGTCAGGCCGGTACGGTCTCCAGCGCCGCGTCGCCCACCAGTTCCCGCAGCTTCTTCCGCGTCTCCGGGTCCGTCGAGTACACGATCGTGCCGACCATGCCCCGGGTGAGGAGCACCTTGTAGGTGTTGCGGATCAGGCGGTCCACGTCCTCGTCCGGGGTGGACTTCCTGAAGACCGGGTCCTTGGACGCCGTGCGGTCGGTGATCCAGTGGTCGCCGCGCCAGACGAGATCGGGGCCGATGATGACGCCGGACCAGTCGTACTCGAAGCCCTGGGCGGTGTAGACGCAGCCGACCTGGCCGAAGCCGGCCGGGTCGGTGGCCCACAGGGCCGACGGCGGGGCGCCGGAGACGGCGCGGTCGCCGCGGAGGTTCCAGGGACGGGACCAGTCGCCGATGACGACGTCCTCCGGGAGCGGGTCGCCGGGCCTGGGCTCCGGCGACCAGGGCCAGCAGTAACCGGCGGAGATGCGGGCGCCGTAGCCCTGGGCCCGGCGGGCCTCGAGGAACGCCTCCATCTCCCGCGGGCTGTCGGCGACCAGCAGCTGCATGCGGTCGTCGGGTTCCCAGGCGACCGGGCCGCCGGGCTCCAGGCCGAGCAGGCGCACCACCCAGCGCAGGTAGGCGTCGCTGCCGCCGCAGCGGAACTGGCTCTCCAGCGGCACGACGCGGCAGTCGAGACCCTTGGCCGCAGCGGCCGCTCTGATCTCCTCCACGGTGCCCATCTCGCCCGGGCGCACCACCTGGTGCTCGTCGAGGAGGAAGACGGGGACCCGGGCGACGTCGATGAGCTCGTCGATCTGCCGTTTCCCGGTGCGGTGGGCCGCCGGGGTGTAGCGGTTGGCCGAGGTCTCGCGGATGCGGTGGGCCTCGTCGCAGATCAGGACGTCGAGGCTGTTCTTCTCGGTCGACATGAAGCTGTTGAAGTACTTGAAGAGGTCCTGCACCTCGCGCTTGCGGGTGCCCGCGACCTTCCGCATCGTCTTGGTGAACGACTGGGAGCCGGTGGCGTGCAGGGCCGGCACGCCCTGCCGGTACAACTCGCCGAGCAGGGAGAGCGCGATGACACCCTTGCCGGTGCCGGGGCCGCCGGTGACGACCACGACCTCCTTGTGGTCGGACCGCTTGGCCTTGCGCACGGCGTTGAGCACCGTGCGGTACGCGACCTGCTGCTCGTCCAGGAGCACGAACTGCTCGCGCTCGCGGACCTCCTGGGCCGCGACCGACATCAGCTGCTTCGACGGGACCGTCCTGCCCGACCGGAGCTCGTCGGCGGAACGGGCGCCCGGGTGCTTGTCACTGAGCCTGGCACGCAGGTGTTCGATGAACTCGCCGCGCCGGTCGCCCGTGAACAGCTGTCCGCGGTCGTCGAGTTCGGCGGCCCGCAGGCCGCCGACACCGAACTCGGTCGCGTTGTGCAGGAACGCCGCTCCGCTGACGCGGCCAGGGTGCTCAGCCACCGCGCCGTTGAAGTTGACGAGGTACTCGCAGTAGCGGCGCACCTGCTCGATCGGGTTGAGGACCGGGTGCGCGTAGGCGTCCACATGGCACAGGGCCGGGTCGTCGTCGTGCGGCTCGGCCTGGCTCCACTGCTTCAGTTCCACGACGACGTACGACGGTTCGCCCGTGGCCGGGTGGACTCCGGCGAGCACGGCGTCGGCGCGCTTGCTGTTCAGCGGGAGCGCGTACTCCAGCATGACCTCCACGTCGCCGAGGCCCGCGTCGTTGAGCGCGGCGGCCAGGGCGGGGATGCTCCGCTCCCAGGAGCGGACCTCCGACGCGCTGGGGCGGTGGCCGTGCATGTGGGCGAACTGCTCGGTGAGGTGGAGGAAGAGCGAGGTGTCGAGCGCCTTCTCGGCGACCGTTTTCGCAGACGCGCGGAACAGCAAGGACTTCCCCCAGGCAGCACGAAGTGACTCGTGCGGGTGGGGGCGTGTCCTTCGAGACTCCACCGGAGTGGAGCGGAAGCCCGTCGGGCCGCGATGACGATGTGATCAAGGGTACCTGGGTGCCGGCACCACGCCGAAGAGTCACAGCGGCCGGCACGGCGGCGAGCCTGTCGTCGAGCGGCGCGTTGCGCCTCGCCTTTCCGGCCGCGCTGTCCGTACGGCCGATTTTCTCCCCTCCCGTCCGCCCCCGCGGCTAATGTTTCTGTCATTCGGCATATGACAGCGGCGTACGCGCGTTATTCTCGGGGGTGAGCGTGGCGGGGAGGGCAACCGGTCCGCCTCAGGTCGACGTGGACCTGTTCCCGTACGCCTCACCCGTGGGCGGCCAGTCGTTCACCGAACTCCCAACTCGCCCAGTCCGCCGTTGAGTTCCAGACACAGTCAGGCTCCGTTCGGACCGCGTACCGACCTCGGCACGGATGCCGGGTCCGTCAGGTCTGCCAGGTCAGGAGGGGAAGACCATGCCCGACGAAGCAGAGCTCAGATTCCACGACGACTTGCGCCAGGGGGCACGGCGCATCAAGCGCGAAATCGGCTACAACCCCGTGCGGTACGTGCAGTTGCTGGGCGAGCTGGGCGGCGTCGGCGCCGCCCGGCAGCTGCTGCACGGCCGCGACACCTCGGACACCTTCGTCGCCCTGTGGGAAGCCGGCCACCTGGAGGCGAGCATCGAGGCGCTCGTGCTCCTGCCGTGGTACCGGCACCTCTTCGACGACCAGCACCTCGACACGGCGCGGCGCCGGCTGAACGAGCACGGTTTCGACATCGACCGATTCCTTCTCGACGTACAGGAGAACCCGCCCGCCTGGGCGCTGGACAGCGCCCTGAGCGCGGACTGACCCAGGTCACGGCGGTCCGCGTCCGACGCGGACCGCCGTACCCGGTCGCCGGCCCCGGGAGATCATGTGCCGCATGACACACACCTCCCGGCGCGGCCTGCTGGCCGCCTTCGCCGCCTCCGCCGCTTCGATCCCGCTCAGTGGTGCCGTCGCCGCTCCGGCGCGCGCCGCCGACACGGCCGGTTCCGCGCAGGCCCTCGCGGCCTCGGCCGGTGCGGCCCCGTCCCTCTCCTCCGTGACCCTGTCCCCCCTGGACGCCTCCTGCTTCACCTCCGTGACGCTCGGCGCCTCGCTGACCGCGACCGTGCTGCCGGGTACCGTGCCACGGACCGAGGTCACCTCCGGCGGCAGACGCGTGGCGCTGCTGACACACGGCGCGCGGACCGTCGTGCTGCCGGGGCCGCGGCGGACGTTCACGGAGAACAAGCGGCCCTTCGTGGACGACTTCCGGCGCACCCTGCCTGATGTGTCGCTGCCGGTCGCGGACCGGACGTACTGGGGCACCTCGCCCGGCGGCGGCAGCTGGTCCACCCTCGGGCCCGTCGACACCGACTACTCGGTGGTGCCGGGGACGGGCCTCATCACCCTGACGACCGACTACGCCAGCCGCCACGCCACCCTGCGGGACGATGCCATCGCGGATGTCGACGTGCGTTCCGTGGCCCGGTTCGACAAGGTGCCGACCGGCGACGCCTGCTCCTACGCGCTGTCCTTCGGTTATCAGGACACCCACAACAACTACCGGGCACGACTGTCGTTCACCACCGGCGGCGCGGTCCAGCTGCGCGTCGAGAAGGAGGTCGCCGACACCGTCACCCAGCTCGCCCCGGCGCTGACCCTCGACACGGACGTGCCCGCGGGCACCGACTGGACGATCCGGGTGCTCCGGGAGGGCTCCCGCATCCGGGCCAGGGCATGGCGCTCGGCGTCGGCGGAACCGTCCGCGTGGGCCGTCGACGTCGAGGACTCCACCTTCGGCCCGGGCCGGGTGGGCCTGCGCGCGCTGGCCAACGACGGGTGCACCAACCTGCCCGTCACCCTCGCCGTCAGCCGCTTCCAGGTGGACGCCGGAAGCTGGGAGACGCCGCCGAGCGTCACCCACGGCGACTGGGTGCGGGTGCTGGAGAAGCCGTTCGACGGTACGTGGACGGAGGACATCGAGCGGACCATACGTGGCTGGGCCGGGTCCACCGCCCCGGACGTGCTCGCGTACGCCGCGATGTTCCTCGGCGGCGCCCCGGCGGTCACGGCCGGGACGGGACCGGCGCAGGGCAGACAGGTACTGGGCGAGGCCGGTTACGGCTATCCGGATCCCCAGGGCCACCTGTACGAAGGCGCCGACTTCCACGAGTACATGGGCATCGGCTGGACCTTCGACGACGGCGGGTACACCGGGCCGTCCGGCAAGCAGGTCGGGAACCTGGACTGCTCGGGCTATACGCGCATGGTGTACGGCTATCACATGGGGGTGCCGATGGCGGCGGGCGCGGACACCTCCGGGCTGCGGATGCCCCGCGCGTCCCGGCACATGGCCGACCACGCGCCCGGTGTGCGCGTCGACCGGACCGACGGCACCAACCCTCCCGCCGCCGCACTGCTCCAGCCCGGCGACCTGGTGCTGTTCAACGCCGACTCCGGTGACGACACCACGGCGACGGCCACCGTCGACCATGTCGGCATCTACCTCGGCGAGGACGCCGCCGGGAAGCGCCGGTTCCTCTCCAGCCGCAAGACCGTGAACGGCCCCACCATGGCCGACCTCGGCGGGGCCTCCCTGCTGGACGGCACGGGCACCTACGCCAGGACCCTGCACACCGTGCACCGCGTCTGACGCTCACCCGTGGCCGCCCCTCGCCTCCCGCGTCGCGGAGGACGAGGGGCGGCCTGACGTCACCGCTTCTGCTCCACCCGCACCCAGTCCACCTCCGCCCGCACTCCCCCGGCCGCGATCCGGTCCACGCTCGACTGCGGCAGCCCCCAGTAGGGGGTGGTGACCTGGTTCCAGCCGGCCGGGTACGCCCCGCCGAGCGCCAGGTTCAGGATCACGTACTGGTCGTGGTCGAAGACCCATGCCCCCCGCGTCGACTCCAGCTTGTTGCGGGTCGTCTCCTGGACCAGGCGGTCGTCCACGAAGAAACGCATGGCGGTCGGGGTCCACTCCACCGCGTAGGTGTGCCACTGGTCGGCCCGGCCGCCGTTCGGGTAGGTCTGGCGGGCGCCGATGTTGCCGTCGGCGGAGTAGCCGGGGCCGTGCAGGGCGCTGCTGGTCCAGTCGGCGTAGCCGATGTTCTCCATGATGTCGGTCTCGCCGGAGGCGGGCCAGGAGACGGCAGGGTCGTCGACGTTGCTGCCCAGCAGCCAGAACGCCGGCCAGAAGCCGTCGCCGACCGGCAGTTTCATCCGGGCGCTGACCCGGCCGTAGGTGAAGTCGAACCTGGTGTTGGTGTCGATGCGGCCGGAGGTGATGTCGTAGGTGCCGCCGCCCGCATGTGTGCAGCCCTTGCAGTACTTCGCCCTCAGGACCAGGGAGCCGTTCTCCGTGCGGATGTTCTCGGGCGAGTCCACGTACGCCTGGGACTCGCCGTTGACCGGGCCCATCTCCGTGCCGGTGCGGACCACTCGCCACTTGCCCCGGTCCAGGCTCGTGCCCGTGAAGTCGTCGAAGAACGTGGTCTGGTACGTGCCCGGCTGCTCGCCCGGCAGGGCCGGGTACGCGGCCGACGCGCTGCCTCCCGTGCCCCAGACCTGGAACTCGTAGAGGGAGTAGCCGAACTGGGCCGTGGCCGGAGCCGGGTTGTAGAAGGAGCGTCGCTCCTTGCCGAGCATGCGGACGTAGCGGCCGGTCACCGGGGACGGGAGCCTGACGGTGTCGTGCCGGCCCGTCGCCTCCGAGGGGGACTTGACGTCGGCGCGGCGGGCGGAGACCTCCGCGGCCGTCGGGCGGTACACCGTGCGCCAGGTGCGGTTGTCGTCGGAGACCTGGAGTTCGTAGTCGACGGCGTACGCGGCCTCCCAGTACAGGTCCACCGTGTCGATCGCCGAGGTCGCGCCCAGGTCGACGGAGACCCAGCGGTCGGCGTTCCAGTCGCTGGACCAGCGAGTGGCGTCCGCCTTCAGGTCGGCCGGCCAGCCGCCGTCCGTCACGAACGCCGGGGAGTTGCCCGCGTGCTGGTAGTAGTCGGAGTAGGCGGGGTGGTTGAGGGCCAGGTTGGTGCGGGTCGTGGACGCGGGGGCCGGTTCGCCGCCGTAGACCCTGAAGGACCAGAGGGAGTAGCCGTAGGGTGTGGCGCGTTCGACGCCGCGCAGACGGACGTAGCGGCCCGTGACCTCCTGCGGATACGTGTGAGCGGTGACCGAGCCGCCCGTGCCCGCCGTCTCCGTGTAGAAGGGGGTCCAGTCGGTGCCGTTCTTCGAGACCTCCAGTACGTATCTCCTGCCGTAGGCCGCCTCCCAGTCCAGGACCACCCTGTCGATACGGATCGTCGCGCCCAGGTCGAGGCGGATCCACGCGTCGTCGGCGAAGTCGCTGGACCAGCGGGTGCCGCCGTTGCCGTCGAAGGCCAGGCCGGGGGCCGTGCCGGCGTTCTCGCTGCCGGAGGCGGTGACGGACGACGGGTTCGCGGCGTAGGCGGTGGCCGCTCGGTCGGTGTCCCAGGCGGCGGCCTCGGCGGCCGGCTGTGCCGCCGCGGGGGTGGGGGTGAGGGCCGGGCCCGCGGAGAGCAGGGCCAGCGCGGCGAGGGCGGTCAGGAGGGTGCGCGGCGTACGGGACGGAGATGGCATGCGGCTCTCCTCGGGGTTGTTTATTGTCGTGTACCTGACATGCATGAGAGAGGGTCGGCCGGGGTGGGCGCGGACTCCCGCGACCGCGCCCGCCCCGGGTCACCAGGGGCTCCGTGCCTCAGGCCGCCCTGCGGGCCCCGGCCCGGTGGTCGCGGATGATGTCCGCGTACCGGTGGCCGCTGCCCTTGATCGTGCGGGTCTGGGTGGCGTAGTCGACGTGGACCAGGCCGAAGCGCTTGTCGTAGCCGTACGCCCACTCGAAGTTGTCCAGCAGCGACCAGGCGAAGTACCCGGCGAGCGGGGCTCCCCTGCGGGCCGCCGAGGCGCAGGCGGCCAGGTGCGCCACCAGGTAGTCCTGGCGTTCCGGGTCGTCGACCGTGCCGTCGGGGCGGACCACGTCGGGGAAGGAGGAGCCGTTCTCGGTGACGTACAGGCGGCGCGCCCCGTACTCCTCCGTCAGCCGTAGCAGCAGGCTTTCGATGCCGCTCGCGTCGATCTCCCAGTCCATGCCCGTGCGCGGGACGTCCGGGCGGCGGACGGCACGGGCGTGCGGTGCCGGGCCGTCGGGGTCGTCGGCGACCGTCTGCGGGAAGTAGTAGTTCAGGCCGAGCCAGTCCAGGGGGGCGGCGATGGTCTCCAGGTCGCCCGGCTTCTCGGGGAGTTCGACGCCGTAGACCTCGCGCATGTCGGCCGGGAAGCCGCGGCCGTGCACCGGGTCCAGCCACCAGCGGTTGGTGTGGCCGTCCATGCGGCGGGCGGCGTCGAGGTCCTCGGGGCGGTCGGTCGCGGCGTGGATCGTGGAGAGGTTGTTGACGATGCCGACCTGGGCGTGCGGGGCCGCCGCGCGGATCGCCTGCGCGGCCAGGCCGTGGCCCAGGAGCAGGTGGTAGGAGGCGCGGACGGCGGCGGTCAGGTCCGTCCAGCCGGGGGCCATCAGGCCTTCGAGGTGTCCGATCCACGCCGAGCACAGGGGCTCGTTGAGGGTGGTCCAGTGGGTGACGCGGTCGCCGAGGCGTTCGGCGACGATCGCGGCGTACGCGGCGAAGTGCTCGGCGGTGTCGCGTTCGGGCCAGCCGCCGCGGTCCTGGAGGACCTGCGGCAGGTCCCAGTGGTAGAGGGTGACGGAGGGGGTGATGCCGGCCTCCAGCAGGCCGTCGACCAGCTCGTCGTAGAAGGCCAGGCCCTTGGGGTTGACCGGGCCGTCGCCGCCGGGGACGACGCGGGGCCAGGCGACGGAGAGACGGTAGGCGTTGGTGCCGAGCCGGCGCATCAGGGCGATGTCCTCGCGCCAGCGGTGGTAGTGGTCGCAGGCGACGTCGCCGTGGTCGTCGCCCGCGATCTTCCCGGGGGTGTGCGAGAAGGTGTCCCAGATCGACGGCGAGCGGCCGTCCTCCGCCACGGCTCCCTCGATCTGGTACGCCGAGGTGGCCGTGCCCCACAGGAAGTCGTGCGGGAGTGCGGCGAGGTCGATGGTCACGGAAGTCCCTTCGGGAGAGCGGGGGCCGGTCACTTGACGGCTCCGGCCGTCAGCCCGGCGACGAGATAGCGCTGGAGCAGCAGGAAACCGGCGACCACGGGGACGCTGACGACCAGCGAGGCGGCCATGATCTGGTTCCAGTACACGTCGTTGAGCGTGGAGTAGCCCTGGAGTCCGACGGCGAGCGTGCGGGTGGTGTCGTTGGTCATCACCGAGGCGAAGAGCACCTCTCCCCAGGCGGTCATGAAGGCGTAGACGGCGACCGCGACGATGCCGGGGATCGCTGCCGGTACGACGACCCGGAACAGGGCGCGCAGCGGGCCGCAGCCGTCCACCAGTGCCGCCTCGTCCAGGTCGCGCGGCACCGAGTCGAAGTAGCCGATCAGCATCCAGATGGAGAAGGGGAGGGAGAAGGTGAGATAGGTGAGGATCAGGCCGCCGCGGGAGCCGAACAGGGCGATGCCGGTGGCGTTGCCGATGTTGACGTAGATCAGGAAGAGGGGGAGGAGGAAGAGGATGCCCGGGAACATCTGGGTCGACAGGACCGTGACCGTGAAGACACGTTTGCCGCGGAAGTCGTAGCGGCTGACGGCGTAGGCGGAGAAGACCGCGATCACCACCGAGCAGACGGTCGCGGCGCCCGCCACGATCAGGGAGTTCACGAAGTACTTCGCGAGCGGGACGGTGGACCAGATGTCGATGTACGGGCGGACGGTCAGCTCGCTGGGCAGCCAGCGGAACCTGCCGGTGACGTCGGCCAGCGGCTTCAGCGAGCTGGAGACCATCACGTACACCGGCAGCAGCACGAAGCCGGTGAGCAGGGTGAGGAAGATGCGCCGGGACCAGAGGAAGGCCCGGGGCGGGGCCATCGGGGAACGGGGCGTCGGCGTGGTCATGCGGCGGTCCTCCGTCCGCGCGAGGTGAGGGCCAGATATCCGCCCGTCACCAGCAGCAGGAAGAGCAGCAGCAGGACGGACATCGCCGAGCCGGTGCCGAAGTTCCAGGTGACGAAGGACGCCTGGTAGATGTGGACCGAGATCAGGTCGGCGGCTGCCGGGGCGGACTTGCCGAACAGGACGTACGGCGTGTTGAAGTCGTTGAACGTCCAGAGGAAGAGGACGAGGACCAGGACCTGGTTGACGGGGCGGAGCGAGGGCAGGGTGATGCGGCGGATCTGCTGCCACATCCCGGCGCCGTCGAGCGCGGCGGCCTCGTACAGCTCCTTCGGGATGTTCTGGAGGCCGGCCATCACGATGAGGAACGCGAACGGCCAGCCCTTCCACACCGACACCGTCAGCAGGGCGAGGAAGCTGTTGTCGCCGATCAGCCAGAAGGACGGCTTGTCGGTGAGGCCGAGCTGGTCGTGCAGGACATGGTTCACCAGGCCGTTGTCGTGCTGGAACATGAACACCCAGGTGATCACGGCCGCGTAGACCGGCAGGGCGTACGGCACCAGGAACAGGGCGCGCAGCAGACCCCGGCCGCGGAAGGTGTCCTGCATGAAGACGGCCGCCGCCGTGCCGATCAGCCAGCACAGACCGACCGAGAGCAGGGTGAAGCCGACGGTGACGAGGAAGGAGTGGAGCAGGGCCTCGCCGACCGGGGCGTCGAAGTCGACCGACACCTTGTAGTTGTCCAGGCCGGACCACGGGGCGGTGCCCCAGTCACGGATGTAGAACTGGGTCAGTTCCTTGAAGCTCATCACGATGCCGATCACCATCGGCACCAGGTGGACCAGGAGTTCGAGGACCAGGGCGGGCAGCAGGAGCAGATAGGGCAGGCCGATACGGCGGAGCCGTCCGGTGCGGCGGCGGGGTCCGCCCGCCGCCGCACCGGACGGGGACGTGTCTACCGCCGGGCCGCCGGCCGGGGCGGTGGTGGTGGTCATGGTGCTCACTTCTTCGGCATCTGCTGCTGGGCCTTCGCGAGCTTGGCCTTCACCGACTCCGCGGTGACCGGGCGTCCGGCGGCGGCGTCGGCGAACAGCTCCTTGACCGCCGTCCCCACGGCCGTCTCGAACTGGGACTCGTCGGTGACCTGGGGCAGGGCGGCGGCGCTCTTGGCGAGGGTGTCCTTCAGCACGGAGGTGTCCGGGGCGCTGAAGGCGGCGTCGCTCTGGGCGGTCCTCACCGGCGGGACCGTGCTGTACGCGGTGTTGAGGACCTTCTGCTCGGCGTCGCTGGTCATGAACTTCACGAACTCGGTCGCACCGTCGAGGTTGTCGGTGTTCTTGAAGACGGCCAGGTTGATGCCGGCGACCATGGAGTTGACGTTCCGGCCGGCGCCGGGGGTGCCGGACTGGACGGGCACCGGGGCGATGCCGTAGTCGTCCTCGCTCATGCCCTGGGACTTGAGGTTGGCGGACGCGGACTGCCACAGCAGCATCGCGTTCTTGCCCTTGGCGAAGTCGCTCACGGACTGGTTCTGCGCGTACTCGGCGTTGCCGGGCGCGATGATCTTGTCCTTGGCCATCAGGCCGACGTACTGCTGGACGGCGGCGACGACGCCCGGGGCGGTGAAGTCGGGCTTGCCGTCGGCGGTGAAGAAGTCGGCGCCGTGCTGCTTGGCGAAGACGAAGACGTGGTGGATGTTCTCCGAGACGTTGGAGCCCTCGGCGCCCAGGCCCCACTTGCCGTCCTTGGAGAGCTTCTTGCCGTCGGCGACCAGCTCGTCCCAGGTGGCCGGCGGCCGGGTGATACCCGCGTCGGCGAACATCTTCTTGTTGTAGTAGAGCGCGTACGCCATCGAGTACAGCGGTACGGCGGCCGGGTCCTGGCCCGCGACGCCGGTGGAGGCCAGCGCGGAGTCGACGAAGCGGTCCCTGCCCCCGATCCTGTCGAAGTTCTTCGCGTCCCACGGCAGCAGCGCACCGGTGGCCTGGAGCGAGGCGCTCCAGGTGTTGCCGATGTTGAGGACGTCGGGGCCCTGTCCGGAGGTGGTGGCGGTCAGGATCCGGTTCAGCAGGTCGGACCAGGGCACGACCTCCAGCTTCACCTTGATCCCGGTCTGCTTCTCGAACTTGTCGAGCTCGGGCTTCAGGACCTTTTTGTCGACCTCGATGCTGGCGCCCTGGTTGGAGGCCCAGTAGGTCAGGGTCTTCGGCGAGTCGTTGGACCCGCCGCCCGTCGACGAACCGCCGCCGCAGGCCGAGGCGGCAAGGGCGAGAGACAGGATGACGGCGCCTGTGGCCGCGGCTCGGATGCTGCGCATGGCTCCTGGTGTCCCTTCGAGGAGTGCACGCGCGGTGCACTCACGGCTTAATTTAGGACGTGAGTTAATCCCTGGAAAAGGCGCCCGTCAAGACTTCCGACGCCAACCGTCGAACTCCGCCGCACCTCTTGACGCACGCGTTCAAGAGCCTGAAGCATTCCCCGGCGAGAGAGCGCTCTCAGATCCCCCACCCCGTTCACTTCCTGAAGCAACCTGAAGCAGGAGAGCCGCGCCATGTCCCCCAACTCCCCGGATTCGCCGTCCCGTTCGGCGGCCGGTCTCGGCCGCCGAACGCTGCTCGGCGCCGCTGCCGCCGCCCCCGCCCTCGCGGGCCTCGCCTCCGCCGCACCCGCGTCGGCCGCCGCCCCGGTCCGCAGACGTCCGCGCGCCCTGCCCGGCGGCGGCGACCTCGGCCCGAACGTCCTCGTCTTCGACCCGTCCACACCCGGCATCCAGGCCACCCTGGACGAGGTGTTCGCGCGCCAGGAGTCGGCGCAGTTCGGCACCGGCCGCTACGCGCTGCTGTTCAAGCCCGGCACCTACCACGGCCTCGACGCGCGGATCGGCTTCTACACCTCCATCGCGGGGCTGGGCCTGTCCCCCGACGACACCACCATCAACGGGGACGTGACGGTCGACGCCGGGTGGTTCGGCGGCAACGCCACACAGAACTTCTGGCGTTCGGCGGAGAACCTGGCCCTGGTCCCGGCGAGCGGCACCAACCGCTGGGCGGTCGCCCAGGCGGCGCCCTTCCGCCGGATGCACGTACGCGGCGGCCTCGACCTCGCCCCCAGCGGCTACGGCTGGGCCAGCGGCGGCTACATCGCCGACAGCCGCATCGACGGGCAGGTCGGCCCGTACTCGCAGCAGCAGTGGTACACCCGGGACAGTGTCGTCGGCGGCTGGCTCAACGGCGTCTGGAACATGGTGTTCTCCGGCGTCCAGGGCGCGCCCGCGCAGAGCTTCCCCGACCCGCCGTACACCACGCTCGACACCACCCCGGTCTCCCGCGAGAAACCCTTCCTGTACGTCGACGGCAGCGGGTTCCGCGTCTTCCTGCCGGAGAAGCGGACCAACGCCCGCGGCGTCACCTGGGGCAACGGCACGCCGAGAGGGACCTCCCTTCCGCTGTCCCGGTTCTACGTGGCCAAGCCGGGTGTCTCGGCGGCCACCCTCAACCAGGCGCTCGCACAGGGCCTGAACCTGCTGCTGACCCCGGGCATCTACCACCTGGACCGGCCGATCCAGGTGGACCGGGCGAGGACGGTGGTGCTGGGCCTGGGGTACGCCACGCTCATCCCCGACAACGGCGTCACCGCCCTGAAGGTCGCCGACGTCGACGGCGTCCGGCTGGCCGGGTTCCTCATCGACGCCGGGCCGGTCAACTCCGCCACCCTGCTGGAGGTCGGCCCGAAGGGCGCCTGGCGGGACCACTCCGCCGACCCGACCACCGTGCAGGACGTGTTCGTCCGGATCGGCGGGGCGGGCCCCGGCAAGGCCACCACCAGCATGGTGATCAACAGCCGGCACACCATCGTCGACCACACCTGGGTGTGGCGGGCCGACCACGGCGACGGCGTCGGCTGGGAGACCAACCGCGCCGACTACGGCATCGTCGTCAACGGCGACGACGTGCTGGCCACCGGCCTGTTCGTGGAACACTTCAACAAGTACGACGTGCAGTGGAACGGCGAGCGGGGCCGCACCGTCTTCTTCCAGAACGAGAAGGCCTACGACGCCCCGGACCAGGCCGCGATCCAGAACGGGGCCGTCAAGGGCTACGCCGCCTACAAGGTCGGCGACCACGTGACCCGGCACGAGGGCTGGGGCCTGGGCAGCTACTGCTACTACAACGTCGACCCCACGATCGTGCAGCACCACGGCTTCGCCGCACCGGACCGGCCCGGGGTGCGCTTCCACGGCCTGCTGGTGGTGTCGCTGGGCGGCAACGGGCAGTACGAGCACGTCATCAACGACACGGGTGCACCGACGTCGGGGACGTCTACCGTGCCGTCGACGGTGGTGTCGTATCCCTGACGGCGATCGGGCCGGGTGGCCCTCCCGGATCCGGGAGGGCCACCTTCGCACGGGCGGGGCACCCTCGCACGGCGGGGCACCCCCGCACGGCGGGGCACCCCCGCACGGCGGGGCACCCCCGCACGGCGGGGCACCCCCGCACAGCGGGGCACCCCCGCACGGCGGGGCACCCCCGCACAGCGGGGCACCCCCGCACGGCGGGGCACCCCCGCACAGCGGGGCACCCCCGCACGGCGGGGCACCCCCGCACGGCGGGAGGTGGGCCCGGCGGCTACCGCGCCGGGACCACCGCCGGGGCCGGTGCGTAGCCGGTGGGCCGGGCCATGAAGGCGCCACGGCCCTGCGAACGGCCACGGAGCCCGGCCGGGTGGCCCCCGGTACGGGAAGGGCCACCCCCGCACGGCAAGGCGCGGGCCCGGCGGCTACCGCGCCGGGACCACCGCCGGGGCCGGTGCGCAGCCGGGGGGCCGGGCCATGAAGGCGCCACGGCCCTGCGAACGGCCACGCAGCCCGGCCGGGGAGCCCCTCCCGGCACGGGAAGGCCCCCCGCACGGCAAGGCGCGGGCCCGGCGGCTACCGCGCCGGGACCACCGCCGGGGCCGGTGCGCAGCCGGGGGGCCGGGCCATGAAGGCGCCACGGCCCTGCGAACGGCCACGCAGCCCGGCCGGGGAGCCCCTCCCGGCACGGGAAGGCCCCCCGCACGGCAAGGCGCGGGCCCGGCGGCTACCGCGCCGGGACCACCGCCGGGGCCGGTGCGTAGCCGGTGGGCCGGGCCGTGAAGGTGCCGCGGCCCTGGGTGCGGCTGCGCAGCCGGGTCGCGTAGCCGAACAGCTCGGCCAGCGGCACGGTCGCGGTGACGACGGCGGCGCCCGCGCGGGCGGCCGAGCCGGTCACTCGGCCGCGCCGTGCCGCCAGGTCACCGAGGACGCCGCCCACCGCGTCCCCGGGCACGGTGACGGTGACCTCGGCGACCGGTTCCAGCAGCACCATCGCCGAGGCCCGCAGCGCCTCGCGCAGCCCGAGCCGGCCGGCCGTGCGGAAGGCCGTCTCCGAGGAGTCCTTCACATGGGTCGAGCCGTCGGTGAGCGTGACGCGCAGCCCGGTCACCCGGTGCCCGCCGAGCGGTCCCTCGGCCAGGGCGTCCCGGCAGCCGGCCTCGACGGCCCGCACGTACTCCTGCGGTACGCGTCCGCCGACGACGGCCGAGCGGAACTCGAATCCGCTCACGCCCTCCTCCAGCGGCTCGACGTCGAGCACGACATGCGCGAACTGGCCCGCGCCGCCGTCCTGTTTGACGTGCCGGAAGACCTGACCGGACACGCCGCGCGCCACCGTCTCGCGGTAACTCACGCGCGGGCGGCCGACGTTGACGTCGATCCCGTGGTCGCGCCGCATCCTCTCCACGGCCACCTCCAGGTGCAGCTCCCCCATGCCGGACAGCACCGTCTGCCCGGTCTCCGGGTCGGTCCGCACCACCAGCGACGGGTCCTCCTCCGCCAGCCGTGCCAGCGCCGACGCCAGCCGCTCGGTCTCGGTGGACCCGCGGGCCTCGACCGCCACGGAGACGACCGGTTCGGCCACGCCGGGCGGTTCCAGGACGAGCGGGGCGCCCGGCGCGCACAGCGTCGAGCCGGCCCGGGCGGACTTCAGCCCGACCACGGCCACGATGTCCCCGGCGACCGCCCGGTCCACCTGGGCGTGGCGGTCGGCCTGCACCCGCAGAACGCGCCCGATCCGCTCGGCGCGCCGCGCACCCGCGTCCCACACGGTGTCCCCCTTCCCGATCGTCCCCGAGTACAGCCGCAGGTACGTCAGCCGCCCCGTCGGCGTCGCGTTGACCTTGAACGCCAGGGCCGCCAGCGGTGCCGCCGGGTCGGCGGCCCGTTCCTGCTCCTCGCCGTCGCCGCCGGTGCCGCGCACCGGGGGCACGTCGAGCGGTGAGGGCAGATAGGCGGTGACGGCGTCGAGCAGCGGCTCGATGCCGCGGTTGCGGTACGCCGAACCGCACAGCACCACCACGCCGTCCCCGTCGCGGGTCACGTCGCGCAGCGCCGCGGCGAGGGTGGCCTCGGAGAGCGTCTCCCGGTCGCAGAACTCCTCCAGCGCGGCCGGGTGCAGCCCGGCGACCGCCTCCTCCAGCAGCCGGCGCCGCCGGGCCGCCTCCTCGCGCAGCTCCTCGGGGACCGGGCCCTCCTGGACGCCGTCCCCGCCGTCGGCCCACACCAGCGCCCGCATGCGCACCAGGTCGACGACGCCGGTGAAGGCGTCCTCCGCCCCGATGGGCAGCTGGACGACGAGCGGCGCCGGGTGCAGCCGCTCCCGGACGGAGGCGACGGCGGTGTCGAGGTCGGCGCCCGCGCGGTCCATCTTGTTGACGAACGCGATGCGCGGTACGCCGTGCCGGTCGGCCTGCCGCCAGACGGACTCGCTCTGCGGCTCGACGCCCGCGACGGCGTCGAAGACGGCGACCGCGCCGTCGAGGACGCGCAGCGAACGCTCCACCTCGTCGGCGAAGTCGACATGGCCCGGGGTGTCGATGAGGTTGATCCGGTGGCCGTCCCAGACGCAGCTGACCGCCGCGGCGAAGATGGTGATGCCGCGGTCGCGCTCCTGCGGGTCGAAGTCGGTGACGGTGGTGCCGTCGTGGACCTCGCCGCGCTTGTGCGTGGTGCCGGTGGCGTACAGGATCCGCTCGGTGACGGTGGTCTTGCCCGCGTCGACGTGGGCGAGGATGCCGAGGTTGCGGACGGCGGAGAGGGCGTTGAGGTGGGTGCGCACGGCCTGTGGCCTTTCGCTGGAATCGTGACAGGGCGGCGCGATCGGCCCGGGACGGGACGGGACGGTACGTCAGCTACCGTGCGCGGACGTGCTCTTCAGGCGCGTCGGAGTCACGTCACGGGGCACACCGGTGCCGGCCGCGCAGCGGGCACCGGGCGGGCGAGGACACGAGGATCACCTCGTACCGCGCACGGGGAGCGACGACAGCGGTGCGGTCACGCACGGCCGGGCTCCCCTCGCTCGTCACGACGACGCGCCGCCGGCTGATGGGCGGCGCGTGCTGGCGCTGTTGAGTCTAGGCAGGCAGGACGGGGCCGGGCACGGCATTTTTCCGCGGGGCCGGCGACGGCGGCCGGCCCCGCACCGCCTGGCTCAGTCCGTCCGCAGCCGGTCGGCCAGCCCGGCCTCGGTGAAGGCCTTCACCACGTCCTCGCGGCCCTCGGTGAAGTGGCCCCAGCTGTCGCAGTGGACGGGCACGACGCGCCGGGCGCCGAGGATACGGGCCGCTTCGGCGGCACCGGCGCCGTCCAGGACCAGCAGCGCGCCGTCGAAGAGCGCCGTGCGGGGCGCGCCGGCGAAGAGGACCGCGGTGTCGACGGGGCCGAACCGGCCGGCGATCTCCCGGACCGCGTCCAGGGAGGCGTTGTCACCGCTGACGTAGACCGTGGGCAGGCCGTCGGCGGTCAGGACGAAGCCGACGACCTGGCCGGCCACGGGCTCGACCTCCGCGCGCGTCCCGGGCCCGTGCACGGCGGGCACGCCGGTCACGGTCACCGTGGTGCCGCCGGGCCCGCGCAGCTCGACGGAGTCCCAGTCCGCCAGGCCCCGCGCACCGTTCCCGAGCCGCTCGGCGCCGCCGGGTGTGGTCAGCGTGAGCGGCACGTCGGCGAGGAGGGCCCGGCCGGAGCGGTCGAGGTTGTCGGGGTGCTCGTCGTGGGAGAGGAGCACCGCGTCGATACGGCCCAGGTCGGCCGGTGTGGTGCGGGACGGCGCGGTCTTGGTGAGGGCGCGGCCGTCGCCGAGGGGGTAGTCGCCGGGTGCGTCGAAGGTCGGGTCGGTGAGGAGACGCAGGCCGCCGTAGTCGATGAGGGCGGTGGGACCGCCGTAGGTGTGGACGGGGACGGGGGCGGGAGCGGTCTGGGACGAGGACACGGAGCAAGCACCTCACAGCCGAGTTGTCACGGATGGCAAAGCGTCCATCCGTGACAAGGACGGTAGTCGTATCTCACGGATGCGCGCAAGCCGTACCATGAGAACCATGAGGGAGACCGTGAACGGCGAGCCCGGGCCCGTGGAGCCGGCCGTGCCGCCCGCACCGGGTGCGGAGCAGTACCCGGCGCTCGACCTGGCCAACAGCGCGATCGTCCTGCCCGGCGGGCGGTTCCTCGATCTCCTCGGCACCCCCGGGGCCGCGGGCCGCTGGCTGGCCGGGCACGGACTCGCCCCGGCCGACGCCGGTCTGGGGGAGGTGTGCGCGGCCCGGCTGCGCTCCCTGCGCGAGCAGGTCCGCGCGCTGGTCGCCTCCCGCGTCGACGGCTGTCCGGCGCCGTCCGACGCCCTGGCCGCGGTCAACGAGGCGATGACGAAGGCCCCGGCCGCCGCCCTGCTGCGCTGGGAACCGGCACGAGGGCTGCACCGGGCCGTGACCCACCCCGCCGACCGGATCGTCGAGCACGCCCTGGCGGCCCTCGCCACGGACGCCGCCGACCTGCTCACCGGAGCGGACGCCGGCCGGCTCACCGCCTGCGGCTCACCGCCCTGCAACCGTTTCCTGCTGCGGCACGGACGCCGGCACTGGTGCTCCACGCGCTGCGGCGACCGCGCCCGCGCCGCCCGGGCCTACGCCCGCCGCACCGGCCGCCCGGCAGAGGCCTGAACCGCCTCGGTACGGGGGTCGGCCGACGTAGGGCAGTCCGGCGCGGCGGCCGTCGCCCAGGGCCCGGCAGTCGTCGTACCAGGGCGCGTCGGCCGCCCGGCGGCACACCGTGCGCGCGCGGCGGTACCGCCCACGGGCGTCCCGCACCGCCTCGGCCACGGCCCAGAACGCGAGGACCGGCAGGGCCCAGCGGATCCAGGCGGCCGGCACCAGGGCGGCCACGGCCGCGCCGACCGCGCCCACCGTCAGGAACAGGCCACGCAGCGCCCGGACATGGCCCGTCGGGCCCGGCCGGACGGCGGTCGCCTCCCCGTCCTCCTCGCCGTCCTGGGTGCCCGGCAGGGTGGAGGGCCAGGTGACGCGGGCGAGCCGGGGCGCGGCCACGAGCCCCCGGAGCGGGAGGTGGAGCACCGACGCATGGGCGACGGCCCGCACCCCGCCGCCGGGAACGGTCCAGGCCAGGACCGCGCAGAGGGCCGCGACCGCCGCATGCAGCCAGGGCACGACGACCCGCCGGAGCGCCAACCGGCCCTCGGTCCGCGCCAGTTCCCTCGTCCCGTCGTTCATCGCCGGCATCCGTCCCCCCGGATGGATGCGGTGATCATGCCTCCCCGCCCGCGCACACGGCACCGTGGGGGCATCCGCCGCCCCGCGGGATGTGGCCGGATCACAGCGCATGGCCGGAACGCTCACGTGACTTCCGCTCATTGCCGTTGTTGCTGACCGGTACCGTTTGGCCATGGCTCTTTCCGGAACTAGTGCTACCGATGAGAACCCCGGGCCGGCCCGGGCCGTCAAGGCCACCGCTCGCCGGCTGCTGGAGAAGCTGGGCGCCCAGGGACTGTCCCTGGATGCCGTCGCCCATGGCAGCGGTCTCGCCGTCACCGAGGTGCAAGCCGTCTTCCCGCACCGGGACGATCTGCTGACCGCGCTGGTCATCGACGCGTACAACGCCTCCGCCGCCGCGATGGAGCAGGCCGACCGGGCCGCCGTGGACGCCGGTGCGCCGGCGGGCGCGCGACTGCTCGCGGTCACGCGGGCGCTGCGGCAGTGGTCCTTCGACCACCCCGCCGAGTTCGCGCTGATCTACGGTTCGCCCGTTCCAGACTACCACGCCCCGCAGGAGACGGTGCCGCCCGCCTCGCGCACGCCGGCGGTGCTGGCCGGGATCGTGCGGTCGGCTCTTCAGGCCGGTGAACTCACGCCGCCGCGGCGGGCGTTGCCCGGTCCGCCGCTGATCCGGCCGGAGGCCGAGGCGCTCTTCGGCGGGGTGCCCGAGGCACCGTTTACGGACATCATCGAGCGCGGCATCGTCCTGTGGAGCAATCTGATCGGGCTGCTGGTGTTCCAGGTCTTCAACCGCACCCATGACAGTGTCCGGGACGAGTCCGCGTTCTTCGACTTCGCCGTCGCCGTGGCGGCCGAGGGCATCGGACTTAAGGTTCCCGCCGGCGAACACACCGACTAGACCGTCCGCCGCGTGCCCGGCACCGGCGGGGAGATCAGGCCGTGAACACCATCAAGACCCTCTGCTTCGTCATCGCGGCGCTTTCGTCGTATGCCGCGCTCGTCTACCGGCTGTGCCAGATACGGCGCAGTTGGCGCGACAACGCCTACCGCGCACTGGTGGTCACCCTTCTGCTCCAGTGCCTGACCTTCACGATGGGGGCCGTCGCCATGGGGAGCGAGAGCTTCCTGGGCGTCGGCAACCTCGCCATCCTGGTGATGCACGTGTCGGCGGTGGCCTTCTGCGTCAGCGCGCAGATCATCCTGCTGCGCTGGGCGGCCACCGGCGAGGAGGCGGTCTGGCGGACCCGCTCGTGGCTGATCACCGGGGTCGCCCTGAACGCGCTGCTCATCGCGCTCTTCTTCGTCGCCGACGGCCCCGGCCGGCCGGCCTCGGACTTCAACACCGGCAGCGGCCAGCCCCTGGTCCTGACCTATCTGCTGGTCTTCATCGCCTCCCAGGCGGTCCCCTGCGTCACCATCTTCCGCCAGTGCGGCCCCTACGCCCGTATGGCCGGGCAGACCTCGCTGGGCCAGGCGCTGCGGCTGCTCTCCGTCACCGCGGTGATCCTCTTCCTGTACTGCCTGGCCAGGACGGTGAACATCCTCACCGCCGCGAGCGGGCTCGACATCGGGGCCTGGCAGCTGGCCGCCTCCGTGTTCAGCGCGGCGGGCATCGTGACCCTCTCGCTCAGCCTGACGATCTCCTCCTGGGGGCCGTCGGCCGGCCGGCTGCTGGAGTGGTGGCGCAACTACCGGTCGTACCGGGTCCTCTATCCGCTCTGGCGGGACCTGTACGAGTCCTCCCCGGACATCGTGCTGGAGCCGCCCGGCGCCTCGGTCTCCGACCTCGACTACCGTCTGCACCGGCGGGTCATCGAGATACGGGACGGCTGGCGGGATCTGCGTCCCTACATCGACCGCGCCCCGAACGGCGCGGGCCCCGCGCACCCGGAGGCGAGCGAGGAGTCCCGGCAGGCCTACGCGGAAGCGGCGCAGATCAGACGGGCCCTGGACGCCAAGCGCACCGGCACCGTGCCTGTCGACAACAAGGACGCCGGCGACTTCGAGGAACGCGATACGGACAACTTCACCGCGGAGGTCACATGGCTCACCAAGGTCGCATCCGCCTACCGTAAGCTCGGCTAGCGGGTCGAGAACTCCCGCCCGGTCTGTCCCCCGTCGGACCGGGCGGGTTTCCCCGTACTCCCCCGTTACCCCGTTACCCCCGTTCTTCCTGGTCCGGCCGGGGGCGGAGGATTCCCCGCCCCCGGCCGGACCAGGCCGATGTCACCGCAGTCAACTCGGCTACCCCCGTGAGCGAAGTTAGCTGTCAGCTATCGGCGGGATCCACCGTGGCGGAGTTCCGGCCGATTGTCAACTGGCAGCTAATCTGCGAGAGTTAGAATTAGCTGAGGGCAAGGCCGAGGAGGTGGCGGAAGGAGACTCGCGATGTCCGAGACGGACGACCGGCCCGTGCTGGCACTGCGGCTGGACAACCTGTTCAGGACGGTCCGCCCCAAGGGCAGGCACTGGACCAACGCCGAGGTGGCGGAGGAGCTGAAGCGGGCCAACCCCGAGCTCAAGGTCGGCGGTGTGTATCTGTCGCAGTTGCGGACGGGCAAGCGCTCCAATCCCTCCCCCGACCTCCTGGCCGCCCTGGCCCGCTTCTTCGGTGTGTCGGTCGCCTACTTCTTCGACGACGAGGTGGCCGAGTCGGTGCTCGGCGAGCTCGCCGCCGTCGAGGCGCTGCGGCAGGCGGGCGTGCGCGCCGTGGCGATGCGCGCGGCCGGGATGAAGAAGGAGAACCTCCAGGCCATCACGGCCATCATGGACCAGTACCGGCAGTTGCAGGGCCTGCCGCCCGTCACCGACCCCTCGACGCCGGAGTGAGGTGGGCGGACGGGTGAGAGGCGCCAGGAGGGGATCGCCGGCCGACCAGGAACGCCGCAGCCGGCTCAAGAAGCTGCGCAAGGACGGCGCGCAGCGCATCGCCGGCCTCGGTCTGCCGCAGGTCGCCGATGTCGCCGAGCTCTGCCGCCACCTCGGCGAGTCCCGCGGCCGTCCGATCACGCTGGTCCCGATGCAGATGCCCGCCTCGCATCCGTGCGGCATGTGGGTCGCCGCCCGCGACGAGGACCTCATCTTCTACGACGCCAACACCACCAGCGCCCATCAGGAGCACATCATCTTGCACGAGCTGGGCCACATCATCTGCTGCCATCGCGGGGCGGGCTGGCTGGACGAGGCGAGTGCCCGCCTGCTCTTCCCCAACCTCGACCCCGACCTCGTGCGCGACATGCTCCTGCGCGCGACCTACGACGACGTCCAGGAGCAGGAGGCGGAGGTCATCGCCTATCTGCTCGCCCAGCGGGTGGGCGGCGCCGGGGACCGGCGGGCCGCGCCGCCGGACGAGGACCCCGGGCAGGACGGGGAGTCCGAGCGGACCGCCACGCTCAGCCGTATCCAGCGCACCCTGATCTGACGTGCGCCGCTCATCCCCCGGCGGCCGCCACCTCCTCGGCCAGGACCGACACCGCGCGCCGGATGTCGTCCTCACGGTGCTCGCTGGTGACGAAGAACCGCAGCCGGGCGAGCCCCTCCTCCACCGCGGGATGGAAGATCGGATCGGCGACGACGCCCCGCTGGAAGAGCCGGTCCGCGACGCGCAGGGTCCTCGCCGAGTCACCGAGGACGCACGGCACGATGGGGGTGTGGGCGCTGGAGCCCGTCGCCAGACCGGCCGCGGAGGCCAGGCGGAGGAAGAGCTCCGCGTTGCGCCGCAGGGCGCGCACCCGCTCCGGCTCCGCGCGGATCAGCTCGGTGGCGGCCAGCGCCGCGGCCGCGTTGGCCGGGGTCAGTCCGACGCTGTAGACGAAGCCGGGCAGCGTGTGCCGCAGCCACCGTACGGTCCGGGCCGAGCCGCCGAGGTAGCCGCCGCAGCTGGCGAAGGCCTTGGACAGGGTGCCCATCCACAGATCCACGTCGGCCCGGTCGACGCCGTGGAACTCGCCGACACCGCCTCCCCGTTCGCCCACGGTGCCGATGCTGTGCGCCTCGTCGACCATCAGCAGCGCCCCGTGACGCTTCTTCAGCTCGATCACGGCGGGCAGGTCGACCAGGTCGCCGTCCATGCTGTAGGCGCCCTCGACGGCGATCAGCACCCGCCGGAACCGCGACCGGTTGACCCGCAGCAGATGCTCCAGCCGGTCCATGTCGTTGTGGGCGAAGGGGCGCCGCGCCGCCCCGGACAGGACACAGCCCTGAAGGATGCTGTCGTGGGCGAGCGCGTCGTGCAGCACCAGGTCGCCCGCGCCCACGAGATGCCCGATCGCGGTGACATTGGTGGCGTGCCCGCTCACCAGCGCCAGGCAGTCGTCCACGCCGAGGAAGTCGGCCAGCTCCCGTTCCAGCCGTACGGTCAGGTCCCGTTCGCCGGAGAGCATCCGGCTGGCGGAGACCGACGTCCCGTACTGTTCCACCGCGCGGTGCACGGCCTCGTTGACCGCCGGATGGCCGGAGAGTCCCAGGTAGTTGTAGCTGCCGAAGGACAGGTACGGCCGGCCGTCGATCACCGTCGTGTTCCGGATGTTGCCCTGGTGGACCCGGAAGTACGGGAACTCCGCGCCGGTGGCGGCGATCGCGTCCAGGCGCTCCTCGAACCGCCGTACCTCCGGGAAGTCCTCGACGCTCCCGGTCCCGGCGTACCGCTCCGGCCGCGCCGGACGGGGCAGCGGCGCGCCGGGGACCGGCCGCTGGGGAAGGTGCGGGCCGGCCAGCGCGATCAGCCGCTCGACGGTGAGGTCGGGCGAGAACATCTCCTCGGTGCGGAAACCCGGTATCCGCTTGCCGATGTTGACCTCCAGCTCCTGGAGCATCAGCGAGTCGAAGCCGAGATCGTGCACCAGGGATCTTCGTTCGCTCAGGTCGGCGAGGGGGAAGACACCGGTCCGCGACACCTCTTCGAGCACGATGGACGCGGCGGCGGACGAGGCCTCCGGCCCGGGGGGCTGCTCCACGGCCGCCTCGACAGCATCGGGGACATCGGGGACATGGGGAACACCGGGGGCATCGGGTATGTCCTCGCCCCCGGTGTCACGCGCCGAGTCGTCCACCACCCAGTGGTGGCGCGGGGCGAGCGGGCTCGGCGGCAGCGTGCACGGGGGTGTGCGCTGCATGACCGGCCGTATCCCGGAGCCGGTGACGGCGCGCTCGGCGAGCCGGGTCAGCAGCCGCGTACGGGCCTCGGCGGACAGCGAGCCCGGCGGCGGTACGGCGACCTCCGGCGGCTCACCGGGCGGCAGCGTACCGGCCGCTGCGGGCCCGAGATCTCCGGTGCGGCCCGCCGCCAGGGCCTCGGCCGCCGCGGTGAGCCCGGCGGCGGCGTCGGCGGCGTCCCGCACCACCAGTGCGAGGCGTTCCGCGAGGAGAGTCCGGCGGGCCAGCGTGTCCGCCACCCCGGCGAGCGGCAGGCGGTCGGCGGCGACGGTCTCCGCCACCTCCCGGGCGTGCCGGGCCAGTCCGGCCCGGTCGCGGGCGCTGAGGAGCAGCAGGTACGGTCCCTCGTCCGGGGCCGCTGCCGCCGGTGCCGTGGCGCACTCCTCCACCACCACATGGACACCGGTGCCGCCGAAGCCGAAGGCGCTCACCCCCGCCCGGCGCGGCTGCCCGGACTCCGGCCACCGGGCCGGCGCCGTCGCGACGGCCAGCCGCGCGGCGTCCAGCGCTCCACGGTCGGCCGGGTCGAACGCGGGCTGCGGAGGTATCACGCCCCGCTGCACGGCCAGGACCGTCTTGATGAGCCCGGCCACTCCGGCGGCGTTGAGCGAGTGCCCGAGCACCGCCTTCACCGCGCCGAGGTAGGCGGGTTCGGCCCGCTCGCCCCGCAGTTCGCGCAGCACACCGAGCTCGACCGGATCGCCGACCGCGGTGCCGGTGCCGTGCGCCTCCAGATAGCCCACCGCGTCCGGGGTCAGGCCCGCGTCCCGGTAGGCGCGGCGCAGCGCCCGGAGCTGACCGGCCGCCCGGGGATGCATGCCGCCCTGCACGGTCCCGTCGTTGGCGGTGCCCACCCCGCGGATCACCGCGTAGACCCGGTCGCCGGCCGCCAGCGCGTCGGGAAGCGGGCGCAGCACCAGGACCCCTGCGCCCTCGCCCAGGACGAAGCCGTCGGCCTGGGCGCCGAACGGCAGGCACCGGCCGCTGCGCGAGATGGCGCCGATCCGGCACAGCCCCACCAGCAGGTCGGGGGTGAGGTGCAGTTGGGCACCGCCCGCGAGGGCGATACGGCTGCGGCCCGCGCGCAGCGCGAACACCGCGTTGGCGACGGCCATGAGTCCGCCGGAGCAGGCCGAGTCCAGGGCATAGCTCTCGCCGTGCAGATCGAAGACGGAACTGATCGTGTTCGGCCCCATGTTGAGCAGCAGCCCGGCCACGGACGTGCCGTGCAGCCCGTCGACCGCGCGCACCGCCTCCGGCCACCCGGGGGCGTCCGCCCGCGCCCCGAACTCGCCGCCGGCCAGCTGCCGCATCCGGATCCGCAGGGTGCTGATCTCGCGGTAGCCGCTCTCGGTGAGCGCCGTGATCACCGAGGTCTCCTCGCGGTCGAAGCCCTCGGCCTCCCACCCCGCGTCCTGGATCGCCTCACGGGCGAGGTCGATCAGCAGCCGGTGCTGGGGGTCCATCGCCCTGGCCCGCCGTGGCGGGATGCCGTAGTGCGCCGCGTCGAAGTGGCCCACGTCCGGCAGCAGCGCCATGGTGTCCGTGTAGACGGAGGACGTGTCGCGCAGGCTGTCACTGAGCAAGGCCTTGATGCGCCACCGCGAGTCCGGGACGGTGGAGAACTGCGCCTCGGGGGCGGTCAGCAGCCGCCAGTACTGGTTGACGTTCCGCGCCCCCGGAAACCGGCAGGCCATGCCCACGATCGCGATGTCGTCGCGCCGCGCTCTCGCTGGATCCACTGTGGCCTCTTCCTCTGTCACCGATGTCGTCGTCACGCGAGTCGTCCGGTGGTGGCCGATCGCTCGCGCCACCAGTCCACGGTCGCCGCGATCTGCTCGTCGACCGGAGTGGCCCGCACCGTGAACGCGGCCTCGTAGGCGCTGGAGTCGACGACGAACGGGCGGTCGAACTGGTAACGGACCTCCTTGAGTTCGCGCAGCAGCGGGGAGAAGAGCGAGGCGACGCCCAGCACGGCCGGCGGCAGTCCGCGCACCGCGACCGGTTCCGTCCCCGCCCGCGCGGCGAGACGGCCGACCATCTCCCGGGTGGACAGCGCGGGCGCGGTCGGAGTGTGCCAGGCCCGTCCCCACGCCCGTTCCTCGTCCGCGACCTCGACCAGGGCCCTGGCCACGTCGGGGAGATAGGTCCAGCTGTGCGGGGCGTCCGGGTCGCCGAGCGCGGAGACCGGCTTGCCGCGCAGCAGCCGTGGCATCACCCGCGCGGCCAGATGCCCGCCGTCGGTCACGCCGGGCCCGAAGAAGTCCGAGGCGCGCACCTCGACCGCTCTGATCCGGCCCTGCTCGTGCAGTTCGCGCGCCTGCTCCCAGGCGGCGGCGCGCACCCGCCCCTTGGGGCCGGTCGCCGCGAGCGGCAGTTCCTCGGTGAGGGGGCCGTCCACGGGACCGTAACCGTAGAGGTTGCCCAGCATGACCAGGACGGCCCCGGTCTGCTCGGCCGCCGCGCAGAGCGACGAGGCCAGCGGCGGCCATTGACTCGCCCAGCGATGGTAGGGCGGTGCGCCGCAGCTGTGGATGGCGACCGCGCCCCGCGCGGCGTCGATCAGCCGCCCGCTGTCCGCCGCGTCCAGCGCGACATGCTCGATGCCGGGCTCCGGGCCGCGGCCCGACTTGGTGATGACCCGTACTGAATGGCCCTTTTCGGTCAGCAGCCGAGCAGTGGCCGCCCCGGCGGGTCCATAACCGATAACGATGTGAAGACTCACGCGCGCACACTAGCGCGGGTGTGTGACACAGGTGTCCGGAGTGGCGAGAGGAGACCGTGCGCGACGGGAGCGGGCCGGCGCCGGCCGGCGTTCCGGGACGGGCCCGGAAGCCTGGGTGGCCGGCGCCGGCCCGGGAGATCAGAGCCGGGAGCCGGACGGCACCGTGAAGGTCGCGGGACCGGCCGGCAGGTTCACCGTGTACTGGCTCAGGTAGGTGTCCAGGAACGGTGAGCGGTCGCCGGCGGTGGCGACGTCGTCGGCCGGGTCGTCCAGGGCCAGCCGGAGCCGCGCGCCCTTGACCTCGATCGTCTGCCCGGAGGGCGTGTCGCGCCACGAGCCGGTCTGGATGGAGCCGATCTCCACGGCCAGCACATGCCCGGCCGCCAGGGTCCAGTCGGTCGCCTTGAGGTCGACGGCGAGCCGGCCCGGCTCCAGCAGGGAGACCTGCTCGTCGAACATGACGGCCTTGCCGTCCGGGCCGACGTCGTACAGCTTCAGCATGATGTTGCCCTCTCCCCGGGCGTTCAGGGAGATCCGGGGGGTACCGGTGACCCGTACGTCGTGCTTCACCGGCTTGGACCACACGAAGAAGCTGGACGTGATCTCACCGGCCTGCTGGCGCCTGGCCTGCCCCGCCGCCAGGCCCTTGGGGGCCACCCGGTCGGTCCTGGGCGCGTTCTCCATGTCCCACTCGCCGGACGGCGACGGCCCGTCGGACGTCCGCGGTGCCGCCGTCCCGCCGGAGCCGGCCAGGGCCGCGCCGGCCGAGGCGCCGCCGTCGTCCACGTACGAGCCGCCGCCGAGGGAAAGGGTCACGGACCTCTCCACGACCGGCCACGTCCTCTGGGCGCGCCAGGCTCCGGTGGAGTCCTCGACGGAGTAGGCCGGGTAGCGCACCGTCGGCTCGATGCCCTTCAGGTACTGGTCGTAGAAGGACAGTGTCTCGTCGTACCACCCCTCGCGGCCCATGGCCAGGCGCCCGTCGCCGACGCGGTCGCCGCCGCGCACATGGTCCCACTGGCCGAGCCAGCCGCGCTCGACGCCGTGGTGGTTGTCGAGGTACTCCTGCATCTCCTCGGGCTTGGTGTTGTTCTCGATGAAGCCCTGGGTGACGAAGAGCGGGGTGTCGGTGCCCTTGGCCATCCGCGCCAGGTCGCGTGAGGTCCAGTGCTCGTCCCGCTGGTCGGCTATGCGGTACCCGGCGGAGTTCTCGGTGAGGCACTCCGGGTGGGTCTGCTCGTACCGGGAGTTGGCCAGATAGTGCGCGTCGTCGTCCGCCATCTGGTCGAACGTGGCGATGCCGTTGTACGCGTCGGCGGTGCCGGTGACGTTCGGGCGGGGCACACCGTTGGAGTAGATGTACTGGTACATGTCCCACACGGGCTCCTGGGCGACGACCGCCTTGAGCGGGCGCTGGTCCAGGTCGTTGCCGATGAGCCCCGTGACGGCGTCGTACGACTTGCCGTACATGCCCACCTTGCCGGTGGACCAGGGCTGCTTCGCGGCCCAGTCGATCGCGGCCCGGACGTCGGCCTGCTCGCCGGGGCCGCCCCAGTCGAGGCAGCCGGTGGAGCCGCCGAAGCCGCGCAGGTCCACCATGACGAAGGCGTAGCCGTGGGCGAACAGGTCGGCGCCCTCGACGAAGTCCTCGAAGCGGGACGAGGGGCCGGTGTGTGTCCAGCCCTCGGGGCCGGTCTGCCCGGCGTGCCCGAAGTAGGGTCCGACGGAGAGGATGACGGGGACCTTGGCGTTGGCGGGGACTCCCGCGGGCCGCAGGACGTCGGCGTGGAGTTCGGTGCCGGAGCCGTCCGAGGACGGGAAGTAGTGCTGGGTCCAGACCGAGCCCTCGGGAACCCGGTCGTTCTGCTCGTGCGTCACGGGGTCGGTGGCGGTGGCGACGGCCACCGCGGGGGCCTGCGACGTGGCGGCGGCGGGACCGGCGAGTGCGCCGGTCAGCGCGGAGGCGGTGACGAGTGCCGAGGCGGCGGCCAGGGCCGCCGTGCGAGGTCTTCTCACTTGCTCCTCCCGGGAATGGTGGGGTACGGGGTGGTGCAGGTGGTGCCGGCCGGCAGCGGCTCGTGGCCCGCCGGGCCGATGACGAGCGATCCTATGATCATCCTGGGCGCACGTCATCAGTGCGCTGTGTCCGGCGTGTTACCGGCGGCGGCCGGTCGCATAGGGTCGTCCGGCCGGACGACCGTCCGCGCCGATCAGCCGACGAAACCCATGTCTGGGGTGTGCCGATGACCTCGCAGTCCTATCTCGCCGACCTCTTCTCGCTCCAGGGCCGCAACGCCCTGGTGACCGGCGGGAGTTCGGGGATCGGCCGGGCGATCGCCGGGGCCCTCGCCCGGGCCGGGGCGAGCGTGGTGATCGTGGCCCGCGGAGAGGCGGAGCTGGCCGCCACGGTCGGGGAGCTGACGGCCGACGGCTGCCGGGCGGCCTGGGTGAGCGCCGATCTCGGCAGCCGCGACGGCGTCCGGGAGGCGGCCCGCCGGGCGGCCGCGGTCTTCGGCGAGCCGGACATCCTCGTCAACTCGGCGGGCGTCAACCTGCGCCCGCCGATGGGCGAGCTGACGGACGAGGTGTGGGACACCACCATGGCGGTGAACCTGGAGGCCCCCTACCTCCTGGGGCAGTGCTTCGGCCCCGGCATGGCCGAGCGGGGCTTCGGACGGATCATCCACATCACCTCCCAGCAGGCGCACCGGGCCTTCGTGCAGAGCGGCGCGTACGGCGTGTCCAAGGGCGGCCTGGAGTCGCTGGCCCGCTCGCAGGCGGAGGCCTGGTCCCCCTACGGCGTCACCTGCAACACGCTCGTCCCCGGCTTCGTGATGACGCCGCTGAACCGGCGGCTGTCCGCCGATCCGGCCAGGGTGGCGGAGCTCGCCGCCCGGACGCTGGTCGGGCGCAACGGCCTGGCGGAGGACTTCGCGGGCGCGGCGGTGTTCCTGGCGAGCCGCGCGTCCGCGTACGTCACCGGCCAGTCGATCTTCGTGGACGGCGGGTTCTCCGTCCACTGAGCGGCACGCCGTCCGCCTTCAGCCCGTCCGCGGTGGGGCGAGGAGCCCGCCGGGGGCGAAGGCCAGGGCGGCGAAGCGTTCGCCGATACGGCGGTGGGCGGCCGCGTCCGGGTGGAGTCCGTCGGGCAGGGGCAGCTCGGCGTGGTCCGTCTCGCCGTAGAGCCGGAGGCCGTCGAGGTGGTGGAGGTTCGCGTCGTCCGCGGCGCGCTGCCGCACGATGCGGCTCAGTTCGTCGCGGATGACGGTGAGGGTCAGCTTTCCGGCGGCCCGTTCGGCGGGGTCGCCCGCGGCCCGGAACCGGAGCCGTCCCTCACCGAGTGCGCCGAGGTCGGGCACGCTGGGGCCCGGGGTGTCCTCGTGCAGGGGGCACAGCAGGGGCGAGACGACCAGCAGCGGTGTGGTCGGGTGGCCCTCGCGGACGGTGTCGAGGAAGCCGTGGACGGCGGGGGTGAAGGCGCGCAGGCGCATCAGGTCGGTGTTGACGAGATTGATGCCGATCTTGACGCTGATCAGGTCGGCGGGGGTGTCGCGCAGGGCGCGGGCGGTGAACGGGTCGAGCAGGGCGCTGCCGCCCAGCCCCAGGTTGATCAGCTCCACGCCGCCCAGGGAGGCGGCGAGCGCGGGCCAGGTGGTGCTGGGGCTCGCGGCGGTGGAGCCGTGGCTGATCGAACTGCCGTGGTGCAGCCACACCTTGCGGCCCCGGTCCGGCAGGGGCTCGACGGGGGCGTCGGTGCGCAGGGCGAGAAGCTCGGTGGTCTCGTCGTACGGCAGCCAGATCTCGACGTCCTTCTCGGCGTCGGGCAGGCCGGTGAACCGGAGGGTGCCGGGCGGGCCCGGCCGGCTCCGGAACGACCCGGTGGCCATGTCGATGGTCAGGGTGTTGCCGCCCGGGACGGTGCCCCGTCCGGTGAGGCGGCCGTCGACGAGCAGGTCGTAGACGCCGTCCGGGCGGGGCGGCGCGCCGGTGTGGACCCGCTTGGTGGGCAGTGTGTCCAGTTCGACGGCGGTGGCGCGGGTGCGGAAGGCCAGCCGTACGCCGGAGGGCTGGGACTCCGCCATGGCCAGCTGCCCGTCGCTGTACTGGGCGCGGGCCCGGGCGGGCAGCCGGTGCGGCAGCAGGCCCCGCTCGGTGCGCTCGACGTCGAGGGCGCCGCGCAGGAGGTCCGCGGTGAGGGGCGTGGTGATCCAGTGGTTCCGGGTGGGCATGGCATCGGCCTGTCGGTGGGAGCTGTCGGGGGTGTGCCGGGGGTGCCGCGCCGTCGGCGCGGGTGATGTCGCCGCGGTCCGGTCGACCGGTGCGGCGCTGGTCAGGGTGCGGGCCAGTTCCGCAGTGTGGCGTCGAGGGCGTCCAGGATCCGGGACCAGGTCTCCTGGGTGTCGGGGGCGCTGTGGCTGAAGCCGCCGCCCAGTTCGAGGCTGACGTAGCCGTGGAAGACGCTGCCCAGCAGCCGGACCGCGTGCGTCTGGTCCGGCTCCGTCAGGTCGTAGCCGCGCAGGAGGGCCCGGGTCATCTGCGCGTGCCGCACTCCCGCGCTGGCGGCCGCCGTCTCCGCGTCCAGCCTGAGCTGGGCGGCGGCATAGCGGCCGGGGTGCTCCCGGGCGTAGTCGCGGTAGACGTCGCCCAGGGCGGTCAGCGCGTCCTTGCCGGCCCGTCCGGCGAGGGCGTCGGCGGCGCGGTCGGCGAGTTCCTCCAGCGCGAGCAGGGCGATCCGGGTCTTCAGATCGTGGGAGTTCCTCACGTGCGAGTACAGACTCGCGACCTTGACGCCGAAGCGGCGGGCGAGCGCCGAGACGGTCACCTCCTCGAAGCCGACCTCGTCGGCCAGCTCCGCGCCCGCCCGCACCAGACGCTCCGTGGTCAGCCCCACGCGTGCCACAGTCTCTCCCCTCATCGGCCTGAAGCCATTATGCGTTTGCCTAATAGTTTTAGGCAAATTAGCCTGCTTCTTATGAAACCGCTGACCGAGCAAGAGATCCGTGCCGCCTTCGTCAACTGCACCAAGGGTGAGGCCAAGCGCCTCTCCGTCCCGCGCGACCTGGCCGACCGCCCCTGGCAGGACCTGGACTATCTCGGCTGGCGTGACCCCCAGGCCCCCGGCCGCGCCTGTCTCGTGGCGGAGCTGGACGGGCGCCCCCGGGCGCTCGTGCTGCGCTCCCCGGGTCACGCCTCCCAACGGATGCGGCGCAGCATGTGCTCCATATGCCTGACCGGCCACGACGGCGGTGTCTCCCTGATGGTCGCGCCGAAGGCGGGCAGGGCCGGGCAGCAGGGCGACTCGGTGGGCGCCTACCTGTGCAGCGATCTTGCCTGTTCGCTGTATGTCCGGGGCAGGAAGGACGCGGGTGCCGGCGCACGGCTGACGGAGACGCTCACCGTGGAGGAGAAGATCGAACGGACCGTGGCGAACCTCGCCGCGTTCGTCGCCAAGGTGACCGCGTGACCGGCCGGGTGTCACCCGGCCGGTCGCGGCCCGCGCACCGCGTACGGATCAGCCCGCCCCGGCGTCGGGCACCTCCCCGGCCGCCCTCGGGATGCCGGTCAGATAGGTGAAGGTGCCGGTGAGGTCGAGCAGGCGTTCCAGGAAGTCGGGCCGCCTGTCCAGGCGGAGCCCGACGCCGGCGGTGTCGGCGTGGTGGTGGACCATCAGCAGCGCGGACAGGCCCATCGAGTCGATCCACGTCAGGTGCCGGAAGTCCAGCCGCAGCCGGCGGAAGGCCGTGTCCGGGGTGAGCCGCTCGGCGACGGTGCGGATGAGTTTCTCGCCCGTCCCACGGTCGAGATCACCGGCGACCTCGACGATCAGCGCGTCCGGTACGGCGGTGACGACGAGGCTGAAGTCGGGTGATGGGGTGGTCATGTGGTGTCCCCCGGGTCGGAGTCGAAACGGGCCGCGACGGCGGCGGCACCGCCACGGAGCATGGCCGTGGCACGCGGGAAGTCGTGGAGCTGCCGGGCGAGCAGGTTCAGCCCTGACGGCAGGCACCGCGCGGAGACCGACCGCGCCTGGAGGACCTCGGCGGTCCAGAGCAGGAAGTCGGTGAACAGGCCGGCGTCGTCGACGTAGAGGGCGGTGGCGAGGAAGTCGACGATGAAGGCGTAGTCCTCGGCGGTGCGCTCGCGCTGGACGTCGGTGTAGAGCTCCATGGCGGGGAGGTGTTTGTCCAGGTCCGCCAGTGTCCGTTCGATCAGCTGGGGACGGGACTTCACGACCATCGTGTACTCCTGGTCGGCCAGGTGCGGCAGGTCGTCCACCGCCTGGCGGGCGGCGGTCGGGTCCGGAGCCGCCATACCGGCCTCCAGCGCGGCGGCGGCGGCCCGCGCGTCGGGCGCCCACCGGTCGGCGCCGCAGGCGCGGGCGTAGCGGCCGTCCAGGCCGAAGGCCCTGCCGCCCGCCATGACGGGCACGCCCACGGCCTGGCAGGCGGCGATCATCGCGTGGGCGGCCGGCAGCCTGGCCGGGAGCGAGGACGACAGCAGTGCCGCGTCCGCACGGGTGTGGTGCAGGTGGGCGATCAGATGCGAGCCGGGGAGCTGCGGGCCGAGGTAGTCCACCTGCCAGCCCCGCAGCTGGAGGACCTCCGTGACCAGACGGGCCGGGAAGGCGTGCCATTCGCCGTCCACGCACGCCACGGTCACCCGGCCCCGGCTCCGGCCCCGTTCCGGACCGTCCGCGGCGGGCGCGGGCGGGAGCAGCGCGGTGACGGCCCGCTCGTTGACGGCGGTGGCCGCGTGCTCCTGGGCCACCGTGATCCGGTTGGCCGCCCATTCCAGGCCGACCTTCTCCTGGACTCCGCCGACCGTGTCGAGCAGGAGCGTCTCCTTGTCGAGGCCGGCGTCGAGTCCCCGGTGCAGGACGGCGGCGGCCTGGTGCGCGTCGCCGTCGAGGACGGCCTCCCACAGCCGGTCGCGGACCTCGGACGTGGCGTTGCCTGAGTCGGTCATGAGCTTCTCCCTTGCCGCTTGCGTGTCTTCCCGGGCCGGCCCTCTCCGTTGACGACCGCCAACGGACCGGCCCTGGGCGCGCTGATGGCGACCACCGCCATGTCGTCGTGGCGGCCTTGGCCCAGCCACTGCGCGGCCAGCATGTGCACGCGCTCCACCAGCGCCTCCGCCGGCATGCCGGCGCACCCCGTCAGGTCCCGTTTGAGCCGCTCGCTGCCGTACAGCTCACCGCCCAGCGGCCCGCCGCGGGCCTCGGTGATGCCGTCGGTGTACAGCAGGCAGGTCTCCCCGGGGGCGAGGACGGTCTCCACGGTCCGCGCCGACACGGTCGGCATCGCGCCCACCAGGTCGCCGTAGGTGCCGCTCTCCTCGACCCGGCCGTCGCCGCGGACGACGAGCGGCGGGGGATGGCCCGCGCTGGTGAGCCGCAGCCGCACCCGCACCCCGCGCCGCCGTGCCGAGGCCAGCACCAGTGTCACGAACCGCGAGTGGCGGGACCTCAGGAGCGCGGCGTTCAGCAGGTTGAGCACGTACTCGTGGTCGTGCGAGAGGGGCAGCAGGGTGTGCAGGCTGTTGCGGATCTTGCCGGTCAGCACGGCGGCGTCCAGGCCCTTGCCCGCCACGTCCCCGAGGACGACGAGCGACTCCCGGGAGGGGTCGGCACCGGGATGGACGTCGTAGAAGTCGCCGCCGACCCGCTCGTCGTCCCGGGCGGGCCGGTAGCGTCCGGCGTACTCCACGCCGTGCACGCCGCCCAGTTGGGGCGGCAGCAGGTCCCGGATCAGCGTCGCGGTGATGCCGGCCTGCTCGGTGTAGAGGCGGGCGGCGGACAGGGCGGCTCCCGCGCGGGCGGCGAACAGCCGGGCGAAGCCGTCCTCGCTCTCGCTGAAGGCCCGCGCGGTGCCGGGGCGCAGCAGGATCAGGGCGCCGTCGGCGGTGCCGCGGCCGGGCAGCGGGGTGACGATGACGGAGCCGACCGGGCCCGCGAACCCCTCGGGGATCGCCCACGGGGGGATGTCACCCGGGTCGATCCACTGCGTGGGGATGGGCGGGAGACCCTGGAGCGCCTCGGCCAGCCCGGGCACCGTGGCCGGCTCGATGGCCCGCAGCACCTGGGTGACGGGGCCGCCGGCCCGCGCGTAGGTGAGTGAGAAGCAGGGGCCCTGGGCGGGGGTGACGAGGACGGCGGCGTCCGCGAGGTGACACGCCGCCAGACGCGCGGTCGCCTCGGTGCAGTGCGCCACGTTCAGCGACGACAGCAGGGTGCTGGAGACCTCGGAGAGGATCGCCGCGCGCTCCTGCTCGCTGCGCAGGATCTCCTCGGCCTGGCGGCGTTCGGTGTCGTCGATCAGCCACCACACCACGTCCCCGTCGGTGCTCGGCGTGGGATAGGCCTCGAAGAGGCGTTCGCCGATGGCACCGGACAGCGCGTCCAGGCGGGTGACCCCGAGACCGCCCGACATCCGCCGGTGCGCGTCCGCCAGCCAGTCGGGCAGGTCCTCGGGCGGCCGGTCGCCGCCCGCCGCGGCGGGGAGCAGTGCGCGGGCTGCGGTGTTGGCCTCGACGATGCCGCCGTCCCGGTCCACGACCAGGACCGGGCACGGGGCGTTGCTCCACGTCGAGCCGACGCTGACGCCGGCACCGCGGGAGCCGCCGGGAAGACCATGAGGAGAAACCACAACCGGGAGCACGCGTGCCCGCGCGCCCCACCACCTTCCTGACCGTCGCACGTTGTCTCGCGGCCACCGTCTCGTGGGGCTGTGACCGGCCGCAAGCGACCTTCGGACTCGTACGGAATTCGAGGTTGTCAGGCGTTTTCTGTCCGGTTGTGACCACGACTCGGGGCTTCCCCGCCGGCCCGTACGGCGGTCCCGGGGCCGGCCGCTCCGCCGGGTGTGCCGTCGCGGAAGTGCGGAAACGGTCCGCCAGCGGGCGGCACGGGAACCCGGAGGCCCGCCCACGAACAGGGGTGAGCGGGCTTGCCGGTTGCGCCGGTCAGCGGTGGTGAGGGGAGGTGAGGTAGTGCTGCCGGAGGAGTTCCTTGCCGTAGTCGTTGCCGTTGGGTGTGCGGATGATCGAGTGGACGTGCTTCTGGGCCGGGGAGCCGCCCTGCGTCGCGCCGTACGCGCCGGCGAGCGGCCGAGGCGCCTGGCAGTCGACCTCGACCCGGACGACGGGGGCTGTGCACCCGGACGTAGCAGGCGTCGTCGTCGCCGGTGCCGCCGGACCAGGTGACGTAGGTGTCGTCGAGGTACTTGCGGACCTCGGACTCCTCCCCGGCCGCCTCCTCGGCGCCGGTGCGGCGCAGCAGCCCGCGCAGCCGCAGCATGACCTCCTCCAGGGAGAAAGGCTTGGTCACGTGGTCGTCCGCCCCCGCCGACAGTCCGTCGAGGCGGTGCTCCAGCGCGTCACGGGCGGTGGGCATCAGCACGGGCAGGCCGGCGTGCTCGTAGCGCAGCCGCCGCAGCACCTGGAGGCCGTCGAGGTCGGGCAGCATGCCGTCCAGGACGACGACGTGCGGTGCGCAGCCGCGGGCCGGCGTGAGCGCGCTGCGGCCGTCCTCCGCCAGGAACGGCTGCCGGCCGGCCTCGGTGACGGCCCAGGACAGCAGCTCGGTCAGCTCGGGCTCGTCGTCGACGATCAGGACCCGGACCGTGCCCTCACGGGCTCCGCAGGCGGCAGGCATGCCCCGAGCCTGCCGCGGGAACCTGGACGCGGCCTGTGCGTCACCTGGGTGCGCGCCGTGACGCCGGCGACGAACAGACACGCTCCGGCCGGAACACCGCCCGTTGGGGGGAGGTTCCGCACCACGCTCCGCCCGGGGCCTGCGACCACTCGGTCCCGCCCGGCGAGGAACACCCGCTGATCTCCCCATCAGGGCGCCACGCGCGGAGTGGACGCCGCCCCGGCAGCCGTCGTCTCAGGGCCGGTGGCTCGCGGCGCGCTCCGCCGCCGCGTCGAAGTCCCGCCGCGCCCGCTCCACCAGCGGCAGGTGGTCCGTCGACCAGTCGGACAGCGTGGCGAAGATCGGCGCCAGGCTGCGGCCCAGCTCGCTGATCTCGTACTCCACCCTGGGGGGCACCTCGGGGTGGTACGTGCGCACCACCAGGCCGTCCCGCTCCAGCTGGCGCAGCCGCTGGGTGAGCACCTTGGCCGTGATGGTGCCGATGGTGCGGTGCAGCTCGACGAAGCGCTGCCTGCCGAACTCGTTGAGGGTCCACAGGATCGGCGTCGTCCAGCGGCTGAAGACGATGTCGAGAACGGGCGCGATGGGGCACGCCTGCTCCGCTCCGCCGGGCGCCGGGTGCGCGCCGGCCCGCTCCTTCTCCGTGGTGCTCTTCATCGGGGCGTCCACCTTCCGGGAAGTCACTTTCTCCTAGGTACCTACTATTCCCAGGATGTTAGCGTTCCCGCCAGGACGCCGGCCCCCACCGCGTGACCGCTCACCGAGCCCCGTCCATGGTTCACACGTGTGACTTACTCAGCACTGACACATATGACTCGCTCATCCCTGGCACACGCACTGAGGAGCTACTTATGATCGTCGTCACCGGAGCCACCGGAAACGTCGGCCGCCCCCTGGTCGCCGCGCTCGCCGAGGCGGGCGAGGAGGTCGTGGCCGTCTCCCGGCGCCCGCTGCCCCCCGACTATCCGGCCGGCGTCCGCCACGCCCAGGCCGACCTGGCCGACTTCGCGAGCATGCGGCCCGTCCTGGAAGGCGCCGACGCCTTCTTCCTCCTGCTCGCCGGCGACCTCAACGGCCCCGGCGAGAGCGCCTCCGCCCTGCTGGACATCGCCGAGGAGGCCGGAGTCGAGCGGGTCGTACTGCTCTCCTCCCAGATCAACGAGACCCGTCCGGGTGCCGTGTCGCACGCCCGGCTGAGCGAGTTCGAGGAGGCGGTGCGGAACTCCGGCCTCGACTTCACGATCCTGCGGGCGGGCGGTTTCGCCTCCAACGCCCTCGCCTGGGCGGAGTCGGTCCGCGCCCGGCGCACGGTGCTGGCGCCCTTCGCCGACGTCGCCCTGCCCGTCGTCGACCCGGCCGACATCGCCGACGTCGCCGCGGTGGCACTGCGCGAGGACGGCCACACCGGCCGCACCTACGTCCTCACCGGTCCCGAGGCGGTCACCCCGCGCGAGCAGGCCGCGGCCATCGCCGAGGCCCTGGGCGAGGAGGTGACCTTCGTGGAGCTGACCCGCGAGCAGGCCCGCGCCCATCTGTCCCGGTTCATGCCGGAGGCCGTCGTCGACGGCACGCTGGACGTCCTGGGCAAGCCGCTCCCCGCCGAGCAGGAGGTCGGCCCGGACGTGGAGAAGGTCCTCCAGCGCCCGGCCCGCCCCTTCGGCGAGTGGGCCGCCCGCACCCTGCCGGCCTTCCGCTGAGCCCCGTCCCGGGCGTGCCGGACTCCGCACGCACGCCCGGAAGGGCCGGTCTCCGGCACACGGCTCCGCCCGGCACCGGGAGACCCGGGCGCCGGGCGAAGCCGTTTCACAGCCCCAGGCCGTCCGGGAGGACGGTGCGGGCGATGCGGTCGGCGTGGGTGCGCACGGCGCCGGCGAGGTCCAGCGTGCCGCCGGAGATCACCCACTGCAACTGAAGGCCGTCGCTGACGGCGATGCACTCGCGGGCGACCGCCGCGCAGTCGGTGCCCTCGCGCGGCGTGCCGCGCTCCATCGCGCCGCGCAACTGCCCGGCGAGTGCCTCCACGGCGCGCTGGTAGCGCTCGGCGAAGAGGGCGTGCGCGGCACCGGCCGGGTCGGCCGCCTCGGCGGAGGTCAGCACGAAGAGCTCGATGAGACCCGGCTCGGCGAGATGGCGTTCGGTGGCCGCCACCATGGCGCGCAGCACCGTACGGCCGTCGGCGTCGTCCTTCAGATGCGCCCACCATTGCGCCTCCGCGGTGAAGCGGTGCTCCATGACGGCGAGCAGCAGGTGCTTCTTGCTGGGGAAATGGTGCAGCAGACCGCCCTCGGTGATGCCGACGTCCTCGGCGATACGTGTGAGCGCGGTCCGGTGATAGCCCTCTTCGGCGAACCGGTGCGCGGCCGCTTCCACGATCTTCTGGCGCCGGGCGATGCCGACCGAGTAGCTGCCGCGCCGGCCTCGGGTGCTGCTGGTCATGGCTTCACCGTAGTCACCGCGCGGCGACGGGGCGCGGGCCGCTGATCGAACATCACACCGCTGTGACGTGCGTCACCCGGCAAAAACCTAGCGCACTAGGTTTTCGGCTCGCATCATCGTCCGGAAACACAACCACTAAAGCAAGGGCGCCGTCGTCTCCTTCCTGCACCAGTACGTCGCCGGCCTCCGCCTGCCCCCGGCGCCGGACGCGGCGAGCGCCGGCTACCGGCGCTTCGTCGTCGCCCCCCGGCCCGGCGGCGGCCTCACCTCGGCCTCGGCCCGCCACGACTCGCTCCACGGCACCATCGCCTGCCGGTGGCACCGGCGGGACGACACCTTCACCCTGACCGTGGAGGTCCCCCCGGGCACCGAGGCCGAGATCCACCTGCCCGGAACCCGGCCCACGACCGCCACCCCCGGCACCCACACCTACACCGTCGGGCTGCCGGGCGGCGCGTAGCCGTACCCGGCCGCCCGGGGTTGACCCTCGACCTGGTTCAGGGCCCAGAGTTCCGGGTGTGGAGAGCGAGATGCGCAGCATCGGTGAGATGGCCCGGGACAGCGGGCTGAATGTGAGCGCCCTGCGGTTCTACGACCGCGCCGGTGTGCTGGTCCCCGCCCGGGTGGACCCGGTGAGCGGCTACCGCTGGTACGGCCCCGAGCAGCTGGAGGAGGCCGGACTGCTGGCCCGGCTGCGCCGGGCCGGCATGCCGCTGGCGGACGTCCGGCTGGTACTGGCCGGCTGGTCCGCCGCGGACACCGGCCTCGTACGCGAGCTGCTGCACGCGCATCTGCGCCGTCTCGAACGGGGACTGTCCGATGCCCGCACCGAGTTCTCCGCGCTCCGGGCCCTACTCGACCTCAGGGAGAACCCCATGACTGTGCCGCGCACCGCCACCGCCGCCGAACTGACCGTCTCCGCCCCGGGACTCGCCGCCGCGCTGGACGCGGTCCGCTTCGCCGCCGGCACCGACCCGGAGCTGCCGATGCTCGGCGGTGTCCTGTTCGACATCGAGGACGGGGAGCTCCACACCGTGGCCACGGACCGCTACCGGATGGCGGTCGCGCGCACCGGTGCCACCGGGCACGGCGGACCCCGCGTACAGATCATCGTGCCCACCCCGCTCGCCGACGCGATGCGGGCCCTGCTCGGCGGCGAGGGACCCGTACGGCTCACCGTGGACGGCGACCGCGCGACGCTGGAGGCCGGGGACCGCCAGACGTCCGGGCACTGCCTCGGCCACGACTTCCCCGACTACCGCCGCCTCGTCCACCTGCCGGCCGGGCGCCGCGCCCTGGTCGACGTACCGGCCTTCCGGAAGACCCTGGAGACCGGCCCCGTCCGCGCGAGCGAGCCACACGACCAGGACGGCCCGTCCGTCACCCTCAGCGTCCTGGACGTGACGGCCGACGGCACCGTGGCCCTCTGCGGGAACGACTGCGACGCGGGGACCCATGTCGCCGTCAACCGCGACTTCCTGCTTCAGGCGCTGGCCGCCGGAGCCCGGGACCGGCTGATCCTGGAGTTCGGCGCCCCTACCGCGCCCCTCGCGGTCCGCCGCCCCGACGACGAGGACACCTTCTCGATCCTCATGCCGGTCCGCCTGGCGGACTGACGACGAGGAACACCTCGGCCCATACGGTCTTGGTGTACGCGTCGGAGACATCGCAGCCCCAGCGGTCGGCGTAGGCCCCGACCAGGAGCAGGCCCGCAGACGGAGGCGTACGCGCGGGCGGTGTTCGCCGGGCACTGCCCGCCGCTGAGCGAGGAGACCGTCGACCAGCACACGGAGGCCCGGCTGAGCCGCCAGAAGCTGCTGACGCGGGTTCCGCTGGCCGAGCTGTCGTTCATCGTGAGTGAGGAGGCGCTGTGCGATCCGGTGGGCGGCTCGGAGGTCATGTGCGGACAGTGGCGCCACCTGCTGGAGGTGAATATGTCCCGCAACGCCGAGGTGCAGGTCATGCCTGCCTCACCCGGGTTCCACTCAGGTCTGAACGGACCGTTCGTGGTGGTGGGGACAGTGGAACGCCAGCGCCTCGGATACGTCGAGTCCCAGGAGGTCGGCTGCGTTGTCCGCGAGCCTGAGCAGGTCAGCGCCCTGGGGTTGCGCTATGGCAAGCTGCGCTCGCAGGCTCTGAACGGCGTGGAGTCCTCCCGGCTCATCGAACGGCTGGTGGGAGAGACATGAGCGTGGAGCAGCGCACCGAGAACGTGGACGGGTTGCGATGGTTCAGGAGCAGCTACAGCGGATCGGACGGCGGCGACTGCGTGGAGGTGGCCGTGGCCGCCGGGGGCGGCGTCGTGTGCGTACGGGACTCCAAGGTGGCGGACGACGGACCGGTGCTGCGGGTCGGCCACGGTGGCTGGGCCGCGTTGGTGTCGCTCGTGGCGAAGTGAGACGGATCACTGTGACGCACCACGGGCCGCCGGAGTGTGCTACCTTTTCGGTGTTGCAGTTGTGGTACCCATGAACTTTATGTGCGCCTGACGGGAATGTTCCTCAGGCGCCTTATTTGTTTTCCGGCATCTCCGGATGGGGCCTCTGCCTACAGAAGGAGAAAATCATGGCACAGGGAACCGTCAAGTGGTTCAACGCCGAAAAGGGTTTCGGCTTCATCCAGCAGGACGGCGGCGGCCCCGACGTCTTCGCCCACTACTCGAACATCGCGACCCAGGGCTTCCGTGAGCTCAACGAGGGCCAGCGGGTCTCCTTCGACGTCACGCAGGGCCAGAAGGGCCCGCAGGCGGAGAACATCCTCCCCGCCTGATCGCTGGACGCGTATCCGCTCACCGGGGTCCGCACCGTCGCGGTGCGGACCCCGGTTCGTGCTGTTTCCAGGAAGGCAGATAGCTCCATGTCCCGCAGGTCCCAGAACCCGAACCGGCGCGCCTCGGCAGCTCCACCGTCCACGTCGTCGCGGAGGGAATTCCGGCTGCCCGAGAGCACGACGCCCGCACTGCCCGCCGTCGAGGACTTCGCCGCTCTGGACATGCCCGTCGGGCTGCTGAGGACCCTCACCGCACAGGGCGTGACCACCCCCTTCCCCATCCAGGCCGCCACCCTGCCCAACTCGCTCGCCGGCCGTGACCTGCTGGGACGGGGACGCACCGGCTCCGGCAAGACCCTCGCGTTCGGGCTGGCGCTCCTGGCCCGTACGGCCGGACTGCGCGCGGAGCCCAAGGCACCCCTCGCCCTCGTGCTGGTGCCCACCCGCGAACTCGCCCAGCAGGTGGCGGACGCGCTGACCCCCTACGCGACGGCGGTGAACCTCCGGCTGACCACCGTGGTGGGCGGGCTGTCCATCACCAGGCAGGCCGGTGCGCTCCGGCGCGGCGCCGAGGTACTGGTCGCCACTCCCGGCCGGCTCAACGACCTCGTGGAACGCGGGGACTGCGTGCTCGACCGCGTACGCATCACGGTGCTGGACGAGGCCGACCAGATGACCGACATGGGCTTCCTGCCGCAGATCACCAAGGTGATCCAGCAGGTACGGCCCGACGGGCAGCGCATGCTCTTCTCGGCCACCCTGGACCGCAACATCGACCGCCTGGTGCAGCGGTTCCTGACCGACCCCGTGGTGCACTCCGTGGACCCGTCCGCGGGTGCGGTGACCACCATGGAGCATCACGTGCTCCACATCCAGGACGAGACCGACAAGAAGGCCGTCACCACACGGATCGCGGCCCGTGACGGCCGGGTCATCCTCTTCCTCGACACCAAGAGGTCCGCCGACCGGCTCGCCAAGCGGCTCCTGTCCGTCGGTGTCCGCGCGGCGGCCCTGCACGGGGGCCGCTCCCAGCCGCAGCGGAACCGCACCCTGGAACAGTTCAAGAACGGCCAGGTCACCGCCCTGGTGGCGACGAACGTCGCGGCCCGGGGCATCCACGTCGACGACCTCGACCTCGTCGTGAACGTCGATCCCCCCACCGACCACAAGGACTACCTGCACCGGGGCGGCCGCACGGCCCGCGCCGGCGGCTCCGGCAGCGTGGTCACGCTGGTCCTGCCCGACCAGAAGCGGGACGTCACCCGGCTCATGTCGGACGCGGGCATCCGCCCCCGCACGGCCCGCGTCACGTCGAGCGACGCGGCACTGGCCGCCATCACCGGCGCCCGTGAGCCGTCCGGCGTGGCCGTCACCATCGAGGTTCCCCGGCCGGCGGCACCGGCGCAGTCCCGCCCGGACCGGAAGACCGGCGCCGAGCCCGGCAGCCGGTCCGGCCGCCGGCGCCGCAACGGCGGCGGGGCCAAGGCGGCGGGTGCTGCCACCAGAACGCGGAGCCGGGGCTCCGACCGGACCTCGGCCGGGGGGAAGGCGTCCGGTGGCGGCTCCGCGGGCAGCGGACGCGGTACCGCCCGCCGGGCGGGCTCGGGCGGCCGCCGCACCTCGGCCGGCTGAGCCTTTTGCGGGGGACCGGCGACGAGCGGGAGGACGTATGGGGAGCCGGCGGCTGCACGGACGTCTCGGCACGGCGGTGGGGCCGGCTCTCGCGGTACTCGCGGCCATGCTGCTGGGCAGGGCGTGGAACGCCTGCGACACGGGGCTCTTCTGGAGCGGCACCACCTACGACTGCCCCGGCGGCGTGCCCCCGTGGTGGCCGGGGTTCCTCCCCGCCCCGGGATGGGGGATCGGCTGAGGCGCTGGTGCGTTCCTGCGTTCCGGCGGCGTACGGCGGCCGGTTCCGCGGGTGGATCATGGAGCCGTGAAGAAGTGGACGAAGAACGCGTCCCCGGCCGAGCCGCCGGCGCGTGAACCGGAGCTGTCGGAGTACCAGCGGGCCATGCGGAACCGGCTCCTCGCGGCCCCGGTGGTGCCCGCGCCCGAACCCTGGCGGCCCGTCGCCTCCGCCGCGGTCGGCGGGCTTCTCGGGATCGGTTTCGCCCCGCATCCCGACAGCGGCCGCGATCTGGTGATGGTCGTCTCCCACGACGGTCACGGCCTCTTCGACGCCGTCACCGGGGAGAAGATCGCCAGGGACCGCGACCCCCGCCCCGAGGACAGCACCCCCGACTCGGCCGCCGATCTGTCCTGCCCCGGACTGGGTCCGATCACCGGCAGCCGCGTCCACATCGCGGGGCTCTTCGGCGGAGGGCTCCACACGACCACCGGGGACGGCTGGACCCTGGAGGTCGTCACCCCGGCCTGGCCCGATGATCGTGTCCTGCTCTCCCGCGACGGCGGGCTGCCCCACGCCGGCCCGCACGGAGAGCGGTGGTGGCACATCTTCCACGCGTCCCGCTCCGAGCTGCGGGCAGCGGGTTTCTCGCCCTCCGGACACACCGTCGCCGTAGCGACGAGCAGTGACCTCTCCCTGTGGACAAGGACGGTGAGCGGGGCGGGGAGCCCGGAAGCGGGCCGGACCCGGTGATCTCCGTGCGGTCCCGCGGCGGGCCGAACCGGGGCTCGGCCCGCCCACCTCTCGACGGACCGCCACAGCCGTCCGGAACCCGCTCCCGGGCCGCACGGAGTCATACGGTCGGCACGAAGTGGTCCACGGTGAGGATCGTGTGGCCCACCTCCCGCGCGGCGGGTTCCCGGTGGGCGCGGCTGCGGAAACCGGCGGTGCGGGCGGCCCAGGCGAAGACCTCGCAGGTGACGGGGTACTGATGGGAGTAACCGTGGGTGGCGTCGAAGACGGTGGCCGGGGTCCGGCCGATCAGCGCCGCCGCCCGTTCCGGGGCCACCGCGTGCGCCTCGACGGCCACCATGCCGTGGCGTCGGGCGAGACCGCGCCAGGAGGAGAACCACCGGGCCAGGTCCAGTGCCATCCGGTGGGGGGCGATCGCGGCGCCGTCCGGTGTGGCGTAGCCCCCTGCCTGCGGGGGCGGGGCCTCGGGGGGCGGGGTGGCGGGGTGGCCGAGGTAGCGGCGGTTGTGGATCACCGACTTGCTGACGTGCAGGGCGTCCCGGGCGTCCACTCCGTGGCGGGCCAGGGTGCGTACCAGGTGGTCCGGTGCGGTGATGTCGGCGTCGACGACCAGGTGCGGTATGCCGGCGGCGGTCAGGCGGCGCGCGGTCTCCCGCCGGGCGACGGAGCTGGGGTCGGCTCCGACGGCCAGCAGGGGGTACGCGTCCAGTGACCGGCCCCGCAGGGTGCGGTGCCGTATCCGTGCGCAGAGGGTACGCAGGAGTTCGCCGTCACCGCAGCCCATGTCGACGATCGCGCGGGGCTGCCGGTCGAGGGGGCGGTCGAAGAGCGGAAGCACGACGTCGAGGAGCGGCTCGCGGCACGTCGTCTCGAAGACCTGCCCGCTCACGGCGAGGTCCTCGTCCCGGTCCAGGTGCGTCTCGTGCCCGTCGGTGAAGCCCGCCCAGTTCTGTGCGGGGGTACCGAACAGGAGGTCGGGGACGCGGGCCAGGGTGGACAGATAGCACAGGACGTGTCCGTACTGGGCCGCGGCGGTCCGCGCCATCCGGCCGGCCTCGGTCAGCTCGCATCCGCCCGTGGCGGGGCGCGCCCATCCGAGGTGGACCAGGACCTCGGCCGCTGCCGGCGGTACGGCAGCCGGCAGCGGACTGCCGGCGGGACCGGGCGGCAGCCAGGAGGCGGCCGGCGCCGCCAGGTGGCCGTCCAGATGGGCGAGGACCTGGACCCGGGCCCGGACCGGCAGAACCGTGCGCGGCAGGTCCCACTCGCGGCGCAGCAGCGCGACGGCGGCCGGTCCGCCGGCCGTGCTGTCACCGGGTGGGAACATGTCGCGCAGGGCCGGCAGGAGCGCCGCGGCGTGCGTGTACGGCTCGGTGAGCGGGGTGAGGACCCGTTCCCCCAGCCGGGTGGTGCGCACGGTGGGCGCGCCGTCGCCGTCCGGCTGGTCCAGGACGACCCATCCCTGGTCGGCGAGGAGGCGGAGGGCGACCTGGAAGTAACCGGGGTTGGCGCCGCGTTCCTGGGCCAGTGCGTGGACGTCGCGGGGGGCGGGGCCGAGCCGGTGCAGGACGCCTCGCTGCCGCAGCGCGGCCACGGTGGAACCGATGGCGATGCCGTCCACGTGGCGGCAGACCTGGTCGCGCACCCGTTCCCACAGGTGCGTGCCGGGGGCGGTGGTCGTCGTCATCGCGGGACCTGCCCTGCGGTGGCCGGGGTGTCGAGGAAGGGTGCGACGTGGCGGGCCAGCGGGCCGACGTCGAAGAGGAAGGCGCCGTGGCCGTAGGGGCTGTCGAGGATCACGTGCCGGGACCGGCCGCCGGCCGCGCGCAGTGCGGTGTGCATCGTGTCGGTCTCCTCCGCGGGGTAGCGCCAGTCCCCCCGGTAACTGACGAAGAGCGTGCCGGCCCGTACGCGCGCCATCGCGGTGCGGACGTCTCCGTACTCGGCGGCCAGGTCGAAGTACTCCTCGGCCCGCATCAGGCTGAGCAGGGAGTTGGGGTCGATGGTGGTGGCGGCGTCGTCCGCCAGGTGCTCCAGGAACTCCTCGACCGCGAACTCGGCGCGGTTCACCGCTCCCGGGACAGGGCCGGCCGGACGGCGGCCGAAGCGGCGCTCCAGTGCCTCCCTGCTCATCCAGAGCGGTGCGGCCGCCGCCACCGCGTGACCGAGTCCGGTCACGGGTGGGGGCCCGTCGTAGTAGTCGCCGCCCCGGTAGCACGGGTCGGATCTGATGAGCCGGCGCATGACGGTGAACAGGGCGATGGTGTGGGCCGAGGTCGCGGGCGTCACGCCGATCACCACGGCCCGGTCCACCGCCCCGGGGTACCGCAGGGCCCACTGCAGGGCCTGCTGGCCGCCGAAGCACCCGCCCACCACCGCCGCGAGGCGGGTGATGCCCAGGGACCGCACCAGCCGGTGCTGGACGTCCACCATGTCACCGATGGTGAGGGCCGGGAAGCGCGGGCCGTAGGGGCGGCCGGTCGAGGGGTCGGTGGTGGCCGGGCCGGTGCTGCCGGGTGCCGCGAGGGTGGCGGAGGAGACGACGAAGTAGCGGTCGGTGTCGAGCAGGCGGCCGGGGCCGATGGCCGCGTCCCACCAGCCCGGACGCTCGCCGGGTGCCCGCCGGCCGGCGGCGTGGGCGTCCTTGGTGAGCGAGTGGCAGACGAGGACGGCGTTGTCACGACGGGCGTTGAGGCTTCCGTAGGTCTCGTAGGCGAGGGTCTGTGCGGGCAGGGTGCCGCCGCGGGCGAGGGGCAGCGGCCGGGTGAAGTGCGCGGTGCGGACCGTGGCGGCGGGGGCCGGCCGGGTGGGCGTGGCGGTCACGGTCGGGTCACCGCCTCGGTCCGGGCGGCCGTCCGCCGCGGGGGCGGGGCGGTGGTGTCGACGTATCCGCCGGGGAACTCCGGGTGCCGCGGGTAGGCGGGCAGGTTTCCACGGACCGGGAGGCCGACGGCCCGGCCGTCCAGTCGCAGGATCAGGCCGTCCCGGGTGAGTCGGGACAGGGCCGCGCTCACCTCCTCCGCGGGTACGTCCAGGCCGTGGTCCCGGGCGAGCACGTCCGGCAGCCGCTCGGGCCGGGGCGCCGTGTCACAGGCCAGCAGGACGGCGCGGGCCACTCCGGTCAGGCGCCGACGGACCTGGGTGGCGCACCGCCGGGTGTCGGTGACGTGCAGTGCGCCGTCGCGGTCGGTCATGGTGAGGACGGGGCGCGTGCCGCGGTGGAAGCGGTCGCGCCAGCCGTCCACGGCGGCCCGCACCGCCAGCACCCCGGGCCGTCGGGGACCGTCCCCGGCCCCGTCCAGTCCGCCGAGGCTCAGCGAGGGGTCGGAGAGGAAGAAGTAGGCGAGGTCGGCCAGTTCGGCGGGTGCCAGCGGATAGACGTAGCCCATGGCGGGGACGGGGCTGAGGAGGGTGCCCTGCCGCTGCGCCTGCTGGTAGTAGACGCTGTACCGGTCGTACCGCAGTCTGGTGGTGCCGCCGGGGGGCTCGAGGTGTTCCAGGTAGGGGATCCAGCGGGCCATCGTGGTGTAGTACTCGTCCTTCTCGCCGGGAAAACCCCACAGGATCGACCAGGACATCCGCACCCCGAACTCGCGCGCCCACTTGAGCAGTTGGAGGTTCTGCCAGCCCCGCACCCCCTTGTCCATCAGGTGCAGCACCTCGGTGTGCAGGCTCTCGATGCCGGGCTGGATCCAGCGGACACCCGCGCGGGCCAGGGCGCGTACCTGGTCCCGGCTGAGGTTGGCCTTGACCTCGTAGAAGAGGGAGCGTCTGCGTCCGTCGGCGGCGAGCTCGGCGAGCAGCGTCGGGAAGTAGGACATGTCCATGATGTTGTCGACGCATTCGAAGTTCGACAGTGCGTGGCGTTCCTCTAGTTCGCGGAGTTCGGCCAGGACACGGCCGGGCGACTTGGCGTGGTAGGCCATGCTGCTGCCGTTCAGACCGCAGAAGGTGCACTGGTGCGTCGCGCCCCACCAGCAGCCCCGGGACGTCTCCACGGGCAGGCCGGGGGTGATGCGGTCCGCCAGCGTGGAGTCCGCCAGCCGGCTGAAGTAGTCCCTGTACACGGGGGTGGGCAGTGCGTCGAGGTCGCGGTGGACGGCGCGGGGCAGGGGCCGGCGGTCGGCCGCGGGCGTGGCCCGGTGGGCGGGTGCCCGGACGCCGCGCGGCAGCCGCTCCAGAGGCACGTCGGCTCCGTGCTCCAGCAGCAGCCGGCACAGGTCGGCGATCAGGCCGTCGGCTTCCCCGGAGACCACGTAGTCGACCCAGGGGAAGTTGCGGTGGGTGGCGCGCCCCATGTCCGTCTCGCAGTTGGCACCGCCCATCATGGTGACGACCCCGGGGTCGAGCTGCCGTATCCGCCGCAGCAGCGCCAGTGACGCCACGTGCTGTTCGAAGGTCGAGGTGCAGCCGATGATCCGGGCACCGGTCGCCAGCGCCCGCCGGGCCGTCCGGTCGATGAACCCCACCGTGTGCGCGCGCAGTTCACGCAGTGCCGCGACGACGACGTCGCCCTCCTGCCGGTGCGTCCCGTCGAAGCGTCCGACCTTGCGCACGGCCTGGAGGTACTCCTCGTCGCGGGCGCGTGCGGCCGGGTCGGGGAAGGCCGCCTCGGCGAACGTCCATTCACCCATGAGCAGTTCGGCCGGTGCGCGGGACGAGCACAATTCGTAGAGGTGGACACCGACGCGTTCCGCGAAGTCGATATTGGCGTGCAGGGTGGTGACGGAGATGCCCTCGCGTTCCAGCACGGCCTGGAGCAGGCCGAGGCCCACGGACGGGCGGGGCAGGGCCGCATAGGGCATCGACACCAGGCAGACGTCGGGCCGGCCGGTTCGTGCGTACGCCGTGTTCACCGGGCGGCACCCTCGATCGTCACCGGTACGGCCCGGCTCGCGGGAGGCGGCTCCTCGTCCAGCAGCCCGCGGGTGAAGAGGCCGTCGAGCATGGCCATGGTGGTCAGGAAGGGAACCCCGGTACGGGCCCGTGCCGCCGCGAAGTCCTCCGCGGTGTGGTCACCGCGGGTGAGCAGGTCGGCCACCGTCTCGGGGTCCGGCAGGTCGCCGATGCGGACCACCTGCTCCCGGGAGCGGGCCCGCAGGAACCCGTCCTCGACGGAGAGCGTCAGATCGCGCCGGGCCCGGACGACGTCGGCGGCGCGCAGGGCGGAGCGCATATGGCGGCTGATCATCGTCTCGGTCAGCTCGCGCAGGTCGGCGGCGGTGTCGAAGGTGCCGCTGTCCAGGACCCAGTAGCCCAGGGGCCAGTCGTCACTGGCGTTGCACGGGGTGATCAGCTGTACCGAGCGGTCGACCATGTTGAACAGGAACCCGGAGACACAGGCGATGGTGGAGCTCAGGTCGTCGCTCGTCAGCTCCTCGGCCCGCTTCGCGGCGAACCTGCGTGCCCGGCCGGCGTTGGACTTGCGGCCGACCGCGGCCGCGCCCTTGTTCTGCGGTATGCACTCGACCCGGAGCATCTCCTCCGCGGTCAGTGCCTCGTGCAGGACGTCGAGCTGGCCCGTGGCGATGATGGAGAACCGGTCGACCTCGGATCCCAGGGAACGGGTCAGCTCCAGCAGTCCGCGCGTCCGGTCGACGTCCTTGTGGGCCAGCGCGGTCGTGGTCTGCGGGCAGCGCCCGACCACGTCGTGGAAGTCGCGCAGGAAGTCCTCGTAGTCGGGATTGTCCAGGGGATCGGTGGCCCAGTACAGGAAACCCTGGCGCAGGCACGGGCCCAGGAGCTCGTACATGGTGGTGAGCACCTGTCTGAAGAGGGCGGCGTGCTCCGCGGTGTGGGCCCAGGTGTGATCGAACCTCGGGGCGGCCACACCGCAGAACCAGCAGCCCACGGTGCAGCCCTTGGAGAGCTCGAACGCGGCGGGCGCGTGCACGATGGCCGTGGCGCGGGCCAGACCGAGTTCGCTGGTGCAGCGGTTCAGCTGCCGTCGGCGCCAGGCGGCCATCCGTGGATCGGCGGCCTCGCCCGCGGCCCTGACCCGCTCCCGGTGGCCGATCTTCTCCTGCATGAACGCCTGGTAGCGCAGCACCGACCGGGGCGGTCGCGCCCCGGCGGCCGGCCGCCGGTCCTCGGCGACGGAGTCCTCGCCGAGGAAGGGCAGGACCTGCTCGGCGGTCAGAGAGACACCGAGCCCCGCGACGGCCGTGGCGGGGTCCTGGAAGAAGGCGCGCCGGAAGCCGGGGTCGACCATCCACCGTTCGAGGACGCGTTTGGTCTCGGCCACGTCACGCACGTGGTCCGGGGCCACGCGGGAGAGGTCGCCCAGCAGGGAGGGGAAGGAGGAGGGCATGGCGGTCGTCAGCTTTCTCACCTCGTTGCGCTCAGTGGATGCGAAGGGCTTCCCTCACCCGGGACGCCCGGTACCGGGGCCGGCCCACGGTGGCGGCGCGGACCGGCCCCTGCGCACGAATCGCGTGCTCGCCGCTGGTGACGGTCAGGTGAGCACGATGACGGCGACGGCCTCGGCGAGGATGTTCACCGAGCTGCCGACCGTCGCGGCCTCGATCGTGTAGACGTAGATGCCGTTGGTGGGGCTGGGCACGGAGCTGATGAGCTCGCTCTCCGTCATCCGCCCCACCTCCACGCCGTCCGGTACGACCGGGATGACCACGTACCGCGTGTCGGGTGTGTTCTGCACGACGCGCAGTTCGCACCCGTCGGGCACCGGCACGGAGGTGTGCAGATGGTCGGCGAGGTCGCCGGGCCCCGCGTCGTCGGGCAGGCACACGTACTTGGCTCTGTCGGTGTCCTCCAGTACCACCACGCGCGTCGTCTCGGGATACTCCAGCCCTTCGTCCGCCAGTACCGCCCGGGGGTCCGCGACGAAGGCGGCGCGGAAGGCGTCGTCGCGCCAGGCCCGGGCGACGACCATGGCCACCACGGCCTGTTCACGGTCTCCCCCGAGCGCCAGCTCAGGTTGCATCACAGCCATTTACCGTCTCCTTCGGTTTCGTCTCCGCGGGACGAAGGAGAATTCCGCCGATGGTGCGAGTAATGCGGGAAAGACGGAATTGACTTCGACGTCTCGCGCGATTCCCAGTAAGTGCGGGCAGATACGCGGGGTGCAGCCCCGTCACAGCGCACGGACAATGGTCCGGATGGGTTCGGCATGCACCACCGGTGGAACGGTGAACGACTCCAACACGGCCCGACGAAGTTCGTCAAGGCACATGACAGAACAGCGAGTTGAGCGGCGGCCGTCCAAGCGGTCCGGGCCGGCGCGGCAGGGAGCGCCTGTTCACGACCCGTGCGTCCGGCCCGGCGGGAGCGGAACCCGGCGCCGCGGCGGCCTCCGCCAAAAGTCAATGGTGGGTCAAATTACTGGCGGTCGACGTGCCTGATGACCGGCGAGTTTTACGGCCCTTTGACGGAACGATCGCTTCCCGGAGCGTCGCGGGAAGCAAACAGCCGGTGTTAGCTTTGCGAAGCCTGCCCGCCCGGTCCGTCGCTCTGCCGAGGGGCCGTCGTCGCGTCACTCTTTCACGGAAGGCGGATATGCCCGTCCTCACCGCAGCCGGTCTGCGTGCCGGTTACCGCGGCCGTACCGTCCTGGAGGACGTCGACCTGGCGTACGACCCCGGGGTGCACGTGCTGCTCGGCCCCAACGGCGCCGGCAAGACGACGTTGTTCCGGGTGCTCGCGGCGGTGCTCAGGCCGACCGCCGGCACGGTACGGGTGGCCGGACGCGATCCGCACGCCGACCGGGCGGCCAAGTCCCTGCTGGGCGTGTGCGCCCACCGGGCCGCCCTGGCACCGCGGCTCAGCGTGGCCGACAACCTGCGCTTCTGGGCACGGGTGCTGCGACTGTCGCCGGACGACCGCGAGGGCCGGGTCGCGGAGGTGATGGCGGCCATGGATCTCACGGACATCCGCGACCAGCGAGCCGGCACGCTCAGCCGTGGACAGGCCCAACGGGTGGGTATCGCCAAGGCGTTGCTGGGACGGCCGCGCGTGCTGCTGCTGGACGAACCCACCTCCGGAGTCGATCCCCGGGGCCGCGCCCGCCTGCGCACCCGGCTGCGCGCCCTCGCAGCCGACGGCCACACCATCCTGACGTCGACGCACGACCTGGGCGAGGCCGGCGAACTGGCCGACGACGTCACCGTCCTGTACCAGGGCCGGGTGGTCGGCCGGGGCACGCCGTCCCAGCTGCGGCAGGGACTGGTGGCGGGCGGACGCCTGCGGGTGCGACTGCGCGGGAGGCAGGACCTGTGTGCCGCCCTGACCGGGCTGGGCTACGCCGCCCGGCCCCACCCGCAGGGCGGGGCGGTGGTGGAGGTGCGCGACGAGACGGAGACCGAGGACCTCGTCGCCCGGCTGGTCCGCGCCGGGATACCACTGCGGGAGGTCTCTCCCGCCACCAACCTCCTGGAGGACGTCCTGCTCCATCTGGACGACGGAACGGGGAACGCCGGTGCCTGACCCCTTGAAGGACACCGCGGCCACGGCCGGCGCCGTCGTGGAACCGGTGGCCGCGCGTACCGGATCGGCCGCCGCCCTGTGCGGCGCGCTGCTGTGGCGTCTGGCCCGGGAGGGCACCCGCTACCTGCTCTCCGCACTGCTGCCCTACGTCGTCGTCCTGGCCCTCACCGTCACCCTGCCGTCCCTGCTCGGCGGGCACATCAACGGGGCGGACCGCAGTACGAGGTTCGCCGTCGCCCTCGGAGCCCGCGGCCATCAGGTCGTCATGGGCGAGATGCTGCTCCTCGCCCCGGCGCTGACGGCACTGTTCGGCTCGATCGCCGCGACCCGGATGGTGCAGGGCCTGGTCGGTGCGGAGGTCAACCGGGGCGGCTTCGAGGAACTGCTGAGCACTCCGTATCCTCCCGGCCGGATCGCGGCCGCGCTTCTCGGCTGCACACTTGTGGTGGGCACCGGATTCTGGGCCGCGATGTCGGCACTCGGCGCGCTCGGCGTCTGGATCACGGACATGGTGACGGACAGCGGCGTCCACCCGAGCGGGGCCTACTACGCACTCGCGCTGGTCCTGCCCCTGCTGACCACATGGGCCGGCGGTGTGCTGGCCCTGGCGGTCAGCCTGTTCTTCCCCCAGCTGACCCAGTTGGGCGGGGGCGTCAACCTGGCCGGCGGCAGCCTGGGCAACGGGGTGGCGGTGCTGCCCGGGCTGGGCGCCCTGCTGGCCCTGGTGCTGGGCGCCGACAGCCTCGGTCCCCTGCGCCTCCTGCTGATCGCGGGCGGTGCCGTGGCCGTGATCACCGCGGGTGCCCTGACCGCGGTCGCGGCGGGGTTCCGCCCGGAGACGGTGCTCCACTCCTGATCCGTCCCCGGCTCCCGTCCCGAGCACGGTCCCGGCGCAACCGGCACACCCAGAGAAGAAAGAGCCGAACAGAACCGAGCGGAAAGGACACGCTCCATGTACATGAGGTGTTCCAAGGGCCATGTCTTCCCCAGCAATGTGGGCAAGAACCTGTTTGCCCTGCATCTGGGGCCGCGGAAGTACCAGATGTGCCCGGTCTGCCACTCCTTCCGCATCACCGCCCGGGTCAGGCCGCAGGATCTCACCGACGAGCAGGTGCGGCGCCTGGAAGGAGGCGGCACCGCATGAGAGCGCGAGCCGCCCTGACCCCGCCACGGTCCGGCGGCGGCGCTGAGCGGAGCGGCGTATGAACCCGGTCTTCGTCGTGGGCACGGGCCGGTGCGGGTCGACGCTCCTGTCGCAGTTGCTCCACCTCCATCCCGAGGTGCTCAGCGCCAGCGAGTTCCTGGCCGTGCTGAAGGCCGCCGTCCGCAGCCCCACCCTGCCCGCGGCGCCCCTGGACGGAGCGGAGCTGTGGGCTCTGCTGACCGGCACCGTTCCCGAACTGGACGCGCTGATCGCCGCGGGGCTCACACCGCCGGAGATGACGTATCCGTACGGCACCGGCCGCTTCACGACCGAGCACGGCATCCCGCTGATCTGCCACGACCTGCTCCCCACCCTCACCGACGAACCGGACGCGCTCTTCGACCGGCTCGCCGACGAGGTACCCCGCTGGCCCCGGCGTCCCGCGGCGGCCCAGTACCGTGCCTTCCTCGGCCTGCTGGCACGGCTCTTCGGCCGTCGCCTGGTCGTCGAACGCTCGGCCGCCTCCCTGCTGTTGGTCGACGACATCGACCGCCTCTTCCCGGGCAGCCGGATCGCCCACATCCACCGCGACGGGCCGGACTGCGCCCTGTCGATGAGCCGCCACCCGGCCTACCGGCGGGAGCTGATCAGCGCGCTGGCCGTGCGGGACGCCCGCAGGGCGGGGCTCGGGGACCTGTCACCGGCCGCCCTCGAAGCAGCCCTTCCCCGCTACCGCGGCCTGCTCGGTCCCCCGTACGACGCCGAACGCTTCCGGCGCTGCCCGCTGCCGGTGGAGTCCTTCGCCCGCGGGTACTGGTCGGGCATGATCCGGGCCGGCACCGCGATGCTGGCCCGGCTGCCCGCCGACCGGCGCACCCAGCTCTCCTACGAGGACCTGCTGGCCGACCCCGCGGGCTCGCTGACGGACTTCGCGCGCTTCCTGGGTGTGGACGCCCCCGCGTCCTGGCTGGCCACGGCCGCCCGGACGGTGGACGGCACACGGGCGGGAAGAGCCGCGGCCGAGCTGCCTCCGCGACGGTACGCGGCGCTGGTCGAACTGTGCGCGCCGGCCACCCGCGCCCTGGCCGCACTGGACGCCGCCCGACAGCCGGACCGATCCCGGCCCGGGCGGCCCGCACGGACTCCCGTCCGCTGACGCACCGCACCGCCCACGGGGGACGGTACACACGAACCGCAGCACGCACGCGCCCGCGGGCAGCGGGCCGCCGGGCACCTGCGCCCACCCCCGGGTGAGCCACGGCGGGTCCGTGGACCCCGGACCGTGCCGCGCCCTGTTCCGGTACGACGTCGACCGCAGAAAGGCGTCCACGATGCAACGACCTCGGCGCCGGCACCGACCGGAGCACACCGCAGACCGCATCGAGCTGCTCCGCGAACTTCTCGCCGCTCCCTGGAAGTTGTCGGCGGCCCTGCTGCTGGCGCTGGCCGCCACCGCCGCCTCGCTGTCACTGCCCCTGCTGGTCGAGGACGTCATCGCGGGCTTCGCGGGCCATGCGTCCCTGCGCGTTCCCGTGCTGTGGATGTGCGCGGTGGCCGTCATGGGGGCCGCGGCCACGACCGGGGCGGGTTTCCTCGTGGCCGACGCCGGCGAGCGGATGGTCTTCCGGGTGCGCGGACGCGTCATGGCCCACGTCCTGCGCCTGCCCCTGCCGACCGTCCGCGCCCAGGGCATCGGCAGTCTCACCGCGCGCATCACCTCGGACGCGCTCCAGCTTCGCCAGGTCGTCGACGTCGGGACCCAGCTCCCGGTGGCGGCGCTGACGGTGGTCACCACTTCCGTCGTCATGCTCCTGATCGACTGGGTGCTCACCCTGGTCACGGTCGCGGGGCTCGCGGTGGCGACGGCCGTCATCACCGGTGCCTTCCGGCGGCTGCGCAGAAGCATCACCGACCAGCAGGCCGCCATCGGTACGATCGCCCAGCGCTTCGCGGCACACCTGGACGCCCTCACCGCCCTCAAGGCCGGCCGCGCGGAATCCCTGGCCGTCCGCGCGCTGACCGCGGACGCCGACGCGCTGCGCCGGACCTCCCTCACCGGGGCGCGGCTCCAGGCCGCCCTGCCCGCCGCGACCACCCTCGGCAACCAGTCGGCGATGATCGCCGTCATCCTCGCCGGTGGTGCCCGTATCGCCTCCGGACACCTCGGCGTGGCCGAATTCGCCGCCTTCCTCCTCTATCTCCTGCAGACCATCCCGTCGGCGACCACGCTGACCAACGGTCTGGGCCGTCTCCAGGCAGGGCTGGCCGCGCGTGACCGCTGCAACCAACTGCTCGCCCTCGCCGACGAGGCGGCACAGGCTCCCACCGGCCGCGCACCGCACCCCGTCCCCGGGGCGCCCGCGGTCGCCTTCGACGCCGTCACCTTCACCCATCCCGGCACCGACACACCCGCCCTGCGGAAACTGTCGTTCACCGCGCCCTGCGTGGGACTGACCGCGCTGGTCGGACACTCCGGTGCGGGCAAGACCACCGCGCTCTGCCTCGTCGAGGGCTTCCTCCGCCCCACCGGCGGCCGTATCGAAATCCTGGGCCACGACCTGGACACCTGGCCACTGGACGGACTACGGCGCCACATCGCCTACGTCGACCAGAAGTTCACCCTCGTCGAGGCCACCGTCCGCGAGAACCTGCAACTGGGCCGCGACACACCGGGCACCGACGACGAGCTGTCGCACGTCCTCACCGCACTCGACCTGGACGACGTCGTCGCCGCGCTTCCCCAAGGACTCGACACCGTGCTCGGCCGGGGGACCGACCTTTCGGGAGGCCAGCGGCAACGCCTGGCGCTGGCCCGGGCGCTGCTGTCCGACGCCGAGGTCATCCTGCTCGACGAACCGACCAGCCAGCTGGACGGCCTCAACGAGCAGCGGCTCCGCACCGTCGTCGACGCTCTCGCCGCGGATCGCGCCGTCATCGTCGTGGCCCACCGTCTGACCACGGTCCGCCACGCACACCAGGTCGTCATGGTGGAAGCAGGTACCGTGGTCGGCACGGGTGACCACCGCACGCTCCTGCGCACCTGCCCCGCATACCGGCGGCTCGTGAACGCGCAGACCCTCCACACTCCCACGCCCCGCGAACCCACGCTCGGGCACCCGGCACTTCCCACCTAGGGCGTAGGCCGAAGCACCGTCGCCGGGAGTGGTATCGCCAAGCGAACGGGCCGCCCGGCGGACGTGATGATCCGGGTGCCCCGCGGTACCTCACCGGCGGTGGACGCCGACGGCGCGGCCGCCGCCCTCCCCAGGGGCGGCGGCCCAGGTGGCGAAGCGGTCAACGAAGGCGAGGCCGGCCCCGGCGCAGCAGTCGTCGCACTGTTCACCACCGTGGCCCCGGTGCCGGCAGCGAGCGATGTGACCCATGTCCCATCCCGGCCGTGCAGCAGGCGTGGGCGTGTGCACGTCGAGGACGGGAGACAGGAAGGGAGGCGGGCGAGGGGAGACGGGTGGTCCGCCTCTCGCAGCAACGGCCCGGCCTGGCGGCCGAGTCCGTCGGCGCCTTGCGTTCCGGGACGGAATCGGTGGGGGCCCCTCCGCGTCGCCTTCGACCGCCCCTTCGGCTTCCTGGCCGTCGACCGCGCGTCCCGGCTGGTGCCGGGGCGGGGCGGGTGGCGGAACCGGCGCCGTATCCGGTGGCGGGCTGCCCGGGCACGGTGCCCGCCGCGCCCTGATCCGGCGGACGGCGGCCCGGCCTGTCCGCCCCTCTTCCGCGGGGACCGCTCGCCGGCCGGGCCGCCCGCCCGCTGTCCGGTTGCGGGTCAGCCCTCGAAGCCCTGGTCCCGCAGGATCGTGTCGATGCGGGTGCGGTGGGCCTCCTCCCACGCGTCCAGGGTCTCCCCGGCCTCCTTGGCGAGCTTGGCCCGCGCCGCGCCGAGCACCTCGTCCCGGCGGGCGGCGGGCACGACCACCACGCCCTCCTCGTCGGCCACCACGATGTCGCCCGCGTCGACGGCGACTCCGCCGCAGCGCACCTGCACGTTGAGCGGCTCGACGGCCTTCTTGCCGCCGGGGATCGGGATGATCCCGCGGGCGAAGACGGGGAATCCCCTCTCCCGGACCTCGGCCAGGTCGCGGATCAGGCCGTCCGCGACGAAGCCGGCCACGCCCCGGCGCTGCGCGACCGCGCAGACGTTGCCGCCGGCCAGCGCGTGGTCGAGGTCCCCGGACTCCACGACGACGACCGAGCCCGGCTGGGCCCGGTGGATGGCGGCGTGCAGCATCAGGTTGTCGCCCTGAGGGCACCGCACGGTGAACGCGGGGCCGGCGATGCGGGGCACCGGCTGCCACAGCGGGCGGATGCCGATGTCCATGACCTGTTCGCGGCCGAGGACGTCGGCGAGGGTGGTCGTCGGGATCTCCGTGAACCCGTCGGCGGCTTCGGTGGCGTCTGCCATGTCTCCCCTGTCTCCCTGTTCATCGTCGCGGTGACTGCGGACGCGTGGCCGCGTCCTTCTCCGGGCTGTAGAAGTGCTGCTCCCAGGTGGCCCCGCCGTCCGGCGTCGACAGTACTGCGCCCTCGTCGCCCACGATCCACGTGTGCAGCGGCGAGACGACGTGCACGGCCCACAGGGACATGTCCGAGCCGGTGGCGCCGGTCCGCCAGGTGTTGCCGCCGTCCCTCGAGAACAGCACGGTGTCGCTGCGGCCCACGGCGCATCCGACGCGGCCGTCCGGGGAGAAGTGCACGCCGTTGAGGCTCTGGGTGGTGCCGCTCGTGCGGCGGCGCCAGGTCCGGCCGCCGTCGCCGGTGCCGAGAACGGTGCCGTCGTCGCCCACGGCCCAGCAGACGCGGGCGTCCAGGACGCACAGGCCGATCAGGTCGTCGGTGGTCCCGCTCTCCTGGGGCCGCCAGTTGCGGCCGGCGTCGTCGGTGGCCAGGACCGTGCCGCCCGCGCCCACCGCCCAGCCGGTGCGGTCGTCGGCGAACGCGACAGCCCACAGGGCGGCTCGGTCCGGGGCGCCGGACTGCGGCCGCCAGGTCCGCCCTCCGTCGTCGGTGGCGAGGATGGTGCCCTGGTCGCCGACGGTCCAGCCGGTGCGCCGGTCCGGGCGCACGTGGACCGAGAGCAGGTCCCTGATGGTGCCGGTCCGCTGGGCGAGCCAGGTGGCTCCGCCGTCGTGGGTGACCATGACGGTGCCGCCGCGGCCCGCGACCCAGGCGGTACGGCTGTCCTGCGCCGCGATCCCGTACAGGTTGGCGGGGGCGCCCAGCGGGCGCGGGGTCCACCGTCCGCCCTCGTGGGAGGTCAGGACCGTACCGCCGTCGCCGACGATCCAGCCGCCGCTCGCGTCCGGCAGCACGTGGACGCCGTACAGGTTCTTGCCGGTGCCGGAGACGTGGGCGCGCCAGTTGCCCCCTGCGGCCCCGGCGTCCTCGGAGCCGAGGATCAGACCGCCGTCGCCGACGGCTGTGACGCCCTTGCCGTCGGGCGAGATCCACACGCCCTTGAGGTTGTTGGCGACCGTGGTGTCCTGGGCCCGCCAGGTGGCGCCGGAGTGCCCGGCGAGGTGGCCCGCACGGCGGGCGCCTTCTTCTGCACGTGTTCCCGGCCGCGGGCGTTGGCCCGCTGGACGCGCTCCCCGCCGTAACCCGCAAGAGGGGATCCCGACTCACCGCCCAGCGGATCCGCGAGATCGCTCGGAGCATCGGAGACATCGCACCGCGCATCCACGCAGCCGACGCCGCAAAAAGGGCCCGCTACACGAAGCCCTCGGCATCGAGATCACCTACGAACACGCAACGAGGACCCCGACCGTCAGGTCGAGGCCCTCGTCTCCGTATAGCCAGAAGCTGTGTCCGAGGCCGGAGTCGGCCATTGACGATACGGTCGTGGTCGCGCAAGGACGGCTCGAGCTGCGGGACCTTCCAGGCAGTCCCGCTGTCTCCTGGCAGCTCGGCCAGTGAGAAGTTTGAGGAGGATCTGAGATTCACCGGCCCTGGTTCGGTGAGGATGCGGTGAGGAGACCGGGCGCCACCCGGGTGACCGACCGGCCCGTGACCGGCGTTCCCGGCCGGCGGGCCGAGCGCGGCGTTCCGGGGGCACTGCCCTTCGACGCCCGGTGGGGAGGGGACATGAGCGGTGGGACGGAGGGCTCCGGGGACGTCGGCACGATCGGCCGAAGCCTTCCTCCCGCACTGCTCGTCGAGCGGGAACACGAGCTGTCCGTGCTCTCCGGCACGGTCCGGCACACCGCTGCCGGGCGGCCGGGTCTGCTCGTCCTCGACGGGCCGGTGGGCATCGGCAAGAGCGTGCTGCTGCACCGTCTCGCCGACGAGGGCCACGCGGCGGGGCTGCGGGTCCTGCGGGCGCGATGTGACCCCGCGGAGCGAGCGTTTCCCTTCGGTGTCGTGCGCCGGCTGTTCCGTCCCCTGCTGCGAGACGGGGAGGAGGGGAACCTGCCGCTGGCGTGGGCGCGCACCGGTGAGCGGTGGCAGCCGCGGCTGGACAGCGACGGCTTGCCGGCGGGCGGCGCGCAGCTGGACGAGGACGTGTCGTACGGCGTGCTGCGGGAACTGCACCGGTTCGTCGGCCGTCGCAGCGCGCAGGAACCGCTGCTGTTCCTGGTGGACGACGCGCAGCACGCGGACCCCGCCTCGCTGCGGTGGCTGGCGCACACGGCACGGCGGCTGACCGGTCTGCCGGTGCTGCTGGCGCTGGCCCGGCGCACCGGAACCGGTGCGCGCCTGCCTCTCCTGGACGAGGTGGCCGCGCAGCCGCGGTGCCGCATCCTGCGGTCCCGGCCGCTGAGCGGGGACGGCGTCGCCCGGGTCGTACGGCATGTCACCGGCAGCCATGACGAGGAGCTCGAGCGCGCCTGTCTGGCCGCGACCAACGGCAATCCGCTGCTGCTCACCGCCCTGCTGGCCGCGCTGCGGCACGGGGGGCGGCCGACGGGCGCGGCCTCTCTGGCCGATGCCGGAAGCGGAAGTACCCTCGCCCGGTTCGGCGCGCCCGTGTTGCGGGCACTGCGCCAGGAGTCCGCGGACACGTTCGCCGCGGTCCGGGCGATGGCCGTGCTGGGTGACGGGGCCTCCGCCGAGACGTGCGCCCGGCTGGCCGGTCTGGACACGGACGGTTTCGTCCGGGCTGTCCGTACCGTGGCCGCCGTCGGTCTGGTGACGGCCTCGCCGGACGGGCGCGACTGGTCCTTCGGCCACGATCTGGCGCGCGAGGCCGTGCTGGCGGACATGCCGGCCCGGCAGCGCGCACGGTCGCACCGCGCGGCCGCACGGTTGCTGCTCGACGGCGGCGCCCCCGCGGAGCGGGTGGCCGGGCACCTGCGGGCGGCCGGGGAACCGGTCACCGAGACCTGGGCGGTCACCGTGCTGCGGGAGGCCGCGCGCCGGGCGACGCTGCGCGGTGCGCTGTCGCAGGCCGTGGAGCTGCTGCGGCTGTGCCTCCCGCGGGACGCCGAGGGCGCGGCCGACCCGGAGCTGCTGGTGGAGCTCGGGCTCGCCGAGGCCCGGGTGGACCCGCCCTCCGGCGTCCGCCACCTGCGGTCCGCCCTGCGGCACGTCCACGATCCCGACCGGCGGCTCACCGTGCTCACCGCGCTCGCGGGTGCGCTGGTCCGCACCGAGCGCGCGCCCGACGCCGTACGGCTCCTGGCGGAGCACGCGGCCGGGCCCGCCGGCGCCGGCGGGGAGAACGTCAGACTGCTGGCGGCCCAGCGGCTCCTGCTGTCGGCCTGGGACCGGCGGTCCTACCACGCGTCGATGGACGGGGCCGCCCTCGATCTGGGCCTGCCGGGCGGCACCCCGGGCGAGCGGGCCGTCCTCGCCGGGCGGGCGGTCGTCTGCGTCTCCCGCGCGGACCGGGTCGCCGAGGCCCTGGCGGCGGCACGGCGGGTGGTGGGACGGGGTTCGGCCGCGTCGGACTCCTCGGTGTTCCTGACGACCGCCGCCACGGTGCTGGTGTACGCGGACCGGCCGGGCGAGGCGGATCCGGTCTACCGGCGGCTCGTCGCAACGGCTTCCGGGACACAGGCCGAACCGTCGTCCGTCAGCCTGCTCGCGCTCCGCGCCGACGCCGCCCGCAGGCTGGGGGCTTTGGCCGAAGCCGTCGCCGCGACCGGTGCCGCGCTGGAATCCGCGCCGCGCGCACCGCGGGAACGGGCGAGTCTCGTCTTCGCTCTGCCTTCCGCCATTCGCATCCACGCGCTGCTGGACCAGGGGGACACCGCGGGCGCCGCCGACCTGGCCGACCGGGAGTTCGAAGCGGCTGCCGTGGACGCCTGGTCGTGGAACGAGTTCCTGTGCGCCAGGGGCAGGCTGAGACTGGTGCAGGGACGGCCGGAGGAGGCGCTCACGGACCTGCTGGAGTGCGGCACCCGCCAGCGGGAGTGGCGGCGCACCAGTCCGGCGGTGTCCCCGTGGTGGTTCTGGGCCGGCACCGCGCACCTGGCCGTGGGGGAACCCCACCGGGCCCGCGACCTGGCCGAGCAGGCGGTGTCGACGGCCCGGTCGGCCGATCTGCCCTGCGCTCTGGGAATGGGTCTGGGCCTGCTCGCCGCCGCCCGCGGTGACCGGGACGCGCTGCCCCTGCTGGAGGAGGCGGAAGCGGCGCTGGCGGCCACCCCGATGGCGCTGGAGTCGGTCCGGGTACGGGTGGCGCGCGGCAGGGCGCTGCACGCCTGCGGGTCCGTCGAGCCGGCCCGGAAGGTGCTGCGGCCGGCCCTGGACGAGGCGTACGCGCTCGGCGCCCGCCCGCTGTACCGGGAAGCGCGTCAGGCGCTGCTCGCGACGGGGGCCCGGCCGCGCCGCCCGGTGTCGAGCGGGCCGGCGTCCCTGACGCCCAGCGAGATGCAGGTGGCCCGGCAGGCCGGCGAGGGCCGGAGCAACCTGGAGATCGCCGAGGCGCTCTTCGTCACCCAGCGCACCGTGGAGGTGCACCTGACGTCGGTCTACCGCAAGCTCGGGCTGTCCGGACGGCGGGAGTTGCGCGCCGCCCTCGCGCGAGCCGCCGAGACGTGACGCGAGCCGCCGAGGCGTGACGATCGGGGCCGGCCGGACCGTCACGGCCGCCCTGCCCTCGCCGCCCTGCCCTCGCCGTCCTGCCCTCCGCCGTCCTGCCCTCCGCCGTCCTGTCCTCCGCCGTCCTGCCCTCGCCGTCCTGCCCTCGCCGTCCTGCCCTCGCCGTCCTGCCCTCGCCGTCCTGCCCTCGCCGTCCTGCCCTCGCCGTCCTGCCCTCGCCGTCCTGCCCTCCGCCGTCCTGCCCTCCGCCGTCCTGCCCTCCGCCGTCCTGCCCTCCGCCGTCCTGTCCTCCGCCGAACGGCGTCCGGCCTCCGGCGTCCGGATGATGCCCGTTCACACGCGTCGGCCGCCCGTTTCCGTCCGGGTTCCCGCCCGGGTCCGTGAGCGCACCGGGCCCGTTCCTCCTCCTGCTTGCCCGGGCCGTATTCCATATGGTCTGCTGGCCCAGCGATCAAGATCTGCGTATCGGCAGAGCTGAACGGACTGCGAGGCATCAACTGGTATGCGCGATTCCCTCCGATGCCCGGAAGGCGCTTCCCTCCCCTCGCTCGCAGACGCGGACGCAGACGCCCCCGCGGACGACGTTCCGTCAGCTGCCTCCCGTCCGGCCGGACTGACGCCGGTCCCCGCGGCCCCGGCGTCCCGGTTCCGCACCGCCACGCGCCCCGTTCCCGGGAAACGGCGGCCGATGTGACGCATCGCGCCGTGTCCCTCCGCGCCGCCGACACGGCCCCGGGACCACCGGCCCGGGGCGGCGACATCCTGGCGGTGCCGGGCGACACACGCGCTCTGGTGCGCCGGCTCACCTCCGATCTGCGCGCCGGGCGCTCCTTTGCCGTGGCGGTGATCGGACCGCGCGGGCCGGTCCGCGGCTCCCTGACCCGGCGGGCGACCGCTCTGGCGACACTGGCGGGTGCCACGGTACTGACCGGGCGCGGAACGCCGGCCGAACAGGACTGGCCGTGCGGTGTGGCCGGGCAACTGGCGGATCAGCTGCCCGGCCCGCGGCACGCCGTCCCGGTGGGCGCCGACCCCGGACCGGCCCCGGACACGCCTCACTCGGTGCGGGTGCAGCGGTACTCGGACCTGTTCCTGCGGGCGGCACGACGCCGGCCGCTGGCCCTCCTCGTCGACGACGCCCAGTGGGCCGACCCCGCGTCGCTCGACGTCCTGTCCGCCGTCATGCGGCGGATGCGCGGTACCGGGCTGTTCGTCGTCGTCACGGTGACCGGGAGCGCTCCGGACGTCGCCCCGCCCTGTACCGATCTGCTGACCCTCCTGTGCTCGCCGGCGGTCCACGGGCACGTGGTCCGCGTCGGCCCCTCCGCCGGCACCACCGGTGACCGGGACCGGGCACCGGGCACACCGCCCCGGCCGCGCTCCGCACCACCGCCGGCGGAGCCGACCTGGGGACTCGCGCCCGGCCCCCTGGCCCTGCTGCGCAGCCTCGCCGTGTGCGGGGATCTCCTCCCGCTGCACCTCGTGCACGCGCTCGCCGGGCTGGACAGGGCACCGGCGGCCGTCCACGTCCGGACCCTGCGGGCCGCCGGGCTGGTCACCGGGGACACCCTGCCTCGTCTGACGGGCCTGGTCAGTGCCGACCGGGTACTGTCCGCGATGCCCGACGCCGAACGCCGGCAACTCCACGAGCGTGCCGCGGAACTGGGGAACCGGGCCGCTCTGAGCGACGAGCAGCTCGCCGGGCTGCTGATGCCGGCCCGGCCCTCGGGTGCCGCCTGGGCCGTCGCCACCCTGCGCCGGGTGGCCGCCGTCCACCGGGCCCGGGGCGAACACCGGCAGGCGGCCCGTTGCCTCACCCGCGTCCTGCGCGAACCCCTGACCACCGAGGAACGCGTCGCCGTCCTCGTGGAACTCGGCGCCGCCGCCTGCCTGACCGATCCCGAGGCCGGGGACCGCTTCCTCGTACAGGCCCTGCACATGACGGGCGACCGGCCCGCTTCCCGGCAGCGCGCCCTGGCCGCCGACCTGCTCCTGGCCCGGGGGGACGCGGGCGCGGCACGGCAGGCGCTGGCCACGGCATGCCAGGCGGCGGACGCCGACGGGCGGGAGCGGCAGATGCTGCGGGCGCTGCACTGGTTCGCGGAGCAGGCCCAGCCGGACGCCGGTGGTCTGGACGGTCTCCTGCCGGACACCGAGCCCCTGCCGGACGACCCGCACGACCCGAGCAGTCTGGCGGCGGTGGCGTGGCGGACGGCCGTGGCGGGGCGGGACGCCGCCCGGGTGAGGGAGCTCGGCCGGGCCGTCCTCGGCTTCCCCGACCGTGACCTGCCGCTGTACCCGCGGGTCTTCGCCTGTCTGGCGCTGGGCACCACCGGTCTGACCGAGGAGGCCCTCGCGGGGCTCGACGCGTGCCTGGCCGAGGCACGCCGCCGCCGTATGCCTCCGCTCGTGGGACTGGTGCTCCTGGCCCGGTGCGAGATCGACCTGCGTCGCGGGGACGCCGGCCGGGCACGGCGGGATCTGACGCTGGCCGACGAGGAGATGCCTCCCGACAGCTGGTATCCCGCGATGGAGTCGCTGCGCCGCTCGCTGCGGGCACGGCTGGCGCTGGCTGCCGGAGATCTCGGCGAGGCGGCGCGCATCGTGGCGGCCGACTGTCCTCCGGGTTTCCGGCAGCAGGTCGCGTGGCCGCAACTGCTGTTCGCGCGCGCCGTCGTCCACCTGGCCGCCGGCCGGCCCGACGAGGCGGGCGCCGACCTCCAGGAGTGCGGCCGGTGGCTGCTGGCCCGGGGCTGGACCAATCCGCTGCTGGTGCCGTGGCGCTGCCTCGGGGTCGTGGCCCATGCCCGGGCCGGGCGGACGGCGGAGGCGGCACGGTTCCGCGCCGAGCTGCACCGGCTGGCCGACGCCTGGGGAACCCCCGCCGTCCGCGGCCTGGCCGATCTGGCCTCCGGCGCGCTGGAGCGGGGACCGGCGGCCGTACGGCTGCTGAAGCGGGCCACCGCGCTGCTGCGCGAACCCGCCCTGCACGCGGTGGCCGTGCGGCAGCTCGCTCTGGCCAGGGAGGGCCTGGCGGCACCGGACACGTGAGAGGCGCGCCGGTGCCTCCGGGGGAAACCCGTCCCCTACGGCACCGCCGGCACCGCCGGCACCATCCCGAGACAGCATGGCCCGACGGTCACATCCCCGCGGCGCGCCGCCCGGTGACCGCCACAAGCCCCTCGAATTCGTCCCGTACGGCCGGAGCGCCCACCGCCCGCCCGGACACGGAAGCCCGGCCCGGAAAGGGGATGACAGCACCGTGCTGCTGGAGCGCGATAACGATGTCAGCGCTGTGCGCGCCGCCCTGGACGCCGCCGACGGCGGACGCGGCGCGCTGGTCGTCGTCCGTGGCCGGCTGGGCGTCGGCAAGTCGGAGCTGCTGGAGGCCGTCGGTGAACTGGGAGCGGCCCGGGACGCCCTGGTCCTGCGGGCCCAGGCAGCGGCGACGGAGCACGACTTCGCCTTCGGCGTGGTGCGGCAACTGATCGAGCCGGTCCTCAGCCGCGTCTCCGGGGAACAGGCGCACCGGTTGTTCCAGGGAACGGCCGACGGCGCCCGGGCCGTACTGGCCGAGGACGCACCGGCCGTCCGTGAGACCCCCTGGCCGGCCGGGGAACTGAACCGGACCCTGGCGGGGCTCACGGCACTGGTCGCCAACATGGCGCGCGACCGCACGGTACTGGTCCTGGTCGACGATCTGCACTGGGCCGACGCGGAGTCGCTGCGGATGCTCTGGCACCTGTCCCGCACCGTCTCCGTCAGACGGATCCTGCTGGTGTGCACCGTGCTGGCCGGGGACCTGCGTGCGGAGCAGCCTCTCGCCCAGGAGCTGTTGTCCCTGGCCCGGCACACGGTGGTCCCGGAGGACCTGGGGTACGAGGGGACGCGGTCCCTGGTGGAGGAGTACCTGGGCGCCCCCGCGGACGAGGAGTTCGTACGGTCGTGCCACGAACGGTCCGGGGGCAACCCGCTGTTCCTCACCTCCGTACTGGCCGAAGCGCTCTTCCACGGCCTGCGGCCCCTCGCGCGGCACGCGGCGGACGCGGCGGCCCTGCGGCCCTCGCTGCTGCGGCAGCGCCTGCTGGTCTTCCTGGACGCGCTGCCCGGCCACGTCCGCAGGGCCGCGTTCGCCGTCACGGCGCTCGGCCGGGGCACCGCACCCCATCTGCTGGACGAACTCGCCGAACTGGACGCGGTACGCCGCACCGAGGCGCTGCGCGTGCTGCGGGAGGCCGGGCTGGTCACCGGGCACCCGCATCCGGTCTTCGCACATCCCGTCGTACGGGACGCCGTCGAGGAGAGCATGCCGCCCGCGGAGCGCGCGGCGCTGCGCGCCCTCACCGCCGAGCTGCTGCACCGTTCGGGACACCCCGCCGAGCAGGCGGCGGAGCACCTGATGAACGTCGTCACCCCGCAGCACCGGGACGCCCTGCACATCCTGCGGACGGCGGCGGACAGCGCCCTGCGCCGCGGTTCACCGAGGGACGCCGCACGCTATCTGCGCCGCGCCCTGCTGGACAGCCCCGCCCCGGGCCCCGACCGCGCCCGGCTGCTGATCGACCTCGCCACCGTCGAACGGAGCTTCACCACCGCGCCGTCGGTACGCCACGTCATGGAGGCCGTGCCGATGCTGACCGGCGTACGGGAACGGGCGGCGGCCCTCACCCGGCTCGGCCCCGTGCTCATGGCCCCGGTCGCGTTCCCCGTGGACGACATGCTGCGGCGCGTGTCGGCGGAGCTGGCCGCGTCCGGCACCGCCGACGGTGTCGATCACGAACTGGCGCTGCGCCTGGAGGCGAGGGAGCGGCTCCTCGGCGCGCAGGACCCCGGGAGGATCCGGTCGTCCCTGCGGCGGCTGGCGGAACTGGGCCCGCAGCCGCCCATGGACACCGCCGGCCGGCGGGAGCTGCTGACCGTACTGATCCACGTCGCCGCCGTCACCAACACCGCGCCCGCCGCCGGACTGGCGGAGCTGGCGACGCGGTTGCTGGAGCACGAACCCCCCTCCCCCACGCATGTGCACACCGCCCTGCCACTCGCGGTGAACGTTCTCGCGGCGGCGGACCGTACCGAGGGGCTGGCGTCCTGGCTGCGCGAGGCCCACCGGATCGCGGAGAGCCGCAGGGGCGACGTCGAACTGGCGGTCGTCCGCGCCGAACAGGCACTGGTCGCCCTCGCCGAGGGCGACATGGCGGGGGCCAGGGCGAAGGTACGGCAGGCCGACGGGCCCGCCGACACGGAAACGAGCGGTCTCCCCGCCGTCCGCGCGGCCGTCCTCGCCATCGTGGCCCTCCGGACGGACGCGCCCGAACTGGCCGAACGCATCCTGACCCAGCACGGGCTCAACGCGGAGAACCAGTACCTCGCCGCGCTGCTCGCCATGGCCAGGGGCCACGTCGCGGCCCGCGCGGGCGATCCCCGTACCGCCCTGGACCACTTCCTCATGGCCGGTCACCGGCAGGAGCAGATCGGCTGGCGCAACCCCGCGACACTCCCCTGGGCCGGGCACGCCGCACTCGTGCACCGGCGGCTCGGCGACGCCGCGACCGCCGTCGGGCTCAGCCGGCAGGAGGTCGAGCGGGCCCGGGCGTGGGGTGCCCCCTCCGCGCTGGGCCGGGCCCTCGTGGTGCAGGGCCGGGTGACACCGGGCCGCCGCGGCACCGAACTCCTCGAAGAGGCCGTGGACCTCCTGGAGCCGGGCGCCAACCCGTACGAACTGTGTCTGGCCCTGCACGCGCTCGGACGGCGCCTGGAACCACGACGACCCGCACAGAGCAGGGCCCTGCTCCGCCGGGCTTTCGGCCTGTCGCTCGAATGCGGCGCCACCTGGCTGCACGAGAGCATGCGCGGCCACCTCGGGGAGAACGTGCCGACGCAGCGCGGCGCCAGTACGTCGCTCACCCGCTCGGAACACAAGGTGGCCCGGCTCGCCGCTTCCGGGCTGAGGAACCAGGAGATATCCGAGGAGCTGTCCATATCCGTGCGCGCGGTGGAGAAACACCTCACCAACAGCTACCGGAAACTGGGGATCAAGGGCCGGCCCGACCTGTCGGCCGCGCTTCCGGACGCCGATGCCGCGGGGGCCTCCTGACGGCGGGCGCTCCCTCTGACCGGCGGGCTCCCCCGCCCCACCGCACCACCCGAACCGAACCCCCACCGGGTGACGCTGCTCACCCGGACCGCACCATGGCCGGAGAGGGGCGGACCACACCACCGAACCAATGGACCACAGTGTTTCGGTGCCGTGCAGGAGTCTCCATTGACCGGCCTCCGCGGAGATTCCTAACGTCTTCGACAGCCGATCAGGAGTACTCCCGGAGATCCCGGGTCCCTCCTGCGGCGTCCCCGCGCTCCGACGAGGTTCATCGCGCGACGGACACTGATCGCCCCCCACTTCTGACCCAGAAAGACGTTGGTCTTCATGACAGCGACAATCACCGGTGTTCCGCATGTCACAGAGGATGTAACGCTCCGACCCCGCCCCGCCACAGGCGCGCACATACCGGAAGAACGCGTGCGTACCGCACCCCGCCGCCGGTCCTGCACCGCGCATGTGGACCCGCGTCTCGACATCGTCGGGGCGGATCCCGGTTTCTGCCGGCTCTTCGGCCGCACCCCGGCCGACACCTGCGGACGCGGCCTGTACGACCTCCTCCACTCCAGCGCCCCGGCCGTACTCGACCGTCACTTCGCCCGTCTCGCCGAAGGACGCTGCGACCGCGTCACCGAGCAGGTCGTGGGCCTGACCGGCGGCGGCAAGGTGTTCTCCTGCGAACTGACCGCCATCGCCGTCCACGGTGTCTCCGGAGACCTCACGGGCGTGGTCGTCCTGGTCGAGCCCGACGAGGACGTTCCCGGCAAGGACGTTCCCGGCGCGGGCACCGGGGAACCGGCCGCCAGGCACAAGGGACATCTCCTCAGCAAGATCGACGCTCAGGTGCTCGAAGGCGTCGCCGGCGGCGCCTCGACCATCCAGCTCGCGGCCCGGCTCCACCTCAGCCGGCAGGGTGTCGAGTACCACGTCGGGCTGATGCTGCGGAGGTTCAAGGCACCGAACCGGGCCGCCCTGGTGGCTCGCGCACACGCTCTCGGCATGCTGTCGGCGGGGCACTGGCCGCCACGTGTCCTGCCGGAGTTCATCAAGTAGCCGCATCATGCGGTGGCCGTGCCGCCCGAGACGGCACGGCCACCGCCCGTCGATCGCCCGTCGATCAGACCACCCGCCCCGACGGCTGCGGCGCCGGATCATAGGCGGACCTGCGCACGACGTCCCGCAGGCGCACAGCGGCCGTCAGCATGTCCTGGTGCGTGGTGTACAGGGCGTTGACACCGAACCGCAGCAGATCGGGGGCCCGCATGTCGGCGATCACTCCCTCTGCCGCCAGCGCCTGCACCAGTCCGTAGGCGTGGGGGTGCCGGAGGGAGACCTGGCTGCCGCGCCGCGCCGGGTCGGACGGTGTCACCGCCTCGAAGCCCAGGGGTGTCAGCAGCTCGTCGGCGCACCGCAGGAAGAAACCCGTCAGGGACAGGCTCTTGTCGCGGACCCGGGTCAGGTCGACGCCGTCGAAGACAGTGAGGGCCGCTTCGAGCGCGAGCAGGGACAGCACCGGCGGAGTGCCTATGCGGGCCCGGGCGATGCCCGGCGCCGGTGTGTAGCCGGGGGCCATGGCGAACGGGTCCGCATGGCCGGTCCAGCCGGTCAGCGGGGTCTCCAGGGCCTCGTGGTGGCGGCGGGCCACGTACAGGAAGGCGGGGGCGCCCGGACCTCCGGAGAGGAACTTGTAGCCGCAGCCGACGGCCAGGTCGACGCCGAGGTCGTCGACGCGCACCGGGAGGGCGCCGGCGGCATGGCACAGGTCCCACAGGACGAGCGCACCGGCACGGTGCGCGGCGGCCGTCAGCGCCCCCATGTCGTACAGCTCGCCGGTGCGGAAGTCGACGGGCGAGTAGCTGACGACGGCGACCCGGTGGCCCTCCGACGCGAGGAACCGCTCCAGGCCGGCCGGCGGCACGTGTCTCACCTCGAGGTCATGGAGGCGGGCCACCGCGTCGGCCAGATAGCGGTCCGTGGGGAAGTGGCCGGGGTCGGTGACCAGCAGCGGCCGGTCCGGCCGCAGCGCGGCGGCGGCGCTGAGCGCGGTGAACAGCTGCACGCTCGTCGAGTCGCCCGCCACCGTCTGTCCGGCCTCCGCCCCGATGAGCCGGCCGAGGGCGTCACCCACCCGCAGGGGTGCGTCCCACCATCCGTGCTCGTTCCACGACCTGATCAGACCGGTGCCCCATTGCCGGTGCACGACGTCGGTGAGGACCGGTGGCACGGCGGCGGGCAGGGGGCCGAGGGAGTTGCCGTCGAGGTAGACCACTCCCTCGGGGAGGAGGAAGCGGTCGCGGAGGGGGGCCAGGGGGTCGTCGGCGTCGAGCTTCGCGGCCTCTTCTCCGATCATTGCAGGGACGGTCGTCACGGCCGCACCGCCTCCCTGCCGTCCTCGACGTTCCCGGCGTCCTTGGCGTCCCTGCCGGGCCGTCGCCCGCCGAAGGCCGCCGCCATGTCCCAAAGGGTGTCGGCGACCGCCCGGGCGCCGGGCGCTCCCGGCTCGATGAGCGTGTAGTGGCCGGTGCCGGGCAGCACGATCGTCCTCAGGTCGTGGTGCACGGCCGCGTAGTCGGCGAACTGGGTGAGCGGCACCTCCTCGTCGACGGCTCCGTGCAGCAGCACGGTGGGCACCCCGGTCGTGCCCGCCCCGCGCAGCAGGGTGAGCGGGTCGACCGAGGGCATCCGCTCCTCGAACACGTCCTCCCCGCCTAGCAGTTGGACGGCGGCACCGTTGCTCAGGTCGTCGCGCCGGGTGGCTGCGAGGTCGGTGAGCGGGGCGAGCGCCAGCACACTCGTCGGCAGGTCGCGGGTGTACCAGGGCGAGTCGGCGGGCAGCAGCCCCCGGGCCGCGCACCACAGGGCCAGGTGACCGCCGGAGCAGTGACCGGCGAGGACGTACGGGCGTCCCTGGGGCAGCGTGTCCACGATCCGTGCGACGTCGTCGAACGTCTCCGGGTAGCCGCCCGCGCCGCCGGACCTGCGGAAGCCGGGGAGCAGGACGTCGAAGCCCTGCTGGGAGAGGTAGGCCGCGAAGGGGGTGAGGTGCATCCGGTCGTAGCGCCAGTACCCGCCGTGCAGAAGGATCACGAGCGGGGCCTCGGGGTCGTCGGCCGGCCAGGCGTCGTAGACCTGGTGGGGGTGGTCCCCGTAGCGGCCGTGTGCCGGTGCCAGGACCGGCTTGAGGCTCAGGACCCGCTGTTCCTCCTCGGCCGCGAACGCGGAGATGGTCCTAGAGGTCACTTCGCACCTCCCACAGCTCGGGGAAGACCGGGCGGGCCGCGCGCCGCTCCAGCCAGGCGAGGCCGGAGGAGCCGGCGCTGCCGGGCTTGGCGCCCATGGCGCGGCGCACGACCATGACGTGGTCGAAGCGCCAGCGCGCCACCAGTTCCGCGATGTCGGTGAGCGACTCGCCGAGGGCGAGCAGCTGATGCTGCCCCGGGCAGGGCCCGGCGTAGATCCGCCGCCACACCTCGGCCACTCCCGGGTCCGACAGGTACGGGGCGGTCACGTCCCGTTCCAGGACGTGCTCCGGAACGGGCAGCCCCTGCCGGTGCAGGAAGCGCAGCACCTCGTCGTACAGGGAGGTCGCACGGTAGGTCTCGGCCAGTGCCTCGTGGACCGAGGGGTCGCCCCGGTGGCCGCTGAGCAGGCCGGCGTTCTTCTGGCCGAGGAGGAACTCCATGTGCCGGTACATGGCCGACTGGAAGCCCGACGCCCTGCCGAACGCGGCCCGGAAGCCGTTGAACTGCGCGGGTGTCAGCGCCGCTATGGGCTTCCAGGAGGCGTTGAGCGCGGTCAGGGCGCGGCTGCTGCGGGTGAGCGCGTCCATGGCGGCGTCCGGGTCGTCCTTGGCGAACGCCTGCCGGGCCGTCTGCCATTCGTGCACGACCAGCGTGAACCACAGCTCCATCACCTGCGTGGTGACGAGGAAGCCCATCTCGTCCGCGGCCTCGGTCAGCGGTTGCTGCAACGAGTTGAGCACGGAGGCGTGCACGTAGTCGTCGTAGGGACTCGGGCCGTGGAAGGGCCGGGTCAGGGTGTCGTCCGCGGCCGGCTCGGCAAGAGCGGGCGTGCTGTCGGTCATGGCTCTCCTTGTGCTGCGGTGCGGCAGTGCTGTGGTGCGGCGATGCTGCGGTCTCAGATGCCGATGTGGACACCACCGGAGGCGTCGATCCACTGGCCGGTCACCCAGCGCGCCTCGTCGCTCGCCACGAAGGACACGACGTCGGCGATGTCCGCCGGTTGACCGAGACGGCCGAACACGGAGGCGTCCGAGTAGCGCTGCCGGATCTCCGGGACGGAGAGGGTGGGGTTGATCTCCGTCTCGGTGTAGCCGGGCGCGACGCTGTTCACCGTGATGCCGCGGGGTCCGAGCTCCTTGGCGAGGGCGAGGGTGAGGTAGTCCAGGGCGGCCTTGGTCATGGTGTAGGCGACGATCGCGGGGTAGCCGACTCGGGTGGCCACCGAGGAGATGTTCACGATCCGGCCGCCGTCGCGGAGCCGGTCGAGTCCGCGCTGAATGATGAAGAAGGGCGCCTTGGTGTTGATCGCGAAGACCCGGTCGTAGTCCTCCTCGGTCACGTGCGCGATGGTGCGCGGGACGGTGATGCCCGCGTTGTTGACGAGGATGTCCAGGCCGGGTCCGGCGTCCTGTTCGGCCAGGGCCCGGTCGAAGGCATCCCACAGCGCGGCGGCGTCGCCGTCCACGCCGAGCTCGGCGTGGACGGCGAACGCGCGGCCGCCGTCGGCCTCGATCTCCTTGACGGTCCGCTCGGCCGCCGCCTCGTCGTGTCCGTAGTGGACCGCCACCAGGGCGCCCTCCCGGGCCAGACGCAGGCTGATGGCCCGGCCGATGCCGCGGCTGCCTCCGGTGACCAGGGCGGTTCTGCCCTCGTGGCGCATGTCGGTGGTCAACTTCCGCTCCTTGTACGGGTGAGTGTGTACGGGGGTCGGTCAGGCGTCGAAGTCGAGCGTGACCTCGGCACTGCGTGGCCGGGCCCGGCAGACGAGCGTGTAGCCCGCCGCAAGGTCCTCGGCGTCCAGGGCGTACTGGTCGCCCAGTGCCACCTCGCCGGTCAGGACCTTGGCGCGGCAGCTGCCGCACACACCTTCGCGGCAGGCGTACGGCACGTCGGGGTGGGCCCGCAGCAGCGCGTCGAGGATCACGTGCTCCCGCGGCTCCACCGTGACGGTGCTGCGGCCTCCGCCGAGCAGCGCGGTGATCCGGGTCGGCCGGGTGCCGGACGGTGTCCCGCGCCGCGGCTCCGGATGGCTGTCTCGCCGGGTCTCCCGCTGGGTGTCACGCCGGGTGTCGGCGGCGGTGAACGACTCCGAGCGGACGGCCGCCGGATCGGCGCCCCACGCGATCAGTGCCTGTCGCGTCGCGGTGACCAGACCGGCCGGACCGCACAGAGCGAAGGTCGTACGGGGTCCGGGGCGGGCGTCCAGCGCGGTGAGCAGCCGCGGCAGCTTCGCGGTGTCGATGCGTCCGCTGACCAGTTCGCTGCCGCGGTCCTCCCGGGTGAGGACGTGCAGCGCGGTGAAGCGGTCGACGAACGTGTCCTTCAGTTCGGCGAGTTCGTCGGCCAGCAGGGCGGTCGCGGCCGTGGGGACCGCGTGGACCAGGGAGACCCGGCAGGCGGGGTCCTCGCGCAGCGCGGCCGCCGCCATCGCGATCAGGGGGGTGATGCCGGAGCCGCCTGCGATGAGCACGTGGTGCGCGCCGGGCAGGTCCGGCAGGGCGAAGGTGCCGACGGGCGGGGAGAGTTCGAGGTGGTCGCCGGGTGCGAGGGAGGTCGTGGCGTACGCGCCGAAGCCGTCGGGGGCACCCCGTCTGATCACCAGGCGGAAGGCGTCCGGGTCACCCGGCGGGGGGCACACCGAGTAGCTCCGGCGGAGTTCGCCGCCGGTGCGCCGATGCCGTACGACGACGTGCCGGCCGGGCCGGTGGGCGAAGGTGTCGCGCAGGCCGCCGGGGATGTGCAGGGTGACCGCGACCGCGTCCTCGGTCAGCCGGCGCACCTCGGTGACCTTCAGCCGGTGCCAGCCGGTGCGCCGGGCCCGGGATGCGGCGGTGGCGGTGGCGGTGCTGGTGATGGTGTCCATGGTGGGCCTCACAGCGCGGTCAGGTGGGGGAACGTCTCCCGGCACGCCGTGCACCGCAGCACCGACTGGCAGCGGGTCGCGCCGAACGGGCTGTGCGGCCGGGTGGCCCGCGATCCGCAGTGCGGGCAGGGCACCGTGCCGAGCTCGACGGGGACCGGACCGTCCGGCGTGGTGGTGACGGCGGGTGCGGGGGCGGGCGGTGCGATGCCGTGCGCCGCCAGCTTCTCCCGTCCGGCCGGGGTGATGCGGTCCGTCGTCCACGGCGGTGACAGGACCTGCCGTACGCGCCCGTCGGGGTGGCCGCAGGCGGCGAGGACCTCCTCGACGGCGGAGGTGATGGCGGGCAGGGCCGGGCAGCCGAGGAAGGTGGGAGTGATCTCCACTTCGAGCACTCCGTCGGCGGCCGGGGCGACGGAGTTGACCACTCCGAGGTCGCCGAGGCCGATCATCGGCAGCTCCGGGTCCGGCAGGGCCTCGACCCTCGCCCGGACCTCCTCGGCGGGGCGGCGGGGTACGGCCGTCCGTTCGCCCGCTTCCATCGGTGCGTTCACCAGGTGCCTCCGGGGAACTGGCGGCGCACCGACTGTAGTTCGGCGACGAGCGGTCCGAACTCCTCGGTGTGCAGGCCGGCGCGCCCGCCGCGGGCCTGCCAGCGGGGTTCGGGCACGGTGAGTCCGGCCCGGGTGACGACCTCGCTCACCCGCTGCTCCCACAGGGGGCGCGAGGGGGCCGGTGAAGGCACCGTCCCGGCCGCGGCGAGACGGCGCAGCACGTCGTCCTCGTCGAACAGTTCGGCGGTGTACGGCCACACCCGGTCCAGGCCCGCCTGCATGCGCCGGGCGCTCTCGGGTGTGCCGAGCCCGAGCCGCCGCGTCCAGTTGTCGGCGTGCAGCCGGTGGAAGGCCACCTCCTTGGCGGCCCGCGCCCCGAACCCGGCCAGTTCGGCGTCCGCGCAGCCCGCCGCCAGCGCCTCGTAGTACAGGACCGCGTAGTGCGTGTAGGCGAGCTGGCGGGCCACGGTCACCGCGAAGTCCCCGTTCGGCAGCTCCGTCAGGAGGGCGTTGGTGAACTCGCGGTCCGCGCGGGTGAAGGCGAGGTCGTCCTCGGTGCGGCCGGTCCCGTCGAGCCGTCCGCTCAGGGTGAGCAGGGTCCGGGCGTGGCCGACGAGGTCGAGGGCGATGTTGGACAGCGCCAGGTCCTCCTCGATCGTCGGCGCCCGTGTGATCCACTGGCAGAGCCGCTGCCCGAGGACGAGCGCGTCGTCGCCGAGGCGCAGCAGGTGCACGGCGAGGTCGGCGTCGGTGCGGAGGGCTTCCGGGGCGGGCGCCGCATCACGGGTGGTGGTCATCGTCGCGCCCCTCCTCGCGGAACTCGGTGAACTGGCCGGTCAGCGGCGCGTACTGCTCCGGATACCGGTACGGCTTGTGCCGGGCGTTGCTGAAGTACGGGTCGCGCTCGTCCGGGGACACCGCGTGCACGGCGTCCGAGCGGACCACCCACAGCGACAGCGGGTCGCCCCGGCGGATGTACAGGTCGCGGGCGCGGCCGAGGGCCATGGCCGCGTCGTCGGCCCGTACCGATCCCATGTGCTGGTGCGCCAGACCGCGGCGGGGCCGGAGGAAGACCTCCCAGGACGCCGGTGCGCCCTCCCGCTCCGTGCTCGTGCTGCTCATGCGCTCTCCTCCGTACTGCCCGTACCGCCCGTACTGCCCGCATCGCCTGCATCCCCCGTACCGCCCGTACCGCTGCGGACGGCCTCGCGAGCGGCGTACGCGGCGGCCGCCTCCCGTACCCACGCGCCGTCCTCGTGCGCGGCGCGCCGGTGCGCGATCCGCTGCCGGGCCCAGTGCGTGTCGTCGCCGAGCGCGTCGCGGTACGTCTCCCAGTCGACCGGGGTGAAGTCGTAGTGGCCGCGTTCCTCGTTCCAGCGGATCGCCGGGTCCGGCAGGGTCAGCCCGAGCCGTTCGGCCTGCGGGACGACGCTGTCGACGAAGCGCTGGCGCAGCTCGTCGTTGGTGTGGTGCTTGATGCCCCAGGCGATGGCGCGGCGGGAGACCGAGGCGCCGAGCGCGGCGGTGCGCGCGTCGGACCCGCCCGCCCCCGCCGCCTCGGTGTCCGGCGGGCCGAACATCAGCGCCACGGCCGGCAGCCACCAGCGGTCCACCGCGTCCTGGGCCATCCGCTTCTGCTCCGGCGTGCCTTCGCACAGCGCGCGCATCATGTCGTAGCCCTGCCGCACGTGGAAGGCCTCCTCCTGGCAGACGCGGCGCATCGCGCGGGCGTAGGGGCCGTAGGACGTCCGGCACAGGGGTGCCTGGTTGATCACGGCGGCGCCGTCCGTCAGCCAGGCGATGGCGCCGGTGTCCGCCCAGGTGAGGGCCGGGTGGTTGAAGGTCGCCGCGAAGCGCTGCCGGCCCCGGTGCAGGGCGTCCAGCAGGTCGGCGCGGTCCACGCCCAGCGTCTCGGCCGCGGAGTACAGGTACAGGCCGTGGCCCGCCTCGTCCTGCACCTTGGCGATGAGCACCGACTTGCGGTGCAGGGACGGCGCCCGGGTCAGCCAGGCGCCCTCCGGCTGCATGCCGATGATCTCGGAGTGGGCGTGCTGGGCGATCTGGCGGAGCAGCATGCGGCGGTAGCCGTCGGGCATCCAGTCGCGCGGTTCGACCGTCTCGCCGGAGGCGATGAGCGTGTCGAAGTGCGCGAGCAGCTCGTCCTGGGCGGCGGGCGGCTCGTCCCCCGGATCCCGCACGTACTGCCTGGGCACTCTCATCACTCCCTCAGCATCGAAACCGCCCCGCGGGCGGCCACGGACAGCCACGGACCGCGAGCCGCGCGGCGGACGGCGCAACCTCCGTTCCGGAAAGAGGCCGTGCGCGGGCCCCGCTATCCCCGCCCGCGTGCCGCCGCCGCGTGACAAAGCTCACGCCGTTCGCGCCATGCCCGAGGGAGTGCGACGCCCTCCGCGCGCCTCTGCTTCGGGTGACACACCAGGCCCGCACGGCGGCCGGCCTGCCGCAGCGAAAGGGGAAGTCATGAGCACCATCAGGGAGTTGCTGGTCGAACTCACCGGCACCGCCGAGTACGCCGACTCCGGCACCATCGGCGACGACGTCGACCTCGCCGCCAGCGGCATCGACTCCGGTGACCTGGTGCGCCTCGTCCTGCTCGTCGAGCAGCGGCTCGGGGTGGAGATCAGCGCCGAGGACATGGAGGAACTCCGTACGATCGCCGACTACGAGCGGTTCGTGGCCGAGCGCTCCGTGGCCGGTGCCGCCGGCGGTGCGTGATGTGGCTGACGCAGCTGCTGGAACGCAACCGCCAGTGCTTCCCCGACCGGACCGCGCTGGTCGACGAGAACCGCAGCGTCACCTGGGCCGAGCTCCACGACCGTACGATCGAACTGGCCCGCGGGCTCGCCGAACTGGGCGTCGAGCGCGGTGACCGGGTCGCCGTGCTGTCCAAGGACCGCATCGAGGTCCTGGAGAGCTACTTCGCGCTCGCCCGGCTGGGCGCGCTGTTCGTCCCCCTGAACCACAGCCTGGCCGTGCCCGAGGTCGCCGGCATCGTCGAACGTGTCGGCGCGGTGGCCGTCCTCGGCGAGTCCGACCTGCTGGACCGGCACACGACGCTCCCGGCGTCGGTGCGGATCCGGGTGGCGTTCGACAAGCCCGCGTTCGAGGCGCTCGGTACGGTCGCGGCGGAGCGGGACCTGCCCGACGTGGCCGACACCGACCCGATCGCCGTGCTGCACACCTCGGCCACCACCGGGCAGGCCAAGGGCGTCACCGTCGACTCCGCCTCGTTCCGGGCCATCGCCCTCGGCTGGCTGGTCATGGCCCGCCCCACCGACGACATCGTCATGGTCAACTGCTGCCCGCTGTACCACGGCAGCATGGTCGTGTCCCTGACCTATCTGGCCGCCGGTGCCACGGTGGTGCTGATGCCCGGCTTCACCCCGCAGCGCGCCCTCGCCGCGGTGGAACGGCACCGTGCCACGCACATGTGGCTGGTCCCGCAGATGCTGCGCTTCATGCTCCAGGCCAAGGGCTCCCAGAGCACGGACCTGTCCTCCCTGCGGGAGATCCTCTACGGCGCCGCCCCGATGCCCCTCGACGTGTACGCCGAGGCCGTACGGCGGCTCGGCTGCGGCTTCCGCCAGGTGTACGGCATGACCGAGGTCGGCGGCCCCTTCGTCACCCTCGGCCCCGACGAGCACCCCGCCCCCGGCGACGTCACCGCCCGCATCCCCTGCGGGCGCGTCGTGCCCGGCATGTCGGCCCGTGCGGTGGACGGGACCGGGCGGGAACTGCCCCGCGGGGAGATCGGCGAGATCGTCGTGCGCGGCCCGGGTCTCATGCAGGGGTACTGGAACGATCCCGCGGCCACCGACGAGATCCTCCTCGACGGCTGGGTCAGGACCGGCGACCTCGGCTTCATGGACGAACAGGGCCGCATCCACCTGGTGGACCGCAGCAAGGACCTGATCATCCGGGCCGGACAGAACGTCTACCCCTCGGAGATCGAGCGGGCCCTGATGTCCCACCCGGCCGTCCGGGACGCCGCGGTCGTCGGCATGCCCGACGAGGACTACGGCGAGGTGCCACTGGCGTACGTCGTGGCGGAGGACGGCACCGGCAGCGCCGAACTGCTCGGCCACGTGGCGCAGCTGCTCGCGCCCTACAAGCGCCCGCGGCGCATCGAGTTCATCGAGCAGGTGCCGCGCAATCCCGCCGGGAAGATCATCAAGAAGCTGCTGCGGGCCTGACGGCATGCCCGCGCACTCTCACCCGGGCGGGCCGTCGGCGGCGGCCCGCCCCGCACGGAGCCGGCCGGCCACCGCGGTCTCGCGGTGGCCGGCCGGTCCTGCTTCCGGACACCCGGAGGCAGGGATACTCGCGGAGCTCGGCCGGCTGCGGCCGGTGTGCGCGGCCGCGGGACTCGGCCTCGGCATCGCCCTCGCCTCGGATCCGCAGGCGGCTCCCGCCGGACCCGCCGAGGAAGCCGCCGCCGCGGCCATGCCGCCGCACCGCCGCCGGGAGTTCCTGGCGGGCCGGCTCGCCGCCCGGCGCGCGCTGCGCGCCGTGGGACTGGACTGCGGAGAGATCCCGCGGGCGGGCCGTCTGCCGCTGTTCCCGCCCGGACGGGCGGCGTCGATCTCGCACAGCGCGGGCGTCGCGGTCGCCGTGGCCCGCGCACCGGACCGGGACACCCACGCCCCGCTCGGCTGCGATCTGGAGCTCCGCCCGCTGCCCGCCGGCACGGCACGGCTGGTGCTGCGCGAGGACGAGGAGGAGCTGCTGAGCGACGCGTGGCCGGTGACGTCCCTGTTCTCGGCGAAGGAGGCCGCGTGGAAGGCCCTGCACCGGTCCCACGAGGTGGTGGCGGGGAGCCTGCGCGACCTGCGGGCGGAGCCGTACGGTGACGGTCTCCGCATCGCGACACGTTCGGCCCCGGAACTCGCCGTGCACGTACGCGTGGCGCCGGTCGGCCCGGGGGTCTTCAGCTGCGTACTGGACTGACCACGGCCGCCGTCCAGCACGGCATGGGTGAGGTGCGGGGTGCCCGCGGCGCCCCCGCACCTCACCGGACCGTCACTCCTGTGCGCCGACCAGGACCGCCATGTTGCCCGCCGGGTGCCGGTTGTCGTGGATGAGCTGGTGCGCCAGGCCGATCTCCTCGAAGCCGAACGTCCGTGACAGGCAGGGGTCGATGTGGCCCTGGTCGATCAGCCGGGTCACCTCGCGGGCCTCGCGGGCGCTCGCGACGTGGGAGCCCTGGAGACGCTTCTGCCGCATCCACAGGAAGCGCAGGTCCACGTCGCCGTTGTAGCCGGTGGTGCCGCCGCAGATGACGACCATGCCCCCGTTGTCGCACAGGTACATGGACGTCGGGATGGTGTCGGCCCCCGAGTGCTCCAGCACGATGCGGGGGCTGCGGCGCTCGCCGAGCACCTCCCAGAACCGCCGCCCGAAGCCGCGCGCCCCCTTCAGCCAGCGGTTCATCGCCTCCTGGTCCGACGTGTCCGGCAGCCGGCCCCAGTGGTCGAACTCGCGCCGGTCGATCCAGCCCCGGGCGCCGAGCCTCATGCAGTACTCGCCCCGCTCCTCGCTGGAGACGACGGCCACCGGGATACCGCCGACGTGCCGGACGAGCTGGATGGAGATGCAGCCCAGGCCGCCCGCACCGCCCCAGATCAGCACGGGGTCACCGGGCCGGACCGTGTGCGGCTCCCAGCCGAAGAGCTGACGGTAGGCGGTGGCCGCGGTCGCCATGTAGCAGGCGGACTCGGCCCAGGTCAGCCGGGTGGGCTTCGGGTGGCACATGTAGTCGTCGACGACCGCGAACTGCGCGAAGGAGCCGTAGTTCTCCTCGTATCCCCACACCCGCTGCGTGGTGGAGAAGGCCGGGTCGGCGCCGAGGCGGATGTCCTCCGCCGACTCGTCCCACCGGCTGGCGAGGACGACGACCTCGTCGCCCAACCGCACCCCCCGCACGTCCTCGCCGACGGCCCACACGATGCCGGACAGGTCGGAACCGCCGATGTGGAAGTCCTCGGTGGCACCGGCCTTCTGCCGCGCGGCGATCACGTCGAGCGGGGAACCCAGCGCCGCCCACACGTTGTTGTAGTTGACACCGGCCGCCATGACCTTGACGAGCACCTGGCCGCGGCCGACGGGCGGGACGTCGACCACCTCGGTGCGGAAGGCGTCGACGGGCTGCCCGTAGCGCTCCTGGCGGATGAGGGAGGCGTACATCTGTTTGGGCGCGGTGCCCAGGGGCGGGGCGTCGCCGAGTTCGTACAGGTTCTTGGTCGCGGTCGCGGTCGCGTTCACAGGTGGCCCTTCGTGACAGGAACGGGGACGGGGCGGTCAGGCGGAGGCCGGCCGCAGCGCCTTGGCGACGGCCGCGCCGATGAGGGCGATGGGCTCGGGCTCGGTCATCTCGTAGTGGCCGCAGGGCACGCGGTGGTCGTGGAGGGTGCCGTCGACGTGGGGCCGCCAGGCGTCGGCCTTGCCCGGCATGACAGCGAGGTCCCCGGAGCCCTCGGCCTCCTCCTCGGCGCTGAAGAACAGCACGTCCCCCCGGTAGACGCCGGGGGCGAACTGCGGCGCGATACGCAGGTTGTTGCGCATGACCCCGGCGATCGCCGCCGCCTCGGCGCGGGTGACGGGGGAACTCGCGGGGTCCGCCGTGACCATCGCGTCGATACGGTCCAGTACGGCGTCGACGTCCGGCAGGTCCGCCCCCGGTTCGACGGGCAGGCCGGCCACCCGCATCAGGAGGGCCGCCACCTGCCGTTCGGCCGCGTCCGGGGCGTGGACGGTGCCGTGCGGCTGGGGCGCGTCGAGCATCGCGAGCAGTTCCACCCGCTCGCCGCGCTCCTGCAGCGCGCAGGCCATCGCGTGCGCCACGAACCCGCCGTACGACCAGCCCAGCAGCCGGTACGGGCCGTGCGGCTGCGTCTCGCGGACGAGGTCGACGTAGTGGGCGACCATGGACGCGGCGTCCGGTGCCGGCGGCCGGGTGCCGTCGAGGCCCGCGGCCTGGATGCCGTACACGGGCTGGTCGCCGCCCAGGTGGGGCAGCAGGCCCGTGTAGCGCCAGGAGACGCCCGCGCCGGGATGGACGCAGAACAGCGGCGCGGCGCTCCCCTCCGGGCGCAGGGGCAGGAGCGGGCCCAGGGCGGTCGTTCCGCGGTGCGCAACATCCGCGCCCGCCGTGTCGTCGGCCGCCGCGAGGACTCCCGCCACCGTGGGGGCGGCCAGCAGGGTCGCGGCGGGCACGTCGAGCACCCCGGTCTGGCGCAGCCGGCCCGCCAGCAGCACGGCGCGCATCGAGTCGCCGCCGAGGTCGAAGAAGTTGTCGTGCACACCGATACCGCCGATGCCGAGGGTCTCCTCCCACAGGCGGGTCACGGCCTGTTCCCGGTCGGTGCGCGGGGGGACGTGCTCGGTCGTCAGGCGGGGGCGCGGTGCGAGCCCCGCGTCCTCGTCCCTCACGTCGGGATCGTCCGGCGCGTCCGGGTCCGTACGGGCGCCGGGGGCGTCGATCCAGTGGCGGTGCCGTTCGAAGGCGTACCCGGGCAGTGGTACGCGCCGGGGGTCGCCCGGCACCGTCGGGAGCGCGGCGTCCACGCCCGCGCTCCACAGGCGGCCCAGGGCCTCGGCGAGGACGAAGCCGTCCGGGGCGTCGGCCTTGGCGTGCCGCATGGTGGTCACCGTGACCGGGGTGTGTTCCGCGAGCTGCGCGGCGGCGAGCTTGGTCATCGTGTCGCCCGGCCCGATCTCCACGAGGACGGGGTTCAGGCGCTCCCACAGGGCCGTGACGCCGTCGGTGAACCGGACGGTACGGCGCGTGTGGTCGATCCAGTGCCGTACCGAGGTGGCCTGGGCGTCGGTGACCCAGGTGCCGGTGACGTTGGTGACGTACGGGATGCGTGGCGGGCGCAGGGTGACGGTGCGCAGATGGCGCTCGAACGTCTCCAGGACCGGGTCCAGGACGTGCGAGTGCGCCGCGGCGGGAATGCGCAGCCGACGGAACGGAAGGCCCCTGCGGGTGAGTTCCGCCTCGAAGCGCGTGACCGCGTCGGCGTGTCCGGCGACGGTGCACGCGGCGGGCCCGTTCACCGCGGCCAGGGACAGCTCGTCGTCGAGCAGCGGCAGCAGCTCCTCGGCCGGTGCCGCCACCCCGACCGTCGCCCCGCCCGCCGAGGCGATGAGCCGGATGCGCTCGGTCACCAGGGGCAGCATGTCGTCGAGTTCCATGACCCCGGCGAGGCAGGCCGCGGTGTACTCGCCGAGCGAGTGACCGATGAGCGCGTCGGGGCGCACCCCCGCCTCCATGAGCGTGCGGGCGAGCGCGTACTCGGTCACCACCAGGCCGGCGAACGGGGAGGTGCTGTCGGGCTTCGGATCGTCGAACAGGGTGGTGCGCAGATCGCCGCCGAGGGCGGGCCGCAGGATGCGCGCGCACTCGTCGACGATGTCGCGGTAGACGTCGTGGTCGCGGTAGAGCTCCGCTCCCATGCCGGGGTACTGGGTGCCGCCGCCCGGCAGCAGGAAGGCCACCCGGGCGGGTTCGTCGGTCAGGGGCGGTGTGGCGGGCGCGGCGGTGCGCAGGGCGGTCAGTGCCTCGTCGCGGGAGGCGGCCGTGACGGTGAGACGGTGGCGCAGCGCGGGCCGGTCCGTGCGCAGGGAGTGCGCCAGGTCGTCCAGGCGCAGGTCCGGCCGGCGCTCCAGGTGGCGGGCGAGGGCCTCGGCCTGGCCGCGCAGGGCGCCCGCCGTCCGCGCCGACAGCGGCAGCACCAGGCGGCGGCCGTCCTCGGGCGCCCGGGGCGGGGCGGGCGCGGCGGGCGGCGCCTCCTCCAGGATCACGTGCGCGTTGGTGCCGCCGATACCGAAGGCGCTCACCGCGGCCCGGCGCGGGTGGCCGTCCGCCGGCCAGTCCTCCAGGGCGGTGGGCACCCGGAACGGCCCGGCGGCGAAGTCGATCAGCGGGTTGGGCCGCTCGAAGTGCAGGCTCGGCGGGATCTGCCGGTGCTCCAGGGCCAGTACGGCCTTGATGAGCCCGGCGATACCGGCGGCAGCCCCGAGGTGGCCGATGTTGGTCTTCACCGAGCCCAGGGCGCAGAACCCGGTGCGGTCCGTGCTCTGCCGGAACGCCTCGGTGAGCGCGGCCACCTCGATGGGGTCGCCGAGCTTGGTGGCGGTGCCGTGCGCCTCGACCAGACCGATGGTGTCGGCGTCGACCATCGCCTGCGCCTGTGCCGCGAGGATCACCTCGGTCTGCCCGGCGGAACTGGGCGCGCTGAAACCGACCTTGCGGCGCCCGTCGTTGTTGACGGCGCTGCCCCGGATGACGGCGCGGATGCGGTCGCCGTCGGCGAGGGCGTCCTCCAGGCGTTTCAGCACGACCGCTCCCACTCCGTCGCCGGAGGAGGTGCCGGCCGCGTCCGCGGCGAACGCGCGGCAGTGGCCGTCGGGCGAGAAGGGGCCGTCGGGCACGTGCCGGTAGCCGAGCATCGCCGAGGGGTTGAGGGAGACGGCGGCGGCGAGCGCGGTGTCGCACCGGTAGTCGAGGAGGTCCTGGCAGGCGGTGTGCACGGCGACGAGCGCGGTGGAGCAGGCCGTCTGCAGGGACACGCTCGGGCCGGTCAGCCCCAGTTCGTACGAGACGCGGGTGGCGAGCGTGCCGAGGGAGTTGGCGGTGGCCGCGTGCACGAGCGCCACCGATCCGGGCTGCCCGGCGAAGCGCGGGTGGACGTGGGCCGGGTAGTAGCGGCTGTCGCCGCTGCCCGCGTACACGCCGACCGTGCCGGTCCCGGTCCCGGTGGTGGCGGGGCCGAGGCAGCCGGCATCCTCCAGGGCGTGGTAGGCCGTCTCCAGCAGCAGCCGCTGCTGCGGGTCCACGACGGCCGCCTCGGCGGGGCTGTAGCCGAAGAACCCGGAGTCGAAGCGGTCGATGCCGTCGACGACCGACGCCATGCGGATCAGGGACGGGTCGTCGAGGTCGCGCGGGTCGCCGCCCGCGGCGAGGAACTCCTCGTCCGTGATGCGCCGCACCGACTCGCGGCCCGCCGCCAGGTTGTCCCAGAAGGCGTCCAGGTCGTCGGCGCCCGGGAAGCGGCCTGCCATGCCGATGACGGCGACGGCGGGTTCCTGCTCCTCCTCCTGAGGGGTGATGTCATGCATGGCCTCGGTCCTTCCCGTGCCGTGCGGAGCGGCGGACACGGGCCGCGCGCTGCCGCTGTGCTTGTTCCTTGGCCTTCTGCAGACCACTCGGTTCCGTGGCGGCCGGACCGCGCTGCTCCGGCGGCTCATCGGCCGCCGCCGCGGTCCCGGAGCCCGTCAGGGCGGACAGGTGGCGGGCGAGGTCGCGCACGGTGGGGTGCGCGAACAGGTCGACGACCGGAAGGTCGCAGCCGAACTCCTTGTTGATGGCGGTCTGGGCGGCGACCAGGAGCAGGGAGTTGCCGCCGAGGTCGAAGAAGTTCTCGTCCCGGCCCACCCGGTCACGGCCCAGCACGCCGCACCACAGCCGGGCGAGTTCGTTCTCCAGGTGCCGCAGCCGCTCCCCGGCGTCCGCGTCCCCGTCGGCCGGCCGCGCGGAGGTGCCGGCCGAGCGCAGCACCCACGCGTCGGCGAGTCCGACGGCCCGTGCGGCGTCGGCCGCCGCGCCGTACAGGGCGCCCAGGTCGGTGCCCTCCTCCAGGGCGACCCGCGCGGCCGGCCGCCGTACCTGCCGGGCGGGACCCGGGACATGGCTGCGGACCCAGGGGGCGCTGCGGTCGGCGCCGATCAGCAGGTGCGGCTCGTCCACGGTGCGGGCCAGGTCGAAGGAGCGCAGCGCGGCGGTGGTGTCGAGCACCCGGTAGCCGCGGGCCTCGCCGAGCGCGGCCAGCCCGTAGCCGCGGCTCATGCCGCGTTCGCGCCACATGCTCCAGGCCAGGCTCTGCGCGGGCAGGCCGAGGGCGCGGCGGTGCAGGGCGAGGGCGTCCAGGAAGGCGTTGGCGGCGGCGTAGGCGGCGTTCATGGCGCCCCCGAAGTAGCCGTTCATGGAGGAGAAGGTGACGAAGGAGGTGACCGGATGGTCGGCGGCGACGCGGTGCAGCGTCCACGCACCGTGCACCTTCGCCTCCAGTGCCCGGCGCCAGGACGCGGAGTCCAGTTCCCGCACGGGCCGTTCGTCGAGGACTCCGGCCAGGTGCAGCATCGACACCAGCGGCACGCCCCATGCCCGGGAGGCCTCGTCCACCGCGGCCCGTACCCGGGCCTCGTCGGTGACGTCGGCGCTCGCGTACCGGACCTCCCCGAGGGCGCGCAGCCGTTGCAGCGCCTCGATGCGGGCGGCCTCGGAACCGCCCTCGGCCAGATGCCGCGGCCAGGTGTCCTCGGCGGGCAGCGGGGTGCGGCCGAGCAGCAGCAGCCGGGTGCCGGGCGTCTTGAGCAGATGCGCCGCGACCTCGCTGCCGACGCCGCCAAGGCCGCCGCTGACCAGGTGGAACCCGTCGATGTCGGGAATCTCGTCGCGGGCCGGCCGGTCGGGCAGCGGGGCCAGGCGGCGTACGTACCGGTGCCCGCCGCGCCACGCGACCTCGGCGTCGGGCGAGGTGTCCGCCGCCTCGGCCAGCAGGACGGGTACGGGGTTCTCGGTGGCGGCCGGATCGAGGTCGAGGTGCACGCCGCGCAGCCAGGTGAACTCCTCCCCCAGCGACTTCAGCAGGGCACCGGCCATGGCGTGCGCCGGGGAGGCGTCGTCCCCGGGCGCCACCGCCTGGGCGCCCGCCGTCACGTACAGCAGGTCGACGGGGCGCTGTTGCCCGGGCCGCGCGGCGAGGGCGCGGGCGAGCGCGAGGAGGGAGCCGGTGCCGGCGTCGTCCAGGGGCGATGCCCCGCCGGTGTGCAGCGCGCCCAGGTGCACGACGGCGTCGACCGGCCGCCGGTCGGCGTCCAGCTGCCGCAGCAGGGCCGCGTGGTCGGTGTCCTCGGCGGACCGGATCCGGTAGTGCGCGGCGTCGACCCGCTCGTACGCCGTCGCGTCGGTGACCTGGGTGCACAGTCCGCCGTCGGCCCGCAGCACCTCGGCGATCCGTCCCGCGAGTTCGTGTGCGCGGGGGTCGCCGCCCGCCAGGACGAGGGTGTGCCGCCCGGCCGCGGTGGCGCGGGGGCGGAGCCGCTCGGCCCGCTGCCACACCGGGCGCAGGAACCAGTCGGGCAGCGTGGCGGCGGTGCCCATCAGCAACTGCGCCTCGCGGACCGCCTCGTCGAAGTCGCCCGCCTCGAAGCTCTTGCGCAGCTTGGTGCGCTGGATCTTGCCGATCTCGGTCTTCGGTACGGCGTCCTCGGCGACCGGGACGAGGAAGGCGGGGCTGACGCCGATCTCCCGGGTCACCTTGCCGGCGATCTCCCGCAGCGCTGCGGCCGTGTCCTGGCCCGGGGCGAGGTGGAAGAACAGCGCCAGTTCGTCGGTGGTCGCCGACGGGTCGGAGCGCACCGCGACGGCGGCGGTGAAGCTCCGTACGACGTGAGGCAGTTCCTCGACGCAGGCCTCGATCTCGTGGCTGTAGTGGTTGACGCCGTTGACGATGATGACGTCCTTGGCGCGGCCGGTGATGTACAGCTCGCCGTCGCGCAGGAACGCCAGGTCCCCGGTGTCGAACCAGCCGTCCTCGGTGAACGCCTCCGCGTTGGCCGCCGGATTGTCGTAGTAGCCGCTGGTCACGGGGGTGCCGCGGACCTGGAACCGGCCGACGGCACCCTCGGCGAGCACCGTGCCGTCCTCGCCGACGACCCGCATGGCGAACCCCGGGTAGGGGCGGCCGCAGCTCACGAACGACTCGTCGGAGCCGTCCGGTTCGCCCGGCAGTACGGCGTCCGTGACCACCGAGCAGGTCTCGGACATGCCCCAGCCCGGGTGCATCACGTCCTGCGGCAGGCCGAAGGGCTTCAGCGTGTGCAGGAACCGGCGGGCGGCGGAGGCGACGACGACTTCGCCCGCGTTCATCACCAGCCGCATCGGCGACAGGTCCCAGTCGCGGTCGCGGAAGCGGTGGGCCTGCTCCGCCAGCAGCCCGAAGGCGAAGTTGGGCGCCCAGGTGACGGTGGTCCGGTGCCGGTCGGCGAGGTCCATCCAGCGCGTCGGGTCCTCCAGGATCCACGAGGTGGGCGCGTGGATCTGACGGCAGCCCAGGTAGACGTCCCGCAGGTGGAACATCACCACGCCGGTGACGTGGTCGAGCGGGATCCAGTTCAGGGAGACGTCCCGCTCGCCGAGCCCGTTCAGCTGCTGCGTCGCGGCGGACCGGGTCAGCACGGCGTGGTGGCTCTGGCGCACGGCCTTGGGCAGGCCCGTGCTGCCCGAGGTCATCAGCAGCAGGAGGAGGTCGTCCGGGCGCGCCTCGTACCAGTCCCTGTCCTCGGGTGCCTCGCGCAGGGCGTCGGCCGTCGTCAGCCGCAGCCCCGGCCAGTCGTTCCGGTCGGCGAGGTCGCGCAGGCCCGCCTCCCGGCCCGGGGAGCACACGATCCAGGGCCGGCCGAGCATCTTCCAGATGCCCTCCAGCTTGGCCAGCGCCGCCGAGGGGGTGGTGTAGGAGGCGGGGACGGTCAGCGGGACGGCGACGAAGCCGCCGAGGATGCAGCCCCACAGCACGGCGAGGAAGTCCTCGCTTCTGTCGCACTGCAAGATGACCTGGTCACCGGGGCGCAGCCCGGCCCTCCGCAGCCCTCCGAGGACCCGGGAGGCCTCCGTGACCAGGGACGCGTAACTGCGCCGGTGCTCGCTGCCGTCGGCGTGGACGTGCACGACCTCGCCGTACGGGCTCTCCGCGGCGCGCACCAGCGCCTGGGCCCAGCCGGACACCGACGGCTCGGCGAGTTCCGGGCCTTCGCTCAGCGCCGGGACCGGGGCGGCGGAGGGTGCTGTCCCGGCCGGCGCTTCCTTCGGCTCCGGCGGAACGGAGCGGCGCGGGGTGCCGACGTGGCGGCGGCCCAGTTCCTCGGGGACGTCCTCCACCGTGACGTCGGCCGCGGTGACTCCGGGGACACGGGCGAGGCGCTCGCGCCAGGAGTCGGCGGCCGTGCGGTCGACGAGGGGCAGGGCGCGCAGGGCGTCGGCGTCGACGGAGCCGTCGGGGTTACGGGGCAGGACGGCGACCGCCGTGACGCGGACCGTGTTCTTCCCGGTGGCGGTGGCGCCGAGGAGCTCCTCGACCCGCTCGGCGGCGTCCGCCCGGCCGGGCACCACGTACAGGCGCAGGGGTCCGCCGTCACCCTCGCGTGCGGGCAGGGCGACCGCGTCACGGATGCCGGGGACGGACAGCGCCGTGCGCTCCACCTCCGTGGCGTCGGTGTCGGTGCAGGTGTCAGTGTCCGTCGCGGCACTCACGGCACTCACGGTGCGCGGGACGAGCGTCGGCAGCGCCTGGACGCGGACGTCCGGATCGGCGCACACGGCCGCGAGCACCTCGTGCAGGGCCCGGGCGAACGCCTCGGCCGTCCCGGCGTCGTACAGGTCGGTCGCGTACTCGACGTGCAGGTCGAGGCCGTCGGGCGCGCCCCCGTCGTCGTACCGCTCCAGCACGTCGACGAAGAGGTCGAACTTGGCGGTGCCGGTGGCGGTGGGCCGCAGCGGGATCCGCTGCCCGTCCAGCCGGAGCACGGCCCGCTCGTTGTTCTGGAGAGCCAGCATGACCTGGAAGAGCGGGTGCCGGGCCGGGTGGCGGGGCGGGTTGAGCTCCTCCACCAGCCGGTCGAAGGGCAGGTCCTGGTGGTCGAGGGCGCGCAGGTCGTGGGCGCGCAGCCGGGCGACGAGATCACGGAAGGCGGGGTCGCCGGAGGTGTCGGCGCGCAGCACCAGCGTGTTGGTGAGCAGTCCGATCACATCGTCCAGGGCGGGTTCGGAGCGGCCCGCGACCGGGGTGCCGACGACGACGTCCTCGCCCGCGCCGCAGCGGGTGAGCAGGGCGCTGACCGCCGCGTGCAGGACCATGAACAGGCTGGCGCCCTCGCGGTCGGCGAGCCGCACCAACCCCTGGTGCAGGCCGGCGTCCACCACCGCCGTGACGTGTGCGCCGCCGCCTCGCGGGGAGGCCGGACGCGGCCGGTCCCCGGGCAGCGTGCACTCCTCGGGCAGGTCCGCCAGCGCCTCGCGCCAGTGGGCCGTCAGCCGCTCCAGCCGTCCCGGTCCCTCCGGCTCCGGGGCGAGGAGGGCACGCTGCCACACGGCGTGGTCCGCGTACTGCACCGGCAGCGCGTCCCACTCAGGTGCCCGGCCCGCGCGGCGCGCCTCGTACGCGGTGCTCAGGTCGTCGGCGAAGGGCCGCAGGGACCAGCCGTCGGCCGCGCTGTGGTGCAGGACGAGCAGCAGCGTGCGCTCCGGCCCGGTCCCGAACAGCGCCGCCGTGAGCGGGCCTTCGCGGGTCAGGTCGAAACGGTGCCGCGCGGCCGCGGCGACGTGTGCGCCGACCTCCTCGGCGGGGCAGTCCACGCACCGCAGCTCCGGACGCAGCTCCCCCGGCGGCAGGATCCGCTGGTGGGGCACGCCGTCGTGCTCGGCGAAGACGGTCCGCAGACTCTCGTGCCGGTCGGTGACGTCACCGAGGGCCGCCCGCAGCGCCTTCACGTCGACGGGCGTCCGCAGCGGGACGACGAGCGGGATGTTGTACGTCGCGGCCCCGTCGTCGAGCCGGTTCAGGAACCACATGCGTTCCTGGGCGAAGGAGAGCGGTACGCGTTCCGGCCGGACGACGTCCCCGAGGGCGGGCAGCGGACGCACCGTGCCGGCCTCCGCGGTGAGGCGCTCGGCGAGTGCGGCCGACGTCGGCCCGTCGAACAGGGCGGTGATGGGCACCTCGGCGCCCGTCTCCGCGCGCAGACGGGCCAGCAGCCGGGTCGCGGAGAGGGAGTCGCCGCCCAGGTCGAAGAAGTTCGCGTCGACGCCCACGGTGTCCCGGGGCAGCCGCAGCACGTCCTCGAACAGCCGGCAGAGCAGGGTCTGCCGCGGTGTGGTGGGGCGGGCGCCCGTCGCGGCGGCGGTGAAGTCCGGTGCGGGCAGGGCCTCGACGTCGAGCTTGCCGTTGGCGGTCAGCGGCAGCGCGTCGACGGGGACGCAGGCGGCCGGGACCATGTGCTCGGGCAGGTGCGCGGCGACATGGGCGCGCAGGTCGGCGGGGCGCGGTGAGGCGTCCCCGGCCGCGACCGTGTACGCGACGAGCTGCTGCGATCCGTTGCCGGCGCGGCGGACGACGACGACGGCCCGGGTGACCTGCGGGTGCCGGGCGAGGACGGCCTCGATCTCGCCGGGCTCGACACGGAAACCGCGCAGCTGCACCTGCGCGTCGGCCCGCCCGAGGTACTCCAGCGTGCCGTCGGGACGGCGCCGCGCCAGGTCGCCGGAGCGGTACATGCGGCTGCCGGGCGGCCCGAAGGGATCGTCGAGGAACCGTTCGGCGGTGAGGTCGGGCCGGTTCAGATAGCCGGCGGCCACCCCGGGCCCGGACACGTACATCTCACCGGTGGCGCCGGTCGGCACCGGACGGCCCGCGGAGTCCAGCAGGTACACGCGCAGGTCCGCGAGCGGCGTGCCGACGACGCTGCCCCGGCGGGAGTCCTCCATGTCGGCGCGCGTGAGGCGGTGGTGGGTGACGTGCACGGTGGTCTCGGTGATGCCGTACATGTTCACCAGCTCCGGGGTGTCCAGGCCGTACCGGTCGGCCCACGGGCGCAGCCGCTCGGGACGCAGCGCCTCCCCGCCGAAGACGACGTAGCGCAGCGCGCCCGCCGCCGGGAACTCCGTGTCCGCGTCACTCAGTTGCTCGAACGCGGACGGCGTCTGGTTGAGCACGGTGACGCCCTCGCGGCGCAGCAGCCGCAGGAAGTCCCGGGGCGAGCGGCTCACGGCGTACGGCACGACGACCAGGCGGCCGCCGTGCAGCAGCGCACCCCACATCTCCCACACGGAGAAGTCGAAGGCGTAGGAGTGGAATAGCGTCCACACGTCGTCCTCGCCGAAGTCGAAGTGCTCCGCGGTGGCGGTGAAGAGCCGCACGACGTTCGCGTGCGGGACCGGCACACCCTTGGGGCGCCCCGTGGAGCCCGACGTGTGGATGATGTACGCGATGTCGGACGGGTCCCTCGGGCCTCCGCGCTCGGCGTCGGTCAGGTCGCCGGCCGGCCGCCGGGCGAGGTCCCGCTCGGTCTCCGGGTCGCCGAGGAGGACCGTGGGGACCGCGGCGGCGGGCAGCGGTCCCGCGAGGGCGTCGTCACGGCCGCCGTCACGGCCGTCGTCGAGGCCGGCGTCGGTGACGAGGAGGACGGGTGCCGCGTCCTCCACGACCAGCCGCAGCCGCTCGGCCGGGTGACCGGTGTCCAGCGGCAGATAGGCGGCGCCTGTCTTCAGTACGGCCAGCAGGGCGGGCAGCAGCCGCGGACCCCGCCGCATGGCGAGCGCCACCACCCGGCCCGGTCCCGCGCCCCGCTCGGTCAGCAGCCGGGCCAGCCGGTTGGCCTCGGCGTTGAGCTCCGCGTACGTGAGGCTCTCGCCCTCGCACGTCACGGCCGTCCGCTCCGGCACCGCGGCGGCCCGCTGCTCGAACAGCTCGGTGAGGGTCCCGGTGACGGGACAGGCCCGCGCGGGCGTGTCCCGGGGGTGCTCGCCCGGCAGCAGCAGGTCCAGGTCCCGCAGCGGCAGTGCCGGTGCGGCGGCGGCCAGCCGACGCAGCAGCAGGAGGAACCGGTCGCGGTACAGGGCGAGTTCCGCCTCCTCGTACAGCGCCGGGTTGGCGTCGAAGGCCAGCCACAGCCCGCCGGACTCCGCCCCGGGCCGTACGGAGATCTGCAGGTCCTCGACGGCGCCGCCGGACAGGTGGTGCCAGGTGGCGGCGTGCCCGCCGAAGTCCAGGGACTCGGTGAACGGGACGATGTTGAGGACCGGCCCGTACAGCCGGCGGCCGGTGCCCAGCAGGCCCAGGTCACGGCGGAGGAACTCGCCCCGGTAGCGCTGGTGCCCGCGCAGCGCCTTCAGCTCGTCCGCGACGGTGCGCACCAGTTCGGCGACGGACGTACCGGGGGCCGCGGGCACGCGCAGCGGCAGAACGTCGGAGGCGGTGCCCGGAGTGCGCAGCGCCGCGCTGCCGAGCCGGCTCATGGTGGCCAGGCCCAGGACCAGGTCCTCGGCGCCGGTCATGCGCTCCAGGAAGGCGACGACGGCGGCGGTGAGGAGGTCGGTGCGGGAGACCTCCAGCCGGGCCGCGGCCGCGGACAGGGCCTCGGCCTCGGCCGGGGACAGGTCTGCGGTACGGCGCAGGAACGGGGCGGTGGGGGCGGCCGTACGGCGGGTGAGGCGGGCGGGTTCGGGCAGTCCGGCCAGGCGCTGCGCCCAGTGGGCACGGTCGCGGCCGTACCGCTCGGAGGCGAGGTAGGCGGCCTCGTCGGCCTGGAGGCGGGCCACCGGCTCGAAGGCGGCGGGCGCCGGCCGACCGCCCGAGGCCAGCGCGTTGTAGGTGTCGGCGAGCCGGCGTCCGAGGAGCTTGTAGCTGTAGCCGTCGAGCAGGATGTGATGGGCCCGCAGGAACCAGATGTGCCGGTCGGGTGCGAGGGTGAGCAGGGCGTGCGAGAACAGCGGTCCCTTGTCGATGTCCACGGGGGCCGCCAGGTCCGTCCGGATCCACTCCCACGCGGCGCTCTCCGGATCGTCCGCTCCGCCGACGTCGACGCGGTGCAGTGTCCAGTCGTCCGCGTCGGGTGCCGGCCGGCACCGGGGGCCGTCGTCCGTGTCGAGGAAGCGCAGGGCGAACGTGTCGGCCTCGCCGACGGTGCGCCGCAGCGCGGTCTCGAACAGGGCGGTGTCGATGGGGCCGTGGATCTCCACGGCTTCTCCGGTGTTGTAGGCGGCACTGTCCGGAGCGAGCCGTTGTGCGTACCAGAGGCCCTCCTGGGCACCGGTCAGCGGTCGACGATCGTCCTCGTGGACTGACATGACACATCCCTCATGTGACAAGCCGTGATCACACGGTCGGGGAACATCCGGCTCGGTCGGACGCGGCGGCTGCCGGTCCGGGCCGGCCCGCGGGCGTCCGGAGCCGCCGAGGCCGGCGCACGGGGAAGGGGAACGGCCGCACGCCGCAGGCGTGGGGAGTGAACGGCGCGCCCCGCCCCCGGTCCTGACGGCTCATCACGGTGAATCAGCGGGCAGGTCACGGTCAAGACCGACCGGTCCGACGGCAACGAATTCAGTGATTTCCCTAAAGTGCGCGTGCCGACCGACGAGTGACTTCTAGGGAAATCACGCAATCTCCGGCCGGACAATGCTGGTGGGTTGATCCGGCGGCTCCCGGAGTGCACTCTCTGGGCGTCACCGAATTCCTGATGCCCTTATTCCCATTTCCTGCGGATGGCAGGCGGCGGCGAAGGCTCGTTGCCGCAGGACGGAAAGCGCGGACGCGGAAAACGATGAACGAGAAGATGACTGACGTCGTGGACGGCATGGACGTCGTACACGGTGTGGACGACATGGACGGCGTGGACGACATGGACGGCGTGGACGACATGGACGGCGTGGACGACATGGACGGCCTGCACCGTGCACTGTGTCCGGTCGAAACGCTCTACGTGGGTCAGCGGAGCAGAGCGGTGCTCTCCTGCACGCTGCGCGGGAAGGTCGACACCGGGACGCTGTCGGCCGCGTTCGACGCCGTCACGGCCGCACAGCCGGCCCTGCGGGCACGGATCGTGCCCGCAGGGCCGGCGGGGTACGCACTGCGGCTGCTCACGGAGGACGAGAGGCCCCGGCTGGTCGCTCGTACCGGCGGGCTGGAGGAGGCCTACGCGGCGGAACTGAACGCCCCGCTGCCGGTCGGTGGCCCCCTGGTCCGTGCGGTCCTGGTCAGCGCGCCGGACGGCGACCGGCACCTGTTCGTCCTGGTGGTGGATCACACGATCACCGACGGGCACAGCAGCATCGCGCTGCACAACGGTCTCTGGGACCGGTACCGGCTCCTGACCGAGGGAGGCGAGGACCACCGGAGGACCGCTGCTTCCCTCGACGTGGATGCCGCCGAGGCGGCGGCCCGCGCTTCGGCCGACCGGACCGGCCCTCCGGAATGGCACCGCCCCGTCAGCGAGTTGCTGCCTCACAGCGAAGAGGCCGACACCGTCAAGTACCTCGAACAGCGCATCGAGGAGACAACGGCACACCAGGTGGACCTCGTCGCGTACGACGTCCCGCGCCCGACCGCCGAGGCCTCCCCCTCCGGCTCCGCTTCCGTCACCGGTTCAACTGCGGACCACGGGCACATCGAGGTCCGCCGGCTGACGCTGGGCCAGGAGGACACCACCCGGCTCCGGCAGGCCGCTCGCCGGGCCGGTGTCTCCGTGCACGCGCTGGTGAGTGCCGCGGTCGTGCGGGCGGCTCGCCACCGCATGGAGGGCAGCGGCTCCCGGACACTGGGCTGCCTGTCACCCGTCGACCTGCGCTCCCGGCTGTCCCCGCCCCTGCCGGCCTCCGTCATGGTGGCCGCGGTCACCACCCACCTGCAGACCGTCGAGGTCTCCCCGGCCACGGAACCACTCGCGCTGGCGCGGACCCTCCACACCCGGCTCAAGGACTTCATCGACCGCGGGGACCACTTCCAGGAGATCCGGATCATGCCGGAGATCCCCCGTCGTCCGACATTGCAACTGGGCACCGTGATCGTCACGAACATGGGTGTGGTCCCCGGCCCCCGCCTGCCCGCAGGACTGCGCGCGACCGACGTCCGCCTGGTCCCCGCCCGCGAGAACTACTTCCCGCAGGCGGGCCGCAGCCCCGTCATGGCGTGTGTGGTCTCCTTCGAAGGCCGGCTGGCCGTCGAGTTCCCGCATTTCACGTCCTGCTTCAGCCCGTCGTTCATGCGGACGTTCCGCGACGACGTCCTCGACGGGCTGCTCGCGTTCGCGGACACCACCGAACTCGAGCATGTATCCGCCGAGCCGGAGCACGTATCCGCCGGACTCGAGCACATGTCCACGTACCCGAGTCGAGCCCGAGTCGAGCCGAGCTGAGCTGAGCCGGACCCCGACTCACCGCACCTGCCCCGGTCGCCCAAGGAGCGCTTCCGCGAAATGAACACCGTCAGCGACATCCCCACTCCCCCGGCGCTGCTCAGGCGTGCCCAGGCGGGCGACGAGCAGGCGATGAACGGCCTGCTCGCCGACATCGCACCGTATGTCGCGCGCATCTGCCGGTCCATCACCCACGACGACGGGGCCGACGCCGCACAGGAGGCGCTCCTGGCCATCTACCGCGGCCTGGGCACACTGCGTGAACCGGTGGCGTTCTACGGCTGGGTGCGCTCCGTGACCGTCCGCGAAGCCGTCCGCACCGTGAAGCGGCGCGGTGCGGAGACGGCGTACTCGCAGGTGGAGGTCGGCCGGGCGGCGAATCCGCTGGACGCCGTGCACATCAGCGACGTGCTGGACCGGCTGTCCGACGCCCACCGCCAAGTCCTCACCCTGCGCGTGTACGGGCTCAACGAGGAGGAGATGGCCGAGACCCTGTCCCTCCCCGTGGGCACCGTGCGATCCCGCCTGCACCGTGCCCGCCGCCGCTTCCAGGAGGCCTGGCAGCCCTCGGCCGCATGAGGGCGGCCGGCCATGGGCGCCGCGCCATGGTGGCCGGAGGTCTGCTCACCCAGGAGCATCGGCCCCCGGGCCCCGGCGAGAGGTCGTCAGACCTCCGGTGTGAAGATCACGTACCGGAACGAATACGGGCGTGGTCGCGCAAGGGCGGATCAAAGTGTCGTAGCCACTCGGTGACACGGATGCCGGACTCCGTGCCACCGAGCACGGGCCACGCAGAAACACCGAACCTGTGCGATGGCCGTAGCATGGCTGCCCTTTCGGTACGGCTGGGCCTCGACACCACGATCCCTGCCGGGAAGTCCCGGCCCATCGGGGGCACGACCGGAACAGACGGTTGTCAGCACCGCGAACGCTTCGTGCGCAAGCCCCCGAGCCGCCGAAACCGTCCGAAGCGGCCTGGATCAACAAGCCGACACCAGACGGCCCACCGGTCTCGGCGCAACGGCGAAACGATCTACCTGCCTCGATCGCCTTGACAGGTTCCGTACCCCAGAGCCCGCGCGTCCGCCCCCAGTGCCAGCCGACGCTGCCGCTCAACCAGATGCGGCAACAAACGGGCGAACTCATCCGTCGATCCCTTCCACCGCAAAGGAGCCATATGACCCCAACGTCACACCAGAAACCGAACTTATTCTTCGGCAGCTCCCTGGGGTTACTTCACTGCATCAGTCGAATTCCATCCCCGCGTAGGGATCCGGCTCGCCGGTCCAAGGATCAAGACCTTCCTCCCTGAGCCGTTCCTCTTCGGCGAAGCTCAAAAAACGGGCCGCCCCCGCGCCCCAGAGGGTGGCGTCGCTGACGGGGCAGGCCGCGAAATCAGCCCGCAGAAGTCGCAGAAGGAAGTCCGCCATGCCACAGTCGTAGACGGACCAACCACCGCCCTGACGTGCCCACACTGCCACCGGCCATTGCTGCGGGTCACGCTCGGAGGTCACCCAGCACAAGGCGTCCGCTCCGCCTGTCTCCCCCAGACCGGCATGTCCCGCAGCGGATACCTGGACGCCTCGGCCGGATCGCGCCACTCGCTGAACGAGTCCATCGCCGAAGTGTCCTGCGGCAACCGTCCCACCGTGAAGGGCTCTCGCGGTTGGCCGGGACGGGGAATCGACACATACACACTGCCCTCCAACGTCCCAGCACCGAACCGTGCGACGAACTGCCGGTAATCTGACGGGAATCCCACCACACCGGGTTCGGTCGCAGCGACGGACCAGTCCACTGCCTCCCCCGCCGCATGCATCGAAGTCATCACTTGCGTCAACTGATGAAAAACGTCGTTCACGGCTGCCTTTCGCCTATGACATCCCGGCCGTCGGAACGGGACTTCCCAACTCGGGGACATCGCACAGCGTGTGCAAGCCGTCGACACCGAGAAGAAGGCCCCGCTCTACGAGGCACTCGGGATCGAGATCCGGTACGAACACGCAGGTAGGGCCGCGACCGTTAGGTCGAGGCCCTCATCCGCGTATCGCTACAGCGAGTTAGCGAGTGTCCGAGGGGGGACTTGAACCCCCACGCCCGATAAAGGGCACTAGCACCTCAAGCTAGCGCGTCTGCCATTCCGCCACCCGGACCAGGTGTCTGCCGCCTTGCCGGGGCTGTTCCCCGCGGCGACATGGACAACAATACCAAGCTTTCGGAGCGCCTTTCACCTGCGTTTCCTTCCGCCGGACGCGTGCCTCGGGCGGCGGGAGGGGGCAGGGGCGCGAGCATCGCGAAACGTGACGTGTCGGTCACTCGCCGGTGTGAGGCCGGGGCGCCGGAGGTGCGGGCTGCCGGCTGTCCCGGGCCGGGTGGCCGCCCGCCGAGGGGGCGGGCCGGGTGGTGCCCGTGTCGATCGTTGCGGCGGGCGCCACCCGGGCCGTCGTCACGGCATGAGCTGGTAGTCCGGGAAGTTGCCGGGCAGCCGCTCCTGCGCCGGGCCCTGGGTGACGGCGCGGACCAGCAGTTCGCCGCCGACGAACGCGCCGCGCCAGGAGGCGCCGAGCCCGCCGAAGAGCTCGTCGCGGTCGCCGCGGGAGCGGGGCCTGCCGTGGCCCACCTTGAAGGCGCGGATCTGGGGGGCGAGACGGTCGTAGGTGGTGCGGTCGTCGGTGGAGAGGGTGGCGACCAGGGCGCCGTTCGAGGCGTTCATCGCGGCCAGCAGCTCCGCCTCCGTGTCGACCAGGACGATGGTGTCGACCGGGCCGAAGGGTTCGGCGTGGTGCAGAGGGGAGGACGGAGGCGGGTTGAGGAGGGTGACCGGCTGGACGTAGGCCGAGGTGTCCTGGCCGGGCAGGAAGCGTGCCTCGGACGGCTTGCCGCGGTGCAGCGGGACGGCGCCGCGGTCGATGGCCTCGGCGACCTGGTCCTGGAGCTCCTTCGCCTTGGCCGCGTTGATCACCGGGCCGAAGTCCAGTTCCGGGTAGGGGGCGTCGCCGTGCTCGACGGCGAGGGGGTGGCCCACGCGCAGCGTGCGGACGGCCGGGAGGTAGGCGGCGAGGAAGTCGTCGAACAGGTGGCGCTGGACGACGAAGCGCGGGTAGGCCGTGCAGCGCTGCTTGCCGTAGTCGAAGAGCTTGGGGACGACGGCGGTGAGGGTGTCCCAGTCCGTGTAGTTCCAGATGCCCCAGGTGTTGAGGCCCTCCTGTTCCAGGATGTGGCGCTTGCCGAGGTCGGCGACGGCCGTGGCCACCGCGGCGCCGGTGTCGCGGCCGCCGACGAAGGAGACGCAGCCGATCTCGGGTGCCCGCACCAGCGCCTTGGACAGTTCGCCGCCGCTGCCGCTGACGAGGGTCACCGGGATGCCCTCGCGGGCGGCGAGCGCGCAGGCCAGGGTCAGGCAGGCGACACCGCCGTCGGTCGGGGTCTTGGCGATGACCGCGTTGCCCGCCAGGGCCTGGACCAGCATGGCGTGGACGAGGACGCTCATCGGGTAGTTCCAGCTGGCGATGTTGGAGACCGGCCCGTCCAGCGGGGCCCGGCCGGCGACCATGGCGTCGATGCCGTCGACGTACCAGCGCACGCCGTCGATGGCCCGGTCGACGTCGGCCTGCGCGAGCCGCCAGGGCTTGCCGATCTCCCAGACGAGCAGCAGCGCGAGCAGCGTGCGGTGCTCGGTGAGGGCGTCGAGGGTGGCCGCCACGCGGGCCCGGCGCTCCGGGAGCGGGATGTGCCGCCAGGCGCGGTGCTGGTCGAGGGATGCCCGTACGGCCTGGTGGGCGGTGTCGTGGTCGAGTCGGGGCGGGCTCGCGATCGGGGTGCCGTCGACGGGGCTGGTGGCGGGCAGGACCCGGCCGTCCGCCTGCCAGGCGGCGTTGTGGAGGTTGAGGACGCGGTCGTCCCGGAACGCCTCCGGGGCGACGGCGAGGCAGCGCTGCCAGGCGTCGGCCCAGGACGTGCCTGCCTTGAGGGTGAGGGTGGTCGTCATCGTGAGCTCCGCTCTCGGTGCACGGTCGAGAGGAGGAAAGCCCCGGAGGGGCTCTCCCTGAAACGGTGAGCGTGGGCGGGAGGTGCGGGCACGGACGGCTCGTCCGGCATACGGATCGCACCGCCGGGCGAGCGGACATCGTGCTGAGGGCCCTGGTGACGCGGGATGACGCGCGGCAGTGACCTGGTGACCACTATGAGTGACGCCGGCCCGCGCCTTCCAGTGCGGCCAGCACCAGCCGCGCCGTCTCGGTCGGCGTGTTCCCCACCTTGACGCTGGCCGCCTCCAGGGCCCGCTTCTTGGCCCGGGCGGTGCCCGAGGAGCCGGAGACGATGGCGCCGGCGTGGCCCATGGTCCGGCCCTCGGGGGCGGTGAAACCGGCGATGTAGCCGACGACCGGCTTGGTGACGTGGTCGCGGATGTATGCCGCGGCCCGCTCCTCGGCGTCGCCGCCGATCTCGCCGATGAGGACGACGAGGTCGGTGTCGGGGTCGTCCTGGAAGGCGGCCAGGCAGTCGATGTGGCTGGTGCCGACGACCGGGTCGCCGCCGATGCCGACGCAGGTGGAGAAGCCGGTGTCGCGGAGTTCGTACATGAGCTGGTAGGTGAGCGTGCCCGACTTGGAGACCAGGCCGATACGGCCGGGCCCGGTGATGTCCGCCGGGATGATGCCCGCGACGGAGTGGCCGGGGCTGATCAGGCCCGGGCAGTTGGGGCCGATGATCCGGGTGCCCCTGGCTCTGGCGTACGTGGTGAAGGCCACCGTGTCGTGGACGGGGATGCCCTCGGTGATGACGACCACGAGGCCGATGCCGGCGTCGGCGGCCTCGACGACCGCCGCCCTGGCGAAGGCGGGCGGCACGAAGACGACGCTCACGTCGGCGCCGGTGGCCGCCATGCCCTCGGCGACCGAGCCGTACACGGGGACGGTCCTGGGGGTGCCCGGCAGGCTCCCGGGGCTCCGGGAAACGTCGAAGACGACGGTGCGGCCCGCCTTGCGCGGGTTGACGCCGCCGACCACGTCGGTGCCGGCCTCGAGCATGCGGCGGGTGTGCTTCATGCCCTCGCTGCCGGTCACGCCCTGGACGAGGACCTTGCTCTCCTTGGTGAGGTGGATGGCCATGGTCCCGGCTCCTCAGGATGCGTGGGCGAGGTGGGCGGCGGCCCGGGCGGCGCCGTCCATGGTGGTGGCCTGCCGTACGAGCGGATGGGCGTGCGCGTCGAGGACGGCGCGGCCCCGGGCCGCGTTGTTGCCGTCGAGGCGTACGACCAGCGGCCGGGTGAGCCGTACGGTGTCCAGCGCCCGTACGATGCCGTCGGCGACCGCGTCGCAGGCGGTGATGCCGCCGAAGACGTTGACGAGGACGGACTTCACGGCGGGGTCGGCCAGGACGACGGAGAGGGCGTCGGCCATGGTCCGGGCCGAGGCGCCGCCGCCGATGTCGAGGAAGTCCGCGGGGCGGGCGCCGCAGCCGGCCACCACGTCGAGCGTCGACATGACCAGGCCGGCGCCGTTGCCGATGACGCCGACCTCGCCGTCCAGCCTGACGTAGTTCAGGCCCTTGGCCGCGGCGGCCGCCTCCAGCGGGTCGTCGGGGACCGCCGGGTCGTCCGCGCCCCAGCGGGCCTGCCGGAAGCGGGCGTTGTCGTCGAGGGTCACCTTGCCGTCCAGGGCCACGATCCGGCCTTGCTCCGTGAGGACGAGCGGGTTCACCTCGACCAGAAGGGCGTCCTCGCGGATCAGCACCTGCCACAGCCGTACCAGTGTGTCGACGGTCTGCGGCGGCAGTCCGGCCGCACGGGCGATCCGGGCCGCCGTCGCGGAGGTGACGCCCTCGGCCGGGTCGACGGGGATCCGGGCCACGGCCTCGGGCCTGCGGGCGGCGACCTCCTCGATCTCCATGCCGCCCTCGGCGGAGGCGATGGCGAGGAAGCGGCCGGCCGCGCGGTCCAGGACGTAGGAGACGTAGAACTCGCGGGCAATGGCGACGGGCTGGGCCAGCATCACCGTGCCCACCGTGTGTCCCTTGATGTCCATGCCCAGGATCCGGCGGGCCGTCCGTTCGGCGGCCGCCGGGTCGGCGGCGAGCGCGACGCCACCCGCCTTGCCCCGCCCGCCGGTCCTGACCTGGGCCTTGACGACGACGCTCCCGCCGAGCCGGCGGGCGATGACGCGGGCTCCCTCGGGCGAGTCGGTGACCTCGGCCCTCGGCACCGTGATGCCGTACTCCTCGAAGATGTCCCTTGCCTGGTGTTCGTACAGGTCCATGTCGGCTCCTGTCTGCGAGTGTCTGCCAGATCATCGGCGGCCGTCGCGGGGCCGGCTCGATGACGGGAAAGTGCCGCACGCCCCCTGGACACCACTCACCGGATGCGGGATAACAAGGTTCATACAGTATTCGTCGACTGTATGCAATGTACGGCAGACGCACCGCAGACGCACCGCAGACGCACCGCAGACGCACCGCAGACGCACCACAGACGTACCGCAGACCTACCGCAGGAAGCGTTCCCACCCCCTACGAAGGGACAGGACTTTCGCCATGCCTGACGACAGCCGCGACCAGAACGAGGAGCTCATCTCGGGTGGACACCTCGTCGCCAAGGCACTCAAAGCGGAAGGTGTGGAGGTCATCTACACCTTGTGCGGCGGCCACATCATCGACATCTACGACGGCTGCGTCGACGAGGGCATCGAGGTCGTCGACGTCCGTCATGAGCAGGTCGCCGCCCATGCGGCCGACGGCTACGCGCGCATCACCGGCAAACCCGGCTGCGCGGTCGTCACCGCCGGCCCCGGCACCACCGACGCCGTCACCGGTGTCGCCAACGCCTTCCGCGCGGAGTCCCCGATGCTGCTGATCGGCGGCCAGGGCGCCCTCAGCCAGCACAGGATGGGCTCCCTCCAGGACCTGCCGCACGTCGACATGATGAACCCCATCACCAAGTTCGCGGCGACCGTCCCGGACACGGCCCGGGCGGCGGACATGGTGTCGATGGCGTTCCGCGAGTGCTACCACGGCGCGCCCGGCCCCTCCTTCCTGGAGATCCCGCGCGATGTGCTGGACGCCAGGGTGCCGGTGGCCAGGGCGCGGGTGCCGAAGGCCGGTGCCTACCGCGCCTCGACCCGCTCGCCCGGCGACCCGGAGGCGATCGAGAAACTCGCCGACCTGCTGGTGCACGCCGAGAGGCCCGCCGTCCTGCTCGGCAGCCAGGTGTGGACGACCCGCGGCACCGAGGCCGCCGTCGAGCTGGTGCGCACGCTCGGCATCCCCGCCTACATGAACGGCGCCGGCCGCGGCACCCTGCCGCCCGGCGACCCCCACCACTTCCAGCTCTCGCGCCGGTACGCCTTCTCCAACGCCGATGTCATCGTGATCGTCGGCACGCCCTTCGACTTCCGCATGGGCTACGGCAAGCGGCTGTCGCCGGACGCGACCGTCGTGCAGATCGACCTCGACTACCGGACCGTCGGCAAGAACCGCGACATCGACCTCGGGATCGTCGGTGACGCCGGGATGGTCCTGAGGGCCGTGACCGAGGCCGCCTCCGGGCGCCTCAACGGGGGCGCGTCGAAGCGCAAGGAGTGGCTCGACGAGCTGCGCGCCGCCGAGCAGACGGCGATCGAGAAGCGGCTGCCGCAGCTGAGGTCCGACGCCTCGCCCATCCACCCGTACCGGCTGGTCAGCGAGATCAACGACTTCCTCACCGAGGACTCGATCTACATCGGGGACGGCGGCGACATCGTCACCTTCTCCGGGCAGGTCGTGCAGCCGAAGTCACCCGGGCACTGGATGGACCCGGGCCCCCTCGGCACACTCGGCGTCGGGATCCCCTTCGTGCTCGCGGCCAAGCAGGCGCGGCCCGACAAGGAGGTCGTGGCCCTCTTCGGCGACGGCGCGTTCTCCCTCACCGGCTGGGACTTCGAGACCCTCGTCCGCTACGACCTCCCCTTCGTCGGCATCGTCGGCAACAACTCCTCCATGAACCAGATCCGCTACGGCCAGGCCGCCAAGTACGGCAAGGAGCGCGAGCGGGTCGGCAACACCCTCGGCGACGTCCGCTACGACGCGTTCGCACGGATGCTGGGCGGCTACGGCGAGGAGGTCCGCGACCCCGCCGACATCGGCCCCGCGCTGCGCCGGGCCCGCGAGTCCGGCAAGCCGTCCCTGATCAACGTCTGGGTCGATCCCGACGCGTACGCCCCCGGAACCATGAACCAGACCATGTACAAGTGAGGTGGCCCGTATGACTGGTACGCCGACCAAGGCCCTCGACGGCATCCGCGTCCTGGACATGACGCACGTCCAGTCCGGACCCTCCGCGACCCAGCTGCTCGCCTGGCTCGGCGCGGACGTCGTCAAGCTGGAGGCGCCGACCGGGGACATCACCCGCAGGCAGCTGCGCGACCTCCCGGACGTCGACTCCCTCTACTTCACGATGCTCAACTGCAACAAGCGCAGCATCACCCTCAACACCAAGACCGAGCGCGGCAAGGAACTGCTCACCGAGCTGATCCGGCGTTCCGACGTCATGGTCGAGAACTTCGGTCCGGGCGCGGTCGACCGGATGGGCTTCACCTGGGACCGCATCCGGGAGATCAATCCACGGATCGTCTATGCCTCCATCAAGGGGTTCGGCGAGGGCCCGTACACCGACTTCAAGGCGTACGAGGTCGTCGCGCAGGCCATGGGCGGGTCGATGGCGACCACCGGTTTCGAGGACGGGCCGCCGCTGGCGACGGGGGCCCAGATCGGGGACTCGGGCACGGGCGTGCACGCCGTGGCGGGCATCCTCGCGGCGCTGTACCAGCGGGAGCGCACCGGGCGCGGGCAGCGGGTGAACGTGGCCATGCAGCACGCGGTGCTCAACCTCTGCCGGGTGAAGCTGCGCGACCAGCAGCGCCTGACCCATGGTCCACTCGCCGAATATCCCAACGAGGACTTCGGCGACGAGGTTCCCCGGTCCGGGAACGCGTCCGGCGGCGGCCAGCCGGGCTGGGCGGTCAAGTGCGCGCCGGGCGGACCGAACGACTACGTGTACGTCATCGTGCAGCCGGTCGGCTGGCGGCCGATCACCGAGCTGATGGGCCGGCCCGAGCTGGCCGACGACCCGGAGTGGGCGACCCCCGAGGCACGGCTGCCGAAGCTGAACAAGATGTTCCAGCTGATCGAGGAGTGGTCCTCCACACTGCCCAAGTGGGAGGTGCTGGAGCGGCTCAACGCGCACAACATCCCGTGCGGGCCGATCCTGTCCACCAAGGAGATCATCGAGGACCGGTCGCTGGCCGCCAACGAGATGGTCGTACGCGTACCCCACCCGGAGCGGGGCGAGTTCGTGACCGTCGGCAGCCCGCTCAAGCTCTCCGACTCCCCCGTCGAGGTGACCAGTTCGCCGCTGCTCGGCGAGCACAACGAAGAGGTGTTCGTCGGCGAGCTGGGCCTCGATGACGAGGAGCTGCGCCTGCTCGAGTCGGACGGGGTGATCTGAGGTGTCGGCGCAGGACCGGGTGGAGCGGGTACGGGCGCTCCTGGACTCCGTACGGGCCGAGGGCCGGACCGCGCTCACCGCGCCCGAGGGCAAGGTGATCGCCGACGCGTACGGGATCGCCGTACCCGGCGAGGAGCTGGCGGTGGATGTCGAGGAGGCCGTGGCCGCGGCGGCGCGGTTCGGCGGGCCAGTGGTGATGAAGATCGTCTCGCCGGACATCCTGCACAAGACCGAGGCCGGCGGCGTGGTCGTCGGCGTGCGGGGCGCGGCGGAGGTGCGGGCGGCGTTCTGCCGGATCGTCGAGAACGCGCGCGCGTACAACGCCGGGGCGCGGATCGAGGGCGTGCAGGTGCAGGAGCTGCTGCCCGAGGGGCAGGAGGTCATCGTCGGCGCGGTGACCGACCCGACGTTCGGGAAGGTGGTGGCCTTCGGGCTCGGCGGGGTGCTGGTGGAGGTCCTGAAGGACGTCACGTTCCGGCTGGCGCCGGTGGACGCGGACGAGGCGCTGTCGATGCTGGACTCGATCCGGGCGGCGGAGATCCTGCGCGGGGTGCGCGGGCGGGTCGCGGTGGACCGGTGGGCGGTCGCCGAGCAGATCCGCCGGGTATCCCGGCTGGTGGCCGACTTCCCGGAGATCGCCGAGGTGGACCTCAACCCGGTGATCGCCACCGCGGAGGGGGCGGTGGCGGCGGACATCCGGGTGATCCTCGCCGAACGGCAGCCGCCGCCCCGCCGCACGTACACGCGCGAGGAGATCCTCACCTCGATGCGCCGCCTGATGCAGCCGTCGTCGGTGGCCGTGATCGGTGCCTCCAACGAACCGGGCAAGATCGGCAACTCGGTGATGCGCAACCTCGTCGACGGCGGGTTCTCCGGGGAGATCCACCCGGTGAACCCCAAGGCCGATGACATCCTGGGCCGCAAGGCGTACAAGAGTGTCACCGACGTTCCCGGCGAGGTGGACGTGGCGGTCTTCGCGATCCCCGCCAGGTTCGTGGCATCGGCGCTCGAGGAGGTGGGACGCAAGAGGATCCCCAACGCCGTGCTGATCCCCTCCGGTTTCGCGGAGACCGGCGAGCACGCGCTCCAGGAGGAGATCGTGCGGATCGCCGAGCGGCACGGCATCCGGCTGCTCGGCCCGAACATCTACGGCTACTACTCGACGTGGCAGGACCTGTGCGCCACCTTCTGCACGCCCTACGACGTCAAGGGCGGCGTGGCGCTGACCTCGCAGTCCGGCGGCATCGGCATGGCGATCCTCGGCTTCGCCCGGACCACGAAGACGGGTGTGTCGGCGATCGTCGGCCTCGGCAACAAGTCGGACCTGGACGAGGACGACCTGCTCACCTGGTTCGGTGAGGACCCGCACACCGAGTGCATCGCGATGCACCTGGAGGACCTCAAGGACGGGCGGGCCTTCGTGCGCGCCGCGCGGGAGACCGTTCCGAAGAAGCCGGTGGTGGTCCTCAAGGCGGGCCGAACGGCGGCGGGCGCCAGAGCGGCCGGTTCGCACACCGGGGCACTGGCCGGGGACGACGCCGTGTACGACGACATCCTGAGGCAGGCCGGTGTCATCCGGGCCCCCGGCCTGAACGACATGCTGGAGTACGCGCGCGCGTTGCCGGTGCTTCCCACCCCGCGGGGCGACAACGTCGTCATCATCACGGGTGCGGGCGGCAGCGGTGTGCTGCTGTCCGACGCGGTGACCGACAACGGCCTGACCCTGATGGAGATACCGCCCGACCTGGACGCGTCGTTCCGGGAGTTCATCCCGCCCTTCGGGGCCGCGGGCAACCCGGTGGACATCACCGGGGGCGAGCCTCCGTCGACGTACGAGGCGACGATCCGGCTCGGCTTGGAGGACCCGCGCATCCACGCGCTCGTCCTCGGCTACTGGCACACCATCGTCACTCCCCCCATGGTGTTCGCCGAACTCACCGCGCGCGTGGTGGCCGAGTTCCGCGAGCGCGGCATCGAGAAGCCGGTCGTCGCGTCGCTCGCGGGCGACGTCGAGGTCGAACAGGCCTGCCAGTACCTGTACGAGCGGGGGGTCGTGGCCTACCCGTACACGACCGAGAAGCCGGTGGCCGTGCTGGGCGCCAAGTACCGCTGGGCGCGGGCCGCGGGGCTGCTGCGGGACGGTGGTTCATGAGCTGAGTGAGCACGGGGCCGGCCGACGGTGCGCGTCGGCCGGCCCCGGAACCCGGGCGCGCACGAAAGGCGATGGACAGGGGGCGCTGGCCAGAACTTTCGACGCAAGGGGTGCTGAGCGACATGACAACCACCGACTACTCGACAGCCGTCGCCCACAGGGAGGTGACGGACCGCAACGGCCGCGTGTACCGGATCGGCGAGTCCGACGTCGACATCATGGGCCGCCGGCGCATGTGGATGGTCGTCCTGCCCTGGGTGGGCATGATGGGCATCAGTTCCGCCGAGTACGCGTTCACGTCGGCAAAGGACACGCTCCACGACGCGCACCTGTGGAGCGGCGGGCACATCTTCTGGCTGATGGGCGTCTGGGTGTTCTTCCAGGCGGCCGTGGCCTTCCCGGCCGGACAGCTGCGGGAGAGCGGCAGGCTGCCCGCCCGTACGGCGATGCTGATCGGCGCGGTCGGCACGCTGCTGGGCTATCTGTCCCTGGCCTGCGCGCCGCATGTGACCGTCGCCTGTCTCGGCTTCGGCATGTGCAGCGGCACAGGAGCCGGCCTCGTCTACGCGACCTGCGTCAACATGGTCGGCAAGTGGTACCCGGAGCGCAAGGGCGGCAAGACGGGCTTCGTCAACGGCGGCTTCGCCTACGGTTCCGTGCCGTTCGTCTTCCTGCTCACCTCGTACATGGACCTGGGCAACTACCAGACGGTGCTCGTCTGTGTGGGCGTCGGTCTGTGCCTGGTCGTGGCCGCGGCCGGCTGGTTCTTCAAGGACCCGCCGAAGAACTGGTGGCCCGCGCACGTCGACCCGCTCAGGCGGACCGACGACCCGAAGGTCCGCCGGGCACTGGAGAAGAACCCGCCCGCCGTCAAGCAGTACACCCCCGAGGAGGCCGCCCGGACACCCGTTCTGTGGATGATGTGGTTCTGTCTGCTGTGCACGGCCGGCATCAACATCTTCGGTATCGCCTTCCAGGTGCCGTTCGGCAAGGACATGGGCTTCGCGGGCGGGATCGTGGCCACGGCGATGTCCCTCAAGGCGATCGTCAACGGCACCGGCCGCGGAGTCATCGGCTGGATCTCCGACCGCTACGGACGGCGCAACACCCTGATCATCGTCTGCATCGTGCTGGGCACCGCCCAGTTCGGCGTGCTGGTCTCCGGCCAGATGGGCAGCATGCCGTTCTTCCTGTTCTGCTCCATGGTCTCCGGTTTCGGCGGCGGGGCGATCTTCCCGCTGTTCGCGGCCATGACGGCGGACTACTTCGGCGAGAACAACAACGCCACCAACTACGGCCTGGTCTACAGCTCGAAGCTGATCTCCGGGCTCGTCGGCTCCGGCATGGGCGCCGTGGCCGTCGGCGCCTGGGACTACGAGGGCGCGTTCGTGCTCGCGGGCTCCATCGGGCTGGCCTCGGCCGTACTGGCGCTCTTCCTGAAGTCCCCGGGCAGGCCGAAGGCCCGGCGGATCGTTCCCAACCCGCACCCGCTCGGTGAGGAGATCGCTTGACATGACGGCGGAACCCATCGAAGCCGGCAGCTCGCCGGCGGACCCCGACGCCACGCACCGTCCCTACAGAGAAGTGACCGACGCACACGGCCGTGTCTACCGCGTCGGCGAGAGCGACCGGGACATTCTCGGTCACTCGCGCAAGCTCATGGTGTATTTACCGTGGATCGCCATGATGGCCATCAGCGTCTTCGAGTACGCCTACGGCTCCGCCGAGGACACCCTGTCGCACGCGCACGGCTGGACGCAGTCCAACACCTTCTGGATCCTCAGCGTCTGGGTGTTCTTCCAGGCGGGCATCGCCTTCCCGGCGGGCTGGCTGCGGGAGAAGGGCATCCTGACCGCCCGTAAGGCGATGTACATCGGATCGGGCATGTGCCTGCTCGGCTTCCTGGCCCTGTCGCACCTGAACAATGTGCTGCTGGCGATCCTCGGCTTCGGCGTGGTCGGCGGCATCGGCGCCGGCCTGGTGTACGCCACCTGCATCAACATGGTCGGCAAGTGGTTCCCGGAGCGCAGGGGCGCGCGGACCGGCTTCGTCAACGGCGGCTTCGCGTACGGGTCCCTGCCGTTCATCTTCATCTTCAACTACGGCTTCGACACCGCGAACTACCACCGTGTGCTGGACCTGATCGGCTGCTACGTGATGATCGTGGTGCTGGCCTCCGCGTTCTTCTTCAAGGACCCGCCGAAGAACTGGTGGCCCGCACACGTCGACCCGCTGACCCACGCGGGCGGCCACGAGAACGCGGGCCTCGCCAAGAATCCCCCGGCGGTCCGGCAGTACACACCCAAGGAGGCCATCAGAACGGGCATGCTGCCCCTGATGTGGATCTCCGTCGTGATGACCGCCGGTGTGTCGATCTTCGGGATCTCCTTCCAGGTCGACTTCGCCAAGGAGGTGGGCTTCGGCCCGCTGGTCGCGGCGTCCTCCATGGGGGTCATGGCGGTCATCAACGGCATCGGCCGCGGCGTGGTGGGCTGGCTGTCCGACCGGTGGGGCCGCAAGCCGACCCTGGTGTTCGTCATCGTCGTGCTGGGCGTCGCCCAGTTCGGCGTCATCTGGGCGGGCGACCTGAGGAGCGAGTGGCTGTTCCTGGTGTTCGCGTTCCTGTCCGGTTTCGGCGGCGGCGCGTTCTACCCGCTGTTCGCGGCGCTCACCCCGGACTACTTCGGGGAGAACTACAACGCCACCAACTACGGGCTGGTGTACAGCGGCAAGCTGATCAGCGGCCTGTTCGGCGGCGGCCTCGGCTCCATGGTGGTCGCGGCCTGGGGCTACGACGGCGCCTATGCGCTGGCCGGCGGCGTGTCCATGGTGGCGGCGGCCATCGCGCTGCTGCTGCGGCAGCCGGGGTACGGCAAGGGCACCGTGCCGCGGCGCGCCGCCTGACGGGGCCGCGGACGCGCGCCGGGCGGCCCTCCCACGCGCGTGGGAGGGCCGCCCGGCGCGCGTCCGGGTCAGCGGCCTTTCCGGCGCAGGGCCGCGAGGTTGTCGTAACCGATCTTCGCGTGGTTCAGGGACTGCCCCGGATCGGTGGAGCTGGGGGCGTTGTCCTGCTCGACCATCGGGTTGTGGTAGTTCCGCTCGCCGACGCGCGAGAAGAAGGTCCGGTAGTCGATGACGCCGGTCCCGAAGGGCACCATGTCGTAGCCCTGGCCGTTGGTGGTGTCGACGACGCCGTCCTTGGCGTGGAACAGCGGGTAGCGCTTGTTGTTGCGGGCGACCAGCGCCGCCGGGTCGAAGACCTTCTCCCGGACGGAGCCGTCGTGGGCCGTGTAGGCGGGGAACTTGTACTGGGCCACATGCGCCCAGAAGATGTCCATCTCCAGCCAGACGGACCTGGGGTCGGTGACCTTCAGGAAGTACTCCAGCTTGCGGATGCCGGAGCTGCGGGTGGGCCGGCCCTGCTCGTCCAGCGGGCCGCCATCGAGCAGGAAGCCGTACGCCGCGTCGTGGTTGTGGGTGTACAGCTTGATGCCCTCGCGGCGGGCGAGCGCGCCGAGTGTGTTCCACTTGTCGGCCGCGATGTCCCAGTCGGCCCGGTAGGCACTGCCGGTGGGGTCGCCGCCGGTGCCCATGTGCTCCATGCCGAGGATGTTGGCGATCTCCAGGTGCTTCTTGAAGGTGTCCAGGTCGGCCGTGGTCAGCGGCCAGGAGGACGGGATGAAGCCGTGGTTGCCCTGCGCGCGCAGTCCGTAGTCGTCGAGCCAGGAGCGCAGCAGCCTCGCACCCTGGACGGACTCCAGGTTCGCGCCGCCCGGCGCGTTGGCGTGCTGGCCGTAGCCGGCGAACTCCACCTGCCGGTAGCCGAAGCGCGAGAGCTGTCCGAAGACTTCCCGGAAGCCGGAGGGCTGGTCCGTGCTCAGTGGGTCGCGGCCCGTCGCGTCACGGACGGTGTAGAGGATGATGCCGCGTTTGTCCGGCGGGACGAGGACGTCGCCGCCGTGGTCGTGGTCGTGGTCACGGCCGTGGCCCTGGCCCCGGTCCCCCGCCAGGGCGGGCGGGGCGCCGAGGACGGGCGCGGCGATCGCCGCGCCCGCCACCGCGGTGCAGGTGCTGAGGAAACGGCGGCGGTCGACCCCGAGGGCACGGCGCAGGGCGTCGCCGGTTCCGGATTCTTCGTTGAAGACGGTCACGGTCTCTCTCTTCCAGGTCGGTGTCGAGCGGTGGCGGGTAGGTGGCGGGCGCTGGAGAAAGTGCTGGTCACAGGCGCGTCGGCGGGATTGTCAGTGGCGCGTGCTTCACTGTCCGTAGTCGATCCGGCCGTCTCGTCTCACGCGAGGCCGGCCAGGCCGAGCAGCAGGGATTTCACTTCGGTGGCCGCGACGCGGCCGGTGACGGCGTGGGGGGTGGAGCACAGGATGAGCGGACCTTCGTCGTCGCTCGTGGGCAGGCGGCCGTGGCTGCCCCGAATAGGTGACGGATCCAGGGGCACGACCGCCATGCGGTAACGCATGCCGAGTCTCTTGCGGGCCAGGGCGGTGGCCGCCTTCACCCTGACGTACGGGTCGAGCGGGTCCATGAACAGCTCGACCGGGTCGTAGCCGGGTTTGCGGTGGATCTCGACGAGCTGCGCGAAGTCGGGCGCGCGGCTGTCGTCGAGCCAGTAGTAGTACGTGAACCAGGCGTCCGGCTCCGCGACGGCGACGAGTTCACCGGAGCGCGGATGGTCCAGGTGATGGGCCTTCTTGCCCTCGTCGTCGAGGAGTTGCTCGAGGCCGGGCAGGTCTTCGAGGGCGGCGCGGGTGGCTTCGAGGTCCTCGGGGCGGCGGACGTAGACATGGGCGATCTGGTGGTCGGCGACCGCGAAGGCACGTGACGCCATCGGGTCCAGGTACTCCATGCCGTCCTGTGTGTGCACCTCCAGCAGTCCGGCGCGGCGCAGTGCGCGGTTGATGTCGACATGCCGGTGCACACGTGTGATGCCGTACTCGGAGAGCGCGACCACCGTGCGCCCCTCGGCGCGGGCGTCGTCCAGCAGCGGGGCCAGTGCCGCGTCCAGGTCGGTGGCGGCTTGCAGGGAACGCGGATCGCCGGGCCCGAAGCGCTGGAGGTCGTAGTCGAGGTGAGGGAGGTAGCAGAGGGTCAGGTCGGGGTGGCGGGTGTGGAGGACATACCGGGTGGCGTCGATGATCCACCGGCTGGAGACCAGGTCGGCGCCCGGACCCCAGAAGCGGAAGAGCGGGAAGGTGCCGAGTTCCGCGGTGAGTTCGTCGTGCAGGGCCGGGGGCCGGGTGTAGCAGTCGGGTTCCTTGCGGCCGTCGGCGTAGTAGACGGGACGGGGAGTGACGGTGATGTCGGTGTCGGCGCCCATGGCGTACCACCAGCAGATATTGGCGACCGTGTACCCGGGGTGCGCCCGGCGGGCGGCGTCCCAGAGCTTGTCCCCGGCGACGAGTCCGTTGTGCTGCCGCCACAGCAGTACGTCGCCGAGTTCGCGGAAGTACCAGCCGTTGCCGACGATGCCGTGCTCGCAGGGCAGTGTGCCGGTCAGGAACGTGGACTGGGCGGCACAGGTGACGGCGGGCAGGACGGTGCCGAGCGCGGCACGGGAACCGGACCGGGCGAGTGCCTTCAGGTGCGGCATGTGATCGAGGAGACGGGGGGTGAGGCCGACGACGTCGAGAACGAGAAGGGGCGTGGGCCCAGAGGGCGCGGGCGCGGTCATGGCAGCTCCTTCAGGCCGAGGTCCGTCAGCAGGTCGCGGGCGAGGGTGAGTTCGGCGGCGATGCCGTCGGCGAGTTGGGCGCGGGTGCGGGGCCTCAGCCCGGGCGGGAGGGCCTGCCAGGTGTAGGTCTCGACCTCGAGGTGCCGGGTGAGCGGGTGCGGGCCGCCGACGAGCCGGGTCAGCGCGGCCTTCAGGACGGGAAGGGTGGAGGTGAGCGGCGCGGCGGGGGCCGCGTGCAGCGGAACGTGGAAGTGGGCGCGCCAGGGCGCCGTGCCGGGCAGGGCGTCGCCCCTCAGGGCCTCGTCCAGGTCGTCGGTGCCGTGCGGGCCGGCGGCGACGGGGGTCCTTCCTCCTCGGGCGGAGGTGGGAGCCGGCATGGCACGTGTCTGGTGCAGGAAACGGGGTTCGGCGAAGGCGGCGAGTGCTTCCCGGACCGACGGCAGACGGGGGTGTTCGGCGTGCAGGGCGGCGGAGAGCTGGGACTTGACGACGGGGACGTGTGCCTCGGCGAGGGCGTCCAGAGCGGTGTGCGGGTCTTCGAAGGAGGTGGCGAGGTGGCAGGTGTCGACGCAGATGCCGATGCGGTGGTGGGCGATCGCGGTCAGCGGGGCGATGGCGTCACCGGTGGTCTCGACGGCACAGCCGGGTTCCGGCTCCAGGCCGACGCGGAGGGAGCGGCCGGTGAGTTCGGCGAGCGCGTCCAGGCGTTCCGCGAGGGCGACGAGTGCGGTGCGGGCCGCCGCGAGGCGGTCGTCCGTGGCGGCCGTGCGCCAGGCGAGCGGCAGGGTGGAGATGCTGCCCTCGGTGACGTCGTCGGGAAGCAGCCCGGCCAGGACACGGGCCAGGGCGGTGGTGTACTCCAGCCGTTCGGTCTCGGCCCAGTCCGGCCGGTAGACCCGGTACTTGACCTCTTCGGCGCCGAAGCCCCGGTACGGGAAGCCGTTGAGGGTGACGACCTCCAGGCCGCGCCGGTCGAGTTCGCCGCGCAGGCCGCGCAGGGCGGACGGGTCGGTGACGAGGGCGTGGGCGGCGTCCCCGGCGAGCCAGAGGCCGATGCCGAGACGGTCGCGGCCCAGACGGCGGCGCACGGGCTCGCAGTCGTCGCGGAGCTGGGCGAGGACGCCGTCGAGGGTCTCGGCCGGGTGGACGTTGGTGCAGTAGGCGAGGTGGACGGTGGAGCCGTCGGGGTGACGGAAGCGCACGGCTCACACCTCCCCGGCCGGAATCCCGGCCGGCCCGGCCCCGTCTCCGGGGGCGCCGCGCAGCACGGAGTTGCCCTCGTGGGTCGCCTCCGTGGCCGTGACCTCCAGCTCCAGCCGGCCGCTGAGTCCGTAGAAGGCGACGGGGTTGCGCCACAGCACCCGGTCGGCGTCGTCCTCGGTGAACCCCTCGGCGAGCATCAGGTCGGCGACCTTCCGGGTCTTCAGGGGGTCGCTCCTGCCCCAGTCGGCGGCGGAGTTCACCAGTACCTGTGCGAGCCCGTACTCGCGCAGGATCGCCACCATCCGCGCCTCGTCCATCTTGGTGTCCGGATAGACGGAGAACCCCAGCCAGCAGCCGCTGTCCTTGGCCTCCTTCACGGTGGTCTCGTTGAGGTGGTCGAGCAGGACCCGGTCCGGGGGCAGGGCGGACTCCCGCACCACGTCGAGCGTGCGGCGCACTCCGGCGAGCTTGTCACGGTGCGGGGTGTGCACCAGCGCGGGCAGAGCGTGCTCCGCCGCGAGCTGGAGCTGGGCGGCCAGGGCGGTGTCCTCGGCGGGCGTCATCGAGTCGTAGCCGACCTCGCCGACGGCCACCACCCGGTCCTTGAGGAGATACCGGGGCAGTTCGTCCAGGACGGGGACACACCTCGGGTCGTTGGCCTCCTTGGGGTTGAGGGCGAGGGCGCAGTGGTGGGCGATGCCGTACTGGGCGGCGCGGAAGGGCTCCCAGCCGAGCAGGGAGTCGAAGTAGTCGAGGAAGGAGGCGGGCGAGGTGCGGGGCTGGCCGAGCCAGAAGGACGGCTCGACGACGGCGCGGACGCCAGCGGCGTGCAGGGCCGCGTAGTCGTCGGTGGTCCGGGACGTCATGTGGATGTGGGGGTCGAAGAGCCGCATCAGGACTCCTTGCCGTCGCTGCCGGACGTGCCGGTGCCGGTGTCCGCGGGCGAGCCGGCCGTGGGATCGGTCAGGGTCAGGACGCGATGCAGATCCGCCGGGACGGGGCGGCCCGCGGCGATGCGCTCGGCGGCGTGGTCGCCGAGCATGCGGGCGAGTTCGCCGTCGCCCCGGGCGCGCCGGGCCAGATCCGCCACATGGTCGACGGGAACCCCGGTGAACAGGCACTTCAGCACGGCGTGCCGCCACTGGTGGGGGTCGAGGTGCCGGGCGGCGTACGGGCCGACGGCGGCGGCCAGGAGCCGGGTGTCGTTGGTCCGCAGGGCGTCCTGGACCAGCGGGAGGGCGTCGGGGCCCGGCACGAGGTGGGGCAGTGCCCGCAGAACGGCGCGGCGTTCTGCGGCGGTGCCCTGGAAGTACACCCGGGCCAGGGCGCCGGCGTCCGCGCGGGCCGCGTGCAGGATCAGCACACGGGCGGCGTCGGCGTGGGCGGAGCCGCAGCGCCGGCCGGCCTCGGCCAGGCGCAGCTCCCATACGGAGACGGGGCCGTGGATGCCGGGGTGGGCCGCGGCCTCGTCCAGCGCCTGGCCGAGCCAGGCACGGGCGGTGGCGCCGAGCTGGGTGCGCAGGTGGGCGTGCAGGTCGTCCAGGGAGGCGACGGCGGGATCGGTTCTCCCCGTCGGGGTGTCGGTGTCCTGGGTGACGTGGGGGTGCGTCATGGGGTGGTCCCTTCGGGGACGGCGGAGGGCTCGCCGGCGGGCGGGGCGTCCGGTGGGCGGGGCCCGGCGGATGAATCCACGACGGGTGGCTCGACGGCGGACGGAGCCACGACGGACGGCTCGACAGCGGGCGGCTCGACAGCGGGGGGAGCCACGACGGACGGCTCGGCGGCGGGCGGAGCCACGACGGACGGCTCGACAGCAGGCAGCTTGACGGCGGGGGGAGCCACGACGGACGGCTCGGCGGCGGGCGGAGCCACGACGGACGGCTCGACAGCAGGCGGCTCGACAGCGGGGGGAGCCGCGGCGAATGGCTCGGCGGCGGGACGGTGGCCGTCGGGATGGGGGCCGGCCTGCGTGGTGGTGGCCGGCCGGGGAGCGGAGGACGCGGCGGTCCGCGCCGCGCGACGGAGGAAGGGGAGGGAGCGTTCGGCGAAGTGGGGGCCCGCGTGGGAGTGGCGGGGCAGTTCGACGACGGTCAGGCCCTGGTAGCCGGTGTCGGCCAGGGCCGCGAGGACGGGCGGGAAGTCGATCTCCCCGTCACCGAACGGGAGGTGCTCGTGGACGCCGCGGCGCATGTCCTCGATCTGGACGTGCCGCAGCCATGGACCGGCGGCGCGTACGCAGTCGGCAGGTGGGAGGGGTTCGAGGCACTGGCAGTGGCCGATGTCGAGGGTGAGGCCGAGCGCCTCGGGGTTCCCGAGGTCGTGGCGCAGCCGGTGGAAGCCGGCCAGGGTGGCGAGCAGATGGCCCGGTTCCGGCTCGACGGCGAGGGGCACGCCGGCGGCGGTGGCGGCGTCCAGGACCGGCAGGAGGGCCTCGGCGAGCCGTTTCCAGGCCGTGTCCTCGTCCGTGCCCGCCGGGACGGTGCCGCTGAAGCAGTGGACGGCATGGGCTCCGAGGCCGGCGGCGACCTCGACGGCACGGATCAGCAGGCCGGTCCGGCGGGCGCGGGCGCCGGGGTCCGGGTCCAGCAGCGAGGGTCCGTGCTTGCGGCGCGGGTCGAGCACATAGCGGGCGCCCGTCTCCACCGTGACCTCCAGACCGAGCGCGGCCAGCCGTCGCGCGAGCCGGTGGGTGCGGGTGGCGAGGTCCGGGGCGAGCGGGTCGAGGTGCATGTGGTCGAGGGTCAGGCCGACCCCGTCGTAGCCGAGGTCGGCGAGGAGTGCGAGGGCGTCGTCGAGACGGAGGTCGGCGAGGCCGTTGGTGCCGTAGCCGAAGCGGAGCGCGGTCGCGGCGGGCCGGGGGGAGCGGGAGCTCATGTGATGCTCACCTTCCTGCCGTACCTCCGTCCGAGCGGGGCGAGGGCCGCGACCAGCAGGGCGGCGGCCGTGCCACCGGCACGGGCGGTGAGGGCGGCCTGGAGAGGGACCGTGGCGCGGATGCCGCCGCCGACGGCTCGTCGGGTGAGGGGAGGTGAGGGGTTGAGTACGGCGTGGAGGTAGGGGCGGGTCGCTGTCAGGGCGTAGGCGGCGCCGAGGGCGGTGGTGAGGCGGCCGGTGCGGGGGGCCGCGCCGGGCACCGGCGCGGGGCGTCGGCCTGCGGCGGCCACGGCCTCGCCCCGGACGGCCCGGACGGCCCGGGCTCCTGCCCCTGCCACTCCCCCTGCCGCGGAGGCCCCGGCCCCGGCTTCGGTGCGGAAGGCTTGCGGCCTGCCCGGCAGGGGGCGGGAGGCTGCTTCCCGTCGGCCCGCCGGGGGTCGTGCGGGGCGGTGCGTGACCAGCCGGGTCAGCAGGCCGGTCGTCGCGAGTGCCGCGAGGGGGGCCAGGGCCGAGCCGCCCCGGGTCTCCTGGCGGGACACGGCCGTGACCGCGAGGGTGTGGGTGCCGAGCAGCGCGGCGGACGGCAGGGCCTCGCGGGTGCGTCCGGTGCCGGCGGCGGCGCCCAGGAGCAGGTCGAGTCCGCGGGCCGCGGCCATGGCCGCGGGGCCGGCCGGTGTGTGTTTCAGGGCCAGGTCGTAGGCCCAGACGGTGGCCGCGAGGGGCGTGGCGACGGTGAGGGCGGGGCGGCCCGCGCGGGCGGCGAGGGCCAGTCCGGTCGCGGTCAGGGCGCAGGCGGCGGTGAGGGCGGCGCGAGGGCGGATGCGGCCCGAGGGGAGCGGTCGGTGCGGGCGTTCCGCGGCGTCCTCGGCGCGGTCCGCCCAGTCGTTCAGGGCCATGCCGGCCTCGTACAGGCAGAGGGAGGAGCCGATGGCGAGCAGGGTGGCGCGGCCGGGGGCGTGCGCGCCGGCCGCCGCCGCTCCGGCCAGCACGTCGCCGGGGACGGTGAACAGCGCCGGGAGGCGGAGGAGTTCGGCCCATGCGGCGCCGCGCGGCGGACGCTCCGCGTGCCGGTCCGCGTGCCGCTCGGCATGCTGGTCCGCGTACCGGTCCGCGTGCCGGTCCGCGCGCTGGTCCGCGTGCCGGTCCGTGTGCCGGTCGGCTGTCGCGGAGGTGTCCACGGCGGTGGAGTCGCCGGGGTTCACCGGCCGCCTCCGGCAGCACCGTCGCCGCCCATGCCGTCGGCAGGGCCCCCGCCCCGGTGCCGGGCCCCGGACGCCCGCTCCCCCGCGTCCGGTCCCCGCAGCCTGTCCGCCAGCCGCATCAGCTCCGCGTACTGTTCCGACAGTCCCGACGGCGCGTCCCCCACCGGGTCCTTGAAGTAGAAGGCGAGTTCCGCCAGGGGCCCGGACAGGCCCCCCTCGTGGGCGCGGGCGGTCAGACGGGCCAGGTCGAGGACGAGCGGAGCGGCCAGGGCGGAGTCGCAGCCCTGCCAGATGGTCTGGAGGACCATGCGGGCGCCGAGGAAGCCGTCGAAGGCGATGTGGTCCCAGGCGGTCTTGAAGTCGCCGAGTGCGGGGACGTCGTCGATGTGCACCTCGCCCTCGGGGACCGTGCCGAGGGTGTCGGCGAGGACCCGTTCCTTGCCCGCGTTCTTCGCCGCGGCGGCGGCCGGGTCGGCCAGGGCGGCGCCGTCTCCGCCGCCCAGCAGATTGGTGCCGGACCAGGCGCGGACCGCCAGGGCCCGCCGGGCGAACATCGGGCCCAGGACGGAGCGCAGGAGCGTCTGGCCGGTCTTGCCGTCCCGGCCGGCGTACGGCAGGCCGGACGACTCGGCCGGCGCCGCGAGCGCGGGGTGGTGCAGGCCGGTGGAGGGCGTGAAGTTCACATAGGGGCAGCCGGCGCGCAGGGCCGCCGCCGCGTACAGGGAGCTGGGCGGGAGCGCGTCGCCGGTGGCCGCCGGCTCGGTGGAGGCCACGTTGACGACCACCGTGCGGGCCGGTCCCGTGCGCCGTACGAAGTCGCGGATGTCCGAGGCGAAGGCGGTGATCAGCTCCTCCTCGGTGCGGGTGTCGCCGGGGAGCGGCCCGCCGGGGCGGATCTCGCGGTCGGCGGCGGCCAGTTCGGCGTGGACGGCGGCGGGCAGGCCGGGCGGCAGCACTCCCCCCGCCTCGAGGGCCTCCGCCCGTTTGGGCAGGGGGCAGTCGAGGCTGTCGTGACCGCCGAAGACGAGGGACGGCAGGGCCGGCAGCCCCGAGCCGGCGAAGGCGGGGGTCTCGGTCACCATGCCGGTCGGCGGGTGCAGGCCGGCGGTGACGGCGGCGCAGCCCGCCACCACGGTGGTGGCGACGGAGCCGCGGGCCCCGATCAGCCAGACACCGACACGGGAACCGGAAGCGGAGGGGGACGCGGACATGGGCAGCCTCCTTGTCGGACGCGTCGCAGGAGCCGTACGGAGTGCGAGAACGAAGGGGGAAGACGGCGGGCGGGAGTCCGGCGTCCCCCGCCCGCCGCCGTTCAGTCGCCCTGCGCGGCCGGGGAGGCCGCCGCGGGCAGTTCCTTGATCCGGATGTCGCGGAAGGACACCTGGTCACCGGCACCGTGGTTCTGGATGCCGAGGTGTCCGCCGGTGAGGCTCCGCGCCGGGTCGGTGTTGGTGAAATCGTTGATCTGTACCCCGTTGAGCCACACGCGGAGGCGTTCGCCCTCGACACGTATCTCGTAGGTGTTCCACTCCCCCGGCGGGTTCAGCGCGCGGTCGCGCTTCTTCAGGTCGGCGGACCGGAAGCCGTAGACGGACCCCGTGGTGCGGTCGGGGGTGTCGGTGGCGTCGATCTGGATCTCGTAGCCGTTGTCCACCGCCGACCACGGGTCGTCCGAGGGCGGGAAGCCGACGAACACACCCGAGTTGTCGTCGCCGGAGGCGCCGGCCATCTTCCAGTCGAGCTTCAGGGAGTACGCGGAGAAGCCCGACGCGGCGTACCAGAGCAGACCCATCCCGCCGGACGAGGTCAGGGTGCCGTCGTCGTCCAGGGTGAACGAGCCGGGGCCCGCCTGCTGCCAGCCGTCCAGGGAGGTGCCGTCGAAGAGCGGCCGGTAGCCGTTCTCCGGGCGGCAGTCCGCCTGGGCGTCGCCCATGGCCCACCGGATGCCGCCGAGCAGGTGCTCGCGGAAGGCGGGTTCGGCGTAGGACTCCTTGGTGTGGCCGCCGCCGGTGTAGAAGGCGCGGCCGCCCCGGTACTCCTGGCACCAGGCGATGGGGTGGTCGCCCTGCATGGTGCCGCCGGTGTACGACGACTCGTCGAGCGAGGCGAGGACATGGGCCCGCTGCCGAGGGTTGGTGCGGTAGTCGTACCACTCGTCGGTACGGTCCCAGGTGCGGGCCAGGCCCGAGGTGGCCGGGTGGGCACGGTCCTCGACGTCCACGGTGGCGGGCTGGATCGCCGGGTGCGACCGGAAGTAGGCACCGGCGAGGCCGCCGTAGAACTCCCAGTCGTACTCGGTGTCGGCGGCGGCGTGGACGCCGACATAGCCGCCGCCGTTGCGGACGTAGCCCTCGAAGGCGCGCTGCTGCGCGCCGTTCAGGACGTCTCCCGTCGTCGAGAGGAAGACGACCGCGTCGTACCGCGCCAGGTTGCGCGCGGTGAAGGCGCCGGCGTCCTCGGTGGCGTCGGCCGTGAAGCCGCCGCTCGCGCCGAGCTGCCGGACGGCGGCGATGCCCTCGGGGATGGAGTCGTGCCGGAAGCCGGCCGTCTTGGAGAAGACCAGCACCCGCCTGCCGTCCCGGCCGGAGGAGTCCTGGGACACCGCCGGCCCGCCCACGGCGCCGAGCAGCAGGACGGCACCCGCCGCGGCGACGGTGATCCTGCCGGTGGAGCGCTTCATGTCACCGCCCCCTCAGCCCGTGGTCCTGGTGGTGAAGGTGAAGTCGTCCACGTCGAACAGGGCGCCGGTGCCGCTGCCCTTGAAGACCAGGTACAGCGTGGTGGTGCCGCGGGGTGCGCGGGACAGGTTCGCGGTCACGTCCTGGAAGGTCTCCCAGCCGCCGGTGACCGGGACGGCCGCCCTGCCGAGCAGGGTGCCCTTCGGCGAGCCCGCGCGGAGCTCCAGGGTGCCGCCGGCGCCGCCGGAGGAGACGCGCGCCGTCACCGACGTGGCGTTGTCCAGGACGTACGGCGTGAAGGAGATCCAGTCGCCGTTGTTCACGTCACCGACGGTCCTGCCGCCGTGTGCGGCGTCCTTGGTCATGACCGAGACGCCCAAGGAGTCGCCGAAGTGCTCGGCCTGGCGGTGGCGGGGCTGGGTGACGTTCTGGTCGTGCGAGGTGAGCGGGGCCTGGCCGCCGCCTCCGTTGTCGGTGTACTCGGCGTCGAAGACCCCGAAGATGTTCGCGTTCTCGTCGTGGCCGCCGTCGGCGCTGGTCTGGATGGTGCCGGAGCAGCCGTTGGCCGAGGTGAGCGGGTGGCCGTGGGTGTCGTGGCCGAGGACGAAGGTGACCTTGACCTTGGCGCAGTCGATCGACCTGCCGTCCTCGGGGTCGGTGACCCTCACCCTGAACGGGATGGCGTCACCGAAGCCGAAGAGCTGCCCGTCCTTGGGCAGGTCGAGCGTCACCGTGGGCGCGGTGTTGCCGACGACGATCCGCACGCTCGCGCTGCCGGTGCGGCCGGAGGGGTCCTTCGCCGTGAGGGTGGCGGTGTACGTGCCGTTCTTCCGGTACCGGTGGGTGGGGTCGGCGGCGGTGGACGTGGTGCCGTCGCCGAAGTCCCAGCTGTAGGTGAGGGCGTCGCCGTCCTGGTCGCCGGTGCCCGCGGAGGAGAAGCGGACCCTCAGCGGGGCCTGTCCCGAGGTGCGGTCGGCGGCGGCCTGCGCGACGGGCGAGTGGCCGTCGGTGGCGTTCTCGATGCGGTACAGGCCGGAGTACTCGTCGCCGCCGAACCAGGCGGTGCCGTAGTCCAGGACGTAGAGTGCGCCGTCCGGGCCGAAGGCCATGTCCATCACCTGGGTGCCGGTCCACGGGACGTCGCTGATGGACCGCACGGTGCCGTCGGCGTCGCTGCTGATCCGCTTGATCCAGCGGCGGCCGAACTCACCCGCGAAGAAGTCGCCGTCGTAGGCCTCGGGGAACTTCACCGGCGAGTCGAGCTCCGGGTCGTAGTGGTAGACCGGGCCGCCCATCGGGGACTCGGAGCCGTCGCCGAACTCGGGCACGGACGGGCCGTCGTAGGGGATCCAGGCGGGCTGCGCCGGGGGCAGGTCGGTCAGGCCGGTGTTGTGCGGGGAGTCGTTCTTCGGGGCGGCGCAGTCGAAGGCGGCGCCGGAGGCGCCGGTGGCGAAGTCGTGGTCGACGTAGGCGTCGTTGTCGCCGGTGCAGTACGGCCAGCCGAAGTTGCCGGGGCCGGTCACGCGGGCGAACTCGACCTGGCCGGCCGGGCCGCGGGCCGGGTCGGCGGAGCCGGCGTCGGGGCCGTAGTCGCCGACGTAGAGGATGCCGGTCTCCTTGTCGACGCTGAAGCGGAACGGGTTGCGGAAGCCCATCGCGTAGATCTCGGGGCGTGTCTTCTCCGTGCCGGGGGCGAACAGGTTGCCCTCGGGGACGGAGTACGAACCGTCGGCGTTCACCTTGATGCGCAGGATCTTGCCGCGCAGGTCGTTGGTGTTGCCGGAGGTGCGCTGGGCGTCGAAGGCCGGGTTGCGGTCGGCGCGCTCGTCGATCGGCGTGTAGCCGTCGGACTGGAACGGGTTGGAGTCGTCACCGGTCGACAGGTACAGGTTGCCGGCCGCGTCGAAGTCGATGTCGCCGCCGACGTGGCAGCACATGCCGCGGGTGGTGGGGACGTCGAGGATCTTCTTCTCGCTGGCGGTGTCCAGGGTGCCGTCGGTGCCGAGCACGAACCGGGAGAGACGGTTGACGCCGTCGAAGGGGGCGAAGTCGGCGGCGGTGCCGGTCTCGGGGGCGTCGCCCGCGGGGGTGTCCAGCGGGGGCGCGTAGTAGAGGTAGATGAAACGGTTCTCGGCGAAGCCGGGGTCGACGCCGACGCCCTGGAGTCCCTCCTCGTCGTGGGAGTAGACGTCCAGCTTGCCGGCCAGGCGGGTGTTGCCGGCGGCGTCGGTGAGACGGAGCTCGCCGTCGCGCGAGGTGTGCAGGACGGAGCGGTCCGGGAGGACGGCGAGCGACATGGGTTCGCCGACCTCCGCCTCGCCCTTGGCGAGGGTGACCTGCTGGAAGTCCTCGGCGGCCGGGACGGCCGGTGCGGCGGGGGCGACCGCGCCGGCCTGGGGGGCGGCGAGGGTGAGGGAGGCGCCCGCCAGCAGCGCACCGCCGAACAGGGCGAGCGCTCTGTGGACCAGGGGGCGCCGTCTGCGGGTGACGAGGGGGCGTCCTCTGTGGGTCTCGTTTCTGCCGGTGCCGGTGGTGCTGTCGTTCCCGTGCACGATCTGCCTCCAGTGAGGGGCCGGTTGTACGGGGCGGATGCGGTACGCCGGGGTGCGCCGTCACCCCGGAGAGCGGAAGGGGGTCAGTTGCCGAACGCCGCGTCGAAGGATGCCGACGGCGGTTCGAAGTCGTAGGCCTTGAGGCGGGCGAGGGCCTCGGGGGCGCCCTGGAGCCGGTCCATGCCGGCGTCCTCCCACTCCACGGAGACGGGGCCCTGGTAGCCGATGGAGCGCAGCATGCGGAAGACGTCCTCCCAGGGGACGTCGCCGTGGCCCGCCGACACGAAGTCCCAGCCGCGCCGCGGGTCGCCCCACGGCAGGTGCGAGCCGAGGCGGCCGTTGCGCCCGTCGAGGCGCTTGCGGGCCTCCTTGCAGTCGACGTGGTAGATGCGGTCCCGGAAGTCCCAGAGGAAGCCGACCGGGTCGAGGTCCTGCCACACGAAGTGCGAGGGGTCGAAGTTGAGGCCGAAGGCCGGCCGGCGGCCGACCGCGTCCAGCGCGCGTACGGTCGTCCAGTAGTCGTAGGCGATCTCGCTGGGGTGGACCTCGTGCGCGAACCGCACGCCCTCGGCGTCGAAGACGTCCAGGATCGGGTTCCAGCGCTCGGCGAAGTCCTCGTAGCCGCGCTCGATCATCGGCTCGGGGGCGGGCGGGAACATGGCGACCAGGTGCCAGATGGCGGAGCCGGTGAAGCCGATGACGGTGTCGACGCCGAGGGCGGCCGCGGCGCGCGCGGTGTCGGCGATCTCCGCCGCCGCCCGCCGCCGTACGCCCTCGGGTTCCCCGTCGCCCCAGATACGGTCGGGGAGGATGGCCCGGTGACGTTCGTCGATGATGGCGTCGCAGACGGCCTGGCCGACGAGGTGGTTGGAGATCGCCCAGCACTTCAGGCCGTACTTGTCGAGCAGCTGGTGGCGCGAGGCGACGTAGGCCGGGTCGGCGAGCGCCTTGTCGACCTCGAAGTGGTCGCCCCAGCAGGCGAGTTCGAGGCCGTCGTAGCCGAATTCGCGGGCCAGGCGGCAGACCTCCTCCAGCGGGAGATCGGCCCACTGTCCGGTGAAGAGCGTGAAGGTGCGCGGCATCAGCTTCGGCCTCCTCGGACCTCGATCGGTGTGTAGACGGAGTTCTTCCCGGCGCTCTCCTCCACCGCCGCCAGCACGCGCTGCACCTGGAGTCCGTCGGCGAAGGAGGGTTCGGGCTGCCGTCCCTCGGCGACGGCGTGCACCAGGTCGCGGGCCTGGTGGACGAAGGTGTGCTCGTAGCCGAGGCCGTGGCCGGGCGGCCACCAGGCCTGGAGGTAGGGGTGGTCGGGCTCGGTGACGAGGATGCGGCGGAAACCGGCGTGGACGCCGGGCTCGGTGGCGTCGTGGTACGCCAGCTCGTTGAGGCGTTCCAGGTCGAAGGCGAGGGAGCCGCGTTCGCCGTTGAGCTCGATGCGCAGGGCGTTCTTGCGGCCGGTGGCGTACCGGGTGGCCTCGAAGGAGGCGAGGGCCCCGGAGGGGAACCGGCCGGTGAACAGGGCGGCGTCGTCCACGGTGACACGGCCCGTACCGGTGCCGGTGCCGGAGACCGCGGCCAGGCCGCCGGTGGGGCCGCCGGGCAGCGGGCGTTGTCGTACGAAGGTCTCGGTGAGCGCGGAGACGCCCGCGAGGTGCTCGCCGGCCAGGTACTGGGCGAGGTCGACGATGTGCGCCCCGAGGTCGCCCAGCGCGCCGGACCCGGCCGACTCCCTGCGCAGCCGCCAGGTCAGCGGGAAGGCGGGGTCGACCAGCCAGTCCTGGAGGTAGGTCACCCGGACGTGCCGCAGTGCGCCGAGGCGTCCCTCGGCCACCATCGTGCGGGCCAGCGCCGTCGCGGGCACCCGGCGGTAGTTGAACCCGACCATCGCCGACTGGCCGCGGGCGGCTGCCGTCTCGGCCGCCCGCGTCATGGCCTCCGCCTCGGCGACGGAGTTCGCGAGGGGCTTCTCGCACAGGACGTGCTTGCCCGCGGCGAGCGCGGCGAGGGCGATCTCGGCGTGGCTGTCGCCGGGGGTGCAGATGTCGACGAGGTCGACGTCGTCGCGTTCGACCAGGGCCCGCCAGTCGGTCTCGGCCGCGGCCCAGCCGTGCCGGCCGGCCGCCGCGCGCACGGCGGTGGCGTCCCGGCCGCAGACCGCCGCCAGCACCGGGCGCAGCGGCAGGTCGAAGACGCGGCCCACGGTGCGCCAGCCCTGGGAGTGGGCGGCGCCCATGAAGGCGTAGCCGACCATGCCGACGCGCAGCGGCGGCCTGTCGGGCTCGGCCCCTTCGGGCGCTTCCGGCTGTGCCATGCGGATGTCCTCCTCGTCCTCGTCGTGGGGGCGCCGTACGGAAGCGCCGTGGGGGGTGCGGGGCCGGGCCGGTCATCTGAAGCCGGTGGACATGTACTGGTCGACGTTGGTCTTGTCGACGACGGCCGAGTAGAGGGTGAGCGAGGCCGGGATCTCGTACTCGGCGAGGCCGCCGACGCCCTTGCCCTGGCCGAGGGCGCGGGCGAGGTCGATGGCGGAGGCGGCCATGGTCGGCGGGTACAGGACGGTCGCCTTCAGCACTCCGTCGTCCTGCTTGATGGCCTGGAAGGCGGAGAGCGCGCCCGCGCCGCCGACCATCAGGAAGCCCTCGCGTCCGGCCTGCTCGATGGCGCGCAGCGCGCCGACGCCCTGGTCGTCGTCGTGGTTCCACAGGGCGTCGAACTCCGGCTGCGCCTGGAGCAGCTGGGCCATCTTGGCCTGCCCGGACTCGACGGTGAAGTCGGCGGCCTGGCGGGCCACCTTCTTGATGTTCGGGTAGTTCTTCAGGGCGTCGTCGAAGCCCTGGGTGCGCTGTCTGGTCAGCTCCAGGTTGTCCAGTCCGGCCAGCTCGATGACGCGGGCGTCCGCCTTGTCCTTGAGCTTCTCGCCGATGTAGTGCCCGGCGTTCAGGCCCATGCCGTAGTTGTCGCCGCCGATCCAGCAGCGGTAGGCCTGGGGGGTGTTGAAGACGCGGTCGAGGTTGACGACCGGGATGCCCGCGCGCATCGCCTTCAGGCCGACCTGGGTGAGCGCCTTGCCGTCGGCGGGCAGCACCACCAGTACGTCGACCTTCTTGTTGATGAGGGTCTCGATCTGGCCGATCTGCTGGGCGGTGTCGTTGGACCCCTCGGTGATCTCCAGGGTGACGTCGGAGTACGTCCCGGCGCGGCTCTTGGCGTTGTCGTTGATGGCGTTGAGCCAGCCGTGGTCGGCCTGCGGGCCGGCGAAGCCGATGGTGACCCGCTTGCCGGGCCGGTCGTCGGCGGCGGGCCGGTCGTTCGCGGCCGGCTTGTCGTCGTCCTTGTCGGCGGGCTCGTTGCTCGTGCACCCGGTGAGGAGGGCACCGGCGGACACGGCGGCGGCCCCGAAGAGCAGTCCTCTGCGGCTCGTGGGTGACGTCGGCACTGGCATGGCGGGAACCCCTTCCTCAGGTCGTGCTTGGCGGTACGACCCTCAGGTCGTGCTTGCGGTACGGCGCTGGACCAGCACGGCGGCGACGATGATCGCGCCCTTGGCGATCTGCTGGACGTCGCTCTGCAAGTTGTTCAGGGCGAAGATGTTGGTGATCGTGGTGAAGATCAGGACGCCGAGCACGGAGCCGGTGATGGTGCCGCGGCCCCCGCTGAGCAGCGTGCCGCCGATGATCGCGGCGGCGATGGCGTCGAGTTCGTAGAGGTTGCCGTTGGTGTTCTGGCCGGAGCCCGACAGGACGATCAGCAGGAAGGCCGCGATGCCGCAGCAGAGCCCGGACAGCAGGTAGAGGTGGAGGCGCTGGCGGCGGACGTCGATGCCGGCGAGCCGGGCGGCCTCGGCGTTGCCGCCGACGGCGACCGTGCGCCGTCCGAAGGTGGTCCGGTTGAGCACCAGCCAGCCGATGACGGTGACGGCCGCGAACACCAGGACCAGCGGCGGGACGCCGAGGACGTAGGAGTCCCGCTCGCCCAGGTCCAGGATGCCCTGGACCGTGACGATCTGTGTCCTGCCGTCGGTGATCTCAAGGGCCAGTCCGCGGGCCGAGGCGAGCATGGCGAGCGTGGCGATGAACGGGACCATGCCGCCGTAGGCGATGAGGACGCCGTTGACCAGGCCGCAGCCCACCCCGACCACGACCGCGGTGAAGAGGATGCCGGCGAAGCCGTACTCCTGGGTGGCGACGGTGGTCGCCCACACCGAGGCCAGGGCGACGATCGCGCCGACGGACAGGTCGATGCCGCCGGAGACGATCACGAAGGTCATGCCGACGGTGACGACACCGATCACGGACGCCTGGGTGAGGACGAGCTGGAGGTTGCGGGTGTCGAGGAACTGGTCCGGCTTGGTGATGGAGCCGATCAGGATCAGCGCGGCGAGCACGCCGAGCAGGGAGAGGGTGCGGACGTCGGTGCGGGCGGCCAGGGAGCGCCAGGCGGGCGCCGGGCCCGCCGCGGTCCTCGGTGTGCCGTCGCGGGGCGGGGACATGTGCTGCGTCATGACGCCGGGCTGCCTTCCATGACGAGGTCGAGTACGCGGTGTTCGTCGAGTTCGCGGGCGGGCGCGGTGTGCACGACACGGCCTTCGCGCAGCACCAGCACCCGGTCGGCCAGGCCCAGCACCTCGGGCACCTCGCTGGAGACCAGCAGCACGGCGAGGCCCTCGTCGGCGAGGCGGCGGATCACCGCGTACAGCTCGGCGCGGGCGCCGACGTCGACGCCGCGGGTGGGCTCGTCGAGCAGCAGGACGCGGCAGCCGCGCAGCAGCCAGCGGGCCAGTACGGCCTTCTGCTGGTTGCCGCCGGAGAGGGTGCGGACGGGGACGGCGGGGTTGTCGGGGCGCAGCGACAGCTCACGGGTGGCCCTGCGGGCGGCGCCGCGTTCCGCGCCCCGGTCGATCCAGCCGGCCCGGGAGAAGCGGGACAGGGAGGAGACCGACACGTTGCGGGTGACCGACTCCAGCATCAGCAGCGCCTGCGCCTTGCGCTCCTCGGGCGCCAGGCCGAGTCCGGCGCGTACGGCGGCGCGCACACTGCCGGGGCGCAGCGGGCGGCCGTCGACGAGGACGCGGCCGGCGGACGGTTTCCGCGCACCGTAGACGGTCTCCAGTATCTCGGACCGTCCCGAGCCGACGAGACCGGCGAGACCGACGATCTCCCCCGGGCGGACCTCCAGGTCCAGCGGCTCGAACTCCCCCTCGCGCGCCAGCCGCTGGACCTGGAGCACCGGCGGTCCGCCGGGGGCGGCCGGGGGCCGGGCGGGGAAGACGTACTCGACGTCGCGTCCCGTCATCAGCGCGACCACCTCGCGGGTCGGCGTCGACTTCGCGGGCAGTCCCCCGGCGACGGCCCGGCCGTCCTTGAGGACGGTGACCCGGTCGCCGATGCGTCGGATCTCCTCCAGCCGGTGGGAGATGTGGACGACGGCCACGCCGTCGGCGGTGAGGTCGCCGACGATGCGGAAGAGGTTGTCGACCTCGTCGGGGTCGAGGGCTGCGGACGGCTCGTCCATCACGATCAGCCGTACGTCGTGGGAGAGCGCCCGTGCCATGGAGACGATCTGCCGCTGTGCCGCCGACAGCCCGCCGACCGGGCGGGCCGGGTCGATCTCGGGGTGGCCCAGGCGCCGCAGCAGGGCGGCGGTCGAGGCGCGCGCCGCGCGGCCCCGCACGACGAAACCGGCGGTGGTCGGCTCGTGTCCGAGGTGGACGTTCTCGGCCACCGACAGGTGCTCCACCAGGTCCAGTTCCTGGTAGATGGTGGCGATGCCCAGACGCATGGCGGCGATGGGCGAGCGCAGCGTGACGGGCTCGCCCAGCCAGCGGATTGTTCCGGTGTCGGGCTGGTGGGCGCCGGCCAGGACCTTGATGAGGGTGGACTTGCCGGCCCCGTTCTGGCCGAGCAGGCAGTGCACTTCACCGGCCTGGACGTCGAGGTCGACGCCGTCCAGGGCCCGGACTCCGGGGAACGACTTGGTGATGCCGTCCATGCTGAGCAGCGGTGGTTCTGGTGCCATGTGGGTCCCCTCGGCGGGCGTGCGGGCCGGTGTCAGGGCGGAGCAGGGCAGAGCAGAGCAGAGCGAAGGGCTGTGCGCGGAGCTGTACCAAGGGCTGGGCAGGGCGCGGCGGGGCGCCGTGCCGGTGGTCTCGCGAAGGTGCGCCGTGCCGGTTACGCGGGGGAGAACAGGTGGTCGCTGATGAGCCGGGCGGCGCCGATGACTCCGGCGGTGGGGCCCAGTTCGCCCAGGACGATGGGGAGGTTGCCGGTCGCCAGCGGCAGCGACTGGCGGTAGACCTGGGTGCGGATCGCGGCGAGCAGGGTGTGGCCGAGGCCGGTCACCCCGCCGCCGATCACCACCAGGCCCGGGTTGAAGAAGCTGACCAGGCCGGCGATGACCTGGCCGGTGCGGGTGCCGCCCTCCCTGATGAGGTCCAGGGAGGTGGCGTCACCGGCGGCGGCCGCGGCGGCGACGTCGGCGGCGCTGAGCCGGCCGTTCGCCTCCAGCCGGCCGGCGAGCTCCGCCGACCGGCCCTGCTGGGCGGCGTCCGCCGCGTCGCGGGCGAGCGCCGCGCCGCTGAAGTGGGCCTCCAGACAGCCGAGGTTGCCGCAGGCGCACGGGCGGCCGTCGGGCACGGCCTGGATGTGCCCGATGTCGCCCGCGCTGCCCGTCGTTCCGCGGTAGACCTCACCGCCGACGACGATGCCGCAGCCGATACCGGTGCCGATCTTGACGCAGAGGAAGTCGGCGACGGTGCGGGCGACGCCCGCGTGCTGCTCCCCCAGCGCCATCAGGTTCACGTCGTTGTCGACCATGACCGGGCAGCCGAGTTCCTGGCTGAGCGCCTCCCGCACGGGGAAGCCGTCCCAGCCCGGCATGATCGGCGGAGCCACCGGGACGCCCTCGGGGAAGCGGACGGGTCCGGGGACGCCGATGCCGGCGCCGTCGTATCCCTCCGCGAGTCCCGAGGCCCGCAGCTTGGCGGCCATGGACAGCACCTGCTCGAAGACCGCGACCGGGCCCTCGCGCACGTCCATGGGCTGGTTGACGTGTCCCAGGATCTCCAGTTCGGCGTTGGTGACGGCGACGTCGACGGAGGTCGCGCCGATGTCGACGCCGAGGAAGCGCAGGTTCGGGTCGAGGCGGACGTTGTGGGAGCGGCGGCCGCCGCGCGAGGCGGCGAGTCCGTCGGCCACCACCAGCCCCGTCTCCAGCAGCCGTTCCACCTCGACGGCCAGCTTGGACCGCGAGAGGTCCACCCGGTCGCCCAGCTGGGCGCGGGAGCTGGGGCCGCCGTCGCGCAGCAGCTTGAGCAGTCGGGCCTGATGGGCGTTGGCGGGCCGTGCGGTCATGCGTCTCACGAGCCCCTCCCCGCCTCAATCGGCCTGTGCGCACCGGGTTCCGGTGACGTCCGTGGCTTGCTTTCGTAGGGAACGTAGCAGCGGCCGTACGGTGTGGGAAGAAGTCGTGCAGGGATTACCGCAGACTTTCTCCACTCCCAGGACAAAGGCGGGTCGGCGGGAAGGGAGACGTGGGGTCCGGGCGAGCGGACGGGGTGCGGCGCGGGTCAGGACCTCTCCCGCGCGTGGTACGAGCGCCGGGTGTGTTCGGTGTGCTCCCGCATCAGCTGTGTGGCGCGCTGCTCGTCGCGGTCCGCGATCGCGGCGATGAGCTCCCGGTGCTCGACCCAGGACTGGCGCCCGCGCTGCCGGGCGACCGGCGTGTAGTACCAGCGCACCCGGCGGTCGACCTGGGCCGCGAGCTCGGCGAGGACGGCGTTGCCCGCCAGCTCCATGACGGCCGCGTGGAACCGGGCGTTGAGGGCCACCGCGCCGTCCACGTCGTCGGCGGCGATGGCCCGCAGCCCCTGTCCCAGCAGCTCGTCCAGGACCGCGATGCCCTCCTCGGTCGCGTTGGCGGCGGCGAGCCGGGCCGCCTCGGCCTCCAGCAGCGTACGGACGGTGAGCAGCTGGTCGGCCTCCTCCTCCGTCGGCTCGTGCACGAACGCGCCCTGGGCGGGCCGCAGATCGACCCACCCTTCGGTGTTCAGCCGCTGGAGGGCCTCGCGCACCGGCTGCCGGGAGACGCCGAGATGTCCGGCGAGTTCACTCTCGACCAGGTGCTGTCCGGGCCGGAGGGCGCGCGTGGTGATGAGTTCGAGCAGCGCCTCGTAGACCCGGTCCCGCAACGGACCCGGCCGTTCGAGCTTGGGCACCGCCCCCTGGGGCAGTCCTGTCGACAACATCGCGGTCCCCCTCCCCGGCAGGGCCCGTGCACAGCGGCCGGAACGCCGGAAGACTGAACGTCGGTCTCGATTGTCTTTCGTCTACAGTCTACGGCGCACGCTGAACAGGGGGCGGAACGCCGGCCGCGTCACGCGGTCTTCGGCCGCCGGATCGTTCAGGGGCAGCGGACGACCTGTCCCGCGTACGAGAGGTTCCCGCCGAAGCCGAACAGCAGGACCGCATCCCCGGTGCTGATCGCGCCCTCTTCGACGAGCTTGGAGAAGGCGAGCGGGATGCTCGCGGCCGAGGTGTTGCCGGAGTCGGTCACGTCCCGCGCGACGACGGCGTTCACGGCGCCGAGCCTCTCGGCGAGCGGCTCGATGATCCGCAGGTTCGCCTGGTGCAGGACGACCGCGGCGAGGTCCTCGGGGGCCAGTCCCGCCCGTTCGCACGCGCGGCGCGCCAGGGACGGCAGCCGGGTGGTCGCCCAGCGGTAGACGGTCTGCCCCTCCTGCGAGAACCGCGGCGGTGTGCCCTCGATCCGCACCGCCCGCCCCAGCTCCGGCACCGACCCCCACAGCACCGGCCCGATGCCGGGCGACTCGGCGCGCTCCACGACGGCGGCCCCGGCCCCGTCGCCGACCAGCACACAGGTGGTGCGGTCGGTCCAGTCCGTCACCTGGGACATCTTGTCGGCGCCGACGACCAGGGCGCGGTCCGCGGCGCCCGCGCGGACGGCGTGGTCGGCGGTGGCCAGCGCGTGCGTGAAGCCGGCGCAGACGACGTTGACGTCCATCGCGGCGGGGTGCGGGATGCCGAGCCGGGCCGCGAGCCGGGCGGCCGTGTTCGGGGACCGGTCGATCGCGGTGGAGGTGGCGACCACCACCAGGTCGATCTCGCCGGGTGTCAGCCCGGCCGCGGCCAGCGCCTTCGCGGCGGCGTGGGCGGCCAGTTCGTCGACCGGCTCGTCGGGCCCGGCGACATGGCGGGTGCGGATGCCCACGCGGGTGGTGATCCACTCGTCGCTGGTGTCGACCATGCCCGCCAGTTCCTCGTTGGTGAGGACCCTGGCGGGCTGGTAGTGGCCTACGGCGGTGATGCGCGAGCCGTGCACGGGCGAACCCCTCGTCTCCTCGGTAGCGGGACCGCCAGTCTGATCAGTGACTCGCGGGTAGGACGGCGGGTGGAGCGACAGGAAAGGGGCGCCCGGTTTGTCGTCTTCCCGCATACGCCCGGACGCCCGGACGGCGACGCCGGGCACTCACCCCGTGAACAGCTGCGTCGCCTTGCGTACGAGTTCGTACAGCCCGTAGGCGAGCGGTGCTCCCACCCACAGCCAGGAGAAGGCGATCAGCCCTCGGCGGCCGGTACTAGGCGGACTGGTGTCGCCGGTCATCGGCGGCCTCCTTCGGCTCGGGGAGATGGTGGCGGGCGTGGACCGGCCGGACGAACTCGTTGGCGGCGAGGCCGACGACGAGCAGCCCGATCATGATGACGAACGACAGGCCGTACAGGGACGCCCCGTGCCGGCCGGCCTCCTCCTGCCGGTCGGCGATCCAGTTCACGATCAGCGGCCCGAGGACGCCGGCCGTGGACCACGCGGTGAGCAGCCGTCCGTGGATGGCACCGACCTCATAGGTGCCGAACAGGTCCTTCAGATACGCGGGGACCGTCGCGAAGCCGCCGCCGTAGAAGGAGAGGATCACCAGCGCGCAGAGCACGAACAACGGCTTGGAGGAGTCGCCGAACAGGGCGATCAGGGTGTACATCAGCGCGCCGGCGCCCAGGTAGACGCGGTAGATGTTCTTCCGGCCGATCAGGTCGGAGGTCGAGGACCAGCCGATGCGGCCCGCCATGTTGGCCGCCGACAGCAGCGCGACGAAGCCGGCGGCGGCCGTCGCCGACACCGGCGCGGAGCTGTCCGCGAAGAAGTCCGTGATCATCGGGGCGGCCTTCTCCAGGATGCCGATGCCGGCGGTGACGTTGGTGCAGAGCACGATCCACAGGCACCAGAACTGCGGGGTGCGCACGGCGCTGCGGGCCGGAACCCGCGGTCCCGGGAGGGCGGCCGGCTCGCCGTCCGGACTCCGCCCGGTGCGCGGCACCCGCACCAGCACCACGCCGAGCAGCATGAAGACGGCGTACGACAGCCCGTGCACCAGGAACGCCAGCGCGATCCCGGAGCTGTCGCTGCCGAAGGACTCCAGCATCTGCGCCGACCAGGGCGAGGCGATCAGCGCGCCGCCGCCGAAGCCCATGATGGCGATGCCGGTGGCCATGCCGGGCCGGTCCGGGAACCACTTGATCAGGGTGGAGACCGGTGAGATGTAGCCGATGCCCAGGCCGATCCCGCCGACGAAGCCGTAGCCGAGGACGATCAGCCAGTACTGCTCCGTGGCCGCGCCGAGCGCGGAGAGCAGGAAGCCGGACGAGAAGCAGATCAGGGCGACCGTCATCGCCCAGCGCGGGCCGTTGCGCTCCACGAGCGTGCCGCCGAAGGCGGCGGACAGGCCGAGCATGACGATGCCGAGCTGGAAGGGCAGCGCGCTCTGGGTGCCGCTGAGGCCGAGGGCCGATTCGAGCGGCGGTTTGAACACGCTCCAGGCGTAGGCCTGGCCGATGGAGAGATGGACCGAGAGCGCGGCGGGCGGGACCAGCCAGCGGCTCCAGCCCGCGGGGGCGACTGGGGGGCTCATGATCCCGAACGGTAGGAACGGGGCGGCCGGTTGAGAAGGCGCGCGTCGACCGTATGCGATGAGCGGTATGCAGGCTGCGCCGAACGGTCGGTCCGCTCAGGTCCACCGCTGCGCCTTCGTCAGCAGATGCCCGTGCAGGAGCGCCAGATTCGGCCGGGACAGCTCGCCCTGGCGGATGACGAGGTAGAGGGTGTTGATGGGCGGGACCTCGGGTTCGAGGAGCGGAACGACCTCGCCCGCCGCCAGTTCCTCCCCGCACAGATACGTCGGCAGGACGGAGATCCCGGCCGACGACTTCACCGCGGCGAGGGCGCCTCTCAGGTCGGGTACGACGAGCGCCGGCCTGACGGTGGGCCGGGTGCCGAAGACGGCGAGCCAGTAGCGCCGGATGATGGGCAGCACTTCGGCGTAGCTGATCAGCGGGTACTTCTCCAGCACCGCCGGGCCGTCCGCCGCGAGCCGGTCCCGGGGGATGTCCCGGGCGAGTCTCTCCGAGGCCAGGAGCATGAACTCCTCGTCGACGAGCGGGGTGGCGGCGATGCCCCGCACACGCGGCCGTACGGTCGACAGGATCAGGTCGACCTGCCGGTCCAGCAGGGTGGCGAGGAGGTCGTCCGCGAGGCCGAAGCGCATCCGCAGCTTCAGCCCCTCGGCGACGAGGTCGCTGACGGCGGGGATCACCCGGCTGGTCATGAGCTCGACCGGCCCGCCCAGATGGACGGGCCGGCACGCCTGCCGGTCCACGAAGCAGCGTTCGATGGCTCCGGCCAGGCTGTCGATGGGCCCCTGCACCTCGCGGACGAGGGCCTCGGCGGCGGGGGTGGGCCGCACCCCCTGCGGGAGCCGTTCGAAGAGCAGCCGTCCCACTTCCTTCTCCAGATTGCGCACCTGGTGGGTGACGGCCGGCTGGGAGATCGTCAGGGCCTGGGCCGCCTTGGTGAACGACCCGAGCCGGTAGACGGTGACGAAGGTGCGCAGCCAGCCCAGTTGAATCGTCATGGCGTCCCCCCGTGGGCCCCCGTGGGAACCCGTCCGGTCACCGGGGGCAAAACGGACATGTACGAGGGTTACTGTGCCATCACGACGTCCCCCCGGGGGGATCAGGGCCCCGGGGAGCAACGGGATCCGGCGCGAACCGGCCGCGGGTCGTCCTGGACCGCCCTGGGTTGCCCTGGATCTCCGGCCCTCAGGCCGCGCCGAGTTCGGCGAGGGCGAGTTCGGCGACCCGGACGGCGGACGCCGGGTTCTGGCCGGTGACCAGGCGCCGGTCGGCGACGGCGTGCTCGGCGAAGGCCGCCGTCCCGGTGTGCCGGGCACCGCGCTCCACCAGCTTGCTCTCCAGCAGGAAGGGGACGACGTCGCTGAGGCCGACGGCCGCCTCCTCCTCGTTGGTGAAGCACGCCACCCGCTTGCCGTCGACGAGGTGGGAGCCGTCGCTCAGCCTGATGTCGACCAGGCCGGCCGGTCCGTGGCAGACGGCCGCCACGACACCGCCGCGTTCGTAGACGGCGCTCGCCAGAGCCGCCAGGGCGGAGTCGCCGGGGAAGTCCCACATGGCGCCGTGGCCGCCCGCGTAGAACAGGACGTCGTAGTCCTCGGCGCTGACCTCGGCCGCGGTGCGCGTCGACTCCAGGGCGGCCTTGACGGCGGGGTCCGCGAGGAAGGCGGCGACGACCTCGTCGTCCGGGTCGACGCCGTCCTGCGGGGGCGCGCCGCCCCGTACGGACACGAAGTCGATGTCGTAGCCCGCCGCGCGGAAGACGGCCGCCGGGTGGGCGACCTCCGGGACGTAGAAACCGGTGCTGCGGCCGGTGCCGCCCAGCTCACCGTGGCTGGTGAGGGCGAACAGAACCTTCTTCGGCATGATGCGCTTCCTTCGGGGAGTGCTGACGGGGAACCGTGCGGTGCCGGCGCGCGGCGGTCTTACGGGGGCGGCGGCGAGGAGCCGGACGAGCCGCTCCCCCAGCTCACGGGCCGACTGCGGGTTCTGCCCGGTCACCAGCCGGCCGTCGACCACCACGTGCGGCTTCCTGTCGGGCGCGTGGCTGAGGACGGCGCCGCGCCGCTGAAGCGTGCGCTGGAGCGGGAAGGGCAGCAGGCCGTCCAGGCCGCGCGCCCTGTCGTGCGCGTCGGCGAAGCAGGTCAGACGCCGGCCCGCCACCAGATGACGGCCGTCCGCCAGCCGCACGTCCACGAGTGCGGCCGGCCCGTGGCAGATGGCGGCCACGACCCCGCCCGCCTCGTGGATTCGGCGGGCGAGGCGTTCCAGTGCCGGATGCCCCCGGAAGTCCCACATGGTGCCGTGGCCGCCGACGAAGTACACGGCGTCGTAGTCGTCCGGGTCGGCCTCCTCCGGCACGGGCGCGCGGTCCAGGAGCAGGCCGCCCGCCGGGTCCTCGAGGAAGGCGTCGTGGGCGGGGCAGCCGGCGTCGTAGCCGGTCATCGGGGGCCGTCCGCCCCGGACGGAGACGAAGTCGACCCGGTGACCGGCGTCCCGGAGGATGCGCCAGGGCTCGGCCGTCTCACCGAGGTGGAAGCCGGTGGGCCGTCCGCCGGCGCCGAGTTCGCCGTGGCCGGTGAGGACGGAGAGGACGCTCTTCACGCGGCCTCCCGTGCTGTCTCTCCGGACGGCTGCCGGGAGCCTCGGCCGGCGGCCGGGCGGGCGAGGACCGCCACCACGCACGCCGCCGCCAGTGTCGCGGCCGCCGCCACGGCCGGCACCGTGCGGTAGCCGGTGTGCGCGGCCGCCAGTTGTCCCAGGGACGCCCCCACGAAGAGCACGAACGTGTTGAACGAGACCGCCGCGCCCGTGGCGCCCGGAGCGAGCCGGTGCAGCAGTCCCACGAGACCCGGTACGACGAGACTGATCCCGCCGACGAACACCACGGTCCCGGCCAGCAGCACCCAGAGCACCGCTGTGACCTGCGTCAGCAGCAGTCCCGCCGACGCCACGACGAATCCCGCCACCGTCGGCCGGAGCGGCCCCCGTGCTCCGCCGAAGTGGTGCACCACCGGACCGGCGACCAGGCCGAGGGCGCCCAGTGCCTGTACGGCCAGCAGATCGGCCGCGTCGTATCCGGCCGTCGACGCGAGATGCGCGTTCAGCGCCGCGTACAGCGCGACGAAGCTTCCGAACACCGTGAGCGCCGACGCGAACACGGCCACGGCGCCCCGGTTGCGCAGGAGCCGCCCCATCGCCACGAGCACGTCGCGCGCCGAGGCCGGCGAGCGGCCTCCCGCCGGTGACAGCAGCAGCCAGAAGACCGCCGCCGCGACCGCGTAGACGCAGGCGGCCGGCCAGAACGCCAGGCGCCACCGGTCGGCGACCGCCTGTCCGTAGAGCTGCCCGGCCACCCCCGCGCCCAGCAGCCCGGTGGTGAGGAACGACAGCGCCACCGCGCGCCGCGCCGGTGGCGCCTGCTCCGCCACGTAGGCCAGCGCGACCGGTGCGAAGGCGGCCGCGGCCAGCCCCTGCACCACCCGGAAGGCCAGGAACCAGCCGAAGTCCGGGCTGAGCGCCACCGCGGCGGTCGCGAGCGCGGTCGCCAGCGTGCCCAGGGCCAGCACCGGCCGGCGCCCCACCCGGTCCGACAGCGGCCCGAACACCAGGAAGCCCACGGCGTAGGCCAGCGAGAAGGCGCTGCCCGTCCAGGCCGCGGCCCCCGCGCTCACTCCGAACGCCTTCTGGATGCCGCCCGCCACCGGGATGGCCAGATACAGCTGGGCCGGGATCGCGAACGCCATCGCCACCAGGGCGACGAGCCGGACGGTGAATCCCGTCCGTGCCTCCGCCCGGCCGGACGGGGGCACGACGGACTGTGCGGTGCTCATGCGGAGGAATCTCCTGCTCGAAGGACCGTCATGGGGTTGCGGAGGTCATACGGCCGCGGAGGCGAGACGGCACACCTCGGAGAGGTGCAGCGCGGGCACCGCGCACCGGTCCGCCTCGGCCCGGTGCTCGGGCGTCGCGTACCCCCACAGCGCCCATCGGGCACGGGCGCCGGTCTCGGCGACCTTGCGCACGTTGGCGAGGTTGTCGTCGATGAAGGTGATGTTCCCGACCGGCACGTCCCACCGCGCGCTGACGTCCAGCACCGCGCCGGCCTTGTCCCCGCACTCCCCGAACACCTCACGCACGGTGTGCCCGAGGCCGTGCCGGGCCAGGATGGCCCGCACCGAGTCCTCGTCCTTGGCGGTGACGACCACCACGCGCCCGCTGAAGCGGCGCAGCAGGTCGGCCATGCCCGGGTAGAGGGTGTGCAGGCCGAGCCAGAAGTCCGGCTCCCCGGTCCGCAGCCGCTCCCGGGCCGCGCCGGCCGCCTCGGCGAACGCGCGGACGTACTCCGGCTCCAGGCCGGAGAACAGGGTGTCGAACGCGGTCTGCGAGTCGACCGCATCGGCTCCGGGCAGGTGTGCCACCACGAAATGGTCCAGCACGCGCGCGTAGTTGCGGATGTGCCGGAAACGCTGGACGAACTCCTCCGGCAGGCGCTGAAGCTGCTCGGCCCCGGGGACGGAGGCGTGAGGCCCCCGTCCGCCGAGCCAGGTGACGAGCGCGCACTCCTGGAGCGCGTCGGCGACGACTCCGTCGAAGTCGACCGCCAGCACGTCCCCCGTCCGTGTCATCAGGCGGCCCGCTTCTCACCGGCGAGCTTCTCGGCCGTCGCGAAGACCGCTCGCATGAACGCGCCCATGTAGCCGTAGTAGGAGCAGGTGATGATGTTGCCGTCGACGATGACGTCGCTGTCCACCACGTGCGCGCCCGCGTTGATCACGTCGTCCCGCAGGCCGATGTACGCACACGCCCTGCGGCCCTTGAGGACACCGGCGCTGACCATGATCCAGGGGCCGTGGCACAGGCCCGCGACGACCTTGCCGGCCTTGTCCATGCCCGCGACGAAGTCCAGCACGTCGCGGTCCTGGCGGACGCGGTCGGGGGCCTCGTGCCCGCCGGTGAGGACGACGACGTCGTAGTTGTCGACGGCGAGGTCCTCGAAGGAGATCAGCGGACGGGCGGTCTTGTCCATGGGCAGCGGTACGCCGTACTTGCCGGTGACCGGGTCGGCGTGCTTCGTCGCCACGTCGACGTTCCAGCCCTCCTCCAGCAGGCGGTAGTAGGTGAAGACGACGTCGTGGTCCTGGAAGCCGGGACCGGTGATGATGACGGCACTGCGAGGCATTTCTCGATCCCCCATTGTCTGTTGCGGCTCCTTGTGCGTGAGGTGGTGCATGACGCGGACGTGACGGTCAGCGGGTCCGGCTGATGGAGAGATACTGCTTGTCCGTCTGCGGACGCCGGGTGTCCCCCGGGAGCCCGGTGAGGATCTCGACGTCGGACTTCACCACACCCGAGACGCACAGCGGAATGTGGAATACGTCCTCCGCACGCCGCCGGTAGAAAATGTCCATACCGGTCCGCAATTCGAACCGGAATCGCCGGTCCGGACTGTGCCTGCGCATACGCGTGTTCGGCAGGAACGGAACGGCTTGCATGGTGTTCCGTGGCTGCTCCACCGATTCCGACTCGTAAGCCGTGCCGGCGCGGTTGTAGTCGTCCTGCAACCGCATGAGGTCGAACTTGTTCCGCGGCACCTCGACCTCGATGAGTTCCAGCGCGTCGTCCCCCATGTTCCGGGTTCCGTGGAACGTGCCCCGCGCGATGCGCAGAATCGAGCCCGCCTTGATCCGGATCTCCTCCCGGTCCAGCCCCGTGGTGACCCCCTTCCCCCCGAGGCACAGGAGGTACGTCAGCTTCCTGGGGTGCGCGTGGATCGACGTGCTGTGGGGCGTGTCGATGTGCAGCGACCACAGGTCGAAGAAGTCGTCGACGTACGCCCGGTACTCGTAGCCCCAGGGCTTCGGGATGATCCGGTCCAAATGCGCGTCGTCGTCGAATTGCTCGTTCCGCGCCCGCGATCCGCAGCGCACCAGCTTCTTGAGCTGCGCGATGTCCGCCTTTCCGGCGTCCATGCGGATAATGCCGGTTTCTGTCCCGGCCTCGTACATGACGGTCATGAGCCCCCCCGTGTTCAGCCGTCTGCGTACTCCGTCGACTTAAGCAGCCGGGGCTGAGGGGTTCAAATAAAAAGTTTTGGGAGGGGCATTAATCCTTTCATACGGGGACCGGGAACCTCCGGTTTATTGCTTTACTTTTAAATCTCATTCGCCTGCATGAAATGCCGGGAGGGGGCCGCTCCCCGTCCCCGGGACACGGCCGCCGAGCGAGGGTGGCCGCGGCCGGCGGGCACGCCGGGTGCGCCCGGCCGCGGCGCCGCCGAGGTGCTGCACGGAGCCTTGCTGGCCCAACTTCCATACTGTATACAGTATTTCGTCGACAGAGTTCGGCAGTTCCTCGGTACCCCTCGACCGAACGGAGCTCCCCCAGATGAAAGTCGCAGTCCTCGGCGCCGGTGCGATCGGCGCCTACGTCGGTGCCGCGCTCCACCGTGCGGGCGCCGACGTGCACCTCATCGCCCGTGGACCGCATCTGGCGGCCATGAGGCGGCACGGGGTGCGGGTACTCAGCCCGCGCGGCGACTTCACCGCGCACCCCCGCGCCACCGACGACCCGGCCGGGATCGGCCCGGCCGACTATGTGTTCCTGGGCCTGAAGGCGCACTCGTACGCGGCGTGCGGGCCGCTGATCGAGCCGCTGCTGCACGGCACCACGGCGGTCGTCGCCGCCCAGAACGGCATCCCCTGGTGGTACTTCCACCGGCACGGCGGCCCCTGGGACGGCCGTCGCATCGAGAGTGTGGACCCGGACGGCGCGGTCAGTGCGGTGCTCGCGCCCGAACGGGCCGTCGGCTGTGTGGTCCACGCCGCGACCGAGCTCCAAGGACCAGGAACCGTACGGCATTTGGAGGGCACCCGGTTCTCCGTCGGCGAGCCCGGCCGCGGCGTCTCGGCGCGCTGCACGGCGTTCAGCGAGGCGATGGTGGCGGGTGGCCTGAAGTGCCCGGTCGAGCCCGACCTGCGCAACGACATCTGGCTGAAGCTGCTCGGCAACATCTCCTTCAACCCGATCAGCGCCCTGGCCCGCGCGACCATGCGCCAGGTGTGCCGGCACGGCGGCACCCGGCGGGTCATCGAGACCATGATGGCGGAGACGCTCGCGGTCGCCGAGGCCCTCGGCTGCCGGGTGGGCGTCTCCATCGAGCGCCGTCTCGCCGGTGCCGAGCGCGTCGGCGACCACCGCACCTCCACGCTCCAGGACCTGGAGCGCGGCAGGCCGCTGGAGCTCGACGTGCTGCTCGCCGCCGTCGTGGAGCTGGCGGGGATCACCGGTGTGCCGGTGCCCACCCTGCGCACCGTGCACGCCATCTCGGACCTGCTCGCGCTGAGGAGCGCCGAGGACGCCGCATGAGGACGCCCCGTGAGGAGCGCCGTACGAGGAGCGCCGTATGAGGAGCGCCGTATGAGGAGCGCCGTATGAGGAGCGCCGTATGAGGAGCGCCGTACGAGGAGCGCCGTATGAGGAATCGCGACCGTACCCCGAAGACCTACACCCGGCTCACCCATCCCCTGGTCCGGGACTCCCGCGACGAGCCCTTCCGCCGGGCGTCCTGGGAGGAGGCGCTGGACCGCGCCGCCCGGGAACTGTCCGCGGCGCGCGACGCGTTCGGGATGTTCTCCTGCGCCCGCGCCACCAACGAGACGAACTACGTGGCGCAGAAGTTCGCCCGGGTGGTGATGGGCACCAACAACGTCGACTCCTGCAACCGCACCTGCCACGCCCCGAGCGTCGCGGGTCTGTCGGCGGCGTTCGGCTCCGGCGGCGGGACCTCCTCCTACGAGGAGATCGAGCACACCGACGTCATCGTGATGTGGGGCTCCAACGCCCGTCTCACGCACCCGGTCTTCTTCCAGCACGTGCTGCGGGGCATCCGCAACGGGGCCCGGATGTACGCCGTGGATCCGCGCCGCACCTCCACCGCCGAGTGGGCGGAGAGCTGGCTCGGCCCGAACGTGGGCACCGACATCCCGCTGGCGCACGCGGTCGGCCGGGAGATCATCCACGCGGGGCTGGTCAACGAGGCGTTCGTCGAGCGGGCGACCACCGGTTTCGAGGAGTACGCGGCGCTGGTCGAACCGTGGACCCTCTCCCTCGCCGAGAAGGTCACGGGTGTACCCGCCGCCGCGATCCGGGAGCTGGCGCACGCCTACGCCCGCGCCGAGCGCGCCCAGCTGTGCTGGACGCTCGGCATCACCGAGCACCACAACGGCACGGACAACGTGCGCGCGCTGATCAACCTCTCCCTGCTCACCGGTCACGTCGGCCGCTACGGGTCCGGGCTCCAGCCGCTGCGCGGCCAGAACAACGTGCAGGGCGGCGGCGACATGGGCGCGATCCCCAACCGCCTGCCGGGCTTCCAGGACATCCTGGACCCCACCGTCCGGCTGAAGTTCGAGTCGGCCTGGGACACCGTCACCCAGCCGCACTACGGACTCAACCTCACCGAGATGTTCGAGGCGATGGAGGACGGCACCCTGCGGGCCGTCTACTGCATCGGCGAGAACCCGGCGCAGTCGGAGGCGGACACCGAGCAGGCCGTACGGCGGCTGAGGGCGCTGGACTTCCTTCTCGTGCAGGACATCTTCCTGACCAGGACGGCGGAGCTGGCGGACGTGGTGCTGCCCGCCACGGCCGGCTGGGCGGAGACCGAGGGGACCACCACCAACAGCGAGCGGCGGGTGCAGCGGGTGCGCAGGGCCCTCGCCCCGCCCGGTGAGGCCCGCGAGGACATCGACATCATCCGCGATCTGGCGGCCCGGCTCGGCCACGACTTCGCCTACGCCGACGCGGAGGCGGTCTGGAACGAGCTGCGGTCGGTGTCGCCGGACCACTACGGCATGACGTACGAGCGGCTGGAGCGCCACCAGGGGATCCAGTGGCCGTGTCCGAGCACCAGCGCGCTGGAACCGCCGTTCCTGCACGGCCGGCTGTGGGAGCCGGACCCCTCGCTGCGCGGGCGGCCCGCGCCGTTCGGGATCGTCCGGCACGACCCGCCCGTCGACCTGACCGACGAGGAGTATCCGCTCCGGCTGACCACCGGCCGCCGGCTGGACTCCTACAACACCGGTGTGCAGAGCGGCGGCTTCGCCTCCCCGCTGCGGCGCGGGGAGTACGTCGAGCTGAGCCCGGAGGACGCCGAGCGCTACGGGGTCGTGGTGGGCGAGGAGGTCCGGGTGACCTCGCGGCGCGGGTCGGTGGTGGCGCCGGTGTGGATCGACACCGGGCTGCGGCCCGGGCTGGCGTTCATGACGATGCACTTCCCCGACGAGGTGGACACCAACGCGCTGACGATCGAGGCCAACTGCCCGATCGCGGGGACGGCGGAGTTCAAGGCGTCGGCGATCCGGATCGAGAAGCTTCCGCTGGTGACGGTTGTGCCCTACGTGAGGTGACGCATGGACCTGCACTTCGGTGACAGCAAGCCGACGGACGAGGAGCGGGCGGCCGTGGACTCCCTGCTCGGGCCGCCGGAGTCCTCCTGGGAGGGCGCCGGCCGCTTCGAGGAGGAGCTGCGCTGGGCCCGCGGCGGGCGTGCGGCCCGGGACCGCCGCGACCTGCTGTTGCCGGGGCTGCACGCGATCAACGACCGCATCGGCTGGATCAGTGAGGGGGCCCTGGACTATCTGTGCAGGCGGCTGACGGTGCCCCCGGCGGAGGCGTACGGGGTGGCCACCTTCTACGCCATGTTCTCCCTCCGGCCCCGGCCCGCGACCGTGCTGCACGTCTGCACGGACCTGGCGTGCACCGCCGCGGGGGCGGACGAGCTGTGTGCCGGGGTCCGGGCGCGGCTCGGTCCGGGCAGCGGGGTGTCGGTGGAGCGCGCTCCCTGCCTGGGCCTGTGCGAGCGGGCTCCGGCCGCGCTCGCCGTCAAGGCCGGGGACCCGGTGCGGACGGCCGTGTCGGCGCCGGCCTCGGCCCGGGCGGCGGTGACGGCGGCGAGCGCGCCCGGCTCGGCGCCGAAGGAGCCGCCGGCCGTCGCGGCGGTGCCGCAGGCGGGCGACGCGTCGCTGGTGCTGCTGCGCCGCGTCGGCGTGGTCGACCCGTCCTCGCTGGACGACTACCGCGCCCACGGCGGCTACGCGGCCCTGCGCCGGGCGTTCGAGCTGGGTCCGGCCGGCGTCATCCGCGAGGTCACCGACTCGGGCCTGGTCGGGCGGGGCGGCGCCGCCTTCCCCACCGGCCGCAAGTGGCAGGCCACGGCGGAGCAGCCCGACCGTACGCACTACCTGGTGTGCAACGCCGACGAGTCCGAGCCCGGCACGTTCAAGGACCGGGTGCTGATGGAGGGCGACCCGTACGCGCTGGTGGAGGCGATGACGATCGCCGGGTTCGCGGTCGGCGCGCACCGGGGCCTCCTCTATCTGCGCGGGGAGTATCCGCGCGCCCTGCGCCGTATGGAGCACGCGATCGCGCGGGCCCGCGCGCGGGGGCTGCTGGGCGAGGACGTCCTGGGCCAGGGGTACGCCTTCGACATCGAGATCCGGCGGGGGGCGGGCGCGTACATCTGCGGCGAGGAGACCGCGCTGTTCAACTCCATCGAGGGCTACCGGGGCGAGCCGCGCGCCAAGCCGCCGTTCCCGGTGGAGAAGGGCCTGTTCGGCAGGCCGACGGCGGAGAACAACGTCGAGACGCTGGTCAACGTACTGCCCGTCCTGACCATGGGCGCTCCGGCGTACGCGGCGATCGGCACGGGCGCCTCGAGGGGTCCGAAGCTGTTCTGTGTGTCGGGGAGCGTGGACCGGCCCGGCGTCTACGAGCTGCCCTTCGGGGCGACGCTGGGCGGGCTGCTGGAGCTGGCCGGGGTGCGCGAGGGGCTGCGGGCGGTGCTGCTGGGCGGGGCGGCCGGCGGTTTCGTCCGGCCGGACGAGCTGGACATCCCGCTCACCTTCGAGGGGACGCGTCAGGCGGGCACCACGCTGGGTTCGGGGGTGGTCATGGCCTTCGACGGGTCGGTGCCGCTGCCCCGGCTGCTGCTGCGCATCGCGGAGTTCTTCCGCGACGAGTCGTGCGGGCAGTGCGTGCCGTGCCGGGTCGGCACCGTGCGCCAGGAGGAGGCGCTGCGCCGGATCGAGGAGCGCGCGGGCGCCGCGGCGGCCGACGACATCGCGCTGCTCAGGGAGGTCGGCCGCGCGATGCGGGACGCCTCGATCTGCGGTCTGGGGCAGACCGCCTGGAACGCCGTGGAATCGGCCATCGACCGTCTGGGGGCCTACGCATGACCGCGATACCGCTCGGAGTGCCGCGCCGGCTGGTGGAGTTCACCCTCGACGGCGAGGAGGTCCGGGCCGTCGAGGGTGCCACGATCCTGGACGCCTGCCGGGCCGCCGGGAAGGAGGTGCCGACCCTGTGCCAGGGCGACACCCTCACGCCGAGGAACGCGTGCCGGCTGTGCGTGGTGGAGGTGGCGGGCTCCCGGACCCTGGTGCCGGCGTGTTCCCGCCGGGCGGAGCCGGGCATGGAGGTGCGTACCGGCACCGAGCGTGTCCGGCACAGCCGCAAGGTCGTGCTGGAGCTGCTCGCCTCCTCGGTCGACCTCTCCACGACACCTCTGGTCGCGGAATGGGTCAAAAAGTACGAGGCGAAGCCGGACCGTTTCGGCCCGGACGCGGCCCGGCTGGACGAGGAGCCGCGGGTCGACAACGAGCTCTACGTCCGCGACTACGGCAAATGCGTCCTGTGCTACAAGTGCGTCGACGCCTGCGGCGACCAGTGGCAGAACACGTTCGCCATCTCCGTCTCCGGCCGGGGTTTCGACGCGCGGATCGCGGTGGAGCACGACGCGCCGCTGACCGACTCGGCCTGTGTGTACTGCGGCAACTGCATCGAGGTGTGCCCGACGGGGGCGCTGTCGTTCAAGTCGGAGTTCGACATGCGGGCGGCGGGTACGTGGGACGAGTCGGGGCAGACGGAGACGACGACGGTCTGCGCGTACTGCGGAGTGGGCTGCAACCTCACTCTGCACGTGCAGGACAATGAGATCGTGAAGGTCACCTCCCCGCATAACAACCCGGTGACCCACGGCAATCTCTGCATCAAGGGCCGTTTCGGCTACCAGCACGTACAGAACCGGGGCTGATCAGGACATGGGACGTGTCACGGAACGACGCAAGGTGATCCGCATCCGCGACGGGGCGGTGTCCAGCCGGCCGGACACACTCGTCGCGGAGGAGCCGCTGGAGATCCGGCTGAACGGCAAGCCCCTGGCGATCACCATGCGCACACCCGGTGACGACTTCGCGCTGGCGGCGGGTTTCCTGGTCAGCGAGGGTGTGCTCGCCGAGGCGGACGACCTGCGGAACATCGTGTACTGCGCGGGCGCCACGGTGGACGGTTCCAACACCTACAACGTGGTGGATGTGCGGACCGCGCCGGGTGTGCGGATCCCGGACATCACGCTGGAGCGGAACGTGTACACGACCTCCTCCTGCGGTCTGTGCGGCAAGGCGAGTCTGGACGCGGTCCGCACGACGGCCCGCTGGCCCATCGCCGACACACCCCCGGTCCGCGTCGAGCCGGAGCTGCTGGCGAGCCTGCCCGACCGGCTGCGCGCGGCCCAGCGGGTCTTCGACCGGACCGGGGGCCTGCACGCGGCGGCGCTCTTCTCCGAGGACGGCGAGCTGCTGGACGTACGGGAGGACGTGGGGCGGCACAACGCGGTGGACAAGCTGGTCGGCCGTGCCCTGCGGAACGGGGAGCTGCCGCTGTCCCGGTCGGTACTGCTGGTCTCCGGGCGGGCCTCGTTCGAGCTGGCGCAGAAGGCCGTGATGGCGGGCATCCCGGTGCTGGCGGCGGTGTCGGCGCCCTCGTCGCTGGCGGTGGATCTGGCGGCGGAGACGGGTCTGACGCTGGTGGGATTTCTGCGGGGCAGTTCCATGAACGTGTACGCGGGCGAGGACCGCGTCGCCCTGCGGGCCGCGGCCGCCCAGGGCTGACCCGGTCCCTCCGCGGCACGGCGGCGGGGTCCCCAGCGGCGGGGAGCGCCCCCTGCGCCGCGGGGCCTCGTCTCATCGCTCTCATCGCGGTGCGACGCCGCTGCCGTGACGCGGAGCCGCGTCGGCGCCGCGGCGCCGAGTCCGCCGCCCGGTGCCGGGCCCGTGGCGCGGTGCCAGGCCCGTGGCGCGGTGCCGGGCCCGCCGCCCGGTGCCGAGTCCGCCGCCCGGTGCCGGGCCCGTGGCGCGGTGCCAGGCCCGTGGCGCGGTGCCGGGCCCGCCGCCCGGTGCCGAGTCCGCCGCCCGGTGCCGGGCCCGTGGCGCGGTGCCGGGGCCGGGACGCGGCGAAGGCGCACGCGGCCGTCATGTCGCGGAGCAACCTCGGCAAGGTCGTCCTCGTCCCGTGAACAGGCCCCGCGCGCCGCCCACTCCGGCGCTGTCCGATTCCGTACCGGCGACACGCGCGCGGTTCTTGTGGGACCCGCGGAGCTCGAACTAACGTCGGCGAGGTCTCCCCGGACATAGGATGTCCTGATGTCCGGATGATGTCGCCGCGCCGTGTCCGGATCACCGGCCAGACGCCTGAAGGGCAGGTCGCTCCTTGCCGTCACGTCTCCGCACCCGTCTGAGAACCACCGTCACCGCATGTCTCGCGCTGGCCGCCGCGACCGGCTCACCGGGCCCCGCACACGCCCGGTCGTCCGTCGCCTCCGCGGCACCGCGGTTCGAGCAGCAGGTGCTGTTCCGCGCCTCCCAGGACCCGGGCTACGCCTGCTTCCGGATCCCGGCGATCGTCCGGACGACGCACGGCACCCTGCTCGCCTTCGCCGAGGGCCGCGTCCTGAACTGCGGTGACGCCGCCGACATCGACATCGTCGTCAAACGCTCCACCGACGGCGGCCGCACCTGGGGCCCGCTTGAGGTGGTCAGCGAGGGCGCCGGCGACACCCATGGCAATCCGGCGCCGATGGTGGACCGCGGGACGGGCCGCATCCTGCTGGCCGAGACGTACAACACCGGCCGTACGGACGGCAACGGCTGCTCGGTGCCCTGCGACCGCACCCCGCACCTCCAGTACAGCGACGACGACGGCCGCACCTGGTCGGCGCCGCGCGACCTGAGCCAGGAGATCCTGCCGCCGCAGTGGAACTCCTGGTACGCGACCGGCCCCGTGCACGGCATCCAGCTCACCCGCGGCCCGCACGCCGGGCGGCTGGTGTTCGGCGTCAACGCCGAGACCTGGGACGGCACGCGGATCACCGCCAACCACGCGGCGCTGATCGTCAGCGACGACGGCGGTGCCCACTGGCGGGCCGGTGCCACCGACACCTGGCGCATAGCCGCCGACGGCACCTTCCGGCAGAAGCCGTCGGAGCTCGCCCTCGCCGAGCGCGCCGACGGCTCCCTCCTGGTCAGCGGCCGCGAGCAGGACGGCACCGACCTCGGCCACCGCACCCAGGCCGTCAGCCGCGACGGCGGCGACAGCTTCACCGCGCCCTTCGCCGCCCTCCCCGGCCTGTACACGCCGCAGGTGCAGGGCGCGATCCTGCGCCTGGGCAGCCGTATGCTGCTGGCCGCCCCGGCCGACCCCGACCGCCGCCGCACCATGACGGTCCGCTCCTCCTACGACGGCGGCCGCACCTGGGACACCCCGGACCGCTCCACCGTCGTCACCACCGACTGGTCCGGCTACTCCGACCTGGTGGACATCGACGCGCACACGGTGGGGCTGCTGTACGAGGGCGGAGCGGTCGACGCACGTGACGAGATCCGTTTCGCCCGCTTCACCGAGGACTGGCTCACCCCGCGCCGCGGCCCCGACCCGGCCACCCCCGACCTGGCCCCGGGCGCCCGGCCCGCCGCCGTGCTCGGCGGCGCCACCGGGACCGCCGGCGTGAAGGGCGGCGCGCTCGCCCTCGACGGCACCGACGACGCCGTACGGCTGCCGTACCGCGGCCGGCTGCCGCTGGGGACGAAGGACTTCAGCGCGTCGCTGTGGTTCCGCTGCACGGCCGCCACCGGCGAGCAGCCGCTGCTGTGGATGGGCGGCACCGGCTCCACCCAGCCGCAGATCTGGCTGCGCGCCGAGCCCGCGAGCGACCGGATCCGCGGTCTGATCACCACCCGGGAGGGCGCCTCGACCGTCCGCACGGCGGCCCTGACCGTCACCGGCGCCCACAACGACGGCCGGTGGCACCGTCTGGCGCTGCGCCGCGGCGGCGGACGGCTGACCCTGTTCCTGGACGGTGCGGCGGTCGGCACCGCGGACGTGCCCGGCTCGGTCAGCCGCACCTCGCCGTTCGGCGTGCACATCGGGCAGCGGATGGACGGCCGGGCCTTCTTCACCGGCGCGATCGACGAGGTGCGCGTGTGGGACCGGGCGCTCACCGACGAGGAGCTCACCGGCGCGGACGCGGCACCGGCCGCCAGGGGCACCGTCCTCTGGCTCCCCCTGGACCGGGTGACCGGGGCCCGCTGACGTTCCACCGCGCGGGGCCGTGCCGGGCACCGTCCTGACGGACACCGGCCGGGGGGGCGACGACACGTCCGCCCGGCCCGGAGGGCAGGCTCATGGGCCGCCGTCTCCGTGGCGGCCGGCCCGGGGCCCCGCCCGCCACGGCGGCGGACGGCCCGAGCCGTGCCGCGGGTCAGCCCGCGCGGGTCCCCGTACCGACCGCGGTCCGTGACCCGGCGGCCCGGACCGGCCGGTCCGCCCCGTCGTCCGGGTCGTGCGCCCGGCGCTTGGCGATCACCGCGCAGACCATCAGCTGCATCTGGTGGAAGAGCATCAGCGGCAGCACGGCCAGCGAGGCGTGCGCGCCGAACAGGACCCCGGCCATGGGCAGCCCGGAGGCGAGGGACTTCTTGGAGCCCGCGAACTGGATGGCGATCCGGTCGGCGCGGCCGAAGCGGAGCGCCTTGGCGCCGTACCAGGTGAGGGTGAGCATCACCGCGAGCAGCACCGCCTCGACGACCAGCAGCCCGGCCAGCCGGACGGGGCTGACCTGGTGCCAGATGCCCCGGACCATGCCCTCGCTGAACGCGGTGTAGACGACGAGGAGTATCGAGCCGCGGTCGACCAGGCCGAGGACCTTCTTGTGCCGGGCGACGAAGCCGCCGACGAACCGGCGCAGCAGCTGCCCCGCGACGAACGGCACCAGCAGTTGCAGCACGATCGAGAGCAGCGAGTCGGCCGAGAAGCCCCCGCCGTCGCCGCCGAGCAGGGCCGCCGCCAGCAGCGGCGTGATCACGATGCCGACCAGCGAGGAGAAGGAGCCGGCGCAGATCGCCGCGGGCACGTTGCCGCGGGCGATGGAGGTGAACGCGATCGAGGACTGGATGGTGGACGGCACCAGGGTGAGGAAGAGCAGACCCTGGTAGAGCGGATCGGTAAGGATGACCGGGACGAGTCCGCGGGCCGCCAGCCCGAGCACCGGGAAGACGACGAAGGTGCAGGCCAGCACGGTGACGTGGAGCCGCCAGTGCCTCAGTCCGTCCAGCGCCTCACGGGTGGACAGGCGGGCGCCGTAGAGGAAGAACAGGAAGGCGATCGCGGCGGTGGAGGCGCCGGAGGTGACGTCGGCGGCCGTGCCGCGGGCCGGCAGCAGCGCCGCGAGGCCCACCGTCCCGAGCAGCAGCAGGACGTAGGGGTCGATCGGCAGCCGGCTCGGCCGTCGCAGGCGTTTCACGGTGCTCCACGTGCTCGAAGTACGGTCGGCGGTAAGAGGGTGCCCAGGGGTGCCCCCTTCCATCGTGCTCCTCTTCGTGGCGATCGGGAATCCGGTATACGGAACTGACTGTCATCGCGTTCCGCGATAACGTGGCGGGCGTGTACGACCCCTCCCACCTGCGGACCTTCCTGTCGGTTGCGCAGACGCTCAGCTTCACTCAGGCCGCCGGACGGCTCGGGCTGCGCCAGTCGACCGTGAGCCAGCACGTGCGGCGTCTGGAGGACGCCACCGGGCGGCAGCTGTTCACCCGGGACACCCACTCCGTGGAGCTGACCGAGGACGGCGAGGCGATGCTCGGGTTCGCCCGCCGGATCCTGGAGGTGCACGAGCAGGCGACGGCCTTCTTCACCGGCACGCGGCTGCGCGGCCGGCTGCGCTTCGGGGCCTCCGAGGACTTCGTGCTCACCCGGCTGCCGGAGATCCTGGAGGGCTTCCGGCACGACCACCCCGAGGTCGATCTGGAGCTGACGGTCGAGCTCTCCGGCACGCTGCACGAGCAGCTGGCCGCCGGGAAGCTGGACCTGGTGCTGGCCAAGCGGCGCCCCGAGGGCCCGCAGGGCGAGCTGGTGCGGCGGGACCGGCTGGTGTGGATCGGCGCCAAGCGGCTGCGTCTCGACCCCGACCGTCCGGTGCCGCTGATCGTCTACCCCCCGCCGGGCATCACCCGGGCGCTGGCCCTGGACGCGCTCCAGCGGCAGGGCCGGGAGTGGCGCGTCGCCTGCACCAGCGGCAGCCTCAACGGGCTGGTCGCGGCGGCCCGCGCGGGCCTGGGCGTGATGGCCCACTCCAGCGGCCTGGTCCCGCCCGGCCTGGTGCGCATGCCGGACCGGGCGGGCCTGCCCGAGCTGGGCCGGGTCGACTTCGTCCTGGTGCACGGCCGCCGCCGCACCCCGGCCCAGGGCGCGGCCGACGCCCTGGCGGCGGCGATCCTGGGGGGCGGGGACCGCCTGCGGCGGCCGTAGCAGGGCTACCCGACCGTCTTCGGCCGGTAGGTGAGCTGCTTGACCCGGCGCAGGAACGGGGACGCCTCGACGTGCTGGACGCCGTCCAGACGGCCGAGCGGTCCGCTCAGATAGGCGTAGAGGTCGGCGGTGCGGCGGACCACCACGGTCGCGATGAGGTTGGCGGGGCCCGCGGTAGCGGCGGCATGGGCGATCTGCGGGTGGGCGGCGAGGGCCTCGCCGACGGAGTGCAGACCGGCCGGGGTGGTCGTGATCCACAGCAGGGCGAAGACCGGGTAGCCGAGGGTCTCGGAGTGGTACTCGACGTCGATGTAGACCGCCCCGGAGGCGAGCAGCGCGGCCAGCCGGCGTTTGACGGCGGACTCGGAGCGGCCGGTGGCGCGCCGGAGTTCCGGGTAGCCGGCCCGCCCGTCCCGCTCCAGGACGGCGAGCAGGGGCTCGTCCTCGGGATCGACACGGGCCGTGGTCCCCGGCGCGGCGCGGTGCTCCGGTGCGAGGGCGGCCGTCTCGGCGGCCGTCAGCACACCGGACTTGCGCAGCCAGCCGGACGGCCCGCCGTCGAAGCGGTGCAGCATCTGGTAGGCGCGGATCTCCATGACGCGCGGGGTGCGCGGCAGCTTGCCCAGGAGCAGGTCGTCACGGTCGCCGGGACTGCGCGGCCGGGTGCCGAAGATGACCTCCGTACCGCCCGAGGCGATACCGATCCAGCTGGTGTCGGGCCGCCTGGCGAGCGCGTCGGAGACCGCCGCGGCGCTGTCCGGGACGCAGCGCAGCCGCAGCGTCCACTGGTCCTGGCCCAGCCGCTCGGCGTCGCGGACGGCGACCACGCGCAGCCCGCCCTCGGCGCACAGCCGGCGGTAGCGGCGCGCGACGGTCTGGTCCGAGACCCCGAGCACCGCGCCGATCCGGCTGAAGGAGGCCCGGCCGTTCACCTCCAGCGCGTTCAGCAGCCGCAGATCGAGCTCGTCGAAGGTGTCGGATTCCAGCTTCATCCCGTTCCCCGCGGTCGGATTCCGTCGCACACAGGCCCGTGGCAGCCCCGGTCGGCCGCGCCCGGCCCATCGTACGGAGCCATACGTCATCGCGGAACGAGGAGAGGACGTCGGGGACATGCGTACATGGGGGCCGCTCACGGCGGTGTGCCTGGGCACGTTCATGCTGCTGCTGGACGTGACGATCGCGGTCGTCGCGCTGCCGGACATGGCACGGGGGCTGCACGCCTCGCTGAGCGACTTGCAGTGGGTGATGGACGGGTACGCGCTGGCGCTGGCCGCGCTGCTGCTCGGGGTGGGGGCCGCGGCCGACATCCTGGGGCGGCGGCGGGTGCACGTCGTGGGCGTCGTGCTGTTCGCGGCGGCGTCACTGCTGTGCGGCGTGGCGAGCGGGCCGGGAATGCTGGTGGCCGCGCGCGGGCTCCAGGGTGTGGGCGCGGCGGCGATGTTCGCCACCACGCTGCCGCTGCTGGGCTCGGTCTACCACGGGCGGCAGCGGTCGGTGGCGCTCGGGGTGTGGGGCGCGGTCAGCGGCGCGGCGGCCGCGGTCGGCCCGGTGCTGGGCGGGCTGCTCACCGACGGTCCCGGCTGGCGGTGGATCTTCTACGTCAACCTGCCGGTGAGCGTGGCCGCGGTCTGGCTGACGCTGCGGGTGGTGCCCGAGTCGCGGGGGCCGCGCGGGCGGCGCGTCGACGGGGCGGGCACGGCGGCCTTCGCGGTGTGCGCGGGCGGGGTGACGTACGGGGCGGTGCGGGCCGGGGCGCACGGCTGGGCCGAGACCGGCACCCTGGTCTCGTTCGCGCTCGCGGCCGTGGCACTGGTCTGCTTCGTCGCTGTGGAGCGGCGCACGGCCGACCCGCTGCTGGATCCACGGCTGTTCGCGAAGCCGGCCTTCGCCGGGGTGATGGTGGGGGCGCTGGCCTTCAACGGGGCCGCGTTCGGTGTGATGGCGTACACCTCGATCTGGTTGCAGACCCTGCTGGGGATGAGCCCGGTGCGCGGCGGTTCGGTCTTCCTGTGGCTGTCGCTGGCGTCGTTCCTGGTGGCCGCGGCCGGCGGGCGGCTGCTGCACGGGGTGCCGGCCCGGTTCACCGTGGGCGGCGGGCTGCTGCTGATCGCCGTGGGCCAGTTCTGCGCGGCGGGGCTGGACGCGGGCTCCACCGCGGCCGGTCTCGTTCCGGGGCTGGTGCTCACGGGCGTCGGCACGGGGCTGGTGTCGCCCGGCCTCGCGGGCGCCGCGCTGGCCGCCGTGGAACCGGCCCGCGCGGGCATGGCCGGCGGCGCGGTCAACACCTTCCGGCAGCTCGGCTACGCCCTGGGCGTCGCCGTCCTGGGCACCGTGCTGACCTCACGGATGCGGGACACGCTGCCGCACGACGCGGCCCACGCGCTGGCGGGCGGCGGCGCGGGCGCCCTGCGCGGCACGTTCTCCGAGCACACGCTGCGCTCCGCGTTCGCCTCGGGGCTCGACGCGGCGGCCGTGACCGCCGGGCTGGCCGCCGCCCTCGCCGGGGCGCTGGTCCTCGCCCTGGCCAAGCCGGAGCGCACCGGCCGGGACACCGTGACGAAAACGGCCTCGCCGGCGCTGACGGAAGAGACGACGGCACCGAAGAGGTGACCGCGGAGGCCACGCGCACGGTGCCGGGGCCGCGCAGATTCGGTGGAGATTACGGCACCGAAACTTACCCAACCGTCAGTAATCTGTCCGGCCCTTCCGCATGTGAGCGCATTTACCCTCGGCCGGCCGGCGCGTAGGCGGCCCTTGACCCCCTCCCGCCCCCTCCCGCCGTGGGGTAGCTTTCACGGCGCTGTGCGGAGCGTCACATGCAGCGTCACGAGGACGGGGAGCGGGGTTTGCGCGAGTTCACCAACCCTCCGTTGGAGTCGGCACCCCCGGTGGGCGGCCTGGCCGACACGGTCTTCCTCCATGCCGAGGAGGACCCGCTGCACATCGCGCTGGGCCGCAAGGACGACGCCGGACGGTGGCGGGACGTCACCGCCGCCGAGTTCCGCGACGAGGTCCTCGCCCTGGCCAAGGGCCTGCTCGCCCGGGGCGTCCGCTTCGGCGACCGGGTCGCGATCATGTCCCGCACCCGCTACGAGTGGACGCTCTTCGACTACGCCCTGTGGACGATCGGCGCCCAGGTGGTGCCCCTGTACCCCACCTCCTCCGCCGAGCAGTGCTTCTGGATGCTGTACGACGCCGAGGTGACGGCGGCGGTCGTGGAGCACGAGGACCACGCGATGACGATCGCCACCGTCATCGACCGGCTGCCGCGGCTGCGCCGGCTGTGGCAGCTCGACGCCGGCGCCGTGCAGGAGCTGTACGACGCCGGCGCCCACCTCGACGACCGGACGGTGCACCGGCACCGGCAGGCGGTCACCCCCGACACGGTCGCCACGGTCATCTACACCTCCGGCACCACGGGCCGCCCCAAGGGCTGCGTCCTCACGCACGGCAACTTCATGTACGAGGCGGACACCGTCGTCCGGCGCTGGGAGCCGGTCTTCCACTCCAGGAAGGGCGACGAGGCGGCGACGCTGCTGTTCCTGCCGCTCGCCCATGTCTTCGGGCGGATGGTGGAGGTCGCCGCGGTCCGCGGCAAGGTCCGCTTCGGCCACCAGCCGCAGCTCAACGCCTCCGCGCTCCTGCCCGACCTGGCCGCCTTCCGGCCGACGTTCATCCTGGCGGTGCCGTACATCTTCGAGAAGGTGTTCCACGCGGCCCGCCGCAAGGCCGAGAAGGAGGGCAAGGCCGGGGCGTTCGAGAAGGCCGTCGACGTCGCCGTCCGGTACGCGGACGCGGTGGAGGCCAGGGCCTGGGGCCTCGGGCCCGGCCCCTCGGCGGGGCTGCGCATGCAGCACCAGCTGTTCGACAAGCTCGTCTACGCCAAGGTGCGCGCCGCGATGGGCGGCCGGATCCGCAACGCCATGTCGGGCGGCTCGGCGATGGACCGGCGGCTCGGCCTGTTCTTCGCGGGCGCGGGCGTGCAGATCTACGAGGGCTACGGCCTGACCGAGTCCACCGCCGCCGCCACCGCCAACCCGCCCGGACGCACCCGCTACGGCACCGTCGGCCGGCCCATCCCCGGCGTCACCGTGCACATCGCCGACGACGGTGAGATCTGGCTGCACGGCGGCAATGTCTTCCGCGGCTATCTCAACGACCCCAAGGCCACCGACGAGGCCCTGCACGACGGCTGGCTGGCCACCGGCGACCTGGGCTCGCTGGACGAGGACGGCTATCTCACCATCACCGGCCGCAAGAAGGAGATCCTGGTGACCTCCGGCGGCAAGAGCGTCTCCCCCGGCGCGCTGGAGGAGCGGGTCCGGGAGCATCCGCTGGTCGCCCAGTGCATCGTCGTCGGCAACGACCGCCCGTACGTGGCGGCCCTGGTCACCCTGGACCAGGAGGCCGTCGAGCACTGGCTGATGATGCGCGGCAAACCCCGTATGTCCTCCGCCCGGCTGGTGCGGGACACCGATCTGGAGGCGGAGGTGCGGCGCGCGGTCGTCGCCGCCAACACGCTGGTGTCGCAGGCCGAGTCGATCCGGACCTTCCGCATCCTGGCGCAGCCGTTCACCGAGGAGCACGGGCTGCTGACCCCGTCGCTGAAACTGAAGCGCCGGGCCATCGAGAAGGCCTACGCCGCCGAGGTGGAGGCGCTGTACCGCGCCTGAGACCCATGTGTTCCGGCCGAATCCCCGGTCAGGAATGCGCGACGGCCCGTGATCGTTGACGATAGAGGTAACACCTGTACACAACCGAAGGATCATGAGCTCGTGAGCAGCAAGGTCCCCCCGATCATCCTGAACAACGGCGTCGAGATGCCCCAGCTGGGCTTCGGCGTCTGGCAGGTGCCGGACGACGAGGCGGAGACGGCCGTCGCGACCGCGCTTCAGGCCGGGTACCGCAGCATCGACACGGCCGCCGTCTACGGCAACGAGGAGGGCACGGGCAGGGCGATCGCCGCCTGTGGCCTCCCGCGCGAGGAGCTCTTCGTCACCACCAAGCTCTGGAACAGCGACCAGGGCTACGACTCCACGCTGCGCGCCTTCGACGCGTCGATGGAGAAGCTGGGTCTGGACTACCTGGACCTGTACCTGATCCACTGGCCGCGGCCGGCCGAGGGTCAGTACGTCGACACCTACAAGGCGTTCGAGAAGCTGCACGCCGACGGCCGGATCCGGGCCATCGGCGTCTCCAACTTCCTGCCGGAGCACCTTCGCCGGCTGATGGACGAGACCTCGGTGATTCCGGCGGTCAACCAGATCGAGCTGCACCCGCACCTTCAGCAGCACGCCTCCCGTGAGTTCCACGCCGCGCAGGGCATCGCCACCGAGGCCTGGTCGCCGCTGGGCCAGGGCAAGGGGCTGCTGGAGGTGCCCGCGATCGTGGCCATCGCCCAGAAGCACGGCCGCACCCCGGCCCAGATCGTGCTGCGCTGGCACGTCCAGCTGGGCAACATCGTGATCCCGAAGTCCGTGACACCGTCCCGGATCAAGGAGAACATCGAGGTCTTCGACTTCGAGCTGGACACCGAGGACCTCGCGGCGATCAGCGCCCTCAACGAGGACCGGCGGCTGGGCCCGGACCCGGCCGTGTTCTCCTGACGACGGACGGCCGACCGGTCCGGCGGCGCCCCGGAACAGGTGAGGAGCCCGGTTCCGGGGCGCCGCCGTGGTCCGCACGGGTTGGCCGGAGGCGGTGCCAGGCCCGCCCTCCGGACGGACGCCGGGGATTTGACGACCGGGCCTAGTCCGCCCGGACCGCCGTGTGGACCGTGTGGGCCGCCAGCACGAAGACGTCCGGCCTGCGGTGCACGCTCGCCTCGTCGTCCGGGTCGGTGAGGCGGGCCAAAGTGGCACGGTCGGTGTCGTCGAGGCTCTCGCCGGCACCGTCGCGCAGACGGGTCAGGACGGCGGCGACATAGGCGCGGGCCGGGTCCGGGAGCGGGGCGGGCAGGTCCAGCAGGAAGCTGCGGGTGCCGGTGTGCTTCAGGCCCGCGGCGGTCAGCAGCGCCGGCCAGTCCTCCGTCTCGGCGACGGAGCCGGGCAGGCTCGCGCGCATCGCGGCGAACCAGTCCTCCTCCGCCGCGTCCAGCCGCGCCTGGAGTCCCGGGCGCCCGATGCCGATGTCCCGCGGCAGGAAGCGCGCGGGCAGTCCGCCCTCCAGCAGCGCCAGGGTGCCGCCGGGCGCCAGCCGCGCGCCGAACGCGGCGAGGGCCGCCCGCTGGTCGCCCAGGTGGTGCAGGCTGCGGCTGGCCCACAGCAGGTCGGCCGGGCGGTCCAGGCCGTCCAGGGCACCGGGCAGCTCCCCGGTCACGGTGGCGAACCGGTCGCCGGCGCCGAGTCGGGCGGCGCGGGCACGGGCCCGCTCCAGCAGCGGCCCGGCCCCGTCGACGGCGACGACCCGGGCGTCCGGGAAGGCGCCGGCGAGCAGGCAGGAGACGACGCCGGGGCCGCTGCCCGCGTCGACGACCAGGCCGGGGCCGGCCGCCTGCTCCACCAGCCAGGCCATGGCCTGCGTGTACAGCGGCGTGTACAGCTCCGCCTGGGACTCCAGCAGCGGGGCCATCCCGGCCCAGTCGATGTCGGTGGTGTGGTCGTGGTGGTGGTGTCCGCCGTGGTGCGCCATGGTCGTCCGCCTCTCGTTCGCGATGGCGCCAGCGTGCGCCGAACCACCACGGGGCGGCAAGCCGACTTGCGGCTTCGGCAAATCGGGAAGGGCACGGGGGCCGGCCCGTGCGGGCCGGCCCCCTGCCGCGTCCACCCGGTCAGGACAGCGGCGGGTAGGCGTTCTTCATCAGCTCCTGGAACTGGGCGGAGAACCACTTCCCGGACAGCGGGGCGTTGGGCAGGGCACCCGACATGTTGTTGCCGTTGAGCACGTTGCCGGTGTACGTCGGGTCGCACATCCGGTCGAAGCCCTTGCCCTCGTCGTTGTCGATGGCCTTGCTGGCACCGTCGGACTCGCCCGGGGGCTTCATCCACACGTAGGCGTCGATCCCGGAGGCGGGGCTGGCCTGCGGGCGCTCACCGAGGCCGGCACCGGACTGGTTGCACCAGTTGCCGGGGTGGATACGGCGGTCGTAGCGTCCGCCGTCGACATAGGCGTCGACGCTGGTCGTCGGGCCGGGGCCGGCGGGCCGGGCCGAGCCGCCCCAGCCGTTGCGGGAGGTGTCGATCAGCGCGCCGATGCCCGAGCGGAAGCCGGTCTTGACCAGTTCCTGGCGGAAGGCCTGGGCGAACGACAGCTCGTCCACGTACTGGTTCCAGTCCACCCACTTGGACTGCCGGACCGACTGGCCGTTCACGGTGCTGCTGATGGAGAAGTTGTTCTCCTTCAGCGCGCTGTAGTTGGCAGTGTTGACGATGACACCGGCGACGTCGTCGACCGTGGCGCCCTCGGCGTTGGCCGCCTCGTAGATGACCTTCGCGGTGGGCGTGAAGTTGCTGTCCCAGCCGATCCAGCCGTGGTGCCCGGCGTCGATGTAGTTGTAGACGTTGGAGATGGCGCCGAGCTTGTTCAGCGCGTAGCCGACGCCCTTGACGTAGTTCTGGTTCTGCTTCATGGTCTCGCACCGCGGCGTGCTGGTGTTGGTGCCGCCGGCGTTGGTGACCAGGTTCGGCAGCGAGTCCACCTCGATGGTGTTCACGATGCGCAGACCGGCGTACTTCGGGTCCGCCATGATCGCGGCGATCGGGTCGATGAACTCCTCCTTGTACCGGTCCAGCTCGGTCGGTCCGAGCTCACCGTTGGAGGCCAGCGCCGCGCAGTCACGGCCGGGCAGGTCGTAGATCACGAACTGCACGACCAGCTCGCCGGAGCCCTTCTGCTTCAGCGCCTCGTCGAGGTGGGCGCGCAGGCCCATGCCGCCGTTGACGCCGTTGATCGCGGCGATCCGGTCCAGCCACACACCGGTGGGCTGGTTGGAGATCCGGCTGCCGCCGGGTTCGGCGGCGGCATGCGCGGACCACTCGGGGTTCACATAGACCTTGGCGCCGGCGTAGGGGTTGTCCACCCGCCCGGACGGGTCGGTGGGGGGATCGGTCGGGTCCGTCGGGGGATCGGTCGGATCGGTGGTCCCGCCGCCGTCGACGTTGCAGGTCACCCCGTCGAGGGTGAAGGTGGCCGGGACGGCGTTGGTGCCGCTGTAGGAGGCCTGGAAGCCGAAGCTGACCGAACCGCCGGTGCCCAGCGTGGCGTTGTAGGACTCGTTGGCCGCGGTGACCGCGGTGCCGCTCTGGCTGATCTTGGCGTTCCAGCCGCTGGTGACCTTCTGGTTGCCGGCGTAGGCCCACTTCAGCGACCAGGAGGACTTGGCGGCACCGTTGTTGGTGACGGTGACGGCCGCGGTGAAGCCGGTGTTCCACTGGTTCTGCACCTTGTAGTCGACGGTGCAGGCGGCGGCTGCCGTGGCGGCGGTCGCCGAGTGGACGGCGAGTGCCGTCCCTGAGGCCCCGGCCACCAGGGCCATGGAGGCGAGCAGGGCTGTTCTGGTGCGACTCATGTGTGCGGGTTCCTTCTTTCTCGGGTGGGTCATCCGTCCAGGGCGCGCAGGTGGTCGCGCAGCCCGATCCCGTAGGACGTGGGTGTTCCGTCGTGGTCGGAGATCAGGGACGGCCCGGAGGAGCAGTCCCAGGTGTTCCAGGTCCAGCCCGGACAGGACAGGTCCCGGTCGTCGGACCACTTCACGACCTGGTCGACAAAACCGTGCGAGCGGGTGTTCTCACCGATCTCCCCGGCCACCGGCGGCACCTGGGCCGCCACCGGGGCGAGTGCGGAGTCCCGGCGGCTCCGGCCGGAACAGGAGGTGGAGTTGTACACGTGCCGGGCGGCGGCCGGATCGCCCGTCGGGTCTCCGGCTCGTACGTCAGCCACTGGCTCGGGTCGTCGGAGCAGGCGAGCCCGCCGGCCAGGACCACGTTCTCCGCCCCGGTGGCGCGGACGGCGTCGACCAGGTCCTGCGTGCCGGCCACCTCGTACCCGATGCCGGGGCGGGTGCCGCCGTCGCGCCAGCAGGTCCACGCCTGCGCCGCGATGGAGGTGGCCCGGTCCGGCCAGGCCTCGTCGAACAGGCCGAGGACCACCGCCGGGTCGTCGTTGAAGGTGCCGGCCACCGAGGACCGGAACGACGGGCTGTACCGCATGTCTCCACCGTGCACGCGGGGGCGGCCGCCCGGGCCGTCACCACCGGCGCGACCGCGGTGACCACCGGGGCCACGGCCGCTCCGACGGCTGGAAGAGCTGAACGCGGGGGGTGTCGCATGAGCGACTCCTTGCAGTTCGGGCGCGTTCGCGAACGGACGCGTCGACTGATGGAACCGCTCCCACTGGTGCGGACGAAGCTAGCGCCAAGTGACGGCGAAGAACAGGGGAGGCGCTGACTTTCCCCCGAGTTTCCTAGTCATGTACGCGTCGAATGTTTTCGACTCATCAAGCATCTTGACCGCTCACACCCCCCTCTTCAATATGGGAGCGCTCCCACTGGTTCACAGCTTGTTGCTCCTCCCCCACACTCCCCGAGCCGCAAGGAGGAACCAGCACCATGCACACGCACCCGCGACGCAGACGCCGTGCCGTACGGCGTCTGTGGACCGCCGTCGTGGCGGCCCTCGCGCTCCCCTTCACCACCGTGGGCACCGGCTCGACCCCCGCCCAGGCGGCGGCGCTCCAGTGCAGCGTCGACTACAGGACCAACGACTGGGGCTCCGGCTTCACCGCCGAGCTGACCCTCACCAACCGCGGCACGGACGCGATCAACGGCTGGACGCTCGGCTACTCCTACACGGGCAACCAGAAGCTGACCAACGGCTGGAACGGCAGCTGGTCCCAGTCCGGCCAGTCGATCACCGTGAAGAACGCGTCGTACAACGGGACGATCGCCGCCGGGGCCGCCGTCTCCACCGGCGCGCAGTTCACCTACAGCGGCACCAATGCCGCGCCGACGTCCTTCACGGTCAACGGCACCGCCTGCACCGGCGCGCACCAGCCGCCGATCACCGTGCTGACCAGCCCCGCCGCGGGTGCCGTCTACACGCAGGGGACCGCGGTACCGCTCGCGGCCACCGCCGCCGCGGCCGACGGCGCCACGATCAGCAAGGTGGAGTTCTACGACGACACCACCCTGCTGGGCACCGACACCAGCGCGCCCTACTCGCTCTCGGCCTCCAACTTGACCGTGGGCAGTCATTCGCTGCTCGCGAAGGCCTACGACAGCCTCGGCGCCTCGGCCGAGTCCACGCCGGTCGGCATCACGGTCGCCTCCGGGCCCGCCGTGGTCGCCACGCCCACCCAGCTGGGCGTGCAGCAGGGCAAGACCGGCACCTACGAGGTGAAGCTGTCCTCGCAGCCCAGCGCGAACGTCACCGTGACGACGGCGCGGGCGAGCGGCAACTCGGGTCTGACGGTCACCGGCGGCGCCACGCTCACCTTCACCCCGTCGAACTGGTCCACCGCGCAGAAGGTGACCGTCACCGCCGACTCCTCCGGCACCGGCTCGGCCGTCTTCGAGTCGACCGCCGCGGGCCACGCCAAGGCCTCGGTGACCGTGACGCAGCTGGCGGCCTCCAAGGAGTACGACGCCCGTTTCCTGGAGCTGTACGGGAAGATCACCAACCCGGCCAACGGCTACTTCTCGCCCGAGGGCATTCCCTACCACTCGGTCGAGACACTGATCGTCGAGGCACCGGACAACGGTCACGAGACCACCTCCGAGGCCTACAGCTATCTGCTGTGGCTCCAGGCGATGTACGGCAAGGTGACCGGCGACTGGTCCAAGTTCAACAACGCGTGGGAGATCATGGAGAAGTACATGATCCCGACCCACGCGGACCAGCCGACCAACTCCTTCTACAACGCGTCCAAGCCGGCCACCTACGCGCCCGAGCTGGACACGCCGCAGGAGTACCCGGCGAAGCTGGACACGGGTGTGTCGGTGGGCCCGGACCCCATCGCCGGTGAGCTGAAGACCGCCTACGGTACGGACGACGTCTACGGTATGCACTGGCTCCAGGACGTCGACAACGTCTACGGCTACGGCAACGAGCCCGGCAAGTGCGAGGCGGGCCCGACGGCCACCGGCCCCTCCTACATCAACACCTTCCAGCGCGGTGTGCAGGAGTCGGTGTGGGAGACGGTGCCGCAGCCGACCTGCGACGCCTTCAAGTACGGCGGCAAGAACGGGTATCTGGACCTGTTCACCGGTGACTCCTCCTACGCCAAGCAGTGGAAGTTCACCAACGCGCCGGACGCCGACGCGCGCGCGGTGCAGGCCGCGTACTGGGCCGACGTGTGGGCCAAGCAGCAGGGCAAGGGCTCCGACGTCTCCGCCACCGTCGGCAAGGCGGCCAAGATGGGCGACTACCTGCGCTACGCCATGTACGACAAGTACTTCAAGAAGGTGGGCAACTGTGTCGGCCCCTCCGCCTGCCCGGCCGGCACCGGCAAGGACGCCTCCCACTACCTGCTGTCCTGGTACTACGCCTGGGGCGGAGCCACCGACACCTCGGCCGGCTGGGCCTGGCGCATCGGTTCCAGCCACACCCACGGCGGCTACCAGAACCCGCTGGCCGCGTACGCGCTCAGCTCCTACGCCGACCTGAAGCCCAAGTCGGCGACCGGCCAGACCGACTGGGCCAAGTCCCTGACCCGGCAGCTGGAGTTCTACCGCTGGCTCCAGTCGGACGAGGGCGCCATCGCGGGCGGCGCGACCAACAGCTGGGCCGGCCGCTACGCGACCCCGCCCTCCGGGAAGTCGACGTTCTACGGCATGTACTACGACGAGGCCCCGGTCTACCACGACCCGCCGTCCAACCAGTGGTTCGGCTTCCAGGCGTGGTCCATGGAGCGGGTCGCGGAGTACTACCAGCAGACGGGGAACGCCCAGGCCAAGGCGGTCCTGGACAAGTGGGTCGACTGGGCGCTGTCCAAGACCACCGTCAACCCGGACGGCACCTACCTGATCCCCTCCACGCTCCAGTGGTCGGGCCAGCCCGACACCTGGAACGCCTCCAGCCCGGGCGCCAACAGCGGGCTGCACGTCACCGTCGCCGACTACACCAACGACGTCGGTGTGGCGGCCGCGTACGCCAAGACCCTGACGTACTACGCCGACCGCTCCGGTGACACCGAGGCCGCGTCCACCGCGAAGGCGCTGCTGGACGGCATGTGGGGCAACTACCAGGACGCGCTCGGCATCGCCGTCCCGGAGACCCGCACCGACTACAACCGCTTCGAGGACGCCGTGTACGTCCCGAGCGGCTGGAGCGGCACCATGCCCAACGGCGACGCGATCAACTCGTCGTCGACCTTCGCGTCGATCCGCACCTTCTACGAGGACGACCCGGCCTGGTCGAAGATCGAGAGCTATCTCGCGGGCGGTGCCGCGCCCACGTTCACGTACCACCGGTTCTGGGCCCAGGCGGACATCGCCCTCGCCATGGGCTCGTACGCGGAGCTACTCGAATAAGTCCCCGCTGATGCTCCGCGTACCGCGCCGGGCGGCCCCCACCCGCACGGGGGCCGCCCGGTCTCGCGCGTCTCCCTCTCCATGGAGCCCCTCCCGCGGAGCCCCATGGGCCCCCACGGAAGGACCCCACCGTGCGAAGAACCCGCATCCTCACGGCCGTGCTGGCCCTCGCGGCCGGCCTGCTGGCGGGCGGCCCGCCCGCGCTGGCCGCCGGCGGTGGCGAGGCCGCCGAGGTGGCGATCGCCGCCGACACCTACACCTGGAAGAACGCCCGGATCGACGGCGGCGGCTTCGTCCCCGGCATCGTCTTCAACCGCAAGGAGAAGAACCTGGCCTACGCCCGTACCGACATCGGCGGCGCCTACCGCTGGCAGGAGTCGACGAAGACCTGGACGCCGCTGCTGGACTCGGTCGGCTGGGACGACTGGGGGCACACCGGCGTGGTCAGCCTCGCCTCCGACTCCGTCGACCCGGACCGGGTGTACGCGGCGGTCGGCACGTACACCAACAGCTGGGACCCCACCAACGGCGCCGTGCTGCGCTCCGCCGACCGGGGCGCGACCTGGCAGAAGGCGGACCTGCCGTTCAAGCTGGGCGGCAACATGCCCGGCCGCGGCATGGGCGAGCGCCTCGCGGTCGACCCGAACAGGAACAGCGTGCTGTACCTGGGCGCGCCCAGCGGCAAGGGCCTGTGGCGGTCGACCGACTCCGGCGCCACCTGGTCGCAGGTGAGCAGCTTCCCCAACCCCGGCAACTACGCCCAGGACCCGACCGACACCAGCGGCTACGCCTCCGACAACCAGGGCATCGTCTGGGTCACCTTCGACGAGTCCACGGGTACCTCCGGGAACGCCACGAAGACGGTCTACGTCGGGGTCGCCGACAAGGACAACGCGGTGTACCGCTCGACGGACGCGGGCGCGACCTGGACGCGGCTCGCCGGCCAGCCCACCGGGTACCTGGCCCACAAGGGCGTCCTGGACGCGAAGAACGGTTACCTCTACCTCGCCTACAGCGACACGGGCGGCCCGTACGACGGCGGCAAGGGCCGGCTGTACCGGTACGCGACCGCCACCGGCACCTTCACGGACATCAGCCCGGTGGCGGAGGCCGACACCTACTACGGCTTCAGCGGGCTGACCGTCGACCGGCAGAACCCCGGCACGGTGATGGCGACGGCGTACAGCTCCTGGTGGCCGGACACCCAGATCTTCCGCTCCACGGACAGCGGCGGCACCTGGACCAAGGCGTGGGACTACACGTCGTACCCGAACCGCGAGAATCGCTACACGCTGGACGTGTCCTCGTCTCCGTGGCTGACCTGGGGCGCGAACCCGTCCCCGCCCGAGCAGACGCCGAAGCTGGGCTGGATGACGGAGGCGCTGGAGATCGACCCGTTCGACTCGAACCGGATGATGTACGGGACGGGCGCGACGATCTACGGCACGGAGAACCTCAAGAACTGGGACAGCGGCGGCAAGTTCACCGTCGAGCCGATGGTGCGGGGCCTGGAGGAGACGGCCGTCAACGACCTGGCCTCTCCCCCGTCGGGCGCCCCGCTGCTCAGCGCGCTCGGCGACGTCGGCGGCTTCCGCCACACGGACCTGACCAAGGTCCCGTCGATGATGTTCACCTCCCCGAACTTCACTTCGTCGACGAGCCTGGACTACGCGGAGACCGGCCCGAACACGGTGGTCCGGGTGGGCAACCTGGACTCGGGCCCGCACATCGCGTTCTCGACGGACAACGGCGCCAACTGGTTCGCGGGGACGGATCCCTCGGGCGTGAGCGGGGGCGGCACGGTCGCCGCGGCGGCGGACGGCAGCCGCTTCGTGTGGAGCCCGGAGGGTGCCGGAGTGCACTACGCGACGGGCTTCGGCACCTCCTGGTCGGCGTCGAGCGGCATCCCGGCGGGCGCGATCGTCGAGTCGGACCGGGTGGATCCGAAGACCTTCTACGGCTTCAAGTCGGGCAAGTTCTACGTCAGTACGGACGGCGGCGCCACCTTCACGGCGTCGTCCGCGACCGGTCTGCCCAGCGGTGACAGCGTCCGCTTCAAGGCGCTGCCCGGCACCAGGGGCGACATCTGGCTGGCGGGCGGCGCGAGCGACGGCGCGTACGGCCTGTGGCACTCCACCGACGGCGGGGCGAGCTTCACCAAGCTGTCCGGCGTCGAGCAGGCCGACACCATCGGCTTCGGCAAGGCGGCACCGGACGCCACGTACCAGACGCTCTACACCAGCGCGAAGATCGGCGGGGTGCGCGGCATCTTCCGTTCCACGGACAAGGGCGCGACCTGGACCCGGATCAACGACGACGCCCACCAGTGGGGCTGGACGGGCGCGGCGATCACCGGTGATCCGCGGGTGTACGGGCGGGTGTACGTGGCGACGAACGGGCGGGGTGTCATCTACGGCGACACCTCCGCCACGGGCGGCGGTGACGGCGGAGGCGGCGGCACGGACCCGGATCCCGACGACCCGGACCCGGAGCCGTCCGGCGCCTGCGCGGTGACGTACACGATCACCAACCAGTGGTCGGGCGGCTTCCAGGCGGACGTGCGGCTCACCAACACGGGATCGTCCGCCTGGAGCGGCTGGTCGCTGGCCTGGTCCTTCCCGGGCGGTCAGACGGTCTCGCAGATGTGGAACGCCGATCACACCCAGTCGGGTGCGGCGGTCACGGCGAAGAACGTCGCCTGGAACGCCTCCGTGGGAGCCGGTTCGTCGGTCGGTTTCGGCTTCACGGGGAGCTGGTCGGGGACGAACGCGGAACCGGCCTCGTTCCGCATGGGTGACCAGGCCTGCACGGTCACCTGAACCGGTGCGGGGCGCGTCCCACGGGGCCCGCCCCGCCCATCCGCACCAGGCGTTCCACCACCCGGGTGAACCGTGTCACAGCGGCTGATCCACCGCTTGCCGGAGGTCGGGCCTCCGCGGATCCTTCTGCGGTCATGTGCCGCTGTCATAACGGGGGTTGGCATGCTTGTGTGCCCGGACGCCGCCTGCGGGTCCAGCAACGTCGAGTCGGTTTCCCTCTTCTACCAGAGCCTGCCGGCCGAGTCGCCGCTGAGAGAGGAGTACGCGCCGCCGGGCGAGGTCGCGGCGCGGTACTGGATCGCGCTGCTGGCGGTGGTGGCGGGCATCTGGTTGCTGTTCTCGAGCGGGGTGCTGCTCGGCCTGGTGGTGGCCGTGGGCGGGCTGCTGTTCGGCGCCGCGGAGTACCGTCAGGTGGCCGCCTTCCGCGGTGCCATGTCCGCCTACGAAGCACGGCACATCTGCCGGGCCTGCGCCAAGCCGTTCTGAGCGAGCGGATGAGGGCGGCCGGCCGCTGGGGGACCGGCCGCCGACGTGTCGCCGTACCGGTCAGGCCCTGCGGAACAGGCAGATCAGCGCCACGCGTTTCCCGGTGAACGCCTTGCCCTCGGCGGCCGTCATGGTGGAGAGCGTCCAGCCCTGGCGCTCGATGGCCTCGATCTGCTCTCCGACGCCGGTCATGATGCCGGTGGTCCGGGAGCCGGACGACGCTTCGATCACCTTGAAGACCAGGGTGCTGCGGCCCTCCTGGTGGGCCTGCGCGGCGACCCGCTCGGCCTCGTTGGCCTTGGCCTGGTTGATGAATCCCATGATCCCCCCACGTGCTTGATCGATGACGCGGTGCCGATTACGCACCGGTGCCGGTGGTCAGTACGGCGAACACTCCCCGGGCGCGGGTGCCGTCGGGCGTCTGCCAGGCCCCGGTGACATGGCCGGCCGCTTCCTGCCCGGGCAGGGACGGGCCGTCCGCCGGTGCCGGCCGCAGGAGCCGGTGCAGGCGGAGGGTCGTGCCGCGCGGGCTGGTCAGTGCCGTGCCTTCCTGGTCGTCGGCGGCGGTGAAGTCCGCGGAGAGGGAGCCCTCACCGGTGTAGCGGGCGACGACCTCGCGGTCGGGTGTGTCGCTGGTGTTCTGGTCCTGGGCCTGGGCCCGGCCCTCGATCAGGGCCAGCAGCTGGGCGACCGCCACCGGGTCGTGGCATCCGTCGTAGGCCCAGCGCCGTCCCAGCACTCCGTGCTCCATGGTGCCGACGAGGGCGTGCTCCGCGCCGTCGAGCGGGGCGCCGCGGTAGGTGAGGGGCAGCAGGTAGGCGGCCGGGTGAGGGCCGGAGGCATCGGTGACCACCATGAACTCGATCCCGACCTCGCCCCGCGGGTCGTCCAGCCGGAAGCCGCCGGCCTTCGTCAGCTGCGGTGCGCCCGCGCCGCCGCGGTACCACGGGCGGGACGGCAGCCAGGAGGTGAGCAGTTCCACCTTGGTCGGCTTCAGGACGGTGTGATGGACGACAGCCATACCACAGGATCTCATCCCTCGGGTGTGGGGACGGCGGCCGGCCGCGGTGTGCGGCCGGCCGCCGTCGCGGTGTGCGGCGTCAGGACACGTGTGCCCCGTCCCGGTGTCTCACGGGGTGTGGACCGTGGGCCGCGGGGCCGTCGCCATGCCGTCGCCGAGGAAGAAGCTCGGGTGCGGGGGCTGGTTGTAGGCGGTGTTCTGCCACGTCAGGGCGGTGCGGTACTGGGTGTCGTGGAGCAGCGTGGTGATCTTTGTGCTGGTCTCGTACGGCGTGGAGTAGATCCGCAGGGCCGTGTTGTCGGTGGTCGGCCAGACGACCTCCTCGCGCCAGTCGCCGAGGATGTCGCCGGACAGGGACGGCGTCGCCTTGGTGCTGTTGTTGGAGTGGACGTCCGCGCCGGTCAGCAGGCGGGTGTCGGAGGAGGTGCCGTACTTGTCGATGTGGGTGCCGTCCAGGAGTTCGCGGACGGTGTCGCCGTCCCACCAGGACAGGAAGTTGGTGCTGGAGGGCTTGCGGCTGGAGACCACCGTGCCCTTGGGGTTGCGGATGCCGCTCTCCGCCGACGACCAGGACTCGGCGCCCGCGCTGCCCGCCCAGATGTCCCCGGCCACGCCGCGGCCGTTGTCGCCGTTGGCGGCGGTGGACCAGATGATCTGGCCGGTCCTGGCGTCCGCCATCCAGGACGACGGCTTGGAGCTGTCCTCGTCGACCTTGAACTCCTCCAGGCCCGTGCGGGACGGGTCGAGGTCGCCGACGTGCATGGCGTCGCCGTGGCCGTTCTTCGTGGTCCACAGGCCGGCACCGTTGTCGTCCACGGCCATCGAGCCGTACACGATCTCGTCCTTGCCGTCGCCGTCGACGTCCGCCACGGACAGCTGGTGGTTGCCCTGGCTGTCGTATCCCTTGCCGGAGTTGGTGGAGGAGTTGGTGTCGAAGGTCCAGCGGCGGGTGAAGGCGCCGTTGCGCCAGTCCCAGGCGGCGATCACCGTGCGGGTGTAGTAGCCGCGCGCCTCGATGAGGGAGGGGCGGGAGCCGTCGAGGTAGGCGGTGCCGGCGAGGAAGCGGTCGACGCGGTTGCCGTAGGAGTCGCCCCAGGAGGAGACGGTGCCGCGGGCCGGGACGTAGTCCACGCTCTGCATCGCCTTCCCGGTCTGCCCGTTGAACATGGTCAGGTACTCGGGGCCGGAGAGCACATAGCCGCTGGAGTTGCGGTAGTCGGCGGAGGAGCTGCCGATGACCGTGCCGGTGCCGTCCGTGGTGCCGTCGGCGGTCTTCATGGCGACCTCGGCCTTGCCGTCGCCGTCGTAGTCGTACACCTGGAACTGGGTGTAGTGGGCGCCGGAGCGGATGTTCCTGCCCAGGTCGATGCGCCACAGGCGGGTGCCGTCGAGTTTGACGCCGTCGACGATGGTGTTGCCGGTGTAGCCGGACTGGGAGTTGTCCTTGGCGTTGGTGGGCTGCCACTTCAGGACGATGTCCAGGGCGCCGTCGCCGTCGAGGTCGCCGACGGAGGCGTCGTTGGCCTCGTAGGTGTAGGCGACGCCGTCGGGGGTGGTGCCGCCGGAGGGCGGGGTGAGGGGGACGTCCTTGTAGCCGGAGCGGAACTGGACCGCGTGGACGGAGTCGGCCTGCTCCACGCCGTTGACGATCGCGCGGACCGTGTAGTCGGCCTGGGCGGGGGCGCCGGAGTGGAAGTAGTTGGTGGAGCCGGTGATGGGGCTGGAGTTGACCTTGGTGCCGGCCCGGTAGACGTTGAAGGACACGTCGTTCGGGTCGGTGGCGAGCCAGCGCCAGCTGACCAGGTTGCCGCTGTCGGTGTGGACGCTGACCACGCCCCGGTCGAGGGCCTCGACCTGGCGGCCGGTGGCGGCCTCGGCGTCGTCGGTGGCCACCAGCGTGGTCAGTCCGGCGCCGACCAGGGCCGTCGCGGCGGCGAGGGCGGGAACGAGGACACGGCGTCTGCGGTGTCGGTGCGGGTGCTTCACGGGGACGAACCTCCTGGGATCCTGGGAGGACGGGCGGGTTCCGCCTCTCAGTCGCCGCCGGGGGCCCGTGGGTTGCCGTGCCGTCCGCGCCGGATTCTCCTTCCGGACGCCGGAGTTCAGGGGGCGGGCTTGCGGAAGGCCAGCAGGGTGAAGACCGGGTCGGGCCGGGGGCGGTCCTGGTCCGGGAGCCCGGCCAGCCGCCGCGCGAACTCCTCGGTGCGCGGCTCGCCGGGCGGGAGCCGGCTGAACCAGCCGCGGCGCAGGTCGGCGGCGGTGCTGCGGGGGCTGCGGCCCTGGCCGACGCCGGTGAAGCGGGCTCGCCCGGCGGGGATCAGGCCGTAGCCGGCGGCATGCGAGGTGACGGTGTCCGCGGCGTCCCGGGCGGCCGGGCGCGGCCGGGCGGCGAGGGCGGCGTCGATGTCACTGCCGACGTCGTGGGCGGCGGCCTTGTCGACGGTGGTGACGTACACGCCGCCGGGCCGCAGCACCCGGACGCAGTCGGCGATGACCCGGCGCACGTCCTCGCCGTCGTCGAAGAGGTGCAGCAGCCAGACGGTGGTGACGGCGTCGAACGTGGCGTCGGCGAACGGCAGCCGCCGTCCGTCGCACAGGACGATCGCGCCGGGCATCCGGGCGGCGGCCCGGCGGGCCATGGCGTGGGTGCGGTCCGCTCCCGTCACGCGCAGTGCGGGCCGGGCCGCGGCGAGCCGCCGGGTGACGATCCCGGTGCCGCAGGCGAGGTCGAGGAGGCGTCCGGCCCGCTGGGGCACCAGATGGAGAACGGCGTCCGCGGCGGCCGCGGCGCGGGCCTCGCCGCCGCGGCGGACGTCGTAGGCGTCGGCTTCCTTGTCGTAGTCCAGCACGGGGGTCAGTGTGCCCCGTGGCTCGCGGCCAGGTCCTCCACCCTGCGGGCGAGTTCGAGGTCCAGCTCGGTGACCGCGCCGCCGACGCTGTGCGTGTTGACCGACAGCGACAGGGTGCGGTAGCCGAGGGTCAGGTCGGAGTGGTGGTCGAGCTCCTCCTGGACCCGGGCGACATGGACGACCATCGCCGCCGCGGCGAAGTGCGAGCCGAGCCGGTAGGAGCGGGTGAGGCGGTCCCCGTCGAGCGACCAGCCCGGCAGTTCGGCCAGCCGGTCCTCGATCTCCTTGTGCGACAGCGGTTCGACGGGCATGGCGGCGCTCCTCGGCGACGGGACCGGATACGTTCTCAGCCTGCCACAGCAGGACCGGCGTGCCGCCGCGTCGGTTACGGTCATGGCATGACCACTGCCCCGTCCACCGCCTCCTCCGCGGCGCCCGCCGGCCGGGGCGTGGGTCCGCTGCTGCGGGCCTGGCGGGAGCGGCGGCGGATCAGCCAGCTGGAGCTGGCGCTGCGCGCCGGCTCCTCCGCCCGGCACATCAGCTTCGTCGAGACGGGCCGTTCCCGGCCGGGCGAGGAACTGCTGCTGCGGCTGGCCGAGCAGCTGGACGTGCCCGTCCGGGAACGCAACGCGCTGCTGCTGGCCGCCGGTTACGCCCCGCGCTATCCGCAGACCCCGCTGGACGACCCGGCGCTGGGCGCCCTGCGCGAGGGTCTGGAACGTCTGCTGCGGGGCTACGAGCCCTATCCGGCGCTGGTGGTGAACGCCGTCTACGACGTGGTGGCCGCCAACCGGGGCGTCACCATGCTCCTCGACGGGGTGCCGGAGTTCCTGCTGGCGCCGCCGCCGAACGCGATGCGGCTGACCCTGCACCCCGAGGGCCTGGCGCCGCGCATCCGCAATCTGCGCGAGTGGCGCGGGCATCTGCTGGCGCAGATGGAGCGGCAGCTCGCCCTGCACCGCTCCGGGCCGCTGCGCGCGCTGTACGAGGAGGTGGCGGCGTATCCGGTGCCGGAGACGGCCGGTGCCGCGGAGCCGGCCGGGCCGGAGCCGTACTTCGCGCTGCCGCTGCGGATCGAGCACGGGGGCCGGACGCTCTCCTTCGTCTCGTCGATCTCCACGTTCAACACGCCCATGGACGTGACGGTCGCCGAGCTGGCCGTCGAGACGCTGCTGCCGGCCGACGCGGCGACGGCCGGGTACCTGCGCTCACGCGCACGCTGACACGGCGGGCACCGTGAGTGGCTGATTCACCACGATCCGCCTGTGCCGTGAAGCGGAACATGACAGACTCCTCGTTCATGCTGGGGCGTGTTGGGGAGGCGTGGCGTGAGTGAGCGGCGGGCCGCGCCCACCGTGGGTCAGGTGGTGCTCGGAAAGCGGCTTCAGGAGCTGCGGGAGGCGGCGGGCCTCAGACGCGAGGAGGCCGCGGCGGTGCTGCGGGTGGCTCCGGCGACCGTCCGGCGGATGGAGACGGCCGAGGTCGCGCTGAAGATCCCGTACGTGCAGATGCTGCTGCGCGCCTACGGCGTGCCCGAGGAGGAGGTGGCCGACTTCGTCGCGCTGGCGGAGGAGGCCAACCGGCCGGGCTGGTGGCAGCACTTCCACGACGTGCTGCCGGAGTGGTTCAGCCTGTATGTGAGCCTGGAGGGCGCCGCCCGGATCGTCCGCTCCTACGAGCCGCACTTCGTGCCGGGGCTGCTCCAGACCGAGGAGTACGCGCGGGCCGTCATGGAGGCCGGGACGATCGGCAACGGCGGCGCGGAGGCGGTCGAGCGGCACGTGTCGCTGCGGATGGAGCGGCAGCGGCTGCTGGAACGGGCCGATCCGCCGCATCTGTGGGTGGTCATGGACGAGACGGTGCTGCGGCGGCCGGTGAGCGTCCACGGCAAGGTGATGCGCGAGCAGATCGACAAGCTGCTGGAGTTCACGGTGCGCGACCGGGTCACGCTCCAGATCGCCGAGTTCGACAGCGGGCCGCACCCGGGCACGTACGCGCCGTTCACGCTGTTCCGCTTCGCCGAGCCCGAACTGCCCGACCTGGTCTTCACCGAGTATCTGACCGGTGCGCTGTATCTGGACTCCCGCCAGGAGGTGGCCACGCACCTGGAGGTGCTGGACCACATGACGGCGCGCGCCGCGTCGACGGTGCGCACCGAGGAGATCCTGCGGGAGTACCGCGACCGTTACTGAACTCCGCGCGCGTTGCGCGCCGTGTGCTTCGTCAGCCCGAAGGAGAGAGCTTCGCATGACCGCGAACGACGCCGCCGCCGTTCCCGTCGACACCAGCCGGCCGCACCCGGCCCGGGTCTACGACTGGTGGCTGGGCGGCAAGGACAACTACCCGGTGGACGAGGAGCTGGCCCGCAGGATCCTCGCCGTCGACGGCACCGTGGTGCGCGGCGCGCGGGCCAACCGCCGGTTCATGCACCGGGCCGTCCGCGCCGCCGCCGAGGCCGGGATCCGCCAGTTCCTGGACATCGGCACCGGCATCCCGACCGAGCCCAATCTGCACCAGGTGGCCCAGCGGATCGCCCCGGAGTCCAAGGTGGTGTACGCCGACAACGACCCGATCGTGCTCAGACACGCGCAGGCGCTGCTGCACGGCTCCGCCGAGGGCACCACGGACTATGTGCACGCCGACGTCCGCGACCCCGGCCGGATCCTGGAGTCGGCGGGCAGGTCCCTGGACTTCGCGCGGCCCGTGGCGCTGTCGCTGGTGGCGCTGACCCACTATCTCGACGAGGCGGCCGACGGCGACGACGTGTACGGCCTGCTCGGGCGGTACGTCGACGCCCTGGCCCCGGGCAGCTTCCTGATCCTGTCCCAGGTCACCCCCGATCTGAACCCGGCCGCCATCGAGCGCGCCGCCGGCCTGTTCGCACGCAGCGGCACCCCGTTCCACCCGCGGACGCTGGCCGAGTTCTCCCGGTTCTTCGACGGTCTGGAGCTGCTGGGGCCCGGGGTGATCCCGGTCTCCGGGTGGCGGCCGGACCCCGAGGACGTGGCGGCCCAGGCGGAGGGCATCGTGCCGGTGTACGCGGGGGTGGCGCGCAAGCCGTGACCCGGCGGCCGGCGGCGCCGGTTACGCCGCCCCGCCCTTGGAGTCGCGTTCGTCGTCGACGATCTCCGCGTCCACCACGCCGTCCTCCTCGGCGGTGCCGGCGGTGCCGGGTTCGCCGGCCGGGCCGTCGGCCGGGGGGCCGGCCTGTTCGTACATCGCCTGGCCCATCTTCTGGCTGACGGCGGCGAGCCGCTCGATGCCGTTGCGCAGGGCGGCCGTCTCGGCGTCGTCCTTCAGCAGGTCCTTCAGGGCGGCCGTCGCCGACTCCACCTCCGACCGGGTGGCGTCCGGGACCCGGTCGCCGTTCTCGCGGACGAACTTCTCGGTCTGGTAGACGAGTTGCTCGGCCTGGTTGCGGGTCTCGGCGGCCTCGCGGCGTTTGCGGTCCTCCTCGGCGTACTGCTCGGCGTCCCGCATCATGCGGTCGATGTCCTCCTTGGGCAGCGCCGAGCCGCCGGTGACGGTCATCTTCTGCTCGCGTCCGGTGGCCAGGTCCTTGGCGGAGACGTGCATGATGCCGTTGGCGTCGATGTCGAACGCCACCTCGATCTGCGGCACGCCGCGCGGCGCCGGCGGCAGCCCGGTGAGGTCGAAGACGCCGAGCTTCTTGTTGTAGGCGGCGATCTCCCTCTCGCCCTGGTAGACCTGGATGCCGACCGAGGGCTGGTTGTCGGTGGCGGTGGTGAAGATCTCCGAACGCCGGGTGGGGATCGTGGTGTTGCGCTCGATCAGCTTGGTCATGATGCCGCCCTTGGTCTCGATGCCGAGGGAGAGCGGGGTGACGTCGAGCAGCAGGACGTCCTTGACGTCGCCGCGGATGACGCCGGCCTGGAGGGCGGCACCGACGGCGACGACCTCGTCGGGGTTGACGCCCTTGTGCGGGTCCTTGCCGGTCAGTTCCCTGACCAGGTCGGTGACGGCGGGCATACGGGTGGAGCCGCCGACGAGGATCACGTGGTCGATCGCGGCGAGCTTGATGCCGGCGTCCTTGACGGCCTGGTGGAAGGGGGTCTTGCAGCGGTCCAGCAGATCGCTGGTGAGTTCCTGGAACTGGGCGCGGGTCAGCTTCTCGTCGAGGTGCAGGGGCCCCGCGGCGGACGCGGTGATGTAGGGCAGGTTGACGGTGGTCTCGGAGGAGCTGGACAGTTCGATCTTCGCCTTCTCGGCACCCTCGCGGAGCCGTTGCAGCGCCATCTTGTCGGCGCCGAGGTCGATGCCGTGCTGCCCCTTGAACCGTTTGACGAGGTGTTCGACGATCCGCTGGTCCCAGTCGTCGCCGCCGAGGTGGGTGTCGCCGTTGGTGGCCTTGACCTCGATGACGCCGTCGCCGATCTCCAGCAGGGAGACGTCGAAGGTGCCGCCGCCGAGGTCGAAGACGAGGACGGTCTGCTCCTCGCCGCGGTCCAGGCCGTAGGCGAGGGCGGCCGCGGTCGGCTCGTTGATGATGCGCAGGACGTTCAGGCCGGCGATCTCCCCGGCCTCCTTGGTCGCCTGCCGCTGGGCGTCGTCGAAGTAGGCGGGCACGGTGATGACCGCGTCCGTGACGTCCTCGCCGAGGTAGGACTCGGCGTCCCGCTTGAGTTTCTGGAGCACCCGCGCGGAGAGTTCCTGCGCCCGGTAGCGGGTGCCGTCGACCGAGCCCTGCTCGGGAAAGCGCCACTCCGCGTCGCCCATGTGCCGTTTCACGGACCGGGCAGTGCGCTCCACGTTCGTCACGGCCTGCCGTTTGGCGACCTCGCCGACCAGCACCTCGCCGTTCTTGGCGAACGCCACGACCGACGGCGTGGTCCGCGCGCCCTCCGCGTTGGCGACGACGGTGGGTTCGCCGCCCTCCAGGACGGCCACCACCGAGTTCGTGGTCCCCAGGTCGATCCCGACCGCACGTGCCATCGCTGTCCCCTTCCGCCAGGGAAGCCGCTTCCGCCCGGATGCTTCCGCCAGGATGCTTCCGTACTCCAGCACAAAACTTGAGTGGGCTGTTGTCAATCCCGCGTGAAGGTTCTCGGTCAGCGGGCGGCGGGGACGCCGTACCCCGCGCGGCGCGGGGCACGGCGGGATCAGGTCAGGCGAGCTTCGCCGACAGGGTGATGGTGGTGCCCGCCAGGGCCTGGCTGACCGGGCAGTTGGCCTTGGCGTCCTCCGCGGCGGCGACGAACGCCTCGTTGTCCAGGCCGGGGACGGTGCCCTCGACGGTGAGGTGGATGCCGGTGATGCCGGTACCCGGCTGGAAGGTGACGTCGGCGGAGGTGACGAGCCTGGTGGGCGGGGTGCCGGCGCCGGACAGGCCGTGCGACAGCGCCATGGAGAAGCAGCTGGAGTGGGCGGCGGCGATCAGCTCCTCGGGGCTGGTCTTCCCGTTCGCCTGCTCGGCCCGCGACGGCCACGACACCGGCTGCTCGCCGATGCCGGACGAGTCGAAGGTGACGACACCGCTGCCCTCGGTGAGGGTGCCTTCCCAGACGGTGTGTGCGGAGCGCGTGGTTGCCACGACGATTCCTTTCGCGTTCTGCCTGTTCGATGGTGTGGGGCCCGGTCACCGGGTGCCGGTGGGCGGGTCCCAGGACCCCATCCGATCACACTCCGGCCCGGCCCACCCCGAAGACCGGTTCCCCGGCGGCGGCCCGGTTCAGGCCGCGCGCTCCTCGGAGGTCTCCAGCGGTACCTGCGGACCGTTCGACTCGCGCAGCCAGCGGCGCAGCACGCGGTGCACGCGCTCGGCGCCGACGAGTTCCCGCCCGTCCTCGACCGGCGCGGACAGGGTGAGCGGCGACAGCAGGAAGGGCCGTGCCTGGGCGCCGCCGAGTCCGCCGTGGGAGCCGATCTGCTCCTCGAAGGCGAGGACCTCGCCGTCGGCCGGGTCGTAGAAGGAGTTGACCATGATGTCGGCGGTGTGCGGGAAGGAGTGCGTGCGGCGCACGGCGTCGGCGGCGCCGGGTCCGAAGGGCTCCAGCGGGCCGGGGTCCTCCGCCAGCCGGTCCAGGGGTATCTCCGCGCCGCGGGCGCCCAGCACCAGCCCGCCGTGGAGTTCGCTGCGCACCAGCAGGAAGCCGATGCCGGGGTGGTTGGCGAGGGTGGGCAGCAGCGCGGGGTGCCGGGCGTCGATCTCCTCCCTGCTCATCCGGTGCGGCACGTCCGGGAAGGACACCAGGCCCAGATTGCCGGAGGCCAGCACGACCGGTTCCGAGTGGCGTGCCGGGCGGTGCTGCTCGGCGCCCTCCTCGACCGGGCGGCGCAGCGCGGCCCGTACGGCGTTGCGGGCCTCGGCGCCGCTGTGGGTGCGCTGCGCCCGGCGCGGCACGGGCAGTCCGCAGCCGGCCCGCACCAGGTCGCCGAGGGTGAGTCCGTAGCGGGCCCGGAAGGTCTCGCCGGGGCTCTGGCCGTGGTCGGACAGGACGACGATCCGGTACGGGCGGGGGGCGTGCTCGGCGACCTTCTCGATCAGCGCCAGCGACCGGTCCAGGCGGTGCAGGACCTTCTCGGCGTCCCGGCTCGCCGGTCCCGAGTGGTGCGCCACCTCGTCGTAGGCGACCAGGTCGGCGTAGACGGCGGTGCGCCCGGCGAGCATGTCGCCGACCACCGCGGCGACGACGACGTCCCGTTCGACGACGGTCGCAAAGGCCCGCACCAGGGGGTAGAGGCCGCCGCGGGAGACGCGCGGCCGGACCTTGCGGACGCGGGCCCGGGTGGACTGGCCGATCTCCCGGCCGACCTCGGCGACGAAGGAGAGCGCGGTGCGGACGGCGTTGGCGGGGTCGGAGAAGTAGGCGAAGTAACCGGCGCGGGAACGGTTCTCCCGGCCGCGGCGGCGGACCGCGATGGAGAGCACGAGGGCCTGCTCGTCGGCGCCGCCGCCGAACAGGTTGCCGCGGCTGGCGCCGTCGGCGCTGAGCAGCCCGCCGTCGCCGGTGCGCGCCACGGCGCGCCGCTGGAGCTCGGCGGCGCTGGTCGGCCGGTTGCAGACCATCACCTCGCCGCGGTCCTTCTCGTACCAGCGGAAGGCCGGCACGTCGTGGTTGCTGCCGTGCAGGATGCCGAGCTGGCTGGCGCCGGTCTGGCTGGACCAGTCGGTGTGCCAGCGGGTGAGCCGGTGGGTGGCGGGCCGGCCGTCGCCGCCGCCCAGCCAGCGGGCGGCGGTGGGCATCAGGCCCTTGCCGACGGCGTCCAGCAGCACGTCGTGGCCGACGCCGTCGAGCTGCACGAAGACGGTGCCGGGCGTGGCCGGGCAGGCCGGCGCCGTCCGGCGGCGGCGGTCGGACAGCCGGTAGAGCCGGCGCCGGTAGGCGTCGTCGTCGCGTACGGCCAGGGCGCCGCCGGTGGCGGAGGCGACGGCGGACATCACGGCGGCCACCACCACCGCGGTCTCGGGGGCGGCGGCACCGTGCTCGGCGGGGTTCAGCCGCAGCGCGACCAGCAGCAGCCCGCCGTTGAGGAAGAAGACCAGCAGCCCCAGGACCAGCGCGGGCACCAGCAGCAGGAGACGGACCAGGAGCGGCCACACCAGGGCGGACAGCAGGCCGAAGGCACCGGCGCCGAGCGCCGCGGTGACCGCGATGTCGGTGGCGCTGTCACCGTCGGCGGACTTCAGCCGGAAGTCCGGCAGGATGCCCGCGAGCGCCAGCATGGTGACCGTGGAGACGGCCCACACCGCGACACTCCGCCCGACCTGACTGGCGACCCGTCGCCAACGCCCTCCACCCACGTCCCGCACACCTCACACGTCCCGGCCCGTCGTCGGCGCGGGCCCGCACCCACCCTGCCACACGGGTCCGCGTCCCCGGCCGGCCCGGGTCCCGCCGCAGGTGACGGCGGTGGTCAGCGCCCGTCGTAGCCCGCCGTCGGCATGGACAGCCGCCGGTGCACACAGGCCTTCATCGCCGCGTCGTACGACGGCTCGGCACGCCCCACCGTCTCCACCCGCACCCCGCGCCGCGCGCACTCGGCGGTGAACTCCTCCACCGATGCCAGGGCGCTCTCCAGGACCCGGCGGCTGGGCGCCACGAACACGTCCCGGCCGGGGCGGACGCCGTCCCACAGCGCGCCGTGGTCGGGCCGCAGCCCGCGTACGAGGAGTTCCCGGGCGACGACGTAGCCGTGCTCGGCGGCCCAGCGCGCGCACATCGCGTGCTGGCTGCGGGCGTCCACCAGGAAGGGGTCGGCGTCCAGCTCCTCCAGCGGCGTCAGGCTCGCGATGGCGGTCACCCGGACCGGCTCCGCGGCAGCCCCGCCGGAGGCACTCCGCGCTCGTTGCATGGCGTCCCCCTCACCTCCGGTTCGGCGCCGACCCTACTCCTGCACGTAGGCTTCGGGGGAGTCGCGAGAAGGAGGCAACGAGGTGCCGGTGGAGGTCACCTGGTGGGGTCACGCCACCTGCACGGTCGAGGACTCGGACATACGCGTGCTGACCGATCCGCTGTTCGCACGCAGGCTCGCGCATCTGCGCCGCCGGCGGGGCGCGCTGCCCCCGCCGGCCGCCTGGCGGGCCGATGTCGCGCTGGTGTCGCACCTCCACGCCGACCATCTGCACGTGCCCTCGCTGGCGCGGCTCGCGCCGGGCACGCGCCTGCTCGTGCCTCGAGGCGCCCCCCGGGCCGTGCCGGGACTGCGCCGGCTCACGCAGCTGCGGGTGAACGAGGTGGTGCCCGGCGACGAGACGGTCGTGGGCGGTCTGCGCATCCGGGTCGTGCCCGCCCGGCACGACGGGCGGCGGCTGCCGCTCGGCCCGCACCGCTCCCCCGCGCTGGGCTATGTCGTGCAGGGCGAGGCCCGTACGTACTTCGCCGGGGACACCGGCCTGTTCGACTCCATGGCCGAGGAGGTCGGGCCGGTCGACGTGGCGCTGCTGCCGGTCGGCGGCTGGGGTCCGCACCTGGGTGAGGGGCATCTGGACGCGGCGCGCGCGGCCCGGGCGCTGGCCCTGCTCAAGCCGCGCAGCGCGGTGCCGGTGCACTACGGGACGTACTGGCCGATCGGGATGGACGCCGTGCGTCCGCACGAGTTCCACACGCCGGGCGACGAGTTCGTCCGGCTCTCCGCGCTGCACGCGCCCGGGGTGGCGGTGCACCGGCTGGCGCACGGGGAGAGCGTACGGCTGGAGGCCGCGCGGTGACCTGGCTCACCGCCCTTCCCGCCACCGTGCCGCCCGAGTCCACCCAGCAGGCGCTCGGCTACCCCTCCCTGTTCCTGCTGGTGCTGATCGGGGCGCTGGTCCCGGTCATCCCGACCGGGGCGCTGGTCAGTTCGGCGGCGGTGGTCGCCTTCCACCAGACGGCGCCGTTCTCGCTGGCGCTGGTGTTCGTGACGGCGTCGCTGGCCGCGTTCCTGGGCGACGCGGCGCTGTACTGGCTGGGGCGGCGGGGCCTGCGCTCGAGGAACGGCTCGCGCTGGCTGGAGGCGATCCGGGCGCACGCCCCGGAGGAGAAGCTCGCACAGGCCCAGCGGAAGCTCGCCGAGCACAACGTGGCCGTGCTGGTGCTGTCCCGGCTGATGCCGGCCGGCCGCATCCCGGTGATGCTGGCGTGTCTGCTGGCCGAGTGGCCGCTGCGCCGCTTCGCCCGCGGCAATCTGCCGGCCTGCCTGGCCTGGGCGGTGACGTACCAGCTGATCGGCATTCTCGGGGGTTCGCTGTTCAAGGAGCCCTGGGAGGGCGTGGCCGCGGCGGTCGCGCTGACCGTGCTGGTGAGCGTGGCACCGGGCGTGTGGCGGCGGATCCGGGGGCCGGCGGCACGCTGAACGCCCCACCGGCGGTCCGGCGCGTGGGCGCTTCGCCGGGAGTCCGGCGCGTTGGCGCTGCACCGTGAGTCCGGTGCGTGAACGGCCCGCCGGAAAACCAGCGCACGAGCAGCCCGCCGGGACCCGGGGGTGAGCGGCCCGCCGGGAGTCCGGCGCGTGGGCGGCCCGTTGGGAGAGCGGCGCGTGGGCGGCCCGTTGGGAGAGCGGTGCGTGGGCGGTCTGCCGGGAGAGCGGTGCGTGGGCGGTCTGCCGGGAGAGCGGTGCGTGGGCGCTCTGCCGGGAGAGCGGTGCGTGGGCGCTCTGCCGGGAGAGCGGTGCGTGGGCGCTCTGCCGGGAGAGCGGTGCGTGGGCGCTCTGCCGGGAGAGCGGTGCGTGGGCGCTCTGCCGGGAGAGCGGTGCGTGGGCGGTCTGCCGGGAGAGCGGTGCGTGGGCGGTCTGCCGGGGTGTGGTGGTGGCGGGTTCTTCGTGGCCGGCGTTCGCGTGGCGGAGTCGCGCGTCGACCGGGGGCCGCGCCCCTTCAGGGTGCGAGCACCCGGGAGGCGCCCACCGGCAGGTCCCACAGGTCCTCGCGGGGCAGGCCCGCCTTGTCCCAGGCGGCGCGGACCCGGGTGAGGGGCTCCAGGACCGGCTCGGCGGAGAGGACGAACGTGGCCCAGTGCATGGGCGCCATGCGGCGGGCGCCGAGGTCCTGCGCGGCCCGTACCGCCTCCTCCGGGTCGCAGTGGACGTCGCTGAGCCACCAGCGGGGGTCGTAGGCGCCGATGGGGAGCAGGGCCAGGTCGATGCCCGGGTAGCGGCGGCCGATCCGGTCGAACCAGTGGCCGTAGCCGGTGTCGCCCGCGAAGTACACGCGGCGTCCGTCGGGGGCGGTGAGCACCCAGCCGCCCCACAGGGTGCGGCAGGTGTCGGTGAGGGTGCGCTTGGACCAGTGGTGGGCCGGGACGAAGTCGAAGCGGACTCCGTCCAGTTCGGCCGCCTCCCACCAGTCCAGCTCGGTGACGCGGCTGAACTTGCGGCGGCGGAACCAGCGGCCGAGCCCGGCCGGTACGAACACCGGGGTGGTGCGCGGGAGTCTGCGCAGGGTGGGGGCGTCCAGATGGTCGTAGTGGTTGTGGCTGATGACGACCGCGTCCACGCGCGGCAGGGCGCTCCAGGCGACGCCGACGGGGGTGACCCGGGCGGGGGTGCCGAGGATGCGGCGGGACCACACCGGGTCGGTGAGGACGGTGAGTCCGCCCATGCGCACCACCCAGCTGGCGTGTCCGGCCCAGGTGACGGCGACGGTGCGGACGTCCGCGGGCGGCAGTGGTCCGGGTTCGAAGGGCAGCAGGGGGATGTCGGCGAGGCCCTGAGGGCCGGGGCGTACGGCGCCCTCGCGGGCGAAACGAGCGAAGGCCTTGAGGCCGGGCAGGGGGGCGGTGAGCCGGTCGTGGAAGGTGCGCGGCCACACCCGGCGCTCGCCCAGCGGCCGGGGCTCGGCCGGTGGCGGGAACGCAGGGGCGAAGGGAGGGACGGCCGACCGGTCTCCGGTTCCCGGGTCGGCGGTCTCCCGGGCGGTGGTGCCGGCGGTGGGCTCGGACTGCTGCGTCATCGAGGAGGCTCCCGTCGCTGAACGTCGCAGAGATCGCCGAAAACCGATCTCAGATGGGTCAACGCGCGTTGCACATGGGGCAGTTCCCATGGTGTGGGGGACCTGAGGCAGGCCGCGCGCTCCTCGTCCGAGCCGCCCAGCAGCGGGCCGGTGGACAGCCGGACGCGCAGTGCCTCGAGGCCGTCGCCGAAACGGTGGCCGCCCGGCGCGGGCATGCCGAGCCGGGCGGTGAGGAAGTCCTCCAGTTCCTGCGCGTCGCCGACGCCCCGCGCGGCCAGCGTGTCGCGCAGCGGGGCGAGGTCGGCGTACAGGTGGCGCCCGGCCTGCGGGGGCCGGGCGAGGGCGCCCGCCGCGACGACGGCGGCGTGCGCCTCGGCGGCCACGCGCGCGTGCAGGGCCACGGCGGCGGACCGCCGTGCCGTGACCGGCCCGGGTTCCGTCAGGGCGTATCCGGCCGCGGCGGCGACCGGGGCGGCCACCCGGGCGCCGAGCGCGGTGAGCACGTCCAGCACGCGCGCGTGGAGGGCCTCGCCGGCGGCGGACGCGGGGAAGCGGGCCACCGCGGCGGGCCAGCCCGGGGGGAGCATGGCACCGGCCAGGTCGGTGACGACGGTGACCCGGTCGGGCAGCATCTCGGCGGGGCCGATCAGCACCGTGCCGTGCGCGGCGTGCAGGGTGTCGCGCCAGGTCTCGTCGCTGACCAGGTGGAGCCCTTCGCCGGTGGCGGCCTCGACGGTCTCGTGCAGCACCTCGGGCGGGGCGACGGTGGCGGTGGGGTCGTCGGCGACGGACAGCACGAGCAGACGGGGATCGCCTCCCTCGGCGCGGACCCGGCGGACCGTCTCCAGCAGGGCGTAGGGGTCCGGGACGCCGCCGCACTCGGCCGGTGTCGCGACATGGAAGACGGGCCGGCCCAGCAGCCGCGCGTACGGTGCCCACCAGGCGGCGCAGGGGCGGGGCACCAGGACGTCGCCGCCGAGCGCCGCGGTCAGCGCGAGCAGCAGGGCGGGCGCGCCGGGGGCCGCGGCCACCCGGGCGGGCCCGGTCGGCAGACCGCGTGCGCCCCAGTAGGCGCAGGCCGCCTCCAGCAGGGCGGGGCCGCCGCCGACGGGCTCGCTGCCCGCGTGGGGGGCGGCCGCGGCCAGCACCGCCGACAGTTCCGGCGCCACCGGCAGTCCGTCGCCGGGGAGCGGCGGGCCGTATCGGACGGGTCCGTGCCCTTCCGGCTCCCTCCGCATGCGTACCTCCGCGCGCTGCCTGGTCCCGCGTTCCGCCGACGGGCCGGCTCCGGCGGCGCGCGCCCCGGACGCCCTCCGGCGGGGCCGCCGGGGCGGGTGCCCGGCCGGCGCCGCCTTCCGTCGTCGGTGCCCGTGCGTCGTGAGCCGTGACCGTTCCCGTGATGCCCACGGGGTGGGTCGTGCCCTCGGGTCTGAGTACCCGCGGTGTCCCCGGTCCATGGGCGCCGGGGCGGGTTGCGCCGGTCACAGGGGCCGGGCGGGGCGGAGGGCGCGGGCGGCACGTCACCGGTCCCGGGCCGGCCCCCGTCGGCACAGCCGGTGTACGGCGGCGGCGAGCGCGCCCGCGATCAACAGGCCGCCGGCGGCCTGGGCGGGCACGGAGTCGGTGAAGGTGCCGCCCTGCCCGGCCTGCACCCCGTGCCGGGCGCCCGCTTCGCGGCAGGCCTCGCCGTGCGGTTCGCGGCAGGGCGGCCGGCCGGTGCCGGTGCCGCCACCGCCGCCGCGGGAGACGGTGAACGTCGCGCTCCACGGCGTGCCCTCGCCGCCGGGCGCGGCCGGGCAGGTGCCGTCGGCGGTCCACTCCGACTGCGGGCCGACCGCGTCGGGGCCTTTGCGGGAGTCGGCGGCGGGGGCGATCCGTGCGGTGCCGCGGTAGACGGCTCCGCCGGCCTTGTCACCGGCCCCGACGTCCCGGCGCCCGACGTCCCCGTCACCGGCACCCTCGTCGCCGGTGTCCCCGTCACCGGCCTCCCCGTCACCGGCACCCTCGTGCCCAGCGTCTCCATGCCCGGCATCCCCCTCACCGGCACCCTCATGCCCGGCATCCTCCTCACCGGCACCCTCATGCCCGGCATCTCCACGCCCGGCGTCTCCGTCACCGGCACCCTCGTCGCCGGCGTCCCCGTCACCGGCACCCTCATGCCCGGCATCTCCCTCGCCGCCATCCTCGTGCCCCCCGTCCCCGTGACCGCCGTCCCCGTGACCGCCGTCCCCGTGACCGGCGACCCGGTGCAGGGGGACGGTGCCCTCGGTGAAGGCCTGCGAGGTGGCGTCGACGGTCTCGGGCGCGGGGCCGCCGGACGGTGTGCAGGTGACCGTGACGGTGACGCTGCCGCCCGGCTCGACGGTGCCGGGACTGACCTCGGCGGCCGGCTCCCCGGCGACGGCCGGTATCCCCGTACCGGCCCAGACACCGAGGGCGGCGCCGGACAGGACGGCGGCGGACAGGGCACGGGCACGGGTGGTGCGGCGCATGGGGCGGGCTCCTTCGCGCGACGGCGGCGGGGCGCGGCGCTCGCACCCCGCTGCCATCACAGCCCGCCCGCCGCCGGGACGCCCGCCGCCGGGCACCATTCGCGCGACGGAGACCGGCCGGGCGGGTGACCCGGCCGGCGCGGCTACGCCACTTCCCGCATCACCTGTTCCCGCACCCGGTCGCAGCAGCGGCTGATCAGACGGGATACGTGCATCTGGGAGATGCCGAGCTGCTCGGCGATGCGGCTCTGTGTCATGTCGCCGAAGAACCGCATGTAGAGAATGGCGCGTTCCCGCTCCGGGAGCGCGGCCAGGCGCTCCTTGACGGCCTCGCGGTCGACGACGGTGTCGAGGGCCGGGTCGGGCGCGCCGAGGACGTCGCCGAGGGAGTACCCGTCCTCGCTGCCGGGGAATTCGGCGTCCAGGGAGAGCGCGGTGAAGCTCTCCAGGGCCTCCAGGCCCACCTGGACGTCCTCCTCGCTCATCCGGGCGTGCTCGGCGATCTCGGCCACGGTGGGCCGGCGGCCGGAGACGGCCTGGGACAGGTCCTGGCAGGCGAACCGGACGCGGTTGCGCAGGTCCTGGACCCGGCGCGGCACGTGCAGGGTCCACATGTGGTCGCGGAAGTGCCGCTTGATCTCACCGGTGATGGTGGGCACGGCGTAGCTCTCGAACGCGTTGCCGCGCTCCGGGTCGTACCGGTCGACGGCCTTGACCAGGCCGAGGGCCGCCACCTGGCGCAGGTCCTCGTAGCTCTCTCCGCGGCTGCGGAAGCGTCCGGCGAGCCGTTCGGCCATGGGCAGCCAGGCTTCGACGATCTCGTCGCGGAGCGCGTCCCGACGCGGGCCCGCGGGCAGGGTGACGAGCCGGCGGAATGCCTCGGCGGTGTCGGGGGCGTCGTCGTGGGGGTGGTGCCTCGCGCTGACGTAAGTCGGCATGGTGCGTCGCAACTCCCTCGGAGTGCGGGGTCGTGCCGCCACGCCGCTCGGCGACGGGGCCCGGGGCACGTCCTGCCCGGCGCGCTCGGGGCACGCGGTGCGGACGGCCCGGGGCGGCGACACGGCCCATCGGTGGGACTGACACCGCGGGAGCGCATCCGCGTTCCGGAGCACAGGCACCCGTGGCGGCGCCGCGCCGCTCCCACGGACGTGCCTGCTGTCCGAAGCACTGAGTGCCGCCTGCCCCCGGACCCGCGCGGCAAACACCCGGAAACGTTTTCCGGCTGCGCGGGGAGAGGCGTTGTCGCCGTGACGGGAGAACAAGCGGTGATTCCGTGTCGGTCCCCGCTCCCCGGGTACGCGGTCCGCACCCCCGAGGATCTGGAGGGAGACATGCAGCGAGGCAGTGACCGGCTGAGCGTCCACCGCGACGACGAGATGAAGCACGAACTGCAAGGGATGCTCAAGTCGGGGCACCCCACCCGTTCCGAGGAGTGGCACGACCCGGAACCGAGTGCCGAGGACGATCCGGAGGTGGCACACGGCCCGGTGACGCCGAGCCGCGCGCCCTCGCCCCTGGAGGCGGTGCGGCTCGAACTGGCCCGCAACCTGACCCGCGGCACGTTCCCCGCCGACGCGCACGCGGTCGCCCGCGCGCTGCGCCGCGGCAACGCGCCCGACGCCCTCGTCGGGCAGGTGGAGCAGCTGTCCGACAAGGAGCACCAGGAGCGCTACGCCAACGTGCACCAACTGGCCGAAGCCCTCACCACCGGCGGGCGCGGCGGCGCGGGCGACGCATAGCTCGCCGGGCCGGGGGTACTGCGGGCGGCGGTGTCGTTGCCTCCCCGGCCGTGGTACCCCCCGGCCGGGGAGCGGAGGAGAGGGCCCCAGGGATGGCTGAGTTGGTGAGGGACGTCATGACACCGGGCGTGGTCGCCGTACGCCCGGACGCCTCGCTCGTCGAGGCGGCGCAGCTCATGCGCGACCAGAACATAGGGAACGTGGTGGTGGCCGACGGACAGGAGGTCGTCGGTGTGCTCACCGACCGGGACATCGCGGTGCGGGTCGTCGCGGAGGGCACCGATCCGCTGGCGGTGAGCGCCCGCGCCGCGTGCACCCCCGACCCGCTCATCGTCGCCCCGGACGATTCGGTGGCACAGGCGGTGACGTTGATGCGCGAGCACGCCGTGCGCCGGCTGCCGGTCGTGGAGGACGGGCTGCCGGTGGGCCTGGTCAGCCTCGGTGATCTGGCCGAGGCGCAGGAGCCCGGTTCGGCGCTGGCCGACATCAGCCGGGCGGCGCCGGACGCGCGGAGGACCGCGTGAGGCGGTACCGGGCCGTCGGGACCGGCACCGCGGGCGCCACCGTGGACGTCGGGGAGGTCACGACCCGCTATCTGCTGTACGGGCTGCTGCCGGGCTGGTTCGTGCCCGGTCTCGCCGACTGGGCGATGCACCGGCGCACCCGGATCGAGGAGACGGCGGGCACCAAGGAGTCGCTGATCCACGCGCTGATGATGACCGAGGTCGGCATCCCGATCGCGCTGACGCTGCGCTACGAGGTCAATCCGCTGCTGCTCGCCGTGCAGCTGGGCGGGGCCGCGGTGCACGAGGCGACGGCGCTGTGGGACGTGCGCACGGCCGTGGACAGCGACCGCGAGGTCAAGCCGGTCGAGCAGCACATCCACAGCTTCCTGGAGTCGCTGCCGTTCGCCGCGCTGGCCTCGCTGATGTGCCTCCACGCCGACCAGGTCGCCTCGCTGCTGCGCGGCGGCCGCGGCGACCGGACGGCATGGCGCCTGGTGCCACGGCGCCGGCCGCTGTCCCGCGGCTATCTCGCGGGCGTCGCCGCCGCGATCACCACCTGTGTGCTGCTGCCGTACGGCGAGGAGCTGTGGCGCTGCGTGCGTACGGCGAGGAACAAGCAGCGCCCGGCGGGCCGCGAGGCCCGCGGGCGCGACCGGAAAGGACAGTGAGACATCATGCGCATCGCGTTTCTGACCGCGCCCGAGGGCGTGGAACAGGTCGAACTCACCGAGCCGTGGCAGGCCGCGAGGAACGCCGGGCACGAGACCGTGCTCGTGTCGACGCAGTCCGGCGAGATCCAGGCGTTCGACCACCTGGACAAGGCGGACACGTTCCCGGTGGACGAGGTGGTCGGCGAGACGTCGGCGGAGTCGTTCGACGGGCTGGTCCTGCCGGGCGGTGTGGCCAATCCGGACTTCCTGCGGATGGACGACAAGGCCGTCTCGTTCGTCAAGGACTTCTTCGAGCGGGGCAAGCCGGTGGCCGCGATCTGCCACGCCCCCTGGACGCTCGTGGAGGCGGACGTCGTACGGGAGCGGGTGCTGACCTCCTGGCCGAGCCTGAGGACGGACATCCGCAACGCGGGCGGCACCTGGGTCGACGAGCAGGTGCAGGTCTGCGGCAACGGCCCCAACAAGCTGATCACCAGCCGCAAGCCGGACGACCTGAAGGCGTTCTGCGAGACCTTCCTGGCGGAGTTCGCCGGGCAGGGCGGCTGAGGACGGCCCGCAGGCCCGCAGGTCCGCAGGCCCGCAGGCCCGCAGGTCCGCAGGCCCGCAGGCCCGCAGGTCCGCAGGCCCGCGCACGGGGCACCGGGCACACCGGCGCAGGAGCGCCCCCCACGGGGGGCGCTCCTGCGCCGTTCTCTCATCGGTCGTCGCCGGGCGTGGCCGACTCCCCGCGCTGCCGCTCCCGGGCCCCCTCGCGGGTGCGGCCCGCGGCGACCGGACGGTCGGGGTTGCGCCGCAGGTACTCGCCCTCCAGCTGCGCCATGCGCTCGTTGTGGGCGCGCAGCGCGTCGTTCGAGCCGTACAGCAGCGTGTCGTGCCGGGTGCGGTGGATGGTCTCCAGTTCCCTCATCAACTGCTGATCGTCCAGACGGGCCGCTTCGACTCCGGTTTCGGTGATGTCCCGCTCGTCGTGTTCGTTCATGGTGACCGGGTACCCGCCCGGCAAGCACTACCCCCGAGCGGCATCCGGGAGAGAGCCATGGATCTCGCCTTTCTGCATCCTCTCTACGAACATCAGGGGCCCTGGGCCTCCGTCTACGTCGATCTTTCCCAGCACACGCAGGACATGGCCCACGAACGTGAGCTGACGGCCAGGGCGGTGGGCCGGGAGCTGGCCGCGCAGGGCGCGGACGACGCGACCTGCCGGGCCGTGCAGGAGGCGGTCGAGGATCTGCGTCACGCCACCGACCCCCACGGGCGGGTGCTGTTCGCGCGCGACGGCCAGGTGGTCCTCGATCCGCCGCTGGCCCGCCGTCCGCCGGGCGGCACCTCGGCCCACTGGGCGCCCCTGCCGCACGTCGCGCCGCTGCTGGAGCTGGCCGGCGAGGACCCGGTCTGCGTGGTGGCGTACATCGACCGCAAGGGCGCCGACTTCGAGCTGCGCTCCGCGCTGGGCAGCGACGACGCCGGCGGTGTGACCGGCCGGCAGTGGCCGGTGCACCGGACGGCCTCGGCCGAGTGGTCCGAGCGCCACTTCCAGCTGCGGGTGGAGAACACCTGGGAGCACAACGCGGCGGAGATCGCCGACGCGCTCGCCGTGTGCCAGGAGGAGACGCGGGCCGACCTGCTGATCCTGGTCGGTGACGAGCGCGAGCGGCGCTCCGTGCACGAGCGGCTGCCCAAGCGGTTGCAGGACCGCGTGGCGGAGGCCTCGCACGGCACCGGCAGCAGGCTGCTGGACGACGAGGTGGAGCGGCTGCGCGAGCAGCACGTGCACCGCCGGGCCCAGGAGGACCTGGACCGGTTCCTGGCCGCCCGCACACCGGACGGCGAGGGCCGGGCCATCGCCGTGGAGGGCGTGCCGGCACTGGTCGAGGCGGCCCGCGAGCACCGTATCGACGAGCTGCTGATCGACCCGGACGGGCCCGACAACCACCGCGAGGTGTGGGTCGGCGAGGACCCCGACCAGCTGGCGGTGCGCCGTACGGATCTCCAGTTCCTGGGCGAGCGGCAGTCCTTCTCCGCCCGCGCGGACGACGCGCTGCTGCGCGCGGCGGTCGTCACCGGCGCCCCGGCGATCTCGGTGGCCCCCGCACTGCCGCGCGAGGCGGCGGAGGAGGTCCCGGTGGGCGGCCTGGGAGCGCTGCTGCGCTGGAAGTGAGCCCCGCGTGCCCCGCGCGGTGCGCTACCTGGCCCGCTCCACCCGGCGCTCGTCCCACACCGGCTCCGGCGTCTCGCGGACGCGGCCGTCGCTGCCGAAGACGAGGAAGCGGTCGAAGGAGCGGGCGAACCAGCGGTCGTGCGTGACCGCCAGGACGGTGCCCTCGAACGCCTCCAGGCCCTCCTGGAGCGCCTCGGCCGACTCCAGGTCGAGGTTGTCGGTGGGCTCGTCCAGCAGCAGGGCCGTGGCGCCCTCCAGCTCCAGCAGCAGGATCTGGAAGCGGGCCTGCTGGCCGCCGGAGAGCCGGTCGAAGGTCTGCTCGGCCCGGTCGGTCAGCTCGTAGCGGCGCAGCCGGGACATGGCGGCGCCCCGGTCCTGGGCGTGCTCGCGCCACAGGATGTCCAGCAGGGTGCGGCCGTGCAGCTCGGGGTGCGCGTGGGTCTGGGCGAAGTGCCCGGGCACGACGCGCGCCCCGAGCCGCCACCGCCCGGTGTGCGCCACGTCCTCGCCGGCCAGCAGCCGCAGGAAGTGGGACTTGCCGGAGCCGTTGGAACCGAGCACGGCGACGCGTTCGCCGTAGAAGACCTCCAGGTCGAAGGGTTTCATCAGGCCGGTGAGCTCCAGCCGCTCGCAGGTGACGGCCCGTACTCCGGTGCGGCCGCCCTTGAGCCGCATCCTGATGTCCTGCTCGCGCGGCGGCTCCGGCGGCGGGCCCGCCTCCTCGAACTTGCGCAGCCGGGTCTGGGCGGCGTGATAGCGGGAGGCCATCTCGTGGCTGACCGAGGCGGCCTGACGGAGCGTCAGCACCAGCTTCTTCAGCTGCGCGTGTTTCTCGTCCCAGCGGCGGCGCAGCTCCTCGAAGCGGGCGAAGCGTTCCCGCCGGGCCTCGTGGAAGGTGGCGAAGCCGCCGCCGTGCACCCAGGCGTCGGCGCCGGCGGGACCGGGTTCCAGGGAGACGATCCGCTCGGCGGCGCGGGCCAGCAGTTCGCGGTCGTGGGAGACGAACAGCACGGTCTTGCGGGTCTCGGCGAGCCGCTCCTCCAGCCAGCGTTTGCCGGGCACGTCGAGGTAGTTGTCGGGCTCGTCGAGCAGCAGCACCTCGTCGGTGCCGCGCAGCAGCGCCTCCAGCACCAGCCGCTTCTGCTCGCCGCCGGACAGGGTGCGCACCTGCCGCCACTGGGCCCGCTCGTACGGCACGCCCAGCGCGGCCGTGGTGCACATGTCCCACAGCGTCTCGGCCTCGTACCCGCGGGCCTCGGCCCAGTCGGCGAGCGACTGGGCGTAGCGCATCTGGGCGGCCTCGTCGTCGACGGTGAGCACGGCGTGCTCGGCGGCGTCGACGGCGCGGGCGGCCTCGCGGATGCGCGGCGGCGCGACGGAGACCAGCAGGTCCCGTACGGTGCTCTCGTCCCGCACCGAGCCCACGAACTGGCGCATCACCCCGAGCCCACCGCTCACGGCGACGCTCCCGCCGTGCGGTGCCAGCTCCCCGGCCAGCATCCGGAGCAGGGTCGTCTTGCCCGCCCCGTTGGGGCCCACCAGCGCCACGACGGCGCCCTCGCCCACCCGGAAGGAGACATCGCCCAGCAGCGTCCTGCCGTCGGGGAGGTGGTATTCCAGGTGCGCTGCTTCGAGGTGGCCCATGAGGAGGGATTGTCCGGGCGGGCGCACCGGCCGGGCAACCGCTTTTCCCCAGCAGGAAACGCCCGCCCGAGGGTAGGCGGGATCCATGAGCCCCGACGTAGATCTCACCGCCCCGAAGCCCGGTCGCCATGGTCTGCGCGACCGGTTCCTCGCCGCGGACTGCCGCCTGTTCGAGGCCGTCGCCGCCCGGCACTGGCCCGGTGCCGATCCGCTGCTGCCCCGGCTGAGCCGGAGCGCCAACCACGGCGTGCTGTGGTTCGCTGCGGCCGCCGCGCTGGCCGCCAGCCGCACGCCGCGGGCCCGGCGCGCCGCCGCCCGCGGTCTGGCCTCCCTCGGCCTGGCCTCCCTGACCATCAACACCCTCGGCAAGCGCACGGTCCGCCGCCCCCGTCCCGTGCTGGATCCGGTGCCGCTGGTACGGCAGCTGAAGCGGCAGCCGATCACCACGTCCTTCCCCTCCGGTCACTCGGCCTCGGCGGCCGCGTTCGCGGCCGGTGTCGCGCTGGAGTCCCCGGCCTGGGGCGCGGCCGTCGCCCCGGTGGCCGCCGCGGTCGCGCTGTCGCGCGTGTACACCGGCGTCCACTTCCCCAGCGACGTGGTGGCCGGCGCGGCCCTCGGGGTGGGCGCCGCGTTCGCCGTGCGCGGCACGGTGCCGACCCGTGCCCAGCTCGTCCCGCCGGCCCGTCCCCGCGCCGGGGCCCCGGCGCTCCAGGAGGGCGAGGGGCTCGTCCTCGTGGCCAACAGGGCGTCGGGCACCGCCGACCGGGCCCGTGCCGTGCGCGACGCGCTGCCGCGCGCGGAGGTCGTCGAGTGCGAACCGGCCGACGTGCGCACCGAGCTGGCGAAGGCGGCGGCCCGTGCCCGGGTGCTCGGCGTGTGCGGCGGCGACGGCACCGTCAACGCCGCCGCCGGGACCGCCCTGCGGCACGGCCTGCCCCTCGCCGTCCTGCCCGGCGGCACCCTGAACCACTTCGCCTACGACCTGGGCGTGGAGGACGTGCGCCAACTGGCCCGGGCCCTGGAGCAGGGCGACGCCGTACGGGTGGACGTCGGCCGGTTCACCTCCGGTGAGCAGGAGGGCGTCTTCCTCAACACCTTCAGCCTGGGCGTCTACCCGGAGCTGGTGCTGGAGCGGGAGCGCTGGTCGAAGCGGATCGGCGGCTGGCCGGCGGGGGTGCTGGCGGCGGCGCGCGTGCTGCGGGCCGACCGGCGTCCGCTCCAGGCCGAGTTCCGGGGCCGCGCCCGCCCGCTGTGGATGCTGTTCGCCGGCAACGGCACCTACCACCGCCTCGGCCTGGCGCCCGGCCGCCGGCTCGACCTGGCGGACGGGCAGCTGGACGTCCGGGTGGTGCACGGCGGCCGGGGGCCCGCGGCACGGCTGCTCGCCGCGGCCTTCGCCGGCCCGCTGACCCGCTCCCCCTTCCACGCCGCGGTCCAGGTCCGCCGGCTGCGCCTGACCGGCGTGGCACCCGGCACGCCCCTGGCCTACGACGGCGAGGTCATCGAGGCGGCGGGCGAGGTGACGCTGGAGAAGCTGCCCGAGGCGCTGACCGTCTACCGTCCCCTGCCGGAGTAGCCGACGGGCCGTCACCCCACAGCGCCGGCCCGCCTGCCGGTACACCCGCGACGTCCACATTCTGATACTCGGGTCTCATGATGCGACATGCGGGCGTACGGTGATGCCCTGCGCCGGGCGGGGCCGTGACGCCCCGGCCCGGCACGTCGGACCGCCGGAAGGGGAACAGCCATGTCCAGGCCGCGGGAGAGCGCCGTCTACACGCACGGGCACCACGAGTCCGTCCTGCGTTCGCACACCTGGCGCACCGCCGCCAACTCCGCGGCGTATCTGCTCGGCTCCCTGAAACCCCATATGAGGATCCTGGACATCGGCTGCGGCCCGGGCACCATCACCGCCGACCTGGCGGCGCTGGTCCCGGACGGACAGGTCACCGGAGTGGACCGGGCCCCGGAGATCCTGGCCCGGGCCCGGGCCACGGCGGCGGAACGGGGCCTGGCCAACGTGGACTTCGCCGTCGCCGACGTGCACGCCCTGGACTATCCGGACGACACCTTCTGCGTGGTCCACGCCCACCAGGTGCTCCAGCACGTCGGCGACCCGGTGCAGGCACTGCGCGAGATGACGCGGGTCACGAAGCCGGACGGGTTCATCGCCGTCCGCGACTCCGACTACGCCGCCATGACGTGGTACCCCGCCTCACCGGGGATGGACGACTGGCTGGACCTGTACCGCCGGGTGGCCCGCGCCAACGGCGGCGAGCCCGACGCCGGACGCCGGCTGAAGTCCTGGGCGCTGCGGGCCGGGCTGACGGACATCACGGCGACGTCCGGCACCTGGACCTACTCCACGGCCGAGGAACGCCGGTGGTGGAGCGAGCTGTGGGCGGAGCGCACCGTGGCCTCGGAGTTCGCGCGGCGCGCCACGCGGGGCGGGCACGCGACCGCGCAGCGGCTGCGGGACGTGGCCGGGGCCTGGCGGGAGTGGGGGAAGCAGGAGGAGGGCTGGTTCGCCGTGCTGCACGGCGAGATCCTGTGCCGCAAGAGGTGAGATCAGTCGCGGGGCAGCAGGGGGCCGAGCGGTCCGAGGTCCAGGTTGAGGTCCTCGGGCCGCAGTCCGTAGCGCTCGCGCAGCTCGGTCATACGGTCCTCCAGCAGCATCAGCGTCAGCCCGATCCGCTCCTCCTGCTCCTCGGTGAGATCGCCCTGGTCGAAGCGGCGCAGCGCCTGGCGCTCCATGAGCTGGCGCAGCAGCTCCACCACGGTCAGCACCAGCTTGACCAGATCGCGTTCCACCGTGTCGGGCTCCAGCTCCAGCCGTTTGCGGCTCTCGGTCACGCTCCCTCCCCCCAGGGCGACGGCACCTGTGCGTTCACCGAGCTGATCAGGGCGTTCAGATCGATGCGGACGAGGTCGACGTCCGCTATGCGCAGGGTGATGTCCCCCGTGATCACCACTCCGCCGGCCAGCAGCCGGTCGAGCAGGTCCACGAGGGCCACCTCGCGCCGTTCGACGACGGTCATGTCCCCTCCCCGGTGTCCGCCGCTTCCCCGGTGTCCGCCGCCTCTCCGGTGTCCGCCGCCTCCCCCGCGAAGGAGTACGCCGCCCACGGCCCGGTCAGCTCGACCCGCATGCCGGAGGCCTCGTCCTTCGTCCGGTCCACCAGTTCCACGAACTCCTCGGAGTGCGCGCGCGGCACGAGATAGGCGGCGTTGAGCACATTGCGTCCACGAGCCCCGGAGAGCGCGGCGTTCTGCGGTGCGTGCAGCCGGGAGTCCTCGGCGCGGGCGGCCAGCGACGTGTGCAGCCGGGTCGCGAACGCCTCCGCCCGCTGCCACACGTCCTCGTGCTCCCGGGCGCGCATACGCCGCCGCAGCAGGTAGTCCCGGCCCGAGACCGGCTTCTCCGCGGGCCGGCCGGGCGTCTCCCGCGCGGCCGGTTCCGTCTCGGTGTACACCTTGACGCCCCATTCCACGCGCCCGTCCAGCCGGGCGAGGGTGCGCCGCAAGTACTCCTCGCGTTCCTCGATCATCGTCCGCAGACCGCTGTCGTCCCGGAAGACGGTGCCGAGCCGGAGCGGCAGCGGTGTGGTGACGGTGGTGAGCGCGTCGATCACGCCCTGGTGGGCGCGGGCGGTCGCGGCCAGCCAGTCCATATCCTCCAGATGGGCGCGGAGCGGCTCCTCGGCGAAGTCCTCCACGGGCACATGGCTGACGACGGCGACCAGACCGCGATGGGTCAGCATTCTGGGCGGGTCGCCCGCCACCCCCGTCAACTGCGCCTGCAACGGCGCGTCGAAGGGGCGGCAGACGGCGTAGACGTACCGCAGTCCGGTCACGGTGTCTCCTCCCGCGCGCGGCCGGGCTCCAGCTCGGCCAGCCGCGCGCGCAGCTCGGCGTTCTCCCGGGCGAGCTCGTCGCTGCGGGCCTGGGAGGAGAGCGCCGGGTCGCTCTCCCACCAGTCGATGCCCATCTCCTTCGCCTTGTCGACGGAGGCGACGATGAGACGCAGTTTGATGGTCAGCAGTTCGATGTCGAGCAGGTTGATGCGGATGTCACCCGCAATGACGACACCCTTGTCGAGCACACGCTCCAGGATGTCCGCGAGATTGGCGCCGCCGCTGCCCGAGCCGTAGGGCTCGGGCAGCCGGCCGGACATCGTCATCGACGGCTCCCGCCCTCGGCGTACGCGTCCTCGTCGCGGTACGGGTCCTCGTCCGCGTCCTCGTCCCGGTACTCGTCGTCCTCCGGGTACTCCTCCTCGTACTCGTCCTCGGGCCCGGCCTCGGCCTCTTCCTCGGTGGCCTCCGCCTCGTCCGGCTCCTGCGGGTACTCGTCCTCCCCGTACGCCTCCTCGTCCTCCTCGTCCTCCTCGTCCTCGCCGGAAGCGTCCTCGGAGGCGTCCTGGGAGGCGTCCTCGGGTGCCGTGTCCTCCCCGGACGCCCCGTCCTCCTCCTCGGCGACGGCGTCCTCGTGGCTGCGGACGACCTCGCCGTCGCGGATCTCACCGCGCCAGCCGTCGTCCGCCTCGCCCTTGAGGGTGATGAAACGAACGTAGTTCTTCAGGTCGAGCCGGAGCCGGCGGCCCTGGGCGCGCCAGATGTTGCCGGTCTTCTCGAACAGGCCCTTGGGGTAGTACTCGACGACCACCAGGACCCGGGTGAGGTTGTCGGCGATCCGGTGGAAGGTGACGACGCCCTTGGTGGTGCCCTTGGCGCCCTCCGACGTCCAGGCGATGCGGTCGTCGGGCACCTGCTCGGTGGTGTGCGCCTTCCAGCTGCGGCTGGACCAGAAGACCTTCATCTGCCAGTCGGACGTCGTGTCGTCGGCGCGGCCCGCGCTCTTGACGCCCTTGGCGAAGGTGCTGAAGTCCTGGTACTGCGTCCACTGGTCGTAGGCGGTGCGCAGGTCCACGCCGACGTCGACGTACTCGATGATGACGGTCGGCTTGCTGCCCGCGCCCCTCTTGCGCCGGCCCTTGCCGCCGCCGAGGTTCTTCAGCGCGCCGAGCACGTTGTCCTTGGCGCGGGTCGCGCCCACCTCGAGGGCGGAGCGCACCGGGCCCTTGCCCTCGGCGAGCTTGCGGCCGGTGTCCAGGGCGAGCTTGGCGAAGCCGGGGCTCCTGCCCTCGGCGATGTCGTTCAGCTTGACCGTGGTCTCGCCGAGCTTGCGGCCGGCGCCGACCAGCAGACGCTGGGCCTGCGCGGTGAGGTACTGCTGAAGCTCCTCCTTGAGGCGGTCGGCGGCCTCGCTGCGCGCGACGTCGGCGAGCGGGTTGCCGCCGGCCGCTCCGCGTGCCGAGGAGGCCGCTCCTGGGAGAGTTCCGGTCATCACTCACCGCCCTGCTGGGACCGCCGGCCCCGGACCGCGCCCCTGGCGGCGGTCTTCTTGGCCGCCGTCTTCTTCGCCGTCCCGGTGCGGGCCGCCGCCTTCTTCGCGGGGGTCTTCTTCCCGGCGGTGGTCTTCTTCGCCGCCTGCCTGGCGGGGGCCTTCTCGGCCGCCTTCTGCGCCGGGACCCTCTTCGCCGCCTTCTTGGCCGTTCCCCGGGCCCGCGGCCGCTCCCGCGGCTGCTCCTCGTCCCGCGGCTCCTCCTCGTCCTCCGGCTCCTCGTCCCGCGGCTCCTCGTCGTAGCGGTCGCCACGACGGTCGTCGTACTCGTCGTCGTACTCGTCCTCGTAGCGGCCCTCGTCCTCAGGCTCCTCGGAGCCGGAGCCGGAGCCGGACGCCTTCGGCGTGACGCCCGCGAGCTGGTCGCGCACCTGGGCGGTACGCCCGTGCAGACGGTCGGCGAACGCGTCGAGCCGCCGCTCGACCATGGCGCCCGAGGCCGCCTTGCCCACACCCCGCAGATCCTCGCGCAGCTGGTCGCCGATCTCCTTGAACTGCGGGTTGTTCTGGAGCTGCTGGGAGACCAGGTCCGCGATCCCGCGCGGGCTCAGGTTCATCCGCTTGCCGGCCACCATGGTGCCGATCGCGAACGCCAGCTTCATCTTCTTCGTACGTCCGAGGACGTAACCGGCCCCTACCGCGAGGCCGAGTCCCACTCGGTTCATCGTGCCGTCCCGTCGCCTGTTCCCGCGCTCCCGCGCGAAGCGGTCTCCAACCGGTTGAGGAGTTCGTCCTCGCGCTGGTCGAACTCCTCCTCGGTGATCTCTCCGGCCTCCAACTGTTCCTCCAGACGGGACAGTTCGGTGCGGATCGTGCCGGGGTCGTAGTAGATCCGCTCGGCCTCGGTGAGTACCTGTCTGATCACCCAGGCGCTGCCGCGCACCGGTGCGAACGGCAGCAGCAGCACCTCCGAGATCAGTCCCACGCCGTCACTCCGCCCCCGCGTCCGCACCGGCGGCGGCGTTGGCCGGCTCGGCCGGGCCGGGCTCCACGAAGCTGTACGGCGGCAGCGGCCCGTTGACCCGGATCTCCAGGTGCGGGTGGTCCTTGCGGGCCTGCTCGACGGCGGTCAGGAAGTCCTCCGCCGAGCCGCGGTCCACCAGGAAGGAGACGTTGGCCAGCCAGCCCGTGGAGTCGGGGCCCACGCTCACGGCCTCGGCGAGCGGCTCCAGGAGCCGCTGCAACACCGTGGCGTCCTGGGCCTCCCTGGCCTTGACCTCCGCGGCGACCATCTCGCCGAGCCGGATCTTGTCCTCGTAACTGCCGCCGCCGGCCTGCCGGTTGGCCTCGGCCAGGGCGCGGATCTCCGGGTTCTCGGCCATCACGTGATGCAGCACGGCCTCTTCGACGTGGTTGGCCTTGATGTTGTACTCGACCCGGCCGTCCAGCGCGCCGAGGCGCTCCCGGTAGTGGTCGGCGCGCTCGGCGAGCACGCCGGTGACCGCCTCGTCGTCGGGGGCGATGCTGCCGAACCGCATGGGCAGCACACAGCCCGCCGCGCCCGCCTGGCTGAGCACGTTCTGATGGGCGAGGAGATCCCTGCGCTTGGGACGCAGCCCCTCGGGTGCGTCGCTGACGACGGCCGCCAGTCCGCCCTCCGTCAGGACCCGCACCCGGCGCGGCGGATCACCGACGCCGCCCAGGTCCTCCGGGAGCGCGGGATGCGAACTCGCCGTGATCCCGTAGACGTAGGTGCTCACTCCTGCTCCTCCTTCCTGCGGGCGGACGCGGTACGGCGGGCACGCGGCCGGGACTCGCCCTCACCTTCCTGGCGCGCCTGGTTGAAGGCGTCGGAGATGGTCTGGGCGGCGCCGGACAGCGCCCCCTTGGACTTGCCGCGCGCACCGGACTCGGTGATCTGCCCCACCACGTCGGGCAGGCCCGGGCTCTTGCGCGGCCCGGACTCCAGGTCGAGCCGGTTGCACGCCTCGGCGAAGCGCAGATAGGTGTCGACGCTGGCCACGACGACACGTACGTCGATCTTCAGGATTTCGATGCCGACCAGGGAGACCCGCACGAACGCGTCGATGACGAGCCCCCTGTCCAACACAAGCTCAAGCACGTCGTAGAGGCCGCTGCTGCCGCCTCCACCGCCGGTCTGCTGGGCCGGTACAACACTCATGCCGGCTGCTCCTCCTTGTGGTCCGTGGCTTGTGGTCCGTGGCTTGTGGTTTGTGGCTTGTGGTCCGTGGCTTGTGGTTTGTGGCTTGTGGTTTGTGGGTGTGGATCGGTACGGCGGGCTATCGGCCGCCGGGCCTGCGGTTGTCGGCCCGCCCGCGCTCGTAGCGGCGGACGCGCCGGTAGCCGGTGAGCAGACCCTGGTGGTCGAGGTCCACCTGGTAGGTCGCCATCAGGCTCATCGTCTCGGGAACCCGGGCGAGTTCGAGGACCTCGATCTCCAACGACCAGCCGTTCTCGGTCTGTTCGAAGGACGACACCGACTCGGCCGACAGGCCGGTCAGCTCGGCGAGCTGGGCGCGCGCCTGGCGCAGGATCTCCATGGGGCTCGGCCGGACGTCGGCCGGGGCCTGCTCGGTCGACCCGCGCGAACTCCGCGTTGTCTCTGAAGTCTGGGAAGTCTGTGAACTTTGTGCTTCCGAAGTGTTTTTTGTGTTCGACATGGCCACCTCCCCCTTCGTGTGGCCGTCTGTGTGTCCGCCAAACCTCCACGGACACATGCATCTGGCACGCGCCGCTCCGTGCCCGCTCAGAGCCCCGGAAAAGTTCAGCCGCGCAACGCGGTCAGCCGCCGCCGGGCGGGTGCCAGCGCCCGGCCACGGCCCAACAGGCCTTTCCACGGGCCGGTGTTCGCCTGCTCGACGGCGTCGGCGACGGTCCAGCGGCGGGCGTGCAGAGCGGGGTCGTCCAGCTGGTCCCAGGAGAGGGGGGTGGCCACCGGCGCCCCCGGCAGGGCGCGGACGGTGTAGGGCGCGACGGCCGTCTGCGCGTAGGCGTTGCGCTGCACGTCGAGATAGAGCCGGTCGCCGCGGTCCTTCTTGCGGGCGGCGGTGGTGAACCGGTCGGGATGCGCGGCGACGAGGGTGTCGGCGACGTCCCGCGCGAACTCCCGTACCTTGTCGAAGTCCTGTCGGCCGTTCAGCTCCACGACGACGTGCAGTCCCCGGGAGCCGGTGGTCATCGGCGCCGACGGCAGACCGAGCGCGTCGAGCAGCTCCTTGAGCAGCACGGCCGCCCCGCGGACTTCGGCGAAGTCGTCGCCGGGCGGGTCGAGGTCGAAGACCAGCCGGTCCGGACGGTCGAGGTGCGCGGTCCGGGACAGCCAGCGGTGCAGCGTCACGCTCGCCTGGTCGGCGAGGTGGAGGAGGGTGGCCGTGTCGTCGCAGACCGGGTGGCAGACGGTGCCGCCCTCCTTGGGCACCTCGACGCGGGTGATCCAGTCCGGGTAGCTCTCCGGGACGTTCTTCTGCATGAACCGGGGGCCGTCCAGCCCGTCCGGGTGCCGTTCCAGCATCAGCGGGCGGCCCCGCAGATGCGGCAGCATGAAGGGGGCGACCGCCTTGTAGTAGTCGACGAGACCGCTCTTGGTGCACTCCTTCCTGTCCCCGTCGCCGGGCAGCAGCACCTTGTCCGGCCGGTGGACCCGCACCGTGCGCCGGCCGGCCCGCACGGTCCGCACATCGTCGCTCACTCCACCACCGCCTGCTCGACCAGCAGCCGTCCGGCCGTCGCGATCGACGCGGCGTCGATGCCGGCCGCGTGCAGCTGCTCGTCCGGGGAGGCCGAGCCCGGCATCGTGCGGACGGCGAGCCGCACCAGGCGGGGCACGGGACGCCCGTCGAGGAACGCGTCGAGGACCGCGTCCCCGATGCCGCCCTCCGGATGGTGGTCCTCCACGGTCATCAGCAGGCCGGTCTCCTCCGCGGCCCGGCGCAGGGTGGTGTGGTCGACGGGCTTGACCGAGTACAGGTCGATCACCCGAACCGGAATGCCCTCACGCTCCAGGGCGTCGGCGGCGGCCAGCGCCTCGTGCAGGGTGACGCCCGCCGCGACGATCGTCAGCCGGTCCCGGTCCGAGGAGCGCAGCACCTTGCTGCCCCCGACGGGGAACTCCTCGTCGGGCCCGTAGATCACCGGGCTCTCGCCGCGCGAGGTGCGCAGATAGCGGACGCCCTCCAGGCCCGCCATCTCGGCGACCAGGCGGGCGGTCTGATTGGCGTCGCACGGGTACAGCACCGTCGAGCCGTGCACGGCCCGCATCATCGCCAGGTCCTCCAGACCCATCTGCGAGGGCCCGTCCTGGCCGATGGAGACGCCCGCGTGGGAGCCGACGAGGTTGATGCCGGAGCCGCTGATCGAGGCCATGCGGATGAAGTCGTGGGCACGGGTGAGGAAGGCGGCGAACGTGGAGGCGTACGGCACCCGTCCGCGCGCCGCGAGCCCCACCGCCGCGGCGACCATCTGCTGCTCGGCGATGTAGCACTCGAAGTAGCGGTCGGGGTGCTCCTTCGCGAAGAACTCGGCCCGGGTGGAGTCGCCCACCTCCCCGTCGAGCGCGACGACATCACCGCGTGCGCTGCCCAGCGCGGTCAGCGCCTTGCCGTAGGCGTCGCGAGTGGCGACGCCCTTCTCGGGGTCGCCCTTGTCCCAGCGGGGCAGTGCCAGACGTCCGGCGGCGCGGTCGGTGTGCGGTGCCCCGGCGGCGGGCGGCTCGTGCACGCGCACGCGGATGTCACGGGGGCCGCCGAGCTCCTCGACGGCCTCGTCGGCGTCCGGCAGCGGCTTGCCGTGCTTGCCCTCCTGGTCCTGTACGGCCTTGACGCCCATGCCCTTCAGGGTGCGGGCGATGACGGCGGTCGGCTGGCCCTTGGTGGAGGCGGCCTCGGCGTAGGCGCGGTCGATGGCGTCGACGTCGTGGCCGTCGATCTCGACGGTGTGCCAGTCGAAGGCACGGAAGCGGCGGACGTAGGCGTCGAGGTCGTGGCCGTGCCGGGTCGGGCCGCGCTGGCCGAGCCGGTTGACGTCGACGATCACGGTGAGGTTGTCCAGATGCTCGTGCCCGGCGTGCTCGGCCGCCTCCCACACGGAGCCCTCGGCCATCTCGCTGTCGCCGCACAGCACCCACACGCGGTAGCCGGTGCGGTCCAGCCGCTTCCCGGCCAGGGCGATGCCGACGCCGACCGGGAGTCCCTGGCCGAGCGAGCCGGTGGCCGTCTCGACCCACGGCAGCCGCTGCGGTGTGGGGTGCCCCTCCAGCCGGCTGCCCAGCTTGCGGAAGGTGAGCAGCTCGGCGTCGTCGACGGCGCCGGCCGCCTTGTACGCGGCGTACAGCAGGGGCGAGGCGTGGCCCTTGGACAGCACGAAGCGGTCGTTGCCGGGGTGGGCGGGGCGGTCGAAGTCGTAGCGGAAGTGGTTGGCGAGCAGTACGGCCATCAGGTCGGCGGCGGACATCGAGGACGTCGGATGCCCGGACCCGGCGGCAGCGGACGCCCGCACACTGTCCACCCTCAACTGCTGACCGAGTTCGACGAGTTCGTCGCTGTTCATGAGTCTCCTTCCGCGGAGGATTCGTCACCACGCTCGACGGGCCCGGGCGCGACTTCGGGCCCGGGGGATGGTTGTTCGACGGAGGGTTTGAGGGCGGGGGTGCCGGTGGGGGGTCCGGGGGAGGGCGCGTCGCCGCCAGGCTGGGGCTCCGCGGACGCACCGCCGGGCCGGGCCTTGCCCGGGCCACGGCCGGCCTGGCTCTTCGCGGACTTCCCTCCGCGTTGCTTCTTGGCGGGCGCGGGGCGGCCACGGCTCCCGGGGCGACTGCGCCCGGCCGTACCGTCGGGCTCCTTCCCGCCGGGCTCCTTCCCGCCGGGCTCCTTCCCGCCGTGTTCCCTCCCGCCGGAGTCCCCCGCGCCGGACTGGTTCTCGCCGGACTCCTTCTCGCCGGCTCCGCCACCGGGCTCCTTCCGGCGCGACCCGTGACCGGGCTGCGACGCGGTGGCCTCACCACCCGCGTGCGACGCGGCAGATCCATCACTCGGCCGGCCCTTGGCAGGCTCACCTCCCGGCTGCCCCTTTGCGGGCTCACCACCCGGCTGCCCCTTTGCGGGCTCACCACCCGGCTGCCCCTTTGCGGGCTCACCACCGGGCTGGCCCTTGGCAGGCTCACCTCCCGGCTGCCCCTCCCCAGGCTCACCACCGGGCCGCACCTGGGCGGGTTCCCCACTCTGCCCTGCCTGGGCGGGTGTCCCACTCTGCCCTGCCTGGGCGGGTGTCCCACTCTGCCCTGCCTGGGCGGATTCCCCGCTCGGCCGAACCCGGACGGGCTCCCCGCCCGGTCGCGAGCTGCCCGGCCCGGCCTCGCCGGGACGGAGCTGCGCCTCGCCCCCGGTGGTCCCGGCGCCGGAAGGGCGCCCCCCGGTACCCGTCTCCCCCGGACCGTCCTCGGCCTGCGCCGCTGCCCGCGCCTCCGGGCCGCCGTCCTCGGCCTGCGCCGCTGCCCGCGCCTCCGGGCCGCCGTCCTCGGCCTGCGCCGCTGCCCGCCCCTCCGGGCCGCCGTCCTCGGCCCGCGCCGCTGCCCGCCCCTCCGGGCCGCCGTCCTCGGCCCGCGCCGCTGCCCGCCCCTCCGGGCCGCCGTCCTCGGTCTGGGTGGTCCCCAAGCTCTTGGGGCCGCCCGGTACCCGGGCCAGTTCCGGGGACGCCGTGTCCAGGGGGACCGACCAGGAGCGGACGAGGCCCAGCTGGACGGACTGGCGGGGCAGTACGGCGTCGAGCAGCCAGTCCGCGGCGACGCGGACGCGGTTGCCCGGCATCGCCGCGAGGTGGTAGCCGCGGGTCACCGCACCCGCCGCCGGTCCGGACAGCGGCACGCCGAGCGGGTTCGCGGCGGCCCGCACGCCGCCCAGGTCCACGACGAACCCCAGGTCGCGATGGCGGTAGGCGCGCCGCCCGCCGATGCCGAGCGACGCGGCGACGTTCCTGGCGGCGACGCTCCCCTGCCGCCAGGCGTGCTGCGCGGTCATCGGGGTGTACGAGCCGGGCTTGTACAGATCGGGCACGGCCGCCACGTCACCGCACGCGAACAGCTCCGGCCGGCCCGGCACCTGGAGGTGGGCGTCCACGAGCAGCCGGCCGCGCTCCAGGGGCAGCCCGAGGGACTCGACGAGCGGATCCGGCCGTACGCCCACGCACCACACCAGCGTGCGGGTCCTGACGAACTCGCCGTCGGTGAGCAGCACGCCCTCGTGCGTCGCCTCCCGCACGGAGGTGCCCATCCGCACCTCCACGCCCCGCCGCCGCAGCACCCGGTCGGCGGTGCGCGAGAGCCGTTCGTCGAGCTCGGGCAGGACGCGCGGCGCGATGTCCAGCAGCATCCAGCGGGGCCGTACGCCCGCCCGCAGCGGCCGGGCCCGTACCTGCTCCTCGGTGAACAGCTGGCCGTGCGCCGCGACCTCGGTGCCGGTGTAGCCGGCGCCGACCACGACGAAGGTGCACCGCGCGGCGCACGCCCGCGCGTCGTCCGCGCCGGCCGCCAGTTCCATCTGCCGGGTCACGTGGTCGCGCAGATACAGCGCCTCGGGCAGCCCGCGGAAGCCGTGCGCGTGCTCGGCGACGCCGGGGACCGGCAGCAGCTTGTTGACGCTGCCTGCGGCGAGCACCAGCCGGTCGTAGCCGAGGGTGCCGTCCTCGCCCTCGGGGCCGGAGTAGCGCACGGTGCGCCCGTCCAGGTCGATGCGTTCGGCCTCGCCCAGCACCAGCCGTACGTGCGGCAGGGTGCCGGTGAGCGACACGGTGACCCGGCGCGGTTCCAGGATCCCGGCGGCGACCTGGGGCAGCAGTGGGAGGTAGAGGAAGTAGTCGGTCGGGTTGAGGACAGTGATGTCGGCTCGGTGCCGGGTGAGCCGGGACAGGGTGCGGGCCGTCCGGTACCCGGCGAAGCCGGCGCCCACGACCAGGATGCGGGGTCGACTCACGGTTCGCCTCCGGGCTGTCGCATACCTCGGGAACCTTCCGCGTCCCCCTGGTCAGGACGGCCAAACCCGCACCGGTTTCCGTGACGGCCCCCGGGTACCCGGATCCGGACTCCCACTCGCCCACGCAGCGGAGGCGATCCCCCATGCCCGAGCCCGAGTACGGCTACTTCCTCTCGTGCGAGCAGTACGGCCCCGCCGAGCTGGTGGAACAGGCGCGGATGGCCGAGCAGGCCGGTTTCCAGGCGCTCTGGATCTCCGACCACTACCACCCGTGGAACGGCGAACAGGGCCAGGCGCCGTTCGTGTGGTCCGTCATCGGCGCCCTGTCCGAAGCGGTCTCCCTGCCGGTGCAGACGGCCGTGACCTGCCCGACCGTGCGCATGCACCCGGCGGTGGTGGCGCAGGCCGCGGCGACGGCGGCGGTGATGACGAACGGCCGCTTCCGGCTGGGTGTCGGCAGCGGCGAGGCGCTGAACGAGCACATCGTCGGCGGCCCCTGGCCGCCCGCGCACATACGCCTGGAGATGCTGGAGGAGGCCATCCAGGTGATGCGCCATCTGTTCGGCGGCGAGGAGGTCAGCCACCACGGCACCCACTACACGGTGGAGAACGCCCGCCTGTACACCGTCCCGGACGAGCCCGTCCCGATCGACGTCTCGGGCTACGGCCCCACGGCGACCGCGCTGGCCTCCCGGGTGGGGGACGGCTACGTCACGATCCAGCCGGACGCGTCGATGGTGGAGCAGTACCGCAAGGGCGGGGGCGGCGGGAAGCTGGTCAGCGGCGGCACCAAGGTCTGCTACGGCAGCGACAAGGAGGAGGCGGTGCGCACCGTCCACCGGCTGTGGGCCAACGAGCAGCTGCCCGGTGAGCTGAGCCAGGTGCTGCCCTCGCCGAAACACTTCGAGCAGGCGCAGCAACTGGTCACCGAGGACATGGTGCGCGAGAGCCGGGTGTGCGGCGACGACGTGGACGAGCACGTGGCGGAGCTGAAGCGGTTCGCCGACGCGGGCTTCGACCGGATCTACGTCAGTCAGATCGGCCCCGATCTGCGCGGCTTCTTCGACTTCTACCGGACCAAGGTGCTGCCCCAGCTCCAGGACGGGCGCTGACGGGGGCCGGTGGGACGATGAAACTGCACCGCCCCGCCGTGTCCGTCTACACCGTGCCGACCGACGCGCCGGAGGCGGACGGCACGCTGTCCTGGGACTCCACGACCGTGGTGATCGCCGAGGTGTCGGCGGGCGAGGCGACCGGCACGGGCTGGACGTACGGCCCGGCGGCGGTCGGCGGCTTCCTCCAGGAGCAGCTCGCGCCGCTGGTGGAGGGCCACAGCGCCCTGGACGTGCCGGCCGCGCACGACGCGATGTGCCGGGCGGTCCGCAACGTGGGCCGCCCCGGCGTCGCGGCCTGCGCCATCTCCGCGCTCGACCTGGCCCTGTGGGACCTCAAGGCCCGGCTGCTGGAACTGCCGCTCACCCGGCTGCTGGGCGCCTGCCGCGACAGGATCCCGGTGTACGGCAGCGGTGGCTTCACGACGTACCACGACACGCATCTGGCCGCGCAGCTCAACGGCTGGGTGCACGGGCAGCGGATCCCGCGCGTCAAGATCAAGATCGGGGGCAGCTGGGGGCGCGAGGTCTCCCGCGACCTGACCCGCGTCCGCGCGGCCCGTCAGGTCATCGGCCCGAAGACGGAGTTGTACGTCGACGCCAACGGGGCCTACAACCGCAAGCAGGCCGTCCGGATCGGCCAGGCCCTCGCCGAGCACGGCGTGGGCTGGTTCGAGGAGCCGGTCTCCTCCGACGACCTGACGGGGCTGCGGCTGGTACGGGACGCGCTGCTGTGCGATGTGACGGCCGGTGAGTACGGCTACGACCTGCCCTACTTCGCCCGGATGATCACCGCCGGGGCGGTGGACTGCCTCCAGGTGGACGTCACGCGCTGCGGCGGCGTCACCGAGTTCCTGCGTGCCGCGGCGCTGGCGCAGTCGCACGGCCTGGAGGTGTCCACGCACTGCGCCCCGCACGCGCACGCCGCGGCGGCGGCCACGATCCCCAATCTGCGCCACGCCGAGTGGTTCCACGACCATGTGCGCATCGAGTCGATGTTCTTCGACGGGGTGCTGGATCCGGCGGGCGGGACGGTCAGCCCGGTGAACGGGATCGGGCACGGCCTGACCCTGCGGACGGAGGACGTGGCGGAGTACCGGGTGGCGTGAGCCGCCGCCCGGTCCTTTCCGGCCTTCCCGGTCAGTGGTGCTGCTCCGGTCAGTGGTGCTGCGGAGCCTCGGGGTCGATGTCGTCCTGGCGCGGCGCGGCCGGCCCGGTGGTGCCCGGGGCCGGGACGCCCGCCGTGGGGGCGCCGGTCTCCCGGCCGGTGGCGCCGCCGGGCGCGACGGGCGGCATGGGCGGGTACGGCATGCCGAGACCGCTCGGCGGTGCGGCCGGGGCCGTGCCGCCGACGGTGCGGCCGTGGCCGGCGGACGTGCCGGGCCCGTGCGCGGTGGCCGGGCGGGACGCGGAGGGGCGGGCCGCGCTGCGCAGCGCGTAGGCCAGGGCGCCCAGGATCGCCGCCGTGATCAGCGCTGCCGCCCAACCCGGCAGGCCGGCGGCGAGCGCCAGCCCCACGGCGAGCGCGACGGCCGCGCCCGCGTACAGGGCGACGGCGCCGGAGGCGGCGTACAGCATGGCCGTACGGCGCTGCTTGCGTGTCTGCTCGCGCAGTTCGTCGCGGATGGTCTCGCGGGCCACCTGCGCGAGTTCGTCGACCAGATGCCTGTCCAGATGCTCCAGATGATCCAAGCGGTCCATGAGCCCCGGATACCCGCACATGCGTACGGATAACGCCGTGCGTGATGGCCGGGTATCGCCGTTAGGCGGGCGGGCCCCGGGTACCCGCCGCCCCGCCACGCCCTCACGGGCCGGCATGCCGACAGGAGGGGAAGAAGGAGATGACCGAACGCACCGATGTCGTGGAGCTGCTCAAGGCGCAGCACACGAGGATCCGGGATCTGTTCGACGAGGTGGCGAACACCAAGGGCGAGGAGCGCAAGCGGCACTTCCATGACCTCGTCCGGCTCCTCGCGGTGCACGAGACCGCCGAGGAAGAGGTCGTTCATCCCTTCGCCCGCCGGAACATCGACGGCGGTGAACAGGTCGTCAAGGACCGCATCGCGGAGGAGGAGAAGGCCAAGGAGGTCCTGACCCGCCTGGACGACATGGACACCGACTCGCCGGAGTTCCTCGACCAGTTCACGGCGCTGCGCCAGGACGTGCTGGCGCACGCGGAGAACGAGGAACGGTACGAGTTCGCGCACTTCGGCAGCGTCGCCGACCGCGGGAAGCTGGTGAATCTGGCCCGCGCGGTCCAGGCGGCCGAGGCGCTGGCGCCGACGCGTCCGCACCCGGGTACCGACACGGCGCTGAAGAACGTCGCGACGGGCCCGGTGGCGGCCGTCATCGACCGCACCAGGGACGTCGTGCGCAAGGCCATGAGCTGAAAAGGCCGCCCGGGACGGCCGGGGACGGGATCGTACGGAACGATCTCCGGCCCCGGCCGCTCCCAACTAACCTCGTCCACATGGACATTCTGGGTACCACACTGCGTGTCTGCGTCGACGATCTGGAGAGGGCGATCCCCTTCTACGAGGGGCTGGCGGGCGGCAGAGCGCTCCGGTTCGGGCGCGGTGGCGTCCAGGTGGCCGCGGTCGGCTGCTTCCTGCTGATGAGCGGGCCCGCGGCGGAGCTGGAGGTGCTGCGCAAGGTCGCGGCGACGATCGCCGTGCGGGACGTGGACGAGGCGCACCGGGTCCTCACCGAGCTGGGCGCCGACGTCATCGCGGGCCCGGTCGCGACGCCGGCGGGCCGCAACCTGATCGCCCGGCATCCGGACGGCACGGTGTACGAGTACGTGGACCGCCGGGCCGCAACGGCCGGGTGAGCGGTCCGTCCGCCGTTGCCGTCCCGGCCGGTCGATCGGTCGGGAGGTCGGGAGGTCGGGCGGGCGGAAAAATCCGGGCGCGGTCCGCCCCCGACGCCTTAGGGTCGTGCCCCGGCAGCCGACACCGAGGAACGGAAGCGCGGATGAGCGAGCAGCACACCTACCGGGTGATCGTCCGGGGGACCTGGGACGACCTGACCGAGGAGGCCCGGGCCCGGCTGCTGGCCGAGGCCGACGCGCACGGGCTGACGAGCATGCGCTTCACCGAGGAGGGGTCCCTGACGTACCAGCCGGTGCCGCTGAAGCACTTCTCGATGCGGTACGTGGTGGTCTCGGACGCGGCGGACGGCGCGGAGATGGCGGCGGCGATCGCGGAGGACCGGGCCGTAGCCGCGCTGCGCGGCCTCGGCTACGGGTTCCGCGACCTCAGGTCGACGGTGACGGACCTGGACACCATGAAGATCAACCGGAAGTCACCGTCTCGGCGGTGATCGCCCAGCGTTCGTGGTCGCGCCAGGCCCCGTCGATGTACAGCATCTTCGGCGAGAAACCCTCCAGGCGGAACCCGCAGGCGCGGGCCAGGCCGATGGAGGCGGCGTTGCCGGGCTGCACGTTGATCTCCAGCCGGTGCAGCCCCATCGGCCCGAACGCGTACCGCACCACGAGGCCGAGTCCCTCGCGCATCAGCCCGCGGCCCGCCGCGTGCGCGAAGGCGCCGTAGCCGAGCGCCCCGCACTGGAAGCCGCCGCGGACGATGTTGTTGATGTTGATGAAGCCGGCGATGGCCCCGCCGTCCTTCTCGCAGACCAGGAAACCGGCCTTGGTGGGGTCCTCGATCAGCCGGCCCGCGTACGCGGCGTAGGCCTGAGCGCTGTCGGGCGGGAAGAGCCACGGGTGGTGCAGGTCCTTGCTCTCCCGGACCCGGGCGGTGAACTCGGCGCCGTCGGCGAGGGTGATCCGGCGCAGGCCCACACGGGGGCCTTCGGCGAGATGGCGGGATGCGGTGTGCGGCACCCGGCCACCCTACGACGGCCGCCGGATCAGCGAAGGGCCGGTTCGTCCAGCGTGAGCGTCCCCGCGTCCGCGTCGAGTCCGGCCCGTACGCCGAAGGGGATCGTCCACGCCCCCTCGCAGTGCCCGAACCCGAACTCCTCCACCACCGGCACGCCGAGGCCGCCGAGCCGGTCGGCGAGGACCGGGCGCACCCGCTCGTAGGGCCCGCACCCCTCCCACGACCCGAGCAGCACCCCGCGCACCCCGTCCAGCAGACCGCCGCGCAGCAGCTGGGTCAGACACCGGTCCAGCCGGTACGGCTCCTCCCCCACGTCCTCCAGGCAGAGCAGCCCGCCGCGCGCGGAGGGCCGGGCGTGCGGGGTGCCCAGTTCGGCGGCGAGCAGGGAGAGACAGCCGCCGAGCGTCACACCGTGCGCCCGGCCGGGGACCAGCGGTGTGCCGCCCGGGGCGATCGTGCGGACCGTCTCCGGGGCGAACAGGGTGGCCCGCAGGTGCTCCTGCGCCCGCGCGTTCTTGAGGAAGTCCACGCCCGCCGCCATCGGCCCGTGCAGCGTGACCAGTCCCAGCCGCACCGCGAACGCCTCGTGCAGCGCGGTGATGTCGCTGAAGCCGACGAACACCTTCGGCCCGGCCGCGCGCATCGCCTCCCAGTCGAGCAGGTCGGCGATCCGCTGCGCGCCGTAGCCGCCGCGGGCGCACAGCACCGCGTCCACCGCCGGGTCGCACCAGGCGGCCTGGAGGTCGGCCGCCCGGTGGGCGTCCGTGCCCGCGAGATAGGGGAACTCCTCGTGCCGGTCCAGCACATGGGGCGCCACCACCGGGTCGAGGTCCCAGCCGCGCAGCACGTCGAGCCCGCCCTGCAACCGCTCCTCGGGCACCGGCCCGCTCGGCGCGACGACGGCCACCCGGGCGCCCGGGGCCAGCCGGGCCGGTCTCAGCAGCTCCTTCACCGGGTCAGCTCCAGCACCGGGACATCGCCCGCGTCGAGGCGGAAGACCTGCGCGTACAGGGACAGTTCGGCCTCCAGGGCGCGCTCCATGGTCTCCAGCCGCCGGAATCCGTGTCCCTCGCCCTCGAAGGCGAGATAGGCGTGCGGCACCCGCCGGCCCGCCATCCGGGCCAGGAACCGTTCGCACTGCGCGGGCGGGCAGATCACGTCGTCCAGGCCCTGGAGCAGCAGGAACGGCACGGTGATGCGGTCGGCCTGCGCGGCGGGCGACCGCTCCGCGTACCGGCCGGGCACCTCGGCGTACGGCCCGACCAGGGTCTCCAGGTACCGCGACTCGAAGTCGTGGGTCTCCCCCGTGCCCCAGCCGGTCAGATCGAGGATCGGATAGCTGATCGTGCCGCAGGCGTAGACGTCGGTGGTGGCGAGCGACGCCGCCGTGGTCCAGCCGCCCGCGCTGCCCCCGCGGATGGCGAGCCGGTCCGGGTCGGCGGTGCCCTCGTCGGCGAGGGCCCGCGCGACGGCGGCGCAGTCCTCGACGTCGACCACGCCCCACTGCTCGCGCAGCCGGTTGCGGTACTCCCGGCCGTGCCCGGTGGAGCCGCCGTAGTTGACCTCGGCGACGCCGATGCCGCGGGAGGTGAAGTAGGCGATCTCCAGGTCCAGCACCAGCGGCGCCCGGCTGGTGGGCCCGCCGTGCGCCCAGATCACATACGGCGGCAGCTCGCCGCCGGGTGCCACGCAGTCGGGGTTGTGCGGCGGATACACATGCGCGTGGATCTCGCGTCCGGTCGGTCCGGTGAACGTGCGCATCTGCGGTTCCGGGTAGTACGCGGGGTCCACCGCGTCGTCGTGCCCGGCGCCGATCACCCGGGCCCGGCCGGTCCGGGTGTCCAGCTCGACCACCTCGTAGGAGCTGCGCGGGCTGGCCCCGACGGCGACGACGCGCTCGCCGCTGACCGCGAGCGCCGGCGCGAACTCGGTCCAGGGGCCGGCCGCGTCGACGAGTTCGCCGGTCTCGGGGTCGAGGATGCCGAGCGCTGTGGTGCCACGGCCGTGCACGACGGCGATCGGGCCGCTCGCCAGCGGAGCGAACCAGCGCAGGCCGAGCTTCCACAGCGGCCCGCCGAACTCCTCCTCGCGCGGGCACAGGGGCTCGCCGTCGCGGTAGAGGTTCCACCAGCCGGTGCGGTCGCTCGCGTACAGCAGGGAGCCGTCGGCCGCCCAGTCCACCTGGGCGACGGACTCCTCCGGGCCGCCGGCCACCGTGCGGGCGCCGCGCAGGGTGCCGTCCTCGCCGACGTCGGCGAGGAGCAGTTCCGTGCCGTCCCAGGGCATCCGCGGGTGGTCCCAGGCGAGCCAGGCCGCGCGCCGCCCGTCGGGCGAGAGCCGGGGCCCGGTGACGAACCGGTGCCGGCCGCCGGTCAGTTCGCGCACGGCACCGCGGTCACCGGCCGCCGAGCCGTCCAGCGGTACGGCGGCCAGGACGCGCCGCACGTCGGTGGGGCCCTCGCCGGTGAACTCCTCCAGCACGCACCAGACTTCGCCGCGTCCGGGGAGCAGTTGCGGCTCCGCCCAGCGCAGCCCGCCGCCCACCGCCGAGAGGGGGGTCAGCGGGCGGGGTTCGCCGCCCGGCCGGTATTGGTACAGCCGCTGGTCGGCGAAGTTCACGAACACCGCCAGCGGTCCGGCGTCCGTCATGACCGCCGACCAGGGCCGGCCGCCGTACTCGATGACGCGGCTGCGCACGTTCCACGGCGCGGGCAGCACGGGGGCCGTCGTGCCGTCGGCGCGGCGCCGCACCAGCGTGCGCCGTCCGCCCTCGGTGGGGCGCGGCTCGGTCCACCACACCTCGTCGCCGACGTAGCCCACGTCCTCGGGCCGCCCGTCGTGCGCGGCGGCCAGCCGAGCGCCGATCGGCGAGGGCCACGAGCCGTACGCCAGGGTCTGCACCGTCTCCTCCACTCGCACTCGCCTAGGCCGTCCGCAGGAAGCGGTCCAGGACACGGACGCCGAAGTGCAGCGCCTCGACCGGGACCCGTTCGTCCACGCCGTGGAAGAGGGCCTGGTAGTCGAAGCCCTCCGGCAGCTTCAGCGGGGTGAAGCCGTAGCCGGTGATGCCCAGCCGGGAGAACTGCTTGGCGTCCGTGCCGCCGGACATGCAGTACGGCACCACATGCCCCTCAGGGGCGAACTCCTCCACGGCCGCCCGCATCCTCGCGAACGTCGGCGAGTCCACCGGCGCCTGGAGGGCGACCTCCCGGTGCTCGAACTCCCACTCCACCTCCGGCCCGGTGAGCCGGTCCAGGGTCGCCCGGAACTCGTCCTCGGCGCCCGCCAGGAAACGCCCGTCGACATACGCGACGGCCTCGCCGGGGATGACGTTGAGTTTGTAACCGGCGCTCAGCATGGTCGGGTTGGCGCTGTTGCGCACGGTGGCCTCGACGAGCCCGGCGGCGGGCCCCAGCTTGCGCAGCAGGCCGTCGATGTCGTCCGGGCCGGCTTCGACGCCGTAGAGGGCGGCGAGTTCGGTGAGGGCCGCGCTGACGGTGGGGGTCGGCCGCAGCGGCCACTCGTGGGCGCCGATCCGGGTGACGGCGGCGGCGAGACGGGTGACGGCGTTCTCCCGGTTGACCTTGGAGCCGTGCCCGGCCCGGCCGCGTGCGGTCAGTTTCAGCCAGCCGGTGCCGCGCTCGCCGGCCGCGATCGGATAGAGCTGCCGGCCCGCGCCGTCGTGGAAGGTGAACGCCCCGGACTCGCTGACGCCCTCGGTGCAGCCCTCGAACAGCGCGGCGTGGTGCTCGGCGAGGAAGGCGGAGCCGTCCCGGGCGCTGTCCTCCTCGTCCGCGGTGAACGCGATCACGATGTCGCGCCGGGGCCGTACGCCCTGCCGGGCCCAGGCGCGCACGACGGCCAGGATCATCGCGTCCATGTTCTTCATGTCGACGGCGCCGCGGCCCCACACCACGCCGTCCCTGATCTCCCCGGAGAACGGGTGCACGCTCCACTCCGCGGCCTCGGCGGGCACCACGTCCAGATGGCCGTGGAGCAGCAGCGCGTCCGCCGAGGGGTCGGTGCCCTCCAGCCGGGCCACGACGTTCGTCCGGCCCGGGACGCGCTCCAGCAGCACCGGTTCCAGGCCCGCCTCCGCCAGCCGGGCGGCGGCGTACTCGGCGGCCGGGCGCTCCCGGCAGTCGCCGCCGCCGCGGTTGGCGGTGTCGATCCGGATCAGGTCGGAGGTGAAGGTCACGACCTCGTCCAGTCCGCGCTGGTCAGCCATACTGCTCCTCCACCGCGGCCGAGGCGATCGTGGTGACCGCCTTGAAGGTGCGGATGCCCTCGTACATGGTGCCGCTGGTGTAGGCGACCTTGCGCTCCCCGACGCGGTCCACGCCCGGCACCACCGTCGCGGCCATCGCCAGGTGCTCCGCGTCGAACTCCACGGCGACGGTGAACGGGCCGCCCCGCACGGGTTCGTGGCGCACCGCCAGGGCCGCGGCCTCCTTGGCCGCCGCCCGGATGTCGGCGGCGGTCCGGGCCGGTGTCCGGCACACCGCCGCGTACCGCGACACATGGTCCTTGACCGCGACCTTCAGCGCCCCGGGCGCGTAGCCGAGCGCGTCCTCGCAGGCCACGTCGTCGCCGGTGACCAGGACGACGGGCACCCCGTACTCGGCGACGACGTGCGCGTTGAGCAGGCCCTCGCTGGCCCGTACGTCGTTCAGCCACACGCCGGTGATCTGGTTGGCGAGATAGGTGTGGGCGAGGACGCCCTCCATGCCGGCGCCGGCGTGGTAGCCGACGAACGCGACGCCGTCCACGTCGCCGTGCTGGACGCCCTCCACCATGGACAGCGTCTTGTGCCGGCCGGTGAGCATCTGCGCCCGTTCGTCGAGCCGCTCCAGCAGCAGATTGCGCATGGTCCAGTGCGCCTCGTTGACGAGCACCTCGTCGGCGCCGCCGTCGAAGAAGCCCAGCACGGCGGCCTGGACGTCGGAGGTGAACAGCGAGCGGCACCGCTCCCACTGCGGGGTGCCCGGCAGCACGTCGGCGGGCCAGGTCACGCCGGTGGCGCCTTCCATGTCGGCGCTGATGAGGATCTTCACCGTGCTCCCAACCCCCGGCGGCCCGGGACGCGATCTCCGTGCGCCCTCACGTTACGCGCCACTTCGGCGCACAGGTACCCCGCACCGCCGCCGCCCGGGGGCCGGGAGACGCGCGCGGCGGACGTGGCGGACGGCACGTCCGGTGCGTCACGCCGCGCGGGCCACCACCCACCACGCCGACGGCAGCTCGATCCGGGTGCCGTCGGGCGTGTGCTCCGTGGTGGTCAGGGACAGTTCCCCGGCGGCCAGCACGGTCAGCCCGGCGCCGTGCAGATACGCCGGGACCGCCGCGTCGGCGACCTCGCCGGGGGCGATGCCGTGGCGCAGGACGGGCGCGAGCTTGGGCGGCGGCCCGGCCGGGTCCCGCGCCAGCCCCACGAGCACGGACTTGGCGGCCTCGGACAGCTCCACCAGGAACGCCCGGCCGCGCTCGCCGAGCAGCGCGGCGACGCCGTCCACCAGCGGCTGCCGGTCGTCCGGCTCGCACTGGTGGAGCACGCCGCGCATATAGACGTTGGCGTCGCCGAGCTCCGCGTGCAGGGTCTGTGCCGCGTTCCGCTCGGCGGCGTCCAGCTGCCGGTACATCGCCTGGCCCGCGGGGTCCGCGCGCCGGGCGTGGTCCAGGGCCGCGGCGGACAGGTCGGCCCCCACGACACGCGGGAAGCGGTCGGCGAGGAAACGGGTCTGGGTGCCGTTGCCGCAGCCGAGGTCGACCAGCGGCAGGCCCGGGTCGGTCAGATAGGGCTCGAACAGGGCCAGATGGCGGCCGACGGTGCGGTCCGGCTCGGCGTCCCAGAAGACGGCCCCCGCCTCCTGCGGGGCCTCACGCCAGAACCCTTCCCAGGCATCTCTGTAGCGACGCGTCACGCTCATGCCCAACTCCCCAGGATGCGACTGAAATCCCGCCGCAAGTGACGGGCGAGTACGGTGTATCGCGCCCTGGTCGGGGCGACAAGCGCGTGGCGCACCCCGTTCACCACCGGTTCGCCACGAGCGCGCCGTGGTGCGCCGCCGCGCGCCCCGTACCGCGCCGCTCCCGCTTCCGCTTCCGCCCCGGGGGCGGCTCAGCGCCGCGGCAGTGTCAGCTCGAACCAGACCGTCTTGCCCGCCTTGGTGCGGCTGGTGCCCCACTCCCGGGCCAGGGTGCTGACCAGGCGCAGACCGCGCCCGAACTCGTCGCCGGGGCCGGCGCTGAGCAGGGTGGGCAGTTCGTGGTCGTCGTCGTCCACCTCGCACAGCAGCGTGTCGCCGCGCACCAGCCGCACCTCCACGGGCCGGCTGTGGGCGTGCCGTACGGCGTTGGTGACGAGCTCGCCGACGAGCAGCCCGGCGGTGTCGGCGAGACGGGCCAGACCCCAGTCGTGGAGCTGCTCGCGGACCGCGGAGCGGGCCCGGCCGACCTCGGCCGGGTCGAGGGCGAGCCGCCAGACGGCGACGTCGTCCTCCTCGATGCCGTTGAGGCGGGCCATCAGCAGGGCCACGTCGTCCTTGCGGCCGCCGCGGCTGCCCAGGGCGCGGATGATGCTGTCGCAGGCGTCGTCCATGGACGCGGCCGGGTGGGCGGCCGACTCGCACAGCGTGGCCAGACCGACACCGATGTCCTCGCCGCGCACCTCGACCAGGCCGTCGGTGCACATCACCAGCCGGTCGCCGGGTTCCACCCGCACGCGCACCGCCTCGAAGGGCACCCCGCCGACGCCGATCGGCGCCCCGGTCGGCAGCTCCAGCAGCTCGCTGCGGCCCGACCCGGCGCGCACCAGGACGGGCGGGATGTGACCGGCGTTGGCCAGGTGCAGCTCGCTCGCGATCGGGTCGTAGACGGCGTACAGGCAGGTCGCCAGGTAGGCGTCGCCGAGCCGCTGGGCGAGGTCGTCCAGGTTGCGCAGCAGCTGCGCGGGCGGCAGGTCGAGCCCGGCCATGGTCTGCACGGCCGTGCGCAACTGGCCCATCATCGCGGCGGAGTTGAGGCCGTGGCCCATGACGTCGCCGACGACGAGGGCGGTGCGGGCGCCGGGCAGCTTCACCGAGTCGAACCAGTCGCCGCCGACCCGGCCGAGCAGCGTGCCGGGCAGATAGCGGGTGGCGATGTCGCAGCCCGCCATCCGCACGGGTATGTGCGGCAGCATGCTGTCCTGGAGCGTCTCGGCGACGTTCTCCTGGTAGGTGTACATGCGCGCGTTGTCGAGCACGAGGCCCGCGCGGGCGGCGAGTTCGGCGCCGGTGACCCGGTCCATGTCGTTGAACAGGGCACGCTCCGGGTGCCGCAGCAGGATCATGAAGCCGAGCACCACGTTGCGCGCCTTGAGCGGCACGACCAGCATCGAGCGGTTGGTGATCAGGGGCCGGATGTCGCGCTTCTCGAACTGCGAGGCGATGGCGTGGCCCATCTCCTCGCTGATGCGCGGCACCAGGACCGGCTCGCCGGTGGTCATGCACTGGAAGAACGGCGTGTGCGCCGGGAACGGCATGGCCTCGCCGACCGGCACGACGTCGTCCCAGCGGCCGGGTTCGTCGGTGTGCTCGACGGCGACCCGGTGCCACATGGTGGTGGTGTCCGGCACACCTTCCGGGAACCCCTCGCCCGCGACGACCTGTTCGCGCAGATAGGTGCCGGCGACATCGGTGAAGCGGGGCACGACGGCCCGGCTGACCTCGATGATCGTCCGGGAGAGATCGAGGGAGGTGCCGATCCGGCCACTGACCTCGTTGAGGAACTCCAGCCGTTCGCGGACGGCGGCGTACTCGAGGTCCTCGCCCTCGTCCCTCAGGTCCTCGGGGACCGGCTCGCCGGCCGCCAGGGCCCGGGCGGCCCGGGCACGGCGGGCCTTGCGCTCGGCCCGCCGGGGCACGCCCCAGTCGGGGGTGACGGGCACCCGGTCGTTCTGGCTGAACTCCAGTACGGGATAGCCGAGTTCGAGGATCTGCGCGACGATGCGGGCGCTCTCGCCGACGCTCATGCTGGGCAGGATCTCGGGGAGCCGGCGGGCGAGTTCCTCGGCGCCGGGGAAGTCGGTGTGCAGCGCGAAGCCGGGGGCTATCCGCTCCACGGCGGCGGCGTCGGCCGCGTCGTCGTCGGCGTCGTCCTGGCGGAGCCCGGCCGCGTCCGCGGCCAGCACCAGCAGCCGTTCCCGGCCGGGGCCGACCAGCGGATAGGCCCACCACAGGACGTCGATGCGGCCCGCTGCGCCTCTCTCGTCGCCGGGCACGGTGAGACGGGCGCGGCCCGCGGCCGGGTAGGACAGCCGTCCGTCGAGGGACCTCTCGAGGTCGGGTCCCAGGCCGTCGTAGGCCGCGTACGCCCCGTAGGGGCTGTCGTCCTCCTCCTCGGACAGCGCCCCGGAGACCGGCAGCAGGTCGACGGCCGGGCGGCCGAGCGCCTCCTCCTTGGGAGCGCCGAACAAACGGCGCGCGCCCCGGCTCCAGTGGGACACGAGGCCGTCGCGGTCCACCACGACCACGGCCAGCGGGATACGGCCGGCCGGGCTCTGCCCGGTCGGTACGCCGTTCCCGGCTTCGCGGCTGTCGGGTTCGTCCCTCTCCGTGCCACGGTCCATGGCCCAGGCCCTCTCTCCCCATGGCTCCCGCAAGATCTGTGCCGCCGTCACCACCGTACGGCGGCGGCCCGTGGCCATGTGTGGCAATGGGGGAATTGGTGGCACGGTCCCGCACCGGCGTGCGCCCCTGCCGGTGGCCGGTCAGTCCTCGTGGCCGAGCTGGAGATCGCGCTCGGTGCGTCCTCCTCCGGCCACTTGGAGCACGGTGGCGACCGGCGGATAGCCGGCGGCGATGACGGTGTACTCGCCGGAGGACAGGTCGACGAACCGGAACAGACCGTCCGGGCCGGTGGTGAGCGTGTCGACGACGTTGCCCCCGGCGTCGAGCAGTGTCACGCGGGCGTCCTCGACGGGCCGTCCGCCGCCGGCCCGCACCGTGCCGCGCAGCACGGCGCCGCCGGCCAGCTCGATGTCCTGGCGGGTCTCGCGGGAGGCCTGGACGGTGACGGGGAGCGCGGCCGGGCGGAAGGCGGGGGCGCCGGCCGCGAGGGTGTACTCGCCGGCCACCAGCTCGGTGATGACATAGCCGCCCTCGCGTCCGCTGCGGGTGTTCGCCACCACCTCGCCGTGCACGTTGGTGAGGGTGACGGCGGCGTCGCGCACGGGGCTGCCGTCCGCGGTGAGCACGCTGCCGGCCAGGCGTCCGGCGCCGCCGAGGACCACGTCCAGCTCGACCGGGCGCTCGCCGACGGTCACGGAGACCGCCCGCGGCTGGTGGCCGCCGGCCGCGGCGATCAGGACGTAGGCCCCCGGGCCCGGGGTGGCCAGCGCGTACCGCCCGTCGTCGCCGCTGGCGCCCCGCCCGACCTGCTGTCCCAGGACGTCGATCAGGGTGAGCGCCGCGCGGGGTACGACGGTGCCGTCGGGGTGCTGCACGGTGCCGCAGACGGGGAGACCGGCGGTGGGGGGCGCGAGGGGGCTCTGTCCGCCCGGAAAGCGGGAACGGGCGTGCGGGAGCGGGGCGTTGGCCTGCGCGGGGTCCGTCGCGGTGGCGGGAGAAGGGTGGGACACCAGCGGTCTCTCCTTGAGGAAGAAGGCGATGAGCAGGCCCAGCAGCAGCACGGGCACCAGGTAGAGGAAGATCCTCGGCATGGCGTCGGCGTAGGCCCGGATGTACGCCTCGCGCGGCGCGGGCGGCAGCGCGTGGACGAGCTGCGGGGTCAGGGACGCGGGGTCGGGCAGCCGGGTGCCCGGGCGTGCGGCCAGGGCCCCGGTGAGCCGGTGGGCGAGGAGTGTGCCGAGGACGGCGGTGGCGATACTGCCGCCGATCTGCCGGAAGTAGTTGCCGGCGCTGGTGGCGGTGGACAGGTAGGCGGGGCGCGCGGAGTTCTGCACGGCGAGGACGAGCACCGGCATCACCATGCCGATGCCGGCGCCGAGGAGGGCCGTCCAGACGCCGTAGTGCAGCCGGGGTGTGCCGGCGTCGAGGCGGGAGAGCAGCCACATGCCCAGCGCGGCGAGCGCCCCGCCGATGATCGGGTGGATCTTGTAGCGCCCGGTGTGGCTGATGAGCTGTCCGGAGATGATCGAGGCGCCGACGATGCCGCCCGTCATCGGCAGCATCAGCAGGCCCGACTCGGTGGCGGAGGCCCCGTCGACCATCTGGAGGAAGGTCGGCAGATAGCCCGCGGCGCCGAACAGGGCGGCGCCGGTCGTGAGACCCACCAGGCCGGTGACGACGAAGACGGGGTCCCGGAAGAGCCGCGGCGGGATGAGGGGTTCGGCCGCGAAGCGCTCGACGACCAGGAAGAGGACGCCGGACAGGACCGCTCCGGCGCCCAGCCCCAGGACGGCCCGCGAGTCCCAGGCGTACTCGGTGCCGCCCCAGCTGGTCAGCAGCACCAGACAGACGGAGGCGGCGGCCAGCAGCAGCGCGCCGGGGATGTCCAGGCGGGGCCTGGCGGCCGGCCTGGGCAGCTTCAGCACGACGGTGACGACGGCCAGGGTGAGCAGGCCGAAGGGGACGTTGACGTAGAAGCACCAGCGCCAGGTGAGGTGGTCGGTGAACCAGCCGCCGAGCAGCGGTCCGGCGACGGAGGCGAGACCGAAGGCGGCGCCGACCAGGCCCAGGTAGCGGCCGCGCCGTCCGGGCGGCACGAGGTCCGCGATGATCGCCTGTACGCCGGTCAGGAGGCCGCCCGCGCCGGCGCCCTGCACCGCGCGGAAGGCGATCAGCTCGTCCATGGTCCGCGCCCGGCCGGCCAGGGCCGAGCCGACGACGAAGACCAGGACCGCGAACTGGAAGACGCCCTTGCGGCCGAGCAGGTCGCCGAGCTTGCCGTAGATCGGCAGCCCGACGGTGGAGGTGAGCAGATAGGCGGTGATGGCCCAGGACATCCGGTCCAGGCCGTGCAGCTCACCGGCGATCCTCGGCAGCGCGGTGGCGACGATCATCTGTTCCAGCGCGGCGAGCAGCAGCGCCAGGATCAGCCCGGCGAAGACCAGCCGTACCCGGCGCGGGCCGAGTACGGCGGCCGGGGGCGGGAGGGGGGCGGCGGTGTCCGCGGGCGCCGCGGCCGGTCCGTCCCGCACCGGAGTGCCCCCCATGTCCCGCTCCCCTCGTCGCGCCGCCGCACGTTCCCGCGCAAGGCGACAACTGCGTGCGGGCGCGACGGGTTACGAGGCAGCGAAGGCTCCGCGGGAGATCCACCCGAACCGGTGAGGGGGCCAACACCCCTGGTGGTACGGGCCCTTGGCTACTTCTCGACCTCGGCGGCGAGCTTGGCCAGCACGGCGTCGTAGATCCGGCCGAGGCCCTTGGGCGCGAAGGTCTTCTCGAAGAAGCCGCCGATGCCGCCGGCCCCCTTCCAGGTGGTGGTCACCACGACCCGGGAGCTGCCCTCGCCGGCGGGGGTGACCCGCCAGGTGGTGACCATGGAGGAGTTGCGGTCCTTCTCCACCAGCTCGCCGTCGGTCGGCTCGCTGACCTCCAGCAGGCAGTCGCGGACGCGCTTGCTGGTGGCCTGGAGCTTCCAGTGGACGAGGGTGCCCTCGCCGTCGCCGCCCTCCCGGACCTCGTACTCGCTGAAGTGCTCGGGCAGCAGCCTCGCGCGGGTGCCGCCGTAGTCGGCGAGGGCGTCGAACACCGTCTCCGCGTCCGCCGCCACGATCCGTTCCGTCGTGGCCTCGACCTGCGCCATCGGTTCCTCCAGGACATGGGTTCTCGGGGTCGGGGCAAGCCAACCACCCCGGTACCCGGCCGCCCAAATCGGGGTGACCGAACCGATCGGAGACCGCCCTCACCCGATCAAGGGAACGTGTGTTCTATTCTGTGCCCAGTGCTACCGAGGAGGCGTCATGCGCTGGGAGAACCTCACCGACGACAACGGTCACAGCCGGGCCGACGCCGCGCTGTTCGGCGCGGACGCGGTGACCACCCGTACCTTCGACAGCCCGGACTTCCGCGGGATCACCTTTCACGAGGTGCGGGCCCGCTCGATCGTCAACCGGGTGCCGGGGGCCTCGCGCATGCCGTTCGAGTGGACGGTCAACCCCTACCGGGGCTGCACGCACGCGTGCGTGTACTGCTTCGCCCGCAGAACGCACAGCTATCTGGACCTCGACACGGGCCTCGGCTTCGACACCCAGATCGTGGTCAAGACGAACGCGCCGGAGCTGCTGCGCCGCCAGCTCGCCTCGCCCCGCTGGCAGGGGGAGCACATCGCCATGGGCACCAACGTCGACTGCTACCAGCGCGCGGAGGGCCGCTACCGTCTGATGCCGGGCATCATCGGCGCCCTCACCGACCGCGCCAACCCCTTCTCGATCCTGACCAAGGGCACGCTGATCCTGCGCGACCTGGACCTGCTCGAGCAGGCGTCGCGCGTGACGGACGTCGGCATATCGGTCTCGGTGGGCTTCACCGACCCGGACCTGTGGCGCACCGTGGAGCCCGGCACTCCGGCGCCGGACCGCCGTCTGGAGGTGGTACGGACCCTGAGCGAGCGCGGCATCGGCTGCGGGGTGCTGATGGCGCCGGTGATCCCGTTCCTGAGCGACCACCCGGCGCAGCTGCGGGCCACCGTACGGGCGATCGCGGCCGCCGGGGCCACCTCCGTGACCCCGCTGGTGCTGCATCTGCGACCCGGTGCCCGCGAGTGGTTCATGCAGTGGCTCGGCCGCCACCACCCGCAGCTGGTGCGCCGGTACGAGCGGCTGTACGCGGAGGGCGCCTACGCCCCGAAGTGGTACCAGCGCCGGGTGACCCGCCAGGTCCACGAACTGGCCCAGGAGTACGGCATCGGGCCCGCGCGCCCGGGCATGCCGCGCCGCATCCGGCAGCCGGAGCCGGCGCCGACGCCGACGCCGGGGTCGACCGGGACCGCCGCGTCCGCCGCGTCCGCCGCTTCCGAGCCGGTCCAGCTCTCGCTGCTCTGAGCGGCGTCCGGAGCGGCGCCTTCGGAGCGGCGTCCAGGGCGGTGTCCGGGCGGCGTTGTCACACCCGTGGTCCACCATGGAGCCATGACCGCACCGACCAGGATCGCCGCCCCCGAAGGGGTCGCCCCCGCCGCCCAGTACACCCACGTCGTCTCGGCCACCGGACGCCTCGTGGCCGTCTCCGGCCAGCTCGCCCTCGACGAGGACGGCAGGCCGGTCGGCGCGGGCGACCCGGCCGCGCAGGCCCGCCAGGTCTTCGAGAACCTGCGCCGCTGCCTGGCCGCCGCCGGGGCGGGCTTCGACGACGTCGTCAAACTGACCTACTTCGTCACGGACATGGCCCACATGCCGGCGATCCGGGCGGCCCGCGCCGCGCACATACCGGACGACCGTCTCCCCGCCGCCTCGGCCGTACAGGTCGCCGCCCTGGTCCGCCCCGAGTTCCTCATGGAGATCGAGGCGCTGGCGGTCGTGGCTCCATGAGCCCCGGGCCGGCCCCGGCTCACCTGCGTTCCGGGAGCCGCGCCAGCGCCCGCACCGCCGCCTCGGCGAGGGCCGGGTGGGCGAGCGCCTCCGTCAGCACGGATCTGGCGCGGGCGTCGCCGAGCGTGCCGAGCCCCTCGATGCAGGCGAGGGCGACCCGGCGGTAGGGGTCGTGCGGGCGCAGCCGCCGTTCCAGGGTGGTGATCAACGCGGGCACCGCCTCCGGCGCGCGCAGCTCGACCAGCAGCCGCACCGGGTGCAGGGCGTAGGCGACGCGCAGCTCGTTGGTGGCCAGGGCGGCGGCCGCCCGGGCCGTACGGGGATCGCCGAGGCGGGCCAGGGCGTACGCGGCGGAGGCGCAGCGCGGCGGGTCGCGGTGGTTGAGCAGCAGCACGAGGGACTCGAAGGCGCGCCGGTCACCCGCGAGCCCCAGCCGGAAGGCGGCCAGTTCCCTGGCCCACAGCGGCCGGCCCGGCTCGGTGAGCACCGCCGCCAGCTCGTCCTGGTCGCCGGTCGCCACCAGACGCTCGTAAGCCGCCGGCGCGCCCGACTCCGCCCGTAAGCGCTCGGTGAGTGATCGCAACTCCTCGTCCATGGCACCGAGCCTATGGGCGCCGTCGGCCCTCGGGGACCTACATCACAAAGACGAGGTCTGGCGCGCTCGTTACCCGCCGGTTAGGCTCAGACGAGCGAGTTATCCACTCGCATGCCTTCTCCCGGCGGTCTGGTGACGCGGCCGTCGCGAGGAGGATCAGTCGGTTCGGTACCTCGCGTACCTCAGTACGACCCGGCCACGGGACAGGGCCGGTCGGTCCTCGCCGCAGCGCGGGCATGTGCGTGCCCGCGGCGGCGGCACCGGGCGTGTGCGCTCGCAGCCCGGCCACACCCGCACCTCGCACGCTCCGGTGCGCCCGTCGGCGCACCGGGGCGTGGTCTCCCGTCGTCACCCTCATCACTGGAGTCCCGCGATGGCCACTCCCCTCTCCGACACCCCTCTGTCCCCGCTGCGCACCGTCGCCGTCGTCGGCCTCGGCACCATGGGCACCGGCATCGCCGAGCTCCTGGCCGGGGCCGGGCGCGATGTCGTCGGCATCGACATCAGCGAGGCCCAGGCCGCGAAGGCCGTGGCAGCCCTGGAGTCCTCCACCGCCCGTGCCGTGCGGCGCGGGCGGCTGACCGAACCCGAGCGCGCCGAGCTGCTCGCCCGCGTCCGTACCTCCACCGATCTGCGGGCGGCGGCCGACGCCGACCTGGTGATCGAGGTGGCCCCGGAGTCGTACGAGGTCAAGCAGCAGATCCTGCGCGAGCTGGACGGGATCCTGCGGCCGGAGGCGATCGTGGCGACGGGCACCAACGCGCTGTCCGTCACGCGTCTGGCCGCCGACTCCGCCCGTCCCGAGCGCGTGCTCGGCCTGCACTTCTTCAACCCGGCCCCGGCGATGAGGCTGGTGGAGGTCGTCTCCTCGGTGCTGACCGCGCCGCAGGCCGTGGGCGCGGTCACCGATCTGGCCCTGGAGCTCGGCAAGGAGCCCGTCGCGGTCGGCGACCGGCCCGGCTTCGTCGCCGACGGCCTGCTGTTCGGCTATCTCAACCAGGCGGCCGCGATGTACGAGGCGAAGTACGCCTCCCGCGAGGACATCGACGCCGCGATGCGGCTGGGCTGCGGGCTGCCCATGGGGCCGCTGGCGCTGCTCGACCTGATCGGCATCGACACCGCGCGCACGGTCCTGGACGCCATGTACGCCGCCTCGCACGACCGGCTGCACGCTCCCGCGCCGATCCTGAAGCAGCTCAGCGAGGCGGGCCTGACCGGCCGCAAGGCGGGGCGCGGTTTCTACACCTACGACGAGCCGGGCGGCGCGGCCGTCGTGCCGGACGCCCTGACACCGGCACGGGGCGGCACCGCGGTCCCCGGGCGCCCGGTGCGCTCGGTGGGGGTCGCGGGCTCGGGCACCATGGCCTCCGGCATCGCCGAGGTCTTCGCCAAGGCCGGGTACGAGGTCGTCCTCGCCGCCCGCAGCGAGGAGAAGGCGCAGGCCGCCAAGGCCCGGATCGGCACGTCGCTGGCCCGCTCCGTCGACAAGGGCCGGCTGACCGCCCAGGCCGCCGCGCAGACCCTGGAGAGGATCACGCCGACCGGCGGCTACGACGACTTCGCCGACGTCGACCTGGCGGTGGAGGCGGTCGCCGAGGACCTGGAGGTCAAGCGGCAGCTGTTCGCCGCGCTGGACAAGGTCTGCAAGCCGGGCGCGGTGCTGGCCACCACGACGTCCTCGCTCCCGGTCGTCGCCTGTGCCCGCGCCACCTCGCGCCCGCAGGACGTGATCGGCATGCACTTCTTCAACCCGGCGCCGGCCATGAAGCTGGTCGAGGTGGTCCGTACGGTGCTGACGGCCGACGACGTCCACGCCACGGTCCACGAGGTGTGCGGCAGGATCCGCAAGCATGCCGTGGACTGCGGCGACCGGGCCGGTTTCATCGTCAACGCGCTGCTGTTCCCGTACCTGAACAACGCGGTCAAGATGGTGCAGGAGCACTACGCCTCGCTCGACGACATCGACGCGGCGATGAAGCTCGGCGGCGGCTATCCGATGGGCCCCTTCGAGCTGCTGGACGTGGTCGGGCTCGATGTCTCGCTGGCCATCGAGAAGGTGCTGCACCGCGAGTTCCGCGACCCGGGGCTGGCCCCGGCCCCGCTGCTGGAGCACCTGGTGGCCGCGGGCTGCCTCGGCCGCAAGACCGGCCGGGGTTTCCGCGAGTATGCCCGGCGCTGACCGTCCCGGCGACCGGTTCCGGGCCGGTGCGGACTGGGGCGGGCTGCTCGATCCGGGCAGCGCTCCCCCGCCCCGGCCCGGAACCGGCCCGTCCGGCCCGGCCGGCGAAAATCCCGTGCATGCGCATGGAGCTGCGCACATGCAGTACGTTCGGGGCATGTCCCAGCCCGCCAAGTCCTCACGCACCCCAGCCGCGTCCGACGCACCGGAGACCGCCGCAGGCAGCCGTGCCGCCGCCCAGCGACTCAAGATGCGCCGGGAGCTGGCGGCCGCGGCCATGGAGCTGTTCGCGACCAAGGGGTACGAGGCGACCACCGTCGACGAGATCGCGGCCGCCGCCGGGGTCGCCCGCCGCACCTTCTTCCGTCACTTCCGCTCCAAGGAAGAGGCGATCTTCCCCGACCACGACGACACGCTGATCCGCGCCGAGGCGGTGCTGAACGCCGCCCCCGCGCACGAGCATCCGCTCGACACCGTGTGCCGCGGCATCAAGGAAGTCATGAAGATGTACGCGGCCCGCCCGGACATCTCGGTCGCCCGCTACAGGCTCACGCGCGAGGTGCCCACCCTGCGTGAGGCGGAGATCGCGTCGGTGGCCCGCTACGAGCGCCTCTTCACCCGCTATCTCCTGGGCCACTTCGACGAGCACGCGCACGACGACGACGCCAACGACGACCCGCTGCTGGCGGAGGTCGCCGCCTCCGCCGTGGTCACCGCCCACAACCACGTCCTGCGGCGCTGGCTCAGGGCGGACGGCCAGGGCGATGTCGAGGCCCAGCTCGACCACGCCTTCGCCATCGTGCGCAAGACGTTCGGCACCGGGATAGGTGCCGGGCGCACCGCCGCCCCGAAGCCGGCGTCGGTCTCGGCGGGCGGCGAGGTGCTGGTGACGGTCGCCCGTACCGACGCCCCGCTGGACGAGGTGATGCGCACCATCGAGCAGGCGCTCAAGGAGCGCTGAACGCCCGCAGCCCTGTGACGACGGCCACCCCACCGGGTGGCCGTTTTGGCATGTCAGGGGTGTTTTCGCGAACTCCGCACACACCGTTCGATCGATCATCGCTCATTTGTCAAGTAAAGAATTCATCTGAGAGAAACTTCTGGCACCCAGTGCCTTGTCACGTGACACGGGGTGCCATAACGTGAAGGAGTCCGGGCGGCCGGCGCGCAGAGACCATGCGTGCGCCGGCTGTCCCAGCAAGCCTCTGGCCTGCGCGCCCGGACGCCTGCGTCACAGGCAACCCTTCCGCGCCACAAAGCGCTGCCGAACAGCACGACCGCCGAACCGACGGCACTTCAGAACCCGCACCCTCAGCAGCACCGACGTACCCCCCAGCACCCCTCCCTCAGGGTGCTGCTCATCGCCGGAGGCAACACCGTGACCGTGAAGGACATCCTGGACGCGATCCAGTCGCCCGACTCCACGCCGGCCGACTTCGCCGCTCTGCCGATCCCCGAGTCGTACCGCGCGATCACCGTGCACAAGGACGAGACGGAGATGTTCGCGGGCCTCGCGACCCGCGACAAGGACCCCCGCAAGTCGATCCACCTGGACGAGGTGCCGGTGCCGGAGCTCGGCCCCGGCGAGGCCCTGGTGGCCGTCATGGCCTCCTCGGTCAACTACAACTCGGTGTGGACCTCGATCTTCGAGCCGCTCTCCACCTTCGGGTTCCTGGAGCGCTACGGCCGGCTCAGCGAGCTGACCAAGCGCCACGACCTGCCGTACCACGTCATCGGCTCCGACCTGGCGGGCGTCGTGCTGCGCACCGGCCCCGGCGTCAACGCCTGGCACCCGGGCGACGAGGTCGTCGCGCACTGCCTCTCCGTCGAGCTGGAGTCCAGCGACGGGCACAACGACACGATGCTCGACCCCGAGCAGCGGATCTGGGGCTTCGAGACCAACTTCGGCGGCCTGGCGGAGCTGGCCCTGGTGAAGTCCAACCAGCTGATGCCCAAGCCCGCCCACCTCAGCTGGGAGGAGGCCGCCGCGCCCGGCCTGGTCAACTCCACCGCCTACCGGCAGCTGGTCTCCCGCAACGGCGCCCAGATGAAGCAGGGCGACAACGTCCTGATCTGGGGCGCCAGCGGCGGCCTCGGCTCCTACGCCACCCAGTTCGCGCTGGCCGGCGGGGCGACCCCCATCTGTGTGGTCTCCTCGCCGCAGAAGGCCGAGATCTGCCGCCGGATGGGCGCCGAGCTGATCATCGACCGCACCGCCGAGGACTACCGGTTCTGGCAGGACGAGCACACCCAGAACCCCCGGGAGTGGAAGCGGTTCGGCAAGCGCATCCGCGAACTCACCGGCGGCGAGGACGTCGACATCGTCTTCGAGCACCCCGGCCGCGAGACCTTCGGCGCCAGCGTCTATGTGACCCGCAAGGGCGGCACGATCGTCACCTGCGCCTCGACCTCCGGCTACGACCACCAGTACGACAACCGCTATCTGTGGATGTCCCTGAAGCGGATCATCGGCTCGCACTTCGCCAACTACCGCGAGGCCTGGGAGGCCAACCGGCTGATCGCCAAGGGGAAGATCCACCCGACCCTGTCGAAGGTGTACTCGCTGGAGGACACCGGCCAGGCGGCGTACGACGTCCACCGCAACCTCCACCAGGGCAAGGTCGGCGTGCTCTGCCTGGCCCCCGAGGAGGGCCTGGGCGTGCGCGACGAGGAGATGCGCGCGCGGCACATCGACGCCATCAACCGCTTCCGGAACGTCTAGGTGGCCTTCATGAGCGAGCGTCAGACCGCGCCCGCGGCACAGGGCGCGCCGGTGGCGGAAGAGACGAGGACGAGGGAGCGCGGCGACCGCGGGCCGAGGAACGTCGACACCGGCACTCAGCGCCCTGCGCCGCAGACGCGAAAGGAAAGGGACCGTCCGTGGCTGATGCGGACGTACGCGGGCCACTCGACCGCCGAGGCGTCCAACGAGCTGTACCGGCGCAACCTCGCCAAGGGCCAGACCGGCCTCTCCGTCGCCTTCGACCTGCCGACGCAGACGGGCTACGACCCCGACCACGTCCTCGCCCGCGGCGAGGTCGGCCGGGTCGGGGTGCCGGTCGCGCACCTGGGTGACATGCGCCGGCTGTTCCAGGACATCCCCCTGGAGCAGATGAACACCTCGATGACCATCAACGCCACGGCCATGTGGCTGCTGGCGCTCTACCAGGTCGTCGCGGAGGAGCAGGGCGCGGACATCACCCGGCTCCAGGGGACGACGCAGAACGACATCGTCAAGGAGTACCTCTCCCGGGGCACCCATGTGTTCCCGCCGGGACCGTCGCTCCGGCTGACGACGGACCTGATCGCGTACACGGTCTCCCACCTCCCCAAGTGGAACCCGATCAACATTTGCAGCTACCACCTGCAAGAGGCGGGCGCCACACCGGTGCAGGAGATCGCGTACGCGATGTCCACCGCGATCGCCGTGCTCGACGCCGTGCGCGACAGCGGCCAGGTGCCGCCGGAGCGCATGGGCGACGTCGTCGGCCGGATCTCCTTCTTCGTCAACGCGGGCGTCCGCTTCGTCGAGGAGATGTGCAAGATGCGGGCGTTCGGCCGCATCTGGGACCGGGTCACCCGCGAGCGCTACGGCATCGAGAACCCCAAGCACCGCCGCTTCCGCTACGGCGTCCAGGTCAACTCGCTCGGCCTGACCGAGGCACAGCCGGAGAACAACATCCAGCGGATCGTGCTGGAGATGCTGGCGGTGACGCTGTCCAAGGACGCACGCGCGCGTGCCGTGCAGCTGCCGGCCTGGAACGAGGCGCTCGGCCTGCCCCGCCCCTGGGACCAGCAGTGGTCGCTGCGCATCCAGCAGGTGCTGGCCCACGAGAGCGATCTGCTGGAGTACGACGACCTCTTCGCGGGCTCGACGGTGGTCGAGGCGAAGGTGGACGAGCTGGTCACGGCCGCGCTCGCCGAGATGGACCGGATCCAGGAGATGGGCGGCGCGCTGGCCGCCGTCGAGTCCGGCTATCTGAAGTCGCAGCTGGTCGCCTCGCACGCCGAGCGCCGGGCCCGGATCGAGTCCGGCCAGGAGAAGATCGTCGGCGTCAACGTCTTCGAGTCCACCGAGCCGAACCCGCTGACGGCCGATCTGGACACCGCGATCCAGACGGTCGACCCGGCGGTCGAGGCCCGCGTCGTCGACTCGCTGCGGCACTGGCGCGACACCCGCTACCAGCCGCCCTTCAACCATCCGCGCCCCTGCAAGGCGCTGGAGCGGCTGAAGGAGGCGGCCCGCGGGACCGAGAACCTCATGGAGGCCACCCTGGAGTGCGCCCGCTCCGGGGTCACCACCGGCGAGTGGGCCGGGGCCCTGCGCGAGGTGTTCGGCGAGTTCCGCGCGCCGACGGGTGTCTCCTCCGCGCCGGTCGCGGTGGCCGCCCAGGAGGGCACGGCGCTGGCCGCGGTCCGCCGCCGGGTGGACGCCACCGCACGCGACCTGGGCGTCGGCAAGCTGCGCTTCCTGGTCGGCAAGCCGGGCCTGGACGGGCACTCCAACGGCGCCGAGCAGATCGCCGTGCGCGCCCGCGACGCCGGGTTCGAGGTGGTCTACCAGGGCATCCGGCTCACCCCGGAGCAGATCGTGGACGCCGCCCTCGCCGAGGACGTGCACGCGGTCGGCCTGTCGATCCTGTCCGGCTCGCACGCGCGGCTGGTGCCGGAGGTGCTGCGGCGGCTGCGCGAGGCCGGTGCGGCCGACATCCCGGTGATCGCCGGCGGGATCATCCCGGGCGGCGACGCCGAGCAGCTGAGGAGCGCGGGCGTGGCCGCGGTCTTCACTCCGAAGGACTTCGACATCACCGGGATCATCGGCCGTATCGTCGACGAGATCCGGAAAGCGAACAAGCTCGACCCCCTGGAGGTTCCCGCATGACAACGCCTGTCGACCGCCTTCGCCCGCGACGCTCCTGCCTCGCGGTCCCCGGGAGCAACCCCCGCTTCCTGGAGAAGGCGCAGGGCCTCCCCGCCGACCAGGTCTTCCTGGACCTGGAGGACGCGTGCGCCCCGCTGGCCAAGCCCGAGGCGCGGCACACCGTCGTGAAGTTCCTCAACGAGGGCGACTGGACGGGCAAGACGCGCGTCGTGCGCGTCAACGACTGGACGACCCAGTGGACGTACCGGGACGTCGTGACGGTCGTCGAGGGCGCGGGCCCGAACCTGGACTGCATCATGCTGCCCAAGGTCCAGGACGCCCAGCAGATCGTCGCGCTCGACCTGCTGCTCACCCAGATCGAGAAGACGATGGGGTTCGAGGTCGGCCGGATCGGCATCGAGGCCCAGATCGAGAACGCCCAGGGCCTCAACAACGTCAACGAGATCGCGCAGGCCTCCCCGCGCATCGAGACCATCATCTTCGGCCCGGCCGACTTCATGGCGTCGATCAACATGAAGTCCCTCGTCGTGGGCGAGCAGCCGCCCGGCTACCCGGCGGACGCCTACCACTACATCCTGATGAAGATCCTGATGGCCGCCCGCGCCAACGACCTCCAGGCGATCGACGGCCCCTACCTCCAGATCCGCAACGTCGACGGCTTCCGCGAGGTGGCCGGCCGCGCCGCGGCCCTCGGCTTCGACGGCAAGTGGGTGCTGCACCCCGGCCAGGTGGACGCCGCCAACGAGGTCTTCTCGCCCTCCCAGGAGGACTACGACCACGCCGAGCTGATCCTGGACGCGTACGAGTACTACACGTCCGAGGCGGGCGGCAAGAAGGGCTCCGCGATGCTCGGCGACGAGATGATCGACGAGGCCAGCCGCAAGATGGCCCTGGTCATCGCGGGCAAGGGCCGGGCCGCCGGCATGAAGCGCACCTCGACGTTCGACGTCCCGGAGGCCTGAGCACCATGCAGTTCGGACGCACCTACGAGGAGTTCGAGGTCGGGGCCGTCTACAAGCACTGGCCCGGGAAGACGGTCACGGAGTACGACGACCACCTCTTCTGTCTCCTCACCATGAACCACCACCCGCTCCACATGGACGCCAACTACGCCGGGAACACGACGGACTTCGGCAAGAACGTGGTGGTCGGCAACTACATCTACTCGCTGCTCCTCGGCATGTCCGTACCGGACGTCTCCGGCAAGGCGATCGCCAACCTGGAGATCGAGTCGCTCAGGCACGTGGCGCCGACCTTCCACGGCGACACGATCTACGGCGAGACGACCGTGCTGGACAAGTGGCCGTCCAAGTCGAAGGACGACCGCGGGATCGTGCACGTGGAGACCAGGGGCTACAAGCAGGACGGCACGCTGGTGTGTGTCTTCCGCCGCAAGGTCATGGTGCCGACCGAGACGTACATCAAGGAACGCGGCGGCGAGCAGCCCGGCCGCCCGGAGCTGAAGCAGCAGGAGAAGTGAGGCAGCCATGAGCCGACTCGCCCAGACCCCCGGACTCACGGACGTCCAGCAGGAGATCGTCTCCACCGTCCGGGACTTCGTGGACAAGGAGATCATCCCCGTCGCGACCGGGCTGGAGCACCGCGACGAGTACCCGCAGGCGATCGTCGACGGGCTCAAGGAGCTGGGCCTGTTCGGCCTGATGATCCCCGAGGAGTACGGGGGTCTGGGCGAGTCGCTGCTCACCTACGCGCTGTGCGTGGAGGAGATCGCCCGCGGCTGGATGTCGGTGTCCGGCATCATCAACACCCACTTCATCGTGGCCTACATGCTCAAGCAGCACGGCACGCAGGAGCAGAAGGACCACTTCCTGCCCCGGATGGCGGCCGGCGACGTCCGGGGCGCCTTCTCGATGTCGGAGCCGGGCCTGGGCTCCGACGTGTCGGCGATCACGTCGAAGGCGGTGCGGGACGGCGACGAGTACGTCCTGAACGGCCAGAAGATGTGGCTGACCAACGGCGGCACGTCCTCGCTGGTGGCCGTCCTGGTCCGCAGTGACGAAGGACACCCCGAGGGCACGGCGCCGCACAGGTCGATGACGACCTTCCTGGTGGAGAAGGAGCCCGGCTTCGGCGAGGTCCGCCCCGGCCTCACCGTTCCGGGCAAGATCGACAAGATGGGCTACAAGGGTGTCGACACCACCGAGCTGATCATGGACGGCCTGCGCATCCCCGCCGACCGGGTGCTCGGCGGGGTCACCGGCCGAGGTTTTTACCAAATGATGGACGGGGTCGAGGTTGGCCGGGTCAATGTGGCGGCGCGTGGCTGTGGCGTCGCTCAGCGTGCCTTCGAACTGGGCGTCCGGTACGCCCAGCAACGTCATACTTTCGGCAAGCCCATCGCCCAGCACCAGGCGATCCAGTTCAAGCTCGCGGAGATGGCCACCAAGGTCGAGGCGGCCCATGCGATGATGGTGAACGCGGCACGCAAAAAGGACTCCGGCGAGCGAAACGACCTGGAAGCAGGCATGGCGAAGTACCTCGCCTCCGAGTACTGCAAGGAGGTGGTGGAGGACGCCTTCCGCATCCACGGCGGCTACGGCTTCTCCAAGGAGTACGAGATCGAGCGCCTCTACCGCGAGGCCCCGATGCTCCTGATCGGTGAAGGTACCGCCGAGATCCAGAAAATGATCATCGGCCGCAGGCTGCTCGAGGAGTATCGATTCCAGGGCTAGTTGTCCTATTACGGGGTGTTTTCTGGGAGAAGAAGATCACACTCGGATCACACCCCGTCGGCGCTCTTCGGCCGCCGACTCGGCTTCCTGGCTTACCCAGTTGCGGCCCCGAGCCGCTACGATCGCCGGAAAGCCGCCGTCCCCCGTTTTCAGAGCGCGGCATCATCCGCTACGAAGGTCATCCATGCCCCACAGCCAAACCTCTGCACCCCGCGACAGCCTCTCCGGCGTACGCCTCGCGCGCGGAGCATCGCCGTGGCTCCTTCCGACCGTCGCCACCGCAGCCCTCAGCCTGGCCCGTGCCCGCCGCTCCGGAGCGGCCAAGGCCGTCGCCGTCCCCGCCACCGCTCTCGCGGCGGGGATGCTGTGGTTCTTCCGCGACCCCGAGCGCGAGATCGCCCCGGGCCGGGTCATCTCGCCCGCCGACGGTGTGGTGCAGAGCATCATGCCGTGGAAGGACGGCCGCACCCGTGTCGCGATCTTCATGAGCCCGCTCAACGTCCACGTCAACCGCGCCCCGCTGGCGGGCACGGTCACGTCCGTCGAGCACGTCCCCGGCGGCTTCGTCCCCGCTTTCAACAAGGAGAGCGAGAACAACGAGCGGGTCGTCTGGCACTTCGACACCGAGCTCGGCGACATCGAGATGATCCAGATCGCCGGCGCGGTGGCCCGCCGTATCGTTCCCTACGTGCCTCAGGGCACCAAGGTGGAGCAGGGCGAGAGGATCGGTCTGATCCGCTTCGGCTCGCGTGTCGACCTCTATCTGCCCGAGGGTGTGGAGGTCGCGGTCGAGGTCGGGCAGAAGACCGTGGCTGGGGTGACTCGCATTGACCGTGATTGATCCGGAGACACAGGCGGGCTGGGTGCCCGAGGCCGACGAGGCGGACGACGAGGAGGAGATGCCCCTCTCGCTCCGCCTGTCGATAGCGGACACGCTCACCCTCGGCAACGCCACCTGCGGCTTCATGGCCGTGTACTTCACCACCACCGGCATCCTGATCCCGCACCTCACGGGCAGCCAGGAGTCGGGCATGGCCCGCCACAGCGCCGCCACGGCGGTCATCCTGATGCTGTGCGCGGCGGTCTTCGACCTCTTCGACGGCCTGGTGGCCCGCAAGCTGCGGTCGTCGCCGATGGGCGCGGAGCTGGACAACCTCTCCGACCTGATCAGCTTCGGTCTGGCACCGGCGTACTTCGTCCTCGTCTACGGCATGGTCGCGGACGACGCCCACCAGCGGGTGGCGGCGGTGGGCGCCATCGTCGTCCTGCTGGCGGTGGTGCTCAGGCTGGCCCGCTTCTCCTGCGTGACGCTGAAGGACGGCATGTTCCAGGGCATGCCCTCGCCGTTCGGCGCGCTGACGGTGGTCTCGATCGTCCTGCTGGAGCTGCCCTTCGTGGCGACGCTCCTGGCCATCCTGGGCACGGCCTGGCTGATGGTCAGCCGGGTGGAGTACCCCAAGCCGCGGGGCCGGCTCGCGGTGGCGATGCTCTCCTGGATCGTGCTGTCGATGGGCCTGCTGGCCGCCTGGGCCTTCGACGCCCCCAGCGGCCAGCTGCTCCTCCAGACCGGCTGCGCGCTCCAGCTGGTCATGGGCGCGGTGATCCCGCTGTTCGCCACGGCCCGCCGGGTGAACAACTTCCGCGACAACCGGCGCGAGGCGCGGGCGGCGCAGCTGCCGTAGTGCTCCGCCGCTGTGGGCCCCGGACCGGGTTGGGTTCGGGGCCCTTCGCTTTTACCGCGTCCGGCGTCGGTGCGGGCGCCGCCGGGGCTGCCGCCCCCCAGGCCCCCGCCTGCGGCCTGGACGGCCTCGTCCTCAAGCGCCGGACGGGCTGATATTCGTTCGGCCGGCGCCGGGAAATCCTCAGGTCAGCCAGTCCCGGCCGATCCGCTCGGCGACCCGTTCCAGGATCGGGCCCGCCTCGGCGATGCACCTCGCCACGTCCGGTTCGGCCTCCGTCAGGGGGTAGGCGCGCCGGATCCCGGCGTGGCCCAGGGCCTGCGGCGGCAGGGCGAGCCGGCCGCAGACCGCGACGACCTCCTTGCCCGCGGCCCGGGCGGCGGCGGCGACACCGGCCGGGGCCTTGCCGTGCAGGGTCTGCTCGTCGAGGGAGCCCTCACCGGTGATCACCAGCTCGGCCCGGTCCAGCGCGGGCGCGAAGCCCAGGACGTCGAGCATCACCTCGATGCCGGGACGGAACCGGGCGCCGAGCAGCAGGGCGCCGTAGCCGATTCCGCCCGCGGCGCCCGCGCCCGGCGCGGCGGCGTACTCGGCGGCCCGCGGGCCCACCGTCTCCGCCAGCACCTCGGCGTAGTGGGCCAGCGCGGCGTCCAGCGTCTCCACGTCGTCGGGAGCGGCGCCCTTCTGCGGGCCGTAGACCGCGGGAGCGCCCTTCGGCCCGGTCAGCGGGTTGTCGACATCGCTGGCCAGGACCAGCTCGACGGAGTCCAGGCGGGCGTCGAGGCCGGACAGGTCGGCCGAGGCCAGCCCGGCCAGCCCGGCGCCGCCCGGGGCGACCGGCTCGCCGTCCGCGTCGAGGAAACGCGCGCCCAGCGCGGTCAGCATCCCGGCGCCGCCGTCGGTGGTCGCGCTGCCGCCGACCCCGAACACGATGGTGCGGGCCCCCGCGTCCAGCGCGGCCCGCAGCAGTTCGCCGGAGCCGTACGTGGAGGCGGTCAGCGGTGCGAAGACCCCGGCCGGCAGCCGCTGCAAGCCGCTCGCCTCGGCCATCTCCACCACCGCGGTGCCGTCGCGCAGCGCGAACGCCGCCGTCACCTCGTGCCCGAGGGGCCCGGCGACCCGTACCTGTCGCCGCTCGAACCCGGCCGCGAGCGCCGCGGCCACGGTCCCGTCGCCGCCGTCGGCGACGGGCAGCGCCTCGACCGCCCGGACGTCACCCGCTCGGCGACCTCCACGGCCGTCAGCGAGCCCTTGAACTTGTCCGCGGCGACGAGCACCCGCCGTACGGCCCGGGCGTCGTTCACTGCAGCATCCGCCACTTGCACTCCCCTTGCTCTCCGGGCCCCGCACGCACGTCAGGGCCAGTCGCGCCGCTGCGACCTTAGCCGCCCGACATGTGTGCCGTCATGCCCCTGACCAGAGCGTGGACCGACCGCACGGCGGCCGTCGTCATCGGGTAGACCGGAGTCATGACTCAGGGCACTGTGCCGGATCTCGCCGACCGCGTTCTCGGCGGCTGGCTGGGCCGGATCGCGGGCAACATGCTGGGCAAGCCGGTGGAGCAGGGCGAGGTGTGGACGCGCGACCGCATCGACCGCTATCTGCGGCAGGCCTCCGCTCTCCCCCTCACCGACTACCTGCCCGAACCGGTGGCCGGCGGCGACGGACCCGCGCTGCGCCCCGAGTGGCGCAGCTGCGTCCGCGGCCGTATCCACGGCAGCTGCCGGGACGACGACATCGACTACGCCGTCCTCGGCCTGGAGCTGCTGGAGACCCACGGTTCCGGCTTCAGCACCGAGCAGGTCGGCGACCTGTGGCTGCTGCGGCTGCCGTACCTCCAGACGTTCACGGCGGAGCGGGCCGCGTACCGCAACCTCGTGGACGGGCTGAAGCCGCCGCTCACCGCGACGTACGACAACCCGTACCAGGAGTGGATCGGGGCGCTGATCCGCGCCGACATCCACGGCTGGACCCATCCGGGCGCCCCGCGCCGTGCCGCCCTGCCGGCCCGCCGGGACGCGGTGCTGTCCCACACCGGCAACGGCGTGTACGGGGCGATGTGGGCGGCGGCGCTGATCTCGGCGGCGTTCACGGCCCCGACGGTGCGGCAGGCGGTGGAGGAGGCGCTGGCCGTCGTCCCGGCGAGCAGCCGGCTGGCGCGCACCGTACGGCGGGTCGTGTCGCTGTACGAGACCGGGTTGGACTGGGAGTCCACGCTGACCACGGTGTCGGAGGAGACCGCCGGGCTCGGCTGGATCCACACCGTCCCGAACGCCGCCGTGCTCACCGCCGGGCTGCTGTACGGCGAGGGCGACTTCACCCGCACCATCACCCTGACCGTGCGCGGCGGCCTGGACACCGACTCCAACGGCGCGACGGCCGGCTCGGTGGCCGGCGTGTTCGGCGGGGCGGCGGCGATCCCCGCCCAGTGGACGGACCCCCTGGAGGACACCGTGCGCAGCGCGGTGTTCGGCTTCGACGGCGCGCGCATCACCGAACTGGCGGAACGGACGCTGCGGCTGGCGGTGGGCGGCGAGCAGCGGTCGAACTCTCCTGGCTGAACGCCGCCTTCGCCGAGGTGGAGAGCTATGCTCGGGCCATGGACCGCAGGAATCCTCCGGTGGCCGGCCATGGCCGCCGCACGGGCGGCCGAGGATGCCCGCCGCGTCCGCTTCCCCCGGCACGGCGCCCTCGCCGGCGGTCCGGCACACGGCCAACTGCTGTCTCGTCCTGCTGACGATTCCCACGGCGGTGCTCGTCTGGTTCTGGTACACGCTCTGGCACGCCGGGCATGTGGACGACGGGCGCGAGCGGGCGGCCGTCGCCTCCGTCCGGCGCCAGGCCGACGACGCGGCGGACGGGGCCGCCCGTGCGCTCACGGCGAGCACCGGCACCGGCACCGGCACCGACCACCTGATGGGCCTGATCTGGCGGCACACCCGAGCCCCTGTGATCACCTACGACCGGGCAGGGCACGCGTTCACCGCCGTCGGGTCGGAGTTCGCCGCCTATGACCGGGAGTCGGGGCTCTGGGGCGGGGGCCCCGAGAGGGTGACGCGCTGTTTCGCCTCCACCTTCACCCGCGGGCCGGACCGGGTGTGGACCGCGCGGGTGGAGGAGCGCGACCCTGACGTGTGCGGTCCGGGCACAAGCATCGGCAGCACGGCCGAGTCGGCCCGGCGCGACATCGCGGGCATGGACGCCGCGGACATGACCGGCACCGGTGTGCAGCGGGCCGTGGATCCGACGGGCCGGCTGGGCTTCGAGGTGCGGAGCAGGACGCGGAAGGGACGGACGACCACCGTCACCGCCTCCGTCCGGGCCGTGGGCGGCACGGCACCGGCGACCACGCAGTGCTACCGGTTCACCCGGCGGGACGGGGACGGCAGCGAGCCCTCCGTCACCGCCGTCCCCGTGGCCGCCTGCTGAAGCGGGCGGAGCATCGCCGGTGACCGACTGGTTACCCTACCTGGATGACCACCACTGCTTCCGACTTCGCCACGTACATCGCGGGCCTGCCCCGTGTCCTGGCCGGTGCCGCCGCGCTCTTCCGGGACGCCGAGGGCAGAGTGCTGCTGGTCGAGCCCAACTACCGCGAGGGCTGGGCGCTGCCCGGCGGCACGATCGAGTCCGACGACGGTGAGACCCCGCGCCAGGGCGCGCGGCGCGAGACGCTCGAGGAGATCGGGCTCGACCGGCGGCTGGGCCGGCTGCTCGCGGTGGACTGGGTGCACGGAACGGGACGGCCGCCGCTGGTGGCGTATCTGTACGACGGCGGGGTGCTCACCGAGGAGGAGTTCACGGCGATCCGGCTCCAGGAGGAGGAGCTGCTGTCCTGGCGGCTCGTCCCGCGCGAGGAGCTGACCGAGTACCTTCCGGGCGCGCTGGGGCGCCGGGTGCTGGCCGGACTCGACGTGCTGGCCCAGGGCTCGGGGACGGCGGAGCTGGAGAACGGTCACCGGGTGGACGGTTAACCGTTCGCCGAGCGCAGGCGGGCGCCTTACCCTCGACCCCATGACCACCAAGCCCCTCGTCGCCATCCTCAGTGGTGCCGGTGTCTCCACTGATTCCGGGATCCCGGACTACCGCGGCCCCAACGGGCTGTGGCGGCGCGACCCGGAGGCCGAGAAGCTCGTCACCTACGAGTACTACATGAGTGATCCGGAGATTCGGCGGCGGTCCTGGCTGATGCGGCGGGAGAGCCGGGCCCTGCACGCCGAGCCGAACGCCGCGCACCGGGCCGTGGCCGAGCTGGAGCGGTCCGGGGTGCCGGTCCGGGTGATCACGCAGAACGTGGACGGGCTGCACCAGCTCGCCGGCCTCTCCGCCCGCAAGGTGCTCGAACTGCACGGCACCGCGCGGGAGGTGGTGTGCACCAAGTGCCCTGCGCGCGGGTCGATGGAGGACGCCCTGGCCCGGGTCGACGCCGGCGAGGACGACCCGCCGTGCCTGGAGTGCGGCTCCGTCCTGAAGCCGGCGACGGTGATGTTCGGCGAGCCGCTCGACCCGGTGGTGCTCGGCGAGGCGGTGGCGATCACCAAGGCCTGCCAGGTGTTCATCGCCGTCGGCACCAGTCTCCAGGTGCAGCCCGCCGCCGGTCTCGCCGGCGTGGCCGCCGACCACGGCGCCCGGCTCGTCATCGTCAACGCCGAACCGACGCCGTACGACGAGATCGCCGACGAGGTCGTACGAGAGCCGATCGGGACGGCTCTGCCGGAACTGCTGCGCGGGCTGAGCGGCTAGGCCCTGTCGTCCAATCCCCGCCTGCCTGGCGACCCCTCCGGACGGACGCCGGGAATGTGACGACAGCGCCTAGAACAGCGCCTGCGGCCGCTCACCGCGCTCGAACTCCAGCAGCCGCCGCTTGCGGTCCAGGCCGCCGCCGTACCCCGTCAGGCTTCCGTCCGCGCCCACGACACGGTGGCAGGGGACGATGATGCCGACCGGGTTCTTGCCGTTGGCGAGGCCGACGGCGCGGGAGGCGGTGGGGGTGCCGAGGTCGTCGGCCAGCTGGCCGTAGGTGCGGGTCTCGCCGTAGGGGATCTTCCTGAGCCGGTCCCACACGGACCGCTGGAAGGGCGTGCCCGCCAGCCTCAGTTCGACGGTGAACTCCCTCAGCTCGCCCTGGAAGTACGCCCTGAGCTGCTCGGCGGCCTCGCCGAGGATCGAGTCGTCGCGCTCGCCGAAGCTCTCCTGCGGCGGGCGGTGACGCTGCTCGGTCATGTAGAGGCCGCACAGGACGCCGTCCTCGGCGACGAGGGTGAGCGGGCCGTACGGGCTGTCGGTCACGGTGTGCTGTTTCACGGGACTCCCCCTACACGGGCAGGAAGTTGATCGGGTGGCTGTCGGTGGCCCACAGGTACTGGACCGCGTACGCCCGCCAGGGCCGCCAGGCCGCCGCGCGTGCGGTGAGCGCCGCCGGGGTGGAGGGCAGCCCCAGTTCCCTGGCGGCGCGGCGGATGCCGAGGTCGGTGGGGAGGAAGGCGTCGGGGTCGCCGAGGGCGCGCATCGCGATGACGTCGACGGTCCAGGGGCCGAAGCCGGGCAGGGCGAGCAGCCGGGCGCGGGTCTCGGCCCAGTCGCTGTCGACGTCCAGGTGGAGCGAGCCGTCCGCGAGGTGGCTCACCAGGGTGGTGAAGGTCGTGCGGCGGGTGCGGGGCATGGCCAGGGACTCCGGGTCGAGCGCCGCCAGCGCCTCCGGGGCCGGGAAGAGGTGGGTCAGCCCGCCTTCGGGGTCCTCGACCGGCTCGCCGTGGGCGGTGACCAGGCGGGCGGCGTGGGTGCGGGCGGCGGCCGTGGAGACCTGCTGGCCGAGGACGGCCCGTACGGCGAACTCGGCCTCGTCGACCGTGCGCGGGACCCGCCGGCCGGGGGCCTTGTCGACCAGGGGCGCGAGGACCGGGTCCGTGCGCAGCTGGTCGTCGACGGCGACCGGGTCGGCGTCCAGGTCGAGCAGGCGGCGGCAGCGGCTGATGGCGACGGTCAGGTCGCGCAGGTCGCTGAGGGCGAGGCGGCAGACGATGTGGTCGGGGCGCGGGGCCAGGGACGCGATGCCGTGGCCGTAGGGGAGGCGGAGCGTGCGGCGATAGGCGCCGTCCCTCCATTCCTCCACGCCGGGTACGGCGGTGGCGGCTAGGTGGCCGAAGAGGTTGTCGGGGTTGAGGGGCGCGCGGAAGGGGAGCCGCAGGGAGAGGGTGCCGGGGGTGCGCACGGTCGTCGTCCTCGGCGCGCGGGCGCGCAGGTCGCTCGGGGCGAGGGCGAAGACCTCCCGCACGGTGTCGTTGAAGGTGCGGATGGAGGAGAAGCCGGCGGCGAAGGCGATCTCGGCCATCGGCAGCGCCGTCGTCTCGATCAGCAGCCGGGCGGTCTGGGCGCGCTGGGCGCGGGCGAGCGCGAGGGGGCCCGCGCCCAGCTCGGCGAGGAGCTGGCGCTCGACCTGCCGGGTGCTGTAGCCGAGCCGGGCGGCGAGTCCGGGCACGCCCTCGCGGTCCACCACGCCGTCGGCGATCAGCCGCATCGCGCGGGCCACGAGGTCGGCGCGCTGGTTCCACTCCGGCGAACCGGGGCTGGTGTCCGGGCGGCAGCGCTTGCACGCCCGGAAACCGGCCTGCTGGCAGGAGGCCGCGCTGGGGTGGAAGACCATGTTCTCCGGCTTGGGCGGCACCACCGGGCAGCTGGGGCGGCAGTAGATGCCGGTCGTCAGGACGGCCGTGAAGAACCATCCGTCGAACCGCGCGTCCTTCGACCGTACGGCGCGCAGGCAGCGCTCGGTGTCGGTGTGCATGCCCCGCATGCCCGTCCGTGGTGCCGGATGCGGTGAGGTCCGCGTTACCGTCTGCATGCCTCAAGCATCGGGCAGCCGCCGGGCCGGGGCTGGCAGAATTCCGACATCAACCTCGCGCTGCCTGCGCTCGCCCCGACGACCTCAGTCGACGGCCTCCTCCGCCTCGGTCGGCCGCCGCGCGGCCGCCGTCGCCCTGCGCACATCGGTCAGCGGCCGCAGCCGGTAGGTGTAGGAGTAGTCGCGGTCGGCGGGCAGCTTGTACGCGTCGTGCGTGTGCGCGCCCCAGCTGTTGTCTCCGCCCACGCCCATCTGACGGTGGTTCAGGCGCAGGACCACCTCCTCGCGCGCGGTGAGCTGGTAGTCGTGGCGCGCCCCGGTGGACAGGTCCTCCGGGGTGAAGTGCGAGGCGTTGACCTCCAGCAGGGGTTCGCCGGTGGCGAGCAGGCCGGTGCCGTCGCGGCCGGTGAGGGCGACCCAGCGGACGTCGGTCTTGTTGCCGTTCTCCTGCGGGCGGATGTACGGGGTCCACTGGCCGGAGACGGTCCCGGAGTACAGGCCCACGTCGGTGCCGTCGTTGCGGTCCCAGTGGTTCTCCTCGGGGCCCCGGCCGTAGTAGTGCAGGTGCTCCAGGCGGCCCGGCAGGAAGAGCAGGGTGCCGACCTCGGGGAGGTAGGGCAGGGAGGCCGCTCCCGGGTGCAGGGTGTTGTCGACCTTGATCTCGCCATTGCCGAAGACCGTGTACGTGGTGGTGTACGCGGACTCCACGGTGGTCGGCAGCGTGCCGCTCACCTTGATCTCCACGGCCCTGTCGCCCAGGGCGCGCACGGCGACGTCCGTGACCGTCCGGCGGGCGCCGGCGTCGCGCCAGGTGCGGTTGCGGGTGTGCTGGCCGTTGCCGCGGTCGTTGTCGGTGGGCGCCCGCCAGAAGTTCGGCACCGGGCCCGAGGTGATCAGACGGGCGCCGGCGGCCTCGTAGGAGCTGATGGTGCCGCTTCTCTTGTCGATGACGACGGAGAAGCCCTTGCCCTCCACCGTGACCTTCGTGTCGCCGTCCTCGTGGCGCAGGGCCGGGACCCGCGACGCGGGTACGGGGGTCACGGCCGGGCTGCCGGCGTCGACGGGGAGCTGCTGCCGGGCCACCTCGAAGCCGGCCTCGGCCCACGGCGTGGGCTCCTTGGTGGTGAAGGAGAGGTTCAGGAAGTACTCGGTGCCGGGAGCCGGGTCGTCCGGCAGCCGTACGGGGACGGTGATGTCCTTGCTGGACAGGGGCGCCAGATCCAGTTGTCCGCGGGTCAGTTCTCCGCGCTGGACCACCTCGCCGTCGGCGACCAGCTGCCAACTGCCCCTGAACTCGCGCAGGTTGGTGAAGAGGTACTCGTTGGTGAGGGTGACGGCGCCGGTGCCGCCGTCCGGGGCGGCCGTGGCGTTGATCGCCTGGTAGATCCGCTTGACCTGGGCCGCCTTGCCGGTGTGGCCGCGGTCGGCGGTGACGATGCCGTCCGCGACGAAGGCCCCGTCGTTGGGGTTGTCGCCCCAGTCGCCGCCGTAGGCGAAGAAGGTCTTCTCCTTCGGCCGCTCGCGGGTGACCCCGGCGGTGGCGGCGTCGAACCAGAACCGTACGCCGTCGTCGCCGGGGCCGCGGGCGTCGTCGGCCAGTTCGGCGGCGGTGAGGGCGCGGGCGTACACGCGGGCCCGGCGGATCGTGCCGCTGAACTCGCGGGTCGGGTTGTCGACGTCGGTGGCGAGGGAGAGACCGGCGGTGTTGGTGGCGGGCCGCAGGGTCGTGGTGCGGGTGGCTCTCGCCGTGCCGTCGACGTAGAGGGTGAGCCGGCCCGCGTCCGCGTCGAAGACGCCCGCGACGTGGTGCTCGGTGCCGGTCCAGTCGTCGGGCAGCGCCCAGCTCGCGGTGATCCACTGGCTGCCGGAGTAGAAGAAGAACTCCAGGTTCTCACCGGTCTGCTTCAGCGCGTAGTGCGTGTCGCCCTTGGCCAGTATCGGCTGGTGGTCGCCCGTGAACCGCTGGGTGACCCAGGTCTCGAGCGTGAGCGAGCCGGTCAGCTCCAGGCCCGGGTCGCGGGCGAAGACGGTGCCGCCCGACACGCCCTCGTCGCGGTCGAAGCCGCCGTGGGCGGGGAGGATCTCGCCGCCGAGCCCGGCGGGGCCGGTCTCGGTGAGCAGGGTGCGGGCGGGGGTGGGCCAGCTCAGGGACTGGTCGACGAAGTCCCAGATCCAGCCGCCCTGGAGGACGTCGTGGCGGCGGACGACGTCCCAGTACTCCTTGAGGTTGCCGGTGGAGTTCCCCATCGAGTGGGCGTACTCGATCATGACGTAGGGCCGGGTGTCGGAGGTGTCCTGCGCGCGCTGCTCGACGCGGGCGGGTGTCTCGTACATCTCCGAGCGGATGTCGCTGACCGCCGGGCGGTCGTCGCCCTCGTACTGGATGACGCGGGTGGGGTCGTAGGAGCGGATCCAGTCGCGCATGGCGGTGAAGGTGGAGCCGCCGCCGGCTTCGTTGCCCAGGGACCAGATGACGACCGAGGGGTGGTTCTTGTCGCGGTGGACCATGTTCTGCGCGCGGGCCACGCACGCCGCGGTCCACTCGGGGTGGTCGCCGGGGTACTCGTCGCGGATGCCGTGGGTCTCCAGATTGGTCTCGTCGACGAGGTACAGGCCGTACTCGTCGGCGAGTTCCAGCCAGAGCGGGTTGTTGGGGTAGTGCGAGGTGCGGACGCTGTTGATGTTCATCCGCTTGATGATCTTGATGTCCTCGACCAGGTCCTCGCGGGTGAGCGCCGTGCCGCGGGCGGGGTGCATCTCGTGCCGGTTGGTGCCGCGGAAGGAGACGGGCCTGCCGTTGATCCGCATCAGCCCGTCCTTCAGCGCGAACTCGCGGAAGCCGACGCGGTGCGAGAGGGTCTCGACCACCTTCCCCGCGGGGTCGCGCAGCCGGAGGACGGCGGTGTAGAGGTGCGGGTGCTCGGCCGACCAGAGCTTCGGGGACGGTACGGCCTTGGTGGAGCGTACGGTGACGTCCTCACCGGCGCTCACGGTGGCGAGGTCGGCGGTGTGCCGCAGCGGCCGGGACCACACGGGGTGGCCGTCCGTGTCGTAGAGGTGGGTCTCCACCGTGTAGCGTCCGGCGTCGCCGCCGCCGTAGGCGCGCACGCTCGTGGTGACCGACAGCTCGGCGTCGTCGTAGGTGCTGTTCAGCTGGGTGCCGAGCGTGAAGTCGCGCAGGTGCACGGACGGGGTGGAGTACAGGTACACCGAGCGGAAGATGCCGCTCAGCCGGATCATGTCCTGGTCCTCCAGCCAGTCGCCGTCGGAGTAGCGGTAGACCTCCACGGCGATCTGGTTGGTGCCGGGCCTCAGATGCTCGGTGATGTCGTACTCGGAAGGGGTGTAGGAGTCCTCGTCGTAGCCCACCAGCTCGCCGTTGATCCACACGTAGTGGGCGGACTTGACGCCCTCGAAGTGCAGGAAGGTGCGCCGGCCGGCCCAGTCGCGGGGGACGGTGAAGGTGCGCCGGTACTGGCCGACCGGGTTGCGGCGGGTCGGCGCGGCGGGCGGCTGCGGGTCCTCGCCCAGGCCGTTGGGGCCCCAGTAGGGGTAGGTGATGTTGAGGTACATCGGGGCGTCGTGGCCGTGCAGTTGCCAGACGGAGGGGACGGGAAGGGTCTCCCAGCCGCTGTCGTCGACGTCGGTGCGGTGGAAGTCGGGGTCGCGGTCGTCGGGGCGGTCGGCATAGGCGAACTTCCATGTGCCGTCCAGGCTCAGCCGGTACGGGGAGCGGGTGCGGTCGGCGGCCAGGGCCTGTCTGACGTCGGCGTAGGGCATGAGGGTGGTGTGCGGGGGTTCGGTGCCGAGCCGGAAGACGGTGATGTCGTTCCACTCCGGGGAACCGTCGGTGGCCGCCGCGCCTTCGTCGGCGGCGCGGGCCGCGACCGACGGCCCGGACAGGGCGAGCGCGCCGAGAACGGCGGCGCCCGACTCCAGGAGACGGCGGCGGCTGACGGAACGGTCCATGGGAGACACGTGCGGGTGCGGCATGGCCGTGGCCTTCCTGGGACGGACAGTGCGCTGTACGGCCAGGGGAGCGTCAGGTCCCGGTCGTCAACACACCGTGGCGATACGGAAGATGATGTCGAGGCAGATGACAACTGTTGGTGACGGCGCGACTACTGAGCCAGGCCCACCCTAGGACTCGAACACAAACGAAGCAATGATCCTGTCGGAGTTTGTGGGGTCGTGGGGCCTCAGCCCACCTGGGCCTCGAAGGCCGCGTACGCCCGCTCGTCGAAGAGGACGAACCTGATCTCCTCCACCACCGGGCTCTCCGTGTCGCGCACCGTCTCGACGGCGATCCGGGCGCCGTCGTCCATCGGCCAGCCGTAGACGCCGGTGGAGATGGCCGGGAAGGCGACCGTGCGGGCGCCCAGTTCGCCGGCGACGCGCAGGGACTCGCGGTAGCAGGAGGCGAGCAGGGCGGAGCGGTCCTCGCCGGCGTAGTACACGGGGCCCACGGTGTGGATCACCCAGCGGGCGTCGAGCGCGCCCGCGGTGGTGGCGACCGCCCGGCCGGTGGGCAGGCCCCTGCCGTACTTGGAGGCGCGCAGCGCGCGGCACTCCTGGAGGATCGCCGGGCCGCCGCGGCGGTGGATCGCGCCGTCGACGCCGCCCCCGCCGAGCAGGGAGGAGTTCGCCGCGTTGACGATGGCGTCGACGCGCTGGCGGGTGATGTCGCCGCGGACGAGGGTGAGGGTGGTCATGGCTGCCTCAGTCTCCGCCAGACGGCCTTGGCCGCGTTGTGTCCGGACATGCCGTGCACCCCGGGGCCCGGCGGGGTGGCCGAGGAGCAGATGAAGACGGCCGGGTGCGGGGTGGTGTAGGGGGACAGGGACAGCCTGGGGCGGAGCAGGAGCTGGAGGCCCGAGGCGGCGCCGCAGGCGATGTCGCCGCCGACGTAGTTGGCGTTGCGGGCGGCGATCTCGGGCGGGCCGGCCGTCGCGCGGGCCAGGACACGGTCGCGGAAGCCGGGGGCGTAGCGCTCCAGTTGGCGTTCGACCGTGTCGGTGAGGTCGCCGGTCCAGCCGCTGGGGACATGGCCGTACGCCCAGAAGACATGCCGGCCGGCGGGGGCCCGGGTGGGGTCGGCGACGCTGGGCTGCACGGTGATGAGGAACGGCCTCTCGGGTGCGCGGCCCTGGCGGGAGGCGGCACGCAGGGCGGTGCCGATCTCCGCGCTGCTCGCGCCGACCTGGACGGTGCCCGCGCGGCGGGCCTCCTCCGCCCGCCACGGCACCGGGCCGTCCAGCGCGTAGTCGATCTTGAAGACACCGGGGCCGTACCGGTAGTGCTCGTAGTACCGGCCGAAGCCGGCGATACGGGCCAGGGCGGTGGGCGAGGTGTCGAAGACATAGGCGCGGGCCGGCGGCAGGTCGTCCAGGCGCTTGACCTCGTAGTCGGTGTGGACGGCGCCGCCGAGGTCCTTCAGGTACGCGGCGAGGGCGTCGGAGAGGACCTGGGAGCCGCCGCGGACGACGGGCCAGCCGCGGGCGTGCGCGGCGAGGGCGAAGACCAGGCCGACGGCGCCGGTGGCGAAGCCGCTCAGAGGCGCCATGACATGCGCCACGAGGCCCGCGAAGAGGGCTTTGGCCCGCTCGTCGCGGAAGCGGCGCATCAGCCAGGTCGACGGGGGCAGCCCGGCCAGGCCGAAGCGGGCCAGCGTCACCGGGTCGCGGGGCAGCGCGGTCGACGGCAGGGACATGAAGTCCCGGGCCAGCGTGTCCCACCGGGGCAGGAACGGCTCGACCAGCCTGCGGTAGACGCCCGCGTCGCGCGGGCCGAAGGAGGCGGCCGTCTCGCCGACCGACCGGGAGAGCACGGCGGCCGAACCGTCCTGGAAGGGGTGCGCCATGGGCAGCTCGGCATGGGCCCACCGAAGGCCGTAGCGCTCCAGGGGCAGGGCGCGGAAGGCGGGTGAGTTGATGCCGAGCGGGTGGGCCGCGGAGCAGGGATCGTGACGGAAGCCGGGCAGGGTGAGCTCCTCGGTGCGGGCTCCGCCGCCCACGGTGGAGCGCGCCTCGAAGACGGCGACCGAGAAGCCGCGGCGGGCCAGCTCCACGGCAGCGGTCAGTCCGTTCGGCCCCGCACCCACCACGACCGCATCGAGCATCGACGGCACCTTCGGACCCCTTCGTCAGCCGACGGTCAGCCACTGGGGATCAGGATATGCCGGGGAACCGGCTGTCTCCGGCCACAGGTGACACCCGGCGGCCCCGGGATCAGGCCGCCGGCCGGGCGCCGCCCGCCAGCAGCGCCGCCACCCGGCGCGCGGTGGCCGCGTCGCGGGCCGCGGTGAACGGCAGGTCGTTGCCGCCCGTGATGCGGAAGGGCGTGCCCGTGCGGGTCAGGTGGGTGCCGCCCGCCTCCTCGACCAGGAGCAGGCCGGCGGCGTGGTCCCAGGCCGCCTCCCAGGAGAACGCGGTGGCGTCGCACTCGCCGCGGGCGACGGCCAGGTACTCCAGGCCGGCCGAGCCGCAGGCGCGCGGGGCCGCGCCCGGTGCCCACAGGCCGAGCAGGGCGCGCTTCTGCTCCTCGGTCGTGTAGTCCGGGTGGGAGTGGGCGATCTCGAGGTCGCGGCCGGGCTCCGGCGGGCCGGCGTACAGCCGCTCGCCGTCGAGGAAGGCGCCCTGGCCCCGGACGGCCCGGGCCAGCTGGTCGCGGGCGGGCGCGTAGGTCCACGAGGCGCGCACGACGCCGTGGAGCGCGAGGGCGACCAGCGTGCAGAACCCGTCGTCGCCGTGGACGAACTGCCGGGTCCCGTCGACCGGGTCGATGATCCAGACGGGCGCCTCGCCCCGTATCGCCTCGTACGACGCCGGATTGGCGTGGACCGCCTCCTCGCCGACCACGACGGAGCCGGGCAGCAGGGCCATGAGCTCCTTGGTGAGATACCGCTCGGCGTTGCGGTCGGCGTCCGTCACCAGGTCGTGCGGGCCCGCCTTCTGGTCGACCTCGTGCGCGGCGAGCCGGCGGAAGCGCGGCATGATCTCGGCCGCGGCCGCCTCGCGGACCGCGTCCTCCACGTCGGCCGAGTGGCGGGCGAGGAATCCGTCGATGGTCTCACTGTCTCCGATCATGGTTCCATGAGAGCACGCGGCACTGACAATTCCCGGCCGCCCGGTGCACTCCGGGCGGAATCCGCGTGAACGCCCGGCGCGGCCGGGCACCGGCCGTGCCTCAGCGTCCGACCGCGTACCCCTGCATGCCCCGGGGGTTCGCGGCGGCCGACAGCACGCCGGTCTCCGCGTCCCGCGCGACCGCGCACAGCCGCCCCTCCGACCAGGGGTCCCCGACCGTCACCCGGTGGCCGCGGCGGCGCAGCTCCGCCACCACGGCCGGGTCGGTGCGGGCCTCCACGGTGACGCTGCCCGGCCGCATCCCGCGCGGGAAGAAGGAGCCGGGGAAGCTGTCGTGGTGCCAGTTCGGGGCGTCGATCGCGCCCTGGAGGTCGAGGCCGCCGCGGACCGGGGCGCGCAGCGCGAGGGCCAGGAAGAAGTGCAGCTGCCACTGGTCCTGCTGGTCCCCGCCGGGGGTGCCGAACGCCAGGACGGGCACGCCGTCGCGCAGCACGATCGAGGGCGTGAGGGTGGTGCGCGGCCGGCGGCCCGGGGTGAGGGAGTTGGGCAGGCCCTCCTCCAGCCAGGTCATCTGGAGCCGGGTGCCGAGCGGGAAGCCCAGTTCGGGCACGACGGGGCTGGACTGGAGCCAGCCGCCGCTGGGCGTGGCGGCGACCATGTTGCCCCAGCGGTCGACGACGTCGAGGTGGCAGGTGTCGCCGCGGGTGGCGCCGTCCGCCGTGACCTCCGGTTCGCCCGGCACCGGTGACGTCGGGCTCTTGGCCACCGTCGGCTCACCGATGCCGGGCGCGTCGTGACCGGGTCCCCCGGCGGCCGCCGCGCGCGCGTGCCGGGACAGCCGCGGGGCGCGCCCGCCGGGAGCGCCGGGCCGCAGCTCGTACGAGGCCCGGTCGCCGACGAGCCCCCGGCGCGCCGCGTTGTACGGCCGTGACAGCAGCTCGTCCAGGGGCACCTCGGCGGCGTCGCCGTACCAGGCCTCCCGGTCGGCCATCGCCAGTTTGCCGTTCTCGATGAGCAGGTGCAGGTAGTCGGCGGAGCCGTGGGGAGGCAGCTCGGGCGGGAGCAGGGCGAGCTGCTGGAGCAGGACGGGCCCCTGGCTCCAGGGACCGGCCTTGCACACGGTCCAGCCGTTCCAGTCGTATGTCACCGGTCTTTCGTAGGACGCGGACCAGCCGGCCAGGTCGGCGGCGGTCAGGGTGCCGGTGTGGTGCTCGCCGCTGGTGTCCAGGGTGGGCCGCCCGGCCTGCCGGACGAGGGCCTCGGCTATGAACCCGGTGCGCCACACCTCCCGGGCCGCCTCGATCCGGGCCTGTCTGCCGCCCGCCCCCGCGGTCTCGGCGAGCAGCCGCTTCCAGGTGGCGGCGAGCGCGGGATTGCGGAACAGCTCGCCCGCGCGGGGGGCCTTTCCGCCCGGGAGATAGACCTCGGCGGACGACGTCCACTCGGTCTCGAACAGCTCCCGCACCGTCTCGACGGTCTCGCCGACGCGCTCCACGGGCGGATGCCCGTGCTCGGCGTATCCGATGGCGTACTTCAGGACGTCGTCCAGGGACTTGGTGCCGTGGTCGCGCAGCAGCAGCATCCAGGCGTCGAAGGCGCCCGGCACGGCGGCGGCCAGCGGGCCGGTGCCGGGGACGAGGTCCAGACCGAGCGCCTTGTAGTGCGCGACCGTCGCTCCGGCCGGGGCGACGCCCTGCCCGCACACCACCCGCACCTCGCCGCCCGCCGGGGCGAGCAGGATCGGCACCTCGCCCGCGGGTCCGTTGAGGTGCGGCTCGACGACGTGCAGCACGAACGCGCCCGCCACGGCGGCGTCGTAGGCGTTGCCGCCGTCCTCCAGCACGGCCATCGCCGTCTGGGAGGCCAGCCAGTGGGTGGAGGAGACCATGCCGAAGGTGCCCTGGAGGGTGGGGCGGGTGGTGAACATGCGGCGTCTCACCTCGCTGTGCGCGCGTGGGCGGTGTGTCGGCGGCAGGCTACCCAGCCCGGTGCGTCTCCTCCCCGGCGCACCGTGAACCGTTGGGTCCGCGCCGGTCGTCCGACACGGACACAACGGGGCACACAGGGCATCGACAGGCGGGCACAGTCACCGCACAGGCACGGAGCGAGTTGCCCCTTCCGCCCCACAGGGAGTCGTGTGACACTGGCGTCCCGTCCGCAGTGCGGACCTCCCTCCGCACCGTCCCCCACGAGAAGTGCGCCGTGCGTCTGCTTCCCCTGCCGCTCGCCCTCACCGCGCGTCTGGCCCCGGTCGTCGTGCTCGCCTCGGCGGGCTGGGCGCTGTCGTCCGGCCCGCTCGCCGCGTCCCCGGCCACCGGGCACGACAGCGCGCAGGAGACCGGCGCCCGGTCGTCCCGGTCCTCCCCCTCCGCGCCGTCCACGTCGGCGGCGACACAGACGTACGTCTCCGCGCCCGCGCCCTGCACCAGTCTGGCCGCCGAGACGATCACGTCGCTGGTGCCCGGCGCCAAGACGGCCGGGAAGGAGATACCGTCCACGGACACCGACGTGCGCCGCACCTGTTCCTGGAACGCCCTCAAGGGCTACGACTACCGCTGGCTCGACATCTCCTTCGAGATCATGAAGTCGGACGAGGCGGCGGAGAAGTCGTACCGGGAACGGGTGACGGAGAAGAGCGGCGGCGGCGCGGTGTCGGGTGTCGGGGACGCCGGTTACTCCGTCGTCGACCTCACCACCGAGGACAAGCAGCAGACCCGCGAGGGGGTCGTGGTGGTCCGCGCCGCCAACGCGCTGGTCGTCGCCACCTACAGCGGCAGCGACTCCGAGACGCAGAAGGCGCCGGGTACGGACGAGATCAACAAGGGTGCCATCAAGGCCGCCAAGGAGGCGGTGGCCGCCCTGACGGACGGCTGACCGCCCTCCGCCTCCCTCAGGTCCGCGCCCGCGTCCCTGCGCCCACCGCCATCAGCGCCAGGTACAGCGCCATCGACGTGCCCAGGCCCACCGCCCAGCCGTAGTCGGCCAGCGGCCGGAGCGCCGGGACGGGCCGGCCGTCGATCAGCGGGTGGAAGTCGGCGCCGCCGATCGCCAGCACGCCGCCGGCCGCGAAGGCCACGACGGCCCGCCAGTTCCAGCCGCCCGCGTACCAGTACCGCCCGCCCCTGCGGTACAGGTCGAGGAGGTCCAGCCGGGCCCGGCGCAGCACCCAGTAGTCGGCGACGAGGATGCCGGCGACCGTGCCCAGCAGCCCGCCGACCAGGCCGAGCCAGGTGAAGATATAGCCCTGCGGGTCGGCGTACAGCTTCCAGGGGAAGATCAGTACGGCGAGGACGCTGGTGACGAGGGCGCCGGTGCGGAAGCTGATCCGGCGCGGCGCGATGTTGGAGAAGTCGAAGGCGGGCGAGACCAGGTTGGCCGCGACATTCACCGACAGGGTGGCGACCAGCACGGTGACCAGCGCGAAGAGCAGCCCCACGACGTTGTCCGTCTTCGCCGCCAGCCGCACCGGGTCCCAGACCGGCTCCCCGTACACCGCCTGGGAGCCGGAGGTGACCAGCACCGACAGGAACGCGAACAGGGTCATCGTGGTCGGCAGCCCCAGGGCCTGGCCCCGCATCTGGGCCTTCTGGCTCCGGCCGTAGCGGGTGAAGTCGGGGATGTTCAGCGACAGCGTGGACCAGAAGCCGATCATGCCCATGAGGGAGGGCCAGAACAGCTTCCAGAAGTCGCCGCCCCAGCCCAGCTTCGAGGGCTGGTCGAAGAGCGGGCCGAGGCCGCCCGCCTTGTCGCTCATCCACCACAGCATCACGAACGCGCCGACGAGCACGAAGGGCGCCGCCCAGTTCTCGAAGCGGCGGATCGTCTCCATGCCGCGGTGGATGATCGCGACCTGGAGCGCCCAGAAGACCGCGAACGACAGCCACATGGTCCAGGCGTGACCGCCGACCCGCGCGGTGTCCGTCCAGCCCTCGCCGATGAGCTTGCCGGCCAGGAAGTAGATCGCCTCGCCGCCGATCCAGGTCTGGATGCCGAACCAGCCGCACGCCACCAGCGCCCGGACGACCGCCGGCAGGTTGGCGCCGCGGATGCCGAAGGAGGCGCGGGCGAAGACCGGGAAGGGAATGCCGTACTTCGGTCCCGCGTGCCCGGTGAGCAGCATCGGCACCAGCACGATCACATTGGCCAGGGCGATGGTGAACACCGCCTGCTTCCAGTCCATGCCGACGGCGATCAGACCGGAGGCCAGGGTCCAGGAGGCGGTGTTGTGGGCCATGCCGACCCACAGCGCGGAGAAGTTGTACGTGGTCCAGGTGCGCTTCTCGACGGGGACCGGCAGCAGGTCCTCGTTGGCGTACGGACCGCTCGGCGGCGGGGCGCCGGGGGCGATCTCCACACGCCCGTCGGCGAGGGTGACGTGGGCGGACGGCGGTATGTCCGCGGGAGCGGTGTCGGTCATGGCGGGCCAATCGGTGCGAGGGGTCGGGGAAGGCCGTGCGGGTGGCGTCGACGGGGTGCACCGGAGGGAGGTTGCGGGGTTCAGCCGTTGACGGCCGGGATCACCACCGTCCCGTACGCGTCGATCACGGCTTCCTGGGCGTCGTGCATGTCGTAGACGGCGAACTGGTCGACGCCCAGCTCGCGCAGCGCGTTCACCTTCTCCACATGCCGCTCGGCCGGTCCGATGACGCAGAACCGGTCGACGATCTCGTCGGGCACGAACCGGGTACCGGGGTTGCCGCTGCGCCCGTGGTGGGCGTAGTCGTAGCTCTCGCGCGCCCTGATGTAGTCGGTGAGTTCCCGCGGCACCACGCTGCCGTCGGCGCCGTACTTGGCGACGAGGTCGGCCACGTGGTTGCCGACCATGCCGCCGAACCAGCGGCACTGCTCGCGGGCGTGGGCGAGCGCCTCGGGCGAGTCGTCGGCGGTGACATAGGCCGGGGCGGCCACGCAGATCCTCACCTCCCCGGGGTCGCGGCCGGCCGCGACCGCCGCGTCCTTCACCGCCTTGACCATGTACTCCGTCAGATACAGGTCGGCGAGCTGGAGGATGAAGCCGTCGGCCTCCTCGCCGGTCGTCCTCAGGGCCCTGGGTCCGTAGGCGGCCATCCAGACGGGGAGTTCGGCGCCGGGGCGGATCCAGGGGAAGCGGACGGCCGTGCCGCCGAGGTCGGCCTCCTCTCCCCGGCCCAGCGCCCGGATGACCTTCATCGCCTCGCTGACGCGGGCCAGCGTGTCGGGTTTGCGCCCTGCCACCCGCAGGGCGGAGTCGCCGCGGCCGATGCCGCAGACGGTGCGGTTGCCGAACATGTCGTTGAGGGTGGCGAAGGTGGAGGCGGTCACCTCCCAGGTGCGGGTGGAGGGGTTGGTGACCATCGGGCCGACCGTCAGCTTCGTGGTGTTCGCCAGGATCTGGCTGAAGATGACGAACGGCTCCTGCCACAGCACGGCGGAGTCGAAGGTCCAGCCATGGGTGAAGCCGTTGCGCTCGGCCCGCTTCATCAGGGCGACGACGCGGGAGGCCGGCGGGTCGGTCTGCAGGACGAGTCCGAAGTCCATGGCTCGGCTCCCTAGGTGAGGTACTGACAGGTGGAGCGCGGGGTGTAGACGCCGTGGCCCTTGCGTCCGGTGTACTCCCGCTCGGTGATGACGCTCTCGCCGCGCGAGAGCACCGTCTCGACGCGGCCGGTGACGCGCCTGCCCTCGTAGGCCGAGTAGTCGACGTTCATGTGGTGCGTGGCGGCGGACATGACCTGCTCGGCGTGCGGGTCGTAGATCACGACGTCGGCGTCGGCGCCCGGCGCGAGGGTGCCCTTCTTCGGGTACAGGCCGAACATGCGGGCCGGGGTGGCGCAGGCGATCTCGATCCAGCGGCGCCGCGAGATGTGCCCGTCGACCACGGCCTGGTGGAGCAGGTCCATCCGGTTCTCCACGCCCGGCAGCCCGTTGGGGATCTTGGAGAAGTCGCCCCGGCCCAGCTCCTTCTGGCCCGCGAAGCAGAACGGGCAGTGGTCGGTGGAGACCACCTGGAGGTCGTCGGTCCGCAGCCCCTTCCAGAGCGCCGCCTGGTGCTCGCGCGGCCTGAGCGGCGTGGAGCACACGTACTTGGCGCCCTCGAAGTCCGGCTCGGCGAGGTTGTCGACGGACAGGAACAGGTACTGCGGGCAGGTCTCGCCGAACACGTTCAGGCCCTCGTCACGGGCCCGGGCCAGCTCGGCGACCGCCTCCGCCGCCGAGACGTGCACGACGTACAGCGGTGCCTCCGCCACCTGCGCCAGCCTGATGGCGCGGTGGGTGGCCTCGGCCTCCAGCAGTGCCCTGCGGACCTCGCCGTGGAAGCGCGGACCGCTCTCGCCGCGGGCCAGGGCCTGCTCCACCAGCACGTCGATGGCGATGCCGTTCTCGGCGTGCATCATGATCAGCCCGCCGTTGCCGGCGGCCCGCTGCATGGCACGCAGGATCTGTCCGTCGTCGCTGTAGAAGATGCCCGGGTAGGCCATGAACTGCTTGAAGGAGGTCACGCCCTCCTCCACCAGCAGGTCCATCTCCTTCAGCGTCTCCTCGCGCACATCGGAGACGATCATGTGGAAGCCGTAGTCGATCGCGCAGTTGCCCTCGGCCTTGGCGTGCCAGGCGTCCAGCCCCTCGCGCAGCGAGCGGCCGACGCTCTGGACGGCGAAGTCGACGATCGTGGTGGTGCCGCCCCAGGCGGCGGCCAGCGTGCCGGTCTCGAAGGTGTCGGAGGCGTAGGTGCCGCCGAACGGCATCTCCATGTGGGTGTGGGCGTCGACCCCGCCGGGGATCACGTACTTCCCCCGCGCGTCGATGACCCGTTCGGCCGTGAAGGCCTCGGCGGCCGGGGTGCCGGTCGCGGCCAGGGCGGCGATACGGCCGTCCTCGATCAGGACGTCGGCGTGCGTTTCGTCGGACGCGGTGACGACGAGACCGCCGCGGATGACGGTACGGCTGCTCATGCTGCTCCCTCTCCTGTTCTCAGGGCTTGGTCAGCGGCGTGTACGTGCCCGGCGCGCGGTCGCGGTAGAACTGCCAGCGGTCGCGGACCTCTCGCAGGACGGCCATGTCCAGGTCGCGGACGACGAGTTCGCTCTCCTTGTCGCTCGCCGGCTCGCCGACGAACTTCGCCTCCGGGTCGACGAAGTAGGAGGTGCCGTAGAAGTCGTTGTCGCCGTACTCCTCCACGCCGACCCGGTTGATGGCGCCCACGAAGTACTCGTTGGCGACGGCCGCCGCCGGCTGTTCCAGCTGCCAGAGGTAGCCGGACAGGCCGCGCGAGGTGGCCGAGGGGTTGAACACGATCCGCGCGCCGGCCAGACCGAGGGCACGCCAGCCCTCCGGGAAGTGGCGGTCGTAGCAGATGTAGACGCCGATCCGGCCGACGGCGGTGTCGAAGACGGGCCAGCCGCTGTTGCCGGGCCGGAAGTAGAACTTCTCCCAGAAGCCCCTGACCTGCGGGATGTGTGTCTTGCGGTACTTGCCGAGGTAGGAGCCGTCGGCGTCGATCACGGCGGCGGTGTTGTAGAGGACGCCGGGCTGCTCCTCCTCGTAGACCGGCAGCACCAGGACGATGCCCAGTTCCGCGGCGAGTGCCTGGAAGCGGCGGACGGTCGGGCCGTCGGGGACCTGTTCGGCGTAGGCGTAGAACTCCGGGTCCTGGACCTGGCAGAAGTAGGGGCCGTAGAACAGCTCCTGGAAGCAGAGGACCTGGGCGCCCTGTGCGGCGGCGTCGCGGACCGCCTGCTCGTGCACCCGGATCATGGACTCCTTCTCGCCGGTCCAGGTGGTCTGGAAGAGGGCTGCACGGATCACTTCGCTCATCGGGACCTCCACTCGCTCGGTGTGCGGTGAGCGTTCGGTGTGCGGGGTGCGGGGTGCGGTGCGGCGAGCCTAGGAAGCGCGGGGAGCCGGTTCGACTGGCACGGTGTCACGTTCGCGGGTGTTCCGCGTGCCACCGTGTCACCCCGGGACGGCCTCAGGTTTCCCCGGTGTTTTCCCAGCTCATCGCGTGTTTCACGGCTGTTGCGCATCGTGCGCGAGAAGCGCGATGTGCACCGAGGCGGCCTGCTCGAAGTCGTCCAGGTCCACACCCAGGCGGGCCTGTATGGCCTCCAGGCGGCGGTAGAGGGCGGGCCGGGAGACATGGTGCAGCTGGGCCGTGCGGGACTTGTTGCGGCCGGTGGCGAGATAGGTCCGCAACACGGCGAGCAGGTCCTCGCCGGGCCCGCACAGCAGCCCGTCCAGCTCCCGCTCCGCGAAGGACTGCACATGCGGGTCGTCGCGCAGCAGCCGGATCAGGCCGCGCAGGTGCACGTCCTTCAGCCGCACCACGGCCGGCAGGTCCAGCGCGGCCGAGGAGTCGGCGACGGCGTCCGCCACATGGCGTGCCTCGCGCAGCCCGGCGGGCACCTCCTCCCAGGCGGTACGGGCGTCCGCGGCGGCGACGACCGTACGGGCCGCTCCCGGCTCCGTCCGCAGCCGGGCCGCGAAGCGGGCGGTGAGCGCCTCGCTGTCCTGGTCGCGTGCGAGGCTGAGCAGGACGGCGGTGGCCCCGTCGGACACCCCGGCGACCAGGCCGGGCAGCCCCAGCAGCCTCAGCAGCCGCTCCAGCCGGTCCGGCCGGCGGTCGCGCACCACCAGCGGGACGAAGGCGCGCCGGTTGACCGGCAGCCCCGCCGCCCGCACCCGGGGCAGCAGCTGCCGCGCCGGTACGGCCCCGTCGATCAGGTCGGTCAGCAGGCTCCGCGCGGACTCCTCCTCCCAGGAGCACGCCGTGCCGCCGCCGAGCATGCGGTGCAGGACGAGGGCCTCGGCGGCGCGGTCGGCGAGCAGCCGTCCGGTGGCGGCCTCGCCGCGGTAGCCGCACAGCACGATCCGGCCCCATCGCTGGCCGCGGCCGGTCAGCTCGGCGCGGATCCAGCCATCGCCCTCGCCGCGGCCGGCCTGCCGGGCGATGCGCTCCCAGTCGCGCAGCACGTCGTCCACGGCCGGCCGCTCCCCCGCCGTGGCGAGCACACGGTGGGCGAGGTTGGTGACCACGACCGGGCAGCCGCCGTGCCGGGCCACCTCGTCGAGCAGCCGTTGCAGCGGCGCGCCCGCGGTGATCAGGCCGGTCAGCTCGGTGCGTACGGCCTCGGAGAGGCTGACGGCGGCGAAGTTGCGCCGCACCAGCCGGGACTGGACCTCCTCGGTGAGCTGGGCGAACGGGAAGGGGCGGTGCAGGACGACCAGCGGCAGCCCGCACCGCTCGGCCGCCCGGCGCATCGCCCGGGGCGGCGCCGGGAAGGCACGGCCGAGACCGAGGACCACGGCCGCCGCCTCCGCGCGGTGCAGGGAGCGGATGTACTCCGCCTGCCTGTCCTCGTCGCCGGCGAGCAGCACCCCGGTGGTGAGGATCATCTCGCCGCCGCTGAGCATCACGCCCACGTCGGCGGCCTCGGCGACATGCACCCAGCGCACGGGCCGGTCGAGCCGGTCCGCGCCGGCCACCACCTCGGGCTCCCCGGCGAGCACCCGCTCCAGCGCGAGCACCTGACGGACCGACAGGGCCGGTTCCGGGAGTTCCGGCGGCTGAGAGACGGTGGTCATGGCGTCTTCCCTCGGCTCGGTGCGGCTAGGGGATGCTCCGCAGGGCGTGCTCCAGGATCGCGGCGCCCTCCTCGGCCTCCGCGACGGTGAGCGACAGCGGCGGGGCGATGCGCAGGGCGCTGGTGTCGTGGCCGCCGCCCTTGCCGATCAGCAGCCCGTTCGCGCGGGCCTCCTCCAGCACGGCGGAGGCGGCCTGCGGATCGGCCTCGTCGGTGCCGGGCCTGGTCAGCTCGATGCCGATCATCAGCCCGCGCCCGCGCACCTCCCGTACGTGCGGCACCTGGGCGGCGGCGGCCCGCAGCCGCTCGATGAGCAGCCCGCCGACCCGCCGGGCGTTGCCCTGGAGGTCGTGTTCCAGCAGGTGGGCGAGGTTGGCGAGACCGGCCGCCATGGTGACCGGGGTGCCGCCGAAGGTGGAGATGCTGTTGGCGTCCAGACAGTTCATGATCTCGGCGCGGGCGATCACACCGCCGATGGACATGCCGTTGCCGATGCCCTTGGCGAAGGTCACGATGTCGGGCGGGCCGCTGCGCCCGTGGGCCTGCCAGCCCCAGAAGTGGTCGCCGGTGCGGCCCCAGCCGGTCTGCACCTCGTCGGCGATCCACAGGATGCCCCGCTCGCTCAGCACCTCGCGGAAGGCGGCGTACAGGCCGTCCGGCGGTGAGGTGAAGCCGCCGACGCCCTGGACCGGCTCGGCGATCAGCGCGGCCGGCGGGCGGACGTGGCCGAGCAGGTCCTTCAGGTCCTCGACGCAGGCGGCGATGAAGTCGCGGTCGTCCAGCGCGGCGTAGGGGCCGCGGGTGCGGACGCCGCCGTGCACGTAGAGCGTCTGGAGCGGGGAGAGGGAGGTCGGGGACCAGCCGCGGTTGCCGGTGATGCCGACGGCGCCGAAGGAACGGCCGTGGTAGCTGTTGCGCATCGCCAGGACGGTGTTGCTGCGCCGATAGGCGGTGGCCAGCAGCAGGGCGGTGTCGTTGGCCTCGGTACCGGAGGTGGTGAAGAAGACACGGGCGTCGGGGATGCCGGACAACCGGGCGATGCGCTCGGCGAGTTCGACCATCGGGCGGTTGAGGTAGAGGGTCGAGGAGTGCAGCATCCGCCCGGCCTGCTCGCTCACCGCCTTGGTCACCTCGGGCAGGGCGTGCGCGGTCATGGTGGTGAGGATGCCGCCGAAGAAGTCCAGGTAGCGGTTGCCGGCGGCGTCCCAGACATGGCGGCCCTCGCCGTGCGTGATCTCGACGGGGTCGTCGTAGTAGAGGGCGAGCCAGTCGGGCAGGACGGCGCGGTGGCGGCTCAGCAGGTCCTTGGTCACGGCGGTAGCTCCTTCGACGGGACGTCAGAGCCTCTACGCCCGTAGACGCGGGCCGTAGAGGGACGAAGGTAAGCCGCGGCGACGGGCTTGCCAAGACCATCGTCGTCAAAGCGCGGGGTCGATCGTGTTTCGTACTCCTGTGGGTGACCGCCGGGGGCGGTGGGACGGAAGTGAGGCCGGTCCGGCACGCCCTCGCGGCCCGCAGGAGCAGCGGCACGAGCACGTGCGGGCCGGGGGCAGCGCCGCCGGCGGCCGGCGGCCACCAGGCCGGGCACGGTCTGCGATCTCCGTGGCGGGCGGCGGCCGTCAGCCGTCCCCGCGGTCATCGGCCACCTCCCGTCCGACCGGAGCCCTTCTCAACGGGCGTGCGGAAGCGGCCGGGCGCGGTCACACCGCGGCGAGCACGCACTCCCCCGCCAGCTCGTCCATCGACAGCCCGAGGGCACGGGCCAGCGCGGCCACCGTGAAGAAGGCCGGCGTGGGGGCGCGGCCGGTCTCGATCTTCCGCAGGGTCTCGGCGGAGATGCCGGCGCTCGCCGCCACCTCCGTCATGCTGCGGCCGCCACGGGCCTCGCGCAGCAGCCGGCCGAGCCGCTCGCCGCGTTCCCGCTCTTCCGGGGTCAAGGGGGTGCGCACCATGCCGTCATTCTATTACCGGTAGCGAAACCCGGTAGCGAAACCCGGTAGACGAAGCCGGTATTGAAATCCCGGTATAGTAATTGGCATGGTGGAACTGAAGACGGACACATCGATCGATGCCATGCACGAGGCCGGCCAGGTCGTCGGGCGCGCCCTGACCGCCGTACGGCACGCCGCCGGCGTGGGCGTCTCCCTGCTGGAGCTGGACGCGGTGGCGCGCGAGGTGCTGCGCGAGGCGGGGGCGCGCTCGCCGTTCCTCGGGTACCGGCCCTCCTTCGCCCCCACGCCGTTCCCGGCGGTGATCTGCGCCTCGGTGAACGACGCGATCGTGCACGGCGTCCCGGACGGCTACCGGCTGCGCGACGGCGACCTGCTCTCCGTGGACTGCGGCGCGGAGCTGGACGGCTGGGCGGGCGACTCGGCGGTCAGCTTCGTGGTCGGCACCCCGCGGACGGCGGATCTGCGGCTGGTGGAGACCGCCGAGCGGGCGCTCGCGGCGGGCATCGCGGCGGCCGTCGTCGGCAACCGCATCGGCGACATCGCGCACGCGATCGGCTCGGTGTGCCGCGCGGCGGGCTACGGCATCATGGACGACTTCGGCGGCCACGGCATCGGCCGCCGTATGCACGAGGACCCGCCGGTGCCCAACGAGGGCCGGCCCGGGCGCGGCATGCCGCTGCGGCACGGCATGGTCCTGGCGATCGAGCCCATGCTGATCGGCGGCGGCACCGACGGCTACCGCACGGACCCCGACGGCTGGACCCTGCGCACGACCGACGGCTCCCGTGCGGCCCATGCCGAGCACACGGTGGCGATCACCCGGGCCGGGCCGCGGATCCTCACGGCACGGCAGGAGGGGTAGGTCGGGGCGACAGGGGCGGACATGAACAGGGCCGGGGCGCACGGCACCGCCGTATCGCCCGTCCGGTCCGCCGCACATGCCGCCCGCGCGGTCCCGTGCCAGGCTGGTGCACCACCGTCCCAGGTGTGACCGGCCCCTCCCGGGTTACCCGGCCCCGGCACGTCGACCAGCGAGGGCGTCCCGGCCCACGCGTCCGGGACGCCGGGAACGGAAGGCCATGACCAGCGGCTTCACCAACCCGGAGGGCTTCGGCTCGGACCCCTTCGCGGAATTTCTCGCCCGCTTCTTCGGCGGGCAGCGCCCGCGGCAGATCGACATGGGGCGGCTGCTGAGCCAGCCGGCCCGCGAACTCGTGCGCGGCGCCGCCCAGTACGCGTCCGAGCACGGCAGCCGGGACCTGGACACCGAGCACCTGCTGCGGGCCGCGCTCTCCACGGAGCCCACCCGCAGTCTGCTCAGCCGGGCCGGCGCGAACCCCGACTCGCTGGCCTCGGAGATCGACCGGCGCTCCGGCCCGATACAGCACCCGCCGGGCGAGGCGCCCCCGCCGTCCTCCCTCTCCCTCACCCCGGCCGTCAAGCGCGCCCTGCTGGACGCGCACGAGCTGGCCCGGGCCAGCGGCACCGGCTACATCGGCCCGGAGCACGTGCTCAGCGCCCTGGCCGCCAACCCCGACTCGGCCGCCGGGCACATCCTCAACGCGGCCCGTTTCGCACCCTCCCATCTGCCGCCCGAGGCGCCGGAGGCCGCGCAGACGGGGACCAAGCAGGCGCCGCGCACGGAGACGCCGACCCTGGACAAGTACGGCCGCGATCTCACCGACCTGGCCCACCAGGGCCGTGTCGACCCGGTGATCGGGCGGGACGAGGAGATCGAGCAGACCGTCGAGGTGCTCTCCCGGCGCGGCAAGAACAACCCGGTGCTCATCGGTGACGCGGGCGTCGGCAAGACCGCCGTCGTGGAGGGGCTGGCACAGCGCATCGCCGACGGGGACGTGCCCGATGTGCTGAGCGGGCGGCGGGTCGTCGCCCTGGACCTGACGGCCGTGGTGGCGGGCACCCGCTTCCGGGGCGACTTCGAGGAGCGGCTGAACAACATCGTCAACGAGATCCGGAGCAACTCCGAGAAGCTGATCGTCTTCATCGACGAGCTGCACACCGTGGTCGGCGCGGGCGGGGGCGGCGAGGGCGGCTCGATGGACGCCGGCAACATCCTCAAGCCGGCCCTGGCCCGCGGCGAGCTGCACATCGTGGGCGCGACCACGCTGGAGGAGTACCGCCGGATCGAGAAGGACGCGGCGCTGGCCCGCCGCTTCCAGCCGATCCTGGTGCCCGAGCCGTCCGTCGCCGACGCCATCGAGATCCTGCGCGGGCTGCGCGACCGCTACGAGGCCCACCACCAGGTCCGGTACACCGACGAGGCGCTGGTGGCGGCCGTGGAGCTGTCCGACCGCTATCTCACCGACCGGCGGCTGCCGGACAAGGCCATCGACCTGATCGACCAGGCCGGTGCACGGGTCCGGCTCCGGTCCCGTACCAAGGGCTCGGGCGTGCGGTCCATGGAGCGCGAGCTGGAGCAGCTCACCCGGGACAAGGACCAGGCGGTCGCCGACGAGAGCTACGAGACGGCCGGCCGGCTGCGCGACCGGATCGGCGAGCTGAAGGAGCGCATCGCCGAGGCGGCCGGCGACGGGGAGGCAGACGAGGGCCAGAACCTGGTCGTCGACACCGAGGCCATCGCCGAGGTGGTGTCCCGGCAGACCGGCATCCCGGTCAGCAGCCTCACGCAGGAGGAGAAGGAGCGCCTGCTCGGCCTGGAGCAGCATCTGCACGAGCGGGTCGTCGGCCAGGAGGAGGCGGTGCGGGTCGTCGCGGAGGCGGTGCTGCGCTCCCGGGCCGGTCTGGGCAGTCCCAGCCGGCCGATCGGCAGCTTCCTCTTCCTCGGTCCGACCGGTGTCGGCAAGACCGAGCTGGCCCGCGCGCTGGCCGAGGCGCTGTTCGGCAGCGAGGACCGCATGGTGCGCCTGGACATGAGCGAGTACCAGGAGCGGCACACCGTCTCCCGGCTGGTGGGCGCCCCGCCCGGCTATGTCGGGCACGAGGAGGCCGGCCAGCTCACCGAGGTGGTGCGCCGGCATCCGTACTCGCTGCTGCTGCTGGACGAGGTGGAGAAGGCCCACCCGGACCTGTTCAACATCCTGCTCCAGGTGCTGGACGACGGGCGGCTGACCGACTCCCAGGGCCGCACGGTGGACTTCACCAACACGGTGATCGTGATGACCAGCAACCTCGGCTCGGACGTGATCAACCGCCGCGGCGCCACGCTGGGCTTCGGCGCGGGCGGCGGCGAGGCGGACGAGGAGGCCCGGCGGGAGCAGGTGCTGCGGCCGCTGCGCGAGCACTTCCGGCCGGAGTTCCTCAACCGCATCGACGAGATCGTCGTCTTCCGCCAGCTCACCACCGAGCAGCTGCGCCGGATCACCGACCTGCTGCTGGAGCAGACCCGCCGGCTGCTGCACGCGCAGGGGGTCACGGCCGAGTTCACCGACGCGGCCGTGGACTGGCTCGCGCACCGCGGCTACCAGCCCGAGTACGGCGCCCGCCCGCTGCGCCGCACCATCCAGCGGGAGGTCGACAACCAGCTCTCCCGGCTGCTGCTGGACGGCCGGGTCACCGAGGGCGGCCGGGTGACGGTGGACGTCGAGGACGGACGCCTGGTCTTCCGTACGGAGGGGTCGTCCGTCCCCGTCTGACGTCTCCTACCGTGCCGGGCGCACGACCATCGCCGAGCCGCCGCCGCGCCGTGCCCTCTCCGCGGCGGCGAGCCACTTCCCGTCCGGCAGCCGCTGCACACCGGTCGCGGCGCCGATCTCGGAATTGAGCTTGAAGGAGTGCCCGACGGCCTCCAGCCGCTGCCTGAGGTCACTGTCGTACAGGCCGGGTTCGAGCTCCGTCTGGGCGGCATTGCGCTGGCTGGCGCGCGGCGCGGCGATCGCGTCGACCAGCGGCAGGCCCCGGTCGAGGAAGTTGGTGAGGGTCTGGAGCACGGTCGTGATGATCGTGGCGCCGCCGGGCGAGCCGAGCGCCACCACCGGCCTGCCGTGCCGGTCGAGCACGATCGTCGGCGAGATGGACGACCGGGGCCGCTTGCCGGGGCCCGGCAGGTTCGGGTCGTGCACGGCCGGGTTGGCCGGGGCGAAGGAGAAGTCGGTCAGCTCGTTGTTGAGCAGGAAGCCGCGGCCGGGGACGGTGATGCCGCTGCCGCCGGTCTGCTCGATGGTGAGGGTGTAGGCGACGACGTTGCCCCATTTGTCGGCCACCGTCAGATGCGTGGTGTTCTCGCCCTCGTACGTCGTCGGGGCCGCCGTACCGCCGCTCGCGCAGGACGCCGGGGAGCGCGGGTCACCGGGTGCGAGCGGGCTGGTGAGCACCGCGTCGTCGCGGATCAGGCACCCCCGTGAGTCGGCGTACCTCTGCGACAGCAGCTCCTTCGCCGGTACGTCCTCGAAGCCCGGGTCGCCGACCCAGCGCCCGCGGTCGGCGAAGGCGATCCGGCTGGCCTCGATGTAGCGGTGCAGGTACTGGACCTCGCTCGCCCTGGACAGGTCGGTCCGCTCCAGGATGTTCAGGGCCTCGCCGACCGTGGTGCCGCCGGAGGAGGAGGGGGCGATGGAGTAGACGTCCAGACCGCGGTACGAGGTCTTGGTCGGCGCCTGGAGCCGGGCGCGGTAGGCGGCCAGGTCCTTGGCGGACAGCTCGCCGGGGCGGGCGTTCCAGCCGGAGTCCGGGTCGACCGGCGGCTTGTCGACGGTGTCGACGATGTCCTCGCCCAGGTCGCCGTGGTAGAGCGCGCCGACGCCCTTGCGGCCCAGCTCGGCGTAGGTGCGGGCGAGGTCGGGGTTTTTGAAGGTGGAGCCGACGGCGGGGAGTTCGCCGCCCGGCAGGAACAGCTCCGCGGTGTCGGGGAAGTAGCGGAACCGGGTCTCGTTGGCGGCGGTCTGCGAGCGGAAGGTGTCGTCGACGGTGAAGCCGTCCCGGGCCAGCCGCTCGGCGGGCTTCAGCACCGAGCCCAGCTTCCGGCTGCCCCACTTGTCCAGCGCCGTCTGCCAGGTGGCGGGGGTGCCCGGGGTGCCGACGGACAGGCCGCTGCTGACGGCGTCGGCGAAGGCGAGCGGCTTGCCGTCCTCGGTGAAGAGGTTCTCGTCGGCGGTCAGGGGCGCGGTCTCGCGGCCGTCGATGGTGCGTACGGTGCGGGACCTGGCGTCGTAGTAGACGAAGTAGCCGCCTCCGCCGATGCCCGCCGAGTAGGGCTCGGTGACCCCGAGGGCGGCGGCGGTGGCGACGGCCGCGTCGACGGCGTTGCCGCCCTTCTTCAGGATCTCGATCCCGGCGGCGGAGGCATCGGCGTCGACGCTGGCCACCGCGCCGCCGTACCCGACGGCGACCGGGACCTTCTTCGCGGGTTCCCCGGACGTACCGCCCGCGGTGGGCGGCGCCGCCGCCCCCACCGACACCACGGCGGCCGAGACCGCCAGGACCGCCAGTTTCCGTGCGACAGGGCGACGCATTCGCACCTCCGGTGAAGGGCCGTTCACGCAGCTTAAACCATCGTCATGACCGCGTCATGAACTGTGCGGACGCCTGCCCGCCCGCGCCCGCTACCATGCGCGCCCATGAACGACGACGTGCGCAACATCGTCCTGGGCGTGATAGCCGCCGGCATCAGCGCCGCGCTCGGCTGGGTGGCCCGCACCTACTTGTGGAAGCGCAGACTCCGCCGCAAACAGGCCTTCTTCGGGCTGCCGGAGAACTCCGAGTCACTGCTCGTCGTCAACCGAAACCCGGCGACCGCCGAGCCGGCGGTCCACCGTTTCGACGTGTTCGCCCTGCTGGAGCTGTCCGCGCTGATCAAGGACTGCGGCGCCCATGTCCAGGTGGTCACCCATGACACGGCCCATCAGGGTTTCGGCGAGCGGACGGAGTTCTGCGTGGGCGGCCCCGGTTCGAACCGGCGCACGATGGCCCACATGTCGGCGATGCTGCCCGGAGTGCGCGTGAACATCGATCCCGAGCCGGGCCCGGACCGGGGCGCGTTCCAGATCGGCGCCGAGCGCTACCGCCTGGAGCCCGGTGTCACGGAGTACGTCCTGCTGGCGCGGCTCACCGCGGGCGAGCCGCGGCAGTCCCGGCCCGTCTTCCTCTTCTGCGGCCAGCGCGCGATCAACAACCAGGCGGCCACCCGCCATCTCGCCCGCAACCACGAGCGCCTGGCCCGCACGTACGGCAACAGCTCCTTCGTCCTGCTGCTCAAGGTCGTCAACTCCCAGGCGTACGGCCCGGACGTCGTGGAGCTGGTCGCGGACGTCACCCGGGCGGCGCAGAGCCCGCTGCCGGCACCCGCGCGCCCCTCGCACCGCGCCCCGTAGTCAGTCCTCCGCGATCTCCGCGTACAGCTGCGACAGCTCGGGCACTCCGCTGGCGGCCCAGTCGTGCCCGCAGGCCACGACGTCGATCTCGCGGCCGGAGGCGAGCCGGACGACGGGCTGCCCGTCCGGCCGGATCTCCCAGGCGGCGCCCGGCACGGTGCGCACGACGACGGTGCCCAGATACAGCCCCGCGTCGTTGCCGAGCCAGGACAGACTCTCCTCGTCGTCCCGCCAGCGCGGCAGCAGCTGGTCGAGCTCGGCCAGCGAACCCGCCGAGTCGTCGAGCAGGACGCCTCCCCCGGACGCCTGGGAGCGGAGCAGTTCGCACTCGGCGAGGAGGTCGGCGATGCCCTCGGCGTCGACGACTCCGGGCTTGGCGCGCCGGTGGCCCAGGAAGGGGATGTTCATATCTCCAGCCTGTCATCCGTACCGGTGCGCGCACCACAGGCGCGCACACGCCCGGTTCCGGGCGACTTCATGCCGCGTCGCCGCAGGGTTCGTCGACGGGTGTCCGTGCCGGACTTCGACGCGTGGTGCGCGATTCCGGAGCGGCCGGCCTCCGGCTGCTGTGAGGGGCCGCCGTGAGGAACCGCTACACGTCCAGGTCGACCACGACCGGCGCGTGGTCGGAGGCGCCCTTGCCCTTGCGCTCCTCGCGGTCGACATAGGCGTCGGTGACCGCCTTGGCGAACGGCTCGTTGCCGTAGACCAGGTCGATGCGCATGCCGCGGTTCTTGGGGAAGCAGAGCTGGCGGTAGTCCCAGTAGGTGTACGGGTGGTCGTACTTCAGCGGGCGCGGCACCACGTCGCTCAGGCCCGCCTCGCGCAGCGAGGCCAGGGCGGCGCGCTCGGCGGGGGTGACATGGGTGGAGCCCTCGAAGGCGGCGCGGTCGTAGACGTCGTCGTCGGTCGGCGCGACGTTGTAGTCGCCCAGCACCGCGAACGGGCGGCTGCCGGCCGCGTCGCCCGCGACGGCCGCGCGCAGGGCCTCGAACCACTTCAGCTTGTAGGCGTAGTGGGGGTGCTCCACCTCGCGGCCGTTGGGCACGTACACCGACCAGACGCGGACCGGGCCGCAGGTGGCGGAGACGGCTCGGGGCTCCTGCACGCCGTCGTAGCCGGGGTCGCCGGGCAGACCCTTGACCACGTCCTCCAGACCGACCCGGGAGAGCACCGCCACGCCGTTCCACCGGCCGGTGGCATGGACCGCCGACTCGTAGCCCAGCTCGCGCAGCCGGTCGGCCGGGAACTGGTCCTCGGCGACCTTGGCCTCCTGGAGGCACAGCACGTCCGTGCCACTGCTCTCCAGCCAGGCCAGCAGCCTCGGCAGGCGGGCGGTGATCGAGTTCACGTTCCAGGTCGCGATGCGCATGCCTCACAACCTACCCGGCGGGTGTGACAACGGGCCCTCAGACCTCCGCCGACGTCCCCGGCGCGAGCCGCAGGTGCTCGGCGCCGCCGAGCCCGCCGATCTGGCGGTCGTAGACCGGCCGGGCGAGATCGGTGAGCAGGGCGTCGTGGACGTCGTAGGCGCGCTGCGGCTTGACCTCGCGGACATAGTCGATGACCTCGGAGATCTTGCTCCAGGGGGCCATGACCGGGAGCATCAGCGTCTGCACCGGCCGGTCGGGGACGGTGAGCGCGTCTCCGGGGTGGAAGACGGTGCCGCCGTCGATCAGATAGCCGACGTTGGTGATGCGCGGGATGTCCGGGTGGATCACCGCGTGCAGTTCGCCGTGGACCTGTACGTCGAAGCCGGCGGCGGTGAAGGTGTCGCCGTGCCCGACGGTGTGCACCCGGCCCGGGAAGGCCGCCGAGATCTTCTCCGCGACGGCCGCGAGGGTCCAGATGTGCGCGGCCGGGTTGGCCTCCATCCCGGCGCGCAGCCGCCCCTCGTCGAAGTGGTCGAAGTGCTCGTGGGTGACGAGGATCGCGTCCGCGCCGAGCGCGGCGTCCTCCTCGCTGAACCCTCCCGGGTCCACGACGAGCGTCTGCCCGTCCTTCTCGAGCCGGATGCAGGCGTGCGACTTCTTCGTGAGCTTCATGGGTCCATCCTGCCGCTTGCGCGGGACGGGCGGGCGGCCGAGCCGGGTGCTCCCGCCACCTGGCAAACGATCACTCGGTGGGCGTGGTCTCCTCCCGCACGACCTGCTGCGCCACCGTGAACGCGCTGTTCGCCGCCGGCACTCCGCAGTAGACGGCCGCCTGGAGCAGCACCTCCTTGATCTCGTCCGGGGTGAGGCCGTTGCGCAGCGCCGCCCGGGTGTGGAAGGCGAGTTCCTCCAGATGCCCGCCGGCGACCAGGGCGGTGAGGGTGACGCAGCTGCGCGTCCGGCGGTCCAGACCGGGCCGGTCCCAGATCTCGCCCCAGGCGTAGCGGGTGAGGAAGTCCTGGAAGTCCCCGGAGAAGTCGTCGGCCTGCGCCAGCACCCGGTCGACATGCGCGTCGCCGAGCACCTCGCGGCGCACCTTGAGCCCAGTGCCGTACGGGTCGGGCCGCCCGGCCGGCTGCGGCGGCACGGCGGCGGGGGCGATCTCGGCGATGGGCGCGGGCGGCGGCGGCGCGACGGCCGGGACCGGCTGGGCGGGGGCTGCGGGAACGATCGTCTGGCCGGTGGCGGAGTCGGGGACGGGCTGCCAGGCGGTGGAGAAGTGCCGGACCAGCAGATCGGTCACGGCCGCGGGCTGCTCCACGGGCACCAGGTGGGAGGCGCCGGGGACGACGGCGAGCCGGGCGTCCGGGATGCCGGCGACCAGGGTGCGGGCCTCGGCGGGGCCGGTGACCTGGTCCTCGGACCCGACGAGCACCAGCGTGGGGACGCCGACGCGGCCGAGTTCTGGCCGCACGTCGAACGCGGCGAGCGCCTCGCAGGCGGCGATGTAACAGCCGGGGTCGGTGGTGCGCACCATCTGCACCGCCCAGTCGGTGATCGCGGGCTGCGCGGCGGCGAACCCGCCGGTGAACCAGCGTTCGGGCGCGGTGCGGGCCATCGGCTCCAGGCCGTTGGTGCGCACTATCACCCCGCGCTGCCGGAACTCGTCGGCCGTGCCGAAGCGGGGCGAGGCGGCGATCAGCGCGAGCGAGGCGAGCCGCTCGGGGTGGCGCAGCGCCAGTTCGACGCCGATCGCACCGCCCAGCGCGCAGCCCGCGTAGCCGAAGCGGTGCACGCCCAGCGCGTCGAGCGTGGTGAGCAGGCGCGCGGAGAGGTCGGTGACGGAACCCGCCGGGTAGGCGGGGGCGCCGCCGTGGCCCGGCAGGTCGAAGCGGAAGACGCGCCACTGCTTCGCCAGTTCGGGAACCTGCCGGTCCCACATGTGCCAGGTGGTGCCGAGCGAGGGGCCCAGGATGAGGACCGGGGCGTCTTCCGGGCCGTCGAAGCGGTACTGGAGGGCAGGGGTCTTCGTCTCACTCACCGCTCCACGCTAACCGTCCCGCCCCGCGGTTCCGTCGCGGGGCCCCCGCTGTGCACACCCGGCTCCCGGACATCACCGGCGAACCCTCACACCGCCTTCACGAAGTGCCGGGGAAGACGAGATGCCGGGGAAGACGCGGGGCCGGCGTCACGCCTGACCCGGTGGGCCGAGGCCCGTCAGGGCGCCGACCGGGTCCAGGTCGGGTATGCCGCGGGGCCACCAGTCGTCGGTGCCCGGCTCGGACTCGTAGGCGTACCACAGGCCGTCGCGGCCGAGACGGAGCTGCACGTGGCCGTGGGGGTGGGTCAGGCGGTTGCGCCAGGGGCGGAAGGCGGGCAGGTCGGCGGCGAGCAGAAGGGGACGGGCGCGGTCGAAACGGCCGGCCGGCGGATCCCACGCCTCCTCCAGGACGGCGAGGCCCTCGGGCCCGCCCTGCCGCCAGGCGGCGACCGCGCGCGCCAGGTCGGACGGGGTGCGGCCGGCGGCGGAGGCGAGGGAGGAGTACAGCGTGCGGCCGGCGGCGGTGAGCCCGGAGCCGGGGCGGGCCGCGGCGAGCCGGACGGCGTCCTGCCACAGCGTCAGCCCGCCCACCGGGTCGCGGCCCGTGGTGAGCAGGGCGTGGGCACGGGCGGCGGCGTCGGTGGCCAGCTGGTCCAGCGCGAAGGGGTCCGGGCCGCCGGGGGCCGCCGGGTAGGCGGGGGGCTGCTCGGGGTGCGGCGGTACGGGCAGCGGCGCCGGCAGCGGCGGGAGTCCGCGCGGGGCGAGGGCCTCGGCGGCCCGGACGCCGGGCAGGGGTGCCGGTTCCCTGTCCTGTGCCGCACGGGCCGCGCGGGCGGCGCTCAGCCGGGACAGGGTGTCGAGCAGTCGGCGCTCGCCGCGGCCGCGCAGCAGGAGCAGCACGAAGGGATCGGCGTCGAGCAGCCGCGCGGTCTGGTAGCACAGGGCGGCCGCGTGCTTGCAGGGGTGGCCGGAGTCGGGGCAGCTGCACCGCGGGGCGAGGTCGCCGGGGCCGGGCAGCAGGGGCACCCCGCAGTCGGCGAGGGACTGCGGCAGCTCCTTGTCGAGCAGGGCCGCGATGTGCCCCGGCCGTTCGGCGGCCGTGTCCAGGAACCGCTCCCAGTCGGCGTCGTCCAGCGTGCGCAGCCGCACCTGCACGCGGTACGGCCGGGGGCGGCTGCCGCGCACGTACGCCAGGACCAGCCCCGGCGTCACGGTGATGGCGTCCACATGCCCCTGCTCGGCGTACCCGAGCCCGCGCGCCAGCCGCTTGGCGTCCAGCGCGCCCTCCTCCAGCGCGGTGACCCAGGCGTTCCCCCACCAGGTCTCGGCGAAGCCGCCGCCGTCCGGGCGGCCGCGCGGCGGGAACGCGGGGAAGGTGCGGCGCAGTTCGCCGTCCCGGTCGGGGGCGGCCATGGAGCGGGGGACCCGGGAGGCCGCGTCGACGGCCATGGGGCGGGGGACCTCACGAGTGGCATCGGCGGCCGTGCGGTGGGGACCGTTGGGAGGCACGTCCGTGGCCGGGCGGCGGAGGGCTTCGGGGGCTGCGCCCGCTCGGTCCGTGGCCGCGTCCCCGGGGCGGGGCGTACGGAAGGGTTCGGGGGGCGCGTCCCGGGGTGTCGCGTGGCCGGGGTCCGAAGTCGCCGGGTGCGCGTGACGGGGCCCGCGCCGGGAAGGGCCCGCGGGGGAAGCGTCCGCGGGAGAAGGGCCCGCGGGAGAAGGGCCCGCGGGAGAAGCGTCCGCGGGAGAAGGGCCCGCGGGAGAAGCGTCCGCGGGAGAAGGGCCCGCGGGAGAAGGGCCCGCGGGAGAAGGGTCCGTGGGGGAAGCGGTGGCCGGGTCCTGAGGCCGCTCGTCCGTGGCGGACGGCCCTGCGGTGTGCGGCCCTGCGGTGTACGGCCCTGCGGTGTGCGGCCCTTCGCCGCCGGGCGGCTGCCCGGCCGGGTCCGTGCCGGAGGGCATGCGGAAGGCGCCCGCCGCCCACTGCCGTACGTCGCGGGCCCGGGAGCCGGCGGACCGGCCGGTGTCCCGTCCCCGGGAAACGGGGGGTGCCGGACGGGACGACGGCCGACGTGCGGTTCCGCTCCCCGGCGCCGCGGTGTCCGTACGGGCCTGGCGCGCCTCTTCCCGCGCGGCACGCAGCGCCGCGCGCGCCCCCTCCGCCGGGCCGGGGGCCGCCGGGTCGCCGGGACCGTCCTCGCGTGCCGCTGGTTCGTCCGGGGCCGCCGGGGCCCGGTCCGGCGAGGCGGCACGGGGCGCCGTAACCCCCGCGTCGGCCTCGCCGCCGGTGGTCGCCGCGCGTCTGGCGGTCACCGCGCGGCGCAGGGCCGCGCGGGCGGCGTCGCCGGGCCGGGACGCCCGGGGGCCGGGCTCCTCCCCCGCCGGGTCATGCTTCGCGGGTCCGGGTCCGGGTCCGGGTTCGCGTTCGGGTTCGGGTTCGCGTTCGGGTTCGGGTTCGGGTTCGGGTCCGGGTCCGCGTTCGGGTCCGGGTCCGGGTCCGGGTCCGGGTTCGCGCCAGGGGTCGGTGGCCGTGTTCGTGCCCGTGCCCGTCTCCGTGTGCCGAACGGCCTCCGCCCGCTCGTCGCGTTGCCGGGCCGCCCGGAGCGCGCGGCGGGCCTCGTCGGCGGGCCGGGGCGTCATGAGGACCTCCGCAGGGACACCAGGTCGGACAGCTCTCGGTCGGTCAGTTCGGTCAGGGCCGACTCGCCGGAGCCGAGAATCGCGTCGGCCAGGGCCCGCTTGGACTGGAGCATCTCGGCGATGCGGTCCTCGACCGTGCCCTCGGTGATCAGACGGTGGACCTGCACCGGCTGGGTCTGGCCGATGCGGTAGGCGCGGTCGGTGGCCTGTTCCTCGACGGCCGGGTTCCACCAGCGGTCGAAGTGGACGACATGGCCCGCGCGGGTCAGGTTCAGGCCGGTGCCCGCCGCCTTCAGGGACAGCACCAGTACCGGGGTCGCGCCGCTCTGGAAGCGGTCCACCAGGCGTTCGCGTTCCGGGACCGGTGTGCCGCCGTGCAGGAACTCCACCGGCACCGCGCGGGCGGCCAGATGAGAGGTGATCAGCCGGGCCATGCCGACGTACTGCGTGAAGACCAGGGCCGAGCCGTCCTCCGCGAGCACGGTGTCCAGCAACTCGTCCAGCAGGGCGAGCTTGCCGGAGCGGGCGGCGAGGCCGTCGCCGGGGTGCCGGTGCTCCTCCTTGAGGTAGAGCGCCGGATGGTCGCAGATCTGCTTGAGCGAGGTCAGCAGCTTCAGCACCAGGCCGCGGCGGGCCATGCCCGCGGCGGTCCCGATGGCCAGCATCGACTCGCGCACCACCGCCTCGTACAGCGTGGCCTGTTCGCGGGTGAGCGGGACGGGGCGGTCGGTCTCCGTCTTCGGCGGGAGCTCCGGCACGATGCCCGGGTCGGACTTCTTCCGGCGCAGCAGGAACGGGCGGACCAGGCGGGCCAGCCGCCGCACCGCCTCCTCGTCCTCGCCGGTCTCCACCGCGCGCGCGTGCCGGGCGCGGAAGGACTTCAGCGGGCCCAGGAGTCCCGGTGTCGTCCAGTCCAGCAGCGCCCAGAGTTCGGAGAGGTTGTTCTCCACCGGTGTGCCGGTCAGGGCCACACGGGCGGGGGACGGGATGGTGCGCAGCGCCTTGGCGGTGGCGGAATAGGGGTTCTTCACGTGCTGCGCCTCGTCGGCGACGACCATGCCCCAGCGCTGCCCGGCGAGGGTCGGGGCCGCCGACCGCATGGTGCCGTAGGTGGTGAGGACGAAGCCGCCGGCCAGGTCGTCCAGGGTGCGGTCCGGGCCGTGGAAGCGGCGGACGGGGACGCCGGGCGCGAAGCGGGTGATCTCCCGCTGCCAGTTGCCCAGCAGCGAGGCCGGGCAGACCACCAGGGTCGGTTCGCTGCGCGCCCGCTTCAGGTGCAGCGCGATGACGGTGATCGTCTTGCCCAGGCCCATGTCGTCGGCGAGACAGCCGCCCAGGCCGAGCGAGGTCATGAGGTCCAGCCAGGCCAGGCCCTTGAGCTGGTAGTCGCGCAGGGTGGCGTCGAGGCCCGGGGGCGGCTCGGCGGGCCGCACTCCGGCGGTGAGACGGTCGCGCAGCTCGGCCAGCGCCCCCGCCGGGACCGCCGGAACCGTCTCGCCGTCGACCTCGGCGGTGCCGGTGAGCGCGACGGACAGCGCGTCCACCGGGTCGAGCAGGCCCAGCTCCCGCTTGCGGGCCCGGCGCACCAGGGCGGGATCGACCAGCACCCACCGGTCCCGGAGCCGGACGACGGGACGGTGGGCCTCGGCCAGCTCGTCCATCTCGGCCTCGGTGAGCGGGTCGCCGCCGATCGCGAGCTGCCAGCGGAACTGGAGCAGGTCCTCGCTCTCGAAGAAGCCGGTGCCGTCGGTCGCCGAGCCGGGGGCGGGCCGGACCACCGCGGTCGCGGTGAGGTCCTGCGCCAGGTCGCGGGGCCAGTGCACGGCGACGCCGGCCGCGGCGAGCCGGGTGGCCGCGACCCCGAGCAGGTCGCTCAGCTCGTCCTCGGACAGGGCCAGCACGTCGGGCACGTCCTGCTCGGCGAGCCGGTCGAGCGGCGGCCAGATCCGGGCCGCACGCCGCACCGCCAGGGCCGCGTCCACGCGCGCGCGGGGACCGAAGGCGGCGTCCGCGCCGCCCGACCAGAGGTCCGCCGCGTCGGCGACGAGCGTGGGGTCGGCGAGGCTGTGCACCTGGACGACGGCCGCTCCGGCGCCGCGCACGCCGTCGCCGGTGTCGAACAGGTCGTACGCCGACAGGTCCAGGCGGAGGGAGATCCGCACGCCCGCGTCCATGCCGGCGGCGACCTCGGCGGCCCAGTCCCGGGCGTGCGGCAGGTGCCGGGGCTCGCGGGCCGCGAAGGGCCGGCCGGAGGCGTGCGGCGCGGCCGGGGTGCGGGGCAGGGTGTCCACGACGGCGTCCAGGAAGGCGCGCATCAGCGCTTCCGGCTCGGGCAGCCGCAGGGGGCCTGCACCGGGCAGCGGGACCGCGTGCCCCTCGGGGGGCAGGGCGGCGGCCACCGCGCGCAGGTGCGCGATGTCGTCGGGGTCCAGAGGGCCGGCGCGCCACGCGTCGTGACCCGTGGCGGTCAGGCCGGGGAGCAGCCGGCCGCGGGCGGCGAGCCGCAGCGCGTGCAGGGCGGCGGCGCCCCAGCAGGCGGTGGCGGGGTGGGCGGCCGGGTCGTGCCGGGCGCTCACCAGCAGGGGCAGCGCCTGCTCGATCGGGAGGGTGCGCGCGGGGGTGGTCCTGCGGCGCACGCCGGAGCCGTGCCGCCGTACGACCGTGAGCCGGGTGTCCTCGGCGGGCAGGTCGCCGCCCTCGGGGTCCCAGAGGGCGATCCGGCCCTCGCGCGGCAGGGGCGCGGGCAGGAAGACGGCGGCGAGACGGACGGAAACGGACGGGGCGTCGTCCCGCGCGCGCCCGTCGCCTGTGCGCTCCTCCGCCGCGACCGCGGCTGTGTCGTTCATACGTCCTGTCACCTCCCGCCCGTGTGCCCGATCGGATGTCTTCGACTCTACGGGCGGGGTCTGACAATCGGCTCCGGCGGCCGGGCGGGCGGGGCCGTCAGGGCACCGTGCGCGAGACGACGTAGACCATCGGCAGGTCAGGATCTGACAGGTCGACCACGATGTCCCGGGTCGGGGCCGGGTTCTTCTGCTTCTGCACCAGGCCCTGCCACGGGCCGGGCCCGGTGAGCCGCCAGCCGGTGATCTTCTGGTCGCGGGCGCCGATGGTGATGTCGTCCTGCTTCAGGTCGTCCCGGTCGGCGCCGACGCCCGCCAGGAAGGCGTCGAGACCGGCGGGGGTGGTCTCGAACTGGACGTAGAGCCGGCTGGTCTTCCAGTTGTTGGTCTCGTAGTAGGCGACCTTGTCGGACGGGTGCGGGACGGGTACCTGGTACAGGCGGCGCTGGAGCTTGGACGGCCAGCCCGCCGTCAGGCCGGTCGCCGAGTACTTCTCCTCCTTGTCCTTGCCGCTGTCACGGCTCTGGTTGGCGGAGATCACCAGATAGCCGGCCGGGACGCCGATGAGCAGCACGATGATCAGCAGGGTGAGCGCTCTTCGGCGGATCATGTGCCGGCGGTCCTCGGCCGGGCGCGCCGGCTCGTCCGGCGGGCCGGGCTGGCGTGGCAGGGCACTCGTCACAGTGACTCCCGGGTCGCCCGGCGGGCCTGGGCGTACTGCTCGTAGCGCTCGTAGCGCTCCACCCGGCGGCGCTTGGCACGGCGGAAGCGGCGGGCGACCAGGCGGGCCAGGTCGGCCGCGCCGACCATGCCGGCCTCGGGGCCGAGCTGGGCGCGGGTGATGCGGGCCTCGGGGCGGTAGCCGCGGCCGGTGAGGTGGCGGCGGAAGGCGTCGCGGGCCGGGCCGATCAGCAGGTCGTCGGCGGCCGAGACACCGCCGCCGATCACGAAGCAGGAGGGGTCGAGCGCCGCGGCGAGGTTGGCGATGCCGACGCCGAGCCACTGGCCGATGTCCTGGAGCAGCTCGATGCACATGGCGTCGCCCTCGCGGGCCAGCTCGGTGATCATCGGGCCGCTGATGTCGGAGATCTGGCCCTTGACGTGCTCGATGATCCCGTAGGCGACCGGGGAGTCTGCGGCGGCCAGCTCTCTGGCCTCCCTGACCAGGGCGTTGCCGGAGCTGTACTGCTCCCAGCAGCCGCGGTTGCCGCACGGGCAGCGGTGGCCGCCGGGCACGACCTGCATATGGCCGAACTCGCCGGCGACGCCGTACTTGCCGCGCTTGACCTGGCCGTCCTCCAGGATCGCGCCGCCGATGCCGGTGCCGAGGGTGATCATGACGAGGTGGTCCTCGCCGCGGCCGGCGCCGAAGCGCCACTCGGCCCAGGCGGCGGTGTTGGCGTCGTTGTCGACGAGTACCGGCACCGAGAGCCGGCTGGCGAGGCGGTCCCTGAGGGGCTCGTTGCGCCAGGACAGGTGGGGGGCGAACAGGACGCGGTTGCGGTCGGCGTCGACCCAGCCGGCCGCGCCGATGCCGACGGCGTGCACGTCGTGCCGGTCGGACAGGTCCAGGACCAGTTCGACGATGGTGTCCTCGACGACCTTGGGGCTCTTGGACTTGTCCGGGGTCTCCGTGCGGAGCTTCTCCAGGATGTTGCCGTCGGCGTCGACGACGCCCGCCATCACCTTGGTGCCGCCGATGTCGATGCCCACCGTCGGCACCCGGGGCGCCGTCAGATGGGAGCGGCGCTCCCGGGTGCCGACGGTACGCAGGACCGTGGCCCGGCGGGAGCCGATGGGGGCGGTGAGGTCGCGGTAGGTGCTCATCGGGTGCGATTCTGCCGCACGGCCGTGCGGGGTGCCGAACGGGACAGCGGAGGGGTGGTGCGGATCATTGCCGGGTGCGGGTGTGTGGCCCGTCCTCGCGCCCACGCGGCACAGCCGTATGTCGGCACGGTCCCGCGCTCCTAGCCCCGTTCCAGTTCATGGCGTAGATCGTCCAGCTCCTCGCCGCCCGCCATCTGGCCGGTCAGCTCGTCCAGCGTGATGTCGGCGCGCTCGTAGCTGCCCACCATCGTGCCGCGCTTCAGGAGGACGAAGCGGTCTCCCACCAGGTAGGCGTGGTGCGGGTTGTGGGTGATCAAGACAACGCCCAGGCCCTGGTCGCGTGCTGCCGCCACATACTTCAGGACCACTCCGGACTGCTTCACGCCCAGCGCCGCCGTCGGCTCGTCCAGGATCAGCACCTTCGCGCCGAAGTGGACCGCCCGGGCGATGGCCACGCACTGGCGCTCGCCGCCGGAGAGGGTGCCGATGGGCTGGTCGACGTCGCGGAGGTCGATGCCCATGCGCAGCAGCTCGGCGTGGGTGGTGCGGCGCATGTACTCGACGTCCAGGCGCTTGAAGGGGCCGGCGCCCTTGCGCGGCTCGGAGCCGAGGAAGAAGTTCCGCCACACCGGCATCAGCGGGACGACGGCGAGGTCCTGGTAGACGGTGGCGATGCCGCGGTCCAGGGCGTCGCGCGGGTTGGCCAGGCGGGTCTCCTCGCCCTCGACGGCGAGGGTGCCCCCGTCGTGCTGGTGCAGCCCGGCGATGATCTTGATGAGGGTCGACTTGCCGGCGCCGTTGTCGCCGAGCACACAGGTGATCTCGCCCGCGTGCACCTGGAGGGAGACCCCTTCCAGGGCGCGGACGTTGCCGTAGTGCTTGCTGACGTCCGACAGCTCGACGAGCGCCGTGCGCGGGGCGGTGTGGGTCGTATCCGTCACTTGGTGGCCTCCGCACGCTTGCGGACCCAGGCGTTGAGCAGGGTCGCGAGGAGCAGCATCGCTCCGAGGAAGAACTTGAACCAGTCGGGGTTCCACTCGGCGAAGACGATGCCCTTGCTGGTCATGCCGAAGATCAGGGCGCCGACCGCCGACCCGACCGCGCTGCCGTAGCCGCCGGTGATCAGGCAGCCGCCGATGACGGCCGCGATGATGTAGATCAGCTCGTTGCCGACGCCCTCGCCGGACTGCACGGCGTCGTAGGAGAAGAGCAGGTGCTGGCCGGCGATCCAGGCGCCGAACGCCACGCCCATGTAGAGGCCGATCCGCGTCCTGGTGACGGGGACGCCGACCGCGCGGGCCGCGTCCTTGTTGCCGCCGACCGCGAAGATCCAGTTGCCGGCGCGGGTGCGCAGCAGGATCCAGCTGGCGACGGCCACCAGGGCCAGCCACCACAGGATGGTGATCTTGAAGTCGACGCCGCCGACCGTGACGGTGGAGGCGAAGACCTTCCGCGCGCTGGGGAAGCCCTCCATGTCGGCGATGGTCTTGGTGGAGACGGTGCCGTCGATCAGCTTGGTGACGCCGAGGTTCGCGCCGGTCAGCATCAGGTAGGTGCCGAGCGTGACGATGAAGCTCGGCAGCTTCGTACGGGTGAGGACGAAGCCGTTGAAGGCGCCGATCGCCAGGGTGGCCAGCAGGGAGACGCCCACGCCGACCCAGACGTTGGCGGTCATCTGGTAGCTGAACATCGACGAGATCAGCGCCGACGAGGTGACCATGACACCCGCCGACAGGTCGAACTCGCCGCCGATCATCAGCAGCGCCACGGGTACGGCCATGATGCCGATGGTCGACGACGCGTACAGCACCGTGGAAAGGCTGGAGGCGCGCAGGAAGCTGTCGGCGGCGAACGCGAAGAACACGAAGACGGCGATCGCGCCGACGACCGAGCCCAGCTCGGGGCGGCCGAGCAGCTTCCGCAGCGGTGAGGTGTGCAGGAGTCTTTCGTCCGCGGCCGTGCTCATCGGGTGCCCCGCTCGGTGTAGTCCGCCAGGGCGGCCGCGTCGTCCTTGGTGATGATCTGCGGTCCGGTGAGCACCGGCTTGCCGCCGCCGAGGACGTCGGCGTTGTACTTGTACAGCCACAGCAGGTCGACGGCCTGGTAGCCCTGGAGGTAGGGCTGCTGGTCGACGGCGAAGCCGAGGGTGCCGTCCTGAAGGCCGGCGGCCACCTTGGCGTTGAGGTCGAAGGTGTCGATCTCGGCCTTGCTGCCGGCGCCCTGCCTGGCCTTCACGGCGGTGTCGGCGTACGGGGCGCCGAGGGTGACGACCGCGTCGACGGACTTGTCGGCCTGGAGCTTGGCCTCGATGGCGGACTGCACGTCCGGCATGCTGGTGCCGTTGACGTACAGGCGCTGGACCGTGCCGTCGAAGGTCTTCTCCACGCCGTCGCAGCGCTGCTCGTGGCCCACGTTGCCCTGCTCGTGCAGGACACAGAGGGCCTTCTTGCGGCCCCGCTCGTTCAGCTCCTCGCCCACGGCCTCGCCGGCGATGGTCTCGTCCTGGCCGATATGGGTGAGCGCGCCGAATTCCTTGGACTCCGCCGAGCCGGAGTTCACGGTGATCACCGGGATGCCGGCCTTCTCGGCGCGGGCGAGGGCGGCCTTCATCGCGTCGGGCTTGGCCAGCGTGACGATGATCCCGTCGACCTTCTTGTCGACGGCCGCGTCCACGAGCTGCGCCTGCTGCTGGGCCTCGTCGTCGTGGGAGTACAGGAAGTTGATGTTGTCCTTGACGGCGGCCTGCTTCGCACCGCTCTGGACGATGTCCCAGAACGTGTCGCCGTCACCGGAGTGCGTGATCATCGCGAAGGTCCAGCGGGGCGTGTTCACCGCCGCCTTGCCCTGGGCCGCCGCGGCCTTGCGGGCGTCCTCGGCGCGCTTGCCGCCGGTGCTGCTGCACCCGGCCAGGGACACCGACAGCGCCCCTGCCACCACGATGCCTACCCAGGTCCGAAACCTTGCCACGAGGACGTGCCCTTCTCGCTGTCTTGCGTGTTCCGTCGTGCGACGGGACCGGTGACCTCACCGGCCCCAAACGCCCCATTGTCGAACACGGGGGCCGGGCACCCGGTGACCGGGTCCCACGGCGGGTCGTCTTGTCCGGACATGCGACGGAACGGCGACCGGGGAAGACGCCGGTCACGCCGTACCCGGAAGCGCGCTCGGGACCACGATCGGGACCACGATCGGGACCACGATCGGGACCGCGCTCAGGACCGTACGAGCAGCTGGAACTCGAAGGAGTAGCGGGAGGGCCGGTAGGTGTGGGTGCCGAACTCGACCGCGCGGCCGGTGTCGTCGAACGTGGTGCGCTGCATGGTCAGCAGCGGGGCGCCCGCCGGCTCGCCGAGCCGGTCGGCCTCGGCGGCGGTGGCCGCGCGGGCGCCGATGGACTGGCGGGCGCTGTGCAGGGTGATCCCGGCGGTGCGCATCAGGCGGTACAGGCCGGTGATCTCCAGCTGCTCGGTGTCCAGGTCGAGCAGGCCGGGCGGCAGGAAGTTGCACAGGTACGCCATCGGCTCCCCGTGTGCCAGCCGCAGCCGCTCCACCCGGTGCACCTCGCTGTCCTCGGCCACGCCGAGCGCCGCCGCGATCTCGGCGGTCGCCGGGACGACCGTGTTGACCAGGACCTTCGTGGCCGGGCGCTGACCCGCCGCCGCCAGGTCGTCGTAGAGGCTGCTCAGCTCCAGGGGGCGCTTGACCTGGCTGTGCACCACCTGGGTGCCGACCCCGCGGCGGCGCACGAGCAGGCCCTTGTCGACCAGCGACTGGATGGCCTGGCGGACCGTGGGCCGGGACAGGCCGAGCCGCGCGGCGAGCTCGATCTCGTTGCCGAGCAGGCTGCCGGGGGTCAGCACGCCCTGTTCGATGGCCGCCTCCAGTTGCTGGGAGAGCTGGAAGTACAACGGCACCGGACTGCTGCGGTCCACACTCAGCTCGAGCGACACGGTCGGGTCCACTTCTGGTTTCGGCACGGCCTCGAGCGTAGCTCCGTGCGCTGTTGACGGGAAGTTCTGTAGTCCGGTTGTCCGGACATATGAATTGACAGCTCACGGGCGAGCGGCCCACTTTGTTTCCATGCGTATCGGGGTCATCGGTACGGGCCGCATCGGCACCGTCCACGCGTACACGCTCAGCCGCCACCGGGACGTCGGTTCCCTGATCCTCACGGACGCGGATGCCGGGCGGGCCCAGGAACTGGCGCACCGGCTGGGCGAGACGGCGGCACCGGGAGTGGACGAGATCTTCCGCTGGGGTGTGGACGCCGTGGTGATCACGGCGGCGACCTCGGCCCACGCCGATCTGATCGGCCGGGCGGCCCGCTCGGGGCTGCCGGTGTTCTGCGAGAAGCCCGTCGCACTCGATCTGCCGGCGACCGCCGCGGCGATCGCCGAGGTGGAGGCGGCCGGCACGGTTCTCCAGATGGGTTTCCAGCGCCGCTTCGACGCGGGCTACACACAGGCGCGCGAGGCGGTGCGGTCGGGACGGCTCGGGCGGCTGCACACCGTACGCGCCCTGACCAGCGACCAGGCGCCGCCGCCGGCGGCCTGGCTGCCGCTCTCCGGCGGGCTGTACCGGGACGCGCTGATCCACGACTTCGACGCGCTGCGCTGGGTGACCGGCCGGGAGGTCGTCGACGTGTACGCCACCGGGTCCGCCGCCGGGCCCGCGATGTTCCGCGAGGCGGGCGACGTGGACACCGGCGCGGCGCTGCTCACCCTCGACGACGGCACGCTCGCCACGGTCACCGGGGCGCGGCTGAACGGCGCCGGCTACGACGTCCGCATGGAGCTGGCCGGCGAGCTGGACCAGGTCGCGGTCGGCCTGGACGACCGTACGCCGATCGCCTCCACCGAGCCGGCCGGGCCGCCGCCGGCGGACAAGCCGTGGACCGGCTTCCTGGAGCGGTTCGGGCCCGCCTACGAGGCGGAGCTGTGCGCGTTCGTCGAGGTCGTGCGCGGTGAGCGGCCCAATCCCTGCGACGGGCGCGAGGCGTTGCAGGCCCAGCGGATCGCCGAGGCCTGCGAGCTGTCGCGGCGCGAGCGCAGACCGGTACGCCTGGCGGAGATACCGGGCGCCGCCGCCTTCCTGCTGGGCTGAGGGGCCGCTCCCGGCGGGGAGCTACCAGCGCACCGGCAGGCTGCGCACCCCGCGCATCAGCACGCCGGGCAGCCAGTCGCCGGGCGGGCCGTCGAGAGCCAGGTCCGGGGCGCGGTCCAGCAGGGTCCGTATCGCCGTACGGGCTTCCAGGCGGGCCAGCGGGGCGCCCAGGCAGTAGTGGACGCCGTGGCCGAAGGCGAGGTGGCCCCGGGTGTCGCGGTGGATGTCGAAGCGGTCCGGGCCGGGAAAGCGGTGCGGGTCGCGGTCGGCGGCGGTGAGGCCGACCAGCACCGAGTCGCCCTTCTCGATGGGGGTGCCGCCGATCTCCAGCGGCTGTGCGGCATACCGGTACGTCGCGTTCTCCACCGGTCCCTCGTGGCGCAGCGTCTCCTCCACGGCGGCGTCGACCAGGCCCGGGTCGGCGCGCACCGCGGCCAGTTGCCCGGGGTGCCGGAGCAGGGTCAGCACGGCGCTGGAGACGAGGTTGACCGTCGTCTCGTGGCCCGCGATCAGCAGGAGGAAGGCCATGCCGCGCAGCTCCCGCGGGGAGAGCCGGTCGCCGTCCTCGCCGGCCGTGCGGATCAGGTCGCCGAGCAGGTCGCCGCCGGGTCCGGCGCACCGCTTGTCCTCGATCAGGCCGGTCAGGTACGCGGCGAGCCGGACGAACGCGTCGTACTCGCTCTCCGCGCTGGTGGGCGCCACCGCCTCGGTCGACATCCTGCGGAACTCGGCGCGGTCCACCTCGGGGACGCCGAGCAGCTCGCAGATGACGGTGATCGGCAGCGGATGGGCGAAGGACTCCACGAGGTCGGCACGGCCGCGCGGCAGCATCGCGTCGAGCAGGCCGTCGGTGATCCGCCGGATCCGCGGCCGCAGCTCCTCCACCCGGCGCACGGTGAAGGCGCGGGAGACCAGCGCGCGCAGCCGGGTGTGCTGGGGCGGGTCGGTGACCAGCAGATGCCTGCCGATCAGCTCCTCGTCGAGGAAGGTGACGCCGATCCTGCTCCCGTCCTTGGCCAGGCGGGGGTCGGCGAGCGCCGCGCGGGCCTCCTCGTACCCCACCACGAGCCAGGTCTCGTGGTGGGCGTCGGGCGGGGGCAGGCGCACCCGGTGGACCGGGCCGAGCTCCCGCAGCCGTGCGTACACCGGATGCGGGTCCCGCCGGAACGCGTCGCCGAACTCCCCCAGGTCGATCACGTCCGTCATGGTCCGTCAGACTCCCCCGCCGTCGCCCCCATGCCCGGACAACGCGCGCGGACACCGGTCAGTTCCCCTCCCCTTCCTCGTCCTCCAGGAGTCCCGCGTCGTACGCCAGCAGCGCGATCTGCACCCGGTTGTCCAGGCCGAGCTTGGCCAGGATGCGGGAGACATGGGCCTTGACGGTGGCGACGCTCATGAAGAGCCCGGCCGCGATCTGTGCGTTGGCCAGGCCACGGCCGACCGCGACGGCCACCTCGCGTTCGCGGTCGTTGAGGGCGGCGATGCGCTCCCGCGCGCGCGTGCGCCGCCGGTCGGCGCCGCCGCCTGCCGCGTGCTCCATGAGCCGGCGGGTCACGCTGGGCGACAGCACGGGGTCGCCGGCCGCCACCTTGCGCACCGCGTCGAGGATCTCGGCGGGCGGCGTGTCCTTGAGGACGAACCCGGCGGCGCCCGCGCGCAGGGCGCGCAGCACCTGCTCGTCGGCGTGGAAGGTGGTGAGCACCACGACCTGCGGGGCGTCGGGGCGGCCGCGCAGCCGCTCCGTGGCGGTCAGACCGTCCACCGCCGGCATCCGGATGTCCATCAGCACGACGTCGGGACGGGTGCGGCCGACCAGCGCCTCGGCCTCGTCGCCGTCGGCCGCCTCGCCGACGATCTCGATGTCGTCGGCGCCGCCCAGCATGAAGGAGAGCCCGGCCCGCACCAGGGGGTCGTCGTCGACGAGGAGGAGTCTGATCGCAGTCATGTCCCCAGGATGACGGCAGCCGCGGCCCCCGGGTGCCCGCCCACCGGGGCGGAGCCGCACCGGGGTCCGGCTCCGTCCGGTTCCGTCCCGCTCAGGCCCGCAGCACCACGCCATGACGGGTGCGCAGGCGGTGGATCTCCCACCAGGACACCGCCGTGACCGAGGCCGGGCCGCCGAGGAGGGCGAGGACCTGGATCAGCGGCGGCCCGGGCGGCGGACCGCCCGTCACGAGGCTGATCACCGCGAACTCCCACACCAGCACGCCGGTCAGCAGGGCGGGCAGCGCCTCGTGCACCGCCGCGGTGTTGAATCCGGTGCGGATGGCGGGGCCGGTGGCGGACCACAGGAAGAACAGCACCCAGACCAGCGGCAGCACCAGTGCCGTCCCGATCCAGGGGATGGCGTACACGGTCTTCGCGGAGAGGACGCCGCCCTCCACGGCCAGGAAGACCAACAGGACGTACAGCGGTATGGACGTGACGGCGGCGAGGTACCACAGCGCCGACCGCCCGGCGGCCCGCACCCGGGGCCGCATACCGGCCCTGGCCCCCGGCGACGCCCACCGGAACAGCACCGCGATCACCACCGGGGCGCTCAGCAGGAGCAACGGCGGTGTGATCGCCAGCCGCAGGAAGTACTGCTCCTGCGCCTGGCCGAAGTCCCCCGGCCTGCCGTACACGGCCAGCAGCAGGAGCGACATCACCGCCGCGGTCCAGGCCCGGATCCGCTGCACCCGTGTCACCTGCGGGTCCTCGATACGGCGGTGTCCGCGCGGCGGGAAGAGCCGGTGGGCCCTGCTGCGGGCCGAGCGCGCGAACACGTAACCCACCATCAGGGGCAGCGTCAGGAACCATGTGCAGGGCAACAGCAGCAGCGCCCACGCGCAGCCGTGGATCCGGGGCCGCCCGGCCCGCAGGAGCACCCGCAGCGGCGGCCACTCGGCGTCCCGCAGGTCCCGCACCATGCCCAGCAGGGAGGTGTCCTGCCGCGGCGGCGGATACGGCGGATACCGGGGGTACGGGGGCGGGTGGCCGTTCGGCGGCCAGGGCGGCGGATAGGGGTCGGGCCCCGGTCTGCCCCAACTCACGATGTTCCTCCCCCGTGACCCTCAACTGCCGTGACTGGTGCGGCAGTCCGAGGTTACGGGCAACGGCCGGTGCGGCGTGGGCCAATTAATCGCGGCTGTGCGCCCGGACCGGCCGGGGCCCCGTGGGTTCACCCCCAGGGCAGCCACGCCCGCACCTCGAAGCCGCCGCCGGGGGTGGGGCCGTGCTCCAGGGTGCCGCCCGTCAGCGTGGCACGCTCGGTCAGGCCGATCAGGCCCTGCCCGGAGCCGGGGACGCGGGGCACCTCGCCCCCGGGGGGCGTGTTGCGCACGGCCACGGTCAGGCCGTCGCCCGGTGCGCCGGTGACACAGGCGGTGACCTCGGTGCCGGGCGCGTGTTTGCGGGCGTTGGTCAGGGCCTCCTGGACGATCCGGTAGACGGTGCGGCCGACGGAGGCCGGGACGGCGGCGGGGTCGGTGACCCGGCCGGTGAGCACGGCCTTCATGCCGGCTTCCCGGCTCTCGGCGACAAGCGTGTCCAGCGCGGCGAGCGTCGGCTGGGGGCGGCCCTCCTCGTCGGGCTCCCCGGCGCGCAGCACGCCGATGATCTCGCGCAGGTCCTGGAGGGCCTCGTGGGCGCTCTCGCGGATGACGCCGGCCGCCCGTGCGACCTCCTCGCGGGAGGCGTCGGGCCGGAACTCCAGGGCGCCCGCGTGCACGCTCAGCAGGGACAGCCGGTGGGCGAGCACGTCGTGCATCTCCCGGGCGATGGACTCGCGGGCGAGCCGTTGCGCCTGCTCCGCCCGCAGCCGCGCCTCCGTCTCGGCACGCCGCACCTGGTCGCGCAGGCTCAGCATGAGCTGCCGCTTGGACCGGGCGAGCAGGCCCCAGCCGATGGCCGACAGATTGAGCAGCGCGGTGAGCGCCACCGCCGCCGCATAGGGCAGGTCGGGATCCGGACGCAGCCGCAGCAGCAGCGGGACCAGCGCGAGGGTGGCGCCGCCCACCCAGGCCACGTACCGGAAGGGCCGGTGCAGCGCCAGGGTGAAGAGGCTGACCAGGGCGGCACCGCCCGCGGTGTTCGAGACGAGGCCGACGGGCACCATCGCGACGGCGAACCCGGCCGGCCACCGGCGCCGCAGCCAGACCGCCGCGCAGGCCAGGGCGCCGACCAGCTGGTCGACGGCGGCGAGCGCCTGCGGGGTGTCCGGGTCGTCGGTGACGGTGTCGGCGGCCAGCAGGCCGATCACGACGGCCAGCAGGAAGCAGGAGAAGTCGACGATCCAGTCACGTGCCGTGCGCCGGGGCCGCCGCCCGGACCGCTCGGCGTCGGGGTCGAGCGCGTGGACGAGGGCGGACGGGAAGAGCCACCGGCGTCCCGCGAACGCCGGCGGGGCCTGCGCCGGTTCGTCATCTCTCACGGTCGGCAAATCTACGCAGCGGCGGCCGTCCGCACCGTGGTCGGGCGCCGGATCACCGACCGAAGTCGCGGGGAACCAGACTTTCGGCGCGTCCGGCCGGGCGGACCGGCATCCTTCGGCGGGCCGGGCTCGCCCCGCGGCCGATGTGCGTGGGGGGTCCGCGGGGCGAGGGTCTTCCCATGAGACAGGTGCTGGGATTTCTCGGATTCATCGCCCTGGTGCAGGGCGTGCTGGGCCTGGTGGCCAGGTTCGCGGACCTGGACCGGGGCCTCGTGCGGCGGCTGGACTTCCTCGACGGCTACGAGGTGTACGCGAGCGTCGCGCTGATCGTGCTGTCGTTCGCGCTGTTCGCCGCCGCCGAGAGCCGGAGGTCCCGGTGAGCCCGGGCCGGGGAACCGGGACCTCCGGCTCCGGCCTCAGCAGCCGTAGTCGATCAGGTCGAACGAGGCGTAGTGGTCGGCGGTGTAGTAGTCCTCCTGGTACTCCTCACCGGTGACGACACGGCGGGCGCCGCGGGTGGAGGAGCCGGGCGTGATGAACGACGGAGGCGGACCGAAAGGTTCCGGTTCCGCTCCGGCGGCGGTCGAGGTCGGCGTCCGTTCACCGCCAGCGCCCCGGCCCGGCGGCGGCTGGGATGGGGGCATGACTTCTCAGGAGATACGCGAAGAGACCTCCCGGACGCGTGACGAGACCCTCACCGGCAAGGTGGCCCTGGTCACCGGTGGCAGCCGGGGCATCGGCGCGGCGACGGCGCTCCGGCTGGCCCGGGCCGGCGCGGACGTGGCGATCACCTACGTCAGCGGCGAGGAAGCGGCCGAGGACGTCGTACGGGCCGTCGAGGCGCGGGGGCGCCGGGCGGTGGCCCTGCGGGCGGACTTCGCCGACGCGGCTCAGGCGGCGGGGACCGTGGAGCGGGCGGTCCGGACACTGGGCGGCCTCGACGTGCTGGTCAACAACGCGGGCGTCGGGGTGCTCGGCCCGCTGGAGAGCCTCTCGCCCGCCGATGTGGACCGCGTGCTCGCCGTGAACGTGCGCGGCGTCTTCCTGGCCTCGCAGGCCGCGGCCGCCGTACTGCCCGCCGGGGGCCGGATCATCACGATCGGCAGCTGCATGACCCAGCGCGTGCCCGGCCCCGGCGGAACGCTCTACGCGATGAGCAAGTCGGCCCTGACCGGCCTGACCAGGGCCCTGGCGAGGGAGCTGGGCGGACGCGGCATCACGGCGAACGTCGTCCACCCCGGGCCGACCGACACCGACATGAACCCCGCCGACGGGCCGTACGCGGCGGACCAGGCGGCGATGACCGCGCTGGGCCGTTTCGGCACGGCCGACGAGGTGGCGTCCGTGGTCGTGTTCCTGGCCGGAGCGGCGTACGTCACGGGCGCGGAGTACGCGGTGGACGGGGGACACGCCGCGTGAGGTACGCCGGGGGGTGCACCGGCGCTGTCACGCCGGCGCACCCCCCGCGCGGGGGTCAGCCACCCAGCTCCTGGTGGCGTGCCGTCAGCGCCGACGCGCCGTCCTCCGTCAGGGAGCCGTGCAGCCTCAGGCGGGAGATGCCGCCGTCCGGGAAGATGTCCACGCGCGCGTGCGTGCCGACGGCGGGGGCGGGCAGGACGAAGCGGTGGTCGGTGTCGGGCTGGAGGCGGGTGCGCGGCAGGATCTCGCGCCAGTCGCCGTCCTCGCCGTCCTTCACGGACACCGACGCCCAGCCGGCCGCGTTGCCCTTCAGATACGCCGTGTCGATCTCGATCGCCCGTATCTCGGACCGGGCGGCCAGCCGGTAGCGGATCCAGTCGTTGCCCCGGTCGCGCCGGCGGCGGGTCTCCCAGCCGTCGTCCATCTTGCGGGAGCGGCCCGGCCGGATGGTGTTGGCGGCGGGCGAGTAGAAGAGGTCGGAGGCGTCCTCGACCCGGCCGCCGTTCTCCAGGGCGACGACGTCGAAGGTGCCCAGCGCCGCCAGCCAGGACGGGTCCGGGACGACCTCGCCGTACACGCGCAGGCGGGCGATGCCGCCGTCGGGATGCTGGTTGAGACGCAGATGGGTGAAGCGCTGTTCGGCCGAGACGGCGAAGCCGTTCGCCGCGTGGCCGCCGACCGGGGTGCGCGGGACGAGGGTCGTCCACTTCACGTCGTCGGCCAGCAGCTCCTCGACAGAGGGGGAGCCCGGCACCGAGGCGGCCTCGACGGAGACCGCCTGCGGGTGGTTGCCGCGGAAGTGGGCGGTGTCGACGACGATCCCGCGGATCACGCCGGGGGCGCCGAGCCGGATCAGGGCCCAGTCGTGGTCGTCGTCGGTGGGCCAGGGGTGCCCGGCCCCGGTGCCGCGGCGCCGGCGGGTCTCCCAGCCGTCCATGACCTTGCCCTTGTGCCCGAAGTGCTCGGGGTCGAACTCGGCGCGCTCCGGCACCAGCAGGTTCTCGCGCTGGGCGAAGAACTCGTCGTTGGCCGCGACGACCGCGGCGCCCAGCCGCCGGTCGGCGAGGTCCGCGCAGCGGGTGAAGGGGAAGTCGGCGGTGCGGTAGTCCGCGTACGGGTCGCCGCCGCCGTAGGGGCTCGCGTCGCCGGTGAAGCCAGGGATCGCCGTCACGTGATCAGGTCTGCCTTTCGGTGGTCGGCCGCCGTGGGAGGAGGCGGACGGGGTCAGGGGGTCCGGGTGAGGAGTCGTCCCTTCGGTTCGGTGAACTCGCCGTCCGCCTGGATGCGCCGGCCGCGCAGCCAGGTGGACTTCACGACGCCGTGCAGGGTGCGGCCCGCGTACGCCGTGACGCGGTTGCGGTGCTGGAGGGCCGCCGGATCGACGGTGAAGGTCTCGTCGGGGGCCAGGACGGCGAAGTCGGCGTCGCGGCCCGCCTCGATGGCGCCCTTGCGGTCGAGACCGGCCAGCCGCGCCGTCCGCTCCGACATCCAGCGGACGACGTCCTCCAGGCCGTGGCCGCGCCTGCGGGCCTCGGTCCACACGGCGGCCAGGCTCAGCTGGAGGCCGGAGATGCCGCCCCAGGCGGTGGCGAAGTCGTCGGTCTTGAGGTCGGCCGTCGACGGGGAGTGGTCGGTGACCACGCAGTCGACGGTGCCGTCCGCGAGCGCCTGCCACAGCAGGTCCTGGTTGGCGGCCTCCCGGATGGGCGGGCAGCACTTGAACTCGCTGGCGCCGTCCGGGACTTCCTCGGCGGTCAGGGTCAGGTAGTGCGGGCAGGTCTCGGCGGTGACGCGGACGCCGTCGGCCCGGGCCTCGGCGATCAGCGGCAGCGCGTCGGAGGAGGACAGGTGCAGGATGTGCACCCGCGCGCCGAACCGCCGGGCCTGCGCGATCAGGGCGGCGATCGCGGTGTCCTCGGCGCCGCGCGGGCGGCTGGCGAGGAAGTCGGCGTACCGGGGACCGCCCTGCTGCGGGGCGGCGGCGAGGTGGTGCGGGTCCTCGGCGTGCACGATCAGCAGGCCGTCGAAGGCGGCGATCTCGGCCAGGGCGCGGGCCAGTTGGTCCTGGTCGAGGTGCGGGAACTCGTCGACGCCCGAGGGTGACAGGAACGCCTTGAAGCCGAAGACGCCGGCCTCGTGCAGCGGGCGCAGGTCCTTGACGTTGCCGGGCAGCGCGCCGCCCCAGAAGCCGACGTCGACATGGGCCTTGTCGGCGGCGACCCGCTGCTTGATCCGCAGGTGGTCGACGGTGGTGGTCGGCGGGAGCGAGTTCAGCGGCATGTCGACCAGGGTGGTGATGCCGCCGGCCGCCGCGGCGCGGGTGGCGGTCCAGAAGCCCTCCCACTCGGTGCGGCCGGGGTCGTTGACGTGCACGTGCGTGTCGACCAGGCCGGGCAGCAGCACATGGTCGCCGACGTCCTCCAGGCGGGCGCCGGGGGGCACTTCGGCGTCGTGGGGCAGTACGGCCGTGATCGTGCCGCCGGCGACCGCGACGGATGCGGCGCGTGTCCCCTCGGGAGTGATCACGCGCGTCGAGCGCAGCACCAGTTCGGCGTCGGACATCCCAGCCCCTCTCTCGCCGCCGTCTTACGTGCGGGAAACGGGATTTACATCCACGTAATGAATTTCAACGTTCTGTTGAAGGAGTCTTCATGCCCACTCCTGCGCCGTCAAGGGCACACCCACCACGGACACGCTCGACGACCCCACTCTGGACGTTTCCACAAAGCGGAATTAGAATTCCAGCAAGCAGAACGTAGCTATGCACAAGCGGGGAGTCAACCGGCCGCCGGGTAGGCTTCTGCCCTCCCGCCAGTCCCGAAAGGAACGCGCCGTGCCGACGTCCAGCGCCAGCACCACCGGCTCAGCCAGGTCCTCCGCCAGCGGCGGCGTCCAGTCCCTGGAGCGCGCCTTCGACCTGCTCGAACGGATGGCGGACGCGGGCGGCGAGGTCGGCCTGAGCGAGCTGTCCGCGAGCAGCGGGCTGCCCCTGCCCACCATTCACCGTCTGATGCGCACCCTGGTGGCCTGCGGTTACGTCCGTCAGCAGCCCAACCGCCGTTATGCGCTGGGCCCGCGGCTGATCCGCCTCGGCGAGTCCGCCTCCCGGCTGCTGGGCACCTGGGCCCGCCCCCATCTGGCCCGTCTGGTCGACGAGACCGGCGAGACGGCCAACATGGCGCTGCTCGACGGCGACGAGATCGTCTATGTGGCGCAGGTGCCGTCCAGGCACTCGATGCGGATGTTCACCGAGGTCGGCCGGCGTGTACTGCCGCACTCCACCGGCGTCGGCAAGGCCCTGCTGGCCGGCTTCCCGCCGGAGGAGGTGCGCGCCCTGCTCGCCCGCACCGGCATGCCCGCCGCGACCGAGAAGACGATCACCACGCCGGAGGGCTTCCTGGCGGCGCTGGAGGATGTGCGGCGGCGGGGGTACGCGGTCGACGACAACGAGCAGGAGATCGGCGTCCGCTGCCTGGCGGTGCCCGTGCCGGACTCCCCCACCGCGGCGGCCATCTCCATCTCCGGCCCGGCCGGGCGGGTCACCGAGGCCGCGACCGACCGGATCGTGCCGGTGCTCCAGCAGGTCGCGGCGGAACTGTCGCGGACGCTGGCGAGTTCGGGCGGTACGGCGGCTTAGCGCTTCGCGCGTCTTGGGGGGTGCGGTGCCTGTCGTCCGGGGGGTGCGGTGCCTGTCGTCCGGGGGGTGCGGTGCCTGTCGTCCGGGGGGTGCGGTGCCTGTCGTCCGGGGGGTGCGGTGCCTGTCGTCCGGGGGGTGCGGTGTCTGTCGTCCGGGGCGCGGTGCGGTGTGTGCCGTCTGCGGGTGCGTCGTGGCTGGTCGCGCAGTTCCCCGCGCCCCTTACGAGCCTCACTCTCGCGCCCCTTGGGAGCTTCAGCCCCGCGGCCCTCACGGACCCCAGCCCCGCGCCCCTTGGGAGCTTCAGCCCCGCGGCCCTCACGGACCCCAGCCCCGCGCCCCTTGGGAGCTTCAGCCCCGCGGCCCTCACGGACCCCAGCCCCGCGCCCCTTGGGAGCTTCAGCCCCGCGGCCCTCACGGGCCCCAGCCCCGCGCCCCTTGGGAGCTTCAGCCCCGCGCCCCTTACGAGCCTCGGGCTCGCGTTCCTTGGGAGGCTCGGCCTCGTGTGTCTAGGGGCGTGCGGGGTCGCTGAAGAGGTCGATGGCTCGGTGGACGTCCGAGAGGCCTCTCGACAGGGCGCTGACCGAGCCGATCGCGGAGGCGATGACCAGCAGGGAGCGGCGGAGTCGCGCCGTGTCGGGGATGCCGTCGGCCGCCGCCGTCGAGGCCAGTCCGGCCAGTTCCTCCTCCGCCACACCCCGGTCGGGCAACTCGGCGGGGTACGCGGCGAGTTGGCGGCGCAGGCGGGACACCGCGGTCCGCAGCTCCGTCACCCTCGGGTCCTCGTCGCCGCCCGTCACCGGCCTCTGCCTCAAGCTCCGCAACACAGCACTCCCCCTCGCACGCCGTCGTGCGCCTGTCTGTCGTGGTCCCGCCGGGCATCCCGCGACGTTGGTCGGGCGCCGGGGGATGCGGGCAAGTAAACGCCTTCCGGTGCGGAACGCGCCACCGGCTGCACCGAAATTCGCCTCTCCGTAAGCGGGCGCACGCCGGGGCGTCAGGTATGCAGGAGGCATGACGGAGAACAGAGACCAGATCGCCGGGGTGCTGCTCGCGGCGGGCGGCGGGCGGCGGCTCGGCGGGCGGCCCAAGGCACTGCTGGAGCACCGGGGACGGCCGCTCGTCGAACACGCGGCGGGCGTCCTGCGCGCGGCCGGCTGCACCCTCGTCCACGTGGTGCTGGGCGCCCGGGCCGGCACCGTACGGGACCGCGCCGAACTGGGCGGCTGTGTGCTCGTGGACAACCCGGCGTGGGAGCAGGGCATGGGGACGTCCCTGCGCGCGGGGCTCGACTCGCTCGCCGGGACGGGTGCGCGGGCCGCGCTGGTGCTCCTCGTGGACCAGCCCGGTATCGGCGTGGAGGCGGTGGCGCGGGTGCGCGCGGCGTACCGGGACGCAACGACGCTCGCCTCCGCCTCGTACGCCGGTGTGCGCGGTCACCCCGTGCTGCTCGGCGCCGCCCACTGGGCGGGCGTCGCCGCGACTGCCACCGGGGACCGGGGGGCACGCGCCTATCTGAGGGAGCACCAGGAGGCGATCACGCTCGTCGAGTGCGGGGACGTGGCACGGCCGTACGACATCGACACGGAGGCCGACCTGGTCCATCTCCGCTGACGCCCGTCCGGCGGCCTTGCCTCGACCCGGAGATTCTCGACATCAACAAACCATTGAACTTCCACTATGAGGAAACTACTATCCACTGACCAGAAACGCCTCGTCGCACGCTCGCTGAAGGAAGTGACAACTCATGTCCGCACCAGCGCCGTCCCCGCTGGCCATCGTCGACGCCGAGCCCCTGCCCCGGCAGGAGGAGGTCCTCACCGACGCGGCGCTCGCCTTCGTGGCCGAGCTGCACCGGCGGTTCACCCCCCGGCGGAACGAGCTCCTGGCCCGCCGCGCGGAGCGCCGCGCCGAGATCGCCCGCACCTCCACGCTCGACTTCCTGCCGGAGACCGCCGCGATCCGCGCCGACGACTCCTGGAGGGTGGCTCCGGCCCCGCCCGCCCTCCAGGACCGCCGGGTGGAGATCACCGGCCCCACCGACCGCAAGATGACCATCAACGCCCTCAACTCCGGCGCGAAGGTCTGGCTCGCGGACTTCGAGGACGCCTCCGCCCCCACCTGGGAGAACGTCGTCCTCGGCCAGCTCAACCTGATCGACGCCTACACCCGGAACATCGACTTCACCGACGGGCGGACCGGCAAGTCCTACGCGCTGCGCCCCGACGAGGAGCTGGCGACGGTCGTCATGCGCCCGCGCGGCTGGCACCTGAACGAGCGTCACCTCCTCGACACCGACGGCACCCCGGTGCCCGGCGCGCTGGTCGACTTCGGGCTGTACTTCTTCCACAACGCCCGCCGCCTGCTCGACCTCGGCAAGGGCCCGTACTTCTACCTGCCCAAGACGGAGTCGCACCTGGAGGCCCGCCTCTGGAACGACGTCTTCGTCTTCGCGCAGGACCACCTCGGCATCCCGCGGGGCACCGTCCGCGCCACCGTCCTGATCGAGACGATCACGGCCGCGTACGAGATGGAGGAGATCCTCTACGAGCTCCGCGACCACGCCTCGGGGCTGAACGCGGGCCGCTGGGACTACCTCTTCTCCATCGTCAAGAACTTCCGGGACGGCGGGCCGAGGTTCGTCCTGCCCGACCGCAACGCGGTGACGATGACCGCCCCGTTCATGCGGGCCTACACCGAACTCCTCGTCCGCACCTGCCACAAGCGCGGCGCGCACGCGATCGGCGGCATGGCGGCCTTCATCCCGTCCCGCAAGGACCCCGAGGTCAACAAGGTCGCCTTCGAGAAGGTCCGCGCCGACAAGGACCGCGAGGCGAACGACGGCTTCGACGGCTCCTGGGTCGCCCACCCCGACCTGGTCCCGATCGCCATGGAATCCTTCGACAAGGTGCTCGGCGAGAAGCCGGACCAGAAGGACCGCCTGCGCGAGGACGTCGACGTCAAGGCCGCCGACCTGATCGCCATCGACTCCCTGGACGCCAGGCCCACGTACGCGGGCCTGGTCAACGCCGTCCAGGTCGGCATCCGCTACATCGAGGCCTGGCTGCGCGGCCTCGGCGCCGTCGCCATCTTCAACCTGATGGAGGACGCGGCCACCGCCGAGATCTCCCGCTCCCAGATCTGGCAGTGGATCAACGCGGGCGTCGAGTTCGAGCACGCCGGGAAGACCGTGAAGGCCACCCCGGAGCTCGCCCGCGAGGTGGCCGCCCAGGAGCTCGCGGACATCCGCGCCGAGATCGGCGAGGAGGCCTTCGCGGCCGGCACCTGGCAGCAGGCCCACGACCTGCTGCTCAAGGTCTCCCTCGACGAGGACTACACCGACTTCCTGACGCTGCCGGCCTACGAGCAGCTGCGCGGCTGAGCCGTCACGTCTCCGAGTGGCCCAGGGACTTCCCCGGGGCCACTCGGTCGCGTACGGCCTTCTTCACCGCCGTCGGCTCGGGAAAGCCCTGCTCGCGGCGGTCCCAGACCACCTCGTCGCCCACGCGGACGACGAAGACCCCGCCGGTGCCGGGCTTCAGCGACAGCTCCGTCAGCTCGGTCTCGAAGGTGGTCAGCAGCTCCTGCGCCAGCCAGGCCGCACGCGGCAGCCACCGGCACTGCGTGCAGTACTCGATCTGGACCCTGTTGCCGTTCTCCACCGTCATCCCAGATGCACCGACCAATCCTGTTCCGCCGCCGGCTTGCCGTGCAGGTCCGGGACCCGCTTGAGCCAGTCCGGGCGGCCCTGCCGTGTACGCGCCGCCCGGCGGGCCTCCTCGGCGGCGAGCTCCTGGCGGGTGGGGAAGTCGGTGGGCAGCCAGGCCGCGGAGGCCCGCACACGGGCGGCGAGATGGCCGACGTACGCCTCACGGACCGCGTCGGGCGTCGCGAACCCCGGCTCGCCGGCCAGCCACGCGTCCGGGACGCGGGCCGTGACCTCGTGCAGCAGCTCCCGCGTCACCCGGGGCGCCAGCTCCGCGTCGGCGGCCCGGACATCCGGCGCGTACCGGCCCAGGGCGTGGTGACGGAAGTCGTACGCCTTCTCGGGGTCCGCGCCGTCCCAGCGGTGGTGGAAGATGAGCGCGGCACCGTGGTCGATGAGCCACAGACGCGGCGGCGCGGTTCCGAACGTGGGCCAGACCAGCAGGTTCGAGCTGTGCACCGTACGGTCGACGTTGGTGGTCAGGGCGTCGAGCCAGACGATCCGGCCCGCCTCCACGGGGTCGACGCGGCAGGTCTCGGCGATCTCGGGGGTGAAGTCCTTCGCGCCCGGCAGCCAGTCCATGCCGAGGTTGAGGCCGTGGCTGGCGTCCAGGAGGGCGCGGACCTCCTGGTGGGGCTCGTGCGCGGCGAGCGCCGGATCGAAGTGGACCAGGACCAGCTCGGGGAAGCGCAGGCCCAGGGCGCGCGCCAGCTCACCGACGATCACCTCGGCGACCAGCGCCTTGCGGCCCTGCGCGGAACCCGTGAACTTCACGACATAGGTCCCGAGGTCGTCGGCCTCGACGATCCCGGGGACGGAGCCGCCGGTCGTCAAGGGTTTGACGTAGCGGGTCGCGGTGACCTCTCTCAGCATTTCTCCAGGGTAAGCGCCGACGAAGACCGCCGAGCCACCGCGCCACGGTCACCCCGCCGCTCCCGCGCCTCGCCCGCCCCGGGCTCGACGAAGGACATGGAGGCGCCCCCGCCGGGGCAGGAGGGATCGTGACGGTCCGGGCGGGGGCGTCGTGCGGGGGCGGGTCAGGGGCTTCGGCGGGTGCGCACGACCTCGCGCGCCGTGTCGTGGAGCTTTGCCTGGTGGTGGCGTGCGTGCTGACGCAGGTGGTGGAACGCCTCGTCGACGGAGACCTGCCGCACAGCGGAGATCACGCCCTTCGCCTGCTCGATGACCACCCGGCTGGTCAACGCCTGCCGCAACTGGTCGGCCGACCGCCTCAGTTCACCGAGGGCGGTGGAGTGCGCCAGGTAGGCGGCGGCCATGTCGTTCAGCAACCGGACCGCCGACAGGTCATGGGACGCCCAGGGGCGGGCGGCCGTGTCGTAGAGGTCGACGGTCCCCAGGACCCGGCCGTCGCCGCGCAGCGGGACGCTGGCGAGGGCCACCACGCCCAGCCGGCGCGCCACCTCCTCGTACGCGGTCCAGCGCCCGCGGGCCCGGGTCAGGTCCGCCACCACCACCGGACGCGCGGTCCGCAGCGCCTCGGCGCACGGACTGCCGTTCAGGCGCTCCTGCGCTTCGCCGAGCGCGGCGGACGCCTCGTCCAGGGCGTCGGCGAGCTTCGGGCGGTCGTTCACGCACAGGGACACGCCCGCACTGGGCATTCCCAGGCTGCGCGCGCCGCACCGGGCCAGTTCGTGCAGTACCCGGTCGACCGGGGGCAGCGCGGCCAGCGTGGTGGCGAACCGCGACGTCTCCGCGAACAGCACATCCTTGTCGGCCATCGGCGGGACGCCCCTTTCCTCCGCACATGGTGTACCGACGCCCACGGTAGGAGCGGTGACGCGGGGCGTTGAACCCGCGGATGGGCCGTTCGCACCCCTCAGGTGGGCCGAGTCCGGGTCCGCGGGTCCCAGGTGTCCGGACGGTCGCCCGGGGCGGGGTCCAGCAGCCCCTCCCGGATCGCCGTGACGACCGTTTCGAGCTGGCTGTGCGCGTTCAGCTTCTGCATGACGCTCTTGACGTGACCGCGGGCCGTGTGCGGGCTGATGACCAGGCGCTCGGCGATGGCCTTGGGGCCCAGCCCCTCCCCGAGCAGCCGCAGCACCTCCAGTTCCCGCGCGGTGCAGCGGCCCCGGCCCTGCTGCCGGGAGGCCGGACGCGCCGACCGCTCGGCACCGGGCGGAAGCGGTGCGTCCCCGGACACCTCGGCCAGTGCCGCGAGCGTGCCGCCCGCGACCAGAAGCGGCCCGGTGGCCGGGGCACGGATCGCGGCGAGGATGTCCGGGAGCGCGCTGTCCTTCGTCAGGAAACCCGCGGCGCCGGCCGCCGCCGCGGCGGCGAGCAGCCGGGGGCGGGGGTCCCCGGTCAGGATCAGCACGCGCAGGGCCGGGGCGGCCGTCTTGAGCAGCGAGGTCCCCGCGATGCCGTCGGTGCCGGGCAGGTGGACGTCCATCAGGACGACGTCGGCACCCGTCCGCGCCAGGGGCAGCGCCTGCTCGACCGTGTCCACGGCGCCCACGCACTCCAGGTCGGGCTGGGCACCGATGGCCAGCTCCAGCGCGTCGGCCAGCGTCCGCTGGTCCTCGACCACGAGCACCCTGGTCATCATCGACCCTGCCGTGTCTGCGGTGGTCCCCGACGAACCGGGAACGGGCATCTCCGAGCCTAGGCCCGGCAAGCGGCCCGGCGCTCCCGTTGGGACGAAGACGGCCACAGCTCTGGCAACCGGTTCCCGGGCGGAGGACAGTGAAGGGCAGGGGCGGGCGGCGTACGGGGATCGCGCGGGGAGGTATGCCCTCAAGTGACCACGTACTCCTTCGTTCTCTACGTCGCGGGGCAGACCCAGCGTTCCCAAGAGGCGCTGGAGAACCTGCGGTCGCTCTGCGAGGCCCGTCTGCGGGGGTACTACGAACTGACCGTCGTCGATGCCGTCGAACGGCCCGATCTGGCGGAGCGGTGGCGCATTCTCGCCACGCCCACCGTGGTCCGGTTGCGCCCCGAGCCCCAGCGGCGGGTGATCGGGGACCTGTCGGACCTGCATCGCGCCGCCTTCGCTCTGGGCCTGCCCGACCTGGACGAGTTTGGAGGCGCGTGACTATGGCCGCCGGTGACCGCACGCTCGGGAGGGTGCCCACCAGCATCAACGGCTTCGACCGGGTGGCGCTGGGCGGCCTGCCCCAAGGCCGGTGCACCTTGGTGACGGGTACGGCGGGCAGCGGGAAGACGCTGTTCGCCGTGGAGTTCCTGGCCCGGGGCCGGCAGCGGTTCGACGACCCGGGGGTGTTCGTCACCTTCGAGGAGCCGCCCGCCGACATCCGGCGGAACGCCGCCTCGCTGGGTTTCGACATCGCGGCCTGGGAGGCCGAGGGCACCTGGGCGTTCGTGGACGCGGCCCCCGACATCGCCGACGAGGGGCCGACGGTGGGCACGTACGACTTCCACGCGCTGGTGGCGCGGATCGGCGACGCGGTGCGCAGGACCGGGGCCACCCGGGTGTCCCTGGACTCCCTGGGCGCGATCTTCACCCGGTTCCCGGACAAGACGGTCGTCCGGCACGAACTGTTCCGGATCGCCAGCACGTTGGAGGACCTCGGTGTCACGTCCGTCATGACCGCCGAGCGGACGGACGAGTACGGCAGCATCTCGCGGTACGACGTCGAGGAGTTCGTGCTGAACAACGTCATCGTCCTGCGGAACGTGCTGCACCAGGAACGCCGCCGCCGGACAGTGGAGATCGTCAAGCTCCGGGGGGCGCCGCACCGCACCGGGGAGTGGCTGTTCACCATCGACCCGCGGGACGGCATCGTCGTCATCCCCCTCGCCTTCCTTCCCCTCGACAAGGGGTCGGTGCGGAACGACCGGGTCTCCTCCGGGATCCCGGCACTGGACGACATGTGCGACGGAGGCTTCTTCCGGGACGCGGTGGTCCTGCTCTCCGGCCCCACCGGCGTCGGCAAGACGCTGACCGCGCTCAGCTTCATGGTCGCGGGCGTCGACGCGGTCGAACGCTGTCTGCTCTACACCTTCGACGAGAGCGAGGAGCAACTGCGGCGCGCGATGGCGGGCTGGGGCGTGGACCTGGACCGGATGGATGCCACGGGTCTGCTGGCCCTGACGTCCGAGTACCCGGAGACCTCGTCCCTGGAGGACCACTTCATCCGCATCCGGCGGTCGGTCGAGGAGTTCCGGCCGCAGCGGCTGGTCATCGACGCGCTGTCCGCGCTGGAGCGCATCGGCACCCCGCGGGCGCTGCTCGACTTCGTCATCGCCCTGGGCGCGGTGGTACGCCCCCGGGGCGTCACCACGCTCCTCACGGCGCTGCCCGGGCAGCCGTACCCGGGGCCGGGCGGCCCGTCGATCGCCGGACAGATCGCGAGCCTGACGGACGTCGCCATCCTGCTGCGCTACATCGAGACGCCGGGCCACGTCGGGCGCGCCGTCGCCGTGCTCCAGACCCGCGGCTCGGCCCACGACCACCGCGTCCGCGAGGTCGTCATCGACCACACCGGTCTGCAGGTGGGCGCTCCCCTGAAGGGTGTGTCCAACATCCTGGCCGGTTACGGGAGCCCGCTGCTGGACGCCAGGCCGTGGCCCGCCGGGACGGCCGAGGGCACCTCGCAACCGGAGCCGCATGAATGACGGCTTCGCCCGGGACTCCCGCTCCCCGTCACCCGGGGAGCGGGAGTCCGGCGGGCCGGACCACGAGGACATCGTGCGGGCGGTCCTGGCGGCGTCGGCGGACGGCATCGTGGCCATCGACGAGCAGGGGGTCATCCGCTACTGCAACCCGGCAGCGACCGAGCTGTTCGGCCGCCCGGTCGACGACCTGACCGGCAGCGACCTCGGCTTCCCGCTCGTCGTCGGTGAGACCGTCATCGATCTGGTGCTGCCCCAGGGCGGCAGCCGCGTCGTGGACATGCGGGTCACCGCGACGGTGTTCGAAGGCGCGCGGCTGCACGTCATCGCGCTGCGGGACATCACCCGGCGGCGGCAGGCGGAACGCGAACTGGAGGAAGCGCTGGAGCGGCGCAACGTCGTCGTCGCCGTCGCGGCCCACCAGCTGCACAACCCGCTGGCCACCATCGGTCTCCTGGTCGACGTGGTGCGCGACCGCCGCGTGGCGGCCGACCCGGAGCGGCGCACCGAGATCCTCGCCCGGATCGCCGAGCGCGTCACCCACCTCCAAGGACTCGTCCGCAAACTCCTCACCGCCTCCCGGATCGACGCCCACGAGGCGAGCGGCAGCCCCGAGCGCGTCCCCGTCCTGGGCTTCCTCATCGAGCGGCTGGCCGCCCTCGGCGAACGGGCGGAATCCGTCCGCCTGTCCAGCGAGCGCGGACTGCGGGCCTACGTCGACCGGGTCGCCTTCTCGGAGATGCTCACCAACTACCTGGAGAACGCCCTGGCCTACGGCCGTCCGCCGGTCGAGGTGAGCGCCGAGGAGACGAGTGAGGAGAGCGGCGGGCGCTGGGTGGACATCACGGTGCGCGATCACGGCCCGGGGGTGGCCCCCGACTTCCTCCCGCGCCTGTTCGAACGGTTCAGCCGCGGCCCCGCCCACGGGCAGGGCGCGGACGGGGCCGGGCTGGGGCTGTGGATCGTCCGCAACCTGGCCCGCGCCAACGGAGGCGACGCGTGGTACGAGCCGCGGCCGGACGGCGCGTGTTTCCGCCTGCGGCTGCCGGGGGTGGGGCGCGGGGGAACGTGAAGGGCCGTGTGGTGATCGTTCGTGACCGGTACGGTGCCTGCGCGGCGCGGGGGGACCGGTCGCGCCCGTCCGGTCGCTGACGTATCGCGAGGACGGAAGGCTTCCGCCTACGCGCCCACGCCTGGCGCCACGACCAGCGGGTTCGGCAGGGGGTGGTAGCGGGCGGCGGCTCCGTCCGCGCCGGTCCAGCGCAGCAGCAGGTTGGTCTTGCCGGGCAGGGTGGGCGAGGTGAGCAGGGCACCGATCTCGGGCAGGTCGTGGCGGGCCAGTTCGCGGCGGACGGCGGGCCAGGGGTCGAAGGCCGGGTGGGCCTCGGCCAGCGCGCCGGCGATCTCGACCAGGTGGTTGACGACCAGGCAGTACACCAGCCGCTCCCAGCCGGCGGACCGCTCCGTCTCCGGCAGCAGCTTGACGCCCTCGGCGTCCCGGAACAGCGCCTGCGCGGGTGTGCCGTCGGCGGCCACGGCGACCAGCGTGTTCTGAAGATGCGCCTCCAGGACGACGCCGTGCTCGGCGAAGACGGTCAGCGGCGGGGGGACCACCTGGCGCAGATACGCCTCCCACCAGGCCCGCGGATCGGCCGTCGTCTCCAGCGGGCTGCCCGCGAAGCCCTCCACCAGCCCGGCCGCGAGCAGCGGGGTGACGCCGGGCAGGAGATGGCCGTGCAGTCCGTCGCGGGCCAGGACGGCGAGTTCCTCGAAGGCGAAGTCCGCGGTGCGGTAGCCGCGGTCGCTGAGCCAGGCCGCCGGCCCGTCCAGCGCCGCGAAGGCCCGGGCCGCCGCCGTGTCGGTCCGGCGCAGTCTGAGCAGGTCGTGGCGCCAGAGCCGCCGGATGTCGTTGGTGATGCGCACATCGAGGCTGAACTTGAGGAACAAGTCCCGTCCGGGGGCGTAGACCGTGCGGACCGCGGCCGTGGGCCAGACGGGGGAGGGGGTGGTGCCCAGCCGGAGCAGCCGGCCGTCGGCGAAGGCGGGGGCCAGGGCCGGGCCGGCCAGCTCCAGCTGCCAGGGGTGGGCGGGCAGCAGCCGGTAGCCGGGCGGGGCCTCGCCGAGGGCGTCGAGGGCCGAGGTGTCGCCCTCCTCGGCCACCGTGTCCTCGCGGACGCCGAGCAGTGTCAGCGGGAAGCGGGCGTGCGCCTCGGGGGCGTACGGCAGCCAGCCCGCGGCGGGCCCGCCGCCGCGGGCCTTGGGCGCCGGGTGGTGGGTGTGACCGGTGAGCAGGGACTGCTCGGAGCGCTGGTAGAGGTCGTCGGGCGGGGTGGTCCGGGCGCGCGCGGCCAACAGCGCGGCCACCGCGTCGCGGCTGTCGATCATCTCGCCGGGCACTTCGGGGTTGGCCGTGCCGGTGTGCCGGCGCAACTCCTCGACGACCAGTCTCACCAGCTCGGTGTGGCCGACGCGGTGCCAGCGGCCGGCCGCGTAGACCTCCGGTTCGGCGGGCCGCCGGCTGCCGCGCACGCGCAGCAGCCGGCCGGCGCCGGGCAGCCGGTACACCGGCCGGTCGCCGGGCCCGGACACCGGTTGCGCCACCTCGCGCAGCAGGCAGTTGAGCAGCGGCGCGGCCGCGTAGGCGTCGGCGCGTTCGGCGGTGCCGGCACGGTCCGGTGCGTCGTCGCCGGCGGGCGGGGGCAGGAGGTCCACGCGTTCCACTCGTTCCCTACGGTCTGTCCGGGCGGAGACGATCAGTATCTCCGCCGTCGTTGCCTGCCATGACGCCCTGTTCGTACCCGAGGAGCCCGATCGTGCACCGTTCCCCCACCGCCATGGCCGAGTTCGCCGACGAACTGGCCGAGGTGCGCCCCGGTCTCGTGCCGCGGTTCGAGGCCGGGCTGCCCGGCGCCCGCGCGGCCGTCCTGACCCGGCTGTGGCGTGCGCTGGCCCATGAACCGCTGCCCTGGATCGCGTCCCGCGAGCGGTCCGGGGACGGGCTCACCCTGCGGCTTCGTGACGGCCGCCGGCTGCACGGCCCGGCCGCCGACCCGTACGGCACCGCCGCCTACGCCCCCGTCGTACGCCTCGACGACCTGCCGTACGACGATCCGGCGCGGCTGATGACGGACCTCGCCGTACCGCACTCCGCGGGCTTCGCCGCCGAACTCGGACACAGCGCCGCCTCGTTGGCGCTGTCGCGGGCGGCGCGGTACGACCGCCCGGACGAGTGGCCCGCGCGGGACTGGGAGTGGGAGCAGCGGGTGGCCGACGGTCATCCGTTCCACCCCAACTGCCGCTCCCGGCCCGGTTTCTCGGTGGCCGACCAGCTCGCCTACGGGCCGGAGCACCGGCCGCTGGTGAAGCTGGGCCTGATGCCGGTGGCGGAGGCGGAGTGCCTGGTGACGGGGGTGTGGCCGCGGGAGCTGCGGGACGGGGGGCGGCTGCTGCTCCCGGTCCATCCCTGGCAGGCGGAGCGGGTGCTGAAGCGGCCGCGGGAGGAGTGGCTCGCCGCGCATCCGCTGATGTCCCTGCGGACCCTCGCCGTGCCCGGCGGGCCGCATGTGAAGACCGCGCTGAGCGCCCGGCTGACCTCCTCCGTGCGGGACATCTCCCTCGCCTCCGTCGGCGCGTCGGCGACCCTGTCGGCGTTCGCCGAGGCGCTGGCGGCGCGCACGGACGGGCTGCTGCACGTCACCCGCACCCTGGGCGCGGCGGCCGCCGGTTCCCCGGATCTGGCGGCCGTGCTGCGCGAGCCGCCGGGCGTGTACGCGTCCCCCGCCCGCGGCGAGCGGGTCCTGCCGGTCGCCGCCCTGGCCACCACCGCGCTGCCCCGCTCCGCCGCCTGGCTGGCCGGTTTCGCCCGGCTGGCGCTCACGGTCTGTCTGCGTCTGCTGGAGATGGGTGTGGCGCTGGAGGCGCACGGCCAGAACCTGCTCGTCGTTCTCTCGCCCGAGGGCGATCCGCTGCGCCTGGTCTACCGGGACCTGGCCGACATCCGCGTCAGCCCCGCCCGGCTGGCCCGGCACGGCGTCCCGGCCCCCCGGCTGCCCGCCCGGGTGATCACTGACGATGTCACGGTGCTGCGCCGCAAGCTGTTCGGGTCGCTGGTGGCGGGGGCGCTGGCGGGCACGGCGGGCGCGGGGCCGGTCCTGCGCGGGGCGCTGGAGACGGCCGTACGGGATCTGCCGCGCACCGAGGACCTGGTGGCGCTGGTCGAACGGCCGCTGCCCGCCAAGGCGCTGACGCTGATGCGGCTCGCGCCCGGCGCGTCCGGCGACCTGTGGGCCGAACTGCCCAATCCTCTCCGGTGAGCGCCGGGTTCGGCAGGCGTTTTGGAACACGGCACCCCGGGTCAATAGGATCCGCCGATGATCACAAGAAAACGGCTGGCGGCAGGCGTGTGCGCCCTGCTCGCCGCGCTGACGGCCGGGCTCGCGCTCCCGGCCGGGGCGACCGCCGGTGAACCCACGGGCGAGGACTCGCCGCAGGTCGACCTCGTGCTCGACGTCAGCGGCTCGATGCGGACGAAGGACATCGACGGCGGCACCCGGATGGCGGCGGCGAAGCAGGCGTTCAACGAGGTGCTCGACGCGACGCCGGAGGACGTCCGGCTCGGCATCCGGACCCTGGGCGCCGACTACCCCGGCGACGACCGCAAGACGGGCTGCAAGGACACCGCGCAGCTCTACCCGGTGGGCCCGCTGGACCGCGTCGAGGCCAAGACCGCGGTGGCGACCCTGGTGCCCACCGGCTGGACGCCGATCGGTCCCGCCCTGCTCAAGGCGGCCGACGACTTCGCCGACGGCGACGGCTCCAAGCGCATCGTGCTGATCAGCGACGGCGAGGACACCTGCGCCCCGCTCGACCCGTGCGAGGTGGCCCGCGAGATCGCCGCCAAGGGCATCGGCCTGACCATCGACACCCTCGGCCTGGTCCCCAACACCAGGATGCGGCAGCAGCTCAGCTGTATCGCCGAGGCGACCGGCGGGACGTACACCTCGGTGGAGCACGCCGACGAACTCACCGACCGGGTCAACCAGCTGGTGGACCGGGCGGCCGACCCGGTGGTGACGCCGGTGGCCACCGAGGGCGCCGACACGTGCGCGAAGGCGCCGGCGCTGAAGTCCGGTCTGTACACCGACCGCGAGGAGTTCGGCCAGCAGCGCTGGTACCGGGTGGACGTCGAGCCGGGCCAGGAGCTGCGCGCCTCGGTGAGCGTCGCGGCGGACCGGTCCGTGAACCCCTCCTACGGGGTGCTGCTGCGGGCGGTCACGGTGCACGGCCGGGAGATCGTGCGCGGTGAGGCCGCGGGCACCGGCCGTACGGACGTGGTCTCGGCCGGTCTGCGCCATCCGAAGGCGGAGAGCGACGAGGAGGACGCCCCGGCCGAGACGGTCTGCCTCCAGGTCACCCACTCCTTCTCGGCGGCCTCGGGCGTGAAGACCACGCCGGGACTGCCGCTGGAGCTGACCGTCGACGTGGTGGACGGCCCGGACCAGGCGGACGACGTGGCCGCCTTCGGCCTCGGGCGCGGCTGGTGGCTGCTGGGCGTGCTGGTCGTCGCCGGCTTCCTCGCCGGTCTGATCTGGGGCTGGCTGTCGCGCTGGCGGGTCGCGGTCTGGAGGACCAACTGATGCGCATCACACGTACGCTGACCGCGGCCCTGCTGATGCTGGGCCTGGCCGCGGGGCCCGCGGCGGCCGATTCCTCGCCGTCGGCGAGCCCGTCCGAGGACGGCGGCGCGCCGACCGAGGCGGGCACGTCCTTCCGTACGGCGACCGAGATCGAGCAGGGGCGGACCGCCACGGCGGACGGCTCCGCGGGCGACTACCTGTACTGGTCGTTCCCGGCGGACACCGGACAGCGCCCCACCGTCCACGCGACGGTGAAGCTGCCCGGCACGCACGCCGCCGAGACCTGGCAGATCGACGTGTACGACGGTCTGCGCCGCCGTCAGGCCTGCCAGTACGGGGCGCAGACGCGCACCGCCGCGGCGGACGCGGGCTCGGTGGAGCTGGCCTGCGTGCTGCGTACCGTCCGTGCCTGGTCGGAGCCGTGGGCGAACGACCCGCTGCCGGGGACCTACTACGTCCGGCTGACGGTCGTGAACCTGCCCACCGCCGATCTGGGCCTCCCGGTCGGCGCCGAGGTGCGGGTCGCCTCCAAGGACATCGGCGGGGCGGCGGCGGTGGACGGCTCGCTGGGCGAGCCGCTGGTGCCGGGCATCGCGACCACGAAGTCCGGGGACGAGGAGGACACTTCCGCGGCCACGCTGTTCGGTCTGGAGCCGGAGGACGGCTGGTCCTCGGGCTGGTGGTCCGACCGGTGGGTGTGGACCGCGGTGGGCGCCGTGCTGGCGGCCCTGGCGGGCATCGGCGGCTACGCGCTGACCCGCGGGTCGGGACGCCCCTCGCGGGTGCCGCCCGCTCCCTGACCACACCCGCGCCACGGGGCCCGTCGCGGCCGGCCGCGACGGGCCCCGCCGTCTTTCCTCACGCCTCCCGCAGCGCCTTGGCCAGCGCGCCGTCCCCGGCGACGTCGATCCGCCCGTCCCGCACCGCGCCGGCCAGGCCGAGCTCGCCCCGGCACAGTCCCTCGCAGGTGCCCGCGTCCATGACCAGCCGGGCATCGGGCTCGGCGGGCGCGGGCCCGTCGCCGTAGACGGCCCCGTCCGCGGCGCCGACGTGCAGGTGGAAGGTCCCCTCCTCCAGCCGGACCTCCACCAGCCCCTGTCCCTCGCCCTCCAGGGCGCGCAGCAGCGGCAGCGCGAACCAGTGCGCCCGTACGGCGTCGGTGGGCCGCCGCTCCCCCAGTTCGTCCGCGCCCCACTCCCCCAGCGCCTGGAGCACCGGCAGCAACGCCCGTCCGCGTCCGGTCAGTTCGTAGACGTAGGCCGCACCGGGCGGGGGCAGCCGGCGGCGGGTCGTCAGTCCGTCCCGTTCCATGTCCTTCAGCCGCGAGGCGAGTACGTCCGTACTGACACCCGGCAGGTCGGCGTGGAGGTCGGTGTAGCGCCGCGGACCGGCGAGGAGCTCCCGGACGATCAGCAGGGTCCAGCGGTCTCCGACGGCGTCCAGCGCGCGGGCGGCGGAGCAGTACTGGTCGTAGCTTCGGCGAGGTGACATGCGACGCAGTCTAGACATGTTGTTGGACTTTCCAAGCGCGTACTTGGTAAAACCAAGCAACACAACGAAGACGGAGGGGCGCAGCGCATGGAGTTCCGGCAGTCGAGCAAACTGAGCGAAGTCTGTTACGAGATCCGCGGCCCGGTGATCGAGCACGCCAACGCGCTGGAGGAGGCGGGCCACAGCGTGCTCCGCCTGAACACCGGCAATCCTGCGCTGTTCGGCTTCGAGGCGCCGGAGGAGATCGTCCAGGACATGATCCGGATGCTGCCGCAGGCCCACGGCTACACCGACTCGCGCGGCGTCCTCTCCGCCCGCCGCGCGGTGGCCCAGCGCTACCAGACCCTGGGCCTGGAGGTCGGCGTCGACGACGTGTTCCTCGGCAACGGCGTCTCGGAGCTGGTCTCCATGGCCGTACAGGCCCTGCTGGAGGACGGCGACGAGGTCCTGATCCCCGCCCCGGACTTCCCCCTGTGGACGGCGGTGACGACGCTCGCCGGCGGCAAGGCGGTCCACTACCTCTGCGACGAGCAGGCCGACTGGTACCCCGACCTCGACGACATGGCGTCGAAGATCACGGACCGCACCAAGGCCGTGGTCATCATCAATCCGAACAACCCCACCGGGGCGGTGTACCCCAAGGAGGTCGTCGAGGGCATCCTCGACCTCGCCCGCCGCCACGGCCTGATGGTCTTCGCCGACGAGATCTACGACCAGATCCTCTACGACGACGCCGTCCACCACTCGGCCGCCGCCCTCGCGCCCGACCTCGTCGTCCTCACCTTCTGCGGCCTGTCCAAGACCTACCGGGTGGCGGGCTTCCGCTCCGGCTGGCTGGTGGTCACCGGCCCCCGGCAGCACGCCAGGAACTACCTGGAGGGCCTGACCATGCTGGCCAGCATGCGGCTGTGCGCCAACGCGCCCGCCCAGTACGCCATCCAGGCCGCGCTGGGCGGCCGGCAGTCCATCCGGGAGCTGACGGCGGCGGGCGGCCGGCTGCGCGAACAGCGCGACGTCGCCTGGCGGAAGCTGAACGAGATCCCGGGCGTGAGCTGCGTGAAGCCCAAGGGCGCGCTGTACGCCTTCCCGCGTCTGGACCCCAAGGTGCACAAGATCCACGACGACGAGAAGTTCGTCCTGGACCTGCTGCTCCGGGAGAAGATCCAGGTGGTGCAGGGCACGGGCTTCAACTGGCCGGCCCCGGACCACTTCCGCATCCTCACCCTGCCCTACGCCGACGACCTGGAGGCGGCGATCGGGCGGATCGGGCGGTTCCTCGGCGGCTACCGGCAGTAGCGGCGGCGCGGGGCGGATGTGTGAAGTGGGTGGCGATGCCGCGGGCCGCCCGTGAAGGTTCGGTGCCCCGGGTGTTCTTCGCCACAGCGTCGGCGCAAATCACCGGGGGCGAGGTGGGGCGGTATGGCTCGGTGATGTGTCGATTTGCGGCGCGCGGCCACCCGGCCGGGCCGATCACCCCTCCCCACCCCGGTGATCGTCCGCCCCCTGCCCACAGTTTTATGATCGCTGACGAACAGTTCCCTCCGTGCCCGCGTCCTGCCGCCGGAGGGTCATTGGCGACCGCGAACGCGACCGGCCCCGGGCCCGCGCGGCGGCGGCACATGTGGAGAAAGGTGCACAGCATGGCCCTCGGACTGCTCCGACGCCGGCGTTCCCGCGACGCGCATGCCGCGCCGGTTCTGCCGGTCCCCCTGCCGTCCGGGGCCGGGGCGTTCGGCTGCGAGGTCGTCGATCCGATGGGGCAGCCCATGGGCGGCGCCGAGGTCACGGTGACGGCGGCGGACAGCCACCGCGTCGTGGCCCGCGGCACCACCGACCCCTACGGTCTCTTCGTGGCGACCCTGCCGCCGGGCGAGTACAGCATGATGACCGTGGCCGAGGGCCTGTCGCCGCACCGCGCGAACGTCAGCATCACCGCCGGTACGGCCCTGCCCCCGACGCGCGTCATGCTGGAGTCCGCCCGCCAGCTGGAGCTCCCGACGGCCGGCACCTGGCTGTTCGACCCGCCGCACACCGCGATCCGCTTCATCGCCAAGCATGTGGGCATGGCCCATGTGCACGGCCGCTTCACCCGCTTCGACGGCGGTATCCGCGTCGCGCCGACCATGACCGACTCCCAGGTCTCGGTGCGCATCGAGGCCGCCAGCATCGACACGGGCAACCGGACCCGCGACAACCATCTGCGGTCGGCCGACTTCCTCGACGTCGAGCGCTACCCGTACATCGACTTCGTCAGCAACCGCTTCGTCTACCGCGGCGGCTCCAAGTGGACCCTGCACGGCACGCTCACCATGCACGGCACCAGCCGCTCCGTCGGCCTGGACACCACCTACCTCGGCACCGTGAACGGCGGCTACGAGCAGGAGCTGCGCTGCGCGGCCCTGGCCAAGGCGGAACTGCACCGCGAGGACTTCACCCTCAACTGGCGCTCGATGCTGGCCCGCGGCATCGCGGTGGTCGGCCCGACCGTCCAGCTGGAGCTGGACGTCCAGGCGATGTACCGCACCCACGACACGCCGACGCCCCCCGAGTAGGCGAGAACACCGCCGCACACCGGGCCGGCGTGCGCCACTGCGGTGGAGCCCGGCCCGGCCGCGCCGGGAATGCGGACACCCGGCATCCCGTTGGCGATCATGGGTCGATCAGCGACCCGCAGACGACGAGAAAGGTGCCGGCCATGAGTGACCTGCTCCTCGTGCGGCACGGCGAGACCGCATGGTCCCGGTCCGGGCAGCACACCAGCTGGACGGATCTGCCGCTCACCGGCAAGGGGCGCGAGCAGGCCCGCGCGGTCGCCCCGCTGCTCGCGGCGGAGCACACCGGGACGGTGTTCGTCAGTCCGCTGCGGCGGGCCCGGGAGACCGCGGAGCTGGCCGGGCTGCACGACGTACGGGTGGACGCCGATCTGAGCGAGTGGGACTACGGCGGGTACGAAGGGGTCACCACCGCCGAGATCCAGCGCACCCGGCCCGACTGGTTCCTGTTCACGGACGGCGTCGCCCCGGGGCCGCCGGAGCACCCCGGGGAGAGCCCGGAGCAGGTCGGGGCGCGCGCCGACCGGATGCTGGCCAAGGTGCGCACGGCGCTGGAGAGCGCCGACGGCGATGTGGTGCTGGTGGCCCACGGACACTTCCTGCGCGTACTGACCGCCCGCTGGCTGGGGCTGCCGCCCTCCGGGGGCGCGCTGTTCCGGCTGGACACCGGCACGGTCGGCCGGCTCGGCACCGAGCACGACCGGCCGGTCGTCGCCGGCTGGAACGTCGGAGCCTCCTCGTAGGCTCACCGGCAGGCCGTACGACCGGGGAGACCGGGGAAGGAGCCGTGCCGTGACACGACCGCCCACCGCCGCGCAGCGGCGTGTCATCGACGCCGCCGACCCCGTGACCGGCCGGCTGCGGGGCACACCGGCGCAGCTCGCGGCGCTGGTGCGGCAAGGGCTCGCCTTCCGGCATCCGCGTCCGCCGCACGACCACTTCCTGACGCCCGCCGGGCACCGGGTACGGGAGGAGCCCGCGTCCGTGACGCCGGAGAAGGACACGCCCGCGCCCTCGGGCAGCGGTGGGTTCGCCGCCCGTACCGGGGACGAGGAGGAGCCGCCGGCCCTCGGCCCCGCCCGCGCGCGCGAGGTGCACAGCGCCTGGCAGGGGCTGCTGGAGCTGCGCCGGATGACCAATCCGGACGGCGCCACGGACCGGCCCTGCGGCTGGGAGCGCACACATCTGGTGCGGGCCGCCGCCCTCGCCCTGGAGGCGGGCGGGCACCGTCCGGCGGGGCGGGAGGGCGGCGGCTACCGGGTGCGGGCGACCGCGCAGCCGGAGGCCGTCGCCGTGTACGAGCCGGACGGCGCGGCGCTGCGGGCCTGCGCGGCGACGCTGGAGCGGGCCGGCTGGCAGGCCGGGGAGTACACCGAGCCGCGCACCCGGGTCCGTTACCTGCTGGCCTCCCCCCGGCGGGTGTGAACGGCCACCCGCGCATGCCAGGACCGGTCACTCGGAACACGTGCGGCTTCACCTGGGGCGAGGGCAAGACCTTCCGGATCGAGCAGACCATCCGGAAGACCGACGGCACGGTCGCCGCCGAGATCACGGCGGTCGGCGGTCCGATGGACCTCAAGGCCCGCAGGCTGGTCGCGGAGCCCCGGGAGTACTTCCGGGCGCTGGCCTCGGATCCGGGCCTGTTCGGCCTGTGAGAGGGGCGGGTACCAGGGCGCCCGCGCACCCGCGCCCGGCTCTCACGCGGGCTCCGGCTCGTGCTCCGCGTCGTAGGACGCCCGTGACTCGGCGATGTACACCCGGTTGCGCTCGGCCCAGTCCGTCAGCCGTTGCAGCGTCTCGTGCAGCTCCCGCGCGACCGGGGTGAGCGCGTACTCCACCTTCGGCGGCACCGTGGGGTGCACGGTGCGGGTGACCAGCCCGTCGCGCTCCAGGTTGCGCAGGGTCAGGGTCAGCATGCGGCGGCTGATCCCCTCGATGCCGCGCTCCAGCTCGGTGAAGCGGATCGGGCCGTGCGCCGCCGCCACCAGGATCTGCACGCTCCACTTGCCCGACACCCTGTCAAGAACCTCCCGCACCGGGCACGCGTGCGCGTTCACGACCTGCGGGGTAACACCGGTGTTCCTGGGGGACATCCGACTGCCTCCTTACGCCTTCCTCCCAGGGTCACCCACGATGTCCTTCGTTACAAGTCGTGCACCTGGTGCACGACTTGGCACCCTCGGACCGAACAGGAAGCGGAGGCCCGTCGTCATGACGTCCCTGACCGAGTCACCGGCGCGCCCGGTGCGGCGAACGCACTCCCGTTGGGCGTCGCTCGTCGTGCTGTGCGCCGGCGCCCTGATGACGATTCTGGACGGCAACATCGTCACCGTCGCCATGCCCGCCGTCCAGAGCGACCTCGGCTTCTCGGGGCCGGGGCTCGCCTGGGTCGTCAACGCGTATCTCATCCCCTTCGGCGGGCTGTTGCTGCTGGCCGGGCGGCTCGGCGATCTGGTCGGCGGCAAGCGGATGTTCACGGCGGGGATCGCCCTGTTCACCGCGGCCTCGGTGCTGTGCGGGGTGGCGACCGGGCAGACGATGCTGATCGCGGCGCGCGCGGTGCAGGGCGTCGGCGGGGCGATGGCCTCGGCGGTGGTGCTCGGCATGCTGGTCGCGCTCTTCCCCGAGCCGCGTGAACAGGCCCGTGCGATCGCCGTGTTCAGCGCGGTCGGCTCGGCGGGCGGGGCGCTCGGCACCTTCCTGGGCGGGGCGCTGACCCAGACCCTGGGCTGGCACTGGATCTTCCTGATCAACCTGCCGATCGGCGTCGCGGCCTGGCTGGCGGCGGTGCGCGTCCTCGCGCCGGACCGCCCGGCGGCGGAGCGCGGCTCCGGCCGGGGCGCCGACTACCCGGGCGCGGCGCTGGTCACCGGCGCGCTGATGCTGACCGTGTACGTCGTCGTCGGCTCCGGCGAGCGCGGTGCGGCCTCCACCGCCCTGCTCGCGGCGCTCGCCCTCGCGCTGTTCACGGCCTTCACCGTCCGCCAGGCACGGGCCGCGCGTCCGCTGCTGCGGCTGCGGCTGTTCCGCTCCCGGCTGCTGACCGGCGCGAACACCGTGCAGATCCTGATGATCGCGACGATGTACGGGTTCCAGTTCATCGGCGCGCTGTATCTGCAACGGATGCTGGGCTACGGGGAACTGGCCACCGGTACGGCGTTCCTGCCGGCGCCGGTCGCGATCGGGCTGCTGATGCTGGGGCTGTCCGCGCGGACCGTCGGGCGGTTCGGGGCGTACCGGGTGCTGCTGGCGGGGCTGGTGCTGATCGTCGCCGGGACGGCGCTGCTGAGCCGGGCGCCCGAGGGCGGCTCCTACGTCACGGACGTGCTGCCGCCGATGCTGCTGCTGGCCGCCGGGTTCGCGGCGGCGATGCCCGCGCTGACCGGGCTGGCCATGGCGGGGGTGCGGGAGGAGGACGCCGGTCTGGCGTCCGGACTGTTCAACACCACGCAGGTGGTCGGGGGTTCGCTGGGCCTGGCGGTGCTGTCGACGCTGGCGGCGGGCCGCACCGGCGCCCTGCTCGACGCGGGCGCGGCGACGGTCGCGGCGACCGCCGCGGGCTACCGGCTGGCGTTCCGGGTGGCGGCCGGGATCGCGGTGACGGCCCTGGTGCTGGCGGGGCTCGCCCTGCGTCCGCGCCGACGGTGATCCCCCACGGGGAGGGGCCGCGCCCCTCCCCGTGGCCGTCTCAGTGCGCGGCGGCCGGACGGGCGCCCGCGATCTCCTCCCCCGCCTCCATCGGATGGGTCACGTCCGCGGCGTCGCGTTCCTTCCTGCCGAGGTGGTTGAAGACCAGGTTGAGCAGCACCGCCGCCACGCAGCCGGTGGAGATGCCCGAGTCCAGGACGATCCTCGCGGTCTCCGGGAAGGCGTGGTAGAACTCCGGCTCGGTGATCGGGACGATGCCGACGGCCAGCGAGACGGCCACGATCAGGACGTTGTTGTCGCGGTCCAGACCGGCCCGCATGAGGGTCTGGATGCCGCTGGCCGCCACCGAGCCGAACAGCACCACGCCCGCGCCGCCGAGCACCGGGCGCGGTACGACGGCGATGAGCGAGGCGGCCACCGGGCACAGGCCCATCAGCACCAGGAAGCCGCCGCCGGCGGCGACGACGAAGCGGCTGCGGATGCGGGTCATGGCGACCAGGCCGATGTTCTGCGCGAAGGCGCTGCACATGAAGCCGTTGAACAGGGGGCTGAGCGCCGAGCCGAGGGTGTCGGCGCGCAGCCCGGCGGCGATGGTCCGCTCGTCCGCCGGCCGCTCGACGATCTCGCCCAGCGCCAGCATGTCGGCGGTGGACTCGGTCATCGAGACCACCATCACCACGCACATCGACAGGATCGCGGCGAGCTGGAACTGCGGGGCGCCGAAGTGGAACGGGGTGGGGAAGCCCACGAGGTCCGCGTCGGCGACGGGAGCGAAGTCGGTGACGCCGAACGGGATCGCGATCAGTGTGCCGGCGACCAGGCCCAGCAGCACGGCGATCTGCTTGACGAAGCCGCGGGTGAAGCGGCGCAGCAGCAGGACGACGGCGAGTGTGGTCGCCGCCAGGCCCAGGTTGGTCGGCGAACCGTAGTCGTGCGCGAAGGCGTCGGGGCCCTGCGCCCAGCCGAAGGCGACCGGCAGCAGCGAGACGCCGATGAGGGTGATGACGCTGCCGGTGACGACCGGCGGGAAGAAGCGGACCGCCTTGCAGAAGACGGGTGCCGCGAGAAAGCCGAGGAGCCCGGCGACGATGACCGCGCCGAAGATGACGGGCAGCGCGTCGGACCTGTCGTTGGCGGCGGCGATGGCGGTCATGGGGGCGACGCCGGCGAAGGTGACGCCGTTGACGAAGGGCAGTCTGGCGCCGATCTTCCAGATGCCGAGGGTCTGGAGGAAGGTGGCGAGGCCCGCGGTGAACAGGCAGGCACCGGTGAGGAAGGTCAGTTCGGTGCCGGACAGCCCTACGGCGGCGCCGACGATCAGGGGCGGGGCGACGACCCCCGCGTACATGGCGGCCACGTGCTGAAGGCCGGTGGTCGCCATTTTCACGGCGGGAAGTTTCTCGTCGACTGGGTGGTCGGTCACGGCGGCTCCTCCGGTCGGGTACACGTCGCCGTCGACGTGGGTGTCAAGGAGGTGGTGCGGGTGAGGTCGTGCGGGACCGGGACGGACCGTTCGGTGCGAACGGGGACCGTACCGGGGCACGCGCGTCCACGCGCGCCCCGGAGACGGCCGCCGCGGACCGCCGGGGTCCACGGCCACCGGCCGGGAGCCGTCCCTCCCGGCCGGAGATCACATGCCGTACACGGAAACGGACTTCACCGCGCGGCGATCGCCGCCAGCCGGCGCGCCTGCTCGCGGGTGGAACGGGCTATGGCGTCCTCGTCGGCGGTGAGCAGCCGCCCGTTCTCCACGATCCGGCGGCCGTTGACGAAGGAGGCGGTGACCGGGGCGGCCGCGCCGAACACCAGCGCGGTGACCGGGTCGGCGATGGAGGCGTGGGCGAGGGTGTCCATCCGCCACAGCACCAGGTCGGCCAGCTTGCCCGGCTCCAGCGAGCCGGTCTCGGCCGCCCGGCCCAGCACCCGGGCCCCGCCGTATGTGCCCAGGCGCAGCGCCTGACGGGCGTTCAGGGCGGCCTCGCGGTGGGCGCCGAGACGGTTGACGAGCAGGGCGTTGCGCAGTTCGGTGTGGAGCTCGCCGGACTCGTTGGAGGCGGTGCCGTCGACACCGAGGCCGACCGGGACGCCGGCCGCGAGCATGTCCGGGATCCGCGCTATCCCGGCGGCCAGCCGCGCGTTGGACGACGGGCAGTGGGCGACCCCCGTCCCGGTCCGGGCGAACGCGGCGATGTCGGAGTCGGTCATGTGGACGCAGTGCGCCATCCACACGTCCTCGCCGAGCCAGCCGGTGGACTCGAAGTAGTCGGTCGGGCCCATGCCGAACAGCTCGTGGCAGAACTTCTCCTCCTCCACGGTCTCCGAGCCGTGGGTGTGCAGGCGCACGCCGAGCCGGCGGGCCAGCCGGGCGCCCTGGCGCATCAGTTCCGTGGAGACGGAGAAGGGGGAGCAGGGTGCGACGGCGACCTGGGTCATGGCGTCGAAGGAGGTGTCGTGGTGCTGCCGGACCGTCTCCTCGGTGGCGGCGAGCGCCTCGTCCAGGCTCTCCACGGCGAAGTCCGGCGGCAGCCCGCCGTCCGACTCGCCGCGGTCCATGGAGCCGCGGGCCAGCGTGAAGCGGACGCCCATGTCGCGGGCGGCCCGGACGATGGCGCCGGACAGGTCGCCACAGCCGCGCGGGAAGACGTAGTGGTGGTCCATGGCGGTGGTCACCCCGCCGCGGGCCATCATCGCCAGCGAGCCCTGCGCGGCGGCGTGCACCATCGGCTCGTCGATGCGGGCCCAGGTCGGATAGAGGGCGACCAGCCAGTCGAAGAGGTTGTGGTCGGTGGCCAGGCCCCGGGTGATCCACTGGTAGAAGTGGTGGTGGGTGTTGACCAGGCCGGGGGTGACGAGGTGGCCGGAGGCGTCGATGCGCTGCACGACGTTCTCCAGGCCCTCGGGGGCCGCGCCCGCACCGAGCGACTCGATGCGGTTGCCGTTCAGGACGACGTACCCGCGGGCGTACTCGGTGTCGTGGGCGTCGACGGTCGCGATCGCGCCGTTGTCGATGACGATGCGCCGGGCTGCTGCCATGGTTCGTCCCTTTCGTTCTGTGGGCAGGGCACGGCAGGACCCCAGGGGTTGTTGAGTGCCGCGGCCGGCCGGCCGCGGGTGCCGAGAGGGGACGGGTGCCCCCGGACATGCTCGGGGGCACCGGTCGGGTCAGAGGTTGGTGAGGTCCACCGGGATGCGCGCCTCGCAGCCGTCGCGCAGGATCGTGGCCTCGATCAGGCCGTAGGGCCGGTCGGCGGCGAAGTACACCTCGTTGTCGTTCTTCAGCCCGAACGGCTCCAGGTCCACCAGGAAGTGATGCTTGTTCGGGAGGGAGAAGCGGACCTCGTCGATCTCGTCGCGCCGCTCGATGATCCGCGTGCCCATCTGGTACATGGTCTGCTGCAACGACAGCGAGTAGGTCTCGGCGAAGGCCTGGAGCAGGTGCTTCCGGGTCTCCCGGTACGACTCCTCCCAGTCGGGCATCTCCCGGGCGTCGTCGCTCCAGTTGAAGCGCCAGCGGCCGGAGACCTCGGTGGCCAGGATGCGGTCGTGGGTCTCGGGGAGCGTCGTGTACTTGTCCTTGACATAGCCCCAGAACTCGGAGTCGGTGGAGTTCAGGACGGTCAGGTCCTTCAGGCCGGAGACGACCTCCCACCGCTCGCCGTCGTAGCTGACCTGGGTGAGCCGTACCTCCTGGCCCGAGCGGACGAAGGAGTGCTTCTTCTCCGTGTCCGGGTCCGAGGCGGCGATCCGCTCCCAGGCGTACTCCTCGATCCGGATACGGGCCCGGTGGATCGGCTCCTGCGAGGTGACGAAGTGCCGGGCGAGGTGGATGCCGAACTGCTCGGCGGAGTCGATGCCGTGCTCCTTGGCGAACGCGAACACCGTGTTCTTGGTGGTGTCGGTCGGCAGGACGTGGGCGTTGGAGCCGGAGTGGTGGACCTCGTCCATGTCGCCGCTGAGCGACACCGAGACGTTCAGGTCCTTGATGTGGTGGGTGGCGCCGTCCCGCACGATCCTGACGACTCGGTTCTCGGCCTTGCCGTACTGGTTCTGGCCCAACATCACGGTCATGTAGCTAGCTCCCTCGGTAAACGGAGTAGCCGAACGGGGTGAGCAGCAGCGGTACGTGGTAGTGCTCGCCCGGCACGACGGCGAACGTGACCGTCACCTCCGGGAAGAACACGCCGCTACCGCTGTCCCGATTCGCGGGGGCGTCCTGCTGCGCATCGGCTTGCCTGTTCGCGGACTTCTCGGACTTCTCGAAGTACGCCTCGACGGCGAAGTCGAGCCGTACGTGGGTGGTTCCCTCCGGCAGCGCCGGGAGGTCCTTGCACCGCCCGTCCGCGTCGGTCGCGGAGCCGCCGAGCGCCCGCCAGTCCGCGTCCGCGCCGCCGCGGGCGGCGAGGCGGACGGCGACACCCGTGGCGGGGCGGCCGACGCTGGTGTCCAGGATGTGCGTGGACACGGAGGCGGTGGTGCTGGTGCTCATCTCTCAGGCGTCCTCTTCGACGAGTCGGGCGAGCCGGATACGGTTGATCTTCCCCAGCTCGGTGCGGACGGTCTCCCGCTCCTGCTCCGGCGTGTTGCCGATCCGCTCCCGGACCGCGTCGCGCATCTGCTCGCCGGTCCGGCCGGTGGCGCAGATGAGGAAGACATGGCCGAACTTCTCCTGGTAGGCCAGGTTCAGTTCGAACATCTCCGCCCTGAGGTCGTCGGAGGCGCCGGCCATGCCGCGCTGTTCCCGCGCCGAGGTGGGATCGCCCGGCTTCGGGCGGCCGATCGGCGGGTGCCCGGCCATCGCCTCCTTGAGGTCCTCGGCCGTCAGCTGAGCCATGGCGGCGTCGCTGGCGGCGTAGAGGTCCTCGGGGGTGGCGTAGGGCCGGGCGGCGAGCAGTCGCTCGGCCCACGCCGTGGAAGTGCACGCCTCGCGGAGAGCGGACAGGGCGGCCTGCTCGTCGAGGGCGTTGAGGCGGGCGAGGCCCGGGGGCATGGAAGTCGACGTCACGGGAGCCTCCGTGGCCGTGGAACGGCCTGCGTGCTGGACGGGCGTGCCGATAGCTAACGCCCTCCCGGACAACGCGTCAACAGTTTGTTGAAAATTCCGGGTTACAAAAGCCGCCGCCCGGACACCGGACGGCGGCTCGTCACCCATGAGCACGGATCAGGGACCCGAGCCCGGCTTTAGGACCCCTTCTCGCGGTTGAGGTAGTTGTAGACGGTGAAGCGGCTCACCCCGAGGGCGCTCGCCACGGTCTCCACGCCGTGCCGCACGGAGAAGGCGCCGCGCGCCTCCAGCGTCCGTACGACCTCCTGCTTGGCCTTGCGGTCCAGTTCGGCCAGCGGCTTGCCCCGCTTGCGCTCCATGGCGGCCAGGATGTGATCGAGGGAGTCGGCCAGCTGCGGCAGCCGGACGGCGACGACATCGGCACCCTCCCAGGACAGGACGACATCGTCCGGGCCGGCCTCGCCGGGCGGGAGCATCTCGCCGCCCATGGCGTCGACCAGCGGTTTCACGGCCGTGATGAAGGGCTCGTCCCGCACGCCGGTCAACTGCCCCCCTCCCCCACCACATTGACCTGGAGCGAGATCCGGGTGGCGCCCGCCTCGAGGGTCTTGCGCAGCAGCGCGTCGACGGCGGTGATCACCGCGTCGGCGCCGCCCTCGGCGGTGTTGCCGAACGGACCGACGTCCACCGCGTCCAGCTCGGCCGCCTCGACGACCTCGCGGGCGACGAGCGCGTGCGGGGGCGCCTCGTCGAGATCGAAGGGCTCGGTCGTGAACTCCACTCTCAATCGCACGCGCTCAACCTAACGCGCCACCGGGACTCCCGGACAGTTCCGCCGCCCGCCTCTTGACAAGCCGTGACCCTCGACGGCAGCCTTCCGTTAAGCAGAATCCATATTCCACGATACGAAATACACGCGACGCATCACTCGCTCGCCCTCACGGAAGGGAGCGCGGCCCCCGATGGGATTCGCAGACCAGCGCTTCACCGTCAACCTGTCGATCCTCTTCACCGAACTCCCGCTCCTGGAACGCCCCGCGGCCGCCGCCGCGGCCGGCTTCACCGCGGTCGAGCTGTGGTGGCCCTGGGTCGGCACGCCCACCCCCGAGCGCTCCGGACTGGACGCCCTCAGGACGGCGATCGAGGACGCGGGCGTCCGGCTCACCGGCCTGAACCTCTACGCCGGCCGGCTCCCCGGCCCGGACCGCGGCGCCCTGTCCGTGCCGGGCGAGGGGTCGGAACGGTTCCGCGCCAACATCGACGTGGCCGCCGGTTTCGCCGAGTCCCTCGGCTGCACGGCCCTGAACGCCCTGTACGGCAACCGGGTCGAGGGCGTGGATCCGGCCGAGCAGGACGCGCTCGCGCTGGAGAACCTGGTCCTCGCGGCCCGGGCCGCCGACCGGATCGGCGCCGTCCTGCTGATCGAGGCGCTGAACAGGCCCGAGTCGCCGCTCTACCCGCTGGTGTCCGCCCCGGCCGCCGTCGGCGTCGCCGAGCGGGTCAACCGGGCCACCGGCCTGGACAACGCCCGCTTCCTCATGGACCTCTACCACCTGTCCATGAACGGCGAGGACCTGCCGCAGGTGATCGACCGGTATGCCGCGCGGACCGGCCATGTGCAGATCGCCGACAACCCGGGACGCGGCGCCCCCGGCACCGGGTCGCTGCCGCTGGAGGACCTCCTGGACCGGCTGCGCAAGGCCGGTTACGAGGGCTGGGTGGGCCTGGAGTACCAGCCCGGCGACCGTCCGAGCAGCGAGGCCTTCGACTGGCTGCCCCGCTGATCCCCGTACTGAGAGGCCAACTGATGAGCGACACCCCCGCACGTCCCCGGATCGCCTGGATCGGCCTCGGCATCATGGGCTCCCCCATGTCCGAGAACCTGATCAAGGCGGGGTACGACGTCACCGGCTACACCCTGGAGCAGGAGAAGCTGGACCGCCTGGCCGCCGCCGGCGGCACCGCGGCCGGCTCGGTCGCCGAAGCGGTCCGCGACGCCGACGTGATCATCACGATGGTGCCCGCCTCCCCGCAGGTCGAGGCGGTCGCCTACGGCCCCGACGGCATCCTGGAGAACGCCCGGCCCGGCGCGCTGCTGATCGACATGTCCTCGATCACCCCGCAGACCTCGGTCGACCTGGCGAAGGCCGCGCGGGAGAAGGGCGTGCGCGTGCTGGACGCCCCCGTCTCCGGCGGCGAGGCGGGCGCGGTCGAGGCCGTGCTGTCCATCATGGTCGGCGGCGACCAGGCCGACTTCGACGCCGCGAAGCCCCTCTTCGAGGCGCTGGGCAGGACCATCGTGCGGTGCGGTCCGCACGGCTCGGGCCAGACCGTGAAGGCCGCCAACCAGCTGATCGTCGCCGTCAACATCCAGGCCTGCGCCGAGGCCGTGGTCTTCCTGGAGAAGTCCGGCGTGGACCTGAGGGCGGCGCTGGACGTCCTCGGCGGCGGCCTGGCCGGCTCCACCGTGCTGACGCGCAAGAAGGACAACTTCCTCCACCGCGACTTCACGCCCGGCTTCCGTATCGACCTGCACCACAAGGACCTGGGCATCGTCACGGACGCCGCCCGCGACGTCGGCGCCGCGCTGCCCGTGGGCGCCGTGGTCGCCCAGCTCGTCGCGTCGCTGCGCGCGCAGGGCGACGGCGGCCTGGACCACTCGGCCCTGCTGCGGGCCGTGGAGCGCCTCTCCGGCGCCGGGGTCTGACACCCCGCCGAAGACCTCCGGGCGGCGTCCGCCGCTGACATGTCCCGTCGCGCCCGAGCGGCGGCGCCGCCCGGAACCGGCCTCCCGAGCCGCCGGCAGGCGGGGACCGCGGCGGGGGCGCGAGCCAGTGCGGTGGTGAAGGCACCGGAGTGGCGCTTCTTCGACCCGAGGGGAGCGGACCCCGGTGCCGTCGCGCCCCCCGCGGTCCCGGCCCAGGGCCCCGGCCCGGGCCTGCCGGCCCGTGCAGCGCCGGATGCGGACGGTCTCGCATCCGGCGCTGCACGCGTTGTGCGGGGCGCCCTTCGGGCCGAGGGGGGGAAGGTCTTCCGGCGGCGTTCGTGCCGCACGCGTACGGCAGCCGCCGTATCCGGCCTACGGAATCCTCAGATCAACCTCTGAAATCGCATCCAGCATGCTTCAACCGCCCCCTGCCACGGGCACATTCACTGCACGCGGGGCCCGCCGGCACGGGGGCGGCGGGCCCCGCCGCGGGGGTGTCATGAGCGACGGCACGACGGCCGGGCCGGAACCGTACGCGGTCGCGCTGGTGCGGGGCGGTCCGCGCGCGGCGGTCACGGTGGCCGTGGTCGCGCTGTATCTGCGGGGTGCCGTGGGAGCCGGCCGGACCGGCACACTGCGCCGGATCGCGGCGCCGCCGGCCGAGGGGGACGCACCGCCGTTCCGGCATCCGCTGGAGAAGGCGGTGCGGGTCGGCCTCTACCGGCCCGCCGGCATCCGAGAGCTGCTCGAACGGGCCGTCGTACGCCGTGCGCTGACGCGGATGCGGAAGGAGCTGGAGACGGCCGGCCGGCTCAGGCGCCTGGTGCCCGGGGCGACCCGCGCCGCCCGCCGTCACCTGGCCGCTCTCCAGGCGCGCCATCCGCTGCCCGACGGTCCCGAGGGGCTGGCGGAGGAGGACGTCCTGCTCGCCGTGGCGCTGCACGGCGACCGGGCCCTGACCGCGCTGGTGCCGGTCCTCGCCCGGGACGGCGGCCTCGTCGGCCGGGGCGGACCGGCGGACGAGGGCCTCTTCCCGGCCGGCCGGGGCTTCGTCCGCGGGATCATCGGCGTGGAGGGCTACGACGCGGACGGGGACGAGGACGAGGACGACCGCGGCCTCGGCGGCGGCCCGGGAGACCACGGCCACGATCACGGCCACACCTACGGCCACGACCACGGCTGGGGCGGCGGCCACGGCTGCGGAGGCGGCGGGGGCGGCGGGGACTGAGCACGCGCGCGGGGCGGCCCGTCCCGCGGACGGACCGCCCCCGGCCGGCGTGCCTCCGGCGCTACGGCGGTGTGCGCTCAGACCTTCAGCGGCCTGACCGCGGTCGGCGCGTGCCATGGCTCGGTGGCGAGCTCCTCGAACTCGGTCACGTCACCGATGTCGTTGGTCGTGGACATGGAGATGTTGGTGACGCGCTCCAGGATCGCCTCGACGACGACCGGCACCCGGTACTCGGCGGCCAGCTTCCTGGCCTGCTCGAAGGCGGCGCCCAGCTCGCCGGGGCCGGTCACCCGGATCGCCTTGCAGCCCAGGCCCTCGGCGACCTTGACGTGGTCGACGCCGTAGACGCCCAGCTCGGGCGAGTTGACGTTCTCGAACTCCAGCCTGACCTGGAAGTCGATGTCGAAGGCGCGCTGCGCCTGGCGGATCAGGCCCAGATAGGAGTTGTTGACGAGGACATGGATGTAGGGGATCTTGTGCTGCGCCCCGACGGCCAGCTCCTCGATCATGAATTGGAAGTCGTAGTCGCCGGACAGGGCGACGACGGACGCCTCCGGGTCGGCCTTGGCGACGCCGAGCGCGGCCGGCACGGTCCAGCCCAGGGGGCCCGCCTGGCCGCAGTTGATCCAGTGGCGCGGACGGTGGACGTGCAGCATCTGGGCGCCGGCGATCTGGGACAGGCCGATGGTGGAGACGTAGCGGGTGTCCGGTCCGAACGCCTTGTTCATCTCCTCGTAGACGCGCTGCGGCTTGATCGGGACGTCGTCGAAGTGCGTACGGCGCTGGAGGCGGGCCCGCCTCTCCTGCGCGGCGGCGGCCCAGGCGGACCGGTCGGGGAGCCCGCCGGCCGCCTTCAGCTCCCTGGCCACCTCCACGAAGAGCCGCAGGGCGGCCCCGGCGTCGGAGGCGATGCCGTAGTCGGGGGCGAAGATCCGGCCGATCTGGGTGGGCTCGACGTCGACGTGCACGAAGGTCCGGCCGGCCGTGTAGACGTCCAGCCTCCCGGTGTGGCGGTTGGCCCAGCGGTTGCCGATGCCGAGGACGAAGTCGGACTCCAGGAAGGTGGCGTTGCCGTAGCGGTGGGAGGTCTGGAGGCCGACCATGCCGGCGTTCAGCTCGTGGTCGTCGGGGAGGACGCCCCAGCCCATCAGGGTCGGCACGACCGGGGTGCCGGTCAGTTCGGCGAACTCCACCAGGAGGCCGGCGGCGTCGGCGCCGATCACGCCGCCGCCGGCGACGATCAGCGGCCGCTCGGCGGCGTTGAGCATCTCGACCGCCTTCTCGATCTGCGCGCGGGTGGCGGCGGGCCTGTACACCGGGAGCGGTTCGTAGGTCTCCGGATCGAACTCGATCTCGGTGAGCTGGACATCGACCGGCAGGTCGATCAGGACCGGTCCGGGGCGGCCGGAGCGCATGAGGTGGAAGGCCTGCTGGAAGACGCCGGGGACCTGGGCCGCCTCCAGCACGGTGACCGCCATCTTGGTCACCGGCCTGGCGATGGAGGCGATGTCGACGGCCTGGAAGTCCTCCTTGTGGATCACGGCGGTCGGGGCCTGTCCGGTGATGCACAGGATCGGGACGGAGTCACCGGTGGCGGAGTAGAGCCCGGTGATCATGTCCGTTCCCGCGGGGCCGGAGGTGCCGACGCAGACGCCGATGTTGCCCGGGCGGGCGCGGGTGTAGCCCTCGGCCATGTGCGAGGCGCCCTCGACATGGCGGGCGAGGGTGTGGGTGATGCCGCCACAGGCCTTGAGCGCCGCGTAGAAGGGGTTGATCGCCGCGCCCGGCACACCGAACACGTCGGTGATCCCCTCGCGCCTGAGGATTTCGACTGCCGCACGGGCAGCGGTCATTCGAGCCATCGAGTACTCCTGCTTCGGCTGTCGGATGGGTACTCCCGTCGCACCCCGCGGCGAGCACTTCCGCATTACGGAAACTATCTTCTGCTATCTGGAAGCAATGTAAGCGGGTGCACGAAGGCCGTCAAGAGACGGACAGACGGGGGCCGTTCGGCGGAAGATGGGGGGACCGTTCCGACGAGACACACCGCCACATCGCTCTGGAGTGGGACATGTCCGAGATGGTGCCGGTGCGCTGCCCGGACTGTCGGCGCGAGCACCCGTTCACCGCGCCGTCCTACCCGTGCGCCTGCGGAACACCCGTGGCCCCGCCGCTCGACCCGCACACCACGGCGACGGCCGTGGTCCACCGCTCCTGGGACGAGGAGTGGGTCACGGTGCGCTGCGCGGCCTGCGGGCGCGCGAGCGAGTGGCCGCACCCGGAGCTGGGCTGTCCCTGCGGAACGATGCTGCGCGTTCCGGTGGCGGGGGCGGCCGGCGGCCGGGTGCCGCGTACCTCCGCGCCCGGGCGCCCCGCCTTCCGGCCCGTCCCGATCCGTACCGCCCTCGACGCGGTCACGGCCGCCGTGCTGTATCTGCGCTGGCTCGGCCACCGGGACGTGCACCGCGCGGACCGGCAGCCCACGTCCGGCGTGGGGCTCGCCGCCCCCGGCATCGTGGCGCAGGTGGATCCGCAGCTGCGGCCGGCCTGCCCGCGCGATGTGGAGTGCCTGTGGCTGACGGCCCTGACGGAGTCCGCGGACTGCGTCCACTTCTCCCTCGCCGGGTACACCGACGACGCCCTCGCCCGCGCCGACCAGCTGGGCGTCTGCCTGTTCGTCCTCGACCCCACGGGCCTGCCCCGCCCGGCCAACGCCCCGGCCACCGCCCTCGACGCGTCGGGGGGCTGAACGGGGCGCCCGGCCCCCGGGTGTTCAGGGGTCGGCGGCGCCGGCCGGACCCGGCACCGGGGCACGGCCGGCCGCCCAACCACCGGACGACCGTGGGCTTCCTCTGCTCCGCCGGTCAGCCAGATGGCTGACCAGTGAACCGGCGGGCGGGGCCGTCAGTTGACGTCCCGGCCGCGGCCCGCCCAGTACGGCTCACGGAGTCTGAACTTCTGGATCTTTCCGGTCGCCGTCCGGGGGATCGCGTCGCGGAACTCCACACTCGTCGGTGCCTTGTAGCGGGCCATCCGTTCCTTGCAGTACGCGATGATCTCCGCCTCGGTCACCGCCGCGCCCTCGGCCGGCACCACCAATGCCTTGATCGTCTCGCCCCACTTCGCGTCCGGCACCCCGATCACCGCGACCTCCGCCACCGCGGGATGGCTGAAGATGGTGTCCTCCACCTCGATGGACGACACGTTCTCGCCCCCGGTGATGATCACGTCCTTCTTGCGGTCCGAGATCGTCAGGTGTCCGTCGGTCTCGTCGACCGTCCCTCCGTCCCCGGTGCGGAACCAGCCGTCCTCCAGCACCGCCGCCGTCTCCTCCGGCTTCTCCCAGTAGCCGTCCAGGACGACGTTGGCACGCGCCAGCACCTCGCCGGAGTCCGCCACGCGGAGTCTCACGCCGAGCGCGGGCAGGCCCGCCCGCGACAGCTTCCGGGCCCGCTCCCGTGCCGGAAGCCCCGCGTCCTCGGGCCGGGCACGGTTGAACGTCAGCACCGGCGACGTCTCCGTCAGGCCGTAGATCTGGAGGAACTCCCAGCCCAGTTCCTCGCCCACCCGCTGGATCATCCGGCTGGGCGGCGGCGCGCCCGCGCACACGATCCGTACGCGGTCCCGCCCGGGGATCTCGCCCTTCCAGTCCGCCGCCGCGTCCAGCACCGCGTTCCACACCGCCGGCGCACCGCACATCAGCGTCACCCCGTGCTGGTCCACCCGGCGCAGGATCTCCGCCCCGTCCACCTTGCGCAGCACCACCTGCTTCACCCCGAGCCCGGCCATCACGAACGGCATCCCCCAGCCGTTGCAGTGGAACATCGGCAGGGTGTGCAGATAGACGTCGCGCTCCCATGCCCGGGTGTGCAGGCCGAACGTCAGCCCGTTCACCCAGATGTTGCGGTGCGTGAGCTGGACCCCCTTGGGGCGGGCGGTCGTGCCCGAGGTGTAGTTGATCGTCGCCGTGGCGTCCTCGTCCGGGTCGGACCACGGGCGCGGCTCGACCCCGAACCGCATCAGCTCCGTCTCCGTCTGCTCGCCCAGGACGAAACGGTGGTCCACCGCGAGGTCCGCCGTCGCCTCCCGCACCTCCGGGTCGACGAGCAGCACCCTGGCGCCGCTCTGCCGCACCACGTACTCGATCTCCTCCGCCTTCAGGCGGAAGTTGACCGGAACACAGATCCGGCCGCTCATCGGCACCGCGAACAGCAGCTCCAGCAGACGGGCCGAGTTGTGGCTGACCACCGCCACCCGCTCGCCCTCCCCGACCCCGAGCGCGTCCAGGCCCGCCTGCCACGCCCGTACGCGCTCGCCCAGCCGTCCGTACGTGGACGGCGCCACCGGCGGCGCGGGCTGGTCCGGTTCGTCGATCACGCCGGGGGCGGCGGCGAAGCCCAGCTCGGCCCGGTACATGAAGTCCGCAATCGTCATGGGAACGCGCATCGCTCTCCCTCACTCCCTGGGCCCGTGTCACCGCCGGGCGGCTCACCGCCGGGCGGCTCACCGCCATCGTGCAGCCCGCGACGCGGATCTCACCACCTCCGGACGGAGGACATCAGGGAGGAGAAGGTGTTCCCGCACCGTGCCGAGGGGAAGCCGCGGGCCGTCGGCCCCCTCGGCTTCGGGAGGAACGTTATTCGTCCCGGCGTGCTCGGTAATTGTCCATACCGGACGGCTGTTGTTTCCCTCACCGTCTCATTCCTCCGAAACGGAAACAGCCGGTGCCTAATATTGGCCAGGACACGACACGCGGAGGGAGCGGTGACCGTGCGACGGGACGTCAAGGAGCCTGCGGGATACCGCCCCGACCTGGTCATCGGCCGGGAGGAGACGTGCGCGGAGACGGATGGCCAGCTGGCTCGCGGAGGCAGCGTGCTGCTGCACGGGCCCGGCGGAATAGGAAAATCGACCGTTCTGCGCGCCGTGGCCGCGAAATACGCCGGTACGGCACGGACCGTGTTGCGCTGTTCGGCCACGGAGTCCGAAAGACATCTGCCGTTCCTGGCCCTCGCCGATCTTCTCGGCCCGGCGCTGGAGGAGGTGGCCCACCGGCTGCCCGCCGCCCAGCGCACCGCGCTGGAGTCCGCGCTCACCGGCCGCGGCGAGTCCACCCTGAGACGCGACGGGCTCGCGCTGCGCCTGGCCGTGCTGTCGGCGCTGCGCGCGCTCGCCGCCGGCGGTCCCGTCCTGGTCGTCGCCGACGACCTCCAGTGGCTGGACCCCGCCAGCGCCGAACTCCTCGGCTTCGCCGCCCGCCGGCTGGGCGACACCCCGGTGCGGCTGCTGTGCGCGGCACGCACCGAGGGGCAGGACTACGACCGGTTTCTACGCGCGTTGCCCCCGGACACCCGCGCCGTCCGGCTGGGCCCCCTCTCCCGCGCCCATGTCTCCGCGCTCCTCGACCACCGCGGCTACCTGGCCGGCCTGCCCCGTTCCACGGTCCGCGAGATCCACCGCACCAGCGGCGGCAATCCGCTGTTCGCCCTCGAACTGGGCCGCGCCCTCGCCGAGAGCCCCACCCCGCCCCGCCCCGGTGAGCCGCTGCCGGTGCCGACCTCGCTGCGGGCCCTGGTCCTCAGCCGTCTGGACCTGCTGCCGGACGGGGCGCGCCACACCCTGCTGGTGGCGAGCGCCGGCGCCCGTCCCACCCTGGCGCTGCTGCACGCGGCCGGCCGCGCCGACGCCGAGGCGGAGACGGCCCGCGCGGCCGAGCTGGGCCTGCTGGCGACCGAACCGGAGGGGCCCGCCGTACGGTTCGCGCATCCGCTGATCTCCGCCGCGCTGTACGCGGAGGCACCGGCGCCGGAGCGGCGGGCCGCGCACGCGGCGCTGTCCCGGGCGGCGTCCGACCCGATCGAACGCGCCAGACACCTGGCGCTGGCCACCACGGGCACCGACCCGGAGGTGGCCGCCCGGCTGGCGCGGGCCGCCGCGCTGGCCCGGGACCGCGGGGCGCCGTCGGTGGCCGCCTCGCTCGGGCTGCTCGCCGCCCGGCACACCCCGGCCGGCGGTGAACCGGGGCCGGACGAGCGAAGACTGCGGGCCGCCGAGGACGCCATCACCGCGGGCGAGGTGGATCTGGCCCGGGACATCGCCCGGGAGGTGCTGACCCGGGCGAACGTGCCCGCCCATCGGGTACGGGCCTGGATGGTGGTGATCGAGGCGGCCGGGCAGGCCCTCGGCGAGGTCGACACCGTCTACCCGCAGGCGCTGGCCGACGCGGGCGACGACCCGCGGCTGCTCGCCCTGGTCCACTACCAGCTGGCCTGGCGCGGGCTGGTCGTCCAGGGCGACTTCGCCCAGGGCCGCGAGGAGGCCGCGCACGCGGCACGGCTGGCCGCGCGCGCCGGCGACCGGCGCACCGAGCTGCTGGCGCTCGCCTTCCAGGCGCAGGCCGAGACCCTGATGGGCCACCCGGACGCCCCCGCCACCATCGGGCGGGCGCTTCAGGAGCCGCAGGACCCCTGGGTGGCGTGCCACCACAACGGGGCGCGCTCGGCCAGGTTCCGCTGGCTGCTGATGAGCGACCAGCTGGCCGAGGCCCGCTCCACCGTGACCGCGCTGCTGCGCGAGGTGCGGCGGCGCGGCATGGCCGAGAGCGAGGTGCACTACCTGCGCTTCCTGGCCGAGACCGAGCTGCGCTCCGGGCACTGCGGACGCGCCCTGGACTTGGCCGGGGAGAGCCTCGGGCTGGCCCGGGACGCGGGGATGGGCGAGGGGGCGAGCGCCATGCTCACCTCGCTCGCCGAGGCCGCCGGCGGCGACGTGGGCCGTGCCCTGGCGCTGGCCCGGGAGGCGGTGGCCCGCGCGGAGGAGGACGGCGACGTCGTCTACCTCTCGCGCACCCTGGCCGCGCTGGGCCACGCCCATCTGGTGGCCGGCGACGACCGGGAGGCCGTCGGCGCGCTGCGCCGGGTGCGGGAGCTGGAGAACGGCATCGGCATCACCGACCCGGCGCGCGGCCGCTGGCACGGCGACCTGGCCGAGGCCCTGGTGCGCATCGGGGAGGTCGCCGAGGCCCAGGACGTCGTCGACGCCGCCCGCGCCCAGGCGCTGCGGCTGGGCCGGCAGAGCGTGCTGGCCGTGCTGGACCGGGCGGAGGCGCTGGTGCGCGCGGCGCGCGGCGAACACGAGGCGGCGCTGGCGCAGTTGACGTCCGTGCAGGACCGGCTGGCCGGGCTGGGATACGGCCTGGAGGAGGCGCGGGCCGCCTTCGCGCTGGCCCGGCTGCGCACCCAGCGGCCGGGACCGACCTCGTACGACGAGGCGGCGCGGCTGTTCCGGCGCTGCCGGGCGCTGCCCTGGCTGCGGCAGGTGGAGGCGGCCGCCACCGCGGGTCCGGCACGGCCGGCCCCCGCTCCCGCCGCCGGGCCCGACGGTCTGCACGGCCTGGCCTCGATGGAGCGTCAGGTGGCCTCGCTGGTCATGGAGGGCGCCACCAACCGGGAGATAGCCGCCCGCCTGTTCGTCAGCGTCAAGACCGTCGAGGCGACGCTCACCCGGGTCTACCGCAAGCTGGGGATCCGCTCGCGGGTGGACATCGTCCGGCTGGCGGCGGGGCGGCACCCGTCCTGAGCCCGAAGAGGGGTTTACCGGTGGGGACCGAGGGTTTTCCCTGCCCTGCCCCGGCCGTCCTAGGGCGTTCCCTCATTGGGGGAAGGGCTCGGTGGGCCCTAGCTTGGAGCTGTGCCGCTCGCCGGACACACGGGGCGGGTTCTTCCGGCCCCGTGCACCACCCCCCACCCGCGCGACCCCCCACCGGCAACCCTCTGGGAGGAACTCATGTTCGGGCTCCACCGTGCCAGGAGAACCGCCGCGGCCCTCGCCGCCACCGCTGCCGCCGCCGCGACCGCGCTGTTCGCCGCGCCCGGCGCCGTCGCCGCGCCCCAGCCGATCGTCGGCGGTACGACGACCACGACGACGACGTACCCGTACATGATGCAGATCACGGACGCCTACCAGAACCAGTTCTGCGGCGGCACCCTGGTCTCCCCGACCAAGGTGGTCACCGCCGCCCACTGCATGGTCGGCGAGACCACCGGCAGTGTGCGCGTGGTCGGCGGCCGGACCTATCTCAACGGCACCAACGGCACGGTCAGCCGGGTCAGCAGGATCTGGGTCAACCCGGGCTACACCGACGCCACCAACGGCGACGACGTGGCCGTGCTGACGCTGTCGACGTCGATGCCGTACACGACGGCGAAGTACGTCTCCTCCTCGGACACCGCCGTGTACGCGGCCGGCACCACCGCGCGGATCGTCGGCTGGGGCACCACCTCCGAGAACGGCGGCTCCTCCAACCAGCTGCGGACGGCGACCGTGCCGGTCGTCTCCGACTCGAGCTGCCGCAGCTCCTACGGCTCCGACTTCGTCGCGAGCGACATGGTGTGCGCCGGATACACCTCCGGCGGTGTGGACACCTGCCAGGGCGACAGCGGCGGTCCCCTGCTCATCGGGGGCGTCCTGGCAGGGATCACTTCCTGGGGCGAGGGCTGCGCCTGGGCCGGTTACCCGGGTGTCTACACCCGGCTGACCACCTTCTCGAGCCTGGTGACCGCGCAGGTCAACTCCTAGCCCGACAGGACTCCTGAGTACCCCTCAGGAAAGAACCGGGGGGCGTCGCGGGCCACCACGAGCGGCCCGCGACGCCCCCTTTCCATGCCGCCGCCACCCGGTCGGGCCGATTGCCCGGCGCCCGCACAGGGCACCCGTGGGCACTGTGCACGGACGACAGAGGGTTCTGGTCACCGGGTGGTTCAGCTTCCTGCACGGGGAGGCGACCGCCGGTGACGTGCTGGCGCTGCGGCGGGTGGAGGAGGTGCTGCGGGAGGCGGGCCTGCCCTACGACGTCGTGTGGAGCCCCGGCTTCCGGGCCGGCGCGCCGCACTTCGAGGACGTGGATCCGGCGGCGTACACCCATCTGGTCTTCGTGTGCGGCCCGGTGCACGGGCCGCAGGTCGAGGAGGTGCACCGGCGGTTCGCGCACTGTGTGCGGGTCGCCGTCGGCGTCTCCGTGGTGGACCCCGGTTCCCCGGCCGTCACCGGCTTCGACCGGGTGCTGGCCCGGGACGGGACCGGTGCGGAGCCGACGCCGGACCTCGCGGCCCGCGCCCCTGAGCCGCCGGCCCGGCCCGTCGTCGGGGTGGTCCTCACCCACGGGCAGCACGAGTACGGGCGGCAGCGGCGGCACGAGGAGGTCGCCGCGGCGCTGACGGGCTGGCTGGCGGGCAAGGACTGCGCGCGGCTGGAGCTGGAGACCCGGCTCGACGCGCACGACTGGCGGCTGTGCGGCACACCCGCCCAGCTGGAGGCCGTGCTGACCCGGCTGGACCTGGTCGTCACCGACCGGCTGCACGGACTGGTGCTGGCGCTGCGGGCGGGTACCCCGGCGCTGGCGGTGGACCCCGTGGCGGGCGGCGCGAAGGTGACCGCGCAGGCCCGTGCCTGCGGCTGGCCCGCGCTGGTGCCGGCCGAACGGCTGACGGAGGAGACCCTGGAACGCTGGTGGGAGTGGTGCCTGGGCGCCGGACGGGAGCGGGCCCGGCGGGCCGGCGCCGGGTTCCGGGCGGCCGACGCCGCCGCGGACGGCGCGGACGCGCTGGTGGCGGCGCTGGGAGCGCGGCCGGCCGGCCGGAGGGGCGGGCCCGGCGTTTCGGCCGCCGAGCCGCCGGGGACCCGGCGGGGCAGGAGGTGATCGTCGTGCCCGAACCCGGCAGCAAGAAGTACGACACCCGGCGGGCCCGGCTCCGCAAGGACGCCGAGGGGTCCGGGACGTCCGACCAGGACGCAAACCGCGTGGCCAACGAGGAGTTGCAGGAGAACGAGGGGTGGCGCAGCCGCGGTCCGCGGACCGGACGCGGCCGGGGGCCCAAGGGCGAACGCCCGGGTTCCCACTGACCGGCGGGTCACCCGGTGCGGCCCCACCGACAGCGGGGCCGCACCGGGTGACCCGCCGGTCAGCCCGTGTAGCGGCGGGCCTTGGAGGCGCGCTGGGACGGTTCCAGCAGACGCAGGCGGAACTCCACCTCCGCCGGCAGCACCCGGCGCTCGCGCAGGACCCAGGGCAGCGCGGCCGTCGCCTCGGCGAAGGCGCGCAGGGAGGCGGTGTCACGGGGGACGGTGCGGGCCAGGTGCAGGGTGCGGCGCAGGGCGGGCCCGGCCGGGCGGCGCAGCCAGGTGAACCACAGGGTGTTGCGGATGCCGTGCACCCGGCGCAGGGTGGCGTCCCGCAGCACCGACGCCTGGTGGTGGATGGTCAGCTGGTCGGCGTACATCAGCCACCAGCCGTTGGCCGCCAGATCCGCGGCGAGCAGCTCCTCCTCGCCGCCCAGCCAGAGCCGGGGGTGGAAGCCGCCCGCGGCCCGGAAGGCGTCGGTGCGCAGCACGGTCGCGGCAGCCAGGAAGGAGCCGAGCGCCGGGCCCGGCATCCAGTCGGGGCCGGGGATGGGCGACTCGCGCAGCTCCTTGACGATGGGGTCCTCGGTGCCGTCCGGTTCGACGACGATACGGGCCGTGACGGTGCCGAGCGCCGGATGGCTGTCCAGCAGGTCGGCGGCCCCGGCGAGCGAGCCGGGCGCCCACCAGGAGTCGTCGTCGCAGAAGGCGACGTAGGGCGTGCGGACCTGGCGGATCGCCAGGTTGCGGCCGATCGCGCCGAGGTTGCGGCCGGGGCGCAGCAGCCGTACCCGCGGGTGGTGCCGGGCGACGGCCGGGGAGGTGCCGTCGGTGGAGCCGTTGTCGACGACGATCACCTGGGGCTTCTCCGGCAGTTCGGCGAGCCGGGCGAGGGTGCGCAGGAGTTCGTCGCGCCGGTTGTACGTGATGACGACGACGGTCGTACGGGTGTCGGTCATGCGGACGGTCCGTCCAGGAGGCGGGCGGCCCGCTCCACGTGCGGCGGCAGGGTCCTGCGTGCGCGCAGGGCGGCGGGCAGCCGGCGCAGCGCCTCGCGCAGCGCGTGCCGGGCGTCGGGGTCGTGGCGGGCCTCGGCGGCCAGTTCCCGGGTGCGGGCGAGCGCGTACGGCAGGGGGCGGCGCAGCCAGGCGGTGAGGAGGGCGTTGCGGAGCAGGCGGACCGGGCGGCCGGTGCGGGGGGTGGGGTCGGGGTGGTGGTGGGCGACCACGCCGGGGCAGTGGGTGACGCCCCAGCCGCGGGCGGCCAGGTCGTAGGCGAGGAGGGTCTCCTCGCCGCCGAAGAACACCAGCTGGTGGAAGCCGCCGGCGTCGAGGTAGGCGCTGCGGCGGACGACGGAGGCGCAGGCCAGGAAGCCCAGCACCTGCACGCCCGGCAGGTCGGTGGCCGGGCCCAGGGGCGAGCCGGCGAGCACCTCGTTGAGCGGGTCGGGGTCCTCGGCGGGGCCGACGAGGGTGCGGGCGGAGATCAGGCCGAGCCGGGGGTGCTCGTCGAAGAGCCGGGCCGCGGTGCCCAGCGCGCCGGGCGCCCACCAGGAGTCGTCGTCGGCGAACGCCACATAGGGGGTGTCCAGTGCGCGGATGCCGTGGGTGCGGGCGAGGGCGCCGCGGTTGAACGGCAGCGCGAGCACCCGTACCTGCGGGAAGTCGCGGGCGAGCATCGCGCGGGTGTCGTCGGTGGAGGCGTTGTCGGCGACCAGGACGGGGGGCCGTTCCGGCAGGGCCAGCAGTCGGCGCAGGGTCGTGGCGAGGCGGGCCGAGCGGTTGCGGGTGGCGATGACGACGCCGACGGGGGCGGGGTGCGCGGGGTGCGCGTGCGGTCGTACGGGGGTGGTGGACAGGCCGTGGGTCATGGCTGCCTCGTCAGGCGGTCGGGGGACGGATGGGTCCGGGGGGCGGGGGTGCCGGGGAGGCCGTCCAGCGCGGCCAGCACCTCGTCGGTGGTGATGCGCAGCAGGGCCGGGTCGGGGCGGTGGCCGTGCGGGTCGCCGTCCGGGCCCGGGTGCCACAGGGCGCGGTGGCGCGGGTGCGCGGGCGGGCCCCAACGGCTGGGCGGGACGGGGCCGAAGAGGGTGACGGAAGGGGTGGCGTGGGCGACGGCCAGGTGGGCGATGCCGGTGTCGCCGCTGACCACGGCGCGGGCGCCGGCCACCAGGGCGGCCAGCCGGTCGTACGGCAGACCGCCGCCGAACACGTCCGTGTCGGGCAGACCGGCCTGCCGGGCGAGCCGGGCCACCAGGTCGCCCTCGTCCGCTCCCCCGGTGACGACGACGCGGTGGCCGTCCTCGCGCAGGGTGCGGGCGACGGTGGCGTACCGCTCGACGGGCCAGCAGCGGGAGGGCGCCCCCGCGCCGGGGTGCAGCACGACGGCGCCGGGGGCGGGGGACGGTCCGGGCGGGCGCGGCAGCAGCAGGTCGGCGGGGTCGGCGTCGACGCCGTAGGAGGTGAGCAGCCGGCACCAGCGGTCGCGTTCGTGCTCCTCGGCGTACCAGGGCGGGCCGTCGACCTCCGGGGTCTCCGGGTGGGCGAACGCGAACAGCTCCAGCGGGCGCAGTCTTGTCAGCAGGCGGTGGCTGGGCGGGCCGTTGCCGTGCAGGTCGACGGCGAGGTCGGGGGGCGGGCCGGTCCAGTCCAGGGTGCGGGGGACGGCGCGGCCGGGGGCGGAGGCGGGCAGCAGCCGGTCGACGGCGCCCGTCGCGGCCACGACCGGCGCGAGTGCGGCGGGCGTCGCCAGCACCAGCTCGTGCCCGGGGAAGCCGCGCCGCAGCGCGCGCAGCGCGGGGACGCCGGCGAGCAGGTCGCCGAGCCCGAGGGCGCGCAGCACGAGCAGCCGGGGACGGTCCGGACGGCCGCCCCCCGCGAGAACACTCGGCGCACTCCGGCCGGGCTGCCCCCCGCCACCCCCCGGACCACCCGCCAGGCCCGCACCGCCCCGGCCGCCACCGCCTCGATGCTGCGCACGGGGGAGCGAAAGGGCGGTCACGACGCCCGCACACACCGGCACGGCACTCCGGCCGCCACCGCCTCGATGCTGCGCACGGGGGAGCGAAAGGGCGGTCACGACGCCCGCACACACCGGCACGGCACTCCGGCCGCCACCGCCTCGATGCTGCGCACGGGGGAGCGAAAGGGCGGTCACGACGCCCGCACACACCGGCACGGCACTCCGGCCACCGTCCGCACCCGGACCACGCAACGGGTCCCGGCCCGCATCGGCCCGGCCGGCCGCGGTCACCGGCACAACACCCCGGCCACCGTCCGCACCCGGACCACGCAACGGGTCCCGGCCCACGCGGTCGCCGCCGGAAACCGGAGCGTGCCACGCCACCGGCGCGGCAGCCCGGCCGCTCGCGGACACCGGCGCGGCAGCCCGGCCGTCGGCAGCCCGGCCGGCCGCGGTCACCGGCGCGGGGCCGCGTCCGCCGTCCGTGGCCGGAGCGGGCGGTGGCTTCCGGTTCGCGCTGTCGGGGCCGGAGGGCGGGGCGTTCCGGGTCATCGGGCGCCCTCCGCGGCGCGTTCCAGGAGCGCCGTCGAGGAGCGGCCGTCCAGATAGGGCAGGAGGACCGCCTGGCCGCCCCACTCCTGGAGCAGCGCGGCCTCGGGGAGGTCGGCGCCGGCGTAGTCGCCGCCCTTGACCCAGACATCGGGGCGCAGGTCGGCCAGGAGCCGTTCGGGGGTGTCCTCGTCGAAGACGGCGACGGCGTCGACGCAGGCCAGCGCGCGCAGTACGCGGACGCGGTCGGCGAGCGGGTTGACCGGGCGGCCGTCGCCCTTGCGACGGCTGACGGAGGCGTCGGAGTTGACGCACACCACCAGGCAGTCGCCGAGCCGCCGCGCGGCCTGGAGCAGCCCGACGTGCCCGGCGTGCAGCAGGTCGAAGCAGCCGCCCGCGGCGACGACGGTGCCGTGCGCGGCGCGGACCCGGGCGGCCAGGGCGTGCGGGTCGTCGGCGTCGGGCGGCGGTGCGGCGGTCCGGGAGTCCGTACGGGGCACGGCCGCCGCGCCGCCCGCGGCGACGAACGCGGTCGCCGCGCCGACGGCGCCCTCGACGGCCTCCCCCACCAGCGCGCCGTCGGCGAGCAGCCCGGCGGCCGTGGCCGCGAACCGGTCGCCGGCGCCGCAGGAGTCGCCGTGGTGGGCGGCGGGCGCGGGGACGAGCAGCGGGTGCTCGCCGTAGGAGAGCAGCGCGCCGCGCGCGCCGAGGGTGACCGCGACCGCGGCGGCCCGCCAGTCGCGGACCAGGGCGGCGGCGCTGTCCGCGGCGGCCCGCAGGCCGCGCCCGGCCGCGCCGTCCCGCGGGGCGAAGCCGTACGCCTCCTTCTCGGCGGGTGTGACCAGCCGGGTGCCCGGCACCGGCGGGCCGCCGCGCGGATGCGGGTCCCAGACCAGCGGCGGGCGGTCGGCCAGCGCCTCCCGCAGGGCGTCGGCGGCGCCGCGGCCGTAGTCGGAGACGAGGACGGCCGGTGCGGCGCGCAGCACCGCGCGGGCCTCCTCGGTCGCCGCGCGGGTCCGGCCGCCGCCGCGGTCCAGGCGGACGACGGGGCGGTCCTGCGCCACGACGCGGGTCTTCTCGGGCAGCTCCCCGGTCAGCGGCAGCGGCACGAGCGTCAGCCACGGTTCGAGCATCCGCCGCAGTTCGCGGCTGGCGGGGTCGTCGCCCACCCCGGTGATCAGCGTGACGTCGCGGCCGTCGCGGGCGGCGAGATACGCGGCGAGGGCGGCACCGCCGGGCCGGACCCGCTCCGCGCACCCGGAGACGACGGGCACGGGCGCGTCGGGGGCGAGCCGGTCGGCGCTGCCGTTCAGATCGCGGTCGAGCAGGGCGTCACCGACCACGACCAGCGGGGTCCTGTCAGCCATGCGAACGGTCACCTCCCGGCCGGCCGCGGCCCCGCGTGTCGGCCCCTTGCCCGGGCACCCCGCGTTCCACGGCCGCGTCGAAGGCCGCGCACATCATGTGCACCGCGACCAGGTGGAGTTCCTGGACGGTGGCCGTGGTGGCGGCCTCGACGCACACGGCCTCGTCGCTGCCCGCCATCAGCGGGTTGGGCTCGCACCCGGTGAGCGCCCACACGTGCATGCCGATCGCCCGCGCCGCGTCGGCGGCGGACAGCAGGTTGGCGCTGGCGCCGCTGGTGGACAGCAGCATCAGCACGTCGCCGGCGCGGCCGTGGGCGCGCACCTGGCGGGCGAACACCTCGTCCACGCCGTAGTCGTTGGCGATGGCGGTGGTGCTGGAGGTGTCGGCGTGCAGGGCGATCGCGGAGAACGGCGGCCGGTCGGTGCGGTAGCGGCCGACCAGCTCGGCGGTGAGGTGCTGGGCCTGGGCGGCGCTGCCGCCGTTGCCCGCGGCGAGCAGCCGTCCCCCGCCGCAGAGCACGGCGGCCAGTCGCTCGCCCCAGCTCTCCAGGGCGTGCGCGGAGGCGCGGAACGCGCCCAGCGCGTCCTGGAGTTCGTCGCAGTGCCCGGCCACGGGCGGATGTACGGTCATGTCAGGCCACCTCCTCGGGCAGTTCATGTCCGGCCAGTACCAGGCGGTAGACCTGTTCGGCGCCGTCCGCGACGCGCCGCCAGGTGTAGTGGGTCAGGACCCGTTCGCGGCCGGCCGCGCCGTAGCGGCGGCGCATCCGGTCGTCGGCGAGGAGTTCGCGGGCGGCGGCCGCGATCGCCGCGGGGTCCTGCGGCGGCACGAGCCGTCCGGTGGTCCCGTCGGCGACGGAGTCGCGGTGGCCGCCGACGTCGGTGGCGAGGACGGGGACGCCGCACGCCATCGCCTCCAGCGGCACGATGCCGAACGGCTCGTAGGAGGGGGTGCACAGCACGAGGTCGGCGCTGCGGATCAGGCCGGGCATGTCGGCGGGGTCGACGGCGCCGAGCAGCCGCACCCGGTCGGCGACGCCGGCACGTTCGGCGAGCCGGTGCAGCCGCCGGGCCTCGGGGTCGTCGTCGACCCGGTCGGCGGGCGGCCCGCCGGCGATGAGGAGTTCGGTGCCGGGGATGTCGGCCAGCGCCCGGACGGCCTGGTCGTACCCCTTGCGGGGGACGAGCCGGCCGCAGGCCAGCAGCCGGTGCGGCAGCGTGCGGCCGGGGGCCCGGCCGTGGTGGGCGCCGGGGTGGAAGTGGCGGACGTCCACGCCGCACGGGACGACGGAGACCTGCCGGGGCGGCACGCCCATGTCGGAGAGTTCCAGCACCTCGTCGGTGCAGGTGGCCAGGACCCGCGCGCAGCTGCGGCCGAGCTGCCGCTCGATGCCGATGCGCTCGTGCGGGCTGGTGTCCCGTATGCCCTGGTGGCGCCGCTTGACGGTGCCCAGGGCGTGGAAGGTCTGGATGACGGGGATGCCGTGCGGGCGGGCGCCGAGCTGGGAGGCCATGCCGGACATCCAGAAGTGGGCGTGCACCACGTCGGGCCGCTCGCGGCGCCAGGTGCGCGCCAGATGGGCGCCGAAGGCCGGCATGTGGGGGAACAGGCCGTCCTTGGGCACGGTGCCGGGCGGCCCGGCCGGTACGTGCTCGACCACGGCGCCGCCCGGCAGCGGCACCCGGTCGGGCAGGTCGGCGGTGTCACGGCGGGTGTAGACCGTGACGTCGTGGCCGCGGCGGGCCAGTTCCTCGGTGAGGCGGGCGACGTAGACGTTCTGTCCGCCGGCGTCGACGCCGCCGAGCGCGGCGAGCGGGCTCGCGTGCTCGGACACCATGGCGATCCTCATCGGGTCACCTCCTTCAGCAACCGCTCCCAGTCGTCCAGGAAGCGGGACAGCCCGTAGCGGGCGAGGGCGGCCGCACGGGCCCCCTCGCCGACCGTGCGCGCGTGCAGCGGATCGGCCAGGAAGTCCCGTACGGCATCGGTCAGTACGTCGATGCGGTTGGAGACCACCCCGGCGCCGGGGGGCACCGCCTCGGTCACCTCCGTGGTGGCCAGCGCGACCACGGGCATGCCCAGGTGCATGGCCTCCAGCAGGGACAGGCCGAGGGAGGTCCAGCGCACGGGGTGGACGTACACACGCCGTCGCGCCAGCTCCGCGTGGAGGTCGCTCTGGACGAGCTCGTGGGAGCGGCACCGGTCGGGGGGCACGCCGATGTGGCCGGCGAGGTCCTGCGTGCCCATGCCGAACACGTCGAGCGGGGCGGCGTGGGCGAACTCGGGCAGCAGGTCGGTGCCGGTGGTACGGCCGCGCCGTACGGGCTCGTTGACCACGACGGCGGCGTGCGGCAGTTCGCCGGTCCAGCGGTGGCCGGGGTCGACGATGCCGTGTTCGATGACGGTGCTGGGAGTGGGACCGGCGTCCCACATCAGACGGTTGAAGTGGGTGACGTGGACGAGGGTGACGCCGGGGATGCCGGCGGCCGGGTGGCGGGTGTCGGGCACGTCGCCGTGCGGGGCGTTGTGCTCCAGGTAGACGAGTGGCGGGCGGCGGCCCAGCCACTGGTCGACCAGGGCGAGTTCGTGCGGGCGCTGGAGGACGACGAGGTCGATGTCCTGCTCGCGCAGCTTTTCCGGCTCCACCTCGACGACGGAGCCGGGCCAGTCCCAGGTGCGGGCGCGGCCGAGGCCGTCGGGTCCGCGGTCCGGGGTGACGGGGACGAGATAGGTGTGCGGGCCCTGTACGAAGGCCGTGGTCCACGACCCGTGCACATGCCAGATGAGGATCCTCATGTCTCCCCCACGAGTTTCTCGACGGCGGCGGCCACATCGGTGGCGGTGACGGTGTTCAGGCACGGATGGCCGGGGACCGGGCACTGGCGGGCCCGGCTGTCCGCGCACGGGGCGTCCTGGTCGCCGAGCAGGACGTAGGGGACGCCGTAGGGACGCCAGCGTTCGGCGGGCACGACCGGCGCGAAGAGGGAGACGACGGGGGTGCCGACGGCGGCGGCGAGATGGGCGGGGGCGGTGTTGCCGGTGACGACGGCACCGGCGCCCGCGAGGACGCCGGAGAGCTCCGGGGCCCGGGTGCGGCCGCCGAGGTCGACGCCGTGCCGCCCGGCGACGAAGGCGGTCAGCTCGCGTTCGTCCGGGCCGCCGGTGACGAGCACCCGGTGTCCGGCTGCGGCCAGTTCGCGTACCGCCTCGGCGCTGCGCTCGGCACTCCAGGCGCGGGCGGGGACGCTGGCGCCGGGGTGCAGCACGACATACGGCTCCGGGCCGGTCAGCGCGGTGACCGGGGGCGGGTCCAGGACGCGCAGCCGTCCGTCGTCGGGCCGGGGGAAGCCCGCGGCCTCGGCGAGGTCGAGGGCGGCTTCGGCCTCGTGGGCGTGCGGGGCGCGGTGGTGGCGCAGATCGAGCAGGGAGCCGGGGTAGTCCTCGCTGTCCGCGGCGATGCAGCCGACGCCGGCCAGCCGCAGCAGCAGCGCGGTGGGCAGCGGGGACTGGTGGAAGGAGGTCAGGATCAGCGCGGTGTCGGCGTCGATGGTGTCGGCCAGCCGTTCGATCTCCGCGCGGTCGACGGGCGGTGGCCGGAAGCCGCCCCAGGGGGCGTCCCAGACCAGGACGTCGTCGACGCCGGGCAGCAGCCGCGCGGCCGGTGCGCCGCGTGGCCCGCACAGCAGGGTGACGTGGTCGGCGCGGGCGGCGACGGCGCGGACGGCGGGCCCGGCGAGCAGGACGTCGCCGAAGCTGTCGAGCCGGGTGAGGAGTGCTCTCATCGCGCCCTCCCGCTGGTGTCGTAGGCGGCTTCGATGGGGCGTTCGTCGGCCAGGACCCGGCCCCGGGGCGGTCCGTTCAGCACCGCGCGTACGGCGGTCAGGAGGTTGGGGGCGACATGGTCGGCGGCCGCCGTCTCCTCGGGCCGGGTGACGGGGGTGGGCACGAGGATGCCGTGGGCGCCGGCCCGGCGGGCGGCCTCCATGTCGGCGCCGATGTCGCCGATCAGGACGGAGTCCGCGGGGTCGGCGCCGAGCCGTCCGGCCGCCCACAGCACCATGCCGGGCGCGGGTTTGCGGCAGCGGCAGCCGTCGTCGGGGCCGTGCGGGCACACGGCCCATACGTCGAAGGGGCCGAGCAGTTCGTCGACGCGCCGGTTGACGGCACGGACGTCGGCGTCGGCGAGCAGGCCGCGGGCGACGCCGGACTGGTTGGTGACGACGCCGGTGCGGATGCCGTGCGCGCGCAGCAGGGCGACCGCCTCGCGGGCGCCGTCGACGGGCCGCACCAGGCGGGGGTCCCCGTTGTAGGGGACGTCGTGGACCAGGGTGCCGTCCCGGTCGAACAGGACGGCCTCGACCGGGCTCATGCGGCCACCTCCCGCCAGGCGGGGGCGGAGCGGTGCCGCCACTCGCCGCCGAGCCGGTGCCAGACCGCGGCGGGCGGGATGAGCACGCTGGTGGCGAGCATGGTCGTCACCTCGTCGCGGGTGCGCGGCCCGGGGGCGATCCGGGCCCAGGCGAACTCGGCGGTCCCGGCCGCCCAGCCGAGCGCCGCCGCGGCGGCGGCCCGCGGGTGGCCGGTGGCGGCCAGGCCGCACGCGGCGAGACCGGCGGCGGTGACGGCGGCGTGGCGGCGGATCCGGCCGCGGGGCGCCGCCGCCTTCCGCCACCAGTCGCGCCCGTGCAGACGCCGCATCAGGGCGTCGTCGGCGTTGCCGCGCTGCTGTCTCAGGGAGATCCAGCGGGGGGCGGGGCGCACCGGGTGGCGGGTGGTGCGCCGGCCCCGCCGGACGCGCCACCCGGCGTCCAGGACCCGCAGCGCGAGGTCGGCGTCCTCGCGGAAGGCGCGCGGGAAGCGTTCGTCGAAGCCGCCGACGTGGGCGAGGGCGTCGGTGCGGTAGGCCATGTCGGCGGTGATCCAGTGGGCCGTCGCCAGGCCGGCGGTGCCGCGCTCCCAGTCGGTGGGGCGGCGCTCGCCGGGCAGCGGCACGGCGATCACGCCCTGCACGGCGCCGGTGTCGGGCGGCGCCTCGGTGAGGTCCTGCACCAGCTGGTCGCACCAGTGCGGGCCGACCTGGACGTCGTCGTCGAGGAAGACGGCCCAGGGCGCGGTGACCGCGCGCCAGCCGGTGTTGCGGGCGGCGGCCGGTCCGCGTCCGCCGCCGCGCAGCACGACGGTGCGCTCGCGCAGGTCGCCGAGGACGCTCAGCGGGTGCTCCAGCGCGTCGGTGTCCGCGTCGGGGCCGGGCCGGTCGTCGACGAGGACGATCTCGTCGGGCCGGGGTCCGTGCGCGGCGGTGAGCGCGGCGAGGCAGTCGGCGAGCGTGTCGCGGACGAGGGTGGGGATCACGACGGCGTAACCGGTCATGCGTAGGCCTTCCCACGGCGCACCGCGTACGGGCCGATGGCCAGCAGGTCCACGGGCGCGGAGCCGAAGCACTCCAGGGCGTCGCGCGGGTCGTCGACCATGGGCCGCCCGGCGGTGTTGAGGCTGGTGTTGACCACCACCGGCAGTCCGGTGCGCCGTTCGAAGGCGCCGAGCATCCGGGCGACGAGCGGTTCGCGGCGTTCCTCGACGGTCTGGATGCGGGCGGTGCCGTCCACGTGGACGACGGCCGGGATCCGGTCCCGCCACTCCTCGGCGACGTCGTGCACGAAGAGCATGTACGGGCTGGGCATCGGCCCGTCGAAGATCTCGGCGGCGCGGTCGGCGAGGACCATGGGGGCGACCGGCCGGAACTCCTCGCGGCCCTTGACGTTGTTGAGCCGCTCCAGGTTCTCGGCCCGGCCGGGGTGGGCGAGCAGGGAGCGGTGCCCGAGGGCGCGCGGCCCGTACTCGCTGCGGCCCTGGAACCAGGCGACGACGCCGTCCCGCGCGAGTGTCTCGGCGACGGCCTCGGCGATGTCGTCGGGCCGGTCGTAGGGGACGCCGGCCCGGTCGAGCCAGTCGCGCAGTTCCGCCTCGTCCCAGCCGCGTCCGAGGTCGGCGCCGGGCATGGGCTGCGGGGTCTCGGCCTGTCCGACGACGTGGAGGGCGGCGCCGAGGGCCGTGCCGGCGTCTCCGGCGGCGGGCTGCACCCACACGTGCCGGTACGGGCCGCGCGCGGCGATCGCCGAGTTGGCGACGCAGTTGAGGGCGACGCCGCCCGCCATGGTCAGGGCCTCGCCGCCGGCCTCGCGGTGCAGCCAGTGGACGAGGTCGAGGAGGGTCTCCTCCAGTACGGCCTGGGCGCTCGCGGCGAGGTCGGCGTGGACCCGGGTCCAGGGTTCGTCCTTGGCGCGGGGCGGGGCGAGGGCGGCCCAGTCGACGCCGTGGGCGGCGAAGCCCCCGTCGCCCGTGGCGTGGACGTACTCGCGCAGCCGTTCCAGGTGGCGGGGTGTGCCGTAGGAGGCGAGGGCCATGACCTTGTACTCGTCGCTGCTGCGCAGGAAGCCCAGGTGCTCGGTCAGTTCCTCGTAGACCAGGCCGAGGGAGTGCGGCAGGGCCTGGGTGGCCAGGGTGTCGAGCTTGCCGTCGCGGTAGCGGCCGGCCAGGTGGGAGGCGGCCTCGCCGCGCCCGTCCAGCACCAGCACGTCGTTGTCGGGGTGCGGGGAGGCGGGCCCGGCGGAGGCGGCGTGCGCCACGTGGTGCGGAACGAAGACCACCTGGTCGGGGTCGAGGCCGGGCAGCGCCTCGGCGAGGAACTCGGGGGCGCGGCGGGCGTACTCCAGGCGCAGCGGGTCCCAGGGGTCGTTCAGGCCCATGTCGCGGGCGGGCCGGGCGAGCTTGGGATCGAAGGAGTAGGCGACCGCGTCCAGCTCCTGAGGCCGGACACCGGCGTACTCCAGACACCAGCGCGCGGAGAGCTCCGGCACCTCCCAGGCGGAGAAGGGCACCGGGCGCTTGCCGTGCTTGCGGCGGCTGAAGCGCTCCTCCTCGGCGGCCGCGACGGTCCGGCCGTCGACGACGAGAGCCGCGGCGGGGTCGTGGAACAGGGCGTTGATACCGAGGATGCGCATGAGGAGTGCTCCGTCCCGGGCTGCGGATGGGGTCCTTCCGGGTTCAGCGGGTGCCGCACTGCGGCTGTCTCAAACACTTGGAGACAACTCGCCCCGCCGAAGCATAATTTTTCACCGTAGGTGACCACGGAATCGCCGGTCGATGGCTTCAGGCGGCGACGGAATGGGCGAACCAGCCGATGGTCCGCTCCAGCCCTTCGCTCCAGCCGGTGCGCGGCTGCCAGCCGAGCCGCTCGCGGGCCAGCGTCGTGTCGGGCCGGCGCCGGGCGGGGTCGTCGACGGGGCGCTCGACGAACCGGATCCGGGAGCCGGAGCCGGTCAGCTCGACGATGCGCCGGGCCAGCTCCAGCATGGTGATCTCCTCGCCGCCGCCGATGTTGACGGGCCCGGTCTCCCGGGACGCGGCCAGGGCGAGGACACCGTCGACGGTGTCGTCGACGTAGCACAGCGAGCGGGTCTGGCCGCCGTCGCCGGCGACGGTGAGGGGCATGCCGTCCAGCGCCTGCGCGATGAAGGTGGGCACGGCGCGGCCGTCGCCGGTGCGCATACGGGGCCCGTAGGTGTTGAAGATGCGGACGATGGCGGTGTCGGTGCCGTGCACCTGGCGGTGGGCGGTGACCAGGGCCTCGGCGAAGCGCTTGGACTCGTCGTAGACGCTGCGCGGGCCGACCGGGTTGACGTTGCCCCAGTAGCTCTCGCGCTGCGGGTGCTCCAGCGGGTCTCCGTACACCTCGGAGGTGGAGGCGAGGACGAGGCGGGCGCCGTCGGCGCGGGCGCGCTCCAGCGCGTTGCGGGTGCCGGCGCTGCCGACGTCGAGGGTCTCCAGCGGCAGCCGGAGATAGTCGGCGGGCGAGGCCGGGCAGGCGAAGTGCAGGACCAGGTCGAACTCGCCCGGGAGATTGCGCAGGGCGAGGGGGTCGGTGGCGTCGGCCCGCACGAAGCGGAAGCCGCGCCGCTGCTCCAGCTCCGTCACATTGCTCCGGGAGCCGGTGGCCAGGTTGTCGAGGCACACGACGTCGGTGCCGGCGTCGAGCAGCCGGCCGCACAGATGGGAGCCCACGAATCCGGCTCCGCCGGTCACCAGGGCCCGGCGCCAGGTGTGTCCGCTCATGGAATTCTCCTCACGGTCGCGTTCTCCTGCGTGTCCGCGAGTAACCAAGTGAGTGCCCCGCCTACCTCGAACCGGAGTTCGACACTCCGCTATACACTGCGGGTATACACGGCATGTATAGTCCCGGCATGCCTTCTCTGACCAGGAAGACGAAAAGAACGGGGAACGGGTTGCGTGCCGCCGCGCTGTCGGTGGCGGCCGCCTTACTGGCGCTCGCCCTGACCGGGTGCACGACGCTGCGCACCACCGCCCCCAGCGCGGCCCGCGCCCACGCCGCGGCGGATGCCGGGACCGCCCGCTTCGGCACCGTGGACTGCCGCGAGGCCAAGTGCATAGCGCTCACCTTCGACGCGGGACCGAGCGAGCACTCCGCCCGGCTGCTCGACATCCTCGAGGAGAAGAAGGTCCCGGCGACCTTCTTCCTGCTGGGCAAGCGGCACATCGAGAAATACCCGGAGCTGGTCCGGCGCATGGCGGACGAGGGCCACGAGGTGGCCAGCCACACCTGGGACCACAAGATCCTGACGAGCCTCGGCGCCGAGGAGATACGCGAGGAGCTGGAGCGCCCGAACAAGGAGATAGAGCGCCTCACCGGCCACCGCCCCACGCTCATGCGCCCGCCCCAGGGCCGGACCGACGACACCGTGCACGCCGTCTGCCGTGAACTGGGCATGGCGGAGGTGCTGTGGTCCGTGACCGCCAAGGACTACAAAACGACCGACCCGGACCTGATCACCCGCCGCGTCCTGGACCAGGCCTCCCGGGACGGCATCATCCTGCTGCACGACCTCTACGACGGGACCGTGCCGGCCGTGCCCGGGATCATCGACGCGCTGAAGCGGCGCGGCTATGTGTTCGTGACCGTCCCGCAGCTGCTGGCGCCGGGGAAGGCGGAGCCCGGGCGGGTGTACCGGCCGTGACAAGGCCGCTCAGGGCGGCGGTCACCCCCTACGGTGACCCTCACCGCGAAGTCGCTGCCGGGCGGGCCCGGTTGCCTAGGATCCTGCCGTGGTCACCTTCTCCCTCGAACGTACGGCTCCGCTCTCCCCGGACGAGGCGTGGCGCCGGCTGACCGAGTGGCCCCGTCACGGCAGGGTCGTGCCGCTGACCCGGGTCACCGTGGTCACGGATCCGCCGACCCGCCGGGGCACGCTGTTCGTGGCCCGTTCCGGCCTCGGCCCGCTCGTCTTCGACGACGTGATGGAGGTGACCGTCTGGCGCCCGCCGCGGGACGGGGTGCCGGGACTGTGCCGCCTGGACAAGCGCGGCCGGGTGATCAGGGGCTGGGCGGAGATCGAGGTGCGGCCCGGACCGGGCGGCCGGGCCCGGGTGGTCTGGCGCGAGGAGCTGCGGGTGCGGCTGGTGCCGGCGCTCTTCGACGGCCTGGTGCGGCGGGCGGCCCGCTCCGTGTTCGGGCGGGCGGTCAACCAGCTGCTCAGAACGGCGTGACGGGCACTGCGGCGGGAACCGCTCCGCTCCTCACGCCACCGACCCGATCCGCCGTCCCGCCGCGGACGGCAGGTCGTGGTGGATCGGGGTGTGCGCGCCGGTGAGCGGCACACCGCTGCCGCCGCGCCGGTCGGCGACGATCTCGGCGGCGATCGACAGGGCCGTCTCCTCCGGCGTACGGGCGCCCAGGTCCAGGCCGATGGGCGACCGGAGCCGGGCCAGCTCCAGCTCGGTGACCCCGACCTCGCGCAGACGCGCGTCGCGGTCCAGATGGGTGCGGCGGGAGCCCATCGCGCCGACGTACGCCACCGGCAGCCGCAGCGCGAGCTTCAGCAGCGGCACGTCGAACTTGGCGTCGTGGGTCAGCACGCACAGCGCCGTACGGGCGTCGACCTCGGTGCGCGCCAGATACTCGTGCGGCCACTCGACGACGATCTCGTCGGCCTCCGGGAAGCGGGAGGCGGTGGCGAACACCGGGCGGGCGTCGCACACGGTGACGTGGTAGCCGAGGAACTTGCCGGCCCTCACCAGGGCCGAGGCGAAGTCGATCGCGCCGAAGACGATCATCCGGGGCGGCGGCACCGACGACTCGACCAGCACCGTGAGCGGTGCTCCGCAGTGCGAGCCCCGCTCTCCGATCTCCAGGGTGCCGGTGCGGCCGGCGTCCAGGAAGGCGCCCGCCTCGGCGGCGACCGTGCGGTCCAGCTCGGGATGGGCGCCGAAGCCGCCCTCGCAGGACCCGTCGGGGCGGACCAGCAGCGCCCGGCCGGCCAGTTCCGCGGGCCCCGATACGATCCGCGCCAGCGCCGCCGCCTCCCCGCGCCCCGCGGCGGCCACCGCGGCGGCGGCCACCGGGCGGACCGGGTCGGCGGCCCGTACCGGCACCACCAGGATGTCGATGACGCCACCGCAGGTCAGACCTACGGCGAAGGCGTCCTCGTCGCTGTACCCGAAGCGCTCCAGGACCGTCTCGCCGTCCTTGAGCGCCTGCGCGCACAGCTCGTACACGGCGCCCTCGACACAGCCGCCGGAGACCGATCCGATCGCCGTGCCCTCGGTGTCCACCGCGAGCGCGGCGCCCGGCCGGCGGGGCGCGCTGCCGCCGACCGCCACCACGGTGGCCACGGCGAAGTCGCGTCCCTGCGCAACCCACCGGTGCAGTTCTGCGGCGATGTCCAGCATCTCTTCGGTCTCCTTGGAGCGGATGTGTGTTCAGGTGCCCAGCACAGCGGCTAGTGCACGCCCAGCCAGCTCTCGATCGGGTGCAGGGCGAAGTGGACGACGAAGACCGCCGTCAGGATCCACATGAACGCGCCGACCCGCCGCGCTCCGCCCTGGGCGGCCCTGATGGCGGTCCAGGAGATGACGCCCGCGGCGACACCGGTGGTGATGGTGTACGTGAACGGCATCAGGACCACGGTCAGGAAGACCGGGACCGCGGTGGCGCGGTCGGCCCAGTCCACGTGCCGGGCGTTCATCAGCATCATCGCGCCGATCACCACCAGCGCGGCGGCGGCGACCTCCTGCGGGACCAGCGCCGTCAGCGGGGTGAAGAACAGGCACGCGGCGAAGAAGAGCCCGGTCACCACCGAGGCGAGGCCCGTCCGGGCGCCCTCGCCGACACCGGTCGCCGACTCGATGAACACCGTCTGTCCGGAGCCGCCCGCCACCCCGCCGATCGCGCCGCCCGCGCCGTCGATGAACAGCGCCTTGGACAGGCCGGGCATACGGCCCTTGTCGTCGGCCAGGCCCGCCTCGGTGCCCACACCGATGACGGTGGCCATCGCGTCGAAGAACCCGGCGAGCACCAGGGTGAACACGATCATGCCGACGGTCATGGCGCCGACCTCGCCCCAGCCGCCGAACTCGACGTCGCCGAAGAGCGAGAAGTCGGGCAGGGAGACGGCGCCGCCGTGCAGTGCGGGGGCGCCGCCCGCCCACTGCTCGGCGTCGACGACCCCGGCGGCGTTCAGCACCGCCGCGACGGCCGTCCCGGTGACGATGCCGATGAGGATGGCGCCGGGCACGTCGCGCGCCTGGAGCATGAAGATCAGCAGCAGGGTGCCGGCGAAGAGCAGCACGGGCCAGCCGGCGAGCTCGCCCGCCGGACCGAGGGTGAGCGGAGTGGACTTCCCCTGGTGCACGAAGCCGGACTTGTAGAAGCCGATGAGGGCGATGAACAGGCCGATGCCCATGGTGATGCCGTGCTTGAGCGCGAGCGGGATCGCGTTCATGATCATCTCGCGCAGGCCGGTGACGACCAGCAGCATGATGACCGCGCCGTACAGCACGCACATGCCCATCGCCTGCGGCCAGGTCATCTCGGGCGCGACCTGCGAGGAGAGCACGCCGGAGACGGACAGCCCGGCGGCCAGGGCGAGCGGCACCTTGCCGACGAACCCCATCAGCAGCGTGGTCAGGGCCGCCGCGAACGCGGTGGCGGTGATCAGCGCCGGCCGGGCGAGGGTGTTCCCCGCCACGTCCTCGCCGGACAGGATCAGGGGGTTGAGCAGGAGGATGTACGCCATCGCCATGAAGGTGGTGACGCCGCCGCGCACCTCGCGCGCGACCGTGGATCCACGGCGGGACAGGTGGAAGTACCGGTCGAGCCAGGACCGGCCGGCCGGGACGCGGGTGCCGTCGCCCGCGTCCTCGGCGGTGATCCTGGGCGGTGTGGACTGCTGGGTCATGGGGCCGTCTCCCAAGTTTCACAGGGGGTTGGGATGTGCACGTCGACCCGGGGGACGGCCCGGTACGTACGGAAGTCACGCAGGTTCACGTGGGTGATCTGGACGCCGGTGGACTGTTGCCCGGCGTCGGGGTGCCGCTGCGCCCACCCGTGCCGCCCATGCGGCACGACCGCCCGCAGCGGCGGCCCTGTTACGCAGTGCCTGTGAGGTGTTCGGGCCTCACCGGCGTCCTGTTCAGCTCCAGGCCCGTCGCGTCGCGGATGGCCGCCAGGACGGCCGGGGTGGAGGACAGGGTGGGCGCCTCGCCGATGCCGCGCAGCCCGTAGGGGGCGTGGTCGTCGGCGAGTTCGAGCACGTCGACCGGGATGGTCGGCGTGTCGAGGATGGTGGGGATCAGATAGTCCGTGAAGGAGGGGTTCTTCACCTTCGCCGTCACCGGGTCGACGACGATCTCCTCCATCACCGCGATGCCGAGGCCCTGGGTGGTGCCGCCCTGGATCTGGCCGACGACGGAGAGCGGGTTGAGCGCCTTGCCGACGTCCTGGGCGCAGGCCAGCTCGACGACCTTCACCAGGCCCAGCTCGGTGTCGACCTCGACGACCGCGCGGTGCGCGGCGAAGGAGTACTGCACGTGCCCGTTGCCCTGGCCGGTGCGCAGGTCGAAGGGCTCGGTCGGCCGGTGCCGCCACTCCGCCTCGACCTCCACGGCCTCGTCGCCGAGGACGTCCACCAGGTCGGCGAGGGCCTCGCCGCCGTCGGTGACCACCTTGCCGCTCTCCAGCAGGAGTTCGGCGTTGGCCCAGGCCGGGTGGTACGAGCCGAACTTGCGGCGCCCGATCTCCAGCACCTTCTCGCGGACGAGTTCGCAGGCGTTCTTCACGGCGCCGCCGGTGACGTAGGTCTGCCGGGAGGCGGACGTCGAACCGGCGCTGCCCACCCGCGTGTCCGCCGGGTGGATCGTCACCCGCGCGACGCCCAGCTCGGTGCGGGCGATCTGCGCGTGCACGGTGACGCCGCCCTGGCCGACCTCGGCCATGGCCGTGTGCACGGTGGCCACGGGCTCGCCGCCGACGGCCTCCATACGCACACGGGCGGTCGAGTAGTCGTCGAACCCCTCGGAGAAGCCGACGTTCTTGATGCCGACCGCGTAGCCGACGCCGCGGACGACGCCCTCGCCGTGCGTGGTGTTGGAGAGCCCGCCGGGCAGCTGCCGTACGTCGGCGCCCTCGCTGCTCTCCCACTGGCGCTCCGGCGGCATCGGCATCGCCTTGACGCGGCGCAGCAGTTCGGCGACGGGGGCGGGCGAGTCGACCGGCTGGCCGGTCGGCATGAGCGTGCCCTGCTCCATGGCGTTGAGCTGCCGGAACTCCACGGGGTCCATGCCGAGTTCCCTCGCCACCTTGTCCATCTGCGCCTCGTAGGCGAAGCACGCCTGGACCGCGCCGAAGCCACGCATGGCGCCGCAGGGCGGGTTGTTGGTGTAGAGGGCGACGGCCTCGATGTCGACGTCGTCGACCACGTACGGGCCGACGCCGAGCGAGGAGGCGTTGCCGACCACCGCGGGGGACGCGGAGGCGTAGGCGCCGCCGTCCAGCACGATCCGGCACTTCACGTGGGTGAGCCTGCCGTCGCGCGTCGCCCCGTGCTCGTACAAGAGCTTCGCCGGGTGGCGGTGGACATGGCCGAAGAAGGACTCGAAGCGGTTGTAGACGATCTTGACGGGCTTGCCCGTGCGCAGGGCGAGCAGACAGGCGTGGATCTGCATCGACAGGTCCTCGCGGCCGCCGAACGCGCCGCCGACGCCGGACAGCGTCATCCGCACCTTCTCCTCGGGCAGGCCGAGCACCGGCGCCATCTGGCGCAGATCGGAGTGGAGCCACTGGGTGGCGATGTAGAGGTGGACGCCGCCGTCCTCCTCGGGTACGGCGAGTCCGGACTCGGGCCCGAGGAAGGCCTGGTCCTGCATGCCGAAGTGGTACTCGCCCCTGACGATCACATCGGCCCGCCGGGCGGCCTGCTCGACGTCGCCGCGGACGATGGGCTGGCGGTGGACGATGTTGGGGTGCGGGACGTGGCCGATGTGGTGGTCGGTGCGGTTGTCGTGGACGAGGATCGCGTCCGGGGCGGTCGCGGAGGCCTCGTCGGTGATCACCGGCAGTTCCCGGTACTCGACCTTGATCCTGGCGGCGGCACGGCGGGCGGTCTCCGGGTGGTCGGCGGCGACGATGGCGACCGGCTCGCCGTGGTGGCGCACCTTTCCGTGGGCGAGGACCGGGGTGTCCTGGATCTCCAGGCCGTAGTGCCGCACCTCGGTCGGCAGGTCGTCGTAGGTCATGACGGCGTACACGCCCGGCAGCGCGAGGGCCTCGCTCGTGTCGATCGAGACGATCTCGGCGTGGGCGACCGTGGAGCGCAGGATCTGGCCCCAGAGCATGTCCTCGTGCCACATGTCGGACGAGTACGCGAACTCGCCGGTGACCTTGAGGGTGCCGTCGGGGCGGAGGGTGGACTCGCCGATGCCGCCCTTGGTCCGCGAGCCCTGGGTGAGGCCGGTGGGTGCGCCGGTGGCTGCCATCTCAGGCCCCCTCCGCCTGCCGGGCGGCCGCCAGGCGGACCGCGTCCATGATCTTTTCGTAGCCGGTGCAGCGGCACAGGTTGCCCGACAGGGCCTCGCGGATGTCGGCGTCGGACGGGTCCGGGTTGCGCTCCAGCATCTCGTCGGCGGCGACCAGCAGGCCCGGGGTGCAGAAGCCGCACTGGACGGCACCGGCGTCGATGAACGCCTGCTGGACCGGGGCGAGTCCGGCACCCTCGCCGGTGTGCGGGCCGGCGCCGTCGGCCGCACCCGGCAGTGCGTCGCCGGACCGCTGCCGGGCGTACTCCGCCAGGCCTTCGACGGTGATCACCTCGCTCCCCTCCGCCTGGCCCGCGGCGACCAGGCACGAACACACCGGCACGCCGTCCAGGCGGACCGTGCAGGAGCCGCACTCGCCCTGCTCGCAGGCGTTCTTGGAGCCGGGCAGGCCGAGCCGCTCGCGCAGCACGTACAGCAGGGACTCGCCCTCCCAGACGTCGTCGGCCTGCTGCGGACGTCCGTTGACGGTGAAGCTGACACGCATCAGGCGGCTCCCTCGGTGGCGCGGCGGGCGCCGCGGTACGACTCCCAGGTCCAGGTCAGAGTGCGGCGGGCCATGACGCCCACCGCGTGGCGGCGGTAGCTCGCGGTGCCCCGGACGTCGTCGATCGGATTGCAGGCGGCGGAGCACAGGTCCGAAAACCGCTTGGCGACGGACGGGGTGATCACCTTGCCGTTGTCCCAGAAACCGCCCTCCTCCAGCGCGGCGTTCAGGAACTCCTCGGCGGCCGTGGCGCGGACGGGGGTCGGGGCGGCCGAGCCGATGCCGGTGCGTACCGTACGGGTCCGCGGGTGCAGGGCGAGACCGAAGGCGCACACGGCGATGACCATGGCGTTGCGGGTGCCGGCCTTGGAGTACTGCTGCGGGCCGTCGGCCTTCTTGACGTGCACGGCGCGGATCAGCTCGTCGGGGGCGAGCGCGTTGCGCTTCACGCCGGTGTAGAAGTCGTCGATCGGGATGCGGCGCGAGCCGCGCACCGACTCGACCTCGACCTCGGCGCCCGCCGCGAGCAGGGCGGGGTGGGCGTCGCCGGCCGGGGAGGCGGTGCCGAGGTTGCCGCCGACGCCGCCGCGGTTGCGGATCTGCGGGGAGGCGACCGTGTGCGAGGCGAGGGCGAGGCCCGGCAGTTCGGCCCGGAGGTTCTCCATGATCCGGGTGTACGGGACACTGGCGCCGAGCCGCACGCTGTCCTCGCCGACCTCCCATGCGTACAGGTCGCCGATGCGGTTCAGGTCCATGAGGTACTCGGGCCGGCGGTGGTCGAAGTTGATCTCGACCATCACGTCGGTGCCGCCCGCGATCGGCACTGCGGTGGGGTGCTCCGCCTTCGCGGCGAGCGCCTCCTCCCAGCTGGCGGGGCGAAGGAAGTCCATCGACCGGCTCTCTTCCTCGTCTCGTGGGGCGTACAGATCGAGCCAATCCGTGTGCGGCGGCCCCGGCTCGTTCAGGTGCTGTTCACGTGGAGCGGGGCCAGTACACCGCCCCCCGCTCCGCCGGGGTCAGTCACGGAAAGCATGAAGGAGTTGGCTGGCCAGTGCAGTCGTCTTGTAGATTCGTATGAACGGAGGTCATCAGTAACCTCCTCGTTTTCCTGTGGAAACGCGCGACACAGCCGCGTGACCTGGAACACAGCCCCATGGCCACAGGATCCATCCGGATCCGTCCGGATCAGCGTAGACATCGAGACAAGAAACGGCGGCGACGAGAATGCGGCTGCGCGCACTGCTGGACACCGACGCGCTGGGCCTCAAGCTGCTCGGCGGCGAGGACGAGCTGGACCGCACCGTACGGGGCGTCATGACCACCGACCTGCGGGATCCCAGCCGCTACCTCTCGGGCGGTGAACTGGTGCTCACCGGCCTGGCCTGGCGGCACGACGCCGCGGACTCCGAACCCTTCGTGCAGCTCCTGGTGCAGGCCGGGGTGGCCGCTCTGGCGGCCGGCGAGGCGGAGCTGGGAGAGGTGCCCGAGGACCTGGTCGTGGCGTGCGCGCGGCACCGGCTGCCGCTGTTCGCCGTGCACGAGTCGGTGGCGTTCGCGACCATCACCGAGCACGTGGTGCGGCAGGTCTCCGGCGAGCGCGCCGGGGACCTGGCGGCCGTGGTGGACCGGCACCGCCGGATGATGACCTCGGGCCCGGCGGGCGGCGGTCCGGAGGTGGTGCTGGATCTGCTCGGCTCCGATCTGGACCTGCGGGCCTGGGTGCTGTCGCCGACCGGGCGGCTCGTCGCCGGTCCCAGGACGGCCGGCCCGGCCCTGCCGGCCGAGATGTGCGCACGGCTGGCGGCCGGGCATCTGGCGGCCGTCCGCGGCGGCCGGCGCGCGCCGCACCGGGTGACGCTGGACGGCACGGTCTACTCCCTGTTCCCGGTGCGCGGCACCGGCCGGCCCCCGCAGCCCGTGCGGGACGTGCGCGAGACGGTGCTGACCGACTGGCTGCTGGCCGTCGAGGCGGACGCCGGGGACTGGCCCGAGGAGCGGCTGGACCTGCTGTACGGCGTCACCCAGCTGATCGCGGTCGAGCGGGACCGGCGGGAGGCGGCGCGCACGGTGCGGCGGCGGCTGGCGCAGGAGGTGCTGGAGCTGGTGCAGACGGGGGCGGCGCCCGCGGAGACGGCGGCCCGGCTGCGGGTGGCGGCGCCGGTGCTGCTGCCCGGGCTCGGGGCGGCTCCGCACTGGCAGGTGGTCGTGGCCCGCGTCGAGTGGGACGAGCCGGGGGAGGCCGAGGCCGGCCGGGCCGCCCAGGCGCTGCTGGAGGAGATCCTGATCGACCCCTCCCCGGACCCTTCGAACCGGGGGTACCCCTACGCCGCCGGACCGGAGCCCGCCGACCGCATCGCCGTGGCGCACACCGGCGACGAGGCCGTGGCGCTGGTGCCGCTGCCGGCGGTCTCCAGCGAGCACGACGGCTCCGAGGCCGGGGTGGTCGCCGACGCGCTGCTGGCGGCCGTACGGGATCCGCTGACCGCCGGGCTGGACGGCGACGGGCGGGTCACGCTGGGCGTCAGTGCGGCGGTGCACTCGGCGGAGGGGCTGCGCGGCGCGCTGGAGGAGGCGCGGCACGCGCGCCGGGTGGCGGCGGCGCGCCCGGGGCGGGTGTGCGCGGCGGGCCACCAGGAACTGGCGTCCCATGTCCTGCTCCTGCCCTTCGTCCCGGACGACGTCCGCCGCGCCTTCACGGCCCGGCTGCTGGACCCCCTGCGGGACTACGACCGCCGCCACCGCGCCGAGCTGATCCCGACCCTGGAGGCGTTCCTGGACTGCGACGGCTCCTGGACGCGGTGCGCGACGCGGCTGCATCTGCACGTCAACACGTTGCGCTACCGGGTCGGGCGGATCGAGCAGCTGACGGGCCGTGACCTGTCGCGGCTGGAGGACAAGCTGGACTTCTTCCTGGCGCTGCGGATGAGCTGAGGCGACGGGAGCGGCGGGAGAACTCCCGCCGCTCCCCCACGACTTTGTGAAATCTTTCACCCACCCTCTTGGCCGGGCCCGGCGATCCATGCTGAGATGCGGCCACCACTCAACAGCTCGATGGCGTGCTAGCGGGGAGGGCAACGTGGCGCACACCGCCATGTCTGGTACGGGAACGACTTCAGGTGACGATCCGCTCCAGACCGCGGTGTGGCGGCTGCGTTCCCGCGCCTGCTGGGCCGACGCCGCGGCCCTGCTGGAACCGGTCGCGCCGGGCGCCGCGCTTCAGCGGGCCGCGCTGCTGGTGGAGCGCTGTCTGTACACCGAGCAGGGCTGGGAGGAGGCCGAGGACGCGCTGCGCACCGCCGAGGCGCTGGCCCGCAGCGACGAGGAGCGGGGGGCCGCCGCCTGCGAGCGCGGGCAGCTCGCCTACGCCGCCACGCTGCACACGGTGCGGGACCGGGCCGACGAGGCGCGGGCCGCGCTCGGCCGGGCGGCGGCGCTGATCGCGCCGGGCTCGCCCGGGCGGGCGCTGCTGGACTTTAGGCGCGGGCTGCTCGCCGAGAACCTGACCCGCTCCCCGCAGGCCGCGCGTGCCGCCTACCGCCGGGCCCATGCGGGCGCCACCGCGCACTCCGACCCGCTGCTGCTGTCGTTCACCTGGCGGCATCTGGCCGGGCTCGCGCTGCGGGACGGCGAGCTGGCCGAGGCCCGGCACGGTTTCGCCGAGTCCCTGCGCATTCGCGAGGAGCTGGGCTATCTCGTCGGTACGGCCCCGGCGCTGGCGTCGCTGGCCGACACCGAGCCGGAACCGGAGGCGTCCCGCCTCCGCGAGGAGGCCCGGCGCCTGTTCCGCCTCCTGGGCGGAGTACCGACCTGGCTGGCCCGCCACCTGACACCACCGTCCACGGGCGCGGCGACCCTCTAGCCGCCGAGCGCGGTGACGGCGTCGCCCACGGCGGACCGCCGACGGGCGGACCGCCGGCACGGCGAGCGCGGTGACGGCGTGACCGACGCCGGGACGCCGACGGGCGGACCGCCGGCACGGCGAGCGCGGTGACGGCGTGACCGACGCCGGGACGCCGACGGGCGGACCGCCGCCCCGGCGAGCGCGGCCACGACGTCGCCCACGGCGGACCGCCGCCCGACGGGATGGCGCTGGGCGGACCGCTGGCCCGGCGGACGCGGCGGCAGGACCGACGGCGCAACGCCGACGGGCACGGTGACGGCGAGACCCGACGGGGCGTGGCCGACGGCAGACCACCGCCCCGGCGGGCGCGGCCACGACGTCGCCCACGGCGGACCGCCGCCCGACGGGATGGCGCTGGGCGGACCGCTGGCCCGGCGGACGCGGCGGCAGGACCGACGGCGCAACGCCGACGGGCACGGTGACGGCGGGACCCGACGGGGCGTGGCCGACGGCAGACCACCGCCCCCGCGAGCGCGGCCACGACGTCGCCCACGGCGGACCGCCGCCCGACGGGATGGCGCTGGGCGGACCGCTGGCCCGGCGGACGCGGCGGCAGGACCGACGGCGCAACGCCGACGGGCACGGTGACGGCGAGACCCGACGGGGCGTGGCCGACGGCAGACCACCGCCCCCGCGAGCGCGGCCACGGGCCGGCCGGCGGCACCCCGACACCGTGACGGACCGCCGCCGACGCCGGGCACGGCCACGACGTCGCCGACGGAAGACCGCCGCCCCGACGGGCACGGTGACGGCGTAGCCGACAGCGGAACGCCCGACGGGCGGACTGCCGGCCTGGCGAGCGCGGTGACGGCGTAGCCGACAACGGGACGACGATGCGACCTGGCCCACGGCGGACCGTCGGCGGGCGCGGCCACGGCGTGGTGGGCGGTGGGGTCAGGGGGTGGGGGTGAAGTGTGCCGCGACCAGGGAGCGGACCGCGTCCGTGTCGCCGGCGATCAGGGCGTCCAGCAGGGCGCCGTGTTCCGCCGCGTCGGCGACCAGGTCGGCGCGGCTGCGGACGGCGGGGCCGCCGACGAGGGGCCACTGGGCGCGGCGGTGCAGGTCGTCGGCGACCCCGACGAGCTGCTCGTTGCCGGCGAGCGAGAGCACCGCCCGGTGGAAGGCGCGGTCGGACTCGGCGTACGTCGCCCGGCAGCCCGAGGACGCGGCCCGGACGGTCGCCTCGGCCAGCGGCCGCAGCTCGGCCCAGCGCTCGGCGGGCACCGTACGGGCCAGCCGCAGGATCACCGGCGCCTCGATCAGCGCCCGTACCTCGGCCAGCTCCGCGAGTTCGCGGGCGCCGCGCTCGACGACGCGGAAGCCGCGGTTGGGCACCACCTCCACGGCGCCCTCCTGCGCGAGCTGCTGCATCGCCTCCCGCACCGGCGTCGCCGAGACCCCGAACCGCTCGCCCAGCACGGGCGCCGAGTACACCTCGCCGGGCCGCAGCTCGCCCGCGACCAGCGCGGTGCGCAGGGCGTCGAGGATCTGCCCGCGCACGGAGGAGCGCTGGACGGCGGGCCGGGGCGGTGCGGCGGGCCCGGCGTGCGTGTGCTCGCCGCGCGCGGCGGCCCGGCCCATGTCGGCGGCGACCGGCTGCTGCGGCACCCGGAGTGCGGCCGCACCCGCCGGTGAGCCCGCTGTCCCCGCTCCGGCAAAGCCTCGCGTGCCCTGCTTCACGGGGTCCTCCTCCGGACGTGTCGGTACTTGGGGCCATTACGGCGAGTTGTCGCTCATTCGTCAAGCAGCCTAAGCGCACGGGCCACCCGTTCACACATCGCGAGGATTTGGGTAAGGTAAGGCTTACCTCCAAGCGCATGTCAGCCCTCACAGATCGGCGGTCCCCCATGCCCGCGCCCCGCTCGGCCGTCAGCGACGCGTACACACGGCTGACCGAGGTCCTCCCCGGGCTGGCCGTCACCGAGCTGACCGCCGGCCGGCGAGCCCCCCGGGGCGGCGGCTGGGTCTCCGCCGACTCGCTCGCGGAGGGCGGGCGCGGCCTGGACGCGTTCCTGGCCTGGGACGACGCACAGGTGGTCCGGGACTACGGACAGCGGGCCCGCCCGGACGTGGTCGCCGGCTTCGGACTGCACCGCTACGCCTGGACCGCCTGCCTGCTGATCACCGTGCCGTGGTTCCTGCACCGCCGGGTGCCCCGCCTCCCCGTGACCCACGTCTCCTACGACCGCTGTGCCCCCGGCCTGTCCATGGGCCGCATGGCGGTCCGCCCCGACGGCTTCGCCTGTCTGCCCGGCGACCCGGCCGCCGCGCTGCCCGGCGCCCGCGTGGTCGCCGACGAGGAGGCGCTGCGGGCCGAGGTGCGCGCCGCGGTCGCCGAGCACCTGGAGCCGGTGCTGGCCGGTTTCGGCCCGCGCATGCGGCGCCGTGGGCGCGCGCTGTGGGGCATGGCGACCGACGAGGTCGTCGAGGGCCTGTGGTACGTCGCCCACCTGTTCGGCGAGGAGGAGCGGGCCCGGCGCGAGCTGGAACTGCTGCTGCCGGGTGCGACCAGGCCGTATGTCGGCGCGGCGGCGTTCCGCGAGCTGACCGGCCCCAACGGTGAGCCGGTGCACACGCGGGAGCGCGCGAGCTGCTGCATGTTCTACACGCTGCGCCCCGAGGACACCTGCGCCACCTGCCCGCGCACCTGCGACGCCGACCGGGCCGGCAAGCTGCTTGCCGCCGCCGGCTGACCCGCCCCCGCGGAAACCCGCACGTCCTGACGTTGCGTAAGATCGTCCGCGCCCGGGACGCCGACGGCGTCGCCGGTGAATCACAGTTTCCTCACATGTCACAGCAACTTTCTGAGGAACCACCCGTACGGGTAGTCTTATTCGAACTCAACTCCCGCGCCTCAAGCGGCAGTTCGAGCAGAACGCCGCCTTGGGCATCCCCTTGCGTCTTCGTGGCGGCCTCTTGCCCCGAAACCCCCTGAGGACCGGCGGGTTTGGGCCACCATGGCGGGCGTTACGCCCTATCCCAATGCAAGGGACCCCAGATGAGACTGACCGACATATCGCTGAACTGGCTGCTTCCGGGCGCCGTACTGCTCCTGGGCATGCTGGCGGCGGTGGCGGTGCTCGCGCGCGGCAAGCGCTCCTCGGGGAAGGACACGAGCGCGGACGACTCGTGGGAGCGCAGCGAGGAGCGCCGCAGGCGCAAGGAGGCCGTCTACGGCACCGCCTCCTACATCCTCCTGTTCTGCTGTGCGGCGGTGGCCGCGGCACTCTCCTTCCACGGTCTGGTCGGCTTCGGCCAGCAGAACCTCGGCCTGACCGGCGGCTGGGAGTACCTGGTGCCGTTCGGCCTGGACGGTGCGGCGATGTTCTGCTCCGTGCTCGCGGTGCGCGAGGCCAGCCACGGCGACGCGGCGCTCGGCTCCCGGATACTCGTATGGACGTTCGCGGGCGCCGCGGCCTGGTTCAACTGGGTGCACGCGCCCAGGGGCCTGGGCCACGCGGGCGCCCCGCACTTCTTCGCGGGCATGTCCCTTTCGGCGGCCGTCCTCTTCGACCGGGCGCTGAAGCAGACCCGCCGCGCCGCCCTGCGCGAGCAGGGCCTGGTGCCGCGTCCGCTGCCGCAGATCCGCGTCGTGCGCTGGCTGCGGGCGCCCCGTGAGACGTACAAGGCCTGGTCGTTGATGCTGCTGGAGGGCGTACGCACCCTGGACGAGGCGGTCGAGGAGGTGCGCGAGGACCAGCGTCAGAAGGAGGAGACGCGGCTGCGGCGGCGTGAGCAGCAGCGCGTGGAGCGCGCCCAGCTGAAGGCGATCAGCCGCGGCCACCGCGGTTTCATCGGCCGCGGCGGCGGGCGGCAGGCGGAGCTGCCTGCGGCGGAGCGGGGCTCCGACCTGGTCTCAGCGGAGCCTGCCATATCCGCGCCGGAACTCCCCGTCCGCGCGCGGCCCTCCCTCCAGCCCGTGCGCAGCGGTTCTGACTCCGTCACCGTGGACCTCACCGCGGAGGACGACACCATGGCCCTGCCCCGGCTCGACTCCCTGGAGCGCAAGCTCAAGGACCTGGAGCAGCAGTTCGGCTGAGAGACGGTGAGGGGGGCGTGGTCCACGGGACCACGCCCCCCTTTTTTCCGCGTCTGCTTCGTGTCTACGCCCTTCCGGCGTCGAGTTCGAACCACACCGCCTTCCCGATGCCGTGAGGCCGTACGCCCCAGGCATCCGCCAGGGACTGCACCAGGATCAGGCCCCTGCCGTGCGTACCGTCGTCGGCGTTCGGTACGCGCAGTCTGGGCCGGCGGGCCACGAAGTCCCGTACCTCCACCCGCAGCGAGCACGGTCCCACGGTGGCCGTCAGGACCGCGTCGTCGTCGGTGTGGACGAGCGCGTTGGTGACGAGCTCGCTGGTGAGCAGTTCCGCTATCTCCGACCGTCCGGGCCGTCCCCAGTGCCGGAGCAGCTCACGCAGCGCCCTGCGCGCCTCGGGTACCGCCCGTAGGTCGGCCCGTCCGAGTCTGCGCCGGAGCTGGGGCGCCGCATCCATGACGCTGTCGGTCTTCTCCTCCACCGTGTGGTTCGCCGAGGAGGCCCCGATCGCTGTGGAGCCGCCCCCTCGTGCCTGCCTTCTCATGACCCCCGCCCGCGTGCCGATGTGTTTTCCCCTCCTGGTCGAACAGGTTCACGGGGGATCCTTGCCCGGCCGGATGCCCGCCAGTCATGTCGATTCCTCAACGACGGAGGCGCCCGGGCGCGGAAGCGGCACTTCCGGCCGGGCGTGCCGGGGCCCGAGGCGGTCCCCGGGCAGCGTGTGGGGCATCGCCGGACGGCGGCCGGGCATCGGTGGAGGCACACAGAAGTGCGCTCCGCGCCCGCCCGCGCGCCCCGCGGCACAGCCGGCGAAGGTGCCGTCGGCGCACTGCGGGTGGCACATGCCGCGCGGAAGGGTGTCGCCGGGCCGGGACTCCCCCGGCCGCGGCCGGACGCGACGCCACCGGAGCTGTCCGGGAGACTTCCTGGTCGACGGGGGGATACCGGAAGGGAGGGCCCGTGTCCGGAGAGCGGACGGAAGCGGACGGAGGGCCGGGAGAACGCGGTGGGCGGCCGGCCGCACGGACGCCGGAGCCCGGACGGCGGTCCGGACAGCCGCCCCGCGGCCCGGCCGGCCCGCCGTTCGACGGTTGCGCGCCGGAAGAATTGGCATCTGACCGTGGCATAACCGGCAGGGTGAGGCAAACCGGTGCGTCTGCCTCTGGGGGCTACGGCAGGCTCGGCGTTCCCGCACGCTTTCGAGCCTAGGGACCGGGGTGGCGTCCTGACCATGCGGAGTCAGCCCGTCCGTCCACTCCGGTCTGCCGATCCGGGCGTACGCGACTGACAGACGGTACGGCAGATGCAGGAGGAGCGCCTGTGGCGCACCCGGTGTACGTGCCGTCCGGCGCACGGCCCCGCGACGGCGGCACGTCCCGGCCCGGGGCTCTTCGGCGCCCGCGCCCGGCCCGCCGCCGTCGACGCCGTCTCATCCCCGTCTGGTCGGCTGTCCCGCGCCGGCGGCAATGGCCGGGACACGCCGGTCGGCCGTCACCCCGGCCGGTGTCCGGCGCCCGCGACCGCGCCGGACACGTCAGCGGCCGGCAGGGCCGGCAGCCCGCTACGGCCGCGGTACGTTGCGCAGGTTGGAGCGGGCCATCTGGAGCATCCGGCCGACTCCGCCGTCCAGCACGATCTTCGACGCGGACAGGGCGAACCCGGTCACCATCTCGGCCTTGATCTTCGGCGGGATGGACAGGGCGTTGGGGTCGGTGACGACGTCGACCAGGGCGGGCCCCTTGTGCCCGAAGGCGTCCTTCAGCGCGCCGGCGAGCTGCCTGGGCTTCTCCACCCGCACGCCGAAGGCGCCGCAGGCCCGGGCGACGGCGGCGAAGTCGGGGTTGGTGTTGGCGGTGCCGTGCGAGGGCAGCCCGGCGACCAGCATCTCCAGCTCGACCATGCTCAGCGAGGAGTTGTCGAACAGGACGACCTTCACCGGCAGGTCGTACTGCACCAGGGTGAGGAAGTCGCCCATCAGCATGGCGAATCCGCCGTCGCCGGAGAGGGAGACGACCTGCCGCCGCCGGTCGGTGAACTGGGCGCCGATCGCCATCGGCAGGGCGTTGGCCATCGAGCCGTGCGAGAAGGAGCCGATGATGCGGCGGCGCCCGTTGGGAGAGAGGTACCGGGCGGCCCAGACATTGCACATCCCGGTGTCGACGGTGAACACCGCGTCGTCCTCGGCCGCCTCGTCCAGGACCGCCGCCACGTACTCGGGGTGGATCGGGACATGCTTGTCGACCTTGCGGGTGTACGCCTTGACGACGCCCTCCAGCGCGTCCGCGTGCTTCTTCAGCATCCGGTCCAGGAAGCGGCGGTCCTCCTTGCGCCGCACCCGCGGGACGAGACAGCGCAGCGTCTCCCTGGCGTCGCCCCACACCGCCAGGTCGAGCCGGGAACGGCGGCCCAGGGCCTCCGGCCGCACGTCGATCTGGACGATCTTCACGTCGTCGGGCAGGAACGCGTTGTACGGGAAGTCCGTGCCGAGCAGGATCAGCAGATCGCACTCGTGGGTGGCCTCGTAGGCGGCGCCGTAGCCGAGCAGGCCGCTCATGCCGACGTCGAAGGGGTTGTCGTACTGGATGAACTCCTTGCCGCGCAGGGCGTGCCCCACCGGGGACTTGATCTTCTCTGCCAGCTCCATCACCTCGGCGTGCGCGCCCGCCGTGCCGCTGCCGCAGAAGAGGGTGACCCGGTCGGCCGAGTCGATCAGCTCGACCAGCCGGTCGATCTCGGCGTCGCCGGGGCGGACGGTGGGCCGGGAGGTGACGAGCGCGGTCCCGGCGGGCCGGTCCGGGGCGGGCTCGCCGGCGATGTCCCCGGGCAGGGAGACGACGCTGACGCCGCTGCGTCCGACGGCGTTCTGGATGGCGGTGTGCAGCAGCCGGGGCATCTGCCGCGGGCTGGAGATCAGCTCGCAGTAATGACTGCACTCCTGGAACAGCCGGTCCGGGTGGGTCTCCTGGAAGTAGCCGAGGCCGATCTCACTGGAGGGGATGTGGGAGGCGAGGGCGAGCACGGGCGCCATGGAGCGGTGGGCGTCGTACAGGCCGTTGATCAGGTGCAGGTTCCCGGGACCGCAGGAGCCGGCGCACGCGGTCAGCTTCCCGGTGATCTGCGCCTCGGCCCCGGCGGCGAAGGCGGCGGTCTCCTCGTGCCGGACGTGCACCCACTCGATGCCGCGGTGGCGCCGGACCGCGTCGACGACCGGGTTGAGGCTGTCGCCCACGACACCGTAGAGGCGTTCGACTCCGGCGCGGACGAGGATGTCGACGAACTGCTCCGCGACGTTCTGCTTGGCCATGGCTGTGCTGTGCCCCTTCGGTCTCCGGCGGTGCCGGGGGTCTCCGGCGGTGCCGGGGGTCTCCGGCGGTGCCGGGGGTCTCCGGCGGTGCCGGGGCTTCCCCCGGCTCCCCCGGTTTCCATGGAGGCACAGCGAGCGCCGTCACGCCTCCCAAACGGCGGCGGCCGTGCGGTCGTCGGCGTAGCCCTTCACCCTGACCCGGCTGTCGCCGAGAAAGGCGTCGAGCCCCGGCGGGGTGGGGCCGGACCACCGCCGCGCCAGGTGCGCGCACATCTCCGGCTCGCCGCGCAGCGGGTCCGCCAGGCCCGTGGTGCACATCAGGAGCACATCACCCGGGCGGGCTACGGAGGCCCGGAAGCGGAAGGGCTCGTGCGGCGGCTGTGGGGCGCGCTCCTCGTAGGGGCTCGGGGGTGTGGTGATGCCGAGGTCCATGGTGAGCCGGTCGCCCTCGGGTGTCTCGTGGGGCACCGAGCCGAAGCCGACGACGGGCTCGCCGGCGATCTCGGCGATCCGCGGTTCGATGTCCTGCCACTCGCCGTCCCGCAGCCGGAACAGTCCGCCCTCGCCGACGCCGAAGAAGACACGGGTACGGCAGCCGGGGTCGGCGGGCAGCAGCAGACAGCGCAGGGTGGCCGCGTACTCGTCCGGCGCCAGGCCCTGCTCGGCGGCGCTGGCGCGGAGCCTGCCCAGGCTGCGGTCGGTGAGACGGTGCAGTCCCGACTTCAGCTCGCCGCGCCGGGCGGCCCTGATGTCCTCCACCAGCCGTGCGTGGCTGCGGCCCACGGCCCGGCCGATCCACTGACAGGCCTCGGCCGCCGCCCGGTGGGCGCCGCTGGTGGCGCGGGCGCCGGTGGCCATGGCCACCAGGACCAGCGCCTGCTCCCCCGCGCCGAACCGGGCGGTGAGCAGCGCGTCGCGGCGCGGTTCGCCGCGGTAGCGCGCCGAGTCGCCCCGCACGGACACGGCCCGCAGCGTGCACGCCCCGTACCGGGCCCCGTCGAGCACGGTGTCCGCGACCAGGTCGCCCAGCTCGTCGGGGTCGGCGGGCGGCAGGGCGGTGGGCTCGGGGTCGTAGGTGGGCGGGCCGGAGCCGAGGTAGTCGCGGGCGGCGGCGGGCGCCGGGACACGCCGCACGGAGGCACCCGCGACGGGTACGGCGTCCTCGACGGCACCCGGGACGGCCGGCGGAACGGCCGGCGGCCGGGGCGGAGGCGGCGGGCCGCCAAAACCGGCAGCGGGCTCCGCCGGGCCACCGGCCCCGGTCCCCGAGGTCGTACGGCCACGGGGACCGGGGCCCGCCGCGGGCGGGAAGGTCACAGGACCCGTCGGTACGGCGGGAGGCGGCTCCCAGGGAGCACGCCGTGGCGCGGCACCGGGCCGAGGCGGAGGGCCGGCCGCGCCGGCGGCACGCGAAGCGGGGGCACCGTCCCCGGGCGGGGTTCCCTCCGCACCGGCGCCACGCACCCCGGAGCCGGCACCCCCGGCCGGCCGCGTCCACTGACCGACGTCCCCGCGACCGCTCCGCTCCCCGACGCCCGGCCCCCCGGAAAGCGAACGCCCGTCCGGGGCCCCCGGCCCAGCAGCGCCCGGGGCGTCCCCGGGCCCCGCCCCGGAAGCGGGTCGGTCATCCACGGCCCCCGGCTTGGAAACGGGACGATCGTCCACGGGCCCCGCCCCAGCAGCGAACCGGCCGTCCCCGGGCGCCGGCCCGGAAGCACGTCGGTCATCGACGGACCCCGGCCCGGCCGCGAACCAGTCGTCCACGGAGCCCGAACCGGAAGCGCGCCGATCGCCGACTGCGCCCGCCCCCGGACCGCGCGGGTCGTCAGCTGCCCCCGCACCCGGCCCAGGCCGGCCATCGACTGCCCCCGCACCCGGACCGGACCGGCCATCGGATGCCCCCGCGACCGGGCCCGACCGGCTGTCGGCCGCCCCCGCACCCGGACCGCGCCGGCCGTCAACTGCCCCCGCACCCGGACCGGACCGGCCATCGGATGCCCCCGCACCCGGCCCAGGCCGGCCGTCGACTGCCCCCGCACCCGGACCGGACCGGCCATCGGCCGCCCCCGCGACCGGGCCCGACCTGCTGTCGGCTGTGCCCGCACCCGGACCGCGCCAGTCGTCAACTGCCCCCGCACCCGGGCCGGACCGGCCATCGGATGCCCCCGCGACCGGGCCGGACCGGCCATCGGATGCCCCCGCGACCGGGCCGGACCGGCTGTCGGCTGTGCCCGTGTCCGGGCCGGACCGGCCGTCGGGCGTGGACCGTGTGGGGGGAGGTGGCTCGTCGACGGGGCCCGGGGCCGTCCCGGAGTCGGAGGGGTCGGCGGCCGTTGCCGTCCCCTCCGTCACCGTGTTCGCCGCGGAGGCGAACCGGTCGTCCAGGGAATCGGCCGCCGTCGTGGGGCCCGTGTCGCCGGTGGAGTCGTCGTACAAGTGCCCCCACCAGTCGTCCCGACCGGTGGGCCTTCCCCCCTGCTGGCTCATGCCCCCAATTGTCCACCGCACGGGCCGTAGGAAAACGGGGCAACCGGAAAATCCGACGAAACCGTACGGGCCGGTGGAGGTCGCCGGACGGTCCCACCCCCCACGGGAGAACCGTCCGGCGACGTCTGAGGGACCGAGTCGCTGTGCGCGTCGGTCGGGCCGGTTCCGAGTGTGGCCCGTGTTCCTGTCGTCCCGCTGTGCCCGCGACCGCCCGCCCCGCCGGACGTGTCCGCACAAGTCACCTTGGCAGAGTGACGGCCGGTACGGCGATGATGTTGGGAGGCGGGTTTGCGCCGTGGCCGTTTTCCGCCACGGGCGGCACCGCGGGGTCCGGAGTCCGGGGAGGGACGACACTTGATGCTGGGAGTGCTGGGGCTGGACGAGACACACGAGTCGGCGTACCGGGCACTGGTGTCCGTGGGCGCCGCCGACGTGCCCGATCTGGCACGGCGGCTGACGCTGGGCGAGCGCGACACCGAGCGAGCCCTGCGCCGGCTGGAGCGGCACGGTCTCGCGGCCCAGTCGTCGGCACGGCCGGGCCGCTGGGTCGCCGCGCCGCCCGGGGTGGCGCTGGGCGCGCTGCTCACCCAGCAGCGGCACGAGCTGGAGAAGGCGGAGCTGGCGGCCGCGCTGCTCGCCGAGGAGTACCGGGCGGCGGCGGCCGAGCCGGCCGTGCACGACCTGGTGGAGGTGGTGATCGGCGCGGCGGCGGTGGCGCAGCGCTTCCTCCAGCTCCAGCTGGGGGCGAGCGAGGAGGTCTGTGCGCTGGTCACCGACGCTCCGGTCGCCGTCACCGGCATGGAGAACGACGCGGAGGAGCAGGCGGCCGGGCGCGGGGTCCGCTACCGGGTGGTGGTGGAGCGGCCGGTGCTGGACCTGCCGGACGGGATCACCGAGCTGACCGCCGCGCTGGGCCGCGACGAACAGGTGCGGGTGGTGGACCGGGTGCCGACCAAGCTGGTGGTCGCCGACCGGTCGCTCGCCCTGGTGCCGCTCACCACGCACACCGCGGAGCCCGCCGCGCTGGTCGTGCACGCCAGCGGTCTGCTTGAGCTGCTCGCGGGCCTCTTCGAGCAGGTGTGGCGTCAGGCGCTGCCGCTGCGGCTCGGGGCGGGCGGCGACGTGCACGAGCAGGGGCCCGACGCCCCCGACGGCACCGATCTGGAGATCCTTTCCCTGCTGCTGGCCGGCCTGACCGACGCGAGCGTCGCCAAACAGCTCGACCTGGGCCTGAGAACCGTGCAGCGCCGGGTGAAGCGGCTGATGGAGCTGACCGGGGTGACGACCCGGCTGCAACTGGGGTGGCACGCGTACGAGCGGGGATGGGTCGCCAGGGAGCGGTGACGGCGGCCGGACATCGCCCTCGCCCGCGCCCTCGCCTCCGGCCGTCTGCTCATCCGCCCATCTGCGCTTTTCGCTCAACTCCGGCACCCTGGACAGATGGGAGTCTGGGACCTCCTGTGGGCCGGTCTGGTCATCCTGCTCGGCCTGTGCGGTGTGCTGCTGCCCGGCGTGCCCGGGTCGTGGCTGGTGTGGGCCGGGGTCCTGTGGTGGGCGCTGAAGGACCCGCGGCCACTCGCCTGGGCCGTCCTCGTGGGTGCCACGGTCGTCCTGCTGCTGTCCGGGGCGGTGCGCTGGACGCTCCCCCGGCGGCGGCTGCGGGCCGGTGGCGTCCCCCGCCGGGTCACGGCGTACGCGGCGGCGGGCACGCTCGCCGGCTTCGTGCTGCTCCCCGTGGTGGGCGCGGTGCCCGGCTTCCTGGGCGGCGTCTACCTCGCCGAACGGCACCGGCTCGGCGGGCACGGCGAGGCGGTGGCGGCGCTGCGCACGGCGATGCGCTCGGGCGGCGCCGACCTGCTGGCGGAACTCTTCGCCTGTCTGCTGGTCGCGGCGGCGTGGCTGGGAGTGGTCGTGCTGGGGTCGCGGTCGTAGACCCGCGGTCGTAGGGCCGGAATCCGATGCGTGCGGCGGGGAGGCCGTGTTCGATACCGGCATGACCGCATTCAGCGAGGCCGAGCGCGCCTACTTGAGATCGCAGCGGCTGGGGCGGCTGGCCACCGTCGACGCCAAGGGACAGCCGCAGGCGAACCCGGTCGGCTTCCACCCCCAGGACGACGGCACCATCCTGATCGGCGGCCACGCGATGGGCCGTACGAAGAAGTGGCGCAACCTCCAGCGCAATCCTCTGGCCGCCCTGGTCGTCGACGACGTCGTCAGCGTGCGTCCCTGGAAGGTGCGCGGGATCGAGATCCGCGGCGAGGCGGAGCTCCTCACGGGCCCGCACGGGCTGGGCCCGCACTTCAGCGAGGAGGTGATCCGGATCCACCCGAAGTGGATCCACAGCTGGGGGCTGGAGGAGGGCGTCTGACCCGGCGGGCACCCGGCGGTCAGCCCACTCCCTCCAGGGCGAGCAGCCGCGTCTTGCGCTCCAGTCCGCCCGCGTACCCGGTCAGGGAGCCGTCGGCGCCGATCACCCGGTGGCACGGGCGCAGGATCAGCAGCGGATTGGCGCCGATCGCGCCGCCGACGGCCCGGACCGCGGCCCGGGAGGCGCCGATCCGCGCGGCGATCTCGCCGTAGGTCGTGGTCGCCCCGTAGGGGACGGTGTCCAGGGCGGCCCAGACCTTCTCCCGGAACGCGCTGCCGGCACCGCGCAGGCAGAGCCGGAACTCCCTCAGCTCCCCGGCGAAGTAGGCGGCGAGCTGCTCCCCGGCCTCGCGGAACGGGCCGGGGTCGGGCCGCCAGTCCGCCTGGACGGTGCGCCCGCCCTTCTGGCCGGGCACGGACAGGGACGTCAGCGCTCCGTCCGGGTCGGCGGTGAGCAGCAGCCGGCCGACGGGGCTGTCGAGCTCGGTCCAGTACGTGGTGGTCATGGTGGTCGTGGTGGTCGTCGGGGCGGTCATCGGAACTCCAACTCCCCTGCTGCGCGCAGGTGGTGCAGGGCGTACGAGCGCCAGGGGCGCCAGCTGTCGGGTGTGTGCACCCCGGGCGGGGCCACGTCGGGGTCGCCGAGGGCGCGGATCCGGACGGCGGCGGCCGTACGGGCGTCCAGGCCGGGCAGGGCGAGCAGCGCCTGCTCGGCGCCGTCCCGGTCGGCGCCCGCGTCCAGGCGTACGGTGCCGTCGGCGAGAGCGGCGGCGAGCCTGCCCGGGGCGGTGTCCGGCTCGGCGGCGGCGAGGGCGGCCGGCTCGGGGAAGAGATGGGTGAGGCTGCCGCAGGGGGCGTCCAGCAGTTTGCCGTACCGCTGGACCAGACGCTCGGCCTCCGACCGGCCGGTCAGTGCCCGCAGCGCCGCCTCCTCGGGGTCGGCGGCGCCCGGGGAGCGCAGCCCCGGCCGGGCGGCGACCAGCGGGGCGAGCCGTGGATCGGCGCCGAGCCGCTCGTCGACGGCGTACGGGTCGGCGTCGAGGTCGAACAGCCGTCGCAGCCGTTGCACGGCGGTGCTGAGGTCGCGCAGGTCGGTGAGGTGCAGCCGGGCGTCGAGCCAGCCGCCGGGGTGGGTGCCGGGCGCGGTGCGGGCCGTGCCGGGCCGCTCCTGGACGGCGGCGATCCCGGTGCCGTACGGGAGGCGGAGGGTGCGCCGGTAGGTGCGGCGGCCCGGAGCTCCGGCGACCTCCTCGACGCCCGCCACGGCCTCGTCCTGGAGCAGGTCGAAGACGTGGCGGGCCTGGTAGGGGCCCCGGTGGGCGAGCCGCAGCGGGATCCCGGCGGACGGGGCCGGCGTCCGGGAGGACCGGCCGTCCTTCGGGGCCGCGGCACGCACCTGGCTCGGGGTCGCCGCGTACACGGCGCGGATCGTGTCGTTGAACTGCCGCACGCTGGCGAAGCCCGACGCGAACGCGATCTCCGTGACCGGCAGGCCGGTGGTCTGGAGCAGCATCCGCGCGGTGTGCGCCCGGCGGGCCCGGGCGAGCGCCACGGGCCCGGCGCCGAGTTCGGCGGTGAGCTGCCGCTGCACCTGCCGCGGGCTGTAGCCGAGCCGTGCGGCGAGCCCGGCGACGCCCTCGCGGTCGACCACGCCGTCCCCGATCAGCCGCATGGCCCGCCCCACGACGTCCGCGCGCACGTCCCAGTCGGCGGAGCCCGGCACGGCGTCCGGACGGCACCGCCGGCAGGCCCGGAACCCGGCGCCCTGCGCGGCGGCGGCCGTCGCGAAGAACCGTACGTGGGGCCGTTTCGGCGTCACCGCGGGACAGCTGGGCCGGCAGTAGATGCCGGTCGTCTCGACGGCGAAGAAGAACGCCCCGTCGAACCGGGCGTCCCGGCTCCGTACGGCCTCGTACCTGGTGTCCTCGTCCATCACGCCCTCCAGTCTCCGTCAGGGGACGCGTCCCGGCTGGCGGAAATCGGACATGGCACCGGGCCCCGCCCCGCACGCCCTGCCGTCGAATTTCCGCCTGCCCGCCCTCCGGACGGACGCCGGGAAGGTGACGGCAGGGCCCAGGGCCTCAGGGACGCCACTTCCCCCGCTTGGCCTCCATCGCCGCGCGGCCCTCGGCGCCCTTGCGCTTCCAGTCGCGCCGGATCTCCGCCCGCAGCCGGGCGTCGGTCCTGGCGGCGATCCGCTGGTTCTCCCTCAGGAGCTTGCGGTAGCTCTCCAGCCGCCGCTGCGGCAGTTCGCCGGCCTCGATGGCGTCCCGCACCGCGCACCCCGGCTCGGTCTCGTGGGCGCAGTCGTGGAAGCGGCACCGTTCGGCGAGCGCCTCCACCTCGGAGAAGACCTGCCCGACGCCGCTTTCGGCGTCGTACAGGCCGACGCCCCGCAGCCCCGGGGTGTCGATCAGCACTCCTCCGCCGGGCAGGGCGAGCAGATTGCGGGTGGTGGTCGTGTGGCGGCCCTTGCCGTCGACGTCCCGCGCGGCCCGCACCTCCATGACGTCCTCGCCGAGCAGGGCGTTGGCGAGGGTGGACTTGCCCGCGCCGGACTGGCCGAGCAGCACGGCCGTACCGCCGGAGACGACGGCGGCCAGCACGTCGAGACCCTCGCCGCGTGTGGCGCTGACGGGCAGCACCGGCACGCCCGGCGCGGTCGTCTCCACGTCCTGGACGAGATACGACAGCGTCGTCGGGTCCGGCACGAGGTCGGCCTTGGTGAGCACGACCACCGGCTGGGCCCCGGACTCCCAGGCGAGCGCGAGGAACCGTTCGACGCGGGCGAGGTCGAGGTCGACGGCGAGCGACACGGCGACGACCGCGTGGTCGACGTTGGCGGCGAGGATCTGCCCCTCGGACCGCTGGGAGGAGGTGGAGCGCACGAAGGCGGTACGGCGCGGCAGACACGTCCGTACATAGCGCGGGTTCCCGGCGGGTTCGACGGCGACCCAGTCGCCCGTGCACACGACCCTCAGGGGGTCGTGCGGGGTGACGAACGCGGTGTCGGCACGGACGAGGCCGTCGGCGGTGACCACGTCGCACTGCCCGCGGTCGACACGGATCACGCGTCCGGGCAGCAGCCCTTCGGCGTCGTAGGGGGTGAACGCGTCGGCCCAGGCGTCGTCCCAGCCGTAGGGAGCCAGCGCGGAGAAGACAGAAGCGGAAGTCAAGGGAGAGGACCCTTCGTGGAGAGAAGTGGTCCCGGCGGGCGCGTCACGGCGCGCGGTGAGAGGTCAGCCGGTGACCACGGAGGTGGACTTGATGAACCGGATGCGGGCAGCGCCCATCGCAGAGACAGCCATCGGTCGACACCTCCTCGGTCTTGCTCACTCGTGCTCGCTCGTCACGCGCTCGTGCTCAACGCGGCACCGTGACTCAACCGCACGGCACGACGGCCCGTCAACCGTTTTTCACGCAGCCGCGGCCGTTGAGCGTGAAGTCGTCCGGCGGGGAGTTCCGGCCGCTCCAGGAGGCCAGGAAGCCGAAGGAGAGGCTCTCGCCCGCGGCGACGGTCCTGTTGTAGTCGGCGGCGGTGGCGGTGACGCGGGAGCCGTCCTGGGTGTGGCTCGCGTCCCAGATCTGGCCGATCCGCTGGCCGTCCCGGAAGGAGAAGGCGACGCGCCAGGAGTCCATGGCCCGGGCGGTGGTGACGGTGACGGTGGCCTGGAAGCCGTCGGGCCACTGGTTGACGAGGTCGTACTGGACGAGGCAGGCCGGCGGCGCGCTCTCGCCGGTGCCGGGCGCGGCACCGCCGGGCGTGGCACCGCCGGGCGTGGCACCGCCGGGCGCGGTCGACGACGCGGTGCCCTGGGGCTCCGGGTCGGGGTCGGGGTTGCGCTGCGCCGCCGTGCTCTCGGTGACGCCGGCGGACGGCACCGAGGTGTCCGGCGGTGTCCGCGCCTCGGTGGCGGGCGGGGACGGGCGGGACTCGGCCACCGCGCCGCGTGCGGTGGGGTCCCCGGGCGCCGCGGCGTCGTCGCCGCTGCCGCCGAACGGCATCAGCGACGCGGCGAGCGCCGGCAGGGACACCAGGACGGCCGCGACGAACAGCCCGCCGCGCAGCACCCGGGCCCGCCGCGAGCCGTTTTCCGGGTCTGTGTCCTCCGTGTCGGCCGGTGCCGGGCGCCCGGCGCCGAGGCGCACGTCGGCGGCGCGGCGGCGGCGCTCCAGATAGGCGAGGCCGCCCCAGCCGAGCACTCCCTGGGCGAGGGCGGCGGGCAGTCCCGCGCCGTGCGGCCGCAGGCAGGAGGCGGCCTCGGCGCACACGGCGCACACGGCGACATGACGGGAGAGGTCGTCCGGGGTGCCGGCGCCGGGCGTCCGGGCGACGGCGGTCAGCAGTCCGGCGTAGCCGCGGCAGGGCGCGTCCAGCGGCCGGTCGAGGTGGTTGCGCTGGCAGCGGTCCCGGAACAGGCCGCGCACCTGGGCGAGTTCACCGGCCGAGGTGGCCGGGTCCAGCCCGAGCCGCCGGGCCACCACGGGCAGCGGCAGGGCCTCCACCTCGGCCAGCCACAGCAGCTCCGCGTCCGCCTCCTGCATGTCGCGCAGGCCGCGCAGCGCGAGCGGGCGGCCCAGCGGCGGCCCGGTGTGGCGGGCGGCCCGGTCGGAGTTGAGCCACAGCCGCAGATCGGGGTCGAGTTCGTGCCCCTGCCCGCCGGCCTCCCAGGAAGCCGCCGTGGTGCGGACGGCGGTCAGCAGCAGGGGGATGCGGGGCAGCCGGGACGGCCGGCGGCCGGCGGAGCGGACGGCGCCGGCCTCGGCGGAGCGGACCTCGCGCATGCCCCGCGTGAACGCCTCCGTGGCCAGCCGGACGGCCGCGGGCGAACCGGCCGTGCACAGGTCGGCGTAGGAGAGCACCGCGTCCCAGCACTCGGCGAAGAGCGCGGCCTCGGCCGCGTCTGTGGGGGTCGGCAGGTCGGACATCGGACTCCTGCGTCCACGAGCGAGGTCAACTCACCATGGTGGCCATGGGGTTGGGGGAACCCTCGCGGCAGGGTGCGAGCCTTTCACGCCGGCCCCACACTGACAAGCGCGGTATTCACATACGACGAGCCGCCCGCGGAGCCGCCCCCGAAGCCGCCCTCCGAGCCGCTCTCAGACCTGCACCGGCTCGTCCGCCGGAAGGCTGTCCATGAAGGAGCTGACCGAGAAGACCGCGCGGCCGGCGCCGGGCGGGCCGTATCCGGGCGGGGAGGAGAGACCGAACTCCTCCATCGTCCGCCGGTAGGCCTGGAGCAGGCGGATGTGGTACTCCAGCGGCGCGCCCTGCGGGTTGGCCTTGCCGAGCGGGGTGGTCGGCTCCGGGCACCAGGTGGTGAACCGGGGCGTGATGCCGTGCGACATGAAGAAGCGCAGGCCCTCGGTGGTGGAGGCGATGGCCTCGTCGACCGTCTTGAAGCCGAAGGGCTCGGCCATCTCGACGCCCGCCACGAAGTTCGGGATCACGTTGCGCGCGCCGAAGATCTCGGCGGAGTCCAGGATGCGCCTGTGCCACTCGTCGCGGCCGACGTACCGCTCCTTGCCGGGGCAGAACAGCTTGAACAGGTACTCGTCCCACACCTCGTAGTTGGGGTGGTAGATCTGCACGCCGTAGTCCTTGAAGCGCTGCACGTCGTCGCGGGGCAGCGCCTGGGCGACGACCTTGCCGATCCAGCGGCCCGGGAAGCGCTCCTCGATGGCCTTGGCGTAGTGGCCGTAGAAGTCGGCCTCGTCGCGGCCGGCGACCGTCTTGGTGATGGCGCCGCCGGTGAGGGTGTAGGCGGTGGACGCCTTCTGGGTGTCGTAGCGGTCGATGATCTCCAGGGCCTCCAGCACCTCCTCGACGTCCTTCACGCCCGTGTACGGGCGGCCGGCCGCCTTGTGCTGGCGCCAGTTGTGATTGATGTCGCAGTACTGGCACTCCTCCTTGGCGCCGAAGTACTGGCAGACGCGGAAGACGGTCAGGTAGATCAGGTAGCCCCACTGGATGGTCGGGGCCACCTCCATGACCGACTTCCCGTTGGAGAGGGTGTGCCGGTAGTACTCGGGCATCGGCGGCACGCCGACGTCGGCGATCCGCCTGCCGTCGAGGTAGAGGCCGAGCACGCCCTCCTCGTCGGCGGCCACGCGGTACGGCGAGGACGGGTTCACCCGCACCGAGACCACGGTCCGCCGCAGCTCGTAGGGGCCGCCGGTGAGGATGATCTCCTCCGGCGGGCGGCGCAGCGCGGCCTCGCCGAGCTCGGGCAGGGTGCCGTGGTCGAAGGAGAAGATGAAGTACGACTTCGGCTTCACCTCTCCGTTCTCGTTGTCGCTCAGCGCCGACGGGTCGAAGGCGACCCCGCCCCGGAGCAGGTCCTCCTTGAAGACGGCTTCCCGCGGTACGTGCGGGAACCGCTCCATCAGATCCTCGACCAGCGCGGTACGGCTGCCCATCCCGTGTCTCCTCCCGGCTCAGGCGTTCGACTTCTCACGGTATGCCCCCGCCCGACCGTCTTCCCCGCCGGGTCCCCCCGTACGGCGGGGAGGTAGGTTCCAGCAGTGAGCTGGAGATCTTCGTACTTTCAGGAAGGGGCGGCGCGATGACCGGGACCGCGGTGACCAACTGGGCCGGCAACATCACCTACACGGCCAAGGAGCTGCACCGGCCGCACTCGCTCGACGCGCTGCGGACGCTGGTCGCCGACAGCGCCCGGGTGCGGGTGCTGGGCAGCGGCCACTCCTTCAACGAGATCGCCGAGCCGGGCGGCGAGGGGGTCCTGCTGTCGCTGGACGCGCTGCCGCCGCTCGTCGAGGTGGACACGGCGGCCCGCACGGTACGGGTCGGCGGCGGCGTCCGCTACGCCGAGCTGGCCCGGCAGGTGCACCGGCACGGTCTCGCGCTGCCGAACATGGCGTCGCTGCCGCACATCTCCGTGGCCGGGTCGGTCGCCACCGGCACGCACGGCTCCGGTGTGACCAACGGCTCACTGGCGTCGGCGGTGCGCGAGGTGGAGCTGGTCACGGCGGACGGCTCGACGGTGGTGATCGGGCGGGGCGACGAGCGGTTCGGCGGCGCGGTGACCTCGCTCGGCGCGCTCGGCGTCGTGACCTCGCTCACTCTCGGCCTGGAGCCCGGCTACGAGGTCGAGCAGCATGTCTTCACCGAGCTGCCGCTGGCCGGTCTCGACTACGAGACGGTGGCGGCGACGGCGTACAGCGTGAGCCTGTTCACCGACTGGCGGGCGCCGGGCTTCCGGCAGGTGTGGCTGAAGCGGCGCACGGACCAGCCGCTGCCGGACTTCCCCTGGGCCGCGCCCGCCACCGAGAAGATGCACCCCGTGCCGGGCATGCCCGCGGTGAACTGCACCGAGCAGTTCGGCGTGCCGGGGCCGTGGCACGAGCGGCTGCCGCACTTCCGCGCGGAGTTCACCCCGAGCAGCGGCGCCGAGCTCCAGTCGGAGTACCTGATGCCGCGCCGGTACGCCCTGGACGCGCTGCGCGCGCTGGAGGCGATCGCGTCGACGGTGGCGCCGGTGCTCCAGACCTGCGAGGTGCGCACGGTCGCCGCCGACGAGCAGTGGCTGAGCCCGTCCTACGGTCGGGACACGGTCGCGGTGCACTTCACCTGGGTCGAGGACACCGAGGCGGTGCTGCCGGTGGTGCGGCGGGTGGAGGAGGCGCTGGACGCCTTCGAGCCGCGGCCGCACTGGGGGAAGGTGTTCACCACGCCGGCGCAGGAGCTGGGCGGGCGCTATCCGCGGCTGGCCGGCTTCAGGGAGCTGGCCCGGGCGCTGGACCCGGCGGGGAAGTTCACCAACGCCTTCGTGCGGGAGGTGCTGGGCGGCTGACGGCCGGGGTCCGCCGAGGGCCGGACCCCTTCTCCGAGCCCCTTTCCCAACCCCTTGTCGAAGGGTGCGGCAGCCCTTAGCCTTGCGCCGCGTGAAGCGCACGTCACGCGACATACGCACCGCGAACCGCTACGGCGTGCTGCGCCAGATCGTCGCGGAGTCCCCCACCTCCCGCCAGGAGCTGGCGGCCGCCACCGGCCTCAGTCTCGCCACCGTCGCCACGCTCGTCGGCGAGCTGCTCGACCTCGGGATGATCACCGAGGTCGGGTTCGAGGACTCGGCCGGCGGCCGCCCCCGGGGGCTGGTGGCCGTCAACGCCCCGGGCGGCGCCCTGATCGGCGTGGACGTCGCGGAGACCTATGTCCGCGTCGAGCTCTTCGACCTCGCCCTGAACGTGCTGGCCCGCGCCGGTGAGGAGCTGCGTCCCCATCGGAGCCGGCCCGAGCAGGTGACCGGGCACGTCGCCGCCGCCGTCGGCTCGGTGGTCGCGCAGGCCGGGGTGGAGGGCGCGCGGGTGCTCGGCGTCGGGGTGAGCGTGCCGGGCCAGGTGGACCGCGCCACCGGGATCTGCGCGTACGCGCCCAACTGGGACTGGCACGACGTACCGCTGCTCGGCCTGCTCGCCGAGCACATCGCCTACCCGCTGTACCTGGACAATCCGCTGCGCGCCTGCGCGGTGGCCGAGCAGTGGTTCGGGGCCGCCCGCGGACACGGGGACGCCGTGGTGGTCAACCTCGGCACCGGGGTCGGCGCCGGGCTGGTCCTGGGCGGCGGGCTGCACCGGGGGGTGAGCAACAGCGCCGGGGAGTGGGGCCACACCACCCTGGTGCTGGACGGGCGGCCGTGCCACTGCGGCGACCACGGCTGTGTGGAGACATATGTCGGGGCGCCCGGGATCATGCTCAACCTGCGGGAGCTCGCCCCGCACAGCCCGCTGCTGCACCCCGGGGACCAGACGGCCACCGTCGACGCGCTGGCCCGCGGGGTCGCCGCGCACGATCCGGTCGCGCTGGAGGTGCTGCGGACCACCGCCCGCCACCTCGGCGCCGGGATCGCCGACCTGGTCAATCTGCTCAACCCCGAGGTGGTCGTGCTCAGCAGCTGGGTCGCGGCCACGCTCGGCGAGCCCCTGCTGCACGAGGTCCGCGAGGCCGTCGCCCGGCACGCGCTGCGCCGCCCGCTGGCCGCCACCGAGATCGTCCTCTCCCCGATCCCCACCGACCCGGTGTGCCTGGGCGCGGCGACCTTCGCGCTGGAGGGCGCGCTCCAGCCGGCCGGCCGCCGGTCCGCCGAACGGGCACGGCCGCGTCCGTGAACTGACGCACCGTCACTTCTTTGTCCGACCCCTTGCCGAAGGATCGGCCGAAGGTTACCGTCCCGGGCACCGCGCTGCCTTCATGCACGTGAGCCATCCGGCTTATCGCACGTGAGCCATCCGGCGCCGAGCCGTTCCGCCGCAGCCGTACTCGAGAGAGGCACGTCAGCATGCCTGCCATCAGCAGCAGCTGGGACCGCCGATCACTTCTGAGGTCCGCCGCGGGCCTGGCCGCGGCGGGGACGCTCGCCGCGTGCGGCGGCAACAACGGCCGCTCGGGCGGCGGTGCGGGCAAGGGCCTGGTCCAGTACTCCCACGCCTACGGCGAGGCCGGGACCGAGCAGGCGGTCAAGAAGTACGCGGCCGCCCACGACAAGGTGAAGGCTGCTGTTCGTCTTCCTCTTCCTCCAGCGGTGGCTGGTGCAGGGGATCGCACAGACCGGCATCAAGGGCTGAGCTAGGAGATTCATGTCTTTGCGCACTGCGACGACCGTCGACTACGTCGAGGACGTCTCGCCGGGCGACGGAGCGCTGCCGCCACGCGCCCGGTACGCGTCCTCGGACGCCATGTCCCTGTCGCTGAACGGCAGCTGGCGCTTCCGCCTGTCGGCGACCGCCGGCGCCGAGGACGACGCGTTCGCCGAGCCGGGGTTCGACGCCGGGACCTGGGCGGAGATCGCCGTCCCCGGCCACTGGGTCCTCCAGGGCGACGGGGCGTTCGGCTCCCCCGCCTACACCAACCACCTCTACCCCTTCCCGGTCGACCCGCCGCACGTGCCGGCCGAGAACCCCACCGGCGACCACCTGCGCGTCTTCGACCTGCCGGAGGACTGGCCGGACGACGGCGGGGCGGTGCTGCGCTTCGACGGCGTGGAGTCCTGCGCCCGGGTCTGGCTGAACGGCACCGGCCTCGGCGCGTTCAAGGGCTCCCGGCTGCCGCACGAGTTCGCCGTCGGCCATCTGCTGAAGCCGGCGGGCAACGTGCTCGCCGTACGGGTCCACCAGTGGTCGGCCGGGTCCTACCTGGAGGACCAGGACCAGTGGTGGCTGCCGGGCATCTTCCGCGACGTGACGCTGCTGCACCGCCCGGCCGGCTGTGTCCTGGACTTCTTCGTGCACGCCTCCTACGACCATGTCACCGGCGCGGGCACGGTGCGCGTCGACTCCGACGTGGACGGCCGGGTGACCGTTTTGGAGCTGGGCATCGACATCGCGACGGGCGAGCCGGCGACGGTGCCGGTCGAGCCGTGGACGGCCGAGACGCCCAGGCTCTACGACGGCGTGCTGGCGACGGAGGGCGAGCGGGTTCCCCTGCGCATCGGCTTCCGTACGGTCGAGCTGTCGGACGGCCTGATCAAGGTGAACGGCAGGCCGGTGCTGTTCAAGGGCGTCAACCGGCACGAGTGGCACCCCGAGCGCGGGCGCGCCCTCGACCCGGACACCATGCGCGAGGACGTGCTGCTGATGAAGCGGCACGACATCAACGCCGTGCGCACCTCGCACTACCCGCCGCACCCCGCCTTCCTGGACCTCTGCGACGAGCTGGGCCTGTGGGTGATCGACGAGTGCGACCTGGAGACCCACGGCTTCGTGGAGCAGGACTGGCGGGACAACCCCGCCGACGACGACCGCTGGACCCCGGCCCTGCTCGACCGCGCCGCCCGCATGGTCGAACGGGACAAGAACCACCCGTCGATCGTCATGTGGTCCCTGGGCAACGAGGCCGGGACGGGACGCGGCCTGACGGCCATGGCGGAATGGATCCGCGCCCGGGACGGCTCACGGCTCATCCACTACGAGGGCGACCGGAACTGCCGTGACACGGACGTCCACTCGCGGATGTACGCGCCGCACGAGGAGGTCGAGCGGATCGGGCAGGGCCTGGACGGCGGCCCGCACCGCCGCCGCGGACTCCCCTTCATCCAGTGCGAGTACGGGCACGCCATGGGCAACGGACCGGGCGGCCTCGCCGACTACCAGCACCTCTTCGAGAAGTACGACCGCATCCAGGGGGGCTTCGTCTGGGAGTGGATCGACCACGGGATCACGGACGAACGGTACGGCTTCGCCTACGGCGGCGACTTCGGCGAGGAGCTGCACGACGCCAACTTCGTCTGCGACGGACTGCTGTTCCCGGACCGCAGGCCGTCCCCGGGGCTGGTGGAGTACAAGAAGGTGATCGAGCCGGTCCGTATCGAGGAGGGCGATGCGGACGGCACCGTGCGGGTGACCAACCGGCACGACTTCGCGGACCTCGCCCACCTGGAGTTCGAGTTCTGCCACCAGGTGGACGGCATGCCCACGGGGGCGAGCACGCTCGCGGTGCCGCCGCTCGGCCCCGGGGAGTCGGCGGAGGTGAAGCTGCCGGCGGCCCCCGACGGGCAGGGCGAGGAGGTCCAGTGGCTGGTCCGCGCCCTGCTCGCCGAGGACACGCCCTGGGCGGAGCGCGGGCACGTGGTCGCCTGGGGGCAGGGCACCGTCGCCCGGCGCGCCCCGGTGGCCGCCGCGACCGGCGCGCGGCCCGCCGCCGACGGGGACCGGATCACGCTCGGCCCGGCCTCCTTCGACGCCCGCACCGGCGCGCTGCGCACCCTCGGCGGGGTGGCCGTCACCGGGCTGCGCCTGGACGTGTGGCGGGCGCCGACCGACAACGACGACGGCGCTCCCTGGCAGCCCGACACCCGCTACGGGGTGCTCTGGCGCACGCTGGGCCTGCACCGCATGCGCCACCGGCTGGACGCCGTCGAGAGGGACGAGGACGCGGTGACGGTACGGACCCGGGTGGCGCCCGCGGGCCGGGAGCTGGGCCTGCGCACGGTGTACCGGTGGACCTCCGACGGCACCCGGGTGCGGCTGACCGTCTCGGTCGGGCCCGAGGGCGACTGGACGGTGCCGCTGCCCCGGCTCGGCATCCGGTTCGGTCTGGCGGTACGGGACGCGGGGCACCCTGTGTGGTTCGGCGGCGGACCGGGCGAGGCCTATCCGGACACCCGGGCGGCGTCGATGCTCGGCCGGTGGAACGCGAGCGTCGAGGACCTCCAGACGCCCTACGTCCGCCCGCAGGAGAACGGGGCGCGGGCCGATGTGCGCTGGGTGGAGCTGGGCGGCCTGCGGATCGAGGGCGATCCGGAGTTCTGGTTCACGGCCCGCCGCTGGACGACGGAACAGCTGGACGCCGCCGCGCATCTGACGGACCTGGTCCCCGGTGACACGGTCTGGGTCAACCTCGACCACGGCCAGCACGGGATCGGCTCCCAGTCCTGCGGCCCGGGCCCGCTGCCGCGGTACTTCCTGCGCGCGGAGCCCGCGGAGTTCTCGTTCGTCTTCTCCGCACCACGTGACTGACACCGTCCCGGCGACCGCGGCCGGCCTGCGGGCCCGGCTCGCGGTCGGCCTGGTGTTCGTGGTCATGGGGGCCACGCAGGGCGGCTGGATGGCCCGCATTCCCGCGATCCGGGAGGCGGTCGGCGTGGACACCGCCCGCTGGGGCCTGCTGAGCAGTTCCTCGGCCGCCGGGGACCTGGTGGCGATCGTGCTGGTCACGGTTCTGATCGGGCGGGTCAGCACCCGGCTGCTGTGCCTCGCCTCCGCCGCGCTGATCCTGCTCAACGCCCCGGTCCTGGCGGGCGCGTCGGCCGTGCCCGCCCTGGTGGCGGGCCTGACGGTGTGGGGGCTGGCGGCGACCTCGCTGTCCACGCCCGTCAACGCGCTCGCCGTCGCGGTGGAGCGCGCCCACGGCCGGCCGCTGATGTCGTCCTTCCACGCCGCCTACAGCTGCGGGGTGCTGGCGGGCGGCGCCCTCGGCACGCTCGCGGCGGCCACCGGCATCACGCCGGGCGTGCAGATGACGATCAGCAGCGGTGTCCTGGGGGCGCTGCTGCTGGCCCTGGGCGGACGGCTGCCGGACGAGGCCCGTGCGGTCCGCACGGAGCGGCGCCGGCCGTTGGCGCGGCGTTTCACGCCCCAGCTGGTGCTGCTCGCCGCCCTCGCCTTCCTGACCGCCTTCGTCGAGGGCGCGGCGTCCCAGTGGAGTTCGGTCTACACGGCCGACGACCTGGCCGGGGGTCCGGCGCTCGGCGCGGCGGCGTACACGTGTTTCTCGGTCGCCGTCCTTCTCGCGCGTCTGCTGGGCGACCGGTGCGCGGCGCGGCTGGGCCGCCGGCTGTTCGTCCGCTGCTGTCTGGTGACGGCGGCGGTGGGCACGGCCCTGGTCGTCGTCGGTCCCGGTCTGCCGTTCGCGCTGGCCGGTTTCACGGTCACCGGGCTGGGCGTCTCCTGTGTCCTGCCCTCGGTGATCGCCCTGGGGGGCCGGCAGCCCGGGGTGCCGGCCGGCGAGGGTGTCTCCGTGATCACCCTCGGGCAGTGGCCCGGCTTCCTGGTGGCGGGCCCCGCGGTGGGTCTCCTCTCGGGCGTGGCCGGTCTGCGCGCGGCTCTGGCGACACTGATCGCGGCGGCCTGCTGCGCGGCCCTGCTGACCGCGCGGATCAGGACCTGACCGGCCGCGGCCTCAGGCCGTCTCGCCGATCGTCTCCGGGCGGCGTCCCCGTACCGGGGTGAACAGGGCGAGTCCCGCGATGCCGACGCTGCACACACCGGCCGCCACGCCCACCGCCGCCGTGCCGTGGTGCTCCGCCGCCCAGGTGACGACCGCCGCGCCGGCCGGGGCCGCCGCGTAGTGGATGGTCCAGAACGCGGAGGTGACCCGGCCGAGCAGATGCTCGGGGGTCACCTGCTGGCGCAGGGACATGGAGCAGGTGCCCGCGACGCTGACGCACCCGAGGAAGACCGCGCTCAGCAGGGCGACGGCCGGCACGTCGCCCGCCCGGCCGATACCGGCCATGGCGCAGCCGCAGACGGCGACCGCCCCGATCCAGACGGCTCCGAAGCCGAGCCGGCGCCGCAGGCGGTCCACCAGCAGGGCGCCGGTGACCGTGCCGAGCGCGCCGACGGCCAGGACGGTGCCGACCGTGCCGTCGCTCCGCCCGAGATCGTGCTTGAGGTGATAGATGATCAGGTCGGTCAGGCCCAGGTCCAGGAAGCAGAACAGGGAGAGCAGTACGGTCAGGGCGCGCAGCACGGGGTGGCGCCGCAGGAAGGACGCCCCGGTGAGCAGGTCCCGCCACAGCCCCCGCCGGGCCGGGGCCGGGCCGTCCGGCGCGCTCCCGCGCAGCCGTACGAGGCCCAGGCAGAGGGCCGACACACCGAAGCTCGCCGCGTCGACGGCGACGGCCGCGGCCGGCCCCGTCCAGGCCGCCACGACACCCGCGCACAGCGGGCCCGCCACTCCGGCGGCCGCGGCGGTCGCGTTCAGCCGGCCGTTGGCCGCGGTGATCCGCTCGGTGTCGACCAGGGAGCGCACCACGGTGACGTACCCGACGGAGAACACCATGCCGACGGCCTCGCACAGCGGCAGCACCACGTACAGCAGCCAGAGGTGCGGCCCCGCGAGCCACACCGCCGGGATCAGCGCGTAGAGCACCATGCGCACGAGGTCACAGGCGATGAGCAGCTTCCTGCGGTCCAGCCGGTCCACCACGGCACCGGCGAAGACCCCGGCGAGCACCGACGCCGCGCCGCCGGCCGCGGTCAGCAGCCCCATGCGCGCGACGGACCCGGTCGCCTCCAGCACCAGCAGCGGCAGCGCGATCAGGGCGAAGGAGTCCCCCAGCACCGAGAGCGTCTGAGCGGCCCAGAAGATCCCGAAGTCCCGCCCGTACCGCGGCGATCGCGTTCCCTCCACCGTCGCTCCCTCCCCGTTCCCCGTACGATGCCTGACGATGAACGATCAAGACGTCCCACCGTACGACGACCAGGACGCCGTCTGGAGCCGTCTGGCCGCGCTGCTGCCCTCGGCCGAGGACGCCGAGGAGGTGCTGGGCTGTTACGAGATCGGGGAGCAGGAGGCCGGTCTGCTGCTCCTCGTCGACCGGCTGGTGGAGCTGGGGGTGGCGGTGAGCGGGCCGGCGCGTGCCGAGATCGCGGTGCTGGCCCAGGACTGGGCCGTCTGGGACCGGATCGGCGACCGGCTCGTCACCCTCCCGGCGGACCGTACGCACCGCTCAGGGCTCCGCGTCTTCGCGGACGGCGCCGGGGAGCCGCTCCCCGCGGCGTCCGTGCTGCCGGACGGAGCGCCCGAGGAGCTGTTCCTGGTGCCGTGGATCGCCTGCGCCGACTGCGGGCGGGTCCTGCTGCGCGGGCATCTGCGGGAGTGGTACGGCTTGTTCTTCCTCCCGCGGTGCTATGTCGTCCGTGCCGACGGCCACGCCGACGCGCCGCGGGTGTTCGACACCGAGACGGACGACGACGCGGTGTGGCACGCGTTCGGCGCGCTGCGCGCGTCGTGCGCGTGCGCCTGACGTCCTGTCCGCGGGTCCGTCGTGGCCGGTCGCTCCCCTGCGGCGGAGCCGCGGAGGGCGACACGGCCCCGCACCCCTTCGGGGCGCGGGCTCAGTGGTCCGCGCAGCACGGGGTCGGGTCGGGCACCTCGAAGGGGACGAGCGTGCCGCCCACGGCCGGCATCGCGGCGAGGACGAGTTCGCCGTTCTGCCACTGCGGCCGTACGTGCTCGCGCGTCACCATCCGGGTGTCCTCCGCCGGCCGTCCCGGGGCGCCCAGGACCGTCACGCGGTCGATCGCCGAGCGCGACAGCAGCTCGGCGACGGTCAGCGTGCCGGTGAGCGTGGAGACGCCCGGGTAGATCACCGCGCGGCCCACCGCGTCGGGCAGGCCCGCGGTGACCTCGTGGCCGCCGGCTCGGAGCCGCTCCCGGGCGATGCGCAGGAGCGGCTCCGAGGGGAAGGACAGGGACAGGACCACGCGCGGCCGGTCCCCGCGCACCAGGTGCGTGCAGCCGAACGCGTCCTGGGGCAGGTCGAGTCCGGCGGCCAGCTCGTGCAGCAGGTGGTCGGCCGAGCGCAGGTCCTTCACGTCCGTGTCCACCGTGAGGGAGTACCGCGTCACGAGGGCAGGACCCACACGGGGTTGGAGTAGAACCACAGGTCGCGCCACGGGTCGGCGTCGCCGACGACGTCGATGGCCGGGCCCGCCGGGTCCACCGCGGCGCCCATCGCGCCGACGGCGCTCCGGTTGCCGTCGGTGCCGCGCAGGCGGACGTAGACGGGCCGGTCGACGCGGCCGAGGTCGTAGGTGAGGCGGACGGTGCCGGTGTCCTTGTTCACCTCGTAGGACTTGACGACCTTGGCCGTCGGCGCGGTGAAGGTGTCCTTGTCCTTCACCTCGCCGGTGACGTCGCCCTGGATGACGTCCACGCGGGCCAGCTTGGGCACGAAGCCCGCCCAGTTGGGGCCGCCGGCCAGGGACACGTCCACGGTCAGCGTGACCTTGGTGCCCTTCTTGACCTGGAGCGCGCCGCCGAGGGTGGCCCAGCGGCTGCCGCCGGAGACACGCACGTCCAGGCCGCTGATCAGCCGGCCGTGGTCGACCCAGACACGGCCGGCCCGGATGCCGTCCATGACGGCGGCGTAGGAGAAGCCGTCGGCGCCGACGTGGGTGCGGCTGTACTGGCCGGGGAAGAAGTCGGTCGCGGTGATGTCGATCTTGCCGCCGTAGACCGGGTCGGCGTACCTGCCGTCGGTGGCGAAGTCGCCGCCGGTGCCGCGTGCGGCGGTGTCGGCGTAGACCTGGTGGGAGTCGGAGTTGGCGGTGATCCACCAGGGCTTGCCCTCGGCGAGGAGGCTGTCCCACAGGCCGCCGACGGTGGCGGTCATCCAGTCGAAGCCGCCCCAGGTGCGGTAGCTCTCCAGCGGGTAGGCCGCGAAGGAGTCGGCGCCCGGGCTGTTGTCGTAGATGCCGCGGGCGCCGCCCGGTCCCAGTGGCGTGGGCAGGCCGGCGGCCTGGTGGCCGGGGGCGCCCTCCATGCCGACGGCGATGCGGTGGCTCGCCAATGTCGCGTCGCGCCAGGCGCGGATCTCGTGCGGGGAGTCGATGCCCTTGCGCGCCGGGTGGTTGGCGAGCATCAGCGCGTCCTTGACCTTGCGCCGCCTCACCTGGTCGGAGAGGAAGGCCAGACCGGCGATGGCCAGGGCCTCGTTGGCGGCGGAGGAGCCGGTGGCGCCCTTGACGCTGCCGTCGTAGTCGGTCTCGAACTGCTTGAGCACGGAGACCTCGTTCTTGCCGGGGTGCACGAAGACGGTGCCGTGCTCGGCGGCCGGGATGTTCCACTCCAGGCCCTGGAAGACGAGGGTGTCCTCGTGGGCGGCGCGGGCCTCCTTGATGTCCGGGTTGACCTTCTCCACACCGATCCTGGCGTGGGTGGCGCTGCCGTGGTCGGTGATGACCAGCCAGTCCATGCCGTTGCGGGCGCCCTGGCGTACCTGGTCGATGACGCGGTACTTGCCGTCGCTGCTGTACTGGGTGTGGATGTGGTGGTCGCCGGCCAGCCACAGGAACCCGTTGCCGCGGCGGCGGCCGGTGGAGGCCGCCGCGGGAGCGGCACCGGCGGTGCCCGCCAGTACGCCGCCGGCCGCCAGGCCCGCGCCGAGCAGGCCCGCGCGGCGCAGCAGCGAACGGCGCGACCGCTGCTCGGGGGTCAGGGCCTCGTCGGGCACCAGGGTGTCGAAGGCGGCGGGCAGGGCCGCGTCCGTCGTGTGCTCGTGCGTGTGGTCGTGACCGTGGTGATGGTGATGCCCGTGTGCGTGCCCGTGGCCCATGGTGCCCCTCCTGAGTGCCGTGTGCGGCAGCTGCGTTCCGCGGTGCGCGGAAGCGTCGCGTGGGGAGGATCAAGGCGGAAGATGAACGTTCGACGGCTGAGAAGTGATGGCGGGATGCCCCGCGCACGGCGGTTTGCCGGGCGGCTGGGCATACTAGGTTTCTCCCTGGCAGTCCTAGCTTCCGGGAGGTTCCCTTCATGCCGCGCGCAGGACTCACCGTCGACCGCCTCGTCGCCGTCGCCGCCGATCTCGCCGACGAGATCGGCTTCGAGAACGTCACCCTCTCCGCGCTGGCGCGGCACTTCGGGGTGAAGGACGCGAGCCTGTACTCGCACGTCAGGAGTGTCCAGGACCTGCGGACGCGGATCGCGCTGCTGGCGGGCGGCGAGCTGGTCGACCGGATCGCCGCGGCGGTGGCCGGACGCGCCGGCAAGGACGCGCTGGCCGCCTTCGCCGGCGCCTACCGGGAGTACGCGCTCCAGCGGCCCGGGCGGTACGCCGCCACCCAGAGCCGGGTCGACCCCGACCTCCTCGCCGGCTCCCCCGTCCCACGGCGCACCGCGGAGCTCACCTACGGCATGCTGCGCGCCTACGGCCTGGAGGAGCCCGATCTCACCGACGCCGTGCGCCTGCTGCGCAGCACCTTCCACGGCTACTGCGCCCTGGAGGCCGACGGCGCCTTCGCCGCCCCGCGGGAGGTGCAGGCGTCCTGGGACCGGGCGGTCCAGGCCCTGCACGTCCTGCTCGAACACTGGCCGCGCGAGAGCAAGGCCTGAGGGGACGGAGAAAGACCTGGGACGCCCCGGTTCCGGTCGGGGCGCCCCAGGCGTTCATTCCGCGGGTACCCGGAACAGGCCCCCCGGCACCAGGTGCCGGGCGCGGAGCTCGTCGCGGACCAGACCCGCGTAGACGGTGGCGCCGTAGGCGGAGGTGTGCGTGTTGTCCCGCTTCTCGTCGTAGAGGTAGAGCGCCTTGGAGCCCTCGGTACCGAGGGACTCCACGAGTGCCTTGGTCTTGGCGGTGAGGTCGATCAGCGGGACGTCCTGGGCGGCGGCGACCTCGCGGACGACCGCCGGATGGTTCACGCCGAGGCCGTTGACGAGCAGCGCGGTGTCGTTGTCCAGCGTGCCGTCGGCGTTGAACCAGCGGCGCACGATCGGGGTCACCAGGACCGGCCGCCCGCCCTTGTCCCGCACGCCCGCCACGAGGGTCTCCAGGTTGGCCCGGTAGGTCGCCTCGTCGGTGGTCTTGTCGTTGTGGGCGAGCTGGATCAGGACCAGGTCGCCGGGGCGGATCAGGGGCTGGACGGTGCCCCAGAGCTGTGCGCTCGCCAGATAGCTCACCGTGCTCTCGCCGGAGTCGGCGTAGTTGGCGACGGACACCCCCTCGCGCAGGTACTGCGGCAGCTGCTGGCCCCAGCCGGAGTACGGGTCGCCGGGCTGGTCGCAGACGGTGGAGTCGCCGACCAGGAAGATCTGGCGGGCGTGGCGGGCCGGGGTGACGCGGATGCCGGCCAGCGCCGGGGCCGAACCGCCGATCACCAGGTCGAGACCGGGGGTGCCCTCGGCTCCGGTGGGCTCGCCCTCGGGGGTGCGGACGTTCACCGTGAAGCTGCGGATGACCCGCTCGCCGGCCGCGACCGCCGTCTCGGGCAGCAGGGAGCGCCGTGTCTCGCCGCTCAGGGCGGTGCTGGAGGCGTTCTCGCCGCCGAGCACGACCCGGACGTCGTAGGTGCCGTTGGGGACGTCGAAGTGGCAGGCGGTGCCGGTGCAGTGCTCGAGGCCCGTGCGCGGCTGCCGTGCGTGCGCCTGGGCCGGTACGGCCGACAGGCCGGTGACCGACACCACCGCCGCCAGCAGGGCGAGGGGAAGGGGGGAACGTCTCATGCGGCTCCTCCGACAGGACGACTGGACCTGGCGGCTGGAAACCGTACCGCCTTGTGCAAGCGCTTTCTAGACCTGGGGTGCGACCGGCCGCGACCGGTCACACCCTCGTTTACAACCTGGCCGCCGCTGCCCGTAAGAGGGCCACCGGCCAACACACCGTCGCAGCATCTGGCGGAAGGTCAGCTCACCCTGGTCCACTGCTGATTGGTGCCGCCGTTGCAGGTGTGGGTGATGACGGCGGCGGAGTCGGCGGTGGACGCGCCGGACACGTCCAGGCACTCCCCCGTGGCGCGGGAGACGACGGTGACGTAGGAGCCGGCGGCGGTGACCGACCACTGCTGGGCGGTGACCGTGCCGTCGCAGTTCTCCTGGGTGACGTTCCCGGCGTTCTCCCGCACGCACAGGGAGCTGCCCCGGCCCACCAGCTGGTAGAAGCCGCCGCCGACGGACCTGAACCAGAACCGCTGGTTGGCGCCGCCGTTGCAGCCGTACTGCTTGATCACCGCGCCCGGCCACAGCGACTGGCTCGTCACGTCGGCGCACTTGCCCGAGTGCCGGGCGACGAGCGTGTGGTACGTGGCGGAGGTGCCGCCGACCGTGCCCGCGGCCGTGTCGACGGCGACCTCCGGATACCAGCTCATGGAGAGCGAGGTGGCGCTCGGGAAGGCCAGCGGCAGCCACACGTACCGCGAGTCGTCGACGGTCCCGCCGAAGGAGTTGCCCCAGCGGTCGCCCAGGTAGAGGTAGGAGGTCGCCGACGTGCCCTGGACCGGGAGGACATACGCCGTCTGCGAGCCGTACGCCGTCGAGTCGCCCACATCGGTCATCGCGCTCCACGGGCCGGCGAGGCCGGTCGCGGTGGCGTACCGCTGCTGGTTGGGGCTCCAGCCCGTCGCGCCGGACGTCAGCATGAAGTACACGCCGTTCCGCTTGAACAGCGCGGGCGCCTCGCGATGACCGCCCGGCCAGGGGTTGGCGACCAGGCCGGCGATGCCGGTGAAGTCGGCGGTGAGCCGGTAGATGTGCAGGTCGTAGTTGTCGCGGGCGGCGGACACCATATATCCGGTGCCGTCCGTGTCGGTGAAGACCGTGAGGTCGCGGGACATGTGCTGCCCGAGCGGCCGGAAGCTGCCCAGATAGCGGTAGCTCCCGTCGACGGTGTCGGAGACGGCGACGGCGGCGCGGGCCTCGCTGTAGTCGGTGCCGTTCTCCTTGTGCATCCACATCACGTATTGGCCGGTGGCGGCGTTGTACATGACCTTCGGCCGCTCGATGTTGGCGTCGGCCAGCTCGCCGGCGCTGGACTCGGTCAGGACGTGGTTGCGGAACTCCCAGGTCTTCAGGTCGGTGGAACGGTAGGCGTCGACGTAGCGGAAGGTGTTGTCGGCGTTGCGGTGCTCGCCGAACCAGTAGTAGTACGCGCCGGACTTGACGATGCCGCCGCCGTGCGCGTGCACGGGGCTGCCCGAGGTGTCGGTGAACTGGGTGCCGTTGAGGATTGTCTGCGGTGCGGCCTGGGCGGGGCCCGCGAGGGCGAGGGCGCCGAGCGCGGCGAGGCAGAGGGCGAGCAGTGCGGCGCAGGCCCGTCTCATGAGACCCCCTCCCGCACCGTGTCGGCGACGGGTGTGCCGAAGTCCGGCGTGCCGTCGGCCTTCCAGCCGAGCCGCTGCACACGTGTGTGCCGGTTGGGGTCGTCCAGCGGGTCGCCGGTGATCTCCTTGTACTGGCGGGCGTGGTAGACGAGGACGTCGGTGCGGCCGTCCTCGGCGACCGTGAAGCTGTTGTGGCCCGGACCGTACTGCCCGGTGCTGTCGTTGCTGGTGAAGACGGGGACCGGGGACTTGGCCCAGTTGGCGGGGTCCATGAGGTCGGCGTCCGCGTCGGCGGTCAGCAGGCCCATGCAGTAGTGCCAGTCGGTCGCGCTGGCCGAGTAGCTCATGAACAGCCGGCCGTTGCGGGCGATGACCGACGGGCCCTCGTTGACCTTGTAGCCGACGCACTCCCAGTCGTACTCGGGTGTGGACAGGCGCACCTGGGGGCCGGTCAGGGTCCAGGGGTCGGCCATCTCGGACAGCCACAGGGCGGTGTTGTTGTCCATGCCGGGCTCGTGCTGGGCCCAGGCCAGATAGCGGGTGCCGCGGTGGGTGAAGGTGGTGGCGTCCAGGGAGAAGGTCTCCCAGGCCGTCTTGATCTGCCCCTTCTCCACCCAGGTGCCCTTCAGGGGGTCGGGGTGGGCGTTCTCCAGGACCCAGATGCGGATCGCCCAGACGTCCTCGGCCGGGGCGGCGGCGAAGTAGATGTACCACTTGCCGGCGATGCGGTGGATCTCCGGGGCCCAGATGTGGGCGCCCATGTTCCCGGTGGTGTGCCGGGTCCAGATCACGGACTCGGCGGCACTCGCCAGTCCGTTCAGGGTGCGGGAGCGGCGCAGCACGATCCGGTCGTACTCGGGGACGGTCGCCGTGAAGTAGTAGAAGCCGTCGGTGTGGCGGTGGATGTGCGGGTCGGCGCGATGGGGGACGAGCGGGTTCACGTACGGGGCTGCCTTCGGCTGGGACGGGACGGCGGCGTGCGCCACGGAGGGGGTGACGGCCAGGGCGCCCGCGGCCAGGGCGCCCTTCAGGACGAGTCTGCGGTGGGGGGCTTCGGGCAGGTCGTCGGCGCGGCTCATGCGGACTGCCTTCCGAGAAGAGGGGCGTTCGGGATATCGGACTACATCTGTGATTACGAACGCGGAAAAGGTAGAGGTGAGCCGCGAGGAGGTCAACGGGTCGGACGCGCCTACCGCTTGAGCTTTACCGCGAGGGAGTGGACACGGGTGATCTGATCGCCGCTGCCGTTGTCGTCGGAGACCAGATACGGCGGGTGCCACCCCTTGTACCGGCCGGACCTCAACGGCTTGCCGAAAGCCATGCCCTCCACGTTGTCGAGCAGCGGATTGATCTGCGGCGACCCGGGAGCGGTGACCGCGCCCCGGCCGCCCGCCGGGCAGTCCGCCAGGCTGAAGACGAGGGTCTCGCGGGCGAAGGCGTCCACGGGCAGGCCGTAGAAGGAGGCCTCGTCGGGGAGCCGACCAGCACCGTCTTCCCGCCCTTCTCGATGACCAGGGCCTCCCCGTCGTACCAGTCGTCGTCGGGGAATGCCGTGCCGTCCGCGCGTCTGAGCGTCTTCGCCCGGTCGGCCGTCGGGTCTAGGTCGAAGGGGGTGCCGAGGGTGAGCGGGAAGATGCGGCCCGGGGAGTTGTCGGCGAGGGCCAGCGCCGTGACGTCCTGGCCCTGGGAGACCAGGGCGAGGGAGGAGAGGCCCTCGACCTTCTCGTGGTCGACGTTCTTCTTGTCCAGGGCGTCGGAGTGGTCGAGCAGGACCGCCCGGGGGTCCTTGTCGCCGGCCGACGGAGTGCAGCTGCCCGTCGCGGACGCGGGGTGGGTGTCGTGCCACCAGTCGACGGCCGGCGCCGCGCCCAGCCCAAGGGCGAGACCGGCCGTCCCGGCCGCCAGCGCCCACAGCAGGGTGCGGGACCGGCGCGGCGGGCCGGCGGGCGGGGCGGGCGGGGGAAGGACGGCCACGTTGCGGACGAACTCCAGCCGCCCGACTCCGTTGCGGTCCTCGTCCTGGGGTTCCGGCACCTCGGGCCGGACGGCCGCGACGCGTTCCTTGGCCACCTCGAACACTCAGACGCATCACCCGCCCCACGCGGTCAGCGTCCGCTCGGTGCCTCCGGGAAGCCGAGCTGCGAGGCGAGCGTGCGTGCCTCGGCCGCCCAGCCCGCGAGGAAGGCGAGCGCCGCGCCGCGCTCGCGGTAGCGGCGTCCGGCGGGGACGGTGCGTCCACCGCCGTAGTCCAGCTGCTCCTCGCCCGCGCGGGCCAGCATCAGGGCGGTCAGCCAGTCGTACTTGACGGCCGAGGCGCACACCGCGAGCCGGACGAGCCGCTCGTCACCGCGCCAGCCGCTGCCCCGCAGTCCGTGGACGAAGGCGTCGTACGCCGCCGCCGCGTACTCGGGCAGCCGTGCGGCCGGCAGGAACAGGTCGAAGACCGAGTCGGGGATGTAGTTGCCCAGATCCTCGCCGAGGGCGCCGTCCCCGGCGAACGCCCAGTCGAAGAGCACGCTGTCCGGCCCGGCGGCACGGACGTTGGCCGGCCACTGGTCGAGATGGCAGAAGGCACGCGGCAGCGCCTCCATCACATCGAGGAACCACTCCCGGTCGTGATGGAGCCGGACCATGTCCCGGCGCAGGCCGGACGGGAAGTGATCGCGGACCAGCGGCTGCCGCCAGGCCTCGTCGTCATCGAGGAGTTCCTGGCCGAGGACATTGCTTCTGACGTACTCGCGCAGGAAGCGGCGCGAGAGCCAGGGCCGGTCCTCCGCCGCGCCGACCGCGCCCTGGGCGGCGCCCAGGCGGCGGGCGTGCTCGACATGCCGGGCGAGCGGCCAGGAGGTGCCCGGCTCGCCCGGTACGTCCTCCAGCCACAGCGCCACGTCCCCGTCGGGCCGTTCGACGCCGGCCAGCAGCCGGGGCGCGCGGATGCCGTACGGCCGCCAGAGCTGCGCGAGCCCGGACTCGTAGACGTGCGCCTCGCGCCGCCAGTGGTTCCAGTGCCGGGGTGCGTCCGAGGCCGCCCAGCGTGCCGTGGCCTCCTTGCGGCGGGTGAGCACCTTGAGCACGGCCGAACGGTCACCGGCCCGAACCCGCCAGACGCCGGCGGTGACACCGTTGCCGGCGTTGTGCGTGAGGGGTTCGAACACGGCCTGGTCGGTGCCGAAGATCTCATGCACCTCGGCGTCCACCACAGCGGTATCGGGCATTCCCCCAGGGTAGGAACTTTCCCGCGCGGCGGCCGGGGATCACCGAACATGCTCCCGGCCCACGGCTTGATCTCGACTACCGTCGACGGCATGACCAGCACCACCACCAGCCTCGCCGAGGCCCTCGCGAGCGGCCCGGTCGTGCTCGACGGCGGCATGTCCAACCAGCTGGAGTCCGCCGGGTACGACCTGACCGACGACCTGTGGTCGGCGCGGCTGCTCGCCGAGCGGCCCGAGGCGGTGACCGAGGCCCACCTCGCCTACTTCGAGGCGGGCGCGGACGTGGCGATCACCGCCGGCTATCAGGCCACCTTCGAGGGCTTCGCCCGGCGCGGGATCGACCGGAAGCGAGCGGCCGGTTACATGGCGCTCGGCGTGGAACTGGCGCGCCGTGCGGCCCGGCGGGCGCGCGCCGCCCGCCCCCTGTGGGTCGCGGCCTCGGCCGGCCCGTACGGCGCGATGCTCGCCGACGGCTCCGAGTACCGGGGCCGTTACGGCCTGACCGTCGGCGAACTGGAACGCTTCCACCGCCCCCGCCTGGAGGTCCTGGCCGCCGCCCGGCCCGACGTCCTCGCCCTGGAGACGGTTCCCGACACCGACGAGGCGGAAGCGCTGCTGCGGGCGGTGCGCGGGCTCGAGGTCCCCGCCTGGCTGTCGTACACCGTCACCGGCGACCGCACCCGCGCCGGGCAGCCGCTGGAGGAGGCCTTCGCCCTGGCCGCCGACGCGGAGGAGATCATCGCGGTGGGCGTGAACTGCTGCGCGCCCGGAGATGTCGAGCGGGCGGTGCGCACGGCGGCCCGCGTCACCGGCAAACCGGTCGTCGCCTACCCCAACAGCGGCGAGGGCTGGGACGCCGGGGCCCGTGCCTGGAACGGCCGCCCCACCTTCGACCCCGAGCAGGTCAAGAGGTGGCGGGAGTCCGGCGCCCGGCTGATCGGCGGCTGCTGCCGGGTCGGCCCGGAGACGATCAGGGACATCGCGCGGACGCTGGCCGCGTGAGGTCGCACCACACGGCCTTGCCGGGATCCCGCTCCCCCACACACCACTTGTCCGCCGGCTCCCCCACCAGCAGCAGCCCGCGCCCGCTCTCGCCCACGAGCTCGCCGGCGCAGAGCACCGCGTCGTCTTCGCGCCCGCCCACGCCCCGGTCGGCGAGCGCCGCCCGCGCGCACGCCCGCGCGGCGGGTACGGACTGTCTCCCGCGACAGTGCGCGCACCCGGCTCAGCTGAACGTCCGGCGATAGGTCCGGGGACTGACCCCGGTCGTCCGCTTGAAGCGGTCACGGAAGGCCGTGGGTGAGCCGAAGCCGACCTGCGCGCCGATCCGCTCCACGGAGTGACCCGTCGTCTCCAGCAGGTGCTGCGCCTGGCGGATGCGGGCCCGGTGCAGCCACTGGAGCGGGGTGGTCCCCGTCTGTTCGCGGAACCGGCGTATCAGCGTGCGGGTGCTGGTCCCGGCCCGCGCGGCGATGTCGGCGAGGGTGAGGTCCCGGCCCAGGTTCTCCCGCAGCCAGTCCAGCACGGGTTCGAACTCGCAGCCCTGCGGCGTGGGCGCGTGGTCGTAGACGATGAACTGGGCCTGGCCGCCCTCGCGTTCGAGGGGCATGACGGACAGGCGGGCGGCGTCGGCGGCGACGGCGGAGCCGTAGTCACGGCGGATCATGTGCAGGCACAGGTCCAGGCCCGCGGCGGCGCCGGCCGAGGTGAGGAACTGGCCGTTGTCGACGTAGAGGACGTCCGGGTCGACCTCGATGTCCGGATGGGTGGCGGCCAGGAGGCCGGCGCCGAGCCAGTGGGTGGTGGCCCGGAGGCCGTCGAGGAGCCCGGTGGCGGCCAGCGGGAAGGTGCCCGAGCAGATCGAGGCGATACGCGTGCCGTTCCCGGCGGCTGCCCGCAGCGCGTCGCGGACCTCGGGCGCGAGCGGGGCGGCGGGATCGGCGACGCCCGGCACGATGATCGTGTCCGCGTCCCGGAGCCCTTCCAGCCCCCAGGGCGCGCGCAGCGCGAAGGCCCCGGCGTCGATCTCCTCGCGCTCGGCGCACACCCGGACCTGGTAGCCGGGGCGCCCGTCCGGGAGACGGGTGCGGCCGAAGACCTCGATCGGGGTGGACAGGTCGAACGGGATCACCTGGTCCAGCGCGAGTACGGCGACGGTGTGCATGGCGGGAACATATCTCCTCGCCGAGTGACGGATCCGGAACGGGCATCTGCAACTCCCCATCCCACAAAGGGTCCGGGCCGTGCTCGCGACGGTTGGCACTATCCCGTCGAAAGGTGTCACTCCCGCCACTGGGAGAGCGTGGCGGCAGCCGGTTGACTGCTGATCACCCGACCCGTGCCCCCGCACCTCCTTCCGGACAGGAAGAACCGCATACCCGTGACCAAGCTCCTGCTCTCCCTGCACGTCCTGGCCGCCGTCCTGGCCGTCGGCCCGGTCACCGTCGCCGCGAGCATGTTCCCGCCGGCGCTGCGCCGTGCCCTCGGCGACTCCGCCGCCTCGCACGAGGGCGACGCGCTGACGACCCTGCGCACGCTGCACCGGATCTGCCGGGTCTACGCGGGCATCGGCCTCGCGGTCCCCGTCCTCGGCTTCGCCACCGCCATCGACATGGGCGTGCTCGGCGGCATCTGGCTGACCGTCTCGATCCTGCTGACCGGAGCGGCCGCCGGCGTTCTCGCGCTGCTGATCCTGCCCGCCCAGGACGCCGCCCTCGCCGCGGCGGGGGCGCCCGGTTCCGCCCCGCCGGCCCCGGCCCGTCTCGCGATGCTCACCGGCGCCTTCAACCTGCTGTGGGCCACGGTCACCGTGCTGATGATCGTCCGCCCCGGCTCCACCACGGGAGCCTGACCGCGCAGGACCTGGGCCCTGTCGTCACATCCCCGCCGTCCGGGGCACGGCCGTGACCGCGGTCAGCGGCGGCGTACGGCGGCGGAGCGGCGCAGCCGCCGGACGACCCGCCGCAGTTCCGTGGCGCGCAGACGGGAGTCGTCGGGCGGGAGCGGTGCGAGCGCGGGATCCGGCGGGGTGACGGGGGCCGTCCAGAGGGCGAGCGCGCGGTCGTGGACGCCGTACGCGGTGTGCGGCTCGTCCTCGCCGAAGACGCGTACCGGGTGGGAGGCGTCCCAGCGTTCCCAGCCGGGATCGCCGTCGGCGGCGAAGCGGACCCACGCCGCGTGCATCCGGTCGGCCAGCTCCTGCGGGGCGCCCTCGCCCGCCAGGGCGACCGCCTCGGGGACCTCTCCGGTGTCGAAGACGAAGCCCAGCTCCAGGGCGTGGCAGGCGCCGAGGCCGGGCAGCCGCGAGGGCCAGGCGAACTCGTACAGGTAGGAGGCGTCCGCGCGGGCGTCGGCCAGGCGGTGCAGCGGGCCGCGCAGCAGGTGGTCGGTGACCAGCTGGCCGACGGTCTCGGCGGTGCCGGCCCCCGGGTCCAGGGTGCGGTAGCCGCGGACGACCTCGTGGCCGCAGTGGCAGCGGGCCATGGCACCGGCCAGGGCGACCGCGCCGAGGCGGTCGATGCGCTCCAGCAGCCCGCCCGGCACCAGCCACAGCCGGTACTCGTCGCGGGTCCAGCCCATCATCAGCTCGACGCCCGAGGCCGCGCCGCCGTGGGCGAGGGCGTCCAGCGGATCGCCCGGCACCAGGTCGCCGTCGGCGACGATCCCGAAGGCGGGCCCGCCGAGCACCGGGCTGCTGAGCCGGCCCACCTCGGCCTGGGTGCGCAGCAGCAGCTCGCGGTCGACGGCGGCGAAGGCCTCGGCGGTCGCGGGGATCTTCAGCCGGGCCGCCATCCGGCGCACCATCTTGCGGACCTTGTCCCGGTCGGACACCTCCGGCGGCCCGCTCTGGAGCACCGCCCGCCGTACCAGCCCCTGGGCCCGTGGCGCGGCGATCAGGGCGCCGGTGCTGATCGCCCCGGCGGACTGGCCGAACAGGGTCACGCGGTCCGGGTCGCCGCCGAAGGCCCCGATCGACTCGCGCACCCACTCCAGCGCGGCGAGCTGGTCGCGCAGGCCGGGGTTGGCGGGGGCGTCGGGGAAGAGGCCGTAGCCCTCGACGCCGAGCCGGTAGTTGACCGAGACCAGGACGACGCCGTCGCGGGCGAAGGCGTGCCCGTCGTACACGGGCACGGCCGAGGAGCCGCGGGTGAGGGCACCGCCGTGCAGCCAGACCATGACCGGCAGCCGGGCGCCGGGGCCGGGCTCCGGGGTCCACACGTTCAGGTTGAGACAGTCGTCGCCGGGCACCACCGGGTCGGCCAGGTAGGCGGCGAAGGCCTCGGAGTACGGCGGTTTCGGGGCGGTGGGGCCGAAGGCGCCCGCGTCGCGCACGCCGTCCCAGGGCTCGGGCGGCTCGGGGGGCCGGAACCGGCGGGGGCCGAACGGGGGCGCCGCGTACGGGATGCCCCGGAACACCGCGACACCGTGCTCGTATCTGCCGCGCACGGCCCCGTACGGCGTGCCGGCCACGGGGTTCGTCCGGTCCGCCGTCATCTGCCCACCAGCCCTTCACCGCGCTCGTGCACCGGTGATACCAGAGCACCACATCGCCCGGAGGTATTCCGGCGGAAGTGCCCGCGCCGAGGGCTGTCCGGGGCAATCGGCCGGCGCCGGGGCGGGACCCGGGCAGCGCCCGGCGGGGCTGGGCGGGGCGGCCCCGGGACGGTGCCGTTCGGGATTCCGAAAGTTTTGGCCCGCGCGATCCGTGGATTCCGCTGTCTTCCCGCTGTGTTGCGGCAGACCTAGAGTAGGAAGCGCTTTCTGTCCGGCCGGGTCCGGACCGCGGAAGCAGCGCCGGTCGAAAGACTTTCCACGGCCCCCGGCGGGCCGGAGAGGGGGGTTCCCGATGGTCCGTACGGGGAGTGCGAGCGTGGCGGCCGGGCCGACGCTGGCGGTGGTGGCCCGCGAGGCGGGCGTGTCGGTGCCGACCGCGTCCAAGGTGGTCAACGGGCGCGAGGACGTGGCGCCCGAGACCCGTCGCCGGGTCTCGGAGGCGCTGGACCGGCTCGGCTATGTGCGCCGCCCCCGCTTCGACCTGACCCGGGCGCCCCGGCTGGTCGACGTCGTCGTGCAGTCGCTGGAGAGCTCCTGGTCGGGCGCGGTGCTGCACGGCGTGACGGAGGCGGCCCACGACACCGGCCTGGAGGTCGTGGTCTCGGCCGGCACGGACCGCACGCGGGACGGGCGGCCGGAGCGCGGCTGGCTGGACAAGCTGGGCACTCGCGGTTCGGCCGGGGTGCTCTTCGGCCTGGCCGAGCTGACCGGGCCCCAGTACGCCTGGCTGGAGCAGCACCGCATCCCGTTCGTGATGATCGACCCGGTTCTCGAGCCGCCGCCGGGGGTGGTGTCGGTGGGCGCGGCGAACTGGCAGGGCGGGGTGACGGCGACCGAGCATCTGCTGGCCCTGGGCCACGAGCGGATCGCCGTGCTCGCCGGCCGGCGGCGCACGCTGTGCGCCGGTGCCCGGGTGGCCGGCTACCGCTCGGCGCTGGCCTCGGCGGGCGTGGGGCACCGCCCCGAGTACGTGCGGCACATCGGCTCCGACCCCGCCGCGGCCCGTCGGCGCATGCTGGAGCTGCTGGATCTGCCCGAGCCGCCCACGGCCGTCTTCCTCGGCTCGGACCGGCTGGCGGTCGGGGTGTACGAGGCGCTGGCCGAGCGGGGTCTGAAGGTGCCGGACGATCTGAGCGTGGTCGGTTTCGACGATCTGCCCGAGGCGCGCTGGACCGCCCCCGCGCTCACCACCGTGCGGCAGCCGCTGGCGGAGATGGCGGCGACGGCGCTGCGGCTGCTGGTGCGGATGATGGACGGGCACCGTCCGGAGAGTACGCGGACGGAGTTGTCCACGCGGTTGGTGGAACGGGCCAGTACGGGGGCGCCGCGGGGGTAGTCGTCGTGGTACGGGTGCGGGTGCGTCGTGGCTGGGCCCGCCCACGCGGCGGAGCCGCGCATCGGCACGGCCCGCGCCCCTCAGGGGCGCTTGGCCGCCCAGGTGATGCCGCCGTGGAGGTGGGTGCGGAAGGCCGGGTCGGTGTAGGACTCGGGGGTGTGGCCCAGCGCCGTGTAGAAGACCCGTCCGGCGCCCTGTTCCCGGCACCAGGCCAACGGGTGGTCCTCGCCCATGGTGCCGCCCTCGTACGAGGTTTCGTCGGCGGAGATCAGGACGCGTGCCGAGGGGCGCGGGGAGGCGCGGAAGTCGTACCACTCGTCGGTGAACCGCCACACGGGCGGCAGGTGCCGGGTCGCGGGGTGGTCGTGGTCCTCGACCACGGCCCGGCCGGGCTGGAGGGCCGGGTGCCGCGCGAAGCGGGCGCCGAGCAGGCCGCCGTAGTACGGCCAGTCCTCCTCGGTGCAGGCCGCCGCGTGCACGCCGGCGAAGCCGCCGCCCGACTCGACGTACGCGGCCAGCCGTTCACGTCCGGCCGGGGTGAGCACCTCGCCGCTGGTGGAGAGGAAGACGACGGCGGCGTACTCCCCCAGATCGCGTTCGAGGGCCGCGGGGTCCTCGGTGGCGTCGGTCTCGTAGCCGTCCAGGGCGCGTACGGCCGCGATGCCGGCCGGGATGGAGTCGTGCCGGTAGTCGGTGGTGCGGGTGTAGAGGAGAAGTCTCGGGGACATGCCCGCGAGCCTATGCCGCGTACGCTTCGCTGCGATGAACACGTATCCGCCTCTGCTGGACCACCTCGTCCTGGCGACCCCCGATCTCGCGGCGACCGTCGCCGACTTCGCCCGGCGCACCGGCGTGACGCCCGCGCCCGGCGGGGCCCATGTCGGGCTCGGTACCCGCAACCACCTGGTGTCGCTGGGCGGTTCCGGCTATCTGGAGATCATCGGTCCCGACCCCGAGCAGTCCGCCCCCGCACGGCCGCGCCCCTTCGGTGTCGACGGGCTCACCGCCCCGCACATCGTGACCTGGGCGATCCGGCCGCCGGACCTGGACGCGGCGGTGCGGGCGGCACGCGCCCGGGGCCACGACCCGGGCCCCGCGCGCCCGATGAGCCGCCGCCGGGCCGACGGCACCCTGCTCCGGTGGCGCCTCACCGAGGGCACGCACCCGTCCGGCCTGGTGCCCTTCCTCATCGACTGGGGTTCCTCGGCGCACCCCACGGACTCCGGGCTGCCCGTCACCCCGCTGCTGTCCCTCGCCGCGAGCGCGCCGGAGCCGGAGGAGATCCGTCCGCTGCTGTCCGCGCTCGGCACCGAACTGCCGCTGACGGCCGGGCCGGTGCGCCTGTCGTGCACGGTGGACTCGCCCCGCGGTCCGGTGACCCTCGGCTGAGCCGGGGCACGTGTCCGATTCCTGCAAGACGGCGCCTCCCGGCGCTGCCTACGGTGGCCGCATGAGCGCACGATTCGATGCCATCGGCCTGGTCGTCTCCGACATGGCCGCCTCCGTGGCCTTCTACCGCCGCCTCGGTCTCGCCTTCCCCGAGGGCAGTGAGGACCAGCCGCACGCCGAGGCGCCGTTGCCGGGCGGGCTGCGGCTGCTGCTGGACACCGAGGAGACCGTCCGGTCCTTCCACCCCGGCTGGCAGCCGCCCGCCGGCGGCGGCCGGGCCGCGCTGGCCCTCAGGTGCGACACCCCCGCGGAGGTGGACGCGGTGTACGGGGAGCTGGTGGGCGCCGGGTACCGGGGCGGGCTGGGGCCCTGGGACGCCGTCTGGGGGCAGCGGTACGCCGTGGTCCACGACCCGGACGGCAACGGGGTCGACCTGTTCGCTCCGCTACCGGCGGCCCAGTAGCCCGGTCAGCGGCACACCGGCCAGCTGCCGCACGTCCCGGGCCAGATGGGCCTGGTCGGCGAAGCCGGCCCGGGCGGCCGTCTCCGCGAGGGGCACGCCGCCGCGGGCCAGCGCCAGGGCCCGCTGGAGGCGCAGCACCCGGGCCAGCGTCTTGGGGCCGTAGCCGAAGGCGGCCAGCGAACGCCGGTGCAGCGTACGGGCGCCGAGACCGAGCGCGTCGGCGGTCGCGGCGACGGGACGGCCCGCGTCGAGGGCGGCCACGAGGTGCCGCAGCAGCGGGTCCGGGGGGCCGGTGGCGGCGGCCCGCTCCAGGGCCGCGCGCTCCAGTCCGGTCGCCGGGTCGGCGGCCGCGTTCACCCGGGCGGTGAGCCGCCGCGCCTCGGCGGCCGGCCAGAGGTCGGCGAGGGCGACGCGCCGGTCGCGCAGTTCGTGCGCGGGCACGCCGAGCAGGGCGGGGGCGGTGCCAGGAGGGAAACGGACACCGGCCCAGGGGCCGGCGCCGTCCCCGGTGCGGTGCGCGCGGGTGTCGGGCCCCGCGACCAGCAGCCGTCCGTCGTGCCAGAGCAGGTCCATGCAGCCGTCGGGCAGGACACGCCCCGCCCCGGGTGCGGACGGGGTGTTCGTCCACACGACGGCGCCGGTCGGCCGGGCAGGCCGCTCCGTGTACACCGGCCTACCCCGCCCGTGTCGCGCGGGAGCGCTGCGGCAGGCTCGCGGGTGCGTGCATGGCGTCAGCGTAGACGCGGGCGCAGGGGATGACCGTCCGGCGGCGCCCGGGAGGCTCCGGTCGCCCCTCACTTCTCCTCGGGCGGCGGGCCGTCCCCGTTCTTCGGTGTGGCCTTGGCGTGGGCGCGCAGGCGGGCCGTCACGTCCTCCGGGGGGAGGAAGCGGGACCAGCGCTCCGGGAACTCGGACGGCATGTCGGGGTCGGACTCGCCGCTCGCGGCGGAGCGGGCCACGTACTCGGCGACCTGGGCCTGCCGCAGCCGCTCGTTGGCCTCGCGGGCCGCGGCCGTGGCGGCGGCCGGCCAGACCCGGTCGATGGCCGCGTTGACCGCGGCGCCGACCAGCACGGCGAAGGCCGAGACACCGATCCAGAGCAGTACGGCGACGGGGGCGGCCAGTGAGCCGTAGATGGTGGGGCCCTCGACCGTGCTGGTGAGGTAGATGCGCAGCAGGAAGCTGCCGAGCACCCACATGGCGAGGGCGACCAGCGCGCCGGGCACGTCCTCGATCCAGGGGGAGCGGACGGGCACCGACACGTGGTACAGGGTGGTCAGGAAGGCGATCGACAGGACGATCACGACCGGCCAGTACAGGACCTGCACGACGGTGGTCGACCAGGGCACGACCCGGACCACCGCGTCCGGCCCCGCCACCATCAGCGGCAGCGCGATCGAGCCGATCAGCAGGGCCACGATGAAGAGCCCGAAGGCCAGCAGCCGGGTCTTGACGATGCCGCGGACGCCGTCGAGGCCGTACATCACGGTGATGGTGTCGATGAAGACGTTCACCGCGCGGGAGCCCGACCAGAGGGAGAAGAGGAAGCCGATGGAGATGACGTCGGGCCGGCCGCCCTTGGTCACATCGTCCAGGATCGGCTCCGTGATCTGCTTCACGCCCCGCTCGGAGAGCACCGCGCGGGAGGCGTCCAGGATGTTGGTGCGCAGGCTCTCGGTGGTGTCGGCGCCGATCCACAGATCGACGTAGCCGAGCAGCCCGAGAAGGCTGAGAAGCAGCGGCGGCACCGACAGCAGGGTGAAGAACGCCGCCTCGGCCGCCAGGCCGAGGATGCGGTACTCCATGCACGAGTTGACGGTGTCCTTCAGCAGCAGCCAGGCGGTCCTGCGCTTGGAGACGTTCCGGTAGAGGGCACGCGCCCGGTGGAGGCGGCCGGAGGGCCTCTCGGGGGTATCACTTGCTGGCTGCACGTCCTAAAGGTATCCGTCGGACGGGGCAGCCCTCATCCCGCGGTGCCCAGGTCGGCGGCCGGACGCCCGCCCGGCAGCATCCTTCCCATCGGTCGCGCCATGCGGCAGAAATGGTGCAGCAACCCAGCAGAAACCGCCAAACGCAATCGATCCAATTTTCTGTCATGTTCGCGTTGGCCGAATTGAGCGGACCCGGGAAGCGGAACCGGTACCGACGATTACGCCTGCCCTTCGGTGAGTTCCCCGGTCGACTGGGCGGACGCCACCGGGCGCCTGACCGGATCGACCTTGCACCGCCAACAGGAAAGCGCCAATGCACGAAACGCCCTTGAACCGTTCATGAATTTGCCGAAAGAATCCAGATTGCATTCGTTGCGCACTCTGAGGGACGGCTCAGACGCACACGACACGGGGGACTTCCAGGGTCTCGGACCAAGACCCGATCCAGCCGCGTTGCCCGTGATCCGCGTGGGAACCATGCGGATCGCGCCGTGCTGCACTGCGCCATTTCTCCGCGGCCATTCGTACTGTGACGGACAGTTTTCTCGCACATGCCAGTAATTTTCCCTGCACGCCGATCGACCGTCCGGCGAACTCGAACAACTCGGGTCACGCACCCTGTCCGGAACCGAGGAATTCGACCTTGCCGGCGAGCAGTGGGCGCCATTCCACCGTAAGCCATTCCGGAGATTTCCGATGCCTGCTCCGCATCCGCCGCCCCGCACGGCCCCGCCGTCCGTGCCGCGGCACCACCCCTGAGTACCAGAAGGAACACCCAGAGCTTCAAGGAGCCCACACGTGTTGGAAAAATCCGGCACCGTCACCGAGAGCGTCCTCGCCGAGGTGCTGGCCGGTGTCGTCTGCAAGGATCACATCCCGGTCGACAGCCACTTCTTCGACGACCTGGGTGCGAACTCCCTGGTGATGGCCCACTTCTGCGCCCGGGTCAGGAAGCGGCCGGACCTGCCGGCGGTGTCGATGAAGGACATCTACGGCCATCCGACCATCCGCAGCCTGGCGGCGGCGCTGGAGAGCGCTCCGGCCCCGGCCGCACCGGGACCGGCCGCACCGGCGGCCGAGCCCCCGCCGCCCGGCAGCACGGGGCGCTACCTGCTCTGCGGAACGCTTCAGTTCCTGCTCTTCCTCGCCTCCTGCCTGCTGGCCGGGGCCGTCATGGCGCGCGGCTACGGCTGGATCTCCAGCGCCGACGGGGCGGTCTCGGTCTATCTGCGCTCGGCCGCCTTCGGCGGCGCGGTCTTCCTCGGCGCGTGCGTCCTGCCGGTGCTGGGCAAGTGGCTGCTCATCGGCCGGTGGAAGGAGACCGAGTTCCCCCTCTGGAGCCTGGCCTACCTGCGCTTCTGGTTGGTCAAAACGCTGCTGCACGCCAGCCCGCTGGCCATGATGCCGGGCAACCCGCTGTACGTGCTGTATCTGCGGGCGCTCGGCGCGCGGATCGGCAAGGGGGTCACGATCCTTACCCGCACCCTGCCGGTCTGCACCGACCTGCTGACCGTCGGCGACGGAACGGTGATCCGCAAGGACGCGTACCTCCAGTGCTACCAGGCGCACGCCGGCCGTATCCGCACCGGCCGCGTCACCCTGGGCAGCGACGTGTTCGTCGGTGAGAAGACCGTCCTGGAGATCGGCACCACGATGGGCGACGGCTCCCAGCTCGGCCACTCCTCCGCCCTGTACGGCGGCGCCACCGTGCCGCCGGGCGCCCGGTGGCACGGCTCCCCCGCCCAGCCGACGGACGTCGACTACGTCCGCGTCCCCGCGGTGAAGGACTCCGCCTGGCGCCGGGGCACCTATGCCGCGGTCACCCTGGCGCAGGTCGTCCTGGTCTACTTCCCGCTGCTGATCGGGGGCAGCTATCTGCTGATCACCGCCCTGCCCGCGCTCGACGTGCTGTTCCGCCCCGAGTCGCAGGACCTGGGCACGGCGATGTTCCACCTCCAGGCGCTGTGGCTGTCGCTGGCCCTGTTCTGCACCTTCGTCGTCGTCGGCTTCGCCGTCCTGTGGGCGCTGCCGCGCCTGCTGTACCTGCTGCTGCGCGAGGACCGGGTCTATCCGCTCTACGGCCTGCACTACTCCGTGCAGCGCACGATCGCCCAGCTGACCAACATCAAGTTCTTCAAGTGGCTGTTCGGCGACAGCTCGTACATCGTCCACTACCTGCGCTCCCTCGGCTACGACCTGTCGCACGTGGAGCAGACCGGCTCCAACTTCGGCACGGACGTGTCGCACGAGATCCCCTACCTGGCCACCGTGGGCAGCGGCACGATGGTCGCCGACGGGCTGTCCGTCATGAACGCCGAGTTCACCAGCACCTCGTTCCGCGTCTCACGGGTGTCGATCGGCCCGCGCAACTTCCTGGGCAACCACATCGCCTACCCCGTGGGCGGCCGGACCGGCGCCAACTGCCTGCTGGCGACCAAGGTGATGGTCCCGCTGGACGGCGAGGTCCGCGAAGGCGTGGGCCTGCTGGGCTCGCCCTGCTTCGAGATCCCGCGCACGGTGGAACGCGACAGCCGCTTCGACCACTACCGCCAGGGTGACGAGCTGCGCCGCCGGCTGGCCATGAAGAACCGCCACAACCTGGGCACGATGGCCCTGTTCCTGTTCCTGCGCTGGGTGCACTGGTTCGGGCTGACCGTGATCGGCTTCGCCGCGATCGACCTGCACGGCGTCCACGGCTCCGGCGACGGCCTGCTGATCGGCGCCTCCCTCGTGGTCGCCATGGCGTTCAGCACCGGCTACTACATCCTGGTGGAGCGGGCGATCTCGCGCTTCCGGCCGCTGGAGCCGAAGCTGTGCTCGATCTACGACCCGTACTTCTGGTGGCACGAGCGGCTGTGGAAGGTGCCCGACAGCCATCTCGCGCTGTTCGCCGGGACGCCGTTCAAGAACCTGGTCTGGCGGCTGCTGGGCGTCCGGATCGGCCGCCGCGTCTTCGACGACGGCACCTACATCACCGAGCGGACGCTGGTCGCCATCGGCGACGACTGCACGCTGGGCGCCGGCACCAAGCTCCAGGCCCACTCGCAGGAGGACGGCACCTTCAAGTCCGACCACATCACGCTCGGTGCCGGCTGCACGCTCGGCACCGGAGCGCTCGTGCACTACGGCGTCTCGATGGGCGACGGCGCAGTCCTGGCCCCCGACTCCTTCCTGATGAAGGGCGAGGAGGTGCCCGCGGGGGCGCACTGGGGCGGAAATCCGGCGGTCGCCCTGCGGCACGGCTGACGGCTCCGGGATCACGTACGAAGGGGGAAGAGGAATCATGAACACGATCCCGCAGTGGACGGGAGACCCGGTGCCGGGGGTGGCGGAGTACGAGGTGCCCTTCCCGGAGGGGCTGCCGAGGGAGCCGTCCGCGCTGCTGGCCGCGCACGCGAAGGTGCTGGCCGCCCTGTCCGGCGAGAGCGAGGTGCGCACCGGACTCGTCCCGGCCAAGGGCGAACCGCCCGAGGCGCGCCGGCTGACGGCCGGCGCCGGCACCTGGCGCGAGCTGCTGCGGCAGGCCGCCGATACGACCGGGCAGCAGGACGGGCACGGCTTCGAGACCGTCCTCGATCCGTACGGCGGCGACGCCGCCGACGGCGACGGCACCGTGCTGCACGTGAGTGTCACGGACCGCACGCTGCGCCTGACCCACCGCACCGACGTCCTGGACGGCGAGGCCGCCGCCCGTGTCGCCGGCTACCACCTCACCGCGCTGGCCCTGCTGGCCCGGGACCCGGACGCCGAACACGAACGGCAGAGCCTGCTCTCCGAGGCCGAGCTGCGCTTCCAGCTCGACGGGCTGGCCGGGCCGCGGCGCCGGCTGCCGGACCGGCGGGTGCACGAGCTGTTCGAGGAGCGGGCGGCGGCCCACCCGGACACCGTGGCCGCGGTGCACGGCTCCACCGAGTGGACCTACCGGGAGCTGAACTCCCGGGCCAACCGGATCGGCCGGGCGCTGCTCGCGCGCGGGCTGCGGCGCGAGGACGTCGTCGCGGTCGTGATGGAACGCGACCTGGACTGGCTGGCCACCGTGCTGGCCGTGCTGAAGGCGGGCGGCGTGTACCTGCCCATCGAGCCGCACTTCCCGGCCGACCGCATCGCCCGGACGCTGGCCCGCGCGGAGTGCGCCTTCGCCGTCACCGCGCGCGGCAGCGGCACCACCCTGGAAGAGGCGGCCACCGGGGCGCGGACGCTGTTCGTGGAGGCCGCCTGCGCCGAGCCGCACGCCGACGACGACCTCCGGGTGCCCGTCCGGCCCGGCCAGCTCGCCTACATCTACTTCACCTCCGGCTCCACCGGTGAGCCCAAGGGCGCGATGTGCGAGCACGCCGGCTTCCTCAACCATGTCCACGCCAAGATCGACGACCTGGGGATCGGCGCCGGGCAGGTGGTCGCCCAGACCGCGCCGCAGTGCTTCGACATCTCCCTGTGGCAGCTGGTCTCGGCGCTGGTGGTGGGCGGCCGGACGCTGCTGGTGGACCAGGAGACGATCCTGGACGTGCCGCGGTTCGTGGACACGATCGTCCAGGGCCGGGTCAATGTGGTCCAGGTGGTGCCCTCGTACCTGGAGGCGGTCCTGGCGGAGCTGGAGCAGCGGCCGCGCGCCCTGCCCGACCTGCGCTGTGTCTCGGTCACCGGCGAGGCCGTGAAGAAGGAGCTGGTGCAGCGCTGGTTCGCCGCCCAGCCGCGGATCCGGCTGGTCAACGCCTACGGGCTGACGGAGACCTCCGACGACACCAACCACGAGGTCATGGACCGGGTGCCGGACCAGGACCGGGTGCCGCTCGGGCGGCCGGTGGCCAACGTGCGCGTCTATGTCGTCGACCGGCATCTGGCGCCCGTGCCGCTGGGCGCGCCCGGCGAGATCGTCTTCTCCGGCGTCTGCGTCGGACGCGGCTACGTCAACGACCCCGAGCGCACCGCGGCGGCCTTCATGGAGGACCCCCACCGGCCGGGCGAACGGCTCTACCGCAGCGGCGACCACGGCCGCTGGCTGCCCGACGGCAAGCTGGAGTTCCTCGGCCGCCGGGACAGCCAGGTGAAGATCAGCGGTTTCCGGATCGAGATCGGCGAGATCGAGAACGCGCTGCTGCGGGTCCCCGGTGTGCGCGACGGCGCGGTGGTGATCGTGCGCGGCACCCAGCTGGCGGCGTTCTGCTCCGGCCCGGAGCCGGTCGGCGCGGACGAGGTGCGCGAGCGGCTGGCCGCGTCGCTGCCCGCGTACATGGTCCCGGCGGTCGTGCACTGGCGGCAGCGGCTGCCGCTGACCGCCAACGGCAAGATCGACCGCAAGTCGCTGACCACGCTCGCCGAGGAACTCGACACCGTCCGGGACGAACCCGCCACGCCGGGCGAGCGGCGGATGGCCGCCGCCTGGGCCGAGGTGCTCGGCATCCCGGTGGAGCGGATCGGCCGCCGGGACCACTTCTTCGACCGGGGCGGCAGCTCGCTGTCCGCGGTGAAGCTCGTGGTCGCCCTGGACCGGGCGGTCGGCCTCAAGGACGTGATCCGTTCCCCGGTCCTTCAGGACCTGGCGCAGCTCCTCGAACGACCGGCCCCGTGAGCCGCCCGCGGCCACACCCATGAACGCCCCCGTGCGCCACGGCCGTCCCGCGGCCCACGGGCACCCCCGGACAACCGCTCGACAGCACCACCGAAAGGAACACCGTCAATGTCGTCCTCTTTCCCGACGCTGCTCGCCGCCGTGGAATCGGCTCCCGGCAGCCCTCCGCTGCTGCGCGCGGACGCCGGCGGCAACCCCGTGGGCTGGGCGGCCGAGCACCGCGACGCGCTGCGTGCCGTCGTCGCCGAGCACGGCCGCGTCCTGGTCCGCGGACTGGGGCTGACCGAACCCTCCGTGACCGTGAGCGTCCTGCGCCACCTGGCGGGCGACCGTCTGATGTCCGACCGGGAGCCGTTCGCGCCCCGGCGGGTCTACGCGGACGGCGTGTACTCCGCCTCCAAGTGGCCGCCCAACCAGCAGATGTGCATGCACCACGAGATGAGCTACTCCCTGGAGTTCCCGGGCCTGCTGCTCTACGCGTGCCTGGAGGCGCCCGCCTCCGGCGGCGCGACCGTGGTCGCCGACTCCCCGTCCGTGCTGCGCACGCTCCCCGCCGAGCTGACCGAACGGCTCGAGCGGGAGGGCTGGCTGCTGACCCGCACCTACAACGACGAGATCGGGGCGTCGGTCGCCGAGGCGTTCGGCACCGACGACCGCGCCGCCGTCGAGCGCTACTGCCGCGGCCAGGACATCGAGTTCGCCTGGCAGCCCGACGGCTCGTTACGCACCCGCCAGCACCGCAGCGCCGTCGTCCGGCACCCGGCCGACGGCACGCGCTGCTGGTTCAACCAGATCGCGTTCCTCAACGAATGGACGATGGAGCCCGAAGTGCGTGAGTACCTGGTCGACGTCTACGGCGCCGACGGACTGCCCTTCAACACCCGGTTCGGCAACGGCGACCCCGTCGGCGAGGACGTGGTGCGGACGATCAACGAGGCGTATGCCGCCCACACCCTGCGGGAACCGTGGCAGTCGGGTGACCTGCTGCTCGTCGACAACATCCGTACCGCGCACGGCCGGGAGCCGTTCGAGGGCCCGCGCGAGGTGCTGGCCGCGCTCGGCGAGCCGGTGCGGCTGGCCGACTGCTCGCCGACGGGCGGGGTGAGGACCGCATGACCACCGCCCCGCGCGAGCTGAGCGCGCCGACGTTCGCGGTCGTCACCGGCGAGCAGGTCCAGCGGGCGCTGGACGGGAAGGAACCGGAGATCGCCGAGCTGGTCGAGGCGGTCTACCGGCTGCACGGCGCGGGCGAGTCGGTGAACCCGCCGTCGTACTTCCTGCGCTTCCCGGACCGCCCGTCGTCCCGGATCATCGCGCTGCCCGCCTCGCTGGGCGGTCCGCTGCGGGTGGACGGGCTGAAGTGGATCTCCAGCTTCCCGGAGAACACCCGGTCCGGGCTGCCCCGGGCATCGGCGGTGCTGATCCTCAACGATCCCGCCACCGGCTATCCGTACGCCTGTCTGGAGAGCTCGGTGATCAGCGCCACCCGTACGGCGTCCTCGGCGGCGCTGGCGGCCGACCGGCTCAGCCGCGACCGGGTCCGGCCGCGGCGCGTGGGCTTCGTCGGGACCGGGCTGATCGCGCGCTACATCCACACCCATCTCGCGGCCACCGGCTGGGAGTTCGACGAGATCGGCGTGCACGACCTGAACGCGGAGAGCGCGGCGGGTTTCCGCGGCTATCTGGAGCGGTCGGACGCCAAGGGCCGGATCACCGTCCACGACCGCGCCGAAGACCTGGTCCGCTCCAGTGATCTGCTGGTCTTCGCCACGATCGCGGCCACGCCGCACGTCCACGACCCGGCGTGGTTCGCGCACCATCCGCTCGTCCTGCATGTCTCGCTGCGCGATCTCGACCCGCGGATCCTGCTCGACGCGGCCAACATCGTCGACGACGTCGAGCACTGTCTGAAGGCCGACACCTCCCCGCATCTGGCCGAGAAGCTGACCGGGAGCAGGGAGTTCATCGACGGCACGCTGTACGACGTGCTGACCGGGCGGATCACCGTCCCGGCGGACCGCACGGTGGTGTTCTCGCCCTTCGGGCTGGGAGTGCTGGACCTGGCGGTCGGCAGGTTCGTCCACGACGAAGTGGCCCGGCGGGGCGAGCTCCACATCGTCGACGGGTTCTTCAACGAGCTGCGCCGGTACGGCTGACCGGCCGGCTCGTGGTGCATGAGGAGGGGGCGTCATGCCCGTAATTTCTGATCCCGCACAGTTCAACGAGGACGACCTCTACGTCGACCTCCGGGCCGCGCTGGAGCTTCCGCTCTTCCTGAAGTGCGAGGGCTTCAACTTCGCCGGTTCGATCAAACTGAAGGCCGCCAACGAGATGGTGGCCGCCGCCGAGCGCGACGGCCTGCTGCGGCCGGGCTCGGTGCTGGTGGAGTCCTCGTCCGGCAATCTGGGCGTGGCCCTGAGCGTCATCGCGGCGAGCCGGGGCTACCGGTTCCTGTGCGTGACCGACTCGCGGTGCAATCTGCCGACCATCCGGCTGATGGAGGCGCTCGGCAGCCAGGTACACGTGATCGACGAGCCGGACGTGCACGGCGGCTATCTGGGCGCGCGGCTGTCGTACGTGCGCGCGCTGTGCGCCTCCGACGACCGGTACGTCTGGCTCGACCAGTACCACAACCACGGCAACTGGCGGGCGCACTACCGCACGACCGCGCCCGCCATCGCCCGCCGCTTCCCGCATCTGGACGTCCTGTTCGTCGGGGCCGGCACGACCGGGACCCTGATGGGCTGCGCCCGCTTCTTCTGGCAGTGGCGGCGCCGGGTGCGGATCGTGGCGGTGGACAGCGTCGGCTCGGTCAGCTTCGGCCAGGCCCCGGGTCCCCGGCTCATCCCGGGCCTGGGCGCCAGCGTGCCGCCGGCGCTGCTCGACGAGTCCTACGTGGACGAGCTCGTCCGGGTGGAGGAGTCGGACGCCGTCCACGTCTGCCGGCGGCTGGCCGCACGGGGCTTCCTGTTCGGCGGGTCGACCGGCACGGTGGTCAGCGGGGCGAGCCAGTGGCTGGCGCGGTACGGCCGCCGCGATCTGACGGCCGTGGCCATCGCGCCGGACCTCGGTGAACGCTATCTCGACACCGTCTACCGCGAGGGCTGGCCGGAGGACGCGCTCGAGGCCGAGCGGCCGGCGGAGATGGCCCGCCTGGCGTGAGCCCCGCACCGGCGGTCGCCGGCGCGACAGGACGCGACGACAGCGGCAATCGCCCCGGACCTCGGCGAATGCCGCGACGCCCGGCACGGCGCGGGGGCCGTGACCCGAGCACCGGCCATGACCGACGACGACCGGACCTGCCCCACCGTTGTGAGAATCGTGACGCGGGGTAGGTTCGGCTCATGGCAGGCAGCACCCACACCGTGACCAACCAGGCACCGCCCCTGGTCGGATACGACGTCTTCAACGCCGACCGCGCCCTGGTGGACGCCGTGCGACGGCATCTGGACCCCGGGCTGGCCGACGAGGTGACCGGCGAGCTGACGGCGCTCGGGCGGACCTCCGGCTCGGCCCAGGTCCAGGAGTGGGGCGTGCTGGCCAACGACAACCCGCCGCAACTGCGCACCCACGACCGCTACGGGCACCGTGTCGACGAGGTCGAGTTCCACCCCGCCTGGCACCGGCTGCTCGGCAAGGGCGTCTCGGCGGGGCTGACCGCGGCCTGGAACCGCCCGGCCGGACATCTGCGGCGGGCGGCCGCGTTCGTGGTGTGGACGCAGGTCGAGGCCGGCAACGGCTGCCCGCTGTCGATGACCCACGCCGCGGTGCCCGCCCTGCGCGCGGATCCCGCGCTCGCCGCCGAGTGGGAGCCGCGGCTGACCTCGGTGATCTACGACCGGGAGCCGCGGCCCGCCCAGGACAAGGCCGGCGTCCTGTTCGGGATGGCGATGACGGAGAAGCAGGGCGGCAGCGACGTCCGCGCGAACACCACCGCCGCCCGCCCGCTGGCCGAGGACGGGACGTACGAGCTGACCGGGCACAAGTGGTTCTGCTCGGCGCCGATGTCCGACGGCTTCCTGGTGCTGGCCCAGGCACCGGGCGGACCGACCTGCTTCCTGGTGCCGCGCGTGCTGGCCGACGGCACCCGCAACGTGTTCCTGCTCCAGCGGCTCAAGGACAAGCTGGGCAACCGGTCCAACGCCTCCGCCGAGGTCGAGTTCGACGGGACCTGGGCGCGCCGGGTCGGCGAGGAGGGGCGCGGGGTGCGCACCATCATCGAGATGGTGGCGGCGACCCGGCTCGACTGCGTGCTGGGCTCGGCGGGACTGATGCGGCAGGCCGTCGCCCAGGCCGTCCACCACTGCGCGTACCGCGAGGTGTTCGGGCGCAAGCTCGTCGACCAGCCGCTGATGCGCAATGTCCTGGCCGACCTCGCGATCGAGTCGGAGGCGGCCACGACCCTGGCGGTGCGGCTGGCGGCGGCGTACGACGACGGCGGTGAGCAGGAACGCGCGCTGCTGCGTCTGGCCGTGCCCGCGGCCAAGTACTGGGTGACCAAGCGGTGCGCCCCGGTGGCGGTCGAGGCGGCCGAGTGCCTGGGCGGCAACGGGTACGTCGAGGAGTCCGGGCTGCCCCGGCTGGTGCGCGAGTCGCCGCTGAACTCGATCTGGGAGGGCGCGGGCAATGTCCAGGCGCTGGACGTGCTGCGGGCGCTGAGGCGGGAGCCCGGGGCACTGGACGCCTACCTCAGGGAGGTCGGGCAGGCCCGCGGCGCCGACCACCGGCTGGACGGGGCGATCAAGAACCTGCTGACCGAACTGGCCGACCTGGACGGTGTCGAGGGGCGGGCCCGGCGGCTGGCGGAGCGGCTGGCGCTGGTGCTCCAGGGTTCGCTGCTGGTGCGGTACGCGCCGCCCGAGGTCGCCGACGCGTTCTGCGCCTCCCGGCTGGGCGGCGACGGGGGCGCGGCCTTCGGCACGCTGCCGCACACCCTGGACCTGGCGTCGGTGGTGGAGCGGGCCCGGCCGGTGGCCTGAACCGGCACGTGTGTACGGGGGTGGTGCCGCGCCGACACGGCACCACCCCCGCCGCACTGGCCCGTTCGAGCCCGCGTACGCCGCCGGGGCGACATGGCTCAAGTGTCAGACAGGGCGACTTCGTTCACCAGAGTTGCAAGGGGTTGCAACTTCCCGTCGACTCCGGGCGCACTGTGTCCCTCCCTCAGGGTGAGCGGTCACCATGAGACGGACACGCAGGACGGATTCCGGACTCGCGGCCGTCGGAAGGGCGGACCGGCCGCGCCGAGCCCTTCTCCCGGGAGGATCAGTGGCGCTCTCGCCGATGAACGTGACGCAGCCGGCCGCCTTCGACACGGCCCGCGCCGCCCGGGTGCTCAGCGAGATCCGTACGGCCGGACTCTCCGGGCAGCGTGCGCCCGCGGCTCCGCGCCCGGTGATCGAGGAGTCCTGGGAGCGGATGCTGCGCCACGGCGTCGATCCGGACCACGACCGCAGATCCGGGCTGCTCTCGCCCGAGGAGGTGCGGCGGCGGCGCGAGACCTCGGCGCTGCGGCATGTGCTGCCGGTGCTGCGGGAGGCGCTGCTGTCGGTGGCGGATGTCACCCAGCACATCATGGTGGTCGCCGACGACGAGGGCCGGGTGCTGTGGCGGGAGGGCAGCGCGCCCGTGCTGCGCCGGGCGGACGGACTCGGTCTCGAACTGGGCGCGGACTGGCGCGAGGACGTGGTCGGCACCAACGCCGTGGGCACTCCGGCGGTCACCGGATGCCCCGTCCAGGTCTTCGCCGCCGAGCACTTCGTGCGCTCGCACACCACCTGGACCTGTGCCGGCGCGCCCGTCCGGGACCCGCGCGACGGCCGGCTGCTCGGTGTGGTGGACGTGAGCGGCCCGCTTCGGACGATGCACCCGGCCACGCTCTCCTGGGTCGGCTCGGTGGCCAAGCTCGCCGAGGCCCGGCTGCGCGAGCTGCATCTTCGGTCGCTGGAGCGGCTGCGCGCGGTGGCGGCCCCGGTGCTGGCCCGGATCGACGGCCGCGCCCTGGTGGTGGACCGGGACGGCTGGACGGCCGCGGTCACCGGAATGCCGTACACCGACCGGACCACGCTGCCCAAGTCGCCGTCGGCCGGGCCGGAGTGGCTGCCGGCGCTCGGGATGTGCTCGGTGGAGCCGCTGGCCGAGGGCTGGCTGGTGCGGGCCGCCGACGAACCGGAGCCGGCCGGCGCCATCCGGGTCGTACTGGATCTGCGGCAGCCGCGCCGCTGGTCGGTTCAGGTCCGTGGCAGTGCGGGCTCCTGGGCCCGCGACCTCAGTCCCCGCCACGCCGAGCTGCTCCATCTGCTGGCCGTCCACCGCTCCGGCCGCACCGCCGCCGGTCTGGCCGAGGACATGTTCGGCGACCGGGCCCGCACGGTGACCGTCCGGGCCGAGATGTCCCGGGTGCGGCGGTACCTGGGGGGCGTCCTGGAACACCGGCCGTACCGTTTCCGGGAGGACGCCGAGATCGAGGTGGCGCTGCCGGACGACCCGCGCGACCTGCTGCCGCACTCGTCCGCACCGGCGGTGACCGAACGCCGGACCGGCCGGTGCTAGCCACGTTCAACGCATAATTGCAGGGTCTTCGTCCGCCGCCCCAGCCGTCTGCCGTAGCATCCCTAACGGCTCACCCGGCTGCTTCTCGGTCAACCCCCGGACCGTCAGGCGCAGTTGGAACGGGTTCGGGAGGATCGATGAAGCATCGCGGCAGACACCGCCGGCGTCGGCAGGGCCGGGCCCTGCGTGCGGTCCTGGCCGGGGCCGCGCTCGCCCTCACCGCCGCCGCCACCATGATCAGCGCCTCGCAGGCCACGGTCGCCGAGGACCCCGGGGCGCTCAGGCCGCTCACCGCCACCGCCGACACGGGCCGGCTGCGCCTGACGGAGCACCGGGTGCCGCGGCCCTGGCTGGACCGGCTCGCCTCGGACATGGGCCGGCCCGTCGGCGTCGGCGCCGTCCTGGACACCCCCGACGGCTCGCTGCGCGACGCCGCCGACTGCCCGGCCGAGGACCGCTCGGCGCTGCCCGTCGCGCCCGCCGCCACCCGCGCCTGGTGCTGGGACGCCGACGACACCCGGGGCCTGCGGGCCGGGGCCGTCACCACCTCCGGCGACGCCGACGCCGACGGCCGCTGGGGCGGGCACCGCGTGGTCCTGGCCGGCTGGAGCGAGGACGGCGGCAGCGCCGCCCGGGATCTGGCCCGGGTCTCCTTCGTCGACGCCGACGCCGCGGACCGTCCCGGATACACCTCCGCGCTGCTGGCCGTGCCGGTCGACGGCGGCCACGACTACCGGGGGCTCGCCTCGCCCGTCTCCGGCATGGTCTGGTACCAGGACAAACTGCTGGTCACCGCCGGCGAGAAGGACCGCAACGCGCTCTACGTGTACGACCTGAACCGCGTCCAGCGCGCCACCGTCGACGCCGCCGCCGTCGGCCGGGTGCGCGGCGGCTTCTCGGCGCACGGCCACCGCTTCGTGCTGCCCGCCGTCGCCACGTACACGCTGCCCGCCGCCTGCGCCCCGGACACGGACGACGGCGTGCCCTGCCTCGGCGGCATCTCCCTGGACCGCACCACCGCCCCGGACAGCCTGGCCGTGAGCGAGGCGGCCGGCCCGGGCGGCGAGCGGCACACCCGGCTGTGGCGCTACTCCTTCAGCCAGGATCCCGGCCGCACCGGACTGCTGGCCGCCGACGCCCTCGGCCGTGTGGCCGCGGACGAGGCGTTCACGACCAGGGCCGGCGGTGTCGAGGGGGTGCTGTCGCACCGGGCGGCCGGGGCGGCGCGGGCCGACTGGTATCTGTCCCGGGCGGCCGCCACCCACGACGGGCACGGCATCCTGGTGCGGCAGAACACCGACGGCGCCGCGACCACCGAGTGCGGCACCGACTCCACCCGCCGCTGCTGGAGCGCGCACACACGGTCGCTGTCCTACTGGGAGGAGACCGGCGAGGTCTGGTCACAGTCGGGACGGATGCTGTTCGCGCTGCCCCTGTCCTCGGTCGACCGGGCGCTGGGGTAGCGGCCCGGGCGGGCCGGCCGGAGATCGACAGAACGCCCGGCCAGGTGATTTTCTGACCGGCATGACCACCATCGCCGTGACCACCTGGTCGCTGGAGCAGACCGCTCCCACCGACCTCCTGCCGGCCGCCGAGCCCAGAGGCGACATCCGCATCGTCCGCTCCGAGGTCCCCTCGCCGGAGTTCAGCCGCTTCCTGTACGCCTCGGTCGGCGGCGACATCCGCTGGACCGACCGGCTGGGCTGGACGTACGCGCAGTGGCGGGAGTACGTGGAGCGGCCCGGCGTGGAGACCTGGGTCGCCTACGACCGGGGCACGCCCGCGGGTTATGTGGAGTTCGAGCCGCAGGACGCCGACGCGGTGGAGATCGTCTACTTCGGGCTGCTGCCCGCCTTCCGCGGCCGTCGTATCGGCGGTCATCTGCTGTCGTACGCCACCGCGCGCGCCTGGGACCTGGCGGACCGCTGGCCGGGGCTGGCGCCGACCGAGCGGGTCTGGCTGCATACGTGCAGCAAGGACGGCGAGCACGCGCTGGACAATTACCGGCGCAGGGGCTTCCGGGTCTTCGACACCAAGGTCGAGCAGGAGCCGGAGGTGGCCGCTCCGGGCCCGTGGCCAGGGGCGTTCCCCGCCTGACCGGCGACGGCACGGCCGGCGCCGGGCCGTGTGAGCAACAACACCCTTGTCTCACCCTACGAGACAAGGGTGTCCGCATGGCGGACGAAGCTGGACTGTGTCCAGATCGCCGTGACACGCTTCCGTCATGTCCGGAACTGGAATTGCCTTGGTGAGTCGGCGGCACGTCGACCTCGGCCGCATGTCCAGCGCCATCTGTCCGGCGGGCTGAGAGCCCCCAGCGCCACCGGATCTCCCGCTTTCGCCTTCTTTCCCGCGCAATGACGCGCACCTATCCCCATGCGCCCGTACGCGCAGGTCAGAGTCGCTTTCCGCCTGTCCCGAAGGACGTGTCAACCATGGCCGCCACCCCGCAGAACCCTGCCGCCGCGACTCCCCGCCGCAAGGTGAGCCGTCACCGCGGTGAGGGTCAGTGGGCCGTGGGTCACTTCACCCCGCTCAACGGCAACGAACAGTTCAAGAAGGACGACGACGGTCTCAATGTGCGGACACGCATTGAGACGATCTACTCCAAGCGGGGCTTCGACTCGATCGACCCCAACGATCTGCGCGGCCGGATGCGCTGGTGGGGGCTGTACACCCAGCGCAAGCCCGGGATCGACGGCGGCAAGACCGCGGTGCTGGCGCCGGAGGAGCTGGACGACGAGTACTTCATGATGCGGGTGCGCATCGACGGCGGGCAGCTGACCACGCGGCAGCTGCGGGTCATCGGTGAGATCTCGCAGGAGTTCGCGCGGGGCACGGCCGACATCACCGACCGGCAGAACGTCCAGTACCACTGGATCCGGGTCGAGGACGTCCCCGAGATCTGGAACCGGCTGGAGGCCGTGGGGCTGTCCACCGTCACCGCCTGCGGCGACACCCCGCGTGTGATGATCGCCTCCCCGGTGGCCGGTATCGCCGAGGACGAGATCATCGACGGCACCCCGGCCCTGGAGGAGATGAAGCGCCGCGTCCTGGGCAACAAGGCGTACTCGAACCTCCCCCGCAAGTTCAAGACGGCCATCTCCGGCTCACCGCTGCTGGACGTGGTGCACGAGATCAACGACGTCGCGTTCGTCGGCGTCCGCCACCCCGAGCACGGGCCGGGCTTCGACCTGTGGGTCGGCGGCGGGCTGTCCACCAACCCCAAGCTGGGCGTGCGGCTGGGCACCTGGGTCCCGCTGGAGGAGGTCCCCGACGTCTACGAGGGCGTCCTGTCGATCTTCCGTGACTACGGCTACCGCCGGCTGCGCAACCGGGCCCGGCTGAAGTTCCTGGTCGCCGACTGGGGCGCGGAGAAGTTCCGCCAGGTGCTGGAGGACGAGTACCTCGAGCGGAAGCTGATCGACGGCCCCGCGCCGGACCAGCCCGTCCAGCAGTGGCGCGACCACGTCGGCGTCCACCGCCAGAAGGACGGCCGCTACTACGTGGGCTTCGCCCCGCGCGTCGGCCGGGTCGACGGCACCACGCTCACGAAGATCGCCGACCTCGCCGAGGCGCACGGCTCGGGCCGGGTGCGCACCACCGTCGAACAGAAGATGATCATCCTCGATGTCGCGGAGGACCAGGTCGACTCGCTGGTCGACGGTCTGGAGGCGCTGGACCTCTCCGCCAGGCCGTCCCCGTTCCGGCGCGGCACCATGGCCTGCACCGGCATCGAGTTCTGCAAGCTCGCCATCGTCGAGACCAAGCAGCGGGGCTCCGCGCTCATCGACGAACTGGAGCGCCGCCTGCCCGACTTCGACGAGCCGCTCACCATCAACCTCAACGGCTGCCCCAACGCCTGCGCCCGTATCCAGGTCGCGGACATCGGCCTCAAGGGCCAGCTGGTCCTCAACGACCGCGGCGAGCAGGTCGAGGGCTACCAGGTGCACCTCGGCGGCGCGCTGGGCCTCCAGGCCGGCTTCGGCCGCAAGGTGCGCGGTCTGAAGGTGACCTCCGAGGAGCTGCCGGACTACATCGAGCGTGTTCTGAAGCGGTTCCAGGCCGAGCGCGAGGACGGCGAGCGGTTCGCCGCGTGGGTCACCCGGGCCTCCGAGGAGGCGCTGTCGTGAGCGAGCGCGCCGCCCCCTTCTACTGCCCCTACTGCGGCGACGAGGACCTGCGTCCGCACGAGGAAGGCCACGGGGCGTGGGAATGCGCGGCATGCAATCGGGCCTTTCAGCTGAAGTTCCTCGGGCTGCTGGCCCGGGGACTTGAGCGACCTGACACGGGAGGGGCACAGATATGACGGCAGTTCAGGAAGAGCGCACGACCGAGGATCTGAAGGCGCTGGCCGAGCAGGCGGGCCGCGACCTGGAGGACGCCTCCGCGCTGGAGATCCTCCAGTGGGCAGCGGAGACGTTCGGCAAGCGCTTCTGCGTGACCTCCTCGATGGAGGACGCGGTCGTCGCCCACCTCGCCTCCCGCGCGATGCCGGGCGTGGACGTCGTGTTCCTCGACACCGGCTACCACTTCCCCGAGACCATCGGCACCCGGGACGCGGTCGAGGCCGTGATGGACGTCAACGTCATCACCCTCACCCCGCGCCAGACCGTCGCCGAGCAGGACGCCCAGTACGGCCCGAAGCTGCACGACCGCGACCCCGACCTGTGCTGCAAGCTGCGCAAGGTGCAGCCCCTGGAAGAGGGCCTGAAGGACTACACGGCCTGGGCGACCGGCCTGCGCCGCGACGAGTCCCCGACCCGGGCGAACACCCCGGTCGTCGGCTGGGACGAGAAGCGGCAGAAGGTCAAGATCTCTCCCATCGCCCGCTGGACGCAGGAGGACGTGGACGCCTACGTCACCGAGCACGGCGTCCTCACCAACCCGCTGCTGATGGACGGCTACGCCTCCGTCGGCTGCGCCCCCTGCACCCGACGGGTGCTTGAGGGCGAGGACGCGCGCGCCGGCCGCTGGGCGGGCCGCGCGAAGACCGAGTGCGGGCTGCACGCATGACGAATCATCGGAATCAGGAGAACGACGTGACGACCGGAGCCACCGTCTGGCTCACGGGTCTGCCGAGTGCCGGCAAGACCACCATCGCGTACGAGCTGGCCGGCCGGCTCCGCGCCGAGGGCCACCTCGTGGAGGTGCTCGACGGCGACGAGATCCGCGAGTTCATCTCCGCGGGCCTCGGCTTCGGCCGCGAGGACCGGCACACCAACGTGCAGCGCATCGGCTTCGTCGCCGAACTCCTCGCCCGCAACGGCGTCAAGGCGCTGGTCCCGGTGATCGCGCCCTACGCGGACAGCCGCGACGCGGTGCGCAAGCGCCACGACGCGAACGGCACGCCGTACGTCGAGGTGCATGTGGCGACCCCGGTCGAGGTGTGCAGCGAGCGCGATGTGAAGGGCCTGTACGCCAAGCAGGCCGCCGGCGAGCTGACCGGCCTGACCGGGGTCGACGACCCCTACGAGGAGCCCGTCACGCCCGATCTGCGCATCGAGTCGCAGCACCAGACCGTCCAGGAGTCCGCCGCGGCGGTGCACGCCCTGCTCAGCGAAAGGGGACTGGCATGACGACCGCCACCTCCGTCTCCGAGGAGACCGACAGCCCGTACGCCCTCAGCCACCTGGACGCGCTGGAGTCCGAGGCGGTGCACATCTTCCGCGAGGTGGCGGGCGAGTTCGAGAACCCGGTGATCCTGTTCTCCGGCGGCAA
>NZ_BMQF01000005.1:0-444127 GCF_014647975.1 Streptomyces fumigatiscleroticus
CGGACGCTTCCTTCGTACTCACCCTCTCGGGCTTTCCTCCGGGCGCTTCCCTTCGGTGTTTCCGACTCTATCAGATCCTTTTCCGATCCGATTCCCTGTCGGCGGGATTTGTCTTGGGCCTGGGGCTTTCGCCCGTCGGCCTTTCGACATTCACTACGTTAGCCGATTCCCTCGGCTGACTCATAATCGAGTCCTGCGGGACGCAATTCAGACATGCGGGCACGCCGAATTCGACCCTGCTAAGGGGTGATCGTAGGTAGTGGGTTGGCCGCTTCCGGCTGCAGGCGTAGCGCCGTACCCGGTTCAAGCGGCTCGGGCTACGTTACGCGCCGCTCAGAGGCGCGTCAAGCGCGTCGCCGCCTCGGCACATGGGCACGGTACGGGCTCACCGTCGGGTCGTCGGCGATCCAGTAGCGCCAGGGGTGGACGCCTCCTTCGCCGGCGACACCGGTTCGGGGACCGTTCCGTACCTGGTGAGCGGGGACAGGGGTACCCGTCAGGATGCGCAGGGGCGTGTCACCGGCGGCGCAGGCGTCCGTGCCGTCCAGAGACCGGTCGATGTCCAGAGCGGTCGCGAGGCGGGCGGGGCCTTTGGCCAGTTCCTTGTCGTTGCGGGCCGTGAGCCGTCGGGTGCGGGCCAGCTCGGCGCCCTCGACGATCTCCCCGGCGCGGAGCAGGACGGCGCTTGCCCGGCCTTCCGGACCGCACACCAGGTTCATGCAGAACCACATGCCATAAGTGAAGTAGACATAGACGTGTCCGGGGGGACCGAACATCACGCCGTTGCGGGCGGTGCGACCGCGGTAGGCGTGGGAGCCGGGGTCGTTCGGGCCGTCGTAGGCCTCGACCTCCGTGAGGCGGAGGGCGATCGGACCGTCCGGGGTGGTGCGTACGAGGATGCGGCCCAGGAGGTCGGGGGCCACCTCGAGGACGGGGCGGTCGAAGAAGTCCCGGGGCAGAGGCGTACGGTCGGAGGTCGCGATCATGCCTTCCGAGCGTAACGCAGACGGGTGAGTGCGACGGGGTGGTCACGGAGCGTCCGGCTTGCCAGGGTGTGGGCGCGGAACCGGCCACGGCCGGATCGCGTTTGTAGGGATCAAGGGATCAGGAAGCCGTCCGCAGGCTGGGCGGACGACGGAGCAGGCGGGTCCGAGGGGTCCGTCTCGTTCGGGGAGGAAGAGACATGGCGTTCAAGAAGCTGCTCGCGAGCCTGGGAGCCGGCGGGGCTTCGGTCGAGACGGTGCTGAGCGAGGTCAACGTCGTTCCGGGCGGTGTCGTCCAGGGTGAGGTGCGGATCCAGGGCGGGTCCGTCAACCAGCAGATCGAGGGGCTGTCGGTCGGTCTTCAGGCCAAGGTCGAGGTGGAGAGCGGCGACCAGGAGTACAAGCAGGACATCGAGTTCACGAAGGTGAGCCTCGGTGGTGCCTTCGAGCTCCAGGCGAACGCCGTGCACGCGGTGCCCTTCGGGCTGGAGATCCCGTGGGAGACGCCGATCACCATGATCGACGGTCAGGCGCTGCGCGGAATGAACATCGGTGTGACCACGGAACTGGCGATCGCTCGGGCCGTGGACTCCGGTGACCTGGACCCGATCAACGTCCACCCGCTGCCGGCGCAGAAGGCGATCCTGGACGCGTTCATCCAGCTGGGCTTCCGGTTCAAGAACGCGGACATGGAGCGTGGCCACATCCGGGGTACGCGGCAGAGGCTGCCGTTCTACCAGGAGATCGAGTTCTTCCCGCCGCAGCAGTACCGGGGTCTGAACCAGGTCGAGCTGAGCTTCGTGGCCGACGAGCACGCCATGGACGTCGTACTGGAGATGGACAAGAAGCCGGGGCTGTTCAGCGAGGGCAGCGACACCTACCGGTCGTTCCAGGTGGGGCTGCACGACTACCAGGGGACCGACTGGGCGGCGTACCTCAACCAGTGGCTGTCCGAGGTCGGCAGCAAGCGCAACTGGTTCTAGGCTCGGGAACCACTGATTCCGCCGATCATCACGGTCGGCCGGGAATCGCCGAGAACCTGATCAGGAGGTACCGAGGTGACCGAGCTCAAGAGGCGGCCGCTCCCCCATGACTTCCACCCGCCCGTGCCGTCGTTCACGGTGACGAGTGAGGACGTCCAGGAGGGAGCGACACTCAAGGACGCTCAGGTCTACGCGGCCGGCAACACCTCGCCGCAGCTGCGGTGGGAGGGCTTCCCGGCCGAGACCAAGAGTTTCGCCGTGACCTGCTACGACCCGGACGCGCCGACGGGCAGCGGGTTCTGGCACTGGGTCGTGTTCGACATCCCGGCCTCGGTGACGGAACTGCCGGCGGGTGCGGGCAGCGGCACGTTCGAGGGCCTGCCGGAAGGTGCCGTTCAGGCGCGCAACGACTACGGCACGAAGGACTTCGGCGGTGCCGCGCCGCCGGCCGGGGACGGGCCGCACCGGTATGTGTTCACGGTGTACGCCGTGGACCAGGAGAAGCTGGGTCCGGACGCGGACGCCACGCCGGCCTTCGTCGGTTTCAACCTGCGGTTCCACACGCTGGCGCGCGCGCAGCTGATCGGTGAGTACGAGGTGCCCGCCGAAGGCTGAGCGAGAGCTGGGCGAATCGGAGCGTTCACGGAACGTTTGCCCGCCTCTGGTCTTGGAATGGATCAGAGGCGGGCATTTTTATTGCCGGGGGTGGTGGGGGTGACCCCCCACGGGAGCAGCAGATATTGCGTTGTCCATCTCGGCGTGCCCGGCCAGAGTTGATCCCAGCCCGCCAGGGGGTGGGCCGGTGCACGGGAGGTGGGCTGGTATGCGGGACACGCTGGTACTGAACGCGAGCTTCGAGCCGCTGTCGACGGTGACGCTGAACCGAGCCGTCGTTCTGGTGCTCCAGGACAAGGCCGTCGTCGAGCAGGCCCACCCCGAACTGCGGATGCGCGGAGCCGCGCTCGACATACCGGCCCCCCGCGTGATCCGGCTCTGCAAGTACGTACGGGTTCCGTTCCGAAGACAAGCTCCGTGGTCGAGGCGGGGTGTGCTGGTACGGGACCGGCACCGGTGCGCGTACTGCGGCAGGCGGGCGACGACCGTGGACCACGTGGTGCCGCGGTCGCAGGGTGGCCAGGACACGTGGCTGAACACGGTGGCCTCGTGCGCGGCGGACAATCACCGCAAGGCGAACCGGACTCCGGAGGAGGCGGGCATGCCGCTGCTGCGGCAGCCGTTCGAGCCGACGCCGGCGGACGCGATGCTGCTGGCGCTGGGGCAGGACGACTTCGCGGCGCTGCCGGAGTGGCTGGCGCAGACGGCGGCCTGAGCTTTCCGCCGGGACTCCGCTGCGTCATCCGCGGGCCCGTGCTTGGCTGATCGCGCAGTTCCCCTCGACCCTGCGCGGCTGTCGCCGGTTCCGCGCACACGCGTCGGGGCCCGCCTCCGTGGGGAGGCGGGCCCCGACGCGTGTGCGCGCGTGGCGCGTCAGTCGATGGACGGCTTCTCGCGGCGCTCCGCGCCCGTGCCGCCCCCGCCGTTGGAACCGCCGCCCATGGCGCCGAAGTTGCCCACGGCGCCCGACAGGCCCTTGAGGGCGTCGCCGATCTCGCTGGGCACGATCCAGAGCTTGTTGGCGTCGCCCTCGGCGATCTTCGGGAGCATCTGGAGGTACTGGTAGGAGAGCAGCTTCTGGTCCGGGTCGCCGGCGTGGATCGCCTCGAAGACCGTACGGACGGCCTGGGCCTCGCCCTCGGCGCGCAGGGCGGCGGCCTTGGCCTCACCCTCGGCGCGCAGGATCTGGGACTGCTTCTCGCCCTCGGCGCGCAGGATCTCGGACTGCCGGACACCCTCGGCCTGGAGGATCGCGGCGCGCTTGTCACGGTCGGCGCGCATCTGCTTCTCCATCGAGTCCTGGATGGAGGTGGGCGGTTCGATCGCCTTGAGCTCGACGCGGTTGACGCGGATGCCCCACTTGCCGGTGGCCTCGTCGAGGACGCCGCGCAGGGCCGCGTTGATCTCCTCACGGGAGGTGAGGGTCCGCTCCAGGTCCATGCCGCCGATGATGTTGCGCAGCGTGGTGACGGTGAGCTGCTCGATCGCCTGGATGTAGCTGGCGACCTCGTAGGTGGCGGCCCGGGCGTCGGTCACCTGGTAGTAGATGACGGTGTCGATGTTGACGACCAGGTTGTCCTGGGTGATCACCGGCTGCGGCGGGAACGGGACGACCTGTTCACGCAGGTCGATGCGGTTGCGAATGGTGTCGATGAACGGGACGACGATATTCAGGCCCGCGTTCAGCGTCCGCGTGTAGCGGCCGAAGCGCTCGACGATGGCGGCGCTGGCCTGTGGGATGACTTGGATCGTCTTGATCAGGGCGATGAAGACCAACACCACCAGAATGATCAGGACGATGATGACCGGTTCCATCGTCGTTCCCCGTACCCTTCTCCGCCTCGGCGCTTTCGGCAGATCTTATGGTTGTCGAAGATCTTGCTGGTCGAGTCTGTCAGACCGGCGTACGCCCCGTGGGGCGTTCACCGCACTTGCGTCGTGCGAGGTCACATGACGATGGCGGTGGCCCCCTCGATGTCCACGACGTCCACTTCCTGGCCCACTTCGAAGGCGCGGTCGGGCTCCAGGGAACGCGCCGACCAGATCTCTCCGGCGAGCTTGATGCGGCCGCCCGAGCCGTCGACGCGCTCCAGCACGACGGCCTGCTTGCCCTTCAACGCGTCCACGCCCGTCGCCAGTTGGGGCCGCTGGGCCCCGTGCCGGGCCGCGATGGGGCGGACCACGGCGATCAGGGCGACGGAGACCGCGACGAAAACGATCACCTGGAGGACCACGCCGGCGCCGAATCCGGCGACGGCCGCGGCGGCGACGGCGCCCACGGCGAGCATCCCGAACTCCGGCATCGCGGTCACGACGAGCGGGATTCCGAGCCCTGCCGCGGCGACGAGCCACCACACCCATGCGTCGATGTCGTTCACAAGGTCATGGTAGGTCCGACGATCGGTCGCGGACAGGGCGCACATCGGGCGGGCGCGCGTTTTTCCCGTGCATTCAGGGCGAGTTGGGCTCGGCCGGCGCCCGGCCGGGAGGTCAGGACAGCGGGAGCCCCTGTGCGGTCCAGCGGTCGCCGACCTGCTCGACGACGAGCGGGAGGCCGAAGCAGAGGGAGAGGTTGCGGGAGGTGAGTTCCAGTTCGATCGGGCCCGCGGTGAGGACCTTGCCCTGGCGGATCATCAGCACGTGGGTGAAGCCGGGGGCGATCTCCTCGACATGGTGGGTGACCATGATCATCGAGGGGGCGATCGGGTCGCGGGCCAGGCGGCCGAGGCGGCGTACGAGGTCCTCGCGTCCGCCGAGGTCGAGGCCGGCGGCGGGCTCGTCCAGGAGCAGCAGCTCGGGGTCGGTCATCAGGGCGCGGGCGATGAGGGTGCGCTTGCGCTCGCCCTCGGAGAGGGTGCCGAACCGGCGGTCGAGGTACTCGGACATGCCGAGGCGGTCGAGGAAGGCGCGGGCGCGCTGCTCGTCGATCTCCTCGTAGTCCTCCTGCCAGCTGGCGGTCATGCCGTACGCGGCGGTCAGCACGGTCTCCAGGACGGTCTGCCGCTTGGGCAGCTTGTCGGCCATGGCGATGCCGGCCATGCCGATGCGCGGGCGCAGCTCGAAGACGTCGGCGCCGGGCTTGCCGAGGGTCTCGCCGAGGATGGTGGCGGTGCCCTTGCTGGGGAAGAGGTAGCTGGAGGCGACATTGAGGAGGGTGGTCTTGCCGGCGCCGTTGGGGCCGAGGATCACCCAGCGCTCGCCCTCCTTGACCGACCAGGAGACCTGGTCCACCAGAGCCCGGCCCTCGCGGACCACGGATACGTCCTGAAGCTCCAGAACATCGCTCATGAGCGCGTTGTCTCCCCTTGCAGTGTGGCCGGTCTCGGCTGTCGCGTACGCCTGTGGCTCGGTCCGCCGCGCCGGTGGGCGCAGCCCTCAACGAAATCTACGCCACCACTCGGCCCGGGCATTCCATCGGTCCGGTCCTTAGGGTGGGTGCATGCTTGCCGAACCACGCTCAGGACGCCTTGCCGCCTGGGGAAATGCCCTATTGGCCGGATTTGTCGCGCCGGATGACGCCGTGCAGGCGATGGTGGGCCCGGACGCCGTGCACCGGGTGGAGGGACTGCCCGGGGAGTCGGCGCCCGTCGGTCTCACGCTGGCGCTGGGGCGGCTGCGTGCGCTCGGGGTGACCGGGCTGCGGGTGGCGCTGCCCGCGCCGGGGCATCCGCTGGGGCTGAGCGGGCCGCCGGAGTTCAATGCGCGGGCGCTGGACGCGGAGGAGGCGGTGATCTGCCACGGTGCCGCGCTGGGGCTGGTGCCCGAGGTGTACGAGGCCGGGCCCGCCGGCGATGTGCATGTGGAGGTCGTCTGGCACGTTCTGCCGGTGCGGGAGGCGCCGCCCGCCGACGTGCCGTCGCTCGGGGAAGCCGAGCGGGAGCTGGCGGAGGCGCTGCGCGAGGCGACCGAGGTGCTGACCCGGCTGGACGTGGCCGGGTCGGGTCCGGTGGCGCAGGCGGCGATCGACGCCTACCGGGCGCGTGCCGGCCAGGGGCGGGAGGTGCTGGCGCCGGGTTATCCGCCGCGCGCGGTGCGGGTGCTGGAGCTCGCGCAGCGGGTCGGGCTGCTGATCTCGGTGGCGTACGAGAACGGGCACGGGGGCGCGGTGAGCGCCTCCGAGATGGCGGCACGGACGGCGGCGCTGCGGCCGGTGGAACGGACGGCCCGGCGGGCACAGGTCGCGGCGTACAACTCCATGGTGGAGGAGCGGGAGCGGGGGGTGCGCTGAAGTGCCGGTGGGCGCGTGACCGGCCTCCCGGGCGGACGGCCCGGAAGGCCGGTGGTCCTTGCCGGCCCGGCGGGCGAGGTCAGCGGTTGAGGCCGGGGTTGCCGAAGGCGGGGTTCAGCACACCGATGACGTTGACGCTGTTGCCGGTGTTGTTCACCGGGATGTGCACCGGGGCCTGGACGAGGTTGCCCGAGCCGACGCCCGGCGAGTCCATGGCCTCGCCGCCGGCCACGGCACCGCCGGTGGCCGAGGCCATCCCGGCGCCGGCGGCGACGAGCCCGCCCGCCACCATCGTCATGGCCACGGCCCTTTTCAGCTTCTTCACTTCCGAACCCTTCTCGCGATCGCCGCGGCAGTCGCCGCGGCACGCACTGGAGAACGGCGGAGATCACCGGGGGTTGCGCCATCCGGGGGACATTCCCACGACGGTATGAATCTCAGGCCGGAGCGGAACCCTCCGAATTGCCGTCCGGTCCGGAGGTCAGCCGCTCAGGCCGTGGCGTACGGCCCACAGGGCCGCCTGGGTGCGGTCGGCCAGATCGAGCTTCATCAGGATGTTCGAGACGTGGGTCTTCACCGTCTTCTCGGACAGCACCAGGGCGCGGGCGATCTCGCGGTTGGAGCGTCCGTCCGCTATCAGGCCGAGCACCTCGCGCTCCCGCTCCGTGAGCGTCCCCGCTCTGCCCTGGCCGGAGCCGGTCTCCTCCTGGGACAGCAGGGCGCCCGCGACCTCGGGCTGGAGCAGGATGTGGCCGGCGTGCACCGAGCGGATGGCTCCGGCGAGCGCGTCGGGGTCGACGTCCTTGTAGACATAGCCGGCGGCGCCCGCGCGGAGGGCCGGGACCACCGTGCGCTGCTCGGTGAAGCTGGTGACGATCAGCACGCGCGCGCGGTTGTCCAGCTCGCGCAGCCGGCGCAGCGCGGCGACGCCGTCCATGCCCGGCATCTTCACGTCCATGAGGATGACGTCCGGCTTCAGCTCCTCCGCGCGGGCGACTCCTTCGGTGCCGTCGGCGGCCTCGCCCACGACCTCTATGTCGTCCTGCACCTCCAGGAAGGTGCGCAGACCCCGGCGGACCACCTGGTGGTCGTCGACCAGCAGCACCTTGATCGTGTCAGCCACCGGGAACCTCCATCTCGATCGTGGTGCCCTTGCCGGGCGCCGATTCCACCGTCAGCCGGCCGCCGGCCCCGCCCGCCCGGTCCCGCATGGAGACCAGCCCCAGATGGCGTCCCTCGCGGCGGACCGCGTGCGGGTCGAAGCCGCTGCCGTCGTCCGTGACCCGCAGCACGGCTCCGGTGCCGTGCCGGTCCAGGGTGACGTCGACCTGGCGTGCCCCGGAGTGCCGCAGGGCGTTGTGCAGCGCTTCCTGCGCGACGCGCAGCAGTGCCTCCTCCTGGGCGGCCGGCAGGGCCTTCACACCACGGGCGGTGAAGGTCACGCGCGCGGTGTGGGCGCGGTCGAGGACCTGGGCGTGCGTGCGGAGGGTGGCGACGAGGCCGTCCTCGTCGAGAGCGGCGGGGCGCAGCTCCACGACGGCGGCGCGCAGCTCGTCGGCGGCCTCGGCGGCCAGCGCGGCGACCTGGTGCAGCTCGCCCTTGGCGCGGGCGGGGTCGCGGTCGACGAGGGCGGCGGCGGCCTGGGCGGTCAGGCGCAGGGAGAACAGCTTCTGGCTGACCGCGTCGTGCAGTTCGTGGGCGAGGCGGGAACGCTCCTCGGCGATGGTCAGCTCGCGGCTGCGTTCGTACAGCCGGGCGTTGGTGAGCGCGATCGCGGCGTGCTGGGCGAGGATCGCCAGGAGCTCCTCGTCCTCCTGGGTGAAACCGCAGCCGCCGGTCGGCCTGGGGCACCTCTTGTTGGCCAGGAACAGGGCGCCGATGACCTCGTCGCCGTCGCGGATCGGCAGCCCCAGGAAGTCGGCGAGGTCGGGGTGGGCGGACGGCCAGCCCCCGAAGCGGGGGTCCTCGCGGACATCGGCGAGGCGCTCCGCCCTGGCCTCGTGCAGCATCGCGGCGAGGATGCCGTGCTGGCGCGGGAGGGGGCCGATGGCCTTCCACTGCTCGTCGCTGACGCCGTCCACCACGAACTGGGCGAAGCCGCCGTGGTCGTCGGGGACGCCGAGCGCGGCGTACTCCGCGTCGAGCAGCTCGCGGGCCGAGGCGACGATCGTCTTCAGGACGTCGCGCACCTCCAGGTGCCTGCTCATGGCCAGCAGCGCGGAGCTCACCGCGGCGAGGCCGGACCGGGGGCCGTTACTCATGGACCTCACGGTACCGGCGGGGTCCGACAGCACGGATCGGACCGGTGGCGGCGGTGACCCGGTCCGCTGGACCTAGGCCGAAGGGCCCGCCGGTCCGCGGTGCCGACGTGCGGCCGCCTCGTCCGGTGGGTGCAGGACGAAGGGCCCCGCCGCTCTGCGACCGGCGTCCGAGGCGGTGCGGGCGCCGCGGTTCCTAGCGTGAGGCCACGCCGGTCGGGCGCGGGACGACGAGGGGATGTGGATCATGCCGGTGGCGGTCATCACAGGGGCGTCGAAGGGGCTGGGCCGGGCACTCGCCGGGGCTCTGGCGGCACGCGGCTGGGATCTGTTGCTGGACGCCCGGGGCGAAGGGGCGCTGCGGGAGGCGGCCGGGGCCGTCTCCGCGCACGGCACGCGCGTGGCGGCCCTGCCGGGGGACGTCACGGACGCCGGGCACCGGGCGGACCTGGTCGCGGCGGCCCGGCGGTTCGGCGGGCTCGACCTGCTGGTGAGCAACGCCAGCGCGCTGGGCGCGGAGCCGCTGGTACGGCTGGAGGCGCTGTCCCTGGACGGGGTGCGGCGGGCGCTCGAGGTGAACGTCGTGGCGGCGCTGGGCCTGGTGCAGGAGGCGCTGCCGCTGCTGCGGGCCTCCGGGACGGGCGCGGTCGTCGCGGTCAGCTCGGACGCGGCGGCCGAGGCGTACGGGACCTGGGGCGGCTACGGGGCGTCGAAGGCGGCCCTGGACCAGCTCGCGGCGGTGCTGGCGGTGGAGGAGCCCGGGCTGCGGGTCTGGGCGGTCGATCCCGGGGACATGGCGACGGACCTGTACGCGGCGGCCGTACCGGACGACGACGGGCCGCGGCCGGATCCGGCCGGTGTGGTGCCGGCCTTCCTGCGGCTGCTGGACGAGCGGCCGGCCAGCGGCCGGTACGGGGCGCCGTCGCCGGCGGCGGGGCGGAGGTGACGCCGGCGAGGGGAACGTCCCCGCTCCAGTCGGTCCCCGCGGAGCTGTCGGCACGGGTGCCGGTGGAACAGCGGGCTCCGGGGCTGGGCCGGGACGCCGTACGGCTGCTGGTGTCGCGCGGCAGCGAGGTGTCGCACCATGCGTTCGCGGAGCTGCCGCGGCTGCTGCGGGCCGGGGATCTGCTGGTGGTGAACACCTCGCCCACGCTGGCCGCGGCGGTCGACGGGCGGATCGGCCACGCGCGCGTGGTGGTGCACTTCTCCACCTGCGGGGACGACGGCCGGTGGGCGGTCGAGCTGCGGGATCCGGACGGACGGGGTACCACGCGCGCGCGTGCGGGCACACACACGGGTACACAGGTATGGCTGCCCGGGGGTGTGCGGCTGCTGCTGGAGGAGCCGCTGGACGGGCGGAGCGGCCGGCTGTGGTGGACGCGGGTGTCGGGGCCGGGGGTCGTCGCCATGCTGCGCGGGCACGGCCGGCCCATCCGTTACTCGTACACGGAGCGCGACCAGCCGCTGTCGGCGTACCAGACGGTGTTCGCGCTGCCCTCGGCCGACGGGGCGGGGAGCGCGGAGATGCCGAGCGCGGCGCGGCCCTTCACGGCGGGGCTGGTGACGGAGCTGGTGAGCCGGGGGGTGCAGTTCGCGCCGGTGACACTGCACACCGGGGTGGCCTCCGCGGAGGCGCATGAGCCGCCGTAGCCGGAGCGGTTCTCGGTGCCGGAGGTGTCGGCGCGGCTGATCAACGCGGTGCGGCCGGCCGGCGGGCGGGTGGTGGCGGTGGGGACGACGGCCGTGCGGGCGGTGGAGTCGGCGGCCGGTGCCGACGGCGTCGTACGGGCCCACGCGGGGTGGACGGATCTGGTGGTGGCCCCGGAGCGCGGGGTGCGGGTGGTGGACGGGCTGCTGACCGGGCTGCACGAGCCCGAGGCGTCGCATCTGCTGATGCTGGAGACGGTCGCGGGGCGGGAGGCGGTCGACCGGGGCTACGCGGCGGCGCTGCGGGGCCGCTATCTGTGGCACGAGTTCGGGGACGTGCACCTTCTCCTGCCGCCGGAACACCCCTCACACTGAGCATTGCGGCAGCAACTCAGCGTGAGATCGAGGCGCCCCCCATGTGAGCCCGCGCATAGGGCGCGGATCACTTACGAAGGAGCATAGGAGACAAACTGGGCAGGTTTGAGCGGGGTAAACAGTCTGCTCTGCCCCGCTTTGACCCTCCCTGATCCACTACCCGGCTTCGTACGTCACACCTTTGCCACCCAATTTTGCGACCGCTAAGAATTGCTCACGTCGCTCAGCGCCGCGGGTTCCCCCCGCGGCGTTCGTGCCGGAAGCACCACAGTCCCCCGCCGGACGCCGAGCGACTCCCGCGCAATTCGAAGAGGTCCCACCGCCATGCCCAAGAACATCAACTTCCGCGGCCATAGTCGTGCGCTGACCCGCAGGATGAACCGCAAGAACACGCTCGCGATCACCGGTGTCGCCGCGCTGGGTGCCGCAGCCATCACCCTGTCGACCGTTCCGGGCGGTGGGCAGACCACCACCTCCGAGGCCGCTGCCTCGGGTCACGTGGCCTACAGCTCCGAGCCGATCAAGGACGTCAAGGCCGGCGTCACCGGCCAGCTGGCGACCGCCGGCCAGAAGGTCGCGTCGATCGAGGCCAAGCAGAAGGCCGCCGACGAGGCCACCGCCAAGAAGGCCGAGGCCGAGAAGAAGGCGGCCGCCGACAAGGCCGAGCAGGAGCGTGCGGACCAGCAGGCCGCGAGCCGGTCCACGCAGCGCGTGGAGGTCAAGCAGGTCTCCGCCAAGACCTACACCGACAACCTCGACGGCTGGATCCGCCAGGCCCTGGACATCATGAAGGCCAAGGGCATCCCGGGCTCGTACCACGGCCTGCACAAGAACATCATGCGTGAGTCCTCGGGCAACCCGAAGGCCATCAACCTCTGGGACATCAACGCCCGCAACGGCATCCCGTCCAAGGGCCTGCTCCAGGTCATCCCGCCGACCTTCAAGGCGTACCACGTCGAGGGCACGTCCTGGGACATCTACGACCCGGTGGCCAACATCACCGCCGCCGCCAACTACGCGGCCGACCGTTACGGCACGATCGACAACGTCAACAGCGCGTACTGAGGACGGCGCGGGACCTCAGCCCGTGAAAAGCGCCGAAGGGCGGCACCCCTGGTGGGTGCCGCCCTTCGGCGTCGTACGTACGGGTGCGCTCACTTGCGCATGACCTCGGGCTCGTGGCGGCGCAGGAAGCGGGCCACGAAGAAGCCGCAGATCACGCCGAGGGCGATCAGCGCGGCCATGTCCATGCCCCAGGCCCCCAGGGTGTGGTCCCACAGCGGGTCCGTGTCCCCGGCCGTCTCCGGCGGACTGATCTTGTTGAAGTCCAGGGTGGCGCCCGCGGCGGCGACCGCCCAGCGGGACGGCATCAGATACGAGAACTCGTTGACGCCGATCGAGCCGTGCAGGGTGAACAGACAGCCCGTGAACACCACCTGGATGATCGCGAACATGACCAGCAGCGGCATGGTCTTCTCGGCCGTCTTCACCAGCGACGAGATGATCAGGCCGAACATCATCGAGGTGAAGCCCAGCGCCATGATCGGCAGCGACAGCTCCAGCAGCGTGAGCTTGCCCAGGACCAGGCCCTCGTCCGGGATCTCCCGGTTGAAGAAGCCGATGACGCCGACCAGCAGCCCCTGGAGCACGGTGATCAGACCGAGCACGAACACCTTGGACATCAGGTACGCCGAGCGGGACAGGCCGGTGGCGCGCTCCCGCTCGTAGATGACCCGTTCCTTGATCAGCTCACGGACGGAGTTCGCGGCACCGGCGAAACAGGCGCCGACCGCGAGGATCAGCAGCACCGTGGTGGCCGTGCCGTTGGGAATGATCCGGCCGGTCTTGGGGTTGGCGGGGTTGGGCAGCAGGCCCTTGTCCGCGTCGATCAGCAGGCTGACCGCGCCGAGCACGGCCGGCAGGATCACCATCAGCGCCAGGAAGCCCCGGTCGGAGGCGATCACCGAGACATAGCGGCGCACCAGCGTGCCGAACTGGGACATCCAGCCCTGCGGCTTCGGCGGCTTCATCGCCTGCATCGGCGGCATCTGCACGGACTGCGGCGCGACGGCGTCGATGTCCGCGGCGTACATCTGGTAGTGCTGCGAGCCCTTCCAGCGGCCCGCCCAGTCGTAGTCGCGGTAGTTCTCGAAGGCGGAGAAGACGTCGGCCCAGGTCTCGTAGCCGAAGAAGTTCAGGGCCTCCTCCGGCGGGCCGAAGTAGGCCACGGCTCCGCCCGGCGCCATCACCAGCAGCTTGTCGCAGAGCGCCAGCTCGGCCACGGAGTGGGTGACGACCAGGACCGTACGGCCGTCGTCGGCCAGGCCGCGCAGCAGCTGCATGACATCGCGGTCCATGCCCGGGTCCAGACCGGAGGTCGGCTCGTCCAGGAAGATCAGCGACGGCTTGGTCAGCAGCTCCAGGGCGACCGAGACGCGCTTGCGCTGGCCGCCGGAGAGGGAGGTGACCTTCTTGTCCTTGTGGATGTCGAGCTTCAGCTCGCGCAGCACCTCGTCGATACGGGCGTTGCGCTCGGCGGCCGTGGTGTCGGCCGGGAAGCGGAGCTTGGCCGCGTACTTGAGGGCCTTCTTGACGGTCAGCTCCTTGTGCAGGATGTCGTCCTGCGGGACCAGACCGATGCGCTGGCGCAGCTCGGCGAACTGCTTGTACAGGTTCCGGTTGTCGTAGAGGACCTCGCCCTGGTCGGCGGGCCGGTAACCGGTGAGCGCCTTCAGCAGGGTCGACTTGCCGGAGCCGGACGGGCCGATGACCGCGATCAGCGACTTCTCGGGTACGCCGAAGGAGACGTCCTTCAGGATCTGCTTGCCGCCGTCGACCGTGACGGTCAGGTGGCGCGCGGAGAAGGAGACCTCACCGGTGTCGACGAACTCCTCGAGCCGGTCGCCGACGATCCGGAACGTCGAGTGGCCGACGCCGACGATGTCGGTCGGGCCGAGCAGCTGCGAGCCGCCCTTGGGGATCGGCTGGCCGTTGACGTACGTGCCGTTGTGCGAGCCGAGGTCGCGGATCTCCATGCGGCCGTCGGGCGTCGAGTGGAACTCGGCGTGGTGACGGGAGACCTGGAGGTCGGAGACGACCAGCTCGTTCTCCAGGGCACGGCCGATGCGCATCACGCGGCCGAGCGAGAACTGGTGGAACGTGGTCGGGCTGCGATCGCCGTACACCGGCGGCGCCCCCGCGCCACCACCGGGACCCTGCTGCTGCGGAATCTGCGAAGCGGCCTGGTGCGGCTGCTGCTGCATCTGCTGCGGTTGCTGCCAGCCGGCCTGTGGAGCCTGCTGCTGGGGCGCCTGCTGCGCCCAGTTCGGGCCCGCGCCCTGGGCGGCGTAGGGCTGCTGGGGCTGCGCCTGCGGGGTCGCGACGGCGGCCGCGGCACCGGACAGGTTCAGACGCGGTCCGTCGGTCGCGTTGCCCAGGTGCACGGTCGAGCCGGGACCCAGTTCCATCTGGTGGATCCGCTGGCCCTGCACGAACGTGCCATTGGTGCTGCCGTGGTCCTCGATGACCCAACTACGGCCGTTGAAGCTGACCGTGGCGTGCCGCCAGGAGACCCTGGCGTCGTCGAACACGAGGTCCCCTTGCGGATCGCGTCCGAGCGTGTAAGACCTGGACGGATCGAGCGTCCAGGTCCGTCCATTAGATTCCAGTACGAGTTCAGGCACTCCATGCCCCACTGAGTTGTCCCCCGAGTTTCCCCCATCACAGGGAGTCTAGGGATGGCGAACATCGGGGGGAACTATTTCAGGCTCGCCCCCCTGACCGAAAGTCGGGCCTTGTGAAGACCGGGCGGCGGCCCATCGACCGTTCCCGTTGACGGGGTGGAAACCGGCCCGGAGAGTGGTAATCCACGCGAGGGGGACATGCGCGGCGGCCCGCCGCGCCGCGGATCGGGGGTCTGCCATGAGCGCGTCCACCACCGTCACCACCACGGGAGAGCGTACGGGAATTCCGTGGACGGACGTCCTGCTGTCCGCGATCGCCTCCGTGAGCTGGGCGTTGATCGGAATGGCGGGCACGGCGGCGCTCGGTCTGCATCTGCTCCGGGCGGACGCGGCCGGCTCCCTGGGGACGATGACCGCGGCGGTCGTGGCGCTCGCGGCGGGCGGTTCGGTCACGCCCTCCGGGGACGTCTCCGCGTTCGGCCTGACGGGCGCCCAGGCCGACACCGCCATCGAGATCACGCCACTGGGCGTGAGCCTGGTCGGTGCCCTGCTGCTCTCCTTCTTCTTCCTGCGTTCCCTGCGCACGGCGGGAGCCGTCGTCGCGCCGGCCCAACTCCTCGCGCGCGCGGGAGCGGTGGTCGCCCTGTTCGTGGCGACACTGGGCGGGCTGGCCTGGGCGGGGCACGATGTCATCACGCTCGACGGCGGTGCGCTGGACCTGCCCGGCGGCGGGGGCGGCGGCATCGAGGTGCCGGGGGTCGGGGACATCGGCGGGCTGCTGCCCGACCGGATCGGTGATCTCGTCGACGCCAAGGCGGCCGTCGGTTTCACCGTCGACACCGTGCCCACGCTGCTGGGCGGGCTGGCCTGGTCGGCCGGCGTCCTGCTGATCGCCCTCCTCGCCTCCCGGCGCGCTCCCCTGCCACCCGGCTGGCACGCCGTGCACCGGGTGGTGCGGCCCGCCGTGTCGGCCGTCGTCACGGTGGTGCTGGTGGCGGTGGCGGCCGGGCTCGCGGCGGCGGCGTACGCGGCGATCGGCGACGACCACCCCCGGCGGATCGCGGGCGCGGCGCTGCTCGGCGCTCCGAACGGTGTGTGGCTCGGTCTCTCCCTCGGCCTCTTCGTGCCGTGGGACGCCACGGCGACGGGCCGACTCGCCACGCTGCTGCCCGACCCGCTGGACGATCTGCTCGGCGTGCGCTCGGACCAGCCCGTCACCCTCTCCCGGCTGGCCGAACTGGACGGCCGGGTGTGGCTGCTGGGGGTGGCGGCGGCGCTGGCGATGCTGCTCGCGGGGGTGCTCACGGCGGTACGGACGCCGGTGGGCCCGGCTGCCGCCGGGGGTTCCGTACGGGATCCGGGCGCGCTCGCTCTCGCGGGGCGGTGTGCGCTGCGGCTGGGCCTCGCGACGGCGGCGGCGCTGCCGCTGCTGGTCTGGCTGACGGAGGTGTCGGCGAACGCCTCGCTCTCCGTGCTCGGCTTCGACGCGTTCGGCGCGGGTGTCGATCTGCACGGGCACCTCGGCATGGCGCTGCTGCTCGGCGCCGCGTGGGGTGCCGGTGCGGGGGCCATCGGGGCGCTGCTCGCCCGGGCGAGCGGGGCCGCGGGCCGGCGGGCGGCGCCACTGGCGCTGGGAACCGGGGCCGGGAGCGGGGGCGCGTGGGCGCGTGGGGAGGGAGCGGTGGCCGCTCCCCAGGGGGCTCCTCCCCAGGGGGCCCCTGGGGCTGCTCCCGTGGCCGGGAGTGCCGGTGAGGCGTCGTACGCGGCGCGGTCCGGGCCGTACCGGCCCGGTACGCCGTACCGGCCGCCGAACCCCGCCACCAATCCGTATCTGCGGCTGCCGGACGGTCTACGGGAACCGGAGGACGCCCGTCCCGCGCAGGGATCGTGGCCGGGCGGGGAGACACGCGAGCTCGGCACCGGCCGCCCGCCCGGCGACGACGGGCCGCCCCCGCCGACCCCGCCGCGGGGCGACGACGCTCGGCGGGGGGCGGAGTCGTCGCCGTCCGGCGAGCGGCCTGCCGCGGGCGGCTCGCCGGACGGTGACGACATGTACGGCGCTCCCACCATCGCCCGGCCGCTCGGGCCGCTCCCGCGCCCGCCCCGGCGGCCACGCGGGGACCGGTCGGCGTCCAGGTGGGACGACGGACCTCCGCCGCCCCCGCCGCCTCCCCCGCCCGCGCCACGGAAGCCGAAGGGCGGGCGATGACCCGGACTCGCCCGGCGGCGGTCTCCTCGGGGACCGAAGCGATCCGAGCGATCCAAGCGATCCGAGCGATCGAAGCGATCGAGGCGTGATCGGAGCATGGTCGGGGCGTGGTCGCGGAGTAACGCCGGAGTCACCGGAGTCATGGGAAAAGGCAAGGTTCCCGCCACCGGTGTGCCATCCGTTGTTCGGTGTCCGTCAGGCGGACCTCAGGGGCGGAAGGCGCCGCGTGCCCCATACAGTGGGACCACCATGAGCGCTTCGCAGACCTCTGACGTCCCGACTCTTCTCGTCAAGATCTTCGGCAAGGACAGGCCGGGGATCACGGCGGGCCTCTTCGACACCCTCGCCGCCTACTCCGTCGACGTCGTCGACATCGAGCAGGTCGTCACCCGTGGCCGGATCGTGCTGTGCGCGCTCGTGACCGAGCCGCCCGGGGGTCTGGAGGGAGATCTGCGGGCGACCGTCCACAGCTGGGCGGAGTCGATGAAGATGCAGGCGGAGATCATCTCCGGTACCGGCGACAACCGGCCGCGCGGTCTCGGCCGCTCCCTGGTGACCGTGCTCGGCCACCCGCTCACCGCGGAGGCGACGGCCGCGATCGCCGGCCTGATCACCAAGGCCGGCGGCAACATCGACCGTATCTTCCGGCTGGCCAAGTATCCGGTGACGGCGGTCGAATTCGCGGTGTCCGGAGTGGAGACCGAGCCGCTGCGCACCGCCCTGGCGACCGACGCGGCGGCGCTCGGCGTGGATGTCGCCGTCGTGGCGGCCGGGCTGCACCGGCGGGCACAGCGCCTGGTCGTCATGGACGTGGACTCCACGCTGATCCAGGACGAGGTGATCGAGCTCTTCGCCGCGCACGCCGGCTGCGAGGAGGAGGTCGCCGAGGTGACGGCCGCCGCGATGCGGGGCGAACTGGACTTCGAGCAGTCCCTGCACGCGCGCGTGGCGCTGCTCGAGGGGCTGGACGCCTCGGTGGTGGAGAAGGTCCGCAGCGAGGTGCGGCTGACACCGGGTGCCCGCACGCTGATCCGCACCCTGAAGCGGCTCGGCTATCAGGTGGGGGTCGTCTCGGGCGGATTCACCCAGGTCACGGACGATCTGAAGGAGCGGCTCGGGCTGGACTTCGCCCAGGCCAACACGCTGGAGATCGTCGACGGCAGACTGACGGGCCGGGTCGTCGGCGAGATAGTCGACCGGGCGGGCAAGGCACGGCTGCTGCGCCGGTTCGCCGCGGCGGCGGGCGTACCGCTGTCGCAGACCGTGGCGATCGGTGACGGCGCCAACGACCTGGACATGCTGAACGCCGCCGGTCTCGGCGTGGCCTTCAACGCCAAGCCGGTCGTCCGCGAGGCGGCGCACACCGCGGTGAACGTGCCGTTCCTGGACACGGTGCTGTACCTGCTGGGCATCACCCGCGAGGAGGTCGAGGCGGCGGACACGCTCGACCAGGAGTGACTTCCGCCCGGTGGGGCGCGCGAGTCCTGCCCGGTGAGATCAGGGGCCCGGCCCGCGCGCGTGTGCCGGGCCCCTGCGCGTACGGGCCGGATCAGTCGGTCGGTGCCCAGTAGTCGAGCAGCCTCGCCACGCCGGGCTCCAGGGTCTTCCAGGAGCCGCCGAAGGACAGGACGGCGTAGGCGGCGGCCGGGAAACCACGCCGGTTCAGCCGCTCGCGGGCGTCGCTCTCGGCGGATCCGGACAGGACCTCGGCCAGTCCCTGCACGCCGGGGTTGTGGCCGACGAGGAGGACGTTGCGCACGTCGTCGGGGGTTTCGTTGAGCACGGCGATCAGCTCGCCGGGCGAGGCCTCGTAGATCCGCTCCTCATAAACGGTTTTCGGCCGCTGCGGGAACTCCTGAACGGCCAGTTTCCACGTCTCGCGGGTCCGGGTCGCGGTGGAGCACAGAGCCAGGTCCATGGCGATGCCGGTGTCGACCAGCCTGCGTCCGGCTTCTGCGGCGTCCTTGCGGCCCCGCTCAGCGAGCGGTCGCTCGTGGTCGTTCACCTGTGGCCAGTCGGCCTTCGCATGCCGGAGGAGGACAATCCGTCGGGAGTCTGCGACGCTCATGCAACCCAGCTTCGCATGAAACAGGCCACGGGGCGCAGGGAGTTGACATGCGTATTCACCGGCGAGAGGCGTGTCCGGGGCGTCCGCCGGGCGCCCGGGCGCCGCGCGTGATCCATCGGGTGTGCTCCCGTCGCGCGGGGGCGGGCACCGCTAGCGCGAGACCAGCTGCTGCACCCGCTCCAGGAGGTGGGTGAGCGCGGGGTCGCCGGTGGCCGCCTGGGCGTGCGACGGGTTGAGTATCAGCGTCAGCAGCGCCACGAAGGCGAGCGCGGGCAGGAGGAGAGCCCACCAGGGCAGCCGGATGTCGACGCCGCCCGTGGTCGCCGGGTGGGGCCGGGTGTGCGTACGGGCCGACATGGGTGCCTCCGCGTTCGTCGAGTGGTCCGTGGCCCGCCGTCCGCGGCCACATCTCGAAGCTACGGAAACCGCGGCTCGCGGCCCATCCGGAGGTCCACCCACTTGACCCTGACCCTCACCCCCTAGGGGATGGGGGGCTAGCCCCACCATCGGCCGTGCGGGGGTGCGGTCACGGCGAGGCGATCGACGCGACGATGGCGATGATCACGAAGATCGCGAGGAAGGCGCCGAAGACGAGCAGCATCTTCTTCTGGCTGTGCTGGGGGTTCGGATCGAGCACTGGCATGCGGCCAGTCTCCCACCCTTCGCCCGCCCGGAGCGCTTCGGGGTGAGGCCCCGCCCTATCGGGCCGCCTCGTCCTCCACCGTGCGGTTGCGGCCCGCCACCACGCCCACCAGCATCTGCGGCACCATCAGGGCGCTCATCAGCGCGATCGGCAGACCCCAGCCGCCGCTGTGCTGGTAGAGCACGCCGACCAGGAGCGGACCGGGGATGGAGATCAGGTAGCCGGTGCTCTGGGCGAAGGCCGACAACTGGGCGACGCCCTGGCCCGTACGGGCGCGCATGCCGACCATGGTCAGGGCCAGCGGGAACGCGCAGTTGGAGACGCCGAGCAGCAGGGCCCAGGCCCAGGCGCCGCCGGCCGGGGCGATGTACAGGCCCGCGTATCCGGCCAGGCCGCAGACGCCGAGCACGAGCACGATCGGGCCCTGGTGGGGCAGCCGGGTGGCCACGCGCGGGATCACGAAGGCCAGCGGCACGCCCATCACCATGATGACGGCGAGCAGCAGCCCGGCGGTGCCCGCGGAGACGCCCGCGTCCCGGAAGATCTGCGCCATCCAGCCCATCGTGATGTAGGCGGCGGTGGCCTGGAGCCCGAAGAAGACGGCGAGCGCCCAGGCGGTACGGCTCCGGGTGATCCGCAGCGCGGGCGCCTCCTCGCGCGCGGGTGTTCCCTCGCCCGCGAGCGCCTCCTCGCGCGCGGGCGCTTCCTCACGCGCGGCCTCCCGGCCGGCCGCCGCGTCCGGACGCCGTACGGCGTCCTCCCGCGCGGGAGCCGTCCTGCGGTCCCGTACGAACGGCAGCCACGGCAGGACGGCCGCCGCCGACAGCGCCGCCCAGAAAGCGAGGCCGGGCTGCCAGCCGCCGCCGAGGGCGTCGGTCAGGGGCACGGTCGCGGCGGCCGCGACCGAGGTGCCCATCGCGAGGGCCATCGAGTACAGGCCGGTCATGGAGCCGACCCGGTCGGGGAACCAGCGCTTGACGATGACCGGCATCAGCACGTTGCTGGTCGCGATGCCCATCAGGGCCAGGGCGGTGGCGGCCAGGAAGCCCGCCGTACCACCGGCGTACGGGCGGATCAGCAGGCCGGCGGTGATGGCCGCCATGCCGGCGCACACCACCGCGCCGGGCCCGAAGCGGCGGGCGAGCCGGGGCGCCATGACGCCGAAGACGGCGAAGCAGAGCGGGGGCACGGAGGTGAGCAGCCCGGCCACGCTGCCGCTCATGCCGAGCCCGTCGCGGACCTCCTCCAGGAGGGCGCCCAGGCTGGTGATGGCGGGCCGGAGGTTCACCGCGGCGAGCACGATGCCGGCGACGAGCAGACGTGTCGTCCACGCGCGCGTGCCGGGTGCCCCGGGTTGCCGGCCGTCGGGTGCGGCCGAACTGCTCACGGTCGTGGACTCCACCGTCCGGGTCTTCTCGCTAGCCATGAGGCCCATCATAGAATCATGGGATGATTGGTTGTCCATCCACTACGGGGCGTGCCCCGTCCCGGCCGCGCGGCTGCCGGCGGCCGGGGCCGCCGTGCGAAGGTGTGCCATGCCTCTGAGCCATCCCCGCCGTTCGGCACTGTCGGAGCAGGTCATCGCCGCACTGCGGCAGCAGATCACCTCCGGCGAGTGGCCGGTCGGCTCCCGTATCCCCACCGAACCGGAGCTGGTCGAGCAGCTCGGTGTCGCCCGCAACACGGTCCGCGAGGCGGTCCGCGCACTGGCGCACAACGGCCTGCTGGACATCCGCCAGGGTTCCGGCACGTATGTGGTGGCGACCAGCGAGCTGGCGGGCGTGATGCACCGCCGGTTCGCCGGCGCCGACCCCGGGCACATCGCCGAGCTGCGCTCCGCGCTGGAGTCGGCCGCCGCGCGGCTGGCCGCCGAACGGCGCACCGAGAAGGACCTCAAGCAGCTCGACGCGCTGCTGCTGCGCCGCGAGGAGGCCTGGGAGTCGGGTGACACGGAGGCGTTCGTGACGGCGGACGCGACGTTCCACCTGGCCGTCGTGGCCGCCTCCCACAACGACGTGCTGACCGCGATGTACGCGGATCTGGGCGAGGTGCTGCGGGACTGGCTGCGCGGCGATGTCGGCGAGACGCTGACCCCGGAGACGTACATGGACCACACGCGGCTGGTCGACGCCGTCCGCGCGGGCGACGCGGTGACGGCCGGGGCGCAGGCGGCGGAGTATCCGCTGGTGTGCCGTCCGGGCCGGTTCAGCTCGCCCGCCCGTGGCTGACCCAGGCCGAGCCGACCTCCTTCCAGCAGCGGCCGGTCAGCCGTACGGTCTGCGCGGGCCCGGCCTCCACCGGGTCGCCGTCGCCGTCCAGGTCCCACCAGCGGGCGCACTCGACGTGCAGGCTCACGCGGTCGGTGCCCGGATAGGGGTTGTGGCAGTGGGCGGTCACCCGGGACCCGGTGACGCGGGTCATGCAGGTGGCGCCGAACGGCTCCGCCGCGGGCCGCTCGCCGGTGTGCACGCGCGCGTGCGGCCGCGCTTCGTACGGCAGCGCCAGTACGCCGAAGACGGCGACGGCGACGGTGACTGAGGCCAGACGGCGGGACGGGCGCACAACGGGACCTCCTCGGCCGTACTGCGGAGGGGAATCGCTGGGTGAACGCGTACTCCAGCGTGCGCAGCCCCCGGCTCCCCGCGCCCGGCCGGCTGGGCCGAACGGGTGACGGCACGGCCAGGGGCCCGCACCCGATGAGGATGCGGGCCCCTGGTGAACGGCGTCGTCAGGCGCCGATGGCGTGCAGACCGCCGTCGACGTGGATGATCTCGCCGGTGGTCTTCGGGAACCAGTCGCTCAGCAGGGCGACGACACCGCGGCCGGCCGGCTCGGGGTCCTTCAGGTCCCACTCCAGCGGGGCGCGGGTGTCCCAGACGGAGGCCAGCTCGCCGAAGCCCGGGATGGACTTGGCGGCCATGGAGCCGATCGGGCCGGCCGAGACGAGGTTGAAGCGGATGTTCTGCTTGCCCAGGTCGCGCGCGAGGTAACGGTTGGTCGCCTCCAGCGCGGCCTTGGCCGGGCCCATCCAGTCGTACTGCGGCCAGGCGTACTGGGCGTCGAAGGTGAGGCCGACGACGGAGCCGCCGTTCTGCATCAGCGGCAGGCAGGCCATGGTCAGCGACTTCAGGGAGTACGCCGAGACGTGCAGGGCGGTGGCGACCGACTCGAACGGAGTGTTGAGGAAATTGCCGCCGAGCGCGTCCTGCGGGGCGAAGCCGATGGAGTGCACGACGCCGTCGAGGCCGCCCAGCTCCTCGCCGACGAGGTCGGCGAGCCGGCCGAGGTGCTCGTCGTTGGTCACGTCGAGCTCGATGACCTTGGTGGGCTTCGGCAGCTTCTTGGCGATGCGCTCGGTCAGCGTGGGCCGCGGGAAGGCGGTCAGGATGATCTCGGCGCCCTGCTCCTGGGCCAGCTTGGCGGTGTGGAAGGCGATGGAGGACTCCATCAGCACACCGGTGATCAGGACGCGCTTGCCCTCGAGGATTCCGCTCATGGTGTTCAGTGACCCATTCCCAGTCCGCCGTCAACGGGAATGACGGCTCCAGTGATGTACGAGGCGTCGTCCGAGGCGAGGAACCGCACCGTCGCGGCGATCTCCTCCGGCTGCGCGTACCGGCCGAGCGGCACCTGCGACACGATGTTCGCGCGCTGCTCGTCGGTGAGCACCTTGGTCATGTCGGTGTCGACGAAACCGGGCGCGACGACGTTGAAAGTGATGTTGCGCGAGCCCAGCTCACGGGCGAGGGAGCGCGCGAAGCCGACGAGTCCGGCCTTGGAGGCGGCGTAGTTGGCCTGCCCCGCGGAGCCGAGCAGCCCGACGACGGACGAGATCAGCACGACGCGGCCCTTCTTGGCCCGCAGCATGGCCCGGTTGGCGCGCTTGACCACCCGGAAGGTGCCGGTGAGGTTGGTGTCGACGACGGACGTGAAGTCGTCCTCGGACATGCGCATCAGGAGCTGGTCCTTGGTGACGCCGGCGTTGGCGACGAGCACCTCGACGGGGCCGTGCGTCTCCTCGATCTCCTTGTAGGCCTGCTCCACCTGTTCGGCGTCGGTGATGTCGCACTTGACGGCGAGGAAGCCGGCCGGCGGCTCACCCGAGCGGTATGTGATCGCGACCTTGTCGCCGGCGTCGGCGAACGCCCGGGCGATGGCGAGGCCGATGCCCCGGTTTCCTCCGGTGACGAGAACCGAGCGGCTCAACGGATCACCCTTTCCATAGCGGCTGACACCCGCCCGGGCACCCGTGTGACGGGCGGCGACGACAGGCGGCTTCCTCGAAAACCTATCGGGCCGGGACCGCGCCCGGACAATCGGGCACCCACAGTGGCTCACGGGACACGCTGTCGGATCCCTACAGAAGTCTCCGCCCCCGCGCGGAAACGTGTGGTCCGCGGACGGCACCGCGCGACATGATCGGAGCAGTCACCGACCGCGCCCGTCACGGTCCCGTCCACAGAAAGAGACGCCGGTGCCTCATACCATCGACGAAGCCTTCACGGCCCTGCCTCTGCGTGCCCTCGCCGACGCCGCGCTCGCCCGCGCGCGGGCCCTCGGGGCCGAGCACGCCGACTTCCGCCTGGAGCGGGTGCGCAACGCCTCCTGGCGGCTGCGGGACGCCAGGCCCGCCGGATCCTCGGACACCACCGACCTCGGATACGCGGTGCGCGTCGTGCACGGCGGTACGTGGGGCTTCGCGTCCGGCGTCGACCTGACCATGGACGCCGCCGCCAGGGTCGCCTCGCAGGCCGTGGCCATGGCGAAGCTCTCCGCGCAGGTCATCAAGGCGGCCGGATCGGACGAACGCGTGGAGCTGGCCGACGAGCCCGTGCACGCCGAGAAGACGTGGGTCTCGTCGTACGGGATCGACCCGTTCTCCGTCTCCGGCGAGGAGAAGGCCGGGCTGCTGGCCGAGTGGAGCGCGCGGCTGCTGGCGGCCGACGGGGTCGACCACGTGGACGCCTCGCTGCTCACCGTGCACGAGAACAAGTTCTACGCCGACACGGCCGGGACCACGACGACCCAGCAGCGGGTGCGGCTGCACCCGGTGCTCACCGCCGTGTCGGTGGACGACTCGACCGGCGAGTTCGACTCCATGCGCACCCTCGCGCCGCCCGCCGGCCGCGGCTGGGAGTACCTCACCGGCACCGGCTGGGACTGGGACACGGAGCTGGAGCAGATCCCCGGCCTGCTGGCCGAGAAGATGCGTGCCCCGAGCGTGGAGCCGGGGCTGTACGACCTGGTCGTCGACCCGTCCAACCTGTGGCTCACCATCCACGAGTCCATCGGCCACGCCACCGAGCTGGACCGCGCCCTCGGCTACGAGGCCGCCTACGCCGGCACCTCCTTCGCCACCTTCGACCGGCTCGGCACGCTGCGCTACGGCTCGGAGCTGATGAACGTCACCGGCGACCGCACCGCCGAGCACGGGCTGGCGACCGTCGGGTACGACGACGAGGGCGTCGAGGCGCAGAGCTGGGACCTGGTGAAGGACGGCACGCTCGTCGGCTACCAGCTGGACCGGCGCATCGCCCGGCTGACCGGGTTCGAGCGGTCCAACGGGTGCGCGTACGCCGACTCCCCCGCCCATGTGCCGGTGCAGCGCATGGCGAACGTGTCGTTGCGGCCGGATCCGGCCGGGCTGTCCACCGAGGACCTCATCGGCGGCGTGGACCGGGGCATCTACGTCGTCGGCGACCGGTCCTGGTCGATCGACATGCAGCGGTACAACTTCCAGTTCACCGGGCAGCGCTTCTTCCGGATCGAGAACGGGCGGCTCGCCGGGCAGCTCAGGGACGTCGCCTACCAGGCGACGACCACCGATTTCTGGGGCTCGATGGCCGCCGTCGGCGGCCCCCAGACCTATGTGCTGGGCGGCGCGTTCAACTGCGGCAAGGCCCAGCCGGGCCAGGTCGCGGCGGTCTCGCACGGCTGCCCGTCCGCCCTCTTCAAGGGAGTCAACATTCTCAACACCACCCAGGAGGCCGGCCGATGAGCGCGCGAACCAGCAAGCCGCACGAGATCGTCGAGCGCGCCCTCGCCCTGTCCCGCGCAGACGGCTGCGTAGTGATCGCCGACGAGCACTCGACCGCCAATCTGCGCTGGGCGGGCAACGCGCTCACCACGAACGGCGTCACGCGCGGACGCACGCTCACCGTGATCGCCACCGTGGACGGCAAGGAGGGCACGGCCTCCGGCGTCGTCTCCCGCTCGGCCGTGACCGCGGACGAGCTGGAGCCCCTGGTGCGGGCCGCCGAGGCCGCCGCGCGCGGCGCCGGGCCCGCCGAGGACGCCCAGCCGCTGGTGGCGGACGTACCGGCGGCGCCGGACTTCACCGACGCGCCCGCCGAGACCTCCTCCGCGGTCTTCGCCGACTTCGCCCCGGCGCTCGGTGAGGCGTTCGCACGCGCGCGTGCGGGCGGCCGGGAGCTGTACGGCTTCGCCAACCACGAAATGGTCTCCACCTACCTGGGCACGTCGACGGGGCTGCGGCTGCGGCACGACCAGCCGACGGGCACGCTGGAGCTGAACGCCAAGTCGCCGGACCGGACCCGGTCGGCGTGGGCGGGCCGCTCCACGCGGGACTTCAAGGATGTCGACCCCGCCGCGCTCGACGCCGAGCTGGCCGTACGCCTGGGCTGGGCCGAGCGGCGGGTGGAGCTGCCCGCCGGGCGCTACGAGACGCTGCTGCCGCCGACCGCCGTCGCCGACCTGCTGATCTACCAGCTCTGGTCGTCCTCGGGACGGGACGCGGTCGAGGGCCGGACGGTCTTCTCCGAGCCGGGTGGCGGCACCCGCGTCGGCGAGAGGCTCAGCCAGCTGCCGCTGACCCTGCGCAGCGACCCGCACGAGCCGGGCTTGGAGACCGCGCCCTTCGTGGTGGCGCACTCCTCCGGAGGCGACCAGTCGGTGTTCGACAACGGGCTGCCGGTGCACGCCACCGACTGGATCCGCGAGGGTGAGCTGAGGCACCTGACGACCACCCGGCACAGCGCCGCCCTGACCGGGCTGCCGGTGGCCCCGGCGGGCGGCAACCTGCTCCTGACCGGCGGGCAGGACCGCTCGCTCCAGGAGATGGTCGCGGGCACCGGGCGCGGGCTGCTGCTGACCTGCCTGTGGTACATCCGCGAGGTCGATCCGGCGACGCTGCTGCTCACGGGCCTGACCCGGGACGGCGTCTACCTGGTGGAGAACGGCGAGGTGACCGGCGAGGTCAACAACTTCCGGTTCAACGAGTCGCCGGTGGACCTGCTGGGCCGGGCCACGGAGGCCGGGCGCACGGAAAAGACGCTGCCGAGGGAGTGGAGCGACTGGTTCACTAGGGCCGCGATGCCGCCCCTGCGGGTGCCGGACTTCAATATGAGCTCTGTCAGCAGGGGCGTATAACCTCGTACCTGATTACGAGCCCATCCAAGGAGACACGAGAACCGTGACGGACATCGTCGACGAGCTGAAGTGGCGCGGGCTGTTCGCCCAGTCCACCGACGAGGACGCTTTGCGCAAGGCGCTCGCGGACGGTCCCGTCACGTTCTATTGCGGCTTCGACCCGACGGCGCCGTCGCTGCACGTGGGGCATCTGGTCCAGGTGCTCACCGTGCGCCGGCTCCAGCAGGCCGGCCACCGGCCGCTGGCGCTGGTCGGCGGTGCCACGGGTCTGATCGGCGACCCGCGCCCGACCGCGGAGCGCACGCTGAACGACCCGGAGACGGTCGCCGGCTGGGTGGACCGGCTGCGCGGCCAGATCGAGCCGTTCCTGTCCTTCGAGGGCGAGAACGCGGCGGTCATGGTGAACAACCTGGAGTGGACGCAGGGCCTGTCCGCGATCGAGTTCCTGCGCGACATCGGCAAGCACTTCCGCGTCAACAAGATGCTGACCAAGGACTCCGTGGCCCGGCGTCTTGAATCCTCCGAGGGCATCAGCTACACGGAGTTCAGCTACCAGCTCCTTCAGGGCATGGACTTCCTCCAGCTCTACCGCCGGTACGGGTGCACGCTCCAGCAGGGCGGCAGCGACCAGTGGGGCAATCTCACGGCCGGTCTCGACCTGATCCACCGGCTGGAGCCGGACGCCACCGTGCACGCCCTGGCCACCCCGCTGATGACCAAGGCGGACGGCACCAAGTTCGGCAAGACCGAGGGCGGCGCGGTCTGGCTCGACCCGGAGATGACCACGCCGTACGCGTTCTACCAGTTCTGGCTGAACGTGGACGACCGGGACATCTCCCGCTACATGCGCATCCTGTCCTTCCGCTCCCGCGAGGAGCTGGAGGAGCTGGAGCGGCAGACCGAGGAGCGTCCGCAGGCGCGGGCCGCGCAGCGCGCGCTGGCCGAGGAGCTGACCACGCTGGTGCACGGCGCGGAGCAGACGGCCGCCGTGGTCGGCGCGTCGAAGGCCCTGTTCGGCCAGGGCGACCTGGCGGAGCTGGACGAGCGGACGCTGGCCGCGGCCCTGTCGGAGCTGCCGCACATCCAGGTGTCCGGGCCCGGCCCGGTGGTGGACCTCTTCGCCGAGGTCGGCCTGGTGGCCAGCAAGTCGGCCGCACGCCGCACGGTGAAGGAGGGCGGCGCCTACGTGAACAACGCGAAGGTGACCGCCGAGGACGCGGTCCCGTCCGCCGGGGACCTGCTGCACGGCCGCTGGCTGGTGCTGCGCCGCGGCAAGAAGAACCTGGCCGCGGTCGAGGTCACGGGCGCCTGAGCGGTACGCGCGGCGGGGCGGCCCCCGGTAGCGGGGACCGCCCCCTCGGGCAGGGGGCCGTCAGGCCCGTTCCCTGCGCCGGTTGCCCCGCACCGCCATGTACAGCGAGTCACCGACGGCGACGATGACGATCGCGGCCACGAGCTGGAAGACGTGCCGCCACCAGTCGATCCCCGCCGTGGCGTCGACGCCGGCCGCCCGGGCGATGGCGTTGCCGACGATGGCACCGAGCATGCCGAAGAGGGTGGTCAGCCACAGAGGGCTGTGCTGTTTGCCCGGGATGACCGCCTTGGCGATCACTCCGAGCACGAATCCCACGATGATCGCCCACAACCAGCCCATCTTTGCCTCCTCGTACGGGTCGACGTGAGCTTTGTGCCCAGTCTGGGTGTGTAGGGGGTACGGCGCACGCCGGGTACCCCGTACAAGCCATGGCGCACACCGAGTCCGTGCAGGCGGGAGGTGCCCCGGTCTCGAAGGCGGCGCAGGCCCGGCGTAACGTGGGAGCTGTCCGGACCCGCCTCCCCGGGGGACCGGTAACCGGGCAGGATGCGGGGAGAGTCCGATACGGGCGGATGGTGGAATGTGATGCGGAAGCAGCGTGGCGACGGCAACGTCCAGGTTTTCCGGATCACCGGAGCCCGGACGGGCCTCCAGGAGGACGTACGCGGGCGGCAGCGCCGGTATGTCATCTCGATGTCGCTCCGCACGGTGTCGGTGATCGCCGCGGCCGTGCTCTGGAACGTGGAACGGCACGTCGCGATCGTGGCCCTGGTGCTCGGGGCGGTTCTGCCCTATATCGCGGTGGTGATCGCCAACGCCGGCCGGGAGAACGCTCCTTCGCTGCCGTCGACGTTCGTGACGGCACCGGCGCGGCCGATGCTCACGGCGCCGCCCACGGACGGACGGTTCACCGAACCCGTCCCCGAGGACGTCGTGTCCGACCCGGCGGCGGGCTCACGGAGTGAGTCGCGCGACCGGTCGTGACCGTGGTGGACCGGCCCGAGACGGATCGGTCACCCAGCAAGCTCAAGAAAAGCTCAGATCAATCATGTTGTTCCGGTGCCGGGCGACGGGTCACCCGTGACATACTTCGTAAGCGCTCCGCATCCCCCGTCGGAGCGACGGACCGACGCCGGGCAGCTCCCCCCGTGGCTGCTCGGCGTCGCCTTTTCCGCACAGTTGTGAGACGAACCTGTGAGTGACGACACCACCCCGATCTGCTCCGCCAAGGGCTGCCGCGCCGCCGCCGAGTGGGTGCTGGCCTGGAACAACCCGAAGATCCATACGCCGGAGCGGCGCAAGACCTGGCTGGCGTGCGAGGAGCACCGGGAGCACTTGTCCCAGTTCCTCGGCGTGCGGGGGTTCCTGAAGGACGTCGTCAGGTTCGAGGACTGGGAAGCGACCGGGGAAGCGACCGAGGGGACGCGGGGCGTGCCGCCGGCCTGAGCACCTGCGGTGGCGGTCCGGTGTGCGTGCGGTGCGCGTGGACCGGTGCGTCTGGTCCGGTGTGCGTGGTCCGGTGTGCGTGGTCCGGTGTGTTGTCTGCGGGTTCCTCGTGGCTGGTCGCGCAGTTCCCCGCGCCCCTTCGGGGCGCTTCATCAGTTCCCTGGGCTGCTTCGGGGCGCTTCAGCCGCCGATCGCTGACATGGGGCGGTCCGGCTGGACGAACGACGGGTCGTCCAGGCCGGCGCCCGCCTTCTTGCCCCACATGGCCAGCCGCCAGATGCGGGCGACCTCCTCGTCGGGGGCGCCGGAGCGCAGGGCCGCACGCAGGTCGGTCTCCTCGCGGGCGAACAGACAGGTCCGGACCTGTCCGTCGGCGGTCAGCCGGGTACGGTCGCAGGCCGCGCAGAACGGGCGGGTGACGGAGGCGATGACGCCGACGCGGTGCGGTCCGCCGTCCACGATCCAGCGCTCGGCGGGGGCCGAGCCCCGCTGTTCGGCACCCTCGGGGGCGAGCTCGAAGCGGGTGCGCAGGGAGGCCAGGATGTGTCCGGCGGTGATCATGCCGTCGCGCTTCCAGCCGTGCTGGGCGTCCAGCGGCATCTGCTCGATGAAGCGCAGTTCGTAGTCGTGGTCCACGGCCCAGGCCAGCAGGTCGGGGGCCTCGTCGTCGTTGAGCCCCGGCATCAGGACCGAGTTGACCTTCACGGGGGTCAGGCCCGCCGCGCGGGCGGCTTCCAGACCGTCCAGGACGTCCCTGTGACGGTCCCGGCGGGTGAGGGTCTTGAAGACGTCCGGGCGCAGGGTGTCCAGCGAGACGTTGACCCGGTCCAGGCCCGCGGCCTTCAGGGCGGCGGCCGTGCGCTTCAGGCCGATGCCGTTGGTGGTCAGGGACATCCGGGGACGCGGGTCGAGGGCGGCGACGCGCTCGACGATGCCCACCAGCCCGGGGCGCAGCAGGGGCTCACCGCCGGTGAAGCGCACCTCGTCGATGCCCAGCCGGGTGACGGCGATGTTGATCAGGCGGACGATCTCGTCGTCCGTGAGCAGATCGGGCTTGGCCAGCCACTGCAAGCCCTCCTCGGGCATGCAGTAGGTGCAGCGCAGATTGCAGCGGTCGGTCAGCGAGACCCTCAGGTCGGTGGCCACTCGGCCGTAGGTGTCGATGAGCACGTGGGCCCCCTCCCTCGACGCGGATCGGTGCGGAGCGCTCCCACCCCGACACCTGCGAGCCTACGTGACGTCGCTGACAACGAGCAGCGGCCCGGTTCCACGAGCGAGGCGCGGCCGCGTCGTAGGGACCTACAGGGCGCCTGCGACGCGGCCGCTCGAACGGGGGGGGTGCTCAGTGGGCGCCGGTGCCGGTCAGGGACCGGACCTCCAGCTCAGCGTACTTGCCGGCGTCCGGCTGTTCCTTGGACAGCAGGGTGCCGAGCCAGCCCAGCAGGAAGCCGACCGGGATGGAGATCAGCCCGGGGTTCTCCAGCGGGAACCAGTGGAAGTCGACGTCCGGGAACATCGACGTCTCCTTGCCGGAGACGACCGGCGAGAAGAGCACCAGGCCGACCGCCGCGACCAGGCCGCCGTAGATCGACCACAGGGCTCCCTGGGTGGTGAACCGCTTCCAGAAGAGGCTGTAGAGGATGGTCGGCAGGTTGGCGGAGGCCGCGACCGCGAAGGCCAGGGCGACCAGGCCGGCGACGTTCAGATCGCGGGCCAGGGCGCCCAGCACGATGGAGACGGCGCCGATGCCGACGGTCGCCCAGCGGGCGGCGTTGATCTCCTGCTTCTCGTCGGCCTGCCCCTTCTTGATGACGTTGGCGTAGATGTCGTGGGCGAAGGACGAGGAGGAGGCCAGGGTGAGGCCCGCGACGACCGCGAGGATGGTGGCGAAGGCGACCGCCGAGATGCTGGCCAGCAGGATCGCGCCCCAGTTGGAGTCGGTGCCGCCCAGGTGCAGGGCGAGCAGCGGGGCGGCGGTGTTGCCGGCCTTGTTGGAGGCGATGATCTCGTCCGGCTTGATCAGCGCGGCGGCGCCGAAGCCGAGGGCGAGGGTCATCAGGTAGAAGGCGCCGATCAGGCCGATCGCCCAGATGACCGACTTACGGGCGGCCTTGGCGGTCGGCACCGTGTAGAAGCGGATCAGGATGTGCGGCAGGCCGGCGGTGCCGAGCACCAGGGCGATGCCGAGGGAGAGGAAGTCCAGCTTGGTGGTGCCGGTGGCGCCGTACTTCAGGCCGGGCTCCAGGAAGGCGGCGCCCTTGCCGCTCTGCTCGGCGGCGCTGCCCAGCAGGTCGGAGATGTTGAAGTCGAACTTCAGCAGGACCAGGAAGGTGAGCAGCAGGGCGCCCGCCATCAGCAGCACGGCCTTGACCATCTGCACCCAGGTGGTGCCCTTCATGCCGCCGATGGTGACGTACACGATCATCAGCACGCCGACCAGCGCCACGATGCCGATCTTGCCGCCGTCGCTGGTGATGCCGAGCAGCAGCGAGACCAGAACGCCGGCGCCCGCCATCTGGGCCAGCAGGTAGAAGATCGACACGACGATGGTGGAGGTGCCGGCGGCGGTGCGCACCGGGCGCTGCCGCATGCGGTACGCCAGCACGTCGCCCATGGTGTAGCGGCCGGAGTTGCGCAGCGGCTCGGCGACCAGCAGCAGGGCGACCAGCCAGGCCACCAGGAAGCCGATGGAGTACAGGAAGCCGTCGTAGCCGAAGAGGGCGATGGCGCCCGCGATGCCGAGGAAGGACGCGGCGGACATGTAGTCGCCGGAGACGGCCAGTCCGTTCTGGAAGCCGGTGAACTGCCGTCCGCCGGCGTAGAAGTCGGCGGCGTCCCTGGTCTGGCGGCCGGCCCAGACGGTGATGACGAGGGTGGCGAGGACGAACACCGCGAAGAGGCTGATGATCAGCGGCCGGTGCTCGCTTGCCTCCCCCGCGGCCAGGATCGTCTGCTGGGCGGGGCTCATTCGGCGCCCTCCATCCGGGACTTGATGGCTTCGGCCTTCGGGTCGAGCTGTGCGGCGGCGTGGCGCGCGTACCACCAGGCGATGAGGAAGGTGGTGACGAACTGGGCCAGGCCCAGGACCAGGGCGACGTTGATGTTGCCGAACACCTTGGTGCCCATGAAGTCGCCGGCGTAGTTCGACAGCAGCACGTACAGCAGGTACCAGGCCACGAAGGCGATGGTCAGCGGGAAGGCGAAGGAGCGGAAGGAGCGGCGCAGTTCAGTGAACTCCGCGCTCTGCTGCACCTCGGCGAACTCCTCGGCGGAGGGGAGCCGGTGTTGCTCTTTCGAGGGGGGCGGTGCGTCGGTGGCCACGGAGTCTCCTCGTACGGCGGACATGACTTCTCAGACCTCACAGTGACGTGGATCGGGGGGCACGAACGTGCTCGGGCTCCCTGTTCAACGTCACGGCGCCGCTTCAGGAGCGGTTCAACTCCCTTCGGCACTTTCCGAAGTCACCTCCGGTAGCTCATTGCTGGCCAGCGACTTCGGGAGATAGCTTCGCCCTGCACCACCCGTCATGTACCTGCCCGAGCGCCATCTGTGTCTCGGGCCGGTGTCGTTTTCCGGATGATGTGGAGACCCCATGGCTCATCTGCCTTCCAGACACCGCCTCGCCCTCGCCGTGCCCGCCGTGCTGTCGCTGACCGTCTCGCTCGGCTTCCTGCCCGCGACGGCGTCGGCCGCCCCCCGCGCGGAGGCGGCACAGGCCGCGAAGACGGCACAGGCCGCGGACGCGCCGAATCTGGCGTACGTCGTCAACACCTCGACGGACCACCGCACGATCGCGTCCGTGAAGAAGGCGATAGCCGCGGCCGGCGGCAGCGTCGTGGAGACGTACGACAGGATCGGTGTGATCGTCGTCCGCTCGGCCAACCCGGACTTCGGACGGCAGATACGCACGGTGCGCGGGGTGCGGTCGGCGGGCGCCACCCGCACCTCTGCGCTGAGGGCCGCGGGGACGACGGACGAGGGCGCGGCCCAGCTGCTGTCCGGGGCGCAGGCGGCGAGGACGGCGAGCGCCTCGGCCGCGGCGGGCGCGAGCGAGCCCCTGGAGGCGGATCAGTGGGACCTCCGCGCGATAGGCGCCGACAAGGCCGCGAAGATCAACCCGGGCAGCCGCAAGGTGACCGTCGCCGTGATCGACACCGGCGTCGACGACACCCACCCGGACCTGGCCCCCAACTTCTCCGCCGCCCAGTCCGCGAACTGCGTCGGCGGCAAGGCGGACACCAGCGAGGGCGCCTGGCGCCCGTACAACCCCACCGAGGACTACCACGGCACCCATGTGGCCGGTGAGATCGCCGCGGCCCGCAACGGCGTCGGAGTCGCCGGTGTCGCCCCCGGTGTCAAGGTCGCCGCCATCAAGGTGAGCGACCCCGATGACGGCCTCTTCTACCCGGAGAACGTCGTCTGCGCCTTCGTGTTCGCCGCCGACCACGGCGTCGAGATCACGAACAACAGCTACTACGTGGACCCCTGGCTGTACAACTGCGTGGACGACCCCGACCAGCGGGCCATCGTCGACGCGGTCAACCGGGCCCAGCTGTACGCCCAGAAGAAGGGCACCCTGAACCTCGCGTCGGCGGGCAACTCCAACGACGACCTCGACTCCGACGCGATCGTGGACGACTCCAGCCCCGACGACTCCACCCCCGTCCCGCGCACCGTCGACCCCCACGAGTGCTTCGACGTGCCGACCCAGCTGCCGGGCGTCGTCACGGTCAGCGCGACGGGCGTGAACAGCCTCAAGTCGTACTACTCCTCCTACGGCAAGGGCGTCATCGACGTCGCGGCGCCGGGCGGCGACCGGCTCTACCAGATTCCGGACACGCCCTCGAAGGACGGCCGCATCCTGTCCACCATGCCGAACGGCCAGTACGCCTTCCTCCAGGGCACCTCGATGGCCTCCCCGCACGCCGCCGGTGTCGCCGCGCTGCTGAAGTCCGCGCACCCGCATGCCACCCCGGCCCAGCTCCAGGCCCTCCTCAAGGCCCAGGCCGACAACCCGGGCTGCCCCGTCTCCTACGACCAGAACGGCGACGGCACGCAGGACGCGGTGTGCGAGGGCGGCAGGCGCGTCAACGGCTTCTACGGCGCCGGCATCGTCGACGCCCTCCGCGCGGTCAAGTGATCCGCGGCTGACCGGACTTCCCGCACGGCCCGCCCGCTCACGCGAACGAAACGGAGAGAGTGACCCATGACAAGGCCTCACCCGCGCCACCGCCGCGCGGTGGCGATCCCGGCCGGTATGGCCATGGCCACGGCCCTCGCGTTCCTGCCCGGCATCACGGCCGCCGCCGCGGACGCCCCGACGGCCACCGCTTCCACGGCCACCGCCGACGCGGCCTCGCTCAGCTACGTCGTCAACGTCCGGTCCGGACACGCCCCTTCGGCCAAGGTGAGGAAGGCCATAGCCGACGCCGGCGGCACGATCGTGACGTCGTACGACCGGATCGGCGTGATCGTCGTCCACTCGGCGAACCCGGACTTCGGACGGCGGATACGCACGGTGCGCGGCGTGGAGTCGGCCGGCGCCACCCGCACCGCACCGCTGCCCTCCGCGTCCACCACCGACATGGGCACCCCCCAGGCGCTCAGCGCCCAGGAGGTGGCCGCCGCCGAGGCCGCCGGCGGGCAGGACCCGCTGGAGTCCCTCCAGTGGGATCTGCCCGCCATCAAGGCGGACAAGGCGCACGAGAAGTCGCTCGGCAGCAGCAGGGTGACGGTCGCCGTGATCGACAGCGGCGTCGACGACACCCACCCCGACATCGCGCCCAACTTCGACCGGGCCGCCTCCGTCAACTGCGTCTCCGGCAAGCCGGACACCACCGACGGCGCCTGGCGGCCCACCGCGGAGGAGAGCCCGCACGGCACGCACGTGGCCGGTGAGATCGCCGCCGCCAGGAATGGCATCGGCATGACGGGCGTCGCGCCCGGGGTGAAGGTGGCCGGCATCAAGGTGGCCACGGCCTCGGGCTACTTCTACACCGAGGCCGTGGTGTGCGGCTTCATGTGGGCGGCCGAGCACGGCGTCGACGTCACGAACAACAGCTATTACACCGACCCCTGGTACTTCAACTGCAAGGACGACCCGGACCAGAAGGCGCTGGTCGAGGCCGTCTCCCGGGCCTCGCGGTACGCGGAGAAGAAGGGCGCGGTCAACGTCGCCGCGGCCGGCAACGAGAACTACGACCTCGCGGCCGACGAGATCACCGACCCGGCCTCGCCGAACGACTCCACGGCCACGGAGCGGGTGATCGACCCGTCCGAGTGCTACGACATCCCGACCCAGCTGCCGGGTGTCGTGACGGTCGCCGCGACCGGCGCCGAGGGCATCAAGTCGTCCTTCTCCAACCACGGCCTGGGCGTCGTCGACATCGCCGCGCCCGGCGGCGACTCGACGGCCTACCAGACGCCCGCGCCGCCCGCGGCCAGCGGCCTGATCCTGGGCACGCTGCCCGGCGGCAAGTGGGGCTACATGGCCGGTACGTCGATGGCCTCGCCGCATGTCGCGGGCGTCGCCGCCCTGATCAAGTCGACGCACCCGCACGCCTCCCCCGCCCTGGTGAAGGCCCTGCTGTACGCCGAGGCCGACGCCACACCGTGCACCGAGCCGTACGACATCAACGGCGACGGCAAGGTCGACGCGGTGTGCGAGGGCTCCACGAACCTCAACGGGTTCTACGGCCGGGGCATCGCCGACGCGCTGGACGCGGTGACCAGGTAGGCGCCACGCGCGCGTGCAGGGCCGGGCGGGCACACCCGCCCGGCCCGCTCCGTTCCCGCGGCCGTCCGCCCGGCGGGGCGTCCGGTGATGAGTCCCCGGGGCCGGTCCGGACGTACTGGTGGACGGAACGCCGTACCGCCAGTTGTTCTCCTTGACTTGCCCGGTTCTGCGGCGGCTGGTGAAGATCTTGGGGTGACCTTGATACGACCCCCCTCCGAGGTGACCGGCGCGAGCGGGCCCGCCCGGCGCCCCGGGGCCGGCCGTGCCACGGCCGTGCTCGTGCTGATGGCGCTGGCCGCGCTGGTACCGCTGCTCGGCCCGTCCGCCGCCCTGCACGGCACCGGGGAGGCCGCCCCTCCGGGCGTGGGCGGGATCGCCCTGCTGCGCGCGGTGCTCTTCGCGGCGCTGTCCGTCCCGGTCGGCGAGGTGTTCGTCGACCGGCTGGCCCGCGCCCTTCCCGGCGCCCCGGCTCGGGCGCCCCGCAGCTGGTCCCCGTACGCGGCCGCGGCCGGTTTCGTCGCGGCGCTCTGTCTCGCCGCGGTCGTGGCCGCCGGCAACGACGTGCCGCACGGCCTGGCCGACATCGACGTCGGCGGCCTGTACCGGTCCCGTGAGGGCACGCTGGCGCTGCTGGAGGTCAACGCCTTCCTCCTGGCCGGCCTGTGCGCCGTGTCGAGCCGGCCCGCCGTCCAGGCGTGGCCGCTGGCCGCGGTGGTCGTCGCGGAGGCCCTGCGCGCGCATCCCACGACCGAGCACAGCCCGCTGACCGGCTCCGGGCTGACCTTGCTGCACCTGACCTGTGCCGCCCTGTGGGCGGGCGGTCTGCTGCACGCGCTGCGGAGGATACGGCGGTGGCGGGGCTCCGACGCCGGTGCCGGTGCCGCCCTGCTGGGCCGCTACGCGCGCGTGGCGGCCGTGCTGCTCGCCGCCATCACGGCGACAGGAGTGTGCAGCTCGCTGCGCCGGATGCCGCCGGACACGATCCTGGAGCAGCTGACGGACACGGCCTACGGACGCGCTCTGCTGGCCAAGGTGCTCCTGGTGGCGGCCGTCGCCGTGCTCGCCCTGTGGGCGCGGATCCGGCTGGGCCGCGCCACCGACCCGCTGGCCGCCTGCACTCCCGCGCGCGCGGAGGTCGTCGCTCTGGGAGCGGTGGTCGCGGTGTCGGGGCTGCTGACGGCACTGCCGCTGCCGATCCGCTGGTGAGAGGGTCACCAGGACCTCGAGCGCGGTGCGCTCGTCCAGCGCCCGGCAGCCGTCGGGCACCTCCTCCGGGCCGACGGTCCGGTCGAGGACGGGCGACGGGCGACGGGCGACGGGCGACGGGCGACGGGCGACGGGCGACGGGCCGATGGTGCCGTCCAGGACGTCGGGCAGCAGCTCGGGGATGTGGCCGCGGACCGGCGCGACCCCGCCGCGCAGCGCGATGTCCGAAGGACATGCCCGAGCCCGTGCCGCGGCTGCCCACCGACGCCGTCGTCCGGGTGGTGCGCGGGGTCGACCTCGCGGTCATGTCCGGGCGGACCCGTGCGACGCAGATGGGCGGCGGACCGCACCTCACCGTACGCCCCCTATCGGCCAGGACTCCCTCCGGAAGCTCCGGACGAGCCGTCGCCGCACACCGCCGACCCGGTCTCGACTCGTTCCGCTTCCAACCCGGCCGACGCGCCGGTGCGTTCGGCGGCGCGACCGCAACCGGTCGTCGCGGTGGAGGAATTCGGGGCCGGCGCAGCGGGCCGACCGGGGCATGAACAGCCCCATCGGCACATGAACGGACATACCGGGCACCTGAACGGACGCGCCCGGCAAGGCACCTGAGGGACCGGGCTGTCAGTCGTGACCCGTATCCTCAGGAACCATGCTCGAAGACCGCACGAGGGCAGTGTCCTCCCCCACCCCGTGGCCGGCCGCGTATCCGCAGGGATACGCGGTCGTTGACGTGGAGACCACCGGCCTGGCCCGGGACGACCGCATCATCTCCGCGGCCGTCTACCGGCTGGACGCGCGCGGCGAGGTCGAGGACCACTGGTACACGCTGGTGAACCCCGAGCGCGATCCGGGCCCGGTGTGGATCCACGGCCTGACCAGCGAGGTGCTCGAAGGGGCACCCCTGTTCACCGACATCGCCGAGGAGTTCGCGGCCCGGCTCGCGGGCCGGGTGCTGGTCGCGCACAACGCGGTCTTCGACTGGCAGATGATCGCCCGGGAGTACGCGCGCGCGGAGCGCGAGGCGCCCGTGCGGCAGCGGCTGTGCACCATCGCGCTCTCCAAGGAACTGGGCCTTCCGCTGCCCAACCACAAGCTGGAGTCCCTGGCCGCGCACTTCGGCGTCGTCCAGCAGCGCGCCCACCACGCGCTGGACGACGCGCGCGTGCTGGCGGAGGCGTTCCGGCCGAGTCTGCTCGCCGCGGCGGCGGGCGGCGTACGGCTGCCTCTGCACGAGTGCCGGCCGCTGACCGAGTGGACGGACCGGCCCGCGCCCCGGATCGGACAGCAGGCGGGCTACGGCGGCTACCGTCCGACCAGTTGGCGCCCCTCCCGCAGAAGGCCCGTATGCCCCTATCCCAACCCTGGCCGGTATGAAATGGGCAAACGCCTCAAGCAGGGCATGCGGGTCGCCTTCTCGGGTGACACGTCGATCGACCGCGAACTGCTGGAGGACCGTGCGACCGAGGCCGGGCTGCATGTCGCCACCAGTCTGTCCCGGCTGACCAGCCTGCTGGTCACCAACGACCCGGACTCGAACACCTCCAAGGTGAACAAGGCCCGGCAGTACGGGACGCCGGTGGTGGACGAGGCGGCCTTCGGGCAGCTGCTGCGGGACGTCGAGCCGGCCGAGGGCGGCGACCGCACGGAGGGCTGACCGCCCGGTCACCCCTCGGCCGCACAGGAACGAAGGCGGGCGGACGCCTGTCGGACGCGGCGCCCGCCCGTCGTGGTCGAGCCCCGTCCGCCCCTAGCCGACGGAGCCGGACACGCTCCCCACCTTGTCGACCACGCCCGTCCTCCCTTCGGAGCGGGCACAGTGGGCGCAGCAGTACCAGTGACCGTCGGCCTCGACTCCGTGGCCGATGATCTGCACACGGCAGTGCTCGCAGATGGGCGCCATACGATGAATCGCACAGGCGAACGAATCGAAGACATGCCGCGCACCGTCCTGGGTCTCCACGGTGAACGCCAGCTCGTAATCGTTCCCACACACTTCGCAACGGGTCATACGCCGCATCGTCGGGCGCGTGGAGGGCACTGGCAAGCCGACCGCGCCCGAGACGGGTCACTTCAAGTCCATCAGCCCAAGGATCCCGTCCGCGCGACACGGACCCGGCTCCCGGTACCCGCCTGAATGCACCTCCCGACCGAGATGTACGGTCGTGGGGTGTACCGCTTCCTGTTGTCCCGCCAGTGGGTCATCCTCACCCTCGTGGCGCTCGCGCTCATCCCGACGATGATCGAGCTGGGCTTCTGGCAGCTGCACCGCCATGAGCACAAGGTCGCGCTGAACCAGGTGATCGCCGACTCACTGGCGGCCGAACCGGTGCCGGCCGAGTCGCTGACCTCGCCCGGCGCCACGGTCGCGCACAAGAACCTGTACCGCCGGGTGACGGCCAAGGGCCACTTCGACACCGCGGACGAGGTCGTCGTGCGCCGCCGCACCAGCGCGGACGACGAGGTCGGCTACCACGTGCTGACGCCCTTCGTCCTCGACGACGGCAAGGTCCTCATGGTCAACCGGGGCTGGATCCCCGCGAACGGCCAGAGCCAGACCGACTTCCCGAAGATCCCGGCGCCCCCCGCGGGCGAGATCACCGTCACCGGGCGGCTGATGCCCGACGAGACGACCGCGGACAGCGGCATCAAGAACGTCCAGGGCCTGCCGGACCGCCAGGTCATGCTGATCAGCAGCGAGCAGCAGGCCGAGCGCCTCGGCAAGCAGGTCCTGGGCGGCTATGTGGAGCTCACCTCGCCCGCGCCGAAGGGCGACACGCCCGAACTGATCCCGGCCCCCGAGCACGACGACATCGGCCCGCACATGGCGTACGCCATCCAGTGGTGGCTGTTCTCCGCGGGCGTCCCGGTCGGCTGGGCGGTGCTGGCCCGCCGCGAGGCCCGCGAACGCGCGGAGGCGGCCGAGGAGAAGGCGGAGTCGGACGAGGCGGAACCGGCAGCCGTCTAGCCCCCCGGCCCACCGCACGCTGCCGGACGCGATGCCGGAACGGCCGGGAGCCCCCGGCCGGAAAGGAACCCGTGGCCATGCGACGGCGCGCAGGCCACGGCGCACGGACGCGGCGCACGGACGCGACGCGAGACACGGCGCACGGAGCGCAGGACACGACGCGCGGAACATGGCGCACGAGACACGGCGCGCGGCGCACGGGATACGAGGCGCAGGACACGGCGCGCGGCGCACGACGCACGGGATACGACGCGCAGGACACGGCGCGCGGAGCATGCCGCACGGGACACGGCGCGGGGAACGTGGCGCGCGACGCCCGGTCAGATGCCTCCGCCCGGCGCACATCACTCCCCCCGCGCGCCCCGGAATGCTCCATCCTCCCGCCGGGCACCCGCACTTCGTGCATCCCCGTATCGAGGACTACGCCCTCATCGGCGACGAACAGACCGCCGCCCTGGTCGGCACCGACGGCTCCGTGGACTGGCTGTGCCTGCCCCGGTTCGACTCGGCGGCCTGCTTCGCCAAGCTGCTGGGCGACGAGGACAACGGCCACTGGCGGATCGCGCCGGAGGGCGCCGGGCGCTGCACCCGGCGCGCCTACCGCCCCGACACCCTCGTGCTCGACACCGAGTGGGAGACCGCCGAGGGAGCGGTGCGCGTCACCGACCTGATGCCGCAGCGCGACCGCGCCCCCGACCTGGTCCGTATCGTTGAGGGGCTGTCCGGCGAGGTCACCGTGCACAGTGTGCTGCGGCTGCGCTTCGACTACGGCTCGATCGTGCCGTGGATGCGCCGGTCGGACGGCCACCGGGTGGCCGTGGCGGGCCCGGACTCGGTCTGGCTGCGCAGCGAACCCGAGGTGCACACCTGGGGCCAGGACTTCGGCACCCACTCGACGTTCCGGATCGCCGCGGGCGAGAAGGTCGCCTTCGTCCTCACCTGGCACCCCTCGCACGAGCCGCGCCCGCCGCTGATCGACCCCTACGAGGCGCTGCGCCACAGCGTCGAGGACTGGCGGGCGTGGGCGTCCCGCTGCCGCTACGACGGCCCGCACCGGGACGCCGTCGTCCGCTCTCTGATCACCCTCAAGGCGCTCACCTACGCCCCGACCGGCGGCATCGTGGCCGCCGCCACCACCTCACTGCCCGAGGAGCCGGGCGGCGTGCGCAACTGGGACTACCGCTTCTGCTGGCTGCGCGACTCCACCCTCACCCTGAGCGCCCTGCTGAGGGCCGGTTACCAGGAGGAGGCCGAGGCCTGGCGCGACTGGCTGCTGCGCGCGGTCGCCGGTAACCCGGCCGACCTCCAGATCATGTACGGGCTGGGCGGCGAGCGCCGGCTGCCGGAGTTCGAGCTGCCGTGGCTGTCCGGCTTCGACATGTCGACGCCGGTGCGGATCGGCAACGACGCCGTGAACCAGCTCCAGCTGGACGTGTACGGCGAGGTCATGGACTCCCTGGCCCTGGCCCGGATCTCGGGCCTGTCGCCCAAGCCGCACATGTGGGCCCTCCAGTGCGCCCTGCTGGAGTTCCTGCGCCGGGCGTGGCGGCAGCCGGACGAGGGCCTGTGGGAGGTGCGCAGCGGGCGCCGTCACTTCGTGCACTCCAAGGTGATGGTGTGGGTGGCCGCCGACCGCGCGGTGCGCACGCTGGAGGACCACCCGGAGCTGCACGGCGACCTGGAGGGCTGGCGCGCGCTGCGCGCGGAGGTGCACCGCGAGGTGTGCGAGCGCGGCTACGACCCCGAGCGGAACACCTTCACCCAGTCCTACGGCTCGTGTGAACTGGACGCCGCGACGCTGCTCATCCCGCGTTCCGGGTTCCTGCCGCCCGACGATCCGCGGGTGATCGGCACCATCGACGCGGTCCGCGCGGAGCTCGGGCACGGCGGTCTGATACGCCGCTACAGCACCGACGGCAGAACCGTCGACGGGCTGCCGGGCAGCGAGGGCACCTTCCTGGTGTGCTCGTTCTGGCTCGCGGACGCGCTGCACCTGACGGGCCGCACCAAGGAGGCCCGCGAGCTGTTCGAACAGCTGGTGGAGCTCGCCAACGACGTGGGGCTGCTGGCGGAGGAGTACGACCCGGTGGCCGGCCGCCAGCTCGGCAACTTCCCGCAGGCGTTCAGCCACATCGGCCTGGTGAACACCGCCTTCGCGCTCTTCGGGACCGACGGGGCAGGATAGGGTCCATGGATCTTGGACTGAAGGACCGGGTGTACGTCGTCACCGGGGCCACGCGGGGCCTGGGCAACGCCTCCGCGCGTGAGCTGGTGGCCGACGGCGCGAAGGTGATCGTCACGGGCCGGGACGAGAAGAGCGTCGCCGAGGCGGCGTCCGCGCTGGGCCCGAACGCTGCCGGGGTGGCCGCCGACAACTCCGATCCGCGGGCGGCCGAGCGGCTGATCGCGGCCGCCCGCGAGCACTTCGGCCGCTTCGACGGGGTCCTGGTCAGCGTCGGCGGACCGGCGCCCGGCTTCCTCGCCGACAACACCGACGAGCAGTGGCAGGCGGCGTTCGAGTCGGTGTTCCTGGGCGCGGTGCGGCTGGCCCGGGCGGCCGCCGCCGAGCTGGAGGAGGGCGGCGTCATCGGCTTCGTGCTGTCGGGCTCGGTGTACGAGCCGATCCCGGGTCTGACCATCTCCAACGGCCTGCGTCCCGGTCTGGCCGGCTTCGCCAAGTCCCTCGCGGACGAGCTGGGCCCGCGCGGCATCCGCGTCGTCGGCCTGCTCCCGGGGCGGATCGACACCGACCGCGTGCGCGAGCTGGACGCGCTCTCCGCCGACCCGGAGGCGACGCGGGCGGCGGCGGAGTCCCGCGTCCCGCTGCGCCGCTACGGCACGCCGGAGGAGTTCGGCCGCACCGCCGCGTTCCTGCTGTCGCCGGCGGCGTCGTACCTGACAGGCGTGATGCTCCCGGTGGACGGCGGCGTACGGCACGGGTTCTGATCCGGCGGCCGGGCGACCGGCCCGCGGCTCAGGTCACCCTCTCGGCCCGGTGCTTGACGCCCTTCAGGCGCACCTCGGCCGGGAGGGTCGCGAGGCCGGCGGAGTCGCGGGCGTGGGTGAGCGCCCGGCTGGTGAGGTGGTGCAGGGCGGCCTCCGGGGCGACGTGGGGCTCCAGCATGAGCCGTACGCGCGTCCTGGGGGCGGTGCGCCGGCCGGTCAGCCGGACGTGCGCGCCCTGGACACCGTCCGGGCGGCCCGCCTCCTGGGCGAGCACGCCCTCCAGGGCCCGCCCGCGCAGCAGCGCGCCCTCGCCGTCGCCGGTGTCGACGAGCACCTCGGCGAGCCGGCGGCGGCGCACCACCGCGGCCAGCCACCACAGGGCGAGCAGCACCAGGACGGCGAGCACGGCGAGCACGGTCGGCCACCACCAGCCGGTCCCCCGCCAACGGGTCCGTTCCGCGGCACTGAGCAGCACGTCGTGCCGTCCGTCGTGGATCCACCAGGAGGGTGCCGGAGCGCCCAGCCCGACGGCGAGCACCGAGCCGCCGAGGACGAGCAGGACGAGGCCCACGAGCCCGAGCAGCACCCGGTTGACGGTCTTGAGCACGGCCCTCATCCCTTCCGTCCGGTCCGCGTCACCCGCACCGACAGGGCGGGCGGCCGGGCCAGTCCCAGCGCCCGCACCGCGTCGGCCAGCTCGGTGCGCAGATCGGCGCGTACGTCGTCCGGTTCACGGAAGTGCGCCACGGCGCGTACGTCGGCCTTGGCGCGGCGCATCCGCACCCGCGCCGACTGCACGCCGGAGACCTCCATGGCCCGGTCGCGCAGCGCCATGGCCGCGGCCGCACGGTGCAGTCCGGCACGCACGTCGGCATGGGTGCGCCGCATCGGCAGCACGTCCCGCAGGCCGGGCGTGAGGGCCAGCGCCAGCAGCCACAGCCCGAGGGCGGCGGCGACGCCCGCGCCGAGCAGCACCCAGGTGTCGTCCAGGGGCCGCTCGGCGAGCTGCCGGGCCAGCTCCCGGCGCCAGCCCAGGGCGGGCCGGTCGGCACGCACGGCGGCGACGTCGTACAGGAACACGCCGGCGACGGCCAGCAGGAGCAGCGCAACGAGGCCGGCGGGGACGCGGCGCGCCGACCAGAAGCGGCGGGGGCGGCCCACGGTCCCGCCGTCGGGCGCGGGTGGCGGCGCCTGCGTCGCCCCGCCGGTGCCGGGCGCCTTCTCGACGACCGGCAGTCGCTGTGCGGTGCCACCGAAGCCCTGGGGCTCGCTCATCGCGTCCTCCCCTGTGCCGCGCCGTACTCCGCCGCCAGGTGCAGCCGCTCCACCCGGACGGCGACCTCCGGCACTTCCAGTCCCACCAACGCGCCTACCCGGTCGGCGACTTGACGACGCACCCGCCCGCAGCGGGCACCGACGTCACCCGGATAGCCGAGTTCGAGGTACACCCGGACCCGGGCCGCTTTGCGGTGCACGACGACCGTGGCGTGCGGGGGCGCGGCGTCCGGGGGCAGCACGCCCAGGACCTCGCGCGCCGCCTGCGCGGCGATCTTCGCGACGACGCGGTCGGCGATCCGTGTCGCACCCCGCTCGCCCGGCGGGACCGCGGCCACAGGGGTACGGAGCTCCTGGGCCCCCTCACTCACGTCGGTCACCGCCGGCGGTCGTCACGCGTGCGGAAGAGATCGCCCAGCTCCAGGTCCCCCTCCAGGAACCGGCCGACGACAAAGCCGATGGCGCCCAGGGCCGCCACCAGCAGAAAGGCCCCGAACCCGCCGAAGTATCCGGCGAAGCCCAGCGCCATTCCGGCGATCATGCCGACCACGGCCATGCTCATGGTGCGCTCCTGTAGTTCGTCAGCCGTTGGGTGTCCGTGGGCGCCGGTACGTCACTGGATCCGGGGCTCCGGCTCCTCGTCCTCCTCCTCCGGCAGCTTCACGTCGCTCACCGCGATGTTCACCTCGACCACTTCCAGGCCGGTCATCCGCTCGACCGCGGTGATCACGTTCTCCCTCACATCGCGGGCCACGTCGGCGATCGACACGCCGTACTCGACGACGATCTCCAGGTCGAGCGCGGCCTGCACCTCGCCGACCTCGGCCTTCACCCCGCGCGTCACCGACTTGGAGCCGCCCGGCACCCGGTCCCGCACGGCCCCGAAGGTCCGGGACAGTCCACTGCCCATGGCGTGCACGCCGACCACGTCGCGGGCGGCCAGCCCGGCGATCTTCTCCACCACGCCGTCGGCGATGGTGGTCCGTCCCCGGCCGCCGGGGTCTCCGCCACCGCGCCGGACGGTCTGCGCCTTGCGCGTCCCGGGGGTCTCGGACGCGCCCTTGTCACCCTCGGCGGCCCTCGCCCGGGCTTGTTCCGTCATGTCGGCCATCGCCGTGTCCCTTCCGGTCGGTCCTCCTTCGACCACGTTAAGCGGGGTTGCGCGGTCGCGCGCCGGAGATACGGCAGGCTGGAGGAATGACGGCCGACAGGTGGACACAGGCGGTACGGCGGCAGCTGGGGCTGGGCAGGCTGTTGCCGCTGGGCGGGCCGCGCGACGGCGCGTGGATCGCCGAGCGGGCGGCGGAGTCGGTGCTGCGTCGCGCGGCGCGGGACGTACCGGGCGTCCGCCTCGAAGCGCTGCGGATCGCGCTCGCCGATCCGCGCGCCGCGCACGATCCGGCGGTGCCCCCTCCGCCGAGCGCCCTGCCGCCCGGCCCGCTGCGGGTGACGGCCGGCTTCGCGGCGACGGCCTCACAGCCGCTTCCGGCCACGGCCGACCTGCTGCGCACGGCCCTGGCCGCCGCCGCGGACCGGCGGCTCGGCCTGACGGTCACGGAGGTGGACCTGGAGGTGACGGCCCTGCTGGAGGAGGGCGCGCGGCCGTCGTCCGAGCGCCCGGCGGACGGGGCGCCGGCCGCGGAGCCGGAGGGCGCCGACGAGGGCCCGGTGGCCGCCGCCGCGCTGGCGGTCGCGGGCGTGACCCGGCTGACGGACGCCCTGGGCCGGGCCGTACTCGTCACGGAGCCGCCGAACGAGGCGGCGGCCCTGCCGCGCCGCCACGTACGGCTGGAGATCGCGGTGGACGCGGACCACCGGGCCGTGGAGGTGGCCCGGCAGGTCCGCACCGAGACCGGGGAAGCGCTGCCGGATCATCCGACGGTGGCGGTGCTGGTGACAGCCGTCGACTGAACACCGCCCCGGCACCTCCCCGCGAAAGCGCGCCTCGGTCGCCGAGGCCAACCAGCCCCCGCAGCCCCGCCCCGCACACACCACGCTGGACCTCACGACCCCGCTACGGCCCAGCACCCACGGCGCCCCGCGCGAAGCCGCGGCACATCACGCGGAAGCGCGCCTCAGTCGCCGAGGCCGGCCAGGTCCCGCAGCCGGCGCCCCTGGGCGGCCCGCTCCGCACCGCGCTGGGCCTCGTAGTCGCGGTCCAGCGCCCCGCTCAGCAGCGCCTTGGTCTCGATCACCGCGTCCCGCGGCGCGGCCAGGATCGCCGACGCCAGATCGCGCGCGGCGCCGTCGAGCTGGTCGCCGGGGACGGCGAGGTTGGCCAGGCCCGTGCTCACCGCCTCCTCGGCCTGGACGAACCGCCCGGTCAGGCAGATCTCCAGCGCGCGGGCGTATCCGACCAGCCGCACCAGCGGATGCGTACCGGTCAGGTCGGGAACCAGCCCCAGGCTGGTCTCGCGCATGGCGAACTGCACGTCGTCGGCGACGACGCGCAGATCACAGGCGAGGGCGAGCTGGAAACCCGCCCCTATGGCGTGTCCCTGCACGGCGGCGATCGACACGAGGTCGCTCCGCCGCCACCAGGTGAACGCCTCCTGGTACTCGGCGATGGTCGCGTCCAGCGTGGCGTCACTGCCGCGCGCGAGGTCGAGGAACGACGGCTCGCCGTCGAAGCCCTCGGGCGTGAACGCCTGCCGGTCGAGCCCGGCCGAGAAGGACTTCCCCTCGGCCCGCAGCACGACGACGCGGACGGAGCCCGGCAGCAGCCGACCTGCCTCGGTGAGCGCCCGCCACAGAGCGGGGCTCTGCGCGTTGCGCTTGGCCGGGTTGGTCAGCGTCACCGTGGCGACGGTGTCGTCGACGGTGAGCCGTACGCCGTCCTTGTCGAGTACCGGACCGAGGTCCTGCGCGGGCGAAGCCATGGGCGCCTCCGATGGGTGCGGTCATCGTGGATGCGGTACGGCCACGACGTCACCGCCGTCGTCGTACGGGAGCATCCCTAAGTGACTGCACAGTAACCACCCGGGCGGTCGGTCGACCGACCGGGTGGCCACCATCATGAAGCCGAGGGGCCGCCCGGGGTCAGGCCGATGCGGCCTTTTTGCCCCGCGTCGCCCCGCCACGCCCTCGCAGCGTGACACCCGACTCACTGAGCATGCGGTGCACAAAGCCATACGAGCGGCCGGTCTCCTCGGCCAACGCCCGGATGCTCGCACCGGCGTCGTACTTCTTCTTCAGGTCTGCCGCGAGCTTGTCGCGCGCGGCGCCGGTCACCCGGCTGCCCTTCTTCAGAGTCTCGGCCACCCGTGCCTCCTCATGGGAAGTGCGCTCTGGTCCCCTCATGATCACCCCTCCAGGGCTTCATGGCCACCCATTCGGCAAGGTCCGTAAGACATGGTTTTGACGACAGGAGCGCTTCCCCACAAGCGGAAGGCCTTATTCCAGACGGTCGTGTCCGTGCGGTCGAACGCGTTCTTCCGCGAAGTGCCAGGTCAGCAGCGCAGGACGACCCCGCCCTGGTCGGCGCGGGGTCGGGCCGCAAAGTGGATGTAGGACACACCTCGGTACGAGGAGATCTCACACAGATGATGGATCACGGATCGGCCGAATGATCCATACGCAGTGGATCACGTCTTCGATCAAGCAACGCTGACCGGGGCTAGGCCAGGGCCACCAGATCCGCGTAGTCGGCGCCCCACAGGTCCTCGACACCGTCCGGAAGCAGGATGATCCGCTCCGGCTGGAGCGCCTCCACGGCGCCCTCGTCGTGGGTGACCAGCACGACCGCGCCCTTGTAGGTGCGCAGCGCGCCGAGGATCTCCTCGCGGCTGGCCGGGTCGAGGTTGTTGGTCGGCTCGTCCAGGAGCAGCACGTTCGCCGAGGACACCACGAGGGTGGCCAGGGCGAGCCGGGTCTTCTCGCCGCCGGAGAGCACACCGGCCGGCTTGTCGACGTCGTCACCGGAGAACAGGAACGAGCCGAGCACCTTCCGCACCTCGACGAGGTCCATGTCGGGCGCGGCCGAGCGCATGTTCTCCAGCACGGTGCGGTCGGGGTCGAGGGTCTCGTGCTCCTGCGCGTAGTAGCCGAGCTTGAGACCGTGACCGGGTACGACCCTGCCGGTGTCGGGCTGCTCGACGCCGCCCAGCAGCCGCAGCAGGGTGGTCTTGCCCGCGCCGTTGAGGCCGAGGATGACCACCCGGGAGCCCTTGTCGACGGCCAGGTCGACGTCGGTGAAGATCTCCAGCGAGCCGTACGACTTCGACAGGCCCTCGGCCATCAGCGGCGTTCTGCCGCAGGGCGCGGGCTCGGGGAAGCGCAGCTTGGCGACCTTGTCGGACTGGCGGACCGCCTCCAGGCCGGCGAGCAGCTTGTCCGCGCGGCGGGCCATGTTCTGCGCGGCGACCGTCTTGGTGGCCTTGGCGCGCATCTTGTCGGCCTGGGCGTTGAGCGCCGCCGCCTTCTTCTCCGCGTTGGCGCGCTCGCGCTTGCGGCGCTTCTCGTCGGCCTCGCGCTGCTGCTGGTAGAGCTTCCAGCCCATGTTGTAGACGTCGATCGCCGACCGGTTGGCGTCCAGGTAGAACACCTTGTTGACGACCGTCTCGACCAGGTCGACGTCGTGCGAGATGACGATGAAGCCGCCGCGGTAGGTCTTGAGGTAGTCCCGCAGCCAGACGATCGAGTCGGCGTCGAGGTGGTTGGTCGGCTCGTCGAGCAGCAGGGTGTCCGCGTCCGAGAACAGGATGCGGGCCAGCTCGATACGGCGGCGCTGACCGCCGGAGAGCGTGTGCAGGGGCTGGCCGAGCACCCGGTCGGGCAGGTTCAGCGCGGCGGCGATGGTGGCGGCCTCGGCCTCGGCGGCGTACCCGCCCTTGGTGAGGAACTCCGTCTCCTGGCGCTCGTACTGCTTCAGCGCCTTCTCGCGGGTGGCGCCCTGGCCGTTGGCGATGCGCTGCTCGTTCTCGCGCATCTTGCGGAGCAGGACGTCCAGGCCGCGCGCGGACAGGATGCGGTCGCGGGCCAGCACGTCGAGGTCGCCGGTGCGGGGGTCCTGCGGGAGGTAGCCGACCTCGCCGGAACGGGTGACGGTGCCCGCGGCGGGGATGCCCTCGCCGGCGAGAACCTTGGTGAGCGTGGTCTTGCCGGCGCCGTTGCGGCCGACCAGGCCGATGCGGTCGCCCTTGGCGACGCGGAAGGTGGCGTTCTCGATGAGGATGCGGGCGCCGGCGCGCAGCTCGATGCCGGAGGCGGTGATCACGGACAGACTCCTGAGTGGAGAGGGCGGGAGGGGCGGCTGAGGACGTTCCCGCCGTCTAATGCGCAAGGAGAATGGCCATGGACCCAGTCTAGCGGGCCAGTGCAACCACTTTTTCTGCGTTCCCGTGTCCGGGCTCCGGGGGCCGGTCCCGGGCCGTTGTCAGTGGCGGGTGGAAGACTGAATGCACACGTCGGGACCGGGAGATCCGGCGGACTTCCGGCAGCACGGCACGAGGGAGTGATCGGCATGGCGGGCAAGGACGGCGGGCGTCCGGGCATCTGCCCGACGCTGCTCTACACCGATGCCAAGGCGGCGATCAGGCAGCTCACGGAGGCGTTCGGCTTCACGGAACTGTCGGTGTACGAGGGCGGCGACGGCTCGGTGCTGCACGCCGAGCTGGCCCAGGGCGACGGGGTGGTGATGCTGGGCTCCAAGGGCCGCGGCGGCGTCTTCGACACCGCGCTGAAGGACGCGGGCCCCAGCGGGGTGTACGTCGTCGTGGACGACGTCGACGCACACCACCGCCGTGCCGTGGAGCACGGCGCGGAGATCCTGATACCCCCGACCGACCAGGACTACGGCTCGCGGGACTATCTGGCCCGGGACCTGGAGGGCAACGTCTGGAGCTTCGGGACGTACGCCCCCGAGACGGGAGCCTGACGGCACCGGGCCCCGGGGCGGCACGCGGGGACCGGGCCTAGCTCCCCCCGGTGTGCACCTGGAACGCGGCCCGGCGCACGGCCTTGGCCAGGGCGGGGTCGGGATGCGCGGCGGCGAGCGCGACCAGCACCTGCACGGTGCGGGGATGCCCGACGGCGCGCACCTCGTCCAGCAGCGCGGGGACGGTGGGCTGCACCGCGGACTCCAGATGCCGTACCAGCATCGGGGCCTCGCCGTGGTCGGCGACGGCGGCGGCGGTGTCCACCCACAGCCAGGTCGCCTCTTCCCGGGTGAGCACCTCGTGGGCGTCCTCCGGGTCGGCCCCGTCGTGCTCGGCCAGCCAGAGCAGGGCGTACGGCCGCAGCGTCGGCTCGTCGGCCGCCGCGCGGACATCGGGCTCGGCGGGGGCGCCCACCACACGCAGCGCGTCGAAGGCGAGACCGCGCAGCAGGGCGTCCTCGCCACGGGCGGCGTCGAGCAGCTCGGTGACGGCGCTGCCGACGGGGCGGGCGGCGAGCCAGGCGCGGTACTCGGCGCGGGCCGCGTTCGGGCGGAGCTGGGCGCAGCCGCGCAGCATGTCCTCGGCGGCCTGCTCGATGTTCCCGGCGGGGCTCTGCGCGGCGACGCAGATCTGCTCCAGCTTGACCCAGACCGCCCAGCTGCCGAGCGGGGTGAGCGTGGCCTGCCCGTCGCCGTAGGTGAGGGCGCCGACGGAGGCGAGCGCGCACAGCGCCCAGTCCAGGAGCGGGGCGAGCGCGGCGGCCTCGGCCTGCGGCTGCGGGCCGGGCTCGGGGCCGCCGGAACCCGCGCCGTAGGGAACCTCGCAGCGCTCGGTGCGCAGCTCGATGACCCGCTGCTGGAGCAGGTCCAGAAGCTGGGCCACCGGGACCGGACCGGCGGAGAGCTGGAGGAAGGAGAGCACCTGGGGCATGGCCGAGACGACTTCGGCGACGGCGGCGGGCTCGTGCTCGGCGGGTTCCGGATACGCGAGCGACCAGGCGTCGAAGAGGGCGACCCAGCCGCGCAGCACGGCGCTGTCGTCGCGGTCCCAGGCGCGCAGCCGCCAGCCCGGGCGGGCCCGGTCGCCGTGCACCTCGACCAGTCCGGCGAGCCGGGCGGTGTCCCAGTCGGCGCGGACCTGAGCGACGGTCAGCCCCAGCTCCGCGGCGGCCCGTTCGGCGGTCGCGTCGGAGAGGGTGGCCTTGCCGTCGGCGGTCGCGCCCTGCCGGCCGGGACCGAGACAGGCGTCGGCCCAGCGGGCGACACGGGCGGCGTCCGCCAGGCCGGAGCGCGCCATTCTGGCCAGCTCCGCCGGGGCGGGTGTGCCCTCCGGCGGGCGCGGTGCGGAGCGGCGCGAAGGCCGCTGGTTCATCGCTCTCGGGGCGGCGGCCAGGGGTCGTGAGCCTACGAGTCGAAGCCTGGAGTCGCGCGGGATACGGGACGTCACGGGTGCAGTCTTGCGGTTGACGGTCCGAAAACCCAAACGGAATGTCACCGCAGGCGACGGGGATGGCCAACGCAAAGGCCCCCCGAGGGGCCGGGGGCCGGTATCCGGCCAGTGATTGCGCCTTAAACGGAAGGTGAGCACCGTCCTACATCAGCGGGGTGAGGAAGCGCCGCAGGGCCTCTTCGTAGCCGTTCGGGTCGGCGTTCCACATGGCGGCGTGCGGGGCGTGCCTGACCGTGTGGAGGGCGACCAGGTTGGGGCGGGCGTCGGCGAAGCGGCGCGAGAACCTCCAGGGGGCCACCTTGTCGTCCGGGCCGTGGAAGATCAGGGTCGGGGCGGTGAGCCGGCCGGGGTCGGCGGCGCCGGCGCGGCCGGCGTACAGCCCGGTGCGGCCCTGCGCGGCACGGACCGCGAGCGGCAGCAGCGCCCCCGGCGTGCGCCGGGCCGAGGCCAGGGCGCGCAGGGTCGCCTCCCAGTCCAGGACCGGGGAGTCCAGGATCAGCCCGGAGACGCGGTCGCGCAGTTCCGAGCGGGTGGCCGCGTACAGCGCCATGGTGGCGCCGGTGGACCAGCCGTACAGCACGACGCGCTGGGCGCCGGACCGCACGGCGTGCCGGATCGCCGCGTCCAGGTCGCGCCACTCGGTCTCGCCGAGGTGGTTGAGGCCGTCCGGCGACCGGGGCGCGCCCCGGTCGCCGCGGTAGGCGGGGACGAGCACCGGGAAGTGGCGCTCCCGGAGGAACTCCAGGACGTTCAGGGCGTGCTCCCGGGTGGTGCCCAGGCCGTGCACCGCGATCACCCAGGTGTCACGGGCGCCCGGTACGAACCAGGCCGGGAGGGTCCCGTGCTCACCAAGGATCTCTGCGTCGGTGTGGTCCAGGCCCAGTGCGCTGCCCGGGTCGCCGACGTGCAGATTCGGGACGAGCCAGACCCGGTCGCCGGTCTTCAGGGTGCCGTGCGTGACACGTTCCAGACGGCGTACGACGGTGTCGGCGGTGTGCGGGGCGGCGTCCAGGACCGGGCCGACGACCGCGTGGGAGCCGTCGCCGGCGAGGCCGTAGCGGCCGGGCCGCAGCGCGGCCAGGTGCCGGGTCAGGGTGATCTGCCCCGCAGCCGTGCCGTGCACGGTGAGCCGGGGCTCGGTGGGCAGGGGGCGGCCCGGGGCCGTCTTGAGAGCGGCGTCGCTGGCCAGCCGGCCGGCGGCCACGCTTGCCGCGCCGGCCGCCAGCGCTGCGGTGACGGCGGCGGCCGCGGCTTTGACTATGCGCACCAGTCCAGTGTCCAGGCCGGGCCCGCGACCGGCCAGTCGGGGAATGGCCTCGGACGGACGCCGCCTCGCCGACCGCGAGGCTGCCGCCGGACGCGGGCGGCTCCGGCGACGCGTCACCCCCGCTGCCCGTACCCCCGCAGTCGTTCCGTAACCTCCGCCAGCTGTTCCGGGGAGAGCAGGGCGGGAGAGAGTCCCGGCACCGAGGACACCGTGAGCCACAGACGGCACATCCACTCCAGCTGCGCGGTGCGGTCGTAGGCCTGGTCCAGGGACGCGCCGTACGTGAGGGTGCCGTGGTTCTGGAGAAGGCAGCCGGAACGGCCGGAGAGGGCGTGAAGCATGTTCTCGGCCAACTCGTCGGTGCCGTACGTCGCATACGGGGCAACCCGGACGGGTCCGCCGAGCGCGGCGGCCATGTAGTGGATCAGCGGGAGCTCCCGGACGAGCGTGGAGACGGCCGTCGCGTGCACGGCGTGGGTATGGACGACGGCCCGGGCGCCGGTGCTCCGGTAGACGGCGAGATGCATGGGCAGCTCGCTGGTCGGGACCAGGGTGCCGAGCACCTGCCGGCCGTCGAGGTCCACCCCGGTCACGTCGTCCGGTGTCAGCCGGTCGTACGGGACGCCCGACGGCGTGACCAGCACGATGTCGCCGACACGCACCGAGACATTGCCGGAGGTGCCGACGACGAGCCGGTCGGCGACGCTCCGGCGGGCCGTCGCCACGAGCGCCTCCCAGGCGTCCGCCTCCTCGTCCCGCGCCCGTCTCCTCCGCGTTCCCCCCACCGTTCGCGCCTCCTCCCGCGCGTCCCGCGCATCCCGCCCGTCCCGCTGCTGCCCGGTCATGCGGTGATCCTGCCAAACGGGGCCCGGGTCCGCCGTACGGCGGGCGCACTGTAGGGCGGAAGCCGAGCGTCCGAAAGAGCGTGAATCACCACCACTACGCCGTTTGCAGCATTTGGCCGGAGATCGATGAGCTTTCAATGATCTTCCAGTACTCTCTGGGAGATTTTTCCCGCACGCCGCCATTCGGGGGGAAACATGACTCGTGATCACATTTCGCCCCGCCGCCGCAACCGCCTCCTGGTGGTCTCCGTGGCGGCGCTCACCCTGGGAGCAACCGCGCTCGTCGATCCGCCGGCCCTCGCGGCGGGCCTGCCGAGGGGCCACGACGTCTCGTCGCACCAGAAGCACGTCAACTGGAAGAAGGCGAAGGCCAGGGGTGCCAGGTTCGTCTACATCAAGGCCACCGAGTCCTACACCTACCGCAACCCCTACTTCACCAAGCAGTACAACGGTTCGCACGGCGCCGGCCTGCTCCGCGGCGCCTATCACTTCGCACGGCCGGACCAGTCGTCGGGCAAGAAGCAGGCGGCGTACTTCGTGCGCCACGGCGGCGCCTGGAGCGCGGACGGGCGGACGCTGCCGCCCGCCCTGGACATCGAGTACAACCCGTACAGCAAGAAGCACCGCTGCTACGGCCTGAGCAGGGCCGGGATGGTGCACTGGATCAGGTCGTTCAGCAACGAGGTGCAGCGGCTCACCGGCCGGCGGCCGGTGATCTACACCACCACCCACTGGTGGAACAGGTGCACCGGCGGCAGCCGCGCCTTCGCCGCGGACCACGCCCTGTGGCTCGCCCACCACAACCCGGCCGGCGCCGGGAGGCTGCCGGCCGGATGGTCCTTCTGGACCTTCTGGCAGTACGACAACAGCGGCAGCCTCCCGGGCGACCAGAACCTCTTCAACGGCTCGCTCGCCCAGCTGCGCAAGTTCGCCAGGGGGTACTAGCGCCGGCCGCCCGGAGACGGAGGCCGCCGAGACACGAACACAACGACGGCGGCCTCCGTCTCCGTCACAGTCATCACGATGCCCCCCTCAGTTCATCTTCCGTTCACCCTGGTTACCTACGTTCGACCAGCCAATGACCTCGAACGATTGCCTGGGTAAATGGAAGGCTTCTCGCTGATCCTCGCGATTGTGGTAGTAACCGCACTCGCGTTCGATTTCACGAACGGTTTCCACGACACCGCCAACGCGATGGCCACCACCATCTCGACCGGTGCGCTCAAGCCCAAGGTCGCGGTGGCCATGTCCGCCGCCCTCAACCTGGTGGGCGCCTTCCTGTCCGTGGAGGTCGCCAACACGATCTCCAAGGGTCTCGTCGACGAGACCGGCATCCGTCCCGAGGTCATCTTCGCCGCGCTGGTCGGCGCGATCCTCTGGAACCTGCTGACCTGGCTGGTCGGACTGCCGTCCAGCTCCTCGCACGCCCTCATGGGCGGCCTGGTCGGCGCCACCGTCGCCTCCGCCGGCACCGGCGCGGTGCACGGCGACGCCCTGGTCACCAAGGTGCTGCTGCCGGCCGTCGCCGCCCCGGTCGTCGCGGGCGTCGCGGCGATGTTCGCCACCCGGCTGTCGTACACCCTCGGCAGGAAGGCCGACGGCAAGGCCGCCGAGAAGGGCTACCGCGCCGGACAGATCGCCTCCGCCGGTCTGGTCTCGCTGGCCCACGGCACCAACGACGCCCAGAAGACGATGGGCATCATCACCCTGGCCCTGGTCGCCGGCGGCTCCCTGGCCCCCGACTCCGACCCTCCCACCTGGGTCATCCTCTCCGCGGGCCTGGCCATCGCCCTCGGCACCTACCTCGGCGGCTGGCGGATCATCCGCACGATGGGCAGCGGCCTGACCGAGCTCCGGCCGCAGCAGGGCTTCGCCGCCCAGACCAGCGCGGCCACCGCCATCCTGGCCTCCTCCCACCTCGGCTTCTCCCTGTCCACCACGCATGTCGTCTCCGGCTCCGTGCTCGGCGCCGGCCTGGGCCGCAAGGGCGGCGTCGTCCGCTGGTCCACGGCCGGCCGGATGCTCGTCGCCTGGTGCCTGACCCTGCCGGCCGCGGCCGTCGTCGGCGCGCTCGCCGAGTACGTGACCGGCCTGGGCGACTGGGGCACGGCACTGGTCGCCGTCCTCCTGGTCGCCTCCAGCGCCGCCATCTGGAAGCTGTCCCGGCGCGAGGTCGTCGACCACACCAACGTCACCACGGCCGAGGAGCCGCCCGGCGTGGTCACCGCGGCCGTCGCCGCCGTCACCCCGCCCCCGGCGGGCGCGGCGGCCGAGGAGCTCGCCGTCACCCTCCCCGCCCCGGCCACCGCGGCCGCCAAGGACCCCGCGACCCCCGCGGCCCCCTCGGCCGCCTGAGCCCGCGCACCGGGCACGAAGGAAGAGAAGCAGCATGACGATCGACTGGGCAGCGCTCGGCTCCGTCTTCGGGGTCAGTCTCGTGGTCACCGTGGTCCTGGTGGGCCTGTTCACCCTCGGCGTCGCCGGACTCTCCCGCCGCGAGCGGGCCGCCGCGCGGGGCGGCTCGGCCACCGCCGCGGTCACCGGCGCCTACGTGTGCTTCGCGGCCTGCGCGGCGGCGGTGGCCTACGGCATCCGTCTGATCGTGGCCTGAGCCGCGGCAGCGGCCCCGCGCGGGGTGCGGGACGGTACGGCCGTCCCGCACCCCGCGTTCGCGTGCCGCCGGGCCCGTGTCAGGGGTGGGCGGCGGCGTGTGGGCCTCAGCACACATCTCCGTCGCAGGTCAACGGCAAGTTGACGGGTGTTCGCGAGGCGTGGTGGACTTCCGGGGCCAGTACGGCGGCAGGAGAGGAAGCCGGTGCGAGTCCGGCGCGGTCCCGCCACTGTCACCGGGGCAGGCAGCCCCGGGAGCCAGGAACTCTCACCGCCGGTCTCGTCGAACCAGGGCGTGGACACCCTGAGTGAGGACATTCGCCATGCGCGGCTGCGTATCCGTACCGAGGTTCATCAGCGACGCTCTCCCCGCCCCCGCGGCCGGCTGAGCCGATGCGGGCCGAACGCGTCTTCGCGTACGGCGCCGCCGCCGGCCTCCTCGGTGACCTGCTCCTCGGCGATCCCCGCCGCGGGCACCCGGTCGCCGTGTTCGGGCTGGCCGCCGGTGCCGTGGAACGAGTGCTGTGGCGGGACCACCGCGGGTGGGGCGCGCTGCACACCGCCGTGTGCGCGGGCGGAGCCGTGGCGCTGGGCGCCGTCGCCGCCCGTGCCGTCCGCCCCTCCCCCGCCGCCTCCGTCGCCCTGACCGCGGCCGCGACCTGGGCCGTCGTCGGCGGCACCTCGCTCGCCCGCGAGGCCCGCGCCATCGGGCAGGCCCTCCAGGCCGGTGACGTCGAGGCCGCCCGGGCCCGGCTGCCGCACCTGTGCGGCCGCGATCCGCAGGCGCTGGACGCCGACGGGATCGCCCGCGCGGTGGTCGAGTCGGTCGCCGAGAACACCTCCGACGCGGTGGTGGGCGCCCTGGTGTGGGGCGCGGCGGCCGGAGTGCCGGGCCTGCTCGGTTTCCGGGCCGTCAACACCCTGGACGCCATGGTCGGGCACAAGTCGCCCCGCCACCGGCGCTACGGCTGGGCCTCCGCCCGCCTCGACGACGTCGCGGGCTGGCCGGGCGCCCGCCTGACCGCCGCCCTGGCGACCGTGGCCGGCGGGAACCCCCGGGGCGCCGTACGGGCCTGGCGGGCCGACGCCCGCAGGCACCCGAGCCCCAACGCCGGATGCGTGGAGGCCTCCTTCGCGGGCGCCCTCGGCGTCCGGCTCGGCGGCACGCTCTCCTACGGCGGGCGGGTCGAGCACCGGCCCGTGCTCAACGGCGGCGGACGCGCCGTCGAGGTCCGCGACATCGACCGGGCCGTCCGCCTCTCCCGGCGCGTGAGCCGGCTCGCGCTCGGCGTGTGCGCCGCCGGCCGGTTCCTCGCGGCAGGGCTCTCCTCGAAGGGACGCAGATCATGAGCGGTGGTCTCCTCGTCGCCGGCACCACCTCCGACGCCGGCAAGAGCGTCGTCACCGCAGGGATCTGCCGGTGGCTGGTGCGGCAGGGCGTGAAGGTGGCGCCCTTCAAGGCGCAGAACATGTCGCTCAACTCCTTCGTCACGCGCGAGGGCGCGGAGATCGGGCGGGCGCAGGCCATGCAGGCCCAGGCGTGCCGCGTGGAGCCGACCGCGCTGATGAACCCCGTGCTGCTCAAGCCGGGCGGCGAACAGAGCAGCCAGGTCGTGCTGCTGGGCAGGCCGGTGGGCGAGCTGAGCGCGCGCGGCTACCACGGCGGACGGCAGCAGCGGCTGCTCGGCACCGTGCTCGACTGCCTCGCCGAGCTGCGGAGCACGTACGACGCGGTGATCTGCGAGGGGGCGGGCAGCCCGGCCGAGATCAACCTGCGCCGGACCGACATCGTGAACATGGGGATCGCCCGCAACGCGGGGCTCCCCGTCCTGGTCGTCGGCGACATCGACCGCGGCGGCGTCTTCGCCTCCTTCTTCGGCACGGTCGCGCTGCTCTCCCCAAAGGACCAGAAGCTGGTCGCCGGGTTCCTGGTGAACAAGTTCCGCGGCGACGTCTCGTTGCTTCAGCCGGGGCTGGAGATGCTCCAGGGCCTCACCGGACGCCGTACGTACGGGGTCCTCCCCTTCCGGCACGGGCTCGGCATCGACGAGGAGGACGGCCTCCGGGTCTCCCTGCGCGGCACGGTCCGCGAGTCCACCGTCTCCCCGCCCGTCGGCGAGGACGTCCTCCGCGTCGCCGTCTGCGCGGTCCCGCTGATGTCCAACTTCACCGACGTGGACGCGCTGGCCGCCGAGCCGGGCGTCGTGGTGCGGTTCGTGGACCGGCCCGAGGAACTGGCCGACGCCGACCTGGTGGTGATCCCGGGCACCCGGGGCACCGTCCGGGCGCTTCAGTGGCTGCGCGAGCGCGGGCTGGCGGACGCGATCGCCCGCCGGGCCGCCGAAGGCCGTCCCGTGCTGGGCATCTGCGGCGGCTTCCAGATCCTCGGTGAGCACATCGAGGACGAGGTGGAGAGCCGCGCGGGGCATGTGGACGGGCTCGGCGTGCTGCCCGTACGGGTGCGTTTCGCCCGCGAGAAGACCCTCACCCGGCCGGCCGGCGAGGCTCTCGGCGAGCGCGTCGAGGGATACGAGATCCACCACGGGATCGCCGAGATCGAAGGGGGCGCCCCCTTCCTGGACGGCTGCCGCATCGGCCAGACCTGGGGCACGCACTGGCACGGCTCGCTGGAGTCGGACGGCTTCCGGCGCGCCTTCCTCCGCGAGGTGGCCGCCGCCGCGGGCCGCCGCTTCGTACCGGCCCCCGGCACCTCCTTCGCCGCGCTGCGCGAGGAGCAGCTCGACCGGCTCGGCGACCTGATCGAACAGCACGCGGACACGGACGCGCTGTGGCGGCTCATCGAGTCCGGCGCGCCGCAAGGACTGCCCTTCATCCCCCCGGGAGCGCCCGCATGAGCACAGTGTTGTTGTTGTCGACCGCCGACACCGATCTGCTGGCGGCCCGTGCCTCCGGCGCCTCCTACCGGATCGGCAACCCGACCCGGGTCGACGTCGCCGGGGAGCTGCCCGCGCTGATCGAGGGCGCGGACCTGGCCGTCGTACGGCTGCTGGGCGGCAAGCGCGCCTGGGAGGACGGGCTCGCCGCGCTGAAGGCGTCCGGCATCCCGACCGTGCTGCTCGGCGGCGAGGCCGTGCCGGACGCGGAGCTGATGGCCGAGTCGTCCGTACCGGCCGGTGTGGTGGCGGAGGCGCTGCGCTACCTGGTCGAGGGCGGCCCGGCCAACCTCACCGAGCTGGCCCGGTTCCTCTCCGACACCGTGCTGCTGACCGGCGAGGGCTTCGAGGAGCCGCGGAAGATGCCGGAGTACGGCGTCCACGGCGACCGTACGGTCCAGGAAGGCCGCCCGACCGTCGGCGTGCTCTTCTACCGCGCCCACGAACTGAGCGGCAACACCGCCTTCGTGGACACCCTGTGCGACGCGATCGAGGCCCGGGGCGCCAACGCCCTCCCCGTCTACTGCGGCTCGCTGCGCGGCGCCGACCCCGGGCTGTACGAACTGCTCGGCCGGGCCGACGCCCTGGTCGCCACCGTCCTCGCGGCCGGCGGCACGCACGCCTCGCAGGCCTCGGCGGGCGGCGACGAGGAGTCCTGGGACATCGGCGCGCTGGCGGACCTGGACATCCCGGTCCTCCAGGGCCTGTGCCTCACCTCCTCCCGCGAGGCGTGGGACGCGTCGGACGCCGCCCTGTCCCCCATGGACGCGGCGATGCAGGTGGCGATCCCCGAGTTCGACGGGCGACTGATCACCGTCCCCTTCTCCTTCAAGGAGCAGGGCCCGGACGACGTCCCGGTGTACGTGGCCGACCCCGAGCGGGCCGCGCGGGTCGCCGGGATCGCCGTACGGCACGCCCAGCTCAAGCACAAGGCGAACGCCGACAAGAGGGTCGCGCTCGTCTTCACCGCGTACCCGACCAAGCACTCGCGGGTCGGCAACGCGGTCGGCCTGGACACGCCCGCCTCGGCGGTCCGGGTGCTGGACGCGCTGCGGGACGCCGGTTACGCCGTCGACGGGTACCCCGACAACGGCGACGAGCTGATCCACCGGCTCATCGAGGCCGGCGGCCACGACGTCGAATGGCTCACCGAGGAGCAGCTGGCCGCCGCCCCCGCGCGGGTGCCGCTCGCCGACTACCGGGCCTGGTTCGAGAAGCTGGACGGCGAGCTGCGCGACGCGATGCTGGAGGCGTGGGGCGAGCCGCCGGGCAGCCTCTACGTGGACGGCGACGACATCGTGCTGGCCTCGCTCCGGTTCGGGAACGTCGTCGTCATGATCCAGCCGCCGCGTGGCTTCGGCGAGAACCCGATCGCGATCTACCACGACCCGGACATGCCGCCGTCGCACCACTACATGGCCGCGTACCGCTGGCTGGAGAACAGCTTCGGCGCCGACGCCATCGTCCACATGGGCAAGCACGGCACGATGGAGTGGCTGCCGGGCAAGGGGCTCGGGCTGTCGCGCGGGTGCGCGCCCGACGCGGTCCTCGGCGACCTCCCCCTCATCTACCCCTTCATCGTCAACGACCCCGGCGAGGGCACCCAGGCCAAGCGCCGCGGCCACGCCACGGTCGTCGACCACCTCGTCCCGCCGATGGCCCGCGCCGACACCTACGGCGACCTGGCCAAGCTGGAGCAGCTCCTGGACGAGTACGCGCTGGTCTCCGACCTCGACCCGACGAAGGCCCCGGCGGTCCGCGCGCAGATCTGGACGCTGGTCAAGGCGGCGGAACTCCACCACGACCTGCACGTGGACGAGCAGCCGGAGGACGACGACTTCGACGAGTTCGTCATGCACATCGACGGCTATCTGTGCGAGATCAAGGACGTGCAGATCCGCGACGGCCTGCACATCCTGGGCGGCGGCCCGGTCGGCGAGCCCCGCGTCAACCTCGTCCTGGCCGTGCTGCGCGCCTCGCAGGTGTGGGGCGGACAGGCCAACGCGCTGCCGGGCCTCAGGGCCTCGCTGGCCGAGCACTTCGGGCTGGTGGAGAAGGAGCTGCTCGCGGAGCCGGGCGCGCCGGTGAAGGTGCCGGTGGAGCTGACGGACCTGGTCGAGGGCCCTTCGCGCACGGCGGCCGACGCGATCGACCTGCTGGAGCAGCTGTGCCGGCGGATCGCGGAGGGCATGGAGGAGCGCGGCTGGGACGCTGCGTCCGCGCCCGCGCTGGTGCGTGAGGTGTTCGGCGGCGCCGAACTGCCGGACGCCGTCGCGGTGCTGGAGTTCGCCTGCACCGAGGTCGTGCCGCGCCTCGCCCGCACCACGGACGAGATCGGGCACATCCTGCGCGCGCTGGACGGCGGTTACGTCCCGGCGGGCCCCTCCGGCTCTCCCACCCGGGGCCTGGTCAACGTGCTTCCGACCGGCCGCAACTTCTACTCCGTCGACCCCAAGGCCATCCCGTCCCGGCTGAGCTGGGAGGTCGGCCAGTCGCTCGCGGACTCGCTGGTGCAGCGGTATCTGGCCGACACGGGCGAGTACCCGAAGTCCGTGGGCCTCACGGTCTGGGGCACGTCGGCCATGCGCACCCAGGGCGACGACATCGCCGAGATCCTGGCGCTGCTGGGGTGCCGTCCGGTGTGGGACGACGCGTCGCGCCGGGTGACCGGCTTCGAGATCGTGCCCCCGGAGGAGCTGGGCCGGCCGCGCATCGACGTCACGGTCCGTATCTCCGGGTTCTTCCGGGACGCCTTCCCGCACGTCGTCGGGCTGATCGACGACGCGGTGCGGGCGGTGGCGGAGCTGGATGAGTCACCCGAACAGAACTACGTCCGCGCGCACGCCGACGAGGACACCGCCGAGCACGGCGACCGGCGGCGCGCGACGGCCCGTATCTTCGGCTCGAAGCCGGGGGCGTACGGGGCGGGTCTGCTGCCGCTGATCGACGCGCGGAACTGGCGCTCCGACGCCGACCTCGCCGAGGTGTACGCGGTGTGGGGCGGTTACGCGTACGGGCGCGGGCTCGACGGGCGGGCCGCGCGCGGGGACATGGAGACGGCGTTCAAGCGGATCGCCGTCGCCGCGAAGAACGTGGACACCCGCGAGCACGACATTCACGACGCAGATGATTATTTCCAGTACCACGGCGGCATGGTGGCCATGGTGCGGCATCTGACGGGCGCGAGCCCCGAGGCGTACGTGGGCGACTCCGCCGTACCCGATCAAGTACGGACACGCACGTTGGGTGAGGAAACCCACCGCGTTTTCCGAGCGCGTGTGGTCAACCCACGCTGGATGAGCGCCATGAGGAGGCACGGCTACAAGGGTGCGTTCGAGATGGCTGCGACCGTGGACTACCTCTTCGGGTACGACGCTACGGCTGGGGTCGTGGACGACTGGATGTACGAGAAGTTGTCAGCCGAGTACGTGTTCTCGCCGGAGAACCAGGAGTTCATGCGGAAGTCCAACCCCTGGGCGCTGCGCGGCATCACCGAACGGCTGCTGGAAGCGGCAGACCGTGGGCTGTGGGCGGAGCCGGACCAGGAGACCCTGGACCGGCTCCGGGCGACCTACCTCGAGCTCGAGGGAGATCTGGAGGGGAGCGAATGACCTCCCCCGGAACCCCCGCGTCGGCGGGGACAACACACGGTGCATCTCGTCGCCGAGCGTCCGCGTCGGACCACCCCCGCGTCGGCGGGGACCAGAACATCACCTTGACCGGCCTTCGGCCTGCCCGCGAGCCGCTCTTCCCTGCGTCACCCGAAGGAGTGATCACCGCGTGAGCACGCCCTTTCCTTTCACCGCTGTCGTGGGGCAGGACGACCTCCGCCTCGCCCTGCTCCTCAACGCCGTCAGCCCAGCGGTAGGCGGTGTGCTCGTCCGCGGCGAGAAGGGCACCGCCAAGTCCACCGCCGTACGCGCCCTTTCGGCCCTGCTGCCCGAGGTCGCCGTCGTTCCCGGCTGCCGTTTCTCCTGTGACCCGGCCTCCCCCGACCCCGGCTGCCCCGACGGACCGCACGAGCCGGGGGCGTTCGAGTCGCGTCCGGCCCGCATGGTCGAGCTGCCCGTCGGCGCCTCCGAGGACCGGCTCGTGGGCGCGCTCGACATCGAGCGGGCGCTCGCGGAGGGCGTGAAGGCCTTCGAGCCGGGCCTGCTGGCCGACGCGCACCGGGGCATCCTCTACGTCGACGAGGTGAACCTCCTCCACGACCACCTGGTCGACCTGCTGCTCGACGCCGCCGCCATGGGCGCCTCCTACGTCGAGCGCGAGGGCGTCTCCGTACGGCATGCCGCGCGCTTCCTGCTCGTCGGGACCATGAACCCGGAGGAGGGCGAGCTGCGGCCGCAGCTGCTCGACCGGTTCGGGCTGACCGTCGAGGTCGCCGCGTCGCGCGAGCCCGACCAGCGGGTCGAGGTCGTGCGGCGGCGGCTCGCGTACGACGACGACCCGGACGGGTTCGCCGCGCGGTGGGCCGAGGACGAGGCCGCCGTGCGGGCGCGGATCGTGGCGGCGCGGGAGCTGCTGCCCTCCGTGCGGCTCGGCGACGGGGCGCTGCGGCAGATCGCGGCGACCTGCGCGGCGTTCGAGGTGGACGGCATGCGCGCCGACATCGTGATGGCGCGCACGGCGACCGCGCTGGCGGCCTGGGCGGGCCGGACGGACGTGCTCGCCGAGGACGTGCGGCAGGCGGCGCTGCTGGCGCTGCCGCACCGGCGCAGGCGGAACCCGTTCGACGCGCCGGGACTCGACGAGGACAGGCTCGACGAGACGCTGGAGCAGTTCGGCGGGCAGGACGAGAACGACGGCGACGACGACCCGGACGGCCCTGGCGGTCCCGGCGGAGGCGGCGGGCAGCCGCCTCAGGACGGCGGTCCCCGGGAAGACGGTCCCCGGGCGGGCGACGCCCCCGCGCGGCCCGAGGCCGGTGAGGGCGGCGAGCCCCAGCCCTCCGGGGCCGGCGCGGGCGAGCAGTCCGCCGTACGGGCCGCCGAGCCCTTCCGTACGAAGGTGCTGAGCGTGCCGGGCATCGGTGAGGGTGCCGCCGGGCGGCGTTCGCGCGCGCGGACCGAGCACGGGCGGACCACCGGGGCCCGGCGCCCCCGGGGGACGCTCACCAAGCTGCACCTGGCGGCGACCGTGCGGGCCGCGGCGCCGCACCAGCGGGCACGGGGCCGGTCGGGCCCGGGGCTCGTCGTGCGCAGGGACGATCTGCGGCAGGCCACCCGCGAAGGGCGCGAGGGCAACCTCGTCCTCTTCGTCGTCGACGCCTCCGGTTCGATGGCGGCGCGGCAGCGGATGAGTGCCGTGAAGGGTGCCGTGCTGTCGCTGCTGCTCGACGCCTATCAGCGGCGGGACAAGGTGGGGCTGGTGACCTTCCGCGGGTCGTCCGCCGAGGTCGCGCTGCCGCCGACCTCGTCGGTGGACGCCGCCGCCGCACGGCTGGAGTCGCTGCCCACCGGCGGGCGGACTCCGCTCGCCGCCGGGCTGCTCAAGGCGCACGACGTGCTGCGGGTGGAGCGGCTGCGGGACGCGGCGCGCCGGCCGCTGGTCGTGGTGGTGACCGACGGGCGGGCCACAGGCGGTCCCGAGCCGGTCGCCCTCGCCGCGCGCGCCGCGCGGCTGTTCGCCGTCGACGGCGTCGCCTCCGTCGTCGTGGACTGCGAGTCCGGACCGGTGCGGCTGGGGCTCGCGGGGAAGCTCGCCGGTGAGCTGGGCGGTACGGCCGTGACGCTGGAGGAGCTGCGGGCGGACTCGATCGCCGGGCTGGTCAGGGATGTGCAGAGGACTTCGTCTGTGAGGAATACGAGGAGGGCCGCGTAATGCCGCAGGGACAGCCGAGTGTGATTCCGGACGACGGGCTGACCACCCGTCAGCGCCGTAACCGGCCGCTCGTGGTCGTGCACACCGGGGTCGGCAAGGGCAAGTCGACGGCCGCCTTCGGGCTGGCGCTGCGCGCCTGGAACCAGGGGTGGCCGATCGGGGTGTTCCAGTTCGTCAAGTCGGCGAAGTGGAAGGTCGGCGAGGAGCGGGCGCTGCGGGTGCTCGGGGACTCCGGCGAGGGCGGCACCGTCGCCTGGCACAAGATGGGCGAGGGCTGGTCCTGGGTGCAGCGCGACGCCCAGATGGACAACGAGGAGAAGGCCCGGGAGGGCTGGGAGCAGGTCAAGCGTGACCTGGCGGCCGAGACGTACCGGCTGTACGTACTCGACGAGTTCGCGTACCCGATGCACTGGGGGTGGGTCGACACCGACGAGGTGGTCGAGGTACTGCGCGACCGGCCGGGGACCCAGCATGTGGTGATCACCGGGCGGAACGCGCCACAGAAGCTGGTGGACCTCGCCGACCTCGTCACCGACATGTCCAAGGTCAAGCACCCCATGGACGTGGGGCAGAAGGGCCAGAGGGGCATCGAGTGGTGACGTCCCCCTCCGTTCCACGGCTGGTCGTCGCCGCGCCCTCGTCGGGCAGCGGCAAGACCACCGTCGCCACGGGGCTGATGGCCGCGCTCGCCGGGCGGGGACTCGCCGTGTCCCCGCACAAGGTCGGGCCGGACTACATCGACCCCGGGTACCACGCGCTCGCCACCGGGCGGGTGGGCCGGAACCTCGACGCCTACCTGTGCGGTCCCGAGCTGGTCGCCCCGCTGTTCCTGCACGGGGCGCGCGGCTGCGACATCGCCGTGGTGGAGGGGGTCATGGGGCTGTACGACGGGGCCGCCGGGGAGGGCGAGCTGGCCTCCACCGCCCAGGTGGCGAAGGTGCTGCGGGCGCCGGTGGTGCTGGTGGTGGACGCCTCGTCGCAGTCGCGGTCGGTGGCGGCGCTGGTGCACGGGTTCGTCTCCTGGGACCCCGAGGTGCGGGTCGGGGGCGTGATCCTGAACAAGGTCGCGTCGGACCGGCACGAGGAGCTGCTGCGCCAGGCGCTGGAGGCGGCCGGGGTGCCGGTGCTGGGGGTGCTGCGGCGCTCGGCTCCGGTCCAGACGCCGTCGCGGCATCTGGGGCTGGTGCCGGTGGCCGAGCGGCGGGCGGCGGCCGTGGAGGCGGTGGCCGCGATGGCCGCGCAGGTGAGCGCGGGATGCGATCTTCAGGCGCTGGTGGCGCTGGCGCACGGCGCGGGGGCGTTGCCGGACGCCCCCTGGGAGCCGCCCGTCGCCGTCCCCGAGGAGCGTGCGGTGGTCGCCGTCGCCGGCGGTCCCGCCTTCACCTTCTCCTACGCCGAGCACACCGAGCTGCTCACCGCCGCCGGTGCGGAGGTCGTCGTCTTCGATCCGCTCCGGGACGAGGAGCTGCCCGAGGGGACGGACGGGCTGGTGATCGGGGGCGGCTTCCCGGAGGTGTACGCCGAGGAACTGTCCGCCAACGAGCCGTTGCGCAAGTCCGTGGCGGCGCTCGCGGAGCGCGGTGCGCCGGTCGCCGCCGAGTGTGCCGGGCTGCTGTATCTGTGCCGGGAGATCGACGGGCGGCCGATGTGCGGGGTGCTCGGCGCGAGCGCCCGGATGACGGAGCGGCTGACCCTCGGCTACCGGGACGCGGTGGCCGTGGGCGACAGTGTGCTGGCCGCCGCCGGGACGCGGATGCGCGGGCACGAGTTCCACCGGACGGTGGTGGAGCCCGGTGCGGGGGCGGCCCCCGCCTGGGGGGTGCGTTCGCCCCGCAGCCGGGTCGAGGGTTTTGTACAGCGTGGTGTGCACGCGAGTTATCTGCACACGCACTGGGCGTCCGAGCCCGGTGTCGCCCGTAGGTTCGTGGAGAGGTGCCGGACGTCATGAGCAGCAGGCTGGTCGGGGTCGGGGTCGGTCCCGGTGATCCGGAGCTGGTGACGGTCAAGGGCGTCAACGCGCTCCGGGCCGCCGATGTCGTCGTCGTACCCGTGATGGACACGGGAGAGCGGGGGCGGGCCGAGGCGACCGTGCTCCACTACGTGCCGCAGGAGAAGGTCCTCCGCGTGGTGTTCGCGCTGAACGAGCGGACCGACCGGGCGCGGCGCGAGGCGGCCTGGGACGCGGCCGGCGAGCGGGTCGCCGGGCTGCTGCGGCAGCACGCCGCCGTGGCCTTCGCGACCATCGGCGACCCCAATGTCTACTCGACGTTCACCTATCTCGCGCAGACGGTGGCGGAGCTGGTGCCGGGGACCGTCGTGGAGACCGTGCCCGGCATCACCGCCATGCAGGATCTGGCGGCGCGCTCGGGTGCCGTGCTGACCGAGGGCACCGAACCGCTGACGCTGGTGCCGGTGACCGCCGGGTCGGGCGTGCTGAAGGACGCGTTGAACGGGCCGGGGACCGTCGTCGCCTACAAGTTCGGGCGGCAGGCGCGGGAGGTCGCCGAGGCGCTGCGCGAGACCGGGCGGCTGGACGACGCCGTGTGGGGGTCGGCGCTGGGTCTGGAGGAGGAGTCGATCCGGCCCGCCGCCGAGCTCGACGGCGCTCCCCTGCCCTATCTGTCGACGCTGATCGCGCCCGCGCGGCGGCACGGCGGCCGGGGCGGCAAGTTGTGATGCCGTCGCGCCGGGCGGGCTCCGCGGGTTCAGCCCTCGGCGATGCCCACCACCAGCCAGATGAACGCCGCGCCGGCGACCGTGCACAGCAGGGTCGAGCGGGCCGGGTGCGCGTGGTGCGCCTCGGGCAGGATCTCGGCGGCGGCGAGATAGAGCAGGACCCCGCCGAACAGGCCGAGATAGCAGCCGAGCAGCAGCTCCGGGACGGTGACGAACGCCGTGGAGGCCGCGCCGGCCACCGGTGCCAGCGCGTCCGCGACCAGCATCGTGAGCGCCCGGCGGCGGGCGTTCCCGTACAGACTGGTGATCGTGTAGGTGTTGAAGCCGTCCGCGAAGTCGTGGGCGATCACCGCCAGCGCGACCGCCACGCCCATGCCGCCGCCGATCTGGAAGGCGGCACCGATCGCCACGCCGTCCATGGCGCTGTGCCCGACCATCGCGGCCGCCGCCGTCAGACCCACCTCGGGCGAGCGGTGGCCGTGCTCACCGGCGCCGTGCGCGGCCTGCCGGGCGGCCAGCAGGCGTTCCACCAGATGGGCGAGGAGGAACCCGGCGACGAACAGCAGCAGCGCGGCCGGTACGCCGAAGACGTCGGTGCTCGCCACGTTCAGCGCCTCGGGCAGCAGGTCCAGGCCGACCACGCCCAGCATCAGCCCCCCGGCCAGGCCCAGCACCAGATGGCGGCGGTCGGTCACCCGCTGTGCCGTCCAGCCGCCGGCCAGCGTCATCAGGAACGCGCCGAGCGCGACGAAGACCGCCATGGGCCCTTGGTATCCGATCAGCCCCCGTTCACGCATGTCCGGCGTCAGCAGCCGCAGTACCCGTACGACCTTCCGTAGAGAGGACCGAATTCCCATGGCCGATGCCCCCACCGGCAAGGTGACCTTCGTCGGTGCCGGCCCCGGCGCCGCCGACCTGCTGACGTTCCGTGCCGCGCGCGCCATCGCCGACGCCGACGTGGTGATCTGGGCGGCCAGCCTGGTCCAGGCGGAGGTCCTGGAGCACGCGCGGGCGGACGCGGAGATCCTCGACTCGGCGACGATGTCGCTGGAGGACGTCGTGGCCGTCTACGAGCGGGCCCGCGACGAGGGCCTGAAGGTGGCCCGCATCCACTCCGGCGACCCCGCGCTGTGGGGCGGCACCCAGGAGCAGCTGGACCGGTGCCACGCGCTCGGCATCGCCACCGAGGTGGTGCCCGGCGTCTCCTCCTTCTCCGCGGTCGCCGCCCTCGCCCAGCGGGAGCTGACGATCCCGGAGGTCGCGCAGTCCGTGGTCCTGACCCGGCTGGGCGGCGGCAAGACGCCGATGCCGCCCGGGGAGGAGGTCCGCGAGTTCGCCCGGCACGGCACGACCATGGCGGTCTTCCTGTCGGCGGCGCGCAGCGGACAGCTGGTGCGGGAGCTGCTGGAGGGCGGCTACCCGACCGACACGCCGGTCGTCGTGGCGTACCAGGCGACCTGGCCGGAGGAGCTGGTCGTGAGGTGCACGATCGGGACGCTGGAGGAGACGGTCAAGGAGCACAGGCTCTGGAAGCACACGCTGTTCCTGGTCGGCCCGGCTCTCGACGCGCACGGCACCCGCTCGCACCTGTACCACCCGGGGCATTTCCACGGCTACCGCAAGGCCGACCCCGAGGCCCGCAAGGCCCTGCGCGAGCGGGGTGCGAGCACATGAGCCGTCTGATCACCGTCGTCGGCACGGGCACGGGGGCGTCCCCGGACCCGGGCGCGGTGGCCGGGGCACGGCTCGTCGTGGGCGGGCGGCGGCATCTGTACGCCGTGGCGCTGCCCGAGGGCGCGGAGCGGGTGGTGCTCGGGCCGCTGGCGCCCGCGCTGGACACCATCGGGCGGTATGTCCGCGAGGGACGGCCGGTCGCCGTGCTGGCCTCGGGCGATCCGGGGTTCTTCGGGATCGTGCGGGCGCTGGCCGAGCGGTTCGGGCCACAGGCGCTGGATGTGCGCCCGGGGGTGTCCTCCGTCGCCGCCGCCTTCGCGCGGGCCGGGCTGACCTGGGACGACGCCGTGGTGGTCAGCGCGCACGGGCGGGAGCTGCGCACGGCGGTGAACGTGTGCCGGGCGTATCCCAAGGCCGCCGTGCTGACGGGTCCGGGCGCCGGTCCGGCCGAGCTGGGGGCCGCGCTCGACCGGGCGGGCGCCGGGCGGGTCCTCGTCGTCGCCTCGGCGCTGGGCGACCCGGAGCGCGAGCGCGTCGAGCGGGTCACGCCCGCCGAGGCCGCGGCGCGCGACTGGGGTACGGCGGTGAACGTGGTGCTGTGCCTGGACGAGGCGCGGGCGCTCGGGCCGGTGCGCACGGTCGCCGGGCCGCTGCCCGGACCCGCCGGCTGGGCGCTGGCCGAGACGGAGTTCGCGCACCGCGATTCGATGATCACCAAGTTCGAGGTGCGCGCCCTGGCGCTGGCCCGGCTCGGGCCCCGGCCGGGCGATCTGGTCTGGGACGTCGGCGCGGGCTCCGGTTCGCTGGCCGTGGAGTGCGCACGGCTGGGCGCCGCCGTCACGGCCGTGGAGAAGGCCCCGGACGGGGCGGAGCGGATCCGCGCCAACGCCGCCGCGCACGGCGTGGACGTGCACGTGGTGCACGGGACGGCGCCCGAGGCGCTGACCGGCCTGGACGATCCCGACGCCGTGTTCGTCGGCGGCGGGGGGCGCGAGCTGCCCGACGTGATCACCGCGTGCGCGCGGCGGGCGCGGCGCGCGGTGGTGGTCGCCCTGGCCGCCCTGGACCGGGTGCCGGCGGCGCGCGCCGCGCTCACCGGTGCGGGGCTCGACTGCGACGGGGTGCTGTTGCAGTCGTCCCGTCTGGCGCCGCTGCCGGGGGACGTGACCCGGCTGGCGGCCACCAATCCCGTTTTCCTGCTGTGGGGCGTCAGACCCGCGGCCCCTACCGAAGGAGTTGCTCAGTGATCGGCCTCATCTCCGCCACCGCGGCGGGAGCGGCCGCGCGTGACCGGCTGGCCGCCGCGTGGCCGGACCGCACGCGCGTGTACGGGGGTCCCGTCGGGGACGCCGTACGGGCCGCGTTCGCGGAATGCGAGCAGCTCGTGTGCTTCCTGGCGACGGGCGCGGTGGTACGGCTGGTCGCGCCGCTGCTGGGCGACAAGCGGACCGACCCGGGCGTGGTCTGCGTGGACGAGGGCGGCCGGTTCGCCGTGTCGCTGCTCGGCGGGCACGGCGGCGGCGCCAACGACCTGGCCCGCGCGGTGGCCGGGGTGCTGGGCGCCGAGCCGGTGGTGACCACGGCGACGGACGCGGCCGGTCTGGCGGGGCTCGACACGCTCGGCCTGCCGGTGGAGGGCGATGTCGCCGCCGTCTCACGGGCCCTGCTCGACGGCGAGCCGGTGGCGCTGCGGACGGAGGTCTCCTGGCCGCTGCCCCCGCTGCCGGTCACGGACGACGGCGCGTACACGGTCCGTGTGACGGACCGCGCCGTCGAGCCCGCCGAGCGCGAGGTGCTGCTGCGCCCGCCGTCCCTGGCCGTCGGCGTCGGCGCCTCGAAGGGCGCCCCCGTGGACGAGGTGCTGGGACTGGTCGAGGACGCCCTGCGGGACGCCGGTCTCTCGGCGCGGTCGGTCGCCGAGCTCGCCACCGTCGACGCCAAGGCCGAAGAGCCGGGGATCGTCGGGGCGGCGGAGCGGCTCGGGGTGCCGGTCGTCACGTACTCCGCCGAGGAGCTGGCGGCAGTGGAGGTCCCCAACCCCTCCGACGCGCCCCTGGCCGCCGTCGGCACCCCGTCCGTCGCGGAGGCCGCGGCCCTGGTGCGCGGCGGTGAGCTCCTCGTCCCCAAGCGCAAGTCCGCGCGGGCGGACGGGAGCCCGGCGATGGCGACCTGTGCGGTCGTACGGCGGCCGGGGCGCGGGCGGCTCGCCGTGGTCGGGCTCGGGCCCGGCGCCCGGGACCTGCTCACCCCGCGGGCCGAGGCGGAGCTGCGGCGCGCCTCCGTGCTGGTCGGCCTGGACCAGTACGTCGACCAGATCCGCGATCTGCTGCGCCCCGGCACCCGGGTACTCGAATCGGGTCTGGGCGCCGAGGAGGAGCGGGCGCGCACGGCGGTCGCCGAGGCCCGGGCGGGGCACGCGGTGGCGCTGATCGGCAGCGGCGACGCGGGCGTGTACGCCATGGCCTCGCCCGCGCTCGCGGAGGCCGGTGACGACATCGACGTGGTGGGCGTGCCCGGCGTGACCGCGGCGCTGGCCGCCGGGGCGGTCCTGGGCGCGCCGCTCGGCCACGACCACGTGTCGATCAGCCTGTCCGACCTGCACACGCCCTGGGAGGTCATCGAGCGCCGGGTGCGGGCGGCGGCCGAGGCGGACCTCGTCGTGACCTTCTACAACCCGCGCAGCCGGGGCCGGGACTGGCAGCTGCCCAAGGCGCTGGCGATCCTCGCGGAGCACCGGGAGCCGGCGACGCCGGTCGGCGTCGTACGCAACGCCTCCCGGCCGGACGAGTCCGGCCGGCTGACGACACTGGCCGCCCTGGACCCGGCGACGGTCGACATGATGACGGTCGTCACCGTGGGCAACACGGCGACCCGTGAGATCGCGGGGCGCATGGTGACGCCGCGCGGCTACCGCTGGCAGGAGGAGACCCGGTGAACCGTGCCGTGCACCCCATCGAGCAGGAGTCCTTCCGGCGGCTGCGCGCCCGCCTGGACACCTCGCACTTCCCGCCGCTGAGCCGGGCGGTCGTGGAACGCGTCATCCACTCCTCCGCCGACCTCGCCTACGCCGAGGACCTCGTCCTGGACGAGGACGAGCTGGCGCAGGCGCACGCCGCGCTGCACGCCGGGGCGCCCGTCGTGGTGGACGTGGAGATGGTCGCGGCGGGCATCACGCGCCGCGGAACCGTCTGCCGTCTGAAGGACGCCGTCTCCGGACCCGGTCTGACCCGCTCGGCGCACGCGATGCGGCTGGCCCACGAGCAGGTCGGCCCCGGCGCGCTCTGGGTGATCGGCTGTGCGCCGACCGCCCTGGAGGAGCTGCTGACCCTGGACGCCTCCCCCGCGCTCGTCATCGGCCTGCCCGTCGGCTTCGTCGGGGCGGCCGAGTCCAAGGCCGCGTTGCGCGCCAGCGGGCTGCCCGCCGTGAGCAACGTGTCCGAGAAGGGCGGTTCGGCGGTCGCCGCCGCCGCGCTCAACGCCCTGCTGTACCACCCCGTTCCCTCCGAGGAGACATCGTGACCACCCCGCCCGCCCTGCTCATCGCCGGCCACGGCACCCGGGACGAGGCCGGAGCCGAGGCGTTCCGCGACTTCGTCCGGCGGCTCGGCCGCCGCCACCCCGAACTGCCCGTCGCGGGCGGCTTCATCGAGCTGTCCCCGCCGCCGCTGGGCGAGGCGGTCACCGAGCTGGTGGAGCGGGGCGTACGGCGGTTCGCCGCCGTGCCGCTGATGCTGGTGGCCGCCGGGCACGCCAAGGGCGACATCCCGGCGGCGCTGGCCCGCGAGAAGGAGCGCCACCCCGGCATCTCGTACTCCTACGGCCGTCCGCTGGGCCCGCACCCGGAGCTGCTGAAGGTGCTGGACCGGCGGCTGGACGAGGCGCTCGGCGGCGACGGGGGCGCGCCCGCCGACCGGTCCGACGTGACCGTGCTGCTGGTCGGGCGCGGCTCGACCGACCCGGACGCCAACGCGGAGGTGTTCAAGGCGGCCCGGCTGCTGTGGGAGGGGCGCGGCTACGCGAACGTGGAGACGGCGTTCGTGTCGCTGGCGGCGCCGGACGTGCCGAGCGGGCTCGACCGGTGCGCGCGGCTGGGCGCCCGGCGGATCGTGGTGCTGCCGTACTTCCTGTTCACCGGGGTGCTGCCGGACCGGGTGCGGCGGCAGACGGAGGACTGGGCCGCCGCGCACCCGGACGTTCAGGTGCGGTCGGCGGACGTCATCGGCCCGGAGCCGGAGCTGCTGGACCTGGTCTGGGAGCGTTATCTGGAGGCCGTCGAGGGCGATCTGCGGATGAACTGCGACTCGTGCGTGTACCGCATCGCGCTGCCGGGCTTCGAGGACAAGGTGGGCGCGCCGCAGCAGCCGCACTTCCACCCCGACGACGACGGCCACGGCCACGACCACGGGCACGGGCACGGGCACGGGCACCACCACGGGGCGCACTCCCATGCGCACTGAGCCGGACGGCGCCGGGCACGATCTGCGGCACCACGGCGACGCCGAGGTCCGCGACGACGGCTCGGCACTGACCGACCTGGCGGTGAACGTCCGCGCGGACACGCCCCCGGACTGGCTGCGCGAGCACATCGCCGCCTCGCTGTACTCCCTGGCCGCCTATCCGGACGGGCGGGCCGCGCGGGCGGCGGTGGCGGCCCGGCACCGGCTGCCGCCGGAGCGGGTGCTGCTGACCGCCGGGGCGGCCGAGGCGTTCGTGCTGCTGGCCCGCGCCCTGAAGGTACGCCGGCCGGTCGTGGTGCATCCGCAGTTCACGGAGCCGGAGGCGGCCCTGCGGGACGCGGGCCACACCGTCGACCGGGTGCTGCTGCGGGAGGAGGACGGCTTCCGGCTGGACCCGGCGGCCGTCCCCGACGACGCCGACCTGGTGGTGATCGGCAATCCGACCAACCCGACGTCGGTCCTGCACCCGGCGGCCGATGTCGCCCGGCTGGCCCGTCCCGGGCGGACGCTGGTGGTGGACGAGGCGTTCATGGACGCGGTGCCGGACGAGCGGGAGGCGCTGGCCGGACGGACGGACCTGCCCGGGCTCGTGGTGCTGCGCAGCCTCACCAAGACCTGGGGCCTTGCCGGGCTGCGCATCGGTTACGTGCTGGCGGCCCCGGAGACCGTCGCGGAACTGGAGCGGGCCCAGCCGCTGTGGCCCGTGTCCACGCCCGCGCTGGCGGCGGCGCAGGCGTGCGTGGCGCCGCGCGCGCTGGCGGAGGCGGCCCACGCGGCGCACCGCATCGCCGCGGACCGGACCCATCTCGTCGCCGGGCTGCGGGAGTTCGCCGCCGACGGCCTGCACGTCGCCGAACCCGCCGAGGGCCCCTTCGTCCTCGTCCGCCTGGAGCACGCCGCGGCCGTGCGCCACCGGCTGCGCGCCCTCGGCTACGCGGTCCGCCGCGGCGACACGTTCCCCGGCCTGGACGAGCGGTGGCTGCGGCTGGCGGTACGGGACCGGGCCACGGTGAACGGCTTCCTCCAGGCCCTGGACCGGGCGCTGGCCATGACCCGCGGCTGAGGGCGGCGCCGCGTCGGCCGAGCGACGACCCCCTCGGCTACGCGACGACCCGTCCGTTCAGCACCACCCGGCGCGGCGCCGCCAGCACCCGTATGTCCGCCCGCGGGTCCTCCTCGTACACCACCAGGTCCGCCGCCGCCCCCTCCTGGAGTCCGGGCCGGCCGAGCCAGCTGCGGGCCGCCCAGGTCGTCGCCGACAGGGCGGCCACCGGCGGGATGCCCGCGGTGACCAGTTCGGCGGCCTCCGCCGCCGCCAGGCCGTGCGGCAGGGCGCCGCCGGCGTCGGTGCCGACGTAGACCGGGACACCGGCGTCGTAGGCGTTGCGGACGGTGTCGTAACGGCGTTCGTACAGGCGGCGCATATGGGCCGCCCAGCGGGGGAAGCGGACCGCGCCGCCGTCGGCGAGCCTGGGGAACGTCGCGATGTTCACCAGGGTCGGGACGATCGCGACGCCCCGGGAGGCGAACAGCGGGATCAGGTCCTCCGTCAGACCCGTGGCGTGCTCGACGCAGTCGATGCCGGACTCCACCAGGTCGCGCAGGGAGTCCTCGGCGAAGCAGTGCGCGGTGACCCGGGCGCCCAGGCGATGGGCCTCGGCTATCGCCGCCTCGACCGCCTCCCGCGGCCAGCAGGCCGCCAGATCGCCGAGGTCGCGGTCGATCCAGTCGCCGACCAGCTTCACCCAGCCGTCGCCGCGCCGGGCCTCCCGGGCGACGTGGGCGAGAAGGTCCTCGGGCTCGATCTCCCAGGCGTAGCCGCGGATGTAGCGGCGGGTGCGGGCGATGTGCCGGCCGGCCCTGATGATCTTCGGGAGGTCCTCGCGGCCGTCGATCCAGCGGGTGTCGGAGGGCGAGCCCGCGTCCCGGACCAGCAGCGTGCCGGCGTCGCGGTCGGTCAGTGCCTGCTTCTCGGCGACGTCCTCGGGGACCGCGCCGTGCGCGTCGAGCCCCACGTGGCAGTGGGCGTCGACGAGGCCGGGCAGCGCCCAGCCCTCGACGGCGCGGATGTCGCGGACACCGGCGGGACGGTCGTAGGAGATCCGGCCGTCGATCACCCACAGTTCGTCGCGGACGTCCTCCGGTCCGACGAGCACCCGACCCCTGACGTGCAGCACCACGCTTTCGCTCATGCCCTGCACCTTAGGGCCTGTCCGGTCAGGTGCCGCCGCCCACCTGGTCGGAGGTCTCCTCCTCCACGTCCGCCATCGCGGGGTCCAGGAGGCGGGAGAGGAAGTGCCGGGTGCGTTCGTGGCGGGGGGCTTTGATGACCCGGTCGGGGGTGCCGTCCTCGACGATCACGCCGCCGTCCATGAAGACGACCCGGTCGGCGACCTCGCGGGCGAAGGTCATCTCGTGGGTCACCACCATCATCGTCATGCCCTCGTCGGCCAGCATGCGCATGACCGCCAGGACATCGCCCACCAGTTCCGGGTCGAGCGCCGAGGTCGGCTCGTCGAACAGCATCACCTCGGGGCCCATCGCCAGCGCGCGGGCGATCGCGACGCGCTGCTGCTGGCCGCCGGAGAGGGAGGAGGGATAGGCGTCCGCCTTCTCCGAGAGTCCTACGCGGGCCAGGTTCTCGGCGGCCACCTTCGCGGCCCGCGCCTTGCCGCGCCGGAGCACCCGGCGCTGGGGCAGGGTCAGGTTCTCGGTAACCGTCAGGTGCGGGAACAGGTTGAACTGCTGGAAGACCATGCCGATCCGGCGGCGGGCGGCGTCGATGTCGACGTCGGGGTCGGTCAGCTCGGTGCCGCCGACGAAGACCCGGCCCTCGGTGGGCTCCTCCAGCAGGTTCACACAGCGCAGCAGCGTCGACTTGCCGGAGCCGGAGGGGCCGATGACACAGACCACCTCGCCCCGGCCGATCTCCAGGTCGATGCCGCGCAGGACCCGGTTCTGTCCGAAGGACTTGTACAGACCGCGGACGTCGATCTCCGGCCGGCTCACCGCACCGCCTCCTGGGCCTTGGCCTCCATGCGGCGCACGACGAAGCCGAGCGGGATCGTGATCAGCAGGTAGCACAGGCCCGCGACCAGGATCGGTGTGGAGTTGGCGGTCTGGCTGGCCAGGTCGCGGCCGTACTTGGACAGCTCGCGCTCCTCCAGGGTGACGCCGAGGAACAGCACCAGCGAGGAGTCCTTGAAGAGAAGGACGAGCTCGTTGGTGAGCGGGGGCAGGATGATGCGGAACGCCTGCGGGACGATGACCGAGGCCATGGCGCGGGCGGGTGAGAAGCCCAGCGAACGGGCCGCTTCCATCTGGCCCCTGGGGACCGCCTGGATGCCGGCCCGGATGGTCTCCGCCATGTAGGCGGCGGCCACCAGGCCGAGCGCGAGGGCGACCTTGCCGTAGGTGCCGCCGACGATCTCGGTGCCCGGGAAGGCGAGCGGCACGGCCACGCCGATGAAGATGAAGATCAGCAGGGCGGGCAGGCCGCGGAAGATCTCGATGTAGATCCCGGCGAGCCAGCGGTAGGGGCCCACGGAGGAGAGCCGCATCAGCGCGATCACCATGCCGAGGGCGAGTCCGACGACGAAGCCGGAGACGGTGAACAGCACGGTGTTCTTCAGCGCCAGCGTGATCACGTCCGGGAACATCCGCCGGGCGATGTCCGTCTGGGCGAACTGGTTCCCCAGGCGGCCCCAGTCGGCGGTGACCGCGAGCGCGATCACCGCCGCGACGAAGACGGTGTACTGGGCGCCGCGTGACAGGCCCCGCTTCCGGCGCCGGGTCAGTCCCTTCCGGCGCGGCGGGGCGTCGAGCCCGGTGTCCGTCATGAGGCGGACGGGGAGGCCGCGGACTCGTCGTAGGGGCCGATCCACTTCTCGTACAGCTTCTTGTACGTGCCGTCGGCCTTCGCGTCCTTGATCGCCTCGTTGACGGCGGCGAGGAGCCCGGTGTTGCCCTTCTTGACGGTGAAGCCGTACTGCTCGCCGGTCTCCAGATTGCCGACGACCTCGAAGGCGTCGGCGTTGGCCTTGTCCTTCAGCCAGCCCTGCACGACCGGGTAGTCGATGATCACGGCCTGGACCTGGCCGGTGCGCAGGCCGTTGAGCACGGCGTCGGAGGAGTCGAAGGAGACCGGGTCCAGGCCCTGCTTCTTGGCGTAGTCCTCGCCGGTGGTCTGCGCCTGGGCGCCGAGCTTCCTGCCCTTGACGTCGGCGAAGGAGCGGATGCCGCTCTTCTTGTCGACGAGCACCGCCTGGGTGGCGTCGAAGTACGGGTCGGAGAAGTCGACGTTCTTCTTGCGCTCCTCGGTGATGGTCATGCCGGCCGCGGCCAGGTCGCACTCGCCGGAGTTGAGGAACGCGCCGGTCTTGAAGTTCTCGAACGGCGTGTCGAGGATGTCCTGCTTCACGCCCAGGTCCTTGGCGACCAGGTCGATCAGCGACACGTCGAAGCCCTGCACCTTGCCGTCGATCTCCGACTGGAAGGGCGGATAGGGCAGGTGGGTGCAGGTGGTGAGGCGTCCGGCCTTGACGAGTTCGACCCCGCCGGCGGCGGTTCTCGACCCGCTGCCGCCGTCGTCGCTCGAAGTGCAGCCGGCGACCAGCGCCAGTCCGGCCGTCAGGGTGACGGCGGCCGGGACCTGCGTCCGGCGCCCGAAGAGCGTGTTCACGTGCGGCCTCCCTGGGAGGGATCTGTGGATTTCGATGATTGAGGAGCAGTACCGGTTCCTCAACTCAAACCGCTGGTCACGCGGCTGTCCGGCCCAAGAACTCGCCAGCCGGTGAGGGTGCGGCGGGGTGCGGTTACGCTCGATTCACTCTGGATCTACCCTCGATCCTTGTCCGTTCCCCTCCGATTTCCGTGAGCGAAGGAAGCACCGCCGTGACGCACCCCTTTCTCGACCTGCCCCCGCTGAGCGCCGAGCGCTTCGCCTCGATCGAGGACCGGGTGGCGCGGCTGCTCGGCACCGTTCAGGACGTCGTGATCATGCAGGGCGAGGCGCTGCTGCCGCTGGAGGGCGCGATCCGGGGTACGGCCGGGCCGGGCACCGTGGCGCTGAACGTCATCACGGGCCCGTACGGGCAGACCTTCGGCGACTGGCTGCGGGACTGCGGGGCGACCGTGCACGACCTCGCCGTCCCCTTCCACACCGCCGTCACGGCCGACCTGGTCCGCGAGGCCCTCGCCGAGCACCCGGAGACCGACTTCGTGTCCCTGGTGCACGCGGAGGCCGCGACCGGGAACACCAACCCCGTCGCGGAGATCGGCGCGGTGGTGCGGGAGCACGGCGCGCTGCTCTATCTGGACGCGGTGGCCTCCGTCGGGGCCGAGCCGGTGCTGCCGGACGCGTGGGGCGTGGACCTGTGCGTCATCGGGGCGCAGAAGGCGATGGGCGGTCCGGCCGGCGTGTCGGCGGTGTCGGTGAGCGAGCGGGCGTGGGCGCGGATGGCGGCCAACCCGCGGGCACCGCGCCACTCGTACCTCTCCCTGCTGGACTGGAAGGAGCGGTGGATCGACGGCGGGCGCAAGGCGCTGCTGCACGCGCCGGCGCAGCTGGAGATGCTGGCCCTGGAGGCGTGTCTGGAGCGCATCGAGGAGGCGGGCCCCAAGGCGGTGATGGCGCGGCACGCCTCCGCCGCGGCGGCCACCCGCGCCGGTGCGGTGGCGCTGGGCGGCGGTCTGGAGCCTTACGTGTACGAGGCGGCTCAGGCGGCGCCGGTCGCCACGACGCTGCGGACACCGTCCGGTGTCGACGCCTCGGAGCTGGTGGCCGCGGCCCTGGCGCTCGACCCCGCACTGCCGCTGGCCGCGGGCGGGGGCGCGCTGGCCAAGGAGATGATCCGGGTCAACCACTACGGGCCGCACGCGACGCGCGGGGCGGTGCAGGGCTGTCTGGCGGCGCTGGGCGCGGCCCTCGGCGAGCGGGGGCTGTCCGTGGACCCGGACGCCGCCCGCCGCGCCGCCGAGAACGCCTGGAACTGACGGCCGCCCGCTTTCGGGGAATTCTTTACCGGCACTCTTTTCGGGAATCACGCGAACACAATTCCGGAACTGTTCGGAGAAATAGCTTCCCGTTAGCTCCTGCCCGCTTCGCGTCAACCTAAACGCGAAGATCTCGCGAACACGGATCGACGTAATTCGCACACGTCTCCTGGATGCCGTGCGACTGTGACGCGTTGCACAAAACCGTCGATTTGCCCCTTATTATCCGGACGAACCGCGACAAATTGACCGGGGCTCGCGCGTCCACGCGCGCCCGCGTGATAACACAGCAGGTGCCCGTACCCAACCCCGTCGGGCCATGCAATTTCGAATTTACATGGGTAAGTTCAATTTGCATGACTGCCGCACAAGCCGACCTGCAAATCGACCGTCCGACGGTGGCGGACGGAGCCGCGTTGTGGCGACTGGCCCGGGATTCCAGGACCCTGGATCTGAACTCGTCCTACAGCTATCTGCTGTGGTGCCGCGACTTCGCCGCCACGACGGCCGTCGCGCGCGACGGACACGGCGAGCCGGTCGGTTTCGTCACCGGTTATCTCCGGCCGGACCGTCCCCGCACCCTGCTCGTCTGGCAGGTGGCGGTGGACGGGGCGCACCGCGGGCGCGGGCTGGCCGCAGCCCTGCTCGACGGGCTGGTCGCGCGGACGGCCGCGGAGCACGGGCTGACCGCCCTGGAGACCACCATCACTCCGGGCAACACCGCCTCGGAGCGTCTGTTCACCTCGTTCGCCGAGCGCCACGGCGCCCGGGTCGAGCGCGAGGTGCTGTTCGGCACGGGCCTGTTCCCCGACGGGCCGCACGACCCCGAGGTCCTCTACCGCATCGGTCCCCTCTCCCCCTCCCTCTGACCGACTCCCCCCACTGCACCGAGGAGCGATTCGTCGTGACCATCACCCAGCCCGACCTGAGCGTCTTCGAAGTCCTGGAATCCGAGGTACGCAGCTACTGCCGCGGCTGGCCCACCGTCTTCAACCGCGCGCACGGCAGCCGCATGTACGACGAGGACGGCCACGAGTACCTCGACTTCTTCGCCGGAGCCGGGTCCCTCAACTACGGCCACAACAACCCCGTCCTCAAACGGGCGTTGATCGACTACCTCCAGCGGGACGGCGTCACGCACGGGCTCGACATGTCGACGACCGCCAAGCGCGGCTTCCTGGAGTCGTTCCAGAACTACGTGCTGCGCCCCCGCGACCTGCCGTACAAGGTCATGTTCGCGGGGCCGACCGGCACCAACGCCGTGGAGTCGGCGCTGAAGCTGGCCCGGAAGGTGAAGGGACGCGAGGCCATCGTGTCGTTCACCAACGCCTTCCACGGCATGTCGCTGGGCTCGCTCGCCGTGACCGGCAACGCCTTCAAGCGGGCCGGCGCCGGCATCCCGCTGGTCCATGGCACACCCATGCCGTTCGACAACTACCTCGACGGCCGGGTGCCCGACTTCCTGTGGTTCGAACGGCTGCTGGAGGACCAGGGCTCGGGGCTCAACCGGCCCGCCGCGGTCATCGTGGAGACCGTGCAGGGCGAGGGCGGCATCAACGTGGCCCGGCCCGAGTGGCTGCGGTCCCTGGCCGAGCTGTGCGCCCGGCGCGACATGCTGCTGATCGTCGACGACATCCAGATGGGCTGCGGCCGCACCGGCGCGTTCTTCTCCTTCGAGGAGGCCGGCATCGTGCCCGACATCGTCACCGTGTCCAAGTCGATCAGCGGCTACGGCCTGCCCATGTCGCTGTGCCTGTTCAAGCCCGAGCTGGACGTGTGGGAGCCGGGCGAGCACAACGGCACCTTCCGCGGCAACAACCCCGCCTTCGTCACGGCGAGTGCCGCGCTGGAGGCGTACTGGGCCGACGGGTCGGCGATGGAGAAGCAGACCCGGGCCCGCGGCGAGCAGGTCGAGCAGCACCTGATCTCCATCACCGAGGAGAACCTCGCCGACATCAAGGAGTACCGGGGCCGCGGCCTGGTGTGGGGCCTGGAGTTCCACGACAAGGGGCGGGCGTCGCGCATCGCCCGGCGCGCCTTCGAACTCGGGCTGCTGATCGAGACGTCCGGCCCCGAGGGCGAGGTCGTCAAGCTGCTCCCGGCCCTCACCGTCACGCCCGACGAGCTGGACGAGGGCATGAAGACCCTCGCCCGCGCGGTCCGCGAGACGGTCTGAGCCCGCCCCCCGGACCGCCTGAACACCCCCTCACCCACCGCACCACCGCCAAGGAGGCGTAGGAACACCGTGATTGTCCGTTCGTTCAAGGACGTCGAAGGCACCGACCGGCACGTCAGGGCCGCGTCCGGCACCTGGGAGAGCAAGCGCGTCATCCTCGCCAAGGAGAAGGTCGGCTTCTCCCTGCACGAGACGATCCTGTACGCGGGGACGGAGACGCGGATGTGGTATGCGAACCACATCGAGGCCGTCGTCTGCGTGGAGGGCGAGGCCGAGCTGACCGACCGCGAGACCGGGCAGACGTACACCATCACGCCGGGCACCGTGTACTGCCTGAACGGTCACGAGAGGCACACGCTGCGGGTCAAGGAGGACTTCCGCTGCATCTGCGTCTTCAACCCGCCCGTGACCGGACGGGAGGACCACGACGAGAACGGCGTCTACCCCCTGCTGACCGAGGAGGAGGTGTGAGCGTGACCGCCCCCGCCGTCACCGACCTGTACCCCACCCGCGGCACCACCGAGGTCGCCACGCCCCGCCAGGACCCGGTCGTCTGGGGCGCCCCCGACGCGCCCGGCCCGATCGACCCGGCCGGCCTGCACTCCTTCGAGCGCGACGGCTTCCTGGCCATCGAGGAGCTGATCACGCCGGACGAGGTGGCCGTCTACCAGCGGGAACTGAACCGGCTGGTCACCGACCCGGCGGTGCGCGCCGACGAGCGCGCGATCGTCGAGCCGGGGTCCAAGGAGATCCGGTCGGTCTTCGAGGTGCACCGGATCAGCGAGGTGTTCGCCGGCCTCGTGCGCGACGAGCGCGTCGTCGGACGGGCGCGGCAGATCCTCGGCTCGGACGTGTACGTCCACCAGTCGCGGATCAACGTCAAGCCGGGCTTCGGTGCCAGCGGCTTCTACTGGCACTCGGACTTCGAGACCTGGCACGCCGAGGACGGTCTGCCGCGGATGCGCACGGTGTCCGTCTCCATCGCGCTGACGGAGAACTTCGACACCAACGGCGGACTCATGATCATGCCGGGGTCGCACCGGACGTTCCTCGGCTGTGCGGGAGAGACACCGAAGGACAACTACAAGAAGTCGCTCCAGATGCAGGACGCGGGCACGCCGTCCGACGAGGCGCTCACCGCCATGGCCGCGGACCACGGCATCAGGCTGTTCACCGGCAAGGCCGGTTCGGCGACCTGGTTCGACTGCAACTGCATGCACGGCTCGGGCGACAACATCACGCCGTTCCCGCGCAGCAACGTCTTCATCGTCTTCAACAGCGTGGAGAACACGGCGGTGGAGCCGTTCGCGGCGCCGGTGCGGCGGCCGGAGTTCATCGGCGCCCGGGACTTCACCCCGGTGCGCTGAGCCGGAAGCGGGCGGCGGCTCACAGCCAGGCCAGGGACGCCGCCCGCTCCAGCACCCGCCGTACGGCGCCCTCGTCGCCCGCCGCTCCCCGGGGCACCGTCGCGGGGTCGTACCGCCCGCCGACCAGCAGGCAGAAGTCGACCGGGTCCAGGACGAGTTCGGCGCGCACGGGCTCCTTCTCCGAGCCCAGCACCCACTCCGCGCCGCCGGTGACCGCGAGCAGCACCGGCGGCGCGGCGGGTCCGAGCGCCAGGCCGAGGATGCGGACGGCCAGGCGCACCAGCCGCTGGAGATGCTCGTCGGGCGGCGGCGGGACGACCAGTCCGAGCGCGCGGCCGATGTCGTCGGTGTGGATCCACACCTCGAAGGCCCGCACCAGGAAGTGGTCGGCGACGGGCAGCCGCAGCCCCATCAGCCGGGTGGCCCGGGCGGCCGTCCCGCTGTCGCGGGCCTCGGGCGTGTCCAGCAGCGCGTCCGCCTGCGCGGAGAAGTCGGCGACGGTCGCGGCGGGCGGGCGGCCGTGCTCGTGGGCGATGACGTCGGCGGTGCGCCGGTTCCAGGCGTCCTCCCAGCCGCTGTCGTCCGCGGTCCGGGAGGACGGCACCCGGGCGGCCAGGCCGAGCCTGAGGGCGAGCGGTTCGTCGGCGGCCAGCAGATGGGCGACGGTCGCGTGCACGTCCCAGTCGTGCACGACCGGGGTGCCCCAGCGCCCCTCCGCCTCGGGCAGCAGCGCCCGCAGCCCGGCGACGGCGGCGGCGTAGGGGACGGCGTGCGCGGCGACCGGGGGCGCGGCGGGCCGGGCGCGCAGCGCACCGGCGAGCGCGCCGGCCGGGGACCGGCCGTCGGGCGCACCGCCGTCCGCAAGCGGGCCGGCCGGCGGCGGGCCGTCCAGCAGCCGTACCGTCTCACGCAGCCGTTCCGCCTCCGCCGCGCAGCTCTCGCACTCGGCCAGATGCAGGGGGACGGCGTCCCGCTCGCCCGGCGGCAGGGCACCCAGGGTCCAGGCGGCCAGCAGTTCCCGTACGCCGTCGTGATGGGTGGTCACCGGACGTCCCCTCCCCCTGCTTGTCCCGCTCCCGCTTGTTCCGCTCCCGCCGTCATGCGCCTCTCTCCAGTGCCGGATCGGGCGGGTCGGCCAGCGATGCGGCCAGGGTCCGCAGGGCCGTTCGCAGCCGGGTCTTGGCGGTGCCCTCGGGAATGCCGAGCTCCACGGCCGCCTGCCGGTAGGTGCGGCCGGCGAAGTAGGCGAGGTGCACCACCTCGCGCTGCGGCTGCGGCAGACCGGCGAGCGCGGTGTGCAGGAGCAGGAAGCGCTCCCGGTCGACGACCGTCTCGTCGGGGCCGGGCGCGGCGTCCGGGATGGCGTGCAGCGCGGTGTCGTCGGCGTGGGCGTCCTTGCGGTGCCGGGCCTCGCCGCGCACCCAGTCCACGGCCCGCCGGTGGGCCAGCATGGACAGCCAGGTGCGCAGGGTGCCGCGGCGCGCGTCGAAGGCGTACGGCCTGCTCCACAGGTGGGCGAAGACCTCCTGCGCGACGTCCTCGGCGGCGGCCTGGCTGCGGGTGACCCGCACGGCGACCCGCCGCACCAGCCCGCCGTAGGCGGCGTACGCCTCGGCCAGCGCGGACTCGTCGCCGTACACCAGCCGCCGGTGCAGCTCCGCGTCGGCGGCCGGTACGGACGTGCTGTCCGTCGGGTTCACCGGCACCACCACCCCACCGCCCTTCCTAGCGCCCCGGCGGGTGCCGCGCCAGGGGTCAGCCGGTCAGGACGTCCAGCAGCCGGTCGACGTCGGCGGCGGTGTTGTACAGGTGGAACGCGGCCCGCAGGTGGCCCGCGCGGTCGGACACCTCCACCCCCGCCCTGCTCAGCTCCCCCTGCCGGTGGCCGAGTCCGGGCACCGAGACGATCGGGGAGCCGGGGGCGGGAACGGGCTCGTGGCCGAGGGCGGCGAGCCCCTCGCGGAAACGGCCGGCGAGGGCGAGGTCGTGGGCGCGCACGGCGTCCACGCCGAGCTCCTCCAGCAGGGCCAGGGAGTGGTGGGCGGCGGCGTAGGAGAAGAGGGCGGGGCTCTCGTCGAACCGGCGGGCGGAGCGGGCGAGTTCCTCGATCGGGCCGTAGCAGGCGTCCCAGGGGCGCTCGCCGGCCACCCATCCGGCGAACAGCGGGGTGAGTCCGCCGAGGTCCTCCGGAACGACCAGGAAGGCCACTCCGCGCGGACACAGCAGCCACTTGAAACCGACGCAGGCGGTGTAGTCGTCGGTGTCCGCGTCGAGGTCCAGCCAGCCGGCCGCCTGGGAGGCGTCGACGAAGGTGCGGGCCCCGTGCGCGCGGGCCGCCGCCCGCAGCGCGGGCAGGTCGGCGACGCGGCCGTCCGCCGACTGGGCGGCGCTGACCGCCACCAGGGCCGTACCGGGCCGCACCGACTCGGCGAGCCGCTCCAGCGGCACGGCCCGCACCTTCAGGTCACGGCGGAGGTGGAAGGGGTTGACCAGGGAACTGAAGTCGCCCTCGGGCAGGACCACTTCGGCGCCCTCGGGCAGGGAGGCGGCGATCAGCCCGCTGTACACGGCGACCGAGGCGCCGGCCGCGACCCGGCCGGCGGGGACGCCCACCAGCCGCGCGAAGGCCGCCCGGGCCTCCTCGACGTCCGCGAACATGTCGGTCGGCCGCCCGACGGCGGCGGACTCCACGGCGGTGCGCAGGGCGGTCACGGACCGGGCCGGGAGCAGCCCCGTGCTCGCGGTGTTCAGATAGGTGTTCCTCGGAGCGAACTCGGCACGGACGAGGGTCTCGAAGGTCTCCATGGGACCACTGTGCGGCCCGGAGAACTCCAAGTCCATGGCGTAATTTCGCGCGCCACCCCTAAGGAACGCTTATGAATAGCCTCCGACCTGCGCGTTCTCCGACGCTCCTAGTGCTGCGGCACGGCGCACCCGTCGGGGCCGCAGGCCTGTGCGCCGCCGTCCTCGATCAGCTTCAGCGGCGTGTGCTCGTCCCAGGCCCGCGTCAGCGCCTGGGTGAAGACCTCGGCGGGCTGGGCGCCGGAGACGCCGTAGCGGCGGTCGAGGACGAAGAACGGCACGCCGGTGGCGCCGAGTTCGGCGGCCTCGCGCTCGTCGGTGCGCACCTCGTCGGCGTACGCGGCCGGGTCGGCGAGCACCTCGCGGGCGGCGTCCGCGTCGAGACCGGCGGCGACGGCCAGCTCCACCAGCCGTTCGTCGTCGTCGAAGACGGACCGCTCCTCGGCGAAGTTCGCCCGGTACAGCAGGTCCAGCAGCTCGGACCGGACGCCCCGCTCCTTGGCGAGGTGCAGCAGGCGGTGCATGTCGAAGGTGCTGCCGTGGTCACGGTCCCGGGTGCGGTAGTCCAGGCCCTCGGCGGCGGCCTGGGCGCCCAGGTCGTCCTCACCGGCCTGCGCCTGTGCCTCGCTCATGCCGTACTTGCGGGTGAGCATGGACAGCACCGGCTGGACGTCGTCCTTGGCGCGGTGCGGGTCCAGCTCGAAGGAGCGGTGCACGACCTCCACCGAGTCGCGGTGCGGGAAGGCCGCGAGCGCCTTCTCGAAGCGGGCCTTGCCCACGTAGCACCAGGGGCAGGCGATGTCGCTCCAGATTTCGACGCGCATGGTCTCGGCTTTCTCCGGTCGGGTCGTACGGGCGCGGAGACATCCTCCGCCCCAGGCGCGAACGCCCGGCCGGCCCGGTTCATTCCACCGGCACCGCATACCTGAGGAAGAGGTGGTGGTCGCCCTCGGCGGGCGGGTTGCCGGGATCCGGGAGCCAGCCCCGGCGGGCGTAGAAGGCCTGGGCCCGCCGGTTGCCGGTGTGCACGTCCAGGACGGCGGTGCGCCGGCCGTCGGCCCGCCACTGCTCGACGCAGGCCGCGTGCAGGGCGGTGCCGACGCCGCGGCGCCAGTGGCCGGGGTCGACATGGAACTGGAACAGCCTGACCAGCTCCGCCGAGGCCCCCTGCGGGGTGCGGAAGGAGGCCAGCCCGACCATCCGGCCCTCCTCGACGAGGCACAGCACATGCCCGTCCGGCCGCTCGATGGCGGCCCGCCAGGCCGCGGGCCGGTCGGTGCCGTCGTCGGGAATCCCGTCCGGGTAGTACGTCGCCCGCGCCCGCGCGTGCAGAGCGGCGACGACATCCGCCTCGGCGGACAGAACGGTACGGATCACACGTCGGCTGGTCATACGACGGAAGACGCCATTCCGCCCACCCCGGTTGCGCCGGAAGGGGCGCGGGGAACTGCGCGACCAGCCACGGAGAACCCGCAGCGGACGACGCACCCGCACCCCTACGGCGAGAAACACCGCACGCAGCGGAGCGCTACCGCTCCAGACGCCCGTCGTACCGCCGCGGCAGCCCCAGCGGGTTGTCGTCCCGCAGCTCCGGCGGAAGCAGCGCCTCCGGGGCGTTCTGGTAGGCGACCGGCCGCAGCCACCGCTCGATGGCCGTGCCGCCCACGGACGTCGACGTCGAGGTGGTGGCCGGGTACGGCCCCCCGTGGTGCTGGGCCGGAGCCACCGCGACACCCGTCGGCCAGGCGTTGACCACCACGCGCCCGGCCAGCGGCGTCAGCTCCGTGAGGAGCTCCGCGCCGCGTCCCTCGCCGGCCGCCTCCGCGCCGGACAGCTGCACGGTCGCGGTGAGGTTGCCCGGCAGCCGCGACAGCACGCCGCGCACCTCGGCCTCGTCCTCGTAGCGGGCCACCACGGTGACCGGCCCGAAGCACTCCTCCAGCAGCAGGTCGTACTCGCCCTCCTGCGCCAGCCGGCTCGCCGGCACGGTGAGGAACCCGGCGCTGACGGAGTGCTCGCCGCTCGCGCCCGGGGTGACCGGCGACTGGACGTCGGGCAGCTCGGTGCGCTCGGCGACACCGGCGACGAAGTTGTCGCGCATGCGGTGGTCGAGCAGGACCCCCGCCTCGGTGTCGCTGACGGCGTCCGTGAGGGACTTCACCAGCTGGTCGCCCGCCTCCCCGGCCGGGGCGAGCACCAGGCCGGGCTTCACGCAGAACTGGCCGACGCCCAGGGTCATCGAGCCGGCCAGCCCGGCGCCGATCTCCTCCGCGCGCTCGGCCGCGGCGGCCTCGGTGACGACGACGGGGTTGAGGGAGCCCAGCTCGCCGTGGAAGGGGATCGGGACCGGACGGGCGGCGGCCGCGTCGAAGAGGGCGCGCCCGCCCCGTACGGAACCGGTGAAGCCGGCCGCGGCGATCAGCGGGTGCTTGATCAGCTCGATGCCCGCCTCGAAGCCGTGCACCAGGCCGAGGACACCCTCGGGGATGCCGTGCCGGGCGGCGGCCCGGCGCAGCACCTTGGCGACCAGCTCGGACAGGGCCGGGTGGTCGGGGTGGGCCTTGACCACGACCGGGCAGCCCGCCGCGAAGGCGCTCGCGGTGTCGCCGCCGGCCACGGAGAAGGCGAACGGGAAGTTGGAGGCCGAGTAGACGGCGACCACGCCGAGCGGCACCTTGTAGCGGCGCAGGTCCGGTATGGGCGGGGTCGCGGTGTCGTCGGGGTGGTTGATCACGACGTCGAGGAAGGCGCCCTCGTCGACGATGTCCGCGAAGGCCCGCAGCTGGTAGGCGGTGCGGGCGAGTTCGCCGCCGAGCCGGACCGGGCCGAGCGCGGACTCGGCGTCGGCGACCTCGACGAGGCTGTCCTTGGCCGCCTGGAGCTCGTCGGCGGCGGTGCGCAGGAAGGCGGCGCGGACGGTGCGGTCGGCCAGGGCGTCCCGCGCGTCGTGCGCGGCGCGGACGGCGGCGTCCACCTCCTGGGCCGTGGCCTCGACAGCGACCTGCTCACGCTGCTTCCCGGTACGGGGGTCGACACTCCAGACTGGTGCTGCTGCCACCGCGGATCCCTCCACCTTGTTGCCGCTTGCCGCATGCAATGCCGCAGTACGTACGTCATCCACCAGGGACGTTCGATATACTGAACGCTGTCTCTGATGATGAATGTGCTGTCGGAGACTATATCTCCAGCTTCTCGTCGAACGAAGGGGACCAGGGCGATGGCAGGCGAGACGGGCGGCGGGGCGCAGGTCAAGTCCGCGGTACGGACGGTGGAATTGCTCGAGTACTTCGCCGGACGCCCCGGTATGCACTCCCTCGCGACGGTCCAGGAGGCCGTCGGCTATCCCAAGTCCAGCCTGTACATGCTGCTGCGCACCCTGGTGGAGCTGGGCTGGGTGGAGACGGACGCGACGGGCACGCGGTACGGCATCGGCGTACGGGCGCTGCTGGTCGGCACCTCCTACATCGACGGCGACGAGGTGGTGGCGGCGGCCCGGCCGACGCTGGACCGGCTCTCGGACGACACCACGGAGACCATCCACCTGGCGCGGCTGGACGGCACCAACGTCGTCTATCTGGCCACCCGCCAGTCGCAGCACTACCTGCGCCCCTTCACCCGGGTCGGCCGCCGGCTGCCCGCGCACTCCACCTCGCTGGGCAAGGCGCTGCTGAGCACCTACAGCGACGAGCAGGTCCGCAAGATGCTGCCGGAGACCCTGCCGGCGCTCACCGAGAACACGATCACCGACCGGGAGAAGCTCATCGAGGAGCTGCACCAGGTGCGGGAGCAGGGCATCGCCGTGGACCGCGAGGAGAACACGCTGGGGCTGCGCTGCTTCGGCGTGGCGATCCCCTACCGCACCCCGGCCCGGGACGCGATCAGCTGCTCGGTCCCGGTGGCGCGGCTGACCCCCGCCCACGAGCAGATGGTGAAGGACGCGCTGTTCGACGCGCGGGACCGGCTGACGCTGGCGACCCGGAGGCTGTGAACGATGCGGGTGATGCTGCGCGAGGTGCACGACAGCGACCTGCCGGTCTTCTTCCGGCAGATGAACGACCCCGAGGCCCTGCGCATGGCGGCCTTCACCCCCGCGGACCCGGCCGACCGGGACGCCTTCGACGCCCAGTGGGCGCGGATCATGTCGTCGGCCTTCGTGGTGCGGACGATCCTGGCCGACGGTGACGTGGTGGGCAACGCCGCGGTGTACGGGGAGCCGGGCGAGCGCGAGGTGACCTACTGGGTGGACCGCGCCTGGTGGGGGCGCGGGGTGGCGACGGCGGCGCTGCGCGGGCTGCTGGCCGAGGTGGCGGAGCGCCCGCTGTACGCGCGGGCGGCGGCGGACAACGCGGGGTCGCTGCGCGTCCTGGAGAAGTGCGGGTTCCGGCGCAGTGTGCTGGCCCGCGGGTTCGCCCAGGCGCGGGGCGAGGAGATCGACGAGCTGGTGCTGGTGCTCCAGGGCTGACGGCCCCGGACGGGTCGGAACGGATCGGGACGGGCCCGTATGAACACCCGATGAGAAAACGGCCGGGAGGGAACTCCTCCCGCCCGCCCGTCGTCGTCCTGAACGGGATGAACAAGACGATCAGGCGCGCATCGGTCTTCACGCTGCTCCTCGTGTTCGCTCTGCTGGCGCGGGCGACCTGGGTGCAGTTCTACGAGGGCCAGGCACTCGCGGACGACAAGGACAACCGGCGCAACGTGATACGGACGTACGCGGGGCCGCTGGGGAACATCATCGTGGCCGGCGAGTCGGTCACCGGCTCGGCCCGGACCAAGGGCAGCGACCTCGCGTACAAGCGCACGTACACCGACGGCGAGCTGTACGCCGCGGTGACGGGCTACGCCTCGCAGGCGTACGCGCCGACGCAGCTGGAGGGCATCTACGAGGATCTGCTCAACGGCACGGACAGCAGTCTGAAGACCGTGATGGACACGGTCACCGGCGAGCGGGCCGACCCGGGCAACGTGGTCACGACCATCGACCCGGCGGTGCAGAAGGCGGGCTACAGGGCGCTCGGCGACAACAAGGGCGCGGCCGTCGCCATCGACCCGAGGACGGGCAGGATCCTGGCGGTGGTCTCGACGCCGTCCTACGACCCGTCCTCGCTGACCGACGCCAACACCGCCGGGTCGGCCTGGAAGAAGCTGACCAAGGACAAGGACAAGCCGCTGACCAACCGGGCGCTGCGCCAGCCGCTGCCGCCGGGCTCGACGTTCAAGCTGGTGGTGGCGGCCGCCGCGCTGGAGGACGGGCTGTACTCGTCGGTGGACGACCCGACCGACAGCCCGGACCCGTACACGCTGCCGGGCACCGTCACGCCGCTGTCCAACGAGAACCCGAACGCTCCCTGCGAGAACGCCTCCATCCGCGTCGCGCTCCAGTACTCGTGCAACAACGTCTTCGGCAAGATGGCCGTCGACCTGGGCCAGGACAAGGTGCGGGCGATGGCGGAGAAGTTCGGCTTCAACGACGAGAAGCAGGACGTGCCGGTGCGCGCCTACGCCAGCGTGTACCCCAAGGACATGGACGAGGCGCAGACGGGACTGTCGGGCATCGGCCAGTTCGACGTCACGGCGACCCCGCTCCAGATGGCCATGGTCTCCGCGGCCATCGCCAACGGCGGCAGGCTCGTCTCGCCGCACATGGTGTCGCAGACCACCGACAGCGGCGGCGACGTGCTCGAGGACTACGACGACAGCGCGACCACGAAGGAGATCATCAGCTCCTCCACCGCCGAGCAGCTCCAGTCGGCGATGCAGACGGTCGTCGAGAAGGGCACCGGCACCAACGCGCGGATCGACGGCGTCACCGTGGGCGGCAAGACCGGTACCGCGCAGCACGGCGAGAACAACAGCAAGACGCCGTACGCCTGGTTCACCTCCTACGGCAAGTCCGACTCGACGGGCGACGAGGTCGCCGTGGCGGTGATGGTCGAGCAGTCGGACGCGGCCCGCTCGGAGGTCAGCGGCAACGGGCTGGCGGCGCCGGTGGCGCAGGCGATGATGAAGGCGGCCCTGAAGAACTGAGAACCGAGGCCCCGGCGAGGCGCCGGGGCCCTTCTCGTCTCAGTTGGTGCGGTCGGCGAAGCCCGCGGGCAGGTCCGCGGGGCCCACCGCGACGACGCTCTCGTCGTCCTCGCCCACGTGCTCGAACAGGGTGATGCGGGCGAACTCCGGCACCACGTAGATCGGGTAGGTGGGGCCGGCGTCCCGGTAGGCGCGCATCTCGTCCAGGTGGTCGTTCTGGTAGAGGACCGTCTTGCCGCCGTCCTGCTCGATCCAGTGCGGGAAGAAGATCGTGCCGTGCAGGACGCGCCGGCCGGGCAGCACGTTGACGACGACCGAGGTGCCGGTCGGCTCGTTCCAGGAGATCTTGTAGACGTCGTCGGCGAGCCGCACCAGGTCGACCTCCTGGTCCTTGACCCAGCGGCCGCCGACCATGCCCGTGTGGATGCGGTAGTCGATGGTCGTGGCGTTCTTGACGTACATCTCGTACTGCCAGCCGTTGGCGTACGTGTAGATGAACCGGTGCCCGGTGATGCCGGACAGGTCCTGCGGCGGGACGGGGTTCTCGACGGTGGTCGGGGTGTCGTGCCCGGTGGTCATGGCGGTCGTGCTCCTTCTCTCGTTCCCCCCGCGCGTCACTCACCCCCCTCACAGATCACTGTGCCACAAAATATGTTTGTCACAAAACTGCATGCTCATGGGTTCACAATGGAGTCATGCGCGACACGGACACAGCAGCGGACGGGAACGGCGGCGGAAGCACGCCGAGGGTGCCGGGGGCGGCCCGCGTGGCCGCCGGACTGGGCGGACTGCTGGGCCCGCTGCGGCGCGCCGTCCTGCGCGCGACCCGGAACGCCGAGGGTCTGCCCGACCTGCCGGAGGCTCAGATCGAGCTGCTCAGGGCGCTCTCCTCGGCGCCCGAAGGCCTCTCCCCCGGCGCGGCGGCCGCGCGGCTGCGGGTGGCGCCGTCCACGGTGAGCAATCTGGTCCGCACGATGTCCGCCGCGCGGCTGGTGGAACGGGTCCGGCCCGAGCACGACCAGCGGACCGTGGTGCTCACCGCGTCGCAGGAGGCCCAGGATCTGCTGGCGCGCTACGACCGGGCCAGTACCGCGGCGCTCGTCCGGGTCGTCGACGGGCTGTCCGACGCCGACCGGGTGGCTCTGGAGCACGCGCTGCCCGCCCTGGACCGGCTGGTCGCCGCGCTGGAGGCCGCGGACGGCACCGGGGGCGGCGCCGGGGGCGATGCGCCCGCGCCCTGACGTCAGCGCACGCCGAGCACCTGCTCGACCGGGTCGATCGCGAAGTGGACCAGGAACAGCGCCGAGGTCGCCCACAGCAGCCAGTGGATCCCCTTGGCTCGGCCCAGCACCGTCCTGATCACGACATACGCGAGGAAGCCGGCCCCGATGCCGTTGGTGATCGAGTACGTGAACGGCATCACGGCGATGGTCAGGAACGCCGGTACGGCGATCTCGTACTTGTCCCAGTCGATGTGCTTGACCTGGGTCATCATCAGGAAACCGACGGCGACCAGGGCGGGGGCGGCGGCCTGGAGCGGGACGATGGTGAGCAGCGGGGTCAGGAACAGGGCGAGGGCGAACAGACCGCCGGTGACCAGGCTCGCGAAGCCGGTGCGGGCGCCCTCGCCGACGCCGGCCGCCGACTCGACGTAGGAGGTCGCGGAGGAGGCGGAGGCGGCACCGCCGGCGACGGCCGCCGCGCCGTCGATCAGCAGCACCCGGCCGAGCCCGGGCACCCTGCCGTCCTCGTCGAGCAGCCCGGCCTCGGCGCTGACGCCGACCACCGTGCCCATGGTGTCGAAGAAGTCGGACAGCAGCAGCGTGAACACCAGCAGGACCACGGTGACGACGCCGGCCTCGCCGAACGCACCGAACAGGCTGAAGTGACCGAGCAGCCCGAAGTCGGGCGTGCCGACCGGCCGTTCGGGCCACTCGGGCGCGGTCGGTCCCCAGGTCCCGACATCGGCGACCGCGTCGACGACGAGCGCCACGGCCGTCATGACCACGATGCCGATCAGGATGGCGCCCTTGACCCGCCGGGCCAGCAGCGCGACGGTCAGCAGCACGCCGAGGCAGAAGACGAGCACCGGCCACCCGGTGAGGGTGCCCGAACCGCCGAGCTGGACCGGGACGGTGGTGCCGGCGGCGTCCGGCACGCGGCTGACGAACCCGGCGTCCACGAAGCCGATGAAGGCGACGAAGAGCCCGATGCCGACGCTGATGGCCTGCTTCAGCGGCTGCGGGATGGCGTGCATGACGGCCTCGCGCAGCCCGGTGACCACCAGCACGCAGATCAGCAGGCCTTCGAGGACGATCAGGCCCATCGCGTCGTCCCAGCTCATCAGCGGGGCGAGCTGGAAGGCGACGACCGCGTTGAGGCCGAGTCCGGCGGCGAGCGCGAGCGGCAGATTGCCGCCGACGCCCATCACGATCGTCATGACCGCGGCCACCAGGGCGGTGGCGGTGGTGAGTTGGACGGCGTCGAGCCGATGGCCGAACTTGTCCTCGGCGCCGCCGAGGACGAGGGGGTTCAGGACGAGGATGTAGGCCATCGTGAAGAACGTGGCGAAGCCGCCGCGTATCTCCCGGCCGAAGGTGGATCCCCGCCGGGAGATCCCGAAGAACCGGTCGACGCCGTTGACCGCGGGGGACGCGGTGTCCGGCCGGCCGGCCGCCTGCTGCGTGTCGGACATGGGGCTGCTCCTGATCGCCTCGGTGATCGGTGCGCGGACGCTGGCTGGATTGTTCCCCCGGTGAACCGGGGTCAGGTTTTCTCCGTGTTACGGAATCGACGCGCGGGGTTCGGCCCGCCGACACCGTTCGGGACGCCGCACGATCACCTCGGCGAACGCTGGTACAGTTCCGGATCCCGTCCCGGCGCACGGTTGTTCGATGCCGGGGAAGCCGCTGCGAGGAGACCGCCCGTGGGCACAGTCGTCGACGACGCCGCCTCCGTGGAGTTCCATGCCTTCTTCGAGCGTCACTACGCCGAACTCTCCCGTCTCGCCCATCTGCTGACGGGTGAGGCGGACGTCGCCGACGACCTGGCGGCGGACGCGTTGCTGGCGCTCTGGCACCGCTGGGACCGCGTGCGCGCGGCCGACCACCCGGCGGCCTACGCCCGTGGTGTCGTCGCCAACCTGGCCCGCACCCGTATCCGCAGCGCGGTCCGGGAGCGGCGGCGCATCGCCCTGTTCTGGTCGCAGCGCGAGGAGAAGACGGAGAACCCGGACGTGGCGGGCGTCGTGGACGTCCAGGAGGCGCTGCGCAGACTGCCGTTCCGCAAGCGGGCCTGCGTGGTGCTGCGGCACGCCTTCGACCTGTCCGAGAAGGACACCGCGCTCGCCCTGGGCGTCTCGGTGGGTACGGTGAAGAGCCAGACGTCCAAGGGAATGGCCGAACTGCAACGGCTGCTCGGCACGCGGGAAGCCCCGGTGAAGATGCAGGCGGCGATGGCGCGCAGCGGCAGGACGACGACAGGAAGGAACCGGTGACCATGCAGCGGGACGTGCACGAGGAACTGCGCGCCCGGCTGCACGAGGCGGCCGGGGAGCACCAGCCCGACCGGGCGCACATCCTGGCCCGGATCGAGCGGGGCATGGCGGAGCAGGACCGCCCGCACCACCGGGCCACGCGCCCGCCGCTGCTGGGCTGGGTGCGGGTGGTGAGCGCGACGGCCGCGGTGGCGGGCGTCCTCGCGGTCGGCGGCTACGCGGTCGCCTCCGCGGTGAAGGACGACGCTCCCCCGCAGCGGCAGGTCGCGGTCTCCCCGACGCCCACGCCGTCGCCGTCCGCGACGAGCCGCCCGCCCCGCCCGGCCGATCCCGCGCCGGGCACCTCGTCCCCCGGAAGCGAGCAGCCGCCGAGCCGTTCGTCCTCCCCGACGCCGAGCGCCAAGGCCACCGCCACCGCCGAGCCGCCCGCCGGCGAGGAGGACGGTCCGCTGTGGTCGGACGGCTCGGTGGACTCGCACAGCAACGAGTGGTGGGCGCAGAGCAATGTCACGCTCAAGACGAGTGAGCGGCTCACCTCTCTCACCGTCCGGTTGCGGATCGCCCAGACCGGCGGGGTGACCTCGGCGGGCGCCTGGCGGTCGCTGCCCGAGGACGACTTCACCCTGACGGTCGGCGAGCACGACGGCTTCCTGGTCTACACGTGGGTGCTCAAGGAGGGCCGTACGGTCCCGGCGGGCGAGTGGGTGTTCGCCGGGCAGTACGACCACGAGCGCGGCGGCCGGGACGCGGGGGACGACGACTACGCGGCGACGGCCGGCACGGGCTCCGAACCGCTGTCGGTGGCGGGCGACTTCGCGCCCCACGACGACGACTCGGCGGACGAGAAGGACTCGTAGAGAAGTTTTTTCGCGCCGGCGGCAACCCTTTCCCTCCCCGTGGCGACCAGGAAGCGCAAAGTTCCTCTCCCCACGCAAGGAATGGGCATGACTGCACGAGCTGAACAGCGCGTCCGCCACCGCCGCCGGGTCACCAAGCGGCGGGCGGTGATCGCGGGAGCCGCTGCCTTCGGCATCACCGGTGCGGCCGTCGTCACCACGACGATGCTGTCCACCGCCGGCGCCGCCTCGTCCTGGCCGACGGCCACCGGCAGCAAGGCCGTCTCCTCGACGATCTCGGTCTCCGGCACCTACGACGGCGGACTGAAGAAGTTCTACGGCTCCGGCGACCTGGGCGGCGACAGCCAGGACGAGGGCCAGGACCCGATCTTCGAGCTGGCCGACGGCGCGGTGCTCAAGAACGTGATCATCGGCACGCCGGCCGCGGACGGCGTCCACTGCAAGGGCTCCTGCACCCTTCAGAACGTGTGGTGGCTGGATGTCGGCGAGGACGCCGCCAGCTTCAAGGGCAAGTCGTCGTCGGCGCAGTACAAGGTGATCGGCGGCGGCGCGAAGAAGGCCGACGACAAGGTGCTCCAGTTCAACGGCGCCGGCACGCTCACCGTGAGCGGCTTCCAGGTCGAGGACTTCGGCAAGCTGGTCCGCTCGTGCGGCAACTGCTCCACGCAGTACAAGCGCACGATCGTGCTGAAGGACATCGACGTCACCTCGCCCGGCAAGGCGATCGTCGGCATCAACACCAACTACGGCGACACCGCCACGCTGTCGAAGATCCGCATCCACGGCGACAGCAACAAGAAGATCAAGACCTGCGTCCGCTACAAGGGCAACAACACCGGCAAGGAGCCCACCGAGCAGGGCACCGGCGCCGACGGCACGTACTGCAAGTTCAGCAGCTCCGACATCAGCTACGAGTGATCCGGAGCCGCTCCTGACCCGGGACGTCGCCCCCAGCGCACGACGCCCGGAACCGGCCGCCCCGAAGCCCCCCTCGGAAGCGGCCGAGCCGCTCCGGCCGAGCCCCCCTCGGCCGGTCGGCACCAACGCCCCCGCCGGTGACGACCGGCGGGGGCGTTCCCGCGCGGGGCCCGCACGGGGCCCGCACGGGGCCCGGCGCGGGGGCCGGCGCGGGGGCCGGCGCGGGGGCTTCTACTCCTCCCGGTCCCAGCTGTTGCCCGTGGAGACCGCCGACGGGCCCAGTACGCAGGGGACGCCCCGGTTGCCGGCGGCACGGTTCCCGGTCAGCCGTGCGGCGCCCGCGGTGAAGCCGTCACCCGCGTTGTCCCGGGCCTCGTTGGCGCGGACGGTGTGCGCGGCGAGGGCGCCCCCGCCGCTGAGCGCGAAGCCGTCGCCGTCGCCCGCGAAGGCCGGATCGCGCCACCGGTTCTCGCCGTTGCCGTCGGCCCGGGAGTGCTCGACGGTGACCGGGGAGGAGAACTGCCACAGGTCGAGCCCGTCGTCCGCGTTGCCGGACAGCCGGGCACCGGTCACCCTGTTGCCGGTGCCGGAGCCGAAGGTGAGGGCGAGGCCGTCGGCGTTGCGGCCGTGGTCGGCGGCGTCGTAGTTGCCGTGGCTGTCCAGGTTCTCCACCAGGTTGCCGGTGGTGCCGTCGCCCTGGAGCGTGAGTCCGGAGCCGCCGTTGTCCGCGGTGACCAGGTTCTCGAAGACGCCGCCGGTGGAGGAGGTGACGACCACGCCCCGGGCCGGGGAGCGCTGGAAGGTGAGGTTGCGCAGCGTCCAGTAGTCGCCGCGGAGGTCGGCGAGGACGGCGCCGTCGGGCAGCCTCGAGCCGTCGATCAGCACCGTCTCGCCCGCGCGGGCGGTCAGGGTGATCCGGTCGGTGCGGGTGCCGTCGGCCGTCGCGGCGAGGGTGGCGGCCGGACGGTAGGTGCCGCCGCGGAGCTCGATGACGGTGCCGGCCACGGCGCCGGCGACGGCCGCCCGGAGCTCGGCGGTCGTGGTGACGGTGACCGTCGTCGCGGCGGCCCGGGCGCCGCCGTCCGCCAGGCCGAGGCGGACGCCGCCCGCGCACGCGGCGCAGGCCACCGCGGCGGCGACGGAGAGAGTGCGCGTTCTGCGCTGACGTCCGGTGCTCTGGCGCACGGGGCGTTCCTTTCCTGGAGGTCGGGGCGCCCACCGGTCGCCACCGCGGCGGGAAGGGTTGCCGGTCCGGGCGAAAACCCCCGAAAACTTTCGGCACCCTCCGCCCCGTACGCACCCGTTGACGCACCGTCCCCCACTGGTGACACTCCGAGGGCACCCCGACCAACAGAATCCCTCAGACTCCCACAGGAAGTGTCATGCGACGCCACACCGCCCGCACGCTCCTGGCCTCCTCGCTCGCCGCTCTCCTCTCCCTCCTGCTCACCCTGCTCGCCGCCCCGCCCGGAACCGCCCACTCAGGAGCACCGCCCGTGAAGCACCCCCGGTACGCCGGCTATCTCTTCGCCTACTTCACCGGCGAGGGCACCGCGGACGGCGAACAGATCCGCTACGCCCTCAGCCGCGGCAACGACCCGCTGCACTGGCGCGAGCTGAACGCGGGCGAGCCGGTCCTCACCTCCACCATCGGCGAACAGGGCCTGCGCGACCCGTTCGTGATCCGCTCCCCCGAGGGCGACAGGTTCTACGCGATCGCCACCGACCTGCGGATGTACCGCGGCAGCAGCGGCAGCTGGGACGAGGTCCAGCGGCACGGCAGCACCTCGATCATGATCTGGGACTCCACCGACCTGGTCCACTGGACCGGCCAGCGGCTGGTGCGGGTGGCGCCCGACAACGCGGGCAACGCCTGGGCCCCGGAGGCCTACTGGGACGACTCGCTCGACGCGTACGTCGTCTTCTGGGCGTCGAAGCTCTACGCCGACGACGACCCGGACCACACGGGCTCGACGTACAACAGGATGCTGTACGCGACCACCAAGGACTTCCGCACCTTCAGCGAACCGAAGGTCTGGGACGACCCGGGCCACTCGGTCATCGACTCCACGGTCGTGAAGCACCGGGGCACCTACTACCGCTACACCAAGGACGAGCGGAACCCCTCCTCCGACTCCCCCTGCTCCAAGTTCATCACCGCCGAGAAGTCCACCACCCTGACCGGCACCTCCTACGACTTCGTCGCCGACTGCGTCGGCAGCGGCTCGATCGACCGCGGCGAGGGCCCCACGGTGTTCAAGTCCAACACCGAGGAGAAGTGGTACCTCTTCATCGACGAGTACGGCGGCCGGGGCTACGTCCCCTTCGAGACCACCGACCTCGACTCGGGCGAGTGGACGATGTCCGAGAACTACCAGCTCCCGGCCAGCCCCCGGCACGGCACGGTCCTCCCGGTCACGCAGGAGGAGTACGACCGGCTGCTGGCCGCCTACCCGGCCACCGCGACGTCGGTCGTGGACGTGACGGCCGAGGGCCAGAAGGGGTACGCGGTCGTCACCGAGGCGTCCTCGAAGGTCGTGCTGCCGATGGAGCCCGACGCCGACCTCCGGCACCTCGCGCCGAGGCTGTGGGCGGGCCAGGGCGCGACGGTCAGCCCCCGCTCCGGCACGCGCCGCGACTTCCGCAGGCCGCGGACGTACACCGTGACGGCCGCGGACGGCACGCGCCGCACCTGGACGGTGGAGGCGGTGCCCACCCGCAGCCCGGTCCTGCCCGGCCTCACCGCCGACCCGGACGTGCACTATCTGGACGGCGAGTACTGGATCTACCCGACCACCGACGGCTTTTGGAACTGGAGCGGCACCCGCTTTGCCGCCTACTCCTCCAAGGACCTGGTGCACTGGCGCGACCGCGGCGTCGTCCTCGATCTGGGCCCGGACGTGACCTGGGCCGACACCAACGCCTGGGCCCCGGCGATCGCCGAACGCGACGGCAGGTACTACCTCTACTTCTGCGCCGAGCAGCAGATCGGCGTGGCGGTGGCCGACTCACCGGCCGGGCCCTTCCAGGACGCGCTGGGCAAGCCCCTGATCTCCAGGACGCAGTACACGGGCCAGATGATCGACCCGGCGGTCTTCACGGACGACGACGGACAGGCGTACCTGTACTGGGGCAACGGCCACGGCTACGTCGTGCCGCTCGACGAGGACATGGTGTCCTTCGACGCCGCGCAGGTGCGGGACATCACCCCGGAGAACTTCCGCGAGGGATCCTTCGTGATCGAGCGGAACGGCACGTACTACTACATGTGGTCCGAGGACGACACCCGCAGCGAGAACTACCACGTCGCCTATGCGACGGGACCGTCCCCGCTCGGCCCGTGGACGAAGCGGGGGACGATCCTGTCCAAGCGTCCCGAGTACGGCATCCTCGGCACCGGCCACCACTCCGTGGTGAACACGCCCGGCACCGACGACTGGTACATCGTCTACCACCGGTTCGCGCTCAACGGCCCGGGGAAGGCCGGCGGGGACGGCACCCACCGCGAGACCACGGTCGACCGCCTGGAGTTCGCGGCCGACGGGTCGATCGTGCCGGTGGTGCCGACCCTGGAGTCGGTATGGCCCGTACGCAGGCTCAGCTGACGTAGTACGTCGGGTTCGGCAGCTTGTACGTCTTGTCGGCGTATCCGCCCTGGAGGTCGGAGTACTGGTCGCCGAAGTCGGCGACGATGTCGTACCCGAGGGACTCGATGTGCTTGCGGGTGCCGGACTTGTACTGCACGGTCGTGCAGGTCCAGGCGCCCGGGGTGGCGCAGCCGCTCAGGTAGGACGGCGGGTTCGCGCTGTCCTTGAGGAACATGTGGTCGGCGTCGAGGTTCACATCGGCGCCGACCTTCCTCAGGTTCGCCACCGCTGCCGCGCGCTGCGCCTCGCTCAGGCCCGAGTTGTAGAAGACCTCGACGCCCTTCTTCTCGGCGTACCGGACCAGCTCGGGGCTGCCGAAGACGGCCGGGCGGTCGGCCCGGTTGACGTAGGCGGCCCAGGTGGCGCTGTTGTAGCCGTAGTTGTTCTTCTTCTCGTAGTCCAGGCTGAGCAGCAGGGTGTCGTCGATGTCGAAGACGACGGCGGGCTTGGCCCGGTGGTGCTTCGCCGCGCGGGCCGCCTGGTCGATCTGCTTCTTGGCGGCCGCGTCGATCCTCGCCAGGTCCTTGGCGTACGGGCTGTCCGGGGAGGCCTGGTAGACACCGGCGCTGTCCTGCGTGGTGCCGTAGTAGGTGTCGATGTCCTTGGTGAGCAGCCCGATGTTGTAGGGCTCGTGCGTGGAGTTCGCCGTCGACTGGCCGGCGGTGGCCGCTCCGGCGCCGTAGAGGGCGGCGCCGGCGACGGCACAGGCGGCCGCGACGGCCGCGATGCGCAGTGGTTTATGCATGACACAGGTTTCTACGCGCGTCACGCCGGTGGGCGCGAGACCCGTTGCCCGATCGATATCCCCGTACGGGCAAAAAACAGGTCAAGCGCCCGGTCCGTCGTCGCCCCGGTCAGTTCATCGTCGCCCCGATGGTGGTGCTGCCCGTGGTCAGGAAGGTGGTCGCGGGCAGCGAGCCGTTGGACGCGCGGGCGCTGTACGCCGTCGTCGCGTCGGTGGAGACGAAGGACGGGGTGGCGACCCCGGAGTCCCAGTTGTTCATGTACGACGTGACCGAGGAGCCGTAGGTCGCCTTGCCGCTGCCGTTGGAGACGGCGAGGTTGCGGCCGAGCTTGGCGGCGCCGGTGGCGAAGTAGTAGCCCCAGTTGCCGTTGGCGTAGGCCGTGGTGCGGTTGATGACGATGGCGCCGGTGTTGGAGTTCTCGGTGAAGCCGTTGCCGGCGTTGTCCCAGGCGGCGGAGTTGTTGACGACGTGCGCGACGACCTCGCCGTCGCCGCCCAGCTTGTAGCCGTTGCCGTCGCCCGCGAAGGCGGCATCGCCCCAGCGGTTCTCGCCGTTGCCGAAGGACCAGGTGTGCTCGACGGTGACCGGTGAGGAGAACGACCAGAAGTCGATCCCGTCGTCGGAGTTGTTGTACAGGCGGGCGCCGGTGATGACGTTGCCGGTGCCGGAGCCGTACTTCACGGCGACGCCGTCCGCGTTCTCGCCGTGGTTGGCGGCGTCGTAGTTGCCGTAGCTGTCGAGGTTCTTGACGGTGTTGTTGACCGTGCCGTCGCCGGTGAGCGTGAAGCCGGAGTCGCCGCCGTTGATGGTCTTGACGTCGTTCCAGTTCGTCCCGGTGCAGGACTGGCAGACGACCGCGCTGTCCGGGGAGTTCTGGAAGGTGAGATGGGAGACGTTCCAGTAGTCGGCGGTCAGCTTGAGGATCCAGTCGCCGTCGGGAAGGTTCGACCCGTCGATCTTCACGGTCTCCGAGCCGTACGCGGTGAGCGTGACGGGCGACGACGAGGTGCCGTTGGCCGTGGACTGGAGGGTGGCGGTCGGGTAGTAGGTGCCGCCGCGCACCTGGATCACGGTGCCCGCGGTGGCGTTCTTGATGGCGTTGGACAGGTCGGTCGCGTTGCTGACGACCACGGTGGCGGCCTGCGCCTGGGTGGGGAGCACGGCGAGACCGGCACCGAGCGCGAGTGCCGCGGCGGCGGTGAGAGCGGTGGGACGGGACATGGGCAGTGTCCTTCCTCGTGCGGGTGGGGGACGGTTCACAGGACGGCGTCGAGCCAGGCGAAGACCTCGTCCTGCATCGGCTCGGTGAAGACATGGCCGGCGCCCGGCCACAGCTCGGTGCGCAGCCGGTGCCCGGCGCGGCGGGAGTCCCAGACGGCGCGCAGCTTGGCGTAGGCGGTACGCACGCCCTCCGCCGTGAACAGGGTGTCCTGCTCGCCGTCGAGGAACAGCATCGGTCTGGGGGCGGCGATGCTCGCCACGTCGGGGATGTCGAGGTGCCGGGCGAGTCCGGGGTGGAGCATGTAGTACGCCGACTGCCCGCGCAGCGTGTTGTTGCCGGGCACCATCATCTCCTTCAGCCCGGTCATCCAGCACACGCTCGCCGCGGCCGCGACGTCGTCGCTGAGCGCGGCGGTCTGCCAGGCCCGGTAGGCGCCCATGGAGAACCCGACGGCCGCGACGCGCCGGGAGTCCACGCGGTCCAGGCCGGCCAGGAAGCCGGCGGCGCGGGCGTCCTCGCGGGCCATGAGCCCGGCGAGCGAGGAGCCCAGGTTGTAGAAGTTGCCGGCCAGGGCCTGCTGCTCCTCGTAGGTGACGGGTCCGCGGTCGCCCCAGCCGAGGGCGTCCAGGCAGAGCACCGCATATCCGCGCCGGGCCAGCTCGTCGCCGGGGAACCGGCCGCTGAAGTACCTCTCCGCCCACGCCTCGGCGGAGGCGAGCCGCGTGTCGTCGGCCCAGGGCCGGATCAGCTTCTCCTTGCCGATGTCGAACTTGGCGCCGTGGTCGTGCAGGAGCAGCACGGCCGGGAAGGGGCCCTTGCCGTGCGGGGTGAGCAGGCTGCCGCGGACGCGCTCGTAGCGGGTGAGCGAGACGGTCACCGACTGCCGCCGGTAGCCGTCGCCGTCCGGGCGTCGGTGAACTCCGGGTCGTACGGCGTCCCGTCCTGCCGGTCGACGAGGAGGTGCTCCTCGACCGTGGCCCGGGCCGCGCGCCGCCACGCCCGGAAGTCGCGGACCGGGGAGGTGCCCCAGGCGAGCGGGAAGCGCAGCTCGTCCTTGAGGGCCGGGTGGAAGTCGGGGAGGTTGCCGCCCACCAGCTCCTCCGCCCGTGCCGTGCCCGCTCCTGCTCCCGCGCCGGTGAGCAGCGCCGCCGTGGCCGCGCCCGTGACGAAGGTCCGGCGTGCCAGTGGTTCACGCATGGGCATAGGGCCTCCAGTCGCCGAGGTAGGTCTCCCGGGTGTGCGAGGCGGCCTGGGCGCGGGTGAGCTGCGGCCGGTTCTCCGGGACGCCGATCACGGCGCCCGGGCCGGTGTTGCGGTACTCCGCGAACCGCATCGACTGCCAGGGGTAGGCCTCGCGCATGTTCGTGTACGGCGTCACCGCGTCGATGCCGGGCCCGATCCGGGTCTCGCGGACCACGAGCGAGGGCCGGGCGGTCGTCTCGTACGTCGGCACCCAGGGCCGGGCCAGCTTGTACGCCCCGTCCTCGGCGGCGGAGGTGATACGGCAGCGCACGGCCAGGATGCCGCGCGGGTTGGCGCGGGCCGTGGAGGGGGCGAAGACCATGCCCTTGGGGGTGAAGTCGACGTCCCGTGCCAGGGTGTGGAAACGGCAGTGCTCGAAGACCGCCGTGGCCCGCCCGAACACGAAGTCGACGTCGCCCTCGATGTGGCAGCGGGAGTAGTACTGCCGGTCGAAGGCGTCCAGCGCGGTCGTGTCGGCGAACAGGGTGTCCTGGTGGGCCAGCAGCCGGACGTTGTCGAAGTGCGACCGGTCCCCCGTCACGTAGGCGGCGACGGCCTGGGTGCCGGTGATCTCGGGGTGGTCGGCGCGCAGCCAGTCGTTGGCGAGGGTGAGGTCGCGGACGGTCAGGCCGGGGGCCGCCGAGGTGAAGGTGGCGGAGCCCGCCGTGCCGTACGTGCCCGAGCCGTCCGGTCTCTGCGTGCCGTTGGCGTTGTCGTACACGATGACGACGTCGCGCGGGTCGCCGGTGGCGCCGCGCAGGGTGAGGCCGGCCCGGTCGGCGGGGATGTTCACGACCTCGCGGTAGGTGCCCGGGTGCACGACGATGGTCCAGCCGCCGCCGGTGGTGGCGTCCACGGCGGCCTGGACACGGTCGCCGGGGCGGACGTGCAGGACACGGCGGGGGCGGGCGGCGGCGGGCGTGGTGCCGGCGGCCACCAGCCCGCCCACGGCTCCCGTCAGCAGCGTGCGCCGGCGCATCTCAGCGCGCCTCCTTCCACGGTCTCCAGTCGCCGAGCCATGCCTCGCGGGTGTGCGAGGCGGCCTGGGCGCGGGTGAGCTGCGGCCGGTTCTCCGGGACACTGATCACGGCGCCCGGGCCGGTGTTGCGGTACTCCGCGAAGCGCTGGTTCTGCCACGGGTAGGCGTCCGACATGTTGGTGTAGGGCGCGACGGCGTCGATGCCGGGGCCGAGGCGGGTGTCCCGGACGGTGAGCATCGGGCGGGCGGTGGTGTCGGAGCTGGGCACCCAGGGGCGGGCCAGCTTGTAGGAGGCGTCGGGGGCCTCGCTGCTGATCCGGCTCCGCGTCACCAGAAGGCCGAGCGGGTTGGCGCCCGCCGTGGACGGGGCGAAGACGAAGCCGTAGGGGGCGGCGGCCAGGTCGGTGCGGTTCAGGGTCCGGAAGTGGCAGTGCTCGTAGACGGCCGTCGCCCGGCCGAAGACGAAGTCGACGTCGCCCTCGACGTAGCAGTGGGCGTAGTACTGGCGGGCGAAGACGGTCAGGGCGCGGGAGTCGGCGTACAGGGTGTCCTGGTGGCCGAGGAAGCGGCAGTGGTGGAAGGCCGAGCGGTCGCCCTGCACCTTGACCGCGACGGCCTGGGTGCCGGTGATCCCCGGGTGGTCGGCGCGCAGCCAGTCGTTGGCGAAGGTGATCCAGCGGGCGGTGAAGCCGTCGGCCTGGAGGGTGGTGGTGGCCGACCCGGTGGTGCCGTAGGTGCCGGAGCCGTCGGGCTTGGTGGTGCCCGCCGCGTTGTCGTACACGACGACGGTGTCGCGCGGGTCCTCGCTCGCGCCGATCCAGGTCATCTCGGTGCGGGTGGTGTCGACGGCGACCGTCTCGCGGTAGGTGCCCGGGGCGAGGACCAGGGTCCAGCCGCTGCCGGTGGCCGCGGTCACCGCCGCCTGGACGGTGGTGGTGTCGCCGCGGCCGTGCGGGTCGACGTACAGGGTCTGCGGGGTGAGGCGGGCGGCCGGTGAGCCGTAGCGGCCGAACGGGCGGGGGCGGGCGGCGGCCCGGGCGGGGAAGGACGCCAGGGCGAGCGCCACCCCCGCGCCGGCGCCGGCGAGAAATCTCCGGCGGGACGGGAACGGTGGGGACTGGGAGGACATGCGGCGACTCCTTCGCCGTACGGGGGCCGGGGCGCCGGAGCGCGCCCCGGCCCGGTGGATGACGGGCGACCTGGGTGAAGCCGGCGCCCCGAAGGGGCGCGGGGCTGTATCGGTGTACGGCTCCGCCGTGTGGGCGCGACCAGCCACGACGGAGCCGCAGCCGGCGCACCGGACTCCGCGGAGCGCCTAACGCAGGCGCCCCGCGCCCGCACCCCGGTCGACGATCGACGAAACCTTCCGCACCGGGTCGACCTTGGTGCGCAGGGTCGGCGTCCAGCCCGCCCCCGACTGGAGGGTCTCGGCCGGGATCTCCGCGTTGTGCACGGCGATCAGGTCGGTCTTCTTGCCGTTGACGAGGTTGTCGGCGGCGGTGAGCGGCGCCTCGCTCCACTTCTTCAGCACCTTCGCGGCGCTGACCCCGGCGGGCAGCGTGAACGCGTTGTGCTCGGCGACCAGCTGGGACTCCTTGCCGATGCCGTAGGAGTACGCATAGCCGTCGCCGGCCACGAAGTGGTTGTTGTACGAGTCGACCTGGCCGAAGCGGACGCGGGGCGCGCGCTCGACCAGGTTCGAGAACAGGTTGTGGTGGAAGGTCACCTTCAGGTGCCCGCGGTCGCCCGCGGCCGTCGACTCGCTGTCGCTGTTGCCGATCAGGATCGTCTTGTCGTGCTCGGTGAAGACGTTCCAGGACGCGGTGACATAGTCGGCGCCGCGCACGATGTCCAGCTGGCCGTCGTGCTGCTGGTAGAGCATGCCGAAGTAGGTCGGGGCCGCGCTGTCGGGGTGCTCGCCGTCGGTGAAGGTGTTGTGGTCCAGCCAGACATGGGTGGAGCCGTAGACCACCGCGCTGTCGTACTCGGAGTTCCAGTTGCCGGTGGAGCCGTCGGTGGGGTCCCACTGCGGGAAGCAGTCGATGGGGCTCTCGAACGTCAGGTTCCGGACGATGACGTTGTCGACGCCCTTGATCTGGAGGGAGGCGCCCTTGATGCCGGCGTCGCGGCCGACGCCGATGATGGTGGTGTTGGCGGGGACGTCCGCCTTGATGGCCTCGCTCTGGGCGGCGGCGGAGGCGCGGCGCAGGCCCTCGGGGCTGTCGTCGGGCTCGGCGCTGAGGTCGGTGTCCAGGCCCCAGGTCTCGGGCGCGTACTTGGCCAGGTAGGCGTCGAAGTCGTAGCCGGGCGCGGCGAAGGCGTCGCAGCCCTCGGAGACCGCGTCGATGGTGCCCTTCACCTTGATGATCTTCGGTGCGCCGCCCCCGGCGGCCAGGGCGGCCTTGAACTCCGCCCAGGTGGTGACGGTGTGGACATGCGAGGCGTCGGCCTTCGCGCCCCCCGTGGTGCCGGTGCCGTAGGAGGCCCAGCCGTCGTTGGCGGCGAGGGTCTGCCGGGCGGCGTCACGCGGGTGGGCCTGCGCGGCGGTGCCGGTGAGGGACAGTACGAGGGCGGTGCAGCCGATCAGGGCGGCGCCTCTGACGGCGGCCCTTCCTGTGGCATGCCCATGCCATTTCTGTGTACGCACGGTGCGGCTCTCTTCCTTCACGGATAGGGGGTGGTTACGCGGTCGCCTCGGGCCAGGTGATCCAGGACTCGGGTATCTCCTCGTCCAGCCGGCGCACGTCCCGGGGCGCCAGCACCCGGGTGCGCAGCAGCTCCCGGGCGACCAGCCGGGCCACGGCGATCGCACCCGGCGGATTGAAGTGGGTGTTGTCCTGCTCGGTCCCGGTCCAGTTGAAGTACTTCTTGGTCTCCTCCACGCCGAGCCGCTGCCACAGCGCCAGCGACAGGGCCTGGATGTCGAGCAGCGCCACGCGCTCCTCCTCGGCGAGCGCGCGCATCGCCGCCGGGTACGCGCCGTGGCTCTCCAGCGCGGTGCCGTCCGCGTCGAAGCGGCGCCGCTCGACCGGCGTGGCCAGCACCGGCCGCGCCCCGTGGGCCCGCGCGCCGTCGATGTACAGGCGCAGGTAGTCCTGGTAGGTCGTCCACGGCTCGGTGTAGCGGGCCGGGTCGGTGCTCTTCTCGTCGTTGTGCGCGAACTGGACGAGCAGGAGGTCGCCCGGCCGGATCGCCTCCAGGACGGCATCGAGCCGCCCCTCGTCGACGAAGCTCTTCGAACTCCGCCCGTTCACCGCGTGGTCGGCGACGGGCAGGTCCCGGTGCAGAAAGAACGGCAGCGCCATCCCCCACCCGGTCTCGGGCGCGGCGTCGGCGTACTTCTGGGCGGCGGTGGAGTCGCCGGCGATGTAGAGGGTGCGGGAGCGACGGCCGCCGGCCCGCGCGGTTCCGGTCGCCGCGAGAGCGAGAGGAACGGCGGTCATGGCGGCGGCGGTGACTTGTCTACGGGTCAAGGACACGCCGGTGTGCCTTTCGAAAGAGGGGGAGAGAAGCCGACCAGGGGCGCGGGGAACTGCGCGCCCGGCCGGGGACGGCCCGCACCCCGCGGACCACGGACCGCCCCACGGCGAGAACCAACCGGGTGGGTCACCCCTTCTTCTGCTCGTTCCACTCGGCCTGCGCCTTGTTCAGCTGATCCGCCAGCGTGTCCAGGAACTCCTCGGCGCTCATCTTCCCGAGCAGCACCTTCTGGAAGTTCGGCTCGTTGTCGGCCTTGGAGATGGTGTTCCAGTCCGGCAGGTAGTACGGCAGCTGCACGATCGTGGTGGAGCCGTCGGTCAGCGCGTCCGCCGCGAGCTTGGTCGGCTCGGCCTTGGAGATCCACGCGTCCTTCGCGGCCTCCAGGTTGGCCGGGACCTGGCCCGCCGACTCGTTGAACTTCGAGTTCTCCTCGTGCGAGACGGCGAACTCGATGAACTTCCAGGCGGCCTCCTTGTTCTTGGAGCTCTTGAACAGGCCGATCCCGTCGACGGGGTTGGAGACCTGCACCCGCTTGCCGCCCGGGCCGGTCGGCTGCGGAATGCCCCGGAACTTGTCGGCGCCGAACGCCTTCACGTGGTCCTGGTAGGAGCCGAGGTTGTGGTTGAGCATGCCGATGGTGCCGGAGTCCCACTGGGCGACCATCTTGGTGAAGTCGTTGTTCAGGTCGGCGGCCGGGGTGACCTTCTTGTACAGGGCCGCGTACTTCTCCAGCGCCTCGACGTTCTTCGGGTCGTTGACCGTGGTCTTCTCACCGCTGCTGTCCCAGAAGGACGTGATGCCGGACTGCCCGTACATCGCGTCGAGGGCCTGGGCGATGGAGCCGGCGCCGCCGCGGATGGTGTAGCCGAACTCGTTCTTGCCGGTGTTGGTGAGCTTCTCGGCGGCCTCGTAGAACGCGTCCCAGGTCGCCGGCTCCTTCAGGCCGGCCTTCTGGAACAGGTCGGTGCGGTAGTACAGGACGCCGTTGTTGGCCGAGGTCGGGACCGAGTACAGCGTGCCGTCGCCGCCGCCGGCGGCCTTGAGCGACTCGACCATGTCCTTGTTGAGCTTGTCGTTCAGCGAGGACTTGGCGAGGCGCTCGTCCAGCGGCTCCAGCGCGTTCTGCGCGGAGAAGCCCGCGAGCATCGCGGCGCCGACGCCACCGACGTCCGGCAGGCCGCCGCCCTGGATGGCGGTGTCGACCTTGGACTGGTACTCGGTGGACGCGATGCCGACGTACTCGACGTCGATGTCCGGGTTCGCCTTCTCGAAGTCGGCGATGATCTCCTTCCAGACGTCCGTGCGGACACCGCCGTTGTTGTCCCAGAAGACGATCTTCCCCTTGCCGCTGCCCTCGGCGCCCTCGTCACCGCCCGCCCCGCTGCCGTCGTCACCGCAGGCGGTGGCGGTCAGCGCGAGCACGGCCCCCAGGGCGACGGCGGCCGACGTCCGGCGCCTGCCTGTGCTGCGTGTGCGAATGCTGATCTTCATTGGTCGGCTCTCTTCTTCTGGATCAAACGGAGATGTGGCGTTGTGGGGGGAAGTGCAAGATGTCGGGGACCGTCAGCGGTGGGCGTACGGCGCCCAGCCGTCCGTGCCCCTCAGATAGGCGGCGACGGTGTGGGACCGCGCCTGTCCGGCGTCCAGTTGCGGCCGGTCGGCCGTGACGGCCGCCCCCGGTCCGTGGTTGCGGTACTCGGCGAACCGGGCGTCCCGCCACGAGAACCCGCTCATGTCGGTCCACGGGGAGGACTTGACCGCGGCGGGCAGCTCGGTGTCGCGGATCAGCACCTGCGCGATCGCGTCGGGCTCGCCGCCGGGGTGCCACGGCCGCCCGAGGTGGAAGGTACCGGCCGGCGCGTCGCTCACCACCCTGGAGTGGGTGATCAGGATGCCGTAGGGGTTGTCCTTCCAGGTCGAGGCCGCGGTGATGTAGCCGTTGTTGGTGTCCGAGCCACGGCTGAGCGCCCGGATGACCGACCGCTCGACGACGGTGGTCGCGCGTCCGTAGAGGAAGTCGACATCGCCCTCGATGGAGGAGTCGCGGATGTAGACCCGGCTGACGGTGGTCAGCTTGGGGCTGTCGGTCATCAGGGTGTCCTGGTTGCCCAGGAAGGCGGTGTCCTGAAAGACGATCCGGTCGCCGGTCGTCTTCACCGCCAGCGCCTGCTCGCCGCTCAGATCGTGCGCGGCCTCGTCGAAGTCGTTGCTGAGGGTGAGGTGGCGCGCCGTGACGTCGGAGGCGTCGATGCGTACGGTGGCGCTCCCGGTGGAGCCGCCGTACGCGGCGGGCGTGTCGAAGACGATGACGGTGTCGGACCGGTCCTGTCCAGTTCCCTGCAGCACGATGTTCGGCTTGGTCGCGGGGATGTGGACCTTGGCACGGTAGGTCCCCGGGGCGACCGCGATCGTGACCACGGCGTCATTCTGCACGGGCACGGCATCCACGGCGGACTGCACGGTCGGGTATGCGCCAGGGACGCGCAGCACCGCGCCGATGCCCTTCTGGGGCCCGGAGAACCGCTTGACCAGGGCGGGAACGGCGGCGGCCGCATCGAGCCGGTAGGCGTAGAAGTCGTGCGGGTCGAAGGCGGTGCCCCACTCGTCGTGCCGCCCGGTGGTGTTCTTCAGTATGGATCCGCGCTCGACCAGCTCGGCCGTCGCGTCGGCCTGGTAGGGGTGCTGGACCCCGTCGTAGTAGCTGTTCTCGATGACCATCCTGGTGCTGCCGCGCGACCAGTTGCCGTACGTCCACACCGGGTCGCCGTCGGCCACCTGGGCCGAGAGGTAGTTGTTGTAGAGGTGGGCATAGGCGCAGTTGTCCGCCGAGGGGTTGCGCTGCTTGGTTCCGGTGAACCAGTTGTGGTCGATGGTGATCTGTGTCCGGACATCGGTGGTCCAGCCGATCCCGAACGCCTTGTTGTGGTGGGTGAACTGGTTGTAGGAGACGGTGATGTACTGGCTGTCCTTGCGGATGTCCAGCAGCCCGTCGCCCATGTGTGTGAAGCGGTTGTGGTCGATCCAGACGTGGTCGGCGGTGTCCATCTGGATCGCGTCGAAGTCGGTGGTCTTGCCGTCCCAGTCGCCCTCGACGTAGGAGTCGCGGATCGTCAGATTGCGGATGATGACGTTGCTGGTGCCCGGGTTCAGATGCAGTTCGCCGTGGACGATCTCGCCGGTGTCGCCGACGCCGATCAGGGTCTTGTCCGAGGCGACCACGATGTCCGAGCCGAAGGGCTCCACCTCGACCGAGCCGGAGACGCGGATGATGTACGGCTCCTCGGCCGCCGCGTACTTCGCCAGCGAGGCCTGGTCGGTGACGGTGACGACCTGGCCGCCCGCCCCGCCGGTGGTGCCGCCGGCGAGGGAGGCGAAGCCATGGGGCCGGTCACCGAGGCGGCCGGCCGCCGTCGTGGACGGATCGGCCGCCGTCGTGGATCCGCCGGCCGCCGCCGTGGATCGGCCGACCGTCGCCGTGGATCCGCCGGCCGCCGCCGTGGATCGGCCGACCGTCGCCGTGGATCCGCCGGCCGTCGCCGTGGATCCGCCGGCCGCCGTCGTGGGCCCGGCGGCGGGGGCGGCGGCCCTCGCCTCCCCGATGGCCCCGAGGCTCAGGGCGGCCACCAGGCCCAGAACGGCGGCCAGGGCTCTGCCCTGCCCCGGCAAGCGCTTGCTACGGAAGTGCGTCATTGCGGCTCCCAACAGGCGGATGGGGTGCGTTACAGGGGGGTGATCCGGAAGTGTGCGAAGGTGGCCGCGCCGGCGTGCCCCTGGCCGGCGGGCGCGAGCGCGAACAGGCCGAGCAGGGCGCCGACCCAGCGCCACGGGGTGGCGGCGAAGACCTGGCCGGAGGGGCGCAGACCCTCCCCGGTGTCGTAGGAGAAGCGGCAGCGGGCTCCGGCGCCGATCTCGATACGGAGCCGTGCCCGCCCCCCGGGGGCCGGCCGCGGATGGTCGGCGTCCCGTTCGGCGTCCGCGACCGGTTCGGCGAACCGGTGCACCAGGTGCACCTGGCCGTCCGCGCCCCGCTGGAGCCCGATCCAGCAGAAGGCGTCCCCGAGGACCGCCAGTCCGGCCCGGGCGCCCGGCTCCTCGCTGTCCAGCCGCAGCTCCACCTCGACGGCGGACGGCATACCGGGCAGCCGCTGGGTGAGCACGTTCGGCAGTCTGCGCAGGTCGTGCGCGTCGGCCGAGCGGACGCAGGCCAGCCGCAGCCCGTCGCCGGAGTGCTGGGTGGCCCAGCCGTCGCGGGGGTTGGCCGTCCACTGCCACTGGCGGCCGTACCGTCCGCCGGGGAAGTCGTCGTCCGTGGCGGGCGCGGCGGGCGGCTGGGGCGGCAGGGCGGGCCGCCGGTACTCGCTCACCGGGGCACCGTCGTCGCCCATCACCGGCCAGCCCTCCGCCGACCAGCGCATCGGCTGGAGGTGCACGACCCGCCCGTAGGCGCCGCGCTGCTGGAAGTGCAGAAACCAGTCCTCGCCGGACGGGGTGCGCACCCAGCCGCCCTGGTGCGGCCCGTTGACGTCGGTGTCCTTCTGCTCCAGGACGACCCTCTCCTCGTACGGCCCGAAGAAGCCGCGTGAGCGGAAGGCGCCCTGCCAGCCGGTCTCCACGCTCCCGGCCGGGGCGAGGATCCAGAACCAGCCGTCGTGCCGGTAGAGCTTGGGGCCCTCCAGGGTGAACCAGCCGGGGATGCGGTCGGCGTCGACGATCACTTTGCCCTCGTCGAGCAGGGCGGTGCCGTCGGGGCGCATCCGGTGGCCGGTGAGGCGGTTCTTGATGCCGGAGCGGGACCGGGCCCAGGCGTGCACGAGGTACGCCTCGCCGGTCTCCTCGTCCCACAGGGGGCAGGGGTCGATCAGGCCCTTGCCCTCCTTCACCAGGTGCGGGCGGGTCCACGGGCCGCGGATCCCCGGGGCGTTGACCTGGAAGATGCCCTGGTCGGGATCGCCCCAGAAGATCCAGAAGCGGTCGTCGTGGTGCCGGAGGGACGGGGCCCACACACCGCAGTCGTGGCGCGGGGTCGCGAACACGGCCTCCGGCTCCAGGCGGTCCAGGGCATGGCCGACCAGGGTCCAGTCGACCAGGTCCCGGGAGTGCAGCAGCGGCAGGCCGGGGACGCGGCCGAAGCTGGAGGCGGTCAGGTAGTAGTCGTCGCCGACGCGGATCACGTCCGGGTCGGACCAGTCGGCGTTCAGGACCGGGTTGCGGTAGGTCTCCAGCGTCGTCTCCGTGGTCACAGGCTCACCGCCTTGCGCACCAGGGCCGCGGCCCCGTCCCGGCCCAGCCGCCCGTCGGCGACGACGGTGACGATCCGGCGCACGACGGTGTCGCCGGGCGCGATCGGCAGCCGTTCGTCATGGGCGAGGGAGGAACCGACGCCCGGGTACTCGCCGGTGCGCACGAACCACGGATCCTTCCGGGTCCGGTCGGTGGCCCCGGCGAAGACCAGCGTCCAGTCCGCGCCGGCGAGCGCCAGCCAGTCGGCGCACCAGCCGTGCACCTCGGCCTCGCCCTCGGCACCGGCGGTGAAGACCTCCGGTACGGCGTCCTCCTTGCGGGCCCGCCAGAAGAAGCCGCCGTAGGCCGCGCCGGGGCGCCCGTTGGTGGCCGGGCTGCCGATCGACAGCGGCTCCGGCGTGACGTTGGTGAGGGAGAAGGTGAAGTCCAGCGCCCAGGCGGTGTCGGTGAGCCCGGTGGCGGCGACGGTACGGCGCTCGCGCAGCAGCTCGCCGCCGGCGGCCGTCCAGCGCAGCTGGGCCACGAAGCCGTCGGGGTCGCGGAGCTGGAAGCCGGCGTGCCGCTGGACACCGTGGTTGTCCAGTTCGGTCGGCCCCTGATCGCGGACGAAGGTGCGTCCGCCCCAGAAGTTGTGCCCCTCGACGTCGGGAACGGCGACACCGACGCCGAGGTGGTGAAGGTGGTCGGCGGGGGCCAGCTCGGTGACCGCCGTGCCGGCCAGGGTGGTGACGGGGTGCAGATACGGGCGCGGGGAGAGCCGGGCGGGCAGCTCGGGCCGGACGACGTACCGGGCGACCGGCCGGCCCGCCACCCGCAGCACCACGCTGTCGTCGCCGGTCATCGGGTGCTCACCTCTTTCGGCAGGTGGTCGGCGGCGGGCGTCCAGGGGGCGCCCAGCTCGGAGTAGAGGGCGAGGGTGTCGGCGGCGGCCGCGACCAGTGCGTCGACGCCGGGCACCACCCTGCGGTTCTCCTCGGGGACGCGGTGCCAGACCGCGTCGGGCAGCGCCACCGGGTCGGGGGCCTGCCGGATCGCCTCCACCACCTCCATGAAGGCGCCCGTGCTCTCCGGCGGGACCAGCAGCCCGGCGCCCTCGGTGAGGTGCGCGACGAGGTTGGCCAGCAGGTCGGTGCGGCCGTACTCGAACTCCTCCGGGCCGTGGTCGGCGCGCTGGAGCAGGACGCGGTCCTGCTTGTACCAGAAGGTGATCCGGCCGCGGCTGCCGTGCACCAGGACGTACGGCTCTCCGGGGTGCTCGGCGCACAGGGTGGCGGCGACGGTGACCCGGTGGCCCTGGGCGGTGGTGACCCGGACGCAGGAGGTGTCGTCGGACTCGATGTCGTTGGCGCGCAGCAGCTCGGTCTCGATGCCGGTGACGTCCTCGGCGCGGGTGCTGCCGCCGAGCGCGAGGGCGGTGGCGACGGCGTGCGCGAGGGGGTTGGTCAGCGCGCCGTCGATCACGTCGGCGCCGTTCAGCCGCCGTCGGCCCGCCCAGGGCGCGCGCCGGAAGTAGGCCTCGTCACGGGCCCAGGCGCCGCCCCCGCCGAGTCCGGTCAGCTCGCCGATCGCGCCCTCGGCGACCAGCTCGCGGATGGCCGGCACGGCGTGCGAGCCCAGCGACTGGAAGCCGATCTGGCAGGCGACGCCGGCCCGGGCGATCCCGTCGGCCATCCGGCGGAACTCGGCGTAGGAGGGCGCGGGCGGCTTCTCCAGCAGCAGGTGCACACCCCGGGCGGCGGCCGTGAGCGCGAGGTCGGTGTGGGTGGGGATCGGCGTGCAGATCACGGCGATCCGGGCGCCGGTGGCGTCCAGCAGGGCGCCGAAGTCGGCCGACTGCTCGGGGGGTTCGCCGCCGAACTCCTCCTCGGTCAGCGGGGTCAGCTCGCAGATGCCGGCCAGCCTGACCAGGCCCGCGGCCTGGAGCCGGCGGATGTTGTCGACGTGCCAGCGGCCGTGGCCGCGGGCGCCGGCGAGGACGATCGGTACGGGAGTGGTCACGGGTTCGCTCACCGGTGGGGTCATCGGATCCTCCCCGCGCCCGCGCCGCGCGCCACCTCGCGGTCGGCCCGTGCGGCGCTGTCCACCGTTCCGTGCAGGGCGGGCGTCCAGCCGACGTCGGCGGTCAGGTCGCGTTCGCTGCCGGAGTTGTAGGAGTTGTAGATCGCCAGCAGGTCGACCGGATAGCCGTTGAAGAGGGTGCCGGTCTGGTGCAGGGCGCTGCCGTTCCAGCTCTTGACCAGGTCGGCCGCCTCGACGTGGGAGGGCGTGGTGAAGGCGTTGTTCTCGGCGTACACGCCCGACTCGGTGGAGACGCCGAGCGAGTAGCGGTACTCCGAGCCCTCCGGGACGACGTAGCGGTTGTTGTAGACGTGCACCTGGCCGAAGCGGACGCGCGGGGCGCGCTGGACGACGGAGGTGAACTCGTTGTGGTGCAGGGTGACCCGGAGCCTGCCGCGGTCGCCGGTGGCCGAGTCGCTGTTTCCGATCAGCATCGCCTTGTCGTGGTCGGCGAACCGGCTCCAGGAGACGGTGACCAGGTCGGAGCCGCCGGTGATGTCCAGCAGGCCGTCGTGGCGCAGATAGTTGCGGGCGAAGTGGGTGGGCTCCTCCGCGTCCGGGTGGCTCTGGTCGGAGGCCGTGATGTGGTCGACCCAGACATGGGTGGCGCCGGACAGCCAGAGGGTGTCGTAGGCCGACTTCCAGTCGCCGAGGCCGCCGGTGTTGGGCTGCCAGACGGGGAAGCAGTCGTAGGCGTCGCGGAGTTCGAGATTGCGGACGATCACGTTGTCCGCGTTCTTGACCTGGAGGCTGGCGCCCTTCAGGACGGCCGAGGAGCCGAGGCCGACGATCGTGGTGTTGGAGCCGACCTCCAGCTCGATCCGCTCGGCCTGCCGGGCGGCGGAGGCCTGACGGGCCTCCTCCTGTTCGCCGCTGGGCTTGGCCGCGCCCCAGGTACGGGGGTCGTAGGCGGCCAGGTACTTCTTCGGGCTGTAGCCGCCGGTGGTGTAGTCCGCGCAGTCCAGGTGGTCGCCGTCGTCGTCGGTGTTGGCGTCGATGGTCCCGGCGATTTTGATGATCTTGGGGGTGTCGCTGCCGCCGTCCAGGGCGCGGACCAGACCGGCCCGGTCGGTGACCGTGTGGACATGGGCGTCGTCGGCCGCGGCGCCGCCGGTGGTGCCGCCGTCCGCGGCGGCCCAGCCGTCGTCCGCGGCGAGGGTGTCGCGGCTGATGTCCCGGGCCTCGGCGTGGGCGGGGACGCAGAGCAGGCCGAGAAGGCCGAGCGCGACGGCGAGCCGGCGGGCTCGCGTCCTGGTTCTCGTCCGTGTGCTCATCCCTTGACCGCCCCCGCGCTGAAGCCGGTGATCAGCCACTTCTGGATGAAGGCGAACACGATCACCACGGGGACGGCGGCGATGATGCCGCCCGCGGCCAGCGCGCCCAGGTCGACGCTGTCCGCGCTCATCAGGGTGTTGAGGCCGACCGGGATGGTCTGCTTGTCCGGGTTGTTGAGGAACATCAGGGCGAACAGGAAGTGGTTCCAGGAGTGGACGAAGGCGAAGGAGCCGACGGCGATCAGACCGGGCCGCAGCAGCGGCAGGACGACGACCCGGAAGGCCCGCATCCGGTTGCATCCGTCGACCCAGGCGGCCTCCTCCAGGGAGTACGGCACGTTCTTGATGAAGTTGCTGATCAGGATCATCGACAGCGGCAGCTGGAAGACCGTCTCGGCGATGATCACGCTGCCCAGCGAGTTGATCATCTGGATATTGGCGAAGATCTCGAACAGCGGGACCAGCAGCAGCGCGCCCGGGACGAACTGCGAGCAGAGCAGGGCCAGCATGAACCCGCGCTTGATCTTGAAGTCGAACCGGGCGAGGGCGTAGCCGCCGGCCAGCGCGACGACCGTCGTCATCACCAGGGTGGCGACACCGACCAGCACGCTGTTGCCGAAGTAGGTGCCGAAGTCGCGCTCCGTCCAGACCTTCTCGAAGTGGTCGAACGTGACCGGCCAGGGCACCAGCGAGGTGGAGCCGGCCGGGCGCAGCGCGAAGAGCAGGATCCAGTAGAACGGGATCAGCGTGAAGAGCAGGTAGACGGAGAGCGGCAGATAGATCTGCCAGCGCGGGACCTCGTCCCAGGAGCGGCGGTGCTTGGCCGGCCGGGGCGGTTCGGGAGCGACGCGCGCCGGGGCGGGGGCGGCCGGGGTGGCCTCCTTGGTGATCACTTGCTCTCGCCTCCGAACTTGCTCAGCCGCAGATAGACCATGGAGCAGAAGAGCAGGACCACGAAGGCGACCGTCGTCAGGGCCGACGCGTAACCGAAGTCATGGGCGTCGACGCTGGTGTTGGCGATGTAGAGGGGAAGGGTCGTGGTCTCGCCCGCGGGTCCGCCGCCGGTCAGCGTGTAGAGCAGGTCGACGTTGTTGAACTCCCACACCGCGCGCAGCAGCGTGGACAGGACGATGGCATCCTTCAGGTGCGGCAGCGTAATGTGCCAGAACTGTTTGAGACGGCTCGCGCCGTCGACCTCCGCGGCCTCGTACAGGTCCTTCGAGACGGACTGGAGGTCGGCGAGGATGAGGATCGCGAAGAAGGGCACGCCGCGCCAGAGGTCGGCGACGATCGCCGCCGGGAACACGGTGGTGGTGTCCGACAGCCAGCTGGTGCCGTAGTCGCCGATGCCCATGTCCGCGAGGTAACGGGTGATGCCCGTCTGGGAGTTGTAGAGCAGCACCCAGATCGCGGAGGTCAGCACGCCGGAGACGGCCCACGGGGAGAACACCAGCGCGCGTCCCAGCGCCCGGCCCACGAAGGTCTGGTTGACGATCAGGGCCAGCGCGAGCCCCAACAGCAGCTGGAGCCCGACCTCGACCAAGACCCACTTGGCGCTGAAGACCAGGGTGTCCCAGAACTGCGGGTCGTCGGTGAAGATACGGACGAAGTTGTCGAAGCCCGCGTAGCCGTTCCGCCACGGCTTGGTGGGGTTGTAGTTCTGCAGGCCGTAGTAGAAGACACTGATCACCGGGTAGGCGATGAAGCCCAGCATCAGCAGGGCGGCCGGGGCGATCAGCAGGTACGGCAGCCTGCGCGGCGTGGCGGAGGCACGGCGCCGCCGGGGTGGCGCGGGCGGTTTCGCCACGGCTGCGGCTTGGGCCATGACTGTTCTCCGTTCTAGTGCGTCTGCGTGCGTCGTGCGGTCTCGTTGCGGGGTGAAGCGCTTTCCCCGGGTACCGGGGTGTGCGGGGTCCTACAGGTGCGGTTCAGCCCGCGTACGGGTCCGGCACCTGGCCCGGGCGGGCCAGGAACTCGAAGTCGCAGCCGGTGTCGGCCTGGGTGATCTGGTCGGAGTAGAGGGCGCCGTAACCGCGCTCGTACCGCACGGGCGGCGGCGTCCAGGCGGCCCTGCGGCGCGCCAGTTCCTCGTCGTCCACGTTGAGGTTCAGGGTGCGCGCCTCGACGTCCAGGGTGATGCTGTCGCCGGTGCGGGCCAGGGCGAGCGGGCCGCCGACGTACGACTCGGGCGCCACGTGCAGCACGCACGCGCCGTAGCTGGTGCCGCTCATCCGGGCGTCGGAGATCCGCACCATGTCCCGCACACCCTGCTTGAGCAGGTGGTCGGGGATGGGCAGCATCCCGTACTCGGGCATGCCCGGGCCGCCCTTGGGGCCGGCGTTGCGCAGCACCAGCACGCTGTCGGCGGTGATGTTCAGCGACGGGTCGTTGATGGTCCGCTGCATCGTCCTGTAGTCGTCGAAGACGACCGCGGGGCCGGTGTGCTTGAGCAGGTGCGGCTCGGCGGCGATGTGCTTGATGACGGCGCCGTCCGGGCAGAGGTTGCCGCGCAGGACGGCGACGCCGCCCTCGTCGGCGACCGGGTTGTCCCGGGGCCGGATCACGTCGTCGTTGTGCACCCGCGCGCCGGCCAGCTGTTCGCGCATCGTGTCGTGGGAGACGGTGGGCCGCTCCAGGTGCAGCAGGTCCGGGATCCGGGAGAGGAACCCGGGCAGGCCGCCCGCGAAGTGGAAGTCCTCCATCAGGTACGTCTGTCCGCCCGGCCGTACGTTGGCCAGCACCGGCACCGTGCGGGCGATGCGGTCGAAGTCGTCCAGGGTGAGCCGCACGCCCGCGCGGCCCGCCATGGCGATCAGATGGATCACGGCGTTGGTGGAGCCGCCGAGGCCGAGGACGGTCGTCACGGCGTCCTCGAACGCCTCCGCGGTGAGGATGTCGGACAGCTTGCGGTCCTTGTGGACCAGTTCCACGATGCGCAGGCCGGCCGCGGCGGCCATCCGGTCGTGCCCGGAGTCGACGGCCGGGATGCTGGAGGCGCCCGGGACCGTCACGCCGAGCGCCTCGGCGGCGGCGGTCAGGGTGGAGGCCGTGCCCATCGTCATGCAGTGGCCGGGCGAGCGGGCCAGGCCGCTCTCCAGCTCCTGCATCTCGCAGTCGCCGATCAGGCCGGCCCGCTTGTCGTCCCAGTACTTCCACATGTCGGTGCCGGAGCCGAGGACCTCGTTGCGCCAGTGCCCGGGGAGCATCGGCCCGGCGGGCACGAAGACGGCGGGCAGGTCGACGGAGGCGGCGCCCATCAGCAGCGCGGGCGTGGACTTGTCGCAGCCGCCCATCAGCACGGCCCCGTCGACCGGATAGGAGCGCAGCAGCTCCTCGGTCTCCATCGCGAGCATGTTGCGGTAGAGCATCGGGGTCGGCTTCTGGAAGGTCTCGCTGAGGGTGGAGACCGGGAACTCCAGCGGGAAGCCGCCCGCCTGCCACACCCCGCGCTTCACGGCCTGGGCGCGGTCGCGCAGGTGGACGTGGCAGGGGTTGATGTCGGACCAGGTGTTGAGGATGGCGATGACCGGCTTGCCCAGGTGCTCCTCGGGCAGATAGCCGAGCTGGCGGGTGCGGGCGCGGTGGCTGAAGGAGCGCAGCCCGTCGGTGCCGTACCACTGGTGGCTGCGGAGCTCCTCGGGGCGCTTGCCGGTGCTGCTCCGCCCGCTCATATCGACCACCCCGCGACGATGGCGGCGACCTCGGCACGCTCGTCCTCGGGCAGCGGCCGGCTCGGCGGACGGACCTCGCGGCGGCACAGGCCGAGCGTGGCCAGGGCCTCCTTGACGACGGTGACGTTGTTGGCGGAGCCGTTGGCGGCGCGCAGCTCCTCGAAGCGGCGGATCTGCTCCCAGACCTTCATGGCGGCCGGATAGTCGCCGGATCGAAGCGCTTCAATCATGTTCAGCGAAACGGCCGGGGCGACGTTCACCAGCCCGGAGGTGAAGCCGGTGGCGCCCGCGGAGAAGTACGAGGGGGCGTAGGGCTCGGCGAGCCCCGCCACCCAGACGAAGCGGTCCAGACCGGCGTCGCGGGCGAAGGCGGCGAAGCGGGCGGCGTCCGGAACGGCGTACTTCACCCCGATCACGTTCGGGCAGACATCGGCGAGTTCGGCGAGCCGGACGCCCGCGAGCTGCGGGTTGCGGACATACGGCACGACGCCCAGCTCGGGCACGGCCTCGGCGATGGCGCGGTGGTAGTCGACCCAGCCGCTCTGCGAGACATAGGGGTGGACGGGCTGGTGGACCATCACCATCTGGGCGCCCAGTTCGCGGGCGTGGAGCGCGGAGGCCACGGCGGTGGGCACGTCGTGCCCGACACCGACCAGGATCGCCGCCCGGCCGCCGGCCTCGTCCACCGTCAGCTCGGTGACCAGTCTGCGCTCCTGCGGGGTCAGGGCGTAGAACTCGCCGGTGTTGCCGTTGGGGGTGAGGGTCGTGATGCCACCGTCGAGCAGACGACGCAACAGGGCCCGGTAGGTGTCCTGGTCGACGGAGCCGTCCTCGGCGAACGGTGTCACCGGGATGGCCACCACGTCGGCCAGGGCCGCCCGCTGGGTCTCGAACGTCGTTGTCATGCCTGACCGTCCTCTCCCTGGGCCGCGGACTCCGCTGGGGAGTCCGGGAAGGCCCGCTCGACGAAGGACGCGATGTGCGCGTGGAGGGCGCGGGCCGCGCCGTCCGCGTCGCCCGCGAGGGCGAGCCGCAGGATCTCCCGGTGCTCGCCGGCCTCCCGCTCCCAGGAGGGCGAGGCCGCCCAGGCGACGGCCGAGACGAGGGCCGCCTGGTCGCGGACCTCGTCCAGCATCCGGCCGAGCAGCGGGTTGCCGCACGGCAGGTACAGGGCGCGGTGGAACTCGCGGTTGGCCAGGGAGCGCTCGGCGGTGTCGTCGGCCTCGTCGGCCCGGGTCAGCGCGGCGCGTGCGGCGTCGAGGGAGGCCCCGCGCCGCACGGCCCGTCTGAGGGCCTCCGGTTCCAGCAGCAGCCGCACGTCGTAGACCTCACGCGCCATGTCCGCGTCCACCATGCGCACCGTGACGCCCTTGTACTGGCTCATCATGACCAGGCCGGTGCCGGCCAGGGTCTTGAGCGCCTCGCGCACCGGGGTCTTGGAGACCCCGAACTGTGCGGCGAGCTCGGTCTCGACCAGGGCTTGGCCGGGCGTCAACTGCCCGGTGAGGATGCGGCGTTTGATCTCCTCCAGCACGAACTGCGTGCGGGAGGGGATCGGCGTGGGCACAGAGGTCATGCGCGCCTCTCGGATCTCGCGTGGGTTCTCGCGCGGAGCCCCCACCTGTCGGATCGCGTATCGGATCTCGCGTATCGCGTCTCATATATGACGTACGAAGTACGACGCGACGAAGGTAGAAAGCGCCTTCTATTTCGTCAATGCTTCTGACAGAAGAAGTTCGAGTGACCCGAGAACTCGCTCGTGAACGGGGCGGACGGGCGCGCAGACGTCTCAGACGGCCCGGACGTCGCCCTCGCGGGCGGTGGCGGTGGGCCCGCCGAAGGCGGCGGCGGCGCGCGCGGTGGCCGCCTCGGGGGTGAGGGTGGGGCCGACATGGGTGACGAGCAGCCGCCGTGCGCCGGCCTGACGCGCGAAGGCGCCGGCGTCCTCGGGTCTCAGATGCACTTGTTCGCCTTCGCGATGCCCGTCGTGGTGCCCGTCGATGTCGGCCTCGCAGAGGAACAGGTCGGCACCGGCGGCGAGGTGCAGCAGGCCGTCGCACGGCCCGGTGTCGCCCGAGTAGGCCAGGACCCGCCCGCCGGTCTCGGCGCGCAGCCCGTAGGCCTCCACGTCGTGCTGGACGGCCAGGGCGGTGAGCAGCAGGTCGCCATGGCGGGCGGTGTGGGCCGGATGCAGCGGCCGGAAGTCGAGGATGCCGTCGAGGAAGGCGGCGTCCGGTCTGCCGAGGAACGCGGCGATCCGCTGGGCGCAGCCGTCGGGGGCGTAGACGGGCACGGGCGCGTGCGGGGTGAGCCCGCCGTAGGCGAACGCGTAGACGGCGGCGAGGAGATCGGCGCTGTGGTCCGCGTGCAGGTGCGAGATCCAGATCGCGCTCAGCCGCGCCGGGTCGGTGTGCCGCTGCAACTCCGCGAACGTGCCGGGACCGGCGTCCACCCACACCTCGGCACCGCCGCCGCGCAGCAGGTAACCGGAGCAGGGCCGGCCGGGACCCGGGTGCGGGGAGGCGGTGCCGAGGACGGTGAGGCTCAGGGACATGCCCGGAGCGTACGCGGCCCGGGATCCGGCCCGCACGAAGATCCCGGGGCCGCCGCAGCCCCGGGACGCCTTCAGGACATACGGGCGCGTCCCGGCGCGGAGGTCGCCTTGTCCGGCGCGTGGGTGATGTCTCGCCGGGTGCGGGGGGTGCCGCTTCGCCCGGCGCGGGGAGAACAGCCGGCCCGGTCCCGGGATGGGGCCTGCCCCGTGCCGGGGGGCACCCCGCCCGACGCGGGACCAGCGCCTGGCCCGGCGCGGGGAGGGTGCCCCGCCCGGTCCCGGGACGGGGCCTGCCCCGCGCAGGGACGGCACCCCGCCCGACGCGGGACCAACGCCTGGCCCGGCGCGGGTCCGGGGCGGGCCCCGCCGGCTCGAAGCGGGGCGTCACCGGCCCGGAACAGGCCGCCACCGGCCCAAAACGGGGCGACGCCGACCCGGAACAGGCCGCCACCGGCCCAAAACGGGGCGACGCCGACCCAGAACCGGACGTCACCGGCCCGAAGCGGGGCGGCGCCGACCCGGAACGGCGTCGGCGTCGGCGGCGCCTGGGCCCGGGCCTGCGCCTGCGCCTGCGTCTGTGTCTGTGTCTGTGTCGGGTCAGAGCGTGGTCAGGGCCTGCCGGATCGTCCTCAGGTCTTCGTCCGAGGCCAGTCCGGCGTGGTACAGGCGCAGTTCCGTCGCGCCCAGCCGGGCGGCCTCCGCCGCGTCGGCCGCGAGGGTGCGGGGGCTGCCGCCCATCCCGGTGACCACGGTGAAGTTGGCGGCCAGCACCGCCCCCGTACGGCCCTGCCCGGCGAACGGCGCCAGCAGGCCCGCGCCGCCCGTGCAGGGCACGACCACGCCGTCGGCGACGGACAGGATGTGCGCCGGGTCGACGCCGGCGTTGGCGCCGCAGTGGTAGGAGACCGGGTCGGCGTGGAGCAGCACCTGGAAGCCGTCGGGTGCCGCGGCGCGGACCGCGGCGACCGCGTCCTCCTGGAGGGTGCGGGCGGTCTCCTCGCGGTGGGCGAGGGTGGCGGCGGCGGTGGAGTCGCCGAGCAGTTTCTCGACCCCGGCCCAGCCGTCACCGTACGGTTCCTGACGCCACACCGGCTCCAGCGCGGAGCGTACGGCGGCGGCCAGTTCACCGGCGTCCAGGCCGTGCCGGCCGTATCCGTCCCGGCAGGAGGGGCAGAAGCACAGCGACATCAAGTACTGCCCGGCCTCCCCCAGGCCGACCCCGCCCGTCTTGTCGTGGGCGTGCAGGTGCTGGAGTCCGTACCAGCCGAGGGACTCGAGCTCCGTGCCGCGCGCCCCGGGCCGTACCGCCGCCTCGGCGGCCAGCTCGACCAGGTACGCGCGGGTGGCGGGCTGGGCGATGCAGGGCGCCCACGGGTAGCGGTCGCCGTAGGCGTTGACGACCGAGGTGTCCGGGTGTTCGGCGCCCAGGCGGGAGTTGTGCGCGAGCACCACCCAGGTGTGCACGTCGAGGCCCGCCCGCGCCAGGGCGGCGGCGGCCTCGCCGTAGGCGTCCCCGGGCGCCCAGTCGCCCGCCGCGTACGGGCGCAGCGGCCGTCCCTCCCAGCGGGCGTCCGGCTCGTAGAGGACGGCGGCGTGCTCGGCGGTGACGACGCGGTGGCGGGGATGGCGCGGGGTGAGGGCGCGGGTGGAGTGGTAGGCGGCGGCGAGCGTCACCTGCCGCACGCCGAGGGCGGCGATCCGGCCCGGGGCCTCCGGATCCCCGTTGACGTCCCAGGGGTAGACGAATGCCGACGCTTTCACAGGCCCTCCTCGTCGAGCAGCGCGTAGCCCCGCTCGATCAGCTGAGCGAGGTGCTTGACATGATCCTCGCTCGGCTCGTGCAGCGGCGGGCGGACCTCTCCCACGTCCAGACCGCGCAGCCGTACGCCGGCCTTGACCAGGGAGACGGCGTAGCCGCGGCCCTGGGCGCGGAGTTCGACGAACGGCCGGTAGAAGCCGTCCAGCAGCCGGCGCACGGTGGTGCCGTCGCCCGCGCCGAGCGCCCGGTGGAAGGCGACGGCGAGTTCCGGGGCGAAGCAGAAGACGGCGGAGGAGTAGAGGGTGATGCCGATGCCGCGGTAGGCGAGCTGGGTCTGCTCGGCGGTCGGCAGGCCGTTGAAGTAGAGGAAGTCGCCGGGGACCTCGGTGCGGACGGCGCTCACGATGCGCTGCATCAGGTCCAGGTCGCCCAGCCCGTCCTTGAGGCCGATGATCCGGTCCGTGCGGGCCAGCTCCACGGCCGTCCCGGGGGTGAACACGGCGTTGTCGCGCTGGTAGACGATCACCGGCAGGGAGGTCGCGGCGGCCACCTCCCGGTAGTGCCGCAGCAGGCCCTCCTGCCCGGCGACGACCAGATACGGCGGCATGGCGAGCAGTCCGTCGGCGCCGGCCTCCTCGGCGAGGAGCGCGTAGCGCACCGCGAGCGCGGTGCCGTATCCGGCGCCCGCGACGACCGGTACGCGCCCCTCGGCCGCCTCGACGGCGGCCCGTACGCACGCCTGGAACTCCTCGGGCGTCAGCGCGTGGAACTCGCCGGTGCCGCAGCAGGCGAAGACGGCGGCGGCACCGGCCTCGATGCCGCGGCGCACATGCGCGCGGTAGACGTCGAGGTCGACGGCGCCGTCCTGGCCGTAGGCGGTGACGGGGAAGAACAGCGGCCCGCTCGGGGCGCCGAGTCGAGCGGCGAGGGGGGCTGACGTCATGGGCTCTCCCTAGCGGTGCGTGGTGCGCGGTGCGCGGTGCACGTGCACGTCTATGATCTATGTCTACATTTCTGAACGCCTCACGCTAGGGGGCGGCATCCGGGCGGGTCAAGCGGGCAAACCCGCGCTCCGGAACCGTTTTTCGCGCCCCCGTGTTTCTCTTGACGGAGCGGAACAGCCCCCTTAGCGTGTCCACGAATGTGAATGACGTCCATAGATGCGGCCATCTCCGGTGGCCGTGGACCGAGGAGATCCGAGGATGCCCGCTCCCCGCACCGTTCTGCTCACCGGCGCCGCCGGCGGCCTCGGCACCCTGATGCGGAACCTGCTTCCCGCCTTCGGCTACGAACTGCGTCTGCTCGACATGCGCCCCATCGAGGGCGAGCCGGACGCGATCATCGCGGACCTCGCCGACCAGGACGCCGTGCGCGAGGCGGTCCGGGGCGTCGACGCGATCATCCACCTTGCGGGCATCTCCCTGGAAGCCCCCTTCGAGAAGATCCTCCGCTCCAACATCGAGGGCACCTACCACGTCTACGAGGCCGCCCGCCAGGAGGGCGTCAAGCGCATCGTCTTCGCCTCCTCCAATCACGCCGTCGGCTACACCCCGCGCCCCCAGGGCGACGACCCGCTGATCCCGATCGACACCCCTCGCCGCCCGGACACCTTCTACGGTCTGTCCAAGTCCTTCGGCGAGGACCTGGCGCAGCTGTACTGGGACAAGCACGGAGTGGAGACCGTCTCCGTCCGCATCGGCTCCTGCTTCCCCGAGCCGACCAGCGTGCGCATGCTCTCGGTGTGGATGAGCCCCGGCGACGGCGCCCGTCTCTTCCACGCCGCCCTGACCGCCGAGGACGTCGGCCACACCGTCGTCTACGGCTCCTCCGCCAACACCCGGCTGTGGTGGGACCTCAGCACCGCGCGGGCGCTGGGCTACTGCCCGCAGGACGACTCCGAGCCGTTCGCCGCCAAGCTCATCGCCGAGCAGGGCGAACTCGACCCGGACAACGAGGCGCACGCCTACCTGGGCGGGCACTTCCCCATCGACCCGCCGATCTGGCCGCACTGAATTCCGGCCAACCGCTTCGGACACGGCGGAAAACGAACGGCCGCGGCGGCGGGCGGGCACCGAACGGGCCCGCCCGCCGCCGCTTTCGGGCGTCCGCCCTGCCCGATCCCACGTTCCGGGCCCCTGCCGCGCAGGTCCGCGACGGTCGTACACCGAGGGGAACGGGCACAAACGGGCAGCATCGGGCCCGCAACAGGCCTGGTCAGTGCCGCACACCCGCTGTAAAACAGTCACCCGAGGGCCCCACCGGGCCCGAACGGGCACAACGCGCGTGAGCCGAGGGAGCGTTCCCGAGGCGCACGAGCGGGCGGACGCACGGCAAGGGAGCAGGTGTTCGGTCATGAGCGCGAGGACGGCGGAAGAGCGCCAGCGGGAGATCGTGCGGGTGGCACGCGCCACCGGTTCGGTCGACGTCACCGCGCTCGCGGCCCGACTCGGCGTGGCCAAGGAGACCGTACGGCGGGATCTGCGCGCCCTGGAGGACCACGGCCTGGTGCGCCGCACGCACGGCGGCGCCTATCCCGTGGAGAGCGCCGGCTTCGAGACGACGCTCGCCTTCCGCGCCACGAGCCACGTGCCCGAGAAGCGCCGGATCGCTGCCGCCGCGGCCGAGCTGCTCGGGGACGCCGAGACCGTCTTCGTCGACGAGGGCTTCACCCCGCAGCTCATCGCCGAGGCACTCCCCCGGGACCGGCCGCTGACCGTGGTCACCGCCTCCCTGCCGGTCGCGGGCGCGCTCGCCGAGGCCGGCAACGTCTCCGTCCTCCTGCTCGGCGGCCGGGTCCGCCCGGGCACCCTGGCGACCGTCGACCACTGGACGACGAAGATGCTGGCCGGCTTCGTCCTCGACCTGGCCTACATCGGCGCCAACGGCATCTCCCGCGAACACGGCCTGACCACGCCCGACCCGGCGGTCGGCGAGGTCAAGGCGCAGGCCGTCCGGGCGGCGCGCCGCACGGTGTTCGTGGGCACGCACACCAAGTTCGGGGCGGTCAGCTTCTGCCGGTTCGCCGAGGTCGGCGCGGTGGAGGCGATCGTCACGAGCACCCTGCTCCCCACGGCCGAGGCCCACCGGTACGCGCTGCTGGGCCCGCAGGTCATCCGCGTCTGATCCACCGGTCACACCCCCTGGGAGTCCGTCCGTCACACCCCGCACGCCCCTTATCTCCGCATACGTCCATACGTCCGTACATCCATAACATCCATAACGTCCATCCGTGCAATACGCGCATACGTGTATACGTCCACACGTCCACAGGAGCGATCCATGCGAACCCAGAGCCGACGGAGGCCGCGAGCCACGCTCGCCATGGCCGCCGCAGGGACGCTGCTCGCCCCGCTGCTCTCCGGCTGCTGGGTCGGGGCGGGCGGGACCGGGTCCGGCGGCGACTCCATCAATGTCCTGATGGTCAACAACCCGCAGATGGTCGAGTTGCAGAAGCTCACCGCCGGCCACTTCACCAAGGAGACCGGCATCAAGGTGAACTTCACCGTCCTGCCGGAGAACGACGTCCGCGACAAGATCAGCCAGGACTTCGCCAACCAGGCCGGCCAGTACGACGTCGCCACGCTCTCCAACTACGAGATACCGATCTACGCCCGCAACGGCTGGCTGCACGAGATGGACTCCTACGTCGCCAAGGATCCGGCCTACGACGAGCAGGACGTCCTGAAGCCGATGCGCCAGTCCCTCACCGGCGACGACGGCAAGCTCTACGGCCAGCCCTTCTACGGCGAGTCGTCCTTCCTGATGTACCGCAAGGACGTCTTCGAGAAGAAGGGCCTGACGATGCCGGAGCACCCCACCTGGACCCAGGTGGCCGAGCTGGCGGCGAAGGCGGACGGCGCCGAGCCCGGCATGAAGGGCATCTGCCTGCGCGGCCTGCCCGGCTGGGGCGAGGTCATGGCCCCGCTGACGACGGTGGTCAACACCTTCGGCGGCACCTGGTTCGACCAGAACTGGAAGGCCCGTCTGGACTCCCCCGAGTTCGAGAAGGCGACCAAGTTCTATGTCGACCTGGTCCGCGAGCACGGCGAGTCAGGCGCCGCCCAGTCCGGCTTCGCCGAGTGCCTGAACAACATGACCCAGGGCAAGGTCGCCATGTGGTACGACGCCACCTCCGCGGCCGGTTCCCTGGAGGCGGCGGGCTCGCCGGTCAAGGGCAAGGTCGGCTACGTACCCGCCCCCGTGGAGAGGACCGGCTCCTCCGGCTGGCTCTACACCTGGGCCTGGGGCATGCAGAAGGCGTCCCGCAACGCCGACAAGGCCTGGAAGTTCGTCTCCTGGGCCTCCAGCAAGGAGTACGAGCAGCTGGTCGGCGACGAGATCGGCTGGTCCAACGTTCCGGCCGGCAAGCGGGCCTCGACCTACGAGAACGCCGACTACCGCGCGGAGGCCGCCGCCTTCCAGGAGATGACCAAGGAGGCCATCGAGGGGGCCAGGCCGAACGACCCGGGCGTGCAGCCGCGTCCCGCGCCCGGCATCCAGTTCGTCGGCATCCCCGAGTTCACCGACCTCGGCACCAAGGTCTCCCAGGAGATCAGCGCGGCCATCGCCGGACGCCAGTCCGTCGAGTCGGCCCTGAAGAAGTCCCAGGCGCTCGCCGAGAAGATCTCCGAGGAGTACGAGGGACGATGACCGCCACGACCACGGCCCCCGTGGCCGCCACCCCCGTCCGGACGGCGAACGGCCGCCCCTCCGCCCGGCTGCGCGCCTGGGCCACCCGGGCCCCGCTGCTGCCCGCCCTGATCTTCATGATCGCCGTCACCCAGCTGCCCTTCGTGGCCACGCTGGTGATCTCCTTCTTCGACTGGAACGCCCTCTACCCCAAGGCCCGCCACTTCACGGGCCTCGACAACTACCAGGAGGTGCTGACCGACGCCGACCTGCGCCACTCGGTGTGGACGACCGTGCTGCTGACGGTGGCGGTGGTCCTGGCCAGCCTGGTGCTGGGCCTGCTCCTGGCCCTGCTGCTGGACCGGAGGTTCCGCGGCCGGGGCGTGGTCCGCACCCTGCTCATCGCCCCGTTCCTGGTGGTCCCGGTGGCGGCGGCGCTACTGTGGAAGCACGTGCTCTACAACCCCGAGTACGGCCTCTTCAACGGTCTGCTGCACTACGTCGGCGGCCCCCAGCCGGACTGGATCTCCAACACCCCGCTGCTGGCGGTCGAGGCCTCGCTGGTGTGGCAGTGGACGCCGTTCATGATGCTGATCCTGCTGGCCGGGCTCCAGAGCCGGGACCAGCAGCAGATCGAGGCCGCCCGGGTGGACGGCGCGAGCGACTGGCAGATCTTCCGCCACCTCACGCTGCCGCATCTGCGCCGCTATCTGGAGCTGGGCGCCCTGCTCGGCTCGATCTACATCGTGCAGAACTTCGACGCCGTCTTCACCATCACCTCCGGCGGCCTCGGCACCGCCAACCTCCCCTACACCGTCTACCAGAGCTTCTACCAGGCCCACGAGAACGGCCTCGCCTCGGCCGCGGGCGTCCTGGTCGTCATCGGTTCGATCGTCATCGCGACCTTCGCCCTGCGCGTGGTGTCGTCCCTGTTCCGCGAGGAGGTGTCCCGGGCATGAGCGCCACCGCCGTATCCGCCCGCGGCCGTCGCAAGGGTGCGGGTCTCGGGCTCGTGGCCTGGCTGGCCGGCATCGTGTTCTTCCTGCCCATCGCCTGGATGGCGCTGACCTCCTTCCACTCGGAGGAGGACGCGGCGACCAACCCGCCGTCCTTCGCCGCGTCGCTGACCCTGGACGGCTACCGCGAGTTCTTCGGCGCGGGCGGCGGCGCCGGCCCCTGGCCCTCGCTGATCAACTCCGCGGTGGCGTCGATCGTCTCCACGCTGCTCGTACTGCTGCTGGCGCTCCCGGCGGCGTACGCGCTGTCGATCCGACCGGTGAGGAAGTGGACGGACGTCCTGTTCTTCTTCCTCTCCACCAAGATGCTGCCGGCCGTGGCGGGCCTGCTGCCGATCTACCTGTTCGCGAAGAACACCGACATGCTGGACAACATCTGGCTGCTGGTCATCCTCTACACCTCGATGAACCTGCCGATCGCGGTCTGGATGATGCAGTCGTTCCTCGCCGAGGTGCCCGTCGCGGTGATCGAGGCGGCCCGGGTGGACGGCGCCCGTCTGCCGACCGTCCTGGCCCGCGTCGTCGCCCCGATCGCCCTGCCCGGCATCGCGGCCACGTCCCTGATCTGTTTCATCTTCAGCTGGAACGAGCTGCTCTTCGCCCGGGTGCTCACGGGTGTGGTCGCCGAGACCGCCCCCGTCTTCCTGACCGGCTTCATCACCAGCCAGGGCCTGTTCCTGGCCAAGGTGTGCGCCGCGTCGCTCGTCATCTCCCTGCCGGTGCTCGCCGCGGGGTTCGCCGCCCAGGACAAACTGGTCCAGGGCCTGTCGTTGGGAGCCGTGAAATGAAGGCCGCCGTCATCGAGTCCGTGGGCAAGGCCGTCGTCGCCGAGGTCCCGGACCCGACGCCAGGGCCGCGGGAGGTCGTCGTCGAGGTCGCGGCCTGCGGGCTGTGCGGCACGGACCTGCACATTCTCCAGGGCGAGTTCGCGCCGAAGCTGCCCATCGTGCCCGGGCACGAGTTCGCGGGCGAGGTGGTCGGCGTCGGCACCGCCGTCACCGAGGTGGCGGTCGGCGACCGGGTGGCGGTGGACCCCTCCCTGTACTGCTACGAGTGCCGCTACTGCCGCGACGGCCACAACAACATGTGCGAACGCTGGGCGGCGATCGGCGTGACGACGGCGGGCGGCGCGGCCCAGTACGCGGTGGCCCCGGTGGCGAACTGCGTCAAGCTGCCGGAACACGTCCGTACCCAGGACGCGGCCCTGATCGAGCCCCTGTCCTGCGCGGTGCGCGGCTACGACGTCCTGAACTCCCGCCTCGGCGCGCACGTCCTGATCTACGGCTCCGGCACCATGGGGCTGATGATGCTGGAGCTGGCCAAGCGGACCGGGGCGGCGAGCGTCGACGTGGTCGACATCAACGACCGGCGCCTGGCCACGGCCCGGCAGCTCGGGGTGTCCGCCGCCGCGGCGAACGCGGACGAGCTGGACCGCCCGCGGGGCTGGGACGTGGTGATCGACGCGACGGGCAACGCGAACGCGATCCAGGACGGCCTGAACCGCGTCGCCAAGGCGGGCACGTTCCTCCAGTTCGGCGTCGCCGACTACGCGACCCGGGTGGAGATCGACCCGTACCGCATCTACAACCAGGAGATCACCATCACCGGCTCGATGGCGGTCCTGCACAGCTACGAGCGCGCGGCGGAGCTCTTCGCGAACGGCGTCCTCGACCCCGAGGTGTTCATCAGCGACCGTCTGCCGCTGGACCAGTACCCGCAGGCCCTGGAGCAGTTCGCGGCGGGCGTCGGACGCAAGATCGTGGTAGTGCCCTAGGAGCTCCTGCCCTCGCCCCACGCCCCACCGCCCCGGACAAGGCCCGACCCGCCCATCGCCCGCACCGGCCCGGTCATCGCCCGCACCGACCCGGTCATCGCCCGCACCGGTCCGGGCATCCACCGGGCCGGTCCGGGCATCCACCGGTCCGGGCATCCACCGGGCCGATCAGCGGCCGGACCGGTCAGCGGCCGGACCGGTCGCCGGCCGGACCGGTCGCCGACCACCGTCGAAGCCGGACCACGGCGAAGCCGGGCCGCGCGGCGGCCTGAGCGGACCGGGCGGAACGGGCGGACGCGGCCGCCTGCCAGGCGCGGCCGGCCCGTGCGCCGTACGCGCTCGCGATCCAGCGGCGGACGGCGAACATCCCGCACCGGCCGTTCCGGCCCGCGGCCTGCGGCCCGCACCGACCCGGTCGCCGCCCAGGCTGATCCGCCCGGCGCCCAGACCGGTGATCAGGCCGGCGACCGGCCCGGCACCCAGGCCGGTGATCAGCCCGGCGACCGGCCCGGCTGCCGGGACGGCGATCACACCCGCGACCAGGTCGGGGCTGTCGCGGCCGCTCGTGCGGTGGGCGGCTGCTCCAAGCGGGCGTCGGGTAAGGGAACGGTAAAACGGTCTCGCTCGTTCACCCGGCATGACCGCTATGACCCCCGGCTCGAACATCCCTCTCCCCGCCGCGCGCGTGACGGTGGACGTCGCCGCCCCGGTGCGGCTCGACGTATCGGGCCTGCTGCTCACCGCCGACGGCAAGGTGCGCTCCGACGACGACTTCATCTTCTACAACCAGCCGACGGGCCCGGGCGTGACCTACCGGTCGGGCGGCGGCGCGGCCCCCGACGCGATCGCCGTGGACACCGCCGCCGTCCCGCCCGGCATCGAGAAGATCGTCGTCACCGCCAGCCCCGACGCCCCGGGCCAGACCTTCCAGGGCATCGAACCGACGGCCACGATCCGCAACGCGGACGACGGCTCCGTCCTGGCCACCTTCACTCCCCCGCAGCTCGGCACCGAGACGGCACTGGTGGTCGTGGAGATCTACTCCCGCAACGGCGCCTGGAAGGCCCGCGCGGTCGGCCAGGGCTACGCCAACGGCCTGGCCGGCATCGCCACCGACTTCGGCGTCACCGTCGAGGAACCGGCCGCCCCGGCACAGCCCGCCGCCCCGGCACAGCCCGTCACCCCGCCGCAGCCGGTCGCCCCGCCCCCGGCGCCGACGCAGCCCCCGGTGACCGCACCGGCCGCACCGCCGGCCCCGCCGGCCGCCGCGCCCGGCACCGGGAAGATCAACCTGGACAAGGGCCGGGTCAGCCTCCAGAAGAATCAGACGGTCTCCCTCGTCAAGGGCGGCCGGCCCGTGCTCTCCCAGGTCAAGATGGGCCTCGGCTGGGAGCCCGCCTACCGAGGCAAGGACATCGACCTGGACGCGTCCGTCATCGCCTACGGACCGCAGCGCAACCACATCGACAGCTGCTATTTCGGCAAGCTCCAGATCCTGGGCGGCGCGATCCAGCACTCCGGCGACAACCTCACCGGCGAGGGCGGCGGCGACGACGAGGTGATCGCCGTGGACCTCGGCCGTCTCCCGCAGGAGGTCACCGGCCTGGTCTTCACGGTCAACTCCTTCTCCGGCCAGAAGTTCACCGAGGTCGCCAAGGCCTACTGCCGCCTGCTGGACGGCACCACCGGCGAGGAACTCGTCCGCTTCGACCTCACCAGCGCCGAACCGCAGACGGGCGTGATGATGGCGAAGCTGATCCGCCAGTTCTCCGGGGAGTGGGAGATGACCGCGATGGGCGACTTCGTCAAGTCCCGTACGGTCCGGGGCATGGTCAAGCCGGCGTCCCAGGCGCTCTGACCCCGCCGGGTACGGCCGCGGGGGCGCCCCTGCCGAAGGCGCCCCCGCCGTCACGCCCGTCGCACCGGCCGCAACCCGTCCACCAGCAGCGACAGATACCGGCGGATGCACGCGCCCTTCCCGTCCGCCAGCTCCGAGGCCGTCGCCACGCCGTGGGCCAGTCGCAGGACGTCGATCGGCTCCACGTCGGACCGGAGCGCGCCCGCCGTCTGCGCCGCGCCGACCAGCCGGGCCGCCGCGTCCCGCAGACAGTCGCCGCAGGCCGGGACCGTCGCCGGGCCGCCGCTGGTGACGGCCGAGCCCAGCAGTGCCTTCAGCCCGCGGACCTGGAGCATCCCGGCGCCGAGTTCGTTCAGCCACTCCACCAGCGCCTCGCCCGGCGGCAGGTGGGCCGCGAGTACATCGGCCCGCGCCGCGATCGCCTCGACCCGGCCCAGGTAGACGGCTTCCAGCAGCGCCTGCCGGGTCGGGAAGTGCCGGTAGAGCGTGCCCGATCCGACCCCCGCCCGCTTGGCGATGTCGTCCAGCGAGGCGGTCTCCCCGTGCTCGGCGAAGGCCTCCGCCGCCGCTCTCAGCAGCCGCTCGTAGTTGCGCCGGGCGTCCGCACGCATGGGCTTGACCTGCGTCATCCAGCACTCCTCGGGACCCGGAACCCTCTTGCGTACCCTAAGCGAACCGGGCGGAGGCGGTCTCAGACGGTCGTCCAGGGCCAGTCGGCGTTCCGGCCCGCCTCCAGCAGCGGGACCATGCGGAAGGCCGCATCCGACAGGCCCGCGAACACATGCCGGTTCGCGGTGCCCGACGGCCCGTGGTCCGCCCGGTACCCGGCGAGATTCCAGGTGTGGACCGAACCGCACCGCCCTGCTGGTGGAGCCGGACTCGACGAGGTCGGCCCCGGCCGCCCGCACCGCCACCGCCGCACCGCCACCGCCGCGCCGAACACGGCGGCGGCATCGGCGCGGGTGAGCTCCGAGCGGTCGGACAGACGCGAGGAGAACATCGAGCCCGACCGGTCCACGAGCACCAGCGTCCGGCCGGGCCCGGCCTGTCGTGCCGGCGGCGGGACTCGAACCCGCGCCCTCCCCGTTATGAGCGGAAGCAGGTCCTGCCTTCGCACCTGGACGTGCATCACTTCAGGAGGAACACCGAAAGGCGGGCGAGCGAATCAATTCCCGCGCTGCGAGCGGGCCTTGAACGCCGCCTTCCGGGCCTCCTTGGCGATCCGCTTGTCGGGGTGCAGCCGCCCCATCGCCTCCAGGACGTCCGCGGTGGCCGGGTGGTCGACGCGCCAGGCCGTCGCGAAGAACCCGCTGTGCTGCTGCGCCAGCCCTTGGACGAGCGCCAGCAGTTCCTCGGAGTCGCCCTCCACCGCGAGCTGCGCGGCGACCGTGTCGATGGTCAGCCAGAAGATCATCGCCTCCGGCGGCGCGGGCACGTCACGGGCGCCGTGCTCGGTCAGCCACACCCGGGCCAGTCCGCCCAGCTCGGCGTCGTCGAGGACCTCCCCCAGTGCCGGTTCGGCCGTGGCGCCGACCAGCGACAGCGCCTGCTGGCAGCGGAGCCGGCGCAGCGGCGCACCGGCGTCCGAGCCGCGCGCGGCGGCCAGCAGTTCGCGGGCCGCGGCGAGGGGTTCACGGCGGGCCAGCCACTGCTCGGTCTCGGCCCGTGCCGCCCCGGGCGGGTAGACCGCCGTGCCGTCGAGCAGCGCGTCGGCCCCCTTGTCCGCGAGGTCGCCGACCGCCGGTGCCGTGAACCCGGCCTCCAGCAGCCGGGCGCGCAGGCCGTAGAGGCCGAGCGGGGTCAGCCGCACCATGCCGTAGCGGGAGACGTCCGTGTCGTCGGCGGGCGCCGCCGGTTCCTCGTCCGCGTCGGCCATCAGCGCCTCGTCGACCGGCCGGTACTCGACCAGTCCGGCCGGTTCCAGCAGCCGGAACTGGTCGTCCAGCCGCATCATCGCGTCGGAGACCTGCTCCAGCACGTCGTTGGTGGGCTCCGCCATGCCGCTGGGGACGATCATGGACGCGGCCAGCGCGGGCAGCGGTACCGGGCCGGCGCCGGGGCCGTCCTCGCCGGCGGTCAGCACATACAGGTTGGCGAGCACGCCGTCGAGGAACCGCGCCTCGGCCTCGGGGTCCCAGTCGAGTGAGGAGAGGTCGATCTCGCCGCCCTCGTCCACCGCCTCCAGCAGACCGTCGAGGTCGGGCACGGTCGCGTCGGCGAGCACCGTCTCCAGGGCGCCGAGCCAGACGCCGAGGGCGTCCTGCGGCGAGCCGCCGGTGAGCAGCGCCAGGTCCTCGCCCGCCGCGACGGTGCCCGCCTCCTCGTCGGTGATCTCCACGAGCCCGGTGTCGACGGCGACCCGCCAGGCCTCGCCGGCGTGGGCGGCGCCGTCGTCCCCGCTCAGCCCGAGCACCTCGGCCGCGGCCGGCAGCTGCTCGTCGACGAGCCCGCCCCCGGAGTCGACGCGGGTGTCCTCGCCGGCCCACCGGGCGAGCCGGGCGGCCCGGGACAGCAGCGGCGTGGACAGCGCGTCGCGGGCCAGCTCCGCTTCGGGGCGCAGCCGCACGGGTGGCAGGGTGGAGCTGTCTGACATCGGCTGAACTCTCCTAGCACGCCTCGAAGGCCTCACGACCGCACCGACGCCGTGCGGCCGCCCGAGGGACCGCCGTACGGCTCAGCCGCTCAGCCTAGACGGATTTCCACCCATGCCGCCCGGTTCATCTCCCCGTCGGGTGCCGTGCATGGCCGAAACCTTGACAAGTTCCCTGGTCAGGCTGGAGATTGACGCGCGTAGAAGATGGGGGGACATGTGTTCGTCGTTGCCGTGTGCGTTCCCCCGGACCACGACCGCCCTCGTCCCGGCGCTCCAACAGTCCCCGGAGGGATCACGTTGCCGAGCAAGTCCTCCGCGCGCCTCGCCGCGCTCACCGTCGCCGCCGTCTGTTCCGCGGCGTCCACCGTCGTCCTCGTCTCCCCCGCGCACGCGGCGTCCGTACGCGTCCACGACATCCAGGGCACCACCCGGACATCCCCGTACGCCGGACAGCAGGTCACGGACGTGGCCGGGATCGTCACCGGCGTGCGCACCTACGGGTCCTCCCGCGGCTTCTGGATCCAGGACCCGTCCCCGGACGCCGACCCGGCCACCAGCGAGGGCGTCTTCGTCTTCACCAGCTCCGCCCCGAAGGCTGCCGTCGGCGACGCGGTCACCGTCTCCGGCACGGTCTCGGAGTACGTCCCGGGCGGCGCCTCCACCGGCAACCAGTCGGTGACCGAGATCACCCGCCCGACGGTCACCGTGGTCTCCAGCGGCAACGCGGTCCCCGCCGCGACCGTCGTGAACGCCCGTTCCGTCCCGGCCGCCTACACCCCGGCCGGCGACCCGGCGGCGAGCGGCTCGGTCAACGGCCTCACGCTCCGGCCCGCCAAGTACGCCCTGGACTACTACGAGTCCCTCGAGGGCATGAACGTCCAGGTCTCCGACGCCCGCGTGGTCGGCGCCAGCGACCCGTACACCGAGCTGTGGGTGACGGTGAAGCCGCACGAGAACGCCGACCGCCGCGGCGGCACGGTCTACGGCTCCTACGAGGCCCAGAACACCGGCCGGCTCCAGATCCAGTCGCTGGGCGCGACCGCCGACTTCCCCGCCGCGAACGTCGGGGACACCCTCGCCGGCACCACCGCCGGCCCGCTGGACTACAACCAGTACGGCGGCTACACCCTCGTCGCGAACCAGCTCGGCACCCTCGACAGCGGGGGCGTGCGGCGCGAGACGACCCGCGAGCAGAAGAGCGGGGAGCTGGCGGTCGCGACGTACAACGTCGAGAACCTCGACCCGTCCGACGCCACCTTCGCCGAGCACGCCGCCGCGATCGTGCACAACCTGGCCTCGCCCGACATCGTGTCCCTGGAGGAGATCCAGGACGACAACGGTGCCACGGACGACGGCACGGTGGCCGCCGACCTGACGGTCGGCAAGCTGATCGACGCCATCGTCGCGGCGGGCGGCCCGCGCTACGACTGGCGCTCCATCGACCCGGTGGACGGCGCCGACGGCGGCGAGCCGGGCGGCAACATCCGCCAGGTGTTCCTGTTCAACCCTCAGCGGGTCTCCTTCACCGACCGCGCGGGCGGCGACGCCACCACCGCCACCGGTGTGACCCGGGTGCGCGGCAAGGCCGCGCTGACGCTCTCCCCCGGCCGCGTCGACCCGGCGAACGCCGCCTGGCAGGACAGCCGCAAGCCGCTGGCCGGCGAGTTCGTCTTCCGCGGCAGAACGGTGTTCGTCATCGCCAACCACTTCAACTCCAAGGGCGGCGACCAGGGGCTGACCGCGCAGTACCAGCCGCCGGTGCGCAGCTCGGAGACCCAGCGGCACCAGCAGGCGGTGGCGGTGAACGCCTTCGTCCGGGACATCCTGAAGACACAGAAGAACGCCGACGTCATCGCCCTCGGCGACATCAACGACCACGAGTTCTCCGGCACCGCGCAGCTGCTCGAGAACGGCGGCGCGCTGTGGTCGGCGGTCAAGTCGCTGCCGAGGAGCGAGCGTTACACGTACGTCTACCAGGGCAACAGCCAGGTGCTGGACCAGATCCTGGTCAGCCCGTCGATCCGGCGCGGCGACTTCGCCTACGACAGCGTGCACCTCAACGCGGAGTTCCACGACCAGATCAGCGATCACGACCCGCAGGTCCTGCGGTTTTGTCCGTGACTCGGTCCGGCCCGGGCCCCGCGACTTCGCCCGGGAAAAGGCGCCGGCCCGGCCGGACCGTGCGGTCCCGGCCGGGCCGGCGCCCGTGATCGCGGGGTCCTGGGTCAGCGGTGCCCGTTGTGGCGCCGCCGCAGCATGCCCGCCGCGACCATCGCGCCCGCCGCCGCCCCGACGACGAGCACCGGCCGGGGATGCCGCAGCCCGGCCTGGACGGCGTTGCGCACGGGGCCCGGCGTGCCGTGCTCCACGGCGTGGCCCGCCCGCGCCGCCTTCTCCTGGACGGTGTGGCCGGCCTGGGCCGCGGTGCTGCGCAGCTGCACCGTCATGGCGCCCGCCCGGTCCCGGAAGTCGGCGACCCGGGCCTTCGCGCGGCCCTTCACGTCCACCCGGCCCGCCAGCTCCTCCACGGTGTCGCCGAGCCGCCCGCGGGTCTCCTCTATCTGCTGCCGCAGTTCGTCGGGGCCCTTGGCCCCGCCGGCCGCCGCTGCGGTGGACCCGGACCTGGTGGTGTCCCCGCTCGTCGCGTCCGTCATCGCTGCGCCCTCTCCTTGATCTCCTCGACATCGGCCCTGACGCTGCCCAGGGTCTGCTCGGGCGTGGGGGGTGCGGCGCGGCGGAGCTGGGCGCGGCCGGTCGCGGCCAGCACGCCCGCGATCGCGAACAGCACCACGGTCACGACGAGCACCGCGGCCCAGTCGGGCAGCGCCGTCGAGAGGGCGACGGCGGCCGTGGCGGCCAGCGCCAGCAGACCGGCGTAGGCGACGGCGCCCGCGGCGCCGAGCAGCCCGCCACCGCGACCGGCGCGCCGGCCCTTCTCGGCCAGCTCCTCCTTGGCGAGGGCCACTTCCTGGCGTACGAGCAGGGAAAGCTGTTCGGTGGCCTGACCGACGAGTTCACCCACGGAGTGGTGCTCGTCGTGCCCGGCCTTGCGTTCCATGGTGCCGCTCACGGTGTTCCGCCTCCTCTCGGGATCGGAACATCCGGGTACCCTGCCCCGCCTCGGCTACCCCTGGGCCGGTCCCTCCGCGCCGGGCCGGCCGAGCCGGGCCAGCTGGGTCTGGAACCAGTCGAGCCGGGCCTGCAACAGGGCCGCCTCGGCGACCAGTTCCGGCACGCCGAGCCCTTGTGCCGTCCCGGTGTCCGCCCCGGCGGCCGGTGCCGCGGTGCCGCCCGCGGCCCGCACCCGCAGCCCGTCCCCGGCCAGCCGCGCGAACTGGGCGAGCGACACGGCGATCCGGCCGCGCAGACAGCCCGCGCAGGAGGGGGCCAGGACCCGCCAGCCGGGCCTGCCCCAGCCGGCGTCGGCCAGCGCCGCCGCGGCCGTACCGCAGGCGCACGGTCCGGCGGTCGCCGTGCGCACCCGCTGGCGTGCGGAGCGGAAGCCGTGCTCGAAGCGGATGTAGGCGCCCAGCACGGAGACCTCCAGCAGCAGGGCCGTACGGTGCTCGGAACCGCACAGCAGCGCCTCGGCCACCGTACGGTCGTGCACACTGTGGAAGCCGCAGTCGCAGCGGCGGTGCGGCGGACGGTGCCGCAGGCCGTAGACGCAGGAGGCGTCGGCCACGACTCCGTAGGGCAGCGCGCCGCCCAGCGACACCCCGGTGAACCCGGCCCGGGTGCCGTCCTGGGACAGCACCGGGTGGGCGATCTTGTGTCCGGTCGGCGGCTCCGTCGGGCGTTCCTCCGGAAGCCGCAGCCTCATCGGACGGCCGGTACCTCTTCGGGCACGGACGCCGCCGGCTCCCGGACCTCCTCGGCTGCGCGCACCTCCGTCGCCTGCTCCGGCGCCCGTTCCCGCGCCTGTTCCTGCGGCCGTTCCTCCGCGACTCCGGTGGCGAGTGCCTTGCCGAGCCTCATGACGCCTCCCATGAACTGCCGTCGGTGACTGTCCCGGCCATGGTGGCGCACGACGGGCCTTCTTGGACATAGGGCCTGCCGCCGCCAGGCCCGCCCTCCGGACGGACGCCGGGCATTCGACGACAAGGGCCTAGACGCCGAGCGCCCGCGCCACCGCGTCCCTGACCTCCTTCTCCGACGGCGCGTTCCTGCCCTGTTCCGCGGCCAGTTCGGCGAGGGAGGTCATCGCGACCTCGGGCAGTCCGCAGGCGGTGAACCGGGTGAACTCCACCAGATCGGAGGTGACGTTGAGGGCGAAACGGCCTCCTCGTACGGCACCTCGCCGAGGTCGATCCGCTCGATCTCACCCATGTCGCAGCATCCCTTACCGATACCTCGTAGCAGATTTAAGTGGAGCTTCACGATCACTGCCATCGACACTACCCCCATGACCGCGAACCGCTCCTTGCCCCCTTCCGCCCCTCCCTTCGGCCGCGCCCTGTGCGCCATGATCACGCCCTTCACCGAGAACGGGGCGCTCGACCTCGACGGCGCCCAGCGGCTCGCCGCCCGGCTGGTGGCGCAGGGCTGCGAGGGACTGGTGCTGTCCGGCACCACGGGCGAGTCGCCGACCACGAGCGACGCCGAGAAGTCGGCGCTCGTCGCGGCGGTGCGGGAGGCGGTCGGCGGCGCGGCCTCGATCGTGGCCGGGGTGGGCACCGCCGACACCCGGCACACCGTCGAACTGGCCCTGGCCGCCGAGAAGGCGGGCGCGGACGGCCTGCTGGTGGTCACGCCGTACTACAGCCGCCCCCCCGCAGGACGCGGTGGAGGCCCACTTCCGCGAGGTCGCCGACGCCTGCGGGCTGCCCGTCATGCTGTACGACATCCCGGGCCGCACCGGCACCCGTATCGAACCGGAGACGCTGCTCCGCCTCGCCGGGCACCCGCGGATCGTGGCGGTCAAGGACTGCGCCTACGACCTGCTGGGCACCCAGAAGGCGCTGTCACGCACGGAGTTGGCGTACTACGCGGGCTGCGACGAGTACGCCCTCACCCTGTACGCCGCCGGAGGTGCCGGGTACGTCAGCACGGTGGCCAATGTGGCACCGCGTCACTTCCGCTCGATCCTGGACGCGTTCGAGGCGGGCCGCACCGCTCAGGCCGCGCACCTGCAACTGCGGGCCTGCGAACTGGTGGAGGCGATGATGTCCGCCGGCCTGCCCGGCACGGTCACCGCCAAGGCTCTGCTGAACGACCTCGGCCTGCCCGCCGGGCCGGTCCGCCCGCCGCTGCGGCCCGCCGCCCGGGAGACGGCCGACGGGCTGCGGGCGGCGTACGAACGGCTGATGGCCGCCTGACGGACGGCCCGGCGACGGCGCTCGCCGGGGACCGCCGTCCCCCGGCCGCCGGTGATCAGTTGTGGCTGTGCAGGATCTCGTTCAGGCCGCCCCACACCGCGTTGTTCGGGCGGGCCTCCACCGTGCCGCTGACGGAGTTGCGGCGGAAGAGGATGTTGGAGGCGCCGGACAGCTCGCGGGCCTTGACGATCTGGCCGTCGGGCATGGTGACGCGGGTGCCGGCGGTGACGTACAGGCCGGCCTCGACGACGCACTCGTCGCCGAGCGCGATGCCGACGCCCGCCTCGGCGCCGATCAGGCACCGCTCGCCGATGGAGATGATCACGTTGCCGCCGCCGGACAGGGTGCCCATCGTGGAGGCGCCGCCGCCGATGTCGGAGCCGTCGCCGACCACGACACCCGCGGAGATACGGCCCTCGACCATCGAGGTGCCCAGCGTGCCCGCGTTGAAGTTGACGAAGCCCTCGTGCATCACGGTGGTGCCCTCGGCGAGGTGCGCGCCGAGGCGGACCCGGTCGGCGTCGGCGATGCGGACGCCCTTGGGGGCCACGTAGTCCGTCATACGCGGGAACTTGTCGACGGAGGTGACCTGGAGGTGCAGGCCCTCGGCGCGGGCGTTGAGGCGGACCTTCTCCAGTTCGTCCACGGCGACCGGGCCCAGGGAGGTCCAGGCGACGTTGGCGAGGAAGCCGAACATGCCGTCCAGGCTCTGGCCGTGCGGCTTGACCAGGCGGTGGGAGAGCAGGTGCAGGCGCAGATAGACGTCGTGGGCGTCGATCGGCTTCTCCTCCAGGGAGGAGATGACCGTGCGGACCGCGACCACCTCGACGTTCCGGCGGGTGTCCGGGCCGGTCGCCGCGGTCGCGCCGCCGCCGAGCAGCTCCGCGGCACGCTCGGCGGACAGCCGCTCGGTGCCGGACGGTCCGGGCTCCGCCACCAGCTCGGGGGCGGGGAACCAGGTGTCGAGGACGGTGCCGTCGGCGGCGATCGTGGCGAGGCCGGCGGCCACGGCGCCGGTGGTGCGGGGAGCAGTCGTGTCGGTCATGAGGGAAACCTAACCGGCCGGGGACCGTGCAGGGAAACCGGCCCTCAGTGGGCACCGCCCAGATTGAGCACCACCACACCGACGATGATCAGCGCGAGCCCGGCGGCCTTGACCACGGTCATGCCCTCGCCCAGGAAGACCACGCCGATCGTGGCGATGGCCGCGGTGCCGACACCGGACCAGATGGCGTAGGCCGTGCCGATGGAGACGGTCTTCAGCGTCTGCGCGAGCAGGGAGAAGGAGATCACGTACCCGAGCACCGTCAGCACCGACGGCACTAGCCTGCTGAAACCGTCGCTGTACTTCATGGCGGTGGTGGCGGCGATCTCGGCGGCGATGGCACCGGCGAGCGTCAGGTATCCCATGGGGACGAACGTACATAACGGCGTCCGGACCGCGCGGGCCGTACGGATCACGCCGTGGCCGGCCGAGCGGCCACGGGCCCCGGTTCACGCACCCGTGCCAGGCGGTCCAGCGTCCGCCGCTTGGCCCGGGCGGCGCGGCGCAGCGCCGCCACCCGGCGGTAGCGCAGCAGCTCCGCGGGGTCGGGGCGGACGGCTCGGGCGGGTTCGTAGCCGTGGCGGGCCAGCCGGTCGCCCAGCACGGTGTCGCAGAGCCTGATCTGGTCGGGCGTGAGCCGCTGCCGCCAGTCGCCCGCCCGTGAGACGTCCAGGGTGCCGTGGGTGTTCCGGTGCCAGGTCTTGCGGGCGGGTACGGCCGTCGCCGCCAGCCGGTGCGGCTCGGTCATGGCCGGGTCGTACTCCTCGCCCAGATAGGCGCACAGGGCGCGCAACCGCGGCTCGGGGTCGGCGACCAGGTCCTCGAAGCGCAGCTCGTGCCAGCTGTCCGGGCCCAGCCGGCGCGCGTGGCGGCGGGTGACGTCCATGACCTGGGCCCAGGTGGCGACGGCCTCGTGGAAGCCGCTGTGCCACCACGGCATCCGCAGCAGCGACGCGGCGCAGTCCCGCCCGTCGCGGACCAGGTGCACGAACTGCGCGTCCGGGAAGAGCCGCAGGATCTCCTCGACGTGCAGGGCGTACGCGGGCCGTTTGTCGCCCCAGCGGGCCTTGCCGTGGCGCTCGGCGTACGCCCTGAGCGTGGTGCCCAGCGCCGAGCCGAGCGTCGGCGGGCCGTCGGCGATCCGCGCGGAGACCGTCTGGGCGTCCAGGCCCAGCTCGTGGAACCGGGTCTCCTTCCGCGCCGTGATCCACTCGGCCAGCCGGGCCCGGTTGCCCCGCTCCCGCAGGTCCCCGAAGCGCAGGCGTTCGGCGTAGGCGGGGAGGACGAACCTGGTCTCGGGCGGGAGGGCGATCCTGGGGTGGGCGTGCAGCATCAGCTGGAGCAGCGTGGTGCCGGAGCGGGGACAGCCGAGCACGAAGACGGGGCGGGAGCAGACGGACGCAGAGGTGACCACGCTCCCACGGTGCCGTCGGCAGATGAGCGTGACCTGGGACGATGCTGAGAAAGCGCTAGGTTTCGCGGCGGGATACGCCGGTGGCCCCCGGCGTGTCGCCGGGGGCCACCGATGGCCGCGCAGGGGCTCAGACGTTGAAGCCGAGCGCCCGCAGCTGCTCGCGGCCGTCGTCGGTGATCTTGTCGGGGCCCCACGGCGGCATCCAGACCCAGTTGATGCGCAGCTCGCTGACGAGGCCGTCCGTGGCGGACTTGGCCTGGTCCTCGATCACGTCCGTCAGCGGGCAGGCCGCCGACGTCAGGGTCATGTCGACGGTCGCGATGTTCGCGTCGTCGATGTGGATGCCGTAGATCAGCCCGAGATTGACCACGTCGATGCCCAGCTCGGGGTCGACGACGTCCATCAGGGCCTCGCGGAGCTCCTCCTCCGAGGCCGGCTTCATCTTCTCGGCGGTCTCGCTCATGCCGTCTTCCTTTCGGCGTCGGCCCCGCCCAGCACCTGGGCCGTCGCGTCCTTCCAGGCCATCCAGCTCAGCAGGGCGCACTTCACCCGGGCCGGGTACTTGGAGACACCGGCGAACGCGACCGCGTCCTCCAGCACCTCCTCCATGGCGTCGTCGGGTTCGATCTTCCCCTTCGACTGCATCAGCTCCAGGAAGGTCTCCTGGATCCGCTGCGCCTCGGCCAGCTCCTTGCCGACGAGGAGTTCGTTCAGCACGGAGGCGGAGGCCTGGCTGATGGAGCAGCCCTGGCCCTCGTACGAGACGTCGGAGACGGTCGTGCCCTCGTACTTCACGCGCAGGGTGATCTCGTCGCCGCACGTCGGGTTGACGTGGTGCACCTCGGCGTCGCCGTCCCTGAGGCCCCGCCCGTGCGGGTTCTTGTAGTGGTCCAGGATGACGTCCTGGTACATGGAGTCCAGCTTCATGCGTTCGCTCGTCCCGTCCTCAGCCGAAGAAGTTCCGGACGTGCTCCAGGCCGTCGACCAGGGCGTCGATCTCGGCCGGCGTGGAGTACAGATAGAACGACGCTCGCGTGGTCGCAGGAATTCCGTACCGCAGGCAGACCGGCCGGGCGCAGTGGTGGCCGACCCGGACGGCGATGCCCTGTTCGTCCAGTACCTGGCCCACGTCGTGCGGGTGGATGTCACCCAGCGTGAAGGAGATCGCCGCGCCCCGGTCCTCGGCCGTGGTGGGGCCGATGATCCTGAGGTCGGGGACCTCCCGCAGCTTCTGCACCGCGTAGTCGGTCAGCGCGTGCTCATGGGCGAGGATCTTGTCCATGCCGATCGAGTCGAGGTAGTCGATCGCCGCGCCCAGACCGACCGCCTGCGCGATCGGCGGGGTGCCCGCCTCGAACTTGTGCGGGGCGGGCGCGTAGGTCGAGGAGTGCATCGACACCGTCTCGATCATCTCGCCGCCGCCGAGGAACGGAGGCAGGTCCTCCAGCAGCTCCTGGCGGCCCCAGAGCACGCCGATGCCGGTCGGGCCGCACATCTTGTGGCCGGTGAAGGCCACGAAGTCGGCCTGGAGGGCCTGGACGTCCAGCGGCATGTGCGGCGCGGCCTGGGAGGCGTCGACGCAGACCAGGGCGCCGACCTCCTGGGCGCGGCGCACGATCGCCTCGACCGGGTTGACCGTGCCCAGGATGTTGGAGACCAGCACGAAGGAGACGATCTTCGTCTTCTCGGTGATGACCTCGTCGATGTTGGACAGGTCCAGCCGGCCGTCGTCGGTGAGGCCGAACCACTTCAGCTTCGCGCCCGTGCGCTGCGCCAGCAGCTGCCACGGCACGATGTTGGAGTGGTGCTCCATCTCCGTGATGACGATCTCGGTCTCGGAGTCCACGCGGTAGGGCTCGTCGGCCCAGCCCAGCATGTTCGCCACGAGGTTGAGCGACTCCGAGGCGTTCTTGGTGAAGATCACCTCGTCGCGGCTCGGCGCGTTGATGAACGCGGCGACCTTGTCACGCGCGCCCTCGTACAGCGCCGTGGCCTCCTCGGCGAGCACGTGCACGCCACGGTGGACGTTGGCGTTGTGCTGCTCGTAGTACTCGTCCAGGACGTCGATGACCTGGCGCGGGGTCTGCGAGGTCGCCGCGTTGTCGAGGTAGACGAGCTTCTTGCCGTCGTGGACCAGCCGGTCCAGGATCGGGAAGTCCTTGCGGATCGCCTCGGTGTCGAGGAGGCCCGGCAGCTGTGTCACGCGGATGCGCCACCCTTCACGTACGCCTCGTAGCCCTCGTTCTCCAGCTTGTCGGCCAGCTCGGGGCCGCCCGACTCCACGATCCGGCCGCCGGCGAAGACGTGGACGTGGTCCGGCTTGATGTAGCGCAGGATGCGCGTGTAGTGCGTGATCAGCAGGGTGCCGACCTCACCGGTCTCGCGGACGCGGTTGACGCCCTCGGAGACGATGCGCAGCGCGTCGACGTCCAGGCCGGAGTCGGTCTCGTCCAGGATCGCGACCTTCGGCTTGAGCAGCTCCAGCTGGAGGATCTCGTGGCGCTTCTTCTCACCGCCGGAGAAGCCCTCGTTGACGTTGCGCTCGGCGAAGGAGGGGTCCATGTTGAGGCGCTCCATGGCCTCCTTGACCTCCTTGACCCAGGTGCGCAGCTTGGGGGCCTCGCCGCGGACGGCGGTGGCGGAGGTGCGCAGGAAGTTGGAGACCGAGACGCCGGGGACCTCGACCGGGTACTGCATGGCGAGGAAGAGGCCGGCGCGGGCGCGCTCGTCGACGGACATCTCGATGACGTCCTCGCCGTCGAGGGTGACGGTGCCGCCGGTGATCGTGTACTTCGGGTGACCCGCGAGCGAGTAGGCGAGGGTCGACTTGCCCGAGCCGTTGGGGCCCATGATGGCGTGCGTCTCGCCCTGCTTCACGGTGAGGTCGACGCCCTTGAGGATCTCCTTCGTGGCGTTGTCGGCCTCGACGGTGACGTGCAGGTCTCGGATTTCAAGCGTTGCCATGGGTGCCTCAGGACTCCTGGGTGAGGGAGACGAGCACGTCGTCCCCTTCGATCTTTACGGGGTATACGGGGACGGGGCGCGTCGCCGGAAGACTGTCGGGCTTGCCCGAGCGGAGGTCGAAGCGCGAGCCGTGCAGCCAGCACTCGATGTGGCAGTCGTCGACCTCGCCCTCGGAGAGCGAGACGTTCGCGTGCGAGCAGATGTCGTTGACCGCGAACACCTCGCCCTCGGTACGGACGACCGCGACCGGCGTGCCGTCGAGTTCCACCCGCTTGGGGGTGTCCTCCTCCAGCTCGCTCAGCCCACACGCGCGTACGAAGGTCATGCGACCGACGCCTCCAGCTCCTCTTCGATCTTGGCGATCAGGCGCTCCTCGATGTCGGGGACACCGATCTGCTGGACCAGCTCGGCGAAGAAGCCGCGGACCACCAGGCGGCGGGCCTCGTGCTCCGGGATGCCGCGGGCCATCAGGTAGAAGAGCTGCTCGTCGTCGAAGCGGCCGGTGGCGGAGGCGTGGCCGGCGCCGACGATCTCACCGGTCTCGATCTCCAGGTTCGGCACCGAGTCGACGCGGGAGCCGTCGGTCAGCACGAGGTTGCGGTTCATCTCGTAGGTGTCCGTGCCCTCGGCCCTGGCCTCGATCAGCACGTCGCCGATCCACACCGCGTGCGCCTCGTCGCCCTGGAGCGCGCCCTTGTAGACGACGTTGGACTTGCAGTGCGGCTCGTTGTGGTCGACCAGGAGACGGTGCTCCTGGTGCTGGCCCTGGTCGGTGAAGTACAGGCCGAACAGCTCGGCCTCGCCGCCGGTGCCCGCGTACGTCACGCGCGGGTGCAGGCGGACGACGTCGCCGCCGAAGGTGACCACGACCGACTTGAAGGTGGCGTCGCGGCCGACGAGCGCGTTGTGCTGGGCGACGTGGACGGCCTTGTCGTCCCAGTCCTGGACGGAGACGACGGTCAGCTTGGCACCGTCGCCCAGGACGTAGTCCACGTTGGCGGCGAGCACCGCGTCACCGGTGTGGTCGATGACGACGACGGCCTCGGCGAAGGCGCCCAGCTCGATCACCTGGTGGCCGAAGGCGGTACCGCCCTCGCCGTGCACCGCGATGCGGATCGGCTCGGTGAGGACGGTCTCCTTCGGGACGGTCACGACCGAGGCCTGCTCGAAGGCGGAGTAGGCCTGCGCGGCGACACGGTCGACCGGGGTACCGGCCTTGCCGAGCCGCGCGTCGTCGCGGCCGACGGTCTCGACGGTGACGCCCTCGGGCGCCTCGACGGCGACCTTGACGCCCTCGCCGGTGGCGACGGCGGTGCCGTCGTGCAGTCCGCGCAGGCGCTCCAGCGGCGTGAACCGCCACTCCTCCTCGCGGCCGTGCGGGACCGGGAAGTCGGCGACGTCGAAGGAGGGCGGGGCGCTCATGCGGGTGGCGACGGTCGAGTCGGCCTCGGCGGCCACCGCGATCGCACCGGCGGTGGTGCTTCCCACCGGGATGTTCTGAGCCTCAGCCATGGCTGTCGTAGTGCTCGCTTTCCGTTACGTAAGGGGCTTGATGGTGACGGCGGCGGATCCCTTAGCCGACCGCGCCTTCCATCTGGAGCTCGATCAGCCGGTTGAGCTCGAGCGCGTACTCCATCGGCAGTTCCTTGGCGATCGGCTCGACGAAGCCGCGCACGATCATCGCCATCGCCTCGTCCTCGCTCAGACCGCGGCTCATCAGGTAGAAGAGCTGGTCCTCGGAGACCTTGGAGACGGTCGCCTCGTGGCCCATGGACACGTCGTCCTCGCGGACGTCCACGTAGGGGTAGGTGTCCGAGCGGGAGATGGTGTCCACCAGCAGCGCGTCGCACAGCACGTTGGACTTGGAGCCCGGGGCGCCCTCGCCGATCTCGATCAGACCGCGGTAGGAGGTACGGCCGCCGCCGCGCGCCACCGACTTGGAGACGATGTTGGACGACGTGTTCGGGGCCATGTGGACCATCTTGGCGCCGGCGTCCTGGTGCTGGCCCTCGCCCGCGAAGGCGATGGACAGGGTCTCGCCCTTGGCGTGCTCGCCCATCAGGTAGACGGCCGGGTACTTCATCGTCACCTTGGAGCCGATGTTGCCGTCGATCCACTCCATGGTCGCGCCCTCGTAGGCCACGGCGCGCTTGGTGACCAGGTTGTAGACGTTGTTCGACCAGTTCTGGATGGTCGTGTAACGGCAGCGGGCGTTCTTCTTGACGATGATCTCGACGACCGCGCTGTGCAGCGAGTCCGACTTGTAGATCGGGGCGGTGCAGCCCTCGACGTAGTGCACGTAGGCACCCTCGTCGACGATGATCAGGGTCCGCTCGAACTGGCCCATGTTCTCGGTGTTGATCCGGAAGTAGGCCTGGAGCGGGATCTCCACGTGCACGCCCGGCGGCACGTAGATGAAGGAGCCGCCGGACCACACGGCGGTGTTCAGCGCGGCGAACTTGTTGTCACCGGCCGGGATGACCGTGCCGAAGTACTCCTTGAAGAGCTCCGGGTGCTCCTTCAGCGCGGTGTCGGTGTCCAGGAAGATGACGCCCTGCTCCTCCAGGTCCTCGCGGATCTGGTGGTAGACGACCTCCGACTCGTACTGGGCCGCGACACCGGCCACGAGGCGCTGCTTCTCCGCCTCGGGGATGCCGAGCTTGTCGTACGTGTTCTTGATGTCCTCGGGCAGGTCCTCCCAGGACTCCGCCTGCTTCTCCGTGGAGCGCACGAAGTACTTGATGTTGTCGAAGTCGATGCCCGACAGGTCCGAGCCCCAGTTCGGCATGGGCTTCTTCTCGAAGAGCTTCAGGCCCTTGAGACGGAGCTTGGTCATCCACTCCGGCTCGGACTTCTTGGAGGAGATGTCCTTGACGACGTCCTCGTTCAGTCCGCGCCTGGCTGCGGCACCGGCCTCGTCGGAGTCGGCCCAGCCGTATTCGTACTTGCCCAGGCCCTCGAGCTCAGGGTGAGCAGTCTCCGTGGGGAGAGTCATGCGGGGTTCCTCCCGGCCGTGCTTGCAGATGCGTTGGTGCTCTGTCGATCGTCTTGGGAAATCTGTGAAGCTGGGTGCGGCGCTTGCGGTGTCTTGGGGATGAACGTCGTGCAGACGCCGTCACCGTGTGCGATGGTCGCCAGCCGCTGCACATGAGTACCGAGCAGCTCGGCGAAAAATTCCGTCTCGGCCTCGCACAGCTGCGGGAACTGCTCGGCGACATGGGCGACCGGGCAGTGGTGCTGGCAGAGCTGCTCGCCGACCGGTGCGTTGCGCGCCGTAGCAGCGTACCCGTCCGCACTCAGGGCCCTGGCCAGGGCTTCCGCTCGCCGCTCGGGGGCCACGGACTCGATCGCCTTGCGGTAGGCGCCCCCCTGGGCGGCGATCCGGGCGCGGGCGAAGGCGGCGACGGCCTGCTCCCCGCCCTCGCGCTCGGCGATCCAGCGCAGGGCGTCCGCGGCGAGCTTGTCGTAGGACTGGTCGAAGGCGTCGCGGCCGCAGTCGGTGAGCGCGAAGACCTTGGCGGGGCGGCCACGCGTCCGCGCCCCGTAGATCCGCTGCTCGCGCGGCTGTACGACGTCGTCGGCGACCAGGGCGTCCAGGTGCCGGCGGACGGCCGCCTGGGTGAGGCCGAGGCGGCCGGCGAGCTCCGCGACGGTCGACGGCCCGTGGTCCAGGATGGACCGCGCGACCCGGTTGCGCGTCGAGCGCTCACCGGTCGCGAACTCGTCCTGCGGGGCCCCCGAGGGGGTCTCCCGAGCCTCGCCGACGTTTTTCACAACGCCATTGTTGCGTAATTCCTCAGGGCCGGGCAAGCCGCGCCCGGACCGCCGGGCGGTGCCCTGCGTCACTTAGGTGAACCTAATCCGACCTGGGAAAACGATCTTTGATCGTTCAAACCCGTGGCATGTCCGCGCCTCTTCAGGGACACTGCACAACCATGCCCACACCCCCTCCGACCGGCCCACTCGTCACCCGCGGCACCCTCGCCGCACAGCTGCGCACGCTCGGTGTCCGATCCGGCGACACCGTGCTGGTGCACTCCTCGCTCAGCGCGCTCGGCTGGGTCTGCGGCGGGGCCGTCGCGGTCGTCCAGGGTCTGCTGGACGCACTCGCCCCGGACGGCACGCTGGTGGTCCCGACACAGACCGCCGAGCTCTCCGACCCCGCCCTGTGGAGCGATCCACCGGTGCCCGAGGAGTGGTGGAGCACCATCCGGACCGCCATGCCCGCCTACGACCCGCTGATCACGCCCTCGACCGGGGTCGGCGTCGTCCCGGAGACCGTGCGCACCTGGCCGGGCGCCCTGCGCAGCGCGCATCCGCAGACGTCGTTCGCGGCGCTCGGACCGCGCGCGGCCGAGGTCGTCGCCGGGCACGCGACCGACTGCCGGCTGGGCGAGCGCAGCCCGCTGGCGACGCTGGAGGCGATGGGAGCGCGGGTGCTGCTGCTCGGGGCGGGCTACGCGTCCTGCACCTGCTTCCATCTGGCCGAGTACCGGATACCGTCCCCGCTGGTGGACGTGGGACGGCCGGGTCCGGTGGGCTGGGAGACCGTCACCGAGGTGGCGATCAGCTCCGACGACTTCGCCGAGCTGGGCGAGGACTTCGAGCGGCGGAATCCCGGCCGGGTGCTGCGCGGCACGGTGGGCGCGGCGACGGCCCGGCTGTTTCCCCTCGCCGACGCGGTGACGCACGCCGAACGGTGGCTGGCCGCGCACCGGCCACCGGCGCGGGAGGATCCGGACCCGCCCGCGTGAGCCCCTGTCCACGCGCCCGGCCGCACGCGGGAGCTCCCGTGCACGGCGCCCCGCGAGCAGCGGATACCGCACCCGCCCGTCCGGTCCGCGGCCGTCGTCCCTAGACTCTGGATTCATGCGAAGCGAGCCCGTGGTCCAGGTCCAGGCCCTGGTGAAGCGGTACGGCACGAAGACCGCCGTGGACGGCCTCGACCTGGTGGCCCGGGCGGGCGTCACCGCCGTGCTCGGCCCCAACGGGGCGGGCAAGACGACCACGGTCGAGACCTGCGAGGGGTACCGGAGGCCGGACTCCGGCACGGTGCGCGTCCTGGGCCTCGACCCGGTCCGGGACGCCCACCGGCTGCGGCCCCGCGTCGGTGTCATGCTCCAGTCCGGCGGCGTCTACTCCGGCGCGCGGGCGGAGGAGATGCTGCGGCACATGGCCCGGCTGCACGCCCACCCGCTGGACGTGGACGCCCTGATCGAACGCCTGGGCCTCGGCTCCTGCGGCCGGACCTCCTACCGCCGCCTGTCCGGCGGCCAGCAGCAGCGGCTCGCGCTGGCGATGGCCGTGGTCGGCCGCCCCGAGCTGGTGTTCCTGGACGAGCCGACCGCCGGCCTGGACCCGCAGGCCCGCCGCGCCACCTGGGACCTGGTCCGGGACCTGCGTGCCGACGGCGTCTCGACGATCCTGACCACCCACTACATGGACGAGGCCGAGCAGCTCGCCGACGACGTGGCGATCATCGACGCGGGCCGGGTCATCGCCCAGGGCTCCCCCGAGGAGCTGTGCCGCGGCGGCGCCGAGAACACGCTGCGGTTCACGGGCCGGCCGGGCCTGGACATCGGTTCCCTGCTCAAGGCGCTGCCGGCGGACTGCTCGGCCGCGGAGCTGACGGCGGGTTCCTACCGGGTCACCGGCAAGGTCGACCCGCAACTGCTCGCGACGGTCACCTCCTGGTGCGCGCAGCACGGGGTGATGCCGGACCGGATCTCGGTGGAACGGCACACCCTCGAAGACGTCTTTCTGGAGCTCACCGGCAAGGAGCTGCGTTCATGATTCCGGCCCGCACCGGCCCCGGCCGGGGGTCCGGGGGTCGCCCCCCGGAAAAGCACAGCCTGGAGCCCACCGGCAAGGAGCCGCGTCCATGACCGCCACCGGTACGTACACCCCGGAGCCGGGGGCCGCGCCGCTGCCCCGCATGATCGCGGCCCAGGCCGTGCTCGAGACGAAGATGCTGCTCCGCAACGGCGAGCAGCTGCTGCTGACGGTGGTCATCCCGACGCTGCTGCTGGTCCTGTTCGGCTCCGTGGACATCGTCGACACCGGCGCCGGCGAGGCCGTCGACTTCCTGGCGCCCGGCATCCTCGCGCTGGCGGTGATGTCCACGGCCTTCACCGGCCAGGCGATCTCCACCGGCTTCGAGCGCCGTTACGGCGTGCTCAAGCGGCTGGCCTCCTCTCCCCTGCCCCGCTGGGGCCTGATGACCGCGAAGACGGCGTCGGTGCTGGTCACGGAGGTCCTCCAGGTCGTCCTGGTGACGGTCGTCGCCTTCGCCCTGGGCTGGTCGCCGCACGGCAACCCGGCCGCCGTCGTCCTGCTGCTGCTCCTCGGTACGGCCGCCTTCTCCGGGCTCGGGCTGCTGATGGCGGGCACGCTGAAGGCGGAGGCGACGCTGGCCGCCGCGAACCTGGTGTTCCTGCTGCTGCTCGTCGGCGGCGGCGTGATCGTCCCGCTGGACAAGTTCCCGGACGCGGCGCAGAGCGTCCTCGGCCTGCTGCCGATCTCGGCGCTCTCGGACGGTCTGCGGGACGTGCTCCGGCACGGGGCGGGAATGCCGTGGGGCGACCTGGGGATCCTGGCCGTATGGGCGGTCGTGGGCCTCGCGGCCGCAGGGAAATTCTTCCGCTGGGAGTGAGCCGGGCCGCACGGCGCGGGCCGGGCGGCGCGGGCCGGGCGGACGCACCCCTCGTGAACGCGTGCACAAGCGGCGGCCTACCATGGTGCCCGTGCCAAACGTGACCCGTGCCGACGCCGCAGCCGCCGCGCGCAACCCGCTCGCCTTCATCGCCGAACGCTGGACCCCCACCTCCCGGACGGTTCAGCGGGCGGCCCTGTCCGCGCTCGTCATGTCGGTGGTCATCGTGGTCACCGGCGGTGCCGTACGGCTGACCGGCTCGGGGCTCGGCTGCCCGACCTGGCCCAAGTGCACCGCCGACTCGCTGACCACGACCAGCGCCATGGGCTTCCACGGCGTCATCGAGTTCGGCAACCGCATGCTGACCTACGTGCTGTGCGCCGCGGTGGGCTGGGCGATCATCGCCGCCCGGTCGGAGAAGCCGTGGCGGCGGAGCCTGACCCGGCTCGGCTGGGCACAGTTCTGGGTCGTGATGGGCAACGCGATCCTCGGCGGCATCGTCGTCCTGGTCGGCCTGAACCCCTACACGGTCGCGGCCCACTTCCTGCTGTCCACCGCCCTGATCGCGGTGGCCACCGTGATGTGGCAGCGCACCCGGGAGGGCGACACCGCGCCACGGCCCCTGGTCGGCAGGTCCGTGCAGCAGCTGGTCTGGTTCCTGGTCGCGGCCTCGGTGCTGCTGATCGCGGTCGGCACCGTGGTCACCGGCGCCGGTCCGCACGCGGGCGACTCCAGCGAGGTGGACCGGATGCCGCTGGACTGGGAGACGGTGGCCAAGCTGCACGCCGTGCTGGCGTGGATCGTGGTGACGCTGACGTTCGCCCTGTGGTTCGTCCTCAAGGCCGTCGACGCCCCCAGGGGCCCGCTGCACCGCACCCGCGAGCTGTTCCTGGTCCTGCTCGCCCAGGGCGTGATCGGCTACGTGCAGTACTTCACGGATCTGCCGGAGCTGCTGGTCGGACTGCACATGCTCGGCTCCGCGGTGATCTGGATCGCCGTGCTGCGGGTGCTGCTGTCACTGCATGAGCGGCCCCTGGCCGAGGCCGGTGTGCCGGGTCCGGTGCAGTCGGGCTCAACGGTCGGCGCCGGGATCTGACCGGCGGCCGGCCTCCTGCGCCGGGCCGCCCTGCGCCGGGCCGCCCTGCGCCGGTCCGTCCGGCGCCGGTGCGTGCCGCGCCGGTTCGGGCCGCGCCGGTTCGGGCCGCATGCGGTCGGAGGTCTGCTCGGCGGGCGCGAGCAGCGTGTCGAACACCGCGAGCAGCTTCTGCACGGTCTGCCGGGAGAACATCCCGACGAGCGCGGCCACGGCGGCGACCCCGTAGGGATTGATCTCGGCGGACGAGGCCATGGTCGTGGTGAGTCCGCCGCGCAGCACCAGGTACACGACGAGCGCCAGCACCGCCCCCACGAACGGCTCCAGCGTGTACATCAGCACCCAGCTGCGCTTCAGCCGTCTGTTGCCGACGTACTCGTACAGGGACCTCAGGGTGTGGATCAGCGCGCCCAGGCCGCCGGCGGTCAGCACGACGAGGAACAGCCGCGCGTCGCGGAGCAGCCCGGGCGTCCAGAACAGGATCCGGACGTGTGCCGCGCGCTCCGGCACGGGATCCGTGGCCGCCGCGGGCGGTGGCCATGCCTGCACCAGGGTGGTGGCGATCCCGACGGTGAAGGCGAGCATCACGCCGGCCAGCAGGACGATGTCCCCTCTCGTCGCGAACTCGGCACCGACGCTCGTCCGCTCGGCCACCTGTCCGGCCGCTGGTCCCGCCGCGCCGCCGGCCCGGCTCGCTCTGCCGCCGTCCGGTGGATCCTGCGGTCCCGGCTCCCCCTGCGCCACCGCGTGCTCCTAGCCCTCGCCGTGTCCCGCGGGCCCGGTCAGGCCGGCCTGCTCCAGACAGACGGCGCCGCGCGGGGTGATGGTCCACGCGTTGCGCCGCCACTGGCGGCTGCGCCAGGCCACGCCGGACGCCAGGAGCCTGCGGCCCACCCGGCTGATCTCGGTGATGTCCACGTCGAGCCGCCTGGCGAGCTGTTCGTTGCTCAAGCCGGGCTCTTCGGCGATCGCCGTGAGGAAGCGTGCCGCGTGTCCGTGCGGATCGAGACCGAGCTGGAGCGCCGACGGCAGTCTCCGCAGTGACCAGTACGTCACGTCGATCAGGCCGAGGACCCGTCCGCGCTGCTCGGCGCCCTTGTGGGCGTCACCGTCCCGGACGAGTTTCCCGTACAGCCGGCGTAATCCGTCGTGGGCGGTCCTCAGCGCCGGTTCGTCGGCGGCCAGCGAGGCGTCGGTGATCAGCATGCCCAGCGAGCTGTAACACCCTTCTGGTATCTCCTGCTCCACCCGCATTTCATCGATCAGATTCTGCACTTCTGTCGACCTGTCAAGGAATGCACGTTCCGGCTCACTCATGTCACTCCTCCCCTTCTTGTTTCTGTGCTGATTCGGCCTGTTCTCCCACCATGACGGCATGTCAAGTGAGTGTCAAGTGATGCCCTCATGATTTTTACGACCCCGTTTCGTTACATACTCATCGGCATCTTCGCGGCGCACATGCCCCGGACACCGTTAACATCTGATTACGCTCGTCCGCATACCGGGGGGATTTCATGAACGACAGGCAATTGCCGGACGATCCGGCCGATCTCTTCGTCGTCCTTTACGACTTACTTCCGGAAGAACACTTCCGGGCCGACAAAGCGATCGACTGGTTGCACAATTCGACCGTTCGCGACCTGGCGGACCGCGTGTGCACCGGCGTACTGAGGACCGGCCGCGTCACGGCCGGCCTGACGGACGAGATCGTCGCCTCGATCCACGAACACGGTGACCAGGGCCTGTTCGCCGTCCTCACGGGACTGGACTGGGCCATGGCTCCGGCCAACCCGTTCGGCCCGTGCTACGACGCGCCGACCATGGCGTGGCTCACCAGCCGCTATATCCGCCACAACCGCCTCAACAACCCCAAGGGAGAAACGACCGGGATGCTGCTGCCCCGCTGCACCCGGCCGGGCCGCGTACAGGCCGAGTGGACGAGTAAAGCGGAATTCTTCAACGTTCACCGAGTCACGCCGGAGCACTGCCAGCGAATACAACTCGGTCGCATACCCGACAGAAATGATCCGGCGTTTTCCCCGGCGGAAGCGATTTCTGTCGGAGCGGTTCCGATGCTGGAGAAGTACGCCGAACTACGGTCCGAGAACCGGATGAAGAACGGCACGCAGCGCTATCGGTTCACGCCGGTCGCCGGCCGTCTCCGTGACCGCGTCGGCCAGGTGATCCGCCGTCTGGGCGCCTCGAACGCCGTGATCGGCGTACTGCCGGAGAGCGCGCTGTCCGCGCCGCTGGTGAGCCATTGGAAGGATCTGCTCAGGGATCTGCCCGAGGACAGCCGTCTTCAGTGGATCCTCCTCGGCACCGGTCCCCTCGGCTCCATGGACCCGCCGCCGAACCGGGCCGTCCTGGTCGACTGCCTCACCGGCCAGACCGTGCTGGAGCAGGACAAGATGGCCGGCTTCACGGTGACCGCCGAGCTGGCGGCCCTGTGGCGGCTGCCCGTGGCGACCCACCAGGGACTCGCGGTCGAGGACATCACCCGAGGTCTGACCATCACCGTGCTGGAGAGCACGCTCGGCCGCATCGCCGTTCTGATCTGCGAGGACGTCAAACAGGCGGTCGGCTGGGAGGCCAAGCTCCAGGCGCTCGGCGTCTCGCACATCTTCGTCCCGCTCTTCGCCGCCCCCATCCGCAGGACCGTCGTCCAGTGGGAACGCCAGGCGGCACAGCGCTGCGTCGAGGAGTTCGGCGCCCAGGTCGTTCTCGCCAACAGCCTGGCCGTCGGCGCGGAGATGCGTGCCTCCTCCCCCCTGGATCCCGACGACGCCTTCAACTGTGTCGTCGTGGGACCGCGCACCCGTACGCCGACCACGTACGCCGACTACGAGACCCAGTTCTGCCGGGCCGACAGCGCCGCGGGACTGTCCCGCGTCGTGTTCCGCAACGGCACACGGGAGCAGGCGGCGCGGGGCGAGCCGCTGCCACTGCCGACGGTGCGGCGCGGCTGGGCGGCCGGATAACCGGGCGGGACGGCCGGACAGCCGGGCGTGTGGGGCGGCCGGACGGCCGGAGGGGGCAGGCCGGACAGCCGCCGACCGGACGGGAGCAGACCGACCAGACGGCCGGACGGGGGCGGGCCGGACAGCCGGCCCGGCGGAAACGGGCGGCGTTCCGCCGCCGTCCCCGCTCGCCCCAGCCACCTCCGCTCACTCCAGTCCGTACACCCGCCGCGCGTTGTCCGCCGCGATCATCCCGGCCACCCGCTGGGCGTCCTTCAGGGACCACGCCCCCTCCGCCACCCAGCCGCCGAGGACCCGTCCCAGGGCCTCGCGGAACAGCCGCGCCGCGACCACGTGCAGCTCGGGCAGCCCGTGCGCCCCGCTGGAGAAGAGGATCTTGCCGAACGGGGCCAGCTCCAGGATCTCGCCGAGGACGGTCGCGGCACGGGCTCCGGTGCGGACCAGGGCGGCGCCCGAGTCGGCGTACACGTGCGGGAAGACCCCGGCGAGATGGGCGGCGTGCCGGTGGTACGGATAGCCGTGCAGCAGGACCAGGTCGGTGCCCAGCCCGGCGGTGGCCCGGACGAAGTCCGTCAGCAGCACCGGATCGGTGCGGTCGATGCGCAGGCCCGGCTCGCCCAGCCCCGCGTGCAGCTGGAGGGGCCGGCCCGTGGCCACCGCGTTCCACAGCACATGCCTGAGCAGCACCGGGTCGCTCAGCTCCCCGCCGACCTCCCGCCCGGCCAGCCACCGGCCTGCCGCGCCGCGCACCTCGCCGGGGCCCGGCGGTTCGGGGGCGAGCGCCAGCCCGTGCCGCACTCCGGCGACGGAGGTGAAGGCGACGGCGTGCGCGGCGGCGCCGTGCACCGCCTCGGCGAGGTTGGCGAGGAAGCACTCGACGGTGCCGGAGGTGTCGGCGACCTGCTCGGCGAGCAGTTCCAGCCGCACGATCTCGTGGGCGTCGGCGTCCGAGGCGCAGGCCAGCTCGGCGGGGCCGGTCAGATCGCCGAGCAGGCCGGTGTCGACCAGGTAGGTCGTGATGCCGCTGCCCCGCAGCAGCCGGCGGCCCGACTCCAGCACGCCGAGCTCCCGGCGCCGGGCGAGATAGCGGGCGGGCGGGCAGTGCTGCTCCAGGCCGAGCAGCGGGGGGCACCAGCGGCGCACCGCGAACCCGGTCTGGGTGTCGAACAGGGTGGTGCCCGGCGCGGGCGGGCCCTCGGTACGGGCGAGCCGGGCCTCGAAGGTGCCGAGGCCCAGCTCGCCCCTGAGCACGCCGTGGCAGTACTGGTCCACGAGGGACGGCGTTTCGATCATCCGGACTCCCCGCGTCTGGGCCGTGTGCGCTTCCGTGTGCGCTTCTCACAGGTCCTAACGGGTGAGCCGTGGAGTGGGTGTGGGTCTCCCGCCCCTCGTGCCGCACCGGCACACCGCGCGCGACGGGGGCGGTCCCGGCCGCCGCCGCCCGGGATCAGCCGTTGCGGGCTCCGCCCAGCTGGATGCCGGCCATCCGCGACCACTCGTACGGCCCAGTCCGCACCTTGGCCGCGAGCGCGCCGTCGAAGGCGTCGTGAACGGTGATCCCGGCCTTCTCCGCCGCCTGCCGGGCGAGGGCGTAGCTGGGCGCCACCAGGTCGCCCCAGCCGCCGTCCTCGCCGACGAGCACGATCCGGGCGCCGCGCTGTCCGATGTACGCCACCTGGCCCTCGGCCCCGCCGTGCGCCCGGGCGAAGGAGCCGATCCGCTTGGCGAGCCGCGCCACGCGGCGCTCCTCCCGGGCCGCCGCCCGCCCGGTGCCGGCGCCGGTGCCCTCGTCAACCTGCTTGGTGTCTGCCATGGCCAGGATGCTACCGGCGGGTAGGGACAACGGCGACGGGCGGGGTGCGTGGTCTTGAGCACGCACCCCGCCCGTAGGCGGAGATCAGGGGTGACCGCGGGAGGTTCACCGCGGGAAGATCACCGGAGTTGGATCAGCGCAGGAAGGGGTCCACCGCCACCGCCACGAACAGCAGCGACACATAGGTGATTGACCAGTGGAACAGACGCATCTCCTTGAGCTTGGCGCCGGTCACCTCGGCCTTGGCGCGGTTCTGCAACCCGTGCGCCTCCCACAGCCACCAGCCGCCCGCGACCAGGGCGACCGCGGTGTAGAACCAGCCCGTGTAGCCCAGCGGCGTCAGCAGCAGCGAGACCGCGACCATCACCCAGCTGTAGATCACGATCTGCCGGGCGACCACCTTGTTGGAGGCGATGACCGGCAGCATCGGCACGCCCACGCGCGCGTAGTCCTCCTTCACCTTCATGGACAGCGGCCAGTAGTGCGGCGGCGTCCAGAAGAACATGACGAGGAAGAGGATGACGGGCGCCCACGACATGGAGTTGGTGACGGACGACCAGCCGATCAGCACCGGCAGACAACCGGCGATACCGCCCCAGACGATGTTCTGCGAGGTACGGCGCTTGAGGATCATCGTGTAGACGACGACATAGAACAGGAGCGCGCCCAGCGACAGCCAGGCCGACAGCCAGTTCACGGTGAGGCCGAACAGCAGCGTCGAGACGACCGCCAGCGTGATGCCGAAGACCAGGCACTCGCGCGGGCTGACCATGCCGGTGACCAGCGGGCGCTGCGCCGTACGGTCCATGAGCGCGTCGATGTCGCGGTCGATGTACATGTTCAGCGCGTTGGCACCGCCCGCGGAGAGGTACCCGCCGACGCAGGTGAGCAGCACCAGCTTCAGGTCGGGCACACCCTGCTGCGCCAGGAACATCACCGGGACGGTGGTGATCAGCAGCAGCTCGATGATCCGCGGCTTGGTCAGTGCCACGAACGCCTTGACACGGGCCCCGAACGGCCGGTGACTCGAGTCCGAGTTCTGGCTCGTCCCGATTACCCCCGCTGGACGGGATTCGACGGCCGTCACGCACACCCCTACAGAGACTCCAGGCAAGCCTTCCCGTGTGAAGTGCCGGTAAAGGCTCGCGCGTACCACGCCACTGTAGACGTTGCCCACACCCCGACCTTCGCGGGGGTGGGGTCGTGTCCGGAGGCATGGCCCGAGGTGCGTACACGGCTCGGGCGCCGAGGCCGTCCGACGGGCGTGAACCGGCTCGATTGAGCACACGGATGAGCGGCTCCGTATTCAGTTGGCGGACAGCCTTACAGGCTGGTCGGGAGGCGGATCGCCGCCGGGCCCGGCAGTCTGGTCGGGCCGAGAAAATGCGCCTACTTCCGGGGGTAGGCTCGACACCGGCCGGCCGACGCCAGAACGCCGGCAGCCGGTGGGCGGGCCCCGCACACCGGCAACCGACATGTGGAGAGGAGCCCTGACCCAGGGTGAGCACCAAGCCGACCACCACAGACCTCGAGTGGACCGAACTGGACCAGCGTGCGGTCGACACCGCCCGAGTCCTGGCCGCCGATGCCGTACAGAAGGTCGGCAACGGCCATCCCGGTACGGCGATGAGCCTGGCACCCGCCGCCTACACCCTCTTCCAGAAGGTGATGCGGCACGACCCCGCCGACGCGAACTGGGTCGGACGCGACCGCTTCGTGCTGTCCGCCGGCCACTCGTCCCTGACCCTTTACACCCAGCTGTACCTGGCCGGTTTCGGCCTGGAGCTGGACGACCTGAAGTCCTTCCGCACCTGGGGTTCCAAGACCCCGGGCCACCCGGAGTACGGCCACACCACCGGCGTGGAGACCACCACCGGCCCGCTCGGCCAGGGCGTCGCCAACGCGGTGGGCATGGCGATGGCCGCCCGCTACGAGCGCGGCCTGTTCGACCCGGAGGCCGCCGAGGGCGAGTCCCCCTTCGACCACTTCATCTACTGCATCGCCGGTGACGGCTGCCTCCAGGAGGGCATCTCCGCGGAGGCGTCCTCGCTGGCCGGGCACCAGAAGCTGGGCAACCTGATCCTGCTGTGGGACGACAACCACATCTCGATCGAGGGCGACACCGAGACGGCCGTCTCCGAGGACACCGTCAAGCGGTACGAGGCCTACGGCTGGCACGTGCAGCGGGTGCAGCCGCAGGAGAACGGCGACCTGGACCCGAAGGCGATCTACGCCGCGATCCAGGAGGCCAAGGCGGTCACCGACCGGCCGTCCTTCATCGCGATGCGCTCGATCATCGCCTGGCCCGCGCCGAACGCGCAGAACACCGAGGCCGCGCACGGCTCGGCGCTCGGCGACGACGAGGTCGCGGCCACCAAGCGGGTCCTGGGCTTCGACCCCGAGCAGTCCTTCGAGGTCGCCGACGAGGTCCTCGCCCACACCCGCAAGGCCCTTGACCGGGGCGCCGAGGCCAAGGCCGAGTGGGAGAAGTCCTTCCAGGCCTGGCGGGAGCGCAACGCCGAGCGCGCCGCCGAGTTCGACCGCATCGCCAAGGGCGAGCTGCCCACCGGCTGGGAGGAGAAGATCCCGGTCTTCGAGACCGGCAAGGCCGTCGCCACCCGCGCCGCCTCCGGCAAGGTCCTCCAGGCGCTCGGCGCGGTGATCCCGGAGCTGTGGGGCGGCTCGGCCGACCTGGCCGGCTCCAACAACACCACCATCGACAAGACCTCCTCCTTCCTCCCGAAGGGCAACCCGCTGCCCGAGGCGGACCCGTACGGCCGTACGATCCACTTCGGCATCCGCGAGCACTCCATGGGCGCGGAGCTGAACGGCATCACGCTGCACGGCAACACCCGCGCCTACGGCGGCACCTTCCTGGTCTTCTCGGACTACATGCGCAACGCCGTGCGGCTGTCCGCGCTGATGCACCTGCCGGTCACCTACGTGTGGACGCACGACTCCATCGGCCTGGGCGAGGACGGCCCCACCCACCAGCCGGTCGAGCACCTGGCCTCGCTGCGCGCCATCCCGGGCCTGAACATCGTCCGTCCGGCCGACGCCAACGAGACCGCCATCGCCTGGCGCGAGATCCAGCGCCGCTGGACCAAGGAGTACGGCAAGGGCGCCCCGCACGGCCTGGCGCTCACCCGGCAGGGCGTGCCGACCTACGAGCCGAACGACGACGCGGCCAGGGGCGGCTACGTGCTGTTCGAGGCCGACGGCGGCGAGCCCCAGGTCGTCCTGATCGCCACCGGTTCCGAGGTGCACGTCGCCGTCGAGGCGCGCGAGCGGCTCCAGGCCGACGGCGTGCCCACCCGGGTCGTCTCCATGCCGTGTGTGGAGTGGTTCGAGGAGCAGGACCAGGGGTACCGGGAGAGCGTTCTGCCCCCGGCCGTGAAGGCCCGCGTCGCGGTCGAGGCCGGAATCGGTCTCACCTGGCACAAGTACGTCGGGGACGCCGGCCGCATCGTTTCCCTGGAGCACTTCGGTGCTTCGGCCGACGGCAAGGTTCTCTTCCAGGAGTACGGCTTCACTGCCGAGAACGTCGCCGACAAGGCCCGGGAATCGATTGCCGCAGCCCAGCGCTGACGCTGATATCACGACACGTAGGAGATGCATTTTCCATGACAGACGCACTCAAGCGCCTCTCCGATGAAGGCGTCGCGATCTGGCTGGACGACCTGTCGCGCAAGCGGATCACGTCCGGCAACCTCGCCGAGCTGATCGACCAGCAGCACGTCGTGGGCGTCACCACCAACCCGACCATCTTCCAGAAGGCGATCTCCGAGGGCGACGGCTACGACCAGCAGCTCTCCGACCTCGCCGCCCGCAAGGTCACGGTCGAAGAGGCCATCCGCATGATCACGACGGCGGACGTCCGGGACGCCGCCGACATCCTGCGCCCGCTGTACGACGCCACCGGCGGCAAGGACGGCCGGGTCTCCATCGAGGTCGACCCGCGGCTGGCCCACAACACCAAGGCCACCGTCGCCGAGGCGAAGCAGCTGGCCTGGCTGGTGGACCGGCCCAACACGCTGATCAAGATCCCGGCGACCGAGGCGGGCCTGCCCGCGATCGCCGAGACCATCGGCAACGGCATCAGCGTCAACGTCACGCTGATCTTCTCGCTGGAGCGCTACCGCAAGGTCATGGACGCCTTCCTGACCGGCCTGGAGAAGGCCAAGGAGCGCGGCCTGGACCTGTCGCAGATCCACTCGGTGGCGTCCTTCTTCGTGTCCCGCGTGGACACCGAGATCGACAAGCGGATCGACGCCCTGGGCACCGACGAGGCCAAGGCGCTGCGCGGCAAGGCCGGCGTCGCCAACGCCCGCCTGGCCTACCAGGCCTACGAGGAGGTCTTCTCCTCCGACCGCTGGAGCGCCCTGGAGAACGCCGGCGCCAACAAGCAGCGCCCGCTGTGGGCCTCCACCGGCGTGAAGGACCCGGCGTACAAGAAGACCATGTACGTCGAGGAGCTGGTGGCGCCGAACACGGTGAACACCATGCCTGAGGCCACGCTCCAGGCCACCGAGGAGCAGGGCGAGATCCGCGGCGACGCCGTCACGGGCACCTACGCACAGGCCCGTGCCGACCTCGACGCGCTGGAGAAGCTCGGCATCTCCTACGACGAGGTGGTCCAGCTCCTGGAGGACGAGGGCGTCGACAAGTTCGAGGCGTCCTGGAACGACCTGCTGAAGTCGACCGAGGCGGAACTCAAGCGCCTCGCCCCCTCGGAGGGCTGAATTGTCAAGCAGCAATCCGCTGCGTGACCCCGCCGACCGACGGCTCCCGCGTATCGCGGGGCCGTCGGGTCTGGTCATTTTCGGCGTCACGGGCGATCTGTCGCGCAAGAAGCTCATGCCTGCTGTGTACGACCTCGCCAACCGCGGACTGCTGCCGCCGGGCTTCTCGCTCGTCGGCTTCGCCCGCCGCGACTGGGAGCACGAGGACTTCGCCCAGGTCGTGCACGATGCTGTCAAGGAGCACTCGCGGACGCCGTTCCGCGAGGAGGTCTGGCAGCAGCTCATCCAGGGGATGCGCTTCGTCCAGGGCACCTTCGACGACGACGAGGCCTTCGTCCGGCTGCGCTCCACCATCGAGGAGCTGGACAAGGCGCAGGGCACCGGGGGCAACTTCGCCTTCTACCTGTCGGTGCCGCCGCGCTCCTTCCCGGTCGTCATTCAGCAGCTGAAGAAGCACGGCCTGGCCGACCAGCAGGGCGGCTCCTGGCGGCGCGCGGTCATCGAGAAGCCCTTCGGCCACGACCTGGAGTCGGCCAAGGAGCTCAACTCCATCGTCCACGAGGTCTTCGCCCCGGAGCAGGTCTTCCGCATCGACCACTACCTGGGCAAGGAGACCGTCCAGAACATTCTGGCGCTGCGCTTCGCCAACCAGATGTTCGAACCCGTCTGGAACCGGTCCTATGTGGACCACATACAGATCACGATGGCCGAGGACATCGGCATCGGCGGCCGGGCCGGCTACTACGACGGCATCGGCGCCGCCCGCGACGTCATCCAGAACCACCTGCTCCAGCTGCTCGCGCTGACCGCGATGGAGGAGCCCTCCTCCTTCGACGCCGACGCGCTGGCCGCGGAGAAGACCAAGGTGCTGGGCGCGGTGAAGCTGCCCAAGGACCTGGGCCGCGACACCGTGCGCGCCCAGTACGCGGCCGGCTGGCAGGGCGGCGAGAAGGTCACCGGCTACCTGGAGGAAGAGGGCATCGACCCGAACTCCAAGACCGACACCTACGCCGCGATCAAGGTGGGCATCGACAACCGCCGCTGGGCGGGGGTCCCCTTCTATCTGCGCACCGGCAAGCGCCTGGGCCGCCGGGTCACCGAGATCGCGGTGGTCTTCCAGCGGGCGCCGCACTCCCCCTTCGACACCACCGCCACCGAGGAACTGGGCTCCAACGCGATCGTCATCCGCGTCCAGCCCGACGAGGGCGTCACCGTCCGCTTCGGCTCCAAGGTGCCGGGCACCTCGATGGAGATCCGGGACGTGTCGATGGACTTCGCCTACGGCGAGTCCTTCACCGAGTCCAGCCCCGAGGCCTACGAGCGCCTCATCCTGGACGTGCTGCTCGGCGACTCCAACCTCTTCCCGCGCACCGAGGAGGTGGAGCTGTCCTGGCAGATCCTCGACCCGATCGAGGAGTACTGGGACACCCACGGCAGGCCCGCCCAGTACCCGTCCGGCACCTGGGGTCCCGTCGAGGCGGACGAGATGCTCGCACGAGACGGACGGAGCTGGCGCCGGCCATGAAGACAGACCTCACGGACACCACGGCCAGCAAGATCAACAAGGCGCTGGTGCAGGGCCGCCGTGCCATCGGCACACCGGCCGTCGGCATGGTGCTCACGCTGGTCATCGTGACGGACGAGGAGAACGCCTACGACGCGCTGAAGGCCGCCAACGACGCCTCCCGCGAGCACCCCTCGCGCACGCTGGTGGTCATCAAGCGCGTCTCCCGCTCGCCCCGCGACCGCACCCAGTCCCGGCTCGACGCCGAGGTGCGGCTGGGCGCGGAGGCGGGCACCGGCGAGACGATCGTGCTGCGGCTGTACGGCGAGATCGCCGACCACGCCCAGTCGGTCGTCCTGCCGCTGCTGCTCCCCGACGCCCCGGTGGTGGTGTGGTGGCCGGTGAACGCGCCGCTCGACCCGGCCAGCGACCCGCTGGGCGCGCTGGCCCAGCGCCGGGTGACCGACACCTACTCCGCCGAGGAGCCGGTGCGGGAGCTGGTCGCCCGCGCCGACACCTACAGCCCCGGCGACACCGACCTGTCCTGGACCCGGATCACGCCCTGGCGCTCGATGCTGGCGGCGGCCCTGGACCAGGTCACCTGCGAGGTGCGGGGCGTGGAGGTGGAGGGCGAGGAGTTCAACCCGAGCTGCGAGCTGCTGGCGATGTGGCTCGCGGACCGGCTGGACGTCCCGGTGCGCCGCTCGCTGTCGGGCGGCCCCGGCCTGACGGCGGTCCGCATGGACACCACCTGCGGCCCGATCGTCCTGGACCGGGCCGACGGCTCTCTTGCCACGCTCTCCATCCAGGGCCAGCCGGACCGTGCGGTGGCGCTCAAGCGCCGCGACACGGCCGAGCTGATCGCGGAGGAGCTGCGGCGGCTGGACCCGGACGACACCTACGCGTCCGCCCTGCGCTACGGGGTGGACCGGCTGGGCGCGCCGGGCGGTGAGCCGTCCTTCGGCGCCGCGGCGCCGAAGGCGGCACCCGCCGCCGAAGACGGTGAAGCGGTCGCCAAAGGAGAACCCGGCACCGGAAGAGAAGCAGACGCCGGAGGGGAAGCAGGCTCCGGAGAAGAAGCAGGCTCCGGAGAAGAAGCGGTCGCTGATCCCGCTCCCGTCGAGACGGCTGCGAAAGCACCCGCGAAGGAAGCGGCGGCACAGGCGCCGGTGAGAAGGGCGGCAGCGAAGTGAGCACTCCCCAACTGGTCGTGCACCGGGACAAGGAGCTGATGGCACAGGCCGCGGCGGCCCGGCTGATCACGAAGATCGTGGACGCCCAGGCCTCGCGCGGCTCCGCGTCCGTCGTGCTGACCGGCGGCCGCAACGGCAACGGGCTGCTCGCGGCGCTCGCCGCCGCGCCGGCCCGGGACGCCGTCGACTGGGGCCGGCTGGACCTGTGGTGGGGCGACGAGCGGTTCCTGCCGGAGGGCGACGCGGAGCGCAACGTGACGCAGGCGAAGGAGGCGCTGCTCGACTCGGTGCCGCTGGACCCGAAGCGCGTGCACGCCATGCCGGCGTCGGACGGCCCCCACGGCTTTGACGCGGACGCGGCGGCCGCCGCCTACGCGGAGGAGCTGGCCCGGGCCGCGGGCCCCGAGAACCACGGCGCGGTCCCGGCCTTCGACGTGCTGATGCTGGGCGTCGGCCCGGACACGCACGTGGCATCGCTCTTCCCTGAGCTGCCCGCGGTCCGCGAGACCGAGCGCACGGTGGTCGGCGTGCACGGCGCGCCCAAGCCGCCGCCCACCCGGCTCACCCTCACGCTCCCGGCGATCCGCGCCGCGCGCGAGGTGTGGCTGCTCGCCGCCGGCGAGGACAAGGCACAGGCCGCCGCGATCGCCCTGTCGGGTGCCGGTGAGATCCAGGCTCCGGCGGCGGGTGCGCGCGGTCGCGCCCGCACCCTGTGGCTGCTCGACGCGGCGGCGGCCTCGCAGCTGCCGAGGTCGCTGTACCCGCCGGCGTCGGCCTGACCGTCCCCCGGCCCCCGCTCCGAACGGAAGCGGGGGCCGGGACGCCGCGCTCACGGCCGAGCGCTACCTGCCGTACGGATTCGGCGGGTACGGCCCCTGCGGACCGGGCCCGTAGGGATGCTGAGCACCTGGTGCGTACGGATACTGCGGACCCGGAGCGTACGGGTTCTGCGGCCCGGGAGCGTAGGGGTTCCGCGGACCCGGCGGATACGGGTGGCCGTGCGGGTTTCCGGTGTTCGTGAACGGGTTGCCCTGGGGCGGCACCTGCCCGTACGGGGCGTAGGGCGGCGGTGGCGGCACCGGGGTCGGCGGCAGGGCGGCCGGGTGGGTGGCCAGCCGGATGCCGAAGCCGCGCTCCAGTCGCCGCATCTCCAGCAGGGCGATGCCCGTCACCGTCACCGGCGCGCCCAGGATGAAGACGATCCCCATGGTGAGACTGAGCCCGTGCAGGTCTCCCGTGAGCAGGTCCGGGAGAGCCATCAGCCAGGTCGTCACCGTGGCGAGCAGCGGCGGCAGGCAGCGGTGCACTCCCGCGGTACCGAAGAAGTTCCCGGACACGTGCACGGCCCCGCGCGCCACGAAGCCGACCAGCCACAGCGCCACGGGCCCGAGCACCAGCACGAACAGTCCGCTGCCGCCCGCCGTCCGGAGCAGGAAGACCGTGGCCACGATCGACCCCACGAAGAGCAGCAGCAGCTTCAGCGAGTTCAGCAGCGGCTGCTTCAGGGCCCGTACCGTCCCGCCGCGCCGCCACACGTACAGCATCGCCCCGACCGTCAGCGGCGTGATGAACAGCAGGACGGCGGAGGCCGTCAGCATGTTCTCCAGCATCTCGTCGAAGGCGAAGCCGCCCTCGACGAAGGTGTAGACGCCGACCGCCGCGATCGTCCCGGCGATCAGCCGTACGCGTTTGAGCTGCTCCACCGCCGGGTCGACCGACTCCGGTATCCACGCCGGATGGAACACGGCGCGTGCCGCGTGCTTCGGGCTCAGCCACTGCCTCACCGTCAGCCCGCCGCCCGTCCAACTCCCCTGCGAACCAGACACCTTGCACTCCCCCGAGCCATGGCTTCCATGATCGCGGGGGAGTCTACGGGAAGCGGACGGTCATGCGCCGCCCGCTTTCCCGCGCCCTGATCTCACTGCCGGCCGCGCAGCTCCCGGTAGGCGGCGACCAGGGCCTTGGTGGAGGCGTCGAGGCCGGGTACCTCGGCGCCCTCGGTGAGGGCCGGCTCGATCCGCTTGGCGAGCACCTTGCCGAGTTCGACGCCCCACTGGTCGAAGGAGTCGATGTTCCACACCGCGCCCTGGACGAACACCTTGTGCTCGTACAACGCCACGAGCTGGCCGAGCACCGACGGGGTCAGCTCGGTGGCGAGGACGGTGGTCGTGGGATGGTCGCCGCGGAACGTCTTGTGCGGCACCAGCTCCTCCGGCACGCCCTCCGCGCGCACCTCGTCCGGGGTCTTGCCGAACGCCAGCGCCTGCGTCTGCGCGAAGAAGTTGGCCATCAGCAGGTCGTGCTGGGCCTTCAGCCGGTCGCTCAGCTCGGGGACCGGCCGGGCGAAGCCGATGAAGTCCGCCGGAATCAGCTTGGTGCCCTGGTGGATGAGCTGGTAGTACGCGTGCTGTCCGTTGGTGCCCGGCGTGCCCCACACCACCGGCCCGGTCTCCCAGTCGGTCTCGCGCCCGTCCCGGTCGACCGACTTGCCGTTGGACTCCATGTCCAGCTGCTGGAGGTAGGCGGTGAACTTGGACAGGTAGTGGCTGTAGGGCAGCACCGCGTGCGACTGGGCGCCGTGGAAGTTGCCGTACCAGATGCCCAGCAGGCCTAGCAGCAGCGGGACGTTGGACTCGGCGGGCGCGGTGCGGAAGTGCTCGTCGACGAGGCGGAAGCCGTCGAGCATCTCCCGGAAGGCGTCCGGGCCGATGGCGATCATCAGCGCCAGCCCGATCGCGGAGTCGTAGGAGTAGCGGCCGCCGACCCAGTCCCAGAACTCGAACATGTTGGCCGTGTCGATGCCGAACTCGGCGACCTTCTCGGCATTGGTCGACAGCGCCACGAAGTGCTTGGCGACCGCCTCGGGACCGGCCCCCAGCTGCTCCAGCAGCCAGCTGCGGGCGGAGGTGGCGTTGGTGACCGTCTCGATGGTGGTGAACGTCTTGGAGGCGATGACGAACAGCGTCTCCGCCGCGTCCAGGTCACGGGTGGCCTCGTGCAGGTCGGCGCCGTCGACGTTGGAGACGAAACGGACGGTCAGACCGCGGTCGGTGTACACGCGCAGCGCCTCGTACGCCATCGCCGGGCCCAGGTCGGAGCCGCCGATGCCGATGTTGACCACGTTCCTGATGCGCTTGCCGGTGTGGCCGGTCCAGGCGCCGGAGCGGACCCGCTCGGCGAAGCCGGCCATCTTGTCGAGCACGGCGTGCACCTTGGGCACGACGTTCTCCCCGTCGACCTCGATCACCGCGTCGCGCGGCGCCCGCAGCGCGGTGTGCAGCACGGCCCGGTGCTCCGTGACGTTGATCTTCTCGCCCCGGAACATGGCGTCCCGCAGGCCGAAGACGCCGGTGGCGGCGGCCAGTTCCCTGAGCAGCCGCAGGGTCTCGTCGGTGACGAGGTGCTTGGAGTAGTCGACGTGGAGGTCGCCGACCCGGAGGACATAGCCGGAGCCGCGGCCCGGGTCGGCGGCGAACAGCTCGCGCAGCCGCACCTCGCCGAGCTCCTCACGGTGCTTGGCCAGAGCGGTCCACTCGGGCATCTGGTTGAGCCTGGTACGGCCGTCTGCGTTCATGTCGGACTTCAGCCTTCTTTCGTCCTGGTCCCAGCTGTTCGTGCGGCTGCCCCGCCGCGTCCCTTGCCCGCTGCCGGTCCCAACCTAATTGATCAGCGGGCGGCCCGAGCCGTGGTCGCGCCGTCGTCCGGCACAACAATCGGTACGTCCGGCTTGCGCCCGGGTATCAGCGCGGCGACGGACAGGACGAAGAAGGCGGCGGCGAGCAGCGCCGGGGTGTTCCGCCCCCAGGCGGTGGCGACGGCTCCGCCCAGCAGCGCGCCCAGCGGGGCACCGGCCACCGCCAGGGTGCGGAAGGCGGAGCCCACCCGGCCCAGCAGACCGGCGGGGGTGCGCTGCTGCATCAGGGTGGTCGTGTTGACGTTCCACACCATGCCCATGAACCCGAACACGCCCATGGCGGCCACCAGGGCGGCCAGGCTGCGCACCGAACCCATGACGACGAGCGCCGCGGTCTGCACGCATCCGGCGGCCAGCACCGCCCGCACCCGCCCCAGGCGGCCGACGAGCCACCGGTTGGCCGCTCCCCCGGCCAGACCGCCGGCCGCGTAGGCGGTCACCGCCACGGCGTATCCCGCGTCGCCCGCGCCGAGCCAGCCGGTCACCAGGACCACGAGGGTGGCGATGAGGGCGCCGACCCCGATGTTGCACAGGGCGGTGGCGGCGCACAGCCCGCGCAGCGCCCGGTCGCGGCCGAGGGCGCGCAGTCCCTGCGCGATCTCCCGGCGCAGGGTGCTGCCCGACGGTCTCGCCTTCCGCGCGGGCGGGCCGGTCCGCAGCGAGGCCACCAGTGCGGCGGCGGCCAGGAAGGTCACGGCGTCCGCCGCGAAGGGCGCGGCGGTGCCCGCCGCCAGCAGCAGCGGCGCGGCCGGCGCGCCGAGCAGGCCGCTCGCCACCCGTTGGCCGGTCATCAGGCGCGCGTTGGCGCTGCCGAGCGCCTCGTGGTCCACCAGGGCGGGCAGCAGGGCCGTGGCGGCGTTGTCGAAGAGCGTCTGGAGGGTGGTGAGGGCGAAGGCGAGCGCGACGAGCAGCCAGATCGAGGCCTGGCCCAGCGCGACGGCCAGGGCGAAGCCCGCGACCAGCAGCCCTCGTACCGTGTCGACGGCCCACATCGCGCGCCGCTGGTCCACCCGGTCGGCGACGGCGCCGCCGAGCAGCCCGAAGAGGATCCAGGGAAGATAACCGCAGGCGGTGACGGAGGCGACGAGCAACGGCTCGCCGGTCAGCTCCACGGCGAGCAGCGGCAGCGCGGCCGTACGGAGCGCGTCACCGAAGCCGGAGAGCACGGCGGCGCTCCACAGCCGCCCGAATCCCCCGCGCCAGGCGGGCGCCACCGCGCCCCCCGCGTCGACCGTCGTCACGGACTCCCCCTCACGTCGCGTCCATGCACCAACGTAGAGGGCACCACTGACAACGGGTCGGCGGACGGACGTCCGCCGGGGTGCACCGGGGTACGGAACGGGCCCGGCCGGGCACCTCGCGGTACCCGGCCGGGCCTCAACTCCTAGATCTCGCCCCGCAGTTTGGCGAGCGCCTCGGCGAGGATCGCCTCGCCGTCCGCGTCGCTGCGGCGCTCACGCACATACGCCAGATGCGTCTTGTAGGGCTCGGTGCGCGGCGGGTCCGGCGGGTTGTCCCGGTCCTGTCCGGCTGGGAAGCCGCAGCGGGGACAGTCCCAGGTCTCGGGCACCTGCGCGTCGCTGGCGAAGCTCGGCTGTGTCTCGTGCCCGTTGGAACACCAGAAGGAGACGCGCAGACGCGGCGCGGACTCGCCCCGCTCGGCCTCGCCCATCGGCCCCGCCCCGACCCGGCTTCCTCGGATCGCGTTGCCACTTGCCACGGTCGTAACTCCCTGCGTGATGGTGCCGCAAAGCGAGTCGGCGTTTCGCTTCGCTGCGAGCGCCTCAGTCTACGTAAGGCCCAACGCGCGTCCAGTCATCGGAGTTACCTCCCCCACATCCAGACGCAAGCCCCATGATAGGCCGCGCTTCCGAGCGCGTACCCAACATGGGGCCTTACGGGGAAAAGTCCGTGCCGCGTGCGAGGCGCCGATCAGCTGTTCGACTTCATCAGGATGCCCAGCACGATGATGCACGCGAACCAGAGCAGACCGATCACGAGGGTGATCCGGTCCAGGTTGCGCTCGGCGACCGAGGAGCCGCCGACGGACGACTGCATGCCGCCACCGAACATGTCGGAGAGGCCGCCGCCCTTCCCCTTGTGCATCAGCACCAGCAGCATCAGCAGCAGGCTGAAGACGATCAGGGCGATCGAGAACCCCAAAACCACAGCTGGACCAACTCTCTCGGATTCGGATGGACGACGCGGGGCCCAGCACACTGCTGGACCCCGCAAGGGTACGACGATTCGCTCCTACCGCATACTCACTGGTCGCGGAAGCGGACGATCTTGACGAACTCGTCGGCGTCCAGCGAGGCGCCGCCGACCAGAGCGCCGTCGATGTCGGGCTGCGCCATGATCTCCGCGACGTTGCCGGACTTCACGGAGCCGCCGTACTGGATGCGGACCTTGTCGGCCACCTCCTGCGAGTACAGCTCGGCGATCTTGCCACGGATCGCGGCGCAGACCTCCTGGGCGTCGTCGGCGCCGCAGACCTTGCCGGTGCCGATGGCCCAGACGGGCTCGTAGGCGATCACGACGGTCTCGGCCTGGTCGGCCGGGAGCTCCTTCAGACCGCCCTCGACCTGGGCGAGGGTGTGGGTGACGTGGTTGCCCGCGTCACGGACCTCCAGCTCCTCGCCGACGCACAGGATCGGGGTCAGACCGTGCTTGTAGGCGGCCTTGACCTTGGCGTTCACCAGCTCGTCGGTCTCGGCGTGGTACTGCCGGCGCTCGCTGTGGCCGATCGCCACGTAGGTGCACTTCAGCTTGGCCAGCATCGGACCGGAGATCTCACCGGTGTAGGCGCCGCCGTCGTGCGCCGAGATGTCCTGGGCGCCGTACTTGATCTGGAGCTTGTCGCCCTCGACCAGGGTCTGCACCGAGCGCAGGTCGGTGAAGGGCGGCAGGACGGCGACCTCGACGGCCTCGTAGTCCTTGTCGGCCAGGGCGAAGGCGAGCTTCTGGACGTGGGCGATGGCCTCCAGGTGGTTGAGGTTCATCTTCCAGTTGCCCGCCATCAGCGGCATGCGGGTGCTCATCGAGCGTCAGTCCTCCAGTGCGGCGAGGCCGGGGAGCGTCTTGCCCTCGAGGTATTCGAGGGAGGCGCCGCCACCGGTCGAGATGTGGCCGAATGCGTTCTCGTCGAAGCCCAGCGTGCGCACGGCGGCGGCGGAGTCGCCGCCGCCGACGACCGTGAAGCCCTCGGAGTCGACGAGGGCCTGGGCGACCGCCTTGGTGCCCTCGGCGTAGTCGGGGTGCTCGAAGACGCCCATGGGGCCGTTCCAGAAGACGGTGGCCGCGTCGGCGAGCTTCGAGGCGTACAGCGTGCGGGTCTCGGGGCCGATGTCCAGGCCCTCCTGGTCGGCCGGGATGGCGTCCGCGGCGACGGTGGTGGGGTTGGCCGGGGCCTTGGTCTTCAGGTCCGGGAACTCGGACGAGACCAGGACGTCGACCGGCAGCACCAGCTCGACGCCGTTCTTCTCGGCGCGCTCCATGTACTCCTTGACGGCCGGGATCTGGTCCTCCTGAAGGAGGGAGATGCCGACCTCGTAGCCCTTGGCCTTGAGAAAGGTGTACGCCATGCCGCCGCCGATGAGCAGCCGGTCGGCCTTGCCGAGCAGCTGGTCGATGACGGCGAGCTTGTCGGAGACCTTGGCGCCGCCGAGGGCGACGACGTAGGGCCGCTTCACGTCATCGGTGAGCTTCTTCAGCACGCCGACCTCGGTGGCGATGAGATGGCCGGCGTAGTGCGGCAGGCGCTTCGGAAGGTCGAAGACCGAGGCGTGCTTGCGGTGCACGGCGCCGAAGCCGTCGCCGACGTAGACGTCCGCGAGCGCGGCCAGCTGATCGGCGAAGGCGGCGCGCTCGGTGTCGTCCTTGGACGTCTCGCCGGCGTTGAAGCGCAGGTTCTCCACGACCGCCACCTGGCCGTCGGTGAGAGCGGAGACGGTGGACGTGGCGGACTCGCCGACGGTGTCCTCGGCGAAGGCGACCTCGGCGCCGAGCAGCTCGCCCAGGCGCGCGGCGGCCGGAGCCAGGGAGAAGGCCGGGTCCGGGGCACCCTTGGGGCGGCCCAGGTGGGAGGCGACGACCACGCGCGCGCCCGCCTCGGCGAGCGCCTTGACGGTGGGCAGCACGGCGCGGATACGGCCGTCGTCGGTGATGGTGGTGCCGTCCAGCGGCACGTTGAGGTCGGCGCGGACGAAGACCCGCTTGCCCGCGACGCCGTCGGAGAGAAGCTCGTCGATCGTCTTCATGAGGAACTCCTGGGGAGGGCTCGTGATCGCAAAGAAGGGTGATCTGTACGTGAGTCAGGGCTCGGGCGGCGCGAGGTCGCGCCGCCCGAGCCCTGCTCTCACATCGAGGTGCCTGCTCTGCTGATCAGAGCTGGTTGCCGACGAAGACCGTCAGGTCGACGAGGCGGTTGGAGTAGCCCCACTCGTTGTCGTACCAGCCGATGACCTTCACGTTCTTGCCCTCCTGGACCATGGTCAGGGAGGAGTCGAAGGTGCAGGACGCCGGGGCGTTGACGATGTCGGAGGAGACGATCGGGTCCTCGGTGTACTCGAGGATGCCCTTCAGCTCGCCCTCGGCGGCCTTCTGGAAGGCGGCGTTGATCTCTTCCTTGGTGACCTCGCGGCTGAGCTCCAGCACCAGGTCGGTGACCGAGCCGGTCGGGACCGGGACGCGCATGGCGATGCCGTCCAGCTTGCCCTTGAGCTGCGGCAGGACCAGCGCGGTGGCCTTGGCGGCACCGGTGGTGGTCGGGATGATGTTCTCGGCGGCGGCACGGGCGCGGCGCAGGTCCTTGTGCGGGAAGTCCAGGATGCGCTGGTCGTTCGTGTACGCGTGCACCGTCGTCATCAGGCCCTTGACGATGCCGAAGTTCTCGTCGAGCACCTTCGCCATCGGCGCCACACAGTTGGTGGTGCAGGAGGCGTTGGAGATGACGTGGTGGTTCGCCGGGTCGTACTTGTCCTGGTTGACGCCCATCACGATGGTGACGTCCTCATCCTTGGCCGGAGCCGAGATGATGACCTTCTTGGCGCCGCCGGCGATGTGCTTCTCGGCGTCGGCCTTCTTGGTGAAGATGCCGGTCGACTCGATGACGATGTCGACGCCCAGCTCGCCCCAGGGGATGTCGGCGGGGTTGCGCTCGGAGAGGACCTTGATGGTCTTGCCGCCGACGGTGATGGTGTCCTCGGTGTGGGAGACCTCCTGCTTGAGGCGGCCGAGGATGGTGTCGTACTTCAGCAGGTGAGCGGTGGTCGCGGTGTCACCCAGGTCGTTGACAGCCACGATCTCGATGTCTGCACCCTGCTCCAGCAGCGCGCGGAAGTAGTTACGACCGATGCGGCCAAAGCCGTTGATGCCTACGCGGATCGTCACGAACCGATCTCCTCGTTGGTACGCCGGGTTCGACGCCGGCGAGCTGTATGGGATGTCCCCGACCGGTTACGACCCTACCTCCCTGACGCGCCGGGGGTGACATCGAGATGCCCCATACACGGCAGGGCGGTCCGTACCCGCTGGTAGGGGTACGGACCGCCTGGGCGTGAGGCCTGCTCAGCCGTCCAGCGCGGTGAGCGCCTCGCGCAGCAGGGCCGCGCGGTCGGCCGCCGTGGTGAGGTGCTCCAGGCCGAAGCCCAGCAGCACGGTGTCCTCGGTGGTGACCGCGGCGTAGGTCTGGAACAGCGTCCCGGTGCGGGTCCAGTCCTTCAGGACGGCGGGGCTGCCCGCGGGCGGCCCGGGCACGCTCCAGGCGCCCAGCGAGGTCTCGAAGCCCTCGGTCTCCCGCGCGGTGCCGCCGACGACGAGCGAGGCCTCGTCGGCGAGGACGCCGTGGCCGCCGGTGCCGGGGTCGGTGACGTAGCTGATCGAGATCTCGACCGACCGGCCGGCCCAGGCGCTCAGGTCGAAGCCCACCTCCTGCCAGCCGCTGGAGGCGCCGGTGAGGCTGTTCCACCGGCCCGTGGTGCCGGCCGCCGTGCAGCCGCCGGAGGTCACGGTCAGGTAGTGCTTCAGCCAGGGGTGCTCGCCCGCGTAGAAGCCGGCCGCGCACTCCGCCGGTACGGCCGTGCCGGTGGCGCCGCCCTTCTCGGGCAGCGTGGTCCAGTCGTCGGACCCGGTGGTGTGCGCCTCGACCAGCACGTGGTCGTAGCCGGGCTCGGTGTCCCACAGCAGCCGGGTGCGCAGCGTGGGCGCGTCGGCCGCGGTCACACCGGTCAGGTCGACCGTACGGGTGAGCCGCTTGTAGGCGTCGTCGGTGTGCACGGCGGCGGCCATGCCGGAACCCGCGTACGGCCCGTAGGGGTTCACCGTCCCGGCGAACCGGCCCGCGCCCGCGCTCGCGAACTGCGGGTACCGCGCGGCGGGCAGTTCGTCGGAGGTGACGCTGTACGTGCCCGCCCGGTCAAGCGGGTTGCCGGGGGCGCCGGCGAGCGGGGCCGTGACGCCGTCGAGCGCGCCGGAGCCGGTGAAACCGGTGGCCCCGGGGGTCGTCGTCCGTGTGTAGGCGCCCAGGTAGTACTGGCTGAAGTCGTCGGACGGGGTGCCGTCGCCGAGGTCGACGTCGCCGCCGGCCTGCTCGCCCGCCTCGATCAGTTTGCCGCCCTCGTTGAGGAAGGCACGGAGCTGGAGCTGGGTGGCGACGCCGGGGACACCGGCGCCCGTGTAGTGGACGACGGTGCCGAAGTGGCCGAGCACGCCCAGCGCGTCGGGCGCGCCCTGGGTGGCGACGTCCCAGACGGCCGCCTTGCGCCCGTCGGCCTTCAGCGCGTCCACGTACGTCTGCGCCCGGGTGGCGGACGCCCCTTCCTCGGCGACGACGAGCACGTCGGCGCGGGGCCGTTCGGCCACGGTGTACGTGAAGTGCTCGCTGGAGGTGGGCTCGCCGCTCCTGGTCTCGCCGGTGAACCACACCTCGACCCGGTCGCCCGGGGCGCCGTCCTTCACCTTCGCCCGGTACTCGTCGAAGTAGAGGTTGTCCTCGCCGCCGTAGCGCTCGCCGCCCTGCCACGGCCTGAGCGCCATGTCGAGCACCCGGCCGCCGTTGACCCGGTACTTGAGCTCCTTGTCGCGCACCGACTTGCGTACCACGACGGAGACTTCCTGGTCGGCGCCGCGCGAGTACGAGGTGGAGAACGTCGCCGGGGTGAAGTCGGCGGCGTTCGGGCCCACCGAGGACGAGGGCCGGTCGGGGTGAGCGGCGGTCTCGGCGACGGAGAGCGCGAACGGCACGTTCTTCTCGAACTCCTGCCGGATCAGCCGCTCGTCGTCCGGGAAGTTGAAGACCGACAGGCAGTCGGCCGCGTTCCACTCGTCGTCGGGGTCGACGGCGGACGCGGTCTGGCAGGTCGACATCTCCGGGGTGAACATCGCCATGCCGTTGACGTTGGCCGCGTGGCCGTCCGCCTCGCCGTTGGTGGTGTACAGCTCGGAGGAGACCTGCGGGCGGTAGCCGGGGATCGCGCTGTTCTCCGGGGTGCCGGCCAGCGCCCTGTACAGGACGTCGTCCGGGGTGGCGGTGGCCACCTGCCAGCCGACCCCGTAGAGCAGCAGTTCGGCGGCGGAGTGGTAGTTGATGCCGTACGTGAAGCCGATCCGCTTCTCGAAGGCGTCCAGGGCCTGGGTCTCGGGCTCGGAGCCGGGGGCGGCGCCGCGGTAGGTCTGGCTGGTGGGACTGGGGGACGAACCCTCGTCGTCGTAGCCCCACTTGTAGGCGAAGTTGCGGTTGAGGTCGACGCCGTCGCCGGTGCCGATGGCGCCGTCGCCGTTGACGTCCCGCAGGTTCTTGCGCCACAGACGGGTGTCGTCGCTTTGGAAGGTGTGGTCGTAGCCGTCGGGGTTGGCCGAGAGCACGAACCACAGCTCGGTCGTGTCGACGATCTTCTTGATGCGCCGGTCGGTCCGGTAGTTGTCCAGGTAGTGGTGCATCAGCCGGCGGGTCATCTCCGGCGTGATCCACTCGCGTGCGTGCTGGTTGGAGACGTACAGGACGGAGGGTTTGGAGCCGTCCCGCGACGTCTTGGCGCCCCTGGTCAACTTCAGGGCGAGGATGTCCTGGCCGTTGACCGTCTTGCCGATGGAGACGACCTTGGTGAGGTCGGGGTGCTCCTGTCCGGTGCGGACGATCTCCTCCTTCAGGCCGCCGCTGCCGCTGTACGGGCGGAAGACTCCCTCGGCGGCGTCCGCGACGCGCGCCTCGGCCCTGGTGGTGAGGGTGTGCTCGGTGAGGTCGACGCCCTGTTTCTCCAGCCGGTCGGCCTGCCGGTCGGTGAGATAGACCTCGACGGCGGCCGTGCCCTTGTCGGGCACCCGCTCGCCGAGTTCGTGGCCGTCCTGGCCGGCCGCCAGCAGCAGGGGTACCTGCTGCTTGGTGACGTCGGCGCGGAAGACCTTCACTTCCTCCGTGTCCGCGGTCGCGGAGCCTGCGGGTTGTGCATGGGCGACGGGTGCGATGCTCGCTCCGCCGATCAGGAGCGCGCCGACAGCGAGGATCGATCTCGCTCTGTGTCTCATGAACCCCCCTAGCGGTGGTTCGCCACGGCAGCGAACTGGTGACAGGCTCATGTCAGTCCATGATCGAGTCAAGGGCGTCTCCACGACACGCGGAACGCCGGCGCCGATCACCCAATCGGGCGCCGGCACCGGCGTATCGCTCCCTGCCTCGTCATCCCGCGAGATTGTCGGCCAGCTCCTCGGAGAGGTTCGCCTCCGTGCCCGGGATGCCGAGGTCGGCGGCGCGCTTGTCGGCCATGGCCAGCAGACGGCGGATCCGGCCGGCGACGGCGTCCTTGGTCAGCGGCGGATCGGCGAGCGCGCCCAGCTCCTCCAGCGAGGCCTGCTTGTGCTCCATGCGCAGACGGCCCGCGGCGGCGAGGTGCTCGGGCACGTCGTCGCCGAGGATCTCCAGGGCGCGCTGCACCCGGGCACCGGCGGCGACGGCCGCGCGCGCGGAACGGCGCAGGTTGGCGTCGTCGAAGTTGGCCAGCCGGTTCGCCGTGGCGCGGACCTCGCGGCGCATCCGGCGCTCCTCCCAGGCCAGCACCGACTCGTGGGCGCCCAGCCGGGTGAGCAGGGCGCCGATCGCGTCGCCGTCGCGGACGACCACCCGGTCCACACCGCGCACCTCGCGGGCCTTGGCGGCGATCGACAGGCGGCGGGCGGCGCCGACCAGGGCGAGCGCGGCCTCCGGGCCCGGGCAGGTCACCTCCAGCGAGGAGGACCGGCCGGGCTCGGTGAGCGAGCCGTGCGCCAGGAACGCCCCGCGCCAGGCCGCCTCGGCGTCACAGGTGGCCCCCGAGACCACCTGCGGGGGCAGGCCGCGGATCGGGCGGCCCCGGCCGTCCACCAGACCGGTCTGGCGGGCCAGCTGGTCGCCGCCCGCGACGACCCGCACGACATAGCGCGAGCCGCGGCGCAGGCCGCCCGGCGCCATCACGATCAGCTCCGAGCTGTGGCCGAAGATCTCCAGAATGTCCCGCTTCAGACGACGGGCCGCCATCGCGGTGTCCAGCTCGGCCTCGATCACGATGCGCCCGCTCACCAGATGAAGGCCGCCGGCGAACCGCAGGATGGCGGAGACCTCCGCCTTCCTGCAGCAGGTCCGGGTGACGGGGAGCCGGGAGATCTCGTCCTTCACCGCTGCCGTCATCGCCATGGGCCGATCCTTCCATGCATCCGAAAAATACGGTCGTACGCGGCGGCCAACAGCTCCGGGTCGTGCCGGGGGCTTCCGTCGGTCCGGGCCACCGGCGCCAGCTCCACCGCGGCGCCGAACCGCTTGGCGGCCTCGGTGAGCGAGTCGCGGTCGGGCACGGCGGCCTCGTCGGCCAGCACCACGTCCAGGGCGAGTTTAGGGGCGTGTCGTCCCAAAACCTCCAAATGACGCTGCGGGGAGAAGCCCTCGGTTTCTCCGGGCTGCGGGGCGAGGTTCAGCGAGAGTACCCGGCGCGCCCTGGTCTCCATGAGGGCGTCCAGCAGTTCGGGCACGAGCAGGTGCGGGATGACCGAGGAGAACCAGGATCCGGGGCCGAGCACCACCCAGTCCGCGTCGAGGACGGCCTCGACCGCCTCGGGGACGGCGGGCGGGTCGTGCGGCACGAGGTGCACGGACTGCACCTCGCCCGGGGTCAGTGCCACGGTGGCCTGGCCGCGGACGGTGTCCACGTCGTCGGGCCGGTCCGGGTCGTGGCCCCGGACCAGGGCCTGGAGCTCCAGCGGCACGGCGGACATGGGCAGCACGCGCCCGTGCGCGCCCAGCAGCTTGCCGACCAGGTCAAGGGCCTGGACATGGTCGCCGAGCTGCTCCCACAGGGCGACGATCAGCAGATTGCCGACCGCGTGCTCGTGCAGGTCGCCCTGGGACTGGAAGCGGTGCTGGATGACGCGGGCCCAGGTCTGGCCCCAGTCGTCGTCGCCGCAGAGCGCGGCCAGCGCCTTGCGCAGATCGCCGGGCGGGAGCACGCCCAGCTCGTCACGGAGGCGCCCGCTGGAGCCACCGTCGTCGGCCACGGTGACCACGGCGGTGAGGTCGCCGGTGATCCGGCGCAGCGCGGCGAGCGAGGCGGACAGGCCCATGCCGCCGCCGAGGGCGACGACCTTGGGCTGGGCGCCCCGGCGGCGCGGCTTGCCACCGCGGGACTCGACGGGCCGGCCGCCGCGCCCCTCGGGCACCACCCGGCGCAGCCGGCTCAGCCGCGGAGTACGTCCTGTCATTCGCGTCCCATGTCCCGGTGTACGACCACCGTCTCCACACCCTCGGCGGCGAGCCGGGCGGCGAGCTTCTCCGACATGGCGACGGAGCGGTGCTTGCCGCCGGTGCAGCCGACGGCGATGGTCACATAGCGCTTGCCCTCACGACGGTAGCCCGCGGCAACGAGCTGGAGCAGCTCGGCGTACCGGTCGAGGAACTCCTTGGCACCCGGCTGGTTGAAGACGTACGCCGCCACCTCCTCGTTCAGACCGGTGAACGGGCGCAGCTCCGGGACCCAGTGCGGGTTGGGCAGGAACCGCATGTCCACGACCAGGTCGGCGTCGACCGGGAGGCCGTACTTGAAGCCGAAGGACATGACGGTGGCCCGCAGCTCGGGCTCCTCCTCACCGGCGAACTGGGCGTCCATCTTGGCGCGCAGCTCGTGCACGTTGAGGCTGGAGGTGTCGATCACCAGGTCGGCGTCGCCGCGCAGCTCACGCAGCAGCTCGCGCTCGGCGGCGATGCCGTCGACGATGCGGCCGTCGCCCTGGAGGGGATGCGGGCGGCGCACCGACTCGAAGCGGCGCACCAGGGCCTCGTCGGAGGACTCCAGGAAGACGATCCGCCGGGTCACTCCCCGGGTGTCGAGGTCGGCGAGGGACTCGCGGAGGTTGTCGAAGAAGCGCCGGCCGCGGACGTCGACGACGACCGCGATTCTGGCCACGTTCCCCTGGGAGCGGGCGCCGAGCTCCACCATGGTGGGGATCAGCGCGGGCGGCAGGTTGTCCACGACGAACCAGCCGAGGTCCTCCAGACACTTGGCGGCCGTCGAGCGGCCGGCCCCGGACATGCCGGAGATGATCACCAGCTCGGGGATGGCAGCGTCGGGGATGCCGGCTGTGTCCTTGCCCGTACTCACCTGTGCTCCGTTGTCCTGACGGTCGTCCCGGCGCCCGTCCTGCCGGGCACCATTGTCGCCCGTGTTCCTGTGCGAGGGATCTCGCTGTGCTGTGGGCCGCTCGTCGTGCTCGGTCATCTCTCCTGCCCCCGTCGTTCGTCGGGAGCGCCCGTGGACACGGGCTCTCCCGGGGCGTCCGCCGTCGTCGCGGGTGCCCCGTCGTCGTCTTCGATGATCTCTCCGGTCGCCGTGTTCACGGCGGGTGCGGCCGGTGTCGCGCGGGCGAAGGCCGCGACGACGGTCTCGGCCGTCTTCCGGCCTATGCCGGGCACCTCGCAGATCTGGTCGATCGTGGCGGCCCGCAGCTTCTTCACGGAGCCGAAGTGCTTGATCAACGCCTGTTTGCGGGTCTCGCCCAGGCCGGGCACGTCGTCCAGCGGGCTGGAACGGAACCGCTTGGCGCGCTTGCTGCGCTGGTAGGTGATGGCGAAGCGGTGGGCCTCGTCACGGACGCGCTGGAGCAGATACAGGCCCTCGCTGGTGCGGGGCAGGACCACCGGGTCGTCCTCGCCGGGCAGCCAGACCTCCTCCAGGCGCTTGGCGAGACCGCACACGGCGATGTCGTCGATGCCCAGCTCGTCCAGGGCCCGCTGGGCGGCCGCGACCTGCGGCTGCCCGCCGTCGACGACGACGAGCTGCGGCGGGTAGGCGAACCGCTTCGGCCGGCCGTCGTCCTCGGTGAGCGTGCTGGCGACGGCGTCGACGGGAGCGCCCGCGAGGCCGTCGGGGGTGCCGTCGGCGGCGGGGTCCTCGCCGTCGGCCCACTCCCCCGTTCTCTCCTTCTCGGCGAGATAGCGCCGGAAGCGGCGGGTGATCACCTCGTGCATGGAACGGACGTCGTCCTGGCCGCTGAAGCCCTTGATCTGGAAACGGCGGTACTCGCTCTTGCGGGCCAGCCCGTCCTCGAAGACGACCATGGAGGCCACCACGTCGTCGCCCTGGAGATGCGAGATGTCGTAGCACTCGACGCGGAGCGGGGCGCTGTCGAGGCCGAGGGCCTCGGCGATCTCCTCCAGGGCGCGGGAGCGGGTGGTCAGGTCGGAGGCGCGCTTGGTCTTGTGCAGGGCGAGCGCCTGCTGGGCGTTGCGCTGGACGGTCTCCATGAGGGCCTTCTTGTCGCCGCGCTGCGGGATGCGCAGCGACACGCCCGAGCCGCGGCGGCCGGTCAGCCACTGCTGGACCGGCTCCACCGGGTCGGGCAGGGCCGGGACGAGGACCTCCTTGGGGACGGCGTCGCCCGTCTCCTCGCCGTACAGCTGTTGCAGGGCGTGCTCCACGAGGGCGCCGGTGGTGACCTCCTCCACCTTGTCGGTCACCCAGCCGCGCTGGCCGCGGACGCGTCCGCCGCGGACGTGGAAGATCTGCACGGCTGCCTCCAGCTCGTCCTCCGCGACGGCGATCAGGTCGGCGTCGGTCGCGTCGGCGAGCACGACCGCGTTCTTCTCCATGGCCTTCTTCAGGGCCTCGATGTCGTCGCGCAGACGGGCCGCCCGCTCGTACTCCATCTCCTCGGCCGCCTCGGCCATCTGCTTCTCCAGGCGGCGCAGATAGGTGCCCGTGCGGCCGGCCATGAAGTCGCAGAACTCGTCGGCCAGGTCCCAGTGGTCGTCGGGGGAGATCCGGCCGACGCAGGGCGCGGAGCACTTGCCGATGTAGCCGAGCAGGCAGGGACGGCCGGTGCGGGCGGCGTTCTTGAAGACGCCGGCCGAGCAGGTGCGCACCGGGAAGACGCGGAGCAGCAGGTCGACGGTGTCCCTGATGGCCCACGCGTGCGCGTACGGGCCGAAGTAACGCACGCCCTTCTTCTTGTGGCCGCGCATCACCTGCACGCGCGGGAACTCCTCGTTCATCGTCACCGCGAGGTAGGGGTAGCTCTTGTCGTCGCGGTACTTGACGTTGAACCGGGGGTCGTACTCCTTGATCCAGGAGTACTCCAGCTGGAGCGCCTCGACCTCCGTGGACACCACCGTCCACTCCACCGACGCGGCCGTGGTGACCATGGTGCGGGTGCGCGGGTGGAGGTTGGCCAGGTCCTGGAAGTAGTTGGCCAGGCGCTGGCGCAGGCTCTTCGCCTTTCCGACGTAGATCACCCGGCGGTGCTCGTCACGGAACCTGTAGACCCCGGGCGAGTCCGGGATCTCACCCGGCCTGGGGCGGTAGCTGGAGGGGTCGGCCATGACTCACACCCTACTGGCGCGGACCGACAGTCCGGCGGGCCTGTGGACAACGGCCGCGGGGCCCTGTGGAGGACGGCCGCGGGATCTCGTGGACGACGTCCGCGGGGTCTCGTGGAGCGTGCCCGCCCAGGTGGGCGCAACGGGTGAACGGCCAGGGCAGCGGCTCGGCCGTGCACCGTTCCCCGCCGAGGGCGGAAGCGCCCAGGACACCTGGCGCCCGCCGCCCGGCGACGCCCGGGGCATTCCGGCAGGGGGCCCGCCGACGCCCGGCACCGGCAACCGGCGCCGCATCACCCACCCGGGTCCAGCCCCCAGCGGACGGCCGCCGCTGCGAGCACCTGCCGGACGCCCAGAGCATCGGGGCCACCGGTCGGCGACACCCGGGGCATCCCGGCGGGTGCCCGCCGGCGCCCGGCTCCGGCAGCCGGCGCCGCATCACCCGCCCGATCCCCCGTCCAGCGGACGGCTGCCCACCCGGGCACCTGTCGGACGCCCAGAGCATCGGGGCCACCGGTCGGCGACACCCGGGGCATCCCGGCGGGTGCCCGCCGGCGCCCGGCTCCGGCAGCCGGCGCCGCATCACCCGCCCGATCCCCCGTCCAGCGGACGGCTGCCCACCCGGGCACCTGCCGGACGCCCAGAGCATCGGGGCCACCGCCCGGCGACGCCCGGGGCATCCCGGCAGGGGGCCCGCCGACGCCCGGCACCGGCAACCGGCGCCGCATCACCCACCCGGGTCCAGCCCCCAGCGGACGGCCGCCGCTGCGAGCACCTGCCGGACGCCCGGGGCATCGGGCCCACCGGCCCCGCCGTGACGGCCCGTCGGCCCCGCCGTGACGGCCCGTCGGCCCCGCCGTGACGGCGCGGGGGAAGGGATCCGCGGGCGGTGGAAGGGCCCGGGCGGGCCGGACCGGCAGGAGGCCGCCGTGTGCGCGCCGCCCGCGGGGCCGTGGGTCCGGTCTCGGCCAGGTCTGCGCCGGGCTCGGGCATCAGGTGTTGTCGGGGCTTGGTCAACACGCTTCAATGCGGAAGAACTCGGGGCCCTGAACGGCGGCGTACGGATGTGAAGACGCCTGAGCGCCGCGCCGGGGGCGGCCCCGGTCGAGCCACACGAACGGTCTGACCAGCCGTCGTGAACTTCACAGAAAGGCCCCTGCATGCCGCACGCCCCACAGCACGCGGACGTCCCCACCGTGGAACTGGACTCGGCCCTGCGCGGTGGCCCTTTCCACGTGGCCCTGCGCGCCGCGATAGCCGCTCGCGGCCTGCCGTTGCAGCGCGTCCAGCACCATCTGTCGCGCCACGGGGTGAAGGTCGGCGTCACCAGCCTCAGCTACTGGCAGCAGGGCGCCCGGCGCCCGCAGCGCCCGGAGTCCCTCCGCGCCGTACGCGCGCTGGAGGAGATCCTCCAGCTGCCGGAGGAGTCGCTGATACGGCTGCTGGAGGAGGCTGGCGAAGGCTCCTCGGCGCAACGGCCCGCCGCCCGCTCCTACCGTGCGTTCGTCGAGGCCTCGGGCGTCCTGGAACAGCTGCTGACCGAGCTGGACGCCCCGCTGGACAGCGGCCTGCACACCCTCGCGCACCACGAGCGGGTCCTGATCGGCGCACGCCGCGAACTGGCGGGGCGCGAGGCGTACCACATCGTGCGCGCCCACCGGGACGGCGTCGACCGGTTCGTGGCCGTGCACCACGGCGACCCGGGGTGCGAGCCGGAGCGCATCATCGTGCACGCGCTGGAGAACTGCCGCACGGGACGCGTCCGCCGGCACCACGGCACCGGTGTACTCGTGGCCGAACTCCTCTTCGACCTGCGACTGCGCTCCGGGGATACGTTCCTCTTCCGCTACGGCGTCGAGGACGGCACGGCCGGCGTGTCCCGCGAGTACGTCCGCAGCTTCGGCGCGGCGGGCGGGCAGTACGCGCTCCAGGTGCGGTTCGACGCGGCGGCCCTGCCCGTGCGCTGCCACCGGTTCAGCCAGCACTCGGCGGCGGCACCGCGCAGCGGCCGCCAGGAGCTGCGGCTCAGCGCACGGCACCACTCGGTGCACGTGGTCGAGCCCCGGGTGCGGGCCGGAGCCGTGGGGATCGGCTGGGACTGGGAGTGACGCGGACACGCGGGACACGCGGGACACGCATGTCGAGTAAGTCACGCAGGTCACAGCGGTGACGCCGTTCGGGAGGAGCGGTTCCGGCCGCGTCCCGGATGCGGGTCAGGCGCCCGGCCCCGCGACGATCCTGCCGTTCTCCGCCTCGACCGGCAGCTCGGACAGCGGCTGCGTGGCCGGGGCGTGCAGCACCTCGCCGGTCCTGGCGTCGAACCGGCTGCCGTGGCAGGGACAGATGAGGGTCGTCCCCTCCAGCTTGTTGATGGGGCACTGCGCGTGCGTGCAGATCGTGCTGTACGCCTTGAGGGAGCCGTCCTCGGCCCGGCTGACCACCACGTTGTGATCCCGGTACAGCGCGGCCCCGCCCTCGGCGACCTCGCTCACCGCACCGAGGTCCACGGGCGCGGTCGGCGTGGCGGGCGCCGTGACGCCGTTGCCGCCCGGGGAGCAGGCGGCCACGCCGAGCCCGGCGACGGGGGTGAGGGCCACTCCGCGCAGGACGGTACGACGGCTCGGGGAGGGGCGGCCGGGCATGACATCTCCACTGTTCACAAGGGTGTGCGCGACTGCTCAGGGCGCTGTGCAGGGCCCTGAGCAGGCCGACGATACCCGGCAGGCGCCGTACCCCCGCGGGGCGGGTCGTACGGACGTAAACGCTTGCGCAAGCGTTTACGTCCGCCGAGGGATGGGATACGGTCCCGGCCGGAAGGGCCCACGCTCGGGGGAGGGAGACCGATGGCGACGATGGCCGACGTCGCGCGGAGCGCCGGCGTCTCCGTGGCGACCGTCTCGCATGTGCTCAACGGCACCCGGCCGGTGCTCCCGCACACCCGCCAGGCGGTCCTGGACGCCGTCGAGGAGCTCGGCTACACCCCGAACGGCCTCGCCCGTTCCCTGGTGACCGCACGCACCCGGTCGATCGGACTGGCGGTGTCGACGACCAGCAACCCGTACTTCACGGAGATCCTGCGCGGTGTCGAGGCAGGTGCCCTGGAGCACGGCTACAGCCTGCTCGTCGCCGACCCGCACGACGATCCGGAGCACGAGCTCACGGTCGTCCGGCTGCTGCACGAGCGCCGCGTGGACGGCGTGATCGTCGCGCCCTCCGCCGCACCGCACGCGCTCGTCGCCCATCTCACGCGTCACCGCGTACCGGCCGTGTTCCTCGACCGTCTGGTCGATCCGCCGGCGGACGGCATCTCGCGCCTGGACCAGGTCTGCGCCGAGAACGCCGAGCCCACGGCCCGTCTGGTCACCCATCTCGCCGGGCTCGGCCACCGGCGGATCGGCCTCGTCGCGGGCCTGCCCGGCCTCAGCACCACGAGCGAGCGCATCGCCGGCTACCGGCAGGGCCTGGCGGCCGCCGGGCTTCCCCACGACGCACGGCTCCTGGTGCACGGTGACTCCGCGTCGGCCGGTGCCGCACGGGCCACCGCGGCCCTGCTGTCCCTGGCCTCGCCGCCGACCGCGCTGATCACGGCCAACGACGCGATGACCATCGGCGCCCTGCGCACCCTGCGCGACCGCGGTCTGTCCGTGCCCCGCGACATGGCGCTGTGCTGCTTCGACGACTTCCCCTGGGCGGATCTGTTCTCGCCCCGGCTCACCGCGGTCGCCCAGCCGGGCGAGAGGATCGGCGCCGAGGCGGTCCGGCTGCTGCTGGACCGCCTGGCCGCACCGGACCGGCCCGCCCGGACCGTACGGCTCCCCTGCGTCCTCGTCCACCGCACGTCGTGCGGCTGCGAGCCGGAGACCTCCGAGGGCACCGTCCACAGCCCTGAGACAAGCGTTCATCACCCCGTCACCCCGAGAATCACCCCGAGAGAGGAATCGCTTCGTGATCGTCGTCGCCGGTGAGGCCCTGATCGATCTGGTCCCGCAGGGCACGGGCGCCCTCGCGGGTCTGAAGCCCGCGCTCGGCGGCGGCCCGTACAACACGGCCGTGGCCCTCGGCCGCCTCGGCTCCCCCACGGCCTTCTGCTCCCGTACCTCGTACGACGCCTTCGGCGAGGCCCTGCTCGACGGGCTGCGGGCGGCGGGGGTGGACGTCTCGGCCGTCCAGCGCGGCCCGGAGCCGACCACCCTGGCGGTGGCCACCATCGACGGGAACGGCTCGGCCGCCTACTCGTTCTATGTCGAGGGCACCGCCGACCGGCTGTTCACGGCCCCCGCGGAGCTGCCCCCGGCGACCCGCGCGGTGTCCTTCGGCACCTGCTCGCTCGTTCTCGAACCGGGGGCGAGCGCCTACGAGGAGCTGATGCGCGGTGCGGCCGGCCGGGGCATCTTCACCGCGCTCGACCCGAACATCCGGCCGGGACTGATCGCCGACGCGGACGCCTACCGCGCCCGGTTCGTGAGCTGGCTGCCGTCGGTGTCGCTGCTGAAGCTGTCCGAGGAGGACGCGGGCTGGCTGGGCGGCACCCCGCGCGAGTGGCTGGCCGCCGGGCCCTCGGCCGTCGTGATCACACGGGGCGGCGCCGGGCTGACCGCCCATGTCCGGGACGGCGCCGAGTACGCCGAGTACGCGGTGCCGGGCGAGGCCGTCGATGTCGTGGACACCATCGGCGCCGGTGACACGGTGAACGCGGCCCTGCTGCACGGCCTGGCCGCGCAGGACGCGCTGTCCCCGAAGGCCCTCGTGGGCCTGGGCGCCGAGGGGTGGACCCGGCTCCTGCGGTTCGCGGCGCGGGCGGCGGCGCTGACCTGTTCCCGGGCGGGTGCGGAGCCGCCGTACGCCTCGGAGCTGGGCGACTGGTAGGGGCGTCGCGGCACGGGGGCCGTTTCGAGGCCGACGGGCGGTGCCCACGGGTTTCCCCGCGGGCACCGCCCGTTTCTGGAGGGTCCGGAGCCGTCCGGAGTGATCCGGTCTCCCGGCCCGGAACGTCGGATGGACGTCAGACCTTGCGGGCCCGCGTCGTCTTCTTGGCCGGTGCCGCCTTCTTCGTGGCCCCGGCCGCCTTCTTGGCGGCCGGGGCGCCGGTGGTCCGGGCCGTCGCCGTCTTCTTCGCCGCCGTCCTGGCCGCGACCGTCTTCCTGGCCGCCGTCTTGGCCGGGGCCTTGACCTGCACCGCGTCGCTGATCCGGTCGGCGCCGAGGATCTCGCGCAGGAACTTGCCGGTGTGGCTGGCCGGGACCGCGGCGACCTGCTCGGGCGTGCCCTCGGCGACCACCAGGCCACCGCCGGCGCCGCCCTCGGGGCCCATGTCGACGATCCAGTCGGCGGTCTTGATCACATCGAGGTTGTGCTCGATGACGATGACCGTGTTGCCCTTCTCGACCAGGCCGGACAGAACCTTGAGCAGCTTGCTGATGTCCTCGAAGTGCAGACCGGTGGTCGGCTCGTCCAGGACGTAGACCGTGCGGCCGGTGGAGCGGCGCTGGAGCTCGCTGGCGAGCTTGACGCGCTGGGCCTCACCGCCGGAGAGGGTGGTCGCGGACTGGCCGAGCCGGACGTAGCCGAGACCGACGTCCTTCAGCGTCTTCAGGTGGCGGGAGATGGCGGGGACCGCCTCGAAGAAGTCCGTCGCCTCCTCGATCGGCATGTTCAGGACGTCGGCGATGGACTTGCCCTTGTAATGGACCTCCAGGGTCTCCCGGTTGTACCGGGCGCCGTGGCAGACCTCGCACGGAACGTACACGTCCGGGAGGAAGTTCATCTCGATCTTGATCGTGCCGTCACCCGCGCAGTTCTCGCAGCGGCCGCCCTTGACGTTGAAGGAGAAGCGGCCGGGCTGGTAGCCGCGGACCTTCGCCTCGGTGGTCTCGGCGAACAGCTTGCGGATGTGGTCGAAGACACCCGTGTACGTCGCCGGGTTGGACCGCGGGGTGCGGCCGATGGGCGACTGGTCGACGTGGACGACCTTGTCGACGAGGTCGTCGCCGTCCACGCGCGTGTGCCGCCCGGGCACGCCGCGCGCGCCGTTCAGCTCACGGGCCAGGTGGGTGTACAGGATGTCGTTGACCAGCGTGGACTTGCCGGAGCCGGAGACGCCGGTGACCGCGGTGAAGACACCCAGCGGGAAGGAGACGTCGATGTCCCGCAGGTTGTTCTCGCGGGCGCCGTGCACGGTCAGCTTCCGGGACGGGTCCAGCGGGCGCCGGACGTCCGGCACCGGGATGACCTTCTTGCCGGACAGGTACTGCCCGGTCTGCGACTCGTCGTTGTCGAGCAGTTCCTTGAAGGAGCCGCTGTGCACGACCTTGCCGCCGTGCTCACCGGCGCCGGGGCCGATGTCGACCACCCAGTCGGCGACCTTGATGGTGTCCTCGTCGTGCTCCACGACGATGAGCGTGTTGCCCATGTCGCGCAGCCGGACCAGGGTCTCGATCAGCCGGTGGTTGTCGCGCTGGTGCAGGCCGATGGAGGGCTCGTCGAGCACGTACAGGACGCCGACGAGTCCGGAGCCGATCTGGGTGGCGAGGCGGATGCGCTGGGCCTCGCCGCCGGAGAGCGTGCCGGCCGCGCGGTTGAGCGACAGGTAGTCCAGGCCGACGTCGACCAGGAAGCGCAGCCGCTCGTTGACCTCCTTCAGCACGCGCTCGGCGATCTTCTTGTCGCGGTCGCTGAGTGTCAGCTCGCCCAGGAAGTCCGCACAGTCGCTGATCGACATCGCGGAGACCTCGGCGATCGACCTGCCCATGATCGTGACCGCCAGGACGACGGGCTTGAGGCGGGTGCCCTCACACGCGGGGCAGGGCACCTCGCGCATGTAGCCCTCGAACCGCTCGCGGCTGGTGTCGCTCTCGGCCTCGCTGTGCCGGCGCTTGACGAAGGGCACCGCGCCCTCGAAGGCGGTCATGTACCGGCGCTCGCGGCCGTACCGGTTGCGGTAGCGCACCTCGACCTGCGTCTTGTGGCCGTACAGCAGGGCCTTCTTGGCGCGCTGCGGCAGGCCGGCCCAGGGAATGTCGGTACGGAAGCCCAGGGCGTCCGCGAGGGCACCGATCAGGCGGGCGAAGTAGTCCTTGGTGTGCCCGTGCGACCAGGGGTGGATGGCACCCTCGTCGAGGGACTTCTCCGGGTCCGGAACGATCAGCTCCGGGTCGACCTCCATGCGCGTGCCGATGCCGGTGCACTCGGGGCAGGCGCCGAAGGGCGAGTTGAAGGAGAAGGAGCGGGGCTCCAGCTCCTCGAAGGACAGGTCGTCGTACGGGCAGTACAGGTGCTCCGAGTACATGCGCTCGCGCTCCGGGTCGTCCTCGGGGAGGTCGACGAAGTCGAGCACGACCATGCCGCCGGACAGCCCGAGGGCGGTCTCCACGGAGTCGGTGAGGCGGCGCTTGGCGGAGTCCTTCACCGTGAGACGGTCGACGACCACCTCGATGGTGTGCTTCTCCTGCTTCTTCAGCGTGGGCGGGTTGGAGAGCTGGACGGTCTCGCCGTCCACGCGCGCGCGGGAGTAGCCCTTGGTCTGGAGGTCGGCGAAGAGGTCGACGAACTCGCCCTTGCGCTCGCGCACCAGCGGGGAGAGCACCTGGAAGCGGCTGCCCTCGGGGAGCTCCAGCACCTTGTCGACGATCGCCTGGGGCGACTGGCGGGAGATCGGGCGGCCGCACTCGGGACAGTGCGGCTTGCCGATGCGCGCGAAGAGCAGGCGCAGGTAGTCGTAGACCTCGGTGATCGTGCCGACCGTCGAGCGCGGGTTGCGGGAGGTCGACTTCTGGTCGATGGAGACCGCCGGCGAGAGGCCCTCGATGAAGTCGACGTCCGGCTTGTCCATCTGGCCGAGGAACTGCCGGGCGTAGGAGGAGAGTGACTCCACGTAGCGCCGCTGGCCCTCGGCGAAGATCGTGTCGAAGGCCAGGGAGGACTTGCCCGACCCGGACAGGCCCGTGAAGACGATGAGCGAGTCCCTGGGCAGGTCGAGCGAGACGTTCTTCAGGTTGTGCTCGCGCGCGCCACGGACGATGAGACGGTCGGCCACGCCGGTCCGCACCTTTCTTGAGAGAAGTGACAGGGGCGAGGCCCCACGTCTTCTTCAGACTAGGGGGAGCCACTGACAACGCCGGTCGGATTTCGGATTCATGGGTTGTCAACAAACCCCGACGTTCCAGAATGCCCGACGCCACACCCGACCATATAGCACGCGCATTCGATTTGCGGTCCGGATCCGCCACCTTCACCCGGGGATGCGGCCGGGTTTAGGGTCGGCGCCATGATTGATCACGCGCATGACCTGGCGTCTGTACGTGACGCGACCGAACGGCTGCTCAACGCGGTCAGCGGACGGAACGACCTGATGGTGACGGAGCAGTCACGGCTCCCCGGCTGGACACGCGGTCACGTCCTGGCACATGTGGCCCGCAACGCGGACGCCCTGGTGAACGTTCTCGCGGGCCGCCCCATGTACGCCTCCGCCGAGGCCCGCGACGCCGACATCGAGCGGGACGCCCGGCGCCCCCTCGACGCGCACCTCGCCGACGTGCGCGAGAGCGCGGCCCGCTTCCAGGAGGCCGGGGCCGCACCGGCGGACTGGTCGCGCACGGTGGAGCTGCGCAACGGGGTGACCGACAGCGCGTCCCGGGTGCCCTTCCGGCGCTGGGTGGAGGTCGAGCTGCACCACGTGGACCTCGGGACCGGGTACGAGCTGGAGGACCTGCCGCCGGAGTTCACCGAGCGGGAGATCGGCTTCCTCGCCGAGCGGTTCACCGGCCACCCGGACGTCCCCGCCACACGGCTCACGGACGGCACGCGCGCGTGGAGCACCGGCGGGAGGCCGCACGCGCCCGGGATCACGGTCACGGGGAGCGCGGCCGACCTGCTCGGCTGGCTGGCCGGACGGCGCGACGGCTCCGCGCTGACCGTGCGGGGCGGCGCGCTGCCGCGGCTTCCCCCGCTGTGACCACCTGTGGAGGCCCCCGGCCCGCTCCCCCGCTATAGGCTGACCGCCATGACGTACAGCGGAGAGGTGAGGGTCGGCGGACCCGCCGACGTGCACGAGCTCAAGGACCTGATGATCACCAAGGTCGCGGTCGGCCCGATGGACAACAACGCCTATCTGCTGCGCTGCCGGGCCACGGACGAGCAGTTGCTGATCGACGCCGCCAACGACGCGGACGTGCTGCTCGGCACGATCGGCAACGACGGCATCGCGTCCGTCGTGACCACGCACCGCCACGGTGACCACTGGCAGGCCCTCGCCGAGGTGGTGGCGGCCACCGGGGCCCGCACGTACGCGGGGCGGCACGACGCCGAGGGCATCGCCGTGCCGACCGACGTCCCGGTCGACGACGGCGACGTCATCCGCGTGGGGCGGGTGGAACTCACCGCGCGCCATCTGGTCGGCCACACCCCCGGCTCGATCGTCCTCGTCTACGACGACCCGCACGGGCACCCTCACGTCTTCACGGGCGACTGCCTCTTCCCGGGCGGTGTGGGCAACACCTTCGAGGCCCCGGAGGCGTTCGCCGGCCTGATCCACGACGTGGAGACCAAGATCTTCGACGTGCTCCCGGACGAGACCTGGGTCTATCCGGGCCACGGCAACGACACCACGCTGGGCGCGGAGCGACCGCACCTGCCGGAGTGGCACGCGCGGGGCTGGTAGTAGCACGCACTGGGCCGGTAGCACGGACGGGGCCGGTAGCACGGCCGAGGATCGTTGCGCGAGCGCGAGGGCGGGCGCGAGGGCGGGCGCGGACGGCGGACCGGCAAGGGTCTGCGGGCGGTGTTCACGAGAACGCAACGCCCGTTCCCGGCATGTGAGCAGCCTCTGCCGTGACCTCGACAACCGCGGCGTCCGGCTGTCAGTCTCCCGCCATGCGCCCTGTCCTACGCTCCCTGCGCCGTGCCGCGGCCGCCGCCACCGTAGCCCTGCTCGCCACCGCCGTCGGCTGTGCCCCGCAGCCCGAGGAGTCGACGGCCGACGCATCGTCCGGCCCGGCCGGCAGGACCTGCGCCGAGGGCGGCCTGCCCACCAGGACCGAGGGCAAGCTGACGATCGCCACCGACACACCCGCGTACGCGCCCTGGTTCCAGGACGACGACCCCGCGAACGGCAAGGGCTTCGAGTCGGCGGTCGCGTACGCCGTGGCCGACCGGCTCGGCTACGGCAAGGGCGCCGTGATCTGGCAGACCGTGCCCTTCAACAAGGCGTTCGCGCCCGGGGAGAAGACCTTCGACTTCGACATCAACCAGGTGTCCATCAGCGATGAGCGCAAGAAGGCCGTCGACTTCTCGTCCGGCTACTACGACGTGCGCCAGGCCGTCATCGCGCTGAAGGGCTCGAAGGCCGCGCGGGCCACGGGCATCGCGGACCTGAAGGACGTCAGGCTGGGCGCCCAGGTCGGCACCACCAGCCTCGACTACATCGACGACGTGGTCGGTCCCGAGCGGGCCGCCGCCGTGTACGCCAAGAACGACCAGGCCAAGTCCGCGCTGAAGAACGGCCAGGTCGACGCCATCGTCACCGATCTGCCGACCGCCTTCTACATCACCTCCGCGGAGGTGACGGACGCCGAGATCGTCGGGCAGTTCGAGAACCGGGGCGGCACCGCGGAGCAGTTCGGACTCGTGCTCGACAAGGGCAGCGCGCTCACCGCCTGCGTGACGCGGGCCGTCGACGCCCTGCGCGAGGACGGCACGCTGGCGGAGATCGAGCAGCGGTGGCTGTCGGACGCCGTCGACGCACCGGTGCTCAAGTGACGGTCACCGAGGACGAGCCGGGCCGGAAGGACGGTGACGGTACGAACGGAACGCCGGGCCCGGGCGACCCCTACGTACCCTCCGCGCGGCGGATCGAACGGGAGCGTCACCGGCGTGCCCGCGCGCGCCGTGCCACGCTGATCGCCGCCCTCTCCACCCTCGTCACCGGCGCCGCCCTCTACCTGGTCGTCGTCAACGCGCCGGGCTGGCCGCGCACCAAGGAGACCTTCCTCGACGCGCACTACGCGCGCGAGGCGTTCCCCAAGGTGCTGGAAGGGCTGTGGCTCAACGTCCGGCTGCTGCTGGTCTGCGGCGCCGCGGTGCTGGTCCTGGGCATGCTGATCGCCGTCGCCCGCACGCTGCGCGGCCCGGCGTTCTTCCCCCTGCGGGTGCTGGCCGCCGCCTACACGGACTTCTTCCGCGGGCTGCCGCTGATCATCATCCTGATGATCGTGGTCCTGGGCGTGCCGGCGCTGCGGCTCCAGGGTGTGACCGTCGACCCGGTCCTGCTCGGCGGCACCGCGCTCACCCTGACGTACTCGGCGTACGTGGCCGAGGTGTTCCGGGCCGGCATCGAGTCCGTGCACCCCTCGCAGCGCGCCGCGGCCCGCTCGCTGGGCCTCACCGGCCGGCAGGCGCTGCGGTACGTGGTGCTGCCGCAGGCGGTGCGCCGTCAGGTGCCGCCGCTGCTGAACGACCTGGTGTCGCTCCAGAAGGACACCGGGCTGGTGTCGATCGGCGGCGCGGTGGACGCCGTACGGGCCGCCGACATCATCGTGGGCCGCAGCCTCAACTACACGCCGTACATCGTGGCGGGGCTGGTCTTCGTCGCCCTGACCATCCCGATGACCCGTTTCACGGACTGGGTGACGGCCCGCATGGACCGCCGGCGCGCCCAGGGAGGAGCCCTGTGAGCGACGTACCCGTGCTGCGCATGGAATCCGTCCGCAAGACCTTCGGCGGCGCGGTCGTGCTGCGGGACGTCGGCCTGGAGGTCGCCCCGCACACGGTCACCGCGCTGATCGGCGCCTCCGGCTCCGGCAAGTCCACGCTGCTGCGGTGCGCGAATCTGCTGGAGGAGATCGACGACGGCGCGATCTGGCTGGACGGCGAGGAGATCACCGACCCGCGCGCCGACCAGGACGCGGTACGACGCCGTATCGGCGTGGTCTTCCAGGCGTACAACCTGTTCCCGCACATGACGGTGGTGGAGAACATCACCCTGGCACCGCGCCGGGTGCACGGCGTCCCCCGCGCGGAGGCCGAGGAACGCGCCCGGGAGCTGCTGGAGCGGCTCGGGCTCGCCGCCCGGGCGGGCGAGTACCCGGACCGGCTGAGCGGCGGCCAGCAGCAGCGGGTCGCCATCGCCCGCGCGCTGGCCGTACGTCCTCGGCTGCTGCTGCTCGACGAGATCACCGCCGCCCTGGACCCGGAGCTCGTCGGAGAGGTCCTCACCGTCGTCCGCGCGCTGAAGGACGAGGGCATGACCATGGTGCTGGCGACGCACGAGATGGGGTTCGCCCGTGAGATCGCCGACCAGGTCTGTTTTCTGGACGCGGGGGTGGTGCTGGAGCGCGGCACCGCCGAGCAGGTCTTCGGCGATCCCCGGCAGGACCGCACGCGGCGCTTCCTGCGGCGCGTCACGGGGGCACCGCGGCTGGGACGGGCGTAAGACCCGCCCGCCTGGTGACCGGGGCTTACGCGTCCGCCTTCGCGGGTCCCGCCAGCGCCGCCACCCGCTCCACGCCGAACACGTACCCCTGCACGCCGCACCCCGCGATGACTCCGTCGGCGCGCAGGGAGACGTAGGAGTGGTGCCGGAACGGCTCTCGCTGGTGGATGTTGGAGATGTGGACCTCCACCACAGGCAGGCCGTCGCAGGTGTTGAGCGCATCCAGGATCGCGACGGAGGTGTGCGAGTAGGCGGCCGGGTTGATCACGATGCCGCAGTGGTGCAGCCGCGCCTCGTGGATCCAGTCGACGAGTTCGCCCTCGTGGTTGGACTGGCGGAAGTCCACCGTGCCACCGTGTGCGGCCGCGGCCTTGACGCACAGGGCCTCGATGTCGGCGAGGCTGTCGGAACCGTAGATCTCCGGCTGGCGCCGGCCGAGCAGGTTCAGGTTGGGGCCGTTGAGAATCATGATCGGGGCGTTGGCCAGGGTGCGGGGCACGGTTCCTCCGGTCCGTTCGAGGGTGGGGCGGCGCGTTCGACGACCGCTGCTCGGCCCCGGTTTATCACGCTGCGCCGACGGCGCGACGGGCCGTACCCTCCCGGAATGACCGCGATCTCGTACCCTCCCAAGCCCTCGCCCGGCGACCGCGTGGCGGTGATCTCGCCCTCCGCCGGTCTGCCCGGCATGTTCCCGCTCCCCTACGAGCTGGGGCTCGACCGGCTGCGCAAGGAGTACGGGCTCGAACCGGTCGAGTATCCGGCGACCCGCAGGATGGGCTCGACGCCGCGGGAACGGGCGGACGACATCCACGCCGCCTTCGCCGACCCGGACATCAAGGCCGTCATCGCGTCCATCGGCGGTGACGACCAGATCACCGTGCTGCCGCTGCTGGACCGGGAGTTGATCCGGGCGAACCCGAAGCCGTTCTTCGGCATGAGCGACAACACCAATCTGCTCATGTACCTGCGCAACTGCGGGATCGTCGGTTACCACGGCGCGACCGTGATGTGCCAGCTGGGCCGGCCCGGCGCCATGCACCCGCAGACCGCGGACTCCCTGCGGGCGGCGCTGTTCACCTCAGGTCCGTACGAGCTGGCGCCCGCGGAGCGCTGGGGCGACGTCGACCGCGACTGGGCCGACCCGGCCACCTTCGACGCCGAACCGGAGACCCGGCCCGGAACCGGCTGGACCTGGGTGAACGCCGACCGTGTGGTCGAGGGCCGCAGCTGGGGCGGCTGTCTGGAGATCGTCGGCTGGCTGCTGATGGCCGACCGCGAGATCGCGCGCGACCCGGCGGAGTACGAGGGTGACGTGCTGTGCCTGGAGACGTCCGAGGACATGCCCAGCGCCGCGGAGGTCTTCCGCACCCTGCGCAACATGGGTGAACGCGGCCTGCTGCACCGCTTCCCGGCACTGCTGATGGGGCGCCCGAAGACCTGGTCCTTCGAGCGCCCCAACTCCCCGGAGCAGGGCGCCCGGTACGCGGCGGAGCAGCGGGAGGCCGTGCTGAGGGCCGTGCGTGCCTACGCCCCCCACACGACCGTCGTCTTCGATGTGGACTTCGGGCACACCGATCCCCAGGTGGTCATCCCCTACGGGGGCACCGTGCGCGTCGACGGCCCCGCCCGGCGCATCACCGTCACGTACTGACCTGCTGTCCGCGCGCGGCGATCACTCTCGTACGTCCCCGTAACCGGCGGTCACTGCGGGTAGTTGACGCGGCATGCACGACGTACGCACCGTAAGGGCGCCCTCCATGCTCCGGCTCGCCGCCGCCTCGCTCGCCGGAACGGCCATCGAGTTCTACGACTTCTTCGTCTACGGGACCGCGGCCGCGCTGGTCCTGGGGCCGCTGTTCTTCCCGACGTTCTCGGCGGTGGCCGGGACGCTGGCCGCGTTCGGCACGTTCGGGGTGGGCTTCGTGGCGCGGCCGCTCGGCTCGGTGCTCTTCGGACACATCGGGGACCGGAAGGGGCGCCGGCCGGTCCTTGTGGGCTCGCTGCTGCTGACTGGTGCCTCGACGGTCGCGGTCGGCTGCGTACCGACGTACGACACCCTCGGGGTGGCCGCTCCCTTGCTGCTCGTCGCCCTGCGCTTCTTGCAGGGGCTGGGGCTCGGCGGTGAGTGGGGCGGCGCGGTGCTGCTGACCGTGGAGCACGCGCCCGCCGGGCGGCGTGGGCTGTGGGCGAGCTTCCCGCAGATCGGGCCGGCGCTCGGCTTCCTCCTCGCCAACGGCGCGGTGCTGGCCCTGTCGACGGCGCTGCCCGAGGAGCAGTTCGCGCAGTGGGGCTGGCGGGTGCCGTTCTGGGCGGCGGGCGTGCTGGCCGCGGCGGGGTTGTGGCTGCGCGCGTCGCTCACCGAGAGCCCGCGCTTCCTCGAGATCGACGACCACGCGCGCGTGCCGCTCACCGAGGTCGTCCGCGGGCACTGGCGGCTGGTCCTGCTGACCGCCGGGGCGCTCTCGGTGGGCTACGCCGTCTTCTACGCCGTGACGACCTGGTCGCTGGCGTACGGCACGGAGCGGCTCGGCGTGAGCCGCGCCACCATGCTCACCTGCATCATGGCCGCGGTGCTGGTCAAGGGCGCGCTGACGCCGCTGGCGGCACTGCTCGGGGACCGCTACGGGCGCCGGCCGCTGTGCCTGGCGGGGTGCGCGGCCGCCGCCCTGTGGATGTTCCCGATGGTCGCGCTGCTGGCGACCGGCGCTCCGCTGCCGATGTTCCTCGGCTTCCTGGGCGCGATGATCGCCTTCATCACGGTGTTCGCCGTGATCGCCGCCTATCTGCCGGAACTGTACGAGCCCCGGGTGCGCTGCACGGGCGCCGCGGTCGGCTACAACCTCGGCGGGGTGCTCGGGGGCGCGCTCACTCCGATCGTGGCGACGGCCCTCGCCGGGCAGGGCGGCCGGGTGCCCTGGGGCGTCGGCGCGTATCTGACGGGGGTCGCGCTGCTCAGCCTGGGCTGCTTCGCGCTGCTGCCGGAGACGCGCCCGGTGCCGGTGACCGCGATGGAACCGGCCCCGGGCCGACGGCTGACGGCTGACGGCTCACAGGGTGACGGGGTGACGGGCTGACGGCTCACGGCGCACGGCTCACGGCTCACGGATTGAGCGCGAGTTCCAGGTACGCCGCGAACAGCACCAGGTGGACCCCTCCCTGCAACGGCGTGGCCCGGCCCGGCACCACCGTCAGCGAGCTCACCACCACCGTCAGGGCGAGCAGCACCATATGGGTGGAGCCGAGGCCCAGGACGAGCGGCCCGGAGAGCCAGACGGAGGCCAGGGCGACCGCCGGGACGGTCAGACCGATGCTCGCCATCGAGGAGCCCAGCGCGAGATTCAGACTGGTCTGCACACGGTCGCGGCCGGCGGAGCGCAGTGCCGCGATGGTCTCCGGGAGCAGCACCAGCAGGGCGATGATCACGCCCACGACGGCGTGGTGCAGCCCCGCGGCCTCCACCCCGGACTCGATGGCGGGCGACACTCCCTTGGCCAGGCCGACCACCCCGACCAGTGCCAGACCGAGCAGGCCCAGGCTGATCAGAGCGGTACGGGCGGACGGCGCGTCGGCGTGATGGTCCGCGGTGATCACCTCGCCCTGGCGGGTGATCGGGAGGAAGTAGTCACGGTGCCGCACGGTCAGAGTCGCCACGAACAGGACGTAAAGGATCAGCGAGGAGAGCGCGGCGAACGTCAGCTGGACACCGGAGAACTCCGGTCCCGGCTTGCTGGTGGTGAACGTCGGCAGCACCAGGCTGAGCGTGGACAGGGTGGCGACGGTCGCGAGAGCGGCGCCGGTGCCCTCCGGGTTGAAGACCGCCGTGCCGTGGCGCAGGGAGGCCACCAGGAGACTGAGGCCGACGACCCCGTTGCAGGTGATCATGACGGCCGCGAAGACGGTGTCTCTGGCCAGGGTCGTGCTCTTGTCGCCGCCGTCCGCCATCAGTGTGACGATCAGCGCGACCTCGATGATCGTGACGGCGATGGCCAGCACGAGGGAGCCGAAGGGTTCGCCGACCCGGTGGGCGACCACCTCCGCATGGTGCACCGCGGCCAGCACGGCCCCCGCGAGGACGAGCGTCACCAGCGCCACGACGATGCCGGGCAGGCTCCGCCCCCAGGTGAGGACCAGCAGGACGACCGCGACGGCGGGCACGGCGGTCGTCCACTGCGCCAGCAACGCCCTGGGACGACTGACCATGCGGCGATCGTCGCAGAGGTGTCCGGGCCCCGCACTCCGGCGGTGCGGGCGGGCCACCGGGCGGGTGGGCGACGAGTCGCCGCCCACCGTCCCGGGGCCGCTGCCGTGTCCGAGGCGATCAGACGTCGATGCTGTTCCTCTCGGCGGCTTCACCCCGCCCGTGCCCCGTCTCGGCCGCGGCCTGCTTCCTGGAGGCCCTGAGGCTGGTGATCGTGGTGACGATCAGAACCGAGCAGATCACGCCCAGCGAAACCGGGATGCTGATCTCCGGGACGTGCACACCGGACTCGTGCAGGGCGTGCAGCACCAGCTTGACGCCGATGAAGCCCAGGATGATCGACAGGCCGTAGCTGAGGTGGACGAGCTTCTTCAGCAGGCCGCCGATGAGGAAGTACAGCTGCCGCAGACCCATCAGCGCGAACGCGTTGGCCGTGAAGACGATGTACGGGTCCTGGGTCAGGCCGAAGATAGCGGGGATCGAGTCGAGCGCGAAGAGCACGTCCGTGGTGCCGATCGCGAGCATCACGACCAGCATCGGCGTCATGACCCGCTTGCCGTTCTGCTGGATCCACAGCTTGGTGCCGTGGTATCGGTCGGCCACCCCGAAGCGGCGCTCGGCGGCCTTCAGCAGCTTGTTCTCCTCGTACTCCTCGTCCTCCTCGTCGGCGCGGGCCTCCTGGATGAGCTTCCAGGCGGTCCATATCAGGAAGGCGCCGAAGAGGTAGAACACCCACGAGAAGCCGGCGATGATCGCGGCACCCGCCGCGATGAACACGGCTCGCAGAGCCAGGGCTATGAGCACACCCACGAGGAGCACTCGCTGCTGGTACTGCGAGGGCACCGCGAACTTCGTCATGATCAGGACGAAGACGAAGAGGTTGTCGACGCTCAGCGACTTCTCGGTGATGAAGCCCGCGAAGAACTCGCCGGCGGGCTGCCCGCCGCCGAAGACGAGCAGGCCGAGTCCGAAGAGACCGGCCAGCGCGACCCAGACGGCCGTCCAGATACCGGCTTCCTTGATCGATACGTCGTGCGGTTTGCGGCCGATGAAGAAGTCGACCGCGATCAGGGCCGCGAGGCCCGCGATCGTCAGGACCCACAGGGTCGGGGAAACATCCACTGCGCCTCCGGCAGATACGTCACAGGGCAAATGTCAGCGTCGTCGCTACCGGAGGTCTCTTCCACCCCGGGCTCCCGGCGCGCCTGACGCGTCCGGAGCCCGCGGGCCGACGCCCCGGGATCTGGCCTGATCCGTATTGACGGGTACGCCGCAGCAGACAGGGAGTACTCCCCTCCGTACGAAAGACAGTACCCCAATCACCAAGGATTGGTAAAGAGCTAGGTAAAGGAAAAACAAAAATGGCTGGTCAGAGCAACTTTACGAGTGCTTGGCTCTACCCGGTGACGGTTCAGCGGTCCCAGGAACGGCGGGCTGCCGCCACCTGGGTGAGCACCTGCTGGAGCACCTGGCTGCCGGCCGGCGCGAGCGACGGCTCGTAGGTCCAGGCATGCCCGACCCAGGGATCGGCGAGGTGATCGTCGGGCACCGGGGTCAGTCGCAGCAGCGAACGCCACAGCGGGTCGAGCAAAGGCCCGTACCCGGCGGACTCCTCGCGGTCGGCGACCATCATCAGGTGGACGCCGACGTCCGGGCCCTCGTCCGCGAGATAGCGCAGCTGGTTCACGGCCCGGTCGTCAAAGCCGTGCGGGAAGTCGTTGACGATCAGCAGTTGCTGGGAGGTGTCGAAGCCGGGCGGGAGCGAGTCGGCCGCGCCGCCGCGCACCGCCATCTGCACCAGGTCGACCCGCTGGGTGAGCCGGGCCAGCACGTCCGCCACCCCGGCGGCACCGAGAGCGGGCGGGGCGGCGAGCACACCGGTCTGCACCAGCGGTGCCAGCCCCTGCGCGCCCGCTCCGGCCGGGTCGATGACCTGCACCGTGAACTCGCCCGCCGGGTACACCGCGAGCAGCCGGGCCGCGTGCGCGACCGCCGTCCGAAGCGCCAGGTGCTTCAGCTCGTGCGAGTCGGCGAACGGGCCGTCGACCGATCCGGTCCGTCCGCTGTCGATCCACAGTCCGCGCTCCAGCGGCAGCCTGACCAGCATCGGGATACGCACCCGTGCCGCCTCGGGCAGGTGCAGCTCGCCCAGGCGCAGGGCCATGGGGATCTCCATCGGTACGCGGTAGGCGTGCCAGACGGGGTTGTCCCAGCGTGCGAAGGCGGGCGGCAGCGCGGGCTCGACGACCTCGGCCTCGGCTGCGAGCTGGCCCAGATCGCGGTCGAGGGCCTCCTTGGCCCGGGCGACGAGTTCGGTGTGCCGGGCCCGGGCCGCCTCGCGGGCGGCGTCGCCCTGTCCGCCGATCCGGCTGAGCGGGTCGGACAGGACCTGGTCCAGCTCCTTCTCCATCCGCGCGTCGGCGAAGTCGACGGCGCTGCGGTAGGCGGCCGTGGTGCGGGCCAGGTCCTCGAACATGCCCCACACCTGGTTGTAGAGCCGCTCCTCCATGGACCAGCCGGTCGCGTCACCGGCGACGGGCGTCGCGGGCTGCCCGGGCGGTGCCGGGGGCGCGGTCGGCGGGGGCGGCGGCGGGGCGGCGTTCTGACGGCGCGGATGGCTGTAGTCGATCGGGCCACCGGCGGCGGGCGCGGTCGGCTGGGTGACGGCCGAGGGGTCGCCCCCGCCGGGGTGGGCCGGCTGCGGCGCGGGCTGCCCCGGCACGCCGGGCGCGTGCTGGGAGCCGTACGGAGTCGCCGGGGGGACGGGACCGGGGGTGGTCCGGGCCGCCGCTCCGCCGTGGTCCGGGCCGAGTGCGGGCGCGGCCGTCCGCCGGGTGCGGTCGCCGTCCGGGCGCGGCGGAGGTGCCGGCACCGAGCGGGCCAGGCCCCGGGCCACCGCCTCCTCGATGCCGCCGGCGAGTCTGCGGGCCTCGTCCAGGCCCTGGTCGGTGAGGAGTTCCGCGAGGCCGCCGGCATAGCCCTGGCCGACGGCCCGTACCTTCCACGCGCCCTGCCGGCGGTAGAGCTCCAGGGCGACGACGGCCGACTCGGTGTCCAGGCCGGTGAGCGTGAAACTGGCGACCTCGCCGCCGTCGAGGCCGGTGACGGCGACGAAGGGGGCGGCGACGGCACCGAAGCGCGCGGGACCCGCCCCGTCGGCGGCGGGCAGGGCGAGCAGCACGCTGACACGGTGCACGGCGTCCGGCACGGCGTCCAGATCCACCGCGAGGCGGTGGTCGGCCGCCGCCTGCCGGGAGACCTCGAGGCCGGGCAGGGTGGGGGTGCCCGGGTGGGCCACCCACTCCACACCGTGGACCTTGCCGTTCTCGTCGCCGAGCGTGGCCGCGGCGACGACCGGCGTGCCGGCCGAGACCCGTATCTCCAGACGGGTCTGGGGAAGCGGATGGTTCTGCCCCCGCACCAGCTCGGCCGTCATCGCCCTCGTCCCCCCGATGTCGCTCGTGGTGTGTCGTGTGCCGCTAGCCCTACAACACCGGCAGGATCGCCGGCATCAGGTCCTGGAAGGTGCGGCCGTTGGCCGGGGTGCCGAGCGCCGTCATCGTCCAGCCCTGGCCCGAGCGGTGCACCTTGGCCATGATCTGGGCGGTGTAGGCGCCGCCGCCGGCCAGCGTGTAGCGGGCGAGCTCCTGGCCGTTGGTCTCGTCGACCAGGCGGCAGAACGCGTTCTGCACCTCCTGGAAGGTCTGGCCCGTGAAGGAGTTCACGGTGAAGACGATCTGGTCGATGTGGACCGGGACGCGCTGGAGGTCGACGAGGATCGCCTCGTCGTCGCCGCCCTGGCCGACCCCGCCGACGAGGTTGTCACCGGTGTGGCGCACCGAGCCGTCGTCGCTCACCAGATGGCGGAAGAAGACGACGTCGACCGGCTGCTTGTCCGCGAACAGGACGGCGGAGGCGTCGAGGTCGATCTCCCGTGTGCGCGAGCCGAACAGGCCGCGCCGGGGAGCCGCCTGCCAGCCGAGACCCATGCGCACCGCGGTCAGGCTGCCGCCGTCGTTCTTCTGCAGACTGATGGCCTGACCCTTGGTCATGTTGACGGTCACGCGCTGATTCCCCTCTCGAACTGTCCCCTGTTGCCGCGGTACCCGCGGTTGACCAGAACCCTACGCAGGGGCACTGACAGTGACGTACCCCGGTCCGCACTTTGTGTCGGTCTTGCAACACAGCGCGTGCCCGGGCGAGGCCACCGGGACCGTCCGGGGGCGCCGGTCCGGGAGGACCGGCGCCGCGCGGCCGTCAGGCGATACCCGCCTCCTGCATCTGGCGCAGTTCCTTCTTCATCTCGGAGACCTCGTCGCGCAGCCGGGCCGCGATCTCGAACTGGAGGTCCGCGGCGGCGGCGCGCATCCGCGCGGTGAGGTCCTCGATCTGCTCGGCGAGCTCGGCCGCGGGGCGGTCGGTCGGAACCGTGTCCTTGGCCTTGCCCTTGGCGGACTTGCCGGCCTTGGCCGCCTTGCCGCCGAGGGCGGGCACCGGGGCCTTGGCGCCCTTGCCGTCCTTGGACTGCCGGTAGCCCGTGCCGAGCAGCTGCTCGGTGTCGACGCCCTCCCGGGCGATCTGCGCCACGATGTCGTTGATCTTCTTGCGCAGCGGCTGGGGGTCGATGCCGTGCGCCGTGTTGTACGCGATCTGCTTCTCCCGGCGGCGGTTGGTCTCCTCGATGGCCCTCTCCATCGCCGGGGTGATCTTGTCCGCGTACATGTGGACCTGGCCGGAGACGTTGCGCGCCGCGCGGCCGATGGTCTGGATGAGAGAGGTCCCGGAGCGCAGGAAGCCCTCCTTGTCGGCGTCGAGGATCGCGACCAGGGAGACCTCGGGCAGGTCGAGACCTTCCCTGAGGAGGTTGATGCCGACCAGCACGTCGTACTCGCCGGAGCGCAGCTCGCGCAGGAGCTCGACACGGCGCAGCGTGTCGACGTCGCTGTGCAGGTAGCGCACCTGGATGCCGAGTTCCAGGAAGTAGTCGGTGAGGTCCTCGGCCATCTTCTTGGTGAGCGTGGTGACCAGGACGCGCTCGTCCTGCTCGACGCGCTTGCGGATCTCGTGCACCAGGTCGTCGATCTGGCCCTCGGTGGGCTTGACGACGACCTCCGGGTCGACGAGGCCGGTGGGGCGGATGATCTGCTCCACGACGCCGTCGCCACGGGAGAGCTCGTAGTTGCCGGGGGTCGCCGACAGGTAGACGGTCTGCCCGATGCGCTCCTGGAACTCCTCCCACTTCAGGGGGCGGTTGTCCAGGGCGGAGGGCAGCCGGAAACCGTGGTCGACGAGGGTGCGCTTGCGGGAGGCGTCGCCCTCGTACATGGCACCGATCTGCGGGACGGTGACATGCGACTCGTCGATGACGAGAAGGAAGTCGTCCGGGAAGTAGTCGAGCAGGGTGTTCGGCGGGGAGCCTGGCGAGCGGCCGTCGAAGTGCATCGAGTAGTTCTCCACGCCGGAGCAGGTGCCGATCTGGCGGAGCATCTCGATGTCGTACGTCGTGCGCATCCTCAGCCGCTGGGCCTCCAGGAGCTTGCCCTGCTTCTCCAGCTCGGCCAGGCGCTCGGCGAGCTCCTTCTCGATGTCGTTGACCGCCCGCTCCAGCCGCTCGGGGCCGGCGACGTAGTGGGAGGCCGGGAAGATGTAGAGCTGCTGGTCGTCGCTGAGGATCTCGCCGGTGAGCGGGTGCAGCGTGGAGAGGGCCTCGATCTCGTCGCCGAACATCTCGATGCGGACGGCGAGCTCCTCGTAGACCGGGAAGATCTCGATGGTGTCGCCGCGCACCCGGAAGGTGCCGCGGGTGAACGCGGTGTCGTTGCGCGTGTACTGGATGTCCACGAAGCGGCGCAGCAGCTCGTCCCGGTCGATTTCGTCGCCGACCTTCAAGGGGACCATGCGGTCCACGTACTCCTGCGGCGTGCCGAGGCCGTAGATGCAGGAGACCGAGGCGACCACGACGACGTCCCGGCGGGTGAGCAGCGAGTTGGTCGCCGAGTGGCGCAGCCGCTCGACCTCCTCGTTGATCGAGGAGTCCTTCTCGATGTAGGTGTCCGACTGCGGGACGTACGCCTCGGGCTGGTAGTAGTCGTAGTACGAGACGAAGTACTCGACGGCGTTGTTCGGCAGCAGCTCGCGGAACTCGTTCGCCAGCTGGGCGGCCAGCGTCTTGTTCGGGGCCAGCACCAGGGTGGGGCGCTGGAGCTTCTCGATCATCCACGCGGTGGTGGCGGACTTGCCGGTGCCGGTCGCGCCGAGCAGCACGACGTCCTTCTCGCCGGCTTCGATCCGCCGGGCGAGGTCGGCGATGGCCGTCGGCTGGTCGCCGCTCGGCTGATAGGGGCTGACGACCTCGAAGGGCGCCACCGTGCGTTCGATGTGGGTAACGGGCCGCATGGCATCAACCGTACGACTCCCCACTGACAACCGGCCCGGATCAGCGGTTCTGCGGGGTCCGGGAGCCTTTGTGCCCCAGCCGGCGGCGGGGCCGGATGGGGAGGCGGCGGGCCGTGTGGTGCACGACGGTGTGAGCCGGGACACCCGGCTTGCGCTCGACGGGCGGCACGGCGGGCCTGCCCATGACCATCAACGGGTCGAACGTCACCACGACGCCCGCCAGGAGGAGGAAGGCGAGCGGGCCGACCATCATGGGTGCGAGCAGGGCGGCGGGCGACTCGCCCGAGGTGGGAGTGGCCGTGCCGTGCAGGTGGACGGTGAGGCCGGCCATGCCCATGTAGTGCATGCCGCTGACGGCGAGCCCCATCACCAGGCTGGCGCTCACGCTCCACAGGAGGCCCCGGACCTTTCCGGCCGCCCACAGGGCGGCGGTGGCGGCGGCCATCGCGATGACCACGGACGCGGCGACGGTGAGGGTGCTGTACTCCAGACGGCCGTCCAGGCGCATGCCGGCCATGCCCAGGTAGTGCATGGAGGCGACGCCCAGGCCGGTGACGGTGCCGCCGGTGAACAGGGCCGCCCCCTTGGCGCCCCAGTAGCCGACGATGAAGATCCCGACGCCCACCATGACGATGGCGACGGCCAGGCTGGCGAACGTCATCGGCCCGTCGTAGCGGATCTCCGTCTCCTCGACCGTGAACCCCATCATCGCGATGAAGTGCATGGTCCAGATGCCCGAGCCGATCGCCGCCGAGGCCAGCGCGAGCCAGCCGGGACGCCATGACGGGGAGACCAGCATGGCCCTGGTGGTGCAGCGCAGACCGAGAGCACCGCCCAGGCAGGCCATGAGGTAGGCCACCAGCGGTGTGACGAGTCCGTAGCTGAATCCGTCGACCGTGCCTTGCATCCGCGGCTACCTTTCCGCCCTTCGTGCATCCCGGAACGCTCCGATGTACGCCCCGCCCGGAACCGCACGAGCCGTCGCGGGTGAGGCAGAGAGTATGACTTCCACCGGAATGGTCGAACGATTATCCGGCAAACCAACACGGCCTTGCCCCAGATGTGCGGTCCCCGTGCGCGAAGTCAGGCAACCCCATGCGAAGTGTGGTCATCCTGTACCCCTCTGCCGTTGACCCTCTGCTGTCACAGTTGAGCTGTCCGTGATCGCTCGACGCGAGGAGTATGCATGCACGCGCGCGCTGTTGCCGCCACGACCACCGCGCTCATGGGGGCCGCCCTCCTGCTTCCCACCTCCGGCGCCCGGGCCGCCGACATCGGCGAGCCGCCTTCGGTCATCGCCCACCGGGGCGCCTCCGCCTACGCTCCGGAGAACACCCTGGCCGCCGTCGACAAGGCGGCCGAGCTGGGCATCCGCTGGGTGGAGAACGATGTCCAGCGCACCAAGGACGGCCGGCTGGTCGTGATCCACGACGACAGTCTGCGGCGCACCACCGATGCCGAGGAGGTCTTCCCGGACCGGGCGCCATGGAAGGTGAAGGACTTCACGGCCGCCGAGATCGCGCGGCTGGACGCGGGGAGCTGGTTCGGCCCCGCCTACGCGGGCGCGCGCGTGCCGACGCTGGAGCAGTACGTGAACCGTGCCGAAGCTCACCGCCGCAAGCTGCTCCTGGAGGTCAAGAATCCCGAGCTGTACCCGGGCATCGAGCAGCAGATCCTGAAGGTGCTCGGCGACGAGGGATGGCTCGACCGGCGCCATGTGAGGAGCCGGCTGGTCGTGCAGAGCTTCAGCGCGGGCAGCGTGCGCACCGTCCATGAGCTGAGGCCGGACGTCAGGACGGGCATCCTCGGCACGCCCTCGACGGCGAGCCTGCACGCGTACGCGCGCTTCACCGATCAGATCAATCCCTCCTACACCTCGCTCACCTCGACATACGTCTCCGCCGTGCACTCCTTCACCGGGCCGCACGGCAGCCCGCTCCAGGTCCTCACCTGGACGGTCGACGAGGCGGACTCCGTCCGGCTGGTCGCCGGGTACGGCGTCGACGGCATCATCACCAACAGGCCGGACGTGGTGCGGGACGCGCTGGACGGTACGGAGGACGCCGCGCGGTGGACGTCGTCGCGGCTGGAGCACGGTCCCGTGGTGAGTCCCGTCGGGTGGTGAAGCCCGCCGGACGCCGTCGGCCGCACCCGGGCGGCCGTGCGGGCCGGTGTCCGTTTCCCCCGGGCGTTGTCAGTGGCGGGCCGTACGGTGGGCGCATGGACAGCCATGGGCAGTACGAGCAGCAGGTCGTGTGGGCCGTCGTCGGCACCGGCATCGGTCCGCTGCTGCTGGCAGCGACCCGGAAGGGCCTGGTCAGTGTCGTGTTCCACGCCACGGACGAGGTGCGCGACAGGATGCTGGACCGGCTCGCCTCGCGGCTGGGCACCGAGCCCGTCGAGGCGCCCGGCTCCCCGCTGCTGGCCGAGGCGATACGGCAGGTCGAGGCGTACTTCGCGGGTGAGCGGCGCGACTTCGACCTGCCGCTGGACTGGTCGCTGATCTCGGGCTTCCACCGTGAGGTGCTGCGGGAGCTGGCCTCCGGCGTCCCGTACGGCACGGTCGTCGGTTACGGGGACCTGGCCGGACGGGTGGGCCAGCCGGGCGCCGCCCAGGCCGTCGGGCTGGCGATGGGCGCCAATCCGCTGCCGGTCGTCGTGCCCTGTCACCGGGTCGTCGAGAGCGACGGAGGGATAGGCGGGTTCGGAGGCGGTCTGGAGACGAAGCGGAAGCTGCTCGCCCTGGAGGGGGTCCTGCCCGAGCCGTTGTTCTGAGGGCTCGGGCGCGGTTCTACTCGTAGTGCCGTGCCTCGAAGACGTTCCCGTCGGGGTCACGGAAGTAGAAGCTCCGCTTGGCCATGCCGCGGGCGCCGTAGGAGTCGTACGAGAAGTCGGAGACGGGGACCCCCTGTTCCGTCAGGCGGCCGTGCAGGGCCTCGAAGTCGTCCGGCGGCAGGGACAGGCAGACGTGGTTCACGGGGTGGCCCGCGCTGTCGGCGGCCCCGGGGACCATCCTCATGCGCTCGGCCATGGAGAGCGGGGCGAGGTCGAAGATGGTCTCGTCGTTGAGACGCACGGAGGGGAACGACGCGGTTCCCGCGGCGAACTCGGTGACCCGGAGAGGCTCCATGCCGACCGCCTTCTCGTAGAAGCCGGCCGCGGCGACCGGGTCACGCACCCAGAGGACGACGTGGTCAAGACGTGTCGTGTTGTCGGTCATGCACTCAGGCTCAAGGCGTTCGTGCGAGGCCGCAAGGGTTCCTCCGGTGTGACCCCGTTGTGCGAACCCGAGGGCCGCGCACCGGGAGACGAGCCCCGGCGGCGGCCCGGCGGGTTCTCCCGGCGGCGGCCCGGCGGGTTCTCCCGGCGGCGGCCCGGCGGGTTCTCCCGGCGGCGGCCCGGCGAGACACTTTCGGCAGCAGCCCGGCGAGATGCTCCCGGCAGCAGCCCGGCGGGATGTTTCACCCGGTGCGCCGCCCGCCAGAGATGAGGGAGGACCGACGGACAGGAGGCGGACGCGTGGTGCTGACGGTGTCGGAAGAGGTACGGGAGGCGATCGAGGCGCGTCGCCCCGTGGTGGCCCTGGAGTCCACGATCATCGCGCACGGGCTGCCGCGCCCCCGCAATCTGAAGGTGGCGCTGGAGCTGGAACAGGCCGTCCGGCGGGAGGGCGCGGTGCCCGCGACGATCGCGGTGCTGGACGGACGGCCCCGTGTCGGCCTGGACAAGGACCAGTTGGAGCGCGTCGCCAGCGAGGACGGCATACGCAAGCTGGGCCACCGCGACCTGCCGCTCGCGGTGGCGTCCGGGGCGAGCGGGGCGACCACGGTGTCGGCGACCGCCCTGCTGGCCGCTCTGGCGGGCGTGCGGGTGTTCGCGACCGGAGGACTCGGCGGAGTGCACCGTGACTGGGTCCGGGCGCAGGACGAGTCGGCCGACCTGGGCCTGCTGGCGCGTACCCGGATCACGGTGGTGTGCGCGGGCGTGAAGTCGATCCTGGACGTACCGGCGACCCTTCAGCGCCTGGAGACACTGGGCGTGTCGGTGGCCGGGTACGGCACGGACCGCTTCCCCGGCTTCTATCTGTCCGACTCGGGACATCCGGTGGACTGGACGCTGAGCAGTCCGCAGGAGGTGGCCGCGGCCATGCGGGCGCAGGACGCCCTCGGGGCGCCGGAGTCGGCGCTGATCGTCGCCAACCCCGTGCCCGAGGCGGAGCAGCTCGATCCCGGACTGCACGCGCGCGTGCTCGCGGACGCGCTGCACGCCTGCCAGGAGCAGGGCGTCTCCGGTCAGGCGGTCACGCCGTTCCTGCTCGACCACCTGGTGCGGCACACCGACGGCGCGTCACTCAACGCCAACCTGGCAGCCGTGCGCGGCAACGTACGGCTCGCGGGCCGGATCGCGGCGGCCTGGGCCGGGGCGTGACCCCGGGTCCGGGCGGCGCGCTGCTGGTCGTCGGGGACGTCATCACGGACGTCGTGGCCCGGCACCGGGGACCGCTGGCCGCGGGCACGGACACGGCCGCCGCGATCCGGACGCTGCCGGGCGGCGCCGGTGCCAATGTCGCCTGCTGGGCGGCTCACCGGGGCTGTACGGACGTTAGGCTGCTCGGCCGGGTGGGCGCGGACGCCGCGGCCTGGCACGAGCGGGAGCTGACCGCCCGTGGGGTACGTCCCCTCCTGGCCGTGGACGCGGAGGCGCCGACCGGCACGGTGATATGCCTGGTCGACGAGGGAGCCTCGGCCGAGCGGACGTTCCTCACGGACAGCGGTGCCTCGCTGCGGCTGGAGCCGGGGGACTGGTCCGACACGCTGCTCGACGGTGTGGCACGGCTGCACCTGTCGGGTTATCTCCTGTTCTCCGAACCGAGCCGGGCGCTGGTGGCGACCGCGGTGACGGCGGCACGCGCGCGTGGCGTGCCGGTGAGCCTGGACCCCGCGTCGGCGGGTTTCCTCGCGGAGCTGGGGCCGGACCGCTTCCTGCTCCTTGTCCACGGGGTGGACGTCCTGCTGCCCAGTCGGGACGAGGCATGCCTGCTCACGGGAGAGTCAGATGCGGCGGACGCGGCCGCCGCACTGAGCCGGCACTTTCCGCTGGTGGTCGCCAAACAGGGTGCGGGCGTCGCGCTGGTGGCGCGCGCCGGCACCGTGTGCGCCCGGGTACCCGCCGTTCCGGCGACGCCCCGGGACACCACGGGAGCAGGCGACGCCTTCACGGGCGCGTTCCTCGCCGCTCTGCTCACGGGCGCCGAGCCGGAGCAAGCGGCGGCGGAGGGCTGCCGGGCGGGAGCCCAGGCGGTCGAACAGGTGGGCGGCAGACCGCCCGCCGCACCCGGCTGACCTTCCCACCGGGAGCGACGCCGGCGCATCCGGCCGCCATACCCGCCCCTCCCTCACACCGTGCGTCCCCATGCCGAGATCATCGGCGCCGTCGCCAGATCCATCGCGCCGGACGCCACGTTGGCGAGGTGGCGGTCGATGTCCCGGTCGGAGGCCACACCCGCGGCGACGAGCCGGTCGCGGACCTTGCGGATCACGGCGGACTCCTGAACGGCGCAGGCGGGCGAGGTGATCGGGAAGTAGGCGTCGGCCTGCACATGGCGCAGGCCGGCCTCCCGGAGCATCCGCGGAAGCTTGCGGCCGTAGGCCGGATCGGCTCCGCGATGGAGGTTCAGCTGGCGCAGGCCGTTCCGCAGCCGGTTCGCCAGTTGCTGCTCCGGGCCGTACTCGTCGGGGCAGAGCAGAGGTTGCAGCGCGGGATCGGCGTCCTCGACCAGGAGGCGGCCGCCGGGCCGCAGCGCCTTGACCATGGACCGCAACGCCCGTGGCCAGTCCGGGACATGGGCGAGCACCATCCGGGCGTGCACCAGGTCGAAGCCCTCCACCGGGGGCTCCTCCGCACCCACGTCGTGCAGGCGCGCCTCGACCGGCGGACGGGCGACCGGGGTCAGGCGCGAGATGTCGATGTCGGTGGCGAGGACCCGCCCCGTGCGGCCGACCGTCTTCGCCAGCCAGGACACCACGGAGGTGCCGCCGGCGCCCACCTCCCAGCAGCGCCATCCGGCGCCGACGCCCAAGGACTGGAGATGTCGGAACGTGGTCGGGTCGAACAGGGCGGCGGAGGCGTCGAAGCGGTCCGTCGCCTCCGCCTGCCGATTGCGGTTGTCGAGAAAGTACCCGTCTGCTCGCATGATGCCATTCATGTCGCGATCATCCCAGTTGTCCGGCTCGGCGGTGCTGGTCGACGCTCCGGTACGAAGAATCCGGGCACCGCGGGATTCCGCCTCCGTGAGGCGGGCGGGAGCACTTGTCCACAGGCGGGAACAGGGCGGAACGCCCGCTGTCCACAGGCTTGCTCGCCGTCCACGCCGACCTGGCAGACTGGCGCGCCAAGGCGCAGGAGCGCGGTGCGAGGAGATCCACGCAAGGAGATCCAGATGTCCATGGCAGGGAATCTGCGGAAGGTCACGGGCCTCGGCAGGGTCGGCAGCCTCCGCAAGGTGGCCAGGCTGGCCCGGCGGCGCCCGCGCGTCGACCTCAGCCATCCCGCCCGGTCCCCGCTGGGCTCCTCGGTGGTGAACTGCGTGACCTACCGGGACGGTGTCCGCACACCGACGAGCAGCGATCTGGTCGACGCCGTGCGGCGGGTGCGCAGACGAGGGGAGGGTTTCGTCTGGCTCGGGCTGCACGAGCCGACGGACCAGGAGTTCGCGGGTATCGCCGAGCTTTTCGATCTGCACCCGCTGGCGGTCGAGGACGCCATCGAGGCACACCAGCGCCCGAAGCTGGAGCGGTACGACGAGACGCTGTTCGCGGTGTTCAAGACGGTCTGCTACGTGGAGCACGAGGAGCTGACGGCCACGAGCGAGGTGGTCGACACCGGCGAGATCATGGTGTTCGCCGGACGCGACTTCGTGATCACGGTGCGGCACGGACGGCACGGCTCGCTGGGTCCGTTGCGCGAGGAGCTGGAGTCCACCCCCGAGCAGCTCGCCAAGGGCCCCTCGGCGGTGCTGCACGCGATCGCGGACCATGTGGTCGACGACTATCTGACCGTCACCGACTCGGTCCAGGCGGACATCGACCAGGTCGAGACGGACGTGTTCGCGGAGAACGGCGCGCGGGCCGACCCAGGACGGATATACCAGCTCAAACGCGAGGTGCTGGAGCTGAAGCGGGCCGTCGTGCCGCTCGGCCGGCCGCTCGAGGACCTCGCCACGCGGCCGATACGAGCGGTCGACCCGGAGATACAGGCCTACTTCCGCGACGTCTCCGACCACCTGCTGCGGGTCACCGAGCAGATCGCCTCCTTCGACGAACTCCTCAACTCCATCCTTCAGGCGCACCTCGCACAGGTCACCGTCGCGCAGAACGAGGACATGCGGAAGATCACGGCGTGGGCAGCGGTGATCGCCGTACCGACGATGGTGTGCGGGGTGTACGGCATGAACTTCGATCACATGCCGGAGCTGCACTGGCGGTTCGGCTACCCCTTGGTCCTGGTCGCGATATCCGTCGCCTGCCTGGTCCTGTACCGGGGGTTCCGGCGCAACGGCTGGCTGTGACGCGCGGGGGCGTGGCCTCTCCTCCTTGCCCCGCCGGGGGCCGGGCGCGCCGGGTCAGCCGTTCCACGCCGGATGGCGTGGGTCGTCGGCGCGCACCAGGACGTCGGCGCTGCCGGCGGGATCGGTCTCGTGCTCGTAGCGCTCGAAGGCGGGCAGGGTCCAGTGCTCGGCCTCGGGGGTGTGGCGGCGCAGAGCTCCCGGGGAGAGGAGCAGGTGAACGCTCAGATCGAAGGGGAACCAGTGACGCAGCAGGAAGGGGCCGTGCAGCAGCAGGAAACCGCCGGGTGGAAGGGGGACGTGGGAACTCCGGGTGGCGCGGTCGGTGGCCGGGTCCCACAGGTCGGGCAGGACGCGTCCGTCGCCGCCGGGCTCGAGCGGGCCGAAGACCTCACGCCAGAGGGCTCCGGTGTCGTACCAGGCGTTGTAGTAGGCCTCCACGTCCTGGCGGCCGTACTCCAGCCGCAGTGAGGCGGGGCGCAGGAAGCCCTCCGTACCCACGACGAGGGAGGGACGGCCGCGGACGCGCAGTGCCTCGGCGACGCGCTCGGCGAGATCGCGCGGGCGGGCGGCCGGGGCACCGTCGAAGGCGATGCGCGGCCAAGGGCTGCCGTCGGCCGGCTCCAGCTCGAGCAGACGCTCGGCGAGCAGGTCGCCGAGCCGGTCCCAGGTGATCGCTTCGAGTCGCACAGGGCCATGATGCGTCAGGTGCGTTCCGGGGCGCGTACGCCGGCGGGCGAGCGGTGGATCGCGCATGCGCATGCGCGGGCTCCGTGAATGCGCGGGGGCGCGGGTCCCCAAGGGCCCGACGGCTCGGGGGCGCCAGGGCGCGGGTCCGGCGCCGGACGTTGGGCCAATGTGCGTGGAAGGGGTGAAGCACGGCTGTGGCGGGGGGAAGGAACCACGTATGGCGCCTCCCTCAACTCCCCCGCCCGAGGGCGGAATTGTCGTCTTCCAGCCGCTCAGGGAGCGGTACTGCGCGCAGTGCCGGGGCGGGCCGCTCGCGATGCTCGTGCTTGAGGACAGAGCGCCGTGGTGCCTCGACTGCGCCGATCTCGGGCACCTGGTGTACCTGCCGCGCGGCGACACGGCGCTGACGCGCAGGTCCCGGGAGGAGAGCACGTTGTCGGCGGTGGTCGTGCGGTTCAACCGGCGCAAGAGCCGGTACGAACGGCAGGGCGTCCTGGTAGAGGAGGCGGCGCTCGCCGGCGCGGAGCGGCGGTGCCTGGCGGACGCCGAGGCGCGTCGGCGGCGCCGGGTGCGGGACGCGGGACGGCGGGCGGCGGCGGACCTGCGGTTCACGGCCGCGCTCGCCGTGGAGATACGGCGGCTGTTTCCCCGTTGCCCGGCGCAGCGGGCGGAGGCGATCGCCGCGCACGCCTCGGTGCGCGGCAGCGGCCGGGTGGGTCGCACCGCAGCGGGACAGGCCCTGTCCGAGGGGGCGGTGACGTCGGCGGTGGTGGCGTCCGTACGGCACCTGGACACCTCGTACGACCGGCTGCTGATGAACGGAGTGCCGCGGCACGAGGCGCGGCGGCGGATCGCGCCGGCCGTGGAGGCGGTGCTGCGGGGGTGGCGGGCGCCGGAGGCGGCAGGGGAGGAAGGGGAGGGGCAGGGGGGCGGGGAGGAAGGCGCGGCAGAGATCAGCTGACCCACCTCACAACCTCTCTCCCCCGCTCTCCCGCGCTGGGCGTTCCGTCACCCGCCAGTCAGTCACTCGTCACAGGCGTCGTACGACAGCTCACTTGCGGTGACGGATCATGGCGGGGCAGGATCTTGGTCGAGGGGCGGGAGTGGCGCTGACATGATCGATGGACCGTACTTCGTGCTGACGGTGCTGGGTGTGCTCGGGACCGGTCTGGTGGCCGGGGTGTTCTGCGGGTTCTCGACGTTCGTCATGCGGGGGCTCGCCGCCCTGCCGCCCGCGCAGGGGGTCGCGGCGATGAGGGCGATCAACACGGCCGCGGTGACGCCTGCCTTCATGCTCGTGTTCGTCGGGTCGGCGGTGCTGTGCGCGGTGATCGCGGTGGTGACGTTCGTGCTGTGGCCGGATGAGGGGACGGCGGAGTTGCTGCTGGGCAGTGCGCTGTATCTGTTCGGCTCGTTCGGGGTCACCGTGGTCGCCAACGTGCCCCGCAACGAGGCGCTGCTCAGACTGGACCCGGGCACCGCGGAGGCGGCCGAGTACTGGCCGACGTACGTGCGCGAGTGGACGATGTGGAATCACGTCCGCACCGTGGCCTCGGCCGCGGCGGCGGTGGCCTACGTGCTGGCCCTCACCTGACGGCGGACGCGTCCGGTCCGCGGTCCGCGGAAAACGTCCATGGAGGCCCACGGAGCCCGCGGAAGGCCCGCGCAAGCTCTCGGAAGCAGTCGGAAGCCCTCGGAAGCCCGTTCGTGGAAGCACGTCGAAGAGGGCGTCCGGCGCTCCGCGTTCATGGCCGAGGGGACGTATCGTGGCCGAAAGGGCGCCGCTCTGCGACGCACGGCCTGCCATACGCATGAGCGAGGAAGACGGCCATGGCCGATCCCAGGGGATTCATGACCACGCCCCGCGAGGAATGGCCTCGCAGGCCCGTCGGGGAACGGGTCCGCGACTGGAACGAGGTGTACGTCCCCGGGGCGCTGCTGCCCCTCGTCAACCGGCAGGCCGGCCGCTGTATGGACTGCGGCATTCCCTTCTGCCACGACGCCTGCCCGCTCGGCAATCTGATACCCGACTGGAACGACCTGGTCGCCCGTGACGACTGGCGGACCGCGAGCGACCGCCTGCACGCGACGAACAACTTCCCGGAGTTCACGGGGCGGCTGTGTCCGGCGCCGTGCGAGGCGGGCTGCGTGCTCGCCATCAACCAGCCCGCGGTCACCATCAAGAACGTCGAGTGTGCCATCGCCGACAGGGCCTGGGAGGAGGGCTTCGTGCCGCCACGCCCACCGGACCGGCTGTCCGGGCGGACGGTGGCGGTTATCGGGTCGGGCCCGGCCGGGCTCGCGGCGGCGCAACAGCTGACCCGCGCGGGCCACACGGTCGCCGTCTACGAGCGGGACGACCGCATCGGCGGGCTGATGCGGTACGGCATCCCCGAGTTCAAGATGGAGAAACGGCATCTGGAGCGGCGGCTGGAGCAGATGCGGGCCGAGGGGACGAAGTTCCGTACGTCCACGGAGGCCGGCCGGGACGTCGACGCCGGGCACCTGCGGGCGCGCTTCGACGCCCTCGTGATCGCCACCGGGGCGACCGCGTGGCGCGAACTGGACGTGCCCGGGCGGGCGCTGACCGGCGTCCACCAGGCGATGGAGTACCTGCCGCTGGCCAACCGGGTGCGCGAGGGGGACCTGGAGGTCTCTCCTCTGTCCGCCGCCGGGAAGCACGTCGTCATCGTGGGCGGCGGCGACACGGGAGCGGACTGTCTGGGCACCGCGGTGCGGGAGGGTGCCGCGTCCGTGACCCAGCTGGACATCTACGCCCGGCCCGGTGCGGAGCGCGACGAGGACGCCGAGCCCTGGCCGACGTATCCGAAGCTCTACCGGCTGTCGGCCGCGCACGAGGAGGCGCGCGAGCTGCGCACCGCGCCCGTCGCGGACGCGGACGCCCGGCTGTTCGCGGCGTCCACGCTGCGCTTCACCGGCGACGCCGCGGGGCACGTCCGGTCGCTGCACCTGGTGGCGGTGGACGCGCGGCGCCGTCCGTTGCCCGGCACCGGGCGTTCGCTCCCCGCGGACCTCGTGCTGCTCGCCCTCGGATTCTCCGGGCCCGACCGGGAGAACGGGCTCATCAAGCAGCTGGGGCTGGAGCTGGAGCCCCGCGGGACGCTCGCGCGGGACGCCGGTTTCGCGACGAACGTACCGGGTGTGTTCGCCGCGGGGGACGCCGCCCGCGGGCAGTCGCTGATCGTGTGGGCGATCGCCGAGGGCCGGGCGGTGGCGGCGGCCGTCGACCGCTACCTGACCCACGGCCCGACGCGGCTGCCGGCACCGATCGGACCGTACGACCGGCCGATGACGGCGTGAAGCACCGGTCTCGATACCGATACCAGCACCAGCACCAGCACCAGCACCGGCACTTTGACCGACCGCGGCACCGTCAGCGCTCGTCCGTGCCCGCCACCTTCCCCGTCGACAGCGCCACCCGGTTCCACGTGTTGATCGCGTAGATCAGGGCGAGTACGTGGGCGAGCTCTTCCTCGTCGAAGTGGGCCGCGGCGCGGGCGTAGACGTCGGCGGGGACACCGGCGTCGGCCACCAGGGTCACCGCCTCCGTCAGGGCGAGGGCCGCCTGTTCCCGCTCGGTGAAGAAGTGACGGGCCTCGCGCCATACGGGCACCATGTGGAGCCGGTCCTCGCTCTCGCCGGCCTTGCGGGCGTCGTTGGTGTGCATGTGGAGGCAGTACGCGCAGTGGTTCAGATGCGAGGCGCGGATCTGGATCAGCTCGACGAGGGCCGGGTCGAGCCCCGCGCGGGCGGCGGCGTCGAAGCCGACGAGGGCGCGGAAGGCCTTGGGGGCGGACTTCGCGAAGTTCAGGCGGCTGTGGCCGGCCACCGGGGCCTCCGCGCCGGAGGGAGCGGTAGAACTTCCGTCCGTGGCGATGGTGCGGGTCGTCATGTCCTTCAACCTACGGACCGGAAAGACCGGGTGCGGGGTGCATTCCCGTGCCGGAATCACGGGTCAATTCCGCACCCGACTCCGCACTCGACCCCGTACCCGATACCGCACCCGATACCGCACGGCGCGCAAGCCGCCGTGCGCCTCACGGCTTGCGCGCCACCGCCCCGTAGCCCGGGATGACCCCGTCGTCCTGGCCGGGGACGGGCTCGCCCAGTTCGGGGTGCCACTGGTGGGGCACCTCAATGCCGGGTTCGACCAGCTCCAGGCCGTCGAAGAAGCGGGCGAACTCCTCGCGGGAGCGCAGGGCGAGGGTGACGCCCGCGGCCTTGAGCTTCTCGGTGGCCGACGCGGCCTCCTCGGGGGTGAAGTCGTTGGTGGCGTGGGTGACCATCAGATAGCTGCCGGAGGGCAGTGCGGCCAGCAGTCTGCGGACCAGTTCGTGCGCGCCGTCCTCGTCGGAGATGAAGTGCAGCAGCGCGATGAGGGACAGCGCGACGGGTTCGCCGAGATCCAGGATCTTCCGCGCGCCCTCCAGGATGGCGTCCGGGTCGCGGACGTCGGACTGGAGGTACTCGGTCGCTCCTTCGGGCGTGCCGCGCAGCAGGGCGGCCGCGTGGGCCAGCACGATCGGGTCGTTGTCGCAGTAGACGATGCGCGCGTCGGGCGCGATCTCCTGGGCGACCTGGTGGAGGTTGGGCTCGGTCGGTATACCGGTGCCGATGTCGAGGAACTGCCGTACGCCGTGCTGGGCCAGCCAGCGGGTGGCCCGGTGCATGAAGGCGCGGTTGACCCGCGCCATCACCGGCACCCTGGGGTCGAGGGTGAGCATCTGCCGGCCCATCTCCTCGTCGACCGGGTAGTTGTCCTTGCCGCCGAGGTACCAGTCGTACATCCGCGCGGGATGCGGTCTGCTCGTGTCGATCTCGACGTGCTGCTGCCCGGTCATGACGGACTCCATAAGAACTCGTCGCGATTGTTGATCAACGTGGTGCCAAAAATAGGAAATGTTTGAGCATCAAGAGGGCGTAGACGATGAAGGGGATGAAGGGGATGAAGAGAAGGGACAACAAGGTCAGGACAGCAGGAAGTCCGCCTCCCCTGCCTTCGCTCCCTCGATGAAGGCCGTCATCTCGTCGGAGGTGTAGATCAGCGCCGGTCCGTCGGGGTCGGTGGACTGCCGGACGGCGATCCGGCCGTCGGCGAGCTTCATCGCTTCCAGGCAGTTGCCCCCGTTGCCGCCGCTCCACGGTTTGTGCCAGCCCTCGCTGCCCAGCTCCCGCGCGGGCATGCCGTTGTAGATCCGCTCACTGCGGACCCGCGGCTGGGGGTGGGACTTGGTGCCTTCCATTTACAGCTCCTTGCGGAGATCCTGGAGGATCTCCTTCGTGCGATGTGCCGTAGCGGCCTGCGCCGCCATGCGGTCCATGACCTCGAGGTGGGTCGCCACCTCGGCGCGCGCGTCCAGGTAGACGGCGCCGGTCAGGTACTCGCTGTAGACCATGTCCGGGAGTTCCGGCATGGCGAATCGGAACAGCACGAAGGGCCCGTACGTGCCGGGGTGCGGCCCGTTGGAGAACGGGGCGACCTGGAGGGTCACGTTGGGCAGCTTCGTGGCGTCGAGCAGTTTGTCGATCTGGGCACGCATCACCTCCGGGCCGCCGACGGGGCGGCGCAGCGCGGTCTCGTCCATCACGACCCACAGCCGGGGCGCGTCCTCACGGGTGAGCAGCTTCTGCCTCTGCATGCGCAGGGCGACATGACGCTCGATGTCCTCGGGCCGGGTCTGGCCTATGGCTCCCGACCTGAGCACCCCGCGCGCGTAGTCCTCGGTCTGGAGCAGTCCGGGCACGAAGTGGGGTTCGTAGCTGCGGATGAGGCCGGCCGCACCCTCCAGGCTGACGTACATCGAGAACCAGCCGGGCAGGATGTCGTGGAAACGCTGCCACCAGCCGGGCTTGTTGGCCTCCTCGGCGAGCTGGACGAAGGCCTCGATCTCTTCGTCGGAGCTGCCGTAGGCCTTCAGGAGCATCTGGAGATACGGAATCCTGAACGCGACCTCGGCCATCTCCATGCGGCGGACGGTGGCGGGCGCCACGCGGAGGATGCGGGCGGCCTCCTCGCGCTTCATCCCCGCACGTTCCCGCAGGTCCAGCAGGCGCCGACCGAGGACGACCTGGCCGACCGTCGGCGCGGACCGCGGTTCGCTCACGCTCCACCTCCACAGAAGAAACCTGACAGCCCGGCGGCGCCATTCGAAGATCTTTTCGAAAGCCCGGGCAGACCTTCGGTGATCCCAACTGGCGCCGCTCAACATGCTGTTGCGAGCAGTGTGCCACGCCCGTCCAGACAGTCACACAGCACTCTGCAATTTTCAGAGTGAGTCTTGCCAAGTGTTCCCGGCGGGGCGATAGTGGCAAGCGTGATTCCGTCCGCGCCCTTAGGAACAGACGCCGCGGGCCGCCTCGGCCCCGGTGCCGCCACGGAAGCCCCCTCCTGGGCGGCTGCCGAGCGCCGGTTCCGCTTCGAACTGGCCGCGCATCCGGGCTCCCCCGCACAGGCCAGACGCCTGGCCCGAGCCCGGCTGAGCGGCTGGTCGGTGTGCGAGGACACCTGCGACACCGCGGCCCTGGTGATCACCGAGCTGGTCACCAACGCGATCATGCACACCGCCAGCAGGCACATCGTGTGCGAACTGCTCGACGGTGCCGACCTGGTTCGCATAGCCGTGCGGGACGAGGGCTGCGCGCCGGGCGGACCGCATCCGCCGGCCCCGCAGCGAGCGGAGGAGGAGCACGGCAGAGGACTGCTTCTCGTCGACGCCCTGTGCCACGCCTGGGGAGCCCAGGAGCACGGTCCCGGCCTGCTGGTCTGGGCCGAGCTGCCGCGCCGGACCGGCTTCCCCGCCGATCCGGCACAGCCCTGCGGCGACCTGGACGTCGATCCGGCGCAGCCCTGCGGCGACCTGGGCCTCGACCCGGCACAGCCGCGCGGCGACCTCGGTCTCGACCCGGCACAGCCACGCGGCGACCTCGGTCTCGACCCGGCACAGCCACGCGGTGATCTCGGCTGGGGCGCCCGCCCGAAGCCGGGCACGACCGACGGCTCGCGGAGCGAGGACGAGGCGGAGGCACGGCGGCGAACGGGGGGCGAATGGGTGTGAGGGCTGGCTCCGGCGGCCGGGCGATCAGCCTGGACACGCTGGTACGGGTGCAGCGCGGGCTGAACCGCGGGGGCGCACCCAGGCGCCTGCCGGTGCCGGACGGCATGACCGCCCCGCTGGGCTGCGACGCGGTGGCGGTCCCCGCCCACTACGGCCCTCTGGTGATGCCCCGGCTGCCACGTGTGGGGTGCGTCTACGCCGACGCGGCGCACTGGTGGTGGATCGTGCCGTCCGACTCCGACTACGCACTGGACTGGCCCGCGCCCGCGCGGTACGCCAGTGGTGCCGTCGTCCCGGACACGCCGGACGTCCCCGGCCTGATCCACCGCCCCGACGGCACCCTCCCCTACACTCCGCCGATCCCCCTGTACCTGGCGCTGTGCCGGCTCACGGGGACGACTCCCGCGTGGTCGCGGCCGGTGAGCGCCTGAGCGCTCCGCCGGAGGTGAGGTCCGGTGCGTTCACCCGCGGGGCCCGTCGTGGCTGGTCGGCGCGGTTCCCCGCGCCTCTTCAGCCGGCACCGGCACCGCTTTGTCCGCGTCCCGCCGTGCCCCCGGTCCCCGTCCCGCCGCGCCCCCGGTCCTCGTCCCGCCGTTCCCCCGGTCCCCGTCCCGCCGTTCCCCCGGTCCCCGTCCGGCCGTTCCCCCCGCCCCGTCCACCGGGTGCGCGCCCGCGCACTCCGGGCGGCCCCGACTGCGCCCTGCCCGGCGGGTGTCCGCCCCGCCATAGTGACCGTTCGTCCACGATCGGGGGAGGCGGCGGTGGGGATGAAGCGGCGCTCGGGCGGCCGGACGAAGAGGGGTGACGCGGACTCACCGGACGTGTCGGAGTCGGAGCAGCTGCTGTTCGGGGGCCCCCTGCGCTACGACATGGGCTGGAACCAGCACTCCGACGCGTTCCTGGAGCTGAACCTCCGGGCCATGGTCACCCGGCTGCCGTCCCTGCTCGCCTCCAGTCTGCGGCTGGCCCGCCAGGCCGACCGGCGGGCGGCGCGCACGGTGCTGGCCGCCGAGGCGGTCCGGGGCGCGGCCCAGGCGGTGAGTCTGCTGGCGGTCAACAGCGCGCTGGGCCGGCTGCTGGCCGGCGGCCCGATCGAGGAGCGGCTGCGCCAAGCCGTGCCCGCGCTGGTCACCGTGGCCGCCGTGACACTGGTGGCGGCGCTGCTGCGGGCCGCGACCACCTACGCCACCGGGCGTCTTGAGCCCAAGGTGGAGCGGGTGGCGACCGAGCTGTATCTGGAGCGGGCCGCCTCCGTGGAGCTGGCCGCGATCGAGGACCACGCCTTCCACAAGCTGCTGGACACCGCCCAGTACGGCGCCTCCTCCGCCCGCCGCATGATCATGTACGGCACGCGCGTGGTGAACGCGGTGATCTCACTGGTCGCGGCGGCGGGCGTGCTGACCGTGCTGCACCCGGTGCTGCTGCCGCTGCTGGCGACGATGACGCTGCCCAGCGCGTGGAGCGCCCTGACCAACGCCCGGCGCCGCTACGAGTCCTTCCACACCTGGGTGCAGCACGCCCGCGCCGGCCATCTGATCAGCGGTCTGCTGACCGAGCCCGCGGCGGCGCCGGAGATCCGCGTGCACGGCGTGGGCCCGTTCCTGCTGCGCCACTTCCGCGCGATGTCGGAGACGGCGGAGGCGGAGCAGGCCCGGCTGGCCCGGCTGGCCGCCCGCACCGGGCTCTTCGCGGCGGCCTGGACCGGCCTGGCGACGGTGGCGACGTACGCGACGCTGGGCGGTCTGCTGCTGGCCGGGGCGATGGCCCTGTCGGTGGCGGGCACGGCGGTGATCGCGATCCGTACCGGTTCGGCGAGCCTGGAGACCCTCGTCCTGGAGGTCAACCAGCTGCACGAGGAGGCCCTCTTCGTCGGAGACCTGGAACGGCTGTACACCGAGGCGGCCGGGCGTGCCATCCCGGTCGGCGGCCGGCCGCTGCCGGAGCGTCCGCGCGAGATCCGCTTCGAGCACGTCACCTTCCGCTACCCGGGCGACTCGCAGCGTCCCGCCCTGGACGACGTCACGCTCACCCTCCCCCTCGGCCGCATCATCGCCCTCGTCGGGGAGAACGGCTCGGGCAAGACGACCCTGGTCAAGCTGCTTGCCGGTCTCTACACCCCGGACAGCGGCCGGATCCTGTGGGACGGCGTGGACGCGGCGACGGCGGACCGGCGGGGGCTGGCCGAACGGATCGCCATGGTGGCGCAGGACTTCAAGCGCTGGCCGTTCACGGCGCGCGTCAACATCGCGGTGGGCCGTTCCTCGGCGCCCCTGAGCGAGGACCGGCTGGCGGACGCGATCGCCGAGGCCGGGGCCGAGGAGGTGGTCGCGGATCTGCCGCGCGGTCTGGACACCCTGCTGGCCCGCGACTTCAGCGGCGGGCACGAGCTGTCCGGTGGCCAGTGGCAGCGGCTCGGGATCGCCCGGGCCGCATACCGGCGGGGCCGCATCCTCATCGTGGACGAGCCGACGGCGGCCCTGGACGCCCGGGCCGAGCTGGAGGTCTTCGAGAAGATCCGCGCCCTGGCCGACAGCGGCCAGACCGTCGTTCTCATCACCCACCGGCTGGCGTCCGTGCGCCACGCGGACCTGGTGCACGTACTGGACCAGGGGCGGCTGGTGGAGACCGGAACGCCGGACGAACTGCTCGCGACCGGCGGCGTCTACGCGGAGCTGTACTCCCTTCAGGCGGAACAGTTCACGAAGGTGCCCGCTCCCAAGGCGGGCTGACCCGGCGCCGGCCGGCCGATCCGGTGACCGGCCCGGCGGCTCAGGCGGCGGCGCCCCCGGCGCCGTCGCCGCCCCGCACGATCACCAGGAACATGTCCGTCGCGAGATCCATGACGACCTCCGCGGGCAGGCCCTCCAGACGCCGCGCATGCGCGAACTCCTCCGCCGGCCACGACCCGCGCGGTCCGCCGGCGGGGAAGCTCTCGAGCACCGTTCGCCCGTTCACCCTGCACCTCCATGTAGCGCTGACTCGTAGAGTTAAACGCCAACCATGGGGTAGTCGACCCGGGTAGTAACGGTACTGAGACGTAGTTGACACTCGTTCACCCCGGCGTGTGAGTGAGGTCACGTCCCATTGGACCAATCAGTGACGTTCCGTGTCAGTCATCGTACTCGTCGTGGTAGCGGATGCGCTCACTTCCCGCAGGGGCCCCGAGAGCCGACGCGCGTCCCAGGGGTTTCTCCCACTCCTCCTGCCGGCCCAGCGCGGTCAGGTCGAGCAGGCTGGTGGTCGAGCCGAGCCCGTCCAGCCCCCGCTCGTAGGTCGAGTAGGTGTGGAAGATCCGGTCGTGGTCGCGCAGGAAGCAGCTCAGCCCGGGCCGCTCGACGGTCTCCCCCTCGTGCTCCAGCGTCACGCCGAAGTCGGTGTTGAAGTCGCTGACGAAGGAGGAGTACCAGGGCAGCGTCCAGCCCATCCGCGCCTTGAACGGCAGGATCTTGGGGTACGGCGCCCGGGAGACGGCCGCGAAAGAGGTGCCGCGGGCCTTCAGATGCGCCAGGTGCCCGATCTGGTCGAGGAAGGCCGAGCAGCTGCGGCAGCCGGCGTCCCACTCGGGGGCGAACATGAAGTGATAGACGATCAGCTGGTGCCGCCCCTCGAACAGGTCGGCCAGCGTGGCCTTGCCGTCGCCGCCCTCGAAGAAGTACTCCTTGTCGACCGCGACCATGGGCAGCCTGCGCCGCTCGGCGTTGAGCGCGTCACGCGCGCGCGTGACCGCCTTCTCCTTGAGCAGCAACGCCTCACGTGCCGCGCGCCACTCCTCGCGCGAGACGATCTCCGGAAGCGACATGGGCTCCTCCTGTACGACGGTCCGTCCGGGGTGGTGACCGGCGCCGGGCACGGAACTCATCGCTGCCCCGGCAAGATTTTTCCGCGTGCGTCGGAAGGCCGCGTGAGAGGTGATCAGGTGTCGTACCGCTGGATGCGCCTGCCGTGGCCGCGGTCGAGGAGCGCGGGCAGCCGCTCCCCCAGCTCCTGTACCACCGCGGGCACGTCGACGGGCAGCAGTTCCCGGTCCCGCATCAGGATCCGGCCGTCGACGATCGTCGTACGGACGTCGCCCGCGCGGGCGCTGTGCACCAGGGTGGCGGCGAGATCGTGGACGGGCTGGGTGTGCGGGCCGGTGAGGTCGACCAGGACGAGGTCGGCCCGCCGGCCGGGCGCGATGCCGCCGAGCTGCTCGCCGAGGCCCACCGCGCGGGCGCTCTGCACCGTGGCGTGGTGCAGTGCCTGCCGGGACGTGAGCCAGCGGGGGTCGCCCTCGGTGGACTTCTGGATCAGGGAGGTGAGCGCCATGGACTCCCACACGTCGAGCGAGTTGTTGGAGGCGGCGCCGTCCGTGGCGAGTCCGACGGGGATGCCGATCTCCCTGAGGGCGCGCACGGGCGTGGTGGTGGGCCAGGCGAACTTCAGATAGCCGCGGGGTGCGGTGGCCACGGCCGTACGGCCGCCCGCCCGGCGCAGGACGGGCAGGTCCCGTTCGACGATGCCGGTGCCGTGCGCGATCAGGACGTCCGTGTCGAGGATGCCGGTGCGTGCCAGCACCTCGATCGGTGTGACGCCGTGCCGGGCGAGGCTGGTCTCGGTCTGGTCGCGGTTCTCGGCGGCGTGCAGGTGCACGGGCAGCCCGTGCTCGCGGGCGAGCTCCGCGGTGGCGGCGAGGTCGGCGTCGTCCACGGTGTAGGGGGCGTGCGGGGCGAGGGCGGTGGTGATACGGCCCCCGGCGGACCCGCGGTGCCGCAGCGCGAACTCCAGGGACCTCTCCCGTCCCTCGGCGCCCTGCGAGGAGAAGAACGCCTCGCCCAGATGGGCCCGCATTCCGCACTCGGCGACCACGGCGGCGACCGCGTCCATGGCGAAGTAGTGGTCCGCGAAGCAGGTCACGCCGGCCCGGATCATCTCGGCGCAGGCGAGCCGGGCGCCCAGTTCGACGTCCCGCGCGGTGAGGTTGGACTCGACGGGCCAGACGACGTCGTTGAACCACTTCTCGGTGGGCAGGTCCTCGGCCAGCCCGCGCAGCGCGGCCATCGGCGCGTGCGTGTGGCAGTTGATCAGCCCGGGCAGGGCGACCTGGCCGCGTGCGTCGAGACGTTCCGCGGCGTCGAGCGCCTCCGCCTCCGCCGCCGTCGTCACGGCCTCGACGGCTCCGTCGCGTACGACGACGGCCGCGTCCTCGCGGAACCCGATCCGCTCCTCGGCGTCGTGCACGAGCACGGTGCACCCGGTGACGACGAGATCGGCGCGGGAGGCGGCGCGAGGGGCGGCGGCACGGGAGCGCGTCATCACGCCAACGTACGACGCCGCGCCCGGGGCGCGGGGGCCGAACCGCACATCCGGCACGAGGCCCGAACCGCACCTCCCGCGCGGAGGCCGAACCACGAACTCCACATCCGGCGCGGGGTGGCCCCGGACTGTCCGGCAAGGAGCGGCCCGGACTGTCCGGCGAGGAGCGGCCCGGACTGTCCGGCGAGGGGCAGACCGGGCTATCCGGCGAGGAGCGGACCAGGCTGTCCGGCAAGGAGCGGCCCGGACTGTCCGGCGAGGGGCAGACCGGGCTATCCGGCGAGGGGCAGACCGGGCCGGGGCAGTCCCGCGTCCGCGTGGCCGCGCGCGAGCTCGTCGCACAGCTCGGCGAGCCGCCGGGTGTGCCGGGGTGTGAGCCGTCCGGTGTCATCGAGGTGGACGGCGCACGCGGTGGTGGTGTCGACGAGCCGTTCGAGCGTCGCGGCGACGTCGGCCGTGCCCTCCGCGTGCCGGGCCAGGGCGGGCAGCTCGGCGGCGGCGAGGTCGATCGCCGTGCGGGCCTCGGCAAGCGTGCGATAGGCCTCACGGCGCAGCATCCATCGCCGCGCGCGGTCGTCCGACCCGCTCAGGACGTGACGGAGGTAGGCGTCGGCCGCGTCCGTCGCCCGCTCCAGCCGGGCCCGGACGCCTCCGCCGCGCTGTCCGGGCACCGGCAGATGCCCGACGAGCAGCACGATCGCGCAGGCCAGCATCGTCTCGCCGGTACGGGTCCAGGCGGCCTGCGGAGCTCCGCCGAGCTCCACCAGGGCGAGCACGATCACGGTGGCGACCGCGGTCATGGCGGCGAAGTGCCTCAGCGCGAGGGGGATCAGCGCGCCGCTGACGGCGACGAGCGCCACCAGCCCCGCCGGCCGCGGCAGCAGGGCGGCGAACCCGGCGAAGACGGCCGCGCCCAGCACGGTGCCGGCGGCCCGGCTCAGCACCCGGGAGACCAGCGGCCCGAGGTCGGGCTTGACCAGGAAGACGGCCGTGACGGGCATCCAGTACCAGTAGGTGTGGTGCAGCGCCTGCGCCACCGCGGCACTCACGCCGTAGGACACGGCGACCCGTATCCCGTACTCCCGCCCGCCGGGACCGAGGGCGGCGCGGACGAAGTCCTTGGCGCTCCGGTACCGCCGGTGCAGCCCGGGATGACGGCTGTCCTCCGGCCGGTCGAAGACCTCGGCGGCACGCAGCAGGGCGTCGTCCAGGGCCCGCAGCCCGGGCGCGTTGCCGGACGGCGCGGGCAGGGGCCCCGTGTGGGTGCCCGCCCGTACGGCGGCGGCGAGGCGCCGGGGCCCCTCCGCGGCCCGTGCCGGCAGGGCGTCCCCGGTCCAGAAGAGCGCGGTCGCCGCCTCGGCCAGCGGGAGCGCGGCGGCGTACTGGGCGTGCAGCCGCCGCTCGGTCCCGGACCGGACGTAGCGCCGCAGCCGGGGTCCGGCGAGCGCGTCCTGCGCATGGTCCAGGGCGGCGGTCAGCGCGGCGCGCCGGGCGACGGCCTGCGGTGTACCGGTGGCGTCGAGCAGCGCGGCGACGGCGTCGTACACGGCGGCGACGGCGGCCCGCTCACCGTCGAACCGGTGGTAGTCGGCCCGCAGCGCGGACCGGAGGTCCCCGGCGACGGCCACGGCGCCGGGCGCGGGCTGCACCAGCGCGATCAGCAGCAGCCATCCGCCGCCGAAGGCGAACGCCAGCGCCCGCGCCCATCCGGGGTCGGTCGCCGACATGCCGGCCCCGAGGGCGACGGCGACGAGCGCCTGGGTGCCGGACGCGGAGGCCACGGGCCCGGCGGCACTGACGCAACCGGCGACCAGCCCGACCAGGGTGAGCAGCACGGTGAGCGCGACGGCCCCGCTGTACTCCCCCGCGTACGTGCCCGCGAGGATGCCCGTCGCTCCGACGAGGACGGGCACTCCGATGCGCTCGACCGCCGACCGCCGGCTTCCCGGCCGGTCGCTGAGCCCGGCCAGCATGGCCCCGATCGCGGCGAAGGCCCCGAGGGACACCTGGCCGAGGAGCAGGGACGCGAGCAGCAGCGGGCCGGCGGTCAGGGCCGCGCGCACCATGGTGTTCCACGGGATCGGGCCGCGCTGGGCCCGCAGGGCGTGGGTGAGCCAGGAGGGAAGGGCGGAGATCGTCACGCGGACACCGGGTCGGTACACAGGGCTCCTGTCGACTTGTCGAGGGCGGGTGAGCCTTCGGGCGACGTCGGCCGGGCTGTGGGTCTTCCTCATCAAGGATAAGGGATGCCCTTGACAAGGAAGGGGCGGATGTGTTTCGGCTCCGTGAAGCCAGAGCCGCCGGTCACACGGTGTGTCGGGCGGCGAACCCGACGAAGCGGACAGCCGCGCCGTGGCGGTCGCCGACGTGCTGGGCGTGGTGTCGCGATCAGAGTGACGAGCCGTTGACGCTTGCTCCGGCGAAGGTCAGTCCTTGTGCGACGACGCGGCCCCGTTGATCACGTCGAAGTCCAGCACGTGATCGAAGTGCACTCCGTCGTGCGGCAGGTCATGAGTCGGCTCGCTGCATATCTCGGTGCACGGATCAGAGGATCCCGGATAGACGTTGTCGTCGACGAGAACGGCAGTCCACCGCGCCTGCTGCGGGGGCTGGGAGAGGGTCCACGTGACCTTCCAGCGCCCGCCCTCCAGCAGGTCCGCGTCCGGGGACACCAGCCAGGCGTCGGTGCCCCCGCCCTGCGGGGTCGGCTGCCCCGGGCCGGCGGGGTTCCTCACGATCACATGCACGCTCACGTTCGTGGGCGCGTCGGTGACCGTGCCCTCGAACACGTAGGTGATGGCGTTCTTCTGGACAGCCGGCTGCTGGGTCCACGCGGTCATGCTGATCCGAGGCTTGGGCGCGGGGGAGGGTGACGGGGCCGGGGAGGACCCCTGCACCATGGTGAACAGGGCCGTGACGAGCGCGGCGAGTACCGCTCCGGCCGCTCCGATGAGGGCGACTTTGACGCCTTCTCCCAGAGGACGCCGCCGTGTCCCACCGTCCGCCGGCGCAGGTCGGGGTGCGGGAGCTGCCGGCTCCGGCGTCGGCGCAGGCGTCGTCGGCGCCCCGTCCTCCGGCGTTGTTCCCCCGTTGCCAGGCATGCCAGTGCCCTCCTCCTCCAACTCCCCACCACAGCGCGGAGTCTCACATGATGCAGGAGCATCACGTGTATCGCCCATCCTTTGGATGACGTCGTTCCTGTTGAGTGCGGCATCGGACCATGACTTGAGTGCGGCATCGGAGCACGACGGCAACGGCGGGCACTTCCGGATCGTCCTCACCGATTCATCGTTCTCACCGATTCATCGTTCTCACCCGATTCATCGTTCTCACCCGATTCATCGTCCTCACCGAATTCGAAGGATCCGGCAACCTCGGACGGCAACCTCGGAGGCTCCCGGTGACCACTGAGGAGTCGGAAGCCGTGTTCCCTGATCACGTAAGGACTCGTCGTGGCATCCTCTTCTCACCGCCGCCCGTCCCGCCTACGGCGACGCACCGCCCTGGTCCCGACGCTCGTCGTGGTGGCCGCGCTGGTCGTCGTATCGCTGGTGGTGGCTCTCCGCCCCGAGCGGCAGGCCGATGCCGTGCGGGCCGGGGACACGCCCGTGGCCGACACCCGGGTGAGCGCCTCGCCGACGGCGTCGAAGCCGGAGCCGAAGGAGACGCCGAAGCCGACCACGGCGTCCCCCACCGCGTCCAGGCCCCCGTCGTCCGCCTCGCCGACCCCGTCCGCGCGGCCGTCGGCCAAGAGCACCCCGGAGTCTGCCCGCCAGGCCGCGGCCTCCGGCTCCGCACCACTCGCCGGACGCATCGAGCCCGGTGTCACCTACGACGGAGTCGCCACCCACTACGACGCCGCGGACGGCGACGGCGCCTGCACCTACGGTCCGAGCCCCGACATGATGATCGCGGCGATGAACACCACCGACTACGAGACGTCCAAGGCGTGCGGGGCGTACCTCCTCGTCCGTGCCGCGAACGGCGCCTCCGTCACGGTCCGGATCACCAACGAGTGCCCGGCGCCCTGCGCGCCCGGGCAGCTCGACCTCAGCAAGCAGGCCTTCGCCGAGCTGGCCGCCCTCTCCGCCGGCGAGATCAAGATCAGCTGGAGCCTGCTGAGCCCCAGCACCTCCGACACGATCTCGGTCCGGTACAAGACCGGGTCCACCCAGTACTGGTGCGGCATCCAGGCGATCGGCCACCGCAATCCGCTGGCCCGGCTGGAGGTCGGCACCGGCGGCGGCTGGCGCCAGCTCACCCGTACCGAGTACAACTACTTCCTCTCCCCCGACGGCACCGGCTGCGGCGGCCCCATCAGGCTCACCGACATCTACGGGGAGCAGCTGACCGTCGAGGGCATCGCCGTGAGCCCGGACGCCGTCCAGACGACCGGCGTCCAGTTCGGCCGGCACTGAAACAGGAACGGCGACGACTGGCCGGCACCGCTGGGACGGCGGGCCGGTCCCACCGGCTGAACCGCCGGTGCGGCCGGGAACCCGGGGAAGGCCGGACACAGCGCTCGTGGCGGGGGCAAGGGCAGGGCAGGGCAGGGCAGGGCAAGGCAGGGCAGGGGCAGGGGCAGGGGCAGGGTCACGGTGCCGGCTGCTGGGACGCCGCGAAGAGCGCCTCCGCCTCGGCGACAGCGGTGGCCGCGGACCCGGGCTCGTCCGTCAGCCGGGCGATGATGCCGTCCACGCCGCGCAGCCCCGCGCGGTCCAGCAGGCGCTTCTCGTTCGTGACCCACTCCCCGCGCGCGGCGGCCACCGCATGCGCGGTCTGCACGGCAGCCGTCGCGATGGCCCCGGCCACCTGCGTGAGGCGCCCGTGCGGGGCGTGGTTGGCCCCGGCGTACCCGAGCGTCGCCCGGGCGGTGCCGTACCAGCGTTCCGGAGCGGTCCGCCGCAGCGCCTGCGGGTAGCCGGCCGGCCGGGGCAGCTCGCCGCGCAGCACCTGGTTGACCGCCAGCTCGGCGACGACCAGGTAACTGGGGATGCCGGCCAGGTGGAACATCAGCGGCTCGACCCGGAACCGGCCCTGCTCCGCCTCCGCCAGCTCGTGCTCGACGACGTCGAGGTCCCGGTAGTGGACGTCCACGCGACGGCCCTCGATCGTCAGCCACGCGCCCCCGTTGAAGACGCCGCCGCCCCAGCCGCCGACCTCGGAGACCTCGCCCTCCCAGCCAAGGGCGCGCAGGTCGTCGGGGTCGAACGCGCCCCGGTAGTAGACGGCCATGTCCCAGTCGCTTGCGGGGGTGTGGGTGCCCTGCGCGCGGGAGCCGCCGAGGGTGACGGCCCGGACGGCGGGAAGACCGGCGAGACGGTCGGCGGTGCTGTCGAGGAAGTCCTGGTCGCTGAGGGACGGCACCGCTGCGGCTCCTGACGGTCGGGGCGGAACGGGGTCGGGGGCAGCGTAGCGAGCGAGACCGGACGGCTGTGGAAATTCGGATGCGTACGCCGTCGGGGGGACGGACGATCGGCACGTCGACCTTTCGCCCGTCCTCATCCCCGGGAGCCGCCGTGAACCAGCGTGTCGCCGTACCGACCCTCGTCGTACCCGAGGGCGGGCGGGCGTGAGCGACGACGGCACCGTCATCCTGCGCCGGGCCGCCGGCCCTGACGCCTGTGCCGCCGCCGACGTCTGGCTGCGTTCCTTCGCCGCCGCGCTGCCGACGGTCGTGCGGCCGCGCAGCGACGAGGAGGTGCGCGCGTACTTCCGCGAGGTCGTGGTGCCCCTGCGGGAGACCTGGGTCGCGGAGGCGGCCGGCGTTGACGGGGCGGGAATCGTCGGGGTGATGGTGCTCGCCGGCGACCTGCTGTCCCAGCTGTACCTCGACCCGGACTGGCGCGGGCGCGGGATCGGCGACCGGTTCGTCGCCCTGGCCAAGGAGCGCGCTCCTGAGGGGCTGAGCCTGTGGACCTTCCAGGTCAACAGGCCCGCCCACCGCTTCTACGAGCGGCACGGCTTCGTCGCCGTGGAGTGGACGGACGGCAGCGGCAACGAGGAGCGGGAGCCGGACGTGCGCTACGTCTGGCATCCCTGAGCCCGTAGCCCGCGCTCCCACCGGCACCGGCTCACGACAAGACGGGCAGGCCCGCCGTCCGCGCCGCCGTGCGCAGCACCTCCCGCAGCATCGCGGGCGTGAGCCGGCCGGTGAACGTGTTGCGCTGGCTGACGTGGAAACATCCGAAGAGATCCAGCCCGTCCAGCGGCACCCGTGTGCCGTGCCCGAACGCCGGTCTCGGCCTGGGCACGGTCCAGCCCGCCTCCGCGAACGCGGGCAGCGCCGCCTGCCAGCCGAACGCGCCGAGCACCACCACCGCCCGCAGCGTCGGCCGCAGCAGCCCGAGCTCCTGGACGAGCCACGGCCGGCAGGTGTCCCGCTCCTGCGGGGTGGGCTTGTTGGCGGGCGGGGCACAGTGCACGGGCGAGGTGACGCGCACGCCGTACAGCTCCAGGCCGTCGTCGGCGGTCACCGCGGTGGGCTGCGAGGCGAGCCCCACGTCGTACAGCGCCTGGTACAGCACGTCTCCGGAGCGGTCGCCGGTGAACATCCGGCCGGTGCGGTTCCCGCCGTGCGCCGCCGGGGCGAGCCCGACGATCAGCAGGCGGGCGTCCGGCGGCCCGAAGCCCGGCACGGGCCGGCCCCAGTACGTCCAGTCGGCGAACGCGGCCCGCTTGGTGTGCGCCACCTCCTCCCGCCAGGCGACCAGCCGCGGACAGGCCCGGCATCCCGCGATCCGCCGGTCCAGTACGTCGAGGCTGGTGCTGTCCATGCCTCCACGGTAGTTCCGCCGGTACGCACGGACATCGGCCGTCCGCCCCGGCCGCCCGAAGGGCTAAGGTCGGGGGCATGGCTTCCGAGAACGACGAGGACAGGACCGGCCGGGCCCCCGCCGCCCGGCACTCGGCCGAGCCTGAGGCCGACACGGCACCGGCGGATGCGGCGCCGGATGCGACTGTGGACGGGGGAACGGGCACCGTCCGGACAGGCACCGTCCGGACGAAGGCCGACGCGGCGGAAGCGGCCCCCGCCACCGCGCCGGAGGTCATGGACCCCAAGGTCGCCGCCGCGGTGGCTGCCGCCGAGGCGGCCGGTCCGCAGAACGGCGGGACCGTCCGCGTCGACAGCTGGATCTGGGCGGTACGGCTGGTCAAGACCCGCTCCATCGGCGCCACCGCCTGCCGGGGCGGTCATGTCCGGGTGAACGGCGAGCGCGTGAAGCCCGCGTACTCCGTGCGGGTCGGCGACGAGGTGCGTCTGCGTCACGAGGGCCGGGAGCGGATCGTCGTCGTCAAGCGGCTGATCCGCAAGCGGGTCGGCGCTCCGGTGGCCGCGCAGTGCTACGTCGACAACTCCCCGCCGCCCCCGCCCCGCGAGGCCGTCGCCCCGGCCGGCATCCGCGATCGCGGCGCGGGCCGCCCGACCAAGCGTGACCGCCGCGAACTGGAACGCCTCCGTGGACTCGGAGGGCTGGGGGCACCGGGCGGACCGGGGGGACCCCTCGGATCGGGGGGACCGGGCGGACCAGGGGGACGGGGCGGACGGGGCGGACTGAGGGGCCGTCCCGCAGGACGCTGATCCGCCTGCCCCGGAGGACTCGGCTGGCCACCGGAGAATTAGGCTGGTCACCGGAGAATTCGGCTGGTCACCCCGGACTCGGCCGGTCACCCGGGCACTTGGCCGGCCACCGGGGGAGCCAGCCGTCCACCGGGGGAACCGGCCGAGCCGACCGTCCACCGGGGGAACCGACCAAGCCGACCGTCCACCGGGGGAACCGGCCGAGCCGACTGTCCACCGAGGCCCGGCCGCCACCGGGAACGCGGTTGTCCGCCGGAACCCGGTGATCCACCGAGAACCCGGTTGTCCACCCGGAACGCGGTCGTCCACCGAGACCCGATTGTCCGCCCGGAGCCACCGCGACCGCCCTCCCCTGGTTCTCTCACTCCCGCCCGGGGCGCCCACCGCACAGGTCGCCGCCCCTGTGCCGTCCCTGCCCCGCCCCTTTCCCGTCGCTCCCGGGTCATGCCGCGCGTCGGGCCGGCCGCAGCAGGTCCGTGCTGTGCCCGCGCCGCGCCCAGGCTATGAGAGCGAGCGGCACGATCAGGATGAGCGGCGTCGCCGCGTTCTGTCCGTCGAAGACGGTGAGCCGGACGATGAACGCGCCCACCATCAGCGCGCTCAGCGCCGTCGCCGCCACCGACTCCAGCACCGGTATCAGCAGCGCGACGGCGCCGGCCAGTTCCAGGGCGCCGATGGCATACATGCCCGCGCTGCCCCAGCCCATCCTGTCGAAGATCTCGGCCGCCGACGAGTGGGCGATCAGCTTGGGCAGGGCACTGGCGATACCGAAGAACAGGGCGAGTACCACTTGCAGCCCGCGCAGCGCGATGCGGGCACGCCGACCAGGAGCAGTCGCGGCGGGCGGGACGGGAACGGTGGTCTCGGGCATGGAGGTCTCCAGGGAGAAGCGGTCCGTGGTGCTGTCGGAGAGGTAGACCGCCTCCGGCCTGCGAACTCATCGCCGCCCACCGCACTCTTCCTCTCGGAAGGGCGGCAGGATGCCGCGCGCCCCTACTCCTCCCGGATGGCCCGCACCCATATCCGGTCCTCCGTCAGATAGCGGTCGACCCTCAGTCCCGCCTCCCCCAGCGCCTCCTCGAACTGCTCCTTGGTCAGTGGCCGTGAGCGGAACGTCTGTGTCCAGGTGACGTCCGGGAACACGTACTCCGCGTGGACGGAGTTGACGCCGTCGCCGACCGGTTCCGACGACACGATGCGCACGGTGCAGCCGCTGGCGTCCACCCGCTCGCGCGGAAGGTCGGTGTGGTAGTCCTCGCCCTCCCGCTGGATCAGCACACAGCCGCCCTCGGCGACATGCCGTGCGCAGGTGCGCAACAGCCCCCGCCGCACCTCGATGTCCCCGGCGTGCACCAGGAACGACGCGAGCATCACCACGTCGAACGTCTCGCCCAGGTCGAGCTTCTCGATCGGGCTGCATATCGTCCGTGCCCCGCGGACCCGCTCCAGCATCTCGGGGGACTCGTCCACCGCCGTGACCCTGAAGCCGCGTGCCAGCAGCGGATGGGTCACGCGCCCCACGCCGCAGCCCAGCTCCAGAATGTGCGCGCCCGCGGGCACGGCGGCGGCGATGATGTCCGGCTCGGCGCCCACGGCGAGCCGCGCGTAGTGCTCGACGGAACAGCCGTCCGGTGTGATCGCTCCCGGACCCGTCCCCTGGTATCCCTCTCGCATGTTCAGCCCCATGCCCGTCCAACGGCCCTCGCCCGCAAGCCCGTTCCCACACCGAACAGGTTCACCCGTCCGAGTGATGGCCGCAGGAGCGATGACGGCGGAAGCGACGACCGCGGGAGCGACGACCGCGGGAGTACGTTGCGAGAAGAGCGGTGGTGATGCCGATGCGTACGGGCAATGAGCCGATGACGGCACGGAGCGCGCTGCGGGCCCGGTTCTGGCTGAGTGTGTGGGGGCTGATCTGGGCGGCGGCCGGAACGGCCGCGTTCGCGCTCGCCGGGCGTCCCGGGTGGGCGGCCGGCTGCGGGGTGCTGTGGCTGGTGATCACGGTCGACCTGGCCGTGGTCCTCCGGCACATCCGCCAGGGCCCGCACTATCAGCCGGGCCGGGACGTGCCCCCGTACCCGCCGCCGGAGAGCCGTCCCTGAGGGTCGGTGAGGGTGCGGCGGTCAGGAGTCGAAGTGTGCCCGCTGAAGGTACTGCGGGTTGGGGTCCAGGGCGGCGGCCAGCCGGAAGTGGCGCCTGGCCTGGTCGCGGCGGCCCTGGCGTTCGTAGGTGCGGCCGAGCGCGAAGTGCGCGAACGCGTTGTCCGGCTCGCGCTCCAGGACCACGGTGAACTCCAGTTCCGCGGGTCTGAGCTGCGCGGCGGCGAAGAACGCACGCGCGCGCAGCAACCGCGCGGCGGTGTTCTCCGGGTGGGCGGCGATGACCCCGTCGAGCAGCTTCACCGCACCTCGCGGGTCCCGCGCCGCGAGCAGTCGCTCGGCGGCCCGGAAGTCGATCACGTCCGTTTCCGGTGTACGTCCGGTCGGACCGCTGGTATCGGGCACGGCAGAGTCCTTCCCTTGCTGGAAGGGTTCAACGCCTGCTGCGGGAGGTGCTATTCCTGAGGCGTCCGTGGTGCGGCAGCACCGGCCGAACGCTCCCGGCGGAGGAGATCGGCCCACACCTCCTTCACCCGCCGCTCCAGCTCCTGAAGCGGTACGTCGTTGTCGATGACGATGTCCGCGATCTCCCGGCGCTGCTCGCGGGTGGCCTGGGCGGCCATGCGCGCGCGTGCGTCCTGCTCGGTCATGCCGCGCAGGCGTACCAGCCGGTCGAGCTGGGTGTCCGGGGCGGCGTCCACGACGACCACGACGTCGTAGAGCGGGGCCAGGCCGTTCTCGGTGAGGAGCGGGACGTCGTGGACGACGACGGCGTCCTGGTCGGCGGCCTCCTCCAGCGCGCGGGAGCGGGCGCCCACCAGAGGGTGCACGATCGAGTTCAGGACGGCCAGCTTCTCCGGGTCGGCGAAGACGACGGAGCCCAGGGCGGGCCGGTTCAGGCTGCCGTCCTCGGCGAGCACCTCCTCGCCGAAGGCCTCGACCACCGCGGCGAGTCCGGGGGTGCCCGGCTCGACCACCTCGCGCGCGATGCGGTCGGCGTCGATCAGTACGGCCCCGCACGCGACGAGCAGCCGCGACACCTCGCTCTTGCCGGCGCCGATACCGCCGGTCAGGCCCACGGACAGCATGACCGCTCCTCCACCTCTCACCACCGCTGGAGCGGGGACGACTTGCCGACTCCGATACCGCCGGTCAGGCCCACCGGATCACCTCCGCGTCGACGGAGAACGGTGGGGCGCGGCCGTGCGGCAGCCTATCGGATCAGACGTCGCCCTCCCGCTCCGCCAGGAACCGCTCGAACTCACGGCCGATCTCGTCGGCGGACGGGATGTCGACGGGCTCGGCGAGCATGTTGCCGCGGGTCTCGGCGCCCGCCGCGGCGTCGTACTGGTGCTCCAGGCCCTGGACGAGGGCGATGAGCTCCTCGTCGCCCTCCTGGATCTGCCGGTCGATCTCCGTCTGTGTGCGGTGGGCCTCGGTGCGCAGGGAGTGCGCGACGCCCGGCAGGACCAGCCCGGTCGCCGCCGTGACGGCCTCCAGGACGGTCAGTGCCGCGTCCGGGTACGGGGAGCGGGCGATGTAATGCGGCACGTGCGCGGCGACGCCCAGGACGTCGTGCCCGGCCTGGAGGAGCCGGTACTCCACGAGCGACTCGGCGCTGCCGGGCACCTGCGCCTCCTCGAAGGGGCTGCGGTGGCCGGGCACCAGGTCGGTGCGGTTGCCGTGCGGGGTGAGGCCGACGGGGCGGGTGTGCGGGACGCCCATGGGGATGCCGTGGAAGTTCACGGACAGGCGCACGCCGAGCCGCTCCACGATCTGCTGGACGGCGGCGGCGAAGCGCTCCCACTCCACGTCCGGCTCGGGACCGGACAGCAGCAGGAAGGGCGCTCCGGTGGCGTCCTGGACGATCCGGACCTCGATGGCGGGTTCCTCGTAGCCGGTCCAGCGGTCGCGCTTGAAGGTCAGCAGCGGGCGGCGGGCGCGGTAGTCGACGAGCCGGTCGTGGTCGAAGCGGGCGACGACCTGGTGGGGCAGCGAGTCGAGCAACCGGTCGACGATCTGGTCGCCGGTCTCGCCCGCGTCGATGTATCCGTCGAAGTGGTAGAGCATGACCAGGCCGGCCGACTCCTGGGCGAGCGCCATGTCGACCACGGCGAGGCCCTTCGGCTCCCATGCGTACAAACCCTGCGGATCAAGCACTGTGACCGCTCCTCCTCGTGTCCGTAGTGCACAACGCAGGCCGGGGCGCGAGCATTCCCCGCCCGCGCCCCTGATCAGGCTTTCCGTCCCGCCCCTCCCGGGTCGCCGCGCGGTGTCAGGACGACAGCACGCGCGCGTGGAGGGCGGTCACGGCCCGGCGGGCGGAGGTGAACGCGCCGTGCTGCCAGGCGTCGGTGTAGCTGAGCCAGTCGCCGGCGAAGTGGACGCGTCCGGCGGGTTCGTTCAGGGGCCGGTAGCGGACGTGGTCGGGACCGCCGGGGGTGGAGTGCCAGGCGGCTTCCAGGTGCGGTGTCTGACGCCAGTGGTGGGAGAACGACGAGGCGAGTTCGGTGCGGTAGGCGTCGCCGTAGATCTTCACGCCCGCGGCCACCGCCCGCCGTTCGCGCTCCTTGGGGGTCAGTTGCGCGTAGGCGTCCGCGTCGGTGCCGTAGTTGTAGTAGCCGATGACGACGCCCCGCTCGCCGTGGAATCCGTACGACGGATGCCAGATGTGGGTGACGTCCAGGTCGGTCTCGGTGATGCCGCCGTAGATGCGGTGGTCCAGCTCCCACCAGCGGGAGCGGTACTCCAGGCCGATCTTCCCGGCGGACGACGGTGTGATGGCCTCCAGCGCGCTCTGCACGCCGGAGCCGAGGTTGTGCGGGATCTTCGCGAGGATGTTGGGCGGCAGCGCGGCGACGCAGTAGTCGGCGTCGACCGCTCTGGTACGGCCGCCCTGGGTGTAGGTGACGGTGACGCCTCCGCCTGTGTCGGTGATCTTCGTGACGGCCGCTCCCGTGCGCACACGGTGGGCGCCGATCGCCTTGGTGAGCGCCCGGGGTATCCGGTCCATGCCGCCGACGGGCTGGAACATCAGCATGGCCTGGTCGAAGCCGAACTCGAAGGAGAAGTAGCGTCCGATGCCGCTGGCGAAGACCTCGGAGGCGGCGGGGACGTCGCCGAGCAGCACTCCCGGGGTGCCGGCCGCGGCCGGGACGACGGAGTATCCGCGCCGCTCGCCGCCCTCGTACGTCAGCGTGTCACCGAGTTCGCCCCAGTCCTTGAGGAACTCCATGAGCCGTTCCCGGTCGGCGGAGGTCAGCTCCGCGTCCAGGGCTCCCTTGTCGGTGGCCTTGGCGAGCAGCTCGGAGACGTAGCCGTAGACGTCGGCCTTGGCGGTGCGGTACCGCACGGGCGCGGTCATCCCGGCCGACTCGTTGTACAGGTAGGCGTCGGCGTTGCTGTTGGTGAACACCTCGACGGGGACGCCGAGCTCGCGGCAGTAGTCGAGGGTGACCATCCACTGCGGGATACGGGCGGGTCCCGCGTTCATGTACTGGCCGGCGGTGAAGCGGGCGGTCTGCCGGTTGCCGTACAGGTCGACGGTGGTGTCGCCGCCGCGCACGGTGAAGTTGCGGCCACCGGCGCGGTCCCTGGCCTCCAGGACCGTGCAGTCGTAGCCGGCCTTGCCGAGTTCGTACGCGGCGGTCAGCCCGGCGATGCCGCCGCCGACGACGACCACCTTGGCGGCGGCCCGCCCGGTGAGGGTGAAGTCGCCCGGGCCGGGAGCGCGGTAGGGCTGTTCGCGCTGGGCCGCCTGTGCGGTGGGCGCGAGGCCGAGGGCTCCCATGGTGGCGAACATGGCGCCGGCTCCGCCGGTGAGGCCGACGCTGCGCAAGAACGAACGCCGGCTCGCTGCGGGCCGGCTCTGAAGCTGTGCCATGACGGGGCTCCCCTTTCGATCTTGAACGACCGGGGAAGCGTGCCAAGGACCGGTTACGGGCCGAGCACTCCGGGTGTATCGCACACGTTTCTGTGTGCGGGCATGCCGAAGGCCCGCACCCTCGCGGGTGCGGGCCTTCGTCAGGAGCTAGTGCTCAGCGCGCGTTCAGCTCTGGCCGCCGGCCAGCTTCTCGCGCAGCGCGGCCAGCGCCTCGTCCGACGCCAGGGCGCCGGAGTTGTCGCCGCCCTCGGAGGAGTACGAACCGCCGGACGCGGCCGGAGCGGCGGCCTCGCCACCCTCGGCAGCGGCCTGGGCGTCCGCCTCGCGGGACTTGATGACCTGCTGCTGGTGCTGCTCGAAGCGGGCCTGCGCCTCGGCGTACTGGCGCTCCCACTCCTCGCGCTGCTTCTCGTAGCCCGGCAGCCAGTCGTTGGTCTCCGGGTCGAAGCCCTCGGGGTAGATGTAGTTGCCCTGGTCGTCGTAGGACGCGGCCATGCCGTACAGGGTCGGGTCGAACTCGACCGCCGTCGGGTCGGCACCGAAGGACTCGTTGGCCTGCTTCAGCGAGAGGCTGATGCGACGGCGCTCGAGGTCGATGTCGATGACCTTGACGAAGATCTCGTCGTTGACCTGGACGACCTGCTCCGGGATCTCCACGTGGCGCTCGGCCAGCTCGGAGATGTGGACCAGACCCTCGATGCCCTCGTCCACGCGGACGAACGCACCGAACGGAACCAGCTTCGTGACCTTGCCGGGCACGACCTGGCCGATCTGGTGGGTACGGGCGAACTGCTGCCACGGGTCTTCCTGGGTCGCCTTCAGCGACAGGGAGACACGCTCGCGGTCCATGTCGACGTCGAGGACCTCGACGGTGACCTCCTGGCCCACCTCGACGACCTCGGACGGGTGGTCGATGTGCTTCCAGGACAGCTCGGAGACGTGGACCAGACCGTCGACGCCACCCAGGTCCACGAAGGCACCGAAGTTGACGATCGAGGAGACCACGCCGGAGCGGACCTGACCCTTCTGGAGGGTCGTGAGGAACGTCTGGCGGACCTCGGACTGGGTCTGCTCCAGCCAGGCACGGCGGGACAGGACCACGTTGTTGCGGTTCTTGTCCAGCTCGATGATCTTGGCCTCGAGCTCCTTGCCCACGTAGGGCTGGAGGTCGCGGACGCGGCGCATCTCGACCAGGGAGGCCGGGAGGAAGCCACGGAGGCCGATGTCGAGGATGAGACCACCCTTGACGACCTCGATGACGGTACCGGTGACGATCCCGTCCTCTTCCTTGATCTTCTCGATGGTGCCCCAGGCACGCTCGTACTGGGCGCGCTTCTTCGAGAGGATCAGGCGGCCTTCCTTGTCCTCCTTCTGGAGAACAAGGGCCTCGATCTCGTCACCGACGGCGACGACCTCGTTGGGGTCGACGTCGTGCTTGATCGAGAGCTCGCGGCTCGGGATAACGCCTTCGGTCTTGTAACCGATGTCGAGCAGGACCTCGTCCCGGTCGACCTTCACGATGACGCCGTCGACGATGTCGCCGTCGTTGAAGTACTTGATCGTCTCGTCGATCGCGGCGAGGAAGGCTTCCTCGTTACCGATGTCGTTGACCGCTACCTGCGGGGTGGTGGCGGTGGTCTCGGTGCTGCTCGTCATGTGGGAAAGGGCTCCGGTACGGACATTGAAGTCGTAGGTACTGCTACGCCGGAGCCCGTTTCGCTCTGCAGAAGCCGGACAGCCAAGGAAGCGCCCCGCCAGATACCGGTGAACGGCTCCTGGTGATGGCGCCTCGACAACCGAGGGGACATACAACAGATGCGAGCGCAGCCTGCTACGTCTGAGGTGCGCAGGCCCGCAGCGCAACTTGTAGCATACGGGGGCAGCCGGGCAGGGTCAATGCGCGAAGCCGCACACCCGGGGCGGATCGCCGCATACCCGGCACAAGACCTGTCCTTCGAGGCCACGCGGGCCCGGATCGCCCCCTTCGTGACACCACCGGGACAGGCTGGACGGAAGAGTACGACGAGGGAGCCGATCATCCAAGAGCCCGAAGGTCCCGAACCGGAGGCCACCCGACGTGATGCGGATGTCGCGGAGAGTGCCCGCGCCAACCGTGGCTGGTGGGACCGGAACGCGGACGAGTACCAGGTCGAACACGGCACGTTCCTCGGCGACGACCGCTTCGTGTGGTGTCCCGAGGGCCTGGACGAGGTGGAGGCCGAGCTGCTCGGCCCGCCGGAGACGCTGAAGGGGAAGGACGTCCTGGAGGTCGGCGCGGGCGCGGCCCAGTGCTCGCGCTGGCTGGCCGTCCAGGGCGCCCGCCCGGTTGCCCTGGACCTGTCCCACCGCCAGCTCCAGCACGCCCTGCGGATCGGCTCGTCGTTCCCCCTGGTGTGCGCCGACGCCGGGGCGCTGCCCTTCGCGGACGCCTCCTTCGACCTGGCGTGCTCGGCCTACGGGGCGCTGCCCTTCGTCGCCGACCCGCGGCTGGTACTGCGGGAGCTGCGCCGGGTGCTGCGGCCCGGGGGGCGCTTCGTGTTCTCGGTGACCCATCCGATCCGCTGGGCCTTCCCGGACGAGCCGGGCCCCGAGGGCCTGTCGGTCTCCGCCTCCTACTTCGACCGCACGCCGTACGTCGAGCAGGACGAGGACGGCCGCGCGGTGTACGTCGAGCACCACAGGACGCTCGGCGACCGGGTGCGGGACGTGGTGGCGTCGGGCTTCCGGCTGCTGGACCTGGTGGAGCCGGAGTGGCCGGACTGGAACACCTCCGAGTGGGGCGGCTGGTCGCCGCTGCGCGGCGGCCTGATCCCGGGCACGGCGATCTTCGTGTGCGAGCGGGACTGAACCCGCGGGCGGCGGCGGCCGGACCCGCACGCGCGCGTGCGGGTCGCCCGAGGGGACGTACGACACTGGTGACGTGATCCGTTACGACGCCCTGGAGGCCCTGCCCGTACGCGGTGCCCTGCCCGCCCTGAACGACGCGCTGGAGGGGCACGGCACCGCGGTGCTCGTCGCGCCGCCCGGCACCGGGAAGACGACTCTGGTCCCGCTGGTCCTGGCGGGGCTGCTGGGCGAGGGGCCCGCCCGGCGGGTGGTCGTGGCCGAGCCGCGGCGGATCGCGGCACGGGCGGCGGCCCGCCGGATGGCGTGGCTGCTGGGCGAGAAGGCCGGCGCGAGCGTCGGGTACACGGTGCGCGGCGAGCGGGTGGCCGGGCGGCACACGCGCGTGGAGGTCGTCACGACCGGTGTGCTGCTCCAGCGGCTCCAGCGCGACCAGGAGCTGGCCGGGGTCGACGTGGTGATGCTCGACGAGTGCCACGAGCGGCATCTGGACGCGGACACCGCGGCCGCGTTCCTGTGGGACGTCCGGGAGACGCTGCGGCCGGAGCTGCGGCTGGTGGCCGCGTCGGCGACGACCGACGCCGAGGGCTGGGCCCGGCTGCTGGGCGGGGCGCCGGTGGTCGAGGCAGAGGGCGTCTCGCACCCGGTGGAGGTCGTGTGGGCGCCTCCTGCCCGTCCGTCCCCCACTCTCGGCTTCGCTCGAGCGGGAGGTGCCCCCATGCCGCCGCACGGCATGCGGGTGGATCCGGTGCTCCTCGCGCATGTGGCGTCGGTGGTACGGCGGGCGCTGGCCGAGCGCGAGGGGGACGTGCTGTGCTTCCTGCCGGGCGTGGGCGAGATCGCCCGGGTCGCCGGGCAGCTGGGGGACCTCGGCGGCGTGGAGGTGCTCCAGGTGCACGGGCGGGCGCCCGCGGACGTGCAGGACGCGGTCCTGGCGCCCGGACGGCGGCGCCGGGTCGTCCTGGCGACCTCGGTGGCCGAGTCGTCGCTCACGGTCCCGGGAGTGCGGGTGGTCGTGGACTCGGGGCTGGCGCGGGAGCCGCGGGTGGACCACGCGCGCGGGCTGAGCGCGCTGACGACGGTGCGGGCCTCGCGGGCGGCGGGCCGGCAGCGGGCCGGGCGGGCCGGGCGGGAGGCGCCGGGCGTGGTCTACCGCTGCTGGACGGAGGCCGAGGACGCCCGTCTGCCGCGTTTCCCGGCCCCGGAGATCCAGGTGGCCGACCTGACGGCGTTCGCGCTCCAGGCGGCCTGCTGGGGCGATCCCGACGCCTGCGGGCTGGCTTTGCTCGACCCGCCGCCGGGCGGGGCGATGGCGGCGGCGCGGGAGGTGCTGTCGGCGATCGGGGCGGTGGACGCCGCCGGACGGGCCACGGAACGGGGCCGGCGCCTGTCCCGGCTGGGACTGCATCCCCGGCTCGGACGGGCGCTGCTGGACGCCGCGCCGTCGCTGGGGACGGAGCGGGCCGCCGAGGTCGTGGCGCTGCTCGGGGAGGAGCCGCCCCGCGAGTACGGGGACGACCTCGCCACCGCCCTGCGCACCGCCCGGCGCGGGGGCGACGCCTACGCGGCACGGTGGCGGGCCGAGGTGCGCAGGCTGCGGACCGTCGCGGGGGACGTGGGCGGCGTTCGCGCGGCCGCCGGACAGGACGCTCCGGCCGCGCCGGCCCGCGGAGAGGACGCCCCGGCCGGGCTGGTCGCCGCGCTGGCCTTTCCCGAGCGCCTCGCCAGGGCCGACGGCGGTTCGTACCTCATGGTGTCCGGCACCCGGGCGGAGCTCGCCGGGGGAACCGGGCTGCACGGGGCGCCCTGGATCGCCGTGGCCGTGGCCGACCGGCCCGCCGGACGGGGCCACGCGCGCGTGCGGCTCGGCGCGGTCGTCGACGAGGGGACCGCGCGGCTCGCGGCACAGGCCCTGCTGACGGAGGCGGACGAGGTCCGCTGGACCGACGGGGACGTCGTCGCCCGGCGGATCGAGCGTCTCGGGGCGGTCGGGCTGGCGGTACGGCCCCTGACGGACGCCGCTCCCGCGCGGGTGCGCGAGGCGCTGCTCGCAGGGCTGCGGCAGGAGGGGCTGGGGCTGCTGCGCTGGACGGCGCAGGCACGGGTGCTGCGGCAGCGGCTGGCGTTCCTGCGGCTGCACCTCGGCGACCCATGGCCCGACGTCTCGGACGACGCACTGCACGCGCGCGTGGACGAGTGGCTGGAACCCGAGCTCGGCCGGGCCCGGCGGCGGGCCGATCTCGCGCGGATCGACGCCGGGCAGGCGCTCGCGCGGCTGCTGCCCTGGGCCACCGGGGACGCCGCCCGGCTCGACGAGCTCGCCCCGGAACGGATCACCGTACCGAGCGGGTCCGGAATCCGGATCGACTACGGCGACCCGGAGCGGCCCGTCCTCGCGGTGAAGCTCCAGGAGATGTTCGGGCTCCGGACCACGCCCGAGGTCGCCGGGGTGCCGCTGCTCGTACACCTCCTCTCCCCCGCCGGGCGTCCCGCCGCGGTCACCACCGACCTGGCCTCCTTCTGGCGGGACGGCTACAGGGCCGTACGGGCGGAGCTGCGCGGCCGGTATCCGAAGCACCCGTGGCCCGAGGACCCGGCCGGCGCGGAGCCGACCCGGCACACCAACGCCCGGCTCGGGCGCGGATGACAGAAGGGCGCCCCTCCGCGGCCGCGGAGGGGCGCCCTTGGTGCCGTGCGGGTGCCTATGCTCCGGTGCTCGCCGACGCGCTGGTGGACGGGTCGGCCGACTCGCCCGTGGACGTGGACGTGGACGGGGACGGGCTGGGCGAGGGCGACGCGGCCGCCGTCACGGTCAGCTCCACCGTGAGCGTGGCGCCGCCCGTCGTGGTGACGCGGAGCAGGAACGTGCCGGTGGTGTCGTCCGCGTACAGCTTCGGCAGCGTCAGCAGACCGTCCGCGTCCGTCTTCAGGCCCGTCAGGGTGCGTACGGTCTTGCCGTCGGCGTCCTTGAAGTAGGGGCCCTTGCTGTTCACCGTCGCGTCGTCCGCCGAGGTGACCAGCGTGGCGGTGGCGGCGACGCCGTCCGCGACGGCGCCCTCGTAGGTGGCCTTCACCTGGACCTGGTTCGCGAACTCGCCGCCCGCGGTGCAGGTCAGCGCGGTGTCGGCCGTGCGGGTGAGGGTGTCGGCGGCACGCTCGGCGACGGTGGCCCTGTAGTCCAGACCGGGCGCCGTGCGGCCGACGACGGTGGCGCGGACGGTGAAGGTGCCCGTCTTCTCACCGGCCTTCAACGCGGGCGCGACGGCCACTCCGGAGCTGTTGGTGAGGACCGTGGCGACGCTCTCACCGCCGGTGAACGTGGTGTCGGTGTCACCGATGATGGTGAAGCGGACCCTGACCTTGGCGACGGCCTTGCCGCCCGAGGTCTCGGCACGGGTGCTGATCCGCTCGGTGAACGTGTCGCCCGCCGTCGCGGTGAGCTTGGCGGCGCCTGCGTTCTCCAGGTGGTCGACCGTGTCGGTCGGGGTCGGGGTCGAGGTGCCCGGCGTCGCGGGGGCGGTCGACGGCGGCGAGCTGGGCGAACCGGACGTGCCGCCGCCGGTCTGCGACGGCTCGGTGCTCGGCGGGGCCGTCGCCGACCCGGAGGGGGACGGCGAGGTGGTCGACCCGGTGCCGGTGCTGCCGCTGTCGTCGCTGCGGCCGGACGGCAGGGTGCCGGTGCCGTCGGGGACCTCGTGGGTGCCCTTGCGGTAGTACTCCAGCCAGGACAGGACCGTGTTCAGGTAGTCCTGGGAGTTGTTGTAGCTGAGGATCGCGCTGTTGAGGTCGGCCTGGTCGGACAGGTCCCAGCCGTTGCGGCACAGGTAGTGGCCGGCCGCGAGCGCGGCGTCGTAGATGTTGTTGGGGTCGGCCTTGCCGTCGCCGTTGCCGTCGCGGCCCGCCCACTCCCAGGTGGACGGAATGAACTGCATGGGCCCGACGGCCTGGTCGTAGCTGCTGTTGCCGTCGTAGGCGCCGTCGTCGGTGTCCTTGATGAGGGCGAAGCCGTTGCCGTCGAGCTGCGGGCCCAGGATCGGGCTGGTGGTGGTGCCGTCGGCGCTGACCCGGCCGCCGCGGGCCTGGCCCGACTCCACCTTGCCGATGGCGGCGAGGAGTTCCCAGGGCAGGTTGCAGCCCGGCTTGGCGGTGCGCAGTGCCGCCTCGGCCTTCTTGTAGGCGTCGAGGACGGTCGCGGGAATGCCCGCCTCGGCCTCGCCCTGGGAGACGGGCGTGCCCACGGTCGGCGTGGGGCTCGGGGTGTGGAGCGGCGGCAGGTCCGTGTAGTACGGGGAGTTGCCGGTCGCGCTGGAGTCCGAGCTCGCCTCGGGCGAGGGAGTGGCCTCGGCGGTGGTCTGCCGGCCGTGCTCGTCGGCCGTCACCCCCGGAGCCTGGGACGCGGACAGGGCCGCGACCGCGGCCGCGGCAACGGCGGTGGTCGCCGCCCCCTTGCGCAGCCTCCTGCCGAAATGCGCCGCCATAGAGTGAACCCCTCCCGTGGACGCTCCGGCGTCCGTCTTCGACTGCTGTGTTCGCCCTGTTCTGACGATCGGCCCGCCGTGCTGGTTGCCCCGATCGAGCCTTCTGGCGCTCTGTTCGAGCGGTGCCGTCTTCCGTTGTATCCCGTTCGCGCGGCTCCGGGCTCGTGCATCCGTGCGCGCGTTCGACGTACGCCCCAGTAGGCGACCCAGGTGACACTACGACAACTTCTTTTGCACGGACACCCGTCCGTGCCCGGTTTTCACCGATTGGCCATGTCCCGTTGGCCCCGGTCCGCTGCCAGGAACATCACGCATACTGGGCCGCGGTGATCACCGGGCCGCCCGGCCCGCCGACGACCGTCGTGAGGAGCCCCGTTGCCGTTCACCCTGAGCCACGCGGCGGCCGTGCTGCCCGTCGTGCGCACCGACGGAACCGGCCGGGGACGGCTCGTGCCGGCCGTACTCGTGGCGGGATCCTTCTCACCCGACATGACCTATTACGCGGCGAGTGTCGTGTCCGGGGCCATGGAGTTCGGTGAGGTCACACACTCCCTGCCGGGCGTGTTCACCCTCGACGTGCTCGTCGCCTGGGCGCTGGTGGGGCTCTGGCTGCTGGTGCGGGAGCCGCTGGTTGCGCTGTTGCCGCGGGCTTGGCAGGGGCGGACGGCCGCCCTGCTGCGGTGCGGGACGCCACGCGCGCGCGTGCGGCCGTCCCTGGTGGCCCGGTGGTACGTGTCCGCGGTCCTGGGCGCGCTGACTCACGTCGGGTGGGACGCGTTCACGCATCACGACCGGTGGGGCACGCGTCTCTTCCCCGTTCTGGCCCGGGAGGTGGCGGGCTCGCCGCTGTACTGGTACCTCCAGTACGGCGGTTCCGCCCTGGCCGCGGCCGTGATCGCCGGGTTTCTCGCGCTCGCGCTGCGCCGGACGCCCCCGGCCGGGCCGACAGGGGTCCCGGTGCTGTCGGTGCGGGACCGATGGGCGGCCTGCCTGCTGCTCGGCGGCTGCGCGACGGCCGCGGCGGTCCAGCGGGCCGTGCGGTGGTGGGCGTACTGGGGAACGCTCGCGAAGCCCTGGGAGCTGATCCCGACGGTGTGCTTCGGCGCGGGGGCGGGACTCGTCGCCGGGCTGCTGCTGTACGCCGTGGCGGTCAGGGCGTGGCGTCCGGTCCCGGTCTCCTCCGGTGATCCGGAAGGCGCCGGCACCCCGCCGCGCCGCCCGGTCGCCCGCTGACGCCGTCGGCGGCCGCGACGAACACGGTGAAGGTGTGACCGGGGCCTGGTCGCGGGATCAGCGTGCGGGCCAGCGCCAGATAGCCGCGGGTCAGGTCGGCCCACAGCCGCCAGACCGGTGTCCGGCGGGGGCGTACGGCCGCCCGGTCGTGGTGCGCGAGCCGGCGGCGCAGATCCGCTGTCGTGTGGCGCAGGGCCGCGGCGCGGGTGGCCGGGACCCGGGCGGTGCCCGCGCCGAGCGCGAAGGCCGGGACCGGCGGGAAGGAGACGCAGGCGGGTTTGCCGGCGCCCGTCCGCGCCGGTGCCGTCCGGTGATGGAGCGTGCGTATACCCATGTCCGCATCCTCACGGGCGCCGGGGGTGGGGGGCTTCTCCGCGGGGGCCGGCTGAGTGACGGGGTGAGCCGGAATGCGTACCGGCGACGCCGCCCTTCGGCACGGACGACGGAGTCGAGGCCGAGGCGCTGGTGATCCAGGCCCTCGCCTCGCGGCCCTGATCATCCAGGCCCTCGCCTCGCGGCCCGGACGAGACCTTCGAGGGGCTGGTCCGACCAGGCCCGCACGGCTCCCCCGACCTGGGCGGGGCCTTCGAGGGGCCGGCCCGGCCGAGGCCCACACGACTGCCGGCCTGGCCGAGGCCCACACGACTGCCGGCCCGGCCGAGGCCCACACGACTGCCGGCCTGGGCGGGGCTTACGAAAGGTCGGCCCGGCCCAGACCCACACGGCTCCCCCGGCCTGGACGAGGCCTACGAAGAACCGGCCCGATCAGGCCCATACGACTACCGGCCTGAACGAGGCCTACGAAGGACCGACCCGACCCAGGCCCACACCGGTCCCCCGGCCCGGGCGGGGCCTCGAGGGGGCGGCCGGCGGAGGCCGACGTCGCGGACCTGCCGCGTGACAGGGAGCTGTCCGCCTGCACCCTGCCGACCCGGCGGGCCCGTCGGACCGTTCGGCAGGACGCCTCGCTCCCGGCAGTGAAGCTGCCCGCCTCCGCCACTCCGACCCGGCAGGCCCGCGGGACCGTCCGGCCGACGCCTCGCCCCCGGCGTCGGTACACGGGCACGTTCCCGCCGGGTCCGGCCGGCCCGTGTCAGTGTGCCGCCGACTCCCAGTCCCGGCCGACGCCCACCGACACGTCGAGCGGGGCCCGCAGCCGGACCGCGCCGGCCATCTCGCGGCGGACGAGTTCCTCCACCGCCGTCCGCTCGCCCGGGGCGATCTCCAGCACGATCTCGTCGTGGACCTGGAGCAGCATGCGGGACGTGAGCCCGGCCTCGGTCAGGGCCCGGTCGACCTTCAGCATGGCCATCTTGACGATGTCCGCCGCCGTGCCCTGGATGGGCGCGTTCAGGGCCATCCGCTCGGCCGCCTCGCGACGCTGGCGGTTGTCGCTGTTGAGGTCGGGGAGATAGCGGCGCCGCCCGAACAGCGTCGCCGTGTAGCCCGTCGCCCGCGCCTCGTCCACCACCCGGCGCAGATAGTCCCGTACGCCGCCGAACCGCTCGAAGTACGCGTCCATCAGGGCACGGGCCTCGGCCGCCTCGATGTTGAGCTGCTGGGAGAGGCCGAAGGCCGACAGGCCGTACGCCAGGCCGTACGACATCGCCTTGATCTTGCGGCGCATCTCCGCGTCCACCGCGGAACGCTCGACCCCGAAGACCTGCGAGGCGGCCGTGGTGTGCAGGTCCTCGCCCGAGGTGAACGCCTCGATCAGGCCCTCGTCCTCGGACAGGTGGGCCATCACGCGCAGTTCGATCTGGCTGTAGTCCGCCGTCATCAGGGACTCGAAGCCCTCGCCGACCACGAAGCCGCGGCGGATCGCGCGGCCCTCGTCGGTGCGGACCGGGATGTTCTGGAGGTTGGGGTCGGTCGAGGAGAGCCGGCCCGTCGCGGCGACGGTCTGGTTGAAGGTGGTGTGGATCCGGCCGTCCGCCGCGATGGTCTTGATCAGGCCCTCGACCGTGACCCGCAGCTTCGCCTGCTCACGGTGGCGGAGCATGATCACCGGCAGCTCGTTGTCGGTCTGGGTCGCCAGCCAGGCCAGGGCATCGGCGTCGGTGGTGTAGCCGGTCTTGGTCTTCTTCGTCTTCGGCAGGCCCAGCTCGCCGAAGAGGACCTCCTGGAGCTGCTTGGGCGAGCCCAGGTTGAACTCGTGGCCGGCCGCCGCGTGCGCCTCCTTCACCGCCTGCTGGACGGCGCCGGCGAACATCTGCTCCATGGCCTCCAGGTGGGCCCGGTCGGCCGCGATGCCGTGCCGCTCCATCCGGGCCAGCAGGGCGGAGGTGGGCAGTTCCATGTCGCGCAGCAGGTCCGCGGCGCCGACCTGCTCCAGCCGGTCCTCGAAGGCCTTGCCCAGGTCGAGGACGGCGCGGGCCTGGATCATCAGCGCCTCGGCCTCGGCGCCGTCGTCGGTGCCGAAGGCCAGCTGGCCGTCGGCCGCGGCCGGGGGCGCCAGCTCCCGGTGCAGGTACTCCAGCGACAGCGCGTCCAGGTCGAAGGAGCGGCGGCCCGGCTTGACCAGGTAGGCGGCGAGCGCGGTGTCCATGGTGACACCGGCGACGCTCCAACCGTGCTCGGCGAAGACGCGCATCGCGCGCTTGGCGTCGTGGAACACCTTGGGCCTGTCCTCGCCGGCCAGCCAGCCCGCGAACGCCGTCTCGTCGGCCTCGTCCAGCTGGGACGGGTCGAACCAGGCGGCCGGCCCGCCGGGCGCGGCGAGCGCCACCTCGGCGACCGAGCCCGTGCCGAGCGCCCAGGTGTCGACCGTGGCGACACCGAGGACCTGCGTGGCGTGCTCGGCGAGCCAGCCGGCCAGCTCGCCCGTGCCGAGCACCGTGCCGTCCAGCTCCACGCCGTCCGTCACGACGGGGGTCGTCTCGGCCTCCGCGGCCCCCGGGTCGACGGCGAGCAGCCGCTCGCGCAGCGAGGGGTTGCGGATCTCCAGGGTGTCCAGGACCATCGCGACGGCCTTGCGGTCGTACGCGGGCCGCTCCAGGTCCGCGACCGTCTTGGGCAGCTCCACCCCGCGCTCCAGCTCGGTGAGCCGGCGGTTGAGCTTGACCGCCTCCAGGTGGTCGCGGAGATTCTGGCCGGCCTTGCCCTTGACCTCGTCGGCCCGCTCGACCAGCTCCGCGAACGACCCGAACTGGTTGATCCACTTCGCGGCCGTCTTCTCGCCGACGCCGGGGATGCCCGGCAGGTTGTCGGACGGGTCGCCGCGCAGCGCCGCGAAGTCGGGGTACTGGGCGGGCGTCAGCCCGTACTTCTCGACGACCTTCTCCGGGGTGAACCGGGTCAGCTCGGAGACGCCCTTCGTCGGATACAGCACCGTCGTCCGGTCGCTGACCAGCTGGAACGAGTCCCGGTCGCCGGTGACGATCAGCACGTCGAAGCCCTCGGCCTCGGCCTGTGTGGCGAGGGTGGCGATGATGTCGTCCGCCTCGTACCCCTCGACCGCGAAGCGGGAGACGTGCATCGCGTCGAGCAGCTCGCCGATCAGCTCGACCTGGCCCTTGAACTCGTCCGGGGTCTTGGAGCGGTTCGCCTTGTACTCCGTGAACTCCTGCGAGCGCCAGGTCTTGCGGGAGACGTCGAAGGCCACCGCGAAGTGCGTGGGCGCCTCGTCACGCAGCGTGTTGGCCAGCATCGACGCGAAGCCGTAGATCGCGTTCGTCGGCTGGCCCGTCGCGGTCGTGAAATTCTCCGCGGGCAGCGCGAAGAACGCGCGATAGGCCAGCGAGTGCCCGTCCATGAGCATCAGCCGCGGGCGGTCGCCGCCGGGGGTCGTGTCGGTCTTCTTCGATGCTGTCTCTGCCACGCACCCGATCCTGCCACGACCCACTGACACTCGGCCCCGCCCGCCACCGCGCCGCCCCCACGCGCCACGACGAGCACCCGCGCCACACCACCGCCGGACCGCCTCCCGAGCACCCGGCCCGGACGGACCGCCTCACCGGACATCCGGCCCGGACGGACCGCCTCACCGGACACCCGGCCCGGACGGACCGCCTCACCGGACACCCGGCCCGGACGGACCGCCTCACCGGACACCCGGCCCGGACGGACCGCCTCACCGGACACCCGGCCCGGACGGACCGCCTCACCGGACACCCGGCCCGGACGGGCCGCCCCCGCCCGCCGGCGGCCCGCAACCATTGCTGCCGGTATCCGCAAGCCCGAGGGCGATCGCTGTCGGTGCCGCGTGGGAGGATCGACGTCAGACGGAAAAGAATGGGAATGACACGCGGGACACTCGCAGTCGAAGGGGAGCGCGCGATGGCCACGAAGCCGCCGAAGAGTGATCCGGTCCAGGACGCGCCGCAGGTCGCCGGTCCCCAGCACGCGGCGGCGGGGCTTCCGGCGATCGGCCACAGCCTGCGCATCGCCCAGCAGCAGATGGGTGTGAGGCGCACCGCGCTGACCCTGCTGCGCGTCAACCAGAAGAACGGCTTCGACTGCCCCGGCTGCGCCTGGCCCGAGCCCGACCACCGGCACACGGCGGAGTTTTGCGAGAACGGCGCCAAGGCGGTGGCCGAGGAGGCCACCCTGCGCCGGGTCACCTCGGAGTTCTTCGCCGCCCACTCAGTCGCCGATCTCGCCGGCCGCAGCGGCTACTGGCTGGGCCAGCAGGGACGCCTGACGCACCCCATGTACCTGCCCGAGGGCGCGGAGCACTACGAGCCCGTCACCTGGGAGCGCGCCTTCGACATCATCGCCGAGGAGATCACCGCTCTCTCCTCGCCCGACGAGGCCGTCTTCTACACCTCCGGCCGCACCAGCAACGAGGCCGCCTTCCTCTACCAGCTGTTCGCGCGGGAGCTGGGCACCAACAACCTGCCGGACTGCTCCAACATGTGCCACGAGTCGTCCGGTTCGGCGCTCTCCGAGACGATCGGCATCGGCAAGGGCAGCGTCCTGCTGGAGGACCTCTACAAGGCCGACCTGATCGTCGTCGCAGGCCAGAACCCCGGCACCAACCACCCCCGCATGCTCTCCGCCCTGGAGAAGGCCAAGGCGAACGGCGCGAAGATCATCAGCGTCAACCCGCTGCCCGAGGCGGGCCTGGAGCGCTTCAAGAACCCGCAGACCCCCAAGGGCCTCACCGCCGGCGCCGCGCTCACCGACCTGTTCCTCCAGATCCGCATCGGCGGCGACCAGGCACTCTTCCGGCTCCTCAACAAGCTGATCCTCCAGACCGAAGGCGCGGTCGACGAGGACTTCGTCCGCGAGCACACCCACGGCTTCGAGGAGTTCGCCGAGGCCGCCCGCGCCGCCGACTGGGACGAGACGCTCACGGCGACCGGCCTCACCCGCGCGGAGATCGAACGGGCCCTGGAGATGGTCCTCGCCTCGAAGCGCACCATCGTGTGCTGGGCGATGGGCCTCACCCAGCACAAGCACTCCGTCCCGACCATCCGCGAGGTGGTCAACTTCCTCCTCCTGCGCGGCAACATCGGCCGCCCGGGCGCGGGCGTGTGCCCGGTGCGCGGCCACTCCAACGTGCAGGGCGACCGCACGATGGGCATCTTCGAGCGCCCCGCCCCGGCCTTCCTGGACGCCCTGGAGAAGGAGTTCGGCTTCGCCCCGCCGCGCGAGCACGGCTACGACGTCGTACGGGCCATCCGCGCGCTGCGCGACGGCGAGGCGAAGGTGTTCTTCGCGATGGGCGGCAACTTCGTGTCGGCCTCCCCCGACACGGAGGTCACCGAGGCCGCGATGCGCCGGGCCCGGCTGACCGTGCACGTGTCGACGAAACTGAACCGCTCGCACGCCGTCACGGGCGCGCGCGCCCTGATCCTGCCGACGCTCGGCCGCACCGAGCGCGACCTCCAGGGCAGCGGCGAGCAGTTCGTGACGGTCGAGGACTCCATGGGCATGGTGCACGCCTCCCGCGGCCGTCTGGAGCCGGCCGGCGAGCACCTGCTGTCCGAGCCGGCCATCGTGTGCCGGATGGCACGCCGGGTGCTCGGAGCGGACAGCGTGGTGCCGTGGGAGGAGTTCGAGAAGGACTACGCGACCATCCGCGACCGCATCGCGCGCGTGGTGCCCGGTTTCGAGGACTTCAACGCGCGCGTGGCACGCCCCGGCGGCTTCGCCCTGCCGCACGCCCCGCGCGACGAGCGCCGCTTCCCGACCGCCACCGGCAAGGCCAACTTCACCGCCGCCGAGGTGGAGTACCCGGCGCTGCCCGAGGGCCGGCTGCTGCTCCAGACGCTGCGCTCGCACGACCAGTACAACACCACGATCTACGGCCTTGACGACCGCTACCGGGGCATCAGGAACGGCCGCCGGGTGGTCCTGGTCAATCCGGAGGACGCGCGGCAGCTGGGCGTGGCCGACGGGTCGTACGTCGACCTGGTGAGCGAGTGGAAGGACGGCGTGGAGCGGCGGGCGCCCGGCTTCCGCGTCGTGCACTACCCGACGGCGCGCGGGTGCGCCGCCGCGTACTACCCGGAGACCAACGTGCTCGTGCCGCTGGACGCCACCGCCGACACCAGCAACACCCCGGCCAGCAAGTCCGTCGTGGTCCGTCTGGAACAATCGGCGACCGACTGAGCGTTTGCTCAGCCGCAGCCGTACGACGACTGGTCACGACGAACGGAGCCGGACCCCATGGGCGAGCAGCAGCACGTGAAGTTCCCGCAAGAGGTCATCGACGAGTACGCCGCGCTCGGCGTCGACCTGCCGGCCCTGTTCTCCGCGGGACACCTCGGCACGCGCATGGGCGTGCAGATCCTGGAAGCCTCGGCGGACCGGGTCGTCGGCACCATGCCGGTGGAGGGCAACACCCAGCCCTACGGCCTGCTGCACGGCGGCGCCTCCGCGGTGCTGGCCGAGACCCTGGGCTCGGTGGGGTCGATGCTGCACGGGGGCAGCTCCAAGATCGCCGTGGGCGTCGACCTCAACTGCACCCACCACCGCGGCGTACGGTCCGGCCTGGTGACCGGCGTGGCCACGCCCGTGCACCGGGGACGGTCCACGGCGACGTACGAGATCGTGATCAGCGACGAGGAGGGTCGGCGCGTGTGCACCGCGCGGCTGACCTGCCTGCTGCGGGACGTCACGCCGGGCGACGCGCACCGGATACCCGCCGCCGGCTGACCTCGCGCGTCCACCGAGACGGCCGCACGACAGACGTCCGGCGCCCGACGGACGGCGTCCGAGGGACGACGCCCGGCGGACGGCGGACGCCCGAGGAGACGTACGACCGGACGCGCAGGACACGGGAGACGGACGACCGGACGCCCCACGCACCGGCGACGGACGACCGGACACGCAGGCGAGGGCCGAGCGCGCGGCAGACGTCCGGCGGACACCGACCGGGCAGACGTACGGCCGGACGCGGCGCACCGGCTACGGACGGCCCACACACCCGGGGCGCCGGCACGGCAGAAGACCGGACACGCAGGCGCCGGCCGCACCCGCGGCAGACGTCCGGCGGCCACCGGGCGCCCGCACCGCCGGACGCGCAGGCACCGGCGGCGTACGGCCGGGCGCGCGGCGGGCGGGCGTCCGGTCCGTCCGGTCCGTCCGGTCCGTCCGGCCCGTCCAGTCCGTGCCGCCGGGTGTCGCTCCACCCTGGGCAGCGGCGCCCGCCTCCCCTACCGTTTTCCCATGGGGCCGCGGCCATGAGCGGTGTCGGGCCTGTCGAGCCCGTCGACCCGCCGGAGGCGGACGGAAGGCGTGACGTCATCGGCGACGATGCGCCACGCCTGACGGACCGCCTGACCGGCCGCCTGACCGGCCGTCTGACGGACCGCCTGTCCGGCCACTGGCCCACCCGCCTGACCGGCCGCCTCACCACCCGCCCGGCCCGCTCGGGCCTCCCGGCCCACCCGGCCTGCCACCCGACCCGCCACCCGCCGGGCCCTTCGACCCGCCACCCGCCCGACCCGTCGGCCCGTCGACCACCCGACCCCCGGACCGGCGCCACGCCCCGGGCCCGGCGTCTCACCGCCGCGACGGCGGCCGTCGCCGCCGTCACCGCCACACTCCTGCTGGTCCCGCCCGCGGCCACCCCCGACCGGGCCGGGCCGCCCGCCCCCGTGCCCTGGCCCGTCAACGTCACCAGCTGGCGCTATCTGGGACTCGCCGCGCCGCTCGACCCCCGTACCGGTGACGGACTGTTCCGGTTCGCGGTGACCGTCAGCCGTGGGCCCGCCGTCGCCGTCCGGGTCATCGGGACCGCCTTCGACGGACTCGGGGCCCGCGCCGTCCCGAAACCGGAATTCGTTGTTCCGGGCGGATCAACCCGGCGGATCACGGTGGAGATATCCGTTTCCGACTGTTCCGAACTGCCCCTGATTGCCGATCTTCCTTTTCTCGACGTAACGCTGCGTAACAAGCGCGCAATACAGCACCACAGTTTCATCTTCGGCGGAGCCCACTCCCGGGACCTTTCCGATCTTCTCCGCGGCGCCTGCGGCCCGGCGGCGGCAAGACCGCCCTCACGGCCAACCGGAAGTGCACATTCTCAGAATGCGGACCGAGGAGGAATCTCGCCAAACCAGTCAAGTGGACCCCTCGCCGAAGCCCGCCATCCTTCACGTCATAACAAGAAAGTCACAAGCCAGCGCACGCCGCTGCCCATGGGTACAAGCCGGGCTTAGAGTCACGGCCAGTCACCGCTCCATCGGGAGTTCGGTACCAGCGCGGTATGCACCGTCCCCCGTGGGGGCGGGGTATGCCTGCGGAAAGGACTGATTGTGCGACAGCGTTCCTTGGTGATACTTACCTCCGTTCTCACGACCGGGGCTCTGACTCTCACCGCCTGCGGGTCCCGAGACGACAGTGGTGACAAGGGCGGCGACAGCGGCGACAGCACCACGCTCACGATCGGCGTCGACGCCCCGCTGTCCGGCGAGAACTCCACCACCGGCCTCGGCATCCAGTACGGCGCCCAGATCGCCGTCGACGACGCCAACAAGAACAAGCTCGTCCCCGGCGTGACCTTCAAGCTCAAGGCCCTGGACGACAAGGCCCAGCCCGCCACCGGCCAGTCCAACGCCACCGCCCTCACCGGCGATGACACCGTTGTCGGCGCCGTCGGCCCACTGAACTCCGGCGTCGCCCAGACGATGCAGCAGGTGTTCGCCTCCGCCGACATGGTGCAGATCTCCCCCTCGAACACCGCCCCCGAGCTGACCCAGGGCAAGAACTGGCAGACCACCAAGGAACGCCCGTACAAGACGTACTTCCGCACCGCCACCACGGACGAGCTCCAGGGCAGCTTCGCCGCCGACTACGCCTACAACGGCCTCAAGAAGAAGAAGGCCTTCGTCGTCGACGACAAGCAGACCTACGGCGCCGGCCTGGCGAGGATCTTCAACGCCAAGTTCAAGGAACTCGGCGGCCAGGTCGTCGCCACCGACCACGTCAACACCGGTGACAAGGACTTCGGCTCCCTCGTCACCAAGATCAAGAATTCCGGCGCCGACCTGCTGTACTACGGCGGCCAGTACGACGAATCCTCGCTGATCACCAAGCAGCTCAAGGACGCCGGCGTCAAGATCCCGCTGTTCGGCGGCGACGGAATGTTCGCCTCCACCTACATCGAAACCGCAGGAAAAGCCTCCGAGGGCGACCTCGTCACCTCCGTCGGCGTGCCCGCCGACACCCTGCCCGCGGCGAAGCAGTTCATCGCGACCTACAAGTCCAAGGGCTACAAGGGCGACTACGGAGCCTACGGCGCCTACTCCTACGACGCCGCGACCGCGATCATCAACGCCGTGAAGGCCGTCAAGGACGCCAACGGTGGCAAGCTGCCCACCGACTCCAAGGAACTTCGCTCCAAGGTCGTCGACGCCGTCCAGAACTCCAACTTCGACGGCATCTCCGGCAAGGTCTCCTTCGACCAGTACGGCGACACCACCAACAAGCAGCTGACGGTCTACCAGGTGACGAAGGGCGAGTGGAAGTCCGTGAAGACCGGCACCGCCGACTAGTTCCGGCCTTCCAGCACGCAGCAGCACGGGCCGCGCGGGAGGAGGACCCCGACCGCGCGGCCCGTTTCCGCACCCGGACCCCGCACCCCATCGGTGCACACCAGACCCTGCACGCGACCAGTGCTCACGACCACCAGCGACATGGAGGCCATGCGGTGAACACCCTGCCGCAGCAGCTGGCCAACGGGCTGCTCCTCGGCTCGATGTACGGGCTGATCGCCATCGGCTACACGATGGTGTACGGCATCGTCCAGCTCATCAACTTCGCCCACGGCGAGATCTTCATGACCGGCGCCTTCGGCGCCCTCACGGTCTACTTCTACGTCCTGCCCGACGGCACCACCATGTGGGCCGCCGTGCCCCTGATGCTGATCGGCGGCGCCATCGTCGCCATCCTCGTCGCCGTAGGAGCGGAACGATTCGCCTACCGGCCACTGCGCCAAGCGCCACGGCTGGCCCCGCTCATCACCGCCATCGGCCTCTCCCTGGCCCTCCAGGAAGTCGTCCGCAACTTCTACCCCGGCGCCGACAAGGCCCGCGCCTTCCCCAGCCTCGACACCACCCACGACATCGGCTCCGTCACCATCAAGGACGCCGACATCTTCCTCATCCTCGCCGCCGTCGTCTGCATGGCCTCCCTCGCCGTCTTCGTCCGCCGCAGCCGCACCGGCCGCGCCATGCAGGCCACCGCCCAGGACCCCGACACCGCACAGCTCATGGGCATCGACACCAACCGCATCATCGTCATCGCCTTCGCCATCGGCGGCTTCTTCGCCGCCGTCGCCGCCGTCGCCTACGGCCTCAAATACGGCAACGTCGACTACCGCATGGGCTTCCTCATGGGCCTCAAGGCCTTCACCGCCGCCGTCCTCGGCGGCATCGGCAACATCTACGGCGCCATGCTCGGCGGCATCGTCCTCGGCATCGCCGAAACCCTCGCCTCCGCCTACATCGACGAGATCCCCGGCATGCAGCAGCTCGGCGGCCAGAGCTGGGCCAACGTCTGGGCCTTCTGCCTCCTCATCCTCGTGCTGCTGTTCCGGCCCCAGGGCCTGCTCGGCGAGCGCGTCGCGGACAGGGCGTGATCACATGACCGAGACCACCAAGACCCCGCCCGCGGACCCCACCCCCGCCCCCGCGCCCCACGGCCTCATCCCGCTGCCCCCCGCAGCCGCCCGCGCCCTGCTCCTCCTCGGCTCCGTCGCCACCGCCGCCTCCGCCTTCCTCGCCTGGACCTGGACCGCGGAGTTCCCCGGCGACCTCACCATCACCGGCTACCCCGGCGGCCTGCAATGGCTCACCTTCACCGCCGGCGTCCTCACCGCCCTCCTCACCCTCGCCTCCTACGGCATCCGCGGCCTCGGCTGGCTCCTGCCCGCCCGCAACAACGCCCCCCTCGTCCTCACCGCCATCGGCGGCTTCGCCGTCACCTGGTTCACCGTCATCGCCATCAGCGCCGAACTCGGCGGACTGGCCAACCTCGAACCCGGCGGCTGGATCGCCGCCATCGCCTCCCTCATCCCGCTGATCGGCGCCTTCGCCCTCCCCCAGGACGGAAACACCACCGACGGCGGCAAGGAAGCGCTCAAGGCCTACATCGCCAAACCCGACCGCATCCCCGCGCCCACACCCACCGCACCCTGGATCCAGCGCGCCGCCATCACCGCCGTCACCGCCCTCGGCCTCGGCGTCTTCACCTACGGCATCGACACCGAATACGGCGAACTCTTCGTCGGCTACCTCATCGTCGTCGTCTTCACCGTCTGGGCCCTGCACACCGCCGGCCTCCTCGACCGGTTCTCCCACCTGATCGCCGGCAACCGCAGCTTCACCCTCGCCATGGGCTTCCTCGCCGCGATCGCCTTCCCCTTCACCCAGACCAACGACCACTACGCCAACATCGGCGTCAACATCCTGATCTTCGGCACCGTCGCCCTCGGCCTCAACATCGTCGTCGGCCTCGCCGGCCTGCTCGACCTCGGATACGTCGCCTTCCTCGGCGTCGGCGCCTACACCGCCGCCCTCGTCTCCGGCTCCGAGTTCTCCAAGTTCTCCGGCGTCCAGTTCCCCTTCTGGGCCGCCGCCCTCACCGGCGCCGCCGCCTCCCTCGTCTTCGGCGTCCTCATCGGCGCCCCCACCCTGCGACTGCGCGGCGACTACCTCGCCATCGTCACCCTCGGCTTCGGAGAGATCTTCCGCATCGCCGTCAACAACATGGACGGCGACTCCGGCCCCGACATCACCAACGGCCCCAACGGCATCCCCGCCATCCCCGACCTCGACTTCTTCGGGTTCGACTTCGGCGAGACCCACGACCTCGGCGGCTTCACCCTCGGCCGCTTCGCCAACTACTACCTGCTGATGGTCCTGATCATGGCCATCGTCGTCCTCGTCTACACCCGCGCCGCCGACTCCCGCATCGGCCGCTCCTGGATCGCCATCCGCGAGGACGAGACCGCCGCCACCGCCATGGGCATCAACGGCTTCCGCGTCAAACTCATCGCCTTCGCCCTCGGCGCCGCCCTCGCCGGCCTCGCCGGCACCGTCAGCGCCCACGTCACCTACAGCGTCGTCCCCACGCCCTACCAGTTCGCCGGCTCCACACCCCCGAACTCCGCCTTCCTGCTCGCCGCCGTCGTCCTCGGCGGCATGGGCACCGTCGCCGGCCCCCTCCTCGGCGCCGCCCTCCTCTACCTGCTCCCCGAAAAACTCGTCTTCCTCCAGGACAAGTCACTGCTCGCCTTCGGCATCGCCCTCATCCTGCTGATGCGCTTCCGCCCCGAAGGCATCATCGCCAACCGACGCCGCCAGCTCGAATTCCACGAGACCGGCCAACTCGACGTACCACAACAGACGACGCTGACCGACGAACCGGCCGTCACCAAGGCGGGGGCGTGACCACCATGACGACGACATCCGTACTCGAAGCCCGCGGCGTCACCATGCGCTTCGGCGGCCTCACCGCCGTACGCTCCGTCGACTTCACCGTCAACACCGGCGAGATCGTCGGCCTCATCGGCCCCAACGGCGCGGGCAAGACCACCTTCTTCAACTGCCTGACCGGCCTCTACATCCCCACCGAGGGCACCGTCAGCTACAAGGGCACCGTCCTGCCGCCCAAACCCCACCTGGTCACCAAGGCCGGCGTCGCCCGCACCTTCCAGAACATCCGCCTCTTCGCCAACATGACCGTCCTGGAGAACGTCCTCGTCGGCCGCCACACCCGCACCAAGGAAGGCCTCTGGTCCGCCCTCCTGCGCGGCCCCGGCTTCCGCAAAGCCGAACGGGCCAGCGAGGAACGCGCCATGGAACTCCTCGGCTTCATCGGCCTCGCCCACAAACGCGACCACCTCGCCCGCAACCTCCCCTACGGCGAACAGCGCAAGCTCGAGATCGCCCGCGCCCTGGCCAGCGAACCGGGCCTCCTCCTGCTGGACGAACCCACCGCCGGCATGAACCCACAGGAGACCAGAGCCACCGAAGAACTCGTCTTCGCCATCCGCGACAAAGGCATCGCCGTCCTCGTCATCGAGCACGACATGCGCTTCATCTTCAACCTCTGCGACCGCGTCGCCGTCCTCGTCCAGGGCGAAAAACTCATCGAAGGCACCTCCGACGTCGTCCAGGCCGACGAACGCGTCATCGCCGCCTACCTCGGCGAACCCTTCGAAGGCGACCCCGGCGAAGCCGAAGCCGCGGAGGTCACCGCCGCCGAAGCCACCGCCGACGCCACCGCCGACACCCCCAGCACCACCGGCACCCCCGGCACCACCAAGGGAGACGCCCAGTGACCGCACTCCTCGAGGTCGAAGACCTCCGGGTCGCCTACGGCAAGATCGAAGCCGTCAAAGGCATCTCCTTCAGCGTCGAAGCCGGCCAGGTCGTCACCCTCATCGGCACCAACGGCGCCGGCAAGACCACCACCCTGCGCACCCTCTCCGGCCTCCTCAAGCCGACCAGCGGGAAGATCACCTTCGACGGCAGACCCCTCACCGGCGTCCCCGCCCACAAGATCGTCGCCCTCGGCCTCGCCCACTCCCCCGAAGGCCGCCACATCTTCCCCCGCCTCACCATCGCCGAAAACCTCCAGCTCGGCGCCTTCCTCCGCAAGGACAAGGCCGCCATCGACAAAGACATCCAGCGCGCCTACGACCTCTTCCCCATCCTCGGAGAACGCCGCAAACAAGCCGCCGGCACCCTCTCCGGCGGCGAACAGCAGATGCTCGCCATGGGCCGCGCCCTGATGTCCCAGCCCAAACTGCTCATGCTCGACGAACCCTCCATGGGCCTCTCACCGATCATGATGCAGAAGATCATGTCCACCATCGCCGAACTGAAGTCCCAGGGCACCACCATCCTGCTCGTCGAACAGAACGCCCAGGCCGCCCTCTCCCTCGCCGACCAGGGCCACGTCATGGAGATCGGCAACATCGTCCTCTCCGGCACCGGACAGGACCTGCTCCACGACGAATCCGTCCGCAAGGCCTACCTCGGCGAGGACTGACCCCGACCCCGCCCACACACGCCTGAGGCCCGCCCCTGCTCCCAGGGACGGGCCTCACGCATGTCTTTTGGGAACCGGTCAGCCCTTGGCCGACTTCTTCTCCTGCGCGTCGTCGATGACCGCCTGAGCCACCTGCTGCATCGACATCCGCCGGTCCATCGACGTCTTCTGGATCCACCGGAACGCCGCCGGCTCACTCAGCCCGTACTCCGTCTGAAGCACCGACTTCGCCCGGTCCACCAGCTTCCGCGTCTCCAGCCGCTGAGTGAGGTCCGCGACCTCCTTCTCCAGCTCCTTCAACTCCGTGAACCGCGAAACGGCCATCTCGATCGCCGGCACGACATCGCTCTTGCTGAACGGCTTCACCAGATACGCCATCGCACCCGCGTCCCGCGCCCGCTCCACCAGGTCGCGCTGCGAGAACGCGGTCAGCATCAGCACCGGGGCGATACGCTCCTCGGCGATCTTCTCCGCCGCGGAGATGCCGTCCATCTTCGGCATCTTCACGTCCAGGATCACCAGGTCGGGCCGGTGCTCGCGGGCGAGCTCGATCGCCTCCTCGCCGTCACCGGCCTCGCCGACGACGGTGTAGCCCTCCTCCTCGAGCATCTCTTTGAGGTCGAGCCGGATCAGGGCCTCGTCCTCGGCGATGACGACACGGGTCGTCAGCGGAGGCACGTGCGACTTGTCGTCGTCGTTCACGTCTGCGGGCTGGGGCGACTCGGGGGCGGTCACGTGGGCTCCTTGTTCGGGGCAGGGGTGCTGCTGACAAGAGCCTACCTAGCTACGGTATGGTGGTGCGCGGAGGGTCAAAGGAAACCTTTGATTCTGCGAGCCCCGGTAGCCCAATTGGCAGCAGGCAATGGATTCAAAACCCATACAGTGTCGGTTCGAATCCGACCCGGGGCACTTTTCCTTGGATTGCAAGGTCACTCTTCTGAAGCGGATGTCCACGTTCCCGTGAATTTCCGACCCAGGCCGCGTGTCGGCGCGACGCGCCGCCCAGAGTGGCCGCATGTACGACGTCAGCACACGCGAACGGGCGTCAGCGCTCGTGGGCCAGGGTCGCAGCTTGAACTCGGTGAGCCGGGAGACGGGTATCTCCCGTTCCGCGATCCGCTCGTGGCAGGAGCGCCTGGAGCCCCTGCCCCGCATCGCGCCCGGGGACCCCGGCCCACCCGCCGATGATCGCGCGTACGCCTACCTGCTGGGTCTTCACCTGGGCGACGGTTGCATCAGCGCCCACCCGCGCTCCGGCCACTACCTTCGCATCGCCTGCGCGGACGCGTGGCCCGGGCTCATCCAGAAGTGCCGCCAAGCGATCACAGAGGTACGCCCCGGCATCGGCGTGCACCTCGCCCAGAAGCAAGGCTGTGTGGCGGTCACCAGCTATCACCAGCACTGGCCCCGCCTCTTCCCCCAGCACGGCCCCGGCACGAAGCACGACCGATCCATCGTGCTCGAACCCTGGCAGCAGGAGATCGTCGAAGCCCACCCCTGGGAATTCGTCCGCGGCCTGATCCACTCCGACGGCTGCCGGATCACCAACTGGACGACCCGTCTCGTGGGCGGTGAGCGCAAGCGTTACGAATACCCCCGCTACTTCTTCACCAACGTGTCCGAGGACATCCGGCGGCTCTACACCGACACCCTCGACGGACTCGGCATCGAGTGGACCCGGTGCACACGCAACGGGGCCCCGTTCAACATCTCCGTAGCCCGGAAAGCCTCCGTGGCCCTCATGGACATCCATGTGGGCCCGAAGCACTGAACCGAGCCCGCCCGCTACCGGGCCGGACTGTCGTCCTCCCCGATGTGGTGCACGCGGACCATGTTCGTGGAGCCGGAGACCCCTGGGGGCGAGCCCGCCGTGATGACGACGACGTCGCCCTTCTGGCAGCGGCCGTACTTCAGGAGCAGGTCGTCGACCTGGCTGACCATCGCGTCGGTGGAGTCGACGTGCGGGCCGAGGAAGGTCTCCACGCCCCAGGTGAGGCTGAGCTGGGAGCGGGTGGCCGGTTCGGGGCTGAAGGCGAGGAGGGGGATGGGCGAGCGGTAGCGGGACAGGCGGCGGGCGGTGTCGCCGGACTGGGTGAAGGCGACGAGGAACTTGGCGCCGAGGAAGTCGCCGATCTCCGCTGCGGCGCGGGCGACCGCGCCGCCCTGGGTGCGGGGCTTGTTGCGGTCGGTGAGCGGGGGCAGGCCGGCGGCGAGGAGGGATTCCTCCGCCGCTTCGACGATGCGGCTCATCGTCCTGACCGTTTCGATGGCGTATTTGCCGACGCTGGTCTCGCCGGAGAGCATCACGGCGTCGGTGCCGTCGATGACGGCGTTGGCGACGTCGCTGGCCTCGGCGCGGGTGGGCCGGGAGTTGTCGATCATGGAGTCGAGCATCTGGGTGGCGACGATGACCGGCTTGGCGTTGCGCTTGGCGAGTTTGACGGCGCGTTTCTGGACGAGGGGGACCTGTTCGAGGGGCATTTCGACGCCGAGGTCGCCGCGGGCGACCATGACGCCGTCGAAGGCGGCGACGATGTCGTCGAGGTTCTCGACGGCCTGGGGTTTCTCGACCTTGGCGATGACGGGGAGGCGGCGGCCTTCCTCGTCCATGATGCGGTGGACGTCCTCGATGTCGCGGCCGGTGCGGACGAAGGAGAGGGCGATGATGTCGAAGCCGGTGCGCAGGGCCCAGCGCAGGTCTGCTTCATCCTTGTCGGAGAGGGCGGGGACGGAGACGGCGACGCCGGGGAGGTTGAGGCCTTTGTGGTCGGAGACCATGCCGCCTTCGATGACGGTGGTGTGGACGCGGGGGCCGTCGACGGCGGTGACTTCGAGGCAGACCTTGCCGTCGTCGACGAGGACGCGTTCGCCGGGGGTGACGTCGGCGGCGAGGCCGGTATAGGTGGTTCCGCAGGTGTGGCGGTCGCCTTCGATGCCGTTTTCGACGGTGATGGTGAAGGTGTCGCCGCGTTCAAGGAGTACGGGGCCTTCGCCGAAGCGGCCGAGTCGGATTTTCGGGCCCTGAAGGTCGGCGAGCAGGCCGACGCTGCGGCCGCTCTCGTCGGCGGCCTTGCGCACGCGCTGGTAGCGCTCCTCGTGATCGGCATGGGTGCCGTGGCTGAGGTTGAAGCGGGCGACGTCCATTCCGGCGTCGACCAGTGCCTTGATCTGGTCGTACGAGTCGGTGGCGGGGCCCAGGGTGCAGACGATCTTCGCTCGGCGCATGAGGCGAGCCTAGGGCTTACCGGTCGGTAGAGAATTGGCCGTGCGTGACTACTCAAAGGCCAGTGTGTGAAGGGTTATTGACAAGTGTTGAATTGTGCGGCGGGCTGCTCCGATGAGCGTTCGGGGGATTTCCGTCGGGCATTTGTGCGTGGCTTTCCCCGAACGGGTGGCTGATTTCCGTCGCCCGTTTCACGGTGTCCGTCACAGGTGCGGTGGCAGCATCGTGAAGCGGGCGTCGACCGCGGCGTACACGTGCTGGCGTTGGGGTTCGAGGTCGAGCGGGGCGGCGTCGGGTTCCTCGGTCCCGCCGCCCAGGGACACGCGGCGCCAGCGCCTGTCGGCGGTGCCGGGGCGGGCCGGGGGGCGGTCGGCGCCGATGTCGGCGAGTTCGACGAGGGCGGCGAGTGTGGTGCCGAGGGCCTGGGCGTATTCGCGGGCGCGCTGGACGGCCTCTCGTACTGCCTGCTGGCGGGCTTCGCGGTGGGCCGGGGAGTCGGGGCGCAGGGCCCAGTGGGGGCCGTCGACGTGGGTGAGGTCCAGGTCGGCGAGGCGGGTGGTGAGTTCGCCGAGGGCGGTGAAGTCGGTGAGTTCGGCGGTGAGGCGGACGGTGCCGTGGTAGGTGCGGACGCGTTCGCCGCGGCCGTGCCGGGTGAGTTCGGGGGTGACGGAGAAGGCGCCGGTCTCGAGGTGGGTGACGGCTTCGCCGTAGGTCTTGACGAGGTCGAGGACGGTGGCGTTGCGGCGGGTGAGGTCGTCGAGTGCGGTGCGCCGGTCGCGGCCGCGGGCGGTGACGGTGATGCCGAGGCGGGCGATCTCGGGGTCGACCTCGAGGCGGGCTTCGCCGCGGACGGCGAGGCGGGGGGCGTCGGGGGTGCCGTAGGGGACGGCGGGCGGGGTGTCCGGCGGTGGTGGGGTGGCGGTGGTCATGGGCTCCACTGTGCATCTCCGGGCGGGGCGTGGCGCCGGTTGGTCACCAGATCGAAACCTGCCGGGCCTGTTCCCGGCCGTTGTGATCAGGCCACAATCTACGCGCCGATCTACGCGCGTTGTTGACCTGTTGTCCCGAGGAGAGCCAGAGATGCCGTTGAACCGCCGGAAGTTCCTGAAGAAGTCCGCCGTGACCGGGGCGGGGGCCGCGCTGGCCGGCACGGTGGCGGCGCCGGCGGCCGAGGCCGCTCAGCAGCACGGCAAGGACAAGGGGCACAAGCCGGCCAAGCGGTACGCGCTGACGGTGCTGGGCACCACCGATCTGCACGGTCATGTCTTCAACTGGGACTACTTCAAGGACGCCGAGTACAGCGACACCGCGGGCAACGCCACGGGTCTGGCGCGGGTCTCGACGCTGGTGAACCAGGTCCGCAAGGAGAAGGGCCGGGAGAACACCCTGCTGCTCGACGCGGGTGACACCATTCAGGGCACGCCGCTGACGTACTACTACGCGAAGGTGGACCCGATCACCGCCAAGGGCGGTCCGGTGCACCCGATGGCGCAGGCGATGAACGCGATCGGGTACGACGCGGTGGCGCTGGGCAACCACGAGTTCAACTACGGCATCGAGACGCTGCGCAAGTTCGAGGAGCAGTGCGACTTCCCGCTGCTGGGTGCGAACGCGGTGGACGCCAGGACGCTGAAGCCGGCCTTCCCGGCGTACTTCATGAAGACGTTCCGGCCGAAGGGGCTGCCGCCGGTGAAGGTGGCGGTGCTGGGCCTGACCAACCCGGGCATCGCGATCTGGGACAAGGCGTATGTGCAGGGCAAGCTGGCGTTCCCGGGTCTTGAGGAGCAGGCGGCGAAGTGGGTGCCGAAGCTGCGTTCGATGGGTGCGGACGTGGTGGTGGTCTCGGCGCACAGCGGCGCGTCCGGCACCTCGTCCTACGGTGACCAGCTGCCGTATGTGGAGAACTCCGCAGCGCTGGTGGCGCAGCAGGTGCCCGGCATCGACGCGATCCTGGTGGGGCACGCGCACCAGGAGATCGAGGAGCTGAGGGTCACCAACGCCGCGACGGGGAAGACGGTCGTGCTGTCGGAGCCGCTGCTCTGGGGTGAGCGGCTGGCCCTGTTCGACTTCGAGCTGGTCTTCGAGAAGGGGAAGTGGCAGGTCGAGTCGGTGAAGGCGTCGCTGCGCAACGCGAACGCGGTCGCCGACGATCCGAGGATCACCAAGCTGCTGAGCGACGAGCACGCGAAGGTCGTGGAGTACGTCAACCAGGTCGTCGGTACGGCGACGGAGACGCTGACGACGGTGGAGGCCCGTTACAAGGACGCCCCGATCATCGACCTGATCACCAAGGTGCAGGAGGACGTGGTCAAGGCGGCGCTGGCGGGTACGGAGTACGCGTCGCTGCCGGTGATCGCGCAGGCGTCGCCGTTCTCGCGGACGTCGGAGATCCCGGCGGGCGAGGTGACGATCCGGGATCTGTCGAGTCTGTACGTGTACGACAACACGCTGGTGGCGAAGTTGATGACGGGTGCGCAGGTGCGGGCGTACCTGGAGTACTCGGCGGAGTACTACGTGCAGACGGCGGCGGGCGCGGCGGTGGACGTGGAGAAGCTGACCAACGCGGGCAGCCGTCCGGACTACAACTACGACTATGTGTCGGGGCTGTCGTACGACATCGACATCGCGCAGCCGGCGGGGTCGCGGATCAAGAACCTGACGTACAACGGTGCCGCGCTGGACGACGCGCAGCGGTTCGTGCTGGCGGTGAACAACTATCGCGCCAACGGTGGCGGTGCGTTCCCGCATGTGGCGTCGGCGCAGGAGCTGTGGTCGGAGTCGACGGAGATCCGCACGCGGATCGCGGAGTGGGTGACGGCGAAGGGTGTGCTGGACCCGAAGGACTTCGCGTCGGTGGACTGGAGGCTGACGCGGGACGGTACGCCGGTGTTCTAGGGCACGGTCTGGGGGTCGTGTACGGCGGCGTCGGCGCGGGTGCGCCGGCGCCGCCGGTCGTTTCCGGGGGTGAGGCCGAAGGTGGTGAAGGCGGTGCGTGCGGGCAGCGGGTAGGTGTCGCGGCCGGTGAGGGTGTTGAGGATGGTGGCGCTGCGCCAGGCGGCGAGGCCGAGGTCGGGGGTGCCGACGCCGTGGGTGTGGGTTTCGGCGTTCTGGACGTGGACGGAGCCGGTGACGGCGGGGGCGAGGACGAGCCGGAAGCGGTCGTCGACGCGGGGGCGTCCGCGGGTGTCGCGGTGCAGGTGGGGTTCGAGGCCGGCGAGGAGGCGGTCGAGGGGGCGTTCCCGGTAGCCGGTGGCGAGGACGACGGCGTCGGTGGTGAGGCGGCAGCGGGTGTGCTGCCGAGTGTGTTCGAGGTGGAGTTCCACCTGGTCGGTGGCGGTGAGGCGGGTGGCGGTGCGGACGCGGATGCCGGGGGTGAGGACGGCGTCGGGCCAGCCGCCGTGCAGGGTGCGGCGGTAGAGCTCGTCGTGGATGGCGGCGATGGTGCCGGCGTCGATGCCTTTGTGCAGCTGCCACTGGGTGGGGACGAGGCGGTCGCGGACGTCTTCGGGCAGGGCGTGGAAGTAGCGGGTGTGGTCGGGGGTGAAGTGTTCCAGGCCGAGCTTGGAGTACTCCATGGGGGCGAAGGCCTCGGTGCGGCCGAGCCAGTGGATCCTCTCGCGGCCGGCGGGGCGGCGGCGCAGCAGGTCGAGGAAGATCTCGGCGCCGGACTGTCCGGTGCCGACGACGGTGAGGTGCCCGGCGGCGAGGAGGGTGTCGCGGTGGGTGAGGTAGTCGGCGGCGTGGACGACGGGTGCGCCGGGTGTGCCGGTGAGGGGTTTGAGCGGGTCGGGTACGTGGGGTTCGGTGCCGACGCCGAGGACGAGGTTGCGGGCGCGGGCCGTGACGGTCCTCTCGTCGCCGTCGAGGCGGGTGATGTCGAGGTCGAAGGCGGCGTGTGCGGGGTTCCAGCGGACGGCGTCGACGCGGTGGCCGAAGTGCAGGGCGGGGAGGTTCTCGGCGACCCAGCGGCAGTAGGCGGCGTATTCGGCGCGCTGGATGTGGAGGCGTTCGGCGAAGTAGAAGGGGAAGAGCCTTTCGCGGCTTCTGAGGTGGTTGAGGAAGGTCCAGTGGCTGGTGGGGTCGGCGAGGGTGACCAGGTCGGCGAGGTAGGGGACTTGGAGGCGGGCGCCGTCGACGAGCAGGCCGGGGTGCCAGTCGAAGGCGGGGCGCTGGTCGTAGAAGGCGGTGTCGAGCCCGGTGAGCGGGTGGGCGAGTGCGGCGAGGGAGAGGTTGAAGGGGCCGATGCCGATGCCGATCAGATCGCGATGGGTGCCCGGGTCGTGGGGGGTGGGGCTCATCGGGGGGTGTGTCCTTCCACGAGGGTGAGGAGGGTGGCCAGGTCCTCGGGGCGGGTGTGGGGGTTGAGGAGGGTGGCCTTGAGCCAGAGCCGTCCGTCGAGCCGGGCCCGGCCGAGGACGGCGCGGCCTTCGGTGAGGAGGGTGCGGCGTACGGCGGCGACGGTGGCGTCGGTGGTGTGGGCGGGCCGGAAGAGGACGGTGCTGATGGTGGGCGGGGCGTGGAGTTCGAAGCGGGGGTGGGCGTCGACCAGGGCGGCGAAGTGCCGGGCGTGGGCGCAGACCTGGTCGACGAGGGCGCCGAGGCCGGTGCGGCCGAGGGTCTTGAGGGTGACGGCGATCTTGAGGATGTCGGGGCGGCGGGTGGTGCGCAGGGACCGGCCCAGCAGGTCGGGGAGTCCGGCGTCGGTGTCGTCGTCGGCGTTGAGGTAGTCGGTGCGCTGGCCGAGGGGGGCGAGGTCGTCGGGGTTCTTGACGGCGAACAGGCCGGCGGCGATCGGCTGCCAGCCGAGTTTGTGCAGGTCGAGGGTGATGGTGTCGGCGGCGTCGAGGCCGGTGAGCGTGGTGCGGTGGCGGTCGCTGAAGAGGAGGCCGGCGCCGTAGGCGGCGTCGATGTGCAGGCGGGCGTGGTGGGCGGCGCAGCGGGCGGCGATCTCGGGCAGGGGGTCGACGAGGCCGGCGTCGGTGGTGCCGGCGGTGGCGGCGACGAGGACGGGGCCGGGCAGCCGGGTGAGGGCCTCCTCGAGGGCGGCGGGGTCGAGGGTGCCGGCGGGGGCGGGGAGGACGACGGGTTCGGGCAGGCCGAACAGCCAGGCGGCGCGGGTCAGGGAGTGGTGGGCGTTGGCGCCGGTGACGAGGCGGACGCCGGGGCCGTGGGCTTCGCGGGCCAGGAGCAGGGCGAGCTGGTTGGCTTCGGTGCCGCCGGTGGTGACCAGGGCGTCGGCGGCTCCGGCGAGCCGGGCGAGCGCGCGGGTGACGAGGGTTTCCAGGGCGGTGGCGGCGGGGGCCTGGTCCCAGGAGTCCAGGGAGGGGTTGAGGGCGGTGGCGGCGAGGTCGGCGGCGGTGGCGACGGCGAGGGGCGGGCAGTGCAGGTGGGCGGCGCACAGGGGATGGGCGGGGTCGGCGGCGTGTTCGGCGAAGGCGTGCACCAGGACGGCCAGGGCGGTGGGGTCGCCGTCCTCGGGCAGGACGTCTCCGACCGCTTCGCGTATCCGCGCGGTGACCGCTTCGGGCCCGCCCGCCGGGAGCGGTCCGCCGCGGGTCCGGTCTCCGGTGTGCAGCGCGTCGAGGACGGTGGCGAGCAGCGGGCGCAGGGCGTCGGCGCCTTGGGGGCCGGAGGCGAGACGGTGGGGTGAGGGTGGGCGTGGGGGTGGCGTCGCGTCTGTGTGACGGGCGGGGGGTACCGGTGCTGCTGCTGTGCTCATGGGAGTCCTCCGGGCGCGGGGAGGGGCTTCCCAGCTTGCCCGCGGATGCGTGCCCCCGTCCGGACGGCCCAACGATCAGCACCCGAAAGGGGGTACTCCCGTGCGGGGAAAACGTGTCGGAGGAACGTGGGGGTGCACGGGGGGCCGCGGGGCCGCCAGGCCGCGGAGCGGCGAGCCCGCGGAGCCGCCAGGCCGCGAGCCCGCGGGGCCGCGACGCCGCGAGGCCGCCAGGCCGCGACGCCGCAGGACCGCCAGGCCGCGAGCCCGCAAGGCCGCAGAGCCGCCAGGCCGCGGAGCCGCCAAGCCGCGGGGCCACGAGGCCGCGAGGCCGCGAGCCCGCCAGGCCGACGGGCCGCAGGACCGCCAGGCCGCCAGGCCAGCGGACCGACGGGCCGCAGGACCGCCAAGCCGCTGGACCGCAAGGCCGCAAGGCCGCAGGCCCGGTGGCCCCGCGGGCTCCCCGGGGTCACTCCCCGCGTACCCGCAGTGCCCGTGCCAGGTCGTCGAGCTGGTCGGTGAGCTTGCGGCGAAGGGCCGGGGTGGGGTCGGCGTCGCGCAGGCACTCCTCGCCCAGCCGCAGGTTCTCCCTGTCGACGGCGTGGACGGGGAAGGCCCAGCGGCCGGCGGCCTCGGCCATGGCGGGGCCGCGGCGGGCGGCGAGGGTGACGGCGTCCCGGTAGTAGCGCTCCACGTAGGGCCGTACCAGCTCGGCCTGCTCGGGCTGCCAGAAGCCCTGGGCGGTGGCGGTGAACAGGTAGTTGGACAGGTCGTCGGCGGCGAACATCGCCTCCCAGGCCCTGGCCTTGGCCTCCGGTTCCGGCAGTGCGGCGCGGCAGCGGGCGGCGCCCTCCCGGCCGGTGGCGCTCGGGTCGCGTTCCAGTTCGGCGGCGATGGCGGCCTCGTCGGTGGCGCCGAGGACGGCGAGCCGGGTGAGGACGCGCCAGCGGAGTTCGGGGTCGAGTTCCGGGCCGCCGGGCACGGTGCCGTCGGCGAGCCAGGCGGCGATGGTGTCGGGGTGGGCGGCGACGTCGATCAGGTGGCGCACGGCGATCAGGCGCAGTCCGGGGTGGTCGCCGTCCTCGGTGCGGCGGACGAGGTCGCGGCAGAGGGCGGTGAGGGTGGTCAGGGCGGCGGGCCGCTGCTCGGGGGTGAGGTAGCGGTCGGTGACCTGGGTGGTGGCGAAGGCGAGCACGCCCTGGACGAGGGCGAGGTCGGTCTCGTGCGGGAGGTGGGTGCGGGCGGTGTCCAGGTAGGCGGCGGGCAAAAGCTCGCCGTCGCGCACCGCGTCGCGCAGGGCGTTCCAGACGACCGCGCGGGTGAGCGGTTCGGGCAGGCCGGACAGGCTCGTCCGGACGGCCTCGAACGACTCGGGGTCGAAGCGGACCTTGGTGTAGGTGAGGTCGCCGTCGTTGAGGAGGAGCAGCGCCGGGCGCTTGCCGAGGTTGTGGGGGGTGGTCTGGGGGACGTCCAGGTCGAGACGCTCCCGCAGGGTGAGGCGGCCCTCGTCGGCCGGGTCCGGGTCGTAGAGGCCGACGGCGATGCGGTGGGGGCGGCTGCCGGTGTGGTCGACGGTGAGGGTGCAGATGCCGCCCGTCTCGCTGGTGACGCGGGGGGTGAGGGTGTCGACGCCGGTGGTGCGCAGCCAGGCGTCGGCCCAGGCGTGGACGTCGCGGTCGGTGGCGGCGGCGAGGGAGTCGATGAAGTCGGCGAGGGTGGCGTTGCCGAAGCGGTGGCGGGCGAAGTGGGTGTTGATGCCGGCCAGGAAGTCCTTCTCGCCGAGCCAGGTGACGAGCTGGCGCAGGGCGGAGGCGCCCTTGGCGTAGGAGATGCCGTCGAAGTTGAGGAGGGCGGAGGCGGTGTCCGGTACCGCTTCGGGTGCGACGGGGTGGGTGGAGGGGCGCTGGTCGGCGTCGTAGCCCCAGGACTTGCGGGCGACGCCGAAGTCGGTCCAGGTGTCGGTGAAGCGGGTGGCCTCGGCGGTGGTCTGGTAGCCCATGTACTCGGCGAAGGACTCGTTCAGCCAGATGTCGTCCCACCACTTGAGGGTGACGAGGTCGCCGAACCACATGTGGGCCATCTCGTGGGCGATGACCATGGCGCGGGTCTGCCGTTCGGTGTCGGTGACGGCGGAGCGGTAGACGAACTCGTCGCGGAAGGTGACCAGGCCGGGGTTCTCCATGGCGCCGGCGTTGAATTCGGGGACGAAGGCCTGGTCGTAGGAGTCGAAGGGGTAGGGCTCCTCGAACTTCTCGTGGTAGCGGTCGAAGCAGGCGCGGGTGACGTCGAGGATCTCGTCGGCGTCGGCGTCCAGGTGGGGGCCGAGGGAGCGGCGGCAGTGGATGCCGAAGGGCAGGCCGCGGTGTTCGGTGGTGACGGAGTGCCAGGGGCCGGCGGCGACGGCGACGAGGTAGGTGGAGATCAGGGGGGTGGTGGCGGCCCGCCACCGCCCGTCGCCCAGGTGTTCGGTGATTCCGTTGGCGAGGACGGTCCAGCCGTCGGGGGCCTTCACCGTCAGGTCGAAGACGGATTTGAGGTCGGGCTGGTCGAAGGCGGCGAAGACGCGCTGGACGTCGTCCATGAACATCTGGGTGTAGACGTAGGTCTCGCCGTCGGTGGGGTCGGTGAAGCGGTGCATGCCCTCGCCGGTGCGGGAGTAGCGCATGGCGGCGTCGACGCGGAGTTCGTGCTCGCCGGCGGTGAGGTTCTTCAGCGGCAGTCTGTTCTCGTTCAGGGTCCGCGGGTCGAGGGGCTGTCCGTCGAGGGTGACGGTGCGCAGCTCGGCCGGCTTGAGCTCGACGAAGGTGTCCGTGCCCGTGTGGTCACCGTGGACGCTGAACCGGATGACGGTGTGGGAGTCGAAGGTGTCGTCCCCGGTGGTCAGATCGAGTTCGATCGTGTAGCGGTGGACGTCGAGGAGCTGGGCACGGGTCTGCGCTTCGTCGCGCGTCAGTACGGACATGCAGGACATGCTGCCTGATGCCGCCGACAGGGCACAGAGGTGGTTCGTTACGTGACCTATGTCCGGTCGGTTTCGAGCTTCTGGGCATGGGTGCCCTCGCGTTCGCGCACGCCCTGCGGGTGTTCCTTGTCGTACTCCCTGGGGTGCGGTGTCTGGGGCCGCGGGAGCGGGACGTGGGCGTCGGGGTGGGGCAGGACGGGGCGCGGGAGCTGTTCCGTGGTCGCGGCGTGGTCCTTGACCAGGGCGCGCAGCTCGCGGACCTCCTGCTCCAGGGCGAGGTGGCGCTGGCGGGCGTCGAAGAGGTAGCGGACCTTGGTGCGCAGGGTCAAGGGGTCGACGGGTTTCATGACGAGGTCGGCGACGCCGAGCCGGAACGCGGCGGAGGTCAGCTCCTGGTCCGGGCCGAACCCGGTGAGGAGGATGACCGGTATGTGCTGGGTCTGTTCCAGACGGCGCATGTAGCGGACCACGTCGAGGCCGCTGACGCCGGGCATGCGCACGTCCAGCAGTAGCAGGCCGACCCGGCCGCGCAGCACCTGTTTGAGCGCCTCGTCGCCGCTGGTGGCCTGGGCCAGCCGGTAGCCCAGTGGGGCCAGGGCGCTCTCCAGGGCGTACAGCGTTTCCTCGTGGTCGTCGACGATGAGGATCCTGGCTTCCGACGGCATGGCCCGGCCTCCTCCCACGGGAGTGCACAGCGCAGCATGCTCCGTGCACGCCCCTGTGTCACTCCCCCGGGGCGTAGGCCGATGTCAGTCCGTCGCCGGGGCGGAGCCGTTCACGGTGTCCTCGGCGATGCGCTCGTGGTGGCGGATGACCTCGGCGATGATGAAGTTGAGGAACTTCTCGGCGAACGCGGGATCCAGTTTGGCACTTTCGGCGAGGGCGCGCAGGCGGGCGATCTGTTTCGCCTCGCGGGCCGGGTCGGCGGGCGGCAGCTGGTGCCGGGCCTTGAGGTGGCCCACCTGCTGGGTGCATTTGAAGCGTTCGGCGAGCATGTGGACGACGGCCGCGTCGATGTTGTCGATGCTGTCCCGCAGCCGGGCCAGTTCCTCGCGGACGGCGGGGTCGACGTCACCGGTTCCGGTGTTGCTGATGGTCATGGGCGCGAGCCTACAAAGCGGGCGGGCGCCGGCTCCCTGCTGTCCGTCTTACGGAACAGGGCCCTCCGCCCGGAATTCGACGGACGAGGGGGACCTGGGCCGCCGTAGAGTGGGTGAGGGGCTTCAGCGTCCTGGGGGGCGACGGCGTGGCGAACGACGGACCGGTCGAGCACGGCTACCCGCATCTGGAGACGGTGCGGGCCGCCATCACCGCGCTGTACAGGCGGTTGTCGTACGACACCGTGCAGACGTTCGCGACCAGTGTGGTGCCGGCCGATGTGGCGTTCGGTGACACCGACGACCTGTATCTGGGTGCGCAGCGGGTCGCCCGTGAGCTGGTGCGTCACTACCGGCTGCCGGATGCCCGGCTGATCGTGAGTTTCCGTGAGATGACGCATGCGGCGAACGTGGAACTCGCCGCCGGTCCGGAGTACTTCGTGGAGCTGAACGACCGTTTCCGGGCGCACCGGCGGGACATCGGCGCGGCTCTGGCGCACGAGGTGATGCATGTCTACCTGCACCGGCTCGGGCTGTCCTTCCCCGGCACCCGCGACAACGAGATCCTCACGGACACGGCGACGACGTATCTGGGCGCGGGGTGGCTGCTGCTGGACGCCTACCGGGAGGACGCGGCGTCGTCGCAGAAGCTGGGGTATCTCACGCCGGAGGAGTTCGGTTATGTCCTGGCCAAGCGCGCGCTGGTCTTCGGCGAGGATCCCTCGGTGTGGTTCACCAGCCCGCAGGCGTACACGGCGTACGTCAGGGGCATGGCGCGGGCCCGCCGGGACGGGCAGCAGCCGCCGCTGACGGCGGCGGGCTGGGCGGGCCGCCGCCGTTATGCCCGGGACCGCCGGCACGCCCAGGACCACCGGGTGCCGGGCCCGGCGGACATGCCGTACTCCTTCTCCCCCGACGGCCCGGGTCCGCTGCGGGTGTCGTTTCCCTGCCCGACCTGTCACCAGCGGATCAGGGTGCCGGTGCGGGGCCGGGTGCGGGCGCGCTGCGGGCTGTGCCGGACGGTGCTGGAGTGCGACACGTAGGCGCACGGTCAGTGGTGGTCGCCGCTGGTGATCTCCCGGTACTCCTGAACGGTGGGCTTCGGGATCCGGCTGCCGGGCCCGAACATGGCCCTGGCGAGCCGGGCGCGCAGCCGCTGCGAGGCGGGGACGGACCGGCGGACGCCGTTGGCGTCCGTGAGGGGGCCGATCTCGTAGGGCGGGTTCTGCTCGTGCTGGGTCAGGGTGAACAGCTGGTCCTGGGCGAGGGGTTCGTGGACCTCGATGTACTCGCCGTGCGGCAGCCGTTTGATGATGCCGGTCTCGCGGCCGTGCAGCACCTTGTCCCGGTCGCGGCGCTGGAGGCCGAGGCAGATCCGTCGGGTGACGACGAAGGTGAGGACGGGCACCGCGAAGACGGCGATGCGGACGAACCAGGTGATGGCGTTGATGGACAGGTGCAGATGGGTGGCGACGATGTCGTTGCCGCCGCCGATCAGCAGCACCGCGTAGAGGCTGAGCCAGGCCGCGCCGAGGCCGGTCCGTACGGGGGCGTTGCGCGGCCGGTCCAGGATGTGGTGCTCGCGCCGGTCGCCGGTGATCCAGGCCTCGATGAAGGGGTACACGCCGATGGCGAGCATGACCAGCGGGAAGAGCGCGAAGGGGATGAACACGCCGAGGACCAGGGTGTGGCCCCAGAGGTTGATCTCCCATCCCGGCATCACCCGGATCAGTCCCTCGGAGAAGCCGAGGTACCAGTCGGGCTGGGCGCCGGTGGTGACGAGGTCGGGGCGGTAGGGGCCGAAGGCCCAGACGGGGTTGATCTGGGCGAGCCCGCCCAGGATGGCCAGCACGCCGAAGACGAGGAAGAAGAAGCCGCCGGCCTTGGCCATGTACACCGGCAGGAACGGCATGCCGACGACCGTCCGCTGGTCGCGGCCGGGCCCCGGGTACTGGGTGTGCTTGTGGTAGAAGACCAGGATCAGATGGGCGACCAGCAGTCCGAGCATGATGCCCGGCAGCAGCAGGACATGGACCGGGAAGAGCCGGGAGATGATGTCGTGCCCGGGGAACTCGCCGCCGAAGAGGAAGGCCGACAGGTACGTCCCCACGATCGGCACGGACAGGATCGCCCCGCCGGCGAACCGGATGCCGGTGCCGGACAGCAGGTCGTCGGGGAGGGAGTAGCCGGTCAGTCCGGTGATGATGCCGAGCATCAGCAGGGTCCAGCCGAAGAGCCAGTTCAGCTCGCGCGGCTTGCGGAAGGCGCCGGTGAAGAAGACGCGCATCATGTGCACGAGCATGCCGACCACGAAGACCAGCGCCGACCAGTGGTGGATCTGCCGGATGAGCAGCCCGCCGCGCACGTCGAAGCTGATGTCGAGCGTGGACTCGAAGGCCCTGGTCATCATGACGCCGTTGAGGGGTTCGTAGGAGCCGTGGTAGACGACCTCGACGCCGCTGGGCTCGAAGAACAGGGTGAGGTAGACGCCGGTGAGGATGAGGACGAGGAAGCTGTAGAGGCAGACCTCGCCCAGCATGAAGGACCAGTGGTCCGGGAAGACCTTGCGCATGTTGGCCTTGGCCAGCGTGTACAGGCCGAGCCGTCCGTCGGCCCAGTCGGCGAGTCTCTCGCCCGGGCCGGGGGTGTTCGCTCGGGCGGAGCCCGTCCTGCCGTTCACCGATCGTGCGCCGTCCATGCGTTCGCCGCCTCCCCATCGGATCGTCCTCAGGGTGGCACGGCGGCCCGCCCAAGCCAACGGTGCGGGCAGCCCGGCCGTCGGCTGCGCGTCGGCGTTCCCGAGCTCACGGGACCCTCCTGTCCCCCGGCCCACAGGTGTTCGCTAGGTTGTTCGCCGCCGCCCCCACCGGCTCGTCCCCCCGTCCCTGTCGCCCTCCGAGGAGCCGGCCGTGGATTCCGAGTCCACCGTCACCACCTGCTACCGCCATCCGCGGGTGGAGTGCCATGTGCGCTGCACCCGCTGTGAGCGGTACATCTGCCCGGACTGCATGCGGGAGGCGGCCGTGGGCCACCACTGCCCGGAGTGCGTCAAGGAGGGCGCGCGGTCGGTGCGGCAGGCCCGCACGATCGTCGGCGGCCGGGTGTCGGCGACACCGGCGATGACGTACGCGCTGATCGGTCTGAATGTCCTCGCCTACGTGGCCGAGGTGGTGCGCCCGGCGGTCGTGGACCGGTTCGAGATGGTCGGCGCCCGGCTGGTCGGGCCGGACGGCGGGCTCTACGTCTACCAGGACGCCCACCCGGCCGGCTTCCACGCCGAGGGCGTGGCCGCGGGGCAGTGGGAACGGCTGATCACCGGCGCTTTCCTGCATCTCCAGCCCACCGAGGGCACGTTCGGGATCCTGCATCTGGTGCTGAACATGGTCGCGCTGTGGCAGCTGGGCCGGGTCGTGGAGATCCAGCTGGGCCGGGTGCGGTATCTCGCGGTGTATCTGCTGTCGGCGCTCGGCGGCTCCGTCGCGGAGCTGCTGCTGGCCGACCCGGGGCAGCCGTCGGTCGGCGCGTCCGGTGCCGTCTTCGGTCTGGGTGCGGCGTACTACGTGCTGGCCCGCCGCCTGGGCGCCGACATGGGGCCCGTCAACCGCTTCATGGCCTTTCTGCTGCTGTGGCTGCTGCTCTCCGCCGGGCTCACCTCCTGGCAGGGCCATCTGGGCGGCCTGCTGGCGGGCGCGGCGGTGACGCTGGCGCTGGCGTACGCGCCCCGTGACGGGCGGCGGACGGTGGTGCAGGCGGTGGCGTGTGCGGGGGTGCTGGTGCTGCTGGTGGCGCTGACGGCGGTGAAGGTGTCGGAGCTGACGGGCGGAGGAGTGGCCCAGTGAGACGTGCCGGTGTGCTGCTGTTCGCGGCCGTTCCCGTGGTGGTGACGGCGGCGTTCTTCCTGCTGCCCGCGGACTCCGACGGCCGGTCGGCGGCGGCTCCGGCCGCCTCGGCCGGGCTCACCGGGAAGGACGCCAAGGACCGGGCCGAGCGGGAACGCGCGGAGGACGACGCCGTCATCGCCGACCTGCCGGCGGGCCTGGCCGCGCCCGGCAAGAAGGAGCTGGCGCAGCGAATCGTGGCCAGCGCCGAGAACTCGACGCTTCGGTGGCGCGATTCCTACGGCGCCATCGAGGACGACGGCGACGGCGAGGGCTACACGGCGGGCATCGTCGGCTTCTGCACCGGCACCCACGATCTGCTGACCCTGGTCGAGCGGTACACCGAGGACCACCCCGGCAACGGGCTGGCCCGCTATCTGCCCGCCCTGCGCGAGGTCGACGGCACGGACTCCCACGAGGGACTGGACCCCGGCTTCACGGCCGCCTGGCGGGCGGAGGCGGAGCTGCCGGCCTTCCGCGAGGCCCAGGAGGAGGAGCGCGACCGGGTCTACTTCGACCCGGCGGTCCGCCTCGCCAAGCTCGACGGTCTGGGCCCGCTGGGCCAGTTCATCTACTACGACGCGATGGTCTTCCACGGCCCCGGCACCGACTCCGACGGCTTCTACGGCCTGCGCGACCGCGCGCTCCAGGAGGCGGACACCCCCGCCCAGGGCGGCTCGGAGAAGGCCTTCCTGGACATCTTCCTGGACCTGTGCCGCGAGGCGATGAAGGCCAGGCGCGCGGACATCGACACCAGCCGCATCGACACGGCCCAGCGCACGTGGCTGTACGACGGGAACATGGACCTCGAGACGCCGCTGGTGTGGACGATGTACGGGGAGACGTACCGGGTGCCCTAGGCGCGCCGGTCCGGGAACCGTTCGTCGACGGCCGCCAGGTACGCGCCCAGCGGTTGCAGGGCCGCCCACAGCTGTTCGAAGTAGCCGGCGAAGTACGTCATGAACCTGGGGTCCTCGACGCTGAACCCGTTGAGCCGCTGCCGCGGGCCGCCGGAGAACGCCAGGAAGACCGCGCTGTCGTCGATCAGCGCCATGTTCAGGCCGTCGGCCGCCGCCGTCCAGCGCAGCACGTTCGCCTCGTAGGTGAGCAGCCCGCTGGTGTCCGCGTGGTGCTGCCGCATCCAGGCCAGCATGTCCGCGTCCGGTACGCCGTCGTGCTCGGGCACCCCGATGATCCGCCGTACGCACCGCTCGTCGTCGCTCTCCTCGGCGGCCCAGTCGCGGATGGCGCGGAAGTAGTCCGCGGACGCCTTGGTGGTGTACTGGGTGGGCGGGAAACGCCGTGTGTAGGTGACGCGGATCTCCGCTCTCGCCCGGCGCACCCGCTCGGCCGCCGCGCCGTAGAACTCCCGGTTGTCCCGGTACCACTGCACGGCCAGGCCCGCCCGGGCCGCCGCGTGCAGACCCTCGGCGAGGGGCGCCGGCGGGGGGTCCGCGGCGGGTGGGCCGCCGGCCGTGCGCAGCCGGGCCTCGTCGATCTGCCGTTTGGCGTGCAGCCAGCGTCCGCGCCATTCGCGTACGTCGCCCTCGCAGGCGGTGACGAACGCCTCGGTGTGCGGCCAGCCGGGGAACCGGTGGCCGTTGAGGAAGGCGGAGACGGTGCTGCGGCTGCATCCCATCCTGCGGGCCAGTGTGGCCTCGGTGGGTTCGTCGAAGGTCCGCCGTCTGAGCTCGCGCAGCTGCGCCGCGAAGTCGCGCTGGGCGGGGGACGGCCGGTGCTCCGCTCGCTGCTCGCTCACTCGGTCCCCCTCGCCGCTGACACACAACGTCCGTGAGTGACCGTCATTGTCCGCCGGTGCCGGGCGACTCCACCAGGCTTCTGCGGGTGCCTTCCGCGTGACCGTCTTGGTCTACGCGCGTCTCGCATTCATTGTCCGGGCGGGGAGCCGCCTTTCACACTCGACGGCAACGGACCGGCACGACGCCGGGGAAGGAGGCACCGCATGTGATCGACCCAGCCCGCCGGTGAGCACCCGCCAGGGTGGCGTCACCGCGCGAAGCAGCCGGACCACCCGGAAAAGGGCCGGGCCGCCCCCTGATGCCAGTGCACGGAAACAGGAGGCGGCCCGCTGCTCGGAACATCGAAACCCCAAGGAGACTCCGTGTTCGTCGACTTCAGGATAGACCTCTCGCAGACGGGCCTGGCCTTCCTGGCCGTGCTCGCGCTCGGTGTGCTGCTCGTGTTCCTGCCGCAGCCGCTCCCGCCGCCGCTGGAGACCTGCTGGCTGCTGCCCGCGGCCGCATGTCTCGCGGCGGGCGGGCGAGGCACCACCGTCCGGAGGCCGCGATGAACGGCCGCCGGACGGACGACCACGCGATGCCCTGCCCGCACTGCGGGCGCGGGCGGCTGCACCTGCTGTACACCACGCCCGTGGTCGACTGCGGCGTGGACTTCAACCGGCACTCCGTGACCCGCGCGTGCGACCACTGCGGTCACCGGTTCACCTATGTGACCGGCCCGTCCTCCCCCTGTTGTCCGGGCGGCCCGGCACGGGGCGGACCCTGTCCGTGATCACCGCGGAAAGGCGACGGCGCCTGCCCGGTCGTCCGGTCGGGGACAAGGGGCAGGCGCCGTCGGTGTTCCGTACGCCGTTGTACGGGACGTGCGGGGTGTCAGACCGCCAGGGCGCGGTCGGTCGGGCGGATCGGAGCCGGCAGGTCGCTGGCGCCGGTGAGGAAGCGGTCCACGCCGCGGGCGGCGGAGCGGCCCTCGGCGATCGCCCACACGATGAGCGACTGGCCGCGGCCGGCGTCACCGGCGACGAACACGCCGGGCACGTTGGTCTGGAAGTCGGCGTCGCGGGCGATGTTGCCGCGCGCGTCGAGCTCCAGGCCGAACTGCTCGACCAGGCCGTTGCTCTGGTCGGTGCCGGTGAAGCCCATGGCGAGGGTGACCAGCTGGGCGGGGATCTTGCGCTCCGTGCCCGGCTTCTGCGTCAGCTTGCCGTCGACGAACTCCACCTCGGTCATGTGCAGCCACTGGACGTTGCCGTCCTCGTCGCCCTCGAAGTGGGTGGTGGAGACGGAGTAGATCCGCTCGCCGCCCTCCTCGTGCGCCGAGGTGACCTTGTACAGCATGGGGAAGGTCGGCCACGGCTGGGTGGCCGCGTTCCGCTCCTCGCCCGGGCGGGGCATGATCTCCAGCTGGGTGACGGAGGCCGCGCCCTGGCGGTGGGCGGTGCCCACGCAGTCGGCGCCGGTGTCGCCGCCGCCGATCACCACGACGTGCTTGCCCTCGGCCGGGATCGGGGAGGTGACGTAGTCGCCCTCCTGGACCTTGTTGGCCAGCGGCAGGTACTCCATGGCCTGATAGACGCCCTTGAGCTCGCGGCCGGGGACGGGCAGGTCGCGGGCGGTCGTGGCGCCCGCCGCGATGACCACCGCGTCGTAGCGCTGGCGCAGCTTGGCCGCGTCGATGTCCCGGCCGATCTCCACACCGGTGCGGAACTTGGTGCCCTCCGCGCGCATCTGCTCGATACGGCGGTTGATGTGCCGCTTCTCCATCTTGAACTCGGGGATGCCGTAGCGGAGGAGGCCTCCGATGCGGTCCGCGCGCTCGTAGACGGCGACGGTGTGACCGGCCCGGGTCAGCTGCTGGGCGGCGGCGAGACCCGCCGGGCCCGAGCCGATCACGGCGACGGTCTTGCCGGACAGGCGCTCGGGGATCTGCGGCTTGACGTCACCGCTGTCCCACGCCTTGTCGATGATCGAGACCTCGACGTTCTTGATGGTGACCGGCGGCTGGTTGATGCCGAGCACGCACGCCGACTCGCACGGGGCGGGGCACAGCCGGCCCGTGAACTCCGGGAAGTTGTTGGTGGCGTGCAGCCGCTCGGAGGCGGCCGACCAGTCCTCGCGGTAGGCGTAGTCGTTCCACTCGGGGATCAGGTTCCCCAGCGGACAGCCGTTGTGGCAGAACGGGATGCCGCAGTCCATGCACCGGCTGGCCTGCTTGCTGATGATCGGCAGCAGGGAGCCGGGGACGTAGACCTCGTTCCAGTCCTTGACGCGCTCGGCGACGGGACGGGTCCTGGCGACCTCGCGGCCGTGGTTGAGAAAGCCCTTGGGATCAGCCATTGGTCGCCGCCTCCATCATCTTCTCGGTGATCTCGGTCTCGGAGAGACCGGCTCGCTCGGCGGCGTCCTTGGCGGCGAGCACTGCCTTGTACGTACTGGGGATGATCTTGCTGAAGCGGTCCACCGCGGTGTCCCACTCGGCCAGGAGCTTCTCGGCCACGGTCGAGCCGGTCTCCTCCTGGTGACGGCGCACCACGTCGTGCAGCCACTGCTTGTCCGTCTCGTCCAGCGCCTCGATCGCGGAGACGTTGCCGGCGTTGACGTTGTCGCGGTTCAGGTCGATGACGTAGGCGACGCCGCCGGACATGCCGGCCGCGAAGTTGCGCCCGGTCTCGCCGAGGACGACCGCGTGGCCGCCGGTCATGTACTCGCAGCCGTGGTCGCCCACGCCCTCGGAGACGACCAGCGCGCCGGAGTTGCGGACGCAGAACCGCTCACCGGTACGGCCGCGCAGGAACAGCTCGCCGCCGGTGGCGCCGTAGGCGATGGTGTTGCCCGCGATCGTGGAGTACTCGGCGAGGTGGTCGGCGCCCCGGTCCGGGCGGACGATCACCCGGCCGCCGGAGAGGCCCTTGCCGACGTAGTCGTTGGCGTCGCCCTCCAGGCGCAGCGTGACACCGCGCGGCACGAAGGCGCCGAAGGACTGGCCCGCGGAGCCGGTGAAGGTGATGTCGATGGTGTCGTCGGGCAGGCCGGCGCCGCCGAACTTCTTCGTCACCTCGTGGCCGAGCATGGTGCCGACCGTGCGGTTGATGTTGCGGATCGGGACCTGGGCGCGCACCGGCTGGGCCTCGCCCGCGCTGTTGGCGGCCAGCGCGTCGGCGGCGAGCCTGATCAGCTCGTTGTCGAGCGCCTTCTCCAGGCCGTGGTCCTGGACGGTGATCTGGTGGCGGACCGCGCCCTCGGGCAGCTCGGGCACGTGGAACAGCGGCTCCAGGTCCAGGCCCTGCGCCTTCCAGTGGTTCACGGCGCGGGTCACGTCGAGCGCCTCGGCGTGGCCGACGGCCTCCTCGATGGAGCGGAAGCCCAGCTCGGCGAGGATCTCGCGGACCTCTTCGGCGATGAACTGGAAGAAGTTCACCACGTACTCGGCCTTGCCGGAGAACCGCTCGCGCAGCACCGGGTTCTGGGTGGCGATGCCGACCGGGCAGGTGTCCAGGTGGCAGACGCGCATCATGACGCAGCCGGAGACGACGAGCGGCGCGGTCGCGAAACCGAACTCCTCGGCGCCCAGCAGCGCGGCGATCACCACGTCACGGCCGGTCTTCAGCTGGCCGTCGGTCTGCACGACGATGCGGTCGCGCAGGCCGTTGAGGAGCAGCGTCTGCTGGGTCTCGGCCAGGCCGAGCTCCCAGGGACCGCCCGCGTGCTTGAGCGAGGTCAGCGGGGAGGCACCCGTACCGCCGTCGTGGCCGGAGATGAGCACGACGTCCGCGTGGGCCTTGGAGACACCCGCGGCGACCGTGCCGACGCCGACCTCGGAGACCAGCTTCACGTGGATGCGGGCCTGCGGGTTGGCGTTCTTGAGGTCGTGGATCAGCTGAGCCAGGTCCTCGATGGAGTAGATGTCGTGGTGCGGCGGAGGCGAGATGAGGCCGACACCCGGCGTCGAGTGACGGGTCTTGGCCACCCAGGGGTAGACCTTGTGGCCGGGCAGCTGGCCGCCCTCGCCGGGCTTGGCGCCCTGCGCCATCTTGATCTGGATGTCGTCCGCGTTGACCAGGTACTCGCTGGTGACGCCGAAGCGGCCGGAGGCGACCTGCTTGATGCTGGAGCGGCGCGCCGGGTCGTACAGGCGCTCCGGGTCCTCGCCGCCCTCACCGGTGTTGGACTTGCCGCCCAGCTGGTTCATGGCGATGGCGAGGGTCTCGTGCGCCTCGCGGGAGATCGAGCCGTACGACATGGCGCCGGTCGAGAACCGCTTCACGATCTCGCTGACCGGCTCGACCTCGTCGATCGGGATCGGCTGCCGGTCGGACTTGAAGCCGAACAGGCCGCGCAGCGTCATCAGCCGCTCGGACTGCTCGTTCACCCGCTCGGTGTACTTCTTGAAGATGTCGTAGCGGCCGGAGCGCGTGGAGTGCTGGAGGCGGAAGACCGTCTCCGGGTCGAACAGGTGCGGCTCGCCCTCGCGGCGCCACTGGTACTCGCCGCCGATCTCCAGCGCGCGATGCGCCGGGGCGATGCCGGAGGCCGGGTAGGCCTTGGCGTGGCGGGCGGCGACCTCCTTGGCGATGACGTCGATGCCGACGCCGCCGATCTTGGTGGCGGTGCCGTTGAAGTACTTCTCCACGAAGGCCGCGTCCAGGCCGACGGCCTCGAAGACCTGGGCGCCGCGGTAGGAGGCGACGGTGGAGATGCCCATCTTGGACATGACCTTCAGTACGCCCTTGCCGAGGGCGTAGATCAGGTTGCGGATGGCCTGCTCGGCCTCGATGCCGGGCAGGAAGGTGCCGGCGCGGACCAGGTCCTCGACGGACTCCATCGCCAGGTACGGGTTGACCGCGGCGGCGCCGTAGCCGATCAGCAGGGCGACGTGGTGGACCTCGCGGACGTCGCCGGCCTCGACCAGCAGGCCCACCTGGGTGCGCTGCTTGGTGCGGATGAGGTGGTGGTGGACGGCCGCGGTGAGCAGCAGCGACGGGATCGGCGCGTGCTCGGCGTCGGAGTGCCGGTCGGACAGGACGATCAGGCGGGCGCCGTTGCCGATGGCGGCGTCGGCCTCGGCGCAGATCTCCTCGATCCGCGCGGCCAGCGCCTCGCCGCCGCCGTGCACCCGGTACAGGCCGGAGAGCGTCGCGGCCTTGAAGCCGGGCATGTCGCCGTCGGCGTTGATGTGGATGAGCTTGGCCAGCTCGTCGTTGTCGATCACCGGGAAGGGCAGCACGACGGAACGGCAGGAGGCGGCGGTCGGCTCGAGCAGGTTGCCCGAGGGGCCCAGCGAGGAGCGCAGCGAGGTGACGAGCTCCTCGCGGATGGCGTCCAGCGGCGGGTTGGTGACCTGCGCGAACAGCTGGGTGAAGTAGTCGAAGAGCAGCCGCGGGCGCTCGGAGAGCGCGGCGATCGGCGAGTCGGTGCCCATCGAGCCGATCGGCTCGGCGCCGGCCTTGGCCATCGGCGCCAGGATGACGCGCAGCTCCTCCTCGGTGTAGCCGAAGGTCTGCTGGCGGCGGGTGACCGAGGCGTGGGTGTGGACGATGTGCTCGCGCTCGGGCAGGTCGCCCAGCTCGATCTCGCCGGCCTCCAGCCACTCGGCGTAGGGCTGCTCGGCGGCGAGCTGCGCCTTGATCTCGTCGTCCTCGATGATGCGGTGCTCGGCGGTGTCCACGAGGAACATCCGGCCGGGCTGGAGGCGGCCCTTGCGGACCACCTTGGCCGGGTCGATGTCCAGGACGCCGACCTCGGAGCCGAGGACGACCAGGCCGTCGTCGGTGACCCAGTAGCGGCCGGGGCGCAGGCCGTTGCGGTCCAGGACCGCGCCGACCTGGGTGCCGTCGGTGAAGGTGACACAGGCCGGGCCGTCCCAGGGCTCCATCATCGTGGAGTGGTACTGGTAGAAGGCGCGCCGGGCCGGGTCCATGGAGTCGTGGTTCTCCCACGCCTCCGGGATCATCATCAGCACGGAGTGCGGCAGCGAGCGCCCGCCCAGGTGAAGCAGCTCCAGCACCTCGTCGAAGGAGGCGGAGTCGGAGGCGTCGGGCGTACACACCGGGAAGACGCGGTCCAGCTGCTTCTCCCCGAACAGGTCGGAGTAGAGCTGGGACTCGCGGGCGCGCATCCAGTTGCGGTTGCCCTGGACCGTGTTGATCTCGCCGTTGTGCGCGATGAAGCGGTACGGGTGCGCCAGCGGCCACGACGGGAAGGTGTTCGTGGAGAAGCGGCTGTGCACCAGCGCGATCGCGGAGGCGAAGCGGCGGTCGGACAGGTCCGGGAAGAAGGGCTCCAGCTGGCCGGTGGTCAGCATGCCCTTGTAGACGATGGTCCGCGCGGACAGCGAGGGGAAGTAGACACCGGCCTCGCGCTCGCTGCGCTTGCGCAGCAGGAACGCCTTGCGGTCCAGCGCGATTCCCGTGCTCTCCCCGTCGGTGACGAAGATCTGGCGGAAGGCCGGCATGGTCGACCGGGCGGTGGCGCCCAGCAGATCGGGGGCGACCGGGACCTCGCGCCAGCCGAGGACGGTCAGGCCCTCGTCCTCGGCGATCGTCTCGATGCGCGAGACGGCGTCGTCCGCGGAGTCCTCCGGCAGGAAGGCGATACCGACGGCGTAGGCACCGGCCTCGGGCAGTTCGAATCCGGCCACCTCACGGAGGAAGGCGTCCGGCACCTGCGAGAGAATGCCCGCGCCGTCGCCGGAGTCGGGCTCGGAGCCGGTGGCGCCGCGGTGCTCGAGGTTGCGCAGGACGGTGAGCGCCTGCTCCACCAGCGCATGGCTCGCCTCGCCCGTCAGGGTGGCCACGAAGCCGACGCCGCAGGCGTCGTGTTCGTTGCGGGGGTCGTACATACCCTGCGCAGCAGGGCGAGCATCCATGAACGACCAGTTCTGGCCATTCTCGGAGTGCTGGGACGGCTGGCGCGGCGTACGCATCGGCTCTCCCGTCGTCGTCATGTGGCTGGGGGTTTCCTCCCAGGCTTTGCGGGCTCTGGGGGAGCAGGTGCCGAGGGACGACGTTGGCCCTCTGCGGAATGCAAAATTTCGTGCAGGTTACATGATGGGACGGTTCTCGGGAACCGGATAGTCCGTTCCAACATGCGGACACCGCAGGGGTGCGACGCGGGTACCGCACCCAGCGGTGGAGGCTATGGGGGGCCGTGACGAACAGATCGATGCCCGTCGGCCCGAGGGGGCGAGGAGGGGCGTCGTCGCCCACCTCGCGGCTGCGCGGCAGGCCTCATTGCCCACAGCGCTTACGGCTCATGCCCCGTGGTCATGCAATCGAAACCAGCGAGTAATGGCTACTTATGCGGCCCAACGCATAAGTTCCAGAGCCCCCCTATCCTACGGCGGTACCGAACAAGTTGCCCAGGACGTACGTCACACCGGCCGCGGCACCACCGAGAGCCAGCTGCCGCAGTCCGCTGTACCACCAGCTGCGTGCCGTCACCTTGGCCACCACCGCACCGCAGGCGAAGAGCCCGAACAGCGCGAGCAGCACCGCCGGCCACAGGGCATCGGCCCCGAGCAGGTAGGGCAGTACGGGCAGCAGGGCGCCCAGCGCAAAGGAACCGAACGAGGACACGGCCGCGACCAGCGGCGACGGCAGATCGCCGGGGTCGACGCCCAGCTCCTCGCGGGCGTGTATCTCCAGGGCCTGCTCGGGGTCGCGGGACAGCTGCCGGGCCACCTCACGGGCGAGGTCCGGCTCGACACCCCGGGCCTCGTACAGCGCGGCCAGCTCGGCCTCCTCGTCCTGCGGGTGCTTGCGCAGCTCCCGCCGCTCCACGTCCAGCTCCGCCTCGACCAGCTCACGCTGCGAGGCGACGGAGGTGTACTCGCCGGCGGCCATGGAGAAGGCGCCGGCCGCCAGACCCGCGAGGCCGGTCAGGACCACGGTCTGCTGACCGACCGACCCGCCCGCGACACCGGTCATCAGGGCGAGGTTCGAGACCAGCCCGTCCATCGCGCCGAAGACGGCGGGGCGCAGCCAGCCGCCGTTCACGTCGCGGTGGGTGTGGTTGTCGCGGTGCGCCTCGTGCAGCGGCGCTTCCGTGTCGATGATGGCCATGACGACTCCCCACCAGCTTCTTTGGACGAGTTCTACTTTTCGACAACACCCAAAGTACGTCGGAACATTCCCGCCCGCCAGCAAGGAAAGGCTGGGCTTACCTGCGGTTTTGCCCTCGGAAGCCGATCCCGGGAGGGGCATGCGAAAGGGCGCCCGGGGAATCCGGGCGCCCTTTCGTCGGCCTGATGCGCGGCCCGCCGTCAGGTCTTCTTCGCCGACTCGGCCTCGTCCTCGGTGTCCTCGGTGCCCTTGGTGTCCTCGGGCGCCTTCCCGGCGGCCCCGGCCGTCTCCCCGTCCTTGTCGTCGGCGGCGGCTTCCGTGCCGGTGCCGGCGTCGACGTCGGCCGCCTCCGGCTCGACCACCGCCTCCCGGCCGGGCCGCTTCTTCGCCGAGATCACGATGTACGCCACCGCGAGCAGGAACACGAACAGCGCGGTCCAGTTGTTGAGCCGCAGTCCGAGGATGTGGTGGGCGTCGTCGACGCGCATGTACTCGATCCAGAACCGGCCCGCGCAGTACGCGGCGACATACAGGGCGAACGCCCGCCCGTGGCCCAGCTGGAAGCGACGGTCCGCCCAGATGACGAGCAGGGCGACGCCGATGCACCACAGCGACTCGTACAGGAACGTCGGATGGTAGGTGCCCGGCACCCGGCCGTCCGTCGCCGAGGTGATCTTCAGTGCCCACGGCAGATCCGTGGGCCGCCCGTACAGCTCCTGGTTGAACCAGTTGCCCCAGCGGCCGATCGCCTGCGCGATGGCGATGCCCGGCGCGACGGCGTCGGCGTACGCGGGCATCGGGATGCCCCGGCGCCGGCAGCCGATCCACGCGCCCAGCGCGCCGAGCGCGATCGCGCCCCAGATACCGAGGCCGCCCTCCCAGACCTTGAAGGCGTCCACCCAGTCCCGGCCCTCGCTGAAGTACAGCTCGTAGTCCGTGATCACGTGGTAGAGCCGGCCGCCGACCAGTCCGAAGGGGACGGCCCAGACCGCGATGTCGGCCACCGTGCCGGCCCGCCCGCCCCGGGCGACCCAGCGCCTGTTGCCGAGCCAGACGGCAACGAAGACGCCGATGATGATGCAGAACGCATAGCCGCGCAGCGGAATGGGGCCCAGATACAGCACCCCGCGCGACGGGCTGGGAATGTAGGCAATGTCCATGGCAGGGTCGACGCTACCGTGCCGGGCCCGGCCCGCGGTGGGCAGCCCGGCTACGGGTCCGTAACGGGCCGGTGGGCCACCGCCGTACCGCAGGCCGGGCCCGTCAGCCCTGGTCGGCCTCCTGCACCATCTGCTTGAGCTTGGCCGGAGTCATCGTCCGGTCCTGATAGATGTTCTTGCCGTCGAAGAGCACGGTCGGCGTGCCGGTGAAGTCGCCGTCGCGGAAGGCCTGGGCGGACTTGTCGACCCAGCCCTTGTGCGTGCCGTCCTTGACGCAGGTGCGGAACGCGGGCGTGTCCAGGCCGTCGACCTTGCCCGCCAGCTCGATCAGCTTGTCGTTGCCGGAGTAGGCGTCGTCGGTCTCCTGGGGCTGGTTGTCGTAGAGCACGTCGTGGTAGCCGGTGAACTCTCCGGCGTCCTGGGCGCAGGCCGCGGCGTTGGCGGCGGTGCGGGAGCCGGAGCCGCCCATGTTGCCGTCGATGATGGTGGCCAGGTGGTAGTCGACCTTCAGCTGTCCGGATCCGGTCAGCTCGTGGATGGTCGGGCGGTAGGCCAGCTCGAAGGCCTTGCAGGCCGGGCAGCGGAAGTCCTCCCAGACCGTGAGCGTGGACTCCGCGCTGTCCTTGCCGACCGGGATCGCGAGGCTGTCCTTGCCCTGGGCACCCGAGGGCGCCACGGCCGGGCCCGCCGCCTCGCCGCCGTCGTCCTTGCCCGAGTTCGCGGCGATCACGCCGATCACCGCCGCCAGCCCCAGGACGCCGACGACACCCACCCCGACGATCAGCCCGCGGCGCCGCTTCTCCGCGGCCTTCTGCTTCTCGCGCTCGACCGCCAGCCGCTCCCGGGCGGTGCGCTTTCCCTCACGCTTCTTCTCGCTCACACCCCGCAGAACGAAACGGGGAGGCGCAGCGCGCCTCCCCGGTCCGAGGTCCACCCGTTCGAGTGATCGTTTCGTTACGGGTTCTGCCCGCGCACGCCCTTCGCCAGGTCGCCCGCGAGCGCGCGCACGGCCTCCACACCGGCCGCGTGGTCCGGGGCGTCCAGCATCCGCTTGACGAAGGCCGAGCCGACGATCACGCCGTCGGCGAAGCCGGCCACCTCGGCGGCCTGCCGGGGGCTGGAGACACCGAGCCCGACGCAGACCGGCAGGTCGGTGACGGCGCGGGTACGCCGGACCAGGTCCTGCGCCTGGGAGCTGACCGTCTCGCGGGTGCCGGTGACCCCCATGAGGGAGGCGGCGTAGACGAAGCCGCTGCCCGCCGCGGTGATCTCGGCGAGCCGCTCGTCCTTGCTGCTGGGGGCGACCACGAAGACCGTGGCGAGCCCGTGCTTCTCGGCGTGCTCACGCCACAGCGCCGACTCCTGCACCGGCAGGTCGGGCAGGATGCAGCCCGCGCCGCCCGCCTCGGCCAGTTCGGCGGTGAACCGCTCGACGCCGTAGCGGTCGATCGGGTTCCAGTACGTCATCACGAGGATCGGCTTGCCGGTGGCCTCGTGGGCCTCGCGGACCGTGCGCATCACGTCGGCGATCCGCACACCGCCGCGCAGGGCGATGTCGTCGGCGGTCTGGATGACGGGGCCGTCCAGGACCGGGTCGCTGTGCGGCAGACCGACCTCGATGACATCGGCACCGCCCTCCAGCGCGGCCTTGACCGCCTCGATGCCGCCGTCCACGGTCGGGAACCCGGCCGGGAGGTAGGCGATCAGGGCGGAGCGGCCCTCCGCCTTCGCCGCGGCGAGGGTGTCGGTCAGCAGCTGGATGTTCCCGCTCACTTGGCGTCCCCCTCGATCTCGGCGGTGGCGCCGGCCTCGTCGGCGGCGACCTCGGCGTCGGTGTCGTACAGCCCGAAGTAGCGGGCGGCGGTGTCCATGTCCTTGTCGCCGCGGCCGGACAGGTTGACGACGATCAGCCCGTCCGGGCCCAGCTCCCTGCCGACCTCCAGGGCGCCGGCCAGCGCGTGGGCGCTCTCGATGGCCGGGATGATGCCCTCGGTGCGGGAGAGCAGGCGCAGCGCCTGCATGGCCGCGTCGTCGGTGACCGCGCGGTACTCGCCGCGGCCGGAGTCCTTGAGGTAGGCGTGCTCGGGGCCGATGCCCGGGTAGTCGAGCCCCGCCGAGATCGAGTACGGCTCGGTGATCTGGCCCTCGTCGTCCTGGAGCACGTAGGAGCGGGAGCCGTGCAGGATGCCGGGCTCGCCCGCGGTCAGGGTCGCCGCGTGCTCGCCGGTCTCCACGCCGTGCCCGGCGGGCTCGCAGCCGATCAGGCGGACGCCCTCGTCGGGGATGAAGGCGTGGAAGAGGCCGATGGCGTTGGAGCCGCCGCCGACGCAGGCGACGGCCGCGTCGGGCAGCCGCCCGGCCTGCTCCAGCAGCTGGCGGCGGGCCTCGACGCCGATGACACGGTGGAAGTCGCGGACCATGGCCGGGAAGGGGTGGGGTCCTGCGACGGTGCCGAAGAGGTAGTGGGTGCGGTCGACGTTGGCGACCCAGTCGCGGAACGCCTCGTTGATCGCGTCCTTCAGCGTGCGGCTGCCGGACTTCACGGCGATGACCTCGGCGCCGAGCATGCGCATCCGGGCCACGTTGAGGGCCTGCCGCTTGGTGTCGATCTCACCCATGTAGATCGTGCACTCGAGGCCGAACAGGGCGCAGGCGGTGGCCGTGGCGACGCCGTGCTGGCCGGCGCCGGTCTCGGCGATGACGCGGGTCTTGCCCATGCGCTTGGTGAGCAGGGCCTGGCCGAGCACGTTGTTGATCTTGTGCGAGCCGGTGTGGTTCAGATCCTCGCGCTTGAGGAAGATCCGGGCGCCCCCGGCGTGCCCGGCGAACCGGGGCACCTCGGTGAGGGCGCTCGGGCGGCCGGTGTAGTGGACGAGCAGCTCGTCCAGCTCGCGGGCGAACCCGGGGTCGTTCTTGGCCTTGTCGTACTCGACGGCCACCTCGTCCACGGCGGCGACGAGTGCCTCCGGGATGAACTTGCCGCCGAACGCGCCGAAGTAGCCTTCGGCGCTGGGAAGGTGACCCTCCGGGTCGGGGATGAAGAAGTCGCTGGGCATGCGGAAACCTCACGGTGAGTGTGTGGATGGACACGAATCGCCGTGGGGGCGGGGCTCCGTCGTACGGCCTCGGGCCGTATGCGGTCGATCGCGCAGTTCCCCGCGCCCCCTAACGGGGGCGCTGCCATCGGCGGCCGTTCACCTGGCCCGGCTCGTCGCCGATGACGTAGCGGACCCTGCGGCCGTGCACCCGGCGGGCGGGGGCGCGGCAGCCACGGGGACGGCAGCCGCGCGCGAGGCGGGCGTACGGGTCCCGGGTCGTCAGGGTGATCGCGACAGTCATCGGGGGCAAGAGTAGCGGGGATCAGCTCCGGCCGTGGCGCAGTGCGGGATGTTCGCCCGCCGCCACCAGGTCGGACACGGCGGTCCTCGGGTCGCGTCCGGTGACGAGGGACTCGCCGACCAGGACCGCGTCGGCGCCGGCGTTGGCGTAGGCGATGAGGTCGTGCGGGCCGCGGACGCCGGACTCGGCGACCTTGACGATGCCCTCCGGGATCTCCGGGGCGACCCGCTCGAACGTCGAGCGGTCGACCTCCAGCGTCTTCAGGTTGCGCGCGTTGACACCGATCACCCTGGCGCCCGCGTCCACCGCGCGGTCGACCTCGTCCTCGTCGTGCACCTCGACGAGCGGCGTCAGACCGATGGACACGGCCCGCTCGATCAGCGACTCCAGCGCCGACTGCTCCAGGGCGGCGACGATCAGCAGCGCGAGGTCGGCGCCGTACGCCCGGGCCTCCCAGAGCTGGTACGAGGTGACGATGAAGTCCTTGCGCAGCACGGGGATGTCCACGCGCGCGCGGACCGCCTCCAGGTCGGCCAGCGAACCGCCGAAACGGCGCTGTTCGGTGAGGACGGAGATGACGGACGCGCCGCCCGCCTCGTAGTCCGCGGCGAGGCCGGCCGGGTCGGCGATGGCCGCCAGCGCGCCCTTGGACGGGCTGGAGCGCTTGACCTCGCAGATCACCTTGACGCCGTCGCCGCGCAGCGCGCTGACGCCGTCCTTGGCGGCGGGTGCCTTGGCCGCGCGCTCCTTGAGCTCGTCGAGGCTGACGCGTGCCTGCCGCTCCGCGAGGTCGGCACGGACTCCGTCGATGATCTCGTCGAGCACACTCACGCGAGCGGCCCCCTTCCTGACGGTGGACTTCACAGACGGCCCGTCCGGCGGGCCCGCCTGCTGGAGGCGGAGGGCCGGCGAGAACCGATGGTCACTGTGATGGTATCCGGAGGAAGGCGTAGACCTCGCATCCGGTTGACGCCGGTCCCCCTACCCGGACGTCCACGGTGTGATCAAGGGTGGAGCCAGCCACCGAACGGCAGGTTCCGGACGACGGTGAAGACCAGCAGGGACAGACCGGCCGTCCACAGGGCCACCGGAGCGGGGTCGATCCGCAGCGGCCGCCCGCGCACCGCGCGGAGCATCCACACGGACCACAGCACGGCGAAGCCCAGGACGCCCGCGACGGCCACGGCGTTGTCCCGCAGCGCCGCCAGGACGTCGCCGTGGACAAGGGCGTGGACGCTGCGCAGTCCGCCGCAGCCGGGGCAGTAGACGCCGGTGAGGCGCAGCAGCGGGCAGACGGGGTAGTGGCCGGGCTCGTTGGGGTCCACGGTCCCCACGTACGCCATGGCCGCGGCGACGGCCGCGAGCACCCCGGCGGGAACGGCCGTCCGGCCCGGCCCGCCGCGCGCCCGTGCCGGCACGGTGTCGGGGTTCATGCCCGCATTGTGCCCCGTACACGCGCGCGAGGGGCCCTCCCGGCGTCCATGTGCCGGGACGGCCCCTCGCGCGTCCGTGTCCGTCGTACGGGGGTCAGCCCTTGGCGCCCGCGGGCTCGCGCTGGTCCGTCGTCTGGTACACGGGGTGGGTGTGCTTCGGCTGGCCCAGGCCCATCGAGCGCATGATGCCGCCGACGACGGCGCCGAGGAGCGTGATGGCCATACCGGCCCAGAAGCCCGCCGGCTGGGCCGCCACCATGAAGACGCCCGCGACGCAGAAACCGATGAAGGCGATGATGACACCCGTCCAGGCGGCCGGGGTGTGACCGTGGCTGCTGCCCGCCATTGCTTGCTCCTCGTTGCTGTGTACGTGTCTGAGCAGGGTGCTCGGCCCCCATTCTTCCGCACGGGCGCGGGCGCGGTGAGCGGGGGTACGCCCACCTGGACGGCGCCGGACGGGTTCCCCACGCGCGCGAGGCCGGACGGAACCCGTGCGGAAGGTCAGGCTCCGGTGGGATCCTCGCCCCGGTCGAGGGCCTTCCAGAGGTCCTCGGGGCGGTCGGGGTCGGTGCTCGGGGCGGTGCGGCGCGGGCGGGCGGCGCCGCGCTCGTAGCGGCCGGACATCGCGGGCCACAGCCGGCCGTAGCGCAAAGCGAGCAGCCCGGCGAGGAGGATCAGCACGCCGCCCGCGGCGGCCACGTACGGCCAGGCGGTGTGGCTGAGCGCGTCGACGGTGGCCGAGGTGTCGCCGGCGGCCTGCGCGGCCTTCTCGTCCAGCGCGGAGCTGTCGGAGGCGCCGAGCAGGGCCGCGGCGATCGTGCCGGCACCGCACAGCGCGAGCAGCGCGGCGACGGCGAACCGGCCGGCCCGGCGGACGGCGAAGACGGCGACGAGCGCGGCGAGCCCCACTATGGCGAGCGCCGCGGGGACGCCGGTGACGTCGCTGCCCTTGGCGGTCAGGGGGAAGGCGCCGCCGGCCACCGTCGCGGTCCCCTCCGACCAGCGCTGCCGGGTGGCCAGCAGCGCCACGGCGGCGCCCAGCGCACCGCAGAGCAGTGCCACGGCGAGGCTCCGGCGGCCGGCCCGGCCGGATCCTGCGGCTTGGGAACGGGGGTGAGGTACAGCAGTCACGTACTCCACTATCGCCTGAACCCCGGGCGAACGGTCAATCGGGTCCGTATGAGAAGCGCCCCATCACCCCAGCCGGTTGGCGGTGTGCACCGCCCGCAGCACCGCCGCCGCCTTGTTGCGGCACTCGGTGTCCTCGGCGGCCGGGTCGGAGTCGGCGACGATGCCGGCGCCTGCCTGGACGTAGGCGGTGCCGTCGCGCAGCAGGGCGGTGCGGATGGCGATGGCGGTGTCGGAGTCGCCCGCGAAGTCGAGATAGCCGACACAGCCGCCGTACAGCCCGCGGCGGGAGGGTTCCAGCTCGTCGATGATCTGAAGGGCGCGCGGCTTGGGCGCGCCGGAGAGCGTGCCGGCGGGGAAGCAGGCGGTCAGCACGTCCAAGGCGGTGCGGCCCGGCGCGACGCGTCCGGTGACCGTGGAGACGATGTGCATGACGTGCGAGTACCGCTCGACGGACATGAAGTCGACGACCTCGACGGAGCCGGGTTCGCAGACCCGTCCGAGGTCGTTGCGGCCCAGGTCGACGAGCATGAGGTGCTCGGCGCGCTCCTTGGGGTCGGCGAGCAGCTCGTCGGCCAGGGCCTGGTCCTCCTGCGGGGTGGCGCCGCGGTGCCGGGTGCCGGCGATGGGGTGCAGCATGGCCTGCCCGTCGGCCACCTTCACCAGCGCTTCGGGGCTGGAGCCGACCACGTCGAAGCCGTCGAGGCGGAACAGGTACATGTACGGCGAGGGGTTGGTCGCCCGCAGCACCCGGTACACGTCCAGCGCGCTCGCGGTGCACGGCGTCTCGAAACGCTGCGACGGCACGACCTGGAAGGCCTCGCCCGCGCGGATGCGCTCCTTGATGTCCTCGACCGCCTTGCGGAAGTCGGGACCGCCCCACCGCGCGGTGTACTCGGGCAGCTCGGAGGGGGGCAGGGCGGCCGGCGGCTGGGCGAGGGGGCGGGACAGGTCCGCCTCCATGGCGTCCAGGCGGGCGACCGCGTCGGCGTACGCCTCGTCGACGCCGGTGGCGAGGTCGTTGTGGTTGATCGCGTTGGCGATCAGCCAGACCGAGCCCTCCCAGTGGTCCATGACGGCCAGGTCGCTGGTGAGCAGCATGGTCAGCTCGGGCAGCTTCAGCTCGTCGCGCTCGCCCGGGCCGACCTTCTCCAGCCGGCGGACGATGTCGTAGCCGAGATAGCCGACCATGCCGCCGGTGAAGGGCGGCAGGCCGAGGTCGGCGGCGAGGTCGCGGGGGGTGTGCAGGGCCTCCACGGTGGCGCGCAGGGCGGCGAGCGGGTCGCCGTCGACGGGGACGCCGACGGGCGGGGTGCCCAGCCAGTGCGCCCGGCCGTCCCGCTCGGTGAGGGTGCCGGCGCTGCGTACGCCCACGAAGGAGTAGCGGGACCAGGAGCGTCCGTTCTCCGCGGACTCCAGCAGGAAGGTGCCGGGGCGCTCGGCGGCGAGCTTGCGGTAGAGCGCGACCGGGGTGTCGCCGTCGGCGAGGAGCTTGCGGGTGACCGGGACGACCCGGCGGTCGGCGGCCAGCTTGCGGAAGGTCTCGAGGTCCATGGCGGCAGACCTTACTGATCCGGCGCCGGGGTGGCGGAACCGGCGTCCCGGAGCAGCACATCGGCGTCGAAGCAGGTGCGCGCGCCGGTGTGGCAGGCCGCGCCGACCTGGTCGACCTTGACCAGCACGGTGTCGGCGTCGCAGTCCAGGGCGACGGACTTCACGTGCTGCACATGGCCGGAGGTGTCGCCCTTGACCCAGTACTCCCGGCGGCTGCGGGACCAGTAGGTGCAGCGGCCGGTGGTCAGCGTGCGGTGCAGCGCCTCGTCGTCCATCCAGCCCAGCATCAGCACCTCTCCGGTGTCGTACTGCTGGGCGATGGCGGGGAGGAGGCCGTCGGGGCTGCGCTTGAGGCGGGCGGCGATGTCCGGGTCGAGCCGGCCGGGCTGCCGGGGGGGCGTACTGGTCATGGGTGCCATTGTGCCGCGCGTGGGTGACGTGTCCCGGCGGTGTCCACGGTTCGGGAAGGGCGGAACGCGGCGCCGGGGTGGCCGGGCGACGGGTGGGCGTGGCGGACGGCCGACCGTAGGCTGAGCCCATGTCGACCCATGCGAAGCGTGAACGACTTCTTCTCGCCGACCTGTTGGAGACCGCGGGTCCGGACGCCCCCACACTGTGCGAGGGCTGGCGGACCCGTGACCTGGCCGCCCATGTGGTGGTGCGGGAGCGCCGGCCCGACTCCCTCGGGAGCATGCTGATCAAGCAGCTCGTGCCGCGGTCCGAGCGGCTGCTGGCGGACTTCGCCGCGAAGCCCTACGAGGAGCTGATCCGGCTGATCCGCACCGGGCCGCCGCGTTTCTCGCCGTTCCAGTTGAAGCAGGTCGACGAGATGGCGAACACGGTCGAGTTCTATGTGCACGCCGAGGACGTCCGGCGGGCGCAGCCCGACTGGACGCCGCGCGAGCTCGACCCGGTCTTCCAGGACGCCCTGTGGTCGCGGCTGGAGCGCACCGCCCGGCTGGTGGGCCGCCGCTCCCCCACGGGCCTGGTGCTGCGCCGGCCGGACGGGCAGACGGCGGTGGCCCACCGCGGCACCCCCGTGGTGACGGTGACCGGCGAGCCGTCCGAGCTGCTGCTGTTCACCTTCGGCCGGCAGAGCGCGGCCACGGTCGAGCTGGACGGCGACAAGGAGGCGATCGCCAAGGTGCACGAGACCAAACAGCTCGGCCTCTGAGACCCGAGCGGACGGTTCGGGTCTCGAAGCCCGCCGCGGGCGGGCCGGGGTCAGCCGGGGAGTTCGGCGCGGCGCAGGTCGCGGGCGCACAGGGCGGTCACACCGCCGAGCCCGCACACGGCCGCGCTGACGGCGAAGACCGGGCCGGTGCCCCAGGCGCCGATCGCGGCGGCGGACAGCGGCATGCTGAGCGGGGCGAATCCCAGGCTGACCAGGGAGGAGAGGGCGGTGACGCGGCCCAGGAAGGCAGGGTCGGCCCGGGTCTGAAGGAGCGCCGCGCACAGGGCGCCGCTGAGTCCGGCGAGCAGCCCGACCAGCAGCGCCATGCCGGCCGCCGCGGCGATGCCGGGTGCGTGGGCGAGGGCGCCGATGGCGACCGAGCCGGCCAGGATCGAGCATCCGGCGACCCGTCCGGCGTGCGGTACGCGGCCGCGCACGGTCAGCAGCAGCGAGGCGGCTCCCGCGCCGGTGCCGAACCCGGCGAGCACCCAGCCCATACCGGAGGCGCCCCAGCCGCGTTCGTCGGCCAGCAGGGTCAGGCCCACGTTGAGCGGTCCGACGAAGCCGAGGTCGCCGAGGGCGATGGCCAGCATCAGCGGGGCGAGCACCCGGTGGCGGCGGACATGGCGCAGGCCGGCCACCAGATCGCGCCAGGCGGTCCCGTCCCGCGCACCGGCCCGGTCGTCGCCGGGCAGCTCCCCCACCCGTACGGCGACCAGCAGCGGCACCGACACCGCGATCAGAGCGCCGGCCAGCGCGAAGGCGGCTCCCGCCCCGCCGACCGCGACGCCGAGGCCGCCGAGCGGGCCGCCGACGACGCTCGCGAAGCGGACCGCCAGGCCCCGCAGGCCCTGCACGCGCGCCAGCTGGCCCCGGCCGGTGATCCGCGCGGGCAGGGCGCCCACCGCGGGCATGAACACGGCGTCGACGGTGCCGAAGACCAGCGCCAGCAGGGTCAGCGGCCACAGTCCGGGGGTGGTGAGGAACAGCAGCGCCGCCACCGCCAGCACCGCCGCGCAGCGCACCGCGTCGCTGCCGATGACCACCCGGCGCGGCCCCAGCCGGTCGGCCACCACTCCCCCGCCCAGCATCAGCAGGGCTCTCGGCAGCGCGCCGACCGACATCACGATCCCCGCCTGCGAGGGCGTTCCGGTCCGTACGGCCGCCCAGGACAGGGCGATGTAGTAGACGCTGTCGCCGACCGTCGAGGAGGTGTAGGCGGCGAGCCAGCGCAGGACGTTGCCGTCTCGGTGGGCGGGGATCTCGGACGCGGGACGCGCGGATAACGGCGTTCCGGCGGTCACGGTGGTCATGGGGCGGGTCCTCTCAGAGGCTCGGACGCTCGGACGCTCAGACGCGGAAGGGGAAGGCGTACGTGTGCAGGGCGACGTTCTCGCGGCCCTCGGTGTCGCCGGCGGCCTCGCGGGCGCGGCCCCGGTCGTCGTACCTCTTGACCAGCTCGAGCAGGTCCTTCTTGAGGGCGGCCAGCTCGGCGGCGGTGAGCCGCAGCAGCGACTCCGAGTCGTGCGCGGCGGTGTTCCACTCCGGCCCCCAGTGGGCGCGTTCGTCGAGGTAGGTGCGGTACATCTCGGAGCGCTGCTGCTGGAAGAGCCGGGATGCCGCCAGGTGTGCCGCCACCTTCTCCGGGGCGTCCTGGAAGTCCTTGTCCCGGATGGTGACCCCGTCCGAGGCCGGCTGCCACCAGCGCTCGCGGGCGTCGGCGCTGCGCGGCTCGGCCTCCTCGATGAGGCCGTTCTCGGCGAGCTTGCGCAGGTGGTAGCTGACCAGGGACACGGCCTCGTCCACCTGCTCGGCCAGGTGCGAGGCGGTCGCCGTTCCGGCCACGAACAGCAGCCGGTAGAGCTTCATGCGCAGCGGATGGGCGAGGGCCTTCAGGGTGCCCAGGTCGGTGATGGGGCGGTTCTCCTTGCCGGTCATGCCCCTACCCTAGATACGAAAGAGAAGTTGCGCAATATAGTTTGCGCAACTTCTCTTTCGTATCCGGGCGTGAGAAAGCCCCGGCCTCCCGAGGGCGGCCGGGGCTTGTTCCCCCGAAGGGTCAGCGCACGGGGTGGCCCGCCTCCCGCAGGGTCCGCTTGACCTCGCCGATGCGCAGGTCGCCGAAGTGGAAGACGGAGGCCGCGAGGACCGCGTCGGCGCCCGCGTCGACGGCCGGCGGGAAGTCGGCCAGCCGGCCGGCGCCGCCGGAGGCGATCACCGGGACCGTGACGTGCTTGCGGACCGCCGCGATCATCTCCAGGTCGTAGCCGTCCTTGGTGCCGTCCGCGTCCATCGAGTTGAGCAGGATCTCGCCCGCGCCCAGCTCGGCGGCCCGGTGCGCCCACTCCACCGCGTCGATGCCGGTGCCCTTGCGGCCGCCGTGGGTGGTGACCTCGAAGGAGCCGGTCTCCGTGCGGCGGGCGTCGACCGACAGGACCAGCACCTGGCGGCCGAAGCGCTCGGCGATCTCGCGGATCAGGTCGGGCCGGGCGATGGCGGCCGTGTTCACGCCGACCTTGTCGGCGCCCGCCCGCAGCAGCTTGTCCACGTCCTCCGCGGTGCGCACGCCGCCGCCGACGGTCAGCGGGATGAACACCTGCTCGGCGGTGCGGCGCACCACGTCGTAGGTGGTCTCCCGGTTGCCGGACGAGGCGGTGATGTCCAGGAAGGTCAGCTCGTCGGCGCCCTCGGCGTCGTAGACCTTGGCCATCTCGACGGGGTCGCCCGCGTCGCGCAGGTTCTGGAAGTTGACGCCCTTGACGACCCGGCCGTCGTCCACGTCCAGGCAGGGGATGACTCGGACCGCCAGGGTCATGAATCCACGGCTCCTCTGAATGCTTCTAGTTCCACCGACACCAGCACACGCGGGTCGACGAAGCCGTCCACGACCAGGAAGGTCGCGACCGGCCGGACGGAGTCGAACAGCTCCTTGTGCGCCCGGCCCACCTCGTCCAGGTCCCGCGAATGCGCCAGATGCACGCGCGTGCGGATCACGGACTCCACGCCGAGCCCGAACCCGCCGATCGCCTCGACGGCGCTGGTGAACGCCACCTTGGCCTGCTCGTACGGGTCGCCCTCCCCGTACAGCACATCGCCCTTGAAGGCGGTCGTGCCCGCCACCAGGACGCGGTCGCCCGCCGCCACGGCGCGTGCAAAACCGAAGGACTCCTCCCAGGGATTTCCGCTCTGCGCGCGCCGTACGGCATCGGACGTCATGACACTGTGTCCGTTTTCACGACGTAGCCTCCAGGGCCTCTTCGAGAGTGAACGCCTTCGCGTACAGCGCCTTCCCGACGATCGCGCCTTCGACACCGAGGGGGACCAGCGAGGCGATGGCCCGCAGGTCGTCCAGGGACGACACGCCGCCGGAGGCCACCACCGGGCGGTCCGTCGCCGCGCAGACGTTCTTCAGCAGCTCCAGGTTGGGGCCCTGGAGGGTGCCGTCCTTGGCGATGTCGGTGACGACGTAGCGGGCGCAGCCCTCCTTGTCCAGGCGCTCCAGCGTCTCGTAGAGGTCGCCGCCGTCGCGGGTCCAGCCGCGGCCGCGCAGGGTGGTGCCGCGTACGTCGAGACCGACCGCGATCTTGTCACCGTGCTCGGCGATGACCTTGGCGACCCACTCCGGGGACTCCAGGGCGGCGGTGCCCAGGTTCACCCGGGTGCAGCCGGTGGCCAGGGCGGCGGCGAGGGTGTCGTCGTCGCGGATGCCGCCGGACAGCTCCACCTTGATGTCCATGGCCCGCGCGACCTCGGCGATCAGCTCGCGGTTGTTCCCGGTGCCGAACGCGGCGTCCAGGTCGACCAGGTGCAGCCACTCGGCGCCCGACCGCTGCCAGGCCAGGGCCGCCTCCAGGGGGGAGCCGTAGGAGGTCTCGGTGCCGGACTCGCCGTGCACGAGGCGGACGGCCTGGCCGTCGCGGACGTCGACGGCGGGGAGGAGTTCGAGCTTGGCCATGTCTCTACAGGGTTCCGATCCAGTTGGTGAGGAGCTGCGCGCCGGCGTCGCCGGACTTCTCGGGGTGGAACTGCGTGGCCCACAGGGCGCCGTTCTCCACGGCGGCCACGAAGGGCTTGCCGTGCGTGGACCAGGCGACCTTGGGCGCGGTCATCGCCGGGTTGTGCGTCTCCAGGTTCCAGTCGTGCACCGCGTAGGAGTGCACGAAGTAGAAGCGCGCGCCGGCGTCCAGGCCCGCGAAGAGCTGCGAGCCGGCCGGTGCCTCGACGGTGTTCCAGCCCATGTGGGGCACGATGTCGGCCTGGAGCGGCTCGACCGAGCCGGGCCACTCGTCCAGGCCCTCGCTCTCCACGCCGTGCTCGACGCCGCGGGCGAAGAGGATCTGCATGCCGACGCAGATGCCCATCACCGGGCGGCCGCCGGAGAGCCGGCGGTCGATGATCCAGTCCCCGCGGGCCTCGCGCAGGCCGTTCATGCAGGCGGCGAAGGCGCCGACGCCCGGCACCAGCAGCCCGTCGGCGTTCATGGCCTTGTCGTAGTCACGGGTGATCTCGACATCGGCTCCCGTGCGGGCGAGGGCGCGCTCGGCGGAGCGGACGTTGCCGAAGCCGTAGTCGAAGACCACGACCTTCTTCGACGCGGTGCTCAATTCCACACCTCCAGCCTGAGGACTCCGGCGACCAGGCACATCGCGGCGCCGACCGACAGCAGCACGATCAGGCTCGTGGGCATCTTCTGCTTGACGAAGGAGACGATCCCGCCGACCAGGAAGAGGCCGACGACGATCAGGACGGTCGACAGCCCGTTCACAGCGCACCCTTCGTGGAGGGCAGGATGCCGGCCGCGCGGGGGTCGCGCTCGCTGGCGTAGCGCAGGGCCCGGGCCAGCGCCTTGAACTGGCACTCCACGATGTGGTGGGCGTTGCGCCCGTAGGGCACGTGGACGTGGAGCGCGATCTGGGCCTGGGCGACGAAGGACTCCAGGATGTGCCGGGTCATGGTGGTGTCGTACTCGCCGATCATCGGCGCCATGTTCTCCGGCTCGGTGTGCACCAGGTAGGGGCGGCCGGAGAGGTCGACGGTGACCTGGGCGAGGGACTCGTCCAGCGGGACCGTGCAGTTGCCGAAGCGGTAGATGCCGACCTTGTCGCCGAGCGCCTGCTTGAAGGCGGCGCCGAGGGCCAGGGCGGTGTCCTCGATGGTGTGGTGCGAGTCGATGTGCAGATCGCCCTCGGTCTTGACGGTCAGGTCGAACAGACCGTGCCGGCCGAGCTGGTCGAGCATGTGGTCCCAGAAGCCGACGCCGGTGGAGATGTCGGTCTTGCCGGTGCCGTCCAGGTCGATCTCGACCAGGACGGACGTCTCCTTGGTCGTCCGCTGCACGCGTCCGGTGCGGCTCATGCGCTCTGCTCCTTCTTCAATCCGCGTACCGCGTCGAGGAACGCGTCGTTCTCTTCGGGGGTGCCGGCGGTGACCCGCAGCCAGCCGGGCACGCCGTTGTCCCGGACCAGGACGCCCCGGTCGAGGATCCGCTGCCAGACGGCGTGGGCGTCGGCGAACCGGCCGAACTGCACGAAGTTCGCGTCGGACTCGGTCACCTCGTAGCCGGTCGCGCGCAGCTCGGCGACCAGCCGGTCCCGCTCGGACTTGAGCTGCTCGACGTACTTCAGCAGCGTGTCGGTGTGTTCCAGGGCGGCCAGCGCGGTCGCCTGCGTCACGGCCGACAGGTGGTACGGCAGCCGGACCAGCTGGACGGCGTCGACCACGGCCGGATGCGCGGCGAGATAGCCCAGGCGCAGGCCGGCCGCGCCGAACGCCTTCGACATCGTGCGCGAGACGACGAGGTTCGGCCGGCCCTCGATCAGCGGCAGCAGCGAGGCACCGTGGCTGAACTCGATGTACGCCTCGTCCACGATCACCATGGACGGCTTCGCGGCCTGCGCGGCGTCGTACAGCGCGGTCACGGTCGCGGGCGGGACCGCGGTGCCGGTGGGGTTGTTGGGGGTGGTGACGAAGACCACGTCCGGGCGGTGCTCTGCTATCGCCTTCTCGGCCGCCGCGAGGTCGATGGTGAAGTCCTCGTTGCGCGGGCCGGAGAGCCAGCCGGTGCCGGTGCCGCGCGCGATGAGGCCGTGCATCGAGTACGACGGCTCGAAGCCGATCGCGGTGCGGCCGGGGCCGCCGAAGGTCTGGAGCAGCTGCTGGATGACCTCGTTGGAGCCGTTGGCGGCCCAGACGTTCTCGACGCCGACCCGGTGCCCGCCGGTCCTCGTCAGATACTCGGCCAGCCTGGTGCGCAGCTCGACCGCGTCGCGGTCCGGGTAGCGGTTGAGGCCGCGGGCGGCCTCGCGGACCCGCTCGGTGATCCGCTCGACCAGCGGCTCGGGGAGCGGGTAGGGGTTCTCGTTGGTGTTCAGCCGTACGGGCACGTCGAGCTGGGGTGCGCCGTAGGGCGACTTGCCCCGCAGCTCGTCGCGTACGGGGAGCTCGTCCCGGGGGGACACAGAGGAGTTGCCGGTCACTTGCCCTCGGGCACCTTCCACTCGAACCGGGCCTTGATCGCCGCGCCGTGCGCGGGCAGGTCCTCCGCCTCCGCCAGCGTCACCACATGGTGCGCGACCTCGGCCAGCGCGTCCCTGGTGTAGTCGACGACGTGGATGCCACGCAGGAAGGACTGCACGGACAGGCCCGAGGAGTGGCAGGCGCAGCCGCCGGTGGGCAGGACGTGGTTGGAGCCGGCCGCGTAGTCGCCCAGCGAGACCGGGGCCCAGGGGCCGATGAAGACCGCGCCCGCGTTCACGACCCGCTCGGCGACCGCCGCGGCGTCGGCCGTCTGGATCTCCAGGTGCTCGGCGCCGTAGGCGTTGACGACCTTCAGGCCCTCCTCGACCCCGTCGACCAGCACGATCGCGGACTGCCGGCCGGCGAGCGCCGGGCGGATCCGGTCCTCGACGTGCTTGGTGGCGGCGACCTGGGGCTCGAGCTCCTTCTCCACCGCGTCCGCCAGCGAGACGGAGTCGGTGACCAGGACGGCGGCGGCCAGCGGGTCGTGCTCGGCCTGGCTGATCAGGTCGGAGGCGACGTGCGCCGGGTCGGCGGTGTCGTCGGCCAGGACGGCGATCTCGGTCGGTCCGGCCTCGGCGTCGATGCCGATCCGGCCGGTGAAGTACCGCTTGGCGGCGGCGACCCAGATGTTGCCGGGGCCGGTGACCATGTCGGCGGGCGGGCAGGACTCGGTGCCGTAGGCGAACATCGCGACGGCGGTGGCGCCGCCGGCCGCGTACACCTCGTCGACGCCGAGCAGGGCGCAGGCGGCGAGGATCGTCGGGTGCGGCAGGCCGCCGAACTCCGCCTGCGCCGGGGAGGCGAGGGCGACGGACGGGACGCCGGCCTCCTGCGCGGGCACCGCGTTCATGATCACGGAGGAGGGGTAGACGGACCGGCCGCCGGGCGCGTACAGCCCGACGCGCTGGACCGGGACCCACCTCTCGGTCACCGTGCCGCCGGGGACGACCTGGGTGGTGTGGGTGGTGCGGCGCTGCTCCCGGTGGACGAGCCGGGCACGGCGGATCGACTCCTCCAGGGCCGCGCGCACGGCCGGGTCCAGCTGCTCCAGCGCGTCGGTGAGCGCCTGGGCGGGGACCCGTACGGACTCCAGGCGAACCCCGTCGAACCGCTCGGCGAAGTCGATCAGCGCCGCGTCGCCGCGATGATGCACGTCCTCGCAGATCGGCCGCACCTTCTCCAGGGCGGCCGCAACGTCGAAGTCGGCTCGGGGCAGCAGCTCGCGCAGGGCGGGGCCCTCGGGGAGGGCGTCGCCGCGCAGATCGATTCGGGAGATCACGGAACCAATTCTCTCAGACCCGCGTCGCGGCCCGTTCGCGCGTATCAGTTGCTGATACGGAGCGGCGGCCGGTTTCCGCGATCCATGTCACGTCGAGTGTTCGAAAGGTCACTCAGCGGGCATGAACAGTTGTACGAATGCTGTCGACTGAGACGGGGGAGGCGGAAAGAGCCGTGACCGACGGGGCGGGCATCCGCGCGGGGGACCTGCCGGACGATCTGACGGCGGCGGAGGCCGGCATGTGGCAGGCCTTCCGCAACGGCAGCGTCTACGACCTGCGCAGCGGGGACACGGTCGTCGACGATCCGCACGGCGGGCACCCGTGGGGGCCCGAACGGACGGTGCGGGCCCGCATCGTGTGCTGGCTGCTGCTGGACGGCCCGCCCGCGCTCGCCGGGCGGGTCTCCTCGCTGAAGCTGGTCGGCGTGCAGATCAGCGGCACGCTGGACCTCGCGGGCGGCACGGTGGTGCCGTACGTGGAGCTGCGCGGCTGCCGCTTCGAGCTGGAGGTCGTGCTGCCGGAGGCCCGCTTCACGACCGTACGGCTGGTGAACTGCTCGGTGCCGCGGCTGGAGGCGGCCCGGCTGCACACCGAGGGCGATCTGCATCTGCCGCGCTGCCGGTTCCACCACGGCGTCCGGCTCACCGACGCGCACATCGGCACCGACCTGCTGCTCAGCGAGGCGATCGTGCACCCGGACCGCAGCGGCCGCTCGATCGCCGCGGACGGCATGACCGTCGGCCAGGACCTCCAGGCCGAGCTGCTTCAGTCGCGCGGGGAGCTGACCTTGCGCGGCGCCCAGGTCGGCGTCTCGCTGAGCCTGCGCGGCGCCCGGCTCGTCAACCCGGACGCGCGGCTCGCCCTGAACGCGCCCCAGCTCACCGTGGAGCGCACGCTGTACCTGACCCCGGCGGGCGTGGGCAATCCGCTGCTGACCGGCACCACCCCGGCGCAGGGCACCCGGGTGCAGCGGTTCGACTGCCGGGGCGGGATACGGCTGGACGACGGCCGCTTCGGCGACGCCGTCGACCTGGAGCGGGCCCGCTTCACCCTCACCGACGACCAGGAGCTGTCGCTGCGCCGGGTGCAGACGCCCGAGCTGCGCTTCCTCGGGGAGCGTCCGGCGCGCGGCCGGGTGGTGCTGTCGGGGGCGCGGATCGTCAACCTGATGGACCGGGCGGACAGCTGGCCCGGCCCCGGCCGGCTGCACATGGGCGGCTTCACCTACGAGAACCTGGTGCCCCGGGGGCCGTTCCCGCTGACCGAGCGGCTGGAATGGGTGGCCGCGGCGACCGCCGAGTACCACCCGGAGCCCTACGAGCGGCTGGCCGGGGTGCTGCGGGCCGGCGGCGAGGACGAGGACGCCCGCGAGGTGCTGCTCGCCAAGCACCGCCGCCGCCGGGAGAGCCTGCCGCTCGCCGGCAAGCTGTGGGGGTACGCGCAGGACTGGACGGTCGCCTACGGCTACCGGCCGGGCCGGGCCGCGGTGTGGATGGCGGTGCTGTGGGCGGCGGGCTCGGTGGCCTTCGCGCAGGCCCCCCATCCGCCGATCAAGGGCGACGAGCATCCGCCGTGGAACTCCGCCCTGTTCGCCCTGGATCTGCTGCTGCCCGTCGTCGACCTGGGCCAGGTGGGCGTCTGGCGCCTGGAGGGGGGCTGGCAGTGGCTGTCGGCGACGATGATCGTGCTGGGCTGGGTGCTGGCGACGACGGTGGCGGCGGGCGCCACCCGGCTGCTCCAGCGCGGCTGAGCGGGAGGCGAAGGTTGCCGGACAGGGGCGTTTTTACCCGCCCTTGACCGGTGCGCGTACAACCTTCCACGACTTCCGCAATCGCTCTGGCGCGTCCTGACCTGCACCTCTTTCAATGGTCGGCACCATGGCTCTGCTGCGTGCGCTCCTCGGTACGGCCCGGGTGAGAGAGAAGACGTCGCGCCCCGTCGCCGGACCGCCCGCCGACGACGAGGTGCTCCTCGACGCGCCGGACGACCGTCTCGGTCCCGCACTTCTCGCCGCCGCCCACGGCGAGTACCGGCCCGCGGCCGAGCTGCTCGCCGCCACCCGCGCCGGCGCCGAGTGGGAGCACCGCGACCGGTACACGGCGCGGCTGGCGGCCTTCGCGCGCTCGCGCGCCGAGTGGCTGGCCCGCTGGCGGGCCGCCGCCCCCGAGGACCCGGACGTCCTGCTGGTGCGGGCCCGGCTCGCGGTGGACCGCTGCTGGGACTCGCCGGCCCGCGCCGAACTGCTGCGCCAGGCCGACCCGCTGCTCGCCGCGGCCACCGAGGCGGGCGGGGACGATCCGGTGCCCTGGCGGATCGCGCTGGACAGCGCGCGGGGCAGCGGCGCCGGGCACACCGCCTTCGAGCGGCTGTGGGCGCAGGCGGTCCGCCGCTCGCCGCACCACTACGGCTGTCATGTCACCGCCCTGAAGTACCTGGCCGCCGCCTCCCCCGGCGCCCACCGCGAGTGCCTGGACTTCGCCGAGACGGCGGCACAGGACGCGCCCTCCGGCTCCCTGGTACGGGCGCTGCCGGCGCGGGCGGCCTTCCTGTGCCTCGCCGACGGTGCCGCGACCGGGGCTCAGCGGGCCCGGCTGGACGCGGCGGCCGACCGGGCCATCGCCCTCTCCGCGGCCCACCCGGCGGCCGACCCGTGGCCGGCGGAGGTGCGCAACCTGCTGACGTACGTGCTGGTACGGCTGAGGCGCTGGGAGGACGCCCTGGAACAGCTCCGCCTGACCGGCCCGTACGCCACCTCCTTCCCCTGGGACCGGGACGGTGACGATCCGCTCGGCCGGTTCCTCCAGGTGCGGGAGGAGGTCCGGGCGGCGGTCTGTGCCGGGCCGCCGCCGGCTTCCGGCCATCCACGGTGCGGGCGCGGCCGACACGCCCGCACCGGCGACCATTAGGCTTCTGCGTCGTGACCATCGTCCGGCTCCCCCTCTTCCCCCTGAACTCGGTGCTGTTCCCGGGGCTGGTGCTCCCGCTCAACGTGTTCGAGGAGCGCTATCGCGCCATGATGCGCGAACTGCTGAAGACCCCCGAGGACGAACCGCGCCGGTTCGCCGTCGTGGCGATCCGGGACGGCCACGAGGTGGCGCCCAGCGCCCCCGGCATGCCCGACCAGACCTCGCTGCCCCGGCAGGGGCCGGCCGCCGGGTTCGGCCCGGACCCGGCCACGGCGTTCCACAAGGTCGGCTGTGTGGCCGACGCGGCGACGATCCGGGAGCGGGCCGACGGCACCTTCGAGGTGCTGGCGACCGGCACGACCCGGGTACGGGTGCTGTCGATCGACGCGACGGGGCCGTTCCTGACGGCCGAGCTGGACACGCTGCCCGAGGAACCCGGCGACGAGGCGGGCGCGCTGGCCGAGGGGGTGCTGCGCTCCTTCCGCCAGTACCAGAAGCGGCTGGCGGGAGCGCGGGAGCGGTCGCTGACGACGGGTGCCGACCTGCCGGACGAACCCGGTGTGGTCTCCTACCTGGTGGCCGCGGCGATGATGCTGGACACCCCCACCAAGCAGCGCCTGCTCCAGGCACCGGACACCGCCTCCCGGCTGCGCGACGAGCTGAGACTCCTGCGCACCGAGACGGCCATCATCCGTACGCTGCCGTCGTTGCCGGCGTCGGACCTGACACGGGCCCCGACCAGCCTCAACTGACGTATCCGATCCGGGAGAACAGGCCCTCGATGGCGAAGAAGGCGAAGAAGCAGAAGGAAGGCGCGGGCGGCACGCCCGCGACCGTGGCGCTCACCGAGGCCGGCGTCGCGTACACGGTGCACTCCTACGACCACGACCCCTCCCACCCGTCCTACGGCGAGGAGGCGGCCGAGGCGATGGGCGTCTCCCCGGAGCGGGTCTTCAAGACGCTGGTCGCGGAGGTCGACGGCCGTCTGACGGTCGCGGTGGTCCCGGTGGCGGGCCAGCTGGATCTGAAGGCGCTGGCGTCGGCGGCCGGCGGCAAGCGGGCCGCGATGGCCGACCCGGCGCTCGCCGAGCGCACCACCGGCTATGTCCGCGGCGGCATCTCCCCCCTCGGCCAGCGCAAGCGGCTGCCGACGGTGCTGGACGCCTCGGCCTCCGCCCATGCCACGATCTGCGTCTCGGCCGGCCGCCGCGGCCTGGAGGTCGAACTCGCCCCCGCCGACCTGGCCAGGCTGACGGACGCGGTACTCGCCCCCATCGGGCGCGTCTGAACATACGGCGTGCGCGACCCCTCGACGGACGCCCCTGGTTCGGTTAAGCACAAGGGGCATGTCGAAGAGGACCCGCAAGCGCAAGTGGCGTACGAAGAAGGGCCGCGCGAACCATGGCCGGCGCCCGGCGTAGCCGGGCACCGGTGACGGCTACGCCTGTGGCGGCCCGCCGTAGGGGCCGGGGCCGCCGTCGAACGGACCCTGGAGACAGGGGTCGGGGTCGCGCGGGCCGAACAGGGCCGTCAGGCCGAGGTGGACGAGGAGCGCGGCCACCGGCCAGGCCAGCAGCGCGCCCTTGGCCCCGAGTTCCAGCGGCGCGGAGAACGTCACGCCCTTGCCCACCTCCTTGGCGTGGGCGAGCACGTCCTTGGTGGGCCCGAGCCACATCCCGAGCCGCCAGGCGAGCAGCGAGGCGAGCAGTCCCCCGGCGGTCAGCGCCACGACCAGGGGCACGCCCCCGCGCCGCCGGAACAGGAAGACGACGACCGCGGTGAGCGCCCCGAAGGCCAGCGCGAGCAGCGTGAACGTGCCGTCGACGCCGGCCGCCTGCTCGCCCTCGCTGTCCTTGAGGTAGACGACCCAGTCCTGGCCGGCCACGTCACCGACGAGCGGCACGTTCGGCGCCAGCCACCACCACAGCAGCCCCAGCAGCACCCCGCACAGCGCCACCGCCACGGTGATCACGGCGGCCTGACGCACTTCGGTCTTCATCCCGGGGCCGTCCTGTTCGTACGCGCTCGCCACGGCGCCCGCGCCCGCCGGCGGCGGCACCCGCCACGCCGGGTACGACGAGTGTTCATGCGGGGGCGGAGGTGGAGTCAGTGGTGCGGTCACCCTGACATCGTGCCAGGCCCGGCTGTGTCCCGCGTCACCGGACGGCAGCCCGCCGGTAGGCCCAGGTGGCGACGGCCAGCGACACGACGCCGACCGCCCCGCACACGGCGAGGTCGCCGAGGACGAAGGCCCAGTCGGGACGCCGGGCGAAGGTACGCGCGAAGGCCTCCACGCCGTACGTCGACGGGAGCAGGTCGCGGGCGAGCCGCACCGGCTCCGGCATCCGGTCCGCCGGCAGCACGCCCAGCAGCAGCGCCGCCGACATGCCGAGCTGCCCGAGCAGCGTGGCCAGCTCCGGCCGCGGCGCGAGCAGGCCCAGCGCCGCGCCGAGACCGGCCAGCGCGGCACCCGCCAGCGGGATCACCGCGGCCAGCACCCACAGATGCGCCACCGGCAGCCCGAACAGCGCACAGCCGAAGACGGCCGTCACCACGGTGCCCGGCACGGTGAACGACGCGTACGCGCCCGCCGCCCCCAGCACCACCGCGGCCGGCGGCACGGGCAGCGTCGCGTAGTGGTCGAGACCGCCGCTGCCCCGCAGCTGGCCGAAGTACTGCGCCAGCAGGTTCAGCGCGACGAAGGCGACGACCAGGACCGCCGACCCGGCCACGACGGCCCGCGCCTCCTCGCCGCCGTCCACCACACCGCGCATCAGGATCATGATGCCGATCGACTGGAAGGTCGCCACGAACAGCAGCGGGATGCGCGCGACCCGCGCCCGGGACAGCTGCGCCCGGTACACGGCCGCCAGCGAGGGCCACAGCCGCGCCCGCGGCCCCAGCTCGGCCGCGCCGCCGGCGGCCTCCGCACCGGCCAGGGCACCGCCCGGCAGGACATCGGCGGGTACGACACTCACGTCGCGCTGCTCCCCTTCACCAGGTTCACCGGGTGCACCGAGCCGCACCCCGGCAGTCGTCCTGTTGCGTACGGATACGCCCGGCCGTGTGCTCACGCCTTCACCAGGCCCTGCTCCGCGGCGCCGCCCAGCGCCAGATAGACGTCCTCCAGGCTGGGCGTGGCCAGCGTGAAGTCGTCCAGGGCGGCGAAGGCGGCGCCGCCGGTGACGGTGGCGACGACCGCGCGGGCCTCCTCGGGCGCGAGCCGCAGCGTCCAGCGGCGCCCCGACTCGGCGGCGCGGTCCCTCAGGGCGGCCACCTCGGGCACGTGCAGCGGCGCCGTCTCGCGCCAGACCAGCTCGACGCGGACCTCGCCGGCCACCTTCTCCTTCAGCCCGGCGGGGCTGTCGCAGGCGATCACCCGTCCGTGGTCCAGGACGGCGACCCGGTCCAGGACGGTCTCGGCCTCGATGACGTTGTGGGTGACGAGCAGCACGGTGGTGCCCCGCTCGGCGCGGCGCCGGTCGACGGCGGACCACACCGCCCGCCGGGCCACCGGGTCCATGCCGGTGGTCGGCTCGTCCAGGACGAGCAGCGGCCGCTCCCCCACCAGCGCGGCGGCGAAGCAGGCCAGACGCCGCTGGCCGCCGGAGAGCTTCTTCAGCGGCCGTCCGGCGATCGGGGTGAGCCCCAGCTCCTGAAGGACGGCGTCCCGCTCGGCCCGCGCCCGCCGCACGTCCAGGCCGCGCAGCCGCCCGGTGGTCTCGGCGGCCAGCGACACGGTCAGCTCGTCCAGGGCGGTCGACTCCTGCCCGAGGTAGGCGAGGATCCGGGCGGCCCGCTCCGGGTGGCGCACGATGTCGTGGCCCAGGATCTCCACGCTGCCGGCGTCGGGCCGCATCAGCCCGGTCAGCTGCCGCACCAGGGTGGACTTCCCGGCGCCGTTCGGACCGAGCAGCCCGAAGATCTCACCGCGCCGGATGTCCAGCCCCACGTCGTCGGTGGCGCGCACCTCGGGCGTGCCGGGCGCGCCCCGCCGGCCGCGCACCGCCGGGTAGGTCTTGGTCAGTCCGCGCACCGCGCACACGACATCACCACCGTGCCGAGATGCCTGTGCCGCGCGCGTACTCACAAAGGACGAGACTACGGGGTGGGACGGCGCCGTCCGCTGCCGGGTCGGCCCATAAGCGCCCATGCGTGGGTAAAGACGCACGCGTCACCGGGCGGGCACGCCCGCCGTCCCGTCACTCGCCCGCCGGCGCGGGCTCCGTCTCCGTCCGGACGTCGACCTCCCGCCAGAAGCCCGCCCGGATCGCGTAGCGGTCGTGTTCGTCGATCTGGTCGTCCTTGTGGGCGAGCAGCCCGAAGCGTGCGGCGTAGCGCAGCAGCTCGCCGTCGATGCGGTGCGGGATACGGGGATACATGCCCGACAGCTTCTGGAGGTGGCCGTGGTCGCCGAGCCGCTCCTTCCAGCGGCGGGCGAAGACCTGCCCCACCTCGTAGGGGTCGCCGCCGACCGTGGTGATGTCCTCCTCGCGGTCGGCCCAGCGCTGCTCCGCCGTGGTGAGCTGGGCGAGCGTCGGCATGGAGGCGGCCTCGGCGGACTCGCCGGCGGGACGGTCCACCCAGCCCTTGTCGGAGGACCAGCGCAGGGTGGCGGTGGTGGGGGGCTGGGCGGGCTGCGGGCCGGGGGCGCGCAGGGCGGCGAGGTCCTTGGGGGTGGGCACGCCCTTGGCGACGGGGACGCGTTCCTCGGTGCCGTTGCGGGGGGCGGCCGGCACCGGATTCTGCCGCTCCTCGGCGGACCGCTCGGCCGTCGCGGCGAGCGCCGACTCGGGCAGCGGCGCGGACAGGATCGCGGCGATCTCCGGCCGGGGCGCCGGCGGCGGCGCGCAGACCCCGGTGAGCTCCTTGGCCCGTACCGCCTTGGTGATCCAGGTACGGTCCAGCACGCGCCGCTCGTCGGCCTCGGCGACGAGGTCCTCGGACTGGTTGTAGTCGCCGTCGGCGGCCTGCACGGCCCACAGATGGACGGCGACGCCGTGTTCCTTGGCGGACATCATGCCCGGCAGCAGATCCCCGTCGCCGGTCACCAGCACGATGTCGGAGCAGGCCCGGTTGCGGGCCAGCTCGGTCAGCTCGGCGTGCATCGCGGCGTCCACGCCCTTCTGCGCCCAGCGGCCGTCGCTGCGGGTCAGCGCGCCGAGCCGGACGGTGACCCGGGGCATCACGCGCAGCCGCCGGTGCTCGGGCTGCGGTACGCGGTCGGGGGCGCCGTCGAACCAGTAGATGCGCAGCAGCGGCCGCTGGGTCTCGGACTCGGCGCGTTCGCGCAGGCCCTGGACCAGGGCGGTGTGGTCGACGGTGATACGGGACCGCGACGGCTCCCCGGCGAGGAGACTGGCGGCGGCCCCCAGCAGATACCCGGCGTCCACCAGGACGATGCAGCGGTCCACGCGATCCACCCTCTTTCCGGGAGGTTTGCTTCGGGCTTGCTTCGAGTCTGCCCGACCACGCCGGGGTTAACGGCCCGAACTCGATCTTCGGCGTGGCGTTTCGGCGCGGCGTCGCCCGTCGAACCCTGTCACAGACGGTAATTGCCCGACATGCGCACCTGTCCGGCCTGTGTGAATCTGGCAGCGGCCCTGGCCCCGGAATCCCCCGCAGGAGGCAGATCACCATGGCCAAGAACAAGAACCGTGACCGCAAGCAGCCGCAGGCCGAGAGCGCGGAGCAGGTGGCCCAGCCGCCTCCGCTGGACGCGCAGGACGACCAGCGCGCCACCCGGATGACACCCGGCGACGTGGCCCGCAAGGGGCGGCAGAAGCGCTTCGGTCACAACTGACGTCGGCGCGACGGGCCGTTGGAGCCCCGGCACACACGAGGGGCGCACCGAATGCGGGTGCGCCCCTTCGCCCTCCGGGGGTACGGTCAGCCGCTCAGCCCGCCAGGCACGACGGGCCCAGCAGCACCTTGAGGTCGCCGAAGAGGGCCGGGTCCGGCTTGACCCGGTGCCGGTCCAGCCGCAGCACGGTGGTCTTGGTCGGCCCCTGGAGCTTGATCCGGACCTCGCTGTCGCCCCGGTGGTGGGTGAGGATCTCGCCGAGACGGCTGACCATGGGCGGGGTGACCCGGGTGGCCGGGATGGTGAGGACCACGGGCGCGTTGGTGCCCGCGTTGGACAGGTCCGGGATCATCAGCTCCATCGCGACCAGCCGCGGCACGTCCTCCCGCTTGTCCAGGCGCCCCTTGACGAACACCACGGCGTCCTCGACGAGTTGGGTGGAGACGAGCTGGTAGGTCGCGGGGAAGAACATGCACTCGATGGAGCCGGCGAGGTCCTCCACCGTGGCGATGGCCCAGGCGTTGCCCTGCTTGGTCATCTTGCGCTGGAGGCCGGAGATGATGCCGCCGATGGTGACGACGGCGCCGTCGGCGTGCTCGCCGCCGGTGAGCTGGGCGATGCCCGCGTCGGCCTTGTCGGACAGGATGTGCTCCAGGCCGAAGAGCGGGTGGTCGGAGACGTACAGACCGAGCATCTCCCGCTCCTGGGCGAGCAGATAGGTCTTGTCCCACTCCTCGGTGGAGAACTCCACGTCCAGGCCGAAGCCCGGCTCGCTGCCGCTCTCCTCGCCCATGCCGCCGAAGAGGTCGAACTGGCCCTCGGCCTCCTTTCGCTTGACCGCGACCACGTTGTCGATCATCGGCTCGTACTGCGCCACCAGGCCCTTGCGGGTGTGGCCCATCGAGTCGAAGGCACCGGCCTTGATCAGGGACTCGGTGGTGCGCTTGTTGCAGACCACCGCCTCGACCTTGTCGAGGTAGTCCGGGAAGGAGGTGTACTTCCCCTTGGCCTTGCGGCACTTGATGATCGACTCGACGACGTTGGTGCCGACGTTGCGCACGGCGGAGAGGCCGAAGAGGATCACGTCGTCGCCCTGGGCGGCGAAGTTGGCCTCGGACTCGTTGACGTTGGGCGGCAGCACCTTGATGCCCATCCGGCGGCACTCGTTGAGGTAGACGGCCGACTTGTCCTTGTCGTCCTTGACCGAGGTGAGCAGGGCGGCCATGTACTCGGCGGGGTGGTTCGCCTTCAGGTACGCGGTCCAGTACGAGACCAGGCCGTACGCGGCCGAGTGCGCCTTGTTGAAGGCGTAGCCGGCGAAGGGGACCAGCACGTCCCACAGGGCCTGGATGGCCTCGTCGCTGTAGCCGTTCTTGCGGGCGCCGGCCTGGAAGATGGTGAAGTTCTTCGCCAGCTCCTCGGGCTTCTTCTTGCCCATCACGCGGCGGAGGATGTCGGCCTCGCCGAGCGAGTAGCCGGCGATGATCTGGGCGGCCTTCTGCACCTGCTCCTGGTAGACGATCAGGCCGTAGGTGACGTCCAGGACCTCCTTGAGCGGCTCCTCCAGCTCCGGGTGGATCGGCGTGATCTCCTGCTGGCCGTTCTTGCGCAGCGCGTAGTTCGTGTGCGAGTTCATGCCCATCGGGCCCGGCCGGTACAGGGCCGAGACGGCGGAGATGTCCTCGAAGTTGTCGGGCTTCATCAGCCGCAGCAGCGAACGCATGGGGCCGCCGTCGAACTGGAAGACGCCGAGGGTGTCGCCGCGCTGGAGCAGGTCGAAGGTGGTGGGGTCGTCCAGCGGCAGGGAGAGCAGGTCGATGTCGAGGCCCTTGTTGGCCTTCACCATCTTGACCGCGTCGTCCATGATCGTGAGGTTGCGCAGGCCCAGGAAGTCCATCTTCAGCAGGCCGAGCGACTCGCAGCTCGGGTAGTCCCACTGGGTGATGGTGACGCCGTCGGTGTGCCGGACCCAGACCGGGACGTGGTCGGTGATGGTCTCGCTGGACATGATCACGCCTGCGGCGTGCACGCCCATCTGGCGCACCAGGCCCTCGACGCCCTTGGCGGTGTCGATGACCTTCTTCACGTCCGGCTCGTTCTCGTACATCCCGCGGACCTCGCCGGCCTCGCTGTAGCGCGGGTGGCTCGGGTCGGTGATGCCGGAGAGCGGGATGCCCTTGCCGAGGACGTCGGCGGGCATGGCCTTGGTGATGCGGTCGCCCATCGCGTACGGGTAGCCCAGCACCCGCGCGGAGTCCTTGATCGCGTTCTTGGCCTTGATGGTGCCGTACGTGCCGATCATGGCGACCTTGTCGGCGCCGTACTTCTCGGTCACGTACCTGATCACCTCGACGCGCCGGCGCTCGTCGAAGTCGATGTCGACGTCGGGCATCGAGATGCGCTCGGGGTTGAGGAACCGCTCGAAGATCAGGCCGTGCGGGATCGGGTCCAGGTCGGTGATGCCCATGGCGTAGGCGACGATCGAGCCGGCCGCGGAGCCGCGGCCGGGGCCGACCGCGATGCCGTTGTTCTTGGCCCACATGATGAAGTCGGCGACGACGAGGAAGTAGCCCGGGAAGCCCATCGAGATGATGACGTCCATCTCGTAGTCGGCCTGCTTCTGGCGGTCCTCGGGGATGCCGCCGGGGTAGCGGCGCTCCATGCCGCGGCGGACCTCCTCCTTGAACCAGGTGACCTCGGTGTAGCCCTCGGGGATGTCGAACTTGGGCATCAGGTCGCGCTTCTCGAACATGCCCGTGGTGTCGACCATCTCGGCGACCAGCAGCGTGTTGGCGCAGCCCTCCTGCCAGGCGTCCGAGGAGTCGATGGCGTACATCTCGTCCGTGGACTTCAGGTAGTAGCCGGTGCCGTCGAACTTGAAGCGGTCGGGGTCGGAGAGGTTCTTGCCGGTCTGGATGCAGAGCAGGGCGTCGTGGGCGCTCGCCTCGTGCGCGTAGGTGTAGTGCGAGTCGTTGGTCACCAGCGGCGGGATGCCGAGCTTCTTCCCGATCTCCAGCAGGCCGTCGCGGACCCGGTGCTCGATGTCGATGCCGTGGTCCATCAGCTCCAGGAAGTAGCGGTCCTTGCCGAAGATGTCCTGGTAGTCGGCGGCGGCCTTGAGGGCCTCGTCGAACTGGCCGAGGCGGAGCCGGGTCTGCACCTCGCCGGAGGGGCAGCCGGTGGAGGCGACGATCCCCTCCGACCACTGGGCGATGGTCTCCTTGTCCATCCGGGGCCACTTCTGGAGCCAGCCCTCGGCGTACGCGTCCGAGGAGAGCCGGAAGAGGTTGTGCAGGCCGGTCTTGTTCACCGCCCACATCGTCTTGTGGGTGTAACCACCCGAACCGGAGACGTCGTCCCGCTTCTGGTGCGGCTGGCCCCACTGGATCTTGCGCTTGTTGCGCCGGGACTCGGGGGCGACATACGCCTCGATCCCGATGATCGGGGTGATTCCGGCTTTCTTCGCGGAGTGAAAGAAATCGTACGCACCGTGAAGGTTGCCGTGGTCGGACATGGCGATGTGCGTCATGCCCATCTCATTGCAGGCGTTGAACATGTCCTTCAGCCGCGCGGCACCGTCCAGCAGGGAGTACTGGGTGTGGACGTGCAGGTGCGTGAACGGCGGCTTCGACACGTTCGGACCTCCAAGGAGAACGCCGGGCGACAGGCTGCGGACAGTCTGGGGGGACAGCGTCGAAGTCTATGCCTCCCGGCTGACACTCCGCGGCCTTGTCCCCGTACCTTCGGGCACAGGGCCACGGGCACTCCGGAGCCCTCCCGTCCGTTGTCGGAAATCGGGGCGTCCGCCCCGGCGGGCGGCGCGTCCGTCCCCCCATCACGCACCATCTGCACCAGGAGGCACCCAGCGATGTCGGTCCCCCAGCCCGACGAGGAGCAGCGCGGCGAGGAGATCCTCGCCGTCTTCGACACCGCCTTCGGCGAGCTCCTGGCCGCCGATCCGGCCGCGTTCCGCGTGAAGTTCCGGAAGATGGCGGCCTCGGCCTTCGCGTTCTACCGGGGCACGGCGTGCCTCTTCTACCACGACCTGGACGCCGGGCGGACCGGCCGGGGCGACGGGGACATACCGGGCGGTCCGTATCTGGACGAGCGCACCTCGCGCGTGTGGATCCACGGCGATCTGCACGCGGAGAACTTCGGCACCTACATGGACTCCCAGGGCCGCCTGATCTTCAACGTCAACGACTTCGACGAGGCCTACGTCGGCCCCTTCACCTGGGACCTGAAGCGGTTCGCGGCCTCGGTGGCGCTGATCGGCTACGCCAAGGCGCTCAGCGACGAGCAGATCGGCGAGCTGGTGCGGGTCTACGCGGGCGCCTACCGCGAGCGCATCCGGGCCCTGGCCACCGGCGCCAAGCGCGAGGAGGTGCCCCCCTTCACCCTGGACACCGCCCAGGGCCCGCTGCTGGACGCGCTGCGCGTCGCCCGCTCGCTGACCCGCTTCGGGCTGCTGGACTCGATGACCGAGATCCGCGACTTCGAACGCCGCTTCGCCCCGGGCGGCGGCTCCGTCGAGCTGGACGCGGCCACCCGCTACAAGGTGCTCGCCGCCTTCGACGGCTATCTGGAGACGCTGCCGGAGTCGTCGCTGGCCCGCCCGGACTCCTACCGGGTCAAGGACGTGGTCGGCCGCCGCGGCATCGGCATCGGCTCCGCGGGGCTGCCGTCGTACAACATCCTGCTGGAGGGGAACAGCGACGCCCTGGAGAACGACGTCGTGATCTACATCAAGCAGGCCCAGACCCCGGCCGTCTCCCGGCACGTCACCGACCCGGCGATCCGGGAGTACTTCCGCCACGAGGGCCACCGCACGGTGATCTCCCAGCGCGCCCTCCAGGCGCACGCCGACCCGTGGCTGGGCTGGACCGAGCTGGACGGCGCCGGGCAGCTGGTCGCCGAGGTCTCGCCGTACGCGGTGGACCTGGACTGGGGCGACATCGACGACCCGGAGGAGATCGCCCAGGTCGTCGCCGACCTCGGCCGGGCCACGGCCACCATGCACGCGGCGGCGGACGACCAGTCCGGGGAGTCGCTGGTGCCGTTCTCCACCGAGCGCGCCATCGACGCGGCGATCGCCGCCGACGAGGAGGGCTTCGCACCGCTGCTGGTGGACTTCGCGCACGCCTACGGGGCACGCGCGCGTGCCGACCACCAGATCTTCGTGGACCTCTTCCGCAACGGCCGGATTCCGGGTCTGTAACCTTCCACGCGCTCACAGGAACCCTTTAGGGGTCCCTTACCGGAGCACGTGACACACTTCCTTCTCACCATGGACATATCCGGGACCCAGCTCAGAGCCGTACGCGCGGCGCTGTTCACGGCACTCGTCGTGACGCTCAGCACCGCGTCGCACGTGCTGCTGTCCCGGGTCCCGCTGCCGCTGAACACGGTGGCCGCGGTCGCCTCCGCCGTGTTCGGGCTCGCCTACGCCCTGGCCGGCCGCGAGCGCGGCTTCGGCCGGATCGCGGCCCTGCTGATCCCGCTGGAGCTGGCCGCCGACACCGTCTTCACCACCGGCCAGCACGTCTGCTACGGCGCGGCCGGCGGCCCGGTCACGGGCCCGCTGCGCTCCGTCGGCCTCGACGTGCTGTGCGGCGACGGCACCGGCGTCGGCGCCCCGCTGGCCCGGATGACGGGCACCGGCACCGACCGGCTCGCCGCCTCGCTGGTGCACGCCGGCCCGGCCACCGCCTGGCTGCTGCTCGCCGCCCATGTCGGCGTCGGCCTGCTCGCCGCCGCCTGGCTGCACCGCGGCGAGCGGGCGCTGGCCCAGCTGCTGCGGGCGGTGGCCGCGACCACGTTCCGGCCGCTGCTGCTGGCGGCCGCGGCGGTGACGGCGCGGCGCCGGCCCGCCGTGCGCCGTCCGCCGCGCCCCGTCCACCGGGCGGCCGGCGCCCGCGAGCGGATCCTCGCGCACTCCCTGGGACGGCGGGGACCGCCGTGCCCGGCCGCTGTCGGCTGACCCGCGACAGCATCCGAGCACCAGCAGTCCTCCTCCACTTCCACGCACCCCCGCGCACCCTGTGCGGGCATCCCCAGGGAGATCACCCCATGAGCAAGCGGAACAGCCAGGCGGCGAAGACGGCGGCCCGTGAGCGCCTGCGCATCGAGCGCGAGCGCGAGGCCAAGCGCGCCAAGGTCAAGCGCCAGATCATCGTCGCCTGCTCCATCGTCGGCGTCCTGGCGATAGCCGGCGGCATCGGCTACGCGGTCGTCCAGGCCAACAAGCCCGGGTACTGGGAGGCCGCCAAGGACGACAAGCTCGTGAAGCCGGCCCACACCAGCGGCGAGAACGGCACCACCGTCGTCATCGGCAAGGACAGCGCCAAGAAGACCCTCGTGATGTACGAGGACCCGCGCTGCCCGGTCTGCGCCCAGTTCGAGCAGACCGTCGGCTCCACCGTGGCCAAGGACGTCGAGGACGGCAAGTTCAAGATCCAGTACGTCGGTGCCACCTTCCTCGACAACAGCCTGACCGGCGAGGGCTCCAAGAACGCGCTCAGCGCCCTGGGCGCGGCGCTCAACGTGAGCACCGACGCCTTCATGGAGTACAAGACCGCGCTGTACTCCACGAAGTGGCACCCCGAGGAGAACGACGACAAGTTCAAGGACGACGCCTACCTGATCAAGGTGGCGAACACGGTCGACGCCCTGAAGAACAACAAGGAGTTCCAGCAGGCCGTCAAGGACGGCACCTACGACAAGTGGGCGCTGGAGATGTCCGCGAAGTTCGACGACAGCGGCGTCACGGGCACCCCGACCCTGAAGATGGACGGCAAGGCCCTGACCGGCTCCGACGGCAAGACCGCGCCGATGACGGTGGCGGAGTTCACCACGGCGATCGACGCGGCTCTCAAGGCCTGATCCGACGATCACGCGAAGAGCGGGCGAACTTTTGCCGAGCTCGCCCGCTCTGGCGTGTACCGGTCAGTAGCCTGATCGGCCGTGACCAGTTCCGACAGAACATCCGAGAGCGTCCACGAAGCCGCCTCGCCCGCGCCGCGCCGCCGTACGGTCGTCAAGGCCGCGGCCGCCGGTGCCGTCCTGGCCGCTCCCCTCGCCGCCGCGCTGCCCGCCCGTGCCGCGACGGACGCCCCCGCCTTCCTGCACGGCGTCGCCTCCGGGGACCCGCTGCCCGACGGCATCCTGCTGTGGACCCGCGTGACACCCGTCCCCGAGGCCGTACCCGGCTCGGGGCTCGGCCCGGACACCGAGGTGAGCTGGATCGTCGCCCGCGACCGGGCGCTCAGCGACGTCGTCGCCCGGGGCTCCGTCACCGCGACGGCCGCCTCCGACCACACCGTCAAGGCCGACGTCCGCGGTCTGGCCCCCGCCACCGACTACTGGTTCCGCTTCTCGGCCGGCGGCACCGACTCCCCCGTCGCCCGCACCCGCACGGCTCCGGCGGCCGACGCGGCGGTGACCGGCCTGCGCTTCGGCGTGGTCTCCTGCGCCAACTGGGAGGCCGGCTACTTCTCCGCCTACCGCCATCTCGCGGCCCGCGGCGACCTGGACGCCTGGCTGCACCTGGGCGACTACATCTACGAGTACGGCACCGGCGAGTACGGCACCCGCGACACCGTCGTCCGTCCGCACGCGCCCGCCCACGAGATCCTCACCCTCGCCGACTACCGCGTCCGGCACGGCCGGTACAAGACCGACGCCGACCTGAAGGCCCTGCACGCGGCCGCGCCCGTCATCGCCGTCTGGGACGACCACGAGATCGCCAACGACGCGTGGTCGGGCGGGGCCGAGAACCACACCGAGGGCACGGAGGGCACCTGGGCCGCCCGCCAGGCCGCGGCCAAGCAGGCCTACTTCGAGTGGATGCCGGTGCGCCCGGCGATCGCCGGCACCACCTACCGCCGGCTGCGCTTCGGCAAGCTCGCCGATCTGTCCCTGCTCGACCTGCGGTCCTTCCGCTCGCAGCAGGCGTCCACGGGCAGCGGCGCGGTCGACGACCCGGAGCGCACCATCACCGGGCGCGCCCAGCTCGACTGGCTGAAGGCCGGACTGAAGGCGTCCGACACCACCTGGCGGCTGGTCGGCAACTCGGTGATGATCTCGCCGTTCGCCGTCGGCTCGCTCTCCGCGGACCTGCTCAGGCCGCTCGCCGAGCTGCTGGGGCTGCCCAAGGAGGGTCTCGGCCTCAACCCCGACCAGTGGGACGGCTACACCGACGACCGCCGCGAGCTGCTGGCCCATCTGCGGGACAACGCCATCCGGAACACGGTCTTCCTGACCGGCGACATCCACATGGCGTGGGCGAACGACGTGCCCCACGACGCCGGGACCTACCCGCTGTCCGCCTCGGCCGCCACGGAGTTCGTGGTCACCTCGGTGACCTCCGACAACCTCGACGACGCCGTGGGCGCCTCGGAGGGCGTCGTCTCCGCCCTCGCCGCGCCGGTGATCCGCGCCGCCAACCGGCACGTCCAGTGGGTGGACACCGACCGCCACGGCTACGGCGTCCTCGACATCACCGCCGGGCGGGCGCAGATGGACTACTACGTCCTGTCCGACCGCACGAAGGCCGACGCGACCTCGTCCTGGGCCCGCTCGTACCGCACGCGCAGCGGCACCCAGCAGGTCGAGCGCGTCTACGACCCCGTCTGATCCCCGTCCGCCGGACGGTCCCGCTCCAGGGAGTCCAGGAAGCCGAGCGCCACCCGCCAGGTGGCCTCGGCCGCCTCCTCGTCGTAGTCCGGCAGGTCCGGGTCGGTGTACAGGTGCCCCGCTCCGGGGTATCTGTGCACCTCGACGTCGGCGCCGATCCGCCCCATCCGCAGATACCAGGCGCTGAGCCAGTCGTCCGTCTCGAACGGGTCCGGCTCGGCGACATGCAGCTGGACCGGCAGGCCGTCCGCCTCGGCGGTGGGCGCGATGTCCGACGTGCCGTGCAGGAGCAGCAGCCCGCGCGCCCGGTGGTCGCCCAGGGCCAGGGTCTGCGCGATCGAGGCACCGAGCGAGAAGCCGGCGTACACCAGGCCGCGCTCCGAGTAGGGCGCGGCGGCGAGGACGGCCCGCTTCAGCAGCTCCTCCCTGCCGGTCTCCTCCTGGTGCGCCATACCCTCCTCGACCGTCGTGAAGGTCCGCCCCTCGAAGAGGTCCGGCGTCCACACCTGGTGACCGGCTTCGCGCAGCCGGTCCGCGGCCCCGCGCACCGCGGGGCCGAGGCCGTAGGTCGAGTGAAAGAGCATGATGTTCATGGGGCCATGGTGCCAGCCGGGTGTGACAACACGGGGCGCCGCGTGTACCCACAACGGCCTCGAAGTCACATGTTCATCACCGGCCGGGGCCGGTTAGGTTCGGATGCATGGAGAATCTGCTCCGCCCCCTGGTCGTGGTCGGCGGCTCGGTCCTGCTCACCCTGGTGATCGGCTGGGCCACCGACCTTCTGCTGCGCAAGGCCGACGAACGGCATCACGACACCCCGCTGTGGGGGCTGCTGCGCCGCGGGCGCATCCCCTACCAGCTCGTCCTGTGCGCGGCACTGCTCAGAGGCTCCTACGACGAGGCAGAGCTGCTTCAGGACCACCGGGTCGGAATCGGCCGCACCCTGACGCTGGTGCTGATCGGCGCGACCGCCTGGCTGGTGATCCGGATCGCCTCCGCCGTGGTCGAGACGACCTACACCCGGTACGCCCATGCCCGCGCCCACCGCGACCCGGCCCGGGTCCGCCGGGTGCGCACCCAGGTGACGCTGATCATGCGGGTGGTCTACGCGGTCGTCGGCGTGGTCGCCGGGGCGTCGATGCTGCTGACGTTCCCCGCCATGCGCACGGCGGGCGCCTCGCTGCTGGCCTCGGCCGGCATCCTCGGCATCGTCGCCGGTGTCGCCGCGCAGTCCACGCTGAGCAACCTGTTCGCGGGGTTGCAGATCGCCTTCGGCGACATGGTGCGGATAGGCGACACGGTGGTGGTGGACGGCGAGTGGGGCACGGTCGAGGAGATCACGCTGACGTTCCTGACCGTGCGCACCTGGGACGAGCGCCGGATCACCATGCCCGTCTCGTACTTCACGTCCAAGCCGTTCGAGAACTGGTCCCGCGGCACGCCGCAGATGACCGGCATCGTCTACTGGCACGTCGACCACAGCGCCCCGGTGGAGGCGATGCGCGAGAAGCTCCGCGACATCCTGCGCGAGTGCCCGGCCTGGGACGGCCGCGCCTACGGCCTCCAGGTCACGGACACCACCCCGAACACCATGCAGGTGCGGGCCCTGGTGACCGCGAAGGACGCGGACGACATCTGGACGGTACGGGTCGAGGTCCGCGAACGGATGATCCGCTGGCTGGCCGACGAGCACCCCTATGCCCTGCCGCGCGTCAACACGGCGGACGCGGCGCTGCCGCCCCCGCGCGACGGCCACCGCCCGAACTCCGACGGCCACCGCCCGTCCTCCGACGGTCATCCCCGCCCGTCCCCCGACGGCGCCGGCCCGCGCCGCTTCCACACGGCGCCACGCACAGGCCGCTGACGCCTCCGCCGCCCTCCTCGTGCGACGGCCACCGCCCGTCCCCCGACGGCGCCGGCCCGCGCCGCTTCCACACAGCGCCACGCACAGGCCGCTGACGCCTCCGCCCCGCGGGGCGCGGCCACCGGCAGACGGAGCGCCGCGCTCCGCGGGGCGTCCCGGCGAGGGCGGAATGCGGCGGCCCCGAGAGACGACGGCCGAGCCGACAGGCCCGGCAGACGGCAGCCCCGAGGCACGACGGCCGAGCCGACAGGCCCCGCGGACCCCAGCCCCCGAGACACGACGGCCGAGCCGACAGGCCCGGCAGACGGCAGTCCCGAGGCACGACGGCCGAGCCGACAGGCCCCGCGGACCCCAGCCCCCGAGACACGACGGCCGAGCCGACAGGCCGGGGCGGCGGGCCCGTGGGCGGCGGCCGGGGCGGGGGCTCAGCGCAGGCTTCGGACGTCGAGATGGCGGAGCACCCGGTCCACGATCTCCGGATCCGCCCCGGGCTCGCTGCGGGCCGCCAGCACCTCGTGCCGCGCGGCGCTCAGCATCTCCCCCTGGATGCGCCTGATCCGCTTCAGCCGCCGCGCCCGCTGCACCTGCGCCTCGCGCCGCTCCTCGTCGCCCATCCCGGGATTGATCCGCAGACCGATGTCGGTGGCCCGCCGCAGCATCTGCTCGGACAGCTCCTCCGGCAGTTCCTCGACCGACTCGATCTCCCGCAGCCTGCGCTTGGCCGCCTTGGCCGCCCGCACGGCCAGCTCCCGTTCGAACTCCGTCTCCCGCTCCGTGTCGGCCTCCACCCCGAGCCGCTTCACCAGCCACGGCAGGGTGAGTCCCTGCACCACCAGCGTCACCATGATCACCCCGAACGCGATGAACACGATCTCGTCCCGGTCCGGGAAGGGCGACCCGTCCTCCGTCTTCAGCGGAATCGCCAGCGCCAGCGCCACCGAGGCCACCCCGCGCATCCCCGACCACCACATGACGACGGTCTCCCGCCAGCTCACCGGGATGTCCTCGTCCCGGTCGCGCCGGGCGTGCAACCGCTTCGTCAGCCAGGTCGCCGGCAGCAGCCACAGCAGCCGTACCAGGATGACCACGGTCGCGACGGCCCCCGCCCAGCCGAGCAGCTCGCCCCACCGCCCGGACGCCGTCTGGATGGCGTTGTGCAGCTCCAGCCCGATCAGCCCGAAGGCGACTCCGGTGATGAGCGTGTCGACGACGTCCCAGAAGGCGTGCCCGGCCAGCCGCGTCATCACGTCGTCGGGACCGGCGCCGTACTCGGCCAGGTACAGGGCGGTGACCAGGACGGCGAGCACGCCGGAGCCGTGCAGCTCCTCGGCCAGCACATACGACGCGTACGGCACCAGCAGCGTCAGCCCGATCTGGAGGGTGGCGTCCCCCAGCAGATCCAGCAGCCTGGTCGCGCCCCAGCCCAGCACCAGTCCCACCACCACCGCGACGACGGCGGACAGCACCAGGTCCAGTACGGCCCGCCAGGCCGAGAAGTCCCCGCTGACGGCGACATTGATGGCCACGTGGTACATGACGATGGCCGTCACGTCGTTGAACAGCCCCTCGCCCTCCAGGATGGAGACCAGCCGACGCGGCAGTCCCAGCTGCCCGGCGACGGCGGTCGCCGCGACCGGATCGGGCGGTGCGACCAGCGCGCCCAGCGCCACGGCGGCGGCGATCGGCAGCCCCGGCACGATCGTGTGGGCCACGGCGGCCACGCACAGCATGGTGACGAAGACCAGCGCCACCGCGAGCAGGAAGATCGGCCTCTTGTTGGCGGCGAACTGGCGCCAGGACGTCCGCCGCACCGCGGCGTACAGCAGCGGCGGCAGCAGCGCGGGCAGGATCAGATCCGGCGGGATGTCGACATTGGGCACGAAGTCGGGCAGCGCCAGGACCAGCCCGAGAAGCGTCATCAGCACCGGCGCGGGCAGTCCGAGCCGGTCCGCGAGCGGGACACTGACCAGAGCCCCGAGCAACAGCACGAACAGCAGGGCCAACTGATCCACGGTCAGCGCTCCGAAGGCGTCTCGGTCTCACACGGCAGACTTCAAGCCTGCCATGTCACCGCCCTCACCAGCCGCCCCCGCACCGCAGGTCACAGAACGCGCCGCATGGCGCGGTGGGGTATCCCCGCGTCGGGGAACTCCGGGCCGTACGCCTCGTAGCCCAGCCGCTCGTAGAAACCCAGCGCGTGCGTCTGCGCGTGCAGGTCCACCGCGGTCAGGCCGCGCGCGCGTGCCGCGTCCTCCACGGCCCGCACCAGGGCGGCCCCGACACCCAGTCCGCGGGCGTCCCGGACCACGGCCAGCCGCCCGAGCGAACCGACGGCCGGGTCGCCGCCGGTCCGGTCCGCGGCCGCCGCGCCGTACAGCAGCCGCCCGGCGCCGAGCGGTGTCCCGTCCCGCCGCACCGCCAGGACGTGCACGGTGCCGGCGCCGGGCGCGTCGTGCTCGTCGTACTCCAGGTCCTCGGGGACGCCCTGCTCGGCGACGAAGACCTCCTTGCGCACGGCGAAGCACGCCTCACGGTCGGCGAGGTCCGCGGCGACCCGCACCTCGTACCCCGGCGCGCTCACGCGTAGGTCTCCTCTCGGACCTGGTCCAGGGCCTTCTGCAGATCCTCGGGATAGTCGCTGGTGAACTCCGCCCACTGCCCGTCCCCGGGGTGTTCGAAGCCGAGCCGCACCGCGTGCAGCCACTGGCGGGTGAGGCGGAGCCGCTTGGCCAGCGTCGGGTCGGCGCCGTACGTCAGGTCGCCGACGCACGGGTGGCGGTGGGCGGACATGTGGACGCGGATCTGGTGGGTGCGGCCGGTCTCCAGCTTCACGTCCAGCAGGGAGGCCGCGCGGAAGGCCTCGATCAGGTCGTAGTGCGTGACGGACGGCTTGCCGTCGGCGGTGACCGCCCACTTGTAGTCGTGGTTCGGGTGACGGCCGATGGGGGCGTCGATGGTGCCGCTGGTCGGGTCGGGGTGGCCCTGCACGAGCGTGTGGTAGCGCTTGTCGACCGTGCGCTCCTTGAACTGGCGCTTGAGCGAGGTGTACGCGCGCTCGGACTTGGCGACGACCATCAGGCCGGAGGTGCCGACGTCCAGGCGGTGCACGATGCCCTGGCGCTCGGCGGCGCCCGAGGTCGAGATCCGGTAGCCGGCCGCGGCGAGCCCGCCGATGACCGTGGGCCCGGTCCAGCCGGGCGAGGGGTGCGCGGCCACCCCGACCGGCTTGACGATCACGACCACGTCCTCGTCGTCGTGCACGATCTCCATGCCCTCGACCGGCTCGGCGACCACCTGCACCGGCGCGGGCGCCTGCGGCATCTCGACCTCCAGCCAGGCGCCGCCGCGCACCCGCTCGGACTTGCCGACCACCGCCCCGTCGACCTGCACCTTGCCCGCCGCGGCCAGTTCCGCGGCCTTGGTGCGGGAGAAGCCGAACATGCGGGAGATGGCGGCGTCGACGCGCTCGCCCTCCAGGCCGTCGGGCACGGGCAGGGTACGGATCTCGGGAATCGTGCTCACCCGTCGAGTATGCCGGACGGGTACGACAGCCCCGTACACACGCCCGGGGAGCGGTCCGCGGGTCAGTCCTTGTGCACGGTGCCGTCCGGGTCCAGGCCCCGGAAGGACAGCAGCACGATCAGGATGCCGCCGCAGACGATCGCGGAGTCGGCGAGGTTGAAGACGGCGAAGTGCTTGGGCGAGATGAAGTCGACGACCGCGCCCTCGAAGACGCCGGGCGAGCGGAAGATCCGGTCGGTGAGATTGCCGAGGGCGCCGCCCAGCAGCAGGCCGAGCGCGATCGCCCAGGGCAGGCTGTAGAGCTTGCGCGCGAGACGGGCGATCACCACGATCACGGCGGCCGCGATCACCGTGAAGATCACGGTGAACGCCTCGCCGAAGCCGAAGGCCGCGCCCGCGTTGCGGATCGCCTCCAGCTTCAGCCAGTCCCCGGCGATCTCGATGGGCGCGTGGTGCTCCAGCTTCGCCACCACGATCATCTTGCTGACCAGGTCGAGGGCGTAGGCGAGGACGGCGACCACGAACAGTACGGCGATCCGGCGCCTGCCCCGGGGCCGCTCGGCCGCGTCCCGCGCCTCGCCGGCGCCGGTCTTCGCCGGTTCCTCCGCCGTCGCCGCCCCGCCGGTGCCGGAACCGCCGGACGGGGCCGCGGCCGGCTCGCCGCCGGACAGCTCGGTGCCCGCCGGCTCGCCCGGCGCCGCGCTCCGGCCGGGCTGCTCCCGCCCGGCCCGTGCCGCGTCCGGGATGTCCGGCGTACCGATGATGCGCTCCGCCTCTGCCACGTGAGTCCCTCAACCTAGGTGCCTGACTGAGGACGAGAGTACGGCACGCCCTGTGAGGGCGCCGTTCAGTACCGCCGTTCCTGCTTCTGCTTGCACTCCACGCACAGCGTGGCCCGCGGGAAGGCCTGCATGCGCGCCTTGCCGATGGGATTGCCGCAGTTCTCGCAGAGGCCGTAGGTGCCCGCGTCGAGCCGTTCCAGGGCGCGCTCGGTCTGGTCGAGCATCTCGCGCGCGTTGGCGGCGAGGGCCATCTCGTGCTCGCGCGTGATGTTCTTGGTGCCGGTGTCCGCCTGGTCGTCGCCCGCGCCGTCGCCGGAGTCCCGCATGAGACCCGCCAGCGACCGCTCGGACGAGGTGATCTCGGTGCGCAGCCGCTCCTCCTCGGACTCCAGCTCGGCGCGCGCCTCCTGGACCTCCTCCTGGGTCCAGGGGTCCTCGCCGGGCCGCACCGCGAGGTCGCCGGGGTCCACCGCGGCGGCCCGTGCCTTGGGAACGGCGTTCTTCGCCGCCGTGGCCGTACCAGGAGTCTTCTTCGCAACCACCGTCGTGGCTCCCGTCTGCTCCGCGGTCTGTGCCGCACCCGCCTTGTTGGCCGTGCTCCAGCCGACCGCTCCGGTCCTGCCGGCGCCGCCCTTCCCGGCGGCGCTCTCCGGCCCGGCGGTCTCCCGCGCGGCCGTTGCCCGGGCCGCCGTCCTTTTGGTGACCGCTCCTTGCGGAGCCGTCCCTTCAGCGGCCCTCCGCACCGACTTCCCCGGCTGCGCGCTCCGTGTCACCGCGGCTGCACGCGGGTCCTTCGCCACCATGGCCGCGACCCCTTCACCTGTGTGACACCTGTGTGTGACCTTGCTCGCGAATCGTGCTGGGACGATAAATCGACTTGCGCCCCGCGGCAACGGGGCACGCCGCCCGATCCGCCCGCCCCGCGAGCACCGCGCGGCGAAGCCTGCATGCGTTGTGCCCAGCTCCCCGCCGGGTAATCCGCCGGGAAGGGCGTCCCGGCATCCGAACACCCCGACCGCCCCAATCAGGGCATGTCACGCCATTCGGCACCCCCGCTCCCGGCGGCCCGTAAACCGGTCGGCCGACGTCCGCGCGGCGCCGTACACTGGACGGAGCGAAAAGCGTGGATGGGGACGAGTAGCGGCGTACGCAGCCCAGAGCGACCCGGGGACGGTGGGAGCCCGGGGGTGAGCGCGATGTGAAGATCACCCCGGAGCCGCCGGAAGAAAGCCCAGCGCGGGCGAGTAGAACCGGCATCGCGACCCCAATGAGGGGGCTCGCCGGGACGCACCGCGCACCGGAGGGCCAAGGAGGGTGGTACCGCGGGAGCGCGCCGAAGGCGGCGTTGGGAAAGACGTAGCTCTCGTCCCTCCGACGGAAGGCAGCACGTCCGCCGGAGGAAGATCGATGACGCAGTACCGCCAGGTGCCCGCCCAGGTCGACCTGCCCGCCCTCGAGCACGCCGTGCTCGACTTCTGGCGCGAGCAGAAGATCTTTGCCAAGAGCCTGGAGCAGTCCGCAGGCCGACCCGAATGGGTCTTCTACGAGGGTCCGCCCACCGCCAACGGCATGCCCGGCGCCCACCACATCGAGGCCCGCGTCTTCAAGGACGTCTTCCCCCGCTTCCGCACCATGCGCGGCTACCACGTGGGCCGCAAGGCGGGCTGGGACTGCCACGGCCTGCCGGTGGAGCTGACGGTGGAGAAGGAGCTCGGCTTCTCCGGCAAGCAGGACATCGAGGCGTACGGCATCGCCGAGTTCAACGCCAAGTGCCGCGAGTCGGTGACCCGGCACACCGACGCCTTCGCCGAGCTCACCACCCGTATGGGCTACTGGACCGACCTGGACAACGCCTACCGGACCATGGACCCGGACTACGTCCAGTCGGTCTGGTGGTCGCTCAAGGAGATCTTCGACAAGGGGCTGCTGGTCCAGGACCACCGCGTGGCCCCCTGGTGCCCGCGGTGCGGCACGGGCCTGTCGGACCACGAGCTGGCCCAGGGCTACGAGACGGTCGTCGACCCCTCGGTGTACGTCCGTTTCCCGCTCACCTCCGGTCCGCTCGCCGGCCAGGCCGCGCTCCTGGTCTGGACGACGACCCCCTGGACGCTGGTCTCCAACACCGCGGTCGCCGCCCACCCCGAGGTCACCTACGTGGTGGCGACCAACGGCGAGGAACGGCTCGTCGTCGCCGAGCCGCTGGTCGGCAAGGCGCTCGGCGAGGGCTGGGAGACCACCGGCCAGACCTTCACCGGTGCCGAAATGGAGCGCTGGACCTATCAACGTCCATTCGAGCTCGTCGAGTTCCCGGCCGAGGCACATTTCGTCGTCAACGCCGACTACGTGACGACCGAGGACGGCACGGGACTGGTCCACCAGTCTCCCGCCTTCGGTGAGGACGACCTCAAGGTCTGCCGCTCCTACGGCCTGCCCGTGGTCAACCCCGTCCGCCCTGACGGCGCCTTCGAGGAGGATCTGCCGCTGGTCGGCGGCGTCTTCTTCAAGAAGGCGGACGAGAAGCTCACCGAGGACCTCGACACCCGGGGGCTGCTCTTCAGGCACCTCCCCTACGAGCACAGCTATCCGCACTGCTGGCGCTGCCACACCGCGCTCCTCTACTACGCGCAGCCGTCCTGGTACATCCGCACCACCGCCATCAAGGACCGCCTCCTCCAGGAGAACGAGAAGACCAACTGGTTCCCGGAGACGGTCAAGCACGGCCGGTACGGCGACTGGCTGAACAACAACATCGACTGGGCGCTGTCCCGCAACCGCTACTGGGGCACCCCGCTGCCGATCTGGCGCTGCGAGGACGACCACCTCACCTGCGTCGGCTCGCTGGCCGAGCTGACCGAGCTGACCGGCACCGACCAGTCGGGCCTGGACCCGCACCGCCCGTACATCGACGAGGTCGCCTTCGCCTGCCCGCAGGACGGCTGCGGAAAGACCGCCACGCGCGTGCCGGAGGTCATCGACGCCTGGTACGACTCGGGCTCGATGCCGTTCGCGCAGTGGGGCTACCCGTACAAGAACAAGGAACTGTTCGAGTCCCGCTACCCGGCGCAGTTCATCAGCGAGGCCATCGACCAGACCCGCGGCTGGTTCTACACGCTGATGGCCGTCGGCACGCTGGTCTTCGACAAGTCGTCCTACGAGAACGTCGTCTGCCTGGGCCACATCCTCGCCGAGGACGGCCGCAAGATGTCCAAGCACCTGGGCAACACCCTGGAGCCCATCCCGCTCATGGACCAGCACGGCGCGGACGCGGTGCGCTGGTTCATGGCGGCCGGCGGCTCCCCGTGGGCGGCCCGCCGGGTGGGCCACGGCACCATCCAGGAGGTCGTCCGCAAGACGCTCCTCACCTACTGGAACACGGTCGCCTTCCAGGCCCTGTACGCCCGCACCTCCGGCTGGGCCCCGTCCGCGGCGGACCCGGCCCCGGCCGACCGCCCGCTGCTGGACCGCTGGCTGCTGTCCGAGCTGCACGCGCTGACCGACCAGGTCACCCAGGCACTGGAGGGCTACGACACCCAGCGCGCCGGCAAGCTGCTGTCCGCGTTCGTCGACGACCTGTCCAACTGGTACGTCCGCCGCTCCCGGCGCCGCTTCTGGCAGGGCGACAAGGCCGCGCTGCGCACGCTGCACGAGGTGGTGGAGACGGTCACCAAGCTGATGGCGCCGCTCACCCCGTTCATCACCGAGCGGGTCTGGCAGGACCTCATCGTCCCGGTCACCCCGGGCGCCCCGGAGTCCGTCCATCTGTCCGCCTGGCCGGAGGCCGACCTGTCGGCCATCGACCCGGAGCTGTCCCAGCAGATGCTGCTGGTGCGCCGGCTGGTGGAGCTGGGCCGTGCCACCCGCGCGGAGTCGGGCGTCAAGACCCGTCAGCCGCTCAGGCGCGCGCTGATCGCGGCCGTCGGCTTCGAGGCCCTGGACCGCGAGCTGCACACGCAGATCACGGAGGAGCTGAACGTCACCTCGCTCGCCTCCCTCTCCGAGGTCGGCGGCAGCCTGGTCGACACGACCGCCAAGGCCAACTTCCGCACGCTCGGCAAGCGCTTCGGCAAGCGCGTCCAGGACGTGGCCAGGGCCATCGCGGGCGCGGACGCCGCCGCCCTCTCCCTCGCCCTGCGCGAGGGCACGGCGACGGTCGAGGTCGACGGCGAGACCCTCACCCTCACCCCCGACGAGGTCATCATCACCGAGACCCCGCGCGAGGGCTGGTCGGTGGCGTCCGACGCGGGTGCGACGGTGGCGCTGGACCTGGAGATCACCGAGGAGCTGCGGCAGGCGGGCCTGGCCCGTGACGCGATCCGCCTGATCCAGGAGGCCCGCAAGAACAGCGGCCTGGACGTCGCCGACCGCATCGCCCTGCGCTGGACGGCCACGGACCCGGCGGTCGTCGCCGCGCTCACCGAGCACTCCGCCCTGATCGCCGACGAGGTCCTGGCCACGGACTTCGCCCAGGGCGAGGCGGACGGTGGCTACGGCGCCCCGTTCACCGACGAGGGCCTGACGCTGACGTTCCGCCTGCGCAAGGCGTAACCAGCCGGAAGAAGAAAGGGCCCGGCTCCGTCAGGGGCCGGGCCCTTCTGCGCCGGACCACAGCGGTCGAACGCACGCACGGGAAAGGGCGGGGCCCCGGATCGAAGATCCGGGGCCCCGCCCTGAACGCTGCCGACGCCTACGCCGTACTACTTACTGGCCGTCAGTTGTCGTCCTCGTCGATGAGGAACCCGCGCATCGGCGAGGGCGCCTGCCCCATCGGGGACGGTCCCTGCGGCCGCACCGGTGCCATCGGCTGGGTCATCGCCGGCGACATCTGCTGCTGGCCGCCGTAGGACGGGGCGGACGGGCCCGGGCCGCCGCCCATGCCCTGGTTGCCGCCGCCGTACGACGGGGCGCTCGCACCGGCCGGGGCCATCGAGGGCGCCGGGGACGGCGGCAGGGAGGCCGTCGCCGGGGTGCGCGGCGGGGCCAGCGAGTCGTCGGCCTGGGTCTCCAGCTGGCGCAGCTGCGACTCCAGGTAGGACTTCAGCCGCGTACGGTACTCGCGCTCGAAGCCGCGCAGGTCCTCGACCTTGCGCTCCAGCGTGGCGCGGGCGGACTCCAGGGAGCCCATCGCGACGCGGTGCTTCTCCTGCGCGTCCCGCTCCAGGGCGTCGGCCTTGGCACGGGCGTCGCGCTCCAGACCCTCGGCACGGCTGCGCGCCTCACCGACGATCTTGTTGGCCTCGGAGCGGGCCTCGGCGATCGCCTGGTCGGCGGTCTGCTGGGCCAGCGAGAGGACACGGGCGGCGCTGTCGCCGCCGGGGCCCTGACCGGGGCCGCCCATGGGGCCACCCATGGGGCCGCCCATCGGGCCGGGACCCATCTGGCCCTGCATCGGACCGGGACCCTGACCCATGGGGCCGGGACCCTGACCCATCGGACCGGGGCCCTGGCCCATCGGGCCGGGACCCTGCGGGCCGCCCTGGCCGCTGGGGCCGGCGGGCAGCTGCGGTGCACCGCTCGGCAGCTGAGGGGGACCACCCATGGGGCCGCCCATCTGCTGCTGCGGCGGGCCCGATATGCCGGCGGGTACCGGAGCGCCGGGACCTCGCATGCCCTGCTGGGGCGGTCCGCCCATGGGGCCGGGTCCGCCCTGCTGCTGATCCTGCGGCTCCGGGGGCTTGCGCATGTTCTGCTGGTTCTGCGCGGCCGCGCGCGTGGCCGCGGCCAGCTTGGCGCGCAGGTCCTCGTTCTCACGGAGCAGTCGGGTCAGCTCGGCTTCGACCTCGTCGAGGAAGGCATCGACCTCGTCCTCGTCATAGCCTTCTCGGAGGCGGACGGTCGTGAACTGCTTGTTCCGCACGTCCTCGGGGGTCAACGGCATCTCTTCACCTCAACGTAGTCGTCGGCATTCGGCAAGCCCGTATCTCTCTCATCGCTCACAGCCGGCTCACGATCGAGATCAGGATGTAGACGATGATCATCAGTACGAAGAAGGACAGGTCGAGCGCCACGCCCCCGAGACGCAGCGGCGGGATGAACCGCCGCAGAAGCTTCAGCGGTGGATCGGTGACAGTGTAGGTGGCCTCCAGGACGACCACCATCGCCTTGCCGGGTTGCCACGAGCGGGCGAACTGGAACACATAATCCATGACCAACCGGAAGATCAGCACGATGAGGAAGCACATCAGCGCGATGTAGACGACATCCAGGACCACGCTCATGACCCGTGCTTCCCTCTCCCCTGTTCTTCCTGCTGCTGTTCAGTGGTGCGTCTCAGCTCTGGTTGAAGAACCCGCCCTCTGCGATGCGGGCCTTGTCCTCCGCCGTGACATCGACGTTAGCAGGCGACAACAGGAACACCTTCTGCGTCACCCGCTCGATACTGCCGTGAAGACCAAACACCAATCCGGCCGCGAAGTCGACAAGTCGCTTGGCGTCTGTGTCGTCCATCTCAGTCAGATTCATGATCACCGGTGTGCCCTCACGGAAGTGTTCCCCGATGGTACGGGCCTCGTTGTAGGTCCGGGGGTGAAGTGTGGTGATCCGGTAAGGCTCTCGTTCCGACACGACCTTGGGCATGATCACCGGTGCGTTCTTCTCCAGGCTTGCGCGTTCTTGTGTGATGGACGCCACGGGCGCGATGCGCGCCGGACGCCCGGATTCCGCGGGTAGCGAAGCGGACCGGGACACCGGTTCACGCGGCGCGGGCGGCGGTACGACTCGTACCTCTTCATCCCTTTGGGGCTGATGTGTGCCGTGGGACTGGTGCGACGATTCATGCCGACGGTGGTCCCGCTCGGGCTCGGGATCCAGTTCGGGTTCGAAGTCGTCGTCGGGGTCGAACCCCCGGCCGTCGTACCCATCGTCCTCCACGAGGCCGAGGTAGACCGCCATCTTGCGCATCGCGCCGGCCATGCTCTGAGTCCTCCGCTCTGTGGTGGATCGGCTGACGACTGCCAAGTGCCCGCGATCCACGAGGTCGTTTACTCCGCCTTCCGGCGGTAATGACCATATTTTCTGCTGTGGTCCGACTTCTTGGCGACGTTACCCGAGCCTGGGGCGGACTCCGAGTACCGCGGTGCCGACGCGCACATGTGTCGCACCGGCCGCCACGGCCTCCTCGAGGTCCGCACTCATTCCTGCCGACACCATGTTCGCAGCCGGATGAGCTCGGCGCAGGTCGGTCGACAAATCCATCAACCGCTCGAACGCCGCGCGTTGACGCCCCGCGTACTCCCCGGTCAGCGGCGCGACGGTCATCAGCCCGTCCAGCCGCAGCCCCTCGGCCGCAGCGACGAGGCCGGCCAGCTCCGCGACGCCGCCCGGCGCCACTCCCCCGCGCTCGCCCCGGCCGCTCTCCCCCGCGTCGAGCGCGACCTGGATCAGGCACCCCACCTCGCGCCCGGCCCGTACGGCCTCCTTGGACAGGGCCGCGACCAGCCGGGACCGGTCGACGGACTGCACATGATCGGCATATCCGACCACGGAACGGACCTTGTTGGTCTGCAACTGGCCCACGAAGTGCCAGGTGAGCGGCAGATCCGAACATTCCGCGGCCTTGGGCGCCGCGTCCTGGTCACGGTTCTCGGCGACATGGCGCACGCCGAGCTCCGCCAGGATCCGCACATCGCTCGCGGGGTAGGTCTTGGTGACCACGATCAGGGTCACCTCCTCACGCCCCCGTCCGGCGGCCGCGCACGCGGCGGCGATGCGCTCCTCCACCCTCGCCAGGTTCGCGGCGAGTTCGTCCTTACGGTCCGTCATGCTTTATCAGTCCAGCCAGACATAGCCCGCGAGCCGCCCGGTGGTGCGGTCGCGGCGGTACGAGAAGTGGTCCCCCGACTCCCGGGTGCACACCGAAGAGGACTCCCGGTCGCGCACCCCGAGCCGGCCGAGCTGCGCGTGCACCCCGGCGGCTACGTCGACCGCCGGCGTGCCCCAGCTCGTCTCGGCGTACGCCGCCGGCTCGACGGCGGCCACCTCGGCGCGCATCGCCTCCGGCACCTCGTAGCACCGGCCGCAGACGGCGGGCCCGGTGCGGGCGACGATCCGGGAGGGGTCGGCACCCAGCGACTTCATCGCGTCGATCGCGGCGGGCACGATGCCGGCGACCATGCCGGGGCGCCCGGCGTGCGCCGCGGCGGCCACCTTGGCGACCGGGTCGGCCAGCAGGACCGGCACGCAGTCCGCGGTCAGCACGGCGAGGGCGAGACCCCGGACGGCGGTGACCAGGCCGTCGACCGGCGGGGGGAGCGGGGAGGTCCAGGCGCCGTCCACCTCGGCGACGTCGTTGCCGTGCACCTGGTTCATCCACACGACCCGGTCCGGGTCGAGGCCGAGCGAGCCGGCGGCCGCTTCCCGGTTGGCCCGTACGGCCCGGGGGTCGTCGCCGACCGCCCCGCCGAGATTGAGCTCCTCGTACGGAACGGCGCTCACCCCGCCCCACCTGTCGGTGAAGGCGAAGTGCGCGCCGTTCACGGTGTCGCGCTGTCCTATCACGTCTCAAGGATCACTTGAGGAAGTCCGGTACGTCCAGTTCCTCGGCCGCGCTGTCGGCGTAGGTCCTCGACTGCGGGACCGGCGGCGGGGCGACCGGCAGGTCGTTCACCGGCTCGGGGCGCGGCTCGGGCTCCTCCTTCGGCTTGACGCTGCCGAGGGCGCCGAAGGACGGGCGGCTCTCGGGCTGCCGCACCGGCCTCGGCTCCTCCTCGCGCTTGGCGGAGGCGGTGCCGATGACGTTGTCCCGGCGGGCCGGCGGCTGGCCGCCGTCGAAGCCGGCCGCGATCACGGTGACCCGCACCTCGTCGCCGAGGGCGTCGTCGATCACCGCACCGAAGATGATGTTGGCCTCGGGGTGGGCGGCCTCGCTGACCAGCTGGGCCGCCTCGTTGATCTCGAACAGACCGAGGTCGGAACCGCCGGAGATGGAGAGCAGCACCCCGCGGGCGCCGTCGATGGAGGCCTCCAGCAGCGGGGAGGAGATGGCCATCTCGGCGGCGGCCACCGCGCGGTCGTCGCCGCGGGCCGAGCCGATGCCCATCAGGGCCGAGCCGGCCTCGGACATGACCGACTTGACGTCGGCGAAGTCCAGGTTGATCAGACCGGGGGTGGTGATGAGGTCGGTGATGCCCTGAACACCCGACAGGAGCACCTGGTCCGCGGACTTGAACGCGTCCAGCACGCTCACCTGGCGGTCCGAGATGGACAGCAGCCGGTCGTTCGGGATGACGATGAGGGTGTCGACCTCTTCGCGGAGCTCGGCGATGCCGTCCTCGGCCTGGTTGGCGCGGCGCCGTCCCTCGAAGGTGAAGGGGCGCGTGACCACGCCGATGGTGAGGGCGCCGAGGGAGCGCGCGATGTTGGCCACGACGGGTGCGCCGCCGGTGCCGGTGCCGCCGCCTTCACCGGCTGTCACGAAGACCATGTCGGCCCCCTTGAGGACCTCCTCGATCTCCTCGCGGTGGTCCTCTGCGGCCTTGCGGCCGACGGCCGGGTTGGCTCCGGCGCCGAGTCCGCGGGTGAGTTCGCGGCCGACGTCCAGCTTGACGTCGGCGTCGCTCATCAACAGCGCCTGCGCGTCGGTGTTGATGGCGATGAACTCGACGCCCTTGAGACCGACCTCGATCATCCGGTTGATGGCATTGACACCACCGCCGCCGACACCGATGACTTTGATGACTGCGAGGTAGTTCTGCGGTGCTGCCACGTCGAAGGCCTCTCGCCTCGAGTTACGTGTCGCCGCATCACCGGGGTGCGCTGCTCCCCGCGATCCGGCGACTGATGCCGAATGGGACGGTCCGTGTCGCCGACCCGAACCCTAACGCTGAAGTTTAGGGTTACCAGTGTGCCTGTTCCCTGGACTCTTCCGAACAGGACACTAAGTCGACAAGTGGCGCCCGTTCAACGAACACGCCGAACCTCCCGTTTTTCTTTTCACCCTAAGTGATCAGCCGTAGCGCTGCCCAACCAGGGTGCTGGCCTGCGCGGATGTGCGTCAACTCCCCGATGACGCAGGCGCGGTGGGGACGCTCACGTCGAAGTTCCGCGCATCGGGCGCCGCTTTCATGAGAGCGGTGAGCGTCCGTGCCTTCTGGGCGCTCTTCTCACCGCTGCCCCACGCCACGGTACGGCCGTCGCCCAACTCGAGCGAGATGTCGTCGAAGGAACGGACCTTGACGACGCGGGTGTCGCGCGCGACGGCGGCCGGAATCCGCCCGGCGACCCGTACGGCCTCGCGCACGAGCCGGTCCTGACCGAAGCGGCGCAGGCTCGCGGCGGACGAACCCGACCGGGGCAGCGCCAATTCCAGGGCGGGAACGCCTTTCGGGGACCGGGAAACCGTGGCGAAACGGACACCTTCATCGTCCACTTCGATGAAGTTTTCGCCCTTTTGCACAATCAGAACCGGAGTCCGCTCGGTCACTTTCAGCCCGATTCCATGTGGCCAGGAACGGACCACGTCAACCGCATCAATTCGGGGCAATTTCCTGCGCAGCCGTGCCGCGATCCCCTCGGTGTCGACGGAAATGAGAGGGGCTCCGACCGGCACCTCGGCGGCCTCGCGCACCTGAGCGGGGGTCAGCACCCGTGTGCCGGAGACCGAGACCCGTTCCACGCGCGTCCAGCCGGAGCCGTAGAGCAGCCAGACGGTGCCCGAGGCGGCGAGCACCAGGGCGGCGGCCAGGACGACCACCGTCCGGAGGCGGACGGGCCCGAGGCGCCGCCCGGCGGGCGGGCCGGACGACTCCTGCTGGCGTTCACCGCGCTCGGCGGTGGTCGGTCCGGCCACGGTCCCTGCCCTCCGTCATACGTCCCTAGCGATGCGCACGGTGGGCGGCGATCGCCTCGTACACCATGCCGACGAGCAGGTCGTCGGCGTCCCGGCGGCCGAACTCACCGGCGGCGCGGGACATCTCGTACAGCCGGTGCGGGTCGGCGAGCACGGGCAGCACGTTCTGCTGCACCCACTCGGGGGTGAGGTCCGCGTCGTCGACCAGCAGGCCGCCGCCGGCCTTGACCACCGGCTGGGCGTTCAGCCGCTGCTCGCCGTTGCCGATGGGCAGCGGGACATAGGCGGCCGGGAGCCCGACGGCGGAGAGCTCGGCGACGGTCATCGCGCCGGCCCGGCAGAGCATCATGTCGGCCGCGGCGTACGCGAGGTCCATCCGGTCCACGTACGGTACCGGGATGTAGGGGGGCATCCCCGGCATCTGGTGCACCTGCGGCAGTTCGTTCTTCGGACCGACCGCGTGCAGGATCTGGATGCCGGCCTGCTGGAGCCAGGGCGCGACCTGCTGGACCACCTCGTTGAGCCGGCGGGCGCCCTGCGAGCCGCCGGAGACCAGCAGCGTCGGCAGGTTCGGGTCGAGCCCGAAGGCGGCCCGGGCCTCGGGGCGCGCCGCGGCCCGGTCCAGGGTGGCGATGGAGCGGCGCAGCGGGATGCCGATGTAGCGGGCGTTCCGCAGCTTGCTGTCGGGGGTGGAGACGGCCACCTGGGCGGCGTACCGCGAGCCGATCTTGTTGGCCAGGCCGGGGCGGGCGTTGGCCTCGTGGATGACGATCGGCACGCCGAGCCGCTTGGCCGCGAGATAGCCGGGCAGGGCGACATAGCCGCCGAAGCCGACCACGGCGTCCGCCTTGGTGCGCTCCAGGATCTGCTCGGCCGCCTTGATGGTGCCGCGCAGCCGGCCCGGAACGGTGATCAGCTCGGGGGTGGGCTTGCGCGGCAGCGGAACGGCCGGGATCAGCGCCAGCTCGTAACCCCGCTCGGGCACGAGCCGGGTCTCCAGGCCGCGCTCCGTGCCCAGAGCCGTGATGCCCACGGTCGGGTCCTGCCTGCGCAGGGCGTCCGCGAGGGCGAGCGCGGGCTCGATGTGGCCCGCGGTTCCCCCGCCGGCGAGTACGACATGCACCGAAATTCACCGCTCTCCGGACGAGCGCGCCGCCGAGGCGCGCCGTCGCATCGTGTTCCATCTCCGGGGCCCCTGAGAGCCCCCGGCCCGCTTTCTACCAAAGCTGCGTTGCCGCATCGCAAGCGCCGCCCGCGCGGCGGGCTCGTCACGCGCGAAGGCGATCAGCAGCCCGACGGCGAACATGGTCGGCAGCAGCGCGGACCCTCCGTAGGAGAACAGCGGGAGCGGGACACCGGCGATCGGCAGCAGGCCGAGCACCGCACCGATGTTGATCACGGCCTGGGCCGTGATCCAGGTGGTCACGCCTCCCGCGGCATACCTCACGAAGGGGTCCTCCGTGCGTCCGGCCACGCGGATACCCGCATAGCCTAGAGCCGCGAAGAGGGCGAGCACCGACAGCGTCCCCGCCAGACCCAGTTCCTCACCGGTGACGGCGAAGATGAAGTCGGTGTGCGCCTCGGGAAGTTGGCCCCATTTCTCCACACTCGCCCCGAGTCCGGAGCCGAACAGCCCGCCGGAGGCCAGGGCGTAGATGCCGTGCACGGCCTGCCAGCAGGAGTCGCCCGGACCGGGGTCGGTGGCGCCGATGCAGGCGAGCCGGGCCATCCGGTTGGGGCTGGTCTTGATCAGGATCACGATGAGCGTCGCGGCGACCGCCAGGACGCCGGCGAACAGCCGGGTGGGCGCCCCGGCCAGCCAGAGCAGGCCGAAGAGGACCGCCGTGAGGATGATGGCGGTGCCCATGTCGCCGCCCATCATGATCAGCCCGAGCAGCATGAAGGCGACCGGCACCAGCGGCACCAGCATGTGCTTCCACTGGGTCAGCAGCCTCTTGTCCTGCTTGCGGGCGAGCAGGTCGGCGCCCCACAGCACCAGCGCGAGCTTGCCGAACTCGCTCGGCTGGAGCTGGAAGGGCCCGCCGACGGAGATCCAGTTCTGGTTGCCGTTGACCGCCACCCCTATCCCCGGGATCTGCACCAGGACCATCAGGAAGACGGCACCGGCCAGGATCGGGTAGGCCAGCGCCCGGTGCAGCCGTACCGGCATCCGGGAGGCGGCGAGCAGCAGGACGGTGCCCATCAGGGCGGCCAGGAACTGCTTGCGGAAGAAGTACGACCCCGGCAGCGACAGCTGGAGCGCCGTGATCTGGGAGGCCGAGTAGACCATCACCAGACCGAGGCCGGTGATCAGCAGGCTGCCGCCCAGGATCAGGTAGTACGCGGTCAGCGGCCGGTCCCAGGCCCGCATCACCCGCCTGCGCAGCCGCAGCAGGGAACTCTCGCGCGACGGTTTCGGGGCGGCGGGCCGCCTGGCGGGCCGCTGCACGGGCGGCCGTCCGGTACGGCTACCGGGCATCGCAGCCTCCGCTGTACGTCGGCCTGGACGGTCCCACGCAACCCTCCCAGAGTCGCCCGGCAGGCGGCCGGGTCAGGCGCCGAGTTCGCGAACGGCCTCCGCGAACGCGTCACCGCGCTTGTTGTAGTCGGCGAACATGTCCATCGAGGCGCAGGCCGGGGCCAGCAGCACCGTGTCGCCGGGCCGCGCCAGCCGCCGCGCCTCCCGGACGGCCTGGAGCATCGCCCCAGTGTCGGTCCGGTCGAGGTCGACGACGGGTACTTCGGGGGCGTGTCGCGCCAGGGCGTCCCGGATCAGTGCCCGGTCGGCGCCGATCAGGACGACGCCCCTGAGCCGCTGCGCCGCCCCCGCCACCAGCTCGTCGAAGGTCGCCCCCTTGGCCAGCCCGCCGGCGATCCACACGATCGGCTCGTACGCCGCCAACGAGGCCTGCGCGGCATGGGTGTTGGTGGCCTTGGAGTCGTCGACGTAGGACACCCCGTCCACGTCGGCGACGTGCGCGATGCGGTGGGCGTCCGGCCGGAAGGCGCGCAGCCCGTCCCGTACGGCCGTGGCGGGCACGCCGAAGGCGCGGGCCAGGGCCGCGGCGGCCAGGGCGTTGGCGATGTTGTGCGGGGCCGGCGGGTCGACGTCACCGACCTCGGCGAGCTCCTGGGCGTTCTTCTGCCGGTTCTCGACGAAGGCCCGGTCGACCAGGATGCCGTCCACCACACCGAGTTGGGACGGCCCCGGCGTGCCGAGGGTGAAGCCGATGGCCCGGCAGCCCTCCTCGACATCGGCCTCGCGGACCAGGTCCTCGGTGGCCTTGTCGGCGGCGTTGTAGACGCAGGCGACCTGGTTGCCCTCGTAGATCCGGCCCTTGTCGGCGGCGTAGGCCTCCATGGAGCCGTGCCAGTCGAGGTGGTCGGGGGCGAGGTTGAGCACGGCGGCGGAGTGGGCGCGCAGGGACGGCGCCCAGTGCAGCTGGTAGCTGGACAGCTCCACGGCCAGCACGTCGTACGGCTCCTCGCTCAGCACCACGTCGACGATGGGCGTGCCGATGTTGCCGACGGCGGCCGTGCGCAGACCCGCGGCGCGCAGGATCGAGGCGAGCATCTGCGTGGTCGTGGTCTTGCCGTTGGTACCGGTGACGGCGAGCCAGGGCGCGGCGTCCGGGCCGCGCAGCCGCCAGGCGATCTCCACATCGCCGACCACGTCCACGCCCGCCTCGGCGGCCGCGGTGAACAGCGGGGACGTCGGCTTCCAGCCGGGCGAGGTGACGACCAGCCCGGTGCCCTCGGGCAGGGTGTCCGCGTCGCCCAGCCGTACCGTGATCCCGTCCAGGGCGGCGGCGCGCTCGCGCAGCGCCTCGGAGTCCCCGCCGTCCACGACGGTGACCCGGGCGCCGAGACCGGCCAGGGCGCGGGCGACGCTGACGCCGCTCACGCCGAGGCCGGCGACGGTGATTCGCATGCCGTCCCAGGAGGTCACTTGTCGGCCGCCCATCCCGCGTAGAAGAGACCCAGTCCGACGATCACACAGATGCCCTGGATGATCCAGAAGCGGACCACCACGAGCACCTCGGACCAGCCCTTGAGTTCGAAGTGGTGCTGGAGTGGCGCCATCCGGAAGACGCGCTTGCCGGTGAGGCGGAAGGAGCCGACCTGGATCACCACGGACATGGTGATCAGGACGAACAGACCGCCGAGGATGGCCAGCAGCAGCTCGGTGCGGGAGCAGATCGCCAGACCCGCGAGCACGCCGCCGAGCGCCAGCGAACCGGTGTCGCCCATGAAGATCTTCGCGGGCGAGGTGTTCCACCACAGGAAGCCGAGGCAGGCGCCCATCAGCGCGGAGGCGACGACCGCGAGGTCGAGAGGGTCGCGCACCTCGTAGCAGGCGTTGGGGTTGGTCAGGGTCTGCGAGTTGGCGCAGGACTCCTGGAACTGCCAGACGCCGATGAAGGTGTAGGCGCCGAAGACCAGCACGGAGGCGCCGGTGGCCAGACCGTCCAGACCGTCGGTGAGGTTCACGCCGTTCGACATCGCCAGGATCATGAACAGCGCCCAGACCACGAACAGCACCGGGCCGATCGTCCAGCCGAAGTCCGTGATGAAGGACAGCTTGGTGGAGGCCGGGGTGTTGCCGCGGGCGTCGGAGAACTGGAGGGCGAGCACCGCGAAGGCGATGCCGACGATCAGCTGTCCGGCCATCTTGGCCTTGGCCCGCAGACCCAGCGAGCGCCGCTTGACGATCTTGATGTAGTCGTCCAGGAAGCCGACCAGGCCCATGCCGACCATCAGGCCCAGCACCAGCAGACCCGAGTAGGTCGGGGTGTAGCCGGTGATGACCTTGGACAGGAAGTAGGCGGCGACCGTGGCCAGGATGAAGGCGATACCGCCCATGGTCGGCGTACCGCGCTTGCTGGCGTGCTCGCGCGGGCCGTCGTCACGGATGTACTGGCCGTAGCCCTTGCGGGCCAGCAGCTTGATCAGCAGCGGGGTGCCGATCAGCGTCAGGAAGAGGCCAATGACTCCCGCGAACAGGATCTGCTTCATCATCGGGCGGCGACCTCACCCTCGGCACCGGACTCGAGCAGCGCCTGGGCAACGCTCTCCAGCCCGACCGACCGGGACGCCTTCACGAGCACGACGTCCCCCGGGCGCAGCTCGCTGCGCAACAGGTCGACCGCCGCCTGTGCGTCGGACACGTGCACCGACTCCTCACCCCACGAACCCTCGTTATATGCGCCCAGTTGCAGCCAGGCGGCTTCCCTGCCCCCGACCGCGACGAGCTTGCTGACGTTGAGCCGGACGGCGAGCCGTCCGACCGCGTCGTGCTCGGCGAGCGCCTCGTCCCCGAGCTCGGCCATCCTGCCGAGCACCGCCCACGTCCTGCGGCCCTTGCCCATGGCCACCAGGGCGCGCAGGGCGGCCCGCATGGACTCCGGGTTGGCGTTGTAGGCGTCGTTGACGATGGTCACGCCGTCAGGGCGCTCGGTGACCTCCATCCGCCAGCGGGAGAGGGAGTCCGCCTCGGAGAGCGCGACGGCGATCTCGTCTGCGGACATGCCCAGTTCGTGGGCGACGGCGGCCGCGGCGAGCGCGTTCGACACGTGGTGCTCACCGTACAGGCGCATGGTCACGTCGCTTGCACCGGAGGGTGTGTGAAGCCTGAACGAGGGCTGTCCGGTGTCCGTGAGTCGCACGTTCTCGGCGCGAACGTCCGCTTCGCCGGACTCTCCGAAAAGGATCACCTTCGCCTTCGTACGGGAGGCCATGGCCCGGACCAAGGGGTCGTCCGCGTTGAGGATCGCGGCGCCGTCCTCCGGCAGTGCCTCGACGAGCTCGCCCTTGGCCTGCGCGATCTGCTCCTTGCCGCCGAACTCGCCGATGTGGGCGGAGCCGACGTTGAGCACCAGCCCGATCCGGGGCGGGGTCAGCTCCGTGAGGTAGCGGATGTGGCCGATGCCGCGGGCGCCCATCTCCAGCACCAGGAAACGGGTCTCCTCGGTGGCGGAGAGCGCGGTGAGCGGCAGCCCGATCTCGTTGTTGAGCGAGCCGGGCGTGAACACCGTCGGCGCCTTGCGCCGCAGCACCTGGGCGATCAGGTCCTTGGTGCTGGTCTTGCCGGCGGAGCCGGTCAGGGCCACGAGGGTGGCGCCGAGCCGCTGGACGACATGGCGGGCGAGGGCGCCGAGGGCCGTCTGGACGTCGTCCACGACGATGGCGGGCACGCCGACGGGCCGGGCGGCGAGCACGGCGGCCGCGCCCGCCTCGATCACCGCCGGCGCGAAGTCGTGGCCGTCCACGTGCTCGCCGGCGAAGGCGACGAAGAGACTGCCGGGCCCCGCCTCGCGGGAGTCCCGGACGACCGGTCCGGTGACCCGGACGGACGGATCCGGTATGTCGTGCGTCTGCCCGCCGACGACTGCTGCGATCTCGGCGAGAGAGAGGGCGATCACAAGTTCATCCCTGGGTCTGCTGGATAGCTTCGCGAAGCACCTGGCGGTCGTCGAAGGGACGCACCACCCCGGCGATGTCCTGGCCCTGCTCGTGGCCCTTGCCCGCGACCAGCACCGTGTCACCGGGTTGCGCACGGGCGACGGCGGCGGCGATCGCGGCGGCCCGGTCCTCGAAGACCTGGACCTCGCCACGCTCGTGTACGGGTACGGACGCCGCGCCCTGGAGCATGGTTGCGAGGATCGCGAGCGGGTCCTCGGAGCGGGGGTTGTCGGAGGTCAGTACAGCGGTGTCGGCCAGCCGGGCCACGGCGGCGCCCATCGGGGCGCGCTTGGTCCGGTCGCGGTCGCCGCCGCAGCCGAGCACGACGTGCAGCCGGCCCTCGGTGACCTTGCGGAGCGCCTTGAGCACCGACTCGACCGCGTCCGTCTTGTGCGCGTAGTCGACCACCGCGAGATACGGCTGCCCGGCGTCCACCCGCTCCAGGCGTCCCGGCACCCCCGGCACGGCCGCGATGCCGTCGGCGGCGGTCTGCGGGTCCAGGCCGGCCACGGCCAGGGCGACGATCGCGGCGAGGGTGTTGGCCACGTTGAACGGGCCGGCCAGCGGGGAGCTGGCGCCGATCTTCTCGCCCTGGGGGCCGGTCACGGTGAACGTGGAGTGAAGCGGGCCGACCCGGACGTCCTCGGCGCGCCAGTCGGCGTCCGGATGGCCCTCGGCGGAGTAGGTGACGACCGGGACGGTGGCCTCCTTGGCCAGCCTGCGGCCGTACTCGTCGTCGACGTTGACCACGCCGAGCCTGCTGCGGCGCGGCGTGAACAGCTGCGCCTTGGCCTGGAAGTAGTCCTCCATGCCGGAGTGGAACTCCATGTGCTCCGGGCTGAGGTTGGTGAAGACGGCCACGTCGAAGACGCAGCCGTCGACCCGGCCGAGCACCAGGGCGTGGCTGGAGACCTCCATGGCGACGGCCTCGACGCCGCGCTCGCGCATGACCGCGAAGAGCGCCTGGAGGTCGGTCGCCTCGGGCGTGGTGCGCTCGGACTTGATGCGCTCGTCGCCGATCCGCATCTCGACGGTGCCGATCAGGCCGGTGGAGCGCGCGGTCCTGAGGCCGCCCTCGACGAGATAGGCGGTGGTGGTCTTGCCGGAGGTGCCGGTGATACCGATCTGGAGGAGGCTCTCGCCCGGCCGGCCGTAGATCGTGGCCGCCAGTTCGCCCATCCGCGCGCGCGGGTCGTCGACGACCAGGACGGGCAGGCCGGTGGCGGCGGCGCGCCCGGCGCCGGACGGGTCGGTCAGCACCGCCGCCGCGCCGAGGCCGGCGGCCTGGGCGACGAAGTCGGCGCCGTGGGCGCGGGCTCCGGGCAGGGCGGCGTACAGATCGCCGGGGCGGACGGCGCGCGAGTCGTGGGTGATGCCCGTGACTCCGGCGTCGTCGCCGGGCGCGGTGACACCCAGCTGATCGGCGAGTTCCGCGAGGGGTGTGGCGGAGACCTGCACCGGCCGGGGCGGTCCCGGGTATGTCACGGGATGACCCTTCTGGGTGGTTTGGGACTGATCAGCGTGTGGCACGGCGGTGAGCGTACCGGGCGCACCCGCCTCCGGGCGAAGTGAGGGCCCGGGCGCGCTCCGGTTCCCGGGATCGGGGGTGATCGTTGTCACGGGGTGGTTCCTGGTGGCTCGGGCTGATCAGGGCTTGAAGGTGACGGGCAGGTTCGCGGCCTTGGCCCCGGTCGGCGGGATCTGGAGGGTTTTCAGGGCGAATTCCATGACCTGCTTGTAGATCGGTCCGCAGATCTGGCCGCCGAAGTAGCTGCCCTCGGTGGCGTTCTGGATGGCGCAGTAGACGGTGACGCGGGGGTTGTCGGCGGGCGCGAAACCGGCGAAGGAGGAGGTGTAGCCGCGGTATTTGCCGGTGGCCGGATCCACGCGGTTGGCCGTACCCGTCTTGCCCGCCACCCGGTAGCCGGGGATACGTGCCTTGGCGCCGGTGCCCTCCTCGTCGTCCACGACGGACTCGAGCATCTGGGCGAGCGTCTTGGCCGTCCTCTCGCTGACGACCCTGGTCTTCTCGGGCTTCTTGGCGGGGGCGAAGCGTCCGTCGGGCCCCTTCGTGCCGCGGACGAGCGTGGGCTCGACGCGTACGCCGCCGTTGGCGATGGTCGAGTAGACGGATGCCGCCTGCATCGCGTTGAGGGACATGCCCTGGCCGAAAGGGATCGTGTACTGCTGCGAGGTCGACCAGTCCCCGGGCGCCGCCAGGATGCCCTTGGTCTCGCCGGGGAAGCCCAGCCCGGTGTAGCTGCCCAGGCCGAACTTGCGCAGGTAGGAGTAGAGGACCTGGTTGGCCTGGCGCTGGGTCTTGCCCAGCTGTCCGGTGGCCAGGATCGTGCCGATGTTGCTGGACTTGGCGAGTACGCCGTTGAGCGTGAGGTACCAGGTCGGGTGGTCGACGTCGTCCTTGAAGAGCCGGTCGCCGCGGTGCAGCCGGTTGGGCACGACGACGTGGGTCTTCGGCGTGGCGGCGTTCTCCTCCAGCACGGCGGCCATCGACATCACCTTGGCGGTGGAGCCGGGCTCGAAGGCGTCCTGGAGCGCCGCGTTGCCGAGCGACGAGGAGTCGGCCTCGGCCAGGTCATTGGGGTCAAAGCCGGGCGAGTTGGCCATGGCGAGTATCTCGCCGGTCCGGGTGTCCTGGACGATGACGTAGCCGCGGTCGGCCTTCGACTTCTCCACCTGCTCGGTGATCGCGTCCTGCGCGGCCCACTGGATGTCGCGGTCGATGGTGAGCTCGACATCGCTGCCGGCGACGGCGGGCGTCTCGGTGGAGCCCGCGGTGGGCACCTGACGGCCGCCGGACTGGGCGTAGCGGATCTTGCCGTCCTTGCCGGACAGCAGCTCGTCCAGCTGCTGCTCGACGCCGCCGCCGCCCCGGCCCTCGGAATCGACCCAGCCCAGCAGCCCGGCGGCGAGTTCGCCGTTGGGGTACTCGCGCTTGCTGCTGGGGTCCGCGAAGACGCCCGCGAGGACGTTGACGGCGGTGCTGTCCGTCTCCGCCTTCTCGGCGAGCGCGCTCCTCAGGTCCTTGATCTGGTTCCAGACCTGCGGGGTCTGGCTGCGGGCCAGCCGGACGTAGCGCAGCTCCTCGTTCTCCGGCCGCAGCTTGCGGACCAGGTCCTCCTCGTCCTGGTCGAGGATGGGCGCGAGCAGGGCCGCGGCCTGTTCGGGCCCGTCGCCGATCTTCAGCTGCTCGCGGGTGAACATCGTGGGGTCGGCGGTGATGTCGTAGGCGTCCACGGTGGTGGCCAGGGCGACCCCGTTGCGGTCGGTGATCCCGCCGCGCTCGGCGGCCAGGGTGTGCACGACGTACCGGTTCTGCTCGGCCTTGGCGACATAGGTGCTCGCGTCGACGGCCTGCACCTGGAGCAGCCGTACGACGAAGACGAGCAGCACCAGCGTCAGCGCGAGGCCGACCAGGCGCAGCCGGGGCCGGGGGCTGCCCAGCCGGATGACGCGCGGGGCGCCCGGGCGGGGCGGGCCGGGGCGGCGGGCCGGGCGGGCGCCGGGGCCCGGCTGCCGCCGGTTGCCGGGGTGGGCGGGCCGGGCCGGTCCGGGCACCCGGCGGCGCGGCGGTTGCCTGTCGGACACTTCCGTCACCTGCCGGGGGTCGGGGTCGTGGCGGGCACGGGCGTGAAGGTGCCCGCGGGGGCCGCGGGGGCCGTGGTGGGAGCGGGCGTCGGGGCGGCGCTCGGCGCCGAGGAGGCCCTCTCCAGGGCCTCGGGGGCCAGGACGAGGGGGGCCGCCGCCGGGGAGGCGGTGCCGGGCACGCCCTTGACGGTGCCGTCGGGGCCGAGGAAGGCGGGGTCGCCGCCGGGCACCATGCCGAGCTCGCGGGCCCGGCGCTCCAGCGCGTCCGGGGCGGAGTAGGCGTCGACGTCCCGCTGGAGTTCCTGCTCCTCCTCGGTGAGGTCCTGCGTGTCCCGCCGGAGGTCGTCCAGCTTGAACGATCCCTCACTCAGGGCGGAGTTCAGCATCAGCAGCACGATCAGGCCGCCGCCGAGGAGGACCACGACGAGCAGCACGAACGGGGTGCGGGCCGCCTGCCGCCGGCCCGCCGGGAGGAGCCGGGCCAGCCGGGCGGCCCGTCCCCTCAGTTCGGGTTTCCTACTCACGTGCCCTCCCCTGCGTCCGGTGTGCCGACCCGCTGCCCCGCCCCGTCCGCCTCACTCGACGTCCTCCCTGACGCGCTGGGCCGCGCGCAGCCGCGCCGGTGCCGCCCGCCGGTTCTCGGCGATCTCCTCCTCGGTGGGAAGTTCGGCACCGCGCGTGAGCAGCTTGAGCCGGGGCTCGTAGCGCTCGGGGACGACCGGCAGCCCGGGCGGCGCGGTGTTCGCGGCACCGGCCGCGAACACCTGCTTGACCAGCCGGTCCTCCAGGGAGTGGTACGACAGCACGGCGATCCGCCCGCCCACGGCGAGCGCCTTGACGGCGGCCGGGACCGCCCGCTCCAGGACGGCGAGTTCGCCGTTCACCTCGATGCGCAGGGCCTGGAAGGTGCGCTTGGCCGGGTTGCCGCCGGTGCGCTTGGCGGCCTGCGGCAGCGCGTCGCGGATCAGCTCCACCAGCCGCGCGCTGGTGCTGAACGGCTCCTTCTCCCGCTCGCGCACGATGGCGGACACGATCCGCTTGGCCTGCTTCTCCTCGCCGTAGGCCCGCAGGATCCGGACGAGTTCGCCCGGCGGGTAGGTGTTGAGGACCTCGGCGGCGCCGATGCCGGTCGTCTGGTCCATGCGCATGTCCAGCGGGGCGTCCTGGGCGTAGGCGAAGCCGCGGCCGGCCTCGTCCAGCTGCATGGAGGAGACGCCGAGGTCGAACAGGACGCCCTGCACGCGCGGGACGCCGAGCCGGCGCAGCACCTCGGGCAGTTCGTCGTAGACGGCGTGCACCAGGGTGGCGCGCTCGCCGTACGGGGCGAGCCGCTCGCCGGACAGGCGCAGGGCCTCCTTGTCGCGGTCCAGGGCCACGAGCCGGGCCCCGGGGAACCGGGCGAGCAGCGCCTCGCTGTGACCGCCGAGGCCGAGCGTGCAGTCGACGACCACCGCGCCCGGCTCCGTCAGGGCGGGCGCCAGCAGGTCCAGGCACCGCTGGAGCATCACCGGGACGTGTCGACTGTTGCTCAAGGGGCCCTCTCAGGTCCGGCGCGGCCGTACGCACCGCCGGGTCCCCGCCCGCTCGCCAAGGGGGGCCTGCCGGCGCCGGAAGCGTCAGCCGACCGGGAGCGGGGGGAGGCCGAGCCGTACGTACGCGCCGCGCACGTGGGGAGAACTCCGGAACAGGGGCCGGGTTCTCCGGGGAATTCAGTCCAGCAGGGAGAGCCTCGCCTCCCGCTTCGCGTCACTTTAGTCCACCCTGTCTCCCGGTCAATCAACCGGCCTGCGCGTCGCGGACGCCGGAGCGCGACGGGCGCCGGATCACCCGGCGTCACCCGTACGGCCGCATCCGCCCCGACTCTGTGGCTTACCTCACAACAAGGCTCCCCGGCATCTTTTGTCTCCCCCCACAGCGGGCCCGCAGCGCGCGTGACCAGTACCGTCATGGCTATGACGACTTCTGCATCGGTTCCCGCCGGCTCCGAGGCCGCCATAGGCGGCGGCTCTGTCACCGACCGTCTCGTGGAGGCCAACGCCCAGTACGCCTCGGCGTTCACCGACCCCGGGATGGACGCCCGTCCCGTCCAGCGCGTCGCCGTGGTGGCCTGCATGGACGCCCGTCTCGACCTGCACGCCGCCCTGGGGCTCCGGCTCGGCGACTGTCACACCATCCGCAACGCGGGCGGCGTCGTCACCGACGACGTGATCCGCTCCCTGACCATCAGCCAGCGGGCGCTGGGCACCCGCAGCGTGGTCCTCATCCACCACACCGGCTGCGGTCTGGAGTCCCTCACCGAGGAGTTCCGGCACGAGCTGGAGATGGAGATCGGCCAGCGGCCCTCCTGGGCGGTGGAGTCCTTCCGCGACGTCGACCAGGACGTGCGGCAGTCGATGCGGCGTGTGCGGACCTCGCCGTTCCTGCTGCACACCGATGACGTGCGCGGCTTCGTCTTCGACGTGAGGACGGGCCGGCTGCGGGAGATCGACGCCGACTGAGGCGGCCGTCCCCCCGCCCGCCCCGGAAGCATCCACCACGGCACTACCCGAAAGGCCGCAAGACCCGACATATCGCGGCCAGTTGTCCACAGGCGAGTGACACGAATCGGTAACGGCAGCAAGAATGCGGGGTGTGGCGTCGCGCGACTCGTCCGCGCGGTGTCCGTGTTTTCGGGGCGGGCCGGTCCGCAGTGCCAAGCGTCGGCCCGGAAAGTTGGGGTATCCCCTGCTTCCAGAGTGTGGGGAGAGGCCGAGGAGGGCCGGGTGACGACCTATGACGATCGAGCGAGCCTCACTGATTTGACCGCCGTGGTCGAGCGCGTGCGGGGTTCGGTGGAGGGCGTGATCGAGGGCAAGCCCGAGGTCGTACGGCTCTCGCTGACCGTGCTGCTCGCCGAGGGACATCTGCTGATCGAGGACGTGCCCGGAGTCGGCAAGACCATGCTGGCCAAGGCGCTGGCGCGGTCCATCGACTGTTCGGTGCGGCGGATCCAGTTCACGCCGGACCTGCTGCCGTCGGACATCACCGGCGTGTCGATCTGGGACCAGCAGCGCCGGGACTTCGAGTTCAAGCCGGGCGCCATCTTCGCGCAGGTCGTGATCGGCGACGAGATCAACCGCGCCTCGCCCAAGACCCAGTCGGCGCTGCTGGAGTCCATGGAGGAGCGCCAGGTCACCATCGACGGCAAGACCTACGAGCTGCCCAGCCCCTTCATGGTGGTGGCGACGCAGAACCCGGTCGAGATGGAGGGCACCTATCCGCTGCCGGAGGCCCAGCGCGACCGCTTCATGGCCCGGGTCTCCATCGGCTACCCCAGCCCGGACGCCGAGCTTCAGATGCTCGACGTGCACGGCGGGGTGAACCCGCTGGACGACCTCCAGCCGGTGGCGCACGCCCACGAGATCCTCAAGCTGATCGAGGCGGTCCGCGGCGTCCACGTCGCCGACCCGGTCCGGCGGTACGCGGTGGACCTGGTCGCCGCCACCCGCACCCACCCGGATCTGAGACTCGGCGCCTCCCCGCGCGCGACGCTGCATCTGCTGCGCGCGGCGAAGGCGTCCGCAGCCCTCAGCGGCCGGGAGTACGCCCTGCCGGACGACGTGCAGGCACTCGCCGTGGCCGTACTCGCCCACCGCCTGCTGCCCACGGCGCAGGCCCAGCTCAACCGGCGCACCGCGGAGCAGGTCGTCCAGGAGATCCTCCAGCACACCCCGGTCCCCGCGGCCCACCAGCCCAGCGGCTACGGCGTGGGCCGCTCCGTGCCGGCCTACGGCCAGCAGCCGCCGCGGAGGCTGTGATGACCGCCGGGGGGCCGGTCCAGCCCGACGAGGGCCGTGACGACCGGGGCGAGGGGGGCGGCATCCGCACCGCCCTGACCGGTCTGACCACCCGCGGGCGCTCCTTCCTGGCCGCCGGCATCGCGGCCGCCGTCTGCGCCTATGTGCTCGGCCAGAGCGATCTGCTCCGCGTCGGCCTGCTGCTGGCCGTGCTGCCGCTGGTCTGCGCGACGGTGCTCTACCGCACGCGCTACCGGGTCGCCGGCAGCCGCCGGCTCTCCCCCGCGCGCGTGCCCGCCGGCAGCGAGGCCCGGGTCCATCTGCGGATGGAGAACGTCTCGCGGCTGCCCACCGGCCTGCTGATGCTCCAGGACCGGGTGCCCTACGTGCTCGGCCCGCGCCCCCGCTTCGTGCTCGACCGGGTCGAGGCGGGCGGTCGCCGCGAGGTGTCCTACCGGGTCCGCTCCGACCTGCGCGGCCGCTACCCGCTGGGCCCGCTCCAGCTGCGCCTGACCGACCCGTTCGGCATGTGCGAGCTGACCCGGTCCTTCTCGGCGTACGACACCCTGACCGTGATCCCGCGCGTGGAGCCGCTGCCGCCGGTGCGGCTGAGCGGCGAGGCGAAGGGGTACGGCGACGGCCGGCACCGCTCGGTGGCGCTGGCGGGCGAGGACGACGTGATCCCGCGCGGCTACCGCTACGGCGACGACCTGCGCCGGGTGCACTGGCGCTCCACCGCGCGGTACGGCGAGCTGATGGTGCGCCGCGAGGAGCAGCCGCAGCGCGCCCGCTGCACGGTGCTGCTGGACACCCGGGGCGCCGCCTTCGCGGGCGCGGGCCCCGACTCGGCCTTCGAGTGGGCCGTGGCGGGCGCGGCCTCCGTCCTGGTGCACATGCTGGAGAGGGGCTTCTCGGTGCGGCTGCTGACGGACACCGGCAGCTCGGTGCCCGGCGAGGGCGCCGACGGGTTCGCGGGCGCCAGCCAGGAGTCCGCGGACGCGGCCGGGCTGATGATGGACACCCTGGCGGTGGTCGACCACTCCGACGGCACGGGGCTGTCCCGCGCCTACGACGTGCTGCGCGGCGGCAACGAGGGGCTGCTGGTGGCGTTCTTCGGCGACCTCGACGAGGAGCAGGCCGCGGTGGCCGCCAAGATGCGGCAGCGCAGCGGGGGCGCGATCGCCTTCCTGCTGGACAGCGAGGTCTGGATGCGGGAACCGGCCGACGTGCCCGGACCGCTGCACCGGGACGCGGAGCGGCTGCGGCTGCTGCGCGAGGCGGGCTGGACGGCGCTGAGCGTGGAGCGGGGCGTCTCGCTGGAGGAGCTGTGGCGCCAGGCGGACCGGGAACGCACCGGGGTCGCCGCGGCGGGCGGCGGGAGGGGGGCCTCATGAGCGGGCGGGCACGACTGGCGCTGTGCGCGTGGGCGGCCACCCTGATGGCGTCGTGCGCGCTGCTGCCCCTGGTCGACCCGGTCACCTGGATCCTCCAGGCGGCGTTCCTGCTGGCGGTGCAGACGGGCGTGGGCATGGCGGCCCGGCGGGTGCCGCTGGCCCGGCCGCTGACCTTCGCGGCCCAGCTCCTCGTCACGCTGATGACGCTGACCCTGGTCTTCGCCCGCGAGCAGGCCCTCGCCGGGTTCATACCGGGGCCCGACGCCTGGCTCCGCTTCGCCGACCTGCTGCGGCAGGGCTCGGACGACATCGCGCGGTACGCCATCCCGGCACCGCTGTCGTCCGAGGGCATCCGGCTGATGCTCGTCGGCGGTGTCCTGGTGATCGGGCTGCTGGTCGACACCCTGGCGGTGACCTTCCGCAGCGCGGCCCCGGCCGGGCTGCCGCTGCTCGCCCTGTACTCGGTGGCCGCCGGGCTGTCCGACGGCGGCGCCGACTGGCTGTGGTTCCTGGCGGCGGCGGCCGGCTATCTGATGCTGCTGCTCGCCGAGGGCCGGGAGCGGCTGTCGCAGTGGGGCCGGGTCTTCGGCGGGGTGCCGCGCACGCCCCGCGGCGGGCCGGCCGGTGCGACGGCCCCGGTGCGCACCGGGCGGCGCATCGGCGTGGTGGCACTGGGCATCGCCCTGGTGGTACCGCTCGCGCTGCCCGCGATGGACGGCGGGCTGCTGGACGGCGCCGGTACGGGCGTCGGCTCCGGCACCGGGCGCGGCGGCACGATCTCCGCGGTCAACCCGCTGGTCTCGCTGCGCGACAGCCTGAACGTCGACGAGGACCGCCAGGTGCTGTCCCTGCGCACCAGGACCAACGACATCTCCAACCTGTATCTGCGCATCGTGTCCCTGGACGACTTCGACGGCACCACCTGGAAGCCGTCCAAACGGCAGATCACCGGCGTGCCGGACGAGGGGTTCCCGACCCCGGCGGGCCTGGGTCCCGAGGTCGAGCGCGCCGAGTTCGAGACCACGATCCGGGCCGCCGACTGGTACGCGCAGGACTGGCTCCCCATGCCGTACCCGCCCAGCGGCGTCGACGTCAGCGGCAACTGGCGCTACGAGCCCGAGGGCATGACGCTGGTCGGCGACCACGGCCAGACCACGCGCGGCCTGACGTACCAGGTGAGGAGCCTGGACGTGCGGCCGACTGCGGAGCAGCTGGCCGCGGCCGGGAACCCGCCGGAGGCGCTGGAGCGTGCGTACACCGAGCTGCCGGACTCGCTGCCGGCGGTGGTGGCCAGGACCGCCCGCGAGGTCACCAAGGACGCGACGACCCCCTACGACCAGGCGGTCGCTCTCCAGGACTGGTTCGCCGTGACCGGCGGCTTCGAGTACGACACCCAGGTGCAGGTCGGCAGCGGCTCCCGGGCGATCGCCCGCTTCCTGGAGGACAAGCAGGGCTTCTGCGTCCACTTCTCCTTCGCGATGGCGGCGATGGCCCGCTCGCTGGGCATACCGGCCCGCGTGGCGGTCGGTTTCGCGCCCGGTTCGCCGCAGGCGGACGGCTCGGTGTCGGTGGGGCTCAGGGACGCGCACGCCTGGCCCGAGCTGTACTTCGAGGGCGTGGGCTGGACCCGCTTCGAGCCGACCCCGAACCGTGGCTCGATGCCGTCGTACACCTTGACGGAGAGCCCCGGCAGCACCCTGCCGGACGTCGCGCGGCCGTCCGCGGCGGCGTCGGCGGCGCCCTCCGCCGCGCCGTCGGTGAGCGAGAGCTGCACGGCGGAGCTGAAGAGGCTCCAGGCGTGTGCGAGCGAGTCCCCGCAGGCCGCGCCGGGCCGGGACGAGGACGGCCCCCGGTGGTGGACCGGGCTGGCCTGGGCCCTGGCCGGCCTGGCCGCCCTCGCCGTCCCGCTGGCGCCGATGCTGTGGCGGCTGCGGACACGCAGGGTCCGGCTGGGCGCGCACGGCCGCGCCGAGGCGGATGCCGCGCCGTACACCCTGGCGGTGTGGCAGGAGCTGACCGACACGGCGTGGGACTTCGGGATCGCGCCGGACGAGTCGCGCACCCCGCGCAAGGCGGCGGCCCGGATCGTCCGGCTCGGGCGCCTGGACCCGGCGTCGGCGGCCGCGGTGCACCGGGTGGCGGACGCCGTGGAACAGGTCCTCTACGCGCCGCACCCGCGGCCGACGGCCGGGCTCGCGGACGATGTCCGCCGGGTGACCGCCGGGCTGCGGGGCGGGGCCGGCCGGGCGGCACGGCTGCGGGCCCGCTTCGCCCCGCGCTCCGCCGTCCGCGTGTCCTGGGCGGTCTCGGCCCGGTGGGCGGAGCTGCGGCGGCGCGTCCTGGCCGCCCGGCCCGCCCTGCGCAAGCCGTCGGGGCAGCGGGGCTGACCCGACGGCGCGCCACGGCATATGCGAGGGGGCGACCACCGGCAGGTGGTCGCCCCCTCGCATATGTCCTGACGAATACGCTGCTGCTAGTGACCCTGCTCGTCGCGGCGCCGCTGCCAGCGCTGTTCGATGCGCTCCATCATGGAGCGGCGCTGCCGGCCCGGGCGGCGGGCCTGCGGCGCACCGGCGGGCTGTTCGCCCGGCTTGGGGGCCTTGCGCCAGCCGGTCACGGCGAGAACCGCGCAGCCCAGCATGACGAGGAAGCCCACCACGCTGAGCCAGACCTGCTTGGCGACCATTCCGGCCATGAGGAGCGCAATACCTGCGAGGAAGCCCGCGACCGCCTGGTAGACCCGCCGCCGGGTGTACGTACGCAGCCCGCTTCCCTCAAGCGCCGACGCGAACTTGGGATCTTCGGCGTACAGCGCTCGCTCCATCTGCTCGAGCATGCGCTGCTCGTGCTCCGAGAGCGGCACGGAGTCCTCCTCATCGTGCAGTCGCCGGGGCGACCCGGGGGGGTCCCTTCAGGATAGGCAGGGAATCGCCCCCGTGAAACCCGCCCCTCTACGCCAATTGGCCAACCGGAATCCGCCATGCACGTCCCGGCTCGCTGACATTTCCTTTCCCCAGCGGCCGACCCGTCATGCCGGGCGGTCTCCCTCGATCATACGGCGCCGGACCCCCGTTCGGGGGGCCTGTGGCGTACTCCATCTGCCGCCGAGTCGCTGATCAGGGGCGCGCCTGACGAGGCGGCTCACTCCCCGGCGGCACCCCGGGCCTCACCGAGGACGTGGAGCTGGGTGGCCACCGAGTGGAAGGCGGGCACTTCGGCCGCCGCGGCCTCCAGCTTCAGCAGGGCCTCGACGGCTCCCGGCTCGGTGTCCACCAGCACGCCGGGGACGAGATCGGCGAAAACCCGCACCCCGTGCACGGCCGCGACCCCGAGGCCGGCGCCCTCGACCAGTCCGGTGAGCTGCTCGGCGGTGAAACGGCGCGGCACGGGGTCGCCCGCGCCCCAGCGCCCGTCGGGGTCGCCGAGGGCCTGCCGGGCCTCCTTGAAGTGGCCGGCGAGGGCCCGTGCCAGCACGGCGCCGCCGAGGCCGGCGGCGAGCAGGCTGAGGACGCCTTCGGGGCGCAGCGCGGCCACCGCGTTGCGGAGGCCCTCGGCCGGGTCGTCGACGTACTCCAGCACACCGTGGCACAGCACCGCGTCGTACCGACCGCGCTCGACCACGTCGAAGAGGCCGTGGGCATCCCCCTGGACCCCCCGCACACGGTCGGCGACCCCGGCCTCGGCGGCGCGGCGCTCCAGGGCGAACAGCGCGTTGGGGCTCGGATCGACGACGGTGACGCGGTGGCCGAGGCGGGCGACGGGCACCGCGAAGTTGCCGCTGCCGCCTCCGGTGTCGAGGACGTCCAGCGCCTCACGGCCCGTGGCCTTGACCCGGCGTTCGAGGGCGTCCTGGAGGACCTCCCAGACCACGGCGGTACGGAGGGAGGCGCGGGGGCGCGACGGGTCCGACACGGCAGTTGACTCCTCGGCGCGGCACCGCCTCGTGTGCGGCGGAGCGAACGGGGTGCCTCCCCGTTCCGGGACGCGGACCGGGGGAAGGCTTCAGGCGCCTCCACCCTAATGGTCGCCGCGGGGTCGGTACGGCAGCCCTGTCCCTTGTCCGGCGGCCCCGACGGGTCCTTCCGCACCGCCCGGTCCGGCAGCCGTCGGTGTTCCCGCCGCCGTCCCGCTCAGCCCGCGTCCGGCATGTCCCGGGCGGGGTGGTGACGCTCCGGCCGCTCCGCGTCCGGGCGTGGCTGCGGCAGGACCGGCTGGAGGACCAGCATCCGCTCCACCAGGCGCAGGAACATCGCCACGTCGCGTATCAGATCGTCGGCGTCCCGGCCGGTGGCCGCGCCCTGGATGCCCGCCTCGGCCCGGGCGCGGCGGGCGGCGCCGGAGGCGAACAGCGCGCTCCACTCGGCGAGTTCGGGCGCGATCTCGGGGAGCACGTCCCAGGCGCTGCGGATGCGGGCCCGGGCCCGGGGTGTGGTCTCCGGGCGTCCGCGGGCGGCGAGCACGGCGGCGGCGGTGCGCAGGGCGGCGAGGTGGGCCGTCGCGTAGCGCTCGTTCGGCGTGGGCAGGGAGGCGGCTTCCTCCAGCCCGGCGCGGGCCTGGGCGAGCAGGTCGAGGGCGGCGGGCGGGGCCGTGGCCCGGCGGAGCACGGGGTGCACGTCGCTCGCCGGGCCGGTCAGTGAGGGGGCAGGGCCGGCGGCGCGGCGCCGACGGGCGGCGGCTGCGGACGAGTTGGCCATGACGAACCTCCTGTCGTCTGGGTCACGGCACTGTGGTGCCGTATGTGCCCATCGTGAGGTATGCCACTGACAATCCGTTCTGACCTGCGCTTTTGCCTCGCTCGCAGGTTCGGGTTAGCTTTTGCACTGACTAGTCAGTGCAAAAAGTGAGGGGTGGCTGCCATGCGCGAACCGGATCCGCGGGGGGCGGCCGTCGAGGCCCGCGACCTCGGACTCAAGGGGCCGCGGGGCTGGGCGTTCCGCGGAATCTCGGTCGACGCGGAGCCCGGCTCGCTGATCGCGGTCCTGGGACCGTCCGGCTCCGGGCGCACCTGTCTGCTGCTGGCGCTCACCGGGCGGATGAGGCCCACCGAGGGAGTGGCCACCGTCGACGGTCTCGCGCTGCCCCGGCAGATGTCCGGCCTGCGCCGGATCAGCGCCCTCGCGCACGTCGCGGGCGTGACCGATCTGGACCCGGCGCTGACCGTCGAGGAGCACCTGCGTGAACGCGCGCTGCTCCAGCGCCGCTTCGGCGGCTCCCTGCGCGGGCTGCTGAGACCGCGCAGGGAGCGCGCGGCGCAGGCCCGGGCGCGGATCGACGGCGCGCTGGCCGCCGCCGGGCTGGACCCGGAGACGCTGCCCAAGGGAGCCCGCACCGCCGTGCGCGACCTGGAGCGGCTTCAGGTGCTGCGCCTGTCGGTGGCCCTGGCCCTGATCGGCCGGCCGCGGCTGCTCGGGGTCGACGACGCCGACCTGAAGCTGTCGGCCGCCGAACGGGAGGAGCTGTGGGCGCTGCTGAGGTCGGTCGCCCAGGACGGGACGACGGTCCTCGCGGTGTGCGGCGAGGCTCCTGAGGGAGCCGTGACCGTGTCCACCGCGGCGCCCGGCCGGCAGGACGGCGACGCGGCCGACGAGGAGAACGACGAAGTGGAGGAGGCGGCCGATGCGCTCGCCGAGACTGGCCGCGCTTGAGCTGCGGCGCTTCGGGCGCGGCAGGCTGCCGCGTGCCGCCCTGGTCGCCCTGCTGGTGCTGCCCCTGCTGTACGGCGCCCTGTACCTGTGGTCGTTCTGGGATCCGTACGGCCGTCTCGACCGCATCCCCGTGGCGCTCGTCAACGACGACCAGGGGGCGAAGGCCGACGGCGAGCGGCTCACCGCGGGCGACGACATCACCGAGGGACTGCGCAGGAGCGACGTCTTCGACTGGCACGAGGTGAGCGCCGCCGAGGCCCGCGCGGGTGTGGAGAACGGCACCTACTACCTGTCGCTCACCATGCCCGCCGACTTCAGCCGGCGCATCGCCTCCAGCGCGGGCGACTCCCCCAAGACCGGCGCCCTTCAGGTGCGGACGAACGACGCGAACAACTACATCGTCGGTCAGATCTCTCGGACGGTCTTCGCCGAGGTGCGACAGGCGGCGTCCACCAAGGCGTCGCGGTCCTTCCTGGACCGGATCTTCATCTCGTTCTCCGACATCCACGGCGCGACGGTGAAGGCCGCCAAGGGCGCCGACGAGCTCAAGGGCGGCATCGGGAAGGCCGAGAAGGGCTCCGAGGACCTCGCCGACGGGCTGAAGGACGCCCAGGACGGCAGCGGCGAGCTGTCCAAGGGGCTGAAGAAGCTGAACAAGGGCGCGGGTGATCTGGAGGACGGCTCGAAGCAGGTCGCGAAGGGCACGCAGACACTCGCCGACAAGGTCGACGCGGTCGCCGGGAAGGTGGGCCCCTTCCTGGAGGACAACGAGGAGACCATCGGCGACACCGCGCGGTTCGTCGCCGACTCGGCCGGGGTGATCCGCGACAACCTCGGCACCCTGGTGAAGACGGCGCCGGTCGCCGCGAAGGGCGCCCACACCGCCTCCGACACCCTGGACGAGGTCTACCGGGCGCGCTGCGAGGACCCGGCGCTGCCCGACGCCGCCTGCACGGACCTGGAGAAGGCCAAGGACGCGGCCGCGGACGTGGCGGTCGTCGCCGACGACGTGAACACCCTCGTCGCCGACCAGGACGGCGACCTGAAGACGCTCGACGAGAACCTGGCCGCTCTCCAGAAGCAGGCGCGCGCGCTCGCCGACCGCGCGCCGCATCTCTCCGAGGACCTCGACGACGCCGTCAGCAGGATCGACGAGCTGAACGAGGGCGCCGGGAAGGTCGCCGCCGGCGCCGAGAAGCTGCACAAGGGGCTGGGTACGGCCAAGACCGGCGCCGAGGACCTCGACGAGGGCGTCGGCAAGCTCAAGACGGGCGCCGACGACCTGAACGGCGGCCTGTACAAGCTGGTCGACGGCTCCGGCGAACTCGCCGGCGGGCTGCACGACGGCGCCGAGCGGATCCCGGACTACGACAAGAAGGACCGCGACCAGCGCACCGGCGTGATGGCCGACCCGGTCCAGCTCGTCTCCAAGGACCTGCACAAGGCGCCCAACTACGGCACCGGTTTCGCCCCGTACTTCATCCCGCTCTCCCTGTGGGTGGGCGCGATGGTCGCCTACATGCTGATCCCGCCGATGAACCGGCGCGCGCTGGCCGCGGGCGCCTCCGCGTGGCGGATCGCGCTGGCGGGCTGGCTGCCGGTGCTGGCCGTCGGGGTGCTCCAGACGGCGGCCCTGATGTCGGTGCTGCACTGGGCGATCGGTCTTCAGATGGTCCGGGCGGCCGGCACGATCGGCTTCCTGTTCCTGGTCACGGCGTGCTTCTCGGCGATCGTGCAGTGGCTGAACGCGTGCTTCGGGGCGGCGGGCCGCATCCTGGTGCTGGCGCTGCTGATGCTCCAGCTGACCTCCGCGGGCGGCACCTACCCCGTGCAGACCAGCCCCGGCTTCTTCAACGCGCTCCACCCCTTCCTGCCGATGAGCTACGTCGTCGAGGCCCTGCGCAGGCTCATCACGGGCGGCGGCATGGAACCGGTGTGGCACGCGTGCGTGGTGCTCGTCGCCTTCACCGCGGCCGCCCTCGCGCTGGCCGCGCTGTCGGCCCGCCGCCGGCAGGTGTGGACCCTTGACCGGCTGCATCCGGAGCTGAGCCTGTGAAACCCTTCGGTGACCTCGCCGGGACGGTTCCTGTGACAATCGGGGCCATGGAAAGCAGCAACGCCGCCCCGCCCGGCACCACTCGCCGCGAGGCCACCCGGCAGAGGCTCTACGAGGCGGCCGTCACGCTCATCGCCGAACAGGGCTTCTCCGCCACGACGGTGGACGAGATCGCCGAGCGGGCCGGGGTGGCGAAGGGCACGGTCTACTACAACTTCGCCAGCAAGTCGGTCCTCTTCGAGGAGCTGCTGCGGCACGGGGTGGGGCTCCTCACCGCCTCTCTGCGGGAGGCGGCCGAGCACACGGAGGGCCGGGGCGGCAGCCGGGTCGACGCCCTGGACGCGATGATCCGCGCGGGACTCGTCTTCATCGACCGCTACCCGGCCTTCACCCAGCTGTACGTGGCCGAGCTGTGGCGCACCAACCGGGCCTGGCAGTCGACGCTCATGGTGGTCCGGCAGCAGGTCGTGGCGGTCGTGGAGAACGTGCTGCGGGCAGGCGTCGAGGGCGGCGAGTTCAGCGAGGAGATCGATGTCCAGCTGACGGCGGCGGCACTGGTCGGCATGGTCCTGGTGGCCGCGCTGGATTGGAAGTCCTTCCAGCCGGAGCGCTCCCTGGACGATGTGCACGCGGCGCTGTCCCGGCTGCTCCAGGGCCGGGTGAGCGGCCGCCCCTGAGGCCCGCCGACGCTCCTGAGGCCCGCCGACGCTCCTGAGGCCCGCCGACGCTCCTGAGGCCCGCGGACGGTCCGCACACGCGAGAGCGCCGGTCCGGTGCGGCCGCGTCTCCCGCGAGCCACCGCCGGACCGGCGCTTTTCCCCTGCGTCCCCCCGCCACAACCCCCGTTCGGTCGTTCCGCGGGAACCCCCGTGCCTCGCTCCCGCCGGCGCCGGGCCGGCGGAAGGAGCGGATCGCGGGCGCGTTCCCGTTCCGGCGCCCCGTGTCGCCGGTGCCGGAGCCGTGCCCCTCTCCGTGTCCACCACTCTCCCGTCGCCGCAGGTCCGACCCCATCCGCGCCCGTACTCATCTCTCCCACTAGGTACGGATACTCAGCCGTGCGCGCTCACCCCCAAGGACACGGCGTCACCGGCCGGTCACGGCCGTGTCGGCCCCGTGCTCCGGGCCCGTGACCGGATTGTCGGTGGCGGCCGATAAAGTCCCTGGCATGGCACGGATTGCGGTGATCGGCGCCGGGATGGGCGCGATGGCGGCCGCCGCCCGGCTGGCCGTCGCGGGCCACCGGGTGGCGGTGTACGAGCGGACTCGGACGTACGGCGGAGCGGTGCGCCGCTTCGAGCGGGACGGCTTCCGTTTCGACACCGGCCCGGGGGTGCTGACGCTGCCCGCGGTCTACCGCGACCTGTTCGTCAAGACGGGCCGGGAGCCCCTGGAGGACTGCGTCGACCTGGTGCAGGTCGACCCGTCGTCGCGGCACGTGTTCGCCGACGGCACCGAGGCCGCGCTGCCGAACGCCTCCCGCGCGGGTGCCGTCGCGGCCCTGGACGAGGCGCTCGGCTCCGGCGCCGGGCAGCGCTGGGGCGACTTCCTGGTCCGGGCCCGCGAGGCCTGGGACCGGACGCGCCGGCCGCTGCTGGAGGAGCCGCTGTGGCCCGACTGGGAGGTGCTGGCCGAGCGCGAGCCCTATCCGGCGGTCCCCCACAGGCGGCTGCTGCGCACCCGCCGGGCCGGCACCCTCGCCGAGGTCGGCGGTCGTGAGCTGCGCGACGCCCGGCTGACCGCCCTGCTGGAGAGCCACGCGCTCGCGCACGGGCTGGATCCGCGCACCGCCCCGGCGAGCGCCGCGGTGCTGCCGTACATGGAGCACGCCTTCGGCACCTGGTACGTCCGCGGCGGCCTGCGCGAGCTGGCGCGCGCGGTGCACGAGCGGTGCGTGGCCCGCAGGGTCGAGTTCCACTTCGGCGCCGAGGTCACCGGGATCGTGGAGAAGGACGGCCGGGCGGCGGGCGTGGAGCTCGCCGACGGCCGGGTCGCGGAGGCCGACCACGTGGTCGCCGGTGTCGCGCCCGGGGCGCTGGAGGGCCTCGTGCGGGGTGCGGCGGTGCGGGGCGACGGCGACGTCCCGGCACAGCGCCGGGCGGCCTCCCGGCTGACGGTGCTGCTGGCCCTGCGGGGCGGCCGTGACGAGGGCGCGGCGCACCGCACGGTGGTGCACGCGCAGGACCGCGACGCCGAGCTGGAGGCCCTGTTCGGCACCGCCCCCGGCCCGGCCGCGCGGCCCACGGTCACGGTGCTGCGGCCGGACGACGCCTCGCTCGTCCCGGACCGGGGCCACGAGGCGGTGACGCTCACCGCGGCGGTCCCCGCGCAGGCCGGGCCGGCGCAGACGGAGGCGCTCCGGCTCCACGCCGAGAACCTGATCACGGTCGCCGAGCGTGCCCTGCCCGGCCTGCGCGACCGCCTTCTGTGGCACGAGGTGCGCACCCCGGCCGACGTCCGGGAGGCGACCGGCGCGGAGGGCGGCGCGATACCGGCGCCGGCCCTGGCCGCGGCCGGCGGACGGCTGCTGCACCCGTCGAACACCACGCGCACCGCCGGCCTGTTCACCGTCGGCGGCTGGTCCCACCCCGGCGGCGGCCTGCCGCACGCCGGCATGTCGGGCGCGCTGGTCGCGGGACTGATCGTGGAGGGCCCGGACTTCCGCGGCTCCCAGTGACCCCGTGCGGCCGACGGGCCCGCCCTCAGAACCGGTACTGCTCGTCGTACCCGTGGCCGCCCTGCGTCCGGCCGTTGCCCTGGTACGGGTAGGCGGACTGCTCCGGCGGGAGTTCGCCGCCGTACGGCTCCTCGGTGCCGCGCTGCTGCGGGACCCACACGCCGCCGGGCGGCGTCTCGCCGTACAGGCCGCCGTCGGCGTACTGGTCCTGGCCGTAGCCCTGCTGGCCGTACTGCTGCTGGTCGCCGTAGCCGGTGTCGTACGCGCCCCCGCCGTAGCTGTGGGTGCCGATGTACGGGTCGGAGTAGGCGGCGTACTGCTGCTCGCCGGACGCGCCGTAGCCGTAGTGCTGCTGGGTCTGGTCGTAGCCGGAGTAGCCGTCGTAGGCGTAGCCCTGGTCGGCGCCCTGTGCGGCGGTGGCGTACTGGTCCTGGCCCGCCGTGGTGTACGCGGAGTCGTCGTAGACGCCGTAGGAGCCGGTGTCGTCCGGCACGGGCTGGGGCTCGTACACGGTGGTGGTCTCGGCGGCCGTGGCCGCGAACACGTCGTCGCGGTCGTGGCCGTGGTCCGCCTCGGCGCGGTGGTGCTCGCCGGTGTCGTCGCCGAGGCCGTTCCCGGTCTCCTGGAGCCCGGAGACCTCCAGGGTCGGCTCCTGGCGGCCCCGCCCGGGACGGCGGCCCCGGCCGCCGGTCAGAGCGGGCGCGGACACCGCCCAGCCGGCCGCGAAGCCCCGGCGGAACGACAGCGTGACGTAGGTCTGGCCGACCGCGAAGGCGATCGCGCCGAGACCGATGACGACGACGGACGGGATGAGCACACCGACCACGACACCGAGGAAGCCGCCGAAGGCCAGCAGCCGCCAGCGCAGGCGCGCCTTGTACTGCAGCAGCACCTCACCGAGCAGCCACAGTGCGACGATGCCGAACGCGATGTACAGGACCGTCCAGCCCATGTACGCCCCTCTCCCAGTGGCCGCTACGCAGTGTGTCGTACATCGGTGCGGCCGGTCCAGGCCCGCGATGGGTGATGCAGACCCAGATTTTCGTAGATTTCCAGCGTCGCCGTGGAGTTGTTCAGCGTGATGAAGTGCAGTCCGGGCACTCCTTCGGCCAGCAGCCGGGCGCAGAACTCCGTAGCGAACTCGATCCCCATGGAGCGTACAGCCGTAGGATCGTCTTTTGCTGTGAGGATCCGCTCCTTCAGTTGTGCCGGGAACGCGGCGTTGCTCAGCTTCGGCAGGCGCTCCAGCATCTTCACGCTGGTCACGGGCATGACCTCGGGGATCACCGGGGTCTCGCAGCCGGCCGCGGCGACCTTGTCCCGCAGACGCAGATAGGACTCGGGGTGGAAGAACATCTGCGTGATCGCGTAGTCGGCGCCGGCCCGGCACTTGTCGACGAAGTGCGCCACGTCGGTGTCGAAGTCGGTGGAGCGCGGATGCATCTCCGGGAAGGCCGCCACGCCCACGCAGAAGTCGCCCGACTCCTTGATGAGCCGCACGAGTTCGGCGGCGTAGGTCAGCCCCTGCGGATGCGGGACCCACTCGCCCATCGGGTCGCCGGGCGGGTCGCCGCGCACGGCGAGCATGTTGCGGATGCCGGCGTCGGCGTACTGGCCGATGATGTTGCGCAGCTCGGCGACGGAGTGGTCGACCGCGGTGAGGTGGGCGACCGGGGTGAGCGTGGTGTCCGCGACGATCTGCTGCGTCTCCTTGACGGTGCCGGCGCGCGTGGAGCCGCCCGCGCCGTAGGTGACGGAGACCCAGTCGGGAGCGACGGCCTCGACCCGGCGGAGGGCGTTCCACAGATTGCGCTCCCCCTTGGGGGTCTTCGGCGCGGAGAACTCGAAGGAGTACGTGGTCTTGCCGGTCGCGAGCGCATCGCGCACGGTGCGTGCGCGATCAGTCCGCGTGGAGGCGGTTCCGAGGGCCATACCCGCAGGTTAGCCAGGCCGTGGCGGCCCCCCAACCAAACCGTGGCATTTTGTCCGATTTATCTATTTCTTGTCCATCCCTCGGACGACCTGGGTCGACGAGGCGGTGCTTCAGGCCGTGCGCAGTCGCTTGGCGAACTCCGCCGCCGCCGCTCCCGGATCGTCGGCCTCCGTGATCGCCCGTACCACCACGACGCGGCGGGCGCCCGCGTCCAGTACCTCGTCGAGATTGCCGAGGTCGATGCCGCCGATGGCGAACCAGGGCCGGTCGGTGCCCAGCGACGCCGTGTACCGCACCAGGTCCAGGCCGGGCGCGGGACGGCCGGGCTTGGTGGGGGTGGGCCAGCACGGGCCGGTGCAGAAGTAGTCCACGCCCTTGTGGACCGAGGCGGCCGCGGCCTCGGACTCGGCATGCGTGGAGCGGCCTATGAGCACCTCGTCGCCGAGGATCGCGCGGGCCGCCGGGACCGGCAGGTCGCCCTGGCCGAGGTGGAGGACGTCGGAGCGGGCGGCGTGGGCGACGTCCGCGCGGTCGTTGACCGCGAGCAGTCTGCCGTGCCGGGCGCAGGCCTCGGCGAAGACGGCCAGGTGCTCCAGCTCCTCCGCGGCCTCCATGCCCTTGTCGCGCAGCTGCACGATGTCGACGCCGCCGGCCAGCACCGCGTCCAGGAACTGAGGCAGGTCGCCCTGGCGCCTGCGGGCGTCCGTGCACAGGTAGAGCCGGGCGCCGGCGAGCCGGGCGCGGGCGGTGGCGGCGGTGTCGGGCATGCGGTGTCCCCCCGGGTCGGTCGTGCGGAGCGTCGTGCGCACCGCTGTCGTGGCACACGGGCCGCGGGGGTCCGGGGCCGTGGCCCCGGCCGGCCGCGGCCCGTGCGCCGGGCGGTGTGTCAGGTCAGACGGCGAGCGCCTGGGCGCGGCGCTTCACCTCCGTGCCGCGATTCTCGCTCAGGGCCTGCGCGGGGGTGCCGGGCAGGGTCGGATCGGGCGTGAACAGCCACTCCACCATCTCTTCGACCGTGAAGCCGTCGTCCCGCAGGAGCGTCAGGGTGCCGGACAGGCCCTTGACGACCTTGTCCCCGTCGATGAAGGCGGCGGGGACGTGCAGCGCCCGGTTCTCACCGCGGCGTACGGCGATGAGCTGGCCCTCCTTGACCAGCTGCCGGACGCGGGTCACCTCGACACCGAGCATCTCGGCGATGTCGGGCAGGGTGAGCCAGGCGGGGACGAGAGCATCGATCTTTGCGTCAATCTCGGTCACGGTTCAAGCCTGCCATCCGGGACTGACAGTCGGAAGCCGGGCCCCCCTCACCTGGGCCGAAGGGGGTCCCCGTCCGTCGTCCGGGCCCGCCGGGGGCTCACGCCGTCGCCGCCTTCAGCGGCCTGGCCGGGTCCGTCAGCAGCTCCGCGTCCATGGGCGTGCCCGCCTCGATCAGCCGCCGCCCCTGGGCCAGGTCCCTGGGGCGGCCCACCGCGAGCAGGGCGGTCAGACGGCCCTCGCGCAGCCAGCAGACCGTCCACGCGGGGCCGGACGGGTCGCCGCGCCACAGCCGCGTGTCGGCGGACGTGTGGTGGCCGGCGTACTGGACGAAGCGGCCGAACTGCTCGGACCAGAAGTACGGGACCGGGTCGTAGACCGCCGGTGTCTCGCCGATGATGTTCGCGGCCACCGTGCGCGGCCCCTGGAGGGCGTTGTCCCAGTGGTGGACCAGCAGCCGCTCGCCGTACCTGCCGGAGGGGAAGGAGGCGCAGTCGCCGACCGCGTAGACGTCCGGCACCGAGGCGCGCAGCCGCTCGTCGGCCAGGACCTCGCCGTGGTCGCCGAGGGCGATGCCCGAACCGGCGAGCCAGGCCGTGGCGGGCCGCGCGCCGACGCCGACCACGACGGCGCCCGCGGGCAGCCGGGTGCCGTCGTCCAGCACCACCGCGCCGGGCTCGACGTGCGCCACGCGCGCGTGGGTGCGCAGCACGGCGCCGCTGTCGGCGTACCAGGCCGCCATCGGCGCGGCCACCTCGGCGGGCAGCGCGCCCGCCAGCGGCCGGTCGGCGGCCTCCACCACGGTCACCGCGCAGCCCGCCTCGCGGGCCGCCGTGGCGAACTCCGCGCCGATCCAGCCCGCGCCGACGACCACGATGTCGTGCTGGCGCGCGAGCACCGGCCGCAGCCGCTCGGCGTCGTCCAGGGTGCGCAGCAGATGCACGCCGGGGACGTCCTCCGTGCCGGGCAGCCGGACCGGTTCGGCACCGGTGGCGATCACCAGGACGTCGTACGGCACCGTCCCCCTCGCGGTGTCCAGTTCGTGGTCGCCGGGGCGTACGCCCAGCACCTCGCGGCCCAGCCGGAGTTCGATGCCGAGGGAGGCGAAGTCGACGTCGAAGGCGGAGCCCTCGGCCTTGCCGAGCAGGACGGCCTTGGACAGCGGGGGCCGGTCGTAGGGCTGGTGGGGCTCCGCGCCGATGAGCGTCACGGTGCCGGTGAAGCCCTGTTCCCGCAGCGCGACCGCGGTCTGCACGCCGGCCATGCCCGCGCCCACGACGACCACGCGCCGCGGCGTGGCCGCTTCCCGTTCCTGCGTCTGCTCGCTCACCTGATCACCATAGACACCTGACGTTCCGTCAGTCAGCGGCCGTGCTCCGTGAGCTGCTGCACAGCCGCGTCACGGACCTGTTCCACCACGCTCGTCCCGCTGCCGGGCCCCGACTCCCACTCCCAGGTCTCCTCCAGGCGCACCCGCCCGTCGGGCAGTTCGACGACCTCCGACACACAGTGCCCGCACGAGGTGGTGCCGTCCTGCTTCAGCTGCACGTACCGGAAGTCGAGCCGGTCGCCCTCCCGGGTGCCCACCAGATGGCCGCGTACGACATCGCCGCCCGCGTACTCGGCCCAGATCTCGCCGTCCCGCTCGTGGTACGTGAAGCGGGTGCGGGTGCCCACCTGGCCAGGGGCCTGATCGGCGACCGGGGAGAGGACGAGTCCGTCGAGGGATCGGGCCACGGAGAGGCTCCCTTGCGAAAAGCGATGCTCTAGGGTGGCCAACGTAAAGCACTCGCGGGAGCCCGGACGCACCGGGCTGAGAGGGAGGCTGGCGGCCTCCGACCGTACGAACCTGATCCGGGTCATGCCGGCGAAGGGAGGGGCTGGACGCCCATGTCGTCTCCACCGTCCACGCACACCTCGGACGTCCTCGTCATCGGGGGCGGAATCATCGGCCTGGTCACGGCGTGGCGGGCCGCGCAGCGCGGGTTCGCCACCGCCGTGGTCGATCCCGAGCCCGGCGGCGGAGCCGCCCAGGTGGCGGCGGGGATGCTGGCCGCCGTGACGGAGCTGCACTACGGCGAGCAGATGCTGCTCGCGCTGAACCTGGCCTCGGCCCGCCGCTATCCGGACTTCGCGGCCGAGCTGACCGACCTCACCGGCCACGACCTCGGCTACCGCCGGTGCGGCACGCTGGCCGTGGCGCTGGACGCCGACGACCGTGCGCACCTGCGCGAACTGCACGCCCTTCAGCAGCAGTCGGGACTGAAGTCCGAGTGGCTGTCCGGGCGGGAGTGCCGGCGTCTGGAGCCGATGCTCGCGCCGGGCGTGCGCGGCGGGCTGAGGGTGGACGGCGACCACCAGATCGACCCCCGGCGGCTGGCGGCGGCGCTGGTGGCCGCCTGCGAGCGGGCGGGCGTGGTCTTCCACCGGGTCCGGGCCGAGCGGCTCACCGTCGAACGGGACCGGGCCACGGGTGCCGTCACCGCCGACGGCACCGCGCTGGGCGCCGGGCAGGTCGTGCTGGCCGGGGGCAGCCTGAGCGGACGGCTCGCGGGCGTCCCGGACGACGTCCTGCCGCCGGTGCGGCCGGTCAAGGGGCAGGTGCTGCGGCTGACCGTGCCGAAGCGGTACGCGCCCTTCCTGAGCCGCACCGTGCGCGCCGTGGTGCGCGGCAGCAGCGTCTACCTGGTGCCGCGGCTGAGCGGCGAGCTCGTCGTCGGGGCCACCAGCGAGGAGCTGGGCTGGGACACCACCGTCACGGCGGGCGGGGTCTACGAGTTGCTGCGCGACGCCCACGAGCTGGTCCCGGGGATCACCGAGCTGCCCCTGACGGAGACCCGCGCGGGGCTGCGGCCCGGCTCCCCCGACAACGCGCCGCTGCTCGGCCCCACCGAGCTGCCGGGCCTGCTGCTGGCCACCGGCCACTACCGCAACGGTGTGCTGCTCACGCCGGTCACCGGCGACGCCATGGCCCATGTCCTGGCCACCGGCGGACTCCCGGAGGAGGCCCGCCCCTTCACCCCCCGGCGCTTCACCGCCGACGCCCTGACGGAGCAGCCCGCATGAACAGCCCGGTCACCGGCCCGGTCACCATCTCGGTCAACGGGGAGCCGCGCGAGGTGGCTCCCGGCACGGCCCTCGACGCCCTGGTGAGCACGCTGACCCGGGCTCCGTCCGGAGTGGCCGCCGCCCTCAACGAAACCGTCGTCCCGCGCGCGCAGTGGCCCGCCACGCCCCTGTCCGAGGGCGACCGCGTCGAAGTCCTCACCGCCGTCCAAGGAGGCTGACACCATGGCCGACGACCCCTTCGTCCTCGGCGGTACGTCCCTCACGTCCCGCCTGATCATGGGTACCGGCGGAGCGCCCAGCCTCGACGTGCTGGAACGGGCGCTGGTCGCCTCCGGCACCGAGCTGACCACGGTGGCGATGCGCCGGGTGGATCCCTCGGTGCACGGCTCCGTGCTCTCCGTGCTGGAGCGGCTCGGGATACGGGTCCTGCCGAACACCGCGGGCTGCTTCACCGCGGGCGAGGCCGTGCTCACCGCGCGGCTGGCGCGGGAGGCGCTGGGCACCGACCTGATCAAGCTGGAGGTCATCGCCGACGAGCGCACCCTGCTGCCGGACCCGGTGGAGCTGCTGGAGGCGGCCGAGACGCTGGTCGACGACGGCTTCACGGTGCTGCCGTACACCAACGACGATCCGGTGCTGGCCCGGAAGCTCGAGGACGCCGGCTGTGCCGCGATCATGCCGCTCGGATCGCCGATCGGCTCCGGCCTCGGCATCCGCAACCCGCACAACTTCCAGCTGATCGTCGAGCACGCGCGCGTGCCGGTGATCCTGGACGCGGGGGCCGGTACGGCCTCGGACGCGGCGCTGGCGATGGAGCTGGGCTGCGCCGGTGTGATGCTCGCCTCGGCCGTCACCCGCGCCCAGGAGCCGGTGCTGATGGCCGAGGCCATGCGGCACGCGGTGGAGGCGGGCCGGCTGGCCCGGCGGGCGGGCCGTATCCCCCGGCGCCATTTCGCCGAGGCGTCCTCGCCCGTGCGGGGCCGTGCCCACCTCGATCCGGAACGCCCGGCGTTCTAGGTCACGCCACGGCGCGAGTCACAGGTCTGCTGCATTCCGGCCCATGGGCACCGGTTGCCACGGCCGTGTCAGCGTCGGCTCGTAGACTCACCTGCGTGGACACGACCCTTCAGGACCCTCTGGTCGGGCAGGTGCTCGACGGCCGGTACCGCGTCGACGCGCGGATCGCGGTCGGCGGGATGGCCACGGTCTACCGGGCCGTGGACACCCGCCTGGACCGTGTGCTCGCCCTCAAGGTGATGCATCCGGGCCTGGCGGCCGACGGCTCCTTCGTGGAGCGCTTCATCCGCGAGGCCAAGTCGGTCGCCCGGCTCGCCCACCCCAATGTCGTGCAGGTCTTCGACCAGGGCACGGACGGGTCGTACGTCTACCTCGCCATGGAGTACGTGGCCGGCTGCACCCTGCGCGACGTGCTGCGCGAGCGCGGGGCGCTCCAGCCCCGGGCCGCGCTGGACATCCTGGAGCCGGTGCTGGCCGCGCTCGGCGCCGCGCACCGCGCGGGGTTCGTGCACCGCGACATGAAGCCGGAGAACGTCCTGATAGGCGACGACGGCCGGGTCAAGGTCGCCGACTTCGGCCTGGTCCGCGCCGTGGACACCGTGACGAACACCACCGGCTCGGTGCTCGGCACCGTCTCCTACCTGGCCCCCGAGCAGATCGAGCACGGCACGGCCGACCCGCGGGTCGACGTCTACGCGTGCGGTGTCGTCCTGTACGAGATGCTCACCGGCGCCAAGCCGCACGACGGCGACTCCCCCGCCCAGATCCTGTACCAGCACCTCCACGAGGACGTGCCGCCGCCCTCGGCCGCCGTGCCGGGGCTGCCGTACGAGCTGGACGAGCTGGTCGCGTCGGCGACCGCGCGGACCGCGGGCGTCCGCCCGCACGACGCCGTGGCACTGCTCGCCCTGGTCCGCGAGGCCCGCGGGACGCTCGGCGAGGACCAGCTGGACGCGCTGCCGCCGCAGGCGCTGACCGCGGGACACGACAACGCCGAGGACCGCACGAGCGTGATCCCGCGCGCGCTGACGGTGCCGCGTCCGCTGCCCGTGAACGAGGACGCCGGGGACGACGCGCCGGAGTGGAACCACACCAGCCGGCTGGAGACCCCGCCGCTGCCGCCGCGCCGCCGCGCGGGCCTCAGGCGCGGCCCGATGGCCGTCGTGGTGGCCGTACTGCTCGCGCTGGGCGTCGGAACGGGCGTCTGGTACATCAACTCGGGCCAGTTCACCAAGGTCCCGCCGCTGCTGGCCAAGACGCGGGCCCAGGCCGAGGACCGGCTGTCGGAGGCCGGGCTGAAGGTCGGCGAGGTGAAGCACGCGTACAGCGACACCGTGAAGCGGGGCACGGTCATCAGCACCGACCCGCAGGCGGGCACCCGCATCCGGGACCACGACTCGGTGTCGCTCACCATCTCCGACGGCCCCGAGACGGTGAAACTGCCCGACGTGGGCGAATACCGGCTGGACAAGGCCCGTGAGGTGCTGAAGGACAGCGGTCTTCAGCCGGGGATGGTCACCCGGGAGTTCAGCGAGGACGTGCCCGAGGGCTTCGTGATCTCCACGGACCCGGCGGCGGACACCAAGGTCCGCGCGGGCACGGCGGTCGCGCTCACCGTCAGCAAGGGCAGCCCGGTGGACGTGCCCGACGTCACCGGCGAGGACCTCGACGACGCCAGGGCCGAGCTGGAGGAGGCCGGGCTGAAGGTGAAGGTCGCCGAGGAGCAGGTCACCTCCGACGACTACGACAAGGGCCAGGTCGCCCGGCAGACCCCGGGCGAGGGCGAGCAGGTCGCCGAGGGCGCCACGGTGACGCTGACGGTGTCCAAGGGGCCGGAGCTGGTCGAGGTCCCGGACGTGGTCGGCGACAGCGTGGACGACGCCAAGCGGAAGCTTCAGGACGCCGGTTTCGAGGTCGAGGAGGACCGCGGTCTGCTCGGGCTGTTCGGCGACACCGTGAAGAAGCAGTCCGTGGACGGCGGGGACACCGCCCCCAAGGGCTCGAAGATCACCATCGAGATCCGCTGACCGGACGCGGCCGGGATCATGACACCCTTGACGGGTGAACACTGAACAGCCCGGCCGCACCCGCAACCCGATCGGCGGCCATGTCCCCGTCGCCGGCGGCCTGCACTCCGTCGGCCTCTCCTACGCCCGCGAGCTGAAGGCCGAGACCGTGCAGGTCTTCGTCGCCAATCCGCGCGGCTGGGCCACGCCGGCCGGGAACCCGCGGCAGGACGAGGCGTTCCGCGCCGCCTGCGAGGCCGAGTCGATCCCGGCGTACGTCCATGCGCCGTACCTGATCAACTTCGGCTCGCACACCGAGGCGACCGTCGAGAGCTCGGTCCGGTCGCTGCGGCACTCGCTGCGGCGCGGCCGGGAGATCGGGGCGCTGGGCGTGGTGGTGCACACCGGCAGCGCCACCGGCGGCCGGGACCGGGCGGTGGCGCTCAAGCAGGTGCGCGAGCACATGCTGCCGCTGCTGGAGGAGCTGACCCACGACGACGACCCGTGGCTGCTGCTGGAGTCCACCGCCGGGCAGGGCGCCTCCCTGTGCTCGCGGACCTGGGACTTCGGCCCCTACTTCGAGGCGCTGGACGCCCATCCCAAGCTCGGTGTGTGCCTGGACACCTGCCACATCTTCGCGGCCGGGCACGACCTGACCGGGCCGGTCGGCATGGACCAGACGCTGGACGCGCTGGTGGAGACGGTCGGCGAGGGCCGGCTGAAGCTGATCCACGCCAACGACTCCAAGGACGTGGCCGGCGCCCACAAGGACCGGCACGAGAACATCGGCGCCGGCCACATCGGCGAGGACCCGTTCCGGGCGCTGATGGCCCACCCCGCGACGGCGGGCGTACCGCTGGTCATCGAGACGCCCGGCGGCAAGGAGGGACACGCGGCGGACGTGGAGCGGCTGAAGACGCTGCGCGGGACTCCGGCCGCCTGAGGCACGCGGGACGATCCGCCGGACCACGGCCGCGAGGCACGTCCCCGCCACCGCGCGGGAACCGGTCTCCGTCACCGCGCGGGACGATCCGGCCGCCTGAGGCACCCGGAGCCGGCACGCGGAGCGGGCCGGACCACGGCCGCCCGGCGGACTCTCCCGCGGGGGTCGGCCGGGCGCCGGTGAATGGCGTCGGCCACGGGGCACGTCCCCGCCACCACGCGAGAACCGGGTTCCCGCGACCACGCGAGAACCGGGTTCCCGCGACCACGCGAGAACCGGGTTCCCGCGACCGCGCGTGAACCGGGTCTCCGTCCCCGCGCGGAACACGGTCCCGCCACCGCGCGAAAACCGGTCGGTGATCGGCCGCGGCGGCGACCGCGTGCTGGTACGGCCACTGACCGGCACGCGGCCCGGCTTCGGTGTCGGAGCCCGAGACCGCTCCCGGAGCCCGGGACCGGTGTCAGAACCCGGGACCGGTGCCGCAGCCCGGGGCCGGGGCCGAGGTCAGAGGCCGGGGCCGAGGTCAGAGGCCGGGGCCGAGGTCAGAGGCCGGGGCCGGGGCCGAGGTCAGAGGCCGGGGCCGTCTTCCGGCTCCTCCTGGTAGGAGTAGCGCTGCTCCTTCCAGGGGTCGCCGATGTTGTGGTAGCCGCGCTCCTCCCAGAAGCCGCGGCGGTCGGCGGTCATGTACTCCACGCCGCGCACCCACTTGGGGCCCTTCCAGGCGTAGAGGTGGGGGACGATCAGGCGGAGCGGGAAGCCGTGCTCGGCGGTCAGCAGCTCGCCGTCCTTGTGGGTGGCGAAGAGGGTCCGCTCGGAGGCGAAGTCGGACAGCCGCAGATTGGAGCTGAAGCCGTACTCCGCCCACACCATCACATGGGTGACGTCGGGCGCGGGCGGGGCGATGTCGAGGATGGTCCGGGCCGGGATGCCGCCCCACTCGGCGCCGAGCATGCTGAACTTCGTGACGCAGTGCAGATCGGCCACCACGGTGGTGTACGGCAGGGCCGTGAACTCCTCGTGGTTCCAGCAGTGCTTTCCGCCGTCGGCGGTGGCGCCGAAGACACGGAACTCCCAGCGCTCGGGCCGGAACTTGGGTACCGGCCCGTAATGCGTGACCGGCCATCCCCGCTGTACTCGCTGTCCCGGCGGGAGCTCGGGCTGCGCCGCTCCTTCCGAATCGCGTTCTCCCGACTCGCGTCCCACCGGCTGACCCATGACTCCATCCTGACAGACCCGGCGCAATGCACCGGACCGGGACCGCTCAGAATCGGGCAAATGCTGGCTAATTCAACTAAGCATGTACTTACTTACTAAGTGCGCACTTACTGGACGATCTTCGCCGCCGATGCAATAGTGCGGCGCAACTTGCCCGTTCCCACGCGGAAGGAGCCTCTGCGATGCAGGGCGACCCCGAGGTCATCGAATTCCTCAACGAGCAGCTGACCGCCGAGCTGACGGCGATCAACCAGTACTTCCTGCACTCGAAGCTTCAGGACCACAAGGGCTGGACCAAGCTCGCCAAGTACACGCGTGACGAATCCTTCGACGAGATGCGCCACGCAGAGCTGCTGACCGACCGCATCCTGCTTCTGGACGGCCTGCCCAACTACCAGCGGCTGTTCCACGTCCGTGTCGGGCAGACGGTGACCGAGATGTTCGAGGCCGACCGGCAGGTCGAGGTCGAGGCGATCGACCGGCTGCGGCGCGGCGTCGAGGTGATGCGCAACAAGGGCGACATCACCTCCGCCAACATCTTCGAGGCGATCCTCGCCGACGAGGAGCACCACGTCGACTATCTGGAGACCCAGCTGGACCTGATCGAGAAGCTGGGCGAGCCGCTGTATCTGTCCACCGTGATCGAGCAGTCCCAGCCGGACGCCTCGGGGCCGGGGACGCACGGCTTCTCGACCCCCTAGGCGGGGGGCGTCAGGCCGCTTCGGGCAGCTCCGCGAGGGCGGGCCCGCCCTGGTCGATCAGGCGGCGCCGGGGGCAGGCGCCACGGCCCAGCAGCGCCTGGATCCGCTTGACGCAGCCGCCGCAGTCGGTACCGGCCTTGCAGGCGGAGGCTATCTGCCGCGGAGTGCAGGCACCCGCTTCCGCGTGCTCTTTCACCTGCTCCTCGGTCACGCCGAAACAGCTGCAGACGAACACGCGGTCCACCTCCCGACGGGGTTCCTTGGGTCGCGCCGTACCGATGGGACGAGATCCCGGAGTAATCGGTGAGGCAAACCTAACCTTACCCGTCACACGGGTCCCGTAAAAGCCGGGAGGGGCGCGGATCGCATGTGATCCGCGCCCCAGTACACGCACCTGTAACAGGCGGTTTCCCGACTGATCCCCTTACCGGTCTCCTACTGATCCCGGTACATCTCGGCGACGAGGAAGGCCAGGTCGAGCGACTGGCTGCGGTTCAGCCGCGGGTCGCAGGCCGTCTCGTAGCGCTGGTGGAGGTCGTCGACGAAGATCTCGTCGCCGCCGCCCACGCACTCGGTGACGTCGTCACCGGTCAGCTCGACATGGATGCCGCCCGGGTGGGTGCCGAGCGCCTTGTGCACCTCGAAGAAGCCCTTGACCTCGTCGAGCACGTCGTCGAAGCGGCGGGTCTTGTGGCCGGAGGCCGCCTCGAAGGTGTTGCCGTGCATCGGGTCGGTCACCCAGGCCACCACCGCGCCGGAGGCGGTGACCTTCTCGACCAGCTCGGGGAGCTTGTCGCGGATCTTGTCGGCACCCATCCGGACGATGAAGGTCAGCCGGCCCGGCTCACGCTCCGGGTCGAGGCGCTCGATGTACTGCAACGCCTCCTCGGCCGTGGTGGACGGGCCGAGCTTGATGCCGACCGGGTTGCGGATCTTCGAGGCGAACTCGATGTGCGCGTGGTCCAGCTGCCGGGTGCGCTCACCGATCCAGACCATGTGCCCGGAGACGTCGTACAGCTGTCCGGTGCGCGAGTCGACGCGGGTCAGGGCGGACTCGTAGTCGAGCAGCAGCGCCTCGTGCGAGGAGTAGAACTCGACGGTCTTGAACTCCTCCGGGTCGGTGCCGCAGGCCCGCATGAAGTTCAGCGCGTTGTCGATCTCCCGCGCGAGCTGCTCGTAGCGCTGCCCGGACGGGGAGGACTTCACGAAGTCCTGGTTCCAGGCGTGCACCTGGCGCAGGTCGGCGTAGCCGCCGGTGGTGAAGGCGCGCACCAGGTTCAGCGTGGAGGCCGAGGCGTGGTACATGCGCTTCAGCCGCTCCGGGTCCGGCACCCGGGCCGCCTCGGTGAAGTCGAAGCCGTTGACGGAGTCGCCCCGGTAGGTCGGCAGCGTCACGCCGTCCCGGGTCTCGGTCGGCTTGGAGCGCGGCTTGGAGTACTGGCCGGCGATCCGGCCGACCTTCACCACGGGCACGGACGCGGCGTAGGTGAGCACGGCGCCCATCTGGAGCAGCGTCTTGAGCTTGTTGCGGATGTGGTCGGCGGACACGGCGTCGAAAGCCTCGGCGCAGTCGCCGCCCTGGAGGAGGAACGCCTCTCCCTTGGCGACGGCCGCCATCCGGGCGCGCAGCTGGTCGCACTCGCCCGCGAAGACGAGCGGCGGATACGACTCGAGGTCCGCGATCACTGCGCGCAGAGCCTCGGGGTCGGGGTACTCGGGCTGCTGCGCCGCGGGCAGGTTGCGCCAGGTGTTGCCAGCGCTCGCGCTGGTCTTAGCGTTCACGGTCACCCCGTAAACATTACGGGGTCGTCTCGTCCAGTCATCCCCGCGCCCGATGGATGAGACGACCACCACGCGCCGCCCGGCTCGTGTAGGGTGCGGGGCATGTTCGCGCACCCGACCCTGCACCAGAACTGGTGGTGGACCGCTTCTCCGGCGGCCCACTGAACTGCGCGTACGCACGACTTCGCGAAGGCCGCCCGAGGGGCGGCCTTCGGTGTGTCCGGGGCCGTTCCTCACCGGCATCGACTCGACATCCGGCTCGATCCCGACGGAAGAGGAACCATGGACCTGGCACGGCTTCTGCACGACTCCCGCCCGTTCGCCCTGCTGCGCCGCCGCACCCCCGGCCACGACCACGACCGCGTCGAGGTGCTGCTCGGCCCGGTCACCACCCGCGAGCACCTGGCCGGCCTGCCCGACGAGGGCCTGGCGCTGGTCCCCTTCCGGCAGATCCGCGAGCGCGGCTTCGACGTCCGCGACGACGGCACCCCGCTGCTGGTGCTCACGCCGGAGGAGACCTACGACGTCCCGCTCGCCGACGCCCTGGAACAGCTGCCCGCACACGACGTGCGCGTCGTGGACGGCGGCTTCGACGTGCCCGACGAGGAGTACGCGGAGATCGTCGGGCGGGTGCTGCGGGACGAGATCGGACGCGGCGAGGGCGCCAACTTCGTGATCCGGCGGACGTACGAGGGCCGGATCCCGGGCTTCTCGCGGGCCGACGCGCTGGCGCTGTTCCGGCGGCTGCTTCAGGGCGAGCGGGGCGCGTACTGGACGTTCGTGGTGCACACCGGGGACCGCACGGTGGTCGGGGCCAGCCCGGAGGTGCATGTGCGGATGTCCGGCGGGACGGTGGTGATGAACCCGATCAGCGGCACGTACCGCTATCCGGCCCAGGGCCCGACCCCCGAGCATCTGCTGGACTTCCTCGCCGACGGCAAGGAGATCGAGGAGCTGTCGATGGTGGTCGACGAGGAGCTCAAGATGATGTGCACGGTCGGCGACATGGGCGGTGTGGTCGTCGGCCCGCGGCTGAAGGAGATGGCGCACCTGGCGCACACCGAGTACGAGCTGCGCGGCCGGTCCTCGCTGGACGCGCGCGAGGTGCTGCGCGAGACCATGTTCGCCGCCACCGTCACCGGCTCGCCGGTGCAGAACGCCTGCCGGGTCATCGAGCGCTACGAGCCCGGCGGGCGCGGCTACTACGCGGGCGCCCTGGCCCTGCTCGGACGGGACGCGGGCGGCGCCCAGACGCTGGACTCCCCCATCCTGATCCGCACCGCCTACCTCGACGCGGACGGCCGGCTGCGGGTGCCGGTCGGCGCCACGCTGGTGCGCGGCTCGGACCCGGCGGGCGAGGTGGCCGAGACGCACGCCAAGGCCGCGGGGGTGCTGGCGGCCCTGGGGGTACGGCCGTCCCGTCCGCGCGAGGAGCGGAACCGGCCCCGGCTGGCCGACGACGCACGGGTGCGGGCGGCACTGGACGGGCGGCGCTCTTCACTGGCGCCGTTCTGGCTACGGATGCAGGAGCCCTCGGCGGAGCTGACCGGGCACGCGCTGGTCGTGGACGGGGAGGACACCTTCACGGCGATGCTGGCGCACGTGCTGCGCTCCTCGGGGCTGACCGTCACCGTCCGCCGGTACGACGAGCCGGGGCTGCGCGAGGCGGTGCTCGCGCACGAGGGGCCGGTGGTGCTGGGGCCCGGCCCCGGCGACCCGTCCGACACGGCCGATGCCAAGATGCGGTTCCTGCGCGCCCTGGCCGCCGAGGTGATCCGGGACGACCGGCACGGCGTCCTCGGGGTCTGCCTCGGGCACGAGCTGATCGCGGCGGAGCTGGGCCTGGAGATCGTACGGAAGGAGGTCCCGTACCAGGGGGCGCAGACGCGGATCGACCTGTTCGGGCGGGAGGAGACCGTCGGCTTCTACAACAGCTTCGTGGCGCGCTGCGACGACGAGGCGGCGGCCGAGCTGAGCGCGCACGGCGTCGAGGTGAGCCGGAGCGCCGGCGGCGAGGTGCACGCGCTGCGCGGGCCGGGCTTCGCGGGCGTGCAGTTCCACCCGGAGTCGGTGCTCACGCTGAACGGGGCCGCCGTCGTGCGGGAGCTGGTCGGTCAGCTCCGCGGCACCAGCACGTTCTCCGAGCGGCGCCCGGCGAGGTAGTCCAGGACGTTGCCGACGGTGGTCTCCACGATCTGGCCGACGGCGTCCTGGGTGTAGTACGCCTGGTGGGACGTGACCAGGACGTTGGGGAAGGTGACGAGGCGGGCCAGGACGTCGTCGGCGATGGCCTCCAGCGACCTGTCGAGGAAGAACAGGCCCGCCTCCGCCTCGTAGACGTCCAGCCCCACGCCGGTGAAGCGGCCGGCGCGCAGCTCGGTGACGAGGGCCGCGGTGTCGATCAGGCCGCCGCGGCTGGAGTTCACCAGGATCGCATCGTCCTTCATGGTGCGCAGGGCCTCGGCGTCGATCAGGCGGCTGGTCTCCGGCATCAGCGGGACGTGCAGGGTGACCAGATCGGACTCGGCCAGGAGCCGCTCCTTGGAGACGTACTCCATGCCGAGTCCGACGCAGGCCGCGTTCTCGGCGACGTCCCAGCCGAGCAGTCGCATGCCGAAGCCGTGGGCGATCCGGGCGAACGCCTCGCCGATCCGGCCGGTGCCCAGCACGCCCGCGGTACGGCCGTGCAGGTCGCGGCCCATCAGGCCGTCCAGCCGGAAGTCGAAGTCGCGGGTGCGGTTGGAGGCGCGGACGACCCGGCGGTTGACCGCCATGGCCAGCGCCCAGGCGAACTCGGCGACCGAGTACGGCGAGTAGGAGGAGACCCGGGCGATCGTCAGGCCCAGCCGCTCGGCCGTCTTCAGGTCGATGTTGTTGAAACCGGTGGAGCGCTGGGCGACCATCCGGGTGCCGCCCGCCGCGAGGATCTCCAGGACGGCCGCGCCGAGATCGGCGTTGACGGACGTGGAGACGATCTCGTGGCCGGCGGCGATGGGAGCGGTGTCCTCGGTGAGGAAGACGTCCAGGCACCGCACGGGGTGCTCGGCCCGGTGGTCCCGGAAGGCCCGCTCGATCAACGGCTTCTCGTCGGCCTGCACGCCGAACGCCAGAATCTCCACGGGGCCCTCCGGGACGGTGGCGGGGGATGGTCGTCGCAGGGGTGAATATACGGGCCGGGCAGGAGGGGCGCCCGGGCCGCACGGGGCGGTGTCCGGAGCCTTGCGGCCTGTTGCGCGGCGTCAGCCGAAGAAGACGCCGACCTCCTCGTACAGCTTCGCATCGACCGTCTTCAGGCTGGCCGTGGCCTCGGCGATCGGGACACGGACGATGTCCGTGCCGCGCAGGGCGACCATCTTGCCGAAGTCGCCGTCGCGGACGCAGTCGATGGCGTGCAGGCCGAAGCGGGTGGCCAGCCAGCGGTCGAAGGCGCTGGGCGTGCCGCCGCGCTGGACATGGCCGAGCACCGTGGTCCGGGCCTCCTTCCCGGTGCGCTTCTCGATCTGCTTGGCCAGCCACTCGCCGACCCCGGACAGCCGGACATGCCCGAAGGAGTCCAGCGACTCGTCCTTGAGCACCATGTCGCCGTCCCTGGGCATCGCGCCCTCGGCGACCACCACGATCGGCGCGTACGACGCCCGGAAGCGGGAGGTCACCCAGGCGCAGACCTGCTCGACGTCGAAGCGCTGCTCGGGGATGAGGATGACGTTGGCGCCGCCGGCCAGGCCGGAGTGGAGGGCGATCCAGCCGGCGTGCCGGCCCATCACCTCCACGACCAGGACGCGCATGTGCGACTCGGCCGTGGTGTGCAGCCGGTCGATCGCCTCGGTGGCGATGCCGACCGCCGTGTCGAAGCCGAAGGTGTAGTCGGTGGCGGACAGGTCGTTGTCGATGGTCTTGGGTACGCCGACGCAGGGGATCCCGTACTCGTCGGCCAGCCGGGTGGCGACGCCCAGGGTGTCCTCGCCGCCGATCACGATCAGTGCCCCTACGTCCAACTGGGCGAGGTTGTCCTTGATGCGCCGGATGCCGTCCCGCTGTTTGAGCGGATTGGTCCGGGAGGAGCCGAGGACGGTGCCGCCGCGCGGCAGGATGCCGCGCACGGCGGGGATGTCGAGGCGGACGGTGTCGCCCTCGAGTGGACCGCGCCAGCCGTCCCGGAAGCCGGTGAAGTCATAGCCGTACTCCTGCACGCCCTTGCGGACGATGGCCCGGATGACGGCGTTGAGCCCGGGGCAGTCGCCGCCTCCGGTCAGTACTCCGACCCGCATGGAAATGTCCTTTCGCCGCGGTTGCCGTATGCCGTTTCCGGCACGCTAGTGGTGACCCAGGTCACTTCGGCATGGCCCGTAAGGACAGTTGTGGCAAAGGGGCGGGGTTCGGTCAGTCGTCGTCGAGGCCGCGTTCGATCGCGTAGCGGACCAGCTCGACCCGGTTGTGCAGCTGGAGCTTGCCGAGGGTGTTCTGGACGTGGTTCTGCACGGTGCGGTGGGAGATGACCAGACGCTCGGCGATCTGCTTGTAGCTCAGGCCCTTGGCGACCAGCCGCAGCACCTCGGTCTCCCGCTCGGTCAGGCGCGGGGTCCCGGCCCCGTCGGCGCCCGGGGCGGGGCCCGGGTCGGCGGCCAGCCGGCGGTACTCGCCGAGGACCAGCCCGGCCAGGCCCGGGGTGAAGACCGGGTCGCCGGCGGCGGTGCGGCGCACCGCGTCGAGCAGTTCTTCCGTGGAGGCCGACTTCAGCAGATAGCCGGTGGCGCCGGACTTCACCGCCTCCAGTACGTCGGCGTGCTCGCCGCTCGCGGACAGCACCAGGACGCGCAGCGCCGGGTGGGCCCCGACGACCTCCTTGCAGACCTGGACGCCGGGCTTGCCGGGCAGGTTCAGGTCCAGCACCAGGACGTCGGGCGCGGCGGCCCGGGCGCGGCGCACGGCCTGGTCGCCGTCGCCGGCGGTGGCGACGACCTCGAAACCGGCCTCGGCCAGGTCGCGGGCGACCGCGTCGCGCCACATGGGGTGGTCGTCGACCACCATCACCCGGACCGGCTCCCGCCGCTCCCCCGCGTCCCGGCCGCCGTCCTGCGTGTCTCTCATCGCTTCTCCGCCTTCCCCCGTGCCGACCCGGTGTCCTCGGGTGCCTTCGGTACTCTCAGCTCGACCTCCGTGCCCTGCCCGGGCACCGAGACCAGTTCCGCGCTGCCGCCGAGGTCGCGCAGGCGTCCCCGGATCGACAGGGCGACGCCCAGCCGCCCCTCGCCCTCGGCCTGCGCGAGCCGTCCCTCCGGGATGCCGGGGCCGTCGTCGCGCACGGTGACGATCACCTCGTCCGGTTCGTCCTCGACCAGGATCCACGCGCGCGCCTGCTCCCCCGCGTGCCGGCGCACGTTGTCCAGGGCGGCGCCGACGGCCGCGGCCACCTCCCGGGCGGCGGCCGGCGCGAGCAGCACGGGCGTGCCGGGCCCGGCGAGGCTGACCCGGGCCGCGGCGTAGGGGGCGAGCAGCGTCCGCAGATCGGCCGGGCCGTCCCCCCGGCTGTCCCGCGCCCCGTCGACGGCCCGTACGACCGCCCCTTCGGCGGTGTCCTCGCGCGCCCGGGAGACGGGCACGATCCCGCCGGAGACCAGGGTGCGCAGCGCCACCTCCTGCTCGCCGGCCAGCCGCCCCAGCTCCGCCGCCTCGCCGCCGATGACGGCGCCGCGCCGCTGCACCATCGCCAGCACCTGGAGCACGCTGTCGTGGATGTCGCGGGCCAGCCGCTCGCGTTCCCGGGTCGCCGCCTCGATCTCCAGGGCGCGGGCGAGGGTGCGCTCGGAGGCGCGGGCGACCTCGACGACGTAGCCGATGGCGACGGAGGCGATGCAGACGAGGATCACGTTGTGCACGGTGTCGCGGGCCGGGGCACCGCGTTCCACCAGGTTGGCGACGGCGACCAGGCCGGAGGCGAGGGCCGCCCAGCGCCAGCCGCCCTTGACCGCGAAGGCCAGCACGGACCCGGCGGTCCATATCGACGGCAGGGTCGGGCCGCCCGCCGCGATCCGCTCGGGGGCGTCGGCGACCGGCGTGAGCAGGATGCCCGTGAGCGCGACGGTCAGGTCCCCGGCCAGGAACCGCCGGGTGCAGCTCGCCGCGTTCGCGACCCGGCGCAGGGTGGCCAGGGTCCACACGCACAGGACACCGAAGTAGGCGAGGGCGACCCAGGGGCGGACAAAACGGTCGTAGGCGGTGGCGAAGAGGCCGATCGCGTAGAGCGTCGTGAGCACCCGGTAGGCGGTGAGCGCACGCCACAGCGGCTGCTCGACCGACATCCTCATGACTGACTCGCGCCTGGCCATGTCCCCCACCCCCGGCCCGCGGCCCGGCTACGACCCGGGCCGCTTCTCCTCGTCCGCCTGTTCCTTCGCCGCGTGCGCGAGCGCGGATTTCGCCGCCTTGCGGTCCTCCTTCTCGGCCTTGGCCGCCTCCGCGAGCTGCCGCTTCATGGCGGTCGCGTACATGTCGACGTACTCCTGGCCCGACAGCTTCATGATTTCGTACATGACCTCGTCGGTCACCGCGCGGAGGACGAAACGGTCGTGCTCCATGCCCTGGTAGCGGCTGAAGTCCAGCGGCCGGCCGATGCGGATGCCCGGCCGCATCAGCTTGGGCACCACCTTCCCGGGCGGCTGGATCTTCTCCGTGTCGATCATGGCGACGGGGATCACGGGCGCGCCGGTGGCGAGCGCCACGCGCGCGAGGCCGCCGGGCTTGCCGCGGTAGAGACGGCCGTCGGGCGAGCGGGTGCCCTCCGGGTAGATGCCGAACAGCTCGCCGCGCTCCAGCACCTCGATGCCGCTCCTGATGGCGGCCTCGCCCGCGCCGCGCGCCCCGGAGCGGTCCACCGGGAGCTGGCCGACCCCCTTGAAGAAGGCGGCGGTCAGCCGGCCCTTCACACCGGGCGTGGTGAAGTACTCCGCCTTGGCGATGAAGGTCACCTTGCGGTCGAGGACGGCGGGCAGGAAGAAGGAGTCGGAGAAGGACAGATGGTTGCTCGCCAGAATGGCGGGGCCCTCGGCGGGGACGTTCTCCAGGCCCTCCACCCAGGGCCGGAAGGCGAGCTTCAGCGAACCCCCGAGGGTGACCTTCATCGCGCCGTACAACAACCGAGTGCCTCCTGTGTCTGTCGGATCAGACCATAACCCGGAGCACCGGCAAAGGGGCCGACGGCCCTGGTCGGTGTCAGTGCGGTCGCGTACGGTGAAGTACCTGCACTCGACGCGGTGTCCGCGGACGACGTGCCGGTCCCTCGACGCACCGCCGCCCGACGCACCAGCCCTGGTCCCACCAGCCCTTTCGACGCACCACTGACACCACGCACCAGTTCCTCGACGAACAGGAGACCGAAACGTGCCGGTCCTCCCCGGAGCCGAGCCGTTCCGCCACGAGGGCGGGGAGGCCGGCGTCCTGCTGTGCCACGGTTTCACCGGTTCCCCGCAGTCACTGCGCCCCTGGGCGGAGCATCTCGCCGAGCGCGGCCTGACCGTCGCCCTGCCGTTGCTGCCCGGACACGGCACGCGCTGGGAGGACATGCAGCTCACCACCTGGCAGGACTGGTACGCCGAGGTGGACCGGGAACTGCGCGCCCTGCGCGAGCGCTGTACGCGGGTGTTCGTGGCCGGTCTCTCCATGGGCGGCACCCTGGCGCTCCGGCTGGCCGCCAGGCACGGGGACGCGGTCGACGGCGTCATGGTCGTCAACCCGGCCAACCGGATGCACGGCCTGGCCCCGTACGCCCTGCCGGTCGTCCGCCACCTCGTGCGCACGACCAGGGCGATAGCCGGCGACATCGCCAGGCCGTCGGTCACGGAACTGGGGTACGACCGGGTGCCCCTGCACGCCGCGCACTCCCTGCGGACCTTCTTCCGGGTCGTCGACCGCGAGCTGCCGCAGGTCACCCAGCCGCTGCTGCTCCTGCGCAGCCCGCAGGACCATGTGGTGCCGCCGGCCGACTCGGCCCGCGTCCTCGGCCGGGTCTCTTCCGTGGACGTGACCGAGGTGCTGCTGGAACAGAGCTACCACGTGGCGACGTTGGACCACGACGCGGACCGGATCTTCGAGGAGAGCGTCGCCTTCATCGGCCGGCTCGCACCCAGCCTCGGCAAGGAAGGGACGACCGCAGGTGGCTGAGCACGACTCCGACCGCGAGGACCGCGAGCCGGACGAGAAGGGCGTCCCGTTCGACGAGGAGGCGGCCTGGGCGGCGATCGTCGCCGGGTACGGCGAGGAGCCGCCGGACCCGCCGGGCGCCAAGCCGTTCAAGCCGGTGGAGGACCTGGCGCTGCTGGAGCCCGAGACCAACGACGACGGTCCCGGTCCCGGCGAGCGGGACCGGCCCGAGCCCGACGCCCCGGCGGCGCCGCTGGGCAGCTCGGTCACCTTCGCGCCCGGCGTCGGCCCGCGCGACTACGCGCCGCCCGAGCCGTCCGACGACGACCTCGGGGAGGACGACGAGGGCCACTTCGTGCCGCCGGAGCCGCCGCCGCTGCCCACCGCGGACACGACCGCGAGGTTCGCCTGGCTCGCGGTGCTGGGCGGACCCCTGCTGCTTCTGCTCGCCGTGCTGCTGAGCTGGGACATGACCTGGTGGCTGGCCACCCTCGGCATCGGCGGCTTCCTCGGCGGCTTCGCCACGCTGGTGACGCGGATGAAGACGGACGACGAGGACGACGACGACCCGGGCCGCGGAGCGGTGGTCTGACCCGCGCCGCGCGCGGGCTCACCCCGACGCCGGGACCCTGAGGGCGGCCAGCACCGGAAGGTGGTCGGTGGCCGCCCTCAGGTCCTCCTCCCGCACGCCGGGAAGCCCGTGCGGCACCCCGCAGCCCAGCACCTCGACGTCCCCGGTCGCGAAGAGGGCGTCGATGCGCTTGCTCGGCCCGGTGGCCGTCGAGGTGTGCTCGCCGCCCCAGGGCGCGGTGGCCCAGCCGTCCCGCAGCCGGCCGGCGATCCGCCGGAAGGCGGGACCGTCCGGCTCCTCGTTCAGGTCGCCGCCCGCCACCGCGTGGTCCACGCCCATCCCGGCGAGCCGGTCCAGCAGCATGCCGCTCTGCTCGTACCGCTCCTCCTGCTGAAGGCTCAGATGGCAGCTCAGCACGCCCAGCCGGGCGCCCCCGAACCGTACGACGGCGGTGGCGAAGCCCCGCCGGTGCAGTCCCGGGGTGAGCGGCAGCAGGACGTCCTCGGTGCGCTCGACGGTGGCCCGCAGGGAGCACAGCAGGGCGGGCCCGGCGGCGGTGCCGCCCCCGGACAGGATCACCAGCCCGGACGCGGCCGCGAGCCGGGCCAGCTTCTTGCGCCAGCGGAAGAACCGCGGGGCCTCCTGGACCAGGACCAGATCGGGAGCGCAGGCTCCGATCACCCGGGCCAGGGCGGCGGTGTCGTCCTTGAGGGAGCGGACGTTGTAGCTCAGCACCCGGATGACGGCAGAACCGTCCGGTTCGGTGCGGGAGTTGGGAAGCGGAGTGGTCGTCGTCGCCATGACGATCAACATACGACGAGGCCCGCCGCCCCCGGTGCGGGGCTCGGCGGGCGCTGCCGTACGAAGGGCCGGACGGCCCTCACATCACCGGGTCGGGCTCCCGGGCCAGGTCCGCCGCGCCGACCAGGCCGGCCTTGTTGCCGAGCTGGGCCGCGAGCACGTCGGCCACCGGCCGCCAGTTGCCGCCGACCAGCCACCGCTTGTACGACTTGCGGATCGGGCCGAGGACCAGCTCGCCCTCGTCGGACAGGCCGCCGCCGACGATGAAGGCGGACGGGTCGAAGAGCGAGGCCAGGTCGGCCAGGCCGGCGCCGACCCAGCGGGCCAGCTCGCGGTAGGAGTCGACGGCCACCCGGTCGCCCTGGCGGGCGGCGATGGAGATGTGCTTGCCCTCGATGCCCTCGGGAGTGCCGTCGCCCAGTGCCAGCAGCGTCTCGGCGTTCTCGGGGGTGGCGTTGGCACGCTGCTTGGCGTACCGGACGAGGGCCCGGCCGGAGGCGTACTGCTCCCAGCAGCCCTGGGAGCCGCAGCCGCACAGCAGGCCGTCCGGCACCATGCGGATGTGCCCGAACTCGGCGGCCACGCCGAAGTGGCCGCGGCGCAGCTTGTTGCCGATGATGATGCCACCGCCGAGGCCGGTGCCGAGTGTGATGCAGATGACGTTGCGGTGGCCCTTGCCGGCACCGAACCGGTACTCGCCCCACGCCGCGGCGTTGGCGTCGTTCTCCACGACGACCGGGAGGCCCACGCGGGCCTCGACCTTCTCCTTCAGCGGCTCCTGGCGCCAGTCGATGTTCGGCGCGAAGTACACCGTCGAGCGCTGCCGGTTGACATAACCGGCCGCGCCGATGCCGACACCGACGATCTCGTGCCCCGCGCGTGCGCCCTCCACCGCCGAGGCGATGGCGTCCACGATGGCCTCGGGCGTGGTGGGGGTCGGCACCTTGAAGGTCGAGAGGATAGTGCCTTCCTCGTCGACCACGCCGGCCGCGATCTTCGTGCCGCCGATGTCGACGCCGATGGTGAGTCCCATGAATCCCTCAGTTTCGGTCGAGCCCCGCTAAGGCCAACCGTACCCGAGGGGACCTCAGTCCAAGTCGATGCGTTGCCCCGGGCCGGTGCCCTCGCCGTGGTCCGGGCCCTCGTCCTGGTCACGGGCCCCGTCCCGGCCATGGTCCGGGCCGGGGTCGCGGGGCTCGTCGGGGCGGCCGGTCCAGCGGCGTTCCTGGTGCTGGACGGCGGAGCGGTAGGCGGCGAGCAGCTCGTTGCCGGCCGCGGCCAGATGGTCGAAGACGTCCGGATTGCGCTCGATCACGGGTTCCACGGCGGCCTTGGCCTGCTGCACCACCTGACGCACCACCTGCTGGGCGGCCGGCCCGGCCACCGCCCCGAGCAACGGGGACTGGAGGCCGGAGAGCTTCTCCGTGACGGCGTCGACCAGCTTGCGCAGTTCCTCGCCGGCGGACCCCGCGGGCGCCCCGTACCGGGCACGGCGCCGGGCCTTCTCCGCCTGAAGGTCCTCGGCGCAGGCCGTCGCCCAGGCGTCGGCGTCGGCCGTCCGCCCCCGGTCTTCCGGTCGCGCGCGACCGGCGGGGACTTCCGTCCCGCCGGCCGCCTCGTGCTCGCCGGCGTCGGACGGGGGGAGCTCTTCGCTCATGACGGACTCCTGACGACTACGGTTCGTCTCTACGACGTTACCCGAACGGGCGTACCCGGTTCACGAGGTGCGCGGCCACAGCCGCGGGTCCGGCGCGAACCGGACGCACAGCTCGCCGTCGCGCAGCGCCGCCCCGTCGACGGCGCAGCGGCGCAGCGCGGAGGGCAGCGGCACGATCCGGCGGAACGGCCCGGCGGCGACGACGAGTTCGTCGCCCCGGCGGACCAGGTCCAGTTCACCGCGTACGGCGCCGGGCAGCGGGATGTGCCAGACGAGCACGCCGTCCTGGTCGCTCACGGTCCACTCGACCGGGGGAACGTCCGGGCCCGCGCCGGGCACGGCGAGCGCGCCGAGGTCGTCCGTGCCGCGCGGGTCGCGCCCCAGATGGGCCACGGCCCGTACGTCGTGGGTCTCCTCCCACTCCGCCAGCGTCTTGCGCTGCTGGGCGACGGGGCCGGCCAGCCAGCTGCCGGCGGCGTCCTCGGGCAGCACCCGGTTGGCGATCAGCAGGTCGGTGCGCAGGCCGCGCAGGGCGAGCCCGAGGGCGGCGGTGCGGACGGCGTCGGCACCGGCGGGGCCGGGCTCGGCGACCAGCCGTACGACGGTCGCGCGGTCGGCGACGACCGCTTCGACGGCGGCGAGTTCCAGGTCCCAGCGGGCGGCGGTCTCGTACAGCCACGCCGCGGGCAGGGGCACGCCGGCGAGCCGGCCCAGGACGGGGCGCAGGGCGCGGGCCGCCTGCCGCTCGGGCGGGAGCAGCCGGCGCAGATAGCGGCGGAGCTCCTCGGGCAGGGCGAGCAGGGCGAGGGCCTGCGGGGCGGGCGGGAGGTCGACGACGAGGAGGTCGTGGGCGTCGCAGAGGGCGGCGTCGCGCAGGGCGCGCAGCAGGGCGAGCTCCTCCGCGCCGGGCAGCGGGGTGAGCTCCTCGGGGTCGAGACGGGCGGCGCCGAGCAGGTCGAGGGCGGAGGAGGCGCGTTCCTGGAAGGCGGCGAAGTCGTCCCGGAAACCGTCGGCCGCATCGGGCCGCCAGGCGGTGAGGTGTGGTGCGACGGCTGTCGGCGCCGGGCCCGTGGCCGCTCCCAGCGCCGCGCCGAGGGTGTCGGTGCGGTCGGCGCCGAGGACAAGGGTGCGGGTGCCCTCACGGGCGGCGGCGAGCGCGGTGGCGGCCGCGACGGTCGTACGACCGCTGCCGCCCGGGCCCGTGATCAGGATGGTGCGCATGGGGGTGAACGGTAATCGACACGGGCGTTCACCCCGCCTCCGCGAGCGGCCGGCCCCAGGCCCGGGCCTAGGCCTCCTTGGTCTCGACCCGCTTCTTCAGTCCCGCCAGCGCCCGGTCGATGATGACCTTCTCGGCCTTGCGCTTGATCATGCCCAGCATCGGGATCTTGACGTCGACGGTCAGCCGGTAGGTGACCTCGGTCGCGCCCGTGCCCGTCGGCCGGAGCAGGTAGGAGCCGTCCAGCGAGCGCAGCATCTGGGACTTCACCAGCGTCCAGGACACCTCGTCCTCGCCGGTCCAGGTGTAGGCCAGCGTCTGGTCGTCCTTGATCGCCCCGGCGTCCATCACCAGCCGGACCTGCTCGGCGCGGCCCTGCTCGTCGGTGGCGAGGACCTGGGCCTCCTTCACCTCTCCGGTCCAGTCGGGGTAGCGGGCGAAGTCGGCGATCACGCCCATGACATCGGCCGGTGCCGCCTCGATCGTGATGCTCGAGCTGGTGTGTTCCGCCATCGCCGTGGCTCCTCCAGATGCGGGCCGTCTCGGGGTCCTCCCGGCTCGTTGCCCAAGCCAGGGAGAAGGGGGTCGCCGTGCGCGCGACCGCGCACGTGTGTGTGCAGCGTGAAGGCTACCGCGCACCGGTCGGGCCCATGTCACCCTGTCCGGCGGCCGCCCTCACCACCGCAGCTCCCACGGCTTCCCGGTGGCCGCGAAGTGGCCGACGTTGACGCATTCGGTCGCCCCGATCCGCATCCGCCGCACCAGCGGCTGGTGCACATGCCCGAAGAGCGCGTACCGGGGCCGGGTGCGGCGGATCGCGTCCAGCAGCGCCCGGCTGCCCCGCTCGAAGCGCCGGGCGACGGTGTCGTACACCAGCTCGGGCACCTCCGGCGGGATGTGCGTGCACAGCACGTCCACCTCGCCGACCGCCTCGATCTTCGCCGCGTACTCCTCGTCGCCGATCTCGTACGGGGTCCGCATGGGAGTGCGCAGGCCGCCGCCGACGAAGCCGAAGACCCGGCCGCCGATCTCCACCCGCTCCCCGTCGAGGACCGTCGTGCCCGGTCCGGCGTACTCCTTCCACAGGGGCGGCATGTCGACGTTGCCGTACGTGGCGTACGTCGGGGTGGGGAAGGCGGCGAACAGCTCGGTGTACTGCCTGCGCACCGCGCGCTCGATGACGGCCGCCCGGTCCCCGTCGACGCCGGCCCAGAGCCGGGCGCCGAACTCGCGCGCCTCCGCGAAGCGGCGTGCGGTGCGCAGCTCCACGATGCGGTGGGCGTTCTCGACGCCGAACAGGTCGGGGAAGATGCCGCGCGAGTGGTCGGCGTAGTCGAGGAAGAGAATCAGGTCCCCGAGGCAGATCAGGGCGTCGGCACCCTCGCCGGCCCTGGCCAGATCGCGGGCGTTGCCGTGCACGTCGCTGACCACATGGACCCGCGTTCCGCGGTCGCCGGATGGTGTGGATGCCATGGTGATTGAGCGTAGCTCGTGAACAGTAGGGGGTGTGACCTGCGGTTACTGGCTAGTCGATTCGCCTGTGGACTACTGTGCGCCGAGGAGATCCCCCCTGTGTGACGCAGCGAACATCTCACCCGGTCCCCCTGTCGGAGAGGCCATACCGGCGGGTAACGTCCGGGCAGTCCAGTCGTGCTCGGCGTTTCGGCAAGTGAGTCCGAGCACCTGCCCGAGTCTTGGACCGCACCGTCGCATCACACAACGTCGTGGCGCCGGCGCCCTATGAGGAGCAGCAGTCTTGCGCGAGTTCAGCCTTCCGGCTTTGTACGAGGTCCCTGCGGACGGAAATCTGACCGACATCGTCCGCCGAAACGCCGCGCAGCACCCCGAGGTCGCCGTCATCGCGCGCAAGTCGGGCGGCGTCTGGCAGGACGTGACGGCCCGTGCCTTCCTCGCCGAGGTGCGCGCCGCCGCCAAGGGACTCGTCGCCGCCGGGATCCAGCCGGGCGACCGGGTGGCGCTGATGTCCCGCACCCGGTACGAGTGGACGCTGCTGGACTTCGCGATCTGGAGCGCGGGCGCGGTCACGGTGCCGGTGTACGAGACCAGCTCCCCGGAGCAGGTGGAGTGGATCCTCGGCGACTCGGGCGCGACGGCCTGCGTGGTGGAGCTGGACGCCCACGCCGCCGCCGTGGAGTCGGTGCGCGAGAGGCTGCCCGCCCTGAAACACGTCTGGCAGATCGAGGCCGGGGCCGTGGAGGAGCTCGGCCGGCTCGGCCAGGACGTCACGGACGCGACGGTGGAGGAGCGCGGCTCGATCGCCCGGGCCGACGACCCGGCGACCATCGTCTACACCTCCGGCACCACCGGCCGTCCCAAGGGCTGTGTCCTGACCCACCGCAGCTTCTTCGCCGAGTGCGGCAACATCGTGGAGCGGCTGCGTCCGCTCTTCCGTACCGGCGAGTGCTCGGTCCTGCTCTTCCTGCCCCTCGCGCACGTCTTCGGGCGGCTGGTGCAGATCGCGCCGATGATGGCGCCGATCAAGCTGGGCTGTGTCCCGGACATCAAGAACCTCACCGACGAGCTGGCCGCGTTCCGGCCCACGCTGGTCCTCGGCGTGCCGCGCGTCTTCGAGAAGGTCTACAACTCGGCGCGCGCCAAGGCGCAGGCCGACGGCAAGGGGAAGATCTTCGACAGGGCGGCCGACACCGCGATCGCCTACAGCAAGGCGCTGGACACGCCCTCGGGCCCGTCCTTCGGCCTGAAGATCAGGCACAAGGTCTTCGACAAGCTCGTCTACGGCAAGCTGCGCGCGGTGCTCGGCGGCCGGGGCGAGTACGCCATCTCCGGCGGCGCCCCGCTGGGCGAGCGCCTGGGCCACTTCTTCCGCGGCATCGGCTTCACGGTGCTGGAGGGCTACGGCCTGACCGAGTCCTGTGCGGCGACCGCCTTCAACCCCTGGGACCGGCAGAAGATCGGCACGGTCGGGCAGCCGCTGCCGGGCTCGGTGATCCGGATCGCGGACGACGGGGAGGTGCTGCTCCACGGCGAGCACCTGTTCAAGGAGTACTGGAACAACCCGGCCGCGACCGCCGAGGCGCTGGCCGACGGCTGGTTCCACACCGGTGACATCGGCACCCTGGACGAGGACGGCTACCTCGAGATCACCGGCCGCAAGAAGGAGCTCATCGTCACCGCGGGCGGCAAGAACGTGGCCCCGGCCGTGATCGAGGACCGGATCCGCGCGCACGCGCTGGTCGCCGAGTGCATGGTGGTCGGCGACGGGCGTCCGTTCGTGGGCGCGCTGGTCACGATCGACGAGGAGTTCCTGGGCCGCTGGGCCGCCGAGCACGGCAAGCCGGCGGGCTCCACGGCGGCGTCGCTGTGCGAGGACCCGGAGCTGATCGCCGCGATCCAGTCGGCGGTGGACGACGGCAACGCGGCGGTGTCGAAGGCGGAGTCGGTGCGCAAGTTCCGCATCCTGCCGACCCAGTTCACGGAGGAGTCGGGGCATCTGACGCCGTCCCTGAAGCTGAAGCGCAACGTGGTGGCGAAGGACTTCGCGCACGAGATCGAGGCGCTGTACCGGAAGTAGCCGGCGGCTCACAGCAGCTTCTCGAGCCGCTCGGCGAGCAGGTCCCAGCGCCACCTCTCCTCGACCCAGGCCCGGCCCCGCTCCCCCATCCGGCGGCGCAGCTCCGCGTCCTTCAGCAGGGCGACGATCCGGTCGGCGGCCTGTGCCGGGGAGCCGCCGGGCACCACCCAGCCGGTCTCGCCGTCGAGCACCGCGTCGGGGGCGCCGCCGGAGTCCCCGGCGACGACGGGCAGGCCGGTCGCGGAGGCCTCCAGATAGACGATGCCGAGCCCCTCGACGTCCAGGCCGCTCCGCCGGGTCCGGCACGGCATGGCGAACACGTCCCCGGCGCCGTAGTGGGCGGGCAGCTCGGACCAGGGCACCGAGCCGGTGAAGCGGACGGAGCCGGCCACGCCGGTGGCCCGTGCCAGCCGCCGCAGGTCGAGCTCGTACGGCCCGCCGCCGACGATCAGCAGGACGGTGCCGGGCACCTGGGCCAGGATCCGGGGCATGGCGTGGATCAGCGTGTCCTGCCCCTTGCGCGGCACCAGCCGCGAGACGCACACGACGACCGGCCGGTCGGTGAGTCCGAGCCGGGCCCGTACCCCGTCGCCGCCCGAGCCCGGGTGGAAGGTCTTCTCGTCGACGCCCGGCGGAAGTTGCACCATCCGCGCGGCGGCGTCCGGCGTGAGCGCGGCGGCGATCCGGGCGCGCGTGTACTCGCCGAGGTAGGTGATCGTGTCCGTGGACTCGCCGATCCGGCGCAGCAGTCGCCGGGCGGCGGGCAGTTGGGCCCAGCCCGCCTCGTGTCCGTGGGTGGTGGCCACGATCCGCTCGGCGCCCGCCCTGCGCAGCGCCGGAGCCATCAGCCCGAGCGGGGCCGCCGCCCCGAACCAGACCGAGGTGCACCCGTGCTCGCGCAGCAGTCCGACGGCCCGCCGGGTCGCCCCCGGCGTGGGCAGCAGCATCGTCGTGGCGTCCCGTACGACGGTGAAGGGCTGCTCCGCGTCGAAGGCGGCCGTCGCCTCGGCGCCCTCCCGGCCGCGTTTCCAGGTGGAGGCGTAGACCACCAGCCGCTCGGGGTCGAGCCGGAGCGCCATGTTGTGCAGGAAGGCCTGGATGCCGCCCGGCCTGGGCGGGAAGTCGTTCGTGACGATCAGGGTCTTGTGCATCGCGGCCGACCCTACCGAACCGGCCGCGACGGCCGGGCGCGGCCGTGTTGATGGCACACACACAGCTGTTCGGGACATCATGTCCCCTCAGGACCGCACACGGACGGGCAGGAGTCACGTGAAGACGAGGGGCGCGGGGCAGTTCCCGGCATGGCCGCTGCCGGTGGTCTGGGCTGCGACGAGGCTGGCGCTGCTGCTGTTCGTGCTCAAGGTGTGGATCTTCCCGGGGCCGGACGTCACCAGCGACGTGTCCGTGATCTACCAGGGCTGGAACGAGGTGCTGCACACCGGGACGTTCCCGCTCGACGATGTCACCTGGCAGTATCCGCCGGCCGCCGCGCTGGCGATCCTCTCCCCGGCGCTGCTGCCCTTCCTGGAGTACGCGACCGCGTTCTTCGTGCTGGCCTGCCTGGCCGATCTGGCCGTCCTGCTGCTGCTCCGGTACGCGGGCCGCCGCCCCGGCCGGACACCGCGCGGCGCCTGGGTGTGGGTGGCGGGCGTGCCGCTGCTCGGGCCCACGGTGTACGCGCGCTACGACGTGATGGTCACCGCGGTGGCGGTGGCCGCGCTGCTGGCGGGCGCCCGGCATCCCCGGGCGATGGGGGCGCTGGCGGCGTTCGGGGCGATGCTGAAGGTGTGGCCGGCGCTGCTGCTGCTCGGCGCCCGCGGGCGCGTCTCCTGGGCCGCGGCGGCGGTGACCGGCGCGGCGCTGGCGGGGCTGTCCGCGCTGGCCATGCCCGGGGCGTTCGCGTTCCTGACCTTCCAGCGCGACCGGGGCACGGAGGTGGAGTCGCTGGGCTCGCTCGTCCTCCACATGGCCCGGCAGTTCGGCTGGGACGGTCAGGTGCTGCTCAACTACGGCTCGGTGGAGTTCCTCGGCCCGTACGTGGACTGGGTGAGCACGGCCGCCCTGACGCTGACCGGCATGGCCTTCGGCTGGCTGCTGCTGTGGCGGCTGATGGCGACCCGGTTCGAGGCGCACACCCTCGCGGACGCGGCCTTCACGGCGGTGCTGATGTTCACGGCCACCAGCCGGGTGATCAGCCCCCAGTACATGGTGTGGCTGGTCGGCCTGGCGGCGGTGTGCCTCTGTTTCCGGGCGAGCCGGATGGGGCTGCCCGCCGCCCTGGTGCTGGCGGCGTGCCTGGTGACCGTGGTGGAGTTCCCCGTCTGGTTCGCCCATGTGGTCGCCAGCGACACGCTCGGTGTCACCCTGCTGTTCCTGCGCAACGGCCTGCTGGTGGCCGCCGCGGTCACCGCGGCCCGCGTGCTGTGGCGCGCGACGGTACCGCGGCCGGGCACCGCCCGGCTGCCCGCTCAGGCCGCCCGCACCAGCGAGACGTCCGTCTCCTCCTGACGCGGCACGCCCCGGAAGAGCAGCCCCAGCGCCGCGCACTGCACCGCCATGGCCAGCGCGAGCGCCAGGCACACCCCCGGCAGCCCGAGCCCCGACAGGCCGTACGCCAGCGGCAGCTGCACCGCCGTGCCGAGGACGGTCACCCGGAGCAGGGCGGACGCCCGGCCGCTGCCCTCGAAGACGCCGCCCAGCGCGATGAAGCCGGCCATCAGCAGCAGATAGGGCCCGGCGCAGCGCAGGAAGAGCACGCCCTGGCGGGCGGCCTCGGGCCCCGCGCCGAAGGCGGCCATCAGCCACGGGGCCGTGACACCGAGCAGGACGGCCGCCGCCAGGCCGGCGGCGCCCGAGACGAGCACCGCCTGCCGTCCGATCGCCCGCCGCGCCTCCCTCCCCCTGCCCCGGGTGTGCGCGGTGTGGATCGACGCGGCCTGCCGCACGGCGTAGAAGGCCATGGTGGCGACGTACATGGCCTTGTACGCGATCGCGTAGGCGGCCACCGCCGTCACGCCGAGCCGGGACACGATCGCGACCAGGGCGAGCGCGCCGGCCTGGCGGACGGTGAAGTCGGCGGACATCGGCAGCCCCGTGCGCAGCGTCCGGCGCAGCGCGGCGGCGACCGGCTCGGCGGGGCGTGCCGTGGCCGCCGTGCGCAGCAGGGCGTTGCGCCGCAGCGCGGCCAGCCCCACCGCGAGGGCCGCGCACCGGCACAGCACCGTCGAGGCGGCGGCGCCCTGGACGCCGTACCGGTGGACCAGGAACGGGTCGCAGACCAGGATCAGCCCGTTGGCCAGCAGGGCGAGCCGCATCGGGGTCCTGGTGTCGCCGGCGCCCTTGAGGATGCCGTCGACGAGGGTCTGGACGAAGAAGACGGCCGTTCCGGGCATGGAGATCGCGAAGTAGGCGGCGGCGAGCGGCAGCGCGGCCCCCTCTCCCCCGCCGAGCACCAGCCGGGCCAGCGGTTCGCGCAGCAGCAGCCCGCCCGCCGCGACCACCGGAGTGACCAGCGCGCACAGCGCCCAGCCGCCCCGCAGGGCCGCCCGTACCGCGCCGGGGTCCCGGGCGCCCCGGGCGTGCGCGACCAGCACGGTCGTGCCGGAGCCGAAGACCAGGGCGACGCCGAGCAGCACGTTCTCGGTGTTGGTGGCCACGGCCACGGCGGCCACCGCCCCTGAGCCGAGCCGGGAGACCCAGACGGTGTTGATGATCCCGGCGGCCACGGAGGCCAGCAGGGAGAAGTAGACGGGGTGGGCGAGCGCGACGAGCTGCTTCCGGTGGGCGTCCACCACTACCTCCCTCGAAACGAGCTACCTCGAATCGAGGTAGCTCGACAAGAGGTACCATGCCGGACACACCCCCGCAAGGGAGAACGCGAGAAGGGACCGGCCCGCATGCTGGAGCTGTCGATCCTGGGCTTCCTGGCCGAAGAGCCGCTGCACGGCTACGAGCTGAAGGAGCGCATCAAGGCGTTGAGCGGCCATGTCCGCCCGGTCAGCGACGGCGCCCTGTATCCGGCGATCACCCGTCTGGTGGCGGCGGGCAAGCTGGACCAGCGCACCGAACCGGGCGCCGCCGCGGCCCCCCGCCGCGTCCTGGCCCTCACCGAGCGGGGCCGCGAGGACCTGCTGGAGCGGCTGCGCCGCCCGAAGCAGGCGGAGATCACCGATCAGGTGCGCTTCAACACCGTCCTGGCCTTTCTGCGTCATCTTCCCGACCGGCGCGAACAGGCCGAGGTGCTCCGCCGCCGCCTGGAGTTCCTTCAGACACCCGCGAGCTTCTTCTACCGGGACGGGGCACCGGTGCGGGCCGAGCAGGCCGACGACCTGTTCCGGCAGGGCATGCTGCGGGTGGCACGCGCCACCGGCGAGGCGGAACGCACCTGGCTGCGGGAGGCCCTGGCCCAGCTGGAGGAGAGCGGCTGACCTCAGCCGAACTGCTGCGTCAGATACTCCCGCCACTGCGCGGTGAACTCCTCCGGCGCCGTCCCCAGCACCCGTTTCATCGCGTCCTCCACCGCGCCCGCCCGCTTCTCGTGCGCGCCCACGGCCCGGTAGAACTCGCCGAGCCGCGCCTCGCCCCAGCGGTCGGCGATCATGCGGCAGGCCATCCAGCCGCTCTCGTACGCCTGCGCCAGCCCGGTCGCGTCGCCGGTGAAGCCGAAGTCGGAGTCCTCGGGCAGCTCCGACGGCCCCTCCCCCTCGGTCACCGCGCGGGCCAGCTCCGGCGCGGCCTCGCCCGGCGCGCGCCCGCTGTCGCGGTAGCCGACCCAGTCGGCGTACCCCTCGCTCAGCCACAGCGGGGTGGCGGCGTTGGTGTGGGCGCGGGTGGCGACGTGGGTGGCCTCGTGGGTGAGCACCACCTGCTTGCCGAGGGTGCCGAGCAGCCCGTACGCGTCGGGGTTGACGACGATCCGGTCCGCGGGCGCCTTCCCCGCGCCGCCGGTCTCCCCGGTGGTGACCGCCGCGATCCCGCGGTAGGAGGAGGCCGGCGAGCCGAGCAGCCCCGCCATCCCCTCCAGCGACCTGGGCACCAGCACCACGACATGCCGCGTCCAGTCCGTGCCCCAGGCGTCGGACACGGCCGGCACCGCCCGGTCGGCCAGATCCGCGAAGCCGCGCAGCGTCCCGCCGGACTGCCCGGTGCCCAGGACGATGCCGCGCTCGCCGCGCACGACGGTCACCGTGCCCTGGTCCCACAGCTGCTGGCCGGACTTCCGGGCGGGTCTGTCGGAGTCGACGTGCCACTGCCCGTCCGTCCGGCTCAGCCGTACGGTGCGCTCGGCGGTGACGGGGGCCCGGTCGTAGCCCCGGATGCGGTAGCGCAGTTCGACGTCGGCGTCGGCCCGGTTCTCGCCGGTGCGGTGCAGGCCGGTCACCCGGTAGGACCAGGCGACGAACGGCACCGCGCGCAGCCCGGCGTACCCGGACCGGGTGCCGGTGCTCAGGTAGGCGTCCTCGTCGTGGCCGAGGACCGCGGCCGCCCGCCGGTCCAGCACCCGCTGCACATCGGCCCGGACGGCGTCCGTGGGGGGCCGGCCGCCGCATGCCACGAGTGAGACGAGCAACAGGCACAAGGCCACCGCTCCGGACCCCGACACCCGCCCACGACCAGCCACCTTCCCGATCGTACGGCGCCGTCAGACTCTTGTGACCGACGAGATCGGCATCATCCCGACCGGGTCGTACCGCACCGGGGCGCCGGGATAGGGGGCGTGGATCACCTGGCCGTTGCCCGCGTACATCCCGATGTGGCTGGCGTCCTCCCGGTAGGTGACCAGGTCACCGGGGCGCGCCTGGGAGAGCGGGATCTGCCGGCCGGCGTACCGCTGGGCCTGCGAGGTGCGCGGCAGCGACACCCCGGCCCGCGCGTACGACCACTGCATCAGGCCGGAGCAGTCGAAGCCGGCGGGTCCGCTGGCGCCCCACACATAGGGGCGGCCGAGCGCGGAGCGGGCGGCGGCGACGGCGGTGGCCGCGCGGGCGGAGGGCGGGACGGTGGAGCCGGGTACGGGTACGGCTGCGGACACCTCGGCGCGGCCGGCGCGGGAGGTGCGGCCGTAGGCGGCGCGCTCGCCGTCCGGCAGCGAGTTGAGCAGCCGCCGGGCCCGGGCGAGCTTGCGCTCGACGGTCCGCTTGTGGGCGGCGACGGCCCGGCGGCTCCGGTCCAGCTCGGCGAGTTTCCGGGCCGCCTCCGCGCGGTCCTGGGCGAGGTCGCGCATGGCTTCCTGGAAGGTCCTCAGCTCACCGGCCTGGTGGGCGCCGATCCGGTCCAGCACCATGGCCCGGTCGAGGTAGTCGTCGGGGTCGTCGGAGAACAGCAGCGCCACGGACGGGTCGATGCCGCCGGAGCGGTACTGGGCCCCGGCCAGCGCGCCGAGCGCCTGCCGCATGGTGTTGATCCGCTCCAGCTGCCGGGCGATGCGGTCCTGGGCGGTGCCCACCTCCCGGCGCAGCGCGTCGGTGCGCTCGTCGGCCGCGTTGTAGGCCTCGGTCGCCTTCTCGGCCTGCGTGTAGAGGCGGTCGACCTCGGCCCGGGCGTCGTCGTGCGGCGTCGCCGCGGCCGGTACGGCGCCCAGGGCGGCGGCGAGGGAGAGCAGACCGGCCGCGACACCGGCGCCCCGGCCGTACCCGAAGTGTGCAAGACGGCGATGAGACCCCACGGGAAGCCGCGCTCCTTCCGCTGTCGGACACGGACGACCCCCGGCAGCGGACGGGCCGGCGCCGGGGGAAACGTGGCAGACAGTAGCCGTGCGGACACGCTCCGGCCAAAGACCTCGGCGGGCGCGCAACACGGCGCCCCGCCGCTGACGCAGGTCACCGGCGGGGCGTGGGGTCAGCGCACGGCCGCGCGATTCGCCCGTTCGGGCGGCGGTGGCTGCCGTGCCGGAAGGCGGTGCGGGGGCGGCGTCAGACCCGGACGCCGAACATGAACGGGCCGCCGATGGTGCTCATCGACTCGTACCGGACGACGGTGCCGGTGCGCGGCGCGTGCAGGACCTGGCCGTTGCCGGCGTAGAGGCCGACGTGGTGCAGGTCGTTGAAGAAGAAGACCAGGTCGCCGACCTGGAGGTCGCTCTGGGAGTAGATGCGCGTGCCGTAGTTGGCCTGGGCCTCGGAGGTGCGCGGGATGGAGACGCCGGCCTGGGCGTAGGCCCACGAGGTCAGGCCCGAGCAGTCGAAGGAGGACGGGCCGGTGGCGCCGTAGACGTAGGGCGTGCCTATCTTGCTCTGGGCGGCGGCGAACGCGGCGGCGGCCCGGCCGGAGGCGGAGGTGGTGGAGCCGGACAGGGCCGTGCGCTCGCTGCTGCGGGTGGCGCGCTCCTGCTCGGCGGTGAGGGCCGCCTTCTCCTGCGCGGTGAGGCTGTTGAGCAGCTTCTGCGCGGCGGCGAGCTTGCTCTGGACTTCCTTCTTCTTCTCGCCCAGCTCGGTACGGGTGGCGGAGAGGTCCTTGAGCTTCTCGGAGGCCTCCTCACGCTCCTGGGCGAGTTCGCGCTGCTTCTCCTGGATCTTCTTCAGCGCCTCGACCTGCTGGCTGCTCAGCTGGTCGAGCGTGGAGGCCTTGTCCAGGTAGTCGTCCGGGTCGGAGGAGAGGAAGAGCTGGACGGAGGGGTCGATGCCGCCGGAGCGGTACTGGGCGCTGGCCATCGAACCGAGGCCGTCGCGCAGCTCGTTGAGCTCCTCCTGGCCGCGGGCGACGTCGTCCTGGATGGTGGAGATCTCCTTCTGGAGCTTCTCCTGCTTCTCCTTGGCCCCGTTGTACTTCTCGGTGGCCTGCTCCGCCTCTTCGTAGAGCTTGTCGACCTTGGTCTTGACCTCGTCCTTGCTCGGCTTCTCGCTCGGTGCGGCGTTGGCCGCCTGCGAGCTCAGGACGACAGCAGCGGCGGCTGCGGTGGTGAGCACGGTCACACGTGCGCGGCTCGGCTGCTTGGGACGACGGTGGGACGCCACGGAGGCGAGCTCCTTCTTCCTTCAGCCGCCTACCGACACGCCGGTGGGCGGGTGCCCTCCGCCGTCACCCATCCCATATGAGTGATCACCCGAGCGGAGGTTCGGAGCCCGACCCTAGTGACCTCTCTGTGATCAGATCAAATCCTCAGCTGCAAAATCTCCCTCAGGGGTCGCATTCTTTACACACAACTCACGAGACGTGATGCGGCGTTGACGCTGCGTCCGTACGAGATCCCCGCCAACCCGGGCATCGGCACCGCATGTTGCATCCGGGACGTACGGGATTCAAGGGGCACGCGGCGTGGCGTGGACTAGCCCCGGGTGAGCCGCTTGAGGAGGACCGCCGACGCCACCGGGCGGGCGCCGGCGCGGGCCACGCCGTCGGCCACCTCGCGGTCGGTGGAGGCGACGATGACCGGCCGGCCGGGCGGCTCGGCGCGCACCAGCTGACGGATCAGCTCGTCGGCGGTCACGCCCGGCTTGGAGAACAGCACCCGCACCCCGCGCGGCGGTGCGAGCAGCACCGGCGCGGCCAGCTCCGCCCCGTCGAAGACGCAGGTCACCTCGGCGCCGGTCTGCGCGGCGAGCTGGGAGAGCTGGCCGAGCAGCCTCAGCCGCTGCTTCTCCAGCGGCATCTGCGGATAGCCGGTCTTGGTGACGTTGTAGCCGTCGACGACCAGATGCGCCTGGGGCAGCGCGAGCAGCTGGTCGAGAATGGCCGGATCGTTCTCGGACAGCGCCCGGGCGGCGATGTCCTTGGGCGTCATCCGCCCGGGCTCGACGGCGTCCACGGTCTGCGCCGGCCGTACGGAGACCGGCGGCAGCGCCAGCTCGCGGCGGAGCCCCTGCGCCGCGTCCAGCACGGTGTCCAGCAGCAGCCGCAGGCGCATGTCCTCGACACTGCGCCCCTCGCGCGCCGCCCGGCGCGTGGCCTCCAGGGCGGACTCCGCCTCCCCCAGCCGCGCCTTGAGCCGCCGGGTCTCGCTCTCGGCGGCGGAGACCTGGGCCTGCCCCTCGGCGCGTACGGCCTCCAGCTCGCCCTGCGCCTTGCGCAGGGCCGCCTCGCCGCGCTTGACGTCGCTGAGGGCGGCACGCAACTTGCGCTGAAGCGATTCCGCTTCCCTCTTGGCCGACTCCAGTTCGGTGCGCAGCCGCTCGGTCTCGGTCCTGGTCTGCTCCCGGGCCTGGGCGAGTTCCGCGCGCAGCCGCTCCAGCTCGACGCGGCTCTCCTCGTCGGCGCGCTCGGCGTCCGCCCGCTGCGCCTCCTCGCCGGCGGCGGTCACCAGCTTGACCCACCCGGCCGGCCGCAGAACATAGGCCGCGGCCGCCACGTCGAGCGGGTCCGCGGCCGGAGGCGGGGAGCCGGAGTCCAGGGCCCCGGCCAGTTCCGGCTGGGCCTCTCTCAGCCGCTCGCCGATGCGCTGCCGGAACAGCGGGTCGTTCTCCAGCGCCGCCGCCATGGCGTTGCCCGCGAACTTGGCCCGCCGGTTCGGGGCGAACCGGGCGTACTGCCTCAGCTGCGTGGGCAGTTCGCCGACGGTCAGCCCGCCGAAGCCGTCGGAGACGATCTGCACGACCCGGCGGCGCACGCCGTCGGGCAGCGGACGGTCGAGCACCTCAGCGGTGCCGTCGCCCGGCCCCCCGCCCGCGGTCTCCACCATCCGTCACCCCAATGCCTGTGCGGGGCCCGCTCCGTCAGGAGCCGGCACCCGGCCTGTCCACGAGTTCCACCTGGTCCACGGCGTTGCACCAGCGGCACCGCACCGACTCGATGGTCTCACTGAGTACCTCGCGCTCCTCGACCTTCGGCTCCCCGGCCAGGTCGAGGTGGAGATACTCGACGACCTTCGACGAGCGGGTCACGTCGAAGCGCGTGAGGTTGCCGCAGAGCGTGCAGCGCCACCGCGTCGTGGCGGTCGGCAGGGGAACCGTCATCGTGACTGTTCGCTTCCTTCTAGTGTCGGTGACGCGCCGGGCTCCCCGGTGCGTGTGGCTCGTAACCCTACGGCCTGGCGGCTGCTCGCCGCCCGCCCGTCCACGGCGGCGAGGCGGTCTGTGCACTTGCGTCCGGTTACGTCATGATCTGTATTCGTGACCAGCAACGGAAACGCCTCGGTCGGCAGGACGATCAGAGCGGTCCGGGGCGCGCCGGCGCCGGTGACCCACCTACTGATCGCCCTGTGCTGTCTGGTCTTCGTCATCGGCCCGGCCTCGGGCCTGAGCCCGGTGTACGGCTCCGGCGACGAACTGCTCGGCGCCCAGCGGGCCTACTTCCGGCGCTGGGGCGTGATCCCCGCGGACCTGGCCGGCCCGGCGCACCTGTCGGGCGGCTCCGTCCGCGCCGCCCTCACCCCCGCCACGGCCCTGTTCGTCCACGGCAGCTGGGTGCACCTGCTCGGCAACATGCTCTTCCTCTTCGTCTTCGGCGCGATGACCGAGGAACGGATGGGCCGGGTCCGGTTCACCCTCTTCTACCTCGGCTGCGGCTACCTGGCCCTGCTGGGCTACGCGGTGGCCAACACCGGCTCCCGGCAGTCACTGGTCGGCGCCTCGGGGGCGATCTCGGCGGTCCTCGGTGCGTTCCTGTACCTGTTCCCCCGGGCCCGGGTGACCAGTCTCCTGCCGTTCCTGTTCTTCCTGCCGCTGCGCTTCCCCGCGTGGCTGGTGCTGCCCTTCTGGGCGGCCCTTCAGTGGCTGGCGGCGGGGCGGGCCGCCGAGGGGCCGGAGGTGGCCTACCTGGCCCACCTGGTCGGTTTCGGGCTGGGCTTCCTCTTCGCGTGGGTGCGTCGCGGGCGTGGGTCTAGAGTGAGGAAAGCCCCAGCGAGCGTCCCCGAGGGAGAGAACCAGCCGTGATCACCGCGATCGTCCTCATCAAGACCAGCGTGGACCGGATCCCCGAGATCGCGGAAGAGATCGCCGCGCTGGAGAGCGTCAGCGAGGTCTTCTCCGTCACCGGCACCTACGACCTGATCGCCATGGTCCGGGTGCGGCGGCACGAGGACCTGGCCGAGGTCATCCCCGGCCGGATCAGCAAGATCCCGGGCGTGGAGGCGACCGACACGCATGTGGCGTTCCGCACGTACTCGCAGCACGACCTGGAGGCGGCGTTCGCGATCGGGCTGGACAGCTGACGGCGCGGATCAGGGGGTGATGTCGAGGGCGGCGAAGCCGTCCGTCGACAGGGTGTAGAGCCGGCGGTCGCCGTACAGGACGGGCGCCCCCATGGTCTCCCCCGGGCGGGAGAGGCCGAAGCGCCAGGCCCGTTCACCGGCCGCCGTGACGGCGTGCACCTCCGACTCCGTCACCACGTAGACCATGCCGTCTCCCAGGACCGGCGCGTCGGCGGTACGGCCGAGGTCGTGGTCCCAGAGCGTCCTGCCGTTCTCGTCGATCGCCGTCAGGAAGGTCTCCCGTACGCCGACGAAGGCCGCGTCGCCCAGGTTCGTGGCCGGGACGTAGTAGCCGCCCAGGCCCTTGCGGGTCCACATCCGCCGCCCGTCGGCACGGATGCCGAACAGGTCGGACTCGGCGCCCGCGGTGACGGCGATCATGCCTGAGGACACCGCGGGCGTCTGGACGTCCCCGGGCAGGGCGGTCATCCACAGGACCTCGCCCCGGGCGTCCAGCGCGTACAGATGGTTGTCGATGCTCGGCACCAGCACGTTCTCGCCCATCAGCGCCAGGTCTCCGTACGGACCGCCCTGGAGGGCGGCCGACCACTTCGTCCCGCCGGTCGCGTCGTACTCCCGGATCAGGCCCGAGTCGTCGGCGTGCAGGCCGCCGGCGACGATCCGGCCGCCGGACGCCACGGGCCGCGCGGCGGTGCCGCCCGTGGTCAGCTGTCTCGACCACAGCCGGTCGCCCTCCGGGCTGAGCAGCGCCACGTGGTTGACGGGCGTGTCCTGCTGGGCGAAGTCGGTGACGACGACGGCGATTCCCCGCGGCGTCACCACGGGGCACGTCAGATAGGTCTCCTCGTCGCCGAAGTCGAGCCGCCAGCGTCTCCTGCCGTCCGCCCCGACGGCGTGCAGGGTCCCGTCCTGCATCGGGACGTAGAGCACCTTCCCGTCCGCCGAGAGCGCGCCCAGGGGCACCTGGTACCCGAACGCCGGCACGCCGTCCGTGTACTTCCAGCGGACCCTCGCCCCCGCCGCGGCCTTCCTGGTGGCGGAGGCCGACGCCGAGGGACGCGCCCCGCCCCTGGCGCCGCCGCCCCCGTCCCTCTCCCGCAGCCACAGCCAGCCCCCGGCCCCGCCGACGGCCGCCACCGCGGCGCCGCCCGCCAGGGCCCGGACCAGCCCGCGCCGCGAAGGGGGTGCCTGCGGCGCGGGCTGGTCCGGGACGTTCACGACCGTCACCGGTGCCACGTACTCCACCCGGCTCGCGCGCTCCCCCGCCTCCGGCGCGGGGAGCCACCGCTCGCCGTGCCCGGCGAGGGCGCCGCCGGGCGGGGCGGCGCGGAACCATCCGGGCCCCACGGCCTCGCGCAGCGACCGTGCCGTGTGCCCCGCGGCCGCGGCCACCTCGGCCGGGGTGGGGCGCTCGTCCGGTTCCTCGCGGAGACAGGACTCGATCAGCGGCCGGATGCCCTTCGGCACTCCGGACAGGTCGAAGTCGCGGGTGATGACCCGCATCAGGATCACGGCGTCCTGGCCCTCGCCGAAGGGCTCGCGCCCGGCGGCCGCGTAGGCCAGGACCGCGCCCAGCGAGAAGACGTCGCTCGCCGGTCCCACCCGGCCGCCGTTGCGGATCTGCTCGGGCGAGACATAGCCGACCGAGCCGACGACGGCTCCGGTGCGGGTCAGCGCGGTCGCCTCCAGCGCCCGTACGATCCCGAAGTCGATGACCCGGGGACCGTCCGGCGCCAGCAGGATGTTGGAGGGCTTCAGGTCCCGGTGGACCATGCCCTTGGCGTGGATCGCGGCGAGCGCCTCGCCGAGGGCCGCGGCCAGCACCCGCACCGCCTCCTCGGGCAGCGCCCCGTGGTCGAGGACGGCGTCCCGCAGATTGGGCCCGTCGACGAACTCCGTGGCCATCCAGGGCCGTTCGCCCTCGGTGTCGGCGTCCAGGACCCGCGCGGTGTAGGTGCCCGCCCCGCCGACGGTCCGGGCGGCCCGGACCTCCTGCCGGAACCGGGCGCGGAAGGTGCGGTCCTCGGCGTGCTCGGCCCGCACCACCTTCACGGCCAGTCTCGGTCCGGTGCGCGAGGCGGCGAGATAGACCTCTCCCATGCCGCCCGCACCGAGCCTGCCCAGCACCTCGTACGGACCGATGTGCCGAGGATCCGTCTCCCGCAGCGCCTGCACCCCGTGCTCCCCCTGAATGTCCCCCGCGACGGCCTGCCACAGGGGAGGGTATACGGGCGCGTACGCGTCAAGGCAGCGGACGGCCGAACACGCCGATCACTCGCGCCGTGTCACACCGCGGGGACGCAACGGCCGTCCTCCGTGCGGTAGTCCCACTTCGCCCCGTCGCGCACCAGCTCCCGCACCGCCCGGACGAACCGCTCCACATGCTCGTCCGGCGTGCCCGCGCCGAAGCTGACGCGCACGGCGTTGAGGGACTTCTCGCCGGGCGCCGCCTCGGGGGCGCCGCACTCGCCCTGCGTCTGCGGGTCGCTGCCGAGCAGGGTGCGCACCAGCGGGTGGGCGCAGAAGAGGCCGTCGCGGACGCCGATGCCGTACTCGGCGGAGAGGGCGGCGGCGAAGTGCGAGCTGTTCCAGCCCGCGACGACGAAGGAGAGCACGCCCACGCGCGGGGCTTCGTCGCCGAAGAGGGAGAGGACCTTCACCTCGGGCACGGCCGCCAGCCCCTGGCGGACCTTGCCGATCAGGTGCTGCTCGCGCGCGACGAGCGTGTCGAAACCGGCCTCGGTGAGGGCCTTGCAGGCGGAGGCGATGGCGTAGGCGCCGATGACGTTGGGCGAGCCGGCCTCGTGGCGGGCGGCCGTGTCGTGCCACTCGACGTCCACTCCGCCGTCCGCGCGCCGGGCGACCCTGCGGCTGGCGCCGCCGCCCGCGAGATAGGGCTCGGCCTCGCGCAGCCAGTCGGCGCGGCCGGCCAGCACCCCGGCGCCGAAGGGGGCGTAGAGCTTGTGGCCGGAGAAGGCGATCCAGTCGACGTCGAGGTCCGTCACCGACACCGGGTGGTGCGGGGCGAGCTGCGCGGCGTCCAGGACGACACGGGCGCCGTGCGCGTGCGCGGCGGCGGCCAGTTCCCTTACGGGCCACAGCTCGCCGGTGACGTTGGAGGCGCCGGTGACGCAGACCAGGGCGGGGCCGTGGGGATCGCGGTCGGCGAGGGCGCGCTCCAGGGTCTCGACCGCCTGCGCGGGGCTGCCGGGGGCGTCGAGGTAGGTGACGTGCGCGTTCCGCCAGGGCAGCAGCGAGGCGTGGTGCTCGGTCTCGAAGACGAACACCCGGCAGCCGGCCGGCAGCGCGCCGGCCAGCAGGTTCAGGGAGTCGGTGGTGGACCGGGTGAAGACCACCTGGTCCGAGGGGCGGCAGCCGAGGAACTCCGCGACGGTCCGGCGGGCGTTCTCGAACAGGTCGGTGGAGAGCTGCGACAGATACCCGGCGCCGCGGTGCACGCTGCCGTAGTACGGCGCGTACGCCGCCACGTCGTCCCACACGCGCTGGAGGGCCGGGGCGCTGGCGGCGTAGTCGAGCGCGGCGTAGGTGACCTCGCCGCCGGTGACGAGCGGGACGGTGACGTCCCTGCCCAGCACGGGCAGCGGGGCGAGGAGGGACCGGTCGGCGGCAGCGGTGGAGACGGACATGGGTGCACTCCCGAACGAAGCAGGCGAAGCAGGCGGAATCACCGCGCGAGCACGGACGGGGCACGGACGGACCGGGCACCGACGGCTCGAGCGCGGGAAAGGGAAAAGGGGTGTGCGGAGGCGGGGCTCTGCGGCCCTAACGCATTCGCTTGCTCACGGAAGGCTCCCTCGAACGACCAGGACCCCTGGTGACGCGAGGGGTCCGCGCTTGCCGCGCACCCTGCTGTGCGCGACCTGGTCCTCACCCGGGGCACCCCGCCACGGACGGAGGGTTGCCGGACAGCCGGCCGGGGCCGAATGGCTGTCACTCATGACCTGATCAGAAAATTATGCGAGGTGATCCCCGTCCCGCAACCCGTGTCCGGATCGCGGGACGGGGGAGCCGCTCGCTCCTCACGCGTTGCTGGCGGCCACCCAGCGCTCCAGGGTCCGCTTGGCGGCGCCCGAGTCGATCGACGCGGCGGCCTGCTCCATGCCGGACCGGATCCGGTCCACCAGGGGCCCGTCGCCGGACTCCAGGGCCGTCAGGGCCGCCGCCGAGTTCAGCAGGACGGCGTCCCGCACCGGGCCGGTCTCGCCGTTCAGCAGACGCCGGGCCACATCGGCGTTGTAGGAGGGGTCGCCGCCGCGCAGCGCCTCCACCGGCACCAGCTCGATACCGACGTCCCGCGGGTCGAAGGTCTCCTCGGTCACCTTGCCGTCCCGTACCACCCACACCCGGGAGGTGGCCGTCGTGGTCAGCTCGTCGAGGCCGTCGTCGCCGCGGAAGACCAGGGCGGAGTTGCCGCGCTCGGCGAAGACCCCGGCGATGATCGGCGCCATCCGGAGGTCGGCGACGCCGACCGCCTGGGCCTTCACCTTCGCCGGGTTGGTCAGCGGGCCCAGGGCGTTGAAGACGGTCCGGATGCCCAGCTGGCCGCGGGCGGCGGCGACATGCCGCAGCGCCGGGTGGAACTTCACCGCGAAGCAGAAGGTGATCCCGGCCTCCTCCGCCACCTCGGCCACCCGCACGGGCGTCAGGTCGAGATTGACGCCCAGCTTCTCCAGGACGTCCGAGGAGCCGGACGCCGAGGAGGCCGCCCGGTTCCCGTGCTTGACGACCTTGGCGCCCGCGCCGGCCACGACCAGCGCCGACATCGTGGAGATGTTCACCGTCCTCGCGCCGTCACCGCCCGTGCCGACGATGTCGACGGTGGGCCCCGACACCTCGATCAGGTTGGCGTGCTCGTACATCGCCCGGACCACGCCGGTGATCTCCTCGACGGTCTCGCCCTTGGCCCGCAGCGCCACCACGAACCCGGCGATCTGCGCGTCGGTCGCCTCGCCGCGCATGATCTGGTCCATCGCCCAGGCCGTCGCGTCGGCGCTCTGGTCGCGTCCGTCCAGCAGGGCGTTGAGTACCCCGGGCCAGGAACGGCCCGCCGCGGTGTCGCCTCCAGCGGGGGTCACAGCGCTCATAGGGCCGCTCCTGAGTGTCGTAAGAACCGTATGTCCCCACCCTATCCAGCCGCACGGCATGCCGAAGGGCCCCGTCCGAAGACCGGACGGGGCCCTTCGCGTGGGGCGTGGCGACGCCTCAGCGATCAGTGGTGGCCGTGGCCGCTCGTGATCTCCTTGTACTCCTCGACGGTCGGCTTCGGAATCTGGGACTCCTCGCCGAAGTACGCCTTGCTCAGCTTGGCGCGCAGCTTCTGGCCGCCGGTCGCCTTGCGCTCGACGCCGTTCTCGTCGACCGTCGCGCCGAGCTCGGCCGGCCGGTACTGCTCGTGCGCGGTGAGCGTGTACAGAGCCTCCTGGCTGAGCGGCTCGTGGACCTCGATGAACTCACCGTGCGGCAGGCGCTTGATGATGCCCGACTCGCGGCCGTGCAGCACCTTCTCCTTGTCCCGGCGCTGGAGGCCGAGGCAGATGCGCTTGGTGACGATGAAGGCGATGACCGGGCCGACGAAGAACGCGATGCGGACGAACCAGGTGATCGCGTTGATCGACAGATGGAAGTGGGTGGCCCACAGGTCGTTGCCGCCACCGATCAGCAGCACGAAGTACACCGTCATCCAGGCGACACCGAACGCGGTGCGCGTCGGGGCGTTGCGCGGACGGTCCAGGATGTGGTGCTCGCGCTTGTCGCCGGTGACCCAGGCCTCGATGAACGGGTAGACCGCGATCGCCGCCAGGACCAGCGGGAAGATCACCAGCGGGACGAACACACCCAGGACGAGCGTGTGGCCCCAGAGGTTGATCTCCCAGCCCGGCATGACACGGATCAGGCCCTCGGAGAAGCCCATGTACCAGTCGGGCTGGGCGCCGGTGGACACCTGGTCCGGCCGGTAGGGGCCCATGGCCCAGATCGGGTTGATCGTGGCGATCGCGGAGATGGCCGCGATGACACCGAAGACCAGGAAGAAGAAGCCTCCGGCCTTGGCCATGTACACCGGCAGCAGCGGCATGCCGACGACGTTGTTGTTGGTCTTGCCCGGACCCGCGAACTGCGTGTGCTTGTGGTAGAAGACCAGGATCAGGTGCGCCACCATCAGGCCGAGCATGATGCCCGGCAGCAGCAGGATGTGGATCGAGTAGAACCGGGCCACGAAGTCGTGGCCGGGGAACTCGCCGCCGAAGAGGAAGAACGAGATGTACGTGCCGACGATCGGCACGGACAGGATCGCGCCCTCCATGAAGCGGATACCGGTGCCGGAGAGCAGGTCGTCCGGGAGCGAGTAACCGGTGAAGCCGGTGAACATGCCCAGGACCAGCAGCAGGAAGCCGAACAGCCAGTTGACCTCACGCGGCTTGCGGAACGCGCCGGTGAAGAACACGCGCATCATGTGCACGAACATGCCGGCCAGGAAGACCAGCGCCGCCCAGTGGTGGATCTGCCGGATGAGCAGACCGCCGCGGACGTCGAAGCTGATGTTCAGCGTCGACCTGTAGGCCTCGCTCATCAGCTGGCCCTGGAGCGGGACGTAGCTGCCGTGGTACTCCACCTCGTTCATCGACGGGTGGAAGAACAGGGTCAGATACACACCCGTGAGGATGATGATGAGGAAGGAGTACATGCAGACTTCGCCCAACATGAACGACCAGTGGTCGGGGAAGATCTTGCGCATGTTGGCCTTGGCCAGGGAGTAGATCCCGAGCCGGCCGTCGGCCCAGTCGGCGAGCTTCTCGCCGCCCGAGGCCTTCCCGCGTGAGCGCGGGTCGGTGGTCGTCGTAGTACTCATCCGCGCTCCCAGAAAGCAGGACCGACGGGCTCTTCGAAGTCGCCGAGCGCTTCGAGGTAGCCCTCGTCGTTCACGCCGATGCGCAGCTGCGGCAGGGCGTGGCCGGCGGGGCCGAAGATCACACGGCCACCGTCGGAGAGGTCGAAGGTGGACTGGTGGCAGGGGCACAGCACGTGGTGCGTCTGCTGCTCGTACAGCGAGATCGGGCAGCCGACGTGGGTGCAGATCTTCGAGTAGGCCACGATGCCCTCGTGGGACCACTCGAGTTCCCGCTTGTCCTTGATGTTGTCCGGCTGGATCCGGACGATCATCAGGGCCGCCTTGGCGATCTCGTTCTGGAACTCCTCGTCGTGCTCCTCCAGGCCCTCGGGCTTGGCGAAGGTGAGCGAGCCGACCGCGACGTCCGAGGCGCGCAGCGGCTGGTTCGTGTTCATGTTGACGAGCAGCTTGCCCTTGGACCACAGCGTGTGGCGCAGCTTGTTGTGGGGCAGCGGGCCGAGGTCGCGCAGCAGCATCACGCCGGAGAGCGGCACCAGCGTCATGGCGCCCAGCAGCGTGTTGCGGATCAGCTTGCGCCGGCCGAGCGCCGACTCCTTGGCGCCCTGCCTGAAGTCCGCGTGGACCTTGGCGCGCACCTCCGGCGAGGCCTCGATCGGGTGACGGTCGTCGGCGACCTCGACGTCGGACATCAGGGTGCGGGCCCAGTGGACCGCGCCCGCGCCGATGGCGAACAGGGCGACGCCCAGCGTCAGGCCCAGCGCGAAGTTCAGCGCGCTGATGTGGCCCAGCGGGAAGACGTAGACCGACTTGTCGACCGGGATCGCCACATACGAGACGATGAAGCCGATGGTGGCCAGCATCGACACCGTGAACAGCAGGGCCACGGCGCGCTCGGACCGCTTGGCGGCCCGCTCGTCGATGTCCTGGATCCGGTGCTCGTGGGGCGGCAGGCCGGGGTCCGCGAACGGGTTCTTCTCGTCCGCGACGCCCACCGCGCCGTGCGTGGTGTCCTGCTCTGCGGGCAGGTTCTCTTCTGGAATGTCTTGGCTACTCATGACTTCTTGGCCTTTGCGGTCCGAGCGGCGACCCAGACGGCGACCGCGATCAGGGCGCCCAGTCCGAAGATCCACGCGAACAGACCCTCGCTGACCGGCCCGAGGCCGCCCAGCTCGAGGCCGCCGGGGCTCTCGGTCTCGTCACCGTTGACCGCGTTCAGGTACGCGATGATGTCCTTCTTGTTCTGCTCCGACAGCGTGGTGTCGGGGAAGGAGGGCATGTTCTGCGGGCCGGTCTGCATGGCCTCGTAGATGTGCTTCGGGTCGACGCCCTCGAGGCTCGGCGCGAACTTGCCGTGCGTCAGCGCACCGCCCTTGCCGGTGAAGTTGTGGCACTGGGCGCAGTTGGTGCGGAACAGCTCACCGCCCTTGGCGATGTCCGCGCCCTCGTCGCCGTACTTCTCCTCGGTCGGGACGGCCGGGCCGGCGCCCAGCGAGGCGATGTAGGCCGCCAGCTGGTCGATCTCGGCCTGGGAGTAGACGACCTTCTTGCGCGGGATCTGCGCGCCCGGCTGCTGGGCCGGCATACGGCCGGTGCCCACCTGGAAGTCGACGGCCGCGGCGCCCACGCCCACCAGGCTGGGGCCGTCGGAGGTGCCCTGACCATCGGTGCCGTGGCAGCTGGCGCAGCCGACCGAGTAGAGCTTCTTGCCCTCTTCGATGGTGAGGGACTGGGCGGTTTCGTCGGCCTGCGCCTTGCTCGCGGGTGCGAACGCGGCGTACAGCCCCCCGGTGCATGCCAGCGCGAGGAGTAGGACGACGAGCGCCGCCAACGGGTGGCGTCGTCGTGCGGAGAGCTTTTTCACGGATTACCCCGGTGTCAGGATCTTCTGCGTCGATGCTTCTGGATGAGTGCGGGAGCGGGCCGCGGCTACTTGATCATGTAGATCGTGGCGAAGAGGCCGATCCAGACGACGTCGACGAAGTGCCAGTAGTAGGACACGACGATGGCGGCGGTCGCCTGCTCGTGGGTGAACCTCCGGGCCGCGTAGGTACGGCCGAGGACCAGCAGGAAGGCGATGAGACCGCCCGTCACGTGCAGGCCGTGGAAGCCGGTGGTCAGGTAGAACACCGAGCCGTACGGGTCCGAGGACAGCGACAGGCCGTCCTTCTTGACCAGCTCGGTGTACTCGAAGACCTGACCGCCGATGAAGATCGCACCCATGATGAAGGTGACGATGAACCACATCCTGAGCTTCTTCACGTCACCGCGCTCGGCGGCGAAGACACCGAGCTGGCAGGTGAGGGAGGAGAGCACCAGGATCGTGGTGTTGGTCGCCGAGAACGGGAAGTTCAGGGCGGACGCCATTTCCTTCCAGTGGTCGGGACCCGTCACCGACCGCAGGGTGAAGTACATCGCGAAGAGGGCCGCGAAGAACATCAGCTCGGAACTCAGCCAGATGATGGTTCCGACGCTGGTGAGGTTCGGCCGATTGACCGACGGGTGCGCGTGCCCGGTTTCTACTGTCGTTGCTGTCGCCACGACCGACATTATGTCGGTCGCTTATCCCGCCCTCACTCCGGGGGGTGCCGTTCGGAGTGTCCGTACCGTCTGGACTGCCCGGATGGCCGATCGCAGCACGGTACGCACCGGTGTTGACGGGGTGTCGGAGGGAGTAGCATCCGCGCGACAGCAGTACGTCCACTGCGCATCGGAGGAAGCATGCAGCCGACCGTCACGGTGCTGGTCTACAGCGACGACTCCACCACCCGCGAACAGGTACGGCTGGCCACGGGCCGCAGGCCGGCCCCGGACGTGCCCGTCGTGGAGTTCGTGGAGTGCGCGACCCCGGCGGCCGTCGTCAAGGAGCTGGACCGGGGCGGGATCGACGTCTGCGTCCTGGACGGCGAGGCCGTGCCCATGGGGGGCATGGGCATGTGCCGCCAGATCAAGGACGAGGTCTTCGAGTGCCCGCCGGTGCTGCTGCTCATCGGCCGGCCCCAGGACGCCTGGCTGGCCACCTGGAGCCGTGCGGACGCCGCTGTGACGCTCCCGGTGGAGCCGGTGGAGTTCGCCGCCGCGCTGGCCTCGCTGCTGCGGCACAGGCGCCTCCAGAGCGCCTGAGGCCGCGGCCGGCGGCCGGCGGCCGACCGGAAGTGCCGGGCCTTTTTCCCTCGCCCGGCGGAGCGGTGCCGCTCCCCCGGGCCCTTCAGGTCGCCGTCGGCCGCAGCCTCGCCGGCTCCTGGGGGCCGGGGCCGTCCGGCCCGCCGCCCGTCAGGGCGCTGCCCGTGCGCCACTTGTCCCAGCTGAGGTTCCAGTCGCCGAAGCCGTTGCCGAAGGGCTCCATGGTGTCGCCGTAGGAGTTCACGACCTTGACGACATCGCCCTCGCGGACGGTGTCGAAGAACCACTCGGCGTTGCCGGTGCTCATGCCGGTGCAGCCGTGGCTGACGTTGGCGCTGCCCTGGGAGCCCACGGACCAGGGGGCGGCGTGCACGTACTCGCCGCTCCACGTCAGCCGGGTGGCGTAGTGGACGGGCAGGTCGTACGCCTCCGAGGAGCCCTCGGCGATGCCGACGGTGGTGCTGCGCATACGGACGAAGGGTTCCTTGCCGAGCACGACCTTGACGCCGTTGCGGGTCTCGAAGCCGGCCTTGCCGGTGGTGACGGGGATCTGCTTGATCTCCTGGCCGTTGCGGTAGACCGTCATCGTGTGCGACGAGGCGTCGGTGACGGCGACGACGCTGTCGCCCGTGGTGAGGGTCAGGGGTCTGGCGGTGCCGCCCCACAGCCGGTCGCCGAGCTTGATCCCGGCCAGGCCGCTGCTGATCCGGACGGTGGCGTGGGCGGGCCAGTACTGGGCGGGCCGGTAGTGGAGTTCGGTGTCGTCCACCCAGTGCCAGGCGCCCGGGACCGCGGGTGTGGAGGTCACCTTCAGGGCCCGCTCGACGACGGCGCGCCGGGCCGGTTCCCGCACGGGGGCGCTCAGCCGTGCCGTGACGGGCTGGCCGACGCCGTAGGTGCCGGCCTTGGGCCCGAAGGTGACGTCCAGGCGCTTCTTGGTGGTGGGCCTGCCGGTGTCGAGCGTGAGGACCTTGCGGCCGGGGGCGCCCTCGTCGTCCTCCGTGCTCACCCGCACCGTGTAGCGGGCGTCGGCGGCCAGCGGGGAGGTGCTGTGCCAGCGGCTGCCGTCGGCGGAGAGTTCGCCCGCCACGTAGCGGCCCGCCGCGTCGACGGCCGTGACGTCCGTGATGCGCCCCCGGGAGCCCTCCGCCACGATCTCCAGGGGCTTGTCCGGGTCCGCCTTCTTCCCGTCCCGGTGCGGGCCCTGGAAGGAGACCTGGTCCGCCGCGTCGTACGGCTCGGCCGCCAGCGGGTCGTCGTCACCGCCGCAGGCGGTGACGCCCGTGCCCAGGGCCAGCACCAGCAGCGTGCAGCCGACGGCGGTGCGGGTGGGAACAGTGAGGCTCATGGCCTCACGCTAGAAAGCTTCGCGGGCGGCGGCGCGGTGGATGACGCGGACGGGGGACGCGCCCCTCGCCCACAAGCAGGGGCCCGGACGCTCCTGACGGAGTGTCCGGGCCCCTGAGCGCTCGGCGCGTGCTACTGGGTGCGGTTCTCACCGCGGTAGTACTCGAAGACCCAGCCCCACAGACCGACCAGGATCAGCGGTGCCGAGAAGTACATCAGCCACCAGCCGATCGCGACCGACAGGAAGGCCAGCGCACCGCCGACCGCCAGCGAGAGCGGCTGCCAGCTGTGCGGGCTGAAGAACCCGATCTCGCCGGCGTCGTCGGCGACGTCCGCCTCCTTGTCGTCCTGGGCGCCCGCGTCGACCCGCCGGGCGGTGAAGCCCAGATAGAAGCCGATCATGATGGACAGACCGAAGGCCAGGAAGAGGGCCGTGGTGCCGGCCGGCTCCTTCGACCACACGCCATAGACGATCGCCATGACGAGGATGAAGGCGCTCAGCCAGATGAACATCTTGCCCTGGATCTTCACTTGCCGGCCTCCTTGCCGCCAGCGAGGGCCTTCTCACCATGCCCGGCGTTCTCGAGCTGGTCCAGAGCGGCGATCTCGGGGTGGTGCAGGTCGAACGCCGGGGATTCGCTGCGGATCCGCGGCAGGGTGAGGAAGTTGTGGCGCGGGGGCGGGCAGGAGGTCGCCCACTCCAGCGAACGGCCGTAGCCCCACGGGTCGTCGACGCCGACCGGCTTGCCGTACTTGGCCGTCTTCCAGACGTTGTAGAAGAACGGCAGGATCGACAGGCCGAGCAGGAAGGAGCTGATCGTCGAGATCGTGTTCAGGGCGGTGAAGCCGTCGGCCGCCAGGTAGTCGGCGTAACGGCGCGGCATGCCCTCGGCGCCCAGCCAGTGCTGGACCAGGAAGGTGCCGTGGAAGCCGATGAACAGCGTCCAGAAGGTGATCTTGCCCAGGCGCTCGTCGAGCATCTTGCCGGTGAACTTCGGCCACCAGAAGTGGAAGCCGGAGAACATCGCGAACACCACGGTGCCGAAGACGACGTAGTGGAAGTGGGCCACCACGAAGTACGAGTCGGACACGTGGAAGTCCATCGGCGGCGAGGCCAGGATGACACCGGTCAGACCACCGAAGAGGAAGGTGATCAGGAAGCCGGTCGCCCACAGCATCGGCGTCTCGAAGGAGAGCGAGCCCTTCCACATGGTGCCGAGCCAGTTGAAGAACTTCACACCGGTCGGGACCGCGATCAGGAAGGTCATGAAGGAGAAGAACGGCAGCAGCACGCCGCCCGTGACGTACATGTGGTGCGCCCACACCGTCACGGACAGACCGGCGATGGCGATGGTCGCGCCGACCAGACCCGTGTAACCGAAGATCGGCTTGCGGGAGAAGACCGGGATGACCTCACTGACGATGCCGAAGAACGGCAAGGCGATGATGTACACCTCTGGATGGCCGAAGAACCAGAAGAGGTGTTGCCAGAGCAGGGCTCCGCCGTTGGCGGCGTCGAAGACATGGGCACCGAACTTGCGGTCCGCCTCCAGGGCGAACAGCGCGGCGGCCAGGACCGGGAAGGCCAGCAGCACCAGCACACCGGTGAGCAGCACGTTCCAGGTGAAGATCGGCATGCGGAACATGGTCATGCCGGGGGCGCGCATGCAGATGATGGTGGTGATGAAGTTGACCGAGCCGAGGATGGTGCCGAAGCCGGAGAAGGCCAGACCCATGATCCACAGGTCACCGCCGACGCCGGGGCTGTGCACCACGTCGGACAGCGGCGAGTAGGCGAACCAGCCGAAGTCGGCCGCGCCCTGCGGCGTCAGGAAGCCGCCCACCGCGACGAGCGAGCCGAACAGGTACAGCCAGTAGGCGAACATGTTCAGCCGGGGGAAGGCCACGTCCGGCGCGCCGATCTGGAGCGGCATGATCCAGTTCGCGAAGCCGGAGAACAGCGGCGTCGCGAACATCAGCAGCATGATCGTGCCGTGCATCGTGAACGCCTGGTTGAACTGCTCGTTCGACATGATCTGCAGGCCCGGCCGGGCCAGCTCGGCGCGCATGAGGAGCGCCATCACGCCACCGATGCAGAAGAACGCGAACGACGTGACCAGGTACAGCGTGCCGATCGTCTTGTGGTCAGTGGTGGTCAGCCACTTGATCACGACACTGCCGCGGTTCTGGCGCCGGACCGGCAGCTCGTCCTCGTAGTGGGACCCTGCTGCCGCGGCACCCTGGGGTTCGTTGAGGATGCTCACAGGTTGTTCGTCTCCCGGTTCTTCTCGTGGCTCGTCTGCGCGATGCCGGCGGGAACGTAACCGGTCTGCCCTTCCTTCACGAGGTCCTTGAGGTGCTGCTCGTAGCGCTCCTGGGAGACGACCTTCACGTTGAACAGCATCCGGGAGTGGTCGACGCCGCACAGCTCGGCGCACTTGCCCAGGAAGGTGCCCTCCTTGTTGGGGGTCACCTCGAAGGCGTTGGTGTGGCCCGGGATGACGTCCTGCTTCATCAGGAACGGCACCACCCAGAAGGAGTGGATGACGTCACGCGAGGTCAGGACGAAGCGGACGCGCTTGCCCTCGGGCAGCCACAGGGTCGGACCCGGGTTGTTGGTCTGCTCGTTGCGCGTACCGGGGGTGCCGCAGTCGTAGACGCCGCCGGCGTCGGCCGGGAAGTCGTCCTTGTAGCGGTCCGGGATCGCGTCCAGTTCCTTGGCGGTCCTGGCGTCGCCCGTCGAACCGTCGACACCCTCGACGTAGTTGAAGCACCAGCTCCACTGGAAGCCGACCACGTTGACCGTGACGTCGGGCTTCTTGTCCAGCTTCAGGAGCTCGGACTCGTCACGGGCGGTGAAGTAGAAGAGCACCGAGACGATGAGGAGCGGGACCACCGTGTACAGCGCCTCGATGGGCAGGTTGTACCGGGTCTGCGGAGGAATCTCGACCTTGGTGCGACTGCGCCGGTAGAAGAATGCACACCACAGGATCAGGCCCCACACCAGCACGCCCACGGCGAGCGCGGCAGCCCAGGAGCCCTGCCACAGGGAGAGGATCCGCGGAGCCTCTTCCGTGGTCGGGGTGGGCATGCCAAGGCGGGGGAAGTCCTTGTATGTGCAACCGGTGGCGGTCGCCAGGACCAGGCCCGCGGTCAGTGCCTGCAGCAGCTTCCGCCGCATCGGGCGCCGCGGCGAGCGGTCGGAGCCGTTGGGACTCACGTAGCGCCTTCCCGAGAGTCTCGCCCGCGCTTAACGGCTGCGGCCTGGCCTTCTCGCTGGTCGGTCGCCGCCCTGCGTCGGGCAGGGGTTTGGATGTTTATGCGGACCAAACCCTACTGGACGCCATTTGGGGTCGCGCGGGGAGGGTGCCCAACGCGCCGCCGGACACCCCGAAGGGGTGGAATGACTGCTTCCGGGCACCTTCTGACGGGCTCTTGGGGCACCAGTTAGCGTAAAGGCGTGCCCTATTTCGACGCCGCATCCGCCGCTCCCCTGCACGCCGTCGCCCGCCAGGCCCTGCTCGCCTCCCTCGACGAGGGGTGGGCCGATCCCGCCCGTCTGTACCGGGAGGGACGCCGGGCACGGCTGCTGCTGGACGCGGCGCGCGAGGCGGCCGCCGAGGCGGTGGGGTGCCGTCCGGACGAGCTGTCCTTCACCCCCTCCGGCACCCGGGCCGTGCACCTCGGCGTCGCGGGCGCGCTGGCGGGCCGCCGCCGCAGCGGCCGTCACCTGATCGTGTCAGCGGTCGAACACTCCTCCGTACTGCACTCCGCCGAGGCTCATGAGGCGGCCGGCGGCACGGTCACACGGGTCGCGGTGGACCGCACGGGACGGGTGGACCCCTCGGCGTACACCGCCGCCCTGCGCCCGGACACCGCGCTGGCCTGCCTCCAGTCCGCCAACCACGAGGTGGGCACCGAACAGCCCGTGGCCGAGGTGGCCGGGGCCTGCCGGGCGGCGGGCGTGCCGCTGCTGGTGGACGCGGCCCAGTCGCTGGGCTGGGGACCGGTGGAGGGCGACTGGTCCCTCTTGACCGCGAGTGCCCACAAATGGGGCGGTCCGTCGGGTGTCGGGCTGCTCGTCGTCCGCAAGGGCGTACGGTTCGCCCCCCAAGGACCGGTGGACGAGCGGGAGTCGGGGCGGTCCGCCGGGTTCGAGAACATCCCGGCGATCGTGGCCGCGGCGGCGTCGCTGCGGGCGGTGCGCGCGGAGGCGGCCGAGGAGGCCCGGCGGCTGCGGGAGCTGACGGAGCGGATCCGGGCCCGGGTGCCCGCACTGGTACCGGACGTGGAGGTCGTCGGCGACCCGGAGCGCCGGCTGCCCGGCATCGTCACCTTCTCCTGTCTCTACGTCGACGGGGAGACCCTGCTGCACGAGCTGGACCGCGCGGGCTTCTCGGTCTCCTCCGGGTCGTCCTGCACCAGCAGCACCCTGACGCCCAGTCATGTCCTGCGGGCGATGGGGGTGCTCAGCGAGGGCAACGTCCGGGTGTCGCTGCCGCCGGGCACGCCGGCCGAGGACGTCGAGCGGTTCCTGGGGGTGCTGCCGGAGGCGGTGGCGGCGGTGCGGGAGAAGCTGGGCGCGCCGGCGGCGGGGCCCGCGGCGGCGGTCCGGGAGGACGACGTCCTGGTGGTGGACGCGGTGGGCCGGCGCTGCCCGATCCCGGTGATCGAGCTGGCCAAGGCCATCGGCGAGGTCCCGGTCGGCTCCACCGTCCGCGTCCTGGCGGACGACGAGGCGGCCCGGCTGGACATCCCGGCGTGGTGCGAGATGCGGGGACAGGAGTACGCCGGCGAGGAACCGGCGGACCGGGGGCGTGCCTATCTGGTCCGCCGGCTCTCCTAGCCGTGGGATGCGTTCAGCCGAGGTGCGCCTGGACCTCGGCGGCGGCCTCCTCGCCGTAGGCCTTGGTGAAGCGCTCCATGAAGTGGGCCCGGCGCAGCTGGTACTCCTGGGTGCCGACCGTCTCGATGACCAGCGTGGCGAGCATGCAGCCGATCTGGGCGGCGCGCTCCAGGCCGACGCCCCAGACGAGACCGGACAGGAACCCGGCGCGGAAGGCGTCGCCGACGCCGGTCGGGTCGGCCTTGCGCTCCTCGTCCGGGCAGCCGACCTCGATCGGGTCCTCGCCGGTCCGCTCGATGCGTACGCCCCGGGCGCCCAGGGTGGTGACGCGGTGGCCGACGCGGGACAGGATCTCTCCGTCGGACCAGCCCGTCTTGGACTCGATGAGCCCCTTCTCGTACTCGTTGGAGAAGAGGTAGGCCGCCCCGTCCAGCAGTATCCGGATCTCGTCGCCCTGCATCCGGGCGATCTGCTGGGAGAAGTCGGCGGCGAACGGGATGGACCGCGAACGGCACTCCTCGGTGTGGCGCAGCATCGCCTCCGGGTCGTCGGCGCCGATGAGGACCAGGTCGAGGCCGCCGACGCGGTCGGCGACGGTCTTCAGCTCGATGAGGCGGGCCTCGCTCATCGCGCCCGTGTAGAAGGAGCCGATCTGGTTGTGGTCGGCGTCGGTGGTGCACACGAAACGGGCGGTGTGCAGCGTCTCGGAGATACGGACCGAGTCGGTGTCGACACCGTGCCGCTCCAGCCAGGCCCGGTACTCGTCGAAGTCCGCGCCCGCGGCGCCGACCAGGACCGGCCGGGTGCCGAGCTGGCCCATGCCGAAGGCGATGTTCGCGCCGACGCCGCCCCGGCGCACGTCGAGCTTGTCGACCAGGAAGGAGAGCGAGACCGTGTGCAGCTGGTCCGCGACGAGCTGGTCGGCGAAGCGGCCGGGGAAGATCATGAGGTGGTCGGTGGCGATGGAGCCGGTGACTGCGATGCGCACGGCGGGGACTCTCTCCTGGAGAACGGTGGCGGACGGCCGAGTGGACGGACAGTTCACGCTACCCGGTCCGCACGGCGGCTTCGAAGTGGCCGGAACTACCCGACCGCAGGGCTGTCTCCGCGAGCTCGGCGTGCGTACGGTTCGGTCATGACGAACCTCCCGGCACCCGTCCCCGTCCCGGCCGACCCGGAGGGCGGCCTGGCGTCGCTGCGCGGTGACTGCGCGCGGATGGCGCCCCACTGGGCGGCCCCCGCGCGGGACTCCGCCCGGCCGGTCTCCCCGGCGCTGATCCACGGGGTGACCGTGCCGCCGGCCTCCGCCCGGCTGCTGGAGGCCATGTCCGACTACGGCGACTGAGGGCCGGCCGGTCCCCCCGCTCCGGCGTTCCGCGCGGCCGGCGGCCGGACGGGCGACGGCCGTGGAACCGTGTGCTCCTCCGCCGCGTCCCATCGCTGTCCCCCGTAGAGGGGATGCGGGATACGACCCGCCAGCGACCTGACATCTGACAGGGCCTTGTCAAGGTCAGCTGTGCAGCCGAAGGAGCGATGCGGTGAACACCGAGCGACCCGACCACGACGACGCCGAGGCCGGCGCCGCCGAGCCCGCCGGCACCACGCGGGACACCGAGGAGACCGCCGGTACCGCCGCGACCACGGAGGTGGGAAGGGAGACCACCGGGGGGTCGTCCGTGGAGAACGGCGAGAAGGAGAACGGCGAGGACACCGCCGGGGACGGGGACAGGGACGGAGACGGAAGCGGCGGTTCGCGGCCGGGGCGGCGGTGGTCGCCCGGGGTGGTCGCCGGGGCCGTGGCGGCGGCCGTGCTGCTGGCCGGGGGCGGCGGAGCGTATCTCGCCACCACCGCGTCCGGCGGTCCTGACGGCCGGGCGGCCTCCGGTGCCTCCGGGTCCTCCGCGAGCGACGGCACTCCCCCGCCCCTGGTCCTCGACGGCTACTCCGGGAGCGGCACCGGCGGCACCGGTGGCACCGGCGGTACGAACGGCATCGCGCCCGGGGAGCCGAACCCGTACGGCGTCACCTACCGGGCCGACGGCGCGCTCCCGGACGGTCCCGGTCCGTCGCCCGTGTACCGGGCGGCGGGCGAGGTCACCCGGGAGGAGGTGGCCCGTCTGGCCGGGGCCCTCGGCGTCGAGGGGACACCCCGGCTGAAGGGCGGGAGCTGGCAGGTCGGGCAGACGCAGGACGGTTCCGGGCCCTGGCTCCGGGTGGACCGGCAGGCGCCGGGCGACTGGACGTTCCGCCGGAACACCCCCGGCGACGACTGCAAGGGCGCCTCCGCGTGCCCGGCCGCTGCCCCCGCCTCCGGTGGACCCGTGAGCGAGGAGGCCGCGAAAAGGGCGGCCGTGCCGGTGCTGAAGGCGGCCGGCCAGGACGACGCGAAGGTGGACGCGAGCCAGGTCACGGGCGGCCGGCGGATGGTGAACGCCGATCCGGTGGTCGGCGGGCTGCCCACTTACGGCTGGAGCACCGGGGTGACCGTGAGCGCGCGGGGCGAAGTGGTCGGCGGGAGCGGCCGGCTGAAGGCCCCGGTGAAGGGGGACACGTATCCGGTGCTGGGCGCGGAGCGGACGCTGGCGCTGATGAACACGGAACGGGCGGACGGCGGGCGCATGGGCATCGGCGGCTGCGCCAGTCCCGTACCGCACAAGGACCGGCTGGAGGCGCCCTGCGGAGCGTCGTCCACCGGTCCGGGGAGCGGGAGGCAGCGGACGGTCACCGTCGAGCGGGCGGTGTTCGGGCTGGCCTCCCACCCCGCCGGGGGACGGCCGGCGCTGGTGCCGTCCTGGCTGTTCGAGGTGCGGGCGCCGGGCGCGGCGGACGCCTCCACGGTGACGCACCCGGCGGTCGAGCCGCGGTATCTGACCTCCGCGAGCCCTTCGCCTCAGCCGAGCGGTCCGGGCGGGGAGCCGAGCGGTCCGGGCGGGGAGCCCACCGCGGCACCGACCCCGCGGGACGTGGACGTGGACGGGTACACCGCCGAGGGCACGGAGCTGACCGTGGCCTTCTCGGGCGGGGTGTGCGCCGACTACGAGGTGAGGGCGGCGGAGAGCGGGGACCGGGTGCGGGTCACCGTCACCGAGCGGCCGTGGCCCGACAAGGTGTGCGTGCTGATCGCCGAGGAGTACCACCGCACCGTGCCACTGGAGAGGCCGCTCGGCGACCGCGAGGTCGTGGGCTCGGACGGCAAGGGCGTTCCGCTGGAGAAGGACGGGGCGCGGCTGCCTCGGTAGCGGCCCGCGGGAACGGTGAAGGCGGCGGCCCGGGACATCGGTCCAGGGCCGCCGCCTCCGTCATGCCGTGCGGCTCAGCCGCGGCTCTTCTCAGCTGAAGGAGTCGCCGCAGGCGCAGGAGCCCGTCGCGTTCGGGTTGTCGATCGTGAAGCCCTGCTTCTCGATCGTGTCCACGAAGTCGATGGTGGCGCCGCCCAGGTACGGAGCGCTCATGCGGTCGGTGACGACCTTGACCCCGCCGAAGTCCTTCTCCACGTCGCCGTCGAGCGAACGCTCGTCGAAGAAGAGCTGGTAGCGCAGGCCGGAGCAGCCGCCGGGCTGGACGGCGACGCGCAGCGCGAGGTCGTCACGGCCTTCCTGGTCGAGCAGGGCCTTGACCTTGGCCGCGGCGGCGTCGGTCAGGATGATGCCGTCGGTGACGGTGGTGGTCTCGTCCGATACGGACATCTACATCTCTCCCGGGTTGTACGGAGACTGCTTGCCGACGGGTGCAACCGGCGGCGCCGCGGATCTATTCCGGGCCGGGCCGTGTTGTTTCCTCCCGCCCCGGTTTCCCTCTCGGCTTCTCCTTCATGCTCGCACATGCGCCGACGGGCGGGGAGCGGCCCGGGGACCGGGACATCGCACCGTCACGTCTCCGGCCGTCTCCGGCCGTCCCCGGCCGTCTCCGGCCGTCCCCGGGATTCACGTCACATCGACGCTATGGGCATCGTCAAGGTGACGTGAAGCGGTTATGATAGATAACGTCAATCCGACGAAAAGTCGGAACGGTGTCCCGCTTGTCCCGCCGGATCCGGTCCCTACGGCCCCGGCGAGCCGCAGAACAGAAAGGGTGCGTGTCGTGACCACCGCCCAGACCCAGGAGCTCGACGTCCAACCGACGCCCCTCGCCCTGCTGCTCCTCGGCCGTGAGGCCGACCCCAGGAGCGAGCGCGGTGTGGAGTGCCCCGGCGACCTGCCCTCGCCCTCCGACCCGGACCTGGTCGAGCGTGCCCGCGCGGCCAAGGAGAAGCTCGGGGACAAGGTCTTCGTGCTCGGCCACCACTACCAGCGCGACGAGGTCATCCAGTTCGCGGACGTCACGGGCGACTCCTTCAAGCTGGCCCGGGACGCGGCCGCGCGCCCGGAGGCCGAGTACATCGTGTTCTGCGGTGTGCACTTCATGGCGGAGTCCGCGGACATCCTGACCTCCGACGACCAGAAGGTCGTCCTGCCCGACCTGGCCGCCGGCTGCTCCATGGCCGACATGGCCACGGCCGAGCAGGTCGCCGAGTGCTGGGACGTGCTGACCGAGGCCGGTGTGGCCGAGCAGGTCGTGCCGGTGTCGTACATGAACTCGTCCGCCGACATCAAGGCCTTCACCGGCAAGCACGGCGGCACCATCTGCACGTCCTCGAACGCGGAACGGGCCCTGGAGTGGGCCTTTGAGCAGGGCGAGAAGGTGCTCTTCCTGCCCGACCAGCACCTGGGCCGCAACACCGCCGTCCGGGACATGGGCATGTCGCTCGAGGACTGCGTCGTCTACAACCCGCACAAGCCGAACGGCGGGCTGACCGCCGAGGAGCTGCGCGGCGCCAGGATGATCCTGTGGCGCGGCCACTGCTCCGTGCACGGCCGGTTCAGCCTGGACTCGGTGAACGACGTGCGCGAGCGCATCCCCGGCGTCAACGTCCTGGTGCACCCCGAGTGCCGGCACGAGGTCGTCGCCGCGGCCGACCACGTCGGCTCGACCGAGTACATCATCAAGACCCTGGAGGCGGCGCCCGCCGGCACCAAGTGGGCCATCGGCACGGAGCTGAACCTGGTCCGCCGGCTGGCCAACCGCTTCGCGCCGGAGGGCAAGGAGATCGTCTTCCTCGACCGGACGGTGTGCTTCTGCTCGACCATGAACCGCATCGACCTGCCGCACCTGGTCTGGGCCCTGGAGTCGCTGGCCGAGGGCACCCTCGTCAACCGCATCCAGGTCGACAAGGAGACCGAGGCGTTCGCCAAGCTGGCGCTGGAGCGGATGCTGGCGCTGCCGTAACCGATCCCTCGGATCCTTCGACGGTCCTCGCGGCAGCGGCACGAAGGCCCACCCGCACCGGTGCGGGTGGGCCTTCGCCGTGCGGTGGTCCGTCAGACCTGAGCCGGCTCCGGCTCGTCGGCGGACGACGCCTGCGCCGGGAGGCCCTTCTTCGCCGCCTTCTTCTCGCGGCGCCGCTCCTTGCGCAGCTCCAGCATCGCGTAGAGCGTCGGCACCAGCAGCAGCGTCAGCAGGGTCGAGGTGACCAGGCCGCCGATCACGACCACCGCCAGCGGCTGGGCGATGAAGCCGCCCTCGCCGGTGACGCCCAGCGCCATCGGGAGCAGGGCGAAGATGGTCGCCAGCGCCGTCATCAGGATCGGGCGGAGCCGGTGCCGGCCGCCTTCGACGACCGCCTCGACGACCCCGTGGCCCTGACGGCGGTACTGGTTGATCAGGTCGATCAGCACGATCGCGTTGGTGACCACGATGCCGATCAGCATCAGCATGCCGATCATCGCCGGGACGCCCATCGGGGTGCCCGTGGCCACCAGCAGGCCGATCGCGCCCGTCGCCGCGAACGGGACGGACACCAGCAGGATCAGCGGCTGGGCCAGCGAGCGGAAGGTGCCGACCAGCAGCAGGAAGACGATCGCGACCGCCGCCAGCATGGCCAGGGCGAGGTTCTTGAACGCGTCGTCCTGGTCCGCCGTGACACCGCCGATCTCGGCCGTGGCGCCCGCCGGCAGCTTCAGCGCGTTGATCTTGGACTGGAGCTGCGTGCTCACCGCGCCCGTGTTGTCGCCGGTGGGCTTGGCCGTGATGGTGGCCGCGCGCTGGCCGTCGATGCGGGTCATCGACACCGGCCCGTCCACCAGCTTCACGGTGGCGATGTCGCCGAGCTTCGCCGGGCCGAGCTTCAGGTCCTTGAGCTGCTTCAGCGTCGCGGCGGGCTTCGCCGAGGTGATGACGACGTCGCGCTCGGTGTCGTCCAGGGTCGCCTTGGCCGCCGTGGTGCCCTTGACCGCCTGGGCGACGGCCGCGCCGAGGGTCTGGTCGGTGAACCCGGCCGCCGCGGCGCGGTCGTTGGCCTTCACCGAGATCCGCGGCACGCTCTGTGCCAGGTCGCTGGTGACGTCGGTGACGTCGTCCAGGGAGGCCACCGTCTTGCGGACCTGCTCCGCGGCCTCGCGCAGCGCGTCCCCGTCGGCGGCCTTCACGACCACGCTGAGGTCCTGGCTGCCGAAGCCGTCACCGGCGGAGATGGTGGTGGTGCCGACGCCGTCGAGCCGGGCCAGCCCCTTCTCGATGTGGTCCTGGACGTCCTCGTACGACGCCGAGTCCTGAAGCATCACCTGGTACGAGGCCTGGTTGGTGTCCGTGCCGCCGCCGAAGGCGGCCAGGAAGCCGGAGGAGCCGACCGTCACCTGGTAGTCCTTGACGCCCTCGGTCCCGGCGATCAGCTTCTCGACCTTCTTCGCCGCGGCGTCGGTGGCCGCCAGGCTGGTGCCCGGCTCCAGCTCCTGCTTGACGCTGAGGACCTCCTGCTCGCCCTGGTCGAAGAAGTTGGTCTTCAGCAGCGGGGCCATGCCGAAGGTGCCGACCAGGATCACGACCGCGATCGCCAGGCTGGTCAGCCGGCGGCGGGTGGCGAAGCGCAGGACCGGGACGTAGAAGCGCTGGAGACGGCTCTTCGCCTCCTTCTCCTCGGCCAGCCTGCGGGCCTCGGCCGCGTCCTCGGGGGTGCCCTTCGGGGCGCGCAGGAACCAGTACGAGAGCACCGGCACGACCGTCAGCGACACCAGCAGGGAGGCCAGCAGCGCGGCCGTGACGGTGAGGCTGAAGGAGCCGAACAGCTCGCCCACCATGCCGCCGACCAGGCCGATCGGCAGGAAGACGGCGACCGTGGTGAGCGTCGAGGAGGTCACCGCGCCCGCCACCTCGCGGACCGCCTTCAGGATCGCCTCCTGGCGCTCCTCGCCGTAGCCGAGGTGCCGCTTGATGTTCTCCAGGACCACGATCGAGTCGTCGACGACCCGGCCGATGGCGATGGTCAGGGCGCCCAGCGTGAGCATGTTCAGGGAGAGGTCCCGGGTCCACAGCACGATCAGCGCCAGCACCACCGACAGCGGGATGGAGACCGCGGTGACCAGGGTGGAGCGGACCGAGGCCAGGAAGACCAGGATGACCAGGACCGCGAAGAGCAGGCCGAGCGCGCCCTCGGTGGTCAGGCCCTCGATGGACTTCGACACCGCCGGGCCCTGGTCGCTGACGACGGTGAGCGTGGCGCCGGAGCCGAGCTCCTCGCGCAGGCCGGGGAGCTTGTCCCGGACGGCGTCGGAGATCGCCACCGCGCTGCCGTCGTGGTCCATGGTGACCGCCACGGCCAGGCTGGGCCTGCCGTCGGTGCGGGTGATCGAGTCGGCGGGGGCCTCCTCCTGCCGGACCGTGGCGACGTCACCGAGGCGGACCGGCTTCTTGCCGCCCTCGCCCGTGACCATCAGGTCCCGGATCTGCTCCAGGGAGGTGAAGCCGCCGCCCACCTGCACGGTGCGGTTGGCGCCGTCCTCGTCGAAGCTGCCCGCCGGGACGGTCGCGCCGCCCGCCTGGAGGGCCTGGGAGAGATTCAGCGTGGTCAGGCCCGCCCCGGCCAGCTTCGCGTCGTCGGGCGTGACGGTGACCCGCAGGTCACGCACGCCGTCGACGGTGACCTGGCCGACGCCGTCGATGTCCTTCAGCTCCGGTACGACGGTCCCCTCCAGCTGGTCGGCCAGGGCCTGCTGGTCCTTGTCGGAGGTGACGGAGAGCACGACGGTCGGGATGTCGTCCGTCGAACCGGCCACGACCTGCGGGTCCACATCGTCCGGGAGCTGGGTCCGGGCCCGGTTCACGGCCTGCTGGACATCGGCGACCAGGGTCTTGGTGTCATTGCCGTAGTCGAAGGACGCCATGATCACGGCGTTGCCCTCGCTCGCCGTGGAGGTGACGCCCGAGATGCCGTCGACGGCCTCCAGGCTGTCCTCGAGGGGTTCGACGACCTGCTTCTCGACGACGTCGGGGGAGGCACCCTGATAAGGGGCGAGCACCGACACCATCGGCAGTTCGATGGTGGGCAGCAGCTGCTGCTTGAGCTGCGGGATGGCGATCACGCCGAAGACGAGCGCGATGATGGACATCAGCCCGATCAGGGCCCGTTGCGCGAGGCTGAACCTGGACAGCCAGGACATGGGTCAGAGATCTCTCTTCTTCGAGCGGCAGAAGCGCAGGAGGTCGGCGTACAGGAGGGGCGTACGGAAGGTCGGGACGGCTCAGGGGCGGATGCCCGCAGAAGGGTCCGCCCCTACACCCTGCGCCATGGCGGAGCGCCGATTCGTAGGCCCCAGGTCCATTTCCTTCCCGGCGCGTACTCCGGCCGCAGTACGCCCGGGTCCGGGTCACTCCACCCTTGGACGTACCAGCCCGGACTCGTAGGCGATGACCACCAGCTGGGCCCGGTCCCGGGCGCCCAGCTTGGCCATGGCCCGGTTGACGTGCGTCTTGACCGTCAGCGGGCTGACCTCCAGCCGTTCGGCGATCTCGTCGTTGGAGTGGCCGCCCGCGACCTGGACCAGCACCTCGCGCTCGCGCCCGGTCAGCAGCTCCAGCCGCTCGGAGCGGACCGGGTCCCGTTCCGCCCCGGCCGGTCCCTCCTGGGCGAGGAAGCGGGCGATCAGCCCCTTGGTGGCCGCCGGGGACAGCAGCGCCTCGCCGCCGGCCGCGATCCGGATGGCGCTGAGCAGTTCGTCGGGCTCGGAGCCCTTGCCGAGGAAGCCGGAGGCGCCCGCGCGCAGCGACTGCACCACGTAGTCGTCGACCTCGAAGGTGGTCAGGATGACCACACGGACCTGGGCGAGGGCGGGATCGGCGCTGATCATGCGGGTGGCCGCGAGGCCGTCGGTGCCCGGCATCCGGATGTCCATCAGCACGACGTCGGCCCGCTGCTCCCGGGTGAGCCGTACCGCCTCCGCGCCGTCGGAGGCCTCGCCCACCACCTCCATGTCGGGCTCGGAGTCGACGAGCACCCGGAAGGCGCTGCGCAGCAGCGCCTGGTCGTCGGCGAGCAGGACACGGATCGTCATACGGGGTCCTCCGCGGGGCGGGTGCGGGTCGTGACCGGCAGGATCGCATGGACCCGGAAACCGCCCGCGTGGCGGGGACCGGTGGTGAGGGTGCCGCGCAGGGCGGTGACCCGCTCCCGCATCCCGAGCAGCCCGTGCCCGCCGCCCGAGCCGGGGCCCTTGGCCTCGCCGGTGCCGTCGTCGAGCACGGTGATCTCGAGATGCGGTCCCGCGCGGACCACGCTGACCTCCGCCTTCGCCTGCGGGCCCGCGTGCTTCTGCACATTGGTGAGGGCCTCCTGGACCACCCGGTAGGCGGCCAGGTCGACGGCGGCGGGCAGACCGGTGTCCCGGTCGGCGCGGGCCACCTCGACCTGGAGGCCGGCGCTGCGGAAGGTGCGGACCAGTTCGTCGAGGCGGTCCAGGCCGGGGGCGGGTTCGGTCGGCGCCTCGGGGTCGTCGGACTGGCGGAGCAGGCCGACCGTGGCGCGCAGCTCGTTCAGGGCGGAGCGGCCGGCCTCCCGGACATGCGCGAGGGCCTCCTTGGCCTGGTCGGGCCGCTTGTCCATGACATGCGCGGCGACCCCGGCCTGGACGTTGACCAGCGCGATGTGGTGGGCGACGACATCGTGCAGATCGCGGGCGATGCGCAGCCGTTCCTCGGCGACGCGGCGGCGGGCCTCCTCCTCGCGGGTGCGCTCGGCCCGCTCCGCGCGTTCTCTTATGGCGTGCACGAAGGCCCGGCGGCTGCGCACGGCGTCGCCCGCGGCGGCGGCCATGCCGGTCCAGGCGAAGATGCCGAGGTTCTCCTGCGCGTACCAGGGCAGGGGCCCGGCGAGCATGGCGGCGCCGGTCAGCACGGTCATGGTGAGCAGCCCGACCCGCCAGGTGGTGGGGCGGTCGGTGGAGGCGGCGACGGTGTAGAGGGCGACGACCGCGGACATGGCGACGGGGGCACGCGGGTCGCCGGTGACGCACTCGACGACGGAGACGCCGCCGGTGAGGGCGAGAACGGTGAGCGGGGCGCGGCGGCGCAGGGCCAGCGCGGCGGCGCCGAGCGCCATGAGCACCAGGCTGAGCGGGTCGGGGGTGCGGACGCCCCAGGTGACGCCGCCGGGGCCGTGCGGGTCCACGAACGAGCCGGCCACCATGCACGCCAGTACGGCCGCCGCCAGTGCCGCGTCCAGCGCGGAAGGGTGGGCGCGCAGCCGGCACCGGGCGCGTCGGAGGGTGCTCACGGCTGATTACCGTAGCCGCCGGACGGCGCCGGCCGCCGCCCCGCGTCCGCTCCGGCCCGTGCGGCAGGCCCCGGGGCCGTCGGGCGGCCGTCGTGGTTCAGGCGCCGGGGACGCCGGGGATCAGCCCGTCGTCGCTCAGCAGCTCACGGACCTCCTCCAGGCTCGCGTCCGCGGCCGGCAGGATCAGCTCCGAGGGCTCCAGGGAGTCGTCGGGCAGCGGTTCGCCCAGCTCACGGACCTTGGCGAGCAGGGCGTCCAGGGTGCGGCGGAAGCCCGGGCCGTCACCCTTCTCCATCTCGGCCAGCAGTTCGTCGTCCAGCTGGTTCAGCTCGGCGAGGCGGCCGTCGTCCAGCCTGACCTGCCCCTCCCCCATGATCCGTACGATCATGTCGCCCTCCTCGGCGTGGGCCCCGGCCGGCCGACTACTGCTTGTCGAAGCGCGGGGTGTCCTGCGGCTGCTGCCGGGGCTGCGACTGGCTCGTGCCACCTTCGATGGCCTGCTGCCCGGCGGAAGACCCTCCGGCCAGCTCGGCCTTCATGCGCTGCAACTCCAGCTCTACATCCGTACCACCGGAGAGCCGGTCCAGCTCGGCCTGGATGTCGTCCTTGTGCATGCCGGAGGGGTCGTCGAGCGCGCCCGAGGCCAGGAGTTCGTCGATCGCGCCGGCCCGGGCCTGGAGCTGGGCCGTCTTGTCCTCGGCGCGCTGGATCGCCAGGCCGACGTCCCCCATCTCCTCGGAGATGCCGGAGAAGGCCTCCCCGATCCGGGTCTGCGCCTGGGCCGCGGTGTACGTGGCCTTGATCGTCTCCTTCTTGGTGCGGAAGGCGTCGACCTTGGCCTGGAGCCGCTGGGCCGCGAGGGTGAGCTTCTCCTCCTCGCCCTGGAGCGTGGCGTGCTGGGTCTCCAGGTCGGTGACCTGCTGCTGGAGGGCGGCGCGACGGGAGAGCGCCTCACGGGCCAGATCCTCCCGGCCCAGCGCGAGGGCCTTGCGTCCCTGGTCCTCCAGCTTGGAGGACTGCGACTGGAGCTGGTTGAGCTGGAGCTCCAGGCGCTTGCGGCTGGTGGCCACGTCGGCGACACCGCGACGCACCTTCTGGAGCAGTTCCAGCTGCTTCTGGTACGAGTAATCGAGGGTCTCGCGCGGGTCCTCGGCCCGGTCAAGGGCCTTGTTCGCCTTCGCGCGGAAGATCATCCCCATACGCTTCATGACACCGCTCATGGGCTTCGCGCGCCCCCTTCTGACGGACTCCGGCTCCAGCGACTGCAACAGGACCCACGGTACGGGGTCTGCATCCATTACCGCACTGTTCGGGGACGGATGCGCTCCTCCCCAAGGACGACTGCGTACGCTCCCGCTCCGGCGTGAGGAGTAGGTGCTTCCCGGGGGTCGTCCCCGGGTGGGTGCAACGTCCCCTCTGTCCACTTACAGACGACTGGTGTTGCCGGATCGTTCCCCGCCGGGCTGGGGTCCATGCGGGTCAAGCGCTTACCCTTGGGTTTTGTGTTCCGTAGCCGTGCCAAGGAAGAGAAGGCCCCGGTCGTCGACAAGACGCCGGTGACCGACTCCAAGCAGCCCCGCGACCCGCAGGCCCCCAAGGGCCGCCCCACGCCCAAGCGCAGTGAGGCGCGGCCCCAGCGCCGCAGCGTCGCCCACACGCCGACGACGCGCAAGGAGGCCGCCAAGCGGCAGCGCGAGGAGCGCCGCACCGCGCTGGAGCGGCAGCGTCAGGCGCTGGCCTCGGGTGACGAGCGGTATCTGCCCGTCCGCGACAAGGGGCCGGTGCGCAGGTTCGCCCGCGACTTCGTCGACTCCCGGTTCAACATCGCGCAGTGGTTCCTGCCGATGGCCGTGGTCATCCTGGTGCTGAGCATGATCCAGGTGGGCTCGTTGCAGAGCATCGCGCTGCTGCTGTGGCTGATCGTGATCGTGCTGATCGTGCTCGACTCGACCGTCACCGGCTTCCGCCTGAAGAAGCGCCTGAACGAGCGCTTCCCGGACGAGAACAAGCGGGGCGCGGTCGCCTACGCGCTGATGCGCACCCTCCAGATGCGCCGGCTCCGGCTGCCGAAGCCGATGGTCAAGCCCGGGGAGCGGCCCTGAGCACGACGCCGTTCGCCGGGGACGCGGCGCAGGCCTGGCTCAGCGGCCTCGGCGGCCTGCGCAACGCGGTCCGGCAGGAGCTGGTGGGCCGGCAGCTGGAGGAGCAGATAGCCGCGCGGTTCCCGGTCGGGCAGCGGCTGCGGGTGCTCGACGTGGGCATGGGACAGGGCACGCAGGCGCTGCGGCTGGCCCGGGCCGGGCACCAGGTGACCGGGCTCGAGAAGGAAACGACGATGATCGCCGCGGCGCGCCGGACGCTGGCCGGGGAACCGGAGGGCATCCGCGAGCGGATGCGGATCATCGAGGGCGACGGCCGGGACACCGGCGTGCACTTCCTGCCGGGCACCTTCGACGTGGTGCTCTGCCACGGCGTGCTGATGTACGTCGAGGAGCCCGATCCGCTGCTCGCGGGGCTGGCCCGGGTGCTCGCGCCGGGCGGCCTGCTGTCGCTGCTGGTCCGCAACGGCGACGCGCTGGCGATGCGGCCGGGCCTGTCCGGCGACTGGGCGGGCGCGCTCTCCGCCTTCGACGCCACGGCGTACCGGAACCGGCTGGGCCTGGACGTACGGGCGGACCGGCTCCAGGCGCTGACGGCGACCCTCGCCGGGATCGGGGCGCCGCTGCACACCTGGTACGGCGTGCGGGTCTTCACGGACACGGCGGCCGACGACGCTCCGGTCCCAGACGACCTGGAGACCCTGCTGGCGGCCGAGGAACGCGCCGGCCGGACCGACCCCTACCGCGGGCTCGCCGCGCTGCTGCACCTGTGCGGGGTACGGGGCTGAGCCCGTTCGGGCGCGCAGCACAAGCCCGGTGCCGGCGGTGAAGGGACACTGCGGGCATGGACGCTTCGCGCAACCGTGCCCCACGGCTTCCCGCTCCCGTCGCCGCGCTCGTCTGCTGCGCCGCGCTGCTCGCCGGGTGCACCGCCGCCGAGGCCCCGGCCGGGCGGGAGGAGACCACCGCGCGGGCGGCCGCCGTGCCCAGGGCGGCCGACGCCCTGGAGGGCGACTACCAGAGGGTGATCAAGGACGTCCTGCCGTCGGTCGTGCAGATCCAGGCCGGCGACGACCTGGGCTCGGGTGTCGTGTACGACGGCAAGGGCCACATCGTCACCAACGCGCACGTCGTCGGCGACGAGAGGACGTTCCGGGTGACGACCGCCAACCACGAGGACTCCCTCGCCGCCTCCCTCGTGCGCTCCTACCCCGAGCAGGACCTCGCCGTGATCAAGCTGGACAAGGTGCCGGACGGGCTGAAGGCGGCGCCCCTCGGGGACTCCGCCAAGGTCGGCATGGGCCAGATCGTGCTGGCGATGGGCTCGCCGCTCGGGCTGGCGTCGAGCGTGACCCAGGGCATCGTGTCGGCGACCGGGCGGACCGTGACGGAGAGCCGGAGCGACGGCGGCACCGGCGCCACCATCGCCAACATGGTGCAGACCTCCGCGGCCATCAACCCCGGCAACAGCGGGGGCGCCCTGGTGAACCTCGACGGCCGGGTGATCGGCATCCCGACGCTCGCCGCCACCGACCCCGGCCTCGGCGGCAGCACGGCGCCCGGCATCGGTTTCGCCATCCCGGCGTCGACGGTGAAGACGGTGGCCGGCCAGATCATCGACAAGGGCCGGGTCACCGACTCGGGCCGGGCCGGGCTCGGCATCACCGGGCGTACGGTCGTCGACGGCGGCTACCGGTCGGCGGGCGTGGCCGTCGTCGAGGTGAACCGGGGCGGCGCGGCCGGGAACGCCGGACTGAGGAGCGGGGACGTCATCACCCGGCTGGGAGACACGGACATCACCGACATCACCTCGCTGGCCGAGGCGCTGGCGCCGAGGAAGCCGGGCGACCGGACGACCGTGACGTACACCCGCGACGGGAGCGAGAAGAAGGCGGGCGTCACGCTGGGCGAGCAGTGAGGCGGGGCGGCCCCGGACCCGGCCGCCCCGCCTCCCGGACCCCTTACGCCTCGGCTGCGCGCAGGCTCATCGGCCCGTAGACCTCCGTGGCGTCCTCGAACAGCCGCACCTGGTCCGTGCCCCCGTCGAGCAGCGCCTTCCAGTGCTCCCCGATCCAGGACTCGGCGTCCCCCTGGGTGGTGAACTCCTCCGGCTGGACCGCGGGCTGGACCTCCGTCCCGTCGGCCGTCTCGAACCGCCACGTCCATGCCGTCATGTACGCCTCCATGGTGTGAGCACATGCAGAGCGGCAGCCGGATCTTGGTCCGGCTCCTGCCCGCAGCCTAGTCGGATGCGCAAGACCTGCGGGGACACGCGAAAATCGGGTCCGTGGAACTGACTCTCCTCGGCACCGGTGCCCCCGCGGGACTGCCTCGTCCCGACTGCCCCTGCGCGGCCTGCGCAACCGCCCTCGGCGAGGACGCGCGCGCGGCCACCGCGCTGCTCGTGGACGGCACGCTGCTGCTCGACCTGACGCCCGGGGCGGCGTTCGCGGCCGCGCGGGCGGGGCACTCCCTGGGCGGCGTACGGCAGGTGCTGCTGACCCATCCGCACGACGGACCGGCCGTGGAGGTGCCGGCCGGGCTGCCGCAGCCCGGCCGGGTGCCGGACGGGCGGGAGCTGGCGCTGCTGACCGGGCACCGGGTGCGGGCGGTGGCGATGGACGCGCCGGGCACCGGTTACGCGGTGACCGGCCCGGAGGGGCAGCGGCTGCTGTACCTGCCGCCGGGCGGCGCCCCGGCCGGTCTGGAGGAGCCCGCCACCGCCTACGACATGGTGCTCGCGGACGTGGTGGGGCGGCCGGACGCGCTGGCCAGGCTCCGCGCGGTGGGCGCGGTCGGGCCGACCACCGACGTGGTCGCCGTCCATCTGGACCACGACGTGCCGCCGGGTTGCGAGCTGCGGCGGCGGCTCGCGGCGGCGGGGGCGCGGGCGGTGCCGGACGGCTCGACGCTGGCGGTGGGCGCCTACGAGGACGTACCCGACGTACCGCGGCGGACGCTGGTGCTGGGCGGGGCGCGGTCCGGGAAGTCGGTGGAGGCGGAACGGCGCCTGGAGGCGTTCCCCGACGTGCTCTACGTGGCGACGGGCGGGTCGCGGGGCGGGGACACCGAGTGGGCGGCGCGGGTCGAGGCGCACCGGGAGCGGCGGCCGGGCTCGTGGCGGACCGTGGAGACCTGCGACCTGGTGCCGCTGCTGAAGGAGGACGGGCCGCCACTGCTCATCGACTGCCTGTCGCTGTGGCTGACCGACGCGATGGACGCGGCCGGGGCGTGGGACGACGCCGAGTGGGCGGACGGCGGCGAGCGGGAACTGCGGGAACGCGTACGGGAGTTGGCGCGGGCGGTGCGCCACACCCGGCGCACCGTCGTCGCCGTGTCCAACGAGGTCGGGTCGGGCATCGTGCCCGCCACGGCGTCGGGACGGCGGTACCGCGACGAACTCGGCCGTCTGAACGCGGCGTTCGCCGCCGAGTGCGAGCAGGTACTCCTGGTGGTGGCGGGCCAGGCACTGGTACTGCGGGGGTGAGGAGCGGGCCGGTCCCCCGGCCGGGGGAACGGGGCCGCGCCGTATCCCAGCCCGAGCGGGCACGCCGTGACCCCGCCCAGGCGAGCACGCCATGTCCCAGCCCGGGCGGGCGCGCCGTAACCCACCCCGGACAGGCGCGCCGTAACCGCCCGGACAGGCGCGCCATGTCCCAGCTCGGGCGGGCACGCCATGTCCCAGCTCGGGCGAGCGCGCCGTAACCCACCCCGGACAGGCGCGCCGTAACCGCCCGGACAGGCGCGCCATGCCCCAGCC
>NZ_BMQF01000005.1:444190-463022 GCF_014647975.1 Streptomyces fumigatiscleroticus
TGCCCCAGCCCGGGCAAGCACGCCGTAACCCACCCCGGACAGGCGCGCCGTAACCGCCCGGACGGGCGCGCCATGTCCCAGCCCGGGCGGGCGCGCCGTAGCCCAGTCCGGGCGGGGACGGTGACGCCCCGGCCTCGGCGGGCAGGGGATCGCTGTGCCCTCCTGCCCGGCGGGCGTGACCGCCGCCGCCCGCGGCGCGGCGGTGCCGCTCGCCGGTCCGCCCGGGCGCGGCTACGGCCGCTCCTTGCGGGCGATGACGCGGTAGGTGTTCGCGAACGGGGTGCGGCGCAGCAGGGGGGTCAGCAGGTGGTCGGCCAGGCCGGCCGCGGCCACCAGGGGGAGCCCGGCCCGCAGCAGCGGTGTACGCAGGGCGCGCCGCAGCGGGCCCGGCGGGAGGGCGCGCCACGGGGTGTCGGGGGCGGGCAGGACGTGCGAGACGGCCAGGGACAGCGCGCCCGCGAGATCGTGCGGCACGTGCACACGGTGGTCGGTGCCGACGACCGTGCAGCCGCGGGCCGTCAGCTCGGCGCACAGGTTGCGCGGGGGCAGCAGATGCAGCCGGCGCGGCGGGTCGTGGGGCAGCCACCACTTGCCGAGCAGCGCGGCGGACAGACAGCACGGGTCGGCGGACTCCACGACGAGATGACCGCCGGGCCGCAGCACGTCGAGGGCGGCGCACAGCTCCGCACGCGGGTCCGGGGCGAGCTCCAGGTGGTGGAACATGCTGACGACGTCGTAGCGGGCCCGCAGACGTGCGCTGATGTGCGGGTCGGTGAGCCGGCCGACGTGGGCCTCCTCGATCCGGCCGGCGGCGCGGGCGCGCTCGACACGGCGGGTGGCGTCCAGTCCGTCGAACGCGGTGTACGGGAAGACCTCGCGCGCGACGTCCGGGAAGCGGGCGTGGCCCGTGCCCACGTCGAGCCAGCTCTCCGGTTCGGTCAAGGGCGCCAGCGCGCGGGCGGCCCGGCGCCGGCGGCGCGGGCTGCCGCGCAGGGCCAGCAGCCGCTCGGGGACGTGCTCGACGGCCTCCTCCTGGCCGCCCCACCGGTAGAAGTCCACGCCCTCCGCGGTGAGCGAGGGGTTGAGGAAGGCGTGGCCGCAGTCCCGGCAGGCGTCCACGGCGAACCGGCCCGGCTTGCGCAGACGCAGGTCACCGGAGCGCAGCCGGGTGCGCAGCCGGAGCGAGCCGCACCAGGGGCAGTCCGGACGGCGGGGTGCGAGGAAACGGGCCGTGCCCTCGGCCAGCGCGGCCAGACAGGCGGCCCGGTCCCGGCCGGCCGGCCGCCGGACGGAGGCCCGGGCGGGCTCACGAGGCGCGACGGGCTCACGAGGCGCGGGGGGCGTAGGAGGCGTGGGCGGCTCAGGGGGCTCGGAGGGCGCGGTGGAGGCGGACATGGGCGGCTCCCGGGCGGGTGGGCTTGACGAAGGACGTACGACAATCCACTGCAAAACGGAACGTATGGGATCTCGATCTTGACTGCAACGACGTCACGCGGGCGGGGTGGCGGTGTGGCACCGTCCTGTTCGATCGGGGCCGGTACTGTTCGGCGAATGAGCTCGCTGAATCTCGACGACTTCACCGACCTGATCGAGCGCCCCGACGGCGGGGTGCGCCGCGACGCCGAGGCACGCCGGGAGCGTCAGGTCGTGCCGCCCGGAGCGCTGGGGCGCCTGGACGACCTGGGTGAGTGGCTGGCCGCGGCCCAGTCCGCGGTGCCGGTGCGGCCGGTCGACCGGCCCCGGGTGGTGCTGTTCGCCGGTGACCACCGGATCGCCGAGCTGGGTGTCTCCGCGCGGCCCGCGGGCAGCGCCGGTGAGCTGGTGCGGGAGGTCCTGGAGGGCGGCCGTCCGGTGTCCGTGCTGGCGCGGCGGCTGGGCGTGCCGGTGCGGGTGGTCGACATGGCGCTGGACTGCGACCCGGAGTCGCTGCCCGCCGAGGTCGTACGGCACCGGGTGCGGCGCGGCAGCGGGCGTATCGACGTCGAGGACGCGCTGACGCTCCAGGAGGCGGAGGCCGCCTTCCGGGCCGGGATGGCGGTGGCCGACGAGGAGGCCGACTCCGGTACGGATCTGGTGGTGCTCGGCGATGTGAGCGTGGGCGGCACCACGGCGGCCGGGGTGCTGGTCGCGGCCTTGTGCGGGACCGACGCGTCCGTGGTCACCGGGCGCGGCGGGCAGGCGATCGACGACCTGATGTGGATGCGCAAGTGCGCGGCGATCCGGGACGCGCTGCGCCGGGCCCGGCCGGTGCTCGGGGACCAGCTGCGGCTGCTGGCGACGGTGGGCGGCGCCGACCTCGCCGCGATGACGGGCTTCCTGCTCCAGAGCGCCGTACGGAAGATGCCGGTCATCCTGGACGGGGTCGTGGCGGCGGCCTGTGCGCTGGTGGGACAGCGGGTCGCGTTCCGGGCGCCGGACTGGTGGCTGGCCGGGCACGACAGCGGGGAGCCGGGCCAGGCCAAGGCGCTGGACCGGATGGCCCTGGAGCCGCTGCTCGACCAGGGCGTGCGCGTAGGCGAGGGCGCGGGGGCGCTGCTCGCCCTGCCGCTGGTCCAGGCCGCGGCGGCACTGGTGGCGGAGCTGCCGGAGCGGCCCGAGGAGTCCGAGCGGCCCCAGGACGCGGAGCAGCCGGGAGAGTCCGAGACATCGGAGGAGTCGAAGGAGTCGGAGGAGCCAAAGGCGGCTCGGCAGGACTGAGGGAGGAGCCCGCGGCACCGCCGGGCACGCGCCGGACCTGCGTCTTTCGCGGCAGAGCCCGCCGGGTACGCTGCGCCGGTGTCCAGGACCCCCTTTGCCGACGGGCTCCGCTTCGCCTTCGGCACCCTCACCCTGCTCCCGGTCCGGGTGACCCGCTGGGACCGGCCGGCCGCGCGCGGCGGCATGCTCTGCGCCCCGCTGGCCGGACTGGTGGTCGGTGTCTGCGCCGCCGCCGCCGGACTGCTGCTGCTGGTCCTCGGCTCGGGGACGCTGCTCGCCGCCGTCGCCACCGTCGCCGTCCCCGCCGTCCTCACCCGCGGGCTGCACCTGGACGGGCTGGCCGACACCGCGGACGGACTGGGCAGCGGCAAGCCGGCCGGGGACGCGCTGCGGATCATGAAGCAGTCGGACATCGGGCCCTTCGGGGTGATCACGCTCGTCCTGGTGCTGCTGGCCCAGGTGGCCGCGCTGGCCCGGGCCTACGACGGCTCCTGGACTCGGGGCGCGCTCGCCGCCGTCGTCTCGGCGACCGCCGCCCGGCTCGCGCTCACCCTCGCCGCCCGGGCCGGGGTGCCGGCCGCCCGTCCGGAGGGCCTGGGCGCGGCGGTCGCCGGAGTGGTCCCGGCGGTCGGGGCGCTGGCCGTCGCGGCCGTCGTGACCGGGGCGGCGGCGGGCGCGGGCGCACTGCTCGGACCGTACGGCGCCCTGCGCACGGCGCTCGCGGTGCCGGTCTCCCTCGCCGCCGCCGAACTCCTGCTCCGGCACTGCACACGCCGCTTCGGCGGAGTCACGGGCGATGTCTTCGGCGGCCTCGCGGAAACGGCGGCCACGGCCGCGCTGGCCGTCCTGGCCTCGGCCTGAGCCGTGCCTGCGGACCGGGCGGGGGCGGGTCCGCCCAGCCGCGGGCCCGAGAGCCGGTCATCACACGATCGAGTGACCTCGCCCGCCCGCCCGCTCCCCGGCGAGCAGCCGAGGGCCCCGCACGGTGACCTGCCCCGCCGTCCGGCCCGCCGCCCGGTCCGTCGCCCGGCCCGTCGCCCGGCCCGCCGCGTCACCGGCCGGGAACGGAAATCCCGCAGGGGTCCTCCCCCGTCACGGCCGTCCCGCTACTCTCGTCCGCCGGGAAGAACACATGACTTGTTCATCGGGGGACATCATGCCGAAGCTCCGTCGTGCCATGGCCTGGCTCATCGACTTCGCGCTGGTGGTGGCGCTGGCCTCGGCGCTCGCCGTGCTCACCTTCCAGCGGATCTCCACGCTCGTCACCGATGTGCCCGAACTCGCCACCAGGGGCGGCCTGGACCTGCTCACCTCGCGGGGCGACGTCATCGACGCCTCCGCGGACCTCGGGCTCTCCCTGTGGGACAAGTCCGTGCTCTACGTCGAGCAGGCCTTCGCGCTGCTGGTGCTGGCGGCCTTCCTCTACCAGTGGGCCTGCCTGGCCCTGGCCGGCCGCACCGTCGGCAAGGGCCTGCTGGGCCTGGAGGTGACACCGAGCCATCCGCGCCGGGCCGCGCTGCGGGCCGCCGTCACCACCGCCGCGGACGTCGCCGTGTACGCGGTGGCCTGCGTGCTGCTGGTCGAGGGCCAGGTGGTGCTGTCGGTGCTGGTGTGGGCGGCGGCGGTGGTCCTGTTCCTGCTGAACGCGCTGCCCGTGCTCTCCCCCGGCCGCCGTTCCCTCGCCGACCGGGTGGCGGGCACCTCGGTCACCGGGCTCGGACTCAGCACGCCCGGCGCCACGCCCCCAGTTCGTACTTCTTGAGCAGCGAGCTGAGCCTCAGCTTGCGGGACTGCGCGCAGAAGCGGCTGGTGGGCAGCTCGTACTCGACGTGGAAGACGGCCTTGCCGGCCGCGATGAAGGGCGTGAGGTCCGCGCACTCGCCGTACTGGGCGCACTGCTCGTTGACCGCGAAGTCGAAGTCGTCCACCAGCTGCGGGATCTGGTCGAGGTCGTTCTTCAGCCCGACCGCCATGCCGCGCTCGTGGGCCAGCCTCGCGATCAGGCGGTTGTAGCGCAGCTGGTCGGCGGCGGTCAGCTCGAAGCCCGTCGTGTTGCGGTAGCCGTCCATGTTGTCCGGCTCCACCGCGTCGAAGCCCTTCTCGCGGCACATGTCGATGCGCTCGGCCATCAGCGGTTCCAGGACGTCGGTCCGCCGGATGTCCAGCCAGCGTTCGCCCTCCCAGCCGTTGCCGCGGCCCAGCACCGACTTGGGGAAGTCGTCCGCGTCGGGGCGCCAGTCTTCCCAGGCGCCGGTGGACAGGTAGCAGATGACCTTGCGGCCCTCGCGGTGCAGTTCCGTGACCGTGCTCTTCGGCTGGTCGAAGCCGTCGATGTCGTAGACCGGCACGTCCACGGCGGTGTCGACGCGGCCGCTGAGCTGCCACTGCCAGCCGATGCCGGGCCGCGGCCGCCACCGGTCACCCGCCGCCGCCGACGCGGCACCGCCCGACGCGGCACCGCCCGACGCGGCACCGCCCGACGCGTCGGCGTCCGGGGCGTCGCCCGGGGCGGAGGCGCAGCCGGTGAGCAGCAGGAACAGGGCGACGACGAGCAGGACGGGACGTTTCACGGGGCGGACTCCAGGGACACGACGGCACCACCATGATCTCCGACGCCCGGCGGGGGCCCCGCGGCGGCCTCCGGAACCGGACACACCGAGCACACCGAACACACGCTGACGCGGTGCGGCTTGGAGGAGAAGGCTCCGGTGGTGTAGACGGTGAGGATCCGATCCGGCACCGGCGGGCCCCGGCCACGACGCCGCCGCCGGGAACGCCCGCGGCAGCGCGCGCACACGCTCGGGCGCGGGCTCGGGACGGGGTTTTACCTGCCCAGGTAAACACCGCACCGCAGGAGGGATCTAAGGTCGGATGTCGGGCCCGGTCGACCCACCCGCATTCGGCCACTCCGGACTTCAATGGAAGCGAGATTTCACCACCGTGACTGCTCTCACTCTCAGCACCGCCGCGGTGCCCGGCCTGCGGGCCGACGCGATCGTGATCGGTGTCGCCAAGGGCGCCAAGGGCCCGGTCGTCGCACCGGGCGCCGAAGCCGTTGACCACGCGTACGACGGCAGGCTCGCCGGCGTCCTGGAGACCCTCGGTGCCTGTGGTGCCGAGGGCGAGGTGACGAAGCTGCCCGCGCCGTCCGGCTTCAAGGCGCCGCTCGTGGTGGCGGTGGGCCTGGGCGCGGAGCCCGAGGAGGACGAGGCCTACGACGCCGAGGTGCTGCGCCGGGCCGCCGGCGTCGCCGCCCGCACCCTGGCCGGCTCCCGCAAGGCCGCCTTCGCCCTGCCCGTCACCGACGCCGCCGACGCCGGCGCGATCGGCGAGGGCGCGCTGCTCGGCGCGTACTCCTTCGACACGTACAAGGAGCAGGGCAGGAACGCCAGGGGCGGGAACGGCAAGGCGCCGCTCGCCGAGGTCGCCCTGCTCGGCGGCAGGCCCCGCGACAAGGCGTACAAGGCGGCCGTCGAGCGCGCCGTGGCCGTCTGCGAGGAGCTGAACCGCGCCCGCGACCTGATCAACACCCCGCCCAACGACCTCAACCCGCAGGCCTTCGCCACGATCGCGCAGGCCGCGGCCAAGGAGCACGGCGTCAAGGTGCAGGTGCTCGACGAGAAGGCGCTCGCCAAGGGCGGCTACGGCGGCATCCTGGGCGTCGGCTCCGGCTCGGCGTCGGCGCCCCGCCTGGTGAAGCTGTCGTACACCTCCTCCAAGGCGGACAAGCACCTCGCCCTGGTCGGCAAGGGCATCACCTACGACTCGGGCGGCATCTCGCTGAAGCCGGCCGGCCACAACGAGACGATGAAGTGCGACATGAGCGGCGCCGCCGCCGTGTTCGCCGCGGTGATCGCCGCCGCCCGGCTCGGCCTGGAGGTCAACGTCACCGGCTGGCTCGCCCTGGCGGAGAACATGCCGTCGGGCTCGGCCACCCGCCCGGGTGACGTGCTGCGCATGTACAGCGGCAAGACCGTCGAGGTGCTCAACACCGACGCCGAGGGCCGGCTGGTCCTCGCCGACGCGCTGTGGGCCGCCTCCGAGGAGAAGCCCGACGCGATCGTCGACGTGGCCACCCTGACCGGCGCGATGATGCTGGCGCTGGGCAGCCGCACCTTCGGCGTGATGGGCAACGACGACGCCTTCCGCACCGCGGTGTACGAGGCCGCCGAGGAGGTCGGCGAGGCCGCCTGGCCGATGCCGCTCCCCGAGCACCTGCGCAAGGGCATGGACTCCGCCACCGCCGACATCGCCAACATGGGCGAGCGGATGGGCGGCGGTCTGGTCGCCGGCCTGTTCCTGCGCGAGTTCGTCGGCGAGGGCATCCCCTGGGCGCACCTGGACATCGCCGGTCCCGCCTTCAACGAGCAGGGCCCCTTCGGCTACACCCCGAAGGGCGGCACCGGCAGCGCGGTGCGCACGCTGGTGCGGCTCGCCGAGCTCACGGCGGCGGGCGACCTGGGCTGAGCCGGACCGCGTCTCCGCGACGGCCCCGGGCGCGTACCGCCCCGGGGCCGTTTTGTCCGTTACGGCTGAGACGTGGGACGTCTCACACCCCGGCCCGGCGTCTCGCGCGCCGCCGACAAGTGCGAAGATGGGGCTCGGCAGGACAGGGCCCCACCGAAGGGCCGAAGAACGAGCGGCCGGACACCAGCCGCCAGCCGGTCAGCGAAGACCGGCGTACGGCGCACATGCATGGAGGACGTGACGTGGCGAACGACGCCAGCACCGTTTTCGACCTAGTGATCCTCGGCGGTGGTAGCGGTGGTTACGCCGCGGCCCTGCGCGGGGCCCAGCTGGGTCTGGACGTCGCCCTGATCGAGAAGGACAAGGTCGGCGGCACCTGCCTGCACCGGGGATGCATCCCCACCAAGGCCCTGCTGCACGCGGGCGAGATCGCCGACCAGGCCCGCGAGAGCGAGCAGTTCGGCGTCAAGGCCACCTTCGAGGGCATCGACGTCCCCGCCGTCCACAAGTACAAGGACGACGTGATCTCCGGCCTCTACAAGGGGCTCCAGGGTCTGATCGCCTCCCGCAAGGTGACCTACATCGAGGGCGAGGGCCGGCTGTCCTCCCCCACCTCCGTGGACGTCAACGGCCAGCGCGTCCAGGGCCGCCACGTCCTGCTGGCGACCGGCTCCGTGCCGAAGTCGCTGCCGGGCCTGAACATCGACGGCGACCGGATCATCTCCTCCGACCACGCCCTCGTCCTGGACCGCGTGCCGAAGTCCGCGATCATCCTGGGCGGCGGTGTCATCGGCGTCGAGTTCGCCTCCGCGTGGAAGTCCTTCGGCACCGACGTCACGATCGTCGAGGGCCTGAAGCACCTCGTCCCGGTCGAGGACGAGAACAGCTCGAAGCTGCTCGAGCGCGCCTTCCGCAAGCGCGGCATCAAGTTCAACCTGGGCACCTTCTTCCAGAAGGCCGAGTACACCCAGGACGGTGTCAAGGTCACGCTGGCCGACGGCAAGGAGTTCGAGGCCGAGGTCCTCCTCGTCGCCATCGGCCGCGGCCCGGTCTCCCAGAACCTGGGCTACGAGGAGGCCGGGGTCGCCATGGACCGCGGCTACGTCCTCGTCGACGAGTACATGCGGACCAACGTCCCGACGATCTCCGCGGTCGGCGACCTGGTCCCGACGCTCCAGCTCGCGCACGTCGGCTTCGCCGAGGGCATCCTGGTGGCGGAGCGGCTGGCCGGTCTGAAGACCGTCCCGATCGACTACGACGGCGTGCCCCGGGTGACCTACTGCCACCCCGAGGTCGCCTCCGTCGGCATCACCGAGGCCAAGGCCAAGGAGATCTACGGTGCGGACAAGGTCGTCGCTCTGAAGTACAACCTCGCGGGCAACGGCAAGAGCAAGATCCTGAAGACCGCGGGCGAGATCAAGCTCGTCCAGGTCAAGGACGGTGCCGTGGTCGGCGTCCACATGGTCGGCGACCGCATGGGCGAGCAGGTCGGCGAGGCCCAGCTGATCTACAACTGGGAGGCGCTGCCCGCCGAGGTCGCCCAGCTCATCCACGCCCACCCGACGCAGAACGAGGCGCTCGGCGAGGCCCACCTGGCCCTGGCCGGCAAGCCGCTGCACTCGCACGACTGACCCTCGGTCGACGCACGCGACGACACAGACTTCCGTAATTCGTTAGGAGCAACCGAAACCATGGCGGTTTCCGTAACCCTTCCGGCGCTCGGCGAGAGCGTCACCGAGGGCACTGTCACCCGCTGGCTGAAGGCCGAGGGTGAGCGCGTCGAGGCCGACGAGCCGCTGCTCGAGGTCTCCACCGACAAGGTCGACACCGAGATCCCCTCCCCCGCCTCCGGCGTGCTGGCCTCCATCAAGGTCGCCGAGGACGAGACGGTCGAGGTCGGCGCCGAGCTGGCCGTCATCGACGACGGCACCGGCGCCCCGGCCGCCGCCCCGGCCCCCGCCGCCGAGCAGGTCGCCCCGCCGGCCCCCGAGCCGGCCCCGGCCGCCCAGCCCTCCACCGAGCAGGCCGCTCCCGCCCCGGCCCCGACCGCCGAGGCCGCCGCAGGCGGCGGCTCCGCCGAGGGCACCGACGTGGTCCTGCCCGCGCTGGGCGAGTCGGTCACCGAGGGCACCGTCACCCGCTGGCTGAAGGAGGTCGGCGACTCCGTCGAGGCCGACGAGCCGCTGCTGGAGGTCTCCACCGACAAGGTCGACACCGAGATCCCGGCGCCCGCCTCCGGCGTGCTCCTCGAGATCGTGGTCGGCGAGGACGAGACCGCCGAGGTCGGCGCCAAGCTGGCCGTCATCGGTGCCCCGGGTGCCGCTCCGGCGGCCGCCCCGGCCGCCCCCGCGGCCCCGGCCCAGCCGGAGCCCGCTCCGGCCCCGGCCCCGGCCGCTCCGGCTCCGGCTCCGCAGGCCCCGGCGGCTCCTGCCGCTCCGGCGGCTCCGGCTCCGCAGCAGCAGGAGACCCCGGCTCCCGCCCCGGCCGCCCCGGCTCCGGCGCCCGCCCCGGCCGCGGCTCCGGCCGCTCCGGCCGCCGCCAAGCCGGCCGACGACGGCGCCTACGTCACCCCGCTGGTGCGCAAGCTCGCCGCCGAGAACGGCGTCGACCTGTCCACCGTCACGGGCACCGGCGTCGGCGGCCGTATCCGCAAGCAGGACGTCATCGCCGCCGCCGAGGCCGCGAAGGCCCCCGCCGCCGCCCCGGCCCCGGTCGCCGCCGCGGCGCCCGCCGCGAAGAAGGCCCCGGTCCTCGAGGCCTCCCCGCTGCGCGGCCAGACCGTCAAGATGCCGCGCATCCGCAAGGTCATCGGCGACAACATGGTCAAGGCCCTGCACGAGCAGGCCCAGCTCTCCTCGGTGGTCGAGGTCGACGTCACCCGCCTGATGTCGCTGCGCGCCCGGGCCAAGGACGCGTTCGCGGCCCGCGAGGGCGTCAAGCTCTCCCCGATGCCGTTCTTCGTCAAGGCCGCGGCCCAGGCGCTGAAGGCCCACCCGGCCATCAACGCCAAGATCAACGAGGCCGAGGGGACCATCACCTACTTCGACACCGAGAACATCGGTATCGCGGTGGACTCCGAGAAGGGCCTGATGACCCCGGTCATCAAGAACGCCGGCGACCTCAACCTGGCGGGCATCGCCAAGGCCACGGCCGACCTGGCGGGCAAGGTCCGCAGCAACAAGATCACGCCGGACGAGCTGGCGGGCGCGACCTTCACCATCTCCAACACCGGTTCGCGCGGCGCGCTGTTCGACACCATCATCGTGCCGCCGGGCCAGGTCGCGATCCTCGGCATCGGCGCCACGGTCAAGCGCCCGGCCGTCGTCGAGACGGCGGAGGGCACGGCCATCGGCGTCCGTGACATGACCTACCTGACCCTCTCCTACGACCACCGTCTGGTGGACGGCGCCGACGCGGCCCGCTACCTGACCGCGGTCAAGGCCATCCTGGAGGCGGGCGAGTTCGAGGTCGAGCTCGGTCTGTAGCCCCGTAGCCCTGGGAGCAGGCATCCACGGTGCCCCCGTCCGGAACCTTCCGGGCGGGGGCATCGCGTCTTTCGGCCGGGTATGGACGCAACAGGCCCTTCGACCGCGTGTAAGTCTCGTCTCACCTGCGAGGAAGCGCCCCCGTGCGCCCTTCCGGCACGGTGCCACGGCCTTATTGTCTAAACGTCAAAGCCCCAAGGGGTCCCGTCGGCCCCTCCCTAAGGAGCCCTCATGACCGCGCCCGTCGTCCACTCGCTGCGCGAACAGATCCGCGAGCACATCGTGGAGGGGATCGTCAGCGGGCGCTGGAAGCCGGGCGAGCGGATCGTCGAGCGGCGGATCGCCACCGAACTGGAGGTCAGCCAGACGCCGGTGCGGGAGGCGCTGCGCGAGCTGGAGTCGCTGCGGCTGATCGAGTCGGCGCCCAACAAGGGCGTAAGGGTGCGGAATCTGACCGCCGCCGACCTGGAGGAGAGCTACCCCGTCCGGGCCGGTCTGGAGGCGATCGCGGCGGAACTGGCGGCGGAGCGGCTGGCTCAGGACTGCGCGGCGCTCGAACCGCATGTCGCCGCGCTGTACGAGGCCGACCGGAAGGCCGACGGGACGGCCCAGGTGCGGCACACGGTGGCCTTCCACCGCGAGCTGGTGCGGGCCGCCGGCAACTCGGTGCTGCTGCACACCTGGGAGGGGCTGGGCATCGAGGTGTTCACGGCGCTGTCGATCCGGTGGCTGGGTACGGTGCAGCAGTCGTACGCCGAGGAGCACGAGGAGCTTCTCGCCGCGTTCCGGCGCCGGGATCCGCGGATCGCGGAGATCGTGAAGGCGCATGTGCTGGGCTGCGCGCCGCGTGCGTGACCTTGAGCGGGCCCCCGCTCAAACGCGGACCGACCTGCGAGAACGCGACAGGAAACTGGTCACCCGGTGCCACCGCCGGAGGCACCGGGTGCCGACTTTCTCGTGATCAAGAGGTTTTCGGGGTCAACCCTTTGATCGATCATCGATCAGGGAGTTAGAGTCCCCGATGGGCCACGCGGCGGAGCCGCACAAACGATTCCGCACCAGAGCCTCACGCCCTGTCCTGCCAAAGACCAAGGGCACCCCCGAACCCTTACCGATGAGGGAACCCCCTTCGACTGAGGAAGGCGGCGACATGACCGACCCCAACGCCATCCAGCCGAGCGAGCTCGACCAGCTCCCGGACCGCGACCCGGAGGAGACCGCCGAATGGCAGGCCTCCCTGGACGCCGTCGCGAAGGCGGCCGGCCCGCACCGCGCGGCGTACCTGATGCGCCGCACGCTGGAGCGTGCCGAGGGAGCCGGCATCGCGCTGCCGAAGCTCCTCGAGACCGACTACGTCAACACCATCCCCACCGCCGCCGAGCCGGCTGTCCCCGGTGACCCGGAGATGGAGGCGCGGATCACCGCCTGGAACCGCTGGAACGCGGCGGCGATGGTGACCCGCGGCAGCAAATACGGCGTCGGCGGCCACATCGCCACCTTCGCCTCCGCCGCCTGGCTGTACGAGACCGGCTTCAACCACTTCTTCAAGGGCAAGGAGGGCGACGGCTCGGGCGACCAGCTCTACATCCAGGGCCACGCCTCCCCCGGCATCTACGCCCGCGCCTTCCTCGACGGCCGGCTGAACGAGCACCACCTGGACAACTTCCGCCGCGAGGCCGGCGGCAACGGCCTGCCGTCCTACCCGCACCCGCGCCGGCTGCCCTGGCTGTGGGAGTTCCCCACCGTCTCCATGGGCCTCGGCCCGCTCTCCGCGATCTACCAGGCGCGCTTCAACCGCTATCTGACCGCCCGCGGCATCAAGGACACCTCCGCCTCGCACGTGTGGGCGTTCCTCGGCGACGGCGAGATGGACGAGCCCGAGTCGACGGCGGCCCTCGCGCTCGCCTCCCGCGAAGGCCTGGACAACCTGACCTTCGTCATCAACTGCAACCTCCAGCGCCTGGACGGCCCGGTCCGCGCCAACTTCAAGATCGTGCAGGAGCTGGAGGCCCAGTTCCGCGGCGCCGGCTGGAACGTGATCAAGACGCTGTGGGGCTCCGCCTGGGACGAGCTGTTCCAGCTCGACACCACCGGCGCGCTGGTACGCCGGCTGCGCCAGGTACCGGACGCGCAGATCCAGACGTACCAGACCCGCGACGCCGCCTACATCCGCCAGGACTTCTTCGGCGCCGACCCGGCGCTCGCGGAGATGGCGAAGCTGCTGAGCGACGACAAGATCCTCGAGTGTTTCCACGTCTCGCGCGGCGGTCACGAGGCCCGCAAGGTCTACGCCGCCTACAAGGCCGCCCTGGAGCACAAGGGCGCCCCGACGGTGATCCTGGCCCAGACGGTCAAGGGCCACACCCTCGGTGAGGGCTTCGCCTCCAAGAACGCCAACCACCAGATGAAGAAGCTGACGGTGGACGAGTTCAAGGCGATGCGCGACCGCCTCGGCCTGCCGATCAAGGACAGCGACTTCGTCGACGGCGTGGTCCCCTACGGCCACCCGGGCGCCGACTCCCCCGAGGTCCGCTACCTCCAGGAGCGCCGCGCCGCCCTCGGCGGCCCCGCCCCGGCCCGCCGCGTCCACCCCGTCGCGCCGCTGCCCGCCCCCGCCGACAAGACCTTCGCCGCCTTCGACAAGGGCTCCGGCTCGCAGAGCGTGGCGACCACGATGGCCTTCGTCCGCCTGGTCAAGGACCTGGTCCGCGACAAGGAGACCGGCAAGCGCTGGGTGCCGATCGTCCCCGACGAGGCGCGCACCTTCGGCATGGAGTCGCTCTTCCCCTCCCTCGGCATCTACTCGCCCAAGGGCCAGACGTACGAGCCGGTCGACCGCGACCAGCTGATGTACTACAAGGAGGCCAAGAACGGCCAGATCCTCAACGAGGGGATCACCGAGGCCGGTTCGATGGCCGACTTCATCGCCGCTTCGACGTCGTACGCGACGCACGGCGAGGCGATGATCCCCTTCTACATCTTCTACTCGATGTTCGGCTGGCAGCGCACCGGCGACCAGATGTGGCAGCTCGGCGACCAGCTCGGCCGCGGCTTCCTGGTCGGCGCCACGGCCGGCCGCACCACGCTGACCGGCGAGGGCCTCCAGCACGCCGACGGCCACTCCCCCGCCATCGCCGCGACCAACCCGGCCGCGCTGACCTACGACCCGGCGTTCGCGTACGAGATCGCTGTCATCGTCAAGGACGGTCTGCGCCGGATGTACGGCGAGACGGCCCCGGGCGAGGACCCGAACGTCTTCTACTACCTCACCGTCTACAACGAGCCGATGCCGCAGCCCGCCAAGCCGGCCGGCCTCGGCATCGACGAGGGCATCGTCAAGGGCCTGTACCGCTTCAACACGGCGGAGTCCGCTGGCCTGACCCCGGCCGCGAACGCCCCGCGCATCCAGCTGCTGGGCTCCGGCACGGCGATCCACTGGGCGCTGAAGGCGCAGCGGATGCTCGCCGAGGAGTGGGGCGTGGCCGCCGACGTGTGGTCCGCCACCTCGTGGGGCGAGCTGCGCCGCGACGCCATGGAGGCGGACGCCGCGCTGCTGCGCGGCGAGGAGCGGGTGCCCTACGTCCGCCAGGCGCTCCAGGGCGCCGAGGGCCCGGTGCTGGCGGTCTCCGACTACATGCGCCAGGTCCCGGACCAGATCGCGCAGTGGGTCGAGCAGGACTGGTCCTCGCTGGGCGCCGACGGCTTCGGTCTGTCGGACACCCGTGAGGCGGCCCGCCGCCACTTCGGCGTCGACGCCGAGTCGATCGTCGTCGCGGCCCTGGCCCAGCTGGCCCGGCGCGGCGAGGTCAAGGCGACGGCCGTGAAGGAGGCGCGCGAGCGCTACGGCCTGTAAGGCACGGCCGGTCATCAGGAGGCCCCCGCTCCGGCGGGGGCCTCCTGATGCATCATGTGGGGCATGCGTGCTGCCCGGCTGATCAAGATGGTGCTGCTGCTCCAGTCCCGGCCCGCCATGACCGCCGCCGAACTGGCCCGGGAGCTGGAGGTGTCGGAGCGGACGGTGGCCCGGGACGCACAGGCCCTGTCGGAGGCGGGCGTACCGGTCTACGCGGACCGGGGCCGGGCCGGCGGCTACCGGCTGATCGGCGGCTACCGCACCCGGCTGACCGGGCTGCACCGCGGCGAGGCCGAGGCGCTGTTCCTGTCCGGGGTGCCGGGCGCGCTGCGCGAGATGGGGCTTCAGGACGCGGCCTCGGCGGCCCGGCTGAAGGTGTCCGCCGCCCTGCTGCCCGCCCTGCGGGACGCCTCCCGGACGGCGGCGCAGCGCTTCCATCTGGACGCCCCGAACTGGTTCCAGGAGCCGGTGACGCCCGAGCTGCTGCCGGCGGTCGCCGACGCGGTCTGGGACGACCGGCCCGTCACCGCGCGCTACCGGCGCGGCGAGGAGGAGGTCGTACGGGAGCTGGAGCCGTACGGGCTGGTCCTCAAGGCGGGCGTCTGGTACTTGTGCGCGCGAGTGGCCGGGCGGGACGGGGCCTGGCGGGTCTACCGGATCGACCGGTTCACGGCGGTGGAGGCCGGCCGCGAACGGTTCGCGCGGGACGCGGAGTTCGACCTGGCCGCGTTCTGGGCGGAGCGGGCGGAGCAGTTCGCGCGCTCCATCCTGCGCGCGGAGGTCGTGGTGCGGCTGTCCGGGGAAGGGGTGCGACGGTTGCCGTACACGGTCGATCCGCTGTCCGCGCGGGAGGCGCTACGGGCCGCGGGCGACCCGGATGCCGACGGCTGGGTGACCCTGACCCTGCCGGTGGAGTCCGAGGAGGTCGCCCACGCTCAGCTCACCGCGCTCGGGCCGGAGGCCGAGGTGCTGGCGCCCGAGGGGCTGCGGGCGCGTTTCGCCCGTGACGCGCGCAGGCTGGCCGCCCGGTATGCGGCACAACGATCCGCCGCACTCCGCGTGCGCCCCACCCGCCCAGGCCCGATGCTTGACCCGTGATGGACGAGACGGAGTTCTGGGAGCTGATCGACTCGACCCGGCGGGCCGCCGACGGCGACCCGGAGGAGCAGGCCGACCTGCTCCTGGAACGGCTCCTGCGACTGGATCCGGAGTCCGTCCTGGACTTCGCCCGTCACTTCGAGGCCCGCTACAACCGGTCCTACACCTGGGACCTGTGGGGCGCCGCCTGGATACTGCTCGACGGGGCCAGCGACGACGCGTTCGACTTCTTCCGCTGCTGGCTGATCGGCCAGGGCCGCGAGGTGTACGAGGGTGCCGTGCACGACCCCGACGCGCTCGCCGGGCTGCTGGGCGAGTTCGACGAGGAGCTCGACGGCGACGGCGAGGAGCTGGGGTACGCGGCCGACGAGGCCTACGAGCAGCTCACCGGTTCCGTCGCCACCGATCTCGGCATCCCGCCCCCGCCCGCCGAACCCCGGGGCACGCCGATCGACCTGGAGGACGAACAGGCGCTCGCCGAGAGGTTCCCCCGGCTGTGGGAGCGGTTCCGGCGGTGACGGCGCCCGAGGCGCGTGCTACGCCGCCGTCCGGCGCCTGCCGGTGTCCGACGGAAGGCAGGCCCGCGTCCGGTCGGCGCTGACCGCGTGGTGCGGCGGCGCCCCGTTGGCCTGGTCGAGTGCGGACGCGGTGGCCGCGGCCGGTCCCAGGACGACGGTCGCCACCGCGCAGAGCACCGTCCAGGGGCCGTGTACCGCCCGCGCCCAGCCGCCCTCCTCCGGCCGCACGTCCGTCCCCGCCCGCGCCGCGGTCCGACTGCTGCTGCTCATGTTCCCCACCTCCGGTCGGCTTGTGCCCTCGACCGTAGGGGGCCCGGATCGGAGAGCCCTGCGTCCGCGCTGTGCCGTTCCTGTGACTCCGGTGTCCTGCCCTGGAGCCGGGCCGCCAGCTCCCTGACCGCCGGCAGCCGGGCGCCGAGGGCGGCGCCGGGGCAGCTGGTCATGTAGCCGTCGCTGTGCCCGGCGACGGCGGGCAGGGTGGCCGCGGTGCCGGCCGCGTACCGGCTCCGGCCGCTGCTGGAGACCAGGCGGACATGGCCGCGCGGGTCGGTGTCGGACATGCCGAGCTTCCAGGCGGCCAGCGCGGCGATCGCGTCGGTCAGGGCGCGCGGCACGGGCACGCCCTCGCCGAAGGTGCCCAGGGCGGCGATGCCGGCGGTGCGGTGGTTGAAGCCCTGGGTGTGGGCGCCGGTGACCGGGCGGCCGGTCCCGCCCGCCCGGCCCTCGTAGACGGTGCCGCAGCGGTCGACGACGAAGTTGTAGCCGAGGTCGTCCCAGTCCCGGTCCCCGGTCTGGCCGGAGTACAGGCCGCGCAGGATGCGGGGCGTGTCGGCGCAGTCGTAGTCGTTCGGTGTGTCGGTGTGGTGGACGAAGACGGCGACCACCTCGTCGTCGTAGCGCGGGGGCGGCTGGCGGCGGGCGGCGGAGCCGAGCCAGACGGACCTGGCCACGATGCGCGGCGCGGGGGCGGAGTGCCGGGGGGCCCGCGCGGTGGACCGGGCGTGCGCCGTGACCGTCCGCTCGACGCCGGCCGCGCACAGCAGCAGGGCGAGGACGGCCACCAGCCCGGGCAGCCAGCCGAGCAGCGCCGGGACCGCGCCCGGTATCCGTACCGCCCGCCGCTTCCGCGCATGCCGCGGTCCTCGCACCCCACGCATGGACCCACTGTCCGACGGATCCGCTCCGCCCGCGATGTGTGCTGTGCCACCCGGTGGAACCATCCTCCCGGTCCGCGACGTTTTTTCGGGTACCCGCCGGCCCGGCCGGGCTGATCACCGGGCCCGTCCGGCGCGTACCAGAGGGCCCGAGAGAAAGGCGGCCTGCGTGGACCTGCTCGACATCCTGCTGTTGCTGGTGATCCTGGCCTACGCGGCCCCCGGTTACCGGCGCGGACTGCTCGCCGGCTGTGTCTCGCTGGCCGGTTTCGTGGGCGGCGCGGTCGTCGGCGTGTGGCTGCTTCCCTGGGTGATGGACCTGGTCACGCCGGGTACGACGACGGCGACGGTGACCGCCGTGCTGACGGTGCTGCTGCCGGCTGCGGTGGGCCACGAGCTGGCCGGGCGGCTGGCGCTCAGGCTGCGGCGGGAGCTGGACCGGGGGCCGCTGAGGGTGGCCGACGGGATCGGCGGGGCGGTGGCCAACTCGGCGGCCGTGCTGATCGTGGCGTGGGTGGCCGCCAGCGTCCTGGCCGCCTCCTCGTCGCCGCTGCTCACCTCGGCGATCCGGGAGTCCGCGCTGCTCGGCACGGTACAGCGGGCGATGCCGGACACCACCCCGGCGTGGTTCTCGCGGGCCACGTCCGCGCTGACGCAGGCGGGTTTCCCGCAGGTCTTCAACCCGTTCGAGAACGAGTCGACCGCCGAGGTGGCCGAGCCCTCCGGCGACAGCGTCACGGCCGCGGCCACCGACGCCGCCGAGCTCAGCACGGTGAAGGTGGAGGGCGTCGCCGGCACCCAGGGCCGCGAGGGCAGCGGCTTCGTGTACGCCGCGGAGCACGTGATGACCAACGCCCATGTGGTGGCCGGCATCGACGCCCCCACCGTGCGGGTCGGCGGGGTCGGGCGGTCCTACCGGACGCGGGTGGTGCTGTTCGACCCGGACAAGGACGTGGCGGTGCTGTACGTGCCCGGTCTCTCGGCTCCCGTCCTGCGGTTCGAGGACACCGCCGAGCGGGGCGAGGCGGCGGTCGTGGCCGGTTATCCGCACAACGGCGACCTCGACCTCCGGGCGGCCACGGTGGCGAGCCGGGTCCGGGCGACGGGCCAGAACATCTACAGCGACGCCTCGGTCACCCGCGAGATCTACGCCATCCGCTCCACCGTCCGCCCCGGCAACTCCGGCGGCCCCCTGCTGACCACCGACGGCCGGGTGTACGGCGTGGTGTTCGCCCGTTCCACCTCGGACGCCGAGACCGGCTATGTGCTGACGGCGGCCGAGGTCGCCCCCGACGCGCGGCGCGCGGCGGACGCGACGGCGCCGGTGGACACGGGCGAGCTGGTGACCTCGTAGACGGCATGCCCGGACCGGGTGCCCTCACCGGATGCCCGGGCCGGACGCCTAGTGCTCCGACCGCATAGGTTCGCCGGGTTGGTGGTCATGACGGTTGGATGTGTGGTGACGTCCGATCCGACCGCTGGAGGCGCGGTGGCTTGGCCTGTCCGTGTGCGCAGACTGACCGACCAGGAGGGGCAGAAGCTGCAGCAGATCGTGCGCCG
>NZ_BMQF01000006.1 GCF_014647975.1 Streptomyces fumigatiscleroticus
GCACGTGCTCGGGCGGCCCGCCGTGCAGCAGCTCCAGCAGTTCGTGCACCAGAGCCCCTGGGAGTGCGGCCCGGTGCGGCGGCAGACGGCGCTGCGCCTCGCGGACGCCTTCGCCATCGAGGCCTGGTCGGTGGACGAGGTCGTCTTCGTCAAGAACGGCGACCGCTCGGTGGGCGTGGCCCGCCAGTACGCCCCGTCCCAGCAGCGCACCGTCAACTGCCAGCTGGCCTGCGCCGTCTCCCTGGTGGGCACCGGCGGCGGCCTGCCGGTGAACTGGCGGCTGCTGCTCCCGCCCCGCTGGGACGGGGACGAGCAGCTGCGCCAGGCCGCACACCTGCCCGCGCACGAGCAGTCCAGGCCCCGCTGGCACTACGTCCTGGAGGCGATCGACGAGATGACGGAGGAGTGGCTGCTCGACCCGCGTCCGGTGCTCGCGGACTGGCGCCACGAGTCCGAGACCGAACCGCTGCTGCGCGGCCTGGAGGCGCGGGGCCTGGGCTATCTCGTGCAGGTGTCGCCGCGCACCGCCGTCACCATGCCCCGGCCGCACTCGGCGCTGCCCGCGGTGCGCGGCACCGTCACCAACCTGGCCGCGCACGTGGCCCGGCGCACCGAGCGCACCTCGGTCAGCTGGCACGACCGGGTGACCGAGCGCAGGCACCGCTCGCAGTTCCTGTCCACGCCCGCGCTGCTGTGCGCGGAGCCGACGGCCGGCCGGACCGCGCCCGGGCACCGGCCGAGCCCGCGGTACCTGGTCACCGACTGGCCGTTCGGGCGGCCCGAGCCACGCGCGTACTGGCTGACCAACCTGCCGGCCCGGCGGCTCGCCGAGGCGCTGCCGCTGGCCCAGTTACGCTCCCTGGCCGGCGCCGGGCTGCGCCGGCTGCACGAGGACTTCGGGCTCGGTGACTTCGAGGGCCGCTCGTTCCGCGGCTGGCACCACCACGTCACGCTGGCCTCGGCCGCGCTCGGCTACGCATCGCTGCGCGCGGCCGTGCCCCGGCCCGACCGGGTGCTCAGCGGCTCCGCGGTCTGAGCCCTCCCGCGGCCCCGGCCCGGTGGCGGTCCGTCCGCCACCGGGCCGGCGCGTTCTTCCCCGCCCGCCGCCGCAGCTACCGCGCCCCTTCCGTCTCCGTCTCCGTCTCCGTCCAGCCGACCTTCGTCCAGTCGATGTCGCCGAGCCCCGGGATCCCGTAGTTGGCGAGCCCCTTGCGGACCGCCATCATCTGCGGGCGCTGGTACAGCTCGATGTCGTGGCCGAGGCGCCAGATCTCGGCGTCCGCCTTGTTGTAGAGCGCGGTGGCGCGCTTCTTGTCGAGGGTGCCCGCGGCCTGGCGCAGCAGCTTGTCGACGGTGGCGTCGCCGACCCCGCCGTAGTTGAGGAACGACTGGCCGCCGCGCGGCCGTTCGTAGATCGCCAGGACGTCGCTGGGGTAGGTGAGGTCGACGAAGCGGAAGATGACCAGGTCGAAGTTGCCCTGGGTCAGATACTTCGCGGTGTAGTCGTTCGCGGGCACCTTCACGATGTCGACCTCGATGCCGGCCTGGCCGAGCATCGACTGGACGAGCTGCGAGAGGTCGAGGCCGAGGCGGTTGGTCGCCGCGCTGATGACGAACCGGAGCCGCAGCTTCCTGCCGTTCTTGGTACGCGGTCCGTCCTTCCCCTGCTGCTTCCAGCCCGCCTTGTCGAGGATGCGGCGCGCCTCGGCGAGATCGTATGTGCCCCAGGGGGCGGAGTGGTCGGCGTACCCGGGCTGGTTGGCCATGAAGATGTGGTTGCCGAGCAGCGGCACGCCGACGGGCAGCCCCTCGGCGGCGACGCGCGCCAGCGCCTGCCGGTCGACGGCCCGTTGGACTGCGTGTCTGACCTCGAGGTCCGCCAGCGGCCCCGCGGCGCCGTTGAGCGCGATGTGCACCTCGTCCCAGGCGGAGCCGGTCCGTATCTCGCTGTTCTCGGCGTTCTTCAGCTGTGCGTAGTCCTCGGTGGTGCCGGCGTCGACGGCGTCGATCTCCCCGTTCCGGTAGGCCTGCAGGGCGGCGTCGGGCAGCAGGGTGCGCAGCACGATCTTGTCGAGTCTGGGCCGGGCGCCCCACCAGTCGGGGTCGCGGACGATGGTGGCGGTCTCGGTGGTGCTGTTGAGCGAGGCGACCTCGAACGGGCCCGCGGTGACGGGGACACGGCCGACCCAGCCCTTGTTGAACTGCGCGGGGGTGGTGATCGCGGACGCCGGGTACAGCGGCGTGAACAGCCGCTGCCAGTCGGCGTAAGGCGTGCGGAAGACGACCTTCACCTCGTGGGCGCCGGGCCCCTCGCCCACCGAGGCGATCCGGTCGTAGCCGGCCGGGTCGGCGACGTGATAGCGGTCGTCGCCGCGGCCGATGGCCCGCCACTGGGCGGCGAAGTCCGCCGCTCCGACGGGCCGTCCGTCGGACCAGCGGGCCTTGGGGTTGAGCCGGTAGACCACGGTCTGCGGCGCGGTGTCGGTGACCTTCGCCGACAGGAGGTAGTCGGTGTCGGGGTGCGGGATCCCCTTGGCGTCGCGCAGGAAGAGGACGGGTTCCACCAGCCGCACGAGCTGCGACACTCCATGGGTGTTGCCGTCGACCTGGTGGTAGTTGAGTTGGGTGGGCCAGGTGGAGACGGCGAGGGTGAGCGTCCCGCCGTCGCGGAGCCGCCCGACGGGTGTGGCGCCGATGCCCTGGGCCCCGTACTCCGCCGCCGCGGCGGACCGCTCCGTGTCCGGTGGACCGCCGGAACCGCTGCATCCCATCGGCATCGTCATCGCGAACAGCCCGAGGACGATGCCGATGCGACGTAACCGGTTCACAGGGCCCTCCTGATCACTGCAAAAGATCACCAAAGAATATGAACTGATCTACGAATAAGGCGGGTTGAATTTACCATTGACATGCTTCGTGCTCATGAACTCCACCTGTCTGCCGACCGCCGAGGAGGCCCATGGCCGGCCGTGCGCTCGCGCGCATCACCCGCAGCGTCACCCTCCTCCTCGTCTCGGTCCTCGTGTCGTACGTGATCGCCTCGGTCGCGCTCAGTCCGCGCGCCTACTTCGAGGACCGCACCCCCCGCCCGCCCGCCTCGGCGGTCGACCACGAGCTGGCCGAGCTCGGCCTCGACGACGGCACTCCGGTCCTCGCCCGGTTCGGGCACTGGTCGTGGCGGGCGCTCCACGGTGACCTCGGGCGCACGCTCGACGGGGGGTCGGTGAACGCGGAGTTCGGGCGACGGGTCGGTGTCTCGGTGCGGCTGCTGCTGGTCGGGACGGTGGTGGGGACGGGGCTCGGGGTGCTCGCGGGCGTGTGGGCGGCGATCCGCAGGGGCCGCCTGCCGGACCACGCGATGACGGTCCTGTCCTTCCTGGTCCTGTCCGTCCCCACGTTCGTGCTCGCGCTGCTGCTCAAGGACGGTGCGCTCTCCTTCAACGAAGGCGTCGGCCACACGGTGATCCGTTACACGGGCGAGTCGACGCCGGGCCGCGGGGGCACCTGGCCGTCCCGGCTGGCCGACCGGGCGTCCCACCTGGTGCTGCCGGCCGCCACGGTGGCGCTCGGCGCGATCGCCTCCTACAGCCGCTACCAGCGCGCCGCCACCCTGGACGTGCTCGCCGCCGGCCATCTGCGCACGGCGCAGGCCAAGGGCCTCACGCCCGGCCGGGCACTGCTCCGCCACGGCCTGCGGGTCTCGCTCATCCCGGTGGTCACGTTCTTCTCCTTCGGCTTCCTGGCCCTGTTCACCGGTTCGGTCTTCGTGGAGCAGATCTTCGGCTGGCCCGGCATGGGCAGCTGGTTCCTGGACGCGGCGCAGAAGGGCGACGTCAACTCCGTCGTCGCGGTCTGCCTGTTCGCGGCCGTGGCGGTACTGCTCGCGGGGCTGCTCGCCGACGCGCTGCTGCTGGTGCTCGACCCACGGGTGCGCCGGTGACGCGCACGCTGCCGCGTCCGCCGGGCGCACTCCTGGGCCTCGTACTGATCGCGCTGCTGGTCCTGTACGCGGGCGTCGGCCCGTACGTGTCCCCGTGGTCCCCCACCGACGTCGACTACGGGGCGCTGAGCGAGCCGCCGGGCGCGGGGCACTGGTTCGGCACCAACCGGATCGGCCAGGACGTGTTCGCGCAGACCGCGCGCGGCCTGCGGAAGTCGCTGCTGATCGGCGTGTTCGTCGCGCTGGCGGGCACGGCGTTCGCCGCCCTGATCGGTACGTGCGCCGGGTACTTCGGAGGCTGGACCGACCGGGCCCTCACCTTCCTGGTCGACCTCTTCCTCGTGGTCCCGGGCTTTCTCGTGCTCGTCGTGGTGGCGCCCGCGCTGCGCGGGGCGGGCTGGGTGGCGTACGCGGGGGCGCTCGCCGCGCTCGGCTGGATGCTCACGGCACGGGCGGTCCGCACGATGGCGCTCTCCCTGCGCGAGCGCCCCTACGTGGCGGCGGCCCGGCACATGGGCGTACGCCCCCTGCGCATCGTCCGCCGCCACATCCTGCCCCACATGACCTCGTTCCTGATCACACACGCGACGATCGCCACGGCCGGTGCGGTGATCAGCGAGGCGGGCCTGTCCTACTTCGGCTTCGGTGTCCAGCCGCCCGACGTGTCCCTGGGCACACTGATCGCGGACAGCACCCAGGTGGCGCTCACCTACCCGTGGATGTTCTTCTTCCCCACCGGCACGCTGCTCTGCTTCGTCCTCGCGGTGAACCTGGTCGGCGACGCGCTGCGCTCCGCACTCGACCCGTCGGCCGCCCCGGCGGAGGTCCCCGCTTGAGCACGGTCCTGGAACTCCGCGATCTGCACGTCGAGTTCGGCCCCGGCCGCGCCGCCGTGCGCGGCGTCGACCTCACCCTGCGCCGCGGCGAGGTGCTCGGTCTGGTCGGCGAATCGGGCGCGGGCAAGACCCTCACCGCGCTCGCGGCGCTCGGTCTGCCGCCGCGCGGGGCGACGGTGCGCGGCTCGGTGCGGCTGCTCGGCACGGAGCTGGTCGGCCTTCCCGCACGCGACCTCGCGCGGCTGCGCGGCCGCCGGATCGCCATGGTGTTCCAGGACCCACTGGCCGCTTTCACGCCGGTGCACCGGATCGGCGACCAGATCGGCGAGGTCATGCGCCTCCACGAACGGCCGCGCCCCACCCGGCGGGCGGCGCGGCGCCGAGCGGTCGAGCTGCTCACCGAGCTCTCCGTCCCCGAACCGGAGCGGGTGGCCCGCGCCTACCCCCACGAACTCTCCGGCGGCCTGCGCCAGCGCGCCATGATCGCGATGGCGGTCGCGGGCCGGCCCGACGTCATCGTCGCCGACGAGCCCACCAGTTCCCTCGACGTCGGCGTGCAGGCGGAGATCCTCGCCGCCCTCCAGGACGCGCGGGCGGCGACCGGGGCGGCGCTGCTGCTGGTCAGCCACGACCTCGGGGTGATCGCGGGCGCCGCGGACCGGGTGGCGGTGATGTACGCGGGCCGCGTGGTGGAGACGGCCCCGACGGACGACCTGTTCCGCGCCCCCCGGATGCCGTACACGGTGGGCCTGCTCGCCGCGGTCCCTCGCCCGGACACGGCCCACGCCCTGACCCAGATCCCGGGGGCGCCGCCGGCCCCGGGGGAACGGAACGAGGGCTGCGTGTTCGCCCCGCGCTGCCCGGTGGCGGGCCCGGAGTGCGACAGCACCGTCCCCGTGCTGAGGGGAGTGCGCCCCGAAGGAGCGCCGGGGCACTCGGTGGCCTGTCTGCGCCCCGAGACCACGGCCGCCCGCGCGGCAGCGGACCTCTATCCCACCTCGCCCCCGCCGCAGCCCCGCCCCCGCGGCCCGGTCACGGCCCTGCGCGTGACGGCCCTGAGGGCGTCCTACCGCACCCACCGCGCCGTCCACCACGCCGATCTCGAGGTCCGGCGGGGCGAGACCGTCGCGCTGGTCGGCGAGTCCGGCGCGGGCAAGTCGACGACCCTGGACCGGATCATCGCGCTCACCGCACCGGAGTCGGGCCGTATCGAGGTCCTGGGACAGGACACGGCCGCCCTCACCCGGTCCGGGGCGCGGCGCCTGCGCGGCCGCGTCCAGATCGTGCTCCAGGACTCCGCGGCGAGCCTGGACCCCCGTATGACGATCGCGCGGATCATCGCCGAGCCGATGGAGGCCCGGCGCACACCGCGGGACCTCGTCGCGGCCCGTACCCGTGAGCTGCTGACCCAGGTGGAGCTGGATCCGCGGACCGCCGGACGGTACCCGCACCAGCTCTCCGGCGGCCAGCGCCAGCGCGTCGCCCTGGCCCGCGCCCTCGCGGTCCGCCCCGAACTGCTCCTGCTCGACGAGCCCGTCTCGGCGCTCGACGTCTCCGTACAGGCCGGGATCATCGCCCTGCTGCGCCGCCTGACGTCCGAGCCCGGGAGTCCGGCCTGCCTGCTGGTCTCGCACGACCTCGCGGTCGTCAGGCAGCTCGCGGACCGGGTCGTGGTGATGCACGGCGGCCGCACCGTGGAGTCCGGCACGGTCGACGCGGTGTTCGGCCGGCCCCGGCACCCGTACACGCGCGCGCTGCTGTCCGCCGTACCCGACCCCGCCCCGCGCGCGGAGCGCTCCCGGCCGGTCCGGCCGCTCATCCCCTTGCAGGACGTCGATCTCTCCACCGGTTGCGCCTTCCGCGGACACTGCCCCGTCCACCGCCGGCTTCCGGCGGAGCACCGCCTTGTGTGCGAGCGAGACCTGCCCGCACCACCCGCGACGGACGGCGCGGCCTGTCACTTCCCGCACACGGACGAGGGGGTGTCCCTTCGCGGTCGCCCGGCCGCGAAGGGACACCCCCCTGCCCAGTGATCTCCTGGGGCGCTCAGCGCGCCGCCACGGCCTCCGCGTAGACCTCCATGGTCCGCTCGGCGGCCCGGTCCCACGAGAAGTGGGTCACGGCCCGCTCCCGGCCCGCGGCGCCGAACCGTTCGGCGCGCTCCCGATCGTCGATCAACTCGCTGATGGCCCGGCCGAGCTGCTCGGCGAACTTGTCGGGGTCGGCCGGTTCGCCCGAGGCGTCGGGCAGCGCCTCGAACCCGACCAGCGTGCCGGTCCCGCCGTCGGCGACGACCTCGGGGATGCCCCCGACGGCCGACGCCACGACCGCGGTGCCGCACGCCATCGCCTCCAGGTTCACGATGCCCATCGGCTCGTACACCGAGGGGCACACGAACACGGCGGCGTGGGTGAGCAGTTGGCGTACGGACGTGGTGTCCAGCATCCCGTCGATGCGGAACACCCCGTCGCGCACGGTGCGCAGCTCCTCGACGAGCGACGCCACCTCGGCGGCGATCTGCGGGGTGTCGGGCTGCCCGCAGCAGAGCACGAGCTGCGCCTCGGGCGGCAGGCCGAACGCCGCGCGCAGCAGGTGCGGCAGCCCCTTCTGCCGGGTGACGCGGCCGACGAACAGCGCATACGGCCGGTCCGGGTCGATGCCGTGGCGGTGCAGCGCGTCGGTCCGGGGATCGGGCCGGTACATGTCCGGGTCGATGCCGTTGTGGATCACCCGCACCCGTTCCGGCGCGACCTGCGGATAGACGCGCAGGACGTCCTCGCGCATCGCCGCAGACACGGCGACGATCCGGTCCGCCGCACCGACGGCCGTGCGCTCCATCCAGCTCGACAACGCATATCCGCCTCCCAGTTGCTCGGCCTTCCACGGCCGCAGTGGCTCCAGGCTGTGCACCGTCATGACGTGGGCCGACCCGTGCAGGGTGCGGGCGAGGTGGCCGGCCATGTTGGCGTACCAGGTGTGGCTGTGCACGACTTCCGCGCCCGCGCAGTCGCGCGCCATGGCCAGGTCCGCGCCGAGGAAGCCCAGCGCCGCGTCGGCCGCGACGAGGTCGGTGTCGGGCCGGTAGGCCGTGACGTCCTTCTCCTGCCTGGGCTCCCCCAGACAGCGCACTCGTACGTCCGTGAGCCGCCGCAGGCTGCGGGACAGCTCGGTCACATGGACTCCCGCGCCGCCGTAGACCTCGGGCGGGTATTCGCGGGTGAGCAGGTCTACGCGGGAAGGTTCCCTGCGTTCAGCAGCAAGGCCCAAGGCTGTCCGCCTCCTTACTGACCGGCGGTGCCGGTCGGCCGGTCCCGGCTGATTCGACGTACCAGACGGCAGCCGCGCTTCCCCCCAGACACAGAACCAGGAGTAACACCAACAGGCTGTTCTTCATTCCCTAGCCCCCCAACTGTCGCGCCCTCAAGCGAGTTGACAGCCACAGTCAAGTTCTAGTCATTTAAGTAGTCAAGCAATAACTCGGTAAAGCAGGCTGGTCGACCAGGTATCTCCCGACTCGCGACAAATAAAAGAGACTTCGCGCACACCCCTGGGCTTGGAAGAGTCACGCTGGTAACTTTTAGTTGTCATACAACCAGTCAAGAGCTCCGGAAGGAGTCTGATGGAACACACCAAGGCGGAACAGGCACAGGGCCTTGGGGGCCGCGTCAGGACCCTTCGGATACAGCGCGGGCTGAAGCAGCAGGACCTGGCCTCGGCGGAGGTCTCGACGAGCTACATCTCCCTGATCGAGTCGGGCAAGCGGGTGCCGTCGCCCCCGGTGCTGGCCACCATCGCGGAGAAGCTCGACACCTCCCCCGACTACCTGCTGACCGGCGTCGACGGCCGTCGCGCCGAGGAGAACCGGCTGAAGCTGGCCTTCGCCGAGATGGCGCTGCGCAACGGGGACAACGGCGAGGCCCTCCAGTCCTTCGGCGAACTCCTGGCCAGCCGTTCGGCACTGGACGGGGCGATGATCCGGCGCGCCCTGATCGGCCAGGCCACCGCGCTGGAGAAGACGGGGCGCCTCGAAGCCGCCCTCTCCGTCCTCGACGACCTGCACCGCGATCCGGCGATCGCCGTCGGCTCCGACGAGTGGTGCCGCATCACGGTCGCCCTGTGCCGCTGCTACCGCAACGCCGGGGACATCGCGCTCAGCATCGACATCGGCGAACGAGCGGTGGCACAGCTCGACGGGCTCGGCCTCGAGACGACGATGGACCACATCCAGCTCGGGGTCACCCTCATGGGCTCGTACCACGCGCGCGGCGACCTGACCCGGGCCCAGCTCCTCGGGGAGCGCCTCCTGCCCGCGGCCGAGACACAGGGCTCCCACGGGGCCCGGGGTGCCGTCTACTGGAACGCGGGACTCGTCGCCGGCTCCCAGGGGCGGCTGAACGAGGCGATCGCCCTGACCGAGCGGGCTCTGGCGATGATGGCCGAGGGCGACAACGCACGCCACGCGGCCATGCTCCGGATGAACTACGGCGCACTGCTGCTCCAGTTGGACCCACCCAGCCCCGAGCGCGCCGTGGAGCTGCTGGAATCCGCGCAGGAGGTGCTGGCCGAGGTCGGCAGCGCCAGCGAGCTGTCCCGGTGCGAACTCAATCTGGCCAACGCGGAGAAACAGCTCGGCCACTGGGACGCGGCCACGGCCCACGCGGAGCGGGCGCTGGGGCTGCTCGGCTCCGACGCCCAGGCCCTGTCCGCGCGGGCACGGACGTATCTCGCCGAGATCTGCATGCTGCGAAAGGCTCCGGAAGAGGCCGTACAGCACCTCCACTCGGCCGCCCGCCAGCTGCGGCGGCTGCCCGCCTCGCTGGACACCGCGCACACCTGGCGCCACATCGGCGACCTCTGGCGCCGCCACGGGGACTCCGACGAGGCCCTCAAGGCCTACGACATGGCGCTCACCACCGCCGGCCTGGCCCGGACCCGGGCCCCGGAGGCCGTCCTCACCGACCGGCGCTGACCACCACGTCCACCACCCGGTCCCGCAGCCGCCCCATCGCCGCGACCGTCCCCGCCTCCACGTTCACCCGGACGACGGGGCCGGTCCCGGGCACGCGTACGTTGAACCACGCGCCGTCGGCCAGCTCGCCGGTCACCCCGTCGAGGTGGTCCAGTGCCGTGCCGTCCGTGGCGAAGTGGCGGACCACGCGCTGGAGGGCGGCCAGCGGATCGGGCACGGGAACGTCGATCGTGCCGGAGGAGGCGTACCGGTCGTGCCGGGCGACCAGCTCCGACAGCTCCTTGCCCGTGTCGCCGAGCTCGGCCAGCAGATGCAGGGCGGCCAGCATGCCCGTGTCGGCGTACCAGACGTCGCGGAAGTAGTAGTGGCCGCAGTGCGCGCCGCCGAACGCCGCGTCCTGTTCGGCCATCAGCGCCTTGATGGCGGCGGGGCCGATACGGGACCGCACGGGAATGCCGCCCGCCTCCTTGATCGCGTCGATGGCGGAGGTGGCGGTGACCAGGTCGTGGACCACGGCGGCGCCCGGACGGCGAGCCAGTTCGCGCCCGGCCACCAGCGCGATCACCGCGGCGGGCGGCACCACGGCGCCGCGCTCGTCGACGGCGACCATGCGGTCGCCGTCGCCGTCGAAGGCCAGGCCGACGTCGGCCCCCGTCTCCCGCACCGTGTCCCGCAGCCCGCTCACGTCGTCCAGGTCCGGCGCACGGTGCGGGAACGTACCGTCCGGCTCGAGATGGAGCGGCACCAGTTCGATCGACGGATGGTCCAGGACGAGCGGGGCCGTCAGGCCGGCCATCCCGTTGCCCGCGTCGACGACGACCTTCAGGGGGCGGATGCCCGAGAGGTCGACGAGCGCGCGCAGGTGCTCCGCGTAGTCGGTCAGGACGCGGGCGGGCACCATCGAGCCGGGGCGGTCGGTCAGCGGCGGGCGGGGTTCGCGCAGGCGGCGCCGGAGCAGGCCCATCCCCGTGCCCTCGTCGACGTCGACGGCGCCCGCGCGGCACAGCCGGATCCCGTTGTACGCGGCGGGGGCGCGGCCCGCGGTGATCATGGCGCCGGGGACGTCCAGGCGGCCCGAGACGTAGGACAGGTAGTCGGTGGGGCCCAGACCCGCGTCGACGGCGTCCGCGCCCTGGTCCAGGACGCCCTGGGCGAAGGCGTCGGCGAGGCAGGGCGAGGACTGCCGCGCGTCGTGCGCGACGGCGATCACGTCCGCGCCGGTCAGCTCGGTGAACGCGGCGCCGACCCGGTAGGCGAGGCCAGGGTCGAGCTCGGCGCGGAACAGGCCCCTGATGTCGTACGGGGTCACGATCCGGTCGTACAGATCGTCCTCGGGTTCAGTGGTCATCGAGGTCGTCCTCCTCAGGGCCGGGAGCGGGACCGTCGGCGGGATCCAGCCACACCACCGCGAGCGGGGGCAGGGTGAGGGCGGCGCTCCGCGCGCGCCCGTGCCAGGGGACCGGCTCGGCCCGGATCACCCGCTCGTTGCGTACGTCGCTGCCGCCGTAGCCGGCGGCGTCGGTGTTCAGTACCTCCCTCCAGGCGGGAGCGTCCGGCAGGCCGACGCGGTAGCCGGCGCGGACGACGGGCGAGAGGTTGGCGACCACGACGAGGGGGCGTCCCGCCGCGTCGTGGCGGACGAAGGACAGGACGTTCGCCTCGGCGTGCGAGGCGTCGATCCAGGAGAAGCCGGCCGGGTCCGCGTCCAGCTCCCACAGGGCCGGGGTGGCGCGGTAGCGGGTGTTGAGGTCGCGGACCAGGGCGCGGATGCCGCGGTGGCCGGCGTGTCCCGGCCATGCCTCGTCGAGCACCCACCACTGCGGCCCCGCGTCGTGGTCGAACTCCTCCCCCTGGCCGAACTCCTGCCCCATGAAGAGCAGCTGTTTGCCCGGGTGGGCCCACATGAAGGCGTACAGCGCCCGCAGGGTCGCGCGCCGCTGCCACCAGTCGCCCGGCATCTTCGCCACCAGCGCGCCCTTGCCGTGCACGACCTCGTCGTGGGACAGCGGCAGCAGGTAGTGCTCGCTGTACGCGTAGACCATGGCGAAGGTCAACTCGTCCTGGTGCCAGGCGCGGTGCACCGGGTCGCGGGCGAGGTGGCCGAGCGTGTCGTGCATCCAGCCCAGGTTCCACTTCAGGTCGAAGCCGAGGCCGCCGAAGCCGTCCTTCCCGGTCTCGTAGGTGGGCCGGGTCACGCCCGGCCAGGCCGTGGACTCCTCGGCGATGGTCAGGGCGCCGGGCGCGGTGCGGCGGACGGTGTCGGTCAGCTCCTGGAGGAAGGCGACCGCGTCCAGGTTCTGGTTGCCGCCGTGCTCGTTGGGGCTCCAGTCGCCGTGCGGGCGCGAGTAGTCGAGGTAGAGCATCGAGGCGACGGCGTCCACGCGCAGCGCGTCCGCGTGGAACTCCGTGCACCAGTACACGGCGCTGGCGACGAGGAAGTTGCGCACCTCGCGGCGCCCGTAGTCGAACTCCAGGGTGCCCCAGTCGGGGTGGTGGGCGCGGCGCGGGTCGGACGGTTCGTAGAGCGGCTCGCCGTCGAAGCGGGCGAGCGCGAAGTCGTCCTTGGGGAAGTGCGCGGGGACCCAGTCCAGGATGACGCCGATGCCCGCCGCGTGCAGGGAGTCGATCAGGTACCGCAGGTCGTCGGGGTCCCCCAGGCGGGACGTGGGCGCGAAGAAGCCGGTGACCTGGTAGCCCCAGGAGCCGCCGAAGGGGTGTTCCATGACGGGCATGAACTCGACATGGGTGAAGCCGAGGCCGGCGACGTACTCGGGCAGTTCCTCGGCGAGTCGCCGGTAGGTGAGTCCGGGCCGCCAGGACGGCAGATGCACCTCGTACACCGACAGGGGACGGGTGTGGCAGTCCTCGCCGCCACGGGTCGCCATCCACGCGGCGTCGTTCCAGGCGTACGCCGACGTGTGCACCACGGAGGCGGTGGCGGGCGGCACCTCGGCGGCGCGGGCCAGCGGGTCGGCCTTCTGCACCAGGCGGCCGTCGCGGGTGTGGATCTCGTACTTGTAGCGGGTGCCCGCGCCGGCGCCGGGCACGAACAGCTCCCACACGCCGCTGGAGCCCAGCGAGCGCATCGGGTGGGCGGCGCCCCGCCAGCCGTTGAAGTCGCCCATGACGCGGACGCCCTGGGCGTTCGGCGCCCAGAGGGCGAAGGAGGTCCCGGTGACGCCGTCCAGGGTGCGCACGTGGGAGCCGAGGACCCGCCACAGGAGTTCGTGGCGGCCCTCGGAGATCAGGTGCAGGTCGACGTCGCCGAGCGTGGGCGGGAAGCGGTAGCCGTCGTCCTGGACCTGCTCGGCGCCGTCGTCGTACGTCACCAGGAAATGGTGGTCCGTCCACGCGCCGGGCAGGGTGCCGGTGAACAACCCGTCCCGCTGGTGCGCCAGTTCGGCCCGCTCACCCGTGGGGCGGACCGCCACGACGCTGCGCGCCAGGGGTCTCAGGGCACGTACGACGGTGTGCCCGTCGCCCGTGGGGTGGGCGCCGAGGAAGCTGTGGGGGTCGTGGTGGGCGCCGGCCAGGATGCGGTCCAGGTCGACATCCGCCAGGGGCGTGGTCACGGGCAACGTCGCGGTCCTTTTCGGTCGTGGGTGGGTGCCCGTCAGGCACGGGCCAGACGATGTACCGCCTCCAGGGGGATCGGCAGCCAGTCCGGGCGGTGCCGGGACTCGTAGACGGCCTCGTAGACCGCCTTGTCCGCCTCGAAGGCCCGGAGCGGAAGGGGGTGGCAGTGCGGGTCCGTGCCGCCCGCGTCCGCGTAGCCGGCGATGAACGCGCGGCGGTTGCGGACCGCCCACGCGTGCGCGCGGCGGGCGCGGCGCAGGCGGGAGCCCGGGGCGTCCGCCAAGTCGCGTTCGCGCAGGGCCCGCAGGCCCGCCTGGGCGGCGTAGTCGAAGGAGCGGAGCATGCCTGCCACGTCCCTCAGCACCGGCTGCGGGGTGGCGCGTTCGGCGGCCGGGCGGGCCGGTTCGCCCTCGAAGTCGATCAGATGCCAGCCGGCCGGTGTGGGCAGCGCCTGGCCCAGGTGCAGATCGCCGTGGACCCGCTGGGCGAGGACCGGGCAGCCGCGCGCGCCCGCCCGGGCGTAGTCGTCGTAGAGCCTGGTGATCCCGGCGCGGTGGCGGTCCAGCGCCGGTACCTCCTCGACCGCACGGGCGAGGCGCTCGGTCATCAGGGCGGCCTCCCGCGCGATGTCGTCCGGGGTGAGCCGCACGCGCGGGAAGGCTTCGGCCAGTGCCGTGTGCACCTCGGCGACGGCCGTGCCCAGGGCGCGGGCGTGCGCGGTGAAGCCGCCGGTCGCCGGGACGGTGGAGCAGGTGCCGTCCACGCAGTCGGCGACCTGGCGCACGGCGGCCTGCCAGCCGTCGCCCTCGGCCGGCAGGAGGTCCTCCATGAGGCCGAGGACCAGGCCGGTGTCCCCGCTGAGCAGGGTGCCGTGCAGCCGCGGGGTGCGGGAGCAGCGCACCTCGGTGAGCGCGCGCAGCGTCTCCACCTCCAGGTGCGGGCCCGGTTCGGGCCGCCGGTAGATCTTGAGCAGCAGCCGGTCGCCGTAGACGACGCCGCTGTTGCTCTGGTCGGCGGTGAGCGGCCGGGGCACCAGGCCCACCGGCAGCGGCATCGGTGTGGCGCGCTCCATGCGCAGCCCGCCGCCCGTACCGCGCGCGAGATGGCGCAGGAGCACGCCCATGAGCGCGGCGTCCTCCGTGGCCTCGTACAGGGTCCAGCCGCTCCAGCGCCCCTGCCGTACCTGCCCGATGGCCGCGCCCGCGAGCCACCGGGGCAGTTCGGGACGCAGGCCGAGCAGGAACTGGTAGAGCTCTCCGCCTCCGGTGCGCAGCACGGCGTGCAGCAGTACGGGCGCCTGGTCCCGCACGACGTCGACCACGACCGGGGTGAGCCCCTCGGCGGGGCCCGCCCCGGCCGCGTACCAGCGGCGCGTACGCAGCCAGGGGCCGAGCAGCGGCAGCAGCGGGGCGACCGGCTGCTGCCGCTGCCCGACCTCCGCCGGGGCGAGAGTCATGACGTCTCCCCCGCCGGGACCAGGAGGTGGGCCGGGGCGCGGCCCGGTTCCAGGCGGAAGTACGTCTCCCGGTGCCAGGCGTGGATCTCGCCGGTGAGCTCGTCGCGCAGCTTCAGGGAGCCGTCGTCGGGCAGGCCGAGCGCGGCCAGGTCGAAGGTGACGGTGCCCTCGGCCGGGTGGTGCGGGTCGAGGTTGACGACGGCGAGGACGGTGTCGACCGAGCCGTCGGGCAGCCGCACCTGCTTGGAGTAGGCGACGACCTGGGGATGCGGCACGGTGTGGAAGCGGAGGTTGCGCAGCTCCTGCAAGGCCGGGTGGGCACGGCGCAGCTCGTTGAGGCGGGTGATCAGCGGGGCGATGGAGCGGCCCTCGGCCTCGGCGGCGGCCCAGTCGCGCGGGCGCAGCTCGTACTTCTCGGAGTTCTTGTAGTCCTCGGTGCCGGGCTGGAGGACCTCGTTCTCGCACAGCTCGTACCCCGCGTAGACGCCCCAGGTGGGGGCGAGCGTCGCGGCGAGCACGGCGCGTGTCTCGAAGGCCGGCCGGCCGCCGTCCTGGAGGTAGGCGTGCAGGATGTCCGGGGTGTTCACGAAGAGGTTGGGGCGCAGGAAGTCGGCGCTGTCGTGCGCGAGTTCACTCGCGTACTCGGTCAGCTCCTCCTTCTCGTTCTTCCAGGTGAAGTACGTGTACGACTGCTGGAAGCCGGCCTGCGCGAGGGCGTGCACCATGGCGCGCCGGGTGAAGGCCTCGGCGAGGAACACCACGTCGGGGTCGCGGTCGTTGATCTCCGCGATCACCCGCCGCCAGAAGCCGACGGGCTTGGTGTGCGGGTTGTCGACGCGGAAGGTCCGCACGCCCTGGTCCATCCAGAAGCGCAGCAGCCGCACGCTCTCGGCGACCAGCCCCTCGAAGTCCTTCTCGAAGGCGAGGGGGTGGATGTCCTCGTACTTCTTGGGCGGGTTCTCGGCGGGCGCGACGGAGCCGTCGAGCCGCTGGGTGAACCACTCGGGGTGCTCGGTCAGCCACGGGTGGTCGGGCGAGCACTGAAGGGCGAAGTCCAGCGCCACCTGGAGACCCAGCTTCCCGGCCTCGGCGACGAACCGGCGGAAGTCGTCGAGGGTGCCCAGGTCCGGGTGGACGGCGTCGTGGCCGCCCTCGGCCGAACCGATCGCCCACGGCGATCCCACGTCGTGCTCGCCCGCGACGAGCGCGTTGTCCCTGCCCTTGCGGTGGGTGCGGCCGATGGGGTGGATCGGCGGCAGGTACACCACGTCGAAGCCCATCGCGGCGATCGCGGGCAGCCGCCGCGCCGCCGTCACGAACGTCCCGCCGACCGGCGGCCCGCCGTCGGTCAGCCGGGCCCCCTCCGAGCGCGGGAACATCTCGTACCAGGCGCCGACGAGCGCCCTGCGCCCCTCGACGAGCAGGGGCAGCGGCCAGGAGGCGGTGACGAGTTCGCGCAGCGGGTGCCGGCGCAGCGCGGCGACCGCCTCGGGGGCGGCGGTCGCGGCGAGCCGGCGGGGGACCGGGCTCGCGTCGTCGCCGAGGGCTCGCGCCACCGCGCGCACCGCCTCCTGGCGGCCTGTGTCCGGGATCCCGAAGGCGGCCCGCTCGTACAGCAGCGCGCCCTCGGCGAGCATCAGCTCGACATCGACCCCGGCGGGGATCTTCAGTTCGGCGTCGCGGCGCCAGGTGGCCACGGGGTCGGCCCACGCCTCGACGCTGTACGTCCATCTGCCCGGCTCCCCGGCCACGACGGTGGCCTCCCACCGGTCGGCGTCCGGGTCGACGAGGGTCATCGGGATCCAGGCCCCGGGCCGCCCGCGCGGGTCCCGCAGCACGACATTGGCCCCGATCTCGCCCGAGCCCTCGCGGAACACCGTGGCGCTGATCGTGAGGGTCTCGCCCGCGACGGCCTTCACGGGCACGGCCCCGCCGCGCACCCGGGGCCGGACGTCGCGGATCGGTATGCGGTCGCCGAGGGGAACGCGGGCGCCCGGGTCCAGGACGGCGGTCATCGGGCACCTCCCACGGCCGCGGCCCGTGTCCCGCCCCGCGCCCGCGCCGCCCGCTCCTGCTCCCGCGCGGCGATCAGGTCGATGATCGTCCGGGCGAAGAGATGGCAGTGCGCCCCGGTGCGCCCGGTGACCAGGTCCTCGTCGACGACCACGTCCTCGTCGACGTACAGACCGCCCATGTTGCGCAGATCGCCGAGCAGGTTGTTGTGGACGACGGCACGGCGCCCGCTCACCAGGTGCGGCAGCGGCGCCGTCAGCCACATGCCGTGGCAGATGATGCCCTTGACGATGGCCGGGTCCTGGAAGGCGCGCCTGAGGAAACGTACCGCCGGCGGGAGCTCGGCCGGGTCCTCGGTGTAGCGCAGGCGGTCGGAGACCATCCCGGAGGGAACGATCACCGCCGAGAACTCCTTGAGCGCGAACTCGTCGACGTCCTCGAAGGACTCGCGCACGACGAACGGCATCCGGTGCTCGTGCCCCTGGAAGGTGATCTCGTCCTGGCCCCACATCCGGGACAGGAAGTGCACCTCGGCGCCTTCCTCGGGGAAGCGGTGCTGATAGTAGAGGATCTCGGGTTCGTAGAAGTCGCTCTCCAGCAGGATCGCGATCTTGTGTCCCGTCAGTCGCACGGTTCACTCCTCTCTTGAGCGCCCGGTGACCAGGTCGATCAGGAAGGGGCCCGGGGTGCCGAGCGCCTGCTCGACGGCCGCCTTCGCCTGGTCGGGCTTCTCGACACGGACGCCGGGGACGCCCAGGGAGCGCGCGAGCGCCACGAAGTCGATGGCGGGCGTGGACAGGTCGAAGATCTCCGGCTGCTCGTGCGCGGCGACGTCCACGCTTCTCCAGTACTCCTCGATGTTGAGTTCGAGGAGCTTGTAGCTGCTGTTGTTGCAGATGACGAACTTGGCGCCGATGCCGTAGCGGGCCGCCGTCCACAGGGCCTGGATCGTGTACATGGAGCCGCCGTCGCCGGTGAAGCCGACGACCGTGCGGTCCGGGTGGGCGAGCTGGGCGGCGATGGCGCCCGGGATGCCGACGCCGAGCGAGCCGCCCCTGGTCTGGTGCCAGTGGCCGGGGCGGGTCGGCGGCAGATGGCGGGTGAGGTCGGGAGAGGCGGTGAGCGCCTCGTCGAACACCACGGCGTCCTCGGGGAGCCGGCGCGCCAGCTCCTGGAGGAAGGCCGTGGTGGGCAGCGCGTCCGGGTGGAGTGCGGCCTCGTCCGGCTGCCGGGCCGCGGCGCGTTCACGGGACCGTGCCGCCGACCGCTCCTTGAACCACTCGTCCGCCCGTGCCCGGCGGTGCGGGCTCATCCGCCGCTGGAGCGCGTCGGCGAGGCCGTCGAGCGCGCGCCGCGGGTCGGCGGCGATCCCCAGGTCCACGGGGAAGTTCTTGGCGATGGCGTCGGTGTCCAGGTCGATGTGGACGACCGGGGCGCCGTCGGCGAAGACGCCGTCGAGGGCCGGGTAGACCTCGGGGAGCGCGTAGGTGCCGACGATCAGGACCGCGTCCGCGGCGCCGGTGATCTTCCGGCTGCTCTCGCCGAACATGTGGCCGAGCTGACCCGCGTAGGCGGGGTGCTCGACCGACAGGTTCACCTCCGCCCAGTCCGCTCCCCACACCTCGGCGCCCCAGGTCCGGGCGAGCCGCCCCAGTTCCTCCTGGGCGCCCGCGAAGTGCACCCCGTCACCCGCGATCACGATCGGCCGCTCGGCTCCCGCCAGCAGTCCGGCCGCCCGGTCGAGCACGTCGGGGTCGGGCGCGGCCGAGAAGTCGACGTATGAGGTGGGCACGGCCGGCTCGGAGGTGTCCCGGTCCATGACGTCGGCGGGCAGCACGACGAGCACCGGGCCGTAGGGCGGGGTCGCCGCCACCTTGAAGGCGCGGCGCAGCACCCGCAGCGTCGAGGAGGGGTCGACCACGCGCGTCGCCCACTTGGTGACGGGCTCGGCCATGGCGACCAGGTCGACCGCCATCTGGGCCTCCATGGCGTCGTAGCGCAGGCCCGCCTCGCCGGCGATGGCGACCAGCGGGGCGTGCCCGCGCTTGGCCTGGTACAGCATGCCGACGGCGTTGCCGACGCCGACGCCGGTGTGCAGCTGCATCACGGCCGGGGTGCGCGTGGCCCGCGCGTAGCCGTCGGCGAGGCCGACGACACTGGATTCCTGGAGGGCGAGGATGTACTCGATGTCCGGGAAGTTGCGCAATTCGTCGAGGAAACCCTGCTCGACCGTGCCGGGGTTGCCGAACATGTACCGCACCCCGTCGGCTCGCAGCTGTTCGAGGATCGCGACCCGCGCGGGCCTGCTGACCATGACGTGCACCTCTCTGTGAAGGCCTACGTGTCTGCCGTGCCGGGGAAGGTCAGCCGGCGGCCTTGAAGCCCCACTGGCGCAGGCCGTCCTCCAGGACCTCGACGAGCTTCTGGCCCGTCAGATACGAGTCGGGCGTCGAACGGCCCGTGATGAACGGGTAGTCGACGATGACGGACGTCTCCTTGCCGAAGTTGCCGTGGAAGGCACCGCCGGGCGCGGTGGCGTCGCGCAGGATGTACTCCAGCGGGTACGGCGGCGGGCCGATCACGAAGTCGGTGCCCATGAAGCCGGTGCCGTCCTTGTAGTCGTACTCGATGCAGTGGCCGGTGACGTGCTTGCCCCGGATGATCGAGACGCGGTCCTCCTGGTCGCGGGCGAAGGCCAGCGGCGCGACGCCGTAGCACTCGGCGGCGATCGGCAGGTCAAGGGCGTAGAACGCGAGGATCAGGTCGTGCACCCGCCAGTTGTTGGCGAGGTCGACGATGGGCCCGGAGCCGCCGACGATGAGCAGGGCGTCGTAGCGGTCGGCGATCTGCTCGCGGATCTGCTCCAGCCGGGTGTTGTACGCCTCCCAGTCGCGCAGGAAGTACGGCTTGGAGCGGTAGGGGCGGTCGGGCAGCCAGGACGACAGGTCGAGCGGGCCGTCCAGACGCGGGGAGCTGTCGATCGCCCGGACCTTGTCGGCCATCTCGGGCGTGGTGACGGAGCGGCCCAGCGGCGGGTCGACGTAGTCGGGGTCCATGCTCGGCGGCAGGGCGACCGGGCGCTTGCCGGTCGGCGTGGCGAAGGTGACCTGGTAGCCGGCCTTGTCGAAGGTCTCCAGCGGGCCGATCAACTCCTCGCCCCAGTAACCGTATTCGGACAGGACGACGAGGATGCGCTTGCTCATGAGGTGTCCTCTCGTGCGACGCGGGTCGGTCGGGACCGGTCGGACTCATGTCTACGGACCGCCGGTCCGCCCGGCCAGAAAGCGGCCGTGCCGGTGGTCCCACATCCCCAAGTGGGCGCTCGCACTACGGCATTTCGCCCGTCGACGTCGGCAAGCCCGCCGCCCGACCTCACGCAATGCGCCCGCCGGGCGCCCCGGGCCGGGCCACGGCCCCGCTGCCGTGGCGGAATCGACCAGGACACGTCCGGGAGACACCGGACCCCTTCAGCGAGAGGGACTTGGCATGACGACCGCACAGAGCCCGCGGACGGAGCCCGGCCAGGACGTCGCCGCGTTCGTCCAGCACTGGTACGACATCCTCAGCAGCCACGAGCCGGTCGAGGACCTGCTGCCGTACGTGATCGACGACGGCCTGGAGATGGCCTTCCCCGAGCGCACCCTGCGCTCCCACGCGGACTTCCGCGACTGGTACGCGGTGGTGGGCGAGAGCTTCGGGCCGCAGAGCCACATCGTGGAGAAGCTGCGCGCCGACGAGCACGACGGTGTCGTGGACATCGAGGTGACCGTGGTGTGGACCGCCAAGAACCTGTCCGACGGCAGCGTCTCGGCCCTGCGCATCGACCAGAGGTGGCAGCTGGTGCGCGATCCCGCGGACGGGTCGCTGCGCATCAGCACCTACCACGTCGGCGACCTGAACCCGGTCTGAGCCACCGAAGCGGGAGGTTCCCATGTCGTACGACTACGTCGTCGTCGGCGCCGGCAGCGCGGGCTGCGCCGTGGCGAGCCGGCTCAGCGAGGACCCGGACGTGAGCGTGCTGCTCCTGGAGGCGGGCGGCTGGGACGAGCGGCCGGAGATCCACCGCACCGACGCGGCCTCCCTCCTCGCCCTGCTGACCAGCGAGTGGAGCCCCACGATCGACTGGGGGTACGCGACCGAGCCGGAGGCCGCGCTCGGCGGCCGCCGCGTTCCGGTGGCCCGCGGCAAGGTGGCGGGCGGGTGCAGCTCCGTGAACGCCCTGATGTGGGTGCGCGGCAGCCGCCACGACTACGACGGCTGGGCGGCGGCGGGCAACCCCGGCTGGTCGTACGCGGACGTGCTGCCCGCGTTCCGGCGCGCCGAGGACTACGACCGCGGCGGCGACGAGCTGCGCGGCAAGGGCGGTCCGGTGCGGGTGCGCGACCACACCGGCCCGACGCCGGTCGCGCAGGCGTTCGTCGCGGCGGCGGGGCAGCTCGGCTTCGACGCGCCCGGCGACGACTACAACGGCGAGCGGCAGGACGGCTACGGCTTCCTGTACCAGACCACCCGTACCGACGACAACACGCGCGCCTCGACGGCGACCGCCTATCTGCGCCCGGCACTGGACCGCCCGAACCTGACGGTGGCCACCGAGGCGCACGCCACCCGGCTGCTGCTGCACGGCACCCGTGTCACCGGCGTCGAGTACGTACAGGACGGGCAGCGGCAGCAGGCGTGGGCGGACGAGGAGGTCGTGGTCAGCGCGGGCGCCTTCGAGACGCCGAAGCTGCTGATGCTCTCCGGGATCGGCCCGGCCGCGCAGCTGCGGGCGCACGGCATCGGCGTCGTGCAGCACCTGCCGGGTGTCGGCGGCAATCTCCAGGACCATCTGTTCGTGCCGGTGTGCTACCGGTCCCGCGAGGAGCATCCCGAAGGGGCGCTGCTCTCCGAGGCGGGCCTGTTCACGCACACCAGGGGAGGCGGCACGGACCGGGCACCCGACCTGCAATTCACGTTCGGGCCCGTCAAGTTCCTCGCCCCCGACGCGCCGGCCGAGCAGCACGCGGGGCCCGGCTTCACCTTCGCGCCGATCGCGCTGCTGCCCGAGAGCCGCGGCCGCATCCGGCTGCGCTCCACCGACCCGACGGTCCCCGCCGTCGTGCAGGCGGGCTACCTCACGGCGGCGGCCGACGTGGAGGTCCTGGTCCACGGGGTGGTGCTGGCCCGGGAGCTGGCGCACACCGCGGCCTTCGACCGGCTGCGCGGCGAGGAACTCGGGCCCGGCGCCGGCGTCCGTGAGCCCGGGGAACTGCGCGCCTACGTCGCCGAGCGCGCGACCACCCTGTGGCACCCGGCCGGCACCTGCCGCATGGGCACGGGACCGGACGCGGTCACCGACCACGAGCTGCGCGTGCACGGCGTCACCGGGCTGCGCATCGCCGACGCCTCCGTGATGCCGACGATCGTCGCGGGCAACACCCACGCGCCCAGCGTGATGATCGGCGAGCGCGCGGCCGAGCTGATCAAGGACTCACACCACCGACGGACCGAGGGGACCCACCATGCCCACGTCTGACAGCACCGCGAACACCGCCCTGTACCGGCGTTTCCTCGACGCGCTCAACTCGGGCGACTACGAGGAGATCGGCCGCGTCGTCGGCCCCGGCTTCACCGATCACCACCCGGGCTTCGACATCAAGGGCCTGGACTCCTACCTCGCCGCCCTGCGCGGCGCCCACGACACCTTCGAGCTGCGCGGCGAGCTCGAGGAGATCCTGGGCACCGACGCCCCCGACAAGTTCGTCACGCGGGTGAAGCTGACCGGCACCCACCTCGGCGAGGCGCTCGGCTTCCCCGCCACGGGACGCAAGGTCGAGTGGTCCACCACGGAGATCTGGCGGGCCGAGGACGGGCTGCTCGTGGAGCGCTGGGCCCAGGACGACCTGCTGGGCCTGCGCGAGCAGGTCTCCACGGACGCGGCGAACCTGGCGACCGTGCAGGCGGTCAGCGACGCCGTGAACGAGCGCCGCTACGACGACCTGGACGAGCTGTTCGGCCCGACCTTCCGGGACAACAACCCGGCCTGGGACGTGTCGAGCCTGGACGAGCTGAAGGGCATCATCAAGGCCGCGCACGACGCCCTGGACTTCACCGTGCACCTCGACGCCCTGTACCCGGCGTCCCCGGACAAGGTGATCATGCACATCACCTTCCACGGCAAGCACATCGCCCCGTTCTTCGGCCAGGAGCCGGACGGCCGCGAGGTCTCCTGGACCAGCCTGGAGGTGTACCGCCTGGAGGACGCCAAGGTCGTCGAGCGCTGGGTGCAGGCCGACACCGCGGGCCTGATGCGCCAGCTCGACGTCCCGCTTCCGTGACCCGCCGACATCCGTTGCCCCAGGAGGCCGCGTTGAACACCCGAGAGATCGTCGACACCTACTACCGGCTCGCCAACTCCGGTGACTGGGACCCCTGGTGCGACCTGTTCGCCGTCGACCAGACGATGGACGAGCAGCTCGCCGGGCATGTGGAGGGCCGCGAGACACTGCGGGACATGATGAAGGGCTTCCCGCAGATGTACGCGTCCTTCTCCAACGTCCCGGTGCACATCGTCGTCGACGGCGACCAGGCCGCCGTCGTCTCGCACATCTCCGCCCGCACCCCGAAGGGCGAGTCCGTCGAGGCCGACGTGTGCAACTACTTCCGGATCGCCGACGGGCAGATCGTCTACATGACGAACGTGCACGACACCGTGCCCTTCGCGCCCGTCACCGGTGGGGCGTGAGGCCCGTGTCAGCACCGGTGAACGCCCGCTGGTCGCACGTCGGCCTCAACTGCCGTGACCAGCGGGCCACGGAGGAGTTCTACCGCCGCTGGTTCGGCTTCGAGCGGGCCCGCGTGGTCGAGGCCGACGGGACCCGGGTCGTGTTCCTCAAGAGCGGCCCCGTCTACCTCGAACTCTTCCCCACCTCGTCCGAGCCCGCCTTCGCCACCGCCAAGGACGGGCCCGACAACCCCGGCGCCGTCCGCCATCTCGCCTTCCAGGTCGACGACGTGGACGCGTTCACGGCGGCGGCCGGCGGGGAGCTGGAGGTGCTGCTCGGGCCGCTCGCCTTCGACGAGTTCATCCCGGGCTGGAAGACGGTCTGGGTGTCCGACCCCGACGGCGTCGTCGTCGAGGTGAGCCAGGGCTACACCGACCAGACACCTGAAGAACTGCGGGCCTACGAGTGAACGCGTGAGCTTCCGTTCCCTCGCCCCCCGCTCGGGCACGGCCGGTCGACCATGACCGGCCGTGCCCTCAGCCGTGCTCGACGCACACCGACACACAAGGGAGACCCATGAGCCCGGTCAGCGAACAGACCATCCTCATCACCGGCGCGACCGACGGACTCGGCCGCGCCGTCGCCCATGAACTCGCCGCGCAGGGCGCCACGCTGATCCTGCACGGCCGCAGCCCCCGCAAGGGCCAGGAGCTGCTCGACGAGCTGCGCTCCGCGACCGGCGCGGACCGGTTCCACTACGAGCTGGCCGACTTCTCCTCCCTGGAGGACATCGGCAAGCTGGCCGACCGGGTGCTCGCCACGTACGACCGGCTCGACGTGCTCGTCAACAACGCCGGGATCGGCGTCGAGCTGGCCCGCCAGGAGAGCCAGGACGGACTGGAACTCACCTTCCAGGTCGACTATCTGGCCGCCTATGTGCTCAGCTGCCGGCTCGCCCCGCTCCTGGTGCGCTCGGCACCGGCCCGGATCGTCAACGTCAGCTCGGCGGGCCAGGCACCGATCAACTTCGACGACGTGATGCTGGAGCGCCGCTGGGACGGCGTCCAGGCGTACTGCCAGGCCAAGCTGGCGCAGATCAGCCTGACCATGGACCTGGCGGAGCAGCTGGCGGGCACCGGGGTGACGGCCAACGCCCTGCACCCGGCCTCGTACATGCCGACGAAGATGGTGGTGAACCTCTTCACCCCGCAGAGCACCGTCGCGGACGGCATGCGCAACACCGTGCGTCTCATCACGGACCCGGCGCTCACCGAGGTCAGCGGCGAGTACTTCAACCAGCGCAACCGCTCGCGGGCCGGCGCCCAGGCCTACGACCCGGCGTCGCGGGCCCGGCTGCGGGAGCTGAGCGAGTCCCTGACGGGGGTGACGTTCCCCGCGCTCGGCTGAGAGCCGCGCCCGGCGCGCACGGCGAGGAGCCCCGCTCCCGGTGTTCCCGGGGCGGGGCTCCTGTCCGCAGGTCCTGGCTCGTACGTCCTTGTGCCGCTGCCGACGCCGCTCAGGCCGCGGTGACCGACAGGGCGTGGTGGAAGACGTTCTTCGGGTCGTAGGCGGCCTTGACCCGCTGGAGTCGCGCGTAGTTGCCCTTGTAGTAGAGCTTCTGCCAGGCGACACCCGAGGTGTTCAGGGTCGTGTCGGTCAGATCGACGTCCGGGTAGTTGATGTACGACCCGTCGTCGGCGCCGTCGAGCAGCGGCACGCCGCCGGTGTCGGCGTACATGTCCCGGTACAGCGCCCGCATCCACGCGATGTGCCGGTCGTCCTGGGCCGCGTCGCTCCAGTAGGTGGTGAAGTTGGCCTTCAGGACGGAGTCGCGCTGCGCCAGCGCGGTGTCGGCGGGGGCGACGGTGTTGACCTTGCCGCCGTAGGAGTAGAGCAGGATGCCGGCGTGACCGTCGTAGGAGGCGTCGGAGAGATAGCGGTACAGCACGGCGATCCGCGCGTCCGACCAGCGCTTGCGCAAGTAGGCGCCCTTGGACTTGGTGCGGTTGAACAGGCCCGTGTCGTAGGGGTCCTTCAGCGTCGCCTTCAGCCAGGGCCAGCTGGAGGTGGAGATGGAGTGGGCCGCGTCCACGCCGTCGGTGACGGCGGCGACATAGCCGTCCATGAGGGCGGAGGCGTTCGACAGGGTGCCGTCCAGCTGGACGTTGAGGACGACCGTGCCCTGCGCGCGGTTGTTGAGGATCAGGACGCTGTGCAGGCTCTCGTAGGCGGTGCCCGGGGCGCTGTTGGCCTCGTGCCAGGCGCCGTGGTTGCGCACGATCCTGGTGAACGCGGCCTCGGTCAGGTCCGTCCACTTCCAGGTGACGGTGGTCTTGAGCAGGGTCGCGGGCGGCTTGGGCAGCAGCGCCGCCGGGGACGAGCCCGTGGCGCCGGGGGTGCGGAACCAGTACCGCGTGACGATCCCGAAGTTGCCGCCCCCGCCGCCGGTGTGGGCCCACCACAGGTCCCGGTTCGGGTCGTCGGCGTCGCGGGTGGCCACGACGGCACGTACGGTGCCGTCGGCGCCGACCACGACGACCTCCACCGCGTACAGGTGGTCGACGACGGCGCCGTGCTGGCGGCACATCGCCCCGTAGCCGCCGCCGCTGACATGCCCGCCGACACCGACCGTGGGGCAGGTGCCGCCGGGAATGGACACCCCCCACTCGAGGTAGAGGGTGCGGTAGACGTGGCCGAGCATGGCCCCGGCCTCGACACAGAAGGCGCCGCGTGCGCTGTCGTAGGAGACGGCGTTCATCTCGGACATGTCGATGAGCACCTTGACGTCCGGATCGTCGACGAGCCCGTCCAGGCAGTGCCCACCGGAGCGCACGGCGATGCGTCCGCCGCCGGCGACGGCCTCCTTGACCGCCGATATGACCTGGCCGGTGGTGTGCACCAGACGTACGGAATCGGGCTTCGCGGTGAAGCGCGCGTTGTAGCCGCGGGCCGTCAGGTCCAGGTAGCGGGGGTCGGCCGGGGTCACGGTGACGGCGTCGACGGCCGTGGTGGCGGTGGTGTCAGCGGTGCCGGCGGCGCGGGCCGGGGTGCCGGTGACGACCGCGGTACCGGCGACGGCACCGGCCGCGCCGAGGAAACCTCGGCGGCTTACTCCGGGCATGGAAACTCCTTGGCAGCTGTCGAGAACAGGGTGCGGAAAGGTGTGAAGGGCAAGGAAAAAGGGACTGCCGCCCCGGACGGTCGCCGGGACGGCAGCGGGAGCACGCCGAGGGCTCAGACGATCTCGTGACCGCTCGTGGTGGACTCGGGGATGTCCTCGCGGAGGTCCCAGTGCTCCACGATGCGTCCGTCGTCGATGCGGAAGACGTCGACGACGGCGGTGCCGCGGGCGTCGGGCGTGGCCCGGAACCGGCTGTGCACGAAGACCAGGTCGCCGTCGGCGGCCGTGCGGCGGACCTCGAACCGCATCTCGGGCAGCTGCTTGCGCAGGCCGTCGATGAACTCGACCAGCGGGGCGCGCCCGTCGGGCAGGTTCGGGTTGTGCTGGATGAGGTCGGCGGCCAGGTACTCGTCGGCGCGGTCGGTCTGGCCCTCGTTCCAGACGTTCTCCAGGTAGTCGCGCACGAGCTGTACGTGGTGCTGGGACATGACTTTCTCCTGATGGTGTGGTGGTGCTTGGTGTGCGGGTGGTCAGGCGGTGTGCGCGGGGGCCGGCGCCTCGGCCGTGGCGGCGCCGACCTTGCGGACCGACGCGAGGTGCGCGAGCGCGGCGAGCACGAGGACGACGAGGGCGATGGCCGGGATGGGGCCCGCGCCCAGGCCGGGCAGGAGCGAGCTGCCGATGAAGCTGCCCAGGCTGATGCCGAGGTAGAGGGCGGAGGCGTTCATCGCGAGGATCAGGCCGGGCTGGCTCGGCAGCAGCTCGACGAGCCGGGCCTGCTGGGGCGCCTGGTACATCTGGCTGAAGAACGCCCAGTACGCGAAGACGACAAGCCCCGCAGTCGAGTGCGGCGCGACCAGCAGCAGCGCGAACCCGGACGCGAGTCCGACCACCGCGACGGTGATGCTGCGCGCCCCGCCGATCTTCTCGGCGATGCGCGGCGACAGGGCGTTGCCCGCGACGCCGATGGCGCCGAACGCCAGCAGGGTCGCGGAGATCAGTCCGGACGAGGCGTCGAAGCGGTCCTTGATGTACGCGCTGGCGATGCCGTACACGGTGAACTGCGCGGACATGAACAGCAGCGTCGTCATCACGGTGGGCATGGCTGCCGGGGTGCGCAGCGCGTCCCGGTACGCCTGGACGGTCGGCGCCTGTCCCGCCGGGATCTCGGGGACGTAGACCGCGACCATCACGCAGGCGATGGCCGCCAGGACCGAGACGCCGAGCAGCGCGGGACGCCAGCCGAGGCTGCCGCCGAGGAACGAGACGAGCGGCACACCCAGCACCGCCGACGCGGTCATGCCGGCGAAGACGGTGGCGAGGGCGCGCTGCCGCCGTTCGGGCGGCACGATCAGCGAGCCAGCGGCCGACGCGCCCGGTCCGAAGACGGCCGCGCCGACGGCGCCGATGACGCGGGTGGCGGTCAGGAAGCCGTAGTTGGGGGAGACCGCGCTGAGCACGGACCCCACGGTGAGCAGTCCGATGCCGAGCAGCAGGACCCGCTTGCGGTTCCAGCGGCGCAACAGGATCGGGGCGGCGGGCGCGAAGACCGCGAAGGTGAGGGCGAAGACGGTGACGAGCAGACCCACCCGCGCGGGCGCGACGTTCAGGTCGTCCCCGATGGGGCCGTTGAGGCCGACGACCGCCAGCGAGATCGTCCCCAGGCTGAAGTACCCAAGGGACAAGGCGAGCAGAGCCGGCATCGTGCTGCGGGACGGCATGGCGGCACCTCCTTGTTTCATGCCGAAGCGGATTCATGCCGATGCGGTGTGTGAACCGAAGCGGTGGTTACGCGAAGACGCTAGGCGCGCGGCCGGGTCGGAAGCGTGCGGTGCGCCAGGGGTCGCGGCATTGCCGGAGGTCCCCCCGCGCACTACGTCAACTGGCGTTCCCAGCAGGGGCGTCGGCGGTGCGGAACAGCAGCGGGACCTGGCGTCCCGAGGCGATGAGCCAGTACTCCAGCGCGTTGACGCCGACGAGGACCGCGGCGGCCGACGCGAGCGTGGCGAGGCCGGGCACACGAGGCGCGAGGACGGCGAGCCCGAGCAGCGCGAGCCCGCCGAAGAAGCGGGTCGTCGACGCGGCGCCGAACATCCGCCACCGGGTGTAGCAGAAGGTCAGCATGTACACCGCGGCACCGGCCGGCAGCAGGACGGCGGCGAACGCGTGCGGTATCGCGGTCGGCTCCGTGACGATCAGATCGCCCCCGACCGAGACCAGCAACAGGCCGGAGACCAGCACGAGATGGCCGTAGCTGAGCACGTCGCGCACCACGATCGACGGCGTCGGATGGGTGCGCAGCGCGTGGGCCACGGCGGCGGCGACGAGGTGGAAGTAGAGCCACCACAGGGCACAGCCGATGAGAAAGGCGAGCGCGACGGCGAACAGCTCGACGAAACCGGGTGAGGTCCCCGCCAGCCCCGCGCCCACGGAGACGACGTTCTCACCGAGAGCGATGATCACGAACAGACCGAACCGCTCGGGGAGATGGTTGACGCCGAAGGCGAGTTGCCGCAGATGCCCGCTGAGCACGAGCGGCGCGAGGATCTCCGCCGCGACGGCGACCGCCCAGCAGACGGGCCGCCACGCGTCGGGCAGTACGGCGCAGCCGAGGAGCGCGAGCGCGAAGGCGAGCCCGGCCCGGTAGGGATGGATCGTGTAGACGGCGCACTCCCTGCGGATGGCCTCGCCGATGACGAGCCGCAGCGCGAGGTAGCACCCCGCGTAGAGCAGCGACTCCTCGCGCGTCTGGAGGGCGTGCGGCGCGGCGACCCCCATCCCGTAGGTGGCCAGCCCGGCGAGGAGCAGGAAGACCCGCTGCGCACTGGTCTCGCGCACGGCGTTCATCGCCATGACGACGTCCACCCAGGCCCACCACAGGGGGATCAGGACGAGCAGACAGCCTCCCAGGGAGCGCCAGTCGGGGTGCGCGGCGAGCACATGGGCGATCTGCCCCACGCCGAAGGCGAGCACCAGGTCGTAGAACAACTCGGTCCAGGTCGCCCGGTCGCGCACCTCCATGCGCGCCGGAACCGTGAGTTCGGCCACCGCTGCACCAGCTTCCTCTCGGCCTGCGGGACTGCGACAGGAATTGCGGATCGCGGCTTCGACTGTGTGCGGTCTCCGGGCGCACTACGGCGCGGCGGACGGCTCCCGGTGGACATTCCGGGAAGTCGGCGGGGAATCTGTCCCAACTCGGCGGTCACCCCGAGTGGCCCTCGTCGAAGCCGTCGAGGAGGCCCCCGGCACCGCTCCATGGTGGACGCGCGCACCCCGGCGCCCAGAACTATGGTGTCCCACCACATACGCCTCTGACCTGCGCCTTCCTACCGTGTGCCGACACGTACCCGTCCCCGTCGCACACGAGGAAGTGGCGCACATGGCCTCCGCACCAACCGCTCCCCCGACCCCCGCGAAACTCCCCCGCATCGTCGCCGCCAGCCTCATCGGCACCACCATCGAGTGGTACGACTTCTTCCTCTACGGCTCCGCCGCCGCCCTCGTCTTCAACAAGCTGTTCTTCCCGGACTCCGACCCGCTGGTCGGCACGCTGCTGTCGTTCCTGACCTACGCGGTCGGATTCGCCGCCCGGCCGCTGGGCGCGCTGGTCTTCGGGCACTACGGCGACCGGCTGGGCCGGAAGAAGCTGCTGGTGCTGAGCCTGCTGCTGATGGGCGGGGCGACCTTCGCGATCGGTCTGCTGCCGACGCACGCCACCGTCGGCACCGCCGCTCCCGTGCTGCTGACCCTGCTGCGGCTGGTGCAGGGCTTCGCGCTGGGCGGCGAGTGGGGCGGTGCCGTGCTGCTGGTGTCGGAGCACGGGGACGCGCGGCGGCGCGGCTTCTGGGCCTCGTGGCCGCAGACCGGCGCTCCGGCGGGGCAGCTGCTCGCGACCGGCGTGCTCTCCCTGCTGACCGCCGTGCTCTCGGACGCCGCCTTCGCCGGCTGGGGCTGGCGGATCCCGTTCCTCCTCTCCGGGGTGCTGGTGATCGTCGGTCTGTGGATCCGTCTGTCCGTCGACGAATCCCCCGTCTTCAAGGAGGCGCGGGCGCGGGCCGAGGCCCGTGCCGGGGACGCCGAGCGACTGCCGCTGGTGTCCGTGCTGCGGCACCACTGGCGGGACGTGCTGATCGCGATGGGCGCGCGCATGGCGGAGAACATCAGCTACTACGTGATCACCGCCTTCATCCTCGTCTACGCCACCACCTCGGCCGGCGTCTCCAAGCAGACCGCGCTCAACGCCGTACTGATCGCCTCGGCCGTGCACTTCGCGGTCATCCCGGCCTGGGGCGCGCTGTCGGACCGGATCGGCCGCCGTCCCGTGTATCTGCTGGGCGCGGCCGGGGTCGGTCTGTGGATGTTCCCGTTCTTCCGGCTGATCGACACCGGCGGATTCGGCGCCCTGATCGTCGCGGTGACCGTCGGCCTGGTGCTGCACGGGGCGATGTACGCGCCCCAGGCCGCCTTCTTCGCCGAGATGTTCGCGACCCGGATGCGCTACTCCGGTGCCTCCATCGGCGCCCAGTTCGCCTCCGTCGCCGCGGGCGCCCCGGCCCCGCTGATCGCCACCGCGCTGCTGTCCGACTACGACAGCTCCACCCCGATCGCCCTGTACGTCATCGCCGCGGCCGTCCTGACGGTCGTCGCCGTGGCGGCGGGCAAGGAGACCCGCCACCGCGACCTGGCCGAGGTGGCGCCGTCCGGCGACGCCGAGCCGGCGACGGCCCGGACGGCCGACGCGCCCGTCGTCTGACCCGCCCCGGACCGGCCGGCCCCCGTGCGCCCCTGCGTTCGGGGGCCGCCGGCCGCCTCCGGACCGCCGCCTCCGGACCGCCGGACCCGGGCCGCCGGACCCGGTCAGTACGGGGCCGGTGCCGACAGCCGGTGCAGCCGCAGGGCCAGTTGTATCTCCAGGGCGCGGGCGGGACTCGACCAGTCGTCGCCGAGGAGACGGCCCACGCGCTCCAGGCGCTGGGCGACGGTGTTCACATGGACGTGCAGCTCGTCCTTGGTGCGGGCCGGGCTCATGCCGCAGGCGAAGTAGGCGTCGAGGGTGCGCAGCAGGTCGGTGCCGCGCCGTGCGTCGTAGGCCACGACCTGGCCGATGGTGCGGTCCACGAAGCCCGGTATGTCCCGGTCGCCGGCGAGCAGCACCCCCAGGAAGCCGAAGTCCTCCGCGGCGGCGCCGTCCCCGCAGCGGCCCAGCAGCCGCAGGGCGTCCAGGCAGCGCCGGGCCTCCGCGTAGCCGCCGGCCACGGCGTCCGGATGGGCGGTGAGGTCCTTCACCGGGGCGGAGGCGCCGACGGTGACCGCCTCGTGCACGGCCGTGGCCAGGTGACGGGCGGTACGGCGGGCCAGGCCGGTGGCGGTGTCCCCGGGTTCCAGGGGCAGCAGCAGGACGGTGCCGCCGTCGCGGGCGGCGGCCAGCCCGTGCCGGGTGGCGGCCAGATGGGAGGCGGCGGACCACAGGCGTCTGCGGGCGTCGGCCTGCCGGCCGGCGTCGGCCGGCGGGCCGTCGAGGCGGGCCGCGAGCACGGTGTGGGTGGCGTCGAGGTCGGCGTGGAGCCGGGCGGCGCGCTCGCGCAGCAGGCGCGGGTCGCGGTCGCGGGCGTCCAGCAGGTCGTCCATCAGCTCGCCGCGGACACGCTGTTCGGCCTCGGCGGCGGACCGTCTGGCGAGCAGCAGCAGGGAGGTGACCATCGCGGCGCGTTCCAGCGTGCGCTGGTCGACGGGGTCGAGGTCCGGGTGGCCGCGCAGCACCAGGGCGCCGAGCAGTTCGCCGCCGGCGGTGACGGCGGCGATCCAGTCGTCCTCGTGCCGTACCGCGTGGCCCTCGGCGCGGGACGCCCGAAGGGCCCGCGCCGGTGCGGCGGCGGCCTCGGCGAACTCGACGGCACCGCCGAGGACCTGGGAGACGGCGGCGGCCACGTCGTGCACCCCGCCGCCGCGCAGGACGAGCTCGGCGAGGCGGTCGTGCACGTCGGAGGCGCGCTCGATGACCGCGCTGCGGTCCCGGACGATCTCGTTGGCCCGCTCCAGTCCGGCCAGGGCCGAGCGGGTCTCGGTGAGCAGGTTGGCGGTGTCGATGGCGGCGGCGGCCAGCGCGGCGAAGGAGCCGAGCAGGGCGATCTGCTCCCGCTCGAAGACCCGGGCCCGGCGGTCCGCGGCGAAGAGCACACCGATGACGTGGTGCCCGAGCATCAGGGGCACGCCCAGGATGGCCACGAGCCCCTCGTCCCGCACGCCCGCGTCGATGGTGCGCGTGTGCTGGAAGCGGGCGTCCTTGAAGTAGTCGTCCGTGACGTACGGGCGGGCCGTCTGGGCGACCAGGCCGCCGAGCCCCTCCCCCATGCCGAGCCGGAGCTGCTGGAAGCGGGCCGCGACCGAACCCTCGGTGACCCGCATGTAGGTGTCGCCCCGGGCCGGGTCGTTGAGGCTGAGGTAGGCCACGTCCGTGCCGAGCAGGGAGCGGGCGCGCTGCACGATGGCCCGCAGCACGGCGTCCAGGTCCCGCGGTCCGGCGAGGTCGTGGGCGGTCTCGAAGAGCGCGGACAGCTCGGCCTCCCGACGGCGGAGCCCCTCCAGCTCCGCGCGCACGCGCAGCGCGAGCAGTCTGGCGTGTTCCAGCGCGGCGACGCGCTCGGCCGGCCGGCCCTCGGCGCGGGCCAGCAGCACCGGCTGCTCGTAGGCGTCGGCGGAGGCGCCCCGGGCCAGCAGCTCCAGGAACGGGGCCTCGGCGGACTGCACGTGGTGGCGAGACATGCTCACAGGATCACCCATCGCACGGCCGTCCCGGCAGCCCTGTGGAAAACCCGGCCGGCCACGGGCACCGTCCGCTCAGTGCGCGGTCCAGCCGCCGTCGAGGACCAGCGAGGTGCCGGTCACGAAGGACGCCCGGGGGCTGCACAGATACGCCACGGCCTCGGCGACCTCCTCGGGTTCGATGAGCCGCTTGACGGCGCTGTCCTTCAACAGGACCTCGGACAGGACGCGTTCCTCGGGGATGCCGTGCGCCCGGGCCTGGTCGGCCAGTTGCCGCTCCACCAGGGGGGTGCGCACATAGGCGGGGTTCACGCAGTTGGAGGTGACACCGTGCGGGGCGCCCTCCAGGGCGGCGGTCTTGGACAGGCCCTCCAGGCCGTGCTTGGCGGCGACGTAGGCGGACTTGTAGGCGGAGGCGCGCAGGCCGTGGACGGAGGACACGTTCACGATGCGGCCCCAGCCCTGCCCGTACATGTGCGGCAGGGCGCCGCGGATCAGCCGGAACGGTGCCTCCAGCATCACGGTGAGCACGGTGTGGAAGACGTCCGGCGGGAACTCCTCCAGGGGCCGCACCAGTTGCAGTCCGGCGTTGTTGACGAGGACGTCGGTGCCCGCCGCGGCGAGTTCCGCGGCGTCCAGGTCGGTCAGGTCCAGCACGAGCGGTTCGACGGTGCCCGGCAGGTCCCGCGCGCCGGCGGCCAGCGCGTCCAGGCCCGCCGCGTCCCGGTCGACCGCTCTGACCTTGGCGCCCGCGGCCGCCAACCGCAGCGCGCAGGCGCGGCCGATGCCGCCGGCGGCGCCGGTGACGAGGGCGGTGCGGCCGCCGAGGTCGGGCGAGGAGGCGTGGGGGGCGGGGAGGCCACTGGGCGAGGTCATGTCCCGACCCTAGGCAGCACCCATGCCTCGCCCCATGTGGTCACACCCCACAGTTCAGATGGAACCGGTGGGGTCGAACCATGTGGGTGCGTCGGACGTCGCCTGCTTGATCCGGAGCAGACCGAACTCGTTCAGCTCGGGCAGCGCGTCCACCGGGAACCAGGCCACCTCCAGCGACTCGTCGTCGTTGACCCGTGCCTCGCCGCCGACGGCCCGGCAGCGCACCGTGATGTCCATGTACTGGCAGGTGTCGCCGTTCTCGTAGGTGACCGGGTCCAGCGCCTGGACCAGGACCACCCGCTCGACGACGCACCGGACGGCGGTCTCCTCGTACACCTCGCGCACGGCGCAGGCGGCGGGCTGCTCGCCCGGCTCCGGGATGCCGCCGAGCACCGACCACCTTCGGGTGTCGGACCGCCGGTTCAGCAGCACCCTGCCCGCGTCGTCGAAGACGATGGCGGTGACTCCGGGGAGCCACAGAAGCTGGTGTCCGGCGAAGGAGCGAAGGGTGCGGATGAAATCAGGAGTGGCCATGTCCCGACCCTAACCGGCGTCCGGGCCGCTCCGGCCGGACTTCGTCCGGCGTGCGGCGGGCGTACCGCTACGCGTCACCGGCCCGTCGACCGCGCAGCCCGGTGACGGCCGCCCGGCCGAGCCCGCCCGCGGCGAGCAGCACCAGGGCGATCTCCGGCAGTGTGCCCAGCCGGGTGGCGGGGGTCTGCGAGGAGCGCAGCGGCACCTTCTGCACCAGGGTGTCCGCGACGAACATGCCGGTCTTCTGCGTCATCGTGCCGTCCGGCATGATGATCGCGCTGACGCCGCTGGTCACCGGGACCGTGACGGTCCGGCTGTGCTCGACCGCGCGGACCCGGGACATGGCGAGCTGCTGGTAGGTCATCTCGCTGCGGTCGAAGGTCGCGTTGTTGCTCGGTACGGAGATCAGCTGGGCGCCGTCGGTGACCTCGGAGCGCACCGCCCAGTCGAAGGCGGCCTCGTAGCAGGTGACGAGTCCGACGCGGGCGCCGTCCATGGTGAACACGCCCGGCTCGCTGCCCCGGCTGAAGTCCTCGGCGACCATCGAGGTCCACTCGTCGTTGAGCGCCCCGATGAGCGAGCGCAGTGGCAGGTACTCGCCGAACGGCTGTATCTGCCGCTTGTCGTAGGTGTCGACGGGGCCCTTGACCGGGTCCCACAGGATCTGCTCGTTGAGCAGCTTGCCGTCCCGCTTCACCACGGCGCCGACCGAGATGGGCACGCCGATCGCCTTGGCGGCCCGGTCGATGACGGCGCGCGCGTCGGCGTTGGCGAAGGGGTCGATGTCGGAGGAGTTCTCCGGCCAGAGCACGATGTCGGGTCTGGCCACCTTGCCGGCCTTCACCCGGGCGGCCAGGCGTTCCGTCTCGCGCGCGTGGTAGTCGAGCACCGCGCGGCGCTGTGCGTTGAAGGCGAGTCCCGCGCGGGGGACGTTGCCCTGCACCACGGCGACGGTCACGCTGCCGTCCTCGGCCTCGTCGCTGACCAGCGGCCGGGCGGCCAGGGCCCCCGCGACCGGGACGGCCACGCTCAGCAGCGCCGCGACCGCGGCGCCCCGTCGCACGGCCCGGGTGCGCCGGGCCCGCACGGCCAGCCGCACCACCTCGTACAGGCCGAAGCCGCACAGGACGACCGCGAAGCCGAGCACCGGGGTGCCGCCCACCGCGGCCAGCGGCAGGAACACGCCGTCCGCCTGCCCGAACGCGATCTTGCCCCAGGGGAAGCCGTGGAACGGCACGCGCGCGCGTGCCGCCTCGCCGGCGGTCCACACCGCCGCCGCCCACACCGGCCAGGCCGGCAGCTTGGCCACCGCGGCGATGCCCGCGCCGACCAGCGCGACGAACACCGCCTCCACCGCGGCCAGCGCCAGCCAGGGCCCGGAGCCGACCTCCACACCGGTCCACACCAGCAGCGGCAGCAGGAAGCCCAGGCCGAAGAGATAGCCGAGGCCCAGGCCCGCCTTCCAGCCGCGGCCGCGCAGCGTCCAGCCGAGGACCGCGAAGGCCGGCAGGGCCAGCCACCACAGGGTGCGCGGCGGGAAACTGACGTAGAGCAGCACCCCGGACAGCGCGGCTGCGACGGGCGGGAGGAGCCGGGCGGGCCGGGCGCCGCGCGCGGACGCGATCCGCGGCTGCTGCTGGTCCGACTCGCCGGCGGAGGTTGCGGTGGCGGTCACCCTGGGGAGTGTACGGCGCCCGGCTTCGCGGCCGACAGCGCGGTCCTCGGGACGGCAGCTCCCCTCGCCGGCCCATCCACAAACCGCCCACCAGCGGTTACGGTGAGCCGGAACCCTGGGCCCGGCCCCGTCACGGGCGGCGGCCGGGGCCCGTCACGGGTCGGGGAAGACTGGGTCGGGGGGCGCGGTGGGTTACGGGGGGACGACGTGCGCGGCCGGTGCGGAGCCGGACGGCGGGAGACGGAATGTGGCGGACGCCACGGGCGTGGTGGCCCTCGGGGCCTGTGCCTCCTGGGCGCTGATCACCGCCGCCGCGCGGGCCGGCCGCCCGGAGGGTGTCCTGCTCGCGGTGCTCGCCGTGGCCGCCGGTTATGCCGCGGGACGGATCTGCGGGGCGCTGCTGCCGGTCGCCGCGCCCTGCGCCGCGGCCCTGGCCGGCACCGCGCTGACGGTGACCGTGCCGCATCTCGCGCCCGGGCCGCGGATCTCCGCGCCGCTCGGGCACGCCGGTGCCACGGCCGCCCTGCTGGCCCTGTCGGCGGGCGCCGCGTGCTGCGCGGCCCGGGCCGCCCGGACACCGGCCGTGCGGCTGGCGCTGTGGGTGCCGGCCGCGGGGATCGCGGTGACGGCGGCCGTCCTCGGCTCCGCCGCCGGATGCGTGGCCTGCGCCGCGGTGCTGCTGTGCTCCCTGGCCGCCGGCCGGGTGCGCCGCCGCGGTGCGGGCATCGCCGGGCTGGCGCTGGCCGCCGCGGCGGCGACCGGGCTGGTCGGGGCGGTCGCCGCGGGTGCCGTGCCGGACGGGGCCGCCGCGGTGCCGGAGGGCCGGCCGGCCGCGCACCGGACCGCGCTGTGGCGGGACGCGTGGCGCTTGGCCCGCGAGGAGGCCGCCTTCGGGGTGGGCCCGGGACGGTTCGGGGAGCTGAGCACGGAGGCCACCCGGTTCCCGCCGGCCGACGCCAGGCCCCACTCGGCGCCGTTGCAGCAGGCGGCCGAGCAGGGGGTCGGCGGCGTGGTGCTGCTGGGCGCGGTGTTCTGCTGGTTGCTGTACGCGCTGTGGCGCTCCACGCGCCCGACACCGGTCGTGCTGAGCGCGGGCGCGGCCCTGACGGCGCTCGCGGTGCTCGCCGCCGTCGGCAACGCGCTGAGCTTCACCGCGGTCTCGGCGGGCGCGGGCGTCCTCGCGGGACTGGCCACGGCCCATCCACTGACCGACGAACCGCCGGAGAGGACGCCGGGGGCACATCCGCGCGGTGCCCGGCCGCCGCGATGAGCCGCCGCCGCGGTGACCGGCCGACGCCGGAACCTCAGCACACCGCGCCTGGCGTCCCCGGCCGAAGCACCTCCGCGCGGTGACCGGCCGACGCCGAGACCGGCCGCCGCCGAGACCTCAGCGCACCGGGCCTGGCGTCCCGGCCGCAGCCGGTCGAAGCACCTCCGCGCGGTAAGCGGCTGTCGCGGTGACCGGCCGCCGCGATGAGCCGCCGCCGCGGTGACCGGCCGACGCCGGAACCTCAGCGCGCCCGGCCCGACGTCCCCGGCCGAAGCACCTCCGCGCGGTGACCGGCCGCCGCCGAGACCTCAGCGCACCGCGCCTGGCGTCCCGGCCGCAGCCGGTCGAAGCACCTCCGCGCGGTAAGCGGCTGTCGCGGTGACCGGCCGTCGCCGGGATCTCAGCGCACCGGGCCCGACGTCCTCGGCCGGAGCCGGTCCTTGATGACCCGTACGGCCGTCTCCGCGTCGTCGACGGTGATCGTGAACGTATGGCCGTCCCAGAGCCGGAGCACGAGGCCCTCGCCGCGCCGGACGACGACCGCGGTGCCCTTCTCGGGACGCCAGCGGTAGCCCCAGCCGCCCCAGTGTCTGGGGGTGACGTGCGGGGCGAACTCGGCGCCCGCGACCTGGGAGAGCGGGATGCGGCGGCGCGGCACACCGATGTGGCCGCAGCGCACTTCGAGGCACTCCCTGTCCACCTTCAGCGCGACGTGCACGAACGCCAGGGTGCCGAAGAGGACCAGCAGCCCGGCCGCGATGCAGCCCACGACGGCCATGACGAGCGCGGTGACACCGGACGTCCAGGCGGAGTCGACGGCCAGCTCGATGCCGAGCGCCAGACAGGCGGCGCCGGCCAGCGCCAGCAGCCACTGGGCCCGGTTGGTCGCACGACCGGTCCAGACCTCGGGGTGGGGGGCATTCTCGCCGGGGCGGTGGTCCCTCATATGTACGAGGTTACTCAGGTTTCGCTGCGCGGGCACGGCGCTGCGGAGCGTGACCGTCCGGGCGGTCGGCGCGCCGGATGCCGTCCTCGCAGGTCACCGGGCGGAAGCGACCGCCCTCAGAAGCTGTCCCTCGGCGTAGGCGAGCGCGGCCGCGGGCAGGCCGCCCTCGCGCCCGCTGAGCAGCACCGTGAGGGTGCCGGTGGCCTCGGTCCCGGGGGCGGGCTGCTCGCCGATGCGGCGCAGCGCCTGGGCGGCGACCGCTCCCGCGGAGCCGTGCAGCACCAGGGGCGGCAGGCCGGGGCGCTGCACGGCGGCGCGGATACGCTCGGCGACCAGCTCGTAGTGGGTGCAGCCGAGCACCACGGTCGTCGTGTCCGCCGGGGTCAGTGCGGCGGCGGCCGTGACGGCCGCGTCGATCGCCGCCTCGTCCGCGTGCTCCACGGCCTCGGCCAGACCCCAGCAGGGCACCTCGGTGACCGTCACGCCGTCGGCGTGGTCACGGATCAGACCGCGCTGGTAGGCGCTGCCGGTGGTGGCGGGTGTCGCCCAGATCGCGAAGGGGCCGCCGCCGGCCGCGGCCGGCTTGATCGCCGGGACGGTGCCGATCACCGGCAGCTCCGGCTCCAGACGGGCGCGCAGGGCGGGCAGCGCGTGCACGGTCGCGGTGTTGCAGCCGACGATCAGGGCGTCCGGCCGGTGCGCGGCGGCGGCCTCGGCGACGGCCAGGGCGCGCCCGGTCAGGTCCTCGGGGGTACGCGGACCCCAGGGCATGCCGTCGGGGTCCAGAGAGAGAACGAGATCGGCGTCCGGGCGCAGACGCCGTACCGCGGCAGTGGCCGCCAGCAGCCCTATTCCGGAGTCCATCAGCGCGATCTTCACCCCGCCACGATAGTCGATGGGCCGCGCCGGGCCGCCGGGGTGGGGCAGACTGCGCGCGTGAGCCCTGTTGTGTGGACCGCCGCCGTATCACTCGCCGTCTGGCTGTGGCTGCTGTTCGGCCAGGGCTTCTTCTGGCGCACGGACGTCCGGCTGCCGCCCCGGCGGGAGATGGACGTGTGGCCGTCCGTGTGCGTCGTCGTCCCCGCGCGCGACGAGGCGGCCGTCCTTCCGCACAGCCTGCCGTCGCTGCTCGCCCAGGACTATCCGGGCCGGGCCGAGATCTTCCTGATCGACGACGGCAGCACGGACGGCACCGGTGAGCTGGCACGTGAACTGGCGGGGCGCACGGGCGGGCTGCCGCTCACCGTGGACTCGCCCGGTGAGCCGCCCGCGGGCTGGACCGGCAAGCTCTGGGCGGTGCGCCACGGGATCGGGCTGGCACGCGCGCGTGGTCCCGAGTACCTGCTGCTGACGGACGCCGACATCGCGCACGCCCCGGACAGCCTGCGGCAGCTGGTGGCGGCGGCGCGCACCGGGGGTTTCGACGCGGTCTCCCAGATGGCCCGGCTGCGGGTGGAGAGCGCCTGGGAGCGGCTGGTGGTGCCGGCCTTCGTCTACTTCTTCGCGCAGCTGTATCCCTTCCGGTGGATCGGCCGGCGCCGCGCGCGGACGGCGGCCGCGGCGGGCGGCTGTGTGCTGCTGCGCACGGAGGCGGCCGAGCGGGCGCGGATCCCGGACGCGATCCGGCACGCCGTGATCGACGACGTGGCGCTGGCCCGCGCGGTCAAGGGCGGCGGGGGCCACATCTGGCTGGGGCTGGCCGACCGGGTCGACAGCGTGCGGCCCTATCCGCTCCTGCGCGACCTGTGGCGGATGGTCTCGCGCAGCGCCTACACCCAGCTGCGGCACAATCCCCTGCTGCTGGCCGGGACGGTCCTGGGGCTGGCGCTGGTGTACCTGGTGCCGCCCGCGTCGGTGATCGCCGGAGCGGCCGCGGGCAACGCGGCGGCAGCGGTCGCCGGGGCCCTGGCATGGCTGGTGATGGCGGGGACGTACCTGCCGATGCTGCGCTACTACCGGCAGCCGCCGTGGCTGGCCCCGCTGCTGCCGTTCACCGCGCTGCTGTACCTGCTGATGACGGTCGACTCCGCGGTCCAGCATCACCGGGGGCGCGGCGCGGCCTGGAAGGGCCGCACCTACGCGCGTCCGGACGCCGTGCCCGAGGAGGGCTGACCGCCCGCCCGGCGGGGCGTCACTTGCGGCCGGGGGTCCAGTTCATGCCCCATCCGTAGGCGTAGTCGATCGTCCGCTGGGGGCTCACGCCGCGCTCCGGCACCAGATAGCGGGCCTCGCGCTGGACGACCAGGTCGCCGCCGGTGTTGGTGATCAGCGCCAGCGCGCACACCGTGGAGGGCACCGTGCACTCGTCGAGCGAGAAGTCGATCGGCGCTCCGTGCTGGGGCTGGAGGGTGACGGTGGCGTGCAGGTCGGCGAAGGAGCGCGCGCCCTCGTAGATGGTCACGAAGACCAGGATGCGGCGGAAGGCCTGCCTGTGGTCGAGGTTGACGGTGAGGTTCTCGCCGGTGGCCACCGCTCCGGTGCGGTCGTCGCCGTCGAGGTGGATGAAGGGGGGCTGGTGCAGCGCGCCGAAGGCGTTGCCGAGGGCCTGGACGACGCCCTTGCTGCCGTCGGCGAGTTCGTACAGGGCGCACAGGTCCAGGTCGAGGTCGTTGTGGAGGGCGACCGAGCGGCCCCGCTTGCGGCCCCAGCCCGAGAACTGCTTGCGCACCTCCCAGTTGAGGTTCACGCGCAGCGCGCCCGAGGTGCCGCCCTGCTTGGTGAGCGACACCGTGGGGGCCGCCTTGGTGAGCGTCACCTTGGTGAGACGGACCGGTGCCGTGGGAGGCGCCGCGGGCGGGGCAGCGGGAGGGGGCGGAGGGGCGGCGGCGTACGGCTGGGCCGCCGGGGACGGGGCGGGCGGAGCGGGGCGGACGGGCGGGGCGGGCGGGGCGGTGTGCTGGGGTTCGTCCACCGTGATGCCGTAGTCGGTCGCCAGGCCCTCGAGTCCGCTGCCGTAGCCCTGGCCGACGGCGCGGAACTTCCAGGCGCCCTGGCGGCGGTAGAACTCACCGAGCACGAAGGCGGTCTCCACGGTGGCGTCCGTGCTGTCGAAGCGGGCCGCCACGGTGCCGCCGGCCGCGTCGCGCACCTCGATGTACAGACCGGGGACCTGCCCGAAGGAGCCGCCGTCCGCGGACGCGGCGACGATCACGGTCTCGATCGCGGGTTCCACGCGCGCGAGGTCCACCAGCAGACTGTCGGTCACCGTGCCGCCGGCGTCCCGCTTGCCCTCGTGCCGGACGGCGCCGGAGGCGTGCGCCGGCTGGTTGTAGAAGACGAAGTCCCCGTCGGAACGGACCTTTCCGCCCACCAGCAGCAGGGCGGAGGCGTCCACGTCGGGCACCCCGGGGCCGGACCGCCGGCCCACTTCCACCCGCAGTGCCGTCGCCGGCACCGGGGTGTTCGACCCCTTCGGCATAGACATGTCCGCCCCCTTCGTGTCACCGCGCCGGGCGGTCCCCGGCAGTCCGTCGCGTCTTCGCGCCCAACCTATTCCCCCCTCGCGGTCAACTCCCACGCGCAGGACGCACACACCGGCGGGGCGACCGCCGGTAACCCGCCTGGAACACGGCCTTTACCCGTACATGCCGCCCCTTTTGTCGAATTCGCTCGCATTGGGCGCGGCAGGTCACCGCGGACACGGAAAACAACCCTCTTATCGGTCTCCCCAATCAGCACATCGTGGGCTTAACTTATGTGCCATGACCTCCCCCCGCTCCACCTATGGCGGCGGCTACTACTCCGCCTCCTTCCCGGACACCCCGATCTACGACTCGCTCGTGGCCGAACGGGGTACCCCGCAGATCGCCCCGATCCGGGTCCCCGCCGCGTACGACGCGCCGGGCGGCAGTCTGCCCGCGCTCCCGTCCGCGCTGCCCGCCCTCCCGGCGGCCCCCTCCCAGCCCTCCTACGGCTATCCGCAGCAGGCGCCGCAGCCGGCCCCGTTGCAGCAGGCGCCGGCCGCGTACATCCCGCAGCAGGCGACCGCGCCCCGGGGCTACCCCGGCCCGCAGCCCCAGCAGCCCCGGCCGGCCGCTCCCGGCGCCGCGGGCTACGAGGCGATGCGCCCCGCCGCTCCCCGGCCCCCGGCGCCGGCCCCGGCTCCGTACCAGGACCCGTACAACAACCAGCAGTACCGCGGCTACTGAGCCGTGCCCCGGGTGTCGGCGCCGCCTGGCACGATGACCTCATGGGGAACGCGCGACTGAAGTCGATACACGTCCATCCGGTCAAGGCGTTCCGGGGCCTGGCGCCCCGGGAGGCCGTCGTGGAGCCCTGGGGGCTGGCCGGGGACCGGCGCTGGGCGCTGATCGACGACGGGGGAAAGGTCGTCACACAGCGCGAGCGGCCGCGCCTCGCGCTGGCCGCCGCCGAGCCGCTGCCCGGCGGCGTCCGGCTGACCGCGCCCGGCATGGAGCCGCTGGAGGTGGCGGTGCCGAGGCCTGCGGTCACCGTGCCGGCGGACGTCTTCCGCGACAAGGTGGAGGTGGTGGTCGCGGAGGACGAGGCGGCGCACGCCTGGTGCAGCGCCCTGCTCGGTGCCGACGTTCGGCTGGTGCACATGGACGACCCCGCCACGCGCCGGCCCGTCGACCCGGAGTACGCCCTGCCCGGCGAGACCGTCTCCTTCGCCGACGGCTATCCGCTGCTGCTCACCACGACCGCCTCCCTCGACGCCCTCAACTCCCTGATCGCGCAGGGGGACGACGCCGGCGAGGGCCCGCTGCCCATGAACCGTTTCCGGCCCAATCTGGTGGTGTCGGGGACCACCGCCTGGGCCGAGGACGGCTGGTCGCGCATCGCCGTCGGCGAGGTCGTCCTCCGCGTGGCCAAGCCGAGCGGGCGGTGCGTCGTGACCACCACCGACCAGGACACCGCCGAGCGGGGCCGGGAACCCCTGCGCACCCTCGCACGCCACCGCCGCCGGGACGGCAGGCTGCTCTTCGGCCAGAACCTGGTGCCGCTCTCCGGCGGCACCGTCCGGGTCGGCGACCCGGTCAGGATCCTCGGATAACCGGTGGTCCACCGCGGCCCGGGCGGGCGGGAACCCGGCCGGTGGCCCGGACGTTGGGGCTGGGTGGGACGTGTGCGGGGGCCCCGGGGCGAGGTGACGTCGCTCTCTTCCCACCGGGCCCGCGCGTGAACGGCTTCCCCGGGGGTCAAGCACGGAGCGGGAAGGGGGTGCGGACGGTGCGAGCGATCAGCGGACTCTGGCGCTGGCGGCACAATCCGCTGCGCCGCACGACCGATCTGGTCGAGGCCTGGGTGGCCCTGGTGGCCCTGCTGCTGCTCCTGCTCGCCGCGCCGGTGGCCGGCGCCCTCGTCGGCGGCGTGGCCCAGGACGCCCTCCAGTCCTCCGTCCACGACCAGCAGCGGTCCCGGCACCTGGTGACGGCCACGGTGGTGCGCGAGCTGGACCGCCCGCTGCTGGACGCCGATCCGGAGACCGGCACCGGCCAGGACCTGCGCAGCCGGGTGCTCGCCGACTGGACCGCACCGGACGGCACCGCGCACCACGGCCCGGTCCTGGCGGGCCTGGAGCACCCGCACCGGGGCGACCGCTTCACGATATGGACGGACGGGCACGGCCGGACGGTGGCGCGCCCGCTGGACTCCGCCACCGCGACGACGCACGCCGTGCTCGCCGGGATCGGGGCCGCGCTGACAACCGCCGGCTGTGTCGAGGCCGCCCGGCGGCTGATCGTCTGGCGCATGGTCCGACGCCGGTACGCGCGTTGGGAACAGGCCTGGGACCGGGCGGGCCCGGACTGGGGCAGGACCGGCACCGGCAGTTGACGGCCTTCCGCCTCCGGTCAACCCACCGCCCGCGCGCACGCTACGGTGGACCGGCCGAACAGATCGGCAATGACCAACCCGCGCGTGAGGGGCCGTGGCCCCCGGGGCGAACGAGCCATCAGTACAACGAGGTGGGGGCAGAGCAGCGCCATGGCACAGGGCACGGTCCAGGTGACGCACACCGGCACGTCGCGGTGGCGGCGCCGCACGGGCGAGTACGCATCGCTCGCCGCCGCCCTGGAGGCCGCGGCCGACGGTGACGTGCTCACCGTCGCCCCCGGCACCTACCGGGAGAACCTCGTCGTGCAGCGGGCGGTGACCCTGCGCGGTCCCGAGGGTTCGCGCGGCTCGGTGCGGCTCGCGCCCCCGGACGGGGTGCCGCTGACCGTGCGCGCCTCGGCGGTGGTGCAGGACCTGCACGTGGAGGGTCAGGACGCGGCGGCGCCCGCCGTGCTCGTGGAGGAGGGCACGCCGGAGATCAGGGACGTCCGCGTCGTGACCCGTTCCGCCTCCGGCATCGAGGTGCGCGGCAGCGCGCGGCCGACCGTGCGGCGCTGCACGGTCGACAACCCGGCCGGCATCGGCATCGCCGTCCTCGACGGCGGCGGCGGGGTCTTCGAGGAGTGCGAGGTGGTCGCGGCCGGGCAGTCGGGCGTCGCGGTGCGCGGCGGCGGCCACCCGCGTCTGGAGCGCTGCCGGATCCACCACACCGCGGGCCCGGGAGTGACGGCGACGGGCGAGCACACCGCGCTGGAGGCTGTGGGCTGCGAGGTCTACGAGGTGCGGGGCAGCGGCGTCCAGGTCACCGCCCGGGCCACCGCGCACCTCACCGACTGCGACGTGCACCGCACCACCGCCGACGGCGTCACACTCGACACGGACGCCGTGCTCACGCTCGCCGACTGCCGTATCCACGACATCCCGGAGAACGCCGTCGACCTGCGCTCCCGCTCCGTGCTGACGCTGACCCGCACCAGCGTCCGGCAGTTCGGGCGCAACGGCCTGTCGGTCTGGGACCCGGGCACCCGCGTGGACGCCAACCAGTGCGAGATCTTCGACAGCACCGGCGACTACCCCGCGGTCTGGGTCAGCGACGGCGCCACCGCGGTCCTGGACTCCTGCCGGGTGCACGACGTACCGGACGCCCTGTTCGTGCTGGACCGGGGCTCGCGCGCGGACGTCGTCGACAGCGATCTGTCGCAGGTGCGCAACACCGCCGTGTCGGTGAGCGACGGCGCCACCGCGCAGCTCGACGACTGCCGGATCCGGGAGGCGGCGACGGGCGCCTGGTTCCGCGACCACGGCAGCGGCGGCACCCTGAACAACTGCACCCTGGACGGCACCCAGACCGGCGTGATCGTCACCAAGGGCGCCGACCCCACCATCGAGCGGTGCACGGTGGCCTCCCCCGCGGAGGCCGGTTTCTATGTGTCGGCGGGCGGCCGGGGCAGCTTCCTCGGCTGCCGGGTGACGGGCAGCGGCGGCTACGGCTTCCATGTGATCGACGGCTCCCGCACGACGCTGCGCAAGTGCCGTACGGAACGCTGCGCGCGCGGTGGCTACGAGTTCGCGGACGGCGGCCCGGACACCGCCTCGGACGGCGGTCCCCTGGTGGAGGAGTGCACCAGCGACGAGAGCGGCGGCCTCAGGCCGCCCACCGCGCGGGAGACGGCCGTGCAGACGGCGCACACCTCCCCCGGTCTGCTGGGCTCGATCCCCGGGCAGCGCAGCACCGAGCAGGAGCCCCTGAGCGCCGCTCCCGGGCCGGAGCAGCCGGCCCGGACCTCCCAGGACGTGCTCGGTGAACTGGACGCCCTGGTGGGCCTGGAGAGCGTCAAGCGCGAGGTGCGGGCGCTCACCGACATGATCGAGGTGGGCCGGCGCCGGCAGCAGGCGGGCCTGAAGGCCGCGTCGGTCAAGCGCCATCTGGTCTTCACCGGCTCCCCCGGCACCGGCAAGACCACCGTCGCCCGCCTGTACGGCGAGATCCTCGCCTCCCTCGGCGTGCTGGAGAAGGGCCACCTGGTGGAGGTCTCCCGGGTCGATCTGGTCGGCGAGCACATCGGTTCCACGGCGATCCGCACCCAGGAGGCCTTCGACCGGGCGCGCGGCGGCGTGCTCTTCATCGACGAGGCCTACGCGCTGTCGCCCGAGGACTCGGGCCGGGACTTCGGCAAGGAGGCCATCGACACGCTGGTGAAGCTGATGGAGGACCACCGGGACGCGGTCGTGGTGATCGTCGCCGGCTACACCGCGGAGATGGAACGGTTCCTTTCGGTCAATCCGGGCGTGGCCTCCCGTTTCTCCCGGACCATCACCTTCGGCGACTACGGCCCCGAGGAGTTGCTGCGGATCGTGGAGCAGCAGGCGGAGGAGCACGAGTACCGGCTGGCCCGGGGCACCGCCGAGGCCCTGCTGAAGTACTTCGCGGCGATCCCGAAGGGACCCGCGTTCGGCAACGGCCGCACCGCGCGGCAGACCTTCGAGGCGATGGTGGAGCGGCACGCGGGCCGGGTCGCCCAGCTCGACGACCCCAGCACCGACGATCTGACCCTGCTCTACGCCGAGGACCTGCCCGAGCTGCCCTGAACCCCGCCGTCGCGGCCCCCGCCGTCCTGGCCCGCGCCGTCCCGGACCTGGCCGCCTGGACCTCGCCGCCCTGGACCTGGCCGCCTCGGACCTCGCCGCCCTGGACCTCGCCGTTCGGTGCCGCGCCGGGCGGGTCCCCGGTGGGGCGCGGGCCCGGCAGCTCCGGCCGCAGCCGGGCCAGCAGCCGCTGCCGCTCCTCGGCGAACGCCGGGTCGGCCTGGTAGTCGGAGTGGCCCAGGACGGGCGCGGGCAGCGGATGGTGCTCGGTGCGGCCGTACTCGGCGGGGTCCTTCAGCGGCGCGCGGTCCACCTCGGGGCCGTTGTCGCGGGGCAGGCGCACCGGACCGCCGATGGGGTCGGTGAGCCGGTACAGGTTGCGCCAGCAGTCGACCTCCTGGTGCAGCTTGCCGAGGGCGGCCGGGCCGAAGTGGGCGGGGAACCAGCGGCCGTAGAGACGCTCCAGCGGGGAGCCGTAGGTCAGCAGGGCGACGCGTCTGCGGGCGGACGGCTTCAGCTGCCAGGCCGCGGCGGCGGCGAGCACGCTGCCCTGGGAGTGCCCGGAGATGACCAGCCGCCCGCCGGTGGCACGGGTCCAGGTGGCCACGCGCCAGGTCAGGTCGGGCACCGCGCGCTCGGCGTAACAGGGCGGGGCGAAGGGGTGGGCGGCGCGCGGCCAGAAGGTGCCGACGTCCCACAGGATGCCGATGGTGCGCCGCGCGGAGGTGTCCTGGTAGGCGCGCCGGCCCCATGTGACGAACAGGATGAAGCCGAGGCCGATCAGCCAGGAGCCCAGGGCCTGTGCGGTCTGCGCGGCACCGTGCAGGAACGGGGGCGCGCCCGTGGTGGCCTCCGCGGGCACTTGGTCGGTGGTGAGGGCGCCGGCCAGTGCCCCGGCGCCGAGCAGGAGCATGGTGGCGGCGGCCACGGCGACGAGGAGGGGGGCGCGGTCGGTGAAGCCGGCCATGGCACGTGCGGTGGCGATGGTCCGGGTGCGGGCCGGGTCGCCGGGCGCGCAGTCGTAGTCCCGCTCCACCGCGGCGCGTTCGGCGCGGGCCAGTCGCCAGGTGCGCCGGGCCAGCCCGGCACAGAGCACCAGCAGCACCACGAGGAAGACCGGGATGACGGACGCCTGCCAGGTCAGCACGGTCGGCGGCCCGGGCAGGGACGCGCCGGTGCCGTCCAGCCAGTCCGCCACCCGCTGGGCGACGCCGCCGGACATCACACCGCCCAGCGCGCAGGCCAGCATCGCGACCGCGGGCCCGCCCAGGCCGCGCATGGCCACGCGTGGGGCGGCGAGGGAACTCCGGTGGAGGGTGTGGGCGGTCACGCCGAGGGCGATCACGAGCAGGCCCTGTGCCAGGGCCAGGCCGCCGAAGGCCGCGTCGCCCGGCAGCCGGCCCGCCGACCTCCACTCCGGGCGTGCCCAGCCGGCGTACAGCAGGCAGAGCAGCAGCAGGGCCAGGGAGCCGAGCGGCAGCCGCCGGACGATGCGCTCGTCCAGGACGTGGTCGAGGTGGAGCTCGGTGCGCCCGCGGCGGCAGACGACCACGACCACCACCACCGCGCCCAGGAGGAGCGCCGTCTCCAGGAGCCGTCCCGCCGCGTCGAGCGCCACGGGTCCGCCGGGCCGGCGGTCGTGGCGCGCCGCCGACGTGCCGACGGCCGCGGCGACCGTCAGCAGCCCCGCGGCGGTGTGCGCGGCGCGCAGTCGGGCCACCAGCCGGCGCCCGTACCAGAAACCGGGCCGGCCCAGGGCGGTGTGCCCGTCGTCCTCCTCGGGCTCGGGCGCGCGGTCCAGCGGCTGCGTGGACTCGTAGGCGCTCCAGGTGCGCAGGGAGAGGTACCACAGCAGGCCGACGAGCGCGGCGGGCACCGCGGCGGCCAGGGCCAGCCTGCGGCCGGGCAGGCTCCACCAGCCGGGGTGCGGGGCAGCGGGCGACAGGAAGCCCAGCCAGGTGTGGCGTGCGGCGCAGGCGGGGGTGCCCGCGCACTGCCAGGCGGCCAGGTCCAGGGCGACCTCGCAGGCGGCGGCGGTGAGCAGCACCGTCAGGCTCAGTGCGGCGAGTCGTACCAGCAGTCCGTACAGGCGCACCGTCCGTCTTCGGCCGGGCGCGGCGGGGCGCATCCAGTGGGCGAGGTTGACCACCATGAAGGGCAGCAGCAACAGCCACAGGGCGCGGGTGCCGTTGCCGGAGGTGAGGTTGCACCAGACGTAGGCCTCGGGGACCGGGCCGGAGCGGTGCTCCCCGGGCCGGGACTCCGCGTCGGCGTCCTCGGCGCGCCGGAAGACGGCCGCCGTGTCGTCGCCCGCGATCCGCACGGTGCGCGGGTCGTCCAGCATCTTCCCGGGTGTGGTGCCGCCCACTCCGTGGACCAGGAGTTCCAGGGCGGCCCCGGGCTGCGCCGCGGGTCCGGCCGTCCCGCCGGCCGGGGCTGTCTCCTGCGCAGGTTCCATAGTTCCGCCTTCCCCCATGACGAACCGTCGGCTGTGTCCGCGCGGGCACAGGATCTCCGAACCGGAGGCGGGGCACACCTTTCGGCACGGAATCTCCCCGATCCGGGTGACGGACGGGGAAACGATGATGCCTCTATGGCATGAACACGTCGAGACAGTCGGTGGCGCGGCTCCGGACGGGCCGTGCGAGGATGGGACGTCCGCGCACCGGGGAGCGGCGAGAACGTCCTCGTCGGAGCAGGTGCGCCGGGCGTGTCGGACGGCTGTGAGGCGAAAGGACCGGAGCGTACGTGAGTGAGAATCAGAACCTCCTCGCGGAGCAGCGGCGCGCCCTGATCCTGGACGAGGTCCGCCGGCGCGGCGGTGTCCGGGTCAACGAGCTGACGCGCAGGCTCGGGGTGTCGGACATGACGGTCCGCCGCGACCTCGACGCGCTCGCCCGGCAGGGCGTGCTGGAGAAGGTGCACGGCGGCGCGGTGCCGGTGGTCGAGGCGAGCACGCACGAACCGGGCTTCGAGGCCAAGTCGGGCCTGGAGCCCACCGCCAAGGAGGACATCGCGCGGGCCGCGGCCGAGCTGGTCGCGCCGGGTGCCGCGATCGCGCTGTCGGGCGGTACGACGACCTATGCGCTGGCGCACCGGCTGCTCGACGTGCCGGACCTGACCGTCGTCACCAACTCGGTGCGGGTGGCCGACGTCTTCCACGCGGCGCAGCGCACCTCGGGGGCCCGGCAGGGCGGGGCGACGGTGGTGCTGACCGGCGGGGTGCGCACGCCCTCGGACTCACTGGTGGGCCCGGTGGCCGACCAGGCGATCGCGGCACTCCACTTCGACGTGCTCTTCCTCGGCGTGCACGGCATATCGCTGGAGGCCGGGCTGTCCACGCCGAACCTCGCGGAGGCCGAGACCAACCGGCGGCTGGTGCAGTCCGCCCGGCGGGTCGTGGTGGTCGCCGACCACACCAAGTGGGGGGTGGTGGGGCTCAGCTCGTTCGCGGGGCTGGAGCAGGTCGACACGCTGGTGACCGACGCCGGGCTGCCGGCCGGGGCGCGGGCGGAGGTCTCGGAGCATCTGCGGGTCGTGGTGGCGGGCGAGCCGGCCGACGACGGCGACGGCGACTGACCCCACCGGCCGGAGGCCGGGCCGCCACCGGTGCCGACGCGCCCGCCCCGTTCGCGTGGCGTCGCAACTCCGGTGGTGTGCAAGGGACTTGCAAGAGACTTGACGCCCATGCCCCGCCGACGGCGCCCGGCGGGTCCCGGCTTCCCGGCAGCACCGCCCGTACGCCTCCCCCTCGCGCGGGAGACGGCCGCGACTCCCGCGCCGGCCATCCCGGCGCCCCCCGGAAAGGGGCCGCCACCGCACAGCCCGCACTCCCGCCCGGCCCCGTCAGCCGTCGCCGGCCGGCGACGACGCCCGCGTGCGGCGGACGGTCGCCGCGGACGGCATGGCGCCGTCACACACAGCGCCGTCACACACAGCGCCGTCACACACAGCGCCGTCGCAAACGGCCTCCTTGCGCAGGGCGCCGGTCCGTCCCGGGGGCGGGCCCCCGGGGCGCGGTCACGTCGCCGGTCCGGCACCTGCCGTGGCCGTGGCCGCCGGGTCGGTCCACACGCCCGTGCGCAGCAGGACGTCGAGCGCCGCCGTGTACGGCGCGATGTCCAGACCCTGCGCGGCGAGCCAGGCGTCGGAGTAGTACTTGTCGAGATAGCGGTCGCCCGGGTCGCAGAGCAGGGTCACCACGCTCCCCCGGCGCCCCTCGGCCACCATCTCGGCGACGATCTTCAGCGCGCTCCACAGCCCGGTGCCCGTCGAGCCGCCCGCCCGGCGCCCCAGGATCCGCTCCAGCGCCCGTATGGCGGCGATCCCGGCCGCGTCGGGCACCTTCATCATCCGGTCGACGGCACCCGGCACGAAGCTCGGCTCCATGCGCGGCCGGCCGATGCCCTCGATACGGGAGCCCGCCTCGCAGGTGACGTCCGGATCGCCGGTGGTCCAGCCCTTGAAGAAACAGGAGTTGTCCGGGTCGGCGACGCAGACGCGGGTGTCGTACTGCATGTAGTGGACGTAGCGCGCGAGGGTGGCGGACGTGCCGCCCGTGCCGGCCGTGGCGACGATCCACGCCGGCTCCGGGAACCGCTCCGACTTCAGCTGCCGGAAGATCGATTCGGCGATGTTGTTGTTGCCGCGCCAGTCGGTGGCGCGTTCGGCGTAGGTGAACTGGTCCATGTAGTGGCCGCCGGTCTCCGCCGCCAGTGCGGCCGACGCCTCGTACACCGTGCGCGGATCGTCCACGAAGTGGCACCGTCCGCCGTGGAACTCGATCAGTCGGCACTTCTCGGCACTGGTCGTACGCGGCATGACGGCGATGAAGGGCACCCCGATCAGCTGGGCGAAGTACGCCTCGGAGACGGCCGTCGAACCGCTGGACGCCTCGATCACCGGGCGGCCCGGTCTGATCCAGCCATTGCACAGACCGTAGAGGAACAGCGAGCGGGCGAGCCGGTGCTTGAGGCTCCCGGTGGGGTGGGTGGACTCGTCCTTCAGGTAGAGGTCGACGCCCCAGCCCTCCGGCAGCGGGAACCGCAGGAGATGCGTGTCCGCCGAGCGGTTGGCGTCGGCCTGCACCTTTCGCACGGCTTCTTTGAGCCACGCGCGGTAACCCTCGTCACTCCGGTCGATGTCAAGGGTGGCACCGGCCGGGCTGGGCTGGGGAGTGTTCACGGCAGGGCTCCTCACACGCTGCGCCGACGGCGCGTCGCGCGGCCGGAACACCGATCATAAGCATCTTCCGCACGCTTCTCACCTGCATAAACAGCGCTTTGAGGCGCTCAAAGGCGCACCTGGGAACGGGTGCTGTGCGACGTGGGGGCGCATTCGCGCGCGTGCTTCCGGACCCGGGCCGGGATCACGCATTGCGTACTGGTGCTCGACGCCGAGTGAGGGCACACTGCATCGGACGGGACGGCAGTTCCGTCCGGGCGGTCCGGCGGACGACTCGCATCAGGGGGGCACAGCACCATGGCGGAGCCGGAGTTCACGGCCACGGGGGTGAGGATCGGCAAGCGACTGCGTTCGCTGACCCGGGCCGGGCAGATCCGGATCAGCGGCGGCAGGCTGGAGTTGCTCACGAGCTACGGCAGTGAGATCGACAGTGCGCCGGTGCAGACGGTGCGTGCGTCCAGGCCGTGGTTCGCCCCCGAGGACAGGGCGCTGGCGGACCTCAACGGCAAGCGTTACCTGCTGACCCTGGGTGATCACGATCCGGCTCCCGGCGAGCCGGGCCCGCCCGCGGCCCGCCGTTTCATCGAGGCGGTGCGCAGGGCGGCGGGACGCGGCGGCTGAGATGCGAGTTGCGATACCGCACCTCCTGCGTCACGCTGGTCTCACGTCACTCTGGGTTTACCGGCGATAACGCTGCGAACCAGCCCGCCGGCAAGACAGCAGGCAGGCCATGTCACGCAGGTTCCTGCTGGATCCGTACTCCGTGTTCTTTCGGACCTCACGTCGGGGAGTGTCGCAGCCGTGATCAGCCACCCAAGCAGGCACTGCACGGTGGAGCTTCAGGCCCTGCCGTCGCGGATCGGCCAGGTCCGCAGAATCGTATCTGCACAATTGCGCTACTGGCGGATGGCTTCCCTGATCGACCGGGCCGCGCTCGGTGTGACGGAGTTGCTGACCAACGTCCACCGCCATGCCGAGCCCGACAAGACGTGCACCGTGGAGATCGAGCTGCTGCTCGACCGGCTGCTGGTCTCGGTGCGCGACCACGACCCGCGTCTGCCCGTGCTGGACGACGCGGATCCGCTGGCGACCTCCGGACGGGGACTCGCCCTGGTCGCCGCGGTGAGCAAGAGCTGGGGCGTGCGGCCGGACGGCGAGTCCGGCAAGGTCGTCTGGTTCAGCCTCGAGACGGCCTCGCCGAGGCCGGTCCGGCCCGCCGAACCGCCCCTGCGCACGGCCGGGGAGAAGCCCGCGCTCCGGTTCACCGGGGTCGAGTGCGTGGTCGACCTCGGCAGGCCGCACTCCGCTCCCGCCCGGTCGGCCGTTGCCGGCTGACCGGGCGGTGACCCCTCTGCTCCGCCGTCGCACCGGACAGCCTCCGCGGACGTACGCCGCACGGTGGTGAAGGCGCGCGGCGCGCGGCACACACGTCCGGGCGCGCCGCGCGTCGGGGCGGGCGCCGCGCCCCAAGGCGCTTGCGGGGACCCGTGGATCGCCGGGACGGGCGGCCGGCGCCCGGCCTCGTCCTCGTCCTCGCCGACCCCGAAGCCACCCCGCCCCGCCGGGGCGCGCTCACCGGCATGTCAGAGCGCGCCGCCCTTGCCGGTCCGGCCGAACTGCTCGTCCAGCACGGAGAGCCGGCGCCAGTACTCGTCCTCGTCGATCTCGCCGGAGGCGAAGCGGCGGCCGAGCACGGCGAGGGGCGAGTCGCCGGCGGGGCGGAGGCCGTCCGCCGCCCGCCACGGCCCGGGGCCGCGCCGCCCGGTGCGGCGCAGGAAGGCGACGGCGGTGGCCACGACGGTCACCCAGACCAGCGGGAACAGGAGGATCCACGGGCCGGGGTCACCCGTCCCGTGTGCGAGCGTCTGCATGTCGGTTCCTCTCCTTCGGCACGTTCTTCCCTGAGGCCTCAAGACTCGCTTGGGAGGGGGGTCCGCGTCGTCGTGCGGCCGGCGGCCGTGTGGATACCTCGCGAGGAGTACGCGCCGCCTTCGGCTCTGCTCCGTAACCCCTCGACGTCTGTAACTACTAGTATGTACAGTGACGGCATGAGCACCTCGGAGCGATTGATCGAGTCCACTCGCGAACTGCTGTGGGAGCGGGGCTACGTGGGCACCAGCCCGAAGGCGATCCTGGAGCGCGCGGGCGCCGGGCAGGGCAGCATGTACCACCACTTCAAGGGCAAGCCTGACCTCGCCCTGGCCGCGATCCGGCGCACCGCCGAGGAGATGCGGGCCGCCGCCGAGCGCGTGCTCGGCGGTCCGGGCACGCCGTACGAGCGCATCGAGGCCTATCTGCGGCGCGAACGCGACGTGCTGCGCGGCTGCCCGGTCGGCCGGCTGACGATGGACCCCGACATCGTCGCCAGCGACGAACTGCGCGCCCCGGTGGACGAGACGCTGGACTGGCTGCGCGGGCGGATCGCCGGGATCGTCGAAGAGGGCCGTGCCCAGGGCCACTTCGCCTCCCGCCTGGACGCCGGGGAGGTCGCCGCCGCCGTCGTCGCCACCGTGCAGGGCGGATACGTCCTGGCCCGCGCCTCCGGCTCCCCCGCCGCGTTCGACGCCGGCGTCCGGGGGCTGCTCTCCCTGCTCGGCCGGGCCGAGTCCCCGACGCGGTGAAGGAGTTCTGATGCACGCCATGCAGTACGAGATCACCCTGCCCGCCGACTACGACATGGACGTCGTCCGCGGGCGCGTGGCCCGCCTCGGGCATCTGCTCGACGACTTCGGCGGCCTGGGCCTCAAGGCGTACCTGATGCGCGAGCGCGGGACGCACGGCTCGCCGGTCAACCAGTACGCACCGTTCTACCTGTGGCGCACCGTCGAGGGCATGAACTCCTTCCTGTGGGGCGGCGGCTTCCAGGGGCTCAGCGACGACTTCGGGCGACCGCGGGTGTCGCAGTGGACGGGGCTGTCCTACGAGGAGGGCTCCGGCGGCACCCCGCGCCTGGCGGTGCGGTGGCGGCAGCCGGTGCCGGCCGGTGTGCCGGTGGCACAGACCGTGGCGGAGGCGGTCGGCGAGACCGCGCGGCTGGCGGGCGAGGACGGCGCGGTGCTGGCGGCGGCGGCCGTGGACACCGGCCGCTGGGAGCTGGTGCTCTTCTCCCTGTGGGAGCACGAGGCGCCCAAGGCCGACGGCGACGTGTACCAGGTGCTGCACCTGTCGGCGCCGGAACGCGGCCGGCTGCCGCGCGGAGGCCAGTGGTGAGCGCCGTCCGCACCGTGCTCGGCGACGTGGCTCCCGGACGGCTGGGGGTGGTGGACGCCCACGACCATCTGTTCCTCAGCACGCCCCGGCTGCCCGGTCAGGAGCTGCACAGCGTGCCGGCGGCCCGGGCGGAGCTGGCCGCGTTCCGGGAGCAGGGCGGCGGAACGGTGGTGCAGTGGACCCCGTACGGCCTGGGACGGCGGGCCGCCGATCTGCCGCCGCTGTCCCGGGAGACCGGCGTGCACCTGGTGGCCGCCACCGGTCTGCACCAGGCCGCCCACTACGACGACGGGACGCTCGCGCGGCTGCGGGGCGGGCTCGCCGCCGTCTTCGTCGCCGAACTCACCGAGGGCATCGGCACGTCCGGGGTCCGGGCCGGGCTGATCAAGGTCGCGGGCGGCTTCCACACCCTGGACGCGCACGCCCGCTGGACGATGTCGGCGGCGGCCGAGGCCCATCACGCGACGGGTGCCCCCGTCGCCGTCCACCTGGAACTGGGTACCGCCGCCCTGGACGTACTCGACCTGCTCTGCGGGGAGCTGGCCGTGGCGCCGCACCGGGTGATCCTCGGGCATCTGAACCGCTTCCCCGACGCCGTGCTGCACCGGCAGGCCGCCGAGTCGGGCTGCTACCTCGCCTTCGACGGTCCGTCCCCGGCCCACCACGCCACCGACTGGCGGATGCCGGACGTCGTGCGGGCGCTCGCCGACGCGGGACACGGCGACCGTCTGCTCCTGGGCGGCGACACCACGACCGCCGGGGCCCGCTCGGTGAACGGCGGCCCGGGGATGCCGTATCTGCTGCGCCGGGTGCGTCCGCGGCTCGAAGCCGCCCTGGGCCGGGACCTGGTGCGGCGCGTCCTGACGGAGAACCCCGGCCGGGCCTTCGCCGTTGACTGGCGCTGACGGGCGGCCCGGCGGCTCAGGCCAGGGCCGCCAGCGGATCGTCGAGCACCGGCTGCCAGGCCAGTTCGGCGGCGCCGACCAGGCTGTTGTGGTCCAGCGTGCAGGCCAGGATGGGCACGCCTCCGCTCCGGCCCCACAGGCTGCGGTCGGCGACGACCGCGCGCAGGCGGTCGGGGTCGGCGGCGAGCAGGGTGCGGTGCAGTCCGCCGAGGATGATGCGGTCCGGGTTGAGGATGTTCACCAGCCCGGCCAGGCCGAGACCGAGGCGGTCGATGAGTTCCTCGGCGGCGGTGCGCACGGCCGGGTCGGCGTAGTCGCTGCGGACCAGGTCCTCGGCCTGCTGGAGCAGGGACACCTCGGGGCCGGGCGCCCGGCCGGCCGCCGTGAGCAGGGCCAGCGGGTCGGCCTCCACGTCCAGGCAGCCGCGGCTGCCGCAGTGGCACGGGCGGCCCTCCGGGTTGACGGTGAGGTGACCGACCTCCAGGGCGAGGCCCGAACTGCCCGTGTGCAGACGGCCGTCGAGGACCAGCGCCCCGCCGACGCCCCGGTGCCCGGTGGCCACGCACAGCAGGTCGCGGGCGCCGCGCCCGGCGCCGTGCCGGTGCTCCGCCAGCGCGGCGAGGTTGACGTCGTTCGCGGCGAACGCCGGGCCGTCGATCCCGGCGGCGCGCACCTGCTCGGCGAAGATCTCGCGCACGGGGGCGCCCGCGGGCCAGGCCAGGTGCAGCGGGTTCAGCGCCAGCCCCTCCGGCTCGGTCACCGCCGACGGCACCGCCAGTCCCGCGCCCACACAGCGCCGCCCGGTCTCCCGCAGCAGCGCGGCGCCCGCCTCCACGACGGAGGCGAGCACCTTCGCCGGGTCGGCGTCGACGGTCTCGCAGCCGGGCGCGGTGGCGACGATCCGCCCGCCGAGCCCGACCAGCGCCGCCCGGAACCCGTCGGAGTGGATCTGCGCGGCCAGGGCGACGGGGCCGTCCTCGGCGACCGCCAGCCGGTGCGAGGGGCGGCCCTGCGAGCCGGCGGCGGCACCGGGCCGGGCGTCCACCCGGATCAGGCCGAGCGCCTCCAGCTCCGCGGCCACCGCGCCGGCCGTGGCCCGGGTCACCCCCAGTTCGGCGGTGAGGACGGCCCGGGTCGGCGCGCGTCCGGTGTGCACGAGCTCCAGCGCGGGCCCGAGCGCCCCGCGTCCCCGGTCCAGACGCTGTCTGGAGGTGGTGGTCCCTTCCCCCGCCGCCCGGGGGTCCGCCTTGCCGCTCATGAGGGCGAGTCTCCCATGGTCCGCGGCCCGGGTGACCCGCCGCCGCGGTCTACCGGCCGCCGACCCTCAGGGTGACGTTCAGCCGCCCGGTCAGCCCCAACTCGGGCGGCGCCGTGCCCGCGTGCACCCGGGGCACCCCGTGGTGGGCGAGGCGCGCGGGACCGCCGAAGACGAACAGGTCGCCGCTGCGCAGCTCGACGTCGGTCCAGGGCCGGCCGCGGTTCTCGGTGTTGCCGAACCGGAAGACACACGTGTCGCCCAGGCTCAGCGACACCACCGGCGCGTCCGACCGCTCGTCGCTGTCGCGGTGCATGCCCATCCGGGCCTCCGCGTCATAGAAGTTGATCAGCGCGATGTCGTACGCGGCCGACGCCGCCTCCCGCTCGCCGAGCGCGTCGGCCACCGCGCGGCGGCCCAGTTCGCCCAGCCACGCCGGGAACGGCTTCACGGGGGCGCCGTCGCCGTCGACGACGGTGCGGGCGTAGCCGTACGGATACCAGTGCCATCCCAGGCAGACCTGGCGGGCGGTCATCGTGCCGCCGCCGGGGGTGCGGACGGTGCGCAGCCCGGCCGGCGGGCGCGCCCACTCCCGGCAGGCCCCCAGCAGCCCGCGCTGGGCCCCGGCGTCCAGCCAGTCCGGCACGTGCACCGCGCCGGGCGCGATCCGCGTACGGGTCCTGGGGAACAGCTCGGCGTCCATGGCCCCCATCCTGCCCGACCGTCCGCCCGACCCGCCCTGAGCTGCGGCTCGGCTAGCCTTGACGGACGATGAACGACCGTATGACGACTCCGTGGGGCGAGCTCGCGCTGGCCCGCTTCCCCGAGGACCCGCGCGAGCGGCTGCGTGCCTGGGACGCCGCCGACGAGTACCTCCTCAGGCACCTCGCCGAGCGGCCGGTGCCCCTGTCCGGCACGGTCGTGGTCGTCGGGGACCGCTGGGGCGCGCTGGTCACGGCGCTCGCGCAGCACCGGCCGGCGCAGATCACCGACTCGTATCTCGCGCAGGAGGCCACCCGCGCCAATCTGCGGCGCAACGGCGTCGGACCGGACACGGTGCGGCTGCTCACCACGCAGGACCCGCCGCCGGACCGCGTCGACGTGCTGCTGGTGCGGGTGCCGAAGAGCCTGGCGCTGCTGGAGGACCAGCTGCTGCGGCTCGCGCCCGCGGTGCGCGAGGACACGGTCGTGGTCGGCACGGGGATGGTGAAGGAGATCCACACCTCGACGCTGGAGCTGTTCGAGCGGATCCTCGGCCCGACCCGGACCTCACTGGCCGAGAAGAAGGCCCGGCTCGTCTTCTGCACCCCCGGGCCCGCGCGGGAGCGGCCCGCCAGTCCCTGGCCGTACCGCTACACGCTGCCCGACGGCATCGGCCCCGTCTCCGGGCGCCCCGTCGTCAACCACGCGGGCGTCTTCTGCGCCGACCGGCTGGACATCGGCACCCGCTTCTTCCTCCAGCACCTGCCGCCGGCCGGCGGCGGCCCCCGCCGGGTGGTGGACCTGGCGTGCGGCAACGGTGTCGTCGGTACGGCGGCGGCGCTGGCCGATCCGGAGGCCGAGGTGCTGTTCGTGGACGAGTCGTTCCAGGCCGTGGCCTCGGCGGAGGCGACGTGGAGGGCGAACGGCGGGCCGGGGCGCGCCGCGTTCCGGGTCGGTGACGGGCTGGCCGGGGTGCCGGACGGCAGCGCCGACCTGGTGCTGAACAATCCGCCGTTCCACTCGCACCAGGCGACGACCGACGCCACGGCGTGGCGGATGTTCACCGGGGCGCGGCGCGCGCTGCGGCGCGGCGGCGAGCTGTGGGTGGTGGGCAACCGGCACCTGGGCTACCACGTGAAGCTGCGGCGGCTGTTCGGCAACAGCGAGACGGTCGCGGGCAACCCGAAGTTCGTGGTGCTGAGGGCCGTCAAGCGGTAGCCGCCCCGCGGCGGTGGGTAGCCGCCCCGCGGCGGTGGCCCGGGGCCGGTGGCCCAGGGCCACCGCCGCGGGGCCGGACCGCTCGGACCGGACCGCTCGGACCGGACCGCTCGGGCTGGGCCGCTCGGGCTGGGCCGCTCGGGCTGGGCCGCTCGGGCTGGGCCGCTCGGGCTGGGCCGCTCGGGCTGGGCCGCTCGGGCTGGGCCGCTCGGGCTGGGCCGCTCGGGCTGGGCCGCTCGGGCTGGGCCGCTCGGGCTGGGCCGCTCGCCCGGACGGGCCCCGCCGGGGCGCCGTCCGGGCGGACACCGGTCAGGCTGGTTCGGCACGGAGTCGCGAGACCGGGCCGGGAAGGGAGCCGATGACCGAGCCGACCAACGCCGACGGGGACACCACCGGCCCGCTCCCGCCCGCCGGGGGGCCCGCGCCCGGACGGCGGACGCCGCCCGCCGTGCTCGCCGACCTGCGGGCCGTGGACGGCGCCCTGTACGCGGCGGTGGCCGCCACCCCCACGCCCGCGCTCGACCACGGCCTGCGCCGGCTCTCCCGGGCGGCCGACCACTCCAAGATCTCGCTGGCCGTCGCCGCCGTCCTGGCGACGGGCGGCCCCCGCCCGCGCCGTGCCGCGCTCGCCGGGGCCGGGGCGATCGCCGTGGCCTCCGCCTCCGCCAACCTGCTGGGCAAGCGGCTGGTGCGCCGGCACCGGCCCGACCGGGAGGCGGCCCGGGTGACCGTGGACCGCTGTGTCCCCATGCCCGCGTCGGCGTCGTTCCCCTCCGGCCACACGGCCTCGGCGGTCGCGTTCGCCACCGCCGTGGGCGTGCTGCTGCCGGAGACCGCGGTGCCGCTGGCGGTGCTGGCGGGCGCCGTGGGATATGCCCGGGTGCACACCGGTGTGCACTACCCGGGCGATGTGGCCGCCGGCGCCGTCCTCGGCATCGCGAGTGCCACGGCCGCCCTGGCCGTCGCCGCGGGGCCGCCGTGGCGGCGCGGCGTCAGCCGAAGGCCTTGACGGCCTGGTAGTACGTCCACGCCGTGGCGTTGCAGGTGGTCTTGGTCGCGCCGCTGTAGCCGTTGCAGACCCGCTTGAGGTCCTCGTACAGGGCGCTGTCCAGGCGGGACTTGTTGGCGTCGAAGGTGCCCGCGGCCTTGTAGTTGCGGTAGCCGAAGTCGTGGCGGGCGCAGGAGAGGCTGAAGGGGAAGCCGAGCGGGTTGTCCGGCGAGGAGGAGCAGTAGTCGGTGGTCCAGTCGAAGCCGTAGGCGGACCAGGCGGACTGGTTGGCCCGTGCGGCGGCCCAGAGGTTGTAGCTCGACGCGCTGGTCTGGGTCCAGCTCGCCAGAACCTGCGGCTTGTCGGCGGGGGCGGCGTCGGCGGCCGTCGCGGCGCCGATGACGGTGGTCAGGGCCAGGGCCGAGGCGGCGAGCCCGGTCGCGAGTCTGCGGTGCATTCCACACCTCCACGAGGCTGTGGCCCGCCCGTCGGACCACAGGTTCATGACAAGATGATGAGCATCTCGACGGGGTCTTCACACCTCCGACGCCCTAATGACCCGTTAACTCTTCGCCCGGCGAGGAGATCGGGGCGTGAACCCGCGGGATCGCCGCCCGCCGGTGCACGCCCGGCGCCTCAACGGACGGACCCGGTGGGCGAGTCGGGCACAGGGCCGCCGCGCACAGGGCGTTCGGCCCAGTCGTCCCCGGTCAGGTCCGGTCCGGCCCCGCCGCGGCAGCGGCAGCGGCAGCGGCAGCGGCACGGTGCGCTCCGCGCGGCCGGGATCGCCCCACCCCGCGCAGAGCGCGGTCGCGGCCGGCGCGCAGGACCGGTGCGTGCCGCTACTCGCCCCCGTACGGCAGCGTGGTGCCGGGCAGCGCGTACTCGTCGCGGCGGCCGCACATGCCGAAGCCGCCCAGCCGGGTGGGCGCCGCCTCGTACGCGGTCGCGCCGTCGAGGTAGTCCGGCTCGCCGTCCGCCAGCGCGTCCAGCTGGGCGCCGGTGCGCTCGGCGGTGGCCAGCGCGCCGGCCCGCCACAGCTCGCGCCAGACGGGCACCTTGTCGCGGACCAGCCGGGCGGCGGCCCGCTGGAACTCGCGGTACGGGCCGTCGTCCCCGGCGAGAAGCGCCTCCCGCAGCACGAGATGGCCCTCGACCGCGAGGTCCCGCCGGCGGCGCGCCGCCGCCTCCGTCTCCGGCCCCGTGCCGGACGGCAGCGTCGCCGCCGCCGCGTACCGCTCCGGGTCGGCGAGCACCTCGGGCGGGAACGTGAAGACGGCGTCCCCGGCCTCGGGCAGCCCGCTGTTCTGCATCAGCACGGTGATCCGCAGATCGCCGCCCTGCACCATGCGGTGCACGGTGCCCGGCGTGAACCAGGCGACGGAACCGGGCTCCAGCGGGATGTCCCGGTAGCCGTCGGGGCTCAGCGTCTGCACCGCGCCGCGGCCCCCGGTGACGACGTACGCCTCCGTGCACACCAGATGCAGATGCGGGCTGCCGCCGCACACACCGTCGGCGGCCTCCCAGTCGTAGGCGCTGAGGTGGGACAGGCCGACGGCACCGGGCAGCGGGTGCGGGAGCACGGGCTCCGGCCTGTTCCCCGCGGGCTCGTTCACCACGGCAGGCCCTTCAGATACGTGTCGACGCGATGCGGCTCCCAGGCGCCGTCGGCGACGACGATCCGGTAGCGGTAGGCGAAGGACTCCCCCGGCTCCAGCGCGAACTCCTCGAAGAACGCCCAGGAGAACGCCACCGTCGGGATCGGCTCGGCGCGCACGAACCAGTGCGACTCGTGGATCGCGTCCTTCCCGTCCAGGTTCTCCGGCGCGTGCGCGAAGACCAGCGTGGAGTGCCCGTCGGTCTCGTCGTGCTCGGCGGTGAAGGCCAGCCAGGGGCCCTGGGTGCCCATCAGCCTCCCGGCGCCGGTGCCGGCGTCCGGGGCGAAGGCGGTGCCGCCGGTGAAGTCGCGCGGCCCCCGCCACTGGAGTCCCGTGTAGCCGGCCATCTCGCGGCCCGCGGTGGTCGGGGAGCCGAAGAGGAGGGGTTCGCCGCGGACGTTGGTGAGACGGATCGACCAGTCCAGCGCCCAGGCGCCGGCCTCCTCGTCCACCGAGTGGACGGTGATGCCGCGCTCCTCCCGCGCCCACTCGGCACCGCCGTTGGCGACCCAGGTGAGGTCCTCGGCGAAGGCGAGCCGGCCGTCCTCGACCGTGAACGCGCCGAACCCGTCGTGCCGCATCGAGCCGATCCGCTCGGGCAGGGCCAGGTAGCCCTCTCCGTGGACGTAGGAGTTGCCGCCCCAGAAGTTCTGCCCGGACAGGTGACTGGCCGTCATCTGCAGGCCCTTGTGCCAGCGGTGGTCGCTGGGGCGGTAGCCCGTCACCGTGCGGCCGGCGAGGGTGCGCACCGGGTGGGCGTAGGGCTTGCGCGACTCGAACTCCTCGGGATCGGGACGGTAGACGTAGCGCAGGATCTCGGTGCCGTTCGCCGCGGTGACCGCGATGTGCTCGCCGTGGGTGTGGCTGACGCGGATGTTCACGCGCGCTCCTTCGGGGCCCAGTCGGGGTGGTCGCCGTGCATGGCCGGGTAGAAGGGGTCGCCGGGTGCGATCTCGCCCGCGTGCACCGGCTGCCCGGTGAACGCGGCCTTGTACAGGGCGGCGGCGAACTCCAGGGTGGCGCGGGCCTCCGGGCCGCTGCCGGGCGGGCGGACGCCCGCGTCGTAGGCGTCGAGGAGGGCGCCGAGCTGGGCCGTGTGGGAGCTGGGCACGTCGTCGGCGGGGGTGGACCAGGCGGCGGCGCGCTCGGGGGCGACGTGCCGGGCCGGAGTGTAGGACCAGTCGTCGTTGCGGTGCCCGTAGAGGTGGGTGAGCTCGACCGTGGCGTCGGCGCAGTCGATGCGGACGCGGCTCACCTCGTCCGGGGAGAGCACGCTGTTGACGACGGTGGCCAGGGCACCGTTCTCGAACCGTACGAGGGCCGTGGAGACGTCCTCGCTCTCGGTGTCGTGGACCAGGCGTGCCGCCATGGCCCGTACCTCCGCCCAGGGACCGAGCAGGTGCAGCAGCAGGTCGTACTGGTGGATGCCGTGCCCCATGGTCGGGCCGCCGCCCTCGGTGGACCAACGGCCGCGCCACGGCACCGCGTAGTACGCGGCGTCCCGGTGCCAGGTGGTCTGGCAGTGCGCGACCAGCGGGGCGCCCAGCTCACCGCTCGCGATCAGTTCGCGGGCGTGCACGGCGCCGGAGCCGTAGCGGTGCTGGAAGACGACGGACGCGTAGGCCCCCGAGGCCTGCTCGGCGGCGGCGATGTCGTCGTACTCGGCGAGCGAGAGGCACAGCGGCTTCTCGCACAGCACCCAGGCGCCCGCCTTGAGGGCGGCCACCGTCTGTTCCCGGTGCAGGGCCGGCGGCGTGCCGATGAGGACGAGGTCGGGGCGTACGGCGTCCAGCATCGCGCTCGTCCCGGTGAACCCGGCGACCTCGCCGCCCGCGAGGTCGGCGAAGGCGTCGAGCCTGCTGAGGTCCACGTCGACGGCGGCGACCAGCTCCACCCGGTCGGCGTGGGCTCGGAGCGCGGGCAGATGACTGCCGCTGACGATGGCACCGGTGCCGATCACGGCGACGCGGCGGCGGGCGGGACGTGGGGCCATGCGGTTCTCCTCCGACGGCCTGCGCAGAGGCCTCTCAGAAAGCGCTTACTCCCGGGTGACCTTAGGCCCGCGGCATGATCAGGACAACCCCCGCGCAGAGGACCGGGCGAGGACACGCGTGCTGCGCGGAGCACACCCGCGACGCCGGCGCACGCCCTCCACCCATGACGGCCCGCCCCGGACGGCCCGGCACCGCCCCGCCCCGCGAGACCCCCGCCGACCTGCGGCGTCCGCCCTGACGGAGCAGCACATCACGCCAGGTCGGGGGAGGTCACCGGCCATTCCGCCGGGTCCGCGGCTCCTTGCCCCGTCCCGGCAGGCCTCCTACCCTCTCTTTTGTGCCGCCAATAAACAAAGCCCGTTCGCACAGCGCCGTGCCGGGCAGCGCCCCCACCGACCTGACCCGACTCCGTATCGCGCTCACCGTCTTCTTCGCCCTGGACGGCTTCGTCTTCGCCGGCTGGGTCGTGCGCATCCCCGCGATCAAGCACCAGACCGGCGCCTCCGCCAGCGCCCTGGGGCTGGCCCTCCTCGGGGTCTCCGCCGGGGCCGTCGTCACGATGATGCTCACCGGACGGCTCTGCCGCCGCTTCGGCAGCCATCCCGTCACGGTCGTCTGCGGCGTCCTCCTCTCCCTCACCGTGGCCCTTCCCCCGCTCACCCACTCCGCCCTCGCCCTCGGCGCCGTCCTGCTGCTGTTCGGGGCGGCGTACGGCGGGATCAACGTGGCCTTCAACAGCGCCGCCGTCGACCTGGTGGCCGTACTGCGACGGCCGATCATGCCCAGCTTCCACGCGGCCTTCAGCCTGGGCGGCATGATCGGCTCGGGACTCGGCGGACTGGTCGCCGGCTCCCTCTCCCCCACCCGCCATCTGCTCGGCCTCACCGTCGTCGGACTGGTGGTGACGGCCGTCGCGGGGCGCACCCTGCTGCGGTGCGAGCCGCCGGTACCACCGGAGCGCACGGACGCCGAGGACCAGCACCCGCGCCGCCTGGACACCCGTACCCGCGGACTGGTCACCGTCTTCGGGCTGATCGCCCTCTGCACCGCCTACGGCGAGGGAGCCCTGGCCGACTGGGGCGCCCTCCACCTCGAACAGGACCTGGACGCCTCCGCCGGTGCCGCCGCCGTCGGCTACTCCTGCTTCGCCCTGGCCATGACGCTCGGGCGGCTGACCGGGACGACGCTGCTGGAGCGGCTCGGCCGGACCCGGACGGTGGTCGCGGGCGGCTCCACCGCGGCGGCCGGGATGCTGCTCGGCGCGCTCGCCCCCTCGCTCTGGGCGGCTCTGCTCGGCTTCGCGGTCGCGGGGATCGGCCTCGCCAACCTCTTCCCGGTCGCCGTCGAGCGCGCGGGCGCGCTGGCCGGTCCCAGCGGGGTCGCCACCGCCTCCACGCTCGGCTACGGCGGCATGCTGCTCGGGCCGCCCGCGATCGGGTTCATGGCGGACTGGTTCTCGCTGCCCGCCGCGCTGACCAGCGTGGCCGTGCTGGCGGCGGTGGCCGCGGTCATCGGGGTCGCCACGCGCCGGGTCGCGACCGGCTGAGCACCGGGCCGGGCCCGGTCCGCGGTGACGCCGCAAGTCACCGGGTCATCGTGCGGGAGAGCAGCGCGGGGGGGTGGGGCTGACCGGAGCCCGGCGGAGTGGCCGGGACCGGGCGGAGTGGCCGGGACCCGGCGGAGTGGCCGGGACCCGGCGGAGTGGCCGGAGCCCGGCGCAATGGCCGGGACCCGCGCAGTGATCGGGACCCGCGCGATGGTCCGGACCCGCGCAGTGATCGGGCCGGGCGGAGTGATCGGGCCGGGCGGAGTGATCGGGACCCGCGCGATGGTTGGGACCCGCGCGATGGTTGGGACCCGCGGTGGTTGGGACCGGCGGAATGGCCGGGACCGGCGCAGTGGTCGGACCCGGCGCAGTGATCGGGACCGGCACAGTGATCCGGACCGGCGCAGTGATCGGGACCGGCACAGTGATCCGGACCGGCGCAGTGATCGGGACCGGCACAGTGATCCGGACCGGCGCAGTGATCGGGACCGGCACAGTGATCCGGACCGGCGCAGTGATCGGGACCGGCGCAGTGATCCGGACCGGCGCAGTGATCGGGACCGGCGCGATGGCCGGGACCCGGCGCGATGGCCGGGGACCCCGCGCAGTGGTCGTCGCCCTTGTTCTCGACCGCACTCCATCCGGCACACTCGCCTCCATGGAGACTGCCGAGTTCGTCGAAGTCCTCGACCGCGAGGGACAGTTGCTGGCCGAGGCCGCCGAGAAGGCGGGCTGTGCCGCCGTGGTGCCCACCTGCCCCGGCTGGCAGGTCCGGGACCTGCTGCGGCACACGGGCATGGTGCACCGCTGGGCGGCGGCGTTCGTCGCCGAGGGGCACACCTCCCACCGGCCCGGCGGCGAGCTGCCCGACCTGGACGGTCCGGCGCTGCTGGCCTGGTTCCGTCAGGGCCACCGGCAGCTCGTCGACACCCTCGCGAGCGCCCCGGCCGGCGTACGGTGCTGGCACCTGCTGCCCGCTCCGTCGCCGCTGGCGTCCTGGGCACGGCGGCAGGCGCACGAGACCACCGTGCACCGGGTCGACGCGGAGTCGGCCACGGGCGGCCCGTGGAGCGGTGTCGGCACCGGCTTCGCCCGGGACGGCATCGACGAGCTGCTGTGCGCCTTCCACGCCCGCCCGAAGAGCCGGGTGCGCAGCGCGGAGCCGCGGGTGCTGCGCGTGCGGGCGACGGACGCGGACGGCGCCGTGTGGACCGTACGGCTGTCCCAGGAGCCGCCCGCGACCGAGCGGAACGGCACGGGGGACGCCGACTGCGAGATCGCCGGGCCCGCGGAGGAGCTGTACCTGTCCCTCTGGAACCGGCTGCCGTTCCCGGCCGTGACCGGGGACGCCTCCCTCGCCGCCCTGTGGCGCGAGAACTCCGCCGTCACCTGGAGCTGACGGCGCCGTCCTCAGCCGCCCAGCGTCCGGGTCAGCACCGCGCGCTGCACCGGCAGTACCTCGCCGTGCAGCGCGCGCCCCTTCGCCGTGAGCGCCACACGCACACCCCGCCGGTCCTCCGGGCACATGCCGCGCTCCACCAGCCCGTCCCTCTCCAGCCGGGCGATCAGCCGCGACAGCGCGCTCTGGCTGAGGTGGACCCGCTCGGAGATCTCCTGGACGCGACGGGAGCGGGAACCGTCCCCGGCCCGCCACTCGGCCAGCATGTCGAGCACCTCGAAGTCGCTGGCGCACAGGCCGTACCGGTGCAGTGCCCGGTCGAGCTCGCACTGCGTGCGCGCGTGCAGCGCCAGGATGTCCCGCCACTGGTCCACGAGCGCCTGTTCGGCCTTCTTCGCCACCACGGGCGCACCGTAGCAGAGGGGCGATCCGCCGTCGGCGCCCGGACCGCTCCGACGCAGCCGCCGGGCGCGGGCCGGACGGCGGCTCAGCCCAGCCAGCCCGGGCGTACCAGCCCCGATTCGTAGGCCAGCACGACCAGCTGGGCGCGGTCCCGGGCGCCGAGCTTCACCATCGTGCGGCTGACATGGGTCTTGGCCGTGAGGGGGCTGACGACCAGACGGCGGGCGATCTCGTCGTTGGACAGGCCGATGCCGACGAGGGCCATGACCTCGCGTTCCCGTTCGGTGAGCGCGGCCAGGGCATCGGCGGCGGCGGGTTCCTTGGACCGGGCCGCGAACTCGGCGATCAGCCGGCGGGTCACCGAAGGGGACAGCAGCGCGTCGCCGGCGACCACCGCCCGCACGGCGCGCAGGAGTTCGTCCGGCTCGGTGTGCTTGACCAGGAAGCCCGACGCCCCGGCACGGATCGCCTCGAAGACGTACTCGTCCAGCTCGAAGGTGGTCAGCATGACCACCTTGACGTCCCGCAGCTCCGGTGCGGCGGTGATCCGGCGGGCGGCGGCCAGACCGTCGAGCACGGGCATGCGGATGTCCATCAGGACGACGTCGGGCCGCAGTTCGCGGACGGCGGCCAGCGCCTCCTCGCCGTCGGCGGCCTCGCCCGCCACCTCGATGTCCGGCTGTGCGCCCAGCAGCGCCCCGAACCCGGCGCGCACCAGCGACTGGTCGTCGGCGAGCAGTACGCGGATCACCGCTCCTCCCTTCCGGCGGCCGGCGGCCGGCCCTCCCCTGTCTTCGCTCCGGCGTTCAGCGGCAGCCGGGCCAGCACCCGGAAGCCGCCGCCGGAACGCGGGCCCGCCTCGATCGTGCCACCGAGCGCGGCGGCCCGTTCCCGCATCCCGGCCAGCCCGTTGCCGCTGCCGCCCGCGTCGGCACCGGTCGGGGGCCCGTCGTCGTCGACGCACAGCCGCAGCGCCCCGCCCTCCCGGCCGAGGCGCACGCGCGCGTGCCGCGAACCCGAGTGCCGTACGACATTGGTGAGGGCCTCCTGGACGATACGGAAGGCGGCGAGGTCGGTGCCGGGCGGCAGGGCCGGCGTCTCCCCCTCGACCTCGACCGTGAGGCCGGCGGCGGCCGCCTGCGTCACCAGCTCGGGCAGCCGGCCGAGCCCGGGCGCCGGCGCGCGCGGCGCGTCACCGGGTGCCCGGAGCGTGTCCAGCACCTGGCGCACCTCGCCGAGCGCCTCCTTGCTCTTGGCCTTGATGGTGGTGAGCGCCGTGCGCGCCTGCTCGGGGTCGGTGTCCAGGAGCGCCAGACCCACCCCCGCCTGCACATTGATGACGGAGATGCTGTGCGCGAGGACGTCGTGCAGTTCGCGGGCGATGCGCAGCCGCTCGGCGTCCGCGCGCCGCCGGGCCGCCTGCGCCCGCTCGGCCCGCTCCCGCGCCCGCTGCTCGCGTCGCGCCCGGGCCAGTTCCGACAGCGCCGCGATCGCCACCACCCAGGTGGCGATCAGGAGCTCCTGGCCCCAGGAGGCGGCGCTGTCCCCGGGCGGTGGCAGCCACCGGTGGAGCCAGTGCGCCACCAGCACCTGCCCGGCCCACAGCGCGCCCATCGCCGCCCAGGCCGCCTGGCGGTGCCCGGCGACGACCGCGCCGAAGCAGGCCACGGCGACGGTCAGGAACACCGGCCCGTACGGGTAGCCGGCCGCCAGATGGACCAGGACGACCGCCGCCGTGCCGAACGCGACGGCCCTCGGGTACCGCTGCCGCCACAGCAGCAGACCGCTCGCCAGCAGCAGCAGTACGTGCGCCGAGACGTCCGGCGCGACCCGCTCGCCCTCCTCCGCGGCACGGGCGGCGACATGCGAGCCGGCCAGCACGACGACCGTCGTCAGCACCGTGGAACGCCAGGGCCACCGGGAGCCGCGCTCCGCCTCGCCCCAGTGCTCCCAATGCTCCCAGTGGTCCCGACGGCCCCAGTGGTTCCGGCGACCGTGACGATCCCGGCGACCCCGACGATCCGGGCGGCCCTGACGGTCCCGGCGGCCCCCGTGGTCCCGGTGGCCCGGCGGGCCCTGCCGCCACCACCGCGGCGGCCCTCCCCCGCGCACGTCCCGCTCCTCCATGGCCGTCACGCTAGACGGCCCGGCCGACGGCGGCGTCAGCCGGGTGAGGTGATCACACGTACTCCCGGTGGAGTACGTCCGCCGGGGCCCCGGCCTCCCTGACCCGCAGCCGGCGCAGCGGCCGGGGCGCCCACCAGTTCGCGCGCCCCGCCAGCCGCATCGTCACCGGCAGCAGCACGACCCGGATGAGGGTGGCGTCGACCAGGATCGTCAGGGCGGTGCCGAGACCCAGCTCCTTGAGGAAGACGACGCCTCCGGTGGCGTACGACAGGAAGGACAGCGCCAGGATCCCGGCCGCGGCGGTGATCAGCGGTGCGCTGCGCCGGATGCCCTCCCCCACGGCCCCGACGGTGTCGGAGCCGCCGGCACGGTCGTGTTCCTCCCGTATCCGGGCCAGCAGGAAGACCTCGTAGTCCATGGAGAGCCCGTACGCCACGCAGAACATCAGCACCGGGATGCTCGGCTCGATCGAGCCGGTGGGCGTGAAGCCGAGCGGCCCGGACAGATGGCCGTCCTGGAAGACCCACACCAGGCACCCGAACATCACGGACAGGCTGAGCAGGTTCAGCACGGTGGCCTTCGCGGGCAGCAGCACGCTGTTGGTCATCAGGAAGAGGATCACGTACGTCGCCACCAGCACGATCCCGACGGCGAGCGGGAGCCGGTCCAGGAGCGTGGCACGGAAGTCGGTGGTCTCGCCCGGATAGCCGCCGACGAGGACCGGGGCGGGGGCGGGCGTGTCCCGGATGCGCCCGACGAAGGCCGGGACGTCGCCGTACATGGCCCGCTGCGTGGGCACGACGGCCAGGCGCACCCGCCCGTCGGACGCGGTCAGCCGGTCCTGGCCGGGCGCGCCGGTACGGCGGCCGTCCCGGTAGGCCCCGTCGGGCGCGTCGACCTGGAACACACCCGGCAGGCGGGACAGTTCGGCGGCGTAGGCCCGCGTGCCCGCCCCCTCCCGCACCGGTTCCTCCGTCACGACCTGAACGGTGTCCGTGGGTTCCGCGGCGAACTCCCGGTGCACGGTCGCGGAGACGGTCCGCGACGAGGTGCCCTCGGGCAGCGTGCGCTCGTCGGGCAGGCCGAAGCGCAGGCCGAGCAGGGGCGAGGCGGCGACGAGAAGGACGGTGAGGACTCCGGCACCGGCGAGGAGCGGGCGGCGCATGGCCGCGAGCGCCGTACGGTGCCAGAACCCGGAGTCGGGCGTGCCGGTGCGCTCCACACGGTGACCCCAGCGGGCGAGCCCGGCCGGCAGCACGAGCACCGCGCCGGCGACCGCGGTGAGCACGACCAGCACCCCGGCGTACGCGAAGGAGCTGAGGAAGAAGAACGGGAACACCAGCAGCGCGCAGAGCGACACCGCGACGGTGACGCCGCTGAAGAGGACCGTACGTCCGGCCGCGGCCGTCGCCCGCACCACGGCCTGCTGCTGGGCGTGCCCCGCGGCCCGCTCCTCGCGGTACCGGTTGATCACGAACAGGCTGTAGTCGATGCCCAGGCCGAGCCCGAGGACGAGGGCCAGATTCGCGGCGAACGTCGACACCTCCGTGAACCGCGCGAGCAGCCGCAGCCCGGCGAGCGTGCCGGCCACGGACAGCAGCCCCACCCCGACGGTCAGCAGGGCGGCCGTGGTGCGCCGGTAGACGAGGATCAGCAGGAGCAGTACGACGGGCAGGGCGACGGCCTCCGCGCGCAGGAAGTCGGCGCGCGCCTGCTCGCCGACCTGCCGTGAGATCTCCTCCTGGCCGCCCACCCGGACGTCCAGTTCGGGCGTGGTGCGGGTCAACTCGGGGGACAGGGTGGCGAGTTCCTCGCGGGTCTCGGTGGCGGTTCCCTCGAGCCGGGCGAGGATCAGGGCGCGGCGGCCGTCCTTCCCGCGCAGGGCGGGGCTGCCGGCCTCCCAGTAGGAGGTGACGTCCGTGACGAGGGGCAGGCCGGCCACCTCGGCGGCCAGTTCGCGGGCCGCCCGTTCGGTGCGCGGGCTGTCCACGTCGCCGTCGCGCGCCGTGACGAGCAGGGCGAGATTGGGATTGCCGGTGCCGAAGTCGTCGCGCAGCCGGTCGGCGGCGCGCACCGACTCGGTGCCGGGTGAGTCCCAGCGCGAGAGGTCGAGATCCTCCTGGGCGCCCGCGCCGTACGCGGTGAGACCGAGGAGGAGGAGCAGCGCGCCGACCAGCACGGCACGGCAGTACCGCACGGCCAGGCGGCCGAGCCGGGTGAGCATGAGACGGCCTTTCTTCGGTGTCCGGGATGAGGTGATGCCCGAACACCCTGGATCCGGTCGCTGGAACGCCCGCTGGAAGGCCCACTGGAAGATCCACTGGAAGTCGGGCGCCGGGATACCCTCGGCACATGGGCGAGGGGACAGGCGAGGGGACAGGCGCGGGAATGACCGGACCGACGACCGGACCGACGACCGGACCGGCGAGGACGACCGGGACGACCGTTTCGACGGCCCGGACGACCGAGGCGGCCGGGACGACGACCGAGGCGACGGCCGGAACGACCGACGCGACCGGAACGACGACCGAGGCGACGGCCGGAACGACCGACGCGACCGGAACGGCTGAGGCGGCCGACACGACCGAGGCGGCCGGAACCTCGCACGGCCTGCGCTGCGAACTGCTCGGCCCGCTGCGCGTCCTGCGCGACGGCTGCGCCGAGATCCCGCTCGGCCCGCCCAAACAGCGAGCGGTGCTCGCCGTCCTGCTGTTGCAGGAGGGACGTCCGCTGTCCTACGACGGTCTGGTGGAGGCCGTGTGGGGCGGCGCGCCTCCGGTGCATGTGCGCAACCTGGTGCAGAAGTACGTCTCGGGGCTGCGCCGGGCGCTCGGGAACGGGCCGGAGCTGTCGTGGACCGGCGCGGGGTACCGGCTGACCGGGGTCGTCGCCGACGATCTGGCGGAGCGGCGGCGGCTGGTGGACGAGGCGGTCGCGGCCCGGGACGCCGGCGAGGTGCGGCGGGCGGTCGAACTGGCGCGGCGCGCGGAGGAGTTGTGGCGCGGCGAGTTCGCCGAGGGGTTGCAGACCCCGTATCTGGCGGCCGAGCGGCTGCGCTGGAGCGAGAAACGGCTCACCGTGCTCGAGGCCCGGATGGCCGGTGAGATCGAACTCGGCCGCTCCTTCGAGAACGTCCACGAACTCATGCGGCTCGTCGCGTCGCACCCGCTGCGGGAACGTCTGGTGGAGCTGCTGATGCTGGCCCTGTGCCGGACCGGCCGCCCGACGGACGCGCTCACCGCGTACGAGGGGGCACGGCGGCGGCTCGCCGAGGCGATGGGCGCGGACCCGGGACCGGCGCTGCGGTCCCTGCACACACGCATTCTGCGCCAGGACCCGGCGCTCCTGCCCTCGCCGCCGGTCCCGGCGGCCTGAGGGAGCCGGAACGCCGGGTCGCCGGGGTCCTGGACGGGAGCCCTGGGCCGCCGGGTCGCCGGGTCGCCGGGTCGCCCGTGGACGGCGGCCCCGCCCTCCCGCAGGTCGTCGCGCCCTCCCGCAGGTCGTCGCGCCCTCCCGCAGGTTGTTCGCGCTCCACCGGCCGGCAGCGGGTCTCGGGGGTGGGGCGTGGGGTTGGGGGTGGGGGTGGGGTGGGGCGTGCGGCCGCGGGCCGGCCGCGGGTGTCAGCGAGCACTGCTCCCCTGCACACCGTCACCACCGATCGAGAGCAGTGCTCACAGAGAAGAGCAGCGCTCTCCGAACCTGGGGGTCCTCATGTCCACATCACCGTCAGGAGCTGACCTTCCCGCCCGCGGCCCCGGCATCGCCGTCCGGGTGACCGGTTCCCCCGCCGTCCGCGGAACCGGAGCCACCGCCCACGGCCCCGGCCTTGCCGTCCTCGGACGCGGAACCGCCCGCACCGTTCCCGCGCGCCGCCTCACCGCTCCCCGGAGCCGCCTCACCGTCCCCCGGCGCCGCCTCGCCGTTCACCGCGCGGCGGTCCATCACGGTCAGGGCGCGCTGCGCCAACGGATGGCTGCGGACCAGCTCGCCCAGCGTCGTCTTGCCCTGGGTGATGTCCCGGAACGCCCGCCAGGCGGGCCGGAAGCCCGTGAGGGCGGCGTGGAACAGGCCGGGGCGGCGTTCGAAGACGGCCAGCATCCGCTTGCCGACGGCCATCTCGACGCCGAGGCCCGCTTTGATGGCGAAGGCGTAGTTGAGGGCCTGGCGCCGGGTGTCCACGGCGTCGTGCGCCTCCGCGATCCGTACCGCCCACTCGCCCGCGAGCCGCCCCGACCGCAGCGCGAACGAGATGCCCTCGCGGGTCCACGGTTCGAGCAGCCCGGCCGCGTCGCCGCAGACCAGCACCCGCCCGCGGGACAGCGGCGAGTCGTCGGCCCGGCACCGGGTCAGATGCCCGGAGGAGATGCTGGGCTCGAAGCCGGCGAGACCGAGCCGGCCGATGAAGTCCTCCAGGTACCGCTTGGTCGCCGCGCCCTCACCGCGGGCGGAGATGACGCCGACCGTCAGCGTGTCGCCCTTGGGGAAGACCCAGCCGTAGCTGCCGGGCATCGGCCCCCAGTCGATGAGGATCCGTCCCTTCCAGTCCTCGGCGACCGGCTCCGGCACCGGGATCTCCGCCTCCAGACCCAGGTCCACCTGGTCGAGCTTGACCCCGACGTGCGCGCCTATGCGGCTGGCGCTGCCGTCCGCGCCGACCACGGCCCGCGCCAGCACCACCTCGCCGCCCTGGAGTATCACGGCGACCGAACGGCGGTCCGGCACGGCCGTCCCGTGCTGCTCGACCCGCGACACGGTCACGCCCGTACGCAGCTCGGCGCCCGCCTTCTGCGCGTGCTCGACCAGCTGCTGGTCGAACTCGGGCCGGTTGATCAGCCCGAACATCATCTGCTTGGAACGCCGGGTGCGGGTGAAGCGTCCGTTGTTGGAGAACGTCACCGCGTGTACCCGGTCCCTGAACGGCAGCTCGAAGCCGGGAGGCAGCGCGTCGCGGGAGGGACCGATGATGCCGCCGCCGCATGTCTTGTAGCGGGGCAGCTCCGCCTTCTCCAGCAACAGGACGCGCCGCCCCGCGACCGCCGCCGCGTAGGCGGCCGAGGCCCCCGCGGGTCCCGCGCCCACCACGACGACGTCCCACACCTGCCGCGCGTCGTCCGCCGAAGAGTTCTCGCCGCTCACGATGGTCTACTGCTCCGATCAAGCCGCCTGCCGCACCTGTCCCGAGCATCCTACGGCGGTCGTCGCCGCAGGCTGGTGTGGGAGGATCGGCAGGACGGATGCCCTGTACACACGGGACGCGTCCGCTCCATGGAAACACCCACGGGAACAGTCACACACCAGTACCCATCGGTACAACGTCGCACCTATGAGGAGCGTGCCCATGTCGTCGAATCCGGTCGCCGAGACCGTCGCCTCGCTGATGCCCAGGGCGAAGGCGGAGCTCACCGAGCTGGTGGCCTTCAAGTCGGTGGCGGACTTCGACCAGTTCCCCAAGAGCGAGAGCGAGGGCGCCGCGCGGTGGGTCGCGGACGCGCTCGCCGCCGAGGGCTTCCAGGACGTGGCCCTGCTCGACACCCCGGACGGCACCCAGTCGGTGTACGGCTACCTGCCCGGCCCCCAGGGCGCCAGGACGGTGCTGCTGTACGCCCACTACGACGTGCAGCCGCCGCTGGACGAGGCCGGCTGGGACACCCCGCCCTTCGAGCTGACCGAGCGTGACGGCCGCTGGTACGGGCGCGGTGCCGCCGACTGCAAGGGCGGCGTGATCATGCACCTGCTGGCGCTGCGCGCGCTGAAGGCCAACGGCGGCGTCCCCGTGCACGTCAAGGTGATCGCCGAGGGTTCCGAGGAGCAGGGCACCGGCGGTCTGGAGCGGTACGCCGAGGAGCACCCCGAACTCCTGGCGGCCGACACCATCGTGATCGGCGACGCGGGCAACTTCCGCGTCGGCCTGCCGACGGCGACCTCCACCCTGCGCGGCATGACCATGCTCCGGGTGCGGATCGACACCCTGGAGGGCAATCTGCACTCGGGCCAGTTCGGCGGTGCGGCCCCCGACGCGCTGGCCGCGCTGATCCGCGTACTGGACTCGCTGCGCGCGGAGGACGGTTCGACGACCGTCGACGGGCTGGCCGCCGGCGACCGGTGGGAGGGGCTCCAGTACGACGAGGAGCAGTTCCGCGAGGACGCCAAGGTCCTCGACGGCGTACGGCTGATCGGCTCCGGCACGGTCGCCGACCGCATATGGGCCCGCCCGGCCGTCACCGTCCTCGGCATCGACTGCCCGCCGGTCGTCGGCGCCACGCCGTCCGTGCAGGCGAGCGCCCGCGCGCTGGTGAGCCTCAGGGTGCCGCCGGGCGTGGACGCGGCCGAGGCGACCAAGCTGCTCCAGGCCCACCTGGAGTCGCACACCCCGTGGGGCGCGCGGGTGGACGTCGAGCAGATCGGCCAGGGCCAGGCGTTCCGCGCCGACACGACCAGCCCGGCGTACCAGGCCATGGCGGACGCGATGGCGGTGGCGTACCCGGGCCAGGAGATGCAGTTCGCCGGCCAGGGCGGCTCCATCCCGCTGTGCAACACCCTCGCCGCCCTCTACCCGCGGGCGGAGATCCTGCTCATCGGTCTGAGCGAGCCGGAGGCGCAGATCCACGCGGTGAACGAGAGCGTGTCGCCGCAGGAGCTGGAGCGGCTGTCGGTGGCGGAGGCGCTGTTCCTGCGCAACTACGCGGCGAGCTGAGTCAGCGCCACCCTTTCTGCCGACGGCCGAGGGCCCTCGTCACCGTACGAGGGCCCCGCCTACGGTCGTCCCATGGACGTCATGCCCCTCCTCCCCCGCCTCCACCTGCTGCGCTTCCCGGTCGGTCAGGCCTATCTCTGGCGCGACGGGGACGAACTCACGCTGATCGACGCGGGACCGGCGGGTTCGGGTGCCGCGATCGCCGGGGCCGTCGCCGCGCTGGGCCGGGCCGCCGGTGCCGTACGGCGTGTCGTGCTCACCCACTTCCACGAGGACCACGCGGGCGGAGCGGGTGAACTTGCGGAGCTGACCGGGGCCGAGGTCATGGCCCACCGGCTGGAGGCACCGGTCGTCCGCGGCGAGGTTCCCGGTCCGCCGCCGGTCTTCGAGGACTGGGAGCGCCCCCTGCACGAGCAGGCGGCACGTCTGCTGCCGAAGGGTGACTTCACCCGCCCGGCCCGCGTCACGGAGCTGTCCGACGGCGACGTCCTCGGCTTCGGCGGCGGCGCGACGGTCCTCCACGTCCCCGGCCACACGGACGGCAGTGTCGCGCTCCATCTGCCCTGCCACGGTGTGCTGTTCACGGGCGACACCGTGGCCGCGTCACCCTTGGACGGCCGTGTCATGCCGGGCGTGTTCAACCTCGACCGCGACCGCACCGTCGCCGCCTTCCGCCGCCTGGCGGACCTGGACACGGAGGTGGCCTGCTTCGGCCACGGCGACCCGGTGACCGGCCGGGCGGCCGAGGTGCTGCGCCGAGCGGCACGGGCACACGACACACCGCCCGACTGACCTCGCCCCAGCGTCCCGGCACCCCGGCGATCCACCCACGCCACCCGGCCGGACCGGCCCCGCGGCCCAGCCGGTCGACTGCCTCGACTCAGCCGAATCCGTGCCGCAGCCCAGCCGGTCTCCTAATCTCAACCCGGCCGGTCGACTGCCTCACCCAGCCGGACCGGCCCCGCAGCCCAGCCGGTCGACTGCCTCGACCCAGCCGGACCCGCCCCGCAGCCCAGCCGGTCGACTGCCTCGACTCAGCCGAATCCGTGCCGCAGCCCAGCCGGTCTCCTGTCTCAACCCGGCCGGTCGACTGCCTCACCCAGCCGGACCCGCCCCGCAGCCCAGCCGGTCAACTGCCTCGACCCAGCCGGACCCGCCCCGCAGCCCAGCCGGTCGACTGCCTCACCCGGCCGGACCCACCCCGCAGCCCAGCGGGATCCCCGCCTCCAGGTACAGGGCCGCCCCGCGTTCCCGGGCGCGCAGGGCCCAGCGGAGGCGTTCGTAGCGGACGGGCGGGAGGAGACGGGCGGCCTCCTCCTCGGTCACGAAGCGGCAGTCGCGCAGTTCGGGGCCGGGCAGCAGCAGCCGGCCGGCCGCCGCGGAGTCGAGGCGGCCACCGTCGAAGAGCAGACGCAGACCGCCGAAGCCGGGGGGTGCGGGCGGCTCCCAGTCGACCACGAGCAGCCCCGGTACGTCGTCGAGGCGGATCCCGGTCTCCTCGGCGACCTCGCGCATGCCCGCGCGGGCGGGCGCCTCACCGGCTTCCACGACGCCGCCGGGGAACTCCCAGCCGGCCTTGTAGGTGGGGTCGACGAGCAGCACCCGGTCGTGCTCGTCGAAGAGCAGCACGCCGGCGGCGAGCGTCTCGGCGGTGGGCTCGGGCGTCTGCACGATGTCGCACACGGGCACGGCCCCGCTGCCGACGGCCTCGGCGATGCGGACGGCGGTGTCGTACGGAGTCAGTCCGCTGGTGTCGATCGGATGGGCGTCGGCGGTGAGCCAGGAGGCGAGGGCCGCCCGGTAGGGCTCGATGTGGTCGTACGACCACTGCCGTATCCGTGTCTCGCCGTCGGGGAGGTCCGACGGCACTTCTCTGCTCGCTATTCGCTCACGCAGGATCGTTTCAGCCGGAGCCAGCAGAATATGCCGGACGGCAATGCGACGGGCGGCGAGACCGCCGAAGATCTCGTCGCGGTACTCCTGGCGCAGCAGGGTCATGGGGACCACGAGTGTCCCGCCGAGCTCGGCGAGCATCGCGGCCGCCGTGTCGATCACGAGGCGTCGCCAGCTTGGGAGGTCCTGGAAGTCCCCGACCTCCGCGAGGCGCTTGGGCGGCAGCAGATGTGTGAGCGCCGCGCCGATGACCTCGGGGTCGAAGAGCGTGCTGTTCGGGATCAGCTCGATCAATTCCCGTGCGGTGGTGGTCTTGCCCGCACCGAACGCACCGTTGATCCAAACGATCACGATTCCCCCTCTTCTGTTGGCCCCCTGTGGCTTGCCCGCTAGACCCCGCCACGGAAACCAGGCGCGGCCGAGGAGACACGGCGGCGGCGCCGGTGCCCCCGGCCGCGGGGGGTACCGGCGCCGCGCGGTCCGGCGTCGTGCCCGTCAGTCGTCCGTGCCCGTCAGCCGTCCTGTCCCTGCACCTCGTCGTCCAGGTCCAGGCTGTGGTCGGCGACGGTGTGCCGGGCGGTGTTGAGGGTGTCCTTCAGGTCCAGGTCGCTCAGAGTGTCGCCGAGGGCGTGCGACGGGGTCACGGCCGCCACGACGAAGCCGGTGGCGAGGGAGGCGATGGCGAGCATGCTGCGCTTCTTCATACGCCGTTCAACCGCCCGACCGGGCAGGGAGTCACGGGCGGTGACTCGCACGGCGTCGAACGACCATCAACGCTCCTCTTCCACCACAGTCCAACGCGTTCTACCGTGAACGCGCACCGTTGACGCGTACATGCTGCTGGATTCGCCTCTCGCCGGTTCGGAGGAACGTAACGATGCGTCACCTTCACACCCGCACGACCCGCGGAAGACTGCTCGCCACGCTGACGGCGCTGGTGTTCACCGCGTCACTCGCCGCTCCGGCGGTCGCCGTGGACCACGCGTCACCCCCTGCGCCCGCCCTCGCCGACGGTCTCGCCCTCACTCCGCCCATGGGCTTCAACAACTGGAACTCCACGCACTGCCGCGCCGAGTTCGACGAGTCCATGGTCAAGGGGATCGCGGACCTGTTCGTCGAGAAGGGCCTCAAGGACGCCGGGTACGAGTACGTCAACCTCGACGACTGCTGGGCCCTGCCGCAGCGGGACGCGGACGGCAAGCTGGTGCCGGACCCGGTCCGGTTCCCCGGCGGCATCGCGGCGGTCGCCGACTACGTGCACGCCAAAGGCCTGAAACTCGGCATCTACACCAGCGCGGGCACCAAGACCTGCAACAGCGCCGGCTTCCCGGGCGCGCTGGGCCACGAGTACAGCGACGCCCAGCAGTTCGCGGACTGGGGTGTGGACTACCTGAAGTACGACAACTGCAACAACCAGGGTGTGGACGCCAAGCTGCGCTACACCACCATGCGTGACGCGCTGCGGGCCGCCGCGGAGAAGACCGGCCGGCCGATCGTCTACAGCATCTGCGAGTGGGGCGAGAACAAGCCGTGGGAGTGGGCGGCCGACGTCGGGCACCTGTGGCGCACGACCGGCGACATCAGCGACAACTGGAGCTCGGTGCTGTCCATCCTGAAGCAGAACCTCCCGCTGGCCCCGTACGCCGGCCCCGGGCACTGGAACGATCCCGACATGCTGGAGGTCGGCAACGGCGGCATGACGGACACCGAGTACCGCTCGCACTTCTCGATGTGGGCGGTCATGGCGGCACCGCTCCTGATCGGGACCGACCTGCGCCAGGCCTCCGACGCCACCCTCGAGATCCTCGGCAACCGCGAGGTCATCGCCGTCGACCAGGACCCGCTGGGCCGGCAGGGCACCGTGGTCTCGTCCGAGGGCGGACGCTGGGTCGTCGCCAAGGAGATGAAGGACGGCAGCCGCGCGGTGGCGCTGTTCAACGAGTCCGGCACCGCCCAGCGGATCGCCACCACCGCGGAGGCCGTCGGGCTGCCCGGCGCCACCGCCTACACCCTGCGCGACCTGTGGCAGCACAGGAGCTACCACACCGCGGGCACCATCTCGGCCACCGTTCCCGCGCACGGCACGGTACTCGTCCGGGTCTCCGCCGACCGCCGGTGGGCCGCGCATCCGCCCGCCGCCGAACTGGGCATCGACGGCAGCCCGCTGCTCCGGGCCGGCGCACCGGCCACGCTGACGACGGCCTTCACCGACCTGGGACGCACCTCCGCCCGGCGCGTGTCCGTGGCGCTGAGCGGACCGGAGGGCTGGACGGTACGGGCGGCCTCGCCGACGGCCGCGGGCGCCGTCGCGCCCGGCAGGTCGCTGCGCACCAGGTGGTCGGTCACCGTTCCGCAGGGGACGCCCACCGGATCGTACGAGCTGACGCTGCGGGCGACGTACCGCTCACCGGACGGAACCCGCGCCGGCGGTGTGCTGCCGCTGGCGGTGTCCGTGGTGGTGCCGCCGCCCTCCGGCACGTCCGCGCTGGGTGACCTGCCGTGGCTGTCGGCCACCAACGGCTGGGGGCCGGTGGAGCGCGACACCAGCAACGGCGAGAGCGCCGCGGGCGACGGCGGTCCGATCACCGTCGGCGGCACGGTCTACGACGACGGACTCGGCGTGCACGCCGAGAGCAGCGTGGCCTACTACACCGGCGGGGCCTGCGAGACGGTCACCGCGGACGTCGGCCTCGACGACGAGAAGGGCACCGCCGGGACCGTCGCCTTCGAGATCCGGGCCGACGACGCCCTGGCCGCCTCGACCGGCGTCCTCACCAACGCGATGCCGGCCCAGCCGCTCACCGCGGACGTGACCGGCGCCGAGGTCGTCCGGCTCGTGGTCACCGACGGCGGCGACGGCATCGACTCCGACCACGCGGACTGGGCGCAGGCCCGACTGACCTGCTGAACGCCCGGTCCCCCGCGCGGGCGCGCCCCGGCGCGCCCGCGCGGGACGGACCCACGGCACCCCAACCGGTCCAGGCCCCCACCGGCCGCCCGCGGAAATCCACCCGCAGACCCGGCCGGAGACCCGGCCACCCGGCACCGTCTGCCTCAGCCCTCGCCGCGGTCGCGCCGCCTGCCTGAGGCAGGCCCGTGCCCGCATGAGCCCCCACGGACGGCACCGCCCCCACGGACACACCGCCCCCGCGGGAGCCGCGCACGCCGTTGACACGGCAACAGAACCGGCCCAGCAGCCGACCGACCCCGACCGCCCGCCCAGAAACCCGGCCGGAGACCCGGCCACCCGGCACCGCCGGTCTCACACCCCCGCCGCGGTCGCGTCCGCTCTACCGGCGAGTGCGGCCGCGGCCGCTCCGACCAGGCCCGCGTCCGTGCCCATCCGGGCCGGCGTCACCGTCAGGCGCTGCACGAACGACAGGGTCGCGTAGGTGCGGAGCGCCTCGCGCAGCGGGGCGAAGAGCACCTCGCCCGCCTTGGCCACTCCCCCGCCGATCACCGCGATGTCGATCTCGACGAGGGTCGCGGTGGCCGCGATACCGGCGGCCAGCGCCTGCGCGGCCCGTTCGAAGGAGGCCACGGCGACGGGGTCGCCCGCGCGGGCGGCGGCGGCCACCGCCGCGGCGGAGGTGTCGCCGTCCGGGCCGGGCCGCCAGCCGTTGTCGAGCGCGCGCCGGGCGATGTTGGGGCCGCTCGCGATCCGCTCCACGCAGCCGCGCGCCCCGCACGGGCACGGGTCGCCGTCGAGATCGACGCTGATGTGCCCGATGTGGCCGGCGTTGCCGGTCGGCCCGGGGTGCAGCCGGCCGCCCAGGACGAGGCCGCCGCCGACGCCCGTGGAGACCACCATGCACAGCGCGTTGTCGTGGCCCCGCGCGGCGCCCTGCCAGTGCTCGGCCGCCGTGATCGCCACGCCGTCGCCGATCAGCTCGACGGGCAGGTCACCGGTGACGGTCCGCACCCGCGCGACGAGCGGATAACCGCGCCAGCCGGGCACGTTGACGGGGCTCACCGTGCCCGCGGAGGCGTCCACCGGACCGGCGCTGCCGATACCCACGGCCCGGGCCCGCGCCCACAGCGGCGAGGCGGTCAGCTCCCCGAGCACCTCTTCGACGGCCCGCATCACGGTGTCGCCGTCCTCCCGCGCGGGCGTCGCGCGCTGCGCGCGCACCAGGATCCGGCCGTCGCCGTCCACCAGCCCTCCGGCGATCTTGGTGCCGCCGATGTCCAGCGCTGCCACGAGGTCGGTGTGCATCAGTGTCGGACTCCCCGTCAACCATGAGAAACAGAGTGGGAACAGCAGGCCGGTCATGCGAGGTCGGTGCAGGCCCCGAGATTGCGGTGGACAGTCTCCCCCGCATCTGACAACGTTGTCCAGGCTCTATGCTCGACGCCACATCCTCATACGAACCCACGGATCACGCACCACCGTGAACACAGGACAGGACTCCGCACCGTGCCCGAGACGCCCCACCGCGCGAACCGCCTCTCCGGGACCCGCTACGGCAATCGCCCGACGATGAAGGACGTGGCGGCCCGTGCGGGCGTCGGGCTCAAGACGGTCTCCCGTGTGGTCAACGGCGAGCCGGGCGTCACCGCCGAGACGGAGCGCCGCGTCCAGGAGGCCATCGACGCGCTCGGCTTCCGCCGCAACGACAGCGCGCGGGTGCTCCGCAAGGGTCGTACGGCCAGTATCGGCCTGGTGCTGGAGGACCTCGCGGACCCCTTCTACGGTCCGCTGAGCCGCGCGGTGGAGGAGGTGGCCCGCGCGCACGGCGCGCTGCTCATCAACGGCTCCAGCGCCGAGGACCCGGACCGCGAGCAGGAGCTGGTCCTGGCGCTGTGCGCGCGGCGGGTGGACGGGCTGGTCGTGATCCCGGCCGGCGACGACCACCGGTATCTGGAACCGGAGCTCAAGGCGGGCGTGGCCACGGTGTTCGTGGACCGTCCGGCCGGGAACATCGACGCGGACGTGGTGCTGTCCGACAACTACGGCGGTGCCCGCGACGGCGTGGCCCACCTCATCGCGCACGGCCACCGCAGAATCGGCTTCATCGGCGACATGCCCCGCATCCACACCGCCGCCGAGCGGCTGCGCGGCTACCGGTCGGCCATGGAGGACGCGGGCATACCGGTGCAGGACTCCTGGATGTCCCTGGGCGTCACCAACCCCGAGCGGGTGCGCCGGGCGGCGGAGGAGATGCTCTCCGGCCCGGAGCCGGTCACCGCGATCTTCGCGGGCAACAACCGGGTGACGGTCACCGTCGTCCGCATACTCTCCGAACACCCCCGCCGTACCGCCCTCGTCGGCTTCGACGACATCGAGCTCGCCGATCTGCTCCAGCCGGGCGTCACCGTCGTCGCCCAGGACGCGGCGGCCCTCGGCCGCACCGCCGCCGAACGTCTCTTCCGGCAGCTGGACGGCAGCCTGGTCGCCCCGGAACGCATCGAGCTGCCGACCCGGCTCGTCACCCGCGGCTCGGGCGAGCTGCCGCCGGCGGACTGAGCGGCCCGTGGCGGACCGCACCCTCGAAGCGCTCGGCCTGGCCGAGGCGCCGCGCGACCGGCCGCTGCTCTATCCGGGGGCCTGGCCCCGGGAGTCCGGACTCCTCGACGGGCACCGGCTGCTGCCCCTGGAGGGCTGCGTGCACGAGGGCCGTACTCCGGTCCTCGCCATCGGCTCCAACGCCTGTCCGGGCCAGCTCCGGCACAAGATGGACGAGTTCGGCATCACCTCGCCCGTCCCGATGGTCAAGACGCGGGTCACGGGTGTCGACGTGGGCGTCTCGGCCCATGTGAGCCGCATGGGCTATGTCTCCGCGTCACCGGTCGACGCCCCGGGCGCCGTGCGGGAGCTGTTCGTCATCTGGCTGGACGCCGAGCAGCTCGCGGTGGTCGACGCCAGCGAGGGCGTGCCCCTGCCGCACGGCAACTACGGCCGTGCCTGGCTGCCCGCGCCCCACGTGCGGATCGAACTGGCCGACGGCTCGGTGCTGCCCGGCTCGTACGCCTACGTCAACCGTCACGGCGTGCTGCACGACGGCGGCGGAGTGCCGCGCGCCCACCCGGGCCAACGGGCGCTGCTCACCGGACTGCTCGTGGAGATGCCCCGGTTGCGGGAGCTGTTCGGGGTCACGCCCGAGCAGTTCTGCGCGCGGGCCCGCGCCGACCGGCGGCTGTGCGAGCGCGGCACCCGGCTGTTCGCCGAGGAGAAGCTGGTGACGGCGTCCGGTCTGGAGCAGTACCTGGGAGCGGCGGGGTTGCCGCCGCCCGCACCGTGACCGGCGGGTCCGCAGCGCTACGGCGCCGAGACGGTCAGGTCGCCGCGCCGGGGCGCCGCGAAGCCCTCCAGGTCGGCGCGGGTCAGACCGGTCAGGCGGGCGACCTCGGCGGTGTCGAGCGCGCCGCAGTCCAGGCCGCGCAGCAGGTAGCCGCCGAGCGCCTTGGCGGTGGCGGGCTCGTCCATGACGTCGCCGCCGGTGCGGTTCACATAGCGGGCGAGGCGGTCGGCGGCGCGGGCGAAGCCCTCCCGGTAGAAGGCGTAGACGGCCGCGTACCGGGTGGGCAGGTGGCCGGGGTGCATGTCCCAGCCCTGGTAGTAGGCGCGGGCCAGGGCGCGCCGGGTGAGGTCGTGGTGCAGGCGCCAGGCGGCGTGCACCTGCTCGGTGGGGCCGACGGGCAGCACGTTGGTGGAGCCGTCCGAGACGCGTACGCCGGTGCCGGCCGCCGCGACCTGCATGACCGCCTTGGCGTGGTCGGCCACCGGATGGTCACTGGCCTGGTGGGCGGCGGAGACGCCGAGGCAGGCGCTGTAGTCGAAGGTGCCGTAGTGCAGTCCGGTGGCGCGGCCCTCGGCGGCCTGGATCATGCGGGCGACGGTGGCGGTGCCGTCGCCGGCGAGGACGGCCTGACTGGTCTCGATCTGGATCTCGAAGCCGATCCGGCCGGGCGGCAGGCCGTGCGTCTCCTCGAACGCCTCCAGCAGCCGGGCCATGGCGGTGACCTGCTCGGCGTAGGTCACCTTGGGCAGGGTGAGGACCAGCCCGCCGGGCAGGCCGCCCGCCCGCATCAGACCGGTGAGGAAGATGTCGAGGGTGCGGATGCCCCGGTCGCGGACGGCGGCCTCCATGCACTTCATGCGGATGCCCATGTACGGGGCCGCCGTGCCGTTCTCGTGGGCCTCGGCGATCAGCCGGGCGGCCCGGGCGGCGGCCTCGTCCTCCTCGGCGTCGGGACGGTTGCCGTAGCCGTCCTCGAAGTCGACGCGCAGGTCCTCCACGGGCTCGCGCTCCAGCTTGGCGCGCACGCGGGTGTACACCGGTCCGGCGAGCTCGTCGGCCAGGCCGAGGACGGCGGCGAAGGAGGCGGCGTCGGGGGCGTGTTCGTCGAGCGCGGCGAGCGCCTGATCGCCCCAGGAGCGGACGGTGCCGGCGGCGAAGACGTCACCGGGGACGTAGACGGTGTGGACGGGCTGGCGGGTGCCGGGGTCTCCGGGGTAGCGGCGCCGGAGTTCCGCGTCGACCGGTGCGAGACGGGCGCTGATCTCCTCGCTGACGGCGCCCGGGAGGCTGGTCGCCACCTTCTCCTGCTGACCCATCCCACACCCTCCTGTTTTCCGCTTCACGGAATCAACAATCCGTTGAACGAAGTTATCGGGCGGTCTTCCCGGCGGTCAACACCGTCTCGCCTCCCGGCGCGTCCACCGTCTCGACATGTTCACGTCCGCCTGCCAGCGTTCCTCGGAGCCGCCTCCGAAGGAGTCCTCGTGCCGAACCACAGCCGCGTCACACGCCGCCTGGGCCTGAAGACCGCGGTGGCCGCCGCGGTCGCCCTGCCGCTGTCCGCCACCGCACCGTCCGCCGCGTCCGCCGCGACGGGCGGGCGCCGCGGCGGCCGTCTGGAGGTCATGTCGTTCAACCTGCGCTTCGCGAGCACCACCGAGCCCAACAGCTGGGCCGTGCGCAGACCGGTGATGCGGGAGCTGCTGCGCCGCGCGCGTCCCCATGTGCTCGGCACCCAGGAGGGCCTGTACCAGCAGGTGCGCGACATCGAGTCCGACCTCGGTCCGCACCACGACTGGATCGGCACCGGCCGCGCGGGCGGCAGCCGCGACGAGTTCATGGCGGTCTTCTACGACACCCGCCGGCTGGCCCCGCTGGAGTACGACCACTTCTGGCTCTCCGACACCCCGGACGTGATCGGCTCCAACACCTGGGGCGGCGGCTCGATCCGCATGGTCACCTGGGTGCGCTTCCGCGATCTGGGCGACGACGGCCGGGAGTTCTACTTCCTCGACACCCACCTGGACAACTCCAGCCAGAACGCCCGCGCGCGTGCCGCTTCGCTGATCGCGGAGCGGATCGCCGGGCTCGACCGGTCGCTGCCCCTGGTGGTGACCGGCGACTTCAACGTCGCGGCCCACAGGAACCCGGTCTACGACACGATGCTCGGCGCCGGTCTGGCCGACAGCTGGGACGCGGCGGCCGAGCGCAGCGCGCTGTACGCCACGTTCCACGGGCACCGGCCGCTGACGCCCGACGGCGACCGCATCGACTGGATCCTGGTGACGCCGGGCGTCACGGTGCACCGCGCGGCGATCGACACCTTCTCCCGCGACGGGCAGTTCCCCAGCGACCATCTGCCGGTACAGGCGTCGGTCACGCTCGGCTGAGTACGGCCGAGGCCCCCGCGACCGTGCCTGACGGTCGCGGGGGCCTCGGTGCGGTCCGGGGCGGGACCTCAGCCCTTGCGGGCCTTGATCTCCTCGGTCAGCTGCGGGACGACGTCGAAGAGGTCGCCGACGACGCCGTAGTCGACCAGCTCGAAGATCGGGGCCTCGGCGTCCTTGTTGACGGCCACGATGGTCTTCGAGGTCTGCATGCCGGCCCGGTGCTGGATCGCGCCGGAGATGCCGGAGGCGATGTACAGCTGCGGCGAGACGGACTTGCCGGTCTGGCCGACCTGGTTGGTGTGCGGGTACCAGCCGGCGTCCACCGCGGCGCGCGAGGCACCGACGGCCGCGCCGAGCGAGTCGGCCAGCGCCTCGATGATCGCGAAGTTCTCGGCGCCGTTGACACCGCGGCCGCCGGAGACCACGATCGCGGCCTCGGTCAGCTCGGGGCGGCCGGTCGACTCGCGCGGGGTGCGGCCGGTGACCTTGGTGCCGGTGGCCTGCGCGGAGAAGGTGACCTCCAGGGCCTCGACGGCACCGGCGGCCGGGGCGGCCTCCACGGCGGCCGAGTTCGGCTTGACCGTGATGACCGGGGTGCCCTTGGAGACACGGGACTTGGTGGTGTAGGACGCGGCGAACACCGACTGGGTGGCCACCGGGCCCTCGTCGCCGGCCTCCAGGTCGACGGCGTCGGTGATGATGCCGGAGCCCAGGCGCAGCGCGAGACGGGCGGCGATCTCCTTGCCCTCCGCGGAGGACGGCACCAGCACGGCGGCCGGGGAGACGGCGGCGTGGGCGGCCTGGAGGGCGTCCACCTTCGGGACGACCAGGTAGTCGGTGTACTCGGCGGCCTCGTGGGTGAGGACCTTGACGGCGCCGTGCTCGGCGAGCGTGGCGGCGGTGGCGGCGGCGCCGTTGCCCAGCGCGACGGCGACCGGCTCGCCGATGCGGCGGGCCAGGGTCAGCAGCTCCAGGGTGGGCTTGCGGACGGCACCGTCCACGTGGTCGACGTAGACGAGAACTTCAGCCATGGGATGGATCTCCTTGCGACAGTCGCGAAGTCTTCAGGCGGCGGTGAGGGACCGTCGGGTCTCTCAGATGAACTTCTGGCTCGCGAGGAACTCAGCGAGCTGCTTGCCGCCCTCGCCCTCGTCCTTGACGATCGTGCCCGCCGTCCGCGCGGGACGCTCGGCCGCGCTGTCCACGGTGGTGTAGGCGCCCTCGAGGCCGACCTCCTCGGCCTCCAGGTCCAGGTCCGACAGGTCCCAGGACTCCACCGGCTTCTTCTTGGCCGCCATGATGCCCTTGAAGGACGGGTAACGGGCCTCGCCCGACTGGTCGGTGACCGAGACCACGGCCGGCAGGGAGGCCTGGAGCTGCTCGGAGGCGGCGTCGCCGTCCCGGCGGCCCTTGACCGTGCCGTCCTCGACGGAGACCTCGGAGAGCAGGGTCACCTGCGGTACGCCCAGACGCTCGGCGAGCAGCGCGGGAACGACGCCCATGGTGCCGTCGGTGGAGGCCATGCCGGAGATCACCAGGTCGTAACCGGCCTTCTCGATGGCCTTGGCCAGCACCAGGGAGGTGCCGATGGCGTCGGTGCCGTGCAGGTCGTCGTCCTCCACGTGAATGGCCTTGTCGGCGCCCATGGACAGCGCCTTGCGCAGCGCGTCCTTGGCGTCCTCCGGGCCCACCGTCAGGACCGTGATCTCCACGTCGTCGTCGGAGTTCTCCGAAATCTGGAGCGCCTGCTCGACGGCGTACTCGTCCAGCTCGGAGAGGAGACCGTCCACGTCGTCCCGGTCGACGGTCAGGTCATCGGCGAAGTGCCGGTCGCCAGTGGCGTCGGGCACGTACTTCACAGTGACAACGATCCTCAAGCTCACGCCGGCTCTCCTACTGCATCGTCATTTCAGTGCTGCCTCTTGCAGGCAGCATAGGCGCCCCAAGCGGACGGTCCCGTTCGGGGCGACCCGCGCTCCGAGCGAAATATTACTCGTCAGTACACCCAGTTCGTGCCCGCTAAGCAAGCGCTTTGAACTGTGACCTTCGCAACGCAGCGTAACCGGAATCCGACAGTCGCGCGGACCCGCCCCGACGGCCGTTCAGTCGCGCAGGGCCGTGAACCGTCCCTGGTGGTACAGGAGCGGGCGGCCGGTGCCGGTGGGATCGCCGGCCCGGACCTCCGCCAGCACGATGCGGTGGTCGCCGGCGGGGACCCGGCCGACCACCCGGCACACCAGCCAGGCGAGCACGCCGTCGAGGACGGGGACGCCCTCCGGGCCCTCCCGCCAGACGGTGGGCGCGCCGAAGCGGTCGGCGCCGCTGCGGGCGAAGGTGGCGGCCAGCTCCTGCTGGTGCTCGCCGAGTATGTGCACGCCGACGTGGTCCGTCACGGACACCGCGGGCCAGCTGGAGGCGCCGGTGCTGATGCCGAAGGACAGCAGCGGCGGCTCGGCGGAGACGGAGGTGAGGGAGGTGGCGGTGAAGCCGACCGGACCGGCGTCACCGCGCGCGGTGATCACGGCGACTCCCGCCGCGTGCCGTCTGAAGACCGAGCGGAGCAGGTCCGGGGCGGCGGCCCGGGGCGGCGTACCGAGGCCGGGGGCGGGGGTCATGAACGGGTCCTTGTGCGGGAGGCGACGCGTGGGTGGCAGCGCCCCCGCCCGGCGAGAAGGGGTTCCGGCCACATAGAGTCAGACTGACGATAGGTGGTACACACAGTCAAGTATGTTCCGGGATGTGGAAGCCGCCTCATACGGCCTCCCCCAGCGCGGCGATGACGTCCGCCTTGCGCGGCTGCCCGGTGGCCCGCCGCACGACGCGGCCGGCGGCGTCCAGGACCAGCACGGTCGGGGTCCTCAGGATCTCCAGCTCGCGCACCAGGCCCAGTCGGGCCTCCGCGTCGATCTCGACGTGTGTCACGCCCGGCACCATGCCGGCCACCTCGCCCAGGACCCGCCGGGTCGCCCGGCACGGGGCGCAAAAGGCGCTGGAGAACTGCACGAGCGTGGCGCGCTCGCCGAGTTCCGCGCCCAGCTCCGCCGCGCCCAGCCGCCTGCCGTCGTCCCGCCCGCGCACCCGTACCTCCGCTCCGCCGCCCCTGCGGCACTCTCCCCGGCGCCCGCCCGCCGCGCACACCGACAGGCACGGCCACGCGGCCCGTCCCCGGTTGCAGCGCCCGCGGCACCGCGATGATTCCCGGCCCGGCATCCGGCCGCCGCCCCGGCCGCGAGTTGCCTGCTCGCCCGCCGGGTCACGGGGGCGCGGGGCAATGAGAAGGCAAAAACCCGAGGTGGATCACGGCGCCGACGTGACGAGGATTACGCCGTCGCCGGGCACCAGGGCTGGTTTGGCGCCCGTTCTTCGGGCACCATCTGCGACAAAGCCGTAAACCTACGGCACCGTAGCTTTCCACTGGGAGCCCCCTTCCCAGGCGAAGTAAGGAAGGGTCCACGCCGCCCATGGCAGAACTCGTCTACCGTCCGGTCATCAATCTCGCCCGCACGATGTTCAAGGTGTGGGACCTCAGGATCGACTGCCGGGGATCGGAGAACATCCCGCGCTCGGGCGGCGCCGTGCTGGTGAGCAACCACATCAGCTATCTGGACTTCGTCTTCAACGGCCTGGCGGCGCTGCCGCAGAAGCGCGTGGTCCGCTTCATGGCCAAGGAGTCCGTCTTCCGGCACAAAATCGCCGGTCCGCTGATGCGCGGGATGAAGCACATACCCGTCGACCGCCAGCAGGGCGAGACGGCCTACGCGCACGCGCTGGACTCGCTGCGGTCGGGGGAGGTCGTCGGCGTCTTCCCGGAGGCGACGATCTCGCAGTCGTTCACGCTGAAGAGCTTCAAGTCCGGTGCCGCGCGGCTGGCCCAGGAGGCGGGCGTGCCGCTGGTCCCGATGGCGGTGTGGGGCACGCAGCGGCTGTGGACCAAGGGCCACCAGCGCAACTTCAAGCGCAGCCACATCCCGATCACCATCCGGGTCGGCGAGGCGGTGCAGGCCCCCCGCGACCAGTACGCGGGGGTGATCACCCGGCGGCTGCGCGAGCGCGTGCAGGAACTGCTGGAGGCCGCGCAGCGCGCCTACCCGGTGCGGCCCCGGGACGCCCAGGACACCTGGTGGATGCCGGCCCATCTGGGCGGCACGGCCCCGACGCCGGAGCAGGTCCGCGCCGCCGAGGCGCACTGAACGGCCGGGGCGGCCGGTCCCGGATCCACCGGGCCGGCCGCCCCGTCGGCGGACCGTCGCACCAGGCCCTGTCGTCACATTCCCGGCGTCCGTCCAAAGGGCGGGCCTGGCGGCGTCGCTGCCAGGCGTCGCCAGGCAGGCGGGCATTCGACGCAGGGCCTAGCGGGCCATCTCCTCCTTCAGGGCGGCCACGAACGCGTCCACGTCCTCCTCGGTGGTGTCGTAGGCGCACATCCAGCGGACGTCGCCCGCCGCCTCGTCCCAGAAGTAGAAGCGGAAGCGCTTCTGGAGACGCTCGCCCACCTCGTGCGGCAGCCGTGCGAATACGGCGTTGGCCTGCACCGGGTGGAGGATCTCCACGCCGTGCACCGCGCGCACGCCCTCGGCGAGCCGCCGGGCCATCTCGTTGGCGTGGCGGGCGTTGCGCAGCCACAGGTCCTTGGCGAGCAGGGCCTCCAGCTGCACCGAGACGAAGCGCATCTTGGAGGCGAGCTGCATCGACAGCTTGCGCAGATGCCGCATGCGGCGGACGGCGCCCTGGTTGATGACGACGACCGCCTCGCCGAACATCGCGCCGTTCTTGGTGCCGCCCAGCGAGAGGATGTCGACGCCGGCCGCGTTGGTGAACGTCCGCATCGGGACGTCCAGGGACGCGGCGGCGTTGGCTATCCGGGAGCCGTCGAGGTGCACCTTCATGCCGCGCTCGTGGGCGTGGTCGCAGATGGCGCGGATCTCGGCGGGCGTGTAGAGGGTGCCCAGCTCGGTGCTCTGGGTGAGCGAGACGACCTGCGGCATGGCGCGGTGCTCGTCCTCCCAGCCGTAGGCCTGCCGGTCGATCAGCTCGGGGGTGAGCTTGCCGTCGGGCGTGGGCACGGTCAGCAGTTTGAGGCCGCCGACGCGCTCGGGGGCGCCGCACTCGTCGACGTTGATGTGCGCGCTCTCGGCGCAGATCACCGCGCCCCAGCGGTCGGTGACGGCCTGGAGGGCGACGACGTTGGCGCCGGTGCCGTTGAAGACCGGGAACGCCTCGGCCGTGGGCCCGAAGTGGCCGCGGACCACGCGCTGGAGGTTCTCGGTGTACGCGTCCTCGCCGTAGGCGGTCTGGTGCCCGCCGTTGGCCAGGGCCAGGGCGGCGAGCACCTCCGGGTGGACCCCGGCGTAGTTGTCGCTGGCGAAGCCGCGGACGTCGGGGTCGTGGTGCCGGCGCGCGTCGGTCTTGGGAGGGTTCACGGCTTCTCGGTGAGCCACAGACGGTTTCCGTTCACTTCCGCGGCGGGCTTCTCCCAGACTCCGGCGACGGCGTCGGCCAGGTCGGCGACGTCCGTGAAGCCCGCGAACTTCGCGTTGGGCCGCTCGGCGCGCATCGCGTCGTGCACCAACGCCTTGACCACCAGGATCGCAGCCGCGGACGTCGGTCCCTGCTCGCCCCCCGCCTTGCGGAAGTAGTCGGCCAGCGCCAGCGTCCAGGCCTCGGCGGCGGCCTTGGCGGCGGCGTAGGCGGCGTTGCCCGCGGTCGGCCTGCTCGCGCCGGCCGCGCTGATCAGGACGTACCGGCCGCGGTCGCTGCGCTGCAAAGCCTCGTGGAAGGCGAGGGAGGTGTGCTGCACGGTGCGGATGAGCAGCTTCTCCAGCAGCTCCCAGTCGCCGAGGTCGGTCTTGGCGAAGGTCTCGCTGCCGCGCCAGCCGCCGACCAGATGGACGAGCCCGTCGACATGGCCGTGGTCCCGCTCGATGCGCGCCGCCCAGTCGCGGGTGGATGCCAGATCGAGCAGGTCGACCGTCTCGCCGGTGACGGTGGCGCCGCCGTGCGCGTAGCGCGCCGCGTCCACGGCCTCGGCCAGCCGCTCCGGGTCGTTGTCCGAGCCGACGACGGTCGCCCCCGCCTCGGCCAGCCGCAGCAGCGCCGCCCGGCCGGCGGGCCCGCCCGCACCGGCCACCGCGATCACCGCGCCGTCGAGCGCCCCGTTCCCCATGGTCCTCGCCTCCTGAGCAGTCGTCGCCGCGCCGCCGGTCCCGCTCACGCGGCCGTCCGCCCGGCGCCGTCGGCGGTGATCCCCTTGGTAGAGGCGATCACGTTCTTCAGCTTCTTCGCCAGCGCTTCGTAGAACATGCTCAGCGGAAACTCGTCCGGAAGCACGTCGTCGACGAGTTTGCGCGGCGGCAGGGTCAGGTCCAGCGCGTCGGGACCCTTGGCCCACTTGGAGCCGGGGTGCGGGGCGAGATAGCGGGAGACCAGCTCGTACCCGGCGAACCAGTGGACGAGCTTGGGGCGGTCGATGCCGTCGCGGTACAGCGTCTCTATCTCGGCGCAGAGCCGGTTGGTGACCCGCGGGGCGCGCTCCCAGTCGAGGAAGAGCCGGTTGTCGGTCCAGCGGACGACGTCGTGCCGGTGCAGATAGGCGAAGAGCAGCTGGCCGCCGAGGCCGTCGTAGTTGCGGACGCGCTCACCGGTGACCGGGAAGCGGAACATCCGGTCGAACAGCACCGCGTACTGCACGTCGCGGGCCTGCGGCACACCGTCCGCCGCCAGCTTCACGGCCTCCTTGAAGGCGGTGAGGTCGCAGCGGAGTTCCTCCAGGCCGTACATCCAGAACGGCTGGCGCTGCTTGATCATGAACGGGTCGAAGGGCAGGTCGCCGTGGCTGTGGGTGCGGTCGTGGATCATGTCCCAGAGCACGAAGGCCTCTTCGCAGCGCTTCTGGTCGTGCACCATCGCGGCGACGTCCTCGGGCAGGTCCAGGCCGAGGATGTCGACGGCGGCGGCGGTCACGCGCCGGAAGCGGGCGGCCTCCCGGTCGCAGAAGATGCCGCCCCAGCTGAACCGCTCCGGCGCCTCGCGCACGGCGATGGTCTCGGGGAAGAGGACGGCGGAGTTGGTGTCGTAGCCGGAGGTGAAGTCCTCGAAGGTGATGCCGCAGAACAGCGGGTTGTCGTAGCGGGTGCGCTCCAGTTCGGCCAGCCAGTCGGGCCAGACCATGCGCAGCACGACCGCCTCCAGATTGCGGTCCGGGTTGCCGTTCTGCGTGTACATGGGGAAGACGACCAGGTGCTGGAGGCCGTCCGCGCGGCCGGCGGCGGGCTGGAAGGCCAGCAGCGAGTCGAGGAAGTCGGGCACGCCGAAGCCGCCGTCGGCCCAGCGGCCGAGGTCCGCGACGAGGGCCTCGTGGTACGCGCGGTCGTGCGGAAGCAGCGGGGACAGCTCCCGGACGGCGTCGGCGGCACGGCGCACGGCCCGCTCGGCGTCGGCACGGTCCGGGGCGCCCTCGGCGCCGAAGTCGATGGCCCCGTCCTTGGACTGCCATGGCCGGATCTGCTCCACGGCATCCTTGAGCACGGGCCACGCCGGGTGCTCCACCACCCTGGCCACCGGAGGAACCTGCTCCTCCGTACCCACCTGCACAAGAATTTCCGTCATGTTCCATCCTCCACGGGAGAACCTCGCGTATGGACACCGTATGCATACGAGGTTTCTCTCAGCAAGACACCAAACGGGAAATCATCCTGCACACACCCCCTTGCAACCGAAGGTTTTCCCGTCCTGGCCGTGCGGTCGGCGGCCGGGAACGGCTTCGCCGGACGCTGACCGGTTCCGCACCACCAGCCACCCGATCCCCGTGTACGCGCGGGTCCGGTCCGCGGCCGGACCACTAGGCTGCGGCTCTGCGTGCGGACGGAGCGCTGCGGTCCGCACGTGCGCCGAGCCGCCGTCGACGGAAGCGAGTCGAACCTTGAACTTCCTCACCATCGGTCACCGCGGAGTCATGGGCGTCGAGCCCGAGAACACCCTCCGGTCCTTCGTCGCCGCCGAGCAGGCCGGCCTGGACGTCATCGAGCTGGACCTGCATCTGAGCAAGGACGACGCGCTCGTCGTCATGCACGACGCGGAGGTGGACCGCACGACCGACGGAACCGGCCCCATCGCCGAGAAGACGCTCGCCGAACTGCGCGCCCTGGACGCCGGACGCGGGGAGCGGGTGCCCCTCTTCGAGGAGGTCCTGGACGCCGTGACGCTGCCGCTCCAGGCCGAGATCAAGGATGTCGCGGCGGCGCGGGCCCTGGCCGAGGTGATGCTCGCCAGGGACCTGGCCGGCCGGGTGGAGGTGTCCTCGTTCCACGACGCGGCGATCACCGAGATCGCCCGGCTGGTGCCGGGCGTACGGACCGCCCTGATCGCCGGCCGCTACGGCACCGACGTCGTCGACCGGGCCCTGGAGGCGGGCGCCGCGACCGTCTGCCTGAACATCCGCCGGCTGACCCTGGAGGTCGTGGAGCACGCCCGCAAGGCGGACCTGAGGATCATCGGCTGGGTGGTCAACACCCAGGACCATCTGCGCCTGGTCCGCGCCCTGGAGCTGGACGGCGCCACCACCGACTACCCGGAGATCAGGCGCACCGGCCGGTTCACCGCCTGACCGTCACCGCCCGGCCGTCACACCAGCGGCTTGACCAGCAGCTCGAACTCCAGGTCGGCGCGGAGCGGAACGCCGAAGCGCTCGTCGCCGTACGGGAACGGGAGCATCCGTCCCGTACGGCGGTAGCCGCGCCGCTCGTACCAGGCGATCAGGTCCTCCCGCTGGACGATCACGGTCATGTGCATCTCCGTCACGCCCCACGCCTCACGGGCCTGGCGCTCCGCCTCCGCGATGACCGCCTTGCCGAGGCCCGCGCCCTGCGCCCGGGGACTGACCGCGAACATCCCGAAGTACGCGTGGTCCCCGCGGTGCTCCAGCTGGCAGCAGGCGACTATCGCGCCGTCCCGCTCCACCGTCAGCAGCCGGCTGTCGGGCGCCTTGAGGACCTCCAGCACCCCCTGCGGGTCGGTGCGCTGCCCCTCCAGGATGTCCGCCTCGGTGGTCCAGCCCGCCCGGCTGGCGTCCCCCCGGTAGGCGGACTCGATCAGCACGACAAGCTCCTCCACGTCGGCGTCGGTGGCGTCCCGGAAGGTCAGTCCGGCGGGAGTGGCGTTGTCCATGGCTGGTGTCTCCGGTCTCGGTCGTGGCAGGGGCAGGGTCGAGGGTAACGCTGCCGCTAGGCTGCGGATGCATGGTTCATGTACTGAGCAGCAGAATCCTGCTCCGCCCCCGCGATCCCGAACGGTCCCGGACCTTCTACGGCGAGCAGCTCGGCCTCGCCGTCCACCGCGAGTTCGGCGAGGGGCCGGAGCGCGGGACCGTCTACTTCCTCGGCGGCGGCTTCCTGGAGCTCTCCGGCCGCGCCGAGGCCGCCCCGCCGTCCCCGGCCGCGCGGATCTGGCTCCAGGTCGAGGACCTGGCCGCGGCCCACGAGGAGCTGCGGGCCAAGGGCGTGGCGATCGTACGGCCGCCGGTGCGGGAGCCGTGGGGGCTGGTCGAGATGTGGATCGAGGACCCCGACGGAACGCCGATCGTGCTGGTGGAGGTACCGGCGGACCACCCGCTGCGCTACCGGCCGGGCATCTGAGAACGCCGGGGACGCCGCCCACACGGTCACCTCGGCGAGCAGCCGGTGCTCCGGGCCGGACCGGTCAGCTGGTCGCGGTCGTCCCGGCGGAAGGGGCGCACCGCGGGCGCGGGCATGGCGGCCCGCCGGGCGTGGACGCGGGAGCGAGGAGGCCGCCATACGGTGCGGTACGCGCCGAGCGTACGCCGGGCACCGCGGCGCGCATCGGAGGTTCCGCGCGGCGTTCAGGCCCGCAGCGCGCCCAGACGTCCCTCCAGCTGGCCGAGGAGTTCACCGAGCAACGCGGCGAGTTCGGCCTGTCCGGGCCCGTCCAGGCCGGACAGGACGGCGGTCTCGTAGGCGAGCTGCTCGGGCATCAGCCCGTCGACCAGGTCCCGGCCGGCGTCGGTGAGGCGGAGATGGGCGACGCGGCGGTCGCGGGTGTCGCCGCGCCGCTCGACCAGTCCGCGCTCGGTGAGCTGCTTGAGGCGCTTGGTGACGGCGGCGCCGGAGGAGAAGGTCTCGCGGGCCAGCTCGCCGGGGGTCAGCTCGTGCCCGGTGCGGCGCAACGCGCCGAGCAGGTCGAACTCGGGACGGCTCAGCCCGGCCCGGCGCAGCGGCGCGTCCTCGGCCTGCTGGAGCAGGGCGGCGCAGCGGTTGATCCGGCCGATGACCTCCATCGGGCCGGTGTCCAGATCGGGACGGACCTCGCGCCACTGCCGGACGACGGCGGCGACGGTGTCGCCCCGCGCCCCGCCGGGCGCGCCCGTCGCGCTCGTGCCGCTGTCGGTCACCGGCCGTCCCTGGGGTGCCGTCATGGCCGTATGTCCTCCGTCGTGCTGCCCGTGTCCTGGTCCAGGGTGTGCCCCTGGCGCCGTACCGTCGCGGCGAGCGTACGGTGTCCGGACCGCTCGGCGAGCACCACCCTCTCCTGGGGCAGGGCGCGCTGCCACCACTCGCCGGCCGCGGCGTCGGCGGTGGCCCGCAGATCGGCCAGCGCGGCGGCGAGCGAGCGGTGGGCCGCCCGAAGGGCGCCGGGAGTCGCGTCCGGGTCCGCGAGGAGGCGGGCGGCGCGCTCCCGGGCGCGGTCCACGGCGGCCAGTGCCTGTTCGACGCGGGCACCGGCGCGCCGGTCGGTGACGGCGACGGCGGCGGCGAGGCCGACCAGGGCACCGACGAGGGTGTCCACGACCCGCTCGGTGATCAGCTCTCCGGGCTGCTGATAGCCGGCGAACTCGCTGATGAGCAGGGCCATCGGGGTGACGCAGACGCTGCCGAGCCAGTAGTTGCGGCTGATCAGCGCCTCGGCCCCGAAGTTGAAGGCGAGGCAGCTCAGGACGAGGGCCCACTGACCGACGTGGGCGAGCGGGGCGACGGCGGCGAACAGCAGCACGCCCACCACGTTGCCGACGACGCGCTGCACGCCCCGGCTCCAGGTGAGGGTGAGGTTGGCCTGGTAGAGGGAGGCGGCGGTGACCAGCGCCCAGTAGGGGCGGCCGACGCCGAGGGCGAGCGCGACATAGCCGGCCAGGGCGCAGCCCAGTGCGGTGCGCACGGCGAGCGGGGTGAGCGGGGTGAGCCTGCGCCACAGCGGCAGCGGCCGGGCGTCGAGCTCGGCGGCCACGCCGAGGAGTTCGTCGTCCGTCCCGCCGACGTCGTCGGTGCGCGGGATCCGGCCGGCGCCGCGCAGGTCACGGGCCCAGGCCCGCAGTCGCGCCGGGTCGGTGTCGGCGGGGGCGGCGAGCGCGACCTCGGCCCGGACGAGGAGCCGTTCCAGGGCGCGCCGGGTCGCGGCGCCCGCACCGGTCGCCGGTACGGACAGCAGCGACTGCCAGGCGGCCTGCACCGCGGCGTACGCGGCGGCCCGGATCCGGTCGTGGCCCTCGCCGGTGCCGCGCGTCCCGGCGTACGCGGCGGCGGCGTTCAGGGCCGACGCGGTGGCCCGGCGCTCCGGCCCGTGCGGGCGCAGCAGGCCGGGCGCCATGCCGACCAGCCAGGCCCAGACGCCCGCCGCGGCGGCCAGGGCGAGATGGCCGGGGACCTGGCCGAGGGTCTGCGGGGCGAACAGGGAGGCGGAGCTGATGAAGGTGAGGACCACGTTGCCCGGCGGGCCGACGCGGGTGGCGTCGCACAGCACCTTCTGCGCGGCGGCCAGCAGGGCCCCGACGGCGACCAGCACGGCGGCGTCCGTGGTGAGCGAGGCCGTGACCAGGGCGACGGCGACTCCGCCGAGCATGCCGAGCACGACCCAGGCCAGCACCCGGGCGCGGGCGGCGTAGGGGCGGTTGTGGGCGTACAGCGCGCACAGCGACCCGGCCATGGTGTACATCGCCAGGTCGAGCCGGCCGAGCGCCAGCAGGATCAGATTGGGCGGGGCGACCGAGACGACCGAGCTCAGGGCGGGCTTGAACCAGATGTCGGAGGGACGGCCGAGTCTCAGCGCGCCGGCCAGCGGGAGACGCCGGACGAGCGGGGTACGGGGGGTGGGGGTCGCACTGCTCATACCACTAGCTTAACAGGTATTTTACTCGTAAAACATGTACGCCGGGCTGTCGCGCTCCGGCACCGCCCCCCGTGTACCCCCTTGCGCTCGCTTGCGCGCCGCGCGGCCCGGGCATCCCTTGACCGACGTCGAGCGGGGAGGTGCGCGTGCACGGACCGACGTCGTCCGGCTGGCCGCTGGTGGCGCTCTGCGCGGCGACCGGCGTGTACTGCCTGCTGCGGATGCGCAGCAGGGTCGAGGAGCAGCGCCGGTCCGCGGGCGGCGAGGCGCTCATGGGCTTCGGGATGGCCGCGATGGCCGTGCCCGCGGCCGCGTTCAGCCCGCCCGCGTGGGCCTGGCCCGTCTACGCCGTCGTGTTCGGCTCGGCCGGACTGCGGGCCCTGTGGTCGGTCCGGGCCGGCGCGCGGCACCTGCACCACCTGGTGGGGACCGCGGCCATGGTCTACATGGCGGTGGTGATGGCCGGCTCCCCCGGACACGGGCACGGCGGTTCGGGCGTGCCCCAGCTGACCGGCGCGCTGCTGCTCTACTTCGCCGGGTACGTGCTGCTGGCCGGTGTCCGGCTGGTGCCCGGCGCCGCCGTGGACGCCGGCGGCCCGGCCGGCCGGTGGGGCGACCGGCCGGAACTGGCGCGGGCCTGCCGGCTGTCCATGGGGATCGGCATGGTCACCATGCTGCTGACGCTCTGACGCGCCCCGGGCGTGTACACCGTTCGCAACCGTTGCTTGCGTCACTTCGCCGCGGCGGACCGTACCCTCCCGCCGCGGGGCGCTCATAGGCTGCCCCCATGATGCTCCCCGCGGCGCTGTTGCTGCTCGGCACCCTGACCGCCGTCGTCGCTCCCCGGCTGCTCGCGCGGGCCGACTGGCCGGACCGTGAACCGGTTCTCGCCCTGTGGGTGTGGCAGTGCGCGGTGGCGGCCGTGCTCGTGTGCTGCGCGCTGTCGATGACGCTGAGCGCGGCGGCCGCCTGGCACGCGGTGGGCGGTCATGTCTTCGCCACGGCACCGCGTGCGGTGGTGGAGGCCTACGCGCTCGGCGGGGCCGGTCCCTGGGCGGCGACGACCGCGGTGGCGCTGGCGTGCGGCGGGCTGTGGAGCGGGGCGATGCTGGTCCGCGAGGTCGTCCGGGCCCGCGCCCGGCGCCGGCGGCGCCGGGCCGAACTCCTGCTCCGGGCGCCCGCGCTGCCGGGCGAGGAACCCGGCTCCGGCCGCCTCGTCGTCCTGGAGGGCGACCGCCCGGACGCCTGGTGGCTGCCCGGCACGCCCCCTCGGCTGGTCGTCACCACGGCCGCCCTGAGCCGGCTGAGGGGCCGGCGACTGGACGCCGTCCTCGCCCACGAGCAGGGCCACGCGCGGGCCCGCCACGACTGGCTGCTGCACTGCTCCTCCGCGCTGGCCAACGGCTTCCCGCGGGTACCGGTGTTCGCCGCGTTCCGCGACGAGATGCACCGACTGGTCGAACTCGCCGCCGACGACACGGCCTCCCGCCGCTTCGGCCGGCTGACCACCGCGCTGGCACTGGTCGAACTCAACGAGCACCGCGGCGTGTTCGGCCCCTGCCCGCCGCCGCAGGCTCATGTACCGCAGCGTGTGCACCGGTTGCTGGCCGGCCCGGACCGGCTGACGGCGGCACGCCGGCTGCGGCTGACGGCGGCGGCCGCGCTGGTGCCGGTGGTGCCGGTGCTGCTGGCCTTCGTGCCGGGGCTGCGGGCGCTGGGGTGACCCGGCGGACGGCGGCCTCGTTCCGCCGTCGGGGACACCCGCCGTACACCCGCCGTTTCCCGGGCAGTGGCCCCGGATACCCCGAGTCGGCGACCATCGCACCATGACCACCCCGCCCGTCGCCTCCCCGCCCCGCCCGTCACGGCACCGCACCGCCGTCCGCTGCGCCGGGGTCCTGGCCGTGTGCTCCGTGCTGCTGCTCGTCCTGGTCGGGGCCGAGTGGCGCCCGTTGATGAGCCTGGACGGCGACGTCGCGCGCACCACGCACCGCTGGGCGGTCGACGAGCGCGGCGTCACCGGCACGTTCCGCGTCCTGACCGACTGGGTGTGGGACCCGTGGACGATGCGCGCGCTGTGCGCGGCCGTCGCGGTGTGGCTGGGGTGGCGGCACGGGGCCTGGCGGACCGCCGTGTGGCTGGCGCTGACATGTGCGCTGGGCAGCGTGGTGCAACAGGTGCTCAAGGCCGTGGTCGACCGTCCCCGCCCGGTGTGGCCCGACCCCGTCGACACGGCCCATTACGCGGCCTTCCCCTCCGGTCACGCCATGACGGCCACCGTCGTGTGCGGTCTGCTCCTCTGGCTGCTGCGCCGGCACGGCGTCGCCCGCCTCCTGTGGCGTACGGCGCTGCTGCTGGCCGCCGTCTCGGTGCTCGGCGTCGGCGTCACACGGGTCTGGCTGGGCGTCCACTGGACCTCGGACGTCCTCGGCGGCTGGCTCCTGGGCGCCCTGACGGTGACCCTCGCGGTGGCGGTCCACAGGCGGTGGGCGTCACCCGGGATCACACCATGACCGCCGTCCTGGTCGACTTCTCCCAAAACCCTCTTCCGTGCCGAGTCCGCCCGGTCCCGGCCGAGCGCGGTGCCGGCCGGCGCCGGACCGGTCCTGCCGGAGGCGGAACCGGCCGCGGCGGCGCGGGCGTTCGAGGAGGCGGGCGCGCTGCCCGGCGGTGCGCCTCCCCCGCGGGCACCGGAGCACGTCGCCAAGGTGTGTGTGCGACGAGAGCTCCGCGCCGCACCGGGCCTCCTGCACCGGCCTCTCCCGCACCGTGCCGCTGCCACAGCCGGCGCTGCACGACGCCCTGGACGACCGCCATATGACGCCCGCCGCCCGGACCCCGCGCCCCGACGTCGCCGAGGTGCTGCGCACCCTGCGGGAACGCGGTGCCGCCGGGGATGGTCGGCGGGCCTACGGCGGCGCGGCGGCCGTGGGCTGCGCGGCGCACTTCGTCGGTCATCCGCCGGTGGCCCGTCGGCTCGACGGGCTGCGGCCCGTGCCGGACCCGGTGGCCTGATCGCGGCTCCGGCCGGCCGGTCGCGGCGGCGCTTCTCCGCCTGCGTGGCCGGACGCACGTGCGCCTCGTCGCGGTCCCCGGCGGGCGGAATCGCCCGTCCCGGACGATCCCCCGCGTCGCCCGGGACGGGCGGCACTCCGGAGCGGATCCGTCAAGGGACCGACCGGACGTCCTGAGTATAGTTGGCTGGCAGCCAGTCAACGCAGGAGTTACAGCATGTCCCCGCGCAGCGCCTCGGTCAATGAAGAGTTGCGGAGGCGTTCGAAGGAACGGCTTCTGCACGCCGCGGTCGAGCTGGTCGGCGAGCGTGGTTACGATTCCACGACGCTCGGTGACATCGCCGACCGGGCGGGTTCCGCACGCGGTCTGGTCTCGTACTACTTCCCCGGCAAGCGTCAGCTCGTGCAGTCCGCCGTGCACCGGCTCATGCACCGGACGCTGGAGGAGGCGCTGGAGAGGCAGCCGTGCACCGAGGACGGGCGGGAGCGGATGGCTCGGGCCATCGACGCGATCCTGGGACTGGCGCGGGACCGGCCCGTGCTGATGCGCCAGCACATGGCCGGCCTGCTCCAGGCGGAGGGGTTCGTCCAGTGCCCGGAGCAGCGGCGCCTGTCGGAGCTGCTGCGGGACACGGTCGTCCGGCACGGCTCGCAGGACGTCGACAGCGACTACCCGATGCTGCGCTCGCTGCTGATGGGCGCCGTCTACGCGGCCCTGGTGCCCGGGGTGCCGATGCCGGTGCCGGTGCTGCGCGCGGAGCTGTTCCGGCGCTACCGGCTCGACTGGGAGATGGGCGTCCCGCCGGACGCCGGGGCGGCCGGCGGGACGTGCGACACGGATCTGTCGCGGTTCTTCGCGACCGGGGCGGCACCGCGGTGCCGCCCGGACGGTGAGGCCGGTCAGTCGAAGTAGTCCGGCTGCGTCTGCACGTTGAGCTCGTCCAGGCGGACCCGCTCGGCCGGAGCGGTGCGCCGGTCGTCGAGCTTCAGCACGTCGAAGCCCTTGGCGATGTCGTTGGAGTAGATGTAGCCGTTGTAGTAGTACGCCGACCAGGAGCCGCCGCCGACGAGGGTGTCGGTGCTCAGCGGGCCCCGCTCGAAGTAGGCGATCTCCTTCGGCTTCGCGGAGTCGGTGAAGTCCCAGACCGAGACGCCGCCCTGGTACCAGGCCTGGACCATGATGTCCTTGCCCTTGACCGGGATCAGCGAGCCGTTGTGGGCCACGCAGTTCTCGGTGTCGGCCTGGTGGCGGGGGATCTTGTAGTAGCCGCGGAAGACGAGCTTGCGCCGGTCGCCCTTGCCGGTGATGTCGTAGATGCCGTCCGCGCCGCGGTCCGGGCCGGTGGCCTCGTTGCAGGTGGCCGCGCCACCGCCGCCCAGTTCGTCGGTGAAGACGACCTTGTTCGCCTTCTGGTTGAAGGTCGCGGAGTGCCAGAACGAGAAGTTGACGTTGTCCTGCACCCGGTCGATGACCTTCGGGTGCTCGGGGTCCTTGACGGAGAACAGGATGCCGTCGCCCATGCAGGCGCCCGCGGCCAGGTCCTTCGAGGGCAGCACGGTGATGTCGTGGCAGCCGGTGGTCTTGGAGACGCCGGGGTTGGTGGGCGCGCCCGGGTTGCCGCCGCCGTCCGGGCCCTCACCGGGGAAGAGCACCGGGAAGTTGACGACCGCCGCCCGTTCGGGTGCGTTGCGCGGCACCTTGATGACGGAGATGCCGTCGTGCGGCGGCTGGCAGTCGGGATAGGTGGCGCTCGGCGAGTACGAGGAGACGTAGATGTAGACGTTCTTGCGCTCGGGCACCAGCGTGTGGGTGTGCGAGCCGCAGGCGGTCTCGACGGCGGCGACGTACCGGGGGTTCCTCTTGTCGCTGATGTCGAAGACCTTCATGCCCTCCCAGGAGGACTTCTCGGTCGCGGGCTGCGTGGTGCTGTTGCAACTGCTGTCGCTGCGCGAGGAGTCGGTGGACAGGAAGAGCAGATCGCCGGAGACCGAGACGTCGTTCTGCGAGCCGGGGCAGAGCACCTGGGCGACCGTCTTGGGGGACTTCGGGTCGCTGATGTCGAAGACGCGGAAGCCGTCGTAGTTGCCGGCGAAGGTGTACCTGCCCTGGAAGGCCAGGTCCGAGTTGGTGCCGGGGAGCACGTCCTTGGGGATGTTGACGAGGTGCTGGAGGTTGCCGGAGTGGACGACCTCGTCCTGGCCGGGTATCTCGCCGCTCGCGATGGCCTTGTCGACCTGCGCCTCGGTGCTCGCGGACACGTCCTTGGACGCGGCCGGCGCGTCCCCGGGGTCGGGGGTCGCGGCCGCCGGACCGGCGGTGAGCAGTGCGGCCAGCAGTCCGGCGGCGGTCGCGGCGACGGTGAGACGTCTGCGCCGCGTTCGGGAATCGTTCAACAGGATCACTGTTTTCCTCCCTGGTCCGTTCACGCGGGAACGGTTCCTGCACCCCGAAGTATTGTCATTGCCATGCACATACCAACAGGGGGCAACAGACTCGCAATGAAGTTTTTCGACCAGTGACGCGCGGAAGGGTGCTAGGACCAGTCATGACACTTACGAGGTGTCTCCCGATGCGCCTGCCACAGGAGGTCGTTGTGCTGTTCCGACCCGCGTCCCGCACGTTCCTTCTCCCGGCCTCGCTGACCGCCCTGGCCGTGCTCGGACTCGGGGCCTGCGACTCCGGAAGGGAGGCGAAACCGGCGGCGGACGGGCCCTCGGTCATCGTGCCCGGCAGACCGGGCGAGGCCAACCGGACCCTGTCGGCCGAGGACGCCTCCGGGCAGCGCGCCGACGACGACTCGCCCAACTCCGCGGACGTCGGCTACGCCCGGATGATGATCCAGCACCACTCCCAGGCCCTGGAGATGACCGCGCTCGCCCTCGAGCACGCCGGATCGGCGCGGGTGAAGCGGCTGGCCGAGCGGATCGCCGCGGCGCAGGGGCCGGAGATCGCCACGATGAGGGCCTGGCTGAAGGCGCACGGCGAGCAGGAGACGGGCGGCGGGCACGACCACGCCGCGATGCCCGGAATGGCCACCGAGGCACAGCTGGAGGAGCTCCGCGCGGCGGACGGCAAGGCGTTCGACCGGCTTTTCCTCACCCTGATGATCACGCATCACGAGGGGGCGGTCACGATGGCCACGGACGTGAAGGCGCAGGGCAACAACGTGCAGATCGAGGAGATGGCGGACGACACGGTCGCGCAGCAGACCAGCGAGATCACCCGGATGCGGGACCTGATGTGACGGCCCGGCCGACAGGCCGGGCCGACAGGCCCGGTTCGATCGACGGGCCCGGCCGACAGGCCCGGCCGACAGGCCCGGCCGACAGGCCCGGCCGACAGGCCCGGCCGACAGGCCCGGCCGACAGGCCCGGCCGACAGGCCCGGTCCGATCGACGGGCCCGGTCAGCGCCGGGCGCGCCGCGGCGCCAGGAAACCCGCGTCACGGGCCTCGCCGATCAGCCTGAGCGACCGGCGGCGGCCGTGCCCCGTCGCGCACATCACCGCGAGCACGGGGTCGGCGCCCCGGTCCCGCGCGGCCCGGTACTCCTGCGCCACGAGCCGCCGTCCCTCCGTGCCCGGCGGCCACGCCGGCCGGGCACGGCGCCCGGTCGGCGCCCCGGTCCCGGCCCCGCACGCCGCGAGCAGCGGACCCTCGATCCACTCGGCGAGCACCGTCAGGTCGTCCGGGGAGAGCGCCGGCCGGGCCCGCAGTTCCTCGATCGAGGCACCGCCGCCCTCGTACACCGCCGCCAGCGCGTCGAGGCGGGCGCCGTCGGCGAACGCCATCCGGATCTCGAACCACGAGGTGACACCGCCCTCCTCCCGCACTTCCCACGCGGGCCGCACGGACACCTCGCCGTCCGCCGGGCAGCGGCCGGAGAGATTGAGAAAGGATGCTTCCAGCACACGCGGAAGGTAACCGCGGGCTCACGGCCGTATGGCGGGACACGCTTCCCGCGCTCCGCCCGGCACCCTGTCAGCGGAGCGGCGGCGATGCCATGCTGATGCCACGAGCGTCCGCCTGGAGATCCCTCCGTAACCGTCGGTAAGGAGTTCCGCCGTGCTGCGAGTCGCCGTCGTGGGGTCCGGGCCCAGCGGGTGCTACACCGCGCAGTGCCTCGTCCAGCAGGATCCGGGGGTGCTCGTGGACGTCCTGGACCGGCTGCCGTGCCCGTACGGCCTGGTGCGCTACGGCGTGGCGCCGGACCACGAGAAGATCAAGTCGCTCCAGAACACGCTGCGCACGGTGCTGGAGCACGAGCGGGTGCGCTTCCTCGGCGGGATCCAGGTCGGTTCCGCCGGAGTGCCGGCCGGGCGGCTGCGGAGGCTGTACCACGCGGTGGTGTACTGCGTGGGCGCCGCCACCGACCGGCGGCTGGGGATCCCCGGCGAGGACCTGCCGGGCAGCTGGTCGGCGACCGAGTTCGTGTCCTGGTACAGCGCCCATCCGGACGCGGTGGACGACGGTTTCGTGCGGGCCGCGCGGTCGGCGGTCGTCATCGGCGTGGGCAATGTCGCCGTGGACGTGACACGGATGCTGGCGCGCGGCGCGGCCGAGCTGAGCCCGACCGACATGCCGCAGGCGGCGCTCACCGCGCTCTCCGCCAGCCGGGTGACCGGTATTCACATGGTGGGCCGGCGCGGCCCCTCGCAGGCCCGCTTCACCACCAAGGAACTGCGCGAGCTGGGCGCCCTGCCGGACGCCTGCGTCCTCGTGGACCCGGCCGAGCTGGCGCTGGACCCGGCCTGCGCGGACCCCGCCGGGCTGCCGGCCGCGCAGCGCCGCAACGTGGAGGCGCTGCGCGGCTGGGCCGGGGCGCCCCCGCGCGAGACGTCCCGTCTGATCCGGCTGCGGTTCTTCCTGCGCCCCGTCGAACTGCTCGCGGACGGCGGCCGGGTGGGCGCCGTGCGCTTCGAGCGGACGGTGCCGGACGGGCGGGGCGGCGTGACGGGCACCGGCCGGTACGAGGACGTGGAGGCGCAGCTGGTACTGCGGTCGGTGGGCTATCGCGGGGTGCCGCTGGAGGGGGTGCCGTTCGACGCCGCGAGCGGGACCGTTCCGCACCTGGCCGGGCGGGTGCTGCGCGAGGGCGCGGTCGCGCCCGGCGAGTACGTGGCCGGCTGGATCAAGCGGGGCCCGACGGGCGTGATCGGGACCAACCGCCCGTGCGCGAAGGAGACGGTGGTCTCCCTGCTGGAGGACGCCCCCGCGCTCGCGCACCGGGAAGTGGCCGCCGGCGACCCGCTCGCGGCCCTGCGCGCCGGGGGCGCCGAGCCGGTCGAGTGGGCCGGGTGGCGGGCGATCGAGCGGGCGGAGACCGAGCTGGGCGCCTCGCTCGGACGGACGGTGGTCAAGCTGCCCGACTGGGAGTCCCTGCTGGCGGCGGCGCGGACGGCCGCCCCGTAGCGGGCGCGCCTGTCATCGGGCGCGCGGGTCGTCGGACGCGCGGGGCATCGGACGCGCGGGGCATCGGGCCCGCGGGTCGTCGGGCGCTCAGGACACACAGCGGCAACGCGGCGGAAATCAACAAACTGTTCAAGGCCCGTACGGTCACGTGCTGTTCGCCGGTTTCCCCCGCGTCCGTTCCGCCCCTGCCCCTTGCCCGCCCCGCTCAGGAGTGCCCATGGCAACGACCGCACCCGTGCATCCCGTCGACGAAGTGCCACCCGCGCGGCAGCTGGCCGCCTTCGGCCTGCAGCACGTGCTCGCGATGTACGCGGGCGCGGTGGCCGTGCCGCTGATCGTGGGCGGCGCGATGAAGCTGCCGCCCGCGGACCTGGCGTATCTGATCACCGCCGACCTGCTGGTCTGCGGTATCGCCACGCTGATCCAGTGCATCGGCTTCTGGCGCTTCGGCGTCCGGCTGCCGATCATGCAGGGCTGTACGTTCGCGGCCGTGTCGCCGATGGTGCTGATCGGCACGACCGGCGGCGGTCTGCCCGCGATCTACGGCTCGGTGATCGTCGCGGGGCTCGCGATCATGCTGCTGGCGCCGGTCTTCGGCCGGCTGCTGCGCTTCTTCCCGCCGCTGGTCACCGGCACCGTCATCCTGATCATCGGCATCTCGCTGCTGCCCGTCGCGGGCAACTGGGTGGCCGGCGGCTCCGGCGCCGAGGACTTCGGGGAGCCGAAGAACATCGCGCTGGCCGCGTTCGTGCTGGCGGTGGTGGTCGCCGTGCAGCGGTTCGCGCCGGCGTTCCTGAGCCGGGTGGCGGTGCTGATCGGCATCGCCGTGGGACTCGCGGTCGCGGTGCCGCTGGGGTTCACCGACTTCAGCGGGGTCGGCGACGCGGACTGGGTCGGCATCAGCACCCCGTTCCACTTCGGCGCGCCCTCCTTCGAGGCGTCGGCGATCGTCTCGATGCTGGTGGTGGCGCTGGTGACGATGACGGAGACGACCGGTGACCTGATCGCGGTCGGCGAGATGACCGAGCGCAGGGTCCGGCCGCGGTCCCTCGCCGACGGCCTGCGCGCCGACGGCCTGTCCACCGTCCTGGGCGGCGTCTTCAACACCTTCCCGTACACGGCCTACGCGCAGAACGTGGGGCTGGTCGGCATGACCCGGGTGCGCAGCCGCTGGGTGGTGGCCACGGCGGGCGGGATCCTGGTGCTGCTCGGTCTGCTGCCCAAGCTGGGCGCGGTGGTGGCGGCGATCCCGGCGCCGGTGCTGGGCGGTGCGGGTCTGGTGATGTTCGGGACGGTGACCGCGAGCGGGCTGAGGACCCTGGCCGAGGTGGACTTCAAGGGCAACGACAACCTGACGGTGGTGGCCGTGTCGGTGGCGATGGGCGTGCTGCCGGTGGGCGTGCCGACGGTCTACGACCAGTTCCCGGACTGGTTCCGGACGGTGATGAACAGCGGCATCAGCGCGGGCTGCGTGACGGCGATCGTACTGAACCTGCTCTTCAACCACCTGCCCTCACGGGCCGGTGCGGCCGGTGGTGCCGAGCCGGGCGGCCTGGCGCTCGGCGGCGGCCAGAAGAGCGTCGAGCAGCCCCGGGAAGAGACCGTCTAGATCGTCCCGGCGCAGGCCGTTCATCTTGGCCGTGCCCCGGTAGACCTGCCGGATCACCCCCGCCTCGCGCAGCACCCGGAAGTGGTGGGTGGAGGTGGACTTGGTGACGGGCAGGACGAACTGCGAACAGGTGAGCTCGTCGCCGTCGGCGGCGAGCTCCCGCACGATCCGCAGCCGCAACGGGTCGGAGAGCGCGTGCAGCACGGCCTCCAGCCGGATCTCCTCGCGCGGCGGGTGCGGCAGGGCGCGACTGCTGGTGGCGGGGACGGCGGGGGTCACGGCGGCTCCAGTTCGTCCGGGAGGGGTGCGCACCCCTGGGCAGAGCCTCTCATTGTACGAGGAACCTCGTAGTTTGACACTTAGCGTAATACGAGAGTTATCGTACGAGTCTGCCCCGGCACCGCGACGACGAACGGAGCTCTCCGCCATGAGCGCCCTCTTCCAGCCTCTCACCCTGCGTGACGTGACCATTCCCAACCGGGTGTGGATGCCCCCGATGTGCCAGTACTCGGCCGCCCCCGAGGGCCCGCTGACCGGCGCCCCCGGCGACTGGCACTTCTCCCACTACACGGCCCGCGCGACCGGCGGCACGGGCCTGATCGTGGTCGAGGCCACCGGCGTGTCCCCGCAGGGCCGGATCTCCCCCTACGACCTGGGCCTGTGGAACGACACCCAGGTCGAGGCCTTCCGCCGGATCACCCGCTTCCTGGCCTCCCAGGGCACGGTCCCGGCGGTCCAGCTGGCCCACGCCGGCCGCAAGGCGTCCACCGACCGCACCTGGACGGGCGGCGCGCCGCTCGGCCCGGACGCGTACGGCTGGCAGCCGCTGGCACCCAGCGCGCTGGCGTTCGACGCGGGCCACCCGGTGCCGACGGAGCTGACCACCGGGCAGATCGCCGAGATCGTCGGAGAGTTCGCGGACGCGGCCCGCCGCGCGCTGGCCGCCGGTTTCGAGATCGTCGAGATCCACGGCGCCCACGGCTATCTGATCCACGAGTTCCTCTCCCCGCACTCCAACCACCGCACCGACGCCTACGGCGGCTCCTACGAGAACCGCACCCGCTTCGCCCTCGAAGTGGTCGACGCCGTACGCGCGGTCTGGCCGGAGGAGAAGCCGCTGTTCTTCCGGATCTCGGCGACCGACTGGCTGGACGAGGGCGGCTGGACGCCGGACGACACCGTGCGCTTCGCCCGTGACCTCCAGGCCCACGGCGTCGATCTCCTGGACGTCTCCACCGGCGGCAACGCCCCCGGCGTCCGCATCCCCACCGGGCCCGGCTACCAGGTGCCCTTCGCCGCGCGCGTGAAGGCCGAGACCACCCTGCCGGTGGCCGCCGTCGGCCTGATCACCGAGACCGAGCAGGCCGAGAAGATCCTGGCCAACGGCGAGGCCGACGCGGTGCTGCTCGGCCGTGAGCTGCTGCGCAACCCCTTCTGGGCCCGGCACGCGGCACGGCGGCTCGGCGAGGAGGTGCCGGTTCCGGACCAGTACCACCGCTCGATGTGACCTGGTCCGGCGCCGCGGTGGCGTCCGGGCGCGCGGGTCCCGGCCGCGCGCCCGGACGCCGGTCTCACCCGGTCGTGCACACCGTCCCGTCGAGCGTGAAGGAGCCCGGCGCCGCGCTGTTGCCCGAGTGGGTCGCCTGGTAGCCGATGGTGACGCTCGCGTTCGGCGCCAGAGTGGCGTTGTAGGCGGCGTTGGTGGCCGTGACCGCGCCGGAGGCCGGCGCGTAGGTGGCGCCCCACCCGTTCGTGATGGTCTGGCCGGCGGGCAGGGTGAAGCCGAGCCGCCAGCCGTTCACCGTCGCCGTACCGGTGTTGGTGATCGTCACGGACGCGGTCAGACCCGTGTTCCAGGCGCTGGTCGTGGCGGTCACCTTGCAGGCCCCCGCCGGGGGCTGGGGCGTCGTGCCGCCGTCCAGGCCGAAGAACGTGAGCACGCGGGCGCCCATCCCCCAGGCGTAGACGTTGTGGCCGGTGCCCTGGAGGCTGATCGCCTCGACGGGGGCCCGGTCACCGGTGGAGCCGTAGCGGGTGCGCGTCCAGCCGGCGGCGGGCGAGTCGGTGGCGGCCGGGGTCTGGCCGGTGCCGAGCACGTCCGTCCACTGCTCGATCTCCTCGCCGAAGTTGGGGTAGCGCAGGGTGTCGTCCTGGGTGCCGTGCCACAGCTGCATCCGGGGCCGGGGGCCGGTGTAGCCGGGGTAGGCGCCGCGGACCAGGTCGCCCCACTGCTGCGGGGTGTGGTTCACCGTGCCGCCCGCGCAGGCGCTGTTCCACTCGGAGCCGTCGGTGGTGGCGAAGCAGCCGAACGGCACGCCCGCGAAGGCGGCACCCGCGGCGAAGACGTCCGGGTAGTCGCCCAGCAGCACGTTGGTCATCATCGCGCCGGAGGAGATGCCGGTGGCGAAGATCCTGCTCCGGTCGGCGTCGTAGGTCCGGGTGACCCAGTCGACCATCGACTTGATGCCGACCGGGTCGCTGCCGCCGTCGCGGCGCAGCGCCTGCGGCGAGGAGACGTCGAAGCACTTGCTGGCCCGGGTGACCGAGGGGTACACGACGATGAACCCGTATCGGTCGGCCAGGGAGGCGTACTCGGTGCCGGAGTACATCGCCGGCCCGGAGCCCGTGCAGTAGTGCACGGCCACCACGACCGCCGGGTGGGCGGTGACGCCCTGGGGCACGTACACGTACATCTGGAGACCGCTGGGGTTCGGGCCGAAGTCCGTGACCTCGGTCAGCGTCGCGGCCGGCACCTGGGTGCGGGCCGAGGCCGCGGGGGCGGTCAGGACCGTCGCCGCCAGCAACGGCAGCAGCGCGGCGAGCAGCGCGAGCAGCGCCGGGCGCAGCGGCCTCCTCGCGGTGCGGTGGGGGGTGGGGAACACGTCCTTGCTCCCTTCTTCCGGTCGGGTGTCTTCCGATGGGGTGCTGCGGCGTTCGCCGAGCATGGTGGCATGAGCATGACTTCCGTGGAAGCGCTCCCACAAAGTTCGCTAAAGGAACAGCCGTCGGGAGCCGTGCTGCGCGAGGCGTTGACTAGAAAGCGCTTGCCCCCTACGGTCCGTTCAGCGATGCGACCCGTCGGCATCCCGCCCTCGCCCATTGGCCAGGATGTCGCGCGGAGTTCACATCCATGACCCGCAGCGAACCGCGATATCCCCATCGAGCCGCGACACCCCCGACCGCGACACACGACAGAAGGAATCCGGGACATGACTTCCGCACCACGTCCACGCATCCGCGGACGCGCGCTGACCGGCGCCCTGGCCGCTCTCGGCCTCGCGCTTGGCATGATCACGACAGCAGGCGCGCTCTCTCCCGCCGGCGCCGCCACCTGGCCCACCGCCACCGGCAGCCAGGCCGTCTCCTCGACCATCTCGCTGTCCGGCACCAAGGACTACGGGATGAAGCGCCTGTACGGCACCGGCGACCTGGGCAGTGACAGCCAGGACGAGGACCAGGGCCCCATCCTGGAGCTGGCCGCGGGCACCGTCCTGAAGAACGTCATCATCGGCTCCCCCGCCGCGGACGGCATCCACTGCCTGGGCAGCTGCACGCTTCAGAACGTCTGGTGGGAGGACGTCGGCGAGGACGCGGCGACGTTCCTGGGCTCGTCGTCCTCCAACGTCTACACCGTCTCCGGCGGTGGCGCGAAGGAGGCCGGCGACAAGGTGTTCCAGTTCAACGGCGCCGGCACGCTGAACGTCTCCAACTTCGCGGTGAAGAACTTCGGCACCTTCGTCCGCTCGTGCGGCAACTGCAAGACGCAGTACAAGCGGACCATCAACCTCAACACCATCGAGGCGACCTACAAGGGCAGCCGGCTCGTCGGCATCAACACCAACTACGGCGACAGCGCGACCCTGAAGGCCATCACGATCGTCGGGGACACCAGCAAGAAGATCATCCCCTGCCAGAAGTACATCGGCAACAACACGGGGGCGGAGCCGAGCACCAACGGCACCGGCCCCGACAGCACCTACTGCAAGTACGCGTCGTCCGACATCACCTACAAGTGATCCCACCACAAGTGATCGCACCGCGCTGAACCCAAGGCGGCCGTACGGAGCGCTTCCCCCACGGCGTTCCGTACGGCCGCCGTGCCGTCATCGCGGCGCCCGCCTCCCCATCGCCTCCATGAGTTCGCGCTGGTAGCCGGTGTACGCGGCGCGCAGCGCCGGGCCCGGCCAGTCGGCGGGCAGCAGTCCGGGCGGCAGGACGGGGTCGGCGAGCAGATGGCGCACCACGGCCGCGTAGGCGGTGAGGCGGTCGGCCGGGTCGCCGGCCTCCGCCACATGGGCCAGCAGGGCACGGGCCGTGGCGGACCAGTCGCCGAGCGGCCACAGGGCCGCCGCCAGCTCGCGCGCCGGCCCCTCCGGACGGCCCGTCCAGCACTGGGCCACCCGGCCGAGATCGCCGGGCAGGCTCCGGCAGAGATTGGCGGGGCGCAGCCAGACGCCCTCACGGAGTTCGGCGAGCCGGAGAGCCGACAACCGGGCGCGCAGACCGGCCCGTTCGGCGGGGCCGCGGCCGGTCGCCGTGATCACCACCATCTCCCAGTCGCCCTCCCACGCGCGCGTGTGCGGCCGCACGGCGTCGTCCTGGCGGCGCCGGCGGTCCAGCAGACGGTCGCTGAGCCGGTAGCCGGTCTCCGTGCGCCGCAGGTCACCGGCGGCGACCATGCGGCTGAGCGCCGCCCGTACCGTGGAGGCGCCGACGCCGAAGGGCTCCACCGAGCGCATCAGGTCCTTCACCGGCAGCTCGGGGGGGTGCGCGCCCAGCAGCAGGCTCAGCACGACCGACCGCGCGGACAGCGGACGCAGTGGGGGCTCGCCGGGCACCGCAGGCACGTTCCTCCGCATGGACGCGTACTGTAGTGGGCGCCTTCCACGTTGCAGCATTGCTGCGGCCGTAGCGAGAGTGCAACACTCACCGTATGGCCCACGGTCTCGAAGACACACGCGCCCACGAGCGGCAGCAGCGTCACGGGGAGCACGGCGGACCCGCGACGCACGACGTCACCAACCAGCCGCCTCCCCTGGCCCCGTACGACGCGTCCGAGGACACCGCCCTGCTGGAGGGCGTGCGGCGCGAGGGCGCCGGCTGGGCCGAGGAGGACCTCAGGCGGCTCGGCAGACGGGCCGGCAGCGCGGAGGCCCAGGAGTGGGGGGACCTGGCCAACCGTCACGAACCCGTGCTGCGCACCCACGACCGGTACGGCAACCGCGTCGACGAGGTCGACCACCACCCCAGCTGGCACCACCTGATGCGGGTGGCCGTCGCCGAGGGACTGGCCGCCGCGCCCTGGGCGGACGACCGGCCCGGCGCCCATGTCGCCCGGACCGCCGGCGGACTGGTGTGGGGGCACACCGAGGCCGGACACGGCTGCCCCACGTCGATGACGTACGCGGCCGTCCCCGCGCTGCGCCGCCAGCCGGAGCTCGCGAAGGTGTACGAACCGCTGCTGACCAGCCGGTTCTACGACCCGGAGCTGAGGGTGCCCACCAAGAAGCGGGGCCTGCTGGCCGGCATGGGGATGACCGAGAAGCAGGGCGGCTCCGATGTGCGCACCAACACCACGACGGCCACGCCGACCGTCGAGCCGGGCGTCTACACGCTGCGCGGGCACAAGTGGTTCACGTCGGCGCCGATGTGCGACGTGTTCCTGGTGCTGGCCCAGGCACCGGACGGCCTGTCGTGCTTCCTGGTGCCGCGCGTACTGCCGGACGGCAGCCGCAACACCTTCCGCATCCAGCGGCTGAAGGACAAGCTGGGCAACCGGTCCAACGCCTCCTCCGAGCCCGAGTTCGACCAGACCGTGGCCTGGCTGGTCGGCCCGGAGGGCCAGGGCGTCAAGACCATCATCGAGATGGTCAACTGCACCCGGCTGGACTGCGTGATGTCCTCGGCGACGCTGATGCGCAAGACGCTCGTCGAGGCGGGCCACCACGTACGGCACCGCAGCGCGTTCGGCGCCCGGCTGCTCGACCAGCCCCTCATGCGCAACGTCCTGGCCGATCTCGCGCTGGAGTCCGAGGCCGCCACGACGCTCACGCTGCGGCTGGCCGGCGCGGCGGACCGGGCGGTGCGCGGGGACGCCGGGGAGGCGGCGTTCCGGCGGATCGCCACCGCCGTCGGCAAGTACTGGGTCACCAAGCGGGGGCCGGCGTTCACCGCAGAGGCCCTGGAGTGCCTGGGCGGCAACGGCTACGTGGAGGAGTCGGGCATGCCGCGCCACTACCGCGAGGCGCCCCTGCTGTCGATCTGGGAGGGCTCGGGCAACGTCAACGCCCTCGACGTGCTCAGGGCGCTGGGCCGCGAACCCGCCACCGCCGAGGCCCTCTTCGGCGAACTGGCCGCCGCGCGGGGTGCGGACGCCCGGCTGGACGCGGCCGTCGTCCGGCTCAAGGACCGGCTGGCCGACGGCTCCCCGGTGGGCGCCCGCCGCCTGGTGGAGCTGATGGCACTGACCCTCCAGGCCTCCCTCCTCGTCCGGTACGCCCCGCCCGCGGTCGCCGACGCCTTCTGCGCGACCCGGCTCGGCGGCGACTGGGGGTACGCCTTCGGCACCCTTCCCGACACCGCCGACCTGGGCGCGATCCTGGAACGGGGGCTGCCCGGGGAGGGGTGAGAGGCTCCCGGCCCCCGCCGTCAGCCCGTCTTCCGGCTCCACAGCGGGCCGAGACGGGCCCACTCGGTGTCCCACTCGTCCATGCGGCGGCGTTCCAGGCGGCGGCGCACGAGACCGCCGCCGGCGACGGGGACGGCCGCGGCGCTCACGCCCGCCAGGGTGCCGATCAGCGAGGCCCGCAGACGCGCCTCGGAGACGGTGGCGGGCCTGGCCACCAGGCTGCCCCGCTCGTCCGTCCACACGGTGACCCCGGTTCCCGCGGCGCTGCCGGCCCGGACCCGGAGGTGGCCCGAGCGGACGGTGCCGTCCGGGGCGGTCCACCGTGCCCGCGCCCACACGCGCTCGCCGCGGGACTCGCGCGCGTGCGAGGGGGGTTGTGCCGGGGCCGGCTCGGACAGCCGTGCCACGACGGGCCGCCACTCGGCGCGTTCGCGGGCCAGCCCGTGCTCGACGGACCTGCTCGCGGCCAGTCCGGCGAGCACCCCGGTGAGGACGGTGAGGACCCCGAAACCGAGCACCACCCAGGCCTCCACCGCGTCCGCCCGTCGTCTGAGCGGATTGCGCCGCCAGCGCCACAGCCACACCTTCCGACCACGGAACGCCATCGCAGGCACCCTCCTCGTGAACACGCGGCCATCCGGACTGCCCCTCCGTACGCAGGACGGCCGCCCGATGCTCACAGCAGATACCCCGACTCGGCGTTCCCACGGGTCCCTGGACCCCGCGGAGTTCGCGCGACGGCCCCGGCACAGTCCTCGGCACAGTCCTCGGCACGGCCCCCGACACGGCCCCCGGCCTGCGGCGGAGCCCCGCCGCGAGGTGACTGTCAGTGCCGGGGTGCAGACTGGCCGGTGTCCGAGACGAAGACGTCGACGATGACGTCGCGGAGGTGATCGGCATGACCGAGGTGATGCTCGCCGTGGGCACCCGCAAGGGCCTGTTCATCGGGCGCCGGCGAGGGGGCACCTGGGAGTTCGACGACAGTCCGTACTTCAACGCCCAGGCGGTGTACTCCCTGGCCATCGACACCCGCGGCGCCACCCCGCGCCTACTGGCCGGCGGCGACAGCGCGCACTGGGGCCCTTCGGTGTTCCACTCCGACGACCTGGGCCGGACCTGGCACGAACCGGCCCGGCCCGCCGTCCGGTTCCCCCAGGACACGGGCGCCTCCCTGGAGCGCGTCTGGCAGTTGCACCCGGCCGCCGCGGAGCCGGACGTGGTGTACGCGGGCACCGAACCGGCCGCGCTGTACCGCTCGGAGGACCGCGGCGAGAGCTTCACGCTCGTCCGCCCGCTGTGGGAACACCCCACGCGCTCCCAGTGGGTGCCGGGCGGCGGCGGTGAGGGCCTGCACACCGTCCTCACCGACGAGCGCGACCCCCGGGCCGTGACGGTCGCCGTCTCCACCGCGGGCGTGTTCCGCACGGCCGACGGCGGCGCGAGCTGGACCCCCTCCAACTCCGGTGTGCAGGCGGTGTTCCTGCCGGACCCGCACCCGGAGTTCGGCCAGTGCGTGCACAAGGTCGCGCGGGACGCGGCGACGCCGGACCGGCTGTATCTCCAGAACCACTGGGGCGTGTACCGCAGCGACGACGCGGGCGCGCACTGGACGGACATCGGCGAGGGCCTGCCGTCCACGTTCGGTTTCGCGGCCGCCGCCCACCCGCACCGGGGCGACACCGCCTACGTCTTTCCCATCACCGCCGACTCCGACCGGGTGCCCGCCGACCGCCGCTGCCGGGTCTACCGGACCCCGGACGCGGGCAAGAGCTGGGAACCGCTCTCGGCGGGACTGCCGCGGCAGCACCACTACGGCACGGTGCTGCGCGACGCGCTGTGCACCGACGACGCGGATCCGGCGGGCGTGTACTTCGGCAACCGCAACGGAGAGGTGTACGCGTCGGCCGACGACGGCGACAGCTGGCGGCAGCTCGCGTGCCATCTGCCCGATGTGCTGTGCGTCCGCGCCGCGGCCGTCGGCTGAGCTCCCCACCGGTTTGCCGACAGCCGCTCCCGCGGCAGTAGGGTGACGCCCGTGGCACCACGACCGTTGCATGAGATCGTCGAAGCGGGCTGGGCGAAGGCCCTGGAGCCCGTCGCCGGGCGGATCGCCGAGATGGGGGACTTCCTGCGCGCGGAGATCGCCGCGGGACGCACCTATCTCCCCGCCGGAGCGAATGTCCTGCGCGCCTTCCAGCAGCCCTTCGACGACGTACGGGTCCTGATCGTCGGACAGGACCCGTACCCGACCCCGGGGCACGCGGTGGGGCTGTCGTTCTCGGTCGCGCCCGAGGTGCGTCCGCTGCCCGGCAGTCTCGTCAACATCTTCCGGGAACTCCACGCCGACCTGGACCTGCCCCAGCCGTCCAACGGTGATCTGACGCCCTGGACCGAGCAGGGCGTGCTGCTGCTCAACAGGGCGCTCACCACGGCCCCGCGCCGTCCCGGCGCCCATCGGGGCAAGGGCTGGGAGGAGGTCACCGAGCAGGCGATCCGGGCGCTGGCCGCGCGCGGCAAGCCCCTGGTGTCGATCCTGTGGGGCCGCGACGCCCGCAACGTGCGCCCGCTGCTCGGCAACCTGCCCGCGGTGGAGTCCGCCCACCCCTCCCCCATGTCCGCCGACCGCGGCTTCTTCGGCTCCCGCCCCTTCAGCCGCGCCAACGAACTCCTGCTGCGGCAGGGCGGCCTGCCGGTGGACTGGCGCCTGCCGTGACCGGGACCGGGGCGCCGGACGGCGGCGCCGGTTTCCTCGCCGTGGACTCGGGCGGCTCCGGACTGCGGGTGGCCGTCGGGACCGCGGAGCGCGGGCCGCTGGGGCGGCGCGCCTCCCGGGAGCCCGTGCGCACCGGTGCGCGGGGGATCGACCCCGGGCATCTGATGGAGCAACTGGTGCCGATGGCACGGGCGCTGACCGCCGGGACCGGGGTGGTGGCGCCGGACACCGTCGTCGTCGGCGCCGCCGGGCTCGCCACCCTCGGGGACGCGCTCCGCGCCGAACTGCCGGGCGCCCTGGCCCGGGAGCTGGGGGTGCGGACGGTCGCGCTGGTCGCCGACGCCGTCACCGCCTACGTCGGCGCGCTCGGACCGCGGCCCGGTGCCGTGATCGCCGCGGGCACCGGTCTGATCGCCGTCGGTACCGATCTGACCCGCTGGCAGCGCGCGGACGGCTGGGGCCACTTGCTGGGCGACTGCGGCTCCGGCGCCTGGATCGGCAGGGCGGGGCTGGAGGCCGCGCTGCGCGCCCACGACGGGCGGGAGGGCGGCTCCGGCCGGCTGCTGGACCGCGTACGAGAGCGGTTCGGGCCGGTGACGGCAGTGCCCGGCGCGCTCTATCCGCGCCCGGACCGCGCCGCCGTCCTGGCCTCCTTCGCGCCCCAGGTGGCCGCCTGCGCGGACGACGACCCCGTCGCCGCGGAGATCCTGCGCACCGCCGCCCGGCACATGGCCGACTCCGCCGCCGCCGTCTGCCCGCCCGCGGGCGAGCCACGCGTGGCGGTGACCGGTGGACTGCTCGCGATGGGCGACGCGCTTCTCGGCCCGCTGGACGAGGAGTTGGCGAAGCGGCTGCCGCACGCCCGCCGGGTGGCGGCCGAGGGCGATCCGCTGCACGGCGCGGTCCGGATCGCGACGGATCTGGCGACCGGTTCGCTCACCCTGCCGGGCGATGCGGCGATGCTGCATGTGGTCACCGGACCTGCCTGATCACTTCTGATCCACAAGTAACTCATCAGACAAAAGCGGACGGATACCGCTCACCTGCACCCTCCCCGAACAGGGGAGCCCAGGAAGCCAGTAACATGCGGCGCCATGAGCTCCCCCACTGGGCCCGCGTCCGGCCTGCCAGTACGAATGCCGCGCCCCCGCCAGCCCGGACGGCACCGCCGTCCCGAACCTCTGGTGGCTCCCGAGGGCGCGCCCGCGCTCGTCCTCGCGGTGCCGGGCACGCCCAGCAGCGCCACCCGCGGCCTCGCCGAGGAGGTCGTGAGCATCGCCCGCTCCGAGCTGCCCGGCCTCGACGCCCGGATCGGCCACGTCGAGGGGGACGGCGAGGAGTTCCCCTCGCTCCCGTCCGTGCTGACCCGCGCCGCCGAGGAGCGCACCGCCCGTTATGAGCAGGCGGTCGCCGCCGGCCTCGAGGCCAAGGAGCCCGAGGGCCCCGTCGCCGTCGTGGTGCCGCTGCTGGCCGGCCCGGACAGCGCGCTGCTGCGCCAGGTCCGCCAGGCCGTGATGGACAGCCGGGTCGCCGCGGAGCTGACCGATGTGCTCGGCCCGCACCCGCTGCTCGCCGAGGCGCTGCACGTCCGGCTCTCCGAGGCCGGTCTGGCCCGCGCCGACCGTGCCCGGCTGTTCACCGTGGCCACCGCCGCGGACGGCATCATCCTGGCCTCCGTGGGCGGCGACGAGGCCGTGCAGGCGGCGGGGATCACCGGCATGCTGCTCGCCGCGCGCCTGGCCGTGCCGGTGATGGCGGCGGCCCTGGACGAGGAGGGCTCGATCGCGTCCGTCGCCGAGCAGCTGCGTTCCTCGGGCTCGCAGCAGCTGGCGCTGGCGCCGTATCTGATCGGCCCGGAGATCGACGCGTCCGTGGTCGAGGAGGCGGCCAAGGAGGCGGACTGCTCGGCCGCCGAGGCGCTCGGCGCCTACCCCGCCATCGGGAAGCTGGCCCTGGCCAAGTACACGACGGCGCTGGGCATCACCCCCCAGCAGCCGCAGGGCACCCCGGTCCGCTGACGCGCACCGTGTGAGGAGGGGCCCGTTCCCGGCGCCGGGGACGGGCCCCTCCGTGCTGTCCGGGCGGTTCAGCCGAAGACCACGCAGGACGCGGCCGGCACCCGCACGGAGCCCTGGCGGCGCGGCAGGCCGGTGTCCGGGTCGGCCGTGAACCAGGTGACGTTCCCGGAGCGCTCGTTGGCCGTGTACAGCAGGCCGCGGTACTCGGCGAGCGCCCGCGGCCAGTGGCCGCCGCAGGGCACCGTCCCCGTGAGCCGCAGCCCGTCCGGTTCGACGGCGAACACGGACAGGACGTCCTCGCCGCGGGTCGCGGTCCACACGAAGCGGCCGTCGGGCGAGGCGACGATGCCCGACGGGTAGGCGTCGCCGGCCGGGGCGCCGGGCAGTACGGCGATCTCGGTGAGCGGCTCCAGGGAGCCGTCGGCCGCGTGCCAGCGGCAGACGGTGACGGTCGGGGTGAGCTCGTTGAGCACATAGGCGTGGCAGCCGTCCGGGTGGAAGGCCAGGTGGCGCGGTCCCGAGCCGGGGCGCAGCGCGGTCTCCCGGTGCACGGCGGGGGCCCCGTCCGTCAGCGTGCACACCCGTACCGAGTCCGTGCCGAGGTCGACGCTGACGGCCCACCGTCCGCTCGGGTCGGGCTGCACCTGGTGGGCGTGCGGTCCCTGCTGGCGCGGGGTGTTCGGCCCCGAGCCGGTGTGGCGCAGGACGCCGGACGCGGAGCGCGCCAGGGTGCCGTCGGCCCGGACCGGCACGGCGGTGACGCTGCCCGAGCCGTAGTTGGCGGTCAGCACATGGCCGTCGAACAGGCTGAGGTGGGTGGGTTCGTCGCCCTCGACGGGCACGGGCGGGCCGGCCGGCTCGGGCCGGTCCCCGGTCACGCGGTAGGCGGCCACCGCGCCCCGGGCCGTCTCGCTGACCGCGTAGAGCGTGTCCCGGGTGGGCGACAGGGCCAGGCAGGAGGGGTCGGGCACGCCGTTCACGCTGTTCAGGACGGTCAGGGCGCCGGTGTCCGCGACGGCGGCCGTCACGATTCCGGGGCCTCCGGCCGCCGTGAACGACCCGATGAACGCCCGTCGCTGCCTCTTGCCGCCGTCCGCCACCACCGCTGTCCCCTCTCGTCCTGGGCCGTCCGCCGTGACGGTAGCAGTTGACGGCGTAGGTCTAGACCAGGACTCCGGTGGGTTCCCCCGCCCGGGTTTCCGGCGGGGGGAACACCGGCGGGGCGGCGCCCGGCTCCGGCGCCTCAGGCGCCGACCAGCGGGGAGCCCGACGGCGCCCCCAGCGGCGCGGCCAGCTCGGCCAGGGCCCGTTCCAGGCCGTACAGGTGGGCCAGCGCGGGCTCGGCCGCGGGGGGTCCGTCCTCCCGGAGGGTGACGGCGCCACCGCCGGTGAGTGCCTCGACGGCGGCCTCGACCCGCCAGCAGGCGGCGGCCAGGCGTGCGTCGTGCGAGGCCTCGGGGTCGGCGGCGACGGCGACCAGGCCGCGGATCTCCCGGGCGCAGTCGTCGAGCAGGGCGAGCACCCGGCGGGCGCGCCGCTTGCGGCCGAGCACCGGGTTGAGCGGGTGCACCAGCGGGGCGACCGAGAGGCGTACCCGGGCGAGCAGCCGCTCCAGTTCGGCGACGCGCGGCGCCGGGTCGGCGCCCTCGGTACCGGCCAGCCGGGCGGCGGCCTCGGCGGTGCAGGCGTGGACGCAGCGCAGGGCCCGCTGGATCCAGGCGTCGGTGACGGAGTGGGTGGTGACGGGCAGCACCAGGACGACGGCCAGCGCGGCGCCGAGCGCGCCGACGCCGGTCTCCGCCAGGCGCAGGGCGAGCAGGCCGGGGGTGAGCACGCCCAGCAGTCCGTAGAGCAGCTCGGCGAGGAGCGTCACGCAGAGCATCATCCAGGTGTAGGACACGGCGGCCGAGTAGAAGATGCCGAAGACGCAGACGGCGGCGAGCACGGCCGTGGGCACCGCGGCTCCGTTCACCGGGACGGCGAGGAGCAGGCCGAGGCCGATGCCGAGGACGGTGCCGAGGATCCGGCGGAAGCCGCGGACCAGGGTCTCGCCCCGCGAGGTGGTGTTGACGAAGATCCACCAGGTGGCGCCGACGGCCCAGTACCAGCGCTGCCCGGAGACCAGCTGGCCCACGACGAGGGCGAAGCCCGCGCCGGCGGTGGCCTGGACGGCCTGGCGGGTGGTGATGCGGGCCAGACCGGTGCCGCCCGGCGGGGCGGGTACGACGGCCGGGGGCAGCCGGCGCTCGTAGCACCACAGTCCGAAGCGCACCGCCGCGGCGGCGAGCACGGACAGCAGGACGGCGGCGCACAGCTCGGGCAGCCGGCCGGGGGTGGCGTGCAGGAACTGGGCGACGAAGAAGGTCATGAACGCGAACACGCCGAGGCTGTGCCCGCGCGGGCCCCAGCGGCGCGCGTACACGCCCGCGCCGGTCACGGCGAGGAAGGCGAGGTCCCGCGCCACCGGGTGGTCGTGCAGTCCGGCCGCGGCGGCGAGCACCGGCAGACCGGCGACCGGCAGCAGCGCGGTGGTGACCGCCTGCCCGCGGACGGTGGCGTCGGAGACGGTGAAGAGGGCGAGCAGCGCGGCGAGCCCGCCGGTGACGGCGCCCGCGAGGGAGTGTCCGGCCAGGCCGCAGACGACGACGGCGAGCCCGATACCGAGGACGGCGCGCGCGGCGAACCGCAGCCGCGTCCGCCCCGGGTCCGGAGCCACGAACACCCTTTTCAGCACTGCTTACCGCCCCCTTGGCACATCGGCACGAAAAAGGCGCCGCGGGGATCCGCAGCGCCATCGACACCTCCATATCAGCATCACCTCCGCCACTGGCTCAAGACCTTTCTTTTTCACTGGGCCATTGGCACAGTTTTCGACGGACGGTGGCGGCCCCGGGAGAGCCAACGGCCCAGGTCGGACGGTCCAGCCCAGCGGCCGTCCGATGGGCCATTGGTACAGTCGGCGACGATCACCGACTGCACGAGGAGGCCGGGGCACCGTGGCCGTGGACGAGCTCGACACCCGTATCCTGCGGCTGCTGCTGGAGCAGCCCCGCACCAGCGTGCGCGAGTACGCCCGTATCCTCGGCGTCGCCCGCGGCACGGTGCAGGCCCGCCTCGACCGTCTGGAACGGGACGGCGTGGTCACCGGCACCGGCCCCACCCTCTCCCCCGCCGCGCTCGGCCACCCGGTGCTCGCCTTCGTGCACATCGAGGTCACCCAGGGCCATCTGGACGACGTGGGCGACGCGCTCGCCGCGGTCCCCGAGATCGTCGAGGCCTTCTCGATCACGGGTGGCGGGGATCTGCTGACCCGGGTCGTGGCGCGCGACAACGCCCATCTGGAGGACGTCATCCAGAAACTGATCAGCCTGCCCGGCGTGGTCCGCACCCGCACCGAGGTGGCACTGCGCGAGCGCGTCCCGCACCGGCTGCTGCCGCTGGTGGAGTCGATCGGCCGCGCGGCCCGCTCATGACCGGACGGCCGGGCCGTCCCCGGTGATCCCCAGCAGACGCAGACAGAGGGCGGTGGCGTCGCGGACGGCGCCGTCGTAGGTGTCCGGCCGTCCGGCGGCCCGGCGGGCGAACTCCACGCACATGCCACCGACGGCCACCGCCACGGCGAGCGGCTCGGCGGCCGGGCGGGCACGGCCCTCGGCGACGAGACGGCGGATGTAGCGGGCGTGCCGGCGCACCGGCCGCTCCCGGATCTCCCGCCACAGCTCCGCCAGGTCCGCGTCCGTACGGGCCTGCTGCTCCAGCGGGCCGAGCAGCGGCAGGTGCCGGGCGTAGGCGGCGATGAACGCGCCGACGGAGGCCCGCACGACGGCGCGGACGTCGTCCGTGTCCACGCCCGGCACCTCCTGCGCGGCGAGGAAGGCGTCCCGTACCCGGACGGCCAGGACGCGGAAGATCTCCTCCTTGGAGGCGAAGTACACATAGAAGCCCGCCCGGGAGACCCGCGCCTCGGCGGTGATGTCGGCGACGGTGGCCGGACCGTAGCCGCGCCGGGCGAAGACGGCCTCGGCCGCGTCCAGCAGCCGTCCGCGGGCCGGCGTCCCGCTGCGGTCGCGGGCGGTGCGGACCGCCCAGGCCTTGTCGGTAGGTACCACGCGGCCAGCGTATTGACGTTGACGTCAATGTCAATGAGCATGGCGGGGCCGTCCGTCGACGTCTGGAGGGGCTCCGATGGGTTCTGCCGCCGTGCTCGTCGCCAACCGCGGGGAGATCGCCGTACGGGTGCTGCGGGCGGCGGCCGAGGCGGGGATGCGCACCGTCGCGGTGCACGCCGAGGGCGACGACGCGCATGTCCGGGCGGCCGACGAGGCGGTGCCGGTGAGCGGCTACCGGGACGCCGAGGCACTGCTCGCCGCCGCGCGCCGCACGGGCTGCGGCTTCCTCCACCCCGGCTACGGCTTCCTCAGCGAGGACGCGGGGTTCGCGCGGCGCTGCGCCGAGGCGGGCGTCACCTTCGCCGGGCCGTCCCCGGAGGTGCTGGAGATCTTCGGCGACAAGGCGCGGGCCCGGGAGCTGGCGGCGGCGACGGGGGTTCCGGTGCTGCCGGGGACGCGGGCGACCGGCCTCGCACAGGCCCGGGAGTTCCTCGCGGGCGGGCCCCTCATGGTCAAGGCCGTCGGCGGGGGCGGCGGGCGCGGTCTGCGGGTCGTGCGACGGCCCGAGGAGCTGGCGGAGGCCTGGGAGCGGTGCCGTTCGGAGGCCGAAGCGGGCTTCGGGCGGGGCGAGCTGTACGTGGAGCGGCTGCTGGAGGGGGCCCGGCACATCGAGGTGCAGGTGGCCGGGGACGCGACCGGTGCCCTCACCCACCTGTGGGACCGGGACTGCACCGCGCAGCGCCGGCACCAGAAGCTGATCGAGATCGCCCCGGCGCCCGGACTCCCGGACGCCGTGCGGGCGGGGATCCTCGACAGCGCGCTGCGGCTGGCCCGCGCCGCGCGCTGCACCAGCCTGGTCACCTTCGAGTTCCTGGTCGGCGACGACGGGTTCCACTTCATCGAGGCCAATCCGCGCATCCAGGTGGAGCACACCGTCACCGAGGAGGTGACCGGCGTCGACCTCGTCGCCGTACAGCTGCGGCTGGCCGCCGGGGAGACGCTGGACGGGCTGGGGCTGTCGGGGCCGCCCGCGCCGCCCCGCGGGTTCGCCGTGCAGGCGCGGGTGTACGCCGAGGAACCGGCCCCGGACGGCGGGGTGCGCCCCTCGACGGGCCGGATCACCCGGTTCGAGGTGCCCACCGGTCCGGGCGTCCGGGTCGACACGGCCGCCCGGACCGGCACGGAGGTCGGCGTCCGCTACGACCCGCTGCTGGCGAAGGTCGTCGCGCATGTGCCCCACGGCGGTGCCGACGCGGCCTGCGCGCGGGCGCGGCGGGCGCTGGGCGAGTTCGCCGTGGAGGGCGTGCGGACGGGGATCCCGCTGCTGCGGGAGGTCCTGGCACGGCCGCGTTTCTGGGCGCGCCCGGGGCTGGTGGAGGAGCACTGGCGGGCGCTGCCCCGGAACGCGGCGGAACCGGTGGACGGGGCGGTGGCCGCGCCCCTGAGCGGGACCGTGGTCTCGGTGGAGGTGTCCGCCGGTGAGGCGGTGCGCGCCGGTCAGCAGCTGCTGGTGGTCGAGGCCATGAAGATGGAACACGTGGTGCGGGCCCCCGGCTCCGGTGTGGTGACCGCGGTGCACGCGCGCGTGGGCGCGACGGTCGGCGAGGGCGCGGTGCTGGCGACGCTGGAGGAGGTGACGGGCGCGCCCGCCGGGGAGCGGCCGGGGGACGCGGCCGACCCGGACCTCGTCCGCGCGGACCTCGCCGAGATGCGGCGCCGGCACGCCTTCGGGCTGGACGAGCACCGGCCACAGGCGGTGGCGAAGCGGCACGCCGCCGGCCGGCGCACCGCCCGCGAGAACATCGAGGACCTCTGCGACCCCGGCTCCTTCAGCGAGTTCGGCGCGCTGGCGGTCGCCGCGCAACGGCGGCGCCGCCCTCTGGACGACCTGATCCGCTCGACCCCCGCGGACGGCATGGTCACCGGCACCGGGCGGGTGGACGGCGAGCCGTGCGTGGTGATGTCGTACGACTACACCGTCCTGGCGGGCACGCAGGGGCTGAACAACCACCGCAAGACCGACCGGATGCTTCAGGTCGCGGACCGGCGGCGGCTGCCCGTCGTGCTGTTCGCGGAGGGCGGCGGGGGCCGCCCCGGCGACACGGACACCACCTCGGTGGCGGGCCTGCACGTGACCACCTTCCACCGCATGGGCCGCCTCAGCGGCCGGGTCCCGCTGGTCGGCATCGCCTCGGGCCGCTGCTTCGCGGGCAACGCGGCGCTGCTGGGCTGCTGCGACGTGGTGATCGCCACGCCCGGGACGAACATCGGGATGGGCGGGCCCGCGATGATCGAGGGCGGTGGTCTCGGCACCTACCGGCCGGAGGAGGTGGGCCCGCTCTCGGTGCAGGTGCCGAACGGGGTGGTGGACCTCGCGGTCGCCGACGAGGCGGAGGCCGTGCGCGTGGCCAGGCGGTATCTGTCCTACTTCCGCGGCGTGCGCGAGGACTGGTCGGCGCCGGACCGGCGGCTGCTGCGGCACGTGGTGCCGGAGAACCGGCGGCGGGCCTACGACGTGCGCGCGGCGGTGCGGGGACTGGCGGACACGGACTCCGTGCTGGAGCTGCGGCCGTCCTTCGGTGTGTCCGTGCTGACCTGCCTGATCCGGATCGAGGGGCGGCCACTGGGCCTGATCGCCAGCAATCCGGGCCGTCTCGGCGGGGCGATCGACCGGGACGCGGCCGACAAGACGGCCCGTTTCCTCCAGTTGTGCGACGCCTTCGGCCTGCCGGTGATCTCGCTCTGCGACACACCGGGCTTCATGGTCGGCCCGGACGCCGAACGGACCGCCACCGTACGGCACTTCGCGCGGCTGTTCGTCACCGGCGCCAACCTGCGGGTGCCACTGGTCAGCCTGGTGCTGCGCAAGGCCTACGGGCTCGGCGCCATGGCCATGATGGGCGGCTCCACCCGCGCTCCCCTGGCCACCGCGGCCTGGCCGAGCGGCGAGTTCGGCGGCATGGGGCTGGAAGGCGCCGTACGGCTCGGCCACCGCCGGGAACTGGAGGCGGTCGGGGATCCCGTGGAGCGGGCCCGGCTCTTCGAGGAGAAGGTCGCCGAACTGTACGAGCAGGGCAAGGCCGTCAACGCGGCCGCCGCGCTGGAGATCGACGCGGTGATCGATCCGGCGGAGTCGCGGGAGTGGATCCTGGCGGCGCTGGACGGAGCGCCCGGCATGCCTTCGGGCGAGCGCCCGTTCGTCGACACCTGGTAGGCCGGCCGGCCCTGCGGACCGGGTCACCGGAACCGGTCTCTCCCGACCCGTTGACGCCCTTCCGGCCCCTCTTTATCGTCTGCTGGTCGATAGTCCGTACATCGTTCGTGATGTCGAACATGAGGAGCACACATGGCACCGCCCCTCTCCCGACGGACCCTCCTCAGGACCGGCCTGCTCGCGGCGGCCGTGCCCCAACTGGCCGCCACCGCCGGCACCGGCCGCGCCACGGCGGCCTCCCTCCCGGCCCCCGCCGCCTGGACCGTACGGCCCTTCGGGCTGGAGGACGTGACACTCGGCCCCGGTGTCTTCGCCGGCAAGCGGCGGCTGATGCTGGACCACGCCCGCGGCTACGACGTGAACCGGCTGCTCCAGGTGTTCCGCGCCAACGCCGGTCTGCCGACCCTCGGCGCCGTCGCCCCCGGCGGCTGGGAGGGCCTGGACGGCGAGGCCAACGGCAATCTCCGCGGCCACTACACCGGTCACTTCCTGACGATGCTCTCCCAGGCCTACCGCAGCACCGGGGAGCAGGTGTTCGCCGAGAAGATCACCGCCATGGTCGGGGCGCTGGCCGAGGTGCGCGAGGCGCTGCGGCACGATCCGTCGGTGCTGAGCGTGCAGGGCCGGTCTGGCACCGCCGTGGAGAACGTGCGCGGCTCCTACCAGTACGTCGACCTTCCGGCTGCCGTCCTCGGCAACGCCGCCCGCATCACCCTCGCCGCATGGGTCAGACCCACCCACGACGGCGACTGGGCCCGGATCTTCGACTTCGGCGACGGCACCACCCGCTACCTCTATCTCGCCGCCCGCAACGCGAACGGCGTGCCGCGCTTCGCCGTCACCACCTCCGGGGCCGGCGGCGAGCAGGGCCTGGACGGCACGGCCCCGCTGCCGCTGGACGAGTGGAGCCATGTCGCCGTGACGATCGCGGACGGCACCGGCACGCTCTACGTCGACGGCACCGCCGTGGCCCGCAACACGGCGATGACCCTCACCCCGGCCGCGCTCGGCACCCTCGCCCACAACTGGCTCGGCCGCTCCGACTACTCCGCCGACCCGGTCTTCGCGGGCGCCTTCGACTCCTTCGACGTCTGGTCCCGGGCCCTGACCGCCGAGGAGATCGCGGAGCTGGCGGACGGCCCGGCCGCCGGCGCCTCGGCGGGCCGCGGCGACCTCGCCTCGTACGCCTTCGACGAGACGAGCGGCGCGGTCTTCGCGGACGCCTCCGGCCGCGGGCTGGACGCCACCCTGCGCCGCACCTGGGGCGGGCCCAGCCACCCCGGGTTCCTGGCGGCGTACCCGGAGACGCAGTTCATCGAGCTGGAGTCGATGACCGGCAGCGACTACACCAGGGTGTGGGCGCCGTACTACACCGCGCACAAGATCCTCCGGGGTCTGCTGGACGCCCGCCTCGCCACCGGCGACGACCGGGCGCTGGACCTCGCGTCCGGCATGGGCGACTGGATGTACTCCCGGCTGTCGAAGCTGCCCGCCGCCACGCTCCAGCGCATGTGGGGGATCTTCTCCAGCGGCGAGTTCGGCGGCATCGTCGAGGCGGTCGTCGACCTGCACACGCTCACCGGCAAGGACGAGCACCTCGCGCTGGCCCGCCTGTTCGACCTCGACAGGCTGATCGACGCGTGCGCCGCGAACACCGACACGCTCGACGGCCTCCACGCCAACCAGCACATCCCGATCTTCACGGGCCTGGTCCGGCTGTACGACGCGACGGGCGAGGAACGCTACCTCGCCGCCGCCGAGAACTTCTGGTCCATGGTCGTACCGCACCGCATGTACGGCATCGGCGGCACCAGCACCGGCGAGTTCTGGCGGGCCCGGGACGTGATCGCGGGCACCATCGGCGCGACCACCGCCGAGACCTGCTGCGCGTACAACATGCTCAAGCTGAGCCGGACGCTCTTCTTCCACCGGCAGGACCCGGCGTACATGGACTACTACGAGCGGGCCCTGTACAACCAGGTGCTCGGCTCCAAGCAGGACCGGGCCGACGCGGAGAAGCCGCTCGTCACCTACTTCATCGGCCTCACCCCCGGCCATGTCCGCGACTACACGCCCAAGCAGGGCACGACCTGCTGCGAGGGCACGGGCATGGAGAGCGCCACCAAGTACCAGGACTCCGTGTACTTCGCGGCGGCCGACGGCAGCGCCCTGTACGTCAATCTCTACAGCCCGTCCACGCTGACCTGGGCGGAGAAGGGCGTCACCGTCACGCAGAGCACCGACTATCCCCGGGAGCAGGGCAGCACGCTCACCATCGGCGGCCGCAGCGCCTTCTTCGCACTGCGGCTGCGGGTGCCGTCGTGGGCGACCGCCGGATTCCGGGTCACCGTCAACGGCCGCGCGGCCGGCGGCACCCCGGCGCCCGGCAGCTACGTCACCGTCTCCCGGACCTGGCGCCCCGGGGACACCGTCCGGGTGCGCATCCCCTTCCGGCTGCGGGTGGAGAAGGCCCTGGACGACCCGTCCCTGCAAGCCCTCTTCCACGGCCCGGTCAACCTGGTCGCCCGCGACTCGGCCACGGAGTACCTGGAGCTGGGCCTGTACCGCAACGCCGGTCTCTCCGGCGACCTGCTGCCCTCCCTCACCCCCGTGGCCGGCGAGCCGCTCCACTACACGCTGGACGGCGTCGAGCTGGCCCCGTTCTTCGAGGGCACCGAGGACCCGGCGCACGCCTACTTCCGGCGGGCGGAACCCCGGGTGGTGTTCGGCGGCCGGGACTCCGGGGTCGCCAACCCGGCGAAGGCCGACGGCACCACGCTGCTGGACGACATCTGGGCCGCGGCCCCGTTCGGCGGCAAGGGCGCGCTGGTGGCCCGGGTGCGGTCCACGGTGGACGCCTGGGTGGGCGCCGGGCTGCTGGGACGGGCCGACGGCGAGACGGTGGTGAGCACGGCGCGCGCGGCGACGTACGCGGACTGACGGCCGGGCCGCTCAGGAGCGGCGGCGGGGCCTGCTCCGTCCGCCGCTCTTCGGGCCCCCGGAGGACGATCTGCGCGGGCCGCCCCTGCCGGAGGACTTCCCGGCCGTCGGCTTCGCCGCCGCGTTCGGCCCCCGGCGGGCACCGGCCGGGTCGGTGCGCCCGGCCTTCGGCTCTGCCTCCGTGGCCCTGCGGCCCCGGGTGCTGTTGACGGTCCGGCCGCGGACGATGCCGATGAAGTCCTCCACCAGGTCCGTCGTCGCCTCCTCGGGCCAGGACAGGGCGACCTGCGAGGCGGGGGCGTCCGTGACCGGCCGGTGGGTGAGGTCCTTGCGGTGGTGCAGACGGGCCAGGGACAGCGGCACGACGAGCACGCCGATGCCGGCCGCCACGAGCTCGACGGCGTCCGCCGTGGTGGCGGGGCGCTCCAGGGCGGGCCGTCCCGGCAGCCGCTCCCACTGAAGGACGTCGTCGAGGGGGTGCAGCACGATGTCGTCCACGAGGTCCGCCACGGACACCTCGTCGGCCGCCGTCACCAGGTGGTCCTTCGGAACCACCACGACCGTGGTCTCGGTGTACAGGGGGATCGCGCTGAGGACGGTCCGGTCCACGGGCAGCCGTACGAAGCCCGCGTCCGCGCCGCCGTCCAGCAGGATCCCGCACGCGTCGGCGGCGGGCACCTGGACCGGGGAGAGCGGGACGTCGGGCAGCCGCTCGCGCCAGATGCGCACCCACTTGTCGGGCATCACCCCCGGCACGTACACGAGCCGGAACGAGGGGGAGTCTTCCGAGCCTGTCACCTGGCCAGGTTACCGGGCGTGGTCATCGGTCGCGCACACGCTCGATACCCTTGACGTCATGACGTCGCACCAGAGCACCCAGACGATGAAGCCCGCGACCGCGGCGAAGAAGCTGGGTGTGTACCTCCAGGCCACACCCGCCGAGTTCCAGGAGGGCGTCGTCTCGCGCGCCGAGCTGGACGCGCTCCAGACCGATCCGCCCGAGTGGCTGCGGGAGCTGCGGCGCGACGGCCCGCACCCCCGGCCGGTGGTGGCGGCCAGGCTCGGCGTCTCCATCGCCGGTCTCGCCCGGGGCGGGATCACCGAGCCGCTCACCACCGAGCAGATCGAGGCGCTCAGGCAGGAGCGCCCCGAGTGGCTGGAGAAGGAGCGCGCGGTCCAGGCCGAGGTGCGCAAGGAGGCGGCGCGGGTGAAGAAGCTCCACGCCGAGCGCGCGGAACGCGCCCGCGAGTCCCGCGACTGATCCCCACGCCTGCCACCGCGCGACCGAGCCCCACGCCCACCACCGCGCGACCGAGCCCCACGCCCACCACCGCGCGACCGAGCCCCACGCCCACCACCGCGCGACCGAGCCCCACGCCCACCACCGCGCGACCGAGCCCCACGCCCACCACCGCGCGACCGAGCCCCGCTCCTACCACCGGCGGGCGGCGTCGCGCAGCCGGTCCCGCACCCGGGCCACGTCCGGGTTGGCGTCGGCGCCCGGGCGCTGGACCAGGAAGAGCGTGTTCAGCGGGGGCTCCTCGGTCGAGTGGAGCAGCGTCAGACGGCCCGACGCGAGATGCTCCTCGCACAGGGAGCGCGGCAGCACGCTGTAGCCGGCGCCCGCGGTGACCGCGGCCACGACGGCGTGCAGGTTGGGCACGGTGAGCGCGGCCCGCGCGGTGAGCGGCTTGCCGAGGACGGTGCGCCAGTAGCGCCGCACGATGGGCAGGTCCTCGGCATAGGTGACCAGGGGCACGTCGCGCAGGCCGGCGCACGGGTCGTCGTCGCCCGGGGCCCGGGATGCCCAGACCGGGGCCGCGACCAGCAGGTACTCCTCGTCCGCCAGGGGCAGGGAGTCCAGGGCGCGTCCGCGCGGACGCCGGGTGGCGATCACCAGGTCGTGCCGTCCGGCCCGCATCTCCTCCAGCAGCGGATCGGTCAGGCCCTGGGCCACACGCAGCCGCACCCCGGCGGCGACCAGGGATGCCAGCGCGGGCAGGACGCGGCTGCACAGCAGCTCCGAGGGGCCGGCCAGATGCACCGGGGAGACGGGCCCGGCGAGCGGGCCGCTGCGGCCCTCCAGCAGGGCCAGCGCGTCCAGCGGGCCGGAGATCTGCCCGGCCAGGTCGTGCGCCGGCTGGGTGGGCCGCACCCCGCGCGGCAGCCGGGTGAACAGCTCCCGGCCCGTCTGCTGCTCCAGCGTGCGGATCTGCGCGGTCACGGTCGGCTGGGAGAGCCCGAGCAGCGGAGCCGCCGCGGTGAACGAGCCGGAGCGGTAGACGGCCAGAAAGGTGCGCAGCAGGTTCAGGTCGGCGGGCCCGGCGTTCTTCATACCGTCAGCATAGGAAGTGCGGGACGGCTGCTTCCATCGGAGTATCGATCGCAGACATCACCAGTCCTATTGGTTTCCCGATGACCGCTGTGCCTACCGTCGACGCACCGCCCCGGACGGCGGCGGCACGGACGGAAGAAGGACACCCCCGATGACCACCACCCAGAACGCGATCGACTGGCCGGAGAAGTACCTGCCCGGCACCGGCGACAACTTCGTCTCCAACGAGGTGATCGTCCGGGGACTGCGGGCCGACGACGTCTGGCCCCTGCTCACCGACACCTCCGTCTGGGAGTCGTACTACGACAACGTGGCCGGCATCTCCTTCCCGGACGGTGACGGGCCGGTGCTGAGGGACGGCGTCCGGTTCGGCTTCGCTACCTTCGGCTTCCCGCCCCTGGACGCCCGCGTCGTCGAGTTCGCGGCACCGGCCGACGGTGTGCCCGGCCGGCTGTCCTGGACCGCGCGGCAGGACGGCCCTCCAAAGGAGCGGCTGGACGTGCTGCACGCCTGGCTGGTGGAGGACCTGCCCGGCGGCCGGGTACGCGTCCTGACGCAGGAGAGCCAGCTCGGGCAGCCCGCCGCCAAGCTGTCCCGGCAGACGCCGAACCCCATGCTCAACGGCCACCAGGCGTGGCTGGACGGCCTGGTCGATGCCGCCCGCCGCCGAGTGGCAGGCTGATCCACAGCAACCACCGCACCAGAACAGGAGGCCGACGCATGACCGCCAAGCTCACCGTGAGCGTCCTGGGCACCGGCATCATGGGCGCCGCGATGGCCCGGAACATCGCCCGGGCCGGGCACACCGTCCGCGTCTGGAACCGCACACGCGACAAGGCCGAACCCCTGGCCGCCGACGGCGCGCACGTCGCCGGCACCCCCGCCGAGGCGGTCCGGGACGCGGACGCCGTCGTGACCATGCTCTACGACGGTCCGGCCACCCTGGACGTCATGCGGCAGGCCGCCGGCGCCCTGCGCTCCGGCGCCGTCTGGGTGCAGTCGACCACCGCCGGCCTGGAGGCGATCGGCGATCTGGCCGGCTTCGCCCGCGAGCACGGGCTGGTCTTCTACGACGCCCCGGTGCTGGGCACCCGCGAACCCGCCGAGGCCGGCAAGCTGACCGTGCTCGCCGCCGGACCCGAGGAACACCGCACGACGGTGGCGCCGGTCTTCGAGGCCGTCGGTGCCCGCACCGTGTGGACGGGCGAGGACGGCGCGGCCGGCACCGCCACCCGGCTGAAGCTGGTGGCCAACAGCTGGGTCGTCGCCGCCACCGCCGCGACCGGTGAGGTCCTCGCCCTGGCCGGGGCCCTCGGCGTGGACCCGGACGGCTTCTTCGACCTGATCGCGGGCGGCCCCCTCGACATGGGCTATCTGCGCGCCAAGGCCGGGCTGATCCGGGAGGGCCGGCTCTCCCCGCCCCAGTTCGCGGTGGCCACCGCCGCCAAGGACGCCCGTCTGATCGTCGACGCCGGGCGGCGGGGCGGCGTCCGGCTGGACGTGGCCGCCGCGAGCGCGGAGCGGCTGGAGCGGGCCGCCGCCCAGGGCCACGGCGACGAGGACATGGCCGCGGCCTACTTCGCCAGCTTCGACGAGAAGCCCACGGACTGATTCTCCCCAGCCTGTTCACCCGTGGATCGAGGTTCACCGGCAGAGCAGTCCACCAGCACAGCAGCAGTCCACCAGCACAGCAGCAATTCACCAGCAGAGCAGCAGTCCACCAGCACAGCGAAGGAGTTCCGCATGTCCAAGCCGCCGTTGCCCGAAGAGGCCGTCGCCATGCTGCGCCGCCCCAACCCCGCCGTCGTCGCCACCCTGCGTTCGGACGGCTCGCCCGTCTCGACCGCCACCTGGTACCTGTGGGAGGACGACGGCCGGGTGCTGATCAACATGGACGAGGGCCGGGTGCGTCTGAAGCACCTGCGCCGCGACCCGCGCGTGACGCTCACCGTCCTGGACACCGAGGACTGGTACACGCACGTCACCCTCATCGGCCGGGTCACCGAGATGCGCGAGGACGAGGGCCTGACCGGGATCGACCGCCTCTCCCGGCAGTACACCGGCAACCCCTACCCCGACCGGGTCCGGCCCCGGGTCAGCGCCTGGATCGAGATCGACCGGTGGCACGGATGGGGCACGCACAAGGACAGCGACCAGGCGTCGACCTGAGCCGGCCGGACGGACGGTGTCACCGGGCCCCGGCGGGACACTCGGGACACGGTGACCCCGTGGCCGACGAGGGGAGTGGGCGCTCATGAAGTACGACGAGCTGATCCGGTGCGTGCAGGAGCAGAGTCACTCGACCGACCGGGACGACGCCGAACGGAGTGTGCGAGCCGTCCTTCGCACCCTGGAGGAGCGGCTGCCCGAGGGACTCGCCGGCCATCTCGCCGCCCAGCTGCCGCACGAGCTGGCCGAGGCGATGGCGCCGGAGGAGACGGACGGGGAAGGGCAGCCGCCGCGCGACGCGGGCGAGCGGTTCGGCCTCACCGCCTTCGCCGGCCGGGTGGCCTGGCGGGCCGGCCTCGGCGAGGACGCCGCGCTCCAGCGCTCGGCCGTGGTGCTGAACGTGCTGGACGCCTTCGTCTCCCCGGAGGAGATGACCAAGCTGCACGGCGCGCTGCCCGCGGACATCCGCGAGCTGCTGCCCACGATGCGGGCGGCGGGGACCGAGAGCTGACGCCGGGGCGCCCTCAGGCCCCCGCGCGCCCCGCCGGCCGGACGTCGAATCCGCCCCGCCCGTCGAACCGGACGTCGTACACGGCGTCGAAGCCGTCGGCGGGCGAGGGGCGGCGCAGGCGCTTCAGCGTGGCGTGGACGCCGACGTCGGGGACGCGGTCGCGTCCCGTCCGCGCGGCGTTGCGGCGCAGGGAGCCCGCGAGGTCGGGAGGGAACCAGCAGGCGACGACACGGGCGCCGTGCGCGTGCCCGGCCGCCACCAGCGGACGCCACTCCTCGGGGGAGGGGTTGGTGTTGTCGACCGCCACCGAGCGGCCGTCGGCGAGCGCCTGCCGGACCAGGCGCATCTGCCGGGCCTGCCTGTTGCGGGCGCCGCGCGGGAAGAGGCCTTGCTGACCAAGGCGTAGCGGTCCGTGAGGCGGCTCGCGTAGAAGGTGGTCTTCCCCGACGCCTGCAATCCGACCAGGACGGCCACCTCGGTCACGGACCCGGCCCTCTCAGCCCTCGGCCTTCTCCTCCGTCCAGCTCCACGCGTACTGGAGCCAGTCCGCGACGGTGACGGAGGCCAGGCCCGCGCAGACCAGCCGGGCGGCGCGCGGCGCGGACGCGTAGCAGGCGACGAGTGCGCCGGCCACCCAGGCGGAGGTGCAGAACGGGCAGGACACCAGATCGCCGACGGCCCGGCGCAGTCCCTCGCCCCTGGGCGCGTCCATGACCTCGCTGTCGGTGGGCTGGCCCTCGCGGCGGGTGAACGGCGCCCTCAGGAAGCTGGTCACCTTGTCCTTGGTCAGCAGCCGCGACGCCTTGAACGTCGCCGTTCCCAGCAGGGCCACGTCCCACGGCGGCACGTGGTCGGGCAGGCTGAGGCCCCGGCGGCGGGCCACCAGGGCGAACAGTCCGGCGCCCGTCGCGAAGGTCGTCGCCAGCGTCGCGTAGCCGCCCAGGGGCGCGTCGCCGTCCTCGTCGTAGCGCTGGTCGCCGTCCGTCATGGATTACCTCCCTCGGGGGCCGCCTCGTGCGGACCGGGGCCCGGGTGCCCTCTTCCCGGCCCGGCCATACGTGCCGGAGCGGTCAGGCCTTCGCCGGCCTGCCGAACAGTTCCGCGTAGCCGGACGGCAGATGGTCCAGGAGACCGTCGAGCCGCGCCTCGGGAACCACGTCGGCGACGGTGGAGAGCACGGCGCCCGCGTCCCACTCGGCGGTCCGGGGCCGGGCGCCGGTCTGCCGGGCCACGCGCCGGAGGAACTCCTCGGAGTCGAAGGTCTCGGGGCGCCCCCGCTCCAGGCGCAGGGCGTCGTCCACGGGGGCGGGGAGCAGGCCCGCCAGGTCGGCGGCCTCCTCCGGGCCGATCCGGGAGGCGAGCGTCCACAGGACCGCCGTACTGACCTGCTCGGCCTCGTCACGGCTGTAGTACTCCCCGCGGTCACGGACCCGGGCCAGGAATTCGTCGGCTTCCACGGCGCTCTCCTTCCGCCGGAGGCGGAGCGGCACGATCGGGGTCCGGGTGCCCGCCGGCCGGGCGGGGAAACGGGCGCGCGCCGCGTCACGCGCGCACGCGCGCGGTGCCCGCGAGGGCGAGCACCCGGGCGGCCGCGTCGTCGCGGAAGAGCGCGCGGGCGGCGGCGAGCGCGGCCTCCCGGTCGCAACCGGGCGCCGTGAGCCGGTGCAGGGACCTCAGCAGGCCGGCCTCGTCACCGGCCTGCTCCGACACGCCGAGCGCGGCCATCTCCCGGACGCCTTCCGCGCCGTGGCCGGGGACGGGGCGGTACCCCACGAGCGGCAGCCCGGCGGCCAGCGCCTGTACGGCGGTCTGCCCGGCGGCGTTGTCGACCAGGGCCCGCGCCGCGCGCATCAGGCCGGGCACGTCCGTGACCCAGCCCAGGGCGAGCACGCCCGGTACGGCGGACAGCTCGCGGCGCAGCCGGTCGTTGCCGCCGCAGAGCACCACCGGCAGGAAGCCGCCGTCCGCCAGCAGGCGTGCGGTGGCGGCCGGGTGCGAGGCGACGCCCCAGGCGCCGGCGGAGAGCAGCACGGGCGGGCGTCCGGGGCCGTACCGTTCGAAACGCCGCCGCCACCCGGCCGCTGTGGGTGCGTCGGCGAAGAAGGCGGGGGCCACCACGGGGCCGCACACGGCGGCGCCGGCGCCGCCGCTGTTCCGCACCGCGCGCGCCGCCTCGTCGGTGAGGCACAGGTGGTGGTCGTTGCCGGGGTGGACCCACTGGCGGTGGACGGCGAAGTCGATCACCAGGGCGATGCTCGGCGCGGTCAGCCGGCCGCGGGCGCGCAGATGCCCGGTGAGCTGGGCGGCGAGGTGGAAGACGGAGACCACCGCGTCGGCGTTCGTGCGGGCGGCCAGCTCGGTCAGGCGGCCGGCGGCGAGCCGGGCCAGCGGGGTGCCGTCGGGCCGGCGCCCGGGGCCGGGGCGCAGGAAGAGGCGGTAGAGCCCGGCGTAGAGCCAGGGGGCGTGCCGCACCGCGCCCCGGTAGCCGGCGCGCAGGGCGCCGCCGAGGCCGTACGGGAGCAGTTCGAGGACGTCGACGACGAGTGCCTCGTGGCCGCTCCGCCGGACGCGGCGGGCCAGTTCGGCGGCGACCGTGTCGTGGCCGGCGCCCATGCTCGCGCTGACGATCAGCAGTCGGCGGGCGTCCTGCGGGACGGCCTCTCTCCCGCGTTCCGTCACGGTCACAGGGTGGACGCGCTGGGGTGATCGGCGAGTACGCACGGTTTCCAGGGTGTCCCGCGCCGCCCGGCCCAAACGATGACATTCCCGGGCGTTTCGAGGGTTCTTGACGGGATACTCCATGACCGCCCGTCGTGCCCGGGCGTCACGGCACCGGCCACCGGCCGGTCAGGCCGCGGCGTCCGCCACCGAGCGGAGGTGGTCCGCCATGCTCCATGCCTTCTCCCGTACCGCGCCCGCCTGCGGGCCGCCGGCCCTCGCCCCCGACCTGGACGCCGCGAGGAGCCCACAGCCGCCCGGCCACCGGGCGACCGGGACCAGAACGGCCCTGGTGACCGGGGCCTCCTCGGGCATCGGCGCGGCCGTGGCCCGCCGGCTGAGTGCCGAGGGCGGCTGGCGGCTGGTCCTCAACGGGCGCGACCCGGCGCGTCTGGACCGGGTCGCCGCGGACACGTCGGCCACCGTCTTCCCCGCGGATCTCACCGAACCCGGTGCCGACCGGCGGCTCGCCGAGTTCGCCGTCTCCACCGCGGGCCCGGTGGACCTGCTGGTGGCCGGCGCCGGGATCGGCTGGGCCGGGGAGTTGTGCGACATGCCCCCGCACGTCATCGACGAGGTCTTCGAGACCGACGTGCTGGCCACACTGCGTCTGGTGCGGCGGCTGCTGCCGGGCATGGTGGAGGCGGGCTCGGGGCGGGTGGTGCTCATCGGGTCGCTGGCCGGCGCGGTCGGGGTGCGCGGCGAGGCCGTCTACTCCGCCGCCAAGGCCGCGCTCGGGGTCTTCGCGGACGCCCTGCGCTACGAGCTGCGCGGCACCGGCGTGGGCGCCGGCCTGGTGGTGCCGGGTGTCGTGGACACCCCCTTCTTCGAGCGCCGGGGCACGCCGTACCGGCGCTCCCGGCCCCGGCCGCTGCCGCCGGAGCGGGTGGCCGAGGCGGTGCTGGCCGCCGCCCGGGGCCGGGACGAGGTGTACGTGCCCGGCTGGCTGCGGCTGCCCTGCCGGATCCACGGCGCGATGCCGGGCCTGTACCGGCGGCTGGCCGCCCGGTTCGGATGAGCGGCGGTGAACGCGCTCACCGTCGTCCTCGCCCTGCTCGCGGCGGTGTGCAACGCCTCGGCCTCGGTCATGCAGCGGCGGGCCGCCGCGGAGGACCCGGCGGACGACGAGAGCGCCCGGAGCGCCGTGCGCTGGCTGCTGCGCCAGCTGCGCCGGCCGTACTGGCTGGGCGGCACGGCCCTGCTCGCCCTGACCACCGTCCTTCAGGCGGTGGCGCTGGCGGTGGGCAGTCTGGCGGTGGTCCAGCCCCTGATGGCCAGCGAGCTGCTGTTCACCCTGGTGGTCGGCAGCGTGGTCTTCCGCCGGCGTCCCGACCGGCGGACCTGGCTGGCGTTCACGGCACTCGCCGTGGGCCTGGCGCTGTTCCTGGCCGCCGCGGCCCCCGCCACGGGCGGATCCGTCGCGCCTTCCGGCCGCTGGGCGGTGGCGGGCGCGGCGCTGCTCTGTCTCGTGGCCGGTCTCATGGCCGTCGCCCGCCTGGTACGGGGGGCACCGCGGGCGGCCCTGGCCGGGCTGGCGTCCGCAGTGGCGTTCGGCGGCACGGCGGCGCTGCTGAAGGAGGTCATGGGGCGGCTCCCCGACGGGGTGGCCCCCCTGCTGGGGCACTGGTCGCCGTATGCCGCGCTGGCCGCGGGGGCCCTCGCCTTCCTGCTGCTACAGAGCGCGTTCCGGGCGGGCACCCTCGCGGCGTCCCAGCCCTCGCTCACCCTCGGGGACGCGCTGACCAGTGTGGCCCTGGGGTGGTACCTGTTCGGCGAGCAGATCGCGCTCGGCGTGCGGGTGCTGCCCGAGGTGCTGGGCGTGGTGCTCATCGGGGCCGGCAGCCTCGGCCTGGCCCGGGCGCCCTCGGTCCACGGCACCTGGGACACCGCGCCGGGAGTCCGGGCGGACGAGGACGACGCGGAAGGAGAAGCCCATGTCTGACCGGCCTCGCGCCGGACGCGCGGTGACCCTCGTGGCCCCCGTCACCGCCGCGCTCGCCCACATCGGACCGGCCGCGACCTGGCTGCCGGGTCTGCGCCACCGCTGCTTCCCCGCGCTGGCGGGCGCCGGCCGGCCCGATCACGTCGCCCTGACCTTCGACGACGGCCCCGACCCGGTGTCCACGCCGCGCTTCCTCGATCTGCTGGACGCCCTGGGGGTGCGGGCCACGTTCTTCGTGCTGGGCGAGAGCGTCGTACGGTATCCGGCGCAGGTCCGCGAGACGGTCCGGCGCGGACACGAGCTGGGCGTGCACGGCTGGTCCCACGACCGCCCCTGGCTGCCGTCGCCGGGACGGGACGCCCGGGAGCTGGCGCGGGCCGCCCGTGCGGTGCACGAGGTCACCGGCCGGCCCCCGCGCTGGTACCGCCCGCCCTACGGCATCCTCACCTCCGGACGCTGGGCCGCCGCCCGGCGGGCCCGGCTGCGCCCCGTGCTGTGGACGGCCTGGGGCCGGGACTGGACGGCCGACGCCACGCCCGCGTCCGTACGGGCCACCGTGGCGGCGGACCTGCGCGGCGGCGGCACGCTGCTGCTGCACGACACCGACCGCGCCGCCGCCCCCGGCTGCTGGCACGCGGCGCTCGGCGCCCTCCCGGCCATCATCGGCGGCTGCCACGACGCGGGCCTGGCCCTCGGCCCCCTGTCGGAACACGGGGTGGGCACGACGACCGACCCCGGGTGAACCGGCCCCGTTCCACCGGTACGTCGCCGCCGCCGTTGCGGGCAGTCGTGCCTCCCAGAACCTTGAAGGCCTGGGAGGTGCCCCCGGGGCGGCGCGGGTGGGCTGGGGGTCCCCCCTGCTCGAAGAGCTTGGGGGAGGCACCTCGCCGCCGGGCGACAGTCAACCCGCGCTCCCGGACTCAGGCGACGGCCCGCCCACCCCCGTCACGATGGATCGGCTCGGCCGATCCCGTCAGCGGCATCCCCGTCCCACCCCGCCGCACCGCGACGATCTCCGCCGCGATGGACAGCGCGGTCTCCTCGGGCGTACGGGCACCGAGGTCGAGGCCGATCGGCGACCGGAGCCGGGCCAGCTCCCGCTCGCCCAGACCGGCCTCCCGCAGCCTGCGTACGCGGTCGGCGTGGGTGCGCCGGGAGCCCATCGCGCCGACGAACGCCACCGGCAGCCGCAGGGCCGTCCGGAGCAGGGGCACGTCGAACTTCGGGTCGTGCGTGAGCACGCACAGCACCGTGCGCGCGTCGGTCTCGGTGCGCCGCAGATAGCGGTGCGGCCAGTCGACGACGACCTCGTCGGCCTCGGGGAAACGGGCCCGGGTGGCGAAGACGGGACGGGCGTCGCACACGGTCACGTGATGGCCGAGGAACTTGCCCGCGCGCACCAGCGCCGCCGCGAAGTCGACCGCACCGAAGACGATCATGCGGGGCGGCGGCACGCTCGACTCGACGAGCAGGGTGAGACCGCCGGGGCAGTGCGATCCGTCCTCCCCGAGGGAGACGGTGCCGGTCCGGCCCGCCTCCAGCAGGGCCCGGGCCTCGGCCGCCGCCACCCGGTCCAGCTCCGCACGGCCGCCGAGACCGCCCTCGTACGAACCGTCGGGGCGGACGAGCAGAGCCCGGCCGAGGAGAGAGGCGGGGCCCTGGACGACCCGGGCCAGGGCCGCCGCCTCGCCCCGCGCGGCGGCCGACAGCGCCGACCGGAACACCTCCCGCACGGGCGCCTCCGCGCGGACCGGCGTGACCATGACGTCCACGATCCCGCCGCAGGTCAGCCCGACCGCGAAGGCGTCCTCGTCGCTGTAGCCGAACCGTTGCAGGACCGTCTCGCCGGCCCCGCCGTCTTCGAGCGCCTGCACGCACAGGTCGTACACCGCGCCCTCCACGCAGCCGCCGGAGACCGAGCCGGCGGCCCGGCCGTCGGCGTCGACCGCGAGGGCGGCGCCGGGGCCGCGCGGCGCGCTGCCGCCCACGGCCACGACGGTGGCGACGGCGAAGTCCCGGCCCTCCTCCACCCAGCGGTGCAGCTCTTCGGCGAGGTCAAACATGCCGTCCTCCCGCGGCGGCCGCCAGGACGCGGTCGGGCCGGATGGGCAGGGCCCGGTGCCGTACGCCGGTGGCGTGCCAGACGGCGTTGGCGACGGCCGCCGCGGCGCCGACGACGCCGATCTCGCCGACGCCCTTGATGCCGACCGGGTCCTCCGGGTCGTGGTCCTCCACCCAGTCCGCCTCGACACGCCCCACGTCGGCGTGGGTGGCGACGTGGTAGCCCGCGAGGTCGGCGCCGTAGTGGCCGCCCGAGGCGCGGTCCCGGACCGCCTCCTCGTGCAGGGCCATGGAGATGCCCCAGATCATGCCGCCGACGAGCTGGCTGCGGGCGGTGAGCGGGTTGACGATCCGGCCCGCGGCGAAGATGCCGAGCATACGGCGCACCCGTACCTCGCCGGTGGTGACGTCCACGGCGACCTCGGCGAACTGGGCGCCGAAGGAGTGCCGTTCCTTCTGTGCGAGCGCGCCGAGGGCCTCGGTGGTGTCCGACCGTACGGTGATCCCCTCCGGCGGGATGCCGGTGTTCAGGGCGAGCCGCTCGCGCAGTTCGGCGGCGGCGGCGGTGACCGCCCACGACCAGGAACGGGTGCCCATGGAACCGCCGGCGATGGACGCCGGTCCGAGATCGCTGTCCCCGAGCCGCACCCGGACGCGGTCCGGCGCCGTCTCCAGCGCGTCGGCGGCGACCAGGGTGAGCGCGGTCCGGGCGCCGGTGCCGATGTCGGCCGCGTTGACCCGCACCGTGAAGGTGCCGTCCGCCTCGGCCGTCACGGCCGCCGTGGACGGCAGGGCCCCCGAGGGGAAGGAGGCCGCCGCGGTGCCGGTGCCCAGCAGCCAGCGCCCGTCGCGGCGCAGGCCGGGCCGCGGGTCGCGGTCCGCCCAGCCGAACCGGCGGGCGCCCTCGCGGAAGCAGGCCAGCAGGTTGCGGCCGGCGAACGGCAGCCCGGAGACGGGTCCCCGCTCGGGTTCGTTGCGGGCGCGCAGCTCGATCGGGTCGATGCCGCACTTCTCGGCGAGTTCGTCGAGCGCGCACTCCAGCGCGAAGGAGCCCGGTGCCTCGCCCGGCGCGCGCATCCATGTCGGGGTCGGCACGTCCAGCCGTACCACCTCGTTGGCGGTGCGGTGGGCGTCCGCGTCGTACATCACCCGGGCCACGCCCGCGCTGGGTTCGACGTACTCGTGGAAGGTCGAGGTGAGGTTGAGCGAGCGGTGCTCCAGCGCGCGCAGCCGCCCGTCGGCGTCGGCGCCGAGCCGGACCCGCTGCGCGGTGGGGCTGCGGTAGCCGGTCAGCGAGAACATCTGACGGCGGGTCATCACCACCCGCACGGGCCGCTGGAGCACGGTGGCGGCCATCACGGCGGCCACCTGGTGCGCGCGGACGCCCTTGCTGCCGAAGCCGCCGCCGACGTGCTCGGAGCGCACCCGCACCGATCCCGGGTCGAGCGAGAACATCTGGGCGAGCTCGCTCTGCACCCAGTGGGTGCCCTGGTTGGAGTCGATCAGTTCGAGCCGGCCGCCGTCCCAGCGGGCGGTCGCCGCGTGCGGCTCCATCATGCTGTGGTGCATCTCCGGCGTGGTGTACTCCTCGTCCAGCGTGACGGCGGACGCGGCGAGTTGGGCCGCCAGGTCGCCCTTCTCCGTCACGCCCGGCATGTGCCCGTCCACGGGGTAGGCGTCCGGGCGGTCGCCGGAGAAGGCGATGTCGTGCGGTTCCACGTCGTAGTGGACGACGAGTGCCTCGGCGGCCTCCCGGGCCTGCTCGGGCGTGGTGGCGACGACCAGCGCCACCGGCCAGCCCAGGTGCGGCACCCGGTCGTGCTGGAAGACGGCCGCGGTCGGGTCGGGCACGCTGAGCATGCCGGTGTAGCCGGTCTCCACGCGCGGGGCGTTGCCGTGGTGCAGGACGGCGAGGACGCCCGGCATCGCCAGCACCGGGGCGGTCTCCAGCGAGCTGATGCGGCCGCGGGCGACGGTGGACAGCACCAGCCAGCCGTGGGCGAGGCCGGCGAAGGGGATGTCACCGGCGTAGCGGGCGGCACCGGTGACCTTGTCCCGGCCCTCCACGCGGGGGTGCGGGGTGCCGACGGCCTCCGTGAACGTCCGCCTCGTGGCCGTGGTCATCGGGTGGCCTCCTCGGCGAGTTCGGTCAGCACGGCCACGACGAGGTTGCGCATGAGGGTCACCTTGTATCCGTTGCGGGGCAGTGGTCTGGCCGCCGTCAGTTCGGCGTCCGCGGCGGCGGCGAAGGTCCCGCCGTCGGCCGGCGCGCCGGTCAGTACCCGTTCGGCGGCGCGGGCCCGCCAGGGCCGGGACGCGACCGCGCCCAGGGCCAGCCGTACGTCGTGCACCACGCCGTCCCGGACGTCGAGCGCGGCGGCGACCGAGCCGATCGCGAACGCGTAGGAGGCGCGTTCGCGCACCTTGCGGTACCGGGAGCGGGCGGCGACCGGGGCGGGCGGCAGGGTGACGCCCGTGATCAGGGCCCCGGGCGGCAGGGCGGTCTCCTGGTGCGGGGTGTCGCCGACCGGGAGGTAGAACCAGCCCAGCGGCAACTCTCCCGGCCCGTCGGCCGTTTCGTAGGTGACGACGGCGTCGAAGGCGGCCAGTGCCACCCCCATGTCCGAGGGGTGGACGGCCACGCAGTGCTCGGAGGCGCCCAGGATCGCGTGGTTGTGGTGCTCGCCCTCGACGGCGGGGCATCCGCTGCCGGGGGCGCGCTTGTTGCACGCCTTGGTCACGTCGGTGAAGTAGCCGCACCGGGTGCGCTGGAGCAGGTTGCCGCCGACGGTGGCCATGTTGCGCAGCTGCCCGGAGGCACCGGCCAGCACCGCCTGCGCCAGCGCCGGGTAGCGGCGCCGGACCTCGGGGTGGGCGGCGAGATCGCTGTTGGTGACGGTGGCGCCGATGCGCAGTCCGCCGTCCGATGTCGGCTCGATTTGGTCCAGGGGCAGTTGGCGCACGTCGACGAGGCGGCCGGGCCGTTCGACGCCGGTCTTCATCAGGTCGACGAGGTTGGTGCCGCCGCCGAGGAAGCGGGCGGTCGGATCGGCGCCGAGCACCGCGACCGCGCCGGCGACGTCGGACACCCGCTGGTAGCCGAACTCCTTCACGCCGCCGCCTCCGTGTGCTTCTCCCCGTCCGCGGCCGCGCGGGCGACCGCCTCCACGATCGAGACGTAGGCGCCGCAGCGGCACAGATTGCCGCTCATCCGTTCCCGGATCTCCTCGGCGGTCAGCGGCGGTGGTCCCGCCTCCGGCCGGACGTCGCCGGTGACGGCGCTGGGCCAGCCCGCGGCGTGCTCCTCCAGCACGGCGACGGCCGAGCAGATCTGGCCCGGCGTGCAGTAGCCGCACTGGTAGCCGTCGAGGTCGAGGAAGGCCTGCTGCACCGGGTGCAGCCGGTCGCCCTCGGCCACACCCTCGATGGTGGTGATCTCGCGCCCCTCGGCCGCCACGGCCAGCTGGAGGCAGGACACGGCCCGGCGTCCGTCGAGCAGGACGGTACAGGCGCCGCACTGGCCCTGGTCGCAGCCCTTCTTGGTGCCGGTCAGATCGAGGCGCTCGCGCAGGGCGTCGAGCAGGGTGGTGCGGTGGTCGACGGTCAGCGTGTGCTTCTCTCCGTTGATGTTCAGGGTGACGGTGCTGGACGTCGGCGGTAAGGCCGGGGCCATGATCAGCCTTCTTTCGCGTGTCCGGACGCTTGCGCATGTCCGGACGGGAGTTCCGGTAGGGGGCGAGATGGCGCTGTACGTAGCGGGGCCGCGCGGAGGACGTGCAGGATGCGAGGGAGGAGGGCCGGTGACGAGGGCCCACCGGCTGCCTGCGCCGGCCATGGCGGCGGTACGGTGAGAACAACCGGACAGTTGTCCGCTCACTGGAAACCTAACGGACAGTTGTCCGGTTAGCAAGGTCGGGTTCCGGCCGGAGCCCGCGAGGAGGACGAGTGCGGGAGAAGAAGGACGCGCCGCTGCGCTCGGACGCGCAGCGCAACCGCGAACGCATCCTGGAAGTGGCCCTGGCCGAGCTGACGCGCTGTGCGAACGCCCCGCTCAGCGTGATCGCCAAGAAGGCGGGCGTGGGACAGGGCACGTTCTACCGCAACTTCCCCAACCGCGAGGCGCTCGTCCTGGAGATCTACCGGCACGAGATGCAGCAGGTCGCCGACAGCGCCGCCCAGTTGCTGCGCACCCGGGAGCCCGACCGGGCGCTGCGCGAGTGGATGGACCGCCTCGCCCGGTTCGCCATGGCCAAGGCCGGTCTTGCGGACGCCATCCGGCAGGCCACGAGCGCGCCGGGGACGCCGGGCAAGCCGGGTCACGCCCCGGTGACCGCCGCCGCCGACCTCCTGCTGCGCGCCGCCGAGCAGGCCGGCACCGTCCGGCCCGGCGTGAGCGCCGACGACTTCCTCCTCGCCATCGCGGGCCTGTGGCAGATCGATCCCGGCGGCGACTGGCAGCCGCGCGCCGCCCGGCTGCTGGACCTCGTCATGGACGGCCTCCGCGCGGGAGCGCGCCGGTGACGGTGCGCCCGGTGCAGCGCACGAGAACAGCGTTCCCCCACGCCGTGTCATGCTCCTGTGCGCCCCCTCGGATCGACCACTCGGCGGCCGACAACGCATCGGACCGGGCAGAACAATGATTTGAACGCCCAGAAGACGAGCGTTCACCGACACCTGTGGGTCGACCGATGCAGGTGGTATTCCTTGGGGGAGGAACCATGCCTGAACCGGACCCGGAGTGGACGGCGGGTACCGCGCCCGGTACATGTCCGTCCGTCACGCACGCTGTCGCGCTGTTCCGCCGCCCACTGGACTTCCTCACGTCCCTCCCCGCGCACGGGGACCTGGTCGAGATACGCCTGGGCCCGGTGCGCGCCTGGGTCGCCTGCGAACCGCGGCTGGTCCACCACGTACTCATGGACCCGCGCACGTTCGACAAGGGCGGTCCGCTGTACGACCGGCTGCGGACGCTGATGGGCGACGGCCTGGTGACCTGCCGTCAGGAAGCACACCGGCGGCAGCGCCGGCTGCTCCAGCCCGCGTTCGGCCCGCCCCGCGTCGCCGGCCACCTCGCGCTGATCGGCGAGGAGGCCGACGCGGTCTGCCGCGCCTGGCGGGCCGGGCACACGGTCGACCTCACCGCGGCGCTCACGGCACTGACGACCGGTGTGACCAGCCGGGTCCTCTTCTCCGACTCACTGGGCGCCGCGCAAGCCGCGGCGGTGCGGGACTCTCTCGCCGTGATCGTCCGTGGCCTGTTCGTCCGCACGGTCGTGCCCGTCGACGCCCTCTTCCGTGTCCCCACGCCCGGCAACCGCCGCTATCTGCGCGCGGTCGCCCGGCTGCACGCGGTCGTGGACTCGCTCGTCGCCGAGCGCCGCCGGGACGCCGGGTGCGACGAGCGCGACGATCTGCTGGGGACCCTGCTGCGGTGTGCGCACGGCGACGGGGCCGGGGCGCTCACCGAACGCGGGCTGCGCGACCAGCTCGTCACCCTGCTGCTCACCGGCGTCGAGAGCACCGCGATGTGCCTGGCCTCGGTGTTCGCCCTGCTGGCCGGGCACCCGGACGCCGAACGCCGGCTGCACGAGGAGGTGGACGAGGTGCTCGCCGGCCGGTCCGTGCCGGGCCCCGGCGAACTGGCCCGGCTGCGCTACACCCGCTGCGTCGTCACCGAGACGCTGCGCGTGGCCCCGCCCGGCTGGCTCTTCACCCGTGTCACCACCCGGGAGGTCCGGCTCGCCGGGCGCCGTCTGCCCCGGGGAACCACCGTCCTGTACAGCCCCTACCTGCTGCACCACGATCCCGCGTCGTTCCCGGAGCCCGGCCGGTTCCGTCCCGAGCGCTGGCTGCCGGAGCGGGCCGCGGCCGTCCCGGGCGGCGCGCTGCTGCCCTTCGCCGCCGGAAACCGCAAGTGCATCGGCGACACGCTGGCCATGACGGAGGCCACCGCGGCCGTCGCGGTCGTCGCCGCCCGCTGGCGGCTGCGCCCGGTCTCCGGCCACGAGGGGCCGCCGCGTCCCGCGGCGACCCTGGGCCCGAGGTCCCTGGTGATGCGCTGCGAACCGCGTCGGCGCACCCCGGCCGGCGGACCGCCCGGTGCGCGACCTCCCGCACCGTGAGCGGCCGGTGCCCGAGTACGGACTTCGAGATGGCAGGTGACAGCAGGTGACCGAGGTGCCCGCGACGTACGAGGACGACACGGCCGCCCCACACAGCGGCATACCGCACGGCAGCCTGAAGGAGCTGATCGAGGCCACGCTCCACATGCCCTTCCCGCTCCTGAGCAACCCCCACGAGGCCCGGGCCGCGGCAGGCGTCGACGGCTGGCTGCGCGCGCGGGGCCTGACCGGGGACCCGGCGGTGGTACGGATGATCGTCCGCACCCGCCCGGCCCAGCTGGCCTCCTACAACAGCCCGGCGGCCGACCCCGCGACGCTCCAGCTCGTCGCCGACCAGATCGCCTACCAGTTCGTCTTCGACGACCGCGCGGAGGAGGTCGGCCGGCAGCCCGGCCGGCTGCTGCCGATGCTGTGCGAGAGCATCGCGGTGCTGCGGGACGACCGGCCGCCCGGCACCCCGCTCGGCGCCGCCCTGGCCGACCTCTACCGGCGCGTCCAGGAGCGGTGCACGCCCGCACAGGCCGCGCGGTGGGCCTGGCACAGCCGTGAGTACGTGCACGGACTGCTGTACGAGTCCGTGGCCCAGAGTCAGTCGGTGCCCGTACGGATCGGGCTGTGCCGCTCGATCCGCGCGCTGATCGCGGGGGTCGAGCCCTTCTACCCGCTCTGCGAGGCCGCGCAGTGCGGGGAGGTGTCCCCCGAGGAGCTGCACCATCCCGTCATGCGGCGGCTGGCCCGGCTGTCGGCCGACGCGGCGGTGTGGATCCCCGACCTGTTCTCCGCGGTGAAGGAGGACCGCACCGGCGGTCTGATCAATCTGGCCCTCGCCCACCAGCGCACCTACCGCTGCTCGCTGCCGCAGGCCGTGTCGCTGGCCGTCCGCCTGATCAACAGCACGATCCGGGAGTTCGAGCAGCTCCGCGAGGAGATCGAACCCCGGCTGAGCCCGGCCGGCGTCGGCTACGTGGAGGGCATGGCGGGCTGGATCCGCGGATGCTACCACTGGTCGCGCACCGTGCCCCGCTACGCGGACACGGCGGCGGTGTCCGCCCGCCCGTGAGCGTCCCGGGCCGCCCGTGAGCCGCCCGGACCACCCGTGAGCCTCCTGGGCCGTCCGCGGCCGGTCCGGCATCCCCGCCGGGGAAGCTCGCCAACTCGCGGCGAATTCACCGACTTTACCCGAAACAGGACCTTCGAGGGCGGGTTGCCCGGGGATTCAACCCTCCCGTGGCGTTCGTCCTCCGCCCCGGCCGCCACGCGCCCACGGAAGCGTACGCTCGGCGCTGTCCTCACGAGTGGCCGACGACGGGAAGTACGGCACATGGCGCCTGGACCGCGGCAACCGATCACCGGGCAAGGGCCGCCGCTGGAGCGCCGACGGGAACTGCGCGCGCTCGACACCGCGTTGACGCGGCTGCGCGACGCCGCCGACGGGGCGACGCGAGAAGGACGGCAGGGCGGGGTGCTGGCCTTCACCGGTCCGGCCGGTCTGGGCAAGACCACCCTCGTCGGCCAGGCACGCGTCCGGGCCGCGGCACACGGCTGCACGGTCCTGGCGGGCCGGGGCGGCGAGCACGAGCAGGAGCTGGCCTTCCGCATGGTGCGCCAGCTGATGCAGCCGGCCCTGGCGGCGATGGACGAGCCGGAACGCCGTGCCTTCCTGGGCGGTTGGTACGACGTCGTGGCCGCCGCGCTCGGCCTGGAGGCGACGGACACGGCGCGGGTGCCGGACCCCACCGGGGTGCGCGACGGGCTCGACTGGGTCATGACGCGCCTGGTCGTGACGCGGGCGCCCGTCGTGCTCCTCCTGGACGACCTGCACTGGGCCGACGCCGAGTCGCTGCGCTGGCTGGCGTCCTTCGCCTCGCGCGCCGAGGACCTGCCGCTGCTGATCATCGTCGCCTACCGGCCGGACGAACTGCCGCCGGGGGCCACCGCGTTCCGCTCGCTGGCCGAGGGCCACGGCAACCGCCCGTACGCGCTGGAGCCGCTCACCGCCGCCGCCGTGGCCCGGATCGTCCGCGGCCAGGTGGGCGAGGGCGCCGAGGACGGGTTCTGCGAGGAGTGCTGGACGGTCACCGGCGGCAATCCCTTCGACACCGTCGAACTCGCCGTCCGGCTCGGTGAGCGCCGGATGAGGGGCGCCCGGGACGAACTGCCCGCGATGCGCACGCTCGCCTCCGCGCTCAAGGGCCCCGGACTGCTGGACCGGCTGCGCCGGCTCGGCCCGGCCACGGTCCGTTTCGCGTGGGCCTTGGCCGTCCTGGGCACCTCCGTCCCGCCGGAGCTCGCCGCCGCCATCGCGGTGGTCGGCAGCGCGGAGGCCACCGAGGCGGCCGAGCGGCTGCGCGCCGCCCGGATCCTCTCGGACACCCCCGTGCCGGGCGGCGCCGTGGAGTTCGCGCATCCCCTCATCGCCCGGACGATCTACCGGGACATCCCCCCGGGCCTGCGCGTCGGTCTGCACAACGCGGCGGCCGAGGCCGTCCGCGCGGCGGGGCTCGGCCCCACCGCCGCCGCCCGGCACCTGCTGGAGGTGCCCTGCGACGGCCGGCCCACAGCGGTGACCTGCCTGCGGGAGGCCGCCCGCGAGTATCTGCGGGCCGGCGCCCCTCAGGCCGCCCGGCGCCTGTTGACCAGGGCGCTCCAGGAACCGCCCCCGGCCGAGGACCGGGCCGCGATCCTCCACGAACTCGCGGGTTCCACCTTTCTGATCGACCCGGCGGCCACCGTCAGCCATCTCCGCGAGGCGCTGGCGGAGCCCGGCGTCGATCCCGGTCTGCGCGTCTCGATCGCCTACCGGCTCGCCCAGGCGCTGGCCCACACCGACCAGATGGCGGAGGCCGCGACCGTGGCCGAGCAGGAGGCGCGGCGGGCCGCCGATCCGCGGACCCGGCTGCGCATGCAGGCGGACCACTTCGTGTGGAGCGCCTTCCGCGCCGACGAGCCCGACTCCCCCGCCCGCTCCCGCAGACTGGCCCGGCTGGCCCGGCGCCTGCCCGGCCGGGGCCTGGAGGAGCGCTACATCCTGGGACTGCGGGCCTGGGACGCGCTGGTGCGCGGCGAGTCGCGGCGGATCGCCCTGGACTGCGCCGAGGAAGCCCTGGCCGGCGGGCTGAGCTGGACGGACGAGAACCGGGGTTTCGAGGTGCCGGTCTCCGTCGCCCTGGTGTTCATGTACTGCGACCAGCCCCGGCGGGCGGAGGAGCTGTTCACCAAGGGCGTCGCCGAGTGCGAGGCCAAGGGCTGGCGCGGTTCCCATCTGGCCCTGGGGCACACCCTGTTCGGCTACATCCGCTACCGCAGGGGCTGTCTGGCCGAGGCCGAGGAACTGGTGCGGGAGGGCCTGCGCATCGCCGACCGGGTGGAGGGCGCGGTCCCCGCCCAGTGGTTCGCCATCGGCATCGCGATCCAGACCCTGCTGGCGCGCGGCCGGACCGCCGACGCCCGCCGGCTGGCCGACACCTACCGCTACGGCGAGGTGGTCCCGAACGCCGTCATCTACCCCGATCCCCGCACCGTCTACGCGGAACTGCTGCTGGCCGAGGGGCGGCACGCGGAGGCCGGTGCCCTGCTGTCCGCGGTCGGCGACCGGCTGGAGGCGCGGGCCTGGCGCAATCCCGCCTGGTGCCCCTGGCAGCCCGATCTGGCCCGCGCCCTCGCCCCCACCGGCCCCGACCGGGCCGTCCGTCTGGCCCGGAGCGCCGTCGGGCGCGCCCGGGACTTCGGGGCCGCCTCCGTGATCGGCCAGGCCCTGCGCACCGAGGCGGAGGTGACCGGCGGACCCGCGGCGCTCGGCCTGTACGCCGAGGCCGTCGACCATCTGGAACGGTCGCCCGCCGCCTACGAACTGGCCCGTGCCCTGGTCGGTCACGGTGCCGCGCTGTCCCGCGCCGGCCGGCTGACGGAGGCCGCCGACCGGCTCTACCAGGGGCTGGAGGGCGCCGTGCACTGCGGCGCCGAGGCCCTGGCAGCCCAGGCCCGGGACGAGCTCTCGGCCGCCGGACTGCGGCCGCTGCCCCTGCGCTACACCCAGACCGACACCCTCACCGCGCACGAGCGCCGTGCCGCCGAGATGACCGCCCAGGGCGACCCGGTGGCCGTGGTCGCCAAGGAGCTCCGGCTCACCGACCAGGGGGTGCGCCAGGTGTTGTCGTCCGTCTACCGGAAGATCGGCACCGACGCCTCGGGGCTGGCGAGGGCGCTGGAGACGTTCCCCCGGCAGCACACCTGAACCGGACCGCGCACCGGACCGCCGCGACCGCACGGCACGGTCCCGGATTCACTCGGGCCGCAGGTCCGCCGACAGGGAAGTGACCACCGCGACGGCGACCGGTTCGCCAGTGGCGGACCGTCCCAGCCAGACCGGCCAGGTCCCGTCGCCCTCGGTGCAGAAGGACACCAGGTCGCTGCCGGTCTCCTCGTCGGTGACGCGGAGGCAGCCGTCGGATATCGGCTCGGCCGCGGTGTCGTCGTCCTCCTCGTGGTAGCGCCGGACCTTCGCGGACAGCGTGTCCCAGGCCGAAGCGTCCGCGAAACCGCCGGCCGCGCCGTCGGTGGCGAAGCCGTAGGCGTGGCCGTCGAGCAGCAGCCGGGGGTCGTCTCGCTCGCTCAGAGCCATCGTCCACGTGAGCGCGGGCTCGTCGCGGATCAGCAGCCGCACGACCGGCTCCTCCGTCACCGGGAAACGTTCGCCGCAGAAGTCGCCCTCGCCGACGAGTACGGGGGCCTGAAGGGGATACGCACCGGGTGGGATGCGCTCGGTGAGCACCCTGGGTCCGTCCGGGTACATGGGGTCCGCGACGACGAGCCGGCCGCTCGGGACACGGAGAGTGGCGATGTGGCGGACCCGGTCGACCGTCATCCCGCCCCAGGAGTCCGATGTGAACCGGGCGCCGGGCCAGAACAGCTCCCCCAGGGCCAGCCCCGGACCGGCCGGCCGGGGCGGCCGCCACAGGGACCGGGGCTCGTCCGCGTCCGCCCGGGCGCCGAGGCCCACGGGGTCCTCCGGCCCGGCTGCCGGCTGAGCATCCGCACTTCCGGCTGCCCGGACGCCGAACGCCGACCGCGGATGCCATCGCCGTGACTCCGGTACGTCGGCGAGTGTGTGGTGCGATCCACCGCTCTCGCCGCGCTCCTGGAGCACCTTCCGTCCCTTGCCCTCGGGGAACAGCTCCACGGTGACACGCCAGGCGTCGCGCGCCCGGTCCGGCTGGTCCGGGGAGGCGTACCGCCGCTGCACGTAGTGCCGCAGGAAGAGACGGTCCGGTTCGAGCAGCCGCAGGTCCACCTCGTGGGTACGACGGCCCAGTTCGTCGTAGGCCCACTGGCCGACGTAGTGGTCCCGCCAGGCCACCAGGTGCACCTCCAGCGGCTCGGCACGTCCCGGCGCGCGACGCACCACCACATACGGCTCGCCGCTGCCGTCCCGCCGCTCCGCCTCCTCCCGCGACAGCGGCCCGACCTCGCGGCGGGCCTCGGCGTCCCAGCCCCGCGCGTACACGATGTCCGGCACACTCATTCCCGCCGCCCCCCTTCGATCCACTGCCGGCACCGTAACGCTCACCACTGACAGCGGGGCCGACGCGGATCGTCCGCCGGTCGCGGCGGCGCGGGCTACCCGACGAACGACAGCCGCACGTGCCGGTCGGGGTTGTCCCGGTTGGTGTCGACCAGGCACACCGACTGCCAGGTCCCCAGCTCCAGCCGTCCGCCGACCACCGGCAGGGTCGCGTGCGGGGGGACGACGGCGGGCAGGACGTGGTCGCGGCCGTGCCCGGGGCTGCCGTGGCGGTGCTGCCAGCGGTCGTCGGCGGGGAGCAGGGTGTGCAGGGCGGCCAGCAGGTCGTCGTCGCTGCCCGCGCCGGTCTCGATGATCGCGATGCCGGCCGTGGCATGCGGGACGAAGACGTTGAGGAGGCCGTCGCGGCCGGCCGCCACCTCGCGCAGGAAGGACTCGCAGTCGCCGGTGATGTCGACGACCCTCTCCGTGGAGCCGGTGGCGACGTTCAGGACCCGGGTGGTGAAGGCATCTGACATGCTCCCATCCTGACGCATGCGCCGGTCGCCACCGCGCAGCCCCCGCCAGGGAAGATCCACGCCCTCGGCACGGTTGGTTCAAACGTGAACAGCACAGGAGTGCATGAGGTCCAGGTCGTCGTCGTGGGCGCCGGTCAGGCCGGCCTCTCCGCCGCCCACCATCTGCGGCGCACCGGGTTCGAGCCGGACCGTGACTTCGTGGTGCTCGACCACTCCCCCGCTCCCGGCGGCGCCTGGCAGTTCCGCTGGCCGTCGCTGACCTACGGCAAGGTGCACGGGATGCACTCCCTGCCCGGCATGGAGCTCACCGGCGCCGATCCGGCGCGGCCCTCGGCGGAGGTCGTCTCCGGCTACTTCGCCGCGTACGAGCGCGCCTTCGACCTGCGGGTACGGCGCCCCGTCGACGTCCGCGCGGTACGCGAGGGCTCCGGAGGGCGGCTGCTGGTGGAATCCTCGGCCGGGACCTGGTCGACACGGGCGCTGATCAACGCGACCGGCACCTGGGACCGGCCCTTCTGGCCGCGCTACCCCGGGCAGGAGACCTTCCGGGGGCGGCAGCTGCACACCGCGCAGTACACCGGGCCTGCGGAGTTCGCCGGTCTGCGGGTGGTCGTGGTGGGCGGGGGCGCGTCCGGTACCCAGCACCTGCTGGAGCTCGCGCCGTACGCGGCCGCCACCACCTGGGTGACCAGACGTGAGCCCGTCTTCCGTGAGGGCCCCTTCGACGAGGAGGCGGGCCGGGCGGCGGTCGCGCTCGTGGAGGAACGGGTACGGCAGGGGCTGCCGCCCCGGAGCGTGGTGTCGGTGACCGGGCTGCCGCTCAACGACGCGATCCGGCGGGGCCTGGCGGACGGCACCCTCGACCGCCGGCCCATGTTCGACCGGATCGTGCCCGACGGGGTGGAATGGACGGACGGGACTGCGGGGGCGCGGCACGTGGACGCCGACGTCATCCTGTGGGCGACCGGGTTCCGGGCCGCCATCGACCATCTGGCGCCGCTCAGGCTGCGCGAGGCGGGCGGCGGGATCCGGCTGGAGGGGACCCGCGCGGTCGCCGATCCGCGGATCCATCTCGTCGGCTACGGTCCGTCGGCCAGCACCGTCGGCGCCAACCGGGCCGGACGCGCGGCCGTACGGGACATCAGGCGGCTGCTGGCCGGCCGGCCGGTCGCCGCGTGATGCCCCGCCGGCTCATCCGGTCGTCGGCGCGCTGCGCTGGTTGCGGTTGAACTCGGCGACATTGCGCTGGTGCTCCTGGTAGTCGGCGGTGAAGCGGGTGTCGCCCGGCTTGACCGTGACGAAGTACAGCCAGTCGCCCGGGATGGGATCGATCGCGGCGCGCACCGCGTCCTCGCCGGGGTTGCCGATGGGCGTGGGCGGCAGCCCCATGCGCTGGTAGGAGTTGTACGGGCTGTTGGTCCGGACGTCCTTCGCCGTGGTGCGCAGGGTGGAACGGTCGAGGGCGTAGTTGAGGGTGGAGTCCATCTGCAGCGGCATGCCCCGCTCCAGACGGTTGAAGACCACCCGGGCCACCTTGCCCATGTCGGTCCTGTTGGCGGCTTCGGCCTGCACGATGCTCGCGATGGTGACCGCCTGGTAGACGTTCATCGCGTTGCGCTGGGCGCCCGAGGCGATCGGAGCGCCGTTGAACCTCTTGTTGGCGGTGTCGACCATGAAGGACAGCAGCCGCTCGGGCGTCGCCTTGTCGTCGACCGGATACGTCGCCGGGAACAGGTACCCCTCGGGGTTTCCCTCGGCGTCGTCCGGCAGCTTCAGGCGGGCCTTGGCGAGTGACTTCCTGGTGGTGCCCGCGGGCACGTGGAGGGATTTGTCGACGGCCGCGTAGATCTGGCTCGCGCGCCAGCCCTCCGGGATCACCAGGCTCGCGGGGCGGGTGTGGCCGTCGCCCCCCGCACTCAGCAGCGGCACCGCCACGGCGGTGCCGGCCACGACGGCGCCGGTCACGACCAGGACGAGACGGCCCCGGCGCGTCAGTCGAATCGTGCTCCGTGGCGGAGTGTTCATCTGCATGCGGGCACGCTATCCCGCAAATGCTGACAAACCCGGCATATCGTCATTTTGTCGGCGCCAGTCGGGCGTCCCGGCGGACCAGCGTCGCATACCGCCCGTCCTGCGCCAGCAGCTCCTCGTGCGTACCCCGCTCGGCCACCCGCCCGGAGTCGAGAACGACGATCTGGTCGGCGCCCCGAATGGTGGACAGGCGGTGCGCGATGGTGAGCGTGGTGCGGTCGGCCGACAGCGCGTCGATCGCCTCCTGCACGGCGGCCTCGGTACGGGTGTCCAGGGCGCTGGTCGCCTCGTCGAGGATGAGCACGGGCGGGTCGCGCAGGATGGTGCGGGCGATGGCCAGACGCTGCTTCTCGCCGCCGGAGAAGCGGTGGCCGCGCTCGCCGACGACCGTGTCGTAGCCGTCGGGCAGGGACGCGATGTGGTCGTGGATCTGCGCCGCCTTCGCCGCCGCGACCAGTTCCTCGTCGGTGGCGTCCGGCTTGGCGAACCGCAGGTTCTCGGCGACCGAGGCGTGGAAGAGGTACGTCTCCTGCGAGACGACGCCGACCGCGCGGGCGAGGGTGTCGAAGTCCAGGTCGCGCACGTCGACCCCGTCGAGGGTGACGCGGCCGCCCGTGACGTCGTACAGCCGCGGCACCAGATAGCCGAGCGTGGACTTGCCGGCGCCGGTCGGGCCGACGACGGCGAGACCGGAGCCCGCTGGCACGGTGACGTCGATGCCGTCGAGGACCGGGCCGCCCCGGTCGTCGTAGCGGAACTCGACGCCCTCGAAGCGGACCTCGCCCTTGATCTCGTCGAGACGGACGGGGTTCTCGCGCTCGGTGATGTCCACGGGCAGGTCGAGGTACTCGAAGATGCGCTGGAAGAGGGCGAGCGAGGTCTGGATCTGCACGCCGGTCGACAGCAGGCTGACGGCCGGCCGGAACAGGCCCTGCTGGAGCGAGACGAAGGCGACGATGGTGCCGAGGGAGACGGCCGGACCGCCCAGCTTGAGGGCGAGGCCCGCGGTCCAGTAGATGACGGCGGGCATGGCGGCCATGACGATCGTGATGACGGCCATGCGCCAGCGGCCCGCCATGTTCGACCTCACCTCGAGATCGACCAGACGCTCGGACTCGTCGGAGAAGGCCTTGGTGAGCGAGTCGGAGCGGCCCATGGTGCGGCCGAGCAGGATGCCGCTGACGGAGAGCGACTCGGTGACCGTGGCGGCCATCGCGGCCATCTGCTTCTGCCGCTGCGTGGTGATCTTCTTGCGCTCGTTGCCCACCCGGCGGCTGATCCACACGAAGACGGGGAGCAGCAGGAGCGAGACGACGGTCAGCCGCCAGTCCAGGGCGACCATCGCGACGATCGTGGCCACCACGCTGGTGAGGTTGGAGACCAGGGACGTGGCGGTGGAGGTCACGGTGGCCTGCATGCCGCCGATGTCGTTGGCGATGCGGGACTGGACCTCACCGGTGCGGGTGCGGGTGAAGAAGGCCAGCGACATGCGCTGGAGGCGGCCGTAGACGGCGGTGCGCAGGTCGTGCATGACGCGCTGGCCGACCGTCGTGGAGATCAGCGTCTGGAGCACGCCGAAGACGCTGGTGAGGACGGCGCTCAGGATCATACCGAGGGCCAGCAGGCTGAGCAGCCCGGTACGCCCCTCGGGGATCGCGACGTCCAGGATCTCCTTCAGCAGGAACGGCGTGGCGACCCCGACCAGCGACGAGGCGCCGACCAGCAGGCCGACGAGCGCGAGGCGGGCGCGGTAGGGACGGAAGAGCTTCAGGATGCGGCGGACCTGCCGGGGCTGTTCCTCGGCGCCGGCCGGCGGGGTCCAGGAGGGCTCGTGGTCGGGATGCATGGGCTCCTACGGGAGTCGAGACGGTGGGTGGCCGACGGTGCGGCCCGGCTCCGCGGCCGGGCTCCGGCACTCACGGTGGCCCGCGGACGGGAACCGGCGGGCGAACGGGCGGGCGAACCGGCGGCGGCGAACGGATCATAGCTCATTGTTACCTATACTCACAATGAACGGCATCCTGATATTGTTCCCGCATGACCAGCCCCGATTCCGACGGCCTGCTCGCCGAGCAATTGCTGCGGCTCACCCGCCGGGTGCACCGCATCCAGAAGCACCACCTGGAGCGGCGCGGCCTCGGCATCACTCCGGCCCAGTCCCGGCTGCTGCGCGTCCTCGCGCACTACGGCTCACCGCCCCGCATGGCCGATCTGGCCGAGCGCCTGGAGGTGGTGCCGCGCGCCGTGACGACACTGGTCGACGGCCTGGAGGCGGCCGGCAAGGTACGCCGGGCACCGGATCCGGCCAATCGCCGTGTGACCCGCATCGAGCTCACGGACGACGGACGCAAGGCCCTCCGGGAACTCCGCGGCGCCCGCCGATCGGCCGCGGAGGAGATCCTCGCCCCCCTGACGGACGAGCAGCGCAAGGTCCTCGGCGGGCTGCTCGACACACTGGTCGAGACAGAGGCCGGGGGGAACGGCGGCGGAAACAGGAGCGAGTGACCGTGCCGCCGGCCGCGCGGGGCGGCAGCCCTGGGCAGCAGGCCTGGGCGGCAGCCCAGGGCGCGACGGCGAGCGGCAGCCCTGACCCGGCGGCGAGCGGCAGCAACTGACCCGGCGGCCGAAGCGCGAGCGGAGCCGACGCCCCGCGTTCGCCGCCGGGCGTCCCAGCGGCGGCACCTACGGGGCTTCCTGCTCCCGTACGGGGCATCCCGCTACCGCTACGGGGTTTCCGGCTCCCGTACGGAGCTTCTGCTGCCGCTACGGGACTTCCCGCTCCCGTACGGGTGGTCCTGCTGCCGCTACGGGGGTCCAGCTCCCCGTACGGGAGGTTCCGCTGCCGCTACGGGGGTCCGGCTCCCCGTACGGGAGGTTCCGCTGCCGCTACGGGGGTCCAGCTCCCCGTACGGGAGGTTCCGCTGCCGCTACGGGGGTCCAGCTCCCCGTACGGGAGGTTCCGCTGCCGCTACGGGGGTCCAGCTCCCCGTACGGGAGGTTCCGCTGCCGCTACGGGGGTCCAGCTCCCGCGCCGCGTGGCAGGTACGTGGTGTGGCGGTCGCCGCGTCGGTCCCCGTGACTAGGCCGCCAGGGCCGCCCTGTCCCCCATCACCACCACGGGATGCCGATCCGGAGTCAGCGTGCGCAACAGGTACTCCATGGCCGGCTTGGACAGACTGACGCAGGCCGACGTACCGCTTCCGTGGTCCAGGTGCAGCCAGATATTCCCGCCCCTGGACCGGCCGTCGGGGCGGGCCGGATCGTTCGGCGGCGTGCCTTTGACGCGGTTGTAGTCGATGGCGATGACGTAGTCGAAGTCGTGCCAGTGCGACCTGGCCCACCAGCGCGGCGCCGCGAACGCCGCCGACCGCGTGTACGGCAGCCCGGAGCCCGGGTCCGGAAGCACTCCACCGGCGTCGCTGAGCGTGAACACGCCGACCGGACTGCGCCCGTCGCCCTCCTGGTGACGGGTGGTCCAGCCCTTCTTCCCGTTGTGCGCCGCCCAACCGCGCGCCCGGTACCAGGCCGGGCCGCGCCTCGTGTACAGCACGACCGTGGACTCCGCGGAGTTCCTGCCGGCGCCGTACACGGCGACCACCTGGCGCGAGCCCGAGGGGATCCGCTCGCGGAACCGGTTTCCGACCCCCGGGATCCGTGCCGGATCCGCGGTTCCGGTCCGGGTCCGCGCGGTTCCGCGGCCGGCTCCCGCCCCGTTTCCGCCGGGCCGCTGCGCGCCCAGGTCCGCACAGGCCGCGAGCGCCGTCAGCAGCAGGCCGAAGACCGCCGTCGCGGCCGTCGCACGCCACGCACCACCACTCCGCATCACCCCATGATCGCACCGCATTCCGGGCTATTGGCCCGAGAACCGCGCATCCATCGCAACGCGGATGACCGATAGGACGTGAACTTCCTTGCAGCAGGTCACAACCGGACAGAACCCGCCGCAACCGGCCGCAATCGGTCTCAGCGGGTCGCAGCCGGTCTCGGCCGGTCTCGGCCGGTCGCAGCCGGTCGCAGCCGGTTCTGCTCGGGGGCGCGGAAAACCGCTTGCCCCCGAGCACGCCGCGACGCGAACCTTTCACGGTTTGTTGCGCCTCCTGCGGTCGCATCCGCCTTCCTCCCGATCACCGCGTTCCCTTCTTCATCCCTTCACCCCCGTCCACCTCCTGACACGAGCCACTGGGACGTCATGCAGATTCGAGACCTTCCGTATCCCGATCCGGGTGTGCCGGACGCACGCTCGGGTCCCCGATTCCTGTGGTGGCTCTTCCGGAACCAGCTGCACGGGCAGCTCAAGTCGCTGGCCTGGGGACTGCTGCACTTCGTCTCCGTTTCGGCACTGCCCTTCTGCGTCGGCCTCGCCGTACAGGCCGTCGTCGACCGCTCCGGAAAGCGGCTCGCCCTGGCCGGCGCCCTGCTGGCGCTGTGCTGCGTCGGCAACGCGGTCGGTGACACCTTCCTGCACCGGACCGCCGTCACCAACTGGATCACGGCCGCCGCCCGCGTCCAGCAGCTTCTGGCCCGCAAGACCGCCCATCTCGGTTCGGCGCTCACCCGGCGGGTCGCGGCCGGCGAGGTCGTGGCCGTCTCCACCGGCGACGTCGAGAAGATCGGCTGGTTCGTGGAGGCCGTGTCACGGTTCACCGCCGCGGCGCTCACCATCCTCCTGGTCTGCGTCGGCCTCCTCGTCTACCAGCCGGCGCTCGGCGCCGTCGTCGCCGTGGGCCTGCCCGTACTGGCCCTCGCGGTGCTGCCGCTGCTGCCCCGCGCCACCCGGCGCGCCGACGTGCAGCGCGAGAAGGCGGGCCGCGCCACCGAGCTGGCCTCCGACACCGTCGCCGGTCTGCGCGTGCTGCGCGGCATCGGCGGCGAGGAACTGTTCCTCGACCGGTACCGCCGCGCCTCCCAGGAGGTGCGCCACGCGGCCGTGCGCAGCGCCCGGATGTGGTCACTGATCTCCGCCGTCCAGGTACTGCTGCCGGGGCTGCTGCTGATCGCGGTGGTCTGGTACGGCGTGCACCTGGCCCGCCAGGGACGGGTCGGCGTCGGCGCACTGGTCACGGTGTACAGCTCGGTCATGATCCTCACCTATCCGTTGCGGCACTTCGAGGAGATCGCCATGGCGTACTCCTTCTCGCGGCCCTCGGCCAGGCGGGCCGCGCGTGTGCTGTCGCTGGAGCGGGTCACGGACACCTCCGGATCACGCGCCGCCGAGGTTCCGTCCGGGGACCTGTACGACCCGGCCACCGGTCTGCTCGCGCCCGCCGGGCGGCTCACCGCCGTGGTGTGCGGCGACCCGGACGAGGCCGGCCGGCTGGCGGAACGGCTCGGCGGCCATCCCGCGGAGAAGGGCGCATCGGCCCTGCTCGGTGGAGTGCCGCTGGACGAGCTGCCGCTCGACTGCGCCCGCACGGCCGTCCTGGTCCAGGACAAGGACCCGGTGCTGCTCTCCGGCTCACTGCGCGAACTGCTCGACGTGCCCTCCTCCGGCGGCGTCGGTGCCGAGGACGCGCTCGGGGCGGCGCAGTGCGGCGACGTGCTCGCCGCGCTCGTACAGGGTTCGGTGGACGCCGACGACCCGATGGACGCCCGTATCACCGAACGCGGCCGGTCCCTGTCGGGCGGCCAGCGCCAGCGGCTCGCACTCGCCCGGTCGCTGATCACCGACCCCGAGGTCCTCGTCCTGGACGAGCCGACCTCCGCCGTCGACTCGCACACCGAGGCGCGGGTCGCGGAGGGCGTGCGGGAACTGCGGGCGGGGCGCACGACCGTGGTGTTCACCTCTTCTCCCCTGCTGCTGGACCGGGCCGACCGGGTCGTGTTCCTGCACGAGGGCGAGGTCGCGGCGGTCGGCACCCACCGCGAGCTGGTGCACGTCGAGCCCCGGTACCGAGCCGTGGTGACGCGCGAGACCGACGAGGAGGCCGCCGCGCACCGGCAGGAAGGCACCCTGCCCGGCGGTTCCCCTCTGCGCGACGTACTGGAAGAACTGCACGAGATAGAGGAGACGGCATGATCGGCGTGGCGCCACCGGCCTACGACCCGGCGGCCCCGACGACGGCGAACACCCTGCCCGTCGGCACCCCCGCGACCGTACGCGCCTACGTGGCCGAACTGCTGCGCAGGCACCGCCGCGCGTTCCTGCTCCTGATCACCGTCAACACCGTCTCCGTCCTCGCCTCGATGGTGGGCCCCTACCTGCTGGGCGGGCTGGTGGAGCGGGTGTCGGACGGTGCCCGGGAGCTGCATCTGGAGCTCACCGCCGCGGGCTTCGTGCTGGCGCTGGTCGTCCAGGCCGTGTTCGTGCGGCAGGTGCGGCTGCGCGGCGCGGTGCTCGGCGAGCGGATGCTGGCCGATCTGCGCGAGGACTTCCTCGTACGGTCGGTGGGACTGCCGCCGGGCGTCCTGGAACGAGCCGGCACCGGTGACCTGCTGTCCCGCATCACGACGGACATCGACCGGCTCGCCAACGCCATGCGCGAGGCCGTGCCGCAACTGTCGATCGGCGTCGTGTGGGTGGCGCTGCTGCTGGGCGGGCTGGTGGTCACGGCACCACCGCTGGCGCCGGCCGTGCTGCTCGCGGTGCCACTGCTGGTGGTCGGGTGCCGCTGGTACTTCCGGCGGGCGCCCGCCGCCTACCGCTCGGAGGCCGCCGGGTACGCCGCGGTGGCCGCCGCGCTCGCCGAGACCGTGGACGCCGGGCGCACCGTCGAGGCCCACCGCCTCGGCACTCGCCGGGTCGAGCTGTCGGAGCGCCGGATCAAGGAGTGGACGGCCTGGGAGCGGTACACCCTCTGGCTGCGGTCGGTGCTCTTCCCGGTCATCAGCATCACCCATGTGACCGTGCTCGCCTCCGTGCTGATGATCGGCGGAGTGTTCGTGCTGCAAGGCTGGACAGGAGTCGGCCAGCTGACGACGGCTGCGCTGATCGCGCAGATGCTCGTCGACCCGGTGGGGCTCATCCTGCGCTGGTACGACGAACTCCAGGTGGCCCAGGTGTCCCTGGCCCGCCTGGTCGGTGTCCGGGACATCGAACCGGACGCCGGGGACACGTCGCTGGCTCCCGACGGGCGGGACGTGCACGCGGACGAGGTGCACTTCGGTTACCTCGAGGGCGTGGACGTCCTGCGCAAGGTCTCCCTGGAGGTCGCCCCCGGCACCCGGCTGGCGCTGGTCGGCCCCTCGGGCGCGGGCAAGTCCACCCTGGGCAGGCTGCTCGCCGGGATCTACGGCCCTCGCAGCGGCCGGATCACCCTCGGCGGTGCCGAACTGTCCCGGATGCCCGCCGACCGGGTCCGCGCACACGTGGCCCTGGTCAACCAGGAGCACCACGTCTTCGTGGGCTCCCTGCGCGACAACCTCCGGCTCGCGCTGCCCCCGGAACGGCTTCGCCCGGACGGGGGTACCGAGGGCACCTCTTCCGAGGCCGTCGACGCCGAGCTGTGGGCGGCGCTGGGCGCGGTCGACGCGGACGGCTGGGCGCGGGCGCTCGACAAGGGCCTGGACACCGAGGTCGGTTCCGGCGGCTTCGCGCTCACTCCGGCCCAGGCCCAGCAGATCGCGCTGGCCCGTCTGGTGCTGGCAGACCCCCACACACTGGTCCTGGACGAGGCGACCTCCCTGCTCGATCCGCGGGCGGCACGCCACCTGGAACGCTCCCTGGCCCGTGTCCTGGACGGCCGTACCGTGGTCGCGATCGCGCACCGCCTGCACACGGCCCATGACGCGGACGTCATCGCCGTCGTCGAGAACGGCCGGATCAGCGAGCTCGGCGGCCACGACGAGCTGGTCGCGGCCGACGGCGCGTACGCGGCGCTGTGGCGCTCCTGGCACGGCTGACCCGCCGGGCGGACCGGACGCCCGCCGGTCGGGGCCGGGGGCGCTCGGTCCCCGGCCCGGACTCGTGCCGTTGCGCGGTCCCGGAGACGTGGGGGAGGCTGGGGCCAGGCACCGGAACCGGAGGCGCCCGGCGGACCCGTGGCCGGGCCGTGGGTGACGCCCGTGCCCCGGGTCGCGGCCACCCGCCGCGGCCCGCGGTGGGAAGGGGTTCTTCTCCACCCCCTGGAGGTAGTCGTGGACAGTGCCGACGGCTGGGGAGACGACGTCTACCAGCCCGACCCGGCCGAGATTCAGTCGGACGCGGGGCTGCTGGACTCCGAGGACACCTTGGAGAACGACGGTCTCGACAACGCCCTCGACCGGGGCTGGTCCCCTCCCGAGAAGCCCCTGGCCGTGGAGCACACCGGCGTGACGGCCGCGGAGCGCCGCCGGGGTGAGACGCTCGACCAGCGGCTCGCCGAAGAGGTGCCCGATGTCTCCGTACCGGACGACGACGGGCTCGGGGACAGCAGGGGCACCGACGGCGAACTGCTGGACAACGAGGTCGGAGCCGTCCGCGCCGGCCGTCTCGTCGCGCCCGACGAGGGTGCTCACGAGGACGAGGAGAGCGCGCTGGTCGCGACGGACGTGGGCATCGACGGTGCGGCGGCCTCCGCCGAGGAGGCCGCGATGCACGTCGTCGACGAGGACACCCTGTACCGCTGATCCGGCCGGCACCGTGCCGTCACGCCCGCCCGCGTCGTACGAGGAGCACCCATGCAGCAGGACAAGCAGCCCGATTACCACCCCGTCGTCTTCCGCGACCGGGCCGCCGGTTACGCCTTTCTGACCAGGTCCACCGCGACCAGCGACGAGACCGTCCAGTGGGACGACGGCGAGACCTACCCGGTCGTGGACGTGGAGATCTCCTCGGAGAGCCACCCCTTCTACACCGGCCGGGCACGGACCGTGGACACCGAGGGACGCATCGCCCGGTTCGAACGGCGGTACGGAGGCGGCCGGGAACAGGACGGCGGCGACACGGGCTGAGCCACCGGGGACGGGATCCGGTCGGAAGCCGCGGCCGGCTGCGCCGCCACGGTCACGGGCCGAGGACACGGGTGCGGGACCGGGACGGACACCGGGCGCGTAGTCGCTCCCCCTCCCGCTGCGGGTCCCGGCCCGGGCGGTGCCGCCGGGGACCGGGTGCCGGCGCCTGTGGGCGGTCCAGCCCTCGGCGCCGGCCGCCCCCGCCAGAACGGGGCACCCGCGTCCGGGGACGGTCCCGCTCCCGGTGATGGCCGCCCTACCGGGGACGGGCCGGTGCCGGGGCCTTTCCGGGACGGCCCCGCTCCCGGCCGGGACCGGGTGCCCGACGAGGTGCGCGGGCAGGGGCTCGCGAGCGGGCCGGTTCCTCAGATGAAGTTGAGCGCCGCCGCTCCGCCCACTCCTCCGAGCAGCATGAAGGCCGGCATCAGCACCTTGAGCTCGACCCAGCTGCCCGCCCGGAATCGCATGGCCTTCGGCGGGCCGACCGGGTACCAGCGCTTGCGGCCCACCGGTATGGGCCACAGGATCGGGCATCCCGAGACGGTCAGCGCGTCCCCGATGTCGTGCACCAGCGCACCCAGCACGATGGGCAGTCCGAGCCACAGGTACTCCTGGCCCGGTGCCGTGAACAGCCAGTCCGAGCCGTTGCCCGGCTTGTCCAGCACGCCCGCGATGATCCAGGCACTGGTCGCGGCCAGCAGCCATACCAGGACGTCGCTGCTGGAGCCGCGGGCCGCTCGCCACAGCAGCCCCTCGATGGCCAGCACCATGTGCGCGAAGAGAATGGCCAGCACGGCCCAGCGGCCGCCGGTGATCGCCAGGACCGAGGCGCCCGCACCGATGAGGACCGCCCACAGCCAGGTGTGGGTGAGGGTGCGGTGCCCGCCGGAGCGGCGTGGGTCGCCCTGCTTCCTGGTGGCCTTGTAGACGGCGTACGACAGCTTGTCGACGATCTCGCAGAGCCATCGCGACAGCGGCCCGAAGGCCCGGGAGATCGTCGCCGCCTTGTGGTCGAGGTCCGGGGCGAGCGCGGCGCCGGCGCAGATCAGGGCACCGGTCAGCAGGACCGGCCAGGGCATCGGGTGCCCGGCCGCGGCGGTCGCCGCCCCGACGCCGAGCCAGGCCGCGGCGCCCGACAGTGAGTGTGCTGGTCCCATCATCGCCGTAGCCCGCCCCATTCCTCGTGTGCCGCTGTGCAGTTGACCGGGTTCGTCGGCCCACCGCCGACGACACAGCGTAACGTTCGCGATCTTCGTACGGGCATCCGATTCCCGCATCGGGCCCGAGGCCAGGCAAGATGGGGGCGTGACCCTCATCGATCAGCTGCCGCAGACCGCCGACCCCGACGCCCTCTACGAAGCCTTCGAGTCGTGGGCCCAGGAACGCGGTCTCACGCTCTACCCCCATCAGGAGGAGGCGCTGATCGAGGTGGTGTCCGGCGCGAACGTCATCGTCTCGACACCCACCGGCTCCGGCAAGAGCATGATCGCCGCCGGTGCGCACTTCGCCGCGCTCGCCCGGGACGAGGTCACCTTCTACACGGCTCCGATCAAGGCGCTGGTCTCGGAGAAGTTCTTCGAGCTGTGCAAGCTCTTCGGCACCGAGAACGTCGGCATGCTGACCGGTGACGCGTCCGTGAACGCGGATGCTCCCGTGATCTGCTGCACCGCCGAGGTGCTCGCGTCGATCGCGCTGCGCGACGGCAAGGACGCGGACGTCGGCCAGGTCGTCATGGACGAGTTCCACTTCTACGCGGAACCGGACCGCGGCTGGGCCTGGCAGATTCCGCTGCTGGAACTGCCGCAGGCGCAGTTCGTGCTGATGTCGGCCACGCTCGGGGACGTCTCCTTCTTCGAGAAGGATCTGACCCGCCGCACCGGCCGTCCCACAGCGGTGGTGCGCTCGGCGACCCGGCCCGTGCCGCTGTCCTACGAGTACCGGTACACGCCGCTCACCGAGACGCTCACCGATCTGCTGGAAGCCCGGCAGGCTCCCGTCTACATCGTGCACTTCACGCAGGCCCAGGCAGTGGAGCGTGCGCAGGCTCTGATGAGCATCAACATGTGCACGCGGGAGGAGAAGGACCGGATCGCCGAGCTGATCGGCAATTTCCGCTTCACCACCAAGTTCGGCCGCAACCTCTCCCGCTACGTGCGGCACGGCATCGGCGTGCACCACGCCGGCATGCTGCCCAAGTACCGGCGACTGGTGGAGAAGCTCGCGCAGGCCGGTCTGCTGAAGGTCATCTGCGGCACGGACACCCTCGGCGTGGGCGTCAACGTCCCCATCCGCACCGTGCTCTTCACGGCCCTGACCAAGTACGACGGCAACCGGGTCCGTACGCTGCGCGCCCGCGAGTTCCACCAGATCGCCGGCCGGGCGGGGCGCGCCGGCTTCGACACGGAGGGGTTCGTCGTCGCCCAGGCGCCCGAGCACGTCATCGAGAACGAGAAAGCCCTTGCCAAGGCGGGCGACGACCCGAAGAAACGCCGTAAGGTCGTCCGCAAGAAGGCACCCGAAGGGTTCGTCGGCTGGACGGAGAACACCTTCGAGAAGCTCATCGCCTCGGAGCCGGAGCCGCTGACGTCCCGCTTCCGGGTGACGCACACGATGCTGCTGTCGGTGATCGCGCGGCCGGGCAACGCCTTCGAGGCGATGCGGCATCTGCTGGAGGACAACCACGAGCCGCGCAGGCAGCAGCTGAGGCACATCCGGCGGGCGATCGCCATCTACCGCTCGCTGCTGGACGGCGGCATCGTCGAGAAGCTCCAGAAGCCCGACGCCGAGGGCCGCATCGTCCGGCTCACCGTGGACCTGCAACAGGACTTCGCGCTGAACCAGCCGCTGTCCACCTTCGCCCTGGCCGCCTTCGAGCTGCTGGACCCGGAGTCGCCGTCGTACGCCCTGGACATGGTGTCGGTCGTGGAATCGACGCTGGACGACCCGCGGCAGATCCTCGCCGCCCAGCAGAACAAGGCACGCGGCGAGGCCGTCGCCGCGATGAAGGCGGACGGCGTCGAGTACGAGGAGCGCATGGAGCGCCTCCAGGACATCACCTACCCGAAGCCGCTGGAGGAGCTGCTCTTCCACGCGTACAACACCTACCGCAGGAGCCACCCCTGGGTCGGTGACCATCCGCTGTCGCCGAAGTCGGTCGTGCGGGACATGTACGAGCGGGCGCTGTCCTTCACGGAACTGGTGTCCTTCTACGAGCTGGCCCGCACCGAGGGCATCGTGCTGCGCTACCTCGCCAGCGCCTACAAGGCCCTGGAGCACACGATCCCCGACGACCTGAAGTCCGACGACCTGGAGGATCTGATCGCCTGGCTGGGCGAGATGGTGCGCCAGGTCGACTCCAGCCTGCTGGACGAGTGGGAGCAGCTCGCCAATCCGGAGGAGATGACCGCCGAGGAGGCGCAGGAGCAGGCGGACCAGGTCAAACCGGTCACCACCAACACGCGTGCCTTCCGCGTCCTGGTCCGCAACGCCCTGTTCCGCCGCGTCGAGCTCGCCGCTCTGGACCAGGTCGAGGAGCTGGGCGAGATGGACGCCGACTCCGGCTGGGACGCCGAGGCCTGGGGGGAGGCGATGGACAGGTACTGGGAGGAGTACGAGGAGCTCGGTACCGGTCCGGACGCCCGCGGTCCCAAGCTGCTGATGATCGAGGAGGAGCCGCAGAACGGTCTGTGGCGGGTCCGGCAGATCTTCGACGACCCCAACCGTGACCACGACTGGGGTATCAGCGCGGAGGTCGATCTGGCGGCCTCCGACGCGGAGGGCCGCGCGGTCGTCCGTGTCACCGACGTCGGCCAGTTGTGAGCACAGGAGAAAGCCACCCATGACGAACCCGGCCGAAAGGCTCGTGGACCTGCTCGACCTGGAGCGGATCGAGGTCAACATCTTCCGCGGCCGCAGTCCGCAGGAGTCCCTGCAACGGGTCTTCGGCGGACAGGTGGCGGGCCAGGCGCTGGTCGCCGCCGGGCGCACCACGGAGGGCGACCGCCCGGTGCACTCGTTGCATGCGTACTTCCTGCGTCCCGGCCGGCCGGGCGTTCCGATCGTGTACCAGGTGGAGCGGGTGCGGGACGGGCGGTCGTTCACGACCCGCCGGGTCACCGCCGTGCAGCAGGGCCGCACGATCTTCAATCTGACCGCCTCCTTTCACAAGCCTGAGGAAGGGAGCTTCGAGCACCAGTTGCCACCGGCCCGCGAGGTCCCGGACCCGGAGTCCCTGCCGACGGTCGCGGCCGAGATCCGGGAGCATCTGGGCGCATTGCCCGAGCAGTTGGAGCGGATGGCCCGGCGCCAGCCCTTCGACATCCGCTACGTGGACCGGTTGCGCTGGTCGCCGGAGGAGGTCAAGGACGCGGAGCCGCGCAGCGCGGTCTGGATGCGCGCGGTCGGGCCGCTCGGTGACGACCCTCTGGTGCACACCTGTGCCCTGACCTACGCCAGCGACATGACGCTCCTGGATGCCGTACGGATCCCGGTGGAACCCCTGTGGGGTCAGCGCGGCTTCGACCTGGCGTCGCTGGATCACGCCATGTGGTTCCACCGGCCTTTCCGCGCGGACGAGTGGTTCCTGTACGACCAGGAGTCGCCGATCGCGACGGGCGGACGGGGCCTGGCCCGCGGGCGGATCTACGACCGGGAGGGGCGTCTGCTGGTCTCCGTCGTCCAGGAAGGCCTGTTCCGGGCCCTGTAGGTCACGGGTTTCTGCGGCGCAGCCACCCCAGCAGACCGCGGGACCGCCCGGGTGCCCCCGGCCGTTCCTGTTCCGGTGTCACCGTGATGGCGGACGGCCGGGTGACCGGACGCGGCGCCGGATGCCGCTGCCGTGCCTCGGCCACGGTCCGGGCCAGTTCCGTCCGGAACCAGGCGACCTCGTCCGGGTCCTGCGCCGTCATGAGTGCCTCGGCGAGGCGCGCGGCCGGTGAGCCCGGCGAACCGTGGGCTGGCGGTTGTGGCCGGAACCGGTTCAGGTAGGAGCGTTCGTACGGATCCCTGACGGCTTCCGAGACCTCGACCGGATCGAGCAACGACGCCACAGCCGCGGCCCGCGCCCAGGGGCCGTCGGCCCGGCGCAGCATGAACCCGAGGTAGCGGCCCCGCCAGTTGCGGGGACGCAGATCCAGGCCGACGTCCAGCTGGTCCCGCAGCCCTTCCGCCGTACGGCCCTTCAGGAGGGCGCTGTTCTTCTCCTCGGCCGCGAACTGGCGCAGTTCATGGGCCAGATAGAGCCAGACCACGGTCCGGTAGCGGTTGAGATAGAAACTCACGGGCACCAGCAGGCCCAGCCGGGCCAGGCGCGTGAAGCGGACCCGGGTGACGCCCATCAGGGCCGCACCCTCCGTGGTTCCCACGGCTACGACGCCGTCCCGCAGCGTCTGGGGGAAACCGTCCTGGGCGCGCAGTCGCTCGATCTCCGCCTGCGGGACGCGCCGTCCGCCTCCGCCTTCGTCAGGGACGGTGCGGATGCGTCCGAGATGCACGGCCAGGTCGAACTCGCTCCGTTTCAAGCCGAGTTCGCGTCCCGCACGGCTCTGCGTCATCGAGGCGTCCCGTGCGCCGCAGGCCTGCTCGGCATCGCTGGTGGTCTCGTACGTGATGATGTGGCCGGACATGGTCTCTCCCCCGTGGAGTGTGTGACCGGCGCCGCATGCGCCCGCCTGGAAAAAACCGTAGCCGGTTCGGCGGACAGCGTAAGGCGGCTGTGGATAACTCCACGGGGGCGACAAAAGACCAGGTCAGAGGTCTATGAGAGGCGTTCCCTCGGGCTGTCGGGCGTCCAGGTCGAGATGCTCTCCGACCCGGTTGACCAGCAGCGTCATCTCGTAGGCGATCTGGCCGATGTCGGCCTCGGCGCCGCTGAGGACGCACAGACAGCTGCCGGCACCGGCGGCTGTCACGAACAGCACGGCGTCATCGAACTCGATCATCGTCTGCCGTACTCTGCCCGCGCCGAAGTGACGTCCCGAGCCCTTGGCCAGGCTGTGCAGTCCGGACGACACGGCGGCGAGATGCTCGGCGTCCTCGCGTCGCAGTCCCGTGCTGGCTCCCGTCACCAGTCCGTCGTTGGATAAGACCAGCGCGTGTCGCACATGTTCGACGCGCTCGGTCAGATCGTCCAGCAGCCAGCCAAGTCCATGGTTCTGCGCCATCATGCGCTCTCCCCGCGTTTTCCCCGTGCGATGTCTCCCCCTGGCCGGAGGATCTCTCCGCCAGCCTTCCCCACGGCCGGGCTGCGGGCAAGGAGGATGGGTGCATGGCACAAAAGATGACCGAAGCGGAATGGCGGGCGTTCCTCTCGTACGGCACCCGTACCGGCAAGCTGTCCACCGTCCGGGCCGACGGAAGCCCGCATGTGGCGCCGGTCTGGTTCCTGCTCAATGGGGACGAGCTTGTGTTCAACACCGGCAAGGACACTGTCAAGGGACGCAATCTGGCCCGTGACGGCCGGGTCGCCCTGTGCGTGGACGACGACCGGCCGCCGTTCGACTACGTGGTGCTGCACGGCCGCGCCCGGCTGTCGGAGGATCTCGGCGAGATGCGGCACTGGGCCACCCGTATCGCGGCCCGGTACATGGGCGAGGACCACGCGGAGGAGTTCGGCAGCCGCAACGCGGCGCCCGGAGAGCTTCTCGTCCGGGTCACGATCGACAAGGTCGTGGCGCAGCGGTCCGTGGCGGACTGAGACCGGCACGCGCGGCGGAATCCGCCGGTCAGCTCACCGAGTCGAGCAGCCGGGCGGTGTGCACCCGCCCGGCGTACTCGACGAGCCGGATCAGCACCTCCTTCCCCGAGTCACGGTCACGGGCGTCGCAGAGCACCACCGGCGTCCCCCGGTCGAGATCGAGGGCGCGCAGGACGTCCTGGGCCGCGTACCGCCGTGCACCCGCGAAGCAGTTGACGGCCACCACGAACGGGATGCGCCGGTGCTCGAAGTAGTCCACCGCGGGGAAGCAGTCCTCCAGGCGGCGGGTGTCGGCGAGGACGACGGCACCGAGGGCACCCTGCGACAACTCGTCCCACAGGAACCAGAACCGGTCCTGGCCGGGTGTTCCGAAGAGGTAGAGGGACAGGCCGGAGCGGATCGTGATGCGGCCGAAGTCCATGGCGACGGTCGTCGTCGCCTTGTGGTCCACGCCGCCGACGTCGTCCACCGACTGGCCCGCCTCGCTGAGCAGTTCTTCCGTGCGCAGCGGTTTGATCTCGCTGACCGCGCCCACCAGGGTGGTCTTGCCCACGCCGAATCCGCCGGCGACCAGTATCTTCAACGCCAGTGCGGCCGATTCGTCGTCCGTGGCGTCGGAGTGCTCGGGAACCATCGATCACCTCTCCCGGGGTGCCCGGCCGTGCTCGGCGTCGGTAGGTGGCCGCCGCACGGTGCCGGTGCGCGGCCCGGTGTGTTCGCTTAGCCAGCTTGATGGCAACTGCTCGCTCCTTTCAGCGGATTGCTCCGCGATCGCCCCGATCTGGTCGGTCGGCGGCTCCCGGTGGCGCGGAGCCGTGCGGTGGTGTCCGCCGCCGGGCACCGGTTGCCCGCGCGTGTGCGTCTACAGGGCCCGCAGTCCCTCGATCACCTCGCGCAGAATCCGTTCGTCGGGCAGCAGCGCGGGCGGTACGGGACGGCTGACGGTGACGCGGCCGAGCACCACCAGGTCGCCGAGGAGCACTCTGACCACACCCACCGGCAGATCCGCGCCCGTGGCCAGTTCGGCGACCGACTGCGGCTCCGCGCGGCACAGATCGACCAGCATCCGGTGCTCCGGTCCGAGCGCGCCGTCGTCGGCGCCCGGTGCACCCGCGGCCGACGTGACCAGGGCGATCAGGTCGAACGGCACCCCGGTGGTGCCGGGGCTGGTGCGTCCGCCCGTCACGGCGTACGGGCGGACCAAGGGCCCGGCCTCGTGGTCGTACCACTGGCTGTCCGGCCGGCTCCGGGCGCCCTTGTGGTCCTCGGTCATGCGCGCGGGCCGCTCTCTCGGCTCATCCTGCGGCGGGCGGCCGCGCGGCGGCGCGGGTCGGCGTGCCGAGGTGTTCGCCGACACGCTTGACCAGCCGTGCCATCTCGTAGGCCACCAGGCCGATGTCGGCGGTCACCGCCGTGAGGACGGCGAGGCAGGAGCCGTCGCCCGCTGCGGCCACGAACAGGAAGCCGTCGTCCATCTCGACCATGGTCTGACGCACCCCGCCGGTGCCGAAGTGCCGGCCCGCTCCCTTGGCCAGGCTGTGGAAGCCCGAGGCGACCGCGGCCAGGTGTTCCGCGTCCTCGCGGCCCAGACCGGTGGAAGCACCCACGGCGAGCCCGTCGTTGGACAGCACCACGGCGTGCCGGACGTCGCTCACGCGGACCACCAGGTCGTCCAGCAGCCAGTCGAGTTCGCCGGACCGGTGGGCGGTCCTGGTGCTCGGGTCCTGAATCATGCGGGTTCTCCTTCGCTGCTGTCACTGCCCGACGCGGGGCTGTGAGGTGCGCCCCGTCCGGGTCGCCTGCCGCCACCGCGTGTCCAGCCGTCGCGGTACGCCGCCATGCGCTGTCGTACGAGATCGGGGGTGCGCTCGTCGTCGCGGGGGCCGGGCGCCGACGGCGGCTCCCCCGTGGGCCCCTCCCGCAGCTGGGGGGCGAGACTGGCCTGCCGTACCCGTCGGGGAAGGTCGTCGGAACTGCCGGAGTCGTCCTGGGGCCGGTGCAGTCGCAAGGCGGCGACTCCTGGGGACGCGTGATGGGTCGTGGTTCCGGCCGAGGCCGGTACGGGGGCCGTCAGCGCGGGCCGGCCGGCCGGCGCCGCGACGCTCCTGCGGTGTCGTTCGGTGTCCGGCACGCGCGCGTGCGGGCCGTCGCCGGGCCGCTCCTCCACCGTGTCGCGAGGGGGGCTTTCCGCCGTACCGCTGTGGAGGAGGGCGGTCGGGAGCAGGACGACCGCGGTCGTGCCGCCGTACGGCGACGTCTTCAGATTCACCTTGATGCCGTGCCTGGCCGCGAGCCTGCTGACCACGAACAGGCCGAGCCGGTCGCTGTCGAGCAGGTCGAAGGTCTTGGCCTGGGCGATGCGGCGGTTGGCCTCGGCGAGATTCTCCTTGCCCATGCCGAGACCGCGGTCCTCGACCTCCACGGCGTAGCCGTTGCCGACGGGCTCGCCGGTGATGCGCACGTGTGTGTGGGGAGGTGAGAACTGGGCCGCGTTCTCCACGAGTTCGGCCAGCAGGTGGGTGAGGTCGGCGACGGCCGAGCCGATGACGGACGTCTCGGGCAGCTGCCGTACCTCCACGCGCGCGTAGTCCTCGATCTCGGAGACGGCCGCGCGGGCCACGTTCGTCAGGGGCACGGGCGTCCGCCAGGCCCGGCCGGGTGCGGCTCCGGAGAGGATGATCAGGCTCTCGGCGTGACGCCGCATGCGGGTGGTGAGGTGGTCGAGCCGGAACAGGTCGCTCAGCTCGTCGGGGTCGTCGGAGCGGCGTTCCATGCTGTCGAGGAGGGTGAGCTGGCGGTGGACCAGGACCTGGCTGCGGCGGGCGAGATTGACGAAGACGCCGGAGATGCCGCCGGCGAGCTCGGCACGCTCCGCGGCGGCCCGCAGCGCGGCGCGGTGCACGGTGCCCAGAGCCTCGGCGACCTGACCGGTCTCGCCCTCCCCCGGCGGTCCGGGCGGGTCCTCGGCGCGGATGTCGATCTCCTCGCCCGCGCGCAGTCTGCGCATGGTCTCGGGGAGTTCGCGCCGTGCGATCCTCAGGGCGCTGTCGCGCAGGCTCACCAGCTCGACCACGAGCCCGCGGCCGATCCGGACGGAGATGACGAGCGACGCGGCGACGGCGGCCAGGCCGAAGAGCACGGCGGCCCCGGCGGGACTGAGCACCCCGCGGGTGAACGGGTCGGCCCGGTCGGTGACTCCGCGGCCGGCGTCCTCCTGGATCGTCCGCGTGCCGTCCTGCACGCGCGCGTAGGCCCTGCCCCAGGTGGTCTCGGGTGCCGCGTCGAGAGCCGGTGCGCCCGGGCCGCTCGCGAGAACACCGTCCTCGACGGCGCGTACGGTGGTGTAGGCGGGGCTGCCGGCGAGGCCCTGCCAGGCGGCGCGTTCGGTGCCGCGCAGGTCGGCGGCGGCCTCGATGAGCGTACGGCGGGTCTGAACGGCGCCGGTGAACACCCGGAGCCGCCCTTGCGTGAAGGCGCCGGCGAGGCGGGCGCCGGCCAGTACCGCGTCCTCCTGGGCCAGCGCTTCGGCCGCGCGCGAGAACTCCAGCAGCACGCGCGCGTCCGAGCCCGATCCGGCGTCCCGGACGCCGGTGAGCGCACCACCCACGCCGAAGGCGGTCGCGATGGTGCTCGTGTACCGCCCGTACGCCTCCTCCCAGCCCGCGCGGCGGTCGAGCACGGCGGTGCGCAGCGGACGCAGTCGCTCGGCTCCGGTGACGAACGTCTTCAGCCGCCGGGCCACTTCCGCGGGCAGGCCCTCTCCCTCGGCGACGGTGTCGTGGTCGCCGAGACGCAGTTTCGCCACCGCCCGGTCGGTGCGTTGCGCCAGTTCCTCGTAGTCACCGCTCGGCACCACGGCCGGGCGGGTCGCGTAGCGCACCGCGGTGGCGCGCTCGGCCTGAAGTGCCGCGACGGCGGCGGCGACGGGTTCCCTGACCTGGGTGTCCACGCGCTGCACCTGTCGCAGCCGGGAGATGTCCTGGGCCGTGCCGACGGTCGCGTACCCCCACAGGGCCAGCAGCGAGACGACCGGCACCGTCAGCAGACAAATGATCTTCGCGCGCACGGTACGGGGCCGTAAGCGCCGCGCCTCGCGCGCGGGAGGGCCCTCCAGAGCCGTGGCCGTGGATTCCGCCGGGCTCTCGTCGGCCGGCGGACCGGCGTGCGCGCGGCGGCCGCGCACGGGCGGGGCCGGCGTCGGGGCGCCGGCTGTGGCGGTCCTGCGGGGTGTGCGCATGGCCTCCTCGCTCGGAAGTCGTCGGTGACGTGCCGTCGGGCCTGCCGTCGCCGGGCCGCCGTCAACGGGCGGCGCCCTCGGCCGGCCGTCGCACCGGGGGCGGCGCTCCCGGCTGCCCGGGCGTCGGCGACAGCGCGACGAAGGCCGCGGTCAGGAACAGGTAGGAGCCGAGGCCGACGGCGAGGGGGAAGACGAACTGCATCGCCGTGGCCCCGGGCAGGACCTCGCTGGAGGGCACGACGTGCACGGTCACGGCGTACATCCCGCTGTAGTGCATGCTGCTGACCGCGGCGCCCATGACCAGGGAGGCGGCGGTGACGGCGACGGGCGACTCGATGTGGAGCGCCGCCCACAGGGCCGCTGTCGCGGCGGCGACGGCGATCAGGACGGAGAGCACGACGAGCGCCGGGTCGTAGCTCATCTCGCCGTGCAGGTGCACCGCCGCCATGCCCAGGTAGTGCATGCTCGCGACGCCGAGGCCGGTGGTCAGTCCGCCGAGCAGCAGGGCACGGCCGGGGTTGCGGCTGTGGCCGATGGCGAAGACGCCGGCGCAGACCACGGCCATGGCGACGAGCAGGCTCACCACGGTGAGCGGAACGTCGTAGCGGATCTCGGTGCCGCTGACACCGAAGCCGAGCATGGCCACGAAGTGCATGGTCCAGATGCCGGTGCCGATCGCCGACGCGGCGGTGAGCAGCCAGTTGCGGCGCGAGCGTCCCGCGGCGCCCAGCGCGCGGACGGTGCAGCGCAGCCCCAGGGCGGCGCCCGTGCAGGCCATGGCGTACGACAGCACGGGGGTGAGCCAGCCCAGGGCGGCGTGGTCCAGATGTCCCATGGCCCCGGGACGTTAGTGCGGGCGGAGACGCGCGCAGGGGGCGCATTTCGAAAGCTGCTGGGATGTGATGCGGAGGCGTATCGGAACGACCACTTCATGCTCGAACGTGTGCACAGCGGCGTCATCCGTGGCGGTGCGGGATCATGCGGAGCATGAGCCTCGACCACACACACGTCCAGGAGTTCTTCACCGCCCGCGCCGCCGACTGGGACAGCCGGTTCCCGGACGACGGCCCCGCCTACGCGGCGGCGGCCGCGGAGCTGGGGCTGTGCGAGGGGGACCGCGTACTCGACGCGGGCTGCGGGACCGGACGCGCCCTGCCGCCCCTGCGTGCGGCCGTGGGCGCCTCCGGAGTGGTCGTCGGGGTCGATCTGACGCCGGCCATGCTCCAGGCCGCCGTACGCGCGGCGCGGGACCGTGCCGGGCGGCTGCTGCTGGCCGACGTCACCGCACTGCCGCTGCGCTCGCGGACGTTCGACGCCGTGTTCGCGGCGGGTCTCGTGGCGCACCTGCCGCGCCCCGAGGAGAACCTGCGGGAGCTGGCACGCGTGGTGCGGCCCGGCGGTGTGCTGGCGCTGTTCCACCCGGTCGGCAGGGCGGCACTGGCGGCTCGCCAGGGTCGCGTCATCACGCCGGACGACCTCCGCGCGGAACCCAATCTGCGTCGTCTGCTGACCGGTTCAGGATGGCGCATGACGTCGTACACCGATGAGGACACCCGCTTCCTGGCACTCGCCGTGCGCGAGGACTGACCGCTCAGCCCTGGTCCGCGACCACTGCCGCGAAGGCGTCGGGGGCGTCGAACATGACGTTGTGCCCGGCGCCGGGCACAGTCACCACGCGCACCCCCGCGGCCGCCAGGGCCTGCGCGCCCTCGACCTCCCCGCTGAGCCCGCCCTGTACGCAGACACGGTCGACCGGCAGCCGTTCGAGGAGGGTGCGCATCACGGGATCCGATCCGCGCCTGAGCCCGACGGCCGATCGGTGCAGCGCGCGCGGGTCGGCGAGTCTCATGGTCGCCGCCCATACGGGTCCGACCTCCAGCAGCACGCGCGCGTACCCGTCGTTCACGAACTCCTCCTCCTCGTAGGAGGCGATCCTGCTGCTGCCCGCGGCCGGTGGCGGGAAAGCGTCGAGGTTGGCCTCGGTGAGGACGAGGCGGGAGACGAGACCGGGCCGCCTGTGGGCGAGGACGACGGCGACGGCGCCGCCCATACTGTGCGCGATCAGCTCGGCGCCGGTCACGCCCGCCGCGTCCAGCACCGCCGCCAGGGCGTCGGCGTGGTCCTCCAGCGTGTAGCCGAAGTCCTGGGGCCGGTCGCTGATGCCGTGGCCGGGAAGGTCGACGAACAGGCTGCGCCGGCCCGCGAGTTCGGGCCGGGCCGCTATGTGGGCGTGATACACGGCCGAGGCCGCACCGAGTCCATGCACATACACGCGCGCGGGGTCCGCACCCGGCGTCTCCGTCCAGCGGATGCAGCTGCCCCCGCCGTCGAACTCCACCTGCTTCATCATGTCCTCCCTCAGGCGCGCCGTCTGCGTCGGCACCACCAGGACAATACATCGATGACGATGTACCGAATAACCGATGTATCGAAGGTGCGATGTACACCATGGGTGGGCGAGAATGCGGGCATGCTCGAGTTGGCCATCCTCGGTTTCCTGTACGACGCCCCACTGCACGGCTATGAGCTGCGCAAACGCATCACGGCGCTGACGGGACATGTGCGACCGGTCGCCGAGAGCACGCTGTATCCCGCGATCAAGCGCCTGGAGAAGGCGGGCCTCCTGGCACGCGCCACCGAGCCGGGCTCCGTGGCCGCCCCGCGTCACGTCCTGCGGCTCACCGAGGAAGGCGGGAAGGACCTGCGCCGCCGCCTCGCCGAGCCCCCGCAGCGCGACATCACCGACGAGAACCGCTGGTTCACGGTGCTCGCCTTCCTGCGGCACCTCGACGACAGGGCCGCCCAGGCGGCCGTACTACGCCGCAGGCTGGCCTTTCTGGAGGAGCCCGCGAGCTTCTTCTACGACGGCGACCGGCCGCTGCGTGCCGAGGAGCTGGACGACCCCTTCCGGCGCGGTGTCCTGACCATCGCGCGCGCCACGACCCGGGCCGAGCTCACCTGGCTGCGGGAGACGATCGGGTCACTCGGCGCCTGACGTGCCGCTGTGGCGCACGGGGCAGCCCCGCACGCCCGGAACCGGGTGGGTGCCCAGCTCCGCCACCCGGTAGCCGTCCGGATAGCCCTTGATCTCCCAGTTCTGCCGTGCGTAGTGCGGTGCGCGCCGCGGCGGCAGCAGACGGACGAACCGTCCCCGCAGCCGTACCGCGCGGTGCACGAACGCGCGGGTGGAAGGAGCCGGTGGGGTGTAGCGGAAGGCCCGCAGCAGCGGTTCGTCGAGCAGGGCCAGCGTCGCGGTGCGCAGCAGCGGGGCCAGTGGACGCGGATACCAGGAGGCCATGAGGTCGAGGGTGGCGTCCGAGACCCGCCGCGCTTCCTCGTCCCAGGCGAAGTTCGCCTCCTCGTAGGCGTCGAGGCAGGCCTCGAACTCCTCGTAGGACTGGGGGATGTCCTTGATGCCCATGTGCCGTCCCAGCGTCTGGTAGTGGACGGCACAGGCGACGGTCTCGTGACGGGACATCCGGCGCCATCCGTACACGTCGATCCATCGTTTGGGCATGACGACGAACGTGCAGAGTACGTATCGCATGTCGTCGTTGCTGATGTCATAGCTGCGGTGCATCTGGTTGATGCGGCGGATGGCGGTACGGCCCTGTTCGCTGCCGAAACCGTGCTCGACGACGGCGTCGAGGAGCAAGGATGTGTCGTCGTAGCGCTTCTGTGTCCGGTCGGTGAGCTCCGCCGTCTCGGCGAGCAGCCGCCCGATGCCGGGCACGGCGTAGGTGCGGTACAGGGCCAGTTCCAGAGCGCGGGTGACGTCCCACGGGAACTCGTAGGCGGTGGTGAGCCGGTAGATCTCCGTGGCGTCCCGGTACGGGTCCATCCGCCGGATCCGCTCCAGCCGTTCGAAGCGCCGCACCACGCCGTCCCCCTTCTGCCGCCGGAGCTCCAACTCTACGTTGAGTAGCAGGGAATGAGCGATCAGCCACGGCAACCACGCAGGGGCGAGGTGGTCAGCGTGCTCGGCAGTATCCACAAGGCGTGCGTCAGATTTCTCCATGCCTGGCGAACGGAGACGGACACCGGCCGCGACAAACGCACACACAATCTTTTCGAAGCTGCCGCGGCGTACGTCTCGGCGTGCGCGGAGGACGACCAGGAGCGGATCGACGAGGCCGCGGGCTGGGTGTCGCCGGAGGCGCTGTCGTTCGGGGTCAACGAGCTGGCGTGCCGGGCCGTGATCGCGCTCGCGCGGGAGCGTGACGAGTCGCCGCGGACCGTGGCGCGTGCGCTCCTCGGGCTGCCGGCGGCCTGACGCGGCGTCGCGCGAGGCAGTCGATTCGCCCCGTCCAGCCGAATAATTGCAGCTCTTGGGTGGGCTGGGAGGTCGTGACAAGCGCCTTCCGGTCGCACTAGGGTGCGCGCCGTTGGACGAACCTGTGGGGAGGCTGGGATGGCCGGGACGGACAGGGACACCGTCGCCGCCGCGGACGATGCGCTCTATGTGCTGACGGCGGTACTGCTGACACCGGCGAACTTCCCGAGCGTGCTGGGCGACGACTATCCGGAGGCGTGTGCGGCGCTCGGTCTTCCGCCGCTGGCCGACGGGTACGGCCTGGTCCTGGGCCAGGACGGTGGCGGAGCCCGGTGGACCGTCGTCATCGACGACGTCTCACTGGTGGCCGTCGCCATCGCCTCCTGGGACTGCGGGATGGAGCACGAGCTGTCGCCGGACGAGCGGACGGTCGTCACCGCCCTGCCGGGCTGGCCGCTGGCGGTCGCCGTGGCGGCTCCCGGCGTGCCGGCGCCGCACGATCCGGGTCCCGGCCATGCCGAACGCCCTCCGCTGTCGCCGCCGGACACCAGCACCTGGGGGCCCGCCCAGCGCCGTCTGGGCGCCGACGAGATCGCCCTCCAGTGGTCGATGTGGCGGGAGCAGGTCGATGACACGAACTTCGCGAGTCCCAACGGCCGGTCCGGGACGTCCGACGGCTCCGGGCAGGCCGGTGCGGTTGAGGTCCACAGCGGCAGCGGCGACGGTGGCACGGGCCACGGCGGGATCCGGCGCGTGCTCGCGGAGGCCCGGGCCTACGTCGACGCGCCGCCGCCGCTCGGCCGGGTCCGGTCGTCGTTCGCCCCCGGCGACGCGCGGACGCTGCGCGCCGACGGTCCCGGCTGGTCCCTCGTGGCCAGGACCGACGACATCGCTTTCGTGCTGCTCGACGAGGAACCGGGCGAGGTCCTGCCGGTAGGCCGGGGCCCTGAGCTGCCGGGCCTGCTGGAGGCCCTCGACAAGATGGCCGTACGTCCCAGCTGATCCCGCGTCACACTCGCGCGGCGGCACCGGTGGCTTCGGCCGGCGTGAAACCCGTCGGCGGCCGGGCCCCGGAAGCCGGGCCCCTCTGTCACATGTGGTCGGCACCCATCCCTCGCCGCCATCGCCTGTGATCCCGACCCATGGATGAGAAGAAGCCACGTCCGCACCATGGGGCAGCCCCGGGTCAGTCATCTTCCTTCTCCGCTGACCCCCGTCCTGTCCCCCGGAGGCCGTGATGCGTCTTGCCCGTGGTGTCCCCTTCGTCGCCGCCGTCCTCACGGCGGCGGCTCTCACCGGCCCGGCTCCCGCCGCCACGGCGGCCGGCGATGAGCACTGCGCACACCAGGAACGCGTGCGCGTGCCGGGTGCGGCCTCGCAGCGCAGTGCCTGTCTGACCGATCTGACCACCGCGGGGCTGGCGGGCACCCCGTACACCGACCTGACCGACCAGGCCGGACTGACGGCCCGAGCCACCCGTACGCCGTCCGGTGTCCCGGGCATCCAGATCGACGGGTACTTCCCGGACTCCTCGCACTTCAACGGCACACACGGCTGGCAGCACGACGCGCAGTTCGTGATCCGGCTGCCGGATCACTGGAACGGCGGTCTGGTCGTGACCGGCGCACCGGGCACGCGCAAGCAGTACGCGACGGACACGGCGATCTCCGACCAGGTGCTCGCGCGGGGTTACGCGTACGCGGCGACCGACAAGGGCAACAGCGGGGCCGACTTCTACCGCGACGGGAAGCGGCCCGGCGACGCGGTCGCCGAATGGAACGCGCGGACCACCCAGCTCACCCGGGCTGCCCGCCGGACGCTGGCCCAGCGCTACGGGTACGCTCCGCGCCGCACCTACGTCACCGGCATCTCCAACGGCGGCTACCTCACCCGCTGGCAACTGGAGAACCATCCCGAGCTGTACGACGGCGGCGTGGACTGGGAGGGTGCCCTGTGGACCGCGGACGGCCCCAGCCTGCTCACGTCGCTGCCGACCGCGGTGGCCCGCACGCTCGGCACCGCGGGGGACGACGACCTCTACGCGGCGGGCTTCGCTCGGGGCTCCGAGTTCCTCTGGCCGTACCACGAGAAGGCGTACTGGGGGCTCACCCAGAAGATCTACCGTGCCGAGTTCGACCCGGCGTACGACCCCGCCTGTCCCGGCCCGACCGCCGGGACCACCCTGGAGCAGATCCTGGCGCCGTGCGCCTCGGACGCGGCGTACGACTACGCGTCACGTCCCGCCTCCGTGCACCGTGCCGTGGCCCGGGTGGCGCTGACCGGGCGCATCGGCAGACCGCTGATCACGCTGCACGGCGATCTGGACGCGCTGCTGCCCCGGGCCGCCGACTCGGACGTGTACGCGCGCATGGTGAAGGCCGGCGGACGCGGCACGCTGCACCGCTTCTACACGATCCGGGGCGGCACGCACGTCGACGGGCTGTACGACACGTACCCGGACCGGTTGCGGCCGATCCTGCCCTGCTACCGGTCGGCGTTCGACGCGCTGGTGGCCTGGGTCGAGCGGGGCGTCCGGCCGCCCGCGGACCACACGGTGGGCCGGCCCGCGGACGGCGACCTGGTCAACTCCTGCGCGCTGGCCGGAGGGGCGGCCACCGCGGCAGCGCGTTAGCGCCTCAACGGCCCAGCTCCTTGCGTGAGACACGGCGCAGCCTGCGCCGCTGCGAGGGGTCGAGTGCGAGGTACGCGGCGGCCGGGACTCCCAGGACTATCAGGAGGGCGGCCCACCAGGGCAGCCAGATCATCAGGATGATCCCGGCCACCACACCCCCTGTGGCGATCTTGGCGTTCTTCGACATGAGTGTCGCCTCCTTCGCGGCCGTCGCCGCTCTCTGTCCTGGAAACGGGCCCGCGCTCGCGGCGGTTCCGCACCACGACCCTGAGACGTCCCCGAGGTACGACCCCGACTCGTCCCTGACATCCGCAGGCAGCTCGAGCCCCGGCAGCACTCACCGTCCTCTACGTAGCGACCTACTCGGCCTACTCCACATCCCGGGGACGGTTGAGGTGCAGGGCCCGCACGCGCGCGTGCCGCCCTCGAGGCCGCCCGGAACTCGAGGCCGCCCGGACGGCAACGAACAACCGCCGGTGCGGCAGCGCGCTGCCGTTGGGTGCCTGCGGGCAGCGCGGCACAGGGTCCGGCGACAGCTGTGGCAGCGGCGGAGGTGACGGCCGGAGACGCAGGTCCCCGTGATGCCTGGTGTACGCGGGCCCGGCCCCTTCCTGCGGTTCCTCCGGGACCGTCGCCCGTGCGGCTCGCTCCCCTCGTCATGGGCCGCGTCCCGCCACCACTCGGCGTCCTGCCGCCACTCGGCCGAAGCGGGCCCCTCGGGCGAACCGGACACATGGCGTCGTGGTGAGAGGGCACCGGTCCGGTACGCGCTCCACCGCGACGGATGCCCGGGAGACGCGTTTCGCGGGCCGTCGCGGACTCGATCAGGCCGGCACCGGCACGCCAGGCCACGACGATCGGATGACGACGGACGGCCCCTTGGATCCCCGGACCGGTACGGCCCGGCGCCAGCGGGCGGACCGGCAGCGCCAGCGGGCGGACCGGCCCGCCGTCACCGTGCCAAAGCGTCCGCCAGCGACGGGAGCAGCGACTCCAGATCACTCGGCAGTCCGCTCGGCAGTCCGCTCGGCAGCTCGCTGGGGAAAGCCGACGGCAAGGACGGCAGTTCGCTGGGCAGCCTGCTCGGCAGCTCGGACGGGATACGGAAGGAGGGGCTCGGCGAACGGCCGGTGCTCGTGCCGCCTCCCCCCGGCTTCTCGCCCGGTGAGTCGTCGCTTCCGGAGGCCAGCAGCACGATGGTGGTGAGAACGCCGATGGCCACGATCGCGGCGAGCAGGAGGAGCAGCGGATTCCGGCCCCTCCTCGGGCCGTTTTCTCCGCCCGGGCCGGGAGCACCCGGCGGCCCCTGTCCCACGTCGAAGCCGTCCGGAGGTGGTCCGAAGCCGCCCCCGGGTGGCGGCGCGTCACTCGGCGGCCCGGGCGGCTGAGGCGGTACGGGCGGCATGGCCATACCGACAAGGGTCGCGTCGGGCCGGGCACGGCGCGACCCCCGCGCGGAGGTTGATACGGACCCATGGCACGGACCGTACGGTTCCGGGGCGATCCGCGCGGAGGCCTTCACGGTGTGGCCACGTGCGCCACCTGTGAGGGTCCTCGCGCGCGGAGGCCCTCACGCGCCGGGAGGCTCTCGCCCGGAGGGACTCTCGCCCCGAGAGGCTCCCGCCCGCAGGAGCTCCCGCGCCGAGAGGCTCCCGCCCGGAAGGGCTCCCACGCGGAGGAACTCCCATGCGGAAAACTCCCGCCCGGAAGGGTCCCGCGCGAAGGACCCCCCGCGCCGAGAGGCCCGCCCAGAAGAACTCCCGCCCGGAAAGGTTCCCGCCCGCGGGAGCTCCGCGCCGAGAGGCTCCCGCCCGGAAAGGCTCCCGCGCGCCGAGCGCGACAGCGCGCGCCCACGACCGGCCACGCGTGTCGGACGGCCTTCACGCTTGACCGGTCACGCCGTACACGTGACCGGTCAAGCGGCGCAACGCGCGCGTGGACGTCAGCCGCGCGCTCCCAGCAGATGGTCCATCGCCAGCTGGTCGAGGCGCTCGAAGGCCATGCCGCGCGCGGCGGCCTCCTCGACGTCGAAGTCCTCGAACGCCGAACGGTCCGCGAGCAGCGCCTGCAGCCCGTCGGCCGCCGTCGGCTGGGCCAGCTGGTCCAGGCGGGCGGCGCGCAGGGCCTCCTGCACCTCCGGGTCGGCGCGGAAGGCGGCAGCACGCTCCTTGAGGATCAGGTAGTTGCGCATGCAGCCCGCGGCCGAGGCCCACACGCCGTCCAGGTCCTCGGTCCGCGGCGGCTTGAAGTCGAAGTGGCGCGGCCCCTCGTAGCCGGCGCTTTCCAGGAGGTCGACCAGCCAGAACGCGGCCCGCAGGTCACCGGCGCCGAAGCGGAGGTCCTGGTCGTACTTGATGCCGGACTGCCCGTTGAGGTCGATGTGGAACAGCTTGCCCGCCCACAGGGCCTGAGCGATGCCGTGCGGGAAGTTCAGCCCGGCCATCTGCTCGTGTCCGACCTCGGGGTTGACCCCGTACAGCTCCGGACGCTCCAGGCGCTCGATGAACGCCAGCGCGTGGCCGACGGTGGGCAGCAGGATGTCGCCGCGCGGCTCGTTCGGCTTCGGCTCGATGGCGAAGCGGATGTCGTAGCCCTGGGAGGTCACGTACTCGCCGAGGAGGTCGAAGGCCTCCTTCATCCGGTCGAGCGCGGCCCGTACGTCCTTGGCGGCGCCCGACTCGGCGCCCTCACGGCCGCCCCAGGCGACATAGACCTCGGCGCCCAGCTCGACCGCCAGGTCGATGTTGCGGATGGTCTTCCGCAGGGCGTAGCGGCGCACGTCACGGTCGTTGGCGGTGAAGGCGCCGTCCTTGAAGACGGGGTGTGTGAAGAGGTTGGTGGTGGCCATCGGCACCTTCATGCCGGTGGCGTCCAGAGCCTGACGGAAGCGCTTGATGTGCGACTCACGCTCGGCGTCGGAGGACCCGAAGGGGATGAGGTCGTCGTCGTGGAAGGTCACGCCGTGGGCGCCCAGCTCGGCCAGGCGCTGCACCGACTCGACCGGGTCGAGGGCGCGCCGGGTGGCGTCGCCGAACGGGTCCCTCCCCTGCCAGCCGACGGTCCACAGTCCGAAGGTGAACCTGTCCTCGGGGGTGGGCTGGTAGTTCATGCCGCGGCTCCTTGCTCGCTTGCGACTATTTCGTCATGGCGGTTTACAAATTAGTATGCAGACACGCCTCTGGGAAGGACAAGATGTTCCCCCAAAGGTGTGACGTCCCGGCCGCCACGGCCCGGACGTCCGCAGAACCCCAGGTCAATCCCGCAGAGCCGCGGAAGAGGGAGTAGCCCGATGTCAGCAGCCGAGGGTCCGCTCGTCGTCGGCGTGGACACGTCCACCCAGTCCACCAAGGCGCTGGTCGTCGACGCGGCCACCGGCCGGGTCGTCGCGAGCGGCCAGGCGCCGCACACCGTGTCCTCCGGGGCCGGCCGGGAGAGCGACCCGCGCCAGTGGTGGGACGCCCTGTGCGAGGCCCTGCGCCAGTGCGGGGACGCGGCCCGCGAGGCCGCCGCGGTGTCGATCGGCGGGCAGCAGCACGGCCTGGTCACCCTGGACGCCCAGGGCGAACCGGTGCGTCCGGCCCTGCTGTGGAACGACGTGCGCTCGGCGCCGCAGGCCCGCCGGCTGATCGACGACCTGGGCGGGCCGAAGGCCTGGGCGGAGCGCACGGGCAGTGTGCCCAGCGCCTCCTTCACGGTCACCAAGTGGGCCTGGCTGGCCGAGAACGAGCCGGAGGCGGTCCGCGCCACCAGAGCCGTACGCCTTCCGCACGACTACCTCACCGAACGCCTCACCGGGCAGGGCACGACCGACCGCGGCGACGCCTCCGGCACCGGCTGGTGGGCCTCCGGCACCGAGACATACGACGAGGACGTCCTCGCGCGCGTGGAGCTCGATCCCGCCCTGCTGCCCCGGGTCGTCCGGCCCGGCGAGGTGGCCGGCACCGTGCGCGACGGCCACGACCTGCCGTTCGCCAAGGGCACCCTGGTGGCCCCCGGCACCGGCGACAACGCCGCCGCCGCGCTGGGCCTCGGGGTGCGCCCCGGCACGCCGGTGATGAGCCTGGGCACGTCGGGCACCGTGTACGCGGTGTCGCGGCGGCGGCCCGCGGACCCGACCGGCACCGTGGCCGGCTTCGCCGACGCACGCGGTGACTGGCTGCCACTGGCCTGCACCCTCAACTGCACGCTCGCCGTGGACCGCGTCGCCGCCCTGCTGCACCTGGACCGGGAGGCCGTCGAACCCGGCACATCGGTCACGCTGCTGCCCTACCTGGACGGCGAACGCACCCCGAACCTGCCGCACGCCTCCGGCCTGCTGCACGGTCTGCGCCACGACACCACCGCCGGCCAACTGCTCCAGGCGGCCTACGACGGTGCCGTGCACTCGCTGCTCGGTGCCCTGGACCTGGTCCTGGACGAGGACGCGGATCCCTCCGCACCGCTGCTGCTGATCGGCGGCGGCGCCCGCGGTGCTGCCTGGCAGCAGACCGTACGACGGCTGTCGGGCCGCCCCGTGCAGATTCCCGAGGCGAAGGAACTGGTCGCCCTCGGTGCCGCGGCGCAGGCGGCCGGCCTGCTGACCGGGGAGGACCCGGCCGCGGTGGCCCGCCGCTGGAACACCGCCGCCGGGCCTGTGCTGGAGGCGGTGGAACGGGACGAGACGACGCTGGCCAGGATCGCCGGGGTACTCTCCGACGCGTCTCCGCTGCTGGAGCGGGGCACCGACACCCGCTGACGGCACCGACCCGCCGGCGGACGGACCGAGAACCGAGGGAGGCATGACCGCACCCCCGCACCAGGCGCACCCGGCCGGTCCCGGGCGCGCCCTGCCGGACACCCAGCAGGGCATGCGCCGCCGCAATCTCGCCCGGGTGATGCACGCCGTCAGCGCGGAGGGACCGCTGTCCCGTGCCGCGGTCGCCTCGCGCATCGGGCTGACGCGTGCGGCGGTGTCGACCCTGGTGGACGAACTCATCCGCTCGGGACTGCTGGAGGAGCTGGGCCCCGAGCGTCCCGGCCGGGTGGGCCGGCCCGGCTCGGCGCTCGCCGTCAGCGGCAGCGGTCCGGTCGGCATCGGTGCGGAGGTCGGCGTCGACCACCTGGCGGTCTGCGCGGTCGACCTGCGCGGACGGACCCGGTCGCGGGCCGTGCGGTACGGCACCAACCGCGGCCGCTCCCCCGAGCCCGTGCTGGCGGAACTCACCGGTCTGGTGCGCCGGGTCGTCGCCGAGGCCGAGGCCGAGGGACTACGGCCGGTTGGGATCGCCGTGGCGGTGCCCGGTCTGGTGAGCCGGGACGCCCGGACCGTCGTACGGGCTCCGAACCTGGGCTGGCACAGGGCGGACCTGGGTGCCCTGCTGCCCGTGGACCTTCCGCTGGCCGTGGACAACGAGGCCAACTTCGGCGCGCTCGCCGAACTCTGGCTCGGCGACGGCACTCCACGGGACTTCCTGCACGTCTCGGCGGAGATCGGTATCGGCGCGGCCGTGGTCGTGGACGGGCGGCTGCTGCTCGGAACGCGCGGCTTCGCGGGCGAGCTGGGGCATGTGCCGGTGCATCCGGACGGGCCGGAGTGCGCGTGCGGCGGTCGCGGCTGTCTGGAGCAGTACGCCGGTGAGGAGGCGGTGCTGCGCGCGGCCGGACTCGAGCCGGGCAAGGACCGGGTCGGGCTGCTCGCGGGGCACGCCGCGGAGGGCGACGAGGACGTACGCCGCGCCCTGCGCGACGCGGGCACGGCGCTCGGCATCGCGCTGACCGGGGCGGTCAACCTGCTGGACCCCGAGGCGGTGGTGCTGGGCGGCGCGCTGGCCGGGCTCGCGCCCTGGCTGCTGCCGTCGCTGCGGGCGGAACTGGCCCGGCGCACGGCGGGCCCGGCGTGCCCGGTGTCGGTGTCGGAACTGGGTCCGCAGGGTCCGCTGCTGGGTGCCGCGCACTCGGTGGTACGGGCCGTGCTGGACGACCCGGCCGGGGTCGCCGAGCGGGTCTGAAGCCCGCCTTCACCCCATTCCCATCACTCGATCGGGTGAGCGAGTTCTCCACAACTCGGCGGCCGTCCACCGAAGCACGCCGCACTCTTCTGCCCAACCCGCAAGCGCCGTACCGTGATCTCACGCGAAGTGCGGCCGTCGTGGGACGGCGGGCACGTCCGCGGGCATCGGGGGGTCACATGTCGGGGGAGTCAGCACAAGCGGGGCTGCGGCGCGACGCCGTGGGACTGCGCGAGGTCCTGTTCCAGAGCATCACGGCCATGGCGCCGGCCGCGGCGGTCGCCGCGTCGATACCGTCGGGGGCGGCGTTCGCGGGCGGCAGTCTGCCGCTGTCCGTGCTGATCGCTCTGGTGGCCTGCCTGTTCACCGCGTGCTGCGTGGCGGAGCTGGCGCGTGAGCTGCCCGCCGCCGGCTCGGTGGCCACGTACGCGGCGCAGGGCCTGCACCCCGCCGTCGGGTTCCTGGTCGGCTGGGGCTATGTGTTCGTGGAGGCCCTGGTACCGCCGCTGCTGCTTCTGCAACTGGGCTTCACGACGGCGGGGACGCTGCACCAGGAGTGGTCCGCCTACCCGGCCGGCCTGTGGTGGCCGTGGTCGCTCGCGGGTGCCGTGGTCATCGCGGCGGCGGGGTACTTCGGGGTACGCGCATCGGCACGCTTCGGCACCGTCCTCGGCGCCTTCGAAGTCCTGGTGCTCCTCGTGTTCGCCGGATGGCTGATCGCCGAGGCGGGCGGGGACAACACCCTGTCGGTGTTCGGCACGGCACACACCGCCGACGGATACGAGGGCGTCGGCGGGGTGTTCGCGGGGTCCGTCTACACGGTGCTCGCCTTCGCCGGGTTCGAGGCGGCGGCACCGCTGGCCGAGGAGACGAGAGATCCGCGCCGGACGATGCACCGCGCGGTGCTCGGCGCGGCCCTGGCCATCGGCCTGTTCTACGTCGTCACCACCTACGCCATGACGGTGTACTTCGGCCCCGGCCGGTTCGCGGAGTTCGGGGCGTCGGGCGCCGCGTCCTGGGACGGCGTGGCACGGGCGTCGTTCGGGTTGTTCTGGGTGCTGGTGTTCCTGGCCGTGGTCAACTCGGCCGTCGCCAACGCCAACGCGTGCGCCACCGTCTCCACGCGCACGGCGTTCGCCCTGGCCCGCATCCGGGTCTTCCCCAGCGTCCTGGCCACGCTGCACCCCCGGCACCGCTCCCCCGTCGCCGGTATCGCCGTACAGGCCGTCGTGGCGGTGGGCGTCGTCCTCGGGCTCGGTCTCGGCTACGACCCGGTGACCGCGTTCCTGCTGCTGGCCACGGTGATCGTGACGGTGGTCATCGGCGTCTACATCGTCGTGAACCTCGCCTGCGCCGGCTACTTCCTGCGCCGTCGGCGCGACATGCTCAAGCCGGTCCGGCACCTGCTGTTCCCCCTCCTCGGCATCGTCGCCTTCGTGCCTGCGCTGCTGACCGCGGCCGGCCTGCCGGTCTTCGACTTCGTGACCGGACTGACCGCTCCGGTCTCGTACGCGGGTCCGGTCGTCGGTGTCTGGATGGCGGCCGGAGCCGTGGTGCTGTGCGTGCTGATACGACGCCACCCCGGGCGCGTGGCCGAGACCGCCCGCGTCCATCTCGACGAGATCCCGGCCCACGATCTTCGGCAGAACGGAGCTGTGCAGCGATGAGCGACCCCCGGATCCTCACCGTGCGGCCCGGACCGGGCGAGTACGCCTGGACGTTCGGCGGTGCCCCGCCCGTCGCGCGCATCGCGCCCGGCACGGTGCTCGACCTGTACACCGAGGACTGCTTCGCCGGAAGGGTGCGGTCGGAGAAGGACTTGGTGTCCGAGGTGTGCGAGTTCCCTTTTCTCAACCCCCAGACCGGCCCCTTCCACGTGGAGGGCGCGGAACCCGGCGACACGGTCGCCGTGCACTTCGTGTCGGTGGAACCGGCGCGCGACTGGGCGGCGTCGACCACCGTCCCCCTGTTCGGCGCCCTCACCTCCACGCACACCACGGCCACGCTCCAGCCGCCGCTGAAGGAGACCGTCTGGATCTGGCAGCTCGACCGGACCCGCCGCACAGCGCTGTTCCGGGCGCACGACAGCGACATCGAGCGGGAGCTTCCGCTCGACCCGATGCACGGCACCGTGGGGGTGGCGCCCGCCAATCTCGAAGTGCGGTCGGCCCTGGTGCCCGACGCCCACGGCGGCAACATGGACACGCCCGAGATGCGGGCCGGCGTCACCTGCTACCTGGGGGTGAACGTCGAGGGGGCGCTGCTCAGTCTCGGTGACGGGCATGCCCGGCAGGGCGAGGGAGAGACCTGCGGAGTCGCCGTCGAGTGCGCGATGAACACGGTGGTGATCGTGGAACTGCTCAAGGGGCTGGCCACGCCGTGGCCGCGCATCGAGTCGGACACCCACATCATGTCCACCGGTTCCGCCCGTCCGCTGGAGGACGCGTTCCGGATATCCCAACTCGACCTGGTGCAATGGCTGGTACGCGACTACGGTTTTAGTGAGCTGGACGCATACCAGTTCGCAACCCAGGCCGTCGAATCACCGTTGGCCAACGTGTGCGACACCAACTACACGTGCGTGGCGAAGCTGCGCAAACAGTGGTTGCCCGCACGCGAGACCCACCGCGGAACGCACGCGCGGCTGCGCGAGCAGGCAGCCGTCCTCCGCGGCTGAGCACACACACGGCGGCCGCTCCCGAGCCGCCGGGCGAACCCTCGCGACCGAGCGATTTCTCGCAGCCGAGCGATCCCTCGCGACCGACCAAGCGAACCTTCACGGCCGAGTGCACTCTCGCGGCCGAGCGGATCTTCACGGCCGAGCGCACCTCACGGCCGGGTGAACCCCCCACCACCGAAAGGTGATTTTTCATGGAACGGGCAAGAATGCTCCCCAGCAGGCGACGGCTCCTCATGGGCGCGGCGCTCGTCACCGCGTCCTACGGACTGATCCCCGGCGGCCGGGCGGACGCACGGGCCCAGGCCGTCGACTACCCGTCCGCCGAGTGGCAGCCGGCGAGCGCCTCCAACTACACCGCGTCGAACCGCCCGGCGACGTACTCGGTGGACCACGTGGTGATCCACGTGACACAGGAGACGTACACCGACACCCTGGCCATCTTCGCCAATCCGAAGAAGAAGGTGTCCGCGCACTACCTCGTCCGTTCCGCCGACGGGCATGTCGCGCAGTGCGTCCGTGACGCCGACATCGCCTGGCACGCGGGGAACTGGGGCTACAACACGCGCAGCATCGGCATCGAGCACGAGGGCTGGGTGGACCAGCCCTCCTACTTCACCGACGCCCTCTACCAGCAGTCGGCGAGACTCACCGCGGCGGTCTGCGACAGGCACGGCATCCCCAAGGACCGCGCGCACATCATCGGCCACTATGAAGTACCGGGTACCGACCACACGGATCCCGGCCCTCACTGGGACTGGCCCCGCTACATGAAACTCGTCAGGGCCGCCTGATCCCTCGGGCATGTCCACCGACCGGGAGACCCTGGTCGGAGAGGTTGTCCGGGTGCACACCCGGAGTGACGATGTTCCCAGCCCTATCGCTGCCCGGGGAGGCCGAGTTGACCGATTCATGGGTGGCTCTGGAGCCGGGAGCCGACCCCGCCGAGCGCGCGCGGATGCTGCGCCGTGCGCACGAGAGGTTCACCGAGGCCGGCACGGTACCGCGACCGGTGCGGGACGTGGTGGCCGACTCGTGGCGCCGCTCGGTGCGCGCGGGCGTCGGGCCGGACGGCACCGCGAGCGTGGAGCTGGGGGACGGCGAGCTCGGCGCCTACCGTGCCGAGCACCCGCTGGCGCGTGTGATGCCGCTGGTCCGTGAGCTGATGGGCGCGTTCGCGGCCGACGGGGAACATCTCGTGGCGGTGTGCGACGCGCACGGCAGGCTGCTGTGGGTCGAGGGTCATCCGGTCACCCGGCGGCGGGCGGGACGGATGAACTTCGTGCCGGGCGCGCGCTGGGCCGAGTCGGCGGTCGGGACCAACGCGCCGGGCACGGCCGTCGCGGTCGACCGGCCGGTGCAGGTCTTCGCGGCCGAGCATTTCGTCCGGCGGGTGCAGCCCTGGACGTGCGCGGCGGCCCCCGTGCACGATCCGCGTACCGGGCGGGTGCTCGGTGCGGTGGACATCACCGGCGGGGACGGGCTGGCGCACCCGCACAGCCTGGGCTTCGTGCAGGCGGTCGCGCGGGCGGCGGAGTCCCAGCTGGCTCTGCTCGCCCCGCGGCGGCCCGCCGCCGGCACGGCCGAGCTGACCGCGCTGGGCCGCGACGAGGCGCTGCTGCACACCGGCGGGCGCGGCATCCGGCTCAGCCGCCGGCACAGCGAGATCCTGGTGCTGCTGGCCCGCCATCCGGAGGGCCTGACCGGGGACGAGCTGCTGTGCGCGCTGTACGAGGACGAGTCGGTGACGCCGGTGACGTTGCGCGCGGAACTGGCCCGGCTGCGCCGTGTCCTGGGGCCGGGCCTGCTGGCCTCGCGCCCGTACCGGCTCACCGTCCCGGTCGAGTCCGACGCGATCGTGGTCGAGCGGCGCCTGCGGGCCGGCGCGGTCACGGCGGCGGCGACGGCGTACGCCGGTCCGCTGCTGCCCGCCTCGCGGGCACCGGCGGTGGTGCGGCTCAGGCGCCGTCTCGCCGACGGCGTCCGCGCCGCGCTGATCGCCCGCCGCGATCCCGATCTGCTGGCCGACTGGGCGCACGCGCCGTGGGGCGAGGACGATCTCGACGTGTGGCGCGCGCTCGCCGCGCTGCGGCCGACGGCCGCGGTACGGTCCCGGCTCGCCGCGCTGGAGGCCGAGCTGGCCGCGCCCGCCCCGGTGCCGCCCCGCGGCGCAACGTGGCTGCAACGTCCCCGTCCCTAGCCTCGCCACGACAGCTGCCCGACGGCGGGCAGCGCAGCACCGGGAGGCAGACCAGGATGACCCGTTACGCGGCGCCCGGCACCGAGGGCGCGATCGTCTCCTACCAGGCGCGCTACGACCACTTCATCGGCGGCGAGTACGTGCCGCCGGTGCGCGGGCAGTACTTCGACGATCCGTCACCGGTGAACGGGCAGCCGTTCACGGAGATCGCGCGGGGCACGGCGGAGGACGTGGAGCGGGCGCTCGACGCGGCGCACGCGGCCGCCCCGGGCTGGGGCCGTACGTCGGTGACCGAGCGCTCCGACGTCCTGCTGAGGATCGCCGACCGCATGGAGGCGAATCTGGAGCGGCTGGCGGTCGCCGAGAGCTGGGAGAACGGCAAGCCGGTGCGCGAGACGCTGGCGGCCGACATTCCGCTCGCCGTCGACCACTTCCGCTACTTCGCGGGCGCGATCCGGGCCCAGGAGGGCTCGCTCGGCGAGGTCGACGACGACACGGTGGCGTACCACTTCCACGAGCCGCTCGGTGTGGTCGCGCAGATCATCCCGTGGAACTTCCCGATCCTGATGGCGGCCTGGAAGCTCGCCCCGGCCCTCGCGGCCGGCAACGCGGTCGTGCTGAAGCCCGCCGAGCAGACCCCGGCCTCGATCCACTACTGGCTGAGCCTGGTCGCGGACCTGCTGCCGCCGGGGGTGCTGAACATCGTCAACGGCTTCGGCGTCGAGGCGGGCAAGCCGCTGGCGTCCAGCCCGCGAGTGGCGAAGGTGGCGTTCACCGGCGAGACCACCACGGGCCGGCTGATCATGCAGTACGCCTCGGAGAACATCAAGCCGGTCACGCTGGAACTCGGCGGCAAGTCCCCCAACATCTTCTTCGAGGACGTCTGGGCGCGGGACGACGACTTCCGCGACAAGGCGCTGGAGGGCTTCACGATGTTCGCCCTCAACCAGGGCGAGGTGTGCACCTGCCCGTCCCGGGCGCTGGTCCAGCGCGGTCACTACGCCGAGTTCCTCCGGGCGGCGGTCGCCCGCACCGAGCTGATCAAGCCGGGCCACCCCCTGGACACCGACACGATGATCGGCGCCCAGGCCTCCAACGACCAGCTGGAGAAGATCCTCTCCTATCTGGACATCGGCCGGCAGGAGGGCGCGAAGGTCCTCACCGGCGGCGAGCGCGTCGAGTACGACGGCGAACTGAAGGGCGGCTACTACGTCCAGCCGACGATCTTCGAGGGCCACAACCGCATGCGGATCTTCCAGGAGGAGATCTTCGGGCCGGTCGTGTCCGTGACCCCCTTCGACGACTTCGACGACGCCATCGAGATCGCCAACGACACGCTGTACGGCCTCGGCGCCGGCGTGTGGACGCGGGACATGAACACCGCCTACCGCGCCGGCCGCGCGATCCAGGCCGGCCGCGTCTGGACGAACTGCTACCACGCCTACCCGGCGCATTCCGCGTTCGGCGGCTACAAGCAGTCCGGGATCGGCCGGGAGACGCACAAGATGATGCTGGAGCACTATCAGCAGACGAAGAACCTGCTCGTGTCGTACTCGCCGAAGAAGCTGGGCTTCTTCTAGAGACGTCCGCAGACGAGAAAAGGGCGCCTGGCCCGGGGAGTTCCCCGTCAGGCGCCCTTGGCGTCGTCCGTCGGCGCCTCCGTGGGCGCATCGGCTCCTCGATCGACCGCTCCGTCCGGCTCGGCGCGCGCACTCCGCAGGGTCAGGATCACATCGACGTCCGTGTCGCGGACGCGGGCCGGTTCCCGCGAGGAGCCCCTGCGGAGTGCCGGCCGCTGCGACATGCAGCGGACGTGAGCGCACCAGGGACATCGGCGTGACCCGTGGGGGGTGCGCGGCGGCGGGCGGGGTGCGGCGTGCGCGGTCACGCGGGGCAGCGCCACTTGTTCATGCCACTACGGTGACCTGCGCTTCCTTCCTCGCGGAGGCCGTTGCCCGCACAAGTTTGCGGGCGGATGCCGAACTTCCGTCGACTGACTTCTACCACGCGTAGTAATTTGAGGGGGTCGACGCCTCTCGACCCTTCCGGCGGCGCCTTCGACGCGTCGCCGTGTGTGGTCAACGCGTGGGAGTCGAGGCAGGCCCTGCCTCCGACTCTCGCTGGTACCTCGCCCTCTGTCACCACTTTCGTCCCGCTCGACAAGCCGCTCCAGCAGTTCCGCCAGGTGCCTGGACCTCTCGTGAGCCCGACGACGCGCCCGCCGGCCAGGCACCGCACCCCCCATCTCGCCTCTGATCTGCTCCGCGCACGGAGCGGAGTCAGCGAGGCGACCTCGCATGCGCCTCATGTCTGCCGACAGCCGCGTGCCTTCCTCGCCCAGTGCACCGTGCACCGTCGTGCCCGCATCTCCGCGAAGGAGTTTCCATGGCAGCCAAGTTCCTGCCCACGACGATCACCGAACCGGACGCGCCACCGAACACTCCCGACCTGCCATCCGGCCCGGCGGCCGACACCGTCCAGGCCCTCGCCGACGTGCTGGCCGACGTCCTGCACACCGACCGGATACCACCCGACAGCAACTTCTTCGACGACCTCGGCGCCGACTCCCTGAACATGGCCCACTTCTGCGCCCGCCTCAGGAAACGCCCCGACCTGCCCACCCTCTCCATCAAGGACGTCTACCAGCACCCCACCCTCCACCGACTCGCCGGCGCGTATCCGGGGTCCGCGCCCCCGGCGGAACCGGCACCGGCATCCGTCCCCGGCGCGCCCGTCCCCGGCGCGCCCCTCCCCGCCAGGACCGGCACGGCACAGGTGGTCCGATGCGGGTTCTTGCAGGCCATGACCTTTCTCGCCTACGTCTGCGGTACCGCCTGGGCAGTGGCACAGGCCTATGAGTGGATCGACGCCGGTTCGGGGCTCGCCGATGTCTATCTGCGGTCCGTGCTGTCCGGCGGAGTGCTCTTCCTGGGCGCGTGCGGTCTGCCCATCCTCGCCAAGTGGGTGCTCGTGGGGCGCTGGAAACCCCGGCGGATCCGTATCTGGAGTCTGGCGTACGTCCGTTTCTGGGCCGTGAGGATACTGATCCAGTCGAATCCGCTGGTCCTCTTCGCCGGTTCGCCGCTGTACGTGCTCTATCTCAGGGCCCTGGGCGCGCATCTCGGACGCGGCGTCGCCGTCTTCTCCAGGCACCTGCCGGTCTGCACCGACCTGCTGACCGTCGGGGACGGATCGGTCATCCGCAAGGACTCCTACCTCACCTGCTACCGCGCCCGGTCCGGCTGGATCGAGACCGGACCCGTGACGCTCGGGAAGAACGTCTACGTCAGCGAAGCGACCGTGCTCGACATCGACTGCCGTCTGGGCGACGGAGCGCAGCTGGGCCACGCGTCCTCGCTCCACTCCGGTCAGGCCGTTCCCCCGGGCGAGTCCTGGCACGGCACGCCGGCGCGGCGTGCCGGGACGGACTTCCGGACCGTCCCCCACCTCCGGTGCGGCCGCTCACGCCGGGCCGTCTTCGGGTGCTTCCAGCTGCTGAGCATGCTGCTGGTGCTCCTTCCCTCGGCGGTCGGTGGCGCGACCCTGCTGCTCACCGGCGTCCCGCAGCTGTCCGAGCTGCTGGGGCCGGGCGCGTCCGCCCTGTCCGGCCCGGCCTTCTACGTGCACGTGCTGCTCGCCTCCGCGGTGCTCTTCACCGGCTTCGTCGTGGGCGGACTGCTGCTCCTGTGCACGTTGCCGCGGCTGCTCGCCCTCGCCGTGCGTCCGGACAAGGTCTATCCCCTGTACGGCGTGCACTACTGGGTCCACCGGGTCATCGCGCGCCTGACCGGCATCAGGTTCTTCACGTACCTCTTCGGGGACAGCTCGGCCATCGTGCATTACCTGCGCGCGCTCGGTTACCACCTGACTCCCGTCGAGCAGACCGGGTCGAACTTCGGCCTGGACGTGCGGCACGAGACGCCGTATCTCAGTGCGGTGGGCACCGGGACCATGGTCGCCGACGGGCTCTCCCTCATGAACGCCGACTACTCCTCCACCTCCTTCCGCGTGTCACGGGTGACGATCGGCGCGCACAACTTCCTCGGCAACTACATCGCCTACCCCGTGGGCGGCCGGACCGGGGACAACTGCCTGCTGGCCACGAAGGTCATGGTTCCCGTCGACGGCGCGCTGCGCGAAGGCGTCGGGCTGCTGGGCTCGCCCAGCTTCGAGATCCCGCGCACCGTGCGGCGCGACGCCGGCTTCGAGCTGTCCGGCCGGGACGAGCTGCACCGCCGGCTGTCCGCCAAGAACCGGCACAACGCCGTCACCATGGTGCTGTACCTGCTGGTCCGCTATCTCCACGTCCTGGGCCTGACCCTGATCGCGGGCGCCGCGATCGAGCTCTACCACGCCCTGGGCCCGCTGGCGATCGCCTCTCAGATCGTGCTGACCCTCGCCTTCACGGTCGGCTGGTTCGTCCTGGTGGAGCGCGCCGTCATCCCGTTGCAGACCCTGCGCCCCGAGGGCTGCTCCATCTACGAGCGGGCCTTCTGGCGCCACGAGCGTTTCTGGAAGGTCCCCAGCCACCCCTACATGCCCCTCCTCAACGGCACCCCGTTCAAACCGCTGATCTGGCGGCTGCTCGGCGCACGCGTCGGCAGCCGGGTGTTCGACGACGGCTGCCTCCTGATGGAGAAGACGTTCGTCACGATCGGCGACGACTGCGCCCTCAACGTGGGCAGCATCGTCCAGTGCCACTCGCAGGAAGACGGCGCCTTCAAGTCGGACCGCATCGCGATCGGCTCCGGCTGCACCCTGGGGGTGGGCGCCCTCGTCCACTACGGCGTCACCGTCCACGACGGCGCCACGCTGACCGCCGACTGCTTCCTGATGAAGGGCGAGGTCGTGCCCCCCGACTCACGCTGGGAGGGCAACCCCGCCCAGGAAGCGGTCGGCGCGGCCCGCTGACCGCTCGGGTCGTCCACAGCCCGGCGCCACAGGCCTGCACGACACCGTGCAGCCCGCGTGCTGCCGGGCTGTGCCCGGCAGGCGGCGGCCGAGCCGATGACGGGTGCGGGCCGGCGGCGACGCGAGCGCCCGCCACCACGGCCGGCACCGCCACTCCCGGCGCCAAGGCCCACGCCTTCGCCCGGGACGGCGCGGCCTTGATCAGCCGACGCACGCGCTCGGCCGGGCCGGGCCCGGTCGGCGCCGCCAGCCCGGGCTCGAGACCCGGTGCGGCGTCCGCTTCGGCGTCCGGATCGACGGACGGAGCGTTCAGGGCCTTGCGCGGGACCGCCGCCGCCTCGGTCCTCGTGGTCGGCGACAGCCTGCGGCTGCGCGGCTTCCGGCCCCCCGACCGCTGGACCGGGGCCAACCGCGGTCCCAGGACTCGGTGATCCCCCGTTCACCTCACGTCCCGGTTACAAATCGCTCAACCCCTGGTTGCGATGCGGTGAGCAAGCAACCATGGGCGCATGACTCTGGCCCAGCGCGCCCTGGATCGGCTCCAGGCCTGGCCCGACCTCACGGCCGGACCGGCCAGTTGCGGTACCGGGCGGGCTCTTCGCTCCGTCCGCGACGAGATCGTGCACTTCCACTCGGACCGCGATGTCGACCTGCATCTCACCCGCAGGACCATTCAGCGCTTCCACTACGACCTCGACGGATCCAGCGCGATCCATCTGATTCCCGACTCGCGTTGGGTGACCGTGCACCTGGACTGCGAAGCCGACGTGGACCTGCTGATGAGCCTGGTGAGCATCGCGCTGAAGGCCCGTCAGTCGGCGGCGCCCGAGCCGCAGGCCTCCGCCGACCGGTGCAACTTCCACCGCGTCACCGTGCTGCCGAGGGACGGAGCCGGAGAACGCTGAAGTACGCCGACGGACTGCCGGTGCCCACGGACGAACGGCACCGCCCGCCCCCGGAAGGGGTGAACGCCGCCGTCGCCGGGGCGTCGTCCCCGTGGCTCGGCGGGACGCCGAGCGGCCCCCCGCCCGCCGGATGCCACGAGCGCGGCGAGAGCCGCCCCCACCAGGCACAGGGGGCCGTCGAGGAACGCCTGGCCGCTGCCCTCCACCACGGCCGCCCTGATGCCGGCCGGCATGTCGGCGGAGACCGGCGAGACGCCCATGGCCACCGCGTCCTCGGCCTGCCTCAACTGCTGCGCCAGGGCGGAGGGAACGCCCGCGTCGGTCAGCTCGCCGGTCAGGGTGGCGCCGGCCTCGCCGCTGATCAGGGAGACCAGCACGGACGTACCCAGCGCGCCGCTCGCGGGGTCGGCGATGGCGACGACGGACGCGTCGAGCCGGACCATGAGCAGGCCGGAGGCGACGGCGCACGGGGTCAGCCGGGGATCGGCCCGCCGGCCGGTCCCCGGCGGGGCCGCGTCGGCTGCGGACAAGGGGGCGGCCCGCGGGGAACGGCGGACCGGCGGCGGACACGGCTCCGTACCCGCCGCCGGAGCAGGCCGCCCGGTCAGCGGGCGGCGTGGCGGAGACGGGCGGTCTCCAGTTCCCGCCGGAGCACGGGAAGGCATGCCGCGAGGCCGGAGGCCGTGCGGTCGATGTCCCGTCGGGGCGCACCGGAGTCGGTCACCCGGACTTAACAGGTAGGGGCAGATGGGTATGCCGGAATGGGCATGCGGGGGCTCGCAACCCCCTCGCAACCTCCCCCCTGCTGTCCTGGCCGCCGGACCGGCATCGCACGAGGAGCGCCCATGTACGAGGAGAGCCCGGACTACGAGGAGACACCGCGCGTCGGGCTCACGCCCGCCGCCGCCGGCCTGCTGCGCCGGCTGCGCGCGCGGCACGGCCCGCTGATGTTCCACCAGTCCGGCGGCTGCTGCGACGGCAGCGCCCCCATGTGCTACCCGGACGGCGACTTCCGCACCGGCGACTCCGACGTGCTCCTCGCCGAGCTGGAGGTCGAGGGCGTCGGGGAGCCGGTGCCGTTCTGGATGTCGCGCAGCCAGTACGAGACGTGGCGCCACACCCGGCTGATCGTCGACGTCGTCGAGGGGCGCGGCAGCGGCTTCTCGCTGGAAGCACCCGAGGGGGTGCGTTTTCTCATCCGTTCCCGCGTCGTCGGCGCATAGCCGGCCCCGCGGCCGTCGCCGTCTGGTCCACTTCCCCTGAGTCCTGGCAGATCCGAGGAGACATCAGGGGGCATGGTGACGCGTCGTCGCGTGCGGTGCGGATCGGTCACAACGGTACGGGTGCTCCTGGCGGTGTGCGGCGCCCTGGCCGGCGCCGCCCTGGTGGCGGCGGCGCCGGCCGGCGCCGCACAGGGGCCCGCCGTGATCGCGCCGGGTGTCACGTACGAGGAGTTCGACATCAGGGCGGCCAAGGGCGTGACCCACGCCCATGTGGTCCGCGTCGACCTGCGCGAGGCGCGGGTACGGCTCGGCCTGCTGTATCCCGGCACGGTGGCGGCGCGGGCCCCCGTCTCGAAGCTGGCCGCCGCCCAGGGTGCCCTCGCGGGCGTCAACGGCGACTTCTTCGACATCAGTGAGGCCCAGCATCCGGGCGTCGCGGTGACCGGAGCGAGCGTGGGCCCGGCGATCGCGGACGGCCGGGAGCTCAAGGCCGCGGTGCCGGCCGGCCAGCGTTTCGGGCCCGCGCTGCCGTCCGGCGCGACCACCGAGGACGTCCTGGGCGTCGGCACCGACGGGCGGGCCCGGCTGGACCGGCTGGCCCTCGACGGGTCGGTCGTCACCCCGGAGGGCAGCCTGCCGCTCGGCGGCCTGAACCAGTACGCCCTGCCCGTGGGCTCGGTCGGCGCCTTCACCGCCGAGTGGGGCCGCACCTCCCGGGCGCGCGCCGTCTGCGGCACGGACACCGACCGCGCCGCCGGGTGCAGCACGGACACCTACGAGGTGACGGTGCGGGGCGGCCGGGTCGTGTCCGCCTCCGACACCCCCGGCAGCGGTTCCGTCGCCGCGGACACCACCGTGCTGGTCGGCCGGGAGGCGGGGGCGCAGCGGCTGCGGAAGCTCTCCACCGGGGACTCCGTGCAGGTGCGGCACCGCCTCGTGGCGGCCTCGTCCGAGGTCCCGTTCCGCTTCGCCCTCGGCGGCTGCCCGGTGCTCACGGGCGGCCGGCCGCTCGCCGGGCTCGACGACACCGCCTCGGCCGTGCGCACCGCCGTGGGCATCGCGGACGGCGGGCGGCGGGTACTGCTGCTGGCCCTGGACGGGGCGTCCCGGTACCGCGGCGGCCTGACCGTCGCCGAGGTCGCCGACGAGATGCGCGAGCTGGGCTCGTCCGACGCCTTCGGCCTGGACGGCGGCGGCTCGACGACGCTGGTCGCCCGGGCGCCGGGCGGCACCGCGGTCACCGTGCGCAACCATCCGAGCGGCGGCGCCGAGCGCCCCGTGCCCAACGGCATCGGGGTCTTCCCGGTGCCGTGAGCCGGGGCTCCGGCGGTGTCACGGGCTCAGGCTGCCGACGACGTCCGCCGTCGCCGTCACGCCGTTGTGGATGGTCGGGGCGATGCTGGTGCTGGCCAGATAGAAGCCGAGCAGCATGCAGACCAGCGCGTGCGAGAACTTCAGCCCGCCGTTGCGTACGAAGGTCACCGCCAGGATCAGCAGCAACAGCACCACAGAGATGGAAATGGCCATCGTCAACCTCCTCCGCCACGTCCGCTTCGCGGCGTTCGGCCGTAAGTGTGGCGTAGCGGAGGGTTTGTCCGGGCGGCTGACCTGTCCTCCGAACGTGTGAAGTTCTAGGCCGCCCCGCGGGCGTCGAGGAACGACTCCAGTCCGGCCAGGTCGTCGGTGTTGAGGTGGTCGACACCGGCGTCGAACAGCTCGGTCCACACCGCGTCCCGGGCGGGGCCGGCCACGTCCGGGGTGGACCAGAAGCGCACCCGCTGACCGCGCGCGTGCGCCGCCCCGACGATGTTCCGCAGCTTGCTCCGCTCGGCGTCCGGGAAGGCGCCGACGCCCAGCCAGGTGAAGTTGAGCGTCCAGTTGTCGCTGATCAGCGGGGTGAAGGAGGCGGGGGCCGCGCTGCCGAGGTCGGTGAGCCGGCCGTCGTAGAAGGCGTGGCGGACGGCCTGGGCCTCCATCGGGGCGCGGGCCGCCCGGTCGCCGGAGATCACGGCGGTGACCGGGCCGGGCCGGACCCGGCCGTGCGCCCAGGTGGTGAACAGGTGCGGGTAGCGCTTGAGGTGACGGTCCAGTTCCAGGTAGGTGGCGGAGCCCTCGGTCTTGATGTCGACGAGCAGTTGCAGCGGGCGGTGGTGGCCGCGGTACACCCAGCCGCGGTTGGCGCGCACCCGGGCGGCGAGCGGGTCGAGGTAGAGGGCCTCCAGGGTGCGGGCCGGGTCGAGGTCCTCCGGGTCGTGGGCGACCAGGAGCTGGTCGCCGACCAGGTAGATGTCGGCCTCCACGCTGCCGAAGCGGTGGTCGAGGGCGTCGAGGAGGGGACGGGGGTGCTCGTAGTCGTTGTGGGCGTGGGCACGCCACAACGGGCGCGGGCCATGCTTCGACTCGCCCGCGAAGGCGGACGCGGCGGGCAGGGCGACGGTGCCCGCGAGGGCGGCGCCGAGGGTGGTGAGGACTCTGCGGCGGGTGGTGAGGGCCATGCGCTGCCTCCCTGGTAGGCCTGACGGAACCTCAGGGAGTATGCGTGCCGCACCGCCTGCTGAAGCCTGACCCGGCGGGGAGTTGGCCGGACCGCCGTCCCGCGTTCACTTCGTCCCGCACCCGCACACCGAAAAGCCCGCCCCTGGTCGGGCGGGCTTTCCCGGACGTGCCTGCGGTGTGCGTCAGGGGGCCTGGAGGCCGGCCAGTTCGGCCAGCGCCTGACGGTGGGCGCCCGCCGTGCCGTAGGCGATCGAGTCGGCCTTGGCACGCTTGAGATACAGGTGGACCGGGTGCTCCCAGGTCATCCCGATGCCGCCGTGCAGTTGCAGCGCCTCCTCGGCGACACGGACGGCGACGGGCGCGGCACAGGCCTGGGCCACGGTGACCGCCATGTCGGTGTCCTCACCGGTGGACAGGGCGTCCGCGGCGTTGCGGGCGGCGGCGCGCAGGCCGACGACGTCCAGCCACAGCTGGGCCAGCCGGTGCTTGACGGCCTGGAAGCCGCCGACGGGCCGGTTGAACTGCTTGCGCTCCTTCAGATAGCGGACGGTCTCCGTCAACGCCCAGTCGGCGACGCCGAGTTGCTCGGAGGCGAGCAGTCCGGCACCGGCGCGCAGGGCCCGTCGTACGGCGGGTTCCGCGTCGCCGAGCCGGCGGCCCGGGGCACCGTCGAGGGCCACCGTCGCCAGCGGCCGGGTGAGGTCCAGGGACACCTGCGGGGTGACGGCCGCGGCATCGGCGGCCACCGCGTACAGGCCGCCGTCGTCCGCGGGGACGAGCAGGACGTCGGCGGCGGCCGCGTCCGCGATCCCGGTCAGCTCTCCGTGCAGGACGCCGTTCTCCAGCCGTACGGCCTTGTGGGCGCCGTGCGGGGCCGTGTTCAGCGCGACGGCGAGAACTCCGACCGTCCTGCCCGACGCCAGCTCGCCGAGCAGGTCGTCGGCCGCGACGGCGAGCAACGCCTCCGTGGCCACGACTGCGCTGGTCAGGTATGGCACGGGGGCGACGGCCCGGCCCAGCTCCTCCAGTACGACGGCGGCCTCCCGGTGGGTGGCGCCCTGGCCGCCGAGCTCCTCGGGCACCAGCAGACCGGCCAGGCCCATGCCGTCGGTGAGCGCCTTCCACGCCTGGCGGTCGTGCGGGGCGCCGGACTCGGTGCGGGTGATCACGCCGGCCGGGTCGCAGTGGTCGGCCAGCAGGTCCCGCACGGCCGCGCGGAGGGCCTCTTCCTCCTCGGAGTACAGCAGATCCGGCTGTGCGCTCATCGGGACAGGTCCTTCCATGCGACGTCCTTGTCGGTGCGCGGCTCGGCGGGCAGGCCCAGGACGCGCTCGGCGACGATGTTCAGCAGGACCTCGCTGGTCCCGCCCTCGATGCTGTTGCCCTTGGCGCGCAGATAGCGGTAGCCGGCGTCCCGGCCGGTGAAGTCCACCAGCTCGGGGCGGCGCATGGTCCAGTCCTCGTACAGCAGTCCCTCCTCGCCGAGGAGTTCCACCTCCAGGCCGCTGATCCGCTGGTTGAGGCGGGCGAAGGAGAGCTTCATGCCGGCGCCCTCGAAGCCGGGCTGGCCGGCCACGAGCTGCTGGCGCAGCCGCTCGCCGGTGAGGCGGGCGACCTCGGCCTCCACCCAGAGGGTCAGCAGCCGCTGGTGCAGGTCGTGGGTGCGCAGGTCGGGGCGTTCCCGCCAGGTCTTCGCGACCTTGCCGATCATGCCGCCCTCGCGGGGCAGCCGCATGCCGCCGATGGCGACGCGTTCGTTGTTCAGCGTGGTCTGCGCGACCCGCCAGCCGTCGCCGACGTCGCCGAGGCGGTGCGTGTCCGGGATGCGGACGTCGGTGAGGAAGACCTCGTTGAACTCCGCCTCGCCGGTGATCTGCCGCAGCGGCCGCACCTCGACACCGGGGTCGGTCATGTCGCAGACGAAGTAGGTGATGCCGCGGTGCTTGGGCACGTCCGGATCGGTGCGGGCGATGAGGATGGCCCAGCGGGCGAGATGCGCGCTGGAGGTCCACACCTTCTGCCCGTTGACCACCCAGGAGTCGCCCTCACGCACGGCCCGGGTGCCGAGGGCGGCCAGGTCGGACCCGGCGCCCGGCTCGCTGAACAGCTGGCACCAGACCTCCTCGCCCGTCCACAGGGGCTTCAGGAACCGCCGTTTCTGCTCCTCCGTGCCGTACTGGAGGATCGTCGGCGCGGCCATCCCCAGGCCGATGCCGATGCGCCGGGGGTCGTTGTCCGGGGCGCCCGCGGCCGCGAGCGCGGCGTCCACGGCGGGCTGGAGGGAGCGCGGGGCGCCGAGTCCGCCGAGGCCCTCGGGGAAGTGCACCCAGGCCAGTCCCGCGTCGAAGCGGGCCCGGAGGAAGTCCAGGCGGCCGGTGGTGGCCGGCGGGTGCGCGGCCAGCAGCTCGGCCGTGCGGCGCTCCAGTTCGGCTGCGTCGGTCATGCGGCGGCTCCCTTCTCCAGGACGACGGCCACCCGGCCGGTCGTCACGCCGTCGGCGACCCGCTGCACGGCCGCGGCGGCCCCGCTCAGCGGGACGCGTTCGCTCACCAGCGGCTTGATCGCGCCCTGGGCGGCCAGCTCGGTGAGCCGCTCGTGGCAGTGCCGGACCAGCTCGGGGTTCTTGGTGTTGTACAGGCCCCAGTGCAGGCCGAGGATCGAGTAGTTCTTCACCAGCGCGTGGTTCAGCGCCGGGCTGGGGATGGTGCCGCTGGCGAAGCCGACGACCACGATCCGGCCCTCGAAGGCGATGACCTTGGCTGACTGGGCGTAGGCGGCGCCGCCCACCGGGTCGTAGATCACGTCCGCGCCCCGGCCGCCGGTGGCCTCCTTGACCGCGGCGACGACGTCCTCGGCCCGCCGGTCGATCACCACGTCGCAGCCCAGCTCGCGGGCGACGGCGGCCTTCTCCGCGCCGCCCACGACGCCGATCACCGTCGCTCCGGCGGCCTTGCCGAGCTGCACGGCCGCGCTGCCGACCCCGCCCGCGGCGGCGTGCACGAGCAGGGTCTCGCCGGGCTGGAGCTCGGCCCGGCGGTGCAGGCCGAACCAGCCGGTCTGGTACCCGATGTGCAGGGCGGCGGCCTCGGCGTCGTCCAGCGCCTCGGGTGCGGGCAGCAGGGCGGCGGCGTCCGCGACGGCGTACTCGGCGAAACCGCCGTGGGGCAGGGCGGGGTTGGCGATCACCCGGCGCCCGTCCTCGGTCTCGCCGCAGATCTCCACACCGGGTGTGAACGGCAGCTCCGGCCTGACCTGGTACTGGCCCCGGCAGAGCAGGGCGTCGGGGAAGTTGACGTTCGCGGCGCGCACCCTCAGCAGGACCTGGCCGTCGCCGGGCGTGGGCCGTTCGCCCTCCGCCAGGCGCATCACCTCGCTCGGCTCGCCGTTCTCGTGCACGTGCCATGCCTGCATGCGGGGCCTCCACGGACTGCGTCGTCGTCGGACCGGGGTCCACCGCATACTAAGCGGTCGCTTGCCTCCCTGGGAACACCCGTCGGCGAAGAGCCGTTCTCAGCCCTCCTCCCGCTTGCCGCGCGGCCGAGCCCGTACGTGCATCCGCTCGCCCTGCGGCCCGAACAGGCTCAGGAACTCCGCCGGCCCCTCCCCCGTCGACCCGAACCAGTGCGGCACCCGGGTGTCGAACTCGACGGCCTCCCCGGCGGAGAGCACCAGGTCGTGCTCGCCCAGCACCAGCCGCAGGCGGCCGGAGAGCACGTACAGCCACTCGTACCCCTCGTGGGTACGGGGTTCCGGGTCGGTGCGGCGCCGCGGTTCGAGCACCTTGAAGGCCTGGAGTCCGCCGGGCTGGCGGGTGAGGGGCCAGTAGGTGCGTCCGTGCCGTTCGATCGGCTCGGTGCGCACCCGCGGGTCCCGCACCGGCGGGGCGCCCACCAGCTCGTCCAGCGGCACCCGGTGGGCCCGGGCGATCGGCAGCAGCAGTTCCAGGCTGGGTCTGCGCAGTCCGGACTCCAGGCGGGAGAGGGTGCTCACCGAGATGCCGGTCGCCTCGGAGAGCCCGGCGAGGGTGGCACCGCGGTCCTTGCGCAGCCTCCGCAGCCGCGGACCGACCTCCGCCAGCACGTCGTCCATGTCGTCATCAGGAGCGTCACTCATGACTTCATTGCAGTTTCGGCAAACCTGTTTGTCAATGCGGCACCCGCGGGGTGATGGTGCACCTGGAGGTGGTCACCATGACCGACAGGTACGAAGTGATCGTCGTCGGCGGCGGCGCGGCGGGCTTGTCCGCCGCCCTGGTCCTGGGCCGGTCCCGGCGCCGCGCCCTGGTCGTCGACGCGGGCGCGCCGCGCAACGCGCCCGCCGCCCACATGCAGGGCTACCTGTCCCGGGACGGCATGCCGCCGGCCGAGTTCCTGGCCGCCGGGCGCGCGGAGATCGCCGCTTACGGCGTCGAGCTCGTCGAGGACCGGGTGGTGGACGTCGCCCGCGACGGGGAGGACTTCGCCGTGGAGCTGGCCGGCGGACGGACCGTGCGCGCCGGGCGGCTGATCGTCGCCACCGGGCTGAAGGACGAGCTGCCCGCGGTGCCCGGCGTCGCCGGGCGGTTCGGCCGGGACGTGCTGCACTGCCCGTTCTGCCACGGCTGGGAGGTGCGCGACCGGCCCTTCGGCGTGCTCGCCCGGAACCCGATGAGCGTGCACCAGGCGCTGATGGTGTCCGGCTGGTCCAAGGACGTGACCCTCTTCCTGCACACCGTCGCCGAGGAGGAGCTGTCGGACGACGACCTGCGCCGGCTCGCCGCCGCCGGGGTGAAGGTGGTGCCGGGCGAGGTGGCCCGGCTGGTGGTCGAGGACGACCGGCTCACCGGTGTCGAGCTCGCGGACGGCACCGTGCACGAACGCTCGGTGGTGTTCGTCTCCCCCCGTCCCCTCCCGCGGACCGGGCTGCTGGAGCGGCTCGGCGCCGAGCTGCGCGAGACCCCGTTCGGCGCGTATCCCGTCGTCGACGAGACCGGCCGGACCACCGTGCCCGGGGTGTGGGCCGCGGGCAACGCGGTCGGCTTCGCCGAGCAGGTCGTGCACGCGGCCAGCGGCGGCTACCGGGCGGCGGCCGCGATCGTCGGCGATCTGATCATGACCTCCCTCGATACGGCGGCGCGCGACTGACGTCACGGTCGTACAGGTGTGAACCCGCCCCTCACGGTGCACCCTGACTGCATGCTGCTGACCCGGCTGGCCCAGGTGTCCCGCGAGGTCGCCGCCACCTCGGCGCGGTCCCGGAAGACCGACCTGCTCGCGGAGTTGTTCCGGGAGGCCGAGGCGGACGACGTGCCGGTCGTCATCCCGTATCTGGCGGGACGGCTGCCGCAGGGGCGGCTCGGCGTCGGCTGGAAGGTGCTGGGCCGCCCCGTCGCCCCGGCCGCCGAGCCGACCCTGACCGTGCGGGAGGTGGACGCCCTGCTCACCCGGCTCGGCGCGGTCTCCGGGCCCGGCGCCCAGGCCGAGCGGATCCGGCTGGTCGGGGAGCTGATGGGCGCGGCCACCGAGGACGAGCAGCGCTTTCTGCTCGGGCTGCTCACCGGCGAGGTCCGGCAGGGCGCGCTGGACGCCGTCGCCGTGGAGGGGCTGGCCCGGGCGACCGGCGCGCCGCCGGCCGACGTGCGGCGGGCGGTGATGCTGGCCGGTTCGCTCCAGACGGTGGCTCAGGCCCTGCTCGCGGACGGGCCGGCCGCGCTGGACCGGTTCCGGCTCACCGTCGGCCGGCCCGTGCTGCCGATGCTCGCACACAGCGCCTCCTCGGTGGCCGAGGCGATCGGCAAGCTCGGCGCCTGCGCGGTGGAGGAGAAGCTCGACGGCATCCGGGTGCAGGTGCACCGGGACGGCGACACGGTGCGTGTCCACACCCGCACCCTGGACGACATCACCGACCGGCTGCCGGAGGTGACCGCCGCCGCCCTCGAGCTGCCGGAGGAACGGTTCATCCTGGACGGCGAGGTCGTCTCCTTCGACGCGGACGGCCGCCCCCGGTCCTTCCAGGAGACCGCCGGCCGCGTCGGCTCCCGGGTGGACGTCGCCGCGGCCGCACGGGCGGTCCCCGTCTCCCCCGTCTTCTTCGACGCGCTCTCGGTCGACGGCCGCGACCTGCTCGACCTGCCGTTCACCGAGCGGCACGCGGAGCTGGCCCGGCTGGTCCCGGAGCCGATGCGGGTGCGGCGCACGCTGGTCTGCGGGCCCGAGGACGTCGAACGGGCGGAGAAGTTCCTCGCCGACACCCTGGAACGCGGTCACGAGGGCGTCGTGGTCAAGGGGCTGGACGCCGCCTACAGCGCGGGCCGGCGCGGCGCGTCCTGGCTGAAGGTCAAGCCCGTCCACACCCTCGACCTGGTCGTGCTGGCCGCCGAGTGGGGGCACGGCCGGCGCGGCGGCAAGCTCTCCAACCTGCATCTGGGCGCCCTCGGTGCCGACGGCGGCTTCGTCATGCTCGGCAAGACCTTCAAGGGCATGACCGACGCGATGCTGGCCTGGCAGACCGAACACCTGCGGACCCTGGCCGTGGAGGAGTACGGCTGGGGCATGACCGTACGCCCCGAACTCGTCGTCGAGATCGCCTACGACGGCCTTCAGCGCTCCAGCCGCTACCCGGCCGGCGTCACCCTCCGCTTCGCCCGCGTCGTCCGCTACCGCAAGGACAAGCGCCCGCAGGAGGCGGACACGGTCGAGACGGTGCTGGCCGCCCACCCGGGGGTGGCCGCGTGAGTCCGGCGGGCCGGCGCAGCGCGGGCCTGCTGCTGTTCCGGCACACCGACGACGGCACCGAGGTGCTGCTCGGCCATATGGGCGGCCCGTACTTCGCCCGGCGCGACGCCGGGGCGTGGACCGTCCCGAAGGGCGAGTACGAGCCGGACGAGCCGGCCCTTCAGGCGGCCCGGCGCGAGTTCCGGGAGGAGCTCGGGCTGCCCCCGCCCGAGGGCGAGGCGATCTTCCTGGGCGAGGTCCGGCAGGCCGGCGGCAAGACCGTCACCGTCTGGGCCGTGGCCGGCGACCTCGATCCGGCGGCGGTCCGGCCCGGCACCTTCCCGATGGAGTGGCCGCCGCGCTCCGGGCGGATCCAGGAGTTCCCGGAGCTGGACCGGGTGGCCTGGTTCACCCTCGACCGGGCCCGAGAGGTGATCATCACGGCGCAGACCGCGTTTCTCGACCGCCTGGCGGAGCACTCGCACCGGCACGAGGAATGAATCCGCACGGCCCTCACGCGTTGCGGCGTCCACCGCGGCGCGGGATGGTCGGAGCAGAGCCCGCCCCCACGGAGGTCAGCCATGCCCATCGCGACGGTGAACCCGGCGAACGGCGAGACGCTCAGGACGTACCAGGCCCTGGGCGAGGAGGAGATCGAGCGCCGGCTCCGGCTCGCCGAGGCCACCTTCCGCACCTACCGGACGACGTCCTTCGACGAGCGCGCCCGGCTGATGCGCCGGGCCGCCGATCTGCTCCAGGAGGACCAGCGGGAGATCGGCCGGGTGATCACCACGGAGATGGGCAAGCCGGTCGCGCAGGCCCGCGCGGAGGCCGCCAAGTGCGCCAAGGCGATGCGCTGGTACGCCGACCACGCCGCGGAACTCCTCGCCGACGAGGAGCCGGACCCCGCCGATGTCAAGGACTCCGGCGCCTCGCGCGCCCTGGTCCGCTACCGGCCGCTCGGCCCGGTGCTCGCGGTGATGCCGTGGAACTTCCCGCTCTGGCAGGTGATCCGGTTCGCGGCGCCCGCGCTGATGGCCGGCAACGTCGGTCTGCTCAAGCACGCCTCGAACGTGCCGCAGACCGCGCTGTACCTGGAGGACCTGTTCCACCGGGCGGGCTTCCCCGAGGGCTGTTTCCAGACCCTGCTGGTCGGCTCGGCGGCGATCGACGACATCCTGCGCGACGAGCGTGTCAGGGCGGCCACCCTCACCGGCAGCGAGCCCGCGGGCCGCGCGGTCGCCTCCACCGCCGGGGAGATGATCAAGAAGACGGTGCTGGAGCTGGGCGGCAGCGACCCGTTCGTCGTCATGCCCTCCGCCGACCTGGACCGGGCCGCCGAGGTGGCGGTGAACGCCCGGGTGCAGAACACCGGCCAGTCCTGCATCGCGGCCAAGCGGTTCATCGTGCACGCGGACGTCTACGACGCCTTCGCCGAGCGCTTCACGGCGCGCATGAGGGCGCTGAAGGTCGGCGACCCGATGGAGGAGGACACCGAGGTCGGCCCGCTCTCCAGCGAGCGGGGCCGCGACGACCTCGTGGAGCTCGTCGACGACGCGGTGCGTGGCGGCGCCACCGTGCTGTGCGGTGGCGAACGCCCCGACGGGCCCGGCTTCTACTACCCGCCGACCGTTCTGGCCGGCATCACCCGCGAGATGCGCATCCACCGGGAGGAGGCCTTCGGCCCGGTCGCCACGCTGTACCGGGCGGCCGACCTGGACGAGGCCGTGCTGATCGCCAACGACACGGACTTCGGCCTCAGTTCCAACGTCTGGACCCGCGACGAGGCGGAGGTCGACCGGTTCGTGCGGGACCTGGAGGCGGGCAGCGTGTACATCAACGGAATGACCGCCTCGCACCCGGCGTTCCCGTTCGGCGGGGTGAAGCGGTCGGGGTACGGGCGTGAGCTGTCCGGGCACGGAATCCGCGAGTTCTGCAACATCACCACCGTATGGCACGGCGCCTGAGCCTTCCGCGGCTACGATCCCTGACGTGAACCGCGAAGTGACTCTCCCTCTGATCGTCGACGACCGCGGCACGTTGCAGGTGGCGGCCGCCGACGTCAGCAAGCTGCTGCGCACGGTGGGCGGCCGGTGGCTGCATCTGGTGGAGGCCGGTCAGGAGGGTCTCGACGAGGACACCGTCGCGGCCCTCACCATCGAACTCGCCAAGCTGGCCGACCGTATCGACGTGGCCTGCATCGCGCACAGCAGCAATCAGTCCTCCTGACCCCGGTCGCGTTCCCACAGCGTGTGCCAGAACAGCGCCTCGTAGGCCGCCAGCAGCCGCCCGTGGCGGCGCGCCAGCTCCTCGCCCACCGCCCCGGCGTCCAGCCCCTCACGCACGGCGGCCGCCGCCCGCCGCCGGAGTTCCGGCGCGGGCCCGGCGAAGAAGTCGAAGAACCCGCACGCCTCGTCGTCGAGGCCGTAGTGGCGGCGCAGCGCCCCGGCGACCGTCGCGCAAGCGGCACCCCAGGCGGCGAAGTTGGCGTGCAGCGCGAGCACGACGTCGGCGGGTGAGCCGTTCAGCGCCAGCCAGGCGACATACGCCGGGTAGGCCTGGCAGCCCGCCAGCGGCTCGTGGGCGGCCGCCCGCGCCTCGTCCACGCCGCAGGCCGCGGCGAACGCCACCAGCCGCTCCGCGGCCAGCTCCTCGCCCCCGGCCAGCGCCGTGAAGAAGGCCGCGGCCTCCGGACGGTCCGCGCAGCGTTGCGCCAGATGCAGGAACGAGCGGCGGTCCGAGGCGATCACCCAGCGCTGTTCCAGCGCGAGCGCGGCGAGCGTGTCCCGGTCCGCCGCGCCCCGGGCGATCAGCGGCACGAGGCGGTTCTCCCCGGGATCCGGAGCCAGTTCCCCGGTGATCGTCTCCAGCAGTTCCCTGGCCGTGGGGGTCATCGCGTCCTCCGTCGGTGGGGCCGTGCGGGTCCGTCTCCGACCCTGTCACGGGTCCCCGGTTCGGAGTAGTCCGGCGCGAGATCGTAGCTCCGCCGGGTGATCGTGGGTGGACACCCTCTGAGGTGGACCACCTTCTGACCGGGGGGCGAAAGGCCTTCCGGGAGGCGAAAGCAGGCACGGTTCATGGCGACTTTGTGCAGACCCTCGGTGTCCGTTCCAGAGCACGTGATCACGATGGAGGAGACGCTGGACCTGGCGCGCGAGCGCCACGCCGACCACCCTCAACTGCCGCTGGCGCTCCGGCTGATCGAGAACACCGGGGTACGGACCCGGCACATCGTGCAGCCCATCGAGGAGACCTTGAAACATCCCGGTTTCGAGGACCGCAACAAGCTCTACGAGGCCGAGGCGAAGGCCCGGGTGCCGTCGGTGATCCAGCGGGCGCTGGACGGCGCGGAGGTGCTCCCCTCCGACATCGACGTGATCATCTACGTGTCGTGCACGGGCTTCATGATGCCCTCGCTCACCGCATGGCTGATCAACGAGATGGCCTTCGACACCACCACCCGGCAGATACCCATAGCGCAGCTGGGCTGCGCGGCCGGCGGCGCGGCGATCAACCGCGCCCATGACTTCTGCACGGCCTATCCCGAGGCCAACGCCCTCATCGTGGCCTGCGAGTTCTGCTCGTTGTGCTACCAGCCCACCGACATCGGGGTGGGCTCCCTGCTGTCCAACGGGCTGTTCGGCGACGGCATCGCCGCCGCGGTGGTCCGCGGGCGGGGCGGCACCGGCGTCCGGCTGGAGCGCAACGGCTCGTACCTGATCCCCGAGACAGCGGAGTGGATCATGTACGACGTGAAGGCGACCGGCTTCCACTTCCTGCTGGACAAGCGGGTGCCGGCCACCATGGAGCCGCTGGCGCCGGCGCTCAAGGAACTGGCGGGCACCCATGGCTGGGACGCCTCCGACCTGGACTTCTATGTGATCCACGCGGGCGGCCCCCGCATCCTCGACGACCTCAGCAAGTTTCTCAAGGTGGAACCGCACGCCTTCCGCTTCAGCCGGGCCACGCTCACCGAGTACGGCAACATCGCCAGCGCCGTCGTACTGGACGCGCTGCGGCGGATGTTCGACGAGGGCGGCGTCGACCACCGGGCGCGCGGGCTGATGGCCGGGTTCGGTCCCGGCATCACCGCGGAGATGTCCCTGGGCCACTGGCAGAGCGCGGACGGAACGGCGTGAGATGAACGAAGAGACGATCACCGAGTCCGTACCGCCCGTGCGGTACTGGCCGGCACCCGAACTGACCGGTGTGGACTTCGACCCGGTCCTGGCCGACCTGATGCGCGAGGGCCCGGTCACCCGGATCAAACTGCCCAACGGCGAGGGCTGGGCCTGGCTCGTGACCCGCTTCGACGACGTCCGCCTGGTCACCAACGACCCCCGCTTCAGCCGCGAGGCCGTCATGGACCGGCAGGTCACCCGGCTCGCCCCGCACTTCATCCCGGCCCGCGGCGCGGTCGGCTTCCTCGACCCGCCGGACCACACCCGGCTGCGCCGCTCGGTGGCCGCGGCCTTCACGGCCCGGGGCGTGGAGCGCGTCCGCGACCAGGCCCGCGGGATGCTCGACGAGCTGGTCGGCACGATGCTGGCGGCCGGGCCGCCCGCCGACCTCACCGCCGCGGTGCTGAGCCCCTTCCCCATCGCGGTGATCTGCGCACTGATGGGCGTCCCCGCCGCCGACCGGGAGCGCATGCACACCTGGACCCAGCTGATCCTGTCCTCCTCGCAGGGTGCCGAGGTCAGCGAGCGGGCCAAGCAGGAGATGGGTGCCTGCTTCGCCGATCTGATCGGCCTGCGCGAGGGCGGCACGGGCGAGGACGTCGCCTCGCTGCTCGGCGCCGCCGTGGGCCGGGAGGAGATCACGCTGGAGGAGGCCGTCGGGCTCGCGCTGCTGCTCCAGATCGGCGGCGAGGCGGTCACCAACAACAGCGGCCAGCTGTTCTACGTCCTGCTGACCCGTCCGGAGCTGGCCGAACGGCTGCGTGCCGAGCCGGAGACCCGCCCCGCGGCCATCGACGAACTGCTGCGCTGGATCCCGCACCGCAACGCGGTCGGGCTGTCCCGGATCGCCCTGGAGGACATGGAGATCCGGGGCGTGCGCATCCGCGCCGGAGACGCGGTCTACGTCTCCTATCTGGCCGCCAACCGCGACCCGGACGTCTTCCCCGACCCGGACACGATCGACCTCTCCCGCAGTCCCAACCCCCATGTCTCCTTCGGTTTCGGCCCGCACTACTGCCCGGGCGGCCAGCTGGCGAGACTGGAGTCGGAACTGCTGGTCGACGCGGTGCTGGACCGTGTGCCCGGCCTGGCGCTCGCGGTGCCGCCCGAGGAGGTGCCCTTCAAGAAGGGCGCGCTGATCCGCGGGCCCGAGGCCCTGCCCGTGACGTGGTGAGGGGCGATGACGGCGACGGAGGGGCTGCTGGTGCCGCCGGGTCACGGCCGGGTCGTCGAGACACCGGCCCAGCACGTCACCTTCAAGGTGACCGGTTCGCACTCGCGCACGGCGTCCACCTTCGAGGTGATCGTGCCGCCGGGCTTCGACGTCGGCGCCCATGTGCACACCCGCAGCGAGGAGCTGTTCTACGTGCTCGACGGCGAGCTGGACGTGCTCGCCTTCGAGCCGCGCGTCCGTACCCCCGGCAGCTGGCAGCGGTGGGAGTCGCCGTCGGGCGGCCGGGTGGTGCGGGCCACGCCGGGCACGGTCGTCGTCGTACCCCCCGGCTGCCCGCACGCCTTCGCCAACCCGACGGACGCCCCCGCGAAGATGTTCTTCCAGGCGTCCCCGCCCCCGGACCACGAACGCTACTTCGAGGAACTCCTCGAGATCCTGGGAACCGGGGGCCCACCGGACCACACGGCGATCGAACAGCTACGGGCCCGCTACGACATCCAGCAACTCACTCCGCTGAGGCACAGGTGAGACACCCGGGGGCGCGGGGCCGTGCCGATATGCGGCTCCGCCGCGCGGGCGCGACCAGCCACAACGCACCCGCACCCCGCAGCCGCGCAGCGACCCCAGGGCGCTACCGGATCGGCATCCCGGAGAGAGTCCGCGCGATCACGAGCCGCTGGATCTCACTCGTCCCCTCGAAGATCGTGTAGATCGCCGCGTCGCGGTGCATCCGCTCCACCGGGTACTCCCGCGTGTACCCGTTACCGCCCAGGATCTGGATCGCCTGGGCGGTGACCTTCTTCGCCGTCTCGCTGGCGAACAGCTTGGACATCGAGCCCTCGGCCGCGGTGAACGGCTTGCCGTTGATCGCCATCCAGGAGGCCCGCCACACCAGCAGACGCGCGGCGTCGATGGACGTGCGCGCGTCCGCGAGCTGGAAGGCGACACCCTGGTTGTCGATGATCGGGCGGCCGAACTGCTCACGGGTCTGCGCGTACTCCAGGGCGACCTCGTACGCGGCCCGGGCGGTGCCCACCGCCATCGCGCCGACGGCCGGTCGGGACGCCTCGAAGGTGGCCATCGCGGCGTTCTTCACGCGTTCGCCGCCCTTCTTCGCCTTCTCGCGCGCGCGGGCGAGGCGCTCGTCCAGCTTCTCCTTGCCGCCGAGCAGGCAGGAGCCGGGGACGCGCACGTTGTCCAGGATCACCTCGGCGGTGTGCGAGGCGCGGATGCCGTGCTTCTTGAACTTCTGGCCCTGGGACAGGCCCGGCGTGCCCGGCGGGACGATGAACGAGGCGTGGCCCTTGGAGCCCAGCTCCGGGTCGACGACCGCGACGACGACATGGACGTTGGCGATGCCGCCGTTGGTCGCCCAGGTCTTGGTGCCGTTGATGACCCACTCGTCCTTGGCCTCGTCGTACACCGCGCGGGTGCGCATGGAGGCCACGTCGGAGCCGGCGTCGGGCTCGGAGGAGCAGAAGGCGGCGACCTTGACGTCGTTGACATCGCCGTACATCTGCGGGATCCAGGTGCCGATCTGCTCCTCGGTGCCGTTGGCGAGGACGCCGACGGCGGCCAGGCCGGTGCCGACGATGGACAGGGCGATGCCCGCGTCGCCCCAGAACAGCTCCTCCATCGCCATGGGGATGCCGAGGCCGGTGGCGTCGAAGTACTGCTGGGCGTAGAAGTCGAGAGAGTAGATGCCGACCTTGGCGGCCTCCTGGATGACCGGCCAGGGGGTCTCCTCGCGCTCGTCCCACTCGGCGGCCGCGGGGCGGATCACATCGGCGGCGAAGCCATGGAGCCAGTCCCGGACCTCCTTCTGCTCGTCGTTGAGCTCCATGGTGAACTCGGCCATGACCCCTCCAGCGGCACACAAGCGCGTTACTTACGGTAACCCGAGTCTGTTACCGACGGGTAGTAGAAGTCAACCCTCCATGATCGTCGGCAGCCCGTTCGATGCGCGGGGCCCGGCGGGTGTTACGTTGCGCAGGCGTCACCGAATCAGCACGGGTGGGGAGAGCTCATGGACACCACGCAGCGGACCGATCAGCAGCGGTCCGCCGACCGCCGACGGCGCGAGCTGCTGGAGGCCGCCGACCGGGTGGTGCTGCGCGACGGCCCGCACGCCTCGATGAACGCCATCGCCGCCGAGGCGGGCATCACCAAGCCGATCCTCTACCGGCACTTCGGCGACAAGGGCGGACTCTACGCCGCGCTGGCCAAGCGGCACACCGACGCCCTCCTGGACTCGCTGCGGGCCGCGCTGGACGCCCCGGCGGAGCGGCGCGAACGCGTCGAGGCCACGCTGGACACCTATCTGGCGGCCATCGAGGCCCGCCCGCAGGTGTACCGCTTCCTGATGCATCCGGCGGAGGGCAGCGCCGCCCAGGGCGACCAGGGCGACCCGGGCTTCGACGTCGGCAAGCACTCGGCGCCGCTGCTGCGCCGCATGGGCGAGGAGCTGGCCCAGGTCATCGAGGAGCGCCTCGACCTCGGACCGGGCAGCCAGCAGCTGGCCCGGGTGTGGGGGCACGGCATCGTCGGCATGATGCACGCCGCCGGGGACTGGTGGCTGGGCGAACGCCCCTGCACCCGCGCGGAGTTGGTGCGCGGCCTGGCCGACCTGCTGTGGGGGCGGCTGGCGGCGGCGGGCGACAGGATGGGCGGGCCGGGCTTCTGAGACGCCCGCGAGGCGGCCGGCGGGGCGTTCAGCCGCGCGGCCGGCGGGCCCACGGCGCCCGCGCGGCCTGCCGCAGCACGCGCCGCCGGCGCCACCCGGTGAGCCGGTCCACGTACAGGCCGCCCTCGATGTGGTCGTACTCGTGCTGGAGACAGCGGGCGAACCAGCCGGTCCCGTGCACGGTGACCGGCTCCCCGGCCGCCGTGAACCCCTCGAGGACGGCATGGTCGTACCGCTCGGTGCCCGCCTCCAGGCCGGGCAGCGACAGACATCCCTCGGGTCCGCGCACCACCACCCCGTCGGTCCCGACCAGCCGCGGGTTCACGATGTGGCCGAGATGACGCACGTCCTCGTCGTCCGGGCAGTCGTACACGAACACCCGCAGATCCTCGCCCACCTGGTTGGCGGCCAGGCCGACTCCCCGCGCCGCGTACATCGTGGCGAACAAGTCCTCCACCAGCCCGGCCAGTTCGGGTCCGAAGCCGGTCACCTCCCGGCAGGGTTGCCGCAACCCGGGGTCGCCGAGCAGGGTGAGGGGCCTGACGCGCCCGTGGGCGCCGGGGATCGAGCCGTGTCGCATGGCGGCAAGAGTACGGTCCCGGGCGCACCGCACCGCCGCGCGGACCCCGGGTACGGTGCCGGGATTCGGGCGTGCAGATGGATCTCGATAGGCTGAGCTCCTCACCACGTGGCCGTCAGGCTTCACAGGCTTCAGACGCGGCGCGTACGCAAGGAGGATCGAGAACTGATGGCAGGCAACTCGGACCCGCTCACGCCGCGGGCCAAGCTGGCCGTGACCGCGGGCAGGGCGGTCGCGGCGGCATCCCGAGCCGCGGGGCGCGGCAGCGGTTCGGTGATCGGCGGCCGGGTGGCCCTCAGGCTCGACCCCGACCTCCTCGCCCGGCTCGCACAGAACCTGGACGTCGTCCTGGTCTCGGCGACCAACGGCAAGACCACGACGACCCGGCTGATCGCCGAGGCGCTGCGCGCCGCGGGACCGGTCGTCTCCAACGCCCTCGGCGCCAACATGCCCGCCGGCATCACCTCGGCGCTCGCGGGCGGCTCGGACGCCCGCTACGGCGTGATCGAGGTCGACGAGAAGTACCTCGCGGGCGTCGCCCGGGACACCGACCCCAAGTGCATCGCCCTGCTCAACCTCTCCCGCGACCAGCTCGACCGCGCGGCGGAGACCCGCATGCTGGCCGAGAACTGGCGCGAGGGCCTGGCCGGCACCAAGGCGGTGCTCGTCGCCAACTGCGACGACCCGCTGGTGGTGTGGGCCGCCTCCTCCTCGCCCAATGTGATCTGGGTCGCCGCCGGCCAGATGTGGAAGGACGACGCCTGGTCCTGCCCGTCCTGCGGCGGTGTGATGCAGCGCCCCGGCGACGACTGGTTCTGCGGCGAGTGCGGCTTCCGCCGCCCCACCCCCAGCTGGGCGCTCTCCGGCGACCACGTGCTGGACCCGCACGGCTCGGCCTGGCCGATCCACCTCCAGCTGCCGGGCCGCGCCAACAAGGCCAACGCCGCCAGCTCCGCCGCCGTCGCCGCCGTCTTCGGGGTGCCGCCGCAGGTCGCCCTGGAACGCATGTACCAGGTGCAGGCGGTGGCCGGGCGCTATGACGTCGTCCAGTTCCAGGGCCGCGACCTGCGTCTGCTGCTGGCCAAGAACCCGGCCGGCTGGCTGGAGACCTTCTCCCTGATCGACCCGCCGCCGGCCCCGGTGATCCTGTCGGTGAACGCCCGCAGCGCCGACGGCACCGACACCTCCTGGCTCTGGGACGTCGACTACACGCGGCTGACCGGCCACCCGATCTGTGTGATCGGTGACCGGAAACTGGACCTCGCGGTGCGTCTGGAAGTGGCCAACCAGCAGTTCCAGGTCTGCGAGAACCTCGACCAGGCCGTGCAGCTGTGCCCGCCGGGCCGGATCGAGGTCATCGCCAACTACACCGCCTTCCAGGACCTGCGCCGCCGCGTCGGCAACTGACCACGAGACTTCAGGGACTTCGATGAGCGACAACCAACTGCGGGTCGTCTGGGTCTATCCGGACCTGCTCAGCACCTACGGCGACCAGGGCAACGTGCTGGTCGTGGAGCGCCGGGCGCGCCAGCGCGGCCTGGACGTGGCCCGGCTCGACGTGCGCAGCGACCAGCCGATCCCCACCTCCGGCGACATCTATCTGATCGGCGGCGGCGAGGACCGTCCGCAGCGGCTCGCGGCCGAGCGGCTGCGCCGCGACGGCGGGCTGTACCGGGCCGTCGAGAACGGCGCGATCGTGTTCTCCGTCTGCGCCGGCTACCAGATCCTCGGCCACGAGTTCATCAACGACCTCGGCCAGCGCGAGCCCGGCCTCGGCCTGCTCGACGTGGTCTCGGTGCGCGGCGAGGGCGCCCGCTGCGTCGGCGACGTGCTCGGCGACGTGGACCCCAACCTCGGCCTGCCCCCGCTGACCGGGTTCGAGAACCACCAGGGCGTCACCCACCTCGGCCCCACCGCCCGCCCGCTCGCCCGGGTCCGGTTCGGCAACGGCAACGGCACCGGGGACGGCACGGAGGGCGCGTACAACGACACGGTCTTCGGCACGTACATGCACGGTCCGGTGCTCGCGCGCAACCCGCTGATCGCGGACCACCTGCTGAAGCTGGCGCTCGACGTGAACGCGCTGCCGCCGACCGACGACCGCTGGTACGAGGCGCTGCGCAACGAGCGCATCGCGGCCGCGCAGCAGCCGGCCTGAGTTGCTCGGTCCCGCAACAATTCCGCTGGTCAACAGCCCGTCTGACGACTCGGCCGCACAGGTGAGCGGACGCGTCCAGCAGGCGGACGCACGGTTCGGCCCCGCCCCCCGCTGCCGCTAGGGTGGCGGGGATCGGGCCGGACGGAGCCGTCCGGCCTCCGTGCCCATGTTGAGAAGGTATTTCGGGCTATGCGCATTGGTGTCCTCACGTCCGGCGGCGACTGCCCCGGCCTGAACGCCGTCATCCGGTCCGTCGTGCACCGTGCCGTCGCCGACCACGGCGACGAGGTCATCGGCTTCCGGGACGGATGGAAGGGTCTCCTGGAGTGCGACTACCTCAAGCTCGACCTCGACGCGGTGGGCGGCATTCTCGCCCGCGGCGGCACCATCCTCGGCTCCTCCCGGGTCCGCCCCGAGCATCTGCGGGACGGTGTGGAACGGGCCCGGGGCCATGTCGAGGAGCTCGGACTCGACGCGATCATCCCGATCGGCGGCGAGGGCACGCTCAAGGCGGCGCGGCTGCTGTCCGACAGCGGTCTGCCGATAGTGGGCGTGCCGAAGACGATCGACAACGACATCGCGGTCACGGACGTGACCTTCGGCTTCGACACGGCCGTCACCGTGGCCACCGAGGCCCTGGACCGGCTGAAGACCACCGCCGAGTCCCACCAGCGGGTGCTGATCGTGGAGGTCATGGGCCGCCACACCGGCTGGATCGCCCTGCACTCGGGCATGGCGGCCGGCGCCCACGCCATCGTCGTGCCGGAACGTCCCTTCGACATCGACGAGCTGACCGCCAAGGTCGGTGAGCGGTTCTCCGCCGGCAAGCGGTTCGCGATCGTCGTCGCCGCGGAGGGTGCCAAGCCGCGGCCCGGCACCATGGACTTCGACGAGGGCGGCAAGGACGTCTACGGCCACGAGCGGTTCGCCGGGATCGCCCGGCAGCTCTCCGTCGAGCTGGAGCAGCGGCTGGGCAAGGAGGCCCGGCCGGTCATCCTCGGGCATGTGCAGCGGGGCGGGACGCCGACGGCGTACGACCGGGTGCTGGCCACGCGTTTCGGCTGGCACGCCGTGGAGGCCGTGCACCGGGGCGAGTTCGGCCGGATGACGGCGCTGCGCGGCACCGACATCGTGATGGTGTCGCTGGCGGAGGCGGTCCGGACGCTGAAGACGGTGCCGGCGGAGCGGTACGACGAGGCGGAGTGCGTTCTCTGACGCCGGTGCCTTCCCGAACAGAGCTCGCCTCGTGACGGTCGTCCGCGGGGTGCGGGTGGAGCGCGGCTGGTCGCTTCCCTCGGGCGCGCCGTACCGCCCCCGGTGACATCGGTTGCCGGGGGCGGTTCTAATCTGGGGGCGGACAGACAGCACAACCCCCCACGAAACAGGAGCCGGCGGATGGATCACGGCGAGCACGGCATGATCATGGATCTGCCGCCGTTCACGTTGGGGCGGGGGCTTCAGTGGTCGGCGGACCCGTTCTTCCTCGTCGCCTGTCTGCTCGGGCTGGCCCTGTACGGCTGGGGGGTCGTACGGCTGGCGCGGCGCGGTGACAAGTGGCCGGTGGGGCGAGTGGTCGCCTATGTCGTCGGCGTGCTGAGCGTCGGGCTCGTGATGTGCACCAGGCTGAACGACTACGGCATGGTCATGTTCAGCGTGCACATGGTGCAGCACATGGTGATCAGCATGGTGTCGCCGATCCTGATCCTGCTCGGTGCCCCGATCACGCTGGCGCTGCGCGCGCTGCCGACGGCCGGCCGCGGCCGCAAGGGGCCGAGGGAACTGCTGCTGATGCTGCTGCACAGCTGGTACGTGCGGATCATCACGCATCCCGTGTTCACGATCCCGCTGTTCATCGCGAGCCTGTACGTGCTGTACTTCACGCCGCTCTTCGACTTCCTGATGGGCTCCAAGGTGGGGCACGTCGCGATGATGGTACACTTCCTCGCCGTCGGTGTGGTCTTCTTCTGGCCGATCATGGGCGTGGACCCGGGTCCGCACCGGCCCGGTTATCTGATGCGGATGCTGGAGCTGTTCGCGGGCATGCCGTTCCACGCGTTCTTCGGCATCGCGCTGATGATGGGCTCCACCCCCATGGTGGAGACGTTCAGGAACCCGCCCGCCTCGCTCGGCATCGACGCGCTCTCCGACCAGAGCGCGGCCGGCGGCATCGCCTGGGCGTTCAGCGAAGTCCCCTCCGTGCTGGTGCTGATCGCGCTGCTCTTCCAGTGGTACGGCTCCGAACAGCGGCAGGCCCGGCGCACGGACCGGGCCGCCGACCGCGACGGCGACAAGGAACTCCAGGCGTACAACGCCTATCTGGCCTCACTGAACGCACGCGGCCGATGAGGGGCCGCGCCCTTCAGTAGCATGAGGCGCGACGGGGAACCGCCCGGGGGGAGCGGTGATGACCATGCGCGCGAAGCCGTACGGCGGTACGAACAGGCCGGGGGCCTGTGACGCCGGGCGTCCGGGAGTCACCGCATGACCTCGGGATCTCCGACGTCGGGAGTGGGCCGGGTCATCGCCGGCCGCTAGGTACTGCTGCACCGGCTCGGCGGCGGCACGGGCCACGTGTGGCTCGCGCACGACCGGAGACTGGCCTGCGAGGTCGCGCTGAAGGAGATCGCCTTCCGTGACCCTCAGGAGCCGGGCCGGGAGCGGGAGGCCCGCGTGGCGCGCGCCCGCGCAAAGGCCCGGCACGCCGCCGGGCTGCGCGGCCATCCGCACATGGTGACCGTGCACGACGTACTGGAGCACGACGGACTGCCGTGGATCGTCATGGAGTACGTGGCGGGCGCCGTCGATCTGCGCGAGCTGCTCTTACGGCGCGGCCCGCCGGCCCCGGCCGAGTGCGCCCGCATCGGGCCGGCCGTGCTCGACGCGCTGACCGCGGGGCACGAGCGGGGCATCATGCACCGGGACGTGAAACCGGCGAACATCCTGCTGGCACCGGACCGCACCGGCTCGCCGTACGGCCGCGTCCTGCTCACCGACTACGGCATCTCCGTCCGGCCGGACACCGGGGAGACGCGGTACACGATGGCGTCCGCGCTGGTGGGCACGGCGGGCTGTCCGGCACCGGAGCGGGTCATGGGAGGCCCGCCGACACCGGCCGCCGACCTGTTCTCGCTGGGCTGCACGCTGTACCACGGCGTCGAGGGCCATGGGCCCTTCGCGCGCGAGTCGCCTCTGGCACAGCTCACGGCGGTGGTGCGGGACGAGCCGCGTCCGGCCGTGCGGGCGGGCGCCCTCCGGACCGTGCTGCGGGGGCTGCTCGTCAAGGACCCGGCGCGGCGGATGACGGCGGCCGAGGCGGAGACGGAGCTGGCGCGGATCGTCATCTCGCAGGCCGACGCGCGGACGCGGACCGAGCCGGGTTCGCAGCCGCCCTGGGCCGTGCCGCGGGGCCCCGGGCCCGCCCCGCCGGCATCGCGCGCCCGTCGCCGGCGTCCGCGCCTGCGGGCCCTGCGCGCCGCCCTGGCCTGCGCCATCGGCCTGGTCCTCGCCTTCGGCGGCGTCTGGTACGCGCTGGCCGACCGGGCCGGCGACCCGGTGGCGGCGAAGCCGTACGGCGACGGCGTCGGGCTCGGCGCAGCGCTGCGGGACGGCGACTGCGTCGTCGCCGACCGGCCCGGCGGGGTCCGGTTCGCGGGGACGCCCCGGCTGCACCTGGACCCGGCCTGCCGTGACCGGGCGCCGGACGGGCAGGTGCTGGCGTTCGCCGCGGCCTCCTCGGCCGACGAGGCGGCCCGGCGGGGACCGCAGCAGTGCGAGGAGCGGACGCAGGAGCTCCGTGACCGGCTGGCCGACGCACGCGGCCTGGCCGTCGTGCCGACCGGCGCCGGGTTCGCCGCCGCCGGGCGGCGCACCGCCTGTCTGGTGCTGGGCGCGCACGGGCCGCTGTACGGGCCGGTGGACCGCCATCGCGGGACGGGGACCGCGTTCGCCGACACCCCGACCATGCAGCGGCGGGACTGCCTGGACGTCCGTCCCGGCCGTCGGGCCCTGCTGGTCTCCTGTGCCGGGCCCCACGACGAGCAGGTGCTCGGCTTCACCCGGCTGGGGGCCGGCGTCACGCTCGCCGAGGCGCGGACGGAGTCGGACGCGGCGTGCGCGCGCGACGTGCCCCCGCGCGACTACGGATTCGATCCCTCCGTTCACCGGGCCGGTTCCTGGACCGGCGCGGGCGCATGGAAATCGGGCACACATGTCGTCGTGTGCACCGTCCGGAGGCAGAACGGGGGCACCATGGAGGGCAACGGACCATGAGGAGGGTGTCGCGATGCCCGGTTCCACGAACGGTTCCACGAAGACGATGGGGGTGCTCACCGTCGGCGGTCTCGTCGTCGTGACGGCCTACACGGTGGCGCTCGGCAGCAACGGCTGGCTGTGGTTCGGCTGGGTCGTGCTGGGCCTGATCACCCTCGGCATGATCGCCACCACCCGCAGCACCTGAGGCTCACCCGTCGGTCAGGCGGCCCGCCGAGTGCACGCCGGGCTGGTACTTCGGCAGCCGGACGGTGATCTTCATGCCCGCTCCCGGTGCGGTCTCGATGACCAGTGCGTGCTCGTCGCCGTAGACCTGCCGGAGCCGGTCGTCGACGTTGGACAGGCCGATGCCGCCCGAGGGGCTGACCTCGCCGGCGAGGATGCGGCGCAGCAGGGCGGGGTCCATTCCGGCGCCGTCGTCCTCGATCACCACCAGCGCCTCGGCGGCGGCGTCCTGCGCGGTGATCTGGATGTGGCACTTGTCGGACTTGCCCTCCAGACCGTGCTTGACGGCGTTCTCCACGAGCGGCTGGAGACAGAGGAAGGGCAGCGCGACCGGCAGCACCTCGGGCGCGATCTGGAGGGTGACGCGGAGGCGGTCGCCGAAGCGTGCCCGGACGAGGGCCAGATAGTGGTCGATGGCGTGGAGTTCGTCGGCGAGGGTGGTGAAGTCGCCGTGCCGGCGGAACGAGTAGCGGGTGAAGTCGGCGAACTCCAGCAGCAGCTCGCGGGCGCGCTCGGGGTCGGTGCGGACGAACGAGGCGATCACCGCGAGCGAGTTGAAGATGAAGTGCGGGGAGATCTGGGCGCGCAGGGCCTTGATCTCGGCCTCGATCAGACGGGTGCGGGACCGGTCCAGATCGGCCAGTTCCAGCTGGACGGAGACCCAACGGGCCACCTCCCCGGCGGCCCGGACGAGCACGGCGGACTCGCGGGGCGCGCAGGCCACCAGCGCGCCGTGCACCCGGTCGTCGACGGTGAGCGGCGCCACCACCGCCCAGCGGACCCCGCAGTCGGGGACGGAGCAGGTCAGCGGGAAGGCCTCGCCGCGGCCCGTCTGAAGCGGCCCGGCCAGCCGTTCCATGATCTCACTACGGTGGTGGGCCCCCGCGCCGTCCCAGACCAGGACCTCCTCGCGGTCGGTCAGGCACAGCGCGTCCGTGCCGAGCAGCGAGCGCAGTTTGCGGGCCGCCTTGCGGGCGGTCTCTTCCGTCAGGCCCGCCCGCAGCGGGGGCGCGGCCAGCGAGGCGGTGTGCAGGGTCTGGAAGGTCGCGTGCTCCACCGGGGAGCCGAGCCCGCCGAGGCTCTCGGGCCGGGCCGTGCGCCGGCCCAGCCAGAACCCGGCGGCCAGCAGCGGCAGCACGGCGACGCACAGGCCCGCCAGGAACCCGCTCACGGCGTCACCTCCGCCCGTTCGTTGCGCAGTTCCTCCGGCAGGTGGAAGCGGGCCAGGATCGCCGCCGTGCCCGTCGGCACCCGCCCCGGGGTGGCCAGGGAGACCAGCGTCATGGTGAGGAAGCCCAGCGGCACCGACCACAGCGCGGGCCAGGCGAGCAGGGCGTGCAGCGCTCCGTCGCCGGGCAGGCCCGCCATGGTCGCGGCGACGGCGAGCAGCGCGCAGCCACCGCCCACCAGCATCCCGGCGGCGGCGCCCGGCGGGGTCAGCCGCCGCCACCAGATGCCGAGGACGAGCAGCGGGCAGAAGGACGACGCGGAGACCGCGAAGGCCAGCCCGACGGCGTCGGCGACGGGCAGCCCGCCGACCGCGACGCTCGCCGCGAGCGGTACGGCCATGGCCAGCAGTGTGCCGAGCCGGAAGTGCCGTACGCCGCGCGAGGGCAGCACGTCCTGGGTGAGCACGCCGGCGACGGCCATGGTGAGCCCGGAGGCCGTGGACAGGAACGCGGCGAAGGCCCCGCCCGCGACCAGCGCGCCGAGCAGGTCGCCGCCGACGCCGCCGATCATGCGGTCCGGCAGCAGCAGCACGGCGGCGTCCGCGTCGCCGGTGAGGGCCAGTTCGGGGGCGTAGAGGCGGCCGAGCGCGCCGTAGACGGGCGGCAGCAGGTAGAAGGCGCCGGCCAGGGCGAGGACCGCGACGGTGGTGCGGCGGGCGGCGACGCCGTGCGGGCTGGTGTAGAAGCGGACCACCACGTGCGGCAGGCCCATGGTGCCGAGGAAGGTGGCGAGGATCAGCCCGTAGGTGGCGTACAGCGGTCGCTTGGAGCGGCTCTCCGCGCGGGACGGGGACAGGGCGTCGTCGGTGCCGCGTGCGCCCGCGGGGACGGCGGTGCCCCGGTCGAAGACGAGGCGGGTGCCGCGTGCGACGTGGTGGGTGCCGGCGGCGAGCCGGAGCCGGGCGGCGTCGTGGGACCGGCCGTCGACGGTGCCGGTGACGGTGACCGTCAGGGGCCGCTCCAGCCGGAGGTCGATGCTGTCGCCGACGCGGACGGAGCGCTGCTCGCGGAAGGCGGCCGGTTCGTCGAAGGCGGGGCGGGGCGCTCCGTCGCCCTGCCAGGCCAGGACCAGGAAGAGGGCGGGGACGAGCAGCGCGGTGAGCTTGAGCCAGTACTGGAAGGCCTGCACGAAGGTGATGCTGCGCATGCCGCCCGCGGCGACGGTCGCGGTGACGACGACCGCGACGATGATTCCGCCGAGCCAGTCGGGCGCCCCGGTCAGCACGGTCAGTGTCAGCCCGGCGCCCTGGAGCTGGGGCAGCAGATACAGCCAGCCGACGCCGACGACGAAGGCGCCCGCCAGCCGCCGCACCGCCGGCGAGGCGAGCCGGGCCTCGGCGAAGTCGGGCAGCGTGTAGGCGCCGGAGCGGCGCAGCGGGGCGGCGACGAAGAGCAGCAGGACCAGATATCCGGCGGTGTAGCCGACCGGGTACCAGAGCATGTCCGGGCCCTGCACCAGGACCAGGCCGGCGATGCCGAGGAAGGAGGCGGCGGAGAGGTACTCGCCGCTGATCGCGGCGGCGTTGAGCCGGGGTCCGACGGTGCGCGAGGCGACGTAGAAGTCGGAGGTGGTGCGGGAGACGCGCAGCCCGAAGGCGCCGACGAGGACGGTGGCCACGACGACGAGCGCGACGGCGGGAACGGCGTAGCTGGAGTTCATCGTTCTGCGTTCACCCGGGTCAGCGGTCTTCGACGAGACGCACGAAGTCGCGTTCGTTGCGTTCGGCGCGGCGGACGTACCAGCGGGCGAGGAGGACCAGCGGGGCGTAGAGGCCGAAGCCGAGCACCGCCCACTCCAGACGGCCGTCCGCCGCCGCCGCGAAGGCCAGCGGCAGCGGTCCGACGAGCAGGACCAGCACCGCGAACGCGGTCAGCGCGGCGCGCAGCTGGCTGCGCATCAGGGAGCGGACATAGGTGTGGCCGAGGGTGGTCTGCTCGTCGATCTCGGTGCGGGGGCGGTAGTGGCCCAGGGCGCGGGCGCGTCGGGGCGGGCCGGTGACGACGACGCGGCGCTCGGCGGAATCCTGGGGCACCGTCACGGCCTCCGCATGAGCAGATCGCGCAGCTCGCGGGCGTGCCGCCGGCTGACCTGGAGCTCCTCCGCGCCGACCAGGACGCTGACGCTGCCCGCGTCCAGGCGGAGTTCGCCGATGTGGCGCAGGGCGACCAGATGGCGGCGGTGGATGCGGACGAAGCCGCGGGCGCGCCAGCGCTCCTCCAGGGTGGACAGCGGGATGCGGACGAGATGGCTGCCCCGGTCGGTGTGGAGGCGGGCGTAGTCGCCGTGCGCCTCGACATGGGTGATGTCGTCGACGGCGACGAAGCGGGTCACGCCGCCGAGCTCGACGGGGATGTGGTCGGGGTCGGGTTCGTGCACGGGGATGCGCGGGACGGTGCCGCGCAGTTCGGCGGCGCGGCGCACGGCCTCCGCCAGGCGCTCCTTGCGGACGGGTTTGAGCACGTAGTCGACGGCCTCGAGGTCGAAGGCCTGGACGGCGAAGTCCTCGTGCGCGGTGACGAAGACGACGAGGGGCGGCCTCGCGAACCCGGTCAGCAGCCGGGCGAGGTCGAGTCCGTCGAGTCCGGGCATCTGGATGTCCAGGAAGACGACGTCGATGGCCTCGGGCCCGTCCGGCCCCGACTCCAGCGCGCGGTTGATGCGCCGGAGCGCCTCGGTCGCGTCGCCGGCGCCCTCCGCGCTGCCGATGCGGGGATCGGCGTGGAGCAGGTAGAGCAGTTCCTCCAGCGAGGGGCGTTCGTCGTCGACGGCGAGGGCGCGCAGCATGAAGGTGGAGTGTAGGAGCAATCCGTACGTCTGGACATGTACCCGGCGTGGACGTTCTCGCCGGACGGTGTGGCGGGGGGCGGTGGATACAGTGCCGGACATGAGCAGCAGGCCCGCGTCGTTCGACGAGCTCGACCGGAAGATCGTCACTGCCCTGATGGCGAACGCCAGGACCAGTTTCGCCGAGATCGGCGCGGCCGTCGGGCTCTCCGCCACGGCGGTGAAGCGGCGGGTGGACCGGCTGCGCGAGACCGGGGTGATCACCGGGTTCACGGCCACGGTGAAGCCGTCGGCGCTGGGCTGGCGTACCGAGGCGTACGTGGAGGTGTACTGCGAGGGCGCGGCCCCGCCCAGACGGCTGGCGGAGGTGGTACGCAACCATCCGGAGATCGCGGCGGCGATGACGGTGACGGGCGGCGCGGACGCGCTGCTGCATGTGCGGGCGCGGGACGTGGAGCACTTCGAGGAGGTGCTGGAGCGGATCCGGACGGAGCCGTTCATCCGGAAGACGATCAGCGTGATGGTGCTCTCCCACCTCCTGCCGGAGAGCCCGGAGGCGGGCGCCAGCCAGCCCGCTCCGGGTGACGCAGCGGACCCGCGCTGAGCCGCCCCACAACGCAGCATCGCTGCGCGGACGCGCAGCTTTTGTTCCTTGTCGCCCGTCGGCGTCGGTTCCTACCGTGGTGTCGACCCTCACTCGACATTCCGTCAGGAAACGGAGGAACCCCTTCGTGTCCGACTCGCGTGTGCCGCGGCGGCGGCGCTTTCTCGTCTGTGAGCCCCGGTACTTCGACGTGCGGTACGCGATCAACCCGTGGATGCGTTCCGGCGTCCCCGTCGACACGGGCCGGGCCCACGCGCAGTGGCGAGCCCTGGTCGACGCCTACCGCGCCCACGGCCACACCGTCGAGACCGTGCCCCCGGTGCCCGGCCTGCCGGACATGGTCTTCGCCGCCAACGCGGCGCTCGTCCTGGAGGGACGGGTCTTCGGCTCCCTCTACCACGCCCCCGTGCGCCGTCCCGAGTCGGTGCCCTACGAGGCGTGGTTCAAGTCGGCGGGCTTCGAGGTGCACCATCCCGAGTCGGTCTGCGAGGGCGAGGGCGACCTGGTGCCGGCGGGCCGCTGGATCCTGGCCGGCACCGGCTTCCGCACCACGCCGGAGGCCCACCGCGAGGTGCAGGAGTTCTTCGGCGTCCCGGTGATCGGCCTGACGCTGGTGGACCCGCTCTTCTACCACCTGGACACGGCGCTGTTCGTCCTCGACGAGGAGACCGTCGCGTACCTTCCGGAGGCGTTCTCGCCGGGCAGCCGCGAGGTGCTCGCCCGGCTCTTCCCGGACGCGGTGCTCGCCGGCCGCGAGGACGCCCTGGCATTCGGCCTCAACTCCGTCTCCGACGGGCGTCACGTCTTCATCTCGCCCGGGGCGAGGGCCCTCGCCGGGCAGCTCGCCGACCGCGGCTACGTCCCCGTCCCCGTCGACCTCTCCGAGTTCCACAAGGCCGGCGGCGGCATCAAGTGCTGCACCCAGGAGATCCGCTCATGACGGCACCCACCCGCACCTCCGCCGGACTGATCGCCGCCGAGGAGCCGGTCCTCGCGCAGAACTACCACCCGCTGCCCGTGGTCGTCGCCCGCGCGGAGGGCGCCTGGGTGGAGGACGTCGAGGGCCGCCGCTACCTGGACATGCTGGCCGGCTACTCGGCCCTCAACTTCGGCCACCGCCATCCCGTCCTGATCGAGGCCGCCCACCGCCAGCTGGACCGGCTCACCCTCACCTCGCGGGCCTTCCACCACGACCGGCTCGCCGAGTTCGCCGCCCGGCTGGCGGCCCTGACCGGCCAGGACATGGTGCTGCCCATGAACACGGGCGCCGAGGCGGTGGAGAGCGGCATCAAGGTGGCCCGCAAGTGGGCCTACGAGGTCAAGGGCGTCCCCGCCGACCGGGCGACGATCGTGGTCGCGGCGGACAACTTCCACGGCCGTACGACCACGATCGTCGGCTTCTCGACGGACGAGACGGCACGGTCCGGTTTCGGTCCCTTCACGCCCGGCTTCCGGATCGTCCCCTACAACGACCTGGCCGCGCTCCGGGCGGCCGTGGACGGGACGACGGCGGCGGTGCTGATCGAGCCGGTCCAGGGCGAGGCGGGCGTGGTGATCCCGGACGACGGCTATCTCGCCGGGGTGCGGGAGCTGACCCGGCGGGCCGGCTGTCTGTTCATGGCGGACGAGATCCAGTCGGGCCTGGGCCGCACCGGCCGGACGCTGGCCGTCGAGCACGAGTCGGTCGTCCCGGATCTCGTGCTGCTGGGCAAGGCGCTGGGCGGCGGCATCGTCCCGGTCTCCGCGGTGGTGGGCCGCCGGGAGGTGCTCGGCGTGCTGCGGCCGGGCGAGCACGGCTCGACGTTCGGCGGCAACCCGCTGGCCTGCGCGGTCGGCACGGCGGTGATCGGGCTGCTGGAGACGGGCGAGTTCCAGCGCCGGGCGGCCGAGCTGGGCGCGGTGCTGCGCGCCGGCCTGGCGGAGCTGACCGGCAAGGGCGTCGTCGGCTTCCGCGCGCGCGGGCTGTGGGCGGGCGTCGACATCGACCCCGCCCTGGGCACCGGCCGGGAAGTGGGCGAACGCCTGCTGCGGGAGGGGATTCTCGTCAAGGACACCCACGGCTTTACGATCCGGCTCGCCCCGCCCCTGACCATCACCGCCGAGGAGCTGCACAACGCGCTGGGGACGCTGGAGAAGGTGCTGGCGTCCACGGTCTGAGGGGCGCGGGACCCTGTCGATGCGCGGCTTCGCCGCGACGGGGGTCCCCCCGCTCCAGCGAAGTCGAGAGCGGGGGATACGAAGCACCCGCGGACGGCGCACCGCACCCCACCGGGGCCGCTCAGGAAACGGCTCGCCCCCCGGCGGGCCGTTCCAGACGCGCCACGTTCTCCCGGTCCTCGGCGTCCTCGCTGGCCCGCCCGGCGAACCAGGCGTCGAGGATCTCCGTCAGCAGCGGCCCGGAGGTCAGCCGCAGGCTGAGGGCGAGCACGTTGGCGTCGTTCCAGCGGCGGGCCCCGTCGGCGGTGCGGGCGTCCGTGCACAGGGCCGCCCGCACGCCCGGCACCTTGTTGGCGGCGATCGACGCGCCCGTGCCGGTCCAGCAGCACACCACGGCCTGGTCCGCCGTCCCGGCGGCCACCTCCTCGGCCGCCGCCCGGGAGCACACCGCCCACCGGGGGTCGGCCCCGGGGCGCAGCGCCCCGTGCGTCAGCACCTCGTGGCCGCGCCGGCGCAGTTCCTCGACGAGGAGGCGGGCCACGGGTTCGTCCATGTCGGAGGAGACGGAGATCCGCATGCGGCGGAGCCTACCCACTCCGCGCTGGTCCACATGACGGACGTCACGATCATGCATGGGCCGTTTCTGGGAAGCAGACGAGCTGTAGACCCTGAAAGCACGCATATGCTCTGCCTTGAGCGGTATGCCCCCGAAGAGGAGGCCCGCCACGTCCCCCACCGGCCACGGCCCAGCCCCCGACTCCGCGGCGCTGCGGCGTCACCCCACCCTGTTCCGTGCCGTCCGGCGCCGGCAGAACCCCCGGCTGCGCAGGTCGGACATCACCGTGACGGACGAGCGGGCGGTCAGACGGGCCGTGAAGGCGGCCTGTCTCGGCAATGCCATGGAGTGGTTCGACTTCGGCATCTACAGCTATCTCGCCGCCACCATCGGCCGGGTCTTCTTCCCGTCCGGGAACGACACCGCCCAGCTGCTCTCGTCCTTCGCCACCTTCGCCGTCGCCTTCCTGGTGCGGCCGCTGGGCGGCATGGTCTTCGGCCCGATGGGCGACAAGCTCGGCCGCAAGCGGGTCCTCGCGCTCACGATGATCCTCATGGCGATCGGCACCGCCGCGATCGGCCTCATCCCCTCCTACGACGCGATCGGCTTCTGGTCCCCCGCCCTGCTGATCCTCTTCCGGCTGCTCCAGGGCTTCTCCACCGGCGGCGAGTACGGCGGCGCCTCGACCTTCATCGCCGAGTACGCCCCGGACAAGCGGCGCGGCTGGTTCGGCAGCTTCCTGGAGCTGGGCACGCTCGCCGGGTACACCGGGGCGGCCGGTCTCGTCACCGTCCTCACCGCCTGGCTCGGCACCGGCACCATGGACGACTGGGGCTGGCGCGTCCCCTTCCTCCTCGCCGCGCCGCTCGGCGTGATCGGCATTTATCTGCGGCTCCGGCTGGACGACACCCCGGCCTTCCTGAAGCTGGAGAAGGGCAGCGTCCATGTCTCCGAGGCCGCGGACCGGGTGGAGACCACCGCCCGGGGCGACCTCGCCCGGATCTTCCGGCAGCACTGGCGGACGCTGGTGGTCTGCATCGCGCTGGTCGGCGCCTACAACATCACCGACTACATGCTGCTGTCGTACATGCCGACGTATCTCTCGGACGAGCTGCACTACACCGAGACCCACGGGCTGCTGATCCTGGTGGCCACCATGGTCGTCCTGATGCTGATCATCAACCAGGTGGGCCGCCTCTCCGACCGGGTCGGCCGCAGGCCCGTCCTGATGACCGGCATGCTCGGCTTCCTCGTCCTCTCCGCCCCGGCCTTCCTGCTGGTGCGGCAGGGCAGCCTGCCCGCCGTCGCGGCCGGCATGCTGATGCTGGGCCTCTCCCTGGTCTGCCTGCTCGGCACGATGTCGGCGGCGCTCCCGGCGATGTTCCCCACCTCCGTCCGCTACGGCTCGCTGTCGGTGGGCTACAACCTGTCGACGTCCCTCTTCGGCGGCACCACGCCGCTGGTCGTCACCGCCCTGATCGGCGCGACCGGCTCCGAGATGATGCCCGCCTACTACGCGATGGCCGCGGCCGCGGTCGGTGTCGTCGCGGTCGCCTGCATGAAGGAGACCGCCCGCCGGCCGCTCGCGGGCTCCCCGCCCTCGGTGCAGAGCGAGGAGGAGGCGACGGCCCTGGTCGAGGCGGAGAACCCGGCGCCCCGGTTCTGACCGCTCCTCACCGGTTACGGCCGGCACCGCCCGCACCTAGACTTGCGTCTCACCACGACAAGAGGTTGACCTGCGAGAACGCGGCGGTTGAGCCGATCGGCCACAGTGAGGAGCGACCCCTTGTTCTACTACCTGCTCAAATACGTGTTACTGGGCCCGCTGCTCAGACTGCTGTTCCGTCCGCGGATCGAAGGCCTCGACCACGTACCCCCGGACGGTCCGGCGATCATCGCGGGCAACCATCTGTCCTTCTCGGACCACTTCCTGATGCCCGCGGTGCTCAAGCGCCGCATCACCTTCCTCGCCAAGGCCGAGTACTTCACCGGGCCCGGCGTCAAGGGCCGGCTGACCGCGGCGTTCTTCCGCGGCATCGGGCAGATCCCGGTCGACCGGTCGGGCAAGGGGGCGGCGCGGGCCGCGATCCGCGAGGGGCTCGGCGTGCTGCGCAGGGGCGAACTCCTCGGCATCTACCCCGAGGGCACGCGCTCCCACGACGGCCGGCTGTACAAGGGCAAGGTCGGTGTCGCCGTGATGGCGCTCAAGGCACAGGTCCCGGTCGTGCCGTGCGCGATGATCGGCACCTTCGAGGCGCAGCCGCCCGGCCGAAAGATCCCGCACGCCCGTCCCGTGACGATCCGCTTCGGCAAGCCGCTGGAGTTCTCCCGCTTCGCCGGCCTGGAGAACGAGAAGACCGTCCTGCGCGCGGTCACCGACGAGATCATGTACGCGATCCTGACGCTCTCCGAGCAGGAGTACGTCGACCAGTACGCGGCCGTGGTGAAGGAGGAGGCGGCGCGCCGGTTCCGGATGCCGCTCAGCTGAACGGCACGAGGGGCGCCCGGATGGCCCGGACGCCCCTCGGCCGTGTGCCGGACCGCTACGGCTTCGGCGTGGCGTGCGGCGCGCACGTCACGTCGGAGCCGTCCAGCTTCCCGGTGAGCAGATAGGCGTCCACGCGGTCGTTGACGCACGGGTTGACCAGGCTGGTGACGCCGTGCGAGCCCGCGTTCCTCTCGGTGATCAGGCGGGAGCCCTTGAACCGCTGGTGCAGTTCGACGGCGCCCGCGTACGGGGTGGCCGCGTCACGCTCGGACTGGACGATCAGCACCGGCGGCAGGCCCTTGCCGGTCTTCACCTCCAGCGGCGTGTGCTGCTTGACCGGCCAGGTGGCGCACGGCAGGTTCATCCATGCGTTGGCCCAGGTCAGGAACGGATAGTCGCGGTGCAGCCGGGTGTTGTCGCGGTCCCACCTCTGCCAGCTGGTGGGCCACTTGGCGTCGGTGCACTCCACGGCCGTGTAGACGGCGTTGCCGTTCTCCGAGGCGATGTTGCCCGCGGTGTCCGACAGGTCGGGGGCGGCCGCGTCGACGAGCGCCTGGGTGTCGCCCGCGAAGTACTGCGAGAAGACCGTCGCGACCGGCACCCACGAGGAGTCGTAGTACGGGGCGCTCTGGAAGAAGGAGATCAGCTCGGCCGGGCCGACGACCCCGCCGATGGGGCTCTTCTTCGCGGTGGCCCGCAGCTGGAGCCACTTGGCCTGGACCTCGGCACGGGTGTCGCCGAGGTGGAAGGCCGCGTCGTTGGCGGCGACCCAGTCCTGCCAGTCCTTCCAGCGGCCCTCGAAGGCGACGTCCTGGTCCAGGTTGGCCTGGTACCAGATCTTCTCCCGGGACGGGTCGACGACACTGTCGACGATCATGCGGCGCACATGGCCCGGGAACAGGGTGCCGTAGACGGCGCCGAGATAGGTGCCGTAGGAGACGCCGAGGTAGTTGAGCTTCTTCTCGCCGAGCGCGGCCCGGATGACGTCCAGGTCGCGGGCGGTGTTCGGCGTCGTCATGTGCGGGAGCATCGCGCCGCTGCGCTCGGCGCAGCCCTCGGCGTACTCGCGGGCGAGCTTGCGCTGGGCGCGCTTGTCCGCCTCCGAGTCGGGCACCGGGTCCATCTTGGGCGCCTTGACGAACTCCTGCGGGTCGACGCAGGAGATGGGCGCCGAGTGGCCGACGCCGCGCGGGTCGAAGCCCACGAAGTCGTAGGCTTTGGCCGTCTTGGCCCACACCGCGCTGTTGGTGGTGACCCGGCGCGGGAAGCGCAGGCCGGAGCCGCCCGGTCCGCCGGGGTTGTAGATCAGCGCGCCCTGGCGCTCCGCCTTCGTCCCGGTGTTGCCGATGCGGTCGACGGCGAGCTCGATCTGCTTGCCGTTCGGCTTGGCGTAGTCCAGCGGCACCGTGACCCAGCCGCACTGGATCGGCTTCTCCAGGCCCCAGTCGGCGGGGCAGTCCTGCCAGTCGATGCCGGTGCGCGCGGCCCGCGCCGCGGCGACCGCGACGCCGGCGGCCTCCCGGTCCGCCCCGTGCCCGGTGGCCGGGCGCGCGCTCGCCGCGGGAGCCGTGACGGCGCCGGCTATCAGGGTCGCGGTGACGAGCGCCCCCGCCGAACCGAGCGCCATCGCGCTCCGCTTCCCTCGTCTGTTCCTCAAGTGGACCCTCCCCGAACACGGTTGCCATGCGTACCGGGATCCTCCCGGCTGTGTGTTCCCTGAGAACAGGGGCGGCGGTACTTCTTTGCCAATCCGATAAACGGAGCTCCACGTCCGGTCGACGGGGAGGTGACCTCAGTCCTGGCCGAGCAGGGCCAAAGCCTCCTCCAGCAGCCGGCGCAGCCGCAGCGCGTCCGGTGCCACCGCCGTCACGAGCGCCGCGGGTCCGGCCAGCGGCACGACCGCGGCGCCCGTCCCGAGCGTCCGCGGCGGTGGCGGCCGTTCGGCGAACTCCGGCCGGGCGACCAGCAGCTGGCCGACGGCACGGTGTCCCGCCAGCACGGCGGGCCCGTCCCAGCCGCCCGGCGCGCCCGGACCGCAGGACAGCTCCTGGTCCAGCACGCACCGCCCGGCGATCCGCAGGGCGAGCCGGCTGGTGAGCCGGCCCGGTTCCTCGCCGGCCCGCCCCAGCACCTGCTCCTCGCGCAGCAGGAGACGGGCCGTGGCCGCCAGGTCCACGCGGGTGGTGACCGACAGGTCGCTGCCCCGGGCGGAGATCAGCTGCTCGGGCAGCCAGTGCAGTTCCGCTTCCTCGCCGGCCCGGAGCCGGACGTCGTAGCGGGCCTCGCCCTTGGCCTGTCCCGGCAACGCCAGAGTGGCCGCGGCCGACCCGACCCGCAACCGGGCACCCGTCTCCACGTCCGCCGTCACGGTGAAGCGGTCACCGCCGAGCGGGCCGCTCATCGCGCCGACGAGCACGACCCGTGCCTCGGCACCGCTCCCCCGCGTCCGCCGCGGCGACAGCGGCCCCTCCCCCTCCAGCACCGGCAGGGCCGTGCCGCCCCGGCCGTCGCCCCTCGCGACGATCCGTGCGGCGGCCCGCACCCCGGTGGACGTCATGCCGTCCACGCGGCGAGCCGCGCCCGCACCCAGGCGGCGACGTCCGCCACACCGGTCTCGCTCCTCAGCGACTGGAACACGACCGGCAGCCCGCCCCGCTGCGCCTCGGCGTCGGCCGCCATCCGGCCGAGGTCGGAGCCGACGTACGGCGCGAGGTCGGTCTTGTTGACCACCAGCAGGTCGGCCGTGGTGACGCCGGGTCCGCCCTTGCGCGGGATGTCGTCGCCGCCGGCCACGTCGATGACGAAGATCTGCGCGTCGACGAGGCCCTTGGAGAAGGTGGCGGTGAGGTTGTCCCCGCCGGACTCGACCAGGACCAGGTCCAGCGGCCCGGTCTCGTCCTCCAGGTCCTCGACCGCTTCCAGGTTGGCGGAGATGTCGTCCCGGATCGCGGTGTGCGGGCAGGCGCCCGTCTCCACCGCGGTGATCCGCTCGGGCGGCAGCACCGCATGACGCAGCAGGAACTCGGCGTCCTCGCGGGTGTAGATGTCGTTGGTGACCACGGCGAGGGAGAGCTCCTCGCGCAGCGCGCGGCAGAGCGCGGCGACGGTGGCGGTCTTGCCGGATCCCACGGGCCCGCCCAGCCCGATCCGCAGCGCGCGGCGCGTGCCGTCGGGACGGCGGGCGTCGGCGCCGAGGGCGGCGGGTCCGTCATGGGTGTGGTCGAGGTGCATGGAGCGGCTCCATCGGTCAGCCCGTCCGGCGCCTGAGGACGAGGCCGTCCAGGCCGAACGGGGGTCCGGGGGCGGAGCCCCCGGGGGTCGGGAAGGGGAAAGGGCGGCGGGGGCGGACCCGGCCTACGACGCGAACAGCCGCACCGGCCAGCCGGCGTGCGCCTGAGCGCCGGTCTCCAGCAGCGGCGCGGAGGCCGCGGGCAGGGCGTCGACCCCCTCGTCGGCCACCCGCCGGGCGGCCTCCACCGCCCGGTCCGCGACGCGGTCCAGCTCCGGTGCCAGCCGGGCCAGCACCGCGGTGGCGTCGAAGGGGTCCAGGCTCAGCAACCGCACCGTCGCGGTCGCGGGGCCGCTCACACTCTCGTACGCCGCGCAGTACGCCGCGTCCAGCGGTCCCAGCCCGGCCGCGCGCGCGACGAGGCCGAGGACGACGGGCTGGTGCGCGCCCTTGGGGAAGCGCCGCGCCAGGGCGTCGAGCTCCGCGCCGGGCCAGGTGGCCCGGGCGGCCCGCAGCAGTTGCCGGCCGAGCCTGCGCGCGGCCGTGCGCAGGGCGGGCGAGGGGGTGCGGGCGTCGGCGGCGGCGTCCAGCGCGGCCGGGTCGGTGCCCGCCGCCGCGGCGGCGGCCAGCGACGCGGACACCAGTCCGGTCGTGTGCAGCCGCCCCCGGCAGAAGTCCGCCAGGCTCGCCGCGTCGGTGACCCGTCCGGCCTTCACGGCCTCCTCGGCTCCCCCGGAGTGCGCGTGGCCCCCGGCGGGGAAGCGGCCGTCCGCCAGGACGAGAAGGGCTGCCCTGGACATCAGAAGAGGAAGTAGCGCTGGGCCATGGGCAGCTCGGCGGCCGGGACCGCCTCGACCAGCTCGCCGTCGATGTGCACGGCGAAGCTGTCCGGGTCGATCCGTACGTCGGGCCGCGCGTCGTTCTCCCGCATGTCGGCCTTGGTCACGCCGCGCGTCGATTCGATGGCCACGAACCGCTTCCCGAGCCCCAGCCGTTCCGGCAGCCCGTCCTCGATCGCCGGCGGGGCGACGAAGTTGAACGAGTTGGCGCCCGGCGCCCGGCCGATCGCGCCGTACATCGGGCGCGGCAGGATGGGCTGCGGGGTCGGGATCGAGGCGTTGGCGTCGCCCATCTGCGCGTACGCGATCTGGCCGCCCTTGATCACGAGGTGCGGCTTGACGCCGAAGAACGCCGGTTCCCACAGCACGAGGTCGGCGAGCTTGCCGGTCTCGACGGAGCCGACCTCGTGGGCGAGACCCTGGGCGAGGGCGGGGTTGATCGTGTACTTGGCGACATAGCGGCGCACCCGGTGGTTGTCGGCGCGCCCGTCGCCGGGCAGGGCGCCGCGCCGCCGCTTCATCACGTGGGCGGTCTGCCAGGTGCGCAGGATCACCTCGCCGATCCGGCCCATGGCCTGGGAGTCGGAGGAGATGATCGAGATGGCGCCCAGGTCGTGCAGGATGTCCTCGGCGCCGATGGTCGAGGGCCGGATACGGGACTCGGCGAAGGCCAGGTCCTCGGGCACCGCCGGGTTGAGGTGGTGGCAGACCATCAGCATGTCGAGGTGTTCCTCGGCGGTGTTGACGGTGAACGGCCGGGTCGGGTTGGTGGAGCTGGGCAGCACATGCGGCTCGGAGACCACGGTCATGATGTCCGGCGCGTGCCCGCCGCCGGCGCCCTCGGTGTGGTAGGCGTGGATGCCGCGTCCGGCGATCGCGGCGAGCGTGTCGCCGACGAAACCGGCCTCGTTGAGGGTGTCCGTGTGGATGGCGACCTGGATGCCGGTCCGCTCGGCGACGGTGAGGGAGGCGTCGATCACGGCCGGGGTCGAGCCCCAGTCCTCGTGCAGCTTCAGGCCGAGCGCCCCACCCCGGATCTGCGACAGCATCGCCTCGTGGGAGACGGTGTTGCCCTTGCCGAGGAACCCGACGTTGAGGGGGTAGTGCTCCATCGCCTGGAACATCCGGGCCAGATGCCAGGGGCCGGGGGTGACGGTGGTGGCCTTGGAGCCCTCGGCGGGACCGGTGCCGCCGCCCACCACCGTGGTGACGCCCGCCGACAGCGCCTCGTCGGCGATCTGCGGGCAGATGAAGTGGACGTGCGCGTCGATGGCGCCGGCCGTCAGGATCCGCCCGTTGCCGGCGATCACCTCGGTCTCGGGCCCGATGACCAGGTCGGGGTGGACCCCGTCCATGGTGTCGGGGTTGCCCGCCTTGCCGATGCCGGTGATCCGGCCGTCGCGGATGCCGATGTCGGCCTTGACGATCCCCCAGTGGTCGACGATCACGGCGCCGGTGATCACGGTGTCCGGGGTGCCGTCGGCGCGGGTGGCCCGCGACTGGCCCATGGACTCGCGGATGACCTTGCCGCCGCCGAACACGGCCTCGTCCCCGGAGAGCCCGGGCCCGCCGGAACGGTCCTCCTCGATCTCGATCAGCAGATCGGTGTCGGCCAGCCGGATCCGGTCGCCGGTGGTGGGGCCGAACAGGTCGGCGTAGGCGGCACGCGAGATCTCAGCCATCGAGGGCACCTCCGGTCTCCCCGCGCAGCCCGGGCACGACGCGGGCGCCGGCGAGCGGGACGAGTTCGACGTCGACGGGGATGCCGGGCTCGAAGCGGACGGCGGTGCCGGCGGCGACGTTCAGCCGCTTGCCCCGCGCGGCCGCCCGGTCGAACTCCAGCCCGGGGTTGGCCTCGGCGAAGTGGTAGTGGGAGCCGACCTGGACGGGCCGGTCGGCGGCGTTGAGCACGGTCAGCCGGGTGACCGCGCGGCCCTCGTTGCAGACGATCGGGTCCTCGGCGAAGAGGATCTCTCCGGGAATCACGGAACGTCCCTCCCCGTCAGACGATCGGGTCGTGGACGGTGACGAGCTTGGTGCCGTCCGGGAAGGTGGCCTCGACCTGCACGTCGTGGATCATCTCCGGCACGCCCTCCATCACGTCGTCCCGGGTGAGCAGCTTGCGCCCGGAGGACATCAGCTCGGCGACGCTGCGGCCGTCACGCGCGCCCTCCAGGACATGCGAGGTGATGAGCGCGACCGCCTCGGGGTGGTTCAGCCTCAGCCCGCGGGCCCGGCGCTTCTCGGCCACGTCGGCCGCCACATGGATCAGCAGCCGCTCTTGTTCGTGCGGGGTCAGTTGCACGTCCCACCTCACAGTCCTCGCTCCGGACCGTGCGGGGCCCGGTTGCCGCAGCCACGGGCCGTAACGGCTGGTGGCGTGGTGGGGCAGGCTAGTTGGATCTGGTTTCGGGGACGTTAACCCGGCTTCAGGAGACGTCGGGCCGGCGGTGCTCGGCCGCGATGCCGAAGCGCTGGCGTTCGCGAGGAGCGGACGCGACCTCGCGGACGGCGGAGACCGAGCTGACCACCTGCTCGTCCGCGGACTGCGCGGCCTGCGCCACTTCTTCCAGTCGTTCCAGGTCGGCGGCGGAAACCAGGGCGACGAGGGGCTTGCCGTGCCGGGTGACGACGACGCGTTCGCCGCCGTACACCACGCGGTTGATCAGATCGGCGAGTTCAGCCCTGGCTTGCGTCACCGGGATTTCGTAGGCCATACCCCCATCATAACGTGACGTACGTCCTGTACATTTTTTACAGACGTCGACCGAGGAGGCCCGCCATGACCCCACCCGTCCCCCCGTCCGCCCGCCAGGTCCTGCCCGAGTTCACCGAGCGCACGGGCACCGGCACCAGGACGACGGATCCGTACTCCAGGCTGCTTCAGGACCGGATCGTGTTCCTCGGGACGGTGATCGACGACACCGCAGCCAACGATGTGATGGCGCAGCTGATGTACCTGGAGCACCAGGCGCCCGACCGGGACATCGAGCTGTACGTCAACTCCCCCGGCGGCTCCTACAGCGCCATGTCGGCGATCTACGACACCCTGCGGTACGTCAGCTGTGACGTGGCGACGACCTGCCTGGGGCAGGCCGGCTCCTCGGCCGCGGTGCTGCTGGCCGCGGGCACGCCGGGCAAGCGCGCCGTTCTGCCGGGCGCCCGCGTGGTGCTCCGCCAGCCGGCGCTGCCCGAGCCGGTGGAGGGACAGACCAGCGATCTCGTCATCCAGGCCGCCGAGCTGGCCCGGGTGCGGGCCGGTCTTCAGGAGATGCTCGCCCGGCACACCGGCCGCAGCCCCGAGCAGGTGAGCGCGGACCTCGAACGGGACCGGATCCTGGACGCCCGCCAGGCCCTGGAGTACGGCCTGGTGGACCGGATCGTGTCCAGCCGCAAGGGCGCGCGCCCGGCCGGCGGACGGTGAGCCGCCGATGCTGCCGCCCGAACTGCCGCCCCTGCCCGCGCTGACCCGCGCCGAGGGCGAACTGGTCGACCGCTATCTCGATGTCGTCGACCTGCTCGGCCGGATCAACCCGGCCCGCCCGCAGGACACCTACCGCTCGCTGCGCGCGGCCCAGGCGCTGGTCGCCTCGGCCGCCGCGCTGCGCGACGCGCTCGCGCTGATGCACCGTCGGGGCGAGAGCGAACTGCACGCCGCCACCCTGGCCCGTGCGCTGCGGGTCCTGGACGGCGAGCGGCGCACGGCGCGCGTCACCCTGCCCCCGCACCCCGGCAGTTGAGCCGCCCGCCGGTCCGGGTTCCCGCCGGCGGCCCGGGCGTCCGGACCGGGGGCGAAACGGACCAAACGGCGTACCCCCTTTCGGTGGAGCCGCACATCGTCCTTCCGGGCCCCCGCAGTTGCGCAACGCGCGTGGACGCCGCGCGGAATGGCCTGGTCCGCCGCTGGTCCGGGGCTCGTCGGGCCGTCCGGCGGCTTCTCGAACATCGGGGTGTCCACCCGAACGGGTGAGTGGTGAGTAACAACACAGATTGCTGTTTCCGTTGGGTTTTCCGGAGGTTCATGGGTCAAGATCCCTGTCTGACGACAAGCCCCCGCCACCGCGGCGGGGCGGTCCGGGCGGACGCCGAGTCCTGCCGCCGCCCGGATGACCGGTCGACAGGAGTGGATCGGCAGGAGTGGAGGACCCAAGCACGACGGGTCGCCGGAACGGTCGCACCACGGCCGGGCCGAGCAGCCCTTGGGGTGAAGCCGCGTCAGCGGCCGGGCTACTTCGCCAGCCCGAATCCGACAGGTCATCCTTCACAGGCGGCTGACGAAGGGTTGCGCATGTCTGCGCTCAATCGTGTCCCGTCCCTGATGGCCCGCGCCGGTACCGCCTCGGCCCTCACCATCGCCGCGGTGGGCGGCTCGATCGTGGTCCCGGGTGTCGCCTCCGAGGCCGCCGCCGCGAGCCCGGCGACGAAGGCGCTCCGGATCGCGGCCTCCAAGCAGGGCTCCCCGTACAAGTGGGGCGCCACGGGACCACGCCGGTTCGACTGCTCCGGACTGACGCTGTACTCGTTCAAGAAGGCGGGCAAGAAGCTGCCGCGCACCGCGGCCCAGCAGTACAACAAGACCCGCCACATCTCCGCGAAGAACCGCAAGGCCGGAGACCTGGTCTTCTTCCACTCGGGCCGGAACGTGTACCACGTGGGCATCTACGCCGGGAAGGGCAGGATGTGGCACGCCCCGAAGACCGGTGACGTCGTGAAGCTCCAGAAGATCTGGACCAAGAGCGTCTGGTACGGCCGGGTCAGGTGACCCGCCCCGGGGGGTGGCGGCGGCCCCCTCCACCGCCACCCCCCGGGCCCCGTCGCGCCCTGCGCGGGGCTTAACGAGACCCCCTGGAGCGCGCCGGCCGCGCCTTCGGCGAACCGCTTAAGGAGCCGCGCGTCACCCGGACCGGGGTACGGATCCTCGTCGCCTTCCTGCCGAGCCGGGCCTTCCCCCCACGCTTCCCCTCCCCGGACACCGGCCGACGGGTCTTCTCGCGGCTCGCCACGGCCTGCCCGGGGCTGTGGGGGCCGCTCCCCCGGCCGGTCCGGCGGGCGGGCACCGACGACGCGCCGTACGCCGCCGCCGGGCGGCCTGCGGCGGGGGTACGGCCGACGGCACCGTAGCGGGTGCCGTCGGCGCGGCACCGCTGACGGCCTCGCCCGCCCCGCGCACCGCCGTGGGCCCGAAGGCCCGGCCCCGTCCTCCGCTCCGCGGCGGCGCCTCCGCCCCGAGCCCGTGCCCGTCACGGCTGCTGCCGCCCCGCGGCGGTGGCCGGCTCGGCCGGGACCGTCCACGGCAGTTCGACGGAGACGGTCTTGCCGCCCTCGCGGGTCGGCCGGACTCTCAGTGTGCCGTCGCACTCCGCGGTCAGCCAGCGGACGATCACCATGCCGCGGCCGTTGTCCTGCTGGACGGCGGCGGGCAGCCGCCTCGGAAAACGCGGGTGACTGTCGGTGACGCCGATGTGCAGCTGTTCGTCGCGCTCGAGGCGGAGGTCGACCGTGAAGGTGGGGGACTGCCCGAAGGTGTGCTGTACGACGTTGGTGGCCAGTTCGGAGACGATCAGCCGGACGGTCTCGGACACGTCCGTCTCCGGCGGCAGGCCCCACTCCGCCAGTGTGCCCACGACATAGGTGCGGGCCGCAGCGACCGAGGCCGGTTCGCTGGGCAGAGTGACGGATGCTTCCAGATGGTCTGCCATGGCGGCGTCGTCCCTTTCCCACGGGACCGCAGTCCGACACGGAGCGGATGATTCGAGTACGGTCCCGCACTGGTGCTTCGTCGCTCAGCCTGCCATCACCACACGGTGAGGAACGCCGATCCGCCAAGATGTGCATATATCTGTCGCTCAAAGCGGTGAACTCTGCGACGGCAGACCGTTTTTGGGCGGCCCGGGAGGAGTAAGGAGGAGCCCATGCAGAACGGTCCCGCGGTGCGCCGTCGGAAACTGGGCGCCGAACTGCGCGCGTTGCGTGCGGGAGCGGGGCTCACGAGCGGTGAGGCCGCCCGGTTGGTGGGCTGGCACCAGTCCAAGGTGAGCCGGATCGAGACCGGCGCGAGCGGAGTGAAGCCGGCCGACGTCCGGTTGCTCCTGGAAGCGTACCGCGTCGACGACCCGCAACTGCGGGACCTGCTGATGGTCCTGGCCGGCTCCGACGACGCCGGTGGCCGGCACCACTGGTGGCACGCCTACCGCGGCGTGCTGCCGCCCACCTACCGGGACTTCATCAGCCTGGAGTCCCAGGCCGGCGCGATGCGCACACTGGAGACCACCGTGGTCCCGGGACTGCTGCAGACGCCGGAGTACGCCCGCGCGGTGACACGAGCCGCGGTGGACGGTCTGTCGGAGGAGCGGCTCGACGCGCTGGTGGAGGTGCGTCTGGCCCGGCAGGACGTCCTGCGTACGGAACCGCCGCTGAAGCTGAGCGCGGTCCTGGACGAGGCGGTACTGCACCGGGAGGTCGGCGGGCCCGGTGTGATGGCCCGGCAACTGGCGCGACTGGTGGAGGCGGCGCGTCTGCCCCAGGTACGGCTCCAGGTGCTGCCGTTCGCGGCCGGCGCGCATATCGGCGTCAGCGGTTCTTTCGTTATTTTCTCGTTTTCGAGCACTTCTGATCTGGACGTGGTTGTTCTCGACCACTTGACGAGTAGCCTCTACCTCGAACGGAAAGAAGACGTAAAGGCCTATACCGAGGCCTTCAACTCGCTCCGCATCCACGCCCTCTCGCCCGAGGAATCGTTGGATTACATCGCCAGGACAGCTGCCGGCGTGTAAGGAGAGCTCATGTCCGCATTACCTCGCAACGTTTCCCGCAGTACCGATCTGCACGCCGCGCGGTGGCTGCGCAGCAGCTACAGCACGGGGGCGAACAACTGTGTCGAGACGGCCCGGCCGCTGACGGGTCCGGGTGCCGGGCTGCTCGCCGTACGCGACTCCAAGGACCCGGCCGGACCCGCACTGCTCTTCTCCACGGGGAGCTGGGCGGAGTTCGTCACCGCGGTCCGGTGACCCGGCGTCCCGGCTGACCGGGACGTCCTCGTGCGGCGCACGGCCGTGTCACGCCGACTCATGGCCGAGCCTCGCGATCACCCGCACAGCGCGTTCGATCTGTTCCCGGCTCAGGTCCGCCCGGGCGGTCAGCCTGAGCCGTGAGACGCCGTCGGGCACGGAAGGAGGACGGAAGCAGCCCACGGCGAGGCCGGCCGCACGACAGCCGGCCGCCCACCGTACCGCCCCCTCGGGCGAGGGCGTACGCACGGAGACCACCGCGGCGTCCGGCCGCACCGCGTCCAGGCCCGCGGTGGTCAGGCGGGTGTGCAGCTCCCCCGCCACCGTCCGGGCCCGCGCCGCCCGCTCCGGCTCGCGGCGCAGCAGTCTCAGGGCCGCCAGGGCCGCGCCCGCCGCCGCGGGAGCCAGGCCCGTGTCGAAGATGAACGACCGGCCCGTGTTGACCAGATGGTCGATCACCCGCGCGGGAGCGAGGACGGCCCCGCCCTGACTGCCCAGCGACTTCGAGAGCGTGACGGTCGCGACCACGTCACCGGCGCCCGCCAGCCCCGCCGCGTGCAGCGCGCCGCGGCCGCCGTCGCCCAGGACACCCAGTCCGTGGGCGTCGTCGACGAGCAGTCCCGCGCCGTGCTCCCGGCCCGCGTCGGCGAGCGCGGCGAGCGGAGCCGCGTCGCCGTCCACCGAGAAGACCGCGTCGGAGACCACGACCGCGGGTCCGTCGTGCGTGCCGAGCGCCTTGCGCACCGCCTCCGGTTCGGCGTGCGCGACCACCTGGGTCGTGCCGCGGGCCAGCCGGCAGCCGTCGATCAGCGAGGCGTGGTTGCCCGCGTCGGAGACGATCAGCGAGCCGTGCGGCGCCAGCGCGGTGACCGCCGCCAGGTTGGCCGCGTAACCGGAGGAGAAGACGAGCGCCGCCTCGAAGCCGCAGAAGGCGGCCAGTTCGCGTTCCAGCTCGGTGTGCAGCTCCGTGGTGCCCGTGACCAGCCGGGAGCCGGTGGCGCCGGCGCCCCAGGCGCGCGCGGCCCGCGCCGCGCCCTCGGTCACCTCGGGGTGGCGGGCCAGCCCCAGGTAGTCGTTGCTCGCGAGGTCCAGCAGCGGCGAGTCGGCGGGGCGGGGTCGCAGGGTCCGTACGAGTCCGGCGCGGCGGCGCGACTCCGCCCGGTCGTCGATCCAGCCGAACGCCATGACACCTCCGGTGTTTTTGTAGGCAGTGCACAGACAGTAGCGGTAGGGCAGCCCGGGCACTGTGTGGTGATACCCACACATCGAAGTGGCGTCGTTGTGCGAAGTCTCCTTGGCCGCGGGCCGCTTCTAGGACAGGATCGGCTCCCATGGACCTGCTGAACACGCTGGTGGACAAGGGGCTTCGACGTGAGCCGCCGACCCGTGACGAGGCGCTCGCCGTCCTCGCCACGTCCGACGACGACCTGCTCGAGGTGGTGGCCGCGGCCGGCAAGGTGCGCCGTCACTGGTTCGGGCGACGGGTGAAACTCAACTATCTCGTCAACCTCAAGTCCGGACTGTGTCCGGAGGACTGCTCCTACTGCTCCCAGCGCCTCGGTTCGCGGGCGGACATCCTCAAGTACACCTGGCTCAAGCCCGAGGAGGCCTCCGAGGCCGCCGCGGCCGGGCTGGCCGGGGGCGCCAAGCGGGTCTGCCTGGTGGCGAGCGGCCGGGGTCCGACCGACCGCGACGTGGACCGGGTCTCCGAGACGATCCGGGCCATCAAGGAGGGCAACGAGGGCGTCGAGGTGTGCGCCTGTCTCGGACTGCTCTCCGACGGCCAGGCGGAACGGCTGCGCGAGGCGGGCGCGGACGCCTACAACCACAACCTGAACACGTCCGAGGCCACTTACGGCGACATCACCACCACGCACACCTACGCCGACCGCGTCGACACGGTGCGCAAGGCGCACGCGGCCGGCCTGTCCGCCTGCTCCGGTCTGATCGCGGGCATGGGCGAGAGCGACGAGGACCTGGTGGACGTGGTCTTCTCGCTGCGCGAGCTGGACCCGGACTCCGTCCCGGTCAACTTCCTGATCCCGTTCGAGGGCACACCGCTGGCGAAGGAGTGGAACCTCACCCCGCAGCGCTGTCTGCGGATCCTGGCGATGGTGCGGTTCGTCTGCCCGGACGCCGAGGTGCGCATCGCCGGCGGCCGCGAGGTCCATCTCCGTACGATGCAGCCGCTGGCCCTGCACCTGGCCAACTCGATCTTCCTCGGGGACTATCTGACCAGCGAGGGCCAGGCGGGCAGGGCGGACCTGGAGATGATCGCGGACGCCGGGTTCGAGGTGGAGGGCACCGACGAGGTGACGCTGCCGGAGCACCGGGCGGGCGGCGGCTGCCACCCGGACGGCGACGGCCGCGGCTCCACGGACGGCGACGGCCGCGGCTCCACGGACGGCGACGGCCGCGGCTCCGCGGACGGCGGGGTGTGCGGCTCCGCCGCCGCCCCGGCCGCGCGGTCCGCCGGGCCCCGTACCGATCTGGTCGCCGTGCGCCGCCGGGGCGCCGGAACGGATCTCGCGCCCAATGCCTGACCTGACCGTGCCGGAGCTGCTGGAGCTCGACCGGCGGCATGTCTGGCATCCGTACGGCCCCATGCCCGGCCGGGCGGAACCGCTCGTCGTGGAGTCGGCGAGCGGGGTGCGGCTGCGGCCGGCCGACGGCTCGGGCGAGCTGGTCGACGGGATGTCCTCCTGGTGGTCGGCGATCCACGGCTACAACCACCCGGTGCTGAACGAGGCGGTCCGCGAGCAGCTGGCGCGGATGAGCCATGTGATGTTCGGCGGGCTCACCCACGAGCCCGCCGTCCGGCTGGCGAAGCTCCTCGCCGACATCTCGCCCGGCGGTCTGGAGCATGTCTTCCTCGCCGACTCCGGGTCGGTCTCGGTCGAGGTCGCCGTCAAGATGTGTCTCCAGTACTGGCGTTCGCTCGGCCGGCCCGCCAAGCGGCGCCTGCTGACCTGGCGCGGCGGCTACCACGGGGACACCTGGCATCCGATGTCGGTGTGCGACCCCGAGGGCGGGATGCACGAGCTGTGGTCGGGCGTGCTGCCGCGCCAGGTGTTCGTGGACGCGCCGCCCGCGGGGTACGAGGAGGCCTACGCGGACCTGCTGCGCACGGAGATCGAGCGGCACGCCGGCGAGCTGGCCGCCGTGATCGTCGAGCCGGTGGTGCAGGGGGCGGGCGGCATGCGGTTCCACTCCCCCGCGTATCTGCGGGTGCTGCGCGAGGCCTGCGACGCCCATGACGTGCTGCTGGTCTTCGACGAGATCGCGACCGGCTTCGGGCGTACGGGGGCGCTGTTCGCCGCGGAGCACGCGGCCGTGACGCCCGATGTCATGTGTGTGGGCAAGGCGCTGACCGGCGGCTATCTGACCATGGCGGCCACGCTGTGCACCCCGCGCGTGGCCGACGGCATCGCGCGGGGCGAGGTGCCGGTGCTCGCCCACGGGCCGACCTTCATGGGCAACCCGCTCGCGGCGGCCGTGGCCTGCGCCTCGATCGGGCTGCTGCTCGGCCGGGACTGGCGTGCCGACGTCAAGCGCATCGAGGCGGGACTGTGCGAGGGACTGGCCCCGGCCGCCGGGCTGCCGGGGGTGCGGGACGTCCGGGTGCTGGGCGCGATCGGTGTCGTCCAGCTCGACCACCCGGTGGACATGGCCGCGGCGACCCGGGCCGCGGTGCGCGAGGGCGTGTGGCTGCGGCCGTTCCGGGATCTGGTCTACACGATGCCGCCCTATGTGACGGGCGACGCGGACGTGGCGCGGATCGCGCGCGCGGTGTGCGCGGCCGCGCGGGAGGGATGACATGCCGGTACTGGTGATCACGGGCACGGGCACGGAGATCGGCAAGACCGTCACGACCGCCGCCGTGGCCGCGGCGGCGCTGGCGGCCGGCCGGTCGGTGGCCGTGCTGAAGGCCGCGCAGACGGGCGTCGGCCCGGACGAGCCCGGGGACGCGGCGGAGGTCGCACGGCTGGCGGGGGACGTGACGGCCGCCGAACTGGCCCGGTATCCCGACCCGTTGGCGCCGGCCACGGCCGCGCGACGGGCCGGACGCGCGCCGGTGCACCCGCACGAGGTGGCCGAGGCCGCCGCCAAGCTGGCCACCGAGCACGACCTGGTGCTGGTGGAGGGCGCGGGCGGGCTGCTCGTCCGGTTCGACGCGGCGGGCGGGACGCTGGCCGACGCCGCGCGGCTGCTGGGGGCACCGGTGCTGGTCGTAGCGCCGGCCGGGCTGGGCACGCTGAACGCGACGGAGCTGACCGCACGCGAACTGCGGCGCGGCGGCCTGGAGCCGGCCGGCGTGGTGATCGGCAGCTGGCCCGGCGCCCCCGATCTCGCCGCGCGCTGCAATCTCGCGGACCTGCCCGACGTGGCCGGTGCGCCGCTGCTCGGCGCCCTGCCCGCCGGAGCGGGGGCCCTGGCCCCGGCCCGCTTCCGCGCGGCGGCGCCGCACTGGCTGGCGCCACGGCTGGACGGGACGTGGGACGCGGAGGCGTTCCGGGTCCGGGAGGCGCCCCGACAGCCGGGTCCGCCGGGCCACCGACAGGAACATCAGTTCGTCCGCGCGGCTCTGAGCGGGGGTGGGAGCGGTCTCCGCGGGGGAGAATCGCCGTAAGGCGAGCCTCACCGAGGAGGTACCCATGCCCTTACGGTCCGCCCGCTCCGGCAAGATGCCACGGGACGCCGTGCACCATCCGCTGTTCGCCCGCTACTACGCCCGCGTGAGCGTGAGCGCCGAGACCCGGATGGGCATGGGCGGCGTGCGCGACCGGCTGCTCGCCGGGCTGTCCGGGCGGGTGATCGAGATCGGCGCGGGCAACGGCCTCAACTTCGCGCACTATCCGCGCACCGTCTCGGAGGTCGTCGCCATCGAACCGGAGCGTGTGCTGCGCCAGCTGGCCGTGGAGGCGGCGCTGCGCGCGGACGTGCCGGTCGACGTGGTGCCGGGCGCCGCGGAGGCGCTGCCGGTCAAGAGCGAGGCGTTCGACGCCGCGGTGCTCTCGATCGTGCTGTGCAGCATCCGTGACGTGCCACGGGCGCTCGGGGAGGTGCGGCGGGTGCTGCGGCCCGGCGGCGAGGTGCGGTTCTTCGAGCACGGCCGGGGCGGCGGCCGGATGATGACCCTCACCCAGCGGGTGCTGGACCGCACGGTGTGGCCGCCGCTGAGCGGCGGCTGCCACGTGGCGCGGGAGCCGGTCGCCGCGCTGCGCGACGCCGGGTTCGAACTGGGCCCCTACCGGCAGGTGTCGCTGCCGGAGAAGGGGCCCAGGCTGCCCGTCTCCTACTGCGTGCTGGGCACCGCCTGGCGGCCGGAGCTCGGCGGACCGGCCGCCGGGAAGTGATCACAGGGTCTCCTGCCGCGATCCTGCCGCGATCCCCTGCACCGCCGCCGCACCGCTCCTGACCAGCCGGGCTCCATCGAATGTGGGCCGGGTCGCATCGCCCTCGCCCACGACCGCACGCGCCGGCAGCCACCTGGGGGCAGCCTTGTCCATACCCGCTGCGCGGCACGCCCCCGGACCTCGCGCCGGCCGACGGGATCGCGGGCCGGGCCCTCGGCCCGACGCCACGGCGTACGGCTCGGGCGAGACGACGGTGCCGGCCCTGGACCCGGTGGACGTCGACATCGTGCGCGGGCGCTTCATGCGCGGTGATGGGACCGTCGCACTCCGGCAAGTCCACGCTGATGCGCTGCCTGGCGGGGCTGGACACCGTTTCGGCCGGTCGGGTGTGGCTCGGTGACACCGAGATCACGGGACTGCGGGAGCGTGAGCCGACCCGGCTGCGCCGGGACCGGATCGGCCGGCCGTCGACGATCGCGGGCGGACCGTCGTCATGGTCACCCATGACCCGGGCGCCGCCCCGCCGGTCGTGAAGACACTGCGCGGCACCTGACCGTCCGCATGCCGGAATTGCCGCGACCGGGTGCACGGCGCCTGGTTCGATCACCGCATGAGTGATCTGCGTATACGGGCCGCCCGGCCCGGGGATCTCGACACCGTGCTGGACTTCTGGAAGACGGCCGCCGAGGGCACGAGCATCAGCGACGACCGGGACGGCGTCGAGCGTCTTCTCGCCCGCGACCCCGAGGCGATGCTCCTGGCCGAACGGGACGGCGAGCTGGTCGGCACGGTCATCGCCGGTTTCGACGGCTGGCGGTGCCATCTGTACCGGCTCGCGGTCCACCCCGGCCACCGCCGCCGAGGAATCGCCACCGCGCTGCTCGCCGCCGCGGAGGAGCGCTTCGTACGGCTCGGCGGGCGCCGCGCGGACGCGATGGTGCTCCAGCGCAACGAAACCGCTCACCGCGCGTGGGGCGCCGCCGGGTACGGGCCCGAGGAGCACTGGCGGCGCTGGGTGAAGCCGCTCGGCGCGTAGGACGCCGCGAGCGGGCCACTCGGTGCCCCATGAACGGTCTTGAGCGTCCGCCCCGGGGCGAGCCGCCCGGCGCACGACATCGCGCGTCCCTCCCCTCCCTCGCCGAGCAGGGAAGGGAGGTGACCCGATGACCGAGATCCTCCTGCTGCTGGCGGCCGTCCTGCTCTCGCTGGCCTGTGGTGCCTTCGTCGCCGCCGAGTTCTCGCTGACCACGGTCGAGCGCGGCGCGCTGGAGCGGGCCGCCGCACGCGGCGAGCGGGGCGCGGCGGGCGCCCTGAGGGCCGTACGGAACCTGACCTTCCAGCTGTCCGGGGCGCAGCTCGGCATCACGGTCACCAATCTGGTGGTCGGCATGCTCGCCGAGCCGTCGATCGCCGCGCTGCTCGCGGGGCCGCTGCGGGACCTGGGTCTGCCGGGCTCGGCCGCCCGGTCCGTGGCGCTGGTCCTGGGCACGGCCCTGTCGACCGTCTTCCTGATGGTCGTCGGCGAGCTGGTGCCCAAGAACTGGGCGATCTCCTCGCCGCTGGCCGTGGCCCGGCGGGTGGCCACGCCGCAGCGCTGGTTCAGCGCGGTCTTCCGGCCCTTCATCACCCATCTGAACAACACCGCCAACCGGGTCGTGCGCCGGTTCGGCGTCGAGCCCGCCGAGGAGCTGGCCTCCGCGCGCGGGCCCCAGGAGCTGGCGGCCCTGGCCCGGCACTCCGCGGAGGAGGGCGCCCTGGAGGCGGACACCGCCGAGCTGTTCGTGCGGACCCTGAACCTCGCCGACCTGACCGCGGAGAACGTGATGACCCCCCGGGTCCAGGTCATCTCGCTGGACACCCCGGCCACCTGCGAGGACGTGGCGAACGCGACGCGGGCCACGGGGCTGTCCCGGTTCCCCGTCCACCGCGGCACCCTGGACTCGGTGGTGGGCATCGCGCACATCAAGGACGTGCTGGCGGTGCCCGCCGAGTACCGGACCCGTGTCTCCGTCGCCGAGATCATGCGGGAGCCGCTGCTCGTCCCCCAGTCGCTCACCGTGGACCGGCTGCTGGACCGGCTCTCCGGCAAGCGCACGATGGCCGTCGTCATCGACGAGTACGGGGGCACTGCGGGCGTGGCGACGCTGGAGGACATCGTGGAGGAGGTCGTCGGCGAGGTGCGGGACGAGCACGACCCGCACGAGACGCCCGACGTGGCCCCCTCCGGCACCGACGAGGACGGCCACGCGCTGTTCTCGGCCGACGGCTCCGCGCGCCTGGACCGGCTGGCCCGCGTCGGGTTCCGGCCGCCCGAGGGGCCCTACGAGACGCTCGCCGGGCTGATCGCGGCCGAGCTCGGCCGCATCCCCGCCGCCGGGGACACCGTGCGGACGGCCGGCTGGCGGATGGACGTGGTGGACGCGACGGGCCGCAGGGCGGCCCGGGTGCTGCTGCACGCCCCGCTCGACGACGAACGGGCCCGGACCGGGGAGGGACGGCCATGACCGCCGTACAACTGCTGATCGGTCTGGCGACGCTCGTCGTGAACGCCTTCTTCGTGGGCGGCGAGTTCGCGCTGATCTCCGTGCGCCGCAGCCAGATCGAGCAGTACGTGCAGGAGGGCCACGAGGGCGACCGGCGCGCCAGGAGCGTGCTGTGGGGCCTTCAGCACGTGTCCGCGCTGCTGGCGGCCGCGCAGCTCGGCATCACGCTGTGCACCCTGGTCCTCGGCGTGGTCGCCGAGCCGGCCATCGCGCATCTGCTGGAGCCGGTGTTCCACGCGGTGGGCGTGGAGAGCGGCGCGGGGCACGCGGTGTCCTTCGTGATCGCGCTGGCGCTGGCGACGTATCTGCACATGCTGTTCGGGGAGATGGTGCCGAAGAACATCGCGCTGGCGGAGCCCGTGCGCAGCGCGCTGCTGCTCGGCCCGCCCCTGGTGGCGCTCTCCCGGGCGCTGCGCCCGGTCATCTTCACGGTCAACGCCTTCGCGAACGCCCTGCTGAGACTGTTGCGGGTGGAGGCGAAGGACGAGGTGTCGGCGACCTTCACGGACACCGAGCTGGCCGAGATCGTGAAGGACGCGAGCGAGGCCGGGCTGATCGACGACCGGGCGCAGGAGCGGCTGCACGACGCGCTGGAGCTGGGCCGCCGCCCCGTGCGCGACGTGGTGCTGCCGCTGGAACGCGTCGTCCACGCGCGCGTGGGTGTCACGCCGGAGCAGCTGGAGCGGCTCGCCGCCGAGTCGGGGTTCTCCCGCTTCCCGGTGGTGGACGAGGGCCGGCGGATCGTGGGCTATCTGCATGTGAAGGACGCCCTGGACGCCTCCCCGCGCACCGTGCCGTTCCGGCTGGGCGACATGCGGTCCATCGCGCGGGTGCGGGAGACCACGCCGCTGGACGACGTGCTGACGGCCATGCGCCGCAGCCGTACCCATCTGGCGGCCGTGCTCGGCGCCGACGGCCGTCTGGCCGGCCTGGTGACCATGGAGGACGTGCTGCGGGAGCTGTTCGGGCAGCCGGCCTGAACAGGGGCCGGGGCGACCGACCGGCGGGTATGGGAACGGGATACCATCTTCGTCGCCATGCTGACATCTCCCACCCACACCAGCCTCGTCGCGGTCGGCGACTCCTTCACCGAGGGCATGTCGGACCTGCTGCCCGACGGCTCCTACCGCGGCTGGGCCGACCTGCTCGCCGCCCGGATGGCGGCCCGCACCCCCGGGTTCCGGTACGCCAACCTCGCCGTGCGCGGCAAGCTCATCCAGCAGATCCTCGACGAGCAGGTCGACGTGGCCGCGGCCATGCGGGCCGACGTGGTGACCCTGGTGGGCGGGCTCAACGACACCCTGCGGCCCAAGTGCGACATGGGCCGGGTACGCGGTCTGCTCACGGAGGCCGTGGAGAAGCTCGCCCCGAACTGCAAGCAGCTGGTGCTGATGCGCAGCCCCGGCCGCCAGGGACCGGTGCTGGAGCGGTTCCGGCCCCGCATGGAGGCCCTGTTCGCGTGCGTCGACGAGCTCGCCGCCCGGCACGGCGCCCTGGTCGTCGACCTGTACGGGGCGCCCTCGCTGGCCGACCCGCGCCTGTGGGACGTGGACCGGCTGCATCTGACGGCCGAGGGGCACCGCCGGGTCGCGGAGGCCGTCTGGCAGACCCTCGGGTACGACCCGGAGGACGCCGACTGGCACACGCCGATGGCGGCGACGCCGCCGCCGGGCTGGGCGGCGCGGCGGATCGCGGACGTCCGCTTCGCCCGGCACCACCTGCTGCCCTGGATAGGCCGCCGGCTGACCGGCCGGTCCTCCGGCGACGGCCGGCCGCCGAAGCGGCCGGAGCTGCTGCCGTACGACGGCCCGGTGGCGTAGCGACCCGGCCGCCCGCGCCCCCTTGTAGGTTCCGACGAACCACCCTGGGGCGCTGGCCTGCACGAATCGCCAGTAGACTCCGTGCACGTGACTTCTGCGCCCGCCAAGCCCCGCATCCCCAACGTCCTCGCCGGACGCTACGCCTCCGCCGAGCTCGCCACGCTCTGGTCCCCCGAGCAGAAGGTGAGGCTGGAGCGGCAGCTCTGGCTCGCCGTGCTGCGGGCCCAGAAGGACCTCGGCATCGAGGTGCCCGACACGGCGATCGCCGACTACGAGCGGGTCCTCGACCAGGTCGACCTCGCCTCGATCGCCGAGCGGGAGAAGGTCACCCGGCACGACGTGAAGGCGCGGATCGAGGAGTTCAACGACCTCGCCGGGCACGAGCACGTACACAAGGGCATGACCTCCCGCGACCTCACCGAGAACGTCGAGCAGCTCCAGATCCGGCTCTCGCTGGAGCTGATGCGCGACCGCACGGTGGCCGTGCTGGCCCGGCTGGGCAGGCTCGCGGGCGAGTACGGCGAGCTGGTCATGGCCGGCCGCTCGCACAACGTGGCCGCGCAGGCCACCACCCTCGGCAAGCGGTTCGCGACCGCCGCCGACGAGCTGCTGGTCGCCCACGGCCGTCTCGAGGAGCTGCTCGGCCGCTACCCGCTGCGCGGCATCAAGGGCCCGGTGGGCACCGCCCAGGACATGCTGGACCTGCTGGGCGGCGACGCCGGCAAGCTCGCGGAGCTGGAGACGCGGATCGCCGGGCACCTCGGCTTCTCGCAGGCGTTCACCTCCGTCGGCCAGGTCTACCCGCGCTCGCTGGACTACGAGGTCGTGACCGCGCTGGTGCAGCTCGCGGCGGCGCCCTCCTCCCTGGCGAAGACGATCCGGCTGATGGCCGGGCACGAGCTGGTCACCGAGGGCTTCAAGCCGGGCCAGGTCGGCTCCTCCGCGATGCCGCACAAGATGAACACCCGCTCCTGCGAGCGCGTCAACGGCCTGATGGTGATCCTGCGCGGCTACGCCTCGATGACCGGGGAGCTGGCCGGCGACCAGTGGAACGAGGGCGACGTGTCCTGCTCGGTGGTGCGCCGGGTGGCGCTGCCGGACGCGTTCTTCGCGCTGGACGGCCTGCTGGAGACGTTCCTGACCGTCCTCGACGAGTTCGGCGCCTTCCCCGCCGTCGTCGCCCGGGAGCTGGACCGCTACCTGCCGTTCCTGGCCACCACCAAGGTGCTGATGGGCGCGGTCCGCGCGGGCGTCGGCCGGGAGGTCGCCCATGAGGCGATCAAGGAGAACGCGGTGGCGACGGCGCTGGCCATGCGCGAGCGGGGCGCCGAGCGCAACGACCTGCTGGACAAGCTCGCCGCCGACGAGCGCCTCCCGCTCGACCGGGCCGCGCTTCAGGCGCTGATGGCCGACAAGCTCTCCTTCACCGGCGCCGCGGCCGACCAGGTCGGTGTCGTCGTCGGCCGCATCGAGGAGATCGTCAAACAGCACCCCGAGGCCGCGGCCTACACCCCGGGAGCGATCCTCTGACCCGCTTCACCCCCGCCGAGCTGGAGGCCGCCCGCGACCGGCTGGTGCCGGACGTGGCCGCGGACGGCCTCCGGGTGCTGTTCTGCGGTATCAACCCCGGTCTGATGACGGCCGCGACGGGCCACCACTTCGCCCGCCCCGGCAACCGCTTCTGGCCGGCGCTGCACCGGTCCGGGTTCACCCCCAGACAGCTCAGGCCGTCGGAGCAGCGGGAGCTGCTGTCCTTGGGGCTCGGCATCACCAACGTCGTGGACCGGGCCACCGCGCGGGCCGACGAGCTGACCGCGGAGGAGTACCGCGAGGGCGGCCGGCTGCTGGCCCTGAAGGTGGCGCGGCTGCGGCCCCGCTGGCTGGCCGTGCTGGGCGTGACGGCCTACCGGGCCGCGTTCGACGACCGGAAGGCCCGGGTGGGCCCGCAGCCGCGGACGATCGGCGACACGCGCGTGTGGGTGCTGCCCAATCCCAGTGGGCTGAACGCGCACTGGACGCCGGCGGCACTGGCGGAGGAGTTCGCCCGGCTGCGGATCGCCGCCGGGGCCTGAGCGGTCACGGCGGGTCCGTCTCCGTGACCACGGCCAGGAGCTGGACCTCGTCCGTCCCGTCCCGGTCGGCCACCGCCACCGCGACCCAGCGGCCGGTGCCCTCGGCCTCCCACAGATGGGCCACGCGGGCGCGGACGCTGAGCGTGGCCCACGGCTCGGGTATCTCCTCCTCCGCGCTGCGCAGCAGGACCGTCTGGAGGTTCCACGGGGCCGTCTCTCCCCAGCGGGCCGCCAGGCGTTCGTACAGGGCGTCCCGCTCCTCTGCGTACTGATCCACCGTCACCGCGCGCTGGGCGGGGTCGCCCTCCCGCAGGCCGTGGCTGCTCTGAAGGACCGCGAGGTGGTGGCCGCCTTCCGCGCGGCCGGTGTCCGACGGGCCGTGCTCCGCCGGGAAGGGACGGAAGCACAGCTCGTCGATGAGGGCGAGGTGCCGCGCGATGTTCATGCGCTCCAGTAAAGCGGCCACCACTGACAATTGGCGCTCCGTCAGGCGTCCCGGCGCCGCAGCCGCCACGCTCCGGCCAGCAGGGCCGCGGCCGTCCACAGGGCGGTCACCGCGAGCCCCGTCCAGGGCCCGAGCGCGCCGTCGTGGCGGTGGTACAGGACCACCTGTCCGGCCTTGTCGGGCAGGAAGTCGGTGGCACCGCCCGTCGCGTCCCCGATGACGAAGGAGACGACGAGGATGAACGGGATCAGGACGGAGAGCGTGGCCACGCCGCTGCGCAGCAGGGCGGTGAGTCCCGCCGCGAACAGGGCCATCAGGGTCAGGTAGACGGCGCAGCCCACGACGCCGCGCACCTGCTCGCCGGTGCCGAGCCCGTCCGCGGCGGAGCCCAGTCCGGCCCGTGCGGCGAGCAGCGCGGCCGACGCGGTGACCAGGGCCACGGCCACGGTGGGCACGGTGACGGCCGTCAGCTTGGCCGCGAACCACCGTCCGCGCTGCGGGACCGCCGCCAGCGACAGCCGGAGACCGCCCCCGTGGAACTCCGACGACACGGCCATCGCGCCGAAGGAGACGGCGGCTATCTGGCCCGGGATGATCCCGGAGAAGGCCGTGTACAGCGGGTCGAACTCCGGTTCCGAGGTGTCGGAGACACCGGCCAGCGCGGAGAACGCGGTGGTGACGGCGGACAGCGCCAGCAGCGTCCCGAGCAGCGAGCGCAGGGTGCGGATCTTGATCCACTCGGAGTGGAGCACGGGTGCGAAGCGCATGGCGTTCAGGCCTCCTGGGGCTGTGCGGTGAACTCGGCCTCGGTGGCCGTCAGATCGAGATAGGCCTGCTCCAACGTGCCCTCCCGCGCGGACAGTTCGAGGATCGGCACGCCCGCGGCGGAGACGAGGCGTCCGATGTCGTCCACGCGCGCGTGGTGCACGCTCCAGTACCCGTCCTCGTGCTCCACGGCGTCGTGGCCGTGGGCCGCCAGAACGCTCTTGAGTGCGGTGGCGTCCGTGGTGCGGATCCGTACGCTCGGCCGGACGCGCGCGTCGATGAACTCCCGCATCGGGGTGTCGGCCAGCAGCCGGCCCCGGCCGAGGACCACCAGGTGGTCGGCGAAGGACGCGGTCTCGTTCATCAGGTGGCTGGAGACCAGGACGGTGCGCCCCTCGGCCGCCAGGCGGCGCAGCAGCTCCCGGATCCAGATGATGCCCTCGGGGTCGAGACCGTTGGACGGCTCGTCCAGCATGATCACGCCGGGGTCGCCGAGCAGGGCGGCGGCGATGCCCAGCCGCTGGCGCATGCCCAGGGAGTAGGTGCGCACCCGGCGACGGGCGGCGGACGCGATCCCGGTCTCCTCCAGCACCTCGTCCACCCGGCGCGCTGCGATGCGGTTGCTCACGGCCAGGGTGCGCAGATGGTCGCGGCCGGTGCGGGCGCCGTGCGCGGCGTGCGCGTCGAGCAGGGCACCCACGTGCCGGAGCGGTTCGTGCAGCGTGGCGTAGGGGCGGCCGCCGACGGTGGCGGTGCCCGAGGTCGGCCGGTCCAGGCCGAGCACGAGCCGCATGGTGGTGGACTTCCCGGCGCCGTTGGGTCCGAGGAAACCGGTGACGCGGCCCGGCCGCACGGTGAAGGTGAGGTCGTCGACGGCTCGCCGGGTGCCGTACTCCTTGGTCAGGGCTTGGACGTCGATGCTGGTCATGGCAGCAGCGTGCCGGAGCCGACGGGGGCGGGTCCTCCCCCGCCGGCGGAGATCGTCTCCCCCGTGCGGGGGAGGCCCGTTGTCGGTGGCGGCTGACACGATGACGGGATGGTCCGCTTGCTGCGCCCGTTCACCCGGGCGGTGACGTACACACGGTGGCTGCATCTGTTCATCGCCCTCGTGTGGCCGGCCATGTGGCTCTTCGTCGAGGACAAGTGGACGTATCCGGCCGCCGCCTGCGTGGTGCTCGCCTTCGCCGGGCTGATCCCGGCGATGCGTGTCGTGGAGGGCTTCCAGGCCAGGCTGCTCCTGACCGGTCACCGGACCGACGGCGACAGCACGGACATCGTCGTCGCGCCGTCGGCGACCTGGGCCGACCGCGGGCGGCTCGTCGTCTGGCTGGAGACCCGGGTGCTGCTCGGCGGCCTGGTGTCCAAGCTCACCGTCCAACTGCTCCTCGAGGCGATCGACCTGGTGGTCGTGGCCCGGGGCGGCACGCAGGACGGCGACGCGTTCCTCCGGCTCCCGGGCCACCACTGGTGGTACGCGCTGCTGTCGCCGCTGCCGCTGGTCCTGCTGGCCGCGGTCGTCGTCGGCGGCGGTGAGCTGATCACCCGGATCGCGCGCCGTCTTCTCGGCCCCTCCCCCGCCGAGCGCCTCGCCGCCCTGGAGGAGCGCACCGAACAGCTGCTGGAACGCAACCGCATAGCGCGGGAGTTGCACGACTCCATCGGCCATGCGCTGACCGTCGCCGTCGTGCAGGCCGGTGCCGCGCGGGCCGCGGGCGACCCCGCGTTCACCGACCGGGCCCTGGTGGCGATCGAGGAGACCGGGCGGGCCGCCCTGGAGGACCTGGAGCGTGTGCTCGGCGTGCTGCGCGAGACGGGCCGGCCGGTGAGCAGCCGCCCGACGCTGGCGGACGCCGACCGTCTGCTCCAGTCCGCGCGGGCCTCAGGGGCCAAGGTCGACGCCGAGGTGACCGGCCCCGTGGACACCGTGCCGGGCCCGGTCTCCCGCGAGGGGTACCGCATCCTCCAGGAGGCGCTGACCAATGTGCTGCGGCACGCGGGCGCGGTCCCGGTCCGGGTCCGGATCGACGTCGCGGACGGCAGGCTCGGTCTGGAGACCCGCAATCCGCTCACCGCCGCGATACCGGGACCCGGCCGCGGCAGCGGCCTGCGCGGCATACGCGAGCGCGCGGCGCTGCTCGGGGGAGAGGCGTGGACCGGGCCGGACGCGGGCGACTGGCAGGTGCGGGTGGAGCTGCCGCTGCACTGATCTAGGCTGGCCGGATGCCGGTCACCGTTCTTCTCGTCGACGACGAACCCCTCGTACGGGCGGGTCTGCGGGCCGTGCTGGAGGCGCAGCCCGACATCGAGGTGGTCGGGGAGGCGGCCGACGGGGCGGCGGTGATCCCGCTGGTGCGGCAAGTGCGGCCGGACGTGGTCGCCATGGACGTGCGGATGCCGCTGCTGGACGGCATCGAGGCCACGCGCGCGCTGCTGCGGACGCTCGATGAGCCGCCGAAGATCCTGGTGGTGACGACCTTCGAGAACGACGAGTACGTGTACGAGGCGCTGCGCGCGGGTGCCGACGGGTTCCTGCTGAAGCGGGCCCGGCCCGCGGAGATCGTGCACGCGGTGCGGCTGATCGCGGAGGGCGAGTCGCTGCTTTTCCCGGCGTCGGTGCGGCAGTTGGCCGCCGAGTACGGCGAGGGCGGCGGCAACCGGGCGGCCCGGGCCCTGCTGGAGCGGGCCCGGCTGACCGAGCGGGAGGGCGAGGTGCTGCGGCTGATGGCGCGCGGGCTGTCCAACGCGGAGATCGCCGCCCGGCTGGTCGTCGGCACGGAGACGGTCAAGTCCCATGTGAGCGCCGTACTGGCCAAGCTGGGCGCCCGGGACCGCACCCAGGCGGTGATCGCCGCCTACGAGTCGGGGTTCGTCGCGCCGGGGTGAGCGCGCAGGCGGCCGGGCCGGGGGGCGACCCGTCGGTAGCTTGGTGGGCGCCCGGCCCTCGCCGGGGTGCGCCGTGCCGAGTACGATCCGGCCAACACGCGCACGAGCTGGGAGGACGGACGTTGGGGCGGCTGACCGGCGGGGATCCCTCGCTGTTGCGAAGGATCAACTCCGCGGTGGTGCTGCACGCGCTGCGTGCCACGGACTGCGCGACGCTGACCGAGATCACCCGGGTGACCGGACTGTCCCGGCCGACCGTCGAGGGCGTCGTCGAGGGGCTGATCGACGCCGGTTACGTCGTCGAGAAGGCCGCCGAGGAGGGTGCGGCCCGGCGTCAGGGGCGGCCCGCGCGGCGGTTCCGGTTCCGCGCCGAGGCGGGGCATCTGCTGGGCCTGGAGATCGGCGCGCACCGGGTCTCCGCGCTCCTCGCCGACCTGGACGGGCGGGTGATCGGCGCCCAGGCCAAGGACGTCGACGAGACCGCGTCCGCCGACGAGCGGCTGGAGCGGCTGCGCACCGCGGTCGCCGAGCTGCTGCGCCGGGCCGGTGTCGCGCGCGGCTCGCTGCGGGCCGTCGGGGTGGCCACGCCCGGGATCGTGGAGGCGGACGGGACGGTCCGGCTGGGCACCGCGCTGCCGGGGTGGACGGGGCTGCGGCTGGGCGAGCGGCTGGGCCGTTCCTTCAAGTGCCCGGTCCTGGTGGAGAACGACGCCAACGCGGCGGCGGTCGCCGAGCACTGGAAGGGCGTCGCCACCGGCTCCGACGACATGGTGTTCGTGCTGGCCGGGCTGAGCCCGGGGGCCGGCGCGCTGATCGGCGGCCGACTGCACCGGGGGTACGGCGGGGCGGCCGGCGAGATCGGCGCGCTGCATCTGCTGGGCCGGGAGGCGACCCCGGAGAGGCTGCTGTCGACCACGGACGAGCCGCTGCACCCACTGGACGAGCAGGCGGTCGCCGCGGTCTTCGCGCAGGCCCGCGAGGGCGACCGGCGGGCCCGCGCGGCCGTGGACCGTTTTCTGCGGCGGCTGGTGCACGACGTGGCGGCGCTGGTGCTGGCCCTCGATCCGGAGCTGGTCGTCATCGGCGGCTGGGCGGCCGGTCTCGACGGCGTGCTGGAGCCGCTGCGGCGCGAGCTGGACCGCTACTGTCTGCGGCCGCCGAGGGTGGAGCTGTCGCTCCTCGGTGAGGCGGCCGTGGCGACGGGCGCGCTGCGGCTGGCCCTGGACCATGTGGAGGAGCAGCTGTTCGCGGTGGAGGGCACGGTGACGGCGCGCCGCTGACGGCCGCCGTCACCCTCCGGCCGGCCGGCGTGCGGTCAGGAGGCCCGCCGGTGCGGGCCGTGGTGGATCTCCACGCCGCCCGAGTCGCCGAAGGTCAGCCGGCAGGTGTCCGCGCGGTAGGTGGCGACGGACAGGGCCGCGGTGCGGTCCCCGGCGGCGTACCGGGTGGTGACGACCAGGACGGGCGCCCCCGGCAGCCGGTCCAGCTCCTTGGCGTCGTCGGCGCGGGCCGAGCCCAGTTCGACGGCGCTCTCCTGCCGCGCCGGCTCCAGGCGCTGGAGTTCGCGCAGGACGGCACGCGCGCGTGCGGGCCCGGCGGGCGCGTCGATGGCCGGGAGGTCGGGCACCGACGACGCCGGCACGTACAGCAGTTCCGCGGCCACGGGCTGGCCGTGCGTCGTACGGGAGCGGCGCACGGTGTGCACGGGCTCGTCGCGGTCCGTGCCCAGGGTGTCGGCGACGGCGGCGGGCGGGGCCGCCAGGTCGCAGTCGACCGGCTGCCAGGCGTCGCCGGCCGCTCCCGGCCAGGCGTGCTGCTCGGTGCCGACGGCGACACCCACGCGCGGCGGGGCGACGGTCGTGCCCACACCGCGGCGGCGTTGCAGCCGGCCTTCGAGTTCCAGCTGCTCCAGGGCCTGGCGGAGCGTGGCGCGGGCGACGCCGAAGCGCGCGGCGAGGTCCCGCTCGTTGGGCAGGATCTCCCCCACGGAGAACTCCGAGTCCAGCGCCTCACTGAGCACGGTCTTGAGATGCCAGTACTTCGGTTCCGGCACCGATTCCAGCTGCGTGGTCCCCACCCTGTCCTCCGCAATCGCCGTGATCCGGCGGCGTTTTAGCGCCCTTGTTTATTAAAGGTTGTTGCACTTGTCTGCGACCATAGGACGGCCCTCACCCTTGGTCAAGACCAATCCTCGTTCCCTCGCGCACCGCGCGGGGCGGCATCCCGGAGCGTTCACGGGGCGTTCGTGCACGGCCGTCCCGGTGGCACGACGGCAAAGCCCCCGTCGTGGGACGGGGGCTCGGAGTCCGGGGCCGGCGCCCGGTCTACGCGGTGGGCAGGGACCGCAGTTTGTCGGGGTTGCGCACGATGTAGACCGCCTGGACGCGCCCGTCGGCGATGTCCAGCTGGAAGACGGAGTCGGGCTTGCCCCCGGACAGGGCCAGCACGGCCGGGCCTCCGTTGACCTCCAGGAACCGGACGGACAGGTCCGGCAGCCCCTTGCCGACGACACCGGCGAGGAAGCGGCCCACCTTGTCGGCGCTCTCCAGCACCCGCAGGGGCGCCCGGGTCTTGCCTCCGCTGTCGCCGACGAGACGGACGTCCGGCGCGAGCAGCGCCATCAGCCCTTCGAGGTCGCCGCCGGCCGCCGCGGCGAGGAACCGCTCGGTGAGGTCGCGGCGCTGGGCGGGATCGACCTCGTAGCGGGGGCGCCGTTCGTCGACGTGCTTGCGCGCCCGCCCGGCGAGCTGGCGCACCGCCGCCTCGCCGCGGTCGAGCATGGCGGCGATGTCGGCGTATGGATAGCCGAAGGCCTCCCGGAGGACGAACACCGCACGCTCCAGCGGCGACAGCGACTCCAGGACGACCAGGACGGCGACGGAGACGGAGTCGGCGAGCACGGCCCGCTCGGCGGCGTCCGGGACGGTGTCCGCGTAGTCGGTGACGTACGGCTCGGGCAGCCAGGGGCCGACATAGGTCTCGCCGCGGGTCTTGATCTGGCGCAGCCGGTCGATGGCGAGGCGGGTGGTGATCCGCACCAGGTAGGCGCGCGGTTCGCGCACCTCGCTCCGGTCGGAGCCGGACCAGCGCAGCCAGGCGTCCTGCACCACGTCCTCCGCGTCGGCGACGCGCCCCAGCATGCGGTAGGCGACACCCAGGAGGACGGGCCGGTGCTCTTCGAAGACGTCGGTGACGATGTCGGCGGTCACGGCTCCATCCCAGCGGACGCGGACGGAGGTGTCCAGAGGGTTTCGGCATGCTCACGCCCGAGGGCTACCCGACGGTAGCTGTTGCTGACAGTCTGTCTCGCACCATTGGCCGGCGCATCCAGTCGAGGAGCCCCCATGTCCGCCACCGTCTCCTTCACGGTCCCCTCTCCGCACGGCCCGCGCGGCGTGACCGTCGCCTACGCGCGCGTGGGCCACGGCGCGCCACTGCTCCTGCTGCACGGCATAGGCCACCACCGGCAGGCCTGGGACCCGGTGACCGGCATCCTCGCCGCCGAGCGCGACGTGATCGCCGTGGACCTGCCCGGGTGCGGGGAGTCCCCGGCGCTGCCGGAGGGGATGGCGCACGACCTGCCGACGCTGAGCGCCGTGCTCGGCGCGTTCTGCACGGCGCTCGGCATCGACCGGCCGCATGTGGCGGGCAACTCCCTGGGCGGTCTGCTCGCCCTGGAGCTGGGCCGCGGGCAGCGCGCGCGGTCCGTCACGGCCCTGTCCCCGGCCGGGTTCTGGGCGCCGGCCGAGCGGCGCTACGCCTTCGGCGTCCTGACCGGGATGCGGCACGCCGCCCGCCGGCTGCCGCCGCCCCTGGTCGAGCGGCTGTCCCGGACGGCGGCCGGCCGAGCGGTCCTGACCAGTACCATCTACGCCCGCCCCGGCCGCCGTTCGCCCGAAGCCGTGGTCGCCGAGACCCGGGCGCTGGCCCGCGCCGAGGGCTTCGCCGAGACCCTGCGCTCCGGCCGTGACGTGCGGTTCACCGACGACATACCCGGTATACCGGTCACCGTCGCGTGGGGCTCCAGTGACCGGCTGCTCGTGCCCCGGCAGGGGATACGCGCCAAGCGCATCGTCCCCCGGGCCCGGCTGGTGCGGCTGCCCGGCTGCGGCCATGTCCCGATGAGCGACGACCCGGCGCTGGTCGCCCGGGTCGTCCTCGACGGCAGCCGCTGACCGGCCGCGGAGGGCGGGACGCCGGACGCCGCGGCCGGTTGTTCACCTGTCCTTTCCGTGAACGCCGCGGCATGCCAGTAGGTGTGGGCACCGCACACCGGCCGGATCCCGTTCCTGGAGGCGCCCCCATGTCACACCGTCCGTTCCCCGGCCGCCGCAGCGTGCTGCGCGGCTCCCTCGTCGCCTCGGCGGCCCTGGCCCTGCCCGCCTCGGCCGGCGGCGCGGCACCGGCGTTCGCCCTCTCCGGGCGCCCCAGGGCGGCCTGGGGCGTACAGACCGGGGACGTGACCACCGACTCCGGTCTGGTGTGGGTGCGGTCGGACCGGCCCGCCCGGATGATCGTCGAGACGTCGGCGACCGAGTCGTTCCGCAACCCGCGCAGATGGCAGGGCCCGCTGCTCGGCCCCGGCACCGACTTCACCGGCACCACCCGTCTGCGCGGACTGCCCGCGGGCGAGCAGATCCACTACCGCGTGCTGCTCGCCGACCCGGACGACCCGCGCCGCACCGGCGAGCCGGTCACCGGCACCTTCCGCACGGTCCCGGCCCGCCGCCGCGACGGGGTGCGCTTCACCTGGTCCGGCGACCAGGCCGGACAGGGCTGGGGCATCAACCCGGACATCGGCGGCTACCGCATCTACGACGCCATGGGCAGGCTCGACCCGGACTTCTTCCTGTGCAGCGGCGACAACATCTACGCCGACGGCCCCATCGCGGCGACGGCCACCCTCCCCGACGGCAGCGTCTACCGGAACCTGACCACCGAGGAGAAGTCCAAGGTCGCCGAGACGCTGGCGGAGTTCCGCGGCAACTTCCGCTACAACCTGCTCGACGACAACCTCCGGCGGTTCAACGCCCAGGTGCCGTCGATCATCCAGTGGGACGACCACGAGGTGCGCAACAACTGGTACCCGGGCCAGGTGATCGCGGACTCCGACGGCAAGTACACCGAGAAGGACGTGGACGTGCTGGCGGCCCGGGCGAAGCGGGCCTTCAGCGAGTACTTCCCCATCTCCACCCTGCGTCCGGGCGCACGCGAGGGCCGCGTCCACCGCGTGCTGCGCCAGGGCCCGCTGCTCGACGTGTTCGTGCTGGACATGCGGACGTACCGCAACGCCAACTCCCCCGACGACCAGACCGTGGACCCGCAGGGCATTCTCGGCCGGGAGCAGCTGGAGTGGCTCAAGCGGGAGCTGAAGCGGTCCCGTGCGGTGTGGAAGGTGATCGCCGCCGACATGCCCATCGGCCTGGTCGTCACCGACACCACCGAGGGCGAGCCGAACTTCGAGGCGGTGGCGCAGGGCGACCCGGGCGCGCCGCTCGGACGTGAGCTCCAGATCGCGGAGCTGCTGCGGTACATCAAGCACCAGCGCATCACCGGCACCGTGTGGCTGACGGCGGACGTGCACCACACCTCCGCCCAGCACTACCAGCCGTCGCGGGCCGCGTTCACCGACTTCGAGCCGTTCTGGGAGTTCGTGTCGGGACCGCTGAACGCCGGCGCCTTCCCGGCCAGCGCGCTGGACGGCACCTTCGGCCCGGAGCGGGTGTTCGTGAAGGCGCCGACCGCGTCCAACGTCTCGCCCGCCGAGGGCTACCAGTTCTTCGGCGAGGTCGACATCGACGGCGACAGCGCGGAGATGACGGTACGGCTGCGCGAGCAGGACGGGACCGTGCTGTTCACTCAGGTGCTCCAGCCGGGCAGGGTCGGCCAGTGACTCCCGTAGCCTGATGGTGTGCCGCGTACCGGCGTCATCCCCCGGTGCGCGGCACCTCGGTGCGAAGAACAGCAAACGGGACAGACCACGCTTTACCCATCGGTCACAGAGCGTTCGTGATCACGCAACACCGTTCCCTCACAGTGACTGCATGAACCGGAGAATGTCTGATGTGACGCGTGCGAAGCACGGCCGTCCCGTGCACCACTGGCGGCGCGACGTGGTCGAACTGGCCGCCCTCTTCACGGCGGTGGCGGCAGCGGACGCCGTGGCCAATCTGATCGGGCACGGCCCCGACGGCCCGGCGCTGCTGGTGGTCTCGGCGGCCGTCCTGATCGCCACGGCGGGGTTCCACACCTGGTGGGCACGGCGCCACGGTCACGCGCCGCCGGCGGACGATACCGGCACCCGGCCGCCGTCCGACGCGGCGCCGGAGGACTCCGGGACCGTATCGCGGGACAGCGCGCTGTGGCGGATGCGGACGACGGTGAGGGACGAGCCGGGGTCGCTGGCCACGCTCTGCGCGGCCCTCGCCGGCCGGCGGGTGGACATCCTGAGCCTCCAGACGCATCCGCTGGCCGAGGGCACCGTCGACGAGTTCCTGCTGCGCGCGCCGGACGGGCTGACGGCGTCCGAGATCACCCGGGCGGTGTCGCTGGCCGGCGGCGCCGACACCTGGATCGAGCGGGCCGACGCCCACGACCTGGTGGACGCGCCGACCCGGGTGCTCGGCCTCGCCGCCCGGACCGCCCTGGACGCCGTCGAACTCCCGCTGGCACTGCGGCAGTTGCTGGGCCGGTGCACGATCCGCTCGCTGCCCGCCGCGCAGGCCGGCGCCGGACGCGGGCCTGGGACCGTGCCGGCCGAAGGGGTCATGGAGGAGACCGTGCTGCGGCTGCGGGCACCGGAAGGCGGAGTGATCACCGTGGAGCGGCCGTATCTGCCGTTCACGCCGACGGAGTTCGCGCGGGCGCGGGCGCTGGTGGAGCTGGACACCCGGCTCGGTCCGCGCCTGCCGCGCGGCCGGGACGTGCTGACGCTGCCGGAGGGCGGCGACATCACGGTGCGCCGGGCCGGCGAGGGCGACCTGGCGGCCGCGAAGGCCCTGCACGAGCGGTGCTCGGCGCGGACGCTGGGGATGCGGTACCACGGCCCGGCCGGCGACGCCGACCGCTATCTGAACCACCTGCTCGGGCCGCGCTTCGGGCGGACGCTCGCCGCGCAGAGCGCGTCGGGCCGGATCGTCGCGCTCGGACATCTGCTGTGGGACGGGGACGAGACGGAGGTGGCGCTGCTCGTCGAGGACGCGTGGCAGCGCCGCGGCATCGGCGGCGAGCTGCTGCGCCGGCTGGTGGCGATGGCCGCGGAGGCGGGCTGCGAGAGCGTGTACGCCGTGACGCAGGCGTCCAACACCGGCATGGTCGCCGCCATGCGCGGCCTGGGCCTCCCCCTCGACTACCAGATCGAGGAGGGCACTTTGGTGATCACGGCCCGCCTGAACGCGACCGCACCCGGCGCGCCGCTGCCGCAGGGGCGGTACGGGGAGCCGATCGGACGGGAGTAGGGCCGTCGGCACCGGCCGGGCGGCCACGCCCTGAGCGAAATCGAGCCGACGGGGGCCGCCGCCCGGCCGACCGGGCTGACGCGGCACCGCTCCTCGTACGAGGATGTCCGCATGTCAGCAACGAAGAGCCCGCTCCCCCGCGAGGTCGCCGACGCCTACGTCGACGAGCTCATCGCCCTCGACCCGGTCACCGGTACCTACCTCGGTGTGAAGGAGAGTTCCAGCCGTCTGCCCGACCTCACGCCCGCGGGGCAGGAGGCGCTCGCGGAGCTGGCACGGACCACGCTCGCGCGGCTCGACGAGGCGGAGCGGCAGCCCGGCGCGGACAGCAACATCGAGCGCCGCTGCGCCCGGCTGCTGCGCGAGCGGCTCACCGCGGAACTCGCCGTGCACGACGCCGGCGAGGGGCTGCGCCGGGTGGGCAATCTCAGCACGCCCGCGCACCACGTGCGCGAGGTGTTCACCGTCACCCCGGCGCAGACGGACGAGGACTGGGCGGCGATCGCCGCGCGGCTGCGCGCCGTGCCGGCCGCGCTGGCGGGCTACCGCGACTCCCTCGCGCTGGGTCTGGAGCGCAAGCTGTACGCGGCGCCGCGCCCGACGTCCGCCCTGGTCGAGCAGCTCACCGAGTGGTCCGACACCGGCGGGGGCCGCGGCTGGTTCGAGGACTTCGCGGCGGCGGGGCCCGAGGCCCTGCGCACCGAGCTGGACGAGGCCGCCCGCGACGCCACGGCGGCCGTGGCTCAGCTGCGCGACTGGATCCGCGACGTGTACGCCCCGGTGATCGAGGACGCGCCGAACACGGTGGGCCGCGAGCGCTACGCGCGTTGGGCGCGCTACTTCAACGGCACCGACCTGGACCTGGACGAGGCGTACGCCTACGGCTGGTCCGAGTTCCACCGCATCCTCGGCGAGATGAGGCAGGAGGCCGAGAAGATCCTGCCCGGCGCCGCGACACCGTGGGCGGCGCTCGCGCACCTCGACGAGCACGGCAAGCACATCGAGGGTGTCGACGAGGTCCGCGACTGGCTCCAGGGCCTGATGGACCAGGCGATCGAGGCCCTGGACGGCACCCACTTCGAACTGGCCGAGCGGGTGCGGAAGGTGGAGTCGTGCATCGCCCCGCCCGGCAGCGCGGCGGCCCCGTACTACACGGCCCCGTCGGAGGACTTCTCCCGTCCGGGCCGCACCTGGCTGCCGACGATGGGCCAGACCCGCTTCCCGGTCTACGACCTGGTCTCCACCTGGTACCACGAGGGCGTCCCCGGCCACCACCTCCAGCTGGCGCAGTGGACGCACGTGGCCGAGGACCTCTCCCGCTACCAGGCGACGGTCGGCGGGGTCAGCGCCAACGCCGAGGGCTGGGCGCTGTACGCGGAGCGCCTGATGGACGAGCTGGGCTTCCTCACGGACGCGGAGCAGCGCCTCGGCTATCTGGACGCGCAGATGATGCGGGCCGCCCGGGTCATCGTCGACATCGGCATGCACCTGGAACTGGACATCCCGGCCGACTCGCCCTTCCACCCGGGCGAGCGCTGGACGCCGGAGCTGGCGCAGGAGTTCTTCGGCGCGCACAGCAGCCGTCCCGCCGACTTCGTGGCGAGCGAGCTGACCCGCTACCTGACCATTCCCGGCCAGGCGATCGGCTACAAGCTGGGCGAGCGTGCCTGGCTGCTCGGCCGGGAGAACGCGCGCCGGCGCCACGGCGACGCCTTCGACCTCAAGGCCTGGCACATGGCCGCCCTCTCCCAGGGCTCGCTGGGCCTGGACGACCTGGTGGACGAGTTGTCGCGGCTCTGACCCGGGGCACCCGCAGGGCGCACGCGGGGAGGGCGGCGGGCCCGCCGCCGGCGGCAGCCGCCCCCCTTCCCGTCCGTCCGGACGTTCAGCGGCCGGTGAGCCGCCGTATCCGGACGAGTCCCAGCCAGGTCTCCGGGCCGGGCCGTACCTGGGCCGCGCGCACGGCGTACCGCCCGGGGTCCAGCGCGACCCGCACGTGGTCGGTGCGCCCGGAGTCGCTGCCGGGCCAGGCCGCGTCGAAGAGCAGCACGGCCCCGGGCACGTCCCAGCGCACCTCCGGCTCCCACTCCGCCGTGTGCAGCGCCGCGGGGACGCTGTCCAGCAACTCCTCCTCGGTCTCGCCCGCGCACCAGCGGACGAACGTACCGTGGTCGGGGAGGAAGGCGGTCGAGGCGGGTTCGTCACCGAGCACCAGGGCGGTGGAGTCACCGACCGGGAGGAGCCCGACGGAGCCGTCGACCTCGCAGGCCCGGTCGTAGTCCGAGGCGGTCTCGTCGCCGTCGGCGCCCGCCCAGAAGGGCAGCACCGTCTCCGGTACCGCTATGAGCGGCCCGCCGCCCGACTCGACCCACTCCACCACGCCCGGCTCCGCGTATCGCACCATGCGCCAGAACCTACACGGGCCCGGGGAGCAACGAGCAACGCGCTGGTCAGCAACCGCAGTTGTCCGATGCGACCGGCGCCGTCAGCGGGTCGGGGGCGCGGCGCTCGCGGCCCTGCCAGGTCTCGTACTCCAGGCCCTCGCGCACCCAGTACTCGAAGCCGCCGAGCATCTCCTTGACCCGGTAGCCGAGTTCGGCGAGGGCGAGGGCCGCGCGGGTGGCGCCGTTGCAGCCGGGGCCCCAGCAGTAGGTGACGACCGGTACGGCCCGGTCGAGGAGGTGCCCGGCCTGTTCGGGGGCGAGCGCGGTGGGCAGGTGCACCGCGCCGGGGACATGGCCCTGGTCCCAGGCCTCGGCCGAGCGGGAGTCCACCAGGACGAAGCCCGGGTCGCCGCCGGCCGCCAGCGCGGCCGCGACGTCGGAGACGTCGGCGTGGAAGGCGAGGCTCGCCCGGAAGTGGGCGGCGGCCTCGGCGGGGGCCGCCGGGGCGATCCGCAGGACGGGGTTGACGTTCATGTCGCTCATGGGCGGGCCTTCCTCGGCTGGGCGGCTGAGCTTGCCGATCGGCTGATCTCCGTACGCCGGAAATCTACGGCCGGTGACCCGCTGCCAGAAGGACTGATCCACGGCGATGACCTTGTTCCGCCGTGAATTCCCTGCTATGTGTCGGTCATGACCGCGTATTCCCCGGACGCCACCGACTGGCGCATCCTCGATGTCCTCCAGCGGGAGGGCCGGGCCAGCTTCGCCGAGCTGGCCCGTGCCGTCTCCATGTCCGCGAGCGCGGTCACCGAACGGGTGCGCCGGCTGGAGGAGGCGGGGATCATCCAGGGGTACGCGGCGGTCGTCGACCCGGAGCGGCTGGGGCTGCCGATCCTGGCGTTCGTGCGGCTGCGCTACCCCAACGGGAACTACAAGCCGTTCCACGACCTGGTGGCCGCGACGCCGGAGATATTGGAGGCGCACCACGTCACCGGCGACGACTGCTTCGTCATCAAGGTCGCCGCCCGCTCGATGCGCCATCTGGAGGAGGTGGCGGGGAAGATCGGCGCGCTGGGCTCGGTGACCACGAGCGTCGTCTACTCCTCACCGCTCCCCCGCCGCCCGCTGGGCCGGTGAGCCTCAGCCGGCGGCGCCCCGCTGCCGCAGTACGGACCCGGTCCGCCCCTTGACGACCTCCAGCTGCGCGTGGATCCGCCGCCGCAGATCGGCGACATGGCTGACGATGCCGACGCTGCGGTCCCGCTCGCGCAGCGAGTCGAGCACGTCGAGCACCTCGTCCAGGGTCTGGTCGTCGAGGCTGCCGAACCCCTCGTCGATGAAGAGGGTGTCCAGACGCACCCCGCCGGCCTCGTCCGTGACCACGTCCGCGAGGCCCAGGGCGAGCGCGAGGGAGGCGAAGAACGTCTCGCCGCCCGACAGCGTCGCCGTGTCCCGCTCCCGGCCGGTCCAGGCGTCGACGACATGCAGGCCTAGGCCGCTGCGGCCGCGTCCGGCGCGGTCGTCGGAGTGGACGAGCGTGTACCGGCCGGACGACATCCGCCGCAGCCGTACGGTCGCGGCGGCGGCCACCTGCTCCAGGCGGGCGGCCAGGACATAGGACTCCAGGCGCATCCTGCGCTCGTTCTCCGCCGAGGTGCCGGCGGCGAGGGCGGCCAGGCGGGCCACCCGGTCGTACTCCTCGCGCAGCGGTGCCAGCCGCCGGACCCCGGCGGCGGCCCGGGCGGAGAGCCGGTCGAGTTCGGCACAGCGCCGGGCGGCGGCGTCACGCGCGGAGGCGGCGTCGCGCAGCCGCCGGGCCGCGGCGGCGGCAGCCCGCTCGGCGGCGGCGGGGTCCGCGGGCGGCCGTCGCGCGGCGGCCGCGGTGTCCGCCTCGGCGAGTACGGCGCGGACGGCGGCCTCCTCGTGCTGCCAGGCGTCCAGCCGCCGTTGCAGCTCGCGGTGGGCGGCGTCGTCGAGCAGGGCGGCGGACGCCTCCTGCGGTGTGGTGAACCCGGCGCGGAAGGCGGCGTCGGCGAGCCGGGCGTCGGCCTCCTTCAGCCGCTGGGCGGCATCCTCGGCATCGCGGACGGCGTCGGCGGCCTCGGTGAGCAGCGCGACCCGTTCCTCCAGTTGCGCCGCCCGCGCGGCCACGCTGCCGGCGGTGCCGCGGGCCCGTGCCAGCTCCTGCTCCAGCGCCTCCCGTTCGCGCTCCAGCCGTTCGCGGTGACCGATCCGCGAGGCGGCGCGGACCGCGGCCTGGCGCTGGGCGGCGACGCGCCGCTCCCGCTCGTGCTCGGCCCGGCGCAGCTCCTCCTGCGCGGCGTGCAGCCCGGAGGCGTCGGTGCGCGCCCGCGCGTACCGGCGCTCCAGCTCGTCGGTCTCGTCGGCCAGCCGGTCGGCGGGGGTGTCCCCCGCCTCGGCGGTGGCGGCGGCCAGCGCCTCGCGCACGGCGCCGAGGCGCCGTTCGTCCTCGGCGCGCCGCTCCTCGGCCCGCTGGAGATCGGCGAGCGCGCGTTCCTCGGCCGCGCGGTCGACGTGCCCGGCGACCTTCCGCGCGGGAGCGGGGTGTTCGGTGGCGCCGCAGACGGCGCACGGCTCTCCGTCGGCGAGAGAGGCGGCGAGTTCGGCGGCGATGCCGTTCAGCCGCTGTTCCTTGAGGCCGAGCCAGTGGGCACGGGCCTCGACGGCGCGTTCGGCCGAGGCCAGGGCCTGCCGCCGGGCGTCGTCGGCGCCGGCGGCGAGCCGGTCGCGCTGCCGGGCCGCCGCGAGCCGCCGCCGGGCGGGGTCTTGCTGCACGGCGAGCTGTTCGGCCCGGGTGGCGGCCTCCTGTGCGGCGTCGATACGGGTCTGGAGCCCGGCCCGGACCGTCTCCCAGTCGGCGAGCCAGGCCTCCGCCTCCCGCAGCACGTCCTCGTCGGCGCGCTCCTGGCGGTCGAGACCGGCGCGCTCGTCGGCGAGTTCGGCCAGCCGCCGTTCGGCACGGCGCGCGGACTCCAGTCCGCCCAGCTCCTCGGCGGCCCGGCGGGCGGCGGCGGCGAGCCCGGCGGCACCGGCGTCCGCGAGCGTGTCCGCGTCGCCGGGGAAGTCGCCGGGGGAATCGCCGGGGAAGTCGCCGCGCGGCCGGGCGCCGGTGTTCCCGTCCGCGCCGGCCCGGCGCAGCAGGGCGCGGGCGCGTGCCTCGGCGCCGGCCGCGCGCCGCTGCTCCGCCTCGGCGGACTCCCGCAGCTCCAGCGCGGGCGCCACCGACTCCGCCTTGCGGGCCCGCTCCATGCGCGCCTGGGCCTGCCGGTGGGCGTCGGCGTGCTCCGCCAGCCGCTCGGCCCGCTTCTGGGCCTCGGCGAACCGCCGTTGCAGCCGGGCGAGTTCGCGCGTCTCGGCCAGTGCGCGCTCGGCGGCGGCCTGGGCGGACTCCATGGCCGTCAGCCGGCAGTGGGCCACGGTCAGCTGTTCCCGGGCCGTGGAGCGGGCGACGGCGGCGGCGCCCAGCACGGCCTCCGCCAGGCCCGGCTCGCCCGGTGCCAGCTCCGGCAGCTCCATGGCGCCGTCCGCCGCCTGCTGCATGCGGTGGGCGTCGGCGAGCAGCGCGGCGTCCTCGTCGCGCACCCGGGCCTCGGCCGTCCGCCGCCGTTCGGCGAGACGCTTCTCCACCTCGGCGAACCGGCCGGTGTCGAAGAGTCGGCCGAGCAGCTTGCCGCGGGCCTCGGCGTCGGCCCGCAGGAACCGCGCGAAGTCTCCCTGCGGCAACAGCACGACCTGGCAGAACTGCTCCCGGCTCATGCCGAGCAGCTGGGTGATCTCCTCGCCGATCTCCTGGTGGGAGCGGCTGAGGTCCTTCCAGGTCCCGGCCGTGGCGTCGTACTCGCGCAGCCAGGTCTGGGCCTTGTCCAGCGTCGTGCCCGAGCCGCGCTTCTTGGGGCGTTCCCAGGGCGGCTGCCGGGTGATCTCCAGCCGCCGCCCGGCGACGGTCAGTTCCAGGCGGACCTCGGTGCGGGTGCCGGCGGCGGCGTGGTCGCTGCGCAGGGTGAGGCCCTGGCCGCTCTGGCGGGCGCCCGGCACGGAGCCGTACAGCGCGTAGCACACGGCGTCGAGGACGGAGGTCTTGCCGGCGCCGGTGGGGCCGTGCAGCAGAAAGAGCCCGGCCGCCGACAGCTCGTCGAAGTCGACCGTCTGCGACCCGCCGAAGGGCCCGAACGCGGTGATGTCGAGGCGGTGCAGCCTCACCGGGCCACCTCCCGCACGGCCTGGTCCGCGCGGACCGCGTCGAAGGCGTCGCGCAGCACGGCCCGTTCGCGCTCGTCGCATCCGGCGCCCCGGACATGGGCGACGAAGTCCTCGGCGATCTCCTGGTCGCCGCGGCCGGCGAGACGGCCCGCGTAGGACGCGGCGGACTCGTCCGGGGCCCGGTCGGGGTCGAAGACGAGGCTGAGCGTGTGCGGGAAGCGCCCGGTGAGCCGGGCCATGGGGTCGGCCGGGCGGACCTGGTCGGTGAGTGTCGCCTCGACCCACGCCTCCTCGTGCGCGGCGAGCGCGGGATCGGCGAGCAGCTCCTCCAGGGTGCCGCGGATCCGGGCCAGCGGGCGCGGCACCGGGCAGTCGATCCGCTCGGCGGCGACCGAGCCGTCGGCGCCGAGGTCGACGAGCCACATGGTCTTGCGGTGCGTGGCCTCGGAGAAGGAGTACGGCAGCGGGGAGCCGGAGTAGCGCACACGCTCGGTGAGGGTCTGGCAGCCGTGCAGGTGCCCGAGCGCCACGTAGTCGACGCCGTCGAAGACCCCGGCGGGCACGGCGGCCACACCGCCGACGGTGATGTCCCGCTCGCTGTCGCTGGGCTCGCCGCCGGTGACGAAGGCGTGGGCGAGCACGACGGACCGGGTGCCGGGCGCGCGGGAGGCGAGATCGGCGCGCACCCGGTCCATGGCGGCGGCGAGCACGGCCTCGTGCCCGGCCCGCTCCACGCCGAACTCGTCCTTGACCAGGGCCGGTTCCAGATAGGGCAGCCCGTAGAAGGCGATGTCGCCGTGGGCGTCGGAGAGCACGACCGGGGTGCCGCACCGCGCCGGCTCGGTCCGCAGATGGATGCCGGCGCGCCCGATCAGCCCGGCGCCCACGCCGAGGCGGCGGGCCGAGTCGTGGTTCCCGGAGATCATCACGGTGGGCACGCCGAGCCCGGCGAGGCGGTGCAGGGCGTCGTCGAACAGCTCGACCGCGGCCAGCGGCGGCACCGCACGGTCGTACACGTCTCCCGACACGACCACCGCGTCGACGTCGCGCTCACGCACGGTCGCCACGAGGTGGTCGATGAAGTCGGCCTGGGCCCCGAGCATGCCGACCCGGTGGAAGGCCCGGCCGAGATGCCAGTCGGAAGTGTGCAGCAGTCTCATGATCCCCCGAGACTAACGGCCGAGTCTGACATCCCGGATGCTTACATCCGTATCGGCCGCTCTCAACCCCGACGTCATTACCCCTTTTCATCCCGATACACCCCTTTTGCACCTCCCGTCGGGGTGTCAGGCGTCCCCGTACGCCTCTTCCCCCAGCTCGAACCCGGCCGTCCCGGCCGTCGCGTCCGCGAGCCAGGACCGGAACGCGTCCACGTCGGCGTCCGGCAGGCCGATCTCGAGGGTGACCGCCTCGCCGTAGCGCACGTCGCGCACCGCGCGGCCGGTGCCGCGCAGCTCGTTCTGGAGCTTTCCGGCCCGCTGGTGGTCGACCGTGACCGTCGCCAGGCGGAACCGGCGGCGGGTGAGGGTGCCGAGGGTGTCCAGGGCCTCGCCGACCGCTCCGCCGTAGGCGCGGATCAGTCCGCCGGCGCCGAGCTTGATCCCGCCGTAGTAGCGGGTGACGACGGCGACGACGTACCGCATGTCACGGCGGAGCAGCATCTGGAGCATGGGGACGCCCGCGGTGCCGCCGGGCTCCCCGTCGTCGCTCGCCTTCTGCACCGCCGCGTCGGCGCCGATGACATACGCCCAGCAGTTGTGGGTGGCGTCGGCGTGCTCCTTGCGGACCGCGGCGATGAAGTCCTGGGCCTCCCGCTCGGTGGCCGCCGGGGCGAGGGCGCACAGGAAGCGCGAGCGGTTGATCTCGGTTTCGTGCACGCCCGCGCGGGCGACCGTGCGGTACTCGTCCTGCATCCGGCCACCTTATGCGGACCGCCGACGGCTGTGCTCAGCGCGGCTTGCGGCCCCGCGGCACGGCCATCGCCGTGAGCAGGGCCGTGCCGCGGTCCAGGGCCCGCCAGGTGGTGCCGTGCCAGGCCAGTACGGCGACGGCCGAGGTGGGGAACTTCACCCGGACCTGCTCCAGGGCGTCGTCGAGGCCGTCCCAGGCCAGTTCCAGCACCAGGTCCGCCAGTCCGGGGTTGTGCCCGATCAGCAGCAGCGTCTCGACCTCGGCCGACACCTCGTGCACGACCTCCAGCAGGTCGGCCACGCCGGCGGCGTACAGCCGCGGGTCGTGGCGCACCGGCGGCGGGGTGCCCCACTGGGCGGAGACCAGCTCCCAGGTCTGGCGGGCGCGCACGGCGGTGGAGCACAGGGCGAGGTCCGGCAGGCAGTCGGCCTCGGCGAGCGCACGCCCGGCGGCCGGGGCGTCGCGGCGCCCGCGCGGGGCGAGCGGCCGCTCGTGGTCGGGGGCGCCCTCGGGCCAGGCGGACTTGGCGTGCCGCAGGACGACGAGGCGGCGCAGGGGGCCGGGTCCGCCGCGCGCGCTCATGCCGGCGACCCGAGGCCGCGGGTGAGGTCGAGGCCGAGGATGCGGTCGGCGTAGGCGTACGTCTCGAAGCGGGCGCCGTCCGGCAGGCCGGGGTCGGTCTCCACCCGGCGCAGGACCCGCAGCACCGCCAGCGCGTCGAGGTCGTCCTCCCAGGCGGTACGGAGCTGTCCGCGCACCTCCTCGGGGACCGGCCGCGACGGCCGGTCCGCCCAGGCGGCGACGGCGCGCCGCCAGCGCACAAGGGTGCCGCGGGCGTCGTCCAGCGCGGCCCGGTCCAGCCGTACCGGCTCGCTCCGCTCCCGGGCGAGCAGGGCCAGCCGCAGGACCGAGGGGTCGGTGCCGTCGGTGGTGCCGGGTGCGTCCGGGTGGACGGGCGCGACGGCCACCCGGACGCCGTCCGGTGCGGTGCCGCCCTCGCCCACCACATGGATCACCTGGGTCTCGCCTATGCCGGCGCCGATGTCCCGGCTGTCCTCGAACGGCCGGATGCCGAGGGCCGCCGCGCCCGCCCGCAGCTCCGCCTGCTGCCGCTGCCCGGTCAGCAGCGACCACACCGGCGTACCGCCGAGCTCCAGGGTGCGGACGAGGAGGTCGGCGACGAGCAGCACGCGCAGGTTCGTGTGGTCAAAGCCCGGCGCGTGCGCCTCGACACGGGTCAGGCCCCGGCGGGTGGGGGCGGCGGCGACGGGTTCGCCGGTTCGGGCGTCGATGATGCGCAGCACGGGGCCGAGCGTAGGCGGGCGGGCGGTCGTGCGCAGGCAGGTGCCGCGGCATATCGGGCACGGTCCGGCTTCCGGCCGAATCCCGCCCCCCGGCCCGAGCCCTTCCCTGACGGAAGCCGGACGGCCCCCGCCGAACCGGACCCTCGCCGGAGCCCGCCCCCACCGAAGCCGGACGACCCCCACCGAAGCCGGACGACCCCCACCGAAGCCGGACGACCCCCGCCGAAGCATGACCCCGGCAGGAGTCGGCCGGAGCCGGACGAGCCCGGCATCCGCTGTCCGGGTCCGGGTCCGGGACCGGGTCCGGGTCCGGGTCCGGGACCGGTCCGGTCGTTCAGACGGTCTCGTCGAGCAGGCGGCGGTGTTCGTCGGGCAGCGACAGGCGGGCCCCGGCGAGTGCCTCGTCGAGCTGGTCCGGGGTGCTGACGCCGACGACGGGGGTGGCGGCCGGCCTCCCTCCGATCAGCCAGGCCAGCACGACCTGGTTCCGGCTCACCCCCAGCTCACCGGCCACCTGGTCCAGGGCCGCCAGCCGCCGGGAGGTACCGGGATGGTCGTAGGCGTCGGGGAGCGGGCGGTCCGGCCGGCTGTAGAAGCCGTTCAGCAGGGCGGTGTACACCCACAGGGACATCTCCGGGTCACTGTCGACGTAGTCGGCGACCTCCTCGGTGACCCAGCCGAACCGGTGGTCCTGGCCGGGCACCGGCACGCCGGGGCGGGGCTGGAGATAGGAGTGGCGCAGCTGGAGCGCGGTGTACCCCGCCCACCCGTTGGCCCGGGCGATGCCCCGGGCCCGCTCCACCCGCCACACCGGATGGTTGGAGCAGCCGAGCCGCCCCACCGTCCCCTCGGCGACCAGGGCCCCGAACGCCCCGGCGGACTCCTCCAGGGACACCGTCCGGTCCTCCATGTGCGCCCAGTACAGATCGATCCGGTCGGTGCCCAGCCGCCGCAGGCTGCCCTCGGCCGCGGCCTTGATCGCCGGCGCCGACAGGCCCTGGCGGTTGGCCGGCCACTCGCCGGGGCCGACCGGCTCGGCCCCCACCTTGGTGCTGAGGTACATCCGCTCGCGCCGTCCGGGACGGCGGGCCAGCCACCGCCCGACGACCTCCTCGCTCTGCCCGCCGCGACCGTTCGGGTCGGACCAGAAGGCATAGCAGTCGGCCGTGTCCAGCATCGTCCCGCCGGCGTCCGCGAACCGGTCGAGCAGATCCCAGGACGCGGCGGCGTCCACCTTGGTGCCGAATCCCATCGTTCCCAGGGCGATGTTCACATCGGGCATGGCTCGGTCCTTCCTGGCGAATGGCCATGACATGTGGTGCGAGCCGGTGATGCTGGCAGTTGAAGCGCACACGAAGGCAAGCCGGCCACCCGAACACGCACGCCCTACGCGGCCCGGGCACCGGCGTGCTTGAAGACCTGCTTCCCGTGCCAGAGGGCGTACTCGGGCTCGACGCTGGGACGGCCGGGCCGGGGCCTGGCGACCGGTTGCCCGTGCAGGGCGTCTATGCTCCGCCCCGCCCCGCTCCGCGCCACGTACAGCCGGGACACCTGGATGCGCAGATCGGGCTGGAGCCCGAGCACGCCGAGATCGAAGAGCGTGTGATGCAGCGAGCACAAGGCGAGCCCGTTGTCGACGTCGTCCGGCCCGTCCTGGCTGTGCCACCGCACATGGGCGGCCTCCAGTCCCACCGGGTTCCGGCCCAGCGCGCCGTCGAACCCGCAGAAGGCGCAGGCGTACGCGTAGGCGTGAAGCACCTCTTCGGCGAATCCGGCCCGGCGTTTACGGCGCTTCCTCTCCGCCTGGACGTGCACCAGCTCGTCCATCGCGGCCAGGTCCAGGCCGATGGCATCGCATATGGGGGCTTCCAAGGCAGGCGTGAAGTGCTCTTCCAGCAGGAACCTGACGGCCGCGATCAACACGCCCGGGTCCGCCAGCAGCAGCTCGACCTCGGACCGCAGCCGTCCATGGGCACTCCGTGCCCGGAGCCGGGTACCGCGCTCCTGGGCACCCGGGCCGATGGCCCGGCCGTCACCGTCTCGCAGGTCCCACAGCTCACGCTCCAGATGCACGAACGGCATGGCCGCCCGCTCACGAGCCCGGTAAGGGCTCGTCACCGCGGGGCCGAAGTCGTTGATCAGGCGGCTGACCGGTTCCTCCGCTTCGTCGTAGGTCACGGCGGTGCTGCCGGTCGCCGCGAACCTGCCCAGCAGCCAGAGCACCAACAGCGGCTTGTGCGGCGCACGTCGGCCACCTACCTGGGCGCGCCGCAGTCCGGACAGAGCGCTCATCAGTTCACCACGCGTCATCACGGAGCCACCTTGCCATTCAGCCAAGCGGTCGGACGCACGAGGGGCGGTCGCTGTGCAGCCCTGGGCCGGCGGTGCCACCGCATCTGCCGGTGTGGCCACCGTGAACTGGTGCCCTCCGTGTCACGGCGGCTGGTCAACCGGGAAGTTCGGTCTGAAAGAGAACCGAGTCCCGCAGCACAGCCCGTGCCCCGTCGAAATCGGCGAGCCTCGCGGCGACTGTCGCCACCGCCAGGTGCTGCGGCAGTGCGGCGGAGAATTTCAGTCCGTGCACCGCACGGCGATCGACGTCCGGAAGCACGAGTGATGCGTCCGCGGCAGCGGTGTCTCGCGCCGCGCACCACATCTCGTACGTCAGGTCCTCGCGCAGCCGCAGGTAACAGTCCGTCGGTCGCTGCACCGGGTCGGTGACCGTCGGCAGCGCCGCAGCCAGCGTCGCATTGGCACGGTGACCGGCCCAGGTCCACCAGCGCACGTCGTCGCCCATACGGCAGATCAGCGTCCCGTCCGGCCGAACCATGTCCGGTGCATCGTCCTCCCGCCACTCGGCCAGGCACACCTCCGCGCGGCGGGTCAGCGACACCGGGGGATCGGCGCCGAGAAGCACTTCGCGCATCGAGCGTGTCAGGGCGTGTGACAGCCCGAGTACCGACCCGCTGGTCCACTTGGCGATGCCGCCGCTGTCGGCCGGCTCGACGAAGACGCGTCGGCGCCCCCAGTCGATGAAGGTCACCTGCCAACTGCGCCCGGCGAGCAGCAGCCGTCGTGGCCCCGGCCGATCCTCGGTCAGGACGGAAGGGTCCGTCTGACCGATTTCCATGCGCCCGGCCAGCACAGTGAATTGCGGAGGAGCCGTGAAGGAAGCGGTCAGCTCGATGAAGTGGCGGCGGCCGAAACGGCGCTCGGCCTCGGGGCCGATGAACAGCATGCCGCCGTCCTCGTCGAGGAAGCCTTCGTCCAGCAGATGGCGTACGACGGGGGCGGCGGAGTGGTCGAAGGGCGGCAGCCCGTTCCAGATCTGCGGCCATGTACGGTCACCCAGCTTGTGCTGTTGCAGGGTGGCGGCGAGCAGTTGCTGAGCCACCAGGTGACGCGGCTCCGGTGGCGCAGTCACCGGTTCCACCCAGCCCCGGCCCCAGAGCAGCAGCAGCCCGGCCGCCTGAAGCAGGGCGTCCTTGCGCGTCGCGAGGAACAGGCAGTTGCGGGTGCTGCCCGGTCGCCGGCCCGTACGCCCGATGCGCTGGAGGAAGGAGGCCACGGTGCGGGGCGAGTCGATCTGGATCACACGGTCCAGGTCGCCTACGTCGATGCCCAGTTCCAGAGTGGACGTGGAGACGATGACGCAGTCGCGCGCCTCGGCGAACGCCTGCTCGGACCGGGCCCGTTCTTCGGCCGACAGCGAGGCATGCGAGAGGAACACGGTCACCTCACGGGCCCTCAGTGCCGCACCCAGCTCCTCCACCTGGCGTCGCGATTCGCAGAACACCAGCCGTTTCTCGCCCCGGTGCAGAGCGGTGATCACTTTTGCGGCGTTGTCGAGGGAGCCCACGTAGTCCAGTTCCACCTCGCCCGGCGGGGGCCCACTCGGCGCGCCGGACGCTGCTGAGGCGGGGATCGGACCGAGCTCGGGGGCGACGACCTGTCCGGGACGCACTCCTGCGCCGGAGCCTTGGAGCCAGGTGAGCAGTTGTCGCGGGTTGCCCACGGTCGCCGACAGCCCGATCCGTTGCAGTGGGCGGCCCGCGACCCGTTGCAGCCGCTCCAGTACGGCGAGCAGATGCCAGCCGCGGTCGTCTCCGGCGAAGGCGTGCACCTCGTCCACCACGACCGCCCGGACGCTCCCCAGCAGACGGCCGTGGTCGGTCTTCACGCCGATGAGCATGGACTCCAGCGACTCGGGTGTGGTGAGCAGGATGTCCGGGGGGTCGGTACGGATGCGCCGCCGCTGCGACTCCCGCGTGTCCCCGTGCCAGAGGGCGGCGCGGCGCCCGAGCCACTGCGCATAACCGTCGATACGCGTCACCAGGTTGTTGAGCAGCGCTTTGAGAGGGCACAGGTACAGCACGGAGGTGCCGGACCAGCGCTGTTCCGACATGGCCGACAGCAGCGGCAGGCAGGCGGCCTCCGTCTTGCCGCCCGCGGTCGGGGCGAGGAGTACGGCGTCCTCGCCGTCCATCAGCGGATCGATCGCAGCTCGTTGCAGAGGACGCAGATCGGGCCAGCCCAGAGTGTTCACCACGTGGTGCAGCACGACTGGGTCGAGTCGGCCGACGGGGTCACCCATCACAGGCACCCGTCACAGATCCAGGTCGATGTCGTCGGCCGATGCCGCGGAGTCGGCCGCCAGGTTCCGCTCGACGTCCGTCAGCTCGCTCCCGCTCACCGTCAGCCGGTAGTGCCGTCGGGGATCGAAGTCGTCGAACTGGTCGATACGGTCAAGGACGTCGCCGACGAGCTTCTTCAGGAAGAGCCGGGGCGCCACCCCGACCCTGCCGCCGAGCGCGCCACCGACGGCCGTGGCGAGGTCGGCGATGTAGGCGTCGTCCGCGAGGGCGGTGATGCGCTCGGGCGCGTCGGCACCGGCCGCGTACAGATCGCGAATGGTCACTCCGAGGGCCACCAGCGACTCCGCGGTGAACCCCGGCAGCCGCAGTTGCACAGCCCGTGGGTTGTCGAACCGGGGATCGGCGGTGAAATCGGTGGCAAGTCGCTGGGCGAGAGGAGCGAGCCGCTGGACGCCCTGCGGTCCGTCGTAGAAGGCGGGGGTGCCGGTGATGACCAGATAGAGGCCGGGGAAGCGGCCCGAATGAACCTCGTCGATGAGCTGCCGCAGCGCGTTGAGCGCCTTGTCCCGGGCGTCCGACCGGACGCGTTGCAGCGTCTCCACCTCGTCGAGGACGACGAAGAGCCCCCGGTGCCCGGAGTCCCGAAGCACCGTCAGCAGCCCCTGGAGGAAGCCGAGGGCGCCGAAGTGGTCGAGATCGCCGCGGACCCCGGCGGAGCGCCGCGCCGCCGCGGCGACGTGGGGCTGGCCGCCGAGCCAGGCCAGAACGGCCGCTGCGGTCGCCTCATCGCCCCGGGCAAGAGCGGAACGATAGCCGCGCAGAGCCGTGGCGAAGGACGGGGCGTGCCGGGACACCTCGGTGAGCCGGGCGGTCAGCAGCCGGTCCACCTCCTCCGCGAGGTCCTCCTCGCTCGCGCCGGCCGCGAGAGCGTCCTCCTCCAGCGCGTAGAACCAGGCGTCCACGACGGGCCTGAGTGCGCTCGGCGGGAAGCTCGCGGTGGCGAGGCGCTCGGTCAGACGCCGGTAGACGGTCTCCAGCCGGTGCAAGGGAGTTTCCGTCTCCGAGACCTGGATCTCCGCCACGGCCATGCCCAGTCGCTTGGCCCGTTCCGCGAGCCAGCGGGTGAAGAACGTCTTGCCCGATCCGTACTCGCCGCGCACCGCCTTGAACACCGATGCGCCGGAGGCGACGGCCTCCAACTCGGTGTCGAGTGCCTTCTCGAACCGGTCCAGGCCGGTGGCCAACAGGTCGAGACCGCTCTCGGGTACGGCGCCGCGGCGCAGCGCGTCGACGACCGCGCGTCGACGCGCGGCGGAGGCGGGTGAGGCTGGTGAGGGGTTGGTCGTACTCACCCCATCAGTCTCTCACTGCACAGGACCTCGCAGGCTGGTGTGGCCATGGCAGCGGCACCTCAACAAGTTCCGTACACACGCCTGTTGTGTGGAACACTCGGCGCCGTGTTGCTGACCTACGTCGATGAGTCGTACGACCGGGACCGTTACTGGATGGTCGCCCTGGTCGTCGCCGAGCGGCATCTCCGGCCGCTGCACCTGGCCCTCGACTCGGTCGTCCGCAAGGCCGCGGACAGCTATCCGGTCGAGGCCGACGCCGAACTGCACGGCCATGCGCTGGTGCACGCCAGGGACGACTGGCGGCGGATGGGCGAGAAGGGCAGCAACATGATCCGCGCCCGGATAGGCGTGTACGCGGATGCCATGAAGGCGATCGCCGCACATGAGGTGAGTGTGATCGTGCGTGGGCTGGACCTGTCGGCCCACCGTTCCCTGCCGTCGGTGGAGCGGGACGCCGGTGCGTCGCCTCACCGGATCGTGCTGAGGCAGTTGCTGGAGCAGATCTGCGATCACGTGCAGGCACGTGAGGAACTGGCCCTGGTGATCGCGGACGAGATCGACGGCGCCGACGACCACCGGCGGCACTTCCGTGACTACCAGATCGAGGGGACGGGCGGCAGCCTCAGCAGCACGCTGCCCTGTCTGGTCGACACCATCCACTTCGCGCCGTCGAAAGCGAGCCGTCTGCTGCAAGCCGCGGACCTGATCGCCTACCTGCACCGCCGGCTGGTCAGCGGGCAGGACAGCGATCCGCGGGCCCGCAAGGCGAACGAGAAGCTGTGGTCGTTCGTGGCGCCGCGCGTCGTCCACCAGCACTGCTGGGTCCCGGAGCATCCGCTGCCCGGCCGCTGACGCTGCTGCCGAGCGAGACCGGGCCAGCACAAAGGCCCCGCACTTACCCTGCGGGGCCTGAGGCGAACCGGGCGTCGATCTCTGTGACGTCCCTGTAGCCGAGGCTAGCACGGCATCCCGCCGGACGGGATGCCGTGCACCGAACCCCGTACGCCTGTCAGGCGAGCCCGAACTGTTCCCGCAGCAGCCCGGCGTGCAGACGCACCGTACGGCCGTCCGGCAGGGTCTCCAGAACCTGCACGCCGTCGTAGTTGAGCAGCTGCCGCAGTACGGCGGCGAAGCCGTCCGCCCGGCCTGTCGGGTGTCCGACGCGCTGGGCCAGCGCCGTGACGGGCAGAGTGCCGCCCGCGTCGATGAGAGCGGCGACCGCCTTCTGGAACTTGGCCATCTCCCGTTCCTGCGGTCTGCGGGCGAGGAGCTCGGCCTGGCTCCGCAACGCATCCGAGGCGAAGAGCTGCGCGACGAGGGCGTCCGCAGGACGGCCCCGGTCCTGCGCTGCTTGGAGTTCCGCCCCCTGGGACGGCTCCGGCGCAGCGGGGGAAGCCGGAACCTCGGCCACATCGAAGAGGGAGTCGTGCGTCTCCGCCAGCTCCACCTGGGTCTTCGACGGCTTGGACCGGGACTGTTTCTTCCCCGGCCCCGACGGTGCTGCCTCCTGCCGTTCCACGGCGGCCACCGGCGCCGGCCCGTCCAGCTGCCACCAGCCCGGCTGCTGGTCGCCCAGCTCCCGCCAGTCCCGTGGGGGCGTCGCACCGAACCGCAGGAAGGCGAGGACCGGGATGGCGACCTCGGCGGGGGACGCCCCACCGTGGTAGCCCGCCTTCAGGGCCGTGTAGCGGGAGTCGGCGTCCCACAGAGCGACGATCGATGCACCGGGTTCCGGCCACACCACCCGGGGACCGGTGAGCTCGATCTCGGCGTCGCCCAGGGGTCCGCCGGGCGTGCGGTGCCGCGCGGAACCGGGCGAGGTGGCCTCGACCTTGGTGCCGTGCCGGTCCACCACATGTCCGTGGTCGCTGGTGACGAGGACGGCCATGCCCTGCGCGGCGGCGACGCGCAGCAGGTCGGACAGGCCCGGGACGTGGTGCGGCCGCCAGGAGCCGTCGCCGAGCTTCTGCTCCTTGGCCAGCCGGTCGTCGATGGCGTTCAGCACCACCGCGACATGGGTGCGCCCGTCGGCGAGGGCCTCGGTCAGGGCCGGGCCGAAGGTGTCCCCGGCGGTGTCGGCCCGCAGGTCGTCCTTGTGGAAGACCGCCGCCGGAGCCCCGCCCCACAGTTTCAGCGTGGGGAACAGCCGCTTCTCGTCGGCCTGGGAGCCCCTCGTCAGCGTGCCCGTCAGCAACGAGGTGCGGGAGACGGCGGTGAGCGTCGGCAGGGCGGCGGCCACGGCGCGGCGCCGCGGCGGTCCGTCGTCCTTCACCGGGTCGAACTCCGCCCAGGACCCCCGCAGCTCCTCGGCCAGCTCGGTGGCGATGGCCGCGCTCATCCCGTCCAGTACGAGGAGCAGGACGCGCCGGGACTCCCCGCCCCGCACCACGGGCTTCACGACCCGGTCGAGGAAGTTCTCCACCGTGAGCATGGAGCCCGGCGCCTGGCCGGCCGCGGTGGACGTGGCCAGGGTGCGGGCGAAGTTCCGGTCGATCTCGTGCCGCCGTTCCCGGACCCGCACGGCGAGTGCGTCGTACGCCGCCTTCAGGACGGGATCGGGGTCGCCGCCCGCTTCGATGTGCTCCAACGCCTGGTCGGTCCAGCCGGTCTCGGCGACGTGGCGCTGAATGCCGGCGGCCACCGTCGGGCAGTCGACGGCCGGATCGGCGGCCAGCCAGCGGGTCAGCCGCCAGGCCATCAGGACCCGCCCGATGCGGACGCGGGTGTCCGGACCGTCGGCACGCCGGTGACCTTGCAGAGCCTCCACGGCCCCGGCGATCGCGTCGGCCCCGCCGGACCGCAGCGCGTGCCCCACAGCGGTGAAGCGCGCCTCCAGGCCCGCGGGCAGCACCGGGCTGGTCCGCGCCGCCGTCTCCGCTCCGAACTGCCGCGCCAGGGCGGAGGCCCGCTCCAGCACGGTGTCACTGAGGCGCCGTGCCTCGCGTGCCTCGTCGGCCGCGACACCCGCACCGCGCGCAGCGGTGGTGAGCAGGACGGACACGTACTCCTCGCAGGCCCGCCCGAACGACGAGGCCAGGGCGTCGAACTCCTCGCCGGTCGCGGGCAGGTGCTCCCCGAACCAGCGCTCGGCACGGCCCCGCGCCCGGTAGGTGTCGGCGTCGGCGGACGCGTGCTGCCACAGCGTGGCGCACACCAGCCCGTAGGCGACCGCGTCGGCCCCGTGCTCGGCGTCGACGAGGGCGAGGAGCGCCCGTCCGGCGAGGCCCGCCTGGTCCTGTTCGCCGAGGAACGCGGCGATGCCCCGCCGCTCGGGACCGCGCAGCGCCGTCAGCCGCTCCGGCCCGCCCGGAGTCAGGGACCACGCGAGCAGCGAGTGGACGTCGAGGGCACCGCCCGGCCGGGGCACCGGCGACAGATCGGCGTCGGCCGCGTACGCCCCGAGCCTCAGCCGCCGCTGGGCGAGGGCGGACAGGGCCGTGAGCCGGGAGAGCATGGTGCCCGAGACCGGTGGCCAGCCGCCGGGCGGCGTGGCGTCCAGCAGGGCCTCGGCGGCCCAGCCCGCGGCCCTGAGCCGGGGGTCGACCTGCCCGGCGCCGAACGCCTCGCGCACCACGTCCCAGCTGTCGACGGTGTCGATGCGCTGCTTGTGGGCACGGGCCAGGATCGCCGGGTCGAGCTCGCTCTGTTCCCGGTCGGTGAGCACCACCAGCACGCGCGGTCCGGCGGGACCGCCGGCCCCGCCCCCGTCCGTCGTCCCTTCCGCGAGCAGGTGGTCAAGGACCAGTTCGTGCACGGCGAGCGGCGACGGCGCCGCCGCGACACGGGCCGTGTACCCGTCGCCCCATACGGGCTCGGCCGGCCCGTCCCAGACGGGTGCGGACCTCAGCAGGACCACGCGCCGCCGGTCCTCGCCGCGCAGCGAGGCGGCGAGCGACGTCTGCGACGACAGGTACTGGGTGACGGTCGCCGGGTTCAGCGGTACGGCGACCCCGGCGGACGCGGTGGCGTCGGCAGTGGTGACAGTGCTCATCGCTCGACGACCCGCCAGGTGATCTCGATGGTGGCGCCGGGGTCACGGTTCACCAGCTCGGCCAGCTCCGCCTGGAGCTCGGCCGCGGCACGCGCCGCCGTCGTACGGCCCCCTCCGGACGTACGGACCGGGCGGCTGCCGCCGCTCACGGATCCGGCGGGCGGCACGGTGGTGGGCACCGGCGGATGGTTGGAGTCCCCGCTCAGCGACACCTCGCCCGCGCTCGGCCGGACCGGCTCGGGCGGCGGTGCGGTGGAGGCGGCAGCGGCCCGGTTGCGCTTCACCAGCGCGAGGACCTCCCGCTGGGTACGGGACAGCGCCTCGACCAGGTTGCTGGTCTGCTGGTCGCTCCGGGCGACGTTGCGCAGCGAGTCCAGCAGCGCCAGTCCCTCCGGTCCTTCGCTGGAGGCGAGTTCGAGGGTGGTCCAGGAGGCCGCGTCCAGCGCCTGCGCCACCTTCCGCGCCTGTACGACCGAGGCGCCGTAGCGTTCCGCACCGACCTGGCCGAGGTCGAACGACGCCAGCGTCTCCACGGTCTTCTTCGCCCCGGCGGCGCCCTGCCCCGCCGTACGGACGAGGGATCCCAGCAGGTCCGCGGACCGCCGGGCGAGGGCGAGGCGACCCGTCTCGTCGGTCTCGTCCAGCTGGAGGAACCCGGCATGCGTCTCCAGCTGCCGCACCAGGTCGGCGGCGGCCTCCTGGTGGGTGCGGGCCAGCTCGGTGATGCGGCGCGCGAACTGGTTGACGATCCGGCCGCGGCGCAGCGAGGGGGCCGTCTCACCGAAGATCGCGGCGAAGCGCTGCCGCGCGGTGTTCCAGTCCTCCTCGGAGGGCAGCGGCTGGCTGCGCAGCGCGTCCCCTTCCTTGATCTGCGACAGTTCCGGCGCGGGGTCGAGCGGCATGCCGCCGCGCACCCATACCCGGTCGTCCATCTCGGCGAACGAGGCGACGACGAGCCGGGCGAGGAAGTCCGGCAGCCCGCGGGGGCTGGGCTCGTCCGTCCAGTCGGTCAGCGTGATCAGGCTCAGGTCGCCGGTGACGCCATGGTCCCGGGCGAGCTTGCGGAAGTGGTCGGCCCAGTACGGCGACAGCTCGAAGTACGCCTCCTTCTGCTGCCCCAGCCGCAGCGGCCCGACGATGCGGTGCATCAGTTTGCGGTCCGCGCTCGGCACCTCGGCGCGTCCGTCGCGTGCCTCGGCGGCTGCCCGCACATGACCGAACACCTTGCGGGCGTCGGCCGGCTTCACGGTGGTGCCGGTTCCGTCGGGGTCGAGGTCCGGGTGGTCCGGGTACTGGGAGGCGAGCAGCTTGCCCGCGATGTGCCGCAGCCCGTCGTGCAGCGACTGGCCGATGGAGAAGACCAGCCCGTCGACCTCGCGCAGCGACTGGAGGTGGTCGCCGAAGTCCAGCTGCACGTCGGCGGCCTTCTTCTCGGCGAGACCGTACGCCTGCTTGAAGGCGGCCCTGATGTTCTTGAGCAGCGACTCCCGCTGGGTCTCCAGCAGGCCCTTGGCCCGGGCCCGGTTGTCGGCGTTGAGATGGGCGGCGTACATGCCGTTGAAACGCTGGTCGTCGGCGAGCGCCCGGTCGATGACCACGAGCCGCCGGAAGTCGGCGTACCGCTGGGCGGACAGATGCGCGGGCAGCCAGGCGACGGTACGGGTGCGCTCGCCCTGCTGCCTCTCCCGGAGCCGCTGCATCCGGCCGGCGTCCTCGATGGCGCCCCATTCGCTGTCGTCGAAGGGAAGGTCGATGACGATCCGCCACAGCCCCTCCTCCTGCGGCACCAGGTCGTGGTCGGGCAGCTCGTCCTCGTCGGCCACGTTTCCGAACACCACCTCGGCGCTGCGCTCGGTGCCACGCCAGACGAACTCCAGCCGGTCGGTGAGCTGCCCCTGCTTCAGGTCCAGCTCCTCGGCGAGCAGCCGCTTGGCGAGTGCCTCCCGGTTCGCCGGGTTGTCGTTGACCTGTGCGTTGGCGATGACGGAGTCGACGTCCACGCCGGACAGTTCCAGCCGTACGCCCGGGTTGGCGTCGGTGCCGGTCTCCTTGATCTCGGGGAACCGCCCCGCCCACTCGGCGATCTTGTTCTTCAGGATGCCGTACTCGCGCCCGGGGATCGGGGCGACGACGGACCCGTAGTTGAGCGCGGACAGCCGCCGGACGGTGAGGTCGGACAGGGCGGGCACGCTCGGGGCCAGCGCGGACAGCAGCAGCGTGCCGATGATCCGGTTGTCCCCGACGAACGTCTTCACGCGCCCGCGCAGATCGGGGTCGGCGATGCTGTCGGGCCCGCGGTGGGTGTACTGCTCGACGTCCTCCTCGGTCACGTTGTACGTGGCGAGCAGATACGGGCGCAGCTTGGTCCGGTACAGCTTGTCGGCGGCCTCGAACACCACCTTCAGACTGTCGGTGAACGGCTTGTCGCCACCTGAAGTGATCAGCGGATACAGGTCCCCGACCGGGATCAGGTCACCGAGCCGCAGCTCGTCGCGGTGGTCGGCGAGGAGCTGCCCCATCAGCTTCATACCGGTCCGGTTGCGCTGGAGGGCGGAGGACACATGGACGAGGGTGTCCATGAAGGCCGGCGAGAAGGGATACGTCAGCCGGAAGCTGGCCTCGTCCGCCCCGATCCCGTCGGCGCCCCGGTCGGAGCCGAGCAAGGTGTCCCACACCTCCTGGCGCACCTTGCGGGTCTTCAGGAACTCGGCCTCGATCAGCGCGGCGGCCTCGGTGCTCTTGGGCTGGAGCAGCCGGGCCCGCGCGATCTGCGGCAGGTTGCGGTCCTCCAGCGTGATCTTGTCGAAGCGTCCGGACGCCTGGTTGAGCGTGTCCTGGATCGACGCCTCGGCCGCACCCGACAGCTCCTCGCCGACCAGCTCCCGAAGATCGCGCTGGCGCGCGATGAAGGACACGACCGGGATGGCCCGCCGCGCGTCGGCACCCTCCACGAAGTTCGTGATCTTCCCGGCCTCGCGCCCCACGAACTTCTGGTCGTGGATGAGGGTGGCGAGCCACAGGATCAGCTCGTCGAGGAACAGGATCAGCCCGTCGTATCCGAGCTCCTTCGCGTGTGCGGCGATCACGGAGAGCCCCGCGTCGAGCGAGATGAACCCGTGCTCGTTCTCGGCGGCGTTCTTCGTGAACCCGGGCAGCAGGTTGGTGCTCGCGTCCTGCACCAGCCGGGCCCGCAGCTCGGCGGGCGTGGACGGGCTGACGAGGTTGAGGGCGTGCCCGGACTCGTGGATCTCCTCGGCGGCCAGCGCGGTGTCGAGCAGCTCAGGCGTCCAGGCGAACGACTCGCCCCACTCGTCGTCATCGTCCCCGGCGTCCGCGCCGTCGGGCGAGGCGAGCCCGTCGATGATGAACCCGTCCCCGTGCCGGGCCCGCAGCGCGCGGATGTCCTCGAACAGCGCGTCGGTCCGGTACACCTGCGGTGTGGGCGCGTCGGGGTGCAGCTTCTTGACGTGGCTGACGTACCCGCCGAGGACCCGCTGCTCCATCGCCTTGGCGCCGAGCATGTGGTACGGCACGAGGAGGAATCGTTTGCCCTCGGCACCGAGCCACTCGTGCTTGGCCAGCAGCGGGTCGAACTCCCCACGGCGCCGTGCGGCCGGGCTGCCGCTGAGCAGCGCGTGCAGCACGGCCATGAAGTGCGACTTACCGGAACCGAACGAGCCGTGCAGATAGGCGGCCTTGGACGTGTGCCCGTCGAGCGCGGCCTTGATCAGCCCGAGCGCCTCGTCGAAGTTCTCCAGCAGCCGCTCGGTGACCACGTAGTCCTTGAGCGCGTGTTCGGCGCCCTCGGGAGTGGTCGCCTCGGAGAGTTGGAGCACGAAGTCCGAGGTCGATATGGACTCCTTGATGTCGATGACATCGCGGAGAAGAGGCGGCTGCTGGGCCTGTGCCATCGCGGGTCTCGCTCCCCCCGGCCGTTGGAGCACGTGTCAGTGCCCTGGCCGTGTCGCTCGTTGTTCGCTTTGTTTCTGATTGAACCTCAGATCATTGTCCGGCATGGTCGCGTCACTTGCGGCGAGTGGTACGCAAGGTGATCAGAAGATCGCTCAGGTGCGCTGTCGGCCTGCCCGACCACCGGCACGGTTATCACCGGCATGGTCCGGCTCCAGCAGTTGACGAAGTTCGTCTGTGGTCAGGCTCACCTGATGAGGTTCGAGGGAATGTCCTCCGCGCCGTCGTCGCGGTCGTCGCTGACGTCGTACAGGACCGTGCAGCGGGTAGGGACGGGAGGCGCTGCGACGCCAACACGGCCATCAGCAACGGTCTCACCGATATCCGGGCCACCGTCCGCGCCGGCCTCGACCGACCCAACGAACTGCTCACCGGACCACTCGCCCAGGTCGGCAACGAGCTGGTAGCCATCCGCAGCGGCTTCAGCCGGCTCGAGACGCAGGTCGCGAGGGGTTCGGTAGCCGACGACGCATCCAAGCGCGAACCAACGTGGAAGCCGCTACCGCCCGTGCGTCCCGAGTCCGAACCGCAGTCCGACGTCCACCCTGCGCCCGACTCTGCACCCAAACCCGCGGGTGAGCCGCCGCAGCCGCCGAACCCGCCGGAGCCGCCCCAGCAGGAGCCCGGGCCGATCGGATCGCCTGCACCCGACCCGGACATCCTGCGTGCCGCCGCAGGCATCGCACACGCCACTGTGAAAGCGCAACGCGACACGTGGGCGTTCCTCATTCAGGTCGCCGGGAACGAGAAGCACTTCCACATTCCCGGCAAGGTGAAGGGCGACCACGGCTTCGTCAGTGTCCGCTTCTCCGGCCCCAGCCTTGTCGCGGCCATCACCAGCCTGAGCCATATCGCCCACATCACGGACAACCCCAATACCCGGGCCATAGCCGAACACATCCGAGACAAGATCACTGCCGCTGTGCGGGAAGTCCTCGACAACCCCGGTAGCGGCAACAAAGGCAAGCCCGTCTGCATCGTCATCGACGACCGACCCGCACGCACAGAAGGGGAAACGACGATCGAGGCCAAGTGACAACAACAGCACAGCACCCCCGCACCCAGGAGCAGGCGCGGGGGTGCATCGGTGCGCGCTCAGGGCGCGGGCTGCAACTGCGGCACCCGCGACCGTCACTTGCCCTCCGACGGCCGACCGGTAGGCATAGGCCGCGGTCACCAGGCACGAGGTCATGGGCCCTGGTGAGTGTTTTCGGCTTCGTCGGCTGTGACCGTCCAGGTGCAGTTGATTCCGAGGTCCGCGCGACTGCGGGCGTTCGCCGCGGCCACCCGGGCGTGCATCAGTTCCGCTGGTCCGACTGGCCGGACCGAGTCCGGGTCGGCGTCCCATTCCCGGCCGCCATCGAGAGGGCGCAGCTGGAGGTACGGACCCTCGTGGCCCATGACGATGCCGATGCGGCCGGAGGCGGTATCGCGTACGGCTGCGCCTGGTGGCGGTGGTGCGGGGGCCGATTCTGTGGGGTCGCTCATCGGGCGGCGCCCTTGTCGATGACGGCGGCCAGCGCGACGGCGACCGGGGCGGAGCACACGCCGAGGTGCACGAGGGCGTAGCGGGCGCTGGCTGGGGAGCCGTCGTCGTTCCGGTCCTGCTCATCCTGTCGGCCCTGCCGGTCCTGTCCATCCTGCTGGTCCGGGATGACCTCGGCCCAGGGGGTGCGGACGTCCATCGCGGGGAGCTGGATGCCGGCGCGGGTCAGGGCGGCGGCCAGGACGTCCCGGGCCTCGACGGCCTCCTGTACTCGCGAGCGGGAGACGCGGACGGGGCGGGGACGGGTGGCGGTGGCGTCGGCGGGGTGGTGCGGGTTACGGCGCGGGAGGGACGGCATGGCTTGTTCTCCTTGTGCGTGGCGCCGGTCGGCGCGGGGCGGTGCGCTGGTTTCGCAGTTCTCCTGTGGCACCCACCTGGCTTCGATTACCTTGCGTAGTGGGGCCGTTACGAGCATGCCGCCGAGTCATGCTGTGTGAGTCGATGGCGCGTTCTCGTTCCCCGCCGCGCGACGTAGGTTCCACAACTTCCACAGTGATCAGTACAGGCGTGCGGGCGCGTGTGTACGTGTACGGGTACGAAGGGAGCGCCATGCCGCAGCGCCGTATCGTCACCGGCCGCAGCCAGGAGCCGCGCCGGCGGTTCGCCGAGGAGCTGCGCGAGCTGCGCACCCAGCGCGGTGACAGCCTGCGCCAACTCGGTGAGCGGCTGGGCTGGGACTGGTCGCTGTTCGGGAAGATGGAGAAGGGGGAGACGCTGGGCGGACCGGAGGTGGTCCAGGCGCTTGATCAGCATTACGGGACGCCGGGGTTGTTGCTGACGCTTTGGGAGTTGGCGCGGGCGGACCATACGCAGTTCCGGGAGCGGTATCGGCAGTACATGGCCTTCGAAGCGGAGGCGGTCAGCCTGTCGCACTTCGCCGTGAGCGTGCTGCCGGGATTGCTCCAGACACCGGAGTATGCGCGCGAGGTATTGGCGGCCGGTGGCCTCAAGGGGGATGAATTGGAGCAGCAGGTGAAGGCGCGCATGGGGCGCCGTGACCTGCTGGAGGGGGAACAGGCACCGACGTTCCGTACGATTCTGTCCGAGGCAGCGTTGCGTACACCGCTACAAGGTGTAGAGCAATGGCGGCGCCAGTTGGAGTACCTCTCTGAATCGGCTGAGCGCAACAACGTAACTGTCTACGTGTTGTTGCAAAGCGCGGGTCTGCATGCGCTCATGTCCTTCGACGTGTGGTGTTTGCTCATGCCGGACGGTCACACAGTGGCGTACATGGAAAACGGGTACAGAGGTGAACTCATCGAAGACAGCACCTCAGTTGTGCGCCTGCGGGAAGCGTACGATTCGGTGCGCGACCTGGCGATGTCCCCGGCTGAGTCGCGGAAGTACATCCTGCGCATGTTGGAGGAAGTGCCGTGCGAACCCACGACCTGAACGTCGCGACGTGGCGCAAGAGCAGTTACAGCAACCAGGACGGTGGCGCGTGCCTTGAGGTTTCAGATGACTTCGCGGCTATCGTTCCCGTACGTGACAGCAAGAACCCGGACGGTCCTGTGCTTGCGTTCGCTGTCGGTGGATGGGCATCGTTCGTGTCAGCCATCAAGGCTGGCGAATTGAGCGTTTGACGGCTTGCCCACACCGTCACACCCGACAGCAGCCTCACACACCAAGCAGTGTCTGGTGCGTGAGGCTGTCGGGTGTGACGGGGCTACTTCTTGCTAGCGCGGCGGCCACGCGCCGCGGCGGCGGGACGCCAGGCGCGCAGATCATCGTCCGTGAGGCCGTGCTCGCCCTGGACCATCTGCCGGTCGCCCCTGAAGAACGCAGCGGGGGAGGCGCCGAAGGTGGCGTCGAACTCGTCGTGCCACTGGTCGAGCCAGGGCTGGAGTTCCAGCAGTCCGGCCAGGAAGGGCGTCAGCTCCTCCGTGGTCAGCGACTCGTTCGCGGCGATGTACGCGTCGAGGGCGTACGCCTGCTCCCGGTGGTCCCAGCCGGCCCAGCCGTACAGGTCGGGGGTGGCCACGTTGCTGTTCCCGTAGGAGATGAAGCGCTCCTTCGGCACGTCGAGCTTGCCGCGCGCACGCCAGTAAGAGGGGCGCAGGAAGTCCGCGGAGGTGTACTTCGGCGGTACGGGGATGCTGTCCCGGATCTTCCGCTTAGTCGGCTCGTCCGGAGCGGCGTCCTCCTGTCGCTGAAGATCCCATACGTGTTCCCAGTCCGCGCGCTTCTTCAATCCGGACGGCTTGTAGCGCAGCGCGGCGAGGAACGGCACGTGCTCGTCGGTCATGAGCTCGGCGACGACGGTGGGCAGTTCCTTGCGGGGAGCGTAGATCTTCGCAACGGAGACGAAGTCCTCGTCGCGGGAGAGGGCGTCGGTGAGCCGGGAGAGGGTGACGAGAGCGGGCATGTCGTTCTCGTCGTACCAGTGCTCGCGGCTCTCGATCCGGTCGAGCAGCCAGGACCGGAGGGCCTTCTCCTGAAGCGCGTCCCACCCTTCGGTGGCCCAGCGCCGCTTGTACTCAGGCCGTTCGACCATTCCGATGGCGCGGCTCGACTCAATAGCATTGATCCGCTTCTGCACGACTTCGCGGTAGGCGGCGGGCCAGTGTTCGGGGATTTCGGTGATGGACGTGGACCCATGCCGCTCGAACCAAACGGTCTCCTTTATGCCGGCATTCACTTGACGCGCAAGAACGATCTCGAAAGCCCGCTCGCCTAGCGTAATATCGGGGACTTCTATGTCGTCAGGGGCGCGGAGGTCTTCGTGTAGAGCGTAAAGAGAATAGACGTGCCAGTCCAGTTCCTCTTGCACAGAGATCATTCGTGACCGTATGCGATGCCAAGCCATGCGAGCTTCTCGCAGAACCGCCACGGTCGGAGTGCCTGACGCCATCACAGCCGAGGGAGTGACTTCAGAAAGCTGTCGAGCGAGTTCGTCGAGAGCGAGGGAGGTCCGGGTAGGGTAATGAGAAGGAAGTGGAAATTCCTCTAGCTTCGTTCCCGTGAATTCATAGAACCTCTCCCACTCATCATGCATAAAGCCCCCCGACCCTGACTGGCTGCCCTTGTCGTGACTTACCTGCTTGAGCCAGAAGCACGCAGTGGAGCTATTGAGAAGTCCAACGAGTTCCACCCGCCTCTCCTCATTTACTTTTTCCTTCAATCTAATGATTGGCGCACTTCGATTGAAAAGCAGCCCACCCACGTCAAGTGCAAAATGATTATGGGTGGCAACAAAGGCGAATGAGATGCCAACATCCGTTGTAAGTTTGCTGCTATAGTTCTCCAGGTGGGAGTACCAGGCTCGACCGTTTGCGCTCAACGTTTTGCCGAATATCTTGCGCTGCCTCAATCGAGTACGATCGAGCCACAGGAGGCGCGAAATGACCTGCGAGTCCTCAGCCCGGAGAACCTTTTGAGCCTTGTCGCTGTAAGGATTCAAGACCAAGGTGAGGCGAGTAAAGCGGTAATCGCGTACCGCGTCACCGACTGCTAGTTCCCGCACACTATCCGTGCAGCGAAGCCTTTGGGCGGTACTTGCGTCGGGTAGGAGGAATATGTCATCTGCTCCCGTGGACGTTGTCCGCCCAATGCTGAGCGTAAAATCTCGAAAGCGGCTATTCGAGTTTTGGTGGATCTTTTCGATCATTTCCAGGCCGCCATCGGACAGGATCCACGGATGCGTGCCGAAGTAGCGTGCGCGCTCTAGATCGTTCACCGCTACCCATCGGCTAACTGTCCCTGGCTTGTCGATCTGGTCGACGATCGCCGACCAAACGAAACCAGACTCGGCGTTTTCGGGTTCTCCAGGTTCGCCTTGAACGCTTCGTACTGTGCGGATGGTCTCCGAGACGCGACCCTCGCATCTGCACTTGCCAACCAATATAACTGTAGGTGTCCCATGCTCTGGGATGTGCGCCCCAGAGGTGTCGATGACTTCTGTCAGCTCAACTCGGTTGCGGAATACTTCGTTAACCAGCTTGGCCCCGAACTCGCGTTTCATGAAAGAGTTTGCTGTGATCTGGCCGACGATCCCGAAGCCGTTGCCCTCAGCGGAACCTTGTTTGGCCAGCTCAAAGAAGCGTTGAGCGAATGGGACCGAGAGTGGGAATCCCCCTATGCAAGCATCGTAGAGGTCGCGATACACCCTATTGAGGCTTGCGTCCGCAACCTGTATATAGGGAGGGTTGCCGACTACCAAATGGTAGCGGCCCGGCTCCAGGATCTTTGGATGCTCATTCACATCTTCCGTCGTGTACTTGAAGTCTTCGGACTTCTCGCCACTTATCTCGGTGACCACCGACTCATCGAACAATGCACCCTGCTGGTGCTTGATAAGAGAGTCGCCCACAGCCAGGTGAATTGGCCACTCGTACGAAGCGGCCTCAGCCATAGTTCGTACACCGCTCGCCGCCATAGCCGCAACTAGCAGCCGGAATCGCGCAATGGCCACAGCGAATGGATTCAGGTCAACCCCATGCACTGAATCCAACGCCGCCCGCACTCGCTCATGCACATCCCGCCCCGGCTGCCCCTCGGCCCAAAGCCGCACCAGCCGCCGAAACGCCCCCAGCACAAAGTGCCCCGACCCGCACGTAGGGTCGATCATTTTCAGGTTCTCGTACCCGAACTCCCGCACCGCCGGAGTCATCGTCCGGTCGAGGATGAACTCCTCCACGAATTCCGGCGTCTGGAGCAGCGCGTACGTTTTCCGCGCGGACTCGCTCAGGTCCTGGTACAGGTCACCCAGGAACCGGGTGTCCCAGCCTCGCGTACCGTCGCCGTCCTCCTCCAGTGGGTCGGTGAAGTCGTGGACCAGGACACCGTCCTCGTCCCGCTCCCGCCAGAAGTCGATCAGCTCCCGCGCCCCGTCATGGGACAGCGGGATCTGGTACAGCGGGTTGTGCCGCTGGTCGAACAGCAGCCGGCCCGCCTGCCCGGAGCCCAGTTCGGCGAATGCCTTCTCCAGCCAGCCGCGGTACGTCGGGTCCTCGTCGGTCGCCACGTACTCCTGGTACCGCGCCAGCGCCAGGTCCCGGCGGTCGTCCTCCGGCCCCGTCAGGTACGGCTCGGGTATCAGCCGGTTGTCCTCGCAGAAGCGGACGAACACCGTGCCCAGCACCCACGCCACCGCGGCCTGCGTGACGCGCTCGTCCAGCCACGAGTTCCACGTCGCCGCCGTACGGCCCAGCTTGCGGGCCTGGTCGTACTCGCCCTTCAGGCGGACGCCGACCTCCCAGACGGCCTTCACCTGTTGCCCGAGGTCAGCCTCGACCGCCTTCACCTGCTGCTTCAGATCCTCCAACAGCGCCTTGCGGTCGATCACGAGCCGCCCCCCTCAGTCGCACCTAACGCACCGGCGTCGGAGCCGGTGCCCGTACCCGCGCCGGACCGGTGGTTGTTGTTCACCCACGAGTCCGGCAGTTCTATCCATTCGCCCAGGCCCGCCTGGTACGGCACCGCGACCGACCCGAGCCTCGGCTCGCGCGCCGGGTCGCTCTGCGGGACCAGCAGCCACAGGCCGCGCCCGCCCTGCCGCGCCGCACTGGCCAGGCGGCCCAGGACGCCCATCGCGTCGTACCGCGCGAACACCGCCGCGTCGGTCAGCAGCACCGGTCCCGGCGCCGCCCCCGTGCCCGTACCGGAGTCTGAAGCAGAATCCGTACGGGAGCCTGAAGCGGAGCCCGTACCGGCGCCGCTGCGGCCCCCACCGGCCAGCAGCTCCCGCACCCGCGGTTCCACCGCACCCCATGCCGTACGCGCGTACTGGGCGAACTTCACCGCACCCCGCGAGCCGGGCTCGGCCACGTCCGCCTTCAGCAGCGTCTCCCACGTGGGCTTGGTGCCCGGAGTGACGAGCGCGTGCATCGCCTCCAGGAACAGCGCGGTCACCGAGACCACCTCGGCTGCGGTCCGGTCCGCGCGGGCGAGCTGCTCCACCGCGTTGCACGACAGTCCCTGGCGGACGGTCAGTACCCGGAAGCCGTCCCGGCGCGCGGCGCCCATGAGCCGCTCCTCCGCCCGCACCGCGCTCGCCACCACCGGGTCGTCGGAGTAGCGGGTCGCCAGACCCAGCACCGTGGACTGGCGGCCGGCGCCCGCCGTCATGTAGCTGGAGGCGCTGTCCAGCCGCGTCGGCAGGTACCGCAGCGTCTGCGTGTCCTCGCGGGTCGACAGGGTCAGGTCGAAGCCCGCGTCGCGCAGTGCCTTGGTGAGCGGGCCGCCGGTCGGCAGCTCGTGCGTCGTACCGCCACGGCCGTCCGGCACGACCAGTTCGGGGAAGCGGGCCCGTACTCGCTCGTGCACGTCCTGGCCGGTCAGGCCCGGCTGTCGCTCCTCCGGTACGCCTGGGATCAGGCGGACCAGACCGGCCTGCGTCAGGCGCAGTGCGCGGACCAGCGGCAGGTCGCGCGGGTAGATCTCCAGGCGGGGCGTGGCCGCCGCGTTGGCGGAGGCGGCGGCGGCCAGCTCCACCAGGCGCCGTTCGTCCCAGTCCAGCGTGCCCGGCGGCGGCGTCAGGGCGCTCAGCTCGGCCAGGACCGTCGAGGCCGTGGGCAGGGTGTCCAGGTCCGTCAGCCTGTCGGCCTTGCGGCCCAGGCGGATCGCGTACTCCAGCAGGCCCGGGGCGGTCGGGGTGTCGGGGGCGTCGCCCTCGCGCACGTCCAAGGCGAGCAGGCCCGCGCCTAGAGACTCCTCGGTGGCCCGGCGGTTGGCCTGGTGCTGGAACTCCGCCTCGGCCGGCTCCAGTTGTTCCACTTCCACCACCGCCCGCACCGCCGCCAGCGCCAGCGCTCGGCGCTGCTCGCGCTCCGGGAGCTGCGTGCCGCGGCGCAGGACGAGGGCGTCGGCGATCTCGGCGGCGGGGGCCACCCGGCCGAGGCCGGCGAGGAGGTCCATGATCTCCTCGCGCAGGGCCTGGACCGCCGGGTCCTTCTTCCAGCGCTTGCGCTCCTCCTTGAGGAGCTTGGAGACCGCGGGTGCGGACATGCCCAGCCGGTCGGCCACGTCCTTCTGGAAGGGCCAGACGCCGATGTCGGGCAGGGCGCCGCGCTCGTCGGGGACGCGCAGCAGCAGCCGTACGGCCTCGATCTTGGTGCGGTTGGCGCCGTTGTTGTTCGGCTCGGGGACGAGGAGGGTGGCCAGGGTGTCCAGGCTGAGGGAACGCAGTCGGGTCTCGGGGCGGTCGGTGGCAGCACCCGGCGTGCCGGTCGCGACGGCGGCCGTGACCTGTTCCAGTTCCTCCCTGGCCTCCGCGCGGCCACGCGGGGTCAGCGGCGAGACCGGGACCTCGCTCAGCAACTGGCCCCACTCGCGCTGACGGCGCTGGAGCTCGCCGCGCGTCTTGGCGCCGAGGCCGGGGGCGTTGAGCAGCTTGCGGCGGCTGTAGTCCAGGAGCTGGCCGACGGTGGTGATGCCCAGGCCGTACACGAACGATTCTGCGGCGGGGGTCAGACCCGCCGCCGACAGGTGCGTGTCCCGGGTGACCTGCTGGGCCAGCAGGTCACGCTGCTGCTGGGCCGTGAGGGGTTCGGCGTCCGCGATCGCGGGCCGACCCGGGCGGCCGGGCGCGGCCTCGCCCTTCGCGGCCGTCTCGCCGTTGCGGGGGCGGTGGCTGGACGGGACGGTCTGCGAGGCGTCCAGGAAGATCTTCTTCCAGGCGTCGCGCATCGGCTTCAGCTCGGGGAAGCGGCGGGAGGTGTCGCGGTGCAGGGCCTTCTGGAAGAAGGCCGTCAGGCCGTCCGCCACCGGACGCTCGAAGGCGTCGGACTCGATCCTCGGGTGGGGCCACTCCTCCGGGTCCGTCATGTGCGGCGGCACCGAGCCGTCGCCCCACTTGGGCAGCTCGCCCGAGGCCATCTGGTGCAGGGTGACCGCCAGTGCGTACCGCTCGGCGTGCGAGTCGTACGCGGTACGGGTCAGCCTGCCGATGAACGGGTCGAGATAGCCCTCCGTGCCCGCCTCGTAGTCCTTGGCGGGGTAGCCGGCGAGGGAGAAGTCGATGAGGACGAGCTCGCGGGTGCGGTTGGGGCGGACGCGGATGGCGATGTTGTCGGGCTTGATGTCGCGGTGCCAGACGCCCTCGCCCTCCAGGAAGTCCACGGCGCCGAAGAGGTAGTCGCCGTACGCCTCCAGCTGGTCCATCGGGAGCCGGCCGCGCTCGCGGAGCTGCCGGGCGACGGTCTCCTCGCGGCCCCGGGTGCGGGAGCCGCCGGACTCGGCGGACTCGGTGGTCTCCTCGCGTTCGTCGCCGACGTACTCCAGCGCGAGGACGGTACGGCCGCCGATGTGCAGCGGTTCCGGCTCGACGAGGCGGATGACCCGGGAGTCGGCGCGCAGCCGTCGCATCACCTCGGCCTCGCCGACCAGGAACTTGCTCCGGTTGTCGGAGAGCGCCACCTTGAGCACGGCGAGCGGCCGTGTCCTGCGGGTCTCCGCCTCCAGGTCGCGGACGAGGAACGCGCGGCTGGTGGAGCCGGTGCCGAGGCGGCGGACGACCTCCCAGCGGGCCGCGAGGACATCGCCCCGTACGGCGTCCAGCGGGTCCTTCTCCGGGGCGGCGGGGACCGGGGCCGGGGCGGTGAGGGTGTCCTCGACCAGCTCCAGCATCTCCAGGAACTCGTCGACCGTGGACAGGCGGCGCTCCGGGCGGTACGCGGTCGCGGCCTGCACCAGGAAGTCGATGTCCTCCGACAGGTCGTCCAGGAGGGCGCTGGGCCGCAGGCCCTCCCCGGCCTCCAGGCGGGCCAGCAGCTCCGCCTGGCTGGCGGCCGGGGCCTTGCCGGTGACCAGCAGGTAGGTGAGGACGCCGAGGCCGTACACGTCCAGGTACACCGGGTCGGCGTTGAGCGCGGTCAGCTCCGGGGCCAGGTACGGGTCGGAGTCGTCCGCCAGGTGGGTCGCGGACAGCACGGTCGGCGCGTGCCGCGTCCCGCCGGACGCGGAGCCGCCGGTGCCGTTCCGGTGGGTGGCTATCTGCCAGTCGGATATCTCCAGACGCGGGTTCAGCCAGGCCGCGTCCTCGCCCAGCGCCTGGTCGCGGGGGCCGCGGTTGCGCGGGACGACGTGCACGGAGCGGGCGGCGAGCGCACGGTGGTAAAGGCGGCTGGAGTGCGCCGAGCGCATCGTTTCCGCGAGCTGCCGCACCAGTGCCATACGGCCGAGGACGTCGAGCTTCGGCCCGTACTGGAGCAGGTACTCGTCCAGACGCAGGGTCTCGGGGTGGTAGTCGAAGATCAGGGCCGGGCCGGCGGAGTGCCCCGACGGGTCGTACTGCTTGAGCTGGACGACCCCCGGGTGCCTGAAGCGGCGCAGGACCGCGGCCTCGCGCCGGGCGGCGTTCTCCACGGACCGGCGCAGGGTGGCGTCGGAGCCGCGCTCGCGCAGGTAGATCCGTACGCGGGCGGTCTCGGGCAGCTCGCTGTGCCTGGCCAGGTAGTCGGCCCAGGTGGGGCCGGTGTCGAAGGACTTGCGCTCCAGGTGGTACGGGCCGACCGTGAACTCGGCGTCGCTCTTGCGGATGCCGATCTGTTCCAGCGCCGCCTTGATCTCACGCGAGTCGATGGCGGTGATACGGCGGCGCTCGTCGCGCGGCGCCTGCTTGAGCATCGCCACCAGGTCGTCGACCTTGAACACGCCGTTCTGGTCGTGGGCCGGGAGCCGGATCCGCAAGGAGTTCTCGGTGAAGCAGACGGCCTCGCCGACGTACACCCGCTTTCTCGGGCCCAGCAGGCCCGCCAGTTCCTTGGCCTTCTTGTTCACCAGGTGGAGCGGGTTGCCGTGCGGGCGGCGGTGGCCTGCGGGTGTGGTCTGCACCCAGGTGCCGTTCTCACTGGTGAGCGAGCCGTGCCAGTTCTTGAGCTCGATCATGTAGACGCCGCCGGGGGCGACGACCAGGAGGTCGACCTCGCGGACGTGGCCCGTGTTGGCGGTGAAGGTGAAGTTGGACCAGGCGCGCCACGGGTCGGAGTCGGGCAGCTTCTCCCGGATGGCTTCCAGTCCGCGGCGCTCGTGGTCGAACTCGGACTCGGTGACCGTGGTCCACCGGCCTTCCCGCATGCGCTGCCCCCGCTTCTCGAACCATGCTGGTGCCCCTGCTCACGTCCGGCCCCCTGAGCGCTTGGAGCGAACTCCTGCCAGGCCGGCTGCCCGCTCCGGTGTGACGGATGGGCAGTAAGAGGCTCCGCAGGGATCTTAATGGTGGATACAGGCGTTCCGTCGAGGTGGTTGGGCCGGAACTTGCGCTCGTGCACGCTTTCATGACGTTCAGTCACCGTTCCGCACTCCGGCTCGTCGGGGATGTCACCGCGTTCTCGCTGCCCGCCGTGCCCGCGTGTCCGACACAGGGAATCGCCGGTAGGAGCCGTACGTTCTCGTCGGACAAGTGGCCGAACCGACGGAAGGCGCAGCATGTACGGTGACGAAGAGAGCGTCCGCAGGATTCTGACCGAGCACGGCGACACCTGGGCCGTCGTCGGGCTCTCCGCCAATCAGCGGCGTGCCGCGTACGGGGTCGCGGCCGTGTTGCAGCGGTTCGGCAAGCGGATCGTCCCCGTGCACCCGAAGGCCGAGACGGTCCACGGGGAGCAGGGGTATCCGTCGCTCGACGCCGTGCCCTTCGATGTGGACGTCGTGGATGTGTTCGTGAACAGCGATCTCGCCGGTGCGGTCGCCGACGAGGCCGTGGCGAAGGGGGCGAAGGCGGTCTGGTTCCAGCTCGGTGTCGTCGACGAGGCGGCGTACGAGCGGACCCGGGCCGCGGGTCTCGACATGGTCATGGACCGGTGCCCGGCGATCGAGATCCCGCGGCTCGGCTGACCCCACGGCCCGGCCGGTCCCGCCACTCGGCTGATCCGGCCGCCGGGCCCGTCCACAGGGCCTGTGGGGGTGCGGCCGCGTGGCCATAATGAGCCGGTGACCGACTTCTCCCCCCACCTCAACTCCGCGTCCCCCGAACGTTTCCCGGTCGTCGTCGTGGGCGCCGGGCCGGCCGGGCTCACCGTCGGCAACATCCTGCGGGCGGCCCGTGTCGACTGCCTGGTGCTGGAGACGGAGACGCGGGAGTTCATCGAGGCACGGCCCCGCGCGGGCTTCATCGAGGAGTGGGCGGTGCGGGGGCTCCAGGCGCGCGGGCTCGCCGGCCGGCTGCTGGAACGGGCGCCGACGCACACCGAGTGCGAGTTCCGGGTCGGCGGCGAGGCACACCGGTTCGGGTACACCAAGCTGACCGGACACCGTCACTTCGTCTATCCGCAGCCGCTGCTGGTGACGGACCTGGTGCGCGAGTACGCGGATGTGCGGGGCGGTGCCATCCGCTTCGGAGTGCGGGACGTACGACTGCACGGCATCGGCACGGACCAGCCGTCGGTGTCGTACGTCTGCCCCGGAACGGGTGAACGGCGGGTGGTGCGCTGCGCGTTCGTCGCCGGGTGCGACGGGGCGCGCGGGGTGACGCGGACGCTGCTGCCGCCGGAGCGGACCTCGCGGCACGACTACGGGATCGGCTGGCTGGCGCTGCTGGCCGAGGCACCGCCGTCCTCCGACTGCGTCGTCTTCGGCATACACGGGCGGGGTTTCGCCGCGCACATGGCCCGCAGTCCCGAGGTCACCCGGTACTACCTGGAGTGCCCGCCCGGCGACGACCCGGAGAACTGGCCGCACGAGCGGGTCTGGGCGGAGCTGCACGAGCGGCTCGCCGCGTCGGGGGCGCGGCCGCTCACCGAGGGCCGGCTGATCGAGAAACGCGTCCTGGACATGCACAACTACGTCGTGCAGCCGCTGGTCCGGGGCCGGCTGTTCCTCGCGGGCGACGCGGCCCACCTGACCGCGCCGATCGCCGCGAAGGGCATGAACCTCGCGCTGCACGACGCCTTCCTGCTCGGCGACGGGCTCGTGGCCCGGCTCACCAAGGGCGACGACAGCGGGCTGAGCGGCTACTCGGAGGCGAGCCTGCGGCGTGTGTGGCAGTACCAGGAGTTCTCGCTGTGGCTCTCCGACGTGTTCCACGGCGCCTCGTCCGGCGACGCCTTCCGCGCGGGCACCACACTGGCCCGGCTGCGCCGCGTCCTCTCCCTGCCCTCGGCCGCGGCGTCCTTCGCCGACCTCTACATAGGGAAGAACACCGACTACTGAGCCGTGCCGCCGTTCACCCCGGCAGGTCGGCCAGGAGGCAGAGCACGGCCGTCGTCGCCGGCACTGCGGCCACCGACGCGAAGAGCGGGGTCCGGAAGGCGAGAGCGACGGTGAACGGACGGCCGGCGCGGGTGGGGCTCCTCGGGTCCGCCGAGCGAAGTGCCTGGAGGAGCGGCACGGTCCATGCCGTCCGGCCCCTCACGATCCGCAGGCGCGCCCCGTTGAACCGGGCGGTGGTACCGCCCGCCCTCAGCACGGTCTCCGGGTCATCGGATATCGCGTCCGCCACGCCAGTGGCGGATGACAGGCGGCGCGTGATCGCCGCCGCGGGGGTCCGGCCGTGGCTAGGCGATGCCCAGCCCCTCCACCACCACCGCCCCCGGCAGCTCCGCGAGCGCCTTGCCCGGCACCAGGAGCTTGCCGCGGCGGCGTCCGCTGCCGACCAGGACGTAGGGCAGGTCGACGACGGCCGGGTCCAGCAGGACCGGCCAGCCGGCGGGCAGGCCGATCGGGGTGATGCCGCCGTACTCCATGCCGGTCTCCCCCGTGGCCGTGTCCATCGGGGCGAACGAGGCCTTGCGGGCGCCGAAGTGGCGGCGTACGACGCCGTTCACGTCGACCCGGGTGGTGGAGAGCACCACGCACGCGGCGAGTGTCGTCTCGCCGCCCCGCTTGGCGGCGACGACCACGCAGTTCGCGGACTGCTCCAGCAGCTCCTGCCCGTAGTGCTGCACGAAGACGGCGGTGTCCGCCCACTGCGGGTCGGTGACGACGTAGACGATCCGGTCGGCGGGGACGCTGCCGTTCCAGTGGCGTACGGCCTCGGCGACCGGGCGGGTCAGCTCGTCGAGGCAGTCGGGGGCGGGCCGGGCGTCGTCGAAGTGTCCGATGGGCGCATGCATGGGCGCACGCTAACAAGGCGTCCGCGTCAGCCGACGGGCGGGACCGAGACGGCCATGACCATCTCCATCGGCACGGCACCGGTGTTGCCGTACACGTGAGGGCTGTTGGCCTCGAAGGAGACGCTGGCGCCGGCCGGGACACGGTACTCGGTGCCGTCGACGGTGAGCGTCAGCTCCCCGGCGGTGACGTGCACGAGCTCGACCGTGCCGGCGGGGTGCGGGTCGGAGGGGCTGCTCTCGCCCGGCATCAGGCGCCAGTCCCACATCTCCAGCGGGCCGGGGGCCTCGGCGCCCGCGAGCAGCCGACTGTAGCTGCCGGCCTCGGTGTGCCAGAGCCGTACGGCCTGTCCGGCGGGGACGATACGGACCTTCGGGCCCTGCTGGTGGTCGAGGAGGGTGTGGATGCCGACGCCCAGCGCGTCGCCGATCTTGACGACCGTGCCGAGGCTCGGGTTGGTCCGGGCCTGCTCGATCTGGATGAGCATGCCGCGGCTGACCCCGGCCCGCGCGGCGAGCGCGTCCAGGGTGAAGCCGCGCTCGGTGCGCCAGCGCCTGACGTTGCGCGCCAGGGACCGGGTGAGCAGGTCGAGGTCCGACACGTTCTGGTTCACGTCCTAGTCCAGCCGGTGCACTACCGTGCGGTGCACCCGATCGTCCACCGCACTGTACTGCGAGGCGGTCAGGGCTCGGCGTCGAGTTCGGCGAGCCGCGCCACCGCCTCCTCGTCCAGCGCGGCCAGCCTGGCGGCCGTCTCCTCGTCCAGCTCCGACAGGGCCAGCAGCTGCTCGGGCGTGACCCCTTGGGGTATCGGCACCGGCGCCGGGGTGCGCAGCGGCGGCTGCCAGCCGTCGGCGGGCGTCCAGCGCCGTACGACGCGGGCGGGGGCGCCGGCCACCACGGCGTGGTCGGGCACCGTGCCCCGGACCACCGCCCCCGCGGCGACGACCACGTTCCGGCCGATCCGCGCACCGGGCAGGATCACCGCGCCGGTGCCGATCCAGCAGCCGGGGCCGATCGAGACCGGCTCCATCCGGGGCCACTGCTTGCCGATGGGCTCGTCCGGGTCGTCGTAGGAGTGGTTGGTGGAGGTGACGTAGACGTAGGGGCCGAAGTAGCAGTCGCTGCCGATGGTGACCGTCGTGTCGGCGATGACATGGCTGCCGCGGCCCAGCACGACTCCGTCGCCGATGCGCAGGATGGGCTCCGGGCCCAGGTCGAGGTCGGGCATCAGACCGGCCGTCAGGGTGACCTGCTCGCCGACGATGCAGTGGGCGCCCAGGCGGATCCATGGCTCGCCGAAGACGGTGCCGAGCGGGAAGGCGAGCCGGGTGCCGGTGCCCAGCGCGCCGAAGCGGAACCGTCCCGGGTGCTCGGCGGTGACGGAACCCGTGCGCTGCACCCAGGCCCAGCCCGCGTGGACGGCGCGCTGGGCCAGGCGACGCCGCCAGGACGAGAACGTGTTCTTGCGGTTGAGCACCCGCTCACCGTACTCAGCGTGAACGGCGGCCAGTGACCGGGTGGCTGTGATCTTCGCCCCACCGGCCGGGCACCGGCCGCCGCCGGCCGGTGCCCGGCCGGGATCTCACCCGCAGCGGATGAGGCGCCCGCGGGCCGGCCGTGGTGCGGTGGCCCGATGGCCGGGCGCAGCTTCGCGAACCCCCTGTACGTGGCGGGACGGCTGACGCGGTACGCGCGGGGAGCCGTCGGCCGGTGCGCCGACGCGCTGATCCGGGCGGTGGCGGGCGCGGTCGTCGCACGGCTGGACCTGGACGCGCTGGTGGCCCGGGTCGATGTCGACCGCGTCGCCGACCGGGTGGACGTCGGCCGTGTCGCGGAGCGGGTCGACGTGAACCGGATCGCCGACCGCGTGGACGTGGAACGGATCGCCGACCGGGTCGACGTGAACCGGATCGCCGACCGCGTGGACGTGAACCGGATCGCGGACCGGGTCGACGTCGACGCGGTCATCGCCCGGATCGACCTGGTGGTGCTCACCAAGGGCGTACTGGCGGAGATCGATCTGGGCCGGATCGTCCGTGACACCGGCGGCGGGATGGCGGGTGAGACCGTCGAGGCGATCCGCCTGCGGTCCCTGCGCGCCGACCGGGTGGTCAACCGCCTGGCCGACCGGTGGCTGCGCAGGCCGGGCACGAATCCGGTCCACGAGGACGGCCCCGGGCCGCCGCCGCTGCCTCCGGCCCCGTGACCGGAGCGGCGGCCCGGGAGCGGGCCGGTGCGTGGGGCGAGGCGGCGGGGATCGTCTCACGCGCTCTCGCGGCCCTGGTCGACGCGTGCGTGATCGCCGGTGCCGGGCTCGCCGTCCATCTCGCAGCCGGCGGTGTGCGCCTGCTCGTCGCCGGGCCGCCGTTCCGGCTCCCCGACCCTCCCGGCTGGCTGTCGGCGGTGTGCGGCTGGCTGATCGCCGTGCTGTACCTCGGCGGCAGCTGGAGCGTCACCGGGGTCACCGCGGGCGACCGGCTGCTGGGGCTGCGGGTCACCGCCCGTTCCGGCCGGCTCCTCGGGTTGCCGCGGGCGCTGCTGCGGGCCGCGCTGTACGTGGCCTTCCCCGTGGGGCTGCTGTGGGTGCCGCTCAGCCGGCGGCGGGCCTCGGTGCAGGACCTGGTCGTCGCCAGCGTGGTCCGGTACCACCGGGGCTGAGCCGGGCGCCCGGCCGTCATCACCCTTGCGAGGTGACGACAGAGGCGGGCCGCCCCGTGTAGGACGTGAGCGACGGGCTGCGACCAGCGGCCGGCTCGGAGAGGAAGGCGCTGCCATGGCCACCACCGCTACTCCTCGGCACCACCACTCGGCGGGCGCCCTCGGGGCCGTCGGAGGGCTGACGGCCTTCGCCGCCGTCCTGCTGATCCTGTCCGGCGTCCTCGACGTCCTCCGCGGCATCATGGCGATCGCCAAGGACGAGGTCTTCGTCGTGACGCCCGACTACGTCTTCCAGTTCGACCTGACCAGCTGGGGCTGGATCCATGTGGCCCTGGGGGCGGTCGCGCTGGTGGTGGGCATCGGCGTGGCCATGCTGGCGAAGTGGGCACGGATCGCCGGAGTGGTCATCGCCTCGGTGCTGATCATCATGAACTTCCTGTCCATGCCCTACTACCCGTTCTGGTCGCTCACCCTGATCGCGCTGTACGGCTTCGTCATCTGGGCGCTGTGCGTGGTGCGGCCGTATCCGGAGCAGGAAACCTTCTGACGGGTGCCCATGGCGGACCAGCGGGCCGGGCGGATCGCGGAGTGCATCGGGCCTCCGCGGATCGTCCGGCATGTCATGAGCGGGGTGAGTCCGCGGGGCGGGCCGCCCCGGCGCGGGGGAACCGGTGTCGGTCCCCGGTATCCCGACGCCGGTCCCCCGTACCCGGACGCCGGTGACCGGGCCCGCCGCGATCGGGGGCGGGGGCGGTGAGCGCGCCGGCGTCCGAGCACGGCGGCCGGGCGGCGCCCGAGGCGCCCTGGCAGCAGCCGCCGGAAGCGGTGGCACAGGCGCTCGGGGTGGACCCGGCGGTCGGCCTGACCCCCGCGCAGGCGTCCCAGCGGCTCAGCCGGCACGGGCCCAACAGCCTGCCGGAGGAGCGTCCGCGGCCCGGCTGGCGGCGGCTGCTCGACCAGTACCGCAGCTATATGCAGGTCATCCTGGTGGTCTCCGCCGTCGTCTCCCTCGTCGTGCGGGAGTGGGCCACCGCCGTGCTGCTGCTGGTGCTGACCCTGCTCAACGCGGTCATCGGCATGCGGCAGGAGGGCAGGGCCGCGAGCGCCATGAACGCCCTCAAGTCGATGATGCGGACGACCGCCCGGGTACGGCGGGACGGCCGGGAGGCCGTGATCCCCGCCGAGAAGGTGGTCGTCGGGGACATCGTGCTGATCGCCGCCGGCGACGACGTGCCCGCGGACGGCCGGCTGGTCGAGGCCCGCGCCCTCCAGGCGGACGAGTCGGCGCTGACCGGGGAGAGCACGCCCGCCGCGAAGAGCGCCGCGGTCGTCCGGGGCGACGGGCTGCAACCGGGCGACCGCACCAACATGGTCTTCATGAACACCCCGGTGACGCACGGCAGCGGTGTCGTCGTCGTCACCGCCACGGGCCCCGCCACCGAACTCGGCAAGATCTCCCGGATGCTGTCGGCCACGCCCCGCGAGGCCTCGCCGCTGACCCGGGAGCTGGACCGGCTGACCCTGTGGATCGCGGGTGCCGCCGGAGCGACCATGATCCTGATGTTCGTCCTGGGGCGCGGTCGCGACCAGGCGTGGGACGTGCTGTTCGTGAGCGCCGTCTCGCTGGCGATCGCCGCGGTCCCGGAGGCGCTGCCCACGGTGACGCAGACGATCCTCTCCCGGGGCGGCCTGGACCTGGCCCGGCACCACGCGATCGTTAAGGACCTGCCGTCGGTGGAGACCCTCGGCTTCGTCTCGGCGATCAACTGCGACAAGACCGGCACCCTGACGCTGAACCGGATGACCGTCGTGGAGGTGGTCGACGCCTTCGACCGCTACACGGTCTCGGGCACCGGTCACGGACTGGACGGGCGGATCCACCACGTGGCGGGCCGCTCGGCCGGCATCGAGAACGCGATCCTGCCGTATCTGATCGCCAGTGACGCGTCGCTCGTGGACGGCCGGGTGGTGGGCGACCCCACCGAGGGCGCGCTGCTGGTGCTGGGCCACAAGGCGGGGCTCGACGTGGCCGCGACCCGCGAGCGGTTCCCGCGGCTGGCCACCCTGCCGTTCGACCCCTCGTACAAGCTGATGGCCACCTTCCACTCGGCCACCGACACACACGGGCGGCCCGTGGTGCGCTGCTTCGTCAAGGGGGCGGCACCGGCGGTGCTGGCGCGGGCCACGACCGCCCTGTCGGAGGGCACCGGCATCCCCTGGAGCCCCGAACTGGACCGGCGGGCCCGCGCCCACATGGAGCGGATGGAGCGGGCCGGCCGCAGGGTCATGGCCGCCGCCACCCGCGATCTCGGCCCCGCCATGTTCGACGCCGACGGCGATCTGCTCGCCCAGGTCACCGGGTTGCAGGTGACGAGCCTGGTGGGGATGGAGGACCCGCCCCGCCAGGAGTCCGGGGACGCGGTGGCCGCCGCGGCGGCGGCCCACATCCGGGTCAGGATGGTGACCGGCGACGACGTCGTCACCGGCGCGGCCGTCGCCGGTCAGGTCGGCATCGAGGGCGAGGCGGTCCTCGGCGCGGACTTCGCCGCGTGGCCGGAGCGGGAACGGCTGGAGCGCATCGACGGCATCGGCGTGATCGGCCGGGTCGCCCCCGAGCACAAGGTGCTGCTGGCCGACACGCTGAAGAAGAAGGGCGACGTGGTGGCCATGACGGGGGACGGCGTCAACGACGCCCCCGCCATCAAGGCCGCCGACATCGGGATCGCCATGGGCTCCGGCACGGAGGTCGCCAAGAACGCCGGCCGTCTGATCCTGTCCGACGACAACTTCGCCACGATCGTCTTCGCGGTGGAGCAGGGACGCAAGATCTACGACAACCTCACCAAGTACATCCGCTTCGTGCTGGTGCTGCTGGTGGTGTTCGTGCTCACGTTCCTCGGCGCGGCCCTCTTCGGCATCGCGGGCGGCGAGCCGTTCACCCCCGCCCAGGTGCTGTGGATCCACTTCCTCGTCAACGCGCCCTTCGGCTTCGCCCTCGGTTTCGACCGGGTCGGTCCCCAGCTGATGCGGCGCCGCCCGCGTCCGCGCGGCGAGCCGGTGACGACCCGGGGCCTGATGCTCACGGTCGGACTCGCCGGCGTCGCCGTCACCGCCGGCCTGCTGCTTCTGCTCCGGCTCGGCGAGACACATCTCGGCGGTGCCCGCGTCGCGAACTCGGTCGCGTTCACCTCCTTCGCGCTCTGCCTGATCGTGGCCGCCGTCGAGTGCCGCAGCGAGACCGGTACGGCGTTGACCACCGCGACCTTCGACAGCAGGCAGCTGAACCGGGCGATCTTCGGCGAGTTCGCGCTGGCCGTCCTGGCGGTCCAGACGGACGCCTTCAACCGGCTGCTGGGCACCACCCCGCTGGATGTGCGGCAGTTCGGCTGGGCGCTGGTGCCGCCGCTGGCGCTGCTGGTCCTGTGGGAGCTGGGCAAACTCGCCGCGCGTCGGGTCCGGCCGGCCCTCTCGGGATCCGGGTGAGCTTGCGCGCACACCGGGCGGAGGACCGTGATGCCGGGGATGCCGGGGACGACACCGGGTGACGACGGGCGCGGCCGGGCCCTGCCGCCCGGTCTGCGCACCCTCCTGTCCTACCGCAGGGAGTGGCTGGCCAAGGACGTCGTCGCGGGTGTCGTGCTCACCACGCTGCTGGTGCCGCAGGGGATGGCGTACGCGGAGCTGGCGGGGCTGCCGGCGATCACCGGTCTGTACACGTCGGTCCTGTGCCTGCTGGCCTACGCGGTGTTCGGCCCGTCGCGGATCCTGGTGCTCGGCCCGGACTCCTCGCTGGGGCCGATGATCGCGGCGACGGTCGTGCCGCTGGTCGCCGCATCGGGGGCCTCGGGGGACGCCGCACGGGCGGTCGCGCTCGCCTCGGCGCTCTCGCTGATGGTCGGGGCCGTCACGCTCCTGGCCGGGGTGGCCCGGCTCGGCTTCGTCGCCGACCTCGTCTCCAAGCCCACCATGATCGGCTACCTGAACGGCCTGGCGCTGACCATTCTCGTCGGGCAGCTGCCGAAGCTGTTCGGCTTCTCCACGGACGCCGAGGGGCTGATCGGTGAGGCGGGCGCCTTCGTCCGGGGGGTGGCCGACGGCCGGACGGTGCCCGCGGCGCTGGCCGTGGGAGGCGGCGGGATCGTGCTGATCCTGGTGCTGCAGCGCCGGCTGCCGAAGGTGCCGGCGGTCCTCGTGATGGTGGTGCTGGCGATCGCCGCCGTCTCCCTGTTCGGGCTGGGCCGGCACGGAGTGGACCTGGTCGGGGTGCTGCCGCGGGGCTTCCCCCCGCTGACCTGGCCCCAGGTCCGGCTGGACGATCTGGCTCCGCTGGCCGCCGGGGCGCTGGGCATCGCCCTGGTGTCGCTGGCCGACACCGTCTCCAACGCCTCGGCGTTCGCCTCCCGCACCGGCCAGGAGGTGCGCGGCAACGAGGAGATGACGGCGATCGGCGCGGCGAACGTGGCCGCCGGTCTGTTCCAGGGCTTCCCGGTCAGCACCAGCGGGTCACGGACCGCGGTGGCCGAGCGCGCGGGCGCGAAGACGCAGCTGACCGGGGTCGTCGGGGCGGCCCTGATCGTCCTGATGCTGGTGCTGCTGCCGGGGCTGTTCCGCAATCTGCCCCAGCCCGCGCTGGCCGCGGTGGTCGTCACGGCGTCGCTGTCCCTGGCCGACCTGCCGGGCACGGCGCGGCTGTGGCGGCAGCGCAAGGCGGAGTTCCTGCTCTGCGTGGCGGCGTTCCTGGGCGTGGCGCTGCTCGGGGTGCTGCCCGGCATCGCGGTCGCCGTGGGCCTGTCGATCCTCAATGTCTTCCGGCGGGCCTGGTGGCCGTACAACACGGTGCTGGGCCGGGTGCCGGGCCTGGAGGGGTACCACGACGTGCGGTCCCACCCGGAGGCCGAACAGCTGCCCGGGCTGGTGATCCACCGCTTCGACGGCCCCCTGTTCTTCGCCAACGCCAAGGCCTTCTGCCACGAGGTCGTACGGCTGACCCGCGGTGAGCCGCCGCCGGTCTGGGTGCTGATCGCGGCCGAGCCCGTCACGGACGTGGACACCACGGCCGCCGACGCGCTGGAGGATCTCGACAGGGCGCTGAACGAGCGCGGTGTCAGCCTGGTCTTCGCCGAACTCAAGGACCCGGTGCGGCGCAAGATCGAGCGCTACGGGCTGACCCGCACCATCGACCCGGACCACTTCTTCCCCACCCTGGAGGCCGCCGTCGCCGCGTACCGCCGGCTGACCGGTGCCGAGTGGACGGCGGCGGCGCGGTCCGCGTCGGTGCCCGCCCCGCCCGAGTAGGACCCCATCCACTCAGGGCGGGACGGGACGGCGCGGGGCGGCTCAGCCGTCGGCCGGTTCGGCGGAGAGGACGTGCGTGCCCCAGGCGTCCAGGCCGACGAAGAGGCCGGGGCCGGTCAGCTCCTCGGCCGGACGCTCGTACCGCACGCCGTCCAGCAGGCCGGTCAGCAGCCAGGTGCCGGAGCAGGAGCCGTTCTCGGGCCACGGCAGCCGGATCCTGGCCTGGGCGGGCTGCGCGGAGAGGTTCACCACCGTCAGGAACCGGCCGGCGGGGCCCGACCAGCACCAGGCGAGCAGCCGGCGGTGGGAGTCGTTGTCGGGCCAGCCCTCGCAGTCAAGGAGCCGCCACCGTCCCGTGCGCATACCGCTCTGGTGGACGCTCGCCAGCAGTTTCTCGTGGAAGGCGCGGAGTTCCGCGTCCGGGGGCTCGTCCGGGCGGCGGTCCAGGAAGACGGGCAGCTGGACGCGGCGGCCGGTGAACTGGCCCTCGTGCCACAGGGTCGCGCCGGGCAGTGTGGCGATCATGACGGCGGCGGCCCGTTCCTTGCCCGGGTCCAGGGTGTGGGCGGCGCGCGGCTCGTCGTGGTTCTCCAGGAACCGGACGAGGCGGCGCTGGTAGTCCTCGTCCGCCAGCAGATGCTGCCGGACGGACTCCGGGCCCTCGTGCAGGAGGCGGTCGTAGAGCCGCTTGTCGTAGCAGAAGTCGAAGCCCTGCTGCTGGAGGGGCCATTCGAGGTCCCAGTAGGCCTCCGCGACGAACGTCATGCGCGGGTGCCGGCGCCGTACGCCGGCGATGACCTCGGCCCAGAAGTCCTCCTGCGGGCGGGTGCCCGCGCGGGGTCCCCAGGTGCGTTCGAAGACGTCGTTCATCAGCAGCATGGCCATGTCGCAGCGGACCCCGTCGCACAGGTCGCCGATGTGCGTGAGCACCTCGGTGGCGGCCGTGCGCAGGGCGGGCGCGAAGGCGTTGAGCTGCACCACGTCCGGCCAGGGCGGGAAGAACGGGTCCCGGCCGCGGGCCAGGACATGGCCCGCCACGGTCAGGAACGCGTCCGGGTCGCGGCGGGCGTCGTCCTCGCCGCCCCGCACGAAGTACTCCGGGTGCCGCCGGGTCCAGGAGTGGTCCGGCGCGACATGGTTCGGCACATGGTCCAGCAGCAGCCCCACGCCCCGCCGGTCGAGTGCGGCGCGGGCCGCCGCGAGTCCCTCGCCGCCGCCGAGCGCCGCATCGACTTCGTAGCGGCGGACGCAGTACGGCGACCCGGCGATCTCGTCCTCGCGCAGGCCGGGGACGGCACGGTCGAAGGCGGCGCGCAGCCCGGGGTCGCGCAGCGCGATGGCCCGGCCCTCCGGGCTGCGCTCCCACACGCCCATCAGCCAGACCGCGTCGACGCCGTGCGGGGTGATCTCGTCCCAGGCGTCCTTGGGTACGTCGCCCAGTGACATGCGGCGGCCGGTGCGCGCCCCGACCTCGCGCAGCCAGACCCGGGTGTTGACCTCGTGGACGACGGGCTGGGCGGGAAGTGCGGTCATGACGTGCCCCCGTCCTCGGGCTCGGCCAGGAAGTCGGCGGGTGCCAGGGTGCCGAAGACGGTCGTCAGGACGGCGACCAGACCGGTCCAGCCCGTCTGGTGGGCCGCCCCGATCCCGGCGCCGTTGTCGCCGTGGAAGTACTCGTGGAAGAGGATCAGATCACGCCAGTGCGGGTCCTGCTGGAACGTCCGCTGGCCCCCGTAGACGGGCCGGCGTCCGTCGTCCCCGCGCAGGAAGATCCGGATGAGCCGGCCGGAGATCTCCCGGGCCACCTCGTAGAGGGTCATCCGGACGCCGGAGCCGGTCGGGCACTCGACGGTGAAGCGGTCGCCGTAGAAGCCGTACAGGTTGAGCAGGGCCCGGACGACCAGGGCGTTCATGGGGAACCACACGGGTCCGCGCCAGTTGGAGTTGCCGCCGAACATGCCGGTGTCCGACTCGGCGGGCAGATAGCCGACCCGGTACTCCTCGCCGTGCACCCAGAAGCTGTAGGGGTGGTCGGCGTGGTGGCGGGAGAGGGACCGGATGCCGTAGGGGCTGAGGAACTCGTCCTCGGACAGGAGATGGGCGAGCACCCGGCGCAGCTTCACCTCGTCGAGGACGGAGAGCAGCCGGGGGCCGCCCGCGGTGCCGGCCCGGGCGGAGGCGAGGGTGACGGAGAGCGAGGGGTGGCGCTCGGCGAACCGCCGCAGCCGTTCGTTCAGGCCGCTCACCCGTGCCAGCTGGGGCGGGCGGAAGACGGTGGCCGCGCAGAGCGGCAGCAGCCCGACCATCGAACGGACCTTCAGCCGTACGGCCTGGCCGTCGGGGAGCCGCAGGACGTCGTAGAAGAACCCGTCCTCCTCGTCCCACAGGTCGTCCTTGACGTCGCCCACGCGGTCCATGGAGGCGGCGATCCACAGGTAGTGCTCGACGAACTTCAGCACCAGCTCCTCGTAGGCCTTGTTCTCCTCGACCAGCTCCAGCGCGATCTGGAGCATCGACTGGCAGTACAGGGCCATCCAGGCGGTGCCGTCGGCCTGTTCGAGGGTGCCGCCGGTGGGCAGCGGGGCGCTGCGGTCGAAGACGCCGATGTTGTCCAGGCCGAGGAAGCCGCCCTGGAAGATGTTGCGGTCGTCGGGGTCCTTGCGGTTGACCCACCAGGTGAAGTTGGTCAGCAGCTTCTGGAAGGCGCGCTCCAGGAACGCCCGGTCGGCGCGGCCGGTGGTGCGGTGTTCCATCAGGTAGACGAAGTACGCGGCCCAGGCGTGCACCGGCGGGTTGACGTCGCCGAAGTTCCACTCGTACGCCGGGATCTGCCCGTTGGGGTGCAGATAGGCGTCCTGGAGCAGCAGTTCCAGCTGTTCCTTGGCGAGGCGGACGTCGACGACCGACAGGGCCACGGCGTGGAACGCCAGGTCCCAGGCGGCGAACCAGGGGTACTCCCATTTGTCCGGCATGGACAGGATGTCGTCGCTGACCATGTGGAACCACTCGCGGTTGCGCACCCCGGGACGCGGCACGCTCCACGGATCCAGGCCGTGCTCGGCCAGCCAGGTCTCCAGGTCGAAGAGGTAGTACTGCTTGCTCCACAGCATTCCGGCCAGCGCCTGCCGCAGCACCAGGGCCTCGTCCTCGCTCGCGCCCTTCGGGGTCAGCTCCGCGTAGAAGGCGTCGGCCTCGGCGATGCGGTCCCGGAACACCGTGTCGAAGCCACGGGCCAGGGACAACGGTGATCCGGTGGGCGCCAGCCGCAGCCGCAGGGTCCGGGTGCCGCCGGGCGGAAGGGTGAGGACGTGGTGGGCGGCCGCCTTGGTTCCCTCCCGGGCCGGGTTGACGGCGTCCTCCTCGCCGTCGACCACATGGCGGCCGATGCCGTCCTTGACGTACGGGGCGCCGTTGGGCGTGCCGAAGAGCCGCTCGGTGTTCGTCTCGTTCTCCGTGAACAGCAACGGCACCTGCGCGGCGAACCGGCAGTCGTGGCTGCCCAGTTCCGGATGGACGGCGCGGACGGTCACGGTGCCGCGCGGCGAGTCGACCGCGGTGATCCGCGGTTTCTCCGTGTCCTGGCCCGGGTGCCAGGACCAGGTGTTGCGGAACCACAGGGTGGGCAGCACATGCAGGGTCGCCTCGTCCGGACCCCGGTTGACGACGGTGATCCGGGCCAGCACGTCGTCGGGCGAGGCCTTGGCGTACTCCACCGTCACGTCGAAGTAGCGGTCGTCGTCGAAGACGCCGGTGTCCAGCAGCTCGTACTCGAAGTCCTGCCTGCCGCGTGCCCGGTTGACGGCGACCAGGTCGTCGTAGGGGAACCGGGCCTGCGGGTACTTGTACAGATAGCGCAGGTAGGAGTGGCTGGGGGTGCTGTCGAGGTAGAAGTAGTACTCCTTGACGTCCTCGCCGTGGTTGCCCTCGCTGTTGGTCAGGCCGAAGGCGCGCTCCTTGAGGATCGGGTCGCGGCCGTTCCACAGGGCGAGGGCCAGGCACAGCCGCTGCTTCTCGTCGCAGAGGCCGCCGAGGCCGTCCTCGCCCCACCGGTAGGCGCGGGAGCGTGCGTGATCGTGCGGGAAGTACGACCAGGCGTCACCGTTGTCGCTGTAGTCCTCCCGGACCGTGCCCCACTGGCGCTCGCTCAGGTACGGGCCCCAGCGCCGCCACCGTCCGGCCTCGTCACCGGCCGGGCCGATCCGCTCACCGCTCGTCCGCGTGCTCATCGCCCACGCTCCCTGCCGCCTGCCTACCGGGCGGCGCCAGTCTCTTCGGGTGGAGCGGGGGGCACCTCACCTGCCGTGGGTGAGGCGTGGCCGCGGGCGAGCAGGGAGACCGCGGTCTCGTACGCCGCCAGCAGCACCGCCACGACGAGCAGCCCCGTCCAGGAGGACAGCGGCAGCGCGCACAGCGCGGCCACGACGACCCCGCCGACGCGCAGACCGTCGGCGTGACGGCGGATCCAGGCCCGCGCCCCGTCGCCCTCGGTCAGGCGCCGGCCGGCGGCCTGGACACCCTGCGCGGTGTGGCGGCGCAGCGCCACGGGCAGCCGGCCGGGACCGACGAGATACGCCAGCAGGGCCAGCGCGGCACCGCACCACAGCAGCTGGTCGCCGCGGTCGCGCAGGGTGGTGAGGACGGTCCGCAGGGCCTCGCTCGCCCCCTCCCGGTAGACGCCCTCCGGGACCCGGCCGAGCAGCCGGCCGCGGACGGCGCGCAGTACGGCGGAGAGGGCGACGGTCCCCACCACCAGCCAGAGGCCGAGCTGGAGCACGCTGCGGCGCCGGCCCGGCGAGATCCACAGCGCGAGGGCCGCCAGGAGGACCGTGCCGGCGAGCAGGCCCACCAGGCCGCGCCTGACCAGCAGGACGGCCTGCTGGAGCCTGGCGAGTTCGTCACCGTCGTAGATCTTGATGTGCGCGAAGTCGTCGGGGAGCGGGACGCCCAGCGCCTTCTCGATCCTGGCGTGCAGGTCCGGCGGGATCTCGCCGGACGTCAGCGTGGGCAGGTCCAGCTTCTTGCCGAAGAGGGTGGGCAGCCGGTCCTCCAGGGCGGTCAGGAGATTGTTGACCAGCGGCAGGAGATCCAGTGTCACCGTGTCGCCCTGGACGTGCACGTTCTGGGCACGTCCCTGGAGAACGGCGACGATCCGCGCGTGGGCGGCGCGGTTGGCGGCACGCCACAGATCCTCGAACCGCTCGGTCGCCAGCAGCTCGGACACCGACTTCCTCAGGTAGTCGTGGACCGTGCCGCTGACGGGGGCGGCGAGGAAGGAGACCCTCTCGGGCAGCTCTCCGGACAGCCGGTCCGCCACCTCCAGCCGGTTGAAGATCTCGTCCGTCAGATAGGTGGAGACGGCCGCGTTCACGGCGGGGTCCTCGGGCAGCGGGCCGACCGCGGCGACCCAGCGGTCGGTGTTCAGCGCGGTGCGCGCGCCCCACACGCCGACGACCGAGGCGAGAGCGCAGAGCGCCGTCAGCGCGACCAGCAGCGCGGCGAGGGTCCGTCGCAGCAGCGGCGGCCGGGCGGACCGCCGCGCCTCGCCGTCGGCGCGGGCCGACCGGCCGACGCCCCCGGCCGACGGACCCACCGACTCACCCGACCCGGCAACCCCGGCCGACGGACCCACCGGCCCACCCGCCCCGGCAGCCCCGGCCGACGGACCCGGCTCGAAGGCCCGACCGGCAGACGCCCCCTCCCGTGCCGTGCCCTCGGAGCGCGGACGCTCCGGGTCACCCGGCCCGGCGGCCCGCCCGGCGGACGCTCGTGCCGTGAGCTCGGAGTGCGGACGCTCCGGCTCACCCGGCCCGGGCAGCCGCGCCTCGTCATCGGCGCGGGCCGACCGGCCGGCAGCCTCGGCCGGCGGACGCACCGGCCCACCCGCCCCGGCAACCCCGGCCGACGGACCCACCGACTCACCCGCCCCGGCAACCCCGGCCGACGGACCCGGCTCGAAGGCCCGACCGGCAGACGCCCCCTCCCGTGCCGTGCCCTCGGAGCGCGGACGCTCCGGGTCACCCGGCCCGGCGGCCCGCCCGGCGGACGTTCGTGCCGTGGGCTCGGAGTGCGGGTGTGTCGGCTCGCTCCGGGCGGCGGGCGTCCCGCCGTCTGCCGTGCCGTCCGTGCCGTCCTGGTCCATCGCCCCGCCACCTCCGGGCCCACGGTCGCCCGGGGAGCGGGCCGGGTTCCTCACCTGTGGCGGGTGACGCGGAGCGGGGCGGGACGCGGCTGGATGGAGGCCGGTCACGTGAAGGGAGCCGCCATGATCAGGATCGGCCCGGTGCAACTGCTGACGGTCGCCTTCGGGCCCGACGCCAAGTTCGAGGGGAGGATCGTCGACGAACTCTGGACGCTGGAGCGCGGCAGCCAACTGCGGGTGCTCGACCTGCTGTTCGTGCGGAAGGAGCCCGGCGGCGACCTCGTCGTCGCCGACTACCAGGCGGAGGGCATGGGCGAGACCGTCGCCGCGCTGCTCGGCATCTCGGCCGAGACCCTGCGCCGGGCGGAGGCGGAGTTCCCGTCGCTGTCCGAGGGGAACGCCTTCGGGCTGACGCTGGACGAGATCAGGGATCTCGCGGGAGAGCTGGAACCGGGCTCGGCCGCGGCGTTCGTCCTGCTGGAACACCTGTGGGCCAGGGATCTGAAGCAGGCGATCCGGGATGCGGGCGGCGTGCCGGTCGCGGAGGGCTTCCTCACCGAGGAGTCCCTCGACCTGGTGGGCGCGGAGCTGACCGCCGCGGTGGAACGGCTGGAGGAGCCGGCCGCGGAGGAGAACCGCAAGGGCCGGGCCTCCGGCCGCAACCGCGGGAGGAACTCATGACCGACCTCGTCGTGCTCGGCTTCTCCGACAAGGACAAGGCCGAAGCCGTCATGCGCCTGTCGCAGGAGCTGTCCAAGCAGGAACTCCTGGACCTGGCGGACGCGGCGCTGGCCTGGCGCACTCAGGACGGCAAGATCCACGTACGGCAGTCGTTCAACCCGACCGCCACCGGCGCCGCCGGGGGCGCCCTGTGGGGCACGCTGTTCGGCCTGCTCTTCCTGATGCCGGTGTTCGGCGCGGCGGTGGGCGCGGCCACCGGGGCGGTCGCCGGGAAACTGACGGACGTGGGGATCAACGACGCGTTCATCAAGGAGATCGCCGGCACGCTGGAGCCGGGCCGGGCCGCGGTCTTCGCCCTCGTCCGGCGCTCCACGCCCGACCGGGTGCGCGACGCCCTGCGTCCCTTCGGCCCCACCGTGCTGCGCACCTCGCTGACCAAGGACCGTGAGGAGGAACTCGTCGCCGCCCTTCAGCGGTGAACCGGGGCTTCCGCCACCGAACGGCGGATCCGGGTGACACCTCCGGGGGAGGCCGTACGGCAGGTGACAGGGGGCGCCGCCGTACGGCCGCGCGGTGTGTCCGCGTACGGGCGAACTTCACCCGGGTGAGATGACCTGCCGCACCGGGCGCCGCCGAGCCGGTGGGGCCACACTCGTCTGACGCGCACCATCCTGCTCCGAGAGCGAGGTGCCGTCATGGGCGAGCGGACGAGGCGGCGGCTTCCGCCGGACACACGGGTACCGCCCCCGGCCACCGGGCTCACGCCCGGCGTGGGCGTGCCCGCCCTGCCGGCCTGGCTGGTCCCGAGGCCCCGTCTGACCGACCGTCTGTCGCGCGGGGTGCTGGGGCCGCTGACCGTGGTGGTGGGACCGGTGGGGGCCGGCAAGTCGGCGCTCGCCGTGGAGTGGGCGCACACCGGCCGCGCGCCCGGCCCGCTGGCCTGGGTCGCCTGCGACGGTGTGGAGGAACAGCCCGACGTCTTCTGGTCCCGGGTGCTGACGGCCCTGGTCCGGGCGGGTGTCCCGCTGCCGCCGTCTTTGGGGGTCCACGGGGCCGGGGCGTCGGGGGAACCCGCGCCGTCCGGCGTCACCACCGACGACGCCGGGCCTCCCGGTCCCCCGGCCCCGGCGGCACCGCACGCCGGGGCCGGGGGGCCTCTCCTCGTCGCCGCCCTCGCGGCCGGGCTCGCCGCGCGGGAGGAGCCCGTCGTGCTCGTCCTGGACGACTTCCAGCCGGAGGCCGGCTCGCCGGTCGCGCGGGACACGGCCGCCCTGCTGCGGCACGCGGCCCCGGGGCTGCGGCTGGTCGTGGTCTCCCGCCGGGACCCGCCCCTGCACCTGCACCGGTACCGGCTCGCCGGCGACCTGGCCGAGCTGCGCACCGGCGATCTCGCCTTCGACGACCGGGAGACGGCCGCCCTGCTGGCGCAGCACGGCGTCGAGGTGCCCCGGCCCGTGGTGAGCACACTGCGCAGGCGGGCCGACGGGTGGGCGGCCGGGCTGCGGCTGGCCGCGATGTCCATGGAGGAGCACCCGCATCCGGAGAAGTTCGTGGCCCAGTTCGCGGGCGACGACGAGGCGATCGTCAGCTATCTCGTCGAGGAGGTCCTGGACGGTCACTCGCCGGCCATGCGCCGGCTGCTCCTGGCGACCAGTGTGCTGGACCACCTGAACGCCGAGCTCTCCACCGAACTGGCCGGTGAGGAGGCCGGGGCGCACTTCGCGGAGCTGGTCGGGCAGAACTCCTTCCTCCAGCACGTCGGGCACGGCTGGTACCGGTGCCACCAGATGTTCGGCGACGTGCTGCGGGTGCGGCTGCGGCACGAGGCACCGCACCTGGTGGCCGGTCTGCACGGCCGGGCGGCCGCCTGGCTGGGCGAGCACGGGTTCCTGACCGAGGCGGTCCGGCACGCGCTGGCGGCGGAGGACTGGCGCTGCGCGGGCCGGCTCCTCGTCCGTCAGCTGGCGGTCGGGCGGCTCCTCGGGCTGAGCGGTGCCGCCCGGCTGCCGGAGGAGCTGCTGCGCCAGGCGCCCGCGGACGTCACGGGCCTGCCCCGGGAGTCGCTCGACTGCGAGTCCGCGCTGCTGGCCGCGGCGGCGGCCGTCACGCGCGGCGAGGAGCCGGCCTGTGCCGAGGCGCTGAAGCTGGCCGAGCAGCTGGCCGGGGAGCTGCCCGGGGACGACACCGACCGGCTCGTGCGCTGCCGGCTGACGCATGCCGTGATCCGTACGGCGAGGGACCGCTTCCGCGATCCGGTGGCGGCACGGGCGGCGGCGGCCGACGCCGAGAACCTGTTCGGCCGCGTACCGCGCGGCCTGCTGGCGGACCGGCCCGAACTGCCCGCGCTGACGCTGTCGGTGCGGGGCCGGGCCGAGCTGCGCTCGGGCGCGCTGAAGGCGGCGCAGGCCTCGCTGACGGCCGCGGTGCAGGCGGCCGGCGCCGCGGGCAACGGCGCGCTGCGCCGGGACTGCCTCGCGGAGCTGGCGTTGCTGGAGGTGCTGCGCGGGCGGTTCCGGGCCGCGGACGAACTCGCCGGTCAGGCCGGGCGGCCGCACCTGCCGGCCGGCCGCCCCGCGGACCGGGCCCTGGCGGCGCTGCACACCGTACGGGCCTGGGTGGCGCTGGCCCGCCGCGAACCGGGGCGGGCGCGCGGCGAACTGCTGCGGTCCCGGGCCGCCCTGCGGGTCACGCCCGACCCGTTCGTCGCGGGCGCCGCCTCCCTTGTGTCCGAGCTGGTCGACGCGGTGGAGGGCGGAGCGGCACCGCTGTCCGGGGCGCTGGAGGCGACGGCGGACGCCATGACGGACGGGCCGCCCGCCGACGGGCTGCGGCAGGCGGTGCGGCACGCCTGCGCCGCCGCCCTGAGCGCCGCCCACGATCCCGTGGTCCGCGCGCCGGCGGACCGGGGCGCCGCCGCGCCGGCGGCGGGACGGCCCGACGACCGGCTCCCGGTCGAGTCGCTCAGCGCGCGCGAGCAGGACGTGCTGCGCCGGCTGGCGCAGATGATGACCACGGAGGAGATCGCCACGGAGCTGTATCTGTCGGTCAACACGGTGAAGACGCACCTCAAGAGCGTCTACCGCAAGCTCGCCGTGACACGGCGGTCGGCCGCGGTACGGCGAGCCCGCGATCTGGGACTGCTCTGAGAGCCTCCTCGCCTCCTCGCCTCCTCACAGAAGCCGCAGCTGCCGTGCCCGGTCGACGGCCTCGGTGCGCGAGGAGACACCGAGTTTCCGGTACACCGCGCGCGCGTGGCTCTTCACCGTGTTGAGCGAGATGAAGAGGTCCGAGCCGATCTGCCGCAGGGGCACGTCCTCCTGGAGCCGCAGCAGCACCATGTGCTCACGTTCCGTCAGTGACGCGGCCGGGGTCACGGGGTCCTGGCGTCCCCGGCCGTCCTGGTCCACGGCGGCCAGCACCGCCGATGCCTCGTCCACGAGCACGCCGGCGCTGCGCGGATCGCCCAGCCGTACCGCGATCTCCACGAGCGTGCCGGCGACCCACACCAGGCAGGTCGCCACCACCGTGTCCGCCGCGGGCGCGCCGCGGCCGAGGGCGCGCAGCCGCCCGTGCAGCGCCGACACCCGTCCGGTGTCCGCCGCGCGGGCGTCGCTCCGTCCGGGTCCGGTGCCCAGCCCCACGGGCATGTGCCTCACCTCCTGGGCGGTAGGCGGTACATGCCAACGGTGGAGGCTGAATTCCGGGACCGGAAGGGGGCTTCCGGGCTTTTATCGCGCCGCGGCCGGCGTTACGGCCCCATCCCCGGGCCGTGGCCGGCGCCGCGTTCCCGCCCGCCGGGGAGCCGCCGCACCTCCAGCAGTTCGAGGCCGAGCGCCTGGATGCGGTCCAGGATTCCGTAGAGCGCGGCCTGGTCGAGCCCGGTGCCGTGCAGGACCGTCTCCGGCGGGTTGACCGTGACCGTCATCTCGGCGAAGGCCGACCGGAAGGCCGGGCCGACCCTCCCCCGGATCCGGATCTCGAACTCGCCGCCGACGGCCCGCCCCTCGCCCCGCCCGGGTCCCGGTCGTTCCTCCGCCGTCCCCATGGGGCGTCACCTCCGCTGCCGCGGCCTGGGTCACGGCACCATTCTGGTGGGCCCCCGGCCCGGCACATCACACCACCGGGGTGACGACCGCGCCCGGCCCGGCACGGCTCCGGCCACCGGGCCTCATCCCCCACGGGTGGGACCCCGGATCCCTGGGACCCCGGATCCCCCCGGCCGCGCGGAGCGAACCCACCGGGCCCGTGCCGCCCGTACGACCACCCGTCCGTACGACCACCCGCCCGCACGGCCGCCCGCCCGCACGGCCGCCCGCCCGCACCGAACCGGCACAACCCACCCGCACCCACCCGCACCCACCCGCACCCCGGCCCGCCCCGCCCCCGCCTCGCGCGGCGAGGTCTACGGCGCTGCCGGACGGCCCCCGTCCGCGCGGTGCCGGCCCGTCGGGCGGGAGTGGGGTGGCGGCAGGGTCATGCGGAACAGGCGGCGCCAGTCGAGCCGAGGCCTGAGCGGGCGCGTGCCGGGCCGGTCGCGCGGCACCAGCACCCTGAGCGCCCGCGGCCGCACCTCGCAGTGGACGGGGACGCGGAGGGTCACCGCCTCACCGTCCAGGCCGGCCGGGATGTGCGGCCGGTCGGCGCCGACGACCACCTCCTTCGCCGTCACGCGGGTGAGACCGGGGGAACGCCGGCCGCGCAGCAGGCCGGCCGCCTGCCCGGCGTTGGCCACGGCGACGGCGACGGCGCCCAGTTCCCCGCCGTCCAGCCGGGCCCGGCGGCCGAGACCGGCGATGTCGCCGGTGCCGTAGGGGTTGTTGCTCACCAGCAGGGCCTGCGGGTCGTGGAACGCCGTGCCGCCGGCGTGGCCGGACAGCCGCGCCCCGCGGTGGCCGGCGAGCAGGTCCGGAAGGAGCTCCAGGGTGGTGCGGGTCTTGCCGTCGCGGTACGAGGGGCTCTGCACCACCTCGGCGTAGGCGCCGAACGACACGTTGTTGACGAAGGGCCGGCCGCCCGCCCGGCCGAGGTCCACACGGAGTTCGACGCCGTCGCGCAGGGCCTCCAGGGCCCTGGACGGATCGTCCCGGTCCAGGCCCAGGTCGAGGGCGAAGTGGTTGCGGGTGCCGGCCGGGATCACCAGGAAGGGAAGGCCGAGCGAGGCGGCGACATCGGCCACCAGGGCCTGGGTGCCGTCCCCGCCCGCCACTCCGAGCAGGTCGGCGCCCTCCGCGGCGGCCTTGCGGGCCAGTTCGGCCACGTCGGTCTCCCCCGGGCCCGTCAGGAGCAGCACCTGCGCGCCCAGCGCCTCGGCCCTCTCCACCAGGGCGAACCGCTCCACCTTCCCGCCGCCCGAACGCGGGTTCATGATCAGGACGGGGTGGCGGACCGGCGGCGCCGGATGCTCCGGCATCGCCACCGGCGGCCCGGCCCGGGTGAGCGCTCCCCTGCCCGCGCCGACCGCCACCGCCCACAGCGCCCCGGAGACGGCGACGACCCAGGCCAGCCGGGCACCGGCGTAGGCGAGGACGACCCACACCGGTGCGGCCAGGGCCAGCAGCACGGCCAGGGCGCGCGAGAGGCCACGCCGGGTCAGCGCCCACCAGGCGGCCACCACGGTGACCGCCAGACCGGCCAGCCCGACGAGGAACAGGCCGATGGTGCGCAGCCCGGCGGAGAGGACGAGCACCAGCACGGCCGCCGCGGCGGCGGCGAGACAGGCGCGCGCCAGCCACCGCTCCCCGCGCGTCGTGGGTTCCATGCCGGCACGCTCGCACTCCGCGCGCCGGGGCGCATCACCCCCGGTAGGCGACCCGCGCCCGCGCCGGACGGCCGCCCGCGCGGTGGCGTCCGGCGCCGCGGGGGCGTCCGTGCCGCGGGGGCGGCTCACACCGGCCGGGTGACGGCACGGCGGCCGTCCGGCCGGACAGTCGTACCCGACGGGAAGGGAGCCCGCCATGACGGAAGCCGCGCACACGCATCTCGCACCGCAGGAACGGGCGGCCCGCGGCAGGGCGGCCCGCACCCTCGTACCGCTCGACAGCCACGCGGAGTTCGCCCCCGGCGCGGACCGGCCCGACCCGGTCGCCCTGATCGAGCGGCAGTCCGCGAGCAGGCTGCGGGAGCTGGTGCCGATCCGCTACGGCCGGATGCTGGAGTCGCCGTTCCGGTTCCTGCGGGGCGCCGCCGCCGTCATGGCGGCCGATCTGTCCGGCACGCCCGTCAGCGGGATCCGGGCGCAGCTGTGCGGGGACGCCCACATGCTGAACTTTCGGCTGCTGGCCTCCCCCGAACGGCATCTGATGTTCGACGTCAACGACTTCGACGAGACGCTCCCGGGCCCCTGGGAGTGGGACGTCAAGCGGCTGGCGGCCAGTCTGGCCGTGGCCGGCCGGGCGAACGGGTTCACCACGGCGGAGCGGGCCGGGGTGGTGCGGGAGACGGTCCGCTCCTACCGGGAGTCGATGGACCGCTTCGCCGGAATGCGCAACCTGGAGGTCTGGTACGCCCGGATCGACGCGGACGAGCTGCTGCCCGCCCTGTCCGGGGAGCTGGACCGGCACCAGCGGCGCCGGGTGAGCCGTACCCTCACCAAGGCGCGCGCCCGCGACCATCTGCACGCCTTCGAGCGGCTCACCCGCCTGGTCGGCGGGGAGCGGCGCATCGCCGCCGACCCGCCGCTGGTCGTGCCGCTCGACGAGCTGCTGCCCGGTGTGGAGCGGGAGCGGCTGGAGGAGCAGCTGCGCGAGCTGGTCGGCCGTTACGGCCGGACGCTCTCCTCGGACCGGCGGGAACTGCTGCGCCAGTACCGCGTGGTGGACATGGCCCGCAAGGTGGTCGGCGTGGGCAGCGTGGGCACCCGGTGCTGGATCGTCCTGCTGCTCGGCCGGGACGACCAGGACCCGCTGCTGTTGCAGGCCAAGGAGGCCGAGGAGTCCGTCCTCGCCGGGTTCGCCGGTCCCGGCCGCCACACGAACCAGGGCGAACGGGTCGTCGCCGGGCAGCGCCTGATGCAGGCGGCCAGCGACATCTTCCTCGGCTGGGAACGGGTGGCGGGATTCGACGGACGGCAGCGGGACTTCTATGTGCGCCAGCTGCGCGACTGGAAGGCGATCCCCCGGGCCGACACGATGACGCCCGACGTGATGCGCCTGTTCGGCCGGCTGTGCGGGGCGACGCTGGCCCGCGCGCACGCCCGTTCCGGGGACCGGATCGCCCTCGCCGCCTATCTGGGCGGCTCCGACGCCTTCGACCGGGCCGTCGCCTCCTTCGCCGAGCTGTACGCCGACCGCACCGAGCTCGATCACCGGGCGCTGGCAGAGGCGGTGCGGGACGGCCGGGTCGTCGCCGCGTCAGCGTGAGGGCGGTTCCGGCAGCCGCAGCCGGCGCCTGAACGCCTCGTCGTGGGCGATCACATGGCCGACGGCGACGCCCAGGGCGATGGTCGCGAAGAAGAGGATCAGCCAGGACAGCACGGTGAAGACCGAGCCGAGCGGCCCGTACCGCTCGACGCTCAGCCGCAGTGAGTGCGGCAGCCACAGGGCGGAGACGGCGGAGAAGCCGACCACGCCCACGCCGGTGAGCACCGCGCCGGGCAGCAGCGGCAGCCAGCCGACCCGGCCGGCCAGCAGCAGGTGCTGCGTCCACCACCACAGCAGCACCGAGCCGACGAGCTGGAGGGGCACCCCGAGCACCCATCCCGCCCCGAAGCCGTTGTGCACGAGCCCCTGGACGACCAGGGCGCCGACCCAGACCAGGAGCCAGGCGGCCCAGCGCCAGGACGCGGTCCGCAGCCCGGAGCGGGGCAGGTGCCAGGCGCGCTCGCACAGCCGTTGCAGCGCCCGGCTGAGCGCCGTGGCGGACAGCAGCGAGACCAGCACGCCCGCCGCGCCCCAGGTGTGCAGCGCCGCGTCGCCTCCGGCGTAGACCGCCTCCAGCTGGGCCGGTACGGGGCCGGAGGAGCCGAAGACCGAGCGCACCGTGACGCGCAGCTGCTCGCGCACCGCGTCCGGCGCGAAGGAGGCGATCGCGAAGAGCAGGGGCAGCGCGGTCAGGAAGGCCTGGGCCGCCAGCCGGGTCGCCAGGTCCAGGAGGTGCAGGCTCACCAGCTGCCGGACGACACGGTCCGCCAGGGCCCGGGCGGATCCCGCGAAGCCCATGACCGTGCCCCCTCGCGACGGGAAACGCCCGGCACCAGCACCCCTCGGGCCGCCACGTTCGCCCCGCGCCCGCCGCCCCGCCTCGCCCGGAGCGGGTGACGCACCGCCCCGGTCCCGCGCGCCCGCGGCGCATCGCCTACGGTGCCGGTGTACTCGCGCCGGCCGGAACGACAGGGAGACTTCGCATGACGCACAAGGCGCTGATCACGGGCATCGGCGGCAAGGAGCCGACGCTGGACGGGGAGGCCTTCGTGGCCCCCACGTCGGCGCTGATCGGGGACGTGACCCTGCACGCGGGCGCGAGCGTCTGGTACGGGGCGGTGCTGCGCGGCGACGTCGAGCGGATCACGGTCGGCGCGAGCAGCAACGTCCAGGACAACTGCACCCTGCACGCCGACCCCGGCTTCCCCGTCACCGTCGGCGAGCGCGTGTCCATCGGGCACAACGCCGTCGTGCACGGCGCGACCGTGGAGGACGACTGCCTGATCGGCATGGGCGCCACGGTGCTCAACGGCGCGGTGATCGGCGCGGGCTCGCTGGTCGCCGCGCAGGCCCTGGTGCCGCAGGGCATGGAAGTGCCCCCGGGCTCACTCGTCGCGGGCGTGCCGGCGAAGGTCAGGCGGCGGCTGACGGACGAGGAGCGCGAGGGCGTCACGCTCAACGGCACGATGTACGCGGAGCTGGCGAAGGCGCACCGTGAGGTGCACGAGGCGCCGTGAGGCTCAGTCGGCGGCCGGCACCGGCTCCGGCTCGGCCGCCTGCTGCCCGGCGGTGGCGGCCTTCTTCGCCCTGCGCTTCAGGACCAGCATCGAGGTCAGGCCGATGAGCACGGCCACGACCAGGCCCAGCCACGAGAAGCGCTTGAGCCAGTCCTCGGCGACGACGCCGACGTAGTAGATGACGGCGGTGGTGCCGCCCGCCCAGGCGATGCCGCCGAGGACGTTGGCGATCAGGAACTTCCAGTAGGGCATGTGCAGCACGCCCGCGAGCGGGCCGGCGAAGATCCGCAGCAGGGCGACGAACCGGCCGAAGAAGACGGCCCACATGCCCCACTTGGTGAAGGACCGTTCGGCGGTGGCGACATGGCCCTCGCTGAAGTGCCGGGGGAACTTCTTCCCGAGCCAGGCCAGCAGCGGACGTCCGCCCTTGCGGCCGATGGCGTAGCCGATGGAGTCGCCGATCACCGCGCCGGCGGTGGCGCAGGCGCCGAGGACCACCGGGTTGATGCCGCCGTGCTGGGAGGAGAGCAGTGCCGCCGAGACCAGGATGATCTCGCCCGGCAGCGGAATGCCGAGGCTCTCCAGACCGATGACCAGTCCGACCACGGCGTAGACGGCGGCCGCGGGCACCGTGTCGAGCCACTCCTGGACGTGCAACGCCGTCTCCTCCCGTTTCGCGTGCCGCTCCTCGCGGACGTGCGCGGCGAGGCGCACGTCCAGGAAGCCTACCGGGTCGCCGGGGCGCGGTGCCGTCCGCCGGGTCGTACCGGCCCGCCCACCTCCGCGCTGGTGCGCAGCCGCAGGTCCCGCGACGACGCGCCGACCCACACGGTGCGCCGCCCGGTGCCCAGCACCCAGTCGTGGCGCTCCGGGTCCCAGCACGACAGGGCGCGGGTGCCCACGTGCACGGTGACCCGCCGCCGCTCCCCCGGCCCCAGGGTGAGCCGCCGGTATCCGCCCAGCACCCGCACGGCCTGGTCGAGCCGGAGGCCGGGCGAGCGGCCGACGTACACCTGGGGCACGGCCACCCCGGTCCGCCGGCCGGTGTTGCGGACGGTGAAGCCGACGTCGAGCCCGCCGCGGGCGCGGCGCACCGCCGGGTCCGTGTAGGCGAAGGAGGTGTACGACAGTCCGTGACCGAAGCAGAAGAGCGGGCGCACGCCTTCGCTGTCGTACCAGCGGTGGCCGATGCGGACGCCCTCCGTGTACTCCTCGACGCCGTCCCGCCCGGGGTAGCGGCGGGCGTCCCCGGCGACCGGGTGGTGGCCGTCGTCGGCCGGGAAGGACTGGGTGAGCCGGCCGCCGGGGTCGCAGTCGCCGAACAGCACGGCGGCGGTGGCGGCGGCGCCCTCCTGGCCCGGGTAGTACATCTGGAGCACGGCGCCGGTGCGCTCCAGCCACGGCATCGACGTCGCCGAGGAGGTGTTGAGGACGACGGTGATGCGCGGGTTGGCCTCCGTCACGGCCTCGATCAGCCGTTCCTGGTGGCCCGGCAGCGCGATCGTGGTGCGGTCCCGGCCCTCGGTGGCGTCCTCGTGGGCGAAGAGGACGACGTCCCGGGCGGCGCGTGCCACGCGTACGGCCTCGGCGACGTCCGCGGCCCGGGTGGCGCCGGTGCTGCGGCGCAGCCGGAAGAGCTGCCCGGCCTCCCCGCCCCGCGCGGTGATCCGCAGCCGGTGTGTGCCCTCGGTGAGCCCCAGGGAGCGGCGGCGCACGGACAGCCCGTCGGGCGCGGTCGAGGCCGGTGAGCCGGAGAAGTACTCGGCCTGGCCGGGAGCGGACGGGAAGAGCTCCTCGCCGTCGAGGGTCACCTCGGGTCTCAGTCCGGGCGTGCCCGAGTAGTGGACGACGAACGTCCACTCGTCGGTCTCGGTGACGGTGAGCGTCCCGTCGTAGGTCCAGGTGTGCCCGGCGGGGACGCGCTGTGCCCCGGGGTCCAGGGCGGGGGTGAGGGACGAGATGGGGACGGGCTTGCCGAAGAGGTCCTCGCCGAGCGCGTGGGTCACCCGTGCGCCGTGTCCGGCGCGGGCGGTGAGGGCGTGCAGGGGGCTGTCGGCGTGGGCGGGGACGACATGGGCGCTGCCGCCGCCGCTGACGAAGGGCAGCGCGCCGGCCGGGCCGATCACCGCGAGGTCGTGTCCGGCGGTGAGCGGGAGGGTGCCGCGCTCGTTGCGCAGCAGGGTGGCTCCCGCCTTGGCGACCTCCAGGGCGACGGCGGCACCGGCCCGGGGATCGCGGCCGGGCCGGGGCGGCGCGCTCGCGTCCAGCAGTCCGAAGCGGTCCATGACGGACAGGATCCGGCGCACCGCGCGGTCGACGTACCGTTCGGAGACGCTTCCGTCGCGCACGGCCGCCTTCAGCGCCGCGCCGAACCGGGTGCCGTCCGGCATCTCCATGTCCAGGCCCGCGGTGAGGGCCTTCGCCGTGCTGTGCGTGGCGGACCAGTCGCTCATCACCCACCCCTCGAAGCCCCAGCGCTCGCGCAGCACATCGGTGAGCAGGGCCTTGTTCTCGCAGGCATAGGTGCCGTCGACCTTGTTGTAGGCGCCCATCACCGCGCCGGCGCCGGCCGCGACGGCGGCCTCGAAGCCGCGCAGTTCGACCTCGTGCAGGGACCGCTCGTCGATGCGTACGTCGACGGTCGTGCGGTCCTTCTCCTGGTTGTTCGCCGCGAAGTGCTTGACGGTCGCGATCAGTCCCTCGCCCTGGATGCCCTCGATCTCGGCGGCGACCAGGTCGGAGGCGAGCAGCGGGTCCTCGGCGAAGGTCTCGAAGTTGCGGCCCGCGTAGGGGGTGCGGATGAGGTTGACCATCGGCGACAGCAGCACGTCCTGGCCGAGGGCGCGGCCCTCGCGGCCGATCACCTGCCCGTAGCGGCGGGCCAGGTCCGGGTCGAAGGCGGAGGCCAGCAGGACGGGGGCGGGCAGGGCGGTGGCGTGCTCGGTGACGCGGACGCCGGCCGGGCCGTCGGCGAGGCGCAGCGGCGGGATGCCGAGCCGCTTCACTCCGGGGACGTGGCCGGCCTGGCCGAGCGGGCCGGGGTCGGCGGAGCCGTGCAGCAGGGAGATCTTCTCGTCGAGGGTGAGCCGGGCGAGGAGCCGCTCGACCCGTGTTCCGGCGCCCGGACGCGGTCCGCCCCGCCGGTACGCCCGCGCGGGCGGGGCGGATGCGCCGGTGGCCGCCGCGGCGACGGCGGTCGCGCCGCCCAGCAGACGCAGGGCGGACCGCCGGGGGACAGAGTCGGGCATGAGCCGTCACTCCTTCGGTGTGCGGGCACGGCGAGGTGGACCGCGGATGCGCCCGCCGTCCCGGTCCGCGTCCGCTACCTGCACGCACTATGCGCCACGACCGGCCCGGCACACCGGCGGACACCACCGGCACCACCGGAATTACCGGGCCCACGGGTGACACCGGACCCACCGGTGACACGTGACCCACGGGTGACACCGAGTCCAAAGACGACACCGGGCCCACAGGTGATACCGGCCCCACGGGTGACACCGGGCGCGGCGCACGCACTCCCACAGCGATCTCCCATGTTTTTCCCGGCCCGTTCCCATCCCCGCGCGCCAGCATGGGCCGCATGATCGCCCCCCACTCCGCGCCCCGGTCCGTCCCCGCCCGCACCGTCCGCAAGGCCGTCGTCCCGGCCGCCGGGCTCGGCACCCGCTTCCTGCCGGCCACGAAGGCGACCCCCAAGGAGATGCTGCCGATCGTGGACAAGCCGGCCATCCAGTACGTCGTGGAGGAGGCGGCCGCGGCCGGGCTCGGCGACGTGCTGATGGTCACCGGCCGGCACAAACGGGCCATCGAGGACCACTTCGACCACGCCTTGGAGCTGGAGCAGGCGCTCTCGGCCAAGGGCGACACCGTACGGCTGGACGCGGTGCGCGACTCCGCGCGGCTGGCCGACATCCACCACATCCGCCAGGGCGACCCGCTGGGCCTCGGCCACGCGGTGCTGTGCGCCCGCCGGCACGTCGGCGACGAGCCCTTCGCCGTGCTCCTCGGCGACGATCTGATCGACCCGCGCGAGACGCTGCTCTCCCGGATGCTCGACGTCCGCGCCCGCCGCGCCGGCAGCGTGATCGCCCTCATGGAGGTTCCCCCGGAGCAGATCCACCTCTACGGCTGCGCCGCCGTCGAGCCGGCCGGGGAGGACGGGGTGGTCCGCGTCACCGGTCTGGTGGAGAAGCCGTCCCGCCGGGACGCGCCCAGCACCTACGCCGTGATCGGCCGGTACGTGCTCGACCCGGCCGTCTTCGACGTGCTGGAGCGCACCCCGCCGGGCCGGGGCGGGGAGATCCAGCTGACCGACGCCCTCCAGGAGCTGGCCGCGGGCGGCACGGTGCACGGCGTCGTCTTCGACGGGCTGCGCTACGACACCGGCGACAAGGCGGACTATCTGCGCACGGTGGTCCGCATGGCCTGCGACCGGCCGGATCTGGGCCCGGAGTTCCGGGCCTGGCTGAAGGAGTTCGTGGCCGGCCTGGCGGACGGCGGCACCGGCGCGGAGGGCGAGCGGCTCGCGGCGTGAGGGGCGTGGTCCCGGGCGGGGCGGCGCCCGCCCGGGCTCCTGCGCTCAGCCGTTGGGCCGCAGTGTCCAGGTCACCGTCATCTCGCCGGTGACGGCGCCGTCCTCGCGCCGGATGGCGACGGTCACGGGGAACTCGGGACGCCTGCCCTCGTCCAGTTCGGCGACGACCTCGGCGGCCGGGCGGCCGAGTGTCGCGGTGGCGGTGACGGGCCCGAGCGCGATCTTCCTGAAGGCGATCTCGGCGTTGACCGGCAGCGGAACGGCCCGCGAGAGCTGGTCGCCGAAGGCGGCCAGGACGATCGCGCCGCTGGCCGACTCGCCCAGCGTGAACATCGCCCCGGCGTGCGGCCCGCCGACGTGGTTGCGGTACTCGTCCTGGTCCGGCAGGGCCAGGACGGCCCTGTCCGCGGTGGTCTCCAGATACTGGAGGTTCAGGGTCCGCACCATCGGCACCGTGGCGGCGAGCAACTCGCCGATCGACATCTGGTCTGCGCTCATGACCGCAACGTTACCCACGAGTAGCTACCGCTGGCCAGAGCTTTGCTACGGCCCTGACAAGACGCGGTGACCGAATCGTGTCCCCCGCGGCATTAGGGTGACTGCCCATGTGGCCAGGACAGCAGCCGCCCGGGGGCGAGCAGAACCCGCAGCAGAACAACCCGTACCAGCAGCCGGGGTACCAACAGCCGAATCCTTATCAGCAGCCCGGCTATCAGCAGCCCAACGCGTATGCGCAGCAGCCGCAGTGGAGCGCTCCGCAGCCGGCCGGAACGCCGCAGCCGCCCCAGGGCGGCGGCAACGGCGGCAACCGGACGAAGCTGGTCGCGATCGTGGCGGCCACGGCCGTGGTCGTGGCCGCGGGCGTGACCGGCTATCTGGTGCTGGGCGGGGACAAGGACGAGACCGCGGGCGGGGACGACAAGCCGACCGCGAGCGCCTCCGCCGGGCAGAGCACGTCCGCCGAGCCGACCGCGTCCGCCACCGGGGACAACCCGCGGGGCGGCGAGGAGGAGAAGGCGACGATCGACGGCTGGAAGGTCGTCGTCAATCCCAAGTGGGGCACCGCCTTCGACGTGCCGGCGGACTGGGTGGTCGAGACGCCCGGCACCTTCATCGGCTTCGAGGACGACGACGGCCAGCCCGTCATCGGCATGTCGGCGCCCGCCTACTTCAAGGAGAAGTGGTGCACGTCCGACCCCGACAAGGACGGGAGGACCTCCGACACCGGGCTGGCGGCGGCCGGCACCAAGGGCCAGGACGGCGCCAAGAACACCGAGGACGTGGCCCGCAACGACTCGGCCTGGTGGGTGTTCGGCGGTTACACCGACCAGAAGGAGGCCTCGAAGAAGCTGCTCACGGTCGGCAAGCCGAAGGCGTACACCACGGCCTCGGGTGTGAAGGGCAGTGTCGCGACGTCGTACTCGACCGGCGTGCCCAAGAACGACAAGTGCGACTCCGACGGCAAGGCGACCACGTTCGCCTTCAAGAACTCGGCGGGCGACTTCGTCTCCTGGACCCTCTACGGCGCGAAGGGCGTCGACGAGGAGGTGCCCGAGGAGACGATCATGAAGATCCTCAGCACGGTGCGGCTGCACGGGGACCCGACGGGCTGACCCGGAGCGGCCGGAACAGGCCGTGACGTCCTGTCACCGGTTTGGCAAGCGGGGGTCCGGGCGGCGATAGTCGGCCGGTGACCTCCGCCGCCGACTCCCGCCGCCCCCGCAGACCCGACTGGGCGGGCCGCAACTACTCGCTGCTGACCGCCGCCGCGTTCGTGACCAACCTGGGCAGCCAGGGCGCGCTGATCGCCGCCGCGTTCGCCGTGCTGGAGGCGGGCGGCGACAGCGGAGACGTGGGTCTGGTGGCCGCCGCCCGCACCCTGCCGCTGGTGCTCTTCCTGCTGATCGGCGGCGCCGTCGCCGACCGGCTCCCGCGGCACCGCGTGATGGTCGCGGCCAACGCCCTCAACTGCCTGTCGCAGGCCGCCTTCGCCGTGCTGGTGCTCACCGGCACCCCGCGGCTGTGGCAGATGATGCTGCTGACCGCGCTGGGCGGCACCGGCCAGGCGTTCTTCAGCCCGGCGGCGGAGGGCATGCTGCTGTCCTCGGTCCGGGGGGAGCAGGCCGGCCGCGCGTTCGCCGTGTTCCGGATGGCGATGCAGGGGGCGGCGGTGGGCGGTGCCGCGCTGGGCGGCGCGCTGGTGGCCGCGGTCGGACCGGGCTGGGTGCTCGCGGCGGACGCGGCGGCGTTCGCGGTCGCCGGTGCGCTGCGGGCCCTGCTCGACGTGAGCCACATCCCGCCGCGCGCGGCGGGCGGCGGGATCCTCGCCGACCTGCGCGAGGGCTGGCGCGAGTTCGCCGGACGGCCCTGGCTGTGGGGCATCGTGGTGCAGTTCTCCATCGCCAACGCGGTCGTCGGCGCGGCCGACGCGGTCTACGGGCCCCTGGTCGCCCGCGATCACCTCGGCGGCGCGGGGCCCTGGGGCCTGGCCCTCGGCCTCTTCGGCGCGGGCACGGTCGTCGGCGCCCTGCTGATGACCCGTTACAAGCCGCGCCGCCTGCTGCTCGCGGGCACCCTGTGCGTCTTCCCGCTGGCGCTGCCGTCGGCCGCGCTGGCCGTGCCGGTGCCGGCCGGTGTGCTGTGCGCGGTGATGTTCGTCACCGGCGTCACCCTGGAGGTGTTCGGCGTCTCCTGGATGACCGCGCTGCACCAGGAGATACCGGAGGAGAAGCTCTCCCGGGTCTCGGCCTACGACTGGTTCGGCTCGGTGGCGCTGGTGCCGCTGGCCACGGCGCTGGCGGGCCCCTCGGAGGCGGCTTTCGGCCGGACCGCGTCCCTGTGGGGCTGCGCGACGCTGGTCGTCGTGGTCACGGCGGCGGTGCTGTGCGTGCCGGACGTCCGCGATCTGCGGCGGCGGTCGGCGTACGTCACGGGGACGGCACAGGGCACCGAACGGATCACGGCCGAGCGCACCGCCGGGGAACCCGGCTGACGCCACGGCGGCACCGAGCCGGCTCAGCCGATGCCGAACGCCCCGTCGGGCGGCTCCGGCGACGGTACGGCGTCCTCGTCCCTGACCGGCCGGGCGTCGCCGGTGAGGTCCCGCAGGGCGGGCCCGTGCTCGACCCGGGCCGGGAAGGCGTCGGCGGCGGTGAGCCGGGTCAGGGCGGCGATGTCGAGGGGACGGTCCGCGGCGACCAGCACGGTGTTGCCGAAGCGCCGGCCGCGCAGTACGCCCGGCTCGGCGATCAGCGCCAGTTCCCCGAAGACGGCCGCGAAGGTGGCGAGCTGGGAGCGCAGGAAGGCGAACGGCGCGGCGTCGGCGAGATTGGCCAGGTAGACGCCGTCCGCCCGCAGCGCCCGCCGGGCCGCGCGGGCGTAGGCGACGGAGGTCAGATGGGCGGGGACGCGGGAACCGCCGAAGACGTCGGCGACGAGCACGTCGGCCGAGTCCGCCGGGGCCGCCTCCAGCCACTCCCGGGCGTCGGCGCCGTGCAGGGTGATGCCGGCGCCGTCCGGCAGGGGCAGGTGCTCGGCGACCAGCTCCAGCAGGCCGCGGTCGGCCTCCACGACGTCCTGCCGGGAGCCGGGCCGGGTGGCCGCCAGATAGCGGGGCAGGGTGAGCGCACCGCCGCCCAGGTGCAGCACGTCCAGCGGACGGCCCGGCTCGGCGACGGTGTCCAGGACATGCCCGAGCCGCCGCGCGTACTCGAACTCCAGATGCGTCGGCTCGTCCAGATCGACGTAGGACTGCGGGGCCCCGTCCACGGTCAGCAGCCAGGCCCGCTTCCGGTCGACGTCGGGCATCAGCTTGGCGGTCCCGTGGTCCACGGCACGGCTCACGGGTATCGGCTCGTTCACGCGGTCCATTGTGCCGAAGCGGCACGGGGGGACGGTCGGGTCCGGGCCAGGGCCGCCGCCCCGGTCCGGACCCCTCCTCCCCGGCGGCGTCAGCCCACCGACGTCACCGTCCCCGCCGCCACCGTCCGGCCGCCCTCGCGGACGGCGAAGCCGAGGCCGGGCTCCAGGGGCGTGTCGCGGGCCAGCTCCACGGTCATCGTGACGGTGTCGCCGGGCCGGGCGGGCGCCGCCCCGCCGAGGTCGATGCCGCCGGGCACGTCCGCGGTGCGCAGGTAGAACTGCGGCCGGTAGCCCGTGGACACCGGGGTGGACCGGCCGCCCTCGCGGGCCGGCAGCAGATACACCCGCGCGGTGAAGCGGCGGCCCGGCACGACGCTGCCCGGCGCCGCGACCACATGGCCGCGGCGGACGGCGTCCCGGGCCACACCGCGCAGCAGCAGGGCCACGTCGTCCCCGGCCTGCGCACAAGCCATGGGCTTGCCGAAGGTCTCCAGACCGGTGACGACCGTCTCGACGGAGGTCCCGGGCACCTCGACCCGGTCGCCCACCCGGACGGTGCCCCGCTCCACGGCGCCGGTCACCACCGTGCCCCGCCCGGTGATGGTCAGGACGTTCTCGACCGGCAGCAGGAACGGCGCGTCCAGATACCGCTCGGGGACGGGCACATAGGTGTCCACCGCGTCGAGCAGCGCCTCGACGGACGCCGTCCACCGCGGGTCGCCCTGAAGGGCCCGCAGCCCCGAGACCCGTACGACGGGCACGGTGTCACCGCCGTAGCCGTGCGCGGTGAGCAGTTCGCGGACCTCCAGTTCGACGAGGTCGGTCAGCTCCCCGTCGCCGGCGTCGGCCTTGTTCAGCGCGACCACGATGTGGTCGACGCCGACCTGCCGGGCCAGCAGGACGTGCTCGGCGGTCTGCGGCATGATCCCGTCGAGCGCCGAGACGACGAGGATCGCCCCGTCGAGCTGCGCGGCGCCGGTGACCATGTTCTTCACGTAGTCGGCGTGGCCGGGGAGGTCGATGTGCGCGTAGTGCCGGGTGTCGGTCTCGTACTCGACGTGCGCGGCGTTGATGGTGATGCCGCGCGCCGCCTCCTCCGGCGCCCGGTCGATGCGGTCGAAGGGGACGAAGCGCGTGCCGCCGGGGCCGCGGTCGGCGAGGACCTTGGTGATGGCGGCGGTCAGGGTGGTCTTGCCGTGGTCGACATGACCCATGGTGCCGATGTTCAGATGCGGTTTCGTACGGACGTAGGCCGTCTTGGGCATGGCGGTACCTCGGAAGTCTCGCGGTGAGTGATACCGGTGACGGCCCCGGCGCGGGCAGGCGGCCGGGACGGGGACCCCGGGATCGGGCCGACCCTCCCCCTGCGGGGTCCGCCGGTCGATCCGGGAAGGGTCAGCTTCGGGCGCCGCCGACGGCTGCCGGGACGGGCGGGACGGCAGCCTTCGGGGCATCCGCGACGGCGGATGCGGCGAGGGCGAAGGCGTGCCGGAACATGGGCCGATCATCGCCGACGCGGCGGCCCGCGTCGAATGGTTTTCCGCGCCACGGGAGTTGGGCGGGAACCTCACGGCGCTCCCGGCCGTTCTTGAATTTGTGACGGCCGTGAGACGGACCATACGGCGATCAGACGCATGTGTCGGTTAGTGTCACCGGATGCTCGATGCCACCACCCGCTCTGGGGGCACCGCCACGGCCTCTCCCCGGGCCGCTGCCACGGAGCTCGCCGTCCCCGCGGCCGGCTCCGCCCCGTCCGCCGTACGCACCACGTTCGCCGCCCGCTGCCTGCGGATCGTGCTCTCCCCCTGGTCGCGGCTGTCCCTGCTCCTCGTCCTGCTCGCCTCGGCCGCGTCGGCGGTCCTGCTGTTCGAGCCGCAGAAGCTGCTGGTGCACGGCTGGCCGCCGCAGCTCGGCGGCGCCGCGGCGGCGGTGGCCTTCGCGGTGGCGTACGGGCTGTGCACCGTGGCGTTCGTGCCGCGTCCGCTGCTGAATCTCGCCTCCGGCGCGCTCTTCGGCTCGCCGCTGGGCCTCGCCGCCGCGCTGGCGGGCACGGTGCTCGGCGCCGGGCTCGCCTTCTGCCTGGGCCGGGTGCTGGGCCAGGAGGCCCTGCGCCCGCTGGTGCGGGGCCGGTTGCTGAAGGCGGCGGACGGGCAGCTGAGCCGGCACGGCTTCCGCTCGATGCTCGCGGCACGGCTGTTCCCCGGGGTGCCGTTCGCCGCGGCGAACTACTGCGCCGCCATCTCCCGGATGGGCCTGCTGCCCTTCCTGCTCGCGACGGCGCTGGGATCGATCCCGAACACCGCCGCGTACGCCGTCGCCGGCGCCCGCGCCTCGACGCCGACGTCGCCGGCCTTTCTGATCGCGATGGCCTGCATCGCGCTGCCGGGCCTGGCGGGCGCGGTGGTGGCCTGGCGCAAGCGCCACCACCTGCGCGCCCGCTGACGGGCCCTTACGCCCGCTCCAGCACCATCGCGTTGGCGAGCCCGCCCGCCTCGCACATCGTCTGGAGTGCGTAGCGGGCGCCGCGCTCGCGCATCGCGTGCACCAGGGTCGTCGTCAGGCGGGTGCCGCTCGCGCCGAGCGGATGGCCCAGCGCGATGGCCCCGCCGTGCACGTTGACCTTGTCCGGATCGGCGCCCGTCTCCCGCTGCCAGGCCAGCACCACGCTGGCGAACGCCTCGTTGACCTCGAACAGGTCGATGTCGGCGAGGGACAGCGAGGCCCTGCGCAGCACCTTCTCGGTGGCGGGGATCACGCCCGTCAGCATCAGCAGCGGGTCGGAGCCGGTGACCGCGAAGCTGTGCAGCCGGGCCAGCGGGCGCAGGCCGAGGCGGGCGGCGGTCTCGCCGGAGGCGATCAGCACGGCGGAGGCGCCGTCGTTGACCGGGCTGGCGTTGCCCGCGGTGACGTTCCACTCGATCTGCGGGAAGCGCACGGCGAAGGCCGGGTCGTGGTAGGCGGGCCTCAGTCCGGCGAGGATCTCGGGGGTGCTGCCGGGGCGTACGCACTCGTCGCGCACGACGCCCGCCAGGGGCGCCACCTCGGCGTCGAACAGGCCGGCGTCCCAGGCCGCGGCGGCCCTGCGGTGCGAGGAGAGGGCGAAGGCGTCCATCTCCTCCCGCGTGAGCGACCACTTGGCGGCGATCAGCTCGGCGCTGATGCCCTGCGGGACGAGCCCTTCCGGGTACCGCTTGGCGACCGAGGGTCCGAAGGGGTCCGTGCCGGGCGGCACGTTGGACCACATCGGCACCCGGCTCATGGACTCCACGCCGCAGGCGACCACGAGGTCGTAGGCGCCGGAGATGACGCCCTGGGCGGCGAAGTGCACGGCCTGCTGGGAGGAGCCGCACTGGCGGTCCACGGTGGTCGCGGGCACCGACTCCGGGAAGCCCGCCGACAGGACGGCGTAGCGGGTGGTGTTCATGGCCTGCTCGCCGACCTGGTCGACGGTGCCGCCGATGACGTCGTCGATCAGCTCGGGGTCGACGCCGGAGCGCTCGACGAGGGAGCGCAGGGTGTGGGCGAGGAGTTCCACGGGGTGGACGTGCGCGAGGGAGCCGTTCGGCCTGCCCTTGCCGATGGGGGTGCGTACGGCCTCGACGATGACTGCGTCACGCATGGTGCGGGCCTCCTTGGCCGCCCGGGCGGTGACCGGGGCGATTACCAGTGAGTAGGAAATCCGAACTCACCATAGCGCGGTGAGTTTGAAAAACAAACCCTCACCTAGACTGGCGCCATGGCCGCCACCAAGGACCCGCGCCCCTGCTCGATCGCCGACACCCTGGCGCTCGTCGGCGAGAAGTACTCCCTGCTCGTCCTGCGGGAGGTGTGCCTCGGCAACGGCCGCTTCGACCAGCTGGTGCGCAACATCGGCGCCCCGCGCGACGTGCTGGCCACGCGGCTGCGCCGCCTCGTCGACGCCGGGATCCTGACGAAGCTGCCCTACAGCGAGCGTCCCCAGCGCTTCGAGTACCGGCCGACACGGGCGGGTCTCGAGCTGGAGCCGGTGCTGATGACCCTCATGGAGTGGGGCGACCGCCACCTGCGCGAGGACGACGACCGCCCGATGGTGATCGAGCACGCCTGCGGCAACGAACTGGTCCCGGTCGTCACCTGCCGGGCCTGCGGCGACCCGGTGCGCCACGAGGACCTGAGGGCCCATCCGCAGGCGCCCGGCTGGACGGTCACGGGGCCCACGGCGGCGTAGCCGGGCACCGCGGGGACCGCGCCGGGGCTCCGCGAAACCCCTGTGTCCGCCCTGTCACCGGGGGGCGCTACGCTGCCCTCCGGCACACGGTGATCACCTGATCACCGCAACGGCGTCCCGCCGGTGTGTCCGTCGTCCGTTCCACGATCGGCACTTGGACCTTCGTAACCTCATGTCTTGGTTTGAATCCCTCGTCCTCGGACTCGTCCAGGGGCTGACCGAATTCCTCCCCGTCTCCTCCAGCGCGCATCTGCGGCTGACGGCGGCCTTCTCCGGCTGGCACGACCCGGGGGCGGCTTTCACGGCGATCACCCAGATCGGCACGGAGACCGCCGTGCTGATCTACTTCCGCAAGGACATCGGGCGGATCATCGCCGCCTGGTTCCGCTCGCTGACCGACAGGGACGTGCGCCGCAACGACACCGACGCGCGGATGGGCTGGCTGGTCATCGTCGGCTCGATCCCGATCGGCGTGCTCGGCGTGACGCTGAAGGACCAGATCGAGGGGCCGTTCCGCGATCTGCGGATCACCGCCACCATGCTGATCGTGATGGGCGTCGTCCTGGGCGTCGCCGACCGGCTGGCCGCCCGGGACGAGAAGGGCGGCCGGCACCGCGCGCCCCAGCAGCGCAAGTCCCTCCAGGACCTGGGCGTACGGGACGGCCTGATCTACGGCGTCTGCCAGGCCATGGCCCTGATCCCCGGCGTCTCCCGCTCCGGCGCCACCATCAGCGGCGGCCTCTTCATGGGCTACCGGCGCGAGGCCGCGGCCCGCTACTCCTTCCTGCTGGCCATCCCCGCGGTGCTCGCCTCCGGCGTGTTCGAGCTGAAGGACGCGATGGAGAGCGACCACGTCTCCTGGGGGCCGACGATCTTCGCGACGGTCATCGCCTTCGTCTCGGGGTACGTGGTGATCGCCTGGTTCATGAAGTTCATCTCGTCCAAGAGCTTCATGCCCTTCGTCTGGTACCGCATCGCGCTCGGTGTGGCGATCATCGCGCTGGTGGCGGCGGGCGTGCTGAGCCCGCACGCGGCGGAGTCGGCGGGCTGACCGCCCGGCGGGCCGGCGGGGGGCACATGCGCCCGGCCCGGGGAATCGGGCACTTCCCCAAGGCAAGCGTGACCGTCCGGTAGCGGACTGTCAGTTCTTGCGCCTACGCTTGTCCGCATGTCCCCCGAATCCGTGACCTCCGGTCCGGTACGGACTGCCGCCGAGCTGAACGAGCAGATCCGTGCCCTGTGGCGGCGCGCGGGCGGGTTCCTCTCGGCCCAGGACCGCGCACAGTACGAGACGTTGGTGATCGAGTGGGCCGCCGCGATCCGCGGCGAGGTCATCGAGGCGGCCTGAAGCACGGCACCGCCCCGCGCGCCACCCGGCTCCTCCCGGCCGCTACGAGACGGTCGACGCCGTCTCCGGTGCCATGACGTGCTGCCGGACGAGTTCGTAGGACCTCAGGCGGTCGGCCAGCGCGTAGACGGGCGTCACGAGCATGAGTTCGTCCGCGCGGGTCCGCTCCACCAGGTCCGTCAGGCGCTGCCCCACGGTCGCGGGTGAGCCGTGTGCCTGCTGGGCGCGGAAGCTCTTCAGCGCCCGCTCCTCCTCCGCGGTGAACGCGTGCGCGGCGGCCTCCGCGGGCGTCGGGAAGGGGAAGTCGCCCCGCCCCTTGAGGAGCCCGGCCTTGACGACGTCCATCGGGCCCGCCAGCCGGGCCGCCTCCTCGTCCGTCCCGGCGCAGACCGTCTCGACGCAGAGCAGTACGCGGGGGCGCTCGCACCAACGGGAGGGCGCGAAGCGCTCGCGGTAGTGGCCGAGTGCGGCGAGGGTGTTGTCGGGGCGGATGTGGTGGGCGAAGGCGATCGGCAGGCCGAGTTCCGCGGCGAGCGCGGCACCGGCCGTGCTGGAGGCGAGCAGCCACGGCTCCGGGAGCGGGCCGAGCGCGACCTCGTCCACCAGGAAGCGCAGGGTCTGAGCCACGTCGTCGCGGTACTCCTCGTCCGACGCCGGTCCGGCCCCGCGCCGCAGGGCCCGCGCCGTCGGCTCGTCGAAGGTGCCCGGGCCACGGCCGATGCCCAGGTCGATCCGGCCCCCGTGCAGCGCGGCCAGGGTGCCCCACTGCTCCGCCAGCATGATCGGGGCGTGGTTCGGTGCCAGAACGCCTCCGGAGCCGAGCCTGACGGACGAGGTCAGCGCCGCCGCGTGGGCGGTCAGGACGACCGGCGGGAACGCCCCGATGGCCGGGGAGTGGTGATGTTCGGCGTACCAGAGCCGTCGGTAACCGAGGTCTTCGATGCGCCGGGCGAACTCGGTGGTGTCCCGTAAGGTGTCCGCGGCCGGAGCACCCGTCTGGACCATGGCCACTTCCAGCGCACTGAGCGGAATCGTGATCATTCGGTCAGTATAGGAAGCGCCTGACGCATGTCCGCCGGTCTCCGGCGGCAGGGCGCACACGGAAGGCACCACGGGGTAGGGAGGCCCCTATGACAACGCTCGGCCACTGGCTCGCCTCCCCCTGGCGGCGTTCGGCCGCCGCCGCACTCGCGGGCGCCCTGCCCGTGCTCGCCTACCCGGCGCCCTCCCTGTGGTGGCTCGCCCCCGTCGCGCTCGTCCCCTGGCTGCTGCTGCTCCGTTCGGCGCCGGGCGGGAGACGGGCGGCGTACGACGGCTGGTGCGGCGGGTCCGCCTTCATGCTGGCGATGCACCACTGGCTGCTGCCGAATCTGCATGTCTTCACCTTCGTCATCGCCGCGCTGCTGGGCGCGCTGTGGATCCCGTGGGGGCTGCTGGTGCGCCGGCTGCTGGGCGGGACGCCCTCCCGGCCACGGATCGCCGCCGCGCTCGCCGTACTGCCCTCGGGCTGGCTGGCGGTCGAACTGGTCCGCTCCTGGCAGGGGCTCGGCGGCCCCTGGGGCATGCTCGGCGCCAGTCAGTGGCAGGTGGCCCCGGCCCTGCGGCTCGCCTCGGTCGGCGGGGTGTGGCTGCTCAGCTTCCTGGTGGTGGCGGTCAACGTCGCCGTCGCCGTGCTCGTCGGGGTCCGCCGCGCCCGGCTGCCCGCCGTGGCCGGCCTGGTCGCCACCGCCGCCGCCACCTCGGCGGTCTGGGTCTGGTCGCCGCGCCCCGACACCGACGGCACGGTCGCGGTCGCCGTCGTGCAGCCGGGTGTCGTGGCCGGCCCCGACCGCCGGTTCGACCACGAGGAACGGCTGACCCGCTCGCTCGCCGGCCGCCATGTCGATCTGGTCGTCTGGGGCGAGAGCAGTGTCGGGTACGACCTCACCGCCCGCCCCGACCTGGCCCGCCGGCTCGCGGCGCTGTCCCGGGAGACCGGCGCCGCCGTCCTGGTCAACGTGGACGCCCGCCGCTCCGACCGGCCCGGCATCTACAAGAGCTCCGTCCTCGTCGGCCCGGACGGCCTCACCGGCGACCGCTACGACAAGATGCGGCTGGTGCCGTTCGGCGAGTACGTCCCGGCCCGTTCGCTGCTCGGCTGGGCCACCTCCGTCGGCGAGGCCGCGGGCGAGGACCGCAGGCGCGGCACCCGGCAGGTGGTGATGGACGTGGGGCACGGGCTGCGGGTCGGCCCGATGGTGTGCTTCGAGAGCGCCTTCCCCGACATGAGCCGCCATCTGGCCCGCCAGGGCGCCGAGGTGCTGCTCGCCCAGTCCTCCACGTCGACGTTCCAGCACAGCTGGGCGCCCGCGCAGCACGCCTCACTCGCCGCGCTGCGGGCCGCCGAGACCGGCCGCCCGATGGTGCACGCGACGCTGACGGGGGTGTCCGCCGTCTACGGCCCGGACGGGCACCGCCTGGGCGCGTGGCTCGGCACGGACGCGGACACCGCGCGGGTGTACGACGTACCGCTCGCGCACGGCACCACGCCCTACGTCCGCTTCGGGGACTGGCCGGTGCACGCGGCGCTGCTGGTGCTCGCCGCCTGGTGCGCCGCCGCGGCCGTGGGGGCGCTGCGGGTCAGGCGGCCGGCCCCTGGACCGCGCGTACCACCCGCTCGCACAGCTCATGGGTCTCCAGCGCGTCCCGGGCGCTGAGCACGGTGCCCGCGCGCACGGCGTCCAGGAAGGCCAGCACCGCCTGCTCGATGCCGCGCTGCCGGGACACCGGCACCCAGTCGCCGCGCCGCCGCAGGGTCGGCTGGCCCTTGTGGTCGATCACCTCGGCGAGATTGATCACCTGGCGCTTGGTGTCCTGCCCGGAGACCTCCAGGATCTCCTCGGCGGAGCCGCTGAGCCGGTTCATCACGCCGAGCGCGGTGAAGCCGTCCCCGCCGAGCTGGAGCACGACGTGGTGGAGAAGACCGTCCTGGACACGGGCGCGCACGGTGACGTCGTCGACCGGGCCGGGCACCAGGAAGCGCAGCGTGTCCACGACGTGGATGAAGTCGTCGAGGATCATGGTGCGGGGTTCCTCGGGCAGCCCGACGCGGTTCTTCTGCATCAGGATCAGCTCGCGCGGGTGCTCGGCGCACTGCGCGTACCCGGGGGCGAAGCGCCGGTTGAAGCCGACGGCCAGAGCGACGCCGCGCTCCTCGGCGAGGGCCACCAGCCGTTCCGAGTCGGCGAGTTCGTAGGCGAGCGGCTTGTCGACGTAGACCGGGACGCCCGCTTCGAGCAGCCGGGTGACGATCTCCGGGTGCGCGTCGGTGGGGGCGTGCACGAAGGCCGCGTCGAGGTCCTGGGCGAGCAGGGCGTCCAGGGTGGTGTGCCGGCGGGACTCCGGGAGACGGAGGGAGTCGGCGACCCGGGCGAGTGTGGCGGGTGTCCGGGTGTGCAGATGCAGTTCGATGCCCGGCCGGAGGGCGAGCACCGGCAGATAGGCCTTCTGCGCGATGTCACCGAGTCCGATGCAGCCGACCTTCACGGGGTGTTCTCCTCCAACGGGTTGTGCCCTGCGTCATTGCCCGCCGGGTTCCTGGCGGAAGCATACGGCCGCCGCTGAACCCGCCGCCCGGCGGCGTCACCACCCCCGCCCCGGCTCGCTCCACGACCACGCCGACGGCACCCACCGGCGACCGGCATCCCCCGCACGGAAGGCGGGGCCGCGCCCTCCGGACTCCGGGACCGCACCCCTTCCCGCCCCCCCGGCGGCTGTGCCGTCGGCTCCCGCCCTACGGCCGCTGGCGTCGGCAGCCTCCAGCCACCACGCGAGGCGTCCCGCGCCGCCCAGCGCGCAGAAGCCGGGCCGTCCGGGCTTCGAGGGCCGTGCCCCTGCGGCCGTCGCCGGGCCGCGACGACCCACCCGGGCCCCCGGCGGCTGTGCCGTCGGCTCCCGCCCTACGGCCGCTGGCGTCGGCAGCCTCCAGCCACCACGCGAGGCGTCCCGCGCCGCCCAGCGCGCAGAAGCCGGGCCGTCCGGGCTTCGAGGGCCGTGCCCCTGCGGCCGTCGCCGGGCCGCGACGACCCACCCGGGCCCCCGGCGGCTGTGCCGTCGTCGTCCGGGCTACGGGCGCTGGCGTGGCGGGCCCCAGCCGCCGCTGTCGTGCGGGTCCTCTCCGGCCAGCCGTAGCTCGAGCCGGCTCAGCGCCGCCCGTACGCCGTCGCCGTAGCGGTCGTCGCCGAGGGCGTCGGCCGCGCTGCGGGCCCGGCGCAGATGGACGCGGGCGGCCTCGCGGCGGCCGAGCCTGGCGTAGTCGGCGGCCAGGTCGAGGTGGAGCGAGGGGTACAGGGCGCGCACGGCGGGCGCGCTCTCGTGCCCGGCGAAACGGTCGCCCGCCAGCTCCTCGGCGGCCGTCAGCGCCCGCAGGTCCCAGGCGAGTTCGTCCCCCGGGTCGTCCTGTGTGTCGGCCAGGTAGTGGGCCAGGGTGCAGCGGTGCAGCGGATCGCCGTGCTCGCCGATCTCCGCCCAGAGGTCGAGGAAGCGATGCCGGGCCTCCTCGCGGTCCCCCGCGTGGTGCAACATGACGACCTGCCCGATCCGCGTCAGCACGGCATCGGGCGCCGTCTGCTCCTGTCCCTCGGCCACCAGAATCTCCGCCCCGCTCGTCGGCTGCTGCCCCGACGCTAACGGCAGACGGCGGCGATCCCGGTCAGGCGACTCCGTGCGTCAGCCCAGGTTCGGGATGGTCCAGTCGATCGGCTCGTGGCCCTGCGCGGCGATCGCCTCGTTGATCTGCGTGAACGGGCGGGAGCCGAAGAACTTCTTCGCCGACAGCGGCGAGGGGTGCGCGCCCTTGACCACCACGTGCCGGCTCTCGTCGATCAGCGGCAGCTTCTTCTGGGCGTAGGCGCCCCACAGCACGAACACCGCCGGGTCGGGCCGGTCCGCCACCGCGCGGATCACCGCGTCGGTGAACAGCTCCCAGCCCCGCCCCTTGTGCGAGTTGGCCTCGCCGGCGCGCACCGTGAGCACCGCGTTGAGCAGCAGCACGCCCTGCTGGGCCCACGGCATCAGATAGCCGTTGTCCGGGATGGGGGTGCCCAGCTCCGCCTGCATCTCCTTGTAGATGTTGCGCAGGGACGGCGGGACGCGCACGCCCGGCCGGACCGAGAAGCACAGACCGTGGCCCTGGCCCTCGCCGTGGTACGGGTCCTGCCCCAGGATCAGGACCTTCACCTTGTCGTACGGCGTGGCGTCGAGGGCGGCGAAGACCTCCTCGCGCGGAGGGTAGACGGGGCCGTTCGCCCGCTCCTCCTCCACGAACTCCGTCAGCTCCTTGAAGTAGGTCTGCTGAAGCTCGTCGCCCAGCACGTCCCGCCAGGACTCGGGCAGCATGGCGATGTCGGTCACGTCAACTTCCTTACGCAGTGCGGTCGCTTGCAGAGCACTGAACCTACAGGCGGCCACTGACAACCGGCACGGGCGCCCTTCGTCGTGCGGGGGCGCCCGTGCCGGGGCCGCGCGGCTCAGGCCACGCCGGCGTTGAGGAAGATGCCGCCGTCGACGACGAGCGTCTGGCCGGTGATCCAGTCGGACTGGTCCGAGGTGAGGAACGCGGCGGCGCCGCCGATGTCGGAGGGCACGCCGAGCCGGCCCAGCGGATAGGCCGCGGCGGCCTCCGCCTCCCGGCCCTCGTACAGCGCCTGGGCGAACTTGGTCTTCACCACGGCCGGGGCGATCGCGTTGACCCGCACCCTCGGCGCGAACTCGTGCGCCAGCTGGAGCGTCAGGTTGATCATCGCGGCCTTGCTGACGCCGTAGGCGCCGATGAACGGCGAGGCCGAGACGCCCGCGACGGAGGCGATGTTGACGATCGCGCCGCCGTTCTCCTTCTGCCAGGCGTGCCAGGTGCGCTGGGCGAAGCCGAGCGCCGAGATCACGTTGGTCTCGAACACCTTGCGCGCGACATCGAGGTCCAGGTCGGCGATCGGGCCGAACACCGGGTTCGTGCCGGCGTTGTTGACCAGGTAGTCGACGCGGCCGAAGGCCTCCATCGTGCGCTGGACGGCGACGGCCTGGTGGGCCTCGTCGTGCGCCTTGCCCGCGACGCCGATCACGCGGTCGGCGCCGAGCTTGACGACGGCCTCCTTCAGCGCCTCCTCGTTGCGGCCGGTGATGCACACCCGGTCGCCGCGCGCGACCAGTGCCTCGGCGACGCCGTAGCCGATGCCGCGGCTGGCGCCGGTGACGAGGGCGACCTTGCCCGAGAGCTCGGGCGGTTCCACGGAAGTCATGTACCTGTTCCCCTAGTCGAGCGGTCCGCCGGCCACGTACAGCACCTGGCCGGAGACGAAGCCGGCCGCCTCGCCGGTGAAGAAGGCGACGGCGTTGGCGATGTCGTCGGGCTCGCCGACGCGCTGGACCGGGATCTGGGTGGCGGCGGCGGCCTTAAAGTCCTCGAAGCCCATGCCGACGCGCTCGGCGGTGGCGGCGGTCATGTCGGTGGCGATGAAGCCCGGGGCGACGGCGTTGGCGGTGACGCCGAACTTGCCCAGCTCCTTGGCGAGGGTCTTGGTGAAGCCCTGCATACCGGCCTTGGCGGCCGAGTAGTTGACCTGGCCGCGGTTGCCGAGCGCGGAGGAGGAGGACAGGTTGACGATACGGCCGAAGCCCGCGTCCACCATGTGCTTCTGGCAGGCCCGCGACATCAGGAAGGCGCCGCGCAGGTGCACGTTCATGACGGTGTCCCAGTCGGAGACGCTCATCTTGAACAGCAGGTTGTCGCGGAGCACGCCCGCGTTGTTGACGAGGATCGTCGGGGCGCCGAGCTCGTCGGCGATGCGCGCGACGGCGGCCTCGACCTGCGCCTCGTCGGAGACGTCGCAGCCGACCGCGATCGCCCGGCCGCCGGCCGCGGTGATCTTCTCGACGGTGTCCTTGCAAGCGGCCTCGTCGAGGTCGATGACGGCGACCGCGCGGCCCTCGGCGGCCAGTCGTACGGCGGTGGCGGCGCCGATGCCGCGCGCCGCGCCGGTGACGACGGCTACCCGCTGCTCTGTGGTGGACATTGCTGCTTCTCCTCGCCCTTGGAAAGCCTGGAACACCTGGGGACGCCCTGTACAGCCCGGCAGGACTGCGGCTCCCACGGTACGCCCGTCAGATGAGCGACCGCTTAGTACCTTCAGCAGACGAGACGCTAGAAGCCCTGGCACCCGGTGTCAACGGGACACCGGGCGGGTGTGATCCATTACCTGGTCCCCCGCCCGGCCCCTCACCTGATCCCTATCTGACGAGCAGTTCCAGCAGCCGGTCCGCCTCTGCCGCCGGATCGGCGGTGAGCCCGGTGTGCACGGGCCCCGGCTGGACGATCGTGGAGCGGGGCGCGATCAGCCAGCGGAAGCGCCGCCCGGCGTCGTCGCGCGCGGCCTGCCCCGCCGGCTCGCCGCCCGCGCAGACGTTCTCCACGGCACCGAGCGCGGCCCGTACGCCGGCCACGTCCACGGCCGGGTCCAGGGCCAGCAGCCTGGCCTCGTCGAGGTGGGTGCGGGCGCCGACGAACGCCTTGGCGCGGCAGTACACCAGCACCCCGGCGTTGATGCACTCACCGCGCTCCACACGCGGGACGACCCGCAGCAGCGCGTACTCGAAGACATGCCGGTCGGTCACTCGGTCCCCCCGATGCGGTCGTGGACGACGGCGGCGCGCGCCAGCAACGGCCGCGTATAGGCCCGCCGGAGCTCGTCCGGGCCGGCGAAGCCGGGCTCGTCGGCCAGCCACACGTCCGGGATCTCGGCGGTGACCTCGGCGAGGAGCTCCTCGGTGACCAGGGGCGCCAGCTCGGCCGCCGCGGCGGCGACATCCGGCGCGAACGGGCGCAGGACGTGGTCGGAGGCGTCGTAGGGGCGGGCGGCGGAGGCTTCCGCGCCGGGCCAGTTGTGGTGCCAGATCATGGTGGCGCCGTGGTCGACGAGCCAGACCTCGCCCCGCCACATCAGCAGGTTGGGGTTGCGCCAGGACCGGTCGACATTGTTGACCAGCGCGTCGAACCACACGATCCGGCCGGCCTCCTCGGGGCTCACCCGGAAGGCGAGCGGATCGAAGCCGAGCGCGCCGGAGAGGAAGTCCATGCCGAGGTTGGTGCCGCCGCTGGACTTGAGCAGTTCCTGCACCTCCGGGTCGGGTTCGCCGAGCCCCAGCACCGGGTCGAGGGCGAGCGTCACCAGCCCCGGGACCCGGAATCCCAGCCGGCGGGCGAGTTCGCCGACGACCACCTCGGCGACGAGCGTCTTGCGGCCCTGTCCGGCGCCGGTGAACTTCATGACGTACGTCCCGAGGTCGTCGCCCTCGACGAGCCCCGGCAGCGAGCCGCCCTCACGCAGGGGCGTGATGTAGCGGGTCGCGATGACTTCCTTGAGCATCGCCCCAGGTTACTGGGGCGCTGAACGGCGGGGCCCGCACGCCCGTACCCCTGGGCGGATCGTGCGGCACCGGCCGGGGAAGGGACGGCGTGAGGCCGGGCGTGTCGCGGACCGTCGCGGGGGTGAGGTCGGAGGGCACCCCCGCGACGCCGTCCGCGGGGACCCCGTCGGCGGGTCCGCCGGGCGAACCGTTGCGCACGGACGGCGGACGCCGCATCCTTCCCTGACGTGATGCCGGAGGACCGGCACGACGAGTCCGGCATGAGTCCGGCACGACATCGGGCACGACGTGAGAGAAGAAGACAGAGAACAAGACAGAGGGGACCGCATGACCGCCACTCAGCGCCGGGGCCGCAGGATCATGATGACGCCCGGGGAGCTGGACGCGTTCCTCGCCGCCCAGCGCACCTGCCGGGTCGCCACCGTCTCGGCGGACGGCGCCCCGCACGTGAGCACCCTGTGGTTCGCCTGGGACGGCACCTCGATGTGGCTGTACTCCGTGGTGCGCAGCAGACGCTGGGCCGATCTGCGCCGCGATGCGCGGGTTGCGGTCGTGGTCGACACCGGCGAGGAGTACGACGAGCTGCGCGGCGCCGAGCTGTCCGGACGTGTGGAGATGGTGGGCGAGGTGCCCCGCACGGGTGAGCTCTGTGCCGAACTCGACGTCCCCGAGACCCTGTTCGCCCGCAAGAACTTCGGCCTGGAGGAGATGCCGCACGACGGCCGGCACGCCTGGCTGCGGCTGACTCCGGAGAAGGTCGTCTCCTGGGACTTCCGCAAACTGGGGGCGCGCTAGGCGCTCCGCCGTCGTCCCGGTGTCCTGTCCGCGACTCCGCCGTGGCCGGCCGCGCGGTTCCCCGCGCCCCTCCGGGCGCCCGGCGGAGCGGCCGGGCACGGCCGCCGCTCAGCCGGCGTCCTCAGCCGCCGTCCGCAGGGCCTGCACCGCCGCCCGGATCGACGGGCGGCGGTCGGCGTCCGCCCGCCAGACGACGAAGACATGCCGGCGCACCCGCTGCCGGAGCGGGACGGTGACGACCCCGGCGGGCACCGGGTGGCGGCCCAGCCGCGGGGCGACGCACACCCCGAGCCCCGCCGCGACCAGTCCCAGCTGGGTGTGGGTCTCGGAGGCGCGGTGGCCGATCACCGGCTCGATCCCCCGGGAGCGCAGCGTCAGCATCAGCCACTCGTGGCAGAACTCGCCCTGGCCCCAGGTGATCCACTCGTCCTCGGCGAACTCGGCGAGATCCACCTCGTCGCGCCCGGCGAGCCGGTGCCCGGCCGGCATGGCCACATCGGCGGGATCGTCCAGCAGCTCCGCCTTGACCAGGCCGTCCGGCAGCGGCATCGGCTTGTTGTGCCAGTCGAGCACCACGGCCAGGTCCAGGTCGCCGCGGACCACGGCGGCGACGGCGAGCTCCGGCTCCAGCTCGCCGGAGCGCACGCGCAGCGCCGGGTGGTCCGCGCGCAGCGCCGACAGCGCGGCCGGGAAGAGTCCCCGCGCGGCGGTCGGGAACGCCGCGAGGCGCAGCTCGCCGGCCACCTGCCCGCGCTGTGCCTCCAGGTCCGCCTGGGCCAGTTCGACCTGCGACAGGATGCGTGCCGCGTGCTCGGCGAGGAGCCGGCCGGCGTCCGTGAGCCGCACTCCCCGTCCGTTCCTGGCCAGCAGCTGCCGGCCGACCTCCCGCTCCAGCTTGGCCATCTGCTGCGAGACGGCCGAGGTCGTGATGTGCAGCCCCTCGGCGGCACCGCTGACCGATCCGTGCCGTGCGACGGCGTCCAGGGTGCGTAGCCGCTCCAGGTTCAACATGTAAGTGATGCTACGAGATATCGGACGCAAATTCTCGATTGTGCTACGCAGTCGTGTGCACCAGGGTTGCTGTCATGAACAGCCTCTCCGCCTCCGGCACCCCCGGCCGCCTCGCCCAGGACTGGCGTCTGCGGTTCGGCGTCCTCGCGCTGATCTGGGGGTTCAGCTTCCTGCTCATCAAGGTGGGCACCACGGCGTACGCCCCCTTCCAGGTCACCCTCGGCCGGCTGGTGTTCGGCACGGCGGTGCTCGCCGCGGCGCTGGCCGCGAAGCGGGAGCGGCTGCCGCGCGGTGCGCGGACCTGGGCGCATCTGACGGTCGCCGGGTTCCTGCTGAACGCGCTGCCGTTCTCGCTCTTCGCCTACGCGGAGCTGACCATCCCCTCCACGCTGGCGGGCATCTGCAACGCCACCTCGCCGCTGTGGGGCATGGCCCTGTCCCTCGTCGCCCTGTCCGAGGACCGGCCGACCCGGCTGCGGGTCGCCGGCCTCGGCCTCGGTTTTCTCGGAGTGCTGACCGTCCTCGGCGCCTGGCAGGGCTTCCACGGCCTGGACGCCACGGGCACGGCCATGGCCCTGCTCGCCTCGCTCAGCTACCCGGTCGGCTGGATCCACGTCCGCCGTACCCTGGCCGGTTCGCCCCACTCGCACCTGTCCCTGACCGGCGCCCAGTTGCTGTGCGCCACGGTCCAGCTGGCCGTCGTCACGCCGCTGTTCACCACGGTCCCGGACCGCTCCCCGGTGCTGCCCCTGCTGGCGGTCGCGGCCCTGGGCGCGCTCGGCACCGGATTCGCCGTCCTCCTCCAGTACGGGCTGGTCGCCGAGGTCGGCCCGACGACGGCGCAGATGGTCACGTACTTCATCCCGGTCATCGCCACGGCCGCGGGCGTCGCGCTCCTCGGCGAGTCGCTGACCTGGTCGACACCGGTGGGCGCGCTGATCGTCCTGGCGGGCGCGGCGCTGACGCAGGCCCAGCGGCCCGGGACGGTCCGCACGGCCGGGCGCCGTCGGCCCGCGCACACCGCCGTCACCGGCGGCCGGGCAAGGCCCCTGGAACGCCGAGACTCGAGGTCGGCGTCGTAGCTCCCGTCCGCACCCGGAACACGGGCGAGCACCTCGACGAGTGCGCGCCGTCGCTGCTCGGGCGGAGCCTGCCCGCCGACGAGTACGAGGTGATCCACGTCGGCGACGCGTCGACGGACGGCACACCGGGCCGGCCGGAGAAGCTCGCGGCCGGGCATCCGGACGTCCAGGTGCGCACCCGGCCCCACTCGGGCCGGCCGGGGGCGCCGGGCGGTCGCTCCCGCTGCCGTACGTGACGGCGGCCTCCGGCGGCCCGGTCCGGGCCGGGGTCGCGGTGTCCGCCCTCACGGTGACCGCCCGGCTGGTGCCCGCCGCCGACGCCACGACGGTGCGGCTGCGCCTGCCCGCCGGACGTCACCGGGTCATCTTCCCGAGGGCGGCTGCCCCGGTCGCGTACGCCGTCGCACGCGACGGCGCCCCGCTGCGCCTGGCGGGCCCGGCGTACGGGGCCGGTACCGGACGCCGGCGGCTCGACACGGTCGCCGGCGACCGCCGGGTCCGGCGCGTACGGCGGCGGCTGGGCCGGTAGGGCCGGGCGCTCCCCAGGACGTCCGGGCACAACCAGCTCACCCGCGACCGGTCAGGCCCGACTGCGCCAGGAACCGCCGCCGAGCGCGGCGGCCACCGCGTCCGCCAGCGGGCCGGTCTCCCGTCCGGGGAGCGTGGAGACGGTGATCCGGATGCCGGGGGGCGCGCTCACCCGGAAACGGGCGCCGGGCGCCACCGCCCAGCCGGCGTGCAGCAGACGGGCGACCGCGCCGGTCTCGTCGGGGACGGGGACCCACACGTTCATGCCGCTGCGCCCGTGTGCCGTGACGCCGCGCTCGGCGAGCGCCGCGATCAGCGCCTCCCGGCGTCGTCCGTACGCCGCCGCCACGGCCCGCGCGTCCACCGCGCCCTCGGCCCACAGCCGGGCCACGGCCCGCTGGGTGATCCGGCTGACCCAGCCGGGCCCGAGCCGCTGCCGGCCGCGCACCCGGTCCAGCGTCACCGCGTCGCCGGTGAGCACGGCGAACCGCAGGTCGGGGCCGTAGGCCTTGGCGGCCGAGCGGACGAGGGCCCAGTGGTGCGTGGTGCCCGCGAGCGGGTGCAGGGGCAGGTCGACGATCCGGTGGCCGTGGTCGTCCTCGATCAGCAGCGTGCCGGGGTGGCCGCGGAGCACGGACCGCAGGGCACGCGCGCGCGGGGCGCTCACGGCGGCGCCGGTCGGGTTCTGCGCCCGGTCGGTGACGATCAGCGCGCGGGCCCCGGCGGCGAGGGCGCGGCGCACGTCGTCCGGGAGCGGCCCGTCGTCGTCGACGCCGACGGGCACCGTGCGCAGCCCGAGCGCCGGTACCAGGTCGAGCAGGCTGCCCCACCCGGGGTCCTCGACGGCGACGGCGTCCCCGGGCCTGAGGTGCGCCGCCAGCACCCGTTCCATGGCGTCCAGCGACCCGGACGTGACGGCCACGGGCCCGTCCGGCACCCCGTCGGCGTCCAGCCCGGCCCGCGCCAGACGCGCCAGCTCCGGCTCGACGGGCGCATGACCGTACAGCACCGGCTCGCGGTCGCCCTGCTCGGCGGCGGCGGCGAACGCCGGGGCCAGCGGGGGCAGCAGCGCCGGATCGGGGTTGCCGTCGGAGACGTCGCGCACCCCCTCGGGCACCTCCACCCGGATGAACTCCCGTCCCGTGGTGGCCGGTCTGGCCCGCACCCGGCTGCCCCGGCGTCCGGCGGTCTCGATGACGCCGCGCTCCCGCAGGGTGCGGTAGGCGGCCGCGACCGTGTTCGGGTTCACCCCGAGCCGCTCCGCCAACTCCCGCATGGGCGGCAGCACTTGGCCCGGCTCCAGCTCGCCGGAGGCCACCGCGCGCTCGACGCTCGCGGAAATCTCCGCTGCGCGGCGCCCACTGATCGGATACTCTCCTAGCACAAACCCTATTATGCACTAGTGCAATGGAGACCGGCCATGGAGACCGCCATGCAGGGGACGCCCGGGACACAGCCGACGGCCACCGCCTACACACCCACCGACCGCACCGTCCCCACCCGCTCCGCGGAGCGGGCCTCCTACGACCGTGAGCTGGTGCACGCGATACTCGACGAGGGTTCCGTCTGCCATCTCGGGTTCGTCCGCGACGGCGCGCCGGTCGTGCTGCCGACGCTGTACGGCCGGGTCGGCGAGCGGCTCTACGTGCACGGCTCGACGGGATCGCGCCCGCTGCGGATGGCGGGCCGGGCCGACGCGGGGCTGCCGGTCTGCCTGACGGTCACCCACGTCGACGCCCTGGTGCTGGCCCGCTCGGCCTTCCACCACTCGATCAACTACCGGTCCGTGGTGGTGCACGGCACCGCGTACGACGTGACCGACCCCGAGGAGAAGCGCACGGCGCTGGACGCGCTGGTCGACCACGTCGTACCGGGCCGCTCCGCCGACTCCCGGCCGGCGAACAGGAAGGAGCTGGCCGCCACCGCCGTCGTCCGTCTCGACCTGGACGAGGTCTCCGCCAAGGTCCGCACCGGCGGTGTGAACGACGAGCCGGAGGACCTCGCCCTCCCCCACTGGGCCGGCCTCGTCCCGCTGCGCAAGGGCTACGACGTCCCGGTCGCCGACCCCGGTCTGGCCCCCGGCACCGGACTCCCGGACTATCTGGCGGCCCTGTGACCCCCGGACACGGGGAGCCGGAGGGGCCCTCGGCGAGGGCCCCCCGCCGTCATACGAGCACTTCTCGTTCCTGCCGTGCCCGGGCGCCCCGGGCCTCCGCCGCGGCAAGTCCGCCGACCGAGCCCAGCATCAGCAGGGTGCCGGTGACCGTGGCCGCCGTCAGGTGCTCGCCGAGCAGGACGACCGCGAGCACCGCCGCCGCGACCGGCTCCAGCAGCATGATCACGGACACGGTGGCCGACCGGACGACGGCGGCGCCCGCGAAGTAGAGGGCGTACGCCAGGGCGGTGGGAACGGCCGCGATGTAGACCAGCAGCCCCAGCAGCCGGCCCGGTGCGGCGGTGTGCGGCAGCACTCCCTCGGCGAGGGCGAACGGCAGCAGGCACAGACTCGTGACGGCGAAGGCCCCCACGGACGTGCCCGCGGCGTCGGCCTCCCCCGACCGGCCCCACCACCGCGTCAGCAGCGTCATCACGCTGTACCCGGCCGCGGACAGCAGCGCGAGCAGCACGCCCCAGGGACGCACGGTCGCGCTCCCGCCGCCGAGCACGAGCACGCCGAGCCCGGTGAGCGCGCCGGCGACGGCGGCGGCTCCGCCCCCGCCGAGGCGCTCGGCCAGGGTGAGCCGCGCCCCGAGCGCGATGAGCACGGGGCCCGCGCCGAGCGTGACGACGGTGGCCACGGCGAGTCCGGTCGCGGAGACGGCCGCGAAGTAGGCCGTCTGGAAGACGGCGAGACCGAGGCCGGTGGCCGTGGCCCGCAGGACCTTGCGGCCGAGCGGCCCGGAGACGGCGGCCGGGGAGGCGGGGCGCAGCAGCCGGGCGGCGAGCAGCAGGACGAGCCCGGCCGCGCAGCGCCAGAACGACAGGGCGACGGGCCCCAGGTCACTGGTCCGGTAGACCAGGGAGGCGGCGGCGCCCGCGGTGCCCCAGGCGGCACCGGCGACGGTCAGGTAGAGCAGGCCTCGCCCGACGGGCAGGCCGGAGGTGGCATTCGACACGAGTGTTCTCCGCAGAGGTGCAGAAGTTCGGGGAAGGTCCCGCACCGGCGGGACCGCGGACTTCTTCCGCGGGCAGCACGGTTCGGCCCGGCGGCCTGCCGGGCTCGTTCCGCAGGGCCCGCCTCAGGCGGCCGGAGGCGGGAGAACGCGTGCGTCCGAATGCATGATCGACAGCCTATGCGGCCGCGCCGGAGCGGGACAACCGCCTCACCTTCAGGGCGCGGCCGTACCGATGCGGGCGAGCACCGTGTGCGGGTCGATCCCGGCCCGGGTGAGCACCTCCGCGGCCCGGGCCTGCGGGTCCACGAGCAGGGCGGCGAGCAGGTCGACGCCGCGGGCGGGGGCGGAGCCGCGCCGGCCGGCGCGGGCACAGGCGTGCTCCATCGCCGCCGCGGCCAGCGGGGAGTGCCCCGCGGCCCCGGTCACCACGGGTACGGCACCGGAGTCCTCGACCGAGTTCCGCCAGCGCAGCCCGTAGCCGATGCTGCGCTGCACGAGGTAGCCCAGCACCTTGGCGATCCGCGGTCCGTCGCCGAGCACGGCGCGCGCCTCGGGGTCGTGCTCCAGCAGTGAGTGGAGCAGATGGGCCGTGTCGATCTGCGGGTCCCCGTCCCGGGTCGCCCGGCGCCGGGCGGCGGAGACCACGGGCGCCAGTCCGGCGCCGGACCGGACGTCGTCGTCACAGGGGGCGGGGCGCCGGCCGTCCTGTTCGCGGGGGACCGGCTGCCGGGGAGTACGGGGTTGCACGGACCCCAGCCCATCAGCCGGCCGAAACCGGGTCATCCCCGGCGGGAACCATTTTCGCGTCCCACGCAGAGCGGACCTCACCCGCCGGAATCTCCTCCTTACGGAGGAGATCACGCCATTTCCTTCCGGCGACCGTCCGGCGTCCTTCCGAGCGCCGGACGCGCGAGGGCGCCCCGCGGACGGTTCCGCGGGGCGCCCTGTGCACGGCGGGGAGGCCGTCAGTCCTCGTCGGCGAGGATCAGGTACAGCTTCTTGCGCGCGTCGTTGATGACGGTGAGCGCCTTCTCGCGCTGCTCCTTGCTGCCGGTCTTCCAGACCTGGCCGAAGGCCTCCATCAGCCCGAAGCCGGCCTGCCGTACGTCGTTCAGGGCCTCCCAGTCGACCCCGCGCGAGGCCTCCTCCCAGGGCGCCTCGGGGCCCTGCTCGGCGGCGGCGCGGCCCGCCTCGGTGAGCGAGAACAGCTTCTTGCCGCCCTCGGACTCACTGGCGATCAGGCCCTCGTCCTCCAGCAGCTGGAGCGTCGGGTACACCGAGCCCGGGCTGGGCTTCCACGCTCCGCCGCTGCGCTCGGCGATCTCCTGGATCATCTCGTAGCCGTGCATGGGCCGGTCCCTCAGCAGGGCCAGGATCGACGCGCGTACGTCACCGCGCCGTGCCCTCCCCCGGGGACCGCCACGTCCTCGCCCGCCCCAGGGGCCGGGGCCGAAACCCGGGCCGAACGGGCCGAAGCCGCCACCGGGGCCGCCGGGGCCGCCGCCCGGCCCGAAGGGGCCGAAGGCCGCACGCCGCCCGTCGAAACCGCCCCGGCCGCGCCGGGAGGGGCCGCCCTGTCCATGTCCACGCTCGTATCCGTGGGTACGCATCGCACTCACTCCATTCCTTCGTTGATCCATCGCGATGCCTCAACGATATATCGGTTCCTATCGTCTGACAACCCCCTGCCGATACGGCCGCCCGACCTGCCTCAGGGAAGTCCGCTCAAAGCGTGTGTGCCCCAGGCCCTGCCCAACGGCAGCCGAAGACGCTCTCCAGATCCAAGGAAGTCCAGCTCGAACGCCGAAAGCGCCTGGTCACCGAATGCCCATTCCGGTGTCGCTACGAGCGGGTCGACACGTCCGCTGAGCATTTCTCCTTCACGGATCTGCCTTGTCTCGCCGGCCGGCTGGCTCTTTCGGACCCCGCCGCGCCGCTCTCCGGAGAACGCGGTTGGCACATAACCCGCGACTATGTGGCAGCCTTCTTCGACCTTCACCTGCGGGCATCCCGCAGCCGAGCGGCCCGCCGGGAATGCTCCGGCGGGAGAGCCGCGGGCGGTGATGGACGCCGTCGGCGGCTCTCCCGGCGTCACCCCGGCCCCTGGATGCGGAGATGAACGTCTTCTCCGCCCGGTACCACTGGCGGAGTCGTCCGAGGACAGCCCGACGTGGTACGGGGGGGGATCGAGGTCCCCTTCGCGTCGAGAAGACGCTCGTAGTCACGCGTGAACGCATCCGTCTCCGCACCACCACCGCGGAGACGCACTCCGAGGCCGCAGAGGAGGTTGTGCCGTCGGAGACACGCAAGAAGAGATGACCCGAGCCGCGCTGCCGCCGCGCTGCCGGGGCGGAAACCGCCCCGGGAGCACGACAATGCGGGGGGGGTTGCGGGACAAGTGGACCATCGGCCATGTACGCCAGGGGAACCGCCCGACCGGCGCAATCGTCGGTTACGGATGTGACCGAAGTGACGCCCACGCTGCCTGCCGACCACCGGGAACTGATCTCCGACCTGTCCGGGATCGTCAGCGACTACCCGTATGCGGATCCCGAATCGACCCTCTCCGTCCTCGCCGGCGACGCGGCGGAGGCGCTCGGCCGCGTGGCCACCCCGCAGGGCCGCCGGGAGCGGACCGGGTACACGATCCTCCTGCACGCCACCTGCTGGTACGTCTCCGCACGCATCTTCAGCAAGTCCCTGTTCGCATCGTACGTACGGGTCTTGGAGGGGTTCCGTGCGCACCTGGACCGGGCCTCCTGCGCCTGCCCGGCCGACGCCCACCCCGCGGAACTGGACTCGGAGTACGAGGTCGAGGCTGGGGTGAGCATGCTGACCGAGGCCGGACGGGTCGCATTCGCCGAGGACTACGCTCTCGACGATGAGGAGTCGGCGGCGTTCGACTGCGAGGGGTTCCTCGCGGACCTCGCCGATGAGGCCCTGGGCCGCTTGCGCGAGGCACACGAGGAGCTCTTCGGCGGCATCGACGTCTCCCACCTGGACGCGCAGTTCGTCCGGGACGACGGCCGCCTCGACATCGTCGCCATGCAGGAGGCGATCAGCCGTAGCTGGGAGGACAACACTGGCCCGGTCGCCCTGTGGTCCGCTCGCCGTTGGCTCACCGGGCAGATGCGGGACGAGGAGCGGATCGGCGTGTTCCTGTGCCTGTGGATGGGCATCGCCCAGTCGTACGGGGGTCTGCCGCCCTCGTACGCGCGCGACCTTGCCGCCGCGCTCGCCACCATCGACCTGGACGTCTCCTGCGAGCATCCGCAGCACCCCTGGTCCACCGCCGATTCCACCGTGCGGTCCCGGTACCGCGCGGTGGTCCACCTGTACGCGCCGGACGACCACCCCGACACCCCGGTGCCCGCCGAGTTCTCGGCGCGCGAGCTGTGGGAGTGCCCGGTGCAGTACGCCCAGTTGGCACGCAAGGCGTTGGACGACCTCGCCGGATGGCGCACCATGCGCGGCGGCGACGACGAGGACTGGGAGGACTGAGCGTACGGGGCCGCTTCGGCGCCCGTCACGCTCCCGGTCCCGCAGTGGCGTACGCAGTGGGACCGATCGAGGTCCAGCGGGACCGGTCGAGGTCCAGCGGGACCGGTCGAGGTCCAGCGGGACCGGTCGACGTTCGTTGAGACAGGATACCGTCGCGGGAAAACCGGTCCAGGACTCCCGGATTGGCCTTGGCCTGCGGCTTCGCCGAGCCCTTAGCGTCGGGGCATGCGCATTCGAATCGTCGACGCCTTCACCGACCGGCCCTTCGCCGGCAACCCCGCCGGGGTGCTGCTCCTCGACGCCTTCCCCGGCGACGACTGGCTCCAGAAGGTGGCCCTGGAGGTCAACCACGCCGAGACCGCGTTCGCCCACCGCCTGCCCGGGGGCGGCGAGGCCGACTGGGCGCTGCGCTGGTTCACTCCCGCCACCGAGGTCGCGATGTGCGGCCACGCCACCCTCGCCACCGCCCATGTCCTGCACACCACCGGTGCCCACCAGGGGCCGGTGCGGTTCGCCACCCGCAGCGGCGTGCTGACCGCCACGCCCGGCGAGGACGGCTCGATCACCCTGGACTTCCCGACCGCGCCGCTGACCGAGGCCGATGTCCCCGAGGGCGTCGCCGAGGCCCTGGGCACCGAGCCGCGCGCGGCCCTCGACACCGGCCCGAACCTCGGCGACCTGCTGCTGGAGGTCGCCGACGAGAAGACGGTGCACGCCCTGACCCCGGACCTCACGGCGCTCGCCGCCCACTGCGAACGCGGCATCATCGCCACCGCCCGCGCCGAGGACCCCGCACGGGGCTACGACTTCGTCTCCCGCTGTTTCTTCCCCAACGTCGGCATCGACGAGGACCCGGTCACCGGCAGCGCCCACACCGCGCTGGCCCCCTACTGGTCCGAACGCCTGGGCCGCGCCGTCCTCACCGGCCTCCAGGCCTCACCCCGCTCCGGCCGGGTCCGGACCGAGGTGCGCGGCGACCGCACACTGCTGAGCGGCCGCGCGGTGACGGTGATCGACGGCGAACTCCTCGCCTGACGCAGACAGCGGTAAGGGGCGTACCACAGTGGTGTACGCCCCTTACCGCGCCTCGACCGGTCACGCCGTCGGCAGCCACCCCACCTTGCCGGCCAGCAGCGCGTACCCCACGAACGCCCCGATGTCGAGCAGCGAGTGCGCCACCACCAGCGGGCCCACCCGTCCCCAGCGCCGGTACAGGTACACGAAGACCACGCCCATCACCATGTTGCCGACGAAGCCGCCGATGCCCTGGTAGAGGTGGTACGAGCCGCGCAGCACGGAACTGGCCACGAGCGCGGTGCCCGGCGTCCAGCCCAGCTGCCGCAGCCGGCGCAGCAGATAGCCGACGACGATCACCTCCTCCAGGACGGCGTTCTGCACGGCCGAGAGGATCAGCACCGGATACTTCCACCACACGTCGGGCAGCGCCTCCGGCACCACCGTGAGGTTGAAGCCGAGGCCCCGGGCCGCCAGGTAGAAGGCGATGCCGGTGCTGCCGATCACGGCGGCGACCACGGCGCCCCGGCCCAGGTCCGGCCAGGGGCGGGTGCGGTCGAAGCCGAGGGTGCGCAGGCTCTCCCGCTCGCGCAGCAGGAGGTGCGCGACCAGCGCGACCGGCACCAGGGCCGCCGCGATGTCGAAGAGCTGCCAGGCCAGGTCCAGCCAGGGGCGGCCCGGGGCGGCGGACGCGTTGAGGGTGGCCGCCTGGTCCTTCAGCCCGCCGGGCTTGGTGACCGATCCGACAAAGCTGATCAGGGCCGACACCCCGCTCGCGCCGAGCGAGAGCCCCAGCACGAGCAGGGTCTCGTCGCGCAGCGCCCGGCGGGTCAGCCGCCCCTGCGGGAAGGAATCGGCCCCGGGGCCCGCCTCCGCCTGCACACCTGCCTCCAGTCGAGTGATCGCCGCACGGAGCGGGATGCCTCCGTCTTCGGCGTCACAGCTTGCCCGACCAGTATGAGGCGGGTGTCGGCGGCCCCCGCCTCAGCTCAGCGGCAGCGGCTCCGGCAGGCCCACCGGCCAGGTGTGCACCGGGTCGCCCTTGTGCATCAGCTCGCAGTAGCGCCGGGTCGTGGCGGCCAGCGCGGCCTCCCGGGGCAGGCCCATCTCCAGGGCCTGGTGGAACGTGGCCGCCTGCCAGGAGGCCCCGTTCACCCGGCGCCGGCACCGCTCGTCGATCACGCCGAGATACAGATCCCGGTCGGCGGGCTCGACGCCCCAGGCGTCCAGACCGGCCTCGGCCAGTGGCAGCAGCTCGTCCCGGACCAGGCTGACGGCGTCGATCTGGGCGGTGCCGCCGTACCGGCCGCGCCGGGGCCACTCGAAGCGGGCCTCGATGCCGTGCCGGCACGCGGCCTCGAAGTTGGCGGCGGCCGCCTCGAACGGCAGCCGGGTCCACACCGGCCGGGACTCCTCCGCCAGGGCGCGGACCAGGCCGTAGTAGAAGGCCGCGTTGGCGACCACGTCGATGACGGTGGGCCCGGCGGGCAGCACCCGGTTCTCCACCCGCAGGTGCGGGGCGCCGTCGGCGAGGCCGTAGACGGGGCGGTTCCAGCGGTAGACGGTGCCGTTGTGCAGGACGAGTTCGGCGAGCGTGGGCACGCCGCCCTTGTCCAGCACCTCCAGCGGGTCCTCGTCGTCGCAGATGGGCAGCAGTGCCGGGAAGAAACGCAGGTTCTCCTCGAAGAGGTCGTAGGCGGAGGAGATCCACCGCTCCCCGAACCAGGTGCGCGGGCGCACCCCCTGCGCCTGGAGCTCGGGCGGGCGCGTGTCGGTGGACTGCTGGAACAGCGGGGGCCGCGACTCCCGCCACAGCTCGCGCCCGAACAGGAAGGGCGCGTTGGCGCCGACGGCGATCTGCGCCGCGGCGACGGCCTGGGCCGCGTTCCACACATCGGCGAACCGTGCCGGAGTGACCTGGAGATGCAGCTGCACGGAGGTGCAGGCGGCCTCGGGCGCGATGGACTTCGAGGTGCAGCTGAGGCGTTCCACGCCGTCGATGTCGAGCCGGAAATCCTCGCCGCGGGCGGCGACGATCTGGTCGTTGAGCAGCGCGTAGCGGTCGACGTCGGAGAGGTTCGAGGAGACCAGGTCGTCCCGGTCCAGCGTCGGCAGAATGCCGATCATCACAATTCCCGCGTCCAGCTCACCGGCTTTCCGGTCGGCGTAGGCCAGCGAAGTACGGAGTTCCTCGGTGAGCCGGTCGAAAACCCGCCCGCCGAGACGGTGCGGAGCGATGTTGACTTCCAGATTGAACATGGCGAGTTCTGTTTGGAAGTCACGGCTGGCGATCCGTTCGAGGACCTGCGCATTCATCATTTTCGGCATGCCGTCCGCGCCGACGAGATTCAGTTCGATCTCCAGCCCCATGAGGTTCTTGGGACGATCGAACCGCTCCGTTGCCAGGAGTCGCTCCAGACCCGCCAGGCATCGCCCGAGCTTGTCGCGGTAGCGCCGGCGATCGGACAGGTCGAACGAGCCTGCCACGACCTTCTCCCCCATCGACGTGTCCTCCTCAGGATGGGCGGGCCGAACGATCCGGCCATCGGTGTACGGGTCACGTGGGACTATGCCCCGCCGATGCGATCGATAACGTCCCCGGACGGCCCCAAGACCCGCTAGGCTGACCTGCACATGACCGGAAGCACATTCTCCGGACATGGCGCCGCGGGCAGTTTCCACGCCGGGAACTCGTGAAAAACGCCGACGACAATCGGCCGTTGGCTTGGCATGAATTTCCCGAGGTCGCCGCGATGTGCCCGGCCGGAAATCGGGATGTTCGCCGCGTATCGCCGACCTGAAACACCCTTGTCCTGCCCGCCGGAAACGACTAGCGGAAACACAGTCTGAACACGTGTCGTATAAACTCCGCGAACAAGGCAGAAGGTTGGCGCCCACGGTCGAAGGATCCTGCCGAGGTGACGTGCGGCAGCCCCACCCCCACTCCTCGCTCATAGACCCCCGGCCCCTGCCTCTCTGACCCCGTGAGCTGACAGCGTCGTCCGCCCCCGCCCCGCCCTCGCGCCACCGTGCCTTCGAATGAGAGGCGACCCATCATGCCGCTGCATGTCCCCCCGGCTCCCGCGCCCGCCCTCCGCTCCGTCCTCACGGCACTCGCCTCCCCCACCGCGGTACGCGAGGCCCGAACCCCCTCCCTCCTGCGCGCCCAGGAACCCGCCACGCCCGAACTCCCGCTGCCCGTGCACGTCCTGGACCGGATCACCGCCGAGGGAGCGCCCACCACCCGGCTGACCGGATGGCGGTTCCTGATCCGCTGCGGCGACCGTGCCGTGGCCGCGGCCGAGACCGTGCTGACCCCCGACGGCTGGGCCTTCTCGCGCTTCTTCGAAGGGCCCTACGTCGCCTCCACCGAGCGTGCGCTGCGCCAGGCCGAGGCGATGGCGCAGTGCTACCAGCCGCGTCTGCTGTCGGTGCCCGGCCTCTACATGCTCACGCTCTGGCTGCACGGCGACTCCACCGCGGACCCCGCCGCGGGCCGTCCCGTCGGCACCGACCTGCTCGTGCCGCTGGCCCCCGCACCGCCGGGCATCGCGGCCCATCGTCCGCACCGGGTCGCCGATCTGCTCCCGGTCCTGACGCACCGGGTGACTCCGGCACTGCTGCTGCGCTCCACGGCCTGAGCCGCCGCACGCCGTTCACCCCGCGCCCCGCCGCCCGGAACGCCGGGCGGCGGGGCGCGTCGTCATGCCGGCAGCCACTCGCTCGTAGGAGCGACGCATGGCTCGTACGAGCCCAATTTCAGGGCCCGGACCGGCCGGACTAGCCCCATCCGGCCACGCCGAACCACCCGAAGTGACAACCGAGTTGGGATGAACCGTCCACGCGGGTGATGCGTCCTGAACCTGTGAGAGGCGGTGCTGCGAAATCCCTGCGGATTGACGCCCGTGGGGCAACACTGGGTTGGACCGACTTCATCAACGGGGGGCGGTTATGAACGACGCTTCTAGCCGCGGGACAGACACAACAGCCCATACACACACCACAACAGAGCGAAAGATCCCATCAATGTGCCAGCATCAGCCACCGTGCCCCTCAGCCGACTCCGCCGACCGGGAATCCGCCCGACTCGTGGCGCACCACCCGGAGCAGGGATGGAGCCTGCTGTGCAACGGCGTCGTGCTCTTCGAGGACACCGGTGAGCTTCTGCCGGACGGCCAGGTCATCGCCCCGCACCGCCCACTGGACACCAGCCGGGTGATGACCGCCGCCTGAACACCACCCGGGCGGCACGACACTCCGCCCGCGACATGAGGGGCCGGCCCGCAGACACTCGCTGCGAACCGGCCCCGGCACATGTCCGCCCCCTCGGCTACTTCAGCGCCTCCCTGATCGCGAAGTACGCGGGCTTCGGCCGCAGTTGCTCGTCCCACGGCAGTGCGGCGCCCTCCCCCGTGAAGACCCCCGGGATCCACGAGTACTTGTCGGTGTAGTCCCACACCGTGATGCCGACGCACCGGCGCACCGCGAGGCAGGCCTCGGTCAGGTCGCGGTACCACTCGGCCTGCTGCGCGAGCTTCTCCTCGGTCGCGGGCAGGATCATCCGTACGTCGACCTCGGTGAGCGCGGTGTCCAGGCCGAGCCGGGCGAAGCGGCGGAGGTTCTCCTCCACCGTGGCGGGATAGCCGTACTGAAGGGCGAGATGCGCCTGGAGCCCGATGCCGTCCAGCGGGACGCCCTGCGCCCGCAGCTCCTGGGCCAGCCGGTAGTAGGCGTCGCTCTTGGGGCCGGTCGCCTCGATGTTGTAGTCGTTGAGGTACAGCTTGGCGTGCGGATCGGCCTGGTGGGCCCAGCGCAGGGCGTCCGCTATGTAAGAGGGGCCGAGCGTCTTGTAGAAGACGGACTCCCGGTAGGTGCCGTCCTCGTTGAAGGCCTCGTTGACGACGTCCCAGGCATAGACCTTGCCCCGGTAGTGGCGCGCCTCCGCCTGGATGTGCCGCTTCAGTACGGCCCTGAGCTCGTCGGCCGTCCACTCGCGGGACGTGAGCCAGTCCGGCAGCTGGCTGTGCCAGACCAGGGTGTGCCCGCGCACCCGCTGGTGGTTGGCGCGGGCGAGGTTCACGATCTCGTCGCCCTTGGACCAGTCGAAGACGCCCTGTTCGGGTTCGGTGGCGTACCACTTCATCCCGTTGCCCGGCGTGATCATGTCAAACTCGTCGCCGAGGACCGCCGTGTACGGCGCGTCGGTCAGTTCGGGGTTGTCGGTGGCGCTGCCGAAGTAGCGGCCGTGGCGCTGGGCGAGTTCGGCCAGGGTGAGCGGGTGCTTCTCCCGCGCCTGCGCCTGGGCCGCCGGGCCGGTCGCGACACCGGCGGCGACCAGGACGGCGGCAAGGGCGCCGGCGAGTCTGAGCCGGGTCCGGGAGCGGATCGTCGTACGCATACTGCGACTCCTCATGGTTGACTGCGAGGGCGAGCCGTCCGAAAGTTTCGGACCCGCGCCGGAAGTGGTCCCGAGGACAGCCGGGCGGGCCGTGGGGGCGACCGCTGGGAGGCCGTCGTACGTGCGCATGTGCGTCAGCCCCTTTGCGTGTCGCGGGTCGGTCGAAACTTTCGGAAGATCCGACGAACGTTACGCGGCGCACTGTAGGACGAGCCCTACGACCGGGGCAAGACATCGGACAGGCGAACCGGACGCCGCGCGCATGCCCCCCGTCTCCCTCGCCCCACCCGCCGCCTATCGTGACCGGCATGCAGTCCTACACCATCGGCCAGGCGGCTCGGCTGCTCGGCGTCAGTCCGGACACCGCCCGACGCTGGGCGGACGCGGGCCGGATCACCACCCACCGCGACGACAGCGGGCGGCGGCTCATCGACGGGCGGGACCTGGCCGCGTTCTCGGTGGAACTGGCCAGGGCCGGCGGCGAGGAGGAGACCGCCCCGTACACCTCCGTGCGCAACTCCTTCCCCGGGATCGTCACCGCCATCAAGCTCGGCGACGTCGCGGCCCAGGTGGAGGTCCAGGCCGGCCCGCACCGGCTGGTCTCCCTGCTGACCCGGGAGGCGGTCGAGGAACTGGGCCTGGAGGTCGGCATGGAGGCCACCGCCCGCGTGAAGTCGACGAACGTTCACATCGACCGCCCCTGACCACCCCGGAAGGCCGCCCGCACGAACGCACATGCGGCCTCATTTCACGCATGGGCTCGCTCATGCGATGAGACAGCAGACCCCCACCTCGCATCTGCGGAAGTATGATCAGCGCATCGAAAAGGCCGTAGCCGTCAGGCCCTTCGCCGAGGAACTTCAGAGGAGTGGTCCCGTGATGACCCGTTCCGCACGCCGAACCCGCCGGACGTTGCAGGTGGCCGGTGCGGGTGCCGCCGCACTGCTGGCCCTGAGCGCCTGCTCCTCCTCCGGCTCGGACTCCGGCTCGGCCGACTCCGGCTCCTCGGCGTCCTCGGCGTCCTCGTCGCCCGAGCTCTCCGGCACGGTCACCGTCTTCGCCGCCGCCTCGCTCAAGGAGAGCTTCACGACGCTCGGCAAGGAGTTCGAGAAGGATCACCCGGGCACCGAGGTCACCTTCAACTTCGGCGGCAGCGACACCCTCGCCGCCAGCATCACCAGCGGTGCCCCGGCGGACGTCTTCGCCGCCGCCAGCGCCAAGACCATGAAGATCGTGACGGACGCGGGCGACGCCTCCGGCACGCCCGCCACCTTCGTCCGCAACCAGCTGGAGATCGCCACCCTGCCGGGCAACCCCGACAAGATCGCCTCCCTGAAGGACCTGACGAAGTCCGGCCTGAAGGTCGTCCTGTGCGACAAGACGGTGCCCTGCGGCGCCGCCGCGCAGACCGCCCTGGAGGCCAGCGGTCTGAAGCTCACACCCGTCTCGTACGAGCAGGACGTCAAGAGCGCCCTCACCAAGGTCGAGCTGAAGGAGGCCGACGCGGCCGTCGTCTACAGGACCGACGTGCAGGCGGCGGGTGACAAGGTGGAGGGCGTGGACTTCCCCGAGTCGGCCGAGGCCGTCAACGACTATCCCATCGCCCTGCTGAAGGACGCGCCCAACGCCGACGCCGCACAGGCCTTCATCACGCTGGTGAAGTCCGCCGAGGGCCAGAAGGTGCTGGCCGAAGCCGGCTTCATGAAGCCGTGACCACGCCCGGGAGAACAACGGCGGAGCACACCGCGGCCGACACCCTGGAGGGCGGGCCGCGACGCGGCCGGGTCCGGCCGGGCGGTCGCCGCGGGGTGCCCCTGCCGCTGCTGGTGCCGGCCCTGGCGGGCCTGGCCTTCCTGCTGCTCCCGCTGATCGCCCTGCTGGTACGGGCCCCGTGGCGCGACCTGCCGGAGCAGCTGACCGGCGGCGAGGTGTGGCAGGCGCTGCGCCTGTCACTGCTGTGTGCCACGGCGGCGACCGCGCTGAGCCTGGTCGTCGGGGTCCCGCTGGCCTGGCTGCTGGCCCGCACCGAGTTCCCCGGGCGCGGCCTGGTGCGCGCGCTGGTGACGCTGCCGCTCGTCCTGCCCCCGGTGGTGGGCGGTGTGGCACTGCTGCTCGCGCTGGGCCGCAACGGCGTCGTCGGGCAGTGGCTGGACTCCTGGTTCGGGATCACGCTGCCGTTCACCACGGCGGGCGTGGTGCTCGCGGAGACGTTCGTGGCGATGCCGTTCCTGGTCATCAGTGTGGAGGGCACCCTGCGGGCCGCCGATCCGCGCTACGAGGAGGCGGCCCAGACACTGGGCGCCTCCCGCTTCACCGCCTTCCGCCGGGTCACCCTGCCGCTGATCGCGCCGGGCGTCGCGGCGGGCTCGGTCCTGGCGTGGGCGCGGGCGCTCGGCGAGTTCGGGGCGACGATCACGTTCGCGGGCAACTTCCCCGGCCGTACCCAGACCATGCCCCTCGCGGTCTATCTGGCCCTCCAGAACGACCCGGCGGCGGCGATCGCCCTCAGCCTGGTCCTGCTGGCCGTGTCCATCGCGGTCCTGGCCGGGCTGCGGGACCGCTGGATGACGGCCTCCTGACACCACGACGACACCATGACGGACGATTCCCCGATGACCACCGACCTCGACACGTCCGGCGAGGGCCTCGACGCCCGGCTCGTCGTCGACCGCGGCACCTTCCGCCTCGACGTGACGCTGACCGCAGCGCCCGGCGACGTCGTCGCGCTGCTCGGCCCCAACGGGGCCGGCAAGACCACCGCCCTGCGCGCGCTCGCCGGTCTGGTGCCGCTCACCGGCGGCCGTCTGCGGCTCGACGGCGCCGTACTGGACCGTACGCCGCCCGAGTCGCGCCCGGTCGGCGTGGTCTTCCAGGACTACCTGCTCTTCCCGCACCTGACCGCCCTGGACAACGTGGCCTTCGGGCCGCGCTGCCGGGGCGCGTCGAAGGCGGAGGCGCGCGCACAGGCGGCCCAGTGGCTGGACCGCATGGGGCTCGCCGACCACGCCGGCGCCAAGCCGCGGCGCCTGTCCGGCGGCCAGGCCCAGCGCGTCGCCCTCGCCCGTGCCCTGGCCACCCGCCCCCGGCTGCTGCTGCTCGACGAACCGCTCGCCGCGCTCGACGCCCGTACCCGTCTGGAGGTGCGCGCCCAGCTCCGCCGTCACCTGGACGAGTTCGAGGCCGTCGCCGTCCTGGTCACGCACGACCCGCTGGACGCCATGGTGCTGGCCGACCGGCTGGTCGTCGTCGAGCACGGACAGGTCGTCCAGGAGGGCACCCCCGCGGACATCGCCCGCCGTCCGCGCACCGACTACATCGCGCAGCTGGTCGGGCTGAACCTCTACCAGGGCCGGTCCGAGGGCCACACCGTCCGGCTCGACGCCGGTCCCGCCATCACCACCACCGAGGTCCTGACCGGCCCGGTCTTCGTGGCGTTCCCGCCCAGTGCGGTGACCCTGCACCGGGAGCGCCCCACCGGCTCCAGCGCCCGCAACCTGTGGCGCTGCGAGGTCGCCGGCCTGGAGACCCACGGCGACCAGGTCCGCGCCGCCCTGACCGGCGAACTGCCCCTCGCCGCCGACCTCACCACGGTCGCCGCGGCAGAGCTGGACCTGCACCCCGGCGCACCGGTGTGGGCGACGGTCAAGGCGGCGCAGACGCACGCGTACCCGGCCTGAGCCGCCGGGCGGGCTACGGTGGGAACCGTCGTACGGGCAGACCCCGCGCATCCTCCGCTTCCTGCGAGGTGTCCCTCATGATCCTGAGCATCCGCAACCAGCTGTCCGGCACCGTCACCGACGTCACCACCGGCGAGGTGATGGCGGCGGTCAAGGTACGCCTGACCGGTGGCCAGGACCTCACCGCGGCCATCACCCTTCAGGCCGTGAAGGAGCTCGGGCTGGGTCCGGGCTCGGCGGTGCGCGCCCTGGTGAAGGCGACGGAGGTCTCCCTCGCCACCGCTCCCGTGGACGGTGTCTCCCTCCGCAACCGGATCGCCGGCACGGTCACCGACGTCGCCACGGGCGGTGCCATGGCCGTCGTGAAGGTCGGCGTCGAGGGGGCCGAGCTGACCGCCGCGATCACCGCGGACGCCGCCGCCGACCTCGGTCTGTCGCCCGGCGTCCCCGTCCTGGCGCTGGTCAAGTCGACCCAGGTGTCACTGGCGACCGCGTGAACGCGGGGGCTCCGCCCGGCCGGACGGAGCCCCCTGATCACTTGTCGCCGCTCTCCGGGTCAGTCCTCGTACGCGTCCAGCGGCGGGCAGGAGCAGACCAGGTTGCGGTCGCCGTAGGCCTGGTCGATGCGGCGCACCGGCGGCCAGTACTTGTCCGCGACCGCCACACCGGCCGGGAAGACGGCCTCCTCACGGGTGTACGGGTGCGTCCACTCGCCGCCCAGCGCGGCGGCGGTGTGCGGCGCGTTGCGCAGCGGGTTGTCGTCGGCCGGCCATTCGCCCGCGCCGACCTTCTCGATCTCCGCGCGGATGGCGATCATCGCCTCGCAGAACCGGTCCAGCTCGGCCAGGTCCTCCGACTCGGTCGGCTCGATCATCAGCGTGCCGGCCACCGGGAACGACATCGTCGGCGCGTGGAAGCCGTAGTCGATCAGTCGCTTGGCCACGTCGTCGACGCTCACGCCGGTCGCCTTGGTCAGCGGCCGCAGGTCGATGATGCACTCGTGCGCGACCAGCCCGCCCGGGCCGGTGTAGAGCACCGGGAAGTGCGGTTCCAGGCGCTTGGCGATGTAGTTGGCGCTGAGGACGGCCACCTGCGTGGCGCGCTTGAGGCCCTCGCCGCCCATCAGCCGGACGTACGCCCACGAGATGGGCAGGATGCCCGCCGAGCCCCACGGAGCCGCCGAGATCGGTCCCACGCCCGTCTCCGGCCCCGCCGCGGGCTGGAGCGGGTGGTTGGGCAGATACGGCGCCAGGTGCGACCGTACGGCCACCGGGCCGACGCCCGGACCGCCGCCGCCGTGCGGGATGCAGAACGTCTTGTGCAGGTTCAGGTGGGAGACGTCGCCGCCGAAGTGGCCCGGCTTGGCGAGGCCCACCAGGGCGTTCAGGTTGGCACCGTCGACGTACACCTGGCCGCCCGCCTCGTGCACGGCCGCGCAGATGTCGGCGACGTGCTCCTCGAACACGCCGTGCGTGGAGGGGTACGTGATCATGAGCACCGCCAGCTCGTCGCGGTGCTGCTCGATCTTGGCCCGCAGGTCCTCGACGTCGATCTCACCGTCTCCGGCGGTCTTCACCACGACGACCTTCATCCCGGCCATGACCGCGCTCGCGGCGTTGGTGCCGTGCGCGGAGGACGGGATCAGGCAGACGGTGCGCTGCTCGTCCCCGTTGGCCCGGTGGTAGCCGCGTACGGCCAGCAGCCCGGCCAGCTCGCCCTGCGAGCCCGCGTTCGGCTGGAGCGACACCTTGTCGTAGCCGGTGACCTCGGCGAGACGTTCCTCCAGCTCGTGGATGAGCGTGAGATAGCCCTGCGCCTGCTCGGCGGGCGCGAAGGGGTGCAGCTGCCCGAACTCCGGCCAGGTGACCGGCTCCATCTCCGTGGTGGCGTTGAGCTTCATGGTGCACGAGCCCAGCGGGATCATGCCGCGGTCCAGCGCGTAGTCCCGGTCGGCGAGACGGCGCAGGTAGCGCAGCATCGCGGTCTCGGAGCGGTGCTGGTGGAAGACCGGGTGGGTCAGGTAGTCGTCGGTGCGCAGCAGGTCCTGCGGGAGCGCGTCCCCGGTGGCCGCGTCCAGCGCCTCGATGTCGCCCTCGACGCCGAACGCGCTCCACACCGCGCCCAGCTGGGCCCGCTTCGTGGTCTCGTCGCAGGCGACCGAGACGTGGTCGGCGTCGACGAGACGCAGATTGACACCGTGCTGCCGCGCGGCGGCGACGACCTCGGCGGCCCGGCCCGGCACCCGCGCGGTGACCGTGTCGAAGTAGCCGCCGTGCACCACCTCGACCCCGCCCGCGGCGAGTCCGGCGGCCAGGACCGCGGCGTAGCGGTGCGTGCGCCGGGCGATGGTCCGCAGCCCCTCGGGGCCGTGGTAGACGGCGTACATGCCGGCCATCACGGCGAGCAGCACCTGGGCGGTGCAGATGTTGCTGGTCGCCTTCTCCCGGCGGATGTGCTGCTCCCGCGTCTGAAGGGCGAGCCGGTAGGCCTTGTCGCCGTCGGCGTCCACGGAGACGCCCACGAGCCGCCCGGGCAGGCTGCGCGCGAACTTCTCGTGCACCGCCATGTAGCCGGCGTGCGGCCCGCCGAAGCCCATCGGCACACCGAAGCGCTGCGTCGTGCCGACCGCGATGTCCGCGCCCAGCTCACCGGGCGACTTCAGCAGCGTCAGCGCCAGCAGATCGGCGGCGACGGTGACCAGCGCGCCCAGCTCGTGCGCCTGGTCGATCACCGGCTTCAGGTCCCGTACGGCACCGGAGGCGCCCGGGTACTGGAGGAGTACGCCGTTGATCTCCCGCTCGGCGACCTCGGCCGGGACGCCCTCGCTCAGGTCGGCGACGACGACCTCGACGCCGGTCGGCTCGGCGCGGGTCTGTATCACGGCGATGGTCTGCGGCAACGCGTCGGCGTCGACCAGGAAAAGACCCTTCTTGTTCTTCCCCATGCGCCGGGACAGCGCCATCGCCTCGGCCGCGGCGGTGCCCTCGTCCAGCAGCGAGGCCCCGGAGGTCGGCAGCCCGGTGAGATCGGCGACCATGGTCTGGAAGTTCAGCAGGGCCTCCAGCCGGCCCTGCGAGATCTCGGGCTGGTACGGGGTGTACGCGGTGTACCAGGCCGGGTTCTCCATGACGTTGCGCAGGATGACGGGCGGGGTGAAGGTTCCGTGGTAACCGAGCCCGATCATGGAGTCGAGCACCTGGTTGCGGCCGGCCAGTCCGCGCAGCTCGGCGAGGACCTCTGCCTCGGTGCGCGCGCCCGGCAGGTCCAGCGCGTCGGCGTTCTTGATCACATCCGGCACCGCGGCGGCCGTCAGCTCGTCGAGCGAGCCGTACCCGACCTGCGCGAGCATCTTGGCCTCGGCCTCATGGTCGGGGCCGATGTGGCGCTGCTCGAAAGGCGTGCCCTTTTCGAGCTCGGAGAGCGGAATGCGAGGGGCGGTCATGGCGGAGGCCTCCTGGTCTGACGCGACCTTCGGGGGGCACCACGGTGCGGGTACCCGGACGGCCTCCCCCTCTGTCATCTCAACCTGAGAGCTTCACCGGACCGGCCCGAAGGCGCCCGGCTTTCACCGTCGGTGAGAGCGGACGCCGTCGACACCCGCCCTGCTTTCCAGAGTGACCTCGTCCGTGCGGTACGTGGGCCTGAGAGATTCCGGGGAGGATTTGCTCCTTCGGCGCCTCCGATGGTGGCTGGAGGACTCTCCCGCACGGGGTCAGCGGCCGAATTCAGCCTACCAGCGAGGTCAACGCCCGAATCTTCGAGTGGCCGCCCACCCGATTGTGCTCTTTCGTAGTGCTTACGGATGAGTTGCGACCAAGTGGAGGGCCCGTGCGAACCGACATCGATCCGCGCCACCTGATCGGCCGCAAGGCGTTCGACCGCAACGGCGACAAGATCGGCACCATCGACGAGGTCTACCTCGACGACGCGACCGGCGTGCCCGAGTGGGCGGCCATACGCACCGGCCTGTTCAGCAGGGACGCCTTCGTGCCCCTGGAGCCCAGCGAAATGGTCGACGGCACCCTGCGCATCCCCTTCGACCGCCACCTGATCAAGGACGCTCCCGATTTCGGCGTCGGCCGCCATCTCTCGCCGGAGCAGGAGCTCCAGCTCTACCACCACTACGGTCTCGACGTGGCCCCTCCTCCCCCGTTCCCGGACCGGGCCTTCGGCAGGCTGGCGGGCACGGAGGAGGCCTGAACGGCCGCCGCCCCCCGCCGGCTCCCCGACGCTCACGGCACCGGCCGCCACGGCACGGCCGCATCACCACCGGCCTCCGTACGGCCGGTTTCCGTACGGCCGGATCCCGTACGGCCGGATCCCGTACGGCCGGTTTCCGTACGGCCGGATCCCGTACGGCCGGATCCCGTACGGCCGGTCTTCGCGCGGCCGGTCTTCGCGCCGCGGCGTCACCGTCCGCCGGCCAGGCCGTCGCCAGGCACCGTCGCCGGGGCCTTTCCGGAGGCACCGACCGCCACGGTGTCACCGACCGCGGCGGCGCCGGCTCCCGCGAAGCCGATTCCCACGGAGCCGATTCTCATGGAGCCGGAGCCGATTTCCACGGAATCCGCCCGGGTACGGTCGACGCCGGCAGCCCGGCCCGGCGCGGGACCGTCCTCCGCGATGCCGCCCACTTCCGCACCGGCACCGCCGCAACCGGTCTCAGAGGATGCGCCCCGCGCAGAACCACCCCCGTCCGAGGAACCCTCTTCCGCACCACCCGCAGCGGAGCCGTCCCCGGCGGAATCACCCCCGCCCGTACCGCCGCCCCACGCGACCACCGCTTCCCCCTCCCCAGGTCTTCGCGGCACCAGCGGCAGCGGATCCGCCGGTTCCAGGGCCGGGTCGTCGACCCGGAAGGTCCGTACCCGTCCGGGCCCGGAGCCGGGTGTCTCGAACCGCACGGTGACCCGCCCGAGGCCGCTGCCCTGCACCCAGCCGTGCCCGTGCTCGGCATGCCGCACGTCGTGCCCCGAGGGCCAGCGGCGCTCGGCGGGCGCCGCCGGTTCCTCGGCGGGCTCGTCGTCCGGCTCCTCGGCGGCGGCCTCCGCCCGCTCCCCCGCCGCCTGCGCGAACAGGTCCTCCTGGGTGTAGTCGGCGAGCCCGGTGACCCCCACCCCGAGCAGCCGCACGCCCCCCGTGGTGTCCACGGACTGGAGCAGCCGCGCCGCCGCCTCCCGCACCACCGCCGGATCGTCCGTCGGCCCGCGCAGGGTCTCGGACCGGGTCAGCGTGGAGAAGTCGTACCGCCGTACCTTGAGCACGATGGTCCGCCCGGACAGCCCGGCGCCCCGCAGCCGCCGTACGCACCGGTCGGCCAGCCGCTGCACCTCCAGGCCGACACGTGTCCGGTCGTGGATGTCCACGTCGTAGGTGTCCTCCACGGACACCGACTTGGCCTCCCGCTCGGCCACCACGGGCCGCTCGTCGCGCGCCAGCGCCATCGCGTACAGAGCCTGCCCGTGGGCCTTCCCCAGCAGCCGTACGAGCTCGTCCTCGCCCGCCTCGGCGAGCTCCCCGACCGTGGTGATGCCGGCTCGGCGCAGATGGTCCCCGGTGGCCGGCCCCACCCCGGGCAGCGTCCGCACCGTCATGGGCCCCAGCAGGGCCCGCTCGGTCCCCGGCTCGATCAGCACCAGCCCGTCGGGCTTGGCCTGCTCGGAGGCGATCTTGGCGAGCATCTTGGAGGCGGCCAGGCCGACCGATCCCGTGAGCCCGGTGACGGCCCGTATGTCCTCGCGCAGCCTCGTTCCGGCCAGCAGCGCCGACTCCGCGTCCCAGGCCGTGCCCCCGGCCTCCAGGTCCACGAACGCCTCGTCCAGGCTCAGCGGCTCCACCAGCGGCGACAGCGCCCGCAGCAGCCTCATCACCTGTTCGCTGATCGACCGGTAGAGCTGGAACCTCGGTACCAGGTAGGCGGCGTTCGGCGCGAGCCTCCGGGCCTGCCCCATGGGCATCGCCGAGTGGACGCCGAAGACCCGTGCCTCGTAGGAGGCCGTGGCGACCACTCCGCGCGGCCCCAGTCCGCCCACCACGACGGCCTTCCCGCGCAGGCTCGGCTTGGACGCCTGCTCCACCGAGGCGAAGAAGGCATCCATGTCCAGGTGCAGGATCGTGGGCGCGGTTCTCACATCTCCGATGCTGCCCTACGCCACTGACAATGCCCCGGCGGGACCGCCCGGAGACGGGGAAGGGGAAGAGAGTGGGAACGGCCTCGGTGGAGCGGAAGGGTCTCGGTGGGGCGGAACAGCCTCGGTGGGCCGACCTGAACGGCCCGGCTCGGACGGCCCATGGCTCGGACGGCCCGGTTCAGACGGCCCGGTTCCGCCGGCGTGCCAGCTCGTCCGTGGGGTTGTGACCGATCAGGGTCTCGCCGGTGTCGATCCGCTCGCCGTGCAGCTGCGACAGGGCGCTCTCGACGTCCCGCCACACCACGCCGACGGCGATGCCGAAGATTCCCTGGCCGCCCTGGAGCAGGGCGTGGACCTCGTCGGGCGAGGTGCATTCGTAGACCGTGGCACCGTCGCTCATCAGCGTCATGCGCTCCAGGTCGCGGAAGCCGCGCTCCCGGAGGTGCTGGACGGCGGTGCGGATGTTCTGCAGGGACACCCCGGTGTCGAGGAAGCGCTTGACGATCTTCAGGACGACGACGTCGCGGAAGCTGTACAGCCGCTGCGTTCCCGATCCGTAGGCGGGCCGCACGCTCGGTTCGACGAGCCCGGTACGGGCCCAGTAGTCCAACTGCCGGTAGGTGATGCCGGCGGCCGCGCAGGCCGTCGGACCGCGGTAGCCGATCTGCTCGGACGTCATGGACGCCGCCCCTCCGCCGCCCGGCACGGCCGGCGGCCGCTGCGCCGCGTGATCGGCCGCACTGCCGGGGTGGGGGTATCCCCCACTCGAGCGGAGCCGAGAGCTCGGGGAAGGGTACGGGCCGCTCGCCCCGAGACTGCGTCCGGGGGCACCCCCAGCCGTACCGTCGCCGCTGCTTCTCACGCCGACCTCCGTCCTTGACCTGCCTTCTCGACGGTAGGCAGTCACCAGGGGCGCGTCAACGATCGCCACACTCGGCACGCCGAGTGATAATCACCCTACGAGTGGTTTGCCGTACCCAACCGCGGGGAAAGGCTAGCCGAATGCCCTGAAAAACGGGGCACAGGACGCTTGCACTCGCCTTTGGCACATGTCGGCATTTCCCCGCCGGCGGTCACGGACGAGCCGGTCCCCGCCGCTCCGCACCCTCACTGGCTGCTGGTGCCGAAGTCCTCCGGCGAGATCTGGTCGAGGAACTCGCGGAACTTCTCCACCTCGTCCTCCTGCTCGTCCGGGATGGCGATACCGGCGTCGTCGAGCACCGTGTCGCTGCCGTAGATCGGCGTTCCGGTGCGCAGCGCCAGCGCTATGGCGTCGGACGGCCGCGCGCTCACCTCGACCCCGCTGGCGAAGACCAGCTCGGCGTAGAAGACCCCCTCACGCAGATCCGTGATGCGCACTTCGGTGAGCTCCTGACCGACGGCTTCCAGCACGTCCTTGAACAGGTCGTGGGTCAGCGGCCGGGCGGGAGCCATGCCCTGCTGGGCGAAGGCGATCGCCGTCGCCTCCCCCGGCCCGATCCAGATGGGGAGGTAACGATCGCCTCCCACTTCGCGCAGCAGCACGATCGGTTGGTTGGAGGGCATCTCGACCCGGACACCTACGACATCGAGCTCGTTCACACAGCAACCCTAGGCCGTGCCCGGGACGTTTGGGTAGTCGGGCCGGGAACGCGTGACCGATCCGGCTCCGCCAGTCCCTCCGTGGCGGGCCCTCCGTCTCAGGGCAGCCGCACCCCGAGAGCGATCTGCACCAGCGACGCGTGCAGTTTCACCGCGAGCCCCGCCAGCTCCTTGGCGCGGGCCTCCGCGTGGGCCCTGGTCTGCGGGTTCCGGTGGCGCTTCAGCGGAGCGACCACCTGGTCCACCAGCCCCGCCTCGCGGTCGGCCGCGGCCTTCATCACCCGCAGGTGCCGCGGCTCGATCCCGAACCGGCCCAGCTCGGCGACGAGCGAGGCCACGGTGACGGTCTCCGCGTCGTAGACCCCCTCCGCCAACGGAGCGATGAGTCCGTACGACTCCCACTCCTGGAGCTCGCGCTCCTCGATCCCGGCGGCCGCGAGCAGCTCGGCCCGTCCGATCCGGGCCGCCGTGGGCCCGTCGGAGGGGTCGGAGACGGCCTCGCCGTCCCGCTGCCGGCCCAGCGCGGGCAGGGGAAGGGCCTCACCGCGCTCCATGGCGTCCAGATGCTCGCGGATCACCTTGAGCGGCAGGTAGTGGTCCCGCTGCATCCGCAGCACATGGCCGAGGCGCTCGACGTCGTGGACGCTGAACTTGCGGTACCCCGAGGGGGTGCGCTGCGGCTCGATGAGTCCTTCCGACTCCAGGAAGCGGATCTTGGAGATGGTCACTTCGGGGAACTCGTCGCGCAGGACGTTCAACACCGTGCCGATACTCATCAGCCCGCCGTCCGCGGCGGCGGTGCCGTGGCCGGCACCGCCCCTCGGTGTTTGAAACATGGACCTTCCCTGGGGTTCCCCCGGACGGAGTCCGGGGGAGGGTCAGTAGCCCCGCTGGCTCGCGTAGAAGACCAGCCGGTACTTGCCGATCTGCACCTCGTCGCCGTTGGACAGGGCGACCTGGTCGATCCGCTCGCGGTTGACATACGTGCCGTTCAGACTGCCCACGTCGGCCACCGTGAACGACCCGTCCGGACCGCGGCGGAACTCCACGTGCCGGCGGGAGACCGTGACGTCGTCCAGGAAGATGTCGCTCTGCGGATGGCGGCCGGCCGTGGTCAGCTCGCCGTCCAGCAGGAAGCGGCTGCCCGAGTTCGGACCGCGGCGCACCACCAGCAGCGCCGAGCCCAGCGGCAACGCGTCCACGGCCGCCTGCGCCTCGGGAGAGAGCGTCGGCATCGCCGTCTGGCCGGTCACCTCGGCGTCGTAGGCCTCCAGACCGGAGATGGAGATCGTGGAGGTCGTCTCCGACGAACGCTCGGCGACGGCGCCGGGCCGCAGCGGGGCACCACAGTTGGAGCAGAAGCGGCTGTTCTCCGCGTTCCGGTTACCGCACCTCGTACACACCAGGGCCGACATAGGGGAAAACCCTCCACCCGTACTTGAGGTTGACGGTTGCCCGAAACCTATGCCGCCGGACTGCGCAGGGTCAACCGACGGCGCGCCCTGACCACCGGAAATGCCGCCACCCGGACCAGCCACCTGGTCCCGGAACAGCGGACGCTGGCCTTCCGCGTCAGGCTGTGCGCGATGGCGAGCGGTCGCGTTGTCGCTGCCCTCTCGCGCGCTCTTGCCGAACAACTTCGCAAACAACTTCACGGGCGATTCCCCTTGACCGAAACAGACCCGCCCGTGGGGCAGGACGAACCCTGACTGAACGTACTGACCGACCCGGACATCACTACAACGTCCGTCTCCACCAGACAGTTTCCACCACGCACCACCCATTCGGTGCGCCGACCCCCCGCAACCTCATGCCCTCGCCGGACGGCCCCCATGCACCCCCGCTTCACTGGGAGGACGACCGAGCGTAGTCAGGCCGCTTCGCCGCTCGCAAGGCGTCCACAACGATCTTGCTGGACCGCTCAACGGTAACCGTGGCCTGTTCCTTCTCCAGAGTCTGCACCACGCCTCCAGGGATGTTGAGCGCCGGTTCGAGGTCCTGCGGCTTGCCGATGACCTTGAAACGATACGGCGCGTTGATCTTGTTCCCGTCGACGCTCACGCTCTTGCCGGAGTCCGTCAGATAGGTGCCGGCCACCACCCGTACGCCGTTCACCTGGATCGCCTCCGCACCCGCGGCGCGCAGCTCCTGGATCGCGTCGAGCAGCATGTCCGCCTCGACCGTCCCCTTCGTGTCCTCGATGGTCATCGTGATGCCGGGCCCCTGAGCGGCCACCGTTCCCGCCAGCACGCCGAGTTGCCGCTCCTTCTCGACCGTCTGCTTACGGGCCTCCTCGGCCTGGTCGGAGCTGTTCTCCAGCTCGTCGCGCTGCTTCTCGAGACCCTGCTTCTCGTCCTCAAGACGCTGCGTACGGTCGTCGAGTTCATCGAGGATGCGAACAAGATCTTCCTGGCGCGCGCCGCGCAGGGCACTGTCGTTGTCGCTGTTGGAGGCGACCTGGACCGCGAGCCCGAAACCGAGGCCGAACAGCAGCAGCGCGACGATCAGTTGGGCCCGGGTCACGCGTGGCGGCCACAGCCCCTTCACCAGCCGTTCCCGGCCGGTGAGGGCCCGCTTGCCCTCCGGGGCCTCCGCGCGGCCCGCCGGTACCGGCGCCGGAGCCGCTGGGGGCACCTCTTCGGGCAGCTCCGCGCGCAGCCTGTTGCCGGGCCTGTCGTCGTGATCGCTCATCGGCCTCACGCCCGGAACACGTGCCGGCGGATCGCCGCGGCGTTGGAGAAGATGCGGATGCCGAGGACGACCACGACACCGGTGGACAGCTGGGCGCCCACGCCCAACTTGTCGCCGAGGAACACGATCAGCGCGGCGACGACCACGTTCGACAGGAAGGACACCACGAAGACCTTGTCGTCGAAGATGCCGTCGAGCATGGCCCGCAGGCCGCCGAAGACGGCGTCGAGCGCCGCGACGACGGCGATCGGCAGATACGGCTCGACGGCCGCCGGCACCTCAGGCCGGACCAGCAGTCCCGCCACGACGCCCACGACGAGGCCCAGTACGGCGATCACGATGTGCCCTTCTCGGTTATCGGCTGTGCTGTACGTACGATGACACTCGGTGCGGCCGGGAGCCGAAGGTCGTCCTCCACGGAGATGCCGGTCCGGATGCCGTAGTTCTCCTGGAGAGCATGCAGATACAGCCCGTCCGCACTGTTCTGGAAGTCGGTGCTCAGCCGCTTCCCCTCCCCCACCGCGAGCACGGTGTACGGGGGTACCAGCGGCTTGTTGTCGACCAGTATCGCGTCCCCCGCGGCCCTGATCGCGGACAGCGCCGTCAGCCGCTGCCCATTGATGGACACCGCCTCGGCGCCCGACGCCCACAGGCCGTTGACCACCCGCTGCATGTCCCGGTCGCGCACCCGGCCGGTGTCGGAGAACCCGGACGTCCCCCGCGGGTCGCCGTCACCGTCCGTGCCCGCCTCCTTGGCGTCGTTCACGACCAGCTTCACCCCGGGACCGTGCACCTCACTGGCGCCCGACAACACACCGACCAGCTCCGACTGGTCGCTGCCGCCGCTCTTCTCCAGTGCCTCGCGCTGCCGCGCGCTCACGTCGTCGCGCAGCTCGTCGACGCTCTCCTCGAGGTCGTCCGCGTTCTCGGTCTCGCGGTCGATGCGGTCGATGAGCTCCTCGCGCTCCTTGGCCACGACGGGAGCGGCCACCCGCGCCTGTGCCGCTCCGACGGTCACGACGAGGGCGGCGAGCACCAGGCCGAGCGCCAGGCCGAGCTTGGCACGCAGGGTCTTGGGCATGCCTCCGCCGCCGTCGGCCTGCCTCCGCGCGGCGGCCTCGGCGTATCCGTCGTCGAGGCTGTGGTCCATGACGTTGGTGATCAACGACATGGACGCGTCCGGGCGCGGAGGCCGCGTGGGAGTGCTCCGAACGGGGGGTTGCTGCGGCATGCCGCACATCGTCGCACGTCGTGGCCGCTACCTCCGAACGGCCCCACCGGCGTGCCGGACAGGCCCCCTTGGGGACACTTGTCCGGCACGCGCGCGTGCTGGGTGTTTTACCGTCCTGCGCTGTCCACGACCGCCGACCACTCGTCGAGCAGCGCCTGCGCGGAGGCGTCGTCGGGGCCCTCGGCCCACAGGTGGGTGACCGCCTCGGCCGGGTCGGGCAGCACCATCACCCAGCGCCCGTCCGCCTCCACGACCCGTACGCCGTCGGTGGTGTCCACGTGCCGGTCGCCGGCCGCCTCCACGACCCGCCGCATGACGAGCCCCTTGACCGCCCACGGGGTCGCGAGATCCCGCCTGAGGACATGGGCCCGCGGGATGCGCGCGTCGATCTGGCTCAGCGTGAGCTGCGTCCGCGCCACCAGCCCGATCAGCCGGACGAAGGCGGCCGTACCGTCGTAGACGCCGCTGAACTCGGGGACGATGAAACCGCCCTTGCCGTCGCCGCCGAAGATGGTCCCTTCCTCACGGCCGACACGCGTCAGGTCGTCCGGAGAGGTCGTCGTCCACTCCACCTGGGTGCCGTGGTACGCCGCCACCTGCTCGGCGATCCTGGTGGTCGTCACCGGCAGCGCGACCCGGCCGCTGCGCCGCTCGGCGGCGACCAGGTCCAGCATCACCAGCAGCGCCCGGTCGTCCTCGATGATGCGCCCCTTCTCGTCGACGAGGGAGAGCCGCTCACCGACCGGGTCGAACCGCACACCGAACGCGGCCCGCGAGGACGCCACGATCTCACCGAGACGCACCAGCCCCGACCGCCGCATGTCCGCGGTCTCCGTCGGCCTGGACTCGTCGAGACCTGGGTTGATGGTCAGCGAGTCGACGCCCAGCTTGCCCAGCAGGCTGGGCAGGACCAGACCGGCACTGCCGTTGGACGCGTCGACGACGACCTTGAGCCCCGACTCGGTGATCCCGGTGGTGTCGACATTGCGCAGCAGCGACCCGGTGTAGGAGTCGAACACACTGGACGGGAAGTGCAGGTCACCGATCTCCCCGGGGAACGCGCGCCGGTACTCCTGCCGCGCGAACACCCGGTCCAGCTTCCGCTGACCGCCCTGCGAGAGGTCGGCACCCTGCCCGTCGAAGAACATGATGTCCACGGAGTCCGGTACCCCGGGCGTGGTGCGGATCATGAGACCGCCGGCACTGCCCCGGCCGGTCTGCTGCCGCGCCACGGGCAGCGGTACGTTCTCCAGGTCCCTTACGTCGATGGCGCTGGCCTGCAACGCGGAGATCATCGCCCGCTTCAGCGCACGGGCACCACGGGAGTGGTCACGTGCCGTGGTGACGGTGGACCCCTTCTTGAGCGTGGTGGCATAGGCGCCGGCGAGCCGGACGGCCAGCTCCGGGGTGATCTCCACATTCAGGATTCCGGAGACACCACGCGCACCGAACAGATGCGCCTGTCCCCTGGACTCCCAGATCACCGAGGTGTTGACGAAGGCACCCGCCTCGATGGTCTTGAACGGGTAGACCCGCACATTGCCCTGGACGATCGATTCCTCGCCGACCAGGCATTCGTCACCGATGACCGCACCGTCCTCGATACGGGCCGCGCGCATGATGTCGGTGTTCTTGCCGACGACGCAGCCACGCAGATTACTGTGCGGTCCGACGTACACGTTGTCGTGCACCACGGCCTTGTGCAGGAACGCCCCGCTCTTCACGACCACGTTCGAACCGACGACGGTGTGCTCGCGGATCTCTGCACCGGCTTCGACCTTGGCGTAGTCACCGATGTAGAGCGGCCCGCGCAGTACCGCGTCGGGGTGCACCTCGGCGCCCTCGGCGACCCACACACCGGGAGAGATCTCGAAGCCGTCGATCTCGACGTCGACCTTGCCCTCCAGGACATCGGCCTGAGCCTTGACGTAGCTCTCGTGCGTGCCGACGTCCTCCCAGTAGCCCTCGGCCACATAGCCGTAGATCGGCTTGCCTTCCTTCATCAGCTGCGGGAAGACATCGCCGGACCAGTCGACGGGCACGTCGGCCTCGACGTAGTCGAAGACCTCGGGCTCCATGACATAGATACCGGTGTTCACGGTGTCCGAGAAGACCTGACCCCAGGTCGGCTTCTCGAGGAAGCGCTCGACCTTGCCCTCTTCATCGACGATGGTGATGCCGAATTCCAACGGGTTGGGGACACGTGTCAAGCAGACAGTGACCAGCGCGCCCTTTTCCTTGTGGAAATTGATCAACTCGGTGAGATCGAAGTCGGTCAGGGCATCACCGGAGATCACCAGGAAAGCATCGTCCTTCAACGCCTCTTCGGCGTTCTTGACACTTCCGGCGGTACCGAGTGGCTTCTCCTCATTGGCATAGGTGAGCTCCATGCCGAGCTCTTCGCCGTCACCGAAGTAGTTCTTGACGAGCGAGGCCAGGAACTGGACAGTCACGACGGTTTCGTTGAGCCCATGCCTTTTGAGCAGCCGCAGAACATGCTCCATGATCGGGCGGTTGGCCACAGGCAGGAGCGGCTTGGGCATACTCGAGGTCATGGGGCGAAGGCGTGTGCCCTCGCCTCCGGCCATCACGACGGCCTTCATGTCGGAAGCGTCCTCCTCCAAGAGACGACGGTCTAGCCGACTTCACCCCCAGCACGATTGTCTCGCACTTTTTCACGAGGGGCCATCGCAGCGCTGCGGTGCCGCACCAATCGGAGAGGTTCAATCGGCCATGGCGTCCGCACGAACCAGACGGCGGACTTGTACCACGTAGAGGACTCCTGCCCACCAATAGAGGGTTGTACCCCACCCGGCGAACGCCCATCCGAAAATAGCAGCGAGTGACGAGATCCAGCCACTTCCGTCACTGAGCAGCAGCAACGGGAAGGCGTACATCAGGTTGAAGGTAGCCGCCTTCCCAAGGAAGTTCACCTGCGGCGGCGGATAGCCGTGACGCCTGAGGATGCCCACCATCACCAGCAGAACCAGCTCTCGCGCCAGAAGTACAGCCGTCAACCACAGCGGCAGAATCTCCCGCCAGGTGAGACCGACCAGAGTCGAGAGAATGTAGAGCCGGTCGGCCGCGGGATCAAGCAGCCGGCCGAGGCTGCTGATCTGGTTCCACCGCCGTGCCAGCTTGCCGTCCAGGTAGTCACTGATCCCGCTCAGGGCCAGTACCAGGAGCGCCCAGCCGTCGCTCTTGGGTCCGCCGAACTCGGGCCTGAGGATCAACCACAGGAAGAGCGGTACGCCGACGAGACGCGCCATGCTGAGAATGTTGGGGATGGTGAGGACCCGGTCCGTCTGGACACGGGTCTCCTGGACCTCCACCCGGGGGCCTCCTGTGGGAAACGAACCAACGATGCCCCCTGACCTTACCTCAACGCAAAAAAGCTCTGGCTCCTGGGCTGTATGCCCAGGAGCCAGAGCTCTAAAAGGAGTTCGGCGGCGTCCTACTCTCCCACAGGGTCCCCCCTGCAGTACCATCGGCGCTGTAAGGCTTAGCTTCCGGGTTCGGAATGTAACCGGGCGTTTCCCCTACGCTATGACCACCGAAACACTATGAAACAATCAACAACCAGCAGATGAAAAAACCATCCGGCCGTTCGTGGTTTCAGAACCAACACAGTGGACGCGAGCAACTGAGGACAAGCCCTCGGCCTATTAGTACCGGTCA
>NZ_BMQF01000007.1 GCF_014647975.1 Streptomyces fumigatiscleroticus
CGGACGCTTCCTTCGTACTCACCCTCTCGGGCTTTCCTCCGGGCGCTTCCCTTCGGTGTTTCCGACTCTATCAGATCCTTTTCCGATCCGATTTCCTCGGCGCTTTCCGGGTTCCCGCTCTCGCGTTTCCCTTTCCGGCGGTTCCGACTCTATCAGATCCTTTCGGGCCTGATTCCCAGTCAGCGGGATTCGCCTTCCCGGCCGTTGGGCCGTTCCGACGGAGTGAGACTTTAGCGGATCCCCGGCTCCCGAGCTAATCGGGCGCCGCGTCCTTTCGAACGTGGATTCCTCATTCTGCAAATACGCATGCCAAAGCGACGACGACACAGATCGACTGATCGTCGAGAGTTGGTTGGTACTTGCGGAATGGCTGTCCGGGGACCGACCGGGGTCGGCGCTCACGTCGGACAACCCGGAGAACAGTACGGATGAGAGCAAGGCGTGTCAACCTCCGTCCCCGCCGCCCTCCGGAGGCGTACGGTGGAGGGCATGACGACGCATACGTGCACCCAGCAGTGGTGGGCCGCCTGACGGCGGCCGTACTCACGTATGCATACGACGGCCGCCGCCTCGGCGGCCGTTCTCGTATCTCCCTCCGAGCAGGGGCGGCCGACGGGGAGCGGCGGCCTTGACCAGGAGGTGGAGAGATGACGCGGGTCTTCAGCGGGGTCAAGCCGACCGGGCATCTGACGCTGGGGAACTATCTCGGGGCCATGCGGCAGTGGGCCGGGGTGGACCAGCACCGGGCGGACGCCCTGTTCTGCATCGTCGATCTGCACGCGCTGACCGTGGAGCACGACCCCGCGCGGGTGCGCAGGCTGAGCCGGCAGGCGGCGACGCTGCTGCTGGCGTCGGAGCTCGACCCGGAGTTGTGCACCGTGTTCGTGCAGAGCCATGTGGACGAGCACGCGCGGCTGTCGTACCTGCTGGAGTGCGTGGCGACCGACGGGGAGATGCGGCGCATGATCCAATACAAGGAGAAAGCCGCTCGGGAGCGGGGGCGGGGCGGGAGCGTCCGGCTGTCGCTGCTGACGTATCCGGTGCTGATGGCGGCGGACATCCTGGCCTACGGGACCGATGAGGTTCCGGTCGGGGACGACCAGGCTCAGCATGTGGAGCTGGCGCGGGATCTGGCCGTGCGCTTCAACCAGCGGTACGGGCATACGTTCGTGGTGCCCAGGGCCACGCTCCCGCCGGTGTCGGCTCGGGTGATGAATCTCCAGGAGCCCACGTCGAAGATGGGGAAGTCCGACGACTCCGGACCCGGGATCGTCTATCTGCTCGACGAGCCGGAGGTCGTGCGGAAGAAGGTCATGCGGGCCGTGACCGACAGCGGGACCGAGGTCGTGTACGACCGGGAGTCGCGGCCCGGGGTGGCCAATCTGCTGGAGATCCTCGCGGCGTGCTCGGGCGGGGATCCGGAGCGGCTGTGCGACGGGTACGCGTCGTACGGGGCTCTGAAGAAGGACGTCGCACAGGCCGTGGTCGAGGCGCTCAGGCCCGTACAGGCCAGGCACCGGGAGTTGTGCGCGGATCCCGCGTATGTGGAGGGGGTGCTGCGGGACGGTGCGGAGAAGGCGCGGGGCATGGCCCGGCCGACGGTGGATGCCGCTTACCGGGCGATCGGGCTGCTGCCGCCGGTGAGTGAGCCGGAGTCCGGTCCCGCGGCCGGGGCGGGGTCCGGGGCTGCGCCGGGCGCAGCGCGGTAGGCGCGGGGACCGCGCCCCCGGCACCGGTCGGCCGGAATCGGGCCGACCGGTGCCGGTACCGCGTGGCCGGGTTCCTGTCAGTCCTTCTTGCCGGAGGCCAGCTCGCGGCTGCGGTCCCGGGCGGCCTCCAGGGCGGCGATGAGGGCGGCCCGTACGCCGTGGTTCTCCAGTTCGCGGATGGCGCTGATGGTGGTGCCGGCGGGAGAGGTGACGTTCTCGCGGAGCTTGACCGGGTGCTCGCCGCTGTCGCGGAGCATGGTCGCGGCGCCGATCGCGGACTGGACGATCAGGTCGTGCGCCTTGTCGCGGGGCAGGCCGAGCAGGATGCCGGCGTCCGTCATGGCTTCGACCAGGTAGAAGAAGTACGCCGGTCCGGAGCCGGAGAGGGCGGTGCAGGCGTCCTGCTGGGACTCGGGGACACGGAGCGTCTTGCCGACGGCGCCGAAGATCTCCTCGGCGTGGGTGAGGTGGTCGGCGGTGGCGTGGCTGCCCGCGGAGATGACGGACATGGCCTCGTCGACGAGGGCGGGGGTGTTCGTCATGACACGCACGACCGGCGTGCCGGTGGCCAGGCGCTCCTCGAAGAAGGAGGTGGGGATGCCGGCGGCGCCGCTGATGATCAGACGGTCGGCGGGGAGGTGGGGCGCGAGTTCGTCCAGGAGGGTGCCCATGTCCTGCGGCTTGACCGTGAGGATCAGGGTGTCGGCCGTCTTGGCGGCTTCCGGGTTGGTGACCGGGGTGACGCCGTAGCGGGTGCGGAGCTCTTCGGCCCGTTCCGGGCGGCGGGCGGTGACCAGGAGGTCGGCGGGCGCCCAGCCGCCTCGGATCATTCCGCTGAGCAGGGCTTCGCCGATCTTGCCGGTGCCGAGGACTGCGACTTTCTGGGTCATGGCTGAGGGTGCCCTCCGGGGTTGCGTCGTCCGGGGTTCATCCTCGCATCGGGGGTGTCGTCCGGGGCTGGTTGTCCGGTGGGCGGACGGACGCCGGCCCGGCGGGGGGACGCGGCGGGGTCATGCCGTACGGCGTCGTCGGCTGGCACCGACGCTCTCATCGTGCGGTTCCTCGGTGCGGTCCGCCCTCATCGCCTCGGCCGCCGGGCGCAGGAAGGCCACCCCTACCGTCTCGGAGCCGGTACGGATACGGAGGGCGTCCGGGGTGCCGTCGGCGAGGATTTCGCCCTCGCGCATCAGCAGGAGGCGGTGGCAGCGCTCGGCCTCGTCCATGACGTGGGATCGGTGGTGGTCGACTCCGTGCGGGTCTGCGAGGCATCGAGGTATCGGGGCGGCCTCCGGGGAGGCCGCCGGGTGGGTCAGGGTGTGGTGGCGATCAGTAGCCGGACGTCGTAGACCTCCTCCACGATGCCGTCCGGGAAGGTCCTCAGCAGGATCTCGCGCTCCTCGGCCAGGAAGGCCGCGCTGTCCTCCTCGTCGCGGACCAGGAAGAACGAGTGGCTGCCGAGGTTGGCCAGGTGGGTGTCGACCGGGATGCGGCGGCTCCAGCGGACCACGCGGCGGACGAAGTCCAGACGGCCGGAGGGGTCGGCGTCGTGGGGCCGCATGTGGCGTTCGGCGCGGAGGTCGATGCCGAAGTATCGCTCGATGCGCTCGGTCGCCTCGGTGACCCAGGCGATCTCGTTCACGTCGGTGTTCCACCACAGCGCGAGCGTGCCGCCCGGACGCAGCACGCGCAGGGCCTCGGGGACGGAGCGGGCCGGGTCGGTCCAGTGCCAGGCCTGGGCGTAGGTGAGCAGGTCGACGGAGTCGTCGGCGAGGGGGAGGGCGTCACCGGTGCCGCGGACGAGCGGCACGTCGGGGAGGGTCCGGCGGAACTGGGCCGCCATGCCGTCGCCCGGTTCCACGGCGATGACGTGCGCGCCGCGGGCGTGCAGCAGGGCGGTCGCGATGCCGGTTCCGGCACCGATGTCCGCGACGCGGGCGCCTTCGAGGGGGCGGCCGGCCTCCTCCTCGATCGCGTCGAGGAGGGCGGGTGGGTAGGACGGGCGGGCGGCGGCGTACTGGGCCGCGGCGGCGTTGAAGGAGTGGGCGCGGGTGGTGTGGGCGGTCCGGGCGGCGGGCGGCGGTGTGGTCATGCCGCCATGGTCGCCCGAGTGGGGGGTGGGGTGCGGTGAAATATCGGGCGCATACCGGCCGGGAGGTTCCTGACAGCACATCGGCAGCACGGCAGTACGGCAGTACGGCAGTACAGCAGCACAACGGCAGAACGGGGGCTGGGCTTCGCGGGCCCGCGCGGGTGCCCGCGCGCCGTGACCGGCGGGCCGCCGGGGTGGTCAGGTGCGGCGGCGTTTCTTCTTCGACGGGTTGCCCGAGCGGCGGGCGGTGCGCTTCTCGTGCTGCTCGCGGGCCTGTTCGTACTCCGCGCGGTGCAGCTTCTCGCCGGGGGCCTCGGTGAGGGAGCGGACGAAGTACGCCAGGAGGGAGCCGACGAAGCCGATGGCCAGCAGGCCGCGGAGGGAGGCCTGGCGGTCGGGGTCGGCCCGCCTGGTGAACCCCTCGTAGGTGGTGCGGAAGGCCAGTGCGCTGCAGATCGCGAACATCACGACCACGAGCAGCGAGACGAAGCCGCCGATGTCGGCGATCTGGAGTCCCTGGTAGGCGACGCGCAGGACGAGGCAGGAGACGGCCGCCGCGGCGAGTGAGCCGACGGCCACGGCGATACGGCGGGCGGTGTAGCCGTTGTCGTGGTGCACCCAGGTCGTGCCGAAGAAGCGGATGGGCTCCGGGCGGGGGGCCGTGGTGGGGGGCGTGGAGCCCGCGGGGGTGTCCGGGGTGCCGTTCTCTGCGCTCACGCGTCGATTATGGCTCCGGGGCGGCCGCGGGCTCCGGGTGGGATCAGGCGCAGCGCGGGCGGAAGCAGCCGTCGTCCCCTACGACGGTGCAGCCGGTGCCGGGGCCGCTGGGGACCCGCGTCTGCGGGACGTCGTGATCACCCCTGGTGGTGGTCGTCGACCGGGTCAGATGCAGCGCGAGGCGACGTAGCCGTCGCTGCCGGTCTTCACATAGGTGTCCGAGACGTACTCGCCGTTGCTGATGTTGTCCCAGATGTTGCTCGTGCCGTACGTGCCCGTGACCGTCGTGCCCGGCCGCTGGCAGTAGATCGGGACGCTGGTGCCCTCCGGCAGGACGCGCACGATGCCGTAGCTCGTGCCGGGGCCGCTGCGGACGTTGAGGCGGACACCCGGGGCGACCGGGTAGTAGCGGACGACTGCGGTTGCCGCCGCCGTGACGGCTTCTCCCGTACCGGACTGGGACCGGACCTCTTCGACACCGTCGACAGACATGACGTTCCTCCCCCGTTGAATCCCACGAGTGTCGTGGGGTCACGTTGATTCCCCTGGATCAAGCCATGAAACACAAGTGCGCAACTCGCACGCGGAGGCTAGCAAGCCCCCTCTGTCCCGTACGAGTCATCGACTAGGCTCCGTGCGTCGCGCGCGCGGACGAACAGCACGGGGGTGGTCCCATGGCGCCACAGAGCAACGCCGGAGCGGGCGCGGAAGCGGAACTTCCCGAGTACGCCGGTCACTACCGTCTGGAATCCCGTCTGGGGTCGGGCGGCATGGGAGTCGTGCACCTGGCCCGCAGCACCTCCGGGATGAAACTCGCGGTGAAGGTGGTGCACGCCGAGTTCGCCAAGGATCCCGAGTTCAGGGGGCGGTTCCGGCAGGAGGTGGCCGCGGCCCGGCGAGTGAGCGGGGCCTTCACCGCGCCGGTCGTCGACGCCGACCCGGAGGCCGACCGGCCCTGGATGGCGACGCTGTTCATTCCGGGGCCGACACTGTCGGACGAGGTGAAGCGGAACGGCCCTCTGGACGCCGCGCGGCTGCGCCGGCTGATGGCCGGGCTCGCGGAGGCGCTGCGCGACATCCACCGGGTCGGCGTCGTCCACCGGGATCTGAAGCCGAGCAACGTCCTGCTCGCCGAAGACGGTCCGAAGGTCATCGACTTCGGCATTTCCCGGCCGTCGGACAGCGAGCTGCGGACGGAGACCGGCAAGCTGATCGGCACACCTCCGTACATGGCGCCCGAGCAGTTCCGCCGGCCACGGGAGGTCGGGCCGGCCGCGGACGTCTTCGCACTGGGTTCGGTGCTGGTGCACGCGGCCACGGGACGGGGGCCGTTCGACTCCGACAGCCCGTACGTCGTCGCCTACCAGGTCGTGCACGACGAGCCCGATCTGTCCGGGGTCCCGGACGAGCTCGCGCCGCTCCTGCTGCGGTGTCTCGCCAAGGAGCCGGAGGACCGGCCGACGCCGGACGAGCTGATGCGCGAACTGCGGTCGGTGTCCGCCTCGTACGACACCCAGGCCTTCATACCCGCGCAGCGGACGGCCGGGGCGGCCGAGCCGGAACCCCCCGCCCGCGAGCCCGCGCGGCAGCCGGGAAGACGCCCGGGCAGGCGAGCGCTCCTGGTGGGCGGAGCGCTGGTGGCCGTTGTGTCCGGCGCGTTCGCCTCCGTCCGGCTGGCCGGCCTCGGAGACCCGGTGGCCGAGGAGGTGCCCGCCCGTACGGTGCCGGCCGCGTTCGGCGGGTGGGAGGCGGTGCCGGTCCCGAAGAGCGGCGGCAGCCCGAAGTGTTCCTACGGTGTCGGCATGCTGCTCTGTGCGCAGGGCGGAGTGGTCGTCGGTCTCGACCCGTCCGACGGCAGCGTGCTGTGGCGGCACTCGGGAGCGGAGCAGACCGTCAGCGACCGTCCGCCGGTCGCCGCGGGCGGGCTCGTCCAGTCGTACGCGGACGGTGGCCGGCGTCTTCAGGCCCTTGATCCGGCGACGGGAGCACTGGTCTGGCAGCGGACCGTGCCCGCCCAGGGTTCGCCCGGCCTGGCGGGCGGCACCCTGCTGATCGCCGGCTCGGACGGCACGGTGACCGGTGTGGACGGCGCGTCGGGCGACACCAGCTGGAGCCGCCGGACAGCGGGGCTGGGAGGGGCGTCCCTCGTCTCGTTCGCCGGGGATTCACTGGTGTACGCGACGAGCACGTCCGACGACGGGTCCCGTACCCGGGTCACCGCGGTGGACCCGGACACCGGCGACGTGCGCTGGGAGGCACGGCTGAACGGGATGCTGGAGCCGGTCGGCGCTCAGGACGGATCCGTCTGCTTTCTCTCCGTGGACCCGGACAGCCGCGACACGACCGCCGTCGTCCGCTACAGCCCGCGGTCCGGGGCGACGACCCGGGTGGCGCTGCCCGTCTCCCGCCCCGACGTGCACGCCACCGTACGCGGCGACGTCGTCTACCTCCTGGCCGCGGGCGGTTCGCTGGAGGCCGTCGACCTCAGGACCCAAAAACGGCTGTGGAGCCTGCAAACCTCCGTCTCCCGGGCCTCCGCCCCCGTCGCCGATGCCCGGCATGTGTACGTCAGTACGCCCGACGGGCGGCTGCTGGCCGTGCGGGCGCGGGACGGGCGGCTGCTCGGGCAGACGTCGCCGCGGCTCGGAAAGGCCTCGGACCAGGTGGTCGCGGCGGTGCCCGAACCGGTGGTCGTGGACGGCCGGGTCTACGCCGCCGCGCCCGACGGCAGTGTCTTCGCCGTGGACGGGCGGTCTCCGTCGGCCTGGTAGTACGGCGGCGGGGCCGCGCCTGCGGTCGGCAGGGGCGGCCCCGGGGCGTGCGGGCGGGTGTCAGCCGAGCTTGGTGACGTCCCGCACCGCTCCCTTGTCCGCGCTGGTGGCCATGGCCGCGTAGGCGCGCAGGGCCGCGGAGACCTTGCGATCGCGGTTCCTGGGGGCGTACGTCCCGTTCAGCGCCTGCTCGCGGCGGGCCAGTTCGGCGTCGTCGACGAGGAGTTCGATGGAGCGGTTCGGGATGTCGATGCGGATGCGGTCGCCGTCCTCGACGAGGGCGATCGTGCCGCCCGAGGCGGCCTCCGGGGAGGCGTGGCCGATGGACAGGCCCGAGGTGCCGCCGGAGAAGCGGCCGTCGGTGACCAGGGCGCAGGCCTTGCCGAGGCCGCGGCTCTTCAGGTACGAGGTCGGGTAGAGCATCTCCTGCATGCCGGGGCCGCCCTTGGGGCCCTCGTAGCGGATGACGACGACGTCGCCCTCCTTGACCTGCTTGGTCAGGATCTTCTCGACGGCCTCCTCCTGCGACTCGCAGACGACCGCCGGGCCCTCGAAGGTCCAGATGGACTCGTCGACGCCGGCCGTCTTGACCACGCAGCCGTCCACGGCGAGGTTGCCGCGCAGCACCGCCAGGCCGCCGTCCTTGGAGTAGGCGTGCTCGGCGGAGCGGATGCAGCCGCCCTCGGCGTCGACGTCCAGGGAGTCCCAGCGCTCGGACTGGGAGAAGGCCTCCGCGGAGCGGACGCAGCCGGGGGCCGCGTGCCACAGTTCGACCGCCTCCGGGGACGGGGAGCCGCCGCGGATGTCCCAGGTCTTCAGCCAGTCGGCGAGCGAGGGACTGTGCACCGAGTGCACGTCCTCGTTGAGCAGACCCGCGCGGTGCAGTTCGCCGAGCAGGGCCGGGATGCCGCCCGCGCGGTGCACGTCCTCCATGTAGTACGTGCCGTTCTTGGTGACGTTGGGCGCCACCTTGGCCAGGCAGGGCACGCGGCGCGACAGGGCGTCGATCTCGGTGAGGCCGAAGGGGACCTCGGCCTCCTGGGCGGCGGCCAGCAGGTGCAGGATCGTGTTGGTGGAGCCGCCCATCGCGATGTCCAGCGTCATCGCGTTCTCGAAGGCCGCGTAGGAGGCGATGGAGCGCGGCAGGACCGTGTCGTCGTCCTGCTCGTAGTAGCGGCGGGTGAGGTCCATGACGGTCTCGGCGGCACGCACGTACAGCTGTTTGCGGGCCGTGTGGGTGGCCAGCACCGAGCCGTTGCCGGGCAGGGAGAGGCCGATCGCCTCGGTCAGGCAGTTCATCGAGTTGGCGGTGAACATGCCGGAACAGGAGCCGCAGGTCGGGCAGGCGTTCTCCTCGATACGGAGGACGTCGGCGTCCGAGACCTTCTCGTTGGCGGCCTCCACCATCGCGTCGACCAGGTCCAGCGTGCGGACCGTGCCGTCGACCAGGGTGGCCCGGCCGGACTCCATCGGGCCGCCGGAGACGAACACCGTCGGGATGTTCAGGCGCAGGGCCGCGTTGAGCATGCCCGGGGTGATCTTGTCGCAGTTGGAGATGCAGATCAGGGCGTCGGCGCGGTGGGCCTCCACCATGTACTCCACGCTGTCCGCGATCAGGTCGCGGGAGGGCAGGGAGTAGAGCATGCCGCCGTGGCCCATCGCGATGCCGTCGTCGACGGCGATCGTGTTGAACTCGCGCGGGATGCCGCCCGCCTCCTTGACGGCCTCGCTGACGATGCGGCCGACCGGGGCCAGGTGGGTGTGGCCGGGCACGAACTCCGTGAAGCTGTTGGCGACCGCGATGATGGGCTTCCGGCCGATGTCCGCGCCAGGTACACCGGAGGCGCGCATAAGGGCGCGGGCGCCCGCCATGTTGCGGCCGTGGGTGACTGTGCGGGACCTCAGCTCGGGCATCGTCGCTCGCTCCTTCGGGACGTCCTGTCAGAGAGTTCTGACAGAGTCTGGATGCTTCCGAGCGTACGCCGGTCATCCAGGGGGCGGACACGGTGTCCGAATTGCGGAATGTATGTCCGGCCACACCGCCCGTCGGCCGGCGGTCGGTCACCGGCCCGTCAGATGCCCCCGCACCACCGGCGCCACCCGGGCGACGATCCGCTCCGGGTCCGCCGACGCCACCGGCTCGACCTTGATCACGTAGCGCAGCATCGCGACCCCGACCAGCTGCGCGGCCGCGAGTCCGGCGCGCAGTTCCGCCTCCGGCGGGTCCAGCCGGCCGGCGATACGGCGCAGCAGCTGGGCGGCGACCAGACGGCGGAAGACGGCGGCGGCCACCTCGTTGTTCACGGCCGACCGGACGATCGCGAGCAGCGGGGTGCGGGTCACCGGGTTCTCCCAGAGACCGAAGATCATGCGGGTGAGGCGCTCACCGACATCGTCCAGCGGGCCGTCGAGGGTCATGTCGCCGGCCATGAGCACGGGTGCGAGGGCCATCTCGACGGCCGCCTCGAAGACCCGCTCCTTGGTGCCGAAGCAGTGGTGCACGAGCGCCGCATCCACGCCCGCCGTCCCGGCGATGCCGCGTACGGAGGTCTTCTCGTAGCCGCGTTCGGAGAACTCCTCGCGGGCCGCGGTCAGGATGCGGGCGCGGGTGCCGCCGGACTCCGTGCCCGGGGGACGGCCCCGGCGCCGGGGGGACGCGGCGGCCGCCGTACCGGGCGCCTTAGCCGCGTTCCGGGAGGCGGCCGCCCCGCTCACCGGCGGGGCACCCGCACCGAGGAGGCCAGGTGCAGGCGGGTGAAGGCCAGCGCCTCGGCCAGGTCGGCCTCCCGCTCGGCGCCGGACATCGCACGGCGGGTGTTGACCTCGATGACGACATGACCGTCGAAGCCGTTGAGGGCCAGCCGCTCCAGCACCTCGGAGCAGGGCTGGGTGCCGCGGCCGGGCACCAGGTGCTCGTCCTTGGCCGATCCCCTGCCGTCGGCGAGGTGGACATGGCCGAGGCGGTCACCCATGCGGTCGATCATCTGCACGGCGTCGGTGCGGGCGGTCGCGGTGTGGCTGAGGTCGATCGTGAAGTGCCGGTAGTCGTCCTTGGTGACGTCCCAGTCGGGGGCGTAGGCGAGCATCTCGCGGTCGCGGTAGCGCCACGGATACATGTTCTCGACGGCGAACCGCACGTCCGTCTCGTTCGCCATGCGCCAGATCCCGGCGACGAAGTCACGGGCGTACTGGCGCTGCCAGCGGAAGGGCGGATGGACGACGACGGTGCTCGCACCGAGTTTCTCGGCCGCCGCGCGGGCGCGCTGGAGCTTGACCCAGGGGTCGGTGGACCACACCCGCTGCGTGATCAGCAGACAGGGGGCGTGTACGGCCAGGATCGGGATCCGGTGATAGTCGCTGAGCCGGCGCAGCGCCTCGATGTCCTGACTGACCGGGTCGGTCCACACCATGACCTCGACCCCGTCGTACCCGAGGCGCGCGGCGATCTCGAAGGCCGTCGCCGTCGACTCCGGATAGACGGAAGCCGTCGACAGGGCGACCTTCGCATCAGGGATGCGCACCGCTGGTTCTGCCACGAATGACAGGGTACGGCGCCGCGCTGCGCGCCGGGGGGCCGATCGCTGTGCGCCCGCTGTGCGGACTTCGGCGAGCGCCACGCGCGCGTGCTGCCTCCATGCGGCCGGAAAGGGGCAGGACAGGGGCAGGACAGGGAGCTTCCGCGGTTACCGGGCGGGCGGGCGGCACGGGACGCGGGAGCGGTGGACGGCGTGCGGACGTGGCACATCTCACCGCCCGCACGCCTCGCGCCCCCCGGCGTCCCCGGCCTTCTCTCAGCCCGCGGGCAGATGGTCCAGTCTGCGCAGGATGACGCCCTCCCGCAGGGCCCACGGGCAGATCTCCAGGGTCTCGACACCGAAGAGGTCCATCGCGGCCTCGGCGACCAGCGCGCCCGCGACCAGTTGGCCCGCGCGGCCCTCGGAGACGCCCGGGAGTTCGGCGCGCTCGGCGGTGGTCATGCCGGCCAGCCTGGGCACCCAGCCCTCCAGGGACGCCCGCTTCAGCTCGCGCTGGGCGTAGATGCCCTCGGCGGAGCGTGCGGCGCCCGTGATACGGGCCAGCTGCTTGAAGGTCTTGGAGGTCGCCACCACGTGGTCGGGGGCGCCGAAGCGGGCGAACTCGCCGACGGTACGGGCTATCTCGGTGCGTACGTGGCGGCGCAGCGCGCGGACCGCGTCGGGGTCGGGCGGGTCGCCGGGCAGCCGGGCGGCGGTGAGCCGGCCCGCGCCCAGCGGCAGGGAGACCGCCGCGTCGGGCTCCTCGTCGATGCCGTAGGCGATCTCCAGGGAGCCGCCGCCGATGTCCAGGACGAGCAGCTTGCCCGCGGACCAGCCGAACCAGCGGCGGGCCGCGAGGAAGGTGAGTCTCGCCTCCTCCGCGCCGGAGAGCACCTTCAGCTCGACGCCGGTCTCCTCCCGCACGCGTCTGAGGACGTCGTCGGCGTTGCCGGCCTCACGTACGGCGGAGGTGGCGAACGGCAGCAGATCCTCGACGCCCTTGTCCTCGGCCGCCTGGAGCGCCTTGTGGACGACCGCGACCAGCTTGTCGATCCCCTCGGGCCCGACGGCTCCGTCGTCGTCGAGGAGTTGGGCCAGGCGCAGTTCCGCCTTGTGCGAGTGCGCGGGCAGCGGGCGCGCGCCGGGGTGGGCATCCACGACGAGCAGATGCACCGTGTTCGAACCCACGTCGAGGACACCGAGTCTCATGTACGGAACGCTACTGCCAGCCGGCCCGTCGACCGGCCCCGTGGCGGCTTTCCGCGACTTACCCTGGACGGGTGCCAAAGACGAAAAAGGCGAAGGACGACAAGGCGGCCAAATCCTCCACGGGTTCTTCGCGGGTGAAGCCGCCGAAGAAGCCGAGGAAGGCCCCGGTGGGCGACGAGAAGGGTCTCGACTTCGCGCGCGCGTGGGTGGAGTTCCCCGATCCGGCCGACGACGAGCAGGTCTTCCGGTGCGATCTGACCTGGCTGACCTCTCGCTGGAACTGCATCTTCGGCAGCGGCTGCCAGGGCATCCAGGCGGGCCGCGCGGACGACGGCTGTTGCAGCCTGGGCGCCCACTTCTCCGACGAGGACGACGAGAAGCGGGTGGCCGGGCATGTGGCCAGGCTCACCCCGGACATCTGGCAGCACCACGACGAGGGCCTGGCCCACGGCTGGGTCTCCGAGGACGACGAGGGCTCCCGGCAGACCCGCCCCTTCCAGGGCTCGTGCATCTTCCAGAACCGGCCCGGCTTCTTGGGCGGTGCGGGCTGCTCGCTGCACATCCTGGCGCTGCGGGAGGGCCGCGAGCCGCTGGAGACCAAGCCGGACGTGTGCTGGCAGCTGCCGGTCCGGCGGACCTACGACTGGATCGACCGGCCCGACGACACGCGCGTGCTCCAGGTCTCGATCGGTGAGTACGACCGCCGGGGCTGGGGTCCGGGCGGCCACGACCTGCACTGGTGGTGCACCTCGGCGACCTCGGCACACGGCGCCGGCGAGCCGGTGTACGTCTCCTACCGTGCGGAGCTGACCGAGCTGATGGGCAAGGCCGGGTACGACCGGCTGGTCGAGCTGTGCGAGGAGCGGATGGCCTCGCAGCTGCCGATGGTGGCACCGCATCCGGCGGATCCCCGGGTCTGAGCTACGACGGCGACGGACCGGGACCGTCGCCGTCGTGGCTGCCCGCGGACGCCGGGGTGGCGCTCGCGGAGCCCGACGGGGACGGCCCGGTGGACGTGGGGTCCGGCGCGGGCGACGAGGACGGGGCCGTGCCGCTCGGCGCCGGCCGGGAGGGTGCCGTGGCCGTCGGGGCCGGGTCCGGAGTGGCCGGCGGCCGATCGCCGGGGCCGTCCGGAGCGCCGGCCCGGGGGTGCGGACGCGGGTCCGGACGTGCGGGTCCGGGCGCGGGGCCGTGACCGTCGATGGTGACGACGGTGCCCGGGGGCGCGATCGCCACCCGCGCGCTCCAGCGCCCGGACGGCTCCCGCAGCCGGTCGACGTACACCTTGAGCGTGCACGACTCGCCGGGCCGCAGGGTCCCCGAGGAGCGGCTCAGGTAGAGCCAGGCGGCCTGCGCGGACGCCGACCAGGTGACCGGCGAGGAGCCGGTCGCGGTCAGGGTGATCAGGGTGGTGTCGCCGGTGGTGGCCCCGGCGGTCACCGCCAGGTGGCCGCTGCCCTCGCGGCCGGTTCCGGCGACGCCGGCGACCTCCACGGAGACATCGGCGTCACCGCTCGTGCCGGAACGGCCGCCGGATGCGGTGCCGTCGTGCTCGTAGCCCGTCGCGGCGCCGGACAGGCCGCCGGGGCCCTGGGCCTCGCTCGCGCTGGCCGAGCGGCCGTCCTCGGTCTCGCCGACCGGGGTGGACCGGTAGGCGGCCCACAGGGCGAGCACCGGCGCCGCGACGACGGTGGCGACGACGGTCGTGGTGACGGCACGCGCGCGCAGCCGGCTGCGCCGGGCGGCACGGTCCTTGGGGTCCATCGGGAAGCCGCGCCGGTCGAAGCGCGGACCGGCGTTCCGCGCGCGCGGGTGGTGCGTCATGGCGGTGCGCAGGGCCGCGCGGGGCGCCTGGAGGACGGGCAGCTCGGCGGGTGTGACGGTGGTGCCGGGCCAGCGGCCGGGCACCGCGCGCTCGGCGGTGCGGCGGCAGCGCGGGCAGTCGTCGACGTGCCGTACGAGTTCGCCGCGCAGGGCCGCGCTGAGCACCAGCCGGCTGTCGCCGGTGAACCGGGCGACGCTCGGGCAGGCGCCGGTCTCGACGACGGCGAGCGCCGCGCGGGTGCGCTCGACCTCGCAGGCGGCGGAGGCGAGCAGGTCGCGGGCGGTGGCCGGCTCGGTGCCGAGGACGTCGGCGACCTCGTGGGCGGCGAGATGGTGGCGTACGGCGAGTTCCAGGGCCTCGCGCTGCTCAGGGGTGGTCCCGGCCGCCTCCGGCCAGGCCAGCAGGGCGAGTTCGCTGCGGCGCCGCTGCTGCGTCTCCGCGGAGACGGGCGGGTCCGGGTGGTGGCCGGGGGTGTCCTCGCGGCCCGCCGCGTGGGTGCCCTGACGTTTCTGCCTGGCCTCGGCCAGCTCGCGCAGGCACGCCCAGCGGGCCAGCGCGTACAGCCAGGCCCTGCGCTCCCCGGCGGTCTCGGGACCGCGGTGGCCGCGGCGCTCGGCGAGCGTGAGGACGTCGCCCAGGGCGGCGGTCGCGGCGTCGTGGTCGCACAGCACGGACAGGCAGTAGGTGAACAGACCGTCCAGATACGGCTCGTAGCGCGCGGGGGGCCGCCGCGCCAGCGTGTGCGCCGCCGCTCGGTCACGCGCTTCCCGGTGCGTCCGGTGTGTGCCGGTCGTGCGGGTCGAGGTCTCCGGACTGCTGCTCGTCATCCGGTGACCGTAGGCGGCCCGGAGACGGCCCTTCTCGCCCGTTGAGTTCTTTTAATTCGTACGGGTGAAACGATCCCTCATAAGGGGACAGGAATGGACGGGTCCGTGGCCGGTCCGGCGGCAGGCGTCCGGTCCCGTGCCGCCGGACACCGGGTCACCGGACGGCCGGCCGCGGCACCCGTGCCCGCGTTGTCAGTGGCGGCGGCTACGGTTTCGTCCATGGCTCCCCGTACGAAGACCGCCAAGGAACGGCCCTCCTACCGCTGCACCGAGTGCGGCTGGCAGACGGCCAAGTGGCTCGGTCGCTGCCCCGAGTGCCAGGCCTGGGGGACGATCGAGGAGTACGGCGCGCCCGCGGTCCGTACCACCGCGCCGGGGCGCGTCACCACCTCCGCCCTGCCCATCGGCCAGGTCGACGGCCGGCAGGCGACCGCCCGCTCCACCGGCGTGCCCGAGCTGGACCGTGTGCTCGGCGGCGGTCTGGTGCCCGGTGCCGTGGTGCTGCTGGCGGGCGAGCCCGGTGTGGGCAAGTCCACGCTGCTGCTCGACGTGGCCGCCAAGTCGGCGAGCGAGGAGCACCGCACGCTGTATGTCACGGGCGAGGAGTCGGCGAGCCAGGTCCGGCTGCGCGCCGACCGCATCCACGCCATCGACGACCATCTGTACCTCGCCGCCGAGACCGACCTCGCGGCGGTGCTGGGCCACCTGGACGCGGTGAAGCCGTCGCTGCTGGTCCTGGACTCGGTGCAGACGGTGGCCTCGCCGGAGATCGACGGCGCCCCCGGCGGCATGGCCCAGGTCCGCGAGGTGGCCGGCGCCCTGATCCGCGCCTCCAAGGAGCGCGGCATGTCGACCCTCCTGGTGGGCCATGTCACCAAGGACGGCGCCATCGCGGGCCCCCGCCTGCTGGAGCACCTGGTCGACGTCGTCCTGCACTTCGAGGGCGACCGCCACGCGCGCCTGCGTCTGGTCCGCGGCGTCAAGAACCGTTACGGCGCCACCGACGAGGTCGGCTGCTTCGAGCTGCACGACGAGGGCATCACCGGCCTCGCCGACCCGAGCGGGCTCTTCCTGACCCGCCGCGACGAACCGGTCCCGGGCACCTGTCTGACCGTCACCCTGGAGGGCCGCCGCCCGCTGGTCGCCGAGGTGCAGGCGCTCACCGTCGACTCGCAGATCCCCTCCCCGCGGCGCACGACGTCCGGTCTGGAGACCTCCCGGGTGTCGATGATGCTCGCGGTGCTGGAGCAGCGCGGCCGGATCAGCGCCCTGGGCAAGCGGGACATCTACTCCGCGACGGTCGGCGGCGTGAAGCTCTCCGAGCCGGCCGCCGACCTCGCCGTCGCCCTGGCGCTGGCGAGCGCGGCGAGCGACACCCCGCTGCCCAAGAACCTCGTCGCCATCGGCGAGGTGGGGCTCGCGGGCGAGGTCAGGCGGGTCACCGGCGTGCAGCGCAGGCTCGCCGAGGCACACCGTCTGGGCTTCACGCACGCCCTCGTGCCCGGCGATCCGGGCAAGGTGCCGCCCGGTATGAAGGTCCTGGAAGTGGCGGACATAGGGGACGCGCTGCGGGTCCTTCCGCGCTCCCGTCGCCGAGAGGCCCCACGGGAGGAGGAGGACCGCCGGTAGACTTTGCCCAGGTCTCGCCCGTCCGTACGAACCGAGTGTGCGACACGGGAGCGCCCCAGAACCTGCGACCGGAGGAGCACAGTGGCAGCCAACGACCGGGCAGCAGCTCCCGGAAAGTCCGGTGGGAGTGCCGGTTCCGATGGCCTGATGCGTGCCTCGCTGAGCGCCGTGGCACCCGGTACGGCCCTGCGTGACGGCCTGGAGCGGGTGCTCCGCGGCAACACCGGCGGTCTGATAGTGCTGGGCTCGGACAAGACCGTCGAGGCGATGTGCACCGGCGGCTTCGTGCTGGACGTCGAGTTCACCGCGACCCGGCTGCGCGAGCTGTGCAAGCTCGACGGCGGCATCGTGCTCTCCACCGATCTGTCGAAGATCCTGCGGGCGGGCGTCCAGCTGGTCCCGGACCCCACGATCCCCACGGAGGAGACGGGCACCCGGCACCGCACGGCGGACCGGGTCAGCAAGCAGGTCGGCTTCCCCGTGGTCTCGGTCTCCCAGTCGATGCGGCTGATCGCGCTGTACGTCGACGGCCAGCGCCGCGTGCTGGAGGACTCCGCCGCGATCCTGTCCCGCGCCAACCAGGCGCTGGCGACCCTGGAGCGCTACAAGCTCCGCCTCGACGAGGTCGCGGGCACGCTGTCGGCGCTGGAGATCGAGGACCTGGTGACCGTCCGGGACGTCTCGGCGGTCGCCCAGCGCCTGGAGATGGTGCGCCGGATCGCCACGGAGATCGCCGAGTACGTGGTGGAGCTGGGCACGGACGGACGGCTGCTCGCCCTCCAGCTGGACGAGCTGATCGCCGGCGTGGAGCCCGAGCGCGAGCTGGTGGTGCGGGACTACGTGCCCGAGCCGACGGCCAAGCGCTCGCGCACGGTCGAGGAGGCACTCGCCGAGCTGGACAAGCAGAGCCACGCCGAGCTCCTCGAACTGCCGACGGTGGCCCGCGCCCTGGGCTACACCGGTTCCCCGGAGACGCTCGACTCGGCGGTGTCGCCGCGCGGCTTCCGGCTGCTGGCGAAGGTCCCTCGGCTGCCCGGCGCGATCATCGACCGCCTGGTGGAGCACTTCGGCGGCCTCCAGAAGCTGCTCGCCGCCAGCGTCGACGACCTCCAGACGGTGGACGGCGTCGGCGAGGCACGCGCGCGCAGCGTCCGCGAGGGTCTGTCGCGGCTGGCGGAGTCGTCCATCCTGGAGCGGTACGTCTAGCTCCGCCGACGGTCCAGCGCCTCACCTGCGTGTTCGTCGTGGCTGGTCGCGCCGTTCCCCGCGCTCCGTCAGGGGTGCGGTCAGTCGTTCTCCAGCACGAACGACGTCTGCACCTTCGCGAACCCCGGTGCCTTCGCCTCCACCAGGTAGGTGCCCGCCGGCGCCGCCCCGGCCCTGGGGGTCGCGCACTTCGGGGCGCTGGCCTTGCGGTCCCATGTCACGGTGTAGGTGATGCCGCTCTTGGCCGGCACCCGGTAGACCAGGTTCCCGGCGCCCTGTGGGCAGTCCTTGGAGGACCAGAAGGCGTCGTCGCTGCCGGTCCGGGTGATCGTCACGACCGCGCTCTTCGGCCCGAGATCGACTTTGCAGTCGCCGGCGGAGGTGTTCCGGGCGGTGAGTTCGAAGGCGGGCTTGCGGCCGGGCTCGTAGGTGTTGTCCACGCTGCGCAGGCTCAGCTTGACCGTGTCGGAGGTGCAGTCGGGCAGCGCGGACCCGGCCGGGAGCGCATCGCCCGCACCGACGGCACCCGAGGCGCCGGCGCTCTGCGCTCCCCCGCCGGCCTCGCCGCCGGAGCCGGCCGAGCCGGAGCCGCCGGAACCGCCGTCCCCGGAGCCGGACCCGTCACCGTCGCCGGAGCCCGAACCGCCCCCGGAGCCCGAGCCGTTGGAGCCGCCGGACCCCGACTCGTCGCGCCCGCCGGGCGCCTGACTGATCGCCGGTCCGGAGTCCGACGGGCCGGGCGTGATCGAGGGTGCGGGATTCTTGCCGTCGGCCCCGTTGTCGTGGTTCCCCCCGCCGCCGCCCGCGGTGACGATCCACACGATCAGCAGCGCCAACAGGGCGACCACGGACAGCAGTAGGACCCTCCGTCGCCAGTAGATGGAGGAGGGAAGCGGCCCGACCGGATTGCGCAGAGATCCCACGGCGCAAACTGTACGAGAGATCGGCGCTTCCACTGGCCTCACCCGCCGCCAGGAGCGACAACTTTTCCGGATCATCATTCCGGAAACGGCCTGCCCAGCGCCGGTTTCCGCCAGCCGGAGCCACATCCGTCACCGGACGTGACCATGACGACTCGAAGGTCACTCTCCGTAAGCGTGATCGCCGCGGCACCGGGCCCTGCCGCCGCCTCGCCGCCACCGCCCGCGGCGGACCGGTTCGATTACCGGACACGCCGGGCACCGGCCGGAAGGCCGAACTCCGCCGCCCGCGCACGGCGTTGGCGTTCTCGCCGTTGCGGTCCCGCCGCGGCGCCGCCCACGCGTTCACGTTCGCGCTCCTTGCAGCTTTGGCCACGGCTCCGGCGCGCACCTCCCGGTCCCGTGCCGGGACGCCGCCGGACGCCGTACCGCCGGGGTGGCGCTGAGCCCGTGCGGCCGTCCCGGCATGGCAGGATCAAAGGGCCATGACTGCGCCCACGAAGTCCCCGTACACCGGCCCCGCCGACCCCGCCGCCCGCGAGGGCGCCCCCGGCGGGCCGCTGCACCTCCCCGTCATCGCCTGGTTCGACGAGCACGCCCGCGACCTGCCGTGGCGGCGCCCCCAGGCCGGTCCCTGGGGAGTGATGGTCAGCGAGTTCATGCTCCAGCAGACGCCGGTGAGCCGCGTGCTGCCCGTCTACGAGCAGTGGATGGCCCGCTGGCCGCGCCCCGCCGACCTGGCCGCGGAGGCGCCCGGTGAGGCGGTCCGCGCCTGGGGCCGGCTCGGCTATCCGCGCCGTGCCCTGCGGCTGCACGGCGCCGCGGTCGCCATAACGGAACGGCACGGCGGGGACGTACCCTCCGACCACGCGCAGCTGCTCGCGCTGCCCGGCATCGGCGAGTACACGGCCTCGGCCGTGGCCTCCTTCGCCTACGGCCGGCGCCATCCCGTCCTGGACACCAATGTCCGCCGGGTCTTCGCGCGGGCCGTCACCGGCGTCCAGTACCCGCCCAACGCCACCACCGCCGCCGAACGCCGGCTCGCCCGTGAGCTGCTGCCGGACGACGAGCGCACCGCCGCCCGCTGGGCCGCCGCCTCCATGGAGCTGGGCGCGCTGGTGTGCACGGCGCGGAACGAGTCCTGCCACCGCTGCCCGATCGCCGCGCAGTGCGCGTGGCGGCTGGCGGGCAAGCCGGAGCACGACGGCCCGCCGCGCCGCGGCCAGACGTACGCGGGCACCGACCGCCAGGTGCGCGGCCGGCTGCTGGCCGTGTTGCGGGAGGCCCACGCGCCGGTTCCGCAGGCGGCCCTGGACCGGGTGTGGCAGGAACCGGTGCAGCGCGCCCGGGCGCTGGACGGGCTCGTCGCCGACGGGCTGGTGGAGCCGCTGCCGGGCGGGCTGTACCGGCTGCCGCTGACCTGACATCACCCCATACCGCACCAAACAGCCCATATCCGCGCCCCGTTCCTCCTTCCGTTACACAACCGACGGACAGCCGAAGGCAGGCCGCAGGCTGCTTCGCACAGCGCCGTGACAACGCCTCCGTACTTTCGTTCCCGTGCCCCGCAGGCACGGCACACGACGGACCACAGGCAGTGACCCCGGCGGCGACGACCAGCCGGTCCGGGGACGGGGAGCGGGAGGCGGTTGACCATGGCGCAGGGCGAGGTGCTCGAGTTCGAGGAGTACGTCCGCACCCGGCAGGACGCGCTGCTGCGCAGCGCCCGCCGGCTGGTCCCGGACCCGGTCGACGCCCAGGACCTGCTCCAGACGGCGCTGGTGCGGACGTACGGCCGCTGGGACGGCATCGCGGACAAGCGGCTCGCCGACGCCTATCTGCGCCGCGTGATGATCAACACCCGGACCGAGTGGTGGCGGGCCCGGAAGCTGGAGGAGGTGCCGACCGAGCAGCTCCCGGAGGCCTCCGTCGACGACTCCACCGAGCAGCACGCGGACCGCGCCCTGCTGATGGACGTCCTGAAGGTGCTGGCTCCCAAGCAGCGCAGTGTGGTGGTGCTGCGACACTGGGAGCAGATGTCCACGGAGGAGACGGCCGCCGCCCTCGGCATGTCGGCCGGAACGGTCAAGAGCACGCTGCACCGGGCGCTCGCCCGGCTCCGCGAGGAGCTCCAGGCGCGCGGTCTGGACGCACGCGCGCTGGAGCGTGAGGAGCGGGAGCGTTGCTCGGCCTGACCGGCGCGGGGCCCACCCGGGCCACCTTCCGGGCGGTGAGCACGGCGGTGGCCGTGGTCGCCGCCCTCGCCCTGGTGCTCACCTCCTGTGCCGCCGGCGGCACCGGTGCCCGCGACGAGGGCCCGGCGCACGCCGACTCGGTGGGGGCGGGCGCCGCCCCCTCGACCTCCGCCACCGCGTCCCGCACCCCGGACCGCGTCGACGCGGTCCGGCTGGTGAAGGCCGACGCGAGGGTCTCGGCGGAGGTCAAGCGCGAGCTGAAACCGTGCGCCGGCGACGAGTACCCCGTCGACGTCTCCTACGGCGAGCTGACCGGCACATCCGCCGACGACATCGTCGTCAATGTGCTGACCTGCGGTGACGCGGTGGGCGTCGGGTCGTATGTGTATCGCGAGGAGGACGGCGAGTACCACAATGTGTTCCAGGCCGAGGAGCCCCCGGTCTACGCGGAGATCGACCGCGGCGACCTGGTGGTGACCAAGCAGGTCTACGAGAAGGGCGACCCGGTGTCGAGTCCGTCCGGCGAGAACGTGATCACGTACCGCTGGTCCGCGGGCCGGTTCACCGAGGAGTACCGCACGCACAACGACTACAGCAACGCCGTCGGCGGCGACCCGGCCCCGGCCCCCGCCGACGGCTGACGGCGCGCGGCGGAGGTGAACCGATCGGCCCGCCGGATGCGATGTACCGGTGAACGCGGCACCCGTATCGCGCGTCTGCACAGTGAGCACCCCAGAAGCACACGAGGACTGAGAGCACCGGGATGGCAGACCAGACCCACGTCCTGTTCGTCGAGGACGACGACGTCATCCGCGAAGCCACGCAGCTCGCCCTGGAGCGGGACGGCTTCGCGGTCACCGCGATGCCCGACGGCCTGTCGGGCCTGGAGGCGTTCCGGACGGACCGCCCCGACATCGCGCTGCTGGACGTCATGGTCCCCGGCCTCGACGGGGTCAGCCTGTGCCGCCGGATCCGCGACGAGTCGACCGTGCCGGTGATCATGCTGTCGGCGCGGGCCGACTCCATCGACGTGGTGCTGGGTCTGGAGGCGGGCGCCGACGACTACGTGACCAAGCCGTTCGACGGGGCCGTGCTGGTCGCCCGGATCCGGGCGGTGCTGCGCCGCTTCGGTCACGCGAGCGGCGGCGACCGGGGGGAGCGGGCCGCCGCGGCGGACACCGGCGGGGTGCTGACCTTCGGCGAGCTGGAGATCGACACCGAGGGCATGGAGGTGCGCCGGGCCGGGGAGCCGGTGGCGCTCACCCCGACCGAGATGCGGCTGCTGCTGGAGTTCTCCTCCGCGCCCGGCACCGTGCTCTCCCGCGACAAGCTGCTGGAACGGGTGTGGGACTACGGCTGGGGCGGTGACACGCGGGTGGTCGACGTCCATGTGCAGCGGCTGCGCACGAAGATCGGCCAGGACCGGATCGAGACGGTCCGCGGCTTCGGCTACAAGCTGAAGGCCTGAGCCGGGGCATGCGGGGCATGGCCGAGCTGCGGCGCCGGTGCGCGCGGCACCCGGAGCGTCCGGGTATCCGTACCGGCCTGAGGTGGAAGCTGAGTGCGGCGATCGCGCTGGTCGGTGCGCTGGTGGCGGTGGTCCTGAGCCTGGTCGTGCACAACGCGGCGCGGATGTCGATGCTGGACAACGCGCGCGACCTGGCCGACGAGCGGATCGTGATCGCCCAGCGCAACTACGAGCTGTCCGGCCGGACGAACTTCCCCAACGCCCGGATCGACGACCCGGACCTGCCCGCGGACCTGCGCAGGAAGGCCGAGGCCGGCCGGCGGGCCACCTATGTGACCGACCGGGCGAACGGGGTGCCGGACATCTGGGCCGCCGTGCCGCTGAAGGACGGGCACGTGATGTCCCTGCACACCGGTTTCACCGACCGCAGCTCCGACATCCTCAAGGACCTCGACCAGGCGCTGGTGATCGGCTCCATCGCGGTGGTCCTCGGCGGCAGCGCGCTCGGCGTGCTGATCGGCGGGCATCTCTCCCGGCGGCTGCGCAAGGCGGCGGCCGCGGCGAACCGGGTCGCGGGGGGCGAGACGGAGGTACGGGTGCGGGACGCCCTCGGGGGTGTGGTGCGGGACGAGACCGACGACCTGGCCAGCGCGGTGGACGCGATGGCGGACGCCCTGCGGCAGCGGCTGGAGGCCGAGCGCCGGGTCACCGCCGACATCGCGCACGAGCTGCGCACCCCGGTGACCGGGCTGCTGACGGCGGCCGAGCTGCTGCCGCCGGGGCGCCCGACCGAGCTGGTGCTGGACCGGGCCAAGGCGATGCGCACCCTGGTGGAGGACGTGCTGGAGGTGGCCCGGCTGGACAGCGCCTCGGAGCGGGCCGAGTTGCAGGACATCATGCTCGGCGAGTTCGTCGCCCGTAGGGTGGCGGCCAAGGACCCGGACGCGAAGGTGCGGGTGGTGCACGAGTCGGAGGTCACCACCGACCCGCGCCGGCTGGAGCGGGTCCTGTTCAACCTGCTCGCCAACGCCGCCCGGCACGGCCGGCCGCCCATCGAGGTCACCGTCGAGGGCCGGGTGGTCCGGGTCCGCGACCACGGCCCCGGCTTCCCCGGCGATCTGCTCGCCGAGGGGCCGAGCCGCTTCCGCACCGGCAGCAAGGACCGGGCCGGCCGAGGCCATGGGCTCGGGCTGACCATCGCGGCCGGCCAGGCCCGGGTGCTGGGCGCCCGGCTGACCTTCCGCAACGTCCGGGCGCCCGGGGCGCCGGAGGAGGTGCCGGCCGAGGGGGCGGTCGCGGTGCTGTGGCTGCCGGAGCACGCGCCGACCAACACCGGCAGCTTCCCGATGCTGCCGGCGCAGTGACGCCGGTGCGGATACGGCCGGCCGGGCCCACTCCTCGTCCGGGTCGATTCCGCCCTCCCGGGCCCGGGTGAAGGAGAATGGGGCCGCCCGGCACACTGACAACGGTGCGAGGCGGGGTGTCATGGTCCGGCACATGACGGCGCGAGGCCCCCGGGGCGGATACCGCCCGGGAGCCTCGCAGGGCCGCTCCGGCAGCCGCCGGAGCGGCCGGCCGGGGTCAGACCGCCTCGGTCACCGGCGCCTTGTCCACGGGAGCCGCCCCGTCCGCCGGGCCCTGATCCGTCTTCGGTCCCGCGCCCTTGAGCGGCACCTCCTTCACGAACAGGGCCGCCGCCAGCGCGATCACCGCGATCACGGATCCCAGCAGGAACGCCGAGTGGGTACCGGAGGAGACCGCGTGCTGGTACGCCTCCCGGGCCGCCGCCGGCAGCTTGGCCAGGCTCGCCGCGTCCAGCTGGGCGGACTGCTCGGTCACCTTGGAGCCCAGCGCCCCGGCCCGCTCGGCCATGACGTCCTGGACGCGGTGGTTGAAGAGCGCGCCCATGATCGCGACGCCGAAGGAGGAGCCGAGCGTACGGAACAGGGTGGTCGAGGAGGAGGCGACACCCATGTCCTTCATCTGCACGCTGTTCTGCGCGACCAGCATGGTGATCTGCATCAGGCAGCCCATGCCCAGGCCCACGACCGCCATGTACACACCGGAGGTGAACCGGCTGGTGCCGGTGTCCATCAGCGACAGCAGATACAGCCCGACGACCATCAGCACACCGCCGAGGATCGGGAAGATCTTGTACCGGCCGGTGTTCGTGGTCACCCGGCCCGCGACCATCGAGGTGACGAGCATGGCGCCGAGCATCGGCAGGAGCAGCAGACCGGAGTTGGTGGCGGAGGCACCCTGCACCGCCTGCTGGTACAGCGGCAGGAAGAGCGTGGCGCCGAACATCACGAATCCGGTGACGAAGCCGATGACGGACATCAGCGTGAAGTTGCGGCTGCGGAAGATGTGCAGCGGCACGACCGGCTCGGCGGCCCTGGTCTGCCAGAACACGAACCCGACGAGCGCGGCGACCCCGATGCCGATCAGCTCCATGATCCGCGCGGAGGTCCAGGCGTACTCCGTGCCGCCCCAGGTGGTGACGAGCACGATGGCGGTGATGCCGACGGTCAGTAGCGCGGCGCCCAGATAGTCGATCCGCGCCTTGGACCGCTTCTTCGGCAGGTGCAGGACGGCGCTGATGGCGATCAGCGCGACGGCGCCGAGCGGCAGGTTGATGTAGAAGGACCAGCGCCAGCCCCAGTTGTCGGTGATGGTGCCGCCGACCAGCGGTCCGCCGATCATCGCCAGCGCCATGACGGCGGCCATCATGCCCTGGTACTTGCCGCGCTCGCGCGGCGGGATCAGATCGCCGATGATCGCCATGACGCCGACCATCAGACCGCCGGCGCCCAGTCCCTGCACGGCGCGGAAGCCGATGAGCTCGCCCATGTTCTGGGCCATGCCGCTGAGTGCCGAGCCGATCAGGAAGAGCACGATCGAGCTCATGAAGGAGCCCTTGCGCCCGAACATGTCGCCGAGCTTGCCCCAGATCGGGGTGGAGGCCGCGGTGGCCAGGGTGTAGGCGGTGACCACCCACGACAGGTGTTCCAGACCGCCCAGCTCGCCCACGATCGTCGGCATCGCCGTACCGATGATCATGTTGTCCAGCATCGCGAGCATCATCGCGATCATCAGCGCGAGCAGCACGACCCGCACGCTCCTGGGCTGTTTCTCCGGTTGCGCCGCCCCCGCGCCGGCCACGTCGGCCATCGTCGCGTCCGCCATCGTCCCACTCCCCCAGTTCCAGCTACTTACTTGCCGCCCGGCTAGTTGACTACACTGGGAAAGGTAGACGCGTAACTAGCCGGTCGTCAAGTAAGTTTCCGGTGAACGCGCAGAGCAGGGAGGATGAGCGGCACGATGGACGGCACCAAACAACGGCGCCGCGGGAACACCCGCCAGCGCATCCAGGACGTGGCGCTCGAGCTCTTCGCCGAGCAGGGGTACGAGAAGACCTCCCTGCGGGAGATCGCCGAGCGCCTGGAGGTCACCAAGGCGGCCCTGTACTACCACTTCAAGACCAAGGAAGAGATCCTCGTCAGCATCTTCGAGGACCTGACCCGGCCGATCACGGAGCTGGTCGAGTGGGGCACGGAGCAGCCGCACACCCTGAAGACCAAGCAGGAGATCGTGCGCCGCTACAGCGAGGCACTGGCGGACGCCGCCCCGCTCTTCCGCTTCATGCAGGAGAACCAGGCGACGGTACGGGAACTGCGGATCGGCGAGACCTTCAAGCACCGCATGCTGAGCCTGCGGGACATCCTGGTCGACCCGGACGCCGACCTGACCGACCAGGTGCGCTGCGTCAGCGCGCTGTTCACGCTGCACGCGGGGATGTTCGTCCTCCAGGACATGGAGGCCGACCCCGAGGCCCAGCGCAAGGCGGTCCTCGAGGTCGCGATCGATCTGATCACCCAGGCCCACCAGGGGGCCTGAGCGGCCGGGGCGTCCGTCAGACGGTGACGCCCTGGGAACGCAGGAAGGTGACCGGGTCCACGGCCGACCCGTAGTTCGGGGTCGTACGGATCTCGAAGTGCAGGTGCGGGCCGGTGGAGTTGCCGGTGTTGCCGGACAGGGCGATGTGCTGGCCGGTCGTGACGACCTGGCCGACCTTCACGTCGATCCGCGACAGGTGGGCGTACTGGGAGTACACGCCGTCGGCGTGCTTGATGACTATCGCGTTGCCGTACGCGGGACCGTCACCGGCGCCGTTCGGGCCGGCCTTGACGACGGTGCCGCCGTGCGCGGCCATGACCTCGGTGCCGCTCGGCACGGCGAAGTCCTGGCCGGAGTGCTTGGCCGCCCACATGCCGCCGGCCTGGTTGAACGTGGCGGAGAGGGTGTACTTGGCGACCGGGTCCACCCAGGAGGCGGCCTTCTTCTCGGCGGCGGCCTGCCGGGCGGCGGCGGTCTTCTTGGCCTCGGCGGCCTTGGCGGTCTTCGCGGCCTGGGCGGTCTTCGCCGCCTTGGCCTGTGCGGCGGCCTGCGCCTCGACGGCGCTCGCCACGCTGGAGGCCGCCGTGGTGTCGGCGGCGGCCGCGACCCCGGCTCCCAGTACGGCCGAGGCGCCCAGACCGGCGGCCAGCACGGCCGCGCGGGTGCGGATTCGGGACGTACGGGAAGAACGGGGCGTGACACGCTGGGACATCTGAACCTCATGGGAACGGGGACATGACCGCCGTCCGGTGCGCTGAGCGGCTTCCCGGGCGGCTCTCCCTTGGTAACCCAGGGGCGCGGACCGGCCCAAACGTGTGACCTACGACCCAAGCTAGTACTTGATGGCTAAATCGCCCATCTCTTGACACAAGCCCCATCCGAGACGAGTAGGGCACCCGCTCCGGCCGGGCCGCACTATTCCCCCTAGTACCGGGCGAATCGCCTGTGCGGCATGTCACCGGCGCCCCTGATCGCACGGCACTCCGATGTGACGGGGGCTACGTGCCCGAGAATGGCTCCGTCGTCGTGGAGATCTTCTCCGCACCGTGCCCCGGGGGGTGTCATGGAACCCATGGCCGTAGGCGTCAAACTGGCGTCGGGCGTCGTCAAGCCGCTGATCAGGAAGCTGTTCGTGGCCGATGGCCCCGGCGCGGGCCTGGTCGACCGGCCGGTGCGAATATCGGGCCTCGTCTCCTTCCGCGCCCTCAAGGGCGGCGAGAAGCGCACCCTCGACCGCTCCGACCTGCACAGACTCTCCGCCGAGCTGGTCCGCCAGGCACTGCGGACCGGCGAGCGCCCGCTGCCGGCCGACGAGGAGCAGGCCGTCGTCCACGCCCTGACCGACACGCTGCACGCCCTGGGCGACCTCACCATGACGGACGTCCAGGCCGTGGAGCTGGGCCACGAGGCCCTCGCCGCCGGTCTGCGCTCCGCCAGCGGCCACCCGGCCCGGGACCTCTCCCTCGACGCGAGCCTCTTCTACGGCCGGCTGCTGGACACGGCCTGCCTGCACGTCCTGCACTTCTTCACCCAGCGCTCCGCCTTCGTCGCCCGCTCCCTGGTCGAGCAGACCCGCCGGCAGCGCGAGCTGATCGCCAAGGTCGACGAGCTGATCGCCCGGACCCCCATGACCGGCTCCACCGACCCCGCCTTCGAGCAGCGCTATCTGCACTACGTCGCCCGGACCCACAGCCGTCTCACCATCTACGGCATCGACCTGGTCGACTCCCCCGACCACTGGCGCCTGGACGCCGCCTATCTGAGCCTCCAGGCGCTGGCCCCCGAGGAGGACGACCGGGCGGCCGGGCCGGGCGGGCCGCCCATCGCCTCCGCCGCCACCGCGCTCCCCGCGGACCGGGCGCTGGCCGAGCACGACAAGGTCCTGCTGCGCGGGGTGGCCGGCTCCGGCAAGACCACCCTCGTGCAGTGGCTGGCGGTGACCGCGGCACGGGGCGAGCGCGGGGACCGCGTCCCGTTCGTACTGCCCCTGCGCACCCTGGTCCGCAGCCGGCCCGGCGATCTGCCGGCCCCCGACGCCTTCCTGGCCGCCGTACGCGTCCCCTTCCACGCCACCCAGCCGGACGGCTGGGCGGACCGGGTGCTTGCCGCGGGCCGGGGCCTGCTCCTGGTCGACGGCCTCGACGAGATCCCCGAACGCGACCGCGAGCGCACCCGCCGCTGGCTGCGCGGCCTGCTCGACGTCTATCCCGGCAACCGGTGGCTGGTCACCTCCCGCCCCTCCGCCGTACGGGAGGACTGGCTCGCCCCGGACGGGTTCCGGGAGCTGCTGCTCACCCCCATGAGCCGGGACGACGTGGCCGCCTTCGTCGGCCGCTGGCACACGGCGGCCCGCGCCGAGGCGCAGCCGGCGGAGCGGGAGCGGCTCGACGGCTACGAGCGGGGTCTGCTGGACGCCGTACGGACCAAGCCGGACCTGGGGCGGCTCGCCACCAACCCGCTGATGTGCGGGCTGATCTGCGCCCTGCACCGGGACCGGCGCGGCTATCTGCCGCACGGCCGGCAGGAGCTGTACGACGCCGCCCTGTCGATGCTGCTGGCCCGCCGGGACCAGGAGCGGGACATGCTCCCGCAGGACGGCGGGACCGGCGGAATCCATCTCACCGAGCTCCCCCAGATCCAGCTGCTCCAGCGCCTCGCCTACTGGCTGATCCGCAACAACCAGTCCGAGATGGACCGCGAGCGCGCCGTCCGCATCGTCGCCGAGGTGCTTCCCGCCCTTCCCGCCGCCGCGGCACAGGGCGATGCCGAACGCATCCTCGGCCATCTCCTGCTGCGCAGCGGACTGCTCCGTGAGCCGGCCGCCGGAACGGTCGAGTTCGTGCACCGCACCTTCCAGGACTATCTGGGCGCCAAGGCCGCGGTCGAGGACGGCGACTTCGGCCTGCTGGTGCGCAACGCCGCCGACGAGCAGTGGGCGGACGTGGTCCGGATGGCGGTCGCGCACGCCCGGCCCCGGGAGCGGGCGGAGCTGCTGACCGGGCTGACCGACTCGGCCCGGGGTCTCGACGGCCCCGCGAGCACCCGCGTCCGGCTGCTCGCCCTGGCCTGTCTGGAGCACGCCACCCAGCTCGACCCGGCCGTCCGCGAGGCCGTCGAGCAGCACGCAGCCCCGCTCGTCCCGCCCCGGACCACCGAGGAGGCACGCGCCCTGGCCTTTGCCGGGCCGCTCGCCCTGGAACTGCTGCCCGGGCCGGAGGGCCTGACCGACGAGGAGGCCCGGGCGGTGGTCGTCACCGCGTCCCTGATCGGCACGGACGCGGCGCTGCCGGTGCTCACCCGGTTCCGGTCCCATCCGGCCCTGGAGGTACGCGCCCAGCTCAGCTGGACCTGGCACCGGTTCCCGGCCCGGCGGTACGCGGAGGAGGTCGTCGCCCATCTGGGCGAGGACGGCCTCTTCTTCGCCGCGCACTCGGACGAGCACCTGCGGCTGCTGAGCGAGCTGGGCGGCCGGCGGGGCGTACAGCTCTCCGGTGACATCGCCGAGCCCGAGATCGCCGCCGCACTCCGTTGCGACCGAGTGGCCGAACTGATCGTCCGCGGCAACGGGACCCTCCGGGACCTGAGCTGTCTCGCGCACCTGGACAAGCTCGCCTACCTCGACCTCAGCAAGTGCCCGAAGGTGGACGACATCGCTCCGCTGACCCGCCTCCCGCTGTCCTGGCTGTCGCTGGACCTGCTGCCCGGACTGGAGCGGCCCGGTGCCCTGCACGCGCTCTCCGGCTCGGCCGCCCTGGACCAGCTCGACCTCGGCCTGACACTCCAGGGCGAGTCCCTGGACGACGCCCTGCCCACCGACCTGCCGCTCACCTATCTGCGTCTGACCAAGAACGCGCTGCTCCACACCGGCCTGCGCGGTCTGCACCGGTTCACCGCGCTGCGGCAGCTGAGCCTGGCGTCCCTGGCCACGAAGCTGTCCGAGGAGGACTACGCGGAGATCGCCCGCCTGCCGGAGCTGGAGCACCTGCGCATCAACTGGCAGGCGGTCGGCTGGGACGGCCCGCCCCTGCCCGGCGTCACCGCTCTGCGTCTCAACGCCTTCCAGGGCACCGAGGACCTCTCGCGGATCGGTGCCCTCTTCCCCGGGCTGCGGACGGTCAGCGTCCTTCTCGCGCCGGAGGTGACGGACGTACCACAGGAGGTCTTCGCGCCGCTGCCGGTCACCCCGGAGGTCCTCCGGATCCGCGGCGTGGTCTGACACCCGCCCCCCCGCCGCCTACCACCCGGTAACCCCATGGTCTCCCGTAGGTCACCCGTCTCACCGATCATGCACCCGTCAATGACATCGCACGGCCCGATGTGAGAGGACCCCCCGCATGACCGGCATCAGACACCCCTGGCTCCACCGCGCAGCCGTGACCGCCGTCGCCGCGGCCGCCCTCGTCGCCCTGGCGGCCCCGGCCGACGCCGCGACGGCCACGGGCACCACGGGCACCACCACCGCCGTGTCCGCCGCCGCGGCGAACGTCGACTACGACACCTGGCAGCAGGACTGCCAGGCCGTGATGGACCAGGCGCTGCCGTATCTGAAGCAGCGGATCGCGAGCACGTCGCCGGGCGAGAAGCAGGCGATCGTCCTCGACGTCGACAACACCGCCCTGGAGACCGACTTCGGCTTCAGCTTCCCGCAGCCCGCCAACGCGCCGGTCCTCGAAGTCGCCGAGTACGCCCAGGAGCACGGCGTCGCGGTGTTCTTCGTCACCGCCCGGCCGGGCATCATCGCCTCGGTGACCGACTACAACCTCGACCACGTCGGCTACGAGGTCGCCGGCCTCTATGTCCGCGGTCTGCTCGACCTCTTCAAGGACGTGGCCGCGTACAAGACCGCCCAGCGCGTCGACATCGAGTCGAAGGGCTACACGATCATCGCGAACATCGGCAACAGCGCCACCGACCTGTCGGGCGGCCACGCCGAGAAGACCTTCAAGCTGCCGGACTACGACGGGCAGCTCTCCTGAGACCTTCCTGAGCCCCCTGAGCCCTGAAACACGCGGAAGGGGCCGGCGCCCGAAGGCACCGGCCCCTTTCCTCGCCGTGCGGCCGAGGCTCACGCCTCCTTGCTCAGGTTCGGCCCGGCTCCGCCGGCCGCCTGCTCGATCGGCGGGGCGTCCGGCAGCGCCGACTTCTCCTCACCGCGGAAGGTGAAGGTCTTGTTCTCGCCCTCGCCCTCGGTGTCCACGACCACGATGTGACCGGGGCGCAGCTCGCCGAAGAGGATCTTCTCCGAGAGCGTGTCCTCGACCTCGCGCTGGATGGTGCGGCGCAGCGGACGCGCACCCAGCACCGGGTCGTAGCCCTTCTGGGACAGCAGCTCCTTGGCGGACTGGGAGAGCTCGATGCCCATGTCCCGGTCCTTCAGACGCTCGTCCACCTTGCTGATCATCAGGTCGACGATCCGCAGGATGTCGGACTGCGTCAGCTGCGGGAAGACGACCACGTCGTCGACGCGGTTGAGGAACTCGGGACGGAAGTGCTGCTTCAGCTCGTCCGACACCTTGTTCTTCATGCGCTCGTAGTTGGTCTTCGTGTCGCCCGTGGCCGCGAAGCCCAGGTTGAAGCCCTTGGAGATGTCCCGGGTGCCGAGGTTGGTCGTCATGATGATGACCGTGTTCTTGAAGTCCACGACCCGGCCCTGGGAGTCGGTCAGGCGACCGTCCTCCAGGATCTGGAGCAGCGAGTTGAAGATGTCCGGGTGGGCCTTCTCGACCTCGTCGAAGAGGACGACCGAGAACGGCTTGCGGCGCACCTTCTCCGTCAGCTGGCCGCCCTCCTCGTAGCCCACGTAGCCGGGGGGCGAACCGAAGAGACGCGAGACCGTGTGCTTCTCGCTGAACTCCGACATGTCGAGGGAGATCAGCGCGTCCTCGTCACCGAAGAGGAACTCCGCCAGCGCCTTGGACAGCTCGGTCTTACCGACACCGGACGGGCCGGCGAAGATGAACGAGCCACCCGGGCGCTTGGGGTCCTTCAGACCGGCACGGGTACGGCGGATCGCCTTGGACAGCGCCTTGACGGCGTCGTCCTGGCCGATGACCCGCTTGTGCAGCTCCTCCTCCATACGGAGCAGGCGGCTGGACTCCTCCTCGGTCAGCTTGAAGACCGGGATGCCGGTGGCCGTGGCGAGGACCTCGGCGATCAGCTCGCCGTCGACCTCGGCGACGACGTCCATGTCGCCGGCCTTCCACTCCTTCTCCCGCTTGGCCTTGGCGGCCAGGAGCTGCTTCTCCTTGTCGCGCAGGGAGGCGGCCTTCTCGAAGTCCTGCGAGTCGATCGCGGACTCCTTGTCCCGGCGGACGCCGGCGATCTTCTCGTCGAACTCGCGCAGGTCCGGCGGCGCGGTCATCCGGCGGATCCGCATCCGGGAACCGGCCTCGTCGATCAGGTCGATCGCCTTGTCCGGCAGGAAGCGGTCCGAGATGTAGCGGTCGGCCAGGGTGGCGGCCTGGACCAGCGCCTCGTCGGTGATGGAGACGCGGTGATGCGCCTCGTACCGGTCGCGCAGGCCCTTGAGGATCTCGATGGTGTGCGGGAGCGAGGGCTCGGCGACCTGGATGGGCTGGAAGCGGCGCTCCAGGGCCGCGTCCTTCTCCAGGTGCTTGCGGTACTCGTCCAGCGTGGTGGCACCGATGGTCTGGAGCTCACCGCGGGCCAGCATCGGCTTCAGGATGGAGGCCGCGTCGATGGCGCCCTCGGCGGCACCCGCACCGACCAGCGTGTGCAGCTCGTCGATGAACAGGATGATGTCGCCGCGGGTGCGGATCTCCTTGAGCACCTTCTTCAGGCGCTCCTCGAAGTCACCGCGGTAGCGGGAGCCGGCGACCAGCGCACCGAGGTCCAGGGTGTAGAGGTGCTTGTCCTTGAGGGTCTCGGGCACCTCGCCCTTGACGATGGCCTGGGCCAGGCCCTCGACGACGGCGGTCTTGCCGACGCCGGGCTCACCGATCAGGACCGGGTTGTTCTTGGTGCGGCGGGACAGCACCTGCATGACCCGCTCGATCTCCTTCTCGCGCCCGATGACCGGGTCGAGCTTGGACTCACGGGCGGCCTGGGTGAGGTTCCGGCCGAACTGGTCGAGGACCAGGGACGTGGAGGGAGTGCCCTCGGCAGGACCGCCGGCGGTGGCGGTCTCCTTGCCCTGGTAACCGGAGAGCAGCTGGATGACCTGCTGCCGCACCCGGTTGAGGTCTGCGCCCAGCTTGACCAGGACCTGGGCGGCGACGCCCTCGCCCTCACGGATCAGGCCGAGCAGGATGTGCTCCGTGCCGATGTAGTTGTGGCCCAGCTGAAGCGCCTCGCGCAGCGACAGCTCCAGCACCTTCTTGGCACGGGGGGTGAAGGGAATGTGGCCCGACGGCGCCTGCTGGCCCTGGCCGATGATCTCCTCCACCTGCTGGCGGACCGCCTCGAGCGAAATCCCGAGGCTCTCAAGGGCCTTGGCGGCGACACCCTCACCCTCGTGGATCAGGCCCAGGAGGATGTGCTCGGTGCCGATGTAGTTGTGGTTGAGCATCCGGGCTTCTTCCTGAGCCAGGACGACAACCCGCCGCGCGCGGTCGGTGAACCTCTCGAACATCGTTAATCGCTCCTCAGAGCGGTCAGGCAGTGGGGGGAACTTCCCCTCCCTGTCCTTCCGCAGCTTAGTCCCGCAAGCGGGGACCGCTCATTCCTACTGCCGACACCGTCCTTGGCCTCCTGACCCCGAACGCCGACATCTGCTCCAACCCGATGGTGCGAGACGATGTTCCCGCAGGCCAGGCTGTTACCCCACTCGCCAGTACGCCGATGGCGAACGTGAGACGCCCTTTTCTGCGTGTCGCCCCCTCCCACTAGGGATGTCTTACCCGCGAGGACTGACACTCCATGCCGCGCGCACCGGTTCCCTCCGCTACGGGCGAACAACCTTGCGCTCCCTCACACCCCCACACGCCCTTCGCCCCGTCACCGTGCGCACCCGTCCGAGCACTCAGCGTAACCCGTGAGTCCGTCCGGCGGTTGCACGTGGCATGGTGGCCGGCGACCGCGTGCGGCGGTGGTACGAGGAGGGGCTGGGCTGGCCGACGGTGCCCGGCGAGCCGGTACGGCTGCCGGTGGGCGTGCGCTTCGACGTCCTGGACGTACCGGCCGAGGCGGGCCGGGCGGCGCTGCGGCGTCTGGCGCCGGGCTCCCCGGTGGCCGCGGCGGGCGACCGGATGCGGCTGCTGGTGGCCGAGGGCAGCGCGGAGGAGCTGCCCGGGCTGCTGGACTGGCTTCAGTGGGGGGCCGTGGCACTCGACCTCGTCGCGGTCGGCGCGGGCGGTCTCATGGACGCGCCGCCGCCCCCGGATCCTCGCGGATCGCAGGGGGCCGCCGTATGGCTGCGGCCCCCCGAGCCGGGGTACGAGGTCGAGGCCTCGCTGCCGACGCTGTCGGCCCTGGGGGGCGGCGGAAGCGCCCCCGATCTCGTACGACTGGTCGACACGGTGGCCACGCACTGCCACCGGGTCCGGCTGCGGCGCGCCCGCGGGCTGCGGCCGGCCGGTGCCGTAACGGCCGGGTGATCAGCCGTTGGCCTTCTCGTAGGCCTCGCGAATGGTCGCGGGAACGCGGCCGCGGTCGTTGACCTCGTATCCGTTCTCCTTCGCCCAGGCGCGGATCGCCGCGGTGTCCTGGCTGCCGCCGGAAGAGGTGCGCGCCTTTCCGCGCCCGCCCGAAGAGCGGCCTCCGGTACGGCGGCCACCCTTCACGTAAGGCTCGAGAAGGCCACGGAGCTTGTCCGCATTGGCGGTGGTGAGGTCGATCTCATAGGTCTTGCCGTCCAGCGCGAACGTCACGGTCTCGTCCGCCTCGCCGCCGTCGAGGTCGTCGACAAGAAGGACCTGAACCTTCTGTGCCACCGGATTTCCTTTCATCGATAACTTGAGGGCCCGGGGTCTGCCGGCGTCCGCCGTATCGCCGTCCCCTGTTATATGCAGTACTGCAGTACGTCGGAAAGCAAACCGCTTTTGCCGGGAAAACACAAACCCCCGACAGAGACCGACAGCCCTCCCCCGGCCCGGAAACATGCGCGTTTCGGACAAAGGGCATCCCCGGCGATCACAGATGCAGAAGCATCCGGCTGTTGCCCAAGGTGTTCGGTTTCACTCGTTCGAGACCGAGGAACTCCGCGACGCCCTCGTCATAGGAACGCAGCAGCTCGGTGTAGACATCGGTGTCGACGGGCGTCTCCCCGATCTCCACGAAGCCGTGCTTGCCGAAGAAGTCCACTTCGAAGGTCAGGCAGAAAACGCGGCGAACGCCGAGCCAGCGCGCGGTGTGCAGCAACTTCTCCAGCAACTGATGCCCGACACCGGCGCCCTTCAGTCCGGGCTTCACCGCGAGAGTGCGCACTTCCGCGAGGTCTTCCCACATCACGTGCAGGGCGCCGCAGCCCACCACCTCGGCGTTGTCGTCCCGTTCCGCGACCCAGAACTCCTGGATGTCCTCGTAAAGCGTCACCGTCGCTTTGTCGAGCAGGATGCCCTCGCGGACGTAGGCGTCGAGGAGACGGCGTACGGCCGGGACATCGCTGGTGCGGGCCCGCCGGACGGTGATGGCTTTTGCGGTGACTTCGGGGCTCACTGCTGACATGAGCGGACGCTATCGCCCGCCGCCCTCCGGCGCCGAACCGGGGTTGTCGCCGGGCGTATCAGGGGCTTGTGCGGGTTCGGATGTTTCCGGAGCCCGGACGATGCGCAGCGCGTCCCGCAGCGCCTGTCGCTGTTCGTCGCTCATCATGGCGAAGAAGGCGACGAGAGCGGCCGCGGCGTTGTCGCTCTGCGTCCAGGCGTCGTTCATGAGGGCGGCGGCGTAGGCGGCCCGGGTGGAGACCGCCTCATATCGATAGGCCCGGCCTTCCGCCTCGCGGCGCACCCAGCCCTTCTGATGAAGATTGTCCAAAACCGTCATCACCGTGGTGTAGGCGATGGACCGTTCCTGCCGAAGATCTTCCAGGACTTCCCGAACCGTCACCGGGCGGTTCCACTTCCACACCCGCGTCATGACGGCGTCTTCGAGTTCTCCCAAGGGGCGAGGCACAGCTCAGACAATAGTGGGAGAACACGTCAATCGCGTGCCGGACGTGCGCTTTCAACAGCAAATAAGAACAAAAAGGGCGTACGACCCGAGGCGCGGAGTGCGCCGGGCCGTACGCCGTCGGCGACGGTCGCCGGAACGCTCAGGCGTCGGGCTGCGCGGAGGCCTGGCGGGCGCTCTCCGCGCGGGCGACGGCGGCGTCGACCGCCGCGTCCTCCTTGGCCTTGTTGGCGCCGCCCTGGGTCTTCACGATCACCCTGATGACGCCGATGAAGAACACGGCCATGACGACCGGGGGCAGGAGTGCGGAGACGTAGTCCATGACTCCAGGGTAGCCAGGGCGGCAGGAACGGGCGGGAGGGGGCGGTTCGAGCGGTTCGAGCGGTTCGCGCCGGTCCACGAGCGGGCGGGCGGACGGGCGGACGGGTCAGCCCGCGGCGAGCCGCTGCCCGCCGCCCGGGGGCGGCGGGCCCGGCCTGCGCCGGGGGAAGACCTCGCCCGGCGTGGGGACGGGGCGCCGCGGAGCGGCCGGCGCGGGCTTGGGCGCGGCCGGGTCCGGCCGGGGCTCCGGCTTTCCGCCGGGCCGGCCGGCGGGGTCCTGCCCGGCGGCCGTGACGGCCCCGGCCCCGCTTGAAGGGCCCCCGGCTGGACCGCGCGACAGGCCGCCCGGAAGGGCCTGGAGGCGGGTACGGGAGGCGGGCGCGGTCGGGACGACCGCGATGCCGCCGGTGGTACCGGTACCACCGGCGACTCCGGCGGCGCCGGACGCCGCCGCGGCGGGAGCGGTCGCGCGAGCGGCGAAGCGGGCGGGGGCGTCCGGGCGGACGGCCGGCCGGGCACTGCGGTCCGGCAGAGCCGCCACGGCGGGAGCGGTCGCGCCGTCGGCGGGGCGAACCGGCGCCTCCGGTTCGGCCGGCGGGGCGCAGCGGTGCAGGAGGGACGCCGCGGCGGGGTTGCCGCGCAGGGCGCGCAGGGCGGCGAGGTCGTCCGCGTCCGGGCGGTGTCCGGCGCCCAGCGCCTCGTCCAGCAGCGCGAGATAGCCGGCGGTCGCGCCGGGCAGGGCGGCGCGGTACCGGGCGAGGTCGGCCACCAGGAAGGCGCGCAGCCGGGCCCCCTCCCGCGCCACCTCGTCGAGCGACTCCGCGAGGCGGAGGCAGTCCTGGACGTCCTCGGCCGAGACGGGGCGGGGATTGAGGGCGAGGGCGAGAGCGCGGCGGAGCACACGCAGCTCCGCCACGCCGAACGCCATGCCGCCGCGGGATCCGTATGGCGTGGGCATGCGGCGACCATACGCGCTAATCAGACAAAATCGACATAGCGGATGGCTGTGGCGCGGAAGACCCACCCGGCTGGCTGCGGCCGCGCGGCCCGGCGGGACCCGGGCCGCACGGTCCGCATGCGGGACACGTCCCGCACAGCGGACGACTGCGACGCGAGAAAGCCACCCGGGGCGCTGCGGCCGCAAGGCCCCCGCGGAAGCCGGGCCGCACGGTCCGCATGCGGGACACGTCCCGCACAGCGGACGACTGCGACGCGGAAAAGCCACCCGCGGCGCTGCGGCCGCAAAGCCCCCGCAGGAGCCGGGCCGCACGGTCCGCATGCGGGACACGTCCCGCACAGCGGACGACTGCGACGCGGAAAAGCCACCCGCGGCGCTGCGGCCGCAAAGCCCCCGCAGGAGCCGGGCCGCACGGTCCGCATGCGGGACACGTCCCGCACAGCGGACGACTGCGATGCGGGAAAGCCGCCCGGCCCCCGCGGGGGCCGGGCGGCCGCGCGGTCACATGCGGGACACGTTCCGCTCGTACACCAGACGCAGCCCGATCAGCGTCAGCCACGGCTCGTGCTCGTCGATGACCGAGGACTCGCCCAGCACCATGGGGGCCAGCCCGCCGGTGGCGATGACCGTGACGTCGTCGGGGTCGTCGGCCAGCTCACGGGCCATCCGGTCCACGACGCCGTCGACCTGGCCGGCGAAGCCGTAGACGATGCCCGCCTGCATCGCCTCCACCGTGTTCTTGCCGATCACGCTGCGCGGCCGGGCCACCTCGATCTTGCGCAGCTGGGCGCCCTTGACACCGAGCGCCTCGACCGAGATCTCGATGCCGGGCGCGATGACCCCGCCGACGTACTCCCCGCGCGCGCTGACCGCGTCGAACGTCGTCGCCGTGCCGAAGTCGACGACGATCGCGGGACCGCCGTAGAGCTCGACGGCGGCGACCGCGTTGATGATGCGGTCGGCGCCGACCTCCTTGGGGTTGTCGGTCAGGATCGGCACGCCCGTCTTGACGCCCGGTTCGACGAGGACGGCGGGGACGTCGCCGTAGTAGCGGCGGGTCACCTCGCGCAGCTCGTGCAGGACCGAGGGGACGGTGGCGCAGATGGCGATGCCGTCGATGCCGTCGCCCAGCTCCTCGCCGAGCAGCGGGTGCATGCCCATCAGGCCCTGGAGCAGCACCGCCAGCTCGTCGGCGGTGCGGCGCGCGTCCGTGGAGATGCGCCAGTGTTCGACGATGTCCTCTCCGTCGAAGAGGCCCAGGACGGTGTGCGTGTTGCCTACGTCGATCGTCAGCAGCATGGCCGCCACCCGCTTCCTATTCCGCCGCTCGCAGGTCCAGGCCGATGTCCAGGATGGGCGAGGAGTGCGTGAGCGCCCCCACGGCCAGGTAGTCGACGCCCGTGTCCGCGTACGCCTTGGCGTTCCGAAGCGTCAGGCGGCCCGAGGCCTCCAGCGCCGCGCGGCCGTCCACCAGGGCCACCGCCTCCGCGCACTCGCCGGGCGTGAAGTTGTCCAGCAGGATCAGGTCGGCGCCGGCGTCCACGACCTCGCGCAGCTGGTGCAGGGTGTCGACCTCCACCTCGATCGGCACGTCCGGGAAGCGATCGCGGACGGCCCGGAAGGCCTGGGCGACACCGCCCGCGGCGACCACGTGGTTGTCCTTGACCAGGGCCGCGTCGGAGAGGGACATGCGGTGGTTGACCCCGCCGCCGCAGCGCACCGCGAACTTCTCCAGGGAGCGCAGGCCCGGCGTGGTCTTGCGGGTGTCGCGCACCTTGGTCCCGGTGCCCTCCAGGACGTCCGCCCACGCGCGCGTGGCGGTCGCGATGCCCGACAGACGGCACAGCAGGTTCAGCGCGCTGCGCTCGGCGGTGAGCAGGTCGCGGGTGCGGGTGGTGACCGAGAGCAGCTTCTGGCCGGGTTCGATCCGGTCACCGTCCTCGACGTGCCGCTCGACCTCGAACTCGTCCGTGCAGACCACGGACAGGACCGCCTCGGCGACCCGCAGCCCGGCCGCGACGCCCGCCTCCCGCGCGGTGAAGTCGCCGGTGGCGACGGCGTCCTCGGGGATGGTCGCGACCGTCGTCACGTCCACGCCGTGGGCGAGGTCCTCCTGGATGGCCACGTGCGCGATGTCCTCGACCTCCACGGGGTCGAGTCCGGCGTCGGCCAGGAGCTGGGCGAGCGCGGGGTCGAGGCCGCACTCCAGATGGCCCGCGTCCGCGTCGGCGCCGCAGGCGCAGCCGTCGCCGCAGCCCTGGGCGAGGGGGAGGTCGTTGGTGCTCACTTCTGTCACTGCTCCTGGGAACGCCGTGCCGGTTCGGACACGGGTGCTTGGGGGAGGGTCGGGGGGAAGTCTGCGGTATCGGTGGTGCGGACGGCGAGGGTGCCATCGGGATTCAGCCGTACGACGATGTGGCGGCGCCAGGCCGCATCGTCGCGGTCGGCGTGGTCCTCGCGCCAGTGGCAGCCGCGGGTCTCCGCGCGCCGCCGTGCGGCGGTGACCAGGACGCGGGCGACGCACAGGAGGTTGGTCGCCTCCCAGGTGTCGACGCCCGGCTCGGCCGTCTTGCCGTTCTCGTCGAGGCCGTCGCGGGCGTCGTCGTCCAGCCGCTGGAGCTGTTCGGCGGCCCGGGCGAGGGACTCGGCGGAGCGCAGCACGCCGGCGCCGTCCGTCATGATCCGCTGGATGGCGAAGCGGGCCTCGGGCGGCAGCAGGGGGTGCGCGGGCCTGCCGGGGTGCGGGACCGGGGCGGGCACGCGCGCGTGGAGGCCGTTCCCCGTTCGGGCCGCCGCGATGTCGGCGGCGATGCGCTCGGCGTAGACCAGGCCCTCCAGCAGGGAGTTCGAGGCCAGCCGGTTGGCGCCGTGCACACCGGTGCAGGCGACCTCGCCGCACGCGTACAGGCCGGGCACGGTGGTGCGGCCGCGGGAGTCGGTGCGCACGCCGCCGGAGGCGTAGTGGGCGGCCGGGGCGATCGGGATCGGCTCGGTGACCGGGTCGATGCCGTGGGCGCGGCAGGCGGCGAGGATGGTGGGGAAGCGGTGCTCCCACATGTCCGCGCCGAAGTGCCGGGCGTCGAGGAACATGTGCTCGGCGTCCTGCTCCTGCATACGGCGCGTGATGCCCTTGGCGACGATGTCCCGGGGGGCGAGTTCGGCCAGCTCGTGCTGCCCCACCATGAAGCGCACGCCGTCGGCGTCCACCAGGTGGGCGCCCTCTCCGCGGACGGCCTCGGAGACGAGCGGCTGCTGGCCCTCGGCGTCGGGGCCGAGGAAGAGCACCGTCGGGTGGAACTGCACGAACTCCAGGTCGGAGACCTCGGCGCCCGCGCGCAGGGCGAGGGCGACGCCGTCGCCCGTGGAGACGGCGGGGTTGGTGGTCGCGGAGAAGACCTGGCCCATGCCGCCGGTGGCGAGCACCACGTGGGGGGCGTGCACCGCGCCCACCCCGTCGTGCTGGCCCTCGCCCATGACGTGCAGGGTGACACCGGCGGCACGGCCGTCGGCGTCCGTCAGCAGGTCCAGGACCAGTGCGTTCTCGATCGTCCGCACGCCACGCGCGCGTACCGCCGCCACCAGCGCCCGGGAGATCTCCGCGCCGGTGGCGTCGCCGCCCGCGTGCGCGATCCGCCGCCGGTGGTGGCCGCCCTCGCGGGTGAGCTGGATGGTCCCCTCGTCGTCGGTGTCGAAGTGCGCGCCGGTGGAGATCAGACGGCGTACGGCGTCGGGTCCCTCGGTCACGAGGATCCGTACGGCCTCCTCGTCGCACAGGCCGGCGCCCGCCACCAGGGTGTCGTCCAGGTGCTGCGCGGGGGTGTCGCCCTCGCCCAGGGCCGCGGCGATGCCCCCCTGGGCCCAGCGGGTGGAGCCGTCGTCGAGGCGGGCCTTGGTGACGACGACCGTCGTCAGGCCGGCGGCCTCGCAGCGCAGGGCCGCGGTGAGGCCGGCGACCCCGGAGCCGACGACCACGACGTCCGCGGTGAGGGCCCACCCCGGCGCGGGTGCGTGCAGTCGTATGCCTGTGCTGGTCACGAGGCGGCTCCGAAGGTGAGGGGGAGGTTGTCGATCAGCCGGGTCGCACCGACCCGGGCGGCGACGGCGAGCACCGCCTCACCGGTGTGGCCGTCCTCGATCTCGGTGAAGTCGGACGGGTCGACCAGGGCCAGGTAGTCCAGCTCCAGCGGCGGGTTCAGGCGGGCGGCCTCGTCCAGCACCACACGGGCGGCGGCGCGGACGGCCGCCGGGCCGCCCGGTGCCGCCTTGGCCACGGCGTGCGCGTCGGCGGCGGCGCGGGACTCCCCGAGGGCGCTGAGCGCCTCGGCACGCGCGCGCGTGGCGGGCACCTCGCGGGCCCGCGCGCGCAGCGCCTCCTGGGCGGCGTGCCGGTCGCGGCCGGCGAACAGGGCCCGGGACAGGGCCAGGGCCGTACGCCGCTCGCCGGGCGAGAGATAGCGGTTGCGGCTGGACAGCGCCAGGCCGTCGTCCTCGCGCACGGTGGGCACGCCGACGATCTCGACGCCGAAGTTCAGGTCCCGCACCATGCGGCGGACCAGGGCGAGCTGCTGGGCGTCCTTCTGGCCGAAGAAGGCGGCGTCGGGGCGGGTGAGGTGGAGCAGCTTGGCGACCACCGTGAGCATGCCGTCGAAGTGCCCGGGACGGGAGGCGCCCTCCAGGCGCTCGCCCATGGCACCCGCGCGCAGGGTGATCTCCGGCCGGCCGCCCGGGTACATGTCGTCGGCCGACGGCGCGAACACCACGTCCGCGCCCGCCTGCTCGGCGGTCTTCAGATCGGCGTCGAGGGTGCGCGGATAGCGGTCGAGGTCCTCGCCCGCGCCGAACTGGAGCGGGTTGACGAAGACGGTGACGACCACGAAGCCCTCGGGGCCGACGTGCGCGCGGGCGGCCCGGATCAGCGTGGCGTGCCCCTCGTGCAGGGCGCCCATGGTCATCACCACGGCGGTGCGGCCGGGCACGGCGCGCCGCTCCCGGACCCGGTTCAGCTCCTCGACCGTCGGCAGGAGTTCGAAGTCGCGGCTCATTGGTCTTCCCCGTTCTCGGGCGGCGCCGCTTCGTCGGCGAGCACACCCAGCAGGTCTTCGGCGAGTTCCGGCTTCAGCAGCCCGTGGGCGAGCGCCCGGTCGGCGGTCGCGCGGGCCATCGCCCGGTAGCCGGCGACGGTCTGCGGGGCGTACCGGCGCAACTCGGTGAGATGCGCGGCGACGGTGCCCGCGTCCCCGCGCGCGACGGGCCCGGTCAGGGCCGCGTCGCCGGAGCGCAGGGCGTTGTCCAAGGCGGCGCCCAGCAGCGGGCCGAGCATCCGGTCGGGGGCCCCGACCCCGGCCGTGCGCAGCAGCTCCATGGACTGGGCCACCAGGGTGACCAGGTGGTTGGCGCCCAGCGCGAGGGCCGCGTGGTACAGCGGCCGCATCTCCTCGGCGATCCACTCGGGCTCGCCGCCCATCTCGATGACGAGGGCCTCGGCGGCCAGCCGCAGCTCCTCGGGCGCGGTCACGCCGAACGAGCAGCCGGCCAGCCGCTGCACGTCCACGGGCGTGCCGGTGAAGGTCATCGCCGGATGCAGGGCCAGCGGCAGCGCGCCCGCGCGCAGGGCGGGGTCCAGCACCTTCGTGCCGTACCGCCCGGAGGTGTGCACCAGGAGCTGGCCCGGCCGGACGGCCCCGGTCTCGGCGAGTCCGGAGACGAGCCCGGGCAGGGCGTCGTCCGGGACGGTCAGCAGCACCAGCTCGGCGCGGTCCAGGACCTCGGCGGGCGGGACGACCGGGACATCGGGGAGCATCGTGGCGGCACGCCGCCTGGAGGTGTCGGAGACCCCGGAGACGGCCACCGGGCGGTGCCCGGCCAGCTGGAGGGAGGCGGCGAGCGCGGGGCCCACGCGGCCGGCGCCGACGACACCGACCGAGAGCCGCGCGGGGCGGTCCCTGGGTTCTGGATGTTGGACTGTACTCACGCGACGGCGGCCTTCCCGTTCCAGTCCGCTCTGGGTACCGGACGATTTCTCGTCATGTTAACGCGATCTGTTCCGGGGCGTCCGGTTGTCCACAGGCTGTGGGCGGACGCACACCACGCGCGCGGGGAGCGCCGCAGGGAAATGCGAGTGCCCGCGCGAGCCGGCGCAAGGCATGATCCGGGGATGAGCGACACGGCGCCGCAGCGCGGACAGCAGCTGGACCAGGTATCCGACGAGGAACGGCGCAAGCGGTTGCGCGAGCGGCGCCTCGCCGCCCTGCGCAGCGCGCGGCGCGCGTTCGCCCGCCCCGGTTTCCAGCAGACCCTCCGGGAGCGCCTGGCCCTGCTCGACGCCGCCCAGGACGTGTACGACCTGGACGGGCCGTCGGACATCTACGGCAACGGCGTCGTCGAGGCGCTGGAGGAGAAGGTCGCCGCGCTGCTCGGTCTGGAGGCCGCCGCCTTCTTCCCCACGGGCACGATGGCCCAGCAGGTCGCCCTGCGCTGCTGGGCGGGCCGCACCGGTAGCCCCACGGTCGCCCTGCATGCGCTCAGCCACCCCGAGGTGCACGAACGGCATGCGCTCAGCCAGGTCAGCGGATTGCGCCCGGTCCGGGTGACGAGCGAGCCACGGCTGCCGACCGCCGAGGAGGTGCGCGGCTTCGAGGAACCCTTCGGGACGCTGATGCTGGAGCTGCCCCTCAGGGACGCCGGTTTCGTGCTGCCGGCCTGGGAGGAGCTCACCGAGGTCGTTCAGGCCGCGCGCGACAGGGACGCCGTGGTGCACTTCGACGGGGCGCGCCTGTGGGAGTCCACCGTGCACTTCGGCCGCCCGCTGCCCGACATCGCGGGTCTGGCGGACAGCGTGTACGTGTCGTTCTACAAGTCGCTCGACGGGTTCGGGGGCGCGGCGCTGGCCGGCCCGAAGACCCTGGTCGAGGAGGCGAAGGTCTGGCGGCACCGGTACGGCGGCCAGGTCTTCCAGCAGTTCCCCACGGCGCTGTCGGCGCTCATCGGCCTGGACCGGGAGCTGCCCCGGCTGCCGGAGTACGTGGCCCACGCGCGCGTGGTGGCCGCGGCGCTGCGCGAGGGCTTCGCGGCGGCCGGCCTGCCGTGGGCGCGCGTGCACCCGGAGGTGCCGCACACCCACGACTTCCAGGTCTGGCTGCCGTACGACGCCGAGGTCGCCGCGGAGGCGGCGGTCCGGACGGCCGAGGAGACGGGGGTCATGCTGTTCCTCTCCGGCTGGGACCGCAGGGGACCGGGCCTGTCCGTCACCGAGGTCCAGGTACGGGCCGCCGGCCTTCAGTGGACGGCCGGGGACGTGAGGGCGGCGGTCGCGGAGTTCGCCGCCCGGCTCGCCGAGGAGGCCGCCCGGTAGGGCGCGGCCCGCCGCCGCGGCGGGCGCCCGCGGTCAGTCGAACCGGATGTGCCGCAGGCCGACCCGCGCCTGCCGCAGCCGGGTGCGCAGCGCGCCCTCGGTGTTGGGCAGGAGCGTGAGCCCGGCCAGGACGGCGATCCGGTCGGCGGTCTTCGGCACGGTCGAGTGATCCGTCCACAGGTGCTCGGCGAACTCGGGCTCCCGCAGCCGCTCCAGGCAGTGGTCCAGCTGCCGTACGGCCCAGCTCTCCCGGCGCAGGCCGGCGTCGCGCCCGGCGACGTACGCCAGGAGGTGGCCGAAGCCGCGCTCGCGCAGCCGCCTCAGGACCGTCTCGCGTTCGGCGAGGAGCGTGAAGTGGTGCACGTCGTGGCCAAGGTCGCGCAGACGGCCTACGGTCTCGGCGAAGCAGCCGGAGTCGGTGACGGTCATGGGGGCGATCACCACGCCGTCGTGCCCGGTGAGGGCCAGGTCGAGGACCTCGACGACGCCCTGCCGCCAGGCCGTCAGGTCCTGGAAGTCGCCGCGCAGTGCCGGCGGCAGCATGCGGTGCAGGCCGAAGCCGGCGTGTTCGGGGTCGCAGATGACGCTGCCGGGCAGGCGGCGCTGGATCTCGTGTGCGGTCTGTGTCTTGCCGCCCCCGAAGGGGCCGTTGATCCACAGGAGCATGCGCGGCACCCTACCGACGGGGCGCTGCCCGCGGGCCCGGTCAGCCGTGCCCGCCGGCCCGCACCAGACCCGTCTCGTAGGCCAGCACCACCACCTGCACCCGGTCGCGCAGCCCCAGCTTGGTCAGGATGCGGCCCACGTGCGTCTTGACGGTCGCCTCCGACAGCACCAGCCGGGCCGCGATCTCGCCGTTGGACAGGCCCTGCGCGACCAGCACCATGACCTCGCGCTCCCGGTCGGTGAGCCGGTCCAGCTCCTTGTGCCCGGGCTCCTTGCCGGTGCCCGGCAGCATCGGCGCGAAGCGGTCCAGCAGGCGGCGGGTGGTGGACGGCGCGACCACCGCGTCACCGCTGTGCACGGCGCGGATCGCGGCCAGCAGCTCGCCGGGCGGCACGTCCTTGAGCATGAAGCCGGAGGCACCCGCCTTCAGCGCGGAGAAGGCGTACTCGTCCAGGTCGAAGGTGGTCAGGATCAGCACCTTCGGCGGATCGGGCTGCGCGCAGATCCGGCGGGTGGCCTCCACCCCGTCGAGCCTGGGCATGCGGACGTCCATCAGCACCACGTCCACGGCGGTGGCGCGCAGCTCCTCCAGGGCACCGACGCCGTCCCCCGCCTCCGCCACGACCTCCATGTCCGGCTGGGCGGCGAGCACCATCCGGAACCCGGTGCGCAGCAGCACCTGGTCGTCGACGAGCATCACGCGGATCGTCATCGGGTCCTCTTCCGTCTTCTCGTCGTGTTACAGGTGTCAACGGGGGGCGCGCGTCAGCGTCAATGCGCCGGTTTCAGGGGCAGCAGGGCACTGATGCGGAAGCCTCCACCTGGACGCGGGCCCGCGTCCAGGGTGCCGCCGACCATACCGACCCGCTCGCGCATGCCGATCAGACCGTGGCCGTGCCCGTCCAGACCGCCCTCCTCGTACAGCTCGTGCGGGGCGCCCTTGCCGTCGTCCTCGACCAGCAGGCCGAGCCCGTCGTCGAAGTAGACCAGCCGTACGCTCGCGCCCGCGTTGGGTCCGCCGTGCTTGCGGGTGTTGGTCAGGGCCTCCTGCACGATGCGGTAGGCGGTGAGCTCGACGCCGCTGGGCAGCGGGCGCGGGGTGCCCTCGACCTTGAAGTCGACGGGCAGGCCGGAGCCGCGGCACTGCGCGACCAGCTCCTCGATCTGCCCGACGTCGGGCTGCGGGACGTACTCGCCGGCCTCCTGGTGCTCGCCGGTGCGCAGCACGCCGAGCAGGCGGCGCATCTCCGCCAGGGCCTGGCGGCCGGTGGTGGAGATGGTCTCCAGGGCCTTCTTCGCCTGGTCGGGCACGGAGTCCAGGACGTAGGCGGCACCGTCGGCCTGCACCACCATCACCGAGACGTTGTGCGCGACCACGTCGTGCAGCTCGCGCGCTATGCGGGCGCGTTCGGCGGCGACCGCGACCTTGGCCTGCGCCTCGCGCTCCTTCTCCAGCCGGGCGGCGCGCTCCTCCAGCTGCGCGAAGTAGGCGCGGCGGGTACGGATGGAGTCGCCCAGCACCCAGGCCAGGGCGAACGGCACCGTCTGAAGGACCGCTATGGCGACGTTGCCCACCCCACTGGTCTGCTCGGTGGGCCAGCGCAGCTGGGCCAGGGACGCCGCGCACAGGCCCATGGCCAGCGCCAGTCGGGAGGCCCAGCGGGCCCCGTTGGCCGCCACGGTGTAGGTGATCACCATCATGGCGAAGTCGGCGGGCGTCGTCGGGACGTCCAGCACCAGCTGGGCCAGGCCCACCCCGACGGCCAGCAGCAGCATCCTCTCCGGCATGCGCCGGCGCAGCGCGATCACCAGGCACAGCAGCAGCACGACCGGCACGACCACCGCCGGGACGTCGGTGCCACGGTCCTCCTGGCGGGCGGCCTCGCCGGCCACCGAGATCCCGAACAGCACGACGGCCCAGAAGCCGTCGACCCAGGTCGGGTGCCTGCGGAGGAAGTCATAGAGGCGCTGCACGTAACCCAGCGTAGGGAAGCGCGATGTGTGCATGGGTCAACCGGAGGACCGATCCCTGCCGGGCGCGCGTACTCCGCAAGGTGGAGTCGCCGTTCCGCGGTGCCCTTAACCTGGGCCGGTGACGGCAGGGGCGACGGGTGAGTGGCGCGGATGGCGCGCGGCGGCGCGGGCGGCACTGTACGGACCGGACGGTTTCTACCGCCGGCCCGAGGGGCCGGCCGGGCACTTCCGCACCTCCGTGCACGCCTCTGTCCTGTTCGCCCGGGCCGTGGCACGGCTGCTGTGCCGCCTGGACGAGGCGCTGGGGAGGCCCGCGCCGCTCGGCTTCGTCGACATGGCGGCCGGGCGGGGCGAGCTGGTCACCGGTGTTCTCGCCGCGCTCCCCGCCGAGGTGGCCGCCCGCGCGCGCGGGTACGCCGTCGAGGTCGCCGGCCCCCCCGAGGGACTCGACGACCGGATCGAGTGGCTGCCGGAACCGCCGCGCGGCGTCACGGGTCTGCTGTTCGCCAACGAGTGGCTGGACAACGTGCCGCTGGAGGTCGCGGAGGTGGACGCCGAGGGCGTGCCGCGCCGGGTGCTGGTCCGCGCGGACGGCACCGAACGGCTCGGGGAGCCGGTCTCCGGGCCCGGAGCGCGATGGCTCGACCGGTGGTGGCCGCTGCCGGCCGAGGAGGGGCTGCGGGCCGAGATCGGGCTGGACCGGGACACCGCGTGGGCCGCGGCCGTCGCCACGCTGGACCGCGGGCTCGCCGTCGCCGTCGACTACGCGCACACCGTGGCGACACGGCCGCTCTTCGGCACGCTCACCGGCTTCCGCGAGGGACGCGAGACGGCACCGGTGCCGGACGGCTCCCGCGACATCACCGCGCACGTCGCCCTGGACGCGTGCGCGCTGCCCGGTGCCCGTCTGCTGTCCCAGCGCGACGCCCTGCGCCGTCTGGGCCTGGCGGGCGCGCGCCCGCCGCTCGCGCTGGCCTCCACCGATCCCGCGGCGTACGTACGTGCCCTCGCGAGCGCCGGGGAGGCCGCCGAACTCACCGCTCCGGGCGGCCTCGGCGACTTCGGCTGGCTGCTCCAGCCGGTAGGTATTCCGGACCCGCTCACCCTGCTGGAAGCCGGGTGACCTACTTGTCGATGTCCCCGACGACGAAGAACATCGACCCCAGGATCGCCACCATGTCCGCGACCAGCGTCCCGGGCAGCAGCTCCGTCAGCACCTGGATGTTGTTGTACGAGGCCGAGCGCAGCTTCAGCCGGTACGGGGTCTTCTCGCCCTTGCTCACCAGGTAGTAGCCGTTGATGCCGAGCGGGTTCTCGGTCCACGCGTAGGTGTGTCCCTCGGGGGCCTTCAGCACCTTCGGCAGCCGCTGGTTGATCGGCCCCGGCTCCAGCTCGGCGAGCCGGTCCAGGCAGGCGTCGGCGAGATCGAGCGCGTTGTGCGTCTGCTCCAGCAGGCACTCGAAGCGGGCGAGGCAGTCGCCCTCCTGCCGGGTGACGACCTTCAGGGTGTCCCGCAGCTCGCCGTAGGCGAGGTACGGCTCGTCGCGGCGCAGGTCGAAGTCGACGCCCGAGGCGCGCGCGATCGGCCCGCTCACGCCGTACGCGTGCACGGCCTCGGGGGAGAGCGCGCCCACACCGCGGGTGCGCCCGCGGAAGATCTCGTTGCCGAGCACCAGGTCGTCGAAGACGTCCATGCGGGAGCGCACGGCGGCGACGGCACCACGCGCGCGTGCGGCCCATCCGGCGGGCAGGTCCTCCTTGAGGCCGCCGACCCGGTTGAACATGTAGTGCATCCGGCCGCCGGAGACCTCCTCCATCACGTTCTGGAGCTCCTCGCGCTCCCGGAAGGCGTAGAAGACCGGCGTGATGCCGCCCAGCTCCAGCGGGTACGACCCCAGGAACATCAGGTGGTTGAGCACCCGGTTCAGCTCGGCGAGCAGCGTGCGCGTCCACACCGCGCGCGGGGGCACCTCCATGCCGAGCATCCGCTCCACGGCGAGGACCACGCCCAGCTCGTTGGAGAACGCCGACAGCCAGTCGTGGCGGTTGGCGAGCACGATGATCTGACGGTAGTCGCGCGCCTCGAACAGCTTCTCCGCGCCCCGGTGCATATAGCCGATCACCGGTTCCGCGCTGGTGATCCGCTCGCCGTCCAGGACCAGCTTCAGCCGCAGCACACCGTGCGTGGAGGGGTGCTGGGGACCGATGTTGAGCACCATGTCGGTGCTCTCCGCGGCGCCGCCGATACCGACCATGGTCTCCGTCGTAGGAGTCATGAACCCAGTCTCTCCTACGTACGCTGGCCTCATGGAGACGGGGAGCCCGGACGACACGGGCGGCACGGGGGACGAGCCGGCGTGGACCGGACTGCCGCCGGGGCTGCTGCGGATGCGGCGGCTGTCACTGGTGGTGTGGATGGGGCTGCTGGCCCTCGCCTCGGCGCTGGTCCCGGGGCTGCTCGCCGGACCGGCCTGGGCGGTCTTCGCGCTGCTGCCGCTGGCCGCGTCGGTATGGGGCTGGGTGCTGCTCGGCCGCAACTGGCGCTCCTGGCGGTACGCCGAACGCGCCGACGACCTGCTGATCAGCCGGGGCGTGCTGTGGCGCCGGGAGACGGTGGTGCCGTACGGCCGGATGCAGTTGGTGGAGGTCACCTCCGGGCCGGTCGAACGGCATTTCGGGCTGGCCAGCGTGCAGCTGCACACGGCGGCCGCCGCGACCGACGCGACCATCCCCGGCCTTCACCCGGCCGAGGCGGAACGGCTGCGCGACCGGCTCACCGAGCTGGGCGAGGCCAGATCGGCGGGGCTGTGACGGCGCCCGGCACGGCCCGGCCGCCGTCCGTCCAGGGCGTGACCGAGCGGCGGCTGCACCCCGTCACACCGCTGCGGCGGGCCTGGGCGCCGGTCGCCGTGCTCGCCGGATGGGCGGTGCACGACCCCGACCAGGCACAGCGCCAGCTGACCCGGCTGACCACCACCACGCTGCTGGTCGGCCTCGCCGTGCTGATCCCGGCCGCCGCCCTCTACGGCTTTCTGACCTGGTGGTTCACACACTTCGCGGTCACCGACACGGAGCTGCGCATCCGTACCGGCCTGCTCTTCCGGCGCACCGCGCACATCCGCCTGGAACGGATCCAGGCGATCGACGTCACCCAGCCGCTGCTCGCCCGGGTCGCCGGGGTCGCCAAGCTGAAACTCGACGTCGTCGGCGCCGCCAAGAAGGACGAGCTGGCCTTCCTGGACGCCGACGAGGCACGGGCGCTGCGGGCCGAACTGCTCGCGCGGGCGGCCGGTTTCGCACCCGAGACCGCGCACGAGGTCGGCGAGGCACCGGCCCGGCAGCTGCTGCGCGTGGAGCCGGGCGTTCTCGCCGTCTCGCTGCTGCTGACCGGCGCCACCTGGGCCACGCTGGCCGCCGCCGTCGTCGTACCGGCGCTGCTGTGGTTCGCCACCCACAGCCTGTGGACGGTGCTCGCCACCGCCGTGCCGCTGCTGGGCGCGGCGGGCGCGAGCAGTGTGGGCCGGTTCGTCGGCGAGTACGACTGGACGGTGGCCGAGTCGCCGGACGGGCTGCGCATCGACCACGGGCTGCTGGACCGCGCCCACGAGACGGTGCCGCCGGGGCGCGTGCAGACCGTGCGGATCGTGGAGCCCCTGCTGTGGCGGCGGCTGGGCTGGACCAGGGTGGAGCTGGACGTGGCCGGCTCGTCGAACTCCGTGCTGCTGCCGGTCGTGCCGCGCGAGGTCGCGGAGTCCGTGATCGCGCGGGTGCTGCCCGGGGTGACCGTACCGCCGCGGTCGTCGCTGTCCCGGCCGCCGCGGCGGGCCGGGGGGCGGCTGCCGGTGTGGTGGCGGGGCCACGGGCTCGCCGTCACCGACGCGGTGTTCGCGGCCCGGCACGGGCTGCTGCGGCGCCGGCTGGCGCTGGTGCCGCACGCCAAGGTGCAGAGCGTCCGCCTGACGCAGGGGCCGTGGCAGCGGGCGCTGCGGCTGGCCGACGTACGGGTGGACACCGGGGCCGGCAAGACCGTGTCGGCCCGGCTGCGGGACGCCGGTGAGGCGGCCGAGCTGCTGCGCGCCCAGGCGGAGCGGTCCCGCACGGGGCGCCGGGACGCACGGCCCGACCGGTGGATGGCCTGAGCGCTCCGCCAAGGGGCCGGGCCCCGTCCCGGCGGAGCCGCGTACCGGTCCGGTCCGGTCCCGGCCGGGACCGGACCGGCGCGTTCGCTCAGGAGGCCGCGCTGCGCAGGCCCTCCACGTCGATCTGCTCGGTCTCGTCGTGCGCCGTCAGGTCGATCACCTGGCCCACGCCCCGGGACCCCTCGTCCGCCGGTTTGAACCCGGCCTCGGTCTCGGCCTTGTGCAGGGCGAGGGCCTCCTGGCCGACCACATCGGCGAGGTCCTCGTTCTGCACGGTGTCCAGCGCCGACCCCGATCCCCGGTTCCCGGCGCTCTTCGTGCCGAAGAAGTCGAACCCGCCCTCGGCCGCCGGACGCCGCGCGGGAGCCGGGGGCACGACGGCCACCGCGGTCGGCACGGCGAAGTGCCCGGTGGGCGCCTGCACCGGCCGGTCGGCCCGGGCTCCGGCGGCGGCCGCGTGCTGCTGCCCGTCGGCCGCCCCGGGCCGCCCCTGCGCCTCGTCCTCCCGCGCGGAGCCGTCCCCGGCAGCCTCGCCCTCCGGCGCGCCGTCGCCCCGCACGCCCGCGTCGTCGTTCCGCACGCCCGCGCTGTCGCCGTCCTCGCCGTCGCGCCCGGCCCCGTCGTCCTCGGCGGCCGCGGACGTACCGTCGCCCCGCGCGGGCCCGTCGAACCGGGACAGCGCCGCCTTGGCCCGCAGGAACAGCCGGGAGCCCTCCGGCGAGAAGACGGCCGGAGTCTCCGGCTTCTCCTCGGCCGCCCCGCTCTCGTCCCCGGCCCGCGCCTCGGCCGCCGCCTGCGCCTGTGCCTCGGCCGCGTCCTCGGGTTCCGCCTGCTCGGGCTCCGTCGCCGCCGGCGGCAGCGCGGGGGCCGGTGACACGGCCTCTATCTCCAGCAGGCGGCGGCCCTCCAGCGCGCTGGCCCGCTCGGTCTCCGCCGTGGCGTACCGCCGCAGCAGGGCCGCGTGCTCGTTGCGCAGCCCCGCCAGTTCCGCCCGCTTGGCCCGCAGCCGCTGCTCCAGCTTCTGGCGCAGCTCGCGCGACTCCTCCAGGTCGGTCTCCAGCTCGGCGATCCGCTCCTCGTGACGCCACTCGTCGCTCGCCCGCGCGCGCGTGAGGTCGGCGACGCGCTTGCCCGCCTGGGTGTCCCAGCGGCGCATGACGACCGCTCCGCCGATCGCCGTCGCCGCGGCGGCCGCGGCCAGCGAGCGGAGCAGTATCGGTTCCGTGAACACCCAGGGGCCCAGAGCGCAGACGAGGGAAACACCTGCGATCGCCGAGGGAGGCAACAGCCTGTGCAAGGGCGGGGAATGGCGGTGACGTCCACGTGGCATGGCCAGAAACTTACCGCGCGTAGGCGAATCTTGGCGCGCCGCCCCGTAAAAACACAGCCATCTCGAAAGTGTTCACGCGGCAACCGAGTCACAAGGTGCCAGAAAGCGATCTCATCAGGGAATTCATCAAGATCATTTCTATCGGTCGGCCAGCCGTCCGCTGATCCACTGCAACGTCGCCGGAATCTCCCGCCGCCAGGTATTGAAGTTGTGCCCGCCGCTTTCGAGGATGATCGAGGAGATACGGGTCCGCTTCGTCGCCTTGACCCTCTCGATGAACTCCAGCGTGTCCCCGTAGTTGGACTCGCCGCTCCTGCTGCTGGTGACGAGCAGGGAAGTGTCGGGCGTCGGCAGGTGATCCAGGCACCACCACAGATCGGCGCGATTCCTGCGTTCCTCGGCACCGCGGAAGAGATCGCCCGTGGCCGCGTCGGTCTGCGCCGCGTAGTACGCGGACAGGCCCGCCCCGGCGGCGTACACCCCGGGATGGTGCAGGGCGAGCTTCAGGGCGCAGTAACCGCCCGTGGAGTCGCCCACGATTCCCCAGCCGCCCGGCTTCCCGCCGGCCCGGTAGTGGGCCAGTACGGCGTCCGGCAGATCCTCGGCGAAGAAGGTCTCCGCGCGGGGTCCGCCCGGGACGTCCACGCATTCCGTGTCGCGGGGCGGCGCCACCGTGGGCCGCAGCATCACCAGGATCATCGGCTGCGCCCGCCCGCGCGTGGCCAGCGCCAGGGCCGTACGCGGATAGTGGAGCCTGTCGACCAGCGCCCTGGCCGTGCCCGGATAGCCGGTGAGGACGACCACCGCGGGGAACGTGCGCGTGCGGTACCGGGGCTGGAAGTACTCCGGCGGCAGATACACGTAGGCGGACGTGACGACACCGGACCTGCGGCCCACGACGCCGACCTCCTGGACCTGCCCGTCGCTGCGCGGATCCCCGCCGCCCGCCACCGCCCGCGTGCGGACCACCCGCAGCGGGCCGCCCGAGCCGGCGTCCGCCACCCGGTCGACGACCACGCCCGGGACGCCCTCCCGGCCGAGCAGGTCGGCCCAGCTCGCGTAGAAGCCGAAGGCCCGGTTGGCGGCGAGCGCCACCGCGGCGAACAGCGCCAGCTGGGTGACGAGCAGCAGCCCGACCCGCCCGCCGACCGCCCGCCGGGTGCCCCGGGCCAGCCGCGGCCAGGCCCGCACCGTGCCGGCGAACAGCAGCACGGCGCACAGCACCGCCGCCCCCAGCACCCCGTCGCTCCTCAGACCCATGGTCGGCCACCTGCCTGCGCTTCGTCCGCCTTTTGTCCGCCTTTGGAACGGCTTTGCCCGAGGGGAGTGAACCGCTCCCCGGCGGACGCCGTCCTAGAGGGCACAATGTCGCCGGATGCCCGGATCGGCACCGGTTTCAAGGTTCCTTAACCTCTTTACGGAATGCGATGTCTGCCAAGACAGATGCTGATATGTCGGGTGGGGCTCCGCCCCGGAGGAGCCGGGGACGACGCGTTCCGCGGGGGCCGCGCCCCGAGGCCGTACCCGCCCTCGTCGGCCGGGCCTGCGCTCTCGTGGGCCTGCTGGACATCGCCGCCGGCGTCTTCCCGCGCTTCCGGCACAGCCGCGTGCACGCACTGGCCGAGGTGCTGCCCGGGGCGCTCGGCCCGTTCGCGGCCGCCCTCTCGCTCGGCGTCGGCGTGCTGTTGCTGCTGCTGGCGCACGGCCTCAAGCGCGGCAAACGCCGGGCCTGGCGTGCCGCCGTGGTGCTGCTGCCGGCCGGCGCCGTCGCCCAGTTCACGTACCGCCACTCGATCGTCGGCGTGCTCATCCCGCTGGTGCTGCTGGCGGCCCTGCTGCGCCACCGCGGCCAGTTCGCCGCCCTGCCCGACCCGCGCAGCCGGTGGCGCGCGCTGGCCAACTTCGTCCTCATGGGCGCCGGTTCCCTCGTCCTGGGGCTGGTCATCGTCAGCGTCCACCCGCACCACATGGTCGGCGACCCGAGCCTGGCCGACCGTATGACCCATGTCCTGTACGGCATGTTCGGCATCGAGGGCCCGGTGGACTACCAGGGCAACACCTCCTGGACGGTCGCCTTCTCCCTGGGTGCGCTGGGCCTGCTCACCGCCGTCACCACCCTCTACCTGGCCCTCAGGCCCGAACACCCCGCCGCGCGGCTGACGGAGGAGGACGAGGCACGGCTGCGCGCCCTGCTGGCCCGGCACGGCGGCCGCGACTCCCTCGGCCACTTCGCGCTCCGCCGCGACAAGGCCGTCGTCTTCTCGCCCAGCGGCAAGGCGGCGGTGACCTACCGCGTCGTCTCCGGGGTGATGCTCGCCAGCGGCGACCCGATCGGTGACGTGGAGGCCTGGCCCGGCGCCATCGAACGCTTCATGGACGAGGCCAGGATCCACTCCTGGACCCCCGCCGTCATGGGCTGCTCCGAGACCGGCGGCGAGGTCTGGGCCCGCGAGACCGGCCTGGACGCCCTTGAACTGGGCGACGAGGCGGTGGTGGACGTCGCGGATTTCTCGCTCGCCGGCCGCGCGATGCGCAACGTGCGCCAGATGGTCAAGCGCATCGAGCGGGCCGGCTACGAGACCCGGGTACGGCGGGTGACTGACCTCGGCGAGGCCGAGCTGAGGCGGATCCGCCGCGCCGCCGACGACTGGCGCGGCACCGACACCGAGCGCGGCTTCTCCATGGCGCTGGGCCGCATCGGCGATCCCGCCGACGGGGACTGCCTCGTCGTCACCGCGCACCGGGCCGGACCGGAACCGGGCCCGTACGGCGATCTGAGGGCGGTCCTGCACTTCGTGCCGTGGGGCGCCGACGGGGTCTCCCTGGACCTGATGCGGCGCGACCGCTCGGCGGACCCCGGCGTGAACGAGCTGCTGATCGTGGCGGCGCTCCAGGCCGCCCCCCGCCTCGGCATCAGGCGCGTGTCCCTGAACTTCGCGATGTTCCGCTCGGCGCTGGCGCGCTGCGAGAAACTCGGCGCGGGACCGGTGCTGCGCGCCTGGCGCGGACTGCTGGTGTTCCTCTCGCGCTGGTTCCAGATCGAGTCCCTGTACCGGTTCAACGCCAAGTTCCGGCCCCGCTGGGAGCCGCGCTTCGTCGTCTACCGCGCCTCCGCCGACCTGCCCCGCATCGGCTTCGCCGCCATACAGGCGGAAGGCTTCGTCACCCTCGCCCTGCCCCTGCCGCGCTTTCTGCGCCGCCGCACGCCCGGGCCGCGTCCGAGCGCCCACGGCGGCGTGCCGGAAGGCAGCGTGCGGGCGGCCTGAGCGCCCACCGCAGGCCCACGGCAGGGGCGCGCGGGCCGGCGGCCGCCCCCGGGGCCTACGCTGAACCCATGAGCAAGCAGACCGGCCGCCGCCACGTGGCGGGCCTGACCGCATGGGACCGCTGCGCGGTCATGGGAGTCGTGAACGTGACCCCCGACTCCTTCTCCGACGGCGGCCGCTGGTTCGACACGACGGCCGCCATCAAGCACGGCCTCGACCTGGTCGCCGAGGGCGCGGACCTGATCGACGTCGGCGGCGAGTCCACCCGCCCCGGCGCCACCCGCGTCGACGAGGCCGAGGAGCTCAAGCGGGTCGTCCCCGTCGTCCGCGGCCTCGCCTCCGAGGGCGTGACGATCTCCGTGGACACCATGCGGGCCTCCGTCGCCGAACAGGCGCTCGCGGCCGGTGCCGCCCTGGTCAACGACGTCAGCGGCGGTCTCGCCGACCCCCGGATGATCCCGGTCGTCGCCGACGCGGACGCCCCCTTCGTGGTCATGCACTGGCGCGGCTTCCTGGAGGGCGGCAACGTCAGGGGCGTGTACGACGACGTCGTCACCGAGGTCGTCGACGAGCTCCACGCGCGCGTGGAGGCCGTTCTGGAGGGCGGCGTCGCCCCCGAGCGCATCGTCGTCGATCCCGGTCTCGGCTTCTCCAAGGGCGCCGACCACGACCTCGCGCTCCTGGCCCGCCTCGACCGTCTGCTGGGACTCGGCCACCCGCTGCTCGTCGCCGCCTCCCGCAAGCGGTTCCTCGGCCGTGTCCTCGCCGGGCCGGAGGGCGCCCCGCCGCCCGCCCGGGAACGCGACGCGGCCACCGCCGCCGTCTCCGCGCTCGCGGCACACGCCGGTGCCTGGGCGGTGCGCGTGCACGAAGTGCGGGCCACGGCGGATGCCGTGCGGGTCGCTCGCGCCATCGAAGGGGCGCGCGGCGCGGACGGCGCAGAGGGAGCCCGGTGAGCGCCCCCCATACCGACGTCGAGCAGGTCGAGGCCGCCAACACCGCCTTCTACGAGGCGCTGGAGCAGGGCGACTTCGAGCTGCTGTCCGCCCTCTGGCTCACCCCGGCCGATCTGGGCGTCGACGAGACCTACCACGACCCGGCCGACGCCGGCGTGGTCTCCTGCGTGCACCCCGGCTGGCCGGTGCTGACCGGGCGCGGCGAGGTTCTCAGGTCGTACGCGCTGATCATGGCGAACACCGAGTACATCCAGTTCTTCCTCACCGATGTCCATGTCTCCGTCACCGGTGACACCGCCCTGGTGACCTGCACCGAGAACATCCTCAGCGGCGGCCCCGCGCCCGAGGGCGGCGACGAGCCCGGCCCGCTCGTCGGCCAGCTGGTGGTCGCCACCAACGTCTTCCGCCGCACCCCTTCCGGGTGGAAGCTCTGGTCGCACCACGCGTCCCCCGTGCTGGCCGGCACCGACCAGGACGAGGACGACGACACGCCGTCCTGAGCCGCCGGCCGCCGCCCCTGTTGCCTCCCCGGCACCAAGAAGTGGTTCGAATCACGGGCCCCGGGGTATGGGCGGCTACCAACCCGTGAGCCATCGGATTCCCCAGGAGAAACGGGCGGTGAAACCTCCTGGGCCCCGCCTCGACCCGGGCCCCCGCGGCCCGGGCCCGTCAGTGCCCGCGGGTAGATTCGACCCGAGGCCCGACCTCCGCCCGCACGCGGTACGGAACGGCCCAGACCGACGACTGCAGGAGTGATTCGCGTGGATCGTGTCGCGCTGCGCGGCCTGAAGGCCCGCGGGCACCACGGTGTGTTCCCCAAGGAGCGCGAGGAGGGCCAGACCTTCATCGTGGACCTCGTCCTCGGCCTGGACACCCGGCCGGCCGCGGCCGATGACGACCTGGCGAAGACCGTGCACTACGGCATCGTGGCCGAGGAGGTCGTGGCCGTCGTCGAGGGCGAGCCCGTCGACCTCATCGAGACGCTCGCCGAACGCATCGCCCAGGTCTGCCTGAAGCACCAGGGCGTCGAGGAGGTCGAGGTCTGCGTCCACAAACCCGACGCGCCGATCACGGTCCCCTTCGACGACGTCACCGTCACCATCATCCGGAGCCGAGTATGACCGCGTTCTTCACCGGGGGTCCCAGCGACCCGACCGTACAGCCGGTACCCGCCTCCGTCGTCGAGAAGGTCGACGCCGCCGACACCACCCTGCACAACCCCCAACGGGCCGTGATCTCGATCGGGTCCAACCTCGGCAACCGCCTGGAGAACCTCCAGGGTGCCGTCGACGCCCTGGAGGACACTCCCGGGGTGCGCGTCAAGGCGGTCTCCCCGGTGTACGAGACCGAGCCGTGGGGCGTGGAGCCCGGCAGCCAGCCGTCCTATCTCAACGCGGTCGTGCTGCTGAAGACGACCCTGCCCCCGGCGTCCCTCCTGGAGCGGGCGCAGGCGGTCGAGGAGGCCTTCCACCGCGTCCGCGACGAACGCTGGGGCCCGCGCACCCTCGACGTCGACATCGTCGCCTACGCCGACGTCGTCTCCGACGACCCCCGGCTCACCCTCCCCCACCCCCGCGCCCACGAGCGCGCCTTCGTCCTCGCCCCCTGGCACGACGTGGAGCCGCAGGCCGCGCTCGCCGGTCATGGCGCGGTGGCCGAGCTTCTGGGCACCGTCGCCCGGGACGGCGTCGCGCCGCGCGCCGACCTGGAACTCCGGCTGCCGGAGTAGTCGTTAAGGTCGACAGGACGACCCGGTCCGCCGTCCGGGGCCGCATCCGGGGGAACCGAAGGGACACCGTGAGAGAGCTGCGCATCAGGGTGCTGGCCGGCGTCTTCGTCGTGGCCGGGGTGCTGTGCTGGGCGGGTGCCCGCCTCTGGAACTCCGTCGGGACCCTTCCGAGCGTCCCGCTGGCCGCGCCGATCGTCCTCGCCCTGATCGCCGTGGTCCTGCTGTCCACGGCGCTCTCGATCCGCGGCCGTCTCAGGGCCCAGCGCGAGCGCCGCCCGGAGGCCAAGGGCGTCGACCCCCTGATGGCGGCCCGCGCGCTCGTCTTCGGTCAGGCAAGCGCCCTGGTGGCCGCCCTGGTCGCCGGTATGTACGGCGGCACGGGCGTCTTCCTGCTGGAGTCCCTCGACATCCCCGCCCGCCGCGACCAGGCGATCTACGCCGGCTTCTCGGTCCTGACCGGCCTCGCCGTCATAGCGGCCGCCATCTTCCTGGAACGCGTCTGCAAGCTCCCGGAGGACGACGACCACAACTCGGGGGCGACCTCGGCGGCGTGAGACCGCCGGACGTACGGCCCGGTCAGCGCGCCATGATGAGGCTCATCGCCTCGGCACGCGTCGCCATGTCCCGCAGCTGGCCGCGCACCGCGGAGGTGAGCGTCTTCGCACCCGGCTTGCGGATGCCGCGCATCGACATGCACATGTGCTCGCACTCCACCACCACGATGACGCCGCGCGGCTCCAGGATCTCCATCAGGGAGTCGGCTATCTGCGTGGTGAGCCGCTCCTGCACCTGCGGGCGCCGGGCGTAGACGTCCACGAGCCGGGCCAGCTTGGACAGACCGGTGATCTTGCCGCTGGTGGCCGGGATGTATCCCACGTGGGCAACGCCCCGGAACGGCACCAGGTGGTGCTCGCACGTGCTGTACACCTCGATGTCCTTCACGAGCACCATCTCGTCGTGCCCGAGGTCGAACGTGGTGGTCAGCACGTCTTCGGGCTTCTGCCACAGCCCCGCGAAGATCTCCTTGTACGCCCGCGCCACCCGCGCCGGCGTCTCCCTCAGCCCCTCCCGGTCCGGGTCCTCGCCGACCGCGATCAGCAGTTCGCGTACGGCGTTCTCGGCCCGCTTCTCGTCGAACTCGCCGATCCGGCCCTCGCCGTCCAGCGTCACGGGGTCGGTCATGTGGTGCCTCGTTCCTGTGTGTCTCACGTGCCGGCCGGCATACGGAAATGCCGCGCCTCCCAGGCTAGAACCAGGGTGGCGCGGCGTTTCATTCCGGTACCGGTGAGGCTGCCGGGAGAGCCGGGATCAGCTCTCGGGGCGGTCCTCCGGGGCTCGCTCCGGCGACGGGGCGGGCTCCGCGGCGGTGCTCTTGGCGGTGGTGATCGACGCCGTCGCGCCGTTCGCACCGTTGGTCAGTGCCAGCTCCTTGGGGGAGAGCACCGGCGGGCGGGTGGACGGCGTACGGCGGGAGGAGCCGGTCCAGGCGGGCCGCGGCGGACGCTTGACGATCGGGGCGAAGATCTCGGCGATCTCCTCCTTGCCGAGCGTCTCCTTCTCCAGCAGGGCGAGGACGAGGTTGTCGAGGACGTCGCGGTTCTCGACCAGGATCTCCCAGGCCTCGTTGTGCGCGGTCTCGATGAGCTTCTTGACCTCTTCGTCGACCAGCGCCGCGACCTCTTCCGAGTAGTCGCGCTGGTGAGCCATCTCACGGCCGAGGAAGGGCTCGGTGTTGTCGCCGCCGAACTTGATCGCGCCGAGGCGCTCGGTCATGCCGTACTGCGTGACCATGGCGCGGGCCAGGTTGGTGGCCTTCTCGATGTCGTTGGCGGCGCCCGTCGTCGGGTCGTGGAAGACGAGCTCCTCGGCCGCGCGGCCGCCCAGCATGTAGGCGAGCTGGTCGAGCATCTCGTTGCGCGTGGTCGAGTACTTGTCCTCGTCCGGGAGCACCATCGTGTAGCCGAGGGCACGGCCGCGGGACAGGATGGTGATCTTGTGGACCGGGTCGGAGTTCGGCGAGGCCGCCGCGACCAGGGCGTGACCGCCCTCGTGGTACGCGGTGATCTTCTTCTCCTTGTCCGACATGATCCGGGTCCGCTTCTGCGGGCCGGCGACCACGCGGTCGATCGCCTCGTCCAGCATCTTGTTGTCGATCAGCTTCTGGTCGCTGCGGGCCGTCAGCAGGGCGGCCTCGTTCAGGACGTTGGACAGATCGGCACCGGTCATGCCGGGCGTGCGGCGGGCGACCGCGGACAGGTCGACGTCGGGCGCGACCGGCTTGCCCTTCTGGTGGACCTTGAGGATCTCCAGCCGGCCCTGCATGTCCGGGCGGTCGACGGCGATCTGCCGGTCGAAGCGGCCGGGGCGCAGCAGCGCCGGGTCGAGGATGTCGGGCCGGTTGGTGGCGGCGATGAGGATCACGCCGCCCTTGACGTCGAAGCCGTCCATCTCGACGAGCAGCTGGTTCAGGGTCTGCTCGCGCTCGTCGTGACCGCCGCCGAGGCCGGCGCCGCGGTGGCGTCCGACGGCGTCGATCTCGTCGACGAAGACGATCGCCGGGGCGTTGGCCTTGGCCTGCTCGAACAGGTCACGGACCCGGGAGGCGCCGACACCGACGAACATCTCGACGAAGTCGGAGCCGGAGATCGAGTAGAAGGGGACGCCGGCCTCGCCCGCGACGGCACGCGCGAGCAGCGTCTTGCCGGTGCCGGGAGGACCGTAGAGCAGCACACCCTTGGGGATCTTGGCGCCGACGGCCTGGAACTTCGCCGGCTCCTGGAGGAACTCCTTGATCTCCTGGAGCTCCTCGACCGCCTCGTCCGCGCCCGCGACGTCGGAGAACGTCGTCTTGGGGGTGTCCTTGGTGATCAGCTTCGCCTTGGACTTCCCGAAGTTCATGACCCGGGAGCCGCCGCCCTGCATCTGGTTCATCAGGAACAGGAAGACGACCACGATGAGGACGAAGGGCAGCAGGGAGAGCAGGATGCCGACGAACGGGTTCTGCTTGGACGGCGAGACCGTGTAGCCGTCCGGGATCTGCTTGTCCTGGTACTTGGCTTGCAGCGTGTTGGCGATGGCCACGCCCTGGTCGCCGATGTAGCTCGCCTGGATCTTCGAGCTGCCCTCGACCTTCTCGCCGTCCTTGAGCTGGACCTTGACGGTCTGCTCGTCGCCGGTGGTCAGCTTGGCCGACTCGACCTTGTTGTCATTGATCGCCTGGACGACCTGGCCCGTGTCCACCGTCTTGTAGCCGCCGGACGAGCCGACGACCTGCATCAACACGACCACGGCAAGGACGGCCAGCACGATCCACATGACCGGCCCACGGAAGTATCGCTTCACGTCCATCCATACGGAGCGGTGCCGCCCCGTCCCTCCTGCCATAGTGAGTTTGATAAAGGCTGTTCTTCGGACGGTACCCCAGCATTGTCACCTGAAGCTGCACGGGACGGCGGGCAATACCGTCTACGCATGCTCCAACGGCGCGAGCGCCGCCGGGGTTCCCGGCCACCGTACGGCGCCCGGGGACGGGGCTCTCAGCCGCCGTAGACGTGGGGCGCGAGCGTACCGACGAACGGAAGGTTGCGGTACTTCTCGGCGTAGTCGAGGCCGTAGCCGACGACGAACTCGTTGGGGATGTCGAAGCCGACCCACTCCACGTCGATGGCGACCTTGGCGGCCTCGGGCTTGCGCAGCAGGGTGCACACCTTGAGGGAGGCGGGCTCGCGCGAGCCGAGGTTGGACAGCAGCCAGGACAGGGTCAGACCGGAGTCGATGATGTCCTCGACGATCAGGACGTGCCGGCCCTTGATGTCGGTGTCGAGGTCCTTCAGGATCCGTACCACACCCGAGGACTGGGTGCCGGCGCCGTAGGAGGACACGGCCATCCAGTCCATGGTGACGGGGGTGGACAGGGACCGGGCGAGGTCGGCCATGACCATCACCGCGCCCTTGAGGACACCGACGATGAGCAGGTCCTTGCCCGCGTACTCCGCGTCGATCTTCGCGGCCAGCTCGGCCAGCTTGGCGTCGATCTCTTCCTTGGTGATGAGTACCTGCTGGAGGTCGGCACCCATGTCTTTCGCGTCCACCCGCATCACTTTCGGTCGTCCCGCACTGGCGGCACGGCTGACCGGCCCTCCCGCCGCCGGGGGGCCGGGCGCCTCCCCGGACGGGCGGCCCGCCCGGAGGGAGACCGGACACGTCCCGCGGAGGACGTTTCTCAGCCTTGCCGAATCACCAGTCTGCCACCCTGCCGCCGGACGACGACCTTGCCGGGGAGGTTGATGGCCTTCTGGCCGCGCCAGCCGGTGATCAGCCGGTCGACTTCCTCGATGTGACGGGCGAACAGGGAACCGGCCGGGGCGCCCGCCTCGACGGCGGCGCGGCGCAGCACGCGGCGGCGTACGGCGGGCGGCAGGACGTGCAGCTTGGCGCAGTCCAGGAGGCCGGCGGAATCCCGGACGCCGGCCTCGGCGTGCCGGGCCCAGGCGTCGAGGGCGTCGGCGTCGTCGCGGGAGAGCTGGGCCGTACGGGCGAGAGCCTCGACGACGCCCTTGCCGAGGGCCTTCTCCAGGGCGGGCAGTCCCTCGTGGCGCAGACGGGAGCGGGTGTAGGCCGGGTCGGTGTTGTGCGGGTCGTCCCAGACGGGGAGGGACTGGACCATGCAGGCCTTGCGGGCGGTGTGCCGGTCGAGCTGGAGAAAGGGGCGGCGGTAGCGGCCGCCGGCCCCCGAGACCGCGGCCATGCCGGACAGGGAGCGGATGCCGGAGCCGCGGGCGAGGCCGAGCAGGACGGTCTCGGCCTGGTCGTCGCGGGTGTGCCCGAGCAGGACGGCGGTGGCGCCGTGGCGGTCGGCGACGGCGTCGAGGGCGGCGTAGCGGGCGTCGCGGGCGGCGTTCTCGGGTCCGCCCTCGCGGCCGACGCTGACGGCGACGGACTCCACGGGGTCCAGACCGAGGGCGCGCAGCCGGGTGGCGACCTCGTCGGCGCGCAGGTCGGAGCCGGGCTGGAGGCCGTGGTCGACGGTGACGCCGCCGGCCCGGACGCCGAGCTTGGGGGCCTCGAAGGCGAGGGCGGAGGCGAGCGCCATGGAGTCGGCGCCGCCGGAGCAGGCCACGAGCACGAGGGGCGGCGCCGGGCGCTCGTACGGCGCGGGCCCGGGAGCATGGGTCTCGCCGGGGGACTGCCGGTCGGGGTGGGCATCACGCCCGCCGTGCTCGCCCTGCACCGGCCCCGGCATGGAGAGCGCGGAGAGACCGGCGAACGCGGTGGTGGCGGCGTCGGTGCCCTGCGGGGCGGTCCGTTCGGTGAGGATGTCGTTCAGGGCGCGGCGGACCGCCAGACGTATCGCCGCGACCGCAGGATGGGGACCCATGTCCGGTTCCCTTCATGAAGTTTTTTTCGGGGGGGTGGGCTCGAGTACGGTCACTCAGAGTGCCTAGATGGTGACAGAAACGCGCCGTTCCCCGAGCATCGCACGCCTACCCATGGCTCACGGTCCCTCGGACGGGTGATTGCAGGGGCGTTCGCCTGCCGTGGGCACCCTTCGTTTCACGACCTTCGCACGGCGTTCACGCCTCGGGCCTGCGGTGCACCCGTGCGATCCAGTCCGCCGGTTTGGCGATCTCCGACTTGGTGGGAAGGGTGTTGGGCGAGGTCCACACCCGGTTGAAGCCCTCGATGCCGACCTCGTCGACGACGGCCCGTACGAAGCGTTCGCCGTCCCGGTACTGCCTCAGCTTGGCGTCCAGGCCGAGCAGCTTGCGCAGGGCGAGGTCCAGCCGGGAGGCGCCCTTGGCGCGGCGCTGCTGGAACTTCTCGCGGATCTCGGCGACGGTCGGGACGACCTCGGGGCCGACGCCGTCCATGACGAAGTCCGCGTGGCCCTCCAGCAGGGACATCACGGCGGTGAGACGGCCGAGGATCTCCCGCTGGGCCGGTGTCTGCACCAGTTCGACCAGGGAACGCCCACCGTCGTCCTCCTCGCCCTCGGGCCGGCCGCCGGCGAGGCTCTGGGCGGCCTCGCGGATGCGTTCCAGCACGGTCATGGGGTCGACGTCGGTCTCCCCCAGGAAGGACTGGATCTCGCTCTCCAGGTGGTCCCGCAGCCAGGGCACGGCCGTGAACTGGGTGCGGTGCGTCTCCTCGTGGAGGCAGACCCAGAGGCGGAAGTCATGGGGGTCCACGTCCAGTTCACGTTCGACGTGGACGATGTTGGGGGCGACGAGCAGCAGCCGGCCGCCGCCACTCGGTGAGTCGGCAGGGCCGCCGGCCGGGAGGTCGCGGGTGGCGGGGGCGAAGGTCTCGTACTGGCCCAGGACACGGGAGGCCAGGAAGGACAGCAGCATGCCGAGCTCGACGCCGGTGACCTTGCCGCCGACGGCGCCGAGGACCGCGCCGCCGGGGGTGTGGCTGCGCCTTTCCTGCATCTTCTCCAGCAGGGGTTTGAGGATCTCCCGGAACCCGGCGACGTTCGCCCGGACCCAGCCGGGGCGGTCGACGACGAGGACCGGGGTGTCGTGGACCTCCTCGGTGACCATGCGGGTGAAGCCCCGCACGTGTTCCTCCGAGGCCTTGGCGTGCCGGCGCAGTTCCGCGACGACGGCCCGGGCCTCGTCGCGGCTCACCTCGGGGCCCGGCCGTACGAGCCGGGTCGCGGTCGCCACCGCGAGATTCCAGTCGACCATCTCCGCACCACCGATGCTCGTCATGCGTCAACCGTACGTGAGTACGTGCGGTTGGGGCAGGCCGTGGAGGACCGGCGGGGCCCGGTCCCGGTCGGCGGGGTGCCGGGCGGGGTGCGTGTGGTTCCCGCGCCCCCGCGGGCTCAGCCGCAGCCGCAGGACGCCAGGGCGGAGGCGGTCCGGTCCAGCGCCGACTGGGCCGCCATGGGGTCGGTGGTCCCGGAGGCCAGGAAGGCGAACGCCAGCAGCCGGCCGTCCTGGTCGACGACCGTGCCCGCCAGGGTGTTCACGCCGGTGAGGGTGCCCGTCTTGGCCCGGACGACACCGGCTGCTCCGTCCGTGTAGCGGCTGCTGAGCGTGCCGGTGAAGCCGGCGACCGGCAGGCCGGTGAGGACCGCGCGGAGTTCGGGGTGGGCCCTCTCGCCCGCCTCGGCCAGCAGGGCGGTGAGCAGGCCGGCGGTGAGCCGGTCCGCGCGGTCGAGCCCGCTGCCGTCCTGGAACACGGCGCCCTCGGTGGGCAGTCCGAGCTGTTCCAGCCGGGCTTCGACGGCGGCCGCGGCGCCGTCGAAGTCGGCGGGTTTCCCGGTGGCGACGGCGGTGTGGCGGGCGAGGGCCTCCGCGAGGTCGTTGTCGCTGTTGGTCAGCATGCGTTCGACCAGGGCGGACAGCGGGGGTGAGGAGACGGTGGCGAGGGTGGCGGCGCGGGCGGTGGCCTTGGAGGGGCCGGGAGCGGTGGTCCTGATGCCGTGGTCCGCCAGCAGCGCGGCGAAGGTGCGGGCTGCGTCGGCCGCGGGGTCGGCCGCCCGCGGGGCGGGCCCGCTGGTGGAGTCGTCGGTGCGGGCCTCGTCGGTCATCAGGGCGCTGACGGGGGCGAGGTTGTCGTTGACTCCGATCGGGTGCATTTCGTCCCCGGCGTACAGGGTGGTGTCGTACGACAGGGTCACCTGCTCCAGGCCCCGCTTCTTCAGGGCCGCGGCCGTCCGGTCGGCCAGGTCGCGCAGGCTCGCCGAGCCGTCGGAGCGCTTGCGGGCCGTGAGCGTCGGGTCGCCGCCGCCGACCAGGACGAGTTCGCCGGTGTCGGGTTCCAGGGCGGCGCGGGTGGTGAGGCGGTGGTCGGGGCCGAGCGCGGTCAGGGCGGCGACGGCGGTGGCCAGCTTGGTGGTGGAGGCGGGGGTCAGGGCGTCGTCGGCGCCGGCGGCGTAGAGGCGTGCGCCGGTGGCCACGTCCACGACCACCGCCGCGTGGTGCGAGCCGAGCGCGGCGTCGTCCAGGAGCGGTTCCACGAGGCCGGCGACCGCCTCGCGGTCCGGTGCCCTCCCGGCCGGCGCGGACTTCCCGGCGCCGCCGAGACCGGCCAGCACGGAGACGGCGCTGGGGGCGGGCCGCGGCGTACCGGCGGTCGTCCGTCCCGTACGACCGTGATCTGCGCCACCCGTGCGTTCCAGGGCGGCGGCCCGGTCCCGCTCGGCCGTACGCTGACCGGTGGAGTCCCAGGGACCGGCGGCGGTCACCACACCGGCGGCGAGCGCCAGTCCGGCCGTGGCGGCTGTCGCGGTGTACTGCCAGCTCCATCCGGGCTTCGGCTTCGTGACCCGCGTGAGCTGCGGTTTCGCGGCCTGCACGAGCCGCGCGACCCGCGGCCGGGCGGCAGCTGCGGCCCGGGCCAGACGCGGTCGTACGGCGCCCGCGAGCCGCGCAACATGCGGTCCCGCGGCCCGCCAAGGCCTCAGTTCGACCACGACCACCCAGCCCCTTTCGCGATCACACACCTGCGTGAGGGACACTTAATCACCAGAACTATGTGCTGATCATGGAGGAGCCACCGGTGGAGTTCGACGTCACGATCGAGATCCCGAAGGGTTCGCGGAACAAGTACGAGGTGGATCACGAGACGGGTCGGATCCGCCTGGACCGTCGACTCTTCACCTCGACCGCCTACCCGACCGACTACGGCTTCGTCGAGAACACCCTCGGCGAGGACGGCGACCCGCTTGACGCGCTGGTCATCCTGGACGAGCCGACCTTCCCGGGCTGCCTGATCCGCTGCCGCGCGATCGGCATGTTCCGGATGACCGACGAGGCCGGCGGCGACGACAAGCTGCTGTGCGTGCCGTCGACGGACCCGCGCGTGGAGCACCTGCGGGACATCCACCACGTCTCGGAGTTCGACCGCCTGGAGATCCAGCACTTCTTCGAGGTCTACAAGGACCTGGAGCCCGGCAAGTCCGTCGAGGGCGCCAACTGGGTCGGCCGCTCGGACGCCGAGGCCGAGATCGAGCGTTCCTACAAGCGCTTCAAGGAGCAGGGCGGCCACTGAGCCCCCTGTCACGCGAGTCCTCACCCGGGCCGCACGCGTCTGCGTGCGGCCCGGGTGTGTTTGGCTGCGCATACTGAGGGTTACTGGAGGGGTGTCGCACAGGGAGCGTTGCACAGGTGGCGGAAGTGGAGGGCACGCAGGCGGAGGACACCGGAGCGGAGGACCGCAAGCCGCAGTCGGACGAGGCCAGGAGCGCCTTCCGGCCGCCGGCCGGGGTCGCGGCACCGGGCGAGGGCGAGTCGCAGACGACCTCCGAGTTCACGATCCCCCAGGGTCTGGCCGTGCTGAGGGCCGGGACGGAGTCCGAGACGACGTCCGAGTTCGCCCTGCCGGAGGGGTTCGGTGTCCCGCAGACGCCGTCCGCCGAGCAGGAGGGGTCGGCGTTCACCCCGCCGAGCACGTACAGCGCCCAGAACGCCCCGCCGGTCTTCACTCCCCCGTCCGGCTTTCCCACGGTCGGTCTGGCCAAGCACGTGCCCTGGCAGGACCGGATGCGCACGATGCTGCGCATGCCGGTGGCGGAACGGCCCGCGCTGGAGCCGGTGCAGCGGCCCGACGAGACCGGTCCCGCCGTGCCGCGGGTGCTGGATCTGACCCTGCGTATCGGAGAGCTGCTGCTGGCGGGCGGTGAGGGCGCCGAGGACGTGGAGGCGGCGATGTTCGCCGTGTGCCGCTCCTACGGCCTTGACCGCTGCGAGCCCAACGTCACCTTCACGCTGCTGTCGATCTCCTACCAGCCGTCCCTCGTCGACGACCCGGTCACCGCGTCCCGGACGGTGCGCCGCCGGGTGCCCGACTACACCCGGCTGGCGGCGGTGTACCAGCTGGTGGACGACTTCAGCGACCCGGAGTCGCAGATCTCCCTGGAGGAGGCCTACCGGCGGCTGGCGGAGATCCGCCGCAACCGGCACCCGTATCCGACCTGGGCGCTGAACGCGGCGAGCGGGCTGCTGGCGGGGGCGGCCTCGCTGCTGGTCGGCGGTGATCCGATCGTGTTCGTCGCCGCCGCGCTGGGCGCGATGCTCGGCGACCGGCTGGCGTGGCTCTGCGCGGGGCGCGGGCTGCCGGAGTTCTACCAGTTCACGGTGGCCGCGATGCCGCCGGCCGCGCTCGGTGTCGCGCTCAACCTGGCGCACGTGGACGTGAAGTCGTCCGCGGTCATCACCGGTGGGCTGTTCGCGCTGCTGCCCGGGCGGGCGCTGGTGGCGGGCGTGCAGGACGGCCTGACCGGCTTCTACATCACCGCCTCCGCGCGCCTGCTGGAGGTCATGTACTTCTTCGTGGGCATCGTCGTCGGGGTGCTGGTGGTGCTGTACCTCGGCGTGCAGGTGGGCGCCAAGCTCAATCCGGACGCGGCCCTGGGCGGCACCGGGCAGCCTCTGGTCCAGCTGGTGGCGTCGATGCTGCTGTCGCTGACCTTCGCGGTGCTGCTCCAGCAGGAACGATCCACCGTCCTGCTGGTGACCCTGAACGGCGGTGTCGCCTGGGCGGTGTACGGCGCGATGCACTACACGGGCGGTTTCTCGCCGGTGGCCTCCACGGCCGTGGCGGCGGGTCTTGTCGGCCTGTTCGGGCAGTTGCTGTCGCGCTACCGGTTCGCGTCGGCGCTGCCGTACACGACGGCCGCGATCGGGCCGCTGCTGCCCGGTTCCGCGACCTACTTCGGGCTGCTGGCGATCGCGCAGAGCGAGGTCGACCGGGGGCTGGTGTCGCTGACCAAGGCGGTCGCGCTCGCCATGGCCATCGCGATCGGCGTGAATCTGGGCTCGGAGGTCTCGCGGCTGCTGCTGCGGGTGCCGGGCGGGGCCGCCGAGACACGCCGGGCGGCGAAGCGGACCCGGGGGTTCTGAACGGCCCTCGGGCCCGCTGCGGCTCAGTACCCCTGGTCGTGGGGGTACTGCCGGTCCTGCTGCGGGGTTCCGTACGGCTGCTGCGGGTAGCCCTGGGGGTGCTGCTGGGGGTACTGCCCGCCGTAGGGCTGCCGCGCCTGGCCGTAGTACTGGTCCTGGTCGGAGCCGTACGGCTGCTGCTGCGGGCGGCCGTAGTGCTGGTCGCTGCCGTAGTGCTGGTCGCTGCCGTAGGGCTGGTTGCCGTAGGGCTGCTGCTGGGGCTGGGACGGGGGCTGCTGGTACTGGCTCTGCTGCGGGGCCGGGGGGATGCGGCGCAGCTGGGTGGTGGCGTCGTCCATGACCGGCGGCTGCGTCGGGTGCCGGTCGTCGGGGCGGGCGGGCTCCGGCGGGTTCTTCCTGCTCTGGGAGCGGGCCCGCAGGAACTCGATCGCGATCGGGACGACGGAGACGAGGACGATCAGGATGAGGATCGCCTCGATGTTGTCCTTGACGAAGTCGATCTTGCCCAGCCAGGAGCCGAGCAGGGTCACGCCCGCGCCCCACAGGACGCCGCCGACGACGTTGAAGGTCAGGAATGAGCGGTAGCGCATGCCGCTGACCCCGGCGATGATCGGCGTGAACGTGCGCACGATGGGCACGAAGCGGGCCAGGACCAGGGACTTCGGGCCGTACTTCTCGAAGAACTCGTGCGCCTTGGTGACGTTCTCCTGCTTGAACAGGCGTGAGTCGGGCCGGTTGAACAGGGACGGCCCGACCTTCCTGCCGAACATGTAGCCCGCCTGGTCGCCCAGGACCGCGGCGAGGCAGATCAGCGCGATCGCCGCCCACAGGGGGAAGTCGAGCTGGTCGGAGGTGATGAGCAGGCCGGTGGTGAACAGCAGGGAGTCGCCCGGCAGGAAGAAGCCGATGAGCAGGCCCGACTCCGCGAAGACGATGAGGAGCAGGCCCCAGATGCCGAACGTGTCGAGAAGGTAGTTCGGATCCAGCCAGCTCGGGCCGAGGGCAAGCGTCGTCACGGTTCCGGGCTCCTGAGGGGGTGGATGGGTACGGCGTCGGGATACGGCCGCACAAAGCTATCAACGCCTTGTGCCCACCCCAGGTTCCACCGGTGCCACGGGGACGGCCTGTGACCTTCCTCGGCCCGAGCTGTGAACGCCGGTCACCCGGTGTGCCGGGCCGCGTTCGCGGTGATCGCGTCCCTGAGGTGCCCGGCGAGTCCCGGTCCCATGGAGTCGTAGAACGCCTTGAAGCGCTCGTCGGACACGTACATGTCGCCGAGGCCCCGGTGGAGCTCGTACGAGCACTCGTAGAACCATCGGCAGATGTGCTGCCGGTGCTCCTCTGCCAGGTCCATGGCCGCCTCCCCGGACGGCGGCTCCCCCGCGGCCGTCAGGGCGGCATAGCGCTCGCTCCAGTCGGCCACCTCGGCCTGCATGCGCGTCCAGTCCTCCTTGGTGTACTGCGCGGCGCGGCGCTGCGACTCGGCGTACTCCTCCGTGCCGCCCCAGCGCGCCTCGGCCTCCTCCGCGTACTGCTCGGGGTCCTTGTCGCCGAAGACCTCGAACCGTTCCTCGGGCGTGAGGTTGATGCCCATCCTGCGTGCCTCCATGGCGTGCTCCACGGCCGCCGCCATCTTCTGGAGCCTTTCGATCCGGGCGGTCAGCAGCTGGTGCTGGCGGCGCAGATGCGCGCGCGGGTCCGCGTCCGGGTCGTCGAGCAGGACGGCGACCTCGTCGAGCGGGAAGCCGAGCTCCCGGTAGAACAGGATCTGCTGGAGCCGGTCGAGGTCGGCGTCGCTGTAGCGCCGGTGGCCCGCGCGGCTGCGCTCGCCCGGGACGAGCAGGCCGATGTCGTCGTAGTGGTGCAGGGTGCGCACCGTGACACCGGCGAACCCGGCGACCTGTCCCACGGAGTAGCTCACTTCCGCTCCCTTCTGGGTACGCGCCCCAGGGTGGGCCCTCACGCGACGTGAGGTGCAAGCGGCCGCGCGGGATCAGCCGAAGGAACCGCCCCGCTCCTTCGCCACCAGCTCGAAGGCGGTGGCGCCGTCCAGGGACTCGCGGATGATGTCGGCGTGGCCGGCGTGCCGCGCGGTCTCGCGGATCAGGTGCAGCACCAGCCAGCGCATCGACACCCGCCCCTCCGGCGGGAACCAGGGCTGGTCCGGCAGGGCGAAGGTGTCGTCGAGGCTGGGCACCGCGCGGATGAACGCCTCCGTCTCGGCGGCGACCTTCTCCCAGTACGCGAGCTGCGACTCGACGCTCTCGTCGCCGGCCAGCCGGAAGCACTCGTGCCAGTTCGACTCGTCCCGGTGCACGGCCGGCTCGTCGCCCTTGGCACGGGCCAACCAGGACTGCTCGACCTCCGCGCAGTGCTTGAGCAGCCCCGCCAGGGACAGCTCGCTGGCCGACGGCCTGCTCGCGGCCTGCTCCGCGGTCAGCCCGAGCAGCGCCCGCCGGATGCCGCCGCGCTGCTCGGCGAGGAAGGAGAGCAGGGCTCCGCGCTCGTCGCCGTGTGCTTCCGCGGGAACGTGAGTGACCATGACCGGCCGCCTTTCGTCGGGTTCGGCTCGCTGTGCCTGACACCGACGAAGCTACGGACCCTTGCGGTCAGGTTCTGTCCGCAAGGGTCCGGTGACCGAGAGAAGGGGCTCAGAACGGGAATCCGCTGCGCCCGTGCTGTACGGAGATCCACTTCACGGTGGTGAAGGAGTCCAGCATCGTCTCGCCGTTCAGCCGGCCGAGACCGGAGTGCTTCTCGCCGCCGAAGGGGACGATCGGCTCGTCGTGCACGGTGCCGTCGTTCACATGGAACATGCCGGTGTCGATCCGCTTCGCGAACCGCACACCGCGCTCGACGTCCCCGGTGTGGACGGCGCCGCTCAGGCCGTACGGGGTGTCGTTGACGATGCGTACGGCCTCCTCCTCGCCGTCGAACGGGACGAGGAAGGCGACCGGGCCGAAGACCTCCTGCCGCAGCAGGGCGGAGTCGGCGGGCAGGTCCGACAGGACGGACGGCTCGACGAGGTTGTCGGTGCGCCCGCCGCGCACCAGGGCCGTGGCGCCCTCGGCGAGCGCCTGCTCGACGACGGCCGAGACGGCGTCCGCCTGCGAGGAGTTGATCACGGGGCCGATGACGGTGGCGGGGTCGCGCGGGTCACCGGCCTTGAGTCCCTTGACCTTGGCGACGAACTTCTCGGTGAACTCGGCCGCGACCGAGCGGTCCACGAGGACGCGGTTGGCGGCCATGCAGACCTGGCCCTGGTGGACGTAGCGGCTGAAGACCGCCGCGTCGACCGCGTAGTCGAGGTCGGCGTCGTCCAGCACCACCAGTGCGCTGTTGCCGCCCAGTTCCAGGACCGAGCGCTTGAAGTGCGCGGCGCAGACGGTGGCGACGTGCCGGCCCACCTTGTCGGAGCCGGTGAACGAGATCACCTTGGGGACCGGGTGCTCCAGGAAGGCGTCGCCGATCTCCGCGATGTCGGTGATGACGACGTTCAGCAGACCGCCCGGCAGGCCGGCCTCCTCGAAGAGCCTGGCGATCAGGGAGCCGCCGACGATCGGCGTGTTCTGGTGCGGCTTGAGCACCACGGCGTTGCCGAGCGCGAGCGCCGGGGCGACCGACTTCAGCGACAGCAGGAACGGGAAGTTGAAGGGGCTGATCACGCCCACGACGCCGACCGGCACCCGGTAGACGCGGTTCTCCTTGCCGTCGACCGGCGAGGGGATGATCCGGCCCTCGGGACGCAGCGCCAGGTGGACCGCCTCGCGCAGGAACTCCTTGGCGAGGTGGAGTTCGAAGGCCGCCTTCAGACGGGTGCCGCCGAGCTCCGCGATGATCGCCTCGGTGATCTCCTGCTCGTGCTCATCGACCAGCCGCAGCACCTTCTCGAAGACCGCGCGGCGCGCATAGGGGTTGGTGTCCGCCCATGACTTCTGGGCTCTGGCCGCCGCCCGGTAGGCCTCGTCGACCTCGTCGGCCGTGGCTATGGTGATCGACGCCAGCTTCTCGTCGTCGTAGGGATTGAAGTCGATGATGTCCCAGGACCCGGTCCCCTGGCGCCACTCGCCGTCGATGTACTGCTGAGCGAGGTCGGTGAAGTAGGACGACATGTGATCCCTCAATCCCTGCTGCGGAGGCGGTCCGAAGCCGTCGAAGCGGAACCGATCGACTTCACGATCTGATCACACGTCATCGTACTTACGGTTCAACCAACTTGAGGGAGAACTCCGTGACCTGGGAACACTCCCAGCCAACTCACAGGTAACCGCTACGACAGCTGGATCAGCCCGCGCAACAGGTCCCGGCTCTCGTCCGGACCGGGGCTGTCCTGCTGGAGTTCCTTCAGCGCCTTCTCGTACTGGGCGACGTCCTCGGTCTTGTCCAGGTAGAGCGCGCTGGTGAGCTGTTCCAGGTAGACGACGTCCGCCAGGTCGGACTCCGGGAAGCTGAGGATCGTGAACGCCCCGCTCTCGCCGGAGTGCCCGCCCAGGCCGAACGGCACGACCTGGAGCCGTACGTTGGGCCGCTCGGAGATCTCGATCAGGTGCTGCAACTGGCCGCGCATCACCGCGCGGTCGCCGTACGGGCGGCGCAGGGCGGCCTCGTCCAGGACGATGTGGAACTCGGGGGCGTTCTCGGCGACGAGGTACTTCTGCCGCTCCAGGCGCAGCGTCACCCGCCGCTCGACGTCCTCCTCGCTGGCACCCCGCATCCCGCGCCGTACCACCGCGCGGGCGTACTCCTCCGTCTGCAACAGCCCGTGCACGAACTGCACCTCGTAGGCGCGGATCAGCGAGGCCGCGCCCTCCAGGCCCACGTAGGTCGGGAACCAGCTGGGCAGGACGTCGGAGTAACTGTGCCACCAGCCCGCGACGTTGGCCTCCTTGGCCAGCGACAGCAGCGAGGCCCGCTCCTGCTCGTCCGTGATGCCGTACAACGTCAGCAGGTCCTCGACATCCCTGGTCTTGAAGCTCACCCGGCCCAGTTCCATCCGGCTGATTTTCGACTCCGAGGCGCGGATCGAGTACCCCGCCGCCTCCCGTGTGATCCCCCGAGACTCCCGCAGTCGCCTCAGTTGCGAGCCGAGCAGCATCCGCCGCACCACCGATCCGGGCTCTCCCGCGCTCACGTTCGCCAGCCTCCCCAACCGTCTTCCGGAGCCGCAGTCTGCCACTAAAGCACTCCGAGCAGTACTCGTGCGGTTACAGAAACGGAAGCTACGCAAAGAATCCGCTCAGGGAGAAGCAAGGGGGCACCCAGGGAACGACGTGAAGATGACGGAAAATTTGGCCAACAAGCGGTACGCGGCGGTCCAATTCGGTCACGTGCACGTGCATCTGCCCTTGCATCTGCGTGGCGCATCCAAGACCATGGGAGTGCACCACCGCTGCATCGCTACGACCGCGAATTCCCGGGAGTGCCTCGCATGGGGACGAATGGATCGACCATGCTCGAGCCGTTACGGCAGGGCCTTCCGCCACTGGACCCCGCAGCCGCCTCCAACGCCGCCTCCTGCGCCCTGCCCTCCCGCTTGGACGCGGTGCGCGAGGCACGGCGGTTCACGAGTGCGACGCTCGACCAGTGGGAGGTCGGCGACCGTTTCGACGACGTCTGCCTGGTCGTCTCCGAGCTGGTCACCAACGCCCTGCGGCACGCGCTGCCGGCCGGCACCCCGCGGACACCGGCGGGACACCCGTCCGTACGGCTGTACCTGCTGCGCTGGACCGAGCGGCTGGTGTGCGCGGTCCGCGACCCCAGCCACGCCGGACCCGTCACCCGGCGCACGGACGACTGCTCGGCGGAGTCGGGCCGCGGCCTGTTCCTCGTCGAGTCCTTCAGCGACGGCTGGGGCTGGCAGCCGATCACCAACCCCCTGGACGGCAAGCTGGTCTGGGCCCTGTTCCAACTCCAGCGCGCGGCCCGGTGACCGACCGCGGCACCTTCGCACGTCACGTTTCTACGCGCGTTACGCGCGTCACAGAGCGCGGCGGCACCCTGGCGCGGGGTGTTCGCCGCGCTGCCGTCAGCCCGCGACCAGGTGGTCGAACTCCCCGTCCTTGATGCCGAGCAGCATCGCCTCGATCTCGGCGCGGGTGTAGACGAGAGCAGGACCGTCCGGAAAACGCGAGTTGCGCACGGCCACGTCGCCGCCGGGCAACCGCGCGAACTCCACGCAGGATCCCTGCGAATTGCTGTGCCGGCTCTTCTGCCAGGCCACGCCGTGCAGCTTCGTGGCGGCGATGCCGTTGTACACGCCGGACGCGTCGTCAACGTCGTACACGTCGTGGTCCACAGGTCGCTCCCCGGTGGTGCACTGGCTGGTGTGGCCATAGATGCAGTGGTCAACTGACCCGGATCATAACCCCGTTCATATGCAGCCGCATGTGCGAATGCACGTGCACGCGGGGTGGTCCCATGGTTACAGCCCCACGGCCGCAGCACCACGGTCGCAGCATCACCGGCCGGCGCGATGCCGAAAGCTTCGATTGCTTGGACGAATGCTTCACCCGAGTCGTTCCGGTGTCTTCCCGTCGGTTCCCGGGGCAAGCGGCCACCGCTCGCCGTCCATGATCACCACCGCGCGACCGTGCGGGTCCCCGGGGGTGCACTCCTGGTGCGGCCGTGACGGAGGCACACCGGGACGGCCGCGTTCCGGCGCCCGGACCGCGGCCCGCTCGGCAGGACGGCCGGATACACGTCAGCCCGTCGGGGGCGCACCGTCCTGCGGGATCCGTAGCCGGCGGCCGGAAGAAGTGGGCCAGGTGGATGACTCCCGGGTCGACACGGCACCGGTGCAACCGCCGCCTGGTGCGGTACCGCCGTCGCACGAGCGTCCGTCGTCTTCGCGCGCAGGCAGGGGCTCCCCGCGCGGTGGACGCGGGGAGCCCCTGCCTGCGGGACGGGAGCGGGCTACCGGGACGCGTAGGGCAGCAGCGCCATCTCCCGCGCGGTCCTGACCGCCCTGGCCAGCCGGCGCTGCTGCTGGGCCGTCACACGGGTGACACGGCGGCTGCGGATCTTGCCGCGGTCGGAGATGAACTTCCGCAGCAGCTCGGTGTCCTTGTAGTCGATGTACGTCACCCCGGCCTGGTCCAGGGGATTGGGCCGGTGCCTGGCGGGCTTGCGCTCGCTCGTGCGGGGCATGGCGGGTCAGACCTCCAGAAGGGTGTCGAAGGCGGGCGGCAGCCGCTTCCAGGCCTCGCGCCCGGCGGCGTACTCGTCATCGGTCAGCAGACAGCTCTCCAGCAGCCGTTCGAGCCCGTCCCGGTCGAGACCGGGGGAGGTGAAGACCAGGTGCTGGCAGCAGTCGCCGTGCTCGGGGTGCCAGTCCAGCGCGGCGGCGGCACGGCGGACGGGCGGGACCATCTCCCAGGCCGCGTCGGGCAGCGCCGCGAGCCAGGGCCCCGCGCCCTCCACGCACAGGGCCCCGCCCGCCGCGTCCCAGTGCAGCAGCGTGTCCGGCCGGTCGGCGAGCCAGAACCGGCCCCGGCTCCGGGCGGCGGCGCAGGTCAGATCCTCCAGCGCCGCGTACAGCCGCTCCGGGTGGAAGGGACGGCGCCGGTGCCAGACCAGGGTGGAGACACCGTGGGCGTCGGCCTCGGCGGGCAGCAGCGCGCACGCCGGGTGCTGGGCCGCGGCGGCCGCCTCCACGTCGAACCCGGCCAGCGCGGCCCGGGCCAGGGGCGAGGAGGCGCCCGCCGGGTCACCGTGGCCGATCGGGACCCGGCGGGCCGTCGGATGCAGCTGGGCCAGCAGCTCCCGGTCCTCGTCGTCGGCCTCCGGGGAGTCGGCGAGGGCGAGCACGGGGGCGTACTCCAGCTGCCGTGCGAAGGTGTCGGCGACCGTGCGCCGGTCGGTGGCCGCGGCGGCGAGGCCGCGTTCGGCGAGATCGTCGCCGTTGCCGAGACAGGGCAGCACCAGCGCCGGGTCGACGGCCGTGATCACACCGGTGACGGTGAGCCCGCCGGCCGTGACCACCTCGGCCATCGCCTTGGGCTCGACGGAGTCCCACAGCTCGACGACGGCGAGCCGGGTCGTGCCGTCGTCGGCGAGCCGGCGCAGCTCCGGCACCAGGTCCTCGCGCAGGGCACAGCAGGCGCAGTCGTTGACCAGCGGCGCCTCACCGGCGGAGAGCACGCCTCCGGCGTCCCGGACGGTCCGCAGGACCGTGCCCGCGGCGGCCGTGGACAGGTCGTGGTGGAGGGCGACACTGCCGGGCACGTCGGCGAGCAGCCGGGCGACCGCCGCCTTGCGGGCGTCGGCGTGCAGCCCGCCGACGACCGCCACCGGCAGGCTCACGCCTCTCCCCGCTTCCCGTACCGGCGCTCGAACCGCTCGACGCGGCCGGCGGTGTCCAGCACGCGCGCGGTGCCGGTGTAGTACGGGTGGCTGACGTTCGAGATCTCGACGTCGACGACCGGGTAGGTGCGGCCGTCCTCCCACTCGATCGTCTTCTCGCTGGTCATGGTCGACCCGGTGAGGAAGGCGTGGCCGGCCGCGCGGTCACGGAAGACGACGGGGCCGTAGGGCGGGTGGATGTCCTTGCGCATGACGGCGGTTCAGCGCTCCTCTCGGAAGTCGACGTGGCGGCCGGCGAGCGGGTCGTACTTGCGCAGGGTCAGGCGGTCGGGGTCGTTGCGGCGGTTCTTGCGGGTCACATAGGTGTAGCCGGTTCCGGCCGTGGACCGGAGTCCGACGACCGGACGGAGTTCGTTGCGAGCCATGGCTGGTATGTTACTGAAAATGAATTCCATTAACAGCTTGCTTCGAGGAGAGGTACGTCACCCGTGTCCGCGCACTGCATGCTGACCGGAGCCCGGCCCGGCTTCGGCAACCGCGTCTCCCACTCCCACCGGCGCACCTCGCGCCGCTTCGACCCCAACATCCAGACCAGGCGCTACTGGCTGCCGAGCGAGGGCAGGTGCGTACGGCTGCGGCTGAGCGCGCGGGGGATCAGGACCGTCGACGCGATCGGCGTCGAGGCGGCCGTCGCCCGGATCCGGGCGCGGGGGGTGCGGATCTGATGGCGAAGAAGAGCAAGATCGCAAAGAACGAGCAGCGGCGGGCGGTCGTCGCGCGGTACGCCGCGCGGCGTGCGGAGCTGAAGGAGATCCTCCGCCGGCCGTCCAGCACGGAGGCCGAGCGGCTGGCCGCCCGGCGCGAGCTGAGCCGGCAGCCGCGCGACGCCAGCGCCACCCGCGTACGCAACCGCGACCAGGTGGACGGGCGCCCGCGCGGTTACCTCCGCGCCTTCGGGCTGTCCCGGGTCGGGCTGCGCGAACAGGCGCACGCCGGACATCTGCCCGGGGTGCGCAAGGCGTCCTGGTAGCTTGCTGCGGTCCTCGGGCCGACCCGGCCGTCCGGCTACAGCTTGGAGCGTGAAGTGACTTCGGTGAACAGGACGACTGCGGCGGCCACGGAGACGGCGGCGGCTACGGTGACGGCGGCAGCCATGGTGACGGCGGCTACGGTGACGATGGCGGCCACGGAGACGGCGGCAGCCACGGAGACGGCGGCAGCCACGGAGGGTGTTCCGCGCCGCCCGCGTGGGGCGGGGCGCCGGCGGATACGGGTGGCGGCCGCCGCCGCGACGCTGGCGGGCGCGCTCGCGCTGACCGCGTGCGGCGAGGGCGACGGGTCCGACGACGACGCCACGGACGCGGCCTCGGCCACCCCCACCGCGTCCGCGAGCGCGGACACCGGCGGCTCCACCGGCGGGTCGGCGTCCGCCCCGGCCGACGAACTGGAGGGCAGCTGGGTCACCACGGCGGACGGCAAGGCCGTGGCTCTGATGATCAACGGCGAGCAGGCCGGGCTCTTCGCCACCGGCGGGACCGTGTGCAGCGGCACCGCGGGCGAGCAGTCGGGCACGCGCACGATCCGCCTGAAGTGCACCGACGGCAGCGACGACCGGGCGTCGGGGAAGGTCGCCTCCGTCAGCGGGACCACGCTGAGGATCACGTGGGACGGCGCGCTCGGCGAGGAGACGTACACCAAGGCCGAGGGCGGGCAGCTGCCGACCGGACTGCCGACGGCGAGTCTCGGGTCCTGACGGGCGCCGACCGGACTGCCGACGGCGAATGCCGGGACCTGTAGGGCCCGACGGGCGCCGGCCCGACTGCCGACGGCGAGTGCCGGGACCTGTAGGGCCCGACGGGCGCCGCACCGCCCCCGTACGACGGGGTTGCCGGGGCGGCGGGCGGTGGGACGGCGGGGCCGCCGGAATGGCGGGCGCCGGGACGCCGGGGCGAGGAGGGCGGCGGGGCCGCCGGGACGTCGGGACGCCGGGACGAGGAAGCCGTTGGCCCACCGGGAGGGCGGGGCGAGGAGACCGCGGGGCCGGCGAGGCGGCGGGGCGAGGAAACCGCGGGGCCGCCGGGACGGTGGGGGCGGGGAGGCGGCGTGCGGGTGGATACGTGATGATCCTTGCACCCGACCACCGGCCTCACGTCTCCAGAGGAACCCCATGCGCGCCACCGCCCCGCTCGCCGTCGCCGCCGCCCTCGCCGCGGCCCTGTCCCTGACCGCCTGTGACGACGGGAGCGGGGACGACACCGGCAGCGGTACGACCGCCACCGCCCGCACCGGCGCCGCCTGCGCGATCGACGACCTGGACGTGCGGGTCGACGCGAGCCCGGCGCCGGCCGCCGGGGACACGGGCACCGTCTCCGTCACCGTCACCAACGGCGGCTCCGCGTGCACGCTCGACGGCTTCCCGGCCGTCACCCTGAAGGCCGGCGACGCCTCGGCGGACGTGCCGCAGGACGAGGCCGCCACGGCGCAGAAGATGACCCTGGACGAGGGCGCCGCCGCCTCGTTCACCGTCACCTACGTACGGGGCGCGACGGGCGCCGCCACCGGCCTCGCGGCGAAGACGGCCGAGTTCGCGCTGCCGGGCGCCTCCGCAACGCACAGCTTCCCGTGGTCGTACGGCGAGGTGGCGTTGAAGGGCGACACGAAGGCGCCGGACGCCTCGGTGAGCCCCTTCCAGCAGAACGGCGACTGACCGACGCCCCAGGGACATCTCCGAGGCGCCTCAAGGGCGCCTCGGAGCGCCTGGAAGACGCCTCAGGGCAGCCGCGGCCGGGAACCGACCCGCGCCCGGTCCGCGGCCCTGATCCCCTCCGTCCAGCCCGCCTCGTCGCCGGCGCCGCGCAGACGGGTCGTGGTCGTCTCGGGGAACATCCGCTCCAGACGGTCGGTGACCGCCACCTCGCGGGAGGCGAGCACCGGCAGGAGGTCGGCGCTCGCGCCGGTGTCGGCGGCGGCCTGCTCGGCGGCGGCGCGCAGACGGGTGCCGATGCGGTGGGCGTAGGCCGCGAGGAAGGACTGCCGGAAGGTCTTGGTCCGCTTGCGGCCGCCCGCCCGCTGTGCGGCCTCGGCCTTGGTCATCGCGGCGCCGGCCTGCACCAGGAGCGAGGTGTGGAGCAGCTCGACCGCTTCCAGGTCCGCCTCGAAGCCGACCACGGTGGAGAAGCCGAAGGGCTCGTGCCACACGGCCCGGCAGTGGTTGGCGGCGGCGACCGCGTCCAGCAGCACCGCCTTGGCCTGCTCGTACGGCGGCTCGACACCGATCCGGCAGGCGCCCGGGGTGTCGGGCGAGGGCGCCCCTGCCGTCAGCAGCGCCTCGTCGATGCTGTGCCGGGCCATCAGCTCCTGGGCCTTGGCGGTCAGCGCCTCCGCCTCCTCCGGATAGGCGGTCCCCTCCGCCTTGGCGAGCAGCGCGCGGATACGGGCGTAGGGGTCGCCCCGGCCCGGACGTGACTCCGCGCGGGGGCCGGGCGCGGGCTCGTCCAGCGGTTCCAGGGCGGGCAGGCGCACCAGCAGGCGGTACAGCTCAAGCACGGCGGTGGCGTAGGAGAAACGGTCGGTGCGCGGCGGCGCCCCGGCGGGCAGTTCCTCCAGCTGAGCGGCCCAGCGGCGACCGCGCGGGCGGTCCTGCGGCGCCTGCGCCCGGATCAGCTCCGCCACCAGGCGCACATGGAGGTCGTCCAGCTCGCGGCGCACCATGCGCACGACGTCGGCGGGCTGCCAGCCGCGCCGCCACGCCGTCGCCACGAACTCCTCGCCCCGGCGCGCCAGTTCCGCGTCCGCCGACGCATCGGCGGCGAGCAGGGAGGCGGCGGTGTCGAGACCGCTGTCGGTGGTGTCGTACAGGGCGGCCCGCAAGGCGCGGTCGACGGTGGGAGGTGTGCTCACGTGGCGATGGTGCCACGGCGGCAAGAGCCGTCCGCCCGGTGCCCTCGGGTGCCCTCCTCGCGTCTCAGTCCGCGAAATACGGTCGTCACCGTCACGGCCTGCTCCGAGCATGGCGCACATGGTGGACATGTCTCTGTACACGGCGTTCCTCGTCGCCGCTTTCCTGCTGTGTGTCTCTCCGGGCCCGGACATGATGTTCATCGTGGCCATGGGCGGTCGGGGCGGCCCCGCCGCCGGGGTGATGGCCGCGTGCGGTGTGGCCTGCGCGATGCTGGTGCACGCGGTGGCTGCGGCGCTCGGTCTGTCGGCGCTGTTCACAGCCCTGCCGCTGCTGTACCACGCGCTGCGCTGGGTGGGCGCGGCCTATCTGCTGTACCTGGCGGTGAAGGCCTTCCGGGACCGTGCGCTGCCCGGCGGGGGCGGCGGCGCAGCCAAGGGGGCGGGCCTGCGGCGGGCCTTCTGGCAGGGCGCCGTCACCAATCTGCTCAACCCCAAGGTGATCCTCTTCAACGTGGCGTTCCTTCCGCAGTTCGTGGACCCCTCCCTCGGCCACGTCCCCGGCCAGCTGCTGCTGCTCGGGTTCACGATCGTGGTGATGGGCCTGCTGTGCGACAGCGCCGTCGGACTGCTGTCCGGACGTCTGGCCTCCCTCCTCGGGCGCAGCGCGCGGGTGAACCGGGCGGTGAACGTCCTGTCCGGCACGGTGTTCACGGGGCTCGCGGTACGCCTGGTGGCCTCCTCCCCGAAGTGACCCGCACCTGTCGTCGGGTTGTCAACTCGCGGTTGACGCTCGCCGCCTGTCAACCTACGGTTGACGCATGTCGACGAACCCGAACATCACGTCGTCGGTACGCCTCGACGACCTCATCGCAGCCATCAAGAAGGTGCACACCGAACCCCTCGAACAGCTCCAGGACGCGGTGCTCGCCGGAGAGCACCTCGGCGAGGTGGCCGACCATCTGATCGGCCACTTCGTGGACCAGGCCCGGCGTTCGGGCGCCTCCTGGACGGACATCGGCCAGAGCATGGGCGTCACCCGGCAGGCGGCGCAGAAGCGCTTCGTGCCCAAGGAGTCCGCGGACCTCGATCCGAACCAGGGCTTCAGCCGCTACACCCCCCGCGCGCGCAGTGTCGTGATGGCCGCCCACAGCGCGGCGAAGGCCGCCGCCAACTCCGAGATCACGCCCGAGCACCTCGTCCTCGGTCTGCTCGCCGAGCCCGAGGGCTTCGCCGCCAAGGCGCTGGCGGAACAGGGCGCCTCCTCGGACGCGGTCGTCGCGGCCGCGACGGCGGCGCTCCCGCCGGCCGCCGAGGCGCCCCCGGAGCTGGTGCCGTACAGCCCGGCGGCCAAGAAGGTCCTGGAGCTCACCTTCCGCGAAGCCCTCCGGCTCGGCCACAACTACATCGGCACCGAGCACATCCTGCTCGCCCTGCTGGAGCACGAGAACGGCGAGGGCGTCCTGAGCGGCCTCGGCGTCGACAAGGACCGGACCGGACGGTTCGTGGCCGACATGCTGGCCCGGTTCGTGGAGACGCGCGAGCAGGAGGCGGGCACGGGCTGACGGCCCACCGCTCCAGGACGCCGCCACTGCCGGACCGCCACTGCCGGACCACCACTGCCGGACCACCACTGCCGGACCACCGCTGTCGGACGGACCGCCACTGTCGGCTGCGGTGTCGGCCGCGGTGTCGGCCACCGGTGTCGGCCACCGGTGTCGGACCGCCACTGTCAGACCCCCCTGCGACACTCGCACCATGGCTGACCGGTGGGCGCTCGCTCCGGCCGGGGACGGCGGCGTGGACGTCGTCGCCCTCGGCCCCGACGGGCTGCCCGCCGGGCCGGTGCGGCGGGAGCCCGATCCGGCCGAGGCCGTACGGAGCCGCCCCGGTGTCACCCGGTGGGTGTGGCGGTCCACCGCCGAGGTCTACCCGCGTCTGCTCGCCACGGGGGTGCGAGTGGAGCGGTGCTACGACATCGAGGACGCCGAGACCCTCCTGCTCGGCCACGAGGGCCGCTACGGCGAACCCCGCTCGGCCGCCGCCGCCCTGGCCCGGCTGCGCGGCGGCCCCGTACCACCCGACCCGCCCCAGCGGCCGGCCGAGCCGGGCGCGCAGTCGCCGCTCTTCGAGCCGCAGGGCGTCCACCTGCCCCTGACGGACCTCGTCGCGGTCTACGCCGAGCAGCTGCGGCGGCACGACGCAGCCGCGCACCCCGGCCGGATGCGGCTGCTGACGGCGGCCGAGTCGGCGGGGATGCTGGTGGCCGCCGAGATGAACCGCGCCGGACTGCCCTGGCGCGCCGACGTGCACCGCCAGGTGCTGCACGAACTGCTCGGCGAGCGGTATGCGGGCGGCGGCGAGCCACGCCGTCTGGCCGAACTGGCCGACGAGATCTCCGCCGCCTTCGGCCGCCGGGTGCGTCCCGATCTGCCCGCGGACGTGATCAAGGCGTTCGCGCAGGCCGGCATCAAGGTCAGATCGACCCGCCGCTGGGAACTCCGGTCCGTCGACCACCCGGCCGTGCGGCCCCTGCTCGAGTACAAGAGGCTGTACCGGATCTGGGTGGCCCACGGCTGGTCGTGGCTCCAGGACTGGGTGCGCGACGGACGGTTCCGGCCCGAGTTCCTGGCCGGCGGTACGGTCACCGGGCGGTGGGTGACCAACGGCGGGGGCGCGCTCCAGATCCCCAAGGTCATCCGGCGGGCCGTCGTCGCCGACCCGGGCTGGTGCCTCGTCGTCGCCGACGCCGACCAGATGGAGCCGCGCGTGCTGGCGGCCATCTCCCGCGACCCGGGCCTGATGGAGGTGGCCGGGCGGGAGACCGACCTGTACCAGTCGGTCTCCGACCGGGCCTTCTCCGGCGACCGCGACCAGGCCAAGATCGCCGTGCTCGGCGCGGTGTACGGGCAGACCTCCGGCGACGGCCTGAAGAACCTCGCCGCGCTCAGACGCCGCTTCCCCCAGGCGGTGGCGTACGTCGACGATGCGGCCCGCGCCGGTGAGGAGGGCCGGCTCGTGCGGACCTGGCTGGGACGGACCTGCCCGCCGGCCGCCCGGACCGGCGACGACGCGGCCGAGGAGGCGGGCATCCCCCAGGACGAGCATCCGGACGCCCCCGGCCCGCAGGAGTGGGTGCCGGGCTACGCCTCCACCGACGCCCGCGCCCGTGGCCGCTTCGCGCGCAACTTCGTCGTCCAGGGCAGCGCCGCCGACTGGGCCCTGTTGCTGCTCGCCGCGCTGCGGCAGGCCTGTGCGGGGATGGCGGCCGAGCTGGTCTTCTTCCAGCACGACGAGGTGATCGTGCACTGTCCGAAGGAGGAGGCCGACGCGGTCGTGACGGCGATCCGCGAGGCGGCGGAGCTGGCCGGGCGGCTGACGTTCGGGGAGACCCCGGTGCGGTTCCCGTTCACGACGGCGGTGGTGGAGTGCTACGCGGACGCCAAGTGATCACCGTGTGCCCGCCTCGGTCCCCGCCGCGGCCTCCGCTTCGGCGAGCAGCTCGCGCAGCTCCCTCAGCACCTCGCCCTTGTCCGTTCCGTCCAGCGCGGTGAGGGCCGAACGCCACTGCTCGTACGCCTCCCGCAGGCGTCCCCGCTGCCGCAGCAGGAGTCCGTGCTGGTGGCGGGCGAGACCGCCCATGTGACGGTCGGCGCGGGCGTCGGCACGGCGGAGCAGTTCGTCGCACTCGTCGGCGGCCCGCTCGGTACGGCCGAGCAGACGCAGGGCGCGGACCAGCCCGAGCCGGGTCTGGGACTCGCCGTGCCAGTCGCCGTGGCCGCCGAGGATGCGCAGGCTCTCCTCGAAGTGCGCCGCGGCGGCGTCCGGTTCGCCGAGGGTGAGATGGGCGTAGCCGATGTTGCAGTGCGCGGTGTGCCGGACGATCACGTTCCCGATCGCGTCGCCGAGGGCCAGCGAACGCCGGTGCTGCTCGATGGCGGCCCGCGGGTCGGTGTGCTCGTACAGGTTGCCGAGATGGCTGTAGGTGACGGCCTCGCCGTGCGGATCGTCCAGCTGCCGCGAGCAGGCGAGACTCTCGCGCAGCGCCTCGCCGCACTCGGCGTGGCGGCCGAGCCCCTCCAGCAGCAGCCCACGGTTGTTGAGGCAGCGGCGGATCCGGGAGACGACACCGAGCCGCCGCCAGATCGCCAGCGCCCGGTCGATGAGGACGAGCGCGTCGTTCTGACGGCCGGCCAGGAAGTGCAGGCCCGCCAGATCGCCCAGCGCATAGGCCTCGGCAGGCTCGTCGCCGAGCCGTCGCGCCACACCGAGAGCGGCCCGTCCGAGCAGCTCCATCTCGGCCACCCGGCCGCCGCGCTGGACATGCGGGAAGAAGAGACGGGCCAGGACGGACACCCAGACCGCCCGCGTGTCGTCGGTGTCCTCGGCATACCGCTCGACCAGCGCGACGACGTTCTCCAGCTCGCCGTCGCCCCAGGCGGTGGCCTCCTCGGCCGAGCCGAACGCGGGGACGGCCGCGACCTGCGCCCCATGCTCCGGCGGCTGCGCCGCGGTCGGCCGCCGCCGGTCGTCCCGGTCGAGATCGGATTCGACGACAGCGTCGAGCAGCCGCTCGGCGACGGCGGCGTACCAGCGCAAGGCGGTCACGACGGTGTCGGCCTGACCGTGGGGGGCGGGGACGGGGGCAGGGGGTGCGGACTCGTCGGCGGTGACGGGGGCAGAGAGTGCGGGCTCGTCGGCGGTGACGACCGAAGTGGCGTGAGCGTCGGCGGTGGCGGTCGGGGTCGCATGACCGGCAGCGACGGCCGTGGCGTCCGGGGCGTCCGGGACATTCGGAGGCGCGTGGCCTTCGGCGGCGGGGTGCGCATGCCCCCCGGCAGTAACGGTGGTGGCCGTTACGGCGTTCGCGTGGCTGCCGGCGGCGGTGGGCCCGGCGTTCGCGTGGCTGCCGGCGGCGGTGGGCCCGGCGTTCGCGTGGCTGCCGGCGGCGGCTTCGCGGGCGAAGTCGCGGACCAGGTCGTGCGGGGCGTACCGGCCGTACGCCGTCTCCTCCAGCAGCGCCACGTCCACGAGGCGGTCGAGGGCGGCCGCGGCGCGGCGCTCGTCGGTGCCGGTGAGACGGGCCAGCAGCGGGGCACCGTACGCGGGCAGGTCCAGCGCCCCGATGCGGCACAGCGCGCGGGCGGCGTCCCGGTCGGCCTGGCGGTCGGAGGCGGCGAGCGCGTCGTGCGCGACGGCCAGGGACCGGCGGACGCTCAGGTCGTCGTACTCCAGATGCTGCAACCGGCTCTGCGCACAGGCGAGTTGGCCGGCCAGCACATCGGGCGTGAGGGCGCGGCGGGCGGCGAGCCGGGCGGCGACGACCCGGAGGGCGAGCGGCAGACGACCGGTGAGGGCGACCAGGGGGTGGCCGGCGTCGAGACCGTCCCGGCCGGAGACCGCCCGCAGCAGCGCGGCGCTGTCCTCGTCCGACAGCGGCGCCAGCGGGAAGCGACGGGCGCCGTCGAGGGCGGTGAGCGGCGAGCGGCTGGTCACGATCACCGCACAGCCGGGTCCGGCCGGGAGCAGCGGGCGTACCTGCGCGGCACCGGCGGCATCGTCCAGGACCATGAGCGTGCGGGTAGGAGCGAGCAGCGAGCGCAGCAGGGCGGCCGCCGCGTCCTGCTGCTCGGGTATGCCGCGCGCCTCGACGCCGAGGTCGCGCAGGAGCGCGGTGAGCGCCTGGCCGGGCGACAGCGGGGTCATGCCGGGGGTGGCGCCGTGCAGGTTGACGTACAGCTGACCATCGCAGAAACGTTCACTCAGCCCATGGGCGACGTGCAGCGCGAGCGCGCTCTTGCCGACGCCGGCCATGCCGCTGACGACGGCGACGGCGGGACGAGTGCCGCCGGTCAGGGCCCGGCGCAGTTCGTCGCGTACGGCACCGCGGCCGGTGAAGTGGGCGGGCGGCGGCGGAAGCTGAGCTGGCCGCGGCCGTTCCGGCACGGCAGCACCGCGCCCCCGCACCTGGGCACCGGCAGCACCACCAGCACCATCAGCACCATCAGCACCATCAGCACCATCAGCACCATCAGCACCATCAGCACCATCAGCACCATCAGCACCATCAGCACCATCAGCACCATCAGCACCAGTATTCATGGCACCGACGGCCTCAGTGGCGCCGGCGGCACCGGCGGCACCGGCCGGCGTCCCACCGTCGCCGCCGTCCGCCACGCCGCCGCCGGGTACCGCATCCACCACCTGCCGCAGCACCTCCACATGCGCCTCCCGCACCGCCGGGCCCGGCTCCACGCCGAGTTCCTCGACGAGACGGGCGCGCAGATCGCGGTGGACGGCGAGGGCCTCGGCCCGGCGCCCGGTGCGGTGCAGGGCCAGCATCAGCTGGCGCTGGTACGCCTCGCGCAGTGGATGCTCGGCGGCCAGCGCGGCCAGCTCCGGCAGGAGAGCGGCGAGCCGTGGCCCGCCGAGGGCCAGCTCGGCGTCGTACCGCCACTCCAGGAGCAGCAGCCGTGCCTCCCGCAGCCGCTGCACGAACGCGTATCCGCCCACTTCGGGCGGCAGCCCGGCGAGCGGCTCGCCCCGCCACAGCGCGAGCGCCGCCGAGCACGCGGAGACCACTTGCGTCCAGTTACCGCCCGCGTGCGCGGCGCGTGCCGCGGCGACATGAGCCTCGAAGACGTGGACGTCGAGCTCCCCCTCCTCCACCCGCAGGAGATATCCGGAGGGCACCGTCCGCAGCCGTTCGGGGTCGTCGAGCAGTCGCCGCAGCCGGGTCACGTGGTTGTGCAGCGAGGCCCGCGCGGACGGCGGCGGAGCACCGCCCCACAACGCCTCCTGCAACGACTCGACGGAGACGGCCCGGCCGGCCTCCAGCAGCAGCGCGCCCAGCAGGGCTCGCGCCTTGGGACTCCCGACTGCCAGGACCGGTACGTCGGAACCGGCGGGCCCAGCGGAACCGGCGGGCCCAATGGAACCAGTGGAACCACTGGAACCACTGGAACCAACCGCATCGACGGACCCGGACGCCGGACCGGACGCGGAACCGGCGGACCGGGAGACCTCGCACGGGCACTCCCGGCCGTCGCACGCCTCGTAGAGAACCGGCGGTCCCAGCAGCCCGAATCGCAGGGCGCACCGCTCCGGTGGACGGGGGGACCCCCACGAACCGGGTGGTACCCGCATTGCCGCCCCACTGCCTTCCCACGTGCCGCGCCCGCGCACGCTCCAGGGCGGAGTCCGTGGAGTCCGCCGACTCTGGCGGAAATCCGCCCTCTTCACCTTCACAACGGCTGCCCGCCTCCGGCCGGTTGTCCCACGGCATGGCGGAGAACCGTTGGCCCCATGTTAGCGATCTGTTGGCCAGACCTGATGGGATCACGACATCGGATCTGGCCCGACGGTGCGCGCGTAGGACGCGTTGCTCGGGGGAGTGTCGCCGCCGCGGCCGGATCCGGGACGCTCGAGGGTTCCGGTCGGCCGAGGTGACCGACCGGAACCCTCGCTCTCTTCCCACCCAAGCTCCGCGGAAGCTTTCCGGGATCTCCTCTCCCCATGGTTCAGGGGTTCAGATGACGGGCGGCCGTCCCAGCAGGGTCAGCCGCCACACCGTCCGCCAGCGCATCGCCCGCCGCTCACCGGCCGGTTCCCGCATGCCTTCCACGAATCCGCCGAACCACGCGCGCAGCCCGACCAGCGACCGGTTCCGTACGAGGGTCAGCAGCACCCACACCACCAGGTGGACGGGAACGAGGGCGAGCGGCAGCCGGCGGCGGACCAGCCAGACCCGGTTGCGGGCATTGACCCGGTAGTAGATGGCGTGCCGGGCGGGCGAGGTCTTCGGGTGCTGGAGCAACAGCTCGGGCACGTACCGGATGCGCCAGCCGGCGTCGGCGGCCCGCCAGGCCAGGTCGGTCTCCTCGTGCGCGAAGAAGAACTCGGCGGGCCAGTCGCCCACCTCGTCGAGCATCGCCATCCGCAGTGCGTGCCCGCCGCCGAGGAACCCGGTGACGTATCCGCCCCGCATCGGATCGGCCTTGCCGACCCGCGGCACGTGCCGCTGCTGTGTCTCGCCGTACTCGTCGGCGATGCGGAAGCCGACGATGCCGAGCCGGTCGTCGGCCGCGTACAGGTCTCCCACCCGGCGCAGCACGTCGGTGTCGACGAGCAGACCGTCATCGTCCAGCTCGACGACCACGTCGACGTCACCGAACTCGCGCAGCCGCGCGAGGGCCGCGTTGCGTCCGCCGGGGCAGCCGAGGTTCTCGTCGAGCTCGATCGGCGTGACCTCTCCCGGCAGGGACAGCCGCCGGGCGAACTCGGGCAGCGGGCAGCCGTTGCCGACGATCACGATGCGGGCGGGCGGGACGTCCTGCTTGGCCACGGACCTCAGCAGGGCATCGACTTCGGCGGGCCGGTTTCCCATGGTCACGACGGTGACGGCGATCCTCGGCACTCCCATGTCCTCACCCCATCCCGGCCGACAACGGTGCTCGCGATGCTAGCCGTTCACGGGGCCGACTCGTTCTGTACGCCACTTCGTATGCTGATCGGCATGTCGGCCGTACGACGCGCCGCCCACCCTGCGCCGGACCGTCCCCGTCGCCCCGGTGAGCACAGGAAAAGCCCAGCTCAGACAAGTTCTGAGCTGGGCTTCGATGGAGCCGCTTTCGGGATTCGAACCCGAGACCTACGCATTACGAGTGCGTTGCTCTGGCCATCTGAGCTAAAGCGGCGCGCCGTCCGCACCATGGTGCGATCAGCAACGTCGGTAAGTCTACACAGTTTCCGGGAGTGCTTCGCACCCGCCCCGGAGCCGGCTGCTCCGGGGCGGGTGCGAGGCCGGCCGCACGGCTAGGAGCAGCGCTTTCCGGCGGCCGGCGGGGTGCCGTGGAGGAGGTAGGCGTTGATCGCGGAGTCGATGCAGGCGCTGCCGCGGCCGTAGGCGGTGTGGCCGTCGCCCTCGTAGGTGAGGAGGCGGGCCGAGGAGAGCTGACGGGCCAGTGCCTGTGCCCAGCGGTACGGCGTCGCCGGGTCGCGGGTGGTGCCGGCCACGACGAGCGGGGCCGCGCCCCGCGCCTCGATGCGGTGCGGGGCGCCCGTGGGCTTCACCGGCCAGTACGCGCAGCTCAGGGAGGCCCAGGCGAGGCCGTCACCGAAGACGGGGGACGCCTTCTCGAACTCGGCCAGCGCCTTGCGCACCTCGTCCGGGCCGGTGAAGGCGGCGGGCAGGTCGAGGCAGTTCACGGCGGCGTTGGCGAACATCAGATTGCTGTACTCGCCGTCGGCGTCACGCTCGTAGTAGCTGTCGGAGAGGGCGAGCAGCCCGGCGCCGTCGCCCTGTTTCATCGCCGAGGCCAGCGCCTCGCGCAGCTGCTGCCAGGCCGCCTCGTCGTACATCGCCGCGATCACGCCCGTGGTGGCCAGGGCCTCGCTCAGCCGGCGGCCGTCCGCGTCGCCGGTGGGCAGGGGGCTGCGGTCCAGTTCGCCGAAGAACGCCTTGAGGTTCTTGCCGGCCTGATCGGGCGTGGTGTCCGGGCCGCCCAGCGGGCAGTCGGACTGCCGCACACAGTCCTTCGCGAACGACTGGAACGCCGTCTCGAAGCCCGCCGTCTGCTCCAGGTTCAGCCGCCGGGCGGACAGCGACGGGTCCATCGCCCCGTCCAGCACCAGCCGGCCCACCCGGTCCGGGAACAGCCCGGCGTACGTGGCGCCGAGGAACGTCCCGTACGACGCCCCCACATAGGTGAGCTTCTCGTCGCCGAGCGCCGCCCGCACGATGTCCATGTCCCGGGCGGCCTCGGCGGTGGAGACATGGCGCAGCAGCTCGGCGGAGTGCGCCTCGCAGCCCGCGGCGAACCCCTTGTACGCGGCGACGAGTGCGCCGATCTCCTGCTCGTCGTCCGGCGTGACGTCCGTCTGCGTGTACGCGTCCATCTCCTCTCCGCCGAGGCACTCCACGGGCTCGCTGCGGGCCACGCCGCGCGGGTCGACCCCCACCATGTCGTAGCGCGCGCGGACCTCCGCCGGGTAGCCGATGCCGGCGTACTGCTGGAGATAGCCGACCGCCGAACCGCCCGGTCCGCCCGGGTTGACCAGCAGCGAGCCCAGCTTCTCGCCCGGGCCGGTGGCCCTCTTGCGGGCCACGGCGAGCCGGACGTCACCGGCGGACGGCCTGGCGTAGTCCAGCGGCGCCTTCACGGTCGCGCACTGGAAGCCGGGGACACCGCAGCCGCGCCAGTCGGGCCGCTGCGCGTAGTACGGCGCGAGCTCGGACGGTGTGGCACTCGGCAGCGCGGCCAGCGCCGCCTCCGCCGCCGGGCCGGTGGAGTTCGGTGCGCCCTGCGGGGAGCACGCGGCGGCGAGCAGCGCCGCGGCGGCGAGGACGGCACCACCGAGACGGGCTCTGCGGGCCCCGGGACGCCGGGCGGGCGGTTCGGCCCGGCCGGGCGCGTACGCCTGGCGGGTCTGGCTGGTCGGGCGGGAGCTGCGCCTGGTGTGCATCAAGCGAGCGTAACGCTGCGCAGCCGGGCGGATGCCCAGCGTGCATGCCGTGCCTCGTACGAGTTACCTCATCGACCTCCCGGCGTTGTGCTCGTAGTTTTTCCGGCGCGACTTCCTCCGGCGCAGCGGCAGGCGTTCCTCCGGCGGCAGCGGCAGGCGTTCCTCCGGCGGTGCCGGCCGCCGTTCCTCCGGCGGTGCCGGCCGCCGTTCCTCCGGCGGTGCCGGTCGGCGTTCCTCCGGCGGTGGCTGGCCGTCAGCCGGCTCTGAGCGCCATCGTCATGGCCTCCACCGCCAGCAGGGGTGCCACGTTGCGGTCCAGGGCCTCGCGGCAGGCGGCGATCGCCTCGATGCGGCGCAGGGTGGACTCCGGGGAGCTGCCGCGGGCGATGCGCTCCAGGGTGTCCTCCGCGTCCGCGTTGGCGATCGCCACGCGGGAGCCGAGCTGGAGGGCGAGGACATCGCGGTAGAAGCCGGTGAGGTCGGTCAGGGCGAGGTCGAGGCTGTCGCGCTGGGTCCGGGTCCGGCGGCGCTTCTGCTTGTCCTCCAGCTCCTTCATCACGCCCGCCGTGCCGCGCGGCAGCCGGCCGCCCTGGGCCGCGCCCAGCGCCGCCTTCAGCTCCTCGGTCTCCTTGACGTCGACCTCCTCGGCGAGCTGCTTGGCGTCCTCCGACGCCGCGTCGACCAGCTCCTGGGCGGCCTTGAGGCAGCCGCCGACATCGTCCACGCGCAGCGGCAGCTTCAGCACGGCGGCCCTGCGCGCGCGGGCGGCCGGGTCGGTGGCCAGGCGGCGCGCCCGGTCGACATGGCCCTGGGTGGCGCGGGCCACGGCGGCGGCGACGTCCGGTTCGATGCCCTCGCGGCGGACGAGCATGTCGGCCACGGCCTCGACCGACGGCGTGCTCAGGTTCAGGTGGCGGCAGCGGGAGCGGATCGTGGGCAGCACGTCCTCGACGGAGGGGGCGCACAGCAGCCAGACCGTACGGGGGGCTGGCTCCTCGACGGCCTTGAGGACGGCGTTGGCGGACTTCTCGTTCAGCCGCTCGGCGTCCTCGACCAGGATGACCTGCCAGCGGCCGCCCGCGGGCGAGGTGAAGGACTTGCGGACGGTGTCCCGCATGTCGTCGGCGAGGATCTGCGTGCCCACGGCGGCGACGGTGGTGACGTCGGCGTGCGTGCCGATCAGCGCGGTGTGGCAGCCGTCGCAGAAACCGCAGCCGGGGGCCCCGCCGAGCGCGCGGTCGGGGCTCACGCACTGCAACGCGGCGGCGAACGCCCGGGCCGCCTGCGTCCGGCCCGCGCCGGGCGGGCCGGTGAACAGCCAGGCGTGCGTCATCTTCGACGCATCGGGCGGCGGGGTGTCGGCCGCGGCGGCGGTGACCAGGGCGTCGGCGTCCCGGGCCGCAGCCGTCAGCTGCTCGCTCACCCTCTCCTGACCGACGAGGTCGTCCCACACGCTCATGGGTCATGCCGCCCTTCCGTCACATTCCGCATGGCGACATCCATTGTGGGGCCGGCCACTGACAACCGGGGGCGGTCACCCGCGTACCGGGCTCAGCGTCCCCGGCCCCTGCCCCGTCGCCGGCCCTCGTCGTCGCCGTACTCGTCCTCGCGCGGGCCCAGCAGCTCGTCCGCCAGCGTCGGCAGATCGTCCAGCGGGGTCTCCTCGGCCCAGTCGGACCTGCGCCGCGTGCGCTGCGTCCGCTCGGCGTCGACCTGGGGCAGCTCGCGCGTACGCTCGTCGGAGCCGTCGGCACGGCCGGACCGGTCCTCGTCGCGGAAGTAGCCCGGCGGCACGCGGTCCGCGGGATCCTCCCCCCGCACGGGCGGCAGCACGGCCGTCTCGTCGGCCGCTCCGGGCACGACCGGAGGCAGTACGGTCGTCTCGTCCGCCGCACCGGGCGTCACCTGAGGCAGCACCGCGGTCTCGTCGGCGGCCCCCGGCGGCACGGGCGGTACCGGCAGCTCGGCCGTCACCTCGGCGTCGGACCCCCGGGCGGTCCGGCCGCCGGACCGCCCGTCGCCCCTTTCGAGCGCCTCCTCGGACGCGCCCCCGTCGGTCTCCTCACCGCGCACCGGCCGCAGGACGGCCGTCTCCTCCACCGGTCCGCCGGACGCGTTCGTCGGCGTCACCACCGGGGTCGGGACGGTGGCCGCGTCCGGCGGATCGGCCGGGGCGGTCCGCCTGCGGGGGGCGTCCGCGGCCGCGGGAGGCACCGGCCGCGGACCGGCCGCCGCCGCGGCGGCCGCCTCCTCCGCCGCCCGGCGTGCCTCCTCCGCCCGCAGCAGGGCCTCCTCGGCCTTGCGCTGCTTCTCCAGCCGCCGCGCCTCGGCCTCGGCGCGCAGCCGCGCCTCCTCCTCGGCCTGCTTGCGGCGCCGCTCCTCCTCGGCCCTGCGGCGGGCCTCCTCCTCGGCCCGCGCCCGCTCCTCGGCGAGCAGCCGGGCCCGCTCCTCCTCGGCCCGCCGGCGCGCCTCCTCGGCCCGCTGCCGGGCCTCCTCCGCCTGCCGTTCGGCCTCGCGCCGCTGCGCCTCCTCCAGCTCGCGCCGCTTGCGCTCCTCCTCCTCGGCCCGCAGCCGCGCCAGCTCCTCCTGGCGCTCGCGCTCCCGGCGCTCCTCCTCGGCCTTCCGCGCGGCCTCTTCCTCGGCCTTGCGCCGGGCCTCCTCCTCGGCCTTGCGGCGCGCCTCCTCGCGGGCCTCGATCTCCGCCTCGGACAGCGGCAGCACCTGGTCGAGCCGGTGCCGGATGACGGTCGTCACGGCCTCGGGCTCCTGGCCGGCGTCCACGACGAGATAGCGCCCCGGGTCGGCGGCGGCCAGCGTCAGGAAACCGGACCGCACGCGCGCGTGGAACTCGGCCGGCTCCGACTCCAGCCGGTCGGGCGCCTCGGTGAACCGCTCGCGCGCCGTCTCCGGCGCGACGTCCAGCAACACGGTCAGATGCGGCACCAGGCCGTTCGTCGCCCACCGGTTGATCCGGGCGATCTCGGTCGGCGACAGGTCACGGCCGGCACCCTGGTAGGCCACCGAGGAGTCGATGTACCGGTCGGAGATCACGACCGCGCCGCGGGCCAGCGCGGGCCGTACGACGGTGTCCACGTGCTCGGCGCGGTCGGCCGCGTACAGCAGGGCCTCCGCCCGGTGCGACAGCCCCGCCGACGACACGTCGAGCAGGATCGACCGCAGCCGCTTGCCGACCGGCGTCGCCCCCGGCTCGCGGGTGAGCACGACCTCGTGGCCCTTGCCTCTGATCCACTCGGCGAGCGCCTCGGCCTGGGTCGACTTGCCGGCCCCGTCGCCGCCCTCCAGGGCGATGAAGAACCCGGCGGCCGCGGGCGACGGCTCGGGGTCGTCGCCGCCGAGCACCGCGTCGCGCAGGTCGTGCCGCAGGGGCACACCGGAGCGGTCGTCGGCCTTGGCCAGCACCAGCGCGGCCACCGGCAGCAGCAGCGCGCCGACGAGCATCAGCGTGAACGCGGCACCGCCGTGCGCGAAGACGAACTTGCCGTTCTCCAGGCGGTGCGGGCCGATCGCCGCCGCCACCAGGGGGGCGATCACCGCGCCCAGCGCCACGCAGACCCGGACCACCGCGTGCAGATGCTCGGTCGTACGGGGCCGGCGGAAGTCCTCGGTCTCCTGGTCGAGCAGGGTGTGACCGGTGTTGGCGGCGACGCCCGCGCCGACGCCGGCCAGCACGACGACCAGGAGCACGGTGGTGACGTCCGGGACGAGCCCGGCGGCCAGCAGGGCGACGCCGGTGAAGGCGATCGCCAGGGAGAGCAGCCGACGGCGGGACAGCGAGGGCAGCAGGGCGGGCGCCGTACGGATGCCGGCGACCACGCCGCCGGTCAGCGCGCACACCAGCAGCCCGTACAGCACCGGTCCGCCGCCCAGGTCCTTGGCGTGCAGGACGGCCACGGCGACGGCGGCGGCCACCGCTCCCGCGACGGCCGCGCAGGCGAACACCAGCAGCGGGATGGCACCGGTACGGCCCTTGTCGGCGCCCGTGCCGGTGCGCGGACGGCGCAGCCCCTCCAGCGGCGACCGCGCGCGCGGCGTACGGGTCCCGGGCAGCTCCAGGAACGTCAGCACGGACAGGGACGCGGCGTACAGCCCGGCCGCGACATAGGAGCCGAGGGCCGCCTGGTGCTGGGCGAACCAGTCGATCCCGGCGCCCAGCAGATTGTTGAACAGCCCGGCGAGCACCAGCGCGGCGCCCGCGAGGGGGATCGCCGCGAAGCCCGTACGCAGCGACAGGCGGCGCAGCGCGTCCATGTGGTCCGGAAGCGGCCGTACCGTCGCGCCCTCCGGGGGCGGCGCGGGCAGCAGCGCGGGGGCCGCGCTCTCGCGGCACACCGCCCAGAAGCGCTCGGCGACGGCGGTGACGAAGACGGTCACCAGGAGGACGGCCGGGGCGTCGTCCGGCGTCCAGTCGATCCACAGCGGCGCGACGATCAGCAGCACGGCGCGCAGCCCGTCCGCGCCGACCATGGTCCAGCGGCGGTCCAGCGGGCCGTCCTGCGAGGTGAGCGAGGTGAGCGGGCCGAGGAGGACCGCTCCGAACAGCAGCGTCGCCAGGATCCGCACCGCGAAAACGGTCGCCACTGCGAACGCCGCGCCCCGGTAGCCGCCACCGAACGAACCGGCGGCGATCGCCGCCTGGAGGGTGAGGACGACCAGCACGAGCAGCGCGAGCGTGTCGCCGACACCGCTCACCAGCTGGGCGCTCCACAGCCGTTTCAGCTGCGGCCGGCGCAGCAGGGCGCGGACGGCGCGCTCGCGGGAGTCCGCGACGAGGGCATCGTCTGGGGCCGGGTTCGGGGCCGTTGGCTGCTCGGCTCGCGTCATGCTTTCAGCCTATCGGGACGTACCGACAGCCCGGAGCGCACGCCCGAACGTACGCGCGCCCCGACACCGAAGTGATACCGGGGCGTTCGCTGAGCGAATCCGAGGCGCCACTCCCGGCCTTGCTGGATGGCCCGGGAGTGCCCCGGATCCGGAGCCCGAAACCGGTACCGGGACCACGGACCCGCGGCCGGGTCCCGGAACCGGGATCGGGAGAACGGCTCAGTCCTCCGCCGTCCGGGCGGCGGTCGCCTTCTTCGCGGCCGTCTTCTTGGCCGCGGTCTTCTTGGCGGCCGTCGTCTTGGCCGCGGTCTTCTTCGCCGCCGTCGCCTTCTTGGCCGGGGCCTTCTTGGCCGGGGCCTTCTTCGCGGCGGTCTTCTTCGCCGTCTTCTTGGCGGGCCCCTTGGCGCGCTTCTCGGCGAGCAGCTCGAAGCCGCGCTCCGGGGTGATCGTCTCGACGCTGTCGCCGGAGCGCAGGGTCGCGTTGGTCTCCCCGTCGGTGACGTACGGCCCGAAGCGGCCGTCCTTGACGACGACCGGCTTCTCGCTGACCGGGTCGGTGCCCAGCTCCTTCAGCGGCGGCTTGGCCGCGGCGCGACCGCGCTGCTTGGGCTGGGCGTAGATCGCCAGCGCCTCCTCCAGCGTGATCGTGAAGATCTGGTCCTCGGACTGCAGGGACCGCGAGTCGGTGCCCTTCTTCAGATACGGGCCGTAGCGGCCGTTCTGCGCGGTGATCTCCTGGCCCTCGGCGTCGGTGCCGACGACGCGCGGCAGCGACATCAGCCGCAGCGCGTCGTCCAGCGTGACGGTGTCCAGTGACATCGACTTGAACAGCGAGGCCGTGCGGGGCTTGACGGCGTTCTTGCCGGTCTTCGGGGTGCCCTCGGGGAGCACCTCGGTGACGTAGGGGCCGTAGCGGCCGGCCTTGGCGACGATGGTGTGGCCGGTGGCCGGGTCGGTGCCCAGCTCGAAGTCGCCGCTCGGCTTGGCGAGCAGTTCCTCCGCCAGTTCCACGCTCAGCTCGTCCGGCGCCAGGTCGTCCGGGATGTCCGCGCGCTGGTGCTGCTCGGTGTCCTTCTCGCCGCGCTCGATGTACGGGCCGTAGCGCCCGACGCGCAGCACGATGCCGTTGCCGACGGGGAACGACGACACCTCGCGGGCGTCGATCGCGCCCAGGTCGGTGACGAGTTCCTTGAGGCCGCCGAGGTGGTCCCCGTCGCCGTTGCCGGCGTCGGCGGCGGCTCCCTCGACCGGTCCCTCGCCGAAGTAGAACCGCTTGAGCCACGGCACGGACTGGGCCTCACCGCGCGCGATGCGGTCGAGGTCGTCCTCCATCCGGGCGGTGAAGTCGTAGTCGACGAGCCGGCCGAAGTGCTTCTCCAGCAGGTTGACGACGGCGAACGACAGGAAGGACGGCACGAGGGCCGTGCCCTTCTTGAAGACGTAGCCGCGGTCGAGGATCGTGCCGATGATCGACGCGTAGGTCGACGGGCGGCCGATCTCGCGCTCCTCCAGCTCCTTGACCAGGCTGGCCTCGGTGTAGCGGGCCGGGGGCTTGGTCGCGTGCCCGTCGGCCGTGATCTCCTCGGCGGTCAACGGGTCGCCCTCGCCGACCTGCGGCAGCCGGCGCTCGCGGTCGTCCAGCTCGGCGTTGGGGTCGTCGGCGCCCTCGACATAGGCCTTGAGGAAGCCGTGGAAGGTGATCGTCTTGCCGGAGGCGCTGAACTCCACGTCCCGGCCGTCGGCCGCGGTGCCGCCGATCCGCACGGTGACGCTGTTGCCGGTCGCGTCCTTCATCTGGGAGGCGACGGTGCGCTTCCAGATCAGCTCGTAGAGCTTGAACTGGTCGCCGGTCAGTCCGGTCTCGGCGGGCGTGCGGAAACGGTCGCCCGAGGGACGGATCGCCTCGTGCGCCTCCTGGGCGTTCTTGACCTTGCCGGCGTACGTGCGCGGCTGCGGCGGCAGGTAGTCGGCGCCGTACAACTGCGTGACCTGGGCGCGGGCGGCGGCGATCGCCGTGTCGCTGAGGGTCGTGGAGTCCGTACGCATGTACGTGATGTAGCCGTTCTCGTACAGCTTCTGCGCGATCTGCATCGTCGCCTTGGCGCCGAAGCCGAGCTTGCGGCTGGCCTCCTGCTGGAGCGTCGTCGTACGGAACGGCGCGTACGGCGAGCGGCGGTACGGCTTGGACTCGACGGAGCGGACGGAGAAGCGGGTGTTCTCCAGGGCGGCGGCCAGCGCGCGGGCGTTGGCCTCGTCGAGGTGCAGGGTGCCCGCGCTCTTCAGCTGCCCCAGGGAGTCGAAGTCGCGGCCCTGCGCCACGCGCCGGCCGTCGACGGACTGCAAGCGGGCGACCAGCGAGGAGGGGTCCGAGGCGTCGCCCGCGCGGCCGGTCGCGAAGGTGCCGGTCAGATCCCAGTACTCGGCGGAGCGGAACGCCATGCGCTCGCGCTCCCGCTCGACCACGAGCCGGGTCGCCACGGACTGGACGCGGCCGGCCGACAGCCGCGGCATGACCTTCTTCCACAGCACCGGCGAGACCTCGTAGCCGTAGAGACGGTCGAGGATGCGGCGGGTCTCCTGGGCGTCGACCAGCTTCTGGTTGAGCTGGCGCGGGTTGGCCACGGCCGCCCGGATCGCGTCCTTGGTGATCTCGTGGAAGACCATCCGCTTGACCGGAATCTTGGGCTTGAGCACCTCCTGGAGGTGCCAGGCGATGGCCTCGCCCTCGCGGTCCTCATCGGTGGCGAGGAAGAGCTCGTCGGAGTCCTTCAGCAGGTCCTTGAGCTTCTTGACCTGGGCCTTCTTGTCGGCGTTGACCACGTAGACGGGCTGGAAGTCGTGTTCGACGTCCACCCCGAGGCGGCGCACCTCGCCGGTGTACTTCTCGGGCACCTCCGCGGCACCGTTGGGAAGATCGCGAATATGCCCGACGCTCGCCTCGACGATGTAACCCGGGCCGAGATAGCCCTTGATCGTCTTCGCCTTGGCAGGCGACTCGACGATGACGAGTCGGCGGCCGCCCTTCGCGGTCTCGCTGGTCGGGGACAACTTCGCTCTTCTCTCCGGTCGACGCTGGGTCTCCCCAGGCCTTGGTCCCGGGGTCGGGTCATGCTGACGCTGCGGAGTGTGACGGTACATCCCGCCCCCGTGTCAAACGGGAAAAGCCCGCAACGGCCACTCGAACGGTAACCCGACTACCGCCATTCCTGCCGCCCGGAGTGCCCACCAGCCCTTTCGACCCTATCCGGAGCAGGGTCTCCCAATTACCGGAGCCGGGGCGCTTTCGCGGTTCGATCACGCATCTCAGAGACGCGCGAAGCACCACGCTCCCAGAGCGAGCGAGACCGCCACGGCGAGGCTCGCGACGGTCACCGATGCGACCGGGTTCACACCGTGGGCGACGGGCCGGCGGTGCCGCACACGCGTCACGGTCCACACCAGCAGACCGCCCCCGAACAGCGCGAACACCGTTCCCGCGAAGATCGCCGGACCGCTCTCCATGGTCGCCGTGCCCCTTTTCTCCCGCCCGCGCGTGTTCCGCCCCGGGGAGGCTGACACGCGCGGGCGGCGGACAGGCGAACCCGAGGTGAACGGGGAGCCGACACAGCTGTGGACTCATCCGGTCCTCCGCCCTCCGGAGCCGGCCGGCCTCGGGCCGGGCCGGGGTATCTTTCCGGTCGTCTTCTGGTCGCCGGACCGGCTCACCGTGTACACGATCTTGGTGAACCCCCGGTCCCGGCCGTCCTGGCCGGCCACCCACCCGTAGGCGGTGCGTTCCCGGCCCGGCGTACGGGTCGACTCGAATTCGTCGCGGCACAGCTTGATCGCTTTGTCGGTGCCCTTCTTGTGGCTCATTTTCCCGAGGCACCTGTACGGCTCCTATGACCTGGTCGGTGTGGGCCTTTGCGCACTCGGTGAGCGGCACCTCGTGACCGTCGCTCTGTTCCTCGTGGACCCAGCAGGCGCCGATACTCGTCCGGCCGCCCCGCAAATCGGTTCCCGCGCCCCGGAAGCCGCCCGCTTCGTCCCCTGTCGCGGCATGGCGGCCGAGTACGAGACACGCCGTACCGCTGCCCGCCACGGCGAAGCCTTCTCGCGTCGGCACGACGGCGTAGCCGCCGCGTCCGGCGACAGGGCGCCGAGGACCGTCCGGCTCCGCTCGGCGCAGCGTGTGGCCTCCGGGCGTCGACGCAGCCGGTCGCCGTGCCGACCGCCACGACCTGGCCGTCGGGCCAGTCGTCGGCGCAGTCGACCACGCCCGGGTTCGGCACCGACCCGGACGGCGTCCCCGGCCGGACCGCCCGGACGCGGTCGCCGGTCTCCAGCGGCTCGCTCCCTCCGACCACGCCGCCGTACGGCAGCGTCGGCCCGGTCGGCGGCCGGGGTGGGCGGCTCGCCCCGGGCCCGTTCGGGAGCGAGGTGGCCCGGCGTGCCGAGGACGCCGGCGGTGGCGGTGAGACGGGGCTCGCGGAACTCGGGGCGGAGCGCGATGCCGCAGTCGGTGAGCAGCACGCGCGCGCAGGGGGCGCCCGAGGCGTCCGGTACCAGCAGGAGGTTGGCCGGTTCCACGGCCCTGTGGAGGATGCCGCTGCGGTGTCGCGCGGTGAGCGCGTCGAGAACGGCGGGCCCGATACGGGCCGCCCGGGCGGGCGGCAGCGGGCCCGGCCTCCGCACCACCGCCTGGAGTCCGACCGCGTCCGGCACGTACTCCATGACGATCCACGGCCAACCCTCGTGCACCATCACGTCGTGCACCATCACGTCGTGCACCATCGCCACGTGCACCATCGCCACGTGCGGATGCCCGCGCAGCCGAGGCGCGTGCCGGGCCCCGCCGCGGGCCCGCGCATTCCGCCGGACCCGCGCATTCCGCCGGACCCGCGCATTCCGCCGGACCCGCGCATTCCGCCGGACCCGCGCGTTCTGCCAGGCCCGCGCGATCCGCCGGGCCCGCGCGATCCGCCGGGCCCGCTCGCCCGCGTCCTGGTCCGCGTCCGGCAGCGCGATCTCCTTGAGCGCGACCTCGCAGGCCGGCTCCTCGTCGTGGGCCCGCCGGACACGGTCCATGCCGTCCGCGCCGGGCGCCCCCGGCGGCCGGTACCGGCCGCCGACGGTCCTGCCCCCGCCCCGACCGGGCGTCTCCCCCGTCATCGTGCCTCCCCCGAGACGGCGCGCCTCCCCCGAGGACGCGTCGAGTCCGTCTCTCGAAGGTAGCTTCGCAGGCACCACTGACAGGAGCCCTTTTCCTGGGCAATCCCGTCAGGGGGAACACTCGGGCATCAGAGGTGCGGACGCACCCCTGGCGTGACCGTGACAAGCGTCATCCGGCGTCAGCGGGGTGACACCGGGCGGCGGCGCCGCCCGGCCCCGTTCACCCGGCCGGTTCGAGGAACCCCTGCTCCACCAGCAGCCGGATCTGCGCCGGAGTGCGGTCGCGCAGCAGCACCGGGTCCTCGCCCATCAGCTGGGCGATCGCGTCCAGGATCCGGCCCGCGCTCATCGTGCCGTCGCAGACGCCCGCGAAGCCCGCGCCGACCGTGTCGACCTTGGTGGCCCGGCGCATCCCTCGGTGCTGGCGCAGCACGACGTGCTCCGGGTCCTCGGCGCCGGGCAGGCCGACCTGCTCCTGGACGATCTCGGGGGCCAGCAGGAAGTGCGCTTCGAGCAGGGCGGCGTCGTCGTGCGCGCGCAGCCAGTCGATACGGTCGAAGTGGGCCCGCACCGCCGGGCCCAGCGGCTGCTCGACGGGGTGCGGCCACTCCTCCACCGTCACCGAGGGCACCGCCGAGCCGGTCCGGCGCAGCGTGATCCACCCGAAGCCCACGGCCTTCACCTTGCGCGCCTCGAACTCGTCCAGCCACGCGTCGTACCGCGCCTGGTACTCGGCGGCGTCCTCCCGGTGGTCGCCCGCGTCCCGCAGCCACAGCTCGGCGTACTGCGCGACGTCCTGCACCTCGCGCTGGACGATCCACGCGTCGCAGCCGCGCGGCACCCAGGAGCGCAGCCGGTCCGTCCAGTCCTCCCCCTCCACGTGCTGCCAGTTGGCGAGGAACTGCGCGAACCCGCCCTCGTTGAGCCGCTCCCCCGCCTGCTGGACGAGCGTGCGGCACAGGTCGTCCCCGCCCATGCCGCCGTCGCGGTAGGTGAGCCGGGCGCCCGGCGAGATCACGAACGGCGGGTTGGACACGATCAGGTCGTAGGTCTCGTCCTCCCCGACCGGCTCGAAGAGGGAGCCTTCGCGCAGGTCGGCGGCCGGGACGCCGGAGAGCGCCAGGGTGAGCGCGGTGATGTGCAGGGCGCGCGGGTTGACGTCGGTGGCCGTCACACGCGTGGCGTGCCGGGCGGCGTGCAGCGCCTGGATCCCGGAGCCGGTGCCCAGGTCGAGGGCGGAGTCGACGGGCGTGCGGACGGTGATGCCGGCGAGGGTGGTGGAGGCGCCGCCGACGCCGAGGACGACGCCCTCGTTCCGGCTGCCGATGCCGCCGGCGCCGCCGACCGCGCAGCCCAGGTCGGAGACGATGAACCAGTCCTCGCCGCCGGGCCCGCCGTAGGGCCGTACGTCGACGGTCGCGGCAAGCTCGTCCCCGGCGGTCCGCACCAGCCACCCGCTCTCCAGGCAGGCGTCGACGGGCAGGACGTCCGCCACGCGCGCGTGCGGCACGGGCTGCTGGAGCAGGAACAGCCGGACGAGCATCTCCAGCGGTGTGTCCCCGCGGGTGGCCCGGAGCGCGGGCACGATCTCGCTGCGCGCCAGCGCCGCGTACGCGGGGGCGCCGAGCAGCTCCAGCAGCCCGTCGGCGGTGAAGGAGGCTCCGAGCAGGGCGTCCCGCAAGCCGGCGGTGACGTCGGGACGGTCGGCAGAGGGCAGGGGAGACAGGCTGGCGTTACTCACGCCCCCATTGTGTCCGGCGCGGACGGCATCGCGCGTCTTCGCCCGCGCCCGGCGGTCTCCTGTGCTCTCACGCGTCGACGTGCGTGCGAAGGCCCCGGCACGCGCGCGTGCCGGGGCCTTCTGGGCGTCGGGCCCGGCCGTACGGGTCAGCTCGCCGTCGCGGAGGCCGACGCCGAGGACGAGGCCGACTTGCAGCTGGACTGCTTGGCCATCGCCTTGCCGACGTCGCCCTCCTCCAGCGTCTTGAGGGCATCGTTGCCGCTCTTGCTCAGCTTGTTCAGCTCGGTGGCGATGTCCTTCAGGCCGTCGGCGAACTTCGCCTGGTCCTTGGTGTCGAGCGCGTCGACCTGCTCCTTCAGGGACGCGTACGACGACGAGATGTCGTTCAGCTCCTTGACGGCGTCCTTCTGCTTCTTCTCACCGTCGTCGACGTCCGGCGCCCCGGCCTTGTCGACGGCGGAGCCGATCGCCTTGTAGGCGTCGGACATGTCCTGGAAGGCCTGGGAGTCGGTCTGCTGGACCTCTTCCGGCGTGCTGTTGTCCGAGGTCTCCTTCTGGATCGCGGCGTTGGCCGCCTCGATCTTCTTGGCCTGCGGCTGCACCGCGTCGCAGACCTGCTTCGCCCAGGAGTCCAGCTTGTCGTTGTCGTCGCTGCTGCATCCCGTCAGCGCCAGTACCAGTACCGCACCGCCGGACAGTGCGGCCGCGAGCTTCTTGTTCACCGGATTGGTCCCTTCCATGGCCTTCGGCCCCGGAACATACACGCCGGACGGGCGACGCCCGCATGCCGAACGTCCGGTAAGAGACCTATTACAGCCATTTGCACCAAGCGAGAGAAGGCTCACGGCGACAGCGCGAACACCAGGTGCGGGCGGCCGGCACATCAACGCGCGCCGTCCGCCCGCACCTTGAGAGCTGTGACTGCGGCAGAGCCTACGAAACCACCGCCGAGGCAGGCGACTTGGACTCCTGCCCGGTGGTGTCCTCGTCGCCCATGGCGATGCCGCGCCGCTTGGACACGTACACCGAGCCGACGATGACGGCGAGCGCCACCGCCGCGATCAGGACCCGTACGCCGATGCTCTTGTCGGCGCCGTAGGAGAACTTGATGACGGCCGGTGCGATCAGCAGCGACACCAGGTTCATCACCTTCAGCAGCGGGTTGATCGCGGGACCGGCGGTGTCCTTGAAGGGGTCGCCGACCGTGTCGCCGATGACGGTGGCCGCGTGCGCCTCGCTGCCCTTGCCGCCGTGGTGGCCGTCCTCGACGAGTTTCTTGGCGTTGTCCCAGGCACCGCCGGAGTTGGCGAGGAACACCGCCATCAGGGTGCCCGCCCCGATCGCGCCCGCCAGATAGGCGCCGAGCGCGCCGACGCCGAGCGTGAACCCGATGAAGATGGGCGCCATCACGGCGAGCAGACCGGGCGTGGCGAGTTCACGCAGGGCGTCCCTGGTGCAGATGTCGACGACCTTGCCGTACTCCGGTTTCTCGCTGAAGTCCATGATCCCGGGCTTCTCGCGGAACTGCCGCCGCACCTCGAAGACCACGGATCCGGCCGACCGCGAGACCGCGTTGATCGCCAGCCCCGAGAAGAGGAAGACGACCGCCGCGCCCGCCACCAGGCCGACCAGGTTGTTGGGCTGCGAGATGTCCATCATCAGGCTCATCGGCGCGCCGTCACCGCTGAGCTTCTCGCCCACGTCCCGCGCGCCCGTGGTGATCGCGTCGCGGTACGACCCGAACAGCGCCGACGCCGCGAGCACGGCCGTGGCGATCGCGATGCCCTTGGTGATGGCCTTGGTGGTGTTGCCGACCGCGTCCAGGTTGGTGAGCACCTGCGCGCCCGCGCCCTCGACGTCGCCGGACATCTCGGCGATGCCCTGCGCGTTGTCGGAGACCGGACCGAAGGTGTCCATGGCGACGATCACGCCGACCGTGGTGAGCAGGCCGGTGCCGGCCAGCGCCACCGCGAACAGTGCCAGCATGATCGACGTGCCGCCGAGCAGGAACGCCCCGTACACGCCGAGTCCGATCAGCAGGGCGGTGTAGACGGCCGATTCGAGGCCGATGGAGATACCGGCGAGCACGACCGTGGCGGGGCCGGTGAGGGAGGTCTTGCCGATGTCCCGCACGGGCCGCCGGGTGGTCTCGGTGAAGTAGCCGGTCAGCTGCTGGATCAGGGCGGCCAGCACGATGCCGATCGCCACCGCGACGAGCGCCAGGATCCGCGGGTCGCCGTTCTTGCCCTGGATCGCCGCGTCGGTGACGCCGTCGAGGTCCGCGTACGACGACGGCAGATAGACGAAGACCGCCACCGCCACCAGCACCAGCGAGATCACCGCGGAGATGAAGAACCCGCGGTTGATCGCGGACATCCCGCTGCGGTCGGCCCTCCGGGGCGCCACCGCGAAGATGCCGATCATGGCGGTGATCACGCCGATCGCGGGCACGAGCAGCGGGAACGCCAGCCCGGAGTCGCCGAAGGCCACCTTGCCCAGGATCAGGGCCGCGACCAGCGTCACGGCATAGGACTCGAAGAGGTCGGCCGCCATGCCCGCGCAGTCGCCGACGTTGTCGCCCACGTTGTCGGCGATGGTGGCGGCGTTGCGCGGATCGTCCTCGGGGATGCCCTGCTCGACCTTGCCGACCAGGTCGGCGCCGACATCGGCGGCCTTGGTGAAGATGCCGCCGCCGACTCGCATGAACATGGCGATCAGCGCGGCCCCGAGGCCGAAGCCCTCCAGGACCTTCGGCGCGTCGGCCGCGTAGACCAGCACCACACAGGAGGCGCCCAGCAGGCCGAGCCCCACCGTGAACATGCCGACCACGCCGCCCGTACGGAAAGCGATCTTCATGGCTTTGTGCGCCGCGACCAATGAGCCGGCTCCGCCGGCGGGAGCGGTGAGATCCTTTTCCGGCTCACCCGGCGACGGTGTCGCTTCCCGGGCCGCCGCGGCGACACGCACATTGCTGCGTACGGCGAGCCACATGCCGATATAGCCGGTGGCCGCCGAGAACGCCGCGCCGATCAGGAAGAACACCGAGCGCCCGGCACGCTGATTCCAGTCGTCCGCGGGCAGCAGCATGAGCAGGAAGAACACGACGACGGCGAATACGCCGAGGGTGCGCAACTGCCGGGCCAAATAGGCGTTCGCGCCTTCCTGGACCGCCGCCGCGATCTTTTTCATGCTGTCGGTTCCCTCGCCCGCCGCGAGCACCTGGCGCACCAGGACGCCCGCGACCACGAGCGCCGCCAGCGCGACGACCGCGATGATCGCCACGATGACACGGTTGCCGTCGGTCAGCACCGCGGCCGCGAGGGTCGTGGGATGGCCCAACTGATGAGGGGTAGAAAGCCCCGCCATTCGTCCTCCTTGACGCTTGGGCTGAGCTCAAGATGTGGACGGATTGTAGGTACCGGAATGCGATCAAAACAGAGCGCGGTAAATGAAATTGGCCGTCACGCACGCTCCACCAAATGATCGCCGGTCGAACACGGAACCGCAAAACGGTAATGCCCTCAAAGCATTGAGGCGTGATCCATTTTCCGCGCGATTGATCGTGAATTAATTCACGAAAGACTTTTCACCAGACCACTGTAAGCGCGGCCCCCGGTCTCCGCACATGGCGGGGCATGACGAAGGGGCCCTGCCACGGGCAGGACCCCTTCGTCGAACGCGTGCCGCAAAAGCGTCAGGACAGCGGAACCACCGGCGGCGTGGTCGGCCAGGACATACGGATCAGACCGCCTCGCTCACCGGCCGTGACCTCCACGTCGTCGACGAGTCCGCTGATGACCGCGAGGCCCATCTCGTCCTCCTCGGCCTCGGCATCGCCGCCCCCGGCGCCGGGGGCACCGGCGGCCGAACGGGGCGCCTCGTCGCCGACCTCGATGGAGAACTGCTTCTCCTCCTCGATCAGCAGCACCTGTACCGGCGCCGTGATGCCGCCGCTCTGGTGCAGTCCGACGGCCCGCGTGCAGGCTTCGCCGACGGCGAGCCTGACCTCGTCGAGTACGGCCTCGTCCACTCCGGCCCTGCGTGCCACCGCGGCCGCCACCAGCCGGGCGGTCCTGACATGCTCCGGCAGCGCGCTGAAACGGAGTTCAACGGTGGCCATGCATCCCCCTCGGAACTACGGGCGTGCTGTTGTACGGAGGGCCGGGCCGCCGAAAGCCCGGCCCCCTGATTCGCTCTTCCGTCCCGGGCACAGGACCCGGGAGCGGCGATCAGTCGGTTGCCGCGACCGCTTCCTCGACCGAGGTGTGGATGGGGAACACCTTGGTGAGACCGGTGATGCGGAAGATCTTCAGAATGCGCTCCTGGTTGCAGACCAGGCGCAGCGAGCCCTCGTGGGCCCGCACTCGCTTCAGACCGCCGACCAGCACGCCGAGCCCGGTGGAGTCGAGGAAGTCCACGCCCTCCATGTCGACGACGAGATGGAAACTCCCGTCGTTCACCAGCTCGACCAGCTGCTCGCGCAGCTTGGGCGCGGTATATACGTCGATTTCGCCACCGACCTCGACGACCGTACGATCGCCGACGGTACGGGTCGACAGGGACAGGTCCACGGATCCTCCAGCACCTTGCTATCGAGCGGTCGCCCTTCGGGACACCTCGGCTTGAAGCCCCCGGACGGTTCGCCAGCCGCGATGGCATTCAATCACTTACCGGCAGGCGTGCACGACGCCTTGAGTCCATTGTCCGTCACGCCAGTGACACACTCGGTGCCGATGGCCAAGAATCACCGATCCGATCGAATCCCGACGGACAGCGCGTCCCGGCCCTGGCCGGGCACGGTTCTGGACCGGCTCGCCACGGGGCCGAGCCGGGCTTCGCGCATCACTCATACGGAGCACTTGCCCCCGCGCGAGGGCCGCCATGCCGTCTGGCCGGAGCGGATCCGCCCGGAGGTGGTCGCCGCGGTGCAGGCGGCCGGTATCGGGCACCCCTGGGCGCACCAGGCCCGTGCGGCCGAGCACGCCCTGGACGGCGACTCGGTGGTCGTCGCCACCGGCACCGCCTCCGGCAAGTCCCTGGCGTATCTGGTCCCGGTCCTGTCGACGCTGCTGGACGGCTCCCAGGCCCCGAACGGCCGCGGCGCCACCGCCCTGTACCTCGCCCCCACCAAGGCCCTCGCGGCGGACCAGTGCCGGTCCGTCAAGGAGCTGGCCCGCCCGCTGGGCAACGCCGTGCGCGCGGCCGTCTACGACGGCGACACGCCGTTCGAGGAACGGGAGTGGATCCGCCAGTACGCGAACTACGTGCTCACCAACCCGGACATGCTGCACCGCGGCATCCTGCCGTCGCACCCCCGCTGGTCCTCCTTCCTGAAGTCGCTGAAGTACGTCGTCATCGACGAGTGCCACACCTACCGCGGCGTCTTCGGCTCGCACGTCGCCCAGGTGCTGCGCCGGCTGCGCCGCCTGTGCGCCCGCTACGGCGCCTCGCCCGTCTTCCTGCTGGCCTCCGCCACCGCCGCCGAACCCGCGGTGGCCGCCCGCCGGCTCACCGGCCTGCCGGTCGTGGAGGTCGCCGACGACGCCTCACCCCGCGGTGAACTGGTGTTCGCCCTCTGGGAGCCGCCCCTCACCGAGATGCAGGGCGAGAAGGGCGCACCCGTCCGCCGTACGGCCACCGCCGAGGCCGCCGACCTCCTGACCGACCTGACCGTGCAGGGCGTCCGCTCGGTCGCCTTCGTTCGCTCCCGGCGCGGCGCGGAGCTGATCGCCGTCATCGCCCAGGAACGCCTGGCCGAGGTCGACCGGTCGCTGGCCCGGCGTGTCGCCGCCTACCGCGGCGGCTACCTCCCGGAGGAGCGCCGCGCCCTGGAGCGTGCCCTGCACTCCGGAGAGCTGCTCGGCCTCGCCGCGACCAACGCACTGGAGCTCGGCGTCGACATCTCCGGCCTGGACGCCGTGGTGATCGCCGGCTATCCCGGCACCCGGGCCTCGCTGTGGCAGCAGGCGGGCCGGGCCGGGCGGTCCGGGCAGGGCGCCCTGGCCGTCCTGGTCGCCCGCGACGATCCGCTGGACACCTTCCTCGTCCACCATCCGAAGGCCCTGTTCGACCGACCGGTGGAGTCCACGGTCCTCGACCCCGACAACCCCTACGTCCTGGCGCCGCACCTGTGCGCGGCCGCCGCCGAGCTGCCCCTGACCGACGAGGACCTGGAGCTGTTCGGCCCGGCCTGCGAGGAGCTGCTGCCGCAGCTGGAGGCCGCGAAGCTGCTGCGCCGCCGGACGCGGGCCTGGCACTGGACACGCCGGGAACGGGCCGCCGACCTCACCGACATCCGCGGGGAGGGCGGACGGCCGGTGCAGGTCGTCGAGGCCGGGACGGGCCGGCTGCTCGGCACGGTCGACGCGGGCGCCGCCCACACGACCGTGCACGAGGGCGCCGTCCACCTGCACCAGGGCCGTACGTACCTGGTGCGCTCGCTGGACCTGGAGGACTCCGTCGCCCTGGTCGAGGAGGCGAACCCGCCGTACACGACGGTCGCCCGCGACACCACGGCGATCTCCGTCCTGGAGACGGACGTCGAGATCCCGTGGGGCGACGGCCGCCTGTGCTACGGCTCCGTCGAGGTCACCAACCAGGTGGTCTCCTTCCTGCGCCGGCGGGTCATCACCGGCGAGGTGCTGGGCGAGACCAAGCTCGACCTCCCTCCCCGCACGCTGCGCACGCGTGCCGTGTGGTGGACGGTCACCGAGGACCAGCTGGACGCCGCCCGGATCAACCCGGAGATCCTCGGCGGCGCCCTGCACGCCGCCGAGCACGCGTCGATCGGCATGCTGCCCCTCTTCGCGACCTGCGACCGCTGGGACATCGGCGGCGTCTCGGTGCCGCTGCACCCCGACACCCTCCTTCCGACGGTCTTCGTCTACGACGGCCATCCGGGCGGCGCGGGCTTCGCGGAGCGCGCCTTCCGCACGGCCCGTGACTGGCTCGCCGCCACCCGCGAGGCCATCGCCTCCTGCGAGTGCGACGCCGGCTGCCCGTCCTGCATCCAGTCCCCCAAGTGCGGCAACGGCAACGAGCCGCTGCACAAGCGGGGCGCCGTACGGCTGCTCACGGTGCTGCTGCGGGGGGCTCCGGCGCAGGCGGCGGTGGATGCCGCGGCGGCGGCCACGCCGGTCCTGGCACACCGGACGGCCCCTCGGGATCCGGCGTCCGGGTCCCCCCGGCCCCCGGCGGGACCGGCCCCGCAGGACCCGCCCTCGCCCTGACCCGCGCCGCGAACGGCCCCCGTCCCGACGCCGCCGTCACATCCGCGACCTCACCGGTGACGGTGCACCGCACGAGCCGTGCGTCCTGGGCGCGGGCCACCAGGTCCGCCCGGGCGCAGGCCATGGGACCGCCGTCCGCCCAGCGGTCCGCCGCCGCCAGCGCCGCGAGATCGGCGGCACCGGCCGCGCGGTGCCGGGCCAGGACGGCCTGCCCCAGGGCGAGCACCACGCCGAAGACGACACACAGGACGGCGATCACGCAGACGCTCCACACGGTGCCGGACCCCCGGTCCGAGCGCCGGGCCACGGCGCCCGCCCGACGGGGCGGACTGCCGCGCACGGCCGGCTGCCGCTCCGGGCCCCCGCCGCGCCTCACGGCTCCGCTCCCACGCCGTCCTCCACCGACGCCACGGCCTCGTCCCGTACCTCGAAAGGCAGGCCGCGCAGCACCGGCAGCCTCGCCACGACCACCACGCGGATCCGGTCAGCCTCGCTGTTGACCGTGACCTCCGCGCCGCGCGGTGCCGCCTCGCGGGTCACGGCGACGACCGCGCCGGCCGGGTCCTGCCGCGCCGCCGCCCGTGCGCCCGTACGGGCGGCGTCCACGCACTGGATCTGCGCGGCCACGATCAGCAGCGCCCACACCAGTGCCATCGCGAACACGACCAGCACGGGCAGCACCACGGCCGACTCCGCCGTCACGAACCCCCGGTCCGCGCCCCGCTCACATCCGCGCATCGAGTGCCCGCCTCACGATGTCCTGCAACTCCGCGCTGACCGCTCCGCTGGTCACCACCTTGTAGAGGACCACCGCGAAGGCCACCGCCGCGACGATCCCCATCGCGTACTCGGAGGTGACCATCCCGGCGTCCCTCCGCATCGCACGCGCCCGACACACCAGGGCACACACCCGTGCCCGTACCGCCTTGTCCATCTCGACCCCCGTGAGGTTCCGTCCCTGCTCCGTCAACCGCTGTTCCGTGTCCGCACCGGCCGAGGCGTGACGCACCGCGCGTCGGCCGCCCCGCCTTCCGTCAGCCACCACCCCCTTCCAGCACTCCGCCCGCCAGTCCGATCACCACGGGCAGTACGCCGACCGCGATGAACGCGGGCAGGAAGCACAGCCCCACCGGCGCGGTGACCAGGACGGCCGCCCGCCGGGCGCGTGCCGTGGCGGTGCGCGCCCAGTCGGCGCGGGCCTGGGCGGCGAGCCGCGCGACCGGTGCCGCCGCGGGCAGGCCGGACTCGGCGGCCCGTTCCAGCAGCCGTGCCAGGGGCCGGGCCCCCGGCGTCGCGGCCAGCGTCCGCCAGGCCCGTGCCGCCTCGCCGCCGAGCCGGACCTCCGCCGCGCCGCGCGCCAGCGCGTCCCCGAGGGGTCCGCCCAGGGCCTCGCCCACGGCCCGGGCGGCGGCCACCGGACCCGCGCCCGCCGCGATACAGGCCGCCAGCAGGTCCGCCGCGAGGGGCAGTCGGCGGGCCGCCTCCGCCCGGCCGGTGTCCGCCGTCGCTTCGGCGGCGGCCCGTCTGCCCCGCCACCGCCACAGTCCGGCCGCGACGGCCAGCCCCGCCCCGGCACCGGCGACTCCACCGGCCAGGACCCATCCGGCGCCCACCAGCCCGGTCAGCGGCAGCCACGTCCCTACGGCGGCGCGCACCTCGATGCGCGGGGCGGCGCGCGCGGGCCGCCGCGGCCACATCCCGTCGCGGCGCCGTCGTGTCCTGCGCTCGCTCCGTACGGCCGCCGGCCACCGTGCCGTCCAGACGAGCAGCAGTACCGTCCCCATGGCCGCCCCCAGCCTGTGGACAACGTCTCCGTTCACGTCGGCCCCTCCGCTCCCCGCACGATGCGCAGCACCCACCACGTCCCCAGGGCCTCCAGCACGGCGCCGGCCAGCAGACAGCCCAGTCCCGCCCCGGTGTGCAGCAGCACGTGCAGCGGGTCGGCGCCCAGGGCGGCGCCGATGAGAAGACCCAGGACCGGCAGGCCCGCGAGCATGGCCGCCGTGGACCGGGCACCCGCCAGCTGGGCGCGCAGATCGGCGCGCCGGTCCCGCTCGGCGCGCAGCGCCGCCGTCAGCCGGTCGAGCCCGTCCGCGAGCCCGGCACCCCGGTCCACGGCCACCCGCCAGCAGGCGGCCAGCCCCAGCAGCCCGTCGGCTCCCGGCTGCCGTGCCGCTGCCTCGAGGGCGGCCGGGACGTCCCCGCCGAAGCGGGCCGCCGCCAGCACCACCGCCTGTGCGTCACCGAGCCCGCCGGAGTCGCGCGCGGCCCGCAGCAGCGCCTCGCCCGGCTGCCGCCCCGCCCGCACCTCCCCGGCGAGCGCTCCGCACAGCGCGATCACCTCGTCCGTCCGGCGCTCCCGCGCGCGCCGCGCCCGTCCGGCCCGCCGGACCCGGCGCAGCACCGGCACCCCGGCCGCCCCCGCGACGACCGGCAGCACCGAGGACCCGAGCACCCCCAGGACGAGCCCGGCCACCGGCGCCCACCACTCGGCCCGCAGCCGTCCGCGGACCCGCCGCAGCCCCGCGACCGCCCGCAGCCGGCCCGGCGGCCCGGAGCCGACCGCCCCGCCGCCCGCCAGCAGCAGCCGAGCCCGTCGTGCCCCGAAGCGCCCTTGGCAGGTCAGCCAGGCCGCCAGCCCCAGGAGGACCACCGCCGCACCCATCGACGCCTCATTCGTCCCGTGCATCACCGCACCCCCCGTTCGGCGTCCTCACTGCGAAGCAGCGCCCGCAGCCGCTCCCAGCCCCGCTCGTACGCGAACGCCTCCGCGCCCCAGCGCAGCGCCGGCACCGTCCGCACCAGTCCCGAGGCGTCCCGTTGCAGCACGTGCACCTCGGCGATCCGCCGCCGCCCCGCCCGGTCGCGCACGAGATGCAGGACCACCGACAGCGCGGCCGCCAGCTGGCTGTGCAGGGCGGCACGGTCCAGGCCCGCGGCCGTGCCGAGCGCCTCCAGCCGGGCCGGCACGTCCGCCGCCGCGTTGGCGTGGACGGTTCCGCAGCCGCCCTCGTGACCCGTGTTCAGAGCGGCGAGCAGATGAACCACCTCGGGGCCGCGCACCTCGCCGACGACCAGCCGGTCGGGCCGCATCCGCAGCGCCTGCCGCACGAGGTCCTCCAGGGTGACCCGTCCCGCGCCCTCCTGGTTGGCGGGCCGGCTCTCCAGACGTACGACGTGCGGATGGTTCGGCCGCAGCTCCGCCGAGTCCTCGGCGAGCACGATGCGCTCGCCCGGTCCGACCAGCCCGAGCAACGCGCTGAGCAGCGTGGTCTTGCCGGAGCCGGTACCGCCGCTGACGAGGAAGGACAGCCGCGCCTTCAGCAGCGCCCGCAGCACGCGGTCACCGCCCGGCGGCACCGTGCCCGCCGCCACCAGCTCGGCGAGCGTGAACGCGCGCGGGCGCACCACGCGCAGGGACAGGCAGGTGCAGCCGACGGCGACCGGGGGCAGCACCGCGTGCAGCCGGGTTCCGTCCGGCAGCCGCGCGTCGACCCACGGCCGGGCGTCGTCCAGGCGGCGTCCGGCCACGGCGGCCAGGCGCTGCGCGAGGCGCCGTACGGCCGCCGCGTCCGGGAAGGAGACGGCCGTCAGCCGCAGTCCGCCGCCCCGGTCCACCCAGACCCGGTCCGGGGCGGACACCAGTACGTCGGTCACCGACGGATCGGCGAGCAGCGGCTGAAGGGGCCCGCTGCCCACCAGTTCCGACCGCAACCGCTCGGCGGCCACGAGGATCTCGGCGTCGCCGAGCACCCGCCCCTGCTCGCGCAGCGCCTGCGCCACCCGCGCGGGTGTGGGTTCCGCCCCGCTCTCGGCGAGCCACTGCCGCACTCCGTCGAGCAGTCCGGCCGGTACGCCCGTGGACATTCCCGGAGCGGCCCCCTCCGCGGCCGCCGCGTCCCCCGCCCGCTCAGGTCCCGACGTCGTGTCCGCCCTGTTCATACGGGCCCCGCCTCGGCCAGCGCCCGCTCCCAGAACTGCCGGCAGAAGCGCGCCAGCGGTCCGCGTCCGGCCGCGCCGGGCGGCTGCTTGGCCTCGTCCGGGCGCAGCAGGCCGGACTCCGAGGGAACCTCCCCGGCCAGCGGAAGCCCGAGGAGCCGGGCCACTTCGCGGTCGTCCAGCCCGGGCGCGTACGGCCCGCGGACCGCGACCCGCAGGTCGCGCAGGACCATGCCGGCGGCGGAGGCCACCCGGCCCGCCGCCGCGACGGCGCGCAGTTCGGCGGGGACCACGAGCAGCCCCAGGTCCAGCTGGGCGAGTGCCTCGGCGACCCCGTCGTCGACCCGGCGCGGCAGATCGACCACGACCGTGCCGCCCCGGCGCCGGGCCGCGGCGAGCACCGCCCGGACGGCCTGGGGCGGCACGGCGACGCAGTCGCCCCGGTCCCAGCTGAGCACCCGCAAGGAGTGCAGCCGGGGCAGCGACTCCTCCAGGGCCCCGCCGCCGACCCGGCCGCGCGAGGCGGCGAACGCCGGCCACCTCAGGCCCTCGGCCGTCTCGCCGCCGAGCAGCACGTCCAGGCCGCCGCCCAGCGGATCGGCGTCGACCAGCAGGCTGCGCAGCCCCTCGCGCGCCGAGGTGACGGCGAGCGCGCAGGCCAGCGTGGACGCCCCCGCGCCGCCCCGGCCGCCGATGACGCCCACGGTCAGGGCGGGCCGGCCGACGCCCTCGGCGACATCGGCGATGCGGTCGACCAGCCACTGCTCGCCGTCGGGCAGCATCAGCACATGGTCGGCGCCGATCTCGACGGCCCGCCGCCAGACGCCGGAGTCGTCCTGGTCACGGCCGACCAGCACCACTCCGGTTCTGCGCGCGGCCCCGCGCACGCGCCGCGCGGCGTCGTCGCCGACCAGGACCAGCGGCGCGGCCTCCCAGCCGCCCCGCTGCTCGGGCACCGAGTGGTGCACCTCCGGTGTGGCACCCGCCGCCGCGCACAGGCGCAGCAGGTCGTCGAGGAGTCCGGCGTCCTCGGTGACGATCAGGGGCCCGCTCTGCCGCCCTCCGGGGGCGGACGGCGGGTCTTGGGTGACGGATCCGGCCACGTTGTCCCTCTCCTTCGCTGCGTCCCTCGCGCGGCCCCCGTGGCCCCGCGAATCCCGAACGTCCGGAGAACCGGCGACCGGCCTCCATTGACCGGCCGACGGAAACCGGCCATACACGTCCGACAAACCGAACCGGCCCTGAAGTCGGCGCGGTCGCGGCGCGTGGGAATCACGGTGCAGCGATCCCGGAAATCGTGTGGATCTTGGTCGATAACTGTGGACAACTCGGCAGTTGTGAATATCGCCGTCACCCAAACCAGTGACCCCTGTACTGCCCGTGTACGACTTCCGCAGAGCAGTCCGCCGGATACGCAGCGTGACGGATCATGGGGATGGGCAGAAGGGCGGACATGCCGCCCCGACCATGCGGTCCCGTCGGCGCGGAGAAGGGAAAAACCCACCCGGACATGCGACGACCCCCGCCGGGGGGGAGAGCGGGGGTCGTCTCCACGGCCGACTCGGGGGGGGAGGAGTCGGACCGGGTTAGCACGGTCGCGAACGATCCGTGACTTCCATGGTGTACCCGAGAGCCCTCTCAGGCAAACCCACGCGCCCCACCTTACGCCGAATGGGCTGCGCCTATGCTCAGGGTCGTGGAAAACCACTCCTTGCCCCGCACAGCGGCCTTCTTTGACCTGGACAAGACGGTCATTGCGAAGTCGAGCACGCTCACGTTCAGCAAGTCGTTCTACCAAGGCGGCCTGATCAACCGCAGGGCCGTCTTGCGCACCGCATATGCCCAGTTCGTCTTCCTCGCCGGCGGCGCGGACCACGACCAGATGGAACGCATGCGCGAGTACCTGTCCGCGCTCTGCCGTGGCTGGAACGTCCAGCAGGTCAAGGAGATCGTGGCCGAGACGCTGCACGACCTGATCGACCCGATCATCTACGACGAGGCCGCCTCCCTGATCGAGGAGCACCACACCGCCGGCCGGGACGTCGTGATCGTGTCCACCTCCGGCGCCGAGGTCGTGGAACCCATCGGCGAGCTGCTCGGCGCGGACCGGGTGGTGGCCACCCGCATGGTGGTGGGCGACGACGGCTGCTTCACCGGGGAAGTGGAGTACTACGCGTACGGCCCGACCAAGGCCGAGGCGATCAGGGAGCTGGCCGAGTCCGAGGGGTACGACCTGTCCCGCTGCTACGCCTACAGCGACTCGGCGACCGACCTGCCGATGCTGGAGTCGGTCGGCCACCCCCACGCCGTGAACCCGGGCCGCACGCTGCGCCGCGAGGCCCTCGCGCGCGAGTGGCCGATTCTCGATTTCCACCGCCCGGTCCGGCTCAAGCAGCGGATCTCCGGATTCTCCGTACCGCCGCGTCCGGCGGTCGTGGCGGCCGCCGCGATAGGCGCCGCCGCGGCCACCGCGGGTCTCGTCTGGTACGCCAGCCGGCGCCGCACTCCGGCGGCCTGACCGGTCCTTTCCGCCGGCCGTCCCCGCCATTCGACAGGTCGATGCCCGTTTAGCCCACATATAGACCTAAAAAGTAAAGAAGTAGGTCCAGGGCTTCCGCTTGCTCCGGTCCTGGAGTACAAAGGACTCAACGGCCCGCGAGACCAAGGACATCCGAGAGGATCACCTCGAAAACGCATGTGGCCCCACGGACCGAGCATGGACATCGGGCACCCACGCGACGTCGACCCGTCGATTACGGGCCAGCCGCACCAGGTGACGGGCGAAGTTCCCGACCTGATGGGCGACATATCGAGGACGCCTGGTAACCCGGTGGCCATGCCAGCGGCGGTACGAGAACTCGTACCGCCGCAACCCTGTGCGGGCCCCGCTCAGGGGCCTTTCTCCCCGCGCTACGCCGCTCCGCGCTGCAACGCCTCGCACACCGCCGTGGACTCGCGCGCGCCCAGCTCGACCGCCCGGCCGCAGTGGGCGATCCAGGCCGCCATGCCCCCGGGCGTCGCGGAGACATAGCCCTCCAGCGCCGCCGCATAGGCCGCCCGGCCCAGCTCGGCGTGTCCGACCTCCATCGGGCAGACCGACTTCGGGTCGAGCCCGCTGCCGATCAGGACGATACGCGCGGCCGCCCGTGCGACCAGGCCGTTGTGGGAGACGAAGGGCCGCAGCGCGAGCAGTTCGCCGTGCACCACCGCGGCCGTCACCAGAGCGGGGGCCGAGCCGCCCGCGACGATCAGCTCGGACAGCCCCTCCAGGCGCGCGGACACCTCGTCCACGCCGGGCAGCGGCAGCTCGATCAGCGGCTCGTCGACCCGCTCCCCCCGCTGGCGCGGCCGGCCCACCTCGGGGGCCTGCTCCGCCGCCGCCACCAGGTGCAGCCGGGCCAGCACGCGCAGCGGCGACTGCCGCCAGACGGACAGCAGCTGACCGGCCTCGGCGGTGAGCCGCAGCGCCGCACCCACGGTGCGCGCCCCGTCCTCGCCACTGAAGTCGGTGCGCCGGCGCACCTCCTCGAGGGCCCAGTCGGCGCCGGACAGCGCCGCCGAGCCCCGGGCGCCGCGCAGTGCCGCCTCCGAGGTGATCTCGTTGCTGCGGCGCCGCATGATCCGGTGTCCGTAGACCCGGTCCACGGCCTTGCGCACGGACTCCACGGACTCGGCCACGCCGGGCAGCGAGCCCAGGGCCGCGAGAGGGTCTGCGGACGCGCCTGTCGTACTCATGAGTACGACCCTACGCACACCGGCGGCCCACCCCACGAAGGAGTGGTCTTCTTCACGCCCACTCCTACGCAGAGCGACCACATCACTACGCTTGGTGAACATGAAAATTGCTTTCGTCGGAAAGGGCGGCAGCGGCAAGACGACGCTGTCCTCCCTGTTCATCCGCCATCTCGCGACCACCGGTGCGCCCGTCGTGGCGGTCGACGCCGACATCAACCAGCATCTGGGGGTCGCGCTCGGGCTGACCGAGGCGGAGGCGGCCGCACTGCCCGCGATGGGCGCACGCCTGCCGCTGATCAAGGACTATCTGCGCGGCGCCAATCCGCGGATCACGTCCGTCGAGACGATGATCAAGACCACCCCGCCCGGAGAGGGCTCGCGTCTGCTGCGCGTGCGCGAGGACAACCCGGTGTACGACGCCTGCGCCCGGCCGGTGCGACTCGACGGCGGCGCCGTCCGTCTGCTGGCCACCGGTCCCTTCACGGACGCCGACCTGGGGGTCGCCTGCTACCACTCCAAGACGGCAGCGGTGGAGCTGTGCCTGAACCACCTGGTCGACGGCCGTGACGAGTACGTCGTGGTCGACATGACCGCGGGCTCGGACTCCTTCGCCTCCGGCCTGTTCACCCGCTTCGACATCACGTTCCTCGTCGCCGAGCCGACCCGCAAGGGAGTCTCCGTCTACCGCCAGTACAAGGAGTACGCCCGCGACTACGGCGTCGTCCTGAAGGTCGTCGGCAACAAGGTGCAGGGCCAGGACGACCTCGACTTCCTCCGCGCGGAGGCCGGGGACGACCTGCTGGTGACCGTGGGCCACTCGGACTGGGTGCGCGCCATGGAGAAGGGGCGGCCGCCGCGGTACGAGCATCTGGAGGACGTCAACCGCCGGGCGCTGCGCCTGCTGCACACGGCCGTCGACGCGACGTACGGGCTGCGGAACTGGGAGCGCTACACGCGCCAGATGGTGCACTTCCATCTGAAGAACGCCCAGTCCTGGGGCAACGAGCGGACCGGGGCCGACCTGGCGGCGCAGATCGACCCCGCGTTCGTCCTCGGCGAGGGTGTCGTCGCCCCCGTGTGACGACACCGGTCAGCGCACGGCCGCCGGCGCCCCGGGCGCGCCCTTCGGGGCCGGGGCGGGGCGGCCCGCCAGGAAGGCTTCCCAGCCCTGCCTGGGAGCCTCGCCGACCTTCAGCTTCCGCAGCTTCCGCAGCGTCCTGGGGTCCTGGGCGTCCAGCCAGTCCACAAGCTGCCGGAAGGAGACACAGCGCACCTCCTCCTTGGTGCACACCCGCTCCACGACCTCCTCGACGGCACGCATATAGGTGCCCCCGTTCCAGGACTCGAAGTGGTTGCCGACGACCAGCGGGGCGCGGTTGCCGTCGTAGGCCCGCTGGAAGCCCTCGAGCAGGCCGTCCCGCATCTCGTCGCCCCAGAACTCGTGCTTGGCCGGGTCGCCCTGGGTGCTGGTGCCCGACTGCCCGACCATGAAGTTGTAGTCCATGGTGAGCTGCTCGAAGGAGTGCCCGGGGAAGGGCACGAGCTGCATCGACAGATCCCACAGCCCCCGTCTCTTCTTCGGCCAGACCTGGTCGCCGACGCCGCTGCTGTCGTAGCGGAAGCCCAGTCCTCGGGCGGCCTTGAGGAAGTTCCTGCGGCCCTCCAGGCACGGGGTGCGGGCGCCGATGAGCTCCTTGCCGTAGTCGAAGGGCAGCGGGGTCGCCTTCTTCATCCCCGTGTTGGTCCGCCAGGTCCGCACGAACCGCTTGGCCTGGGAGATCTCCTCCTTCCACTCCCTCACCGACCACTCGCCGACCCCGCCGTCGCTGCCGCAGAAGTGGCCGTTGAAGTGGGTGCCGATCTCGTTGCCCTCCAGCCATGCCAGGCGGAGCTGCTCGACGGTGTCGGCGACGCCCTTCCTGTCGTTGAAGCCGATGTCGGAGCTGCCCGGTGAGTGCCGCGGCGGCCGGTACAGGTCGCGCTTGCCCTCCGGCAGCAGGTACACGCCGCTGAGGAAGTAGGTCATCGTCGCCTTGTTGGCCCGGGCCACCTCGCGGAAGTGGGAGAACAGCCGCTGGCTGTCCTCGCCGGCGCCGTCCCAGGAGAACACCACGAACTGCGGCGGCCGCTGACCCGGCTTCAGGCGCTTGGGTCCGGGCAGGTGGGGCTGGGCTCCGGTGTACGCCGTGGAGCCGTCGCCGATCGGCCGGAAGACGCTCCCCGGCGCCTGGGCCGGCTGGGCGTTCCGCGGGCCCTGCCCCCCTTCCGGGGAGCCGACGGGGCCGAACGCGCAGCCGGCGAGCGACGCGGCACAGGCCGCGGCGATCACGGTGCCCGTGGCGATCCTCTGGGTGGCGGCCATGGTGCGCCCACCTTCTTCCTTCTCTCGGGCCAGCGCTGATGAGCGCGATGTCTGGTGCTGTGCCGGGAGGTGCCGTCAGCGCCGTCAAGGTCGCATGGAGCCGAGAGGGGATTAGTACGACAAGCCGATGAAATGCCCGCTTCACTCATGCGAGTGATTCATTGGGCTATTTGCCCGTAATGCCTATGCCTGTCCTTTACTCTGAATTACTGTCTATTTACTGAGCGTTGATCTCATCCCGCCGCTGTACGCCGTGACCCACGGCCGCGTCCCGCGACCGCGCTGCCCCGGAGGAGACGGGAACATGTCAGCCTGCATCCCCACCCGAGCCACCGATCCGACCCGTCCCGGCCGCTTCCGCATCGCGGGCGCCGACGTCTCGGCCTCGATCGCGGTCTTCCTGATCGCCCTGCCGCTGTCCCTGGGCATCGCCCTCGCCACCGACGCGCCCCTCCAGGCCGGTCTCGTCGCCGCCGCGGTGGGCGGCATCGTCGCCGGCCGGCTCGGCGGCTGCCCGCTCCAGGTCAGCGGTCCCGCCGCCGGCCTCACGGTGGTCACCGCCGACCTCATCCACCGCTACGGATGGCGCACCACCTGCGCCATCACCGTTCTGGCCGGGCTCGCCCAGCTCGGCCTGGGCTGTCTGCGCGTGGCCCGTACCGCGCTGGCCGTCAGCCCCGCCATCGTGCACGGCATGCTCGCCGGCATCGGCATCACCATCGCCGTCGCCCAGCTGCACATCGTCCTCGGCGGCACCCCGCAGAGCTCGGTGCCCGACAACCTCCGCGCGCTCCCCGCCCAGCTGGCGGAGCTGCGCCCGGCCTCCGTGTCGGCCAGCGCGCTGACCCTGGCCCTGCTGCTGCTCTGGCCGCGGATCCCCGGCCGGACCGGAAGGACCCTGCGCACCGTCCCGGCCGCGCTCGTCGCCGTCACCGGAGCCACCACGGTCGCCGCGCTCGCCGGGCTCACCCTGCCCAGGGTGGACCTGCCCTCCTGGAGCAGTCACGCCCTGGCGGCACCGCCCGACGGCCCGGTGCTCGGCCTCGCGGCCGCCGTGCTCACCACCACGCTCGTATGCAGCGTGCAGTCGCTGCTCGGCGCGGTCGCCGTGGACAAGCTGGTGGTCGCACGGCCGGGCCTGTCCGCCCGCGTCGGGCGCTCCGACCTGGACCGCGAGCTGCTCGGCCAGGGCGCCGCCAACATCATGTCCGGCGCGCTCGGCGGTCTCCCCGTCGCCGGTGTGGCGGTGCGGAGTTCGGCGAATGTGAACGCGGGTGCCGTGAGCCGGAACTCCACGATGCTGCACGGCGTTCTCGTAGTGGCGGCCGCACTGCTGATGGTCCCCGTCCTGGAGCTGATCCCGCTCGCCTCGCTCGCCGCCCTGGTGATGGCCGTCGGCATCCAGATGGTGTCCCTGCACCACATCCGCACGGTGACCCGCCACCGTGAGGTTCCGGTCTACGCCGTCACCACGCTCGGCGTGGTCTTCCTCGGCGTCCTCCAGGGCGTCGCCCTGGGGATCGCCGTCGCCGTCGCCGTCGCGCTGCACCGTCTCACCCGCACCCGTATCACGCACGACGAGAAGGAAGGAGTTCATCACCTCCGCATACGAGGGCAGTTGACGTTCCTCGCGGTACCACGGCTCAGCCGCGCCCTGCACCTCGTGCCCCACGGGGTCGACGCCGTCGTCGAGCTGGACGGGTCCTTCATGGACCACGCGGCGTACGAGACGCTGCACGACTGGCAGAGCGCGCACACCGCACAGGGCGGCAAGGCCGCGATCACCGGCCGCCGGCCCGGCACGCGCATCGCCGAGCCCGCGGACGGCTCCGGCTGCCGGTGCCGGCCCTGGACCCCCTGGCGCAACCACCAGTGCGAGGACCCGCGCTCCGCACCGGCCCGTGCCGGGCAGGGGAGCGGGACCGGTGGCGGGACCGGCGAGCCGGGCGGACATGAACTGGCCCGCGGGATCAGCGCGTTCCAGCGTCACACCGCTCCCCTGGTCCGCGGTGAGCTGGCCCGGCTGGCGCGTGAGGGACAGCGGCCCGCACAGCTCTTTCTGACCTGCGCCGACTCGCGGCTGGTCACCTCGATGATCACCAACAGCGGTCCCGGCGACCTCTTCGTGGTGCGCAATGTGGGCAACCTCGTGCCCCTGCCCGGCGAGGAGGGCGGCGACGACTCGGTGGCGGCCGCGATCGAGTATGCGGTGGAGGTGCTGAAGGTGCGGTCCATCACCGTGTGCGGCCACTCCGGATGCGGAGCCATGCAGGCCCTGCTCACCTCCGAGCCGGACGGCGCGCCCACGCCGCTGAGGCGGTGGCTGCGGCACGGGCTGCCCAGCCTGGAGCGCCTGGGGGACGACGACCGCCCCTGGGCCCGGCTGGCCGGACGCCCGCCTGCCGACGCGGTGGAGCGGCTCTGCCTGGCCAACGTCGTCCAGCAGCTGGAGCATCTGCGCACCCACGGCTCGGTGGCCCGGGCCCTGCGGGAGGGGGCGCTGGAGCTGCACGGGATGTACTTCCATGTCGGTGAGGCCCAGGCGTATCTGCTCACGGAGGCGGACGACGACAGGGTCTTCGGCCATGTGCCGGAGGCGGATCTGCCCGCGTGAAGGGCCCGGCGGAGGCTGAACTCGGCGCGGCCGCCGTCCGTGGGTAGGGATGACGCGGGCCGGCGGGTGCGGAACGGGATCGTTCCACACCCGCCCACAGAGGTCTAAACCAATTCTCCGTCGGCCCTTGTCATCCGACCACCAGGTCTGATGAGCTGTGGCCTGGGACACAGCGGACAACCCTGAGAAAGGGAGATGTCGTGAGCAACGAAAGCCTGGCCAACCTGCTCAAGGAAGAGCGCAGGTTCGCACCCCCCGCCGACCTGGCCGCGCACGCCAACGTCACCGCGGAGGCGTATGAACAGGCCAAGGCTGACAGGCTCGGCTTCTGGGCCGAGCAGGCCCGCCGGCTGACCTGGGCCGAGGAGCCGACCGAGACCCTGGACTGGTCGAATCCGCCGTTCGCCAAGTGGTTCAAGGACGGCACGCTGAACGTCGCGTACAACTGCGTCGACCGGCATGTCGAGGCCGGACACGGCGACCGCGTCGCGATCCACTTCGAGGGCGAGCCCGGCGACAGCCGCGCGATCACCTACGCCCAGCTCAAGGACGAGGTCTCCAGGGCCGCCAACGCCCTGCTGGAGCTGGGCGTCCGCAAGGGCGACCGGGTCGCCGTCTACATGCCGATGATCCCCGAGACCGCGATCGCGATGCTGGCCTGCGCCCGGATCGGCGCCGCCCACTCGGTGGTCTTCGGCGGCTTCTCGGCGGACGCGCTCGCGACCCGTATCCAGGACGCCGAGGCCAAGGTCGTCATCACTGCCGACGGCGGTTACCGGCGCGGCAAGCCCTCCGCGCTCAAGCCGGCCGTCGACGAGGCGGTCCAGCGCGCCGGCGACGTGGAGCACGTGCTCGTGGTGCGCCGTACCGGCCAGGAGGTCGCCTGGGACGACAGCCGCGACGTGTGGTGGCACGAGCTGGTGGAGCGGCAGTCCGCCGAGCACACGCCTCAGGCGTTCGAGGCGGAGCACCCGCTGTTCATCCTGTACACCTCCGGTACGACCGGGAAGCCGAAGGGCATCCTGCACACCTCCGGCGGCTATCTCACGCAGACCGCGTACACGCACTGGGCGGTCTTCGACCTCAAGCCGGAGACCGACGTCTACTGGTGCACCGCCGACGTCGGCTGGGTCACCGGGCACTCGTACATCGTCTACGGACCGCTCGCCAACGGCGCGACGCAGGTCATGTACGAGGGCACGCCGGACACCCCGCACCAGGGCCGCTTCTGGGAGATCGTGCAGAAGTACGGCGTCACGATCCTCTACACCGCGCCGACCGCGATCCGTACGTTCATGAAGTGGGGCGACGACATCCCCGCCAAGTTCGACCTGTCCTCCCTCCGTGTCCTGGGCTCGGTCGGCGAGCCGATCAACCCCGAGGCCTGGGTCTGGTACCGCAAGCACATCGGTGCCGACCGGACACCGGTCGTGGACACCTGGTGGCAGACCGAGACCGGCTCGATGATGATCTCGCCGCTGCCGGGTGTCACCGAGGCCAAGCCCGGTTCCGCGCAGCGCCCGCTGCCCGGCATCTCCGCCACCGTCGTCGACGACGAGGCGAACGAGGTGCCGAACGGCGGTGGCGGCTATCTGGTCCTCACCGAGCCGTGGCCGTCGATGCTGCGCACCATCTGGGGCGACGACCAGCGGTTCATCGACACGTACTGGTCGCGCTTCGAGGGCAAGTACTTCGCCGGTGACGGCGCCAAGAAGGACGAGGACGGCGACATCTGGCTGCTCGGCCGGGTGGACGACGTCATGCTCGTCTCCGGGCACAACATCTCCACCACCGAGGTCGAGTCGGCCCTGGTCTCCCACCCCTCGGTCGCCGAGGCGGCGGTCGTCGGCGCGGCGGACGAGACGACCGGCCAGGCGATCGTGGCCTTCGTCATCCTGCGCGGTACGGCGGCGGAGACGGCGGACCTGGTGGCACAGCTGCGCGACCACGTCGGCGCCACGCTCGGCCCGATCGCCAAGCCCAAGCGGATCCTGCCGGTGGCCGAGCTGCCCAAGACCCGCTCGGGCAAGATCATGCGGCGGCTGCTGCGCGACGTGGCGGAGAACCGCCAGCTCGGTGACGTCACCACGCTCACCGACTCGACGGTGATGGACCTCATCCAGGCCAAGCTGCCGGCGTCGCCGAGCGAGGACTGAGCACACCCGGAGGGGGCACCCGGCGACGAGCACGCCGGGTGCCCCGGCGCGCGGCGCGTTCCCCGCACCGTGCGCCGATAGACTGAAAAGAACAACAGAAACCTCAGGTGCGCCGGGAAGTCTGGTCGGCATGCGTTCCGTCCTGCCCGCCGACGACCGGAGGTTCCCCTGTGGCCGCCCCCCGAACCGCCAGCCGCCGCAAGTTCCTCGGACGTCTCTCCCTTCCCGAGCGGACCTACACAGCCGACGCGCTGCGCACCGAGACCGTCGGCGGCATACTGCTGCTCGCCGCCGCCATAGCGGCGCTGATCTGGGCGAACGTCCCCGGGATCCACGGCAGCTACGAAAGCGTCAGCCACTTCCACCTGGGCCCCGCGGTCCTCGGCCTCCATCTGTCCGTCGCGCACTGGGCCGCCGACGGGCTGCTGGCCGTCTTCTTCTTCGTCGCCGGCATCGAGCTCAAGCGTGAGCTGGTCGCCGGCGACCTCAAGGACCGCAGGGCCGCCGCGCTGCCGGTCGTGGCGGCCCTGTGCGGCATGGCCGCACCGGCGCTGGTCTACACGCTCACCAACGTCACCGGCGGCGGCTCCCTGGCCGGCTGGGCCGTGCCCACCGCCACCGACATCGCCTTCGCGCTGGCCGTACTGGCCGTCATCGGCACCTCCCTGCCGAGTGCCCTGCGCGCCTTCCTGCTGACCCTCGCCGTCGTCGACGACCTGTGCGCGATCCTGATCATCGCGGTCTTCTTCACCGACGACCTGAACTTCGCGGCGCTCGGCGGCGCCGTCCTCGGCCTCGTCGTCTTCCGGCTGCTGCTGCGCAAGGGCGTACGCGGCTGGTACGTGTACGTTCCGCTCGCCCTGGTCGTCTGGGGGCTGATGTACAACAGCGGCGTGCACGCCACCATCGCGGGCGTGGCCATGGGCCTGATGCTGCGCTGCACGCGGCGCGAGGGCGAGGAGCGCTCACCCGGCGAGCGCATCGAGCATCTCGTCCGCCCCCTGTCGGCGGGCCTGGCCGTGCCGGTGTTCGCGCTGTTCAGCGCGGGCGTGCCGGTGTCCGGTGCGGCGCTCGGCGAGGTGTTCACCCGCCCCGAGACACTCGGCGTGGTCCTCGGGCTGGTGGCCGGCAAGACGGCCGGTGTCTTCGGCGGCACCTGGCTGACGGCCCGGTTCACCCGGGCCTCGCTCAGCGAGGAGCTGGAGTGGCCCGACGTGTTCGCGGTGGCGGTGCTGGCCGGTATCGGCTTCACCGTCTCGCTGCTCATCGGCGAACTGGCCTTCGAGGGCGACGCGGCCACGGCGGACGAGGTCAAGGCCGCCGTCCTCACCGGCTCCCTTGTCGCGGCGCTGCTGGCGACGGTGCTGCTCAGGGTACGGAACGCCAAGTACCGCCGTCTGTGCGAGGCCGAGGAGCGCGACGAGGACCTCGACGGCATCCCGGACATCTACGAGCAGGACGATCCCGCCTACCACCTGCGCATGGCCGGCATCCACGAACGCAAGGCCGCCGAGCACCGCCGGCTGGCCGAGGAGAAGGCCCGCGAACGTCAGGGGCTTGCCGAAGTGGCGGGCGGGGCAGGCGACGACGCGGACGGTCCGGCATGATCTGACGAGACGGTACAAAAGACGGGACCGTAGCCAGTCAGGCAGAAGCCGGGACCGTAGCCAGTCAGGCAGAAGCCGGGACCGTACACACCCCGGCAGACGACGAGACCGTACCCAACCGGTCGGAAGAGGGAGACCGCGATGAGCGCACCCGACGGCAGCCCGGTCGGCGCAGAACGCAGCATCGGTCAGCTGTTCGCCTCAGCGACGACCGAATTGTCGGCTCTGGTGCACGACGAGATCGCGCTGGCCAAGGCGCAGCTCAAGCAGGACGTCAAGAAGGGCGCGACCAGCGGCGGCGCGTTCTCGCTGGCCGGTGCGGTCCTGGTGTTCTCGCTGCCGATGCTGAACTTCGCACTGGCGTACGGCATCCGCACCTGGAGCGACTGGAACCTCGCGGTCTGCTTCCTGCTGTCCTTCGCCGCCAACGTGCTCGTCGCGCTGCTGCTGGCGCTGATCGGCGTCGTCTTCGCCAAGAAGGCCAAGAGGGAGCGGGGCCCGCAGAAGGTCGCCGCCTCGGTGAAGCAGACGGCGGGCGTGCTCCAGAAGGCCAAGCCGCATCAGCGGCCGGCATTGGCGGACCGCGGCCCCGAAGCCATCGAGGCTGTGGCACGCTCGTCCTCATGACGGGCTCCACCACCCCTTCGGCGCAGTCCCCGACGGCGCAACCCGCTTCGGTCGTACGGCTCGCGATCCCCGGCGGGCGGGAGGTGATCCACCGGGACGTCGCCGCCAACGGCGCGCGCTTCCACATCGCGGAACTGGGCGACGGCCCGCTGGTGCTGCTGCTGCACGGCTTCCCGCAGTTCTGGTGGACCTGGCGCCACCAGCTCGTGGCGCTGGCCGACGCGGGTTTCCGGGCGGTCGCCATGGATCTGCGCGGGGTCGGCGGCAGCGACCGCACCCCGCGCGGCTACGACCCCGCCAACCTGGCCCTGGACATCACCGGGGTGATCCGCTCCCTGGGCGAGCCCGACGCCGCGCTGGTCGGCCACGACCTGGGCGGCTATCTGGCGTGGACGGCGGCCGCGATGCGCCCCAAGCTGGTGCGGCGGCTGGCGGTCGCCTCGATGCCGCACCCGCGCCGCTGGCGCTCGGCGATGCTCTCCGACGTCCGGCAGAGCCGGGCGAGCTCCTACATCTGGGGCTTCCAGCGCCCCTGGATCCCGGAGCGGCAGCTGACGGCCGACGACGGCGCGCTGGTGGGCCGGCTGATCCGGGACTGGTCGGGACCGCGCCCGCCGGAGGACGAGGCGATCGAGGCCTACCGGCGTGCCATGTGCATCCCGTCCACGGCGCACTGCTCGATCGAGCCCTACCGCTGGATGGTGCGGTCCCTGGCCCGTCCGGACGGCTTCCAGTTCAACCGCCGTATGAAGCGGCCCGTGCGGGTGCCGACCCTGCACCTGCACGGCTCCCTCGACCCGGTGACGCGGACGCGGAGCGCGGCCGGGTCCGGGGAGTACGTCGAAGCGCCGTACCGCTGGCGGCTGTTCGACGGGCTCGGCCACTTCCCGCATGAGGAGGATCCGGTTGCCTTCTCATCGGAACTGATCAATTGGCTGAAGGATCCCGAACCCGATCGGTGACCGAGTGAACGCGTTCGGTATCCGAACCGTCGTGCCGGTCCGGCGGGGCGCCAAATGCCCGCCGCATAGGCCAATTGGGGGCCTTGAGAGCGGTTATCGACCTTGGGGCGGGGGCACACGTGCGGGTATGGGCTGGACGCACGACTACAGTGACGCAGCACGCAACCGCCGCTCCGCGAGCGGTATGAGCACCCACCAGCGAGGCGGCGCTCCGCAGTTGCCGGTCACCGATCCGAGGGTGGGCATTCCGCGTATCCTCCGCCGCCGGGCCCGCTGGGTCTCGGTGCGCCTGCGTCATCCGCGCGGCTGACCCCGCCCGGCAGTCCGCCGGAGCGCCTCAGAGCGCACAGTCGTCGCTGTCCACCTGCTGGTTCGCACTCCGCCCCCGGGCGATGTCCTGCCGGATCTCGTCCGCGGTGAGCGCGTAACCGGTGTCGGCGTCGTCGAGGGACTTGGCGAACACCACGCCGTAGACCTCTCCGTCGGGCGTGAGCAGCGGGCCGCCGGAGTTGCCCTGGCGGACGGTCGCGTAGAGGGAGTAGACGTCGCGGCGGACGGTGCCGCGGCGGTAGATGTCCGGGCCGCTGGCCGTGATCCGGCCCCGGACGCGCGCCGCGCGGACGTCGTATGCCCCGTTCTCCGGGAAGCCGGCGACGATCGCGCCGTCGTCGCTGTCGGCGTCCGTGGAGGTGAACCGCAGCGCGGGCGCCCGCAGCTCCGGCACGTCGAGTACGGCGATGTCGCGCCGCCAGTCGTAGAGGACGACCGTCGCGTCGTACTTCCGGCCCATGCCGCCTATCTGCACGGTGGGCTCGTCGACGCCGCCGACCACGTGCGCGTTGGTCATGACGCGGCGCTCGGCGAAGACGAAGCCGGTGCCCTCCAGCACCTTGTTGCAGCTCTGGGCGGTGCCCATGACCTTGACGATGGAACGCTGGGCGGCGGTGGCGACCTCGCTGCCGGCCAGGGCCGGGTCCGGCGGATCGACCTCCTTGATCGGCTCGTTGGAGAACGGGCTGAAGACCTGCGGGAAGCCGTTCTGCGCCAGGACGGAGGTGAAGTCGTCGAACCAGGTGTCCGCCTGGTCGGGCAGCGCCTCCTGCACCCCCGCCAGCACCTTCGAGCCACGCACCTCCTTGCCGACCGTCGGCATCGTCGTCCGCGCGAGGGCGGAGCCGATCAGCCAGGCCACCAGCAGCATCGCCACGACGTTGACGAGCGCGCCGCCGGTCGCGTCCAGGGCCCGGGCCGGGGACCAGGTGATGTACCGGCGCAGCTTGTTGCCGAGGTGGGTGGTGAGCGCCTGGCCGAAGGAGGCGCACACGATGACGACGACGACCGCGACGACCGCGGCGGTGGTGCTCACCTCGGCGTCCTCCGTCAGGGCGTCCCAGACGACGGGCAGCACGTAGACGGCGGCGAGACCGCCGCCGAGAAAGCCGATCACCGACAGGATGCCGACGACGAAACCCTGCCGGTAGCCGACGATCGCGAACCAGACGGCGGCGACCAGCAACAGGATGTCCAGCACGTTCACCGCTTCAAGCCTCGCCTCGTCACTTCGCGGTCACCACGGGTCGGCCGGGAGGCCGGTCGTCGTCTCCCGGGCACACACAGCACGGGGCTCACCCTGTCATGAGCGCCAGTCGAGCGGGACCTGCTTACCGCGGTCCCAGGGCCGCTCCCAGCCCGCGAAGTGCAGAAGCCGATCGATGATCCCGGCCGTGAACCCCCACACCAGGGCCGATTCGACCAGGAATGCCGGGCCGCGGTGTCCGCTGGGGTGCACGGTCGTGGCACGGTTCTCCGGGTTCGTGAGATCCGCCACGGACACCGTGAAGACCCGCGCGGTCTCGCCCGGGTCGACGACGCCGACCGGGCTGGGCGCGCGCCACCAGCCCAGCACCGGGGTGACGACGAAACCGCTGACCGGGATGTAGAGCCTGGGCAGGACGCCGAAGAGCTGCACGCCCGCCGGGTCGAGCCCGGTCTCCTCCTCGGCCTCGCGCAGCGCGGCCCGCAGCGGCCCGTCGCCCTGCGGATCGCCGTCCTCGGGATCCAGGGCCCCGCCGGGGAAGGCGGGCTGGCCGGCGTGGGAGCGCAGCGAGCCCGCGCGCTCCATGAGCAGCAGCTCCGGGCCCTGCTCGCCTTCGCCGAACAGGATCAGCACGGCCGACTGCCGCCCGCTGCCGTTCTCCGGGGGCAGGAAGCGGCTGAGCTGCCGCGGCTGCACCGTCTCCACGGCGCGTACGACGGGCCCCAGCCAGGCGGGCAGGCCCTCCTTGCTGAGCGTCACCGGGCCGCCCTGGGTATTGCTCGCGCGCGTCATCCCCACCCCTGTCGTCCTGCCGTACCCAACGCCCGGCGGCCTGCGGATCGTTCCTGGGCCGGCTCGTCGGACGGCGACCGCGTCCGCCGCCGGGGCCGCTGCCGGCCCCGCTCCTGCCTCATCCGGCCCCCAGCGCGGGCGCGGGCTTCCCACCCGCGTCCAGGTACGCCTGCGGGGGCTTGAGGCGCTGGCCGGGGAAGCCGCCCTTCTCGTACTTGAGCAGCTTCTTCGCCTTCTCCGGGTCCGTCTCGCCCTCGCCGTAGGCCGGGCAGAGCGGGGCGATGGGGCAGGCGCCGCAGGCGGGCTTGCGGGCGTGGCAGATGCGGCGGCCGTGGAAGATCACGTGGTGCGAGAGCATCGTCCAGTCGCTCTTGGGGAAGAGCGCGCCGACGGCGGCCTCGATCTTCTCGGGCTCGGTCTCCTCGGTCCACCGCCAGCGGCGCACCAGGCGCTGGAAGTGCGTGTCCACGGTGATCCCGGGGCGGCCGAAGGCGTTGCCGAGCACGACGAACGCGGTCTTGCGGCCGACGCCGGGCAGCTTGACCAGATCCTCCAGACGCCCGGGCACCTCCCCGCCGAACTCCTCCGCCAGCGCCCTGGACAGCCCCATGACCGACTTGGTCTTGGCCCGGAAGAAGCCGGTCGGGCGGAGGATCTCCTCGACCTCCTCCGGGTTGGCGGCGGCCAGGTCCTCGGGGGTGGGATACCGGGCGAACAGGGCGGGGGTGGTCTGGTTGACGCGCAGGTCGGTGGTCTGGGCGGACAGCACCGTGGCGACCAGGAGCTGGAAGGGGTTCTCGAAGTCCAGCTCGGGGTGGGCGTACGGGTAGATCTCCGCGAGCTCGCGGTTGATACGGCGGGCACGGCGGACCAGGGCCGTACGCGACTCGTCCCCCGGCGGCCGGGCGGCGGACGCCGTCCCGGCAGCGGGCGCGACCTCACCGGCGGCCCTCTTGGCGGCGGCCTTCTTCACCGTCGCCTTCTTCACCGTCTTGCGTGCCGTCTTCCTGGCCGGGGCCGTCTCCTCGGCCGCGGTGGGCGCGGTGGCCTCGCGCTCGGCACGACGCCGCGGACGGGCCGGGGCGGCGCTCTTCGCGGACGCGTCCCCGGGCTGCTCCGCCAGGGCCGCCGGGACCTGTCCGGCGGCGGTCTTCTTGGCCACGGCCTTCTTCGCCACGGCCTTCTTGGCTACGGCCTTCTTGGCCACGGCCTTCTTGGCCACGGCCTTCTCAACGGCCGCCGACGGCTCGGCGGACGCCTCCTTCCGCGCGGGCGCCGCCGCCGTGACCGCGGCGTTACCGACGGTCACCGCCTCCGTCGTCGCTTTCGCCGCCTTCCTACCGCCATCGGGGCCCTGTTCGCCCACAGCGGAATCACGACGTACCACCACCTGCCCAGCCCCCTCGGCCTGTGCTCTCACCGGCGTTTTGGACACCCGGCCAGCCTACGACCCGGCACCGACATCCGCCCCGGGCCCCGAAGATCGGCCCCCAATTGGACCCCTGCCGCTTACCCCGGGACACCTGTGCGGCATCCTTGTGACAGATCACACTGTTTGGACCGTCCCGCAAAATGGGCACCACGGTCCCCTGGTAGACGGGGGAAGCAAGATCCCCCGAGCAGGTCGACAAGGAGAGAACTCGTGGACGACGTTCTGCGGCGCAACCCGCTTTTCGCGGCGCTCGACGACGAGCAGGCCGCGGAGCTTCGCGCCTCCATGAGTGAGGTGACCCTCGCTCGCGGTGACTCGCTGTTCCACGAGGGCGACCCCGGCGATCGCCTCTACGTGGTGACGGAAGGCAAGGTCAAGCTTCACCGCACGTCCCCGGACGGCCGCGAGAACATGCTCGCCGTCGTCGGTCCCGGCGAGCTGATCGGCGAGCTGTCGCTCTTCGACCCGGGCCCGCGCACGGCGACCGCCACCGCGCTGACCGAGGTCAAGCTGCTGGGTCTCGGCCACGGCGACCTCCAGCCCTGGCTGAACGCCCGCCCCGAGGTGGCCGCGGCGCTGCTGCGCGCCGTCGCACGCAGACTGCGCAAGACCAACGACGCCATGTCCGACCTGGTCTTCTCGGATGTGCCGGGCCGTGTCGCCCGCGCCCTGCTCGACCTGTCCCGCCGCTTCGGCGTGCAGTCCGAGGAAGGCATCCACGTGGTGCACGACCTCACGCAGGAGGAGCTGGCCCAGCTGGTCGGCGCGTCCCGCGAGACGGTCAACAAGGCACTGGCGGACTTCGCCCAGCGCGGCTGGCTGCGCCTGGAGGCCCGCGCGGTGATCCTGCTGGACGTGGAGCGGCTCGCCAAGCGCTCCCGCTGACCCGCCCACGCCCCGCGGTACGACAGCGCCCCACAGGGGCACGACGGCCCGCGGACGGCGCACCGGACATCCAGCGGCGCGTTCAGGCCCCGTCGGCCTGGATGAGCCCGTGCTCCTCCAGATAGTCCAGCTGCGCCCGCACCGACAGCTCCGCCGCCGGCCACAGCGAGCGGTCGACGTCCGCGTACACGTGCGCGACGACCTCCGCCGGCGTCCGGTGACCGTCCTCGACGGCCGTCTCCACCTGGGCCAGCCGGGTGGCGCGGTGGGCGAGGTAGTACTCGACGGCGCCCTGGGCGTCCTCCAGCACGGGCCCGTGGCCCGGCAGCACCGTGTGCACGCCGTCGTCGACCGTGAGCGACCTGAGCCGCCGCAGCGAGTCCAGATAGTCGCCGAGACGGCCGTCGGGATGCGCCACCACCGTCGTACCGCGTCCCAGGATCGTGTCACCGGTGAGCACCGCGCGGTCGGCCGGGAGATGGAAGCACAGGGAGTCCGCGGTGTGCCCGGGCGTCGGTACGACCCTCAGCTCCAGACCGCCGGTCTCGATCACGTCCCCGGCGGCCAGCCCCTCGTCGCCGAGCCGGAGCGCCGGGTCCAGGGCCCGCACGCGCGTGCCGGTCAGCTCGGCGAAGCGCGCGGCGCCCTCCGCGTGGTCCGGGTGACCGTGGGTCAGCAGGGTGAGGGCGACGCGCTTGCCCGCCCGTTCGGCGGTGCCGACGACGTTGCGCAGGTGGTCCTCGTCCAGCGGGCCGGGATCGATCACCACGGCCAGCTCGGAGCCGGGCTCGGAGACGAGCCAGGTGTTGGTGCCGTCCAGGGTCATCGGAGAGGCGTTGGGCGCGAGGACGTTGACGGCCCGCGCGGTGGCGGGGCCCGCGAGGACACCGCCTCGCGGCTGGCCGGGCAGGACACTGGCGTCCGTCATGCGTGGGTTCTCCCGGTCTGCGTGGTCGGAACGTGTCCGGTCGGAACGTGTTTGGTGAATTCGTCGTGCCCCGGCCAGGAGAGGACGATCTCGCCGCCCTCCAGACGGGCCGTGGCCAGCACGGGCGTCAGATCGCGGCCGGGCGCCACGGCGAGCGCCTGAGCGGCCGAGGCGTACGGCGTCAGCTGGCGCAGGGTGGCGATGGTCGGCGGCATCATCAGCAGCTCCCCGCGGTCGTAGCCGGCCGCCGCCTCGGCCGGGGGGATCCACACCGTGCGGTCGGCCTCGGTGGAGGCGTTCCGGGTGCGCTGGCCCTCGGGCAGGGCGGCGACGAAGAAGAAGGTGTCGTAGCGGCGGGGTTCGAACTCGGGGGTGATCCAGCGGGTCCAGGCGCCCAGCAGATCGGACCGGAGAACCAGCCCGCGGCGGTCCAGGAACTCCGCGAAGGACAGCTCCCGGGCCACCAGGGCCGCACGGTCCGCCTCCCAGTCCGCGCCCGTGGTGTCCCCCATCACGGTGTCCGGGGCCGGCCCGGCCAGAAGGACGCCCGCCTCCTCGTACGTCTCCCGTACGGCCGCGCAGACGATCGCCTGGGCCGCCGTCTCGTCGACGCCGAGCCGGTCGGCCCACCACGCGCGCGTGGGGCCCGCCCAGCGGATGTCCCGGTCGTCGTCGCGCGGGTCGACCCCGCCGCCCGGATAGGCGTAGGCGCCACCGGCGAAGGCCATGGAGACCCTGCGGCGCAGCATGTGGACGGCGGGACCGGTGCCGGTGTCCCGCAGGAGCATGACGGTGGCCGCACGTCTCGGCGTCACCGGGGTGAGCGTGCCCCTGGCGAGCGCGCGGATGCGGTCGGGCCACTCCGGGGGGTACCACTGACCGTTCGCCATGGCCGGAGGCTATCCGGTGACGGGCGGATGTTCGAGGGGCCGCGGTTCCGCTTCCGGCCCGTCGCCGCCCGCCCGGGGCCGCCCACGGAAGTGCCGTTACGCCTGGGCCAGCTCCACCTGGAGCTCGACCTCCACCGGCGCGTCCAGCGGCAGCACCGCCACGCCCACCGCGCTGCGGGCGTGCACGCCCTTGTCGCCGAGCACCTCGCCGAGCAGCTCGCTGGCGCCGTTGACCACACCCGGCTGCCCGGTGAAGTCCGCGGCGGACGCCACGAAGCCGACGACCTTCACCACGCGCGCGATGCGGTCCAGATCACCGGCGACCGACTTGACGGCGGCCAGGGCGTTCAGCGCGCAGATGCGCGCCAGCTCCTTGGCCTCCTCGGGCGTGACCTCGCCGCCCACCTTGCCGGTGACCGGGAGCTTGCCCTCCACCATGGGCAGCTGGCCGGCCGTGTACACGTACGGGCCGCTCAGCACGGCGGGCTGGTAGGCGGCGAGCGGCGGGACGACCTCGGGCAGAGTGAGACCGAGTTCGGCCAACTTCGCCTCGACGGCGCTCATTACTGCTTCTCCCGCTTCAGGTAGGCCACCAGCTGCTCGGGGTTGTTGGGCCCGGGCACGACCTGGACGAGCTCCCAGCCGTCCTCGCCCCAGGTGTCCAGAATCTGCTTCGTGGCATGGACGAGCAGCGGCACGGTTGCGTATTCCCACTTGGTCATGTGGGCGACTCTAGCCCCTGGCGTCGGCCGGTCCGGTGGCCGACCGCAGCCGCGTTGTCCACAGCCTCCCGCTTGAGCCGGACCCGGACTGGTTACGCTCGAATACGTGAGCAGGCTCCAGGTCGTCAGCGGCAAGGGCGGTACCGGCAAGACCACGGTGGCCGCGGCCCTCGCGCTGGCCCTGGCCACGGAGGGGAAGCGCACGCTCCTCGTCGAGGTCGAGGGCCGGCAGGGCATCGCACAGCTCTTCGAAACGGAGGCGTTGCCCTACGAGGAACGCAAGATCGCCGTGGCCCCGGGCGGCGGCGAGGTGTACGCCCTCGCCATCGACCCCGAACTGGCCCTGCTGGACTACCTCCAGATGTTCTACAAGCTGGGCGGCGCCGGACGGGCCCTGAAGAAGCTCGGCGCCATCGACTTCGCCACCACCGTCGCACCCGGCCTGAGGGACGTCCTCCTCACCGGCAAGGCGTGCGAGGCGGTCCGCCGCAAGGACAGAAGCGGGCGGTTCGTCTACGACTACGTCGTCATGGACGCGCCGCCCACCGGCCGCATCACGCGCTTCCTGAACGTCAACGACGAGGTGGCCGGGCTGGCGAAGATCGGCCCGATACACAACCAGGCGCAGGCGGTGATGCGGGTGCTCAAGTCGCCGGAGACGGCCGTGCACCTGGTGACGCTGCTGGAGGAGATGCCGGTCCAGGAGACCGTCGACGGCATCGCCGAACTGCGCGGCGCCCGGCTGCCGGTCGGGCGGATCATCGTCAACATGGTGCGCCCCGAGACGCTGGACGGCGACGACCTGGAGCTCCTGCGGACCGTCCCGCGTGCCGCCGTCGCCCGGTCGCTGTCCGCGGCCGGTCTCGGCGGGGCACGGCGCGGCGGACATGCCGAGCGGCTGGTGGACCCGCTGCTTCAGCAGGCCGAGGAATACGGCGAGCGGTACGCGCTGGAGCACGAACAGCGTTCCGAGCTGACCGGTCTCGGCCTGCCGCTGCACGAGCTGCCGCTGCTCGCCGAGGGGATGGACCTGGCGGGCCTGTATGCGCTCGCCACCGAGCTGCGCGAGCAGGGTCTGTCGTGAGCCGGACGGACCGCCGGACGCCGCAGCGGGGCACGAGCCGGACAGGCCGGGCCCGGCATTCGGGGCAGGGGTCGGAAGCAGGGCAAGTTTCGGGGCACGAGTCGGAAGCAGGGCAAGTGATGAGTCGGAAGCAGGGAATGCAATGAGTCCGGACCCGGCCCGCGCGCACGACGCCACCCGCCCGCAGGACACCGCCCGCGCGCAGGACACCGCGCGCCCGCACGAGACCGCCCGTCCGCTCGCCCCCGCGCGCGTCCTGGACGTCGATCCGCTGCTCGAGGACCCGAGGACCCGCATCGTGGTGTGCTGCGGCTCGGGCGGCGTGGGCAAGACGACCACCGCGGCGGCCCTGGGCCTGCGCGCGGCCGAGCGGGGCCGCAAGGTGGTGGTCCTCACCATCGACCCGGCCCGCCGGCTCGCCCAGTCCATGGGCATCGACTCGCTCGACAACGTCCCGCGCCGGGTGAAGGGCATCGACGACTCCTCGGGCGGCGAGCTGCACGCCATGATGCTCGACATGAAGCGCACCTTCGACGAGATCGTCGAGGCGCACGCCGACCCCGAGCGGGCCGCCGCCATCCTGGGCAACCCCTTCTACCAGTCGCTCTCGGCGGGCTTCGCGGGCACGCAGGAGTACATGGCGATGGAGAAGCTCGGGCAGCTGCGCGCCCGGGACGAGTGGGACCTCATCGTCGTCGACACGCCTCCGTCCCGTTCGGCGCTGGACTTCCTGGACGCCCCCAAGCGCCTCGGATCCTTCCTCGACGGCAAGCTGATCCGGGTGCTGCTGGCCCCGGCGAAGGTCGGCGGCCGGGCCGGCATGAAGTTCCTCAACGTCGGCATGTCGATGATGACGGGCGCCCTGGGCAAGCTGCTCGGCGGGCAGCTGCTGAAGGACGTCCAGACGTTCGTGGCCGCGATGGACTCGATGTTCGGCGGGTTCCGCACCCGCGCGGACGCCACGTACAAACTGCTCCAGGCGCCCGGCACCGCCTTCCTGGTGGTCGCGGCCCCGGAGCGGGACGCGCTGCGCGAGGCCGCGTACTTCGTGGAGCGCCTGGCCGCCGAGGACATGCCGCTCGCCGGCCTGGTGCTCAACCGGGTCCACGGCAGCGGCGCGGACCGGCTGTCGGCCGAGCGTGCCCTCGCCGCCGCGGAAAATCTTGAGGAGTCCCGCATTGTGGATCACGACGGCGGGAAAGCTGGTCTTCGTAACTCTCCCGACACGTACGGCAGTTCAGACCCACACACGTCCGATGACCAGGCTCTCGACGAGGGCTCCCCCACAGCCCCGGAGCGATCCGTCGACCAGCTCACCGCAGGCCTGCTGAGGTTGCACGCCGAGCGCATGCAGCTGCTCTCCCGCGAACAGCGCACGCGTGACCGCTTCACCGCGCTCCACCCCGAGGTGGCGGTGGCGGAAGTGGCCGCGCTCCCTGGCGACGTGCACGATCTGGCGGGGCTGCGGAACATCGGAGACCGCCTCGCGGACAACCGGCCGGAGCTGCCTTAGATCCAACGCCTCGGATCCCACTCTCGGATCCCACTTGGGTCCGCAGCCGCCCCGGGCGGTCCCGGCGAGGGGGTGCCCTCAGCTCACGGCCGCGTAGTTCTCGTACACCTCGTCGTCGTTGAGGGGCACCACACCCGTCCCTCGCTCGTACTCCGTACGCGCCGTCTCCAGCAGCCGGCGCCAGGAGGTGACGGTGGGCCGCCTGCGCAGCAGTGCGCGGCGCTCCCGCTCCGTCATCCCTCCCCACACGCCGAACTCGACGCGGTTGTCCAGCGCGTCGGCCAGGCACTCCGTACGCACCGGGCACCCGGTGCACACCGCCTTGGCCCTGTTCTGCGCTGCTCCTTGAACGAACAGTTCATCCGGATCGGTAGTGCGGCAGGCAGCCTGCGCACTCCAGTCGGTTACCCAGCCCATACCGGCGCCGTCCTCTCCCGAATCGAGGCTCCCCCACGGCGGCGGCGGCATATTCAACCGCCGCCAGTTGAGGACGTTACGGAAGGTGGGGACAGCGCAACACCCCCTTCGGGCCCAATCTTGAATGGCCCGAACGGACTATGCGTAAGCGGCAGATCACCCGGGGGAGTGAGCTGGCGACATGCGTGATGATCCCGGCATTGCGGGACGGGTCTGCCGCGTCACAACGGGCACCACATGACACACAAGGCGGAATCGGACACAGGTCCAACACGCCCCGACAGGAACCCGACAGAAAAAAGCCGGGGAGATCCGGAACGATGCGTAGTCGCCGGACGTATTGATACGTGGCCTCACTGCTGTGACAGTTGAGAGCAGCTTAGGCCAAGGCATATACGTGTGTCCGGCGAATGAGAACGTAGGCTGCCCCTATGCCAAAGAAGCGCTCGGGCGGTGGTCTGTCGCCAACGCAGCAGGCCGCCAAGTTCCTCGGTGTCAGTGTGCTCGCGGGAGCCGTCCTGGCAGGTCTCGCGCTGCCCGCCGTCGGCGCGCTGGGGCTGGCGGCCAAGGGCTCGGTCGAGAGTTTCGACGAACTTCCGGCCAATCTGAAGACCCCGCCGCTGAGCCAGCGCACCACGATCCTGGACTCCGAGGGCGGCCTGATCGCCACGGTCTACTCGCGCGACCGCACGGTGGTGGGCCTGAAGGACATTTCGCCGTACATGCAGAAGGCGATCGTCGCGATCGAGGACGCGCGGTTCTACCAGCACGGCGCGGTGGACCTGAAGGGCGTCCTGCGCGCGCTGAACAAGAACGCGCAGAGCGGCGGGGTCTCCGAGGGCGCGTCCACGCTCACCCAGCAGTACGTCAAGAACGTCTTCGTCGAGGAGGCCGGTGACGACCCGACGAAGGTCGCCCAGGCCACCCAGCAGACCCTCGGCCGCAAGATCCGCGAGCTGAAGTACGCGATCCAGGTCGAGGAGGAGCTCGGCAAGAAGAGGATCCTCGAGAACTACCTGAACATCACCTTCTTCGGCCAGCAGGCCTACGGCGTCGAGGCCGCCTCGCAGCGCTACTTCTCCAAGTCCGCCAAGGACCTGACCCTGCCCGAGGCGGCCCTGCTGGCGGGCATCGTCCAGTCGCCCAGCCGCTACGACCCGGTCAACGACGAGGCGGAGGCCACCCAGCGCCGCAACACCGTGCTCCAGCGCATGGCCGACGTCGGCGACATCTCGCAGGCCGAGGCCGACAAGGCCAAGAAGACCCCGATCGCGCTGAAGGTGAGCCGGCCCAAGAACGGCTGCATCACCGCGGTCCAGGGCGCCAGCTTCTTCTGCAAGTACGTGGAGAAGGTCTTCCTCAACGACCCGGTCTTCGGCAAGACCAAGGAGGCCCGGGCCAAGGTCTGGAACCAGGGTGGCCTGACCATCCGCACCACGCTCCAGCCGCAGGCGCAGGAGTCGGTGCAGGCCTCGCTCAAGGAGCACGTCAACAAGTCCGACTCGGTCGCCGCGGCGGCCACCCTGGTCGAGCCCGGCACCGGCAAGATCCTCGCCATGGGCCAGTCGAAGCCTTACGGCTACGGCAAGAACGAGACGGAGTACAACTACTCCGTCGACGCGGCCTACGGCGGATCCAACTACGGCTTCCCGACGGGTTCGACCTTCAAGCCGTTCGTGGCGGCGGCGGCGCTGGAGGAGGGCCGGCCGGCGACGCAGGAGTACTCGTCGCCGTACGAGATGGACTACCCGAGCCCCGTCCAGACGTGCAGCGGCAAGCCGTGGACCAACTCGCGAACCAAGCCGGAGACCGTCGAGAACGAGAGCGAGTCCGAGGTCGGCCCCTACCGGATGAAGGAGGCGATGGCGAAGTCGGTCAACACCTACTTCGTCCAGCTGATCTCCGACATCGGCCTGTGCCCCGTCTCGAAGATGACGGACAAGCTGCACGTGCGGCAGGGCAGCGGCGACAAGCTGCCCGACACCCCCTCCATCGCCCTGGGCGCGATCGGCATCTCCCCGCTGACGATGGCGAACGCGTACGCCACCTTCGCCTCCCGCGGCACGTACTGCACACCGGTCGCCATCGAGTCGATCACCCAGAAGGTGGGCAGCAAGCAGAAGTCGCTCCAGGTCCCGAAGTCGACCTGCACGCGCGCCATGTCCGAGAAGACCGCCGACACCGTCAACACCCTGCTGCGCGGCGTGGTCGACTCCGGCACGGGCCAGCAGGCCGGCCTGTCCGACCGGGAGAGCGCCGGCAAGACGGGTACGACGGACGAGCGGAAGAACGCCTGGTTCGTCGGCTACACGCCGAACCTGTCGGGGGCCGTCTGGGTCGGCAGCGCCACCCAGAAGGTCCAGATGAAGAACATCACCATCGGCGGCGTCTACCACGCCCTCGTCTACGGCGGTGACACGCCCGGCCCGATCTGGAAGGACGCCATGACCGGCGCCCTGGCGGGCAAGGACTCCCCGTCCTTCAACCTCGTCGACATCCCGGACGACACCGGCCACGGCCGGGGCGACGACAACGGCGACGGCGGCGATGACGGCGGCGACAACGACAACGGTGATGACAACGGCGACGACAACGGCGGCAGCGACGGCGGCTTCCTCAACGGCGGCCTGACCGACGGCGGCACGGACGGGGGCACCGACGGGGGCACCGACGACGGCGGCGTCATCCCGACGCCCTCCGTCTCGATCCCGGAGAACTTCTGGCAGGGCCAGAGCAACGAGGGCAACGGCAACGGGGGGTGGCGCTGAGCCACCGGCCCCACGCCCTCTCCCCGGAAACGGCGACGGCCCCTTCCTCCACGCCGCACGGCGGGCAGGAAGGGGCCGCTGTATCTCTCTCTTCGCCGGGGAGCGGGACCGTTCTCAGTCCGCCAGCAGCTTCTTCACCGCGGCGGCCACGCGGCCGCCCTCGGCCTGGCCGGCGACCTTCGGGTTCACGATCTTCATGACCGCACCCATCGCCCGCGGCCCCTCGGCACCGGCCGCCTTGGCCTCCTCGACGGCCTGGGCGACGATCGCGTCCAGCTCCTCGTCGGACAGCTGCTTGGGCAGGTAGGCGGCGAGCACCTCGCCCTCCGCCTTCTCCCGCTCGGCCTGCTCCGGGCGACCGCCCTGCGCGAAGGCGTCCGCCGCCTCACGGCGCTTCTTCGCCTCACGGGTGATCACCTTGAGGACCTCGTCGTCGGAGAGCTCCCGCTTCTCCTTGCCCGCGACCTCCTCCTTGGTGATCGCGGCGAGCGTCAGCCGGAGCGTCGAGGAGCGGAGCTCGTCGCGCTCCTTGATCGCGGCGTTGAGGTCATCCTGCAGCTTCGACTTGAGCGTGGTCATGACTCCGATTGTCGCAGGTACGGCGGGGGCCGCGCCCGTCAATTCAGCGGCGGCGGCACCGAGGGCGCCGAAGGGGCCGATCGGTCTGACACGATGGTCGTATGCGCGCGCGACACAAAGTGCCCCTGGGAATCGCGGCGGTCGGCACCGCCGGTCTGCTCTACTCGGTGGGTTTCGAGGCCCGCTCCTTCCGCCTCCGGCGAGTGACGGTCCCCGTCCTGCCGTCCGGGATGCGCCCCCTGCGCGTACTCCAGGTCTCCGACATCCACATGGTCGGCGGCCAGCGCAAGAAGCAGCGCTGGCTGCGCTCGCTGGCGGGGCTGCGGCCCGACTTCGTGATCAACACCGGGGACAACCTGTCCGACCCGGAGGGCGTGCCGGAGGTCCTGGACGCGCTCGGCCCCCTGATGGAGTTCCCGGGCGCGTACGTCTTCGGCTCCAACGACTACTACGGCCCCAAGCTCCGCAACCCCGCCCGGTACCTGGTAGAGAAGGTGCAGGGCCGCCATGGCCTGAACGGCAACCCGCCCGCTGTCGGCGCCGTCCACAACCCGTGGGAGGACCTGCGGGACGCCTTCGACGCGGCGGGCTGGCTGAACCTGACGAACACCCGCGGCACCCTGAAGGTCGAGGGGGTCTCGGTGGAGCTGACGGGCCTGGACGACCCGCACATCAAGCGGGACCGCTACGCGAGGGTGGCCGGCGGCCCCTCCGGCTCCGCGGACTTCTCGATGGGCGTGGTGCACGCCCCGTACCTGCGCGTCCTGGACGCCTTCACGGCGGACGACTACCCGCTGATCCTGGCCGGCCACACACACGGCGGCCAGCTCTGCATCCCCTTCTACGGCGCCCTGGTCACCAACTGCGACCTGGACACCGATCGCGTGAAGGGCCTGTCCACGCACACGGCGGGCGGCCGGACGTCGTACCTCCATGTCTCGGCGGGGTGCGGCACGAACAGGTACACCCCGGTCCGTTTCGCCTGCCCGCCGGAGGCAACGCTGCTGACCCTGGTGGGGCGGGAGTAACCGGTTCCGGCCCGGCCTCGGCCCCGCGCGCCCGGGCGCGGGGCACGCGTGTTCTCCCTAGCCCATACGGATCATCCGTATCGCCCCTTTTGCTCCCTTGCGCCTAGCGTGGGGGCATGACCGCCCCGATACCCAGGGACATTCCGGACCTGCCCGCGATCCCGGCCACGCCGGTGGTCCAGCCCTCGCCCGTCCCGGCCACGGCCGTCGTGGCCCCCGTACGCCGTCCCCTGGCCGCCGCCTTCCGTCTGCTGACCGCGCTGGCGGCGGTCGTCGGCGTGTCGCTGGAACTGGCCCTCGGCGGCCCGGCCCGGGTCCTGAGCTACTTCACGATCCAGAGCAGCCTCCTGCTGGCGCTGGTCCTGCTGCTCTCGGCCCGGCGGGCCTGGACCGCCCGCCACCCCCTGCCGAGCGCCCTCACGGGCGCGGCGCTCCTCTACGTCGTCATCACCGGCCTGGTGTACCACCTGCTGCTGGCGGGCGCGGCGGCCCCGTTCTCGATGACGGACGGCACGGCCGGCCCGAGCGTCCTGCTCACGGTCGCCGACCAGCTCCTCCACACGGTGATCCCGGTCACGGCGGTCCTGGACTGGCTGCTCCTGTCCGGCTCCGGCCGCCTCCACCTGCGCCACGCCACCACGTGGATGCTCTACCCCCTGACCTACCTGGCCTTCACCCTGCTCCGCGGCGCCCTGCCGCTCCCCGGCGCCCAGCCCCGCTACCTCTACCCCTTCCTCGACGTCGCCCGCCACGGCTACAAGGGCGTCCTCGGCAACGCCCTCCTGCTGGGCCTGGCCTGCTACGCGCTGGCCGTGTTCGTGGTGGTCCTGGACCACGTCCGCCCGAACCCGATGCGCCACCCCCGCAAAACCGGATTTCGTCTCTAGCCCCCGGTGGGCTAAAGTTAACGACGTCGCCACGGCAAGCCGAGGCGATCGGGGTGTAGCGCAGCTTGGCAGCGCGCTTCGTTCGGGACGAAGAGGTCGTGGGTTCAAATCCCGCCACCCCGACAGAGAACAACAGGTCGGGCAGTTACTGGAATCAGTGACTGCCCGGCCTTTTTCTGTCTGCGTCGGCGGGTTCTGTGGTTCGAGTGAAGGGTGGGGCCACGGGTCTGGAACCACGCGTCGCGTTGCGGCAGTCTCTGCTCTCGTGGGGAGCGTTCCGAATCAGGGTCAGCCGGGTGATCCGTCGGCGCACATGGTGGTGTGCGGGGACGACGGGCTCGCGCACCGGCTCGCCGCCGAGCTGCGCGGTGTGTACGGGGAACAGGTCACGCTCGTCGTGCCGCCCTCCGGGCGCCGGGTGCGGCAGCCGGTCGTCGGGCGGGCCCGTGCCGCCTCGGCGGCGCTGCTTGACCGGGTGAACGCGGCCCGCAACCGGACCTCGGGAAACGGGGCGAACCCGAACGCCGAGCGCGTGGTCGAGGCCGGCGAGCCGACCGAGGCCGTGCTCGCCGACGCGGGTGTGGACCGGGCCGCCGCCCTCGCGCTCGTCTACGACGACGACGAGACCAACATCCGCGCCGCCCTCACCGCCCGCCGGCTCAACCCCCGGCTCCGGCTCGTCCTGCGGCTGTACAACCGCAGGCTGGGGCAGCACATCGAGGAGCTGCTCGACCAGGCGGCCACGCTGGCGATCGGGGAAGGGGACGGGGACGGCAGCGGGCCCTTGATTGACGCGTCCACGACCGTTCTCTCCGACGCCGACACCGCCGCGCCCGCGCTGGCCGCGACCGCCCTCGCCGGGACCAGCAAGGTCGTCCAGACCGAGGGGCTGCTGCTGCGGGCCGTGGAACGGACACCGCCACGGCCCGGGGAGGTCGCCGACCCCGGGCTGTGCACCCTGGCGCTGCTCTCCGCGACCAGCAACGATCCCGCCGGCGCGGACGGTTCCGAGAGCAGCGGCGAGCAGGGGCCGCGGCTGCTGCCGGACGAGGCGTCGGTGGCGGCGGCCACCGGACGCGGGACCGTGGTGCTGGAGCAGGTCTCCTACTCCGGGCCCCCGCTGCCTCCGCAGCGGGCCGGTGTGCCGCCGTTCGCGTCGCTCTTCTCGCGGCGGCTGCGGTGGTCGCTGGCGGGTCTGGTGGCGTGTGTGGTCGCGCTGGCGATCGCGCTGACCGTGGTGGCCGAGGACCATCCGCTGCACGCCACGTACATCACGCTGCTCGATCTCTTCGCCATCAACGAGCCCGCCCTGCACCGGTCCACCGCCCAGCAGGTGCTGCAACTGCTCTCCGCCTTCACCGGCCTGCTGCTGCTGCCGGTGCTGCTGGCCGCCGTACTCGAAGCGCTGGGGACGTTCCGGAACGCGTCCGCGCTGCGGAAGCCGCCGCGCGGGCTGGGCGGGCACGTCGTCCTGCTCGGGCTGGGCAAGATCGGTACGCGGGTGCTGACCCGGCTGCGGGAGCTGAACATCCCCGTGGTCTGCGTCGAGGCCGACCCGGAGGCACGGGGGCTGGCGACGGCGCGGCGGCTGCGAGTGCCGGTGGTGCTCGGGGACGTCACGCAGGAGGGCGTGCTGGAGGCCGCCAAGATCCATCGCGCGCATGCGCTGCTGGCGCTGACCAGCGCGGACACGACCAATCTGGAGGCCGCGCTGTACGCCCGCTCCGTACGGCCCGATCTGCGGGTCGTGCTGCGGCTGTACGACGACGACTTCGCGACCGCCGTGTACCGCACCCTGCGTGCGGCGCACCCGGGCGCGCTCACCCGCAGCCGGAGCGTGTCGCACCTGGCCGCGCCCGCCTTCGCCGGGGCGATGCTCGGGCGGCAGATCCTGGGCGCCATCCCGGTCGAGCGGCGGGTGCTGCTGTTCGCGGCCGTGGACGTGGGCGGGCATCCGCAGCTGGAGGGGAAGACGGTCGCGGAGGCCTTCCGGGCGGGGGCCTGGCGGGTGCTGGCGCTGGACACGGCCGTGACCGGCGGCCGCCGGGAGGAGCCGGCGGCCGAGGAGGCCTACGAGGGCGGGCGGGTGCCCGGGGGCTCGGGGCTGGTGTGGGACCTGCCCGCCACGTATGTCCTGCGGAGCCAGGACCGGGTGGTGCTGGCGGCGACCCGGCGCGGCCTGGCGGAGCTGCTGGGCCGACGGACCCGGGAGCGGACGGGGGCGTGAGCCCCCGGGCCGACGGGCACCGGGGCGGTTCCGGCGCTCCGGTGGAAGGCCGGTGCGTCGTCCGCGGGTTTGTGGTGGCTGATCGCGCGGTTCCCCGCGCCCCCGCGCGGCGCTGCCGCACCGGGGACACCCGGGCGGGTGCCCCCGGCGGAAGCGGACCGGGTCAGCGCTTGAGGTGCCGTTCGGCGAAGTCCAGCTCCAGCTTCACCTGCTTGATCCGCTCGTCGACCACCAGGGAGCCGTGGCCCGCGTCGTAGCGGTACACCTCGTGGACGGCGCCGCGGGCCTTCAGGCGGTCGACGTAGTTCTCGATCTGGCGGATCGGGCAGCGCGGGTCGTTGACGCCGGCCGAGATGTGGACGGGGGCCTTGACCTGGTCGACGTAGGTCAGCGGGGACGATGCCTCGAAGCGTTCCGGGACCTCCTCCGGGGTGCCGCCGAGCAGGGTGCGGTCCAGGGCCTTCAGGGCCTCCATCTCGTCGTGGTACGCCGTGACGTAGTCGGCGACGGGGACCGCGGCGATGCCCACGGTCCACGCGTCCGGCTGGACGCCGAGGCCGAGGAGCGTGAGATAGCCGCCCCAGGAACCGCCGGTCAGGACCAGGCGGTCGGGGTCGGCGAGACCGGAGGTGATCGCCCACTCCCGCACCGCCGCGATGTCCTCCAGCTCGATCAGGCCGACCCGGTGCTTGAGCGCGTCGGTCCAGGCACGGCCGTAGCCCGTGGAGCCGCGGTAGTTGACGCGGACCACCGCGTACCCGTGGTCGACCCAGGCGGCCGGGGCCGCGGCGAAGGAGTCGCTGTCGTGCCAGGTCGGGCCGCCGTGGATGTCGAAGACGGTGGGAAGCGGGCCGGTGGCGCCCGCCGGCTTCTGGACCAGGGCGTGGATCCGGCCGCCGGGGCCCTCCACCCACACGTCCTCCACCGGCACCGAACCCGGGGACTTCATGCCGGGCGGGTCGAGGACCACCCGGCCGGTCGTCGAGCGGACGGCCGGCGGCTCGGCGGCGGAGGACCACAGGTACTCCACGCTGCCGTCGGGGCGGGCCGTCGCCCCGGAGACCGTGCCCGGCGGGGTCGGGATCTCCACCAGCGCGCGGCTCGCCAGGTCGTAGCGGAAGAGTTCGCTGCGGGCCTCGAAGCTGTGCACGATCAGCAGGCCGCTGCCGTCCGGATACCACTCGGCGCTGACGTCGCCGGGCAGTTCCAGGGCGAGGTCGGTCTCCTCGCCGGTGGCCACGTCCCACACCAGGGGCTCCCAGCGGCCGCGCCGCTGGTGGCCGACGAGCAGGCGGGTGTCGCCGTCGACGGGGGCGAAGCCCAGCACCTCCAGGCCCAGTTCCTCCTTGCCGCCCCGGGTGTCGTCCAGCTCGGCGACGGTGGTGCCGTCGGGGCGCAGGACGCGCAGTGCCGAGTGCATGGCGTCGCCGTGCTCCGTGTGCTCGACGGCGATCAGCGAGCCGTCGTGGGAGAGGTCGCCGACGCCCGCCGACTCGCGGTGGCGGTAGATCTCCACCGGGGCCTCGCCGGTGCGCGCCAGGTGGATCGTCGTGCCGTCCTCGTCCGTGGAGCGGCCCACGACCGCCGTACGCCCGTCCCGGCCGAGGGCCAGACCGGCCGGGTACGACGGGTCGAGGCCCGGCGCCGCCAGCTCGTCCTCGCCGCCCTGGAACGGCTGGCGGCGCCAGACGCCGAACTCGTCCCCGTCCTTGTCGTCGAACCACCAGATCCACCGGCCGTCCGGCGAGAGCACGCCGTCCGTGGTGCCGTTGGGCCGGTTCGTGGCCTGGCGCTGTTCGCCCGTGGACCGGTCCCAGGCGTACAGCTCGTACGTCCCCGTCGCGTTCGACACGAACAGGGAGCGGTCCGGTGCGTCCTCCGCCCAGTCGGGCAGGGACACCCGGGGCGCCCGGAAGCGCTTCTCCCAGTCCGGCAGCTCCTCGCCCGGACCCCCCTGACGGATCTGTTCTGCCTGATCCCCCTGATCCCCGTGTTCCTGCTGGTCCTGCTGTTCCGGCGAGACGGACCCGTTGCTCTCAGTCATGGCCCCATACTGCCCGCCCCGGCCGACTCTTCGCTGGCCAGGTCCCCAGCCTGTGGAAAACTTCCCGCCCCGCGCGCGGGCTTCGCACGCGAGCCCCGTACCGTGGAGGGCGTGTACCGGTTTCTGCTGACGCCCCGCTGGTGGGGGATCAACGTCTTCGTGCTGCTCGCCATCCCCTTCTGCATCTTCATGGGGTCCTGGCAGCTGGGTCGGTTCGAGGACCGGGTCCAGGACCACCAGAACGCGACACAGCAGGCGGCGGCGGACCGCAAGGAGGCGGCCCGCCCGCTGGCGGAGCTGCTGCCCGTGGACAAGGCGACCGTCGGCAAGCAGGTCACCGCCACCGGCCGGTACGGCAAGCAGCTGCTGGTGCCGGACCGGGAGCTCGACGACCGCAGCGGCTACTACGTCCTGACGCTGCTGCGCACCGACTCCGGCCGGGTGCTGCCGGTCGTACGGGGCTGGCTGCCCGGCACCGCCGACCCGGCGAAGGCCCCCGCCCCGCCCACCGGCGAGGTCACGGTCACGGGCGCGCTCCAGGCCTCCGAGACCCCGGGCGACAACGGCGTCAGCGCGCGCAGCGGGCTGCCCTCCGGCCAGATCGCCGCGATCAGCGCGGCCTCCCTGGTGAACCTCGTGCCGGACGACGTCTACGACGCCTGGGTCACCCTCAACACCGGCGACTCCGGGATGCGGGCCGTGCCCGTGGACACCTCGCAGGACTCGGGCCTGGACCTGAAGGCGTTCCAGAACCTCGGCTACACCGCCGAGTGGTTCGCCTTCGTCGGCTTCGTGATCTTCATGTGGTTCCGGCTGCTGCGCCGGGAGGTGGAGTTCGCCCGGGACGCCGAGCTGGGCCTGGCTCCCGGGGAGGAGACGCAGCAGCCCAGCCCGTCGGGCGTCTGAGAGGGGCGCGGAAGGCGCCCGTCAGGCCTGAGGCAGTACGCCCGTCCAGTAGACGGTGCCCGCGCAGGCGCCGGAGACCATGGCCGTGGCCGAGGCGGAACCCGTCTGAGCGGTGTACGTCACCGCCACGCTTCCGTCGGCCGTGCCGTCCGCGGTGAGGAGCTGCGTGACGGTGCCGGTGTCCCCGCCGGTGGAGGTGCCGGTCGTGGTGGTGGTCGGCTCCTCGCTGACCGACGGGGCGGGCGAGGGGTCGCCGGTGCCTCCGTCGGTGCCGCCGCCGGTGGTGGGGCAGGTCTCCGAGGGCACCCAGGCGAACTTCACCTCGTACGCCGAGCCCGGCAGCAGCACCAGCCGGTCGCTCTCCTGGGACGGGTCGGGCAGTCCGGCCGCGGCGTCCCCGGCCACATGCCGGACGCTGGTGACCTTGGTGGCGTCGGCCGCGCCCTGCGCGAGCGCGCTCACGCTGCCGGCGCCGCCGACGGTACAGCCGGCGGTGGAGACGTTGCTGACCCGGAAGGAGCCGTAGACGACTCCGGTGGAGTCGGGGGCGCCGCTGCTCGCGCCGGCCGAGCCGAGCTGGTCGGCCGTGCACAGGGGGGTCCCGGCCGTGGCGCTGGCCGAGGGGCCGGTTCCCCCGGTCTCACCGGTGCCGGTTCCGGTGCCCCTGCCCTTGCCCTCCTCCTTGCGGCCGCCCTCGCCCTTGTCCTCGGGCCGGCCCGAGGCGCTGCCGGCGGTGCTCTCGCCGCCGTCCGGGTTCTTGCCCTGGCCGACGCCGCCCTGCGCCTGCGAGGCATGGCCGGCGACGGACGGGTTGGCCTCGGACCCGGTGGAGCGGGAGACATGCACCAGGGCCGGGATCGCGGTGCCGATGAAGAGGGCCGCGGCCGCCATGCCGACGGCGGCCTGCCGCTTGCGGGCCCGCCGGGCGGGCACCGCCCGGCGCAGATGGTCCAGGGTGCCGTCCCGCGGCTCCACGTCCTGGACCGCCTGGTGCAGCATCCTGCGCAGGGTCAGCTCGTCCGAGTCGAGCCCCTGGGGGCTCTGGTCGTCGGGGCCGTGATTCACAGTTCCGTTCCCAGCGTGCGATTGCTTCGGCTCTTGCCCGTCCAGCCGTGCCGGCTCCTGCCGGCCGTGCGCGTCGCGCCGCGCGTCGTCGCCGTCGCTCATGCGGGCGCCTCCATGGCGAGCCGGAGGGCCGCGATGCCGCGTGAGCCGTACGCCTTCACCGAGCCCAGCGATATGCCGAGCGTCTCGGCGACCTGCGCCTCGGTCATGTCCGCGAAGTACCTGAGGACCAGGACCTCGCGCTGGCGGCGCTGGAGTCCCTTCATCGCCTTGATCAGGGAGTCGCGCTCCAGCTGGTCGTAGGCGCCCTCCTCGGCGCTGGCCATGTCGGGCATGGGCTTGGACAGCAGCTTCAGCCCGAGGATGCGGCGGCGCAGCGCCGAGCGCGACAGGTTGACGACCGTCTGGCGCAGATACGCCAGCGTCTTCTCGGGGTCGCGGACGCGCTTGCGCGCCGAGTGGACGCGGATGAACGCCTCCTGGACGACGTCCTCGCAGGAGGCGGTGTCGTCGAGGAGGAGCGCGGCGAGGCCCAGCAGCGACCGGTAGTGGGCGCGGTAGGTCTCGGTGAGGTGGTCGACGGTGGTCCCGGCCGCCACGACGTCCTCCGCGCCGTCGCGCTGGTCCGGTATGCGGGCGGGCCGCGCTGCGGGCATGGGCGCGATCACCGGCATGCCACCGGGAGCGCCGGCCGAGCGCGGTCGTACGGGCCGGCGGGGCGGACGCAGGACCGTGCCTTGCGTCGCCGTCGGGAGTCCTCCCGCGCCGGCCGGGCCGAGCACGGGGGAGAAGTCGAGTACCTCTGCCACGCCAGTTGGACACGTTCACCCGCTTCAGGGTTGTACGTGCCGGGCGTCACTTTCGCACCCGCCGAGGCGGCTGCCCACGTTGCCGCGTCAGGCAGCACGGCTGACGGTGCATCAACAGCCCTCATGCGTCCCGCTCTTCCCCTATGTCCCAAGAGAACCGGACGTCCCCACGGCCGGTCTCCGGCGTCCCCACGCCTGAAAAAAAAGAATGAAAGCGCCCCCAACGCGTCCCGGAAGGGCGACCGCAAAGACGCTCCCCGCCTTCCGCGCGGTTGCGAGCGGCGGGGAGGAAATCCTCTGATGACCCGAGGGTCCGTCACAAGTGGTCCGGACCATATTCCGGATCACATGTTCCCCACGGATCCTGCGTGGGGAACCGTTCATGGCCAGGAGTTTTCCGGTGCCCCAGGGACAACTCCCGGAATTCGTCGGCTCAGTTGAACTCCGCGGCCACCAGTTCGGCGATCTGCGCGGTGTTGAGCGCGGCGCCCTTGCGCAAGTTGTCGCCGCAGACGAAAAGCTCCAGGGCGGTGGGGTCGTCCAGGGCCCTGCGCACCCGCCCGACCCAGGTCGGATCGGTGCCGACCACATCGGCGGGGGTGGGGAACTCCCCGGCGGCCGGATCGTCGCAGAGCACCACCCCGGGCGCGGTCGCCAGGATCTCGCGGGCCGCCTCGACGGTGACCTCGCCCTCGAAGCGCGCGTGCACGGTCAGCGAGTGGGCGGTGATCACCGGCACGCGTACGCATGTCACCGCGACCGGCAGCCGCGGCAGTCCGAGGATCTTGCGGGACTCGTCCCGCACCTCCATCTCCTCCGAGGACCAGCCGTCCTCCCGCAGCGACCCGGCCCACGGTACGACGTTCAGCGCCACCGGCTCCGGGAACGGCCCGGTGTCGTCCCCGACGGCCCGCCGTACGTCACCGGGACCGGTCCCCAGCTCCGTACCGGCCACCAGGGACAGCTGCCGGCGCAGCGTCTCGACGCCGGCCCGGCCCGCCCCGCTGACCGCCTGGTACGAGGAGACGACCAGCTCGCGCAGGCCGAACTCGGCGTGCAGCGCGCCCAGCGCCACGATCATGGACAGCGTCGTGCAGTTCGGGTTGGCGACGATCCCGCGCGGCCGCATCCGCACCGCGTGCGGATTGACCTCCGGCACGACCAGCGGCACCTCGGGGTCCATCCGGAAGGCGCCGGAGTTGTCGATCACCACCACGCCCTGGGCGGCGGCGACCGGCGCCCACTCGGCGGCGACCTCGCCGGGCACGTCGAACAGGGCGACGTCGATCCCGTCGAAGGCCTCCTCGCCGAGCGCCATCACCTCGGTCTCCTCCCCGCGCACGGCCAGCTTGCGGCCGGCCGAGCGCGCGGAGGCGAGCAGGCGGATCTCGCCCCAGACGTCCGCGCGCTGGGACAGGATCTGGAGCAGGACCGTACCGACGGCCCCGGTCGCTCCGACGACCGCGAGTGCCGGCCGTGCGGAGCGCTCGGGTCGTCCGGCTCCGGCCATCAGCGGCCGGTGCCTCCGTAGACCACGGCCTCGTCGCTGTCGGAGTCCAGCCCGAAGGCGGTGTGCACGGCGCGTACGGCCTCCGGCACGTCGTCCTTGCGGGTGACGACCGAGATACGGATCTCGGACGTCGAGATCAGCTCGATGTTCACGCCCGCGTCGGAGAGCGCGGTGAAGAAGTCGGCGGTGACGCCCGGGTTGGTCTTCATCCCGGCGCCGACCAGCGAGATCTTGCCGATCTGGTCGTCGTAGCGGAGCGAGTCGAAGCCGATGCCGGGCTTGTTCTTCTCCAGCGCGTCGATGGCCTTGCGGCCCTCGGCCTTGGGCAGCGTGAAGGAGATGTCCGTCAGGCCCGTGGAGGCGGCGGACACGTTCTGCACCACCATGTCGATGTTGATCTCGGCATCGGCGATGGTGCGGAAGATCGAGGCGGCCTCGCCCGGCTTGTCCGGCACGCCGACGACCGTGATCTTGGCCTCGGAGGTGTCGTGCGCGACACCGGAGATGATGGCCTGCTCCACCTGCTTGTCCCCTTGCTCGATCGGCTCGCTGCTGACCCACGTGCCCTGAAGCCCGCTGAAGGAGGAGCGTACGTGAATCGGGATGTTGTACCGGCGCGCGTACTCCACGCAGCGGTGGAGCAGCACCTTCGACCCGGACGAGGCGAGCTCCAGCATGTCCTCGAAGGAGATCCAGTCGATCTTCCGGGCCTTCTTCACCACGCGCGGGTCGGCGGTGAACACGCCGTCGACGTCCGTGTAGATCTCACAGACATCCGCGTCCAGCGCCGCGGCCAGGGCGACGGCGGTGGTGTCGGAGCCGCCGCGGCCCAGCGTGGTGATGTCCTTGGTGTCCTGGCTGACGCCCTGGAAACCGGCGACGATCGCGATGTTGCCCTTGTCCACCGAGGTGCGGATGCGGCCCGGCGTGACATCGATGATCCGGGCTTTGTTGTGGACCGAGTCGGTGATGACACCTGCCTGGCTGCCGGTGAAGGACTGGGCCTCGTGACCCAGGTTTTTGATCGCCATGGCCAGCAGGGCCATGGAGATACGTTCTCCGGCGGTCAGCAGCATGTCGAGCTCGCGCCCGGCAGGGATCGGGGAAACCTGCTCGGCGAGATCGATCAGCTCGTCCGTCGTGTCGCCCATCGCGGAAACGACGGCGACCACCTGGTTGCCGTTCTTCTTCGCTTCCACGATCCGCTTGGCGACGCGCTTGATGCCCTCGGCATCGGCTACGGAGGAGCCTCCGTACTTCTGCACGACAAGGCCCACGTGCGCTCCTCGCTCAATCCGTCTCTTTCCGCACGTACGTACATGTACTGCGGTCGGCTCAGTCTAACGAGCGTCCGAAAATCCCTTCCGCGATATCGCATCGTGAGATTTCCGCGGAGCCCGTCCGGCCAGCTCATGCCCATGGGAGACGACAGACACGCGAAAAGTGCCCCGCGTCACACGGAAGGGGCGTGCATGATCGCCGGGGCTTCGAACGGAGGTTGGGGATGGACGTACCGCGCTGCGTGGCGTTCGCCGGCGACCCGGCGGAGGCGACCGTCGCGGCCTTCGGCGGCTCTCCGCGCGAGCTCGGCCTGATCCCGGTGCCCGCGGACCCTGACCGTCCACCAGGGCGCCGGCACGGGCCGCCCCGGCACCATCACGGTGACCGCCCCGGGCACCGCGGCAGCGGCACCGGCGTCATGGGGACGGCGGCCCGCCTACGACCGCATCGCCGAGGTGCTGTGCGCCGCCGAGGACGGGGCCGAGGCCGGCCGACCCGGTCCGCGGCCGGCTACTGCACCGGCCGCAGCCCCAGCGGACCCGCGATCTCCTCGACCATCACCCGGCCCGCCTCCGCCTCCAGGGCCTCGTCGCCGGGGTCCTGGTCGGTGTCGAGGCCGTCGAGTTCCTCCAGGGGCTGGTTCAGGCGGACGTGGGCCACCAGTGACTGGAGGGCGCGCAGGGTCGCCGAGGCCGTCGAGCCCCAGTTGGAGAAGTAGGAGAACTGCCACCACCACAGGGCCTCCGTGGTGCGGCCCGCGCGGTAGTGGGCCATGCCGTGGCGCAGGTCGGTGATGACGTCGGCGAGGTCGTCCGAGATACGGGCCGGGACCGGCGCCTTGCGGGGCTCGTAGGGGTCGAAGACCTCCGAGTAGACGTCGACGGGGTCCAGCAGGCGCGCGAGGTTCTCACGCAGTTCGTCGACGTCCGGCTCCGGGCCCGGGTCGGGCTCGTAGCGCTCGTCGGGGACGATGTCCTCGTGCGCGCCGAGCCGGCCGCCGGCCAGCAGGAGCTGGGAGACCTCCAGCAGGAGGAAGGGCACCGCCGAGTCCGGCTCGTCGCCCCTGGCGACCTCCGTGACGGCGACCAGGAAGCTCTCGACCTGGTCGGCGATCTGGACGGCGAAGTCGTCGGGGTTCTGGTGGGTCGCGTGCAGCGTGGCGTCAGACATCTAGGAGTCGTCTCCCCTCGAAGGCGCGGCCGAGGGTGACCTCGTCCGCGTATTCCAGGTCACCACCCACCGGGAGGCCACTGGCCAGGCGGGTGACCTTCAGGCCCATGGGTTTGATCATGCGGGCGAGGTACGTCGCTGTCGCCTCGCCTTCGAGATTGGGGTCCGTGGCCAGGATCAGCTCCGTGACCGTGCCGTCGGCCAGACGGGCCAGGAGCTCCCTGATGCGGAGATCGTCGGGGCCCACGCCGTCGATCGGGCTGATGGCGCCGCCGAGCACGTGGTACCGGCCGCGGAACTCACGGGTGCGCTCGATGGCGACGACGTCCTTGGGCTCCTCCACGACGCAGATGACCGAGGTGTCGCGACGCGTGTCGCGGCAGATGTTGCACAGCTCCTCCTGCGCGACATTGCCGCAGGTCGCGCAGAAGCGGACCTTCGCCTTGACCTCCATCAGGGCCTGCGCCAGCCGCCGTACGTCCGTCGGTTCCGCCTGGAGGATGTGGAAGGCGATCCGCTGCGCGCTCTTGGGACCGACGCCGGGCAGCCGCCCCAGCTCGTCGATGAGGTCCTGGACCACGCCTTCGTACAACGGACTGCCGTCCTTCCTGGTGTTCCTTCACTGCGTACGGTAGATGCCCGCCGGCCGTTCTAGAAAGGCAGGCCCGGCAGGCCTCCGCCGCCCAGGCCCTGGGCCAGCGGGCCCAGCTTCTGCTGCTGGAGGTTCTGCGCGTTCTCGTTGGCCGCCTGGACGGCGGCGACGATCAGGTCGGCGAGGGTCTCGGTGTCCTCCGGGTCCACCGCCTGCGGGTCGATCTTCAGGGCGCGCAGCTCTCCGGCGCCGGTGACGGTGGCCTTCACCAGGCCGCCGCCCGCCTGGCCGTCGACCTCGGTCCGTGCCAGTTCCTCCTGGGCCCGTTGCAGGTCCTGCTGCATCTTCTGGGCCTGCTGGAGCAGCTGCTGCATATTGGGCTGGCCACCACCGGGGATCACGATCAGCTCCTGGTTCGGTCGGTAAATCATCCGCTCGGCACGAGCCTACGTGGTCCGCGCGGTGCTCGCCCCGGCACTCTTTCGAGTGAGTCGATCGTCTGCCCTATACCTGATCAAGGCCCCCTTCCGAGCGGAAAGGACGCGGAATCCGAAGTTTCGCCACCCATTGGGAGGTAGGAAGGGTCCGGCGCGTCAGCCTCAGGTGTCATGTGTAGCGCCACAGGGACGTCACGCACCGTGATCAGTTGGGAGTGCCGGTGGGTCAGCCGGAGATGCAGCCCGAGAGGCCGCCTAGGGACGGGTGGGGTGAGGGGGCGGCCGGGCGGCGGCCGGGCGATCTGACCGGGCGGGCGTTCCCGCTCGGGGACTGGGCCGAGCCCGGGGACCGGCTGGACGAGCTGTACCGGTGGGTGGAGCGCGGGGCGCTGTCCACGGTCGCCTGGTATCTCACGGACCGGGTGGGCAAGCGGCGGGCGGCACGGCTGCTGCGCTGCGGCACCGCGCTCGGAGCGGTCGCCGGCGCCGCGCTGCCGCTGCTCGATCTGACGGGCGTGGTGAGCGGGGTCGCCCCCTGGGGCTATCTGGCGCTGCTCCTCGGGGTGGCGTGCGTGGCCGGGGACCGGTACTTCGGCGTGACCGCGGGATGGATGCGGGACATGGCGACGGGGCAGGCGGTGCAGCGCAGGCTCCAGACGTTCCAGTTCGACTGGGCCTCCGAGAACGTCCGGGAGGTGCTGGGGCCGACGGACGGAACGGCGAGCGAGGCCGCCGAGCGGTGCCTGACGGTGCTGCGGCGCTTCTCGGAGGACGTGACGGAGCTGGTGCGGGCGGAGACGGCCGACTGGATGGCGGAGTTCCGCACCGGGCCGGCGCCGCTGGGCATCCAGTCGGCGGGAACCGGCGGCGTGGGACGCCCGGAGGTGAACGGGACGCAGGGCCGGTTCTCCGTGCCGCCGAACGGGGCCCGGCCGAACATGCCGAGGCAACGACCGCCCGAGCCACGGTGAGCGGCACGGCCGCCCGTCCACGCGGCTCACGGCGCGGCCGACCGGTCACGCGCCCACGGGAAAGCCGGGAAAGTCAGCCGGTCACGCGGCTCACGGCGCGGTCGGCCGGTTATGCGTCTCGCCGGGTGGAGGCGCTTTCCGCGCTCACGGAGAAGCCGGCCGGTCGTCGGGTCACGGGGTGGGGGTGCCTGCCGTGTCCTGCTCCGCGCACAGCTTCAGGCCCTCCGAGGTCCAGCACGGCAGATGGCCGTGGGTGCGGATCACGTCCTGGCCGACACCGCGGGTCAGATACGTCAGGAAGCTCGACGCCAGCGAGTCCGCCGGGGGCCGGCCGTAGGTGTAGGCGTACTCGATCTCGCGGTACGGGTAGGCGCTCTCCCCGTGCTCGATGGCGTCGGCGGACGGCGGCTCGCCGTCCAGGTCCAGCCGGTGCAGCCCCTTGGTGTGGGCGGCCGCGTTGAGTTCGCTGTAGCCGATGGCTCCGGGCAGTTCCGCGACCGTCGACAGCACCTGGTCGGTGGAGTCGAGTTCACAGCGGATGACGGACGCCGTCGGGTCGTCCTGGTGGACGCAGTCGACCGAGGAGTTGGCCATCTCCCCGCGGCCCAGCACCCGGCGCTGGAACACCTGCCTGGTACCGGAGTTGGCGTCCCGGCTGACCAGGTGCACCGGCAGATCGGGCCCGCCGAGCTCCTTCCAGTTCGCGACCTCGCCCCGGTACAGGCGCCGTACGTCCGCCGTCGACAGGTTCTCCAGCGGGACGTCGTCGTTCACCACCAGCGCGAAGACCGACACCGCCACCCGGTTCTCGCGCAGCTCCGGCAGGCCGGCCGGCTTGGGGCCGTCCGACAGGGCCACCACGGGCGGCGACCCGTGCCCGGACTCGGCGCCCTCCGCCGCCAGCTCCCGTATCCCGGCGGTCGACCCGTGCGCGTCCACCTCGATCGTCGTCTCGTCGTCCTCGCACTCCCGCTCGTACTTCTCCGCCACCTCCCGCAGCACCGGCGCGAAGGCCGTCGAGCCGATGAGCGTCAGGGAGCCGCTCTCGCAGCCCATCGGGGGCGGGGTGTCGTCCTGCGCGACGACGATCGTCGCCAGCGTCACCACGCACACCGTGAGCATGATGGTGATCAGCCGCGCGGCCCGGCTGAACAGCGGCGGCTGCTCGTCCGGGGTCGCGCTGCGGTTCGGGTGCACCCCGCCGTCGCGCAGGCCGCCGATCAGCCGGATGCCGCAGCCCACGTCGCCGCCGGAGAGCAGCACGAGCAGCTTGAAGTGCTCGCCGCGGTTGAGCGGGACCCGTGGGATGCGCAGGGTGTTGCCCTCGTAGCCGAAGCCCCGGGCCGCGGTGAAGTGGTCCATGAGGTGACCGGTGTCCGAGGGCTGCGTGACCGAGACGCCGCGGACGGTGCGGTCGGTGAAGACCGCGGTGAGTCCGTGCGGACCGGGGCCCGTGTAGTCGTCGCGGTCGATGCCCACCGCGCCGTCGTTCTCCACCCGCAGCAGGACCAGGGTCGCGTCGGACATGCCGGGCGCCTCGTCGAACCAGCCCAGCCGCGGGCCCGTCCGGCCCGACCGCGTGTCGTCGCCGATCGGGTTGTCCATCTGCACGCGGTAGCCGATGCGCCGGGCCCGCGGCACCCGGCGCTCGTACCAGACCATGACGCCCGAGGCGACGATGCCGAGCACCGCCGTTCCCACGGCCACGAGATTCTCCGCGCTCAGCCACTCCACCGTGGGTGCCCCCGCCACTGCCCAGAGTCCGGTCGTGGGGTCACGGTACGGCTGTGCGGACGGACATCCCGGTCCGGTACGCGGAAGTTCGCCGGGCGTTCAACGACTTCACAGGAAACCCGGCCCGGGGGCCCGGCTCACTGCCTGGTGTACGTCAGTTTCTCCCCCGTGCTGCCGTTGACGCGCTGGAGGCTGCCGTCGGACAGCAGGGTGATCTCCGTGGCCGCGCCCGGTGTGCAGGAGCTGCTCGGCCGTCCGACCGTCACCCTCGACGGGCCGATCCGCAGCGGGCCGCCGTCGCCCGGCTCCTCGCTCAGCTCGGCCTCGAACACGCAGTGATAGGTACCGCTGTCGGCGGGGCCGTCGGCGACCAGGGACAGGATCTTGTCGCCCGTTCCGCCCTGCCGGATGGTCAGCCGCCGGGTGTGCCGCCCGTCGGCGTTGTCGATGGTCGTGGCCCACGTGCCCAGATAGCCGGCCGGGACCGCGCCGTCCGGCGACGCCGAGGCGGCCGGCTCGGAGGCCGGGGCCGAGGGGGACGGAGCGGACGTGGTCGGGCCGAGGGTCGGGGGCGTGCTGACGGTCGGTGCGGCGGTGGGGCCGGGGCCCGACCGGTCGTCCTCGCCCCCGTTCATCAGCGCGTAGACCGAGCCGCCGGCCGCCAGCGCGACGACGAGGGCGACCACGACGAGCAGTGCGGTGGAACGGCCGCCGCGGCGCGGTGGCTCCTGCGCGGGGGCGCCGACGGCGGGCGGCGGTCCGTAGGGCGGGGTGGAGACCGGGCCGCCGGGTGGCGTCGTCCATCCGGCGGGAGGCTGCGGGTGCTGCTGGGGGTAGCCGTAGCCGGTGTGGCCGGCGGGCGGCGTCCGCGGGACGGGAGGGAGGACCGGCGGCGTGGGGGGCCGGTCGGCCGGCACATCACCGTTCGGCTGCGGAGACGTCGGCGGACTCCAGGGCGCCCCGGTCCAGACGCCCGCCGTACGGGGATCCGCCTCTCCCACGGACTCGTCGGCAACGGCGGCGTGCTCGGGAGAGGACTGGGGGGCGGGGTCGGAGACGGGGACGGGGACGGGGACGGGGACGGGGACGGGGGCAGGGTCCGGGGCGGGGCCACCACCGACTGGCACGTCCGGCCCGAACCCGGGCTGCGCGATCGGCCCGAACCCGGGCTGTACGGCCGGTCCGAACCCGGGCTGCGCGGTCGGATCGGACCCAGGCTGCGTGGCCGGCCCGAACCCGGGCTGTACGGCCGGCCCGAACCCGGGCTGCGCGATCGGCCCGAACCCGGGCTGTACGGCCGGCCCGAACCCAGGCTGTACGGCCGGCCCGAACCCGGGCTGCGCGGTCGGATCGGGCAGTCCGGCAGGGCCGGGCAGCCCCGTCACGCCGGGCCAGCCGGCCGGGTCCGGCGGCTCCGCCGTACCCGGCTGTCCGGCAGGAACCGCCTCACCGCCGGAGTGCGGGGGGCGGTCGGCGTCTTCCGCCCGGCCGGCGGCACCGGGGCCCGCGTCCGCCGCCGCGTACCCGGCGCCGTCCGGCTGCCCGGCCGCGGGCCACATGCCACCTGCCGTACGTCCGTCCCCGCCCGGCCACGCCTGCCCGGCCGGCGCGTGCTGCCCGGGTGCCGTCTCCGGCGGTCCGGTCGTCGCCTCCGCACCGGTCGGGTCCTCCGTGTCCAGCAACCGCACGGCGTGCCGGCCGAGTTGGGCCACCAGGGCGCCGGGCAGCCAGGGGTCGCGGGATCGGCCGTCGGAGACGGTGTCCTCCGCGCCGGTGCGCCGCAGGACGCGGTCGAGCGTGGGACGGGCGGCCGGGTCCTTCCTCAGGCAGTCGCGCACGAGGTCGGCGATGCCCTCCGGCACCCGCTCCAGGTCGGGTTCCTCCTGGGCGATGCGGAACATCAAGGCGTGGACACCGCTGTCGGCGGTGCCGAAGGGAAGCGTGCCGGTGGCGGCGTAGGCGAGGACGGAGCCCAGGCAGAAGACGTCGCAGGCGGGCGTGATCCGGTCCCCGCGCACCTGCTCGGGGGCCATGAAGCCGGGCGACCCGACCAGCGCGCCGACGCGGGTCGGCCCGGCGCCGGTCACGGTCTCCAGGGCGCGCGCGATGCCGAAGTCGATGACGCGCGGACCGTCGATCGTCACCAGCACGTTGGACGGCTTCAGGTCGCGGTGGACGATCCCGGCGGCGTGGATGTCCTTGAGCGCGTGGGCGAGACCGGCCGCGAGGATGCGCACGGAGCGTTCCGGAAGCGGGCCGTGGTCGTGCGCGATCACCTGCTGGAGGCTGGGCCCGGCGACGTATCCGGTGGCGAGCCACGGCACGGCGGCCTCGGTGTCCGCGTCCAGCACCGGCGCCGTCCAGTAGCCGCCGACCCGGCGCGCGGCCTGCACCTCCTGCCGGAACCGCGCCCGAAACTCGTCCTGCCGGGCCAGCTCCTCGCGCACCAGCTTGACGGCGACGGTCCGGCCCCGGTCCGACCGGGCCAGATAGACCTGGCCCATTCCGCCCGCACCCAGCCGCGCCAGCAGCCGGTAGGCCCCGATCCGGTGCGGATCCCCTGGCTGAAGCTTCTCCACGGCCGCGCCGCCTCCCCCGCTCTTCCCCCGCTCCGCGCCTGCCCGACGACCCGAGAATAGTGCGGGGTCAGCGGGGAGGCGGCCGGGCCGCCGTCTACGGTCGCGTAACGGCCGAGACCGCCTCCGCAACGGCCGAGACCGCCCCGGTGACGGCCGTTCCGGTGCCCCGGCGTCCGGGCGGGGCCGACATCCTGTCGCGGAAGCGGCCCGTCCACGGAACAGGACGCCGATACCGCTTCCGCATCGCGGACATCTACCCTCACCCGCATGACCCCTCAGCCCATCCAGCCAGACCCCCGGGCAGGCGCCGCGGTCAAGGCCGCGGACCGTGCGCACGTCTTCCACTCCTGGTCCGCGCAGGAGCTCATCGACCCGCTCGCCGTCGCCGGCGCGGAGGGCTCGTACTTCTGGGACTACGACGGCCGGCGCTATCTCGACTTCACCAGCGGGCTCGTCTTCACCAACATCGGTTACCAGCATCCGAAGGTCGTCGCCGCGATCCAGGAGCAGGCCGCGAGGATGACGACGTTCGCGCCCGCCTTCGCCATCGAGGCGCGCTCGGAGGCGGCCCGGCTGATCGCCGAGCGGACGCCCGGCGACCTGGACAAGATCTTCTTCACCAACGCCGGCGCGGACGCGGTGGAGCACGCCGTGCGCATGGCGCGGCTGCACACCGGGCGGCCGAAGGTGCTCTCGGCGTACCGCTCCTACCACGGCGGTACGCAGCAGGCGGTCAACATCACCGGTGATCCCCGGCGCTGGGCCTCCGACAGCGGCTCGGCCGGTGTCGTGCGCTTCTGGGCGCCGTTCCTGTACCGGTCGCGGTTCTACGCGGAGACCGAGGAGCAGGAGTGCGCCCGGGCGCTGGAGCACCTGGAGACGACCATCGCCTTCGAGGGGCCGGGGACCATCGCCGCGATCGTCCTGGAGACGATCCCCGGAACGGCGGGGATCATGGTGCCGCCGCCGGGATATCTCGCCGGGGTGCGGGAGATCTGCGACCGGCACGGCATCGTCTTCGTCCTGGACGAGGTGATGGCGGGCTTCGGGCGGACCGGCTCCTGGTTCGCGGCGGACCTGTTCGGCGTGGTGCCGGACCTGATGACCTTCGCCAAGGGCGTGAACTCCGGATATGTGCCGCTCGGCGGGGTGGCCATATCCGCGGAGATCGCGGAGACCTTCGCCAGGCGCCCGTATCCCGGCGGGCTGACGTACTCCGGTCATCCGCTGGCCTGCGCCGCGGCCGTGGCGACGATCCACGTGATGGCCGAGGAGGGCATCGTGGAGAACGCCGCCCGGCTCGGCGCCGAGGTCGTCGGCCCCGGGCTGCGGGAGCTGGCCGAGCGGCATCGAAGCGTCGGCGAGGTGCGCGGCGTCGGCATGTTCTGGGCGCTGGAGCTGGTGCGGAACAAGGAGACGCGCGAGCCGCTGGTGCCGTACAACGCGGCCGGGGAGGCCAACGCGGCCATGGCGGCGTTCGGCGCCGCCGCGAAGGCCGCCGGGATCTGGCCGTTCATCAACATGAACCGGACGCATGTCGTGCCGCCGTGCAACGCGACCGAGGCCGAGCTGAAGGAGGGGCTGGCCGCCCTGGACACCGCCCTCTCCGCCGCCGACGAGTTCACGGAGTAGCCGGCCGGGCAGGACCCGGCCGGCCGGCGCCCGCAGCACGGGGAACGGAACGGGTCGGACCGCGTAAGGTGGCGTGCTCGTAGACATATACGTGGATACGTCTACGTGGATACGTCTACGTGGACACGTGTACGCCACCCGCACGCGACGAGGAGACGCCCCGACCATGCCCGGCTCCACCGGCAACGGCGCCGTGACGCGCAGCACCCTGCGGCAGCAGATCGCCGAAGCGCTCCGCGACGAGGTGCTGGCCGGACGGCTCAAGCCCGGGCAGGAGTTCACCGTCAAGGAGATCGCCGAGCAGTACGGGGTCTCCGCCACGCCCGTCCGCGAGGCCCTGGTCGACCTCTCCGCCCAGGGGCTGCTCGACGCCGACCAGCACCGCGGCTTCCGTGTGCACGAGTACTCGGCCGAGGACTTCCGCGGCATGATCGAGGCCCGCAGCCTGGTCACCGACGGCATGTTCCACGCCCTCACCGCCGACCACCAGGCCTATCTGCCGGACGGCGACCCCCGGGTCGCCGCCGCCCTGGCCGGGGTCCGCCGGCGCGGCGAGGAGGCCCAGCGCGCCGCCGCCGCCGGGGAGCTGACCGTGCTCGTCGGTTACGACCTGCGCTACTGGCGGGAGCTGAGCGCGCTGTTCGGCAACCCCTATCTCGCCGACTTCCTGCACCGGATGCGTGTCCAGACCTGGGTGTGCACGGTGCAGCATCTGCGCCGGCTGAGCGATCTGCGCGGCCATCTGTGGTGCGGGCACACCGAGCTGGTCGACGCCCTGGCGCGGCGGGACACCGAGGCCGCTCGCGCCATCGTCGAGGCGTACCACACGGACGCCCTGGCGCTCATCGACCGGCTGGCCGCCGCGGACTGACCGCCGGGCCCGGGTGGGTAGGGGACCTGCACGAGGGGAGCCTCCCTCGCGCCGCACCGATTACCCTTTTTCACCCCACCGTGCTATGCGAGGAGCCCTCTTTGGCCTGTGATCTGTGGCTGGTCCCGCTCGTGGACGTGTTGTGCCACACCCCGGACAACCCCTTCGCCGAGGAACTCGCGCACTACAACAAGCTGCTGGCCCAGGCCGGGCTGCCTCCCGTGCCCGTCTACCAGTACATGCCGGGGCTGTCCGGCGAGGTCGCCCCGGTCGCCGGCTTCGACTACGACGCGCTGCACTTCCTGCGCCGCGCCCATCTGCTGCACGTGTGCGGCCTGCCGGTGACGCCGGTGGACGAACTGGGCGGCGACTACGAGCAGTTGCTGGAGATGTTCGAGACGACGGCCCAGCAGTCGCACCTGGTCTGGCACTACGACCACGCGGGCGCCTACGTCCCCGTGGACTTCCCGCATCCGCTGTCCGACGACGAACTCCTGGCCGGTGGCGGGCCGCTGGGCTCCTCGCACGCGCTGCTGCGGGAGCTGGAGGCGGTCGCCCCCGCCATCGGCATCGACCCGGCCAACCCGCCGGCGCCGCCCGCGCCGCCGCACGCGCCGACGGGCCTGGAGGAGCCGGCCGTTCCCGCCCCGTACGACCCGAGCCCGTTCGCCCGTGAACGGCATGTCTGGCTGGGCCTGCACGCGGCGGCGACCCGCAGCCTGGCCCAGGGCTCGATGATCGTCTTCAGCTGACCCCGAACGGGCCGTCCCCGAGCGAACCGACTCCGAGCGAACCGGCCCGGAGCGAACCGCCCGGAGCGAACCGGCCCCGATCCGGCCGCCGGGCCGCATCGGCCGGCCAGGCTGACCCCGGGCGGCCACAGCACCCCGCCCGCCGGAGGGCCGCCGCCCCGTCCCCGAGGCGGCCGGCCACGCCGGCAGCGGCGCGACGGGCCCGGGTGCACGGCGGGGGGACCCGCGGTGGCGGGCGGCGGTGGCGCACGGCCTCGAAGCGGACGGGCGCGCCGCGGTCCGCGCGGCCGCCCTCGGCGCCGTACGGTCCCCGGCACGCGCCGGAGACAGGGTGGCGGTCGGCCATGGGCCGGTCCCGCCCCGCGCCCGGTGCCGCCGCCCCCTCGAAAGGGCCGGACGGCGGCACCCGGGGCACCCGTGATCTACAGGAACGAGTTGATCTCGATCGTCTCGTCCCGGCCCGGGCCCACGCCGATCGCGGAGATCGGGGCGCCGGACATCTCCTCCAGCGCCTTGACGTAGTTCTGCGCGTTCTTCGGCAGGTCGGAGAAGGACTTCGCCTTGGTGATGTCCTCGGACCAGCCCGGCAGCGTCTCGTAGACCGGCTTCGCGTGGTGGAAGTCGGTCTGCGAGTACGGCAGCTCCTCGACGCGCCTGCCGTCGATCTCGTACGCCACGCAGACCGGGATCTCCTCCCAGCCCGTCAGCACGTCGAGCTTGGTGAGGAAGAAGTCGGTGAGGCCGTTCACGCGGGTGGCGTAACGGGCGATCACCGCGTCGAACCAGCCGCAGCGCCGGTCACGGCCGGTGGTGACGCCCCGCTCGCCGCCGATCCGGCGCAACGCCTCGCCGTCCTCGTCGAACAGCTCGGTCGGGAAGGGACCGGCGCCGACGCGGGTGGTGTACGCCTTGAGGATGCCGATGACGCGGCTGATCTTCGTCGGGCCGACGCCGGAGCCGGTGCAGGCACCGCCCGCGGTCGGGTTCGAGGAGGTGACGAAGGGGTACGTGCCGTGGTCGATGTCGAGCAGGGTGCCCTGCCCGCCCTCGAACAGGACGACCTTGTCCTCCTCCAGGGCCTGGTTGAGGACCAGCACCGTGTCGGCGACGTACGGCTTGATCTGCTCGGCGTAGCCCAGCAGCTCCTCGACCACCTGGCCGACGGCGATGGCGCGCCGGTTGTACAGCTTGGTGAGCAGCTGGTTCTTGACGTCGAGGGCCGCCTCGACCTTCTGCGTCAGGATCGACTCGTCGTACAGGTCCTGTACGCGGATGCCCACGCGGTTGATCTTGTCCGCGTAGGTCGGCCCGATACCGCGCCCGGTCGTGCCGATCTTGCGCTTGCCGAGGAAGCGTTCCGTCACCTTGTCGACGGTCACGTTGTACGGCGTGATGATGTGTGCGTTTCCGCTGATCAGGAGCTTGGACGTGTCGACGCCGCGCTCGTTCAGCCCGCTCAGCTCGGAGAGCAGGACCGACGGGTCGACGACGACACCGTTGCCGATGACCGGCGTGCAGCCGGGGGACAGGATCCCGGAAGGGAGCAGGTGGAGGGCGTACTTCTGATCGCCCACGACTACCGTGTGGCCGGCGTTGTTGCCGCCCTGGTAGCGCACGACATAATCCACCGAGCCACCGAGCAGGTCGGTGGCCTTTCCCTTGCCTTCGTCACCCCACTGAGCACCGAGCAGCACAAGTGCGGGCACGCGCGTACACCCCTTCCGGGCGGGGCATGTCCAGGGTCGGGGGCGTACACGGCGGGTTTCCGCCGTGTGTGCCGCGACCGTCGTCGGCCGCCAACCGTCGGACCGGATGCCCCGGAATAGACGAAGCCCCTGGCGCAATAGCGCAAGGGGCTCTTGCACAAAGATGCTACCCGAGGAAGCGAGGCATGGCCGAGGTGGCGACTTCCGCGACGTCCGATCAGCTGCTGGTGGTCATCGACCCGGTCGCCAGGCGGACGGACGGGGAGTCCGTACGCATCGCGAAAGACGTGCTCAGCGCGGGTGCGGCCACGAAGGTGTGCCTGCCGGACGATTCGGAGGAGTTCGCCCGGGCGCTGCGCCGCAGGGGGTCGCGGCGGCCGGTGGTCATCGGCGACGACGGGGCGCTGATCCGGGCGGTGTCCCTGCTGCACCGGCACCGGGAGCTGGCCGATTGTGCACTGTCGATGGTGCCGGTGGGGGACGCCCTGACGCTGGCCCGTTCCCTCGGGGTGCCGACGGGTGCGGTGGCGGCGGCGCGGACGGTGCTGGACGGGGCGGAGCGGCGGCTGGATCTGCTCGTCGACGACAGCGACGGCGTGGTGCTGGGCGCGCTGAGCATCCCCCCGCACCGCCGGCGGGAGCCGCCGCCGACTGCGCCCGGGACGCCGGAGCGCCCCTGGCTGCGGACCTGCCGGTTCGTCCGCGATCTGGTGGCCGGCCGGCCCGCCCGGGTCACCGCCGTTCCCGGTCCGGGTCCCTCCCGGCTGCGGGTGGAGGTCGACGGGGTGACGCTGGTCGATCTGGACCAGCCGGTCGAGGGGGTGTCGGTGGCGCCGGGGGTCTCGGGCACGGCCGAGGTGGAGGTGCGGCCGGTCTCGGTCGGCGCGGAGGCGGCGCCGCTGACGACGGCGGGCCGGACGGTGACCGTGTCGGGCGCCCACTTCCGCTACCGGGCGGACGCGATGGTCTCGGGCCCGGTACGGACCCGGACCTGGGTGGTGCGCGAGGGGGCGTGGGCGCTGACGCTGCCGTCGCGATGACGCGGTGCGGACGGGGCGCGCCGACTCCTACGCTTTCCACCGGCCGCGCCGGCTGATCCGAAGGGGGGCGCCGCGCTCATGAGCCAGTTCTTCGACCTGGGTGACGAGACGCTGTGGTGTCCGTCCACCGGCGCCGCCCGGCTCATCCTGCGCTACGTGCGCGTCTTCGAGGACGAGACGGGCGTCCCGTCCGGCCTGGGGCCGATGGAGAACGACGAGTGCCAGATCGATCCGGCCGCCTTCGAGGTGTTCGTCAACGCCCTGCTGGAGTGGCAGGAGGGACGGTCGCACCGCGTGATCGACGCCTTGTCCGAGGGCTTCACCGCCACCGTGCTCGCCCTCGCCCGCCGGGCCCGCGTCGAGGTGCGCCCGCCCGCGCCCGGTGAGCAGGTCTGGTTCCGCAGGGTCCGCGCGTGGGCGGACGAGCTGGAGCGCGGAATGTCCCGCTGACCTCGTCAGCCCTGTCCGAAGGTCTTCTCCCGGTGCACCCGCCAGCGGTCCATGAGGGTCGCCACCTCGGTCTCGATGAACTCGAAGAACGCCAGGGTCTCGGTGAGCCGGCGGCCGGCCGGGGTGTCGGCACCCAGGGAGGCGACCCCCTCGCGCAAGGCCTCCTCCCAGCGCTTGATGATCGTCTCGCGGCTGGTGAGCGCCTCGTACCACTGGTCGCTGTGCACCCGGTACCGCTCCCGGCGCGAGCCGGGCTCCCGCTCGCGCGACACCAGGTGGACCTGGGCCAGATAGCGGACCGCGCCGGACACGGCGGCGGGGCTGATCTTCAGCTGCTCGCCCAGCTCGGCGGAGGTGAGCGTGCCGGTGTCGGAGGCGAGCAGCGCGGCGAAGATCCGGGAGGGCATCCGGGGCACGCCCGCCTCGACGAGCTGGGCCGCGAAGTGCTCCACGAACCGTGAGACCGACTCCGGGTCCCGTTCCACCGCCTTCGACTCCGTCATGCCTCTCAGCGTAACCGAGATTTATACAGTTCCTTAACTTCACAAATTTCTGAAAGAAGCGTACGTTCCGAACCATGACCAAGGCAATCACCGTCTCCGGACTGCACAAGTCGTTCGGCCGGACCCACGCGCTCGACGGTCTGGACCTCGAAGTGGCCTCCGGCGAGGTCCACGGCTTCCTCGGCCCCAACGGCTCCGGCAAGTCCACGACCATCCGGGTGCTGCTGGGACTGCTGCGCGCCGACTCGGGCGCCGCCCAGGTGCTCGGCCGCGACCCGTGGGCGGACGCGGTCGAGGTGCACCGCCGGATCGCCTACGTCCCCGGCGACGTCACCCTGTGGCGCAACCTCTCCGGCGGCGAGGTCATCGACCTGTACGGCCGTCTGCGCGGCGGTCTGGACACCCGCCGCCGGGCGGACCTGATCGAACGTTTCGAACTCGACCCGACCAAGAAGGGCCGGACGTACTCCAAGGGCAACCGGCAGAAGGTCGCCCTGGTGGCCGCCTTCGCCTCGGACGTCGACCTGCTGATCCTCGACGAGCCCACGTCCGGCCTCGACCCGCTGATGGAGGAGGTCTTCCAGCGGTGCGTGGAGGAGGAGCGGGACCGGGGCCGGACGGTCCTGCTCTCCTCCCACATCCTCAGCGAGGTCGAGGAGCTCTGCGACCGGGTCAGCATCATCCGCAAGGGCCGGACCGTGGAGAGCGGCTCGCTCGCCGACCTGCGCCATCTGACGCGGACCAGCGTGACGGCCGAGCTCGCCGGTCCGCCGAACGGGCTGTCCGGTCTTCCCGGCGTGCACGACCTCGACGTACAGGGCCGCCGGGTCCGGCTCCAGGTCGACACCGACCGGCTGGACGCCGTACTGCGCTCGCTCGGCGAGGCGGGGGTGCGGTCGCTGACATCGACGCCGCCGACGCTGGAGGAGCTGTTCCTGCGGCACTACCAGGAGGAGGCGGGCGTCCGATGACGACGGCAGCGGTGCGCGCACGGCCCGTCCGGCCCGTACGGTCCGGGGGATCCCGCCAGCTGGCCGGTACCGGCACGCTCCTGCGCTTCGCCCTGCGCCGGGACCGGGTGATGATCCCGCTCTGGGTCGCGGTGAACGCGCTGATGGTGCTCTCCATGCCGAACACGCTGAAGGGCCTGTACGGCACGGCGTCCGAACGGGCCGGTCTGCTGCGGCAGATGGAGACCAACTCCTCGCTGCGCGCCATGGTCGGCCCCGTCTTCGACGACTCGCTCGGCGCGCTGACCGCCTGGCGCGTCGGCGTGTACGCCGGAGCACTGGCGGCCGTGATGGGCCTGCTGGTCGTCGTACGGCACACCCGGGACGAGGAGGAGAGCGGCCGGCAGGAGCTGGTGGCCTCCGGCATGGTGGGCCGCCGCGCCTCGCTGACGGCGGCCCTGCTGGCGGCGGCGGTCGCCAACGCCGTGCTCGCGGTTCTGGTGGCTGCCGGGCTGGCCGGACAGGGGGCGGCCGGCGCGGCGGCCCTCGGCCTGGGCATCGCGGGCGCGGGCATGGTGTTCGCGACGATGGCGGCGATCGTCGCCCAGCTCACCGAGAGCGCCCGGCTGGCGCGGGGGCTGACGGCGGCGGTGCTGGGCGTGGCCTTCGTGCTGCGCGCGGCCGGGGACTCGGCCACGGACGACGGGTCGTCGGTGCTGACGTGGCTGTCGCCGCTGGGCTGGCTGGAGAATCTGCGGCCGTTCGCGGGCGAGCGCTGGTGGGTGCTGCCGCTGTTCGCCGGGGCGGTCGTCGTCCAGGGCGCGGTGGCGTACGGGCTGGCCGGGCGCCGGGACGTCGGCATGAGCTTCCTGCCGACGCGGCCGGGGCCCGCCGCCGGGCGCCTGGGCACCGCGGGGGCGCTGGCCCGGCGGCTCCAGCGGGGCTCGGTGCTCGGCTGGAGCATCGGCTTCCTCCTCGCCGGGGTCGTCTACGGCGGGATGACCGAGGGCGCGGCCGACCTGGTCGCGGAGAACGACAGCGCCCGCGAGATCTTCCGGCGGATGGGCGGGCAGGCCGGGCTGACGGACGCGTTCCTGGCGTCGATGGCCGGGATGCTCGGGCTGGTCGCCACGCTGTACGTCGTCGCGTCGGTGCTGCGGCTGCACGGCGAGGAGACCTCGGGCCGGGCGGAACCGGTACTGGCGGGCGCGGTGGGGCGGCTGCGCTGGGCCGCCGGTCATCTGGCCGTCGCCTTCGGCGGGGCGGTGCTCGTCATGCTGCTGGCGGGCCTGGGTCTGGCGGCGGGCTACGGCCATCGCGCCGGGGCCGTCCTGGGAGCGTGCCTGGTGCAGGTGCCGGCGGTGTGGGTGGTCGGCGGAGTGGCGGTGCTGCTGTACGGGGTGGTGCCGCGGGCGGCGATGGCGGCGTGGGGTGTCGCGGGGGCCGTGCTGCTGATCGGGTGGGTCGGACCCGCGCTGGACGTTCCCCGGGCGGTGCTGGACCTGTCCCCGTTCGGGCATCTGCCGAAGCTGCCGGGCGGGGAGATGGCGTGGGGACCGGTGCTGGTCCTGACGGGTCTGGCGGTGGCGCTGGTCGCCGCCGGGCTGGCGGGGCTGCGACGCCGGGACATGTCGGCGTCCTGACCAAGCTCGCCACGCACGCGGCCAAGAGGACACCGAGGAACTCAAGCGGTACGTCGGCTGAGCCGCACCGGTGGCTGATCGTGCCACCGATCAGCCGGACGGGTGATCGGCGCCCGGAACCGGTGTAGAGACCACTCACGTCCTGTGGGGCATGAACCGGGACGCGATGACTTGCGGTGGCTGTGTGCTGTCGGCGGCGGGTGGGGCGGGAGCGACGCTGGTGTGGGTCACCTCCAAGCGCGCCCGCCGCTACCTCGGTGGCGGCTTCGAGGACGAGGGCACCGACTTCGGCCGCCTCTTCACCGAGCTTCCTCTCGTCGCGCTCGCCGGAGCGGTGCTGCCGGCCGTCGTCTGGGCGCTGTTCGCCTACGCGCTGAGCCGCCGGGGACGCCGCCGCTCAGACCTCCACGAGTAGGCCCTTCAGCCCCCTGATCACGAAGTTCGGCTTGCGTTCGGGCTCGGCGGCGAGCCGGAGTGCCGGGGCCTTGGTCAGCAGGGCCGTCATCGACGCCGCCAGCTCGATACGGGCCAGCGGGGCGCCGATGCAGTAGTGGATGCCCGCGCTGAAGGAGATGTGAGGGTTGTCCCGGCGGGTGAGGTCCAGTCGCTCCGGGTCGGCGAAGACCTCGTCGTCGTGGTTGGCGGACCCGAAGAGCATCGCGACCTCGGAGCCGCGCGGGACGGTGACACCGTCGATCTCGATCTCGTCCAGCACCCAGCGCTCGAAGAGCTGGAGCGGGGTGTCGTAGCGCATCAGCTCCTCCACGGCGGTGGGGACCAGGGAGTGGTCCGCACGGAGGGCGGCCAGCTGGTCCGGGTTGCGGAACAGCGCCCACCAGCCGTTGACCGTGGCGTTCACCGTCGCCTCATGACCCGCGTTCAGCAGCAGCACGCAGGTCGAGATCATCTCCTGCTCGGTGAGCCGGTCGTCGTCCTCGTCGTGCGCCGCGATCAGGCCCGAGATCAGGTCGTCGCCGGGGTGCGTGCGCCGTTCGGCGATCAGATCCCGGAGGTAGTCGGAGAACTCGATCGAGGCCCGGACCGCCTTCGCCGCCGTCTCCTCCGGCGGGTTCAGCTCGTACATGCCGCAGATATCGGCCGACCAGGGACGCAGGGGTGCCCGGTCCGACTCCGGGATGCCGAGCATCTCGGCGATCACAGCGACGGGCAGTGGCTCCGCCACGTCGGTCAGCAGGTCGCCGCCGCCCGCGTCCACGAGCGCCGACACCAGGTCGTCCGCCAGCCCGTCCACGTACGGCTTCAGCCGCTCCACCGTGCGCGGGGTGAACGCCTTCGACACCAGGCGCCGGATCCGGGTGTGGTCCGGCGGTTCCAGGTCGAGCATGCCGTGGTCGTTGAGCGTGTGGAACGGCTCGTGCTCCGGGGGCGGGGCCGTGCGCCCGAACTCCTCGTGCGTGAAGCGGTGCTGGTACGTCCGGCCCAGGCGGCGGTCTCTCAGCAGCGCCGAGACGTCCGCGTGGTGCGGGACCAGCCACTGGTTGCTGGGCTCGTAGTAGTGCACGCGTCCCCGGGCACGCAGCTCGGCGTAGGCGGGGTAGGGGTCGGCGACGAACGCCGGGTCCCAGGGGTCGAAGGGGAGGGAGGGGCGGCGACCTGACATGCCCGGACGCTAACGCGTCGGGCTGGCCTCTGAACAGGGGTTTCCCTTGAGGGACTCGACCAGGGCGGTGAAAGCGGGGATGGGGAGGGAGAGGGGGCCGTGGGCGGGGTTCTTGGAGTCGCGTATCGCTATCCGGGTGCGGAGATCCGCCACCTCCACACAGGTGTTGCCGTCACCACCACTGGAGTAGGTGGACTTTCGCCAGTTCAGCATCTGAGTCATGACGCGGCTCACAACTCCTTCGTCAAGCGGTGAATGAAGTCCCGCGACGCGATAGGGGGCAGCGACGCTTTCTTCACCGTATCGAGCAGCGTGCGAAGCGTCTTCAGTTGGGATTCCGCGTCGATGAACGCGGTGCCGGTGGGAGCATCCCTGAGTCCGGTGTCCAAGCGGGGCACGGGGCCACCCACGTACATCATCGAGGCGCCGGCACCGGCGAAACCGTCCTGGTCGACGGGGATCACCCGGACAGTGACATGGCGTTGCTCGATCTGGTCCAGGATGAACTCCAACTGGGCCCGGGAAACCTGGCGGTCAGCGACACGGATGCGGAGGGCGAATTCGTGGATGATCGTCTCGTACGGGGTGGGGTTGTCACCCGTGATCACAGTTCGCCGTCTGATGCGGTGTTCCACCCGGGGATTCACTTCGCTTTTCGGCAGCTCCGGACGCATGTATCCGAAGACCGCTCGTGCGTAGTCGGCAATCTGCAGCAGTCCAGGCACGTTCGCGATCACTACTTCACGTAGGGCTCTCGCATGGTGCTCCACCTCCGCGGTGTCCAGGAACACCGGCGGCAACACTCCTCGATACTCCTCCCACCAACCGCGCGTTCGATCCGTCGCCATGGCGACCAAGGCGTCAATCAGCACCTCGTCCGTACAGGCGTAGTGGGCTGCCAGCCGCCGCACCCGCTCCTCGCTGACCCCGGCGAGGCCCGCCTCGACCTGGCTCATCTGGGCCGAGGTCGAGTTGAGCAACCTGGCGACCTCCCGCGCCTTCAGCCCTGCCGCCTCCCTCAGTCGGCGCAGTTCGGCACCCAGCCGCACCTGCCGTGCCGTGGGTTGGATTCTCGGCGCCATTCGCCTTCCTCAACGGCCGTGCCACGATGCCTCGTTCGGGCGTCAGATTACGGCACCCGCTTGCGCGAGGAAAAATTTTTTGCTCTACCGTCGGTGACGCGACGCACACGCTGCGAGACGCCGGGGCACCGGAAGCGCACCGTCCCGTCATGCCATGACGGCTGCGGCAATGACACCGGCCCCCTCCCTCCCCTCCCCCTCCTCAGAGACGGAACCCGCATGCCCGAAACCGTCGGCGCGCCCTGGGAGTACACCTTGTACATCCCGAACGACCTCCGCGCCGTCACCGTCAGTCGCCGCACCCTCCGTCTGATCCTCACCGTGCACGGGCTGATCCGGCTCGTCGATGTCGCCGAACTGCTGGCGACCGAGCTGATCTCCAACGCCGTACGGCATACGAAGGGACCGGCCGCGCTGCGGGTGCGCTGGTCACCGCCCGGCGCCCTGCGGCTCGGCGCGGGGGACGCCGATCCCGAACCGCCCGAGCCGCCGCAGCCCTTGGTACCCGGCACCGACCTGGAAGAAGGGCGCGGCCTCACGCTGGTCCGCGCCTGTGCCGACTTGTGGGGCTGGCAGCCGCTGACCAGGGACGGCAACCGCGGGAAGTACGTGTGGTGCGAACTCGCCTAGTCCGCCCGCCAGACCGTCATGTCCACCGTCACGAAGCCGACGTCTGGCAGCGCGGTCGACTTCTCCTGAATCACGAGCAACGCGATGTCCCCGGCGGAGTTCATGACGCAGATCTGACTGCCCTTCGCCACCATGGCCAGCGAGAGGCCACGTGGTGCGCCGTCACTTCTGAGGAAGAAGCGACACAGATCGGGAGTGATTTCCTCCTCGGTGTCGTCCATCGGCATGAACACGCTGGTGTCGCTCTCCAGCTCGCAGCCGGCTACCTCGCAGCTGAAGCGGATGTCCCCCTTGCGGTCCTTGCGGTCGACCGGCTTTCTGAGGCTCAGCGAGTTCTTCGCGTCCAGCCACTGCCCGGGATACGGGACGGCCCGCGTCGACTCGGACGCGGTCGAGGTCGGGTCCGAGGCCGAAGAAGGATCCGACGCCGCTGCCGCCGTGCCACCGGTCTCGGTGGCCGTCCCGGACGCTGGTGACGAGGACGCCGACGGCCGTGCGGACGCGGCCGTACCGTCCAGTGTTGGCGTGGCCGTGGCCGTGGCCGTGGCCCGGTGGCCCTCCCGGTCCGACGCGTCCATGACCGTCCACGCCAGGCCCGTCAGCAGCAGCACGCCCGCCGTCACCGCGGCGGCCGTGATCCGCGCCGCACGTCGTCTTCGGGACCGCCGTACGTCCGGTCCCGGCAGCGCCTGCGGCAGTGCGATCAGCGGCTGGGTGCAGGCCGGGGTCGGGTGGGGGACCGGAGCCGGGACCGTCACCTCCGGTCCCGTGACCTCCCGCCAGACGGCCGGACCCGCGCCCGCCTCGGCGTCCGGGCCCAGCTGCCGCCGGCACCACGCGACGACATCCGCCGGGGTGACCCGCTCCTCCGGGTCGGCGGCCAGGCACCGGGCGAGCAGCGGGCGGAGCGGCTCGGGCAGCGGGGACAGGTCGGGGTCCTCGTGCACGATCCGGTACAGCACGGTGGCCGCGGGGCCGTCCCCGTAGAGCGGCCTGCCCAGCGCCGCGAACGCCGCCGTCTGGCCGAGCGAGAAGACGTCGGTGGCCGCCGTGACCTCGCCCCCGGACGCCTGCTCGGGAGCCATGAACGTGGGCGTGCCGATCGCGGCGCCCGTGGCGGTGCGCCACGTGGCGTCGGAGGCCAGCGAGATGCCGAAGTCGATCACACGCGGCCCATCGGCGGCCAGCAGGACGTTCGACGGCTTCAGGTCCCGGTGCACGACTCCCGCACCGTGGATGGCCTGCAACGCCTCGGCCACGCCCGCCATCAGCCACAGCACCGCCGGCACCGGCAGCGGCCCACGCCGGACGACCGCTTCCGCCAGGGAGGGACCGGGCACGTACAGCGTCGCCAGCCAGGGCGGTACGCCGTCCGCGTCGGCGTCGATCAGCTCGGCGGTGTAGGCGCCCTTCACCCGCCGGGCCGCCTTGATCTCCCTGCGGAACCGCTGGAGGAAGTCCGGATCGTCGGCCAGCTCCGGCCGTACCACCTTGAGGGCCACCGGCCGGCCGCCCTGCGTGTGCGACAGATAGACCCGGCCCATGCCGCCCGCGCCGAGCCGGGCGGCGAGGCGGTAGCCGGCCACCACGGGCGGGTCGTCCGTCTGCAGTGGCTGGAAGATCTCCGTCGCATGGTTCATCGGCCCCGCGTCCCCCCTGCTCCCCTGGTCCCCGGCTCCCCTGATGCCTCGTCCGGTGAGCCGACCAACGTCAGCAGCTTAAAGGTCCGCGCGTTACCGCCGGTCGGGGCCAGGCGGCCAAGAAGCTGCCCGGACGTCACCTACTGGACCGGCGGGCAGTAGCCGGTCTCCTCGCCGATGGAGTTGATCTCGGCGTTGGACCGCGAGTCGCCCGCGTAGTCGATCTGGTCCGTGCACTTCACCCCGTCCTCCTTCGGGGTGCCGGAAGCCGTGCTGCCGCCGGTCCCCGTCTCCGGGTCCGGGCAGTGGCCGGTCTCCTCGCCGATGGAGTTGATCTCGGCGTTGGACCGCGAGTCGCCCGCGTAGTCGATCTGGTCCGTGCACTTCACCCCGTCCTCCTTCGGGGTGCCGGAAGCCGTGCTGCCGCCGGTCCCCGTCTCCGGGTCCGGGCAGTGGCCGGTCTCCTCGCCGATGGAGTTGATCTCGGCGTTGGACCGCGAGTCGCCCGCGTAGTCGATCTGGTCCGTGCACTTCACCCCGTCCTCCTTCGGGGTGCCCGACGCCGTGCTGCCACCCGTCGGCTCCGTCGCGGTTCCGGACGCCGTGCTGCCGCCCGAGCTCTGGGGGGTGCTGCTTGCGGAGGGGTCGGCCTGCGCGCTGCTCGTGGACGCGGACGAGGCGGCGGAAGTGGGGGCTGCGTCGGTGCTGCCGTCGTCGTTGCAGGCCGTGAGCGACAGACCGAGAGCCACAGCGGCGATGGTGAGCATCGAGATCTTCCGGGCGCGCATGCTTTCTTCCCCTCCGGTGATGTCCCGCTCCTCGTCAGCGGGCCTTCTGACCCAGGAGACAGGCGTGGCATCGGCGCCGGTTGCGTGGCGAGTGGGACGAAGACGCGCTCAATACATGGCTGTTACACAGGCACGGTCTCCTGGACCCCTGGACCCCTGGACCCCTGGACCCCTGGACCGCCGACTACCCCGGCGTCACCAGCCGCGCCTCGTACGCGAACACCGCCGCCTGCGTCCGGTCCCGCAGGCCCAGCTTCACCAGGACGCGGCTGACGTGCGTCTTGATCGTCGACTCCGCCACCACCAGCCGCTCCGCGATCTCCGCGTTCGACAGGCCCTGGGCGATGAGGACCAGGACCTCCGTCTCGCGCTCGGTCAGGTCGCCGTACGCCGCCTGCGCGCCGGGCATGAGGCGCGGGGCCTCGGACAGCTTGGAGAACTCCGTGATCAGTCGGCGCGTGACGGAGGGAGCGAGCAGGGCCTCGCCGGAGGCCACCACCCGTACGCCCTCCGCCAGCTGGCGGGCGGAGGCGTCCTTGAGGAGGAAGCCCGACGCGCCCGCGCGCAGCGCCTGGTACACGTACTCGTCGAGGTCGAAGGTGGTGAGGACCAGGACCTTCGCCGTGCCGTCCGCCGCGACGATCTCCCGCGTCGCCTCGATGCCGTTCAGCTCGGGCATGCGGATGTCCATCAGGACGACGTCCGGGGAGAGTTCGCGGACCTTGGCGACCGCTTCCCGGCCGTTGACCGCCTCGCCCACGACCTCGATGTCCGGCATCGCGTTGAGCAGGACCGAGAAGCCCTCGCGCACCATCATCTGGTCGTCCGCGATCAGGACCCGGATCGTCATGCCTCACCCTCGATCGCCGCCGTCGGCACCGGGAGGAACACCGTCACCTCATGGCCGCCGTCGTCCGTCGCGCCGGCCGTCATCTCGCCGTTCAGCATGGTGACACGCTCGCGCATGCCGGTGAGGCCGTGTCCCGCGCCGGGCGAGGGCTTGATCAGGGCTGCCCGCGGTGGCGCACCGTTGACCACCCGCAGGCCCAGGCCGCCCAGAACGTAGGACACCTCGACCCGGGCGCTCGCCCCCGGCGCGTGCCGCAGGGTGTTGCTCAGCGCCTCCTGCACGATCCGGTACGCCGACAGCTCCACGCCCTGCGGCAGCTCGCGCACCGCGCCGGTCACCGCCTTGTCCACGGCCAGGCCCGCCTCCCGCACATTGGCGAGCAGCGCGTCGAGGTCGGCCAGCGTGGGCTGCGGGGCGTCCGGGGCCTCGTAGTCCTCGGCGCGGACCACACCCAGCACGCGGCGCAGTTCGGTGAGGGCCGCGACCGCGTTCTCCCGGATGGTGGCGAAGGCCTTCTCCAGCTCAGGGGGCGGGTTCTCCACCCGGTAGGGCGCGGCCTCCGCCTGGATCGCGACCACCGACATGTGGTGGGCGACCACGTCGTGCAGCTCGCGGGCGATGGTGGTGCGCTCCTCCAGCAGCGTGCGGCGGGAGCGCTCGTGCGCGGTCACCGTCCGCTGGGCGGTCACCTCCTGCCGGGCCTCGCGGCGGACGTGCCGGACGGACACCGCCAGCAGGATCAGCGCGGAGACGACCAGCAGCGGGCCGCTGTTGGAGTTGTAGTAACCGGAGCCGAGGAGGATGTCGGCTCCGATGCTGTACAGCGCGGTCAGCACCCACATCCACGCCGCCGCGCGTGGCCTGGTCCGCAGGGCCACGACCGTCAGCACGACCAGATGGCAGACGAAGCTGCCCGCCCGCCAGGGCCACTCGTCGTACTCCGCGGCGAAGAACGCCGTGACCGGCGCGGCCGCGAGGGAGAACCAGAAGGCGCCGACCGGCCTGACCAGGGTCAGCAGGACCGGTCCTGTGGTGAGCAAGGCGCTCAGCAGCAGGACGGGCCCCAGCACACTGAACTGGTCCACGGCGTAGGTGACGGCCATGGTCAGCAGGCCGGCGGCCACCACCACCGCATGCGGGGTCCAGGCCGCGTACGCGCGCAGGCGCGGCGGCAGCAGCCTGGTCAGCGGGCCGTCCACGCGCATGCGCGGCAGCGGGTCGTAGGCGAAGGCGTCGTGGAACAGGTCCTGCCGCAGTCCGCGCAGGACATCCGCGGCCAGCCGGAACTCGGGGCTTCGCGGCTTGGTCCCGCCCGGCATCTGGGTCGTCTCGGTCACGTACGGAACGGTAGGCGCAGGCCCGGGCCGCGGTCGTCCCCAGTGAGAGGGGTTCCCGGGCGTCCGTCTCAAGTACTACCGGGCATGTACTTCCGGGCGTGTACTTCTGGGCGTGTGCTTCTGGGCGTGTACTTCCGGTCACGACTACCGGTCACGTACTACTGGCGTCGTCAGTACCCGGACGGCCGCACCAGCCCCGACTCGTACGCGAACACCGCCGCCTGTGTCCGGTCCCGCAGGCTCAGCTTCACCAGGATGCGGCCCACATGCGTCTTCACCGTCTGCTCGGCGACGACCAGCCGCTGGGCGATCTCCGCGTTCGACAGGCCCTGCGCGATCAGCGCCAGCACCTCCGTCTCCCGCTCGGTCAGCTCGCCGATCCGGGTCCTCAGCGGGGCGCGGGGCCGGTCGTCCAGCCGGGAGAACTCGGCGATGAGACGCCGGGTGATGCCCGGCGCGAGCAGCGCGTCCCCGGCCGCCACCACCCGGACCGCCTCCGCCAGTTGGTCCGCCGACGCGTCCTTCAGCAGGAAGCCGGAGGCGCCGGCCCGCAGCGCCTCGTAGACGTACTCGTCGAGGTCGAAGGTGGTCAGCACCAGCACTCTGATGCCGGGGTGCGCGCCGGTGATGCGGCGGGTGGCCTCGATGCCGCCCAGCTCGGGCATGCGGATGTCCATCAGCACGACGTCCGGGGCGAGTTCCGCGACCTGGGCGACGGCGTCCAGGCCGTCCACCGCCTGGCCGATCACCTCGATGTCGGGCTGGGTGTTGAGCAGCACGGTGAAGCCCTGCCGCACCATCTGCTGGTCGTCGGCTATCAGTACCCGGATCATGCGGTGTCGTTCTCCCGGTCGCTCGGAGGGTGGGCGGTGTGGCCGGTGACGTCGGCCGGCAGGAAGGCGGACACCTGGTAGCCGCCGTCCGGCAGGGGGTGGGCCGTCAGGGTGCCGCCGAGCATCGCGGTCCGCTCGCGCATGCCGAGCAGGCCGTGCCCCGCCCCCGGTGACGGCGGCGCGGGCCGCTGCGGGGGCGAGTTGAGGACCTCGACGCGCAGTCCGTGCGGGAGATGCGTGAGGCGCACCCGGGCGCTCGCGCCGGGCGCGTGGCGCAGCACGTTGCTCAGCGCCTCCTGCACGATCCGGTACGCCGACAGCTCCACGCCGGGCGGCAGCGGACGCCGGTCGCCGGTGACGTCGACGGTCACCGTCAGACCCGCGGCCCGGGTGTTCTCCACCAGCGCGTCCAGCCGGTCGAGGGTGGGCTGCGGGGCATGCGGGGCATCCGTACCGGAGTCACCGGCGAGGTCGCCGGACGGCTCGGAGCGCAGCACGCCGAGCACCCGGCGGAGTTCGGTCAGCGCCTCCAGCGCGTTCTGCCGGATGCCCGCGAGGTTCTCCTTCAGCTCCTCGGACGGGTTCTCGACGAGGTGCGGGGCGACCTGCGCCTGGATGGAGATCACCGACATGTGGTGGGCGACGACGTCGTGCAGCTCCCGGGCGATGCGGCTGCGCTCCTCCAGCAGGGTGCGGCGGGCGCGTTCCTCGGCGGTGAGCGAGGTCTGCCGGCCGAGTTCGGCGCGGGCCTCGCGGCGGCCGCGGAGCGCGATGCCGAGCACCACCACGACGGCGGAGAGCGCGACCGCGACCATGCCGGTGGACTGGTAGTCCACCGCGCCCCACAGGCCCTGGAGGACATAGGTGACCAGGGCGGTCAGGGCCAGCGCCTCCACGGAGGCGCGGGTGGGCACGCGCAGGGCGAGCAGCAGCAGCACGAGTAGGTGCGCGATGACCCCGGCCGAGGTCCAGGGCCAGGTGTAGTCGTGCGCGTCCCCGGACAGCAGGTGCATGTGCAGCCCGGCCGCCCCGACCACCGTGGCGGCCAGTGACAGCCCGAACGCCGGGACCGGCCGCCTCAGTGCGAGGACCACCGCGCCGCCCTGGGCGAGAGCGACCGGGAAGGCGTAACCGAAGCCCAGTTGTCCGTTGTCCTGGAGATCCCCCATGCCGCCGGCCAGGACCCCGAAGGCGGCCAGGCACACGATGCCGTGTGGCAGCCAGCGCAGCCACACCGACGGCGGCAGCGGATCCGCCCGTACGGTCCACAGGTCCTCGTGCAACCCCCGCAGCCAGCGCGGGACGCGGCGCACGAACCCGTCCCGGCTCCCCCAGTCCTTCACACGGTCCACCCTAGACACGGCGCGCCTGTGCGGGGATCCCCTGGTGGGAGGGGTGATCCGAGGGCCGGTGCCGGCGCACCACCCGCGCACGGCCCCGTCCGCCGCCCCGCTCCCAGGACCGGAACGCGGCCCAGCACACGGCCAGCGCCACGGCGAACACCGGCAGCCAGGCGAGGCGGGCCGCCACCCAGCCGAGCCCGTCCGGGACCGTGTGCAGACCGGGCAGGCGCCCGGCGAGGAGACCGGTGGCCGTGGTCGCCATCAGGGCCGTCTGGTGCCACAGGAAGATCGTCATCGCGGAGAGGTTGGCCAGCGCCACCACCGCCCAGGCCATCGGCCGGCGCATCGCGCGGCGCAGCCGCTCGCGCAGCAGCAGGGCGAGTCCGCACTGGGCGAGGCCGAAGGTGACGGCGGCCAGCGTCGGCGGGTTCAGGTTGGAGACGGCGGCGCCGGGGACGCCGACCATCGACGCCGGGTAGCCCGCCCAGGCGACCAGCGCCGCGGTCGCCGCCGTACCGCCGGTGAGCAGGATCCAGCCGGCGCGGCGGCCGTCCAGCTCGCCGCGGGTCCAGGCGGCGCCGAGGGTGTACGGCACCAGCCAGCCCGCCGCCAGGTTCGTCCAGCCCAGCCAGGACGGGGCGCCGAGAGCGAAACGCAGCAGGTCCACGTGGAGGACGACGGCCAGCGGCCAGAGCGGATGGAGCCGGGCCAGCAGCGGGGTCGCCGCCGTCAGCGCGGCGAAGACGGCGAGGAACCGCAGCGGGGACAGGGCCAGCTTCACCAGCGTGCGGACCGTCCCGAGGTCCGCGCCCGACAGGAGCAGCAGCACCGCCGCCACCGTCCACAGGGCCAGGACGGCGGCGACCGGCCGGAGCAGCCGGGACAGCCGGCCGGACAGCCAGCGGCCGTAGGACGTGCCCCGGGCGCGGGCAAAGGCGTAGCCGCGGGTGGCGACATGGCCTCCCACCAGGAAGAACACGGCGAGTGTCTGGAAGGCCCAGGAGACGGGCGCCAGCCAGGGCCGGTGCCGCAGGGGGCTGTCCGTGTGCAGCGCGCCGCCGTCCGCGACCAGGGCGGTCACCAGCCAGTGGCCGAGGACGACGCCGAGGATCGCCAGGGCCCGGAGGGCGTCGACGGCGCGGTCCCGGTCGGCGGGGGTCGCGGCGTCGATCCGCGCGGCCCCCCGCCGCAGCCGGTGCGGGACGGACTCGGTCATGGGGTCACCTCCGTGGTCTCGCCCAGGGCGATCCGGGCCAGGTTGGTCAGGGAGCGGGAGTCCGGGTCGAAGTAGTCGCTGTGGCCGCCGTCGCCGGCGGCGAAGACCCGGGCGCCGAAGGCCGGGGAGACGGGGTCGGTGCCGAAGCCGACGGTGGCGCCGAACAGGCCGACGCTGACGTGCGGCACGTTCTCCACCCAGTCGCCGGAGCCGCGGCCCGCCCAGATCCGGGCGCGGGTGCGCAGGGCCGCGGCGGAGTCGGCGCCGGTGCCGGGGCTGCCGACCAGGGCGATGTCGGAGACGTCCAGCCCGTGGGCGGCGCGGCCGCACACGACCGAGCCGTAGGAGTGGCACAGCAGGGAGATGTGCGCGTGCCCCCCGGTGATGCCGCGCACCTGCTCCACCAGGGCGCGCAGGCGGGGGGCCGCCTGTTCGGCGCGGCCGGTGGTGGCGACCGTCGTGCTGACCGTGCCGGGTGTCTCGTAGCCCAGCCAGGCCACGACCGCGGCGGGCCCTGCCCCGCCCGAGCGGAGCCGTTCGTACAGGGCCGCTGCGGCGGTGCGGAACCGGTCGTAGGTGTCCAGGCCGGTGTCGGAGCCGGGGACCAGGACGGCGACGTGGCCGGCGCGGGCCAGATCGCCCAGGACCTCGGTGGCCAGGCCGGCGCCGCGTCCGTCGAAGGCGAGCAGCTGCCGGGACGGCCCGGCCAGTGAGCGGTCGGCGGCGGCGCGGTGCCGGTCGCCGTGGTCGGCGGCCATCCGGGACGCCTCGGCGGCGTTGGCCCGGTTGGCCGCGTACGTCTCCTCCAGCGCGGCGGCCGTCACCGGGGTGAGCGCAACGGGTTCCGGGGCCGGGATCACGGGCCGCGCGGCGGCGGACAGGGGCAGCACGACGGCCCCGGTGACCAGGGCGGCCAGCACCGTCTGCCGCCATCTGCGCGGACGGCCGCCCGTCCCGCGCCCTGCCCCTGCCCGTGCGCCCGCCCCGGCCGCCATGGTCTCCCCCGTCCCCGGCCCGTCCATCGGACCTTGTGACATGAGAAGTTACGGACGGACGGCCGTGGTCGGCGTCCCGCCGGGGAGCTCACTCCTGGCGTAGCTCTCAGGTATTACGGGTACGACCGGGGCGGTGTCCGACCCGTCCGCCGTCCCGTCCGCCGTCCCGTCCGCCGTCCGCCGTCCGCCGTCCGGCTTTCACCAGGCGAGCTGGGCGATCTCCTCCGCCACCACGGCGCAGGCGTCCGCCGCCGGGTCGATCAGCGGGAAGTGGCCGACGTCCTCCAGCAGCGTCACGCCCACCACCTCGCCGGCCCGGGCCGCCGCGTCCGCGTAGGACTCGGCGACGGCCTGCGGGACGTCCACGTCGGTGCGGCCCTGGACGAGGGTGGTCGCGATGCCGGTGGGCAGCAGGAGCGCCGGGTCGGCGTACGGCCGCCGACCCGTGAACTCCTCGCCTTCGCCCAGCAGTTGGCGTACGGCGTCCCCGCACACGCCGAGTTCGGCGGCGACCGCCAGGTCGGCGATCGGGGCGAGGGCGACCACGCCGCGCAGCGGGGCGGGCCGGTCGGTGCGCCAGGGGGCGTCGGCGGGCAGCAGGTGGCGGGCGGCGGCCCAGAGGGCGAGGTGGCCGCCCGCCGAGTGACCGGTGAGCACCGTGCGGCGCGGGTCGGCCTGCGGCAGCCGGTCCCGTACCAGCGCGGGCAGCGCGTCGAGGGCGGCGGCGATGTCGTCGAAGGTCTCCGGCCAGCGCCCCGCGACCGGCCCGGCCTCCGCTGTACCGTCCGCCCGCGTGCCGTCCGCCCCTGTGCCGTCCGCCCGCGTACCGTCCGCCCGCGTACCGTCCGCCCCTGCGCCGTCCGCCCCGCGCCGGTACTCCACGCTGGCGACGGCGAAGCCCCGGCGGGCCAGGAAGTCCGCGAACGGGCTGACATGACGGCGGTCGTACGCGGCCCGCCAGGCGCCGCCGTGCAGGACCACGACCAGCGGGGCGGGGCCGCCCGGTCCGCCCGTGCCGCGCGGGGCGTAGAGGTCGACGACCTGGTCGGGGTGGTCGCCGTACGCCACGGTGGCGTCGGGGTCGACCGCCGGGTGCGAGAAGGCCGACTTCTCCTCTGCTGCGGCGTCGTACGGCATGCTCCAACCTCTCAGCGACGATGCGGACTTGGCGTGTACCAAGGAGGGACCAGGGAGGGAAATCAGCCTGTGGCCGGGACGGTACCAGGCCGGTGACGTGCGTCGACACGGGGATATCACGCTGGGTGAGGTCAAACGGTCCTGGCGTCCCGTTACCCTGAACGGGGCAGACCGCACCGGAGTCCACCAGGCCCGAGGAGGAAGACATGTCCGCCGAACCCGGCACCGTACGCCCCGGAGGACGCACCGCCCGGGTCCGTGCGGCCGTGCTGCGGGCGGCGGGGGACGCGCTGGCCGAGCAGGGCTTCGACCGGCTGGACCTCGCGGACGTGGCACGACGCGCCGAGGTCGGCAGGACGACCGTGTACCGGCGGTGGGGCTCGGTGACGGGCCTGGTCGCCGATCTGCTGGCGGACATGGCCGAGCAGTCGCTGCCCCGTACGGAGAGCGGCTCGGTCCTCGGCGATCTGCGGGCCAACGCCTCGCTGGTGCAGCGGACCCTCGCCGATCCCCGGCAGGGCGCGCTGTTCCGCGCGGTGATCGCAGCGGCGGCGTGCGACGAGCGGACGGCCCAGGCGCTGCGCCGGTTCTACGAGGTGCGGGTCGCCGAGTGGGCGCCCTGCGTCGTCCAGGGCGTGGACCGCGGCGAGCTGCCCGCGGGGACCGACGCCGAGCAGGTGGTCCGGGCGGTCTCGGCCCCGCTCTACTACGCCCTGCTCACCACCGGTACGGCCCCGGACCCGGCCGCCGCGGACCGCGCGGCCCGCGCCGCGTTCGCCGCCGCGACGGCCGGGGTGTACGTCACCGGTACCTGAGCCTCAGTCCAGGATCTCCCCCAGCACCCGTGCCGCCCGCTCCACCTCCGCGAAGGACACGTACAGCGGCGTGAAGCCGAAGCGCAGCACGTCCGGGGCGCGGAAGTCGCCGACCACGCCCCGGCCGACCAGCCGTTTCATCACGTCACCGGCGTCCGGGCAGCGCAGCGCGACCTGGCTGCCCCGCTCGGCGTGCGCCGGCGGCGTCAGCGACTCCACCCGGCCCCGCGGCACATACCGCCCGACGCACTCCAGGAAGAAGTCCGTCAGCGCCAGCGACTTGGCCCGCACCGCCTCCACCGGCACGCCGTCCCACACCTCCAGCGCCGCCTCCAGGGCGAGCAGAGAAAGGATGTCCGGCGTGCCGACCCGGCCGCGCAGCACCCCGGGCGCCGGTTCGTAGACCGGCCGCATGCCGAAGGGCTCGGCGTGCGAGTTCCAGCCCGGCAGCGGCGAGTCGAAACGGTCCTGCACCTCCGCGCGGACGTACAGGAACGCGGGCGAACCCGGGCCGCCGTTGAGGTACTTGTAGGTGCAGCCGACCGCCAGGTCCACGCCGTGCTCGTCCAGCCCCACCGGCAGCGCGCCCGCGCTGTGGCACAGGTCCCAGACGGCGTACGCCCCCGCCGCGTGCACGGCGGCGGTCAGCGCGGGCAGGTCGTGCAGCCGGCCGGTGCGGTAGTCGACGTGGTTGAGCAGCACGGCGGCCGTACGGTCCGACAGGGCCGCCGGCACCTGGGCCGGGGTCACCGGCCGCAGCGTGCGGCCGGTCATCCGGGCCACCGACGCGGCGACATAGCCGTCGGTCGGAAAGGTGGTCGCGTCGACGAGGATCTCGGCCCGCTCCTCCCCCGCGAGCCGTACCGCCGCCACCAGCGCCTTGAAGACGTTCACGCTGGTGGAGTCGCCCACCACGATCTGCCCGGGCGCCGCCCCGACCAGCGGGGCGATCCGGTCGCCGATCCGCTCGGGCGCCGTCCACCAGCCGCTCTCCTCCCAGGACCGGATGCGCAGCTCGCCCCACTGGCGGCGTACGACGTCCTCGATCCGCCCGGGGACGGTCACGGGCAGCGCGCCCAGCGAGTTGCCGTCCAGGTACACGACGTCGTCGTCGAGGACGAACCGCGCGCGCAGCCCGGCCAGCGGGTCGGCCGCGTCCAGCTCCGCGGCCCGGCTCAGCGGCTCAGACATAGGACCGCGCCGTCCACAGCTCGGGGAACACGGTCTGCCGGGCCCGCTTCTCCAGCCAGGCCACCCCGGCCGAGCCGCCGGTGCCCGGCTTGGCGCCCATCGCGCGGCGGGTGGCGAGCAGATGGTCGTTGCGCCAGCGCCACACCAGCTCGGCGATGTCCGTGAGCACCTCGCCGAGCCGGGCCGGCTCGGTGTGCTCGCCGCCCGCGTAGACGGCGGCCCAGACCGCCTCCACCTCCGGCGACGGTTCGTAGCGCCGCGACACGTCCCGCCGCAGCACGGCGTCCGGGACGGCGTGTCCGCGGCGTGCCAGGAACCGCAGCACCTCGTCGTACAGGCCCGGCTCGTGCAGCGCCTTCTCCAGTTCGGCGTGGACACGCGGCACGCCCCGGTGCGGGACCAGCATGGACGCGGACTTCTCACCGAGCAGGAACTCCATGCGGCGGTACATCGCCGACTGGAAGCCGGAGCCCTCGCCGAGGGCGCCGCGATAGGAGTTGAACTGCGCCGGGGTCAGCCGCGCCAGCGGCTTCCAGGAGGCGTTGAGCGCCTCCAGCTCACGCACGGAACGTTTCAGCGCGTTGATCGCCGTGGGGACGTCGTCGGCGCGCAGGGCGTGCGCCGCGGTCTCCCACTCGTGCACCAGGACGGTGAACCACAACTCCATGACCTGGGACGTGACCAGGAAGACCATCTCCCCCGGGTCGTCGGAGAGAAGGTGCTGGAGATGGGTGAGGACATCCGCCCTGACGTAGTCCTCGTACGGGGTGGTCCCCGCGAAGTCGAGATGCGGAGTCTCGGGCTCCGGCACCTCGCGGAACTGAGCCTTCTGGGACATCGCTGTCTCCTGTTGTGTGCTCCGGGTGGCGGTCCGCCCCTGCCGATGCCGGCACGGGGGCCCCGGTCCCCATCGGCATCCTCCGCAATCACTCCGGGAACGGCAAGGCCGGTTCCCCCGCGCCCGGCCGCCCGGGAAGCCGGACCCGGACGGTAATTCCCGGCCACCTCTGTATTACGGTTCTGGAACGCGCAGGTCCTTGTTGGGGGGAATTCGTTGAGCGCTCGGATTCTGGTCGCCGAAGATGACGAGAAACAGTCTCGACTGATCCGGATCTATTTGGAGCGAGAGGGAAACGCCGTGCATGTCGTCGCCGACGGCCGCGCGGCGCTGGACCGGGCCCGTTCGTCGCGGCCGGATCTCATCGTTCTCGACGTGATGCTGCCGCTGGTCGACGGACTCGACGTGTGCCGCATTCTGCGCGCCGAATCGGATGTCCCGATTCTGCTGCTCACCGCCCGCACCACCGAGGAGGACATGCTCCTCGGTCTCGACCTCGGTGCCGACGACTACCTCACCAAGCCCTACAGCCCCCGCGAGCTGACCGCACGGGTACGGGCGCTGCTGCGCCGGTCCGCACGGAGCGGCGGTGCGGCGGGCTCGCCGGTGCTGCGGGTCGGCGAGGTGGAGCTGGACACCGCGCGCTTCGAGGTCCGGGTGGCCGGACGGCCGGTGACCCTGACGGCGAAGGAGTTCTCCATCCTGGAGACGCTGGCGCGGGAACCGGGACGGGTCTTCACCCGGGCGCAGATCATCGAGCGCGTCTTCGGCTTCGACCGGGACGTCCTGGAGCGGACCGTCGACGCCCATGTGATGAATCTGCGCCGGAAGCTGGAGGCGGATCCGGGGCGGCCCCGCCTGCTGGAGACGGTGTACGGCCGGGGCTACCGCCTCACGGACGGTCCGGACCCGGCGCGCTCCTGAGGTCGCCGCCGCCGTCCGGAGCCGTGGGCAGGACGATCGTGAAGGTCGTGCCCACCCCGACCGTGCTGCGTACCTCGATCGTCCCCCGGTGGTCGGTGACGATCTGCCGGGCGATGGACAGCCCCAGGCCGCTGCCCCCGGTCGCCCGGCCCCGGGAGGCGTCCGCCCGCCAGAAGCGGTCGAAGAGATGCGGCAGGTCCTCGGCCGCTATGCCCTTGCCGGTGTCCCGTACCTCCACGACGGCCAGCTCGCCCCGCGGGATCAGAACCAGGGTCACGGCGCCGCCCGCCGCGGTGGCCCGCAGCGCGTTGCCGACCAGATTGCCGACGACCTGGCGCAGCCGGTCGGGGTCCGCGGTCACGGTCACGGGCCGCGGTGCCTGGAGTTCGAGCGCTATCCCCGCCGACTCGGCCTGGGCGTGGTGGGCCGTGCGGCTGGTCTCCAGCAGGTCACGCAGGTCGACCTCGGTGGGGTGGTAGGTGAGCGCGCCGGCCTCCGCCAGGGCGAGATCCTGGAGATCGTCCACGATCCGCTGCTGGAGCAGTGCCTCCTCGTGGAGGGAGGCGAGCAGGTCGGGGTCCGGCTCGACGACCCCGTCCCGCAGCGCCTCCAGATAGCCGCGGAGATTGGCCAGCGGGGTGCGCAGCTCGTGCGCGATGTCGCCGATGAGGCGGCGCTGACGCTCCTCGCCCGCCTGGATGGAGTCGGCCATGCGGTTGAAGGCGCCGCCGAGCTGCGCGATCTCGTCCCGGCCGGAGACGGGGACCCGCCGCGTCAGGTCGCCCTCGCCCAGCGCCTTCGCGGCCGACGTCATGGCACGGACGGGGCGCAGTACGGCCCTGCTCAGGAGCAGCGCGCCGAGGATCACCGCGAGGGCGACCCCCGCCGCGACGGCCACGGTGGGCGCGGCGGCCACGGTGGGCGGCGACTCGTTCCGCACGCCGAGGCCGATGTTCAGGCGCGGCGGGGCGACGGAGGCGGTCCGCTCGTTGAACACCCGCTGGAGGCAGGCGGTGAACCGCTGCTCGGACACGCACGGCTGAAGGGCGCCGAGGTCCTCCCGGGTCGGCGGAACCCCCTCCGCGTCCGGCTCCGCGCACTGCGGGGGCCGGCGGTCGGTGCTGATCCGGGGAACGCCGACGCCGTCCGGCCGGGCCGTCACCTCGGCCCCCGCCCGCGTCAGGCAGGCCGCGTACACCGCCGCGGCGCGGTAGTCGGCGATCGCCGTGGCGGTGAGTTTGACCGAGGTCTGCGCCACCCCGCCCGTGGGCAGGCGCAGAACGGGGCGCGGGTCGACCACGACCGGGGGCCGGCCGCTCGGCGCACGGGGGTCGCGGCCGGCGAGGGCGTCGGAGTCGGCGAGCAGCACATCGGACTCCGTGACGACCCGGATGCGCTGGCCGGTGTCCTTCGCGAGCCCGGCCACGGTCGGCGACAGCCCTTCCCAGGTGCCGTGGGCGAATCCGTACGCGCGCAGTTCGCCGGTGATCCGGGAGACCTCCTGCTGGCCGGCCGTGACGGTCTCCTGGACCTGGCGGTTGGCCTGCCGCAGGGTCAGCCAGGCGGTGGCGGCGGTGGCGGCCATCGCGACCACCATGAGCAGGCCGAGGACCCGGAACCGGAAACTCAACAAAACTCCTTGGGTAGGCGCTCATGATCGCAAGAGGGCTCTGTCGGCCACCATTTCACCGGAATGACGCATTCCTTTCACTTGGGTGAAATCCGGCCGCCGGAGAGCGAAAAGCGGCCACTCCGGGCGGAATGCTTTCTTCATCCCGATCACGCGGTGATCGTACTTAAGCCACCCGCATCCCGATTGATGCAGAGGCCGCTGCTTTCGCTCTGACGCCATGCGTCATTCGAGTGCAGCGTCGGCACAACAAGCTAGGGGGATCTTCATGAAACGACTCGCAGCTCTCGTTCCCGCGCTCGCGGCCGTCGCCGTGGCCGTACCGCTGTCCCTCGCCACCCCGGCAGCCGCGCACGCCTCGTGCGGCACCACCGTCAGCGACAAGGACAGCAGCTCCTGGGGCAAGACGGCGGACGGCGCCAACGAGCGCAGCGGTTCGAGCACCAGCTGTGCCGTCAAGGGTGTCGCCTACAGCACCCAGACGCTCGACTACCACTGCTACACCGTCGGCAACGACGGCTACACGTGGACGTATCTGAGAAACGACTCCACCGGTGTCACCGGCTGGGTCCGTGACGACCTGCTGAGCGACGGCGGCAGCTTCGTCAACTGCGGCTTCTGACGGTCCGTCCGCCGGACTGAGCACACCGCGGTGACATGACGGCAGGGGCGGTCCCGGTGGGGGCCGCCCCTGCTCCGTACCGGAACACCGAGGGGGACGCCGGACGCGGCTCATGGGCCGGACAGCGCCTGTGTCGGCGACAGCCTGCTCGCCCGGACCGCCGGGTACAGACCGGCCACCGCGCCGATGACCAGGGTCGAGGCGATGCCCGCCACGCTCGCCCACACCGGGACGACCGTCGGCCAGTCACGGCTGAGGGCGTATCCCGCCGTGATCAGCGTGCCGAGGACCGTTCCGGCCAGACCGCCGATGAGGGAGAGCAGCAGCGACTCGGAGACGAACTGCGTACGGATCTGGCCCTTGGTCGCCCCCAGGGCGCGGCGCAGGCCGATCTCCGGACGCCGTTCCAGGACCGAGATGACCATGGTGTTGCCCACGCCCACGCCACCGACCAGCAGGGCGACTCCGCCGAGGCCGAGCAGCAGCCCGGTCAGCGCGGACTCGGTGGCCTCGCGGGCCGCGAGGGCGTCGGAGGGCCGGGAGATCCGCACCTCGCCCGGCTTCTCGGGATAGGCCGTGCCCGGGAGCACCGCCCGTACCGCCGTGACCTGGCTGTCCTCCGCGCGGACGTACACCGTCGACGGGTGGCCGTCGAAGTCCAGATAGGTCCGGGCCGCCGACCAGCCGACCAGTGCGGCACTGTCGAGCTCCGGCGCCAGCGGCACCGGATCGAGTACGCCGATCAGCGAGAACCAGCGTCCGCCGAGCCAGAGCCGGGTGCCGGGCGTGTACACGTCGAGCCGCTGGGCGGCCGTGGCGCCGAGCACCACCGCCGGGTACTCGTCGGTCGCGGAGTCCAGCCAGCGCCCCGTGCCGATCCGGCCGCCGACGGCGGGGAGGAGGTCGGTGCCGGCCGCGAGCACGGTCAGCGAGCCGGTGCGGCCGAGGGCGATGTGCTCGTTGCGGTAGACATGGGCCTCGGTCGCGCCGGTGGCGGCCACCTGCTCCACCGGCGGGATCCGGCGGATCATCGCGACGGCCTCGGTGGGCAGTTCGGCCTTCTCGCCGGTGAGCGACTCGCCGGGGGCGACCCGCAGGAGGTTGGTGCCGAGAGCGTCGAGCCGCCGGTCGACCTCGGCCTGTCCGGAGCCGGAGATGCCGACCACCGCGATCATGGCGGCGACGCCGATCGCGATGCCGAGCGCGGAGAGGAAGACCCTCAGCGGACGGGTCCGCAGACCGGTGCTCCCGAGCCGTACGACGTCCGCGGGCCTCAGCCGCGCGGCGCGCAGCCGGCCGTCCCCGCCGCCGGGACCCCGTACGGGGGCGGGTGCCGTGTGCGGGTCCGGGAACTCCTCCCGCGCCACGGGGGACCTGGTCACACCGTCCGTCACCGCGGCGCCCCGATCGTCGTGCTCCGCACCGTGTCACCGATCAGCCGGCCGTCGCGCATCTCGATACGGCGCGGGAGCCGGTCCGCGATGTCACGGTCATGGGTGATGATGACGACCGTGGTGCCGGCCGCGTGCAGTTCGCGGAGCAGGTCCAGTACGGCCGTTCCCGACGCGGAGTCGAGGTTGCCGGTCGGTTCGTCCGCCAGCAGCACCGACGGCTCGCCCACCACCGCACGGGCCACCGCCACCCGCTGCCGCTCTCCGCCGGAGAGCTGGTGCGGCAGATGATGGACGCGGTGGCTGAGCCCGACCCGGGCCAGCGCCGCCCTGGCCCTGGCCCGGCGGCGGCGCATCGGGACGCCCGCGTAGAGCAGGCCGTCCGCCACCGACTCCAGCACCGGGACGCCGACCGCCAGATGGAACTGCTGGAAGACGAAGCCGATCCGGGTGGCCCGCAGCGCGGAGACCTCACGGTCGGACAGTGCGGCCACGTCGTAGCCGTCGATCAGGACGCGGCCCGCGGAGGGCCGGTCGAGGCTGCCCATGAGGTTGAGCATGCTGGACTTGCCGGAGCCCGACGGGCCTACCACCCCGACCAGTTCCCCGCGCCCGATCCGCAGACTCACGTCACGGACCGCGGCCACCCCGCCCGGATACGTCTTGGAGACGGCGTCGAACTCCACGACAGCCGCAGACCCGCCGCTCACTGCGGAATCCTCACCTTCAGGCCCTCGCGCACCGCGGGACCGCTCACTTCCACCTTGCCGTCCGCGAACAGCCCGGTCTTCACGGCGACGAAGGTGCCGTCCGTCCGCTCCAGTCCGTGACCGCCCTCCGCGAGCGCCACCAGCGCGGCGACCGGGACCGTCAGCACGTCCTTGACCTCACGGCCCACGTACTCGACGGTGACGGGCCCGCTCTCCAGCCGCCCGACGGACTTCTGGTCCTTGATGGTGACGGTCACCGGCACGGTCGCGGTGCCCTGCCCCGAACCGTCCTCACCGGTGCCGCCCTCGGGCGCGGTGGCCCGTCTGCCCACCGACGCCACCTGCCCCGCCACGGAGGTGCCGTCGGGCAGCGTGATCCGGACGGCGGTACCGCGCACCGCCCACGAGGCGTCCGCGGCGGAGGCGTCGACGACGACCTTCCGGGCCGTGCCGGTGTAGGTGAGCGTGTTCTCGCCGACGGTGTCGCCGAGCCGGACGCCGGGCTGGCCGATCCGTACCCGGCCGGCCGAGTAGATGACGTCACCGACGCCGACCGTGCCGGTCTCGGCCAGTCCGAGCGACCTCTGCCAGCGTTTGACCGCCTGGGCGGTCTTCACGGTGAACCTCTCGTCCACCGTGAAGCCGGTGTAGCCGAGCGCGGCCAGGTTGGTCTCGAACTGGAGGACGTCCATGCCCTTGAGCTCCGCCGGTACGGCCGTCCCGGCGCCCGTCGGCGTCGGCGACGGCGACACGGACGGGCCCGGGTCGGCGGCCTTGCCGTCCGCGCCGTCCGCCCGCTGCTCGCCGGAGCCCGCGGTGTCCCCCTCGGACCCGGTGGCCGTCAGCCCCAGGTCCCGGTACATGGGCAGCGTCCCGTACAGCAGCACCACCGGACGGTCGTCGACGCGCAGCAGCGTGTCACCGCGCCCTGCCGTGCTGCCCGGCTCGGGCAGCCAGGTCACCGTGCCCGTCGCCTTGACGGGCAGCGGTATCTCCGTGCCGTAGCCCAACTGGCCGTCCACCTGCGTGCGTTCGGTCAGCGTGGCCCGGGTGACCGGGACGACGGAGCCGGCCCGGGGCGGTGCGTCCGGCCCCTTCTCCTCGCCGCCGCCGAGCCCGAGGGCGCCCACCACGGCGACCGCCGCCACGACGACCACGGCACAGACGATCAGCGCCGTACGGCGTCCCCGTCTGTCGCGTGGCGGCCCGGACTCCGTCCCGGGTCCGTCATCGGTGTGCGTCACGGTCTCCGCCACGGTCAGCCCTTGCCCGGGCCGGGAGTCGCCGGGACGCCGACGATCGGACCGCAGATGCGGGTGGCCCGCTTGGCACCGGCCGAGCTCTGGTCCCACTCGCCCTGTCCCAGCCCGTCGGGACCCGGGTCGGGGAAGTCGGCGGCGCCGTTGTCCTGCATGCACTTCGCGTACTGCTGCTTGACCTTGATCTGCTCGGCGGTGAGCTTGGGCTGGTTGCCCTTCTCGACGCTCTCCGGCACGGCCGTCAGATACTTGGCGCACTTCTCCGTGGCGGCCTGGAACGTCGCGTCCTTCTTCATGGCCGGGTCGTCGCCGAAGTCGATGTTCCCCTTGGCGTCCGGGTCCGGGGCGTCGACCCCGTTGTCCCGCAGGCACTTCACGTACTCGCGCTGGGCCTGCACATACGCGGCCACGTCGTCCCCGCCGCCCTGCCCGCCCGAGGCGGCGGACGAGGTGGCCGCGCCACCGCTCGCGGCGGTCGGGACCTTGGAACCGCCGTCGTCGCTCCCGCAGCCGGCCAGCGCGAAGGCCATGACCGAGGCCGCCGCGGCCAGCAGTACCCGATTCGTCCTCACCGGTTTCCCCGCCCTCCTGTCGGACCCGTCCGCGAACGCGGCGGGCAGAGCGACCGTAGGCCGGAGATGATGAAGAACCTTTGAAGAACCTGTCGGCTGATCATGCGGCCGCGGAACGTGCCGGCGCCGCCGGGCGCGCCGGACCGCAAGTGGCAGACTGCATCCATGACGACGCACAAGAACCTGCTCGGCGGCCCGGAGCCGACGTATCTGCCGGAGAACGAGGAGGCCTACCGCCTGCTGGACGAGGGGTCCCTGACGCCCGCCGAGGTGGCGGCGAAGCACCCCACCTTCTCGCTCGCCTGGGCCGTGCTCGCCGAGGACGCCTTCGAGGCGGGGCGCGTGGTCGAGTCGTACGCGTACGCGCGGACCGGCTATCACCGCGGACTCGACCAGCTCCGCCGGGCCGGGTGGAAGGGGCACGGCCCCATCCCCTGGGACCACCGGGCCAACCGCGGCTTCCTGCGCTGCCTGGCCGCCCTCGCCCGCGCCGCCGGCGCGATCGACGAGAAGGACGAGACGGAGCGCTGCCGGCAGTTCCTCCAGGACAGCAGCGCCGAGGCGTACACCGAGCTGATGCGGTAGTCACCGCGGACGCACCGCGGACGCACCGCGGACGCACCGCGGACGCACCGCGGACGCACCGCGGGCCCGGCGCCGAGGCGCCGGGCCCGCGGGGAGCCGCCGGTTACTTGATCTTCGTGCCGGCCGAGCGCAGGGCCTGCGTCGCCTCGACGACACGGGCGGCCATGCCGGCCTCGGCCAGCTTGCCCCAGGTGCGCGGGTCGTAGGTCTTCTTGTTGCCGACCTCGCCGTCGACCTTCAGGACGCCGTCGTAGTTCTGGAACATGTGGGCGGCGACGGGACGCGTGAAGGCGTACTGCGTGTCCGTGTCCAGGTTCATCTTGACCACGCCGTTGTCCAGGGCGGTCGCGATCTCCTCGGCGGTGGAGCCGGAGCCGCCGTGGAAGACGAAGTCGAACGGCTGGCTGCCGGCCGGCTTGCCGTACTTGGCGGCGACGCCCTCGCTCAGCTCCTTGAGCAGCTCGGGGCGGAGCACGACGTTGCCCGGCTTGTAGACGCCGTGCACGTTGCCGAAGGAGGCGGCCAGCAGGTAGCGGCCCTTCTCGCCCAGGCCCAGGGCCTCGGCGGTGCGCACCGCGTCGTCGACCGTGGTGTAGAGGGAGTCGTTGATCTCGTGGGAGACGCCGTCCTCCTCACCGCCGGTCGGGGTGATCTCGACCTCAAGGATGATCTTCGCGGCGCGGGCCTGCTCCAGCAGCTCCTGGGCGATGGCCAGGTTGTCGGCGAGGGTCTCCGCGGAGCCGTCCCACATGTGGGACTGGAACAGCGGGTTCTCACCGCGGGCGACCCGCTCCTGGGAGAGGGCGAGCAGCGGGCGCACATACCCGTCGAGCTTGTCCTTGGGGCAGTGGTCCGTGTGCAGCGCGATGTTCACCGGGTACTTCTCGGCGACGATGTGCGCGAACTCGGCCAGCGCCACCGCGCCGGACACCATGTCCTTGCTGTACTGACCGCCCAGGAACTCGGCACCGCCGGTCGAGATCTGGACGATGCCGTCGCTCTCCGCCTCCGCGAAACCGCGCAGGGCCGCGTGCAGCGTCTGGGAGGAGGTCACGTTGATGGCCGGGTAGGCGAACTTGCCTGCCTTCGCCCGGTCCAGCATCTCGTTGTAGACCTCGGGAGTTGCGATGGGCATTCGTCCGCTCCTTGTATGTGCGGGTTGGTGTGCTGCGTACTTACGGCCCTGACCTAGACCTTGGGTGCGACGTCATCGTCGGCCCCATCTTTCCAGACTCGGGCGGAAGGTCCATGCCCGCCGTCCGCGGACCGGTCAGTCCAGGCCCAGCTCGTCCTTGGAGTACGCGTAGAGGTACGGCACCCCCGCACCCTCCTGGATCTTCTCGGCGGCGCCGGTCGCCCGGTCGACGATGGTCGCGACGGCGACCACCTCGGCGCCCGCCTCGCGCACGGCCTCGACGGCGGTGAGCGGGGAGCCGCCGGTGGTGGAGGTGTCCTCGACGACCAGGACCCGGCGGCCCTTGATCTCCGGGCCCTCCACCCGCCGCTGGAGGCCGTGCGCCTTGGCGGCCTTGCGGACCACGAAGGCGTCCAGCTTCCGGCCCCGGGCGGCGGCCGCGTGCAGCATGGCGCCGGCCACCGGGTCGGCGCCCATGGTCAGGCCGCCCACCGCGTCGAAGTCCAGCTCGGCGGTGAGGTCCAGCAGCACCTGCCCCACCAGCGGCGCGGCCTCGCCGTCCAGGGTGATGCGGCGCAGGTCGACGTAGTAGTCGGCCTCCAGACCCGAGGAGAGGGTCACCTTGCCGTGCACCACGGCCTTGTCCTTGATCTGCTGCAGCAGCGCGCCGCGTACGTCACTCATGCCGCTCAGCTTAGAGGCGGCGCCAGCTCCACGTCGTCGACGCCTCCAGCGGCTCCAGCGGCGTGACCAGGCGCGGAAGCGTGTTGAGGCCGTTGGGCGGCCCGGTCTGCGGCTCCACGCACACGGCCGCCTCCTGCTCGTCGTAGACGACCACCCACTCCTCGGGGCTGGTGACCTTCAGCTCCAGCCGCTCCGGCCAGGTGAGGGTGACGTCGACGCCGCCGGGCATGCCGAAGCAGTCGTCCCAGGGGCCGGGGCGGGGGTCGATCCGGTTGCCGGTGGGCAGGTGGTCCTCGCCGCGCTCCTCCTGCCAGGCGGGCGAGAAGTCGATCGTCACGTCCCGGCCGTCGAGGCCGCGGTTGAACCAGGGGTGCCAGCCGATCTGGGCCGGGAAGGACGACTCGTACGTCTCGACGGACATCGTCAGCGTCAGGGTGTCCTCGGCGAGGGCGACCACCTGGGTGACGCGGCCCGGGTAGGGCCACGGCTCGACCAGGTCGTAGGTGATGACCGCCTCGTTCGTGGTGGTACGGGCGGTGTGCCAGGCGCCGTCGCGGGCGGTGCCGTGGATCGCGTGCGGCGGCGAGTTCAGCGGCATCCGGTGGACGACGGCCCCGTCCCGGAAGCGGCCCTCGCGGATCCGGCCGCACCAGGGGACCATCGGGAAGCAGCCGAAGCGCTCGCCCTGGCGGAGCAGCTCGACACCGCCGACGCGGAGTCCTCCGATCCGGCCGCCGTTGCCCGGCAGTACCGTCACCTCCGCGTCGCCCGCGGTCAGCGTGATGGGTTCGTTACTCACGGGACGACCCTACTGGGGCGATCAAGGGGGCCGCCCCTCACGGCCGGGTCCGGCGGCGCTGCACGGCCGGGTCCGGCGGCGCTGCACGGCCGGGTTCAGCGGCGTTTGCGCAGGGCGCGGCCGACCACGATCGCCGAGGCCACGACCAGGGCCGCCGCCGGGGCCGCCCAGCGCAGCGAGGTCGCGGCGGAGACCGTCTCCGGGGCGGGAACGGGGGCGTAGCGGCCGCGCGGCGGGGCGTGGTCCACCTCCTCCGCGCTGCGCCCGATCATCGTCCGCCGGGCGTGCGCCGCCTCGGCGGGCGGTTCCATGACCGGTGCGAACTCCTCCGGGTCACCGGCGTCGCCGTCCTCCTGCGCGGCCGGGTCGAGGGAGGGCGGCGGGACCTCGGTGTCGAAGACGGAGGCGTGGTCGGCGAGGTGCCCGGTGTCCCCCTCGGGCACGGAGTCGTCCGCCGGTGCGGGCACCGGGGCGTCGTCCGCGTCCGGCGCGGCGTCGAAGTCGGCGGCCGCGGCGGGGGCGAAGTCCTCGGTGGCCAGGGACTCGGCGGTCTCCGGCGGCCGCTCCTGCTCCGCCGCCGCGCCCAGGTTCTCCCCGAAACGGGTCAGCAGCCGGGTCAGTGCCGTGGCGACCGCGGCCGGCGGCAGCTCGGTGATCCGGCCGTCCGCCGCGGCCGTCCCGGTGAAGGTGAGCGCGGAGCCGCCGTCGGTGTCCCGGACGCGCAGGGTGAGCGCCAGCCGGACCGTGCCGGTGCCGCGGGCCTCGGTGGCGGTGCCTTCGGCGGTGTGGGAGCCGTCGTCCCGCCGGGACACGCGCACGGAGCCGCGGTAGGTGATCGAGTGACTGCCGACACGGACCTTCAGCCGCCCGGCGACCGGTTCGGCGCCGGCGTCCTGCTGGAGCCCGGGCACCGCCCGGGCGACCCGCGAGGGGTCGTCCAGCACCTCGTCGAGCCGCGCGGCCGGAACCGGGACGAACACCTCTTGTTCCATGTCAGCGGAGCCTACCCAGAGGCGACCGTCCCGCACCCCCGTCGACGCGAAGTCGTCCGGTGTCGCCCGTGACGCCCTAGGATCCCGCGCCGCCGGGCGTCACCAGGCCCGTCTCGTAGGCCAGCACCACCGCCTGGGCCCGGCTGGTCAGGCCGAGCTTGGTCATCGTGCGGTTGAGGTGGGTCTTCACGGTGGCCTCGCTGATGTACAGGCGGTCGGCGGCCTCCCCGTTGGTCAGGCCGCGGGCGACCAGTCTGAGCACCTCCGTCTCGCGGGAGGTCAGCGCGGACAGGCCGGGCGGCGGCCCGGTGCGGGGCGCCGCCGGGTCCGGCGTACGGGTGAAGGCCTCCACCAGGCGCCGGGTCACCGCGGGGGCGAACAGCGCGTCGCCGCCGTGCACCGCCGTCACCGCGGCGAGCAGCCGTTCGGGGCCGGCGTCCTTGAGGAGGAAGCCGGAGGCGCCGGCGCGCAGGGCGCCGTACACGTACTCGTCAAGGTCGAAAGTGGTCAGGACGAGCACGCGCGGCGCCGGGTCCACCGCCTCGGCCAGGATCCGCCCGGTCGCCTCGATGCCCGTCATGCCGGGCATGCGGATGTCCATCAGGACCACGTCCGGCCGGAGCTTCGCGGCCAGCCGCACCGCCTCCGCGCCGTCGGCGGCCTCCCCGGCGACCTCCATGCCGGGCGCGGCGCGCAGCAGGGCGGCCAGCCCGCTGCGCACGAGGAACTGGTCGTCGACGACGAGCACTCTGATCATGCGGTGTTCATTCCCCGGCCAAGTCCCCGCGGCGTGCGGCCGGTACCGATGTCGGCAGGGTCAGGAGCACGCCGAATCCCCCTTCGCTGCGCGGGCCGACGACGATCGTCCCGCCGTAGAGCTTGGCCCGCTCCCGCATCCCGATCAACCCGTGCCCGCCGTGCTCCCGCATCTTGTCCGGATCCACCCCCTTCCCGTCGTCGGTGACCCGGACCGTGACCTCGCCGGCCCGGTAGGCGAGGCGGACGGCGGCGCGGGCTCCGGGCGCGTGTTTGAGCACGTTGGTCAGCGCCTCCTGCACCACGCGGTACAGGCACAGCTGGACGCCCGGGGGCAGCGGGCGCGGCTCGCCGGTGATCCGGAGGTCCACGGGAACGCCGCCCGCCCGGACCCGCGTCACCATCTCCTCCAGCTGGTCCAGGCCGGGTGTCGGGGCGCCGTCCGCGCCCTGGACGCCGTCCGCGCGCAGCAGCCCCAGCATGCGCCGCAGCTCCGCGAGCGCCTCGCCGCTGGCACCGGCGATGGTGTGCAGCGCCTCGCGGGCGGTGGGCGCGTCGGAGTCGAAGACGAACCGGGCCAGACCGGCCTGGACGTTGATGACGGCCATGTGGTGGGCGACCACGTCGTGCAGTTCGCGGGCGATGCGGACGCGTTCCCCGGCGACCTCGCGCCGGGCCCGTTCGGCCTGCTCGGCGCGGAGCTGCCGGGTCAGCTCCGCGGTTCTGCGGGCGACGTGCCCGAACCGCCAGAGCACGACGGGGAAGCCCAGGGCCTGGCCCACCACGGACGCCATCGCGTCGGCGTCGCTGATCACTCCGGCGTAGATCCAGACGGCGGCGAGCAGGGCCGCGCAGGACGCGGCGGTGCGGGCCGGGCGCAGGGACGCCACCGTGTAGACGGCGAGCATGGGTCCGAAGGAGTTCACCACCGGCCAGTAGCCCAGGGTGACGTAGACCGCCCAGCACAGGTGCACGGCGAGGCAGACGGCGACCGGGGCCCGGGTGCGCAGTGCCAGGGGCAGGTTCACCAGGGCGACCAGCGTCCAGCCCAGCGGGTCGAGGGCGGGCCACCCCTGGGCGACAGCCTCGGTGCCGAGCAGCCCGGCCACGGTCGTCAGCGCCGCGACGATCAGACCGTCGGCCGCGAGCGGGTGCAGACGCATTGCCGCAGCGTAAGCCCGGTACGCGGGCGGAGGCGTCAACCGTCCGCCATACCGCGGAAGTTGTACGACCCGGACCGGGTACCGCACGGGTTCACCCCGGGCTCCACCCGGTGCGGGATTCGGTCACCGGCCGGGCGCCGTAGCGTCGTCCGCGACGCTCTGCCCTGAACACCGTCCCGGGCGACGGACGGTGCCCGTCGGGGGGAAGCGGCGGTCCGTCCCGTACACCGGGGGACGGGACGGACCGCCGGCACGGGCCGTCCGCCACCGGGATACGCACCAGCCTGCGCGAACAGCCGCGGCGAAGCCCCCAGCACGCGCGCACGCGAACCGCCGAACGCCCCGGCGCCGTCAGTACCGCGGATGCACCAACGTCGACGGCGGCAGGCCCGTCACCCGGGTACGCACCGCGGCACGCGCGTCCGCCGCGAGGGAGTCCGGTGTGAGGGTGGACGGCCGCGGGGCGCGCGGGGCCAGGCGCAGCGGCGGGCGGGTGCGGGCGGCCAGGACGAAGCCCCAGTCGCGGGGGGCGCGGGAGCCGCCCGCGGCGGTGCGGTCGGGGCCGGCCGGGAAACCGGCGTCACGGCCGCCCACCCGGTAGGGGGCGGTGCCGAGGCCGGCCGCGCGCAGCGTCGAGACCACGGTCCAGAACACCCGTGGACGCGAGGTGAGGGGACCGGCGTGCACCACCAGCCGGCCGCCGGGGGCGAGGGTCCGCCGGGCCAGGCCGTAGAACTCCTCGGAGTACAGCTTGGTGCTGGCGGTGATGCCCGGGTCGGGCAGGTCCGAGACCACCACGTCGTACCCCCCGGCCGGTGCCCGCCGCAGTCCGCCGAAGGCGTCGCCCATGACGACCCGGACGCGCGGATCGTCGTAGGCGTGCCCGTTGAGGGCGGCCAGCGGCGGGTCGTGCCGGGCCAGCCGGACGACGCCCGGGTCGAGCTCGACGACGTCGACCCGGGCGACGCCCGGATACCGCAGCACCTCCCGGGCGGCGAGGCCGTCACCGCCGCCGAGGATCAGCACGCGCGCGTGCGGCCCGGTCATCGCGGGGTGGACCAGCGCCTCGTGGTACCGGCGCTCGTCGCGCCCGCTGACCCGCAGCCGGCCGTCGAGGAACAGGTCGAGGGGACGGCCGTGCGTGCCGCCAGTGAGCACCACCTCCTGCACGCCGGTCTGGAGCGCCACCCGGACGTCCTCGCCGTACACCGCGTGCCGGGCGGCGTGCTCGAAGTCGTCGACGAGCACGGCCGCCGAGCCCAGGACGGCGAGCACGGCGGCGTTGACGGCCAGCAGCAGCCAGCGGGCCCTGCGGCCGAGGTCCCGCCGGAACAGGCCGAGGACCAGGGCGCCGCCGGCGGCCGCGTTGACCGTGCCGGTGAGCAGCGTGCCGGTCAGCTGGCCCAGGACCGGCAGCAGCAGGAAGGGAAAGGCCAGGCCGCCGACGAGGGCGCCGACGTAGTCGGCGGCGAACAGGTCGGCCACCGCACCGCCCGGGTCCTGGCGGCGGATGCGCTGGATCAGCTCCATCAGCAGCGGCACCTCGGCGCCGATCAGCAGGCCGATGGCGAGCGAGAAGGCGACCAGGAGGCAGCGGGGGCCGTCGGCCCACAGCCCGCCCCAGTCGCCGGTCCAGGCGAAGACGGCGTACAGCGCCATCGCGCTGCACCCGCCGACGAGGGCGAGCGTGGCCTCCACGGCGCCGAACCACGCCGCCGCCAGCCGGCGCAGCCGCTTGGCGGCGAGCGAGCCGACGCCCATCGCGAAGACCATGACGGACAGCACGACGGACGCCTGGGTGACCGAGTCGCCGATCAGGTACGAGGCGAGAGCGACGAGCTCCAGCTCGTACACGAGCCCGCAGGCGGCGCAGACGAAGACGCCGCCGAGGACCAGGAACCGCCCGGTGCCCGGCCGGACCGGCAGCCGTACGGGCGCGCCGGGACCGCCGGGAGCGCCCCAGGGCGGCGGACTGCTGCCGGGCGGGGCGGGCGCGTGCGGTTCGATCACCCTGCGACGTTACGTCACACCCACGGGGCCCGGTCGTCACCCACACGTGTGGAATTTGTTTACGATTTGCCCTGAACTGGTAGGCGCGCCACGGGTCTTCGTCACTGCCTGTGCGCGGCCCCCGGCCGTCCGGTTCTCCCCGCCCGCGTCTCCGCGTCCCGGATCCCACTCGCGCGCCACGGGTCTCAGAGCGCGGCGGCCACCCGTACCCCGACCCGCGTCCGGGTCGTCACCAGCTGGCCGTCCTGCGGATAGGCGTGCCAGGTCCGCCACTGCACCTGCCCGTCCTGGTGCTGGGCCAGCAGGGCGGTGAAGGCGTGCGGGCTGCCGGGGAAGAGGCCGGCCAGGCCGTGGGGATGGTCGGCGACCAGGGCCAGCAGCTCCTGGGCCCGGCCGGCGAAGGAGTTGGGCGAGAGCACCTCCACCCGGGCGGCGAACTCGTACTCCCGGTCGCCCATCCGCTTGGCGACGCCCAGCGGCAGGGGGGTGCTGCTGCCCGCGATGCAGGCCACCGTCTCGGAGCAACTGCCCAGGTCCCCTTCCAGGAGCACCTGGTGGGAGGCGCCCAGCAGTCTCAACTGGATGTGTGTGTCCCTGAGTTCGAGGTCGAGCGTGGCCAGCGCGGGCAGCGGTTCCAGGCCCAGGGCCCAGGCGAGGTCGGCCGCGCGCGTGTCGGTATAGGCGGTGTTCAGGGTCGTGAGCATGGATCGGCTCCGCAAGCACACAAGAAGAGGAAGGTGCGGGTCCCGCGCTCCCGGTCGCTCCGGGGAGTGCGGCCCGGTCAGCCCGGTCGGCCGGTCAGGAAGGGTGTCCGCGGGACGTCCGAGGGGCTGCGTCGGCGATGTAGAGGGAATCATGAACTGTGGCGCTGCCACAGCGTTTTTACCCAACATCGGGGGGTTTCCATCCCTCGGGGGGCTCCACAGCTCAACTGTTCAATCACGGCGTACGCCCAGAGGATCCGGGGTGCGCCGGAGCAGCACAGCGCCCGCCGGGGTCGTTCCCCGGCGGGCGCTCTCTGCGGGCGGGGCGGGGCCCGGTCCCAGGTGGTACGGGCCCCGCCGCTCGGATACGGCTCCCCCTGGGGAGCTCAGCTGCCCCGTGTCAGCTGCCTCCGCCGCATCCGCCGCCGCCTCCGCAGGACGAGCCGCCGCCGCAGGAGGAACCACCGCCGCAGGACGAGCCGCCGCCGCAGGAATGCCCTCCGTGGTGCCCGCCCGACGAGCCGTCCGAGCCCGTGTCCCCCGCCACGGCGCCGCCCGCGACCCACCAGCTGCTGTCACCGGCGGACGAGCTGTTCCCAAACGAGCTGCCGCCGCCGGACCTGCCGTGTCCGCGTCCCGCGCGCGGGCGTCCCGCCGTCTTCCGCACCGTGCTCCGCCTGCCGCGGCCGGCGACGAGCGCCAGGATCACCACGCCGCAGACCACCGCCAGGATGATGCCGATGACCATGGCGTCACCCTCCTTCCGTTCCCCCGTAGCGGCCCCCGTGGGGCCTCGCTCTGTGCGTGACCGGGAGATGCCCCTCCCCCGCGCGCCCCAAAGCAGAGTTGAGGAACTCCAGAGCTTCTGCGCAGGATGACGGGCATGACCTCCAGCGCACGCCCCTTCGTCAACCGCCGGCTCGCCGAGTTCGGGACGACGATCTTCGCCGAGATGTCCGCCCTGGCCGTGCGGACCGGGGCGATCAACCTGGGCCAGGGTTTCCCGGACACCGACGGCCCCGAGGAGGTCAGGGAGGCGGCCGTGCGGGCGCTGCGCGACGGCCGGGGCAACCAGTACCCGCCGGGCCCGGGCGTGGCCGAGCTGCGCACCGCGATCGCCGGGCACCAGCGCCGCTGGTACGGACTGACCTACGATCCGGACACCGAGGTCCTGGTCACCGCGGGCGCCACGGAGGCCGTCGCCGCCGCGCTGCTGGCCCTGGTGGAACCCGGCGACGAGGTGATCGCCCTCGAGCCCTACTACGACTCCTACGCCGCCTGCATCGCGATGGCCGGCGGCACCCGCGTACCGGTGACGCTCCGCCCGCACGAGGGCGCCTTCCGCCTCGACCTCGACGAACTGCGCGACGCGGTCACCGACCGCACCCGGCTGCTGCTCCTCAACACCCCGCACAACCCGACCGGCACCGTGCTGACCCGCGAGGAGCTCACGGCCGTCGCCGAACTGGCCGTGGAGCGGGACCTGCTCGTCGTGACGGACGAGGTCTACGAGCACCTCGTCTTCGACGACGCCGAGCACGTGCCGCTGGCCACGCTGCCGGGCATGCGCGAGCGGACGGTCTCCATCGGCTCGGCCGGCAAGACCTACTCCTTCACCGGCTGGAAGGTCGGCTGGGTGACGGCCGCCCCCGGCCTGGTCGCGGCGGTCCGCTCGGCCAAGCAGTTCCTGACCTATGTGTCGGCGGGCCCCTTCCAGTACGCGGTCGCCGAGGCGCTCGCCCTGCCCGACTCCTACTTCACCGCCTACCGCGCGGACCTGCGGGCCAAGCGCGACCTGCTGTCCGCGGGCCTTCAGGAGGCGGGCTTCGCCGTCTTCCGCCCGGCGGGCACCTACTTCGTCACCACCGACATCCGTCCCCTGGGCGTCAGCGACGGCTTCGCCTTCTGCCGCGCCCTGCCGGAACGCGCCGGCGTCGTCGCCGTCCCCAACGCGGTGTTCTACGACCACCCCGAGGCCGGCGCCCCCTTCGTCCGCTTCGCCTTCTGCAAGCGGACCACTGTCCTGGAGGAAGCGGTACGGCGTCTGAAGACGCTGGCCGGCTGAGCCGGGGCGGCACCGCCGCACGGGCGGTGTCACGTCGCCGCGCCGGGCGACACCGCGGGCCACCCGCTCGGCCGGACACCGCTCGCTTCGGCACCCGTCGCCCTGCATGGTGCCGGTGTGACCCATGTCAGCACCCTCGTACGCCCCGTCGTCACCGAACCGGACGCCGGCGGACGCGCCCGGTCCCGGCTGCCCCTGGCCGTCGCGGCGGGATGCGCCCTGGGACTGTTCGCCGCCGCCCGGCTCACCGGCCTGGCCTTCCTGGCCGCCACCGCCTGGGCCGCCGGCCGGCAGCCGCTCACCCTGCTCGGACGGTCCTGGGACTCCCTGTGGTACCTGGGCATCGCCGCCGACGGCTACGGCCGCACCCTGCACTTCCGTCCCGATCTGATCCAGAGCGACCTGGCGTTCTTCCCGCTCTATCCGGCGCTGGTGCGCATCATGACCGCCCTCGGCCCGCTGGGCGTCACCGGAACCGGCCTGGTGGTCTCCTGGCTCGCGGCCGCGATCGCCGCCTGCGGCATCTACGCCGTCGGCGCCCGGCTGCACGGACGGGCCGTCGCCACCGCCCTCGTCGGGCTGTGGGGCCTGCTGCCGCACTCGGTGGTGCTGTCGATGGCGTACACCGAGCCGGTGCTCACCGCGCTGGCCGCCTGGTCGCTGTACGCGGTGCTCACCGGGCGCTGGCTGTGCGCCGGAATCCTGGCCGCGCTGGCGGGGCTCGCCCGGCCCAACGGGATCGCGGTGGCGGCGGCGGTGCTGGCCGCCGCGGCCCACGAGGTCTGGCGCCACCGGCACCGCACCGGGCGGATCGCCCCGGGGCTGTGGGCGGGCGCCGCGCTGGCGCCGCTCGGCTGGAGCGCGTACGTGCTGTGGGTCGGGCACCGGCGCCACGACCTGCTCGGCGGCTACTTCGCGGTGCAGCGGCTGTGGGGCTCACGCTTCGACTTCGGAGCGGGCTCGCTGGGCTTCGTCCGCCATCTGCTCCGGCGCGGCGACGAGTTCGTGTTCCCGATGACGATGGTGATCGTGGGCGCGGCGGTGGTGCTCTGCGCCCTGCTGATCGCCGACCGGCCCCCGCTGCCGCTGCTGGTGTACACCGGTGTCCTGCTGCTGATCACCCTCGGCGGCTCGGGCTTCTTCGCCTCCAAGCCCCGTTTCCTGCTGCCCGCCTTCCCGCTGCTGCTGCCGCTCGCGCGGGCCCTGGTGCGCACGGCGAGAGCCCGGCCCTGGCACGCCACCGTCGTGGCCGGCGCCCTGGCCGGGCTCTCGTTCACCTACGGCGCGTACCTGGTCGTGCTGGCCGACACGCCGCTGTAGGACGGGTTCGGACCTACTCCTCGCCGTCCTCGGGCTGCCCCGCGTCGTTGATGTCCTGCTCCAGGCCGAGCTGTTCCACGAGCCACTTGTCGAACTCGATGGCGGCCCGCACCCAGCTGACCGTCGAGGAGACGAAGTGCTCCAGGCTGACGCCCATGCCGATCAGCATCTGGGCCTCGCCGATCAGCCGGACGGTGCCGTCGTCGTGGGTGTGGCTGTAGACCTTGGGCCACAGGGTCCGCCGGTTCCAGTCGTCGATGGACTCCAGCAGCTGCGGCTTCTCGTCGATCTTGTGGGGGCGGTCGTAGAACGTCCGCACCGAGAAGACCTGCTGGTCGTCCTCGCCGCGGAACATGAAGTACGTACGGAACTGCTCCCACGGCGCCGCGAGGTCGCCCTCGTCGTCGACGACGTACTTGAGCTCCATCTGGTCGAGGAGCTGCTTCACGAGGTCCTGATCCGGGACGACGGGGCCCGCCGGTCCTTGGGGCTGCGGCTCGGGCTGGCCCCCGAAGTTCGGAATCGAGGACGGGTCGATGCTCACCGTGTTTTTCCCTTCGTACGGATTCCGCCATCCTCCCCTATCCGGGGAGGGGGGTGGCAAGCCCCGGCGGGCCTGTCGGCCACCGGCTGACTCGATCCGGTCAACCGCGGCCCGTCCGTACGACGGGCGCACGGCCCGCCCCCTCCCAGCGGGGCGGCGGGCCGTGCGCGCCGGCGCGGTCCTACAGACTCTTGCCGGTCGCCGGCCCCACGATCAGCCCGTCGCCGAAACGGTCGACGCGGACCGTGTCGCCGTCCTTGATCTCGCCGGAGAGGATCTCCTTGGCGAGGCGGTCGCCGATGGCCGTCTGCACGAGACGGCGCAGCGGGCGGGCGCCGTACGCCGGATCCAGGCCCTCCTCCGCCAGCCAGGCCAGGGCCTCGTCGGTGATCTCCAGGGTGAGCCGCCGCTCGGCGAGCCGCCTGCCCAGGCGGTCGATCTGGATCTTGGCGATCCGCTCCAGCTCGGGCTTGGTCAGGACGGAGAAGACCACCAGGTCGTCCAGGCGGTTGAGGAACTCCGGCTTGAAGGAGGCCCGGACCACCTCCAGGACCTGTTCCCTCTTCTCCGTCTCGCTGCTGAGCGGGTCGACCAGGAACTGGCTTCCCAGGTTGGAGGTGAGCACAAGGATCGTGTTGCGGAAGTCGACCGTACGGCCCTGGCCGTCCGTCAGACGCCCGTCGTCCAGCACCTGGAGCAGGATGTCGAAGACCTCCGGGTGGGCCTTCTCCACCTCGTCCAGCAGGACCACGCTGTACGGCCGCCGGCGCACGGCCTCGGTGAGCTGGCCGCCCTCCTCGTAGCCGACATAGCCGGGCGGGGCGCCGACCAGGCGGGCCACGCTGTGCTTCTCGCTGTACTCCGACATGTCGATGCGGACCATGGCCCGCTCGTCGTCGAAGAGGAAGTCGGCGAGCGCCTTGGCCAGTTCGGTCTTGCCGACGCCGGTCGGGCCGAGGAAGAGGAAGGAGCCGGTGGGGCGGTCGGGGTCGGCGATACCGGCCCGCGAGCGCCGTACCGCGTCCGAGACCGCGCGCACGGCCTCGGTCTGCCCGATCAGCCGCTTGCCCAGTTCGTCCTCCATGCGCAGCAGCTTCTGCGTCTCGCCCTCCAGCAGCCGCCCGGCGGGGATGCCGGTCCAGGAGGCGACGACGTCCGCGATGTCGTCGGGGCCGACCTCCTCCTTGACCATGGTGTCCTTCGCGGCCTCCTCCTCGGCCTGGGAGGCGGCCTCCAGGTCCCGCTCCAGGGCCGGGATCTCGCCGTAGAGCAGCTTGGAGGCGGTGTCGAAGTCGCCGTCGCGCTGGGCGCGTTCGGCCTGCCCGCGCAGGTCGTCGAGCTTCTCCTTCAGCTCGCCGACCCGGTTGAGGGACTGCTTCTCCTTCTCCCAGCGGGCGTTGAGGCCGCGCAGCTCCTCCTCCTTGTCGGCGAGGTCGCGGCGCAGCTTCTCCAGCCGCTCGCGGGAGGCGGCGTCGGTCTCCTTGACCAGCGCCAGCTCCTCCATCTTCAGCCGGTCGACCGAGCGCTGGAGCTCGTCGATCTCGACGGGCGAGGAGTCGATCTCCATACGGAGGCGGGAGGCGGCCTCGTCGACCAGGTCGATGGCCTTGTCGGGCAGGAAGCGGGAGGTGATGTAGCGGTCGGACAGGGTGGCCGCCGCGACCAGCGCGCTGTCGGCGATCTGCACCTTGTGGTGGGCCTCGTAGCGGCCCTTGAGCCCGCGCAGGATCGCGATGGAGTCCTCGACGGTCGGCTCGGCCACCAGCACCTGCTGGAAGCGCCGCTCCAGCGCGGGGTCCTTCTCGATCCGCTCGCGGTACTCGTCCAGGGTGGTGGCGCCGACCATGCGCAGCTCGCCGCGGGCCAGCATGGGCTTGAGCATGTTGCCCGCGTCCATCGCGGAGTCGCCGCCGGCGCCCGCGCCCACGACGGTGTGCAGCTCGTCGATGAAGGTGATGATCTGACCGTCGGAGTCCTTGATCTCCGCCAGCACGGTCTTCAGCCGTTCCTCGAACTCGCCGCGGTACTTGGCGCCGGCCACCATCGCGCCCAGGTCGAGCGCGACCAGCCGCTTGTCCTTCAGCGACTCGGGCACGTCGCCCTTGACGATCCGCTGGGCGAGCCCCTCCACGACGGCGGTCTTGCCGACACCCGGCTCGCCGATGAGGACGGGATTGTTCTTGGTACGGCGGGACAGCACCTGCACCACCCGGCGGATCTCGGTGTCCCGGCCGATGACCGGGTCGAGCTTGCCCTCGCGGGCCGCGGCGGTGAAGTCGGTGCCGAACTTCTCCAGGGCCTTGTACTGGCCCTCGGGGTCGGGTGTGGTCACCCGGCGTCCTCCCCTCGCCTTCTGAAAGGCCTCTTGCAGCTTCTTCGCACTGGCGCCCTGCCGCGACAGCACCTCGCCGGCCGCACCGCCCTTGGCGGCGACGGCGATGAGCAGGTGCTCGGTGGAGAGGTACTCGTCGCCGAGGTCGCGGGCGCGCGCCTGGGCGTCGGCGACGACGGCGAGCATCTCACGGCTGGGCTGGGGAGGCGCGACGGTCGCCCCGGTCACGCTGGGCAGCCCGGCCAGCACGCGCTCGGCGCCGGAGCGTACGGCCGCCTGGTCGGCGTCGACCGCGGCGAGCAGGTCGGTGATGTTCTCGTTCTCCTGCCCCTGGAGCAGAGCGAGGAGCAGATGGGCCGGGGTGAGGTCGGCATGTCCCTCGGACACGGCCCGGTTGCTGGCCGCGTTGATCGCGTCCCGGCTCCGGTTGGTCAGCTCGGCGTCCACGTTCGCGTTCTCCTCCTGGCTCGACGGTCGGCCACGTATCCCAGTGCTGACTCAGGCAACGTGCACAAAGTTGAGTCTATTCCACTCAAGGCACGGGACGGGAGTGCCCCGGCCGCCGATTCGCCCACGGAGGAAGGAAACGCCGATGGGCGCGCTCGGGAGCGCGCCCATCAAGACGGCCGGTTTCGGCCAGTGATCGAGGGGGTGGATACCTGGAAATGTCCGCCAGAACTGCAGCGGCGTCACCGTGTTCAGGTCACGGTGACGCCGCTGCGGGGGGAAGCACCTGAGCGATCTTTTGCGACGGGGGAATCGCGTCAGGCACTGCGGGGGGTGGCTGAGATGGTCCTCGGTTCGGGGGCTTCCGGCTGCGCGAGCCGGTGGTCCCGCTGGTCCAGGTTCACAAAGATCATCCCGTACCGGATGGCACACCTCACGGGCTGCGGCGCCCCCCGGGGCCGCCGCAGACACCGGTACGCTCGCACGTCTCCGTCCTCGTCGCGCGTGACGACGACCGGCTCCCCGAAGACGGTCACCATCAGCGAGTCACCGCTGTGGGGGATGGCGGTGGACAGGTCGATGAAGTGCCAGCCGGACCGGTAGGCCGAGGCCATCTCACGACGGAACGACCGGTCGTCGGGTGGTGTGGTCATCGCGATCAGGCCCACGAACTGTCGTCGGTGTGGTCCGTGCCGACCACCACCGCACTCGACACCGCTTCCGCCCGAACGTCACTGGACTTGCCGGCCAGGCCGCTCACGGCCCCGAGTACCACAACGGCGGAAAGAGCAGCGGCAAGTACCGAGCGAAGCATTCTCTTACTCATAGTCGGCTTCGTCCTCACTCGATGGTCTCCTCTTCCCCCGTCGGATAAGACGATGGCTCATTCGGGCACGTCATGGCCACACAATCGATGCATCATGTTCCTGCATGTTCAGGACCCTGGGGGGTGGAAAATTGGGGACAAAGGGTACAGAAACCGTACATTCCCATGCCATAACCGATCTCTGCGACGAAGGGAGCCGGCTCTACGCCGGTGCGCTGCGCGCTGGCCGTATCGCTCGGGCGGACGCGGAGTCGGCTCCCTGCCTGATGGAGTTCGCCCTTCTGCATCCGGACCCGGACGATCCGAACTGGCTGCGGCCGGTACCGCCCTCGGTCGCCCTGGCCCAGCGGCTCCACCCCATCGAACGGGAGATCACGGAGCGCAGGCGGCTCTCCGTGGAGCTGGCGGAGTTCTTCGAACCGTTCATGGCCGCGAGTGCCCAGTCCACCGCGAGCACGCACTCCATGACGGTGCTGGAGGGCAGGGACCGCATCAACGCGGCGCTGAACATCGCCACCACCGAGTGCCAGACCGAGATGCTCACCGTGCAGCCCGGCGGCCGCCGGCCGGCCAGCGCCCTGCTGAAGGGCGTGGAGCGCGACCGGCCGCTGATCGAGCGGGGGGTCCGGCTGCGGACGCTGTACCAGCACACCGCGCGGCACAGTCCCGAGACCCTCGCCTACGTGGAGCAGATCGCCGACGGCAAGGTCGAGATCCGCACCATCGACGAACTGGTGGAACGTCTCATCATCTGCGACGAGACGGTGGCGTTCATCCCGATCCGGGAGGACCGGCAGGTCGCCCTGGAGCTCCGCCACCCCGGCCTGGTCCGCTACCTGATCAAGGTCTTCGAGTTCATGTGGACCCGCGCGGTCCCGCTGAAGAGCGGAACCCCGTACGAGACCGCGCCCGACGGCATCACCGACATCCAGCACTCCATCGCCAAGCTCCTGGTGGAGGGGCACGTCGACGAGGCCATAGCCCGCCGGCTGGGGATGAATGTGCGCACCTGCCGTGCCCACATCGCCAAGCTGGCCTCCGCCCTGGGCAGCGGAAGCCGGGCCCAGCTCGGGTACCTCATCGCACAGTCGGGGATCCTGGAACAGGACCGCTCGGCTCCGGCGGAGGCGGGCAGAGCATGACCGGACAGCCCGCGGGACCGGGCACCTCCCAACGGCGGGGAGCCGCCGAGTGACCCCGGCACCGCATCCGGCCCACGGCCCCGAGGAGCTGTGCGCCGCGGGAACCGAGCTGTACCGGCAGGCGCTGCGGGACGGCAGCGTACGGTCCGAGGACGTCACGGCGGCACCCTGCCTGGTCGACTTCGGGCTGCTGCACCCCGCCGCCGAGGACCTGGACCGGCTCCAGCCCGTCGCACCGGTCGTCGCCCTGCACCGGCTGCTGAAGGTCTCGGAGGACCGCATCGCCACCGAGCGGCGCCGCGAGGCCCGGCTCACCGAGGTGTTCGAGCCGCTGATGCGCGTGGACGGCCGTCCCGGAACCCTGCCGGAGACCCCGCTCATCACGGTCCTCAGCACCAAGGAGCGCATCAGCCAGGCCATCGAGGAGGCCGTGGCCGACGCCACCGACGTGCTGGCCATCCATCCGCACACCAGCCATATCGGGCCCCACCCCAGCATGCACGAGCAGGCCTTCCGGCGCGATCAGGCCCTGCTGGACCGCGGCGGCCGTATCCGCACCCTCTACCAGCACACCCTGCGCTACGCCCCCACCGTGCTCGCCCGTTACGAACTGCTCCAGGGCGACGTCGAGGCCCGCACCCTGGACGAGGTCACCGAGCGGCTGATCGTGCTCGACCGCGCCGTCGCCTTCATCCCCGCCAACGCCGACCGCAGCCTGGCCCTGGAAGTACGCCACCCGGCCCTCGTGGAGTACTTCGCCACCACCTTCGACCGTCTGTGGCGCCTGGCCACCCCCATGTACCCCAAGGCCGCCCCCCAGCCGCCCCGCGACGGCATCACCCCCCGCCAGCGCGCCATCGCCGCCCTGCTCGTCGAGGGGCACACCGACGCCGTCGTCGCCGACCGGCTCGGCATGAACATCCGTACCGCCCGCGTCCACATCGCCAAGCTCGCGACGGTGCTGGGCAGTTCCAGCCGGGCCCAGCTCGGCTATCTCATCGCACGCTCGGGGATCCTCGATCGGGAAAGCTGAGCGAGGCGGCCGAGCGGGGCGGGCCGTCCAGGCCCACCTGCGCGATGCGCACGCCCAGCTGGGTGCGGCTGGCCGCGCCCAGCGTCTCCGACAGCCGGGCGATATGGGCCCGGCAGGTACGCACGCTGATGCCCAGCCGTTCCGCGATCACCGCGTCCTGGTGCCCCTCCGCCAGCAGGGCCGCGATGGACTGCTCCCGGTGCGAGATGCCCTCGATGCCGGTGTCCGGGAGCTTGGCGCTCAGCGGGATCGCCAGCCGCCACAGCCGCTCGAAGACCGTGACCAGATACTCCACGAGCGCCGGATGGCGCAGCTCCAGCGCCATCGTGCGGTCGGCGTTGGCGGGGATGAAGGCCACCGTGCGGTCGAAGAGGATCAGCCGGTCGATCACCTCGTCCAGTGTGCGCGCCTCGACCGCGTCGCCCATCAGCTCCAGATAGTTGAGCAGCCCCTGGCCGTGCCGTGCCACATGCGTGTACAGATCGCGCATGCGCACCCCGCGCCCGCGCAGCGCCAGCGCCCGGTGCAGCCCCTCCGACAGCTCGTGCTCGCGCCGGATGCCGCCGGGCTGCACCGTCAGCACCTCCGTGGTGCACGCGTCGGTCGCCTCGTCCATCGCGGCCTGGATCCGGGACAGCCCGTCCAGCACACGGATCGCCGCGCCCTCCGTCGCGGCCGGCGCCAGCGGCACCTGGCGGCCCAGACCGGCGTACCACTCGAAGGCCGCCACCGCCGAGCCCATCCGCCGCTGACTGGCGCTCACCTCGTCGTACACCCCGCGCAGCAGCCGGGTCATGACCTCCTGCGGGGAGGTCGGCACCAGCCAGTCCATGTCGTCGGGGTCGGGGTGCAGCAGGGCGAGTTCCAGCAGGCAGGGCACCGTCTCGGCGTCCCGGCGCGGCACGCGGCCGCGCCGTACGGCCCGGGAATACACGCGATCCCCGGCCTCGCACAGTCGGTCAGCACCGTGTGGATGCTCCTCCGTCCCGTGCCCGGCCATCGCCCATCCCACCCCCGGTTCCAGCCTCTTTCCGCAGCGCAACTATGCGCGGCCGGGACCCGGTGTGCAACACGGCTCAGCGCGCAGTGACCGTCGGAAACCGCCGGAACGCCTCACTGTGTCCGAGCCCCCGCCCGCCGCTTCGCAACAAGCTGACGGTGAAGTCCCGTACCCGCCGAGGGCGCCGGGGAACCGTTTCCCCGGGGCTACTTCAGGTCTGCCTCAGCGCAGGCGGACCGGTACTTGGCGGTGCAGATGTCGGACACCTCGTAGATGCCGTCGGCGATGACGGTCTCCTTGATGTTCTCAGCGGTCAGGGCGACGATCGGGACGAGCTGCGTCGGGATGTCCTTGTCCGTCGGGCTGTCGACCTTGTCGCGGGCGAGGGAGTCGAACTGGATGTCCCGGCCCTGGACCCTCGCCACGGCCATCTCCGCGGCGTTCTCGGCCTCCTTCGGGTAGGACTTGTAGACGCTCATGTACTGCTCGCCGACGAGGATCCGCTGCACCGCCGCCAGTTCCGCGTCCTGGCCGACGATCGGCGGGAGATCGGTGACGCCCGCCGCCTTGAGGGCCTTGATGATGCCGCCGGCCATGCCGTCGTTGGCGGAGTAGACACCGGCGATGTTGTCCGCGCCGATCTCGGCTATCGCCTCGGCCATGTTCGCCTGGGCGTTCTCCGGCTTCCAGTCCTTGGTGTCGTAGGACTCGGCGATGGTCACCTTGCCGTTGAGCTCGGAGAGCGCGCCCGTCTTGAACTGCTTGGCGTTGGGGTCGGTGGACGCGCCGTTCATCATCACGATCTTGGAGGAGGCGCCGGCGTCCGGCATCGCCTCCAGCAGGGACCGGCCCTGTACCTCGCCGACCAGCTCGTTGTCGAAGGAGATGTAGCCGTCGATCGGACCCTCGGCCAGCCGGTCGTAGGCGATGACCGGGATACCGGCGTCCTTGGCCTTCCGCACCCCGCCGGCGATGGCGTGCGCGTCGACGGCGTCCAGCACGATGACGTCGACCTTGTCGTCGACCATCTTCTGGAGCTGCTCGGCCTGCTTGCTCGCGCTCGCCTCGGCGTTGGCGTACTCGACCCGGCCCTCGTTGCCGGTGAGCGACTCGACCTTCTTCTTGAAGATGGGGTAGTCGAACTGCTCGTAGCGGGTGTTGGCCTTCTCCGGGAGCAGCAGCCCCACCGTGAGGTCGTTGCCCTGGGTCGGGCTCGCGCCGTCGCTGCTTCCCGATGCGCCCAGCGCGCCACAGGCGGCCAGCGAGAGGGTCATCGTGGACGCGGCCACGGACAGGGCGATACGGCGCATGCGGGAACTCACTTCTGGTGCCTTCCGAAACGTGGGAGCAGCAGTGCAACCCAGATGACTGAAAAGCCAACGCGTCGGCGACCCCCAGCGTCAAGCGGAACCACTTAACGAGATGACAACACCACGCTCCGCATTCTGTGTGAAGACGCAGCGGAATCTTCTCCAAGTGGCCTGCACGGAGCCTCCATCGCACGGTCTCACGGGCGCGGCGAGATCCGTACAACCAACCCCTTTCCTCACGAGTCGCGATCACGAAGGCGTCTCCACGCGCTCGCCGTACTCGACCAGAGGACCGCATGTTCCCGGCCAGACGCACGACCACGGCCGCCGCCCCGGCCGCCGTCGTGCTCGTCGTCGCGGGCGGCCTGCTCACCGTCACCGCCGCGTCCGCCTCCGCAGCCGTCAGCGCGGCGGCCCGTTCTCCTTCGCCGCCTCCGCCCAGGACGGCATCCGCGTCCACCTCGGCGGCAGCCGCAAGGTCGACCTCTGAAGGCAACGACGCCGAAGGGGCCCGGAGGCTGTCGCCTCCGGGCCCCTTTCGTGCGCGTGCGTCGTCAGTCCGAGGACTGCTGCCGCTTGGGCCGCCACACCACCAGCGCGCTGGTCTGCTGCACCTCCTGGTACGGGACCAGGTCCCGCCGGTAGGAGGCGTGCACGGCCGCCTCGCGCTGGCGCATCGCCGCGGCGGCGCCGTCCAGGGCGTCCTGCATCTCCGCCACCCGGGCCTGGAGCGCGGCGACCTGGTTCTCCAGTTCGATGATGCGCTTGATGCCCGCGAGGTTGATGCCCTCGTCCTGCGACAACTGCTGCACCTGGCGGAGGAGTTCGATGTCGCGGGCCGAGTAGCGGCGGCCCCGGCCGGCCGTGCGGTCCGGGGAGACCAGGCCGAGCCGGTCGTACTGGCGCAGCGTCTGCGGGTGCAGGCCGGAGAGCTGGGCCGCCACCGAGATGACGTAGACCGGGGTGTCCTCGGTCAGTTCATACGGGTTGCGTCGACGGCCGTCCATCTCGATCAAGCTCCCTTCGCGGCCTGGAACAGCTCCGCCCGCGGGTCCTCGCCCGCGGTCGCCTCGCGATACGCCTCCAGCGCGTCACGAGCCTTCCCCGACAGGTCCTTGGGGACACTCACCTCGACGGTGACCAGCAGATCACCGTGGGTGCCGTCCTTGCGGACCGCGCCCTTGCCCCGGGCGCGCATGGTGCGGCCGTTGGGCGTGCCCGGCGGCAGCTTCAGCGTGACGGGCGGGCCGCCCAGCGTCGGGACGCGGACCTCGCCGCCGAGCGCCGCCTCGTCGAAGGTGACGGGGACGGTGACGGTGAGGTTGTCGCCCTTGCGGCCGAAGACGGGGTGGTCCTTGACGTGCACGACCACGTACAGGTCGCCCGCCGGGCCGCCCCGCTCGCCGGGTGCCCCCTTGCCGCGCAGCCGGATCCGCTGCCCGTCCGACACCCCGGCCGGGATGCGGACCTGCATCGTCCGGGAGGACTTGGCGCGGCCGGAACCCTTGCAGACCTCGCAGGGGTTCTCCGCGATCAGACCACGGCCCTTGCAGTCGGGGCAGGGGTCGGTGAGCGAGAACCCGCCGCCGGAGCCCCGCGCCACCTGGCCGGTGCCGACGCAGGTCGGGCACACGCGCGGGGTGCCGTTCTTGTCGCCGGTGCCCGAACAGGCCTTGCAGGGCTGCTGGGAGGACATCCTCAGGGGCACCGTGGCGCCCTCGATGGCCTCCGTGAAGCTCAGGGTGACCTCGGACTCGATGTCCTGGCCGCGCCTGGGCTGGGTCCGCGCGCCGGTGCCGCCGCCGCGGTTGAACAGGCCCCCGAAGACGTCACCGAGACCGCCGCCGAAGCCGCCGGCGGCCCCGCCCTGGCCGGCGCCCCCGAAGAGGTCGCCCAGGTCGAAGTTGAAGGAGCCGCCGCCCGCGCCCGGCCCCGGACGGAAGCCGCCGTTGCCGAAGAGGGCGCGGGCCTCGTCGTACTCCTTGCGCTTCTTGGGGTCGCCGAGGACGTCGTTCGCCTCGGAGATCTCCTTGAACCGCTCCTCGGCCTTGGCGTTGCCCTTGTTGGCGTCCGGGTGGAACTCGCGGGCGAGCTTCCGGTACGCCTTCTTGATCTCGGCCTCGGTGGCGTCCTTGGGGACGCCGAGGACCTTGTAGAAGTCCTTCTCGATGAAGTCCTTGGTGCTCATCCCCGACGCCCCTCCTTCCCTGCGTTCGCTATAACGTCAGCCCTCCTCCGGGCCACCGTTCTCCTTGTCGTCCGCCGCCTCGGGCTTGTCCTCGGCCGGCTTGACCGTCTGCGCGCCCGGCTGCGGCTCGGCCACCGCCACCCGCGCGGGGCGGATGGTGCGCTCGCCGATCCGGTACCCGGGCTGGAGAATCGCCACGCACGTCGTCTCGGTGACGTCCGGCGCGTAGCTGTGCATCAGCGCCTCGTGGATGGTCGGGTCGAAGGGCTCGCCCTCCTTGCCGAACTGCTGGAGGCCCAGCTTGGCCGCCACGGTCTCCAGCGACTCGCCGACGGACTTGAAACCGCCGACCAGCTCGCCGTGTTCCCGGGCGCGGCCGATGTCGTCGAGCACGGGCAGGAGCTCGGTCAGGAGGTTCGCGATGGCGATCTCCTTGACCGCGACCCGGTCGCGCTCGACCCGGCGGCGGTAGTTCTGGTACTCGGCCTGGAGCCGCTGGAGGTCCGCCGTGCGCTCGTTGAGCGCGGTGCGCACCTGGTCCAGCTGGGCCGTCAGACCGGCGTTCTGGTTCGCGTCCCCGGCCGGGGCCGCCCCCTCCTCGGAGGAGGCGGCCTTCGGCTCGGCGTCGTCGGGGCTGGCGCCGGAGGGGACGTCGGGCTTCTCGTCAAAACCCGGGGTCTCCTCCGTCACGCGGCACCGTCCTTGCGCTCGTCGTCGACGATCTCGGCGTCCACCACGTCGTCGTCGGCCTTGGCCTCACCGGCGCCGGCGGACGCGCCGCCCGCGGCCTGCGCGCCCTGGGCGTCGGCGTACAGCGCCTGGCCCAGCTTCTGGGAGACGGCGGCGACCTTCTCGGTGGCGGTGCGGATCTCGGCGGTGTCCTCGCCCTTGAGCTTCTCCTTCAGCTCGGCGAGAGCGGCCTCGACCTCGGTCTTGACCTCGCCCGGGACCTTGTCCTCGTTGTCCTTGAGGAACTTCTCGGTCTGGTAGACGAGCTGCTCGCCCTGGTTGCGGGTCTCGGCGGCCTCGCGACGGCGGTGGTCCTCCTCCGCGTACTGCTCGGCCTCCTGGCGCATGCGGTCGACCTCGTCCTTCGGCAGCGAGGAGCCGCCGGTGACGGTCATCTTCTGCTCCTTGCCCGTGCCCAGGTCCTTGGCGGTCACGTGCATGATGCCGTTGGCGTCGATGTCGAAGGAGACCTCGATCTGCGGGACGCCGCGCGGCGCCGGCGGCAGACCGGTCAGCTCGAACATCCCGAGCTTCTTGTTGTACGCCGCGATCTCGCGCTCGCCCTGGTAGACCTGGATCTGCACCGACGGCTGGTTGTCCTCGGCGGTGGTGAAGATCTCGGAACGCTTGGTCGGGATCGTGGTGTTGCGCTCGATCAGCTTGGTCATGATGCCGCCCTTGGTCTCGATGCCGAGGGAGAGCGGGGTGACGTCGAGCAGCAGGACGTCCTTGACCTCGCCCTTGAGGACACCGGCCTGGAGCGAGGCGCCGACGGCGACGACCTCGTCCGGGTTGACGCCCTTGTTGGCCTCCTTGCCGCCGGTCAGCTCCTTGACCAGCTCGGCGACGGCCGGCATACGGGTCGAGCCGCCGACGAGGACGATGTGGTCGATCTCGCCGATGGAGATGCCGGCGTCCTTGATCACGTTGTGGAACGGGATCTTGCAGCGCTCGAGCAGGTCGCTGGTGAGCTGCTGGAACTGGGCGCGAGTGAGCTTCTCGTCCAGGTGCAGCGGGCCCTCGGCGGAGGCGGTGATGTAGGGCAGGTTGATCGAGGTCTCGGTGGACGAGGACAGCTCGATCTTCGCCTTCTCGGCGGCCTCGCGCAGACGCTGGAGCGCCATCTTGTCCTTGGACAGGTCCACGCCGTGGCCGGACTGGAACTGCTTGACCAGGAAGTCGACGATGCGCTGGTCCCAGTCGTCACCACCGAGGTGGTTGTCACCGTTGGTGGCCTTGACCTCGACGACACCGTCGCCGATCTCCAGCAGCGAGACGTCGAAGGTACCGCCACCGAGGTCGAAGACCAGGATGGTCTGGTCCTCCTTCTCCAGGCCGTACGCCAGCGCGGCCGCGGTGGGCTCGTTGACGATGCGCAGGACGTTCAGGCCCGCGATCTCGCCGGCCTCCTTGGTGGCCTGACGCTCGGCGTCGTTGAAGTAGGCCGGGACGGTGATGACCGCGTCGGTGACCTTCTCGCCCAGGTAGGCCTCGGCGTCACGCTTCAGCTTCTGGAGGATGAACGCGGAGATCTGCTGCGGGTTGAAGTCCTTCCCGTCCAGCTGGATCTTCCAGTCCGTGCCCATGTGGCGCTTCACGGAGCGGATGGTCCGGTCCACGTTGGTGACCGCCTGGCGCTTGGCCACCTCGCCGACGAGGACCTCGCCGTTCTTGGCGAAGGCGACGACGGAAGGCGTGGTCCTGGCGCCCTCGGCGTTGGTGATGACGGTGGGCTCGCCGCCCTCCAGAACGCTGACGACGGAGTTAGTCGTGCCCAGGTCGATGCCGACCGCACGTGCCATGGTGAATTCCTCCAGCTGACTTGAGTGGAACGGACTCAAGTGTGCCCCACCCTCCCCGCTGGGTCAACAGACCTGAGCCGGACAGACTCAACTCTTATCCGTTCCTTACACGCAACCGTCCGCTGACCTGCAACGATCCCGCGATGTACGGCTGCGAAACGGTGAACTGCCCGGACCGACGGCCCGTGCGGTCCCCGATCCGCAGCAGCCCCAGCACCCCGACGAGCGCACCGGCCGCGATCCACAGCACGGTGCCGGCCGGCGCCCAGCCGGTGTGCACGAGCACTCCGGCGAGTACCCCGCTGAACGCCCAGATCCCGGCCAGCACGGCCGCACCTCGCGGCGTGAGCCCGGCCCGCCGCAGCCGGTGCCCGAGGTGGTCGGGCCCGCCGCCCAGCAGGGGCCGCCCGGCCAGCCGCCGGGAGAGCAGGACGAGCACCGCGTCGGCGCCCACCACGGCGGTCAGCGCGCCCAGCACCGCCACGCTGGACCCCAGCCCGTGCCCGGCCCGGGTGAACACCGCCGCCGAGGCCGCCACGAAGCCCGCGAACACCGCCCCGCAGGACCCGAGCGCGATCCGCGCGGGATGCCAGTTGTGCAGCAGGAACCCGGTCAGCGCGGCGGCCAGCGCGCTGAGCAGCACCGCGAGCCCGTCCATCACCTCCGCCGCCGCGCACACCCCGACACCGAAGGCGGTGACGACCCCCACCGTCCCCGCCAGCCCGTCGGCGTGGTCCAGCCGGGAGAAGGCGGTGGCCACCAGGGCGATCCAGCCCACGGCCAGCAGCCCGGCCGGCAGCCCGGTCTCCTCGTACGGCACCACGAAGGCGGCCGCGACGGCCGCCCCGGCGAGCAGCGTCCGGCGCCTGAGCCGCCACACGTCGGCGGCCAGCCCGAGCAGGGCGAGAGCCGCCCCGGCCACGAGCAGCCGGCGCACCCCGGGGCCGAGCGGAACGACCCCCGTCCAGTCCCCGGCCCCGGCGACCAGCCCGGTGACGAGCACCACGGCCGGGCCGCCGAGCAGCGGCACGGGTCGCTGCCGCCGCCGGTCGACGACGCCCAGGCGCAGGGCGAGGTTCCGGAACAGGGCCGCGAGCAGGGCGGCGGAGAGGAAGGAGGCGGTGGCGGCGGCGATCCCGTAGAGCACAAGCCCTAAGCTAAGACGAATGTCATGATTTGCGATGAACGGCGAGCTGGGCCCGGCGTGGCGCCCCACCACGCCCGGCCGGATTCGCCTCGGCCGACCGGCCGGATCCGTCTCGGACGCCCGGCCGGATCCGTCTCGGGCGACCGGTCGGGTCCGTCTCGGGCGACCGGTCGGGTCCGTCTCGGGCGACCGGTCGGATCCGTCTCGGGCGACCGGTCGGATCCGTCTCGGGCGACTGGCCGGATCCGCCTCGGCCGACCGGTCGGATCCGCCTCGGCCGACCGGCCGGGTCCGTCTCGGACGCCCGGTCAGGTCCGCCTCAGCGACGCAGATCACCGCACTGCTGACTACAGTGCGACCGGAGATGCGGGTAGTCTCAGACGGACTGCATAAGTTACCGCTTAGTAATCAAGCTCGGGGTAGGCGAAGGACCCCGCAGCACCCCTCGCAGGCCCGAGGAGCCCTCCATGCAACTCGCCGCGATCATCGTGTCGCTGGTACTGATTGTGGTCGGCGTGGCCCTGTTCGCCCGCGCCGTCGTGCAGATCGTCAACTTCATGCGCCTCGGCCAGAGCGTGCCCGCGGGCACCCGCACCGACGAACCCGCGCAGCGCACCGTCACCGTGGTCAAGGAGTTCCTCGGCCACACCCGTATGAACCGCTGGGGTGTCGTCGGTGTCGCGCACTGGTTCGTGGCGGTGGGCTTCTTCACGCTGCTGCTGACGATCGTCAACGCCATCGGACAGCTGTTCCAGGCCGACTGGATCCTGCCGATCCTCGGCGACTGGGCGCCGTACAACGTCTTCGTCGAGTTCATCGGCACCATGACGGTGCTCGGCATCCTGGCCCTGATCGTCATCCGGCAGCTGACCCACCCGCGGAAGCCGGGCCGCAAGTCCCGCTTCGCGGGCTCCAACTTCGGCCAGGCGTACTTCGTCGAGGCGGTCATCCTGATCGTCGGCGTCTGCATCTTCATGCTGCACGCCCTGGAGGGCGCCCAGCACCACGTGGACGGCTACGAGGCGTCGTTCTTCATCTCCTACCCGGTGGTCTCGTGGCTGGAGGGGATGGACGTCTCCACGCTCCAGAACCTCACCTACTTCTTCGCCGGCCTGAAGATCGCGACCTCCTTCATCTGGATGATCACGGTCGCCCTGAAGACCGACATGGGTGTCGCCTGGCACCGCTTCCTCGCCTTCCCCAACATCTGGTTCAAGCGGAACGCGGACGGTGGGACCTCCCTCGGCGCCCTGCTGCCGATGACGTCGGGCGGCAAGCCGATCGACTTCACCGACCCCGGCGAGGACGACGTCTTCGGCGTCTCGCAGGTCGAGCACTTCTCGTGGAAGGGCCTGCTGGACTTCTCCACCTGCACCGAGTGCGGACGCTGCCAGTCGCAGTGCCCGGCCTGGAACACGGGCAAGCCGCTCTCCCCCAAGCTCCTGATCATGTCCCTGCGCGACCACGCGCACGCCAAGGCCCCGTACCTGCTGGCCGGCGGCGGCAAGACGATGGAGGGCGAGGAGAAGGCGTCCGAGGAGCAGCTCGCCTCGGTGCCCGCGGCGGCGCTGGCCGAGGCCGAGCGCCCGCTGATCGGCACCGCCGAGGAGAACGGCGTCATCGACCCGGACGTCCTGTGGTCCTGCACCACCTGCGGCGCCTGTGTCGAGCAGTGCCCGGTGGACATCGAGCACGTCGACCACATCGTCGACATGCGCCGCTACCAGGTGATGATCGAGTCGGCCTTCCCCTCCGAGGCGGGCACGATGCTCAAGAACCTGGAGAAGAAGGGCAACCCCTGGGGCCTGGCCAAGAAGCAGCGCCTGGAGTGGACGAAGGAAGTCGACTTCGAGGTGCCGGTGGTCGGCAAGGACATCGAGGACCTGTCCGAGGTCGAGTACCTGTACTGGGTCGGCTGCGCCGGCGCCCTGGAGGACCGGGCCAAGAAGACCACCAAGGCCTTCGCCGAGCTGCTGCACATCGCGGGCGTGAAGTTCGCGATCATGGGCGGCGACGAGAAGTGCACCGGCGACTCCGCCCGCCGCCTGGGCAACGAGCCCCTGTTCCAGGAGCTCGGCATGGAGAACGTCATGGCGCTGAACACGGCGTTCGGCGAGGAGCTGGACGACGACGGCAAGGTGACGGAGGAGTCCCGCAAGCCGAGGTCGGCCAAGAAGATCGTCGCCACCTGCCCGCACTGCCTCAACACGATCGGCAACGAGTACCCGCAGCTCGGCGGCGACTACGAGGTCATCCACCACACCCAGCTGCTCCAGCACCTGGTGGACGAGGGCAAGCTGATCCCGGTCACCCCGGTCGAGGGCATCATCACCTACCACGACCCGTGCTACCTGGGCCGCCACAACAAGATCTACACGCCCCCGCGCGAGATCATCGGCAAGGTCCCGGGCCTGCGCAACGAGGAGATGCACCGCCACAAGGAGCGGGGCTTCTGCTGCGGCGCCGGCGGCGCGCGGATGTGGATGGAGGAGCGGATCGGCAAGCGCATCAACAACGAGCGCGTCGACGAGGCCCTGTCCCTGAACCCGGACATCATCTCCACCGCCTGCCCGTTCTGCCTGGTCATGCTGACCGACTCGGTCAACGGCAAGAAGAACGACGGCAAGGCCAAGGAGTCGACCCAGGTCGTGGACGTCGCCCAGCTCCTGCTGGAGTCGGTCAAGACCCCGGTCCCGGACGACGAGCCCCCGGCGGGCTCGTCCGAGACGGAGAACGAGCCGGAGCCGCAGCCGGTGAAGTAGCCGTGCTCGACGGTGTGACCGACGCCCCCGTGTCCTCGCCGGACACGGGGGCGTCGGCGTTCGGGGCCGGGTTCACTCGGGGTGGTTCAGCCGCCGCCCCCGGCTCTCGGCGATACGGAGACTGTCCTCGAGGGCCTCGGTGAGCCGGGCGGCGGGGTAGCGGAGTTCTCCGTCCGGAGCGCCGGGCAGCATGTCGCGGGCGTGCGCGAGCAGCCGGCTGCCCATCCCGAGCTGGATCGACTCGGTGGCGTCGGCCAGCCGGGAGACGGGCCCGCCCTCGTCATCGGTGATCAGGTAGCAGGGCTTGCCTTCGGCGGCGGCCCAGGGAAGCAGGCGCGGCTGGTGCGTCATGCGGCGGCCTCCAGGCCCTCCAGGCCGTGGGCCCAGTAGGAGGTCGGCAGGTACGGCCGTACGGACCGGGCGGCACCCGGGTCGAGGGGGGTGTCGAGCCCGTACGGGCTGCGGTGAGCGGGGAGGGGTGGACCGGCGTCCCACTCGGAGGGCGGCGGCAGTACGGGGCGCAGGGCGGCGCCCGCGCGGTGCGCTCCGCGGGGGAAGAGCGGAAGGCCCAGCCAGGCGGCGAGGCGCCGGATAAGGTCGGTCACGTCATCAGCTCCGGTCAGTTTCAGCTGGTGGCCATGCCCCCGGACGGCGCCAACCGTCGCGGGGGTCTCTCTGCGCCACCGTAGTGACAGTACGGCGTGATGTACTAGGGCTTGGTACGGCTCGCACTGATGTGCCCAGTACGGGCATGGTGGTGTAGTGATGCAGTTCGCACCAGACATTCCACGCTGGCGACAGGTCGCCGAAGTCATCCGTGGGCGGATCGAGGACGGGACGTACCAGCCGCGCACGCGGGTGCCGTCCGTCATGCAGATCATCGCCGAGTTCGGGATCGCAACAGCGACCGCCCAGAAGGTCCTCCAGAACCTCCGCAAGGAAGGGCTCATCTACACCGAACCCGGCCTCGGCTCCTTCGTAGCCAAGCGAGCGGACGACACATCCACCGCATGAGCCCCGAACTCGACCGCACCCGCCCCGTCTGGCGTCAGGTCGCCGCAGCGATCGCCACCCGTATCGCTGACGGCCAGTACCCCGTGGACGCCCGCGTGCCTTCCGTCGTGGAGCTGTCCACCGAGTTCGGGATCGCCGCCTCGACCGCGCAGAAGGCCCTGGCCCACCTCAAAGCGGAAGGACTCGTACGTGCCGAGGTCGGCCTCGGCACCTTCGTGGCCAAGCGATCGGACGACGACGAGACATCCTCCGCGTGACCGATCCGGTACCTGTCGCCCCTTAACGCCGTGCTCGAACATATGCATTAATCGAGGGCGTTGTTGAAGGTGCTGCTGACGAGGTGGATGGTGCACGTGCGAAAAGGCACGCTGGGTCTGGCGGCGTTCTCCTGCCTGTTTCTGCTCGCCGCCTGCGGCACCGACAAGCACGCCGGGACGGCCGAGCACACCCCCGTGCAGGCCGCCGACGCCCCCGCCCTGCTCCCCGTCCCGCGTGGCAAGGGCAGTGAGACGCCCGACGACTTCAACGGCGACGGCCACCGCGACCTGGTCCTCAACGACCTCGTCAAGGCAGAGAGCCACACCGACGACGCCGGCATCGGCATCGTCTACGGCGGCGCGCACGGACTGACTCCCGGAGCACGCCAGTTGATAAGTCCCGGCGAACAGGGCGCGCCCACGGGCGGTCAGCTCCCCGCCGTCTTCGACGCGGAGGCGAGCTGCGACCTGGACGGCGACGGCTTCACCGACCTGGTGGTCTCCACCGACCCGCCCTACGACGGGCAGGGACAGCCCCCGGTCCCGCTCCAGATCCTCTTCGGCTCCCCGGGCGGCCTGACCGGCCAAGCCGTCAAGCTGGTCGTCCCCGAGACCGCCCGCTACGGCAACGACTGGCCGGACCAGCCGGTCTGCGGCGACTTCGACGGCGACGGCGCCGCCGACCTGGTCGTGCACGCCTCCACCGGGCATCTCAGCTATCTGCGCGGCCCGTTCGACCGCAAGGGCGCCCCGGACGCGGCCGGCGCCCCGATCGCGTCGCCGGGCGAGGCCCCCACGGGCCCGGCCGCCGACGTGAACGGCGACGGCTACGACGACCTGGTGGTCCGTACGGCGGAGGGCACCGGCACCTCGGCGGTGGTCCTCGGCGGCCCCACCGGACCGACCCGCACCGGAGCGAAGCTGCCCTCCGGCATCGACGTGGCCCTGGGCCGCTTCGGCAAGGGCAAGGCCCTGGACGCGGCCGTGGGCGGCATGGACGGCACCGCCCTGCGCTACGACCTGCCGGACGCCACCGCCCGAGCCACTCTCGACTCCCCCGGTTCCGTCCTCGACGCCGGCGACTTCGACGGGGACGGGCTGAGCGAGCTGGTCTCCAGCGGCTCGCGGCTGCGGGTCTTCCGGGGGCGGGCGGAGGGTCTGACGGCCGCGGGCGCGGTGACCGTCGAGCCGCCCGCGCGGGGCACCTCGCGGGTGCTGGCGGTCGGCGACTTCGACGGCGACGGACGGGCGGACCTCGCCGTACGGACGTACCGGGGAGAGACCGCGGACACGGTCACCGTCCACTCCGGGACCGAGAAGGGCCTGGTGGCGGCCGAACCGGCGGTCACCTTCTCCACCTCGGCGTTCCTCGCGGACTGAGCCCGCGGGGGCCCTTAGGGGATGCCCCGCTCGACCCCCGTAAGGGATGTCACAGCTCGGCCGCAATGCCGCCTCGGGCGGCCCGGGTCCGGCACGTCACTCTCCGGGACCAGGTACGTTCGAAGACGTGGCTGGATTCAGGATGGGACGCGGCCGGGACAACGGCGCTCCTCACGCGCGACCGCAGAACCCCCCGTACGGACAGCAGACGCCGCAGGGACCGTCGTACGGCTACCCCCCGGCGCCGCAGCCGTACCCGCAGCAGCAGCCGTACGGCAACGGCGGCGGCTACACCGGTGACTACGGCGAGCCGGAGTACTTCGGCGACGGCGCGTACCCGCAGGGCGCCCCGCAGGGCCCGCACGACCCGTACGCGGCCAACAACCCGGGTCACACCCAGGCGTTCTCGATCGGTGAGGACCCCTACACCCAGGGCGAGACCTACCGCGCGGGCTCGGCCGCCCCGCCGCCCGGCCCCATCGGCCCCCGCCTGCACTGGAAGGACCTGCTGAGGGGCATCGTCGTCTCCCCCAACCAGACCTTCCTCCAGATGCGGGACTACGCGATGTGGGGCCCCGCCCTCGTCGTCACCTTCCTCTACGGCCTGCTCGCCGTCTTCGGCTTCGACGGCGCCCGCGAGGACGCGATCAACGCCACGCTGTCGAACGCGGTCCCGATCGTCCTGGTGACCGGCCTCGCGATGGTGCTGAGCGCCTTCATCCTCGGCGTGGTCACGCACACCCTGGCCCGTCAGCTCGGCGGCGACGGCGCCTGGCAGCCCACGGTCGGCCTCTCCATGCTGATCATGTCGCTGACGGACGCTCCGCGCCTGATCGTCGCGATGTTCTTCGGCGGCGACGCGGGCCTCGTCCAGCTTCTGGGCTGGGCCACCTGGGTGGCGGCCGGTGCCCTCCTCACCCTCATGGTCAGCCGCTCCCACGACCTGCCCTGGCCCAAGGCCCTGGCCGCCTCGTCGATCCAGCTGATCGCCCTGCTCTCGATCGTGAAGCTGGGCACGTTCTGAGCCCCGCCGCTCGCACGGCACACAGGGCCCCCGGCGACGCGCCGGGGGCCCTCTCGCTCACCGGGGACCGGGCTCGTATCCGCACCCGTAGAACACGAACTCACCGGGCTGCACCCGCACTTCGGTGCGGTCCCAGCGGTAGACGCCTTCCTGTTCCCCCTCGTAGGTGAAGGTGTCCCCGGCCTCGATGGTGACGATGTCCGCACCGTCCCCCAGGTCGCCGAAGAAGCTCCACTCGCCGTTGCCCGAGAACCCGTCGGCGAACCAGCGCTGCTGGAGCTGGGCACGGACGTTGTACGAGGAGGTGTTGCGCACCCGCGCCGTGTACGAGGCCGTATGCGAGTAGTCGCTGTCCGACCGTTCCCCGATCGCGACCGACACCTCCAGGGCGGAGGCGTCCGGACAGTCCTCGCTCTGCCCGGTGGGCACCGGCTCGCTGTAGACGCCGCCGGTCGCCGCGGCCATCGCGTCCGGGCAGTAGAACGTGACCGCCTCCACGATGAACGCGGCCTGGTCGACCGGATCGGTGAGGGCCAGGTCCACGGCGTCGGGTACGTCGTTCATGTCCGTACCGCCGGCGAACGCGTCACAGACGGCCTTCGCGTTCTCGACCACGGCCGCACCGAACTCCGAGATGCCTCCCACACTGGGCATGGACGACATGACGTCGTACGTCTCGGTGCCGCTGGGCCAGGTGGAGAACTCCGCGACATCGGCGACGAACGCCGTGTCGCGGGCCGAGGCGGAGCTGTACTCCGGGACGGCGATGTACGGCGGCCCGTCGTCCGGGTCGTCCGGGTCGTCCGGGTCGTCCGGGTCGTCCGGGTCGTCCGGGGAGGGCTCGGGCGTGTCCGGCGCGGCGGACACAGCGGATGCGCTGGTGGCGGCGGACACCGGCCGGTGCGGGTCGTCGGCCGGGTCCCGCTGGGCGATGGCGGTGACACCGACGACGAGCGCGAGAACGGCCGCGCCCGCGATCCACCACCGTGGGCCCTTGCCGCCGGTGGCCTTGGGCACGGCCTCGATCGCTTCCGATGGCGTGTCAGACATGATCCGGTGCCCCCCGTCACCTCACGGCCGCAGCCGGCCGGAGGCGATCATCCTACGAGTTCACACAGATCCCACACATCACCGTTACATATCGAAGACGCCACAGGTCAGAGGGCGTCCTTCGACGGAGTGACCGGCTCCCCCGCCTTGCGTACCGGGGGCAGCACGCTCCACGGGAAGTTGATCCACTCCTCGGTCCGCTTCCAGACGTACTCGCACTTCACCAGCGAGTGGGACTTCTCATAGATCACGGCGCTGCGCACCTCGGCCACGGTGTCGAGGCAGAAGTCGTGCACCAGCTTCAGCGTCTTGCCGGTGTCGGCGACGTCGTCGGTGATCAGGACCTTCTTGTTGGAGAAGTCGATGGCGTTGGGCACGGGCGCGAGCATGACGGGCATCTCCAGGGTCGTCCCCACGCCCGTGTAGAACTCCACGTTCACCAGGTGGATGTTCTTGCAGTCCAGCGCGTAGGCCAGCCCGCCCGCCACGAAGACGCCGCCCCGGGCGATGGAGAGCACGATGTCCGGCTCGTACCCGTCGTCGGCGATGGTCTGCGCGAGCTCACGAACGGCGACGCCGAACTGCTCGTAGGTCAGGTTCTCTCGTACGTCACTCATGCCCGTGCCCTGCTGTCCCTGCTGCTCCGGCGTTCCTGGCTCATACCTGCGTGCGGTGGAAGTTGAGGTAGGAGCGCGAGGCGGTCGGCCCCCGCTGCCCCTGGTACCGCGACCCGTACCGCTCGCTCCCGTAGGGGTGCTCCGCCGGCGAGCTGAGCCGGAACATGCAGAGCTGCCCGATCTTCATGCCCGGCCAGAGCTTGATCGGCAGCGTGGCGAGGTTGGACAGCTCCAGCGTCACGTGCCCGGAGAAGCCCGGGTCGATGAACCCGGCGGTGGAGTGCGTGACGAGCCCCAGCCGCCCGAGCGAGCTCTTCCCCTCCAGCCGCGAGGCGAGCGTGTCGGGCAGCGTGATGACCTCGTACGTGCTGGCCAGCACGAACTCACCGGGGTGCAGGATGAACGGCTCGTCCCCCTCCGGCTCCACGAGCCGCGTGAGGTCCGCCTGCTCGACGGAGGGGTCGATGTGCGGGTACCGGTGATTCTCGAACACCCGGAAATACCGGTCGAGACGCACGTCGATACTGGACGGCTGCACCATGGAGTCGTCGTAGGGATCGATGCGCACCCGCCCGGCGTCGATCTCGGCCCGGATGTCCTTGTCTGAGAGAAGCACGCCCCGAGGATACGCAAGGCGCGCGGAGCAGCCACAATCGGACGTCTCCACGCGCCTGGGACCGCTGCTCCCGCAGCGGCGACGGTACGGTTGCCGCTACCGCCTCTGCAGACTCACCGGCACGGCGCTGCGGAGCCGCGCACAGCGCGGACAGCGGACGAGCCGTCCGGGGCCGAGTCGCTCGGCCTGCTGCATCGGGAACGAAGCGGTACTGAACACGTGCCCATCGGCACAGCGGACGACGGTGCGCTCCATCAAGTCCTGAAGTCCCTTCCCCAAGAGCCTCGTCTGGCTTACTGCCCTGACGACGAAAGCCACATTACGGGATCAAAGGGACGGCTCTCCAGGCGGCACTCCGGTCCCGCCGGGACCCTCTTCCACGCCCCCACCGTACGCCTCAACTCCGGCCGCCCGCAGCCCTGTCACACCCCGGAACGCAGTCGGGCTCCACGGCGTCAGCACCGGGAGCCTCGGATGGGGTACAGTGGGCGAGCATTCGACACCGGCTCGCGTCGGCGTCTTACGCGGGTGTAGTTTAATGGTAGAACATCAGCTTCCCAAGCTGAGAGCGCGAGTTCGATTCTCGTCACCCGCTCTTGAGAGAAACCCCAGGTCAGTAGCCTGGGGTTTGCTTGCTGTCTAGTCCAATTTAGGGGTGGCGCGCCCTCCGCGTGCCCTAAGTCGAGGTGCAGCGCCCCCCAAGGGGCGCGGGGGCTCGAATTTCGGAGACCCGCCCTCGACCGTCTCAAATGGCGAGACTCATTTTGTGTGGCCTGCGCCACACGACGCGCAAATGGCGGCGAAGTCGCCTACGCAAAGGTCGACTTGCAGGCTGGCACGCAGCTTCGACTACCTGGACGTACTTCGGTCGTTTCGCAGCGGCAGCATGAGCGGGTGGTTCACAATGCGCGCCATGCCCACGAGGTACGACCGTTCTCGAAGACGCCGAACGTCATCGCGTTGTGGGCGTCCCACGAAGAAAGGGACGCCCTGCAAGCTCCCCCAGGAGATCGGCCGAGGCTGTCGGCACCACGCCACCCGAGCTGAGCGTGAAGCTGCCGCCGAGGAGGCAAAAGCTCGGACCGAGACGGCGAGGCAGCAGGCAGAACGAGAACAGCGGACGATCAGAGTCGCGCTCTCGCTCGTCACCCTGGCCGTGTTTGTTGGCCTTGGCGTCGGTGTCTGGGATGCCTGGAAGAACGATCGGCACGAGTCCATGTGCCGGCCACACCGAACTGAGGCACTGGCGCTGAGCGACAAGACCCGCGCCGTACGGATTCCTTTGGTGTTCGCTGGCGACCCGAACATCAGCATCCTGCAGCTCGGGACCAAGCTCCCCGACGATCTCGGAAACCTCGACACCACATCGGCCACCGAGCTGGACATAGCAACGGCGTACGCCAAGAAGCGCGACCTGGCCGGTCAGGCTGCACGCATCGTTCTCGACCACCAAGAGTGCTTCGACAGCGACTTCATCACCGAGGCCACCCGCATAGATCAGGCCCCTACCGAGGTCAGCCGGGTAGACATGCCCTCAAGTCATTCGTGGATCTTTGCTGTCTGCCCCCGGCGAACCGAGATGCAGAGCGCGAGACCTCGCTGCCCAGCCGCGGAAAACGGCGTGCGCCCGGTGTGGGCAGTGCTGATAGTTGCCGCATGGATGCGATCGAGGCCGCACGCGCCGTCGTAGATGAACAGCACCCCGAAGCGGCGCCGCGTTCCTGGGCGGCAGCGTCGTGACGGGCCGCCGAACGGCCACGTCGGACCTCGACGTCGTGGTCCTGCTCCACGGAGCCCCAGCCCCCCTACCGGGCGAGCCTCCAGTACGCCGGCTGGCCGGTGGAGATGTTTGTTCACACCGAGGCGACGTGGCACGCCTACGTCGGACGGGAGCTGCGCAAGCGCCGGTCACCGCTGCTGTGGATGTGTGCCGATGGGCTGCTGCTCTTCGACACCGATGTACTCGGGGCCCGCCTCGCCGCACAGGCCCGGAAGCTGACCGCCGCCGGACCACCACCGGTGTCGTCGGAAGAGATCGATGATCGCCGCTACGCGATCACCGACCTCCTCGACGACCTCGCGGGAAGCGACGACCAGCGCGAGCGTCTGTTCATCGCGACCGAGCTGGTCCGACGCACCGGTGAGCTGGCACTGGCCGTTGGCGGTTCGTGGGGTGGCGGTGGGAAGTGGCTGGCACGCCGTCTTGAGACGACCGCGCCAGGGCTCAGCGCACGCCTCCACCACGGCCTACAGGAGGTACTGGACGGGAGAGTCGAGACACTCGTGGCCGTCGTGGACGAGGTGCTCGGGCAGATCGGTGGCCGGTTGTGGTTCGGCTACAAGCGTGTCGGGGCGCCCTGAGCGATCCCGCGCTGCGGACGTCGCAACGTCTGCTCTTCCACGTGCAGATCACTTGACGGAGAACAACGCCCGAGCCTCCTCGGCGCACCCCCACGACAGCGTGACGCCAGCACCTCCGTGCCCGTAGTTGTGCACGACCGCAGTGCCGTCCTCCCCCACCTCTTCCTCCACACGGACCGTGGCGCGGGTCGGTCGAGCGCCGACCCTGTGCTCCAGGACGCGGGCTTGGGCGAGTCGGGGCTCGACCTCGGAACAGCGGGCGAGGATGCCGGCAGCCGCCTTGTCGTCGGGGGCCAGATCGCCCTCGCCGTCCATCGCCGTGCCGCCCAGGACGACGGTGTCGCCGTGGGGGTAGAAGCACAGGAGGTCCGGGGAGAGGCCGGTGTCCTCGGAGAAGAACTCGGTCAGCCCGGGGTTGGTGACGACGACGTGCTGACCGCGGATGGGCCGGAGGTCGGGGTCCGGAACCAGGTCGCGCGCCCCGAGGCCCGCGCAGTTGACGATCGCCGAAGCCGGACCGGCGTCCGAGAGCGAGGTCAGCCGTCGCTGCTCGACCACACCGCTGGCATCGCGGAGTCGGCGCAGGAGGTAGTCGAGGTAGGTGGGCATGTCGATCAGTGGCACGGTGAACCGGTAGCCCGCCGTGAACCCGGCCGGAAGTTCGGCCCGCTCGCACGGCCGGAAACCCGGCAAAGTGGTGGCCCAGTCTGGCGCGGCTTCGGCCGTGCGGGACGCTTCGATGCCACTGGTGAGCCGGACGCCCGTCGCCGGGTCCTGGGCCAGCTCCCGGAAGATCTCCAAGGACCGTTGTCCCCACTGGTCGACCTTGTCCTTCGGCTCGACCAGGTAAGGCCCCCACATCGCCCCGGCCGCCAGCGACGTGACCCCCGGCACCTGCTCGGCGATCACGTGCACCGAAGCCCCGGCCTCGGCGAGAACGACGGCCGTGGTGAGCCCAGCCACCCCAGCCCCGACAACGACAACGCGCTCCCCTGCGGTCATGAACCTGACCCTAACGGCCGGGTTGCGTCGGTGGGGCGTGTTGGGCGAGGGCATCCTCCAGGGCTGGCAGGAAGCCGCGCACGTGAGGGTTGCGCTGTCGGCGACGGAGGTCGGCGGCAAGTTGGTGGAGCAGCGCCGCGCTGCGAGGCGAGCGGACGACAACGAGGCGGTCGGCGGCGATCTGGCCGATCTCGCAGGCTGCCTCCAGGTCTCCGTGCGCGCTGTGTCCCAGGGCCAGCCAGGCTCCCTCGAACATGGCTCGGCGCTGGCTTGGGTCGCCGCGCGGCACGTCGTACGCCCCGGACCTGAGCATCTCGGTCCCCTGGGCGAGGAAGCGACGGCTCTTTTTTCCGCTCTCCGCCTTCTGCTGTGCACGACCCATCTGGATGAGGCCGTAACCAGCCTGGCAGTCCAGGTGGTTGTCGGTGAGGAAGTACATCCAGCGGGGCTCTTCTTGGCGGCCGTCCCGGCTTGCGATCAGTTCGCGGGCAGCGCCACGAGTGTGGGCGAAGTCGTTGTCACGGCCGGCGGCGGCGTACGCGTAGGCCAGCCGGGACAGGACGGACGCCCGGACGGCCAGCGGGGCGGCGTCGCTCGCACGGCGGGCGGCTTCACCGAGGGCGATGGCGTCCGCGGGGTGTCCGCGACTCGCCGACTGGAACGACAGGTCGCCGAGGATGTGGGCACACAGGGGTAGATCATTGACCTGATGGGCAGCCCGAAGCGCCGTGACGAAGTAGCGCTGCGCCAGTCCGTGGTCGGCCGCGTCGAAGGCCATCCAGCCGGCCAGCTGACCGATCTCCGCGAGCGCGCGGATCAGACGGCTCGCGACAGCCGGAGGGTGGCCGCCTTCCCGAATCAGCAGCCCGACAGCCCGGAACTGGGCTCCAACGTAAGGCAGATGACGTGCCCCTCCGTGCTCGTCATCAAGCAACTGGAGCATGGGAAGATGCTGCTCCACTTGGTCCACGAGCGGATCGGTGCCGAGCGACGACGTCATTCGAGGCGTGTACTGACCACGTCCTGCGGTGCCGTCGAGGTACTGGGCGACGATCGCGAGGAGTCCCGCACCCGAGATCGCGAGGAACCGGCGACGGTCGACAAGCCCTCCCATCACCCAGTCCTCCACGATCGCCTCCATGCCCTGCGCGGTCCAAGGCCGCGCAAGATCCGTGTCCGCGGGGACCAGCGCTGACGAGTCGCCCACACGGCCCTGCCACAGTTCGGCCACCGAGACATTCCTACCCAACTCCTGGGTGAGCACGTAGGCGGTCATCATCGGCAACGGCGAGCGCGGCAGGGAGCCGGCGTCCCGCCAGTGGTACGGCGCCGACTCGGCCACCGTCCCCGCGCCGAACACCCGGTTGAGCTTGCGAGCGAGCGCCTTCGGGCTCCACCCGAGTTCGTCGAGGCACCCCGCCAGTACGACGTTGGGCTCGCCTGTCTGCGGCGCCACGTGCGACCACCCTTCGCTCCAGTGGTTCGTCCCATCACTTCGCGAGCCCCATGGTGATGCCCCTGGACGGACGATTCACCATCGCCGCACGGAAGTTGACCGAGTTGACCGACTGATCGGGTCCTGCCTGACCGTCCCCCTCCTGTGTTCTTGGATCCGGCGGAGGCGCCCGTCTTCCGAGCCGACGGAGAAAGAGGTGGGCCTTGAGACAGCACACGAGCACCTCCCCAGGCCGACCGGGCGGTGTGCTGGACCGTGACGCCGGACGACCGACCTCCGCCCCCGGACGCGGGCTCGTCGCTGGCGACGGCACGACCACCCTGATCACGGATCTGCCGTACGGACCGGAAGCGGCCGAGGTCGCCCGGGGCGCCGTGACGCTGGCGCTGCGTGGCACTGAGACGGACGTACTTGCTGACGCCCGCCTGATCGGGTCGGAGCTCGCGACGAACGCCTTCGTCTCGGGCAGTCCTCCGTTGGTTCTGTGCGTCGACCGCAGGAGTCTGGCCGACGGCGGCCTGGAGATCGAGATCACCGTCACCGACGGCGGCTGTTCCCGCCCGGCACCCGCTTCTCCTACCGCTCCCGACGAGCAGGCCGAATCAGGACGGGGACTGGTCATCGTCGATGCCTTGGCCGATGCCTGGTCGCTGACGACTGGCACCAGCGGCTCTCGTGCCTGGTGCCGACTCACCCACGGGCCGTGCTCCTCGTCCGACGGCGCCTGATGTCCACGCCTGCCCAAACCCGTCCTCCAAGGAGGCACCACACAGTGCGCATCGACCACGCGACTTCCCCACCCTCACGCACGGCTGTGCCGGAGGCCGCTCGTCAGCCCAGGGTCGTCGTCGCTCTCCACGAGGGCTTCTACGGCGCGGAGTCTGGCACCGGCTTCAGCAACCGCGCCTTCCTCACGGCACTGGCCCGGCTCCTGCCGACAGGCCGCCTCTCGGTGATCACCCCGCACGTGCCCGAGACCACGGGAGCCCACAATCAGCGGTGGGTCGGCGAGGTGCGGCAGATACTGCGGCAGGCCGCAGCCGAGGTCATCACGATCCCGAAGGTCAACGCGCCGCCGGACTCGGTCCGCGGCTCGGTTCAGCTGTGCGACCTGGCGGGCGACGCGGCCATGCGCATCTCCGCGCGGGCGAGCCGGTGCCTCCTCGTCGGCCTCGACATCCCGTTCCTCGGGCTCGCGCCCTACACGTCGCCGACTACGGACCTGCTGCTCGTGCCCCGCTCCACGACCGCGCTGACGCGGCCCAAGGATGTCTCCCGCGTCCGCTGGGAGCGCGACGCTCTGCGAGCGGCGACACTCCGAGGTGCGCGCGTCGGGGCTATCTCCTCCCACATGCGAGGCCACCTCGTCGTCAACTACGCCGTCCCTCGGTCGAACATCGTGAGCATCCCGAACGGGCTGATCCGTGAGGAGATGGTCAAGCCGACCACGGCTCTGCCGCTGCCTTTCAAGGCCCGCGCCGGATTCCTTCTCGCCATGGGCCGCGCAGTCCCGACGAAAGGCTTCGAAGATCTCCTGGAGGCGTTGCGTCTACTGAAGGAACGCGGTGTCCCCGTTCCTCACCTGCTGCTGGCTGCCGTGACCTCGGAGGAACACAAGCACCCCTCCTCGTACCAGCAGGACCTGGCGGCGCACATCCGCGCGCACGATCTGGACGCGACTCTGATCACTCGCTTCACACCCGCGATCCGTGCCTGGCTGCACAGCCCGGCCCTGCGCGCGGTCATCGTTCCCTCTCGCGAGGAGCCCTTCGGCCGGATACCCCTGGAGGCGTTCGCAGCAGGTGCGGGCCCGGTGGTCGCGACCACGGCCGGCGGCCTGGCTCAGACCGTCATCGAGGGCGAGACCGGCTTCACGGCCGCACCGCAGGACCCCCGGTCCCTGGCATCCGCCCTGCACCGGGCCCTGACCGTCCTGCCCCGAGAACGCGATCGGCTTCGGAGCGCCGGGGCAGCCCTGGTGCGTTCCCGCCACGACTACGAGGCCAACGTCGGTTCCGTCATGGACCGCATCGCCCCTTGGGCGCTGGCGCAGTCAGCCATCGCGGAGGGCCGCGCGCGATGAACCAGCCGGTGGTGCTGATCAGTCTGGAGTCCCCGCACTCCTTCTGGCGGCTGTCCTCCGATCACGAGCGTGCGCTGTCCGCCTCCTTCCCCGGCATCGAGTTCCGCAGGGCGACCGAGGACGCCGTGCCGCACCAGCTGGCCGACGCACACGTCTACTTCGGGTGGCGATTCGCGCCCTCGTGGCTGTTCGCAGCGCCACATCTGAAGTGGATCGCTTCCCCGGCCGCCGGCACCGACCATCTGCCCGTCGCCGAGGCGCACTCCGTCGGGGTGGCCCTGACCCGCTCGTACGGCTTCCACGGCAGGCCCATGGCCGAGCACGCGATGGGCCTGGTCCTGGGCTTCTCCCGCGGGCTTTTCATCAGCCAGCGCGTCCAGCGGAACCGCGCCTGGTGGAAGGACGACCTGGCCGAGGAGTTCTTCGACCTGGCGGGGGCGACGATGACCATCGTCGGCTGCGGCAGCGTCGGACGCCACCTCGCCCATGCCGCCCGGGCCTTCGGCATGAACGTCATCGGAGTGCGCCGGACACCACCTGCGGCTTCCGAGGACGGGATCACATGGGTGCACACGACGGCAGTGCACCAGGCGGTATCCGTCGCCGACGTCGTGGTCAATCTGCTGCCCGCGACCCCTGCCACGCACCGCTACTTCGACCACGACCTCTTCTCGGCGTGCAAGCCCCGCTCTCTCTTCCTCAACCTCGGCCGCGCGGCAACCGTCGACCAGTCGGCCCTCCTGGCCTCACTCGACACCGGCCACCTGCGCGGCGCGGCCCTGGACGTGTTCGACCCGAAACCGCTGCCCGCCCGCCATCCGCTGCGGCTCCACCCCCGGGTCGTACTCACCCCGAAAAGCTCGGTGTTCTGCCGCGCGTACATGGACGAGGCGGTGGCGTTCTTCGCCGACAACCTGCACCGCTACATCTCAGGCCAGCCCCTCAACGGCCTGGCCGAGGCGCCCGCCACCCGCTCTCCGCTCCTAGGAGGCTGACCAATGCCCACCCCAGACCACGACGACCTGGCCGCCGCCTTCGCCGCCGCAGGCCGCAACCACCCCTACCTGGCCTTCACCCTGAACTCGCTGTGCAACCTGGACTGCGTGTTCTGCAAGCCCCGGTGCATGCCGGACTACGGGCACAAGGACCGACCCCTGACCGCCTCCGACTACGCGGCCATCGCCACCGAGGCCGGGACCTGGAAGATCAGGAAGGCACACTGCTCCGGCGGTGAACCGACCCTCCGAGCCGACATCCTCGACGTCATCGCGGGCCTCGCCGACGGCCTCGGGCCCGACGCCGCGATCGGCATAACCAGCCACGGCAACCTGCGCCGGGGACTGAGCGTCGAACAGCTCCACCACGCCGGCCTGACCTACCTCAACCTCAGCCTCCACAGCCTCGACCCGGCGCGGTCCGCCGCGATCATGGGCGGCGGCGACCCGCGCACCACCCGGAGCACCCTCGACACCGCCCTCTCCCTCGGCCTGCGAGTGAAGATCAACTGCGTTCTTCAGCGCACCTACCTGGACGACGCCTTCGCCGTGGCCGAACTCGCCCGCGACCTTCCCATCGCCGTCCGCCTGATCGAACTCCAGAACATCGGCCCCGCCCAGGCGCTCTTCGACACCGAGTTCATCACCGAGGCAGAGGTACGCGACCGTCTCCACGAGTGGTTCGCGAACGCCGGCGAAGTCCCCCGGAACCAGCTGGGCGTCCGCAGCCCCGGGCAGTACCTCCGTCCCGACGGCTGGGCAGGATCGATCGGCTTCATCTCCAACTCCAGCTGCGCCACCTGCTCCGACGCCAACCGGATCAAAATCACGCCCACCGGAGTGGCGCGACCCTGCATCCTGCACAACCGCGACATCCCCCTGAAGCCCTACCTCGCCGACGGCACCCTCAGCGACGCCTTCGCCCACCTCTTCCAGACCATGCTCGACCGCAACACCAACGACGCCTGGCAGGGCTTCCACTACGTCGACTACGACCTGCGCTGGGACCGGATGGAGCGCCCCGAAGGCACCCCGGTCCTACCCCTGCTGCCCGTCCTCCCCACGGGGGCGGCCGGCCCCTCCTGCGCCCGCGCCTCCACCGAGGAGCGGTGATGGTTGTGGTCGACGCGCCGCCTCTCTACCAGGAGCTCGGCGCTCTGTACGAAGGCGAGCTGGACGCTCACGGCGTCGGGGCCGTGATGCTCACCCACAAGTGGCAGCCGACCGACCTGCTAGCTCCGCACTCCGACATCGACGTACGCGTCATCCTGCGCCAGGCACCTGCGGACTGGGAAGAGTGGAACCACCGCCTGGCCGCCGCACACACCGCCGCAGTCGACCGGGAAGTCTTCCATCGACGTCTCCTGGAGCACCCGCCCGGCTTCGCGTTCACCGCGACCGAGACGGACAGGCGACTCGTCTCCGCGCCCGAACTCGCGACCTGGTCACTGATCAGCGGCAGCGCGCGGGACTTCCAACGCTGGAAGTCCCGGGCCCAGATGGCGCCCTGGTGCGAGGTCGATGAGCGGTTTTACCGGGGGATCCTCCAGGCCAGGATGGGCGGCCGATACCAGCTGGCCGCGGACAGCACGGACAACGTGGTCGAGGACATCGCCGCGTACCGACGCCACTGCGTGGCGTGGCACTACCTCGCCCCGTGCTGGTTCGCCGCCGCCGCACTGGCGACCCGTACCCGCTGCCCCGGAAAGACGGCGGCCCTCACCCAGTGGCGGCCTGAGGGACTGGACGGATACGCCGAGCTGTTCCTCCGGCACTCAGAGAACCGCTCCGATGCCCTCCCACGGAGTCCGCGCCACCTGCTCCGCGCGGCCCATGTAGCTCTGGAGGCGGCCATGCGCCGCGTTCCTGACGGGGCCCGCCCAGACAGCCAGGGGCATGAGCACGCTCGTACTGACTGGGTGATGACGGCCGGCATGCTCCGTGTACGCGTCGCCCGCTGGCTGTACTACCTCGATCCGCCGCCCGGCGTGGCGACCGAGTACCTGATCCGGCGGGAGGCGAAGGAACTCCGCTCCGCCGCGCAAACGCTGACCGTGCTCGCGGCAGACGAGGCGACTGCCGCCCAGCGGCTGGCCACCCGGATGGCGGCGCTGATCCCCACTGGACCCACCACCGCTGACACCCTGCGCGCGACCCTCGCGCGCTGGCACCAGCAGAAGACCACCGTCCAGGACTTCCTCAGCTTCACCCCCGACGACGTCTACCTCTGACCCAAGGAGTCTCGCCAATGACCCCGCGTGCGCCGGTGCCCCGCACCCTCAAAACGGCCAAGGTCAAGATCACCACGAAGTGCAACCGGCACTGCGACTTCTGCATCTTCGCCGACGGCGCCCAGGGCGAGAACATGCCCCTGGAACTGTTCTCCACCATCCTGACCCGGCTGGAGACCATCCCCTTCCAGCAGCTGCACATCAACGGCGGCGAACCCACCGTGCATCGGGACTTCCCGGCGCTCAGCGACGCCGCCCGCAGACGGCTGCCGGACAAGGTCATGGTCCTGGGCACGAACGCCATCACCCTGGCCCGCAACCAGCCGATCATGGAGGCGACCCTCCGCTCATACGACCAGATCCTCATCGGCTGCGACGACGAACACGGGAACTACGACGAGGTGCACGCCGTCGTGCCCCGCCTCCGCGAAGCCGGCAAGACCGTGGTCGTCAACAGTGTCCTGGAAGGCATCAGTTCCACCCGGCTCACGCAGCTCGGGAAGCTGTGCGAGAAGTACGGCGCCATCCACGTCACCAACCATGTGCACCATGTCCACGTCGGCCAGCCTGCGAACGAGCTGCGCGGCCTCTGCGACCGCTACCTCGACCAGCACCTGATGATCGAGATGGACGGGTCCTGCTACCGCTGTTTCAACGCCATGGCGAAGGACGACAGCGAGTTCAGCATCTGGGACGAGGACTTCGCGGCCAAGGTGTTCGCGCCGCGCGCACACCACTTCCGGTTCTGCCTGCGCTGCCACGAGTACACCGACTCCGGCGCCGCACTCGTCCCCGCCCTCACCGTCTGACCGGGAGGTACACCACCATGCCCGCAGTCCTCGGATTGAACTTCCACCACGACACGGCAGCCGCGTTAGTCGTCGACGGCCGCATCTACGCCGCCGAGGAGGAGCGCTGGAGCGGCGTCAAGCACAACCACCCCACCCGCAAGGGCACGCTCACCGCCCCGACCCGCGCGCTCCAGTGGTGCCTGGAGGCCGCCGGCATCGAACCGGAAGACGTGGACGCCGTCTGGGCCGCCTCCATGCGTCCCAACCCTGCGGCCGGCTGGTGGCTGGCCGAGGAGCGGGAGGAACTCGCCGCCCTCCTGCCCGCCCCGCTCGGCGAACACCTCCGCCTCCTCTCCCACCACACGGCCCATGTGCTCTCCGGCTACCTGCTCTCCGGGCACGAGCACGCCGCGGGCCTCGTCATCGACGCCGGCGGCTCCTCACTGGGCTCCGACTTCGGCCCGGGCCGGGAGCGCATCACGGGGTACGACCTGTGGCCCGATCGCATCGACCGCCTCCACCAGGGCATGCCGGCCGTCGTGCCGGGCCCGGTCGGGCCCCGGCGCGTCCACTCCTCCCTCGGGCACTTTTACCGGAACCTCGCCCGGCGGGTGATCCCGCCCGGCGATGAGCCCGAGGGCAGCATGATGGCGCTCGCGGCCTTCGGCGATCCCCAGCGCTACGGAACACACATGCGCGAACTGGTCCGGCTCGGCGACGAGGGCGAGGTCCGCATCGACCACCCGTGGGGTTCCGCGGACGGCAGCACGCCGCTGCTGCTCGATGGCCGGGCCTGGACCGTCGACAACGTCACGGAACAGCCGGAACACAAGCGTGCCGACCTGGCCGCTGCCGTCCAGGAGGTCTTCGCCGAATCGGTCGTCCACATCGCCCGCCACCTGCAACGACTCACTCGGGCCTCAACGTTGGTGTTCTCCGGCGGATGCGCCCTGAACTCGCACCTCAACGGCCAACTGGCCGCCGACAGCGGCTTCGACACCCTCTTCGTCGCACCCGCACCACACGACGCCGGCACAGCCCTGGGCGCCGCGCTCTACGGCTGGCACTACCAACTCGGGCAGGAGCGCGTGCCGGTGCCGACCGACGCGGCCTGGGGCCCCGACCCGGGCGCGTTGCCGACGACAACGATGCCGGCCGGCTACCACGCCTTGCGCCACCTCGGGCTCGGACTGGCGCCCACAGTGGCGGCACTGCTCGCCGAGCACCGCATCGTCGGCTGGATGCAGGGACAGCTCGAATTCGGGCCGCGTGCCCTCGGCCATCGCTCGATCCTCGCCCACCCCGGTCACGCCGCCACGCGGGACCGACTCAACGCGATCAAGAAGCGAGCCGCGTACCGCCCGTTCGCGCCGGCCATCCTCGCCGAGTACGTCACGGAATGGTTCATGTCGGCGGGCGACCCCTTCATGAACCGTGTCGCCACCGTCCGACGGTGCCGAGCCGACCGAGTCGCGGCGGTCACCCACCACGACGGCACCGCCCGCGTCCAGTCCGTCGCCGCCGACCACCAGGGCCTGCGCGATATCCTTGAGCAGTTCCGCGACCTCACTGGACTGCCGCTGCTGCTGAACACATCCTTCAACCGCAAAGGCGCCCCGATCCTGCGGACCGCTGAGCAAGCCGTGGCGGCGACGGTGGAGCTGCGCCTTGACGCCCTCGTCGTCGGGGACACCCTGCTGCTCGCCGAGCACGTCCCCGATCCCCGTGCCGCGTCCCTTCGTACGAGGTGAGGCGGATGGATCCCATCGATCTCGACCACGTCCTGACCGTGCTCGGTGCCGCGGCGTGGAGCCTGAACGAGCAGTCCCGCGCCCGCGTGGCCGCCGGCCTCGCTCTCACGGTCTACGACGGCCACACCCGCGACCAGGGCACGCCTTACCTGGAGCACCCGCTGGCCGTCGTCAGGCTTCTGCGAACGGAGATCGGCGTCCGGCGCCCCGAAACCCTCCTCCTCGCTCTCCTCCATGACGCCTTGGAGGTGTCCCCTGAGTCGGAGGCACTGCTCGTCCATCACCTCGGCGGCCCGTTCACCGCTCGCCTGCGTGCCATGACGGCCGACCACCGCCTCGAACAGCGCACGAAGTCCGTCGGCGACGAGACCCGCTGGCGCGCGAAGCAAGCCGCGCTCCCGCCCGAGGACCTCCTCGTCCGGCTCGCCGACCGCCTGCACAACCTGCGCGACCTCGCCGCGTCCCCGAACCTCGACCGACGCCGACGGTTCCTCCAGACCCTGGGCGATTTCCACCTCCCTCTCGCCGACGCCGCCCGCGACCTCGACCCCCATCTGAAGACCATGCACGCGCGCCTGCACGCCGAGTACGTCCACCACATACAGGAGGTACGTCCGTGAAACGGGTCGTCTACTCGATGGAGCCGGTCGGCCGGACCGGCGGCCGGGTCTACCTACGGATGCTCCACGAGGTGACGGCCGACGACGTGGAATGGCGCACCGTCCCGGACCACAAGCGGACCTACCGGGTCCGCCGCTGGCGCAAGCTCCGCCACCTCGCCCGCCTGGCACCTTCCATACGGGCGCTGCACGGCACCACCGGCACCTTCGTGTGGGACGACCTCAGCCTGCTGCTGTTCACGCCCGAGATGCGCGCCCGCACGGTGTTCCTCCTGCACCACTACGAGCCGCTCCAACATGACTCCGCCCCCATCGAGGCCATGCTCTGGGAGCGGCTGTTCTGCGTTCTGCCGCAGTGCGCCGCCGTCGTGTGCGTCGCCCCGTACTGGGCCGACCAGCTTCGCGCCCGAGGCGTCCGCAACGTACGGGTGATCTACAACGCCTTCGACATGGCCGAAGTAGAGCAGGCACGCGGTTACGACTGGGCCGAGTGCCGCGCCGAGTTCGGCCTACAACCCGACGTGATCGGCGTCTACGCGGGCAAGGCCGTGCACTGGAAGGGGACCGAGGAGGTCTCCGCAGCACTGGCCGGCGTTCCCGGACTGCGGGTGATCACCAGCGGCAGCAACACCATCGGCCTCGACAGCGCGCACTACGACGTCGAACGCGAGCGGTACCTGCGTCTGCTGCGCGCCTGTGACGTCGGTGTCTTCCTTCCACGGATGCGGGAGGGCTGGAGCCGTTGCGCCGCCGAGGCTTTACTCCTCGGCCTGCCCTGCCTCATCCGTCCGGTGGCCGGCCTGGGCGACCTCGCCGCACTGGCTGGCCAGCCGACCCCGGACCTCCGCCGTCTCCCGGCACAGGTCCGGGAGCGTGCGGCGGCACGCCACACCGAGGCCAAGGCGGGGTACGAGGCCCTGGCCCGGTTCGACCTGAACTACTTCGGGGACGCCTGGGGCAACCTCCTGACGCAGGTCGCCTGACCAGCGGCTAAGCCTGCGCGACCAGCTTCTTGCTGGCAGCTTCCAGACGGGCCAGCACGCGGTCCCGGCCGAGCAGCTCCATGGACTCGAACAGCGGGAGTCCGATCGTCCGGCCGGTGACCGCGACCCGGATGGGCGCCTGGGCCTTGCCCAGCTTCAGCCCGTGCTTCTCCCCGACGGCGAGCAGGACGGCCTTCAGGTCGTCCGCCTTCCAGTCCGCGACGTCGGCCAGCTCGGCGCGGGCGTCCGACAGGATGTCGCCGGCGCCTGCCTTCATCGCCTTGTTCCACGACGCCTCGTCCTCGACCGGCTCGTCGAGGAACAGGAAGTCCACATAGCTGGTGATCTCGGAAAGCAGCGCCAGCCGGGTCTGGGCCAGGGAAGCCGCCGCCTCGAAGACGTCCTTGTCGAACGCCTCCGGCCGCCACGGCGCGTACGGGGCGACGAGCCACGGCGCGCAGGCGGCGGCGAACTGCTCCGGCGACAGGGCGCGGATGTACTCGCCGTTGAACGCCGTCAGCTTCTTCACGTCGAAGAAGGCCGGCGCGGTGTTGACGTCCTCGATCCGGAAGAGCTGCTCCAGCTCCTCGTACGGCCTGATCTCCCGGTCGTCACCCGGGCCCCAGCCGAGCAACATGAGGTAGTTCACCATCGCCTCGGGCAGGAACCCCTCGGCGAGGTAGTCCTCCAGCGCCACCTTGTCCCGGCGCTTTGACAGCTTCTGCCGCTTCTCGTTCACGATCACCGGCAGGTGCGCCCACACAGGCGGCTTGGCACCGAGCGCCTCCCACAGCAGCTGCTGCTTCGGCGTGTTCGACAGGTGCTCCTCGCCTCGGATGACCTGCGTGATTCCCTCGTCCAGGTCGTCCACGACGTTGGCGATCAGAAAGACCGGGGACCCGTCACCACGGGCGATCACGAAGTCCTCGATCGCGCTGTTCGGGAACGCCGGCTCCCCGCGGACCAGGTCGACCACGACGGTCTCCCCCTCGTCCGGCGTCCGGAACCGCAGCGCCCGCCCCTCCTCGAAGGCCAGCCCCCGGTCCCGGCAGAACCCGTCGTACCCGAGGTGCTCCGACCCCGTGCGCGCCTTCAGCTGCTCCCGGGTGCAGTCGCAGTAGTACGCCCGGCCGGCCGCGAAGAGCTGCTGAGCCGCTTCCCGGTGCCGCTCGGCATTGTGCGACTGGAAGTACGGCCCCTCGAAAGCCGCATCCTCGCCATGGATACCGATCGCCGCGAGCGCGCTGATGATGCCCTCGGTCCACTCCGGCTTGTTCCGGGCCGCGTCGGTGTCCTCGATCCGCAGCACGAACCTGCCGCCGGACTGTCGCGCCACCGCCCAGTTGTAGAGAGCGGACCGTGCACCACCGACATGGAACATGCCGGTCGGGGACGGGGCGAAACGAACGCGAACCGGGGCAGTAGACATGCGCTCCAGGGTAGCGACGCCGGGCCTACGCCCTGGACCACTCGCCCTTCCCCAGCACCGATGTTTTTCGGCCGTCCGAGCTTCTACTGGTGCCCCTTGTTCCACCACTCGCGCTGCTGACGGGCCGCTGGGCCAGGCTGCTATCCGCGTCGAGCGGCAACGACCTCCAGTTGGTCAGCTTCACAATCACTCAGATGCTGCCCAACCGGGTAGCCCAGTGTGCCCGAGCATTACGTGTCAGCCCATCGGGAGCGGTGCTGCCGGACGTACTCAAGGCGGATCCGGTGTTGAGCATGAACCGTCAGAGGCCCAAGATCCTTGCCTGTGACCGAGTCAATGATGCGGAGTTCGTCGGTGAGGAAGCGGGCGCCCATGTCAAAGCGGACGTGACAGTTCGGACAGAGGCAGAGCACGTTTTCGATCCGGTCGGGACCGTTGTGGGGGGCGCCAAGCGCCTGTATGTGTGCAGCTTCGCTGTACGCGAAGGGCGGCGTTGCCAGTTCGATCACCGTTCCGCAGAACTGGCAGGTGTTGTCGTACCACGCCTTGACCTGGCGCTTGACCCGAGAATCCCGGTCTTGGGCCTGTACTACCGCAGTTCTCCGCTGGACAGGCGTATCGGCGAGGTCCGGGTCGGTGCTCTCTGCGTGCCACGAAGGCTCGACGCGTACGCCAGCCGAGCGCGAGTCGGTCGGCACGGCCGCGCTGGTCTTGGCAAGGGGATCCTCAAGCAGGGCGCTGTCCGCGTGGGAGAGGTCGGCGACGTCACGAATGGAACGCCACACTAGGGACCAGGCTGCCTCGATCGCGTTCGGCTCGATGATGGATGACATCTCTGCGGCGGCGAGTGCCGCTGCCACCCGAAGGGCGTGCTCGCCGACCCGGATTGTGAAGGCGGCGTCCCTTGGAGCCGGGCCGTGCAGCAGTGTCGAGTCTTCCAGGCGCCTGATTTCGCCCCACATCTCCGCTGCAGCTCGACTCAGTTTCACTTCCCGCTGATTTCCGATCGCCCACTCATACGCGGCGACCAGCTCGGGAGAGGGCCCGGTCTGTAGAGCCCGGCCGTGGCTGGGCTGACCGCGGAGCTTGAACGGCAGGAAGCGGGAGTAGAAGGCTTCGTCGCCGGGTCCGTACGGGCGCTGCTTCCAGCTCACATCAGAGATCCCCCAGAGGACGCCCACCATGGGCGGTACGCGGTCCAGCTCCTGCTGGGCGGGGGTCCGCTTCTTTGTGCTGATCCACAGAAAGTTGCTGCCGTCCCATGCCTGACGCAACGCGTAGTTGAGCTCGCTCTGGAGTCGCTGCCTACCGGTCGGCGTCCGTTGGAACGGTGAACTTTCCAGCAACGTGCTCCGCGGCGCGGAAGTGTGCCGTGAGGGGTAGCGGCGGGCTGATTCCACTGCGCTGAAGAGATGGGCCACGCTGTTGACTGGGTGGCGCCCCGCCAGCGACGTGAAGGAGTCCCGCACGCGCAGTGCACGTACCACGCTCTGCGCCATCCCCTCGGACGGATTCCGGCTGTCTCCGACAAACGCTGTCCACACCAGCGTCGGACGCGTTCCCGGAAGGTACGAGCGAACCCTCACGGTGGGCGCGATCGCCGTGGACCACACCGAGATGGTCGCCGCATACATCTCTTCGGCGCTCAGGTCGTCGGATGGACTCAGCTGACGCGCAAAGTCCCCGAGGGGGCCGTGCAGGATGACTCTGTCGGCGGACACCGTCTCTCCTCTGTGACTGGGTATGCCCGGGCCTCGCAGGCGGCCGGATGCGCAACATGATCTCGTGGGGACGGTGCGCCGATCATGGGAACTGCAACCAGGGAACGACGAAGGCTCCGACCGAGATCCGGTCGGAGCCTTCGTTTGCCCAGTTGGGCGGCTGCTGAGGATACGAGATTCGAACTCGTGAGGGGTTGCCCCCAACACGCTTTCCAAATGTTCGTCTGGGGGTTCGGGGAGGGCCAGGTGCGTTCTGACCTGCGGCGGAGCCGGTTGCTGGCCGTGGACGGGCCCGGGCAGCCGCTGCCGTACACCGGGCTCGTCATCGTCTACACGGTCGCCGTGCTGTCGTCGCCTCGGAAGCGGCTGGTCAGCGGGGTGCTGTTGGTGGTCGCCGTGCCCGTGTCGGTGTGGCTCAACACCCGTTCGGCGCGTGAGCTGACCTTCTCCCTGTTCGTGTTCGCGGCGGCCTATGTCCTCGGGCGGCTGACCGTCACGCGTCAGCGGGCGAACCGCGTCGAGGCCGAGCAGGCCGCCGCGCGGGAACGGGCGCGGATCGCCCGGGAGATGCACGACGTCCTCTCCCACGCGGTGAGCCTGATGATCGTGCAGGCCGAGGCCGGTCCGGTGGCCGTGCGCGCGGCTCCACAGCGGGCGGAGGCGGCGTTCGAGGCGATCTCCGAGACGGGCCGGGACGCCATGGCCCAGCTGCGGCGGATGCTGGGGGTGCTGCGCGAGGACGGCGAGGCGGGCGGCTCCCCGCGCGCGCCGCAGCCGGGGCCGGCGGATCTGCCCGATCTCCTGGACCGGGTGCGGGCCAGTGGTCTCGACGTCGTGCACGGGACGGCGGGGGCCGTGCGGCCGCTGCCGGAGGCGACCGGGGCGACCGTCTTCCGGATCGTCCAGGAGGCGCTGACGAACACCGTCCGGCACGCGGACGCCCGTACCGTGTCGGTCCGCCTCGCCTACACCGAGCGTGACTTGGAGATCCGGGTGACGGACGACGGCCGTGGTCCGCGGTCCGCTTCCGGTGGCGGTCACGGACTCGTCGGCGTGCGCGAGCGGGCGGCGGCGCACGGCGGTACGGCGGTCACCGGGCCGGGGCCGGACGGCCGGGGCTTCGAGGTACGGGTCCGGATCCCCGTACCCGCCGTGGCGGAGGTGGCGCGGTGACCCTCCGGGTGGTGGTCGCCGACGACCAGGAACTGGTGCGCAGCGGTTTCGCGATGATCCTGGACGTGCAGCCGGACATCGAGGTGGTCGCGGAGGCGGGGGACGGGGCCGAAGCGGTCGAGGCGGTGCGGCGGCACGCGCCCGACGTGGCGCTGCTGGACATCCGGATGCCCCGGCTGGACGGTATCGAGGCCTGCCGTGCGATCAGCGCCGAGACCGGCTGCCGGACGGTGATGCTGACCACCTTCGACCTCGACGAGTACGTCTACGAGGCGCTGCACGCGGGCGCGAGCGGCTTTCTGCTGAAGGACGTCCGCCGGGACGATCTGGTGCACGCGGTACGGGTGGTGGCCCGGGGCGACTCCCTGCTCGCGCCGTCCGTGGCCCGGCGCCTGGTGGAGCAGTACACCCGGCCCGCCGCCGCCCGGCCGCGGCGGCCCGATCCGCGTCTGGACGCGCTGACCGGGCGGGAGCGGGAGACGCTGCTGCTGCTCGCGCGGGGGATGTCGAACGCCGAGATCGCCGAGGAACTGGTCGTCAGCGACCACACGGTCAAGACGCATGTCGGCAACGTGCTCGCCAAGCTGGGGCTGCGGGACCGGATTCAGGCCGTGATCTGCGCCTACGAGACAGGGCTGATCACGGCCGGGGATCCCCCGCCCGGGGGACCGTCCGGGGCCGGTCCCTCCCCCGCGCCGGTGAGGAACTGACGGGAACCGGCCGCCGGAAGACCGCCTGTGCGGGCGATCCGCGCAGGCGCGCCGGTCAGAAGGATGGAGCCATCGGTGACGACGGTTCGCATCAACGGAGTTGACCATGAGACCTACGCCGCACACGCATCACACGCCCCACGAGTCCCACCGCACGCTCCCTCGCACGCCCCACGAGTCCCACCGCATGCCCCGCCGCACGCTGCTGGCCGCGGCGCTCGTCCTGGGCGTCACCGCGGGGCCGGCCGTCCTGCCGGCCGCCGCGTCCGCCCCGGCCCCGGCGGTGTCCGCACCGTCCGCGGCGCCCGCCCTTCCCGCCCCGGTGAGGGCCTCCCTGGAGGCAGCCGTCGCGGGCCTGCCGTCGGCGGACGCGACGGCCGCGCTGGTCCGGGTCGGGGGCAGCGCGGGCAGCTGGCAGGGCAGCTCAGGCGTGCACGATCTGGCGAGCGGCCGGCCGGCCGATCCGGACGCGCGTTTCCGCGCCGGGTCCGTGACCAAGGTCTTCACGGCGGCGGTCGCCCTGCAACTGGTCTCCGAGGGCCGGCTGGACCTGGACCGCAGCGCCCGCTCCTATCTGCCGGAGCTGATCCCGGCGTCGTACAGGGGCGTCACCGTGCGGCAACTGCTCAACCACACGCACGGCATCCCGGCCCCCGACCTCCCCGGGACCACGGTCGAGGAGGCGTACGCGAACCGCTTCCAGATCCATGATCCCCAGGACATGGTCCGCTCGGCGGTGTCCAAGCCGCGCGAGTTCGCGCCGGGCACGCGGCAGCACTACCTCAACATCGGTTACACCATCACCGGCCTGCTGATCGAGCGCGTCACCGGTGACACGTACGAGCATCAGGCCGCCCGCCGGGTGCTGGAGCCGCTGGGGCTCCGCGACACCTACTTCCCGGGGACGGACCCGCGCATCGCCGGACCGCACCATCACGGCTACCAGACGATGCGGCTGGACGACGGAACGACCGGGCTGCGCGACGTCACCGTGTGGGGGGCGACGGACGCCTGGGCGGCCGGCGACCTCATCTCCACCACGGCCGATCTCGAACGGTTCACGAAGGCCCTGTTCCGGGGGCGGGTGGTGCGCGGCCCCGCGCTGGAGGAGATGTTCACGCTGCCGAAGGTGACGGACTTCAGGAGCGGCGACCCGGCCGCGTACTCCGCCGGCCTCTCCATGAAGAAGCTCGGCGGCCGTGAGGTGTGGGGCAAGACGGGCGGCCGCTGGGGCTACAACGCGGCCGTCGCCTCCACCCGCGACGGCTCGCGGACCCTGGTGTACAGCGTCAACTCCACGGACGCCAAGGGCCAGGACATGAACGAGGTGGCGATGAACATCATGGTGGCGGCCTACGGCCGGCCCTGAGCGGGCGGTGCACGCGCCCCGGGCACCGGAACGAGCGGTGCCCGGGGCCGCTGCCTCCGCTCAGGCGAACTGACCGACCCGGTACTCGCCCGCGGGCTGGCGGACGATGACGTTCACCCGGTTGTAGGCGTTGATGAGGGCGATGAGGGAGACCAGGGCGGTGAGCTGGTCCTCGTCGTAGTGCTTGGCTGCGTCGGCCCAGGCCTCGTCCGTGACGCCGCCGGACGCGTCGGCGATGCGGGTGCCCTGCTCCGCGAGTTCCAGGGCGGCACGCTCGGCGTCGGTGAAGACCGTGGCCTCCCGCCAGGCCGCGACGAGGTTGAGGCGCACCTGGGTCTCGCCGGCCGCCGCGGCCTCCTTGGTGTGCATGTCGGTGCAGAAGCCGCAGCCGTTGATCTGGCTGGCGCGGATCTTCACCAGCTCCTGTGTCGCGGCGGGCAGCGTGGAATCCGCGATCACCTTGCCCGCCGAGTTGAAGTGCTTCAGAAGCTTGGCCGTGACCTGGTTGCCGAAGAGGTTCAAGCGCGCGTCCATCGTGGGCTCCTTCGCCGTTTCCGGTGCTTGCACATCACTGACGGAGGGTCCCGGCGGGATGTGACACGGCCGGGTGTGACGTGCGTCTCCCTCCGTCGTACCTCGGCTGTCCGGCACCGGGACGGGAGGCGACTCCTCGCGGTGGCCCGCGTGGCGTACGGCAGCGGGGGCGCTCCGCCCGCGGAACCGTCCCGCAGTCGCCGTACCGGGCCCTGCGCCGGCCCGGCGGAGGCGCAGGCGCCGCCGGTCCGGGCGCCGGGGCGCGGTGCCGCGCCGAAACGGCGGCTTCCGGCCGTTGTGCGGTCCGTGCCGGAGGGGTTCGCCCACCGTGTTTCGATCAAATGTGCGGGTACCCAGCGGACGGATCCGACCTCACCGGAGTGTGCAGAGGAGGAGAGCCATGGACCGCACCGAAGGGCCCGAACGGCCGTACCGGCAGAGCGCGGAGGCCACGGCCGGCCGCGCGGCCCAGGAAGGGGCCCAGCACGGCGCACACGTCGTCCGGGAGAAGGGACAGGACGTCGCGGGCACGGCCCGGCAGGGCGCGGAGCAGGTGCTCCGGGAGACCGCGGACCGGGGCCGGGACGTCTACGAGCGGTTCCGGGAGCAGGTCTCGGACGAGGCCGGTGCGCAGGTGCGGCGGCTGTCCGCCCATGTGCGCCACCTCGCCGAGGAGCTGCGGCACATGAGCGAGAGCGCCAAGCCGGAGTCGTCCGCCGCCTCGCTGGTGCACCGGGTGTCCGAGCACGGGCAGCAGCTCGCCGACCGGCTCGACCGGCAGGGCCCGGGCGAACTTCTCGACGACGTACGGGACTTGGCGCGGCGGCGGCCGGGGGTGTTCCTCGCGGGCGCGGCGCTGGCCGGGTTCGCCGTGTCGCGGCTGGGCCGGGGCGTCACCGCGGCCGGCGGTACCGACGCCGGGGCCGACTACGAGGAGCGGGCGGCCCAGGCTCCGCCGCTGCCGCCGTCGGCACGCGAGCAGCTGCCGCCCTCGGCCGCCGACGAGCAGCGGCAGCACCTGTCCGCCGAGGAACAGCGGCAGCCTCCGTTCGCCCGGGGACCGCAGCAGCCTTCGTTCACCCGGGGACCGCAGCCCCCGTCCGCGTACGAGCCGCAGCCCGGACTGCACGGTGGCGAGGGACCCGCGCCGCCCGCACGGCATCCGGAAGCCGGGCCCGGGCAGCCGGGCAGGGGGTGGTGACCTTGGCCTCCCCACCGGTCGAACGGCCCGGCCCGTCCCGGGCCCGGTCACCGCAGGTCCAGCCGCCGCAGAACCGGCCACCGCAGGTCCGGCCGCCGCAGACCCGATCGCCGCAGACCCGGGTGTCGTACCCGTCCGCGCCCGCCGCACCGGCGGCGCGCGATGGCGAGGCGTCGGTCGGGGATCTGATCAGTGACATCGCCGGCGATCTGTCGCGGCTGGTGCGCGACGAAGTGGCGCTGGCCAAGGCGGAGGTGAAGGAGGAGGCCGGCAAGGCGGGCAGGGCCGCGAGTCTGTACGGCGGCGCGGGCTACGCCGCCGGGCTGGCGCTGCTGCTGGGCAGCCTCGCGGCCGTGTACGGCCTCCGGCATGTCGTCGACCTCGCCTGGGCCGCCCTGATCATCACCGGGGTGTGGGCCCTGATCGGCGCGGTTCTGTACGCCGTCGGGCGCCGGCGGATGCGCGGGGTGCGGCTGACGCCCGAACGGTCACTGGAGTCGTTGAAGGAGGACGCGAAATGGGCGCGACACCCGACCAGTTGAGGCAGGACGCCGACGCCACCCGCGCGCATCTGGCACAGACGGCGGACCGGCTCGTCGAGCGGGTCAGCCCGCCCCGGGTCGTACGCCGCAAGGCGCACGCCGCGCGCAGCCGCCTCGGCGGCGTCAAGGAGCGGGTGATGGGCACGGTCCGGTCCGCCACGCCCTCCCCCTCCGACCTGGGCGACACCGTGCGCGAGACCACCGGGCAACTGGGCGAGCAGGTACAGCGCGTGCCCGGGCAGGTACGCCGGCAGACGGAGGGCACTCCGCTCGCCGCCGGGCTGATCGCCTTCGGGACCGGCATGGTCGTCGGGGCCCTGTTCCCGGCGACGAGTGCCGAGGAGCGCATGGGGCAGCGGGTCCGCGAGCACTCCGGGGAGCTGGCCGAACCCGCGGCGGAGAAGGTGCGCGAGGCCGCCCAGGAGATCACCGAGGGGCTGCGCGAGCCCGCCCGGGAGGCCGCCTCCTCCGTGGCGGAGACCGCACAGGAGGCCGCGCGCTCCACGGCCGAGGAGGCACGCCAGTCCGCTCGCGAGGGCGCCGAGGAGCTGCGCCGTACCGGACGGCAGACGGCCCAGGAGAGCCGCCGCCGGTCCAAGGGCCGCTGAACGCGGTCCCCGGCCCGGGTCCCTGGGGCGGCACGGCGTCCCAGGGGCCCGGCACGCGGTCGGGGCGGCGGCCCCGCACGCGCCCGGCCGTGTTCACCTCTCGTTCTCCCGCCAGCTCACGCCGTCCGGTTCCGTGTCGAAGCGGGTGGCGGCGACGGCGTTGCCCGTGAAGTCGTTGCCGGAGATCCGGCCGCCGGACCAGGAGGCGGCGTCGGTGATCCACAGGGCGTGGGTCTGGGTTTGGGTGCCGGGCCGCTGGTCGTCCCAGAAGCGGTTGCCGAGCAGGTGGTGCCGGGTGACGCCGGCCGCCGCCGTGAGGCCGGCCCGCAGGACGGGGGCGCCGGTGAGGCGGTAGGGAGTACCGGCGGCGGGGGGCGTGTCGCCGGGCCAGGCCGAGCGGGCGCCGGGGCGGGACGGTGCCAGGGCCAGCGTCGTGCCGGTGTTGGACATGACCAGCGCGGTGCGGTCCCCGACCGTCAGTTCCTTGCCGCGGTGGGCGTCGGGGAGCCAGTCGGCGTGCTCGTCGGTCAGGGACAGGAGCCCGTGGCGGACGCCCTGGCCGCCGCCCGAGGCGGCCGGTGCGCTGCGGCGGCCGTTGTTGCGGACGCGGTTGCCGGAGAACGCCGACTCCCTGAGGGGGGCGTCGAGGCGGATGCCGTCCAGGCCGTTGTCCCGGATGTCGTTGGACTCCAGGACGAGGTCCGTGGCCGGGTGCTGTTCGCCCCCGGCGAGGTTGTGCTGCCAGTAGCCGTGGCGGCCGTTGGCGCTGATGCGGTTGCCGCGGAAGGAGTAGGGGCCGGGGCTGTTGCCGAAGCCGATGCCGTCGCGGACGTTGCCGTCGATGACACAGCCGGTGACGATGCCGCCCCGGCCGGCGACGCCCGCGGTGCCCTGCGACGACACGTCGAACCCGGCCCAGTGGTTGCCGATCATCGTAGAGGAGGTGACCAGCAGCCCGTCCGCGCCCCAGTCGGAGATGCCGAAGCGGTTGTCCTCGGCGTGGCAGGCCGTGATGCGGATGCCGCGGGGCGGCGGCCACTTGCCCTCCTGCAACTCCACGAAGATGCCGTTGGTGCCGTTGCCGAGCGCGGTGCAGGCGGTCAGCGTCAGACGCTCGGTCATGCCCCAGCCGCCGATGCCGATCCCGATGCCCGCGCCGCCCATCTTCTCGCCGGGGTCCTGCCGTCCGCACCGCTGGGCCGTCACGCCCTCCACGACCGTGTCCTGGAGGAAGTCGCAGCCGAAGCCGGTGGCCGCGGAGTCGTGCACGTACAGGTCGGTGAAGCGGCCGCGCAGCACGTACTGGAGGCCCAGCCCCTTGGCCAGCGGGTCGTACTCCTGCGTCCACACGCCGGAGGCGTCGATCTCGAAGTGCGCGAACGTGAGGTCGGCGAGGTGGTGGTCCGGGCCCGCGCCGTGCTGGGCGGCGGTGAACCAGGCCAGCGGCACCGGTGTGTTCCTGGCCCCGGGGTTGGACAGCGCGAAGCAGGTCGCGCCGCGGCCCGCGCCGATCAGGGAGACGCCGCTGCGCCAGAGCGTGGGCGCGTCCCGGATCACGTAGAGGCCGGCGGGGACGCGGATGGTGCGCGGGCGGCCGTCGGCGGCACAGGCCCGTCCCAGCGTGTCGACCAGCTCCTGGAGGGCCGGCTGGTCGTTGGTGGTGCCGTCCCCGGCCAGGCCGTGGGCGCGGGCGTCCACCGTCAACGGCACGGTCATGCGGGCGCTCCCTCCGGTGCGACGGCCCGTGGCCGGACCGCTTCCGCGGTGGCCGCCGGGTACCCCGCGCCACCCTGATCATCCGGGCATTCCGGGCACTCTTCGGCCCTCCGTCCGCGATAATTCGGGGCATGAGTACGGCAGCGTACGAAGTACTGGCCGCGTCCCATGACGTGTTCAACGTCGCCGGGGCCTTCATCGGCGGGCTGGTCGTCGCCGGCGCGCTGGTCTGGGCCGTACGTGTCGGCCTGCGGGTCCTGGATCAGGAATCCGACCGCCCCCGTCCCGAGGAGCAGCCGAGGCTGCCCGTCACCGGACCGGTCCACGAGATCCGGGAGATGCGGGAGCCGGACGAGGTGCCGGCCGCGGCCGACGGAAGCCCACGGCTCATGCCCTACGAGCTCCGTCACGCGGGAAGCCGGCGGGGAAAGGACCAGCAACGCCTGCGCTGGCTGCCCGGGAAGAGCGGTGGCTTCGGCAGCGGAGGCCTCGGGAACGTGTGAGCCGGTCCGGCTCGGCCGGCACCGACAGCGGTGGCGGCGACCGCCTCACCGCACCGCGATCCGGATCTGCTCGCTCGTCGCGCTGACGCCGTTGAGGTCGGCGGTCGCCTGGAGGCGGTTGGCGCCGGACGGGAAGGCCGGTCCCGGGGTGCAGCGCCAGGTGCCGTCGGCGGCGGCGGTCGTCGCGCACGCCGTCCGCTCGTCCTTGTCCCGTACGGTGATCCGGGCGCCCGGGTGGGCCGTGCCGGACATCTCCGGGCGGCCGTCCAGGAGCACCCCGGATATGGGGCGGGTCAGCGTCGGTCCGGGCAGGCCCACCGTCACCTCGCAGGCGCCCGCGGCCCGCCGGGCGCCCCGTGCGTCGGTGAGACGCAGCGCGCAGCCGCGCAGCCGCGTGCCGGGCACGGCGTGCGCGGGCACGGCCACCACGAAGGGGAAGGTGCGGATGTGCCACGCCTCCGTCGCCGGGGTTCCGGTGAAGGTGTACGCGGCGCTGCCGCCGCCGGGGGCGACCGTGCCCCGGTAGCCGGCGGCGTCGAGCGGCGTGCCCGTCAGCTCGGTACCGGCGGGCGCCGTCACCGTCAGTGTGGAGCCGGCGCCCAGACGCGGCCCCGTGTAGCCCGCGACCTCGACGATCCCCTCCCGGCCGGGGTCGATGGTCCGGGCGGCCCGGAGCTCGCGGACCACGGGCGCGGCGGCCGCCCCGGGGACGGGGCGCGCGTCCGCCGCGGCCGGGAGGCACGCCAGCGCGAGCGTGCCCGCGGCGGCGGCCCATCCCAGGGCTGCGCGCCCCGCTGCTGCTGTCTTCCTGGACCTGCTCATCGTCGGCGGGGCTTTCTGTGCGGGGGCGGTGACCTCTCAGGTGTGATTCTCGCGAGCCGTTTGCGCAGGTGACACGCGTTGTTGGGCCGTACGGGTGTCCGGCGGCGGGCCGCACGGGGGCGCGCCACGGGCGCGTGCCGCGGGTGTGACGGACGCCAGAGGTTCGGCGGCCCGGCGTTCCCGTACCGCTGGGCGCGGGGCCCGCCCGGTGCGGGCACCCCGACCGGACAGGAGGCACGGTGCTCTTCTCGCCGGAAGCGACGGGAACCCTCTTCGTGGGCGGTGCCCTCGGGCCGGCCCCCGCCGCGCTCGTCCACCCGTCGATGCTCGGGCTCCCCACCGTCGCCAGTGCCCAGAACCGTGTCATCGCCCAGACCCCGGCCGGGCCGCTGACCGAGGCCGACCGGGACGTCGTGGTGAAGGTGCGGGCGGCGGGGCTGTGGGAGTACCCGGTGGGCGGGACGGCGATCGAGAAGGGCACGACGAAGGCGGTCGTCACGGCGGGGCGGCATCTGGTGTCCGGGCACGCCGCGTTCGACGCCACCGTCCGGGAGATCGCGGTTCGACTCCGACTTCGCCGACATCCCGCGGGTCGCCCACGGCCAGATCTTCGACACGGTCGCGAAGATCCGCTCCGCCACCGCCGACACGCTGGTGCGCGCCCTGGCCGACCAGGCCGACGACACCGTGCTCGACCACATCCCGGTCATGGAGCAGACCGGCCTGGCCGACTTCGACCAGGTGCCGCAGGTCGTCCTCACCCCGCCGGCGAGCGGCTCCGCCAGCCCTGCGGCGGGGTGAGGCGCCTGGTGGTACGGACGCGCCGGTCAAGGGGCGCGGGGAACCGCGCGACCGGCCACGACCGGCCCGCGGACGACGCACCGGCCCTCCGGCTCGGACCTCAGCGCCCCAGCCAGACCGTCGTGTCGGGGCCCAGCCTGCCGTCCTGGAGCGGCGCGCTGCTCAGCAGCACCTCGCCCGCCGGCAGCGCGACATCGGTGCCGGACAGGTTGGTGACGCACCGCCAGCCGTCGCAGCGGTCGAACCGCAGCACCCCGGCGGGGGTGTCGTCCGACCAGGTCAGCGACTCCCCGTCGAGCAGCTTGCGGCGCAGCCTGAGGGCCGTGCGGTACAGCTCCAGGGTGGAGCCCTCTACCCCGTCCTGGGCCTGGACGGCGTAGGACGCGAAGCGGGCCGGCTGCGGCAGCCAGGCCCCGCCCGGTCCGAAGCCGTACGACGGTCCGGTCGTCGTCCACGGCAGCGGCACCCGGCATCCGTCGCGGCCCTTGCGGACCCGGCCCGTCTGCTCCCAGACGGGGTCCTGGATGACCTCGGTGGGCAGGTCGGCCACCTCGGGCAGTCCGAGTTCCTCGCCCTGGTAGAGATAGGCCGAGCCGGGCAGCGCCAGCATCAGCAGCGTGGCCGCCCGGGCCCGGCGCAGCCCGGCGGCCTCGTCGACGGCCGGGGCGTGGCCGCCGGACAGCAGCCAGGCGTTGTCGTCGGTGCCCGGTGGCAGCATCAGCCGGGAGGCGTGCCGGACGACGTCGTGGTTGGAGAGCACCCAGGTGGCGGACGCACCGACGGCGTGCGCGGCCGCGAGGGAGTCGGTGATGGTCCGGCGCAGCTCCGCCGCGTCCCAGCCGGTCTGGAGATAACCGAAGTTGAAGGCCTGGCCCAGTTCCTCGGGGCGGGCGTACAGCGCGCGCCGGGCGGGGTCCGGCACCCAGGCCTCGGCGACCGCGGTGCGGGGCGGCCGGTAGGAGTCGAAGATCTTCCGCCAGTCGCGGTAGACGGCGTGGACCTCGTCGCGGTCGAAGAAGGGGTGGGTGCCCGGAGCGAAGGCGGTGAGCGCCGCGTCGCGGCTCAGCTCGGGCGCGCCGAGGTCGCGCAGCGGTTCGCTCAGGTCCTTGGCCAGGGCGTGGGCGACATCGACGCGGAAGCCGTCGACGCCCCGGTCGGACCAGAACCTCAGCGTGGTGCGGAAGTCGGCGCGGACCTCCTCGTTCTGCCAGTTGAGATCGGGCTGCTGGGGCGTGAACAGATGCAGGTACCACTGCCCGTCCGGCACCCGCCGCCAGGCGCTGCCGCCGAAGACCGACTGCCAGTCGGTGGGCGGGAGCTCCCCGTGGGCGCCGCGGCCGTCACGGAAGACATAGCGGTCGCGGGCCGGGGAGCCGGGCCCGTCCTCCAGGGCCCGGCGGAACCAGGCGTGCCGGTGCGAGGTGTGATTGGGCACCAGGTCCACGATCACCTTCAGGCCCAGGCGGTGCGCCTCGGCGGCCAGGGCGTCGAAGTCGTCCAGGGTGCCCAGGCGCGGGTCGACGTCGCGGTGGTCGTCGACGTCGTAGCCGCCGTCGGCGAGTTCCGAGGGGTAGAACGGGCTGAGCCACAGGGCGTCGACGCCCAGCGCGGCGAGATGGGTCAGGCGCTGGGTGGCGCCCCTGAGGTCGCCGAGTCCGTCGCCGTCGGCGTCGGCGAAGCTGCGCGGATAGATCTGGTAGATGACGGCCTGCCGCCACCAGTCGGGGTCCCGGGAGGACAGGTCCGGCGTGATCGTGCGTGCGGTCACGCGGTCTCCTTTCGCGGTGCTGCGGTGCTGCGGTGTTGCGGTGCTTGCGGGCACAGCAAGGAATCTGTCCACAACGCCGGAAAAGTGAACCCCGACACCGGGCGGAGGGATTCGTTCCTCCTGTGGCGATCGTGTGCTCACTGGGCAAGTTCTTTGCCGTTCGCGCAGGTTGACAGGGTGAAGTGGCACGACCACCATGGGGATCACTGTGACCCATGGGACCAATGGGACCAGTGTTCTTCAGACCATTCACACCCCGGTACGGCCGGCGTGCGCTCCGCGCCGCCCTGCTGCCGTCACCCGGGTTCTGCACACGCCAAGATGGGATCCGCATGTCCATAGCGAGACGTGTCACCCTGCGCCGCCTGCTGGGGACGGGCGCCGCGAGCCTCGTCCTGACCACCGCCTCCGTCGCCGCCGCCTCCGGTGCCTTCGCGCACGGCACGCCGGGCGGCGACGGCTGGAACCACGGCGGCGGGTACCACCCCGGGACGGGCGCGGGCACGGTCACCGAGACCGACCGCTGCCAGTTCTCGCTCGACGGCACCAACTTCTACGACTCCGTCAAGGTCGACGACCAGACCCTGAAGCCCACCGACGACGGCAAGGTCCACATCACGGTCCGCGCCGCCGGTGACGCCACCACCTGCACCGCCTCCCTGGCCTCCTACCGCGCCCACGGCGCCACCTTCGCCACCTCCGGCGAGCAGGTCTTCCACGACTTCGACACGGTGACGGTCAAGCGGGGCCAGACGGACACCCTGGACATCGCGGTGCCCGACGCGGGCTGCTTCGCGCAGATCGACCTCTACCGCGGTGCCGTGAAGTACGACGGCGTGACGGACGCCGGCGACGGCCTCGAGCACGGCGCCCTGCCCAAGGGCCCGGACGGCGCGGTCATCAAGGACAAGCTGATCGCGGCCTGGAACGGCGGATCGAAGGACTGCACGGCCCCGGCGACCGAGACGCCGTCCACGCAGTCGCCGTCGCCGACGGCCACGGAGGGCTCCGCCGCGCCGTCCACCCCGGCCGAGGAGACCACCTCGCCGTCGTCCCAGTCCTCGGAGTCCTCCTCCGCCGCCCCGTCGGCCGCCGACGACGCCACGTCCCCGGCCGCCTCCGAGTCGGCCACCACCACGGCCGCCCCGGCCGCCACCGCCGACGGCGGCAGCGGCGACCTCGCCGAGACGGGCGCCGACAGCAGCACCGGCCCGATCGCCATCGGCGCGGCCGTCCTGCTCGCGGGCGGCGCGGCCATCGTCGTCGCGACGCGGCGCCGCCGCGCGGCCCGCTCCTGACCCGCCCGGGTCCCCGGCGGGGCGTGCCGGGTCAGCCGGCGTCGGCGACGCAGTGGTCGAGCAGCTTCCGCACCCCCGCGTCGACCACCCGGTAGCGCACCACACGCCCCGCCTTCTCCCCCTCCACGGCCCCCGCCGCCCGCAGCAGCCTGAGCGCCTGCGAGACGGCGGGGTCGTTCATTCCGGTGGCGATCGCCAGGTCGGAGACGGCGAGCGGGCCGGTGCGGTGCAGGGCCAGCAGCAGGGCGAGCCGCTTGGGGTCGGCGAGCAGGGAGAAACAGTCGGCCCAGGCGCGCACATGGCCCGGCTCGCCGATCGCGGCGATGGCCTCGCACACCCGGTGGCCGTCGATGGTGCGGCGGTCCGCGCGGTCGGCCGGTACGAGATGCATGCGGTCATCCTCGCAGGCCGCCTTCTGTGATCTTCAATACCTGCACAGGTACGCAGCTATGCAGGGGAAGGCCCGTACCTCTACGGTGGGCAGGCCGTGGTGTTCGGGAAGCCGGTGTCAGTCCGGAGCGGCCCTCGCCACTGTGATCGGGGAGTTTCCGGCCCATGTCCCGTGCACCGCACGGAACGGCCACTGGCCGCCGCGAGGCGGCCGGGAAGGCGGGCCGGCAACGTACGACCCGTAAGCCAGGAGACCGGCCACGGCATCTCACGAAGTGATCCACGAGGTGCTGGAGCGTGACCGCATGACCCTGCCCGAACCCGCCCCGACGTCCTTCCGGTGGCGCCGGGAGGACACCGTCCGTACCGCCGGGCTGATGGCGGTGATCGCCGCCCTGCACGTCGCCGCGTTCGGCGTGCTGTTCCTGCTCGTCGTCCCCCACCACTACGAGATCGGCACCAAGGCCTTCGGCGTGGGCCTGGGCATCACCGCCTACACCCTCGGCATGCGGCACGCCTTCGACGCCGACCACATCGCCGCCATCGACAACACCACGCGCAAGCTGATGGCCGACGGCAAGCGGCCGGTGTCGGTGGGCTTCTGGTTCGCGCTCGGCCACTCCAGCGTGGTGGTCGTGATGGCGGCGCTGGTGGCCGGGGGCACGCAGCTCGCGGGCACGCTGATGGACGACGGCTCCCGCACGCACCAGACGCTGGGCGTGGTCGGCACCACCGTCTCCGGCTCCTTCCTCTATCTCATCGCGGCCCTCAACCTGGTCGCCCTGGTGGGCATCCTGAAGGTCTTCCGGGCGATGCGGGCGGGCGCCTACGACGAGAAGCAGCTCGAACAGCACCTGGACTCCCGCGGCTTCATGAACCGGATCCTCGGCCGGCTCACCAGGTCCATCAGCCGCCCGGGCCAGATGTACCCGCTGGGCTTCCTCTTCGGCCTCGGCTTCGACACCGCCACCGAGGTCACGCTGATGGTGATGGCCGGCTCGGGCGCCGCGGCGGGCCTGCCCTGGTACGCCGTCCTGTGCCTGCCGCTGCTGTTCGCGGCCGGCATGAGCCTGTTCGACACCCTGGACGGCACCTTCATGAACTTCGCCTACCAGTGGGCGTTCTCCCACCCCGTCCGCAAGGTGTTCTACAACCTCACCATCACCGGCCTCTCCGTCGCGGTCGCCTTCTTCATCGGCACCATCGAGCTGGTCGGCGTCCTGCACGAGAAGCTGGACCTCACCGACGCCGTCACCGGCTGGATCGCCGGACTGGACCTGGACCACGTGGGCTACGTCATCGTCGGCCTGTTCGTGGTGGTCTGGGCGGCGGCGGTGGCGTACTGGAAGGTCGCCAAGGTGGAGCAGCGCTGGGCCGTCCGCCCCGCCGAGGCAGACGGCTGACCACCGCCCGCGCCCCGTCAGCCCCCGACCGTCTCCAGATACAGCCGCACGTAGCGCCGCACGTCGACGTCGAGGGCCACGTCCACCAGGGTCTGTTCGCGGATGCCGTCGTGGATCTCGGACTCGCCGGCGCGCGGGCGGCGGTCCACGACCGTCTGGCCGCGCGCCGGTCCGGGCGCCAGGTTCACCTCGACCGGCAGACGGTGGGTGGTCAGGCCCGCCGGGTCGGCCACGGCGCAGACGGCGCCCGCGTCTCCGAGACCGCCGGCCGGGTCGTCCTCGCCGGTGGCCGGACCGCGGTGGGCGAGCAGCTCACCGGCGAGCCGTGCGCCCGGCTCGCCGCTCGCCCGCAGCCGCCGTACGTCCGTCCCCGGCACCAGCACCCGCTGGAACACGTCCAGCCCGTACATGGTGATCGGCACCCCGGCGGTGAGCAGGATCGCGGCGGCCTCCGGGTCGTGCCAGACGTTGAACTCGGCGACCGGCGTGGCGTTCCCGGTGGCCACCGCGCCGCCCATGAACACGATCCGCTCGATGTTGCGGGTGACCTCGGGGTGGGTGCGCAGCAGCAGGGCGATGTTGGTCAGGGGCGCGGTCGGGATCAGGGTGACCGGACGCGGGGAGGCGAGGATCTCGCGGCGCAGCAGGGTCACCGCGTCGACACCGGCCGGGGCGCGGCGTGGCGCGGGCAGGCCGAGGTCGCCCATGCCGTCGTGGCCGTGCACGTGCCGCGCGGTGCGTACGGTCTCGATCAGCGGGCGCTCGGCGCCGCGGGCCACCGGGATCTTGGGGGCGCCGGCCTGCTCCAGCACGGTCAGGGTGTTGCGGACCACGCCGTCCACGTCGGTGTTCCCGGCCACGCAGGTGACCGCGCGCAGGTCCAGCCCGGGGTGGCGGACCGCGAACAGCAGGGCCAGGGCGTCGTCGACACCGGTGTCGCAGTCGATGATCACTGGGATGGGCTGATCGGTCGTCACGGACGGTGCTCCTTCCAGTGGTCCGGGCCGTGTGACGCCACGGGCCCCCTGGACCCTACGCGGGCTCCCACAGCCCGGCCCCACGGGCCCGGACCCGGTCCGCGATCCGCCGCAGCAGCTCCGCGCCGGACAGCGCCCCGGGCCGCCGCCCGTCCCGCAGCCGCAGCGCCACCAGGTCGCCGTCCGCCTCCCGTTCGCCGATCACCGCCTGGTACGGCACCAGCCGCGCCGCCCGGATCCGGGCGCCCAGACTGCCCTGCTCCGGCCCGGCGGTCTCGGCCCGCAGGCCCAGCGCGACGGCCCGCCGCACCAGTTCCTCCGCCCGCGCGGCCTGTGCCTCGCCGACCGGCACCACCACCAGCTGCACGGGTGCCAGCCACACCGGGAAGGCGCCGTCGTGCGCCTCGACCAGGTGGGCCACCGCCCGTTCGACGCTGCCGACGAGGGAGCGGTGCACCATGACCGGGCGGTGCCGGGCGCCGTCGGCGCCGGTGTAGCGCAGGCCGAACCGCTCCGGCTGGTGGAAGTCGATCTGGACGGTGGACAGGGTGGACTCGCGGCCGGCCGCGTCCGCGACCTGCACGTCGATCTTGGGCCCGTAGAAGGCGGCCTCGCCCTCCACGGCGTCGTACGGCAGCCCGTGCAGGGCCTCCCGGAGCAGGGCGGTGGCCCGCTGCCACAGAGCCGGGTCCGCGACGTACTTGCCGCCGGGGCCGGGCAGCGAGAGACGGTACCGGGCGGCGCGGATGCCCAGGTCGGCGTAGGCCCGGCGGATCAGCTCCAGCGCCGCGCGGGCCTCGTCCACCGCCTGGTCCGGGGTGCAGAAGATGTGCGCGTCGTTGAGATGGATGGCCCGTACGCGGCTCAGCCCGCCGAGCACGCCGGAGAGCTCGGAGCGGTACATGCCGCCCAGCTCGGCCATGCGCAGCGGCAGCTCGCGGTAGCTGTGGGCGCGGGAGCGGTAGATGAGGGCGTGGTGGGGGCAGAGGCTGGGGCGCAGCACCATCTGCTCCGCGCCCAGCTCCATCGGCGGGAACATGTCGTCGCTGTAGTGCTCCCAGTGGCCGGAGAGTTCGTACAGCTCGCGCTTGCCGAGCGGGGGCGAGTACACGTGCCGGTAGCCGGCCCGGCGCTCGGTCTCGCGGACGTACTCCTCCAGGGTGTGGCGCACGATCGCGCCGTCGGGCAGCCAGTACGGCAGTCCGGCCCCCATCAGCGGGTCGGTGCCGAACAGGCCGAGTTCACGGCCGAGCCGTCGGTGCTTGGACACGGTGGGCTCCTCACGGCGTCCCTCGCGGACGCCTCGCGGACGGAGGGCGAGCACCACACGACGAAGCCCCGGGTGCTCGCCCGGGGCTTGATGACCTGCGGTCAGTGTTCAGCGCGCCGGGAGGGGGTCCGGCGTCGTCGTCAGGGACGGAAGGGCGCGCTGCATGTCCGCGACCGTAACAGCGCCGGGGCGGGGGACGCGACGGGTTTTCGGCCCACAGCTCACTCGTACGGCTCGGCGCGTGACCGCGCGCGAGGGGCGGTGCTCCCGTAGGGATGGAGGTAACCGATCCTGGTCAGCCCCTCGGGAGAACACTCCGATGCACCGCCCCCCGGCCGTCCGCCTCATCGTCACCCTGTCGGCAGCGTTCCTGCTGGCCGCGGCCGCCTGTTCCGCCGGCGGCCCGGAGCACTCCCGGCCGGCTCCCGCCTCCCCTGCGCCGGCGCGCTCCCCGGCCGCCGTCCCCTCGCCCGGCGCGACGGCCGCCCTCACCGAGGACCAGGCACACGCCGCCCTGATCACACCGTCCGATCTGGGCGAGCCGTGGGTCCCGACGCAGGGGGCGGCGACCTGGCGGGACGAGCTGCTCAAGAGCACCGCCGAGCGGCCCGACTGCCGGCGGCTGCTCGACGTCCTGTACACCGAGCGGCTCTTCGGCGCCGCCCGGGGCCCGCACGCGGTGACCGCCCTCGACGACGGTGACGACGAGGCCCAGCTGCGCTACCAGGTCATCGGCCGTCCGGCGGCCGACGCGGACCGCACGCTGGCCTGGCTGAGGTCGCTGCCGCGCACCTGCGGGCGGTTCACCGCGGTCTCGCCGCGCGGGGACCGGCGCGGCGTGCGGGTCACCGAGACGCCGCTGCCCGGGGCCGGGGACGCCCGCCAGGGCCTGCGGGTGGTGGTGAGCGGCGAGCGGGCCGACGGTGAGCCCGCCGTCCTGACCCTGGACGTCGCCGCGGTCCGGGTCGGCGAGGACGCGATCGGCGTCACCGACGGCGGCCTCGGCGAGGTGCCGGCCGAGGCCCTCTGGACGGCCGTGGAACTCGGTGCGCAGCGGCTGACGGAGCTCAGGAGGCGGGGGCGGGTACAGGTCTGACCCGCGCCCGCGCGGTGTCCGGCACCGCCGCACCGGCCGTCGGCTCAGGAAGCTCCCAGGTGGGGCCTCACCAGGTCCGCCGGCGAGAGAGAGCGGTCCGCCAGCGCACGGGCCACCGCCGAGAGCGGCCTGCCGTCCTTCTCCGCGTACCGGCGCATCCGCTCCGTCGCCTCGGCGAGGGAGATGCCCTCGGTCTCCGCGATCAGTCCCTTGGCCAGCTCGACGGCCGCCTTGGCGGAGACGGCCGCCTGGAGGGAGGTCAGCAGGTCGTGCGGTCGTTTGCGGTCGGCGGGCCAGTGGGCCAGGCTCAACGCGACCACGTCGCTCATGCCCTGCGCCACGGCCACGTCGGCGTCCGGCAGGCCGCCACGGTCCCGGCTGGCCAGGGACACCGCGCCGATCGGCCGGCCGTCGAGCCGCAGCGGCACCACGTGCACGCAGAGGTAACCGGCCGCCAGGGCCTGCTCGGTGTAGTCGGGCCAGCGGACGCCGGCGCGCAGATCGCCGGCGGCGACGGGTTCGCCGGTGCGGAAGCAGTCGACGGCGGGCCCCTGGTCCTGCTCCACCTGGCGCAGGTCCAGCCGGCCCAGCGCGTCGTCCGAGGCGGCCATGAAACGCAGCACGCCCCGCGCGTCGGCCATCACCACGCCCACCGCGTCCACGGCCAGCAGGTCCGTGCAGTGCCCGCCGAGCCGGTCGAACAGGTCCAGCGGGTCGAAGTGTGCGCTGAGGGTGTCCGCCAGGTCGACGAAGGCACGCGTGAGCCGCAGCTCCCGGTTCATCGCAGCCTCCCGCCACCGCTACGGCGCCCGGCCACCGGGCTTCGCGCCCGAGCGTACTCAGTCACGGTCGAACCTCTTCCTGTGCGTTACCACTTCGCGCGCCACCTCCAACGCGGTACGGCCGGACGCGAAGGCGTGCGCGCGAAGCCGGGCCAGCGCCTCGTCGGCGCTCACGCCGAGCTGGGCCATGATCATGCCGATGGCCTGGTAGACCTCGTCGTGATCCGTGGCCAGTCCACTCAGCCAGGGTTCTTCGCCCTGCCCATTCTCCTCCGCCCGGGGGAGCGCCATCAGGGCCACCGTCATGACGCCGGCCACCATGTGCGCGGTGCGGATCTCCTCGGCGGTGAGCTCGCCGGGAACGCTGCGGTAGAGGTCGAGGGTGCCCACGCACACCGCGTCGTTGCCCAGGGGCATGGAGTAGACCGCCTGGACGCCGGCGGCCATGGCCTGCTGCGCGAAGACGGGCCAGCGGCGCGCGTCCTGCCCGGCCGTCAGATCGGAGGCGAGCACGGGGGCGCCGATCTCCGCGGCGTACATGCAGGGCCCGTCGCCCAGGGTGGCCTGGACATCGGACACGTACGCGGCCTGGTCGCTGCTCGCGCTCAGCTGGACGGGCATGCCGTCGGTGCGCAGGGAGACGCTCGCGCCGACGACCGGCAGCAGTTTCACCGCCAGCGCGCACAGCCTTCCCGGTACCTCTTCCGGGCCGGCCCCGCGCACCCCGTCCGCGATCACGTCCGAGGCACGCACCCAGTCGCGGGCGCGCTCCCCGCCGGCGTCGCGGCCGGGCAGCCGGAAGTCCCTGCCAGAGGCGCCGAAGGGATCGGCTTCACCGGGAGCGCCCTCGGCGTCGTCCGTGGGCCGCACGTCACCGCCTCCTTCGATCAGCCACGTCATTATCGACCAGGTGCTCCCCGAGCAGGAACCTGTGAGGGGCACAGCGTGTGGTCCGAGGCGGCCGCCCGAGAAGGCCACGGGCGACTACCCCTCGCCCACCGGGCGAAACCCCGGCTCACCGGGCCCGGACTCCGACGGGATCCGCGGCCGCAGCGGCCGCACGGAAGGGGGGCGTCCGGACACACTCGTGACGATGCCGGCGGCCAGGTCGCGCAGTTTCACGTTCCGGTTCTGCGAGGCGCGGGCGAGGATCGCCAGGGCCTGTTCGGCGGTACAGCGCTGCTGCGCCATGAGGATGCCGAGCGCCTGGTCGATCACGGTGCGCGAGGCGATCGCGCGCTCGAGGTCCCGGCTGAACTGCGCCTGCCCCGCGAGCTTCAGGGCGACGCCCAGCGCACCGGAGGCGTGGCCCGCGAAGACGGCGGCCCGCTCCCGCACCGGCCCGGGGAAACTGCCCGGCGCGGTGGCGTACAGGTTCAGGGCGCCGGCGGCCTCCTGCCGGGGCGGGGCCAGCGGCAGCGCGAGCACGCTGCGCAGGCCGCACTGGCGGGCGAGGAGCGGAAAGGCGCCGAAGCGGTCCTCCCGGTCGAGGTCCTCGATGTGGTGCGGCGTCCCGGTGCGCAGCGTCTCCAGGCAGGGGCCCTCGCCCGTCTCGTACTGCCGCCGGTCGACACAGTGCACCGCCTCGTGGCTGGCCGCGGCGGTGTACGGACGAGGGGCGTCCTCGGATTCCAGGGTGACCGAGCAGGACACCGGGACGGACAGCTCCGTCGCGGCGAGAGTGACCAGTGCCTGGAGGAACTCCTCCGCCCGGTCGGCCTCCAGCAGCAGCGTCTGCAACCGGACCAGCAGCTGTTCGCCGCTCCCCGGCCCGGTGGACTGGGCATCCGTCACGACGGACTCTCCAACCTGCGGGATCGGTGGTCGGATCCCGGATACCCCGTCACACCGGAATGAGGCCGGGCGCTACCGCTTCTCGTAGGGATCCGCCGGCTGCTTCACCCGTTCGACGTCCGTGGCGTCCAGGACGGGGGGCCAGGCGGCGTCCGAGCCCGGCGCGCCCTCGGGGTGCCAGGTGCCGGTGACGGTGACCCAGGTGCCGGTTGCCGGGGCGTCCTGCGAGGTCCTGGTGCGGATCTCGGCCTTGCCGGTGGTGGCGTCGGCGGCACAGCAGGAGACGAGGAGCCGGGTGACGTACCAGGTGCCGTCGTCGTCGCGGGTGACGAAGCCGGTCAGACGGACGGTACGTCCCTTCAGGGACCGCTCGCTGTCGTAGACCGCGCGGGAGCCGAACTCGGCGAGGGTCAGCTCCACCGGGTCGCCGGACGGCAGCGCCGGGAAGGTGCCGACGCCCTGTGCGGCGCGCTGGGCCGCCTCGCGCTCGGCGCTGTAGGAGCCGAGGGCGGGCGGCGGGAAGAGCAGCAGGGCCAGCGCGGGCAGCGTGAGCAGCCAGGCGACGCGGGGGCCGGCGGGGCCGTGGCTGTGCCCGTGCGCGCCGCCATGGACGTCACCGTCGCCGCGCCCGTCCTCGCCGTGTCCTTCGTCGGCGTGCCCGTCCCCGTCGGCGTGCCCGTCCCCGTCGGCGTGCCCGTCCCCGTCGGCGTGCCCGTCCCCGTCGGCGTGCCCGTCCCCGTCGGCGTGCCCGTCCCCGTCGGCGTGCCCGTCCCCGTCGGCGTGCCGCGAGCGCCACGCGGTGGCCGCCGTCACCGCCGCGAGCAGCACCAGTGCGACGCCGGACACCACCAGCCAGGGCCGCAGCCCCGCCTGCACGTACCGCAGGTACAGCTCCGAGAAGAGCGAGATGCGCAGCACCGCCGCGCCGGTCAGCGCGAGCAGCACCGCCGGACCGTACCGCCTCACAGCAGCCACCACCCCGTCAGCACGCTGCACACCACGGCCACCACCCAGGTCGCCGACGCGAACCGCACCGCGAAGGCCCGCCCGAACGTCCCGGTCTGGAGGGCGATCAGCTTCAGGTCGACCATCGGGCCCACCACCATGAACGCCAGCCGCGCGGTGGCCGGGAAGCCGCTGAGCGAGGCCGCGACGAACGCGTCGGCCTCGCTGCACACGCACAGCACGACGGCCAGCACCGCCAGCAGCGGCACCGCCAGCCACGGCGAGGCGGTGAAGACGTCCAGGACCGACCGCGGTACGGCGATGTCGAAGGTGGCCGCCGCCGCGGAGCCCAGCACCAGGAAGCCGCCCGCGTGCAGGAAGTCGTGGCGCAGCCCGGCGGCGAAGCCGCCCCAGCCCGACGGGCCGGACCCGCCGCGGCCCCGGGGCGGGCGCAGCCACTCCTCCTTGCCGAACCGGGCCCACAGCCAGCCCATCACCACCGCCGCCGCCAGCGAGGCGAGCAGCCGCCCCAGCACCATCGACGGCTGCCCGGGGAACGCGGTCGACGTCGCCACCAGCACCACCGGGTTGATCGCGGGCGCCGACAGCAGGAAGGCCAGGGCCGCCGCCGGGGCCACGCCCCGCCGCATCAGGCTCCCGGCCACCGGCACCGAGGCGCACTCGCAGCCGGGCAGCACGACACCGGCCGCGCCCGCCACGGGCACGGCGAGCGCCTGGTTGCGGGGGAGCAGGCGGCTGAAGACCCGTTCCGGCACGAAGGCGCCGATCGCCGCGGACACCACGGTGCCCAGCAGCAGGAAGGGCACGCCCTGGACGACGACGGCGGTGAACACCGTCCACCAGGCCGCCACCGCCGGCGTGTACAGGTCCAGCGCCAGGGTCGGGCCCAGCACCGAGACCACCGTCGCGATGGCGATCAGCGCGGTGCCGCCCAGCACGGCGTACACGAGCGCGCGCACGGCGAGCCGCAGGCCGTCGGCCACAGTCCGTCGGTTCTCCACGTGCCTCGTTCCCGGTCGTCCGTCTCCCCGCGCAGGCTGACCGGCGCAGGCTGACCGGCGCAGGCTGACCGGCGCAGGCTGACCGGCGCAGGCTATCCGGTGCCTCTGTGCGGCGTCCGGGGACCGTCACAGAGGAGGCTGTGCCGGGGCCGGGCCCAGGGTCGTGGTGCCGGGGGCCGTACGGTGGCCCAGGCCCGTGCGGTAGACGTCGAGCGCGGCCTCCACCCGGCCGGTGCGGCGCAGCAGATCGCCCAGGAGCCGGCAGAGGTCGGCCAGGTCACCGGCGGCCCCGGCCCGCTCCAGCAGGCTGAGCGCCCGGACGTAGTGCTCCTCGGCGGCCTCGGTCTCCTTCGCGTCCTCGGCGATGATGCCGAGCAGCCGGTGCGCCGCCGCGGCGTGCACCGCGCCCCGCTCCGGCGACAGATCGCCGAGGACGTCGCGCAGCAGACCGGCCGCCTCCTCGGACCTGCCGCGCCGGTGCAGTACGTCGGCCAGCTCGACGGCGACCTGGCTGCTGTAGAGGGCGGCCCGCTTGGCGGACAGCATGGCCAGGGCCTCGCGCAGCTCGGTCTCGGCGCGCTCCAGCTCGCCGTTCTGCGCGTACACGTATCCGCGCATCCAGTGGCAGTTGGCCAGCTCGGTGCGGAGCTGGAGCGTGCGGTACAGCTCGGCGGCCTTGGCCAGCGAGGCGTCGGCCTCGGCGAGCCGTCCCTCGGCGAGCAGGGTGCGGGCCACCGACCGGTGCATGCGGGCCACCAGCGCCGGGTCGCCCGAGCGGGGGGCGAGGGCGAGGGCCAGCTCGGCCGCCTGCGCCGCCCGGGCGTGCGCGCCCATGTCCATGTACGGCCCGATGGCGCTGGCGTAGAGCAGCAGCAGCGCGTCCGGGTCGTGCAGCCCGCCGCGGTTCAGCTCGTCCAGCGTGGACTCCAGCAGATAGACGGCGTAGCGCAGCTCACCGGCCAGGTAGTGGGCGAGGGCGCGGCCGCGCAGGGCGGGGACGCGGGCCGGCAGCGGCGAGCCGGCCAGGCACTCCTCCGCCTGCTCGAAGTACTGCCGCCCGGCGGCCAGGTCACCGGTCTCCACGGCGCACTCCCCGAGCCCGAGCAGAGCGGCGGCCCGCATCTCCGCGAGCCGGTGCGTCTCCGCCTCCGTGAGCACCTTGCCGTACTGCTCCGCCGCCTCCTCGGCCTCCCCCGTGGCGAGGGTGCGCTGCGCCTCGGTGAGCGCCAGGCGCAGATCGGTGGCGAGGCGGGCGGGGCGCCCGGTGGCCAGCTCCTCGTAGGCGACGCCGAGCCGGCCGGCGATGTGCCGCAGCGCCGCCTCGGAGGCGCGGACCCGGCCCGCCTCGACCGTGGAGATGTAGGCCGGCGTGTACGCCGGCTGGGCCAGCTGCTTCTGCGTCAGCCCGCGCTCCAGCCGCAGCCGCTGCACCCTGCGCCCGATCGTGCCCGGATCGTCCCGCTCCCCCACCGTTCAACTCCCCCCGCGGTCCTTGCCGTTGGCCTTTGCCGGGCCCTAGGTTAAACCGCGAATTAAACGCGCTTAATACATTGCTGTTGCGAGGTCGCCGTGCTCGAACGCACACGCACCGCCGAGCGGTACGCCAGAGGTCTCGCCGCCGCCGTCGTCGCCGTCGCCGCCCTGGTCCTCGCGGCCAACGCGGGCCCGGCGCGGGCGACGGAACCGGGGCCGGCCCGGCACACCGCCCCCGCCGCGAACGCCCTGGCCGACGGCGGCCGCCAGCCCCGGCCGGTCAGTCCGGCAGCGCCTTGCGCAACGCCTCGTCCAGGCTCTTCGCCAGCTCCGAGTCGCTCGGCGGGTCCTCCTGGAAGAGTCTGCCCAGCTCCGCCGTGAAGGTCTGGGTGAAGGCGCCGTACAGCGGGGTGCGCGGCCGCTGGACGGCGTCCCGCAGGGCCGGCAGGAGGGTGCTCCGGGCGTAGCGGGGGCGGCCGGCCGCGTCGAGCGGCATGCCCGCGGTGCCCTCGCCGGTGGGTGAGGCCGTCGGGGTCACGCCGACCAGTGTGCAGCGCATGTCGTCGTCCGTGTACGCCGAGGTCCGGGTCGCGGCGAACCCCGCGTCCAGCAGACAGCGTTCGCTCTCCCGGCCGGTGAGGAACCGGATCAGCTCCGCCGCCGCGCCGGGCCGCTGCGACGCCCCGGTCACCGCGAGGTTCTGGCCGCCGAGCACCGAGCGGCCGGGCAGCGGGGCCACACCGAGCCGCTCGGCGGAGAAGGACCGGTACAGGGCCGGGTACACGTACGGCCAGTGCCGCAGGAACGTGGTGCGGCCGTCGGTGAAGTCGCTGAGCGAGGCGGCCTCGTCGGAGGCGGTCGCCGCCGGCAGGAGATACGGCGCCTCGGTGCGCCGGCGCAGCTCCGCGATGCCCTTGGCCAGCTCCTCGGCGTTCCCGTCGTAGTGGCCCTCGTCGTCGGTGAGGGAGAAGTCCCCCACCGCCGACGCGAACGCCTCGACGGCGTTGACCGTGCGGCCCTCGTACGGGCCGAGCTGCGTGGTCCAGCCGTTCCGGTAGCCCTGGGGGCGGTCGTCGTTGACCTGGATGATCGCGTCCCGGAGATCGTCCCAGTCGATGCCCTTGTCCGGGTCGATGTTCCGCACGTCCGCCTGCGCCAGATGGTCGCGCCGGTAGTACAGCAGCCCCACGTCGCTGTTGAACGGCACCGCGTACACCCGCCCGTCCCACCGCGCGGTGCTCGCCACCGACGGAATGACGTCCTTGTCCACCATGTCGTCGGGCAGCGGGCGGACCAGCCGGGCGGCGGCGAACTCCGGCACCCAGGTCACGTCGAGGTTGACCACGTCGTAGGAGGCGCTGCCGGACTGGAGCGCGCCCAGCAGCTGGCTGCGCTGCTCGTCGGCGCTGCCGGGCAGCTCCACCAGCCGGGCGCGGAAACCGGAGCCCTTCAGCTCCTGCTGCTGGTTCCAGGCGTCGATGAGCTGCTGGCGGATGCCGTCCTTGCCGGTGACGTCCCGGCCGCTGGCGACCACGATGTCGCCCGGTACGTCGCCGGAGGGCGCCGGCGCCGCCCCGTTGCCGCCGCCGGTGCACGCCGCCACCAGCAGCAGTGTCAGCAGTGCGGCGAGCCGTCGGGTCATCGGCCTCACTCCTCCCCCGTGCCGGTGCGCGCGACCTCGTCGTGCAGGGCCGCGCCGAGGTCGTCGCCGGCGTCAAGACAGCGTCCGCCGCTCGCCTCGGAGATCCGGGCGTCCGGTTCGCCCTGGTCGCAGCCGCCGCCCGCCAGGGACACCATCGCCACCGGCACCTTCGCCGTACGGGCCCGGGCCAGGACGTCCGTGAGGTCGGCGCCGGTCAGCCGCTCGTCGTCCTCGTCGTCGGTGATGAAGACGATCAGCTGGGGCCGGTCGCCGGTGCCGCCCCGGTCCGCCATGAAGTCCAGCGCGTCGAGCAGCGCGGCATGCGGATCGGCCTCGGCGTCCCGGACCTGGGCGCGGTCGTCGAGGACCCGCTCGGCCTCCTTGCGTCCGTAGCGGCTGTCGAAGCGCAGCAGTTCCTGGTACGGCGACCCGGCCGTGCCGGAGACCGCCCAGACGCCGTACTCGTCCCGGGTGCCGAGTCCGCCCAGCGACTGCTTCAGCAGTCCGGGACCGCCGCTGGGCCCCTTCCACTGCCGGCCCATCGACCCCGAGTTGTCGAGCAGGAACAGCACCTGGCCCGGCCCGTGCGCATGCCGGTACCCGTCCAGCGCGTCGTCCATCGCCTTGCGCCCGGCGGCCTCGATCAGCGGATCCGGGTCGCGCAGCACCCCTTCGGCGGCCTCCCCCTCGTCCATCAGCGCGTGGTCGCCCTCGGCGTCGCGGAACCCGGCCGCCGCGAGCACCGCGCGTCCCCGCTCGCCGGTGAGCCACGCGCGGAAGGCGCCGACGGCGGCGTCCCGTTCCTGCTCGTCGTGGTCGGCGCCCTGCCAGCGGACGCGGACGAAGACCGGTTCCAGGCCGGGCACGTCGCCGGGGTACTGGGCGTACCGCCGCACCCGCCGCGCGCTGTCGCAGCCGACGCCGCTCCGCATCAGGAACTCGGGGACGAGGGCGGCGGTGCGCTCGTCCACGGCACCGTCGTCGGGCAGCGCGCACAGCAGCTCGGCGGCGGTGGGAGCGGGCGGTCCGGTCTGCGCGACCCGGTCCTCCGCGCGGGTCGGGCCGTCGGCGCCGCCGTACAGGCCGATGGTGGCGAGCAGCCCGGTGTCCGCGTACTCGGGGTCGGGACGGCGCACCGCGGCGTTCTCCGCCCGCTCCGTCAGGTCGTCGATCATCCGGTTGAGCGGGGCGCCGACCCGGTCGTCCAGTTCCTCGGCGGCGAGGTTCTGCGGCACGGCGAGCACGACCGGGGAGTAGGCGAAGGGCTCCTCGTCCGGCTCCAGGGCGGCGACGGCGTCGGTGTCCTGCCCGGCGGTGACCCGCCCGGCGTCCGCCGGGGTGGCGGGGATCCAGATGTCCGGCTGCGGTCCGACGTCCCGCTGCGGGTTGGTCTCGTCGCCGGGGGGCTCCTGCCAGGCGGCGGTCTGCCGGCGCAGGGCGGTGACCGCGTCGGCGGAACCGGCGCCGTAGACGGTGAGGCCGCTGCGCCGGCAGCCGTCGACGGTGTTCTCCTCCGACGTCAGATACGCGTCGGCGGCCGCGCGGACGGTCGGCTCCAGATCGGGGTCGGTCAGCACCCGCAGCTCCACGGGCGGGGCGCAGGAGCCGTGGTCGCCGACGAGGGTGTACAGGCCGTAGGAGCCGAGGCCGAGGACGGCCACGAGGAGGAGGACGAGAAGCCGGGCGGTCACATGGCGGGCGCCCGCTCCCGGCCGTCCGGGGTGCGGCGGACGGGGGCGCCGCAGCCGGGCGACGACGGCCTTGACCCGGCCGTACAGAAGGGCGAGGAGGGAGAGGAGGGCGTTGCGGGCCCGGCGGTACGGACCGGGTGGCCCCGGCGGCCGTGACGGCTGCGACGGTCGCCATGGTCGCGACGGTTGCGATGGCCGTGATGGCCGTGATGGCTGTGACGGCTGCGGTGGGATCGACGGGTCCGGCAGGTTCCGCGGGTCCGGCAGGTCCCGCGGAACCGGATCAGCGGGTGCCCGCGCCGACAGCAGCACGTCCTCGCCCGGCTCCGTCCGGCTCTGCGGCTGCCATCTCTCGCCGCGGTCCGTCCTGTACCCCTCGGACATCCGTCTGCGCAGCCGGTCCGCGAGATCCCGGAACCACACCGGTCCGTCCCGGTCGAGCAGCCCCACCAGCTCCTCGGTGAACGGGGTGGGCGTCCGCGGATCGCCCGCCTGGATACGGTGGTTGGCCTGCACGCTCATCAGCAGCAGCACACGGCGCTTGTCGCGGAAGGTCTCCCACAGCCAGGCCGCGTTGCCCGCGAAGCAGCAGTCGAGGATCACCACGATCCGCTCGGCCGGGCCGGTGGCGAGCACGGTCAGCACGGTGGTGAACATCTCGGCGCCGGGGAAGACGGCGTGTCCGCCCGCGATCACGCTGGCGTTGCGCATCTGGAGGAACAGCTCGTCGCCCGCGCTGGGGATGGCGCCGTGCCCGGCGAAGTACAGCAGCAGGACGCCCTCGGCCTCCCCGGCGGCCGTGCGCAGGGCGCGGCTGAACTCGTCCAGGGACGGCGAGGACAGCGCGGTGATCTCGTCCTCGCCGAACACCCCGCCGCGCCGCAGCACCTCCGTCAGCCGGTCCAGGTTCCGCCGCACGGCGGGCAGGTCGCCGGGCACGCCGTGCGGCGGCTCGGTGAGGTCGTACTCGGAGACCCCGACCAGCAGCGCCCGGTTCACCTTGCCGCGCGCGTCGAACCCGGCCACCGGGTTACCTGGCGTCGGGGTCCACCGGGTCGACCCGGACCTGGGGCGGATCCCCGTCCTCCACGCCGCTGCGGTTGATCCGCCAGGCCTCCACGGCCCGTTTGACCTGCTCCAGCAGTTCCTTGAAGACCGCGGACGCGCCCGCCCCGATCAGCGCGACGACGATCTCCATGCCGATGCCCATCGGGGCACCGGTGTCGTCCGTGCGGCGCCGCTCATGGATCTGCAACTCCCCGTCGCGGACCTTCTGGTCCAGCGGCTCCTCCCGCTCCAGCCACTTGCGCAGGGCTCCGACGTCGCTCTCGCTCGCGGTGCCGTCCAGCCGTACACGGATCTCCCGGTTGGCCACTCCATCCCCCTCAGCCATAACTCACCATGATGGCACCGCCGGTGCGCCCGGGGGAGGGTTCGGACAGCACCGGGACAGCACCGGGGCAGCACCGGGACATCACCGGACAAACGGCAGGGAACGGCTAGGGCTGGGTCTGGAGCTGGCTGAGCTGGCGGTGGACGTGGTCCAGCGCGCCCTCGCGCCGGCCGGGCACCCGGCTCCTCAACTCCGCCAGAACGGTGCCCAGTTCGCGGGCGCGGACCGGGTCGCCGAGCCGCCCCCACTGATGGTGGGCCCGGTCGACGGCCGCCTCGACGGCCGGCGCGTCCGGCGGCTGCCCGGCCGACAGCCGGGTGCCGGCCACCGCCAGCCAGGCACGGCAGCTGCGCTCCGCGTCCCCGGCGAGCATCGCCAGGTCCGCGCGGACCTCCGTCCAGTGCAGCGCCTCCTCGGAGGCGGGTCCGTACGCGGCCGCGGCGGCCTGCTCGTGCCGTGCGGCCAGCGCGTCGGCGTCGGCGTGCCGGCCGGCCTGGACGGCGGCGGTGATGGCGGCGTGCGGATCGCCCGCGACGGGCCCCGGCACCGTCAGCACGAGGCCGGCGCTCCCGCCGCCGCCCTCCTGCGCGCCGCGGGCCAGGGCCTGCTGGTGCAGCTGCTCCAGCGGCGGCCGGTATCCGCTGCGCAGGATCGTCGCGACGCTCTTCATGTACGACGGCACCGCCACGCTCCGCCGGGACGGCGGCGGCGCGACGCGGCCGTAGACGGCGTTGTTCCGCCCGGCGTCCAGCCGGTTGCCGCCGCGCAGCCACTCCCAGGTCTCGGCGTCCGCGTGCAGGTCGAGCAGGAGCGTCGTGGTGCCCGTCGGCCGCAGCCGCAGCTCCTCCCGGAGCCAGTGCCAGGGCAGGGCGGTGTAGCGGACCGTGGCCGGGGTGGTGCGGGCCAGCGCCAGATGGGGCAGCCGCTGGCGCCGGTCGAGCTGGAGCTGGCCGGCGACGAACACGGTGAGCGGGCCGGGGGCCGCGGCGGCGGCGCGCAGCCGGGTCAGCACCGCCTGCGGCTCCAGGGGGTCGGCGAGCTCCACCACGTTGGCGGTGTCGGTGCCGGACAGGACGGCGGGCGGCACGGCCGCGAGGACGGGGAGCACGGACGCGGCGTCCACGAGGCGTCCCCTGCCCACGGGCGAGGCCGCGAGCAGCAGCACGGTTCCCGGCATCGTGCCCTCCCCCCGCCGGCTCCGCCGGCCGACTGCGCGATCACTTACGGCAGCACCGTAACGGCTGCGGCCGCGAAGGTGGGCCTCGGCCCGGTGGGCGGGACCGGACGAGATGGCCGTATCCGGCGAGTCCCGGCACACCCGGCACCGGCCCGAAGGCCGGGATGCCGGGCGGCCCCACGGCCCGTCCGCCCCCGTCCCCGCCCCACCACTTCGGCTCAAAGACACCGACACCACACACGAGGGGCCCGGTACCGCCCCCGAGCCGTGGGCACACCCACCCCCGCGAGCCACGCCCGCACGAAGACACCGGAGCCGTACGGTCCCCGGCGGGCCGGCGGGCCGGGGCGCTCACAGGCGCCGTACGGCGAAGACCGTCGTGTCGTCGCTGAGCCGGCCGGCGGCGTGCCGCAGGGTGCCGTCGCGGACGAAGGCGACCAGCCGCCGCGGCTCGGCGAGGCGGGGGTCGGCCGCGACGGCCCGGGCCACCTCCTCGTCGAGGCGGTAGAACACCCCCTCACGATTACGGGCCTCGGTCACACCGTCCGTGACCAGCAGCAGCGTCTCGCCGGGAGCGAGACCCACCCGCTGCACCGACGGCGGCTGGGCCCCCAGCTCCCACAGGCCGAACGGCAGGCCGCCGCCGGCCGGCAGATGCCGTACCCCGCCGGGAGAGACCACCAGCGGCGGCTCGTGGCCGAGGACGACGGCGTCCACCGCGTCCCCCGGGCGGGCGGGGAAGCCGAGCAGCACGGCCGTGGCGAAGCGGTCGCCGTCGACGGGGGGCCGGCCCAGCGCCGCGGTGTGGGCGCGGTGCCGCACCATGCGGATCTCCAGCCGGTCGGCGACGGTCGCCAGGTCCCGCTCGTGGTACCCGGCCTCGCGGAAGGTGCCGAGCAGCGCCGCCGCGGTCTCCACCGCGCTCAGCCCCTTGCCCTGCACGTCGCCGAGGAGGACCCGGGTGCCGTACGGGCCGGGCTGGATGTCGTAGAAGTCGCCGCCGACCCGGGCGTCGGTGTCCGCGGTGAGATAGACGCCCGCGTGCTCCAGACCGCCCCAGCCCGGCGGCAGCGGACGCAGCACGGTGCGGCGGGTGGTGTCGGCGACGTCCCGCATGTGCAGCGCGCGGCGCTCGCCGCGCACCCGCACCGCGCAGGCCAGCGTGGCCAGCACGCCGCCCAGCAGGACGAGGATGAAGTCGGGCAGCCCGCTCTGGTACTGGTGCGGCCAGGCGCTGTCCACCAGCACGTACGTGATGACGCCGAGCACCGCGAAGACGGCCGTGCCCCACACCCCGCAGATCGCGGCGGCGACGCCGGGCACCAGCACGATCCAGGAGCTCACCCGGAACTCGCCGCCGGTCGAGAAGTCGGCCCCGGCGATGCCGGCGAGCAGCAGGAACAGCGGTACCCAGGTGACACTGCGGCCGTGGAAGCGCAGCAGCTCGTTCCGCCGCACGGCGTCCGTCCGGCCGGCCCGGAGCAGCGGGGTGGCCGGACGGGCCGGACCACCGCTCACCAGCCTGTGCAGGCGACCCCTCACCGCCCCAGCGAAACACGGTCCGCCGCGCCCCGCATCCGGACTCGTCCGCCTTCCGACTTGCCGCCCGCCGTCCCCAGGTGTGCGCTGGTAGACGGGGGTGAGGAAGGAAGGAGTGCTCTCATGTCTCACGCGGCACCCGCGTCCGGCGGTACGCGCACCGGCCGGCCGCCCGACGTCTTCGGCGAAGGCGTCCACACCGTGGCGAAATGGGCGGTGCCCGTCGTGCTCGGACTCCTCTACGGCTACTGGGCCGCGGCCAACCGGCGCTTCGGCGGGCCCGTCACCGGCTGGAACCTCCTGTTCGGCTTCGTGACCGCGCTGGCGTTCGTCGTGCTGTACACCGCCGTCCGGTCACTAACCCGGCATCGGAAACGGGAACTCCGCGCGCTGCTCTGGGCGGCCTTCGCCGGTGCCGCGATCGGGTTCCTCTACATCCAGACGAACATCACGGTGGCGGGGGCGACCGTGCTGGCCCTGCTGACCGGGGCGGGCGTCTTCCTGCTGCTGTTCTACCGCTACTACACGCAGGAGGACGGGGACGGCGGGCGCGCGGCCTGACGGCATCCGGCGGCTCCGGGCGCCCGTCGGGACGGTGAGGTACGCCCGTCCGGTCCCGTCCCGGTCGCGCGCCCCGCCCGCGGGGCCTTGCCTGGTCTCATGTCCGCACGCCCGCCGCGCCTCCCGCCTCCGCCCCGTCTCAGGAACGCCCTGTCGGCCGTCCTGATCGGCGTCTCCTGCCTGTGCGTGCCGTGCGGCGCGCTGGCGGCGTGGGCGGCGTACGGGCTGGCCGACACCGGCCGGTACGTCACCGCGATGGCGCCGCTCGCCACCGACCCCCAGGTGCGGGCGGCGGTCGCGGACACGGTCGGGGACGGCATCATGAGCGAGGTGGACGCCGGTCCCCTGCACGGCACGGTGCGGCACTTCGTACGGGAGGCGACCCGGTCGTTCACCCGCACCGAGGCCTACCGCGCGGGGTGGGACGCCGCGAACCGGGCCGTCCACGACGCCGTGCTGCACGCGCTGCGGGACGAGCACGCGCGCAAGGGCCCGGTCACCGTCGATCTCGCCCCCGTCACCGCCCGCGTCAAGCGCGAACTGGCCGACGAGCACGTGCCGCTGGCCCGGCGGATCCCGGTCCGGCACACCGAGGTCGCCGTGCTGCCCGCACGGGAGACGGAACGGCTGCGCAAGGGGTACCGCATGCTCGATGTCGCCGCCTTCTGGCTGCCGCTGGCGGCCGCCGTGCTCGCCGTGACCGGGATCGCCGTCGCCGCCTCCCGCCGCCGTGCCGTCACGGCCACCGGGCTCGGCACGGCCCTGGGCGGCGCGCTGCTCGCCCTGGCCGTCGCGGTCGGCCGCCGGCTCACCCTCGCCGACCTCCCCGACGAGCTGCGCCGGCCCGCCGCGGGCACCGTCTACGACGCCCTCACCGCCCCGCTGCGCACGACCTCCTGGCTGCTGGTCGCCCTCGGCCTCGCCGTGGCCCTGGCCTCCTGGCTCACCGGCCGCCAGGGCCCTTCCCCGCGGCGACACCGGCGAGCGTCCGCAGCGCCCGGTCCAGATCCGGCACCGCCACCGACGCGAGCCCGAGTCTGACGGCGTCGGGGGCACGGCCGGCGCCGACGGCGAAGGCGGAGCCGGGGGTGACGGCGATGCCCCGCGCGGCGGCCGCGGCGGTGAAGGTGTCGGCACGCCACGGTGCGGGCAGCTCCCACCAGGCGAAATAGGCGTGCGGATCGGACCGTACGGCGAAGCCGTCGAGCCGCTCGGCGAGGATGCGCTGCCGCTCGGCCGCGTCCGCCCGCTTGACGGCGACCAGCCGCGCCACCGTGCCGTCCTCGATCCACCGCACGGCCGCCGCCAGCGCGAACCGCCCCGCGTTCCAGCCGCCGGAGCGTATGGCGTCCGCCACGGCCCCGGCCCGCTGCGGCGGTACGACGGCGAAGCCGGCGGTGAGCCCCGGGGCGACCCGCTTGGACAGGCCGTCGACGACATGCGTGAGGGCGGGGGCGTACGCGGCGAGCGGGTCGGGACCGCCGGGGTGCAGGAAGGACCAGATGCGGTCCTCGACGACCGGCAGCCCCAGCTCGGTCACCGCCCGCGCCAGCCGGCGTCTGCGCCCGGCACTCGTCGTCCGGGACGTCGGGTTGTGCAGCGTCGGCTGGAGATACAGGGCGGACAGGGGTGCCGTACGGTGTGCGGCGGCCACCGAGTCCGGGCACAGGCCGTCCTCGTCGGCGGCCAGCGGTACCAGGGTGAGCCCCAGCCGGGCCGCGATCTCCTTGACCAGCGGATAGGTGAGCGGCTCCACGCCGACCCGGCCGCCCGGCCGGACCAGCGAGGCGAGGGTGGCGGCGACGGCCTGCCGGGCGTTGCCCGCGAAGAGCACCTGCTCGGGACCGGGACGCCAGCCGGCGGTGGCGAGCAGGCCGGCTGCCGCGGCGCGGTCCGCGGCGGTGCCGGTGGCGGCGGCCGGGCCCAGGGCCCCGGCGAGCACGTCCGGACGGAGCAGGGGCGCGAGAGCGGGGGCCAGCAGCTCCGGCTGGCCGGGCGCCGACGGGTAGTTGAGCTCCAGATTGACGGGGGCGTCCGTCGCCGTCTCGGTGAGCGCCTGCCCCGGCCGGCCGGGCTGGGTGGCCCGTACGAAGGTGCCGCGTCCGACCTCGCCGACCACCAGTCCGCGCCGCACGAGCTCGCCGTACACCCGCCCGGCCGTCGACGCGGCGATCCCGTGCCGCCGCGCGAACGCCCGCTGCGGCGGCAGCCGCTGGCCCGCCCGGAGCCGGCCGGAGGCGATGTCACCGGCGATCCGGTCGGCGATCCGGCGGTAGTCGTCCATGGGGGCTCCCGTCTGCCCGATTGCACCGAGGGCAAAGATTTTATTGCACCGAGAAGTTGGGGCGCCCTAGGGTCGTCGCCATGGCACCCTTCCTCGCATACGAGGACAAAGGCACCGATACGCATGCGGTCCCGCTCGTCCTCGTCCACGGCCACCCCTTCGACCGGACCATGTGGACCCCGCAGTGGGAGGCCTTCTCGGCGTCCCGCCGCGTCATAGCCCCCGACCTGCGCGGCTACGGCGCCTCACCGCTCACCCCCGGCATCACGCGCTTCGCGCAGTTCGCCGAGGACATCGAGGCGCTGCTGGACGACCTGAAGGCGGACTCCTTCGTCCTGGCCGGGCTGTCGATGGGCGGCCAGATCGCGATGGAGTGCTACGGCCGCCTGTCCGCCCGCGTCCGGGGCCTGGTCCTGGCGGACACCTTCCCGTCGGCGGAGACCCCGGAGGGCAGGCGCACCCGCAACGCCATGGCGGACCGGCTGCTCCGGGAGGGCATGCGCCCCTACGCCGACGAGGTGCTGGACAAGATGGTCGCCCCGTACGCCGACCCGGAGGTCAGGGCCCACGTCCACCGCATGATGACGGCCACCCGCCCGGAAGGCGCCGCCGCCGCCCTGCGCGCCCGCGCCGAACGCCCCGACTACCGCGACCTGCTGACCCGCGTCACGGTCCCGTCCCTGGTCGTCGTGGGCGCCGACGACGCCTACACGCCGGTCTCCGACGCCGAGGAGATGCACGCACTGCTGCCCGACTCGGCCCTGTGCGTGATCGAGGGCTCGGCCCATATGCCGAACCTGGAGCGCCCGGCGGAGTTCAACGCGGCCCTGGCCCGATTCCTGGCCCGCGTGGACGCGTGACGGCCCCGATGGCAACTTTCCGCCCGCCCGCATCGTCTACCGGGGAGGATTCGGACATCCGTACCGCGAGCGGAAGGCCGGGATGTGGACACTGCGACCGCCCAGTGGACGGCCCCCCGTGAGCTGCCCGCGCGGCGGGCCGGGCGGCTGCTCGGCGCCTGGTGCGCCGGGCTGCTGTTCGCGGGGGTGAGCGTGGCCGTCGGGTGCCGGGCCGCCGACAGCGACGGGATCACCCCCGTGCCGCAGCTCCTCGCCTTCCTGCCCTGGCTGCTGGTGCCCACCGGCGCCGGGCTGCTGCTCACGCTGCTCGCCCGCTGGTGGACCGGCGCGGTCTGGGGCGTCGTGCTGCTCGGACTGCTGGCATGGTTCATCGAGCCGTACGGCAGGACGGGCGAGCCCGCCGGGCGCCCCGTCGCCGAGCTGCGGGTGCTCACCTCGAACGTCGAGTTCGGGCAGGGCACCGGGGCACTGATCGCGGCCGTGCGCCGCGAGGATCCGGACATCGTCTTCGTCTCGGAGTGCGAGTACACCTGCGCGGCGGCGCTGCGGCGGGAGCTGGCGGCCGACTACCCCCACCGGCAGGCCGTCGAGGGCGGCGGCTCCGAGGGATCCGTCGTCCTCAGCCGCTTCCCGCTGAAGGGCACCGGCCCCGTCCCCGGCACCATGGGCATGCCCGGCGCCGTCGCCGACGTGCGCGGGAACGCGGTACGGCTCCAGCTCGCCCACCCGATGCCGCCGCTGCCCGGCCAGGTCGGCCTGTGGCGCGAGGAGCTCGGCGCACTGCGCGACTTCGCCGCCGGCAGCACCGGCACCCCCACCGTCCTCGCCGGCGACTTCAACGCCTCCCAGGACCACGCCGCCTTCCGCCGCATCCTCGACACCGGTCTGAGCGACGCCGCCCGGCTGGCCGGCGCCGACCGCACGCCCAGCTGGCCGTCCCGCACCACGCCCACCCTCGGCGTGCAGATCGACCACGTCCTGGTCTCGAAGGAGTTCGCCGCGCGCCGGGCCCGCTTCCTGGACCTCGCGGACACCGACCACCGGGCCCTGGTGGTCGACCTCACCCTCCACCGGCGCGGATGACCGCGGGCCCCGCGCGGAAGGACGCGGGGCCCGTGGCAGACGGCCCTGGGCTCCGGTCCCTGAGCCCAGAGCCCCAAATGAGACCCGGTCAGACGCCGATGTCGCTGCCGTCCGCGCGCCACACCGCGACGACCGCCGGACGCACGATCTTCCCGGGCCCGTCGGGCCAGGTGCTCGCCGGCTCCTCCACCGTGGCGCCGTCGACCTCGCCCGGGTGCTGCACGGAGACCAGCACCCGCCGGTCCTGGACGAGCGGACCGCAGGTCTCGGCGCCGGTCGGCACGGTCAGGAACTGCTTCAGCTCACCGCGCCGGTCACCGCGCGTGGCGACGCCGAAGAGGCCGTCGTGGGTGCCGAGCGCATTGCCGTCGGTGGAGATCCACAGGTTGCCGTACGGGTCGAAGGCCACGTTGTCGGGGCAGGAGATCGGGCTGACCTTCTCCTTCGGGAAACCCGCGAAGTAGGTGGCGGAGTCCTCCGGGTCACCGCAGACCAGGAAGAGGGACCAGCCGAAGGACGTGGCGTCCGCCCGGTTCCGGCGCTCGGTCAGCTCCAGCACATGGCCGTGCTTGTTGGTGGTGCGCGGGTTGGCCTCGTCCGCGGCGGCGTAGCTGCCGACACCGCGGTTGCTGTTGTTGGTGAGGGCGACGTACACCTTGCCGGTGACGGGGGACGGCTCGATGTCCTCGGGCCGGTCCATCTTGGTCGCGCCCACCTTGTCACCGGCGAGCCGCGTGAAGACGAAGACCTCCTCGGCCGTCATCCCGTCGACGTGCGAGACGGCACCGTCGGCGGTGGCGGTGGCCAGCGGGATCCACACGCCGCTGCCGTCGAACTCGCCGTCGGACGGCAGCGCGCCCGTGCCGTCGATCTCGGCCGCCGGGGAGTCGCCGGTCAGCTTGGCGACGTACAGGGTGCCCTCGTCGAGCAGCGAGAGGTTGTGCTCGCGCACGGCCCGCGAGGACCCCTTCTTCATCCGCTTGCTGCCGACGAACTTGTAGAAGTAGTCGAACCGCTCGTCGTCACCGGTGTAGACGACGGGCCGCCCGTCGTCGGTCAGCCGCACGGTCGCGGCCTCGTGCTTGAACCGGCCGAGGGCGGTGTGCTTGCGCGGGGTGGAGTCCGGGTCGTACGGGTCGAACTCCACGACGTATCCGAACCGGTGCACCTCGTTGGGCTCCCGGGCGACGTCGAACCGCTTGTCGAACCGCTCCCACTTGCGCTCGGTGGCGCCGGTGCCGATGCCGTACCGCTTGTCGGTCGTACGGCTGCTGTTGGCGAAGTACTGGTTGAAGTTCTCCTCGCCGTGCAGCGTGGTCCCCCACGGCGTGGTGCCGCCGGAGCAGTTGTTGAGGGTGCCGAGCACCTTCGTGCCGGTCGGGTCGGCGGAGGTCTTGAGCAGGTCGGAGCCGGCGGCGGGACCGGTCAGCCGGAACTCGGTGGTGGCGGTGACCCGCCGGTTGAGGTGGTGCCGCGGCACAGGGGTGAGCTTCCCGGTCCTCCGGTCCTCCTGCACCACCACGGCGGACAGCCCGTGCGCGGCCCAGGCGATCTCGACCTGGTCACGGGTCGGGTTCTCCGCGTCGTAGCCGCGGAACATCAGCACCTCGTCGGTGTACTCGTGGTTGGCCACGAGCAGCTGCCGGTCGCGCTCACCGGGCACCGGCAGCAGCGCGAGGAAGTCGTTGTTGTACCCGAACTGACCGGCCTGCGCCTTGGCGCTCTGCTTCTCCGGATCGAAGGCGGGGGCGCCCCGCAGGATGGGCTCCCCCCACCGGATGACGACGTTCTGCTTGTACCCCTCCGGCGTCACCACGGCGTCGGTGGTGTTGGGCGCGACGGCGGTGAACCGCAGGCCGCGCGCCCCCTTCTCCTTGCCGTTCGCATGACCCTTGCCGGCCGCGGGTGCCGCCTGCGCCTGCGGGGCACCCGCGACCGAGACGGTACCGGCACCGGCCGCGGCGACCGTGACGACGGCGGCGGCGCGCATCATCGAGCGGCGGCTGAGCGCACCGGCGATGACATCACCGACGTACTCGTTGGAGCTGGTGTTGGGCACCTCGTGGAAGCAGGCGTCACCACACCGGAAACGACAGGTCATGGCGGACCGGCCACCGGGATGCGATCCGGACGGCGTTCCGATCAACGGCAGCAGCTTGCGCACTTTGCTCTCCCCTTGGATGCCCTTGGTGTCCACGTGACCGTAGGGGTGCATATGTGCGAGAGCCGGGCGGCCGAGTGAACAGCGGGTGAACCTGCGGCAGCCGAAGGGAAGTTGAGAGCGACCTGTGCGTGCCCCGCACGGAGACGTGAAGCCCCCCTTGACGCGGGCCGGGATCTCATGCCAGACCCTGCACAAGATCACAAGCCGGGGCCGCTAACCTTACGTGTCCGTCCTGGCCAGGGATTGACGGGCTTCAACTCATGCGAAGGGTTGCGCACATGGGCATTCTCACTCTCCTGCGGAACGCGTTCGGCCGGTCACGCAAAGCACGCGCCGCCGAGGCGGAGGATGCGAAGCGGCAGCCGACGACCAAGGAGACGCCCCTCACGGACACGGACACTGCGGATACGGCCACTGCGGATACGGCCGCCACGGACACGGCCACTCCCGAGCCGGCCGTCCCGTCCCCGTCGGCGGAGCCGGAGCCCACACCCGAGTCCGCGCCCGCGCCCGCGCCCCGCCTCCCCGAGCCGCGCGCGGCGACCGCCGAGGAACACGAACTCGTCGCCGCGGCCTTCGACAACGTGACGGTGCCGAAGCCGGCACGACGGCCGGAGGCGACGGAGACGGAGACGGAGGAACCGTCTCCGTCTCCCGAGCCGAAGCCGGCGCCGGTCGCGGCCCCCGAGCCCGAGCCGCGGCAGAAGGCGGAGCAGGACCAGGCCCCCGAGCCCCAGCCCGAAACCGAGCCGGAGGCGAAGCCGGAGCCCGCACCCGAGCCGGAACCGGAGCCCGAGCCGGAGCCGAAGCCCGAGCCGGAACCGGAGCCGGAGCCGGTCACGGCCCCCGAGCCCGAGCCGCGGCAGAAGGCGGAGCAGGACCAGGCCCCCGAGCCCCAGCCCGAAACCGAGCCGGAGGCGAAGCCGGAGCCCGCACCCGAGCCGGAACCGGAGCCCGAGCCCGAGCCGAAGCCGGCGCCGGTCACGGCCCCCGAGCCCGAGCCGCGGCAGAAGGCGGAGCAGGACCAGGCCCCCGAGCCCCAGCCCGAAACCGAGCCGGAGGCGAAGCCGGAGCCCGCACCCGAGACGGAACCGGAGCCCGAGCCGGAGGCGAAGCCCGAGCCGCAGGTCGGGACGGAACCCGCACCCGAGGACGCGCCCGAGCCGGAACCCACCCAGAAATCCGCCCCGGAACCCACCCCGGAACCCGCGGCCGCCGACGGCGAGCCCCCCGTACAGGGGCCACCCGCACCCGTCGACGAGAGCGTCACGGGTGGTGCGGGTGGGAACACCACCCCGGCCGAGGGCGAAGCCGAGACCACGGCACCCCCCAAGCCGGCCACCCCCCTCACCCGCGTGAAGTCCCGCGCCCCCGGCCTGGTCACCGCCTACAAGGCCGCCACCGCCGCCCTCAGGAAGAACGACCTCACCGGCACCCGTGCCAAGGTCTACCTCGTCCTCGACCGCTCGGCGTCCATGCGCCCGTACTACAAGGACGGCTCCGCCCAGGCCCTCGGCGAGCAGGCCCTCGCCCTCGCCGCCCACCTGGACCCCGAGGCCACCGTCCACGTCACCTTCTTCTCCACGGAACTGGACGGCACCGGCGAGCTGACCCTCACCGACCACGAGAACAAGATCGACACCCTTCACGCGGAACTGGGCCGCATGGGCCGTACCAGCTACCACGCGGCCGTGGCGGAAGTGGTCGGCCACCACACCGAGAACACGCCCCCCGGCACCCCGGCCCTGGTGATCTTCCAGACGGACGGCGCCCCCGACGCCAAGACCCCGGCCACCCAGTCCCTCACGGACGCGGCGAAGAACCACCCCTCCCTCTTCTTCTCCTTCGTCGCCTTCGGCGAGCACGACAACAAGGCCTTCGACTACCTCCGCAAGCTGAAGACCGGCAACACGTCCTTCTTCCACGCGGGCCCCACCCCGCGCGAGCTCACGGACACGGAGCTGTACGAGGGAGTCCTCGCCACCTGGCGCCCGCAGCACCCGTAGCCCCATAGACCCGTGGTCCGTAGCGGCGTAGCCCCGTATACGGACCACGGCACGCTCCCGGGCCGCCCGCCTCCCGCTCCGCAGCGCGGGAGGCGGGCGGCCCACCCACGTCGGATACGATTTCAAGGTTCCGTAGACGACCCGACCACCACGCGATCGTCACCTCACGTAGCGACCTGGGAGCAGCCCGCGATGGCTCGACACCTCATCACCAGCGCCCTTCCGTACATCAACGGGATCAAGCACCTGGGCAACATGGTGGGGTCCATGCTCCCGGCGGACGTGTACTCCCGCTACCTGCGCCAGCGCGGTCACGACGTCCTCTACATCTGCGCGACGGACGAGCACGGCACCCCGGCCGAGCTGGCGGCCAAGGAGCAGGGCCTGCCGGTGGACGTGTTCTGCGCCCAGGCGCACGACGCCCAGAAGGCGATCTACGACGGCTTCCAGCTGGCCTTCGACCACTTCGGCCGCAGCTCCTCCGCGCAGAACGCGGAGCTGACCCAGCACTTCGCCCGCAAGCTGAACGAGAACGGCTTCATCGAGGAGCGGGCGATCCGCCAGGTGTACTCGCCGGCGGACGGCCGTTTCCTCCCGGACCGCTATGTCGAGGGCACCTGCCCGCACTGCGGCTACGACAAGGCCCGCGGCGACCAGTGCGAGAACTGCACGCGCGTCCTGGACCCGACGGACCTGATCAACCCGCGGTCGGCGATCTCCGGCTCCACGGACCTGGAGGTCCGCGAGACCAAGCACCTCTTCCTCCTCCAGTCCAAGCTCCAGGGCGAGGTCGAGGCGTGGATCGACGAGATCGCGGACGAGTGGCCGCAGCTCGCGTCCTCCATCGCCCGCAAGTGGCTGACCGAGGGCCTGCACGACCGCGCGATCACGCGTGACCTGGACTGGGGCGTGCCGGTCCCGGCCGACACCTGGCCCGAGCTGGCCGCCGAGGGCAAGGTCTTCTACGTCTGGTTCGACGCCCCGATCGAGTACATCGGCGCCACGAAGGAGTGGGCGGACGCCGCCCCCGACGGCAGCCGCGACTGGAAGTCCTGGTGGTACGGCCCGGACGGCGCCGACGACGTCCGCTACACCGAGTTCATGGCGAAGGACAACGTCCCGTTCCACAGCGTGATGTTCCCGGCCACGGAGATGGGCGTGCGGGAGCCGTGGAAGAAGGTCGACTTCCTCAAGGCCTTCAACTGGCTCACGTACTACGGCGGGAAGTTCTCGACCTCCCAGAAGCGCGGCGTCTTCACCGACCAGGCCCTGGACATCCTCCCGGCCGACTACTGGCGCTACTTCCTGATGGCCAACGCCCCCGAGTCGGACGACGCGTCCTTCACCTGGGAGCACTTCACAGCCACGGTGAACAAGGACCTCGCCGACACCCTGGGCAACTTCGTCAACCGTGTCCTGTCCTTCTCCCGCAAGCGCTTCGGCGACGACGTGCCCGCGGGCGGCGAGCCGGGAGAGGCCGAGACCAAGCTGGGCGAGCAGATCGCCGAACTCCTCGCCGAGTACGAGACCCAGATGGAGGCCCTCCAGTTCCGCAAGGCGGCGGCCGCGCTGCGCGCCCTGTGGTCGGCCGGCAACTCCTACCTGGAGGAGAAGGCCCCCTGGCTGGAGATCAAGACCAACCCGGAGGGTGCGGCCCTGACCCTGCGCACCGCGATGAACCTGATCCACCTCTACTCGGTGGTCTCGGAGCCCTTCATCCCGGCGTCCGCGAAGGCGATGCGCGCGGCGTTCTCCCTGTCCGACGACACGGCGACGTGGGTCACGGCGGACGAGGCGAAGTCCTTGGACTCGGTCCCGTCCGGCACGTCCTTCACGGTCCCGCCGGTCCTCTTCGCCAAGATCACCGACGAGGACCTGGAGTCGTACAAGGAGCGCTTCGGCGGCGAGCCGGCGTAACCCGCGAGAACGACGACCAAGAACCCCGGCGACGTCAGAGGACGTCACCGGGGTTTCGTCACACGTCATACGCCGGGTCGCCGGCTCCGGCGTGCCGTCACCGCCGCCACCGCCGCCACCGCCGCCATCGCCGCCATCGCCGCCATCGCCGCCATCGCCGAGCCGATCCTCGGGGACGCGTGACCACGGTCCCGGGTCAGCCACCCGGTGGCGAACCCGGGACAGGCATGGGCACGACGTGGCCGTAGGGTGCCGCCATGGCAGTTCCCCGCGTCATCCCGATCGCCTACCAGCCGAAGCACCGAACGGAGTCCATCGGCCGGTACGCCGGGGGTCAGTTCCTGGCGTCCGTCACCTACGCGTTCCCCGAGGGCTACCGTCCGGACGACGGCTGGGAAGAGCACAAACGTCTGTACACCGTGTTCCACACCTTCGACACCGAGGGAAACCACCGCGACTCGGAGATCTGGTGTGCCGGTACCTGGGCCGAGCAGCAGCGCGATCCGCACGGGGAGGACTCGGTCCTCGCCCGGGCCCGCGCCCGCCTGGGGAAACTGCTGCGGAGTCTGCCTCGCCGGTCGTACACGGACATAGCGATCCGCCCGTTCCAACTGACCGTCGACGGGGTGCTGTTCGGTCTGGTGACCGGGGAGGACAGCGAGGGCGCCTGGGCGGAGCTCTACCCGGACCATCTAGGTTTCAGCGCCCCGTGGGACGGACGGTACGACATCTGACGCCCGGGAACAGACGTTCCCACCACACCCCCGCGTCGAGTAGATTGCGAAGATCACGCCAGACAGTGGCGTGATCCAGCCACGTGGGGGGACCATCCATGGCACTGTTCGGCAACGCGCACAGCATCGACTCGACGCAGGCGCAGCAGGAGTACGCGCGCCTGCTGGGCCACGGCGAGCAGGTGCACGCCGCCTATCTGCTGATCCGCGACACCATCCTGTTCACCGACCGACGGCTGATCCTCGTCGACAAGCAGGGCATCACCGGCAAGAAGGTCGAGTACCACTCGGTCCCGTACCGCAGCATCACGCACTTCGCGGTGGAGACGGCCGGCACCTTCGACCTCGACGCCGAGCTGAAGATCTGGATCTCCGGCAGCGCGACCCCGATCGAGAAGACCTTCACCAAGGGCGTCGACATCTACGAGGTCCAGGCGATCCTGACCCAGTTCGTGGCCAAGTAACCAGGAACACGAGCGCGCGGGCGGACGGCCCCTGTCAGGTGCGGCCGTCCGCCCGTACGTATGTCCGCCGCAGGCGTCAGCTCGCCGAGGCGGAGGCCGATGCCGGCGCGGAGGCGCCCGGCTGGACCGCGTCGTCCGTGCCGTCGTGGGTCTCGTCGGGCTCGACGCCCATCGTGATGGACGCGTGGACGCCCTTGGCGACACCGGTGCCGGGCCCCGTGGACCGGGGGTCCGGGCCTACTTCGGCTGCGGCTTGCGCACCTGGAGGTGCAGCTCCCTCAGCCGCGCCTCGTCCAGCTCCGTGGGCGCGCCCATCATCAGGTCCTGGGCGTTGCCGTTGAGCGGGAAGGCGATCGTCTCGCGGATGTTCGGCTCGTCGGCGAGGAGCATGACGATGCGGTCCACGCCCGGGGCGATGCCGCCGTGCGGCGGGGCGCCGAAGCGGAAGGCGCGGAGCATGCCCGCGAACTCGCGCTCGACCGTCTCGGCGTCGTAGCCGGCGATCTCGAAGGCCTTGAGCATGATGTCCGGCTCGTGGTTCCGGATGGCACCGGAGGACAGCTCGACGCCGTTGCAGACGATGTCGTACTGCCAGGCCAGGATGTCCAGCGGGTCCTGGTTCTCCAGGGCCTCCAGGCCGCCCTGCGGCATGGAGAAGGGGTTGTGGGAGAAGTCGATCCTCCCGGTCTCCTCGTCCTTCTCGTACATCGGGAAGTCGACGATCCAGCAGAAGCGGAAGACGTTCTCCTCGAAGTGGCCGGCCCGCTTGGCGGCCTCGACGCGCACGGCGCCCATGATCTTGGAGACCTCGTCGAACTCGCCCGCGCCGAAGAACACCGCGTGACCGGCGGCCAGCCCCAGCCGCTTCGTCAGCTCCGCGACGTTCTCCTCGGTAAGGAACTTGGCGATCGGGCCCGTCAGCGAGCCGTCCTCGCCCACGCGCACCCAGGCCAGGCCCTTGGCGCCCTGCTCGACCGCGTACTCGCCGAGCTGGTCGAAGAACTTGCGGGGCTGGGCGGAGACGTCCGGCACCGGCAGGGCGCGCACGTGCTTGCCCGCGAAGGCCTTGAACTCCGAGCCCTCGAAGATGTCGGTGATGTCGATGAGCTCCAGCTTGGCGCGCAGGTCCGGCTTGTCGGAGCCGTACTTCAGCATGGCCTCGCGGAACGGGATCCGCGGGAAGGGGGAGGTGACCTCGCGGCCGCCGCCGAACTCCGTGAAGAGCTCCGTCATCAGCTTCTCGATGGGCTGGAAGACGTCCTCCTGCTCGACGAAGCTCATCTCGACGTCGAGCTGGTAGAACTCGCCCGGCGAGCGGTCGGCGCGGGCGTCCTCGTCGCGGAAGCAGGGCGCGATCTGGAAGTAGCGGTCGAAGCCGGAGATCATCAGCAGCTGCTTGAACTGCTGCGGGGCCTGCGGCAGGGCGTAGAACCGGCCCGCGTGCAGACGGGAGGGGACGACGAAGTCGCGGGCGCCCTCGGGGGAGGTCGCGGTCAGGATCGGCGTCGCCATCTCGTTGAAGCCGAGCGCGACCATCTTGTGGCGGATGGCGGAGATGACCGCCGTACGCAGCATGATGTTGCGGTGCATGCGCTCGCGGCGCAGGTCCAGGAAGCGGTACTCCAGGCGCCGCTCCTCGTTGACCCCGTCCTCGGTGTTGATGGTGAAGGGCAGCGGGGCCGCCGCGCCGAGCAGCTCGACCTCGCTCACCTCGACCTCGACCTCGCCGGTGGGCAGATCGGCGTTGACGTTCTCGGTTCCACGTGAAACGACCTTGCCGTCCACGCGGACCGTCGATTCCTTGGACAGCTTGTCCAGGGCCTCGTAGGCGGGCGTGCCCGGACGGGCGACGAGCTGCGTGATGCCGTAGTGGTCGCGCAGATCGATGAAGAGGATGCCGCCCAGGTCGCGCCGATTGTGCAGCCAGCCACTCAGCCGGACGTCGGTGCCGACGTCAGAGGCGCGGAGCTCGCCGCAGGTGTGGGACCTGTACCGATGCATCGTCGTTCATCCAGTCTTCGCTGATCGGGGATCGCCCGCCGGGTACGGCCTGGGCCACCCCAGGGTACCGGGCGCCTCAAGATCGGCTCTCCTCCATTTGCCGTGGCCGCGCCTACGGCTTCGGTGGCAACCTGCGATCACCTCTTCTTAGAGTGGGGCAATGCGCACTGGTGAGCCCCTGCCCGCCGTGGGGGATGTCCTCGCCGCTCTCGCGACCGGTCTGTGGCACTGGGACACCGCCACCGGGCGGGTCACGGTGGACGCCGAGGCCGCACGGCTGCTCGGGCTGCCCGCCGAACGGGGCACCCTGACGGAGGCCCAGGTACGGGCCCGGCTGCACCCGGTCGACTGGAACGAGATCACCGGGGTGGTCCAGCTCGCCGTCGCCGAGAACACGCTCGCCGAGGTGCGCATCCGGGTCATGGACGAGCGGGGCCGGGTGCTCCGGGTGGTGCGCAGCCGCTCCAAGCCGTCCTACGACGCCGAACACGGGGCCTACGAGCTGATCGGCACCCTCCAGGAGGTCACCGAGCCGGCGCCGGGCACGCCCGCCGGGCGCAGCGCGGTCACGGGTGACTGGCGGCGCTCCCGTGAGGCGTTCCTGCTGGACGCGGGCCGGGCGCTGGCCGAGGCGCGGTCGACGGAGGAGGTGCTGCGGGTCGCGGCGGGGCTGTCGATGCCGGGCTTCTCGCCGGACGGGCTGGCGGTGTTCGCGGCACAGGGCGGCCGGCTGCGGATCATCGGCCATCACGGGCAGCGGCTCGACGACGACAGCCCCTTCTCGGAGATGGCGCTGGAGACCGACTACCCGGCGGCCGAGGTGGTCCGCGGCGGCCGTGCCGTCTATCTCTCCTCGCCCCAGCAGTACCGGTCCCGCTATCCGCTGATCTGGCCGCTCGTCGAGCCCTTCGGCCGGCGCTCCTGGGCGTTCCTGCCGCTGATCGTGGCGGGCCGCACGATCGGCGCCTGGATGGCCGCGTTCACCTATCCGGTGGCGTTCACACCGGACGAGCGCTCGGTGCTGACCACCGTGGCGCGGATGCTGGCGCAGGCGCTGTCCCGGGCGGGCGCCGCGGAGACCGAGCGGGAGCTGACGGACGGGCTCCAGCGCTCGATGCTGCCCACGCTGGGCCCGCAGCGGCTTCCGGGCATGAGCGTCGCCGGCCGCTATGTGCCCACCGGCGGCGGGCTCCAGGTCGGCGGCGACTGGTACGACGTGATCCCGCTGCCCGGCGGCGGCGCCCGCGCCAACTCAGGACAGGGACGGTTCGCGCTGGTCATCGGGGACGTGCAGGGTCACGACGTACGGGCGGCGGGGCTGATGGGCCAGCTGCGCATCGCGCTGCGCGCCTACGCCTCCGAGGGCCACCGCCCGGACGCGGTGCTCTCGCGCGCCTCCCGTTTCCTGCACGGCGTCGCCTACGGCGCCGAGGACGGCCAGGGCGCCGCCGACCTGCGCTTCGCCACCTGTCTGTATGCGGAGGTCGACCCCGCGACCGGCGTGCTGGACATCGCCCGGGCCGGCCATCCCGACCTGGCGGTGCGGATGGCGGACGGGACGGTACTGCGGCGCCCGACGGCGGGCGGTCTGCCGCTGGGCATCGACCCGGACAGCGACTATCCGACCACGCGGCTCGCCCTGGAGCCCGGCGAGACCATGCTGCTCTGCACCGACGGCCTGATCGAGACCGGCGGCCACGACCTGGACACCGGCTGGACGCGGCTCCGCTCCCTGTTGGAGGGAGACCGCGGCGACCTGGAGGAGCTGGCCGACGCCCTGGTGCAGGGCGTGCACGGGCCGTCCTCGCACCACAGCACCGGGCCGCTGGCCGACCGCAGGGAGGACGACATCGCCCTGCTGCTGCTGAGCCGCCGGGCGGACGACGGGGGCGGCGCGGCCGCCGGGCGGTCCGTGGCCCGGCGCACCATGCTGTCGGTCGCGCAGGACGAGCCGGAGCGGGTCGCCCTGGCCCGGCAGCAGCTGCGGGAGCTGCTGCACGACTGGCGCTCGGCCGATCAGGTCGACTCGGCGGTGCTGCTGCTGTCCGAGATGCTCACCAACGTCCTGGTGCATACCGACGCCGACGCGCTGCTGGTCGCGGAGGTCACCGGCGAACCGGGCGAGCGGCGGCTGCGGGTGGAGGTCACCGACACCGGCGAGGACCTGCCGCACAAGCGCCGCCCCGGGGAGATGGCCTCCTCCGGCCGCGGTCTGATGCTGATCGAGCTGCTGGCGCACGCCTGGGGGGTGGATCCGCGCGGCGAGGGCAAGAGCATCTGGTTCGAGCTCTACGAGTCGGAGGGCGGCGAGGGGGAGGACGGGCCCGGCGCGCTCCCGGGCGGGTCCGCGGACCTCGCGTAGTGGTCGTGGAGCTGGTGGACGACGCCGAAGACGGCCGCCGTCAGCGGTACCGCCAGCAGCATCCCGACGATCCCGGCCACGGCCGCGCCCGCGGTGAGCGCGACCAGGACCACCGCCGGGTGCATCTGCACGGTCCGGCTCTGGATGATCGGCTGGAGGACGTGCCCCTCCAGCACCTGCACCGCGAGGACCACGCCGAGCGCCCACAGCGCGATGACGAACCCGCGGTCGGCGAGCGCGACCAGCACGGACACCGCCCCCGAGATGAACGCGCCCAGATAGGGGATGTAGGCGCCGACGAAGACGAGCGCGCCGAGCCCGACGGCGCCCGGCACCTGAAGGACGAGCAGTCCGACGGTGATGCAGACGGCGTCGATCAGCGCGATGACCGTGGTGCCGCGCATGAAGCCCTCGACGGCCGCGAAGGCCCGCCGGGCCATCGCCTCGGCGGCGTCGGCGCTCGTGTGCGGGACCATGGCGCGCAGGGTGCCGGCGGCCCGGTCGGAGTCGCGCAGGAAGAAGAAGACCAGCAGCAGGGCGAGCACGGCCATGGCGAGGGTCTCGCCGACCACGCCGACCCCGCTGATCACGCCGGAGGCGGCGCTCCCGCCGAACTTGCCCAGCAGCTCGCGCGCGTTGCCCGCGAGATCGTCCAGTGAGGTTCCGGGCGCCCCGAAGTGGTCGGCGACCTGCCGGGCGGAGTCCCGGAGCGAGGCGACGATCTGGTCCCCGGTGTCGATCAGCGCGGCCACCACGATGTACACGGCCCCGCCGACCACGGCGACGACCGCGACGCAGGTGAGCCCGGCGGCCAGCGAGCGCTGTACCCCCGCCCGCACCAGCCACCCGTGCAGCGGCCGCAGCAGGGCGGTGCCGAGCAGCGCGAGCAGCACGGGCGTCACCGCCGTACGGAACTCCACGCAGAGCCGGACTCCGACGTAGGCCACCCCGGTGACGAGCAGCACGACGGCGCACCAGGCGGCGAGCCTGCGGACGGGCTCGGGAAGCAACTGCACGCCCCCAGCCGAACACGGCACCGGGCGGACTGTCCTGCGCGGACGGCCCGCCCGGGTGAGGACGCGGCGACGGGGGCGGTCAGGCCCGCGGTCCGCCGGCGTCCATGCCGTGCACCGCCGGGACGGTCCCCAGGCGGCCCTTCTGGAAGTCCTCGAAGGCCTGCTGGAGCTCGGCCTTGGTGTTCATCACGAAGGGGCCGTAGTGGGCCATGGGCTCGCGGATCGGCCGGCCTCCGAGGAGGACGACCTCCAGGTCCGGGGTGTGCGCGTCCTGCTTCTCGTCGGCGCGGACGGTCAGCGCGGAGCCGGCGCCGAAGACGGCGGTCTGGCCCAGGTGGACCGGGCGGCGCTCGGTGCCGACGCTGCCGCGTCCGGCCAGCACGTAGGCGAGGCCGTTGAAGTCCTCCCGCCAGGGCAGGGTGAGCTCGGCGCCCGGCGCCAGCGTCGCGTGGATCATGGTGATCGGGGTGTGCGTGGCGCCGGGACCCTGGTGGCCGTCGAGCTCACCGGCGATGACGCGGATCAGCGCGCCGCCGTCGGGAGAGGTGAGCAGCTGGACGCTGCCGCCGCGGATGTCCTGGTACTTCGGGGCCATCATCTTGTCCTTGGCCGGCAGGTTCACCCACAGCTGGAGACCGTGGAAGAGGCCACCGGACATGACCAGCGACTCCGGCGGGGCCTCGATGTGCAGCAGGCCGGACCCGGCGGTCATCCACTGGGTGTCGCCGTTGGTGATGGTGCCGCCACCGCCGTGGCTGTCCTGGTGGTCGAAGACGCCGTCGATCGCGCTCACGCGGGGGAGCAGAAGCGGGTTCTCGGCGGTCACTGCGGGCATGTCGGTACCTCCTCGGGTACGCCCATTTTAGTTGAGCGTTGAACTTCTTGGTAGTCCGGAACCGAAAAAGCCCGGAGGGCATTCCCTCCGGGCCGGGGTTCGGGGCGCGGTCCTCGCTCAGCCGTACATACGGCGCATGGCGAAGTCGACCATCTGCTCCACCGCCTTGGCGTCGAAGACGATGCGGTGCTCGCCCTCCATGTCCAGGACGAAGCCGTAGCCGGTCGGCAGCAGGTCGATCACCTCGGCGCCGGTGATCACGAAGTACTTGGACTCCTTGCCGGCGTAGCGGCGCAGCTCCTTGAGCGAGGTGAACATCGGGATCACCGGCTGCTGGGTGTTGTGCAGGGCGAGGAATCCGGGGTTGTCACCGCGCGGGCAGTAGACCTTGGAGGTGGCGAAGACCTGCTGGAAGTCCTCGGCGGACAGCTGGCCGGTGGTGAAGGCGCGCACCGCGTCCGCGAGCGAGGGCGGGGACGGCTCGGGGTACAGCGGCGGCTGCTGCCCGTATCCGCCGGCCATCGGCTGCTGCGGCGGGGCGTACTGCTGCTGGGCACCCACGTTCTGGTCGTAGCCGTACATGCCGCAAAGAGTAACGAGTCACAGATGACCACAACGGGCTTGCTTCTTATTACCGACGGGTAGCATCATCGGAGCTACTAGTTGGTAAGCGAACTGGGTGCGAGGAGTCAGTGCCTCGCCGATCTCTCTACGGAGCTGTCGCCATGGGGCACTACAAGTCGAATCTCCGCGACATCGAGTTCAACCTCTTCGAGGTGCTCGGCCGCGACAAGGTCTACGGCACCGGCCCGTTCGCGGAGATGGACACGGACACCGCCAAGAGCATCCTGGAGGAGCTGACCCGCCTCTCCGAGAACGAGCTGGCCGAGTCCTTCGCCGACGCCGACCGCAACCCGCCGGTCTTCGACCCGGAGAGCAACACCGCGCCGGTCCCGGCCTCCTTCAAGAAGAGCTACCAGGCCTTCATGGACTCCGAGTACTGGCGGCTCGGCCTGCCCGAGGAGATCGGCGGCACCACCGCGCCCCGCTCCCTGATCTGGGCCTACGCGGAGCTGATCCTCGGCGCCAACCCGGCCGTGTGGATGTACTCCTCCGGCCCCGCCTTCGCGGGCATCCTCTTCGAGGAGGGCAACGAGGTCCAGAAGCACATCGCGAAGATCGCCGTCGAGAAGCAGTGGGGCTCCACCATGGTGCTCACCGAGCCGGACGCCGGCTCGGACGTCGGCGCCGGCCGCACCAAGGCCGTGCAGCAGGAGGACGGCTCCTGGCACATCGAGGGCGTGAAGCGCTTCATCACCTCCGGTGAGCACGACATGTCGGAGAACATCCTCCACTACGTGCTCGCCCGCCCCGAGGGCGCCGGCCCCGGCACCAAGGGCCTGTCCCTCTTCCTCGTGCCCAAGTACCTCTTCGACTTCGAGACCGGCGAGCTGGGCGAGCGCAACGGCGTCTACGCCACCAACGTCGAGCACAAGATGGGCCTGAAGGCCTCCAACACCTGCGAGATGACCTTCGGCGACCGGCACCCCGCCAAGGGCTGGCTGATCGGCGACAAGCACGACGGCATCCGCCAGATGTTCCGCATCATCGAGTTCGCCCGCATGATGGTCGGCACGAAGGCGATCTCCACGCTGTCGACGGGCTACCTGAACGCCCTGGAGTACGCCAAGGAGCGCGTCCAGGGCCCCGACCTGGCGAACTTCATGGACAAGACCGCGCCCAAGGTCACCATCACCCACCACCCCGACGTGCGCCGCTCGCTGATGACGCAGAAGGCGTACGCGGAGGGCATGCGCGCGCTCGTCCTGCACACCGCCTCCGTCCAGGACGCGATCCAGGTCAAGGAGGCCAACGGCGAGGACGCCTCCGCCGAGCACGCGCTCAACGACCTGCTCCTGCCCATCGTCAAGGGCTACGGCTCCGAGAAGGGCTACGAGCAGCTCGCCCAGTCGCTCCAGACCTTCGGCGGCTCCGGCTTCCTCCAGGAGTACCCGATCGAGCAGTACATCCGGGACTCCAAGATCGACACCCTGTACGAGGGCACCACGGCCATCCAGGGCCAGGACTTCTTCTTCCGGAAGATCGTCCGCAACCAGGGCGCCGCGCTGAACTCGCTCGCCGAGGACATCAAGAAGTTCCTGGCGCTCGGCACCGGCGGCGAGGAGCTGGCCGGCGCCCGCGAGCACCTCGCCAAGGCCGCCGTCGAGCTGGAGGCGATCGTCGGCCTGATGCTGACCGACCTCGCCGCCACCGAGCAGGACGTCAAGAACATCTACAAGGTCGGCCTCAACACCACCCGCCTGCTGCTGGCCTCCGGTGACGTCGTCGTCGGCTACCTGCTGCTCAGGGGCGCCGCGGTCGCCGCCGAGAAGCTCCAGACCGCCTCCGCCAAGGACCGGGCCTTCTACACCGGCAAGATCGCCGCGGCGAAGTTCTTCGCGGCCACCGTCCTGCCCGGCGTCACCCTGGCCCGCAAGGTGGCCGCGGGCGTCGAGCTGGACCTGATGGAGCTGGACGAGGCCGCGTTCTAGTCCCCGCGCACTCCCCCGGCGAGGGCCCGCTTCCGGACACGGGAGACGGGCCCTCGTCCGTCGTTAAGGTGAAACACATGAGCCAACTCCCCCGCTTCGACCGCGGCCACACCGACGACCTCATGTCCTATCTGGCGGCGAGCCCGTCGCCGTACCACGCCGTGGCGGGCGCCGCCGGCCGGCTGGAGAGGGCCGGCTTCCGGCAGGTGGCGGAGACCGACGCCTGGGACGGCACGAGCGGCGGCAAGTACGTGCTGCGCGGCGGCGCGATCGTGGCCTGGTACGTCCCCGACAACGCCGCGCCGCACACCCCCTTCCGGATCGTCGGCGCCCACACCGACTCCCCCAACCTGCGCGTCAAGCCGCGCCCCGACACCGGCGCCCACGGCTGGCGCCAGGTGGCCGTGGAGCTCTACGGCGGCCCGCTGCTCAACTCCTGGCTCGACCGCGACCTCGGACTCGCCGGCCGGCTGACCCTGCGCGACGGCTCCACCCGCCTGGTGAACGTCGACCGCCCGCTGCTGCGGATCCCCCAGCTCGCCATCCACCTGGACCGGAACATCACCAACGAGGGACTCAAGCTCGACAAGCAGCGCCACATGCAGCCCGTGTGGGGCCTGGGCGACGACGTGCGCGACGGCGACCTGATCTCCTTCCTGGCCGAGGAGAACGGGCTGCCCGCCGACGGGATCGCCGGCTGGGACCTGATGGTCCACTCCGTCGAGCCGCCCGCCCACCTGGGCCGCGACAACGACCTGGTGGCCGGTCCCCGCATGGACAACCTGCTCTCCGTGCACGCCGGTACGGCCGCCCTGGCCGCCGTCGCCACCGCCGGGACCGAGCTGCCGTACATCCCTGTCCTGGCCGCCTTCGACCACGAGGAGAACGGCTCGCAGTCGGACACGGGCGCGGACGGACCGCTGCTCGGCGGCGTGCTGGAGCGCTCGGTGTTCGCGCGCTCGGGGTCGTACGAGGACCGGGCCAGAGCCTTCGCCGGTACCGTCTGCCTCTCCTCCGACACCGGCCACGCCGTCCACCCCAACTACGCCGAGCGGCACGACCCCACGCACCACCCACGCGTCAACGGCGGCCCGATCCTCAAGGTCAACGTCAACAACCGCTACGCCACGGACGGTTCGGGCCGCGCGGTCTTCGCCGCCGCCTGCGAGAAGGCCGGCGTTCCCTTCCAGACCTTCGTCTCCAACAACTCCATGCCCTGCGGCACGACCATCGGCCCCATCACCGCCGCCCGGCACGGCATCAGGACCGTCGACATCGGCGTGGCCATCCTGTCCATGCACAGCGCACGGGAGCTGTGCGGCGCCGACGACCCGTATCTGCTGGCCAACGCCCTGGCCGCGTTTCTGCAAGGCTAGAACCGGCCCTCGTCGCATGTGCGTTGGCCCCGGGGGTACCCGATCGGAACCGGATCGACCGGAAAGCCCGGCCCGACCGGACCGACAGGGAGGCGACACTCATGGGCCTCGGCGGATGCATCATCCTCATCGCCGTGGGAGCCATCCTCACGTTCGCGACCGACTGGGACATGCAGGGCGTCAACCTCGACCTGGTCGGCATCATCTTCATGATCGTCGGGCTGATCGGCGTGGCGACGTTCAGCAGCATCGCGCGGCGCAGGCGTGTGATGGTGCCGCCCGCGACGACGGTCGTCGAGGAACGGCACCACACGCGCGACGGCTACAACGACGGCTACGGCGTCTGAGCGCCGCCCGCCGGCGACTTCAGGCGTCCATGCCCGCCAGCACCAGGGGCAGCCGGTCCGCGCCCTCCTCGGTGAGGCGGACCGGCACGCCCCAGTCCTGCTGGTGGACATGGCAGGCCGGGTATTCGTTCGCCGGATCGTCGTCGCAGGACGCCGCCATCGCGGAGACGTGCAGCACGCCCTGCGGGACGGCCGGGTTGAGCTCCAGGCTGCGGGATAGATCCGTGTCCGCGCCCGCGCCGGACAGCAGCAGCTCCGGCGGGGTGGCGGAGACCAGCAGCCGCGTGGACGGGCCGTAGCGGGTGTCCAGCTTCTGGCCCGCGGGGGCCTGGAAGATCACGTCCAGCCGGAGCGTACCCGGGGCCACGTCCGTCGCCGCCCGCCGGGTGCGGTGGGCGACGCCCTCCACGCGTACCGCCTCCTCCGGCAGGCGCAGCCGGGTCAGCCGGTGCCGGGCCGACTCCACCACCACGATCTCGTCGCCGTCCACGACGGCGTCGCTGGGCTCCCGCAGGTCGGTGGCGAGCGTGGTCACCTCGCCGGTCGCCGGGTCGTAGCGGCGCAGCGCGTGGTTGTAGGTGTCGCTGACCGCGACCGAGCCGTCGGGCAGCGCCGTGACCCCCAGCGGGTGCTGGAACAGCGCCTGTCCGGCGGCGCCGTCCCGGTGCCCGAAGTCGAACAGGCCGGTGCCGACGGCCGTGTGCACGGCGCCGTCGAGGTCCACCCAGCGCAGGGCGGAGGTCTCGGAGTCGGCGAGCCAGAGCCGCTCGGGCGTCGCCGCCAGCCCCGACGGCTGCGCGAACCAGGCCTCGTCGCCGGGCCCGTCGACCAGCCCCTCGTTGGTCGTCCCGGCCGTGACGGCGACCGTCCCCCGGGCCGGGTCGTAGGCCCACAGCTGGTGCACGCCGGCCATGGCGATCCACACCTTGCCGTTCCACCGGGCGACGTCCCACGGGGAGGAGAGGTCCACCTCGCGGGCCGGGCCCGAGGTGGGCGAACCCTGCCACCACTGACGGCCGGTGCCCGCCAGGGTCGTCACCTCACCGGTGGCCGGGTCGAGACGCCGCAGCGCGTGGTTGACGGTGTCGGCGACGACCACGGACCCGTCGTCGAGCAGGGCGAGCCCCTGCGGCTCGTTGAAGCCCGCCGTCTCCGCGGCACCGTCGACCAGCCCCCGTACACCGGAGCCGATCCGGCGCACGACGGACTCACCGTCGGGCTCCAGCTCCACCAGCTGGTGCCGGGTGGTGTCGCTGACCAGGAAGTTCCCGGAGGGCAGCAGGAGCGCCTTGCCGGGGAAGCGCAGGGCCGTCGGCTCGGGCTCCGGCGGTACGTACGGGCCGTCGCCGCGGCGCAGCGTGCCCTTGGCCTCGTGCTCCGCCTCCAGCTCCTCGACCAGCTTCTCGATGGCGTGCGCGTGACCCTCGCCCGCGTGCTGCGCGACGACGTACCCCTCGGGGTCGATCACCACGAGCGTGGGCCAGGCGCGCACGGCGTACTGCTTCCAGGTGGCCAGCTCGGGGTCGTCGAGCACCGGGTGCTCGACGTCGTACCGCTCCACCGCGTCCACGACGGCCCGGTGCTCGGCCTCGTGCACGAACTTCGGCGAGTGCACGCCGACGATCACCACCGTGTCCCGGTGCTTCTCCTCCAGCTCGCGGAGCTCGTCGAGGACGTGCAGGCAGTTGATGCAGCAGAACGTCCAAAAATCGAGCACGACGATGCGTCCTCGCAGGTCGGCGAGGGTGTATTGCCTGCCGCCCGTGTTCAGCCAGCCGCCCTTGCCGATCAGCTCGGGGGCGCGGACGCGGGCGCGTCGGGGAGTCGGGGCCGGGGATGAATCGGTCATGGATCAAGGGTGCCACTCACCGGTGACAGTCACCTCAGCGCGTGGCCCGTCGTCGCGTCCACGTGGTCCGGGATCTCGTCGTGGCGGTCGCCGACCGTGGAGGTGCCGGAGGGTTCGAGGAGCAGGATCTGGGTGGGGACGGGGGCGTACGGCTTGTGCTCGACGCCGCGCGGGACGGTGAAGACGGCACCCTTGGCGAGGGTCACCGTGCGCTCGCCCTCCGGCTCCCGCAGAAAGATGCGCAGCTCCCCGTCGAGGACCAGGAAGAACTCGTCGGTGTGGTCGTGCACGTGCCAGACGTGCTCGCCCTCGACATGGGTGACGCGGACGTCGTAGTCGTTGACGGTGGTGACGATGCGGGGGCTCCACTGCTCGGTGAAGGAGGCGAGGGCGGCGGGAAGGGAGACGGGTTCCTCGGTCATGCCCCTCATCCTGGGCGGTGACGCGGGAGCGGACGAGTGCTAGGAATCGCACATGCCGCAAGGATCCTCTCAGCCACCCCGGCCGCACCGCGTGGTACTGGTCGTCGACGAGAACTCCAATCCCTTCGAGATGAGCTGCGCCATCGAGGTCTTCGGCCTGAGCAGGCCCGAGCTGGGCCGACGGCTGTACGACTTCACGCTGTGCGCCGCCGGGCCCCGCACCCGGATGCGGGACGGCTTCTTCACCCTGACCGACGTGGCCGGGCTGGAGGCGGCCGAGGAGGCGGAGACGCTGATCGTGCCGAACCGGCCCGACACCGACACTCCGCGCTCCCCGCGCGTGCTGGACGTCGTACGCCGGGCACATGCGCGTGGCGCCCGGCTGGTGGGTTTCTGTTCCGGCGCGTTCACGATGGCGGAGGCCGGGGTGCTGGACGGACGGCGGGCGGCCTGCCACTGGATGTGGGCCGACTCCTTCCGGGCGCGGTTCCCCCGGGTGCGTCTGGAGGGGGACGTGCTGTTCGTGGACGACGGCGACATCCTCACCGCGTCCGGCAGCGCGTCGGCCCTGGACCTGGGGCTGCACCTGGTACGGCGCGACCACGGTGCCGAGGTCGCCAACGCCGTGTCCCGGCGGCTGGTGTTCGCCGCGCATCGCGACGGCGGGCAGCGGCAGTTCGTGGAGCGGCCGGTGCCCGAGGTGCCGGACGACACGCTCGGACCGCTGCTGGAGTGGGCGCAGGAACGGCTGGGGGAGCCGCTGACGGTGGCCGATCTGGCCGCCCGCGCGGCCGTCTCCCCCGCCACGCTCCACCGGCGTTTCCAGGCACAGCTGGGAACCACTCCGCTGGCCTGGCTGACGGGGGAGAGGGTGGCGCTGGCGTGCCGGCTGATCGAGCGCGGCGAGGAGCGGCTGGACGTGGTGGCCGCGCGGAGCGGGCTGGGCACCGCCGCCAACCTGCGGGCGCGGCTGCGCCGCGAGACCGGCCTGAGCCCGTCGGCGTACCGGCGCCGCTTCGGCCCGGCTCCGGCGGCACCGCTCGATGTCGGCCTTTCGGCCCACCGACGGCGTCCCCCGGCGGTGGGCGGGGAAGCCGTCCGGCATGAGATTCCTCGTACGCGACCGGATCCTGGGGATCGGTGACGACTACTGGATCGAGGACGCCGACGGCAACAGGGTGTTTCTCGTCGACGGCAAGGCGATGCGGCTGCGGGACACCTTCGAGCTGAAGGACGTCCGTGGACGGGTCCTGATCGACATCCACCGGAAGATGTTCGCGCTGCGGGACACGATGGTGATCGAGCGGGGCGGCGAGCCGCTGGCCACGATCGCGCGCAAGCGGCTGTCACTGCTGCGCAACCACTACCGGGTGACCCTCGCCGACGGCACGGAGCTGGACGTCAGCGGGAAGATCCTGGACCGGGAGTTCGCCGTCGAGTACGACGGTGAGCTGCTCGCGGTGATCTCCCGGCGGTGGCTCCATCTGCGGGACACCTACGGTGTCGACGTCGTCCGGGACGACGCCGACCCGGCGCTGCTGATCGCGGTGGCGGTGTGCGTGATCCATCTGGCGGAGAAGGAGCGGGAGGACTGAGGGAGCGGAAAGGACTTGGCCCTGTCGTCGAATTACCGCCTGCCTGGCGACGCCTGGGCCTAGGGGCGCGGGCCGCGCGGCGGTTTCAGTCCCAGTACCCGGTCCTTCAGCACCGGGAACCGCTCCCGGGTCTTCGCGACCTGCCCGGGGTCGAACTCCACCGTGAGGACCTCTTCGCCGGGGCCCGCCTCGGCCAGCACCTCGCCCCAGGGGTCCACCACGATCGAGTGGCCGGCCTGCGCGACACCCGCGTGCGTCCCCGCCGTTCCGCAGGCGAGCACGAACGCCTGGTTCTCCACCGCCCGCGCCTGGGCCAGCAGCGTCCAGTGCGACCGGCGGCGCTCCGGCCAGCCCGCGGGCACGACGAGGGTCTCGGCCCCGGCGCCGACCAGACCCCGGAAGAGTTCGGGGAACCGGAGGTCGTAGCAGGTGGCGAGGCCGACGGTGGTGTCCGCCACCGGAACCGTCACCAGCTCCCCGCCCGCCCCCATCAGCACGGCCTCGCCCTTGTCGAAGCCGAAGCGGTGGATCTTTCGGTAGGCGGCGGCCAGATCGCCGGAGGGGGTGAAGAGGAGGGAGGTGTTGTAGAGCGGGCCGTCCTCCGCGGCCGGGCCGCCGCCGGCCGGAGCCCGTTCGGGGATCGAGCCCGCGTGCAGCCAGACCCCGGCGTCGCTCGCGGCCTTTGCCATCGCCTCGTACGTCGGCCCCCTGAGCGGCTCCGCCTCGCCGGCGAACTTCTCGAAGGCGAACGCCCCCGTGGTCCACAGCTCCGGCAGGACCACAAGATCCGCGTCCGTCTGTTCCCGTACCAGCGCCGCCACGCGCCGACGGCGCGATTCGACCGATTCGTCCTCGTCTACGGCGATCTGGATCAGAGAGGCGCGCACACTACCACCGTCCTGGCATTCGAGTCGTCCACACGGGCCTACGATCGTCACACGAAAGCACTGCCGGGGTGCCACACAGCAGCGTAACTTGGGGGTCCTCCCTGCTCGAGCGAAGCGAGAGCCCGGGAGGCCCCAAGACACCCGCCGACAGCAGCCACCACGCACCGGCAACGCCGCCACAACCTGCCCGCGCTCGACCTCCGAGGGGTCCCGTTCCGTGAGTCTGCATCCCACCCTCCAGCCATACGCCGACGCCTGGGCCCACTCCGTGGAAGCGATATCCGAGCTGGTCCAGCCGCTCGTGGAGGCCGACTGGAACCGGCGTACGCCGTGCCCGGGCTGGTCGGTCCGCGACGTGGTCTCGCACATCATCGGCCTGGACTCCGAGATGCTCGGCGACCCGCGGCCCATCCACACCCTCCCGCGCGACCTGTTCCACGTCACCAACGACCACCAGCGCTACATGGAGATGCAGGTCGACGTCCGCCGCCACCACACGGCGCCGGAGATGACGTCCGAGCTCGAGTACATGATCATCCGCCGCAACCGGCAGCTGCGGAACGAGTCGCGGGACCCCGGCACCAAGGTGCGCGGCCCGCTCGGCACCGAGCTGACCCTCGAAGAGGCCATGCGGGGGCACGCGTTCAACGTGTGGGTGCACGAGCAGGACCTGCGCGCCGCCCTGGGCCGCCCCGGCAACCTCGACTCCCCCGGCGCCCATGTCGCGCGGGACGTGCTGCTCGCCGAGCTTCCGCGCATCGTCGCCGAGGACGCCGACGCGCCCCGCAGCTCGGCCGTCGTCTTCGACGTGCACGGCCCGGTGGAGTTCCTGCGCACCATCCGCGTCGACATCCAGGGCCGCGGCACGCTGGAGACGGTCCCCGCCCTCGGCCCGGCCGCGACCCTGACGCTGGACTGGGAGACCTATGTCCGGCTGGCCTGCGGGCGCGTGACCCCCGAGGCGGCGGCGGACCGGGTGAAGGCGGAGGGCGACCCCCGGCTGACGACGGCGATCCTGCGGCACTTCACGGTGACCCCGTAGGTTGACCCCGTAGGTCACCGCCGAGCACTCCGCCGACGGGCGGCCCGTCTACACGGGGACGTGCACCGTCTCCACCCGGCTGGCCACCAGCCGCTCCCGCTCCCGCCGGGCCGCCCGCCTCCGCAGCCGCAGGATCTGGCTGACGCCCAGGGCCTGGAGGACGAAGACGGCGGAGAAGGCGATCGTGTAGTCGTCCCCGGTGGCGTCCAGCACCACGCCGATCAGGAACAGCGTGGTCATGGAGGCGATGAAGCCGCCCATGTTGGTGATCCCGGACGCCGTGCCCTGCCGCTCCGGCGGGTTGGCGGGACGCGCGAAGTCGAAGCCGATCATCGAGGCGGGGCCGCAGGCGCCCAGGACGACGCAGAGCACCAGCAGCAGCCACATCGGGGCGTGGTCGGCGGGGTAGGCGAGCGTGGCCGCCCACAGCAGCGCCGTCGCACCGACGGTGGAGAGGGCCAGCGGCAGCCGGGCCCCGTGGTGCCGGGCGACGACCTGCCCGTAGACCAGTCCGACGACCATGTTGGACAGCACGACGAGGGTGAGCAGTTCACCGGCCGTGGCCCGGGTCAGGCCCTGTGCCTCGACCAGGAACGGCAGCCCCCACAGCAGCAGGAACACCATCGCCGGGAACTGGGTGGTGAAGTGCACCCACAGACCCAGCCGCGTCCCCGGCTCCCGCCAGGAGGCGGCGATCTGCCGGCGTACGTAGGCCGCGCCCTGGTGCGGGACCGGCTCCGGCTCGTGCCCCTCGGGGTGGTCCTTGAGGAACAGCAGCAACAGCACGAGCACCACCACCCCCGCGAGCGCGCTGCCCGCGAACGCCGCCGTCCAGCCGATGCCGTGCAGCAGCCGTGCGATGACGAGGGTGGAGACCAGGTTGCCCGCCATGCCGGCCAGTCCGGCGAGCTGCGCGACCATCGGGCCGCGCCGGGCGGGGAACCAGCGCGTGCCCAGCCGCAGCACGCTGATGAAGGTCAGGGCGTCACCGCAGCCGAGCAGCGCCCGGGAGGCGAGCGCGGTGCCGTAGGAGGGCGAGAAGGCGAAGCCCAGCTGGCCCGCCGTGAACAGCACGGCGCCCATGGCCAGCACCTTCTTGGTGCCGAGCCGGTCGACCAGCAGGCCGACGGGTATCTGCATGCCCGCGTAGACCAGCAGCTGGAGGATGGAGAAGGTGGACAGGGCGGAGGCGCCCACGTGGAACCGCTCGACGGCGTCGAGTCCCGCCACGCCCAGCGAGGTGCGGAAGATGACGGCGACGAAGTAGACCGCGACGCCGATGCTCCAGACGGCGACCGCGCGCCGGCCGCCCGGGGGGTCACCCGGAAGGGTGGTGTTGCCGGCGCTGCTCATCGGACCTCACCCCGGGCCAGGTGGGAGAACCAGCTGACGTGCCGGTTGACGACGCCGACGGCCGCCTCCGCGTCCCCGGAGCGCAGCGCGTCCAGGATCTCCTCGTGCTCGGCGAGGGTCTTGGCGATGCGGTCGGGGTGGGAGTGCATGACGGCGACGCCCATCCGCAGCTGGCGGTCGCGGAGCTGGTCGTAGAGGCGGGAGAGGATCTCGTTGCCGCCGCTGCGGACGATCTCGGCGTGGAAGCAGCGGTCGGTGACGGCCGCCGCGGCCAGATCACCGGCGGCGGCCTGCTCCTTCTGCCGGGCGAGCAGCTCCGCCAGCCGCTCCACCAGCCCGGGCGGGGCGGGTACGGCCTTGCGGGCCGCGTGCTCCTCGACCAGCAGCCGCGTCTCCACCACGTCGGCGATCTCCTGCGCGGAGACGGGCAGGACGAGCGCTCCCTTCTTCGGGTAGAGCCTGATCAGCCCCTCGGCCTCCAGCCGCAGCAGCGCCTCGCGCACGGGTGTCCGGGAGACCCCGACGGCCTCGGCCAGCTCCCCCTCGGTGAGCAGGGTGCCGCCCTCGTAACGGCGGTCGAGGACGCCTTGCTTGACATGGGTGTAGACGCGGTCGGCGGCGGGTGGTTGCTTCACGGCCAGGCTCATGCCCACAGGATAGATACAACAGGTACGCATGCCGGGATCTCGTCCAGGATGCGGAACATGCACGAGTTCTCGACCGGTGTCCGGGCATACGCCCGAGTAAGAACCGTGTTTCGTGTCCCGCCCCAGCAAGCGCACAACCATCTGTGCTAGTTACGAGTCACACCAGTGCGGCCCCACGCTGTTCAGACCTCAATCCGGCCGCACCGCAGGGGCATTCAACATAATCGGGGTACCTCACTTGATAACCGGCATCCAGGGCATCCGTCTCCGCAGGGCCGCCGCCGTCGCCATGACGACCGGCGCCGTACTCGCGTCCGGAGCCCTCTACGCGGCGCCCGCACAGGCCGTCACCACGCCCACGATCGTCGCCAAGGGCGGCTACGTGATGAACAACGGCACCGGCAAGACGCTGTACACCAAGGCGGCGGACACCAAGCGCTCCACCGGTTCCACCACCAAGATCATGACCGCCAAGGTGGTGCTGGCGCAGAAGAACCTCAACCTGGACGCCAAGGTCACCATCCAGAAGGCGTACAGCGACTACATCGTGTCGAAGAACGCCTCGTCCGCCCGCCTGATCGTCGGCGACAAGGTCACCGTCCGCCAGCTGCTCTACGGTCTGATGCTGCCCTCGGGCTGCGACGCCGCCTACGCGCTGGCCGACAAGTTCGGCACCGGCTCGACGCGGGCCGCCCGCGTGAAGTCGTTCATCAGCAAGATGAACAGCACCGCGAAGAGCCTGGGCCTGAAGAACACGCACTTCGACTCGTTCGACGGCATCGGCAACGGCTCCAACTACTCGACGCCGCGCGACCTGACGAAACTCGCCAGCAGCGCGCTGAAGAACTCCACCTTCCGCACGATCGTCAAGACCAAGAAGTACACGGCCAAGACGACCACCAAGACCGGCTCCACCCGCACCATGGCGGCCTGGACCAACACCAACACGCTGCTGAGCAGCTACAGCGGCACCATCGGCGTGAAGACCGGCTCGGGCGCCGAGGCGAAGTACTGCCTCGTCTTCGCCGCGACCCGCAACGGCAAGACCGTCATCGGCACCGTGCTGGCCTCGTCCTCGTCGACCCAGCGCACGACGGACGCCACGAAGCTGCTGAACTACGGCTTCGCGAAGTGAGCACCGGGGGCCCGCGGCACTCGCGCGGCGGGCCCCGTCCGCCAGCGGCCGCCTGACCGCGGACGACGACGGCGGCCGCTCCGGCCGGAACCGGAGCGGCCGCCGTCCCCGGCGCTCACGCCCAGGTGATCAGCCGCTTCGGCCGTTCCAGGATCGCCGCGACATCGGCCAGCACCTTGGAGCCCAGTTCGCCGTCGACCAGGCGGTGGTCGAAGCTCAGCGCCAGCGTGGTGACCTGACGGGGCTTCACCTTGCCCTTGTGGACCCACGGCTGGGGCTTGATCGCGCCGACCGCGAGGATCGCGGACTCGCCGGGGTTGAGGATCGGCGTGCCGGTGTCGACGCCGAAGACGCCGACGTTGGTGATGGTGACCGTGCCGCCCTGCATCGCCGCCGGGGAGGTCCTGCCCTCGCGGGCCGTGGTCACCAGCTCGCCGAGCGACTCGGCCAGTTGCGGCAGCGTCTTGGTGTGCGCGTCCTTGATGTTCGGCACGATCAGGCCGCGCGGGGTCGCCGCCGCGATGCCCAGATTGACGTAGTGCTTGACCACGATCTCCTGGGCCGCCTCGTCCCAGGAGGCGTTGATCTCGGGGTTGCGCGCGATCGCGACCAGCAGGGCCTTCGCGATCAGCAGCAGCGGGTTCACGCGGAGGCCGGTGAACTCCTTGTCCTGCTTCAGCTCCTCGACCAGCTTCATCGTGCGCGTCACGTCGACGGTGACGAACTCCGTGACATGCGGAGCGGTGAAGGCCGAGCCGACCATCGCCGCCGCCGTCGCCCTGCGCACGCCCTTGACCGGGATCCGGGTCTCGCGGGCGGTGTCGTACGACACGGCCGGGGCCTGGCGCGCGGGTGCGGGGGCCGCCGGTTCCACGGCCGGCTCGGGGGCCGGCTGCGGCGGGGTCACCGCCGCGTGGACGTCCTCCCGGGTGATGATGCCGTCCGGGCCGGACGGGGTGATCGCCGCCAGGTCCACGCCGAGGTCCTTGGCCAGCTTGCGCACCGGGGGCTTGGCCAGCGGGCGCGCCCCGGCCGTCGCGGTGGCGCCATGGCCGTTCAGCTCGGTCGGGACCGGAGCCGACGCCTCGGCGACCACGGCCTCCGGTCCCTTGCGGGGCCGGCGCCGGGTGGCGGAGGTGGCCACCCCGTACCCCACCAGGACCGGCTGGCGGCCCTCGGTCTTCGGCTCCTCCGGTTCCTGCGGCTCCTGCGGCTCCTGCCCGGACGGTGCGGGCGTCCCGGTGGCCGGGGCCCCGCCCGCCACGTCCACCGCGATGATGGACGTGCCCACGTCGACCGTGGTGCCCTCGGGGAAGTGCAGCTCGCGGACCACGCCGTCGTAGGGGATGGGCAGCTCGACGGCGGCCTTCGCCGTCTCCACCTCGCACACCACCTGGCCGTCGGTGACCGTGTCACCCGGCTTGACGTACCACTTGAGGATCTCGGCCTCGGTGAGTCCCTCGCCCACGTCGGGCATCTTGAACTCGCGTACGGACGCTTGTGTCATCGTCGTCACGGCCCTTCCCTCAGTACGCCAGCGAGCGGTCGACGGCGTCCAGCACCCGGTCCAGGTCGGGCAGGTACTCCTCCTCCAGACGCGCCGGCGGATACGGCGCGTGGTAGCCGCCGACCCGCAGCACCGGGGCCTCCAGGTGGTAGAAGCAGCGCTCGGTGATCCGGGCCGCGATCTCCGCGCCGGAGCCGAAGAACACCGGTGCCTCGTGGACGACGACCAGCCGGCGGGTCTTCTCCACCGAGGCCTGGATCGCGTCGAAGTCGAGCGGGGAGACCGAGCGCAGGTCCAGGACCTCCAGCGACCTGCCCTCCTCGGCGGCCGCGGCCGCGACCTCCTGGCAGAGCTTGACCATCGGGCCGTAGGCCGCCAGCGTCAGGTCCGTGCCCTCGCGGACCACGCGCGCGCCATGCAGCGGGCCGGGGATCGCCTCGGTGTTGACCTCGGCCTTGTCCCAGTAGCGCCGCTTGGGCTCGAAGAAGATCACCGGGTCGTCGCTCTGGATGGCCTGCTGCATCATCCAGTAGGCGTCGGAGGCGTTGGACGGGGAGACCACCTTCAGGCCCGACACGTGGGCGAACAGCGACTCGGGGGACTCCGAGTGGTGCTCCACCGCGCCGATGCCGCCGCCGTAGGGGATACGGACCACGACCGGCAGCTTGACCTTGCCCAGCGAGCGGGCGTGCATCTTGGCCAGCTGTGTGACGATCTGGTCGTAGGCCGGGAAGACGAAGCCGTCGAACTGGATCTCCACCACCGGGCGGTAGCCGCGCAGGGCCAGGCCGATCGCCGTGCCGACGATGCCGGACTCCGCGAGCGGGGTGTCGATGACGCGGCTCTCGCCGAAGTCCTTCTGGAGCCCGTCCGTCACCCGGAAGACGCCGCCGAGCTTGCCGACGTCCTCGCCCATGACCAGGACCTTGGGGTCGGCGTCCAGAGCCCGGCGCAGCGACTCGTTGATCGCCTTGGCCAGGGCCATCTTCTCCGCAGCCATGGTCACTTGCCCCCTTCCGCGTCCGCGAACGACGCCTGGTAGGCGGCGAACTGGGCCCGCTCCTCGTCGACGAGCGCGTGCCCGTCCGCGTACACGTTCTCGAAGATGGCGAAGCGGTCCGGGTCCGGCATGGCACGGACCACTTCGCGCACTCGTTTGCCCAACGCCTCGCTCTCCGCCTCGAGTTCCGCGAAGAATCCCTCGTCCGTGTGGTTTGCCGACTCCAGGTGGCGGCGCAGGCGCAGGATCGGGTCCTTGGCCTCCCAGGCCGCCCGCTCGTCGTCGTGGCGGTAGCGGCTGGGGTCGTCGGAGGTGGTGTGGGCGCCCATCCGGTAGGTGAAGGCCTCCACCAGTGTGGGGCCCTCGCCGTTGCGGGCCCGCTCCAGGGCCCACTTGGTCACGGCGAGGCAGGCCAGGACGTCGTTGCCGTCGACCCTGACGCCCGGGAAGCCGAAGCCCTGCGCGCGCTGGTAGAGCGGGACGCGGGTCTGCTTCTCGGTCGGCTCGGAGATCGCCCACTGGTTGTTCTGGCAGAAGAACACCACCGGGGCGTTGTAGACGGCGGCGAAGGTGAAGGACTCCGCCACGTCGCCCTGGCTGGAGGCGCCGTCGCCGAAGTAGGCGATGACCGCCGAGTCCGCGCCGTCCTTGGCCACGCCCATCGCGTAGCCGGTGGCGTGCAGCGTCTGGGAGCCGATGACGATGGTGTAGAGGTGGAAGTTGTTGCTGTTGGGGTCCCAGCCGCCGTGGTTCACGCCGCGGAACATGCCCAGCAGATTGGTCGGGTCGACTCCGCGGCACCAGGCCACGCCGTGCTCACGGTAGGTCGGGAAGACGTAGTCGTCCTCGCGGGTGGCCCGGCCGGAGCCGATCTGGGCGGCCTCCTGACCCAGCAGCGACGCCCACAGGCCCAGCTCGCCCTGGCGTTGCAGGGCGGTGGCCTCGGCGTCGAAGCGGCGGGTGAGCACCATGTCGCGGTACAGGCCGCGGAGCTCTTCGGGGGTGATGCCGGCGACGTACTTGTCGTAGTCGGCGTGCTGGACGCGCTCGCCCTCGGGCGTCAGCAGTTGCACGAGTTCGGGGTCGGTGTCCGGCGCCTTCTTCGCGGTCGTCCGGCCGGCACGCTTGGTGCCGGTGGTGCCGGCCTTGCCTCCGGCGCTGCGTCGCGGCTTGCGCGCGGCAGTGCTCTCCACGGTCACGTTGCTCCTCCGTCGGTCCGGCCCCCGGGATTGCCGGGTGACCAGTGCGGCTCGCCTGATCCCGATACCCGTGCACGGGGTGGGTGCCCTCGGCCGGGAGCAGACGTGAAAGGCGTCCCGGCGAGCGCCTGCAAAGCTCACGTTACCCAGTGCTCCACATTTCTGTGAAACCCCTCCTGACCTGCAATTTTCCTCGGATTTCCAAGTATTTTTTGCTTGGGATTCCAAGTACCTCACAGATACCCGGAGCAGCCGCTGGTCACGGCACTGGGCACAGCCTCGCAAGGGGCCGGAACAACGGCACGTTATCCCGGTCACCCCGGGCACGGGAAGACATCGTGTGTGACACTGACCCCGTGCGCGAAACCCGAAAAATCGGGGTATTCCTCCTCGACGACCACGAGATCGTCCGTCGCGGCGTCCACGAGCTGCTCTCCGGCGAGCCCGACATGGAGGTGGTCGGCGAGGCCGGCACGGCCGCCGACGCACTGGTCCGCATTCCGGCCGCCCGCCCCGATGTCGCGGTGCTCGACGTACGGCTGCCGGACGGCAGCGGCGTGGACGTGTGCCGGGAGATCCGCTCCCGGGACGATTCCGTCCATTGCCTGATGCTGACCTCCCGCACCGACGACGAGGCCCTGTACGACGCGATCACGGCGGGCGCCTCCGGCTTTCTGCTGAAGGACGTCCGCGGCAGCGAGCTGCGGGCGGCCGTCCGGGACGTCGCCGCCGGGAAGTCCCTGCTCGACCCGGTGACGGCCGCCCGGGCCAGACAGCGGTCGCACGGCAGCGGCGGCGGGGCGGACGGCGGCCTCGCGCTCCTCACCGAGCAGGAGCGCACGATCCTGGACCTGATCGGTGAGGGACTGACCAACCGCGCGATCGGCGAGCGGCTGCACCTCGCCGAGAAGACCGTCAAGAACTACGTCTCCGGCGTGCTGTCCAAACTGGGCATGCAGCGGCGTTCCCAGGCGGCGGCCTTCGTGGCGCGGCTGCGGGCCACACAGGACGGACACCTGTTGTGACCATAAGCGACCGTCGCTGACTGTCTGTGACAACGCCCAGCTCACGGGGCGCAACGAGTGCCCTAGCATCTGGCGCGTGCTGCGCCTACGAGTACCACCCCCTGTACCTCACGCGCTCCCCCTGGGCCCTCTGCTGCGCCGGTACGCCGCCGGTTCCGTCCTCGCCTGCGAGCCCGTCGAGCAGGGTCACCTCAACCGCGGCTACCACCTGCGCACGACCCGCGGCCGCTACTTCCTCAAGCACCACTTCGACCCGGAGACCTCCGATCCGGCCGTGATCGTCCGGCAGCACCGGGCCACCCGGCGCCTGGCCGACCTCGGCGTACCGGTCGCCCCGCCGCTGCCCGGCCGGGACGGGCGCACGGTCACGGTCATCGGCGGCCACGCCTACGCCCTGCACCCGTGGATCGACGGCCGGCACCGCCACGGCGGCCAGCTCAGCACCGGACAGAGCGGACGCCTGGGCGCCCTGCTGGGCATCGTGCACGCCGCCCTGGAGCACGTCATGCCGGCCCACGGACGGACCCCGGCCGCCAGCGCCGACCCGGCCGACACCTTCGCCCTCATCGACGACCTGCTTCTCCGTGTGCACCGGCACCGCCCGGCCGACGCCTTCGACGAACTGGCCCGGCACCGGCTGCTGGAGCGGCGGGTGCTCCTGGAGCGGTACGCCGGCCGGCGTGCCCCGCGCGGTGCCCGCGTGGGCTGGGTGCACGGCGACTTCCACCCCTTCAACCTGCTCTACAAGGGGGACGCCCTGGCCGCGATCGTCGACTGGGACCGGCTCGGCGTGCAGCCCCGCGCGGAGGAGGCCGTACGGGCCGCGGCGATCTTCTTCGTCCGGCCCGCCGGCTCGCTCGACCTGCCCAAGGTGCGGGCGTACGCGCGGGCGTACCGGCGCACGGCCGGTGCCACGCCCGCGCAGCTGGCAGCGGCCGTGCACCGCGTGTGGTGGGAACGCCTCAACGACTTCTGGATGCTGCGCTGGCACTACGAGCGCGGCGACACCCGCGCGGACCCCCAGTTCCCGGCCGCCTCCGCGCTCGCGGTGTGGTGGACCCGGGAGTACGACGCGGTGTGCGCGGCGTTCACGGAGTGAGCCCCCGGAGCGTGCGGCCGGAGCCGCACGCGCCCGTCAGCCGTTCTGGCCCAGCGTGCCACCGCTCACGGTGGCGTCGCCGGTCTCGCCGCCGTCGCCCTCGGGCGGAGCGGTGTCGGTCTCGCCGCCGCCCGTCGTCTCCTGGTCCGTCGGCTCCCCGCTCGCCGTCTCCGTCTGCCCGCCGCCCGTCGGCTCCCAGGACGGCTCCTGGGACTGCGTGTAGGACGGCGTGTACGACGGGGTGTACGACGGGGTGTATCCCGAGCCGTAACCGCTGTCGCTGCCGTCGTCCGTCTCCGTGTCGGTGGGCTCTTCGCTCGCCTCGTCGCTCGGCGACTCGCTGGACGTGGCGTCCTCGGTGCTCTGCGACACGGTCGGCGACTGGGTGGTGTCCGGCTTCTTCGTGCCCGAGCCGCTGTTGTTCAGCGCCAGCGCGACGCCCGCGACGACGGCGATGACCGCCAGCGCGGCGAGCACCCACAGCTTGCCGCGGCCGCTGCCCGTGTTGCCGTGCCCCTCGAAGCCGCCGTCGTCCCCACCGCCGTACCCGGTGGGGAGGATCGGCTGCGGGATCTGCGTGGTACCACCGGCGTCGCCGCCCGGGTGCGGCAGCGCGGTGGTGCCCGCGAGACCCGCCGCGGGGGTGTGCCGGCCGTCGTGCGCCGCGACCGGGCCGGTGTTCCAGGTGCCGGTGTGGCCGCCCTGCTCGTACAGCATCTGGAGCGCGTACTGGACCAGTCCGCGCATCTCCTCCGCCGTCTGGAAACGGTCGTCCGGCTCCTTGGCCAGCGACCTCATCACCAGGCCGTCCAGCTCCGGCGGACAGGCGTCGGAGGTCTCGGACGGGGGCGTCGGAATGTCCTGGACGTGCTGGTAGACCACCGACAGCGGGGTCTCGCCGGTGAACGGCGGGCGCAGCGCGAGGAGTTCGTACAGCAGACAGCCGGTCGCGTACAGGTCGGAGCGGTGGTCGACGGCCTTGCCGAGGGCCTGCTCCGGGGAGAGGTACTGCGGGGTGCCCATGACCATGCCGGTCTGCGTCATCGTCGTGGACGCGCCGTGCAGGGCGCGGGCGATGCCGAAGTCCATCACCTTCACGGCGCCGTTGTGCGTGATGATCACGTTGGCGGGCTTGATGTCGCGGTGCACGATGCCGTGCTGGTGCGAGTAGGCCAGCGCCTCCAGGACGCCCGAGACGATGATCAGCGCCTGCTCGGGCCCGGGGGCCTCGGCGTTCAGCAGCAGGTCGCGGATGGTGCGGCCCTCGACCAGCTCCATGACGATGTACGGCACGGACTGGCCGCCGACGAAGTCCTCGCCGGAGTCGTACACGGCGACGATCGCATGGTGGTTGAGCCCCGCCACCGACTGGGCCTCGCGTGTGAAGCGCGCCTTGGACACCGGGTCCTCGGCGAGGTCCGCGCGGAGCAGCTTGACGGCCACGGTACGGCCGAGACGCACGTCCTCGGCGGCGAACACCTCCGCCATGCCGCCCCGGCCGAGTCTGCGGGTCAGCCGGTACCGGCCGTCCCCGACCAGCCCGCCGTTGCCCCAGGTCTCCGGCGCGTCCGACATACCGCCGCCAGTCGCCTCGGGGTCGGACGGGCCCTGAGCGCGCTGCTGCTGTGCCATCAGTCCTCGCCGTCGTTTCTGCCCGCGGTGCGCGCGGTGTTGTTACGGTCTCCGTCGGCCACGCTACAGCCTCCGTGCAAGCCTCCGGACCGAGATGGGCGCCGGGCCCGGCGCCGGACGGACCGGCCATGAAACCCTGCCCCCGTGCCGTCGTGCAAATTCTGTGTTCCGGCCGTACGTGCGCTGTAACGCTTCCGCGACGCTTCTTTCGCGTACGGTCACGGAACGGGCACCACGCTTGACGTGTCAGTGCCCTGGGGCAGACTTGGCCGGGAATAGCACTTTCGATCAACAACAACGGGCCACGACAACCGAGCACGGGGCAGTCGCCGGCGCCTATGGGGGACGCGAACAGATGAGCCAGTACGGCGCACAGGGCCGGTACGCGGGGCGCGCGCTCGCCGGCGGCCGCTATCAGCTGCGCGACCTGCTCGGCGAAGGCGGCATGGCCTCGGTGCACCTGGCCTACGACAGCGTGCTGGACCGTCAGGTCGCGATCAAGACGCTGCACACCGAACTCGGCCGGGAACAGGCCTTTCGCGAGCGCTTCCGCCGTGAGGCCCAGGCCGTGGCGAAGCTCACGCACACCAACATCGTCTCGGTCTTCGACACCGGCGAGGACGACGTCGACGGCATGACGACGCCGTACATCGTCATGGAGTACGTCGAGGGCCGGCCGCTCGGCTCGGTGCTCGAGGAGGACGTCCGGCAGCACGGCGCGATGCCCGCCGACAAGGCCCTGAAGATCACCGCCGACGTGCTCGCCGCGCTGGAGATCAGCCACGAGAAGGGCCTGGTCCACCGCGACATCAAGCCGGGCAACGTGATGATGACCAAGCGCGGCGTGGTCAAGGTCATGGACTTCGGCATCGCCCGCGCCATGCAGTCCGGTGTGACCTCGATGACCCAGACCGGCATGGTCGTCGGCACCCCGCAGTACCTCTCGCCGGAGCAGGCGCTCGGCCGGGGCGTGGACGCGCGCAGCGATCTGTACTCGGTCGGCATCATGCTGTTCCAGCTGGTCACCGGGCGGATCCCGTTCGACGCGGACTCGCCGCTGGCGATCGCCTACGCGCATGTGCAGGAAGAGCCGGTCGCGCCCTCCTCGATCAACCGCGCCCTGCCCCCGGCGGTGGACGCGCTGGTCGCCCGCGCGCTGAAGAAGAACCCCAACGAACGCTTCCCCAGCGCCGAGGCGATGCGCACCGAGTGCCTGCGGGTGGCGGCGTCCTTCCAGGCGGCCCCGCCCAGCATCGTGCCCGGCGCCCACACCCCGAGCGGCGCGGGCGTCGGCTCGGCCGTGTTCCCGCCGGTCGACCAGTCGGCCCCGGCGGCTGCGGGCCAGGTCCAGGCCCCGTACCAGCCGCCCCACAACCCGTACGGCACCCCGGCCCCGTCGGCGCCCTCCCCCGCCTACGGCTACCCGCACCAGGCCGGTTACCAGACACCGGCCCCGTCGGGTTACGCGCCGCAGCCGCAGGGCGCGCAGACACCGCCCCCGTACAACCTCACGCCCCAGCAGCCCACGACGCCGGCGCCCTCGGGCGGCGGCAGAGGCAACAAGCCGGTGATCATCGGCTCGGTCGCGGTGGCCCTGGTCGCGGTCGTGGGCCTGATCGTGGCCCTGACGCTCAACGGCGGCAGCGAGGACGACGCCAAGGGCGGCGACAGCACCGCCGGCGCCTCGGCGTCGGCGACCAAGGCGGCCGGCTACCGCGGGCCGGACACCAGCAAGACGATCGAGACGGAGGAGTGCACCGAGCCGGAGGAGTCGTACAACGACCCCGACAAGATCCGGATCCCGGAGTTCAAGTTCAAGAACATCGACTCGGTCAAGGCGTGCCTCCAGGCCGCCGGCTGGCAGATGAAGCAGACCTCCGTCGACGAGAACACCTACGGCGACGGCACCGTCATGAAGCAGTTCCCGACCGCCGGCACGGACGTCGATCCCAAGAACATGCCCGAGATCGAGTTCGAGGTCTCGACGGGCAATCCGCCGTCCTCCTGACGGGGCCCGGTCCCCGGCCGGAACCCGGTTACGGTTACGGTTCCGGTTCCGGTTCCGGTTCCGGTTCCAGGCTCAGGCTCAGGCGAAAGGGCCCGGCGGACGACCGCCGGGCCCTTTTCGTCGTAGCGCCGCGCTCCTGTGCCCGCCGGCGCCGGTGTTCCTACAGGTACGGACCGCCCGAGCGACCGCCCGTACGCCCTTCCTCGGCGCCTTCGCCGGCGCCCGGCGGCAGGGCGCGCCGCATCTGTTCCAGCTGGGCGCGCGCGGCCATCTGCTGGGCGAACAGGGTGGTCTGGATCCCGTGGAAGAGACCCTCCAGCCAGCCCACCAGTTGGGCCTGGGCGATACGCAGCTCGGCATCGCTCGGCGTGGCCTCGTCCGTGAAGGGCAGGGAGAGCCGCTCCAGCTCTTCCACCAGCTCCGGAGCCAGGCCGTCCTCCAGCTCCTTCACCGAGCTGGCATGGATCTCCTTCAGCCGGGCCCGGCTCGCCTCGTCCAGAGGGGCCGCGCGGACCTCCTCCAGAAGCTGCTTGATCATGCTGCCGATGCGCATGACCTTGGCCGGCTGCTCCACCTGCTCCGTGACCGGAATCTCACGGGAGTCGTCGTCCCCGCCACCACCGAGTGCCATGCCGTCCTGGCCAACGACCAGAATCTGAGGGTTCTCCGGCGACCTGTCGTTCCTCGGCATCTCCATGCCGCCATTCTCTCGTACGCGGACACCTCCTTCCCTGGTGCCCCCGCCAAACAGTGATCCACCGCCTACGGGACGGGCTTTTCCGACGGTTCTCGAATCACAGGCGCCGTACCGGGGCGTCGACCCCTCGGCGGAACCCGGAATGCCGGAATCATCAATGAATGTGAGGCTTATTCCGTCGATCTTGACGACCGAGTACCGGGAGGGGGTCACAGGCGTGACTCCATGGCTGCGCACACTGCGAGCGACGGGCATGCTGCTGGTCCTGGCCACGGGATCGGCCGTGTCGCCGTACGGGGCCGGCACGGCGTACGGGGCCGGCACGGCGTACGGGGCCGGCACGGCGTACGGGGGCGTATCGACGTCCCGGACAGCGCGGTACGCAGACGTATCGGCGTCCGGCTCGCGCTCGCCGCGGGCCGAGGGGAGCGCCTCGGCCTCGCGTCCGGAAGCGGACACGGACGCGGACCCGGACCCGCACTCGGTCTCCGGTCCAAACGAGAGCAAGGGCGCGGTCGTCGGGCCCGGCGCGGGCGAGGCCCCCCGGTCGGCCACGGCCTCCCGCTCCGCGCCCGTCTCCGGACGTCACCCGGACTCCGCCTCCGCACCCGCCTCCGGCGCCACGGGCCGACGGACGTCCGGCCCGGCGGCCGGCACGGCACGGAGTCCCGGCGCGTCCTCCTCCACCGCTTCCTCGGACTCCTCCCCCACCTCCGCCGGACCGTCCCGGGCGGGGAGCCGGGCGGGCGAGGGGCGGGAGCGCCCGGGACGCCGGGAGGCCCGGGAGAGGGAGGAGGGTCTGGACGCCGGACTTCCGGAGGCGGACGGCGGCGGGATCGTTCCGGACGCCCCGGCGTCCCCGGACGCCTTCGCGTCGGCCGGGGAGGCCGCTTCGGCCCCCGCCCAGCCTCCGCTGCGGGACGTACCGCAGAGCGTCGCCCACGCCGAGCGCCGCGCCGGCCCCGCCCTGCGGATCCTGCCCCTGGGCAGCGGCCTCGTCCTGATCGGCCTCGGCCTGGCCCTCGCCTTCGTCGCCCTCCGCCTGCGCCGGGCGTAGGCCGTACCGGCGGCCCCGGCGAGCCCGCGGACTACGGCTTGACGAGCAGTACCTTCCCCACGTGTCCGCTCTCCTCCACGAGCCGGTGGGCGGTGGCCGCCTCGTGCATCGGCACCTCCCGGTCGACGATCGGGCGGACATGGCCGGAGGCCAGCAGCGGCCAGACGTGTTCGCGTACGGCCGCCACGATGGCCGCCTTCTCACCGAGCGGACGGGCCCGCAGCGAGGTCGCGCTGACGGCGGCGCGCTTGTTGAGCAGCATGCCGATGTTCAGCTCGCCCTTGGTGCCGCCCTGCATGCCGATGATCGCCAGTCGGCCGTTGACGGCGAGGGCCTGAAGGTTGCGGTCCAGGTACTTGGCGCCCATGTTGTCGAGGACGACATCGGCGCCGACGCCGTCCGTGGCCTTCCTGACCTCGGCGACGAAGTCCTGCTCCCGGTAGTTGACCAGGACGTCGGCGCCCAGCTCGGCGCAGCGGTCCAGCTTCTCGGGGGAGCCCGCGGTGACGGCGACCTTCGCGCCGACGGCCTTGGCGAGCTGGATCGCCATGGTGCCGATGCCGCTGGAGCCACCGTGCACGAGGAGCGTCTCACCGGGGCGGAGGTGGGAGACCATGAAGACGTTCGACCAGACCGTGCAGACCACCTCGGGCAGCGCCGCCGCCTGCTTGAGGTCGACGCCGTGCGGCACCGGCAGCAGCTGCCCGGCCGGGACGACGACCTTCTCGGCGTAGCCGCCGCCCGCCAGCAGCGCGCACACCTCGTCGCCGACGGCCCATCCGGACACGCCGGGCCCGAGGTCGATGATCCGTCCGGAGCACTCCAGGCCCGGGTAGGGGGAGGCACCGGGCGGCGGGTCGTAGAAGCCCTGCCGCTGAAGGATGTCGGCCCGGTTGACGGCGCTGGCCACCACCTCGACCAGGACCTCGCCCTCGCCGGGCACCGGATCGGGAACCTCGTTCCAGACCAGTGCCTCGGGCCCGCCAGGTTCGGGAATCGTGATCGCATGCATGAAAGGGACGCTACCTCTCCGCCCCTGCCCAGCCCGTCTCCGGCGCAGCCCCGGCCGGACTGCCGCCTGCCCGGCCCCCGCCCCGCCCGGCCGCACGTCTCCCCGGTCCCTCCGACAGCCCAACCGGTCCCGGTCCCTCCGACAGCCCAACCGGTCCGGTTCCGCCCGGCGCACCACCGAGCCCCGGCCCGGCACCCAACGGCCGCCGTCCCCGGGCCCGTCCGCCTCCGTCGTCGCGGCGGTCCCGCGGAACATCGCGGTGCGCGAACGGTGAGGATGCGCGACGGTGAAGGTCCCCTTGCGTAGTCCGAGCAAGCGGAAGGACCCGAAGCATGAGCACGCAGACGTCCGGCCTCGCGATCGAGACCTCGGGGCTGGTGAAGACGTTCGGCGGGACGCGGGCCGTCGACGGCGTCGACCTGGCCGTGCCGTCCGGCACCGTGTACGGCCTCCTCGGCCCGAACGGCGCCGGCAAGACCACCACCGTGAAGATGCTCGCCACCCTGCTGCGGCCCGACGGCGGCGAGGCCCGCGTCTTCGGTCTCGACGTGCTGCACGAGGCGGACGAGGTGCGCGGCCGGGTGAGCCTCACCGGGCAGTACGCGTCGGTGGACGAGGACCTCACCGGCACGGAGAACCTGGTCCTGCTGGGCCGCCTCCTCGGGCACGGCAAGCGGGGCGCGCGGGAGCGCGCCGCCCGGCTGCTGGCCGCCTTCGGGCTCACGGACGCGGCCGCGAAGCAGGTCAAGCAGTACTCGGGCGGTATGCGGCGGCGTATCGACATCGCCGCGTCCATCCTCAACACCCCGGATCTGCTCTTCCTGGACGAGCCGACGGCCGGTCTCGACCCGCGCAGCCGCAACCAGGTGTGGGACATCGTGCGCGCGGTGGTCGCCCAGGGCACGACCGTGCTGCTGACCACGCAGTACCTGGACGAGGCCGACCAGCTGGCCGCCCGGATCGCCGTGATCGACAAGGGGCGGGTGATCGCCGAGGGCACCAAGGGCGAGCTGAAGGCGTCCGTCGGCGCCGGATCCGTCCATCTGCGGCTGCGGGACGCCGGTCAGCGCCTCCTGGCGGCGGACCTGCTCGGCCGCGTCCTGGACGCCCGGGTGCAGCCGGAGCCCGATCCGCTCGCGCTGACCGCCCGCCTCGGCACGGCGGCCGGCGAGGCGACCGCCGCCGGACAGGCCGCCCGCGCACTGGACGAACTGGCCCGCGCCGGCGTCGTCGTCGACAACTTCTCGCTGGGCCAGCCCAGTCTGGACGAGGTGTTCCTCGCCCTCACCGGACACGGCGCGCATGACCTACGGGACGGCAGTGAGGACGAGGTGGCGGCATGAGTACCACGATGACCACGGAGAGCAGGGACCCCGCCCCCGTCAGCACCGACTCGCTGGCGGCGCTGCTGGTCGCCGAGGAGCGCCCGCCGCGTCCCGGCGCGTGGTCGGCCTCGCTGACCTTCGGCTGGCGGGCGGTTCTGAAGATCAAGCATGTGCCGGAGCAGCTCTTCGACGTCACCGCGTTCCCGATCATGATGGTGCTGCTCTACACGTATCTGTTCGGGGGTGCGCTGGCCGGGTCGCCGGAGGAGTACCTCCAGTTCCTGCTCCCGGGCATTCTGGTGCTGTCGGTCGTGATGATCACGATGTACACCGGTATCGCGGTCAACGCGGACATCCAGAAGGGCGTCTTCGACCGGTTCCGCTCCCTGCCCGTCTGGCGGCCGTCGACGATGGTCGGCTACCTGCTCGGCGACGCCCTGCGCTACACCATCGCGTCCGTGGTGATCCTCACCGTGGGGCTGGTCCTCGGCTACCGGCCGGAGGGCGGGAGCGGCGGGGTCCTCGCCGGGACCGTCCTGCTCCTGGTCTTCTCGTTCGCGTTCTCGTGGATCTGGACGATGTTCGGGCTGATGCTGCGCTCCGAGAAGTCGGTGATGGGCGTCAGCATGTTGGTGATCTTCCCGCTCACCTTTCTGTCCAACGTCTTCGTCGACCCGAGGACCATGCCCGGCTGGTTGCAGGCGTTCGTCAACAACAGTCCGGTCACCCATCTGGCGTCGGCCGTGCGCGGGCTGATGGGCGGTGGCCGGCCGGCGGACGACATCGCCTGGGCGCTGGGGTGGTCGGGGCTGTTCGTGCTGGTCTTCGGACCGATCACGATGCGGCTGTACAACCGCAAGTAGGCCGGCCACGGGGTGACGACCACACGGTGGCCGGCCGGAAGGCCATCCGCGCGGGAGTCAGTCCTCGGAGGCCAGCCCTCGGAGGCCAGTTGCGCAGAGTTCGGTCCGCGGAGGTCCGTTGCGCAGAGGCCAGTCGAGCAGAGGTCAGTCGCGCAAAGATCCGTTGCGTAGAGGTCAGTCGCGCAGAGGTCAGTCGCGGGGCAGCGGCCGGGTGTCGGGCGCCACCCGCGTGCCCGGCGACGCCCGCACGATGGTGATCAGCCGGTCCGTCAGCTGAAGCCCGCCGACCGCCGGATCGTCGTACCCGAGCACCCGGTGCCCCCGTACGACGCTCACCACGAGGTCGTCCGTCTCCCGCGGTCTCTTGCCCACCTCGGCCTTTATGACCGGCCGTTCGACGAGGTCGAGTCCGCTGCCCTGCTGGATGAGGTCCTCCATCACCATGCCGGCGGCGGGGCTGAGAACGGACAGGCCCAGCAGACGGCCGGCCGCACTGGCGCTGGTGATGACCGCGTCGGCACCGGACTGCTTCAGCAGCGGGGCGTTCTCCTCCTCGCGCACCGCGGCCACTATCTTCGCGCCGCGGTTGAGCTGCCGGGCGGTCAGCGTCACCAGCACGGCCGTGTCGTCGCGCTGGGTGGCGATGATGATCTGCCGCGCCCTGTGCACCTCGGCACGCCTGAGCACGTCGCTGCGCGTGGCGTCGCCGACCACCCCGGCGTAGCCGTCGGCCGTGGCCGCGTCGATCACCTTGCCGCTGGGGTCGACCACCACGACCTGCTCCTTCTTCAGGCCCGTCGTACAGACGGTCTCGATCGCCGACCGTCCCTTCGTGCCGAAGCCGATGACGACGGTGTGGTCGCGCAACGTGGACCTCCAGCGGTTCAGACGCCATTCCTCCCGGGTGCGCTCGGTGAGGACCTCGAGCGTGGTGCCGACGAGGATGATCAGGAAGAGCACGCGCAGCGGCGTGATCACGAAGATGTTGGTCAGCCGGGCACCGTCGCCGACGGGCGTGATGTCGCCGTATCCCGTGGTGGAGAGCGTGACGGTCGCGTAGTACCAGGAGTCCAGGAAGTCGACGGTGCCGTCGGAGTTGTCGTTGTAGCCGTCGTGGTCGGCATAGACGATCAGCGCGGTGGCGACGAGCACCAGCAGCGCCAGGAGCACCCGCCTGGTGACCTGCCGGATCGGCCGCTCCACCGTTTTCCTCGGCAGTTTCACCCGATGGGTCACGAGATGTTCGTCCGCCTGGCGGGCGATCGCGTCATGGCCCGGGAGTTTCACGTGAAACACACCCCGATTCCGCCGCTCTGCCAGGGCAGATCCAGAAGCTCGGTCTCCTGGCCTGGCCGGACCCCGCCCGGCGGTACGACGGCCAGGGCATCGGCCGCCGCGATCCCGCGCAGCATGGCCGGACCGTTGTAGTGCAGCGGCACGGCACGGTCACCGCGCAGGACGACGGGGACGAGCCGGGTGTCGCACGGGTGGCCGTGGGCCCCCTCCCGCAGCGGCAGCGTGTACGGCTGGGGGGCGGGGCGCACGGCAAGGGTCCGCAGCAGCGGCTCGGCCAACGTGAGCAGGCCGGAGACGGCGGCGAGGGGGTTGCCCGGCAACCCGACGAGGTGCTGGTTCTCCTTGATGCGGGCCAGCAGCATGGGGTGGCCGGGGCGCACCGCGACGCCGTCCACGAGGAGTTCCGCGCCGATACGGCGCAGGGTGGGGTGGATGTGGTCCACGGGGCCCGCGGCGGTGCCGCCGGTGGTCACGATGACGTCGACGGCGGAGGTGGTGAGGGCCGTGTGCAGCGCCTCGGCGTCGTCGCCGAGCCTGCGCACGGCGATGACCTCGGCGCCGAGCGCCCGCAGCCAGGACGGCAGCATCGGGCCGAGCGCGTCGCGGATCAGGCCCTCGCGGGGCAGTCCCCCGGTGAGCAGTTCGTCGCCGAGGACGAGGACCTCGGCACGGGGACGGGGCACGACGGTGAGCGTGTCGTACCCCGCGGCCGCGGCCAGGCCCAGTACGGCCGGGGTGACATGGGCACCGACGGGCAGCAGCTGATCGCCGTTGCGGCACTCCTGTCCACGCGGGCGGATGTCCTGGCCGTGCACGACCACGGACGTGCCCCCGGTCCGGGGCGGGCCGGAGGCCTGGGGCGGGCCGGAGGCCTGGGGAAGGGCCGGGTGCAGACGGCCCTTGTCGTCGGTGCGGCCGTGCTCGGAGCGCAGGACGGCGGTGGCGCCCGGCGGGACGCGGGCGCCGGTGGCGATACGGACGGCCTCGCCGTCGGCGAGATACCCGGACTCCGCGTGCCCGGCCAGAACGCCCTCGTCCCGTACGGCCCAGGGGCCGGGGCCGGCCACCGCCCAGCCGTCCATCGCCGAGGTGTCGAAGGAGGGCAGGTCGGTGAGGGCGGTGAGGGGCTCGGCGAGGGTGAGGCCGAGGGCGGCGTCGAGGGATACGGACACCGGAGGCCGGCGGGTCCCGCCGGAGCGGGCGGCGCGGGCGGCGGCCAGCCGGGCTTCGGGCCAAGCGGTGGCACGGTGGCCGGTGTGCGGGGGGCGGGAACCGCCGGAACGGGCGTGTGCCGCACCGGTCTCCGCCTGCGCCGGTGCGCCGGTGCGCTGCTCCGGCCGGGGCGGGATGCCGTGGCGGCCGTCGTCCCGTCGCACCAGCGCGAGCGCCTCCTCGACGCCGAGATCCTCGGCGTCCTCGTCGCTCCGGGTGCCGGGGCCGGTCATCCGGCGTCCGGGCGGGTGTCGGGCGTCGCGTCGGGGGCCACGTCGCCCTTGCCGTCGGCCGCGTCCTCCTCCGCCCAGCGCAGGGCGAGGGCCGCGGCCCTGCGGGCGGCCCCGGCGACGGCCTCGGAGCCTCCGCCGGCCCGCGCGGCCGCATAACCGACGAGGAACGTGGTCAGCGGCGCCGCGGGCCGGGCCACGCCATGGGCGGCGTCACGAGCGAGATCGAGCAGCACGCCGGTGTCGACGTCGAGATCGATGCCCAGCTCGTCCTTGACAGCGGAAATCCATTCATCCAACACGTGCCCATGCTCCCTGATGCGTGCCCTTGCGGTGGCGATGTCGTCCCAGGTGTCGCAGTCGAAGGACGCGACGGGATCCGGGACGCGCGTGAGGTGGAGCCCGGCCGTCAGGCGGCGCAGGGGAAGCCCGGCCAGCGCCCCGTGCTCGTCGGCGAGTCCGGCCAGCCCGCGGCGCAGCGCGCTCGCCCGGTAGGCGGCCACCAGCGGCTGGTCCCGGCCGTCGGCGTCGGTGAGCAGCGCGCCGTCGGCGCCGCCGGTCTCCAGGGCGGTCCGCAGCCGCCCCACCGTCGCCGTGTCGAGGAACGGCAGGTCGGCGGAGACCACCACGACGTGCTCCGCCGTGGTGCGGCGCAGGCCGGCGTCGAGCGCGGCGAGCGGTCCCGAGCCGGGCGGGTCCTCGCGCGCCCAGGTCACGGGCCGCGCGGTCGGGCGGGGCTCGGCGACGACGACGGTGGTCCGCGCTCCGGCGCAGGCGCCCAGCACCCGGTCCAGCAGCGCGCGCCCGCCCACGTGTACGCCGGGCTTGTCGGCGCCACCGAGTCGCCGGGCGGCACCGCCGGCGAGCACGACGGCGTCGTACGGGGCGGGGGCCGGTTCCGGTCCCGGTGCGGGGCCGGTGCCGGGGTCACCGGGTGGCTCGTACGCGGTCACCCCCCGAGTATGCGCGCCGCCGCGATCACAGGGAACGCGGAGGAGCCGTCGCCGTCACAGTGTGCGCAACAGCACCGCGGGCTGTTCCACGCAGTCCGCCACGTACCGCAGGAAACCGCCCGCCGTGCCTCCGTCGCACACCCGGTGGTCGAAGGTGAGCGAGAGCTGGACGACCTGCCGCACGGCCAGTTCGCCCTCGTGGACCCACGGCTTGGGGACGATACGTCCGACGCCGAGCATGGCCGCCTCGGGGTGGTTGATGATCGGCGTGGAGCCGTCGACGCCGAACACGCCGTAGTTGTTCAGCGTGAAGGTGGAGCCGGTGAGTTCCGAGGGCGTGAGCGTCCCGGCCCGGCCGGCCTCGGTCAGCCGGGCGAACTCCGCGGTCAGCGACTCGGCGTCACGCGCGTGCGCGTCCCGGACGACCGGTACGACGAGTCCCCGCTCGGTCTGCGCGGCGAAGCCGAGATGGACGTGGTCGAACCGGACGACCTCCCTGGCCTCCGTGTCGACGGTGGAGTTGAGGTCCGGGAAGCGGGCGAGCGCGGCGGTGCAGATCCGGGCCAGCAGGGCGATCAGGGAGATCTTGGGGCCGCCGGCCGCGTTCATCGCGGCCCGCGCCCGCATCAGCTCCGTGGCGTCGGCGTCCACCCAGCAGGTCGCGTCCGGTATCTCGCGCCGGCTGCGCGACAGCTTGTCGGCGACGGCGCCCCGGACGCCCTTCAGGGGGGTGCGGCTGCCGGCGGGGGCGGTGCGGGCGGCGGCCCGCGGTGCGGTGGCCGGTGATCCGGGAGCCTGTGCTTCGGTGGCCAGTGATCCGGTGGCCTGTGAGCCGGTGGCCTGTGCTTCGGTGGCCTGTGATCCGGTGGCCTGTGAGCCGGTGGCCTGTGCTTCGGTGGCGGCCGGGGCCGACGCCTGCTGCGGGGTCTCCGCCGCCGTACGGCCCTGCGCGGCGGCGGCACGCAGCGCGTACTCCACATCGGCCCGCAGGATCAGCCCGTCGGGGCCGGAGCCGGTGAGTTCGCGCAGGTCCAGGCCGTTCTGCCGGGCCAGCCTGCGGACCAGCGGCGAGATCACGGGAACGGGGCCGTCCCATACCGGCCCGGCTCCGGCGCTCTGTCCGTCCGGCTCCGCGGGCGCCCCGGACCTGCCGGTCACCGAACCGGCGTGCGCGCTCCGTCCGTTGGCCGCTCCGATGCCCGCGGAGGTACCGGCCCGCGGCCCGCCCGGCCGGACCCTGCGCCGCCGCGCGGGGGCCCCGGAAGTGCCGTACCCGACCAGGACGTTGCCCGAGCGCCCGGATCCCGCGCCCTTGCCGCCGGTGTCCGGACCGGCGGTGTCCGGACCGGCGGTGTCCGGACCGGCGGTGTCCGGACCGGCGGGGCGCGACGCGCCGGTGCCCGGTCCGGCAGGGTCTGATGCGCCGGTGTCCGGTCTGCCGGTTCCGCCGGTTCCGGAGATCCCGGTGCCGGAGTTTCCGGTAGCTGAGTTTCCGGTGCCCGAGTCCGCGGCCGGACGGTCCGAGTCCGCCGCCGGACGGTCCGGGGCCGCCGGGCCGCCGGGGGACGTCTCGCCCACCGCGACCGTCAGCAGCGGGGCGCCGACGGGCAGTTCCGCGCCCTCCTCGCCGAAGCGGGCCGTGACCACACCGCCGTAGGGGCAGGGCACCTCGACACTCGCCTTGGCCGTCTCGACCTCGACGACCGGCTGATCGACGGCGACCACGTCGCCGACCTGGACCAGCCAGCGCACGATCTCCGCCTCGGTCAGCCCCTCACCGAGGTCGGGGAGCTTGAACTCCAGCACCTGTGCCATCAGCTCTCGGCCTCCCATTGCAGACGCCCCACGGCATCCAGGATCCGGTCCACACCGGGCAGGTGGTGGCGCTCCAGCATAGGCGGCGGATACGGCACGTCGAACCCGGCCACCCGCAGCACCGGCGCCTCCAGGTGGTGGAAGCAGCGTTCCGTGACCCGGGCCGCGATCTCCCCGCCCGGGCCGCCGAAGGAGCCCGACTCGTGAACGACCACCGCGCGTCCCGTCCGCCGCACCGAGGCGCACACCGTCTCGTCGTCGAACGGCACCAGGGAGCGCAGATCGACGACTTCGAGGTCCCAGCCCTCGGCCCGGGCCGCCTCGGCCGCCTCCAGGCAGACGGTCACGGACGGCCCGTACGTGATGAGCGTGGCGCTCCGCCCCGAGCGCCGCACCACCGCGCGGCCTATCGGTTCAACGGCCGGGGGTTCCTCGGGGTTCCAGGACTCCTTCGACCAGTACAGGCGCTTGGGCTCCAGGAAGACCACCGGGTCGTCGGAGGCGATGGCGGCGCGCAGCAGCCCGTAGGCGTCGGCGACCGTCGCGGGCGTGACGACGTGGAGGCCCGGGGTCGCCATGTAGTACGCCTCGGAGGAGTCGCTGTGGTGCTCCACGCCGCCGATGCCGCCGCCGTAGGGGACGCGGACGGTGATCGGCAGGGGAATCGCCCCGCGCGTGCGGTTGCGCATCCGGGAGACATGGCTGACGAGCTGCTCGAACGCCGGATAGGCGAACGCGTCGAACTGCATCTCCACGACCGGCCGGAGCCCGTACATCGCCATGCCGACGGCCGCGCCGAGGATGCCGGCCTCGGCCAGCGGCGTGTCCGTGCAGCGGTCCTCGCCGAACTCCTTCGCGAGCCCGTCGGTGACCCGGAAGACGCCGCCGAGCTTGCCGACGTCCTCGCCCAGCACATGCACCGCCGGGTCGGCGGCCATGGCGTCGCGCAACGCGCGCGTGAGGGCCTGCGCCATGGTGGCCGGTTTGAGGGCGACGGTCGTCATCACTGGGCTCCTTCCCGCTCGGCCTCCAACTCGGCACTCAACTGGGCCCGCTGCTCGAGCAGCTGCGGGGTCGGCTCGGCGTACACATGGGCGAACAGGTCCATGGGGTCGAGCACCGGGTCCTGGTTCATGCGTGCGCGCAGGTCGGCGGCGAGGGCCTCGGCGTCCTCGCGGACGGCCCGTATGCCGTCCTCGTCGAGCAGGCCGCGCCCGGTCAGCTCCCGCTCCAGCAGCATGATCGGGTCGTGCGCGCGCCAGGCCTCGACCTCGGTGTCGCCGCGGTAGCGGGTCGCGTCGTCGGCGTTGGTGTGGGCGTCGATCCGGTAGGTGACCGCCTCGACCAGCGTCGGGCCGCCTCCCGCGCGCGCGTGCCGCACGGCGTCGGCGAGCACCTGGTGGACGGCGACCGCGTCGTTGCCGTCGACCAGGCGGCCGGGCATACCGTAGCCGACGGCCTTGTGGGCCAGCGACGGGGCCGCGGTCTGCTTGGCGAGCGGGACGGAGATCGCGAAGCCGTTGTTCTGCACGAGGAAGACGACCGGGGCCTGCCAGACGGCGGCGAAGTTCAGCGCCTCGTGGAAGTCGCCCTCGCTGGTGCCGCCGTCGCCGACCATGGCCAGCGCGACCACGTCGTCGCCCTTGAGGCGGGCGGCGTGGGCCAGCCCGACGGCGTGCGGGAGCTGGGTGGCGAGCGGGGTGGACAGCGGGGCGACCCGGTGCTCGTAGGGGTCGTAGCCGGTGTGCCAGTCGCCGCGCAGGAGGGTGAGGGCCTGGACGGGGTCCACCCCGCGGGCCACGACGGCGAGCGTGTCGCGGTAGCTGGGGAAGAGCCAGTCGCGCTCCTGGAGCGCCAGCGCGGCGGCGACCTGGCACGCCTCCTGACCGGTGCTGGAGGGGTAGACGGCCAGGCGGCCCTGCTTGGTGAGGGCCGTGGCCTGCGCGTTGTAGCGGCGGCCGCGCACCAGCTGGGCGTGGAGCGTGAGCAGCAGCTCGGGATCGGTACGGGCGGCCGCCTCCGTGCCGAGGACGCGGTACGGCTCCGGGTCGGGCAGCAGCGGCGCGGGGTCGGTACGGGGCTGCCAGGCCGGCGGCGGCGTCGGCCGGTACGCGCCCCGCTGCTCCATGACCGTCATCACGGCACCTCCTCGTGGGAGCGGCTTCAGACGCGTCACGGGTGTGATGCGCCTCACCTACCGATTGTTCGGTCGTCGGCACAATCTGGCTACAGGGCCCCACAGGCTGTGGACAAACGGTTCTCCACAGCCTGAGATGGATGCAGTACGTCCACGGCGGGAAGGCGGGCGCTCATGGCAGCTGAACAAATGGCCGACATCTCCGACGGCCACGGTCCGGTGCCGCCGCCGCGCCCCCTGGACGCCATCGATCAGGACATCCTGCGGATGCTCCAGGCCGACGGCCGGGCCTCGATACGGTCGGTCGCCGAACGGGTCCACGTCTCGCGCGCCAACGCCTACGCACGGATCAACCGGCTGGTGGAGGACGGTGTCATCCGCGGCTTCGGCGCCCGGGTCGACCATGAACGCGCGGGGCAGGGCACCTCGGCGTACATCACCATGAAGATCGTCCAGAACTCCTGGCGCACGGTGCGCCAGCAGCTCAGACATCTGCCCGGGGCCGCCCACATCGCGCTGGTGGGCGGCGACTACGACGTCCTGCTGCTGGTGCACACCCCCGACAACCGGGCGCTGCGCGAGCTGGTGCTCACCCGGCTCCAGGCGATCCCCGAGGTGCTCAGCACCCGCACGCTGCTGGTCTTCGAGGAGGAGGACCTGGAGCCGCAGGGCTGAGGCCGCACGCGCGTCCTTCCTTCGGAGCGTCGTCCGCACGGCTGGTCCGCGTCCGCCCGCACGGCTCCCCAACGTCCGCCCGCACGGCTCCCCCGCGCCTGCCTGCACGACTCCTCCGCGCCTGCCCGCACGGCTCCCCTTGCCTTTACCCCCACGGCCCCCTGGGGGAGCGTCGCCCGCACGGCTTCTTCCCAGCAGCCTCCCCCGTACGGCCTCCCTCGCATCTACTCGCACGGCTCCCCTGTACGGCCGCAAGGCCGCCTCAGTGCCTCAGCGTTGCCCGCACAGCCCCCCGAAGACCAGCTGTGTCACCGCGTCGGCGACTTCGCGTTCGCCCATGCCGCGTCCGTCGGGCCGGTACCACTCGACGATCGAGTTGATCATCCCGAAGACCAGCCGCGTCGCGAGCCGCACCTCCACGTCGCCGCGCACGTCCCCGTCCGCGGCCGCCGCCGCCAGCAGTCCGGCCACCCGGTGGTCGAACTCGCGCCGCCGCTCCAGGGCCCACCGCTCGGTGTCCGTGTTGCCGCGCACCCGCAGCAGCAGCGTCACGTACGGCAGCTCGGAGATCAGTACCTCCACCATGCGCCGCACGACGTACTCCAGGCGCTCGGCGGCACGCCCCACGCGCGCGTGCTCCTCGTCGAGGATCCCGAAAAGCCCGTCCAGGGCCCGGCTCACGGCCCGGCGCAGCAGTTCCTCCTTGCCGGCGACGTGGTGGTAGATCGACGACTTGGAGATGCCGGCCGCCTTGGAGAGATGCTCCATGGAGGTGCCGTCGTAGCCGCGCTCGTTGAAGACCCGCACCGCGACGGAGAGCAGCGTCTCCGGCGTGTACGTGTCGCGCTTGGCCGTGGTCATGAGGGGCTGCCCTCCCGCTTGTCGGAGGCGTACGCGTGGCGGTACAGCGCGAGGGACGGCGCGTAACGCCCCGAGGGGTCGCGCAGATGCAGGTCGTCCAGGAGGGCGTAGGCCCAGTTGCGGCCGAGCCGGCGGCTCCATTCGAAGGGACCCAGGGGGTAGTTGACGCCCAGGCGCATCGCGGTGTCGATGTCCTCCTCGGTGGCCACGCCCTTGGCGACGGCGTCGTGCGCCAGGTCGACGATCCGCGCGACCGTACGGGCGACGATCATGCCGGGGACGTCTCCGATGACGCTGACCTTCTTGCCGAGCGCCTGGAAGAGGCCGGTGGCCTCGGCCAGGGTCTGCGGGGCGGTGTCCTGGGAGGCGGACAGGGCGACACGGGTGGCCCTGCGGTAGTCCAGGGCGAGGTCGAAGTAGACGACGTCCCGGAACTCCACGGAGGTCTGGCCGTCGGCGAGCACCAGCTGGCCGCCGCTGGGCAGCACCAGCCGGGTGCCGTGGTCCTCGTCCTCCTCGCGCACCTCGATGCCCGCCTCGCGGATCATCGCCAGCAGTTCACCGGCCGGTCCCAGGTCGCCCTCGGCGACGACGTGCGCGGGCGGCGCGGCCGGCTCCGCGGTGTGCGGCTCGGGACGCTCGGCGCCGTCCCGGTAGTCGTACCAGCCCTGGCCGTTCTTGCGGCCGAGGCGGCCGGACTCGACCAGGCGGCGCTGGGCGAGCGACGGCGCGAAGCGCACGTCCTGGAAGAAGGACTGCCACACGGAGTGCGTGACGGACTCGTTGACGTCCTGCCCGATCAGGTCGGTCAGCTCGAAGGCGCCCATCCGGAAGCCGCCCGACTCGCGCAGCACCGCGTCGATGGTGGCCGGATCGGCGCCCTGGGCCTCGTACACCGCGAAGGCCTCGGCGTAGAAGGGCCGGGCGATGCGGTTGACGATGAAGCCCGGGGTGTCCGCGCAGGCGACCGGGGTCTTGCCCCAGGCGCGAGCCGTCTCGTACGCGCGCGTGGCCGACGTGACGTCGGTGGCGAACCCGGAGATCACCTCGACGAGCGGCAGCAGCGGCGCGGGGTTGAAGAAGTGCAGGCCGACGAAGCGGCCCGGGTTGGCCAGGGCGCCGCCGACGGCGGTGACGGACAGGGATGAGGTGTTGGTGGCCAGCAGGCAGTCGTCGGCGACGACGCCCTCCAGCTCCCGGAAGAGGTCCTGCTTGACGTCGAGGCGCTCCAGGACCGCCTCCACGACGAGGCCGCAGTCGGCCAGTTCGGCGAGGCTCGCGGCGGGCAGCAGCCGGGCGCGTGCCGCGTCCCGGTCGGCGGCGGTGAGCCGGTCCTTCTCCACGAGCCGGTCGAGGCGGGCGCCGATCGCCGCGGCCGCGTCGTCCGCCCGCCCGGGGACGGCGTCGTAGAGCCGCACGGGATGGCCGGCGACCAGCGCGACCTGGGCGATGCCCTGGCCCATGGTGCCGGTGCCGACGACGGCCACGGGGCTGCTGAGGTCGAGTGCTGTCATGTGCGCGATCCTCCCGCACGGCGTTTTCCACAGATGCGGCGGTCCCCCTTGCCCCGACCGATCGTTCGGTTACTCTAACCCTGTCCGGTTGTTCCTGCCCATGGTTCCGCTGTTTCCGCCCAGGTCATGAGCTCGACGGAGAGCTCTTGAGACGAGGAGTTGGTCCCGCATGGCCGCCGAACTCACCGCACACCGGCTGACCGCCCAGCATCGGCCCACCCTCGACCAGGCGCTCGAAGCGATCCGCACGCGCGCGTACTGGTCCCCGCACCCCGAGCACCCCAAGGCCTACGGCGAGAACGGCAGCCTGGACGCCGCGGCGGGCAAGGCCGCCTTCGACGCCCTTCTGGGCACCCGTCTCGACCTGGGCCAGCCCGGCACGGACGACTGGGTGGGCGGCGAGACCTCCCCGTACGGCATCGAACTGGGCGTGACCTATCCGCACGCGGACGTCGACGTGCTGCTCCCCGCCATGCGGGCGGGACAGCGGGCATGGCGGGACGCGGGCCCGGAGCTGCGCGCACTGGTCTGCCTGGAGATCCTCAAGCGCATCAGCGACCGGACGCACGAGTTCGCGCACGCGGTGATGCACACCTCCGGCCAGGCGTTCATGATGGCGTTCCAGGCGGGCGGACCGCATGCGCAGGACCGCGGCCTGGAGGCGGTGGCGTACGCGTACGCGGAACAGGTCCGCACGCCCGGCACGGCGGAGTGGACCAAGCCCCAGGGCAAGCGCGACCCCCTCGCGCTGACCAAGCGGTTCACCCCGGTGCCGCGCGGCATCGGCCTGGTGATCGGCTGCAACACCTTCCCGACGTGGAACGGCTATCCGGGCCTGTTCGCCTCCCTGGCCACCGGCAACGCGGTCCTGGTCAAGCCCCACCCGCGCGCGGTGCTGCCGCTCGCGCTCACGGTGCGCGTCGCCCGGGAGGTGCTCACCGAGGCGGGCTTCGACGCGAATCTGGTGGCGCTGGCCGCCGAGCGTCCCGGTGAGGGCATCGCCAGGATGCTGGCCACCCGCCCGGAGATCCGGATCATCGACTACACCGGCTCCACCGCGTTCGGCGACTGGCTGGAGTCCCACGCCCGCCAGGCCCAGGTCTACACCGAGAAGGCCGGCGTCAACACGGTGATCGTGGAGTCGACCGACGACTACAAGGGGATGCTGTCCAACCTGGCGTTCTCCCTGTCGCTCTACAGCGGCCAGATGTGCACCACGCCGCAGAACCTGCTCATCCCGCGCGACGGCATCCGCACCGACCAGGGCCCCAGGACCTACGACGAGGTGGTCGCCGATCTGGCCCGCTCCGTCGACGGCCTCCTGAGCGACGACGCGCGCGCGAACGCCCTGCTGGGAGCGATCGTCAACCCGGACGTGAAGGCCCGTCTGGAGGCCGCGGCCGGCCTCGGCGAGGTCGCCCTGGCCTCGCGCGAGGTGACCCACCCGGACTTCCCCGACGCGATCGTGCGCACGCCCGTGATCGTGAAGCTGGACGGTGCCAAGCCGGACGACGCGGCCGCCTCGATGAGCGAGTGCTTCGGACCCGTCTCCTTCGCCGTCGCGGTCGACTCCGCGGCGCACGCGGTGGAGGTGCTGCGCCGGACCGTCCGCGACAAGGGCGCGATGACGGTGGGCGCGTACACCACCGACGAGGAGGTCGAGCGGGCCGTTCAGGAGGTCTGCCTGGAGGAGGCGGCCCAGCTGTCCCTGAACCTCACCGGCGGGGTGTACGTCAACCAGACGGCCGCCTTCTCCGACTTCCACGGCTCGGGCGGCAACCCGGCGGCCAACGCGGCGCTCACCGACGGGGCGTTCGTCGCCAACCGCTTCCGGATCGTGGAGGTCCGCCGGGAGGCGTGAGCGCTCAGGCGGGTGTGCCCCCGGTGGCGCTCCAGTGGTACAGCGTCATCGCCACGCTGGTGGCGAGGTTGTAGCTGGAGACCTGGGGGCGCATCGGCAGCGCGACGAGATGGTCGGCACGCGCGCGCAGCGCGGGCGACAGTCCGCTGCGCTCGGAGCCGAAGGCCAGCACCGCCTCGTCCGGCAGCTTCAGCCCGCGGATGTCCTCGCCCTCCGGGTCGAGCGCGAACACCGGTCCGTACGGCAGTTCGCCGATGTCCAGCCGCTCCACGGCGGTCGCGAAGTGCAGCCCCGCACCGCCGCGCACCACCGTGGGATGCCAGGGGTCCAGGGTGCCGGTGGTGACCACACCGGCCGCGCCGAAGCCGGCCGCCAATCGGATCACGGCCCCCGCGTTGCCCAGGTTGCGCGGGTTGTCGAGGACCACGACGGGCGCGGTGCGGGGCGTGCGCGCGAGCGCCCGCAGACTGGCCTCCCGCGCGGGGCGTACGGCCAGGGCGGCCACCGCGGTGGGGTGCGGACGCGCGACGAGGCTCCGGTACACCGCCTCGGGCACCTCCGTCAGCAGCGCGTCCAGCGTCTCCCGTACATCCGGGGCCAGCTCGTCGGCCAGGGCGAGCGCGGCCCGGCGGTCGGCGGTGACCGCCACCGGGACCTCGGCGCCGAAGCGCACCGCGTGCTTGAGCGCGTGGAAACCGTCGAGCAGGACCGAGGTGCCGGCGAGCCGGTGCCAGCGGGTCAGGGGTTCGGGGCCGGGGTCGGTCATACCGTGAAGCCTACGTGCGAGTGCGCGGGCTCCTCCTCGGACCGCTGCCCGGGCAGCGTCGTACGGCCGCCCCGGCCCGGCAGCCCGCCGCGCGCGCGTGCCGCCCAGCCGCCCAGCCGGCGCAGGAACGAGGTCGGCAGGAAGACCGCGTCGGCCGCGATCATGGCCAGGGAGAAGAACGGCAGCCCGAGGACGACCGCGATGACGGCGTGCTCGGTCATCATGGCGACCAGCAGGACGTTCTTGGCCCGCCGGTTGAACAGCGTGAACGGGAAGGCGACCTGCACCAGGACCGTGCCGTACGTCACCAGCAGCACCATGGTGCCGCTGGAGGACAGCAGGTCGGCCAGCCAGGGCCAGGGCGAGAAGTAGTCCAGGTGCAGGGGGTAGTAGACCGCGGTGCCGTCCTGCCAGCGCGAGCCCTGGATCTTGTACCAGCCGGCGGTCGCGTAGATCAGACACGCCTCGGTCATGATCACGAACAGGGCGCCGTTGTGCACGATCCTGGCGATCACGTCCAGCAGGATCCGCAGCTCACCGGCGCTCGCGCGGCGCCCGACCACCCACCACAGGGCCTGCGCGAGCCAGACCGTCCACAGCAGCACCGGCACGAACCGGTCGCCGCCGAGCCGGCCCGCCAGCGTGACCGCCAGCAGCACGGTGCCGAACACGGCCCACAGGGCCGGCCCCACCCGGTCCGGCGTGCGCTCCCCCCGCGCGCGTGCCGCCCGGTTCCGCCGCGCCCGGCGCTCGTCCAGCGACCACACCTGGCCGCAGCGCGTGAACACGAGGTAGATGCACATCAGGTGCAGGACGTTGTCGCCGCCGTCCCCCATGAAGACGCTGCGGTTCTGCAACGAGAGCACCCCGACCATGAACAGCACCGACAGGGTGCGGGTGCGCCAGCCCAGCAGCAGGCAGACACTGGTGAGCACGGCGAACGCGTAGACGGCCTCGAACCACAGCCGTCCGTCCGACCACATCAGCGCCGTGAAGGCGCCGTTGGCCGAGATCAGCTGCTCGGCGAGGTCCCAGCTCCACGGGCCGTCGGGGCCGTACAGCTCCTGGCGGTGGGGAAACTCGCGCAGCAGGAAGAACAGCCAGGTCGCGCTGAAGCCGATGCGGATCACGGCGGTCTGGTACGGAGCGAGCGCGGAGTCGGTGACGCGGGCGATGCCGTGCGAGACCGCCAGGGCCAGACGGTTCACCGCACACCTCCTTCGGCCTCGTCCGTCCCCACGGACCACCAGGACAGTTCCCGGTACACCGGCCGCCCGGAGACCTGCTCACCGCTCCACTCGGGCGGTGGCACGGCGGTGGTGCGGGAGCGGATCTGGACGCGTTCGACGACGCCGTCCGGTCCGGCCGCCCCGGCACGGTCCAGGCGCAGTACCGCGATACGGCGCAGATACGTCTCGGACAGCGCGCCGCGCAGGCCCACCGGCCGGTTGCCGCTGTCGTGGGTGGCCACGAAGAAGTCCCAGGCCCGGCGCAGCTCGTTCTGCTGCGTGTGGCTGGGCAGCGGATTGCCGTCGATGGCCCGGCCGTCCTGGGCGGACAGGTCGTACCAGCCGGTGGTCCGCACGCCGCCGTCCGCCGTACGCACCTGGGCCCGGACCTGGACGGCAATGTCCTGCTGGAGCGGATTGGGCGCGAAGAGCTTCCAGTTCTGCTCGAACTCCGGGTAGATCCAGTCCTCGATCGCCTTGCCGTGCCGCTTGGTCACCGTGTTCGCCGGGGCGACGTGCAGGAAGGTCATGCCGAGGTGGACGCAGACGGCGACCGCGACGAACGCGAGCGCCAGCGCGGCGCAGACCTGGTGGCGCGGGGAGAGCGCGGCGACACCGGTACGGCCGCCGCCGGGCGGCGGCACGGGGGCGGCGAGCCCGGGCGGCTCCTCCGCCACGGGGGCGGGAACAGCCGGTCCGGCCGCCGGGGTGCCGACAGGGCGAGGGCGCTCGGATCCGGCCGCCCGGACCGGCTCCTCCGGGCCGTTCCGGGCGTCCGAACCTGCGTCGTACACGTCCATTCCGCCCCGTTTCGAAGTCAGATCCGTCGTTTCGCCCCGCCACCGGCACGCACCCCCGTGCCGCACCGCTCGGCACTCGAACGCGAACGGTACTCAGCCACACCCGCCCCGGCACAGCCTTTCCGGACCGATCATGCCGTGGCCGTCACCACATCACGGCGGCAGCTCACGGCCGTCCACGGCCCACCGCCGCGCACGATCCCCCTGGCTCACAGGACTCCCCCGGGTTTTCCACAGCGGTTGACACCTTACGGCGCCCGTCTCACCATGGAATCGCACGAACCGAACGATCGGTCGGGAGCAGGCTCCGTACGGAGCCCATGTCGAGGGGGACCTCATGGCGACAGCAGCCGCGCACCGGACGGCCGGCACCCGGGCCCACGACGCCCACGACGCCCACGACCGCCCGGACGCCGTCCACGACACCGCCGCGTACGAGCAGGCCTTCGACGCCGCGGTCGCCGCCGACGAGCGCATCGAGCCGCGCGACTGGATGCCCGACGCCTACCGCGCCACGCTCGTCCGGCAGATCGCGCAGCACGCCCACTCCGAGATCGTCGGCATGCAGCCGGAGGCGAACTGGATCACGCGCGCGCCCTCCCTGCGGCGCAAGGCGATCCTGATGGCCAAGGTCCAGGACGAGGCAGGGCACGGCCTGTATCTGTACAGCGCGGCCGAGACCCTCGGCGTCGGCCGCGACGAGCTGCTCGACAAGCTCCACTCGGGCCGCCAGAAGTACTCCTCGATCTTCAACTACCCCACGCTGACCTGGGCGGACGTCGGCGCCATCGGCTGGCTGGTGGACGGCGCGGCGATCACCAACCAGGTGCCCCTGTGCCGCTGCTCCTACGGCCCCTACGCGCGCGCGATGGTCCGCATCTGCAAGGAGGAGTCCTTCCACCAGCGCCAGGGGTACGAGCTGCTGCTGGCCCTCAGCCGCGGCACCCCGGAGCAGCACGCGATGGCGCAGGACGCGGTGGACCGCTGGTGGTGGCCGTCCCTGATGATGTTCGGTCCGCCCGACGACGCCTCGCAGCACTCCGCGCAGTCGATGGCCTGGAAGATCAAGCGGCACTCCAACGACGAGCTGCGCCAGCGCTTCGTCGACATCTGCGTCCCGCAGGCCGCCTCCCTCGGTCTCACCCTCCCCGACCCGGACCTGAAGTGGAACGAGGAGCGGGGGCACCACGACTTCGGGCCGATCGACTGGACGGAGTTCTGGGACGTCCTCAAGGGCAACGGCCCATGCAACGAACAGCGGCTGGCCCAGCGCCGGCGGGCGCACGAGGAAGGGGCCTGGGTGCGCCGGGCCGCCGCGGCCCACGCCGCCAAGCACGCGCGCGGCACCACCGGTCCCGCACGCACGACCGGTGAGACGGGAGCGACGCGAGCATGACCGACACCGACTGGCCGCTGTGGGAGGTCTTCGTGCGCTCGCGCCGGGGCCTGTCCCACACCCACGCCGGCAGCCTGCACGCGCCGGACGCGGAGCTGGCCCTGCGCAACGCCCGCGACCTGTACACCCGGCGCGGCGAGGGCGTCTCCCTCTGGGTCGTCCCGTCGTCCGCGATCACGGCCTCCTCCCCGGACGAGAAGGACCCGTTCTTCGAACCGGCCGCCGACAAGCCCTACCGGCATCCGACCTTCTACGAGATCCCGGAAGAGGTGGAACACCTGTGACCGCGGACGTCCCCGACGCCCCCACCGCCGCCCTCACGCCCGCCGCCCTCGCCCTCGGCGACGACGCGCTGGTGCTCTCCCACCGCCTGGGCGAATGGGCCGGCCACGCCCCCGTCCTGGAGGAGGAGGTCGCCCTCGCCAACATCGCCCTCGACCTGCTGGGCCAGGCCCGGATCCTGCTCTCCATGGCCGGTGACGAGGACGAACTGGCCTATCTGCGCGAGGAGCGCGCCTTCCGCAACGTCCAGCTCGTGGAACAGCCGAACGGCGACTTCGCCCACACCATCGCCCGTCAGCTGTACTTCTCCGCCTACCAGCACCTGCTCTACGCCGCTCTCGCCGCCGGAGACGGCCCGTTCGCCCCCCTGGCCGCGAAGGCCGTCAAGGAGGTCGCCTACCACCGCGACCACGCCGAGCAGTGGACGCTGCGCCTCGGTGACGGCACGGACGTCAGCCACGAGCGGATGCAGCGGGCCTGCGACGCGCTGTGGCGCTACACCGGGGAGCTGTTCCAGCCGGTGCAAGGGCTCGACGCCGACTGGGCGGGGATGGAGGCGGCCTGGCTGGAGACCGTCGGGGACGTGCTGCGCCGGGCCACCCTCACCGTCCCCGAGGGACCGCGCTCGGGAGCGTGGACGGCCGGCGCGGGCCGGCAGGGCCTGCACACCGAGCCGTTCGGCCGGATGCTGGCCGAGATGCAGCATCTGCACCGCAGCCACCCGGGGGCGTCGTGGTGACGCCGACCCCGCTGGAGGCGGAGCTTCTGGAGGTCGCCGGCTCGGTGCCCGACCCGGAGCTGCCCGTGCTCACCCTGCGCGAACTCGGCGTCGTGCGCGCGCTGCGTCTGCACGGCGCGGACTCGGCCGAGGTCGAGCTGACCCCGACGTACACCGGGTGCCCGGCGGTCGAGGCGATGTCCCTGGACATCGAGCGCGTGCTGCGCGAGCACGGCATGCGGGAGGTCACCGTCCGCAGGGTGCTCGCACCCGCCTGGTCGACGGACGACATCACGGAGGAAGGACGCCGCAAACTCCGGGAGTTCGGGATAGCGCCGCCCCGCGTCGGCCGGCCGGAGGGACCGGTCCCCGTGTCCCTGGGACCGGCCCGCGCGCTCCCCCGTGCGGCGCGGGAGCCCGCCCCCCGGGCCGCCCCGGCCACCAGCGACACCGGCCCCAACCCTGTTCCCTGCCCGTACTGCGGGGCCGCCGAGACCGAACTGCTCAGCCGCTTCTCCTCCACCGCGTGCAGGGCGCTGCGGCGCTGCCTGTCCTGCCGGGAACCGTTCGACCACTTCAAGGAGTTGTGATGGCCCGCTTCCACCGGCTCCGGGTGGCCGCGGTCGACCGGCTCACCGACGACTCCGTGGCCCTCACCCTCACCGTGCCCCCACGGCTGCGCGAGGAGTACCGGCACACCCCGGGCCAGCACCTGGCCCTGCGGCACACGGCCGACGGCACGGAGATACGGCGCACCTACTCGATCTGCTCCCCGGCCCCCGGCGCCGACGGCCCCCGGACGCTGCGGGTGGGGGTGCGGCTGGTGGAGGGCGGCGCCTTCTCCACGTACGCGCTGAAGGAGATCGGCATCGGGGACGAACTGGAGGTGATGACCCCGGCCGGCCGCTTCACCCTCGAACCCGCGCCCGGTCTGTACGCCGCGGTCGTCGGCGGCAGCGGCATCACCCCGGTGCTGTCGATCGTCTCGACGCTGCTGGCGCGTGCGCCGCGGGCCCGGTTCTGCCTGATACGCAGCGACCGGACCTCCGCTTCCACGATGTTCCTGGAGGAGGTCGCCGATCTGAAGGACCGCTACCCGGAGCGGTTCCAGCTGGTGACGGCGCTCTCCCGGGAGGAGCAGCAGGCAGGGCTGCCGTCCGGGCGGCTCGACGAGGCACGGCTGACCGGGCTGCTGCCCGCCCTGCTGCCGGTGCGGCGGGTGGACGGGTGGTTCCTGTGCGGGCCCCACGGGCTGGTGCAGGAGGCCGAGCGGGCACTGCGCGGGCTCGGCGTACCACGGGCCCGCATCCACGAGGAGATCTTCCACGTGGACAGCGGTACCGGTCCGGCACCGGCCTCCCCGGCTCCCGCCCACAGCACGGTGACCGCCCGCCTCGACGGCCGCGGCGGCAGCTGGCCGGTGCGGGAGGGCGAGTCGCTGCTGGAGACGGTGCTGCGCAACCGGCCCGACGCCCCTTACGCCTGCAAGGGCGGCGTGTGCGGGACGTGCCGTGCCCTCCTGGTCTCGGGCGAGGTGCGGATGGACCACAACTTCGCGCTGGAGCCGGAGGAGACGCGGGCCGGATATGTGCTGGCCTGCCAGTCGCATCCGGTGACGGAAAAGGTGGAGCTGGACTTCGACCGGTGACAGGCCCCACCGGCGTCCGGCCCCAGAACCCGTCCAGGGCCTAGAGCACGTGCCCCTGTTCGCCCCGGTCGGTGACGACGGGGCGGCCGGTGGCCGCCCAGACCTGCATGCCGCCGTCGACGTTCACGGCGTCGATGCCCTGCTGGACCAGATACATGGTCACCTGGGCCGAACGACCGCCGGAGCGGCAGATCACATGGACCCGGCCGTCCTGCGGCGCGGCCTCGGTCAGCTCGCCGTAGCGGGCCACGAACTCGCTGATGGGGATGTGCAGTGCCCCTTCGGCGTGGCCCGCCCGCCACTCGTCGTCCTCGCGCACGTCCAGCAGGAAGTCGCCGTCCTTGAGGTCCGTGACCTCGATCGTGGGCACACCGGCTCCGAAACTCATGCCCCCGACGCTACCCGACCGGCTCGGAGCCCGGCGTACGTCACTGCTGCCCGAGCAGCACCGCCAGTTCCGCCTCCCGCTCGGCGACCTGGGCCGCCAGCTGTTCGGCGATCTCGTCCAGCAGGCGGTCGGGGTCGTCCGGGGCCAGCCGGAGCATCGAGCCGATCGCGCTCTCCTCCAGCTCCTTGGCGACCAGCGTCAGCAGTTCCTTGCGCTGGGCGAGCCACTCCAGGCGTGCGTACAGTTCCTCGCCGCGGCCGGGCCGCCGCTCCGGCGCCGGGCCGGCGGCCCACTCCTCGGCCAGCTCGCGCAGCACCGCCTCGTCGCCACGGGCGTAGGCGGCGTTGACGCGGGTGATGAACTCCTCGCGCCGCCGGCGCTCGTTCTCCTCCTGCGCCAGATCGGGATGGGCCTTGCGGGCCAGGTCCCGGTAGAGCCTGCGGGCCTCCTCGCTGGGCCGGACCCGCTGCGGGGGCCGTACGGCCTGATCCGTCAGCATCGCGGTGGCTTCCGGGAACAGCCCGTCGCCGTCCATCCAGCCGTGCATCAGCTCCTCGACGCCGGGGATCGGCAGCAGCGCGGCGCGCGCCTCGTCGGCACGGCGCCGGTCCTCGGGGTCACCGCTGCGGTCCGCCTTGGCCTCGAGGATCCGGGCGTCCAGTTCTTCGAGCCGCGCGTACATCGCGCCGAGCCTCTGGTGGTGCAGCCGGGAGAAGTTCTCGACCTCCACCCGGAAGGTCTCCACCGCGATCTCGAACTCGATGAGCGCCTGCTCGGCGGCGCGCACGGCCTGCTCCAGCCGCTCCTCGGGCCGCGGCGCACCGTCCTCGGGGGTCGTCCGCTGCGCACCGGCGCCGTCGTCACCCTGCTCAGCTTCCGGGGTCGTCATCCGGCCAGCGTAGGCCACGGCCGGACCGGCTCTCACCGGGTACGGCGGCCCCCTCGCGCACCGCGATCTTCGTGCGCCTCACACCCCCAGGTCCGCCGCGACACGCCCCGCCCGTACCGCCGCCACCAGGTCGGCGTGGTCCGCCTCGGTGCGGTCGGCGTAGGCGACGGCGAAGGCGGCGATCGCCTCGTCCAGCTCCTCGTTCTTGCCGCAGTAACCGGCGAGAAGACGCGGGTCGACGCTGTGGGAGTGGGCGCGGGCCAGGAGGGCGCCGGTCATGCGGCCGTAGTCGTCGATCTGGTCGGCGGCCAGGGCGGCGGGGTCGACGCTGCCCTTGCGGTTGCGGAACTGCCGTACCTGGAAGGGCCGTCCGCCCACCGAGGTCCAGCCGAGAAGGATGTCGCTGACGACCTGCATGCGCTTCTGGCCCAGCACCACCCGGCGGCCCTCGTGCTCCGCCCGTGGCGTGTCGAAACCGGCGGTCGCCAGGTGCGGAACCAGCGCGGAGGGGCGGGCCTCCTTCACCTGGAGCACGAGCGGTTCACCGCGGTGGTCCAGGAGCAGCACGACGTAGGACCGGGTGCCCACGCTGCCCGTGCCGACGACGCGGAAGGCCACGTCGTGCACCGCGTGCCGGGCCAGCAGCGGGAGCCGGTCCTCCGGCAGCGTGGTCAGGTACTGCTCCAGGGACGCCGCCACCGCGGCCGCCTCCTGGTCGGAAACGCGCCGCAGCACCGGTGGCGCGTCGACGAAGCGGCGCCCGCCGTCCTCGGCCGGCTCGGTGGACTTGGCCGCGAACCGTCCGCTGGTGTTGGCCCGCGCCTTCTCGGAGACCCGCTCCAGCGTGCCGAGCAGGTCGTGGGCGTCGGTGTGGGAGACCAGTTCCTCGTCCGTGATGGCGTTCCACGCGTCCAGCACCGGGAGCCTGGCCAGCAGCCGCATGGTGCGGCGGTAGGCGCCCGCCGCGTCATGGGCCGCCTCGCGGCAGGCGTCCTCGTCCGCGCCCGCCTCCCGGCCCGCCAGCACCAGCGAGGCGGCGAGCCGCTTGAGGTCCCACTCCCAGGGGCCCCGCACGGTCTCGTCGAAGTCGTTCAGGTCGATGATCAGGCCGCCGCGGGCGTCGCCGTACAGGCCGAAGTTGGCCGCGTGGGCGTCACCGCAGATCTGGGCACGGATCCGGGTCATGGGGGTGCGGGTCAGGTCGTGGGCCATGAGACCCGCCGCGCCCCGCAGGAAGGCGAAGGGCGTGGCCGCCATCCGGCCGACGCGGATGGGGGTGAGCTCGGGTATCCGGCCGCGGTTGGACTCCTGGACCGAGCGGAGGGCGTCGGGCCGGGAGCCGTCCAGGTCGAGCTCCGCGTGCGCGCGGCGCGGAACGCGCCTGCGCAGCGCCTTGCCCTCCTCCTTGGGCGATCCCTCGACGTCCCACTCGGCGAAGCCCCGCACCCGGGGCAGCCGGCGCGCCCGCCCGCCACCGTCGGGCGCCCCCGCCCTCGCCCCCGGAACCGTCCCCGGCCCCGAACCCGGACCCGGATCCGTTCCCGAACCCGAACCCGGACCCGTCCCCGAACCCGGATCCGTTCCCGAACCCGGACCCGGATCCGTTCCCGGCCCCGAACCCGGACCCGTTCCCGTACCAGCACCCGGACCCGGATCCGTACCCGCCGACCCGGCACCGACCTCGGTCACGACGACCGCCTCCCCCCGCACCCGCACGAACATCGACCGCTGCCGACCGTACCGCCGACGGCCGGAAGGCGTCAGACCCTGTGGACGGACTCCGCACCTGTGGACAATCCGGCCCGCCCGCCACCGGCCCCCGGACCGGATCCCACGGGCAGGCGACCCGGTCACTCCCGCACGCCTGCCGACTCCACCGCCCGGCGGCGCAGGGACAGTCCGGCGGGCACGACAGCCGCGACCACGGCGAGCACGGCGCAGACGCCCACGACGGCGCCCAGCGTCGCCCACGGGATCTCGACCGACGTCCACACCGAGTTCAGGCCAAGCGCGCCCCACATGCCCATCAGGTCGAGCCCGGCGACCAGCGCGCCCAGCACTCCGCCGATCACGACCACCATCAGCGCCTCGGCGCCCACCAGCCACAGCACCTGCCGCTTGGTGGCCCCGGTCAGCCGCAGCACGGCCAGGTCGCGGACCCGGTCGGAGGTCGCCATGACCATGGTGTTGGCCAGCGAGAGACCGGTGTAGAGCAGGGCGATGCCGAGGACCAGGAGGAGACCCGCCCGGGTCGTCCGGTCGGTCGCGGGGTGCGTGGCCCGCACCCACGCGTCCCGGGTGAGCACCTCACCGCCCGAGTCCCGTACCGCCTCCCGCACCCCCGCCGCCACGGCCGCCGCGCCGGCGCCGTCCGCGACCCGGACGTCGACCCGGTCGACGGGTGCCGCCGGGGCGTTGCGCGGGGTGACGTAGACGCCGTTGTCGCCGGTGCCGGTGGTCATGACCGCGGCGATCCGCAGGGACCTCTTCGTGCCGTCGCCGAGCCACACCTCCACCCGCTCGCCGACCGTGTGCTTCTCCCACTCCTCGTTGACGATGATCGAGTCGTCGTCCAGGTCGCCCACGCTGCCGGCGGCGAGCGGCAGCCGGGCGGTGGCCGCGAGCGCGCCGGGCTCGGCGGCCCGGGCCTCGGATCTGATCAGCGCCATGCCCTCCTCCAGCACGTACACGGCGTCGGAGGAGGTCGCCGAGACCTCGGCGCCGGGAACCGCGTGCAGCCGCCGCAGCGTCGCGTCGTCGAAGCCGGCGCCGCCCGCCGGGGTGACCACGAAGTCGGCGGCCGTCCGCTCACGGACCTCGGTGGCCCTCGCCTCGTCCAGCGTCGCGGTGGCACCGAGCAGCGAGCCCGCCAGCGCCACGGTGACCAGGACGGGTGCGGCGACGGCGGCCGTGCGCCGGACCCCGGCGGCGGCGTTCTCCCGCACCAGCATCCCGGTGGCACCCGGCAGCCGGGCCGGCAGCCAGGCGATCAGCCGGGCCATCGGGCGCACCAGCACCGGCGCGAGCAGCGCCACCCCGGTGATCAGCAGCATCGGACGGCACACATAGCTCTTGCGGTGCAGCAGGTCGCCCGGATCGGTGACCAGGGCGAGCACCAGTGTCACGGAAGCGATGACCAGCAGCGCGACGCCGGACAGCCGGCGGCCCCAGGTCATCGTCCGGATGTCCACGGACGCCTCGCGCAGCGCCTCGGCGGGGCCGGTCCGCCCGGCCCGCCAGGACGCGGCCAGCGCCCCGCAGAGCGCCACGAGCACCCCCGTCCAGAAGGCCATGTGGTAGGGCCAGCTGTGGTCGCCGATGGTGAACCAGCGGGGCGCGAGCTCCTGTTCGACCGCCCACCGGGCCAGCTCCGGCGCCCCGCAGGCACCGAGCACGCACCCGGCGGCCGAGGCGAGCACACCCACCGCGAGCGCCTCGGCGAGAACCATGCGGCGGACCTGGCCCGGGGTCGCCCCCGCCGTGCGCAGCAGCCCGAACTCCCGGCGCCGCTGGGCGACCGCGAACGCGAAGGTCGACGCCACCACGAACACCGACACGAACGCGGTGACCCCGCCGGCCGTGCCGAACAGGGCGTTCATCGCGGTGAGGGCCTTGCCGTCCCGGTCGGGATCGGCGTCGGCGTAACGGCGCGCGTCCCCGGTGAGGACCCGCACCCCCGCGCTGCCGCGCACGGCCTCGCGCACGGCCGCCGGTTCCGCGTCGACCACCAGCTGCACGCTGCGCGGCGACAGCTCCGCGGCGCGGGCGTCGGTGTAGAAGACGGCGTTCTCGAAACCGAGCCCGGCCACGGTGCCGACGACGCGCACGGTGCCGCCGTCGGTCCGCACCCGGCTGCCCGGGCGGGCCCAGTCGCCGCCGACGACGACCTCGTCCGCGGCCCGGGGCGCACGTCCCGCGGACAGCTCGTACGGCGCGAAGGCGGCGGTGGACCAGGGGTGGCCCACCAGATCGCCGGGGCCGTCCCCGGCCCGTACGGCGAACGACCGGTCCCGGACGACCCTCCCCAGCCGTGACAGCCTCGCCACCACGTCCTCGGGCACGGGGCGCGGCCGGGCCAGCTTCCGGGTGCGGTCGCCGATGGAGGTGGGCACCCGCAGGGTGTCCTGGCCCCTGACGACGACCGGGGCCGCCGCGAACCGTTCGGGCGCGCGGTCGGGCGCGTCCAGGGACGACGCCAGGGCCAGCCCCATCACCGCGAGCATCGCCACGCCCAGACAGAGGGCGACGAAACTCCCGGCGAAGGTGACCCAGCGGGTGCGCAGGGTGCGCAGGGCGGTGCTCAGCACGGCACGGCCTCCAGCCTGGCCATGCGTCCCGCGATCTCCTCGGCGGACGCGCCGGTCAGCTCGCCGTCGACGCGGCCGTCGACGAGGAGGACGACCCGGTCCGCGTAGGAGGCGGCCACCGGGTCGTGGGTGACCATGACGATCGTCCGGCCCTCCCGGTCGACCATGCCGCGCAGCAGCGTCAGCACCTCACGGCCGGTCCGCGAGTCCAGGGCGCCGGTCGGCTCGTCGCCGAAGAGCACCTCGGGGCGGGTGATCAGCGCGCGGGCCAGGGCGACCCGCTGCTGCTGGCCGCCGGACATCTCCGTCGGCCGGTGCCGGGCCCGCTCGCCGAGGCCGACCTGCCGGAGCACCTCGCGCACCCGCGCCTTCGGCGGACGCCGGCCGGCCAGCCGCAGCGGCAGCGCCACGTTCTGCTCGGCGGTCAGCGAGGGCAGCAGATTGAACGCCTGGAACACGAAGCCGATGCGGTCGCGGCGCAGCAGCGTCAGTCTCCTCTCGCTCAGCCCGGTCAGCTCGGTGCCGCCCACGGTGACCGAGCCCGAGGTGGGCCGGTCCAGACCCGCCGCGCACTGGAGCAGGGTCGACTTGCCGGAGCCGGACGGGCCCATCACCGCGGTGAACGTCCCCCTCGGGAAGTCCAGCGACACCTCGTCGAGGGCGGTGACGGACATGCCGCCCGTGCCGTACCGCCGGGTCACGGAACGCAGTCGGATCGCGTCGTCGGTCATGGATCGGTCCCTTCCGGGGGGCGGTGCGCCCCCTCGTCCTCTCGTGGCTCCACGAAACCTCGGGAGCCCCTGGTGACGCAGTGAGGCGGAAGCGAGATCCGGGGTAGGGCCAGGCCTACCCCCGGCCCTCGGGCCGAACCGATGGCGGCGCACGGACCGCCCTCCTACGGTGATCCGCATGCAGCCCCGCAACGTGTGGCAGGCCATGTCCCGGCCCGGCTTCGTCCTGTCGTCCTGGCCCTGGCGCTCCGCCGCGTACCTGTCCACCGGTGCCGTGACCGGCGCCTTCACCCTCGTGGCCCTCGTGACGACGGCGGCGGTCTGCGGTGTGCTGGCCGTCGTCGTGGTGGGACTGCCGCTGCTCGTCCTGCTCGCCCTCGGCGGGATACCGGTGGCCGCGACGGAGCGGCGCCGGCTGCGCCTGGTCGACGCCGCCCCGGCCCCCGGCAGGCACCGGGAACCCCCCGCTCCGGGACTGCGGCCCTGGCTGGCCACCCGGCTGCGCGAGCGGGCGACCTGGCGGGAGCTCGGTCACGCGCTGCTGTTCGCCGGGCTGTTGTGGCCGGTCGACGCGCTGGCGGTCACGGCCACCCTGCTCTTTCCGCTGTCCATGGCCGCCACCCCGCTGCTGATGGCCACCGCGGGCGACGGCCGGGAGGCGAAGGTGCTCAAGCAGTGGACGGTCACCACCTGGCCGGCCGCCTGCGGCGTCGCCGTCCTCGGCCTGCTCCTGCTGGCCCTGGGCGCCTACGCGCTCGGTGTCACGGCGGGCGCCCGCGCCGGACTGACCCGGCTGCTGATCGCTTCCCGCGAGGACGAACTGGGCGACCGGGTCGTCGAACTGGCCCGTTCCCGGGTACGGCTGGTGGACGCCTTCGAGGCGGAGCGGCGCCGCATCGAGCGGGATCTGCACGACGGCGCCCAGCAGCGGCTCGTGGCCCTGACGATGATCCTCGGACTGGCCCGGCTGGACGCCCCGCCGGGCCCGCTCGCCGACCAGCTCGCCACGGCGCAGGAGGAGGCGGGCAAGGCCCTCGCGGAGCTGCGGGAGCTGATCCACGGCATCCACCCCAAGGTCCTCGCCGACTACGGTCTCCAGGCCGCGGTCACCGACGCCGCCGACCGCTCCGTGGTCCCCGTGGACGTCGACCTCGACCTGCCGGGCCGGCTGCCCCGCGCGGTGGAGTCCGCGGCGTACTTCGTGGTGTGCGAGGCGCTCGCCAACGTCGCCCGGCACAGCGGCGCCGGCCGCGCGCGGGTGACCGGCGGCCACCGCGACGGCCGGCTCGTCCTGGAGGTGCACGACGACGGGCGGGGCGGCGCGGACGCCTCGGCGGGCAGCGGGCTCACCGGTCTCGCGGACCGGGTGTCGGTCCTGGATGGCAGACTTGCGCTGTCCAGTCCGCCGGGTGGACCGACCCTGCTGCGTGTGGAGTTGCCTTGCGAGTGGAACCAGCCGGCCGAAAGCTCCGCATAGTGCTGGCCGAGGACAGCGTGCTGCTGCGCGAGGGGCTCATCGGGCTGCTCGGCCGCTGCGGTCACGAGGTGGTGGCGGCGGTCGGGGACGCCGAGGCGCTGATCGCCGCGGTCGGGGAACACGCCCCGGACATCGTGGTGACGGACGTCCGCATGCCGCCCGGCTTCCAGGACGAGGGCCTGCACGCGGCGGTGCGGCTGCGCGAGCAGCGGCCCACCCTGCCGGTCCTGGTCCTCAGCCAGTACGTCCAGCGGGCCTACGCCTCCGAACTGCTCGACTCCGGCGACGGCACGGGCGTCGGCTATCTGCTGAAGGACCGCGTCGGCCAGGTCGAGGAGTTCGTCGGGGCGCTGTCCGAGGTCGCGGCCGGCGGCACGGTCGTCGACCCCGAGGTCGTACGGCAGCTGCTGCGCCGCCGCCGCGATCCCCTGGAGCGGCTCACCCCGCGCGAACGCGAGGTGCTGGCACTGATCGCCGAGGGCAGGTCCAACGGCGCGATCGCGCGGGGACTGGTCGTCTCCGAGGCCGCGGTCGGCAAGCACATCGGCAGCATCCTGACCAAGCTGGACCTGCCGCAGACGGACGAGACCCACCGCAGGGTCCTCGCCGTCCTCGCCTATCTGCGGTCCTGACCGCACCCCGCTCCGCCGCTGAGACCTTTGTCACAGGGCACCGAACGGGCCACCTGCACATACAGCATCGAGTGCACATACAGAATCGGGCGGCATCTTCACGATGCCGCCCGATTCCTCGGTGTGGGGCACCGACGGAACTCGCTAGTCAGGGGCTACATCGGGGCTTCTGAAGATCGTTTCCCACGCTGTACCCCTGTTTTTCCCGCATGCCTGGTGAGCTGCGCACTGGGGGAGGCTCACGCCAGGAGTCCACGGCCCTCACCACTCTCGCTGTGGACCGTGCGGGGCCACACCCTTGTGGAGAAGTCCGCTGCCAGCACGGTGCTCAGGGCCTCCACCTCACCCTCCCGAACAAGACCGGACGCCCCTCGTCAGCGGCGGATAGTCACCCTGAACAGCTTGACGATGTTGGCCGCAGGCCCCACGTCTGCAGGGCATAGGGCCGTCCCTTCTCCTCCCCCTCGATCAGCGGCACGTCAAGCAGGCTGAAGCCCGCCTTGGTGGCCACGGCGACGCTGGCAGCGTTTTCGGCCTCCAGCTCCAAGATCACTTGTTCCACGCCCAGTTGCTCGAAGGCATATGCGGCCATCACCCGCACCGCCCGCGCGGCCAGCCCCTGGCCGCGGTACGCCGGGCCGACCGCGTAGCCAATCTCTGTGCCCTCTGGAGCGCGCCGCAGCATCACCTCGCCGAGCGGCACGCAGCCGTCAACGGTGATGGCGAGCAGGATGGTCGAGCCCTCCGCCCGCATCTGTCGGTCCCGGTCCAGCCGTGCGCGAGCGGCCGCTTCGTCGAAAGGTGAGACCATCGGCGTCCAGTACGCGATGTCGGGATGATCGAACAAATCCGGCATCGCGGCCAGATCTGCTTCCGTCCAGTCACGCAGGACGAGCCCTTCCCCTGTGAGCTCGATCCGATCGGGAAACGGTAACGTGCTGCTGCTCATGGTGCGGAACCTCCCTGGCTTGTAGGACGAGGCAGCATAACGGTGCAGTCATCGGCTCACCGGATTTTCTGGTGGGCTCTCATACCTGAGCGCCCACCACGCTATGACGCTCCTGTGGGCCGTGCTCGCGTCAACCTGACTGGGGGCGGCTCGCAGCGGCGACGACCCTGCGGAGGCCCCAAGGCACCCTTTACGGGGTGTCCGGCACTCACCGCGCACCCCGCACTGCCGTTACTCCTGCGAGTCCGGCCGCGCAGGCAGTTGCCGCCGCCGAGCGAGACAGCGTCGTATCTTGCTACCGGTAGCCCGAAGAGGCTAATTGGTCCCCGGCGGTGCCGAACGCCGTAATGTCTGCCTCCGGCACGGCCCGGTTCAGACCGCGCAATAGTCAGACACGGCCCCAGGTTCGACAGCGCGTCAGGCATTTACGGGGCGCGGATCGGTGTGCGCCGCACATCTGCCGGAAGTGTGCATGGGCATCTCGGAGAGGCCTGGGTAGTAGACATGCAGACTCGCCGCAGGCTCCAGCGTGTCGTTCACTACCTCGTGCACATACCCTGGCGCGAACACCCGCTGTGCTCCCTCCGACAACGCGCGCATGCCGCGTCCCGTCCGCTCGGTCAGTGTGCCGACCAGAACGGTCAGCACACCGGAAGAACGACCGTGGTCGTGCAGCCCGCTGCCCTGCCCCGGCACCCAAGACAGCAGCCATGCCTCGTAGCCCGGGCCGGTTCGCAGCAGGTGGTTCCAGCGCGTGGTCGCGTCGTACGCCACGAGGTGCTCCCACTGCGAGCGGTCGGCCGCGATGGAGCAGGCCAGGCCGGCGAACTCGGCGACAGTGACCGGATGCTCCCGTGGAGCCTGCAGGAGGTGCGGGACCTCGAGGATGTCGCCGGCGATCTGGAGGTCGCTGTCGCTCACGCACCAACCGCCTGGATCGCCGACAGCCGGACCGCAGTGGGTTTGGCGGCTGTCACAGACTCCGGGGCCCAGGCCTCGGCCGGGAGGCCCGCGGTGACGGCGGCAGTGTGGGCGAGGACTGTGAACGGATCATCGTCAAAGGACATGAGGTGGGCACAGCACCGGGCAAGCATCAGGCTGGAGGCTTCCATCGTGTTCATTACTGTTCCTTTCGTTCAGGTCGGTCAATCGGGTTGATCGCACGTCTCGCGATCTGTGACGGTCGACCGGCTGCGGCGGTCAGCGCAGCGCGGACCGTGTCCAGAAGCGCGGTCCGCGCGCTGTGCAGGAAGAAATGGTCGCCGGGCAGGACGTGTTGGGTGAAGCCGCCCGTCGTCTGCTCGTGCCAGGGGGCCACCTGGTCGGGCGGCACCTCCCGGTCCTCCGTCCCGGCGAAGACGACGACGGGGCACCCGAGCGGCGGCTCGGGCCGATGCGTGTACGTCTCGACGACCGAGAAGTCCGCGCGGATCGTCGGCATAAGCAGTTCGAGGAGCTCCGGTTCGGCGTACGCGTCCTCCGGTACGGCGCCCAGGTCGCGCAGCCTGGACACCACGACGTCGTCCGGCTGGTCGTGAATCAGCGGCAGCCGACGCGGGAGTTGGGGAGCGGGGCCGCCGGAGACGAAGAGGACGCGCGGCTCGTCGGCGCCGCGCCTGCGCAGCGCCCGTGCCAGTTCGAACGCCAGAAGGGTGCCCATACTGTGCCCGAAGAGTGCGTAGGGGACGTCGAGTTCGCCTTCCAGCGCGGTGGCGAGCGCCTCGATGAGCGGTTCGGCCCGTTCGAAAGCGTTCTCGCTCCAGCGGGTCAGCCGGCCCGGCAGTTCGACGGGGCAGACTTCGATGTCGTCAGGGAGGAGGGCGTGCCAGGTGGCATAGGCCGAGGCACCGCCTCCGGCGTACGGGAGGCAGAAGAGACGGACGACCGGTGCGGCCGGGCGCCGCGCGCCCACGATCCAGCCGTGGGCACGCGTCGCGCGGATGGTTGCGGTTCGGTTCACGTTGAGGTCTCCGTGACAGATCGGCTCAGTCGGCGAGCAGCGCCTGAGCTTCTCCCTCGGTCAGTTCCTCGATTTCGGCGAGGATGTGGTCCTCGACTACGAGCGCGGTGTCCTCCAGCGTCTGGCTGTCGAACAGGACGCGGATGGGCAGTTCGGTGCCGAGCGCCTTGCGCAGGCGGACCACCGCGCGCATGGCCATGAGCGAATCTCCACCGAGGGCGAAGAAGTTGTCGTGGATGCCGACGCGCTCGACCTGGAGCATGCCTGCCCAGACCTCGGCGATGGCCTCCTCGATCGGCGTCCGCGGGGCCTCGTAGGGCGGCGCGGCTTCCTCGACCGCCTGCTCGGGAACCACCAGGGCCCGCCGGTCTACCTTGCCGTTCGCGGTGAGCGGCAGTGCGTCGATCTCCACGTAGACGTCCGGCACCATGTAGCGGGGCAGCTTGTTACCGAGGAAGTCGCGGAGATCCTGCGGAACATCGTGCATGGTCTGCGGGACGACGAAGGCGACCAGCCGCTTCGCGCCGCGCGGCTCCCCCTGGACCACGGTCACCGCTGCCCGGATGTCCGGGTGCTGCATGATCGCGGTCTCGATCTCGCCGAGTTCGATGCGGTAGCCCTGCATTTTGACCTGGAAGTCCTCGCGGCCGAGGAACTCGATGTCGCCGCTCGGCAGGAAGCGTCCGAGGTCTCCGGTGCGGTAGAGGCGCTGGCCGGTCTCCGGGTGGACGACAAAACTGGCCTCCGTCTTGGCCTCGTCGCGCAGATAGCCCTGCGCCAGACCCACGCCGCCGATGTAGAGCTGGCCCGGCACCCCGATCGGCCGCGGCCGGAGGGCGTCGTCAAGGACATGGAACGTCTGGTTCCGCATCGGCCTGCCGTACGGGATGCTCGGCCAGTCGGCGGGCACGTCCCCGATCGGGTAGAGAATGGACCAGATCGACGCCTCCGTCGCGCCGCCGAGGCTGACGACCTCGGGGGCGCCGAGTGCCCGCCGGATGCGGTCCGGCAGAGTGACCGGCAGCCAGTCGCCGCTGAGCATCACGAGCCGCAGCGCGGTGCTGGTCGCTTCCTTCATACTCATGTGCTCGATGAGCAGCTCCATCAGCGCCGGCACGGAGTTCCAGAGGGTGACCCGGGCCGTTTCCAGCAGATCGAGCCAGGCCGCCGGGTCGCGGTGCGCGCTCGCGTCCGGCATGACGACGGCACCGCCGACCGCCAACGGGCCGAAGACGTCGTACACCGACAGGTCGAAGCTCAGCGAAGACAGGGCCAGGACCCGGTCGTCCGCCCCGACACCGAAGCGGTCGTTGATGTCGACGACCGTGTTGAGGGCGCCGCGGTGGTCGATCATCACGCCCTTCGGCAGACCGGTCGAACCCGAGGTGAAGATCACGTACGCGAGATCACCCGGCGTGGCGGGACCGTCCAGCCGCAGACCGTCGGCCGCGTCTTCCTCCAGAGGGAGTTCATCGACCCGAAACACGGCCTGTACGCCGTCGAAGCGGTCCTCCCTGCCCTGTGCGACCCGGCCCTGGGTGAGGACCGCGCGGGCCTGTCCGTGTTCGAGCAGGAGCTGGACGCGCTCGTCGGGCAGTTCGGGGTCGATGGGCAGGTACGCAGCGCCCGCGGCGAGGATGCCGAGGACGGCGGCGCACTGTTCCCAGCCCTTCTCCATCACGACGGCGACCAGGTCGCCCGGGCGCACATCGAGGCCGGTCAGACGCCGGGCGATGCCACCGGCCCGCGCGGCGAGTTCGCCGTAGCTGAGCGTGCGGCCGGGGGTGACGACGGCGGTGCGCTCGGGCGTCCGGGCCGCCGTGGCGAAGAACGGCGCGTGCAGCAGCCCCGCCGGCAGCGGGCCCTCGGTCCGGTTGTACGCCTCCCGCTCGGCCAGTTCGGCGCGCGGGACGAGCAGGGGCGCGGGCCGGCTCCAGTTCTCCTCGTCCTCCGCGAGCCACCGCAGCAGTTCCAGGGTGGCCGCGTGGATCGAGCCGACCAGGCCCTCGGGGAAGAGCTGTTCGACCGCGTCGATGTCGAACGCGAGCGCGCCTTCCACCTCGTAGACCTGCGCGTCGATCCAGACCTGCGGGGTCTGCGAGATGCTGTACGCCACTTCACCGATGGGTGTGTCCTGGCCGTGGTCGAGGAAGAGGCTGGTGAACACGACCGGCATGGCCGCGGCAGCGTCACCGCGCACCTTCTTCATCTCACGGATGACGCGGACACCGCTGAACAAGCGGTGGTCGATGTCGGTGATGAGCCGGTCCCGCACGGCGCAGGCACGCGCCTCGAACGAGGCCTCGCTCGCCGCGTCGACCTCCAGCAGCGTCACCGAGGTGAAGTCACCGACGATGGCGTCCACCTCCGGGTGGAGCGGAAGCCGGTTCGCCATGGGGAGGTTTAGCGTGAAGCGGCGGTTCTTCGACCATGTGGCCAGCGCCTCGCTGTAGGCCGCCAGGAGCAGTGCGGTGGGGGTGATGCCACGCTGCGACGCCCATCCCTTCACGCGCTCCCAGGTCTCCCGGGGCATCTTGCCCTCCACCCGCTTGAAGCGCGGGGACTCGACGGTGCGTGGGTCGCAGGCCAGCGGCAGCTCCGGGGCCGTCGCCAGGCCGGGGATCCGCTCCCTCCAGTAGGTCTCCGCGCGGCGGTACAGCTCGGACGACTCTAGGTCCTTCTCCGCCAGCACGTAGTCACGGAAGGACAGCTGCAGCGCGGGCAGTTCGACGTCCGGGTGCTCGTAGAGGTGGGCGAGTTCACGCAGCAGGACGTTGGAGGCCCGGGCATCGGTGACCAGGCCGTCGATGCTGTAGTGCAGTCGGGTGCGGTCGCCGTCGAGGACCGAGGCGCGCAGTTCGAACAGCGGCCAGCGGTCTGCCTGGAAGTTCTGGTGGGACATGGCCGCGCGGGTGCTGTCGAGCGCCGCGCTCACCTCGTTCCCGGGCAGCCCGCGCAGGTCCTCCGTCTCGATAACGTAGTCGGGGACGTCGGTCAGGATCTGCTGCTCGCCGTGCGGGAGCACGATGGCGCGGAGCATGCCGTGCCGCTGGATGAGCCGGCGGAACGCCTGCTGCATACGAGGCAGGTCCAGGTCCTGGACGTCGAACTCCTCATAGCCGTGCATGCCGACGTTACCGATCTCGAAGACGCCGGTACGGCCGATCCAGTACGCCTGCTGCACGTCCGTCAGCGGGAAGGGCACACCCTCGTTCGCGGGATCGGGCACGACGGCCGGCAGCGCCTCCAGCAGGGTGTCGCCGGCCTCGGCGCGGGCAGCGCGCACGGCGGCGGCCAGGCCTCGGATCGTCGGCTCGCCGACGAACGTGCGCAGCGGGACCTCGACGCCGCACACCGTGCGGACCTGCGCGACGAACTGCGCCGCGAGCAGGGAGTGGCCGCCGAGTTCGAAGAAGTTGGTGTCCGGTGCGATGTCCGCCATGCCGAGGAGGTCCGCGAAGATCGCGGCGACCTGGCGTTCGGTGTCGTCGGCGTAGTCCGCGCGGCCCTCGGAGGTCGCGGCCTGCGCGGCAGGCTCCGAGTCCGGCGCGAGGTCGGCGCTCGGCTCCACGACCGTCTGGCAGCTGCCGGCGACCGAGCCCACCACGCGCGCCGCCCACCGCTCGACTGTGGCGTGGTCCGCCCGGGACCACACGAAGCTGGTCCACGGGATCTCGGACTCGCGGCGCACCAGCGCGACCTGCGTTTCCACGACGGCGGCGACGGCCGAGCGGGACGGGTCGAAGTCGTCACCGCCCACGAGATGGACCTCGCAGGCGAGCACGGTGCCCGCGGGCGCCTGGGCGACCGCCGCGATAGCGCGCTCCAGTGCGTCCCGCACACGTTGCTGCGGGGCCGTCGCGTCGAGCAGGACCAGGACGGTGGACGGTACGGCCGCCGCCGCGGACAGCGGGGTGACCGTGGCACCCGCGGGTGACAGGGCCCGGCCGAACACGGCGGCGACCCGCTCGTCACCCGTCGACGCGTAGTGCGCACCCGTGTGCCGGCGGGCGTCGGCGCCCGCCGGGGTGTTCAGGGGCTCCAGCTCCGGTACGAAGCGGTGCCCGCCGCGGAAGGCGACCACGGGCTCCTCGGGCTTGACGTCGATCTCCGTGAGCAGCGCGGCGGCCAGCCTGCGGGCGGCCGCGGCGGTCCCGCGTACGGGCAGGTCGAGAAGCGTCCGGGAGCCCGGCCGTCCGGCGCGGGCCCAGGCGGTCAGCGCGCCCCGCTCGGGCACGAGCGGTTCCTCACCGGTGACGTCGAGCGCGCCGGACACCACGGCGACGAGCCGCGCGCCGTCGTCCCCGCGGGCCGCGAGAGCCCGTTCGAGTGTCTCCAGTTCCTCCGGTGCACCGTCGGCGCGGGCCTCCTCGGCGCCAGTGCCGAGCAGCGCCGTGTGGAGCACGCCCTCGATCCGCTCGTCCGCGGGGAGCGACGAGGCCAGGATGCGGTCGCAGTCGTCCCGGGTGCCGACGGCGTCGGCCGGGATCTCGATCACCCGGCGGTGTGCGCCGCGCAGGCGCTCGGTGAGGCCGTCGGGGGCCCCCACCGGGTTCGTGACCAGCAACCAGGAGGCCGGTGCCGCACCGTCGTGTGCGCCCGCGGGGGTCGCCGGGCCTACCCGGCGGAAGCCGCGCACCGCCAAGCCGTCCGGGTTCGCACGCACCGTGCAGGTGCCGCGCGGCGGGTCGACCCAGTACCGCTCGCGTTCGAAGGGGTACGTCGGAAGCACGGTCCGCAGCGGCGTCTCCTCGCCGTGCAGCGCCTCCCACGCCAAGGGCGCTCCCAGGCGCCACAGTTCGCCGGCGGCGGTCAGCACCTCCGTCTCGGCGTCGGGACCGGCCGACGGCAGTGAGGCGACCGCCCCGTGCAGGTCGTTCCCGCCGCGGACCAGGCTCGTCAGGACCCGGCCCGGACCGACCTCGAGCAGCGTCGCGTCGGGGCGGCACACCGTGCGCAGGCCGTCCCCGAACCGCACCGTGGAGCGCAGGTGACGGGCCCAGTACGCCGGGCTGGTGGCCTCTTCCTCGGTGATCCACGTGCCGGTCACGTCCGATACGAAGGGGATCCGGGGGGCCGCCAGCGCGACGCGGGCGACCTCCGCCTCGAACGCGTCGGCGGCGTCGTCCATCATGCGCGAGTGGAAGGCGTGCGAGGTGCGCAGCCGCTTCGTGGTGACCCCGCGTTCGGCGAGGCGCTCCTCGACGGCGGCGACCGCCTCGAAGGGACCGGACACCACGCACTCGCGCGGCCCGTTCACCGCGGCCAGGGCCACCTCCGCGCCGAGGAGCGGCGTGACGTCGCCCTCCGCCAGCGGAACGGCCGCCATCGCACCGGCGGGCGCGCCCTGCATCAGCCGACCGCGCACGGCGACCAGGCGCAGCGCGTCCTCGTACGACATGACCCCGGCCAGGCACGCGGCCACGAACTCGCCGAGGCTGTGTCCCAGCATGGCCGCCGGGCGAATGCCCCAGGAGATCCACAGCTGGGCGAGGGCGTACTCCACGGCGAAGAGGGCGGGCTGCGCGTACTCGGTCCGCCGGATCTTCTCCTGAGCGGTCTCCCGCTCCGCCTCGGCGGGGTACAGCAGACGGCGGATGTCCTCGCCGAGGACCGGCAGGAGGATCCCGGCGGCGCGATCGACCTCCGCGCGGAAGACCGGCTCGCGCTCGTACAGGGCGAGTCCCATGCCGACTCGCTGTGCGCCCTGCCCCGGGAAGGCGAAGACGACCTCGCGGTCCCGTTCCGTCTCGGGCTCGGCAGGGCGCGCCGGGGCGGGCCCGCTCAGCGCCTCGGCCGCCTCCTCGGTGCCCCCGGCCACGACGAAGCGCCGGTACGGCAGGGTCCAGCGGCCGCGCTGCAAGGTGTACGCCACGTCGTCGAGGCGCTCCTGCGGGTGCGCGCGCAGATGGGCGGCGAGTTCCGCGGCCGCGGTGTCGAGCGCGGTGGGCGTGGCGGCCGAGAGGGGCAGCACGTGCCGGGCGCGCCCCGGGCCGGCGGCGGCGCGCTCGGGCGCCTCCTCCAGGATCACGTAGGCGTTGGTACCGCCGATGCCGAAGGAGCTGACGCCCGCGCGCAGCAGGTCGCCCTGCCACGGGGTGAGGGTGGCGTTGACGTAGAACGGCCCCTCGTCCAAGCCGAGTCGCGGGTTCGGCGCGGTGTAGTGGAGGGACGGCGGGAGTTCCCGGGCCTTGAGCGCCAGCACCGTCTTGATCAGGCCGACCACGCCCGCGGCGGTGTCGAGGTGGCCAATGTTGGTCTTCACCGAGCCGAGGGCGCAGCGGTGCGCGGCGCCCGCGTCGGCGAAGGCGTTCTTCAGGGCGGCCACCTCGATTGGGTCGCCGAGCTGGGTGCCGGTGCCGTGGGCCTCCACGTACGACACGGTGGCCGGGTCGACCTCGGCGACGTCGAGGGCCTCCGCGATCACGTCGGCCTGTCCCTCGACGCTCGGGGCGGTGAAGCCGACCTTGCGGGCGCCGTCGTTGTTGATGGCGGAACCACGGATCACCGCGTGGATCACATCGCCGTCCACGAGGGCATCGGCGAGGCGCTTGAGGACCACGACACCGGCGCCGCTGCCCGGCACGGTGCCGGACGCACCGGAGTCGAAGGCCCGGCAGCGGCCGTCGGCGGACAGGACGCCGCCCTTCTCGTAGCGGTAGCCGCGCCGGTGCGGGACGACGGTCGCCCCGCCGGCGAGCGCGACATCGCACTCGCCGCCTATCAGGGCCTGACACGCGGTGTGCACGGCCACCAGCGAGGTGGAGCAGCCGGTCTGCACGCTGACGCTCGGGCCGCGCAGGTTCAGCTTGTACGAGACCCGGGTCGGCACGAAGTCCTTGTCGTTGCCGATGGAGGTCTGGAAGGCGCCGATGCGCTCGACCAGGCCGTCGTGGGCCAGCAGGTTGTGGCGCAGGTACGCGCTCTCCCCCACTCCGGCGTAGACACCGGTGACGGCGTCGGTCGCGTCCGAGGGCCGGCCCGCGTGCTCCAGGGCCTCCCAGGCACACTCCAGGAAGATCCGGGCCTGCGGGTCGAGCATCTGGGCCTCGCGCGGGGAGAACCCGAAGAACCGCGCGTCGAACCGCTCCATGCCGTCGAGGACGCCGAGCGCCGGACGGTGGTCCGGGTGCGCGATGTCCTCGGGGGCCGCGCCGTCGGCGAGGAGTTCCTCGTCCGTCAGGGTCGTGACGCTGTCCACGCCGTCGCGCAGGTTGCGCCAGAAGGCGTCCGGCGTGCGGGCGCCGGGAACCCTGAGGGCCATGCCCACGACGGCAACGGCGCCGGCGGGCAGGTGGTTTTCGTCGCTCATCGCTTCTCTCTCCAAGTGGTCCGTCATCGGTGGCTTCACCTGCGTCCGCGGCGTCTGCGGTCTCATGTCGTCTGCCTCCTGGTCCTCGCCGCCCGAGCGCCCTGCCGCTGCCGGCGGGCGGCGCCGCGGCGGCGCCCCTCCCCTCCGGCGGCCGCTGTGGGCCCGTCGCCGGCGGCGAGGTGCCGGGCGAGGGTGCGTACCGTCGGGTACCGGAACAGGTCGACCACCGGCACCGCCGTGCCGAGCGTCTCGGACAGCCGGGACTGCACGCGCACGACGAGGAGCGAGTGGCCGCCCAGTTCGAAAAAGTTGTCGTCCACGCCGACGTGCTCGGCGGCGAGGACCTCGCGCCAGATCGAGGCGACCACGCGCTCCACGTCGCCCATGGGCGCGTCCGGCACCGTGGCCGTCGACTCCGGGCGGACGGGGGCCGGCAGGGCGCGCCGGTCGGTCTTGCCGCGCTCGTTGCGGGGCAGCCGGTCCAGCGTGACGATCGCGGTGGGCACCATGTAGCCCGGCAGCCGCTGCTCCAGGTGCGCGCGCAGCTCCGCCTCCGGCGTGACGCCGGCGAGCGCCACGTATCCCACGAGCTCAGGCCGGCCGGGGATGTCCTCGCGCAGCACCGCCGCCGCATCCCGCACCCCCGGGTGCGCGGCGAGAGCGGCCTCGATCTCGCCGAGTTCGATGCGGAAGCCGCGCAGCTTGATCTGGTCGTCGGTGCGCCCGAGGAACTCCAGTTCGCCGTCGGCGCCGCGGCGGGCGCGGTCCCGGGTGGCGTACATGCGCTCACCGGGCCGCCCCCAGGGGTCGGGCAGGAAGGATCCGGCGGTGCGCCCGGGATCGCCGAGGTAGCCGTGCGAGACGCCGGGGCCCGCGAGGTACAGGTCGCCGGGGACGCCCTGCGGAACCGGCCGCAGCGCGGCGTCCATCACATAGGCGCGCACCCCGGGCAGCGGTCTGCCGATCGGTACGGTGCCGCCCGGCGCACGCCCGGACACCGCGGTGGCGGACGGCTCGTGGACGGTTGCCGTGATGGTCGTCTCGGTCGGACCGTAGGCGTTGAGCAAGCGGATGTGCGCGGGCGCGGTGGCCTGCCACTCGGCTAGCTTGCCGCCGTCGACACGTTCGCTGCCGACGATCACGAGGCGCAGCGCGTGGCACGCCCCCGGCGGGTGCCGGTCCAGGGCGGACACCCACTCGTGCCAGTACGACCCGGGCAGGTTGAGCACCGACAGGCGTTCGCGCCGGGCGAGGGACGTCAGCTCGGCGATGCCGGGCACGGGCCCCGTGGGCAGCAGGACGACGGTCGCGCTGCGGACGAGGCTCGCGAAGAGCTCCTCCGCCGCCACGTCGAAGGTGAGCGACGCGAACTGCAGGACTCGGTCCTCCGCGTCGAGTCCGTACTGCTCCGCGACCGCCTCCAGCGTGTGCACGAGGTTCGCGTGGCTGACGCACACACCCTTCGGGCGGCCCGTCGTGCCGGAGGTGTACAGGACGTACGCGGTCGCCGCGGGGTGCACGGCGTGCTCCCCGGCGGGCAGGTCGGGCCCGGCCTCGAAGGCGTCCTCCACGGCGGCGAAGGGCACCGCCACATTCGGTGGTGCGCCGTCAGCGCGCGACCCGAGGACCAGGCCAGCCCCCGCGTCGCGCAGCACGTGACCGAGGCGTTCCGGCGGGGTGCCCAGGTCGACGGGGACGTACGCGGCGCCCGTCTTGAGCACGCCGAGCAGCGCGGCGGGCCACTCCAGGCAGCGGTCCATCCGTACGACGACGGTGTCGCCGACGCCCACCCCGTGCGCGCGGAGATACGCGCACACGGCGGCCGAGCGCTCGCGCAGCTCCGCGTAGCCGATCGACCGGTCGCCCTGCACCAGTGCCGTGCGCTCCGGCGTGCGGGCGGCCGCGGCGTCGACTAGCTCGTGCAGTGTGGCGGCCGGCCGTGCGGGCGCCTCGGCCACCGGCCCGACCAGGGCGGTGAATTCCTCGGCGCCGATCATCTCCAGTTCGGTCAGGCGGGCGTCCGGTGTGGCGAGCGCGGAGTCGAGGAGCTTGACGTAGTGCCGCATCATCCGCTCGACCGTCGCGCGGTCGAAGAGGTCGACGTCGTACTCCACCGAGCCGCACAGCTCGCCGGCGTCCAGCGACGCCTCCTCCCACGCCACGGTCAGGTCGAACTTGGCGGCCCTGACCGTGCCTTCGCGCAGTGACACCGTCAGGCCGGGCAGCGCGGTGGTGCCCGCCGGCGCGTTCTGCATCGCCAGCATCACCTGGAACAGCGGCGTCCGGCTCGGGTCGCGTGGTGGCCGTACCGCCTCGACGATCTGCTCGAACGGCACGTCCTGGTGCTCGTAGGCGCCCAGCGTGGTCTCCCGCACCCGGGCCAGGAACTCCGCGAACGTGAGCCCGTCCTCCCAGCAGGTGCGCAGCACCAGCGTGTTCACGAAGAAGCCGACGAGTTCCTCGAACTCCGGCCGGGTGCGCCCGGACACCGGTATGCCGACGCTGACGTCCTGCGCCTGCGCGTACCGGCCCAGGACGAGCTGGAACGCGGCCAGGAGCATCATGAAGCGGGTCACGCCGTGCGCCCGGCTCACCTCGCCGAGACGCTCGGTGAGCTCTGGGGTCAGCCGCAGCGGGAACACCTCCCCCGAGTTCCGGGGGACGGGGGGACGCGGGCGGTCGGTCGGCAGGTCGAGGCTTGCCGGGGCCCCCGCGAGGCGGTCCTTCCAGTACGTGAGTTGCTCGTCGCGCGCGCCGGCGTCGAGGAAGCGTCGCTGCCACTCGGCGTAGTCCGCGTACTGGACCGGGAGGGGCGGCAGGGACGCCGCCACGCCGTCCAGGGCCGCCGCGTACAGCGCACCCAGGTCGCGGATCAGGACGCCCACCGACCAGCCGTCGGAGACGGCGTGGTGCATCGTGAGCAGCAGCAGGTGCCGCTCCTCGGCGAGGCGCAGCAGGCGGACCCGGGCCAGCGGCCCCCGGGCCAGATCGAAGGGTTCTTCGGCCTCGCGCCGCGCGCGCTCGTCGGCCTCACGCTCGCGGACCGTCTCCGGCAGCTGCCGCAGGTCCTCGATCTGGACGGGGAGTTCCGCGTCCGCGTCGACCACCTGGAGCGGCTCGTCGCCGTCCGCCACGAGCCGGGTGCGTAGCGAGGCGTGCCGCCGCACCAGCGCCCGGACTCCCTCGCCGAGCGCGGCCACGTCGAGCGGACCGTCGACGGCGAGTACCAGCGGCACGTTGTACAGGGGGCTGCCCGGGGCCAGCCGGTCCAGGAACCACAGGCGCCGCTGGGCGAAGGACAGCGCGTGCGGGCCGTCGCCGGTGGCGGCGACGGGCAGGTGGGTGTCCCCGCGGCGGGCCGCCGCGGCACGCGCGGCGAACCCCTCGACCGTCGGCGCCTCGAAGACCGCGCGGACGCCGAGTTCCACGCCGAGCCGTGCCGCGACGCGTGTCACGGCCTGCGTCGCGAGGAGGGAGTGACCGCCGAGCGCGAAGAAGTCGTCGTGGGCGGAGATCCTCGGGACGCCCAGGAGGTCGCCCCAGACCTGCGCGACGAGTTCTTCGGTCGCACCGCGCGGCGCGACGTACGTCTCGGCCTGGACCCCGTCCTCGTCCGAGGGGGCGGGCAGGGCGCGGCGGTCCAGCTTGCCGTTGGGGGTGACCGGCAGTTCGGGCAGCGTGACGTACCGGGCCGGCACCATCGCCTGGGGCAGCCGGGACGCGACGTACGCGCGCAGCTCGCGAGGCGCGGCCCGCCGCGCGCCCCGCGGGACGACGTACGCGACGAGGCGCACGGAGCCGTCCGTGCCCTGGACGTCGACGACGGCCGCCCGCACGTCCCGGTGTGTGGAGAGCACTCCGGCGATCTCGTCGGGCTCGATGCGCACGCCCCGGATCTTCACCTGTGTGTCGGCGCGGCCCAGGTACTCGAGCGCACCGTCCTCGCGCCAGCGGACCACGTCGCCGGTGCGGTACAGGCGCTCGCCCACGCCGAACGGGCTCGGCACGAACCGCTCCGCGGTCAGGTCGGGCCGTCCGGCGTAGCCGCGCGCGAGGCCCGCACCGCCGATGTGCAGCTCGCCAGGCACCCCGATGCCGGACTCCCGGCCGTACGGGTCCAGCACGTGCAGGCAGGTGTCGGCGACGGGCCTGCCGATGGGCGTACGCGCCGCGTCCGGCGCCGGGTCCACGACGTCGTACGTGCTGGCGATGGTGGTGCCCTCGGTGGGGCCGTAAGCGTTCACCAGCCGCAGCCGGGGCACGGCCGAGCGCAGGGCAGCCACCCGTCGCGCGTCCGCCGCCTCGCCGCCGAAGAAGAGGGTGCGAAGGGAGGCGAACATGGCCGGCTCGGTGTCCACGCACCGGTGGAAGAGGGCGGTGGTGAGCAGCATCGCGGTGACGCCGTGCTCCTCAACGCGGCCCCGGAGCAGGGCGGGCGTGAGCACCTCGTCCTTGCTGATGCCGACCAGCCGGGCGCCGTTCAGCAGCGCGCCCCAGACCTCCCAGGTGGCCGCGTCGAAGGAGGTGTTGGCCACCTGCGCGACGACGTCGGAGGGTCCGAAGCCGAGGTAGCCCGCGTCGCACACGAGGCGCACGATCCCGCGGTGGGTGATCGCGACGCCCTTGGGACGGCCGGTGGACCCGGAGGTGTAGAGCACACATGCCTGCTGCTCCGGATGCACCGCGGGCGCCTGCGCCCTGGTCACGGGGAGGCCGGCACGCGGCGCGGGCAGTGCGTCCACCCGCAGGACGGGCACCTCGGCAAAGTCGACGTCCCGGTCGGCGAGCACGAGGCGCGCGCCGCTGTCTTCCACCATGAACGCCAGCCGCGCTTCCGGGTGTCCCGGGTCCAGCGGCAGGTACGCCGCACCCGCGGTGAGGACGCCGAGCATGGCGACGACGAGCGACGCCGACCGCTCCATGGCGAGGCCGACCACGCTCTCCGGCCCGACGCCGCGCTCGGTGAGCAGGTGCGCCGTGTGCGCGGCGCGTTCCCGGAGCCGGGCGTAGCTGAGGGTCTCGTCGCCGTAGATCAGTGCGACGGCGTCCGGGGTGGCCTCGGCCCGGGCCTGGAAGGCGGCCACGACGTTCTCGGCGTGGGCCGCGCCTCCTTCGGTGCCCCATGCGGCCAGCAACGCACGTTCCGCGGGCGTGGTGTGCGCCAGGTCCGCGAGGTGTGCCCCGGGCGTGGCCAGCGCCGATTCGAGCAGGGTCAGGTAGTGCGTGGCGAGCCGTTCGACGGTCGCGCGGTCGAGCACGTCGCCGTCGTACTCCGCCGTACCGCGCAGCACGCCCGGCCCCGAGCCGCCGGCCGGCTCCGCCTCCCACGCGACGTACAGGTCCTCGGTCCGGAACGGCGGCACGGTGCCCGGCCCACCGGACGACCCGGGGGCCGCCGGCAGGCATTCGTCCACCTGGCACAAGAACTCCGCGAAGCTCTGCCCGTCCTCCCAGCGCGCCGTGACGAGCCGGGTGCGCGGGCCCGAGGAACCGTCCGACGGCAGGTGCACGTCGATGCCGACGTCCCGCACCCCCGCGTACCGGCCCATGACGAGCTGGAACACGGCGAGGAGCGTCGTGGCGCGGGTGACTCCGTGCGCCCCGCTCACCTCGTCGAGTCGGCAGGCCGTGGCCGGATTCAGGGTGAACGTGAGGGACCGCGTGCCGCGGCGGCGCTCGGCGGAGGGCACCCGGTCCGCGGACAGACGGAGCGCGGGCGGCTCGGAGCCCGGCTGCTGGCGTTCAGTCACGGTTCCCCCGACCCTGCGTGGGCTCCTCGATCGCCCGCGTCACCAGGCCGGCGAGCTCGCCGACCTCGGGCGCGCGCATGATGCCGTGGTGGTCCGCGTCGACGGAGGCGAATGAGAGGCCCGGCCCGACCAGCGCGCGCCAGCCCCAGCTCCGGTCCTCGTCCTGCGGCTCGCCCGTGGGCTCGGCGCGGACCAGCAGGACGGGGTAGTCGGGGGTCCGGGTGCTGTCGTCCGTGTCCTCGCAGAGCCCCTCCAGCGCGGTCATGTTCGACGCGTAGACGTCGAACAGCGTGCGCAGTTCCGCCTCGCCGGCGGTCGGCGGCAGGTGCCCGTTGCTCTGCATGGCCTCGAGGAGGAGGTCGTACGCCGCGGGTCCGGAGGGCAGTTCGTCGGGCAGCTGAAGCTCGTAGTGCCAGGCGAAGCGGCCGACGAGGACCGACTCGGTCAGCGGCTGCGGCGCGTCACCGGCCTCGTCCTCCTCGTCGTACCTGGGGGCCGGGCAGTCGACGATCACCAGCCTGGCCACCTCCACGCCCTTACGGCGCAGGGCCCGGGCCGTCTCCAGGGCCATCAGTCCGCCGTAGCACCAGCCGATGAGCACCGGCGGCTCGTCGCAAGCCGCGGCGATCGTCTCCGCGTAGCTCTCGGCCATCTCGCGGAAGTCCCGGTGCGGCGGCCTTCCGTGCAGCCCCCAGGACTCGACGCCGAGCACGGGCCGGTCGGCCGGGAGCAGCCGGGCGAGTTCCCAGTAGCTGAGCGTGCTGCCGCCGCCGGGGTGGATGCAGAACACCGGGGCGGCGCCCTTGGCGTGCCGCAGCGGCACCAGGTTGGAGTCCTGGGCATCGCTGCCGCGCACCAGTTCGGCCATCGCGGCGACGGTCCGCGCCTTGAAGATCGCGGACATCGGGAGCCGGCAGCCGAAGGCGGCGTTGGTGCGGGAGATCAGCTTGATGGCGCGCAGCGAGTGTCCGCCGAGCTCGAAGAAGTCGTCCTCGGGTGAGATGCCGTCCATGCCCAGGGCCTCGGCCCACAGCACGAGCAGCCGCTGTTCGACGGCGTCGCGCGGGCGGCCGGCCCGGGTGCGCTGCGCCTCCACCGGCGTCAGTGCCTTCCGGTCGAGTTTGCCGTTGCGGGTCAGCGGAAGCCGTGGCAGGACCTGCCATCCGGTCGGGACCAGGGCCGCGGGCAGCTCGTCACCGAGAGCCTTCCGCAGGTCTGCGACCGACGGGGCGCTCTCCTCGGTGGCTCCCACGACGTAGGCGTCGAGGTGGGACACCAAGCCGTTCTCGTCGGTGCGCGCGACCACGGCCGCGGCGCGCACGCCGGGTCGGCGGTGCAGCAACGCCTCGACCTCACCGAGTTGGAGCCGGTAGCCGCGCAGTTTGACCTGGTCGTCGAGGCGGCCGATGATCTCGACGCCGACACCGGGCACCACTCGGCCGACATCGCCGGACCGGTAGCCTCCCTCGTCGCCGGGGCGGCCGAAGCCGGTGCGGCCCTTGTCGAGTTCAGACAGGTAGCCGAGGGCGACGCCGGGGCCGCTGATCAGCACCTCGCCGGGGCACCACGGCGGCAACGGCCGGCCCCCGCCGTCGACGACGGTCAGCGTGTTCCGCCCGAGGCCGGTGCCCACCGGTACCGAGGAGCACCGCGCGTCGACCGCCGCCTCCAGCGGCAGGCACGAGGCTCCGATGGTGGTCTCCGTGGGCCCGTAGTGGTTGAAGACCCTCAGCGCGGGGGCGAGTTCGCGCAGCCGGTCGTGCAGCGCGCGTGGCAGCGGCTCGCCGCCGAGCACCAGCACCTCGCGCGGGAGCAACTCCCGCGGGTCGTCGGCCTCGGCCAGCAGTGCGGAGAGGTGCGAGGGCACGAGCTTCATCGCGGCCACGGGGTGGGCGCGCAGCCGTTCGGCGAGCGCCCGCGGGCTGGTGGCGACGTCCGTGTCGAAGAGATGGACGCAGCCGCCGCTCGCGAGCGTGGGGAACACGGCCGTGTAGGAGAGGTCAGCGGCCAGCGTGGACACGGCCGCGAACCCGGCGCCGTCCGGCAGCCCGAACCGGTCCAGCGCCGCGTCGGCGTAGTGGGCCAGCTGGCGGTGGCCCACCACGACGCCCTTCGGCAGCCCCGAGGTACCCGAGGTAAAGATCACGTACGCGGGGCCCTCGGCGGTGACCGAGTCCGGCGTGCGGTCGGCGGCCGGCCCGTCGAGGTCCGGCACGGGCAGCGACGGGACGGAGAGCGCCACCTGCGCTGCGGCCCGGGGCACCAGCACCGGTGCGGAACCGAGCTGGCCGACCACGGTCTCGATGCGCTCCGTGGGCCACGCCGGGTCGACGGGCGCGAACGCGGCCCCGGCCAGCCAGATGCCGAGCATCGCGGCCAGCGTGTCCGCCGATGCCGGGGCCAGCAGGGGTATCCGGTCGCCGGCCCGTACTCCCCGCATGCGCAGCAGGGCACCGACCGCCTCGGCCCGCCGGGCCAGTTCGCGGTAGGTGAGCGTCTCGTCCCCGCTGCGTACGGCTGCCAGATCAGGGGTTCGCCCGGTCTGCTCCAGGAAGCGTCGCAGCACCGTCTCGTGCTCGTCGGCGAGTTCGGCCGCCGGCTCGGGCACGGCGGCCGCGACCAGACGCAGCGTGCCCGCGGCCCGCCCGGGATCGGCGAGGGCGTCGGCGAGCAGCTGCTCGTACGCCTCGGCGAGCGGCACCAGGTCATCGGGGGCGATCCGGGCGCCGGTGCCCGCGAAGGTCAGGAACAGGCTCTCGGGGCCCTCGGTGCACTCCAGGTGGAGCGTGCCGGGCGTCTCGGACCTGTCGAGGAGCCCCGGTTCGATGACCGCGGCCCAGGGGTCCCGCTGGTGGCGGAAGGAGAGTACGGGGCCCAATTCGCCGCTGACGGCGGTCTGCGGGTCGCACTGGCACTCCTTGGCCACGGCGTTCCGCAGGGCACCGGCCGCGGTACGCGCGGCGCTCGCGTACGCGTCCTCCGGGTCGAGGGGCAGACGCGTGGCCACCGGGCGGTCGAACGGACCGGGCATTGCGCTGAGTCCGTCCGCGGAGCGCCCGTCCGTGACCACCAGGACCCGGTCGTCACTGTTGTGGGTGTAGCGCGCGTACAGGGAGCGCCACGCGGCGAGCAGCAGCGCCGCCTCGTCCACGTCGAGGTCACGGGCGACGGCGCGCAGCCGCTGCAGCACGGGGCCCTGGACCGTCAGGGTGAGCGTCTCGGGTGCGGCGTCGGGGTCGCACACCCGGTCGGGCGCGAGGAACGGGAGCGCGGTCCGTGTGCCGGCTGTCTCCTCCGTATCCTCGGCAGGGTCCGCCGCGGCGAGTTCGTCGGTGAGCCAGCCGGCGACGTCGGCGTACTGCAGCCGCTCCTGCGCGGTCTGCGCGTCGCCGTCCCGGAGTTCCTCGCCGAGCAGGAAACCGGTGATCAGGCTCCAGGTCGTCCGGTCCACGCTCAGCCGCGGCAGACCCAGGCGCAGCAGGGTGCCGTCCGGGCTGTCGGTGTGCTCGACCGTGAGCTCGCCGGCCCGCAGCAGCGTGCTGCCGAGCGGTCCGGGCCCGACGTCGGCCGGTCCGGCCGCGTCCACCACCTGGACGGGGAGCCGCAGCCCGGGAAGGGCCACGTACCTGGTCCGCAGGATCTCGTGCTCCTCGACCAGTGCGGTCAGCCGCCCGGCCAGCAGGCCGGCGCCGATCCTCGACGGGCAGCGCACGCTGCACTCGGCCCTGTTCTGTGCGCCCTCCCGCAGGTAGACCGCCTGCTGCTGGGGCGAAAGCTGGTAACCCTCGATCTGCTCGGGCTCGACCGCGGTCATCGTCATTCCCCCGTACATTCGTTCTGAGATCCGTCGTGCTCGTCGGTCATCGCCACCAGGACCCGGCGCGGGCCCTCGTACGGGTCCCGCCCGTGCGAGACGAGCATGTTGTCGATCAGCAGGACATCGCCCTCCTGCCAGGGCTCGCGCACCGTCTCGGCGTCGAAGGCCGCGCGCACCTCGTCGAGCACGGCGTCCTCGATGGACTCGCCGTCCCCGAAATAGACCTGCCGCGGGATGTCCGCGGGGTCGCCGTCCAGCAGTTCGGCGCTCACCTCGGCGGGCAGCGCGGAGGTGTGGAAGAGGTGGGCCTGGTTGAACCAGAGTTCCGCCCCGGTCACCGGGTGCTCGATCACGGCCTGGCAGATCTGCGAGGTGCGCAGCTGGTCATCCCCGTACCAGGTGAACTCGATGCCCTGGGCCCGGCAGAGCGCCTCGACCTCGGTGCGGTCCTCGGTCTCGAACGCCTGCTGCCAGCGCAGGTCGAACCCGGTCCCGTAGTTGCGCACGTACCGCACCCCGCGCCGCGCGAACTCGTCCAGCAGCGAGCGGTCCAGGCGTGCCGCGACCCGGCGGCTGTCCGCGAGCGGTGTCGCGCCGCCCGCGACGGCCGCCTGGTGGCAGTAGAACCACAGGTACGTCGGCCAGATCCGCGCATAGGCCATCTCGTTGTGCTGCGGGATGGTCTGGTCGGCGGGGTACTCGGTCGACGTGTACACCCCGGCCACGTCCGCGCGGCTGCGCGGCGTCGATCCGTAGGTGTAGTTGAGCAGCTCCGGGGACCACGACTTGACGACGGCGTGGAAGTCCTCGGCGTCGGATATGGGGAAACCCCGGAACAGCACCGCGCCGCGTTCGCCCAGCAGAGTCTCCACGCGGGAGCGGTTCGTGCGCACCCAGTGGGCGAGGTCCACCGAGGGCGCCGTGGGCTCGACCACGGAGATGACGGAATGCCGGCTGTGGCTGACGGACACCAGTTCCTGCGTGCCGGACACGGCGACACGGCGACGGATGCCCCGGACGCTCGTGGGAGACGTTGTGGTCATGATGGTCCTCACTGGTCGAGTTGGAGAGACGGCTGGGGGGACTGCGGCTCGTCCGCGGCCTGTGCCGCCTGTGCCGCCTCGTCCAGCCGGCGCACACCGCGAGCCGGGGAGAGGAGCAGGATCACGGACGGCACGAACAGGCCGATCGCCGACACCAGGACGGCCTGCCTGAGGCCCAGGGCGGTGCCGAGCGCGCCACCGAGCAGCGAGCCCACCGAGAGGGCGCCCCAGGCGAAGGTGCGCACCGTGGCGTTCACCCGCCCGAGCAGGTGGTCCGGGGTCACCGCCTGCCGGAAGCTGATGACGGTCACGTCGAAGACGGGGATGCCGAAGAGGGCGACGAAGCTGGCGACCGCCGCGGTCGCGACCGCCCCGAAGGAGTTCCCGTGCACGCTCGCGAGGACGAGGTAGCCCAGTGCCGGGAAAGTCAGGGAAAGGACCAGCGTGGGTCCGACGCCCAGCCGGAGGGTCAACCGGTCGGCGGCCAGCGCACCGCACAGGGCGCCGGCGCTGCCGATTGCCGTGATCACGCCGATCTCGGCTGCTCCGACCTTCGCTTCCCTGATCAGGAAGAGGAAGTACACGGCCATCACGGCGCTGAAGAAGAGGCTGGTGAAGACCGCGGCCACCGTGCACCAGCACAGCAGGGCATGCTGCTTGATGACGCTGAAGCCCTCGCGTACCGACGCCCAGACCGAGGGCGCTTTCCCGTCGGCCTTCGGGGCGTGCGGAGCCGCGTCCGCCGGCAGCTTCAGCAGCGCCAGGGAGGAAACGGCGTAGCTCACGGCGTCCAGGAGGATCACCACGGGCGCGCTCAGGGCGCTGATCAGCACACCCGCGGCGCCGGGGCCGACGACCTCGGCCACGGACTCCGACACCTGGAGCTTCCCGTTAGCCTCCATCAGCCGTTCGCGGCCGACCAGGCCGGGGACGTAGGACGGATAGGCGATTTCGAAGAAGACGGTCATCGTGCCGACGACGAAGACGACCAGGAACAGCTGTGCCATGGTCAGCATGTCCAGCGCGTAGGCGAAGGGGATCCAGGCCAGCGCGGCGAACCGGACGGCGTTGGTCCAGATGAGGATCGGCCGTCGGGCCCGGCGGTCCACGAACACGCCGACGAAGAGTCCGAACAACAGGAACGGCAGCTTCTCGAGCGCCCCCACCAGCCCGGACTCCATGGCTGTCGCGTCCAGGACCAGCACCGCGGTGAGGGGCAGCGCGACATAGGTGACCTGTGTTCCGAGGAACGAGATGGACTGACTAGACCACAGCAGGAAGAAACTGCGGTGCCGGAAGAGGGAGCCCGGCTTGGCGGTTACCGCCACTGGAGACCTCCAGTTCGGTCGTATGGGTTGCGATCTCGGAAAGCCGTCGGTCCGGGGCGGCCGCGGCGGCCGAGAGGAAGGCGCTGAACTCCTCGATCAGGCCGCGCACGCTCTCCTCGTCGAACAGCGAGGTGTCGTACTCGACACGAAGTTCCAGCCGGTCCCCCGTCGGGAGGACATGGAAGGTGAGGTCGAACTTCGTCGCCTCGATGGTGTCGGCCGCTTCCTCGACCTCGAGGGCGGCCATCTCCAGGGGTGCGTCGGGAACGTTCTGCAGGGCCAGCCAGGCCTGGAACAACGCCTTGCGACCGTCGGTCCGCTCACCCACGCGTTCGATGACCTGCTGGAACGGCACGTCCTGGTTCTCGTAGGCGTGGAGCGTGCGCTCTCGTACCCGGGAGAGCAACTCGGCGGCGGTGGGGTCGCCGGACAGGTCCGTCCGCATCGCGAGCGTGTTGATGAAGCAGCCGATCAACGGATCGACCTCGGGGTCGGGCCGGCCGGCCACCGGCGTTCCGACCACCACGTCCTGGCGCCCCGCGCGGCGGCCGAGGACCGCCGAGTAGGCCGCGAGCAGCACCATGAACAGGGTCGCCCCGGTGCGCTGGGTCAGTCGGAGGGCCGGATCCGCCGGGATCGCGGTGGTGAGACAGCGCCCCGGTACCAGCGGCCGGTGCTCCGCCGGCCTGGGCCGGTCGGTGGGTAGCCCCAGGTCACGCGGAGCGCCGTCGAGCGTCTTCTGCCAGTAGGCCAGCTGCCTGGCGAAGGGCTCGGCCTGGGCGCGTTGCCAGCGAGCGTGGTCGCGATACTGGACGGTGAGCTCGGGAAGTCCGGGCCGCTCGCCGCGGATGTGCATGGTGTACGCGGTCGTCAGCTCCTGGAGCAGGATGTTGGTCGACCAGGCGTCCGTGACGATGTGGTGCAGCGTGACGTGCAGATAGTGCTCGTCGTCGGAGACCTTCAGCAGCACGGTGCGGATCGGCGCGTCCGCCTCCAGGTCGAACGGCGCGGCGGCGGCACGGTCGAGCAGCTCCCCCACGTTCCCCTCCACGTCCCGGCACGGCAGGTCCACAGGCTCGGGATCGTGGACGACCGCGATCGGTTCGCCTTCGGGCCCGATCGGATAGCGCGTGCGCAGGATGCTGTGCCGGGCGGTCAGCGTCCGCAGCGCCTCCGTGAGGGCGGGCACGGACAGGGCCCCTCTGAGGTGGAGGGTGACCGGCACGTGATAGGCGGACGACTGGTCCTCGAAGGTGTACGCGATCCAGAAACGCTCTTCGGGAAAGCTCAGCGGTCCGCGCCGCTGATCGGCGGAGAGCGCAGGGGATTCCGCCCCGGCCGCGGGCGGGGAGGCAGCACCGGGCCGCCTGCCGCCGCCGGCCAGGCGCTTCGCCAGGAGTGCGCGCTTCGCCGGCGATATCGCGTCCAGGCGTGACCGCGCCGTTCTTCCCTCACCCGGCGCATCGGCTCGCTGCGGTACGGAGATCAGTGCCTCGGGAGTGGCATCGGAGCCGCCGGGGGTCATGACCGCTCCCCCCGGCCGTCGGCGGAGGCCTGCGCCATGTGTGCGACCAGACTCAGCGGACGCATGTCGGTCCAGTGCGTGTTGATGTATTCGAGGCAGGAGGACCGGTCGGCAGCGCCGTGGCACACGGTCCATCCGGCCGGGACGTCCGCGAAGGCGGGCCAGATCGAGTACTGGCCCTCACCGTTCACTACGACGTGGAAACTGCCCTGGGGGTTGTCGAGCTGGTTCGACATCACACCTCGCTTCGCCTGATGTTCCATGGGATTGCGCCGGCGGCCGGGTCGGTCGTGGTGAGGCCGTCCGCACGCCGTGCTGCGCATCGCCCCCGGTGCGACGAGACGCGCGACGCGACCCCAGGTCCCGGTTGTCCGTGTCTGTCGGCACCGTCCCCGTGCCGGCGTGGTCGGTCGCCGACGCACCGGGCAACCGCTCCTCCGACGGAGACAGCGGCGACCGCAGGGGTGCGGCGGCGGATGGCAGGCATGACTGATCGCCTCTTTCCAAGGGCAGGCACAGGGGACGGCACGGAGCTCACGTCATCGCGGCTGTGCTGCGGGAACAGCCGTCGCGAGGACGTGGCGACGGGGGACGGCTTCGCGCACGACGCGCTCTGCTGGCCTGGTGCGGACTGCTGTCCTGCAGGAACAGCGGTCGAAAGGGCGGGGGCCGGCCTCGGCGGCGTGTCGGAAGGCGATCGGTGACGCGGCTACACCGGCATGTCGGGCGGCAGGTAGCGGTGCTGCATCAGCGGTGAAGCCGCGTGGCAGCGGTGCAACAGGTCGTTGATGCGGCAGGTCGCACTGCGGAAACCGGGCGCGGTGGGATCGAGAGTGAGCAGGTACATCAGCAGGTCGACACGGTCTCTCTCGGCACGGCCGGTAGCGTGCTCCAAACCGTCCTCGGATGTGGTGTGGGCCCACAGGGTGCCCAGCACCTCGGACACCTCGCTGATCGGGTCGGTAAGACCTCTGCCGCGACGGTTCAGGCTCGTGTAGACGATCTCCATACGGCGGTCAGCCGCCCCAGGTACCTGTGCTCGGGGACGCGACCTGGGTGGCAGCGGCCGGGGCGGCTCCCGCCGTGGTGGAGGGTACGGCCGCGACCGCGGCGGGGGTGACGAGCACGGTGACGCCGAGTACGAGGGCGGCGACCGCGGCCGCCTTGGCGATACAGGTGCGGAGCATGGTGCGAACGTTCCTTCCGAATCAGATGGCGAGGTGCCCTCGTCCGGTCTCGCGTCCCGCGGTTGACGCTTCGACCAGCTGCCGTTCGGGCTGTTGCGTGCCGGCGATGAATAGCTTCACCGCAGACCAGAACCGGTGGAAGGTTTTCCGGGAGTCCTGAACAGGGCCTATCCGGATCAGGACATGCGGCCGCGCTCGTCTGCAGCCGCCGCAGGCCCTGCGAGCCCTGAACGGGTGCGGACATTCCGGTTTCGTCCGCCGTCGCGCCCGGGGACACACCCCGTGGGCCACCGGCGGGATGTCCGTGCGCCAGAAGTCGGCATGTGTGGCTCAAAAAATCTTGAATGCGGGCACCGGGGATTGGAATCATGAGACTCGACGCGCGCCGGGGGACGGCGTCAGGAAGGAGTTACGGGGGCATGCTGCAAGCACTCGGAGTGAGCGACGCCGCCGCAGAGGTCTACCAGGCGATGCTCGTCCACCCGGACTACGGCGTGGATCAAATCGCTGACGTGTGCGGCCTGACTCCCACACAGGTGCACGACTGCCTCGACGAACTCGGCCGGCTGATGCTGGTCCGCGCGTCCAGCGAGCACCCCGGACGGATGCGGGCCGTCGACCCCGACATCGGCCTGGCCGACATCGTCGCCCGCCAGGAGGCCGAACTCGCCGCCCGGCAAGCCCAACTGGCCGCATCCCGCGCAGCCGTCACCCGCATGGTCGCCGATCGCGCCCAACACCGTTCGGCCCACGGCGAGCGCCTGCTCGGCATGGACGCCATCCACAACCGGCTCGAGCGCCTGTGCCGCGCCGCCCACACCGAGATCATCGGCGTCCAGCCCGGCATCCAGCGCCCCGACGACCTGAACGCCGGCCGCGACCACGACCTCGCCGCCCTCGGCCGTGGTGTCGCCTTGCGCGCCCTCTACCAGGAACACGCCCGCCGCCACACCCACATCGCCGCCTACGCCAACACGCTGCTCAGCCACGGCGGAGAGGTCCGCACTGCCCCCACCATCCCCCAACGCATGGTGATCGTCGACCGCACCCACGCCTTGGTGCCGACCGACCCCGCCGACAACCGCAAGGGCGCACTGCACGTCACCGAACCCGGCATCGTCACCGCCCTGCTCGAACTCTTCGAGCAGGCCTGGAGCACAGCCGTACCCCTCGGAACCACCCGCCCCGACGACCCTCGGGCCGGCCTCACCGACCACGAACGCGAACTCCTGCGTCTGCTCGGCACCGGCCTCACCGACGAAGCCGCCGGACAGCGCCTCGGCCTCACCGATCGCACCATCCGGCGGCAGGTCGCCTCGATCATGGAACGCCTCAGCGCCACCAGCCGCTTCGAAGCAGGCATCAAGGCCGCACAACGCGGCTGGCTCTGACGAAACCGACGGCCACCACCGGCCGATGACACCCAAACCGAACAAAACAGCGTCGAGTCGCGGGGTGAGCACCACAGTTTTGCTCCGCGTCGACTTCCGCCACTGGGATAGCCCGACCACCGTCCTCGCGATGGTGGACGTGGCCGTCGGCGGCAAGACCGGTATCAACACCACCAAGGGCAAGAACCTGGAGGGCACTCCACTGCCGCTACGACCCGTGGCCCATGCTGCTGGAGGCGATAAGGGTTGACAAGAGGTCCCGCGGCGACCTGCTGCGCTTCATCGTCCTCAATGGCCCGGCCGAGCCGACCGTCCCTGAAAGGACCGGGCCCGGCCGTGCTGCTCGCCGCGTACGGCAAGGCTGGCCCGTAGACAGAGGTCACCTACCTCGGGGCACCGTCGGACCAGATCGCGTGGGCCGTCGCAAGGGTGTGGGAGGAGTTGGGGCGCCATCGTCTGGTTCTTCGAAAGGTGTCTTCGTCGGCGTTGTGACGATTGCGGAAGAAATGGACGGTGTGAGCGCGGTGACGGACTGTGCGTGTCCGGCCGGGGTCGCGTCGTGGACCAGGCGGAGTTCGGGGCGCGGTGCTGTCGAGGTCATTCCTTCGCCCGGGACGCTGATGGGGACGAGTCCGAAGACGTAGTCGTTCAGGTCGTCGGGGTGAATTCCCATTTGGGCCGCGACATCGGCGGCGGTCATTCCCTTGGCGCGCATGGCGTCGAAGACCTTGGCCAGGAGCTGACTGCTCTCTCGGAACAGCAGGGAGCCGGGTTCGCCACTACGGTATCCCATCTGGGCGAGTTTCTTGACGGTCTGGGTGTGGCGCCATTCGGACAGCAGGCCGAGCGCACGGAGCCGGTAGGCCAGGGCCATGGCGGAGACGCCCCAGCGGCGTTTGGCGCTGAGGATCCGCTCCACGGAGGCGTCGTTCAGGCGTTGGGCGATGATGCCGGCGCGAGGCATGAGGAAGGCGGAGGCGAAGGCGTTGGCCTCTGGCTCTCCTTCCCGACCGCCGGGGATGCGGTGCTCGGAGTGCAGCACCAGGTGGCCGAGCTCATGGGCCGCGTCGAACCGGCCGCGTTCACCGGTCTTGCGGGTGTTGAGGAAGACATACGGGGTGCCAGCGTAAATGGTGGAGAAGGCGTCCGCGTCCAGGCAGTCCGGCGCCAGGGAGAACACCCGCACGCCGTTGGCCTCTAGCAGGTGGACCAGATTGGGTACCGGCGCCTCACCGAGCCCCCAGGCCGCCCTCACCTGCTCGGCGGCCTGTTCAGGCGTCAGGTGCGGATAGGTGGGCACGTTGGGGGCCGGCAGGCGGAAGCGCTCCTCCAGCCAGGCATTGAGGGTGGAGGCCACGGCACCCGAGCTCAGGGTGGCGTCGCGCTCCAGAGCGCTCATCTTGGTCGGCGCCCGGAAACTGACCGCGTCCAGTTGCATCTCCGGAGCGGGCGGGGCCTGAAAGAAGGCCACAGGGAAGCGCAGGATCCAGGCAAGCGAGGCGAGGGTCTCCGCCGACGGCACCTTGCGGTGCTTTTCGAAGGCGTTGATGCTCTGCGGCGACAGGCCGGAAGCCGCCGCCAGAGCGGCCTGGCTCATGCGCCGGCGCTTGCGCGCGAGGACCAGCCGCTCTGGCGTGAACACGTTTCCTCAACTCCCATGTCTTGCTCTGACCAGCTAATTCTCCCCCAGGAACTCCACCATGACCTCCGGCCCCTGGTCATCCCCGGGCTCGTCCAGCGAGATGTCGAAGCCGGGGTCCTCCATCGGCGGGAGGCTGATGGGTATGCGGTGCAGCCACTCGTCGACGAACTTGCCGTTCATCTTCACCGGCAGCACCTCCGCCTTGGCAGTGAGGACATCGCCAAAGTCCTGGGCATTCCCAAAGAGGACCCCCGGGGCCGCAAAAGGCTGCGCAACCGCCTTCGGGCTCTGACGCTGATCGGCGCTCTGGAACGCGTCACGCGCGAGGACGACCGGCACGTCTACTACCGTCCACGAATGAACTGGAAGTTCGACTGACCATTCCACCCACGACAAGCGATACACGCAGTACTGCTGTTTTATGACCGCCGCCGCATGTAGCGACCCAGGAGGCAACCTGGATCCGCGGCGACGGTCGTGACCGTACAGGCCGTTTCCGACACTACTCAGGTTGAACTCGCGATGTCCGGGCGGTCGTGACGAGCGGTGATCGCTGCGGTACGACG
>NZ_BMQF01000008.1 GCF_014647975.1 Streptomyces fumigatiscleroticus
CTGACCGTGGCCTCCCTGCTCGCCCTGCTCGTGCAGAACGAAGCCCACCACACCACACCCCCCGTCGGCCACCGGGTGCCCCGCCCCGCCCTCAGACCCGAGTGAACCGCCTGATCACGACCGGGTCCGGCCCGGTACACGGCCAGGCCGGAACGAGCGGACGACGGCCACCACTCACAGCCGGGCACAGCAGCGGGACGCGGCCCGCAGCGAGAAGCGAACACAGTGGGCCGGGCGACAGCCCGCCACCCACCCGGGGGTTAGGAACGACGGGAATGGAACACGGAACAGGCTCCCGGCTGGCCGTCGACCGCGAACCAGGCGGCGAGCGTGCGCTGCTGGTGTCACTGGCCGGCCGGCTGGACCCCGGCACAGTCCACCAACTGACCAAGACCGTCATGCGGCTCGTCCTGTACGAGGACGACGACCGCCCCGTACGCCTGGACCTGTCCGACATCGTCCACTGCGACCCCGACAGCCTCTACATCCTGCAAGGCACGGCCGCCGTACTGGACGCCCTCGGCACCGACTTCACCATCACCCACCTCAGCACCGCACTCCACACCGCGATCGACACCGCCGGACTGCGCGCCTGGCTCCCCCACCAGCCACCACCCCCGTGAGCCGACCGACAGGACCCGCCGACGCCGGACGGACGGGGGTGAGGAAAAGACATCGCCCGGCCCGCGAGAGAACAGTGGCCAGAGAGCGTCCGAAAAGGTCGATAGCACTCTGGAAGTGTAAAAAATCGGGCAGATCGCTATGACATGAAGGGTGATGTGCTGCAATAACCGGCACCACGCAGGCGTCGGTCGGGCAGCGGCCGACTCCACGGGGGAGGCATGCGCTCGCGGCCCGCGAGCCGCAGCGGCGTACGAAGTGAGGCGTGTTATGCCAGTGGAGGCCCTGGACGACGCCACCGACCGGGAGCAGGTCTTCCGGGAGCTGGTCGAGTCGTCCCAGGACGCGATCCTTATCAAAACCCTGGACGGCAGGATCACCTTCTGGAACGCCGCCGCACACCGCCTGTACGACTACGCCGCGCACGAGGCCGTGGGCCGGCATATCGGCCTGTTGATCCCCCACGGCCTCCAGGACGAGGAAGCCGCCCTGCTCCAGCGCATCGGCCGCGGCGAACGCATCGATCACTACGAAACCCAGCGCACCACCAGTGACGGCCGCATCCTGGACGTCGATGTCAACATCTGGCCGATCCACGCCCCCGACGGCACCATCACCGGCGCCTGCTCCATCACCCGCGACATCACCGAACGCAAACGAGCCGACGCCGAACTGGCCAGGCTCCAGGCCCAGGGCCGCCACATCTCCTTGGCACTGCACCTGATGGGCACCTCCCAGCAGGTTCCCGGGGTACTGGCGGCCAGCCGTTATCTGCCCTCGACCCAGGGACAGGGAGTGGGCGGGGACTGGCTGGATGTGATCGACCTGGGTGCCGGACGGATCGGGGTGTTCGTCGGTGACGTGATGGGGCGCGGCCTGGACGCGGCCGTCGTCATGGGCCAGCTGCGTTCGGCAGCCCGTGCCCTGGCCCTGGCCGGCCTGCCGCCGTGCGAACTGATCAAGACGCTGGACGTGTTCACCCACGGTCTGCCCGAACAGTTCGTCACCTGCGTCTATCTGGAGGCCGACCCCGCCGCGGAAGAGGTGACGGCATGCTCGGCCGGTCACCTGCCCGTGTTCCTCATCGCACCCGACGCAACCGTCGGCGTGCTCCCGGTGCCGACCGGTGTCCCGCTGGGCGTGGGCGGGGTGCCGCATCAGCAGGTCCGCCTTCCGCTGAAGTCCGGCTCGGCCCTGGCCCTGTACACCGACGGGCTGGTGGAAACCGCCAGCAGCGACCTCGACACCCAGCTGACCCTGCTGGCCGCCACGCTGCACACCGCCTCCGTCGCCGGTGAGGACCTGGAAGCCACCGCCGACCGCGTCCTGCACACGCTGCTGCCGGACAGCGCCACCTACGCCGACGACGTCACCCTGCTGCTCCTCACCTTCCCCACCGTCCCGCTGCACACCGCCGAGTTGGCGCTGGCCACCCAGTCGGCCTCGGTCCCCGCCGGACGGCGCTTCCTCCAGCATCACCTGCGGGCGTGGGACCTCACCCCACTGACCGACACCGCCTCGCTGCTCGCCTCGGAACTGCTGACCAACGCCGTCTGCCACGCACAAGGCCCGCTCACCCTGCGGGCCTGGCACAGCGCCCGGGAACTGGGCGTGGAGATCAGCGACCACACCGTTCCCCGCCCCTGGGCCCGCACGGCGGGAACCTCCGAGGAGAACGGACGCGGCCTCATGCTCGTCGACGCACTCGCCGACGCCTGGGGCACACGTCCCACCACCGCCGGCAAGACCGTCTGGTTCACCCTCCTGACACCACAGGTGAACACCGAACCGCTTCCTCCCCACCCCCGGCGAGCAGAACTTCGCCAGGAAGTCGAGAAAGCCCTCCTGCCCGCCACGGCAACCGGCACGCCCCCGGCCCCCACCAGCAAACTGATCATCTCCAGCGCCGCCGACGAACAGTGACACCGACCGGACCACACCCACCCGCAGAGCCATCGGCCGGGAGCAACCGCGGGACAGGACGTTCCCCGACCGCCCCGGCGGCGGCAGATCCGACGCGATGGCTCCTCGGCGCCGTGGGAAAGTACACTGATCACGCAGCATGTACACGTTCACGATGAAGGACTGAGGCCAATGATCCCGGCGTCCTCCAGCGGCCGCCGTCGGCACTGACCCGTCTGCCTCACGGCGGCCCGGCGATGCGGTGTCCACGACACCGCCCCCGTCTTGCCCGCAGCCCACTCCGGCTCGGGCCGGTCCGTCGGCGTGCCCGGCTTCTTCAGCAGTTCGAGCCGCGACAGCGCGCTGATCACACCTTTCCCGTGAGGTCACCATCACCGTGAGCATCGACGTCCAGAGCTTTGCCGTCGCCAACCTGCGCCGCCGCCCCGTGGCGATCGAGACCGGCGGCTTCGTCGCCGGGTTCGATCCCGCGACGACCAGCCCCTACGTCAACTACGCGACCCCCGTTCCCGGTGCCCGCCCGGCCGACCGGGACGTCACCGCACTGATCGCGGCATTTCATGAGCGCGGTCTCAGGCCCCGGCTGGAGTTCGCACCGGATGCCGCCCCCGCCGTGGAACCGGCCCTGCGCCGCGCCGGATTCACGACGGAAGCCGTACACGAGTACATGGTCTGCACACCCCCCGACCTGACGATGCCGGTGGCCGACAGCCGACCGGCTGCCCTGCTCCCTGTGGAGATCCCCTGCACGGACGAGGCGTACGCGTCCATCGATGCCGCTCTGGCCGAGGCGTTCGGCGGTGACTTCACCCCGTCCCCCGAAGGCGCTGCCCGACTGCGGCGCACCCAGGAGAACGGCGGAGCGGTCCGGTTCGTCCGCGCGCCCGACGGCGGATGCGCCGGTGCGGCCTCCTGCTCCGCGCCGGCCGTGGGCACCTCGGAGCTGGCAGGGGTGGGTACCCGGCCGGGCTTCCGCGGCCGGGGCATAGCCGCCTCGGTCACCGCCGCGCTGACCGACACCATGTTCGGCGCGGGAGCGCGAACGGTCTGGCTGGAGTACTCCAACGACGGTTCCCGCCGTGTGTACGAGCGCGTCGGCTACCGGCCGCGGGGCACCCGGCTGTACATGACGCTCAAGGGGTGACGGCCGGCCGGGAGGGAGAGGCCGGGCTCTTAGCGCGGGGAATGGGGATGAGACGCAGCGGGCCGTCGCCAGGGCTCGAAAGGCCCGGTACGGCGGGGACGACGGCGTGCCCGAGGCCGAGTTCGGCAAGGAACAGCCCGCCCACCGGCCGCGGGCACCGTCGGCGGTTCACCCGAGTGGGTGATGACGGCCGGCTCGCCGAGCAGGATGCTCCACAAAAAAGCCTGGGGGTCGGCGTGGAACGCGTCCGATCCCGCGCCGCGCGCAGCAGCCCTTCCACTGTCCGTCCCTCCTGCGGCTCCTGCGCACGGCACAGGCATGATGATGACCGGCCGAGGTCGGCCCCCGGGGCCGGGAGCCGCGGTCCGTACGAGGCCGGGTTCCGGCGAGTCCGCATCGGTAACGGATCGAGCAGCTGTCCGTCATCGGCATGCCCCGGACGTAGGGCATCGCGCGAGCGGCCATCAGTGACTGCGCGCCTTACCGGGACGCGGTCGCCGGCGCCATGAACATCGGCGGGGCCAGGAAGAGCCGGTCGGCCCCGGCCCGCGCATGCTGCTCGGCGATCCATTGTCCGTCTGCTCACGTGCGACGGCGCCGGTACAGCAGGCCTTCTCGGCCAGGCCGCCGACCAGGGGCAACATCGCGGGCCCCGTGAGCACGCCGGTGTGCACCTCGACCGTCACGTCGTCGGAGTCGATGACGACGGTGTCCCGGTCCTGGCCGATCGGCACGATCCGCCCTCCGGGCACGAGCACCCTGCGGGCCTCCGCCAACACCCGTTTCGGCTCGGCAGTTCGTGGAAGACCTTGTCGGCCCGGTAGCCGTCCGCCGAGGAGTCCGCCAGCGGCAGTTCGCAGGCTCCGGCGAGGAGGAAGTCCGCCTCGGGCCACCGGCCGCGGGCGACGGCGGCCATCCGCTCGCTCGGGTCCACGCCGACGGCCCGCACGCCCCGTTCGGCCAGCTCGGCCACGGCCCGTCCACCGCCACAGCCCACATCCACCACGAACGTCCCGGGCCGGGCATTGCACAGGTCATAGGAGAGCGACCTTGGCCATGAGCGTCAGGCTGCGGCTTGATGCCGGCATGACGTCAAGCCAGGACGAGACGCCGGTGAGGAACGAGCACGAGCAGATGGAAATCGGCGCCCTCCCCGAACGCTTCGGTCTGGCCACGCAGTTGCCCGTCACGCCCGCACAGGCCGCCGATGGCCCGGTCGTGCGCATCCGACTCCAGGAAGACGAGCCGGGACGGCCCCTGCCGCTACCGGCGAACACCCACCGGGCGCTCCCCGGCTACGGCCGCCCGCCCGGTGTCCGTCCGCCGGGCGGCCGGGCCCCGGACGTCGGTGCGACAAGTTCGGCCAGGTGGTGCAGCGAGTCGGTGAGGTGGTCGGGGCCGAACGGCGGGAATCGGAGGTATTCCCGGATGGACTGCGGCACCGCCGACCAGTCGTAGGTGAGTGTGACCTCGGTCCGGGACGGACCGAGCGGCACGAGGTCGTAACGCCAGAGCCAGCCGCCGAACTCCAGGTGACCGTCGGCCTTCTCCTGCCCCGTGAGCCAGCCGATGGCACGCGGCGGGTCGAACACCTGGATCTTGTTGGCCACCTGGTAGTCACCGTTCGGATGGTCGGCGTGATACATGTCCATCCGGAAAACCTGCCCCACCTCGGTCAGCGGCGCCCGGTCGACAGGCTCCTGGATCCAGCCGGTGCCGTCGATCGCAGCATGGGCCGTCGGGTCCGCCAGCACCGCGAACACCCTGGCGGCGGACGCCGCGACGGTGCGGGTGGCGCTCGTTGTCTCCTGGTTCACGGTCCGCACGCTCCTCGTCATCTCGTCTGACGCCTCCCGCGGGCGCGGAAGGGCGACCTTCCCGACATGCAGACGACTCGGCGAGGCGGAACTCATCGGTCGTGCGGACGCGACCCGCACACGTGCGACCGTCCAGGCGGGCCCGGCCGACCCTGTGATGTGTCAGGTACTCCCGTCACCGGATCCCGTGCAGAGTTCCTGTTGCGACGGCGATGCCGTCGCGCCGCGTACCGGCAGGTTGGTGCGGCATGTCGCATCACCGTGAGAACAAGGGGAACGAGATGCGAAAGATCACCCGAGCGGCTGCGCTGACACTCGCCGTGGGCACGCTCGGCGCGGTCGGCGTGACCAGTGCCGGCGCCGTCACCACCGCGGACAGCCTGCACGGCTGTCCCTCCGGAGCCGTCTGCGTCTACCCGCAGAACGCCGGGTGGAACGGCGACCGCCCGTCGCTCACCTTCTACAGCTACGGAGCCCACAACCTCAGCAACCAGGTGGGACAGCACTACGTCCTGAACAACCAGACAGGGGGCGCGACGGCCCGCACCTGCACGGGGTACAACGGAACGGGCGACTGCCAGGGCTACCTGGGGGCCGGGTACTACGTGGACAAGGACCTGACGCCGATCAACTCGATCGTCCTCGTCCGGCCGTAGTGACGGCCGAGATCCCACGGCGGCGCTCGGGCCGGACCCCGCGGGGGCCTGGCCCGAGCGCCGCTCCCACGCCCGCCCTTACCGCCTCGGCGTCCACCATGGGCCGGGCAGCCGTGGGCCCCGCACGTCGAGGTCGACCGCAACGTCGTCACCGGCCAGAACCCCGCCTCCTCCGGCCCGGTCGCGGCCGAGCTGCTCAAGAAGCTGGCCTGATCCCGCGCTCTCGTGCTCGGCCGCCCGGGCGGTCCCGGCACCCCGGCGTGCGGTCTGGATCCGGTGGACCGCCAGGTCGCGGAGAGTGGTCACCCCGACGGGGACCGGCCGCATGTCCCCGGCCCGGATGTGGCGGGGGCGGCCGACGCGGCGGGCGAGGGCGTGACCGGTGTGCGTCCGGGGCAGCGCGCCGTCCACCACGCCGACCTGCGCCGCCGGGGCGGCCTGGACGAGTACGCCCTGGCCGACGCGACGGCCCCCGCCCCGGTCCCGGACGCGCTGGACGCGGCCACGGCCGGCGACGCACGCGCCCGCGCCGGTCCGTCCACGATGCTCGCCCAGCCGGCCGGCCGCCACGTGCGCGGCAAGCTCGTCCGGACCGGCCGCCGACCCGTCCGCCCGTCGGTGTCCTGTCTCAGGTAAGTCCGGGCATCGTGTTGCGTTGACCTGTGGTGCCCGGACTTGAGTGAGACAGGACTGGACGATGTGTCTCACTCAAGCCCGGGTAGGGGGCCGTGCTCTCGCAGTCCGTCGGGTAGTGGTTGCCTGGGGCCGCGATGGCCTCAGACGTCGGCAGGTGTGGCGTCGATGGCGGCTGGGTCGAAGCCCGCCTCGGTCAGGACGTCGGCGGCGACTCCGCGGCCGACCTGGGCGAGGCCGATCAGCAGGTCGTCGCAGTCGATGCGGTCGGATCCGTTCTGCTCGGATCTGTCCTCGGCGATGGCGATCGCCTTGCGGGAGTAGGGCGTCCAGGCGATCCGTTCGGCTGCCTGGGAGGCGCCCATGCTCAGCCGGGTTCCGACGGATCGATGGACCGTCTCCGGCGAAACATCGGCGGCTTGCAGGAGTCGGGTCGCGCTGTTGTCCTCTGCGGTCAGTCCCCAGAGCAGGTGCTCGGTGCCGATGTAGTTGTTGCGGTGATGCACTGCTGCCTGCTTGACGTGGACCATCGCCTGACGAAGCTCGTCGGTCATCATCTCCGGGCTGTAGCGCTTGTGGGGTGCGTGGAAGCGCTGCTGGACCGCCTGTCGGGTCACGCCCAGGGCGGCGCCGATGTCGGTCCATGAGGAGCCGTGCATTCGGCAGTGCTCGACGTAGTCCTCGACCAAGTCGTCCGCCAGCGCCTGCAGTTGACCTGCGAGTTGGGCGGCAACGGTCAGCAGAGCTAGCCAGTCGGGCTGTTCCTGTCCGCCGGGGCGGTGCGCGGTGTCGCATCTCCGGTCGACTTCCGCGATGAGATCGTCCAGATCCGGAAGAGTCATGAGGCAAGTACGCCTTGACAGTTTGGAATTGTCAAGGCGAGCTTGCGTAACTGGCGGCTTTGCACAGCCGCAGCGACGTACCCGGAGAAGACCGAGACACCCCACCAAATGCCCGGAGATGACTGAGACGTCAGCTCAGATGCCCGGAGATCTCCGAGACTGCCCCGGACATCACAGAGACAGGACAGTCGGGCACCGTCGACGTCGACGGCGCACCCGCCCGGCATGGGACGCCCGCGCCGGGGAACCCTGTGCGCAAGCGCGGGCGTCCGGCCCGGGTGCCGTGTGCGCCGATGCCACTGTGCCGTGGTGTGCGGCCACCGCTGGACTGTGAGGAGACGGACGGGGTCCATGAGCACCATCGAAGAGTCGGTCGACGTCGCCGTCCCGCTCCATGTGGCGTACAACCAGTGGACGCAGTTCAAGACGTTCCCCCGGTTCATGGACGGGGTCGAGCGTGTCGATCAGATCCAGGCGGCCCTCACCCACTGGGCGATCCGGTTCGGGCCGAGGACCTACAGGTTCGACGCGGAGATCGTGGAACAGGTTCCGGACCAGCGTCTGACCTGGGAGGCCCTCGACGAGCCGCGGCACCGGGGCACGGTGACGTTCTGGGCCCTGGACGCGGAGCGCTGCCGGGTGACCCTGCGCGTCGAGCCTCTGGCCCGGGGCCTCGCGGAGCGGGCGGGGGGCGCGCTCGGTCTGGCCCGGCGTGCCGTCCACCGCTCCCTGGGGTGTTTCAAGGAGTTCATCGAGCAGCAGGGCTGCGAGACCGGTACCTGGCGCGGCGAGATCAGCGAGGGCCATGTGCGGCCCGCCCCGGGGCAGGGCCGGCCCGTGGTACCGACCTGGCCGACCGGCTGAGCACCGCCCGGGCGAACGCACGACACGGACGAGGAGAGATCACGTTGCAGAAGGCACCGAGCGAGGAACCGAACGGGGAAGCGCACGAGGAGCACCTCAAGGTCTCCCCGCCCGCGACCTGGGCAGCGGGTGTGCCGGCGGTCTACCACGCGATGCAGTACTCCCTGTCCCAGACGTCTCCGAAGCGTACGGCGCTCACCCTGCTCAACCTCAACCAGGTGCGCGGCTTCGACTGCCCCGGCTGTGCCTGGCCCGAGCCCGAGCCGGGTGACCGTCCTGTCAACGAGTACTGCGAGAACGGCGCCAAGCACACGAACGACGAGGCGACCTCGCGCCGCGTGACGGCCGACTTCTTCAGGCGGTACCCGGTCGGTGAGCTGGCCCGGAAGTCCGACCGGTGGCTCAACCAGCAGGGCCGGCTGACCCAGCCCATGGTCAAGCGGCCCGGCTCCGACCACTACGAGCCGATCTCCTGGAGCGCCGCCCTCGATCTGCTCGCCGACGAGCTGCGGGCCCTGGACTCCCCCGGCCAGGCGGTCTTCTACACGTCCGGCCGCGCGACCAACGAGGCCGCGTTCGTCCTTCAGCTGTTCGCCCGGGCCTTCGGGACGAACAACCTGCCCGACTGTTCCAACATGTGCCACGAGTCCAGTGGCTCCGCGCTCAACGAGACGCTGGGCATCGGCAAGGGCGACGTCAGTCTGCGCGACCTGTACCACGCGGACCTGATCTTCGTCGTGGGGCAGAACCCCGGCACCAACCACCCCCGGATGCTGTCCGCGCTGGAGGAGAACAAGCGCCGGGGCGGCCGTGTCGTCGCCGTCAACCCGCTGCCCGAGGCGGGGCTCGCCCGTTTCAAGAACCCGCAGCGGCCCCGGGGCGTCGTCGGCCACGGCGTCCGGATCGCCGACCGCTTCCTGCACATCAAGGCCGGCGGTGACCTCGCGCTCTTCCAGGCGCTCAACCTCCTGCTGCTCCAGGCGGAGGAGGCCGCGCCGGGCACCGTGCTGGACCGCGCGTTCATCGACGAGCACACCAGCGGCTTCGACGAGTTCGCCGCGCACCTGCGGGCCACGGTCTCCTGGGCGAGAGTGGAGGAGGCCACCGGGCTGACCCGCGCCCAGATCGAGGCGGTGCGCGACATGGTCCTCGACAGCAGGCGTGTGGTCGTCTGCTGGGCGATGGGCCTGACGCAGCACAAGCACGGGGTGCCCACCATCCGCGAGGTGGTCAACTTCCAGCTGCTGCGGGGCAACGTCGGCAGGCCCGGAACCGGCGTCTGCCCGGTGCGCGGTCACAGCAACGTGCAGGGCGACCGCACGATGGGCATCTGGGAGCGGATGCCGGACTCCTTCCTCGACGCGCTCGCGCGCGAGTTCTCCTTCGAACCGCCCCGTGAGCACGGCTGGGACTCCGTCGCCTCGATCAGGGCGATGCGGGACGGCCGCGCCAAGGTCTTCCTCGGCCTGGCCGGCAACTTCGTACGGGCCACTCCGGACAGCGAGGTCACGGAGGCCGCGATGCGCCGCTGCCGGCTCACCGCGCACATCTCGACCAAGCTCAACCGCTCGCACGCCGTCTGCGGCGAGACGGCCCTGATCCTGCCCACCCTCGGCCGCACGGAACGCGACGTGCAGGCCGGTGGCGAGCAGTTCGTCACCGTCGAGGACTCGATGAGCCAGGTGCACGCCTCGCGGGGCGTGCTGGAACCGGCCTCCAAGCATCTGCTGAGCGAGGTCGCCATTCTCAGCCGGCTGGCCCGCCGTACGCTCGGTGACAGGGTTCCCGTGCGCTGGGAGCGGTTCGAGGCGGACTACGGCTGCATCCGTGACCACATCTCCCGGGTCGTGCCGGGCTTCGAGGACTTCAACACACGTGTCTCCCGGCCCGGCGGTTTCGGGCTGCCGAACCCGGTGAACGAGGGACACTTCCCCACGCCGTCCGGGAAGGCCCTGTTCAGCCGGAACGACTTCGAGATGCTGAGCGCCCCGGAAGGGCACCTGATCCTTCAGACGCTGCGCTCGCACGACCAGTGGAACACCGTGCCGTACACGGACAACGACCGTTATCGCGGCATCCACGGGTCCCGCCGCGTGGTGTTCGTCAACCCCGATGACATGCGGACGCTCGGCCTCGCAGAGGGCGCCCGGGTCGACCTGGTCGGCGTCTGGCGCGACGGTGTGGAACGCCGGGCGGAGGACTTCCGGGTGGTCGGCTACGACACCTCCCGCGGCTGTGCCGCCGCCTACTACCCGGAGACCAACGTGCTGGTGCCACTGGACAGCGTGGCGGACATCAGCAACACCCCGACCTCCAAGGGGATCGTCGTCCGCCTGGAAGCGCGTGAGGAGGCGGAGACGCGCACGCTGCAAGGGGCGGCGGGGCGGGGAGCCTCGTCCTGATCCCTTGTGGACCAGGACGGAGCGGCCCCGCCGCCATCGATCACCGCGGCGCCTCCAGCCGCGCGGCGAGGAAGCGGGCCGCCCGGTCCAGTGCGGCGTCCGCGGCGTCGAGGTGGCCGTACTGGTGCTGGAAGACGTGCGGGGCTCGCGGCCAGACCTGGAGCGTGACGTCCACGTCGGCGGCGCCCGCGCGCCCGGCCAGCCGGACGGCGTCGTCGAGCAGCATCTCGTACGACCCCACCTGCACGAGCATCGGGGGCAGCCCGGTGAGATCGGCGAGGACCGGGCTGGCCAGGGGGTGCGTCCGGTCGCGGTCGCCGAGGTAGCGGTCGGCGAACGTGCGCACCCGGTCGGCGGTGAAGACAGGGTCGATCTCCTCCTTGGAGGAGATGCTGTCGCCGCTGAGGGTGAGGTCCGTCCAGGGCGACATCACGGCCACGGCGGCCGGCTGGGGCAGTCCGGCCTCCCGGGCCGCGAGGAGGGTGGCGATCGCCAGGCCTCCGCCGGCGGAGTCGCCGGCCAGGGCCAGTTCCCGCGGGTCCGTACCGCCGTCCAGCAGCGCGCGGTAGGCCGCGAGCCCGTCCTCCACTGCCGCGGGGAAGGGGTGCTCGGGCGCCAGCCGGTACTCCAGCGACGTCGTCCGTATCCGGGCCCGACGAGCCAGCTCCCCCACGAGGCCCGCGTGCGTGTGCGGCGAGCCGAGCACGTAACCGCCGCCGTGCAGGTAGAGCAGCCGGCCACGGCGGGCGTCGGCCGCGGCGGGCACGAACTCCAGGGCGGGACGCCCGCCCAGCGTCGTCGTGCGGGTGGTGACGTCGTCGGGCACCGGGCGGGTCATGACCTCGGCGAAGCCGCGACGCTCCGTCTGGGTGCCGGGGTGGTGACGTTGTTCTCGGGTCATCCGTGCCTCCGTGGGTCGTGATGGGAGGATGGATTCCTGGGAATCCATCCGCACGGACCCAACCGGATTCCCAGGAAGATGATTCCTTGGAATCCAATGGAGTTTCTGTGAGCCATGTCACCCAGCTCTTCATCGATCTCGTCCGCGTCGAGACCCGGCTCTACAACGCCGTGAACTCCCGGTTGCGCGACGAACACGGGCTGGCCCTGGGGCAGTTCGAGATCATGGAGATCATCGACCGGGTGCCGGGGTGCCGGGTGCTGGACATCGTCCGCGAGGTGGCGATCACCGTGGGGGCCGCCAGCAAGGCGGTCGACCGGCTGGAGGCCGCCGGGTGGTGCGTGCGCGGCGCCCACCCTCACGACCGGCGCTCGTCGGTACTCGCCCTCACCCCCCGGGGCGCCGAACTGCTCGCTCGCTGCCGGCCCGTGGTCGAGCGTGAGCTCGCCGCCCTGACCGCCGCCGTGCCGGCCGGCGAACTCGCCCGCACGGCAGCGACACTGGCCGCTCTGCGCGCGACCCTGGAGCCGCGCTCGTCCGCGGCCGCCGAGTGAGCTGCCGGCCCGGCGGACGCTCCACCGGGGCCCGTTCCTGCCGCGGCGCTCAGCGGTCCTCCGCGCGGACGCGGTGCCCGTCCGTGCGGAAGTGCCGTGTCAGGCGCCGGTAGCTGCGCACGGATCGGGGCCACACGGCCGTATTGCTCCCGGTCCGGGAGTCCAGGTACCAGCTGTGGCAGCCGCCCCGGACCCACACGGTGCGCCGCATGTGCCGCTGGAGCCGGTCGCTGAACGCCTCCAGGGTCTCCGGCAGTACGTCGACCTCGGCGAGGCGACGCCGCGCCAACTGCGTGAGACAGTCCACCACGTAGTCGAGCTGGGCCTCGAGCAGCAGGGTGAGGGAGGTGTGCCCGAGGCCGCTGTTGGGTCCCAGCAGCAGGAACATGTTGGGGAAGCCCGGCACCATGATGTTGCGGTCGGCTGCCATCCCGCCGCTCCACGCGTCCGACAGACACCGCCCGGCCCGCCCTGTGACGCGATGGGCGACGGCCGGTTCGTCGACGGTGAATCCGGTGGCCAGGACGATGACGTCGGCCGGCCGGGCCGTGCCGTCGCGGGTGACGACGGAGTCGGCCGTGATCTCGGCGATGCTGTCCGTGACGAGCCGGACGCCTGCCCTCCGCAGCGTCGGGTAGTAGTCGTTGGACAGCAGCACGCGCTTGCAGCCGAGCCGATAGGACGGGGTCAGCCGGCGGCGCAGTTCTGCTTCGGGGACCTGTCGGCGCAGGTGGAGGCCGGCGAGGGCCGCCACAGCCGTGCCGAACCAGCGGTGCGCGGGTCCGGCGAAGCACAGCAGCCAGCTCTCGCGCAGCCAGTAGACGCCGGTTCTGGCCAGTCGGCGCAGGTGAGGGATGTGCCGGTACGCGGAACGCTCGACGGCCGGCACGGGGCGTCGCAGCCGGGGCAGCACCCAGGCCGGTGACCGCTGGTAGACGTCGAGGGCCCCGGCCGACGCCGCCAGACGGGGAGCGCACTGGACAGCGGAGGCACCGGTCCCGATCAGCGCGACGCGTTTGCCCGCCCACGCGCAGGTGGCGTCCCAGCGCGCGGTGTGGAACGCCGGGCCCCGGAACGTGCTCAGACCGGGCAGCTCGGGCACGTGCGGTTCGCTGAGCAGCCCCGTGGCCATGACCAGGAACCGGGAGAGATAGCGGTGTCCGTCCGTCCGGACGTGCCATCGTCCCTCCGTCTCGTCCCAGCGGGCTTCCCGGACCTCGTTGTTCACCCGCAGCCGGCGTCCGAGGCCGAAGTCGCTCACGCAGCGGCGCAGATAGCCGTGGATCTCCTGGGCGGTCGGCAGGGTCGATCGCCAGGAGGGAGCCGGGGCGAAGGAGTAGGCGTACAGGTGTCCCGGCACATCGCAGGCCGCTCCCGGGTAACGGTTGTCGCGCCAGGTGCCGCCGATGTCGTGGGAGCGTTCCAGGACGACGAAGTCCTCGATGCCCGCTTGTCGTAGGCGGATGGCCGCGCCGAGGCCGGACAGGCCTGCGCCGATGATCACGACGTGGTGTTCCTCGGCCGGAGGCGTCGCGTGTCCGCGCTCCTCCGCGCCCGGCCCTGGCGGTGTGTTCATGGAAAGGGTCTCCTCGGCAGGGCGATGGTGGCTCGGTGAGCGCCGTGGCCGGCCCGCGTCGCGGCGCATCGCTCAGCCGGTGTCGGGGGCGATCACCGTGGCAGGGGCGTCCACCCGGTCGGCGCGTGCCCACAGGCCGGCGGCTTCGACGTCGGTGAGCACCAGGTAGGGCAGGGGCACAGGCGGCACCGCGCGGGTGGACAGGGTCAGGGGCAGCAGCCCGAAGGTCCGGCCGTGCAGGGAGTCGGCACGGAAGCGGACACGGCCCGTCAGGGTCACCCGCCCGGACGCTGTGCAGGTGTCGCCACCGGGTGCGGCGTAACAGAGGCGGGTTGCGCGTATCTCGATGGTCGCCGCCCGGCAAGTGCGGCTCGTCGGTGGGCAGAACAGGCCGGTGACGGTGAGCGTGGCGGCCCGCAGGGTGGTGCCCGCGTGAGCGGCGGCCCGATTACCACCGCCGGTCAGGCAGGCGGCCACGGCACGGGCCGCCTCCGGGCGCCGGCCGTGTGCGGGGTCGGCGACGGGCAGCCGGCCGGCCGGACAGTTCTGCGGTGGTGTGCGTGCGGGGGCGGGCGTGGGGTCGCCGACGGCGAGTCCGTCGCGTGGCTCGTGCGGTGCGGGCGCGGCCGCTGCCAGGCCGAAGGACATGGCCACCGCGCAGGGGAGCGGCAGCGCCGCGAGCGTCCGGTACCAGGCGGTCGTGCCGGTCACTCGGCGCCCTGTGCGGGTGGCTGCCAGGCCAGCGCCAGGCTTCCGCCGATCAGCGCCAGGACCATGCCGAGGAGGAACCCTCCCAGATTGGCCATCGGATACGACAGCAGGCCGAGGACGATCGCGGCGGCTCCGCCGTAGCGCGCCCTGGCGGGACGGGTCCACAGGTGCACGGCACAGCCCGTCAGGGCCACGGCGAGGAGGAGGGCTGTCGCCCCGCTCAGGCCTTCGAGGGGCAGCAGCGCCGGGGCGGCCAGAGGGAAATAGCCGAGTTCCAGGCCCGCCGCCGCGACACAGACGGCGGATGCGACCGGCCGGCCGCCGAGCGCTAGCCGCATCGGTGTTCCCCCGCGCGCACATCCATGGTCGCGTCGTCCAGCGCGAAGACGCCCGCGGTCAGGGACCAGGCCCGCAACCGCATGTTCTCGATCGTCAGGGTCTGTGCCTGCTGGCCGTAGGATCCGGCCGGCCCGGTGAGCCCGCCCTCGAGTGTGGCGGCGTCGCGGCCCATCTCGACCGACCGGAAGGTCATGTCCCCTTCCAGCCGGGCGAGATCGAGGGCCAGTCCGGAAGCCCGTACGGGCCGTGCGTGCCCCGCGCGAATCTGCAACGTCACGGTACCGAGCGGGGTGTGGGCGACAGCGGACTGGCACAGATTCCGGATGTCGGCCTGCCGGATGCCGACGACGGCGACCGGACGGTGCCGGCCCGAGGCGTCCTCGCGGAACGAGGCGAACTGTACGGCGTGGTCGGCCTCCAGCCGCCGGGCCGTGACGGAGAACGGGCTTCCCGCGACGGCGAAGGAGACGGGGATCGAGGCCGCCGTGGTGGTGGCCACCGTGCCGGCGGCCAGCGCCAGCGCGCAGGTGACCGCCACGGCGAACCGCCGCCAGCTGGTCCGGCCGCGCTGTGCGGTCCCGCGGCGCCGTCGCCGTCTCCCGGCCGCCCGTACGGTCGTCAGGCGCATCACGAGATCCTCTCCTGGTACGTCGTACGTCCCGCGCGAGCAGGAACCCGGCCCGTCACGCGGGCAGCAGCGTCCGCCCGGCGTCGAGCGCACGGGCGAGGTAGACGTGGTCGACGGGCTCGGGGCCGGGCAGGTCGCCCACGGCCCGCAGCAGGTTGGTGCGGTCGTAGGTGCGGCGCTGCGCGCTGAAGCCGAGCACGCCCGCGCCCTGCTGGGCGATGAGGTTCTCGAACGGGGTGGGGTCGGGTACGTGCGGGACCAGGTGGACGGAGATGGCCGGGTAGCGGGCCCGCAGCGCCGCCACGAGGTGCTCGGCCGAGACATTGCGCGGATGGGTCACGTGCAGGGTGCGCACGGCGGCCTCCTCCTCGGTGCGGGCGGCCGCCCGCACCATGGCCCGCGCGGCGTACTCGGCCGGCACCACGTTGCCCTCCCCGTCGGGGTCAGCCTGGATGCGGATCCGCAGGGTGTCTCCGCGGCGGCCCGCGTTCCTCAGGTAGCGGGTCAGACCCCGGCCGAGGGCGGCGCGTGCGCGCAGTCCGTGCTCGATCAGCCGCAGGAGGGCGTCCAGCGGCTGGCCGGGCAAGTGGCCGGGTACGGGCCGGTCGGTGGCCAGCAGGCCGGGGCGCAGGATCGTGGCCCGCCGCCCGCCGCGCCGCGCCCAGGCGCGCACGAGCCGTTCGGCGGTGTACTTGCTCTCCTCGTAGGAGGTCTGGAAGCCGTGCTCCTCGCTGAGGTCGTCCTCCAGGACATGTCCGGTGAGGCGGCGGCCGGCCACGTAGGCCGTGCTGAGGTGCAGCAGGCGGGCGTGCGGCGCGTGCCCGGCGAAGTCGAGGACATGTCTGGTGCCCAGGACGTTGGATCTGTACAGCGGGACGGGATCGCCTTCGAGGTTCAGCAGTGCCGCGCAGTGCCAGATGCCGGTGAGGCCGTCCGCCGTCCGGGCACGGTCCTGAGCCGACAGGCCGAGCTCCGGCACGGTGATGTCACCGCTGAGGTAGCGCAGACGGTCAAGTGCTCCCGGCGGCAGGCAGGGTGTGTCCAGCCAGGTCAGCGCGGCCTCGGTACGGGTCCGGAGGGACTGCTCGCCACCGCGCCCCAGGACGACGACCGGCTCGTCGCCTCCGCCGGCGAGCAGTTCGCGCAGAATGCGGCAGCCGAGGAATCCGGTGGCTCCGGTGAACAGGACGGACACGGCGTCTCCTTGGCGGAGGAGGGGGACTGGGGAGCGGGGACGTCATGCTAGGCCGCTTCGGGGTGCGCCCGGACCGTGAGGGAGACAATCGGGGCATCAACCACCCTGGAGGGTGATACCGTCCTGCATTTCGCGGTATGGCTATTTCGGGTGAATCGGGCCAACGGGCGCCGTCCCGGCCCACCGTGAGCACACCGAGTGATCATCCAGTCACCTTATGCTTCGCTGCCGTGCCGGCATCGTCAGCCGGCCCGCGACCAGCACCCTGGGCAAGGAAGGCCGGACAGATGACCGTGGAGCCGTCCCCTCACGACGAACGAGCCATCGCCGTCGTGGGGGTCTCGTGCAGACTGCCCGGCGGCATCGCCGACATGGACAGCCTGTGGGCAGCCCTGCGCGAAGGACGCGACCTGGTGACCGAGATGCCCGGGGACCGGTTCGACCCCGACCGCTTCGTGGACACCGGGATGCCGCGGACCGGCAAGAGCTACACGGCCGCGGGCGGGTTCCTCCAGGACATCGAGGACTTCGACGCTGCCTACTTCGGTATCGCGCCGAAGGAAGCCGCACACATGGACCCCCAGCACCGGCTGCTGCTGGAGCTGGCCACCGAGGCCCTGGACGACGCCGGTATCGCCCCGGCCGTCCTCGCGGGCACCGACACCGCCGTCTACGTCGGCATCTCCGACGCGTCCTACGGCGCCCTGCAGATGCTCAGGCCGCGCCGGATCGGGCCCTACACCATGTCCGGCGCGGCGTCCTCCATCGCCGCCAACCGGCTGTCCCACGCGTTCGACCTGCGGGGCCCGAGCATGGCGGTCGACACCGCCTGCTCCTCCTCGCTCGTCGCGCTGGACCGTGCCTGCCGCACGCTGTGGGACGGCACCAGCCGTGTCGCGCTGTGCGGCGGTGCCAACGTCCTGCTGAGCCCGTACCACTACGTCGGCTTCTCCCAGGCGGCGATGCTCTCGCAGCGGGGCAGGTGCGCGTCCTTCTCCGCCCACGCCGACGGCTTCGTGCGCGCCGAGGGAGGGGGGATGGTCCTGCTCAAGCCGCTGAGCGACGCCCTCGCCGACGGCGACCGGGTGCACGGCGTGATCCTCGGTACCGCCGGCAACTGCGACGGGCGCACCATGGGGCTGGCCCTGCCCGACGCCGAGGCACAGGAGGCACTGCTGCGCCGGGTCTACGCGGACTCCGGCGTGCACCCCGACGACCTGGTCTACTTCGAAGGGCACGGCACCGGCACCGCCGTGGGCGACCCGATCGAGGCACAGGCGATCGGCCGGGCGCTCGGCATCCGCCGTATCACCGGCCCGCTGCCGATCGGCTCGGTCAAGACCAATCTGGGCCACCTGGAGCCGGCCTCCGGAATGGCCGGCCTGTGCAAGGCCCTGCTGGTCCTGCGTCACGGCACGATCCCCGCCTCGCTCCACGCCGACCCGCCGAGCCCCGTCATCGACTTCACCGGCCTGGGCATCGACCTCGTCACCGGCAACCGCCCCCTGGGCGAGGCCGAACGCCCGGTCGCCGGCGTCAACTCCTTCGGCTTCGGCGGCGCCAACGCCCACGCCATCGTCGCCGCCGCACCACCGCGGCCCCGGCCGCCCCGGCCCCCGGCCCCGCCGGAGGGGCTGCCCGTGCTGGTCACGGCCCGCACCCTGCCGGCGCTGGGCGACGCGGTCTCCCGTATGGCCGACCTGCTGGCCACGGCGGACGATGACGAGTTCTACGACATCGCCTACACCTCCTGTGTCCGCCGCGGCAGGCACGAACACCGGACGGCGGTCTTCGCCGCCACCGCCGCCCGGGCCGCCGACGGTCTCGCCCGCCTCGCCGAGAACCTCTCCGGCGAGAGCGTCCAGGCGGTACGCCACGGACGGGTGGCGTACGTCTTCGCCGGCAACGCCTCGCAGTGGGCGGGCATGGGCGCGGACCTGCTCGCCCACGACGACGTGTTCCGCGCCGCGGTGCGGCGGGTGGACGCCGAACTCGCGCCACGGCTCGGCTGGTCGGTGACGGACGCGCTCGCCCGGCCGCCCGAGGAGTGGCGGCTGGACGCCACCGAGATCGCCCAGCCGCTGCTGTTCGCCGTGCAGGCCGGTGTCGTCGCCGTACTGCGTGCCCAGGGCGTGGAGCCGGCCATGGTCCTCGGCCACAGCGTCGGAGAAGTGGCCGCGGCCCACACCGCCGGAGCCCTCACCCTCGCCCAGGCCGCGCGGGTGATCGCCGAGCGGAGCCGCGCCCAGGCGGCCACGGCCGGCACCGGCCGGATGGCGGCCGTCGGACTGGACCGCGAGCAGGCCGCGCAGGCGCTGGAGCGGTACACGGGCCGGCTGGAGGTGGCGGGCGTCAACAGCGACCGGGACGTGACGGTCGCCGGGGACGCCGCCGCCCTGGCCGCGCTCGGCGAGGAACTGACCGGACGCGGCGTGTTCTTCCGGGACCTCGGCCTGGACTACGCCTTCCACAGCCGTGCCATGGACGGTCAGCGCGCCCGGCTCACCACCGCGCTCGACGGGCTTCAACCGGGCCCGGCACGGGTGCCCCTCTACTCCACCGTCACCGGAACACGTGTCGCCGGCCCGGACCTCAACGCCGACCACTGGTGGCACAACGTCCGCGAACCGGTCGAGTTCGCCGCCGCCGTCGAGGAGGCCATGGAGGACGGCGCCGACATCTTCCTGGAGATCGGCCCGCACCCCGTCCTGCGCACCTATCTGCGACGCGTCACGGCCACCCGCCCGCACACGGCCACCGCCCTGCTGGCCACCCTGCACCGCGACGCGGACGGACGACGCGACCTGGCCGACACCCGCGCCCGCCTGATCGCCGCCGGAGCGGCCACCGACTGGAAGCGGTACTTCCGCACGCCCGGCCGGGTCGTCCGGCTGCCGGCCTACCCCTGGCAGCGGGAGCGTCACTGGGGCGGCGGAAAGGAGCTGTGGACCCCGGCCGGCCCCTACGAGCACCCCCTGCTGGGCGCCCGCACGCCCGCGACCATTCCTTCCTGGTCGGGCAGTGTCGAGCCGGTCCTGGTGCCGTGGCTCGCCGACCACCGGGTGGCCGGCTCCGTGGTCATGCCCGCCACGGGCTATGTGGAGATGGCCCTGGCCGCCGGACGCCACAGCCTGGGCACGGCGGCCGAGATGGAGCACCTGGACATCAGCACGGCCCTGGTCGTGCCCTGGGCGACCGCCTCCGCCGTCCAGCTCCATGTGTCGCTCGACCCGGACGACGGCGTCCTGCTGGTGTCCAGCAGCGACGACCAGTCCGACGAACCCCGCGCACACGCCCGGGCCCGCGTGCGGCGCCTGGCCGCCCCCCGCCCGGCCCCGCCCGCCCTGGACCCCGTGTACGAGCGGTGCCGGCGACACCTCACCGCCGAGGAGCACTACACCCGGTGCGCCGAGGCCGGACTCGGCTACGGCCCCGCCTTCCAGGTCCTGACCGAGCTGCACGTGGGCGAGGGCGAAGTCCTGGCCCGCTACTCCTGTGCCGCGCCGGCCGAACCGTACACCGTGCACCCCGCCCTCCTGGACGGCGCGTTGCAGGCCGGGGCGCCGCTGCTCGCGCGACGGCTGGACGCGGGCGAGGCCTACCTGCCCGCGCTGATCGCGGCCGTCCGCGTCTGGGACACACCCGCACCGACCGGCACGATCCGGGTGGCCGAACGGTCCCGTACACAGGACGAGGTGTGCTGGGACATCACCGTCGTCGACCCCGACGGCTCGGTCACCGTCCAGCTCGACGGCTGCCGCCTGCGCCGCTTCACCGCCGCCCAGCGCCCTCCGCTCACCGTGCACCACACGGTGCTGCGCGCCGCACCCCGGGACGACGAGCCGAGCGCACGCACCCCGATGCCCGCCCCCGACCGGATCGCGGCGGCCTGCGCCACGCCCGTCCGGCACCTGAGGGAGAGCTGGCGGACGATGCGCTACGAGGAACACGCGGTCCGCTTCACCGACGCCTACGCCGACGTCTTCGGCGATGTCCTCACCGACCTGGCCCCCGACCCCGGCTCCTGCACCGTGCACGACCTGGTGCGGGGCGGCATGGACCGGCGGCACGTCAGGTTCGTGGAACTGATGCGGCCCGCTCTGTGCCGACGCGGCATCCTCCTCCCCCGGCCGGAGGGCCGGTTCCGACTGAGGCGCAGGGCACTGGACCTCCCGGCGGTGATGCAGCGGTTCGCGACCGAGGGACCGGCGCTCGTCCACGCGCAGGCACTGCTCGCCCAGCACATCGCCAAACTCCCCGACGTCCTGCGGGGACGCCGCGACCCGATGGAGCTGCTGGCCGACGACGCGTCCGTCAGAACGCTGGAGCAGTTCTACGACACCGCCCCGTTCTGCCGCTTCCACAACCGGCTCGCGCAGGAACTGCTGCGTGAGATCGTCCGCGCCTGGCCCGCCGACCGGCCGCTGCGGGTGCTGGAGGTCGGAGCGGGCACGGGCGGCACCACGGCCGCCCTCCTGCCGCTGCTGCCCGCGGAACGCACCGCGTACTGCTTCACCGACGCCTCGGCGTTCTTCTTCCCCCGGGCCCAGAAACGCTTCGGTACGTACGACTTCGTCGACTACCGCACGTTCGACCTCGACGCGGACCCGGGCGAGCAGGGCTTCGCCCCCCGCACCTTCGACCTCGTGGTGGCGGGGAACGCCCTGCACACCGCCGCGGACCTGAGTGCCGCCCTGCGACGTGTCGCCTCCCTCCTCGCTCCGAACGGCGGCCTGCTCGCCGTGGAGTCGCACGATCCCGAGGTGCTGGCACCGGTCTTCGGCGCCCTCGACAGCTTCTACGCACAGACCGACACCGGGCTGCGTCCGCGCTCTCTTCTGCTGCCCCGCGAGGAGTGGCCCGGCCTGCTGGGGAAGTGCGGCTTCGCGGACGTCCTCCAGACCGGGGACGACCGGGCTCCCGCCCGTGACCACGGCTCCGTCCTGCTGGCCCGCACCCCCGCGGACCCTCCGGGCGAGGAGGCCGCCACCGCGCCGGTGCGGGTTCCGCGGGCCCGGGCGGACACCGTGTTCCAGATCGTCGCCGAGACTCCGGACGCGCAACCGCGGGCCGCCGCGCTCGCCGACGTCCTCACGGCGGGCGGCGCCAGAGCCGCGGCACCGGTCCCGGCGCCCGCGACCCCCCAGGGCTGGCGGAGGCACCTGGACGCGGCCGTCGGCGAGGGGAAACCGGGCACCCTCGCGGTGGTGGTGCTCCTCGGCGGGACTCGGGAGGCATCGGCCTCCGAGGTGCTGGCACGTGCCGTGCGGCGGGCGGAGATGCTGCGCACCTGTGCCGTGGCCGGCCATGATCTGCCGGACGGTCTTCGCACGGAGCTGTGGCTGGTGACGCACCCCTGCGGAATCGCGGAGGGCGCCGAGAGCAGCCACCCCGCCGACGCCGTGGTGTGGGGACTGGGACGCACCATGGTCAACGAACTGCCGGACCTCAACTGCCGGCGGCTCTCCCTGGACCGAGGTGACGACGCGGGCGGCGACGCCCGACGACTCGCCCGTGAGCTGCTCTCCCCCACCGACGAGGACGAGATCGTCCTCACCCGCCACGGCAGGTTCGTTCCCCGGGCGGTGCCCCGCCCCCGCGCCGAACCCGCCGCCGAGGAGCTGCCGTACCGGCTGAAAGTACGCAATCCCGGCCTGTCCTGCCGGCTCGACTGGGAGGAGGCGGAACGCCCCGAGCCGGGGCCGGGAGAAGTGCTGCTCCAGGTGCGGGCCACCGCCCTCAACTACCGCGACATCATGCAGAGCGTCGGCCTGCTGCCCGCGGAGGCCCTGGAGGGAACGCCCACGGAGTCCGGCTGCGGACTGGAGTGCGCGGGAACCGTCGTGGCCTGCGGTCCGGGCGTCACACGGTTCCGGCCGGGCGACCGGGTCACCGGACTCGCGCCGGCCTCCCTGGCGTCCCACACCGTGACGCCCGAGGAGGGCCTGTGGCCGATCCCCGACGGCATGACCTACCCGGAGGCGGCCACCATGCCGGTCGCCCTGACCACCGTCCACTACAGCCTGGTCACCCTGGCACGGCTCCAGCCGGGAGAGACGCTCCTCGTGCACGGAGCGGCCGGCGGCGTCGGACTGGCCGCGCTGCGCTGCGCCGCCGAACGGGGCGCCCGGGTCATCGCCACCGCCGGCAGCGAACTGAAACGCGACTACCTGCGCGGCCTCGGCGTCGAACACGTACTGGACTCCCGCTCCCTCGACTTCGCCGACCAGGTCAGGCGGATCACCCGGGGCCGCGGGGTCGACGTCGTCCTGAACTCCCTGGCCGGGGAGGCCATCACCCGCAGTCTCGAACTCCTCCGCCCGGGCGGCCGCTTCCTGGAACTGGGCAAGCGCGACATCTACGAGAACAAGCCGCTGCTGCTCAATCCCTTCAAGAACAACATCGCCTTCTTCGGCGTGGACCTCACCAAGCTGCTCGGTGAACCCGCCCAGATCGGCGCCCTGCGGCGCGACATGGGCGACACCGCCCTGCCGGACACCTGCCGCCCGCTGCCGCACACCGTCTTCCCCGCGGCACGTGTGGCCGAGGCCTTCGCCTACCTGCGGCACTCCCGCCACATCGGCAAGGTGGTCGTCGCCTTCGACCCCCTGGACGAACGGCCGCCGGTGGTACGCCGGCGACGGACACCGTCCCTGGATCCCGCGGGTACGTACCTGGTCACGGGAGGGACCGGAGGGTTCGGCGCGGCGACCGCGCAGTGGCTCGCCGGCCTCGGCGCCCGGCACCTGGCCCTGGTCAGCCGCCGGGGCGCCGGGGCGCCGGAGGCCGGGGCGGTCCTCACCGCACTGGACGAACGGGGTGTGACCGCCACCGCCTACGCGGCCGATGTCACCGACCCGGCCGCCATGCGGGACGTACTGGCACACATCGACGCCGGCGGGTGCCCGCTGCGTGGCGTCGTACACGGAGCGATGCACCTGGACGACGAGGAGTTCGTCGCGCTGGACTCCGCGCGGACGGCCGCCGTGCTGGCACCCAAGATCGGCGGAGCCGTGGTCCTGGACGCCTTGACCCGCGACCGCGGCTGCGACCTCTTCCTCGTCCACTCCTCCGCCACCGGTGTCATCGGCACGATCACCCAGGCACCGTATGCCGCGGCCAACCTCTACCTGGAGGCACTGGTCCGCGACCGCCGCCGGAACGGCGAACCCGGACTCGCGCTGGCATGGGGAGCCGTCAGTGAGACCGGCTATGTGGCACGCAACGACCTGGCCTCCTCGATGTCGGCCCTCGGGCTCCTGACCATGCAGCCGTCCGAAGCGTTCGCGCAGGCGGAACTCCTCGTCCGCTCCGACACCGAGACCGCTCTCGTCTCCCGCGCCGACTGGGGCCGCCTCGGCAGACTGCTCAAGCTGGCCGGCACGCCGCGCCTGGCCGGTCTGGTGCCGGCCAGCGGGCCCGATGACGGGATGAGCAAGGACGAACTGCTCGGGAGACTGACACGGATGTCTCCGCAGGACGCGATCGCCTATCTCACCGACCATCTGGCCGGCATGCTCGCCGACGTCCTCCAGATGGAGCCCGAACGGATCGATCCGCACTGCCGTGTCGACACGTACGGGCTGGACTCGCTCATGGCCGCGGAGCTCTTCGTCACTCTCCAGACCCGCTACGACATCGAGATCCCGCCCATGGAACTGCTCCGCAGCTCCAACGGCACCCTCGCCGACATCGCCGAACTCGTCCACCTCCGCCTCGGTCTGGCGGGCAGCACGCCCGTCACCGCTCCGGCCCGGCCGTCACCGCGGGACGCCGAGACATCCGAGCCCGGCCCGCCCCGGGTACCCCGCCAGACGGATACCGGACAGGCGGCCACCACGACCGGCTGAACCGCGGTGGGCCGGGATGTCCGGCCTGCCCGCCGGGCGGGTCAGGGAAAGGTCGTCGCCGCGCTCCTCAGCTTCGAACAGTCCACATAGTTCTGGGGCATGTGGTCGGCCAGCGAGACCGGCAGGGACAGTTTGCGCCCCGCCGGCATCTGACGGAGGACGAAAGCGAGAATCCCGATCGTGAACGACACCGTCGCGCTGAACACCTGCTGCACCGGCAGCTCCTGCTCACTCCAGAGACTGGTCCGGGTGCCGAAGAACTCCCTGCCGAAGTGCCGGAACTCGCCTGCCGTGCGGGGCGGGAAGCGCGGCACGAGGTCCTGCTGGTACACGTGCCGGAACGTCATCGCGCCGACAAGCGTCTGGAAGTGGTCGGCGAAGGCCTGGTCCCCGACCATGGGCTGGCCGAAGGTGTAGAGGCCGCGGAACGCCGACCGCAGATGCGCCCGCAGTTTCCTGGGCAGCAGCGACAGACTGTCGTCGACCAGCTCACAGGTCGCGAGTGTGGCCAGCGCGCCGCCCATGCTGTGCCCGGTGATGAAGAGGTGGTCGACCGCATGGGCGGGCTTCGCGAGTTCGTCGACGATGTCCGGCCACGCGTACTTGAAGGCGCGGAGGAATCCCGCGTGGACCGAGGCGCCGACCGTGTCCGGGTACGGAACGGTCTCGGTGTTGATGTCCGTGTAGATGTCGGTGAGTGTCACACCGCCGAACTCGGTGCCGCGGAAGGCCAGGATGCCGATCCGTCGCCGGGCGTCCCCGGGTGTCCGCCCGGGCAGCGTGCCGCGCAGGAAGAACGCCTGTGTATCGACGAACAGCGCCACGTTGACCACGCTGAAGGCCTCGCCCCTCACGTCCTCCATGCCGAAGGCCGTCCGCAACATGTTGTGCAGTGTGTCCAAGTCCGAGTAGGCCCAGGCGGACACTGCCGAGAGCAGGAGCGCGATGTCGGGTTCATAGCCCGTGTAGCGCACGCCGTCGTTCCCCTGGTCGACCGCCGGCTCGCGCGTGGACATCCGCAGCACCCGGCGGGCCGGCCGCGACGGCGCCGCCGGGGCCGGCGAACGCCGTGTCTCACGGACGGGAACGCCCGCCGTTTCGCTGTTCATCGTGTCGTCTCCACGTCGCTTCGCCGCCGGTGACGAGCCATGCCCGGAGCGCGCACTCCCATCCCCCAGGGGCCGGGCCCCCTGCCTCCTCAGCGTGACAGGCACGACGCGGCACCGTCGGCACTTCGTGCCGACTGTCCGGATCCTTCTCCACGCCGGCGTCCCGCCGGGAGGCAGGGCCCCGCTCAGTGCGCCCGGGACGGCAGCCGCCGCACCTCGAAGTCGCCGATGAGGAAATGGCTCGGCACGTCGATCTCCAGGACTCCCCGGGAGGCGGTGACGGTGCCGCCGTCCTGCAACTCGACGGACCACTGCCGCAGGCCGCGGCGGAAGTCGTCGCGGGCGATCGGACGGCCGCGGCCGCGCGGAGGGCCCGGGGACGCCGCCGCGGCACCCGCCGGGGCCACGGCGGCCAGGCCGGCGAAGGCTCTACGCGTGGTGGTCATGGGGACACGGCTCCTTCGGGTGTCGTGATGGCGGGCCTGGGCACGCGTCGGGTCTCGGTGCCGAGGTAGTAGTCGGTGTACGTGGATTGCAGGTAACCGCGCACGGTCCAGCCGAGGCGGTGGGCCGGGTTCTGCGCGAGGGTGTAGAGCCGGGTCTTCGTCGGCTCGGTGGTCGTGTACAGGCGCAGGGCGGTGTGGTCGGCCGTCTCGGCGAGGATCTCCTCGCGCCAGTCGCCGATCAGGTCCCCGTAGAAGGGGGTCGCGTTGCGGGCGCCGGAGACGACGCCGGACGGGTCGAAGAGCGTCGCGCTGGTCTGCGTCGCCGGGTCCCACTTCTCGACGTGGGTGCGGTCGAGCAGTTCGGAGGCCTTGTCGCCGTCCCACCAGATACGGAAGTTGACGCTGGGGGTGGTCGTGGAGACCTTGCCGTCCCGGACGTTGAAGACGCCCGCGCCGGGCCGGGTGACATCGGCGGTGGAGGTCCAGTACTCGTAGCCGGGGTGGCCCGGGTCGATGTCGGCGGCGTTGCCGCGGCCGACGTCGAGGTCGGCCTCGCTCACCGGGCCGGCCGGGTGCTGTCCGGTGGTGAGGCGCTCGCCGGTGGCGGCGTCGTAGTAGTACCAGGGGAAGTTCGACACCACGCCGAGCTCGGACTGCTGGATGGCGAAGCCTTCCAGACCGGGGCGGGCGGGGTCGAGGTCGGCGATGTCGAAGCGGTCGCCGTGTCCGGCGCCGTCGACGACATAGCGCAGGGTGCCGTCGTCGTCGACGACGTAGTTGCCGTCGGCGATCTCGTCCCGGCCGTCTCCGTCGAGGTCGACCGTGCGGATCTGGTGGAAGCTGGTCGCGCCGCTGTCGGCGGGCACGACGTACGTCCAGCGGCGGGTGAGGTCGGTGCCGTCGAAGTCCCAGGTCTGGAAGAGGACGCGGAACGCGCCGCGCTTGGCGCCGACGCGGGTGACCAGCTTGGTGACGAGGCTGGGGTGTTCGCCGTCCAGGTAGGCGATGCCGAAGTGGCCGCCGGAGGGGCCGTCGGCGACGAGGTCGTCGGGCACCGGCTGCCGGGTGCGTTCGGCGCCGGTCCGCCCGTCGACGACGGAGACGAACTGCTCGGCGGGCGAGGTCGCGGTGACCCGGGAGCCGTCCGCGAAGGTGGTGCCGTCGGCGGTGTGCAGCAGCACCTCGGCGCGGCCGTCGCCGTCCAGGTCGTAGACGGTGACGTTGTCGTCGTTGCGGTAGCCGCCGATGGCGGTCGAGCCGCTGACGGCGGCGGGGGCCGGGTCGTTGGCGCCGTTGCCCGGCGCCTGGGTGAGGGAGTTCGGCCCGAGGTCGACGCGCCACAGCCGCTCGCCGGTGAGCGTGTACGCCTCCAGCAGGTCGGTGCCGGTACGGTCGGTGGACAGCCGGCTGACGACGAGTTCGTACCGTCCGTCGCCGTCGAGGTCGCCCGGCCAGGCGTGCTGCACGGTGTAGCCGTCGGCGGCTGCGAGCGGGATCTCGGCGTGGCCGTCGGCGAGGCCGAGCGCGGCGCGGCTCGCCCTGCGCTCCCGTCCGTCGATGACGGCCCGGACGGTGTAGGTGCCCGTGCCGCGGGTGTTGTCCTGGTAGGTCGTGGAGCGGGTGATCGGCTCGCGGTTCAGCCGGTGCCCGTTCTTGTACACGTTGAAGGCGATGTCCTCGCCCTGCCGCGCGTACTCGGTGCCGAGCAGGCGCCAGCTGAGGAAGGTGCCCTTGCCGGAGGGTACGGCGACCAGGCCGCGGTCGAGGTCCTCCACGACCCGGCGCGGCGCCCCGGAGGCGGTGGCGGCGGTGGCGGCGGGTGCGGTGAGCAGGCCTGCCAGGAGGGCGGTGGCGAGGGCCGCGCCGGTTCTTCGGTGTCGTGCCGTGCGCACGTCGGTGCTCCTTTCTGTGGGGACTTTTTTGCTTGAGGGGACTTTCTTGATCACGGTGCCCTCGCTCCGCCCCGCGCGTCGAGACTCCAGGGGCCCCTGCCACAGGAACGCAATAAAACGATCACGTTGCGGCGAAGGCCGACGGTGATACGCGGCCGCACTGCCCTCGTGTGCGCCTCATGGCCCCGTCGACGCGGCCCTACAGTGGGACGATGCGTGAGGGCGTCGGGCTCAGGGAAGTGGCCGAGCGGGCCGGGGTGTCCATGCGGACCGTCTCCAACGTGGTCCGCGGCACGGGACGTTTCTCCGACGCCACCCGCGAACGCGTCCTGCGTGCCGTCGAGGACCTCGGTTACCGGCCCAACACCGCGGCCCGCCGCCTGCGCACCGGCCGCAGCGGGGTGCTGCTCCTCGCCGTGCCCGAGCTGACCATGCCGTACTTCGCCGAGCTCTCCGGCCATCTGCTGCGGGAAGCGGCCCACCACGGCTGCACCCTGCTGATCGAGGCGACGGGCGGACGCCCCGAGGCCGAGCTGGAGATCGCCATTGGGCGCACGGACCCCCTCGTGGACGGCGTCATCCTCAGTCCGCTCGCCCTCGACGACCAGGCCGCGGCGCCGGCCGGACACCGGACGCCACTGGTCCTGCTCGGCGAACGCGTGCACGACCTGCCCTGCCCTCATGTCACCATCGACAACATCGGTGCCGCCCGTGAGGCGACCGCTCATCTGCTGGCCCGCGGGCGGCGGCGGATCGGGGTGATCGGCCGTCAGACCGCGGCGAACGCGGCGACGTCGGCGACCCGCCTGACGGGCCACCGCCAGGCCCTGGAGCGGGCCGGGCTGGCGTACGAGGAGAGCCTCGCCCCCGCCGTCGCGGCGTACCACCGGGCCGACGGCGCCCACGCGATGCGGGCGCTCCTGGACCTGCCGGAGGCACCCGACGCGGTGTTCTGCTTCGGCGACGCGCTGGCCGAGGGCGCCCTGCACGTCCTGCGCGGCCGGGGTCTGTCCGTCCCCGGTGACGTCGCGGTCGTCGGCTTCGACGACGTGGAGGAGGCCTCCTACACCTCTCCCCCGCTCACCACGGTCGCGCCGGACAAGCCGGAGCTGGCCCGGCTGGCGGTGAACGCGCTGCTGGAACGGATCGCCGGGCCGGCCGGCGCCGGGGAGCCGTCGGTGCTGCTGGCCGGCCACCGGCTGGTGGTCCGCGGCAGCAGCTGACCTTTCGGCCACCCGGCCAACGGCCGTGGATCAGCCGCGCACCGCCCCCGCCGTCAGCCCCGACACGAAGAACCGCTGGAGCAGTACGTACACCACGACCACCGGCGCCGAAGCGATCACCACACCGGCGAACAGCAGCGGGTACTGGGTGAGGAACTCCCCCTGGAAGTCGAGCAGCGCCAGCGGCAGCGTGCGGTGTTCGTGGGAGCGGACGAACAGCAGCGGGTACAGCAGGTCGTTCCAGTCCATGACGAACAGGAAGATGCCGGTCGTCGCCAGGGCCGGACGGGTCAGCGGCAGGGCCATGGAGCGGAAGACACGCAGGGGCCCCGCCCCGTCCAGTTCGGCCGCCTCGTACAGCTCCTCGGGGATCGAGCGCAGGAAGCCGCCCAGGATGAACACGGCCGTGGGCAGCGTCATCGTCGTGTCCACGAGGACGAGGCCGAGCAGGCTGTCGGTGAGGCCGAGCCGGTCGAACAGGACGTACTGCGGGACGATCGCCGCCTGCGCCGGCACCGCCAGGCCCGCGACCAGGACACCGAACACGATCCAGCCCACCCGGCCCGGCACCCGTGCGCAGAAGAACGCCGCCAGGCTCGCCACGGCCAGCGTCAGCACCACCGCGCCCGCCGTCACGATCGCGCTGTTGACGAAGGCGGCCGCCAGCCCTCCCTCGTCCACCGCCCGCCGGTAGTTGTCCAGCGTCGGCGACGACGGCGGGGACAGCGGGGAGTCGAACAGCTGCGGCAGCGTCTTGAAGGTGCCGAACACCACCACCAGCAGCGGCAGTACGACGGCGAGGGCGCCGAGCGTGAGGACGATCGGCCGTACGGTCTTCGTCATGTCGCCCTCCGGACGGCCCGCCGCTGCACCCAGGTGAGCAGCGCGATCAGCGCCATGAACACCAGGGACTGGGCGGCCGCGTAGCCGAACCGATTGTTGGAGAAGGTGGTGTAGACCCGGGTGGACAGCAGGTCGAGGGCGGGGCCGGGCGGGTTGCCGCCGAGGCCCAGGACGAGGTCGAAGGCCTTGAAGGACTGCACGGTGGTGTAGGCGACGACGATCCCGGTCGCGGGCGCGACCAGCGGCCAGGTGACATACCGGAAGCGGGCCCACCGGCCGGCCCCGTCGAGGTCGGCCGCCTCGTACAGCTCCCGGGGTATCGCCTGGAGCCCGGCGATGAACACGACCATCATCTGGCCGACATGGAACCAGACCTGCGTCAGCGCCAGCCAGAACACCGCCGTGTCCGGGTTGCCGAGGTACACCGACTGCCAGGAACCGGCGCCCACCGCCCGCAGGGCGGAGTTGAGCAGCCCGCCGTCCGGGTCGTACACGAAGCGCCAGACGAAGGCGACGGACACCGACGACAGCACCGTGGGCAGGAAGAACAGCGCCCGCAGCAGTGTCGACGCCCTTGTCGTGCGCACCAGGTAGAGAGCGAGCAGCAGGGCCAGCGCGGTCTGGGCGAGCACGACGGTGAGGGTGAGCTTGAGATTGTTCGCGGCCGCGTTCCGGAACACGTCGTCGCCGGTGGCGAGTTCGGTGAAGCTGGACAGGCCTACGTTGTCGTACGTGGCGCTGTAGCCGTCCCAGTCCGTCAGCGCGTACTGCACCGCCTGGACGGTCGGGTAGGCGAAGAAGAACAGGTACAGAGCCAGCGCGGGCACCGGGAACCACCACAGTGCCCGCGCCGCGCGCCGGCTACGCGCGCTTCTGGTCGATGACACGCTGGGCCTCCTCGGCCGCCTGCGCCGGCTTCTTGCCGCCGACGACGGCGACGGCCGCGTTCTCGACGGCCGTGCGGATGTCGAGGTTCAGGAACTGGAAGCGCGGGGCGAGCAGCGTCTTCCGGGTCAGCCAGGGGGCGACGGCCTTGAGGTCGGCGTTGGTGTAGTCGACGCCCTCGACGGTGACGTGCTGGCCGGTGGCGTTGGCGTACGTGCCCGCGTTGGCCGGGTCGCTGAGGAACGCAAGGAAGGCGTAGGCGGCCGGCTGGACGTCGGAGGCGCTGTTCACGCCGAGGATGAAGGTGGTGTTGAAGACGCCCTCGTACTTCGCCTTGTCCGCCGTCGTGGTGATCGGGGCGACCAGGTCGAAGGGGAACTTCGCGCCGAGCGCGCGCACGCCCGCCATCTGGAAGGAGCCCGTGGCCAGCAGCCCGGCCCTTCCCCCGGCGAACAGCCGGGTCACGGCGTCGGTGGTCGAGCCGGTGGCACGGGCCTGGAAGTAGGGCGTGAGCTCGCCGTACTGCTTCAGGGTGGTGAGGAACCAGTCGTCGGTGACCTTGTACTCGCCCGATTCGATCTTCGTGAACATGTCGTCGCTGGGCGCGTTGTTCATGACCATGGTGTTGAGCAGCTGGCCGGCGTTGGCCGAGTCGCCGCCGGGCCAGGCGATCGGGGTGTACCCCTTGGACTTGAGGTCGTCCAGGAGCTGGAGGAAGCCGTCCCAGTCGGTGGGCGCGCCGGTGTGACCGGCCTTGTCCAGTGCGTCGGTGTTGGCCAGCGGCGTGTTGAACACCAGCTGGTACGGCAGCCCGTACTGCACACCCTTGCTCGCACCGGGGCCGATGAGGCTCTTCTGGTACGCGCCGACGACATCGCTGCCGGTCAGCGGGGCGTAGACGCCCGCCTTCACGATCTGCTCGAACTGGGCGCCCCTGAAGGCGGTGAACAGGTCGCCGGTCCTGGAGCCCTGGATGCGGCGCAGGGCGGTGGACTGGTAGTCGGCGGACGGGGAGATGTCCTGCTCGACACCCGCGTCCGGGTACTTCTTCCGGTACGCCTTGATCAGGTCGGCGATCACCGCCTTGTCCTCGGCCCGCCAGTGGGCGAAGGACACGGTGCCCTTGATGTCGCCGGTGGTGGCGAGGGCGGACGAGGAGGCGCTGGTGGCGGACGAGGACGAACCGCCGCCGGGGCCGGCGCAGGCGGCGAGACCCAGGCCGAGACCTGCGGCGCCGAAGAGGCGGAGGGCGGATCTCCTGTCGAGGGAGCGGGTGGGGAGGGAGCGGGACATGAACGGTTCTCCTTCGGACGAGCAGGACGAGCAGGACGGGTTCGGTGGCGGGACGGCAGCCGGGCTCAGGCCGCGACGGGCCGCCGGGCGAGGAGCGGGCGCACGCACTCCCCGAACCGGATGGCCTCCTCCAGATGCGGCTGGCCGGAGAGGACGAAGTGCTCGATGCCGAGCGCGGCGTACTCCTCGATGCGCTCGGCGACCTGCTCGTGGCTGCCGACCAGGGCGGTACCGGCGCCGGGACGCACCAGGCCGAAGCCGGCCCACAGGTTGGGGTGGATCTCGAGGCGGTCGGTGCGTCCGCCGCTGAGCGCGGCCATGGCACGCTGCCCGGCCGACTCCGAGCTGCTGAACCGTGCGTGGGCGGCCTCGATCGCGGCCGGATCGAGGGTGCTCAGGATGCGGTCGGCCTCGGCCCACGCCTCCTTCGCGGTGTCCCGGCTGATGACGTGCAGCCGGATGCCGTACGACAGTTCCCGGCCCTGTTCGGCGGCGAGTTCGCGCACCCGGCCGATCTTGCGGGCGACGGCGGCCGGCGGTTCGCCCCAGGTGAGATACGTGTCCGCGTGGCGGGCGGCGACGGGGAGGGCGGCGTCGGAGGAACCGCCGAAGAAGACCGGCGGGCGCGCCGCGGGAGGCCGGCGCAGCTGCCCGCCCGCCACCTGGTAGTGCGTGCCCTCGAAGTCGTACCGCTCCCCCGTCCAGGCCGTGTGCAGCAGGGTGAGGAACTCGTCCGTACGGGCGTAGCGCTCGTCGTGCCCGAGGAAGTCACCGTAGGCCCGCTGCTCGTCGGCGTCGGAGCCGGTCACCACGTTGAGCAGCAGACGTCCGCCGGAGAGGCGCTGGTAGGTGGCGGTCATCTGGGCGGCCAGCGGCGGGGCGATGACGCCGGGCCGGAAGGCGACCAGGAACTTCAGCCGGGTGGTCTGCGGGATCAGGGCGGCCGTGGTGAGCCAGGAGTCCTCGCAGTCACTGCCGGTCGGGGTCAGCACGGCCTCGAAGCCGGCGGACTCGGCGGCCCGCGCCACCTGGGCCAGGTAGTCGAGCGTGGGAGGCCGGGTGGTCGTGCGGGACTGGAGCGAGTCCCGGGCGGTGATGCCGACGACGCTGCGGTCGTCGCCGGTGGTGGGCAGGAACCAGTGCAGACGCACGGTCATGGGGGTCTCCAGAGGGAGAGGGAGGAGGAGGGGGTGCGGGGGAGGGCCTCGGATGCGCGGACGGGGAGCGCGGACCCGACGCTGATGCAACGTTGAATCAGGCGGGTCGCGTCCGGCTGGCCGTGCTCGGCGCGGGCGTGCTGCTGGTGTCCGGCGGCGCCTGGGGCATCACGAGCGCCTTCAGCCTGTGGGGCGGAAGTGGTGGGCGCGCTCGGCGGTCATCCGGAGCACTGGACGTGATGGCGGCAGCAGGGCAACGCCCAGATGCTGGCGGGGCCCGGTACTGGCCGACAAGAACAGCCTCACCGACATCGGCATCATGATCGGCGCGGCCCTGGCCGCGGCCCTCGGCGGCACCTGGGCGCTGCACCGCGGCATTCCCTGGCGTACGGCCCTGGCGTCGGTGCTCGGCGGTGTGCTGATGGGCATCGGCGCCCGACTGGCCGGCGGCTGCAACATCGGTGCCTATCCGGCGGGCGTCGCCTCGGGCAGTCCGAGCGGCTGGGTGTGGGGCGCGTTCGCCCTGGCCGGCACGTGGGTGGGCCTCAGGCTGCGCCCGCTGTTCGGCCTGGGCAATCCCCAGCCGGGAGACGGTGTCTGCTGAAGGGGCCGGGCCCCGAAGACGCCGGGAACGCCGGGCGCCGCCCCGGGCGCCCTCCTCGGCGCCGCCGAGGAGGGCGCGGTGGTCCTGTGCCGTACCGAACGGACCGCCCCCGCCCCCCTCGAAGCCGACGCCGCCGGGATCCACGACCCGCGGCCCTGCGGAGCCGGTGCGTCAGCCCGCTGCCCGAAGAGGTCCCGTCCGGTGCAGCGGGGACTCGCCGGCAGAGGTCCCGTCCGGTGCAGCGGGACCTGCCGGCAGAGGTCCCGTCCGGTGCAGCGGGACCTGCCGGCAGAGGTCCCGTCCGGTGCAGCGGGACCTGCCGGCAGAGGTCCCGTCCGGTGCAGCGGGACCTGCCGGCAGGGGTGCCGGCGGGGACCGCGGTCACGTCGTGGCCGGCTCCCGGCGCTCCGCCCGGCGCCGCGCCGCGATGTCCGGGTCGAGGGAGGGAACGGCGGCCAGGAGCTGCTTGGTGTACAGCTCCCTCGGAGACTCGTACACCTCGTCGGCCGGGCCGTACTCCACGATGCGTCCCTGTCGCATCACCGCCACCCGGTCGCTGACCCGGCGGACGACGGCGAGGTCGTGGGCGACGAAGACCAGGGCGAGGCCGAGTTCGCGGCGCACCTCGTCCAGCAGGGCGATGACCTGGGCCTGGGTGGTCACGTCGAGCGCGGAGACGGGTTCGTCGCAGATCAGGACATCAGGCTCGGCGGCGAGTGCCCGGGCGATGCCGACGCGCTGCCGCTGGCCGCCGCTGAGCTCGTGCGGATAGCGGTCGTAGTGGGCGGGATCGAGACCGACCCGCGTCAGCAGTTCGCTCACCCGGGCCCGGACGGCCGGGTCGCGCTCACCGCGGGCACGCAGCGGGTCGGCGACCGACTCGCCCACGCTGCGGCGGGGGTTGAGGGAGGAGACGGAATCCTGGAACACCATCTGGACGTCGGGCCGTATGCCGGTCACGGCCCTCCCGTCGCGGCGGACCTCGCCGGCCGTCGGCCGGAGGAGCCCGGCCAGCATGCGGCCCAGCGTCGTCTTGCCGCTGCCGCTCTCGCCCACGACGCCCAGGGTCTCTCCCCGGCGGATCGTGAACGACACGTCGTCCACCGCCGTGAACGCCCGTCGCCCGCGCCCGAACTCGCGGCGCAGCCCGACTGCTTCGAGCAAGGGGACGTCGGCGGCCTCCGCGCTTCGGGCGGTCTCCGCACCCTGGGCGGTCTTGCCGGGAGCGGCCTCGGTTCCCGGGGTCCTGCCGCCGGGAGCCTCCGCGTCCCCGGGCCGGGTCCGCCGCGCGTCCACCCGTGGAACCGCCTTCAGCAGCTCCCGGGTGTACGCCTCGGCCGGTGAGCCGAGGACGGCGGCCACGGGGCCGTGTTCGACCACGTGCCCGTGCCGCATGACGAGCACCTCGTCCACGCTCTCCGCGGCGACGCCGACGTCGTGCGTGACGAGCAGCAGCCCCATCCCGGTCTCCTCGCGCAGCGTGTGCAGCAGATCGAGGATCTGGGCCTGCACGGTGACGTCGAGGGCGGTGGTGGGCTCGTCGGCGATGAGCAGGTCGGGTTCGCAGGCCAGCGCCATGGCGATCAGGGCGCGCTGGCGCATGCCGCCGCTGAACTCGTGCGGGCGCGCACGACAACGCCGTACCGCGTCGGGGATGCCGACCCGGTCCAGCACCTGAACGGCGCGGGCGCGGGCCGCCCGCCGCGACACCCTGCGGTGTACGCGGTACACCTCGGCGATCTGGTCGCCGACGGCGTAGTACGGGTCGAGCGACGACAGCGGGTCCTGGAAGACCATGGCGGCCTTCCCGCCGCGCAGTCGCCGCAGCTGCGCGTCGGACGCCTCACGGACGTCGACGCCGGCGACACGTATCTGGCCGTCGACGACGGCACCGGTGCCCCGGTCCAGGCCCAGCAGCGCGGACGCCACCGTGGACTTGCCCGAGCCGGACTCGCCGACGAGCCCCAGCGCGGCCCCCTTGTCCAGCCTGAAGGAGATCCCGTCGACGGCGCGCAGGCTGCCGAACGCAACGGTGAGGCCGGCGACCTCCACAAGACTCATGAGAGCACCACCCGTCGGTCGGCCACCGCGAACAGCACGTCCGCGACGGCGTTGGCCACCACCACGAAGAACCCGATGACGAGGACCATGCCGACGACCACCGGAAGGTCGACCACGTTCACCGCGTGCACGAGCTCACGCCCGATCCCGGGCAGCCCGAACATCGTCTCGGTCAGCACCGCGCCGCCCATCGATCCGCCGAAGTCGTTGGCGGCCAGCGCGACGACCGGCGCGACCGCTCCGCGCAGGGCGTGCCGTCCGACGATCGACCGCTCGCCCACGCCGTACGCGCGGAAGGTGCGCACATGGTCCTCGGCGAGCGTCTCCAGCATCGAGGAGCGGGTCAGCCGGGCGTACCGGGCGGCCTCGATCAGGGCCAGGGACAGCCAGGGCAGCAGCAGGTTCCACGCCCACTGTTCGGGGTCCTCGGCGAAGGGCACGTACTGCGGGAAGGGCAGCCACTGCAACTGCCCGCAGACGACGATCATCAGCACCAGCCCGATGACGAAGACGGGCGTGGCCGTGCCGGCGAGGGTGACGCCGGTCAGCACCCGTTCGGTGATCCGGCCGCGGCGCCACACGGACAGCACTCCGGTGCCGACGCCGATGAGCAGCCACAGCGTCATCGCGCCGAGCACCAGGGAGAAGGTGACGGGGAGCTTGGCGAGGATCAGCTGGGTGACCTGCTGGTCGCTCTGGTACGACAGCCCCAGACACGGCGCGTCGCAGTGCTGCACCGAGGTTCCCGTCGAGAAGTCCTGACCGGCGAGGATGCCCTGGAGGAAGTGCCAGTAGCGCAGGTGGAGAGGGTCGTCGAGATGTAGCTGCCCGGCCACCTGCTGCACCTGCGCGGGGGAGCAGCGCGGGCCGCAGGTGATCTGTGCGACGTCGCCGGGAGCCACGTAGAAGACGACGTAGATGATCACGGAGATGGCCAGCAGGGTGACGACGGCGCCGATGACGCGACGCACGGCGAATCCGGCGAGGCCGTCCAGTGCCTTGGCGGCGCTCATGCCTTCGCCTCCCGCCTGCGCCCCGTGCCGACGCGCAGCCGCGACGCCGCACGCGGGTCGAGGGCCGTACGCACTCCGTCACCGAGGACGGTCAGGGCCAGCACCGTCACGAACAGCGCCCCGGCCGGCAGGAGCAGGTACTGCGGTGCCGCCTGATACCAGACGTCCGCCTGGGTCAGCATCTGCCCCCACGACGGCGTCGGCGGCTTCACCCCGACGCCCAGGAAACTGAGCGCCGCCTCGGTGGTGATGTTCAAGGGGAAGAGCAGAGCGGCGTAGGTGATGACGGGTGCGGCCAGCGCGGGCAGCAGCTCGCGGCGGGCCACCCGCCAGGGACCCCAGCCGCTGAGCCGTGCCGCGGCGACATGGTCCAGTTCCTTCAGCGTCAGCGCGTGCGCCCGCACGATCTTCGCGATCGAGCCCCAGGCGACCAGGCCGATGATGGCCGCTACCAGGACGGGCCGCGGAAAGCCGCCGGGCACGATCGCCAGCAGCGCCAGGGCCATGATCATCAGAGGCATGGCGATGATGACGTCGGTGGCGCGGCTGAGCACCTGGTCGGCCCAGCGGCCGCCGAGGGCGGCCGCGACACCGACCACGACGCCGATGAGGACCTGGAGCAGTGTCGCCGACAGCGCCACTCCCAGCGACACCCGAGCGCCGTACACCAGCCGCGCGAACAGATCGCGGCCCGTCTGCGGTTCCACGCCGAGCCAGTGATCGGCGCCCATGCCGCCGAAGGCGCCGACGGGCACGCCGCCGCTCGCCGAGTCGACGAGACGGGGGTGGTACGTGGTCGGGTCCTGTCCCTCGATGGCGGTGAGCAGCGGCGCGGCGAGCGCGACCAGGACGAGCAGCGCGATGACGCCCGCCGCGAGAAGGGCGGCGCGCTGCGCTCGCAGCCGCCGCCAGAACTGACGGGCCCCCGAGGCCGGGGCGAGCACCACGTCGGTGCCCGCCTCAGCCGCCCCGAGAGCCACAAAGGGCTCGCTCATAGGAACTACTCCACCGCGACCTGGGAGATGTCCAGCACGCCGGTCCAGTCGCTGATCACGACGTTCCTGATGTCCTTGCCGTACAGCCGCTTGTAGACGGGGTGGAACAGCGGCACGGTCAGCGCCCGCTCGCCGATCTTCTTGTCCAGGGCACCCCAGCGCTTCGCGGCCTCGTCCAGGTCGGTCAGCTTGTTGATCGCGTCGATCTCGTCGTTGACCGACTTGTCGTTCAGGAAGCCGGTGTTGAAGTTGGCGCCGTCCTCGACGATCTGCCGGCCGTCGAAGATCGGGGCGAGGAACGGTCCGCCGGAGGGCCAGTCGGCGCCCCAGTGGGCGAGGAAGAAGCCGGGCTCGGTCTTCGCGTCGTGGACGGTGTCGGAGTAGTCGTTGTCCTCCAGGCCCTGGAGCTTGACGGTGATCCCGGCCTTCTTCAGGGCGTCCTGGAGGGCGGTGGCGATCTCCGGGCCGGTCTCGAAGTCCTGGGCGTTGGAGTGGGTGAGCGTGACGGTGAGACCGTTCTCGTAGCCGGCCTGCTTCAGCAGTTCCTTGGCCTTGGCCGGGTCGCCGGACGCGCCCGCCGGGAAGTGGTCGTAGGGCGTGTAGCCGAAGGACTTCTGGTTCGGCAGGTAGGTGGTCGCGGGCTCGGCCAGGGCCGATCCGCCGGCCGCGTTGATCACGGAGGTGCGGTCGACGGCGTACGCGATGGCCTGGCGGACCTTCGGATCGTCGAACGGCTTCACCTTCGGGTTGAAGGCGATGTAGTTCGTGTAGCCGAAGTGTCCGGTGCCCACACGGGAGGCGAGCTCCTTGTCGCCGGTGACCTTGGCGAGTTCGGCGGGCCCGAGGTTGGTGTCGGTGGTGACGGCGGCGGCGTCCGCGCCCTGGGAGGCGGAGAGCCGCTGGTTGATGACGGACGGGTCGATACCGGACCGGACGTCGATCCTGTCCGGGTAGGCCTTGCGCTCCGCGTCCGTGGCGGCGGACCAGTACGTGTTGCGCTCCAGGACGAGCCGCTCGCCGTCGTTCTGGTTCTCGGCCACCTTGTACGGCCCGGAGGAGACCGGGTGTTCCTCGTACTCGGTGCCCGTGTCCTTGGCCCTGGGCACGGGCGCGAACTGCGTCTGCGTGGCCAGGTAGGGGAACTCGCCCTCGGGCTTGTCGAGATGGAAGACGATGGTGCGCTCGTCCGGCGTCTCGATGGAGTCGAGCCCCTTGCCCTTGTCCTTGTACGGTCCCTGGTAGTCGGCCCCGCCGATCAGCCAGTCCCGCAGATAGGGGGCGCCGCCGGACAGCTCGGCGGCGAAGGACCGCTCGATGCCGTACTTGATGTCGGCCGAGGTGATCGCCGAGCCGTCCTCGTACTTCAGGCCCTCCTTCAAGGTGTACGTCCACACGGTGGCGTCCTTGTTGGGCCGGCCGGTGTCGGTGGCCAGGTCGGGGACGACCTTGGCGCCCTCGGCGCCGTTCTCGCGGTTGCGCGTGGTCAGCGTGCGGAAGACGAGGGACGGGACGTTGCCGCCGCCGGAGGTGTACAGCCGCGCCGGGTCGAAGTCCTGCTGGGGGTCGGAGTTGAGGACCGTGAGCGTGCCGCCCTTGTGGGGTGCGGCATCGGAGCCGCCCGGCTTGGCATCGTTGTCCTCGGGACCGCAGGCGGCCGCACCCGCCGCCACGATCAGGCTGACGGACCACGCGGCGGTACGGCGCGCGCTGCGCGCTCTGCGGGACGGCGGCGAATGACGCATCGGATGACGACCTCTCAGGGGGAGCGTCTCGGGTCGCGAGACGCCGGAGACACGGGACGGCGGGGCAACTGCCGGAAGAATCCGCCCCGGCACCGGCCGGCGACCGTCGGAAACCGACTGCCGGCCGTGGACGTCGGCGACCCGTCATCGACACCCGAGGGGATCACCCGGCGTCACCAGGCACCCCGCGGTACGCGCAGGACACTGGTGGGGGGAGTCGGAGGAGCCGAAGAACGCGACGTACGCGCCAGGGGCGGACGTCTAGCGACAGAGGATGTCGGCCACGCAGAGCGCGGTCACGCCGATCAGCGCCAGCTCGATGGCGGCGCGTGCGGAGGCGTGCGGGAACGACATGCGCAGCAATATGGTCGAATATGTGAGCGGTGTCAAAACGGCCGGCGCAGGTCCTGCCAACTGCCTTGCCGGCTCTGCGATGTGCACTCCGTCGTCGCTGGTCGCGCGGCTTCCGCAGGGTTCAGCTGCCGCTCGCACCGCGGCAGGGGCGGCACGAACGGTGCGCCGGGCTCCGTCATCCGGCCGGCCCGGGCCGGCACGCGCCCGGGTGGGCGGGTGCGGTGTGTGGCCGCATTGACATCCTGGACGATCACACCGAGACTCGATCACATGCCCGAGGTCACGCTCCTCACCAGCGAGCTCTGTGTCGACCTCGTCCGTGTGTCCAGCGCACGGTGTTGATCCCCCGGTCCGCTCCGCGCTGATCTCCTCTCGCGGCACCCTCCGCGCCGCGTCGCCGCCTGTCCGCGTGTCCGGTGCGCTGCGCCGGCCTCGCCATGTGCTGCCCCCTCGCTCCACCCGGACCCGCGAGGAAGCCCTCGGCCGTCTCGCCCCTGCGGTGTCCGGCGGCGCCGCGCCCGGCCGCGCCGCCGACCGGTGGCGGCCCTGAAGGCCACCGGTCCGCCCGGCCCCTGTGACCCGAACGATCGGACATGACATGAGCGAGCAGTTCCTCTGGTACATCCCGAACACCGTCGAGCCCGGCCACCGCGGCGACGACACGACCACCGGCTGGGGCTCCCTCGAGGATGTACACCGCTCCGGGCCGGTTCGGCGGCGGCGGAGCGGCGACCACCTGGCTCGTCGGCTCCGCCGACGACGTCGCCACGGCGCTGCGGAACTACCGCAAGATCGGCATCACCCACTTCGTGCTCTCCGACACCCCCTACAAGCAGGAGATCGCCCGCATCGGCGACCAACTCCTGCCCGGACTGCGTGAATCGGCCGCCGGGACCACGCAGCCGGCCGGGACCCCCTGACCATGTGCCGCCCCGAAATGTCACCGACATCGGTGAGTGAGACGGAAAAGGACGATTCATGAGCACGCAGCCTCCCAGAACGCTGAAGACCGTGACCGCGGCCGGCGGTACGTCGGAGACCTATGACCTGGCGATCGACCCGACCCGGTCCACTCTGGACACCGCTGTGCGGGTGGCGAGGCTCGCCGAAGCCGCGCGGATCGACGCGCTGTTCACCGCGGATCTGCTCAGATTCGACGCCCAGGGTGCGATCGGGTCGCAGGAACCGCTGGTCTTCGTCTCGGCGCTGAGCCAGGTGACGTCACGGATCGGCCTGATCGCCACGGTGTCGACCACCTTCCACCATCCGTACAACCTGGCCCGGCTGTTCGGGACCCTCGACCACGTCAGCAACGGGCGCGCCGCCTGGAATCTGGTGACCTCCTCGCTCGGTGAGGAGAACTACGGCGCCGGCGAGCTGCCCAGCCCGGAGGAGCGCTACGCACGTGCGGCGGAGACGCTGGAGGTGGTCAACGCGCTGTGGGACAGCTGGGAGCCCGGCGCGCTGACCGCCGGTGCGGACGGCAGGGCCGTACTCCACCGTGTCCGGGTACGTCCGATCCACCACTCGGGCCGGTTCTTCGACGTGACCGGTCCGCTGAACATCCCGCCGCTGCCGCAACGGCGCCCCGTGCAGATGCAGGCCGGGCAGTCCGAAGCGGGGATCGCCCTGGGCGCCCGTTACGCCGAGATCGTCTTCACCTCGCTCCCCACCCTCGGCCACGCGGCCGACTTCACCCGCAAGATCCGCAGCCGGGCCGAGCAGCACGGACGGGCCGCCGGGCTGCCACTGATCTTCAGCTCGCTGCACGCCACCTTCGGCGCCACCGAGGAGGAGGCGCGGCGGCTCGTACGGGAGAAGCGCGAGTCCATCGACTTCGAACGCGGCCGCAGCCAGGTCGCCGACATGCTCGGCGGCGGCGTCGACCTCTCGGACGTCCCCCTCGACGCGAAGCTTCCGGAGAGCCTGCTGCCCGACGTCGCCTCGGTCAACCGCCGTCGCGGCCGGGTCGACATCTTCACCGGTTACGCGAGACAGGGCCGCACCCTGCGGGAACTCATCATCGCGGCCCAGGACACCGGGCACTGGGCGGCCGCGGGAACGCCCGAGCAACTCGCCGACGCCGTCGAGGAACGCTTCCGGGCCGGCGTGCTGGACGTGATCTCGCTGAGCGGTCTCGCAGACCCCCGGCAGCACGACTTCATCGTCAACGGCCTCCTGCACGAGCTGCGCGAACGGAAGGTTGTCGGCACCGACTACACCGGCGCCACACTGCGCGAGAACCTGGGCCTCGAACTCCCGCCTCGCGAGGGCCCACGCGTCCGCCGCGAGGGCACCGCCGTCGCGCGGCGGCACCGCTGAATGCTCTCGGATCAAGACCGCGCCGCGCGGCGTGTCCTACTGGTGTGCATGGCCGCCGGCGCGACCGCACCGCTGGACCGGGCAGCGGTCAACGTGACCCGGCCCGGGACAGGCTCCTCCGGCCGGCCGCACCTGGCCGCTCGGACGCGGCCGTGACCCGGCCCGGGACAGGCTCCTCCGGCCGGCCGCACCTGGCCGCTCGGACGCGGCCGTGACCCGGCCCGGGACAGGCTCCTCCGGCCGGCCGCACCTGGCCGCTCGGACGCGGTCAGTAAGCCACGGCTCGGTTCCCGGGGCGACGCCTCTCAGGCACCCGGCGTCGGCGGGCCCTGGCAGATCTTCCCTTCCGTCCGCCGAAAGCGCAGGTCAGCGGGGTATCCGGCGATGTGTCAGGTGGCGCAATACTTCAGCAACACCACATGCGCCGACCCCCGGCTATGGTCCAGCACATGCCCACCGACCGTATCCGGGACCACGCCGGCCAGGGCGCGCCCACCGTCGCCGCCCAGCGCACGCGGCGTCGGCTGCGCGCGGACCGGGCGCGCCAGCTCGCCGACCTGCTGCGCCACCAGCTCCTCACCGGGGGCTTCGAGGCCGGGACTCTCCCGCACGAGTCGATCCTCGCCGCCGACTACCGGGCCTCCCGCAACACCGTCCGCCAGGCCCTCGACCTGCTCCGCGCCGAAGGCCTGGTGGAACGCCTCCCCGGCGTCGGCACGGTGGTCGTCGCCCGGAAGTACCCCCATGGGCTCGACCGTCTGATGGGCCTCGCGGAGACCCTGCACGAACACGGCCGCGTCACCAACGAGGTCCGCACCATGGGCCCGGCCCCGGCCCCCGCCCCGGTCGCCGAGCGCCTCCGTGTCCCCTCCGGCGCCGACGTCCTCTACATCGAGCGTCTGCGCCGCCTGAACGGCCTCCCCCTGTCCCTGGACCTCACCTACATCCCCCTGGACATCGGCTCCGCCCTGCTCGGCTGCGACCTGGAGAACACCGATGTCTTCCGCCTTCTGGAGTCCCTCACCGGCCGGCGCCTGGGCCACGCCGACATCACGCTGGAGGCGGTCAACGCGGACGCCCACTCCGCCGCCGTGCTCGAGGCCCCGCGCGGTGCGGCCGTACTGATGCTGGAACGTCTCACGCACCTCGCCGACGGGCGCCCCGTCGACCTGGAGTTCATCCGCTTCCGCGGCGACCGCATCACCATGAGCGGCCTGCTGCACCGCTCCCTGTGACCACGTCTTCCCCTCAGACAGCACGACCTTCCTGGAGACACCCATGCCTCTGGTGCCCCAGCGGGCCGACGTGCCCGTGACCATCGACGAGTCGAAGTGCATCGACGGCTGCACGCTCTGCGTGGACATGTGCCCGCTGGACTCCCTCGCCATCGACGACAGCAGCGGCAAGGCGTACATGCACGTCGACGAGTGCTGGTACTGCGGCCCGTGCGCCGCCCGCTGTCCCACCGGAGCCGTCACGGTCAACATGCCCTATCTGCTCCGCTGAGAGGCCCCCACCATGAAACGCACCGCAGTCGCGCTCTCCGCGGCCGTTCTTCTGCTCCCGCTCAGCGCCTGCGGCGGGGACGCCGAGGCCGGTGACGGCTCCACGGTCACCGTCACCGTCGGCTACCAGTCCAAGACCATCAACACGGTCACGGCCGGCACCCTGCTCCGCTCCCTCGGCTACTTCGAGAAGCAACTGAACGCGCTGCACGACGGCGTCACCTACAAGGTCGTCTGGCAGGACTACGCCACCGGCGCCCCCATCACCGCCCAGATGACCGCCGGGAAGACCGACATCGGCTCGATGGGCGACTTCCCGCTGCTCATCAACGCCGCCCGCGGCAAGCAGCTCGATCAGCCCACCCGCCTGGTCTCGGTCACCGGCTACAACCTGCGCGGCGGCCTGAACACCATCGTCACGGCGCCCGGCTCGAAGCTCACCTCCCTGAAGGACCTCAAGGGGAAGAACGTCTCGACGAGCGTCGGCTCCGCCGCCGACGGCACCCTCGTACGGGCCCTGCAACACGCCGGCATCGACCCCGACAAGGACATCGACAAGCTCAACCAGCAGCCCGCGGTGGGCGCTTCGGCCCTGGCCTCGGGCAGCGCGGACGCGCTGTCGCAGTTCGTCGCCTGGCCGGGCCTGCTCGCGTACCAGGGCAGGGCGAAGGCGCTGTACGACGGAGCGCAGCTGAACCTGCCGACCTTCCACGGCGTCGTCGCCCGCGAGGACTTCGCGAAGCGGCGCCCGGCCGTCCTGGAGGCCTTCCTCAAGGCCCAGGCGCAGGCCACCGACTACCTGAACGGCCATCCCGTCACCGCCGCCGGGAAGGTCGCCGAGGCCACCGGTCTGCCCGCCGAGGTCGTCTACCTCTACAACGGCGCCCACGGCATCGCCACCTTCGACCCGGCCCTGAAGCCGCAGCTCGTCTCCGCGCTGAAGCAGGACGTGCCGATCCTGAAGTCCGCGAAGCTGACCGGCGACGTGGACGTGGACTCCTTCGTCGACGACCGGTATGTGAAGAAGGCCCTCGGAGCGGACTACGCCGAACGGCTCGCCGCCGCTCCCCCGGCCGCCGCGGGCGAGGTCTGGCCGAAGGGCTCCGCGCAAAAGACGCTGACCTTGGCCTCACCCGCACAACTGCTGCGTCACGTGGCCGCCCACCGCGACACCGTCCGCGCCGCCTATGTCCCCGACGCCACCACCGGCACCCTGTGGTTCGCCGACAAGGCGGTGTGGGTGGCCGACGGCCACAAGCTGCTGCCGTTCGTCGCCCCGGCGACCGCGCGGGCGTACACCGACGGACACGACGGGGCACGTGTCATCACCTACGCCGACGCCCTGGAGCGCGCGTCATGACCCGGTACGCGTCGCGGATCGCCTCGCTCGCCGCCGCCCTCGGCCTCTGGCAGCTTCTGACCAGCCGGGACGTCGACCTCTGGCTGCGCTTCTCGCAGTTCCCCACGGTCACCGACGTGGCCCGTGCCTTCGCCGGCCGGCTCACCGGACCCGACTACTGGACGGACCTGACCGACAGCCTCACCCGCATCCTCACCGGCTTCCTGCTCGCCGCCGTGCTGGGCGTGGCCGCCGGTGTGCTCGTGGCCCGCTCCCGGCTCGCCGGAGACCTGCTCGGACCGCTGCTGGAGGTCGTCCGCCCGATCCCCGCGATCGCCCTGGTCCCCGTGGCGATCCTGCTCTTCCCCTCCAACGAACAGGGCATCGTCTTCATCACCTTCACCGCCGCGTTCTTCCCGGTCCTGGTCTCCACCCGGCACGCGGTGCGCGCACTGACCCCCGTGTGGGAGGAGGCGGTGCGCACCATGGGCGGCGGACGGTGGCGGATCCTCGGCTCGGTCGTCCTGCCGGGCGCGCTGCCCGGTGTCTTCGGCGGCCTGTCGGTCGGCATCGGTGTCTCGTGGATCTGTGTGATCTCCGCCGAGATGATCTCCGGCCAGTACGGCGTCGGCTACCGCACCTGGCAGGACTACACGGTCGTCGACTACCCCGGCGTGTTCGTCGGCATGGTCACCATCGGCGTGCTCGGCTGGCTCACCTCCACCGCCGTCGAGCTGCTGGGCCGCCGCCTGACCCGCTGGCTGCCGCGCACGTCGTACGTCCCCGGCGGACGGACCCCGCGACGGGTGCGCGGCGCCGCCTCCGGCATACCGGCCAGCCCCACGACCAAGGAGAACGTGCCCCATGACCAGCTCGTCTGACGTGCGTTCCCCCGCGCGCACCGGAGCGGGACTGGCCCTGCGCGGTGCCGTCCTCGGACGGCCCGGCGCCCCTGTGCTCGACGGGGTGGACCTCCAGGTGGCCCCCGGTGAGATCCTCACCGTCGTCGGCTCCTCCGGCTGCGGCAAGTCCACGCTGCTGCGCACACTGGCCGGGCTGCTGCCGCCGCTCGCCGGAGAGGTCACCCAGGACGCGGGCCCGCTGACGGGTCCCGCGGCCGACCGTGCGCTGATCTTCCAGGAGGACGCGCTCCTGCCCTGGCGCACTCTGCGCGCGAACGTGGAACTCCCGCTCGCCATCAAGGGGTTGCCCCGCTCCGAACGCCGTGCCCAGGCCGAGTCCTGGCTCACGCGCGTCGGGCTGGCCGAACAGTCCCGGCAGCTGCCGCACCGCGTCTCCGGCGGGCAGCGCCAGCGCGCCCAGCTGGCCCGCGCCCTCGCGGGGGCGCCCCGTGCCGTCCTGATGGACGAGCCGTTCGGCGCGCTCGACGCCCAGACCCGCGCCGGTATGCAGGACCTGCTGGTGGAGGTGTTGCACGGCACGGGCGCGACCGTCGTCTTCGTCACCCACGACGTGGACGAGGCCCTCTTCCTCGGCGACCGCGTGGCCCTGCTGGGCGCGGGCCGCCTCCTCGCCGTACGGGACGTACCGCGCCCGCGTGAGCGCGCAGCCCACGACGATCCGGCGCGCATCGCCCTGCGGCGCGACGTCCTCACCTCACTCGGTTCTTGAGTTCCCGAAAGGCACAGGCACCCTGGTGGACACCCTGGACACCCCCCTGCGAATCCCGGCCCTCGCCGACGCGGACGAGATCACCTGCGACGTGCTCGTGATCGGCGGCGGCACCGCCGGCACCATGGCGGCCCTGACCGCCGCCGAGCACGGCGCGGACGTCCTGCTGCTGGAGAAGGCGCACGTACGCCACTCCGGCGCGCTCGCCATGGGCATGGACGGCGTCAACAACGCGGTCATTCCCGGCCGTGCCGAGCCCGACGACTACGTCGCCGAGATCACCCGCGCCAACGACGGCATCGTCGACCAGTCCACCGTCCGCCAGACCGCCACCCGCGGCTTCGCCATGGTGCGGCGGCTGGAGTCGTACGGCGTGAAGTTCGAGAAGGACGAGCACGGCGAGTACGCGGTCCGCCAGGTCCACCGCTCCGGCTCCTACGTGCTGCCGATGCCGGAGGGCAAGGACGTCAAGAAGGTCCTGTACCGGCAGTTGCGGCGGCGCGAGATGCGGGAGCGGATCCGGATCGAGAACCGGGTGATGCCGGTGCGCGTGCTGACCGCCGAGGGGCGCGCGGTGGGGGCGGCGGGGTTCCACACCCGCACGGGGCGGTTCGTCACCGTCCGCGCGGGCGCGGTGATCCTGGCGACCGGTGCCTGCGGCCGCCTCGGCCTGCCCGCCTCCGGCTACCTGTACGGCACGTACGAGAACCCGACGAACGCGGGCGACGGCTATGCGATGGCCTATCACGCGGGCGCCGAGCTGACCGGCATCGAGTGCTTCCAGATCAATCCGCTGATCAAGGACTACAACGGCCCGGCCTGCGCGTATGTCGCCAACCCCTTCGGCGGCTACCAGGTCAACCGGCACGGCGAGCGCTTCGTCGACTCCGACTACTGGTCGGGGCAGATGATGGCGGAGTTCGCGGCGGAGGTGGCCAGCGACCGGGGTCCGGTGTACCTGAAGCTGAGCCATCTGCCGGAGGAGTCGATCTCGGCCCTGGAGTCGATCCTGCACTCCACCGAGCGCCCCACCCGCGGCACCTTCCACTCCGGCCGCGGCCACGACTACCGCACCCACGACGTCGAGATGCACATCTCCGAGATCGGCCTGTGCGGCGGCCACTCGGCCTCGGGCGTACGGGTCGACGACCACGCCCGTACGACCGTCCCCCGTCTGTACGCCGCCGGGGACCTGGCCTGTGTCCCGCACAACTACATGATCGGGGCGTTCGTCTTCGGTGACCTGGCGGGCGCGGACGCGTCGCAGTACAGGCCGTACCAGGGGGAGTTGCCCCTCGACCAGCTCCGGGAGGCGCACGAGCTGGTCTACCGCCCGCTGCGCAACCCCGACGGCCCGCCGCAGCCCCAGGTCGAGTACAAGCTGCGCCGTTTCGTCAACGACTACGTGGCCCCGCCGAAGTCCGGCGCCCGGCTGTCGCTGGCCGTGGAGGCGTTCGAGCGGATGCGCGCGGACATCGCCGCGATGGGCGCCCGCACGCCGCACGAGCTGATGCGCTGCGCGGAGGTCACCTTCATCCGCGACTGCGCGGAGATGGCCGCGCGCGCCTCCCTGGCCCGCACGGAGTCCCGCTGGGGCCTCTACCACGACCGTCTGGACCACCCGCGGCGTGACGACGCGTCCTGGTTCCACCATCTCGACCTGCGCAAGTCCCCTACGGGCGCGATGGAGTTCACGGCACGGCCCGTCGCCCCCTATCTGGTGCCGGTCGACGGTTTCGCCCCGGCCGGCGGCCCCTGTCGCCACCTCGGCGAGGTCCACCCGGAACAGGTGGCGACCGCGGGGACCCGGGAGGCGGCGCCGGTGGCGATGCGGCAGGAGCCCGCCGGTCCCGGGACGGCCGCCGGTACCGGTGCCGACGCGGACGCGTCGGACGCCCCGACCACGCCGCGCCTGCTGGAGCTGCTCTCCCTCGCCGAGGGCGAGCCCACGCTCTCCGCCCTCGCCCCCTATCTGACCGACTCCGAGCCCACCGTCCGCCGGACGGCCGTCACCGTCCTGACGGAGACCGTGCCGCCGGGCACCGGACCGGCCCTGGCCGCGGCGCTCGCCGACACCGACGCCGGCGTCCGCGCCGCCGCGGCCGCCTCACTGCGGGAACTGGTCGAGACGCTGGCCCCCGAACCGGCCCTGCGCGACGGCCTCGCCGCCGCCCTGTCCGAAGCGGACCCCGTCGCCCGTGCCGTCGCGCTGGACGCCCTGCGCGTCCTGCGCCTCGGTGACGCCGGACTGTTCGCGCACTGTCTGGCCGACTCCGACATCGCCGTCCGCATCGCGGCCGTGCGGGCACTGGTGTCGGTCGACGCCGCCGGGGAACTGGCCCGGGCGGCGGCCGCCGACCCCTCCCGCGAGGTCCGCGTCGCGATCGCCAAGGCCCTGGCGGCCGTGTCCGGGGGACGGCTCGGCGACTTGGCACCGAACGGCCCCGGACCCGGCCCGGTCCACTCCGCCCTCGCCGGACTCGCCGGCGATCCCGACGCCCTGGTGCGTGCGGCCGCCTACGAGGCACTGGGCACGACCGGCTGCCCGGCGCCCCTGGCCGCACGCGCGGAGGCGGCCCTGTCCGACCGGGCCTGGCAGGTACGGGCCGGTGCCGCGACCGCCCTGTCCCTCGCCGACCCCGGCCTCGCCGTACCCGCTCTCGCCAAGGCCCTCGCCGACTCCAACGCCGACGTCCGCAAGGCCGCCGTGACGGCACTGACCCGGCACCGGGCCGCCGAGGACGCCCGGGCGGCCCTGGCCACGGCGACGACGGACCCGGACGCGGACGTCAGGGCCTATGCGGCCCGTGCGCTGTGAGGGTAGGGGAACCGCTGTGCCGTCGCCGTCAGACCACGGTCACCGGATGCCGCATCACCGCGTCGAAGAGATAGCCCTGTGTGTTGGGCACGGCGACGTCCGGCTGGGTGCGGCCGGCCGTGTCGGTGGCGCGGGCCAGCAGGTGGGTGGTGCCGGGTGCGCCGGGCTTCCAGGGGATGGACCAGCGGGTCCAGGTGTCGGCACGGGGCCGGTCGTGCAGCCGGGCCGGCCGCCAGCTCGTCCCGCCGTCGGTGCTGACGTCGACCCGCGCGACGGCCCCCGCACCCGACCAGGACCGCCCGTGCAGCACCTGGTCCTGGCCCGCCCGGAACGTGGCGCCGCTCGCCAGCTCGAAGGCGCTCTTGATCGTCTGCCGGGTCAGCGGCGCGCTGCCCTGCTGAGGGTATGCGGAACCGAACAGCCGGTAGAAGGTGGTGTTCCAGGGTGAGAACAGCGGCTGCGCGGACACCTCGATGTCGCCGACCCACTTGACCGACGCGATCCCCACCCAGGAGGGCACCAGCACCCGCACCGGATACCCGTGGTCGTACGGCAGCGGTTCGCCGTTCATCTCGTACGCGAGCAGGACGTCGTGCAGCGCCTTGGCCAGCGGCAGCGGACGGCGCACCCGGCCGAGGCTCTCACCGCCGCTGACGTACTCGGCGTCCAGGCCGCGGGGCTGGACGTCCACGGCACGGGAGGCCGGCCCGGCCCTGCGCAGCACCTCGGCCAGGGGCACACCGCGCCAGCGGGCCACGCCGACCGCGCCGAGCGTCCACGAGGTGCCGCTGACCGTCTCGCCCTGCTGGCTGGTGTAGTAGCCGCGGCCGTTTCCGGCGCACTCGACGAACGCGGTCCGGGTGACGGCGGGCAGGGCGCGCAGATCGTCGTAGCCGAACTCCACCGCCCTGTCCTCGCCGGGCGCGCCCCGCAGCCCGCTGCCCCACAGCCGCAGCCGCCAGTCGTCCGCCGTCAGGACGGGTGTGGCGGTGTGGTTGCGTACGAAGAACAGCTCGTTGGGGGTGTGGTGCCCGGTTCCGCGCAGGGCCTCCCAGCGGGTCTCGGCGTTGGTGCCGCGCCGGACGAACCACTCGGGCGGCAGCGGTTTGACGATCGGGGTGTCGGCGGCGCGGGCCGGGTGCGGCGCGGGGAGCACGGTCGCGGTGGCCGTGGCGGCGAGCAGGGTGAGCAGACGGCGGCGGCTGACCCCGTCCGCCCTGGCGTCCCCGGCGAGCCACTGGCGCAGCCTGCGGCGGTCGTAGGCGGTTTCGTCGAGGCGGGGTGCGGGACGGGAGGGAGGTACGGCGGATACGGGCATGGCGGGTCCTCGTCGTCGGTACGGCTACTGGTCGGTCTTCGGCAGGCCGGGCGGGTTGATCTCGGACTCGGTCACGGCCTCGTCGGACAGGCCCCAGCGCTTGAGTACCTGGGCGTACGTCCCGTTGTCGATGACATGGTCGAGGGCGTCGGCGAGCGGCTCGACCAGGCCGCTGTCCTTCTTGGTGGTGGCCGCGATGAGGCCCTGGAGGGTGGCGCCGGCGCCGGAGCAGGTGCCGACGACCTCGGTCTTGCCGGTGGTGGCCGCGTGGTAGGCGGCGGTCGGGTTGGGGCCGAGGTAGAGGTCGATGCGGCCGGACCGGAGGGCGAGATAGGTGTCGCTCTCGTCCTGGTAGTACTTGATGTCCACCGGCTCGCGGCCGGCCTTCTCGTTCTCCTCGCTCCACTCGATGAGCAGCTTCTCCTGGTTGGTGCCGCTGCTCACCGCCACGGTCTTCCCCGCCACGTCCTCGGGCCCGGTGACCTTCAGGCCGCTGCCCTTCTTCGCCGCGAAGCCCAGGTTGTCCTCGCGGTAGGTGGCGAAGTCGTACTTCTCCTTGCGCTCCTCGGTGACGGTGATGTTGCTGAAGCCGGCGTCGTACTTGCCGCTGTCGAGGCCGACGAAGATGTTCTCCCAGGAGACGGTGTTGATGTGCAGCTTCAGGCCGAGGACATCGGCGACCAGGGAGGCGATGTCGGGTTCGACGCCGATGACGGTCTTGTTGTCGGTGGCGTGGAAGGTGAGCGGCGCGGCGGAGCCGGAGGAGTCGACGATCTCCAGGGTGCCTCTTTCGCGGATCTCCTCCGGGACCTCGGCGGCTATGGAGTCGACCTTGTCCGTGGTGACGCGGTTCTGGTCGGGACTGAGGTTGATCCTCGTCCTGGCACCCGACGTGGCCGCGACCTCGGTCGTGCCGCCGTCGTCGGGGTTGCCGCAGGCGGCCAGGACGAGGGCGGTGGCGAGTCCGAGCACGGCTGCGGCGGTGCGGCGGCGGGCGATCAGGGTGGACACGGTCGTTCTCCTTGTGGGCGACTGGCGGGGAGGGCGGGCGGTCAGAGGACCTTGGAGAGGAAGGCGCGGGTGCGTTCCTGCCGCGGGTTGTCCAGGACGGCCGCGGGCGGTCCCTGTTCCACGACGACTCCGCCGTCCATGAACACCACGGTGTCGGCGACCTCGCGGGCGAAGCCGATCTCGTGGGTCACGACGATCATGGTGGTGCCGGTGCGGGCCAGGTCCTTGATGACGTCGAGGACCTCGCCGACCAGTTCCGGGTCGAGCGCCGAGGTGGGCTCGTCGAAGAGCAGCACCTTGGGTTCGAGGGCGAGCGCGCGGGCGATGGCCACGCGCTGCTGCTGCCCGCCGGAGAGCTGCCGCGGGTAGGCGCCGGCCTTGTCGGCGAGGCCGACCCGGTCCAGCAGCCGGCGGGCCGTCTCCTCCGCCTGGCCGCGCGGCCGGCGCAGCGCGGAGACCGGGGCCTCGATCAGGTTCTCCAGCACCGTCAGATGCGGGAAGAGATTGAAGTTCTGGAAGACGAACCCGATGTGGGTGCGCTGCTTCAGTACGTCCTTCTCCTTCAGCTCGTGCAGCTTTCCCGCCCGTCGCCCGCCACCACCCTCAGCCGGGGCCCTTCGGGCCGCCCTTCTGTCCTCCGAGCGGCGGTAGCCGATCAGCTCGCCGTCGATGCTGATCCACCCGCTGTTGACCTTCTCCAGGTGGTTGATGGTGCGCAGCAGCGTGGACTTGCCGGAGCCGGACGGGCCGAGGATCACGGTGACCTCGCCGGCGCGGACCTGGAGGTCCACCCCGCGCAGCACCTCCAGCGTGCCGAAACTCTTGTGGACGCCGTGGACGTCCACCATCACCTCGCTCATCGGCTGTCTCCCAGGGGCAGGGGCTTGCGGGCCGGTACGGGCTGGGTGCGCTGGGCCGCCGCCGCGCGCAGGTCGCGGACGAAGCGGCGGGCGCGCTGGAGCGGAGTGGGGGGCGGCGTACGGTCGGCGCCCCGGGCGTAGTGGCGTTCCACGTAGTACTGGGCGACCGACAGCAGGGAGGTGAGGACGACGTACCAGGCGGTGGCGACCAGCAGCAGCGGGATGACCCGGCCGTTGCGGCCGTAGACGACCTGCACCTGGTAGAAGAGTTCGCCGATGGCCATGACGTAGACCACCGAGGTGCCCTTGAGCAGGCCGATGATCTCGTTGCCGGCCGTGGGCAGGATGGCGCGCATGGCCTGGGGCAGCACGATCCGGCGGATCTGCCGCAGCCGGGGGATGCCCAGCGCCGCGGCGGCTTCGAGTTGTCCGTGGTCGACGGAGACGACGCCGCCGCGGACGATCTCGGCGGCGTAGGCGGCCTGGTGCAGGGTCAGCCCGATGACGGCGGCGCCGATGGTGCCGATGAGGCTGTCGCTGTCGACGGACCAGAAGACCGGCCCGAAGGGGATGCCGACGCCCAGCTCCTCGTAGAGCGCGCTCAGGTTGAACCAGAACACCAGCTGGACGATCATCGGGATGGACCGAAAGATCCAGACGTAGGTCCAGGCGACGGTCTGGAGCACCGGGCTGCGCGACAGCCGCATGAAGGCGAGCACGGTGCCGAGGAGGAAACCGAGCACGGTGGCGTAGGCGGTGAGCTGGAGGGTGATCCACACCGCCTCGACGATCGTCTCGGACAGCACGTAGTCGCGGAAGACGCCCCACTCCCAGACCGGGTTGGTGGCCAGGCCGTGCACGAACTGGGCGACCAGCACGATCACGGCGACGGCCGCCGCCCACCGGGCGTAGTGGCGGGCGGGGACGACCTTGAGGGAGGCCTGGTCGTTCGGGGCGGGCGGGGTTTCGGGGCCGGTGGGGCCGGTGCCCGGGGCGGCCGCGCCGGGCGGTGCGGCGTCGGTGGTGGATGCCATCGTGATGTTCCTGCTCGACTCTTACGTGTGCTCGGGCGGGTTGATCCGCGACGTCTCGATCGCGGAGGCGGAGGTGCCCCACTTCTTGAGGATCCGGGCGTAGGTGCCGTCCTTGATCAGCTCGTTGACGGCGGCCTGGAAGGCCTTGGTGAGCGGGGAGCCCTTCTTGAAGGCGAAGCCGACGTCGAGCCGGTGGTACTCGCCGAGGAAGGCGGTCTGCGCGGCGGGCTGGGCCGCCTGGTAGCGCAGGCCGTTGATGGTCGACATGATCACGTCGATACGGCCCTGCTGGAGCGCGGTGAGCGTCGCCGCGTTCTCCGAGTAGACCTTCACGTCGTACGGCTTCTTGCCGGCCTTGGCGCAGACGCCCTTCTGTGCGGTGAGGGTGGCCTCGAAGGTGGTGCCGGCGCCGGTGCCGATGGTCAGCCCGCACAGCTGGGTGAGGTCGGTGACCTTCGTCCTGAGCGTGGTGTTGCCCTTCTTCACCGCGAAGCCCTGGCCGTCGTTGATGTAGGTGACGAAGTCGATGGTCTTCAGGCGTTCGGCGGTGACGCCGAAGTTGCCGGTGCCGAAGTCGTACTTGCCGCTGCCGAGGGCGGGCAGGATCGTCTCGAAGGAGGCGTCCTGTCGTTCCAGCTTGACGCCGAGGACCTTGGCCACCGCGTCGGCGAGGTCGATGTCCTGGCCCGCGGGCGCCTTGTCCGAGCCGTTCGGGTAGTACGCGCCGGGCGGGAATCCGACCGAGCTGCCGACCCGCAGCGTGCCCGCCTCGCGTACGTCGGCGGGCAGCAGGGCGGCGACGGAGTCCACGGTGCGTACGGCGGCGACCGGGTCGTCGGTCGGCGCGGGAGAGGCCTGAGCGCCCGCCGCCGCCGTCGCGCCGGTGTCGCCGGAGCCGCAGGCGGTCAGCGCCAGGAGCGGCAGCAGGGCGAGGGCGACGGCGCCGCGCAGGCGGGTTCTTGTCTCGGAGAGGTTCACGGAGTGGTGGCCTTTTCTGTGCTGAGGTGCTTCTCGAACGGCAGCGGGCCGATGGTCTCCGGGTCGGCGGTCGTGTCGAACAGCGGTGTGTAGCCCGTGGCCAGGTACAGGCCGCGGGCCTCGGGCTGGCGTGGTCCGGTGGTCAGGTAGATCCGCCGGTAGCCGCGGGTGCCGGCCTCACGCTCCAGTTCGGCGAGCACCCGGCGGGCGAGGCCACGCCGTCGGTGGGCGGAGTGCGTCCAGATCCGCTTCAGCTCGGCCGTGGCCGCGTCGTAGCGGCGGAAGGCACCGCCCGCGACGGGCTCGCCGCGTTCGAGCAGCAGGAGCAGCAGACCGCCGTACGGTTCGGTGAACTCCTCGTCGGGATAGCGGGCGAGTTCGGCGTGGGCGTCCTTGCCGTAGCGGGCCGAGTACTCGTCGCCCAGCTCGCTCAGCAGGGGTCCGACGCGCGGATCGGAGACCGGGACGTGAAGGACCGTCAGTTCGGGGGCGGACGTCATCCGTGCACCGCCGCGAGGGTCTTCGTGCCGCGTGCCGCCCGCTCGGCGTCGCGCTTGGCGACCTCCTCGCGGACGATCGGGATCACGTACCGGCCGAAGTCGATGGCGTCGTCGAGCAGGTCGTAGCCGCGGGCGGAGAGGATGTCGACGCCGAGGTCGTAGTAGTCCAGGAGCGCCTGGGCGACCGTCTCCGGGGTGCCGACCAGGGCGTTGGAGTTGCCGGCGCCACCGGTCGCGGCGGCGGTCGGGGTCCACAGGGCGCGGTCGTAGCGCTCCCCCGCCTCGGCGATGGCGATCAGCCGCTGCGAGCCGGTGTTCTCGGGGGCGCCGCTGCGGTGGTGGCGTACGAGGCCGGCCTCGCGCCGTTCGCGGATGGCGCCGACCGTGCGGTGGGCCTTCTCCCAGGCCAGTTCCTCGGTCGGGGCGATGATCGGGCGGAAGGCGACCTGGATGCGGGGCAGGTCGGTGCGGCCCGCGGCCTTCGCGGCGGCCTTCACGTGTCCGATCTGCTCGGCGGTCTTCGCCAGCGGCTCGCCCCACAGGCAGTAGATGTCGGCCTCGGCGCCTCCGGCGGCGTACGCGGCAGGGGACGAGCCTCCGAACGAGACATTCGGGCGGGGTTGCTGGACGGGGAAGACGTCGCTGACGAAGTCGTGGAAGCGGTAGTGCTCGCCCTCGTGGTCGAAGGGCTCGTGGGTGGTCCAGATCTTCTTGACGATCCGGATGTACTCGCGGGTGCGGGCGTAACGCTCGTCCTTGGTGAGGGTGTCGCCCTCCCGGCCCTGCTCGTGGTCGTTGCCGCCGGTGATGAAGTGCACGGTCAGCCGGCCCTCGCTGATCTGGTCGAGGGTGGCGAACGTCTTGGCGGCGAAGGTGGGGTAGGAGACGTTGGGCCGGTGGGCGAGCAGGATCTCAAGACGCTCCAGCCGGCTCGCGATGTACGCGGCGGCCGGCGCGGGATCCGGCGATCCCGACCCGTAGGCGAACAGCACGCGGTCCCAGCCGTGGTCCTCGTGGGCCCGGGCGAGCCGGAGCGTGTACTCCTTGTCGAAGGCGGCGCCGGAGCGCGGGGTGGTCTCTGATCCGTCGTTGGTGGCGGCGATGCCGAGGAATTCCACGGGCATGGGAGTGGCCTTTCGGAAGCGACCGCACGCGGGCACGGCGAAGCGGCCGTGCGGGGCGGCAGGGGTGACTGATCGTCAGAACGACGAGCCGGTACGGGTGTGACGACGCCGGGCGTCGGGGAAAGCGGGGGTGCGGCAGCGCGCCGGAAAGGACGACTCGGCCCGCGACGGGGTCACCGAGGGAGGGAAGGGCCGGTCAGACGGCCCGCTGCCGAGTCAGGCGCAACACGCGGCGGACCACACCCGACCGAAGTCGATGTGATCGCGCGAGACCAAGCGCTGCTGGGCATCCATGCGACCAATTGAGCAGGACGTCGCGCTCCTCGTCAAGCAGCGCCCGGATGCCGGACCACCGCGTCCGGCTCCCCACGCGTGGTTGACACATACGTGCCGGAGGCACATACGATCGGCGACGGATCGGCTCCGCCCCGCGCGGCAGCCCTCCGGCCGCGTTGAGGGACGCGGTGATCGTGACGACGCCGGCCCCGGCCGCTCCGCACCCGCGCAGCTTCTGTCCCGCCGCGCTTCCCCGCGGATGCCACCGGGTGGTCACCCACGCCCGCGATCCCCTCCCCGGAGAGCCTCCCCATGGTCACGCCTTCCGAAGTCGATGTCGCCCCTGCCTCAACGGGCCAACGCCGTGCGTACGGCGCCCCCGGCCCCGACCTGCCACGGATCGTGCCGCGCCGGCATCCCGGCCGCTGGGCGACGGCCGCCGTCGCGCTGCTGGTCTTCGCGATGGTGCTCAACTCCGTGCTCCGCAACGACGCCTTCCAGTGGAACGTGGTGGGCCGGTACTTCACCACCGCCGCCGTGCTCGACGGACTGCTGCTGACCCTGTGGCTGACCGGCGTGGTGATGGTGCTCGGCTTTCTGCTCGGCACCGTGCTGGCGGTGATGCGGCTCTCCGCCAACCCGGTGCTGCGCACGCTGAGCTGGGGCTACGTATGGATCTTCCGCTCCACTCCGCTGCTGGTGCAGCTGCTGTTCTGGTTCAACATCGGCGCCCTGTACCCGACGCTCGGCCTCGGCGTCCCGTTCGGCCCGCAGTTCGTCACCGTCAAGACGGTGAACCTGCTCGGCCCCACCCTCACCGCCGTCATCGGCCTGACCCTGCACGAGACCGCCTACGCCGCCGAGGTGGTGCGCGGCGGCATCCTCTCCGTCGACCCCGGCCAGACCGAGGCCGCCCAGGCGCTCGGCCTGAGCAGGCGCCGTACCCTGCGCCGGATCGTCATCCCCCAGGCGATGCGCTCCATCGTGCCGACCGCCGGGAACATGCTGATCGGCACCCTCAAGGGCACCAGCATCGTCAGCGTGCTGGCCGTGCACGACCTGCTGTACTCGGTGCAGCTGATCTACAACCAGACCTACCAGGTCATCCCGCTGCTGATGGTCGCCACCCTGTGGTACATCGCGGTCACCAGCGTGCTCAGCACGGGCCAGTACTACGTCGAGCGGTACTACGCGCGCGGCAACTCCCGTGCGCTGCCGCCCACTCCCTGGCGGCGGCTGAGCGGCCGACTGGCCACCGTGCGCACCCGGCTGGGCAGGACGACGGCCTCCGACGCCCGCCCGATGATCGGCGGTCACCGGTGACCAGCGCTTCCTCCACGGCCGTGCTGGTCGTCGTCGGCGCGGGGCCGCGCACCACGGGCCTGCTGGAGCGCATCGCGGCCAACGCCCCCGAACTGTGGGACACCGGGCGGGAGTTGCGCATCCATCTGGTGGACCCGCACCCGCCCGGCCCCGGCCGGATCTGGCGGCACGAGCAGTCGTCCCTGCTGCGGATGAACTCCATGGCCGAGGACGTCACCATGTTCACCGACGAGACGTCCACGATCGACGGCCCGGTGCGGCCCGGCCCCTCCCTCGCCGAGTGGGCCGCCCAGTTCTCCGGCCGGGGCCCGCGCCACACACCGTACGACGAACCGTCGGACCCCGACGTGCTCGCCGAACTGCGCACGCTCGCCGGGACCGACTTCCCCACCCGCCGCGCCCAGAGCGCCTACCTGGACTGGGTGTTCCGCCGGGCGCTGGCCGAACTGCCGCCGTCCGTCACCGTCGAGTGGCACCGCACCACGGCGACCGCCGTCACCGGCCCTCCGGACGGCCCGCAGCGCGTGCACCTGGCCGACCGCGCCACCCCGCTCACCGCCGACCTGGTGGTCCTCGCCCAGGGCCATCTCGGCGCCGCACCCCAGGCGCACCATCGCGACCACGCCGCCTTCGCCCGCCGCCACGGCCGCTTCCATCTTCCGCCGGAGTTCTCCGCCGACGCCGACCTGTCCGGACTGCGGCCCGGCGAGCACGTCGTCCTGCGCGGCTTCGGGCTGGCCTTCGTCGACCTGATGGTGCTGCTCACCGAGGGCCGTGGCGGCGTCTACCGGACCGAGTCCGACGGCACCCTCACCTACCTTCCGTCCGGCCGCGAGCCCGTCCTGCACGTGGGGTCGCGGCGCGGGGTGCCGTACCACTCCAAGACCCGCTACCGGCTGAAGGGTCCCCGGCCCCCGCTGCCGCGCCACTTCGGCCCCGAAGCGGTCGACGCCCTGCTCGCCGAGGGGCGCCCGCTGGACCTGCGGCGCGATGTGTGGCCGCTGATGGCCAAGGAGATCGGCTTCGGCCACTACCACGAGCTGTTCCACGCCCACCCCGAGCGCACCGCTTACCCGTGGGCTCGTTTCCTCGACGCCTACGACCGGCTCGACTGGTACTCGCCGGAGATGACCGCCCTCGTCGCCGCGTCCGTGCCCGACCCGGCGGACCGCCTGGACTTCGAGGCCCTCGACCGCCCCTTGGACGGTCTGTCCTTCCCCACGCCGGACGCCTTCCAGGACCATCTGCGCGACCGCATCGCCCAGGACGTCGCCCGGCGCGAGGACCCGGAGTTCAGCGCCGACCTGGGGGCGTTCCTCGCCCTGCTCTCCGTCTACGGCCGGCTGCCCCGCCTCGTCGCCTCGGGCCGGCTCACCGCCCGCTCGGTCGCCGACGACCTCGACGGCTGGTGGCACGGCTTCTTCAGCTTCCTCGCCTCCGGCCCGCCCGGCTTCCGCCTGCGCCAGCTCCTCGCGCTGTCCCGGGCCGGGATCGTCCACTTCGTCGGCGCGGGCATCCGCATCGGCACCGACGAGGCCACCGGCACGTTCACCGCGTCCAGCCCCACCGTCCCCGGTCACACCGTCCACGCCACGGCCCTGATCGAGGCGTATCTGCCCGGCCCTTCCCTGGTCCGCACCGACGATCCCCTCCTGCGTGCCCTGTACCGGGAAGGCGCGCTCGCCGAGGAGGTCATCGCCGACCCCACCCACACCCACCGGTCCGGTCTCGTGACCGTCTCCCCCGGCGACGGTCACCTCGTCGATCCCTCCTTCGGCGGCCCTCATCCACGCCGTATCGCCCTGGGCGCCCCCACCAACAGCCGGGCCGTCGCCGCCTTCGCCCGCCCCCGCACCGACGCCCCGGCCTTCCGCCAGAACGACGCGGTGGCCCGCGCGCTCCTGCGCGCGCTGAGCACCGCCGAGCCCGGGACGGCGTCGCCTCCGGGGGACGCGCACCCCGTGCGGGTGTGAGCGCCGGTGACCGGCGGGAGTCGAATACCCCACTTTTCCTACCGGATTACTAGGGAAAGCTTGACTGCATCGAACAAGGATGCGCAGGATGATGCACATGTCCCCTACGCAGCAACGACTCGTACGTCGTCGGCATGTCGACTTCGGTCACGTCGTCAGCGCCGCCTGCTGTCGCGCGTGAGGCATGCGGCCCCCACGGCCGCCCCGTGCCGCTCCGCCCCTTCTTTCCCAGGCGATCAGGCGATCAGGCGATCAGGCAACCAGGTGAAACACGCCCACCGCGCCCGACGCCCACCGCGCCCGACGGCCCGACACACCTGTGAGGGACAACCACCGCCATGACCACGGCACTTCCGGCCCAGGCCGCCCCGCACGATCCGCCGCCCTCCGACACACGCCACCTCCGCCTGGTGGGCGACACCGCACCGAGCGGTGCCGGGGGACACACGTCCGCGCCGCTCGTCGGCTATCTCCTGCTCGTCCCCGAGGGCACCGATCCCACCGAGCTGTTCGCCAAGGACCGGCCACGGCCCGAGATCCGGCCGGTCACCACCACCGACCCGGCCCCTGTCCGGCGGACGGCGGACGATGCCGTCCGCATCGATCCCGCGCACCGTGTCGCCACGGTGGACGGACGCGAACTCGACCTCACCTACCTGGAGTTCGAGCTGCTGGCGCATCTCGTCCGGCATCCCCACCACGTACACGCGCGTGAACGGCTGATGGCCGCCGTCTGGGGCTACGACCACATCGGCGACGGCCGCACCGTGGACGTCCACATCGCACGACTGCGCCGCAAGCTGGGCAAGGCCCACCGGCACCGGATCGTCACCGTACGGCGGGTGGGCTACAAGTACCTGCCCGACCGGCAGGAGAGCCCCGGCACCGCGCCCTGCCACCGACCTTGAGGAGATGACCGCCATGGACGTTGCCACCGCGCCGTCCGGCCCCGTCCCGGAATCCGACCGGACCGGGCCCGGCCGCACGCACTGGCTGCGCGTGGCCCGCGACGCGGCGGACGATCTGGCCACGGACGCGGTGACCAGGGAGCAGGCGGGCAAGGCCCCGTTCGACGAGGTGTCCCGGCTGCGCGAGGCGGGACTGCTCACGCTCCTGGTCCCGGCCGAAGCCGGGGGAGGCGGCGCGGACTGGCCCACGGCCTACGCCGTCGTCCGGGAGATCGCCGCGGCGGACGGCGCGATCGGCCAGCTCCTCGGCTGCCACTACTTCCTGTCGTGGAGCGCCCGGTTCCTCACCGCGCCCGACTCCGCCCTCGCCGCGCGGCTCGAGCAGCGGTCCGCGGCACAGCAGTGGTGCTGGGGCGGCGGTCTGGCCCGTCAGGAACCGCCGCTGACGCTGGCGAGGACGGCCCGCGGCCAGGTGCTCGACGGCCGGCAGAGCTATGCCGCCGGAGTCCTGGTCGCCGACCGCCTCGTCGTGCGGGCCGTGCGGGCCGACACCGGCGAAGCACTCGCCGTCGTCGTCGATCCCGCCCGCCACGGCGTGCGGACCGACGGCGACGCCGACACGTTCGGCCAGCGGCTCGCGGCCGGCGGGGGCGTGGAGTTCGACGCCGTTCCGGTCGCCGCCGGCGACATCCTCGCCTCCCTGCCCGCGGACGAGGACATGCTGTCGCCCCGGACCGCGCTGGCGGCTCCGGTCGGGCGTCTCGTCTCCGTCCAGCTTCTTCTCGGCATGGCCGAGGGAGTGCTCGCCGAAGCCCGTGAGTACAGCAGGACGGGCAGCGCCCCCTGGCATCCGGCCTGGCCGGTCGGGACCCCCCACGACCCGCAGGTGCTGACCGCCTACGGAGAACTGACCGTCCTGACCCGCTCCGCGTCCGCACTCACCGATCAGGCCCTGGAGGCCGTGTGCGGCGGGCTGGCACGCGGGGAGGACCTCACCTACGACGAGTACGCGGACATCTCCGTCCTCGTGACCATGGCCGAAGCAGCCTCCTCCAAGGCCGCGCAGGAGTCCACCACCCGCGCCCTGGACACCATCGGCGCCCGCTCCGTCTCCGCCCGGCTGGGCTTCGACCGGTTCTGGCGCAACGCCCGCACCCACACCTTGTACGAGCCCGTCGCCCACCGGCTCCGCGATGTCGGGGACTACTTCCTCAACGGCGCCCACCCCCCGTTCGCCCTGCCCGCCTGACCGGGGGCGCTGCCCGCATACCAACATGCGAGATGGGCGCATCCATCATGTGAACACCCTCTTGGGGTGGACGCCGCCTTCTGCCACGATCCCTAGCAACCAGGTAGGAAAACTAGGGATTGGGGGGTGGCCATGCGCATGCTCCACCGTGCACAGCGGCCGCTCTCCGTCCTGACCTCACGTCGTCACATCGACCTCGGCCGCACGTCCAGCGCCATCTGTCGGCCCGTCTGAGACCGTCCGCGGAACAGCCTTCGTCCGTCGTTGGGGGAAACGCCCCTCGCGTCTCCCCGTCACCGCGCGTCTCCCCCTCCCGAACCCGCGACCGCGTTCCCGCCTCCGGGGCCGGCGGGCGGAGGGCCGGCGCACACCCTGGGCCTCGCCCCTCGCGCCTGCCGCATCTTCCTGATCGACCCATTCCCTGAGAGGACACCTCCGTGTCTGCCGCACGACCGCTCAGCGCCCTGCGCACCATCGCCGTCATAGCCACGCTCCCCGTCCTGCTGACCGCCTGCGGCTACGGCTCCGAATCCACCGACGACGGCAAGCAGGCCGAGGTCGCGACGGACGCCAAGAAGCTCTCCGCCGACGAGGTGAAGATCGGATACTTCCCGAACCTCACGCACGCCACCGCTCTGGTGGGCGTTCAGGAGGGCCTGCTCCAGAAGGAGCTCGGCGGCACCAAGATCAAGCCGTCGACCTTCAACGCCGGCCCCTCCGAGATCGAGGCGCTGAACTCCGGCTCCATCGACATCGGCTGGATCGGTCCCTCCCCCGCCATCAACGGCTACACCAAGTCGAACGGCAAGAACCTGCGCATCATCGGTGGTTCGGCCTCGGGCGGCGTGAAGCTCGTCGTCAACCCCGACAAGATCAAGTCCGTGCGGGACGTCAAGGGCAAGAAGATCGCCACGCCGCAGCTCGGCAACACCCAGGACGTCGCCCTGCTCAACTGGATCACGGAGCAGGGCTGGAAGGTCGACGCGCAGAGCGGCAGGGGCGACGTCTCCGTGGTCCGCACCGACAACAAGGTCACGCCCGACGCCTACAAGTCCGGTTCGATCGACGGAGCCTGGGTGCCCGAGCCGACCGCGTCCAAGCTGGTCGCCGAGGGCGCGAAGGTGCTGCTCGACGAGGCCGACCTGTGGCCCGACAAGAAGTTCGTGATCACGAACATCATCGTCCGGCAGGCGTTCCTGAAGGAACACCCGGACGTCGTCGAGGCCGTGCTGCGCGGTTCGGTGAAGACCAACGAGTGGATCAACGCCAACCAGGAAGAGGCCAAGACCTCGGCCAACGAAGCACTGAAGAAGCTGTCGGGCAAGGCCCTGCCCGCCGAGGTCATCGACCCGGCCTGGAAGTCGATCACTTTCCTGGACGACCCGCTGGCCGCCACTCTCGACACCGAGGCGGAGCACGCGGTGAAGGCCGGACTGCTGGAGAAGCCCGACCTGAAGGGCATCTACGACCTCGCACCGCTCAACAAGGTCCTCAAGGCCGAGGGCAAGGAGGAGGTCGACGACGCCGGTCTCGGCGCCCAGTGACGGGCATCGCCCCGAATGCGCCCCAGGAGATGACGACCACGGCCTCCGCGCCCCCGCACGGGACGTCCGCCGGCGCCCTCCGGCGGTGACGTACGCCGCCCCTGTCGAGCACGCCGAACGTCCCGCCGTGAAGTGGGTCGGCGGCACGACCGACGGCACGTACGCAGCGGTGGGCCAGCACCTCAAGGGCCTGTCCTCGACCCTTCAGGCCCGCAGGTCCTGGTTCTTCCTCGACGAGGGCGTCGTCTGCCTGGGGGCGGGCATCACCGCGTCGGACGGAGAGCCGGTCGACACCGTCGTCGACAACCGCCGCCTGGGCGCCACCGGCACCGCCGCCCTGACGGTGGACGGCCACCGCAAGCCCGGCACACCCGGCTGGTCGGAGACCCCGACCGACCCCGGCTGGGCGCACATCGCCGGTCACGGCGGCTACGTCTTCCCCGAAGGCGGCCACGTCACGGCGCTGCGCGAGGAGCGCACCGGTCGCTGGAGCGACATCAGGACCGGTTCCTCGACCGACCCCGTCACCGACCGCTACCTCACCCTGTACGTCGACCACGGCACCGATCCGGTGGACGCCGGCCACGCCCATCTCCTGCTGCCCGGGGCCAGGGCCGCGGGCACCGCTGCCCGCGCCAGAAGCGTCACAGGCCTGTTCACGACGCTCGCCAACACCCGGCAGGCGCAAGGTGTCCACGCACCCTCCCTCGGTCTGACCGCCGTGAACTTCTGGGCCGCGGGCACGGTCGGCACCCTCACCGCGAGCGCACCGTGCTCGGTGCTGGTCCGGCAACGCCGCGACGGCACCGCCACGGTCTGCGTCTCCGACCCCACCCGCACGCTCACCACGCTCACCGTGACCTGGAAGCAGCGGGTCACCGCGGTCGTCACCCGGCCCGGCACCGTCGAGCGGGCCGTACCCGGCCGGGACCTGACCCTCACCTTCGGCGGCCTCACCGCCGAGGCGGGCGCCACGCAGAAGATCACCGTGAGGACCGCATGACCGAACCGCACCCGGCCGGCGCCCACGACCTGTGAGTGCTGGAGAGGGAGCGGGCGGGCGAGGCCGCTGCCCGTCCGGCGTGAGCCCGGACCGAAGCTTTCGGTAAAGCGCTCGTATGGTCTAGTCCAAAAAGGTATCTGGTCTAGGCCAATCCATTGACGTGATCACCTCACCATCCACAAGCTGACGGCGTTCCCCTCCTCCCCCTCCCTGGAGGCACGATGAGACGTCTTCGCACCTGTCTGGGAGCGGCCGCCGCGGCCGTCTCCGTCGCGGTCGGCGCCGGCACCCTGGCCGCGACCGACGCCGCGGGCGCGACGAGCGCACTGAGCAACAACTGGTACGCCGCGGCGCCCTACCTGATGCCGCTCGACAACGACCCCCCGGACGCGGCCGCCATCATGGACGCCACCGGACTCAAGGCCTTCCAGCTCGCCTTCGTCCTCGCCCCCAACGGCGGCGGGTGCTCACCCACCTGGGGCGGCACGGCCGCCGTCTCCTCCGACACCGCCGTGAAGGCGGTCATCGACAAGATCCGCAGCAAGGGCGGTGACGTGTCGGTCTCCATCGGCGGCTACGGCGGTACCAAGCTCGGCCAGGTGTGCGCGGACGCGTCCGCCACCGCCGCGGCCTACCAGCAGGTGATCACCAAGTACGGCCTGCACGCAGTCGACTTCGACCTGGAGGAACCGGAGTACGAGAACACGGCGGCCATCAGGAACGAGATCGGCGCCGCCAAGATCCTCCAGCAGAACAACCCCGGGCTGTACGTCTCCGTGACCACCGCCGGCACGGCGGACGGCACCGGCTGGTTCGGCAAGCAGATGCTGCTGGAGGCGAAGTCGCAGGGCTTCACCCCGAACAACTTCTCCATCATGCCGTTCGACGGCGGCTTCAACGGCGCCGCCTCGCAGACCAGCGCCCTGACCAACTTCAACCAGATACTCCAGTCCACATTCGGCTGGGACCAGGCGACGGCCTACGCCCACGAGGGCTTCTCCGGCATGAACGGCCGCAGCGACACCGGGGAGATCTTCACGCAGGCGGACTTCCAGACCGTACTGGACTACGCCACCGGTCATCACATGGACCGCTTCACCTTCTGGTCCCTCAACCGCGACCGTCAGTGCGCCACGCCCGACAACGGCGGCAGGACCTCGGGCACCTGCTCCAGCGTGGCGCAGAACGCCTGGGACTTCGCCACGTACTCGGTGCGGTTCGCCGGAGCCACCCCGCCCTCGACTCCTCCCACCACCCCGCCGCCCACACAGACACCGACGCCGGGCGGCGCGTGCACGTCGGCATGGAGCCCGACCGCCGTCTACACCGCGGGGGACGAGGTCTCCTACGGGCAGCACAACTGGAAGGCCAAGTGGTGGACACAGAACGAGACGCCCAGCGCCGTCCCCTGGGGCCCCTGGCAGGACGAGGGCGCCTGCTGACGGGCTGACCGCCCCCGCCCCTCCGCCCGGTGCCCGACGAGAACACCGGGCGGAGAGAGGACGTAGGCCGTGATCGTCGCGCCCTTGGCCTCGACGGCGAGGCGGTAGCTGTCGGAGGCGGCGACCGCGCCCTTCCCGACTGCCGTGCCGTACTCGTAGAACGTCCAGGTGCCGTCCGGGCCGATGCCGACGCTGTAGGCGGCGTCACCGGCCGCCATGCCCTTCTGCCGGCGGACGCCCAGGGGAAGTCGTCGGCGTAGAGGAAGGTGTCGCGGGTGTCGTGTTTCTTGCCGGTCGCGTCGGTGTCCGGCACCGTGCGGTCCCCGGACTCGGGCAGCCGCTGCCTCGTCTCCTTGTCGCGGCTCCTGTCGAGCGTGGTGAGGGTGACGATCGACCGCGGCTTGACCGTGTACGTGTAGTAGCCGCCGCCGTCGGGCCGGACCTCGTCGACGAGGTGCTTGAGATTCGCGTCGTAGGCCTGGCCCGCGTCCGGTCCGCGGGTCTCCCAGATCTCCATGGTGGGATCGCCGAGCCGCATGTTCGCGGCCGTGATCCGGTAGGTCTTCGGCTGGTCGCTGTCGTTGACGACGACCGTCGAGAAGTCCTTCTTGCGGTGGTCGGCGAGCGTCATGCAGCTCGGGGCCCCGTTCGAGCCGTCGACTCTCGGTGCCGCTCACCCCGCTGTAGCCGGCTTCCGGTACGGTGCGCCAGATGCCCGCCGTGTTCCTGCCGTTCTCCCACCCCGTCCTGGCGAGCTGGGTGAAGTGCTGCATCACGTACAGGGCCGCGTCGTAGTGGAGATGCCCCGGCCAGGGGTCGCGGGCGCTGACCAGCTCCTTGTGGCTGTACTGCGCGCCTGACATGGTTGATCAGCGGGTTCTTTCCGCCGAACAGGACTCTGATCAACTCCCGGTAACGGTCGGGGTGTTCGGCCTTGTGGTCCATCAGCAGATTGCTCGTGCTGTTGCAGCTCAGCAGGCCGAGGCCCTTGTAGGTCAGGCCGTTGACGTTGTCGGCGCGGACGTCGTTGCCGTCGACCACGATCTCCACGGGGTCGTCCGCGGGATATGCGGCGGGAGCGGTGATCAGGCCGGCCGTCAGGGCCACGGCGCTCGCCGCGGCGAGGGACAGCCATCCCCGTCTTCTCTGCGCGCGCATCTGTCTCCTTCTCCGTCTTCTTGCCGTACGTGGATGCGGTGTACGCGGTCAGGCGGCGGAACCGCCGCCGAATTCACGACACGCGTTCCGGCCTAACCCTAAAGCTAAAGTTGAGGTTTAGGTCTCGTGCGAACTGGGCGGCTGCGACTGCGGCCGCGGCCGCGGCCGCACATCTCGACACGTCCCCAAGATCACTGACACGATGTCCCGATGCCCGCCACCTGCACTCCCACCGAACTCCGGCTGCGGGGCGTCGCCGCCAACCCAGCCGCGCCGTCCGAGGTCCTGCTGCGTCTGCTCCACCCGGCCGCACGCGCGGCCTGGAGCACTCTGTGCGAGGAGCGCGAGCTTCCCGCGGACGTCGTCGAGGCAGTGATCGCGCACCCGGAACGGGAGGTCCGCCGGGCTTTCGCCCGCAACCGCCATGCCGCTCCCTCGCAGCGCGGCCGGCTGGTCCACGACCCGGATGCTTCGGTGCGCGATGCGCTCGCCTCGGGTCCCCGGCCACGGCTGGGCAGGGCCACGGCGCTCCCTGACGATGTCCTGGAAACCCTGCTGACAGCACAGGACGACGGCGGTCACGATCAGCTGGTCACGGCCAATGAGATCAGACAGGAACTGGCGTTCTCCGGGCAGATACCGCCGTCCTTCCACCGCAGGATGCTCAAGCACGAGACCCCGGACTACGGATCCAGGCAGCCGGCCATTGGCTCTGGCTGACCCCAAAGGAACGCGACGCGCTCCTGGCCGACCCGGATCCCGCTGTGCGCGACGCCGCGCAAACGCACAGCCGGGTCCTGGACCCCGCGGCCATGGAAGCGGACCTGCCCGAACAGGACGGCCACCACCGAGGGCTCCTGCTCGTCAATTACGCCGTCTCCGCCACCGTGGCCGAGGCGTGCCTCGCCACGGGGCGCGATCTGTGGGCCCTGGCACACAACCGTCACACGCCCGCCGACGCCGTCGCGCGTCTCGCCCGCCATCCCGATCCCCGCGTGCGCGAACGCGTCGCCGCCAGGGCCGACCTCGATCCGTCACTGCTGGCGGAATCGGCCGAGGATCCGGACGACGCCGTCCGGACGCGGACTCGGGTCCAGCCGCTGCCCCGTACCTGGGAGCAACGCGATGCCATCGACCGGGTCGCGGGCCGCACCGCCGAGGACATCGGCCCGCTCGCCGAGATGCTCGCGGAGCCGGACCCGGACTGGTACAGCGCCTGCGCCCTGTCCGAGCACTCCCTGCTCCGCCGGGTAGCCGCCACCTTCCCCGGACTCCCCGAGGAACTGGTGGCCCGCCTGGCCGACGACCACGACCCGGACGTGCGGCATCTGCTCGCCTACAACCACCCGCTCGCACCGCCCGGAACCGTTCTTGACGCCTTCGTCGCCACTCCTCGTCAGCGCCCGTATCTGCTCACGCTCGCCCGGCTGCCCCGCACCGGTCTGCGACACCTCCTCCACCACGAGGACCCGGAGGTGCGCGCACTGGCCGCCGCCGACAACACACTGGACGACCCGCCGGTCCACCTGCTCACCGACCCCGACGCCCGCGTCCGTCGAGCCGCCGCCAGCAACCCCCTGCTGCCTCTCGACCTGATCTCAACACTCCTGGAAGACCCCGAACTCGCGGAGGGCGCGGCACGCAACCCGGGCTTGTCCGCCGACCGTCTCCATCAGCTGCTCGACGTCAGCGGGCTGCCCCGGGCAGGGGCGCGGTGAGCCCGCAGCCTCGACCAGCGCGAGCAGCCGCGCCTCCTACCTGATCTGGATGTCGGCCGCTCCGCCCCCCGTCCCGACCAGGTGAATACGGTGACTGCCCAGGCGAACGTCGAGCTTCTTGCCCAGTTCCAGGCGCATGCCATGCGAACTGAGGGTGACGTAGTCGTCGCTGACCTCTTCGACATTCAGCTCGAGGCCGTCGATATTGAGGGACGTCCCGGACCGCACGTGAAAGCTGCACAGGCTTTCCGTACAGCTCGAATCGACCTGGTCGGGCGTGCCACAGCCGCTCACTGCGAGCAGCGGAGCAGCAACCGCAAGAACGAACGCGACGAGATATCCGGGGCGGTCCACGCAGACCCCTCCTGACGTCTGGGTTCCTGGGAGCTGTGGAAGCTGGAACGGTGGTGCGAGGTGGTGCGAGGTGGTGCGGAGGACGCCCTCGCCCTCCGCCAAGTCTTTCGTCGCTCGCGGCGGGGCCTGCACCAGTGAATCCACTGCCAGGACGCGAGTGCAACTGACGGAGGGGAGTGGGGGGTTTATCGAGCCGTACCTGCCGGTCGGCCGGTTCGGCCGTGCCCCGAGGGGTTGCGGCAACAGTTCGCAGGCGTGATCTGGCGCTCCCAGGCCATGACCCGGACGCCGGGCCGCCAGGCGGCCGGTGCGACTCCGGCGGACGCGTTCGCGGCGCTGGGCGGCGAGGACGTCGGGACGGCGCCCGCCGGCGTGGGCCGTCGAAACCATTTCACCTGATGACTCGTCTCGGGCAGCAGGACCGAGCGGATGGGACGTCATGGCGGGCAGGACAGCAGCAGTGATCCGGCGGAGGCGCCGTCGATCCGGGCCGTGGGCGGTGGGCGGGGGCCCCAAGCGGGATCCACGGCGCCGGCCGGCCTGGCGGCGGGGGCGGGGGCGGGGGCGGGGGCGGGGGCGGGCGCCCGCCGCGTTCGCGGTGCTCACGGCCGGGCTTGTGGCATTCCATCGGATGGTGCCCAACTCCGTGGGTCACCTGGGCAGTCTGCTGGAGACATTCCTGCCGTGGCTCGGCCTGGTGGTCGTGGTGCTGCTCGTCCGGGCCCTGGTGTGCCGTTCGGCGAGCGCACTGATGCCGCTGCTGCTGCCGGTGGCGGCCTGGACACATCTCTTCGGCGGGCTGCTCCTGCCCGGCGCGGGGCCCGGCCCGCGCGACCTGGTCGTGGTGCAGCACAACGTCAGCGACGAGAACACCGACCCGGCGGGCACGGCCCGCGCCCTGGCCGACGCCGGGCCCGATCTCATCGCGCTGGAGGAGCTGGTGCCCCCGGCACTGGCGGTGTACGCGCGGGCCCTCGCCCCGCACTACCCGTACCACGCCGTCCAAGGCACCGTCGGGCTCTGGTCGAAGCATCCGCTGGCCGATGCCCGGCTGGTGGACATCAAGCCCCGGGACATCGCGGAGAGATGGAGTCGCGGACTGCGGACCGTGGTCCACACGCCGTACGGCGATATCGCGGCGTATGTCGCACATCTGCCCTCGGTCCGCGTCGGGGCCGACGGCCTCGCGTCCTCCCGGCGGGACGAGAGCGCCGCCCTGCTGGGCAGGGCCATCGCCGCCGAACGCCTGGAAACGGTCGTTCTGCTCGGCGATCTCAACGGAACCGTCGACGACCGAGGGCTGGCCCCGCTGACCTCACGGATGAACACAGCCGAGCGAGGCTTCGCCCTCAGCTTCCCCGCCGCCTTCCCCATGGCCCGCATCGACCAGGTCATGGCCCGTTCGGCGACCGTCCGCCAGATCCGCGCCCTGGCCGCGACCGGCAGCGACCATCTGCCGGTCACCGCCCGGATCGCACTGGGCCGGACAAGCGATCGCGATGACAACGGGCCTGCCCCTACGACGACCGTCGCCGGGGACGCCACGCGTCATGTGTGCGGGGTGTCCGGGGCGGCGGCCTCCAGGTCGGCGACGGTGCCCGACATGATGGTGCGGATGTGTGCGGTGATGTGCTCCGCGGGCCAGTCCCACCAGGCCACCGCCAGCAGCCGGGCGATGTCCCGGTCGTCGTAGCGGGTGCGGATGAGGCGGGCCGGGTTGCCCCCGACGATGCCGTAGTCGGGTACGTCGGCGGTGACCACGGCGCCGGTGGCGATGATCGCGCCGTGTCCGATGCGCACGCCGGGCATGATGGTGGTGCCGTGGCCGAACCAGACGTCGTTGCCGACGACGGTGTCCCCTCGGTTGGGCAGGCCGGTGAGCAGGTCGAAGTGCTCGGACCAGGAACCGCCCATGGTGGGGAAGGGGAAGGTGGAGGGGCCGTCCATCCGGTGGTTGGCGCCGTTCATGATGAACCGCACGCCCGTGCCCAGCGCGCAGAACTTGCCGATGACCAGCTTCTCCGGCCCGTAGTGGTAGAGCACGTTGCGCGTCTCGAACGCGGTCGCGTCGTCCGGGTCGTCGTAGTACGAGTACTCGCCGACCTCGATCAGCGGAGACTTCACCAGCGGCTTGAGCAGCACCACCCGGGGTTGCTCGGGCATCGGGTGGAGGATCGTCGGGTCGGCAGGCACGGGCATGGGCGTGGGCATGCGGGGCAGTTCCTCGTCGGTTGTGGGTCGGTGACCGGCCGGTCTCTTCCGTCCGGGCGATTCCGTGCGGTTCACGCGGGCAGTGCCGGCCTCTCCCGGCTGATCGCGTCGAGCAGCAGCTGTGCGGCCACCGTCACCCCGTCGGTGCGGATCGTTGCGGCCACGGCCCTCGCTCGTGCGCGGGTGCGGGGGGCCAGGGCCGTTTCGAGCGCGGCGGACAGGGACGCGAGGGTCGGGACCGGACCGTCGTGTGCCGCGCCGATGCCCAGGGCGGCCACCCGGCCCGCCCAGTACGGCTGGTCCGCGATCTGGGGGACCACCACCTGGGGCGCGCCGGCCCGGGCGGCGGTCGTCGTGGTGCCCGCGCCGCCGTGGTGCACCACGGCGGCCACCCGGGGAAACAGCGCCTGGTGGTTGACCTCGCCGACGGCGCGGCAGTCGTCCCGGTCGTCGATCAGGGCCAGATCGGCCCAGCCCCCGGCGACGAGCGCGCGGCGGCCCTGCGCGCGGACCGCCTCGATGGCCGCCCGGGCGACGCCCGCCGGGTCACGCAGGGGAATGCTGCCGAATCCCACGTACACCGGTGGTGCGCCGGCCTCCAGGAATGCCTCCACATCGGCCGGGAGCGGGCGTTCGTCGGGCAGGATCCACGCGCCGGTCTGGACGACGCCGGGGTCCGCCGGCTCCGGCCACGGGCTCAGGACCGGGTCCGCCGCCAGCCACGGCCGGTCGGTGAAGACGTGGTCGCGGACGTTGTCCACCGGCGGCAGGCCGACCGGCGCCCGCCGGGCGTTGACCGCCTCGCCGAACAGCTCGTTCAGGTGCTCGGCGTTCGCCTCCCACAGCACCCGGTTGTCGGTCACGTCCTGCGGCAGCGGCCGGCCTGGCCACTCCAGCGGCGGGTGGTGCGGCGACGGCAGGTAGGTCGGGAAGTACGACACGAACCGGTAGGGGATGCCCAGCTTCTCGGCCACCGCCCGTCCCGCGGCCGCGACGGGGATCAGGCCCGTCGCCACCACCGCGTCACATCCCTCGGCCACCTCGGCGACCGCGTCGTAGGTGGCGGCGAACAACGCGGCCGCGCGCTCGGGCAGGGTCGTCGCCGGCAGCGGTGCCGTGCCCTTCACCGCCCCCTTCACCATCGCGCGCGCCGACGAACCGACCGGCACCAGCGGCACGCCCATACCGCCCAGCAGCTCCGCGAAATCCGGCGGCGCGCACACCTGGGCCTCCACGTCGAGTGCCCGTAACCGCACCGCGAGTCCCGCCATCGGTTCGACGTCCCCGCGCGATCCATACGTCAACAGCAACACACGCACTGAGCAGCTCTCATTCTTCCGTGATCCGCCTTCGGCCGGTGATTCTGCGGTACGACCCCGACCTTGCCGCAAGCCCCCCGGTGCGCTATAAGTTGAGAGTGGAAAGGAGCGGGTGATCTCCTTTCCCTTTCTTTTTGCCGTCCGCCGTCCCCCTGTGTCAGCGCCGAACGGTGCGCGGGCACGCCTGGGCACCGCGTCGCCGAGCGACTGCAAGCACATGGTCGAGAGGTTCGGCTAGGGCAGATCCTGGCCGGTGAAGGCCCGGACGACCAGCACGCCCATCCCGAACAGTCCACCGCCCGCGAGGCCGGCTCCGATGAGCGCGATGACTCCCATCACCACCCGCATGACCGGGCCCTCGCAGACGACCGCCCGCCGCGGGTCACGCGGGTCGTAGCTGAGCTCGACCCGGTCACCGCCGGTCGCCGTGTGGGTGTACGCCGTGCCGGACGCGTCCCAATAGCGGTACACCCGGCTCTTGTTGGTGTAATGGGAGAACTCCGCCATGACCGTGATGCCGTGCCTCGGCAGCCGCCACATGCGGTACAGGCCCCGGCCCAGCAGACCGACCATGAGCCCGCCCGAGGTGGCGGGCACGAGCGTGCCCAGCAGCGCCACGGAGAACTGCGGTCCGCCGGCGATCCCCACGGCCACGTCCAGGGCCACGATCAGCACGGCCACGGCGGTCAGTGCCGCCCGCGTCCCGCCGAACCGGCGCCGGACCGGTCCGTCGAGGGAGCGGACCGTCACCAGCGCGGACCCGTCGGCGCGCGGAGCGCCGGCCGGCCGCGGAGGCAGGAGGCCGCGTACAGCCTCCGCGAAGGCGGTCACCGCGGCCTCGCTGACGTTCTCCACCCGGTACACCGCCGCATCGGCGCCGTCCGGAGCGGTCAGCCGGACGCCGACCATCCGGCCGTCCGGGAGGACGTCCTCGATCGCCTCCAGCGGAATGCGCACTTCCTCGTGCGCCCGGCGCACCACCACCGTCTGCGCCTCCAGGCGCAGCACGGCGCCGTCACCGCGCAGCACGAGGGAGGAGGTCGTCGTCATCGGTACGTCCCCCGCGCGTCCACGCGACCGTTCATGTACGTCATCCCATGCCCCCGTCATCCCGTGCCCCCCGTCATCGATCCGGCCGGCCGCGTACGCCGTCGGCTGCCGCCCCGGCAGAGCGTAGGGTCCAGGTGGCACGGTCCGCCACCGGGGCGGCCGGAGGCTCTCGGCCGGAACCGCGGCGCGCCACTCCAAAGGCCGGACAATCCCGGGCACCTCGCCCAGCGTGCCCCGGCCGCACGCCAGGGCCTACGAGCTCTTCGGCCCCCGTCCCCTGGTGGACGTCACCGAGCAGATACCGGTGGACTACGAGAACCCCTCGTGGGTCACGACCACGCGGGACGAGAACGACGTGTTCCGCGCGCTGCTCGCGGGCCGCCTGCTGCCGACCCGGCAGCCGGCCGAGACCAAGCGGACGGTTCCCGTCGACGCGGAGACCCAACAGGTGTGACCCGGCGGCCGCTACGGGCTCGGCCTGGTCGAACGCCCCCTGAGCTGTGGAGGAACCTACTGGAGTCGTCGAGCGCACCAGCCGCTGTACCGCCATCGTCCCGTTGCCGGACGGACACCCACCGCCGCTCCACCGGGTTCCGCCCGGCCTACGCCTACGCCTACGCCAAGTGCACCGTTGCCCGCCGCGGACCGTGATTCCGTACGACCGCCGCCACAGCCACCGCAGCGATCACCACGGCCCCGATGACTTCGTTGCCCGGCGGAGACCGACCGTGGGAGGCCGGCCGGACCTCTCCGGCGTGACCCCGGTTTCCACACGCCCGCCCTCGGTCAGCGCGGAACGCCCTCCCGGGCCGGCGCCACGACCCGTGCCCGGGAAGCGGCGGGGATCACCCAGCAGGCGGCCGCCGCGATCAGTCCGGCCCCGGCGAATCCCCAGGCGTAGCCGACCGAACCGATGAGTGCCCCGAGCGCCGGAGGCGTCAGCGAGGCAGCGAGGTTCTGCCCCGTGTTCTGCACCCCCATGGCCCGTCCGGACCAGGCATGACCGGCGAGTTCGGCCGTGGCCGTGAAGGCGAGTCCGTTGGTGCTCGCGGTGATGCCGCACGCCACGAGGAGACAAGGAGCCGTCAGCGGGGACGGCCACCAGGTCCCCAGTGCGGTGGCCACCATGACCACGGCGATGGCCACGGACAGCCGGCGCATCGGCCGCAACCGGCTGCCCACCCGGTCCGACCAGCGGCCGGCGACGACACGTGACAGGGCACCCAGTACCTGTGCCACTGCCAGGAGCTGTCCCGCGTGCACAGTGCTCCAGCCCCGGACGTCGACGAGCAGGACCAGCGCGAAGGCACTGGCTGTGAACTGCGGTATGCACAGCAGCGCGCTGGAGCCGTGAACGCGCCACAGGTCGGGACGGCGGTACGGGCTTGCTCCGCCGTCCGTACCACCAGCGGCACCGGACTCCGGCCGGGGCGGATCGGCGGCCAGCGTGCCGACCATCACCGCGAGTCCGCCGCACAGCACGGCGCAGAAGACGGAGGTGGCACCGACACCGCCGTGCGCGGTGAGCACGGGTACGGCGAGTGCGGCGATACCCATGCCGAGCGGGGTGGAGGTCTGCCGGATCCCCATCGCGAGGCCTCGTTCCCGTGCGGGGAACCAGCCCACGACCAGTCGGCCGCTGGCCGCGTACACGGAGGCGCTCGCGGCTCCCGCCAGCACGAACAGGACGCCCAGGTGGAGGAGTTCGTGCACGGTGGCGCCCACCGCGAGCAGCGCCGCGCAGACCGCGAGGCCGGTGGTGATCACTACCCGCTCGCCGTACCGGTCGGCCAGGGCACCCCAGGCGACCAGGGCGAGCACGAGTCCGGCCGTCGGGCAGGCGATCAGCAGACCGACCTGGCCGAGCGTCAGGCCGTTGTCGCGCCGCAGCGCGTCCGATGCGTAGGGCAGTCCGTACACGAACACACAGGCGACCGTCTGGGCAGCGGTCCCCAACGCCAGCATGATCCAACGCCGCACGACACGCCTCCTCGGGCTGGACGACGCTCGAACTATGCCACCGCGACCAAGGAGTAAGACAGTTCGTATCGGAATGTGGGATGGAGTCGGAACGACGGGCACCGACGGCGTGCAGACACGGGCATCGGAGCAGGGCGGGAGCATGGTTGCCCCAGCTCTACGGCATCGCGGAGCGCCACCCCCTCAGATCCGGGCACGCCTCACTGACACGCCGAGCGCTCGGCCGCACGCCTCGGCAGTGTGGCGGCGGACCGGCCGACCGTTGCTCAGGCGGCAGCGACGGCGACGCCGATGGCTATGAACAGCCAGCCGGTGGTCAGTTCCCAGCGGTGGCGCATCCTGGGACGGTCGAGAAGCGCGCGCAGTCGCGCGGCGACGAGGACCAGGGTGAACCAGTAGACGATGCCGATGAGGACATCCAGGATGCCGAGCAGGAAGATCTGTCGGGTCGCCGAGCCGTCGCCGTGGACGAACTGCGGCAGGATGCTGAGGAAGAACAGGGCCGCCTTCGGGTTGAGCACATTGGTGAGGAAGCCCTGGGAGAAGCCGGACCACCACCGGCGGCCGGCGGATACGTCCTCGGCGGGCGGTCGAGACAGAGCGGTGTGACTCGCCCCCCTCCCGGTGGACCGCTCGCGGCCGGCCCGCCGGACGGCGAGCACCGCCCGTATCCCCAGATAGACCAGATAGGCCGCGCCGAGCAGCTTGACGGCCTGGTAGACCAGCGGAGAGCGGGCGGCGACGACCGAGAGTCCGACGGCGGCGGCGAGCATGTGCACGCACAGCCCGGTCTGAGCTCCCAGTGCCGCGGCCCGGCCCTTCGACGAATGCTCGGCCGCGGAACGGACGACCACGAGAAAGTCCGGTCCGGGGACTGCGTACGCCACCAGCACCACACCAAGGAAGCCGATGAGGTCGACCGACATCCGCTCTCCGTTCGTTCGCGTACGAGGCGCATGAGGGGGTTGGCCATACGTGTCCCGTACCCGTTGACGACTTGGACAGGCAGATGGCGCCTGGGGCGATTCGGGCCCTCCAGCTTCTTGCAGTGCGTTGCAACGCGTGCAGCGCGACATCTTCGCATGCGAAAGCGGAACAGCTTGGTCCGGTCGGTGCGCCTACCCCGCCCGGCGGAAGGCACCCTCCGGTGACACACGTGGCTCTCCGTCGGGCCAGGTGTCAACGCGATGACCGGCATCGCCCCCGCACGGCCGTGGCGGGGGCCGAACCCTCGGGCCCTCGTCCTGAGTGCGACCGCGTAGCCGCCCCACGACAGTCGGCGCCGCAGGCCTCCAGCAGGGTGGGGGAAGTCCCTGCGGGCTTTGGACCACGCGCTGCTGTAGTACCACCGAACCGATTGCGGCAGGAGCCTCCGGTCGTAGTATCGGGTGATCTCGTGGGGTGGGGAGGACGGACGTCATGAGCAGGCAGCGCCCCGGCACACCGACGCTGGAGGAGGTGGCCGCCCTCGCCGGTGTGGGACGGGGGACGGTCTCGCGTGTCATCAACGACGCGGCGGGGGTCAAGGACTCCACCCGTCGTGCCGTTCAGCGTGCCATCGCCGAACTGGGATACGTGCCCAATCTGGCGGCCCGTTCCCTCGCCGGGCGGCGCGCGGATGCCGTCGCGCTGGTCATGACCGAGCCGGACTGGCGGAAGTTCGGGGAGCCGTTCTTCTCGGAGACCGTCCGGGCCGTCGGCGAGGCACTGGCCGACACCAAGGTGCAGTTGCTGCTCACCCTGGTCCGTACCGACGCCGATCGGCAGCGTTTCGTCGAGTACGCGCGCGGCGGCCGGGTCGACGGCGTCCTGCTGATGTCCGTGCACGCCGAGGACACGCTGCCCGACATGCTGGCCGACGCGGGACTGCCCGTCGTCATGCTGGGGCGGCGCTCGGTCGACGAGAGCGTCACCTACGTGGACGCGGACAACACCGGAGGCGCCCGCAGCGCCGTCGCCTACCTGCTGAACCATGGCCGCGGCGCGATAGCGACGATCACCGGACCGCTCGACATGTTCGTCGCCCAGTGCCGATTGCGCGGCTACCGGGAAGCCTTGGAGCGGGTGGGTATCGACATCGAACCGTCCTGGATCGTCGAGGGTGATTTCACTCAGGAGAGCGGGCGCCGGGCGATGGCCGAGATCATCGAGCGGGCGCCGGAGGTCGACGCCGTCCTCGCCGCGTCGGACTCCATGGCCGCCGGCGCGCTCAGCGTCCTGCGCGCGGCGGGTCGCCGGGTACCGGAGGACGTGGCGGTGATCGGTTTCGATGACTTCCTGGAGGCCCGGCCCACGGAACCGCTGCTGACGACCGTCCGGCAGCCGCTGGAGGAGATCGGCCGCACCATGGTGCGGCTGCTTCTGGAGGAGATGGCGGACTCGGCGGTGGCCTGGCGGCATGTCGTCCTCCGCACGGAACTGGTGCTCCGGGACTCGGCCTGACCGCCGTTCCCCGCCTTGTGTGCCTTATGACGCCCATATTGCTCTTTTGACACGAGAGTTGCTCCTTGAAGCACATGGTGTCCTTCTGACACGCATGGTGCTCTTCTGGTGCGCGTGGTGGTTCGTGGCCGCACAGCGGACGGAACACACCCCCGCGCCGCTTCCGCGTTCCTCGGCACACCCGCCACCGGGCCACAGCGGAGTGCGCGAACAAGTTTCGGGAGCGCTCCCAACGAATCATTCCCTTGTGGATCAATCGGCTGACCTGCTGTTTCGAAAAAGCTTCGACAGTTCCGTGCGCGCAGGCTTGTCAGGGACATGAGCCCCTCCTACAGTCCCGTCCGGGCCAGGAGCTGGGAGCGCTCCCATCGACGGTGAGACGGGAGAGCTTCCCCGCTCCTGCGCACCAAGTGCCCCCGTTCCCTCCCAGAGAGGCCCCCCACGTGAGTTCGTTACTTCCCCGCTTCCGCCCCCGCCTCCGCCCCCTGCGCGCTGTGCTGGGCGGGTTCCTCATGGCGCTCGCGGCGACCGGCGCGCTGCTCACCACGACGACGCCGGCCCAGGCCGACACCACGATCTGCGAACCGTACGGTTCGACCATGATCCAAGGGCGCTACGTCGTCCAGAACAACCGCTGGGGCACCAGCAACACCCAGTGCATCACCGCCACCGACACCGGCTTCAGAGTCACGCAGGCCGACGGCTCGGTGCCCACCAACGGCGCCCCCAAGTCGTACCCGTCGCTCTTCAACGGCTGCCACTACACCAACTGCTCGCCGGGAACCAATCTCCCGGCGCAGATCAGCGGCATCTCGAGCGCGCCCAGCAGCATCTCGTACGGCTACGTCAGCGATGCCGTCTACGACGCGGCGTACGACATCTGGCTGGACCCGACGCCCCGGACCGACGGCGTGAACCGTACCGAGATCATGATCTGGTTCAACAAGGTCGGCCCCGTCCAGCCGGTCGGCTCCCAGGTCGGCACGGCCACCGTGGCCGGGCGCTCCTGGCAGGTGTGGTCGGGCAACAACGGCTCCAACGACGTCCTGTCCTTCGTCGCCCCCTCGGCGATCGGCAGCTGGAGCTTCGACGTGATGGACTTCGTCCGGCAGGCCGTCTCCCGCGGACTCGCCCAGAACAGCTGGTACCTGACGAGCATCCAGGCCGGCTTCGAGCCCTGGCAGAACGGTGCGGGTCTCGCCGTGAACTCCTTCTCCTCCACCGTCAACACCGGGAGCGGCAACCCGGGCAACCCCGGTGACCCGGCGGTGGCGTGCAAGGTGTCGTACGCCACGAACGTGTGGCAGGGCGGCTTCACCGCGAACGTCACCGTCGCCAACACCGGCTCCTCCACCGTCGACGGCTGGAAGCTCGCCTTCACCCTGCCCTCCGGGCAGCGCATCACCAGCGCCTGGAACGCCACCGTCACCCCGTCCTCGGGCACGGTCACGGCGAGCGGGGCGGGCCACAACGCGCAGATCGCCCCGGGCGGCAGCCAGAGCTTCGGGTTCCAGGGAACCTACAGCGGCACCTTCGCGCAGCCGAACGGCTTCAGCCTGAACGGCACCGCCTGCACGACCGCGTGACGCGATGACCCGGCCGGCGGGCACACGCCCGCCGCGCCTCCCCGCTCCGGGACCCGCTTTCCCCCCCTACGCCGCTGGGGCGGGTCCCGGAGCTTCCGCATGCAAGGGCGGGCGGCGCCGGCGGAGGCGCGACGACGAACGACACCCGGTACCGGCCGCACACGACCGGCATCGGGCTGCCGACGGCCGCGCACCCGTCCCCGCGCCGCGCCGGGCACGGGGACGGGCAGGCACGGGGACGCTGATCGCGGCCCGCGTCCGCCCCTGTCGTGCATTCCACGGGGATGCGATCATGTCGCCGGAGCGGCGGCAGCGACTGGACGGCGTCCCGGCCGCACCGCCTCCATGCGGCCGCACCTGCCTCCATGCGGCCGCACCTCGTCCGTGCGACCGCACCGCCTCCGTGCGACCGCACCGCCTCCGTGCGACCGCGGCGCAAGCACCGCGTCGGCCGACACCGACCGCCCACCGTTTCGTCCCTCGCCCACCGGGAGTTCGACATGGCCCTCGACATCGCCGCGATCCGCGCGCAGATACCCGCCCTGAAGTCCGGCTCGGCCCGTTTCGACGCGCCGGGCGGCACGCAGGTTCCGCAGCCGGTCGTGGACGCCGTCGCCGCGGCCATGACCGCCCCGCTGGCGAACCGGGGGCGAACCACCGAGGGCGAACGCAACGCGGACCGGATCGTCGTCGAGGCCCGTGCCGCACTGGCCGACCTGCTCGGCACCACGCCGGAGACGGTCGTGTTCGGGCGCAGCGCCACACAGCTCGCCTACGACCTGTCGCGCATGCTGGCCAAGACCTGGCGGCCGGGCGACGAGGTGGTGGTGACCCGGCTCGACCACGATTCCAACATCCGGCCGTGGGTGCAGGCCGCCGCGTCGGCGGGGGCGACCGTGCGGTGGGCCGACTTCGATCCGGTCACCGGCGAGCTGCGGCCCGAACATGTGCAGGCGGTGCTGTCGCCACGCACCCGGCTGGTCGCGGTCACCGCCGCGTCCAATCTGATCGGTACCCGCCCGGACCTGCCGGCCCTGTCCGCCCTGGTCCACGAGGTGGGCGCGCTGTTCCACGTGGACGCGGTGCACTACGCCTCGCACGCGGTGGTGGACTTGGCGGCGCTCGGCGCGGACACGCTGGTCGTCTCGCCGTACAAGTGGCTCGGTCCGCACCTGGGTGTGCTGACCGGCCGGGCGGAACTCCTGCGGACACTGCGGCCGGACAAGCTGCTGCCGTCCAGCGACGCCGTGCCGGAACGGTTCGAACTGGGCACGCTCCCCTACGAGTTGCTGGCCGGCACGCGGGCCGCGGTGGACTTCCTCGCCGGTCTGGACCCGGCGGCGCGGGGCGGCCGCCGGGAGAGGCTGATCGCGTCGTTCGCCGCGCTGGAGGGGCACGAGGAAACACTGCGGGACCGGCTGGAGCGAGGACTGGCGCGGCTCGGCGCGGTCACCGTCCACACCCGGGCCGAGCGGCGCACCCCCACTCTGCTGTTCACCGTCGCGGGCCATGCGCCGGCCGATGTGTCACGGCACCTGGCCCGGCACGGCGTCGACGCCCCGGCCGGCTCGTTCTACGCCGTGGAGGCCGCGCACCGGCTCGGCCTGGGCGTCGAGGGCGGCGTTCGAGTGGGGCTCGCTCCCTACAGCGACGCGGACGACGTGGACCGGCTGCTGGCGGCGCTGGCCGCGCTCGTCGAGGGGCGCGGCACGCGGACACGCCCGGGGACACCGCGGCCGCCGGCCCGCCGGACGGACGCCCGGTGCGGGACCGAGGGCACGGCCGAAGTCACGTCGTAAGACGTCGGTGGCGGCGCCCATCGACGACGGAGCCGCACCCGGCCCCGGTCCCAGGACGAGTGGAACCACTCGCTTCGCCGCGGAGGAACGACGGGGACCTACGGGCCGATGTCATGAACAGTGAGCCGGTACCCCACTGCGTCCAGCCACGGGAACCGCGCGCGAACCCGATGCCGGCCAGCAGCCGGACCGCACCGTGCCGGATCCCGCCGGACGGGGGTGTCCCGGCGAAGACGGCCACCTCCTGCCCGGTCATGCGCGGGCGCATGACCAGCACGACCGTGGGGACGACGAAGACGACCGGGCACAGGATGAGCTGGGTGAGGGGGATCTGATACCAGTGGCCGCCGAACAGGGACAGCTCCGGCGGCGCTCCGACATAGGCACCGCGTCCGGTGACCCGGACAGCGCGGCCTCGCTCGCGGACAACGGCGGCATCCTGGCCGGCGTGTCGATCCGGTCGCCCGTCCACACCTGTCCGCCCGGGTCGCAGCACGCCGTGGTGTGGCGTCCCGGGGCGGGAATTCCCGGCGCTGTGCCCGGGGTTGAAGGACACGCACCTTTCTCGAGAGCTTTGCCCCGACCGACATCGTACGAAGGACTTCGACCTTGGCACCCACGTTCTCCGACGAGCTGAAGAAGTACCTCGACGACTCACGGGTCTTCGCCACCGTGGCGACGGTGTCGCCCGACGGGCGGCCGCACCTGACCGTCGTCTGGATCAAACGCGACGGCGACGAGCTGCTGTTCTCCACCACCGTGGACAGGCAGCAGGGCAAGAACCTCGCCCGCGACCCGCGCGTCACCATAATGATCAATCCGCCCGAGAACCCGTACACCTACGCCGAGATCCGCGGCACCGCGACGATCACCCCGGACCCCGCCCAGGAGCTGCCGAACGAGTTGTCACTGAAGTACACGGGCCAGGACTACGCCACGTTCAACCCGGCCTCGAAGAACGACGGGGAACGCATCGTGGTCCGGGTCACTCCGCTCAAGATCACCGGCCGGCTCTGATACGAGCCTCCGCGTCCCGTCCCATGACCGGGACGGGACGCGGGGCATCACGGCCTGTGCCGCCGCCGGCGCATCGTGCGACGCGGAGGTGCCCGAGGACGTCGACGGCATCCCCCACGAGCCCACCGACGTGCGGAAGGCGGACGGCCGGGGGCTCGGCCCGACTGCCGCGGACGGCCGGCGCGCGCACCGGTGTCCCTCAGCCGGGCCGACGCCCGACGTGGGCTCCGACGAAGGGCAGCAGGAGTGCCAGGGTCCGTTGTGGATCCTCGAGCATGGGTGAGTGGCCGAGGCCGGGCAGCGTCTCGATCCTTGCGCCCGGAACGGCGCTGTAATCGGTGGCGGAGGACGGTCGCCACCTGCGGTCTTCCCCGCCGAAGATGACCAGCAGCGGTTTCGCGAGGGCAGCCAGTCTGGCCGGGACTTCGCGCTGCTTCAGGTAGGCATCGGCGCCCTGCGAGGTCGCGACGGACGCGTGGAGCGTCATGGCCCGCGCGTCGTCCACGAGCTGCTGCGGGACCTCATAGCCGGGGCGGCTGAAGGCGGTGCTGAGCGCCTTGCGGATCAGGCCGTCGGTCCGCATCCGCCACAGCAGGGGCCCGACGCCCGGAGCGAGTACGAGCTTCCCGGCGAACCCGTCGGAGATGAACGCGTCCAGGCGGGGCCCGGTGCCGATGAGCGCCAACGCGGCTACCAGGCCGGGCCGTTCCTCCGCGAGCGCGGTGACGACCAGGCCGCCGGTGGAGTGACCGACAGCGATGACCCGCTCCACGCCGAGCCGATCCAATGCCGCGCCGACCCGGCGAGCGTGCTCGGGGATCCGGTAGCTGTGACCGGTCGGTCCGGCCGACTGACCGTGTCCGAGCAGATCGATCCGGACGGTCCGACAGTCCTTGGCCAGTTCCGGCACGATCGCGTCCCACCAGTGCGTCGACGCGGCGAGCCCATGGACGAGGACGAGAGCCGGGGCGTCCCGGGGGCCCTCCTGACGTACGTGAATGTCCCCTTCTTCGAAGGGGAGGAGCAGGTCCTCAGTGGTCATGGGTCAACGGTGGCTCCCACGCGCCCCCGCGTCTTGGACGAATGTTCCCGCCGGCCGCCTGGGGTGACCGGCCCAGCCGCCTGGCGTGACCGGAGTCCCGCGTGCCGCCGGAGTCGGCGAAGCGTTCCGAGTCCCCGGTGGGCGCCGTGTCGCCGGTCCGCGCGTCAGCGCCCGGTGGGCACGGGCGCTGACGGTCGTTCAGGTGACGGACGGTTCGGGTGACGGCCGGTTCGGGTGACGGCCGGTTCAGGCGCGGGTGGGCGCCTTCTCGGCCGGGGCCGTGTCGTCCTCGGTCTCGGCGGTGCCCGCGCGCATGGCGGGGATCAGGCACGCCACGGCGGCCGACACCAGCGCCACACCGCAGCCGATGACGAGGCCCGTACGGAAGCCGTCCTCGGAGGCGATCGTGTAGCCGCCCACGGTGACGGTCATCTGCGCCAGGACGACACCGATCACCGCCGATCCGATGGTCGTGCCGAGCGAGCGCATCAGGGCGTTGAAGCCGTTGGCCGCCGCCGTCTCGGAGAGCGGAACGGCACTCATGATCAGGGCGGGCATCGCGCCGTAGGCGAGGGCGACACCACTGTTGATGACGATACCGACGATCATCAGGCCCCAGGCGGAGCCCATGAGCGCGAGCCCGATCCCGTACCCGGCCGAGATCACCAGTGCGCCGCTGACCAGGGCGAACTTGGGGCCGCGCGCATTGATCAGCTTGCCGCCGAGCGGGGAGACGATCATCATCATCACGCCGCCGGGCGCCAGATACAGGCCGGCCGCCAGCATCGACCGGCCCAGGCCGTAGCCGGTGGCCTCGGGGAACTGGAGCAGCTGGGGCGCGATCAGCATGAAGGCGTACATGCCGACACCGATGAGGATCGAGGCGGCGTTGGTCAGCAGCACGCGCGGACGCGCCGTGGTGCGCAGGTCGATCAGGGGATCGCGGGTGCGCAGCTCGTAGCAGCCCCAGACCAGCAGCGCCACGACCGCCAGGGCGAAGAGGCCCAGCGTGGTGCCCGAGGCCCAGCCCCAGTCGGCTCCCTTGGAGATCGCCAGGAGCAGGGAGACCAGGCCGATGGCGAGGCCGACGGCGCCGGGAGCGTCGAAGCGCTGGCCCTTGGCACCGGCCGGGACGTCCGGGACGACGAAGAAGATCAGTGCGCCGATCAGCAGGGCGAGACCGGCGGACCCCCAGAACAGCACGCGCCAGTTCGCGTACTGGGCGACGGCGGCGGCCAGGGGCAGGCCGATGGCGCCGCCGATACCCATGGAGGCGCTGACCAGGGCGATGGAACTGCTCAGCTTCTCCGCCGGGACGACGTCGCGCAGGAGCGCGATGCCCAGCGGCACCATGCCCATGCCCATCCCCTGAAGGCCGCGCCCGACGATCATCGGCAGCACGGACGAGGCGAGCGCGCACACCACCGAGCCGATCACCAGTGGTACGGCGCAGACCAGAAGCATCCGCCGCTTGCCTATCAGGTCGCCGAGGCGTCCGGAGACCGGAACGCACACGCCCGCGACGAGCAGGGTGACCGTGACCACCCATGCCGCGTTCGAGGACGAGGTGTGCAGTAGCTGCGGCATCTCCGCGATCAGCGGGGTCACCAGCGTCTGCATGATCGCGGCGACGGTGCCGGCCAGTGCCAGTGTGGCGACGACGCCTCCTGAACGGGCGGTCGGCTGGGGGCCATCCATGGTGGAGCTCCTCTATGAAACCTCTACGGGTGCCGGCGCCTCGACCGGCGTCTTATGCATCATACACATGGTGTGTATCTACCACATGCCATGCTGGATACATATGATGGAACCGAGTGGGCTCGGGGAGTCGACCGCAGGAAAGAGGGCACGTGAACAGGGCTGACAGGGCCACGGAGCGGGTGGAGTACGAGCAGATGCTGCTGAGCCGCTACATGCATCTGCACAAGGGCAAGGGACGCCGCGCCGGCAGCGTCCTGGACCGCAGCGCCTACATCCTGCTCAGCCGCATCCGTATGCAGGGCCCCATGTCCATCGGACAGCTCGGCGACGCCTTCGGACTCGACGTCTCCACACTCAACCGGCAGACGGCGGCCGCCATGCGGGCGGGCCTGGTCGAGCGCATCCCGGACCCCGACGGCGGCATGGCCCGCAAGTTCCGCATCACCGAGGAGGGCGAACGGCGCCTGGACGAGGAACGTACGGGGATCGTCGCCAGCCTGGACCGCATCATGGCCGACTGGCCGGAGGAGGACATCGCGGCCTTCGCGGACTACCTCCAGCGCTTCAACGCGAGCATCGAGCGGCTGCACGGGATGCCCTGGCCGCGCCCCGAACCCGCGGAACGGCCCGCCTGAACGGCAGGCCTTCCCGGACTCGGTGACTTGTGACTTGTCCTGTGTCGGGGGTAGACGACGATCGACATCCGGTCGTCGATCACCGAAGGAGACGAGTGATGGACAAGGGCAAGCAGATCACCGGTGCGGCGCGCGAGGAGCTCGCGCGGGAGATGAAGAAGCAGTACGAGAACGGTCTGTCCATACGGGCCATCGCCGAGGCCCATGGGCGGTCGTACGGGTTCGTCCACCGTGTGCTCACCGAGGCGGACGCATCCCTGCGCACTCGGGGTGGGGCCCATCCGCACCGACGGCTGGAAGAGGCCGGCGGCCGTTCACCACGCTGACGAGGACTCGTTCATGCGGTGAACCGGCGCTTGTCACCGTTGCCGCCGCCGCACGTGCCACGCCGCCGCGGCCCTGGACGATGTCCACGCCGACGCCGAGAAGCCCGGTGACAGCCTGAAGCAGCCCATGACGGTGCCGTTCCCGCGGATGAACGGTGACCGCCCGCGCCGGCTACGGCTGTCTGGCCGGTCACGGCGTTGAGCGGCCGCCGCCCGCGACGTGCCGGCGGTACTCCGGGACCGCCGGCCGATGGCTGCCCAGGGTCCGAGCGACGGGCCCCGCCCCCTGCCGGGGCGGGGCCCGTCGGCGTCGCCGCCTCGATCCGCGTACCCGCTCAGCGGGCTGAACCGGCGGGCCCGTCCGGGTTCGTCCAGGGACCGGTTTGACGCCCGTATGGTTAACCGCTATCTATTGCTGGGTCGTTGAGGAGGGCGGTCGGTTGCAGGACGTGGTGCTGGCGCTGCTGGTGAAGGAGCCGTCGCACGGATACGACCTGCGCAGGCGGTTGGCGGCGGCGCTCGGGCCGCTGGGGGAGACGCTGAACGCGGGGCAGGTCTATGTGACGCTCACCCGGCTGGAGAAGGCGGGGCTGGTCGTCCAGGCGCGTGAGGACACGCCGGTGCGCGGCCCGCGGCGCAAGGTGTACGCGCCGACCGCGGCCGGGTACGAGCGGGTGGCCGCGTGGATGGCCGAGGGCGCCGGACCCAGAACGGATGTGCCGGAGTTCCATCTGAAGCTGGTGGCCGCCGCCGAGTCGGGTCTGGCCGATCCGCTCGCGCTCGTGGACGCGCGGCGGCGAGAGCTGATACGCAGCCTCGCCGAGGCCCAGCACGCCGCCCTCGCTCACGACACGAACGGGGAGGCCGGCCTGCTCCTGGAGGGCATCGCGCTCCGCTTGCAGGCCGATCTGCGCTGGCTGGAGGCGTGCGAGCGGGCCTGGTCCGCTCGCACCAAGGGTGGGAAAGGCGGAGGGGCCGGATGACGAGAGACGTGCCGCTGATCAGGGCCTGGTCGCGGCGGAGCGGAACGGACGACAACCCCGGCGCGGGGCCGGCCGGCCACCGGTCCGGTGACGCGTCCGTACCGGCGCTGCGGGCGGTCGGCCTGTCGCGGGCGTACGGGCAGGACGAGAGCCTGGTGTGGGCCGTCGACGGGGTCGATCTCGACGTACCGGCCGGGCAGACGCTCGCCGTGACCGGGCCCAGCGGCTGCGGCAAGTCGACGCTGTTACAGCTCCTCGGCGGTCTCGACCGGCCCACGGACGGCGAGGTGTGGCTCGGCGGGCGGCGCATCGACCGCCTCGGCGAACGCGCGCTGGCCGGACTGCGCCGCCGCGCCATCGGGTTCGTCTTCCAGTCCTTCCAGCTGATGGACGAGCTGACCGCGGTGGAGAACGTCGAGCTGCCCGCGCTCCTCGCCGGCGCCTCACCGCGTACCGCGCGCCGCCGCGCCGCGGCACTCCTCGATCAGGTCGGGCTCACCGACCGGGCCCGGCATCTGCCCTCCGAGCTCTCCGGCGGGCAGCGGCAGCGGGTCGCCATCGCCCGCGCCCTGGTCAACGAGCCGCTGGTGGTCCTGGCGGACGAGCCCACCGGGAACCTCGACAGCGCCGCGACCCAGGACATCCTCCGCCTCTTCGGCGAACTGCGCGCCGCCGGCCAGACGTTGGTCATGGTCACCCATGACGAGCGCGTCGCCGCCACGGCGGACCGCGTCGTCTCCCTGCGCGACGGGATGCTGGCCGACGACACCCGCCTGGACGGCAGCGGCGGCACCGCACGGCTCGGCGCGCTGCTGGACTGGGAGGGCTGACCGTGGGACACCTGCTGCTGATGTGGCGCCTGGTCGTGCGCGACATGCGCCGCCGTCCCGGCGAGGCCGTCATGTTCCTGCTCGCCGTCACCACCGCCACCGCCAGTCTGACCCTCGGGCTGGCCACCACCGACGCCGTGGCCACCGCGTACCTGAACACCCGCGAGGCCACGGCCGGCCCCGACATCGTCGCCATCACGACGGCCACAGACCCCTCCGACCTGGCCGAACGCCTCGCACACACGCCCGGTGTGGCCGCACAGGCCGACCCGGTCTTCTCGTTCAGCACCATCGTGCGGGCACACGGCCGTACCGTGCGCTCCGCGGTCGAAGGACGCGACAGCGCACCGTCCGCCGTGGACCGGCCGCTGGTGACCTCCGGTACCTGGGTGCGTTCCGGCGGCGTGGTGGTCGAACGCAGCTTCGCCGAGGAACTCGGCGTGCGCGTCGGCGACCGCGTCACCATCAGCGGGCGCGGCTACCCGGTCGTCGGCATCGCGATCAGCGCGGCCACCGGTGTGTATCCGCGCAGCGACTGGGCACAGGGACCCGGGCCGACCGAGGGCGGCGGCAGGGTCTGGCTCACCACCGCCGACACCCGCGCGGCGGCGGGCGACACACCCGGCGTCTACACGATCCGCCTGAGGCTGGACAACCCCGCCGAGACCGTCCGATGGCGCGCGACCGCGTTCGCCAAGGACCGCAGGGGTGACGCCTGGGTCAACACCCACGACTGGCAGACCATCCTCGACTCGGACTCCAGGCTCATCAAGTTCGCCCGCCCCACCCTGGTCATCGGCGGCTGGCTGCTCGCCGCGGCCGCGATCGTCACCCTCGCCGCGCTCGCCACCGTGCGCGCCACCCGCGACAACCGGCGTGCCGGGCTGCTCAAGGCCGTCGGCGCCGGTCCCGGCACCGTCGCCGCCGTCCTGCTGGCGCACCACCTGCTGCTGACCCTCCTGGCCACCGCGCTCGGCCTGACCTTCGGGACCCTGGTCGCACCGCGACTGGCCGTTCCCAGCGCGGGGCTGCTCAACACCGCCAGCCCTCCGACCACCAACGTCGTCGTCGCCGCGGTCTTCCTCGCCGTCGTGGTCGCCATGGCCGGTACGCTCGCCCCCGCCCTGCGTGCCGCCCGCACCAGCACCGTCCAGGCCCTGCTCGATCCGGCGCACATGCTCACGTACCACCCGCGGCTGACCGCCATGACGGCCCACCTGCCCACGTCGCTCCTGATCGGCGTCCGGCTGCTGGTCCGCCGGCCCGGCCGCGCCGCCCTGACCTCCGTCGGCACGGCCGCCACCAGCGTCATGGTCACCGCGGTGCTCATCTTCCGCGGCGATCCCCACTATGGCCACGACATGGACGAGCGCGACTTCCTGACCAGCCACGTGCTGCTCGGCGTCACCCTCGCGCTGGTGGCGATGTCCGCTCTCAACACCGTCTTCCTCGGCTGGAGGACCGCGGTGCAGGCCCGGCGCACCCTGACCATCACCCGTACCCTGGGCGCCACCCCCGGCCAGGTCGTCACGGCGCTCTGCGCCGCGCAACTCCTGTCCGCCGTGCCCGGGGTGGTGGTGGGTGTTCCGGTCGGGCTCGGCCTGTACGCGCTGGTCAGCTACGCCATGTCGCTGCCTCCGGTGACGTGGCTGCTCACCGCCGCACTCGCCATCCCGCTGGCGGTCGGAGCGCTGACCGCCCTGCCCGCCTGGGTCCACACGCGCAGCCCCGCCGGGCGGGCCCTGAACGCCGAGTCCGCGTGACGGGCCGTTCACCGGGGCCGCCGACCGAGCCGGGCAGCTCTTGGTGCCCCGGCCGGTCCCGGCGATGCCGGCGGGTACTTCTCACGCACCGGGTCATATTCGATCACCCTCGGACCGCACCGGACGGTAAGGTCCATGAGCGTGAGACTCGCGCTCTTCGACCTGGACGGCACCCTGGTCGACCGCACCGCCGCCTTCGCGGACGCCATAGCCGACCTCAGCCACGACCACGGCTACGGCCCGGAGATCGAGCAATGGCTGCTGACCGAACTCGCCGACCGGGCCGACCGCAGCGACTTCGACCGCCTGCGCGCCACCTTCTCGCTCGACGAGTCCGCCGACCATCTGTGGCGCGTCTACATCGGCCGTATGGCCGCCGCCGTCACCTGCCGCCCCGCCGTTCTGGAGAGCCTGACGCGGCTGAAGGACGCCGGCTGGAGCATCGGCATAGCCACCAACGGCGCCAGTGACATCCAGCGCGCGAAGGTCCACGCCACCGGGCTCGCCGACCTCATCGACGGCATCGCCGCCTCCGGCGACATCGACGTCCGCAAACCCGATCCCCGGCTCTTCGAACTCGCCGCGGCCCGATGCGGCACCCAGCTGACCCCCGGCGACTGGATGACCGGTGACAATCCCGACACCGACATCACCGGCGGCCACAACGCGGGCCTGCGAACGATCTGGGTACGCGGCCGGCCCTGGCCCGAGGGTCTGACGACGCCCCACCACACCGTCGACGACGTCACTGACGCCATCGACCATCTCCTCACCCGTCCCGCGGAGTAGACCAGTGACCCAGCAGCCCGTCGTCGGCATCCTCCACCCCGGCAGCATGGGAGCCGCCGTCGCGGCCTGTGCGGCGGCCAACGCCGCCACCGTTCTGTGGTGCGCAGCGGGACGCAGCGCCGCCAGCGCGGCCCGGGCGGAACGACACGGGCTGCGACCGGTGGCGACCCTGGCCGAACTGCTCCACCGGTCCGACATCGTCCTCGGCCTCTGTCCGCCGGCCGCCGCCGAAGACATGGCCCGTGACGTCGCCGCGCACGGCTTCACCGGTGTCTACGTGGAAGCGAACGCCATCGACGCGCGGCGCACTCGACGCATCGCGGACCTGCTCGGCACCACGGCCACCGTCGTCGACGGCGGCGTGATCGGTGCCCCGCCGCTGAACGGCGAGACGTCCTTGCTGTACCTCTCCGGCCCGCAGGACGAAGCCCGGCGTGTCGCCGGCCTGTTCGCCGGTACGGCGGTGGAGGCGACGGTTCTGGGATCCGAGATCGGCCGGGCGAGCGCGTTGAAACTGTCGTACGCGGCGTTCCAGAAGGTCAGCCGCGTACTGGTCGCCCTCTCCTACGGCCTGGCCCGCGAGCACGGCGTGGAGCGGGAGTTGCGCACCGTCGCCGCCCGGCGCACCGACTCGTATCTGTGCGAGACCGAGTACGTCGCGAAGGCCGCGGCCCGCGCCTGGCGGTGGGGGCCCGAGATGGAGGAGATCGCCGACATGCTCGCCGAAGCCGGCCTCCCGCCGGACATGCTGCGTGCGGCGGCGGCCACCCTGGCACGGTGGAACGAGGCGAAGGACGACAGCGGGCTCACGCTCTCCGACGCCCTGGACCGGCTCGCCGGTTCGTAGCCCGCGCTCGTGCCGTCGCGGCCCCGGCCCGGCTGGGCAGGCAGGTGCCACCGTGCTCGCCCACCCGGCCCGCGTGGCGGGTCAGTCGCGGTCGACGTGCACGCGTCGGATCTTGCCGTCGTCGGCGTCGACGTCGTAGGTCGTCTTGTTCCAGTCGTCGGTCGAGACGATGTCCACCGACCAGATCGTGGTGCCGTCGTCGGTGTCGTCCAGTTTGACGGAGGTGACCGTGCCCTTCGTCTGTCCCGTGGCCTTGTCGACGGCTTGCTGCGAGGAGATCTTCGCGCCCGAGAGCCGGTCCTCGAGCTTGCGCTTGTCGTCGGCGTCCTGGTCGGGCTCGGTGCGGGAGAGCACGACCTTGCCGGAGTCGGCGTCCACGTTCACCTGGTGTTCCGTGCCGTCCTTCTCGGCCACCGAGGTCTCCCACACCGGCTTGTCGTCGGCACCGCGTTTGAGTTCGAGCTCGGTGAGCGTCCCGTCCGACACCTCGTCGGCCGCGGTACGCGCGGCCTTGCGGTAACCGATCTTGTCGTCGGGGATGAGATCCTTGCGTTCGCGCTGGTCCTCGGTCAGCGACTTCGTCGCGGACGCCGAGGAGGTGGCGGCCACATCGGAAGCGGCGACGGACGACGGCCGCTCTCCGCCGACGTCACCGCCGTCACCGCATCCGGTGAGCAGCGGGGTGGCGCAGACCGCCGCGGCGCACACGAGGCCCACGGCACGGCCGGGGCCGGCAGCGGATCGGTGCGAGCCGGTCGTGCGGGCGGAGGACTTCGAGAGTGTCATAGGCCGATCCTCGGCCGGGCGCCGCCGGGTCACCACCGGAGGGATTCCCATCCGGAGCCGTTCGAGCGACACGGCCGTGCGCGGGCCGCCACCGGCGGTGGCACTGTCGTGACCTGCTTTCGGCCGTAAGCCGATCACTCAGACAGTAACTTCATGTGAAGCTTTCCCCATGGATCACATGACTGACGACTTGCATGCCAGGCTCCGTACCGATCGCCCGCACTCCGCCCGGGTCTGGAACTATCTGCTGGGCGGCAAGGACAACTACCCCGTCGACAGCGAACTCGGCGACGTCATCCTCACCACGTTTCCCGAATTCGCCGCCGTCGCACGGCTGCAACGGCGTTTCCTGGCGCGGGCCGTCGGCTTCCTGGTGCGTGAGGCCGGTATCCGTCAGTTCCTCGACATCGGCACCGGACTGCCCACCGCCGACAACACGCACGAGCTGGCCCAGCGCATCGCGCCGGAGAGCAGGATCGTCTACGTCGACAACGACCCTCTTGTCCTGACGCATGCACAGGCACTCCTGACCAGCAGCCCCGAGGGAGTCTGCGCCTACGTGGACGCCGATGTGCGCGACCCGGCACGGATTCTGGCCGAAGCGGCCGGCACCCTGGACTTCGACCGGCCGGTCGCCCTGACCATGATGGGCATCATGGGGCAGATCTCCGACGCCGACCGCCCCGCGGACCTGGTGGCCGACCTGCTGTCGGGTCTGCCCTCGGGCAGTTATCTCGCCCTGAGCGACGGCACGAACACCAACGAGGCACTCAACAGGGCGGTCGCGGCATACAACCAGCAGTCGGTGCACACCTATCATCTGCGGTCCCCGCAGGAGATCGGCTCCTTCTTCACCGGACTGGACCTCGTGGCGCCCGGAGTCGTGTCCAGCCCCGCCTGGCGTCCGGATCCGAGTCAGCCCTCGGAGACCGCGGCCGAGGTCGCGTTCTGCGGCGTCGCGCGCAAGCCCTGATCCCGGCAGACCGAAGGACACGTCCGGGCCCGCCCCGGCCACGGCGCCGATTCCCGTCATGGCCGGAGAAGGGCCCGGGCGCCGGCACCGCCGTTTCAGCGGCGTGGGCCCGTGGGCGGTGCGCCGGCGGCGGTGTGCGGGATCAGGTGAGTTCCGCCGACAGCCGCTGGAGGGTGGTGGCGTGGCCCAGAGGGCTGCCGCTCTCCACCCAGTGGCTGAGCGGAGCGGTGGCGAACAGGCCCGCGTTCGCCAGAAGACCGGCTCCGACGACGCCTTCCGCATGGTCGAGGGAGGCGGCACGGACGGTCAGGCCGGCGGTGACGAGCTGCGTGCACCGCGCGTGCACGGTCGACGAGACGATGTCGACGAACCGCGGGCCGGTCCGCAGCACACCACCGCCCAGGACGACGACGCCGGGGTTGCAGAAGTTGACCAGGTTGGCGATGGTCTCCGCGACCCGCCGGGAACGTTTGTCGATCATCTCCAGGGCCAGACGGTCTCCGGCGACCGCGGCCTTGCCGACCTCTCCGAGTGTCAGACGGCCGCTCTTCTCCAACACCTTGGTGAGATAGGGACTTTCGCTCACACGGCGGGCGGATTCCTCGAGCATGGACCAGCCGCCCGCGACAGCCTCCAGACAGCCGGTCCGGCCGCACCGGCATACGGCCGACGGATCGTCGACCACGTGGGTGTGGCCGATGTCGCCGGCGGCACCGCGGTCACCCCGGAGCAGCCGTCCACGGACCACCAGGCCCGCTCCGATGCCCGTGCCGACCTTGACGAAGAGCATGTCCCGGCCGTCGCGCGGGGTACCGGACGTCCATTCGCCCAGTGCCATGAGGTTCACGTCGTTGTCCACCCAGACGGGGGCGTCGTAGTGTTCCCGGAGCCAGGAGCGGACGTTGAAGCCGTCCCAGCCCGGCATGATCGGTGGGGCGACGAGCCGGCCGGTCGCGAACTCCACCGGTCCGGGCACACCGATGCCGACCGCCCAGGGCCTGTCCAGCCCGGTCTTGCGGGCGAGGGCGGTGAACGCCGCCTGCACCTGCCGCATCGTGGGTTCGGGACCGGTCTCGACGGACCAGTCCTCGTGGTGGGAGGCGATGACGGCGCCGGACAGATCGAGGACGGCGGCGGTGAACTCGGAGGCACCGACGAGGGCGCTGTAGATGTGTCCTGCCCGGGTCCGGAAGCGCAGGGTGCGCGCCTGTCGCCCTCCGGACGACGGGGCCAGCGCGCCGTCTTCGAGGAGTCCGAGCGACAGGGCCTGGTCGACGCGCTGAGTGACGACCTTGCGGCTGAGACCGGTCAGGGCGACGAGTTCCGGTCTCGTGGTGGCCTGGCCCGAGCGCACAAGGTTGATCACTATGGCGAGTGGGGCCGCGTCGAGCGTCGGCAGTGCGGCCACCGGGGTGAACCCGATCGCCGACTCCGGGTGCGGAGCGGCGCCGATCGGGACCGGCCGGCCCATGTCTTCCCCGTTCGTCGTTCCGGCATCCATATCCGAACGTGATGGTACGGCAGCGCCGCTCCACGGCCTTCCTACGAGCGGAACGTCCGGGCGGGACACGGCGCGGCCGGGCGGCGTCATTGGTTGCTGAACGCCGCGTCGAAGGAGGCCGAGGGCAACGGCCACAGCAGCGACCGGACGCGCTCGACGGCCTCGGCGGCACCATGCATCCGGTCCATGCCGGCGTCTTCCCACTCGACGGAGACCGGGCCGGTGTACCCGATCGACGCCAGGGCCCGGAAGGCGTCCTCCCAGGGGACGTCCCCATGCCCGGTGGACACGAAGTCCCAGCCTCGCCGCGGGTCGCCCCACGGCAGATGGGATCCGAGCACGCCGGACCGTCCGGAGGCCGGCCGGACACGGGTGTCCTTGCAGTCGACGTGGTAGATCCGGTCGGCGAAGTCGGTGATGAAGCCGACGGTGTCGATGCCCTGCCAGAGCATGTGCGAGGGATCCCAGTTGAAGCCGAAGGCGGGGCGGTGGCCGACGGCCTCCAGCGCGCGCACGCTCGTCCAGTGGTCGTAGGCGATCTCGGCGGGATGGACCTCGTGGGCGAACCGGACCCCTTCGTCGTCGAACACGTCGAGGATCGGGTTCCAGCGGCGGGCGAAGTCGGCGTAGCCGTCGTCGATCACCGACTGGGGAACCGGGGGGAACATCGCGACATAGGGCCAGATCTTGGAGCCGGTGAAGCCGACGACGACGTCCGCGCCGAGCCGGCGGGCGACGCGGGCGGCGCGCTTCATGTCCTCCGCGGCCCGTTGCCGCACGCCCTCCGGATCGCCGTCGCCCCAGGTGCTGGGACGCAGGATCGCCCGGTGCCGGAAGTCGATGGGGTCGTCGCAGACGGCCTGTCCGGTGAGGTGGTGGGAGATCGCCCAGCAGCGAAGCCCGTAGGTGTCGAGGATGTCGAGCCTGCTGCGGAGATACGACTGGTCGGCCTCGGCGCGCTCCAGGTCGAGGTGGTCACCGGACGCGGCGATCTCCAGCCCGTCGTAGCCCCATTCGCTCGCCAGGCGGGCCACTGTCTCGAAGGGCAGGTCCGCCCACTGGCCGGTGAACAGCGTCACGGGCTGCCGGGCCGCGGGCTGCTGCGGGGTCGTCATGTCGGCTGCTCCTCGGTGTCGGTCGGGATGTCCGTCCAGGCTCCACAGGCGGCGGAGGCGAGGACGGCTTCGGTGATCCGGGCGGCGCGCAGGCCGTCGGCGAAGCGGGGGAGCCCCTCGGCGGTCCGGCCGCGGATCGCGGCGTAGGTGTCGGCGACGAAGTCGGCGAAGCACTCGTAGTAGCCCTGGGGGTGGCCGGCCGGCAGTGCCCCGTACGGCGCGGGCGGGGATCCGGGACGTCCCGGGTCGCGGGTCACCGTACGGTTCGCGTGCCGTCCGCCGATCCAGAGGGTTTCGGGTGTCTCCTGGTGGAACACGTAGCTGGCGTCGGGTCCGTCGAAGGAGAACGACAGGGCGTTCTTGCGGCCCGCGCTCGCCTGACTGATCACGACGCTGCCGAGGGCACCGGTATCGGTGGTGAAGGAGACGACCGCCCCGTCCTCGGTGGTGACGGGGACGTGGGTGCCGTCCGGACCGGGCCGGCTCGCCGCGGAGCGCCCGAGCTGCGCCAGGACCCGGACGATGCGCTGGCCGGTGACGAACTCCGCCAGGTCGCACCAGTGGACGCCGATGTCGGCGAACGCCCGGCTCGGCCCGCCGACTTCCGCGTCGACCCGCCAGTTCGTGGCGCCGGGGTCGGCCAGCCAGTCCTGGAGGTAGCTGCCGTGCAGCAGCCAGGGCGGTGCCGCGCCGGGGGCCTGGATCCGGGCCCGGGCCTCGCGGACCGAGGCGTAGTAGCGGTAGACGAACGGCACGGTGGCGATCAGCCCGCTCCGCGCGGCCAGCCGTGTCAGACGGTCCGCCGTGGCCACGTCCGTGGCCAGCGGCTTCTCGCACACGACCGCGCAGCCGGCCTCCAGCGCGGCCTGGACGTGGTCGGCGTGCAGGGCGTTGGGGGTGCAGACGTGCAGGACGTCCACTCCCGCGTCGAGCGCCTCGTCGACGGAGCCGGCGCCCAGCGCCGCTCCGAACGCCTCGGCGCCCGCTCTTCCTTTCTCGGGGCTGGAGCCCACGACGGCGACCAGGTCACCGCCCGCGGCGATGATCGAACGGGAGTGGACCGCTCCCATGAAGCCGGTCCCGACAACGGCAGCGCGCACTGTGCGCATGAGACCTCGTTTTCTGCGCTGAGCGTTTCCTGCGCCGAGCGTTCCTGTGCTGAGCGTTCCTGTGCTGAGCGTTCCTGTGCTGAGCGTTTCCTGTGCTGAGGAGCCGTGGAGGTCAGCGCGCTCGGGCTTCCTTCTCGAGCAACCGCAGCAGGGCGTGCTGGCGGCGGACCTGTTCGAGCGAGCGGCCGGGAACGCGGTCGCCCTCGTACTCGCTGGACAGATAGCCGGTATAGCCGTGCTCGACGAGTGTCGTGACGATGTCCCGCCACGGGATCTGCGCATCGGTGAGGTCGTCGCGGATGTCGAAGAACTTCGCCTGGATGAAGGCGACGTACGGCAGTACGTCCACCAGGTCCGCCATGGGGACGGCCAGCGGCCGCCGCCAGCCGGCCTCCTGGGCCTCCTCGTCGAGCCCTTCGTGGTGGGCGTCGGTCGCGGTGCGCTGGAAGATGCCCGTGTCGATCAGGAGCCGGAAGTGTTCGGTCCCGGTGCGTTCGATGAACGCGAGATAGTCGTCGACGACCTCGTGCCTGATGGGGGTGGGCGCGTGGATCTCGGGGCAGATGACGATGCCGAGTTCGGCCGCACGCTCCAGGACCCGTTCGACGACCGGTTCCCAGATGGGGTGCGGCCTGAGGTCCTGCGACACCACACCGATCTTGGGGCGCAGTGTGGTGAAGCCGAGCGTGGAGGCCAGTTCCAGGTCCCGGCGGAGGATGGTGACGCCCTCGTCGACGCTCAGGTCGCGGTGCTGCCACATGCGCGAGTCGATCCAGGAACCGTAGTTGGTGGCGGTCAGCCCATGACGCTCCAGGCCGGCGTGCCAGTCGTCGATCCACCGTGTGCTCGGGGTGGGATAGCCGCTGATGTTGCCCTCGCCGAGGATCTCGATGCCGCTCGCGCCGAGGTCGGCGATCTCGGCCATGGCGTCGTCGAGGGTGAGCAGCGTGTAGATGTCTCCGGTGTAGCTGTAGAGGGAGACGCCGTACTTCAGGGTGTCGTGTCCGCTCGTCACAGGAGGGTGACCTTTCGCTCGGCGTGGAAGACCGAGGGCTGGAACTCGGCCGGGATGTAGGGGGCCCGGAGGGCGATGTCGACCTTCAGGTGGTGCACGCCCGCCGGCAGTCCGCCCCGGTGCGGGACGGTGATCGTGGCCGGCTCGTCGAGCTGCCAGCGCACATCGGTGGAGGTGCGCAGTTCGGCGCAGCTGAAGTCGCGGCCCTGCAAGGTCCACCGGGGAGTCTCGCGGTCCCAGTACAGGTCGTCGAGGCGGACCTCGACCCCTTCGATGAGACTGCCCCACAGCCCGCGGTAGTTGGGCATGCGCAGTCGGAACTGGAACCCGATGATCTCGCCGTCTGCGTCGACGTTGCGTATGCCGCGGTTCTGGATGATGTGCCGGTCCAGCACGGGTCCTCCGGTGGGTTGGGAAGCGGAACGGTGGTGGTGGGTCAGCGTTCGGTCTCGGCGATGCTCCGGGCGCCGCCGACGGCGAGGGCGACCGCGGTCAGGGTCGGGTTGCAGGCGGTGGCGGTGGGGATGACGCCGTTGCCGGCCACGAACAGGCCGCGCACCCCCCACACCTGGCCGGCCGGATCGCACACGCAGGTGCCGTCGTCGGTGTCGCCCATCCGGACGGTGCCCTGGTAGTGCAGGGACGCACCCGCGGGGAAGACCAGGGGCGGGGTGTCGTCGAGCGGCTCGCCGAGGGCCGCCGCGGCGTGCAGGATCTCGGTGCGGGCTCTGTCGATGGTGGCGTGATCGGCCTCGGTCAGCCGGTAGTGGATCTCCATCTCCGGCATCCCGTACTCGTCCAGCGCGTCGTCGCGGAAGGCCACCCGGTCCTCCGCCCGGAGGTCCTTGGCGCAGAACCAGCCGAGTCCGACGACCGATCCGGGCAGCAGGTCGTCGGCCAGGGGAACCGGCGAGGCGTCCAGCTGCATGACCTGGCCGTGGAAGGGGTGGGCGTCGGTGAAGGGCACCCATGCGACGCCGCTGCTGGCCGTGATGCCCGCACCGTCCTGCGGCACGGCCGGCTCGTCCGGCAGATCGCGCATCCGCACGGCGTACACGACCTGCGGCTGGTCGTTGAGATAGCGCCCGAGCGCGGGAGGACGGACACCCGACGCGTGCAGCAGCTGGGGGGTGCGCAGGCTGTCGCCGGCCACCACGACATAGCGGGCCGCGACGGTGTGGTCCGTTGCCGTGCGCCGGTCACGGACCCGCACCCCGCGCACCGACGTCCCGGCTTCGTCCAGCAGCACACGGGTGACCAGCGCTTCGGCGAACAGCGTGAAGCGCGGGTTGGAACGGGTGGCATCGCCGAACACCGTGTCGGCGCCGCACCACAGCAGCCGGCCGTCCCGCGTCCGGCGCACGGCGAGCGGCATCGGCTGCACCGCCCGGTCGGGGGTGCGGTCGTGGTCCACGGCCGCCGCAAGGCGTTTGCGGACCTCGCCCGCGAACGGCGCGTCGGCCAGCACGTCGGCCGACACGTCCAGCAGTCGCTCGGCTTCCCGCAGCCAGACGGGCAGGTCGGGAAGGAACCCGATGACCTCGCTCTCACCGGGGCGAGGGCACGCCCCGGTCCAGTGCGCTCCCATTCCGCCCACGTTGCTCGACATCGCGGCGGCGGGCAGTCCGTCCTCTCCCTCCCGCTGCCACCCCTTCGCCAGCAGGAAGGTACCCGGCCGCTGGAGCCGTCGCTGCTCACTGGCGTAGCCGTCCATCGTGTCCGTCGAGGCGGCCTCGGTCAGCGGGCGGGGCCCCTCGGAGGACCGCTGGGCACGGGCCCGCTCCTCGGGATCGCCGATGTTCTTCACATGGGCGCCCGGCGGATCGCTGATCAACGGCCCCGCCTCGAAGGTGGCGACGGTCAGCTGGGGGGCGAGTTCGCTCAGCACCCGGGCATAGGCGGCACCCGCCGGCCCGCTTCCGACGATCGCGACATCGACCTCGCCGGGGAATCGGGACTCGCCCGCGCGGGCGGCTCGCTCGGTGGTAGGCATCCGGGACCTCTCTCGAAACGGTCGAAGAGCCGCAGAACAACTTCCTGATCTGCACGCTCAAGACGAGCCACACTTTAGTGCCTCAGGAGCATAAGACAAGCCCGTAACTCTCCGAGCGCGTAATTCATAGCTGGCAACCAGCTACGCCAGAACCATTGACTTAAGTCCTTGAGGGACACAAGATGCGCCACAAGCCGTCCAGGCGATGACGCTGACGTAAGGACTCGACGATGAGCACCAGGCAGCCCGGCACGAACCCGAGGGGACTCGACCCAGCCGGACACGACACGGCCGCGGAGCAGACGCTCGACACGGCGGACGACCCCCGGGCCGTACGGCGCGGCGAGCGAGCAGCCTTCGCGCTGGGAGACGTGGCCTCCAACCTGACATGGACCACGATCTCCAGCTACCTGCTCTTCTTCTACACCGACGTCGCCGGGATCGCCGCCGGGGCGGCCGGCACGCTCATGCTGATCGCGCGACTGCTCGACGCCTTCTTCGACCCGGCGGTCGGGCTGGTCCTGGACCGCACCACCTCACGGTGGGGACGTGCCCGGCCCTATCTGCTGTTCGGAGCACCACTGCTCAGCGTCCTGACCGTGCTGACCTTCCTCACCCCCGGGGGCGGAGGCACGGCCGCGCTGATCTACGCCTATGTCACGTTCGTACTCGTCGGCCTGGCCTACTCGCTGGTCAACGTCCCCTACGGCGCGCTCATGGCCATGGCGACGAGGGACTCCGGCACGCGCATGCAACTGGCCGGGATGCGGTCGTTCGGTGTCGGGATCGGCCTGATCCTGGTCTCCACGCTGACCCAACCACTGATCAGCCTGTTCGGCGGCTCACCGACGTCGAGGACGGGCTTCGCCTGGACCACCGCCCTGTACGCGGCGACCGGCATGTTCCTCTTCTGGGTCGTCTTCCGCCTTGTCCGCGAGCGCGTGCCCGCCGCACCGCGGACCGAGGACCGTGACGGATTCGCGGCCTCCTTCAGGACCCTCGCCCGGAACACCCCGTGGCTGACGGTCTTCCTCTTCTCGATCCTGTCCTTCGCCCGGCTCGGCATCATCACCGGCGGCGCCGTGTACTTCGCCCTCCACGTGCTGGACAAGCCCGCCGCGGTCTCGGTCATCCTGCTGGCCTTCTCGCTGTCCGCGGTGTTCGGCTCGCTGGTCACCGCCCGAGTCCTGCGGGCGCTCGGTCAGCGCCGGGGCATCCTCCTGGGCCTCGTGGTCTGCATCGTCCTCTCCGGCCCGCTGTTCGTCCTGCGTGACGACCTCGCCGCGTTCACCGTGGTGTTCTTCGTCGCCAACCTCGCGGGCGGCCTGGGATTCGTCGCCGTTCCCGCACTCGTGGCGGACACCGTCGAGTGGCAGGAATGGCGCAGCGGCCGCCGCGACGAGGGCCTGCTGTTCTCCGGCTACAGCATGAGTACCAAGATCGGTGCGGCACTCGGGTCGGCGTGCCTGGCCTGGGGACTGGCGGCCGTCGACTACCGGCCCGACGCGGTCACCGCACAGGCCGGCCACGGCATCGCGCTGCTCTTCGTCGGTCTGCCCGCCCTCATCGCCGCTCTTCAGGCCGCGTTGATCGCGACGTACTCCCTGGAGGAGAAGCTGCCCGGCATCAAGGCGACGAACCTGCGCCGCCGCGAGCAGCCGTGAGGCCGGCCGCGCGGGCCTACGGCGCCACGCCGGTGCCTCCCGCAGGACCGCTGTCCTCGGCGGAGCTCTCCTCGGGGCCGAGCGGGCTGCCCTCCCACAGAAGGACCCGCCATCCCTGGGCGGGAGAGCCGGAGAGGACCACGACACCGGTGTTGCGCAGCGCGTGACCCGACGCGTAAGCCACATCGACATTGGCCGCCCGGGCGGCCACCCACATACGGATCGCGGCGCCGTGACTGACCATGGCCACCGTCGCCGCTCCCGTTCCGGCCGCCTCGGCGACGACGGCGTCGAAGCGGCCGAGCGCTTCCACGCCGTTCTCGCCACCGGGCATCCGGCGCTCGACGTCGCCCTGGGACCAGGCGAAGACGGTGGTGAGATACGTGGCCACGGCTTCGTCGTCACCACGCATCTCCAGATCACCGGCGGTCACCTCCCGGATCCCGTCCCTGACCTGGACTGCCAGCCCGGTCGACGCGGCCAGCGGTGCAGCGGTCAGCTGGGTGCGCAGCAGCGTCGACGCGTACAGGGCGTCGATCCTCTCGGACGCCAGTGCCTGTGGCAGCGCCGCCGCCTGCTCCTGACCGAGGGGGGTCAGCCCGGGTCCCGGCTCCGCGGTGTCCAGGAGGTGCTTGCGGTTGGACGAGGTCTGACCATGGCGTATGAGCAGCAGACGCATGCGGGTGGTACCTCCACGGAGCGGAACACCTATCTCCAGCTTCTCACTCGCCGCCCGCACGCGATGTACGGCGGTGAACGGTGGACTCAGGCGAAGACGATGGTGTGGTTGCCGTTGCGGATCACCCGGTCCTCGGCGTGCCACAGCACCGCGCGGAAGAGCACCGCCCGCTCGACGTCCTGACCGATCGCGGACTGCTCGAAGTCGTTGGCGCCGTGTTCGGCCAGGACGCGGGTGGCGTCCGGGCCCTCGATCCACATGTCGTACATGCGATGCGAGAGGTTCAGCAGCGCCACACCCTCGTGCCAGGCGCGCTGCTCCGTGCGCCAGCCGGCGTACTCGCGGTCGACCACCTCGGGCGTCCACGGCTCGGCGCCCGGCTTCCACAGCAACTCGACGGGCGAGCCGGCCTCCAGCCTTCAGGACGGCATCGACCAGGCGGTCCGGCCCCGCCTCCCCCGCGTTCGGGACGGGGGAAGCAGGACCGTGCCGCGGGAGGGAGGCACGGGCGGGGATCACACCGCCGGCTGGGGTGCGGGATGACGGGCCATGAGGTGTTCGATCAGGGTGAGCAGGACGTCCCGGCCGTCGGAGCGTTCCCGTGCGTCGCACATCACCAAGGGGACCTGGGGGTCCAGGTCCAGGGCGGTGCGGATCTCCTGGGGTGCGCGGTCGCGGATGTTGTGGAAGCAGTTGACCGCCACGACGAACGGGATGCCCCGGCTCTCGAAGAAGTCGATGGAGGCGAAGCTGGTCTCCAGGCGGCGGGTGTCGGCCAGTACGACCGCTCCCAGGGCGCCGCGGACCAGGTCGTTCCACATGAACCAGAAGCGTTCCTGGCCGGGGGTGCCGAACAGGTAGAGCACCAGCTCGTCGCTGATGGTGATGCGCCCGAAGTCGAGGGCGACGGTGGTCGTGGTCTTGGCGTCGATGCCGACCAGGTCGTCCACGCCCACGCTGGCGCGGGTCAGGTACTCCTCGGTGTGCAGCGGGGCGACCTCGCTGACCGCGCCGACCAGGGTGGTCTTGCCCACGCCGAAACCGCCGGCGACCAGGATCTTCACGGCCTGGGCCGTCGGTGCCGGATCAGAGTTCGCGAAGCCCATTTCTCACCGCTTCAAGGATCGTCATGTCGGGGAGTGCGCCGTTCTGTGCGAAGGCCAGGGGCGGCCGGGCCCGCACACGGCCGGTCTCGATCAGATCGCCGATGAGGATCTTGGTCACCGACACCGGCAGGTCCAGCTCGGCGGCGATCTCGGCCACCGCGACGGGCCGGCGGGCGCACAGACGCAGGACGGTACGGTGTTCCGGCTGAAGTGCGTGCCGTTCGGCCGTGGCGTCCGTGCCGGACGGGGTCTGTGCCGTGACCAGGCTGATCAGGGTGATCAGGGTCAGATCGTCGCGGCCGGCGGTGGTGCGTCCGCCGGTGATGGTGTAGGGGCGGACCAGCGGTTCGTCGGCGTCGTCGTCCAGCTCCTCCGTCCAGTGCCTCATGCGCCGGCCTCAGGACCGGCGGTCGGGGGCGGGTCCGACTGCGGGGTACGTGTGTCGGTGCCCAGTTTCTGGCCCACCTGCTGGACCAGGGTGTGCATGGCGACCGCCATCACCTCGGCGTCGACCTCCTGAGAGGCGATCACGGCCAGGTGGGTGCCCCGGCCGGCCGCGGTGACGAACAGCCACAGATCGGCCAGCTCGACGATGACCTGCCGGACCGGGCCGCCCTGGAAGAGCTGTCCGACGCCGCGGGCCAGGCTCTGCTGACCGGTGGCGACCGCGGCCAGCCGCTCGGCGTCGGCGCGCTCGATGGTCTTCGAGCAGCTGATCACCAGGCCGTCGTCGGACAGCACGATGGCGTGGCGGGTACCGGCGACCTGGTCGACCAGTCCGTCGAGGAGCCAGTCCAGGTCTGCGTTGGTGGCGGTGGTTCGCTGAGTCATCCTCGGTCTTCCGTCGTGGGCGGTTCGGGCTGGTCGGTGCCGGGGGCGGACGGCCGCGGGCCGGCGGCGCGGTTCCTGCGGGACTGCCGCTGGAAGGCACCGATGGTGGCACCGGAACGGGTTGGCGCACCGGACGGGCCTTCGGGGGCCGGGGTGTTTGACGGAGCCGGCACACGCAGTTCGGCCACCAGGCTGGCCTGACGCGTCCGGCGGGGCAGCGGCGCGGGTCCGGTCGGCGGACCCGACGGGCCCGATGGGGTCGGCGAAGTCGGCGAAGTCGGCGAAGTCGGCGCATTCTGTGGGGGCGGCGCCGGTGCGGTGACGTCCGCCATCGCCTGTCCCCGGGAGCGTACCGGCAGGTCGTGCGGGCCGTCCGGGGTGTCCGCGGGACGGGGATCGGCGTTCCGGCGCGGCAGGAGAGGGGGCGTGCCGGCGTCGTCCGGTGCCGGGCTGTCGGCCGCGTCCGGTACCGACCGGGGCCGTTCGGCCACGAGGGCCTCCGGGACGAGGACGATCACACGGGTGCCGCCGAAGGCCGACGGCCGCAGTTCCACGTGGAGTCCCAGGCCCGCCGAGAGGCGGGCCACCACGTACAGGCCCAGGCGTACGTCGTCGGCGCGGGTCATCACATCAAGCTGCGGGGGCGCCTGCATCAGGGCGTTGGCGGCCTCGTACTGCTCGGCGTCCATGCCCAGGCCGCGGTCCTCGATCTCCACCGCGACGCCCCTGCTGACCGGCGCGGCCTTGATCTCGACCGGGGTCGGCGGCTTGGAGAACGCGGTCGCGTTCTCCATCAGCTCGGCCAGGATGTGGATGAGCGGTCCCACCGCCCGTTCGGAGATCCACGGCCGGCCCTCGACGTCGATCACGATGCGCCGGTAGTCCTGCACCTCGCCCTGCGCGGCGCGCAGGACGTCCAGCAGCGGCACCGGCCTGCGCCAGCGGCGCCGCGGCTGGCCGCCGCCCAGGATGACCAGGTTCTCCTCGTAGCGGCGCAGGCGGGCGGTGAGGTGGTCGAGGTCGAACAGGCCCTCCAGCAGCTGCGGGTCCTCGTGCCGGCGCTCCAGCTCGTCCAGCTTCTTCAGCTGCAGTCCGATCAGCAGCTGGGTGCGGCGCGCGATGCGCTGCAACAGCCGCTCGAAGCCGCGGTGCTGCTCGGCCTGGCGCACCGCGGTCCGCACCGCGCTGCGGCTGGTCACGTTCAGCGCCCGGCTCAGCTCACCGAACTCGTCCGAGGCCGGGGAGACTTCGGGCACCTCGGCGTCCACGTCCACGTCCTCGCCCTGTTCGAGCCGGGCGACCACCTGCGGCAGCCGCTGTCCCAGGTCCTGCGCCTGGTCGCGTACGGCCAGGATGCGCCGGCGCAGGAGCGTGGTCAGCCGCCAGGTCACCAGAACGACCAGGGCGACCGCGACCAGGCCCAGGGCGGCGGCGGAGTACAGATACACCTCCAGCCGACGCACGCCGTCGGCGCCGGCGGTGTCGGAGACCTGGCTGTGCACGCCGATGAGCTGCTCGAGACGGGTGAGCGAGGCGTCCGTCGCGGTCCGCCACTCCTGGGCGCCGGCCCGCGACAGCGAGACACTGCCGCTGCCGCTGCCGGAGGCGTCGGCGGCCTGGAGCCGTTCCTCCAGCGCGACCCGGCTCTTCCATGCCTTGCTCTCGGTCATCGCCGTGTAGAGCCGGCTCTCCTCGGCGGTGAGGTTGGGTGCCACGCGCGATTCGAGCAGGTACTCCTGGGTGCCGATGGCATCGGTGACCAGGTCGTAGTCGTCGGCGGACAGCCGGCCCGATGCCCAGCTGCGAGCCAGCACCGCATCCTCGCGGTGGATCATGTCCACGATCCCGTTCAGATCGAACAGGACCTGCGACAGACCGGTCACCTCACCGTTGGTGCCACGGGAGAGCGTCGCAAAAACGTTAATGCTGGCCTCGACGGCCTGGGTGTAGTAGGTGAACGCCCGGTCCTCGTCAGCCGTCCCGGCGTCCACCGCTCGGCGCTCCTGCGCGAGCCGGCCGGTCACCCGCACCGTCCGGGAGATCGCGGCGGCCAGGCCCTGCTGGCCGTCGCTGGTGTCCGCCGAGGTCAGTGACGCGAAGGCGCGCAGTGCGCGGTCGGTGACCGTACGCTGGCGGGTCAGGGCGGTCCGGGACGCCTCGGGGGAGGCCAGCGCCTCCTGGGTCAGCCGCCGCTCCTTCTCCAGGGCGTTGAACAGGGCCGCGTTGCGCGGGGCCACGGTCGTGGTCAGGTCGTGCTGGGCCGCCTGCTCCCGGTACTCGTTGCCCAGTTGGTACGTGGCCAGGCCCCACAGCGAGACCAGTGCCGCGCTCGGTACGAGCAGCAGTACCAGCAGCACCGTACGCAGCGGCAGTCGGCCTTCGCCCCTCGTCCAGGGCTTCGTCTCCGGTGGGCCGCCCGTCCGCCGGCGACCGGCGCGCGCACGGTCCGTTCCGCGCCGCCCGATCCCGCTCAGTCCGCTCACGCGCAGGCCTCTCCTCATCACTGTTCAGCTGCACCTGTGACGAAAACACGCCAGTAGGTAGCGGTTGGTGGCCTGATATTAGCCACGTAGTGCGCCAACACCGAAAGTTCATTCAGCGGTGGACCTGCACTCAGCACCCGGAAACGGACCTATCCGCCGGTATGGGGAGGAGCTGGATGTTTCACCGATCCGTGGCGCCCCCAGCGGACCGCACCGTCGTAGGCGGCCGCCTCCCGGGCCCGCGCACCCGCGAGTTGCCGGACCTCGGGGCGGCTACCTGCCGGAGCGGATCGCCCCGCTGATCGACCAGGTGCGGGCGGCCTGCGGACCGGAGCCGCCGGGAGCCGCCCTCGGCGACTGGCGCGGCAGGCTCTCGCGCGGGGCGCCCGGACCGGCTACTTCCGCTGCCGGTTCCGGGTGGACGGGGCGGAGGTCCGCACGGAGGATCGCATCCGGTGGCGGGGGGTGAGGCGCCGGGGTGGCCGGGTCAGGGTGATCTGCCGGACGAGCTGCTGGAAGCAGGTCAGTGCCGCGACCGCAGGCAGGGCCGCTGCCACCGTACCGGCGATGGTGCGCGGCGCCTGAACGACGCACAGCAGCACCGCGATCGAGGAGAAGAGCAGAACGACGCACCATGAGTGCATGGCGCGGCGCCGGTGCAGAGCAGCGCGCAGGACGGACAGCGAGGCCGCCGTCCAGGGGCCGTAGATCAGCACAGGCCACCAGGCGAGCGGGCCGGCCGCGGTGCCCGCAGCCGTGTTCCGCAGTGCCCCGTAGGTCGCCATGCCGCTGAAGACGCTCACCATCGACACGATGACCGCGGCCAGCGCGGCAAGCAGACAGCTGGCGGTGCGCAGCGCCTCCGGGCGTCTGCGGGCGGAGGGCTTCCGGTGCCCTCGGGAGGGCACGCGCAGGGGTGGCAGCTCGGCGGTGATCTCCTGGAGCTTGCCCATATGGCTGTCGGGTGCCGGGGCGGTCACCGAGGACTCGTGACGGGGAGGGGGTACCGTCCCGCCGTCGCTGTGCTGTTCCCGGACGGCTTCCTCGAGCAGACCGGCGAGTTCCTGGGCCGGATCCCATTCGGGACCGGGTGGCGTCAGAGGTTCACAGTATGCGACTGCGGGCCGGTGCCATTCGTCTTCCGCCTCCTGGAGCTGGCTCGGGCGGCCCGCATTCCGCCACAGGTGCTCGAAATAGTCATCGCTCATGACGGATCCCGCTTATTCCGGTCGGCGCAACGCAGGACCACCGGCCGGACCGGCCGCCGTCTCCCCCGTCCGGGCTGCCAGGATCCCGCGCAGCCCGAACAACTCCGCAATACCCGTATGACTCATATCCCGATTAACGATTCACCGTTTCAGCCGATGCGCAGCAAACGGGTGAACGGCCGCACCGAAGATCGTACCGATCGCCGGGAAACCCGCCCGTCAGCCGAAAGGCGGTCGACGAAGGAAGATATTCGATGAAATACAAGTCGCTTCGCGCCGCCGCCCCGGCTGAAGGGGCGGCTGCTGACGGAGTCCACACGGGCCCCGGCCATACGACGACCGTGGAGGCCGTGCGCCGGACCGGGCTCGCCCCCTGCCGCGGCGCGGGAGGGCATCGACCGGCTGCCGGGCGGTGCCGGCCGCGCTCGACGGCTGAGCGCGGCCTCACGGCCCGGTGCCCTGGCAGGTGTGCTCAGCCGAGGGGCACCGTCACCTCACCGGTGCCCTCGGCGCTCGCTCCGCCGGCGACGCGGACCGTGAACGGCCGGTCGGTGCCCTCCGCGGTGACCCGCAGCAGGTCGCCGTCGCGCCGCGCCCGGAAGGTGGCGGCCGGTGCGCCCGTCAGGTCGGGCACGGTGACCTCGGCGGTGTACTCGGGTGCGGAGGTGGGGTGGACGAGCAGGGTGGGGTTGTCCAGCCAGTCGCCGTCGGGGCGCCGGTCGTCGGCGGCCAGCGGCAGCACGGCGCCCTGACGGACGTACAGGGGCAGGCTGTCGTAGCCGTGCCGTTCGGTGCGCCAGGCCGGGCCGGTGACCCGCTCGCCGCTCAGCAGGTGGGTCCAGGTGCCCTCGGGGAGGTAGACCTCCACCTCGCCGTCCTCGGTGAACACCGGGGCGACGAGCAGGTCCGGGCCGAGCATGTACTGGCGGTCCAGCGGGCGGCACGCCGGGTCCGCGGGGAACTCCAGGAGCATCGGCCGCATCACCGGCACGCCGGTGCGGTGGGCCTCGGCGGCGGCGCCGTACAGGTAGGGCATCAGCCGGTGTTTGAGCAGGGTGAAGGCGCGGGCGACCTCGACCGCCTCCTCGCCGAACTCCCACGGCACCCGGTACGAGGACGAGCCGTGCAGGCGGCTGTGCGAGGAGAGCAGGCCGAAGGCGAGCCACCGCTTGAAGACGGCCGGGTCGGGTGTGCCCTCGAAGCCGCCGATGTCGTGGCTCCAGAAGCCGAAGCCGCTCAGCGACAGGGAGAGACCGCCCCTGAGCGACTCGGCCATCGCCTCGAAGGACGACCAGCAGTCGCCGCCCCAGTGCACCGGGTACTGCTGGCCGCCCGCGGTGGCGGAGCGGGCGAAGAGCACGGCCTCGCCCTGCCCCCGCTCCTTCTCGAGGAGTTCGAAGACGGTGCGGTTGTACAGGTGGGCGTAGTAGTTGTGCATCCGCTCGGGGTCGGAGCCGTCGTGCCAGACGACGTCGGTGGGGATGCGCTCGCCGAAGTCGGTCTTGAAGGAGTCGACGCCCTGGTCGAGCAGCGGCTTGAGCTTGCTCTGGAACCAGGCGCGGGCCTCGGGGCTGGTGAAGTCGACCAGTCCCATGCCGGCCTGCCACAGGTCCCACTGCCACACGTCGCCGTCCGGTGTGCGCACCAGGTGCCCGAGGGCCGCGGCCTCGTCGAACAGGGGGGACTTCTGGGCGATGTAGGGATTGATCCAGGCGCTGATCCGCAGGCCCTTCTCCTTCAGGCGGGCGAGCATGCCGTCGGGGTCGGGGAAGACGTCCGGGTCCCACTGGAAGTCGCACCACTGGTACTCGCGCATCCAGAAGCAGTCGAAGTGGAAGACGGAGAGCGGGATGCCGCGCTCGGCCATGCCGTCGACGAAGGACATCACCGTCGTCTCGTCGTAGGAAGTGGTGAACGACGTGGTGAGCCAGAGGCCGAAGGACCAGGCCGGGGGCAGGGCCGGCCGGCCGGTGAGGGCCGTGTAGCGGGACAGGACGTCCTTGGGGGTGGGGCCGGCGACGACGTAGTACTCCAGCGTCTGGTCCTCGACGCTGAACTGCACCTGCCCGACCGACTCGGAGCCGACCTCGAAGGAGACCTTGCCGGGGTGGTTGACGAAGACGCCGTAGCCGCGTGAGGAGAGATAGAACGGGACGTTCTTGTAGGCCTGTTCGCTGCTGGTGCCGCCGTCGGCCTGCCAGACGTCGACGACCTGGCCGTTCTTGACGAACGGGGTGAAGCGCTCGCCGAGGCCGTAGATGTGCTCGCCGACGCCGAGGCCGAGCCGGGTGAGCATGTGATGGGCTCCGTCGCCGGTGGTGGCGAAGGCGGTGCTCTTGGCGTTGGCCCTGGTCAGCTCGCGTCCGTCCGCGTCGTGGAAGGTGAGGGTCCAGGGGCCGGACCGGTCCAGGCGCAGGGTGAGCGGGCCGCTGGTCAGTTCGGTGACGGTGCCGTCCTGGCGTACCTCGCCGGCGTCGTCCACCGCTCCGGGGAGGGCGAAGTCGGGGCCCGGGTGCCGTTTGCCCGCGTGGTGGGTGACGCGGACGCCGATGACGCCCTCGGCCGGTGAGAAGCATTCGACGGTGAGCAGCGGTGCGTTGAGCGTGTCGCCCCTGCGCGTCACCTTCTTCACGGCGGCATGGGTGGTGAAGCGCTTCGACTGGGTGCGGACATCCCGTACGTCGGTGGCGTACGCGATGTGCACACCCGGGCGGATGAGCCAGAAGCCGTCGGTGAACTTCATGATCTTCCTTGGGGGGTGGGCGAGGGCGGTCGGGCGGGAGCGCGGGCGTCCCGCACCTGTTTTGATCGTACACAGAACAAACCGGTACCGAGCAGGCTCCGAGCCGGGAAAGCAGGGTCTGACCTGGTGCTTTCGGCGATGAGAACAGGATCCGCACACCCCGGAGCCGGGAGTCGGCGACCCTTTGGGGCTAGCGCGGACGTGGCCCCGTGACGTATTAGTCATCACACCAAACAAAAAAACCGCCCGGCGCGGGAGCCGACGGTAGACAGCAAGGGCCGCACGATGTCGAAGCGCTTCAACCCCACTCCCGAGGACAGGTTCACGTTCGGTGCGTGGACCGTTGGCCGGCAGGGCACGGACCCGTTCCGGGGTGCCACCCGGCCACAGGTGCGGCAGGCGCTGACGGCGGCGCGGCTGGACCGGCTCGCGCGGCCCGCCGCCGAGGACGGCCTGTCCGGCCTGCTGGCCGACCCCACGGCGTACGACGCCTTCGGCCCGGAGGCGGCCGTCCGCGGCGTGGCCTTCGGCCCGGAGGCCGCCGTCCGCGGCAGGGCCTTCGGCCCGGAGGCCGCCGTCCGTGGCAGGGCCTTCGAACACCTCGACCAGCTCGCCATGGACCATCTCCTCGGCGCTCGCTGAACCTTCCTCGCGGGTCGGCCGGTGCCCGCGAACCCCCCTCCCCTCCCCCGCATGACGAAGTGGTCGCGCGGGCGGGCCGGCACCCCCTCGCATCCAAGGGCATCCACCGTGACAGCACATCCTCCGCCCGCCGCGCGCCGCGGGCGCTCGCGCGGAGCCGTCGTCCCGCTCGCCGCCGTCGGCGTCCTGATCGCCGGGGCGGCACTGACCGGCTGCGGTCAGCAGCGCGACCCCGGCGTGTACACCGTGATGAACTCCTCCACCGACGAGTCGTACCACCGCTGGGACGCCGAGGCGATGGCCCGCTGCTCCAAGCAGCTGGGCGTCACCATCGAGCAGCAGAGCGTCCCGGCGGCACAGGTGATGACGAAGGCCCTGCGCATGGCGTCCTCGAAGTCGCTGCCGGACATCATCCAGTTCGACGCCTCCGAGATGCCGACCTTCGCCGACGCCGGGGGCCTGGTCGACCTGAAGTCGCTCGGGCTGAGCACCGACGACATCCCGCAGGGCATCGTCAACTTCGGCTCGTACAAGGGCACCTACTACGGCGCGGCCCGGTCCGTGAACACGCTTGCGCTGTTCTACAACAAGGATCTCCTCGACGAGGCGGGCGTGCGGGTCCCCACCACCTGGGCCGAGCTGCGCGCCGCCGCCAAGAAGCTCACCCAGGGCAAGCGCTACGGGCTGGCGCTCAGCGCGGGCGGCGCGGAGGACGGTGTCTTCCAGTTCACGCCGTTCATGTGGTCCAACGGCGGCGACGAGACCGAACTCGACAGCCCGCAGGTCGCCGAGGCCCTGGACTACTGGAAGGACCTGCTGAAGGACGGCTCGCTGTCCAAGTCGACGGTCAACTGGACGCAGGCGGACGTAAACGACCAGTTCATGGCCGGCAACGCGGCGATGATGATCAACGGTCCGTGGCAGGTCGAGACCCTCAACACGGACAAGTCACTGCACTGGGAGATCGCGCAGATCCCGGTCCCCGAGGCGGGCGACGACTCGGTCGGCCCGCTCGGCGGGGCGATCCTCACCGTGCCCAACACCGGTGACGAGGCCCGGGAGAGGACGGCCGGCAAGATCGTCGCCTGTCTGTCCAGCCAGAAGGAGCAGCTGACCTACGCGCTCAACAGCTGGATGGTCCCGGCCAACTCCAAGGCCGCCGCGGCCTGGCGCGAGAAGGTGCCCGAGCTGGACGCGCTCGCCGACCAGGTGGCCGTGGCCCGGTCGCGTACCGCCAAGCTCGGCGCCGGCTGGTCGAGCGTGTCGCTCGCCCTCCAGAGCGCCTTCCAGTCCGCCCTGACCGGCCAGTCCAGCGAGGCCGCCCTGAAGCTCGCCCAGCAGCGGGCCACGAGCGGGAACTGAGGTTGAGCGCCATGACCACATCGACCGCATCGACCGTGACCGCCCCGGCGTCCGCCAGGGGCCCCGCCACGGCCACCGCGCCCGACCCGGCCCGGCAGCGCCGCCGTCGGCGGCTCGCCCAGTGGGGGTTCGTCGCCCCCGCCGTCGTCTTCATGCTGCTGTTCTTCGGCTACCCGCTCGTCCGCAACGTCGTGATGAGCTTCCAGCACTACACGCCGAAGACGTTCTTCACCGGTGAGTCGCCCTTCAACGGAGGCGACAACTGGTCCAAGGTCTTCCGGGACGCCCTGTTCGGCAAGGCGCTCTGGCACACCCTGGTGTTCACCGCGGGATCGCTGCTCGGCCAGTTCTGCATCGGCCTGGCGCTGGCGGTGTTCTTCAACCGCCGGTTCCCGCTGGGCGGAGTGCTGCGGTCACTGATCCTGCTGCCCTGGCTGGTGCCCATGGTGGTGTCCGGCATCGTCTGGCGCCGCATCCTCGACCAGGACACGGGCGTGCTCAACTCGTTCCTGGACACGATCGGCCTCGGCGGTCACACTCCATGGTTGACCAGTCCGGACATGGCGCTGCTCTCCGTCATCCTGGTCAACATATGGATCGGCATACCGTTCAACATGGTCATCCTGTACGGCGGTCTCCAGGAGATACCCAAGGAGCTGTACGAGGCCGCCTCCCTGGACGGCGCCTCGGGGTGGCGGACCTTCCGCTCCATCACCCTGCCGATGCTCAAGCCGGTGATCACGGTGGTGCTCGTGCTGGGCTTCATGTCGACGGTCAAGATCCTCGACCTGATCCTCGCCCTCACCGACGGCGGTCCCGCCGACTCCACCCAGACGCTGGGCACGCTCACCTACCAGAACTCCTTCGTGCAGCTGGACTTCGGAGCGGGCGCCGTCGTCGGCAACGTACTCATCCTGATCTCCGCGGTGTTCGCGGTGTTCTACCTGCGGGCCAACCGCACCGAGGGGAAGTGACGTCATGGCCTCTCCCACCTCTCCCACCTCTCCCACCTCTCCCGCGTCCGCGCGGACGTCCGCCGGTCACCCGTCCACCGGCCGCAGGGCGACGGGGTCCAGGCGCGGCTGGGGCTCCACCGTCGCCGGCGTGGTCATCCTGTGCGTGATGCTCTTCCCGCTGTACTGGATGCTCAACACCGCGCTCCAGCCCGAGTCCGGCCTGCTCAAGGTCGACCCGGTGCCGGGCAGCCTCGATCTGTCCGGCTTCTCCAAGGCGATCAGCGACCAGGGCGGGCACCTGCTGACCTCGCTGGCCGTCTCGCTCGGCGCGGTCGTCATCTGCCTCGCGATCGCGGCCCCGGCGGCCTACGGGCTGGCGCGGTTCGGGCTGCGCGGCTCGAAGACCATCGTCTTCGGCACCCTGATCACCCAGATGGTGCCGGGCATCGTCATCGCCAACGCGCTGTACAACTCCTATGTCGACCTGGGCCTGGTCAACTCCTACTTCGGCCTGATGCTGGCGGACGCCTCGCTCGGCATCCCCTTCTCCATCGTGCTGATGCGCTCCTTCATGGTGTCGATCCCCGGCGAGGTGATCGAGGCCGCGCAGATGGACGGCGCCGGGCCGGTGCGGACGTTCGTCACGGTGGTGCTGCCCATGAGCCGCAACTCGCTGATCACCTCCGGGCTGTTCGCGTTCCTGTTCTCCTGGAGCGACTTCATGTTCGCGCTCACCCTGAACACCACCGACGACGTCAAGCCGGTCACGCTGGGCATCTACCAGTACATCGGCGCGCACGTCGGCGACTGGGGGTCGGTGATGGCCGCGTCCGTGCTCTCCGCGATCCCCGCGGCGATCCTCCTCGTCCTCGCCCAGAAGTACATCGCCGCCGGCATCACCGGCGGTTCCGTCAAGTGACCACCATGACACCGGAGATCAGGGACGACCGCATGACCGACTTCCCCTCCTTCCCGCCCGGCTTCGTCTTCGGCGCCGCCACCGCCTCGTACCAGATCGAGGGCGCGGTGCGCGAGGACGGCCGCTCCCCGTCGATCTGGGACACCTACAGCCACACCCCCGGCCTGACGGCGAACGGCGACACCGGCGACGTGGCCTGCGACCACTACCACCGCTACCCCGAGGACGTGGCGCTCCTGCGCGACCTGGGCGTGGACTCCTACCGCTTCTCGATCGCCTGGCCGCGGATCGTCCCGGACGGTTCGGGCCCGGTCAACGCCAAGGGGCTGGACTTCTACTCCCGGCTCGTGGACGAGCTGCTCGCGGCGGGCATCGAGCCGGCCGCCACCCTCTACCACTGGGACCTGCCGCAAGCCCTCGAAGACAGGGGCGGCTGGCGGGTGCGCGAGACGGCGGAGCGGTTCGCCGAGTACACGGCCGTCGTCGCCGAACACCTCGGCGACCGGGTGCCGCGCTGGATCACCCTCAACGAACCGTGGTGCAGCGCCTTCCTCGGCTACTCCATCGGCCGGCACGCGCCCGGCGCCAGGGAGGGCCGCGGGGCGCTGGCCGCCGCCCACCACCTGCTGGTCGGCCACGGCCTGGCGGTCAAGGCGCTGCGGGCGGCCGGAGTGCGCGAGGCCGGCATCACGCTCAACCTGGACCGCAACCTGCCGGCCACCGGCTCGCCCGCCGACCTGGCGGCCGTGGTCCGCGCGGACACCCAGCACAACCTGGTGTGGACCGAACCGATCCTCGCGGGCCGCTACCCGGCCACGGAGGAGGAGACCTGGGGCGAGCTGATCACCGGGGCGGACTTCCGCCGGGACGGCGACCTGGAGCTGATCTCCCAGCCGCTGGACTTTCTCGGCATCAACTACTACCGCCCGATCGTGGTCGCCGACGCTCCGCACCGCGAGGCCGACCCGGCGCGGCGGGTGGCCACGGACAACCGCTACGAGGAGGTGACGCTCCCGGGCGTACGGCACACCGAGATGAACTGGCCGGTGGTCCCCGAGTCCTTCACCGACCTGCTGGTCGAGCTGAAGAAGCGGTACGGCGACGCGCTGCCGCCCGTCCACATCACGGAGAACGGCTCCGCCGAGGACGACACGGTCTCCGCCGACGGCGCGGTGCACGACACCGACCGGGTCGCCTACCTGCGCGACCACCTCACCGCGCTGAGGGCCGCGATGGACGCGGGCGTGGACGTACGCGGGTACTACGTGTGGTCGCTGCTGGACAACTTCGAGTGGGCCTTCGGCTACGACAAGCGCTTCGGCATCGTCCGGGTCGACTACGACACCCAGAAGCGCACCCCGAAGGACAGCTACCGCTGGTACCGGGACATGATCGCCGCGCACCGCGGCTGAGCCGAGGCGGGGGCCGCCGAGCGGCCCCCGCCTCACCCGCGCTCCCGCTCCGCGTACGCCGCCGGATCCTCCAGCACCTCCCGTACGATCACGGCGGCCGCTCCCCGCGCCGCGTCCCCCAGCGAGGAGGCGGCCCGCAGCCGCTTCCCGCCCTCGGTCCACAGACCCGACACCACGCGCCGCGCCAGTTCCCGCTCGACGGCGGGCGCCAGCCAGTCCATCAGCTCCCGGTAGGCGCCGCCGAGCACGACCGCGTCGGGGTCGAAGAGGTTGACCGCCCCGGACACCACGACCCCCAGCTGCCGCCCGGCCGCCTCGATCGCCGCCAGCGCGAGCGGCTCGCCCCGCCGGGCGCGGCGTGCGAGTTCGGCGACACCCGGTACGCCCGCGTCCGCCCCGATGCCCGCGGCCCGCAGCAGCGCGGCCTGTCCCGCGTACTGCTCCAGACAGCCACGGGCACCGCAGCGGCACGGCGGGCCGTGGGAATCGACCACCACGTGCCCGATCTCACCGGCGAAGCCGTGCGCACCGCGCAACAGCTCCCCCTTGAACACCAGGGCACCGCCGACGCCGATCTCACCGGTGAGGTACAGGAAGCTGCGCACACCCTCGGTGCCGGCGCCGTACCACAGCTCCGCGAGCGCGGCGGCGTTGGCCTCGTTGTCGGAACTGACCGGCAGCGCGCGGTGGGCGGGACGCAGCGCCAGCAACGCCCGCGCGAAGAGGCCCTCGACGGCGACCCGCTGCCAGCCGAGGTTGGGGGCCTGGCGCACACTGCCCCCGGTGACCAGACCGGGCAGCGCGACATGCACGCCGACCGGCGCGAGATCCTGCTCGGCCGCCGACCCGGCGGCACGGGCGGCCAGCCTCGCCGCGTGGGCCAGCACCTTCGAGGGCGGTACCCCGCGGTTGTCGACGTGTTCCACCACCCGGACCCGGTCGGTGCCGGCCAGGTCGACGACGCACACGGCGATGTAGTCGATGTTGATCTCGACGCCGAGGCCCGCCGGGCCGGACCGGGCCACCTTCAGCACGGTGCCGGGCCGTCCCGCCTGGCCACTGCTGGTCTTGCCGCCTTCGGTGACGAATCCGTGCTCCAGCAACTGCTCGACCAGCGAGGACACCGCGGCCCGGGTCAGGCCCACATGCGTGGCGATGCCGGCCCTGGTCGCCTCGCCCATGTCGTGCACGGCCCTGAGGACGAGGCTGAGGTTGTGCCGTCGTACCGTGGCCTTGTCGGCCTTCGGCTCCAGGGGCGTCAGGTGGTTCTTCATCGTGGTGTCGAGCGTATGCGGCGGCCCTGGGCCGCGGAGTGCGCTGCGGGGCCGTTCGTAGTCCCCCTTTGCCGCCGTCCGCGGCACGCTCCTGCCCTCCTTTTGTTTCACCACTATACAAAGCGTGCACACCACGTCCGGTCCGGGCGCCGGCCACGGCCCGTCCCACCGGAGTGACGGTGGTGACGAGGGCGACGGTGCGGTGCCGCTCGACGGCCAGGCTCGCGGCGCGAGGCCGGGGAGTCGCCGGTCTGCTCATCCGGGAAGCCCTGCGGCTCGCCCGGGAAGCGGGCGCCCGGACGGTCGACCTCACCTCCCGACCGGACCGTGCCGCGGCCAACCGGCTGTACGAGCGTCTCGGCTTCCGGGCCAGGCAGTCCACGGTCCACCGCTTCCCGATCGACACATAGGCGAGGTGGCCGGCGCCGGCCCGTCCGGTGTACCGCAGCGCCGTGACGGCGGGCGCTCGAGGCCCGGGGCGTCCGCGAGGACGGCGGGCGGGGCCTCGCGGACCATCCGCGGCCCTCCGTGGCCATCCGCGGCCGGGCGCGGGAACGGGTGCTCAGGGCCGGATGGCCAGGGTCGGTGAGGCGATCGCTGCCGCGATCGACCGGTCGCGACCGATTCGGCCAGTCATGTCAGGCCGGATCAAGCCGGATCAAGCCGGATCAAGTCGTGTCAGGCCGGATCAAGCCGGATCAAGCCGTGTCAGGCCGGATCAAGCCGGGTCAGGCCGGATCAGGCCGGGTCAGGCCGTGGCGGGATCGCCGCAGCACTTCTTGTACTTGCGGCCGGATCCGCACCAGCAGGGGCCGTTACGGGGCGGAGGCCACGATTGGGACCGGCCCCGGGCGGCGAGGTCGGCCGCGTATTCGGCGCGGGCGTCCCCGTCTCGGGGCGAGAGCCCCTCGTTCCGGGTGAACGTCTCGTAGTCGGTCACGCTGCCCAGGGCGACGCCCAGGTGGACCTCGCCTTCCTCGGACAGGCGTCGCAGCCTCTTCTCGACCCCGCGGACGTGCTCGTGGTGCTCGGTGCCGTAGTCGTCCGCGAGGTCGGGCCACTTGTCCATGAGCCGGGCGAACTCGGGCTCGGGCCAGAACAGCGCGCAGGTCATGCGGGGGCGGGACAGGGCGGAACGGCGGGCCGCGATCTCGGCGGTGAGTTCGTCGATCGACGCTCGCAGAGCCTCGGCGTCGCCGCTCTCGGCGGCCCGCAGACGGTCGGGGTCGTGCAGCTCGTCCAGGGTCCGGTGGCCGCGGAGCAGGGCTGGGCGGTGCTCGTGCAGAGTGTCGGCGAGACGGTCGAGATCGTCGTGCGGCTGACCGAGCCGGCGGCGTACCCGGTGGCGGCCGATCGCGAGTTCCTCGATCCCGTCGGGATCGGCGGCGTCTTCGACGGCGGTGCGGGTGAGCGGGGTGGCCGGGCCCAACAGGTGGGTGATGCCGGCGGTGAACCAGTCGGCGGCGTCGTGGAGTTCACCGGCAGTTTCGAACAGCTCGGCGACGACGTTCCAGGCCCCGGCGTCGGTGGGGTGCCGGCGCCGGAGCCGAGCGGCCGCGTCGCGGGCCTCGCCGATGCGTCCCGCCTCCCACAGAGTGCTGATGCGGTACGCCTCGGTCAGCTCCGGTTCGTCGCAGCCGCCGTCCAGCAGCTGCTGGTAGACGGCGAGGGCGCGGTCGTACTGTTCGGCGTCCTTCCAGCAGACCGCGGCGTCGAGGAGTATCTCCTCGCGGTCTTCGGGATATTGACGGGCCAGGGCTTCCAGCCCCTCCGCCTCCAGGGCGGGGGATCGCTCGACAGGGGCGGCCTTCGGCGGCGCGGGACGGCGCTTGCGGGACATACGGTCACCGTATCGCCGCCGAGCGGCGCGGTGTGACGGTGTGCGGCGACCGCCCGGAACGGGTGGGATGACCGCCCTCGTCGCCCCGAACCGCTGTGGCCGGGGTGGCGCGCGAACCAGGTGGTCAGCCGGCGGCCCGAGCGTCGTCGGGGTGCCCGTCGGCGCCGGGCGGACGGCTCGTGAGGTGGTCCGAGCGGACGTCCGGCATCACACGACCAGCCGACGAGGCGCACGACGAGCCGCTCGCTACTGCGAAGGATAGATGTCTCCGCTCCGCATGGCGCTTTCCTGTTCGCTCTGGGAGAGCAGCCTGCGGGCCTTCTCCCGAAGACGCTGCCGTTCCTTCGGGTCGCTGGTCCGCTCCGCGGCGTCCGCCAGTTCCCGGGACTTTCCGCGCATCTGCTGAAGCCGTTCGCGTGTTTCGTCGTTGCCCATGATCGGTCCTCGCACGAGGGGGAAGTACACGCACCAGCAAATCAGGCCCGCTGGTCTTCGGCACGTCGACGGCCGTCCTCCGCCGACTCGCCGGGTGCCTGGCTCGCTGCTGCGGGCGGGGGACGCCCGCGCATGGCCGCCTTTCGGCAGGTGTGCGCCGGGACGGCGCTCTCGGTGCGGGCGACGCGGGTACCGGAGGCGGCGGCGACGGCGCGGACATGGTCAGCGCCACCGCACCGCTGGGCGGGCTTGTCGAGGCCATGCCGAGGACCGGACCCGGACCCGGACCCGCACACCGACTCCAGGCTCGCGCGCGCTCAGCACCGCCGCGCCGTGCGTGCCGGCGGATCCTTGACGACGACCACGTCGCCGGGGGGCGTCGATACCGTGCCAAGGAAGCCTTCCGGGCCTCCAGTTGTACGGCTGGCGCTCATATCTGCGAAGATCGCCCCGAAGGCGGCCACCGATCACCGGGGTCGACCGACGAGAGGACGACAATCTCATGACGAGCACGCTCACCGTGGCCGTTCTGGGGCCCGGCGGCATCGGCGGTCTGCTGGCCGCCCTGCTGTCCCGCTCCGGCCACCGCGTCATCTGCCTGGCCCGCGAAGCCACGGCACACACCCTGAGCGGCAGCGGACTCCAGGTCCGCAGCCGTCAGTTCGGCGACTTCGGGGCCGCCGTGGAGGCGGACACGGAACTGCGCGAGCCGGTCGACGCGTGCCTGATCGCCGTCAAGCACACCACTCTGGACGCCGCGCTCACCCGTGTCCCGCCCGCGGTCCTCGGCGACGCCCTCGTCGTGCCGCTGCTCAACGGCGTCGAACACCCCGCGTCCCTGCGCGCCCGCTACCGGCCCGACCGCGTGGCCCCCGGCGTGATCCGCGTGGAGTCCACCCGTCTCGGTCCTGGTGCGACCGGGCCCGTCGTGATCGAGCACGGCAGCGGATTCGTCGAGACCGACCTGACCGCCGACACGGCCCCCCGTCCGCGCGTCGAAGCTCTGGCGGACGCCCTCTCGGCCACCGGCGCAACGGCTCGCGTGGTGGAGGACGAGACCACGGCCCTCTGGGCGAAGATGGCCTTCCTCGCCCCCTTCGCGCTGCTCACGACCCGGTACGGCGTCCCGCTCGGGGAGGTCCGCACCCGCCACCGCGAGGAGCTGGAGAGCCTGGTCGCCGAGACCACCGCGGTCAGCCGTGCCTGCGGCGCCCCCGCCGACCCGGCCCAGGCCCTGGCCCGGTACGACGCCTTCCCGCCCGCCGCCAAGTCCTCCATGCAGCGCGACGCGGAGGCGGGCCGGCCGCTGGAACTCGACGCCGTCGGCGGCGCGTTGCTGCGTGCGGCGGACCGGCACGGCGTACCCGTGCCGGTGGCGGCCCGCCTGGTGGAGGAGTTGCGCGCCGCCGGTCACTGAGGTCGGTACAGGCCCTGCGGGTGTCCGCCCGCCGCCACGGCTGGACGGTAACCCGCCCGGAGCGCGGGGGCGCCGCCCGAAGCCACCGGCAGCCGCGGTGAGGTCGCCCCGCGAGTGACCTTCCGGCTCACCGGCGCAGTTCCAGGGTGATGTGCGGGGAGAGCGAGCGGAGGAAGTCGGGGGCGTCGAAGATCTCGCCGGCGGAGGCGACACCGACCGTCCTGGTCCGTCCGGTGAGGATGCGGTCGACCGCTTCCACCGCGAGCGGCGCGGTGACGGCGTAGATGTCCTGGCCCGTCGCGACGGCGCGCCGTTCGCGGCCGCCGGAGCGCACGACGGCGTCGACGAGGAAGGTCTGCGCGGACCGCCCGCGCTCGTCGGACGCGGCCGGGGCCGGGGTGTCGGGGGCCGACACGTCCCTGGCCGCCTCGACCGTCATGTAGGTGCGCACTTCGGGGATGGGCAGGTGGCTGGGGATGGTGACGACGTCGGCCATCGTGAACTCCCCGATGACGGCCCGGGGGCCCATCGGGTCGGGGAAGGGCCACTCCAGGGTGACCGGACCGTCCTGGTGGTACTCCAGCCGCCCGTTGCGGTACCGGACGCTCTGGCCGCCGCGCCGCTCCCGGGAGACCGCGCCCGCGGCGCGTGTGCCGGCGGTGGGGTGCCAGCCGCTCAGCCCGTAGGCGACATGGGCCTCGTCGGCCTCGGTCCAGTCGCCCATCGCGGCGGTGGCCAGCAGGTCGCCGAGGCCGCCGTAGAAGGCCATCGCGGGGACGACCACCGCTCCCGCGGCGCGGGCGCGGTCCGCGAAGTGCGTGAACGTATCGGCGTTGGCCTCGATCTCGGCGGCCACGTCCACGTACGGGATCCCGGCGCGCAGTGCCGCCTCGATCACGGGGGCGGCCGTCGTGGCGAAGGGTCCGGCACAGTTGATCACGGCCGCCGTGCCGGCCAGTGCGCGGTCGAGCGAGGCCGGGTCATCGGCCGACGCCTGGCGGGCTTCCAGTCCGGATTCGGACACCGCCAGCGCCTTCAGCTTGTCGGCGTCGCGTCCGGCAAGGACCGGGACGAACCCGCGCTCCCGCAGCTGTGCCACCACAAAGCGCCCGGTGTGCCCGTACGCGCCGAACACCGCCACCGTGAAAGCCGATCCCATGGGTTCTCCCCCGTACTCGAAAGATGTGTGCTCGAAAGATGTGTTCAAAGGTGTGTTCGCGATCTGTGGTGAACATCCTGCCGGGGTCGGGCGCCCCACACGAGTGTCTGGAACGCCATGACCCGTACAATTCCGGACGTGAATACAGTCGCCCTGGCCGTCACCGACGGAATGCTGCACTTCGAACTGGCCCTGGCCTGCGAGGTCTTCGGCTCCGCCCCGGCCGGCGTAACCGGCCCCTGGTACGACCTCGTCCTCTGCGGGCCGGGCCCCGTGCGGGCCGACCGGTTCCTGCTCGAACCCGACCACGGCCTCGACCGGCTCGCGTGCGCCGACACCGTGATCGTCCCGGGCTGGGCCGACATCGACGAGGAGCCCCCCGCCGACCTGGTCGCCGCGGTGCGCGCGGCCCACGAGGCCGGCGCACGTGTGGCCTCCCTGTGCACGGGTGCGTTCGTGCTGGCCGCAGCGGGCCTGCTCGACGGGCTCCGTGCGACCACGCACTGGGCACACACCCACGCCCTGGCCGCCCGCCACCCCCGGGTGGAGGTGGACCCGGACGTCCTCTACGTGGACAGCGGCAGCGTGCTCACCTCCGCCGGCAAGGCCGCCGCCATGGACCTGTGCCTGCACCTCGTCCGTCTCGACCACGGCTCGTCCGTCGCCAACGTCGCCGCCCGCCGGCTGGTCGTCCCGCCCCACCGGGACGGCGGCCAGGCGCAGTTCGTGACCACCCCGGTACCCGCACCGGACAACCATCCCCTCGCCGCGCTGCTCCCCTGGGTCCTCGAACGGCTCGACCAGCCGCTGACCGTGGAGGATCTCGCCCGTCAGGCACGGATGAGCTCGCGCAACCTCGGCCGCCACTTCCGGGCCGCGACCGGCACCACCCCGCTGCAATGGCTGCTGACCCAGCGGATCCGCCACGCCCAGGAGCTGCTGGAGACCACCGACCACGGCATCGACTCCATCGCGGCGGCCACCGGCATGGGCACCGCCACCACGCTGCGCCGGCACTTCAACCGCACGGTCGGCGTGCCCCCGGACACCTACCGCCGTACTTTCCGCACACGTACCCACCCCACAAGCAGTTGATCACCTCACGGGGGTCGGATCGAGCCGGGCACCGGCCCGCGGCCGCGCCGCCGCACGCCGCCGCCGTTCGCCGCCGCGTCGAACCCGAAGCGCCTTTCGGACGAATCGCCGGGCCTCCATCCGTGAAGCCCGGGACCGGTGGGAAGCGGAAGCGATACGCACGGTGCGGCCTTCGCGGAGTGAGGGTGGTGCCTCGTTCCGAGGAGACCACCCTGTCGGCCGGTTCGGGCGACGGCGCCCGCGCGCTGGGGCCGTGGCCTTGCTTCTACTGGCTCCCCCGGAGCGGGTCTGCATAGATTGTGGCTGCCACGTGGCAGCTCCTTCGTATCGGTCTCGGTGAGCGGCTCGGACAGCAAAAGGAGTGCGCCATGCCCGCCTCCACCACGCCCGGTACCGGCGTCTCCGGCCGGCCGCCGCGCGGATCGCCGGTACGCCGCGCACCATCCGCGGCACGGACGGCGAGCCGCGTTCCTCCACCGGCCGGTGAACGGCAGCGACGGCGGACTCCCGCGCGCTTACACCCAGGACCCGCTGTACGCGCAGTACACCTAGCCGGCATCGCCGGGCGGTGGTGGTGCCCGGGGCACCCGGGACACCCGGGATACCCGGGACACCCGGGGCACGCCCTCACCGGTCCCGCACGGATGCGGCCGGACCGTCGTCGCCGTCCGGGCACGCGGCGACGCGCGCCGCACGGTCGTGCGGGTGGTGCCCGGCGGCCCCTGTGCCCGGTCGTCCTCCGTCCGGCACGTGGCGGACAGCCCCGGCCACACCTCGGTCGTCGCCGACGCGGCAGACCGCGCACAGACCTTTGCGGCGGAGCCCGCACGGGGCACCTCGGCGCATCGGCCGTCGGGACGGCCACGACGTGCACCGGCCGGCAGGACGGGCACGACGCGCCTCGGCCCCGAGGGCGCTGATCGGCTCGGTCACCGACCGGCCCACCGCGGCTCTCGGCAGGACGGCCGGATCGACGTCCCCGTCGGTGGCCCGGCAGGTCGCGGGTCCGGTCGTCGGCGCCCATGAGGACCGATGTCCTCGCGTGAGGTGCTGATCTCTTCCCTCGCTCCACCAGGCGGGCCGGGCGCCTGCCCCGGCCCACCGGACCGACTTCCGGAAGGACTTCTTCGCTGTGGAACTCACCATTTCCCTGGCACTTCTCACCGGGATCATCCTGGTGGTCCTGCTCAACAACGGCCGGCTGCGGTTCTGGCCCGCCCTCGTCGCCGCCCTGTTCGGCTTCACCCTCGCTGCCACCGCCCTCGCCCCCACCATCAACAGCGGCATCAATGGCATCACCGGATGGTTCAACAACTTCTGAGGTGCCGGAGCCGGTGGCCGAGCGGGGACGTCGACCTGCCGGAAGCCGAACTCGCCACCCGGCCGGTCGTCAGCGGCAGCACGGCGGCACGGCGGCACCATGCCGGGACGGTCGAGGGCTGCGGTGCGGCTTCCGCACACGGCGTGTGCCGGAAGCCGCCCGCGCCCGTACCCGGCACCACGCCGTCGCTCCGATCCCCTCGGCCCCCGTCCCCGCCTCCGTCTCCGTCCCTGTCTCCGTCCCTGTCTCCGTCCCTGTCTCCGTCCCTGTCTCCGTCCCTGTCTCCGTCCCTGTCTCCGTCCCTGTCTCCGTCCCTGTCTCCGTCCCTGTCTCCGTCCCCGCCTCCGCCTCCGTCTCCGGCAGGCGGAGGCCCCCGCTCCGGCGGACGCGGGCCACGGGCCGCCGGAGCGGCCTCGCCATGGCGACCAGCGCCAGGGCATACCCGGCCATCGCGAGACCCGACGCCGGCCCGAGCGCGGGTGCCGGCCGGCCGAACCGACCGAGGGGACGCAAGGTTCACTCCTCGTTCACCGGGCGCTCGCCTGACATGACGGTTGCGGCGGGACCGTACGGCCGTGAGTTCTGACGAGAAGCTGTTCGCAGCATTGATGACGCGTCGCCATGTGCTTGCCGCCACCGGGGTCGCGGGTGCGGCCCTCGCAGCCGGTCCGCTGCCGGGCGGCGGCTCCGCCGCGGCCGCGCAGGACATGGCCTCGGACCGGGCCGGAGACGACGGCGCGGTCTCCGTGCTCGGCGCGCCGGCCGCCGACCCGGTGACCACCCCCGCGGTCAACGGCCTGCACCTGCAGTTCGGCTCGGACGCGTCCGCCGAGGTGGTCGTCTCCTGGCACACCCTGCGGCCGGTGAAGAACGCGCGGGTGCTGCTCGGCAACGCCAAGGGCGAGTACACCCACACCTTCGGCGCGGACACGGTCGGCTACACCGACGCCAAGTCGGGCCAGAAGGTCTACGCCCACCACGCTCACCTGACCGGGCTGCGTCCGGACACGGACCACGTGTACCTCGCCGTCCATGACGGCGCCCAGCCGGAGTTCGGCTCGTTCACCACCGCGCCCAGGGGCCGCGCCGCGCTGCGTTTCACCAGCTTCGGCGACCAGGGCACCCCCACCCTGGGCAAGCTGTCCAACGGCACCTACGTCAACGACAACCTGGGCAGCCCGGCGGCCGGCAACCTGCCCGCCGGTGTGGAGCGGGTGCGTCCGCTGTTCCACCTGTTCAACGGCGACCTGTGCTACGCCAACCTGGCCACCGACCGCGTGCGCACCTGGTCGGACTTCTGGGACAACAACACCCGCAGCGCCCGCTTCCGGCCGTGGATGCCGGCCGCGGGCAACCACGAGAACGAGCTGGGCAACGGTCCGATCGGCTACGAGGCCTACCAGACGTACTTCGCCCTGCCGCGGCAGAAGGGGCAGACCGACACCACCCGCGGCCTGTGGTACTCGATGACCGCCGGTTCGGTGAAGGTGATCTTCCTGGCCAATGACGATGTCTGCTACCAGGACGGCGGCAACAGCTATGTCCGCGGCTACTCCGGCGGCGCGCAGAAGAAGTGGCTGGAGAAGGAGCTGAAGGCGGCCCGGGCGGACCGGGGCATCGACTGGATCGTGGTCTGCATGCACCAGGTCGCGATCAGCACCGCCGACCAGTTCAACGGCGCCGACCTGGGCATCCGCCAGGAGTGGCTGCCGCTGTTCGACCGGTACGGCGTCGACCTGGTGGTCTGCGGACACGAGCACCACTACGAGCGCTCGCACCCGGTCCGCGGGCAGCAGCAGAACGCCACGCTGACCCCGATCCCGGCCTCCACCAGGACCGATGTCATCGACACCACCAAGGGCACCGTGCACATGGTGCTCGGCGGCGGCGGGACCTCGGCCCCCTCCAACCAGTTGTTCTTCGAACCGCCGGCCTGCCGGGTGATCACCTCGGTCACCGCTCCGGACCCCGGCACCGGCAAGCGTTCTCCGGTCTACACGCGTGAGGACGCCCCCTGGTCGGCGGTCCGCGACGCCGCCAACTCCTACGGCTTCGCCGCCTTCGACGTGGACCCGGGCAAGCCCGGTGGCCTGACCAGCATCAAGGTCACCTACTACGACGTCACCGGCGCCCAGGGCGAGATGAAGGCCTTCGAGACCTTCACCCTCCAGCGCCCCCGCCGCGACGCCTGACGCAACGGCGGCACACGGCCCCCGACGCTCGCCCCGGCCCGCGCTCGCGTGCCGGGGCAGGCGTCAGGGGCCGCCCCAAGTGGGGCAGGTTCCCACGGTGGGGCAGGTTCCCACGGTGGGGCAGGTGCACATCGGTGTCCCGGTCGGGCCGCGGTCCGCGGCGACCGCGGCCCCGGGGCCCGGAAACCTCAGGCCGCCAGGGTGCTGATGCCCAGGGTGAGCAGCGCCGCGACTTTGGCCACCTCGCAGGCCACGTACACCAGATGGGTCCGGGAGCGCGGAAGGGTCTCTCCCGCGAGCACCCGGTCGGACCGGCGGTTGAGGGCGGGGCGGACGGCGGCGAGCTGCACGACCAGCAGGAGCGCGGTGACGGCGCACGACACGCCGACCGTCATGGTCGGGCCGCCGACGGCGACCGCCGCGATCACGACGACGGCCAGCAGGGCCTCGACCGCGTTGAGCGCCCGGAAGACGAGGCGCCCGATGCCGAGCCCGATCGGGATGGTCACTCCCGGGGCCCGGAACTTCAGCGGGGCCTCCAGGAACGAGATGGCCAGAACCATTCCGAGCCAGACGAAGGTGACCGCCGCGGCAATGGCGGCCGGCGTGGCGTTCATCGGCCTCTTTCTCCTTGTGGCGTCGGGGTGCTGTCGCCATCGGCCCCCGGACGGCGTGTCCGGGGGCCGGCTGTCTCACGCGAGCCAGAGGTCGGGGCCGAACACCTCGTAGTGGATGTCCTGGGCCGGCAGACCGCGGCGCAGCAGGTCACCGCGGACGGCTCGCATGAACGGCAGCGGGCCGCACAGGTACGCGGTGGTGTTCTCCGGCAGGTCGATCGCGTCGATGTCCACCTGTCCGGTGGCCGCCTCGGGGGCCTGGTCGCCCGGGTTCTCGTACCACAGGTGGAGCGTGGCGTTCGGCAGCGCCTGGACCAGCTGCCGCAGTTCCTCGCGGTGAGCGTGGTCGGCCGGGCCGCGGTCGGCGTGGACCACGGTGACCGCCCGGGTGGATCCGGTGGCCGCCAGGTGGTTGAGCATGCCGAGCATGGGGGTGCTGCCGATGCCGGCGGAGGCCAGCAGCAGGGGGCCGTCGCCGTCCACGAGGGTGAGGTCGCCGAACGGTGCCGAGACGGTGAGCACGTCGCCCACTCGCGCGTTGCGGTGCAGCCAGGTGGAGACCTCGCCCTCCGGCCGGGTCTCGTCGTGGACCCGCTTGACGGTGATCCGCCATTCGGGACGCCCGGGGGCACAGGAGAGGCTGTACTGGCGGATCTGGTGCGCGCCGTCCGGAAGCCCGACCTGCACGCTGACGTACTGGCCCGGCCGGAAGGCACCGGCGGGCCGGCCATCGGCGTACTTGAGGGTGAAGGAGACCACGTCGGGAGTCTCCTGCCGGCGGTCGACGATCACCATCTGCTGCCACACGTCGCCCTCGGCGGCGCCGGCCTGCCGGTAGAGCCCGGTCTCGATGGCGATCAGCGCATTGGCCATCAGCCAGTAGACCTCGTCCCAGGCGGCCGCGACCTCCGGGGTGACCGCGTCGCCGAGGACATCGACGATCGCGGCGAACAGATGCGTGTGGACGACCTTGTACTGGTCCGACGTGATACCGAGGGAGGCGTGTTTGTTGGCGATGCGGGCCAGCATCGCGTCCGGACGGGCGTCGGGACGCTCCAGCAGTATCCCCGCGAAGGCCGCGATCGAGCCCGCCAGGGCCTTCTGCTGCTCACCGTTGGCCTGGTTGCCACGGTTGAACAGGTCCCGGAGCAGTTCCGGGTGGGCGTCGAAGAGCTTGCCGTAGAAGCGCTCGGTGATCTCCTGGATGGCCGCGCCGACGACAGGCAGGGTTTCACGAATGACCGGGGTGGACTGCTCGGAGAGCACCGAGACCTCCAAATTGGCTTCTGATATTCCGATTTTTTGCCGACCGAGGCCGGCTCGCCCCTGGGGAGCAACGTGCCCCCGAGGAGGAACATGTGTCACTCGGCGGAGTCGCGACCGACCAGCCCGACGAGGACCGGGCCGGTGGGCGAGGCCACCAGGTCGGACACGGTGAGCGGATCGAGTGCGGCGTAGAAGGCCTCCTGGGCGTCGCGCAACGCCCGGCGGAGCCTGCATGCCGCGCGCAGCGGACAGGGTGTGTCGCCCTCGCAGGCGACGACCTCGCCCTCCCCCTCCAGCTCCCGCACCAGCCACCCGACCGAGGCCTGCCGGCCCAGGCCGGTCAGGCCGAGCCCGCCGCCGCGCCCGCGCCGGGCCTCGATCACACCGAGGTGCTGCAACCGGCTGATCGCCTTCGCCATATGGGTGTACGGCACGTTCACCGCCTCCGCCACCTCCCGGGTGGTCAGGGCCGTGTTCCGCTCCGCGACCGCCAGGCGCATCACAGCGCGCAGGGCCAGATCAGTGAACTTCGTCAACCGCACAGCAGCACACTAACAAATACGCATGTAGGATTCTTGTTATGCGGGACACGGATCGTGTGCGGTTCGACACGGCCCCGACCCCGGCACGACAGACCATTCTCGGGCCGGGCCCCGGTGCCCACGCTTCCGGGGCCCTGCTGTTCCAGATACGCATCATGGTGACAACGGATGACTGACGCACACGACGCCCGCACGGACCCCGCCGCCGCTCCCGCTCCCGCTCCCGCGCCGCGACTGCTCTGCGACATCGACACGCTCCTCGCGCGGGACTCCCTGCCGACCGGAGCGCTGTGGCGACTGGCCGAGCCCGGCCGTCAGCTCGATGCCAATCTCATCCACCTCCGGCCCGACGAGCACATCGCCACGCACACCGAGCCGGACCTGGACGTTCTCGTCCTCGTCGTGGCCGGCCACGGCACGCTGAGCACGGCCCACGACACCGAGCCACTCACCCGAGGCGGCGTGGTGTGGCTTCCCCATGGCTCCTCCCGGAGCCTCACCGCCGGCCGGGACGGCATGTCGTACTTCACCGTCCACCGCCGCCGGCCGGGAATGCAGATCCGCAGGCGGTCCACGCCGTAGAACGCCCGACCGGGCCGCGCTCTCCGGCCAGGCCCGCGCACGCCTGGCGGCTCCCTCGATGATCGCCGACCGGTCGAGGATCGCGTTCCCGTGATCCACGGTCGTCCGCACCGGTTCCGTACCCGCGACGACCACCTCGAGGTTCTCGCGCAGCAGCAGACACTCGCGCGGGAACGCGGGGACCTGCTCGGACTCGACCCGGAGATTCGCTTCGGCCAGGACCGGAAAGAAGCCATCCGCACCCACGAGGAAGACATCCACCGGCAAGCTGCTGAGCGCAGTGGATCACAGCTACGACCGCGTGGCCCAGGCGATTCGGCGTCGCGGAGGCGACGGTCGGCTCGGCCGACGGGCAGCGCAGCCAGGGCCTCACGGACGGGCACGGCCGCCGTCCGGCCGGGAGCGCACCGGTATGTGCACGTGGGACCGGCGCGGCCGTGTACCGCCGGACCCGGCGCGTACCTCCGATCTCAGCCGAGCGGCAGATCCAGCGAGCGGCTCGGGACGGCGTCGAGCTCGGTGAGCGTCGCCTCGTCGAGACCGAGGGCGCCCACGGCGATGTTCGCCTCGAGGTGCCCGGTGTCCGCGGTGCCGGGGATGAGAAGCACGTTCGGGGCGTGGTGCAGCAGCCATGCGAGGCCGACCTGCGCGGGCGTGCTGCCCAGGGCCCGTGCCGCGGCCTGGACCGCCGGCTCGTCGGTGACCTTGGGCAGACCCGGGAACGCGCTGCCGAGCGGGAAGTAGGGCACCCAGGCGATGCCCTCGGCGGCGCAGAGCCTCAGCATGTCCTCGTCGCCGCGGCTGACGAGACTGTAGGCGTTCTGGACGCAGACGATGCCCGCCGGGAGGGCCCGGTGCAGGTCGTCGAGGGTCACGTTGCTCAGCCCGATGGCGCCGATCTTGCCCTCGTCGCGCATCGCCGTCATCACCGCGAGCTGGTCGTCGAGGTCGACCGCCTGGTCGCCTGCCGCGCGGAGACCGGGCCCGATGTCGGCACGGCGCACGTTCACGACCGCGAGCCGGTCGGTGCCGAGAGTCCTGAGGTTGTTCTCGACGCCCGCCCGGAGCTGTTCGGGCCGCTGGGCGAGGCGCAGCGGGACGGGGCCCTGCGCATCCGGTTCGGCACCGACCTTGGTGACCACGACGACGCCGTCCCCGGGCTCGACCGCCTCGCGGATGACCTCGTTGACGAAGCCGTGGCCGTAGAACTCGGCGGTGTCGAGGTGGTCGACGCCGAGTCCGATCGCACGGCGCAGCAGTGAGACGGCGGCGGCGCGGTCGCCGCGCAGCCGTTCCAGCTGCATCGCGCCGTAGCCCACGCGCGACACGGTGTGGCCGGCGAGCAGGCCGGCGCCTCCGGGGCGCGGCACACCGGTGGCTGTGACAGCGGGAGAAGTGAGGCCGTTGGATGTCATGGATGTGCATCCTCATGGGAGAACAGGGAAAGCGGAGGGTCCTCCGCTACGGTGACTGTAGCACTACCGGAGGATCCTCCGCTTCGTTCCCGGAACCGAAACGCCATCCAGGGGACTCCTTCACAGAACTTCCGCGGAGTCGAACACCACGCTGGTCGCCGACGCGCCTCGCCTCGTACCATCACGCCCACCGCACTTGGCCGTAGGCGGACCTACGCGGGCACGGGGCGCCGCCCTATGCTGCGCACCATGACTGCCGTGCGCTGTGAGCCGGTCACCGCCGAGACCCACGACGCTGTGATCGGCCTCAAGGTCCTGCCGAAGCAGAAGGACTTCGTCGCCTCCAACAAGCGCTCCATGAAATACGCGCGCAAGCATCCCGGGACCGAGCCGCTGGCTCTGTTCCACGGCCCGGAACTCGTCGGCTTCGCGCTGCTGTGTCCGGTGACGGACGTCCCCTGGGCCGTGGTGCTGGAGCGTTTCATGATCGACCACCGGTACCAGGGCCGCGGGCTGGGCCGACGGGGAGCGCGGGCGGTGCTCGCGCGTTGCCGTGCGGCCGGTTTCCGCACCATCCGGCTGAGCGTCGTGCCCGGCAACCGCGTCGCCTTCCGCCTCTACCGGTCCCTGGGCTTCTCCGAGACCGGCGAGATCGAGGACGGCGAGCGCGTGATGGAACTCGTCGCCCCGGACCGCTGAGCCGCGACCCCGGAGTCAAAAGTTCCCGCGAGACGGCGGAGTCGCGGATCGTAGATTGTGCCCATGATCGAGAGGACGTCGCCCGAACACTTAGAGGGATCACGTACGGAGCGCAGAAGGCATGCCGCCCCCAGGACGGGCGGAGTGCTGCGCTCGTCCGCGCTGATGGCCGCCGGGACGGTGGTCTCGCGCGCCACCGGACTGATCCGGAACGTGCTCCAGGCCGCGGCACTGGGCACCGGGCTGCTGGCCACCACCTACAACCAGGCCAATACGGTGCCCACCAGCCTGTACTTCCTGCTGATCGGCGGTGCGCTGAACTCCGTCCTGGTCCCGCAGCTGGTCCGGGCCCGGGCGGAGGACCCCGACGGCGGGGCCGCCTTCGAGCAGCGCCTGGTCACCCTCGTGCTGTGTGTCCTGGGGGCCGGCAGCGCACTGGCCACCTGGGCGGCTCCCGGGATCATCAGCATCTACCAGGACGACACGCCCGCTACGCACGACGCGTTCGAACTGACCGTGGTCTTCGCCCGCTTCCTGCTTCCGCAGATCTTCTTCTACGGCGTGTTCAGCATCTTCGGGCAGGTCCTCAACGCCCGGAACCGTTTCGGGGCGATGATGTGGACCCCGGTCCTGAACAACGTCGTGCTGATCACGATGTTCGGCCTCTACCTCGGCATGATGACCGCTCCGGAGCGGGTCTCGGACATCACCGACGCCCAGGTCCGGCTGCTCGGCATCGGCACCACCCTCGCGCTGGCCGTCCAGGCACTCGCCCTGGTTCCGTACGCCCACGCGGCCGGCTTCCGGCTGCGGCCCCGCTTCGACTGGCGGGGCGCCGGCCTGCGCAAGAGCGTGAGCGCGGCGCGCTGGACCTTGCTGTTCGTCCTGGCCAACCTCGTGGCGAGCACCGTGGTCACCCGCCTGGCCTCCGCCGCGGACGCCGCGCTGCCCGACGACGGAGTCGGCTACACCGCCTACAGCTACGCCCAGCAGATATGGATGCTCCCCCAGTCGATCGTCACCGTCTCCCTCGTCACCGCCCTCCTCCCCCGCATGAGCCGGGCGGTGACCGAGCACCGACTGGCCGACCTGCGCGCCGACCTGTCCCGCGCGCTCCGGGTCAGCGGCGTCGTCATCGTGCCCGCGGCGTTCTTCTTCGTCGCCTTCGGTCCGCAGATCGCCCAGCTGCTGTTCGCCCACGGAACCGCCGACGCCGCGGCGACCGTCCCGCTGGGCCACATGCTGCAAGCTCTCGGTCCGGGGCTGGTCCCGTTCTCCGCCCAGTACCTGCTGCTGCGCGGCTTCTACGCCTTCGAGGACACCCGCACGCCGTTCCGTATGGCGCTGTGGGTCAGCGGTACCGACATCGCTCTGGCCGGCGCCTGTCACCTTCTGCTGTCCCCGCGGTGGGCGGTCACCGGGATGGCCGCCGCGTATGCCCTGTCGTACGCCATCGGACTGCTGCTCACGGCCCTGCGGCTCAGGCGGCGCACCGAGGGACTGCTCGACGGCCGGCGCATCTGCCGCACCTACGCCAAGTTGACCGCGGCCGCCGCCGGCGCCGGGGCCGCCGGCTGGTTCATCGCCCGCTCCTGCGGCCACGGCCTGGCCTCGGCCTCCTGGACGCCGGCCGTCTCGCTGGCCGCGGGCGGCATCGCGATGGCGCTGCTCTTCCTCCTCTTCGCCCGGCTTCTGCGGATCGGGGAACTGCGCGCTCTGCCCGGGCTGGGGTGACCGCCACAGCCGTACAGCATTCGTCCCCTCAGGCGACCGGTCGTGGGCGCGGCTTCGAGCAAGCCGCAGGGACCCGAGGGACCGACCGGCCCGTTGTCGTGCGCCGGTTCACCGGGGAGTACGCCGGGCGGTCCGACACGGGCCTCACCGCCTGTCCCGCATCGCCCCGCATCGTAGAAGCACACGCCACGCGGAACTCGTGCGCCGGCGTCCGGACTTCGGGATTCCGGGGGCCGGTGGCCGGGCCGGCCTCCTGTCAGCCCGCGCGCCGCAAGTTCCGTACGTCCCGGGCGGCCAGGGCCAGCAGCGACACCCCCGAGATCACCGACGCGACGACGAGCAGCCACACCTCGAAGCCGACCGCGGCGGCGACCGGCCCTGGTGAGGGCGAGGCCGACCGGGCGGGCCACGAACGAGCCGACGGTGTCGAAGGCGTAGACCCGGGCGAGTTTCTCCTCCGGCACGTGGTGCTGGAAGGGTCGGGCGTCTCGACGATGCGCAAGGCGCCGGTGCGCAGGTCGCGGACGAAGACCTGGGAACCGGTGCCGTTGATGTCCTCGAATCCGAGGTCGGTGGCCGACGAGGTGAAGGCCGCCCAGCGGCCGTCGGCGCTGAGCGACGGGGCGTCCGACGTGCCGTCGGCGCCCTGGGTGAGCCGGACGGTCTGCGGGGACCTGGGCTTCTTCCCGTGCTGATGCGCGCCGTGCGGCGCCGCCCGAGCCCCGGCGGGTGCAGCAGCGCCGCGACACACGCGGCGACGACGGCCGAGGTCCCGAGTCTGCCTCGCACGGACATGGTTCCCCCTTCGCAGGGTGGCCGGCCGCGTGCCCGGGCCTCACCGCGTCGGCGGCGGCCCGTGGATCTGGGCTTCTTACGCTTGAGTCCCCCGGACGCACCGCCCCCGCCGGGCACCCGCCCGGCAGAAGCTCACCGTTCGTCTCGTGACGATCCGTTGTCCTCCGTACCACCAGGCGGGAAGATCAGTGGTCCGTGCGCGAAGGAAAATACGTTTGCCCCGGGCGCAGCGCTCACGTTGGCTGAGCGGCATGGCCGCATTGCACACCGCTCGTCTCGTCCTTCGCCGATGGCGTGACTCCGACCTCGCCCCCTGGGCGGCGCTCAACGCCGATCCCGAGGTGCGGGAGCACTTGGGCGACGTACTCACCCGTGAACGCAGCGATGCCTCCGTGAGACGGTTCCAGGCCGAGTTCGACCGGCGAGGCTACGGATGGTGGGCGGTCGAGGTGCGGGCCACAGGCGCGTTCATCGGCTTCGCGGGCCTGGACGATGTGGAGGAGGGCATGCCGTTCAGTGGCGTGGAGATCGGCTGGCGGCTCGCCCGACCGGCCTGGGGCCAGGGTTACGCCACCGAGGCCGCGCTGACAGTACTGGCCCACGGATTCGGCACTCTCGGGCTTCCCGAGGTCCTCGCCGTGACAACCGCCACCAACCTCCGTTCACAGGCGGTGATGCGCCGGATCGGCATGACCCGGGACCCGGCCGACGACTTCGACGACCTCACCGTGCCCGAAGGTCCACTGCGCCGGAACGTGCTGTACCGGATCGCGAACCGGTAGTGCGGAACGGGTGCGGTGCCGACGCGTGGCCCGGCGTCGCGCTGGGCGCGGGAACGCGGCGCGCGTTCCCGCACAGCCGCGGCGCCGGGCCGTCGGCCGCTCACGGACGCGGAACGTTGCGGAGGTTGGCACGGGCCAGCTGGACCATGCGCCCGACGCCTCCGGTGAGGACGGTACGGCTCGCCGACAGGGCGAAACCGGTGACCTGCTCCGTGGTGATCTTCGGCGGGATCGCGAGGGCGTTGGGGTCGGTGACCACGTCGACCAGTGCCGGCCCGTCATGGGCGAAGGCGGCACGCAGGGCTTCGCGCACCTGCGTGGGCTTCTCGACCCGGATGCCCCGTGCGCCGGCGGCCGTGGCGATGGCGGCGTAGTCGGTGTGCGGGTAGTCGGTGCCGTGCGGCGGCAGCCCGTCGACCATCATCTCCAGGTCGACCATGCCCAGCGAGGAGTTGTTGAAGACGACGACCTTCACGGGCAGGCCGTGGTGGACCAGCGTCAGGAAGTCGCCCATCAGCATGGAGAAGCCGCCGTCGCCGGAGAGGGACACGACCTGGCGCGAACGGTCGAGGAACTGCGCGCCGATGGCCTGCGGCAGCGCGTTGGCCATCGAGCCGTGCACGAAGGAGCCCAGGATGCGGCGGCGGCCGTTCGGCGTCAGATAGCGCGCCGCCCACACGCAGCACATCCCGGTGTCCACGGTGAACACCGCGTCGTCGGCCGCCTCCTCGTCGAGCACGGACGCCACGTACTCGGGATGGACGGGTGTGTGCCTGTCGACGTCGCGGGTGTAGGCACCGACGGCGCCCTCCAGGGCGTGCACATGCCGGTCCAGCATCCGGTCGAGGAACCGGCGGGACGGCTTCTCCCGCACGGCGGGGGTCAGGCACCGCAGTGTCTCGCGGACGTCTCCCCAGACGGCGAAGTCCAGCTGCGTGCGCCGGCCCAGTCGTTCGGGCTGCACATCGACCTGCACGGTCCGCACATGGCGGGGCAGGAAGTCGGTGTACGGGAAGTCGGTGCCGAGGAGCAGCAGCAGATCGCACTCGTGCATCGCCTCGTAGGCGGCGCCGTAGCCCAGCAGACCGGACATGCCGACGTCGTAGGGGTTGTCGTACTGGATGTGCTCCTTGCCGCGCAGCGCGTGGCCGACGGGGGCCTTGACCTTCTCGGCGAACGCCATCACCTCCGCGTGGGCGCCTTCGACACCCCGGCCGCAGAACACGGTCACTTTCTCGGCCGCGTCCACCAGTTCGGTCAACCGGCGCAGCTCCTCGTCCGCCGGCCGGACCGCGGGCCGGTCCAGGGGTATCGCGAGTTCCGCCCCGCCGGCCGGTGCGGTCTCGGCGGCGATGTCTCCGGGCAGGGTCACGACGGACACTCCGCGCCGGCCGACCGCGTGCTGGATCGCCGTCTGCACCACCCGGGGCATCTGCCGGGGCGAGGAGATCAGCTCCGAGTAGTGACTGCACTCCTCGAACAGCCGGTCGGGATGCGTCTCCTGGAAATATCCGGTGCCGATCTCGCCGCTCGGGATCTGCGCCGCCAGCGCGAGAACGGGTGCCATCGACCGGTGCGCGTCGAACAGGCCGTTGATCAGATGCAGGTTGCCCGGCCCGCACGAACCCGCGCACGCCGCGAGCCTGCCGGTCAGCTGGGCCTCGGCACCGGCGGCGAAGGCCGCTACCTCCTCGTGCCGTACCTGGACCCACTCCAGGGAGTCGTGCCGCCTGACCGCGTCGACGACGGGGTTCAGACTGTCGCCGACCACGCCGTACATACGGCGCACGCCGGCGCGTGCCAGGAGGTCGACATACTGCTCGGCCACGGACTGTCTGGCCATGGTGCTCCTCAGGTGATCGCTCACGGAGCCGCGGCCAGGGCGCGACCCGCTGAATGGGGTCGCACCCTGATCGCGGCCTTTCACGGACGCGGCCGGTTGGCCGCGTGGCTCACGCGCTCACGGCCGGTCGGTGCCGGGCGTCTGCTCTGTCTCGGGCGCCAGGAGTACGGCTGTGCGGCTGGTGTGCGCGACGGCGTCGCTGACCCGCGGGTTGAAGAGGGCTTCGAGCGATCCGCGGTGGTGGGGGCTGAGGACCACGAGGTCGGCCTGCCACTCCTCGGCGGCGGAGGAGATGGTGGTGGCTATCTGAGTCGTCAGGGCGTTGGCGACGGTGCCCTCGGCGTCGACGCCTTCGTCACGCAGCCGGGTGACGGCCTCGTCGAGAACGGCCTTGGCTTCCGCGTCGTCCTCCAGGGAGACCACCGCGGCGATCGTCGCCGTGGAAGGGGCCACGTGCAGAACTCTGACCTTGGCCCCGGTCAGCCGGGCCATCTCACCGGCCAGACGTACGGCGGAGTGACGGGTGGGGCTGGGATCGACGGCCACGAGAATACGCCGGAACATCACTGTCATCCTCTTCTGTTCAGCGGGCGGTTCGTCAGGGTGTCCGCCCGCACGATCGAGCAACATCACGGACAGCTCCCCGCCACTGTTGCCGATTCCGCTGCTTACACGGGCGTGCGCCGGGCGGCAGTGCCTTCTTGGGCAAAACCCGGTGCGTTCTTCGGCAAGATCCCCGGTCGCCGGAGGAACTCGGCGCACCGATGTCATGCCCGCTGCCGCGCGATGACCAGCACCGTGACCAGACAGCCCAGGAGCACCCCGGACACGAGCGCGGGCAGGGGCAGCCAGGCGGCCAGCAGTACGCCGACCGCGGTGACGGCGAACGGGATGCCTTCGGCCGTCCGTCTCTGGTGCGGCCGCAGGTGTACTGCCCACACGGTGACGAGGAAGACGGCGGCCGGGACGGTGACCGCCATCGCGGCGGCACCCGCCGACGACGCGCCGGGACGGCGCGTGAGGTGATCGGCGTACGCGGCCAGGCCCGCTCCCTCGGCGGTGGCCGACGCGAAGATCAGGTAGTGACCGTAGGCCCAGGTGAAGCGCGCGCGGTGAGCCTGGTGCGTCGTGGCGAGCAGCGCGTGCGCGGGCCTGGTGAAGTACAGCCACCACATGGCGAACGCCATCAGCAGGCCTCCGGCGGCCAGCGCGTACAGCGCTCCGGTGCCGTGCTGCCGGTCGAACGCTCCCCGGACTGCGACGGTGGCGGCCGCCACGGACTCGCCGAGCACGATGAGGGTGAACAGCTCATAGCGCTCGGCGATGTGGTGCGGATGCCAGGGAGTCATCCCGGCGGACTGCGCCCACACGGGGACCAGGACCTCCGCCAGGATCATCACGGCGATGCCCGGCAGCCGGGCCTGCTCCGGGAGGAGCAGCAGGCCGACCCAGCCGAGCTGGCAGACCGTCACCCCGGCGGCGAAGCGGAACGTGGTCCTCCGTCGGGTGGGGTCGGCGAGACCGGCCCGGAGCCACAGGGCGGCCAGCGCCGTACGCAGCACCACGTAGCCGAGCGTGATGACGAGCAGGTCCCCCTCGTGGAAGGCGCGGCCGACGCCGGCGGCGAGGACGAGGGAGCCCGTGATCTGCACCAGGACCGTCAGCCGGTAGGGAGTGTCGTCGGGGTCGTAGGCGGAGGCGAACCAGGTGAAGTTCATCCAGGCCCACCAGATGGTGAAGAAGACCAGCGCGAAGCGCAGGGTGCCGGAGGCGGGGTTCCCGTGCGTCAGCGCCTCGTGCAGACTCTGCGACGCCTGTGCCACGGCGACGACGAAGCACAGGTCGAAGAAGAGTTCCAGCGGGGTGGCGGAGCGGTGTGCTTCCTTGGGGTCACGGCCTGACATGAGGTGCCGCCGCCGTACGGCCGGGACCGTCCGCAGCGTCCCCGTGCGGTCCGGCGGAGGGCTCCCAGGGCCGCCCCGACCGTCCGGTGGGAGGTGGGACAGGGGTAGATCATGCGTCTGCTCGTCCATGCTCTTCGCCGTTCCTCGTTCCGCCCGTGTCCCAGGCGTGGCTGCCCGCCGAGGCTAGGCCCGCCGGGAGCCGGCATGTGTCCGCCGGTGCACGGACACTTGCCCAGGAGCGAACGCCGGCCGCGGGCACTGGTCCCGTGCGCTGACGGGCACCACCGCATGCGCTCCAGGGCAAGACGGTGTCACCGTCCCGCCTAGCGTCGTCCGGGTACACACAGCACGGCACCGCAGGAGGCGGATCATGACCACCAGCTCCCGTCATGTGAGCGGCAGCCAGCCGTGGCTGCACCAGAAGGGCGAGGTGATCCAGGAGTTCGGGACCGTCAAGCAGTTTCCCGTCGGCCTGTCGTACGAGGCGCGGATGTACTCCTGCCAGCGCCTGAACAAGGTCCTGGCGGACACCCAGATCCTCTACAGCCTCTACAAGAAGCATCACTGGCTGATGCGCGGCGCGACCTTCTACCAGCTGCACCTGGTGCTCGACAAGCACGCCGGGGAACAGCTCGAGATCGTCGACACCGTCGCCGAACGCGTCCAGTCCCTGGGCGGCGTCGCGGTCGGCGACCCCCGGCACGTCGCGGAGATCACCTCCATCCCGCGTCCTCCGGACGGCGTCGAGGAGGTGCCGGCGATGCTGTCGCGACTGCTGGAGGCCCACGAGACCATCCTCGTCGAGGCCCATGACGCCGCCGCGCGCACCGCCGAGCTGGGCGACGACGGCACCAACGACCTGCTTGTCTCACAGGTGATCAGGACCGGGGAACTCCAGGCCTGGTTCCTGGCCGAGCACTTGGTCGACACGCCTCTCGTCCGGTCCTGAACCGGGGACGGGGTCCACCCGGAGCATGCCGCCGAGTCCGTCGACAGCGGCGCAGATCAGTTCTCCGCGGCTCCGGGTGGGCGGCCGGTCCCCGGTGTGGTGCTGTCGATCAGGTCCAGCAGGCGCCGCGGCTCGTCTTCGCCGCCGAGGCGCGCCATCGCGTAGCGGTAGAAGAGGGCGTCGGCATAGACGCCGCCGGCGCTGTCGTGCGGAAGGTCGCTCGTCCACTGGTCGACCATCCGCCACATCGCGTGGCGGTCCAGCTCCGGCCAGCGGTCGCTGACGACCGACCAGAGCGGGCCGCGCTCCTTGGAGTCACCGACGAGCCGGTGGACCTCGGACGCCCACCGCGGGATCAGCTCGGCCGGAAGAAGGACAGCGATGTCGGCCAGCGCATGGTGGAGGAAGTCGTTGGTCTGCCAGCCCAGGCGTTGACAGAGCTCGAACGCCCGGTCGTACTCCCCGCATACCGCGTAACAGCTCGCCAGGGCGGCTCGGAGCGACACGCGGGCGGTGGTGGAACGGATGTCGGTACCGCGCGTCAGAGACAACACGGCGTCCAGCTCGGCACGGTCCAGCAAGGGAGCGAGGGGCTGAAGGCGGTACGCCCAGTCGTCGAGGCGCTGGTGCCCGTCGTCGCTCCACGGGCCGTAGTGGGTGCGCTCCACTCCCTCCAGGAAACCGCCGTCGAAGAGGAGCTCCTTGATCTCGGGCCGGGCTCGGGGGGCCAGCAGCCGGGCGAAGAAGGGCGCCCAGTCCCCGGTGCCGCGGACCAGCCACGGGCCCTGCGCGGAAAAGCCCCGGTCACGCAGGGAAACCTCCGACTCCAGCGTCTCCCGCCTGAGGTCGGCCAGGACCGCCAGAATCTCCGTGCGGACCCTTTCGTAGCCCGCTCCCGAAGGCAGGTGGGTGCCTGCGGCCAGCAGAGTGAGCCGCGCCCAGGGGTCAAAAACGCCGCCGGCCAGTTCGAGCAGGTGCGGTACCTTCGACTCGGGCAGGGTCGAGGCGATGCCGTAGGCGAAGTCGAGGAACTGCTGCGGCGTGCCGGTCGGGGCGCCGTCTGCCGGGAGCTCCGCCCGGGGGCGCGGACCGACCGGGCAGCGCTGCACACCACTCTCGTACACCGGCCGGATGCCGGGGCCGAGGAGGCTCAGGTCCTCCCACCAGACCTCAACGGACGATGACCGCCCGTTCGCCTGGTGCCCGCTGTCCGGCAGGAAGTGTTCCAGCAACCACCGCACCTCACAGGGCATCCCCTGCGGTTCCGCCTGGCCGTACACGCAGGCCAGGGCGCGCGCCGCCTGTTCGGGGCCGAAGGAGGCCAGCCGGGGCAGGACGTACCGGCGTGGCGGGTACGACGAGCGGCGGCCCGGATCGGGGCTGGTGAGGGTGAGCGCCCGTTCGGTCTCGGTGCGGGTCAGGCCGGGGGCGAGCCCCTGGATCCAGCCGTCGTCCGCGTCGAAGGCGCCCGCTTCGACGAGGTCGAGGACTCGCCCGGTGTACCCGGCGGCCGCGAGCGCGGGGGCGTAGACATGCGCGATGTCCCACCATCGGCCGGCTCCGCCCCAGCGCCGTTCGGTGAAGTGGTCGGTGTGGGCGAAGACCTCCTCCGCCCACATCCGTCGCTCCTCGCCCTGAAGCGCGGGAAGCAGCTGGATCAGCGCGCGGGTGCGGGCGTCGTCCGTCATGCGCTCGGCTATCCGCTCGGCGGCCCAGGCCGCGTAGCGCTCGGGGACGACGCTCATCAGGCCGTCGTAGTTGAGGTCGACGGAGATCATTCTCCGCAGGTCGAAGTCCATGCCCCGCCTGTCGTCGGTGGCCAGCGCCACGTACAGGATCTCGCCCCGTATCCGCTCGCCGAGCCAGCGGGCGCCCGCCGCGTAGCCGTGGCCGTCCACATCGCCGTTGCCCCAGAGGAAGAGGGAGGGGCGGCCGGTGGTCGCGCCGTCCAGCGCCGCGATCAGCACTTCGGCGGGCCCGTAGACGCCCGTGGGATCGTCGGCGTACGAGGCGAGCCGGTCCTCGGAGAAGCGGGCGGTGACCCAGTCGGGCAGTCGCCCGTACGGCGTCGGCGGCCAGAGTTCCTCGGCCCGTCGCCGGGTGACGTGCTTGGTCAGGTGGCAGACCGCGTAGGTGACGTCCCAGCCCTGAACCGCCTCCCGCAGGACCGTGCGGAGCGCCGCACGGGCCTGCTCGGCGGGCAGGTCCGGGATCAGCTCGCCCAGCGCCCATACGCGGACGAACGCCCGGTGCTCGTGCTGCCGGGGCCGCCCCTGTTCGTCGCGGGCGGGGCGCTCGGCCAGCCAGTCGGCCTCCGCCACGGCATCGAGCGGGCGGCCGAGTTCGAGCAGGCGGCGGGTGTACGCCGCTGTCGCCTCGGCGAGTTCCTCCGGATACCGGTGGTCCAGTCGTACCAGCAGGCGGCGCAGCTCGGGCAGGTCCTCCTCCCCGGCCAGGGGGGCCAGGTGCGCGAAGCCGGTCACACAGTCGTAGCCGCGCGGGGTCTCCAGGCTCGCGAGATACGCCATGGCACGGCCGCGCCGCCACAGGCCGTGACGTACGAGCTGGGCGGCGAGGGCGGGGGTCATCTCGTCGGACAGGGCGGTGCGTTCGCCGGCCAGGACGGCCGCGCACATGACCTGTTCGGGCAGGCGGGGCAGGGGCCGGCCGGCCTGGAAGGCCGACTGGTCGGCGCGGCGGGCGGCCGCGGCGACCCGGGCGACGTCGCGGCGGTAGCCGTCGATGTCGTCGTCGGTCGCCTCCCGTACCCGGCGCCAGCGGGGATCCACCAGACGCAGGGCGTCGGTGAAGTACTCGGGGGCGTCGGCCGCGTCCGGCTCGGTGCCGGACGCGGGGTCCGGGACCAGGTGCTGGACGAGGTGGCGGGTGAGGTAGCGGGGAACGCCGGCGGGCGCGAGACCGCCGTCCCACAGACCGTCCAGGATCTCCCGGCCCCAGTCGGTGAACGCCTGCCGGTGCGGGTCCAGTTCGTCGCTGTCCCGCAGCTGCCGGACCCGCGCTTCCGCCAGCAGCGGGTGGGCGAGGGCGACGGTGGCCCGTTCGGGGCCGGGCAGCGTGAACCGGTCGAGGAGGCCGAGTGCCGACCTCACCCGGTCGCCGCTCACCTCGGCGTCGAGCACCCGGCTCGCCAGCAGGCGCAGTTCGCCCTCGGACAGTGGTCCGCGGGCCAGAGCCAGCAGGCTGTACAGGCAGCGCGCGTCGTCGACGCGGCCGGTGGACGCCGTGTCGTCCCAGAGCCGGCTCTGCTCCCGCCACCAGCGCTCCATGAACCCTTCGAGTCCCGGACGGGCGTGCCGGACGCGGGTGATCCAGCGGTCCAGGTCCTGCCCGGGCTGCGACCGGAGGTCCTGGAGATACAGGGCGGTGGTCACCGGATCGCCGCGGGTGAGCCGCCACAGGTGGGGCGCGGCGGCCTCCGGGGCGTCGGTGGCCGGCCCGCGCGGCCGGGCAGGGCCTGGCGGAGCAGCTCGCTGACGGCGTCCTCGTCGAGAGCGGTGAGGACCGTCGACGCGTTGTCGGTGTCCAGTTCCAGGGCGCGCAGCCAGTCGTGGGCGGTGGGCAGCTGCCGGGTGCGGCGGGCGGTGAGCACGATGCGTACGCGTTCGCCGGGGCCGCGCGGCAGGTACAAGGCGTTGGGCCGCCGCCATCCGTCGGCCTCGTCCAGCGCGTCGACCAGGACCAGCAGGGTGTTTCCGGCCGGTGCGGGCCGGGTGAGCAGCTGTGACAGCGTGTCCCGCAGGGTTTCGACGCCCGCTGTCGGGTCGTAGGGGTGGTCGTGGACACGGGCCACCCCGTGCAGCAGCGCCTTGACCACCGGGCCGACTCCGGCGGAGTCGTAGCGCAGGCTGACCGGGAAGAACACGATGTGCGTCGCCGGGGCCGCCGGGTCCGCCGCCGGGTGCGCGCGCTGGGCCAGGGACTCGGCCCAGCGGGTGAGCAGGGTGCTCTTGCCGGTGCCCGCGCCGCCGGTGACCAGGTGATAGGGGGAGGCGTCCGAATCGGCCAGCCAGGCGTCCAGCGCGGCGAGTTCGTCCCTGCGTCCCGCGAAGGGCAGCCTGCCGCCGGGACCGTTGAGATGCGTGTCGAGGAAGTCGGCGACCAGGGTCCGGTGGGGACTGCCGGGGTCGCCGGCGAGCACCTCCAGCGGGGGGCGGGCAGGGGCGAGCCGGGGCCAGCGGCTGACGATGTCCTGGACGAGACAGGCGTAGACGGTGCCGCCCGTCGCGCGCGTCGGATCGGCGTCCTCGGGCTGCATCCAGCGCACGACCCCCACGACCACCGGACCGGCGAGGGTACCGGCCAGCACCGGCCCTCCGCTGAATCCCCGCGGCCGCAGCCCGGCCGCGACCTGGAACGAGAACAGCTGCACGACCGGCTCGCCGTCGTGGATCGACGTGTGCGGCACGACGATCTCCGCGGGCATGGTCTGCGGCTCGACCGTCGAGGGATTGCGGACGGCCCAGCCGAGGGCCTCCACCCTGGTGCCCTTCGCCGCGTCGGCGGAGCTGCCGAGCTCCAGCGGATGCCAGCCGTCGGGCAGCTCGTGGGCGGGGTCCAGGGAGAGGAGCGCGACATCGAGGCGGGCGTCGTGGTCGACGTACGCCGCGCTCAGCAGGGTGTCCGTGCCCAGCCGCACGGTGAACGGCCCGTCGGCCGGTTTCCCGCCGGGGTCGGTGAGGCTGTGCCAGCAGGTGATCAGCGTGCGCCGGTCGACGGCGAAGGCCGTGCCCCCGGCAAGACCGGCGTCGACCAGTTCACCGACGGCGGGCCGGCTCATGACGGACCGGGGTCACGGCCGGGAACGCGCGACCAGGTGAGGGACACCTGAAACGTGGCTCCACTGGACACCTTGGAGATGAGGACGCCGCTCTCCGCCTCCAGGCTGACGGAGAACTCCAGGCCCACCTCACCGAGCGACCACCCGGCGGCCGGGCGCTCGGTGAGCCGCTGCTCCAGCGAGGAGCGGATCCGCTCCGCCACGGAGCCGATGGCCGCCCCCAGTTCCTCGGCCCGCGCCTGGAACCGCTCGGCCAGAGTCCGTCCCGCACCCAGGTCGCCGGCGCGACGTGGATCGGGCCGCACCTCCACCCGGATCTCAGCGGCGTCGTCACGTGGAGCGCGGGCCGCCGATCGCGGTGACCCCGCCGGCTTCTCCGGCGGCAGTGATGCCGCAGCAGCGTCAATGCGTGTCATGGCTCCCCCGGTGCCGGCCCCGGAACACGCCTTGCGGACGCGTCTTCCTCGGAGTTCCAGGGTTTCAGCGCAGAACGTTCGGCAACAACCGCCGGAATGCGATGTCGTACCCCACACCGCCGATCGCCCGAGCCGCGAAGTCCTCCCGTCGTATCCGTTCCGCCCACGACGGCTTACCCGTGGGCGCCGGGCGGCAGACGGCGCGGGAGGCAGATCGCCTTGATCTCCTCCTTCGCCGTGGAGGACCTGTGTCGAGGGACAGCGGCGGTCCGTACCACGGGAACGACCTGCTGGGCGGCCGGGCCGTCGGGCACGATGACCGCCGGTGCCGCCACCACGGCACCGTCACCGCCACGGACCGGAGCGGCGAGCCGAGGGCGTCCTCGTGGGAGCCGGCGGGGCCATGGCCGCTTCCCGGTGTGTCTCCCTCGCGTCTCCGCAGCTACTGCGCGAGAGCGCCGTCAGCCGCGGGAGCGCCGTATCACTTGCTGACCGCGAAGCGCATCAGGGCGTGCTCGTCCCCCTGCTTTATCTTCCCCGTGACGTTGATCACTTCCAGTTTCCACGCGTCGCCCACTCGCACCGCCTTGGCCACGGCACAGGCGTTGTCCTGGGTCAGCAGGCTGGGCCAGATGTCGGCGACCTGCTGGGAGCTTCCTCCGGTGGCGTCGTAGACCTTGAAGCTGATGTTGCGCGCCTTCTGGAAGGAACTGCCCTTCTTGAAGGCGGCGGCGACGAACACGACGGAGGTGATGTTGCGCGGGACGCGTGCGAACTCGACCGTGACGGTCTCGTCGTCGCCGTCCCCGCGGCCGGTCTGGTTGTCGCCGCTGTGCACCAGCGAGCCGTTGCCCATGGGGTCCAGCGAGTCGAGGCCGGCCAAGCGCACCGGGTCACCGCCCTGCATGGCGATGGCGATCAGGTCGAGGTCCGTCCCGGCGTTGCGGCGCAGCAGACCCATCACACCACCGCTGCTTCCGGCCGTGGGGTCCCAGGACACACCGATGGAGAGATGAGTCACTCCGTCCAGGTCCGCCGGACCGTCTTCCTTGGTAAGCGTGATCATGCGTGCACCATCCTTCTGATCAAGGGACTACTACACGGCAGAGTGTGCCTGACGCCTTCGCGGTTCCACGCGGCGGGGAACTGCCTCGAGTGACCGCACTTCCCGCGGGCATCCGTACAACCGGATCAAGGACAACGGAAGGGCGGACATGGAGATCTCCGGCATCATCAGCGCCATCGTGATCGGCATCGTCATCGGCGTCCTGGGGCGGCTCGTCGTCCCCGGCCGGCAGCACATCGGCGTTCTGTGGACCATCCTGGTCGGCATCGTGGCCGCCCTCATCGGATCGGCGATCGCTTCCGGGCTCGGCGTCGACGACACCAACGGCGTCGACTGGATCGAGTGGCTCATCCAGATCGTTCTCGCGGCGTTCGGTGTCGCCGCCCTCGACCGGGCCAAGGCCCGCCGCTGACACCGGCACACCTCACAGGCACCGACGCGACCGAAGGGACGGGGACCGACGGGACGGTGAGAGTGACAACGGCTGAAAGGCGGCCGTCTTCCGTACCCTGGCGGCATGCGCATGCGCCCCACTCTGCACTGGACCCCTGCCGAGGACCTTCCGCCGGGCACCACGGATCTGAAGCCGGTCGCCGATGCGCTGAGCACCGGCGGTGTGCTGGTGCTCAGCGGGGCGGGCATCTCCACGGAGTCGGGGATTCCCGACTACCGGGGCGAGGGCGGGAGCCTGAGCCGGCACACCCCGATGACCTACCAGGACTTCACCGCCGACGCCCAGGCCCGGCGCCGGTACTGGGCGCGCAGCCACCTCGGCTGGCGTACCTTCGGCCGCGCCCGCCCCAACGCCGGGCACCGGGCCGTGGCCGCGTTCGGGCGGCAGGGCCTGCTCTCGGGCGTGATCACCCAGAACGTCGACGGACTGCACCAGGCCGCCGGCAGTGAGGGCGTCGTGGAACTCCACGGCAGCCTGGACCGCGTCGTCTGTCTCTCCTGCGGCGCCCTCGGCCCGCGCCGTGAACTCGCCCGGCGGCTGGAGGAGGCCAATCCCGGCTTCGCGCCGGTGGCTGCCGGAATCAACCCGGACGGCGACGCCGACCTCACCGACGAACAGGTCGGGGACTTCCGCGTGGTGCCCTGCACGATCTGCGGCGGCATCCTCAAACCGGACGTGGTGTTCTTCGGCGAGAATGTGCCACCGCAGCGGGTCGAGCGCTGCCGCGAACTGGTTCGTGAGGCGGCCTCGCTGCTGGTTCTGGGCTCCTCGCTGACAGTGATGTCCGGGCTCCGGTTCGTCCGCGAGGCGGCCGGGGCCGGGAAGCCGGTGCTGATCGTCAACCGGGACCCGACCCGGGGCGACCGGCACGCCGTCACCCGCGTCGCGCTTCCCCTGGGTACGGCCCTCACCACCGTGGCCGGCCGACTGGGCATTCCCGTCGACGGCGGGGCGGCGGCCTGAGTGAGGTCGTGACGGCGAATGTGACGGTGCCCTGCTCCGGAAGTGTCCGGAGCAGGGCACCGTCGTACGGCGACGCCTCGCGCGGCGGCGGGGCGCCGGTGGGTCAGTGGGCGGCGTTCGGTGCCGCGGAGCCGCCGTGCACGGCGGGCTTCGCGTCGACCAGGAGGGCGGCGGCGCACCCGGCGAGCAGCATCGCGCCGACCGCGTACCCGATGGCGTGGGTGTAGCCGTGCACCACGCCGGCGGCCATGACCTGCGCCTTGCGGGAGGGATCGGTGAGGTGGCTGCCGACGTAGGTGGTGGTCGCCGAGGTGGCGATGGTGTTGAGCAGGGCCGTGCCCAGGGAACCGCCGACCTGCTGGGAGGTGTTGACCATGGCCGAGGTGACACCGGCGTCCTGCGGGCGCACACCGTGCGTCGCCGTGGAGAACACCGGCATGAACGTCAGTCCCATGCCGAGGCCCATGATGAGCTCGGCGGGCAGGACGTGGGTGGTGTATGCCGTGTCGACGCCGAGCTGGGTCAGGATCAGCAGGCCGCAGGCGGCCAGCAGCATGCCGGGGACCATGAGGGCGCGGGCCGGGACACGCGGCAGCAGACGGGCGGAGATCTGCGTGGAGCCGATGATGATGGCGGCGGACATCGGCAGGAACGCGAGTCCCGTCTTCACCGGCGAGTACCCGAGGATGCCTTGCAGGTAGTAGGTCATGAAGAGGAACAGACCGAACATGCCGATCGTGGCGAGGCCCATCGTGAGGAAGCAGCCCGCGCGGTTGCGGTCCCGCAGGATGCGCAGCGGCAGCAGCGGCGACTTCGCCCGGGCCTGCCACAGGACGAAGGCCAGCAGCAGCACCGCGCCGCCCACGAGCAGGGTCACGACCAGCGAGTCGCCCCAGCCGCGCGGCTCGGCCTCGGAGAAGCCGTAGACGATGGCGACCAGGCCGCCGCAGCCGAGGATCACACCGGGCACGTCGAGCCTGGCCTGCTTGTGGCCCGGGCGGTCGTGCAGCAGCATCACCGCGCCGACGACCGCGACGATCGCGATCGGGATGTTGACGTACAGGCACCAGCGCCAGTTCAGGTAGGACGTGAGGACGCCGCCGAGCAGGAGGCCGATCGCGCCGCCCGCACCGGCCAGCGCCCCGTAGATGCCGAACGCCTTGCCGCGTTCGCGCGGGTCGGTGAAGGTCGTCGTCATCAGCGACAGCGCGGACGGCGCGAGGACGGCGCCGAAGACGCCCTGCGCGGCGCGGGCGACGAAGAGCATTCCGGAGCCGGTCGCGGCACCGCCGACCGCCGAGGCGGCGGCGAAGCCGACCAGGCCGATGATGAAGGTGCGCTTGCGGCCGACGAGGTCGGCGACCCGGCCGCCGAGCAGCAGCAGGCCACCGAAGGCGAGGGTGTAGGCCGTGATGACCCACTGACGGTTCCCGTCCGACATGCCGAGGTCCTGCTGCGCGGACGGCAGCGCGATGTTCACGATGGTCCCGTCCAGGACCACCATGAGCTGGGCCAGGGCGATGACGACCAGGCCCCACCAGCGACGGGGGTCGGGCGTCGTCGCCGCGTCGGGGGTGTGTGAACCGGGCGCCGTCCGAGTGGCGCCGGCGGATATGGAGTCGCTCATGTCGAGGACGTTGCTTCCTTTGGCTCAGGGCGTGCGCTGCGGGTGGCAGCGTGCGGGCGGTGCACCGTTTCCCGGCCGGTGGAACCGGGGCCGGAAGCACGGCGAAGAGGCAGACGGTGGTGAGGAGGACGCCGGTGTCCCCCCGGCAGTCCGCGCGCGGCGGGTGTGCCGTGCGCGGTACGCGTCGCTAATCGTCAGTATCACTGATTATCAGGTACAGGATACGCTACTGGCATGACGGACGATGCCGATCTGTCCGGCCTCATCGCACGGAGGCTGGGATATCTGGTCAAACACGCCTACCTGGACGTGTCGGCCTTTCTGGACGACGCCCTGGCGCCGTTCGGTGTGCATCCGCGGGAACTGGGTGTGCTCTCCGTGATCGCGGCGGACGGAGCCGAACGGTCGCAGAACGAGCTGGCGTCGGCGATCGGCGTGGACCGCACGACGATGGTGGCCGTCATCGACGACCTGGAGGGCAGAGGTCTGGTGGAGCGCCACCGCAGCCCCCGCGACCGCCGCCGAAACGTGGTGACCCTCACGCAGGCCGGTGCCACGCTGCTGCGCGACGCCGACCAGGCGCGCCTGGAGGCCGAGAAGGCGTATCTCGCGCCCCTGGGCGAGGACGCCGCCCGCGCACTGGCCGACGCGCTGCGCACACTTCACCGAGCCCACGCGGACTTCCGTGCCGGGCTCGCGCCGGCGGGTCCCGCCAAGGAGCACGTACCGGCCTGCGCCGCGGCCAGGGCCACGCCCGCACGGAAGACCGACGGCACAGCCGGGAACTGAGCAGAAGGCGCTCGGGGCTCACCCGGCGCCCCATGCCCGTTCCGCCCCTTCGGTGGGCCACCGGACCGCGGGCGCGGAACCGGCCGCGGACCCGGTCCACCAGCGCCCTGTCGGGGACCGGCGTGTCCCGCAGGGGGAAGGGGATGCCCAGGGCGTCGTACTCGGCGGCGCCGAGCTTGTGGAACGGCGGGACATCGACCCGCTCGACGCTGCCGAGGCCCGAGAGGAAGCCCGCGGCCTGACCGACCCCGCCGAGCTCGGGACGATTCCTCGGCAACCCGTGGAAACGCAGGCAGACGGCTGAGCCGTCACCGCGGCCTGTGTCCGCCCGGAGACGGGCCCGAGGTCATACTCCGACCGCGCCGTCGATGCGTTCACGGATCAGGTCGGCGTGTCCGTTGTGACGGGCGTACTCCTCGATCATATGGATGAGCACCCAGCGCAGGGAGACCGTGCCCCGCCAGGGGTCGTGACCCTCGATGTCGAGATGCGGAGCCTGGGCGACGAACGCCTCCGCGAAGGCGACTTCCGCGTGCCAGGCCGTCCAGGACGCCGCGACGACCTCGGGGTCGGGGCCGGCCCCGTCGAAGTCGCCCTCGGGGGCGTCCGCGGAGGAGAAGCGCAGCTCGACGTCGTGTCCGGCGAGCACCGCCCGGAACCAGCGGCGTTCCACGTCGGCCAGGTGCCGGACAAGGCCGAGCAGGGAGAGCGAGGACGGGGACACCGACCGCAGGGCCAGCTGTGGCCCCAGTCCGGAACACTTGAGCTTCAAAGTGGCGCGCTGGGCGTCCAGCACGGCCACCAGCATGCTCCGCTCGTCACCGGTCGCGGGGCCGCTGAACCGGTCCTCGCTGCCGGTGCCGGTGAACAGTTCGATCCGGCGGTCGGGAATCTTCATGGTCACATCCTCCGCGAACTCCTCGTCCCTGTCCCCGGTTCGACGTGCGTCGCGTCGTTCCGTCGCCGGCGCCATGGGGAGTCGCGGACGCGGCCGTTGGCCTGGAGAACAACCACACCCGCTCGTTCCACGGGCGCGGCACGAGGGGGTGACGGCGGACGGGTCGGGCAGTGCAGAGCCTCAGCCCGGCGTGCAGAGGACGTCGTGCGGGAGCGGTCCGGCGAACAGTGCCGTCGACCGCGGGTGCCCGGGCGCCTGCGCGTCCGGTGTACGGCTGCGCCGCTTCCTGGTTCTGCGCCGAGTCACCCGGCGCCTGATCCGTCCCGCTGTCGTACGCCGGCACATCGGGCAGCCACGGCTACCTGGCTGGCTGACTGGACCGCATGGTCGGGCGATGGTCAGGCGGTCAGTTCCGACTGGGCCGGGGCGGCGGTGACGAGGGGGCGCCGGATGTGCCACTCGGTGGCGAACAGCCGCCTGCGTGCGTCCGCCGGAAGACCGGCGACCACCCCCGCATCCAGCGGCGCATCGCAGAACCGTGCACGGCCCGGGGCCGACTGCGGAACACGCGCGTCGGCGTAACCGAGCATCCGCGGCTCGCCGGCTCCGAGGACACGCAGCGCCTCGGCCAGCTCCGCAGCCCGCGGGGTGTCCGCGGCCCAGGTAGCCGTGACGACCGCGGTACGCGCGCCCGCCGCCGCGTGACGGGCCAGCACTCCGCCCGCCGACAACGACTCGTCGTCCGGGTGAGCGAAAACCGCGAGCAGGCTCGGCACGGGCATGGACAGGCCACCTCCCGGGGAAGGGAGCCTGATCGTACGCCACCCAGGGCGGCCCGCCGGCGGTGCGCCGGTCCTCGTCGGTGCCCTCGCCGAGGCCCGGAAGGTCTCGGGCCCCGGCCGGCACCGTGCTCGCCGGTCCGGGTACGCCCCTCCCTGCCACTGACCGCCGTCAGTCCGAGGACACCGGCTCCACCCGGGGCTCGGCCTGAGGAGTTCCCGGCCGAACAGCACTGGACGATCCGTGAACTGGCCGGCCACATCCGGTCGACGTCCTTTCTGCCGCCTTCCGTACTCGCGGACCGCGCCGACGAGTTCGACGCCGATCTCACCGCCGAACTCGGCCCCACACGGTCGGCGGCCACCTCACCGAGACGAGCGGTTCCGCCTGCGAGCCGGCCCGCGAGCCGGTTTCTCAGGGACGGTCGACCCCGATCCGGAGGGCGGATCCGCCGGCGAGGATCTGGTCACTGGTCGAACTGGTCGGCGCGGCGGCTCACCGAGCATGTGGCTGGAACGAAGCACACGCCGGAGAGTGCGTCCACCACATGTCCCAGCCGGTGAGACGTCCACGGAGTGCTGGTGCGTGCTGGCCCGTGTGTGGTTATCTTGGCTCCATGACCGTGCTCGTGACCCGCCGCCACGTCGACTACGTGCGCGTCACCACCACGGGCTGTTCCGCCTGAGCTGACGCCGCGCTCCGGCTTTCGACCAGCTTCTTCCTCACCGCATCGCGCGCATCGCGCCGACGGCTGACCGCTGACCGCCGCCCTCGCACCGGGCGCGGTTCGCGGCGCGCCGCGGTTCTCCCACGCCTTTCCTCCGCCTCCCCTCCCCACCGTCCGCACAGGGAGCAGCACCATGAGCCAGCCCATCGACTCCGTCACCGCCGGCCACACCCCCGACGACGAGCCCGCCGGACCCGACACCTCGGCCTGGTCCTTCGAGACCAAGCAGATCCACGCCGGTGCCGCACCCGACCCGACGACCGGCGCCCGGGCGACCCCGATCTACCAGACGACGTCGTTCGTGTTCCGGGACACGCAGCACGCCGCCGGCCTGTTCTCGCTGGCCGAACCCGGCAACATCTACACACGTATCCACAACCCCACCCAGGACGTCTTCGAGCAGCGCGTCGCCGCCCTGGAGGGCGGGGTCGCGGCCGTGGCGCTCTCCTCCGGGCAGGCGGCGGAGACCCTGGCGATCCTCACGCTGGCGAGCGCCGGCGACCACATCGTCTCCAGCGCGTCGCTGTACGGCGGTACGTACAACCTGCTCCGGCACACGCTGCCGAAGTTCGGCATCGAGGTGTCCTTCGTGGACGACCCGGACGACGTCGAAGCCTGGCGGGCGGCGGTCCGGCCCACCACCAAGGCGCTGTTCGCGGAGACGCTGGGCAATCCGCGCGGCAACGTGCTCGACGTGCGGGCGGTCGCGGACGTCGCCCACGAGGCGGGTGTGCCGTTGATCGTGGACAACACGGTCCCGACTCCCTATCTCCTGCGGCCGCTGGAGCACGGGGCGGACGTCGTCGTGCACTCGGCGACCAAGTTCCTGGGCGGGCACGGCACGGCCATCGCGGGTGTGGTCGTGGACGGCGGTACGTTCGACTTCGGGGCGCACGCCGAGCGCTTCCCCGACTTCGTCGAGCCCGACCCCAGCTACCACGGGCTGCGGTACTGGCCCGTGCTGGGCCCGGGCGCCTTCGCCGTCAAGTTGCGGGTGCAGTTGCTGCGCGACCTCGGCCCCGCCCTCTCACCGCACTCCGCGTTCCTGCTGCTCCAGGGGGTGGAGACGCTCAGCCTGCGCATCGAACGGCACTCCGCGAACGCGCTGGCGCTCGCCGAGTGGCTGGAGCAGCGGGACGAGGTCGCCGTCGTGCACTATCCGGGGCTGCGGTCCAGTCGCTGGTACGAGGCGGGGCAGCGGTATCTGCCGCGCGGTGCCGGTGCGATCGTCTCCTTCGAGCTGCGGGACGGCATCGAGGCGGGCAAGCGGTTCGTGGACGCCGTCGAGCTGTTCAGCCATCTCGCCAACATCGGCGACGTACGCAGCCTCATCATCCACCCGGCGTCCACCACCCACAGCCAGCTCGACGAGGAGCAGCTGACGGCCACCGGCGCCTCTCCCGGCCTGGTACGCCTGTCGGTCGGCATCGAGAACCTCGCCGATCTCAAGGCGGATCTGGAGGCCGGGTTCCGGGCGGCGAAGGGCGCGGCGAAGGGCGCGGGGAAGGGCGCGTCCTGAACACCGTACTGACACCCTCGCAGGCTCCTCTCCCGCCGGCCACCGGTGCCTGGCGGGAGGGGGACCCGCCCGGGCGTCGCCAGTGGTACGAGCGGAACAGGCCCCTCCCTCTGGAGGCGGGCGGTGAACTGCCGGGCGTACGGCTCGCGTTCGAGACCTGGGGGCGGCTGGCGCCGGACCGCTCCAACGCCGTGCTGGTCCTGCACGCGCTGACCGGGGACAGCCATGTCACCGGCCCCGCCGAACCCGGTCACCCCACCCCCGGCTGGTGGGACGGGCTCGTCGGTCCCGGGCTGGCGCTCGACACGGACCGCTGGTTCGTCGTCGCCCCGAACGCGCTCGGCGGCTGCCAGGGCAGCACCGGCCCGTCCTCCCTGCGCCCGGACGGCCGTCGGCGCTGGGGCGGTGACTTCCCGTTCCTGACCCAGCGCGACCAGGTCGCGGCGGAGGCCGGCCTGGCGGACGCGCTGGGCATCGAGCGCTGGGCTCTGGTGATCGGCGGCTCGATGGGCGGGATGCGGGCACTGGAATGGGCCGTAGGGCACCCGGAGCGCACCGGCGCGCTTCTGCTGCTCGCCACGGCCGCCGCGGCGAGCGCCGAGCAGATCGCCTGGGCCGGCATCCAGCTGCACGCCATCCGCGCCGATCCGCACTGGCGCGGCGGCCACTACCACGACACCGGCCGGGGACCGCACGCGGGACTCGGCCTGGCCCGTCGGCTCGCCCATGTCACCTACCGCAGCGAACCGGAACTCCAGCTTCGCTTCGGCCGTGCGCACCAGGACACGGAGGACCCGTGGCACGGCGGCCGGTACCAGGTCGAGTCCTACCTCGACCACCATGCCGCCAAGCTGGTGCGCCGCTTCGACGCGGGCAGCTACGTCGTGCTGTCCGAGGCCATGAACAGCCATGACATCGGCCGCGCCCGCGGCGGGGTACGTGCCGCCCTGCGCCGGGTGACCGCCACGACGCTGGTGGCCGGTGTCGGCTCCGACCGCCTCTACCCACCGTCCCAGCAGGCGGAACTGGCGGCGGGCATCACCACGGCCGACCGCCTCCGGCTGATCGATTCCCCGCACGGCCACGACGGCTTTCTCGTCGAGGTGGAGCAGGTCGCCGCGCTCGTGTGCGAACTTCTTCCCCAGACCCCGAGCAGGCACAGGAGAGACGACAGACATGACCGTCCATGATTCCGCCGACGACATCGACGCCCTCACCGCCTTCACCGCGCAGTGGGAGGCGTGGCACCGCGAGAGGGACTCCGCGCTCGCCCACGAACACGGATTCCTCGCCGTCACCGGCCTGCACTGGCTGAGCACCGATCCCGAGCGCTTCCCCGACGCGCCCGGCACCTGGTCCACCGGCACCGACGGCGTCACCGTCGTACTCGGCGAGGGCGAGGAACTCGTCGTCGACGGCACCACACTGCGCGGGCGGCACCCCTTCGGCGTCATCCCGGAACGCGGCAGCGTCGACGCCGTCTGGCAGGATGCGGTGATCGAGGTCGCCAGGCGCGACGGCCAGGACCTGATCCGGCCGCGCCACCCACGGCACCCGCTGCGCACCGCGTTCACCGGGACGCCCGCCTACGCACCCGACCCGCGCTGGGTGGTCACCGGCAGGTACACGCCCTTCGCCGAGCCGCGGCCGACCACGGTGGGCGCCGCCGTCGAGGGCCTGCGGCACGTCTACGACGCGCCCGGCCGGATCCGGTTCCGGATCGACGGCCGGACGCTGGGCCTGACGGCGTTCAACGGGAGCACACCGGGCAGCCTGATGGTGCTGTTCACCGACGCGACCTCCGGCGTGACCACGTACCCGGCCAACCGCAGTCTGCACATCGACGCGCCCCGTCCCGACGGCACCGTGGTACTGGACTTCAACCGCGCCGCCAACCTGCCGTGCGCCTACACCGACTTCGCGACCTGCCCGCTGCCGCCCGCCGAGAACCGGCTCCCGGTCGCGATCGAGGCCGGCGAGCGGATCCCGCACGAGCGGGCGCGGAGCACACGGTGAGGCATCAGCCCGGCCGGGAGAGGTGACCCCTTCGCCGCCATTCTCCGGCGAGCAGTTCGTACGACCGGACCCGGTCCGCGTGGTCGTGGGTGATCGTCGTGATGAGCAGCTCGTCCGCGCCCGTGGCTTCCCGGAGCTGCTCCAGCCGGTCCGCGACCCGGCCCGGCGAGCCCACGAACTGCGTGTCGATACGGTCCTGGACCAGTTCCCTGTCCTCCTCGGTCCACTCGAAGCCACGGGCCTCCTCGGGGGTCGGGAACGCGATGGCGCCCTCGGCGGTGCGGATGCTGCGCACCCACGGGCCGTAGCCGGTGGCCAGTTCCCGGGCCGTCGCGTCGTCCTCGGCGACCACCACGTCCGCGGAGACGCTGACGTACGGCTCGTCCAGGAACTCGGAGGGCTGGAAGCGGGACCGGTAGCCGTCCACCGCTTCCAGGACCGTGGCCGGGCTGACGTGGTAGTTGGCGGCGAAGCGCAGCCCCCGGGCGCCCGCCGCCTCGGCGCTCTGCCCGCCGCTGCTGCCCAGGATCCACACCTCGACCTCGGCGCCTTCGCCGGGGACGACGTGCGCCTCCACACCCTCCGGGGAGCGGTAGGTGCCCGCCAGCAGGGCGAGGATGTCGTCGATCTGTTCGGCGTACTCCTGCGGCTCGGCACCGGGCAGCAGGAGCAGCTTGCGCTGGAGGGCGATCCTCGGCGAGCCGATGAGTCGTTCGAAGGAGAAGCGGGGCGGGATCGGCAGGCCGTTCGGGGCACGGCCGTCGACGACCGGGGTGGCCGTCGGCGACGGGGCGGCCTTCTCGCTCGGGGGCCGGCCGCCCGAGCGGCCCAGGCCCAGGTCGAAGCGGCCCGGGTGCAGGGCGTCGAGCAGGCCGAACTCCTCGACCGTGCTCAGCGCGGTGCGGTGGCCGAGTTGTACGGCGCCGGAGCCGAGCCGGATGGTCGAGGTGGCGGACGCGGTCAGCGCGAGGACGAGTGCCGGGGACGTGCCCGCCACGCCCGGGTTGAGGTGGTGCTCGGCGAACCAGTAGCGGGCGTATCCGAGACGCTCGGTCTGCCGGGCGAGGTCGACGGAGTTGCGCAGGGCGTCCGCGGCCGTCGAGCCGGAGGAGATCGGGACCAGGTCCAGGACGCCGAGGGGGATGTCAGGCACGGGCGGTCTCCTCGGTGATCGTGAGCGGCGGCGCCGGGAGCACGGGTCCCCACGCGAAGGGCGGGTCGGGGATCTCGTGCCGCAGCACGGAGGCGACCTCGGACTGGAACAGTTCCAGGGAGTCGCGGTGCTGGGTGTCCGTGAGTCCGGACGCGTCCGCGTGCACGTGGACCACGGTGTGCCCGAACTGCTCGTGGTAGCGGTGCACCTTCTCGATGACCTGCTGCGGGCTGCCGATCAGGGCGGAGCTGCGCTCGACGAAGTCCTCCAGGGTCTCGAAGACCACCGGCAGGCCGGACTGCCTCTGCCACGCCAGCGTCGCCTCGAAGACCGGCCGGTACACCTTGAGCGCCTCCTGGGAGGTGCGGGTCACCAGGAGCCCGGCCGTACCGGCGCCGATCGCGATGCCGGCGGGGTCGTGCCCGTAGTGTTCCCAGCGCTCGCGGTAGTGGCGGATCAGCTCGGCGTACGGCTCGATCGGGTTGGTGACGTTCGCCGAGAACAGCGGGTCGCCGTAGCGTGCGGCCAGGTCCACCGACTCCTTGCTGGTGGCGCTGCCGTGCCAGACCCGGATGGGCCGCTGGTACGGCCTCGGCCACACCTCGGCGTCCGTCAGCGCGGGCCGGAAGCGGGTGTTCGCGGTGACCTTGTCCTGCCGCCAGAGCTGCCGGAACACCTCGTAGCTCTCGGCGTTGCGGTCCCACTGGTCCTCGGGTGTGACCTGGAACAGTTCCCGCTGGGCGGCTCCGTTGCCCTTGCCGATGATCAGGTCCAGGCGGCCCCCGGACAGGTGGTCGAGCGTGGCGTAGTCCTCGTAGGCGCGCACCGGGTCCAGCAGGCTCAGGGTCGTCACCGCGGTGAAGAGACGGATGCGTCGGGTCAGTGCGGCGACATGGCTGAGGACGACGGTCGGCGAGGAGGAGATGAACGGCCGCTCGTGCCGCTCCCCCACGCCGAAGCCGTCGAAGCCCAGTTCCTCGGCGAGCAGCGCGTTGTCGAGGACCTCGCGGAAACGGTCGTGGGTCGGCTTCTGTATGCCGGTGACCGGGTCCGGGCGGTGCACGATCAGGGTGATGGCGAGGAACTTCACGGCGTCACCCGCTCGCCGCGCACGCCGCCCGGGGTGATGTGCGGCACGAGGGCAAAGCCGTCGGACGCGTCGGCCCGCACGACGTTGTCGATGGTCCGCGCCACGGTGAGGCTGTCCAGGGACACGGCCGGGCGCGGTGGGGAAGCGGGAGCTGAGGACACTGGGGGGTGCCTTCCTGGAGGTCCGTGAACGAGATCGCCGACCGTCGTGCGGGAGGGCAGGACGATGGGCGAGCGCAGCGAGTCGGGGGCTGCCGCCCTCGGCGTGTTCGGCCAGGTGTGGTCAGGCCGCGCCGGCTCCGTGGTCGTCCACCGCGTAGTGCCGGGCAGCCCGGTCGTGCGACTTCACAAGCGTCGACACGCGGAGGCGGCGACGCGGGCCGGAGCCACGTACAACCTGCGGTACAGCACTGAGGACGTCACCCCACTATGTGTAGCAGGCAGTTGAGGGTTGCATCGTTGCAGCTGCATGAAATCTCGTCTCGGCCACCAACCCGTCGGCCACCAGCCCGTCGGCCACCAGCCCGTCGGCCACCAGCCCGTCGGCCACCGCACTTCCCGGCCGGCAGGAACGCCGGCCGGGAAGTGGCGTCGGCCGGCCCGCTCAGGCGGTGCGGCAGACGGTGCCGTTGAGGGTGAAGGTGGTGGGAGCGGGGTTCGCGCCGTCGTTGGCGCCGACGAATCCGAAGGTGGCCGTCGAGCCGCCGTCGGGTGCCAGGACCCCGTTCTGGCCGTTGTCGGTGGCGTGGACCCGCCGTCCGTCGCTGGTGACCTGCGCGTTCCAGAAGCTCTGGACCGACTGGCCGGTGGAGGGCCAGCCGAAGTCGAGGCTCCATCCGTTGATCGGGGTGTCGGCTAGGTTGGAGACGGTCACCGAGGCGACGAAGCCGCTGCTCCAGCTGGTGTCCACGTGGTAGGTCACCAGGCAGGTGCTGTCCCGTGGTGAGGTCGTGGTGAAGGTCAGCGGTGCGGAGGGCCGGGACAGCCGGCCGTCGGCGTCCCGGGCGACGACGTTGACGCTGTGCTCGGACCCGGGGGGCAGGTTGTGCAGGGTCACCGAGGTGGAGGTCGAGTCGGCCAGCAGCTGGGCGTTGGCGCCGAGCCGCTCGTAGATCTCGTACCGCACCGGTGTGCCGCGGGTGGAGGCGGACCAGGTCAGGGTGGCCGTGGAGCTGTCCACCGCGGTGAGTTTCGGGGCGCCCGGCGCGCCGACGGCCGCTTCGCCGGTGCGCGGGGAGACGGTGACGGTGGTGATCGAGTAGGGCGGCAGGACCTGGGAGCCGTCCGCGGGCGCGGGGACTTGTGTGACGTCCTGGTCGCCGCGGGCGTACCGGTGGACGACCGGTGCGGTGGAGCCCGGGGTGTAGCCGGCGTAGCCGATGTCCACCGGGTAGGAGTGGTCGGGGTCCTTGTTGATCAGCATGACGCTCAGATCGCCGTCGGCCTGGTGCACGGCGTGGACGGAGACCTGGTCGCTGTCGGACGCGGCGGCCACCATCGTGTCGCCCGGACCGCCGAGCGCGGTGAGGGACTTGATGCCGTAGTAGGGGTGGAACGGCGTGTTGACCGCCGGCTGGCAGACCTCCCCGACGCAGCCGCCGCTGGAGAGCAGACCGAAGTCGTTGAAGTCGGTCTCGCCGTCCACTTGGCTCACCTGGGTCGGCCCGTTGTGGGTGTTCCACCAGTCGACGTTGAAGACGCCGTTCTCCAGGGCCGTCATATAGGCGTCCGCGGCGAAGAGGCCGCCGGGCCGGCTGTTCATCTGGACGTTGGTGTTGATCTCGGTCAGCGCGATGCCGATGTCGGCGGAGCGCTCCCCGGCGTAGCGGTCGATCTGCCGGCGGACCTCGCGCAGTTGCCCCGGCATGCGGGCGACCCGGTCCAGGGCCTCGTCCGCGGTGGCGCCGCCGGGGTAGGAGTGCACGACGGTGAAGTCGATCGCGCCGGCGACCTCGGACAGCACGGTGTGGTTCCAGTCGGCGGAGTCGCCGGTGCCGGTGATGCCGTCGGGCCAGTCCCCCGGGGTGGTCAGAACGGCGCCGATCTTGATGGTCGGGTCGACCGCCTTCATCGCCTTCGCGTAGGCGAGGACGTTGCGCGCGTACTCCCGCGGGCTCTTGTCCGGGTGGTCGTCGGCCTCCCAGCCGCTTCCGTAGTGGCCGTTGCCGTAGATCTCGTTGCCGATCTCCCAGTACTTGGCGCCGTAGTCGCGGGTGACGTTGGCGTAGCGGACCCAGTCCGCGGCCTCTTCCGGGGTGCCGGTGCCGTAGTTGGCGATGATCAGTGGCTGCGAGCCGGTGGCCCGTACCGTGCCCATGAACGTGTCGAACTCGGTGTTCGGCGCGACGTAACCGCCGGGGGCGGTGTGGTCCTTCCAGTGGTAGATGTCGCCGTAGGAGCCGCCGGGATAGCGCATCATCCCGATTCCGGCGTCGTCCAGCAGGGTCGCGACCTCGGGATCGTTCATGTGCGAGTCCCAGATCGCGTGGTTGACCCCGAAGGCCGCCTGGTCGATCGTTCCGAGCCCCAGCGTGGCGTTCACCGAGACCTTGACGGCCGGCTCCTCGGCCGGATCGGCCGCGGCCGGTGTCTGGGCGGTCACCGCTGTGGCCATGGCCGCGGCGCAGGCGAGCGCGGCGGCCAGGGTCCGGGCGGGTCTGGACCGGCCGGGCGGACGGTGTGCGAGCAGCATCAGCGTGTCCCTTCTGCGGATGAGCATGATTTCCGGTCACCGCCACGGCCACGGCCACGATCACAGAACACAGCCACAGCCAAGCCACAGCCACAGCCACAGCCACAGCCACAGCCACGGTCATGGTCACGAAAGAGCCCATCGCCTGGCGGCGAACCCCCGGTGTACGGCCACGCGCTCCTCGGCGCAGGTTCACTGGGAGCGCTCCCACGATGATGAGGAGTCGACATGCTCAGGTCAATGGCCGTGCGCGGCCGTTCTCACTCAGCAAGTGCTTTCCATCTCCTCATGAGATCCCGCAGAGAACTCAACATCGTTTGTGCGAAAGCCCTTTCGCGAACTCGCTTCGACTGTCACTCTGCAAGACACCCGCACCTCCCCCCGCACGCTCCCCAGGAGGCACCCCGTGTCCGGATCCGTGAACAGACCGGTCCGACGCCGTACCTTCGTGCTCGCCACCGCGGCCGCCGGCTCCGCCACCCTGGCCGGCCCGCTGGCCCCCCGGGCCGACGCGGCGGGCTTCGGGTACACCGACGACGGCTCCAACTACGTGATCAACACCGGCGCGAACCTCGTCTTCAAGGTCAGCAAGACCAACGGCGACCTGACCTCGCTGGTCTACCGCGGCACGGAGTACCAGGGCTACGGCGGCAAGAACTCGCACATCGAGTCCGGCCTCGGCACCTCCACCGTGACGATCTCGCAGTCCGGCACCACCATCCTGGTCTCCGTCGCCTACGGGACGCTCAAGCACTACTACGCGGCCCGCAGCGGCGAGAACAACGTGTACATGTGGACCAACAAGGCCGATACGTCGGTCTCGGCGACCCGGTACATCCTCCGTGTCAAGGCCGGCCTGTTCCTCAACGACGAGCCGGACTCGTACACCTACGCGCCCACCACCATCGAGGCCTCCGACGTCTTCGCGAAGTCCGACGGCCAGACGCGTTCCAAGCACTATGCGAAGCTGCGCGTCATGGACTACGCCTACATCGGCTGGACCACCGGCAGCGTCGGCCTGTACATCGTCCGCTCCAACCACGAAAAGGCCTCGGGCGGCCCGTTCTACCGCTCCCTGCTGCGCCACCAGAGCGCCGACGGCGGCGGTCTGTACGAGATCCTGTACTACGGCGAGAACCAGACCGAGTCGGAGCGCTTCGGCCTCCAGGGCCCGTACGTCATCGCCTTCACGGACGGCGGAGCGCCCTCGTCGTCGCTGTTCCCGGGCACCCTCACCACCTCGTGGGCCGACTCGCTCGGCATCTCGGGGTATGTCTCCGCCGGCGGCCGGGGCCGGGTCGCGGGCGTGGGCATCTCGGGGCGCGACACGTCGTACGCGTACACCGTCGGTCTCGCCAACTCCGCGGCGCAGTACTGGGGTGCGGCCCGCTCCTCGGACGGCTACTTCTCCATCGCGGGCGTGCTGCCGGGAACGTACACGCTCACCGTCTTCAAGGGCGAACTCGCCGTGTACACCGGCTCGGTGACGGTGACCGCGGGCGCCACGACCGCCCTCAACACCATCACCGTCCCGTCCTCGAACGACCCGGCCAACGCGAGCGCGATCTGGCGGATCGGCTCCTGGGACGGCACACCCAGCGGGTTCAAGAACGCGGCCCTGATGACCTACGCCCATCCGTCCGACGTGCGCGCCGCCGCCTGGACCGGCAACGTCGTGATCGGCAGCGGCACCGAGACCTCGGCCTTCCCCTGCTATCTGTGGAAGGACGTCAACAGCGGCATCGTCGTCTACTTCCGGCTGACCGCCGCCCAGGCCGCCGCCGCGCACACCCTGCGCATCGGCGTGACGACGGCCTACGCCAACGGCCGGCCGCAGGTCGTCGTCAACGACACCTGGACCTCCGCCGTCCCCTCCCCGCCCACCCAGCCGAGCACCCGGTCGCTGACCGTGGGCTCCTACCGCGGCAACAACCACACGTTCACCTACAGCGTCCCGGCGTCCGCCTGGCTGACGGACACCAGCGCCTACAACACGCTGAAGATCTACGTGGCCAGCGGTTCGGGTACGACGTCCTATCTCAGCGCGGGCATGGCGATCGACGCGATCGACCTGCTGGCCTGAGAGCGCGGTGCACGGCGACGGCTGGCTCCGCGTGTGCCGGAACCGGCCGTGAGCGCCCGGCCCCCCGCTGGTGACGACCGCTCACCGCACCGGATGGCAGGCCGGCGGCGTTCGTCTTCCCCTGATACGCCGTAGGGGGTACACGTGCTGTCGCCAGGTCAGCCCGGGCTCGGCCACGCGTCCGGACGGGGTGCCAGCACCGCGGAGACCACCTCGGCGGACGACGCCATGACGTCGGCCACGAAACGCAGGCGCCCGATGCCGAGCCGGCGCAGCGCCCGGCCGTGGTCGGCGGCGACGACGAGGCAGGCCGCGAGCAGAAGAAGCCGCCACAGGACCAGCACCGGGCGGCGCACGACGCGGGGCAGCTGTGCCAGGGAGGTGTGGAGCCGCTCGCAGTGGAACGGGACATGGCGCTGCTCGTCGGAGAGGATCCGGCCCGCCACGTCCGAGGTCAGCGAGTCGTCGGCGCCGTCACGCAGGGCGCGGTAATAACGCAGTGCCACCACTTCCGCGATCATCAGCACCAGCAGTTCCATGCGCAGGCCCATGAGACGCCGCAGCCGTACGAAGACCGTGTCGGTCCAGTGGCCGGTGAGCGTCGGTACGCCGCCCGTGGCCAGCAGCCGTTCCAGCAGCCGGGCGTGGTTCTGTTCCTCGGCGACGAAGAGCCGGACCGCCTGCGCGTAGTCGGCGTCGCCGGCCTGGTCCGCCTTGCCGACGAGGTTGGCGCCGTCACCGTCCTCGCCGACCTGGAAGCGCTGAATACTGGCCCACACCGCCGGATGCAGTGCTGCCCCCCGCTCCCAGTCCGGGTCCCCCTGGGCCTGTCTGCGCTCCCGCTCGTCCTCGAACCGCCGTGTCCACTTGGCGAACCCACCCGCATGCACCCCGTCGCTCCTCTCCCCGGCACGGCTGCCGTGGTCCGGAGAGGAACGACGCCGGCGGAGACCGAACCGTTCCGCGGTGACGTCCCGTGCGAGCGCCGCCGCGCCGGCGTCAGTGCGGGAAACGGCGGGGTGGGCGGGTCACCGCGGTCTCACGGAACTCGGCGATCCGGGAGTGCACTTGACGCATCAGGTGGGTGTCCTCGATCCGGTCCAGGTAGAGGCAGCGGGCCGCCAGGCCCGGGAGGTCGAAGGCGAAGTACAGGGACATCAGCGGGTTCACGAACAACTCGCTGCCCCGAGTGCGGTCGGTGAACTGGACGTCGCCGAACGCGCCGCGCACCGCTGCCGCGATGGAGCCGTTCACGATGCTGGGGTGCTCCGGAGTGTGCTGCTGGGCGTGGGCCACCGCGTCGAGGTACAGCGCGCCCTCCCGCGTGGCACGCGATATCGAGAAGGCGCCGAGGTACGCGCCGTCGCGCTCCAGCGCGGCGATGTTCTCCAGGACCTGCACGTGGTTCACGCCGTGGTAGGCGTCCACACCGAAACCGACCGACACCACGAGCCGGACCGGTACGCCGTCCAGCGCGGCCAGCGCCGCCACGCTCGTCAGGTCCTCCTCCGGCGTGCCGAGGCCGGCTTCGTCACCGCGCAGCAGGATGTCCGTACCGCCGTCGACCAGCACCACGGCGTCGATACCGTGCAGTTCGACCAGGGCTTGGTAGGCGGCGCGCAGCGGGCGCACTCCGGTCCGGGGGAAGGCGTACACGGTGGCCGGGTAGCCGTGGCGACGCAGCCACTGGGCGAGAGTGCGCTCCGGGAAGTAGCTCTGGTGCAGGGCCGAGTCGGCGGTGACGGCGGCCAGGTCGGGTGCGATCCAGTCGTCGAGGGGAAGTCCGTCGAGCGCGCTGAAGGACAGGTTCGCGAGATACACCTCCTTGCCCTGGTGCAGAAGGGAGAGTGCCAACGGCAGGCCGGAGTAGATGTCGAAACCGCCGCCCGCGCCCGCGACGAGGATCCGTTCGGCGTCGGCGAGCCGGGTGAAGAGCGGGTTGGTGTGAAGGGAGAGCATGACGATCATTGTCCGGAGACCGGCCGCCGCGCGCTGTCGAATACCGCCGCGGGCGGCCTTCTTCCCGCCGGACACAGGAGTTCTTCGAGGGGCTGGGCTCGTGGAGCCGATCGGCCGGCACGGCGGCCTCGGCCGCAAGCCGTGACCCACGGCCCCGGCCGCGACCGCCCGCGCTCTTGTCCTTTGGCCCCGGCCGGGCGGCAGCGACCGCTGCCCGGCCGGGGGCTTCAGTGAGTGCTGACGGTGCGTTCGCGCCGGGACGGAGCAGTCGCCACGCGCGATCACCGGTGTCGGTTTCGGCTCGGCGTGCGTGGGCTCACTGCCGACCGGTGACCCGGCGGTCGAGATATTCGATCAGCGCCGTCTCCTTCCGCAGCAGCCGGTCGCGTTCGTCCGCGGGCAAGGAGGCGAGGGCGTCGTCCAGTACGTGGTTCCGGGGGACGTGCGCCATCGTTCCGGTACAGACATGGCACTGCGAGCACCATGCCAGGCCCGGGCAGCGCTCGAACATCGCGGACTCGGGCGGGTAGAAGCGGACGTTGCAGGACGGATCGCTGTCAGGCATCTGCCGCGGACACGCCGGCCGCCCCGCCCGACCGCCTCGTGGCACCTCGGTGGAATACGCCAGTCCGACTCGCGTACCAGCTCCAGTTCCTTGGGACCGGTGGGACGCCACAGGCTCGTCGTTGCTTGCCGGTTGGTCACGGAACCGCTCCTGGACGAGGCAGCCGCCGGTGCGGCTGACCGGAAGCCCGACGGTATCGGGGCTCGAGTCCGGCGGCCGGCGAGTTTCGGTCTCCGCGCTACCCGGCGGTCCGCGAAGACCGGTCCTGACGCTGACAGGCCGCCGCGATCCGGTCCCGGAACGGACGGCGGCGCAACGCCTCCGCCACCTCCGTCAGCAGCTGTCCCAGCGGCAGCGAGAGCTCCGCGTCCAGCTCTGCCATCGCCGAGTTCGTCGCATGCCACTCCGCCTCGATCCGCGGCAGCAGGGAGCGGGCCTTCGGCGTGAGCTCGACCAGGCGGCGGCGTGCGTCTCGCGGGTCAGGAGTGTGGGTGACCAGGCCCGCGCGGGCCATCTGGGCCGCCGTCTGACTCGCGGCCGAGTGCGTGACCCCCACCGCGGAAGCCAGGTCGCGCACCGAGAGCGGGCCTGCCGCCAGGAGTGCCCGTACGACCGGGGAGAAACGGGGCCGGTATTCGGCGAGACCCTGCTCCTCGTAGACCTTGGCCACGTCCTGGTCGAGGAGTTCGAGGACATGGCGGAGCAGGGTGCCGACGGCGACGGGATCCGGCTGATTCTTCACCCTGCTAATCTAACAGCGCTGTCAGATTCGAGGAGGGCGCGTCTCGCATGGCTGAGCTCCATCCCCCGATCGAGCCGTACGCACACGGCACGCTCGATGTCGGTGACGGCAACCACGTGTACTGGGAGACCTGCGGGAACCCCAGGGGCAAACCCGCCCTCGTCCTGCATGGCGGGCCGGGTTCCGGCGCGGGACCGTACTGGCGCCGGTTGTTCGACCCCGCGGCGTACCGCGTCGTCCTCCTCGACCAGCGCGGGTGCGGGCGCAGCACGCCCGACGCCGCCGATCCGCGGACCTCGCTCGCGGCCAACACCACGCCGCATCTGATCGCCGATATCGAGCTGCTGCGGAGGCACCTCGGCATCCGGACATGGCTGGTCATCGGCGGCTCCTGGGGCACGACCCTCGCGCTGGCATACGCCGAGCAGCACCCGGAACGCGTGTCCGAGCTGGTGCTCTTCAGCGTCACCAACACCACTCGCCGGGAAGTGGAGTGGGTGACCCGGGACATGGGGCGCATCTTCCCCGAGGAGTGGGCCAGGTTCCGTGACACCGTGCCGGAGCCGGAGCGTGACGGCAGCCTGGTGGACGCCTACGCCCGCATGCTCGCCGACCCCGATCCGGAGACACGGGACCGGGCGGCGCGGGAGTGGTGCCGGTGGGAGGACGTGCACGTGTCCACCCACCGTGGGCACACACCCGATCCCCGTTACGAGGACCCCCGCTTCCGGCTGCGTTTCGCCCGCCTCGTCACCCACTACTGGCGGCACGCCGGGTTCCTGGAGGACGGAGCACTGCTGCGCGATGCCGGGAGACTCGCGGGCATCCCCGGCGTGATGGTCCACGGGCGGCTGGACATCAGCGGGCCGCCGGACATCGCATGGCGGCTGGCACAGGTGTGGCCGGATGCGGAGCTGATGCTGATCAGCGAGGAGGGACACGGGCTGTCGGGAGATGCCACGACGGAAGCCGTGCTGGCGGCCACGGACCGGTTCCGGCCGGCCCAGCCCGGGAGATGAGTACTTGGCCACGACAGCGGCCACCAGCAGGGGCCGGCCTTCGAGCCCCGGTGACCTCCAGCCGCCGGGGCGTCCGGCAGCTGTTCAGAGAACCGCTGTGCCGAGTCCTCGGTCGCCGGGCCGAGGAGTCGATCGATGGGTCGTCGAGGAAGACGCACGTCGTGGCGTCGGTCGGAAGGGCATACGTATGCTTGACGGTGGACAGGGGGCCCTCACCGCCCAGGTCTTCGGCACCGGGCGGCTGGACCTGCTGCCGTTGCGCGTCGCGCATGCCGAGGAGATGGCCGCGGTGCTCTCCGATCCGGCCCTGCACACATTCATCGGCGGCACTCCGGACACCCCGCAAGCCCTGCGCTCGCGCTACCGGCGTCTCAGCGCGGGCTCCCCGGATCCGGCCGTGTCCTGGCTGAACTGGGTGATCCGGCTCCGTGACGAGGGCTGTCCGACGGGCACCGTCCAGGCGACGGTCGTCCGCCCCGGGCGCGGTCACCGCGGTGACGGTCCCATCGCCGAGATCGCCTGGGTGGTGGGAACGCCGTGGCAGGGACGGGGCATCGCCACCGAAGCGGCCCGGGGACTCGTCGCCTGGCTCGGCCGGCAGCAGGTGCACACCGTCGTCGCCCACATCCACCCCGGACACCGGGCGTCCGCCGCCGTCGCCACCGCCGCCGGGCTCAGAGCCACCGGCGAACGGCGGGAAGGCGAGATCCGATGGCTGCGGCGCGGCACGGAACCGCGGGCAGCCGTACCTCCCCAGGGCCCGTGAGAGCCCGGGCCCAGGGCGGTACGGCTGCCCGGTCCGCCGCCGGACGCTACGCGAACGTGGCGTGGAGGCGGCGGGTGTGGTCCACCGTGCGGGGCTCGCCCGTCAGCGTGACCGTCGCCGTCAGGCGCGGGTCCGTGCTGGAGGCGGCCAGGCGCAGTTCCAGCGTTCCCGGCTCCACCACCCGCCGCCCGTCACGTCCCGTGAAGGACGCCACGTCCGCGGGCACGGTCACGCGCAGCCGGCGGTTCTCGCCGGGCCCGAGCGGAACGCGGGTGTAGCCGATGAGGCGCTGCACCGGCTGGACGACCGTGGCGACCGGGTCGTGCAGGTACAGCTGCACGACCTCCGTGCCGTCCCGCTCGCTGGTGTTGCGCACGGTGAACGACAGCGTGAACTCCCCGTCGGTCCCGGCTTCGCCGGCCTCGACGTCCAGGTCGCTCCATTCGAAGCTGGTGTACGACAGCCCGTGCCCGAATCCGAACGCCGGTGTCGGATCGATGTTGGACACGTCGCTGGCCCGGGCGAGCGGTGCGGCCAGGTAGGTGGTCGGCTGTGCGCCGGGGCCTCGTGGCACGCTGACCGGCAGCCGCCCGGACGGGTTGGTCCGCCCGCTGATCACCCCGGCCAGGGCGGCGGTGCCCTCCACGCCCGGGAAGAAGGACTGCACGATCGCGGCGGACTCCGCGATCCCCCGTCCCAGTGCGTAGGGCCGCCCGGCGAGCAGTACGGTCACCACCGGCTTGCGGGTGTCCAGCAGGGCGTCGAGGAGCTGCTGCTGGGCGCCGGGCAGGGCGAGCGACTCGGCGTCGCAGCCCTCGCCGCTGGTGCCGCGGCCGAAGAGTCCGGCGCGGTCGCCCAGTACGGCGATGACGGCATCGGCGTCGTGCGCCGCCCGTACGGCCTCGGGGATGCCGGAGACGTCGCCGTCGTCGATCCCGGTGCCGCGGACGACGGTGATCTCCGCGTCGGGGAACTCGGCGGCCAGCGTCTCGCCCAGGGTGGGCAGTTCCAGGCCGACCGGGGTCTCGGGGTGGTGGACGCCGACGTGCAGGGGGAAGGAGTAGCAGCCGAGGACGGCCGTGGACTCGGCGGCGTTGGGGCCGATGACGGCGATGCGGCGCGGCCGGTCCAGGGGCAGGGTGCCGTCGTTGGTGAGCAGCACGACCGCCTTCTCGGCGATCTCGCGGGCGAGTGCGCGGTTCGCCGGTGTGTCCAGGTCGATGCTGCCGCGCAGGGCGTCCGGGTCGTCGAGGTCGGTGCCCTCCAGCGCGGGCGGCACCGGGTTCCAGTCGGGGTCGAGCAGGCCGAGTGCGGCCTTCTGGGTGAGGACGCGGCGCAGGGCGCGGTCGATCAGGGCTTCGGGGACGCGGCCTTCGGTGACGGCCTCGGTGAGCGGTGCGCCGAACGTCTTCACCGTCGGCAGCTCCACGTCCAGGCCGGCCCGCAGTGCGGTGCCGGCGGCGTCGGCCCAGTCGCCGGCGACGCCGTGCAGGGTCTTCAGGAACGCGACGCCGAAGTAGTCGGCGACGACGGTGCCGTCGAAGCCCCAGGTGTCCCGCAGCAGCCCGGTGAGCAGGGTCTCGTCGGCCGCGGCGGGCATGCCGTCGACGTCGTTGTAGGCGGACATGACGGAGCGGGCGCCGCCCTCGCGGACCGCCATCTCGAACGGCGGGAGCAGCACGTCGGCGCGCTCGCGGGGCCCCGCGGAGACGGGTGCGAGATTGCGTCCGGCGCGGGAGGCGGAGTAGCCGACGAAGTGCTTGAGGGTGGCGACGATCCCGGCGGACTCCAGGCCCTGCACATAGGCGGTGCCGATGGTGCCGACGAGGTAGGGGTCCTCGCCGATGGTCTCCTCGACGCGGCCCCAGCGGGCGTCGCGCACGACGTCGAGGACGGGCGCGAGGCCCTGGTGGATGCCGACGGAGCGCATGTCACGGCCGATGGCGGCGGCCATACGGCGGATCAGCGCGGGGTCGAAGGTGGCGCCCCAGGACAGCGGGACGGGGTAGGCGGTGGCGCCCCAGGCGGCGAAGCCGGCCAGGCACTCCTCGTGGGCGACGGCGGGGATGCCGAAGCGGTTGGCGGAGGTGATGCGCATCTGGGTGCGCAGCAGGGACAGCGCGCCCAGGGCCGGATCGACGGGGGCGGTGCCGAAGGGCCGGGTCAGCTGGCCGAGGCCGGAGGGCAGGAGGGCGTCCAGGTCGACGGCCTCCTCCATGTCGTGCTGGTGCGGTGCCACTTCGCCGCCCTCGGCGGAGGCGCCGACCCACACTCCGTAGAGCTGGGCGATCTTCTCCTCAAGGGTCATGGCGTCGATCAGGGCGGAGACCCTGGTGGCGACGGAATGGGCGGGGTCGTTCCACAGGGGGACTTCGGGGGTGGTCTCAACGGCCACGTTGGCGGTCACTTTCCTCCGACGCCCATCAGGCCCTGGACCAGGGCGCGGCGGGCGAACAGATAGACGAGCAGGACGGGGACCATGGACAGCACCACGGCTCCCAGCAGACCCGGGATGTCGATGCCGTGTTCGGTCTGGAAGTTGTACAGGCCCAGGGTGATGACCTTGGTGGAGTCGGACTGGGTCAGCACCAGCGGGAAGAGGAAGCCGTTCCAGGCCTGGAGCGCGGAGAACACCACGATGGTGGAGAGTCCGCCGCGCGACAACGGCACGACCAGCTGGAAGAACATGCGCCGCGGGGTGGCGCCGTCCATGGCCATCGCCTCGAACAGCTCCGGGGAGATGTCGCGCATGGCTCCGCTGAGGATCAGCGCGGACATCGGGAAGCAGAACGCGGCGGTGGGCAGGATGACGCCGAGGAGGTTGTCGTACAGGCCCGCTTCGCTGATCAGGTAGAACATCGGCACGATCACGGCCTGGGCCGGGATGGCCAGGCCGAGCAGGAACAGCCGGAAGATCAGCGAGGTGGCCCGGCTGCGGCTGCGGACGATCGCGTACGCCAGCGGCGGCACCAGCAGCAGCACCAGGCCGACCACGCACACGGTGACGACGAGGGTGTTCAGGAAGTACCGGCCGAATCCGCTGTCGAAGGCCCCGGTGTAGTTGTCCAGGGTGAAGCTGTCCGGGATGGAGACCGGACCGCCCTCGGCGTAGTCCCCCCTGCTGCGCAGCGTGGCCGCGAGCATCACGTACAGCGGCAGTCCGACCAGGAAGAGCCAGAGAAGTGATCCGGCGCCGGCCAGGTAGTTGGGGCGTCGTCTCATGACACACCCTCCATGTCGCTGCGCATCTTGTCGTAGCCGGAGACCTTGACGACGATCAGCGAGATGATCGTGGCCGCGACGACCAGGGCGAGGGCGATGGCGGCACCCGCGCCGAAGTCGAAGCCCTTGAAGGCCTTCTGGTACATGTAATAAGCGCTGATCGTGGTGTCGGTGCCCGGGCCGCCCTGGGTGAGGATGAGGACGGTCTCGAACGTGGTGAGGCCGCCGACGATCATCAGGATCATCGAGGTGATGATCGAGTTGCGTAGCTGCGGCAGCGTGATGTGGAAGAACTGGCGGTAGCGGCCGGCTCCGTCGATCTCCGCCGCCTGGTACAGGACCTGCGGGATCGCGCGGGCGGCGCCCTGGTAGATGAGGGTGTGCAGCGGGGTGAACTGCCAGGCGCTCACGAACGCCAGCACGCCGATGGCGGTGGCCTGCTTGCCGAAGAGGTTGCCGTCGCCGAACAGCCAGGTGGCGCGCGCGGGGATGCCGAAGTTCGGGTCCAGCAGCGCCCGCCACAGCACGGACACGGCGGTGGAGGAGAGCAGCAGCGGGATGAAGTAGATGGCCGACAGCACGGCGCGGTTGCGCTGGTTGCCCGCGGCCCATACGCCGAGCAGGATGCTCAGCGGTGTCTGGATGATGACGCCGAGCGCGGTGAGCAGCAGGGTAAGCCAGATGCTGTTGATCATCACCGGGTCGTCGGCGATGCGTGTCCAGTTGTCCATCCCGACGAATTCGGGCGAGCCGAGGCCGTTCCAGCTCATGAACGACAGCACCGCGACCGCGATCAGCGGGACGATCGCGAACAGGGCGAAGAACACGGTGGCGGGCACGGCCCAGCCGAAGCCGGGGCGCGCCACCTTCGCGGTGTAGGAGCCGTCCGGCCGCCGCCGGGCCCGCTTACGGGGCTCGGCGGTGGGCGGAGGGCTCGTGATCTGAGTGGTCATGAGCCGTTCACTCGGTCGGGAGGGCCTGCATGGCCTTGATGAAGCCGTCCTCGTCCAGCTGGCCGTTGAAGAACTGCTGGACGGCCTGGTGGATCGGGGTGATGGCGGACGGCGGGTAGGCCTGGTCCCAGGACAGCTGGAAGGACGGGGCCTTGGCGACCAGGTCGTACTGGAAGCGCGCGTAGTCGGGGCTCGCCGCGGTGTCGAGGAACTTCTCGGTGTTCGTGGTGGTGGGCAGGTTGCCGATGGCCATCTGCGCCTTGACGAACTCGTCGGAGTACATGAGCTTCAGGAACTCGGCGGCGGCCTCGGGGTGCTTGGTCTTCTTCAGCACCGAGTAGAAGTTGTTGGTGTTGCCGACGACGTTGCCGGGCTCGCCCTTGCCGCCCGGGACGGTCGGGAAGGTGGTGTACCCGAGGTCCTTCCCGGCGAACTCCTTGGCGTCCTCCAGCTGCTGGGAGTAGTACCAGGAGCCCATCAGCTCGAAGCCGGCCTTGCCCTGGGCGACCAGCGCGGGCGAGGCGCCGTTGGTGTACTTCACGGAGTCGTAGTTCTTGCCGAAGGCACCCGCGTCGACGAGTTCGCGGAGCATGCTGAGCGCCTTCTTGCTGTCGGCGCTGTTCCAGGCCTCCTTGTCGCCGCCGAGGGCCTTCTCGAACAGGCCGGGGCCGGCGATGCGGTCGTAGAGGTACTCGAACCACATCAGCGTCGGCCACTGGTCGCCGCCGCCGAGGGCGATGGGGGTGACGCCGGAGGCCTTGAGCTTCTTGACGGCGTCGAGGAGTTCGTCCCAGGTCTTGGGCGGCTCGACACCGGCGTCCTTGAGGACCTTCTTGTTGTTGAACAGCAGGACCGGCTGCGTGCCGCGCATGGGGATGCCGTAGGCCTTGCCGTCGACGACCGCGCTGTTGAACACCGACGGCAGGAACTGGTCCTTCAGGTGCGGGTCCTTGCGGATGAAGTCGTCCAGCGGGAGCAGCAGGTCGGCCTTGACGAAGGGCTGGATGCTGCCGCCGCCCCAGTTGTAGAAGATGTCCGGGGCGTTCGGCGTGCTGATGATCGTCTGAAGCTTCTGCTGGTAGTCGGCGCCGGGGATGGTGTCGAGGACGGCCTTGACCTTCGACGTCTTGTTGAACGTGTCGACGATCTGCTTCTCGACCTTGTTGCCGGCGTCCCCGTAGACCAGGACATGGATCTTTCCGTCGTCCGACGAGCCCCCACCGTTGCCGTCACCGCAGGCCGAGAGGGTCAGCGCCAGGGCGAGCGTCGCACCGCAAGCAACCAGCCTGGGCAAGCGTGCACGTGTCTTCATCGTTCGCCTTTCGAAAGTTTCGGCTTCTTCGCCGAAAGTCCATGTCCCGGGACAGTAGGTGGGCACCCGATATTTGGTCAACGGTCGCGCAGGACCTGACTCAAACCGTTATCCAGAGGTGTCGCGCCGGGTGGCCTATCCTGCGAACATGCGAGATGACGACGGTGCCGGCGGCAGGGTGACCCTGGCCGCAGTGGCGGAAACGGCGGGGGTTTCCCTAGCGACAGTTTCGAAGGTGCTCAACGGTCGCTCGGGGGTCTCCGACGCCACCCGTGCCCGGATCGAGGAACTGCTCGACTCCCACGGCTACCGCCGCCGGGACCGGGGCGGCTCCCGGCCGCCGCTCATCGAGCTCGTCTTCCACGAGCTGGACAGCGCCTGGGCGATGGAGCTGATCAGGGGCGTGCAGGACGTCGCCGAGAGAAGCGGGGCGACGGTGGTGCTCACCGAGAGCGGCACGCGCCACGCGCCCTCGCCCGACTGGGTCGAGGGTGTGCTGCGGCGCCGGCCGCTCGGCGTCGTCCTGGTCTTCTCCACGCTGCCGGGGGACGTGAAGAAGCAGTTGTGGTCGCGGGCGATCCCCTTCGTCATCATCGACCCGGCCGGCGACCCGGACCCCGACGTGCCGTCGGTCGGCTCGGCGAACTGGTCCGGCGGCCTGGCGGCGACGCGGCATCTCATCGAGCAGCGGCACGAGCGGATCGCGGTCATCACCGGGCCCGAGGACATGCTGTGCTCGCTCGCGCGGCTCGACGGGTACCGGTCGGCCATGGCGATGGCGGGGCTGGAGATCGACCCGCGGCTCGTACGCTTCGGCGACTTCCATGTGCAGGGCGGCTTCGAGCACGCCAAGGAGCTGCTGGACCTGCCCGACCGGCCGACGGCCGTCTTCGCCGGCAGCGACCTCCAGGCGCTGGGGGTGCTGGAGGCGGCGCGGATGCGGGGGCTGAGCGTGCCGGGGGAGCTGTCGGTGGTCGGGTACGACGACCTGCCGCTGGCGCAGTGGTCGTCGCCGCCGCTGACGACCGTGCGCCAGCCGCTGCGGCACATGGCGGAGGAGGCGGCCCGGATGCTGTTGCGGCCCGCCGCCGACGGGGCGCAGCGAGGGCGGCGCATAGAACTGGCGACGGAACTGATCGTCCGCCAGACCACGGCGCTGGTTCATCTGTGATTCGAAACTGTCGCAGGCGCCGCCTTCGCGTTGCGCGACCGCCCCGACCAGGCATGACGCCACGGCGCACCCGTTCCCTGTCGGCAGGTGTCACGGGCGATTCCTGCGCGAGTGGTTGACCTGACGGCCGCTCGACCGTACGTTCTGCGCTGCAATTCGGAGATCGATCCGAAACTTTCGCGCACCTTTTTCACCAGGCTCAGCCGACCTCCCGCTCACAGGCCGCGCCACGGGACGACGGCCATCGAAGGGGATGACATGTTCATGAGCACTACACGCATCACGCGTGGCAGGCGTCTGTCCCGGACTCACCGAGCCATAGGCGCCGGGCTGGCGGGCTTCCTCGCCCTGGGCGGCGTCACCGCGCTCGCCGGGACCGCCGACGCCGCGACGACGCTCGCCTCCGCCGCCTCGGCCAAGGGCCGCTACTTCGGCACGGCGGTCGCCGCGTACCACCTCGGCGAGACCGCCTACGCCGGCACACTCGACACCGAGTTCAACTCGGTCACCCCCGAGAACGAGATGAAGTGGGACGCGGTCGAGCCCACCCGCAACTCCTTCAGCTTCACCTCCGCGGACCAGATCGTCAGCCACGCCCAGAGCAAGGGCATGAAGATCCGCGGCCACACCCTGGTGTGGCACTCCCAGCTGCCCGGCTGGGTCTCCGGTCTGGGCGCCACCGACCTGCGCACGGCGATGAACAACCACATCACCCAGGTCATGACCCACTACAAGGGCAAGATCGCCGCCTGGGACGTGGTCAACGAGGCGTTCCAGGACGGCGGCAGCGGGGCCCGCCGCAGCTCGCCCTTCCAGGACAAGCTCGGCGACGGCTTCATCGAGGAGGCGTTCCGCACCGCCCGCGCCACCGACCCGGACGCCAAGCTCTGCTACAACGACTACAACACCGACGGTGTCAACGCGAAGAGCAACGCCGTCTACAACATGGTCAAGGACTTCAAGGCCCGCGGCGTCCCGATCGACTGCGTCGGATTCCAGTCCCACTTCAACAGCGCCTCCCCGGTCCCGTCCGACTACCAGGCCAACCTCCAGCGCTTCGCCGACCTCGGCGTCGACGTGCAGATCACCGAGCTGGACATCGAGGGCTCCGGCACCGCGCAGGCCACCAACTACGGCAACGTCGTCAAGGCCTGCCTCGCCGTGACCAGGTGCACCGGCATCACCGTATGGGGCATCACCGACAAGTACTCCTGGCGTGCCAGCGGCACACCGCTGCTCTTCGACTCCGACTACGGCAAGAAGCCCGCCTACGACGCGGTCATCACCGCGCTCGGCGGCACCCCCGGCGACGGCGGTGGCGGTGACGGCGGCAACGGCTCCACCGCCACCTGCACCGCGACCTACACCCGCACCGCCGACTGGGACAGCGGCTACAACGGCCAGGTGACCATCAAGGCCGGCGACAAGGCCATCTCCTCCTGGAGCGTCCCCCTCACGTTCGCCTCGCCGCAGACGGTCTCCACGACCTGGAACGGTACGCCCAGCTGGGACAGCACCAACACCGTCATGACGGTGCGGCCCGCCGGCTGGAACGGCCAGCTCGCCGCCGGCGCCTCGACCAGCTTCGGGTTCACCGTCACGAAGAACGGCAGCAGCACGGCACCCGTCATCGGCGCCTGCACCGCTTCCTGATCCACCGCCCATCCCCCGCAGACCGGGTCCCTCGTGAGGTGTCGTCCTCCTCACGAGGGACCCTTCCACTCACGACGACGGACCGGCGGTCTCCGTGGCGGCCCAGGCGGACAGAGGCCGCAGGGCGTCGTGGCCGGGTGTGCCGTGGACCCCGGGCAGCCTGACCGGGTCGGACCGGGGGCCCGCCGGGTCGGTCGCCTACGGGTGCCGCGGTGGAGCGGAAGGGGTCGTCCGCGGCGCTCAGCGGGCCGCCTCCTCGGGCCGGGCGGCGACGGCACGGGTGAAGTGCAGTTCGGGATCGGTGACGCTGTCGGCCCGCATCAGCTTGACGTCGCCGTGGTAGCTCATCGAGGTCAGCCAGGGCATCCGGTCGCCCTGGCGCGGCAGTTGGTCGACGACGCGCCGGATGTAGCCGGCACCGAAGTCGAGGAACGGCCGGGTCTCCATCGCCGGATCGGCCACCTCGGGACGGCACACGTCGTACCCGTGGGCGTCCATGTGGGCCAGCAGCCGGCAGAAGTGCTCGCAGAGCAGGCCGACCTTGAGCGTCCAGGAGGAGTTGGTGTAGCCGATCGCGAAGGAGAAGTTCGGTACGCCGGACAGCATCATGCCTTTGTAGGCGACATGGTCGGGCAGGTGCACCGGCGTGCCGTCGACCGTCATCGGGATGCCGCCGAACGCCTGGACGTTCAGCCCGGTGGCCGTGACGATGATGTCCGCCTCCAGCTCGCGGCCGGAGCGCAGCGAGACACCTTTCTCGGTGAAGGTGTCGATCCGGTCGGTCACGACCGAGGCGCTGCCGTTCTTGATGGCCTTGAACAGGTCCCCGTCCGGGACCGCGCACAGGCGCTGGTCCCACGGATCGTACGGCGGGTTGAAGTGCTCGTCGACCGGATAGCCCTCGGGCAGCTGCCTGCTGTTGATCCACCGGATGATCCGGCGGGCGGCCTTCGGGCAGCGCCGGCAGAAGGCCCAGATCGCGCGCTGCTGGGCGATGTTCTTGCGCCGGGTCAGCGCGTGACCGCGTTCTTCGCCGAGGCAAGTGCGCAGGGCGTTGGCGAGGGGGTCCCTCTTCGGCACCGGCACGATGTAGGTCGGGGTCCGCTGGACCATCGTCACGTGTGCCGCGGTCCGTGCCATCGCCGGTACCAGGGTGACCGCCGTGGCACCGCTGCCGATCACCAGCACCCGCTTGCCGGCGTGGTCGAGGTCCTCGGGCCAGTCCTGCGGGTGCACGATCGGCCCGCCGAAACGTTCCCGGCCCTCGAAACGCGGGGTGAAGCCCTCGTCGTAGCGGTAGTAGCCCATCGCGCAGAACAGCCAGGCACACGTCAGCGTCGTCCGCTCGCCGGTGTCGGTGCGCTCGATCTCGACGGTCCACCGTGCCCGCTCGGTCGACCACGCCGCGGAGAGCACCTTGTGGTGGTAGCGGATGTGGGGGTCCAGGCCGTTCTCGGTCGCGGTCCGGCGCAGATACGCCAGGATCCGCGGCGCGGAGGCGATCGACTCCTGGTCCCGCCAGGGTGCGAACTCGTACCCGAAGGTGTGCAGGTCCGAGTCCGACCGGACACCCGGGTAGCGGAACAGGTCCCAGGTGCCGCCGGAGGCGGCGCGCGCCTCCAGGACGGCGAAGCTCTTCGACGGCAGCCCGGTCTTCAGATAGCGCGCGGCTCCGATGCCGGAGATCCCGGCACCCACGATCAGAACGTCCAGGTGCTCGACGGCGGGCGGGGCGGAGGCGGAGGACATGGGCGGCTCCCGGCGGTGAGGTTCGGCTCCCTTCATGGTGGGAGCCGAGCCGGGCGACGCCTAGGAACAACCCGCACCATGATTTCCGCCTCGGTGGTGCGGACTGCACTGCTACGGTGCGCTCCATGTCCTGGAGTCCGCCCTCGCCCCGGATACGGAAGCTGATCCGCCAGGGAGCGGAGATCGCCGTCAACCCCCCGCCGGAGTGGCTCGCCGAGCTCGACGCGGCCACGCTGTCCGGGGAGACGAGGGAGCCGATCGCCGCGGATCCCGTTCTCGCCGCCGGGATGCGGCGGGCCAACCGGTCCAATCTGCTGCACTGGGCCGCGGCCAACATCCAGGCTCCGGGCGAACCGGTGCCCGCCAACGACGGCGACGCGCTCCGCGCCATCGCACGGGACATGGTGCGGCGCGGCCTGGACGAGCCCGCGCTCGACGCCTACCGCGTCGGCGAGAGCGTCGCCGTGCGCCTGTGGACCCGGATCGCCTGTTCACTCACCGCCGACCCCAAAGAACTGCGCGAACTGCTCGACGTGTCCCTGCGTTCCATCTCCGCCTTCATCGACGACACCGTCGCCGTCATCTCCGCACGTATGCGCGCCGAACGCGACGAACTCACCAGCGGCACGCACGCCGAACGCCGCGAGATCGTCGCCCTGCTGCTGGACGGCGCACCGATCACACGCCGGCGCGCCGAGAGCCGCCTGGGTTACGCCCTGGACACCACGCACACCGCGGCCGTCGTCTGGGCCGACGACCCCGACGCCGACCTGCACCACCTGGACCGCGCCGCCGACGCCCTCGCGGCCGCCGCCGGCCGGCCGCATCTGCTGAGTGTCACCGCCAGTGCCGCGACCCGCTGGGTGTGGGTCCACGGACACATCGACACCGAGCAGGTGCGGCCCTGCCCGACCGCAGGGTCGACGCCCTCGTCGCCCGCACACCGCTGCCGATCCCGGACGACGAGCTGGACGTCACCGTCCTCTACGACGAACCCCGCTTCCTCCTCGTACCCGCCTCCCACCACCTCGCAGGCAAGGAGTCCGTCACCCTGGACGACCTCACCGACGAACCCTTCGTGGCCTGTGCCGGGATGGCCGCGTCGTGGACCGGTTTCTGGCGGCTCGATCCCCGTCCGGACGGCAGCCCGGCGCCACCCGGTCCACTGCTCGTCGACACCTTCGAGGACAAGCTCGAAGCCGTCGCCGACGGGCGGGCGATCGCCCTGGTGCCGGCCGACGACCGGCGCTGCACACTCCGCGACGACCTCGCCACCGTCCCCGTCGAGGGAGTCGAGCCCTGCCAAGTGGTCGTCGCGACCCGCTCCGAAGACGCCAACCCGCTCGTCGCCCGCTTCCGCGCATCGGCGAAGAGCCTCCTCGTCCGCGAGACCTGAACCGCATCGCACCGCTTCACAGCCTCGGTGCACGGGCCCCCGGGTTCAGAGGCCGGACACCGCGCCGCTCGCCGACAGTTCGTAGACGAGGGTGACCGTGCGGCGGCCGCCGGGCCGGAGCGTGACGTCCCAGCGGGCGATGCCGTCGGCGTCGACCGTGTCCGGCGCCGGGGAACAGGCCTTCTCGCGCAGCCGGATCTCCACCGCCGAGACCTCGGAGACCGGGATGCGCTCGCGCAGGACGACGACCTGGTCGCCCTGCTCGGCGGGCGCCGAGAAGCGGGACAGGTGCAGCCGGACGGTGCGGGTGATCGTGGTGCGCTGGGTCAGTGCCGCCGACTCGCGGAACTCCTCGGCGTGCCGTACCACCCGGTAGTCGTCACGGCTGCCGAAGGCGAGTTCGGCGGGGGCGCCGGGAGCGGTGAAGTCCAGCGTGCCGCGGCCGGTGAACCCGCTGCCGCGGACCAGGTCCACGGGTCCGGCGAGCAGGGCGTGGCCGGACCGGTTGTCGAACCGCACCACCTGGGTGACCAGCGGGGACAGCTCGGGCGAGCAGGCGTACTCGCTGTCCGCGGCCGTGCTGAAGGCGGACACCGGCACCCGGTGGGCACGGCCGTCCGCGGGTACCGAGACGGTCGCGGACGAGGTCAGCACCCGTGTCTCGCCGCCGTCGTCCACTCCCGGCAGACCGAGCACCGGGAGCGGGCCGAGATCCCCGATCTCCTCTTCGCGCAGTTGGACGTCGACCGTACGGCGCTCCTCGGCGGAGCGTTCCCTGAGCGTCAGGCGGTCCTCGGTCAGCCGTGGCGGGTCGGTGGCCGACGCCGACCGGGCCGTGGACAGGGTCAGCCGTACGTCCGGCCAGTCCTCGCCGGTGCGCTGCCAGACCATCGCGTCCGTCTCCAGCGTCAGCGAGTCCCCGTCGAGCACCGCCCGGTAGACGGGGCGCCACAGCGCACACGGGGTGAGGTGGGTCAGGCGCAGCCCGACCGGTCCGGCGACCGCGCTCCGCACGGTCAGCTCGACATGGGCGACCAGCTCGGCGGGGTCCTCCTCGGCGAGGCCGAGGGTCCGCCGTGCCTCGCCGAGTTCGGCGTCGAGTGCGGTCAGCCGGGCCTCGGCGGTGCGGAGCCGCTCGGCGTGCACGTCGCGCTCGTCGTCCACCCGGTCCAGTTCGCTGTTCCAGCGGGACCGGTCGGTCTCCCCGGAGCCGGCGCCCTCGCCGATCTCCCGCAGCAGGTCGGCGGCGAGGCGGCCCAGCAGGTCGAGGCGGGTACGCAGCCGGTCGCGCCGCTGTTCCAGCGCGCGGCGCTCGTCTTGAAGGGTGTGCACGCGCCGGCGCAGGGCGGAGTCGTCGGTGGACGGCAGCGGTCCGCGCGGTGTCCAGCCGCGGACGAGCCGTGCGTCCAGCACGGTCGCCGGGTGATCGGCGGTCAGCTCGGCGTGCACGGTACGGTCGACGGCCAGCGCGCTGACCGGTCCCAGGCGCAGCCGCTGGACGCCGGCCCGCAGGACGAGCTCGGCGGTGCGCTCGATGTGGGCGCGGTCCTCCAGGCAGGTGACGGCGGTGACGGGGAGGGGGATCGGGTTCGGGGCCGTGGGCATGGTGGATGTCAGCTCCTGCGGTCGCCGCCGACCAGGGCCTTGCCGGCCGGAATACGGATCTCGTAGCCGCCGTGGAGGGCGGCGGTGGCACCGGCGGGCAGCTCCGCCCGCCAGACACGGGTGCCCGGGGCGTGGTGCTCTGCTCCCGCGTCGTCCTCGGGTGCCCTCCAGTCGGCCCGTTCCTCGATCCGGACGTCCGGTTCGGAGGTGACCGGTACCCGCTCGCGGACCTCGACGGTGACGGGCCCGGCCAGCCGGTTGACCAGCTCCACGTGGACGCGGTGGTCGAGCACGGTGGTGTTGTTGCGCAGGCCCGCGGTCGACTCGCGCAGGTGGGTACGGCGGGTGACCCGGATGCCCTCGGCCGGCCCGAGCCCCACCCGGCCGTCTCCGCCGGGGGCGAGCGTGGGCAGCGCGGTGGTCAGCAGGTAGTCGTCGTCGACGGTGACCTCGACCGGGCCGGCGAGCAGGGCCTGGTCGGTGGCGTTGGAGAGCACCAGCGTGGCGTGGACGGTCTGCTCCACGGACGGCACGCACAGGTACTCGGTGCGCAGACCGACCGGGATCCCGGTGACGGTGACGGTGTGCCAGGTGCCGTCCGAGGGGATGTCGGCGCGGGCGACGGCGTCGAAGCGGTGGTCGAAGGAGCCCGCCGACTCACGGGGCCGCACGGCGTGTGCGGGCAGGGGCAGCCCGGCCACCGCTTCGGCCCGGCGGCGGTACTCGGTCGCCACCGGATCGAAGGGCGCCCCGGGAAACAGTCTGCCTCGGCGATCGCCCTGCTCGTCGGGGCCGCTCAGAACGAGGGCGGCGTAGTCGAGTTCGGCGCCGCTCGGCCGCGGCGGACCGGCCGCCGGTGCCGGAGCGGGAGCCGGAACCGGCGCAGGTGCCGGCGGACCGGCCGCCGAGACCGGCGGCGGGGGCGGCACGGCCCGGCCGGGAGCTGCGGGAGCCGCGGACGCTTTACGTCTGGTGAGGGGCATGGCACCCGGTGGCGACAGGACCGGCGGCGCGAGGTCGGGCATTCCGCCGCCGGGACCCGCGGGCATCGGGGGCGGCGCGCCGTAGCCCTGCGGGGCGGGCGGAGGAGGCGGTGGCGGAACGGGGCCGGCGTCGGAGCCGCCCACAGCGACGGGGACGGGAACCGCCCCGCCGGCCGTGGGTACGGCGTCCGGTGCGGGCCGAGGTCCTGCCGCGTCGTACCCGGCGAACAGGTCGGCGAGTCCCGCCGGGGGCTCCCGCCAGCCGGAAGGCGCGGGGGCGGGCTGACGGCGTCCGATCCTGAGCGAGTGGAGCTTCGGCAGGCCGGTGCGGCGCCGCAGGTCGGCGGTGGCCAGGGCGACACGTACGCCGGTCCAGTCCTCTCCGGTGCGCTGGGCGACCGAGGCACGCAGCACCAGGCGGCCGGTGCCGTCGCCCTGACGGTGGGTGAGACGGTAGGCCGGCACCCAGACGGCGCCCGGCACTGCGTACTCGAGCTCCAGTTCCGCGTCACCGGTGCCGTCGAGGGTGAGCACCGCCGAGACCGTGGTCCGCACATGCTCCGGCGGTGCGTCGGTGGAGGCGCGGGCCAGTCGGTCCGCGGCGACGTCGAGGGCGTGCCCGGCGCGGCCGAGCGCCTCCTCCAGCTCGGCCAGGCGAGCGTGCAGGCGGGTCAGTCGCTCGTCGACGAAATCGGCGAGCTCCAGCCAGGCGTCGACCGGGGTGCGGCGGTGCGGATCCTCGCGTCCGCGGGCCGGGGGGACGGGGTGCAGAGCCGCGACCTCCTTGATCAGGCCCAGTTGCCGGTCCCGGCGTCCCTCGGCCGCCGCGTACTCCTCGCGCAGCCGCTCCACCTCGCGCCGCAGCTCGTCGGGCGCGTCGCCGCCCAGCGGCTCGGCGTCCACCTCCACCCGCACCTCGACGACGCGCACTGCGGCACCGTGAAGGACCCGGGCCCGCAGTGAGCCCGGCTCCAGCGCCCGGGGCAGTCCCGTCACGCGGACCCGGCCGTCCGGCGGCACGGTGCCCCGGGCCAGACGGCTGCACACCGCGCCCTGCGCGTACACCACGACCGCATCGAGGGTCGACGCCCAACGACTCTGTGCTCTCTCGGCCTTCATGTGCTCCGCCCCCGCCGTGTACGTGCCCGGTGCAGCTTACGCCGCGGCCGCGGTGGCGGTGCGGGCGGCGAGGAAGGCGGCGGTGGGGTCGGGGGTGGCCGGGGCGCAGGGCCACCATTCCGCGGCGGCACCCTGGCCTTACCCGTGGACCGAACGCGTCGGCCGGAAACGAGCTCCGGCCGGCGCGCCGGGCGATGCGCTGTGCTGTGCTGTGCTGTCAGCTCAGGTGCCGCATGAAGAACCGCAGCGAGCTGTCCACTTCGAAGGACGGCACCTCCCCGTGCCTGCCGGGGTTGGCGTGCAGCGTCTTCTCCGTCGAGGCCAGGGCGTCGAACAAGGCCAGGCTCCGTTCCCGCTCCACCATCTGGTCGTCCCACTGGACCAGGAACTGCACCGGCACGGTGATCCGTGCGGCGTCCCCGGCCAGCCCGTGCACGCCGAGCAGGCCCAGTACCGCGGCACGGATCCGCGGCTCCGCGGCGATCAGCGGAACGCCGAGCCCGCAGCCCATCGACATGCCGCAGTAGCCCACCGGGCCGACGCCGACCTGGTCGAGGCGCTGGACGGCGGTCAGGACCGCCCGCCGGTCCGCGACGGCCCGAGGGGCCGGACGACTGTGCATGGCGGCGACCGGCGCGCCCGGATTCTCACCGGCGGCCATGCCGGCCCGCATCTCGGCCGTGATCCGGCCGAACTCCTCGTCCTCGGGCCGGTCGCCGTGGTTCGGCGCGTCGATCGCCACGCGGTGACGCCGCCCGACGACGTTTGGGAGGTGAGGCGCATCAGCGTTTCAGACCCTCCGGGATGCCTTGTGCGGGCGCTCCCTGGGCCAGCGGATGGACGTCTTCTCGCCGAGGCGGCACGCCCGGCGTTCGGACCACTCGTCCCCATCGCCCGTCGCCCACGTTCTCGCGAGCGTCTCCGGCCGGTGCTCAGAATCCGGCGACGACCCGGAAGAGTGCGGGGTGGGCGATGGCGAAGCCGGGTGAGGTGGACAGACGCTGTGCGAAGCGGGAGTCGCCGACTGCTGTGCGCCATGCCTCGGGACCGTCCCAGTGCGCGATGTCGACCAGTTGGAAGCGGGTGTCCGGGTCCACCGCGCGGTGCAGCCGGCTGTCCCGGAAGCCGGGCGCCTTGCTCGTCGGCTCGGCACGGCTGAGCCAGTACGGCAGGAACTCGTCGATCCGCTCGGCGGGGAGCTCGAAGGCGTTGACGAGGGTGATCTCCGGGTCGTCCCCCGGCCTGTCTTCCACCGCGCGGAGTTCGGCCGCCACCTGGTACCAGCCGCCGTGCACGGTGGCGTACTCGGCCGCGGTGGCTGCCGACGCGGTGAAGCCGGGATCCGCCAGCGCCTCGTCCCGTGCTTCGACGCTGTCCCAGTGCGCCACATTGACCAGACCGAGCCGGGTCTTCGGACGCAGTCTGCGGTGCAGCCGCGCATCCCGGAAACCGGGGGCGGTGTGGATCAGTCCGACGCGCTCCCGCCAGCGTGCGATGGACTCGTCTATCCGGTCCTCGGGCAGTTCCCACGCGTCGATCAGGGTGATTCCGTCATCAGTCACCGCACCATCGTGAAACCTCGACCGCACTGGAGGTCGAGGCGATCCGCGGGCACGTCACCGGTGACCCCAAGGGGCCATGCCGCCCCCTCCTTCTCATGCCTGGTCAGCCGGGAACGGGCTGCCACCGGTCCTTGCGTCCGGGGTCGATGCCGCTGAGCCACACCAGCGTTCCACCGATCAGGCCGGGCTTGTCCCGCGTCGCCAGGGCCGGGGCTTCGAGCATGTCGGCAGCCTCTTCCAGGTAGGTGACCAGGGTGTCGAGTTCCTCGTCGGGGGCCTCGTCGTAGCGGGACCAGCGGCCCAGGTAGCCGGTCTCGGCGTCCAGGTACAGGCCCGAGGTGCTGTCAGCCGGGCCGAGGGAGACGACCGGTATCCAGGTCGGCTTCCACACGGTGATCCGGTCGTCTTCGAGACGGCCGGCGTTCGAGCTGTCCTGGTGAGCCTGGAGGTCCATCTTCAGTCGGTAGGCGGCGGCCACGGCCTCCAGGGTCATCAGGGCCCGGTTGCCGGGCAGGCATCCCCAGCCGTCGACCCCGTCGTCGCCCGCGGTCAGCAGCCACAGGACGTGCAGCTCGACAGGTATCCGAACGCCGAGGTCGCGTTCGAGGGCGGCGATGGCGGCGGGGCCGGCACCGGCGCGGAGGGCGGCGCAGGACTCGGGGGCTCTGCGCCGGAGCCAGTCGGTGATGCGGTGCCAGGCGTCGGCGATCTGCCGTACGGTGATCGCGTCGGCGGCAGGATCGGCAGGCCGGCCCTGCTTCTGATGTCGGTCCTCGTCCGGAGTGGGCACAGCGGGTTCCGTGGGCACAGCGGGTTCCGCGGGCACAGCGGGTTCCGCGGACTCGACCGGCCGCACGTACCGGATCTCGATCCGGTCCGGCTCGCGGATGTAGCCGATGGCCAGGGCGGGGCAGTCCTCGACCATGTCGCCGTCGACCGTCACGGTCAGGATGCCGGGAATCCCCGATGGCCGGCCCATGTCCGGTTCGTCGGCCAGCCGGCCGGCCATCGCTTTCAGGGCGTAGGGGACACCGGCTCCGAGCTGGGCGGCGGTGGCGCGTACGAGCGGGTCGATCTCGACGTTCACGGCTTGGTGCTCCTTCCTGGTCGGTGCTCGCTCGGACGGGTCCTGCCCTCGGGCTCCACCGCGACGTCCGTCGCCGCCCCATGCCGGCTCGGTCCGCCCGGACCGTCTTGACCAGCCCGCGCCCGGGTCAGGCGTGGTGGCCACGGCCACGACCGGCCCCGTGGCCAAGGGGGTGGCTCGCTCGTGCCGACCGCGTGTGATCGAGACCGCCACCGGTGGCATCACCGGTGGCGGTGCGGCCGACGCCTACACGTCCAGCACCGTCAGCCGTTCGATCCGAATGCCTCCCACCGTCAGCTCCTCCGCCAGTCCGGCGAACTTCCGCAGGTGGTCACTGCCGGAGTGAGCGCGCAGGTGCTCCTCGCTCTGCCACACTTCGTGCATCACGATCAGGCCGGGGTCGTCCAGACCCAGGTGCGGCACATATGTGATGCAGCCCTCCTCCTGACGGGTGGCCGCCACCAGGCCGGGCAGCGCCTCCTTCAGTTCCTGCTCCTTGCCGGGGCGAGCCTGCATGCGCGCGATGAGAACGATGGGCCCGGCGTTCTGGACGGTCATGAACGTTTCCTGTTCGTCGTGAGTGAGGGTGTGAGCGAGGGTACGACGGTTACGCGGAGTGCGGTCCGCTTGTCGCCACCGAACTCGTCCCCGGGGGCATGGAACTCGTCCCAGGGGCATTGTTCACGGCGAATCCCTTCAGACGAGGGACCGCCGTACGGACGGTGTCACGGCCGGCACACCTGTCGCTGCCGCACGCCGGCAAGGCCGGCACGGTGCGCAGCGGTCCCGACGCGACAAGGCTCGGCGCCAGGTCCGGGAAGCTCGCCCGGGCGCCGATCATACGAGGTGCCGAGGCCGTCCGTCAGAAGCGAGCCCGCACGCGGCCGGCGCACGTACGCCGCACCCCGAACAGCCTGGCCGTGGCGTCTTCACGCGCGCTGCGCGCCGGGCATCCCGGGCCGACGCCACGGGCGTCATACGGGCCGGGCCTCCGCGATCTCGTCGAGGTGGTCCTCGACCCAGTGCCGCAGCTGGGCCAGCGGCTGCGCCACACTGCGGCCGAGATCGGTGAGCGCGTACTCCACGTGCAACGGCACGGTGGGGTAGACGGTCCGGTCCACGAACCCCCGCTCCTCCAGCCGCCGCAACGTGTTGGTGAGCACCTTGGAACTGACGCCCTCCAGGCGCCGCTGGAGCGCCCCGAAGCGCTGGGGTCCCTCTTCCATCGCTCCGATCGCGAGCGCCGACCACTTGTTGGCCAGCAGGTCCAGCACCTCGCGGCATGGGCACTGAGCCGCATACACGTCATGGCGGTCGTGTCGTTCGGTCGCGCACATCATGGCCATCGGTTCATGCCTTTCCCCGGTTACCGCCTTCCACCAGCATACTTCCCAGAAGGAAGTATGTGCCCTTGCAGGTTACTACCTCCTTCGATCTACCTTGCAGTGCACGTCGACACCAGCTCCAGGCACACAAGGAGAGCATCCGATGAGCGAGACGTCCGGCACCACCATGCCCGCGGTCGCCTACCGCAAGAACCTGCCCGTGGACCACGCGGAGAGCCTGATGGACGTACGGCTGCCGGTGCCGCAGCCGGGCCCGCGCGACCTGCTCGTGCGGGTGGAGGCCATCGCGGTCAACCCGGTGGACTACAAGGTGCGCCGGAGCAACGACCCGGGCGGCGAACCCAAGGTCCTCGGCTGGGACGCCGCCGGCACGGTCGTGGCCGTGGGCGAGGAGGTCGAGCTGTTCGAGGTCGGTGACGAGGTCTTCTACGCCGGCGCCATCGACCGGCCCGGCACCAACGCCCGCTTCCACGCCGTGGACGAGCGCATCGTCGGCCGCAAGCCCTCGACGCTCTCCTTCACCGAGGCCGCGGCACTGCCCCTGACCTCGCTGACCGCCTGGGAGGGCCTGTTCGAGCGCCTCGGTCTGCACGACGGCGCCCTGGAGCGGACCGGAACCCTGCTCGTGACCGCGGCGGCCGGCGGCGTCGGCGCGATGGTGGCCCAGCTGGCGCGCGCGCTCACCAGCCTGACGGTGATCGGCACCGCCTCGCGCCCCGAGACCACCGAGTTCGCCCGCCGTATGGGCGTGACCCACGTCGTCGACCACCGCAAGCCGCTGGCCGAGCAGGTGCTCGCCGTCGCACCCGGCGGAGTGGACCATGTGTTCAGCACCGTCGGCACGGACCAGAACCTGGCCGCCTACGCGGAGGTCCTCAAGCCCTTCGGAGGGCTGGTCGCCATCGACGACTTCGGCCCGGTCGAGATCGGCCTGCTGAAGTCCAAGAGCATCTCGTTCCACTGGGAGCTCATGTTCACCCGTTCGCTGCACCGGACGCCCGACCAGGCGGTACAGCACCACATCCTGAACCAGATCGCCCGTCTGGTGGACGCCGGCATCCTCACCACCACCGCCACCGCCGACCTCGGCACGGTCAACGCGGAGCACCTCCGTGAGGCGCACCGCGTGCTGGAGTCCGGCAAGGCGATCGGCAAGATCACCCTCACCGGCTTCTGAGCACCGTTCGCGTGGGAGCTTGTCCGGCGGGTGGCTCCTCCCGCGCCGGTGCCGATGTGCCCTCGGGCCCGTGTACCGAGGGAGGCCGCGAGGCCGGGCGGCGGCGAGATCACCGCCGGCCGGCCGGGGATTTCGGGCCGAACACCCCGGCCGTGGCCGTCGGTCGGGGCGACCGGCCTCCCACGTCACCGGTACGGCCCGACCGGTCACACCGCTCAACGCAATACCGAATGCCGGTCCCTTCAGTCCTTTCGGTCCCTGTCGGCCGCTGCCGGCCGTCTCGCATCGGCCGCGTCGTCGGGACGGGTGTCCAGGACGAACAGAGGCCTCGTGGCGGACGGGCGGCGCGGCGACACGAGGAACACCGCCGCGCCGTCGGCCTGGTTGGACGCCTCACCTGCCTGCTGCGAGGACTGCTCCTCGAGGACTGCTTCTCGAGGACTGCTCCTCGAGGACCGCTTCTCGGGCAACGAGCCACGCGGGTGGGGCCGGAGCGCCCCGCGTCGCCGGCGCCCGCTTCGCTGTGCGGGTCAGGCCGACGCCTTGACGGCGGCCGGGTCCGTCGTCCGGGCCGCCTGCTGTACGACGCGACGGCGACGGGTCGGCAGGCCGACGACCGGGTGGGCGACACCCCAGGCCGCGCCCTTGCAGACCAGTTCCTTGTAGACGGCGGCGATCCGGCCGGTCAGGGCCACGCTGACCGCCCGGTCGTCGGCGGTGACGTACTGGATCAGACCTTGCCTGCGGCCCAGCGAGATGCACTGGTTGAAGTAGCGGAGCGGCACGTTCGGGAGCTTCCCGCCGGTCAGGCGCGCCGCGATGGCGTCGGCGGCCTGCCACGCGGTGGGAACGCCCGAGGCGCACGACATCCGCAGCGGCTTGTCACCGGCGCCCATGGCCATGGCCGCGTCGCCGATGGCGTACACGTCCGGGTGCGAGACCGAGCGCATGGTCCCGTCGACCACGATCTGGCCCGTGCCGGTGACCTCCAGGGTGGTGGCCCGCGCGATCGGGTGGACCGCGAAGCCGGTGGTCCACACGGTGACCGCGGCCGGAACGGCCGTGCCGTCGGCGGTGACGACGCGGTCGGCCTCGACGCCGGTGACGGCGGCGTGCTCGTGCACGGTGATGCCGAGTCGGCCGAAGACCTTGTGCAGGTGCCCGCGGCCCTTGTCCGAGAGCCAGTCGCCGAGGCGGCCGCGGGTGGCGAGGGCGACGGCCAGGTCCGGACGGGCCTCGGCGATCTCGGCCGCGGCCTCCAGGCCGGTGAGGCCACCGCCGACGACGACCACCGGCTGCCCGGCGTCCAGGCCGGCCAGCCGCTCGCGCAGCCGGAGCGCTCCGGCCCGGCTCGCGATCTCGTAGGCGTGCTCGGCGGTGCCGGGGACGCCCTGGTCGTTCCAGCCGCTGCCGAGGGCGTACACGAGGGTGTCGTACGCCAGCTCTCCGGCGCGGCCGTCGGAGTCGATGACGGCGACCGTCCTGCGGTCCACGTCGACGGCGGTGACCTTCGCGAGCCTCAGCTCCACGCCGGTGTCCGCGAACATCTCGCTGAAGGGCCGGGGCCTCAGGTCCTGGCCGACCGCGACCTGGTGCATCCGGACACGCTCGACGAAGTCCGGCTCGGCGTTGACGAGGGTGATGGCGACGTCGTCACGGTGCAGCCGCCTGGCGAGGCGGCCGGCGGCGATGGCTCCGGTGTAGCCGGCGCCGAGGACGATGATGCGGTGCTGCATGATGCTTGCTCCTGTCTGCACGTGTCCGCACCGTGTCTTGCGCGGTGTCGCCCCTTGAACCGGGCAGCGCGTCGTTTCCTGACAGGAACGTGGAGTGAGACAGATCACATGAGGAGCTGAGGCGCCTCACATCGCGACCGGTCCCGGTCCCGGTCCCGGTCACGAGTCCCGATGACGGGAGCGGAACCGGGAGCGGGAGCGGGACCGGGAGCATCCCGCGGCGCGGTCAGAAGGCGTGGAGCAGAGGTTCCCCGTGATCGGCGGCTGCCCACACCTCGGTCGCGCGCTGGAGCTTGTCGGGATTGACCTGGCTGCGGACCGCGGTGATGCCCTCCGGGGTGATCTCCAAGCACATGACGCCGACGACCCGGCCGTCGACGACCGCCACGACGGCGGGGCCGCCGTTGACGGTCGCGACGTGGACCTCGGGCGAGCCGCCGAGCAGAGCGCGTTTGGACTGCGCGGGTTTGAACAGGCCCCGCAGGAACTTCGCGACCGCCAGGGCGCCCTCGAACGGCTTGGTGCGGGCCGGGACCTTGCCGCCGCCGTCACCGACCGAGACCGCGTCGGCGGTGAGCAGCCGCACGAGCGGCTCCGTTCTCCCACTGGTGGCGGCGGCCAGGAACTCCTCGACGATCCGCCGGGCGGCGGCCTCGTCGATCTCCTTGCGGGCCCTGCCGTCCGCGATGTGCCTCTTGGCCCGGTGGAGGATCTGCTGACTGGCGGCCTCGGTGATGCCGAGAATCTCGGCGATCTCCCGGTGCGGGTAGTCGAAGGCCTCCCGCAGCACGTACACCGCCCGCTCGTTGGGAGACAGCCGCTCCATGAGGGTGAGGACCGCGTACGAGACCGACTCGCGCTGTTCGGCGGTGTCGGCCGGGCCGAGCATCGGGTCTCCGTCGAACAGCGGCTCGGGCAGCCACTGGCCCACATAGGTCTCCCGCCGCGCGCGGGCCGAAGTGAGCTGGTTGAGGCACCAGTTGGTGAGCACCTTCGTCAACCAGGCCTCGGGAACCTCGATGCGCTCGACGTCGGCGGCCTGCCAGCGCAGAAAGGTCTCCTGCACGGCGTCCTCGGCCTCGCTCGCGGAGCCCAGGAGGCGGTAGGCGATGGCCCCGAGACGGGGTCTCGCGGCCTCGAATCCGTCCACGTCCTTCACGGTCAGCGGCATGGCCCGGATCCTAGCCGAGCCATGCGCGTACGGCCCCAGTCCAGTCCGGGTGGGCCTTCCTGGGTGTTGCCCCAGTCGATCACCACGGCGCCGCCAGGTGTGAGCATGACGTTGTCCGGATGCAGGTCGAGATGGAGGACACGGTCCGCGGGTTCGGCGGAGACCCGGGCGGGTATGCGGTGCGGGCGGCGCAACAGGTCTGCGAGCGTCGCCCCCGCTTCCTCGGTCGTGGGGGAACCCTGCCGCGAATCCACCGGTCGGCACCGGCGGCCTTCGGGTGCCTCACACCGGTCGGCACCGGCGGCCTTCGGGTGCCTCACACCGGATCGATGACGTTCTTCCGCAGGTGGCCGTAGACCACCGAGGTCCGCACGTCCGCGAGCTCCTGCCGCTCGGTCAGCTTGTCCAGGACCACCGAGTGCAGATGGTCGGCGTCACGGACCGCCACATGGATGAGGAAGTCGTCGGTGCCCGTCAGCACGAAGACCGAGATCACCTCGGGCATCCGTGCCACGAAGGCCTGGAACTGTTCGATGACCGCACGGGTCGGCGGCCGTACCCGCACGGCGATCATCGCCTGAAGTCCCCGGCCCAGCGAGGGCAGGTCCACCTCGGCGTGGAATCCGAGCAGCACACCACGCTCACGAAGGGAGCGCACCCGCTCCAGACAGGTGGACGGAGCGATCCCCAACTCCTGTGCCAGGTCCCGGTTGGTGCGCCGACCGTCTTGCTGGAGAAGCCGCAGCAACGCCGAATCTAGTTCATCCATGTTCCGTTCCGCTCACGAGAAACCGAATGATATTCGGCGAGTATGCCCTTTCCTCCGACCAATTGCTAGCATCCTCGGCGACAAGTCCGTTCATGGTTCGCTCCTTCCCCTGTGCGGCCCGGGCGGAGTCGGGGAGTTCGGTCGGCCGGAGGCCGGAGAGGGGCAGCAGAGGTGGACGAACGCAGGACCAGGCTTCTGGCGATCGGGGCCGTCGTGGCGGCCGCGCTGTTCTGGAGCAGCTCGTACGCGGTGACCAAGCAGGTGCTGGCGGAGGTCGGGCCGCTGACCATCGGGGCCATCCGTTTCACGATGGCCGCCGGTCTGCTGGCAGTCATGGTGCGCATGCGCCGCACCCCGGTCCCACGGCCCGATGCCCGGCAGCGGCGGATGATCTACCTGAGCGGGCTGCTCGGCATCACGGCCTACTTCGTGCTGGAGAACATCGGCGTCGAACTGTCGGTCGCCTCCGACGCCTCTCTGATCGTGGCCACCTATCCGCTGATGACCATGCTTCTGGAGCTGGTGGTCTTCCGGACCCGGATGCCGCTGCTCCGGGTCGGCGGCGTGCTGCTCGCCACCGTGGGAGCCTTCCTGGTCGTGCGCAACGGCGCGGAAGTCGGGGGCGGCGCGCGCTGGTTCGGCGATGTCCTGCTGCTGCTCGGCGGGCTGGTATGGGCCGGGTACAACGTGCTGGGCACGTACGCGGGCCGTGGGCAGGACGCGCTGAACCTCACCTACCACCAGACCGTGGCGGGCGCCGCCGGCTTCCTGCTCGCCTCACTCCTGGAGATCGGGGACTGGCGGATGCCGGGCGGGGCGGCCTCGGCGCTGCTCGCCTATCTGGCCGTGGCGTGCTCCGTCGGTGGCTTCCTCCTCTACAACTACGGCCTGCGCCGGATGGCTTCGAGCGTCGCGGTCAACATCCTCAACCTGGTGCCCGTGTTCGGTGTGCTCGGTGCCGTGGTGATCAACGGCGAGGCGGTCGGGCCGGCGCAGGTCGTCGGCGGCGTGATCATCGTCGCCGGTGTGGCGCTCGGCCTGGCCGAGCGCCGAACGGCCGTCGAGCGAGCCGCCGTGGCCTCCTCCCCTTCGCTGCAAGGTCCCTGAGCGCGCTGCCGGTGAGGTGTCCCATGGACAGTGCGGCAGATGATGTGAACCAGGCGTCAGCGAGTCGGCGGGGCGAACTCGGGCTGGTCGAGCAGGCGCAGCCAGCTTCCGTCCGGCTGGCGCCGGACCACCTGGGCCCGCGCCCCGGTTCCGTCCTTCGGCGACGTCGAGGTCAGGGCGATGTCGCCGCTGATCAGCGTCGGCAGGGGCGGTTCGGGCTCGAAGCGCACCCCGCCGGCCAGCACCTTCTCCCACAGTGCGCGGATCGCCTCCCGGCCGACCGTCTGCTCGCCGGGCGGGTGGGCCAGCACCGCGTTCTCCTCGTACAGCGCGGCCACTCCCGCGGCATCGCCGGCGTTGGACCGCTCCACGAACAGCCGGGTGATGTCTTCGGGACGCATGGCCTTCTCGTACTCCGACACGGGTTCCTCCTGACGTCCGTCACTCGCCGACTTCCATCCTCACGACCGCACCGCCAGAAGTCCAACAGATAGATCTTCTGCGAACTAGAATTCACAGTCATGGATCTCAGGCAGTTGGAGTACTTCGTCGCCGTGGCCGAGGAGGCGAGCTTCACCCGGGCCGCCGACCGGGTGCGCATCAGCCAGTCCGGCGTCAGCTCGCAGATCCGCCAACTGGAACGGGAGCTGGGGGCCGAGCTGTTCGACCGCTCCGCCCGGACCGTCACCCTCACCGTCGCCGGCCGGGCGGCCCTCGACCACGCCCGCGCCGCTCTCGCCGCCGCACGGGGAGTCGGCCAGGCGGTGGACCAGGTGACCGGCCTGGTCCGGGGCCGGCTGACCGTCGGCATGGTCACCGGCTGCACCCTCACGCCGCTCTTCGACGCGCTCGCCGCATTCCACGCGGCACATCCCGGCGTGGAGATCTCCCTGCTGGAGGACGGCTCCGACCGGCTCGTCGAGTCCGTGCGCACCGGCACCGTCGACCTGGCCCTGGCCGGGACCACGACCACCGCCCCCGAGGGGCTGCGAGCCCTGACCGTCATCAGCGAGCGGCTCGTCGTGGCCGTCCCGGACGGGCATCCCCTGACACACCTGCGACGGGTCACCCTGCGCGATGTGGTCCGCCACCCGATCGTGTGCATGCCGCCCGGCACGGGACTGCGCACGGTCTTCGACGAGGCCTGCGCGGCACAGCGCCTCCGCCCCACGATCGCTCTCCAGGCCAGCGCCGCGGACGCCATCGCCGCTCTCGCCGCCCGCGGGCTCGCCGTCGCCGTCCTCAGCGAATCGATGACCGCGCCGCACCGCGACCGGCTCACCGCCCGTCCCGTCGACGACCTCACGGCACCCGGATCGCTCGTCCTGGTCTGGAGGAACACGCACAGTCCCGCGGTACGCGAGTTGCTGTCACACACCCGGCACGCCTTCGGCATCGCCGACTAGACGATACGTGTCCGCGACGGTCGCCGTGCTGCCCGGCGCGGTCGCCGTCCGGCCCATCGAAACCGAACGCCAAGCAGCCCCGGACCGCCCCGGAACACCGCACGCCCCGCCCTGGACCCCGTACGAAAGGCTCTTCATGTCCCCGCACGTGACTGTCACCACCACCCGTGGACCCGTCCTCGGTGAGTGGCGGGACACGACCGCCCGCTTCCTGGGCATCCCCTACGCCCAGGCGCCGGTCGGTGCGCTGCGGTTCGCCGCCCCGGTGCCGCCGCGGCCGTGGACCGCACCGCTGCCCGCGCTGGAGTACGGCCCCACCGCGCAGCGGCGCCCGCTGTTCGACGTGGTGCCCACCACCATCCCCGAGCCCTCCGTCCCGGGTGACGCGGTGCTCAACCTCGACGTCTTCACCCCGGACCCGGCGCCGGGCGCCGGCCTGCCGGTGCTGGTGTGGATCCACGGCGGCGGCTACCGGGCCGGATCGGCCGCCAGTCCCTGGTACGACGGCGCGTCCTTCACCCGGGACGGCGTCGTCCTCGTCTCCGTCGGCTACCGGCTGGGCATCGAGGGCTTCCTGCACCTGGACGACGCCCCCGACAACCGGGGCGTGCGCGACTGGATCGCCGCCCTGGAGTGGGTGCGCGAGAACATAGCGGCGTTCGGCGGGGACCCGGACAAGGTCACCGTCGCCGGACAGTCGGCCGGCGGCGGGGCCGTGCAGACCCTGCTCGCCACCCCGTCCGCGCACGGGCTGTTCCGCGCCGCGATCTCCATGTCCGGCGCCGTCATGCGGCCGCAGCGGCGTCGCGACGCCCTCGCCGTCTCCGAACGGTTCACCCGGCGCACCCAAGTGCCCGCCACCGCCGCCGCGCTGCGCGACCTGTCCGGCGACGAGCTGGACGGGCTGGCGGACGTGCTGCTCGCACCCGGACCGGACGGCGGCGCCCCGGACGGCCTGGTGCTGGCCCCGTTCGCCGACGGCGAGCTGGTCCCCGAGCCGGTGCCGGACGCCTTCGCCGACGGCACCGCCGCACCGGTGCCGCTGCTGCTCGGCTTCACCCGGGACGAGTTCAGCGCCGTGGCCCCGGACGGTGTGCCGCCCGAGGCCGCCCGGGCCGTGCTGGCCGGCTCCGGGCTCGGCCCGCGGTCCGTCACCGCCTACCTCGCCCTGCACGAGGGCCTGGAGGCGGGACCGCTGCTGGGCCAGGCGCTCACGGACGCGACGTTCCGCGGCCCGTCGCTCGCCATCGCCGAGGCCCGCGCCGGGCGGTCGCTGCCCACCTGGCTCTACCACTTCGTGTGGGCGTCCACCGCGTCCTCCCCCAGGTACCGGGGGATGGCGGGCCACTGCCTGGACATCCCGTTCGCCTTCGACCTGCTGGGCGCGCAGGGTGTCACCGACGTCTGCGGCGACCGGCCTCCGCAGGAGCTCGCCGACGCGGTGCACGCCGCCTGGGTCGGCTTCGTCCGGGACCTCGACCCCGGTGACAACTGGCCCCGTTACACCGCCGGCCGCAGGGCCACGCTGGTCTGGGACACCTCCTCGCGCATCGCGGACGATCCGCTGCGGTCACTGCGGGAGATCTGGGCCGCCGACGGACGGGACGCCGGCTGACCGGCGCCGCGCCGGATCTGGGCGGCGCGGGTGCGGGCCGGCCGGCGGTCTTCCGGCGGGGCCGGGCCCGTTCCGCCTTCGGGGGAAGTCCTGGACACCTGACGGACCCCTGTCCTCGGGCCTTCGAACCCGGGCCCGGCAGACTCCAGGCATGCCCGGGGACGACACAGCCGCGCTGCCGGCCGTCTGGCGCATACCCTTCGAGCTGGCCTGGGAGGCTCTCAAGGCAGGCAGTCGGCCTGTTCGGAGCCGTGTTGGTCGATGCCCGGGGCGAGGTGGTGGCCTGCGGGCGCAACCGCGGTCAGGAGACGACCGCCCCACCTGGCCAGCTCGCGGGCACCGCCGTCGCGCACGCGGAGACCGACGTCCTCCCTCAGCTGTCGTCCCGGCACCGGTACGAGGACCATCACCTCTTCACCACACTGGAGCCCTGCCTTCTGTGCAGCGGCGCCCTGATCCACGCTCATGTCGGCACCGTGGCCTATGCCGAACCGGATCCCCTGTGGCGGGGCATGGAGCGGATCCCTTCCGTCGGCGGCGCCATCGCGGTCCGCTGGGCCCGCAGGGAAGGGCCCGCTCAAGGCCCGCTCGCCGTGTTCGGCGCGAGTTGCTGGTGCAGGTGTTGTGACACGTCGCTGCCTGTCCCAGGCCGACCAGGAGCAGCAACAGGACCAGAACCAGAACCAGGACCAGGACCAGGACCAGGACCAGGACGGATAGCCTCACGCGGGTGACGAACGAAGACGTGCTCCAGGATCACGCTCACCGGCAGGTGGTGCGGGTCGGCGACACCGTCCGCCGGCCCGTCCGGCCCTGGACCGAGACGGTGCACGCACTGCTGCGCCATCTCGCGTCGGTCGGCTTCCCCTACGCTCCGCGGGCCCTGGGGATCGACGAGGAGGGCCGCGAGGTCCTCAGCTACATCGACGGGGAGTCGGGCCCGCTGGGCTGGGCCAAGGTCGTGGAGGACGACGGCCTGACGGCCTTCGCCCGGCTGCTGCGCGAGTACCACGAGGCGACCGCGGACTTCACGCCGCCCGACGACGCCGTCTGGGCATTCGGCGCGCCGGAGCCCGCCGACGGTGAGGTGGTCTGCCACGGCGACTTCGGCCCGTGGAACGTGGTCTGGCGGGACCGGCGGCCGGTGGGCCTCATCGACTTCGACTTCGCCCGCCCGGCGGCACCTCTGCACGACGTCGCCTACGCGCTTCAGTACGTCGCACCGTTCAGGGACGACACCGAGTGCATCCGCTGGCTCCGTCATCCGCGGCCGCCCGACCGCCGCCGACGCCTGGAGCTGTTCTGCACGGCCTACGGCCTGGCCTCCACCGCCGGCGTCGTCGACGCCGTCATCCGGGAGCAGCGGGCGAACGCCGAACGAGTGCGCCGGCTGGCCGAGGCCGGGCACGAACCCCAGGCGACCTGGGCGGCCGAAGGCTATGTGCGGGAGCTGGAGGAGAAGTTGGCATGGAGCCAGACCCACCGGCACCTGTTCGCATGACGCCTCATCGGCCTCGCATGTCCCGACCCGCGTCTCCCGCCCGCACCTCCCGCCCGCACCTCCCGCCCGCGCCTCCCGCCCGCGCCTCCCGCCCACGCCTCCCGCCCACGCCTCCCGCCCACGCTTCCCGCCCGCACCTCCCGCCCGCGCCTCCCGCCCACGCGTCCGACTCACGTGCCCAGGCACACGTGATCCGGCACACGTGATCCGGCACACGTGATCCGGCTTCCGCGGCGCCCGGTGTCAGAGCGGCGTGATCACGTATGCTCGGCCCGCCTCGACCCCGAACACGGCGACTGCCTTCTCCGGGCGCTGCACGCCGTGCGGAACGCTGCCGGTGGAGCGCACGGCGACCGGTGCGGCGGTGCGCAGGCGTACGGTGCCGCCCCGGCGTGCCACGAGGCGGGCGCGGCGCAGCGCGCCGCCGTTCCAGGCGAGGTCGACGGTGAGACCGCCACGGGCGAGGAGGCCGGTGACCCGGCCGTCAGGGAGCTGTGGGGGCAGCGCGGGCAGCAGGTGCAGCTCCTCGGTGTGGGACTGGAGCAGCCATTCGGTCACCCCCGCGGTGGCGCCGAAGTTGCCGTCGATCTGGAACGGCGGGTGCAGGTCGAAGAGGTTCGGGGCGGTGCGCTCGGGGGTGAGCAGGTCGGTGAGGAGTTGGTAGGAGCGGGCGCCGTCCTCGGCCCGCGCCCAGAAGTTGATCTTCCAGGCGAGGGACCAGCCGGTCCCCGCGTCCCCGCGCAGCTCCAGTGTCTTCAGGGCGGCCCGGAAGAGGTCCGGGGTGCCGCGCTTGGTGATCTGGTTGCTGGGATGCAGGCCGTACAGATGGGAGATGTGGCGGTGGTTCTGCTCGGGCGCGTCGGCGTCCCAGTCGTGCTGCCACTCCTGTAGCTGTCCCTGCGCGCCGATCTTCATGGGCGGCAGCTGAGCGCGCGCTTCACGCACCCGCGGCCCGTACGGGGAGGTGATGCCGAGCGTGTCGCAGGCGGCGAGGTAGCCGTCGAAGAGGTCGCGCAGGATCTGGTTGTCCATGGTCGGCCCGGCGCAGGCCGAGACGTCCGGGTGGTGGGCGTGCTCGGGGGACACGGACGGACAGGTGACCAGGTGCCCGGTGGTGGGGTCGGGGACGAGGGTGTCGAGGAAGAAGCGGACCGCTCCTTCGAGTACGGGCAGGCGGCGGCGGAGGGCGTCACGGTCGCCGGTGAAGCGGTGGTGCTCCCAGACGGAGGTGGCGAGCCAGGCGCCACCGGTGGGCCACATGCCCCAGAACGCGCCGTCGACGGGCGCGGTGCCCCGCCACGCGTCGGTGTTGTGGTGGGTGACCCAGCCGTCCGCGCCGTACTGCACCCGCGCGGTTTCCCGGCCCGCCTCCGCCAGGTCGTCGAGCAGGGCGAAGACGGGTTCCCAGCACTCCAGGAGGTTGGTCGTGGGCGCGGGCCAGTAGTTCATCTCCGTGTTGATGTTGATCGTGTACTTGGAGTCCCAGGGCGGGGAGAGCTGTTCGTTCCAGATGCCCTGGAGGGTGGCGGGCTGGGTGCCGGGGCGGGAGGAGGCGATGAGCAGATAGCGGCCGTACTGGTAGTGCAGGGTGACCAGGTGCGGGTCGTCGGTCCCGGCGAAGGCGGCCACCCGTTGATCGGTCGGCAGGCCGGCCGCGTCCGTGGTGCCCAGATCCAGTGACAGCCGGCGGAAGAGCGCCCGGTGGTCGCGCACGTGCCGGGAGCGCAGCTTCCCGTACGGGGTGCCGGCCGCGGCGTTCAGCGGGCGCTTCGCCCGGGCCCGGTGGTCGCCGGAGGCGTCCCGGTAGTCGTTGTAGCTGGTGCCCACGGACACCAGCAGGGTGACCGCGTCGGCGCCGTCCACCGTGAGCGTGCCGTTCTCGCCGCGGACGGTGCCGCCTTCGCCGAGCGCGCGGACCAGGGCGCGGAAGCGGACCCGGCCGGTGATCCCCTCCCGGGTCTGCCCGGTCCCCTCCAGGGCGGCGGTGATCCGGTCGGGGGACGACGTCTCGGCCTGCTGCGGGCTGTCGAAGGCCGCGGTGAACGACAGCGCGCCGGGGCTGTCGGCGGTCAGCCTCACGACGATCACCTGGTCGGGGTGGCTGGCGAACGCCTCGCGCCGGTACGCGACCCCGCCGCGGGTGTACGTCGTCGTCGCCACGGCCGTGTCCAGGTCCAGCTCGCGTCGGTAACCCGTCACTTCGCCCGCGTCCGGGAAGGTCAGGCGCAGGTCGCCGACCGTCTGGTACATCAGCTCCCCGAGGGGGCTGCCCATGAACGCCGAGTCGGTCAGGGACTGGGCCAAGGCCCACTCGCCGGCGAAGACCCGGCGGCGGATCTCGGGGAGGTTGGCCAGGCCCTGGGGATTGGCGGGTTCGTACGGGCCGCCCGCCCACAGGGTGTCCTCGTTGAGCTGGAGCCGCTCACTGTCCGGTCCGCCGAACACCATCGCGCCGAGGCGGCCGTTGCCCAGGGGTAACGCTTCCAGCCACTCCGCGGCGGGCTTGTCGTACCACAGGACGAGGCGGGACGCCGCGGGGCCGGCGGAGTGCGCCGTGTCCGGTACGGTCCGCGGGACCGCCGCCGCGGCCATGGGAGCGGGAGCGAGCGGCGATGCCGCGGTGAACGCGGCCGACGTGGCCACCGAGGCGGCGAGGAAGTCTCTTCGTTCCATGCGAACGCGCTGCCTTTCTGCCGGTGTCTACTCCTGCTTCTCGCCGGAGGCGAAGCGGGAGATGACGAGGGCGACGATGATGATGGCGCCGTTGAGGAACTGGTTCCACAACGGCGGTACTCCGGCCAGCGTCATGACATTGACGACGAGCTGGAGGGTGAGCACACCGGTGAGGGCGCCGAAGACGGAGCCCTTGCCACCGTTGAGGCTGACGCCGCCGATGACGGTCGCGGCGAACACCTGGAAGATCCAGCCGTTGCCCTGAGTGGCGGAGATGGACCCGTAGTGCCCGCTGTAGAGGATGCCGGCGAAGGCGGCCAGCAGACCGCCGAGGATCAGCACCGCCCATACGATCCGGTCGACACGGATGCCGGCGGTGCGGGCGGCCTCCGCGTTGCCGCCGATCGCGTACAGCGCCCGGCCGTGGCGCAGCCAGGCCAGCGCACTGCCGCCGAGGGCGAACAGCACCAGGCAGATCCAGATCGCGGCGGGCATGCCCAGCCAGGAGGCCTTGCCCAGATAGGTGAAGGAGGACGGCAGCTCGACGATCGACTGGCCCTCGGACAGGGCGATCTGGAGTCCGCGGAGCATGGTCAGCATGCCCAGGGTGACGATGAAGCCGTTGAGCCGGAGCTTCAGGATCAAGAACCCGTTGACGGCACCGATCACGATGCCCACCAGCAGGCAGAGCGGAACGGCCGTCCACTGGGGCAGCAGTCCCAGGCCGGTGAACCGCGCGCCACTGGTGGGCAGGACGAGCCAGACGGCGATCACGGGTGCCACGCCGATGGTGGACTCCAGGGACAGGTCCATCCGCCCCGCGATCAGGATGAACGCGGTGGCCAGGACCAGCAGGCTCAGCTCGGTCGACTGCTGGGCCACGCCGATGAGGTTGTCGGAGGTGAGGAAGGCCGGCGAGACGATGAAGCCGATCAGCCCCAGGACCAGGATGACCGGAACCAGGGACAGTTCACGGAAGCGGCCGAGGCCGAGGCCGAGCCCGCGCCGGGCGTTCGTGACGGCGGCTGCCTGTCCCGTCATCGCCGCGGATTCGGTGACGTCTGTGGTGGCGGACATGACTACCTTCCGTGCGCTTCGGAGTCGGCGGCTTCGGAGGCTGCCGAGGTTTCGGAGGCTGCCGAGGTTTTGGAGGCTGCCGGGGCTTCAGAGGTTCCGGAGGTCGTCGTGGAGGCTGCGGAGGGGGCTTCGGGCGCTTCCGCTGCCGCGGTGGCACCGGCCGCCGGAGTGGCACCGGCCGCCGGAGTGGCACCGGCCGCCGCGGGCGCGCCGGCCACGCCCTCCATGGCGGCGACCAACCGCTCGTCCTGCCAGCCGGGGCCGAACTCGGCGACCACCCGGCCGTGGAACATGACGAGCACCCGGTCGCACGCCCTGAGGTCGTCCAGTTCGTCGGAGACGATGAGCGCGGCCTTCCCGGCGTCCGCGGCCCGGCGGATCCGGCCCAGCAGGAACTCCTTGGACCTGACGTCCACCCCGTTGGTGGGGCGGACGGCCACCAGTACCCGGGGGTCGGTGGCCAGGGCGCGAGCGACGACGACCTTCTGCTGGTTGCCGCCGGACAGGGCCGATACGGCTGTGGCCGCGCTCGGCGTCTTGATGTCCAGATCCTCGATCATGCGCTGGGCGAAGGACCGGGAGCGCGCGGGCAGGACGGTGCCGCACGGGCCGAGCTGGTCGGTCACGGTGAGCGTGGCGTTCTCGGCCACGCTGCGGTGGTGCACCAGCCCCTGGAGATGGCGTTCCTCGGGAACCAGGCCGACCCCGGCCGCGAGCGCCGAGGTCACACTGCCGGTGCGCACGGACCGGCCGGCGACCAGGATCCTGCCTGCCTCGGCCCGGTGCAGTCCGGCGATGGCCTCCGCCACCCGTACGTTGCCGCTCGCCGTCGCACCGGCGAGCCCCACCACCTCACCGGCGCGGACCGACAGGGACAGCCCGCGGCAGGTGCCCTTCAGCGTCAGCCCCTCGACCGTCAGACCCTTCCCGGTGCCGGTGCGCACCGCGGCCCGGGCTCCCCCGGTGGTGGCCGTGCCGACGGCCGCGGACTCCCCGGTCATGGCCTCGATGAGGGCCTGATGGCCGAGCTCGGCGACGGGTGCGGTGAGAATGTGCGCGGCGTCGCGGTAGACCGTGACCGTGGTGCACAGGTCGTACACCTCTTGCAGGTGGTGCGAGATGAAGAGGAAGGCGACTCCCTGCCGTCGCAGGGCGCGGAGCTTGTCGAACAGCCGGCTGATGCCGCGCGCGTCGAGCTTCGCGGTCGGCTCGTCCAGGATGATGAAGCGGGCCCCGAAGGACAGCGCTCGTGCGATCTCGACGAACTGCCGCTGCTCGACGGTCAGGTCTCCGGCCCGCGCCGCGGCGTCGACGTCCACGCCGTACTCGGCGAGCAGTGCCCCCGCGCGGCGTCGCAGTTCCTTCCAGCGGATGGGCCGCAGCGGTCCGTCGCTCTGCCGGTTCAGGAACAGGTTCTCGGCGACCGTCAGGTCGGGGATGACGGTGGAGCGCTGGTAGACGCAGGCGACCCGGGAACGCCAGGCGTCGACGTCACCGACAGCCGGTGCGGGCGCGCCCGAGAAGCGCAGGGTGCCGGTGTCGGGCGCCTGGAGTCCGGTCAGCACGGACACGAGCGTCGACTTGCCCGCGCCGTTGCGGCCCACCAGGGCGTGCGACTCGCCGGGGGCGATGGTGATCCGGGCGTCGCGCAGCGCCACGGTGGCGCCGTATCTCTTGGTGATGCCGGTCGCCTCGGCCGCGGGTACCGGCTCCCCGCTGCCGTGCTCCGCCGGGGTGGTGGCGGTGTCCGCCATGTGGATACCGTCCTTTCGGCCCGGCCGGTCACTGGCCGATGGTGTTGCCCCACAGGGTCTTGTCGTCCACGTTGTCCTTGGTCACCAGCGGTGCGGGCAGCTGGTCCTCCAGACCGCCGGCGATCTCGATGACGGTGGAGTCGTGGTCGGTCCTGCCCGGCTCGAAGGTCCTGCCCTCGGCGGCGGCGCGGGCGTAGTACAGCGCGTACTCGGCGTAGAGATCGGCGGGCTGGGAGACGGTGGCGTCGATCTGCCCCTTGCGGATGGCGTCGAGTTCCTGGGGGATCCCGTCGTTGGAGATGATCGTGATGTGGTCCTCGTGGCCCGCGGGCTTCAGCAGCCCCTTCTGCTCCAGCAGCGCCAGGGTCGGTTGCAGGAAGACCCCGCCCGCCTGCATGTAGACACCGTTCAGGTCGGGGTGCTGGGCGAGCAGGCTCTGGAGTTTGGCGGAGGCCACGTCGCCCTTCCAGTCGGTGGGCAGCTCGAACACCTCGATGTCCGGGTACTTCTTCCTCATGCAGTCCGCGAACGCCTCGGAACGGTCCCGTCCGTTGACGGAGTCCAGGGCACCCTGCAACTCGGCCACCTTGCCCTTGCCGTCCAGCTGTTCGCCGAGGAACGCGCAGGCTTTGGTCCCGTACGCCCGATTGTCGGCGCGTACGACCATGTAGACGTCGCCCTTGTCGGGCCGGGTGTCGACGCTGACGACCGGGATCTTCCTGGCCGCGAGGCTGTCGAGGGTGGACGCGATCGCCCCGGTGTCCTGCGGGGCCATGACGACGGCCTTGGCGCCGCTGTTCTGGAACACCTGCACATTGGCGGCCAGTTTCGTGACGTCGTTCTGCGAGTTGCTCAGCGGCAGGGCGTTGAGGCCGGCGGACTTGATGCCGTCCTTCAGGTACTGCGCGTAGGAGTTCCAGAAGTCGGAGTCGGAGCGGGGCAGGTCGATGCCGATGGCCGGCTTGTCGCCGCCCGCGCCGGTTCCCGAACTGTCGCGGTTGCACGCGGTGGCCAGGGCCAGGGCCGCGATGACGGCGCCGGCTGCTGCGGCGGTGGAGCGGGTGCGAGCGAACGTCATGGCCGGTGTTCTCTCCTTGTCCGGACGGAGGCCGCGGGGGCGGGACGAGGCTGGAGTGGAGCACGGGACGCGCGAGGAACGGCTCGAGTGCGTGGCATGATCGGAGGCGGTGGCGGGGAAGGTGACATCGCTCGGCGTGCACGGCATCAATGGCCGTGCTCACCCGTCACTGATTCCTCCGATGTATCCGAGGACATCCAGGACGGTACGGCGGCGTCGCCGACCGTGACAAGACCCCGTGCACACCGAATCGGAGGCCGGGGTGTGACGGGCTGCCTCTCCCGAACCACTCGGATGTGCGTCTTCCGCGTGGCGCCTACGCCCTTCATCGCCATTCATCCGATGACTACGGCCGGCCGTTGCGCAGGTCGCACAGGTATCAGGTCCCCGCCCCCGGCGAACGGGGTGGTGCGGTCAATGCGCCGGGGCGACTCGTACGGTCTCGACCCAGGACGGTGGCTGCGGGGCCCCTGAACCGATCAGGGCGGCGATCAGCCGGCAGGAAACGGGCTCCGGCGGCCAGGGTGTGTACCCGTCGGTGAGTACGACGACGATGTTCGGCCGGTCCGGAGCCGCCAGTGCCGCCCGGATGCCGACGGTCATGTCCGTCCCCCCGCCACCGGCGAGTTCGACCTGCTCGACGCCGGTCACCCGGGCGACGGCGTGGACATCGGCGTCGCAGGCCAGCACGGCGACCCGGTTGCCGCCGACGCCCACCTCGCGCAGCACGCCCGACACCTCGCCGAGCGCCGCCGCGAGTTCCTCCTCGCCCATCGAACCGGAGGTGTCGACCACGATCGCCACACGTGGCAACGGCCTGCGCAGGCTGGGCAGCACCACCCGGCCGCCGAGCGCCGGTGTGCGGCGGGAGGGCCGCCGGTAGGTGTAGTCGACCGCGCCGCCCGCCCACGCGGCGGCCTCGCGGACCGCGCCGGTCAGCGCCTTGCGCCAGTCGACGGTGGGCTCCAGGACCTCGTCCGCCCAGCGCCGCCAGCCCGCCGGGACCGTTCCACGGGAGCGCCGGTGGGCGCGTATGGCCTGGGCGGTCTGCCGGCGCAGGGCCTCCGCCTCCACGGGGCCCAGCCGGGCCACCCCCTCCCCGCCGCTCTCGCCCAGGTCCCAGGGCGCGGGAACCCCGTGGGCGCCGGAGCCGCAGTCCACATGGTGCCGTGGACCGGCCGGGACACCCGGCAGATACTCCTCGAAGAGGCCACCCTCGTCCAGGCCGAACAGGCTCGGTTCCACACGGCCCTCCGGCAGCCGCAGCCCGTCCGCGAGCAGATCGTCGTTGATCTCGCAGTCCTGCGCGATGTTGACCCGCAGCCGGTCGCGCTGGTCGGCGGCCGGGAGCCGGCCGGCCCGGCCGTGGTGGTCGCGCAGGAGATGCGCGGCCTCGTGGATCCACACCCCGGCCAGTTCCTCGACGCCGGTCTCCGCGACGAAGGACGGCGCGACATAGCAGCGCCAGTACCGGTCGACGGCCATGGTGCGCACCTGCTCCGAGGCGACGACCGTCAGGGCGTACAGGGCGGAGGCGAGGTAGGGGCGTGCCTCGGCCGCCTTGTAGCGGGCGGCCAGCAGCTTGGGGCGGTCCAGTGCGTCGGCGGTTCTCCGGGGCGGTGCCACGGTGACGCCCGGTCAGCGGGGGCCGGGCAGTGCGCCGGCGAGCTGGAGCAGTTCCAGGAAGGCGTCGATCCCGGGCGGGACCGGCCAGTCCGGCTCGCGCAGCGCGGCGAGGTCGCCGGCCGCCCGCGCGGCCACGTCCGGCACCCCCGCGTCCACGGCCTTGGCGAGTACGTCCCAACCGGCCTCCCAGCGCCGGCGGGTGGGCTCGCTCTGCACGGCGGCGACCACGGCGGTGAGGAACGCCAGCTGGCGGTCGCCGCGGTCGGGGAGCGCGAAGGCGTCCGGGTCGGCGAGGACCCGGTCGGGGTCGGGCAGGTCGAGGTGGTCCAGGTACGACAGCAGTTCGAGGCCGGCCGCCTCGCCGACGGCGCCCGTCACGGCGGCGGCCTGCGCCTCGCGTCCGGCACCGGACGCGTAGCCGGCGGCCAGCAGGCGCAGCGCCATCTCCCAGGTGCGCGGCGAGGGCCAGGCGCGGCCACGGCCCTCGGCATCGGCCGGCATGTGGTGGACCAGACCGGGACGGGCGGTCAGGAAACCGGAGATCACGCCCCGGGCGCGGGCGACCGCGCCCGGCACACGGCCCACTTCCACCGCGGGGAGCGCGGTCTCGGGCCAGGTACCGGCCATGCCGCGGGCCACGGTGCGCGGGTCGTGCGTCCAGTCGAGGTGGACGAAGCGGTTGGCGAGCGGCGGACTGAGGTGCCAGCCGTCGGCGGCGCTGGAGGGCGGGTTGGCGGCGGCGACGATGCGTACCGCCTCGGGCAGGACGAGGCTGCCCACCCGGCGTTCCAGGACCACACGCAGCAGCGCGGCCTGGACGGCGGGCGGTGCCGAGGACAGTTCGTCGAAGAACAGCAGCCCGTGCCCGGTGCGCGCGAGCCGCACCGCCCAGTCCGGCGGGGCCATCGGTACGCCCGTGGTGGCCGGGTCGTCGCCGACGATGGGCAGTCCGGCGAAGTCGGACGGTTCGTGGACGCTGGCGACGACCGTCTCCAGGCGTACGCCGAGGGCGGCGGCGAGCTGTTCCATGCCGGCGGACTTGCCGATGCCGGGCTCGCCCCACAGCAGCACGGGCTGGTTCGCCGTCACGGCCAGGGCGAGGGCCTCGAGCTGGGCGTTGGTGGCCGGTTCGGTGCGGGTGGCGCGCAGCCGGGCGTTGAGGGCATCGGCGGCCGCGAGGGGCGCGGGGACGGAAGCGGGCGCGGGGGCGGGACTCGTCATGCTCCGGTGTCCTCGTTCTCGGTGACGGGGCGGGAGTGGTGCTCGCCGGGCTGCCAGGGGTCCCAGGACTCCTCGTCGGACGGATCCGGTTCCTCGGACGGATCCGGTTCCTCGGACGGCACCGTCTCCTCGTCCCAGTCGGGCTCGTCGTCCCGCTCGCTCATGTACTCGTCGAACCACTCGGAACCGATGCCGGGGTGCTCCTCCAGTACGCGGCGGCGCAGGAACATCAGGTCCGTCCGCTCGTAGCGGCGTGCGACCTGGGCGAGGGAGAGCTCCGTCTCGTCGACGACGTCGATCCTGGCCCCGGCGTCGAGGAGGTCCCTGACCAGGGCCGCCGAACCTCCGTACTGGACGGCGCATTGCAGCGGTGTGCGCCGCGTCTCGTCCTCCGCCTCCAGATCGAGGCCGGCGGCCAGCAGGCGCGGCAGCAGCTCCCGGTGGTCGAGCAGATGGAGGACGTGCAGCAGGGTGCGCTTGTTGCCGTCGCGGATCCGCGGATCGGTCCCGGCGTCCAGCAGTGCCAGTACGCCGGGGGTGTCCCCGTGCTGGACGCGCAGGAACAGCTCGCGCTGCTGGGCCCGCAGGCCGCGCGGCAGGCGTCCCTCGCCGGTGGTCCAGGCGTGCCGGGTCGCGAAGCAGCCGGTCACGGCGCCGCCGAAGGCGCGCAGGGCGAGTTCGCGCTGCTGTTCCTGCTCGGTGTGCGGGATGTCGAGCACGCCGTTCCTGGACACGACCTCGTGCCACTCGCCGCGGCAGCGGACACGGACCGGGGCGGGTGCGGCCGGGCCGTCCGGACCGGTGGCCGGGCCGGCCTGCGGGAACAGGGCGGCGGCGACCAGCGGGTGCAGGGCCTCGGGGCGGATCCGGCCCGCGCGCAACAGGCCGATGTCGGGCAGCCGCTGCCAGGCGTAGCCGGGGAGAAGAGGGGCGTCCTTCTCCTGGCTGCGTTCCCGGCCGCGGACGCGCGCCGAGGCGCCGTCGGGACCGAGGTCGATCCGCAGGTGGCCGCGCCAGTGCACGGGGACACGGAAGCGCGTGCCGCGTCCGGCCCGCTCCAGCAGGCGGATCTCGGGAACGAGCCGGGTGAGGTCCAGTCCGTCGCGCCGGGCCAGTTCGGCCACGTCGAGCGGCCGGTGGTACGGGTCCGCGGGCGGGGCGGTCAGATCGAGGTCGAGGCCGGCGGCGGCGTACGCCTCGCGGTGGTCGCCGCGCGCCTGGAGCACGGCGACCCACTCGGCGCGGGCGGCGGCGTCGGCGGGGCCCGGGTCCTCGGCGGGCAGTTCCTCCGCGGTGAGCGGGGTGCCGTCCGGATGCAGGAAGGGCAGCCGGCCGGGGCCGGTGCCGCCGGCGCTGAGGCGCAGTTCGCCGGTGCGGCGGGCGTCCCAGAAACGGCGGGCGGCGGTCCAGTCCTCGGTGACGTAGGTCAGGCCGTGCAGCTGGTCGCGCGCGGGCTCGACGGCGGGCCCGAAGTGCAGCCGGAGCCGCTGCGGGCCGTTCAGCATCGGGGAGGTGGTGGCCGACAGTACGGGGCCGGTGACGCCGTAGGCGGCGAGGACGACGCGTCTGCCCGGGGTGATGGTGGTGTGGCCGCCGAGGACCCGCGGCAGATGCCAGCGCAGCAGGTCCGGAGCCAGGTGGCGGAGGTCGTCGGCGACCCGTGCGGCCACGTCGGGGCCGTACTGTCCGGCGATGCGCTCCGGGTCGAGTCCGGGCGGGACGTCCACCGCGGCCGCGGCGCAGGCGGCCCGCCAGTCACCGGCCAGCCGGGCTTCGGTGGCGCGTTCGATCATCCAGCGGGGGACGGCGTAGCGGCGTATACGGGCCCAGGAGGAGGCGTCCACGGGCGAGAGGGCCGCGGGCAGCGCCGGGTGCCGCGTCACCGGTACACGCTGCCGATCGCGCGCAGGTCGGGATGGGCGGGCCGGGCGGGGCGCAGCCGCTCGGCGAAGGACCGCTTGACGCGGCGGGGCAGTCCGGGGCCGAGTCCGACGTACTCCAGGCGGTGCCCGGAGGGCAGGGCCGCGAGCAGGGTCTTGGCGCCGCGGCCGGTGATGCCGGTGTGACGCAGCTCCAGTCGGCGCAGCGGGCTGCCGGGCAGGGCGGCGGCCAGCGCGTGCGCGCCCTGGTCGCCGGTGGCGTTGCCGGTGCAGCCCAGGCTCCGTTCGGATCGGGCCCGTCCGAGGTCGAGGAGTTCGATGCCGTCGAGGGCGTCGGCGAGGGCTCGTGCGCCGTCGGGGCCGATGCCGTTGCCGCCGAGACCGAGCCGGAGGGGCCGGTCGGGGGTGGCGGCGGCGGCCAGCACGGCGGTGCCCGCGTCACCGAGGTGATTGGCCGTCAGGGAGAGCTCGCGCACGCCGGCGTCGCGGACGAGGGCGACGAGCAGCGGGGCGTCGGCCGCGGTCAGGCCGTTGCCGCCGAGGAAGATCCGTTCGAGCGGGGTGCCGCGGTCCAGGAGGGCGTCGAGGAGGACCCGTACGCCCTCGGGACCGATGCCGGAGTTGACCAGGTCCAGGGTGCGCAGCGTGGTGTTCCGGCGCAGCATGCCGGCGAGGGCGCGGGCGCCGGCCTCCAGAACAGGGTTGCGCTTGAGCCACAGGGCACGGACCGCGGTGTCGTCGGCGAGGGCCGCGGCGAGGTCGCGCACGCCGTCCGGGCCGATGCGGTTGCAGCCGAGGTAGACGGTGTGGATGCCGTGGGAGGCGCCGCGCGTGCGGGCCGGGCCGGCGGTGAGTGCGTCGGCGACGGACCGGGCCCCCGCGTCACCGAGGGAGTTGGTGCCGAGCAGCACGTGGGCGGCGTGCGGGGAGGCGGCGGCGACGGGCATCAGGCGGGCGGCGCCGGCGGGGCCGAGGCCCTGCTTGCACAGGTCCACACGGCCGTCGGCGCGCAGCGTGCCGAGCGGGTGGGTCTCGTCGGCGGCGACGGGCCGGGGGTCGGCGAGGCGGTCCAGCAGCGGGCCGAGCTCCGCGGGGTCGGCCAGGGGCAGGTCGGGGTGCTCGATCGCAGGGCAGCGTACGGGCGTTGTCGGCTGGGTCATCACCACTCCACCGGTCCTCCGCCGGGGCCCGGCGTCCACGTCGAGAGAAGAAAACGCAAGGCCGACCGGATTCGAACCGGCGTCCTCCAGCTTGATGCTCGGGCGCGACGACCTCTGCGCTACGGCCTTGCTGCCCATGATCTTAACCGCATACGCGGCCGATTTCGCCTGTCAGTTCGGGACGGCATCCGTTCCGGTGCCGCCCCCCGCCGCCGTCAGGGCTGCGTGAGCCGTACGCCGTCGATCACCCAGTACCAGTTGTTGCCGCCGGTGTAGCGGAACCGGATCCGGGCGGTGGTCGCGCCGGAGGGCACCTGAAGGGTGACGGTCTCGGTGCGCGAGGGCACGTCGGCCGTGTACGTCTTCACGGCGACCGGTGTGCCGCCGTCGTAGGAGACGAGGACCTCGCCCTTCTGCGGGGACTCGTGCCGGTAGTAGGTGGTGTAGGTGAGGGTGGCCGCCCGGCCGCCGGTGACCTGGTAGGCGGGGCTGATCAGGGTGGAGTCGAAGCCGCCGGTCAGGGACTTGTCGCTCCACTCGTCGCCGTCGGCCACCGCGAAGACGTTCCGGGCGCGGACGTTGGACTCGCGCTGCTGGTCGCGCTGGGCGGCGGTCCAGAACTCGTCGGTGGTGAAGGACCAGCCGCGCCACTCGGTGATGCCGCCGGTGCCCATCGCCGAGTTGTCGACCGACCAGCCGGCCGGCGGGGTGTGGGTGAAGCCCTGGACACCGGCGCCGATGCCGGTCTCGTCGGTCCGGGTGCGCAGCTGTCCGCGCAGGGTGTCGAAGTCGTCCGGCAGCGGCTGCTGGACGGGACGGCCGTCCAGGTCCCAGGCCGGGTCGAGGGCGATACCGAGATGGGCCAGCGCGGAGGCGGCCACGTCGGGCATCTTGACGTCGCAGCGGGTGGAACCGGCCGCCAGCGTCGGGCCGGTGGCGATGAGGAAGGTCTGCCGCTCGGGGGCGCTGGAGCCGCCGTGTCCCCCGGCGTCGGTGTGTCCGTGGTCGGCGGTGATCATGATCAGCCAGTCCTCGCTGCCGTACGTGGCACGGGACCTGACGGCGGCGACCATGCTGCCGACCTGGGTGTCGGCGGTGTGGATGGCGTCCAGGTACTGCTGGGAGGCGGCGCCGTAACTGTGGCCCGCGTGGTCGATGTTGTCGAGCTGGACGAAGACCGCGTCGGGGTCGCCGGTCGTGAGCCGGGCCACCGCGCGGGAGGTGGTACCGGTGTCGTACTCGGCGGAGGGGGTGGACACCCGGGTGTCCACCTTCGACGAGAACACGGTGTCGGTCAGGGGTGCCCAGGAGGAGACGGCGTAGGTGGCCAGGGCGGGCTCGGCGGTCTCGATGCGGGTCAGGAAGTCGGGGTACTGAGTGAACTTGTTGCCGCTGAAGGTGTTGTCCTTGACGTTGTGCTTGTCGGACCAGACACCGGTGATGACCGTCGACCAGCCGGGGCCGGAGAGAGTGGGGGCCAGCGGGTCGGCGTAGATGCTGCTGGGCGCGGTGAGCCCGGCGGCCATCAGAGCGTCCAGGTTCGGTGCGTCGGCGTCCTTGATACGGCTGAGCAGACAGCCGTCGAGGCCGATGACCAGGACCTTCGGGGTGCGGGTCGCGGCCCGGGCGACGGTGGCGAGCGGGCCTGCCGAGACGCCGGCGGCGGCCGCGGACAGGAGCAGTGAACGGCGGGAGATGCGGGACGGCACGGGAGACCTCCGGATACCGGTGTGTGGATGGGCGGGGAGTCAGCTGCCGGTCGCGGACTTCCAGTCCTCGACGTACGACGTCAGGTTCTTGTCGATGTCGGCCCAGTCCGGTTCGAACACCTCGACGCCGGCCATCAGCTTCGCCAGCGCGGTGGCGTTGGCGTCGGTGGCCTTGACGTCCCGGCGCACGGCGAAGCCGCCGCCGATCTCGCTGACCTGGCGCTGGGCCCGCGTGCTCAGCAGGTAGTCGAGGAACTTCCTGCCGTTGGCGGAGTGCGGGGCCCTTGCCACCAGGCCGGCCGCGTACGGCAGGGCGAAGGTGGTCGCCCTGCCGCCTCGCGCCGCCGGGAACCAGATGCCGAGGTTGGGCATGGTCTTGGACTGGGCGTAGTTCATCTGGACGTCGCCGTTGGCGACGAGCAGTTCGCCCTTGTCGACCTTGGGGGCGAGCTTTCCGGTGGAGGCGGACGGGCCGACGTTGTTGGCCTGGAGCTTCTTGAGGTAGGCGAGGGCCGCGTCCTTGCCGCCGAAGTCGTGGATCGCCTTGATGAGTACGGCGGTTCCGTCACCGGCGACGCCGGGAGTGGAGTACTGGAGCTTGTTCTCGTACTTGCCGTCGAGCAGTTCCTGCCAGGTGGTGGGGGCCTGCTTCAGTTCCTTCTTGTTGTAGACGAACCCGAAGTAGTTGTCGACCACGGCGGTCCAGGTGCCGTCGGCCGCCTTGCCCGCGTCGGCGACCTGGTCGGCGCCCTTGGGTGTGTACTTGGTGAGCAGTCCCTTGCCGTCGGCCTGCTGGATGAAGGGCGGCAGCGTGACGAGGACGTCGGCCTGCGGGTTGCGCTTCTCACGGACGGCCCGCTGCACCATCTCGCCCGAGCCGCCCTCGACGTACTCGACCTTGATGCCGGTCTGCTTCTCGAAGTCCTCGAAGACCTGGTCGTACCAGCCGTCGCCGTTCTCGCCCTTGAGGCCGTCGGCGCTGTAGACGGTGACGACCTTCTCGTCGGAGGCGGCGGAGTTGCCTCCGCAGGCGGTGAGCGGGGCGGCGAGCAGACAGAGGGCGGCGACCGGGACGATACGGTTTCTGGGCATGACGGCATGGACTCCTTGCTGAAGAGGGAAGCGGGTGGGTGGGGATCAGCGGTACGACGCCTTGGTACGCACCCGGGAGACGGCGAGCAGGACGAGCAGCGTCGTGGTCATCAGCACCACCGCCAGGGCGGAGCCCGCGAAGAGGGCGCCGCGGTCGGTGGCCGCGTAGATCAGGACGGTGAGCGGGGTCCAGTCCGGCGGGTAGAGCATCACGGTGGCGCTCAGCTCGCCCATCGACAGGGCGAAGCAGAGCCCGGCCGCCGCGCCGAGCGAGGGCAGCAGCAGGGGCAGCTTGACCCGCCACAGGACGTACGCGGGGCGGGCGCCGAGCGAGGCGGCGACCTGTTCACAGGCCGGGTCCAGGCGCTCCAGGGCGGCCGAGACGGACTGGTGGGCGAACGCGGTGACCAGCACGGTGTGCGCGACGATCACGATCCACCGGGTGCCGTTGAGCAGGAACGGCGGCTGGGAGAAGGCGACCAGCACCGCCAGGCCGACGACCACCGGGGGCACCGCGACCGGCAGCATGAACAGGGCGTCCAGCACGGCCCGGCGGCGCCGGCCCAGGGCGGCGCCCGCGAGCGCGGCCCAGGTACCGGCGATGAGCGCCAGCAGGCTGGCGGTGACGGCGGTGACCAGGCTGGTGACGAGCGCCTGGAGGGCCTCGCCCCGGGTGGCGGCCGCGTAGTGGGCGGTGGTGGCGCCGGCGGGCAGGACCCCGGGCCAGCTGGTGGCGAACGACGCGGCCAGGATCACCAGCAGCGGCAGCGCGAACAGGGGCAGGAAGAGGACGAAGAACACCGCCCAGGCGGTCCACTTCCCCTTGCGGCTATGCACGAGCACGGCGGCTCACCACCCGGTAGAGGCCGTACAGGCCGACAGAGATGAGGATGTTGACGACGGCGACCACGCACGCGCCCGGGTAGTCGGACTCCAGGATCGCCTTGCCGTAGACGAGCATCGGCAGGGTGGTGACGCCCTTGGCACCGGTGAACAGCACGATGCCGAACTCGTTGAGGCACATGACCAGAACCAGGCTGCCGCCGGCCGCCAGCGCGGGACGCGCCTCGGGCAGCACGATCTGCCGCACGATCCGGGCGGGCCGCGCCCCGAGGCCGGCCGCCACCTCCAGCTGCCCGGTGTCCAGTTGGGAGAAGGCGGCGAGCAGCGGCCGCATCACGAACGGCGTGAAGTACGTGATCTCGGCCAGCAGCACGCCCCACGGCGTGGTCAGAAACCGGAAGGGGCCCTGCGCCGCCCCGGTCAGGTCCGTCCACAGCCCGTTGGCCATGCCCACGCTGCCGTAGACGAACAGCAGGGCCAGTGTGATCAGGAACGACGGGAAGGACAGGAAGACGTCGACGAACCGGGCGACCGCGCGGGCGCCGGGGAACGGCACGAACGCGATGACCAGCGCCAGCACGAACCCGAGCACCAGGCAGCCGGCGGTGGCTGCGCACGCGAGCCAGACGGTCGTCCACAGCGCCTGGTGGAACGCCGTCGAGGCGAACATGTCGGTGTACGGCGTCAGAGAGGTCCCGCCGGTGTCCGGCTGGAAGGACTGCCGGACCACCAGGGCGAGCGGATAGAGGAAGACCAGGCCGAGGGCGGCCACCGGAGGCAGCGCCCACAGGCGGGCGAGCGGCCGCGGACGCGGCGCCGCGGGCCGGGGCCGCGCGGCTCCCGCCCCGGACGTCCCGGTTCCCCAGGTGTTCGCTGCCTTCTCGGCCGTGACGCTACCCATCGCCGCTCACCCCCGCCGTCAGCAGCGTCGCGTCCTCGGGCGCGAAGTGCAGGGTGACGGGCCGGCCGTGGACGGGCGGCTCCTTGAGTTCGCGCAGGTCCGCCATGATCCGGTGACCGTCGACATCGACGTACAGCCGGTGGGTGGAGCCGCGCCACTGGATCTCGGCGACGGTTCCGGTGAGCTGGTTGGGACCGCTGCCGAGGCCGACCAGGTGGGGGCGTACGCACAGCGTGGCCCGGGCGCCCGGCGCGGCTCCGCCCGTGTCGACCTTCAGCATGCCGCCGGCGAAGGAGACGCCACCGTCGCCGACGGTGACCGGGAGCAGGTTGGCGTTCCCGACGAAGGAGGCGGTGAACTCGGTGCGCGGCGTCCGGTACAGCTCCTGTGGGGTGCCGCAGTCCTTCAGCCGCGCCTGGTCCATCACCGCGATCCGGTCGGCGAGGGTGAGCGCCTCCACCTGGTCGTGGGTGACGTAGAGGATGGAGACCTCCGGCAGTTCCCGGTGCAGCCGGGCCAGTTCGGCGAGCATGCCCGAGCGCAGCCGGGCGTCGAGCGCGGACAGCGGCTCGTCGAGGAGGAGGACGTCCGGGCGGATGGCGAGCGCCCGGGCGATGGCGACGCGCTGCTGCTGGCCGCCGGAGAGCTCGCGCGGATAGCGGCGGGCGTAGCCGGCCATGCCGGTCATCTCCAGGGCCTCGGCGACCCGGGGCCCGATCTCGGCCTTGGCCACCCGGCGCGCCTTCAGGCCGAAGGCGACGTTGTCCTGGACCCGCATGTGCGGGAAGAGCGCGTAACTCTGGACGACCATGCCGATGCCCCGCCGGTGCGGCGGCAGATCGGTCACGTCGCGGTCGCCGAGGAAGACGCGTCCGGAGGCGGGCCGCACGAATCCGGCGACCGCCCGCAGCGCGGTGGTCTTGCCGGAGCCGGACGGCCCGAGCAGCGCCATCACCTCGCCGGGTTCGACCCGCAGGTCCAGGGCGTCCAGGACCACGTTGCCGTCGTAGGCGACCGTGACGGAGTCGAAGCGGATGCCCATGTCACCGCGCTCCGCGGAGCAGAGCGGGCAGTTGGGCGACCGAGTCCAGGACGTGGGTGGCGCCGGACGCGTGGAACTGCGCGTCCCCGTGCGCTCCGGTGCGCACCCCGGCGACCAGGCCCGCCCCGGCCCGCACTCCGCTGAGTACGTCGTAGGAGGTGTCGCCTGCCACGGCTATTCGGCGTACGTCGTCGGCGGCGCCGGTCCGCAGGAACGCCGCCAGCACCATGTCGGGGTACGGCCGTCCGCGCCCGCCCGCGTCGGCGGGGCACAGGGTGAGGTCGGCCAGGTCGCGCCAGCCGAGCGCGTCGAGGACGGCGTCCTGGGTGACGCGGGCGAAGCCGGTGGTCAGGACGACGGTACGGCCGTCGGCCCGCAGCTCCTCGATCGCCTCGCGGGCGCCGGGGACGGGCGCGATCCGGCCGCCGTCGACGAGTTCGCCGTAGGCCTTCTCGAAGGCGGTGTTGGCGCGGCGGGCGCGCTCCTCGTCCCCGAACAGGTGCCGGAAGACGGAGATCTTGGACTCGCCCATGGTGGCGCGGACGTGGTCGAGCATCTCGGCGTGGCGCCTGGTGCCGGGCTCGACGCCCAGTGCGCGGGCGGCGGCGTCGAAGGCGAGCTCGACCAGGCCGCCGTCGGCGACGGTGGTGCCGGCCATGTCCAGCACGACGAGCGTGATGTCGGCGGGCCGGGCGGTCGGTGCGGTGTGCCGCACGGTGTCCCGGGTGTTGTCGGCGGTCATCTTCCTCACCAGCCCAGTTCGTTCGCGGTGGTCTCGGCTATCGCGGGTGAACAGGTCATGCCGCGCCCGCCGGGCCCGGTGACCAGCCACACCCCGTCGCGCAGCCGTTGGCGGTGCACGACCCGGCCCGGGTCGGTGCACTGCGCGTACACCCCGGCCCAGCGGCGCCGGATCTTCGGCAACGGACGGCCGAGCAGGGACTCGACGACACCGGTGAGGTGGTCGTAGGGGTCCTCGACGGTGTCGAAGGCGAAGGGGTGCTCGTACTCGTGGGTGTCGCCGATGGTCAGACCGCCGTCGGCGCGCTGGACCATCAGGAGCTGCATGCGGTGGTCCGCGGCGGTCGCCGGCTGCGGCTGCCGGGCGTTGAGCTCGTCCAGGGCGGGCGAGGCGTACGCCGGGTAGTAGCGGAAGCTGTCGGCGTCGGCGACCGAGGTGGTGAGCGGCTCGCCGAGGGGGTCGGTCTGCATCATCTGGAGGCGGACCCGGCGCACCGGCAGACCGGGCCCCGCCAGTTCGCGGACGAGCCCGCCGAGCCAGGCGCCGGTGCACAGGACGACCACGTCGCCGGTGTGCACGTCGCCGTGATCGTCGCGGACGGCGCTGTCGCCGATCACCTCGCGGACCTCGCGGCCGGGCAGGAAGGTGTAGTCCGGCGACTTCAGCAGTTCGGCACGGAGAGCCGACTGGGCGGTGCGGGGTTCCACGGCGGCGTCGCGCTCGCAGTGCAGGGCGGCGTCGAACTCCCCGCGCAGCGCGGGATTGACCGCCCGTGCCTCGTCGGGCGTCAGCAGCCTGTAGCCGCGTGCCGCCGCGTCCGCGCGGGCCACCGCTGCCTCGGCGACGGCCAGTTCGAGCGGGCCCCGTACGGGTGTCAGGGACCCGTTGGCCCTGAAGCCCAGCGCGGGGACCCGGGCACCGATCTCCTCCCACAGCTCCCGTGCTCTCAGGGCGGTGTCGAGCTCCTCACCGCCCGCCCGGCCGCTCACCCAGATCTGTCCGAAGTTGCGCAGCGAGGCGCCGCGCGCCTCGGCCTCGCGCTCGATCTGGACGACCTGGTGGCCGCGTTCCACTGCGTGCCAGGCGTGCATGGTGCCCACCACGCCTGCTCCGACGACTGTCACTCTCACGACGGCAACGCTCCTCGCGGTCGGGGAACCGAAAAGATCCGGCTGACAACGAGAGCGTGAACGAGCCATCACGATTGGGCTAGACCCGTTATCTTTTCGTTACTCGCCCGGCTGTCGCCGGGCGGCCCGCGGTCAGCCGGTGAGATGCGCCGAGAAGGAGAACCGGTCCCCTCGGTACAGGCTGCGCACCCGCTCCAGCGGCCGGCCCGCGGTGTCCCGGGACACACGGTGGATGAGCAGCATGGGGAGCGCGGGCGGGGTGCCGATCAGCAGGGCCTCGCGCGGAGTGGCGAGCACCGTCTCGATACGCTCGTCGGCGTCCCCGAACGCGATGCCCTGAGCCCGCAGATAGGCGTAGAAGGAGGAGTCCGGCTCGAAGTCCGTATCCAGCCGCGGGACGCGGGCCACGGCGACATAGGTGCTCTCCAGACCGACCCGCTCCTCGTCTGCGAGCAGCACGCGCTCCAGGTGCCAGACCGGATCGCCGCGGGTCAGGCCGGTCTCATCGGCCAGCGCCTTCGGACAGGCAAAGCGGTCGAGGGAGACGAGCGTACGGCCCGGGGTGCGCCCCTGGCGCCGGACGCCCTCCGTGTAGCTGGCCAGGGACAGCGGCTGCTCCAGCTTCGGCCCGGCGACGACCGTGTTCCGCCCCTGCCGCCGCAGCCGTCCCTCCAGCACCAGCTCGCGCACCGCCTGCCGCACTGTCTCGCGGGCGACCCGGTAGCGCTCGGACAGATCACGTTCGGTGGGGATGACGTTGCCCTCCCCCAGTTCCTCCAGGAGTGCGGAGATCTGCGCCTTCACCGCGTAGTACTTGGGGATGCGCCCGTGCTCGGGTACGCCGGAGCGGACGGGTGCACCGGGGGCCTGGTCGTTCGGGTAGTCCACACGAGGATCGTCGCAGACACCGGTGCCGGCCTCCCGCGCCGGGGCCCGGCACGAGCGGGACGCGACGACGGCACGGTGCCCTGCGCCGCGTCCGGGTGACGCCGGGGAAGTGTCCTCCTGCCCCGACGGCGTGAACCCGGCGGCTCACTCAGAACGTGTACATGCTGAGCAGCCCACGGACGGCGAGCAACGAACCGTCCTTCGGGCCACCCGCTCGCAAGGACCTACCGATGGGATAGCCATGCTCGTTCGTTCCGCCGCCGCGGCACTGGCCGTCGGCGCCGCCGCTGCGCTGGCCCTCAATGTCTCCCCCGCGTCCGCGGCCTCCGCGGCGACTGCGGCGAGCTGCGAGAACGCCTTCGTGCTCTACGACAACGTCAACTACTCCGGCACGCATCTCTGCTTCGCCTCCTGGGAATCGGAGAGCGACCTGGGGAAGATCGCAGCTCTTCCCAGCGGGAGCATCCAGGACAAGACCTCGTCCGTCAAGAACGACACCGACACGGCGTTCTGCCTGTTCGTGGACAACAATTACTCGGGTGACAGATTCACCCTCGACGCACACACCTGGATCGCCGACATGAGGGTCCCGAATCCGTACTGGAACGACAAGATCAGCTCGATCCGCCCCGGAGCCTGCTGACCCCCGTCTCAGGAAACACCCGCTGCCTTCCCGGACAGCCACAGGCGGGCCCTGCCGAGGGCCCGCCTGTCCGTTGTCGCGCACCACTCGCTACGACGACTCGCGCACCACCAGTTCCGTCGGCAGCGTCAGCTGCCGGCGCTCGGCACCGTGGCGCGTGATGTCGATCAGGATCCGGGCCATCGTCCGGCCCAGTTCCTCCACCGGCTGACGGACCGTGGTCAGCGGCGGGTTGGTGTGGCGGGCGAGGATGGAGTCCTCGAAACCGACGACGGCGACATCGTCGGGCACCTGCCGTCTCTGGCGGCGCAGTTCGGCCAGGGCGCCGACGGCCATGAGGTCCGAGGCGGCGAAGACGGCGTCCAGATCCGGCGCACGTTCAAGAAGCGAACGCATCGCTCGACGGGCCCCCTCCTCGGTGAAGTCACCGGCCTCGACCAGGGATTCGTCGGCCCGCAGCCCTGCCTTGCGGTGGGCGTCGCGCCACCCGGCGAGCCGGCTCCGGCCGACGTCCATGTCGAGCGTGCCGGTGATGGTGGCGATGCGGCGGCGGCCCCGGTCCATCAGGTGGCGGACGGCCGCGGCGGCACCCCCGGCGTTGTCGGAGTCGACGTAGCTGAGCCGCTCCCGCTCGTCGCGGCGCCCGGCCAGCACGGTGGGCAGCCCCATCTCCTCCAGCATGCCGGGCAGCCGGTCACGCGCGTGGACCGAGACCAGCAGCACACCGTCGACCCGGCGGGTCGCCACCGTCTCGGCCAGCTGGTCCCGCTCGAACTGGTCGCGGACGAGCGTCAGTTGCAGCTGGGTCCGGGTGTCGGCGAGGGCACCGCTCACGCCGCGGATCAGGGCGGCGAAGAACGGCTCCGCGCCGAGCCGGCTCTCCGACTCCGGGATCACCAGGGCCACCGCGTCGGTGCGGCTGGTCACCAGGCCGCGGGCCACGGAGTTGGGGACGTAGTTCAGCTCCTTGATCGCCGCCAGGACGCGCGCGCGGGCATCGGCGCTGACGAGTTCCGAGCCGTTGATGACGCGGGACACCGTGGTCCGCCCCACCCCGGCGCGGGCGGCGACGGTTTTGATCGTGGGCTGGCGGTTCCCTGTCATGTGTCCCTCCCGGCGGCCCTCCCGGCGGCCCCCGCCGCGGATGTGACCAGCGGCAATTGTGGCAGACGCCGCGGCGACGTCAGCACCCCGCCGGGGTCGCGAGGCGAAGGCCGGGCGCCCGGTTCGGCAACGAAATGTTTTCAAGTCATTGACATGACCGTTCGCTGCCACGAGTCTTCCATCGACCGGTGGGCACGTTCCCACCTCCAAATGGGCACGTTCCCACCGTTCGATGGGTACGTTCCCACCGCTCGTCATGCCGCCCAGGACATCGCCTACAGCGCCACTTCTGTACGTCAGCGCCGTCGCTTGGAGGAAGAGACATGAGCACTGTTCACGGATCACTGCGCACAAGAGTGGTCGCGGCCGTCGCGGCCGCCGGTGCCCTCGCGCTCGTCGTCGGCTGCGGAGGCAGTGACGACTCGGTGACGGGCGGCGGCACGAAGGACGGCAAGGTCACCATCACCATGGGCATGTACGGCGTGATGGGCTTCAAGGAGACGGGCCTGCTGGAGCAGTACGAGAAGGAGCACCCGAACGTCGACATCAAGGCCGAGGTGGCCGGCGACGAGCAGACCTATTACACCGCTCTTCAGACCAGGCTGGCCGCGGGCAAGGGCCTCAAGGACATCCAGGGCATCGAGATCGGCCGTGCCAAGGAGATCGTCGACACCCAGGCCGGCAAGTTCGCGGACTTCTCCGACGTGGCCGGCACCGACCACTTCCTGCCGTGGAAGCAGTCCCAGATCACCACCGAGGACGGCAAGGTACTGGGCCTGGGCACCGACATCGGCCCGATGGCCGTCTGTTACCGCAAGGACTACTTCGAGAAGGCCGGACTGCCCACCGACCGCGAGGAGGTCGCCAAGCTGTGGGAGGGCGACTGGAAGAAGTACGTCGAGGTCGGCCGCACCTTCAAGAAGGACTTCAAGGGCGGTGACGTGGCGTACATGGACGCGGCCAGCGGCCTGTTCAACGCCATGGTCTACGGCTACCCCGAGCAGTACTACAACGCCCAGGGCGACCTGATCTACGACTCGAACCCGGCCGTCAAGGAGGCCTGGAACCTCGCCGCCGACGCCGCCGAGGACGGTCTGACCGCCAAGCTCCGCCAGTTCCAGCCGGGCTGGGACCCCGGCCTGGCCAACGGCACGTTCGCCACGGCCGTCTGCCCGGCCTGGATGCTCGCCCACATCAGCGAGAAGGCCGGCGAGGCGAACAAGGGCAAGTGGGACGTGGCCAAGGCTCCCAAGGGCGCCAACTGGGGCGGCTCCTTCTTCGGTGTGGTCGAGCAGAGCCCGGTGAAGGAGGAGGCCAAGAAGCTCGTGGCCTGGCTGACCGCACCGGAGCAGCAGGCGCACATCTTCCAGAAGCTGGGCAGCGTCCCGTCCTCGCAGAAGGCGCTGGACAGCCCCGAGGTGAAGAACGTCAAGTCCGAGTACTTCGACAACGCCCCGATCGGCCAGATCTTCGGCGAGGCCGCCCAGGAGATCCCGGTCAAGCAGGTCCTCGGCCGCAAGGACGGCACGATCAAGGACACCTTCTCCCAGGGGCTGGCCCTGATCGAGCAGGGGGACGCCTCGCGCGACGAGGCCTGGAAGACCACCGCGGGGCGCATCGAGAAGGCGGTCGGCTGACCCCTCGCCCCTCCGGCCGCCCGGGCCCGCCCGCACCTCCCCGGCGGACGGGCCCGGGCCCGGCCCACACCCCCTGCTCCGAAGGAAGGAAGTCCGGTGGCCACCTCCATCACCACTCCGACCGGCGAGGGACGCCGAGGACCGTCCCTGGGGCCGGACGGCGAGGACACGGGCCGGCGGCGCGGCGCGCTGCTGCACCGGCTGGACCTCAAGGGCGCGCCGTACGCGTTCGTCGCGCCGTTCTTCGTCGTGTTCGCCGCGTTCAGTTTCTACCCCCTCCTCTACACGTTCTGGATCTCCCTGCACCGAGTCGAACTGGCCACCCTGAACGTCAAGGAGTGGGTGGCGTTCGACAACTACGTCGAGCTGTGGAACGACGACCGGTTCTGGAACGCGCTGCTCAACACCTTCACGATCGGTGTCATCTCCACGGTGCCGCAGTTGCTGATGGCACTCGGCCTGGCCCACCTGCTCAACTACCGGATGCGCGGCTCGCTCTTCTTCCGCGTCGCCTCGCTCGTCCCCTACGCCACCTCGGTCGGCGCCGCCGCCCTCGTCTTCACCATGCTCTTCGAGCGCGACTTCGGCATGATCAACTGGATGCTCGGTCTGGTCGGCCTGGACCCGGTGAACTGGGAGGCCGACAAGTGGCCCGCCCAGCTCGCGATCTCGACCATCGTCATCTGGCGCTGGACCGGCTACAACGCGCTGCTCTATCTGGCCGCCATGCAGGCCGTCCCCGCCGACCGGTACGAGGCCGCCGCCATCGACGGCGCCTCCCGCTGGAGGCAGTTCACCAACGTCACCGTGCCGGGGATCCGCTCCACCATCGTCTTCACCATCGTGCTGTCCACCATCGGCGCCACCCAGCTGTTCGGCGAGCCGCTGATCTTCGGGCAGGGGCCCAACGGCGTGACCGGCGGCGCGGACAACCAGTACCAGACGCTCGGTCTGCTGCTGTACGAGGAGGGCTGGAAGAACTACCAGATGGGCCGTTCGGCGACCGTCGCCTGGGCGATGTTCCTGCTGCTCGTCCTGGTCTTCGTGGCCCAGCGTCTCATCAAGCGCCTGCGTTCCCGTCCGTCCTGACGTCCCGACCTGGAGTCTCCATGACCACAGACAGCCTCCCGGTCCGCACGGACGGACCGGCCCTGACCGCCTCGAAGAAGAGCGCGTCGAGGAAGACCTCCGCCCGTGGTGGCCGTCGCCGGCTGCTGGGCCAGCGCGCCGGCCGCCAGCACCACGCGGGCCCGCTCGCCTACGTCCTGCTGGCGATCACGGCGATCCTGTCGCTCTTCCCGCTGTACTGGACGATGGTGGCGGCCTCGACCGACAACACCCGCGTCAGCCAGACGCCACCGCCGTTCCTGCCCGGCCCGAACCTCTTCAGCAACCTCGCCCGCGCCTGGGACGAGGCGGCGATGGGCAAGGCAATGATCAACAGCACGATCGTGGCCGGTGTCATCGCCCTGTCCACCGTCATGTTCGCGACGCTGGCCGGGTTCGCCTTCGCCAAGCTGCGGTTCAAGGGCCGCAACGTGCTGCTCATGCTGGTGATCGGCACCATGATGGTGCCGCCGCAGCTCGGCGTCGTACCGCTGTTCATGATGATGTCCGAGCTGGGCTGGACGCAGGAGCTGCCCGCCGTCATCTTCCCCACCCTGGTGAGCGCGGTCGGCGTCTTCTTCATGCGGCAGTACCTGTCGGAGGCGCTGCCGGACGAGCTGGTCGAGGCCGGCCGCGTGGACGGCGCGCACTCGCTGCGGATCTTCTGGAGCATCGTGCTGCCCGTGGCCCGCCCCGCGATGGCGGTCCTGTTCATGATCACGTTCGTGCACGCCTGGAACGACTTCTTCTGGCCGTTCGTGGTGCTCGACATGACCAACCCGACGGTCCCCGTCGCCCTCACCCAGCTCAGCGCCGGCTACATCAGGGACCAGTCCCTGATCATGGCGGGCGCGCTGCTCGGCACGCTTCCGCTGCTGGCGATGTTCGTCGTCTTCGGCCGCCAGATCGTCAGCGGGATCATGGCGGGCGCCGTCAAGGGCTGAGCCCGCCAGCACCGTAACCACTCCCACCCGAGAGGACTTACGTGGTCACCGCAGCACAGCAGCAGACCCCGTCCGCCCCGGACGCCTCCCGCACCTTCCCCGAGGACTTCCTCTGGGGTTTCGCGACCGCCGCGTACCAGATCGAGGGAGCCGTCGCGGAGGACGGCCGTACGCCGTCCATCTGGGACACCTACGCCCGCACACCGGGCCGGGTCCGCAACGGCGACACCGGTGACATCGCCACCGATCACTACCACCGCTGGCGCGAGGACGTCGCCCTGATGGCCGAACTCGGCGTCGGCGCCTACCGCTTCTCCCTCGCCTGGCCGCGGATCCAGCCCACCGGCCGCGGCCCCGCCGTGCAGAAGGGGCTCGACTTCTACCGCCGTCTCGTCGACGAACTGCTGGAGAAGAACATCCAGCCCGTCGCCACCCTCTACCACTGGGACCTTCCGCAGGAGCTGGAGGACGCGGGCGGCTGGCCGGAGCGCGTCACCGCCGAGCGGTTCGCCGACTACGCGGCCCTGGCCGCCGACGCCCTCGGTGACCGGGTGAAGACCTGGACCACCCTCAACGAGCCCTGGTGCAGCGCCTTCCTCGGCTACGGCTCCGGTGTGCACGCCCCCGGCCGCACCGACCCGGTCGCCGCCCTGCGCGCCGCCCACCATCTCAACCTGGCCCACGGCCTGGCCGTCCAGGCGGTGCGCGACCGCGTCCCCGCCGGCGCCCGGTGCTCGGCCACCCTCAACATCCACCATGTACGCCCGCTCACCGGCAGCGACGCCGACACCGACGCGGCCCGCCGCATCGACGCGCTGGCCAACCGGGTGTTCACCGGACCGATGCTGCGCGGCGCCTACCCGGAGGACCTGCTCAAGGACACCGCCGCCCTGACCGACTGGTCCTATGTCCGGGACGGCGATCTGCCGGTGATCCACCAGCCGCTGGACTTCCTCGGCGTCAACTACTACTCGCCCACCCTCGTCTCCCGGGCCGACGGCAACGGCTCCCACACCTCGGACGGGCACGGCAACAGCACCCACAGCCCGTGGCCGGCCGCCGACGAGGTCGCCTTCCACCAGCCCCCGGGCGACACCACCGCCATGGGCTGGGCCGTCGACCCGAGCGGCCTGTACGAGCTGCTGCGGGGGCTGGCCTCCGACTTCCCCGGACTGCCGCTGGTCGTCACGGAGAACGGCGCCGCGTTCGACGACTACGCCGACCCCTCCGGCAACGTCAACGACCCCGCCCGCATCGCCTATCTCCGCGGCCATCTGGCCGCCGTCCACCAGGCCCTCGCGGACGGAGCGGACGTACGCGGGTACTTCCTGTGGTCGCTGCTGGACAACTTCGAGTGGGCGCACGGCTACAGCAAGCGCTTCGGTGCCGTCTACGTGGACTACCCGACCGGCACACGTATCCCCAAGGCCAGCGCCCGCTGGTACTCCCAGGTGGTTCGCACCGGCGTCCTGCCCGGCGCCTGACACCGCGCCTGACACCGACGGGAGCATCAGGCCCGGTACGGCACCCCATCGCCGCCCCGCACGGTGCCGCACCGCGAGCCCGCCCCGCGTCCCGCTCCCGCGGGACCCGGGGCGGGCTGGGACGACCGGCCGGGCCGTCGAGCGCTCACTCCTCCACGGTCCGCCGTACGCGCCGGGACGGGGAGAAGACGTACAGACCGAGGATGTCGGGCGGTTCGGCGAGTCCCGGGCCACCGGCCCGTACCCACGTCACGATGTCCCCCGTCGCGTCCGGATCGTTGACCAGCCCGAGCCAGACCGGCCGCCCGCCCTCGGCCCGTCCGGCCGCCGACGGCTGTACCACGACGACGTTGGCGTGTTCGCACGCGTCCAGGCAGTTCACCGCGCGGACCTGCGCGACCGGGGCCAGCGCGGCCTTGAGCGCGGCGAGTTGGGCGGCGTGGTCGACGCCGGGAACCTTGGCCGTGCCGCAGCAGCAGCCGCGGCACACGGTCACCGTGCACCGGGTGGCCGCCCCATCGGTGGGAGTCTTCCGCGGGCTCACCCGGCGCACCGCTTCCATGCGGTCTCGCGCAGCAGCCGCAGGCCGTTGAGGCCGACGACGACGGTGGAGCCCTCGTGGCCCGCGACACCGAGCGGCAGGGGCAGCTCGCCGGCGAGGTCCCAGACGACCAGGCCCGCGATGAAGACACCGGCGACGACCAGGTTCTGCACGACGAGCCCGCGGGCCCGTCGCGACAGGGAGATCACGGCGGGCACGGTGGCGAGTTCGTCGCGGACGACGATCGCGTCGGCGGTCTCCAGGGCGAGGTCGGAACCCGCCCGGCCCATGGCGACACCGGTGTGCGCGGCGGCCAGCGCCGGGGCGTCGTTGACGCCGTCACCGACCACCAGCACCTTGCGTCCGGCGCCCTCCAGGTCCCGTACCGCGCTCACCTTCTGCTCCGGCAGCAGCCCGGCGCGCACGTCGGTGATGCCGGTCTCGGCGGCGAGGCGGGCCGCGGCACGCGGGTTGTCCCCGGTGAGCAGTACGGGCGCGGCGCCGGTCAGGGCCGTCAGCGCGGCGACGGTGGCGGGCGCGTCGGCCCGCGGGCGGTCCGCGACGGCGAGCAGGCCCGCCGGCCGGCCGTCCACGGTGACCAGCACCGCGGTACGGCCCTCCTCCTCCAGCTCACCGGCGAGCACGGCCGCGCGGGCGGAGTCCGCGTCCGTCGCTCCGGCCAGCAGCCGGGCCGGGGCACCGACCACCACGACACGGCCGTCGACGGTGGCCGTCACCCCGACGCCGGGCGTCGCGGCGAAGTCCTCCGCGACCGGCAGCGCGAGCCCCCGCTCGTGCGCCGCGTCCACGACGGCCCGCGCCAGCGGATGCTCGCTCGGATGCTCCGCGGCGGCCGCGAGGACCAGCAGCTCCTTCTCGTCCGACCCGCATCCGGTCAGCGGCCGGACGCCGGTGAGCCGCGGGGTGCCCTCGGTGAGCGTGCCGGTCTTGTCCAGCGCCACGGCGTCGACCTGCCCGAGCCGCTCCATGACGACGGCCGACTTGACCAGTACGCCGTGCCGTCCGGCGTTGGCGATGGCCGACAGCAGCGGCGGCATGGTGGCCAGCACCACCGCGCACGGCGAGGCCACGATCATGAAGGTCATGGCCCGCAGCAGCGCGTCCGTGAGCTCCGATCCGAAGGCGAGCGGCACGAGGAACACCGCGAGCGTCGCCGCCACCATGCCCAGCGAGTAGCGCTGTTCGACCTTCTCGATGAAGAGCTGGGTGGGCGCCTTGGTCTCGGACGCCTCCTGCACCATCCGCACGATCCGGGCGATCACCGTGTCCGAGGCGTCGCGCTCGACGCGGACGCGCAGGGCGCCGGTGCCGTTCAGCGTGCCCGCGAAGACCTCGTCGCCCCGCTCCTTGGCGACGGGCAGCGGTTCCCCGGTGATGGTCGCCTGGTCGACGTCGCTCGCCCCGTCGAGCACCCGGCCGTCGGCGCCGATCCGCTCGCCGGGCCGTACGAGGACCGTGTCGCCGACGGCCAGGCGTTCGACGGCGACGGTCTCCTCGCGCCCGTCGGTGCCGAGCCGGGTGGCGGTAGCCGGCGCCAGGTCGAGCAGACCGCGCACGGAGTCGGCGGTCCTGGCGGTGGCCAGCGCCTCCAGCGCGCCGGACGTGGCGAAGATGACGATCAGCAGCGCGCCGTCCATGACCTGCCCGATCGAGGCGGCCCCGAGGGCGGCGACGACCATCAGCAGGTCGACGTCGAGCGTCCGCTCCCGCAGCGCCCGCAGCCCGGCCCGGGCCGGTTCCCAGCCGCCGGCCGCGTAGGCGAGCGCGTAGAGCGGGCCCCAGGACCACGCCGGGGCACCGGCCAGTTGCAGCGGCAGGGCGAGGAGGAAGAAGACGGTCGCGGTCGCCGCCCAGCGCGCTTCGGGCAGCGCCAGGACCCGGGTACGGCGCCGGGGCGCCCCGGCGCCGCGCGGGGGCGCGGGCGAGCCGGTCGGGAGGGGAGCGAGGGTGGAGGTCATGCCCCACACCATACAGGAACGCATGAAGAAGCATTCATACGTCCATGGATGCGTTTCCGTAGGATGAGGACCATGGGCCACGGAGCTGACGCCACCACCACCGCCACCGCACGCGAGCGCCTCGAGACCGTGGGCGCCGCCGACGTGGCCGCCACCCTCCAGGCCCTCGCCACCCCGTCCCGCCTGCGGATCCTCGCCCGCCTCCAGGAAGGCCCGTGCGCGGCGACCGAACTGGCCGACGCCGTCGGCATGGAGCAGTCCGCCTGCTCCCACCAACTGCGCCTGCTGCGCAACCTCGGCCTGGTCTCCGGCGAGCGCCGCGGCCGCTCGGTCATCTACGCCCTGTACGACAACCATGTCGCCGAACTCCTGGAACAGGCCCTCTACCACGTGGAGCACCTGCGCCTCGGCCTCCGGGACAACCCGGCGCAGGCTCCGGCCGAGGCCCGCTAGAGCGCGGCCCTCCCCGACCGGGACCACCGGATCCGCGGCCGCGCGGCTCGGCTCCGCATCCCGGCCGGCTCCGGCCCCGACACCCCCGCCTCGCCCATCGCAGCGGCCGCAGAGCCGCGGAACCACGGGCGCCGCGTGCGCACAGGATTGACAGTACGCCGTCAACCTGCTTGGAATGGATGGGAGCGCTCCCACACCCATCCCTTCACTGCCTTCCCCCCAGGAGGCGCGCATGCCCACCCCGTTGCTCCGCTCACTCTCCCGGCCCTGGACGGTGGTCGCGGCCGCGTTCGCGCTGGCCGTGTCGCTCCTTGTCGCGGTGCCCGCGAACGGCGCCGGCGCGGCGACCGGATGCCGGGTCGACTACACCGTCAACGAGTGGTCCGGCGGCTACACCGCCCAGGTGCGCGTCACCAACCTCGGTGCCGCGCTCAGCGGCTGGCGCCTGACCTGGACCTACGACGGCGACCAGCACATCACCTCCGCCTGGAACGCGAACGTCACCCAGACCGGCCAGTCCGTGACCGCCACCGACGCGGGCTGGAACGGGGCCCTGCCGAGCGGCGGCACCGCCGAGTTCGGCCTCCAGGGAACCTGGAGGTCCGCGGACCCGGTACCCGCCGATTTCGCCCTCAACGGCGTGTCCTGCGGCGGTGACGGCACCACACCGCCGACCACGCCACCGACCACGCCGCCCACCACACCACCGCCCGCGACCTGCGGGGACGCCGTCCTCTGTGCGGACTTCGAGGACCAGAGCGGCCAGGTTCCGTCCGGGAACTGGCAGGTCACCGCGCCCGACTGCCAGGGCACGGGCACGGTGGCCGTCGACACGGCGGTCGCGCACAGCGGCAGCAGGTCGCTGCGGGTGGACGGACGCGCCGGTTACTGCAACCACGCGTTCGCCGCCGCCACCGCCGACCTGTCGACGACCGGCCCGGTGCTGTACATCCGCATGTGGGTACGGCACACCACCGCGCTCCCGGCCGCACACGTCGCCTTCGTGTCGATGCCGGACTCCTCCCAGGGCGGCCGGGCGCTGCGGATCGGCGGCCAGAACGGTGCCCTCCAGTGGAACCGGGAGAGCGACGACGCCACGCTTCCCGCGCAGAGCCCGGCCGGGGTGGCGCTGAGCAGGCCGTTGCCGACGGGGAGCTGGCAGTGCCTGCGGTTCGCGGTGGACACCTCGGCGCCCGGGCTCGACACCTGGCTGAACGACGAGCAGGTGCCCGGCCTGCACGCCGACGGCGTACCGACGCAGGACGTCGACCAGCAGTGGCTCTCCCGGACCACTCCGCCGAGGCCGACGGCTCTGCGTCTGGGCTGGGAGAGCTACGGGACCGGCGACGACACCCTGTGGTTCGACGACGTGGCCGTCGGGTCCTCACCGATCGGCTGCTGACGGCGGGAAACCTCTTCGGCCGACGTGGCCTCAGCCCGTCATGTCCGCGCCTCGTCCGTCCCGGGTGCGCAGGAAGGAGGTGGCGGGCAGGGCGCCGCCGGGCGGGCGGGCGGCTTCCGCCGTGGCCGGCCGGGTGGACGGGGACAGTGATGTCCCGGGCGCGGTGTCCTGCCAGCTGTCGTCGGGGGCCTCCGTGACGTGGCCGAGTACCGTGTCCGTGCCGTTGCCCACGGCGATGTCGCCGTGCGGCGAGGCGGCGGCCGCCGGCAGGGCGAAGCCGGCGGCGCCGTCGCGGTAGGCGGTGTCGTCCGTCAGGCGGAGCCGGCCGGGGTTGTTCTCGTCGGTGAAGCCCGCTCCCCGGTTGTCTTGAACGGCGTTGGAGCGCACGACGTGAGCCACGCGACCGGGACGTCGCCGCCCCCGAAGGAGAATCCGTCGCCCCCGCCCTCGATGGCGTCCCCGGGCCGCGCCGCCCGCACGGCGGCGGACAGGGTGCCGTACGGGCGCAGGCGGCTGCCGTCGCCCCGGCCGGTGCCGGTGAGCACGGCGGTCGCGGCCCACATCAGCCACAGCAAGCTGTTCTCACCGAGGTTCGGCGGTGTCCCCGGCTGACCGTCGCCGGCCGGGCAACATGCTCAGGAATGAACATGGCTCGGATGAACTCGGGGGTGCGCAGCTCTCGTAACACTGACAGAGCATCCTCATAGTTTGGAGCCATGCGTTGACACGGGAGCCCGGCAAGACAGAGGAACTGAACTGTTTCGACCTCGTCCACGAAGCCGAGGACTTCAGACAGTCGCTGGGACCGGGACTGGATGACTCCCAATGGCGAGAGGTCGTAGCGGAGGCGATACAGAACTTCACACGGCTCCACCCCGAGTTCTTGCGCGTTCAGCTCTCGGAAGCGGTTGGACGGACAGTCCCCGCTGGGACAGTGCGCGAGGTGTCCCGTGGGAACGTCGGCCGGACGCCACTCGAAAGCACAGGCGCCGGGGACATGGCCCGGCCTTCGACTTCTTCGGCCTCGGCAGAGGCAGGGCCTGATGCCGCGGAGAGGCCCACGGCAGACAGCGGACTGCACACGCCGAGTGCCCCTGGAACAACGGCTCCCGCCACACAGGCTGCCGCTCGTCCAGCCCGGCATAGCCGGAACGCCGCCACCGACATGGCCGGCACGTCACCGACTCGCGAGGGCGGTCCGTCCGGTGCGCGCGCCGGGAGGACGGCCGGGGTGGTCTCCGGAATCCTGGACGAGGCCGGCCTGGCCAGGGAAGTGGATGAGGCGGTTGCCGCGGTAGCGGAGAGTTCCGGTGAGGGGAAGTCCGCGCTTGCCCAGTCCTCGGTACTCGACTGCGTGGTGCTGGTTCAGGAGCTCACGCGCCGTCTGCACCCTGCGCACCGTTGGCCTGACAGCTCTCCAGAGGCCGTGTTGGGTGGGGGAGTCCGAGCGGCTCGGGCGCTTGACGACGATGCCACCTGCCCCGCCAATGCCGAGGAGCGTCTTGTCCGGGGTCCGGGCTGGAACCGGGTCGCCTCGTGGCAGGCACTCGAGACTGCGGTCAGCGCCGCGGGTGAGGGAACCACAGGCCTCGTGGTCGAGCGGCGCCCGAGCGGCATGGGCCATGCGTACGCTCTGCACCACACGAGCGATGGCATACGATGGATCGAGCTCCAGGGGCCCCCTGGCCAACGCGTAACCCTTGAGCCGCACTTGCCGGCGCCTCTGCCCGGAACCAGGGCCGTCGTCATCGACGTCACGGGACGTGTTCGCGCCGAAGCCATGGACACCCAGCGAGACAGTGTCAGCCGACTCGCCGACGCGCTCCTCGACCCGCCCGCCCGGCCCGACCTCGTCGGCAAGATCGGCTTCGAAGTCGAATACCGCCACCCTGTAAAGGGCCCTGAAGACGTCGACCTCATCAAGAAGACACTAGCCACCCACACCTCAGGTGCCCGAATTGTAGGAGATGAGGAGAACTTCTTCCGGGGAATCGACGGACGGCTCTATACCGTGGAGCATACGCCAGAGGATCTCGAGGGATCGTACGAAGAGCTCTTCATTCTTGAATTCGTGTCGCCCCCTATGGCTGCTCTCCGTGAGGACACCGCCGCGCCGTCCCAGGAAAGCCAACTGGCGCTGCTTCGGCAATTCAGGCAGCGCCTTCGTGCCGTAGACACCCTCGATGCAGCAGTGTCCCTGTCGACCCTTCTCAGCCGTGAGCACGGCTGGGACATCACCAGTTGGGGCGAGGATGTATACGTGTATCCCGCCCCGCAGGGAACGGGGGACTTCGGGTACGCACAATTCACAGTAGGTGTCCCGCTCGGTGGTCTGCAGGCCATGTTGGAATTGGCGGAGGAGCGGCTTGAGGTTTCCGACGTCAGGCCAATTATGACGTCGGGTCGTGCGTACGGTATGAGCGTTGCGGCGCACTACGCAAGCATCGTGACCCGTCGCCAGGTGCGGCCCGAGGACGTCCCGTTCCTCACGGATCTCATACACCTCGACGAACTAAGCGGCTACGCATGGCTCGTCTTCCTGCACGTGGTGGCGCGTCCCCTGTGGGTGCTCCACCTCGGAGGGGAAGTTGGTCTGGGGAAGAATCTGGTACCGACTCTACTGCGTCATCCCTTCCACACGGTCCGCGACGCACTCTCGCCCGCGATCCGCCACCACCTGAGTACTCACGTCGACGTTCTCCACCGACTCTTCGAAGCCGAATTCCAGAAGCTTCTCGACTACTACGCACGACGCCAGCACACCTCTCCTCACGACGCACGGACAGCCCTCACCATCGGAGGGAGCCATGACACCCCTCGGGACTATCTCCACTACGCCCTCACGGGTTCTTCCCCGAACGGCGGATGGATATCTCAACTTGCCGCACTTGGCGCCGAAGACTACCTGAGGCTGGACTCCACCCGAGGCCTGAGCGGGATGGAACTGGTGCTCATCGAGTTCCGGAGCTACGCCATAGACTTCGATCTACGGGATCCGCTGGGCAGGGAATTCGACATGAGCGACCAGGCAATCAGTGTGACTGCCCGGCAGCTCACTCAGGCCGTCGGCCACGCACACGCGCAGGCGACCCGGTTCACTCAGTATTCCGGCATCTCGCACGCAACTGCGAATGACATCCTTGCCGATCCGCTTGTGACGACGCTGCAGTACTTCTTCACCCAGGCCGGCGACGTGCGAATCCCCGCTTCGGACGGAATTCGCCTTCCGGCGCTTACTGCCGCTGAGCGTTCCTTCCTGGCGGCGGCCATCGCCCGCCGCCACACCGGAACCCCCCTTCCACACGACTTCCTGTCCCGGATTGCCGTCGTCGAACAACGGGTGGACACAGCGTTCGAAAGGTTTGAGGTCCCACGACGAATCGTCCCTGCACTTGAACTAGCACGGCAGGTTACCCAGGACGTCCGCCAGTCCGTCGTAGAGACCTTGCGGCAGGAGCAGGCACAGGCCGTGACGCAGCCACATGTCCCGGGGCAGTCGTATGGTGGGACTCCGGGCACGGCAGGTTCACGACGGAGTGCGCGGCCGTGGGAATGGGCTGGGCCGGTGGCGGATGTACCGCCGAGCGTGGTTCTGAGTCTTGATGAAAACCGCCCGGTCATTCCCAATGAAACGGACGGAACCGGTACAGCCCCTTCGATCATTCATCCTCTTCCGGCTGCGGGTGATGCAGAGACACCGACTGAAAGCCACCCAGCGGTCTCGTACGGCGAGGTCGATACCGACCGTTGGATTCCGTTCGGTGGTGACAGCGATACCTTTTCGTTCCAGCAGCGCCTTGACGGCGGTTTCGTTGTGTCTCTGTCGGGTGAACGTACGCGGGTCGCCTACTCCTGGAGTTGGCATCGCAACACGCTGGGCGGCGAGCAATTGCGGTTGACCAAGCGCGTGCACTTGCAGGCAGTGAATGCCAGTGGGACAGAGATCGAGAACCTCAAGAGCGGAATGCAGCGGGTACTCAGCAGCCGGATCAACGAGCCGGGTCATCGAGTGCCGGTACCCGGAATCTCCGCCAGTCCAGGGCCCGTCCTCCAGGTCGAGGTGCACTTCGTCGATCAGGCGGAGAACGCGCACGACGTGATTCAGGTACGCGCAGGTCGTCCGTCGACGGCCCGGGAGATGGTACAGAATGTCTGGTTCGCGAGTATCGAGCCAGAGGCATACGTGCATGAAATCCTGCACGGACTCGGGATTTGGGATGATCAGGCACCGCCTCATGCGCTGCTGACGCCGGGCGGCCGCAACGAGCAGGAAGTCGGCGAAGACGAGGCCAGCTTCATGGGACCCTTCTCCGATGAGAACCTGAGGAAGAAACTTGTTCTGACGCCTGATCACCTGCGACAGATCGGTGCGGTCTTTGCGCCGTATGCCCAGGTGCCCGCGCCCGTTGCGGGAACAACGCCGTCGGTGGAAGCGGTGGACGGTGCCGCAGAGTTCGAACCTGCGGGCGGCGCATTGTCCGCGCACTTGCCCGGAGATACCCACCACCGCCCGGGAGCGGAACCGCTGGTGCCTGCGGAAGAACCGGCACCTTCAGTGCCTGCGATGCCGGAACCGCCTGCGGTGTTGGAGGAGCCGGCATCGCCTCCGGGGCACGCTGTTGATGTCGCGCCTCCGGTTGCGATTCCCGTTTCCGTTCCTGCTGCGAGAGCAGCGCGCGGCACGGAGGAAGAGGCGCGGGACGGTCTTGTCAGCTTCCTGGACGAGCCGCGTACGGTGATCCTGTCCGGCCAAGGCCCAGACACCGCACCCTCCGAGGAAGGGAGTGCCGTCTCCGGCGAGGCCACATCGATGGCTGTCGGCACCGTGCGGGAGCCTGTCGGCGCAGTCGCATCCCAGGACGGGACCGGCTCCATGGCGGTGTCGGAAGAGCCGGCCGTCGACGGGTCCGTGCCATCACCTTCCCGTACCCAGTCGGCAGGTGATGCGGTCGGCGCCTTCGACGGTTACAGCCTGTCGCCTGACCTTCGATCAGCCGGTACAACGACCCATGATGGCGTCCAGAAGCCAGGTCCCGCCGATCCCGGCGCCGAGGCCTCGGCGCAACAGCACGTCGAGTCGTCCTCGAGCACCCGAGCCGACCAAGGCACCCAGCTTCCAGGGCTGGCAGAGGCGCGGGCGCGCCTGGCCGGCCTTGACGAGCGGAAACGGAACGAACTGCTGGGTGATGCCGGCCGAATAATGGCCAACCGTCACAAGGCCCCTCCGATCGACCGCGAAGGTGTTGCTCCCGGATCGCCCGAAGAGGCCTATCTGGCGTTGCACCACGGCATCATGACTCTGATTGCCGACACTCTCCTTCGTGAACCACTTGGTGACTCGCCCCTGGAGGAGCATCCGGCTTGGCTGCTGTCAGAGCGGCTGCGACAGGAATACGGCACACATGCGACAAGCGGTGGCGTGGGGGGCATGCGACCTTTCATGTCACAAGGGACTGGTGGGCAGCATCAGGGCAGCTCGACCTCTGGAAGCCCGTCCGGACACACAACGACCGGGGGCGCGTCCAGTCGTCCACATGTGCCTACCACAGGCATGCCCGGCCCTTCACGCCTCCCGTACGGCCAGCCGTCCAATGCGTCGCACTACCCGACTGTCCACCAGGGTGTCGCGAACCACGGCCTGTCGGCGTACGGACCTCATATCGCGGCGACGTTCTCAGGAACCAACCGCGTCGCAGCATTCCGCCAGATCTCACCTGCCGTAAGTAGGTACGCGTCACGGACCGAGGAATCGGACGAAAACATCGAGAGTGAGCATTTCGACTTTTTGACGGCGTACCCGCGGACGCCGGAAGGAGAGTTGTCGTCCGCCGCGACAGCTCATTACACAGCGCAAGCCAGTCGCTACTTCCGCCAAATGTACGCAGACGTGCTGAAGCATGCGGGTGTATCGCTCGAAAATCTCACGAGCGCACAGTTGCGGCAAGTGGTTGCACCCTACCTTGTCGATTACCCGGAACTGTCGACCTACCTACATGCCACACAGCAGAACCCGAATGCCAGGGCGGACATCAACTCGCGGATACGTAGCGACAAAATGCAGCACGAAGGCGTTGAGTTGACCATCTACTACATGATGGATGACGCGCTTGCCCAAGAGCGTGTGGGGGTACTGCGGCGCGGGATCACGATCCTGCGTGAAGCCGGATACACGCTGCCGAGCACACTGGAAGTCCTGCTGCCCAAATATCATCGTATTCTCCGAGTTGCTCTTGGGCCGGACGGGTTTCTGCAGATCGTTCCAGAAGACGTCACCTCCGACATACACAGCAGCACGCTTGCCGTATTCCAAGCCCCGAATCTTATGGTGATCACGGCGGCGGCTACCGTCACTTTCCCGGTGGACTACCGTACAGCGGAGGGAGACGGAGTCGATGACATGCTGGAGGAAGCAGCGGTCGGAACCATCCTCCATGAATTGCTGCACTGGCTGAACTTTTCACATTCGCCCGCCCGGTTCGTCGATCTGAAGTTGAGTACTTTTCGACAGTCCAGCCAGCAATTGGCGAGCTTGGTCAGCCCATATGCCACAACCAGCCCTGCCGAGTACGTTGCCGAGTACGGGCTCACAAAACTCTTGGGCCTTGCCTTCGCAAGACAACAAGAGCTCGATACTCTTTACGAAGCGTTCGGCGGTCCGCTGCCACGGCGTCCGGGTCGGGTTTCCGCACCGCGTCCGACCGAGTCGCAGATGGCATGGCTACAGCAATACGTCGCTGCCTACCTCCTGGGCACAGGGCTCAACATCGAGCCGAACCGGCAACTAGTCGAAAACGCGCACAATAGCCTCGCACCATTCGATAAGTGGCGCCGTTTGACCGACCGTGTCGCACCACTGGCTGCGGTGATCAGCCGCATGGTGCGGAATCGCCCGTCGCAGCACACGGCCGGCGGTTGGGGCGAGCCAGTACCGGGTGTGGACTCCGCGTTGCGGACGGGTGACGGGCGAGGCTTCGGGGCATCGGTCGACCTGACCCAGGCCGAGCAGGACTCCCCTGCGCTGCGGGGCGCGCGCGCCCTGGTGCGCGTGCCGGAGGACGTGGAGCGGCCGGTGGCTTCGCGGAGGGAGGCGTCCCGGCTTCTGGCGCTGTTGCTGCACGAGGAGACGGTCCGGGAGCGGCTGCGGGATGCGGGCGCCCGGGTGATCGTTCTTCCCTCGGGCCGGAATCTGCCGGAGCTGCTGGATTCACCGCAGTTCGCACGGGCCGCCGGTGGGGGCGGGGAAACGGAACGGTGGCTGTCTGAGGAGCAGAGGCCATCTGCCGAGGTGCGGGGCTGGACGTTCGCCTCCCGCCCCGTCGCGGTCGTGAGCGAGGAGAATCTCCTGGGACTGGACGCAGCGGTGGGGCGTGTCCACCGTGAGGGCTACAGTTCGGCACTGCACGAAATGGCCCATCTCGTGCACCGGCACGGCCTGGGCGAGGAGCAGCGGGCCCTCATCCAGTCCCATTACGAGCGGCAGATCGCGGCAGGCGAGGCGGGACAGTGGGTGGACGGTCCGCTCACCAGCGCCGCCCGCGAGGGCGAGCGCAGCGGCAGCTACGCGTCGACCAGCGCGGAGGAGAACTTCGCGCAGACCGTGGTGGCCTACTTCGGTGCCAACCACGGTCTCGATCCGCGCACCGGCGGGGCGCGCAACAACGGCGCGGAGTGGATCAAGGAACAGCTGCCCGACCTCTACCGGCTCCTGGAGGAGTTGTTCGGCCCGCCGCCCGCGGAGCCACTGGTCGCGAACGCGCTCTCGGTGTCCGACCGTGACGATCTGGTGTGGGAGGCCCTGGCCGACCACACCACCCTCACCGAGTCCCCGCCACAGCCGGCGGCGTCCGCGGCCGGGCCTGATCCGACCACCGCAGGGGACGCGGCCCCCGGCCAAGCCACCGACTCCTCTCATGCCCAGCCGGTTGCCGGGACTTTCGCCGCGGACGCCATTGCAGCGCCGACACCGGTTGCCGACACCCCACCCGCCGCCCCGGCACCCGTGAGCGAACAGCCCTGGCGGCCCGGGCCGGGCGTCCAGCCGGGTGTCTCCTTGCCGGTGCGTGTCAACCGCTACAAGCAGTACTTCGACGCCGCCGAGCTTGCCGGCCTGGATACCAAGGACCTGGTTGCGGCCGCCTCCGACCCGGCGAGAGGACCACGCCACCACACAGCCATACAAAAAGCCGTGGCCGACGCGGACGAGAAGATCCGCAAGCACATCAAGGCGTTGAGTCCGAAGGTCACGATGGCCAATGCCGACTTCCTGCTCACCCTCCCGAGCGATGCACACCTTGGCGTATGGCTGAGCTTCGCCCAAGGACTGGCCAATTCCTTGGAACACCGCATCATCGCCATACTCCCGGGACGAACAAAAACAGGAGAACAAGTAACGCTTGACATATGCCAGCAAACAGGAAGTCCGACGCGATGACCCTGACCCCTCAGTTGGAGATCGGCTGCGCCGTTGTAGTTCGGGGTGGTGGCCCGGCGGTGGCGTGCGCCGTGGCGGATCCGCTCGGCTTTGGTCGGCTGAGGTGATACCAGCACCACAGGCGGCGCTGTTCACAGGCGCTGAACCGAACCGGGACCAAGCGGCCATCGGGGGTGTCCGGTAGCCCACCTCTCTTGCGGCTCGACGGCGAAGCCCACGTCGTCGGGCCCGCGCAGCACGGCACCGGTCACCCCGGACATGAGCGTCGAGGTGGACGACGTGGACGCGGCCTACGCGGTCGTGCGGGCCAGCGGTGCGGAGATCGCGCATCCGTTGCAGGACGAGGAGTGGGGAGTGCGGCGGTTCTTCGTCCGTGACCCCAACGGCCGGGTGGTCAACGTGCTGGGCCGACGCTGACACCTTCCTGCCCGGCCGTTCAGGCCCACTTCTGCCGCGGTGTCCGCTCGCACGGGCGGGCACCGAGGCCGGGGCCGCTGTCGTCCAGACAGCCGCCGGTGGCGGCGTTGCGCACTTCGGTGGCGGCGTCGGGGAGCACGGTGACCTTCCACCGCTGCGTCCTGACGGACGTACAGGCCGCGGTGCGCACTTCCGACGCCGTCAGGTCCAGGCAGTGGCCGGTGGCGTGGTTCCGCAGCTGCCAGGTGCCGTCGGCGGCCGCGCGTACGGTCCACAGCTGGTAGCTGAGGACGTTGCACTTGAAGGACCGCACCCCTTCTTCGAGGCTGTCGTCCAGGCAGGCGCCGGTGGCCCGATTGACGAAGATCCGGCCCGCGGGGGCGTGCGGGCCGCCGGGGCCGGACGTCGACCGCCCGGGCCCGGTGTGGGTCGGCCCCGGCAGCACGAGCGCGGTCAGCCCGCCGCCCGCGGCCAGTCCGATCACCACGCCGGCCGCGGCGCAGACCCACCGGCCGCGCAGCACGTCCGGCAGGCGCGGGCTCCGGCGCCCGGCCGCCGGTCCGACCGGCGTACCGGCGGGCGGCGCCGCGCCGGCCTGCCCGGCGGGCTGCTGCCCGGCGGGCTGCTTGGCCTGGCAGCGGTCGGCCGCTTCCCACAGGGCCCGGTACTCCGCCGGATCGGCGCCCAGGGCCCGGCACAGATCACGCACCGTGCTCCACGGCGGCACGGTGCTGCCCCGGAAGTAGCGCGACAGCGAGGAGTCGCTGATCGCGACCTCGGCCTCCAGGGACCGCAGCGTTCTGCCGGAACGCTGCTGGAGCGATCGCAGGCGTGCGCCCAGTCGCCCGGCCGGGCTGCCCTGCTCGCCTTCCCCGTCGGCCATCCGCGCACCATCCTCACCGCGACCGCGGGCGTTGCCCACCGGGTCGCCCTCTCGTCCCGGGACAGGAACGTCCCAGCAGGTCGGAACCCTAGGGATCCCGACATGCCGGAAGCAAACGGGACGAGCTTGCGGGGCTCTGACACCTCGCCACAAACTCCCCTCATGCCCCGGTGACGGCCACCTCGCCCAGCAGCGGCGAACGGCGGGCCGTCCCCTTCAGGGGCAGGCCGCCTGCCCCTACCACGTAGGGCGCGGAGACGGCCGCATCCACCCGAGACCGGGCCTGCGTCCATGGCCCGGAGAACAGGAGATCCACCATGCGCAAGCGACTCACCTCGGCCTTCGGCACCCTCGCCATGGCCGCCGCCGCGGCCCTGCTGGCGGCGTCGCCGGCCCACGCCGACCCCGACTGGCCCTTCCCCAACGACTGCGAGAAGCACAACTACAGCGCCTACGTGACCTGGGACGGCGAAGGCGGCATGGCCCGCTTCACCTACGACCACACGGACGGACAGACGCACAACTTCTACCGCAGCACGTGGGAGAACAGCGGGGACCCGATCGGCAACGGCTGGGCGAGCTGCATCAACACTCGTCAGGCCTGACCACTCGCACGAGTGACGTCCGTCGGGCGATGAGGTAGGGGACGGCCGGTGTGAACGGGGGACCGGCCGCCCCGGCCGGCTGTCCGGCGGCGGCCCGGGCGTTGCTCACTTCCGGCTGTCGGCGAGCGCCTTCCGGTAGCCGCGCACCACCTCCGCGTACGCCTTCGCGCTCGGCTTCGGACGGCGCTCGAAGGTGTCGCGGTCGACCTCGTGGAGCCCGAGCTGAGCGCCGTATCCGAAGATCCACTCGAAGTTGTCCATCAGCGTCCAGTGGCAATAGCCGAGCACGGGGGTGCCCGCGCCGGCCTCGGCCGCCAGCTCATCGACGGCGGCGGGGATGAACGCGGCACGCTGGGTGTCGTCCGGGGTCTGGATGCCGTGCTCGGTCACCAGGACCGGCACCCCCGACACCTGGTGGGCGTAGTAGGTGTTCGGGTCATCATCGACGTCACGCGATGCCGGGTTGCCGCGCTGTCACACCCCCGTGAGCGGCGCGTTACGCCGACCCTCGCCTGCGTGCCACCCCCCGTGCTCCCCCTTCCCTCGGCACCTCCGTGAAAGGAGGGCTGGCATGACGCCGACGTCATCAAGCCCCTCAGTCGACCTCGCAGCACGCGCCGACACGGACGGACGGTGGACTCCCCGCCTCGTCCTGCTGCTGATCGCACTCGCCTGGCCGACCCAGTTGCTGGCCGCGGGCGGCATCCTCGGCGCCAATGCCACGGCAGGTGTCGCGCAGGCCTTCCACACCACTCAGGTGGCGTGGTTCGGGCTGACCCTGACGCTGGTGTCCACCCTGCTCACCCCCTTCGTGATCAAGCTGGGCGACCTGTACGGCAAGAGACGCGTCATGCTCGCGATGACGGCCCTGGGCGCTCTCGGCGAGACCCTGGCGGCCCTGGCGGGAAGTTTCTGGCTCGTTCTCGCGGGCCGGGCGATCGCCGGGTTCTACGGGCCGTTCGGCGCCCTGTCCTACGCCGCGGTGCGGGACCTCTTCCCGCCCCGTCTGGTCAAGCAGGCCAGCGGCATCATGGGCAGCAGCGTCGGCCTGGTGGCCCTCGTCTCGCCGTTCCTGGCGGGCTGGCTGGTCGACACCTGGGGCTACCGCGGCGCCCTGTGGTTCCTCGCCGCCGCCACCGCCGTCGCCTGCGCACTGGTCGCGCTGCTGGTCCCGGAGACACCGCGGCACGCCTTCGGCTCCGGCTTCGACTGGCTGGGCGGCCTGGTGCTCGGCGGTGGCCTGACGGCCGTGGTCTACGCCGTCGGCCAGGGACAGAGCTGGGGCTGGTCGGACGTGCGGACCCTGGGCTGGCTCGCCGCGGGGGTCGTCGCGCTGATCGCCTTCTTGTTCGTGGAGCGCTCCAGCCCCCACCCCATCCTGGACCTGCGGGTCCTGCGCCGCCGCCCGGTGGCCCTGACGCTCACCGCGGGCGGCCTCGCCCAGACGGTCGCCTTCACGCTGCCGGGCCTCGCCATCCTGCTCGCCCTGTACCCGCACATCCCCGGTGTGTCGGACGGCCTGGGCTGGACGGCCCACCACAACGCCGTCGTCAGTGTCAGCTGGAACCTGGTGATGTTCGGCACCGGCCTGCTCGTCAGCCGCTGCCTGCGCCGCTTCGACGCCCGCAGGATCTGGTGCGCCGGCCTGGTGGTGATGGCCGTCGGCTACGCCCTCGTCGGCTTCCACCACAGCAACGAACTCCAGCTCATCGTCACCTCCTGCATCGCCAACGTCGGTGCCGGCGTCGTCGTCTCGGGAGCACCGGCACTCGTGGTCGGCGTGGTCTCACGCGACGAGCAGGGCCTGGGCAGCGGGATGCTCAACATGCTCATCAGCCTGTTCGGCGCCATCCTGACCGCCGGCGCCTACGCCGTCCTCGCCGCGGACAGCACCGTCGTGGAGGGCACCGCCTTCTACCTCGACACCGGCTACTCCTGGATCTTCTGGCTCGGCGCCCTGGTCACACTGGTGGCCCTGCTGCTCTCCCTGTTCATCCCACCGCTGCACGACCCGGCCGACGAGGAGCCCCTGCCCGGCACACCCTCCGCATGAACCGCGTGCGCACCGGGGCCGCCGGACGGACGGCCCCGGTGCTCATCCCTGAGGAGGAGAGCACCGCACCGGTTCGTGCGACGGCACCAGGCGGAAGTGCCAGCACGAGCACGATGCCCCGGCACCCCCGCACCAGCCAGGCTGGTCACCTGTTCCCGTCCGCACCCGGTGCTCGCCCCGCTCACCGACGAGGCATGGGGGCACCCGCCGCCGGCGGGCCCCTGCCCCGGCAGCCGGCCCGCACCTGATAGGAGTCGCACACCGCAGCGCCCTGTCGACGTGACGGAGTGAACGAACGGCAGCCGGCGCGCGTGCCCGGTCAGCGGTGTCGGGCCTCCGGACCCTCGTCGTGGGTCAGGGCCAGTCCGAAGAGCAGACCGGCCGCAGCGGTGAGAGCGCTCGCGCACGTGACCGCCGGCTCGGCCGGTACGGAGATCCGCCGCAGCACACCGGAGAGGGCGTCCTCCAGCAACGCGAAGCGGGCGACGAGCAGGCGCGGTCCCGCCGTCTCCGGCCGGCCGTGGTCGACCACGGCGGTCAGGACCTCCTGGGCACGGAGTTTCAGGTCACCGAGGACCTGCCAGGAATCGGTCTGCCGCCCGGACGGGCGCGGATCGGCCAGCATCGCATGCAGCCGCCGGCCGAGTTCCGCGTGCCAGGCCGCCATGGTCCCGGTCAGCTCGGCGCGGAGTCCGTCGAGGCACATCAGCAGGGCGGTCGCACCGGTCGCGATGCTCACCGGTTCCGGTCGCCCGGCGCCGGGCGTCCTGGCGGCGGGCGGCCGCGCGCCCGCGCCCAGGTAGTTGCGCAGGACCACGGGCATGACCTCGGCGGGAGACGGTTCCCTGTCGTCGGCGGGCAACAGCAGCGAGCGCACGGGGGCGAGGCAGTGGGCGGCGCGCTCGGCGGCCGTACGGCAGGCGTGGTCAGTGGGCACGGGACGCATGTCTCCTTTCACCGGTCCCTGCGGTACCGGACGGTCGGGTGCTTCGGAACACGGCCCGGACGGGCGTTCGGTTCATCTCGGGCGCCGGGAAGGACGGGGAGCGTCACGGAAACGCCCCGGAACCGGGCGGCACGCGGATCCGGTCGGTTCCCCGAAAAAAATCCTGGACGGCGATGTCGAGAATCCGTGACCGGCTCCGTCCCCGGGGTGAACGCGACCACAATGGGCCGCACCAGTACCGAGGAGAACCACGATGGCCAAGTACCTGCTGCTCAAGCACTACCGCGGTGCCCCGGCTCCGGTGAACAACATCCCCATGGACCAGTGGACGCCGGAGGAGATCTCGGCTCACATGCAGTACATGCACGACTTCGCGGCCCGGCTGGAGAAGACCGGCGAGTTCGTCGACGGTCAGGCGCTCGCCCCCGAGGGGACGTGGGTCCGCTACGACGGTGAGGGGCGCCCGCCGGTCACCGACGGCCCGTTCGCCGAGACCAAGGACCTCATCGCCGGCTGGATGGTGATCGACGTCGACAGCCACGAGCGCGCCGTCGAGCTGGCCGGGGAGCTGTCGGCCGCACCGGGGGCGGGCGGGAAGCCGATCCACGAGTGGCTGGAGGTGCGCCCGTTCCTGGCCGCGCCGCCCACCATCACGGAGTGACCGCTCAGGTGTCCCCGTTGAACGAGGCCCTGCTCCGGAGCCTCACACCGAGCGTGCTCGGGATCCTCGTCCGCCGCGGAGCCGACTTCGCGGCGGCCGAGGACGCCGTGCAGGACGCGCTTGTGGAGGCGGTCCGCGTCTGGCCGGCCGACCCTCCGCGGGACGCGAAGGGCTGGCTGGTCACCGTGGCCTGGCGCCGGTTCCTCGACGCGAGGCGGGCGGACGCCGCCCGCCGCCGGCGTGAGGACCTGTTCGACGAGGAGCCGGCGCCCGGGCCCGTGCCCGCGGCGGACGACACCCTCCAGCTCTACTTCCTGTGCGCCCACCCGTCGTTGACGCCGGCGTCCGCGGTCGCGCTCACGCTGCGCGCCGTCGGCGGGCTGACCACCCGTCAGATCGCCGAGGCCTATCTGGTGCCCGAGGCAACCATGGCGCAGAGGATCAGCCGGGCCAAGCGCACCGTGGCCGGCGTCGGGGTCTCCCCTGCTCGAGCGAAGCCGAGAGCTCGGGGAAGGTTCGACCGGCCCGGCGACGTCGCCACCGTGCTGCGCGTCCTGTACCTGGTCTTCAACGAGGGGTACTCCGGCGACGTCGACCTCGCCGGCGAGGCCATCCGGCTCACCCGGCAGCTCGCGGCCGTGATCGACCACCCCGAGGTGGCGGGGCTGCTCGCGCTCATGCTGCTCCACCACGCCCGGCGCGCCGCCCGCACCGCGCCCGATGGCAGCCTGGTGCCGCTCGCCGAGCAGGACCGCGGCCGGTGGGACACCGAGTCGATCGCCGAGGGCATCGGGATTCTGCGGGCGGCCCTCGCCCGCGACCGGCTGGGCGAGTTCCAGGCCCAGGCCGCCATCGCCGCCCTCCACGCCGACGCGCCCACCGCCGAGGAGACCGACTGGGTGCAGATCGTCGAGTGGTACGACGAGCTCGTGCGCCTGACCGACAGCCCGGTCGTCCGGCTCAACCGCGCGGTCGCCGTGGGCGAGGCCGACGGGCCGCGCGCCGGGCTGGCGGCGCTCGCGTCGCTGGACGCCTCACTGCCCCGCCACGACGCGGTGGCGGCCTACCTCCACGAGCGCGACGGCGATACGGCGACGGCGGCGCGGCTGTACGTGGAGGCGGCCCACAAGGCATCCAACCTCGCCGAACGCGACCACCTGACGCGCCGGGCCGCCCGGCTCAACGCCCGCCGGAGCCGCTGACAGGAACAGGCCGGCCCGGCATGTTCCTGTCAGCGGTCGGGCCGGCCCGACCGCTGCTGGGGGCGGCAGGCCGCCGGTCCGGCCGAGCTGCGCGAGCTGCTCGCCCGGCCGCACGCGGACCTGTTGCGGATCACTCAGCGGTCGGGCCGGCCCGGTGGACGGGGCCCGGTGGTCGTGGAGCGGCCCCAACGGTCAGTCCAGGCCGGCCGGGAACCCTCGTCCCCCGGTACCCTCCACGACCTGTCCGACATCGACCGGAGGCGTCCTGGCGCGCGCAGCCCAGGAGGCCGGCAGCCCGTCTCCGGACCTCTCGTCCGGCGCTCCGGCGCAGTCGGTCAGGAGGCGGCGGCGTGCAGGAGGTCGGCCAGTTCAGTGGGGGCCGACAGCATCGGCCAGTGCCCGGTGGGCAGGTCGAAGCGCCGCCACGGCGGCTGGTTGACGAAGGCCAGCATCGGCACCCCGGCATCCAGCAGGCCCGTGAAGTCACGGCAGGCGATCAGGACCCGGTCCACACCGGTGCCGGGCTCGGCCGGGCCGGTGAGACGCTGGGTGTAGGTGCCGAACGGCTGAGGGGTGGCACGCGCGCGCAGGACGTCCAGCCGGACCTCGTCGAGCCCGTCGAGGCTGCTGGACAGGCCCAGGGTCGCGAAGGGCGGCATCGGCAGCCGCCACCCGTCACCGGTGACGGAGACCTCGTGCCGCAACTGGTCCGCTGCCTGCGGTGACATGAGGTCAAGCATGCACATGCCCACGGCGAACGGGGCGCTGTCGACGTACACCACGCGCTCCAGCCGGTGGCCGAGACGTCCGGCCGCCCCGGTCACCGGAGCGGCCGCATAGCTGTGGGCGACCAGAGTGACGTCGCGCAGATCGTGCTGCTCGACGAACCGGGTGATGTCCGCGATGTGCGTGTCCAGGTCCGTCCCGGGTCCGCCCTGGCCGGCGCGGTCGGCCAGGCCCGTCAGGGTCAGCGGCAGCGCGGCGTGGCCGCGTTCCCGCAGAGCGCGGGCGGTGTCCTCCCAGGCCCACGCCCCGAGCCAGGCACCGGGAACGAGTACGAAGGTGGCCATGTGATCTCCCGAAGTGAGGTGGTGCGGAGAGCGTAGAGTCGATACAGGACAGTTCCCGCCCTGAAATGTCGAGTGATCCATGTCGCGTCCCCTGACCCGTGTGCTGACCCTGCTGGAACTCCTCCAGTCGAACGCCGGGCTCAGCGGGGCCGAGTTGGCCGGCCGCCTGGACACCGATGTCCGCACGGTGCGTCGGTACATCGCTCACCTGCGCGAACTGGGCATCCCCGTGGAGGCCGAACGCGGCCGCCACGGCGGCTACCGACTGGCCCGCGGTTACCGGATGCCACCTCTGGTCCTCACCAACGACGAGGCTCTCGCCGTCGTCCTGGGCCTGCTCGCAGCGGAGCGTCTGGGCATGGGCACGGCCGCACCGGCCAGTGCCGGTGCCCTGGCCAAGGTCGAGCGGGTGCTCCCGCACGCCCTGCGGGAACCGCTCGCCGCCATGCGGGACACCCTGTCGTTCACCGCCGCCGCCGTGATCGGGCAGGCACCCGGAACCGGCGTCCTGCTGGCCCTGGCCCAGGCTTCCCGCGCCCGCACGACCGTCGGCATCAGCCACCGCTCCTGGCGCCAGGAGCACACCGAACGTGACATCGACCCTTACGGCGTCATCTTCCACGCCGGCCGCTGGTACGCCGTCGGCCACGACCACCTCCGCGACAGCCTGCGGACCTTCCGCATCGACCGGATCGCCACCGTCACCCCCCGTCCCCGCCGCTTCACGCCCCCCGACGGGTTCGACCCCGTCGCCCACCTGACCTCGACCCTGGCCCAGGGGGCCTACCGCTGGCAGGTCGAGGTGACCATCGAAGGCCCTCTCGAGGCGATCGCCCGCAGACTGCCGCGCTCGGCGGTGACCCTCACCGCCGGGCCCTCCGGCGTCCTCATGCGCGCACAGGCGGAACGGCTGGACGGCATGGCACACCTGCTCGCCTCCCTGGAATGGCCCTTCGTCATCCACCACCCCGACGAACTGCGAAAGGCCTTGAAGGACTTGGCCGACCGGCTCACCGCGGCCGCGCGACGAGAAGCGGGAGAACCACCGCCGTAATGCCTTGACCGTGCCGGTCCGCCCCGGGCCCGCCGGGCGCCGAAGCGGCTGCCGCGAGGCCCTTTCGGCCTTCCGAGCGGCCCGACGACGGACATCGCGGCAGCGCTGGAGAGGGCCGGCGCATGACCTCGGCGACCGAGACGAGCCCGGTCGCACCGGTCACGCTGACCACCTCCGACGGGGAGCGCCTCCAGTTCGGGTGCGCGCCGGGACAGACCGTCCTCGAGGCCGCCGCGGGGTCGGGCGCCGCCCTGCCCGCCGCGTGCCGCCGGGGCGCCCGCGGCTCCTGCCGGGCCACCGTCACCGACGGCGCGTACGACCTGGACACCCACAGCCCCGAGGCGCTGCCGCCCGCGCGGTCCGCTGACGGCGGACCTGCCCTACGACAGCTCCCGCATCCTGTACGGCGGCGTCCCGGTGCGCGAGGGCACGGTCACCGCGCTGGAGCCGGTCGCGCGCGACACGCTCCGCCTGAAGCTGCTGCTGGACGAGGACGAGGACGAGGAGCAGGGTGCCGGTTTCCAGTTCGACGCGGGGCAGTTCGTCGAGGTGCAGGTGCCCGGCCGGGAGGAGCGGCGGGCCCACTCGCTCGCCAGCACCGGCAACGGGGACGGACTGGGCCGCTATGGCGTCCCCGTGTCCTCCAGCGCCTTCCGGGCGGCGAGATACCCTGCGATTCTGAATGCCAGTTCGTGGGAACCGAACGTGTCGGCACGGGCCTGCCGCAGCACGACGCGGGTGGCGGCCACGAGGCCGTGCTCGGGCAGATCCAAGTGCTCCTTGATCCCCGCGGCGACCGCGGCGAAGAAGCGGGGCACGTCCGTGACGGGCTCGTACTCGACCGTCAGCCCCTCGGCCACTTCGAAGACGAACCCGTCGGCCGCGGGCTCGAAGTCCACCTCGATCTCCGCGAAGTGGGGAGCACAGTTCTGCTTCCGGTGCAGCACGCGCACACCGCGGATCGGATACGGCGGGAACCGGTGCGGCGCTGACGACATGCCGGCACGCTATCGCGGCGCAAGCCGGGAGGGGGACGGTCTACCTCACGGGAACGAGGGTCAAGTAGGCCAGGCCCATGACGCCGCGATACCCGCGGAGCCACATGCCGCGGTGACGGTCCACTCGTTCGCGGGTCTCCTCCGCCGAGCGGTGGCCGGGATGGGCGGCGAGCCACTCCTCGGCGTCGGCCTGGTAGGCGGACTCAGGCCAGGTCCTCCTCGTTGAGGTCGACGCCGACGCCGGTCGCGCCGGGGGCCGCTTCGAGCAGACGGAGCATGAACTCGCCCCATCCGCAGCCGATGTCGAGCACGGTGAGGGGGTCGGCCGGACCGGCCCGTTCGGTGAGCCGGCGGATCATCCTGGCGGCCCGGTCCTCGAAAGAGGGGGCCGTGGAAGGTGAGTCGGGTCAGTCGCGGCGGGGCGATGGCGTCGTCCATGAGCCGGAACAGCAGGCACGGCTCGCCCGCCTGCGACACCTGTTCTCCGTGTGCCGGCACCGGGCGAGAGGCCGCCTCGAGAGGTCATGGGCCCCAGAACACGTCCTGTGATCGACACGGTCTCCCTGGGCGGGACCGGTCGGCACACGCATCAGCGGTTGCCCGCCCCCGGTGCCGCCGGGGGCGAAGGCGTCGATGGTCCCGTCGCTCTCCCGGAACAGGGAGAGGCCGCCGTCTCCTGGGAGCGGTGCCACAGATACATGGCGGCGTCCTCCGCGCGGGCGGCGGGAGCCGGGATCACCGGTCGCAGGCAGGCGGACAGGAGCGCGACCGTCCAGGACCGGCTCGGTCCGCCGGACATCCCGCGACCGGCCGGCATCGCGGGCTCGAACCCGTGGACGCCCGCCCGCTGAGCCGGCTGCGCCGAGGAGGCGTTCGTCGTCTTCCCGGAGACGATCTTCCGCTGTCCACGCGGGCAGGCGGAGGGACGGCGGCAGGCACAGGAGTACGGGCGTTCCGTGGGCGTTCCCGTCACCCAGCTGGACTGGGGGGACTGAGCGCCGGCGGCCCTCCTACGCGGTGTCGGCACGGCGCCGGTAGCGCATGCGGCACGGACCGCTCAGTCCGCGCGGTGCCAGGCCGGTGACGGGCGTCGGTGTGTCGAGGAGCTCCATGTGGAAGTGGCGCAGCAGGAGGGTGACCAGAACCTTGGTCTCCAGACGGGCGAAGCGCCGGCCCAGGCAGCGGTGGACGCCAGCGCCGAAGCCCAGGAGACGCTGGACGGCCTTGGGATCCTCGGCGTACCGCCGCGGGCGGAAGGCCTCGGGGTCGGGGAACTCCTCGGGCAGACGGTGGGTGAGGTAGGGGGAGGTGAGGACCATCGTGCCGCGCGGAACGTGATGACTGCCGATGTGCAGGTCACGCAGGGCTCTGCGGGCGATGAGAATGGCGAGCGGGTGCAGTCGCTCGGATTCGTAGAGCACATGGTCCAGGTGGGTGAGCCGGTGCAGGCCCTCCATGGTCAGCGTGGTCCCGGCAGCGGCGAGGGGCTGTTGCTCGGCCAGCAGGGCGGTGCGGTGTTCGGGGTGGGTCAGCAGGTCCGCCAGCGCCCAGGCGAGCTGTCCGGACGTGGTCTCGCGGGCGGCCCAGACCAGACCGAGGGCCTGGTGGACGATGGATTCGTCCGGTACCGGCCTGCCGTCCGAGTAGCGGCTCTCGCACAGGGATTGGAGGAAGTCCGCTGTCGGGCGGGGATGCGCGCGGCGCTCGGCGAGGCAGCGCCGGACCAGGGTGTGCAGCTGCCGGCGGGCGGAGCGGCTGCGCAGTGCGCGTGTGGGACGCATCCAGGGCGGCAGCAGGAAGCTGACGTTGGCGGAGAACCTCTCGAAGGCGTCGAGGCTGCCGGCGAGGTGGTGACCGAGGTCGGGCCCGAAGAAGGTGTCCGCGATGATCCGCAGGTTGAGTTCGGCGCAGGTGCGCACGATGTCCAGCTCACCGGCTGCGCCCATGCGCTGGACCAGCTGCCGGGTGTGCCTCTCCATGATCGCGAGGTAGTCGTGGAGAGCCGCGCCGCGGAACACCGGTACGTACAGTTCCCGCTGGCGCTGGTACTCGGACGTCTCGGCCATGAAGTAGAAGTCGCTGCCGAACATCGTCTTGAGGAAGGGGTAGGACGCGGCGATCGACAGCGCCTCCTCCGGCTGGCCGAGGATCTCCCTGCGGTGTCCGGGATCCAGCATCACCACGGCGGACACGCCGGCCAGGCGCAGCCCGAACAGGTACCCGTGTTCGGCGTATCCGCGGCGCAGGACGCCGGTCGCGTCGTGCATGAAGGCGGGCAGGTGCCCGAGTACGGGCAGTGCGCCCGAAGCCAGCGGAACGGCGCCCCGGTCCGAGGGGCCCGTGGGGGCGGTCTCGGACACGGTGGCTGTCTGAGGAGCGGCGTCGTGCAGCAGCGCCATGGGGTGGTGTCCTGTCTCGGTCATCGTTCGGGCAGTGCGGACACAGCGGCCCGTACGGTCCGCCGGGTGCGTCGAGGCAGCGGTCCAGGGCGCCGAGCGGGAACACCGGCCGGTACGGGTGGTGGTTCAGTGGCGGAACGCGAGGCGTACCGGAACCGGTGTACTCGGGTTCGTCCAGGGCCCCGTCCTCGCGCCGGCCGGCCTCGGCCGCCTCGCTGTGGGCCGTCGACGGGCCACGACTGCCGTCGCACGGCTGCTCAACGTCGTCACTGCGGACCCCCTCGGAAAAATCGTGGCGAAAGTTATAGATAGCACACCAAGGGGCAATTACTCACTTTCCGGGCATGCTGCGATCCGGTGAATGCGGTGCTTGTCGCCACCAGTTGGGAGCCGCGGCTCCTGAGGGAGCCGATGAGTGCCGGAGGGAGCCGTGTCCGGCGCCTCGCTCCGGGCCGCCGCCGCCCGGCTCAGGGCGGTACGGGGCAGAAGAAAGGACTTGGTCCGCCACCACGGGGGAAAGTGGCGGACCAAGCCTGTATCCACAGTGTCACACCCGGCGCCGGATTGTGCGCCGTCCGGGCGGAAACGCCGCAATAAGTCCCGGGAGATCTACGGGCCGGGCACCGGGACGGACGCACGCCGGCCGGGCCGCCGTCCGGAACGCGTGGCCCACGGGGCGAGCCGGACGACGTCCGGGGCCCGTGTCCGACACGGCCGGCGCCCCCGGGTGCGGGAAGTTGCACAGGCGGGCCGGTGAGGGCGTATCCCTACGATGGCGGTGCGCCGACCGCATCGGAGCAGGGGTGATGGGCACTTCCCGGAGAGTCACGCTGAACGACGTGGCGGCGGCCGGCGGCGTCTGTCGCGCCACCGTCGGCTTCGTCCTCAACGACGACCCCACGCCAGACCATCTCCGCCGCCACCCGCTACCGGGGCAAGCAGGCCGCTCGGGACCTCGGCTACGTCCCGCACGGCGTCGCCCGGGCCCCTGCGCGAGGGCACCTCCCGCGTCGTCGTCCTGAACATCGACGCGGGCATGGAGGGCCACTGCTCCCGCAGCTACGTCCGCGGACTCGACGCCGAACTGGCCGCCCACGAGCACGTCCTGCTCGTCCGGCACGGCCACCACACCCCCGGTCCACCCAGCAGGTCCTCGACGCCATCGCCCCCCGCGCCGTCGTCCGCTTCGGCGAGACCTACCTCACCGGCCGTGAACTCGACGACCTCGGCGGCGGCCGGCGCGACGGCCTCGCCGCCCACTCCGCACTGCGACTGCGTCATCTGGTGGAGCACGGCCACACCCACGTCGCCGTGGCCCTGCCCGACACCGGATCGCCGTTGGCCGCGACCCGCCTGAAGTTCACCGCGCACGCCGCGCGGGACCTGGACGTCCCCGTCACCGGCTCCTTCGTCGCCCCCCCGGGAGCGGGCCGCCTGCGCCGAGGCCGTCGGGGCGTTCCTCACCGGCGCACCCGAAGTGACCGCGATCGCCGGCTTCAACGACGACGTCGCCCTGCGGGTCCTCACCGCCCTGCGTGAACTGGGCCGCCGCGTACCGGAGGAGATCGCCGTCATCGGCTTCGACGACAACGGCTACGGCGAACACGTCACTCCCGCGCTGACCACCGTCGACGTCGACGCCGAGGCCCATGGCCGGCTCAGCGCACGCCTCGCCCCGGGCCTGGACCCCGGCGGCCTGCGCCCGCCGCCCGCGCGGATCGTCGTCCGCGAGTCGGTCTGACCGGCGGCGCCCGGTGAGGGGCGCCGAGAGCTCTCGCGGGGCGTTGTCAGACCTCTCCACTACTGTGCGGGCATGGCGAACTTCGTACTGGTGGCAGGCGCGTGGCTCGGATCGTGGGCGTGGGACGAGGTGGTTCCCGCGCTGCGGGAGGCCGGTCACGGGGCTCACCCGCTGACGCTGTCCGGCCTTGCCGAGAAGCAGGCCGTGCCCACGGGGCCGCAGACGCATGTCCGGGACATCGTCGAGGAGGTCGAGCGCCTCGGCCTGCGCGATGTCGTGCTGGTCGGGCACAGTTACTCGGGCATACCGGTCGGTCAGGCCGCCGGGCGGATCGGCGACCGGCTGGCCCATGTGGTCTTCGTCGACGCCAGCGTCCCGGCCGAGGGCGAGTCGTTCGTCTCCGCCTGGTGGGAGGGCCCGGCGAAGCTGGAAGCCGCCATAGCCGGCAACGGCGGCCACTGGGCCCCGCTGACCCGGGACGACTGCGACGGCCAGGGCCTCACCGAGGAGCAGGCGGCCCGGATCGTGGCCGGGGCGACGCCGCACCCGGGGGTTCCCCTGGCCGACCCGGCCGTGCTGGTGCGGCCGCTCGGCGAGCTTCCGGCGACGTATGTCAAGTGCCTGCTCGACGGGGCCGAGCCGACCGACGACGTGGCCCGGCTGCTCGCCGGTGAGCGGTGGCGGCTGGTCGAGATGGACACCGGTCACTGGCCGATGTTCTCCCGGCCGGACGAACTGGCGCGGATCCTGCTCGACGCGGCCGGGCGGTGACCCGGGTCCCGCGCCGACGACCGAAGGGCCGCCGCCGGGCGCGCCCCGTGCCCGCTCGTCACCGAGCCGCCGCCGGGAGCGGGCCGCGCGGCGGCGCGTGGCGTGCCTCGTTGGACACCACCGTGTTGCGCAGCCGGCCGAGGCGTTCCACCTCCACCTCCACCACGTCTCCCGGTCGCAGCAGCCACGGGGGCGTACGGGCGTAGCCGACGCCGGAGGGCGTTCCGGTGGCCAGCAGATCGCCGGGGCGCAGCGTGAACGTACGGGAGATGTGGGCGAGGGTGTCGCCGACGCCGTAGACCATCTCGTCGGTCCTGCCGTCCTGGACGGTCTCCCCGTTCACCCGGGTCACGACGCGCAGTCCGTCCCGGAGGTCGCCCACCTCCGCGGCGGGGACCATGGGGCCGAGCGGGCCGGAGTTGTCGCCGTTCTTGCCGAGGATCCACTGCGAGGTGAGCTTCTGGGCGCGGCGGGAGGTCAGGTCGTTGAAGGTGGAGTAGCCGACGACGGCCGCCAGGGCCTCCTCGGGGGTGGCGTCCACGAGGGGCGCGCCGATCCACGCGACGACCTCGCCCTCCCAGTCCAGCCCGTCCTCGCCGGCCGGGACGGGGACCTCGGCGCCGTCGACGGTGAGCGACTGCGTCCAGCGGGCGAAGAGCGTCGGGTGCTCCGGCAGTTCCTGGTCCCGGAAGGTTCCCTCGGCCACGTGCTTCAGATAGTTCAGGCCGACGCAGATCACCCGGGCGTCGGGCCGCACCGGCGGCACCGTTTCCACCGCGGACACCGCGAGTTCCGGTCCGCCGGCGGGGCGGGCGAGGTGACCGGCCGGGTCCGCCCAGAACTCCTCCAGGGCAGCCACCACCTCGACGTTCCGTCCGTCGGGCGAGAGCAGAGCGACCTCCACTCCATGGCCCTGCCGCCGGATACCCACTACGCGCATGTGCAGCTCCCAGTTCGGAGGAGGAGGCTCGAGGCCCGGGAACCTCAAACCCTTTAAAGGTTCGGAGGTTTGTGCTTCGATGGCGACTATGCCTCAGGAACCAGCCGCCGGACAAGCCGCTCGGCCACCGCGGAAGACCCCCGGCACTCGGCTCCCCGGCCTCGGGGCGCCGCCCGCCCGCACCCGTGCCGAGCAACTGGCCGCCGCCCTCGGCGAGCGCATCCACTCCCTCGGCCTGCGGGCCGGCGACCCGGTCGGCACGCTGGAGTCGCTGCGGGAGGAGACCGGGTACGCCTACTCCACGGTCAGCGAGGCCGTACGCGTACTGCGGGACCGCGGCATCCTGGAGATCCGTCCCGGGCGGGGCGGCGGGCTGTTCGTCGCCGAGCGCGGCCCCGTGGTGCGCCTGCGGCACACGTTGCTCGACGTCCGGGACGAACCGACCACCGTGGCCGACGCCATCGAGCTCCGCGACCACCTGGAGGTCCTCGTCGATCTGGGCGCCGCCCGCTGCCGCACCGACGAGGACGTCGCCGAACTGCGCGCACAGGTCGAGCGGTTGCGTGCCGCACCGGACTGGGACGCGTTCATGCGGGCCAACTGGGCGCTGCACGAACGCATCGCCCGGATCTGCCCCAACCGGATGGCCGCCGCCGTGTACACCGGGACGCTGGGCCATCTCAGCTCGGCCTCGTCCCGCTCCGCCGACGACCCCGCCGCCGCGGAGCGCTACCGGGCCGAGCGCTGCCAGGTCCACGCGGACCTGGTCGAGGCCATCGCCGCGGGCGACGAGGCCGCCGTACGCGCCGCCGTGGCCCGGCACAACACCCCCGCGTAGCGCACCGGGTCCGCCCGCCGAGCGCGCCTGACCCCCCGAGCTCCCGAGCACCCTGAACGCCCCGGGCGCCCCGGGCGCCCCGGGCACCCGAACACCCTGAGCCGAGCACCACCGCATGAGAGGGACGCCTCATGTCATCCGCCGCGTATCGCGAGTACCTCTTTCCGCCGGACCACCCGCGCATCGCCGACCTCAAGGGCGTCGACGCCTACGCCTACCGTGACATCGCCCGCGCCGAGGGGACCTTCACCGGCGAGCTGATCCGCGGCTGGCAGCCGCTGTACCAAAGCGAGTTCGTCGGAGTCACCGAGGACGGCACCCTGCGGCCGGACCTCCACGTCCTCACCCCCGCACGCCCGGGTGAACAGGCGCCCGTCGCCGCCATGGCCGCCGCCGCGCGGGAGCTGCTGGACGCGCTGGACGAGGAGGGCCGGGCCAGGATCTCCCATCCGGTGGACGCCGTGGAGTGGCAGACCTGGGCCAACCCGGAGTTCATGCAGTTCGACACCGGGGTGCGGCTGGAATTCCAGCCGCCGGAGGTACGCCGTGCGGCGCTGGCCCTCGTCGAGGCCTCGCTCAGCCCGGAGGGGTACCAGGAGGTCCGCACGATGATGCGGGTCAACGGCTTTCTCGGCGAGGTCGTCGGTCTTGAGGGAATCCTCAACGAGTTCAGCTACAACGTCGCCCTGTACGGCGAGCCCGACCCGCACGGCAGCCCGTGGGGCTGGCAGCTGTTCGGCCATCACTGCGCCGTCAACTGCCTCGTCGTGGACGGCCGGATGGCGCTGGGCCCAATCTTCCTCGGCGCGGAGCCCAACGAGATCGACGCCGGCCCGCACGCGGGCACCACCGCCTTCACCGAGCGGATCGCGCTCGGCAGACAGGTCATGGCCGCCCTCCCGCCCGAGCAGCGGCGGGCCGCCACGGTCTACGAGCGGATGGTCGACCCGGCGATGCCCGAGGGCCGGGTGCACCCCGGTGACGAGCGGCATCTCGCCGGTGCCTTCCAGGACAACCGGGTGATCCCGTTCGAGGGGGTGCGCGTGGCGGAGATGCCCGAGCGGGCGCGGGAGGCGGTCATGGCCGTCGTCGAGGAGTTCGTCCGGCCCCTGCCGGCCGGTCCGCGGGCCGCCCGGATGCGCGAGATCCGGGACCGTCTGGACGAGACCTGGTTCTGCTGGATCGGCGGGCACGGTCCCGACGACGTGTTCTACTACCGGGTCCAGTCGCCGGTGGTCATCGCCGAACTGGACCACCACTGCGGGGTGTTCCTCGACTACGACTCCCCCAAGCCGTTCCACGTCCACACCGTGCTGCGCACCCCGCACGGCAACGACTACGGCCGGGCCTGGGTGCGGCAGTGGCAGCGGGGGCGGCACCGGTGAGCGGGGCGGCCCCCACCACGGCCCCCACCGCGGCAACCGCCATGGCATCCGCCGCGGCAACCGCCATGGCATCCGCCGTGGCACGGCACGAGATCGCCAACCTGCTGCACACCTACACCGAGGCCGCCGACCGCAAGGACGTCGCCACCGCCGTACGCCTTCTGGGCCGGGCCCGGGTCCGCTTCCCCGCCGACGGCTTCGACAGCCCGGCCGGAGCGCGGGCGTTCTTCACCCGGCTGTGGGACTTCCCGGGCGGGCACCGGCACGACGTGTCGAACCTGATCGTCCTGCCCGCGCACGAGGAGGGCACCTGGCAGGCCCGGGCGCACTACACGAGGTGGCTGCTGGAGCCGTCGCCCCGGGTGCACACCCTGGGCGAGTACGCCCTGCTCGTCTCGGACCGCGACTGGACGGTGCGCGCCCTGACGGTCACCCGCACCTGGACGGAGGGCGGTGGGTGACCGACATCGGCCGGGCCACCACGGTCCTCGACGTGATCGCCGAAAGCCGCCGAGCGCTCACACTCACCGACCTCGCCCACCGCACCGGCCTGCCCCGTTCGACGGTCCACCGGGTGATCCAGGCGCTGGAGCACGAGCTGTACGTCGTGCCCGCGCCGGAGCGCCCGGGGTACGTCCTGGGTCCCGGCCTGCTGAAGTTCGGCATGAACGCGCACCTCGGGCTGCTCGCCGCCAACCGCGCGCAGCTGGTCTCGGTGGCTCGTGAGGTCGGTGAGAACGTCGAACTGGCGGTGTTCAGCGGACGGGAGGTGGTGGTCGTCGACCAGGTCGCGTCCCCGGAACGCCTCAAGGGCGTCACCCAGGTCGGCAAGAGCTTCTCCCTGCACGCCAGTTGCATCGGGATGGCCCTGCTGGCGCAGCTGCCCGACGAGCGGGTGATGCGGGTCCTTCCCGAGCGGTTGCGGCGGTTCACCGACAACACCGTGACCGACCGCGCCGACGCTCTGGCCGTCCTGGCCACCGTGCGCCGGTCGGCCGTCGCCGTCGACCTGGAGGAGCACGACCTGGGCATCTGCGCCCTCGCCACGGGGATGACCGGTCCCACGGGAGCGCTCCAGGCCGTCGCCGTCGTCATGCCGACCCACCGTTTCCGGCTCAAGGCACGGGTGGCCGTGGAGAGTCTGCGGCGGCTCAATCCGCTGGTGGACACCCGGCTCGCGCTGCGCCAGTGCCGGATGGTCTGATCCCGCGCTCGTCCCGCGTATGCCGCGGGGCGGGCCGGGGAGCGGCCCGACGCTCCCCGGCCCGCCCCACCGGCCCGTGGCTCAGACCGTCTTCGGCGCCGCGGCCACCGTGCCCGCGGCGCCGGCAGCGCCGGCGTTCTCCGGTGTGCGGAAGACGCCCGGGTGCACGGCCCGGTCGGTCCGGTACAGCAGGAACACCGCGACGAGACACACCGCGGCGGCGGCCCCGAACGTCCCGAAGAGACCCTGCGCGCCGCCCGCCGACACCGCCGTACCGCCGAGCGTGGGACCGAGGAAGGCCCCGATGCAGGAGGTGCCGTTGGACCAGCCGAGGGCGGCGGCCCGGGCGGGCAGCGGATAGATGTCGGAAGCGGTCGTGTGCACGAGGTTCATGGTGGTGTGACCGCCGATCCCCATCAGGGCCACGCACAGCGCGGTGACGGGGACCGACACCGGCAGCACCAGCGCCCCGCCCAGACCGAGCACCGTGCAGGCGCCGGTGACCACCGCCAGCCGTGCCGCCCCGTACCGGTCCGCCGCCCACGCCCCGGCGAAGGAGCCGGCCACGGCGGCGCCGGTGAGCGTGAAGGTGAACAGCAGCGCCGCCCGCAGCGAGTAGCCGAGGTCCGTCAGCGCCTGAGTGGCCCACACGTTCAGCCCCTGCCACGCCACCATGTTGGCGACGGCGCACAGGGCGACCACGGCGGCCACGAGCGTGCCGCGCCCGGTGAACAGCGTGGTCAGCTTCTGCCGGCCGGTCCACTGCCGTGCCGCGCGTTCCTGCGGTGTGTCCGCGGGGATCGGCGTACGGACGACGGCCACCAGGATGAGCAGGGCGGCACCGGCGCCCACCAGGAACATCGGCCGCCAGCCGAGGGCCGGCAGCACGGGCACGGCCAGCAGGGACGCCGCCACTCCCCCCAGCGGAATGCCGGCCATGGTGACGGTGACGACCAGCGAGGCCCGCCGGGAGGCCGCGTGGTTGCGGGCGAGGGTCATCGCCGTGGTCAGGGCACATCCGACGCCGAGGCCGGTGAGGAACCGGGACGCCGCCAGCGTCGTCACCCCGACCGAGGCCGCGGTCAGCGTCGCGCCCACCGCGAACAGGGCGATCGCCACGATCAGTACGTGTTTGCGGCCGGCCCGTTCGGCGATCACCGGCGCCAGCAGCGAGCCGGCGATCGCGCCGATGTACACCAGCCCGCCGACCAGGCCGGTCTGCCCGTCGGTCACGCCCAGGGACGCGTCCTGGAGCAGGAGCGGGACGACGGATCCGTAGACGATGAGATTGAAGCCTTCGATCACCGTGATGAGCATGCAGAGCACGACGACCGTGGGGTTCGATCGGCTGAGCTCCGCCTCGGACTGCGATCTGGTGGATGCGGGCAGGTGCATGCGGCTCTCCAGGAGTTCGGCGCCGGTGGCGCTCCAAGGTGCCGACATGCTGGGGAGAGCGGCGCGGGCGCGTCCTGCTTCTGTCCCGGATTCCGGGACAGAAGCAGGACGCGCCCCCCACACCCGTCCGTAGCGTCGTGGGCGGGACGCAGACGGTGTCCGGAGCCGCACCTGGCCACCGGTCCGCGCCGCACACCCCGGTCGGGGCCGTACGGGCGTGTGCCCCGCTCCCCCGGCGCACGCACGCAGCCGCCGCCGTCCACCCTGGGACGCGACACAGAACGGAGACCGCAGTGCACGTTGTCGACGAGGACACGTTCCCTACGGCCATCGACGTCACGATCGTCGGATTCGGCCCGGTCGGGAAGCTGCTCGCCCTTCATCTCGGCGAACGCGGCCACCGGGTGCTCGTCGTCGACCGCAACACCGCGGGCTATCCGCTGCCGCGCGCGGTGACCCACTGCTCGGACTTCGCCCGCATCCTCCAGTCCGTGGGGCTGGCACCCGACACCATCCCCTCCATCACCCAGCCCTACGACGACATGTACGTCTGGCGTGACGGCCGGGACCGGACCCTGGTCGAGGTCGACTGGAGCGGCCGCGGCGAGTCCGGCTGGTACAACACCTACTTCTTCCACCAGCCGTCCCTGGAGGACGCGTTCGACGGCCTGATCGCCCGGATGCCGAACGTCACCGTGCGACGCGGCTGGGAAGCCGTCGCCCTGGCGCAGGACGACGACGCCGTCACGCTCACGGTGCGCCGCGACGCCACGGGGACGCAACACACGGTGACGTCCGCCTGGCTCGTCGGCGCGGACGGCGCCAACAGCAGGGTGCGCCGGTGGGCCGGCCTCGACTGGCACGACGAGGGCTACTTCTACGACTGGCTGGTCGTCGACGTGAAACCGCGCCCGAAGCTGCGCTTTCCCCACATCGCGGCACAGAGCTGCGACGCCCGCCGCCCCTCGACCATGGTGCCCGGCGGTCCCGGACGCCGCCGCTGGGAGTTCATGCGGCTGCCCGAGGAGACCCGGGAGTCGCTCAACAGCGCCGACACGGCCTGGAAGCTGCTCGCACCCTACGGTCTGACCCCCGAGACGGCCGATCTCGAACGGCACTCCGTCTACACCTTCCAGGCCTGCTGGGCCACCGACTGGCGGGCGGGCCGGGTGCTGATCGCCGGGGACGCCGCGCACCTGATGCCGCCCTTCGCCGGGCAGGGGCTCGGGGCGGGCGCCCGCGACGCGATGAACCTGGGCTGGAAGCTCGACGCCGTCCTGCGGGGCCTGGCCGGCGAGCGGATCCTCGACACCTACGGCTCCGAGCGGCTGCTGCACGCCCGGGCGTTCGTCAAGTTCTCCATGGACCTCGGCCGGATCATCTGTCTCACCGATCCGGAGGCGGCCGCCGCCCGCGACGCCCGGATGACCGCCGACTGGAACGCGGGCATGAAGCCGCCCGCGCCGCCCCGGCCCGGGCTCGGCCCCGGCCTGCACGAGGGCCCGGCCGGCGGAACCCTCGCCCGGCAGGGCCGCGTCCGGACGTCATCCGGCGCGCCGGTGCTCTTCGACGACGCCTTCGACGGGCCGGGAGCCGTCATCGCACGTCACTCACGTTCGCTCACCTCGCTCCCCGAGGAGCTCCGCCGCCGCCTGGACCCGCTCGGCATCAGCCTCGTCGCCCTGCACGGGAGGGCGGACGCCGGTGTGAGCGTGGCCGAGGACGTGGACGGCACCTACACCGCCTGGCTCGACGAGCTGTCGGCGGACGTCGTGCTCATCCGCCCGGACTTCCACGTCTACGGCACCGGCGCCGCCGGCCGGGCCGCCGAGCTCGCCGCCGGCTTCGTCCACCGCCTGGCCGCGCCCCAGGCGATGCCGGCCCGCTGACCGGCCGCCCTCCCCTCCCACCCGACGCACACCGCACCACCGGCAAGAAGGGCTTCTTCGCCATGTCCTCCTCCACTCAGCCGCTCGACGACGACACGACACGGTCCGGCGCACTGCGCGGCATCCGTGTGCTCGACCTCTCGCGCATCCTGTCGGGACCGCTGGCCACCATGGTCCTGGCCGACCTCGGAGCCGATGTGATCAAGGTGGAGTCCACCCGTACCGGGGACGACACCCGTCAGTGGGGCCCGCCCTTCCAGGGCGACGAGGCCGCCTACTTCCTCTCCGCCAACCGCAACAAGCGCGGCATCGCCCTGGACCTGAAGTCCCCGGAGGGCCTGGAGGTGGCCCGGCGTCTCGCCGACCGCGCGGACGTGCTCGTGGAGAACTTCCGCCCCGGCACCGCCGAACGCCTCGGCCTGGGCTTCGCCGAGCTGTCCGCACGCAATCCGCGCCTGGTGTACGCGTCGATCTCCGGCTACGGCCAGACGGGACCCTGGGCGGCACAGCCCGGCTACGACGCCGTCGCGCAGGCACAGAGCGGCATGATGAGCATCACCGGGGAGGCCGGACAGCCGCCGGTGCGGCCGGGTGTGGCCACCGCGGACATCGGCGCGGGCATGTGGGCCGTCATCGGCATCCTCGCCGCGCTCCAGGCGCGCGGGCACACCGGGCGCGGACAGCTCGTGGACGTCTCCCTGCTCGACGGACAGCTGGCCTGGCTCACCTATGTCGCCCAGGGCTGGTTCGCCACCGGGCGGCCGCCCCGCCCGCACGGCTCGGCGCATCCCACGATCGTGCCCTACCAGGCGCTGCCCACCGCCGACGGACACCTCATGGTCGCCGCCGGCAACGACAAGCTGTGGCGGCTGTTCGCCGTGACGGTGGGCTGTGCGGAACTCGCCGACGATCCGCGGTTCGCCACCAATCCCGACCGGGTCCGCAACCGGGACCGGCTGATCCCGCTGCTCCAGGCCGCGCTCGCGTCCCGCGGCCGTCAGGAGTGGGCCGAGCTGCTGGAGGCGGCGGGGGTGCCCTGCGCGCCGATCGCCACCGTCGCCGAGGCACTCTCCGGCCCGCAGGCCGAGGCCCGCGCCATGGTCGCCGAACTGGACCATCCCACGCTCGGCCGGCTGCGCACGGTCGGCTCGCCCCTCAAACTCAGCGAGACGCCCGTCCACCTGCGCACCGCCGCGCCCCTGCTGGGCCAGCACACGGACGAGGTCCTGGCCGAGTACGGCTACACCACCACCGAGATCGCCGGGCTGCACACCACCGGAGCGGTCCGATGACGGGATCCGCGGCCGTCGGCCTGCGCCGGGACGGCGCGGTGGCGAGGATCGAGGTCGGCAGCGGCCGGCGGGCCAACGCGCTCGGAGTCCGTGACTGGCGGGCGCTGGCCGAGCTGCTCGACGGCCTGTCCCAGGATCCGTCCCTGGGCGCGGTGGTCCTCTCCGGGCGCGGCACGGCGGCCTTCAGCGCCGGGTCCGACATGCGTGAGTGGCTCGGCGCGGACCCGGAGCGGATCGACGACGCCTTCGCCGTCATGGAGGAGACACTCCGCGCCGTGGAACACATGCCGGCTCCTGTGATCGCCCAGATACGTGGCGCGGCGGTCGGCGCCGGATGCCAGCTGGCCTGCGCCTGCGACCTCCGCGTCATCGCGGACGAGGCACACATGGGCATGCCCGTGGCCCGCTGGGGCATCCTGGTACCCCCCGCCTTCGCCGCCCGCCTGGCCCTGCTCACCGGCCCGGCCCGGACCCGGGACCTGCTCTACACCGGGCGCCTGGTGGACGGCGCCGAGGCGGTCCGCATCGGGCTGGCCACGCTCACCGTGCCCGCGGCGCGGCTGCCGGCCGCGACCGACCGTCTGCTCGCGTCGATCACGGCCCACCCTCCCGCGGCGATCCGCGCCGCCAAACGCTCCCTGGACCAGCTGCTCGAACCGGTGCACGACCACGTACGGAAGCTCCCGGCCGGCCCGAGCGCCGACTACACCACCATGCGAACAGGCCTCACCCACTTCCTGTCACGCCTTGCCTGACCGGTTCTCGTTCATGTGCCTTCGCCGCCTCCGGCGACCGCGGCCGTCCCCCGGAAGGGGCACGGCCGCGGTGGGGCCAGGAGCCCTCACGCCCTGTCGGTGTCGTCCCGGCGCCGGCTGCCGCACTTGGCCAGACCTCGGCTGAGCATGTAACCGATCGTGAGCAGCGTGATGTACAGCCACGCCCGCTCCGCCGGGAACCGGTCGATACCGCGCGCATTGTCCCCCACAACGGCGGATGCGACGAGCACGGCGATCACGGCCGCGACGTACGCCATCAGTTCGGTGGTCTTGTAGGCGGGCTTCGTCTCCTCGCTCGCCCGCTCGCCGGCATAGGTGGTCCGGGGTAAGCCGGACTCCGGATAGCCGGCCGACGACGCAGTGGACATCGTGTCCTCCTGAACTCGGTTGGGCCCGACGGCCGTCGAACCCTGCGAGCCAGTACCCGGCACCCCTTTCCATAAGCAGGCGGGTTGCGGAGAGCAGGCGGCGATCATCACGGTTCGGTGTTCAACCGGCCGGCCGGCCGGTGGCCGTCCAGGCGGCTGCGGTCCCGCCGTACCGACGACGCCCTGCTCGCGCGCCCGCATGCGCGGGCCGTGCGACGGCGTGGCCCCGCCGGGATCCGTCGGCCTGCGCAGGCCGACGGTGCGCGTCGTACGGCGACGGGCACCGTCCCGGCTGCGCCGTACGGCGAACTCCGCGCTCCCCACCGTGCCGGTGGCGCCGGTCACCGGCGTCCGCGCACGGTGTCACCGCCGACGAGCGCCCCTCGGCCGGACCGCTGACGGCCCGGGCGGCTCGGCCCGTCGCGGCCGGCTAGATCACGCGGAAGAGGTCGGCGGCGGCATGGACGTCGGTGAGGTCCTCGACGAGGCGGAGGTTGTCGCACAAGGCCTCCAGGACCGAGTCGGCCTCGGCGGCGCGCGGCGCGCCGATGACCACGCCGAAGACCCGGAAGCCCAACCGGTGCTTGGCCTCGTTCCAGCCGCGCATCCACTCCTCGGTGACACCGCAGTCGTCGTCGGTGATCATCACGATGTCGCCGCGGGCGCGGGCGGTGTCGTCGAACTCCTCCTCCAGGATGTCGCCCGCCGCCGACAGCGGCGTCTGATAGCTGGTTCCGCCGCCGAGAAAGGTCTCCGCGAAGTCCACGACCTGGAGGTGGTCGACGGGCTCGCCGCCCGGGAAGCGGAAGACCCGCAGCCTGCCGGGGGCGGAGAACAGGATGCCGACGAAGTCACGCCCCGCGTGTCGGGCCTGGTCCAGCAGGGCCAGGGCGCACGCCTTGGCCCACGCCTCCCGGGTGACTCCGCCGGGCCCCGCCTCGTACATGGAGTGCGAGGTGTCCACGCACACGATGACGGCGCCCTGGCCGGTGGCCTGCTCCCCCTGGCTGTCGTAGAGCATCAGCTCCCCGGCGGCGTAGCGCACGGCGAACACCGCCCGCAGCTCGGGCAGGCCGAGGCCCGCCAGCTCGGAGGGGATGACGCGGGAGAGGTCGTTGCCGAGCGTGACGCCGACCAGTTCCCCGGTGACGTTCTCCACCTTGCGGGCGCGCTCACCGTCGGCCATCCGCCGGAAACGGCCGATCAGTTCGGCCCACTCGGCGAGCCGGCCGGTGCGCAGCCGCTCGGCGAGCCGGGCGCGCTGGTCGAACGGCATCCGCTCCAGCTCGCCGGGGGCGACGCCCCAGGCCCGCATCAGCGCGGCTTCCCGCCGCGCGGTCCCGGCGGCCTTGGCCGCCGCGTTCCGCGCGTCGGCCCGGGTACCGGGGACCGCCGCGGCGAGCGCCTGTGCGGCGCCCCGGGCGGCCGCGGGCGGCGCGGCCCCGTCCTCGTCGTCCTCCTCGGCGGCCCGCCGAAGCGCCTCGCCCCCGGCCGTCGCCGCGTCCTCGGCGGCCTGACTCGAACGCTCCAGCATCCTGCGCAACTCCGCGGCCTGGGCGAGTACGGCCATGGCGGCGGCGTAGGGGTCGCCGACCGTCTCCCGGCGCATCCGGTCGAAGCCGGGCGACCTCACCAGTGCGCTGACGATCTCGTGGTTGACCAGCCGGGAGGGGTCCATCTCCGCGCGCTCGCGCAACCGCGGGCCGGCCTGGTAGGCGGCCAGGAAGACATCGGCCAGGAGGTCGGCGGTGTGGTCGTGGCGCCCGTCGAGCTCCTCGGCCAGCTCGCGCAGTCCGGCCGACTGCTCGTAGGTGTCGCGCCATGCGACACGGTCGTACCGGTCCGCGACCACGGCCGCGGTGTGCCGCTCGGCTGCGGTGTGCCGCTCGGCAGCGGCGGCGGGCCGGCCGCCCGGCCAGGTCCCGGCCCGCTCCGCGGGCTCGTCGGGCTCCCACGGTGCCCCGCCCGTGATCCTTCTCCCGTCGCCGCTCACAGCTGGGCCTGCACCATGCTCGCGTCCACGCCGAGCGCCTCGGTGAGCACGCGGGCGCGGACGGCGCGGTGGCGGCCGGTGACACGGTCGATGGTGGCGGTGGAGCGGCCGGCGCTCGCCGCCTCCTGGCGCAGCCGCTCCAGCCGCTTGCCCGCCGTGGCGAGCTTGTTGTGGGCCTTCTTGATGACCCACTCGCTCAGCGCCTCGCGGGACTGCCCGGCCATGGCGTCGAGCTGGGCCTCCAGTTCCTCGAGGGTGTCGGCCAGGTCGAGCGCCTCCTTGGCGTCGGGGTTGACCAGGTGCAGCACCTCGCGCTCGACGGCCGGACGCTGGGCGGGAGAGTCCCACAGCACATGTGTCAGCACCGACAGGTCGGTCTCGGCGACCGCCGGCCGTCCGTCGAGATACGCGGACGCCTGGAGCAGACGTACGGCCTGCCGCCAGCGGCGGTCGGAGGCGACGAGTTCCTTGCGGCGCAGGGCCGCCCGCAGCGTGCACACCGCGTCCACGATCGCGTCGGGGACGTCCATGGCCGGGACGGCTTCGGTCACGGCGTGCTGCAACGCGGCCAGCTCGACCGTGGTGCGCGCCGGTGCCGCCGGGCGGCTGACGGCGGAGCGGACCAGCGCCGCGAAGTTCGTGGGGTCTTCGAGGTAGCCGACCTCGATCCGCACCAGCAGCCGGTCGTAGATCGCGGCGGAGTCCTCCCCGCCGGGCAGTTCGTTGCTCGCCGTGATGGCTCCGATCAGGGGGCAGCGGATCGGCTCGCCGCCGTTCTCGGGGTGGTAGATCCGCTCGTTGAGGTAGCCCAGCGTCTCGTTCAGCGCCGCCGTGGAGCACTTGAAGATCTCGTCGATGAACGCGACATGCGCGGTCGTGGCACGGCCGTCGTAGACCTGGCGGTACTCGCCCCGGGCCAGCGCGGCGACGTCGATGGGACCGAACATCCTCGTCGGCGCGGTGAACTTCGACAGGAGGATCTCCCAGTAGGCCGCCCCCTCGATCCTGCCGGTGAGCTCCCTGGCCATCTCGGACTTCGCCGTCCCGGGCGGGCCGAGCACCAACGAGTGCTGTCCGGCCAGCAGCGTCACCACCAGCATCCGCACCACGTCGGCCCGCTCGTAGAAGCGGTCCGACAGCTCGTCGCCTATCGCCCGGAGCCTCTTGGCCGTGTCCTGCGCGTCCTGTACGTCCATGGTGAGATCCTCGCCCATGGCGCACCGCCGCTCCGGCGAAACGGTCCTGCCGCCCGGCTCACGAAGCCAGGAGGACCGGGCATGGGACGCTTGTGTCCGTCGTCCCCGACCGGTCGTCGTGGAGGGAGAACCGCTGAAATGGCCGCCGCAATACTCGCCTTCGTGGGAGTCCTGCTCGGTTCCCTGACCACGTCCGTCTTGACGATCTACAAGGACCGGCTCGCCGCCAGGCACGAGATCGTGATCCGCGACCAGCAGTACGAGCGCGAGCGGCAAGCCGCCAGGAACGATTTCCAGAGGGAGAGCATCCAGGCCCTGCAAACGGCTGTGTCAGACGTGATCAAGGCGGCCTACGAGGAGCTTGACCGCGTCCTCGCCGAGCTCCGTGAGTCGGGGTCGTGGTCCGCGCGTCAGTGGGAGACCCCAACGGCCGAAGGGTGGTCGGATTCCGTGCTGCGACTTCAGCTCTCGGCGGCCCGGGTCCTCGACGAGGAACTGCGCGGACTGGCTCACGAGATCCAACGTGTCGCGGGCGAAGCGATCTGGGCGGCGGACCTTGCCGCCGCGAAACAGCACAGCCGGAAGCTCGAGCCCTTGCACGTCCGGTTCAACGACACCGCGAACAGGATCTTCGCCGCGCTCCTGTGACCCGGCCGGCGGTGCGTGTCGACGGCTCGGGCGTCCGGACCATGGCGCCGTCCACGGACCGTGAACGCGGGGGCCGTGACGCCGCCTACGCGGGCGGACTAGTCGCCGGGTTCTCCGGATCGCCGGGTGAAGCGTCTCAAGCCCCATCTCGCGGGCCGGAGAGCCCGGTCGTCGGGGACGCCCGGCATCGGGCTCAAGGGCTCGGCCGGCGGCGTGGAGGCTCCGGGCCGGTGGTCCTTCTCCTGGGCCTGGATCCGGTCCAGCCGGACTCGGACGGTCTGGGCCATGGCGTGGTGGGAGGGATCCAGCAGTCCCTCCTCGGCCAGACGGTCCCACATGTTCAGCAGTTCGCGCCCCCGCGCGGTCACCGCGTTGTCGTCCACCAGTCTGTGCCACGCCGCAGTGGCACGGGCCACGTCGTCGGCCGCCGCCTTCAGGTCGGTGCGGCAGCGGATGCGCGCGACGGCCAGCGCGAGGACGGTGGAGAGCCGGTAGTCCTCCCGCAGGTATGCGATGTAGGCCTCGATCGCCCGTGCCTCGAGTGCGAACTCGTGGTCCGCGCCCATCTCCAGGGTGAGGTGTTCCCGCAGCGCGCTCGCGAGGACGAACGCGGAGTGCAGCTCCTGGCGTTGCGCGTGCCGCAGGATGCGCTCGATCCTGTCGGCCGGAGGAGACTGTGCCGCACCGACGGACCCGTCCGGCCCGCTCGGCTCGTCCTCGGCCAGCGTCCGGCTCGTGCCGTCGGGGTGCACCTCCAGGCGCGTCACCTCCTGCGCCGCGCGGTCGATGACGGTGGCTTGCACCGGCGCGCCCAGCGCGCGGGCGAACATGGTCAACGCGTCCAGGACCGCCTCCTGGGGCGTTCCTCCGCCGCCGAGGTCCAGGAGGTGACCGTTGAACACCGTGGTCCCGTCCTCGGCGACGTACGCGTCGAGCCGGGGGGCAGGTGTGACGCTTCGAGCAGGCAACTTTCCCTCATCGCGGGGTGGAACCCGGTGTGTCATTCGGTCAGGCCCCGGGCCGTACGACTCCGAGGATGGGCATGGACGCCGCCGGTGCGAGTGTGACCGTGCGTCCAGGCCGCGGGGCGTGGACTATCTGCCCGTCTCCGGCATACATGCCCACATGCGTGGCATCACTGTAATAGATGATCAGGTCGCCGGGCTGCACGGAGCTCAGTGAGACATGCGTCAATCCCTGCCACTGCGCCTGTGAGGTGCGGGGTATCGGATGGCCGGCCGCCGCCCACGCCGCGGAGGTGAGCCCCGAGCAGTCGTAGGAGGAGGGGCCCACGGCTCCCCACACATACGGCTTCCCGATCTGGGCGAGCGCGAAGTCGAGCGCCTTCGCGGCCGCTCCGCCGGTGGTCTTCCCCCCGCCCGTGCCGACACCGGCACCCGGCTTGCCGCCGGAGCCGGAGCCCGTGCCCGTGCCCGTGCCCGAATCGTCCACCGTCCACGCGGACCTGGCTTCCTCCGCCTTCTCCTTCTCCAGCTCGGCGAGCCGGCGGACCTGCTCGTCCTCGAGCTGCGATTCGATGCGCTGGGCCGCGGCGATCTTCGTCTCGATCCGCTGCTGCGCCTTCGCCTTGTCCTCGCGGCTGCGCTTCAGTTCGCCGAGTTCTTCGGTGGCGGCGTCGGTGCGTTCGCGCAGCTTCTTCTCGGCGGCGCTCTGCGCCTCCGACACGTTGAGCAGGCTGCGCAGCGCCTGATGGGCCTGCGACGCCTCGTCGAGGGCCTCGTCGGGGTGGTCGCCGAGCAACAGCTGGATGCCCGTGGCGGCGAGGTGTCCCCCGCGGTACTGGATCCGGGCGGCGGCACCCGCCAGGTCGTGCAGCCTGTTCACCCGGTCCTCGGTGCGGGCCAGGTCCGTCCGGAGGGTGGCCAGCCGTTCCTGCTGCTTCTTCGCCTTCTCGTCGGCGGTGTTGAAGGCCTCGGTGGCGACCTCGGCGTCGCGGTACAGGTCGTCCAGCTCGGCACGGACCTCGGTGAGTGACTTCTTGTCCTGCGGTCCGGGATCGGACGGGGCCGCGTATCCGGGCTGGGGCATCAGAGCGGCGGTGAGGGAAAGGGCCACTGCCCACCCGGCGACCCGGCACCGTCGCCTTCTGCTGTCGGTCGGCACGTGCATCAGCTCCAGGTTCGGGGTGGCGAGCGGGCGGATCGGGCAGAGGACATGAGGATCGCGATCGCCACCGGAAAACGTATGGAGGGCCCGTTCGGGCAAGGCACGGGCCACCGGCCCGGACGACGCATCCCACGAAGACACCACGTCGTGCCTCGTCGTCGCCTTGGGGCCGGAAGTCACCTCCGCACATCGCGTCTTCCATCCAAGACGCCCGGCTGCCGCCGCTGAAGGAACTAAGGGGCAGACACGAGTGCACACTTGGCCGCCATTTCGGGACATCGTCAGGGCCTTGCGTCCGCGCGCGCCGCCTTGACGCGCCCTCTTGACGGCCCGCTGGTCCAGACCTATGGTCACCGCCCAGCGCACATGTTCAGCAACCCACACGTCGTTCACATACAAGAACGGATGGGTGTCGCATGCCCACTACTCCCCCACGCCCCCGCCGCACGTCCAGAGCCCTGCTCCTCCTCGCTCTGGTCGCCGTCCTGACCGGCCTGCTGCTGCCACGGGCCCAGCGCGCCGAAGCCGCCCCCGGCACCTTCGCACACCCCGGTGTCACCGTCTCCCGGGCCCAGCTCGACTTCGCCCGCGGCAAGGTGCTGGCCGGCGCCCAGCCCTGGAAGGGCGCCTACGACCAGATGATGGCGAGCTCCTACGCGAGTCTCGACCGCACGCCCAAACCCCGGGCGACCGTGGAGTGCGGCTCGTACTCCAACCCGAACTACGGCTGCACCGACGAACGGCAGGACGCGATCGCCGCGTACACCGACGCGCTCGCCTGGTACATCACCCGCGACGCCCGCTACGCCCAGAAGGCGATCGAGATCATGGACGCCTGGTCGGCCGTGATCCAGAGCCACACCAACAGCAACGCCCCGCTCCAGACCGGCTGGGCCGGTTCCTCCTGGCCCAAGGCCGCCGAGATCATCAAGTACACGTACACCGGGACCTGGGCCAACTCCGGCCGCTTCGCCACCATGCTCCGCGACGTCTACCTGCCGGTGGTCATCAAGGGCTCGAACTCCAACGGCAACTGGGAGCTGTCGATGATGGAGGCGGCGATCGGCATCTCCGTCTTCCTGGAGGACAAGGCGTCGTACGACACCGCCATGGCGAAGTTCCGCACCCGCACCGCCGCCTATGTCTACCTCGCCTCCGACGGCGATCTGCCGAAGACCGTGCCGAGCCAGAACCTGAACACCAAGGACAAGATCGTCAGCTACTGGCAGGGCCAGTCCACCTTCGTCACCGGACTCACCCAGGAGACCTGCCGCGATCTCACCCACACCGGATACGGCATCTCCGCCATCTCGCACATCGCCGAGACCAGCCGGATCCAGGGGCAGGACCTGTACGGCACCGACGTCGGCGAACGGCTGCGCCAGGCCCTCGGGTTCCAGTCCAAGTACGAGCTGGGCACCGCCGTGCCCAGCTGGCTGTGCGCAGGCTCCGTGAACCGCGGGCTCGGCCCGGTCACCGAGGTCGGCTACAACGCCCTGCACAACCGTCTCGGCATCGCCATGACCAACACCCAGGCGCTGACCGAGCAGAACCGCCCGGCCGGCACCAACGCCCTCTTCGTCGCCTGGGAGACCCTCACCCACGGCGACAACCCGGCCTGACCGAAGTCGGCCCGCGGTCCGGATCAGCGTGTCCCGTCCGCCGACGGGCCGTCCGCCGGCGGCTGCCACCCCGCGTGGCCGCCGCCCCAGGGCGGCCCGGGCACGGTTCCGTACGGCGGCGGCGGGTACGGCCCTCCCACGCCGTACCCGCCGCCGTACGGCCAGTACGACCGCGGAACCGCAGGCGGCGCCGGAGCCGCGACCCGCTGCGGCGGCCGGCGCCGGGCGGACCACAGCACGACCGCGGCGTAGACCAGCGTCACCAGCGTGTCGACGACGGCGAACTGCCAGGGCGAGTCGGCGGCGGTCTCGTCGGACGACAGACCGTCGACGACCGCAGCGGACAGACCGAAGGCGAGCAGATTGTTCAGCGCGTGCAGGGCGACCGACGCCTCCAGACCGCCGGTGCGGACGGTCAGCCACGCCGCCACCATGCCGAAGACCAGCAGATCGGCGAAGCCCCACGGCGTGCCCCAGCCGTGGGCGGCCGCGAACAGCGCCGCCTGCGGCAGTGCGGCGAGCCACGGCGACCGGAGGAACCCGCCGGCCGCCTGCAACAGCCAGCCCCGGAAGACGTACTCCTCCGCGGCGGCCTGTACCGGGACGAGAAGGACCAGTGCGGCCACGGAGACCAGGAACGTCTGCCATCCCACCCACTCGGCGGGAGGTCCGGAGCCGGTGTCGCCGTCCGGCATGAGCCAGGCGGCCAGCGCCAGCAGGACCAGGGCCGGGACACCGGCCAGCAGGCAGCGGGCCAGCCAGCGGCCCCGCAGCCGTCCGGCCACCGACGAGACCGTGCCGGCCGGCCGCCGTCCCGTCCAGCCCACCGCCAGCAGCACCAGCGGCAGGGAGACCGCTATGTACGTCAGGTCCAGCGCCGTGTTCACCACCGGACCGAAGTCGATCGTGCCGTCCGGCAGTTCCGGACGGCCGGCGGCCTTGCCGATGCCGTACGCGAGCGTGTCCAGCACGGCGATGAGCACCAGCCAGCCGCCGGCCACCAGCAGGGTGCCCAGCAGCGGCCGCCACCAGCGGTGGCGGCCCGTGCATCTGGCCATGCGGTGGTACGCGAGTGGAGCCGGAAGAGGCGCGGTTGTCATGTTCCACAGCTTCCCGGAGAGGCGGGGGCCGTGTCCGTCCGGGGTAGGGCTCGGGAGATCAGCCGTGCGGGCCGGTGATCCGCAGCAGGCGGGGTGGCCGGGTGGCGGGCGGGGGGAGGCGCAGCGGTGACAGGCCGGGGGTGATGCTGCCGAGCAGGGTGGCCCGGCGGGCCCCGGTGGCCGAGGGCAGGGAGCCGGGCAGGCCGTGGACCGTGAGGAAGCCCAGCACGGCGAAGGCCAGGGCCTCCTTGGCGGCGCACGGCAGGCCCAGGCCGTCGCTGGGGCGCAGCGGCACGCCGGGCAGTTCCTCGGCGATCATGCGCATCAGGACCGGGTTGCGGGTGCCGCCGCCGGAGACGACGAGTTCGGTGACCTGGTGGGCGCGGCAGGCGTCGGCGACGGTGACGGCGGTGAGCCGGGTCAGGGTGGCCAGCACGTCGTCGGGCCGGCGCCCGGGAGCGGACCCGGCCTCCAGCGCCCGTCGCAGGTAGGGCAGGTGGAAGTGTTCCTTGCCGGTGCTCTTCGGGGCGGGTCTGCGGTAGTAGGGGTCGGCCAGGAGGAGCCGGAGCAGCTCGGGGATGGTCCGCCCCGCGGCGGCCCGGCGTCCGTTCTCGTCCTGGGTGGCGGCACCGCCGGTGAAGTGGCGTACGGCCGCGTCCAGCAGGGCGTTGGCCGGGCCGGTGTCGAAGGCCAGGGGCTCGGCGCCGGGGGCCAGGACGGTGATGTTGGCGATGCCGCCGAGGTTCAGTGCCGCGGGGGTGCCGGGCAGGGCGCGCAGCAGCAGGGCGTCGGCCATGCCGACCAGCGGGGCGCCCTGCCCGCCGGCGGCCACGTCCCTGCTGCGCAGGTCGGAGACGACCGGCAGCCCGGTGGCCTCGGCGATCCAGGCGGGGCCGCCGAGCTGGAGAGTGCCGCGGACGGTGCCGTCCTCGACCCAGTGGTGCACGGTCTGGCCGTGCGAGACCACGAGGTCGGCGGCGCCGTCGCACAGCTCGCGCAGGGCGCGCCCGGCGGCGGAGGCGAAGGCCTGGCCGATACCGGTGTCCAGGGCGCAGATCGCCTGCGTGGTCGTGGCGGCCGGCGGGAGGGCGGCCGTGATCAGGTCCCGCAGGCCGTCCGGACAGGGCACGGCGAGATGGCCGAGGGGCCGCAGCGTCAGGGTGTCGCCGTCCAGGGCGAGGTCGGCGGCGGCCGCGTCGATGGCGTCGTAGGAGGTGCCCGACATCAGTCCGATCACGCGCACGGGGCCTCCCGGTGCGCGGTGGCACGCCGGAGCGCTCGCCGTCGCCGCATGGTTCCATCCTTACCCCGGCTGCCGGGGCGGGGTGGGAGCGTGCGTCATTCCCGGCCGGCGGGCGCCGCGGCGGGGTCGGCGCCGGGGCCCGGCTCGCCGTCGCCCACGAGGGTCCCGGCGGGCTCGGGGGCGCGGTGCAGCAGACTCGTCAGGCCGCCGACGACCAGGGTGACCAGCACGCCGATCGGCACCAGCCACTGGGCGGCGATCGCGGTGGGAACGGTGGCGCCGGCCACGGTGACCTCGATCTTCACGCCGCGCACGAGGTACGTCATCACGCCGACCGTCGCCAGGAACGCCACGATGGAGTCGGTCTCGCCGGCGCGCCGGACCACCCGGCCGAGCAGGAAGGCGCCGAGCAGCGCGCCGTAGGTGTAGCCCGCGATGGTCAGGCCCGTGAGGTAGACGTTGCCGGTACCGGTGCTGAAGGCGCAGGCGAAGACCGCCATCAGCACCGCCCACACCAGGGTCATCAGCCGGGCGAGCCCGAGCAGTGCCTCCTCCGAGGGCATCCTGCGGAAGAAGCTGTGGATGATGTCGGCGACCGTGGAGTTCGACATGGAGTTCAGCGCCGAGGACAGCGAGCCCATCGCGGCGCCGAGAATGCCGGCCACGAGCAGACCGGAGATCACCACGGGCAGCCCGTGCAGGATGAAGTCCGGGTAGAGGTTGTCGGAGCTGCCCAGGCCGAGGTCCGTGAAGCTCCTGCCGTGGTTGTGGGACCACAGCAGCGCGCCGACGAGGGAGAAGGCGGCGAACTGGAGGGTGACGAAGATCCCCGAGGCGATCATGGCCTTCTGTCCGTCGCGCAGTGAGCGGGTGGCCAGGATGCGCTGGACGATCAGCTGGTCGGAGCCGTGGCTGGCCATCGCGAAGACGGCGCCGCCGACGATCGCGGTCGGCAGGGCGAACGGGCTGGTGAGGATGTGCGCGAGGCCGAAGTCGGTGTCGAAGAGCCGGAACCGGCCCGCGTGCAGGGCGCGGGAGAACCCGTCGGCGCCGACCTGGCCGGACAGCACGGCGATGGCGAGGACGGCGCCGCCCAGATAGAGGCCCATCTGGAGGGCGTCGGTCCAGATGACCGCCTTGATGCCGCCGAGGTAGGTGTAGACGACGGTGATCACCGTGAGCACGATGATGACGGTGCGGTAGCTCGTGTGCAGACCGAACTCGTCGAGCAGCAGCCTGATCGGGATGGCGGAGGCGAAGAGCCGGACGCCTTCGGCCAGCAGCCGGGTGAAGACGAAGGTCACCGCGGCCAGCCCCTGGAGCTTCGGCCCGAATCTGCTGCCCAGGTACTGGTAGGCGCTGACGAAGCCGCCCCGCTTGTACAGGGGGATCAGCACGGTGGCCACGACGACGCGGCCGATCACATAGCCGAGGGCCAGTTCCACGTTGCCGAAGGCCTGCCCGCTGTACGCGCCGCCGGGCACACTGATCACGGTGAGCACGCTGGTCTCGGTGGCCACCACGGAGAACGACACGGTCCACCACGGCATGTGGCTCTCGCCGACGAAGTAGTCCGTCGCGGTCTTCTGCCGTCCGGCCAGACGCAGTCCGATCACGGCGATCGCGACCAGATAGACGACGACCACCACGAGGTCGAGTTGGCGCACGCTCGAGTATCGGAAGGCCGGCCTCCGCATGTCAACGAGTAACGCCGCATGACGGAGGACGTAATTTTCTGACGCCCGGCCCACGAAGCCGTCCAGCGCCGCAGGCGCCTCCGGCCGCCCCGCCACACGCCGGACGGCACCTCACCTCCGGAATGAACCCGGCCGTCAGACGTTGACACCGGTATGAAGAAGATCGGGTTTCTGTCCTTCGGGCACTGGACACCGTCGCCGCACTCGCAGACGCGGTCGGCACAGGACTCCCTGCTCCAGGCGATCGACCTGGCGGTCGCCGCCGAGGAGCTGGGTGCGGACGGCGCCTATTTCCGCGTCCACCACTTCGCCCGGCAGCACGCCTCGCCGTTTCCGCTGCTCGCGGCCGTCGGCGCACGCACCAGCCGGATCGAGATCGGTACCGGCGTGATCGACATGCGCTACGAGAACCCCATGTACATGGCCGAGGACGCGGGCGCCGCGGACCTGATATCCGGCGGCCGGCTCCAGCTCGGCATCAGCCGGGGCTCACCGGAACAGGTGATCGACGGCTGGCGGTACTTCGGCTACCGGCCCCAGGAGGGCAAGACCGACGCCGACATGGCCCGCGCACACACCGAGGTGCTGCTCGAGGTGCTCAATGGAGAGGGGTTCGCGCAGCCCAACCCGCGGCCGATGTTCGGCAATCCGCCGGGCCTGCTGCGGATCGAGCCACACTCCGAAGGGCTGCGGGACCGCATCTGGTGGGGATCCGGCTCCAACGCGACCGCCGTCTGGGCCGCCGAGCTCGGGATGAACCTCCAGAGCTCGACGCTCAAGGACGACGAGAGCGGCGAGCCGCTCCACGTCCAGCAGCGCAAGCAGATCGAGGCCTACCGGGAGGCGTGGCGCGCCGCGGGCCACGAGCGTGAGCCCAGGGTGTCGGTCAGCCGCAGCATCTTCGCCCTGGTCGACGACCGGGACCGGGCCTACTTCGGCCAGGAGGGCGACTCCGAGGACCACGTCGGCTACATCGACGCCGACACCCGCAGCATCTTCGGGCGCTCCTACGCCGCCGAGCCCGACGTCCTGGTGAAGCAGCTCGCCGAGGACGAGGCCGTCGCCGCCGCCGACACCCTGCTGCTCACCGTGCCCAACCAGCTCGGGGTGGAGTACAACACACATGTGCTCCAGAGCATCCTGACACATGTCGCTCCGGAACTCGGGTGGCGGTGAAACGGCCGCACGGCCGCACGGCCGCACGGCCGCCGGGCGGCTCGGGCCGGGAGCGGTCACTCGTCCATGAAGACGATCCGCCGCGACGGCGTGGCGGCGCCCAGGACGGTGCGGCCGGCCGGTACCGCGCGCTCACGGCCAACGGGCACGGATCTCCTCGATCCGCTCGGGGTCGACGCGGCTCGCCTCGCGCCAGCGGGTGATCTGCTTCGCCTGGGCCTCGTCGCTGTCCATGAGCCGTTCGCGCCGGCCGGTCAGCGTGCCGGCGAGCGGCTTCCGTCCGGCGGTCCCGAAGGCGCCCTGGGCGATGGACTCCAGGATGACGGCGGACTCCCGGCCGAGGGCCACCGGATCCTGCGCGAGCGGATAGTGGCACGGCCACCGCACCGCCGCCTTCCGCCGGTTCTGGCGGCGCAGCACGGGGGCGGAGAACGGCGAGGTGCGGTCCGGCGAGCGCGGCGGAGGCTTTCTCCACGGCGCGCTCGCACAGCGACCGGTCGTCGGCCGCCCAGAGGTGGACCACGAGTTCGGCCACCGCAAGACCGTACGGCGCACCGCGGTCGGCATGATCCAAGCCTCCGATCCGGGCCTGGTCTCCGAGGGCACGGTCCGTACGGTCGGCGACCATGGTCCTGGATCGCTCCGACCCGGGTCTCGGCGCGCCGGACGGTGCCGATGAGCTGCGCGGTCCTGACGAAGGCGGTGCACTCGTCGCGCGGCTGCCGGAGTTCCGTGCGCCTCTGCCGCCGGCCGGCCTTCACGGCCGAGACCTGGCCGGACACGGAGCCCACCTGCTCGCTGAGCCGGACCTCTGTCGATCGCAGCGCACGGGCCGGGCGCCAACGGGTCGGATCCGGGCCGCGCACGGGGCATGCCCCGGTCCGCCGGACGACCGGCTGCCGGCTGCCGGCCGAGGACTCCGAACCGGACTTCGCACAGCGCCGCAACCCGGGGCCTCGGCGTGGATGCGGTCGGTCACGGTCCCGGCCGGCACGCGCAGGCGACAACCGTGGTCAGCGGTTGTCTCCGGCATCATCCCGGGTGTCCAGGGGGCGCCAGGCGGGGCCGTGGCCGTCCCGCCGGACCTGTCCGAACACGACGTCGGCGAAGTGGATGCCGAAACCGATCGTGTCAGGCTCCTCCAACTCGGCGACGAGCCGGCGGCGGTGGCCGGCGGACCGGGCAGGGTCATGGTCGTAGACGCAGGACCATTCGGGATGGTCCACCTGGATCGGTGAGTGCATGGAGTCACCGAAGGCGATCAGACGGGTGCCGCCTCCGGTGATGATGAACTCCGCGTGACCCGGGGTGTGGCCGCCGGTGATCCGGACCTGCACGCCGGGGAAGATCTCCTGCCCGTCGGCCACCGTACGGACGTGTGGTGCGAGGGCGGCGATGGCCTCCTTGGGCGTGCCTTCGGCCTCCAGCAGTGCGCGCCGGGCCCATTCCTCCTCCGCCACCAGGTACTCGGCGTGGGCGAACACGGGCCGGTCACCGCCCTGGGCCGGATGCGCGGCCCAGCCGAGGTGGTCGGGATGCAGGTGGCTGAAGGCCACCGCTTCCACCTGTTCCGGGCTGCGGCCGAGCGCGGCCAGGTTGTCCAGGAGCGCACCTCCGCGCATGGCGCCGTTCGGTGTTCCCGGATCGGCCGGCAGCGTGTGCGGGCCGAACCCCGTATCGATCAGCAGTGCGCGGTCGCCACGCTCCACCAGGAGGCCACCGAGACTCGCCACCAGGTGGCCGGAGGCGTCCAGGTACTCCGGGTGAGCCGCCCAGAACTCGTCGGTGGTCTCCGGCAGCCAGGCGCTCGGCCGGCCTTGTATCGCCCCGTCCGGCACGAAGGACACCTTCGTGTCGCCCAGCCGCACCGAGTGGATTCCCGCCGGCCGCCGCAGCGACTCGTCCTGGTCCGCCGCCGAGTTCACCATGGGTCCCTCTCCTCGTTGGTGATTCCGTGTCAGGTTGCCGCCGGTCCTCGCGGCGGCGACCACATCACCATAAGCATCAAACTAGAAATGTTCCAGCTGTAATTATTACGGCTTGATGGACTTGCTAGAGTGAGGAGCATGACGACGCCCCCGGAAGCGCAGGCCATCGCCGAGCGAGAACTGTGCGGCCTGGTGAACGGACTGGCCCACCAGATCGCCGATCACGTACGCCAACGTGCCGTCACTCTCGGCCTCACCGCGGCCCAAGCGACCGCGCTGCGGGAGATGACCGGGCCGATGACCATGCGAGAGCTCGCCGAACGCATGAGCTGCGAACCCTCCAACGCCACCTTCGTCATCGACAGACTCGAGAAGCAGGGCCTGGTCGAACGCCGCGCACACCCCACCGACCGCCGCGCCAAGCACCTCCTCCTCACCCCCGAGGGCAGCGCCTTGCGTGAACGGCTCCTCGGACTCCTCTCCCAGGACTCGCCTCTGGCCGCCCTCACCCCTGAGCAGCAACGCGCCCTCCAGGCCCTGCTGGAGAAGACCGTCACCCGTTCCTAGGCCGACAGGGGCTTCCCCAGGTGGACGCGTCCGGCATGGACGGCCGCGTCGCAGGGGGAGATGTCATCGCCGTGGCGGGCGGCCCTACGCCGGCCAGGCCACATGGCCCGCTGTCCCGCGGGTCGGGACGGGGACTCTTCCGGACGTCAACCTAAGATCCACTCGTGGAGATTCCCGATGATCTGATCAACCTGGAACGCACCGCCGAGGTCGAGCGAGCCAACCTCGCCGGGCTCATGGGCGAGGAGTACGACGCCCAGTGGCGCAAGTGGCGCGACGCCTCCCAGGCCGTGCTGGCCGCCATCGCCCGGCACGCGGAGACGGCCGGTGAGAACCGGTACGACGTGGAGCAGGCGGTGAAGAAGGCAGTCCGGCACACACAGGAGGACCCGGCGGTGGAGTAGCCGGACCCGCGTCGGTACCAGGCATGTGGTCGCCGCGGCCTCCCGCTGACGGCTCGCGCACCAAGCGGCCGACGACGTGGCTGATCTTCGCCGGTCGTTCATCCGGCCGTCGGCCGGCGCTGGGCCATGGGCGGGACGATCCGGCTTCGCAGCGGACGTACCGGAGGAACGATGCCAGCCCGAAGCCGGCCCTCATCTAGCGGGAAATGACCGTCAAGGACGCCGAGGGCAAGCCGATCGGCTACGCCGCCGAGGGCGTCCACGCCCGTCCGCAGGGCGGCTTCTGGCTGGCCGTCGAGGCAGCACCGGCGCCGGCAACCAACTGGTGCGCCTGGACACGTCCGGTGTCACCCAGCAGATCGTCAGCCTGCCGCCGGACGTCGCCGCGGGCCTCGGCTCGCGGGACTTCGAGGGCGTGACCGCCACCACCGACGGCAACGGCCGCGAGATCCTCCGGGCCATCCTCCGGCGCCGGGCCGCCTCCGACCCGGCCGACGTCGTCCGGATCGGCCGCTACGACGTCCAGGCCGGCACCTGGAGCCGGTACGGCTGCCGGCTCTCCACCACCGGCACCGACGGCCCGGACACCTTCGGCCGCGCGGCAGCGCGCATCGCAGACGACGCCGTCGTCCAGCTCCAGACCGCTGCCGAGGAGCCAGTCGGTCTCGGGTGAGCAGCCGACCGCGGCCACGACCACGTCGGCGGGGAGCTCTTCCCCGTCGCTGAGCCGCACGCCCGTGACCGCGCCGTCGCGGGAGAGCAGGGCGTCCAGCAGCACGCCGGTGCGCAGGCGGACACCGTTGGCGGTGTGCAGGGCGGCGAGGTGCCCGGCGGCAAACGGGCCCAGCTGGTCGGTGAGCGGCGCCGGTTGCGGGCCGGCCACCCAGACATCCAGCCCCATCCGGCGAACGGTGGCGGCGGTCTCCGCACCCAGCACGCCGTCGCCGGCCACGACGACCCGCCGGGCGTTCAGCAGCGCGGAGCGCAGGGCGACCGCGTCGCCGACGGTCCGGACGACGTGGACACCCCGCAGCCGGCCGCCCCGGCCCGGCAGTTCACGGGGGCTCATTCCGGTGGCCACGACGACGGCGTCGGCCGTCACCGTGGCACCGGAGCGGTGGACACACCGCGGCGCTCGACGTCCAGCGCGACGGCCGGGTCGCCCAGCAGGAAGTCGGCGTCCAGTGCGTCGAGCGCCTCCGCGGTGCGCAGCTCGGTGCGGGCGGGCTGCCAGGCTCCGGAGAGGATCTGCTTCGGCAGCGGCGGCCGGTCGCAGGGCGGTTCGGGCTCGGCGCCGATCAGGGTGAGGCGTCCGCACAACCCTTTGCGGCGCGGTGCCTCGGCGGTGCCGAGTCCGGCCGCCGAGACACCGACCACCACGACGTGCCCGGGAGCGCTCACGCGTCCTCGTCCAGGTGGATGGCGGCGGCCGGGCAGACGCTCGCGGACTCGCGGACCGCGTCGTACTGTCCGGCGGGCGGTTCGGCGTCCAGCAGGACGACGATGCCGTCGTCGTCGCGCTGGTCGAAGACCTCGGGGGCGATCAGCACGCACTGACCGGCGCCGCAGCACTTCTCGTCGTCAACGGTGATCTTCATGATGCTTCCTCGGGGTGGGGTGGGTGACCGGAGCGGTGAAGAGGCCGACGAGCGCGTCCTCCAGTTCGTCGGCCGTGTCCGACCAGGACTGGGAGGACAGGGCCGTGCCGTCGGCCAGATCCCGTTCCCGTTCGGCACACGTGTGGGTGAGGAGATGGCGTGCCATGTCGCCGCGTCTTCGGCGGATCCCGGGCTCGAGGCCCGCCAGGGGCCTTTCGAGTCCATGGATGACAGCACGCAGACCGGGGCGTGTCAGCGCCTCCTCCGCGATCAGGTTCCGGGTCACCGGGTCGGTGAGCACCTGAACGGCGAACCGGGCCTGCCAGGAGGGCACTCCCAGGCCGGCCAGGTGCTCGGTCACCGGCCTGACCAGACAGCGCACCCACTCCCGCAGGTCGCAGCTGTCGCCGATGGCGGCCACATGGCGCTCGCGGAGCACGTCGATCCGCTCGCCGTGGCGTGTCATGATGGCGCGCACCAGGTCGAGCCGGGTGCCGAAGTGGTAGGTGACGGCGGTGACGTTGCCTTGGCCGGCCGCCTCGCTGATCTGCCGGTTGGAGACGGCGGACAACCCCTGTTGCGCGTACAGCCGTTCGGCCGCCGCCATGATCGCCTCGCGGGTGGCCGACGAACGCGCCGTCGCCCGCGATCCGGTGGCGCTCACCATGTGACGGGCAGTTCGCGCAGCGGGGTGGTGAGCATGCCCTCGTGGCGGCGCAGCTGCCCGGGCTCGACGGCGAGGGCCAGGGTGGGCAGCCGCCTCAGCAGGACGCCGAGTACGGCCTGGAGTTCGGTGCGGGCGAGGGGCTGGCCGAGGCAGGAGTGCGGCCCGGCGCCGAAGGCGAGGTGCGGGTTGGGCGTACGGCTCAGATCCATCGTGTCCGGCTGGTCCCAGGCGCGTTCGTCGCGGTTGGCGGCGGCCATGCCGCACACGACGGTGGTGCCCTCGGGGACCAATGCGCCGGGAAGCTCGACGTCCTCGTGGGCGTAGCGGAGCATGCCGAAGCCGCTGCCGTTGGGATCGAAGCGCAGCACCTCCTCCACGGCCGCCCGGATCAGCGAGCGGTCCGCGAGGAGGCGCTCCCAGCGGGTGCGGTCGGCCAGCAGATGGGCGGTCATCATGGCGATGAACCCGGCCGTCGTCTCATGGCCGGCCAGCAGCAGCGCCTGGCCGGTGGCGACCAGTCCGGCCCGTGACATGGGCTCGCCGTCGTTGTCGGTGCCCAGCATGAGCCGGCTGATGAGGTCGTCGCCGGGCGCCGGGGCGATCGGGCGGTTCTGCCGCAGGCCGGTCCATTCGGCCGGGGGCTCCAGCGCCGCCGGGGCGGTGAGGGGGTAGCTCGGAGCCGTGGCAGGGGCGGCATCGGCCATGGTTGCTCCGATCGTGGGGAAGAGGGAGAACCGTCTCGCAGCAGCGAACCCCACGCGGGGAGATGATTCAAGCGCATGACTTAATCTGTCCGGATCTTGCCTGCCGGCGCCGGTGCCGGCGCCTCGCGGAGGCGTCGAGCGCGAGCGGGGGTCGGACCCGGTAGCCCGTCCGAGACCCGGACGGGACCCGGACATCGAGACTTACCTGGCCATACGAGATGGACGGGCGTTACCGGGTTCGCGGGCCCAACCGGGTTCCCGGGCCCTGCCCGGGTGTCCTCACTTCCACGGGTCGCTGAACGACCTGCCAGGCACCGGCTTGGCGACGAGAGCCACCGGGACGACCTGACGGATCGGGACGGGGAAATGTGACGTACGGGAGACGGCCGAGGCGGCGTCAGCGGCGCGACGCGGCCCGCTTGGGCGGCGTTATGCGGACCCGCTTCTCCTCCGGGGTGTTCTCGATGTCGTCGAGCTGCGCGACGATCGTGCCGCGCAGGTCGTCGTAGTCCTCGAAGGAGTGCTCGGTGAAGAGGGTGTAGCCCGTCCACATCAGGTTGGCGCACACCCGCGCCGGCACGCGGCCGGTCCGCGCCCCCATGCCGACCAGCGCCACCGAACGGATGCTGCCCGGCGCCCCGCTGTTCTGCTGGTGGATCGCCTGGAACGCGGCGGCGCAGGCCAGGGCCACATTGAGGGTCTCGCTGACGTTCTGCGAGGACGTCTCCATCGTCGGCGTCGAGATCAGGAACCTCGGCGTGACCGCCCCGGACGGGACACACACCGCGCTGCCCACCGGGAGCGTGCCCGCGAACCGGTCACGGATCGCTCTCTGCACCCGCAGCTGGATGCCCGCACCGAGATGCCGCTTGATGGCCGCGTCGGCCCCGCCGTCCATCCTGCCCCGGGAGTTGGTGGGGCTGACCCAGGCGTCGACGTCCTCGTCGAGGATCGAGCCCTTGCGGATCTCGATCCCGGGGGTGTCGGCGAACGCCGCTCGCCACGCCTGGACCACTGCGGTGTTGGTGTCGGTCAGCACCACCCTGAGCGGCGACTGCACACGGTCTACGGTCATGGTTCACTCCGATCGGGAAGGATCGCTCGACTGATCGGAACGCTACCGGGCCCCACTGACAACGCGGTCGCACCGCCGCCCGCCGCCCCACGAACCGGCGGGCGTTGTCAGTGGGCTCCCCTATTCTCCTGAGTACTTCGCCGATCAGGCCTCCCCCCAGCACAGTTCGTCCATTTGGAGTTCCTCCGCCATGAGCGACACCCACACCCCTGCCACGCCCGGCCCCGACGACCCGCTGGCCCTGGCGGACCTGTTCAAGGGCGGTGGCGAACCGTGGCTTCCGCTGCTGAAGCCGGTCATCGAGGCGCAGCCGGACGCGGCCGCGTTCATCGGCCCGGGCCGCAGCCCGGAGGTCGTCCCCGTCCGCGAACTGACCTTCCAGGCGCTCAAGCCCAACGCGCCGCACAAGTGGAAGGTCGTCGTCTTCGGTCAGAACCCGTACCCGCGGCCGGAGAGCGCCACCGGCATCGCCATGTTCGACAACACCTTCCACGACTGGAAGGACAGCCAGTTCGGCAGGGTCGTCAGCATCCGCTGCATCATCAAGGCGGCGGCGATGTGGAAGTACGGCATCCCCAAGAAGACCCCGATAGCCGACATCCGCGCGCTGCTGAAGAAGCAGGACACCGTCCAGCCGCCGGAGTGGTTCCAGGCGATGCTCACGCAGGGCGTGCTGCTGCTGAACGCGGCGCTGACGGCCAGCGGCGACGGGGCTCTCGGCACCGACCGGCACACCGGGTTCTGGCGGCCGGTCACCGAGCGGATCGTCGAGGAGATCCTCAAGGCCAAGCAGAACGCCGACGAGGAGGACCGGGGTGTCGTCTTCGCGTGGTGGGGTGCCCACGCGCGCAGCCTGAAGAAGACCGTCCTCAAGCTCGAGAAGAAGTACCCCGGGGTGGAGGTCCGGCACATCGACCACGCCAACCCCGCGGCGCAGGGAGACATCTTCTGCGACGGCGACCACTTCGGGACGGTGAACGCGGCCCTCGCCTCGCTGGGCGCCGACGAGATCGACTGGCTGCCGAGCATCGGCTGGAACAAGCCGGCGGCGGAGACCGGCGGGACCGACGACGACGTCGCCGGGCGTATGGGCGCGTTCATCGCGTCCACCATGGAACTGCACCAGCTCTACCTCGACCGGCTCTCCGGCGTCAGGGACGAGGGACTCGTCCTTCCTCCGATCACGGGAGTGTTCGACACCCCGCTCATGGAGTTCCGCGAGGCCGTCGCCCCGGTCGCCGCGCTGCTGCCCGGGCTGGGCCCGCACGTCGACCGGTCGCACGAGTTCGGCAAGCGGCGGGCGGACGAGAGAACCGACGGCCTGTCCGCCGACGCGATCGCCGCCCTCTACCTCTACACCTGCGAGTCCGCGTTCTACCGGGAGATCAACGCCATCCTGCGCTCCCCGGACCGGGCCAAGGTCGTCCCGTACCTGCCGTATCTGCGGCTGCTGTTCTCGGCGGTGTCGCAACTCCCGGCCCGGTCACAGCCGTTGTGGCGCGGGGTGTCGCTGGACCTGCGTGCGCAGTACCCGCTCGGACGGACCATCACCTGGTGGGGTGTGTCCTCGTGCACGTCCGAACTCGGCGTGGCCAAGGCGTTCCTCGGCAGCCGCGGCAAGCGGACCCTGTTCGAGGTGGTGCCCGCCCGGGCCGTGGGCATCCGCGACTTCTCCGCGTTCACCGGCGAGGAGGAGTTCATCCTCCTGCCGGGCACCCAGCTGAAGGTGACGGAGGTCAAGGCCGAGCGCGGCGGCCTGTGCAGGGTGAAGCTGACGGAGTCGGAGGAGCAGCCTTTGGTGTCCTGACAGGCCGCGGAGGGCACCGGGGGTGCGCACAACGCAGCCGGTCTCACCCCGTCTCAGCCGGTTCAGCCAGTTCCAGCCGGTCTCAGTTGGTCTCAGTCAGTCTCAGTCGGTCTCAGCCGGTCTCAGCCGGTCAGGATGTGTCGAGCGCCTCGTCCGGCAGGCTCAGGTACTGGCGCAGGGCGTGGCGTCCCCGTTCGGTGAGGCGGACGACGCGGGATCCCTCGCCGGCGACGAACCATGCCTGTTCCCGCGCGTGGCGGAACAGGGCGGCGGCCACCGCTCCCGCCAGGTGCAGACGCTGCTCGGTCCAGTCCAGGCACGTCCGTACGTGGGGACGGGGCGCGGTACCGGCCGTGTCGCCGGTGATGCCGATGTCCCTCATCCACGCGGTGCCGGACGGGGTGAGTACGGGGCCGTGCTCCCAGGCGATGAGTCCTCGTTCCCCCATGGCGTCGGTCATGGCCACGGCCAGGGAGCCGCCCAGGTGGTCGTAGCAGACACGGGCGAAGCCCACGGCGCGATGACGGCGGGCAGCGGTGAGCGAGCGGATGGGAACCGGCCGCCGCGGTGCTCTCGCGGCCAGGGCTTCGATCATCTCGGCGATATTGGGGTCGGCCAGGCGCACGTAACGGTGCCGGCCCCTGCGCTCCTCGGCCAGCAGTCCGCCGGCCACCAGCCGGTTGAGGTGACTGGTCGCCGTCGACGGTACGACGCCGGCCAGTCGCGCCAGTTCGGCCGCCGTCCAGGAGCGGCCGTCGAGCAGCGCGAGACAGAAGGCGGCCCGGGTGCCGTCCGCCAGCAGTGCCGCCAGTGAGGCGAGATCCGGTTCGTCGGCGAAGACGTTCGAGCTGGTCACCTCGCCATTGTCACCGTGTGACACTTCGACGCTCGCCGAAGTGTCGGCTGCCTAGGGTCGGCACCTATGACGACTGACACGCACCGGGTGCTCCGGCCTAGCATCCTCTACTTCGGTACGCCCGTGGTCCTGCTCACCACCGAGAACGACGACGGCACCTTCAACCTGGCGCCGGTCTCCTCCGCGTGGGCGCTGGGGCAGTACGTCGTGCTGGGCCTTGGCTGTGAGAGCCAGACCGCGCGGAACCTCACCGTACGCCCGGAGCTGGTGATCAACGTCGCGTCACCGGAGCTGTGGGAGCAGGTGGAGCGGCTGGCCCCGCTGACGGGAGCCAGTCCGGTTCCGCGGAGCAAGCGGGCCGTCTACCGGCACGAGCGTGACAAGTTCGGCGCCGCCGGTCTCACCCCCGCGGGGTCCGACACCGTCGGCCCCCCGAGGGTCGCCGAATGCGGGCTGCAACTGGAGGCGCGGGCCCGTGCGCTGACGCCGGGCGGCGGGGGGCTCTTCCTCAGCGTCGAGTGCGAGGTGATACGTGTCCACGCCGACGAGCGGATCGTGGTGCCGGGGACCCAGCACATCGACCCCTCCGTCTGGAACCCGCTCATCTACAACTTCCGCCACTACCACGGCCTCGCACCGCAGGTCGGCCACGGCTTCCGGTCGGAGACGGCGGCAGCCGGCGCACATGGACGGCGCTGACCACCGCGCCGGGAGGTCGCCGTCCCGCGGGCAGTGCCCGCGGGACGGCGCGGCGGGGCGAGGGGGGTGGCGCGGCGGGGCGAGGGGGGCGCGGCGGGGCGAGGGGGGCGCGGCGGGGCGAGGGGGGCGCGGCGGGGCGAGGGGGGTGGCGGCCCTGCGCCCCTGTCAGCGGGTGCGGCTGTAGCGGACGGTGACGGCGCGCCGGTCGTCATCGGCGGTGGCCGTCCAGCCGCTGCCGGCGACCAGGACGCGCGAGAACCGGCCGCGCACCGAGCCCGCCCGGATCACCGTCACCTCACGGGCACCGGAGTGCCGGCCGTTCGTCTCCGGGGCCGGGACGACGAGGGTGCCGCCGAGCCAGGCCCGCCCGTCCACCGACAGCTCGCGGCCGGCGGCGAGCTCCAGGGTTCCGCCGTCGATCAGCAGTCCGCCGTCGATGCGCGCGTCCGAGGTGACGCGCAGGGTGCCGGCGCTCCGGACGGTGACGTCGCCCCGGCCCAGTGCCCGCCGGGAGCCGGCCACCAGGGTGCCGCCGGCGACGACGGTGCCGCCCCGATAGGCGTTCTCGCCGGTCAGGGTGAGGGTGCCGGTGCCGTTCAGGGTCAGGCCGCCGGTGCCGCCGATGTCGTTGCGCCAGGTGTCGGCCGCGGCGAGCCCGCCGTGCGCGGCGTCCAGGGCCACGGAGACCGTACCGTCGAAGGCGCCGTAGCCGTCGGCGGCGGTGTACAGGTCCAGCCGGCCCCACTGCTCGTAGCCGTCGAGCAGCGCATGCCCGGAGGGCAGGGCGGTGGTCCGCAGCACCTCGCGGCGCTGATCGGCCGTCAGATACGGCTGCCGCGTCTCCAGCAGTGACTCCGCGCCGGCCGGGACGGTGAACGGCAGGTCGGTACGGCCGCGCCGGGGCAGGCCGTAGGTGAGCCGGTGGGCGACGGCGGCGGCGGTGGCACGGCGGTCCGCGTACGGGTCCTGTCCGGCCGGGGAGGAGTGCGCGTACGCGAGCAGGCCGTCCGCGTCGGTGCGAAGCCGGGTGGTGAACCAGGTCAGCGCCTGGGCGCGGGCGGCGGCCTTCAGGCTCGCGTTGGCCGGGTCGTGAAGCGTCGCGGCGGCCAGGGCGGTGGCCAGGATACGGCCGCCGATGACGTCCACCGGGCTGTGCATGCCGGAGACGATCCGGGTGTGCGCGAGCCGCAGGGCGTGCGCCACCAGCTCCTGGAACCGCTCCGGCACCGCGTAGGCGTACGCGAGGGCGGCCAGGTGGAAGGCGTTGGTGTGTCCGCTGGGGAAGCCGCCGTCACTGGCCGGGTCGGTGCCGCGCTGGCGCAGCAGCTGCGGGGCGACGGTCACCCGGGAGTCGTAGACCGGGTAGCCGAGGGCGTCGACCGTGCCGGTGTCGACGACGACGCTGTTCTCGTTCATCCGCCACGGGCGCGGGTACTGGTAGGCCGCCTTGGACGGGTTGCCGGAAGCGTAGCTGCCGCGCAGGGTCTTCACCAGGGTGACCACGGTGCCGAGTTCGGAGTCCGTGGCACCGGCGCCGAGTGCCGATCCGGCCGGGGCGTCGGCGGGTACGGCATCGTCGATCGTGCTGTCCGGGGTCCCGTCGGGGGCGCTGGTGATGCCGGTGACGGCCTTTGCGCCGGCGTAGTAGTGGGCGGCCAGCGGGCCGAGTCCGGCGATCGCGCCGTAGGACTGGTCCTGGCGGTCGTGGAGGAAGGCGTCCTTCGCCTCGGCCTGGGTGCGCGAGCCGGTGATCCGGGCGCAGTAGCGCAGGTTGGCGCGGAGCAGCCCGTCGTCGAGGACGGTGCCGGTGTTCCAGGCGTCACCGGTCCGCCAGACCTTCGCGAAGCCGCTGAGGGCGCGGACCGCGGCGTTGCCCGAGGCGGTCAGGTCGGCGGTGGTGTTGGTCTTGTAGGCGTCGACGAAGGCGGCCGGGAGCGTGGCGGCGGCGGCGTGCTGCGGACCGGCCAGCAGGCCGAGACCGAGCGGGCTGATCGCGGCACCCGCGGTGGCGGTGGCCGTGCCGAGCAGGAAGCGGCGCCGGTTCAGGGTGGGCAGAGGCATGGAGGGGCTTTCCGTACGGAGTGGGGCGGCGGGGACGACGGCGGGCGGGAGATGCGGCGTGGTGGGACGGGCCGCGGGCCACGCGCCGGCGGTCGGGACGCCCCGAGCGTCCGTGATCTTCACGCCCCGTCGGCCAACCTCGGTGGTGCGGGACATGAACACCCGGACACGTTCCGGTGACGGCGGCACGGCCCCCGTACGCGGCCCGGCGCCGATCCGGCGAAGAGTCCGTGAACCCTTCCGGAACGTACTCCTTCACGCCCCTCCGGACCGCCCTCGGACACACGCGTGATGCCGGGATTCGGCCCGCGACCCATGCCCCCGCGGCCCCATTGACCACTCCTCACCGCTTCCCTACGCTCCGGCCGACCTCTTCCGCCTGCCCCTTCCGTCTCTCTGGAGCGCAGATGCCTCATGCCTTCCGCCGCGCCACAGTCCTGGCCGGTGCCGCCCTCGCACTCACCGCCGCCCTGACCTCCGCCACCGCCCTGACCTCCGCCACCGCCCTCGAAGCCCGCGCCGACAGCACAGCCGCCGACAGCACGGCCGCCGACAGCACGGCCGTCAACAGTACGGCCGCCGACAGCACGGCCGCCGACAATACGACGGCCGGGATCACGGCCGCCGGGACCTTCGACGTGCTCAGCTACAACATCGCCGGTCTGCCGGAGATCATCTCCAGCGCCACCACCGACCGCACCACCGCGACCCAGTCGATCGGCAGCCGCATCGGCGGCTACGAACTGGTCGATGTCCAGGAGGACTTCAACTACCACGCCGCCCTGTACTCCACGGACACCCACCCGTACCGCACCGCGACCTCCGGCGGCGCGGGCATCGGCTCCGGCCTCAACACCGTCGCCTCCCTCCCCTGGGACACCGACGACTTCGAGCGCGTCACCTGGGACGACTGCAATCTCGACTCCGGTGACTGCCTCACCCCCAAGGGCTTCACCTTCCTGCGTCTGCGCATCGAGGAGGGCGCCTACATCGACGTCTACAACCTGCACACCGACGCCGGCACCACCGACGGCGACCAGACGGCCCGTGCCGCCAACCTGGCCCAGCTCGGCGACTACATCGACAGCCACTCGGCCGGCAACGCCGTGATCGTCGCGGGCGACACCAACACCCGCTACACCCGCGCCGCCGACACCATCGCCTCCTTCGCCGCCGACAACGGCCTGACCGACGCCTGGGTCCAAGTGGAGCGCGGGGGTCACGCCCCGGCGGCCGGCAGCGACGCGCTCCTGTGCGACGACGCGGCGGTGACGGACTCCTGCGAGGTCGTCGACAAGATCCTCTACCGGGGCAGCCGGCTGGTGAACCTGACCGCGACGGACTACCGCAACGTCAGCTCCGACTTCCTCGACCCGACCGGTGCGATGCTCTCCGACCACCACCCGATCACCGCGACGATGGCCTGGGGCCTGAGCGACGACTACCGGCTCAGCGAGCAGTTCGGCGGCCCGCACGGCGACTTCGCCAACGACATCACCCGCGTTCCGGCCGGCGCCCGCGCCACCTCGCTGACCCTGCGCGCCGGCTCCCGCCTGGACGCCGTCTCCCTGACGCTCTTCGACGGCACCGTCCTGGCCCACGGCGGCACCGGCGGCACGGCCACGACGCTCACCCTCGGCTCCGGCGAGTACCTGACGTCCGCGACCTTCTGCCGCGGCCAGTACCAGAGCCACACACGTATCTTCTCCGCCTCGTTCACCACCAGCCTGGGCCGCACCCTGTCCGGCGGCACCACCACCTCCGACTGCACCACCCTCACCGCCCCTACCGGCCGCCAGATCGCCGGCTGGCACGGCCGCTTCGGCGACGAGATCGACAAGATCGGCCTCATCTACACCCGTCGCTGATACACCCGTCGCTGATACACCCGTCCCTGATACACCCGTCCCTGATACACCCGTCGCTGCCCCTGCCGCCTGTCCGGGGCGAGCCGTGCCGGGCGGTGCCGGGCGGGCGGCGCGGGGGCGGGTGGCGGTGCGGCGGGCCGCCGGGCTCAGGTCTTCGGTCCGCCGCCGGTTTCGCTCACCGCGGCGTCTCCTGCTCGACACCGGCGATGACCGCGGTCACGGTCCTGCGGACCGCTCCGGCCTCCGGCGGATTGCCCTGCCGGTCGGCGAACAGCATGTGTACGGCCCCGATCAGGGTGGGGGCGAGCGTGTCGACGTCGGCGTCCGCGGCGATACGGCCGAGTGCGCGCTCGGCGGTGAGGTAGGAGGCGATCGCGTTAGCGGCGTCGGTCAGGATCGGGACGCCGGTGGGCCTGGCCCGGCGCAGCCGGGCACGCAGGCCGTCCCGGGAGGTGACGAGGCTGACGATCGCCACCGCGGTCGGCCCGAAGAGGTCCGTCAGCGTGCGGGTGAGGTTGTCGGCGAGGGTGCCGGTTCCGACGGAGTCGTGCAGAGCGGCGGCCCGGCCGTCGAACCGGGCGATACGGTCCAGTACCAGCTCGGCGAGGAAGCCGTCGAAGTCGGCGAAGTGCCGGTGCAGGACGCCCTTGGCACAGCCTGCCTCCGCGGTGACCGCCCGGCTGGTCAGCGCGCTGGGGCCGTCCCGGAGCAGGACGCGCTCGGCGGCGTCGAACAGCTGGTCGCGCACGTCGCGGATGGCTACTCCTGTGGGCACCGCGCAGCTCCTTCCCTCGTGTTCCTCAATACATGCCATTGACGAGTGGGCGATCGCCCACTCATAGTGGGCGCATGCCCACTTTACCGCCGCCGGATCCGGCTCCACACTCCGAACGCGCACCCCATCAACTCCGAGAGACAGCGGAGTCGTTCGGCTCGGACGCCGAACGCTACGACCGGGCCCGGCCCCGCTATCCCCAGGCCCTGATCGACCGGATCGTCGCCGCCGGGCCCGGTCCGGACGTCCTCGACGTCGGCTGCGGCACCGGCATCGCGGCCCGTCAGTTCCAGGCGGCCGGCTGCCGGGTGCTGGGCGTCGACGTCGACGCCCGGATGGCCGAGCTGGCGCGACAGCACGGAACCGACGTCGAGGTGGCCTCGTTCGAGGCCTGGGACCCGGCCGGCCGGACGTTCGACGCCGTGGTCTCCGCACAGGCCTGGCACTGGGTGGACCCGGTCGCCGGAGCCGCCAAGGCAGCACGGACACTGCGCCCCCGCGGTCTGCTGGCCCTGTTCTGGAACGCGGGCCGGCCCGTACCCGACATGGCGGAGGCCTTCGCCGAGATCTACCGCCGGGTGCTGCCCGACTCGCTCTTCGCCCGCTTGTCGGTGGCGCAGACCGCGGACCCGTACGGGCCGCTGTGCGTCAAGGCAGCCGACGGGATACGGAAGGCGGGCGCCTTCACCGCCTCCGAACGGTGGCGCTTCGACTGGGAGCACACCTACACACGGGACGAGTGGCTGGACCAGCTGCCCACCCAGGGCGCCTTCACCCGGCTCCCGCGAGCCGAGCTCGAAGAAGTGCTGTCGGGCGTCGGCGCCGCCATCGACGCGGCAGGAGGCAGTCTGAGGATGCACTACGCGACGGTGGCGGTGACCGCGAAGCGAACCGATACGGCCTGCTCGCCAGATCGCTTGATCGTTTGATCGCCTGATCGTGTGCGGACCGAGGGTGGGCCGGCCCCGGTCAGCCGGACAGTGCGGTCCCCTTCGTGGGACCGGGACCGGGACCGGGACCGGGTGGAGCGTACGGCTCGCGCGGTCCGCGCCGCCTGTGCCGGCGGGCGCGGGTCAGCAGGCCGTGCCGCGGCGCCAGGCACCAGGTGAGGACGAACAGCGCGGTCAGCACGGAGACGATGGAGCCGCCGGCGGCCAGGTCGTAGGCGTACGACACGTACAGCCCGGCCAGCGCGCCCGCGCCGCCGAACGCCGAGGCGAGCAGGGTCGTCGCCCACAGTCGTTCGGTGAGCATCCGGGCCGCCGCGGCCGGGGTGATGAGCAGGGAGAGCACCAGGACGTTGCCGACCGCCTCCAGGGACAGCACGATCGTCGCGGTCACGACCGTGTAGAGGACCAGGTCGAGACGGAGGACGGGAAGTCCGGCCGCGCGGGCGGTCTCGCGGTCGAGGCTGACGGCGACCAGCTCCTTGCTCAGCAGCAGGACGACGGCCACCAGGACCGCGCCGGCCGCCGCCGCCGTCCACACGTCCTCCGGACCGACCGCGAGGACCTGCCCGAACAGGAACGAGGACAGGTCGGTGGACCAGCTGTCCTGCGTGGACACCAGCACGATGCCGAGCCCGAACGCGCAGGAGAAGAAGACGCCGATGACGGTGTCCTCCTTCAGCCGGCGGTTCTGCGAGACGAGCGCGATGAGGAGGGAGGTGGTCAGGCCCGCCAGCGCCCCGCCGAGGAGCAGATTGCCCTGGACGGCGTAGGCGAGGGCGACACCGGGGAACGCCGAGTGGGACACGGCCTCGCCGATGAACGCCATGCCGCGCAGGACGACGTACACGCCGACGACCCCGCACACCAGCCCGGTGATCACGGCGACGGCGAACGCCCGGCGCATGAAGGGCAGGTGCCAGGGATCGGTGAGGAACTCCACGACCGTCACGCGGTGACCCCGATCGCCGTGTCCAGACCGAAGGCGCGCAGCATCTGCGCGGGATCGGCCAGCAGCCCGGGGCCGCCCTCGGCGACGACGGTGCGGTTGAGCAGCGCCACACGTGTGCAGGTGCGCGCGGCGGCCGCCAGATCGTGGGTGGTCATCAGCAGGCCCTTGCCCTCGGCGGCCAGCCGGCCGAAGAGATCGTTGAGCAGTTCCTGCGTAGGCACGTCCACGCCGGTGAACGGCTCGTCCAGCAGCAGCAGTCCGGGGTCGCTCGCGAGCGCCCGGGCCACCAGCACCCGCTGCCGCTGCCCGCCCGACAGTTCCCCGACGGGGCGTCGGCGCAGCTCGGCGAGGCCCACCCGTTCCAGCGCCTCCTCCGCCGCCGCCCGGTCGGCCGCCCCCGCGCGGCGCAGCCAGCCGATCGAGCGGGTGCGGCCGGACAGCACCGCCCCCGAGACGTCGACGGGGAAGTCCCAGGCGAACTCGTGGCGTTGCGGCACGTATCCGACGAGGTGCCGGGCGCGGCCGGCGGGCAGGCCGCCGATCAGTACGTCGCCGCCCGCGAGCGGCACCAGCCCGAGCACGGCGCGCAGCACCGTGGTCTTGCCCGCACCGTTCGGGCCGAGCAGGCCCAGCAGTTCGCCCCCGCGCACGGTGAGGCAGGTGTCCTGGACGGCCGTCCGGCCACCGAGGACGACCCGCACGTCCCGGACTTGGAGGAGTGGCTCGGCAGTGTTCACGCGGAGGTCCTCCCGGCGGTGCGGCCACGCCTGCGGACGACGGTGACCAGGGCCGTTCCGAGTACGGCGAGCGCGGTCGCGCCTGTGCCCATCAGTACGGCGTTCCCGGCACCGGTCGAGGCCATGGAGCCGTCCTTGTCCGCGGTCCCGACATCGGTCCCGTTCCCGTTCCCGGTTCCGTCCGGGGACCCGTCGGCCGTCGTCACGTCGTCCGCTCCTTCGTCGCCACCGGCTCCCTTCGCCGCGTCCGTCCCGGACGAGGAGCCGCTGCCCGAGCCGTCACCGGGTTCGACGGCTCCCGGGTCCTCGTCGCCCACCACGAACGCCACGGTCTCGGTGTCGCTCACCTCCGTCCCGTCGGCCAGCTTTCCGCTCATCCTGAACGTCAACCGGTAGGTGCCCTCCTCGGTGAACGCCCAGCCGCCGTGCGCATGGGTGTTGGCCGGGACGTCGAAGGAGTCCGGTACTCCGTCCTTGCTGTTGAACAGCACGTTCGCGCCGGACATGGCGTCGTAGGTGTAGAGCGCGAAGGCGCCCGGTCCCTCGGCGCGGGTCAGTGCGAAGGCCACACCGCCCTTCGTGGCCCCGGCCTCGATGTTGTCGGTGGACCAGCCGGGCCACAGCAGTCCGTCCTGCTGCACCTGGTCGAGCAGCCATACCGGGTCGCCGGCGTCGCCGAGGAAGGCGAACTCGTCGCCCTCCGGGAGGGTGTTCCTCGCGGCGGGTGCGACGTGCAGGACGACGGAGGAGGGCTCGCGCCAGGTGGTCTCTCCGGCGGTTGTGCCGTCCTTGATGTGGATCTGCATCCGGTCGTCGACGATCCGTGCGGCGATGTCGATATGGCCTTCATCGAGGACCTTCGGTGCCGAGACGACATCGGTGCCGGCGGCGGCCGGGGCGGAGAGGACCGCCGTGCCGGTCGTCGCGGCGAGGTACCGTTCCCCGGACGTCGGCTCGGTGGCGGACTGCGCGGACTGCGCGGACTGCGCGGACTGCGCGGACTGTACGGGCTGCGCGGACTGCGCGGACTGCGCGGACTGCGCGGACTGCGCGGACTGCGCGGGCTGTACGGGCTGTACGGGCTGTACGGGCTGTATGGGCTGTATGGATGGTGCGGGCTGTATGGATGGTGCGGGCTGTGCGGGATCCGGTTCGGCGGATGCGTCGTTCGCCTCTTCCGCCCCTTCAGTTCCCTCCGTCTCCTCAGCCGCCTCCGTTCCCTTCTGGATCATGTCTACTCCCGTGACGGCCCGTTCCCCGGCCGACACAGTGCAGGCGGCCCGGTACGTCCCCTCGGCCGTGAACACCCAGCGGGCGAAGCCCGCCTGCTCCACCAGGAGCTCGTACTCGTCGGGCAGTGCGGCCGCGCTGTCGGGCGACAGCGACTCCTGCTCATCGCCGTCGGCCTTCGCGGCGTACACCGCGTGGGCGCCCGGTCCGCAGTCCGTACCGGTACCGCCGTCGTCGGCCACCGCGACGCCGCTTCCCGTGAGCGCGGTCACGAACGCCGCCGCCACCGCGACGCGCTCCGGGCGCAACCTCGGCCTGCGTGTCATCACGCGTCCCTCCCCAGGCACTTCGCGAGCTCGTCCGCGTTGTGCCGCATCATCGATACGTATGTGTGGATCTCGTCGTCGAAGGAGTCGCCGTAGAGGGTGCAGACTCCGACGCCCTGGTCCCGGGCGACCCTTCTCAGCACGTCGGCGCGGGCGGCGAGATTCGGCTCCAGGAACACGGCCGGGACTTCCTTGTCGCGGACGGTGTTGCCGAGTTCCTCCACCTCGGCCGCGCTCGGCTCCCGGTTCGGCACCGGGACGACGAAGCCGGCGACCTCCATGCCGTACGCCCGGGCCAGGTAGCCGAAGGCGTCGTGCGTGGTGATCAGCTCGCGGTTCTCCTCCGGAATGGCCGCCAGCTTGCGGGCGACCTCCTCGTCGAGGGCGGCGAGTTTCCTCAGGTATGCCTCGGCGTTCCTCTCGTACGCCGCCTTCCCGGCCGGATCGGCCCCGGTCAGCTCGGCCTCGATACGGCGGACGTATGCCTGGGCGTTGGCGACGTCCTCCCAGGCGTGCGGATCCATGTCGCCGTGCACGTGTTTGCCGATGACGGCCTGCGGCAGCACCCATAGGTCCGCGCCGGGGCGTCCGAGGAAGGCGTACGGCTTCTCCTTCGGCACGGACTCCTTCGCCCGGTCGGGCACGTTGAGCACCACGTCCGTGGCCGGATACCGGGTGCGCTCGCCGCTGCCCTCCTCGTCGGCGCGGACGTAGACCCCGCCGGTTCCGGCGTTGAGCGTGACGTCGGCGTGTCCGGCGTCGAGCACGGTCGCACCCTTGGGAGCCCGTGCCGCGTCGCCGACGGTGAAGGTGAAGGTCCCGCTGCCGATGTCCCGGGTGGTGCCGTCCAGTGCCTCGGTACGTCCGGCCACCGTCAGCCGGTACGTGCCGGGCTCGCTGAACGCCCAGTTGACGTGCGTGTGTGCCTCGGGCGGCAGCGTGAAGGAGTCCTCGGCGCTGAGCCCGTCGGCGGAGTCGACGTACACTTTCGGCCGGCCGAGCGTGTCGGTGAGGTAGACACGCAGGTCGCCGGGGCCTTGAAGCTTCGTGGCGGTCGTACGGACCTGGGAGCCGTCACCGGCGACCTCTCCCTCGACGGCCCAGCCCAGCCAGAGCACGTCCAGCCCCAGGTCCTCCTCCAGCCTCGTCACGGTGCCGCCGTACTGCTCCAGCCGCTCGGCGATCGCGATCTTCGGCGTGGCCTCGGGTGCGTTGGTGTGAACCATCTTCATGATGCCGGGCTCCTCCAGGAGCAGCCCGTTGCCGAAGACGATGTCGGCCTCGGCGACCCTGGCCGCGTCGCCGGGGCTGGGCTCGTAGGAGTGCGGGTCTCCGTGGAGCGGCACGATCGAGATGACGTCGACACGGTCTCCGCCCACCTGCTTCACCAGGTCGGCGATGATCGCCGTGGTCGTCGACACACTGAGCACGGCGTCGGACGACCCGGGCCGTATCCCGCTGCACCCGGTCGCCGCCGTGGCGAGCAGTGCGCAGGCGGCGGCGAGTACGGCTCTGGTGGTGCCTCTCATGCCTTCGGTGCCTCTGCTATGGCCCCGCATGGGGCTCCTCCTGTTCTGATGAGCCTGTGACCGGCGCCGTCACCGCGCTCTCCACCGGCGGCGTACGGCGAGCACGGTTCCGCCGCCCGCGAGCAGTGCGGCCGTGGCGAGGCCGGCGAGTACGGCGGCGCCCGTGCCGGTGGCGGCGAGCCCACCGGACGGCGTGGCGCCGAGGGACGAACCGGTGCTTCCAGCGGTGCCGTCCATGGCGGCCCCGCCCGTTCCCGCCGTGCCCGGGGAGGCGGCACCGGACGCTTGCGCGGGCGGCGACGGGGAGGACGACGGGGACGGCGCGGCGGATGCCGTGGCCGACGCCGTGGCCGTCGGTGTCGTCGTCGAGGTCGTCGTCGGCGTCGCCGTCGGCTCGTCACCCGCACCCGCACCCGGTGTCACGGTCGAGGGGTCCGTGTCGTCCCCGACGACCCAGGCGAGCGTCGCGGTGTCACCGACCTTCCTGCCGTCGGCGAGGGTGGCGCTGACGGTGAAGGTGGTGCGGTAGACGCCCTCGGCGGTGAAGGTCCAGTTCCAGTGGCTGTGGGCGTGCACGGAGTGGGCGAGACCGTCCGGCAGTCCGTCGCCGCTGTTGAGCCGTACGTCCACGGCGCCGAGTGAGCCGGAGTTGAACACCGCCACCGCGCCCGGCCCCCGCACCTCGTCGAGCCGGTAGGTGATGTCCCCGTCGATGTCGGCCTTGGCGTACTCCTCGGTGCTCCAGCCGGGCCACACCAGACCGTCGACCTGTTGCAGCGGCAGCCACCACACCGGATCACCGGCCTCGCCCAGGAACGCGTATTCCGCCGTGATCCTCCGCTTGGCCGCGGGCTTCACATGCAGGACGACCTCGTCGGGCTCGTACCACTGGTACGACTGCGAGGTGCCCTCCTTGATCTGGAACCGGAGCTCGCCGTCCACCGGCCGGGCGGCCAGATCGACGTGACCGTCGGCGATGACGTGCGCGGACGGGGTGGACGGGGCGGACGGGGACGGCGTCGTCGCGCCGTCCGTCGGCGGTTGTGTGGTGGGCGGGGTGGATGACGGTGTGGCCCCGTCGCCGGGCAGCACCTCGGCCGGGTCGATGTCGTCGCCCACGACCACGGCGAGGGTCTCGGTGTCGGTGGCGCCTCCGGCGGTCACGGTGAAGGTGAGACGGTGGACACCCTCGGACGTGAACATCCAGATGGGTGACAGCCGTTGCTGCTCGGCGGGGAGCGTGAAGGTGTGCGGTGCTGAGGCGGTGCTGCCGAGGTGGATCTCCGGTGCACCGTCCGACCAGTCCGTCTCCCGGGTGTAGGTGACCATGCCGAAGTCGCCGGGCCCCTCGTACTTTGACAGGGTCACCTCGGTGGGGCCGCCCGCCTCGGTGCCGTTCCAGCCGGGCTCGGGGGCGAAGAGGTTCTCCGCCTCCCAGCCGCCCAGCTGCCAGGTGTCCTGGTCGGTGGTGCCGAGGGCGACCGCCACCGGGTTCGGCGTGTACTGGAGCGTCGACTGCGGCGCGTACAGCACCACGTCGGACGGCTCGCGCACGACGGTGGTGTCCCCGCTGCGGTCGTCGATCTGCAACTGGAGCCCGCCGCCGTCCGTCCGGGGTGTGAGAACCGGCTCCCCCTCGTCCAGCACGACGGCACCGCCGGCGGCGCGGGCCGACCCGCTGCCGCCGGCGACCAGCCCTGCCGCGCCCACGAGCACCGCGGTCACCGCGGTCGCCACGGTCAGCGCCGCGGCCGTCAGAGCGCGTCTGTCGCGCGTCAGGGCTTCCATCACGAGCCGACGACGACGGTGTACGTCTCGGTGGCGGACTCCGTGACACCGCCGGCCGTGCCCTGGACCCGGAACGTCAGCTGGTAGGTGCCGGCCTGCTCGAAGGCCCAGTTGGCGTGGTTGTGGGTGGCGACGCCGAAGGAGCGGGACTTGTAGGTGGTGATGCCGGGGTTGCTGTCGAACCAGCGGGTGCCGCTGCCCGTGTAGACGCTGAAGGCGTCGGTGGCGGAGCCGTTCCGGGTGGCGCTGACGAGCGTGTAGGTCACGGTGTCGTCGGCGAAGACGCCGGTGGTGAGGTGCTCGGTGGAGATGCCCGGGAACAGGACGCCGGCCGCGTCGGCCTCGGCCTCGGTGTCGGGCAGCAGCCAGATCTGACCGCCCGAGCCGAGGAAGCCGTAGCCGGGGTTGGCGACCTTCGCGGCGGCCGGCACGGACAGCGTGACGTCGGCCGGTTCGTACTCGGTGTCGGTCTCCTCGTCGTGGACGTGCAGGTGCAGGTCGGCGCCGTCCCATTCGGCGTCGAGCACGTCCACGTGACCGCTGTCGAGCGTCGTCGCGGCAGCCGCCGGGGTGGCGGTGAGACCGGCCACGGCGAGGGCGGCGGCGAGCGGGCCGGAGACGGTCAGGGCACGAGTGAAGGCACGCAAGATGATCCCCCCTGGATCAGAAGGCGCACGCACTTGAGCGTGCGCGGACAAGTCACATGGTAATCATTTTCAACTGAAGTTGACAATGGGTTTCAAGTGGCTTGGATCGGGAGGCCCCGCCGGTCCGTCAGTCCGCCGGTCCGTCGGTCCGTCGGTCCGTCGGTCTGCCGGTCCGTCGGTCTGCCGGTCCGCCGGTCTGCCGGTCCGTCGGTCTCCGGTCTGCCGGGCGGACCGGGGATCAAGGGACGGTCGGGGTGGCTCCAGGGGGTTCGCGTGCTCAGGCGGGCAGTGCGGCGAGCCAGTCGGTCAGGATCCGGTTGACCTCCTCGCGGCGCTCCTGCTGCACCCAGTGGCCGCAGCCGTCGAGGATGTGCGAGGAGAGCAGTCCGGGCAGGGTGGTGGGGTAGGCCTGGATCGCCTCGGCCTGCCAGGTGACGGAGGCGTCGAGAGCCCCGCCGAGGAACAGGGACGGCTGGGTGAGGGGTCTGCCGCGGTAGGCGGCGAGGTCCTCCCAGTCCCGGTCCATGTTCCGGTAACGGTTGAGCGCCCCCACGAGGCCCGTCCGCTCGAACTCCCCCGCGTAGACGTCGAGGTCGTCCTCGCCGAGCCATGCGGGCAGCCGGCCGGCGGGGAACCGGTCACGCAGCCGCTCACCACGGCCGACGAAGTGCGGGTCCGGGGCGCCGGGGGCGGGCATGGTGTCGGCGGAGAGCGCGGCGTAGAAACCCGCGAGCCAGCCGCGGACGTCGGGTTCGATCTCGGCTTCGGCCCGGCCGGGCTGCTGGAAGTAGGAGACGTAGAACTCCTCGTCGCCGCCCATCCGCGCGAAGATCTCGCTGGGCCTCGGTCCACCGGGCGGCGCGTAGGGAACGCTCAGCAGCCCGACGGCACGGAAGACATCGGGCCTGATGAGCGCGGAATGCGCGGCGATGGTCGAGCCCCAGTCGTGCCCGACGACCACCGCGGTCCGGGCACCGAGCGCCCGCACCACGGCGACGTTGTCCTCGACCAGCTCGAGCATCCGGTAGGCGGCCGCGCTCCCGGGCTTGGAGGAACGCCCGTAGCCGCGGACGTCGAGGGCAACCGCGCGGTATCCGGCTGCGGCCAGCACCGGCAGCTGGTGGCGCCAGGAGTACCAGGACTCCGGGAATCCGTGCACCAGCAGTACCAGTGGACCGGCGCCCTGCTCCGCCACGTGGATCCGTCCGGCGGGAGAGGGGAGCAGACGGTGTGTGACATCCGTGGCTCGGTCGGGCTGCGTCATGGCGTCCTCCAGGCTGTCGGTCATCCGCGTGCGCCGAGTGCGCCACCGGTCCGGGGCGGACAGAGGGCAACGACGCAGGACAACGATCATGGGAGGGGTGGAGAAGCCACCGCCAGCCTCTTTGCCGTTTCGGCAAAGACGTCCCGACGGACGTCGGGCCGGGGCGCGCCCGGGAGGCGGCCGGCTGCTAAGCCGTGGCGGAGTCGGCTTCCCCGCCTTCGCCGGTACCGTCCGTTTCCTGCGCCACCATGCCGAGGAAGCGCCGGATCGTCTCGACGGACATGTCGAGTCCCTCGGACGCTTCCTGCTCGCCGCCGAACACCTGGACCGCCTCGGCGACGGCCACGGCGAGTTCCGCCTCCGCCTTGTGGACCTTGGCCTCGGCCTTGTCCACGGTGTCGACCACCGAAAGCTGGCGGCGCTGCTTCTCCTGGAGTCTCTGTTTGCGGGAAGGCGTCTTGTCAGAGTTCTGCGCAGTCATGACCAAGATCATAATCGGCCATGTGTGCGCACCTGAAATCGTCAACTCTCGCACGACGTGCGGTTGTTTTCCGTCACGGGGGCGGCAGCGTGGTGCGGCGGCGGGGACCGCCGCACCACAGGGGGGATGCTTACGGGATCCGGGATCCGGGATCCGGGATCCGGGAACCGCGAACCGAGTTCAGCCCGTACTGCAGGAGACCGTCGGCCAGGTCCAGTTGCCGTTGTGCTGGATGGTCACGCCCCAGTTGTTGCCGTTGCCGTTGGGTTTGGCGGTCAGCACCTGGGCGCTGGGATAGCTGGCGGCGACGTTCCAGGTGGAGAGGACCTTCGCCGGGGAGGGCACGTTCATCGTCACGGTCCAGTTGCTGGAACCGCTGACCGACACATTGAGGTTGTACCGGTCGCTCCACTGCTGACCCGCGGACAGCGTCGCGGTGCAGCCACCGGTACCGCCACCGCCGCCACCTCCACCGTCACCGCCGGAGCCGCTGCCGTCGGGGGCCACGGCGCGGCCGGTCTGCGGCGAGATCATCCCGGCGCACAGGCCACGACTGGCCAGACTCTGCGCGATCCGCGGGATCGCGGCGATGGTGTTGGCGGGCCAGTCGTGCATGAGGATGATCTGGCCGTTGGTGAGCCGGCCGGCGGCCTGCACGATCGCGTCGGTGCTGGCGCCGTTCCAGTCCTGCGAGTCGACGTCCCAGATGATCTCCGTCAGACCGTACTTGGCCTCGACCGACTTCACCGTCGCGTTGGTCTCGCCGTACGGCGGGCGGAACAGTTTCGGAGTGCCGCCGCCCGCGTTGGCGATGGCCTGCTGGGTCCGGGAGATCTCCGAGTCGATCTGCGCCTGGCCGAGCTGGGTCAGGTGCGGGTGGGTGTAACTGTGGTTGGCGACCCACATGCCGGCGTCCACCTGGGCCCGGACCTGGGCCGGGGACGCGGCGGCGTACTGGCCCTCGTTGAACATCGTGGCCCGCAGCCCGTTCTGCTTGAGCGCGTTGAGCAGGCTCGACGTGGTGGCGGACGGGCCGTCGTCGAAGGTGAGCCCGACATACCCGTTGCAGGCCGCGGCCTGCGCCGGGGCGGCGTTGACGGTGAGGGTGCCGGCGGCGGCCAGCGCGACGGCGGCCAGGCCCGTGAGCAGGGAGCGCAGCGGGAGACGCAGCCCGGCTCTCTTGTGTTCTCTCATACGGTTTCTCATACGGAGGTGTCCTCCAACCTCGGGAATTCGGCGGTCAGCTCGTACTGCACGAGACCGATGGCCAGGTCCAGTTGCCGTTGTGCTGGATGGTCACGCCCCAGTTGTTGCCGTTGCCGTTGGGTTTGGCGGTCAGCACCTGGGCGCTGGGATAGCTGGCGGCGACGTTCCAGGTGGAGAGGACCTTCGCCGGGGAGGGCACGTTCATCGTCACGGTCCAGTTGCTGGAACCGCTGACCGACACATTGAGGTTGTACCGGTCGCTCCACTGCTGACCCGCGGACAGCGTCGCGGTGCAGCCACCGGTACCGCCACCGCCGCCACCTCCACCGTCACCGCCACCGCCCGAACTGGTGCCGTCCACCGTGATGTTGGAGCTGCCGCTGCTCTGGTAGCCCTCGGTCGCGAGGATCATGTAGTAGTTGAAGCTGCCCAGGGGCATGCCGGTGCGGGCCCAGGCGTCGAAGTGGTTGCCGGTGGTGATGGTGCCGCCGGTCCTCTTCGACTGCCGGACGCTCCAGTACTGGTCGAAGGTCTTCGTGCCCTCGACGGAGGGGGCGTTGTACCGCGTGGTCTTGTAGATGTCGTACGTACCGCCGTCGCTGGTGACGGTGCCCATGAAGGTTCCCGTGGGCCGGTAGGTGCCCCAGTTGTCGACGATGTAGTACTCGACGAGCGGGTTCGACGTCCACCCGTACAGGGCCAGGTAGGCGTTGCCGGACGGGTTGAAGGTGCCCGAGTAGGTCACGCTCCTGCGCCCGCCGGTGCTCCAGCCCTTGCCTGCGACGAAGTTACCGGTGTTGCTCCATGAGGTGCTGTAGCCGCCTCCGTTGCCCAGGTTCATGGAGACCGTTCCGGGCGCGTCGGTCCAGAAGGAGTAGTAGTAGCCGTTGTTGGTGCCGGTCTGGTTCGTGGTGACGACCGTGTCGGCATGTGCGGTTCCGGGCAGGGTCATCGCGGCCACAGCGACCAGTACCGACGCGCAGATGCTGCTGATCAGCAGCCTGAAGCGGCCGAGCGGTCCGTGAGGACCGCGTCTTTTTCTCATGTGGTGTGCGGGTGCGTCGTTCATGTGCTTGCTTCCTCCTCGACTCCTGAGGCCGACGGGGGCCGGGCAGCGTGGCAGCCCTGCCGACGGCGACAGTTTTGGTATGCCCCTGCCAACTGTCAACGGTTTCGGCAATCTTTTCGAAACATTCGGATCGAGGATGCGCTCGCGCAAGAGTAAAATGGCTGTTCAGAAGGCTGGTTTGACACTTCGAACCAAATTGTCCGAGCACGCCTTCAGGAGCAAGATCAAATAGACTCCATGAGTCTTCGAATGTTTCGAAGATATCTCCGATCTTCAAATAGGATGCCTGTGGACATACCCGATCATTCGTCGTGGACGGTCAGCACGGGTTTCCACAGTGACAGCAACAGACGCTCGGCTGGATCAGCCTCCTCGGCACTCGCCTGGATGCGTGGGTGGCGAGCACCCACCGCGATCTCGCGTCTGGTCCGGGCCGGTACGGGTACTCGCGCGTCGCGCGTGTCAGGACGTACACGGGATTCGCCGACATGCGGAGGTGCTGACAGTGCGAACCAGGCTGCTGCGAGTTCTCGGGCGGTGACATGCGTCTACGGGATCGCGACCGCCTACCGGCCAGGCCTGCTGGCCCGTCCCTCCGGGCTGGTGGATCCGCAGGGCGGTACAGGGCCGCACACCGCGATAGTGGTGCGCCCTCTGGCATGGCGGGACGCCGTCACCGGCCTGGCGATGGTCCTCGCTCCGCAGGGCCCGGCGCTGGCCACGGCCACCGCCGTGCGCATCGCCTCGGACGTCGGGGACGCCCTTCTGCTCAGCGGCACGCTGCCCGGCCGGTTCCGCCGTGCGGGGGCGGCCGTCACCGCTCTGGGCTGGGCCGCTGCGGCGACGGCGGGCCTGGTCGGCAGTCCCCGCACCGGGGACGCATCCTGAGGGAGGAAGTGTGAGGGGAGGAAGTGTGAGGGGAGGAAGTCTGAGGGAGGAAGTCTGAGGGAGGAAGCACCCTCTTCCAGCATGACGCGATGATCGGAAGGGTGCGTGCACCGGCGCGGCTGCGGGGCCGAGACCGGCCGAGCGGGCGACACAGGCCCAGCTGAGCACGCCCCCGCCGACCGCACGGGGCCGTCCGAGGTAATCGGCCACAGTGCCGCTCGGCTGCCGCGGAACCGGCCGCCCCCCGTCCGGCAGCCCTCGGCGGCACGGCCCGCCGGCAGCGGCTCGCGGATGCTCGCGGTCGGTGCTCCGGCGACGTGTCCGCAGGCAATGCCCCGGCAACGCGCCCCATCACCGCCAAAGCGAGCGCCGCGTAGAAGTCGAGGACCTCCGTACGACGGCGGCCTCGCGTACGACGGCGGCCTCGCGTACGACGGCGGCCTCGCGTACGGCCGCGTGTTCGCGTACGGCCGCGGCCTCCCCTGCAACCCCGGCTCGTCCGTTCCGTGACGCAAGGAAGCGCTCAGCCGGGGCGCTCGTCGTCGGCCCTGCCCGCCCCCTGGGGCAGGTGGTCACGGAACCAGCCGGCGGCGGCCTCGGTGACCTGCTCCAGGGCGCCGGGTTCCGGGAAGAGATGTGTGGCGCCCGGGACGACATGGAGCCGGTGGAGTGCCGACAGCTTCCCGGCTGCCTCCCGGTTCAGATCGAGAACCGTCTCGTCGCTGCCGCCGACGATGAGCAGCACCGGGGCCGCGACCAGGGGCAGCGTGTCACCGGCCAGGTCCGGCCGTCCGCCGCGCGACACCACCGCGGACACCCTTCCCGGCCGCTCCGCCGCCGCGACCAGCGCGGCCGCCGCCCCCGTGCTCGCCCCGAAGAGGCCCACGGGCAGGTCCGCGGTGTCCGGGCGCTGCTCCAGCCAGTCGACGGCATCCGTCAGGCGCCGGGCCAGCAGGGCGATGCCGAAGCGGTGCCGGGCCGTCGCGAGATCCTCGCGCTCCTCGTCCTCGGTCAGCAGGTCCAGCAGCAGCGTGCCGAACCCGGGCCGGTGCAGCCCGTCGGCGACCGCGCGGTTGCGGGGACTGAGGCGCGAGCTCCCGCTGCCGTGGGCGAACAGGACGACCCCTCGCGCTCCGACGGGGACGATCAGGTCGCCGGTCAGGGCCACGTCCCCTGAGGGAATCCTCGCGGTTTCGGAGACCATGTGCGCTCATCTCCCTGAAGCTGTCCGACGGTCAGGGGAAGGTGTCCGGGCGGGCGGAAGGTAGGTAGGAAGGAAGGAAGGAAGGACGGGCCGGACACGCGACGGATCACGGATCTCCGTTGCCGGGTACCCCTGCGACTTCGACGTCACCCGCACGCACCGACAAGGACCACGTCACCTTCGGCCGACCGGGACGGTTCCGGTGACGGAACCGCCCCTCGTCGTTCCCGCACGGATGCGATGCCGGCCGGGCGCGCTCACCGGCCGCGGCGCAGCAGCGGCGCCTCGACGACGGCGTAGGACAGCAGGGCCATGACAGTCGTCAGCACCACCGTGGCCGACAGCCGCCCGTCCTTCACCCCGAGCGAGGCCAGCAGGCGCAGGACCGGGTAGTGCCACAGATACATGCCATAACTGAGGTTGCGGCCCACCCAGGCCAGCGGCGCCAGCGACAGGACCCGTGACAGCCGCCCCTCCGGGCGGAGTTCGAGTCCCGCGACGAGCGTGGCGGAGACCACCGCGACCGCCAGGAACCCGACGGTGTACCAGGCCGCGGTCCAGCCGCCGTGGGCGCCGGTGACCGGCACCGTCCAGGCGATCAGCACCAGCAGGCCGAGCGCCGGTCCGGCCAGCCGGCCCGCCCACGTGCGCAGCCGTGCCAGCCGGGGATCGTCGGCCCGCAGCCGGGCCAGGACCACGGCCACCAGGGCACCGGCGAGCAGCTCGTCCGCGCGGGAATCCGTGCCGTTGTAGATGCGGTGCGCCGCGTCGGGGTTCCACAGCACGCACCGCCACACCACCGGCAGTACACACAGCGCCGCCGTGCACAGCAGCACCGTACGGGCCCGTATCCGCCGCATCAGCAACAGTAGGACCGGCGGCCACAGCAGGTAGAACTGTTCCTCCACACCGAGCGACCAGGTGTGCGACAGCGGCGCGGTCAGACCGGAGTATTCGCCGTCCTGCCCGGCCCGTACGACGTTCACCACGAACAGCGCCGCGAGCCCCGCGGCCGTCCACGCGTCGTCGAAGGCCGGCAGCGACGTGGTCAGTCCCAGCGCCGCGCACACCGCGCAGACCGCCAGCAACGCGGGGACCAGCCGCAGCCAGCGCCGCCGGTAGAAGGCCGGCAGGTCGACGCCGCCCGTGCGGACGTACTCCGCGATCAGCAGCCGGGTGATGACGAAGCCGCTGATGGTGAAGAAGACATCCACCGCCACCGAGCCGCCGGGCAACAGGTCGGGCTCCACGTGATAGACGAGGACCGTCGCCACGGCCAGGGTTCTCAGCCCGTCGAGACCGCCCACCCGCCCGCTCCGCGCGACCGCCGACGGAAAGCCCCGGCCGGAGCCGCCGCGTCGTCTCTCGGACCGCTCCCGTCTGGGTTCGTGCTCCGGGGTGTGCTTCTCCACCTCCGTACCCCGGTGACCGGCCACCACTGCCACGCTCGTCGCCCTGCTTCTGAAGAGAATCGCTTCCCACCTGCCTTGTGAGCCGCTCGGAAGAACCCATTCCGCTCAGCAACCTATACGCGGTGGGCGCGGCACCACGAGACCCACGCGAAACCGCCGCACGCCCCGTCGACACGACCACCGATCCCCCTCGGATACCCCACTTGGGCGCCGACGAGCTGCCGAGCGGCTCCGGCCGGCGGGGCAACTCCGGCTCGGTGGTGGGGAACCGGCGCATCCACCAGCGGTCCGGCCGGTGTCCGCCGGTCAGGACGCGGCGCGCTGCGGGGCGGACGGAGGGGGCGGCGGAACGGGCGAGCGGTCGATCCTGGACCAGCCTTCAGGTGTCACGCGGTAGTGGTCCCCGTCGTCGCCGTCCATCCGCGAGTGGCCGTGCACATGCACGTAGTCCTTCGCGAGGCGGTAGGTGAAGCCGCCCATCATGCCGACCACCTGGAAGAAGATCTGAACGGCCGGGCCCTCCGTCAGCGGGGCCAGCGGCGGCAGCAGGTGTTCGATCTCCTGGAAGCAGCTTCCGGTCCTCTCCCGCAGGAGCGCGTGGAAGTGGCGCTCCAGCGTCTCCGGCGGGGCGGGGAGCCGCCGTACCACGACCGGCTCCAGCAGCTCCAGCAGATGCGTGTGCCCCCGCTCCCGCGCGATGTCCACGGGGCGCCGCCCGTCCCGGGTCCGCTGTGTGCGCCAGGCCCCGTGCGCGAGCAGCCGGGAGACGACGGCGAACTCCGCGCCGTGCCAGGCCGCCTGGTGGAGCGGGGCGAAGCCGCTGCTGTTCCCGGGCCGGGGCAGATTGATCCACCTCGGCTCCCTGTCCAACTCCTCGAAAAGACCGTCCCAGTCGGCGTCCCGGGCCCTGTCCGCGAACCGGTCCCGCTCCTTCAGGTACCAGTCGTTGAAGCGTCCGCGGTCGGTGAGGCCGTCCCATTCCATACTGATCACGCCCAATCCATCCTGATCACGCGGACACGCTAACCGAGCTTGTTCGGAGCGTGCCGAATCGGTACAGGAGGCGCCCCGGCCACCGGGAGGGAGGGCGGGAACTGGAAAGCCGGTCCTGCTCCATGGTGTGTGAGTGCCAGGGGAGCGGATAGACGCGGGGCATGAGCAGCTATCCGGAAAGCGGCACGCCGGGCCCGGGCACCTTTCCGCCCCCGGCCGTGCGGCGCGGCCCGTCGGCGCCCGGGGTGCCGGGTGCGGGCGTCTCACCGCTGCAACCGAGACGGGACGGCGAGGGCAGCCTGGCTCACGTGGTGGAAACCCTGCTGGACAAGGGACTTGTCCTCAACGCCGACATCATGGTCTCCGTGGCCGGGGTGGAACTGCTGGGTATCCGCCTGCGCGCGGCACTGGCCTCTTTCGAGACGGCTGCGCGCTACGGGCTGGAGTTCCCGTCCGGCACGGACACGGAGACCGCTGCCTGGCGAGAGGCGCAGGAGGAGAAGGAGACCTGCCCGGAGTGCGGCAAGCGCGCTCCCGTCGAGCAGTTGCTGAACCAGTGGTGCCCCTGGTGCGGCTGGCGCAGCGCGCAGGCCCGGCTGCGGGAGGGCTCCGAGCGGAATTCCCCGGCCCTTCCCGGCTCCGGGGACGGGTCCGGGGACGCCTCCGCGGACGCCTCCGCGGACGCCTCCAGGGACGGGTCCGGGGACGCCTCCAGGGACGGGTCCGGGGACGGGTCCGGGGACGGGTCCGGCGGCACAGGCGATTCCCTCACCGGCTCCGCGCACGATGCCGATCCCGGTTCCGACCGCGGTGCCGACCCCCGTGCCGACCGCGGTGCCGACCCCGCCGCCCTCGTCGCCGAAACGGACGGGGACCGAGAGCGGGGCGGTTCGGCATGACCGCCGGCCGGCCACCGATGCGGCCCACTCGGGACCCCCGGGTGACCCTGGACGACCTGGTGGAAGTGGTGCTGAACAAGGGCGCGGTGCTGCACCTGGACCTGATCGTCGCCGTGGCCGACATCCCGTTGATCGGCGTCTCCATCCGGGCGGCCATCGCCGGGATGGAGACCATGCTGGAGTACGGCATGATGCGCCACTGGGACGAGGCCACCCGCGCCTGGGCCGAACGGTCCGCCGTCCGCCGCGCCATCGAACTGCGGGAAGGCGAGGGCGTCCTGTGCCGCATGAGCGGCGGTCACCTCCTGACGGAGGGCATCTGCACGGGATGGCGGCCCGGCACCGTCTACCTGACCGACCAGCGCCTGGTCGTCCTGCGCGACGAACCCCGGGAGATCCTGTGGCAGACCGAGCTGGCCGCCGTCCGGGCCGCGCGGCTGGAGCCCGAGCGCACCGTGGGCGGCGAGGAACGCCTGCGCCTGCGTCTGGCACTGGCCGACGGCCGGGAGGAACGCCTCTCGGCCCGTGAGCCCGGCAGACTGCACGACCTGCTCACCGCGGCCCGCGCCGGCCGTCTCGACGTGCCCTTCCCGCCGGCACCCGCCGGCGACGAGGAGGACGAGCCCTTGGCCGAGGGACACCTGTGGTACCACGAGCCCCGTCGCGGCGGCCCCCTGTGGCGCGGCGGACAGGCACGTCTGACCGCCGACCGCCTGACCTGGAAGTCGCCCGTGGACTCCCGGCCGGCCCTGGTCCTGCCCACGGCGGACATCACCGGCGTACGGCGGCCGGGCGGGGCGAGTCCCGCCGGGGACGACCGTGTTCTCGCGCTGCGGACCGCGGCGCACGGCGAGGTGCTGCTGGCCGCCGACGACCCGGAGGCCTGGAGGGAGAAGCTGACCGCGGCCCGTCCGGTGGAGCCCATCGGATGACCGCCCGAGCACGACAGCAGGAGGGCTGAGGACCATGCCATTGACCGTCGACGAGAAGAGCCTCAAGCACGGAGTGCTGTCCTTGGTGGTCACCTTGGTGGAGGTCATCCAGGAAGCGCTCGAACGCCAGGCCCTGCGCCGCATGAACGGCGGGGATCTGACCATGGAGGAGATGGAACGCCTGGCGGACGCACTGCTCGAACTGGACGAGGCGCTGGAAGAGATCAAGGACGACCACGGCATCACCTCCTCGGTGGCCGATCTGCACCGGGGGCTGGACGAGGTGGTCGACGACGTCGTGGACAAGCTGATCAACCCGCGGCGCTGGGCGGAGGAGGCACGCGGATGACCGAGCGGACGGCGCTGTACGTGTACGCGCTCCTCCCTCACCGGCCGGGAGCCGCCGACGGCGTCACCGGCCTCGACGGCCGCCCCCTGCGGCTGCTGCCCGTGCCCGGCACCGGCATCGCCGCTCTGGTCCACGACGCCTCACCGGCCCCCTTCCAGGGCGACGACGACCAGGTACGCCGCTGGGTCGGCGAACAGAGCCAGGCGGTGACGACCGTATGGGAGCGCACCGGCAGCCTCCTGCCGATGACCTTCAACGTCCTGGTCGCCGACGAGCCGCCGTCCTCCGATTCCGGTTCCGGTTCCGGTTCCGGCTCCCCCGGCAAGGGACGGAGCGCCGAACAGCGCCTGACGGACTGGCTCACCGGGCGGGCCCCGGAGATCACCGCCCAACTGGAGGAACTGGCCGGCCGGTGCGAACTCAGGGTGGAGATCACCGTGGACCGCACCGCCGTCACCGCGGACGACCCGCGGACGATGCGGGTGCCGGAGGCCCAACTGGCAGGCCGTTCGGCCGGAATGCGCCGGCTGCTGGCCAAACAGCGGGAACAGGACGTCCGGAACGCCGCCGGACAGCTCGCCGACACCCTGCACGCCGAGGCCCGGCACCGTCTGCTGTCCGTCGCCGAGGACTTCCGCGACCGCGGCCGCGCCCACCGCGCCCCGGACGAGACCGATGTCCTGTCCGCCGCGCTCCTGGTCCGGAACGAGGACATCGACACCGTCGGCACCGTGCTGAGCGAACTCCAGTCACGGCAGCCCGCCGTCCGCATCCGCTTCCTGGGCCCCTGGCCCCCGTTCTCCTTCACCGACGACCGGCACAGCGCGTACGAGGAGCGGTGACCGGAGGTCACTTGGACCGAGGACGGACCGAGGACGGACCGAGGACGGGCCGAGGACGGGCCGAAGACGGACCGAAGACGGACCGAAGACGGACCGAAGACGGACCGAAGACGGACCGAAGACGGACCGAAGACGGACCGAAGACGGACCGAAGACGGACCGAAGACGGGCGTTCCCGTCTCAGGCCGCCCCGGGGCGGATGACCGCGCGGACGCAGCCGTCGGTCTTCTGCTTGAACAGGTCGTACGCCTTGGGTGCCTGGTCGAGCGAGAGGGTGTGGGTCGCCAGGTGGGCCGTGTCGATCTCGCCGGCGGCCAGCCGGTCCAACAGCATCGGGATGTAGCGCTGCCCGTGCATCTGCGCGCCGCGCACGGTCAGCCCCTTGTTGATCACGGCACCGAGCGGGAACTTGTCGACGGCACCGGCGAAGACACCCAGGATGAAGACGGTGCCCGCCTTGCGGCAGGCGTGGATGGCCTGGCGTACGGCGGTGGGCCGGTCGGTGTGCAGCCGCAGCTGCTGCTTGGCCTGGTCGTACAGGTACCCGGGGCCGTCGCTGTGGGCTTCCATGCCGACGGCCTCGATACACACGTCGGGGCCGCGTCCGCCGGTGCGCTCGCGCAGTTCGGCGGCGACGTCCGTGGCGGTGTAGTCGATGGTCTCGGCCCCGGCGTACCGCTCGGTCATCGCCAGCCGCTCGGGGATGCGGTCGATGGAGATGACCCGTTCCGCGCCGAGCAGGAACGCCGCCCTGGCGGCCATCTGGCCGACGGCGCCGCAGCCCCAGACGGCGACGACGTCGCCCGGCTTGACGCCGCCCAGGTCGGCGCCCATCCATCCGGTGGGTACGGAGTCGGAGACGAACAGGGCGCTGATGTCGTCGACGCCCTCGGGTACGGGGAAGGCCCCGTAGTCGGCGAAGGGGACCCGGACGTACTCGGCGTGGCTGCCGCGCAGGCCGCCCATGGCATGGGAGTAGCCGAAGATGCCGGCGGTCTCGTAGCCGAACAGGGCCTGGCCGATACCGGGGTTGGTGTTGGTGTTGTCGCACAGGGACCACAGGTCGTTGGCGCAGTACCAGCACCGTCCGCAGCCGACGAACGAGCAGACCACGACCCGGTCGCCCACCTTGTGCCGGCGCACCCCGCGCCCGGTCTCCACCACCTCGCCGATGAACTCGTGGCCGATCACGTCACCGGCGCGCATCGCCGGGATGTAGCCGCCGATGAGATGCAGGTCGGAGCCGCAGGTCGTGCCCGCGATCAGCCGGACGACGACGTCCTGGTCGTTGTGGAGCCCGGGGTCGGGGACGTTCTCGACGGAGAGTTTGTTCACGCCTTCCCAGCACAGCGCCTTCACAGCACTCCCTCCCCACCGGAGCGACGGGTGAGCAGTCCGACCAGCTTCCCGCCCGGGGTCGGCCGGGTCGTCGGCGGCGTGTCGGGATGCAGCACTTCCCCGGCCTCCAGGACGGCCTTGGACTCGCGCAACGCGAGCCGCAGCTCCTGCCGCGGGTCCTGCCCGGCCAGCCGCGCGGGCAGGGAGGACGAGGAAGCGGGGGCCGGCTCCTTGAGCCGTACGGCCAGCTCCGCGCCCCGGTCGCCCGGTGCGGGGCGGACCCGCACGTCGATCTTCTCCTCGAACCGCTGCAACGGGGCCGGCAGCTTCCCGTCCGGCCGGACGTCGGCCACCGGGCGGTTGACCGTCACCACCAGCCACCGCTCCCCCGCCCGGTCGTCCGTCCGGTGCCCCGGCAGCGACTTCCGCACGGCCGCGGCGCCGGCCACGACGACCGGTATCGTCCACCACACCTTCTTCATGAGCTGCCTTCCGTATCGGCACACGACGGTCACCGTCGCGCGGCGGGTTTCCGTGCGGGCCGATATGAAACGGAACGGGCAGGGGCCCCGCCCGGCGACCGACGGCTCGCCGGGCGCGGATGCCGCTCAGCGGATGCGGGCCGCCGCCCGGCACCGGCGCCGTCCTGTGGACCGAGGACGCCGAGACGCACGGTCGGGTGCGCACGGAGCGGCGCGGGCGGCGCGGGCGGCGCGGGCGGCGCGCGGTTCGCCGCACACTGGGCGGAACCGGCACCGGACGGATACGCGCACGCGCCCGAGAGAGGCACCCGACAGCTGCGGCGCTACGAGCACCTCGCCCTGTCCCGGCCAGGAGAGACCGGAACAGTGCCCCCGAAGGCTAGGAGGCGTGGCGCAGGGTGGTGGCGGGGCCGATGATGTGGGGGCCGTACTTGTCGCGGAT
>NZ_BMQF01000009.1 GCF_014647975.1 Streptomyces fumigatiscleroticus
GTCGAACAGGTACGGCGGGTTGGCGGTGGCCTCCACGAACGCCTGGGCCGCCGGCTCCAGGACCGGCTGAACCGGCTGAACCGGCTGGACAGAGTCGGACATGTCAATCTCCTGCGACGTATTGCGTGTGCCGGTGTCTCCGGCGGGGCGGCTCCGCACGGGGTCCGGCGGGCCGTCGGCACCGACGCTAGATCCGCGCGGACGAGGGCGATTGCCCGCCAGCGCACCGACGCCGGTCCACCAGTGCACGGGCGGCCGGGCAGTGCACTGTGCGTCCGCTTCCGGTGCGCCGGCGGAGAACACGGGACGCGCACAGCGGCCCGGCGGGCAGGGCGAAGCGGCCGCGGTGCGGTGCGGTGCGGAGAGCGGCGTTCATCCCGCACGTCATCCCGTGGTTCATCCCCGCAGGAGGTCGTCGGCAGGTGTCCGCGATGCCGGTCGGCGGGCTGGTTCCCCGCGCCACCGAGGACGCGGCGGACCTGCTCGTCCGCAACGCGGGGACCCACACGGGAGACCCGGGCCGGCCCCGGGCCGAGGCGATCGCCGTCCGCGACGGTGTCGTCACCGTCGTCGGCGACGCTCCGCGGCGGGCTCGACTGCGTACCCGAACCGCGCCGGGACGGCGTGCCCACGCGCGCCAGGGCCTGGCCATGCCGCGCGAGCAGGCGGCCCGTACGCCCGAGGGGAAGCGCGTACGGTGCGTGACACACGCCTTTTGACGCCCGTGCCCGGCGGGCGGACTTCCCCCGTGCCGGGTGAGGCGCCCCCGTCCCGCACCGGGCACGCTGACGGCGGGTCCGGTGAACTTCCAGGGCAGCGGCCCAGGACGGAGGAGAGGGACATGACCCCTCATATGTACCTCGCGTACGACTATCCCTTGCTCAGCGCCTTCTGGACGATGCTGTGGTTCTTCCTGTGGATCATGTGGTTCGTCCTGCTCTTCAGGATCATCGTCGACGTCTTCCGGGACGACACCATGAGCGGCTGGGTCAAGGCCGTCTGGCTGGTGTTCCTCATCGTGCTGCCCTTCCTCGGCGTCTTCGTCTACCTCATCGCCCGGGGCAGGAACATGGGCCGCCGCGAGATGGCACAGGCCCGCGCGCGGCAGGACGCCTTCGACGCCTACGTCCGTGAGACGGCGGCGACGGGCGACGGCCGCCCCAGCAGCGCCGACGAGCTCGCCAAACTCTCCGAGATCCGCGCCCGTGGCGACATCACGGAGGAGGAGTTCCGCAGGGCGAAGGAGAAGATCCTGAGCTGAGCGCGCGGGGGCGCGATACCGGGGTGAAGGGACCGGGGGCCGTCGCGTAGGGTCCGTGATCATGGCATCGACGGAGTTCAGCAGTGCGTTCCTCGACGAGGCGGAGCGGCATGCCGCCTGGGGAGCCGCACAGCTCGAGGCACTGACCGGCTTTCTGCCCGACGGTCCGTGGACCGCGGACCTGCCCTCCTGCGTCTACCGGCAGGGCGGCCTGGAACTGCGCGTCGCGGTCCTGGGCACCTACGACCTCGCCGAGCGGTCGTGGATGTGGGGCTGGGCCAACCCCGGGCTGCGCGGCACCCCGGTGACGGCCCTGGCGGAGGAGGTGGAACGCCATGGACGGGCCCACGCGATCGCCGAGTTCACGGCCGGGACGCTCGACCTGTCCGGCTTCGCCGACCCCAGGCGGGCCGCCGAGACCCTGGCCTTCGCCGGCATGGGCGTGACCGGGGCCCCGGGCTACATCGGCGTACCGGCAGGACCGGGTACGCAGGTGTACTTCCTGCCCGAGGATCCACAGGTCCCCCGCGCCGCCGTCGACCCCGTCACCCTCCCGCGGACCCTGCTGACGGCCGTGGGCCTGATCGGCCACGACGCCCGCCGGGTGGTCACGGGCTACCTCGACCACCACGGCCTGCGGCGCCGCGAGGACGGCCACCGGATCGTCGCCGAACTGCCGGACGGCGACTCGGCCGAGATCGACTTCGACACGGCGGGCCGCATCGCGGGGATCCGGCTGACGGCCTCCGGCTGACCGCTCCCAGGGCCTACGGCACAGCGGGCGGTGTGCCGTCCGCCGTCGCCTCGCCGCGCACACAGGCCTCGTACGTCGCCCGGTGCACCGCACGGGCGATCCGCGCACCCCACACCGAGCGGGGCCCGGCGAACGCCTCGGACGCCCGGCCGGGTACGGGGCGGGGAGCGGCCACGCAGATCGCGTCGGTGGGCGTACCGGAGGCGTCGATACCGGCGTCCCGCAGCGCCTGCACCTTGGCCTCGGTGGCGGTGCCGACGGCGTTGACCAGAGCGGCGTCGCACAGCGGCACGGGCACGGAGACGACGGTGTTGACGGTGCCCGCCGGTGCCGGCCCGGGGCTGCCGGGTTGTGGCCGGGCGGCCCAGCCGCGCACCCCGAGCCCCGCGGTGACCAGCGCGCACACGCCCTCGTCGACCGCCCGGCACCGGTCGGCGACCCGAGCGGCCGTCATCAGGCCGACGCCGTGTCCGCGCAGGCCGAGGCCGGCCGCGATCGCGGTCAGGTGTGCCGCGGGGTCCCGGTGCGCGTAGCCGGGCCGTACCTGCGCGTTGAGCACCCAGTCGCGCTCGCCGAGGCCCCCGCCCAGGACGGCCGTGGAGATCATGCGCAGGCTCTCGCCCGGCGTCCACAGCAGCAGCGGCCAGGTGCCGTCGTCGTCGGTGCGGGTCAGCAGGGGGAGACGGTCCAGCGCGGACCGGGCGTCGGTGAGGGCGGCAGCAGGCATGCGAGGCACCCTAACCGGTGGGCTCACCAGCGGCTTCGGCCACCCGTGAGAAGCCGGTCCGACCGATGGGACGAGGCTCTGTCGCGCCGTGGCCGTCCGGAACTCCGCGCCCGGCCCCTCCTGCCGTGCCCGGATCGACCCCGCCACGGGCGCCACGGCAGGCACCCACCACCTGGGCACGTCCTCCCTGATCGACACCCTCCAGACGGTCGGCTCCATCACCCCGGGCGGAGTCGTCCACCAGGGCACGACGACCGGCGTCGTATACGCGTCGCGGAGAAGTGAGCGGCGGCCGCGCTCCGGCCCCGCGCGTCACTCACCGGAGAACCTGCCCGACGGCGCGCCGCCGCAGCTCCTCCAGCGTGTCCGCCTGGCGGCGGGCGCGTTCGAGCAGGCCGTCGAGGTGGCCGGCGTCCAGACGCTCGTCGGTGTCGGCCAGCAGACGCAGCGTCCGCCAGGCCGCGGCCTTGCCCTCCACGCCCAGACGCAGCAGCTCCAGCTCCAGCACCGTGCTGAGCGGAGAGCGGCGCACCAGACGGCCGTTGAGCTTCAGCCGGCCGAACTGCTCGGCCAGCCGGCCCGCGACCACCTTGTAGCGGCGTACGGGCACGTCGAGCCGCCGCATGATCCGCACCAGGCTCGCCCGGTCCTCGGCGATCTCGTCGGCGACCGGCCGCACGGCGTCGCCGATCGCCGTCCCCCGCTCGGACTCGGCCAGATACCGGGCCCGCCGCACACCCACCGAGGAGCCGGTGAGATGGTCGTTGAGGTAGATGCCGAGCAGATCGGTGCGGGTCGGATCGGGCCGGTCGCTCATCGGGGCCTCCCCTGGCCGGTCGGTGACATGTCGGGCGTGCGGATCCCCCTGCGGGTACCACCGCCGGACTCCCGCGACACCCTCACCCGCCCGGCCCGGGCACATGTGGCGCGTAGTGTGCCCCGGCCCGGCGGGGGCACTCAGCAGCCATGAAGCCACCCACCCGCCCCCTGATCGACCGCTCCCTGCCCGTTCTGGCCGAGGGTTACGGCTGGCTGCCCGACCGCATGCGGCAACACCCGGACCGCGTGCTGCGCACCCGGCTGCTCGGCCGGCCCGCGCTCGCCGTGCGGGGACCGGACGCCGTGCGGTTCTTCTACGACGAGGCGAACGTGCGCCGCCACGGTGCCCTTCCCGAGCCCGTACTGGGCACCCTGTTCGGCCGTGCGGCGGTGCACACGCTGGACGGGCCGGCCCACCGCGCGCGCAAGTCCCTGTTCCTGCCCCTTCTGCGCGCCGACCGGATCGCCGGGCTCGCCGAGCAGGTCGGCGCCGTCTGGGACGAGACGGCCGGCACCTGGAGCGCACGCGAGCGTGTGGTGCTGATGGACGAGGCCGGAGTGATCCTCACCCGCGGGGTGTGCCGCTGGGCGGGGATTCCGCTCGCCGCGCAGGAGGCGGAACCGCTCGCCCGTGACCTGATGGCGATGGTCGACGGGTTCGCGACAGCGGGCCCGCGGCACTGGCGTGCCCGGCGCGCCCGCGGCCGGCAGGAGAGGCGGTTCACGCGTCTGATCGAGGACGTGCGCTCGGGACGGGCGAGGGCGCCCGAGGGCTCCGTGCTCGACGCGGTGGCGCGGCACCGCGACACCGTCGACGAGCCGCTCCCGGCCAGGACGGCCGCGGTGGAACTGCTCAACGTCATCCGCCCCACGGTGGCCGTCAGCTGGTTCGTCGCCTTCACGGCCCACGCGCTGCACCGGTGGCCGGAGAACCGCGAGCGGCTCCGGGACGGCGACACCGCCTTCACGGCCGCCTTCGTGCACGAGGTCCGCCGCTTCTACCCGTTCGCCCCGTTCCTCGGCGGCCTCGCCGTCCGGGACCTGACCTTCCGCGGGCGGTCCCTGCCGGCCGGCGGGCTGGTCGTCCTGGACGTCTACGGGCAGAACCACGACGAGGAGCTGTGGGGCGATCCGTACGTCTTCCGCCCGGCGCGGTTCCTTCAGCGGCCCGTCGAGCCGGACGAGCTGATCCCGCAGGGCGGGGGAGACCCGGCCACCGGCCACCGGTGTCCCGGCGAGGGCCTGACCGTCGGCCTGCTGGAGACACTCGCGACACGGCTGGCCCGCCTCGACCACGACGTGCCGCCGCAGGACCTGACGATACCGCTCGGGCGGATCCCGACGCGTGTGCGCAGCGGCTTCGTCGTCACCGGCGTACGGGCGTCGGCCGACCGTCCGGTTCGGGTCGCCTGACACCCAACTGGCTGGGATGCGGGCGGGGTTGGCCGGGTTCCGTTTCCGGCTTGCCGTACCTGGAGTAACAAGATCAAAGTGACGGTGGCGCCCGCGGACGGCCGTCCGCGGGCCGCCTGTCCGTCCGTGCGCGCGTGAAGAACCGTCCGCGTCACGCCGAACCTCCAGGAAGCAGCATGCAGCACTCGTCCAGCCCCCTCGACCAGGCACGCGCGTCCTACGAGGACCATCTCGACACCTGCCGTCAGTGCGCGGCGGACGCGGTGCCGTGTGCCGTGGCGAAGCACCTCAGGCGTGTGTACAACAACCTCGGCAGAGCGGCCGCGCACGGCGCGCCGGACGGCACGGGCCCGCGAGGACGGTGACACGGGAGCGGGCCTCCTACCGGACCCGTGCGTGCAGATGCATGTCGTGCCAGCCGTCGGCGTGCAGCAGGGCCCGGCGCCGCACCCCTTCCTGCGCGAACCCGGTCTTGGCCGCCACACGGCAGGACGCCGGGTTGGCCGCGGAGTGGCCGAGCTCGATGCGGTGGAACCCGGCGTCGCCCAGGGCCCAGTCGGCCGCCGCCCGGACGGCGCGCGATGCCACGCCGGCGCCGCGCGCCGACGGCATGACCCAGTAGGCCACCTCCGCCTGACCCCCCATCAGGATCACCGATTGCAGGGACACCCGGCCCAGCACCCGGCCGCCGTCCCGCTCGGCGACGGCCCAGTGCACGGAGGTTCCCTCCCGCCAGCCCTGGCGCCACTGCGTGATCCACCGCCTGGCCTCCTCCTCGGAGTCGGCACGGCGCAGATGCCAGCGCTGGATCGCCGGATCCTGGAACGCCTCCACGACATGGACGGCGTCCTCCGCCTGCCAGGGCCGCAACAGCAGACCGCCCTCCACCTCCAGTGACGGCTGCTCGGTTCCGGCGAGACAACCACGGGCGAGCAACGGTGTGACCAAGTAGGGCATGGGCGCCATCATCCCAAGCGGTGCCCGGCGGCGGACGGCCACCGGAGACCGGCGGCTTGGCCCCGGCTCAGAACAGGCGGCCCTGCTCGGGCTCCGCGGCCCGGCGCCGGGCGGACCGCCTCGCACGCCGGTCCGGCGCCCGCTCGCCGAACAGCGGCGCCGTGCCGTACTCGTCCGGCTCGGCGGGTACGGGGGCGGGCCCCGTGCCCACGTTCAGCAGCAGCGGGGCGTCCCGGTCGAAGTCTCCCGGCGTCATCGCCGTCCAGTCGCGATCGGGGGATTCACTCACCGGCCACTCCTGAGCACCGCACACTCCTCGCCACCCGGGTGCCCTCCGTCACCTGGCCACCCACCTCTCTCTTCTTCTGCCCCGTCGCGGACGCCGACATGATTCTGGCAGGGCGGGCGCATGACCGAACCGTCGTGGCCCGGTGGCTCCGCCACGGACGCGGTGCGCGTCGGCGCCACGGTGCGCCGGAATTCCTCTGTGTGCCGGCAGTACCTCGGACCGGGGCCGGCCGTCGCCGACGTCGCGCCTGATTGCGGACGCGTGTGCGTGGTTCGATGGCTGGGCGGGGGTACTCGTAGGTGTCCACACACCGAGCCGGTAATTCTCGGAGGTGATGGGAGTGGCAACCTCTCCCAGTCCGGCGATGGAGACCCATCCGGACATCATCGCCATGCGCACCCGTCATGAGATGGCGGAACGCGCCGCCAGTACCCCCAAGGCCCAAGCCGTCGAGGCGCTGGCCCTGCTCACCGGCGTCTACCTGGCGGCTTCCCCCTGGATCGCGGGGTTCAGCACCCTGTCCGCACTGGCGGTCAACAACCTGATCGTCGGCATCGCCTACGCACTGCTGATGAGCGGCGGCTTCGGCCGCGCCTACGAACGCACTCACAGCATGGCGTGGGCGTCCTGCGCACTGGGCGTATGGACCATCATCGCGCCGTGGGTGATCGCGGGTGACGTCAGCACCACCAGGACGATCTGGAACAACGTCGTCGTCGGTGCCGTCGCCTGTCTGCTGGGCCTGGCCGCCGCGGCCATGGCCAAGCAGTCCGCCGGATCCGGAGGCGGCAGGATGACGCCCTGAGCGAGGCGGCGAAGCCGGTCGAGCACTGACTGCCCGCCTCTCCTCCCCCTGCCCCGGACCGGCGCGGCCGGCCCGGGGCGCGTGTTGTCCGCCGGATCAGCGGACGGCCGTACGGCTGTCCGTACGCAGGTCAGCGGCGGTGCGGGCCGTGATCTCCCCGACGGTGACGCCGGGCGCCGTCTCGGCCAGGGTGAGGCCCTGCTCCGTGACGTCGAGGACGCCCAGGTCGGTGATGATCCGGTGCACGCAGCGCTCGCCGGTGAGCGGCAGCGTGCACTCCGACAGGATCTTGGGGCTGCCGTCCTTGGCGGTGTGCTCCATCAGGACCACCACGCGGCGGGCCCCGTGGGATCATCCGGTTGGCCAGGTCGCCGCGGGCGGAGACCTGCATGGCGCCCAGCACGGGATCAGACCGGCGGGGCGACGAAGACGCCGCGGTCGACGTCGTTGAAGGACTCCTCGGCGATGAGCTCGTTCATGGGGTTGGCGGTGCCCCACTGGTCGAACCTCGAAGCCCCAGGTGTCGGTGGCGATCGCGGCGATCTCGGTGCGGTGCAGCCGGCCCGCCGTGCTGAACGACAGACCGGGCGCCGGGCCGCCGGCGTACTCGCCCCAGCCCTCGCGGCGGGCCCGGGTGAGCTGTCCGGTGCGCACCAGCACGATGTCGCCGTGCCGAGCACGTCGTCGGCGCCCCGGCGGCCCCGGTTCGAGCAGGTTTTCGCGGCGCGGGCGATCGACCCCTCGGGGTCGTGGCGGTCCAGGGTCACGACGCCTCCGCGACACAACGGGTGCGCTGGGCGCCGAGACCGGTGATGGAGCCGTCCATCACATCGCCGTCGCGCAGCAGGCGGCCCCAGTGCATGCCGTTGCCGGCCGGGCTGCCGGTCAGCACCAGGTCGCCGGGGAGCAGCCGGGCGGTCTGCGAGGCGTACGCCACCATGTGCGCCACGCCGAAGACCATGTCCTTGGTGGACTCGTCCTGCATGGCGGTGACGAGGTCGGGGAACGACGGCCCGTCCGGGGCCGAGAAGGTACCGAGGGCGTAGGGCCCGGCGAACGGCGCGGAGGCGGGTTCAGGCTTCACGGACATGTCCTCCTGATTGCGGTGTGACCGATCCGGACCCACCACCGCTGATCAGGAAAATAGATTCTGTGGATGTCCGCGATCCACGTGGTTCATGCCCCGCGGGGCAGGTGTCTCAGCCGCGTGCCGAGGTGCCGGCGTCCCGTCGGAAGGCCCAGGCCAGGTCCGGCTCCATCACGCAGCGGAACACCCCGCGCACGGGCGCGGTGCACAGCGCGGTCACGACCGCGGCGGCGACGAGGGAGACGGCGGCCGCACCGAGCGGTCCGTGGGCCCAGCCGGACCGGGACCAGTGGTAGTGGGCGGCGGCCTGGATGACGAAGCCGTGCAGCAGATAGCCGTAGAGCGTGCCCGCGCCCAGGGCGGTGAACCAGGTCCGGCGCCCGGGCACCCAGGACAGGAAACAGGCGACCAGGGTGAGCGAGCAGCCGAAGAGGGCCAGCGTCATGACGGGCCCGTACCAGGCGGGCACGCCGAGGTCCACGGCGGCGGAGCGGTGGAAGAACCACGCGTAGTCCGTCCGCGGGACCGCCCAGTAGGCCAGGGCGATCGCGCAGGCGAACACCGCGGCGGCCAGGACGCGCACCCGCCTGCGCCGTACCAGTTCGAAGTGCTCGGGCCGCAGGGAGAGGCCCAGCACGAAGTACGGCAGGAACTGGAGGGCGCGCTGGAGGTCGAGGTCGTCGCCGATGTCCGGCGAGAGGGTCGCCAGCATGGCGATGACCAGCGCGATCGGCAGGGGGTGGCGTACGGCCTTCCAGACCGGGGTGGTCAGCCGCCAGATGAACAGCGCCGCGAGGAACCAGGTCAGGAACAGCGGGTCCAGCAGGCTGACCGGCCGGTCCGGGTCGCCGTCGGTCCACCTCGTGAAGAGGGTGTACGCCGTCTCGAAGACGACGTAGGGGACGACGACGCCGGTGACCAGGCGCTTGATCTTCGCCGGGGTCGCCTCGAAGCCGCGCGAGAAGTAGCCCGAGACGACGATGAACGCCGGCATGTGGAAGGCGTAGACGACCGTGTAGAGCGCGGTGACGGCGCGGCTGCCGGAGCGCAGCGGCTCCCAGGCGTGCCCCACCGCCACCAGCACGATCGCCAGATACTTGGCGTTGTCGAAGAAGGCGTCGCGTTGCTTCGCCCCCGGCGCGGGAACCCCCGCCGTAGGGGCGGCCGTCCCGGCCGGCCTCCGCTCCCGCGCGGCGGCCCGCAGCGTCTCGCTCACCGGCCCCCCCGCGCACGGTGCGGGGGACGCGGGCGCATGCACACGTGTTCTGCGGAAGCGGCGATCGGGATGTGGAGGGTCGGCATCACCCGCGCCTCACCACATCCGGACGGCCCAAACCCGCGACGGCCGGATGTCGCGCGGCTCACACCTCGGGCGTCACCGTAACGGCGTCCCGGGCCGCCCGCTGCCGCCGGGCCGCCATCACCGCGTACACGACGACACCGGCGAACAGGAACAGCACGCCCTGGTAGACGGCGGCGTAGCCGGCGCCCGCGACGAGCCACATGGAGAAGGCCGCCGCGACGCCCGCGACCACGAGGTCCCGCACCAGCCGCCCGGGGCTGACCAGCTCGCGCCGCCCCGAGAGCAGGTGGAACAGCTGCGCGGCGCTGGCCAGCAGATATGGCACGGTCGCGGTGAACGTGGTGACGAGGACCAGGACGTCGAAGACCTTCGCCGAGCCCGACGTGTAGTTGTAGACGGTGAGCAGCGACGCCAGCACCACGGTGACGCCGACGCCGACGGTCGGCACGCCCCGCCGCCGGCGTGCGAAGGCGGCGGGGAACAGCCCGTCCTTCGCCGCGGCGTACGGGGTCTGGGCGCTCAGCAGCGTCCAGCCGTTGAGGCAGCCGGTCATCGACACCAGCGCGGCGAGCGCGACGGCCCAGCCGCCCCAGGCGCCGCCGAACATGGCGTTCACGGCGTCCGAGAAGGGCGCGGTGGACTCCACCAGGCGGTCGTGCGCGACCGTGCCGAAGACGGAGAGCGTGCCCAGCAGATAGACCAGGGCCGCGCCCACGGTGCCGATGACGGTGGCGCGTCCCACGTTGCGCCGGGGGTTGTTCACCTCGCCCGCGCTGACGGCGGCGGACTCCACACCGAGGTAGGAGAAGAGCAGCAGGCCCGCGGAGGCCGACACCGCGCCGACCGCGCTGCCGCCGCTCGCGTTGAACGGCCCGAGGTTGCCGGAGTCGAAGGAGAACAGCCCGCCGACGGCGACGAGCAGCAGCGGCACGAACTTCAGCACGGTGGAGACGAGTTGCACGGCGCCCACGTAGCGGGTGCCCGCGAAGTTGGCGAGCGCCGGCAGCCACTGGAGGACCAGCGCGGCCAGGCACGCGGTCCAGCGGTGGTCGTTCACCGGGACCAGGACGTCGAGGTAGCCGACGGCGGCGACGGCGAGCGCCGCGTTCGACACCCAGGTCGTGATCCAGTACGCCCAGGCGGCGAGGAAGCCGGCGAAGTCGCCGAAGGCCTCGCGGGCGTAGACATAGGGGCCGCCGGTGCGCGGGTCGCGCCGGGCGAGCCGGCCGAAGACCAGGGCGAGGGCGATGGCGCCCACGGTCAGGACACCGAAGGCGAGCAGACTGACCGTGCCGTACGGGGCGACGGAGGCCGGGAGCAGGAAGATGCCGCCGCCGATGATGTTGCCCATGACCAGGGCGGTGGCGACGGGCAGCCCGAAACGGCGGGCGTGCCGGCCGGTGCTGCCGGTGGGGTCTTCGGTGGGTTCCCCGATCACGGGGCCGGGGGCGGCGGGGGCCGCGGGGGTCTCCTGCGGGGCCGGAGCCGGCTGCGGGACGGTTCCGGTGACGTGCATGGGGTGGTGCGCCTCTCTTCGAACTGGTGCCCGGGATCGCCGGGGCGGGATCCATGGTCGGGCACTGTCCGACGTGCCGCCAAATCACCTGTTTTTGTCCTGTACGGCCCCGCAGGCCGCCGTAAAAGGTGCGCCGGCGCAGGCCCCAGGCAGCGAATCGTGCGGGTGGCGGGGGAGGCGGCCTGCGGCGGCGCGGTGGGTCAGCCGCGGAGACTGCGGGCGGGCAGCAGCACGTGGGCGGCCGACTCGAGGGTCTCCTGGTCCTCGGTGAAGGCGGTCAGCGTCTCCAGGTCGCCGGGCTCGCCGCCCGGCCACAGGCGGGTGGTGAAGAGCAGGTAGGCGCGTCCGCGCTTGGCCACGGCGGCCAGCCAGGCCGGCGTCGGCACGAACTGGGCGCTGAGGTGCGGCAGGGTCAGGACGGCGGCGTTGTCCGTCACGAGCAGGGTGATCGGCAGGCTGGGGTGGCGGGCCGCGTCGACGAGCTCGTACTTCACGGAGAGCCCGGCGGCGAACAGCAGCTGTCCGGCGGCGGCCGACGAGACCTCCGGGCCCCGGGCGCCGTCTCCCAGGGGGCAGGCGAGGATGTAGGGGACGCTGCCGTCGGGGGTCTTGTTGCTCCAGGCCATGACGGCGAGCGAGCCCAGGTCGGTGGTGCGCAGCGAAGGGGTTTCGGCTGATGTCGAGGTCATCGCGGCACCGTATCGGCGTGCCGCCCCGCGACCGGCCCGCCGTCACCCGACCGGCCCACGTCTCCTCCGGCTGCCACACGAACGTGGGACGCCGGACACGGCCGGATCTTGTGGCCGGACGCGGGTAGGCGCAAGGGCATCCGAAGGGAGACTGCCATGACGACGTACGTGATCTCGGTCCCCGGAACCTTCACCGGCGGCATCGGGGACGGCACGAAGGCGGAGCTCGCCCGGGCCCTGCGCCCCGCGGACCCGCACCGCACCCAGCTGGGGAGCGAGGAGGACCTCGACGTTCTCTCCGTCAACGACGACAACACCTTCACCATCCGCCTCACCATCGAGTCGGACAGCGGCCCGCACGCGGAGCGCGACGCCCGGCGGCTCGCGGAGTCCGCCCTGCGCGCCGCGGGCCTGGACGAGAACGACGCGCCGCTGGGACCGGCCGTCATCACGGGCATCGACTCCGGCATCTGAGCCGCGCCGGACGACCGGCCGCCCGTATCCTCGGCCCATGCACGCGGCCAACCGTTCCCGCACCCGCACCGCCCCCTCGTGACCGGGGCGCCCACGGCGGACGGCACGCCGCCGGACGTCACCCTGCGGCAGATCCTCGACCACGACGAGGACGGCATCCTCGGCCTGGTCCTCGCGCCGTCCGTGCCGGACGCCGCCGTCCACGGTGTCATCATCGGTGCGGAGGACGCGCCCCGGCCGTACCACGGGCACATCGTGCTCGCCACGGGAGTGCGCCCGGACGCCGGGACCGCGCCGGACGTCGTACGGGAGGCCGCCCGGCGGGGCGCCGTCGCGGTCGTCCTGAACAGCCGCGGCCGGGACGGCGTCCCCGACGCGGTGCTCGCGGCCGCGCGGGAGACCGGGATCGCGCTGCTGTCCCGGGCCGAGTGGGCCGACTGGAACGACACCGTGGAGCTGGTCCGCTCCGCGCTGGCGTTCGCGGCGGTGGGCAGCGAGGACCGGCTGGCCCAGGGCGCCGCCGGCGGCGGCCTCGCCCTGCTGGCCTCGGTCGCCGCCCGGTACTGCCAGGCGTCGATCACGGTGGAGGACACCCGCTTCCGGGTCGTCGCCCACTCCGCGACCAGCGCCGACGCGGACGGACTGCGGCGGTCGACGATCCTGGGCGGCAAGGTCCCCGACTGGCGCGTCGCCGAACTGCGCCGCAGCGGACTGGTGCGGGCCCTGTGGACCTCCCGCGACGTCATCCACCGCCCCGCCGACGGCGCCGACCCCGAGCGTCTGGTCGTCGCCGTCCGCAGCGGCGGCGAGGTGCTCGGCTCGCTGTGGGCGGCGGCCGACGGGCGGCAGCTGTCGCCGGACGCGCCCGAGGTGCTGCGGCGTGCCGCGGAGGTCGCCGTGCCGTATCTGCTGCGGCACCGGCTGCGGGGGAGCACCGACCGGCGGCGTCAGGAGCACGCCCTGCGCGGGCTGCTGCACGGTGAGGGCGACGGCCGCTCCCACGTGTGGTCGCTGGGGCTCACCCCCGGTGTGCCCTGTGCCGTCGTGGTCGCCGAACGGGACCGTGCGGCCGGGCCCGCCGCCGAACGCAGCCTGCGCGCCCTCGCGTTGCAGGCCCTCGCGCACCGTCCCACGGCGCGCGTCCGGCGCGAGGAGCACCGGCTGACCGTGCTGCTGCCGGTCCCGGACGGCGACGAGCGGGACGCCCCGGGCCTCGCCCGCGAACTCGGCTCCCTCGCCGCCGCGATGCCGGGCGCCCCGGCCGTCTGGGTCGGCGCCGGCCCCCTGGCCGCCCTCCCCGCGGGCGCCGCCGGCTCCTACGCCGAGGCCCTGCTCGTCGTGCGGGCGCTGCGCGCCCGGGAGCTGCGGGCCGTTCCGCCCGGCGGAGCGGGCCCGCAGCCGCCCGTACGGCACGCCGGGCCGGGCGACCTCGGGCCGGGCGTGGCCGTCCTGCGCCTCCTCGACGCGGTCCGCCCGGTGTGGGAGCGGCACGGCGGAGCGGTCCGCGACATGGTGAGCGCGGATCTCGCCGCCGGAGGCGAACTGGTGCGCTCGCTCACCGCCTATCTGGACGCGGCCGGCGACATACCCCGGGCGGCCCGCCGGCTGGTGCTGCACCCCAACACCCTGCGCTACCGGCTGCGGCGCATCCGGGAACGGTTCGGCCTCGACCTGGACGACCCCGACACCCGGCTCGTCGTCACACTGGCGGTACGGCTGGCCGAGCCGGGGGAAGGCCCCGTCCAGGGGGAGACATGACGGGATGCGCAGCGGTCTTCGGAGCGGCGCACGAACAATCACCGATTGCCTGTCCTGGACCACGAAGACGACAACCGGCCCCGGGGACCAGTCTCTTGGCACTCCCTGTCCCCGAGCCGAAGGCCCGCACATGACTGCCGACAGCAACCTGTCCCCGGACCACCCGACCCCGCCCCGGCCCTCCACCGAGCGCGTGAGCGCCGTCCTGCGCCGCGCGCTCGACCACGGCCTGCTGGGCACCGACCAGCCGGTCGCCGGGTTCCTCGACACCGACGGGATCCGGGCGTCCGTCGCCTCCCTGCACACCGCCTTCGGCGCCGTCCCCGGTGTGCTGCACACCTTCGCGGCCAAGGCCGCCTCCCTGGTGCCGGTGCTGCGGCTGCTCGCCGGCCTCGGCATGGGCTGCGAGGTGGCCAGCCCCGGCGAGCTGCGGCTGGCCCGGGACGCCGGGTTCGCGCCGTCCCGCATCGTCCTGGACTCGCCCGCCAAGACCCGCGAGGAGATCGCCGGGGCCCTCGCCCTGGGCGTCGCCCTCAACGCCGACAACCTCGACGAACTGGACCGGATCGACGCGCTGCGCCCCGACGGCTGCGCGTCCGTGATCGGGCTGCGCGTCAACCCGCAGGTCGGCGGCGGCACCATCGGGGCGATGAGCACCGCGACCGCCACCTCCAAGTTCGGCGTCGCGCTGCGCGACCCCGGCGGGCGCGAACGCGTCGTCCGGGCGTTCGCCGCACGGCCCTGGCTGACCCGGCTGCACGCCCATGTCGGCTCCCAGGGCTGCCCGCTGGAGCTGATCGCCGAGGGCGTCGCCGAGACGTACCGGCTGGCGGAGGAGATCAACGCCGCGCTGGGCCGGCCGCAGATCACCAGCCTGGACATCGGCGGCGGCCTGCCCGTCAACTTCGCCGGCGACGAGGTGCGCCCCACGTACCACGACTACACCGCCGCCCTGCGCGCCGCCGCGCCCGGCCTGTTCGACGGGCGCTACGGCCTGGTCACCGAGTTCGGCCGGTCGCTGCTGGCCAAGAACGGGTTCATCGCGGCCCGCGTCGAGTACGTCAAGCGGTCCGGGGGCCGCCGGATCGCCGTCACCCACGCGGGCGCGCAGACCGCGACCCGTACCGTCCTGATGCCCGGCTCCTGGCCGCTCAGGGTCGGTGCCTTCGACGCGCAGGGCCGGCCCAGGACCGGGCCGCCGGTGGCCCAGGACATCGCCGGACCCTGCTGTTTCGCCGGCGACGTGGTGGCCGTCGACCGCGAACTGCCCGCCCTGGACGAGGGCGACCTCGTCGTCCTGTACGACACGGGCGCGTACTACTTCTCCACCCCGTGGGCCTACAACAGCCTGCCCCGCCCCGCCGTGCACGGGTTCACGCTGACCGGCGGGCAGGTGCGCTTCGCCCCCGTGCGGGACGCCCAGACGCTCGACGAGATCGCGGCGGAGAGCGGCGCCCGCCACGCGGACCGGCTGCTCGCCCTGGCCCCGGACGGCATCACCCGCTGAACTCCGGCCAACCCCGCGCGGTCGGCCGTCGTCCACCTCTGATTCATCTCAAGTGCTCATGCGGTTCAGATGGCCATTCCCCCGCACGAGCCTCGGGCCCGGCCGTGCCGTCGCACCGGACGGCACGGCCGGGCCCTCGTGATCCGGCGGCCGGAGGGGATGCCATCGTGGGGCCATGCATCTGTACGAAGAACGCCTCGGTGTCCCCGCCGCGTGGTTCGGGTTCGCCTTCCTGCTCGGTCTGGCGGTCGCCGCGATCCTGCTGCCGTTCGGCCCGGCCGTCGCCCTCGGGGGACTCGTACTGGTCACCTCCGTGACCGCGCTCGCCGTCCGGCACTACGGTTCCGTGCGGATCACGGTGACCACCGGTCACCTGACGGCGGGCAAGGTGCGCATTCCCCTGGCGTCCCTGGGACTGGCGGAGATCCTCGACTCCGAGGAGGCGTTCGCCTGGCGCACCCGCCGCGCCGATCCGCACGCCCTGATGCTGCTGCGCAGCTACGTCCCGACCGCCCTGCGCATCGAGATCCGCGACGCCGGCCATCCCGCACCGTACGCCTACCTGTCGACGCGGCAGCCGACCACCCTCATGGCGGTACTGGCCTTCGCCCGCCGCTGACGGCCCCCGGGCGGCTTGATACTCTGCGCGAGCCAGTCGTGCCACATCCGAGGCCAGGGAATCCGGTGGGAATCCGGAACTGACGCGCAGCGGTGAGGGGGACGGGCGGGGCACGCGACGCCACTGGAGCGAGGGACGGGCCGGCCGGAAGGCCGGGACGGGCCCGCACCGGGAAGGCGCCCCGTCCGGGCGAACCCGAGTCCGAAGACCTGCTGGCACCTCCCGGCCGTGCGCCGGGAGGGTGTTCACAGGCCAGGCTCCGCGAACGAGCCCCGACACCCGAGGCATGCCCGTGCTCCGTACCGTCCCCCTTCCCGTCCGCCGTACCGCGGCCCTGCTGCTCGCCCCCGTCCTCCTGCTGACCGCGTGCGGCGCCTCCACCGCGGGCCGGCAGGACGAGGACAAGGCCACCGGAGCCGGATATCCGCGCACCGTCGGCAACTGCGGCCACCGGGTCACCCTGAAGTCGGCCCCGCAGCGTGTCGTCTCCCTCGACCAGGGCACCACGGAGATCCTCCTCTCCCTCGGCCTGGCCGACCGCATGGCGGGCACCGCCACCTGGACCGACCCGGTGATGAAGGGCCTTCAGAAGGCGAACGCGTCCGTGCCGCGGCTGGCCGACAACAACCCCTCCTTCGAGAAGGTGCTGGACGCCGCACCCGACTTCGTCACCGCCTCCTTCGTCTCCACCCTCGGCAAGGGCGGCGTCGCCACCCGCGAGCAGTTCGAGAAGCTGGGCGTGCCCGCGTACGTCTCCCCGTCCGACTGCGCCGCGGGCAAGGACAACGACAGCGGCGGCGACGGCTCCCGCGGCGAGCCGCTCACCCTCGACGCCGTCTACGGCGAGATACGCGACCTGGCCCACGCGACCGGGGTGGACGCCCGGGGCGAGAAGCTCGTCGCGCGGCTGAAGGAGCGGGTGCGCACGGCCACCGACGGCCTGGACGCCTCCGGCGTCTCCCTCATGTACTGGTTCGCCAACTCCGAGTCGCCCTACCTCGCCGGCTGCTGCGGCGCCCCCGGCGCCATCACCCGGGCGGTCGGGGCGGAGAACGTCTTCTCCGACACCCACGACGAGTGGCCGCAGATCAACTGGGAGACCGTCGCCGACCGCGACCCCGATGTCATCGTCCTCGGCGACCTGACCCGCAAGTCGCAGACCGCGGAGAGCGCCGAGGCCAAGATCCGGTTCCTGGAGACCAACGCGGCCACCCGCAACCTCACCGCCGTGAAGAAGAAGCGGTACGTCCTGCTGAGCGGGCAGGCGATGAACCCCTCCCTCCGCACGGTCGAGGGCATCGAGCAGGTCGCCGCCGGGCTGCGCGAGCTCGGGCTCGCCCGGTGAGCCTGCGCGCCACGCTGCTGACGTCCACCGGTCTGCTGGCGCTGGCCGCGTCGGTCGCCGTCGCCGTGACCATCGGACCCGCCGACATCTCCACGGCGGACGTGTGGGCGTCGGTCGCCGCCCATGCGGGGCTGGGGGAGAGCGGGCTCGCGCCGCTGCGGGACGGCATCGTGTGGAACCTGCGGATGCCGCGCACGCTGCTCGCCGCGGTGTGCGGCGCCGGACTCGCCCTGTGCGGGGCGGTCATGCAGTCCCTGCTGCGCAACCCGCTGGCCGACCCCTTCGTGCTCGGTGTCTCCTCCGGCGCCTCCACCGGGGCGGTCGCGGTGGTCGTGCTCGGGGTGGGCGGCGGGGCCCTGTCCCTGTCGGCGGGGGCGTTCCTCGGCGCGCTGCTCTCCTTCGGGCTGGTGCTGCTGCTCAGCCACAGCCTGGGCGGCTCCACCGACCGGGTGGTGCTGTCCGGAGTGGCCGCCATGCAGCTGTTCTCCGCGCTGACCTCCTTCACCGTGCTGACCTCGGCGGACGCCGAGACCACACGCGGGGTGCTGTTCTGGCTGCTCGGCTCGCTGGCCGGCGCCGGCTGGGGCGAGGTGGCCCTGTGCGCGGCGGTGCTCGCCGCCGTCCTCGTGGTCTGCCTCGGGCACGCCCGGACCCTGGACGCGTTCGCCTTCGGGGAGGAGGCCGCGGCGTCGCTCGGCGTGCGGGTCGCCCGCGCCCGGCTGGTCCTGCTGTGCGCGACCGCCCTGCTCACCGCGGTCCTGGTCAGCTGCGCCGGAGCGATCGGCTTCGTCGGCCTGGTGCTGCCGCACGCGACCCGTGCGCTCACCGGCTCCGGACACGCCCGGCTGCTGCCGGTCACCGCGCTGGCCGGCGCCGTGTTCCTGGTGTGGGTGGACACCGCCGCCCGTACCGTCGTCGATCCGCAGGAGGTGCCGGTGGGCGTGGTGACGTCCCTGCTCGGGGTGCCGGCGTTCGTGGCCGTGCTCTACCGCGACAGGAGAAAGGCGTGAGCGGCCACGGACCCGGGGACGCCGGGCTGCGCGCCGACCGGGTCGGCCGCCGCACCGACGGCCGGATCATCGTCGACGGCATCACCTTCGCGCCCCGTCCCGGCGAGACGGTCGGGCTGCTCGGCCCCAACGGCTCCGGCAAGTCGACGCTGCTCAGGCTGCTCGCCGGGGTGCTCAGGCCGACCGCAGGAGTGGTCAGCCTGGACGGCCGGCCGCTGTCCGAGGCGGGCCGCCGTGCCACGGCCCGCCGGATCGCCACCGTCGAACAGCACGCGCACACCCAGACCGAACTGACCGTCCGTGACGTCGTCGCCCTGGGCCGGATCCCGCACCGCCGGGCCTGGGCGGCGGCCTCCTCCGCCGACGCCCGCGCGGTCACCGCGGCGCTGGAGCGCACCGGGCTCACCGACCGGGCCGCCCAGTCCTGGCACACCCTCTCCGGCGGCGAACGCCAGCGCACCCAGATCGCCCGCGCCCTCGCCCAGGAACCCCGCGAACTGCTGCTGGACGAGCCGACCAACCACCTCGACATCCAGCACCAGCTCGACCTGCTCGACCTGGTCGCCGGTCTGCCGGTCACCACGGTGATCGCGCTGCACGACCTCAACCTCGCCGCGATGTACTGCGACCGCCTGCTCGTGCTGAAGGAGGGCCGCGCGGTGGCGGAAGGCTCCCCGGCGTCCGTCCTCACCCCGTCCCTCATCGCCCGGGTCTACGGCGTCCGCGCCGAGGTCACCCACGGGCCGGGCCACCCGGTGGTCCGCTTTCTGCGCCGTGGCGGCGAGGCGCCCGTCCGGCCGGTCAGGGGGACGCCGGGGACACCGCCTGGCCGCCCGTGACGGCGTCCGCGGCGTCCGGGCAGTCGTCGCCGGAGCGTCCGGCCAGCCGGCCGTCGGGCTGCTCCACGGTCACCTGGACCGCCCCCAGCTGCGGGTCCTGGCGGAGCCGGGCGGCGGCGGCCGTGCAGGCGAGCTGGTCGACGGCCGTGCCGGTGAGGATGCCGGCGGCCGGCGGGAGTTCGACGGTGACCGTCGCGCCGTCGGTCCGCAGCGTCGGTGCGGTGGTGAGTGCCGACGGCAGTTCGGTGGCCAGCCCCTGCGCGCGCTCCTCGGCGTCGGGGCCTTTCAGCAGCAGGAGCACGGCGCTCTGGGGCCCGGCCGGAACCGGCGCCGGGCGCGGGACGGCCTCCAGGGCACCGCTGCGCACGAAGTAGACCGGGATCGTGGCGGCCCGCTCGGCGGCGCTCGGCGCCTCCTCCGGGACGGCGGTGCTGCCCGGCCTCAGGACACCGGTCGCGGGTTCGCCCGCCCCGACCACACCGGTCGAGGGGATGCCGCAGCCGGCCAGCGGAAGAACCGCCGCCGCGAGCAGCGGGGGAAACGCATGCCGGAGCTTCATGGCCCCTTCCTTCCCGGCACCGCCGGATCCGGTGTCGCGTCCTGCGGGCCGCCGTCGCGCAGCGGCAGTACGACCGTGAACACGGCACCGCCGCCCGGCCGGTTGGCCGCCCGTACCGTGCCGCCGTGCAGACGCACGTTCTCCGCGGTGATGGCCAGTCCGAGTCCGCTGCCCTCGCTCCGGGCGCGGGCGCTGTCCGACTTGTAGAAACGGTCGAAGACCTGCGGCAGCACGCTGTCGGGGATGCCCTGCCCGCTGTCGCTGACCTCGATGACCGCCTGCCGTCCGGTGCCGGCGCGCTCCTGTGCGCGCAGGTGCAGGCGCACCGGGAGGGCGCCGTGGCGCAGGGCGTTGGCGACCAGGTTCGCGACCACGACGTCCAGGCGGCGCGGATCGACGCGGCCGCGCAGCGTGCCGGGTTCCGGCAGACGGGTGTCCACCGTGTCCTGCCAGCCGCGGGCGGCGAGGGTGCGCCGGACGGACTCGGCCAGGTCGATGTCGTCCAGGTGGAGCGCGGCGGCGCCCGCGTCGAAGCGGGAGATCTCCATCAGGTCGTTCACCAGGGCGGCCAGCTTGGTGGTCTCCTCGCTGATGAGGCGTACGGCCATGGCGGTGTCGTCGTCCAGGCGGGCCGCGTCCTCGTCCAGTACGTCGGTCACCGCGGACATCGCGGCCAGCGGGGTGCGCAGCTCGTGCGACACGTCGGCGGCGAAGCGGCGGGCGCCCGCCTCCAGCCGCCGCAGTTCCGCCACGGACTCCTCCAGCGCGGCGGCGGTCTCGTTGAAGGAGCGGGACAGCTCGGCGAGTTCGTCGGAGCCGCGCACGGCGAGCCGGGTGTCCAGCCGGCCCTCGGCGATGCTGCGGGTCGCCCGGCGCAGTGCCCTGACCGGCCGCAGCACCCCGCGCGCCGCCAGCAGGGCGAGCAGGACGGCCAGGCCGAGGGCGGGTACGGTGGCGCGTTCGATGGCGGTGACCAGGGCGTCGACATAGCCCTGTTCCTCCTGCTGCGGCACGGTGAGATAGACCTCGAGCCCGGACGACCGCCGCTCGGCGGCGTGCGTGGCGGCGAAGGTGACGGGCATGCCGACGACGAGCGCGGAGCGGCCCTCGCGCGACACCCGCTGGAAGACCGTGGCGCGGCCGGAGCGCACCGCCGTACGCATCGCCGGGGACAGCTCCTCGAAGGCGTCGCCGGGAGCGGAGGTCGCGCTCAGTTCCCGGTAGACGGCCAGCACCCGCCAGTTCGCGGACCGTCCGCCGCGCGCGACGTCCGCGGCGAACAGTTCCAGGTCGGACCGGGCCGGCGGGAAGCGGTAGTCGGGCACCAGGGTGTCGACCCGGTCCCGGAAGTCGTCGATCACCGTGTCCTGGCTCTGCTGGAGGACCCCGGTGCGCGCCTGACGGAAGGTCAGCGCGCCGGTGGTCAGCGTGGCCACGGCGGCGACCAGGGTGAAGGCCACCATCAGCCGGACCCGCAGCCCGCTCAGCGCGCGCGGCAGCCGCGGAATCCTCATCGTGCCCCGAACCGGTATCCGAAACCGCGCACGGTGTGGATGTGGCGGGGCCGCTCCGAGGACTCCCCGAGCTTGGCCCGCAGCCGCTTGACGCAGGCGTCCACCAGCCGCGCGTCCCCGTGGTAGCTGTGCTCCCACACGGCCTCCAGGAGCTGCTGGCGGCTGAACACCTGCCCGGGCGAGGCGGACAGGGTGAGCAGCAGCCGGAGCTCGGAGGGGCCCAGGGCGACGGGGTGTCCCCCGAGGGTGACGGTCAGCCCGGCGCGGTCGACGGTGAGGTCGCCGTGGTGCTCGGTCCGCGGTGCGCCGTACTCGCCGGGCGGGCCGCCCGCGCGGCGCAGCACCGCCCGGACGCGAGCGTCCAGTACCCGCGCACGGACGGGTTTGACCACGTAGTCGTCGGCTCCCGCCTCCAGTCCGACGACGACGTCCGCGTCGTCGCCGCGAGCGGTGGCCATGATGATCGGCACCTGATCGTGGGCGCGTATCCGGCGGCACACCTCCAGTCCCGGCATGCCCGGCAGCATCAGGTCCAGGATCACGGCGTCGGGCCGGAAGGAGCGCAGCCGCTCCAGTCCGTCCTCGCCCGTCGCGGCCGCGGCGACCTCGTGTCCCTGGCGTCGCAGCGCGAGCCGCAGTCCCTCCCGTACGGCGCGGTCGTCTTCGATGATCAGGACACGTGGCATGGACCTCAGTATGCGGGCGGACGGGCGTCCGTCCCCGGCCGGGTGGCGGCTGTTACAGAGCGGTCCAAGAGCGGTCCACCGGCGCGCACACGGGCGGGACACCCTCATCGATCATGAACGTGCACCGATCGACGTCCCCACCGCCGGGCGCGGCCCACCGCCGCCGCAGGGGCCGCGCCCGACGTGGCCGGGGCGGGAAGCCGGCCCTGTGGACCGGACTCGCGGCCGCCCTCGTGCTCCTGCCCCTCGGCCATCTGGCGCTGAAGGACCGGACGGCGGCCTCCCACGGCGCCGCCGGATCGCCCTCGACGCTCCAGGCGAAGCCGTCCCCCGAGGCGTCCCCCGCCTCCCGGAGCCCGGAGCCGGACACGAGCGGAACCGCCCGCGAGAAGGTGAGACCGTCCTCGACCGCGATCCCGTCGTCCGGACCCGGGACGTTCGACACCGCCGGCGGCAGCGGTGCCGCCGTCGGCGGGAACGAGCGGACACTGACCTACACGGTCCAGGTCGAGGACGGCATCGGCATAGCGGCGGCCGACGTCGCGGCCGAGGTCGAACGTGTCCTCGCCGACCCCCGGGGCTGGACGGCCGACGGCAGGGTGGGCTTCCGGCGGGTGTCCGGCGGCACGTCCGACTTCCGGGTACGGCTCGCCACCGCCGGGACGGTGGACCGCATCTGCGGCGAGTACGGCCTGGACACCGGCGGCGAGGTCAATTGCAGTGTGGGCAAGGACGTCATGGTCAACCTGAAACGGTGGCTGCTGGCCACCCAGTACTACACGGACGACGTGACGTCCTACCGCGCCCTGATCATCAACCACGAGGTCGGGCACTTCCTCGGCCACGGCCACGAGACCTGCCCGGGCGCCGGGCGGCCCGCGCCGGTGATGATGCAGCAGATCAAGGGCCTGCACGGCTGCCGGACCAATGTCTGGCCCTACGACGACGACGGCCGGCCCGTCACCGGGCCCGCCGTGCCCTGATCCCGTCCGGTACCGGACCGGCCGGCCGGTGCGGTGGCTCGTGGCTCACCGTGGTGCGTCGCGGGAGGCGTCCGGGGCCGCAGGGAGGCGCGGTACCGCGTCGCGCAGCCGGCGGGTGGCGGGGTGCCGGGGGCCGCGCAGCACGTCGGTCAGCGGGCCCTCCTCCACGATCCGCCCGTGCTCCAGCACGGCGACCCGCTCGCAGAACTCCTCGACGACCAGGAGGTCGTGGGAGATCAGCAGGCAGGAGAGCCGGTGCTCGGCGCGCAGCCGGCCGAGCAGCCCGAGGATCCGCGCCTGCACGGTCGTGTCCAGCGCGCTGGTCGGCTCGTCCAGCACCAGGAAGCGGGGCCGCAGCGCCAGCGCGCGGGCGATCGCCACGCGCTGGCGCTGCCCGCCGGAGAGCTGGTGCGGAAAGCGCGCGGCGTGCTCGGCGGTCAGCCCCACGTCGGCCAGGAGCGCGGCGACGCGGGCGGGTTCGGCGCCGCGCGGCACCATCCGGTGGGCGCGCAGCACCTCGGCGACGGCCGTGCCCACCCGCATACGCGGATCGAGGGAGCCCTCGGTGTCCTGCACGACGATCTGCACCGCCCGCCGGAAGGGCTGCGGCCGCCGCATCCGGCCGAGGTCGGCGCCGTCGAACAGGACCGTGCCGCGGGCCGGCGCGACCAGCCCCAGCAGACACCGGGCCAGCGTCGTCTTGCCCGACCCGCTCTCGCCGATCAGACCCAGGCCGTACGGGCCCTCGGGCAGCGTCAGGCTCACCCGGTCCAGCACCGTCGTGCCGCCGTGGATCACGGTCAGGCCGCGTGCCTCAAGCACCGGCCGTTCCCGTGCCGCGTACACCGTCCGGTCCGGGCAGCGCGGCCAGCAGCTCCCGGGCACAGTCCGAGCGGGGCGCGGTGACCAGGTCGGCGGCGGGACGGTCCTCGACCACCCGGCCGCGGTGCAGCACCGCGATCCGGTCGCACAGCCCGGCCAGCAGCGCCAGATGATGGCTGATGAACAGCACGGCCGTCCCGTGGGCGGACCGCAGGTCCGCCAGCAGCGCGCAGATCTGCGCCTGGGCCGTCACATCCAGCGAACTGGTCGGTTCGTCGGCGACGAGCAGCCGTACCCCGAGAGCCGACGCGAGCGCGATCGCCGTCCGCTGCGACTGCCCGCCCGACAGCTGGTGCGGGAAGCGGGACAGATGCCCGGCGGGCAGCCCGACCCGCTCCATCGCCTCGGCGGCCCGGCGGCGCGCCTCGGCCCGTGTGCCGCCGTGCAGCCGCAGCGCGCGCAGCATGGTCGTGCCGACCGGCAGCACCGGGCTGAAGGCGGCGGCCGGGTTCTGCGGGATCAGCGCCATGACCGAGCCGCGCAGCTGCCGCAGCCGGCGTTCCGGCGCCGGCACCAGCTCCTCGCCGGACAGCCGGACGCTGCCGGTCACGTGGGCGCCGGTGTGCCGGGTCAGTCCCAGCACCGTCAGCCCGGCCGTCGTCTTGCCCGCCCCGCTCTCCCCGGCGAGCCCCAGGAACTCGCCCTCGCGCAGGTCGAGTCCGCCGATGTGCACGACCGTCTCGGGGCCGAACGAGACACGCAGGTCACGCAGTTGGAGGAGAGGGGTGCCGGGCGCCGGGGTCATCGGTCGGACTCGGGCCGCGCGGCGCAGCGGCGGCACACCGCGCGTGTGCACCGCGCGCCTCACGCCCGTACCCGGGTGAGCTCGTGGAAAAACACGACGTTGGCGTAGGCCGGGTTGTCGGTGAAGCCCTCGACCCGGCTGCTCAGCACCCGTTGATAGGTCATCGTGCCGAGGAAGAGCGCGGGCGCGTCCGCGATCAGCATCTCCTGCATCGTGCGGTACGTCCGCTCGGCCCCGTCCGGGTCGGTGGCCGTCTGCGCGCCGACCCGGTCGATGAGCCGGTCCAGCGCGGGATTCGAGTAGTAGGCCAGGTTGTAGGAGATCTCCTTCTCGGTGCGGAACACGTTGCGGAAGTACGACAGCGGCTCGGCGTCGTCCGGCCACCAGAACATCACGAAGACGTCCTGGCGCTCGTCGGGATCCGCGCTCCTGGCGCGCGGCCACTGCACCGACCCCCACGGGAGCCCCACGGGTTTCAGGTCCACGCCCAGCGGACGCAGCTGCGCCTTCATCAGGCCCGCCATGGTGCGGATGGTGTCCTCGCCCTCGGGATAGGTCAGCTCCAGCTCGACGGTCCTGCCGCTCCCCGGGCCGTACCCGGCCTGCGCCAGCAGCTTTCGGGCCTGGTCCTGGTCGTCGCCGGGCAGGTCCAGCCGGTCGGTGTGCCCGAGCAGTCCCTCGGGGACGACGCCGTCCGAGGCGACGTAGGCGCCCCTGTTCACGGCGACCAGCTCCTCGTAGTCGAGGCCCTGCGCGATCGCGCGGCGCACCCGCACGTCGTCGAGCGGTTTCCGCCGGGTGTTCAGCAGGCCGAGCAGGGTCTGCCAGGAGGGCCGTTCCCGCACGGCCAGGCCCGGCCGGCCGCGCAGCGTGTCCAGCAGCTGCGGCGGCAGGGACTCCGCGTAGTCGCCCTCCCCGGACCGCATGAGCTGGGCCGTCGTGGAGGGCTGCGGCACCACCCGGAAGACCGCCTCGGTGTAGCGGTCGCCGTCCCAGCCGCCCCAGTAGTCCTGGTACGCGGTCAGCTCCAGCTCGTTCTCGGCGCCCGGCTTCCACGAGCCGACCGTGTAGGGACCGGTGCCGCGGCCTGCGGCCCTGTAGTACCCGGGATCGTCGGAGACCTCGTAGATGTAGGCGGCGTAGGAGGCGGAGGCGATGATGTCCAGCGATGCCGGGCGGGACAGCTCGAAGCGGACCTTCCGTGTCCCCAGCGGGGTGATCCGCCGTACCGGGTCCCAGAGGTAGGAGGCGCCGGACTTCAGTTCCCTGGTGCGCTCCACGGCCGCCTTCACCGCCCGGGCGGTCAGCGGACGCCCCGAGTGGAACGTCACCCCCGGGCGCAGGGTGAACGTCCACGTCCGGCGGTCCCGCGACGACGTCCACGACGTCGCGAGCAGCCCTTCGGCCCGGCCGGTGCGGGCGTTGTAGCGGGTCAGGGTCTCGTAGAGATTGGACAGGGCGACGACTTCGTCGGAGTAGGACCGCGCCGGGTCCCACTCGGTGACGATCGCCTCGTTGGAGAGATAGACGAAGGTGTCGCCGTGCCGGGCCTTGTCGCCTCCGCCGGAGCAGCCGGCCGCCACGACCACCACGGCCAGGGCGGCGGCCACGGTGGCACGGAACCGGGTGGCCGGGCGCCGCGGGCGGCGGCGTGCGGGGCGACATCCGGGGAAAGGCCGCAATGCCATGATCGAGCCTCTCGGGACAGGTGCTCGGGGCTGTTCCCGCCGGACCGGCTCGACCGCGTTCTTCGCGCCGCGTTCCTCGCCGTACGTCGTGGCCGTACTTAGTGGCCGTACGTCGTGGCCGTACGTCGTGCGCCGCGCCGACCGCGCCGGAGGCGTGCGGTGCCTGACAGCCTGGCACGCGGATCCGGCGGACCGGCAGCCGTCTTCAGGCTCTTTCGGGTCCGCCCGGGAAGCCGGCCGCGGCCCGGCACCCGGGAGAGACCGGTCGGCGTGCACCGGCACGATCGGTGCATGGCATGCACACGTGCACGTCTCGTCGCCGTCCCGCCCCCGGCCCTGCTCGCCGCCGTGACGGCCGGATGCGCGGACCCGGCGGCCGGTCCCCGGGCGGGGGCGGTTCGTGCCCTCCGCCCGAGGCGGAGCCCGCGACTCCCTCCCCTCGCACCACCTCGGGCCGGAACCAGCGGGTGGCGGAGAACCACGCCTGCCGCGGCCCGCTGCCGATCACCGAGGAACCGCGTGTGCGTCGACGCCACCGTGGACGCCCCGGGGAACACGGAGACGGAGGCCGTCGGCCGCACCGCCGAGGGCACCCGCCTGCCCCGACCGGGCCACCGCCGCCCCGGGCGGGTGTGCGATGCGCCGCTCCGGGGACATGTGGGGGCATGAACCATCACGACGACGGCCCCGACCGTGCCCACCGCCGACCCGACGGCGTCAGTGACGAGACGGTGGAGGCACTGGGCTCCCTGTCCAAGGCGCTGGAGACGACCGAGCGGGCCCGCGGCCACCTCTACGCCTTCCACCAGCTGACCGGCTCCGCCGACCTGGAACTGGACCGGGCCGTGGACCTGCTGCGCAAGGCCGGGCGGAGCGACTGGGCCGACCGTGTCCAGCGGGAGATCCTGGGCCGCAACGTCATCCCCGGGCACTGGACGTTCCAGATCGTCGAGGCCTACAACCGCACGTACTACGAGCCGTTCAGGGATCTCGAACGGCAGGCCCTCGCCGATCTCGCCGACGGCCGCGACCATCTGTACGAGGCCGAGATGAAGGAGGCCCGCCGCACCGTGGGCCACCCCGACCACACCGCCCGCCCGGACAGCCCGCGGTAGCCTCTGCGGCCCCTGTCCCCCCTCGTCCTCGCCCGGACCACCCGGCGTGGACCTCCCGCGCCCGGGCCGGGCGGTGCGGTAGAACGTAACCGTCCCCAGGCTCCGCGCGGCCGTCCGCGCCGGCCCGCCTGCCGAAACCGTCCACCGCCGGCCCGTGGTCAGGGCCGGCCCGAGCAGACCGGACACAGCCGTGACCGATCACCCGGACGACCCCGGCAACCGGCCGGACGCCCGTGCGCAGGGGCCCGAGGACGACGACGGAGAGCTGCTGCGCGGCGTGGCGGCGGCCATGCGCCGTCTCGGGCGCCACGCGAGCATGGCGCACATCGCCCGGGCGGCGGGCCTGGACCCGCGGGACCTCTACCGCCGCTTCCCCACCCCCGACGCGCTGCTGAGGGCGCTGGCGTCCGCCTATTACGACCGTCTCCTGGCCCATGCCGAGCAGGCCCGGCAACTCCCGCCCGAACGGCGACTGGCGTACTTCCTGCGCACCGTCGGGCTGCACCTGGCCACCAGCCACAGCATCCTGCCCCAGCCGTTCGGTGAACTGGCCAGCCCCGCACAACGCGAACGCGTCTACGCCCTCACCACCGAGCTGCTGGCCACGGCCAGAGAGGCCGGCGCGGTCCCCGACGACGTCGCCCTGGCCGACATCGCGACCGTCATCTGGGGTTTGCGCGGGGTGATCGCCACCACCGACGGTGTCGCTCCCGACACCTGGGAACGGTACCTCGACATCGCCCTGGCCGGTCTGGAGAACCCCCGCCTCACCTTCACCCGCCCGCCCATGGACGCCGAAGGGCTCGACGCCGTGATCCGGAAGCGGCGGGAAGAGAGCCGGTGACGGCGGCTCACCGGCCGCAGAGCGGCGGCGCGGAAAGAAGGACGGCCCCTGCCGTGAACGCCGGGCAGGAGCCGTGTGAGGTGCGCCGAGGTGCGCCGAACCGCTGCCGTCAGGGCCGGTTCCGGGACTGCCGCCCACGGTGGGCGGAGGTGCCGTCGAGCGTGGCGCCGGAGCCGTCGGATCCTCCGCGTGCGGCGGAGTGGCGCTGCTGAGGCAGGGGCATCGAGGTCTCCTTGCCCGTCGTGTCGGTCGCTTCCTCGGACGGCTCCTTCCGCGGCGCCGCGGGCCGCAGCCGGTGGCGCGGCACGGGCCGCCGGGGCGGCCGGCTGAGCGTGATCTGACGGACCACCTGCTGGAAGCAGACCAGGGAGGCCAGGCCGGGCAGGGCCGCCGCCGCCGTGTCCACGAGCGTTCTGGGCGCCTGGAGGATGCAGAGCAGCATCGCGATGGAGGAGAACAGCAGGACCACGGCCCAGGAGTGGACGGCCCGGCGCCGGTGCAGCGCCGCCTGGAGCACGGAGAGCGAGGCCACCAGCCACGGCCCGTAGACGAGCAGCGGCCACCAGGACACGATGCCGTGCTCGGTGCGGTTCACGGCCGCCAGACGCAGCGGCTCGTAGGCGACCACTCCGCTGAACAGGCTCACCGAGGACGCGATGACGGCCGCCAGGGCGGCGATGACCAGGCTGGCGGCTCGGAGACTGCTGATGTCCCTTTTGTGGCGGATCTTTCGGTGAGTCCGGGGGGACTGCCTCAGCGGCGGGAGTTCCGCCGTGATTTCCCGCAGATTGTCCATCGGCGTGCCGGCCGCCGGAGGATTTGCGGGCACATCTTTTTCATGAGGGAATGAAGGCTGCTGCTCTCTTGCGTCCTGGAGCACGAACGCCAGCTCTTCGACCGGGTCCCAGTCGGGCCCCGGCGGCACCAGGGGCTCGGAGAACATTTCGGCCGTCTCCGGGTACTGTTCCGTTCCGGCAGTGTAATGCCCCTCGTCGTACGGCGGATAATATGCGTCTCGTTCGTGGTACATGACTCGGCGGTTACTCCGATGCCTGCCCGTACGCCAGGGGCCGTTGGGGCTCGCTCCAGCGCCGGGCGAGGTTGGTCTCCAGCTCGGCCATGACGTCCAGGAAGCGCTGGAGGACGGGTTCGGTCACCTCGAGCCTGACGGGGACGCCGTCCCTGGTGAGCGTTCCGGAGGTCGGCGCGGGGGAGTGCGCGCGGCCGGGAATGTATGTATAAGGTCCCAGGGCCACCCAACGTCCCGCAGAGATATTCCCCGACTCAGGGCTCCGGAGCAGCCAGGAAATCTCTTTCCCGTTTTCCTCGGTCATGCCCGGAGTAACGGCCCCTTTCTCCGTCGGATGCGCGGCAAACGGGTGAATGATCTCGTTGATTCGCCACTGGTCCGGACGCTGTGCGGAGCCGAAAGTAGTGCCGTACGACAAACCTGACGGGCGATCTTCGGTTCCTGACCGTCCTTGTCCCTCCGCTGACCGGTACGGGGTCGGGAACCGGGACGCGGCGGCCGGGGCGGGTGCTGCCGACCCGGTCGGTAGCCGTCACCGAGGGTCGGGTCCCCCGCTCGCGGGGAAGACTCAGGACATCCCCTACTGCCGTGTGTGCGGCGTGACTTCACCGTTCCAGGGCTGCCCGGCCGGGCGACCGGCACCGGGTCACTTCTTCCCCGAGGATCTCTCTGTGCCGTCAGCGCGTGATCTCGATCAGATAGCCCGCGTCAACGCGAACGGGCGTACCCCCGCCGTGTTCGTGCACGGGCTGTGGCTGCTGTCCAGCAGCTGGGAACGGTGGGCGACGGCCTTCGCGGAGGCCGGATACGCTCCGCTGACGCCCGGCTGGCCCGGCGACCCGGACACCGTGGCCGAGGCCCGCGCCCATCCGGAGGTGTTCGCGGGCGGGCGTGTCGGGCAGGTCGCCGACCACTTCGCCGGGCTCATCGGCCGGCTGGAACGCAAGCCCGTCGTCCTCGGGCACTCCCTCGGCGGTCTCATCGCCCAGATGATCGCGGGGCGGGGGCTCTCGGCGGCGTCCGTGGCGATCGGCCCGGCGCCCTTCCGCGGGGTACTGGCCCTTCCGCTGTCGTCGCTGCGCGCCGCGAGCGCCGTGCTCGGCGATCCCGCCAACTACCACCGCGCGGTACCGCTCACCTACGACCGGTTCCGCTACGCGTTCGCCAACGCGGTCGGCGAGGAGGAGGCGCGGGACCTGTACGAGAGGTTCGCCGTGCCCGCGCCGGGCGCGCCGCTGTTCCAGGCGGCCGCCGCCAACCTCAACCCCTGGACCGAGGTGAGGGCCGACACGCTCACGGCCGGGCGCGGCCCGCTGCTGATCCTCTCCGGTGAGAAGGACCGCACCGTGCCGTGGGCCGTCGCGCACGCCTCGTACAAGAGGCAGGCGCGCAACGCCTACGCGGTCACGGAGATCACCGAGATACCGGGGCGCGGTCACGCCCTCACCATCGACAGCGGCTGGCACGAGGTCGCCGACACCGCGCTCGCCTTCGTCCGGCGCTTCACGGGCTGAGCCGCCGGCCGTCAGCCGCTGTCGCCCGGCGGCGTGCCGCACCGCTTCGGCTCGATGTCGCCCAGGGGCGCCGCCGGCCCGGCCGGGGCGGACGTCGGGCCGCCGCCCGCTCCGGCTATCGCCGCCGCCAGCTGCGTCCGCACCGGCTGGGGCAGTGCCGTCCCGTCCGCGGCGCTGACCAGATCGTGCGCCAGGCGGTGCAGCTTGGTGTTGGTGTTCTGCGAGGTGGTGACCAGTACCGTCCAGGCGGCCTGGGAGGTCAGGCCGAAGGAGGCCATCAGGATGCCGCGGGCCAGATCGATGGTGGGCCGGGTCTGCATGGCCCGGCGCAGCTGGACCACTTCGGTGCGCAGATCCTGGTCGGCGTCGCCGCGCGGCCCGCCGCCGGTGGGCGCGGCGGGGTCGTCCGGGCCGGGGTGGGCGAACAGCTCCCAAGCGCCCGTCAGCTCCAGCAGCCGCGCGACGGCGGGGCTGCTGGAACGGATGGCGAGGGTCTTGTCCTGCTCCAGGGCCCGCCTGCGTTCCTCGAGCAGGACGTTCAGGCCGGCGCAGTCGCAGAACTCCACCGCGCTCAGGTCCAGGTCGACACCGCTGCCGGAACGGCACAGGGCGTCGTGCAGGCCGGGGCGGAGCCGATGACCGCCCAGGTCGAGTTCCCCTCGCACCCTCACCAGCATCCGGTCGCCGTCCGGCACCGTCTCCATCACCGCCAGGCACGGCGGAAGCGGCGCCGGTGTGCTCGTGCCGTCCGCCGTAGCCGGGTCGAGCTCCCCGGTGAGGGGCTGCCCAGGGGGCGCGCATTCGGGCATGGCCTCGTCTCCCCTCATCTGCGGGCCCGCTCGGCATCAGGGTTGCCTCCACGGCCCGCTCACGTCAACCAATACATGAAATGTAGTACGTGTATTTTGATGCATGAATGCCAGGTCGATAGAGTGGACGCATGGATGGAGTGCCCGAGCCGCACACGGGATGGACGTTTCTCACGAATCACGCTCGGGTGCTGGCAGCCATCGCCGATGACCACAGTGTCCGTATCCGTGACATCGCTGCGTACTGCCGGCTCACCGAGCGCGCTGTCCAGAAGATCATTGCCGATCTGGAGCAGGACGGCTATCTCTCCCACACCCGGGAGGGCCGCAGCAACACCTACCGGATCCACCCCACCAAGGTGCTGCGCCACCCCGCCGAGGCCGGAGCCGGACTCACCGTGGCCTCGTTGCTGACCCTGCTCGTCCAGGACGAGGCCGACCGCACGACGCCTCCCGGATGAGAGCTCCGCCGCTCGCCGGGCGTGTCAGCCGCCCGGGCCGCCGGGACGGCCGCGACGATGTGAAGATCCTCCGAAAGGGACTCGTATGCGTCGTGCCCGCCCTGCCCCCGCGGTGACAGCCGCCCACCCTCGCACCGGCGCCCCGCGGCCCCGCGGCGCGGCCGGCGGCCGGCGGACCGGGCCGGCCGCGGCGGCCGCGATGCTGTCGGTGGCGGGGGTGACGTACAACGACTGGTTGCTCCAGTTCCTGGTGCCCACCGGCATGGACCAGGCCGACTCCTACGTCAGTGAGGTCTTCGCCGCCGACCAGCCCCACCGGCCCCTGTTCGGCGGCATCGAGCTGGCCACCGCGCTGCTGGTGACGTGCGCCGGGACGCTGGCCGCGCGCGGCGCACCGCGCGGCTGGGCCACCGTGGGCTGGACGGCCGTGGCGGCGTTCGGGCTGTTCTCCGTCGCGGACGTGACGTTCCCCATGGAGTGCTCCCCCTCCCGGGAGGCCGGGTGCCCCGCCGACAACGTCCAGCACACCCTGACCAGCGCCCTGGTGCACTTGGCGCTGTTCACCTCCATGGCGGCCTTCCTCCGCGCCGCCCGGTCGGATCCCGGGCGGTGGCGGCGGCTGGGGCGCCGGACGAGATGGCTGCTGCCGGCCTCCATGGCCGCCGCGGTCCTCTCCGCGGGCCCCTACGTGGGGCTCACGGGTGGCCAGGGCATCGCCCAGCGCGTCCATCTGGTGAGCGTGGCGGTGTGGTTCTGGCTGCTGGCGGCCGAACTGCTCGCACAGCCGACCGCGACCGGCGGCCCGTCCCGGCCGTGAAGGCCCCGGACCTGGCGCCGTGCGAAGGGGCGGAGTCCTCCGCCGGGCCCACCGAACCGCGTGCGCGGGCACAGAAGTTGATGTGCGAAGCTGTCGTCAGCCGCGCACGGGTGAGACGACCGTGCCGGCCGTCGGAAGGAGCGCACCGTGGGACAGGACGGCTTCCGCCCCGAGGAGATCGACACCAGCAGGCCGCACCCTGCCCGCGTGTACGACTATCTGCTGGGCGGCAAGGACCACTACGAGGTGGACCGCCGGGCCGGCGACGAACTCGTCGCCGTCGCGCCCGAGGCCCGGATCGGCGTGCGGGCGAACCGCGCCTTCATGCAGCGCGCCGTCCGGTACGTCGTCGGCAGCGGGGTGCGGCAGATCCTCGACATCGGCACCGGGCTGCCCACCTCGCCCAACGTGCACGAGATAGCCCGTGAGGTGGCACCGGACGTCCGCGTCGCCTACGTCGACAACGATCCGATCGTGAACGTGCACGCCGGTGCGCTGCTCGGCGACTCGGGCGCGTCCAGCATCGTCCTCGCCGACCTGCGCGACCCGCGGGCCGTCGTCGACCATCCCGACGTGCGCCGCGTCATCGACTTCGGCGAGCCGGTGGCCCTGCTCCTCGTCGCCGTCCTGCACTTCCTCACCGAGGCGGAGAGGCCCGGGCGGATCGTCGCCACCCTGCGGGACGCGCTGCCGGCCGGCAGCTTCCTGGTGCTCTCGCACGCCACGGGCGACTTCGCCGACCGCACCTCGGCCCAGGCCGTCTACGACAAGGCGTCCGCCACCATGAACCTGCGGTCCCGCGCCGAGGTGGAACGCTTCTTCGACGGCTTCGAGCTGGTCGAGCCCGGTCTGGCCCAGGTCCCGTTCTGGCGCCCGGACACCCCGCCGCCGGCCGGATCCGGCGAGATCGGCTTCTACGGGGGAGTGGCGCGCAAGGCCGGCTGAAGCGCGGCCGGAGCGGCCGGAGCGGCCGGGCGACCCGCACGCCCGACACCGTGACGATGCCGGGCCGGGGCACGCCCCCGGCCCGGCATCGTCATGCCCGCCGAAAGCCCGTCGCCTCAACTCCTCGATCGCGGCCCGGAGTTGACGACGCAGCACTCTGGTCGCGGAAGACACCCCTGGGCTACCGTCGGTAACACCCTGTCGTCGCACCGGCACCTCGCGCACCCCTGCCCACGCTCCTCCGCATCTTTCCCGGAAGGCAGCCCATGCAGAACACATCAGCCCCGGCCGCGATCACCCGTCGTCGTGCTCTGACGGTGGCCGGAGGAGTCCTCGCCACCGCCGCCCTCGCCCAGGCCGTGCCCGCCTTCGGCGCCGAGTCGCAGGACGCGGACGCCATCGTGGTGGGCCACGGGCTCGCCGGACTGGTCGCCACGGCAGAGCTGGCCGCGGCCGGACGCAGAGTGCTCCTCCTCGACCAGGAGAACGAGGCCAATCTGGGCGGGCAGGCCTTCTGGTCCTTCGGCGGCCTGTTCCTCGTCGACTCCGAGGAACAACGCCTGATGGGCATCAAGGACTCCCACGACCTGGCCTGGCAGGACTGGCTCGGCACGGCCGGCTTCGACCGGGGCGTCGACGACCCCCTGGGCCAGGACCACTGGGCCCGCAAATGGGCCGAGGCCTACGTCGACTTCGCGTCCGGCGAGAAACGCTCCTGGCTCGCCGGGCTCGGCGTGCAGTGGTTCCCGATCGTCGGCTGGGCCGAGCGCGGCGGCGGCCTCGCGGACGGGCACGGCAACTCGGTGCCCCGCTTCCACGTCACCTGGGGCACCGGCCCCGCCGTCGTCGAGCCGTTCGAGAAGAAGGTGCGGGCCGCGGCGGCGAACGGCAAGGTCTCCTTCAGATTCCGGCACCGCGTCGACGGAATCGTCACCACGGGCGGCGCCGTCACCGGCGTACGCGGCGCGGTCCTGGAGCCGAGCGACGCCGCGCGCGGCAAGCCCAGCTCCCGTACCGTGGTCGGCGAGTTCGAGCTGCGCGCCCCGGTGGTGATCGTCACCTCCGGCGGCATCGGCGCCAACCACGATCTCGTACGGCAGAACTGGCCGGCCCGCCTGGGCGCCCCGCCCAGAACCATGATCACCGGCGTGCCCGCGCACGTGGACGGCCGGATGCTGGCGATCACCGAGAAGGCGGGCGGACGGATCGTCAACCCGGACCGGATGTGGCACTACACCGAGGGCCTGAGGAACTACGCCCCGATCTGGCCCGACCACGGCATCCGCATCCTGCCCGGCCCGTCGTCCATGTGGTTCGACGCCACCGGCAGGCGCTTCGACTCCCCGGACATCCCCGGCTACGACACCCTGCACACCCTGAAGTCGATCACCGGCTCCGGCTACGACTACTCCTGGTTCGTCACCACCCAGAAGATCATCGCCAAGGAGTTCGCGCTCTCCGGGTCCGAGCAGAACCCGGACCTGACCAACAAGAACGTGCTCCAGCTCCTGTCCCGGATCTGGCAGACCCCGGAGCCGATCGAGAAGTTCAAGAGGAACGGGGTCGACTTCGTCGTCGCCACGACGCTGAGCGAACTCGTCGCCGGCATGAACAGGCTGACCGGCGACAACCTGATCGACCTGGCCGACCTCAAGCGCCAAATCGACGCCCGCGACCGGGAGATCGACAACCCGTACACCAAGGACGTCCAGGTCATGGGCATCCGCAACGCGCTCGCCTATGTCGGTGACGCGCTCAGCCGCACGGCCTCCGCCCACAAGATCCTGGACTCCGGCGCCGGACCGCTGATCGCCGTACGCCTCAACATCCTCACCCGCAAGACCCTCGGCGGCCTCCAGACCGACCTGTCCGGCCGTGTGCTGAACGCCTCGGGCAGCCCGGTACCCGGCCTCTACGCGGCCGGCGAGGTCGCGGGCTTCGGCGGAGGCGGCGTCCACGGCTACCGCTCCCTGGAGGGCACGTTCCTCGGCGGCTGCCTCTTCTCCGGCCGGCAGACGGGGCGGGCCGCCGCCGAGGCGACCGCGACCTGAGCGGGCCCGCCACCGGTCCCCGGGGCATCAACCCGGGGGAGTACCGCGGAAGTTGCAGGAACCGTCCCGCTGCCGCGCCCGGTGCAAGAGGAGATCAACCCATCGCGGGACGCGGCGGGGAAGGCCCCGCCCGTACGTTCTCTCCCGGCACCGCGCGACCGGCGGTGCCGCAGGACGCGCGGGCCGAACGGGGGACCCGACGGGGGGACCCGGCCCGCGGCGGAGAGGAGTGAGATGTCACTGCGTTCCAAGGCGGTGCTGCTGACGGTGGCCGCGGCGCTCGGGGGAGGCCTCGTGATCACGGCGTCGCCGGCGGCCCCGGCGGCGACCGGCTACTGCGCCAAGTCCAAGCTGGTGACGAAGGGCAGCTACTGGGCCGAGCTGCCGGTCACCAGCGGGGGTTCGACCAGCTGCGTCATGGGCTCCGGCGCGACGGGTTCCCATGTCTCGGCCCTCCAGCACTCGCTGAACATCTGCAACAACGTGGACGCCGGGGCGAACGACGGCATCTACGGGCCCCAGACCCGCAGCGCGGTGCGGACCGTGCAGTCCAGGGCCGGCATCTCCGTGGACGGGACGTACGGACCGCAGACCCGCAACGTCGTCAAGTGGCGCTGGTACAGCGACGGCGGAGCGACGTGCGCCCGGCTCTGACGGCCGGGGTCCGCGCCCGGCGGACCTCCGTCCACTGAGGGTGCCGGAGGCGGCCTACCGCCTCCGGCACCCGCCGTGTCGGCCGCTCGAGTTTCGAAAGTTGCGCAGCGTCTTGACGTGTACTTGGCATAGTGCGTTCATGGGAGCGCTCCCATGGGTCCCTTGGTCTTCCTGATGCCCGAGTTTCTTGACGCTCACTTCCTGGAGTCGCAGTGAGAACAGCAAGAAGCACGACACGAAAGAGCCCGCGCACCAGCCTGGCGGCCACCCTGGCCGCCCTGTTCGGACTGGCGCTGCTCGGCGTTCTCTGCCCGGCCGCCGCCGCCCAGGCCCAGTCGCCCGGCGCCCTCGCCACCGGCCTGCACATCAGCGACGGCCGCCTGGTGGAGGGCAACGGCAACGACTTCGTCATGCGCGGCGTCAACCACGCCCACACCTGGTACCAGGGCGAGACGACACAGTCGCTGGCCGACATCAAGGCGCTGGGCGCCAACACCGTCCGCGTCGTTCTCGCCGACGGCCACCGCTGGGCCGCGAACAGCGCCGCGGACGTGGCGAACGTCGTCGCCCAGTGCAAGGCCAACCGCCTCATCTGCGTACTGGAGGTGCACGACACCACCGGCTACGGCGAGGACTCCGCCGCCGGCACGCTCGACCAGGCGGCCGACTACTGGATCGGCCTGAAGAACGTCCTCGCCGGCCAGGAGGACTACGTCATCATCAACATCGGCAACGAGCCCTGGGGCAACACGAACCCGGCCGGCTGGACCGCCCCCACCATCGCGGCCGTCAAGAAGCTGCGCGACGCCGGATTCCAGCACACCCTCATGGTGGACGCGCCCAACTGGGGCCAGGACTGGCAGGGCGTCATGCGCGCCAACGCCCAGTCCGTCCACGACGCCGACACCACCGGCAACCTGATCTTCTCGATCCACATGTACAGCGTCTTCGACACCGCCGCTGAGATCACCGACTACCTGAACGCCTTCGTCGATGCCGGACTGCCCCTGGTCATCGGCGAGTTCGGCGGACCGGCCGACCAGTACGGCGACCCGGACGAGGACACCATGATGGCCGCCGCCGAGCAGCTCGACCTCGGCTATCTGGCCTGGTCCTGGAGCGGCAACACCGACCCGGTCCTCGACCTGGCGATCGACTTCGACCCGGGGCGGCTCAGCTCCTGGGGACAGCGCGTCTTCAACGGCGCCAACGGCATCGCCCAGACCTCGAAGGAAGCCACCGTCTTCGGTGACACCCCGGCGGACACCCAGGCCCCGACCGCTCCCGGCACCCCCGCCGCCTCCGCCGTGACGGCCACCTCCGTCACCCTCACCTGGAGCGCCGCGACCGACGATGTCGGCGTCAGCGGATACGACGTCGTCCGTGTCAGCGGCGGCACCGAGACCACGGTCGCCGCCTCCACCACCAACTCCGTCACCGTGACCGGCCTGACCGCCGACACGGCGTACACCTTCGCCGTCTACGCACGCGACGCCGCCGGGAACCGCTCGGCCCGCTCCGCCACCGTGAACGTCACCACCGGCAAGGGCGGTGGCACCCCCGGCGCGGCGTGCTCCGTCGGCTACCGCGTCGTCGCCGAGTGGCCGGGCGGCTTCCAGGGCGAGATCACCATCCGCAACACCGCAACCGCCGCCGTCAACGGCTGGACGCTGGCCTTCAGCTTCGCCAACGGCCAGACCATCACCAACATGTGGGGCGGAACCCCCACCCAGAACGGCGCCGCGGTGAGCGTCGCCGCCGCCTCCTACACCTCCACCATCGCCGCGGGCGGATCGGTCACCGCCGGCTTCACCGCCGACAAGGGCACCACCAACGCCGCCCCCACGGCCTTCACCCTCAACGGCACCGCCTGCACCACCGCCTGACCGGCCGTGCCCCCGGCCGGCGACCTCCTCGCCGGCCGGGGGACGCACACGGCGCACACACGAAACCGCGGCGTCCCGGGCTCAGGCCGTCAGACGGGCCAGCACCGAGCGCATCGCGCGATGCACGGCCGCACGCGACTCGTGGGTCGGATCGAGGGTCTCGAAGCCGTGGTGACCGTGCGGCACGTCGATCACCTCGACCTCGGCCCCGCAGCTCTCGGCGGCCGCCAGGAACTCCTCGACGGTGGCGGCGATCTCCGGCATCTCGAGCCCGGCCCGGGTGAGGACCACGGGCAGGGCCCCCGCCCCCGCCACCGCGTCCGCCGGCCGGAACCTGCCGCCGCCCAGCCCCCAGTTCGGCAGGGGAGCCAGGACCGGACAGGTGGCGGCCAGGCACCGCAGCCACGCCGGGGGCGCCGCCAGCCAGTCGGCCGTGAGCAGACCGCCGCCGGAGAAGAACCACAGCGCGATCCGGTCCGCGTCCACCCGGGGATCGGCGCGGAGCAGCTCCACCGCGGCGGCCACGTCCGAGGCGGCGCGCGGGAAACCGGCCAGGTCGTGCAGGCGGTGGTCGACGATCGCGCCCACCGCCCCCCGCCCGGCGGCGTACCGGGCGTACCCCGTCATCGTGGGCCAGTCCCGCGGCGTCGGCCGGGCCCCGGCGGGGAGCGGTCCGCCGTGCACGAACAGGATCGCGGGCCGCGGGCCGTCGGCTCGGGGCAGGTACAGGTCGACGTTCCCGGTCCGTACGCGCGGGAGTTCGGGCACGTCCAGCAGGAACGGCCGCAGATGGGCGGGCGGTTCCGCGGCCCCGGGCGGCTTGAGCCGATGTCCCTCGCCCGCCGCGGCCCTCAGCAGGACCTCCGCCAGCTCGGCGGGACAGGACAGCATCGGCCAGTGCCCGGTGGCCAGTTCGAAGAAGGCGACCCGGGGACCGGCCAGCGCCCGCAGGGCGGGGTCGCCGAAGCCCACCAGCTTCTGCACCAACTCGATGCTCGTGCCGTTGCCGGTGCACAGCACGCCGGTGGTGGGCACCGCGGCCACCGCGCCGGTCAGCCGCAGCGGCTGGAGCAGGGTGCCCAGCGGCTGCGGCGCGGCGAGGGCGGTGAGCCGGTCCAGCGCCGCGCCGGGAACGCCCGCGGTACTGCCCCAGCGCTGCCACTCGTCGCGGGCCGGGGCCGGCAGGAACCCCGCGGTGCCCGGCCCGGCGCGCTCGGCCAGCTGCTGACGCAGGGACTGGTCGGCCACCGCGGCCAGGGCCGGGACGCCGTCCCGCGGCATGGCCGAGTCCAGGTGGACGATCCGGCCGATCCGCTCCGCCCGCCGGTCGGCGGCGCCGAGTACGGGGTGGACGCCGTAGTCGTGGCCGACGAGCACGAGCTCCCCGGGGGCCGCCGTGCCGGCCGAGTCGATCGCCGCCAGCACATCCGCGATGTGCCTCTCCAGATCGGCACCGGCGGCACCCGCGGCACCGCCAGGCCCGCCGAGCCCCGTCAGGGTCACCGCATGTGCCGCGGCGCCCGCCGCCCTCAGCCGCGCGGCCGTGTCCTGCCACACGTGCGCGCCGGTGAACATGCCCGGCACCAGGATGAACGTGGTCATCGTCGTCTCCTCCGTACACGATCGTCCGCGAGCAGGGCCCGATCGTCCGGGCGCGCTCGCCGGTACGGTAGGAACTCCCCCTGAGGGAGGTTCAAGTGTTCACGTCGCACGACGGACTGTGCAGCATCGGCGAACTCGCCGAGCGGGCCGGCGTCACCGTCAAGACCGTCCGCTTCTACTCCGACCGCGGTCTGCTGCCCCAGGCCTCCCGCACCGCCGGCGGGCACCGCCGGTACGGCCCCGAAGCGCTCGGCCGGATCCGTCTGATCCGCTCCCTGCGCGCCCTGGACCTGCCCCTGCCCGAGGTGCGCCGTGTGCTCGACGAGGAGGACGCCGCGGGCGGCGTGCTGGAGGGCGCCGTGGCCGGGCAGCTGCGCGAAGTCGGCTCCCGGCTCACGGCCCTGCGCTGGCGCCAGGCGGCACTGCGCCTGGTGCAGGAGTGCCCGCCCGGAGAGCGGGCCGCACGGCTGCGCCTGGTCGGTGCGGTGGCCGGCCCGCCCAGCACGGCCCCGCTGGTCAGGTTCTGGCGCTCCTGGCTGCCCCCGCGTATGCCGTCCCGGTCGACCGCCGCATTCCTGGATGTCGCGGTCCCGCAGCCGCCCGACGACCCGGCCCCGGCCCAGGTGCTCGCCTTCGCCCGCCTGCACGCCCTGACGACCGGGCCGTGCCCGGGCGCGGCACAGCCCCAGCCGGAGGCCCACACGGCGGTGGGAGCCCGCGGGGCGGCCGTGCTCTACGCGGGGCTGGCCGAGGCCTACCAACTGGCGGGCGTCGAGCTGCGCCGGAACCGGAAGCCGTGTCCGGGGGAGGCGCTGGACGGTTTCGTGGCCGCGTACGCGAGCGCGTACGGCACCCGGGACGGCTCCGGCTTCCGGCGGCGGCTGGCCGGGCAGCTCGCGGCCGACCCGCGGCTCGACCGGTACTGGGAGCTGGTGGCCGAGGTGATCACCCCGCCGGGCGGCCGGCCGGAGCCGACCCCCGGCACCGCGCACGACTGGCTGCTCGCGGCACTTCGGGCGCAGACGGCCACGTCGGCGGCGTGAGCCGGCCGCGGGCCCGCCGGCCGGTGCGGGCGGCGCCTAACCGTCACCGCCGCCGGACATGCCGGCGGCGGGCCGTGCCCGTGGATCCGCCGCCTCCCGCAGGGGGAAGGCCAGTACGCTGACGCCCAGGGGGATCGCACCCGGCGTGCGCGGCGGCTGTGCGGCCTCGTGCAGTTCGGCGGCGAGCTCGGCGAGCCGGCGCCGGACGTTCTGCCAGGTCTGCGGGTCCACCCACAGTTCGGCGTCGACGGTCACGCCCTCACTTGCCTCCAGTCGGCGGCCGGCGCGTTCCCGCAGGGTGTGCGCCATCGTCTCGGCCAGCATCGGGGTCCCGTCGAGCTGGTCGGACAAGGGTGTGCCGTGGACGGTGCGGTAGCGGCGCTCCCGGCCGCCGCGGCGCGTGCGTTCCTCCGTCAGCTCCACCAGGCCCACCGCGTCCAGACGCCGCAGATGCTGGCTGGCCAGCGCGTGCGAGATGTCCAGCTCGCGGGCGAGTTCGGCGGCCGACATCGGCCCCGGCCACATGAGGCTGAGCATCCGGAGCCGCAAGGGGTGGGCGAGCGCGCGCAGTACGGGGTCGGTATCGGTCACGCATGCCAGTAAAGCGCACGCCGCGGCCATGACCCCCTACCCCCAAGCAAATGATTGGGGGTAGGTTGCGGATCAAGCGCAACGGAAGGGGAGAGCATGAGCTGGAGCGTGCTCAAGGTCGTGCGCGACCGCAACGCGGCCCTGTATCTGGGCGGGGTGCTGGTCTCCGGTTTCGGCGACTCGGCCATGTCGCTGGCCGCCGGGATCTGGGTCAGGACGCTCACCGGTTCCGACAGCCTCGCCGCGCTGGTCGGCTTCTGCATCTGGCTGCCGACCTTCGCGGGACCGGCGATCGGCGCCGTGGCGGACCGGGTGCGCCGCCGCCCGCTGTTGATCGCCACCAGCCTCACCCTGGCCGCCGTCATGACCGCGCCCCTCGCCGTCCGCTCGCAGGAGGACGTCTGGCTGCTGTTCGGCGTGCTGACCCTGGTCGGCACGGGCATGGTCCTGACGGACGCGGCCGAGATCGCCCTGGTGGCCGCCGCGGTGCCGACGGAGCTGCACGGCGACTTCAACGGCCTGGTGCGCACCGCCGTCGAGAGCACGAAGTTACTCGCCCCGCTGGCCGGCGCCGGACTGTTCACCGCCTTCGGCGGCCCGGTGGTGGCGCTGCTGGACGCGGTCAGCTTCGTCCTGGCCGCGGCCGCCTTCCGGCTGATGCGGGTCCAGGAGGCCGCCCCGGCAAGACGTGTGAAGCGGCGGGCGTGGACCGCCGAGACCGCCGAAGGCGCCCGCCACCTGCGGCATCCCGTGCTGCTCCCGCTGGTCGTCACCGGCGGGACGGCCATGGTGCTGTCCAGCCTGAGCAGCACGGCCACCTACGCCGTGCTCGACGCCGGACTGCACCGACCCCCGGCCTTCGCGGGCGTGCTCACCGCCGTCCAGGGCCTCGGATCGGTCGTCGGCGGACTGGCGGCCGGCACGCTGATGCGCCGGATGTCCGAGCGCACCTTCGCGGCGGCCGGACTCGCACTCTTCGCCCTGGGGGTGCTCACGCGGGCGACCCCCTGGCTGCCCGTCGTGATCGGCGGCAGCCTGGCGAACGGCCTGGGCCTGCCCTGCCCGCTCATCGCGGCGCTGACGGCCGTGCAGCGGGAGACCCCGGACGAGCTGCTCGGCCGGGTCGCCGCCACCGCCAACACCCTGATGTACGCGCCCACCGGGCTCGCCCTGCTCCTCGGCTCGGGCCTGGTGGCCGTCCTCGACCACCGCGTGCAGATCCTCGCCTCCGGTCTCATCGGCCTGGCCGTGGCCGCCACGCTCGTCGTGACGGGCCGCACCGCGCGGACGGCGGCACCGGCCGGCACGGAGCCGGCGCCCGGACACCACGCCGATACCACCGGTTAATGAGTTGCCACCGAGCCGGACGCCCGGGCAGGGTCCGCGACCATGGAGTTCTTCTGCTACCACCGCGACCGGGCGGGCTCCCTTCAGCTGCGCGACGAGCTGCTGGAGGAGCACTGGTCCTACATGGACCGGTTCTCGGCCGAGATGATCGCCCGCGGCCCGACCCTCGCCGGTGACGGCGACACACCCACCGGCAGCGTGCACATCATCGACCTGCCGGATCCCGCCGCCGCCCGCGCGTTCGCCTTCGACGAGCCGGGCTACCAGGCCGGCGTCTACCGTGACGTGCTGCTGCGCCGGTGGCGCAACGTGCTGGGGCGCACCATGTGGGAGTTCCCCGGCGGCCGGGACGGCGGCAACCGGTACCTGGTGCTCGGCCTCGGCTCCGGCCCGGCCGCCGACCTCGACGCGCCCCGTGGCCGGGACGAGCTGATCGCGTACGGACCGCTGCTGTCCGACGACGGCACCGCCTGGCTCGGAACGGCGGCGCTGGTCCGGGCCCCGGACCCGGACACGGCCCGCGCCGTGCTGACCCCGCACCGCCATGCCTGTGTCGAGGTCCACGACTGGCAGTTCGGCGGACGGCGGTAGCCGGACGCCGGGGCGGGCGGCGGGAAGCGGACCGCTCCGCCCGTCCCCGCCCCGGCGGGCCGGCCGGAGCGGAGACGGGCGCCGTGCCGCGCCGCCCCCTGCGGGCGGGCCCGCCTACGCGCCGGCGGGGGCGGCCTGCTGCACCACCTCGAACGACCACAGCGTGGACCCGCTCGCCGCCGGCTTGGAACCCGTACCGCCCTCCTGGCCACCGCCCTGGTGGGCGGCCTTCATCGGACCCTCGAGCCAGGCCTGGAAGGACTCTTCGTCACGCCAGCGCGTGTAGACGAGGTAGGTGTCGGTGCCCTCGACCGGCCGGAGGAGCTCGAACCACTCGAAGCCGTCGGAGTTCTCCACGGCGTGGGCACGCGAGGCGAAGCGCTTCTCCAGCGTCTCCCGCTGCTCGGCGGGGACGGTCAGCACATTGATTTTTACGATGCTAGGCACATGACACCTCTCACAGAACGGGGCCCCGGCTGGACCCCTGACCTGGACCATGTGCGTGCAGTCTCCTACATCCGGCAGTCCAAGAAGCGTGAGGACGACAGCAAGTCGTCGCCGGAAGCCCAGCTCACGAAGTGCGAAGCCCTGATCACCGCAAAGGGCTGGGACAACGCCGGGCACTTCGCCGACGTCGGTAAGTCCGGCTGGGACCCGAACGTCGTCCGCCCGGAGTTCGAGGAGATGATGGCCGCCGTCCGGGCCGGTCACGTTGACGCGGTGGTCGTGTTCTCCCTCTCGCGGCTCACTCGTCAGGGTGCACTGGAAGCGATGCTGATCAACGACGAGCTTGCCAAGCACGGCGTCCTGCTCGTGTCTGTCGAAGAGCCGTACCTTGACACCTCGACCCCGATGGGCGTCGCGATCTTCGGCCTGATCGCTGCGCTCGCCCAGCAGGAATCCGACATGAAGTCGGCGTACATCACGGCGACCAAGGAGACCTTGCGGGCAGCCGGCTCGCACGTTTCGGGCATGGCCCCGTACGGCTTCCAGTCCACCCGCGAGGCACGCGGCGAACTGGTCGTCGTGAAGCTCGTCCCCGACCCTGCCGAAGCCCCGCACGTCCGCGACATGGCGGCCTGGGCAACCGACGGCGTGGCCGCGTCAGCCATCGCGCGCAAGCTCAACGAGTCCGGCGTCCCGACCAAGGCCGCCGACATGACGGCTCGTGTCGCCGCCCGGCGGGCACGCGGGAAGTCCGACCCGCTGGAGCGGACCTCATGGACATCGTCGACGGTGCTGCGGATACTCCGTGACCCGCGCCTCGCCGGATACGCCGCCGAACGCCAGGGCACCAAGCGCGTCATTCTCCGCGATGACACCGGCGCACCGCTGGTCGCGCACGAGCCGATCGTCCCGGCTGATGACTGGTGGCGGCTTCAGGACGTGCTCGACGGCCGGACGCCGGCGGTCAAGCAGGGCGGGCGCTCGGTCCCGTCGCTCCTCGGCGGCGCTGGGATGTTGTTCTGCGGCGTGTGCGGCTCCGTCATGGTCACCGACCGGCGGAACGGGAAGCAGCTCTACCGCTGCAACCGGGCGCAGTCCGGCGCCGTCCCCGGACACGGCGGCCTAGCCATCGACATGGCCACGACCGACGACGTCGTTACCCGTCGCGTGTGGACACGGCTCGCTGCGATGGACCCCGAGGACCCCGCCGACGTCGCCTGGCTCGATGAGGCCGCCCGTCGGTCCGCCGCCCAGCAGGACACGTCCGAGCGGGTCGCCGAGCTGGCCGCAGCCCGCGCGGAGCTGGAACACGTCCGCGAAGCGCTGCGGACGCTGTACGCCGACCGGCAAGCCAGGCTGTACGCGGGCAGCGTCGGCGACCGAATGTTCCGCGACTCCGTCGAACGACTCACCGCGCACGAGGCCCGCACCGCCGGGCGCGTCGCCGAGCTGGAAGCGGCCGACACTGACGCGGTCGCGATTCCGGCGGAGTGGACGGACCCCGGTAAGGACCCGATCGGACCGGGGTCGACCTGGGCGGGCCGGGAGCTCGCGGAGCGGCGAGAGTTCCTGGCGTTCTTCGTCGACCGCGTGACCGTGGCGAAGTCCATCGGGCGCGGACGGAACGCCAACACGGCCGAACGCGTGTCGGTGCACTGGGCGGAAGCACCGTCCAGCTGACGACCGAGGGGCGGCGTTCCGGAGTGATGGTCCCGGGGCGTCGCCGTCGTCTACGCGCCCGGGCTCGCGTTCGGTGCCGAACACGACAACTTCCCTGCGCTCTCGGAGCCCGCATTGCCCTGGCGCGAGTCGTCCCAGCTGGATGACGACCTCCAGCCGGCTGGCCTGTCACCGCTGGGTTTCGCCCCGGCGAGTGGCTGACGCCACTACTTTGCTGGTCCACTTCGTGGGACTTCCCGAGCAGAAGCCGGGTTGCTGGCCCACTTAGCAAGTGTCCGCGTGTGGCTCGCGCGGGCGGTCCTTTCCAGAGGGATGGCAGGGGTACGGCCTCGGGGGCGCGGCGACTGGATGCGCGGCGGCTCCGGGGCCGTCGGCAGGCCCAGCGCCGTGGGAGGACGCGGGCGAGGACCCGAGCGACGCCCTCCGAGCGTGTCTCAAGCCCAAGGCCGAGCGGGAGGCGAAAGCCAAGAAGGCCGCCAAGCCGAAGGCGACCAAGCGCACTGAGCCGACGAAGGTCTTCGCCGCCGCGCACAACGCGGAGGCCGCCGCAGCGATCCCCGGCGTGCGCTGGGCCTCCGTCGTCCGCGCGACCGGCGCGCTGACCGCGTTCGTGAACTGCGCCGAGTACGGCCTGGTCGACGCTGCCGACAAGTGGATGGCTTTCTGCGTGACGCACGACGAGCACGAGTTCCACCCGACGCACCGCGACGCCTGGACGGCTCGCCGCCGCTCGGTCGACTGGTGCTCGGGATGCCGCGCCACCGCCGCGAAGGGCGAAGAGGGGGCCGAGTGACCGTCTTCGACTTCTCGCGGGTCCGCGTCACCCGCCACGCTTGGGACGCGATGAAGCGCCGGGACGTCGCACCGGAGGACCTCGCCGATGTACTCAGCGCGCCGGAGATACGCGAGCCGCACAAGGGCCGCACGCGGTTGGTCCGGGGCCCGGTGTGCCCGCCGGGCGGGTGTGTCCGGCCCGTTCCGGGCACCGGTGGCCCCGACGCGGCCGCGGTTGTCAGACCCTTCTCCTAGGGTGGCCGTCATGAGCGACGCAGAGGTGCAGAGGGTGAAGCTGGTGCCGTGGGCGGAGGGCGACTTCTGGCTGCTGAGCAGGACCAACGCCCCGGAGATGACGGAGCACTTGGGCGGTCCGGAGAGCGAGGAGAAGCTGGCCGCTCGCCACCGCCGCTATGTCGAGCTCCGGGAGCGGGGGCGGATGTACCGGGTCACACTGGCGTCCAGCGGCGAGACGGTCGGCTCGATCGGTTTCTGGGAACGGCAGTGGCGCGACGACACGGTCTGGGAGACCGGGTGGGGCGTGCTGCCCGAGTTCCAGGGCCGGGGGCTGGCGACCGACGCGGCCCGCGCTGTCGTCGCGGTGGCGCGGTCGGCCGGAGTGCACCGGTGTCTGCACGCGTTCCCCGGAGCGGAGCACGCCGCGTCGAACGCGGTCTGCCGCGGCGCGGGGTTCGCCTGGCTCGGCACCGTGCGGTTCGAGTACCCCAAGGGCCACTGGATGACGTCCAACGACTGGCGGTTCGACCTCGCGGCCGATGTCTGAGCTCTTCTTCGTGGACGGGGCCGAGAAGCACGTCGGGTGAGGGATTCAGGAAGTTCGGTCTTCAATGTTGACGCGGTCTCGCGGCGCCTCCACATTACCTATTGGTAGAACCGAGAAGTAACCCCGAGTCCGGTCCTCCGCGGTCGTCGCCGTGCGCGCTCCTCGCCCACGGCCCGGCCGTCGGCACTTCCCCCTGCTCGAGCCGCTGCATTCTCGTCATCCAGTACGCCGTGCGGGCACCGCCGTGCCCGCACGCCCGCGTCCGCCTCCGAGAAGAGAGAGCACATGCCGATGCATGCCCTGCGTAGTGTCATGACCGCGACAGTCGCCGCCGTGGGCGCGCTGGCCCTCGGCCTCACCGGTGCCCCGGCACACGCCGCGGACACCCTGGACTACGTCGCCCTCGGCGACAGTTACAGTGCCGGCTCGGGCGTCCTGCCCGTGGACGTCACCAACCTGCTGTGTCTGCGGTCCACCGCGAACTACCCGCATGTCATCGCCGCCCGGACCGGCGCCCGCCTGAAGGACGTCACCTGCGGCGCGGCCCAGACCAAGGACTTCACCCAGGCCCAGTACCCGACAGTCGCGCCCCAGGTGAACGCCCTCGGCCCGGAGACCGACCTGGTGACGCTGACGATCGGCGGCAACGACAACGGCACCTTCATCAACGCCATCACCGCCTGCGGCACCGCGGGGATCCTCAGCGGCGGCAAGGGCAGCCCCTGCAAGGACCGGCACGGCACCTCCTTCGACGACGAGATAGAGGCGAACACCTATCCCGCGCTGAGAGCCGCCCTCCAGAGCGTCCGCGCCAAGGCGCCGGGCGCCCGTGTGGCGGCCCTGGGCTACCCGTGGATCATGCCGGCCACCGCCGACGCGTCCTGCTTCGCGAAGCTGCCGATCGCCTCCGGCGACGTGCCCTATCTCCGCGGCATCCAGGCTCATCTCAACGCCGTCGTCCAGCGCGCCGCCGCGGAGACCGGTGCCACCTTCGTGGACTTCTCCCAGGCGTCCGAGGGCCACGACGCGTGCAAGGCCGCCGGCACCCGGTGGATCGAGCCGCTGCTCTTCGGCAACAGCATCGTCCCCGTCCACCCCAACGCCCTCGGCGAGCAGCGCATGGCCCAGCGGACCATGAGCGTCCTGGGGCTGGGCTGACCCGGACGGCGGCTGCCGCGCCACCGCCCCCGGACGGCCGCCCGCATCCGCTGCCCGTCGGCCGACGCGCCGGCGGGCACCGGACGTACCCCGGTCCGCTTGTTCCTGTCCTGTGTTGATCTGTCGCTATCCTGCGCTGAGGAAGGCGCCGCGCGCACGGCCCCTCCGGCTGCCCCGGCCGGTTCCTCCGTGACCGTACATGCCGCCGCAACACCGCCTTCGCAAAGACCGAACATCATTGATCAGCGGTCCGTACGTCGAGAAGCGCGTCAGGAGCTGCACATGGCCATCAGCCGCAGGACCCTGCTCACCGCGGGTGCCGGCATGGGACTCCTCACGGCCTGCGGGTCGAACACCGGACGCGGCGACGGCAACGGCGGTTCGGGGCCGCGGTTGTCGCACTGGTACCACCAGTACGGCGAGGCGGGCACCGAACAGGCCGTGAAACGGTACGCCGCGGCCTACACCGAGGCCGACGTCAGCGTGCAGTGGCGGCCCGGCAACTACGACCAGCAGACCGCCGCCGCCCTGCTCACCGACTCCGGCCCGGACGTCTTCGAGGGAAGTCCCACCCTCGACCAGATCCAGGGCGGCCAGGTGGCCGACCTCACCGATCTGCTCGACGGCGTCAAGGACGACATCAACCCGGCGGTGCTTCAGCCGAAGACGTACGACGGCAGGATCTGGGGCATCCCGCAGGTCGTCGACGTGCAGTTGCTCTACTACCGCAAGAGCCTGCTGGCGGACGCGGGCGTGGAGCCGCCGGCCACGCTGGACGAACTCGTGGACGCGGCAGCGGAACTGACCACCAAGAAGGTCAAGGGCCTCTTCCTCGGCAACGACGGCGGCGCGGGTGTCCTCGGCGGCACCCCCCTGTACGCGGCCGGACTCAGCCTCGTCACCGACGACGGCACGGTGGGCTTCGACGATCCGGCCGCCGCCCGCACCCTGGGCAAGCTGCACCGGCTCCACGCCGACGGCTCCCTCCTCCTCGGGGCGCCCGCCGACTGGTCGGACCCCTCCGCCTTCGTCCAGGGCCTGACCGCCGTGCAGTGGTCCGGCCTGTGGGCGCTGCCCCAGGTGCGGAAGGAACTCGGCGACGACTTCGGCGTACTGCCGTTCCCGAAGGACGGCGATTCCGGCCGGCCCTCGGTCCCCGTCGGCGCGTACGGTGCCGTCGTCAGCGCCCGCAGCAAGCACCGCGAGGCCGCCGAGGAGTACGTGAAGTGGCTGTGGGTCGACCGCACCGACTACCAGGAGGACTTCGCCCTCTCCTACGGCTTCCACATCCCCTCCCGCCTCTCCCTGGCGAAGAAGGCGGAGAAACTGAAGGAGGGCGCGGCGGCCGACGCCGTCCGCTTCACCACCGACCACGGCTACGCCCAGCCGCTGCGGTGGACGCCGGCGAGCCAGACCGCCTACCAGGACGCGCTGAGCCGCATCATCAAGGGCGGAGCCGACCCGGAGCGCGAGCTGAGGACGGTCGTACGCGAGGTGAGGGCCGAACTCGACCGGGTCGAGAAGAAGCCGTGACCGGCGCCCGGCAGGCCGGCGGCGACCGGAGCCGGGACCGGCGCAGGGCGCTGTGGTTCTGGGTCTTCGTCGGGCCTTTCGCGGCCGGCACCGCCCTGTTCACGTACGTTCCGCTGCTGTGGAGCGCCGGCCTCAGCTTCTTCGACGCCCGTAACACCGTCACCCCCACCGACTTCGTCGGCCTGGACAACTACACGGCGGTGCTGACCGACGACGCGTTCCTCGACAGCCTGGGCACCTTCGCCCTCTTCACCGCGTTCATCGTGCCCGCGACCTACGCGCTCTCCCTCGCCCTGGCGCTGATGGTCAACCGGGTGCGCCGCGCACAGGCCTTCTTCCGGTCGGTGTTCTTCCTGCCGGCCGCGTGCAGTTATGTCGTGGCCGCGCTGATCTGGAAGATGTCGCTCTTCAGCGGGGTGCGGTTCGGGCTCGCCAACACCGTGCTGGGCTGGTTCGGCGCCGACCCGGTTCCCTGGCTGGCGACCACCCACCCGCCCTGGTACTGGCTGGTGATCGTCACGGTCAGGCTGTGGCTCCAGGCCGGCTTCTACATGGTGCTGTTCCTCGCCGGGCTCCAGCGCATCGATCCCGTGCTGTACGAGGCCGCCGCCGTGGACGGGGCCCGGCCCGGCTGGCAGGTGCTGCGCACCATCACCCTGCCGCAGCTGCGCGCCACCTCGGTCGCCGTCGTCCTGCTCCTGGTCATCAACGCCTTCCAGGCCTTCGACGAGTTCTACAACCTGCTCTCCGACGCCCGCGGCTACCCGCCCTACGCCCGCCCGCCGCTGGTGTACCTCTACTACACGGCCCTGGGACAGGGGCAGAACCTCGGGGTCGGCAGCGCGGGCGCGGTCGTGCTGGCGCTCGTCATCGCCGTGGTGACGGTGGGGCAGGCGCGCTGGCTCCGGCTGGGAAGGAGCGACGCCGATGGATGACGCGCTGGTGCGGGTCGGACGGGCCCTGCGGCTCGCCCTGCTGATCGCGCTCGCCCTGCTGTTCCTGGTCCCGTTCTATCTCCTGGTGCGCAACGGCCTGGCGAGCGAGCAGGACATCACCTCGCCCGAGTGGACCCTGTTCCCCTCCGAGGTGCGGTGGGAGAACGTGCGCGAACTCTTCCAGGACACCTCCGTGCCCTTCGCCCGCTCCCTGCTCAACTCCGCGCTGATCGCCGTCGCCACGACCCTCGGCACGGTCGTCCTGGCCTCGCTGGCGGGCTACGGCCTGGCCCGCATCCCCTACCGGCACGCCGACAAGGTCTTCTACGCCATCCTCGGCACCCTGATGGTCCCGGCCGCCGTGACCTTCGTCCCCAGCTTCGTGCTCGTCTCGTCGCTGGGGTGGATCTCCACCCTGCGCGGACTGGTCGTCCCCACGCTGTTCTCGGCCTTCGCCTGCTTCGTCTTCCGCCAGTACTTCCTCGGCTTCCCGCGGGAGCTGGAGGACGCCGCGCAGGTCGACGGGCTCGGTCACTGGCGGACGTACTGGCTCGTCGTCGTACCCAACGCACGGCCCGTCCTCGCCGCCGTGGCGGCCATCGTCTTCATCGGGGCGTGGAACTCCTTCCTGTGGCCGCTGGTGATCGGGCAGGACCGGAGCGCCTGGACGGTCCAGGTCGCCCTGTCCTCCTTCACCACCTCGCAGGTGATCCGCCTGCACGAGCTGTTCGTCGCGGCCGCCGTCTCGATCCTGCCGCTGCTGGCGGTCTTCCTCTGCTTCCAGCGCTGGATCGTGGCGGGCGTGGAACGCAGCGGGATCGACTGACACCGTCCCCGCGACGGCGGTGGGAACAGGCCGCACGGGCGGCCTGTTCCCACCGTTCGCTACGGCGTCACACAGCCGATCGTGCCGGCCGGGAGGTTGTTGCCGGTGGAGGTGGCGGTGAACCCGAAGGTGACACTGCCGTCGGGGGCGACGGTGCGGTTGTAGTCCGCGTTGCGCACCGTGACCGTGCCGTCGGAGGCCGTGGAGAGCGATCCGTTCCACACGGTGCTGACCTTGGTGCCGGTGCCGGGCTTCCAGCTCACCGCCCAGCCGTTCAGCGCCGAGGTGTTGTGGTTCATCACCTCGACGGATCCCTGGAAGCCGCCCGACCACGCGCTGGTCACGCTGTACACGGCCATGCAGCCGGTGTGCGGGTCGGTGGGGTCGGTCGGATCGGTGGGGTCGGTGGGCGTCGGCGTGCCGGCCGAGTCGCCGATGCCGGTCACCTCGCCGTTGCCGCCGTCGAAGACGATGTCGGAGCAGGAGAAGAAGTTCTCCTGGCTGTCCGAGCGGACCCACTGGATGAAGAGCAGCGCGTCGCCGGAGCGGCCGGAGGGCAGGTTCAGGTCCCAGTAGTAGTGACCGCCCTCGCTGCCCGCCGAGCCCTTCTGCGGCGGATTGGTCACGGTCTGGATCAGGTCCAGGTCGTCCCAGCCCAGCTCGGACGTGGGCGACCAGCCCGGCTTGGTCAGGTAGACCCGGAAGTCACCGGGGTGCGCGGCCCAGTTGCTGTACTGCACCTGCATGGTCTTCCCGGACGTCAGATGGGTCCGGGGCCAGTCGGCGCGGGCGGCGTTGTAGGCGGAGAAGTCGTACGGCGACCGGTTGCCGGCGCTGCACAGGGTGCCGTCCGGCACGTAACCGGCGCCGCGTCCGCCCGCTTTGGAGTCCAGGACGGCGAACCAGTTGTACAGCGGCGTCGCGCCGCTCTCGGCCAGCGCGTCCTGACAGGCCGGGTTCGAGGGGTTCATGCCGCCGGTGCCGGTGAGGCCGTCCAGATAGCACAGGTAGGTGCGCGATCCCGGCATCATCGCCACCCCGTGCGCCTGGGCGCGGTCCTGTCCCAGCAGGGCCAGGCCGAGCGCTGCGAGCAGGGTGGCGAAGGCGGCTGCCGCCGAGAGGACTCTGCTGCGTCTGACCACGTTCGCTCCTTTCGGGTGGTCGGGATTGGGCCCCCGCCCCGCCCGGGGAAGGCGCCGCCCGGAGGGGCGAGGGAGACGGGGGACAGGGCCGGTCCGCGCGTTGCGCTGTCCGGCCGTGGGTGAAGCGGTCGAGGCGGTGTCCGGTGCGCCGCGCAGGGCTCGCGGACGGTGGGAGCGGGGACCCTGGTGGAGCGGTGGCGGTCGCATGTGGGGGGTTCCTCTCCGGGTGGGCGCCGTGGGGGACGCCGGCGCGGGAGGCTCCGACGCCGCAGCTCGTGGGAGCGCTCCCATTTTTCCGGTCGGGTCCGGACTCTAGAGACAGTTCATGTTCCTGACAAGACACCGCGCGACTTTTCGCGGGAAAGCCGGGCAGGTAAGATCAACATCTGCTTCGATGGGGTAGGTGATCTTGAGTTCCTGCCCCCGGAAAGGCAACCGCTGATGTCATCCGTTCTCCACCAGGCCCCGCCCGTCGTCTCGTTGACCGAGCCGTGCAGGGAAGCGGAAGATCTCAGCGCGGCCGGGAAGGCCGCCGCCGGGTCCGGTACGGGCACGGGGGTCTGATCATGTTCATGCGCCACTCCCCGTCCGACGTCCCGTTCGGCGCCGCCGGCGTCGACGTCCTGCGTATCGTCTCCGACCCGCGCACCCCGGTCTTCGTCACCGTCCAGGCCTCGGGGCGGCGCCGGTACGGCTACTGGCGGCCGTACGACCCCCGCACCAACAGGCCGGGCTGCCATGTCGCCCTGCCGACCTCGACCTGCGACCGGCTGTACGCCGCGGGCCGGATCACCCTGGGCGAGCCCCTCGTCGACCCGGGCAAGACGACCTACCGCGTCCGGCTCGCGCGTACACCGGCCACGCCCACCCGTACTCCGGCCGCCGCGCCGGTGCGGATCCCGGTGGCCCCCGTGCGCGCGGTGGCGCAGACGCTCGCCGCGTAGAGCGGCGGGGACGGGCGGGGGAGCCGGCGCGCGCGGTGAGCGTGGCGTGGTCGTTGCCGGGCACCCGGATCGGGACCGGCATGATCCGGGACCGGCGCGATCCGGGACCGGCGCGACCCACCGTGGAGGACTCAGTGACCGAACAGCATCGCGGCCGTGGCGACGGCAGTCCGTGCAAGGCGTGCGGCAGCAGGCCGGCCGGCCCGGCCGGCGACGGGACGCTGTGCGAGTCGTGTGCGGCCGTGCTCGAACTGCCGGACGCGGCCGACCTGGTCGAGGACCGGGGCGCCGCGGTCCGGCGCGCGTTCGAGCACCGCGATCCGCGGCCGGAGGGCTGAGGCGGCGCGGCCGGCCCCCGCCGCGATGAGGCAGAGGCGGTCCCTCATCGGGCGCAGACGGCTCTCCGGCGAAGACGCGGGGCCTCACCGGACGGCACGGCGAGGTCCGGACGCGGTGCGGCATGGCTCGTTATCCGGTGGTGCCGCGTGCCCGCAGAAGCCAGGGTTCATGGCGGACGTAGGAGTGTGCCTAGAGGAGGTGGAGCTCTGATGTCCGTGGTGGCGACGGCATTGCTGGCTGTTGCGGTGGCGACCGTGCCGACCGGTGGCGGGCACGGCCCGCATCTGGTCGTCCAGGAGCGCTTCGGGACCTCGCCGAAGACCGCGATCACCTACGATCGGGCCTCGGTCCCGAAGGGGAGCCGGGTCGTGGTGGCCGAGTGGAAGCAGAAGAACGGCACGACCACGGTCGACCTCAACGTGAAGGGCCTCGATCCGAAACGCACGTACGGTGCCCATGTGCACACCAAGCCGTGCGGCACGAAGCCGGACGATTCCGGACCGCACTACCAGCACGTCAAGGACCCGGTGCAGCCCTCCGTGAACCCGAAGTACGCCAACTCCCGCAACGAGGTGTGGCTCGACTTCACCACGGACGCGAGCGGCGACGGCAACGCCCATTCCACGGTCCGCTGGCGCTTCCGCCAGGGCGAGGCCCGCTCCGTGGTCATCCATGAGCACGCCACGATGACCCGGCCCGGGCACGCGGGCACGGCGGGGGCGCGCCTGGCCTGCGTCACCGTGCCCTTCCGCTGACCGGACAGCCGCGGGCGACCCGGCCCGGCCGGGCACGGCGCGCCGGTCGCGCGCCGGGCGCTCGGCCTTCGCCAGACCGGACCGGCGGGCCCGGACGACGGCCTCCGCCCGGGTGGCCGCCTGGAGTCGGGCGAGGATGTCGGACAGGTGGTCGCGGACCGTCCTGGGGCTGAGGACGAGGCGGCGGGAGACCGCCGCGTTGTCCGGGCCCCCGGCCACCGGGTCGAGGACCTCGCGCTCCCGGGCGGTCGGTTCGGGCAGGGGCACGGGCGGTGTGCCGGCCGGCCGTGAGCCCGTCAGATGGGCGACGGCCCGTGAGGCGACGGCGGGGCCGAGGACGACCTCGCCGTCGGCGACGGCGCGCACCGCTCTCCCGATCTCGGCCGGGGCCGCGCCCTTGAGCAGGTAGCCGCGCGCACCGGCCCGCATCGAGGCGAAGCGGGAACCGTCGTCGTCCATGGTCACCACCAGGCGGCCGTCGCGGGCCGGATACGCAGGATCTCCCGGGTGGCCTCCACACCCGACGGCGTCCGCTCGCCCAGGCGCAGATCCATGAACGACCACGTCGGGGCCGTCTTTCACGGACCGCGGCGATGATGGTTTCCCCTGGTCTTTCCCGGTGCGCCGCGGCCGGTCGCTCCGGCCCGCAGGGCAACCATGGCGGTCCCGGTGTCCCGGCGGCATGGGACCGGTGTCCCGTTCCGCCGGGACGGTGCGCCGCCGGGGCTCACTCGTGGAGCCAGAAGCCCGTCCGCCGCAGCCACAGGCCGAGCAGCGCGCGGTCGCCGTCGACCTCGACCCGCTCGTCGACGGGGCGGCCGTAGACGAGCAGCAGCAGGTCGGTCAGCGGGCCGCGGACGGTGACGGCGGCGGGGCCGGTGCCCTGCCGCCACCTGGGGACGTCGCCGGTGAGGTCGACGAGCCACTCCTCGGCCGGGTGGTCGGTGGCCTGGAAGCGCAGCACACGTCCGGCGCCGAGCAGCGGCTCACCGGACGAGGTGTCGTACGCCTCCGGTACCGTGCCGAAGTCCATCCACTCGTCGAGTCCGTCCCGTGCCACCGCCGCGTCGAGCGCGTAGCGCGCCCCCACGGTCCGGGCGGCGTCGGCGCGGTGGACGACGGTCTCGTGCAGCATCCGCCGCGCCCAGAACACCAGGGGCCGGCCGGGGACCACCGTCCACACCCGGGTGCCGGGGCCCGCCTGGGCCAGGGCGTCCGTGAACCCCTGGGCGCCCTCGGCGAGCCAGGAGTCGAGCACGGCCATGTCCTGGTCGCCGTAGCCGAAGACGTCGTCGACCAGGTCGTGGGGGACGGGCCCGGTGGCCCGGGTGCGGACGACGGTCTCCGCCCAGCGGTGGTTGCCGCCGACGTGCCGCAGGAGCTGACCGAGGTTCCACGCGGGGCAGGTGGGCACGCGGGTGTCCGGGGCCGCGTCCCTCACCAGGGCGCGCAACAGGTCCGTCTGCGTGAGGAGTTCGGTGCGGTAGCGGTCCAGGTCCCAGTACGGCATGGGGTCAGGCTACGAGGCCCGCCGGGTCCGCGCTCCGACGGGTATCCGGCCATCGACGGCACGCCGGCGGCCGGCTCCCGGCTCCCGCGCGGCGCCCCGGCACGCCACCGGGGCGCCCGGCCGGGCCGGGACCTTCGGCCCCGGCGGGCCGGGGACTGTTCGGCCCTGTCCTCCCCGCCCGCCCGGCGTTGATCATGAGGCGGCCGGGCCGGTCCGGCACGCGTCGCCGTGTGGCCCTCCCGGTTCCCCGGCTCGCAGGAGAAGGTGGAGGTCACGTCCCGGTGGACGTCAATCACCTGCACGGCCGTGCCGGGCGCCCCGAGGAGAGACCGGCCGCCGCGCCGGTGAGCGGCGGCGGCCCGGACCCGGCGTCCCGGCCGCGTTCCGGGCGCCGGACGGTGGCGTGGCTGACGACGACCGACCACAAGCCCGCCCGCACCTGAACGCCGGCGGGGCCGGTCGGGCCCGGCCCGGGACCGGCCGGCCCCTGCACCGCGCGCCCCACGGTCACGACGCTGTGAGCGGAATCCCGAACCAGGAGGCACACACCATGGTCCGCACCGTTGTCGCAGGCATCGACGGCTCGGCCGAGAGCCGGGCCGCCGCCGAGTGGGCGGCCCGTGAGGCCGGGCTGCGCGGCCTGCCGCTGAGGCTCGTCCACGCCTGGGAGCCGGTGCCGCTCGCGCAGGCCCCGCTGCTCGGCGCCGAGACCCGGCAGCACTGGACGGAGCGGATCCCCCGCGAGACGGCACAGGGCCTGACGCTGCGCCACCCCGGTGTCGAGATCACGCACGTGCACGTCGCGGGCCGCCCCGCCGATGTGCTGGTGGACGCCGCGGACGGCGCCGGTCTGCTGGTCCTCGGCTCCCGCGCGCTGAGCGGAGCCGGCGGCTTCCTGGCCGGCTCCGTGGGCCAGGCCGTCGTGGCGCGGACCAGGACCCCCGTGGTCCTCGTCCGGGCCGGGGAGCAGGCCGCCGACGAGCACGTCATGGACCCCGTCGGCATTCCGTCCGCGGCGACCGCGTTCCGTCCCGTGGTCCTCGGCCTGGACACCGACGGCCCCGACGCCGCGGTGATCGTCTTCGCCTTCGAGGAGGCCGCGCTCCGCGCGACCGCCCTGCACGTCGTCCATGGGTGGAATCCGCCCCCGTACTACGTCCACGCCGTGGCCGCGGGGGTCGACCCGCACGACGGGATCGCCCCGGAGCAGGCCGCCGCACTCGCCGAGGTGCTGCGTCCCTGGCGGCGGAAGTACCCGGACGTGGAGGTCGCCGAGGACTCCCGCACGGGCAGCCCCGCCGCCCGTCTCGTCGACGCCGCCCGCGAGGCGTCCCTGGTGGTGGTGGGCCGGCGGATCCGCCGCAGCCCGTTCGGCGTCCACATCGGCCCCGTCACCCACGCGGTCCTGCACCACGCCGCCGCCCCCGTCGCCGTCGTCGCGCACGGCTGACGCCCCGCACGCCGGCCCGGGGCGTTCACAGGGCCGCCGCGTGATCGGGGACGTAGTTCCGCAGATCGCGCGGCGGCCGCCGGTAGCCGGTCGACGGCGGCCGCGACGGCAGCTCCAGCACCGGCGGCGGCACCTCCTGGTAGGGCACCGTGCTCAGCAGATGGGCGATCATGTTCAGCCGCGCCCGGCGCTTGTTGTCGCTCTCCACCAGGTACCAGGGCGCCTCGGCGAGGTCGGTGTGGGCCAGCATCTCGTCCCTGGCCCGGGAGTACGCCTCCCAGCGGGTGACCGACTCCAGGTCCATGGGCGACAGCTTCCAGCGCCGCAGCGGGTCCTCCAGCCGCCGCCGGAAGCGGTCCTCCTGCTCGGTGTCGCTCACCGAGAACCAGTACTTGCGCAGCAGGATCCCGTCCTCGACCAGCATCCGCTCGAAGACCGGGCACTGGCGCAGGAAGCGCCGGTGCTCCTCCTCGGTGCAGAAGCCCATCACATGCTCCACACCGGCCCGGTTGTACCAGCTGCGGTCGAACAGCACGATCTCCCCGGCGGCCGGGAGATGCTCCACATACCGCTGGAAGTACCACTGGGTGCGCTGCCGCTCGGTCGGTGTGGGCAGCGCCGCGATCCGCGCCACGCGGGGGTTGAGATGCTCGGCGACCCGCTTGATGGTGCCGCCCTTGCCCGCCGCGTCCCGGCCCTCGAACACCACCACCAGCCGCGCGCCCTCCGCCCGCACCCACTCCTGGAGCTTCACCAACTCCGTCTGAAGGCGCAGCAGTTCACGCTCGTAGGCTTTGCGTGACAGTTTCGCCGTCTTCTCCTGGCCCATGGCGCCTCCCACTCGACACCGTGCCGGTTCCCGCCCGTGCCCCGGCGGAACGTCCGACAGCACCGTACTGGGCGGCGGGCGGCCGTTCGCCGGCGGCGGACCGGAAACAGGGCCGTCCGGCCCTGGCCGTCCGGCCCGTGACCGGCGAGGATCCGTAAGGGTCGGCAGGAGCCCGCGGCCCGCCGCGGGGACGGGCACCGGCGGGTACGGACAGGACGAGGAGCATGTGATGGCGGACAGTGAGCAGCCCGGAGCCGGTGACCCGATCCGGGTTTTCCTGCTGGACGACCACGAGGTGGTACGGCGGGGCGTGCACGACCTGCTGGACGACGAACCGGACATCACCGTGGTCGGCGAGGCCGGGACGGTCGAGCAGGCCCTGGTACGGGTCCCGGCGCTGCGTCCGCAGGTGGCCGTCCTCGATGTGCGGCTGCCCGACGGGGACGGGGTGAGCGTCTGCCGGGAGCTGCGCTCGCGGATGCCGGAGCTGGCCTGTCTGATGCTCACCTCGTTCGACGACGAGGAGGCGCTGCTGGACTCGATCATGGCCGGTGCCTCCGGGTACGTACTGAAACAGATCCAGGGCTCGGACCTGGTGTCGGCGGTGCGGACGGTCGCGGCGGGCCAGTCGCTGCTCGACCCGAGCGCGACGGCCAGGCTGATGGCCCGGCTCCGCGGCGACCAGGTCAAGGAACCGGAGCCGGAGGTGCTGCCCGGGCTGACCGAGCGCGAGCGGGAGATCCTCGCCCTCATCGGCGAAGGCCTGACCAACCGTCAGATCGGGCAGCGGCTGTATCTGGCCGAGAAGACGGTGAAGAACCACATCTCCCGGCTGCTGGCCAAGCTGGGCGTGGAGCGCCGTATCCAGGCGGCCGTGATCGCCACCCAGGCCCGGGACCGGCTGGCCCACGACGGGCACTGAGCCCCGGCCGTTCGCGGTGGTTTCCCCTGCGTCGTCGGCGTGGCCCGCGGGTCCGGTCCGGGCCCGGGGCGAGGATGCTCTCGTGAGGAGCGCCGACGTGCCGGACCGGAGCTGGGAGTACGAGGGCTATGTCCCCGGGGACGAGCGCCTGCGGGAGTCGCTGTGCACGCTGGGCAACGGCCGCTTCGCCACCCGGGGAGCCCTGCCCGAGTGCGCCGCGGACGACGTGCACTACCCGGGCACGTATGCCGCCGGTGTCCACAACCGGCTGACCTCCGAGGTCGCGGGCCGGCGGGTGGAGAACGAGGACATGGTCAATCTGCCCAACTGGCTGCCGCTGCGCTTCCGCACCGGCGACGGGCCGTGGCTGGCCCCGGACACCGCGCCCGTGCTCGCCCACCGGCTCACCCTGCACCTGTCCTCGGGGCTGCTGGAGCGCCGCACCCGGTACGGCCTGACCGGGGGCCGTGCCCTGTCGGTGCGGCAGCAGCGGCTCGTGCACATGGCGGACCCGTGTCTCGCGGCGCTGCGCACGGAGTTCACCGTCGAGGGCGCCCCCGCCGAGCTGGAGGTCGAGGCGGCCCTCGACGGCGGGGTCGTCAACGCCGGCGTGGCCCGCTACCGCGATCTGGACGGCCGCCACCTCACCCACGTGCACACCGGCACGGCCGCCGCCCCGGACACCGTGTGGCTGCGCTGCCGCACCCGCACCTCGGACATCCGTGTCGGCATGGCGGCCCGCCTGACCGCCGGCGCGGAGCCCGGCACGACGCACGAGGCGACGCGGGCCGTCCAGCGTCTCGGCCTGTCCCTGGCACCCGGCCGGACCGCCACCGTCGACAAGACGGTCGCCCTGCACACCTCCCGCGACCCGGCGATCAGCGACCCGCTGTACGCCGCCGTGGACCGGGTCGGCCGGGCGCCCGCCTTCGAGGAGCTGCTCGAGAGCCATCTGACGGCCTGGAACCAGCTGTGGCGCCGGGCCGACCTCGACGTGCCGGGAGAGGCGGGGCGGATCCTGCGGCTGCACCTGTTCCATGTGCTCCAGACGCTCTCCCCGCACACCGCCGACCTCGACGTGGGCGTACCGGCCCGGGGCCTGCACGGAGAGGCCTACCGCGGGCATGTCTTCTGGGACGAGCTGTTCGTCCTGCCCTATCTCGACCTGCACTTCCCGGAGGTGTCGCGGGCCCTGCTGCACTACCGGCACCGGCGTCTGGAACAGGCCTGCGTCAACGCCCGCGCGGCCGGCCGGCGCGGCGCGATGTACCCGTGGCAGAGCGGCAGCGACGGCCGTGAGGAGACCCAGCGGCTGCACCTCAACCCGCGCTCCGGCCGCTGGCTGCCCGACCACTCCCACCTCCAGCACCACGTCGGCTCGGCCGTCGCCTACAACGTGTGGCAGTACTGCGAGGCCAGCGGTGACGCGGAGTTCCTGCACACCAAGGGCGCCGAGATGATGCTCCAGATCGCCCGTTTCTGGGCGTCCACGGCGACCTGGGACGACGGTCTCGGCCGCCATCGCATCCGGGGCGTGGTCGGCCCGGACGAGTACCACGACGCCTATCCGGACGCCGGGACACCCGGCCTCGACGACAACGCCTACACCAATGTCACCGCCGCCTGGGTCCTCGCCCGCACCCTCGGCCTGATCGGGGCCCTTCCCGAGCCCCGCCGCCGCGAACTCGTCGAGCGCACCGGCCTGGACGGCGCCGAGCTGGAGCGGTGGGAGTACGTCTCCCGCACCCTGCACGTGCCCTTCCACAGCGGTGTCATCAGCCAGTTCGAGGGCTACGGCGAACTGCTGGAGCTCGACTGGAAGGGGTACCGCGAGCGGTACGGCGACATCCGGCGGCTGGACAGGATCCTGGAGGCCGAGGGCGACACCGTCAACCGCTACCAGGCGTCCAAGCAGGCCGACGTGCTGATGCTCGGCTACCTCTTCTCCCCGGCCGAACTCCAGGGCCTCCTGGCCCGGCTGGGCCACCGGCTCGACGCGGACACCTGGCGCCGCACCGTCGACCACTATCTGGCCCGCACCAGTCACGGGTCCACGCTCAGCGGCCTGGTGCACGGCTGGGTCCTGGCCCGGGCCCGGCGCGCGGAGGCCTGGACGTTCTGCCAGGAGGCCCTGCGCGGCGACATCGCCGACGTCCAGGGCGGCACCACCGGCGAGGGCATCCACCTCGGCGCCATGGCCGGGACCCTCGACCTGGTCCAGCGCGGGCTGACCGGTCTGGAGACCCGCGACGGCGCCCTGTGGCTCGACCCCGTCCCGCTGCCGGAACTGTCGTCCTACGGATTCGCCGTCCGCTACCAGGGGCACTGGGGCGTGCGGCTGCGCCTGGACCGCGAGCACCTGGACATCACGGTCCCCGCCTCCGACCGCTCCCCGATCGAGGTCCGGCTGCCCGACCGCTCGGTGAGCCTGCAACCGGGGGAGACCTACGGCCTGGTGCTCCCGGACTGACACAGGTCCAAAGGCGGCGGGACGCCCGCCTCGGGGGCGGGCGCGGTGGACGGGCCGGGCGGGGTGATGGACGGAGCGCTCCACGGGAACGAGCCGGCGACGGACGGAGCGGCGGCGCTCGTGGACCGCCTCGCCCGGCACGCCGGGCAGATCCGCGCGTCCCACAGCCGGCCCCGCCCCGTCCGCCGAACCCCGGCCCGTCCGCCGGTCGCCGTCCGCCGGGCCCCGCCCCCGTCCCCCGCCCGCCGTCCGCCGGACCCCACCCTCCGCCGGTCGCCGTCCGTCGTCCGTCGGTCGCCGGGGTCCGGCCTCCGGGGTCCGGTCTCCGGGTCGAACGTCGGCGACTCGGTCTCATGGGTGCTGGTCAGCGCGGTGCGGGTGCTGCCGGTGCGCACGTCCCGCAAGCGGTGCCCGGCCCGCGTCGTCGCCGGTGTGACGTGCCACGATCACCTCTCCCCGAGGCGTGGCATGCCTTCACCCGCCCGGACCGGCGGGCCGAACAACCCGGGCACGGGGCCAGAAGGCAGCGATCCACGCCTGATCCCGCCGCCACCGCTCCGGATCTCCACGCCGATCGGACACACGTCGGCCATAGTGGCGGTGCACCATGCCACGGGCGACCCGCCTTCCGCCGCGTCACCGACGCCGCCTTGAACACGGAGAGACACGATGCCGGCAGCAGCGAACTCGGCGACGGAACTGGCGTCGGTCTACCGGGACCTCCACGCACATCCCGAACTCGCCTTCCACGAGACACGCACCGCCTCGATCGTCGCCGACCGGCTCCGCGCGCTGGGATACGACACCACCACCGGGGTCGGCGGCACCGGCGTCGTGGGGCTGCTGCGCAACGGCGACGGTCCCACGGCGCTGCTCCGCGCCGACATGGACGCCCTGCCCGTGCGGGAGCGCACCGGCCTGCCCTACGCCAGCACCGCCCACGGCACCGACAGCGACGGCACGACGGTGCCCCTCATGCACGCCTGCGGCCACGACATGCACGTGACCTGTCTGCTGGGCGCCGCCGCCGTCCTGGCCGAGGACCGCTCGGCGTGGCGCGGCACGCTCATGCTGGTCTTCCAGCCGGCCGAGGAGAGCGGCTGCGGCGCCCGGGCCATGGTCGACGACGGCCTGTACGACCGCTTCGGCCGGCCCGCGGTCGTACTGGGCCAGCATGTGGCACCGCTCCCGGCGGGCCTGCTCGGACTGCGGTCCGGCCCGGCCTTCGCCACCTCGGACTCCCTGACCGTCGTGCTGCACGGCCGGGGCGGACACGGATCACGGCCGGAGACGACCGTCGACCCCGTGCTCATGGCGTCGGCCACCGTGCTGCGGCTCCAGGGCATCGTGTCCCGGGAGGTGGCCGGCTCCGCCACCGCCGTCCTGACCGTGGGAGCCCTGCACGCCGGCACCCGGGGCAACGTCATCGCGGACCGGGCCGAACTGCACCTCAGCGTCCGCACCTTCGATCCGGCCGTGCGCGACACCGTCCTGTCCGCCGTCGAGCGCGTCGTGCGGGCCGAGTCCGCGGCCTCCGGCGCACCGCGTGACCCGGACATCACCACGACCGAGTCGTTCCCCGCCGTGGTCAACGATCCGGAGGGCTGCGCCCTCACCCGGCGCGCCTTCGACGCCCGTCTCGGCCCCGGGCTGGTCGTGGACCCGGGGCCGGTCACCGGCAGCGAGGACGTCGGCGTCCTGGCGGACGCGGCGCACGCCCCCTGTGTCTACTGGCTCCTCGGCGGCGCCGACCCGGCGGCCTTCGCCCACGCCGAGGATCTCGCGGCCTTCGAGCGCATCGCCCGCGACCTGCCCTCCAACCACTCCCCGCACTTCGCCCCCGTCGTCGAACCCACCCTCACCACCGGCGTCGACGCCCTCGTCGCCGCGGCCCACGCCTGGCTGCCCGCGCAGTCCTGACGCCGGGCACCACCGCGAACGACCCCACAACAATTGTCCCGTCGGGACATTAGAGGTGTACGATGCGGACATGAGCGAGGGTGACTTCGGATCGGGCGACGCGGGCGGAGCGACGGCGGACCGCAGACGGCTGCGGTCCCTGCGGACCAGGGCGGCCCTGTCGGCGGCCGCCGTCGACCTCATACTCGAACGCGGCCTGGCCGCGGTCGGCGTCGACGCGATCGCGGACCGCGCGGACGTCACCCGGCGCACCTTCAGCCGGTACTTCGCCGGCAAGGAGGACGCCGCACTGGACTTCGCCCGAGCCGACGGCGAACGCATCAACGCGGCGCTGCGGCGGCGGCCGGACGACGAGCCCCTGCTGACGAGCTACCGCGCCGCCGTGCACGCCTGGCTCACCGACCCCGACCGGCCCGCCGAGCACAGCCGGCCCGCACCGCGCGCCCTGCTCGCGCTGGTGCCCGAGGAACCGGCGCTGTTCGCCGCCTACGCGCGGGTGCGCGCCGACGAGCAGACCGAGTCGGTCCGCATCCTGGCCGCGCGGCTCGGCGTGGATCCCGGCGCCGACCCCCGCCCCGGCATCGTCGTCGAGGCCGGGGCCGGAGTGCTCGGCACCGTGCTGTACCAGTGGGCGCGCGGCACCGGCACGGGGCCGCGGGACCTGGCCGAGAGGGTGGAGTCGGCGTTCGACGCGCTGCTGGAGGAGTCCCTCCTCGCGCGCCGGCCGGCCGGTTGCCCGGCCGCGACGTCCTCCACCACGGGGGACGCGGACCAGGAGAGGCGCACCACATGACGTTCCCCGTGCACTCCGGATGCGGTGCGGCGGCGGGGACCCGGTCGGTCCGCGGACCGGTTCCCGTGGAGGCACCTTGGGCATCCTGACCGGGAACGGGTGAGTGGCGGTGCCTCCGCGACGGGGCACCGCCACCCGTTGCTCCGGTCAGCGGCCCGCGAGGAGTTCCAGCGTGTCGATCACACGGTTCGAGAAGCCCCACTCGTTGTCGTACCAGGCGACCACCTTGATGTGACGGCCGTCGACGCGGGTGAGGGCCGAGTCGAAGATCGACGAGGCCGGGTTGCCCGTGATGTCGGACGAGACCAGCGCGTCCTCCGAGTACTCCAGGATGCCGGCGAGCGGCCCCTGCGCGGCGGCGCGGTAGGCCGCCAGCACCTCGTCGCGTGTCACGTCGCGCGCCACGGTCGTGTTCAGCTCGACGATCGAGCCGACCGGGACCGGCACCCGGATCGAGTCGCCGGACAGCTTGCCGTCGAGGCCGGGCAGCACCAGGCCGATCGCCTTGGCGGCACCCGTCGTGGTCGGCACGATGTTGACGGCGGCGGCGCGGGCGCGGCGGGCGTCGCGGTGCGGGCCGTCCTGGAGGTTCTGCTCCTGCGTGTAGGCGTGCACCGTCGTCATGAAGCCGTGCTCGATGCCGGCCAGATCGTCGAGGACCGCGGCCAGCGGGGCCAGCGCGTTGGTCGTGCAGGAGGCGTTGGAGACGACCGTGTGCAGGGCCGGGTCGTAGGCGTCGGTGTTGACCCCGAACGCCAGCGTCACGTCGGCGCCGTCCGACGGCGCGCTGACGAGCACCTTCCTCGCACCCGCGGCCAGGTGGGCGCGGGCGGCCTCGGCGGAGGTGAAGCGGCCGGTCGCCTCCAGCACGATGTCGACGCCGAGAGAGGCCCACGGCAGCCGCGCCGGTTCCCGCTCGGCGAGCACCGTGATACGGCGGCCGTCGACGACCAGGGTGTCCCCGTCGACGGTGACCGGGCGGCCGAGCCGGCCGGCCGTCGTGTCGTAGGCGAGCAGCCGCGCGAGGGCGGCGGGTTCGGTGAGGTCGTTGACGGCGACGACCTCCAGGCCGCTGTCGCGCTCCAGCAGGGCGCGCAGCACATTGCGTCCGATGCGGCCGAATCCGTTGATGGCGATACGAGTCATGACGGTGTTCCTCAGTCCTTCCGACCTGCGTCCCTTCGGTTCGCCACCAAGATCGCGCGCGGTGTGCGCCGGTGACAGTGGCGCGAGCGCCACGGTCCGCAAGGATCGTGCCACGCGGCGGCGGGGCTACTCGCCCCGGGCGAAGGTGCGCCGGTACTCGCTCGGCGTGGTGCCGAGGATGCGCTGGAAGTGCAGCCGCAGATTGGCGCCGGTGCCCAGACCGACGTCGGCGGCGATCTGCTCCACGCTGTGCTGTGAACGCTCCAGCAGCTCACGGGCCATGTCGACGCGGGCGCGCATGACCCACTGCATCGGCGTGTACCCGGTGTCCTCGACGAAGCGCCGGGAGAACGTGCGCGGCGACACCGCCGCGTGCCGGGCCAGCATCTCCAGGGTGAGCGGCTCACCGAGCCGGTGCAGCGCCCACTCGCGGGTGGCGGCGAACCGCTCGCCGAGCGGCTCGGGCACGCTGCGCGGCACGTACTGAGCCTGGCCCCCGCTGCGGTAGGGGGCGGCGACCAGGCGCCGGGCGGCGTGGTTCGACGCGGCCACCCCGAGATCGCCGCGCAGCAGATGCAGGCACAGGTCGATGCCGGAGGCGGCGCCGGCCGATGTCAGCACACTGCCCTCGTCGACGAAGAGCACGTTCTCGTCGACCTTCACGCGGGGGTGTCTCGCCGCGAGCGCCTGGGTGTAGTGCCAGTGCGTCGTGGCGCGCCTGCCGTCGAGCAGGCCCGTGGCGGCGAGCGCGAAGGCGCCCGTCGAGATGGCGGCGAGCCGCGCGCCCCGCTCATGGGCGGCCCTCAGCGCGTCGACGACGGCCCGCGGCGGGTCGTCGCGGTCCGGGAACCGGTAGCCGGGGATGAAGACGAGGTCGGCCCACACCAGCGCGTCGAGGCCGTCCGCGACGTGGTACGACAGCCCGTCGCCGCCGGTCACGAGCCCGGGTGCCGCGCCGCACACCCGCACCTCGTACGGCATGCTCGCGCGGGTGGTGAACACCTGCGCGGGTATGCCGACATCGAGCGGTTTCGCACCTTCGAGCACAAGGACGGCGACGTGACGCAGGCGGGGAGCTGGCACGGGGCACAGGGTACGTGGACATGGGCCGCGGAGCCGTCCGCAGGGCACCGCGGCCCACACCGTGCGCGGTCCGCTACTTCAGGTACGGTCCGTCCGTGCCGATCTTCCCGGGACCGTTCAGGACATAGACCCGGAGATTGCCCTTGCCGGGTGCCGCGACGGAGAGCGTGCCGCCCGTGACCGTCCTGGTGTCGCCGGTGACGGCGTCGCGGTAGGTGCCGTCGGGGATGCCGGTGAAGGTGGCCGAGCCGGTCACCGTGACGAGCGCGAAGCTGTCGGTGCTCCCGCTGGTGTAACGGCGCTTGAAGGCCATGCTCCCCGAGACGCCCTCGGTGGAGTACTGGCCCATCTGGAGTGCCGGGACGGCCCGGCGGATCCGGTTGAGCCGCTGGACGTGCTGGACGAGGGGCCGGCTCAGGGTGTTCGCCACTTCGCCGCTCGCGGAGTCGACCTCGCCGAAGCCGGAGACCTTCAGGTCACCGGTGAGGTGGTCCCCGTAGTAGGCGCGTCCGGTGGTGGCGAGGGGGCAGGTGGGGCCGCAGTCGATCTGCTTGCCCTTCTGGAACTCGATCTCCGAGCCGTAGTACAGCGTGGGGATGCCCCGGAAGGTCCACATCAGCGACATGTTCTCGGCCCAGGCGTCGGTGCCGCCGCTGTAGCGGGTGCCGGACTTGTTGGGGCCGTAGTCGTGGCTGTCGACGTAGACGACGTTGTAGGTGGCGTCGTTGACGCTGTCGTCGGAGTCCTTGCCGTTGGAAAAGGCGTTCTGCGCGTCACTGAAGTTCATGTGCATGCGCATGTCGATGATGTTCATGCCGGAGAACTTGCTGTGGTCCGGCGTGTGATACGTGTTTCCTTCGAGGAAGGCGTTGGTGGAGGTCGGCTGGTTCCCGGTGCCCAGCTGCTCCTCGTAGGTGTACTGCTCGATCGCCGCGGTGGCGTCGTCGGCGCTGTACTCCTTGCGTTCCTTCCAGGTGTAGAACTGCGCCGAGTGGTTCACCGAGCCGCGGTTCCACTTGTCGTTGACGAAGGCCCCTACCTCGCCGAAGACGAAGAAGTTCCGCGCCGCCTCGGCACCGAACCGCTGGGTGACACGTTCCTGGATCGCGGGCAGGAAGCGGCGGTTCCAGGTGACCCGCGGGATGTGGACGGCCGTGTCCACGCGGAAGCCGTCGACGCCCATGTCGATGTACTTGTCGTAGGCCCCGATCAGGTAGTTCTGCACGGGCGTCGACTCGGTGTCGAAGTCGGCGAGGTCCTCGTGCAGCCAGCAGGAACGGGAGTCCTCGCCCTCCCAGTTGCCGATCCAGCACTGGTGGTAGTACGTCGCGGGGAACATGCCCGAGGTGGGGCTGGGCCACTGGCAGTTGTAGATCGTGTAGCCCTCGGCGCTCCTGCCGCCGGTGGGCTTGCCCCAGTTGAGACAGGTGTTGCCGGTCGGCTCGGCGGTCGACCACAGGTCGCCGTTGTAGTACGACTTCCCGGACTTGGGCTCGACGGTCAGTCCGTCGTACTCGAAGCCGTCGTTCCTCTCGTCGTAGTACCAGCTCCACTGGGAGTCGCGGACGCCGTACACGGTCGGGGTGAACAGGCCCTTGGCGCCCCAGCGGGAGGAGTGGTTGTAGACCACGTCCTGGTAGATCTTCATGCCCTTGGCGTGGGCCGCGTCGATCAGGTCCTGGTAGGAGGCGCCGGTGGACTCCAGGCGGGGGTCGACCTCGTAGAAGTCGTAGCCGTGGTAGCCGTGGTAGTCGTAGTCCGAGCGGTTGAGGACGACCGGGGTGATCCAGACCGCCGAGAAGCCCAGGCCCTTGATGTAGTCGAGTTCTTCGACCAGACCCTTGAAGTCGCCGCGGAACATGGGGTCGTCGTTGGCCGCGTTGCCGGACTTGACGTCCTGGCTGCCGCCCCGGTTGTTGGAGCTGTCGCCGTCGTGGAAGCGGGCGGTCAGGACGAAGTAGATCGGGTCCTTGCGGGGGTCGGTGCCCAGCGGGGTACCGGTGGCGGGGGTGGCCGGCTTGGTGCCGGTGGTCGCGCTCGCCCCGGCGGAGGCGGCGGAGGTGTTACCGGCCGCGTCCACCGCCTTGACGGTGTAGGTGTAGGTGGTCCTCTCCTCCAGGCCGGTGTCGGAGTACACGGTGGAGGAGACGTCGGTGACCACCGTGCCCTTGGTGCCGCCGGTGCGGGTGACCTGGTACTTGGTCACGCCCACGTTGTCGGTGGCGGCCTCCCAGGAGACGACGACGGAGGTGTCCGTGGCGCTCGCCCGTACGCCGGAGGGGACGCCGGGTGCCTCGGTGTCCGGCGTTTCCGCGGCGCACGGGTCCTTGGCGTCCGCGGTGACGGTGTTGTTCTTCACCGTGCTGGTGCCGGACGGGATCGTGTAGTCGGAGCCGTTGTTGTTGTCCCAGGTGCCGTTGCCGTTGTTGAAGGCCGCCTTGAGGGAGGCGGCGGAGCCGAGGTCGACGGTCTTCTTCCACCAGCCGGTGCAGGCGGCCTCCATGCCCACGCCGGGCACGGTGGTCCAGGAGCCGCCGGCCGGCTGGTAGTGCAGGTTGGCGGTGGTCCAGCCGAGGGTCTCGGTCGAGTAGTAGACCGTGGCCGAGCCGGACGTGCCCGCATCGGTGCCGGCGCAGGGGTCGCTGTGCGCCACCACGCCGTCCTTGACGGTGACGGCGCCGGTGCCCAGGGCGTAGTTCTGCCCGCCGTTGTTGTCCCAGGTGCCCGAGCCGTTGTTGAAGGTGGCCCGGAGCCCCGCGGCGGAGCCGAGATCGACCGTCAGCTTCACCCAGTCCGTGCAGGCGGTCTCCATGCGGGTGCCGGGCACGGTGGTCCAGGAGCCGCCGTCGGGGGAGTAGTGCAGGTAGTAGTCGGCCCAGTTCCTGGTCTTGGTGTAGTAGAAGACCGTGGCCGTCCCGGCGGTGGCGGCCACCGGCCCGGCGTGTGCGGTGTCCGGTGCGGAGGGGGTCGTGAACGGCAGGGCGAGCAGGCCCGCCGCGAGCGCTCCGGCCGCCCAGGGGCGGGCGAACGGTCGGTGGCGTCTCATGCGCGTCTCCAGGTGCTGTGGGGTGGATGCGGCTCCTCGTGGACGCGGAACGGTGACCTTGACGCGCCTCGAGACCCCCGATACGCCCACGCCGCCTGCAAGGAGTTCGCACTTCTTGTTGAAAATTCCCAGCAACTTCTTGCAGGCGAGGGGAGATTACCGGTACATGTCAGAGGCGTAAAGAGAAGCGGCACCTCACGTGAGGAAGGCCGCCGGCGATGCGCTGCCGGTGCCGGTAGGGCTCGGTTCCGGCGACCGGACAGCGGCCCGAGGTCGGGGTCATGCCTGGCCGGCAGTTCGAGCAGCTCGGCGCGGTCCGGTGTGGCGCTGTCGTGCACGTTCCACAGACGGCCGACCACCTCGCTCGCCGGACGAACTCCGTTGCGGAGCGCTCCGGTTGGCGGCTCGGCGCCGAGTCGAACACCACGGTCGAGATCTTCGCAAATACTTGCGGTAATTTTCGGAAACCCCACTTGCGGGCGGCCGTACGGCTCTGCTTGAGTCGAGACGCTCACCGGCGTCACCGCGCCCGAAGCCGGTAGAGGGACCTGTGAGAGCACACCCGCGGACCGGCCCGTTCCGCCGGAGGCCGAGGTGGAGGCCCGGACCTCCGCGACACCGGCCTCGTGGTCGGTGACCACGCGCGGGAGAAACGTGAACTGACCGGAGACGGTGCGCGGTTCGGGTCACGGATCACCTGCTTGCCGCAGCCCCGCCCGCTCGGCCTCGCCCACGCGGTGCTCGTCGCCCGCGGCTTCCTGGGCGACGACGACTTCCCGCTCCGCCTGGGGGACGACTACCTCCAGCAGGGCGTCACGGGCTTCGTCCGCCGCGCCGCCGCCGGCCCGGCGGCCGTCCGGCTCCTGCTCACCCCGGTCGCGGACCCGTCCGCCCTCGGCGACACCGAGGGCGGACGGGTCCGCAGATCCCGTGCGGCGGGCCCGCTGGGCTGGTGATCGGCGACCATGGCAGGGTGCTTCTCGCCTCGTGAGTGGGGGCACGGCCGGCCACCCCGCTGGTGGTCCGGTCCGGCGGGTCGGGCGCGTGGACCCGGACCTCCCCCGGGCCTCCGATCCACCGGACCGGACATGTCGTTGAACGTAACACCTCTCAAAGACTTGCGAAAGAGATTGCACACGACCGGGTTCCATGCCGTCGTGACCTGGCAACTTCCCCAGGAAGGGGGTGCACCCCGGTGCAGAGGGTTGACCGGGGGATCGCACCTCGTACGGTCTCGACCGCAATAAGTTGCGAGGACGCCTTCGGCCCGGTCCTCGGGGTGCCGCTCGCCGACGGTGCGACATCCCTCAGCTGCATCGTGCACAAGGACGACGAGAAGGACCTCGCCGGCGGCGACCTGCACGGCCAGGTCATCGCCACCCAGCGGGTCCGGTCCATCGGCGTGACAGGTCACCGTGCGGGAGTGCGGGCAGGCCGCCACAGGGGGAAGGGGAGGCCGGCGAGGCGGTTGATGAGGATGCCCTGGGCGGTCAGGACGACGACCGCCAGCATGACGGTGGCCAGTTGGGCGGGGGAGCGCAGCAGGCCCAGGGCGACGATGAGGGTCGTGGCGCCCGCCGGTGGGTGATCGGCGCGGAAGACGGGCATGAAGGTGCAGGTCAGCCCGAGTGCCAGGACGGCGGCCAGGACCCGGTGCCAGTCGACGTGCATCAGGTCGGTGTCCAGCAGCCCGGTGACCGCGAGCGCGAACCAGCCGGCGAGTACGCCGATGAGGTGGCCGTACACGGTGTTGCGCGGTGAGGCGGTCGCGGCCTGCGGGGTGCGGAAGAGCAGGAAGGCGGTCGGGCCGAGGGAGGGGAAGAGGAACGGCTGCCGGGTGACCAGTGCGACCACGGCCATGATCAGCAGAGCGACGGCGGCGTTGACGCCGCAGTACGCGGCGCGCAGCCGGCGGGAGGGGTAGCGCCGCTCCAGGACGTCGAGGTGCACGGCGTCCAGGAGCGGCACGGCACGGTGCCTGGCCGGGGGCTCCTGAGCAGGGGTCACGGTCCGGTGCCCTCCCAGCCGCGGCGCGGCCGGGCGGTTCCCGGGCGCCGGGCGTCGTCGCGTGAGCGGTAGACGACGTAGGGGCGGAACAGATACGCCACCGGCGCGGTGAACGCGTGCACGAGGCGGGTGAACGGCAGCAGCGCGAAGAGCAGCAGGGCGACGGTCACATGGACGTGGTACTCGGTCGGCACCCGGGCCATCAGCCCGGTGTCGGGGACGAGGCGGAAGAGGCCGCGCAGCCAGGGCGAGACGGTGTCGCGGTAGTTGTAGGTGGCGCCGAAGGCGTTGATCAGGGTGGTGGCGAGTCCGGTGCCCAGGGCCGCGACGAGGAAGACGTACATGACCTTGTCGTTGCGGGTGGTGCCGAGGAAGACCGGGCCGGTCGTGCGGCGCCGCCAGATGAGCAGCGCCAGCCCGCCGAAGGTGAGCACGCCGGCGACGACACCGAGCGCGAGGGCGAGGGCGTGGTACGCCGACTCGTGCAGGCCGACGGCGTCCGTCCAGCTCTGCGGGACGAACAGCCCGACGACATGGCCGGCGATGACGAAGAGCAGGCCGACGTGGAAGAGGGGGCTGCCGATCCGCAGCAGCCGGGACTCGTACAGTTCGGAGGAGCGGGTGGTCCAGCCGAACCGGTCGTAGCGGTAGCGCCAGACGGTGCCGGAGATCAGCAGGGCGACGGCGAGATAGGGCAGCGCGCCCCACAGGAAGGTGGTCAGGGCAGCCATCGGTGGCCTCCGGGGCTGTCGTGGGGGCCGCGGCCGACCAGCTCCGGGCCCGCGAGGTCGGCCGGTGGACGGAGAGCGGCTGACGGGGCGGTCAGGGCGCGTGCCTCTTGTTCGGTACGGGGTGAGGGGCCGGGCAGGGTGGCACACACGGCCTGGAGGAGCAGGGCGTACGGGGTGCCCGCCCTGGTGAGGGAGAGCCGCAGGAGTTCGAGGCCGGTGCGGTGTTCCTGGAGCAGGGCGCTGCCGTCCCGCGGCTCGTGGGCGGCGTACTCCAGGACGACCGGCAGATGGTCGGGGAGTTCGTCCTCGCCGGGGTGCAGGCCGTGGGCGCGGTAGCGGGCCTTGAGCGCGGCGAGGGAGTGGCCGCGGCGGCGGGTGTCGCCGTCGCTCCACCAGGTCAGGTGCAGGGAGCGGCGGTTGCGGGTGTCGAAGACGGCCACGTAGTCTTCGCCGGCCCGCACGGGGTCCTGTTCCGCCAGGTGGCCGGTGAAGGCCGAGAGGTCCGCCGCCGCGTCCGAGGGGGCCGTCCGTGCCAGGGCGGCGCGGATCAGCGGGAGGCGGTCGAGGAGGACCTGGTCGGGGTAGCCCAGGCAGAGACCGGCCGCGCGGTGGAGTACGGCGTGGCCGCGGGCGTCCGCGGCCCCGGGCCCCGGCGGTGCGGTACGGCGGCGTAGGGCGGTGCCCAGGCGTGGCGCCCTCATCGCCGTCTCCCGTCGCCGTCGCCGTCGCCGTCGCCGTCGGCGTCGTCGCCGTCCCGGCCCGTCCGGGGCGGGAAGAGACCGTCGGGGCGGCCGTTGCCGTCCCAGTTCAGGAGGTTGACGCGGGCACCGGGACCGGCGGTGTCGGCGGGCCGGTCGTCGGTGGCGCGGGCGCGCAGCGCGTGGAAGGTCTCCACGGTGGCCGGCGCCGGGCGCCCGGACGCCTCGCCGAACGGGCCCGAGCCATGGCCGCCGCCCATTCCGGGACCGCCCTCGAAGTCCAGGCTGCACCCGCCGAGGGCCGACTCCTCCAGGGCCCGGGCGTCACCCACGGCGGCCGTCGGGATGACGTACCGGTCCTCGTACTTGGCCAGGGCCAGCAGCCGGTACATGTCGTCGAGCTGCTCGGTGCTCATGCCGACGGACCCGGCGATGGACGCGTCGGGCCGCTCACCGAGGTTCAGGCGGCGCCGGTGGGCGCGCATGGCGGCCAGCCGCCGCAGGGCGGTGTCCACCGGGCCGGTGTTCCCCGCGCTGAACAGCTCCGCGAGATAGGCGACCGGGATGCGCAGCGAGGCGATGGCGCCGAAGAGGTTGTGCTCGTCCTCCCCGTCGTGGCCGGTGGCGGTCAGCGACTCCACCACCGGCGAGAGCGGCGGCACGTACCAGACCATCGGCATGGTGCGGTACTCCGGATGCAGGGGCAGCGCGACCCGGTGGGTGGCGATCAGGTCGTACACGGGGGAGCGGCGGGCGGCGTCCAGCCAGGCGAGCGGGATGCCGGCCCGCTCGGCGGCGCCGGCGACGGCCGGGTCGTGCGGATCGAGGAAGAGGCTCAGCTGGGCCTCGTAAAGGTCCTGTTCGCGCGGGGTGGCCGCCGCCTCGCGGACCCGGTCGGCGTCGTACAGCAGCACACCGAGGTTGCGCAGCCGGCCCACGCAGGTCTCCGAGCAGACGGTGGGCAGCCCGGCCTCGACGCGCGGGTAGCAGAAGGTGCACTTCTCGGCCTTGCCGGTGCGGTGGTTGAAGTACACCTTCTTGTACGGGCAGCCGGTCACGCACATCCGCCAGCCCCGGCAGCGGTCCTGGTCCACCAGGACGATGCCGTCCTCCTCCCGCTTGTACAGCGCTCCGGAGGGGCAGGCCGCCACGCACGACGGGTTGAGGCAGTGCTCGCAGATGCGCGGCAGATAGAACATGAAGGACTGCTCGAACTCCAGCCGCACCTTCTGGGACATCCGGGCCAGCACCGGGTCGTCGGGGCCGTGTCCGGGCATGCCGCCGAGGTTGTCGTCCCAGTTCGCGGACCAGGGGATGGTGTCCATGCGCTCGCCGCTGATGAGGGAGCGGGGCGCCGCGACGGGGAAGTCGTCGCCCGCGGGCGCCTCGGTCAGGGTGCGGTAGTCGTAGGTCCACGGCTCGTAGTAGTCACGGATGCCGGGCAGCAGGGGGTTGGCGAAGATCGAGGCGAGGCGGCGGAGCCGGCCGCCGGAGCGGGGGCGCAGCCGGCCGCGGCGGGTCAGCTCCCAGCCGCCGCGCCAGCGGTCCTGGTCCTCGTAGCGGCGGGGGTAGCCCTGTCCCGGGCGGGTCTCGACGTTGTTGAACCAGACGTACTCCACCCCCGCCCGGTTGGTCCAGGTCTGTTTGCAGGTCACCGAGCAGGTGTGACAGCCGATGCACTTGTCCAGGTTCATCACCATGGCGATCTGCGCCATCACCCGCATCAGTAGCGCACCTCCTGGGAGCGGCGGCGGACGACGGTGACCTCGTCGCGCTGGTTGCCGGTCGGGCCGAAGTAGTTGAAGGCGAAGGAGAGCTGGGCGTAGCCCCCGATGAGATGGGTGGGTTTGAGCAGGATGCGGGTCAGGGAGTTGTGGGTGCCGCCGCGCCGTCCGGTGGCCTCGCTGCGCGGCACGGCGACGGTGCGGTCCTGGGCGTGGTGGACGTAGACGGTGCCGGTGGGCATGCGGTGGGAGACCACCGCGCGGGCGACCAGGACGCCGTTGCGGTTGACCGCCTCGACCCAGTCGTTGTCGGCCACGCCGATGGCCTCGGCGTCGGCGGGGCTGATCCACATCAGCTGGCCGCCCCGGGAGAGGGCCTGCATCAGCAGGTTGTCCTGGTACTCGGAGTGGATGGACCACTTGTTGTGCGGGGTGAGGTAACGGACCGTCACTTCGCGGGTGCCGTCGGATCCGAGCCGTGGTTCGCCGAAGAGACGGTGGATGTCCAGCGGCGGCCGGTACAGCGGCAGCGCCTCGCCCAGCTCCTGCATCCAGTCGTGGTCGAGGTAGAAGTGCTGGCGGCCGGTGAGGGTGTGCCAGGGCTTGCCGTACTCGGTGTTGACCGTGAACGGGCTGTAGCGCCGGCCGCCGGACTCCACGCCGGACCACTCGGGGCTGGTGATGCTCTGCTGCGGCTGGGCCCGGGTGTCGGCGAAACGGATGCGTCTCTCCCGCTCGCCCTGCCCGAGTTCGGCGATCCGCGCGTTGCCGACCCGCTGGGCGAGGGTACGGAAGCCCTGGTCGGCGAGGCGGCCGTTGGTGGTGGCGGACAGGGCGAGCACCGCTTCGCACATCTTCTCGGCGGTGTCGAGGAGCGGCCGGCCGTCGCCGGGGCCGCCGCGGGCGGTGCCGCACAGCCGGGCCAGTCCGGTCAGCTCCCCGCCGATGTCGTAGGTGACGCCCTTGGTGGTCAGGCCCTTGGCGGTGGCGAGCGGGCCGAGGGTGCGCATCCGGTCGGCGACCGTGCCGTAGTCGCGTTCGACGAGGGTGAGGGCGGGCATGGTGCGGCCCGGCACCGGGGGTGTGCCCTCCGCCCGCCAGTCGTGCTCGGCGCCCAGCGGATCGCCCAGTTCGGACGGCGTGTCGTGCTGGTGCGGCGTGGCCACCACATCGTGTCGCACGCCCAGATGACGGGCGGCGAGGGCGGAGAAGGCCTCCGCCAGGGCCTGGAAGGTGTCGTGGTCGGTGCGCGCCTGCCAGGGCGGGTCCACGGCCGGGTTGAAGGAGTGCACGAAGGGGTGCAGATCGGTGGTGGACAGGTCGTGCTTCTCGTACCAGGTGGCGGCCGGCAGCACGACGTCGGAGAGCAGTGCGGTCGACGTCATCCGGAAGTCCAGGTTGACGAGGAGATCGAGCTTGCCCTCCGGCGCCTCGGCGCGCCAGCGCACATCGCGCGGGCGCGAGCCGGCCGGGGCCTGTTCGGCGCGCAGGTCGGCGTGGGTGCCCAGCAGATGCCGCTGGAAGTACTCGGCGCCCTTGGCGGACGACCCGAGCAGGTTGGAACGCCAGGTGAGCAGGATCCGCGGCCAGTTGGCCGGGTGGTCGGGGTCCTCGCAGGCGAAGCCGAGGCGTCCCGCGGCCAGCTCTCCGGCGACGTACGCCTCCGGGCCGGCGTCCGCGGCCCGGGCCTCGTCGGCCAGGTCGAGCGGGTTGCGGTCGAAGGTGGGGTACGAGGGCGTCCAGCCCAGCCGCGCGGACCGGGCCAGCACGTCCACCGCCGACATCCCGGCGAACCGCCCCGCCCCCAGCGGCGAGGCCAGCACGTCCGCCCGGAAGGGGTCGTAGCGCCACTGGTCGCTGTGGAGGAAGAAGAAGCCGGTGCCGATCATCTGCCGGGGCGGGCGCTGCCAGTCGGCGGCCCCGGCCAGCGCGGTCCAGCCGGTGAGCGGCCGGCACTTCTCCTGGCCGACGTAGTGGGCCCAGCCGCCGCCGTTGCGGCCCTGGCAGCCGGTGAGGAGCAGCAGGGTCAGGAAGGTGCGGTAGATGGTCTCGGAGTGGAACCAGTGGTTGGTCCCCGCCCCCATGATGATCATGCACCGGCCGCGGGTGCGCTCCGCGGTCCGCGCGAACTCCCGGGCGACGCGCGCCGCCGCCGCCGCCGGTACGGAGGTGATCGCCTCCTGCCAGGCGGGGGTGCCGGGGCCCGTCGCGTCCTCGTAACCCGAAGGCCAGTCGCCCGGCAGCCCGGGGCGGCCCACGCCGTATCCGGCGAGCAGCAGGTCGAAGACGGTGGTGACCGGCGGCCCGCCGGGCGTCGGACGGCGCGCCGGTACGCCGCGCCGCAGGACCGCGCCCGAGCCGTCCGCGGTGTCGAAGCGCGGCAGCAGCACCTCGACGGCGGTGGCCTCCGCGTCGTCGTACAGGGTCAGCCGGGGCACCGTGTCGCCCAGCTCCAGGTTCCACCGGCCGCCCTCCCGGGCCCAGCGGTCGGCCACCGTTCCGTCCGGCACGACGGGACGCCCGGTGGCGTCGTCCAGCAGCACCGTGCGCCACGCGGCGTGCTCCGCCGCGGCCGGCGCGCCGCCCAGCTCCGACGCGCGCAGGAAGCGGCCCGGCACATACGCCCCGTCACGCTCCCGCAGCGTCACCAGGAACGGCAGATCGGTGAAGCGGCGCACGTAGTCGGTGAAGTACGGCACCTGCCGCTCGACGAAGCACTCGCGCAGGATCACCTGCCCCATGGCCAGGGCCAGCGCGCCGTCGGTCCCGGGGTGCGGGTGCAGCCACTCGTCGGCGAACTTGGCGTTGTCCGCGTAGTCCGGCGCGACGACCACGACCTTCTGGCCGTTGTAGCGGGCCTCGGCCATCCAGTGGGCGTCCGGTGTCCGGGTGACCGGCACGTTCGAGCCCCACATCAGCAGATAGGCCGCGTCCCACCAGTCGCCCGACTCGGGTACGTCGGTCTGGTCGCCGAACACCTGCGGGGAGGCCACCGGCAGATCCGCGTACCAGTCGTAGAACGACAGCATCTGACCGCCGATCAGCGACAGGAAGCGGGCCCCCGCCGCCTGCGAGACGATCGACATCGCCGGGATCGGCGAGAAGCCCGCGATACGGTCCGGGCCGTGCTCGCGGACGGTGTGCACGTGTGCTGCGGCGACCATCTCCAGTGTCTCCGCCCAGGTGCTCCGCACCATCCCGCCCTTGCCGCGGGCCCGCTGGTAGCGGCGCCGCCGCTCCGGGTCGCCGACCACGTCGGCCCAGGCCAGCACCGGATCACCGAGCCGGGCCCGCGCCTCGCGGTACATTTCCGCCAGCACCCCGCGCACATACGGATAGCGCACGCGGGTGGGGGAGTACGTGTACCAGGAGAAGGCCGCTCCGCGCGGACAGCCGCGGGGCTCGTACTCGGGCCGGTCGGGCCCGGCACTGGGGTAGTCGGTCTCCTGGGTCTCCCAGGTGATGATGCCGTCCTTGACATAGACCCGCCAGCTGCACGAGCCGGTGCAGTTCACGCCGTGCGTGGAGCGCACCACCTTGTCGTGGGCCCAGCGGTCCCGGTAGAAGACGTCGCCGTCCCGGCCCCCCTTGTAGTGCACCGCGCCCAGGTCGCGCGTGTACGCGCCCCGGGAGAAGAAGCCGCCGAGCCGCAGCAGCGCATCCACCGCTCCGTCCACCGCTCCGTCCGCAGGCCCGGCGCCCCCGGCCGCCTCCACACCGCTCATCGCATCTCCTCATCACCGGCAGGAGCCACCTGCCCGGACAGGCGTGAGCCCGTGAAGGGACATTCAGTGCAAACGATGTCAAAGGTAGCCTGCGTGGTGCCCGGCCGGGCGCAGGCCACGCCACGCGGGCCGCTTCCCGATCGGCGTGACCGGCGGCTGTGGTGTCAGCCGAAGGTGAGGACCGGTTTGACCGCGGTGCCCTCGCGCATGCCGTCCACGGCGTCACCGATGTTCTCGAAGGGGAAGGTGGTGACGAGCCGGTCGAGCGGGAAGCGGCCGCGTCGGTGAAGAGCGGCCGGTTCGGGGATGAAGCGGCCGGGATCCGAGTCGCCCTCGATCACTCCATGGACCCGGACGCCCATGGCCAGCAGGCTCATGACGTCGAACGTGACCTCGGTGCCGAGGCCGACGAGGGCGAGCTCGCCCCGGGGCCGCAGCATGCGGACGGCCTGCCGGAGCATCTCCGGCCGGCTGGTGGTGTCGACGATGTGGTGCGCTCCGCCGCCGGTGAGGTCGCGCACGGCGGTGACGAGGTCGCCGTCCGCCGTGGGGGCGAGGGCGGCCTTCGCGCCGAGTCCGGTGGCCAGGGCACGCCGGGCGGCGACCGGGTCGATGACGACGGCCGGGTCGCAGCCCGCGGCGACCGCGGCCATCAGGGCGCTGAGCCCGACCCCGCCGGCGCCGATGACGACCAGCGAGTCACCCGGCCGGGGACGCAGCCGGTTGAGTACGGTGCCCGCGCCCGTCTGCGCGCCGCAGCCCAGCGGTGCGGCGACGGCGGGCGGCAGGCCGGCCGGGACCCGGACGGTGTTGCGCTCGTGGGCGAGGGCGTGGGTGGCGAAACCGGACTGGCCGAAGAATCCGGCGTGGACGGGGGAGCCGTCGCGGGACAGCGGGGTGCTGCCGTCGCCGCGTCCGCCGGAGACGTTCAGGGACTGCTGGGCGTGGCAGTAGGCCGGATGGCCCGCCGCGCACTGCGCGCACGCACCGCAACTGTGGAAGGTCGGCACACGTGGTCCCCCGGGGCGAGGCCGGTCACGTCCGTGCCCACCGCCTCCACCACGCCGGCGCCCTCGTGGCCGAAGACCATGGGGGTGAGCCGCCGGGGCCAGCGGGCCTGGTAGCCGAGGTCGGTGTGGCACAGCCCGGCCGCGGTGATCCTGACCAGCACCTCGCGCGGCCGTGGGGCCTCCATTTCCAGGTCCTGCACGACGAACGGTCCGCCCGGGGTCTCGGTGACGGCTGCCCGGATCCGCATGACCGGCTCCTTCCGCTGAACGCCTCGGGTGGCGGGGGCCGGTCTCAGCGGACGCGCTCGAGAACGAAGTAGTAGAAGGGCCCGTCGTCGGCGGGGACGTGCTTGCCGTTCATGATGCCCATGAGCGTGCCGTCGTCGACCCGTTTGAAGTGGTCGAGGACCGGCTGCCCGTCGTAGACCATCGTCGCGGTCGGCTCACCCCGGAACTCGACCGTCCACAGCGGTAGAGCGCGGGCCGTGACATGCCGACGGCCTGGGCCAGCGCTTCCATGGAGGTGCGGCGGTATCCGTGGCGGGCGAAGGTGGCGACCGCCGCCTTCATCACCCGGTGCCTGCGGTCGTCGTCGAGGTGCGCCATGCGGACGATCGTAGAAGGCCGCCCGGCGGGTGCGGCGCGCGCCGGGCCGGGCACCCGTGCGCCCGGGCCGGTGACCCGGCGGCGTCCTACCGGCCCCCCGCGGTGACGGCCCTGAGCTCGTCCAGCGCTTCCCGCATCACCTGGGACATCTCGCGTTCCTCGGCCGCCGCGGCCCAGCGCTCGAAGCCGACCTTGAAGACGGCGATCCCCGCCTCGGCGGTCAGGCTCGCGGCGGGCTCCGCGACGCCGCGCCGGCGCAGGGTGCCGGCGAGCGCGGCCGACATCGAGGCGAGTTTGATCAGCTCGCGTTCCTTCAGCTCCGGGGTGGCCGTGATCACGGCATGCCGCCTGCGCGCGTACTCGCGGCGGCCGGCGAACATCTGGGCGACCGCGTCGAGGCCCGCCGCCACCGCGTCGATCGGCGCGGCGGACTCCGGCGCACCGGCCACCGCCCGTACGAACAACTCCTCCAGCTCGCCGGAGCCGGCGAACAGCACCTCGCGCTTGTCGGCGTAGTGCCGGAAGAAGGTGCGCTCCGTGAGCCCGGCCCGCCGGGCGATCTCCGCCACGGTGGTCTGCTCGTAGCCGTGCTCGCTGTAGAGCTGCAACGCCGCTTCCGCCATGCGCCCGCGCGCGTTCGGCTCCCATCTGCCCATGCGCGAAGTGTACGCGATGACAGTTCCTGACATCGAGTGCTAGCGTTGATGACAGCAGCTGACATCAACAGTGTGGGGTTCACCATGCGCATCTTCGTGACCGGCGCGTCCGGCTGGCTCGGCTCCGCCACCGTTCCCGAGCTGACCGGCGCGGGACACCAGGTCGTCGGCCTGGCCCGCTCCGACGCCTCCGCCGCCGCCCTCACCGCGGCCGGGGCCGAGGTCGTCCGCGGCACCATCGACGACCTCGACGTCCTGCGGGACGCGGCCGCCGCGTCGGACGGCGTCATCCATCTCGCCTTCAAGCACGACATCGCCTTCAGCGGCGACTACCAGGGCGCCGCCGAGGCCGACCGCCGCGTCGTCGACACCTTCGGCGACGCGCTCGCCGGCACCGGCCGCCCCCTCGTCGTGGCCTCCGGCGTGATCGGCCTCGTATCCGGGCGGACGGCCACCGAGCGGGACGAGCCCACGATCGACGGCTCACCGGTCTCGGTCCGGGCGGCCACCGCACAGGCGGCGCTCGCCCTCGCCTCGCGCGGCGTGCGCTCCTGCGTCGTACGGCTCTCCCCGACCTGCCACGGCGAGGGGGACAACGGGTTCATGGCCGCCCTGGTCGCCGTCGCCCGTGCCAAGGGCGTCTCCGGCTACCTCGGTGACGGCGCCAGCCGCTGGCCGGCCGTCCACCGTCTCGACGCCGCCCGGCTGTTCCGCCTGGCCGTCGAGAAGGCCCCCGCGGGATCGGTACTGCACGGCGTCGCGGAGGAGGGTGTCGCGCTCCGCGACGTCGCCGAGGTGATCGGGCGGCATCTGGACGTGCCGGTGACCTCCGTGGCCCCCGGGGACGCGGCCGAGCACTTCACCTGGCTCGGGCCCGTCCTCGGCCTGGACAGCCCGGCGTCCAGCACCCTGACCCGTGAACTGCTGGGCTGGGAGCCGGTCGGCCCCGGCCTGCTGGAGGACCTGGAAAAGGGCCACTACTTCCACGTCCCCGACACCCTCGCCTGACCGGCGCGAGGACGCCGTCGCCCGGCGGTCCGGGCGGCGGCGTCCTCTGCCAGGGTGTGGCCATGACGACGACACCGGATGGACGTACGGTCCCGCCCCCGCAGGCCGGGGAGCGCGCCATGCTGGAGGCATGGCTGGACTTCCACCGCGCGACGCTCGCCCTCAAGTGTGCGGGCCTCGGGGATGACCAGTTACGGCCGGCCTCGGCGGCACCGTCGCCGATGACGCTGCTGGGCCTTGTCCAGCACATGGCCGAGGTGGAACGCAACTGGTTCCGGCGTGTGTTCGCCGGCCAGGACGTGCCCCCGGTCTTCGGGGAGGGCAACAGCGACGGCTTCGGCCTGCTCCCGGACCGCGGACTCGACGAGGCGATGGCCGTGTGGCAGGCGGAAGTGGCCCGGAGCCGTGAGCTCGTCGGGTCCGCGTCGCTGGACGACTCGGGTCGCCTCACCGAGGACCGGGCCGCCCACGTGGGTGATCGTGACGTGTCCCTGCGCTGGATCATGGTCCACATGATCGAGGAGTACGCGCGCCACAACGGCCACGCCGATCTCATCCGGGAACGTATCGACGGACTGACGGGGCCGTGAGCCGTGGACACCCTCTCCATGGCGGGCGGGGCCCGGTCAGCGTCCCGCCCCGTCGCGCTCCGGCGTCCGGACGTCGGCGGCCGCGGTCGCCGCGTACGCCGTGCCCGCGCCCTCGGGTGCTCCGAAGCGGGCGAGGACGTGCCACACCTTCTTCAGGTCCTGCGGGTCGTGGCCGCCGGTGCGGGCCGCGTCACCGATGATCCGCGGGTCCAGCCGGCCGTCCCGGGCGATCCGGGCGCCCAGATCGGTGTACTCCCGGCCCCGGTAGCCGGCGTGGCGGTGCAGTGCGGCCACGGTCAGCCGGTAGCCGGGATGCCACTCCAGAGGGCACGGCAGCGTCCGGGCGGCCTCCTCCACCGGGGTGCCGCGGTAGCAGGCGTCGAGTACCAGGGCCTCCACGTCCCGCGCGAGGACCACACCCCCGTGCACATGTGCCTCGATGTAGTCGTCGAGCGGGTCCCGCTCGTCCGCCCGGGCCGGCGCGATCAGCGACATGCGGGAGGCGGTCCCGAAGTCGGCCGGCTCGGCCGCACTGTCCGGGTAGCAGAAGGTGGCGCGGGCGAGCGAGGCAGGTGTGAGCCGGAAGTGCGCGGAGCCGAACCTCGGCGCGGCGCCGACCACCTGACCGCGGAAGTTCAGCGCGCCGTACACGGGCCGGTCGTGCGCGGGGGCGGTGTCGTAGGCGCCGCCGAACAGCCGGCTCTCCCAGCGCCGGCGGTCGCCGCCCAAGTGCGCGGTGAGGCCGCCGTTGCTCGTGCCGGTCACGAACTGCGAGTGATAGCCGCCGTCCCGGGCCAGCGCGCGCAGGATGGGCACGCCGTGCGCCGTCCGGTCCGGGTGGAAGTTCAGCGTGACGCGCAGTTCCGGGTCGACGGCCTCTCCCGTGGACAGGCCGGCCACATGACGCAGCGCCGCCCGGGCCCGGAGTGGGGCGACCTCGGTGGGATCCATCGGCGTCGGCCCTCCCCGGCAGAGACTGCGTACCCTGGGCGCGCATCGGCCCCCCGACGCGCGGTGTTCCCCACCGCACCATGCGCCCGGGGCCTCCGGCAACCCGATTCCGGGCGGCGCCCGGGAACGAGGGAGGCGGCTACGCCGTCGGGGCCGGATCCGGGGCCGGGGCCTGGGTGGTGACGGCGCGCAGGCAGTCGGCGACCACGGCGCTGACCGCGGCGCGTGCGGCGGCCAGGCAACGGCGCGGGTCGACCAGCTCCGGCGCGTCACTCAGCGCGGAGCGGACCGCGCCGGTGAAGGCCACGTTGAGCAGCGTCCCGATATTGATCTTCGTCAGGCCGCGTTCGACGGCGGCACGCAGCGACGCGGGCTCAACGCCGGACGAGCCGTGCAGCACCAGCGGTACCGGCACCGCCTCGTGGAGGCGGGACACGAGGTCGAGATCGAGCACGGTGGTACGGGTGACCATCGCGTGCCGGCTGCCCACGGCCACGGCGAGGGCGTCCACGCCGGTCTCGGCGACGAACCGCGCGGCCTGCCCGGGATCGGTGCGCACCCCCGGTGTGTGGGCCGAGCCCTTCCCGCCGATCTCGCCGAGTTCCGCCTCGATGAACAGGCCGTTGGCGTGGGCCCACCGGGCGGCCGAGCGGGTCGCGGCGATGTTCTCCTCGTCCGGCAGCCGGGAGGCGTCGTACATCACCGAGCTGGCTCCGCACTCGGCGGTGCGGTGCAGCAGTCCGACGTCCTCCACGTGGTCCAGGTGGAGCGCCAGCCGGGCGTCGCCGGCGCGGGCGACCGCGGCCGCCGCGGCGGCCAGCGGCAGTACGTCCCCGCCGTGGTGGCGGACGGTGTTGTGGCTGATCTGCACGATCGCGGGCAGACCGGTGGCCTGCGCGGCGTCGGCGACCGCCTCGACGTGTTCCAGGGTGATGACGTTGAGAGCGGCGATGCCGTTGCCCGACGCACCGGCTTCGGCGATCAGATCCGCGGTCCGGCAGAGCATGAGGGGTCCTTCCTGGGCGTCGGTGGGCCACGGCGGGAGCGGCGGGCGCTGCCGTGAGGGCGTGTCAGGAAGCGGCCCGGTCGAGGACCACGGAACGGGTCAGGGCCCGGGGGCGGTCCGGGTCCAGGCCCTTGCGCGCGGCGGTCGCCCCGGCCAGCCGCTGGACCCGCACCAGATCGGCCTGCGGATCCTCGGGATGGTTCACGAAGTGCGCACCGGTGGGGGCGACGTCCTCCCGCAGCCGGTCGTGGTCGGGGCCGAAGTGCCACACCAGACGGCCGGGCGCGGCGATGGCGATCGGACCGTGCCGGTACTCCATGGACGGGTACGCCTCCGTCCAGCCCTGTGTGGCCTCCCGCATCTTCAGGGCGGCCTCCCGCGCGATGCCGTGCGCCCAGCCCCGGCCGAGGAAGGTGATCTGCTCGGCGGTGAGCCACTCCTCGGGCAGCGGCTCCGCGAGCACCGCGCCGGCCGCTTCCGCCAGCGGCTGGACCTCCTCGCCCAGACCGGCCCGCAGGGCGGTGAGCGCGGTGGTGGCGAACAGGGTCTGGACGACGGACCGTTCGTCCGCGAAGGAGAGGTCCAGGACGTGCTCGGCGGCGTTCACGACGGGGGTGGCGGTGTCCGCGGTCAGGGCGACCGCGGGGTACCGGCCGCGCCGGCGGTCCAGCAGCTCCAGCACCTCGGTCGTGGTGCCGGACCGGGTGATCACCACGAGCCGGTCGTAGGCGCGTGTGCGGGGGAACTCCGAGGCCGCGAAGGAGTCCGTCTCCCCCAGGCCGCGGCCCTCGCGCAGCAGGGCGTAGGCCTCGGCCATGAACCACGAGGTACCGCAGCCGACGACAGCGACCCGCTCGCCGGGCCGGGGCAGCCCGTTGCCCGGCGCGGCGGCGACGGCCGCGGCCTCGAGCCAGGCCCCGGGCTGACGGGCGATCTCCTCGGCGATGAACGACATACGTGCTCCTCGAGTGGCATGTGGTCCGGACCCCGCAGTCGTGGCTGTCACGACGATAGGTGCCTCCAAGTGCCCGATCAATGGCCGCGATGAGCATGCGCGGGCACTCCTGCCGCGTTCCGGTGACGCCGGTGACCTCCGCGAACGGCGGGCGGCGCGCCGGTAGTGGACAGGGGCGGGCCGTGGCCGACGGCCGGGGCCACGGCACCGCCCCCTCCGGCCGCGTCGGCCGGCACGGAGTGTCACGGACGGTGAAGGCAGGACTTGCGGCCGGGGCGGCATGGGCAAGACTTGCGCACGGGGGCCGAGCACCTCGAGAAAGGACCGGCATGCCCGTCTGCACCACCCGTGACGGCGTGGAGATCTTCTACAAGGACTGGGGCCAGGGCCGTCCCGTGGTGTTCATCCACGGCTGGCCGCTCAACGGCGACGCCTGGCACGACCAGCTCAAGGCGGTGGCCGACGCGGGCTACCGGGGCATCGCGCACGACCGCCGTGGCCACGGCCGCTCCACACCGGTGTGGGACGGCTACGACTTCGACACCTTCGCCGACGACCTCAACGATCTCCTCGCCGGTCTCGATCTGCGCGAGGTCACGCTCGTCGCCCACTCCATGGGCGGCGGCGAGCTCGCCCGCTACATCGGCCGGCACGGCACCGAGCGGATCCGTTCCGCGGTGCTGCTGTCCGCCGTACCCCCGGTCATGGCGGAGACCGACGACAATCCGGAGGGCGTACCCGCGGAGGTCCTCGACCAGATCAAGGCCGGCATCCTGAACGAGCGCTCGCAGTTCTGGAAGGACACCGCGGAAGGCTTCTTCTCCGCGAACCGGCCCGGCAACAAGGTCACCCAGGGCAACAAGGACGCCTTCTGGTACATGGCCATGGCGCAGACCATCGAGGCCGGCGTCAGCTGCGTCGACGCCTTCGGATACACGGATTTCACCGAGGACCTCAAGAGATTCGACGTCCCCACCCTCGTCGTACACGGCGACGACGACCAGGTCGTGCCCATCGACGCCACGGGCCGCAAGTCGGCGCGCATCGTCCCGGACGCCGAGCTGAAGGTGTACGAGGGCGGCTCCCACGGCATCGCGATGGTCCCGGGCGACAAGGAGCGGTTCAACCGGGACCTCCTCGACTTCCTCGGGAAACACGGGCCGGCCGGGTGATGTCCCGCCGCCTTACGGACCGGCCTCATGGCCGGTCCGGGGCGGCCAGGCGTTCCGTCGGTCCTCCGAAGGGCAGGACGAGGGTGCGTGTCGCCATGTACCAGGTGCCGTCGAGCCTGCGGAAGGTGTCCTCGTAGTGGCCGACGTTCACCGGCGGGCGGGGCGGGACCAGCGTGCCCTCGGTGTACCCGTCGACCCGGTAGGTCGCGAAGTAGGTGGTGGCCGAGGCGGTGTCCGGTGAGTCGACGGTGACCAGGATGTTGGTGCACATCCGCCGGGACAGGCGGTCCGCCGGGCGGGAGCCGAAGTAGGCGCGCAGTGCCTGACGGCCCACGATCCGCCGCCCGTCGCGCGGCCACTCCCAGACGCCGTCGGGGGTGAACAGCTCACAGACCGTACCGGGTTCGCCGAGGTCGAGGCGGCGCACGAACTCGAGGATCAGGCGCTCGCAGGCGCGTTCGGCCAGGAGACGTTCGACGGGGCTCGGATCGTCAGTGACCATCTCCTTTTCCTATCCGTCCCGCGGGCGCGCCCGCGACTCCTTTTCAGCGTGTGCTGCCGGGCGCGGGGCGGGCCGGGTACGGGGTGTAGCGCACCGGGAGTTCGGCGAGCCCGCGCAGCCAGACGCTGGGCCGCCACACCAGGTCGGCCGGGTCGGTGTCGAGGACGATGTCGGGGCAGCGTTCGAAGAGGGTGCGCAGGGCGACCGCGGCCTCCGCCCGGGCGAGCGGGGCACCGAGGCAGTGGTGGATGCCGTGGCCGAGGCCCAGGTGGCCGTGTGTGTCGCGGCGGATGTCGAACCGGTCCGGGTCGGTGAAGCGGCGGGGGTCGCGGGAGGCCGCGGCCAGGACGATGAGCACCCGCTCGCCCGCCCGGACGGTGACGCCGCCCATCTCCACCGGTTCCACGGCGAAGCGCACGGTGCCCTCCTTCACCGGACCGTCGTAGCGCAGCGTCTCCTCGATGGCGCCGTCGAGGAGGGACCAGTCGGCGCGCAGCGCCGCCAGTTGACCGGGGTGGCGCAGCAGCGCGCAGACGCCGTTGGAGATCAGGTTGACCGTGGTCTCGTGACCGGCGAAGAACAGCAGGCAGGCCATGGCGAGCAGTTCGTCGGGGGAGAGCCGGTCGCCGTCGTGGTCCATCGTGCGGGTCAGGGCGCTGAGCAGGTCGTCGCCTGCGTCGCCGCGGCGCTTGGCGTCGACGAGGGCGCTGAGACAGCCGGTCAGGGCCTGCCCGGCGGCCGCTCCGGCCTCGACGCTGTCGGCGGTGACGAATCCGGCCGCCAGGCCGCACCACTCCTCGCGGTCCTCGGCGGGCACACCGAGCAGTTCGCAGATGACGGCGGTGGGCAGGGGCAGGGCGAAGGACTCGACGAGGTCCGCGCGGCCGAGCGGCGCCATCGCGTCGAGCAGTTCGTCGGCGACCTGCTGGATGCGGGGGAGCATCATGCGGACATGACGGGCGGTGAAGTCCGTGGCGACCAGCCTGCGCAGCCGGGTGTGATGCGGCGGCGAACTGTGCAGCATGGTCGGGCCCATGCCCCCCTGGTCCCGGCTCGCGGCGTCGTCGCCGTCCGCCCCGGGCGCGCGGGGGGCGGCCGGGCTGGTGCGCAGGCGCGGATCGGCCAGCGCAGCCCGTACCTCGTCGTGGCCGAGGACGGCCCACACCTCGCCGTGGGTGGGGGTGGTGACGCGGTGCACGGGGCCCTGCTCGCGCAGGAACGCGTAGACCGGGTACGGATCCGCGACGAAATCCGTGCCCGGCGGTGCCAGGACTTCGAAGGTCGGCGCTGTCATGGCGGGATGTCCTTTCGCTGCGGTGGGGTGTTCGGCGTGGCGGCGTGGATCTTCTGCTGCGGTGGGGGATGCTCTGCGGTGCGTTGCGCGGTGGGTTTCGCGGCGGTTCCTCCGCGGCGGCGTCCGCGGGGCCGCGGGGAGGCGTGCGGCTCGACAGGACGCTATTGACCACGCATGCCGGAATGCGCGGCGTGCGCCTCCGTGACCGCCGCAGAATCAGCCGTTCGGCCCCCTGACGCGTGTCGAAGAGGTGAGCCGCCGCGCGCGTCGGGCGGGCGGACGGTGTCCGGTCCGGAGGCTGGGCCGGTTGTCCGAGGACGCACGAGGAGCAGCATGACCACGCCCCCGTCGGCCGCGTTCGCGCGGCTGCCCTCCCTGACCGGGCTGCGGTTCGTCGCCGCGTCCGGCGTCTTCGTCTGCCACGTGGCGACGCTGTACACCGCGCGGACGGGCGGCTGGCCGGCCCCGGTCTGCTTTCTGCTGGGCCCGGTCGGCGTCTCGCTCTTCTTCGTCCTGAGCGGGTTCGTGCTGACCCACTCGGCGCGGGAGACGGACACGGCCCGGAGCTTCTGGCGGCGGCGGATCGTCAAGATCTACCCGAACCACCTGGCCGTCTGGGTGATCATCATGGTGCTCGTCCGGGGCTTCGGGATGCCACGGCCCCTCCCGGGGAATCTGCCCGCCCCCACGGTGCCGGGCGATCTGGCCAACGCCCTCCTGGTGCACACCCTCGTTCCCCTGCCGCAGTTCGGCCTGGCGGGCAACGGCGTCGCCTGGTCGCTCACCTGCGAGTTGCTGTTCTATCTGCTCTTCCCGCTGCTGCTGCCGCCGGTCATGAGGATCCGCCGCGGGTGGCTCCCCCTCGCTGCCGGGGCCGCCGCGGCGGCGGTCTGGGCGGTGCCGCTCCTCTCGCTGGGCCTGGGAGGACCGCTGTTCGAACAGGGGTCGCTGCCGGGGAAGGTCACCGAGGTGCAGATGATGTTCGTGTACCTGTTTCCCCCGGGCCGGCTGCCGGAGTTCGTCCTGGGCATGATCCTGGCCAGGATGCACGCCGGCGGATTCCCCGTCCGGGTCCGGGCCGTCCCGTCGGCCGGCCTGCTGTGCGCGGCCCTGCTCCTGGGCATCGCGGTGCTGCCCGCGCCGTTCCTGCTCGCCGCGGTCACGGTGGTTCCCGTGGCCCTGCTGGTCCGGGCGACGGCGGCGCTGGACGCACAGGGCAGGAGATCCGTCCTGCGCACGCCGGCCATGGTCCTCCTCGGTGACCTCTCGTACGCCTTCTATCTGGCGCATGCCACGGTGATCGCGGTCGTGTTGTACTACCTGGGCGGCGCCTGGGGGCCGGTCCGGCTCGCCGCTGTCTCGCTCCCGGTGACCCTGGCGGTCTCCTGGCTGTTGTACATGCGTGTCGAACGCCCCTGTATGCGCCGCTTCTCCACCGGACGCCCGTGTCCCCGTCCCGCTGTGGCCCTTCCGTCGGCCCTGCCCGAGGAGGAGTGACGGGGCGGATCCGCCGGGGATCCCCACGGCGCTCCGGCGGGTTCACCCGAAACGGTCGCCGTGCTACGCCACCCGGCTCACGGACAAGACCCGTCGCGGTCGCCGCCCATGATGTCGCACCACAGACTGGAGGGCGTCGCTGTGCGCCTACAACACAGCACACGCAAGCCTGGTGAGGAGCACCCTATGACTGCGGAGACCGGCCTCAGGCCGGGGCCGGACCTGCCGGCCGTCAACAACACCGCATCGCCGTCCGGAGCCTTCGCCTCCCCGCAGGACACGGGCCGGCCGGAGGAGGACACGGAGGCGGTCGCCGCCCGCTGCACCGACCGCGCCGTGGCCCGGCTGCTGTCCCGGCAGAGCCCCGAGGGCTGGTGGAAGGGCGACTTCGAGACCAACGTCACCATGGACGCGGAGGATCTGCTGCTGCGCGAGTTCCTCGGCATCCGCACCGCCGAGCAGACCCGGGCCACCGCCGCGTGGATCCGCTCCAAGCAGCGGGCGGACGGCACCTGGGCCACGTACCCGGACGGCCCGGCCGACCTGTCCACCACGATCGAGGGATACATCGCCCTGCGGCTGGACGGGGATCCGCCGCACGCGCCGCACATGGCGGCGGCCTCGCAGTGGGTGCGCGAGCACGGCGGGGTGGCGCGGTCCAGAGTGTTCACCCGGATCTGGCTGGCGCTGTTCGGATGGTGGCGCTGGGAGGACCTGCCCGAACTCCCGCCGGAGATCATTTTCCTGCCCAAGTGGGTGCCGCTGAACCTGTACTCGTTCAGCTGCTGGGCCCGGCAGGCCATCGTCCCGCTGACGATCGTGTGCGCCCACCGGCCGGCCGTCCCGGCCCCGTTCGCCCTCGACGAGCTGCACGTCGACCCGGCACACCCCAACCCCCCGCGTCCCCCGGCGCCGCTGACGTCCTACGAGGGCGCCTTCCGCCGTCTGGACCGCGCGCTGCACCAGTGGCGCCGGATCGTCCCGCGCGCCCTGCGCCGCCTGGCGATCCGCACCGCGGTCGGCTGGATCATCGAACGCCAGGAGGCGGACGGCTGCTTCAACGGCATCCAGCCGCCCCTGGTCTACTCGATCATCGCGCTGCGGCTGACCGGCTTCACACTCGATCATCCGGTGCTGCGCGCCGCGCTGGCGGCCAGCGAGGCCTTCACCGTGCGCACCGACGACGGCAGGCGCTGGATCGAGGCCTGCCAGTCCCCGGTGTGGGACACCTCCCTGGCCGTGATCGCACTGACCGACGCCGGTCTCGCCCCGGACCACCCGGCCGTGGTCAGGGCCGCCGACTGGCTGCTGGCCAAGGAGGTCCGCACGCGCGGGGACTGGTCCGTACGCCGCCCCCGTCTGGCCCCGGGCGGATGGGCCTTCGGCTTCCACAACCACAACTACCCCGACACCGACGACACCGCCGAGGTGGTGCTCGCCCTCACCCGGGTGCGGCATCCACGGCCGGAGCGGGTGGCCGCGGCGGTGCGCCGGGCCGTGGCCTGGAACCTGGGCATGCGGTCGAAGAACGGCGCCTGGGGCGCCTACGACGCCGACAACACCAGCAGCCTGCCCTCCCGGCTGCCGTTCTGTGACTTCGGCGAGGTCACCGACCCGCCGTCGGCCGATGTCACCGCGCACGTGGTGGAGATGCTGGCGGCCACCGGCCGGGCCGGGCACCCGGCCGCCCGCCGCGGCGTCGACTGGCTGCTTCGGCACCAGGAGAGCGACGGCTCCTGGTACGGCCGCTGGGGAGTCAACCACGTCTACGGCACCGGTGCGGTCCTGCCCGCCCTCATCGACGCCGGCGTGCCCGCGGACCATCCCGCCGTACGGCGCGGCGTGCGCTGGCTGGAGGAGCACGCCAACCCCGACGGCGGCTGGGGCGAGCGGTGGGAGTCGTACACCGATCCCGGCTGGCGGGGCCGGGGACCGTCCACCGCCTCCCAGACGGCCTGGGCACTCCTCGGCCTGCTCGCCGCCGGGGAACGCGACAGCGCCGCCGTCACCGGGGGTGTGCGCTGGCTGGCCCGCACCCAGCGCGAGGACGGCTCCTGGGACGAGCCGGAGTACACCGGCACCGGTTTCCCGGGGGACCTGCCGCTCAACTACCACCTGTACCGGCTGCTCTTCCCGCTCTGCGCGCTGGGCCGCTACCTCCGGCCGCCCGGCCACGACCTCGAAGGGACGAATGGGTGACCCGCAGCGCATCGGCCGACGACGAGCACGGCGGCACCCCGGAGCCCGCCTCCGGCGCGGCCCGCTCCACCGTCCCCCCGCTGGTCTCCGGCGCCCTGCCCGTGGTCGGGCACCTTCCCGCCTTCCTGCGCGACGCCACGGGTGTGCTGGGCCGCGGCCACCACGAGCACGGCCACGCGTTCCGGCTGGCCCTGGCCGGTGTGCAGGCGGTCGTGCTGCTGGCCCCGGGCGACCGCGACGACCTCACGAGCAGACCGGAGGAGGAGCTGTCGATCGGGACCTCCTACTCCTTCCTCCGCTCCATGTTCGGCAAGAACTTCTACTTCGTCGCCGAACTCAGCGAGTACCGGCGCCAACGCGACCTGTTCGCACCGCTCTTCCGCTCCACCGCGCTCCGCGCCTATCTGCGGACCATGGAACGTCACGCCCGGCAGCTCATCGACAGCCTGGGCAGGCAGGGCGAGTTCGAACTGAACCGGCTCTGCGCCGAGTTGAACCTCGCGATCATCGCCGACTCCTTCTTCGGGGACGAGTTCGGACCCCGCTTCGCCCACAGCCTCAAGCCGTTCGAACGCTTCTCCGACAACATCAGCCTGCTGCTGCCGCCCCCGCTGCGCCCCGTGCACTACCTGCGCAGCCGTTCGGCCCGCCGCCGTCTGGAAGGACTGGTGCACCAGTGCCTCACCGAGCGGCGCAGCCGGCCGGTGACCACACCCGACCTCCTCCAGTCCCTGTGCGACAGCCGCTACCCGGACGGCACTCCGGTCCCGGACCACGAGGCGGTCCACCAGGCCCTCGGCCTGGTCTGGGCGGCCCGGGAGACCACCTCCGGCCAGTTCGCCTGGGCCCTGGCCGACCTGCTGCGCCATCCCGAGCACCACCCCGCCCTGCTGGCCGAGCAGGAGCGCCATCTGTCCCCGGACGCACCGCTGTCCCTGGAGGGCCTGCACCGGCTGACCCACATGGACCACGTCCTGTACGAGTCCGAACGGCTCAACCCGCTGACCATCCTGATCGCCCGCAAGACGGCACGGCACACGGCGATCGGCGGCCACCGGCTGCGGCGCGGCACCCTGGTGCTCACCTCCCCCTACCTCACCCACCGGCTGCCGGAGGAGTTCCCCGAGCCGCACGCCTTCCGCCCCGAGCGCTACGCGGAGGACCCCACGGCGGCCCAGCGCCTGCTCGGCTTCGGCGCGGGCATCCACCGCTGTCTGGGGCAGCGCTTCTCCCGACTGGAGATCAAGACCTGTCTGACCCTGCTGCTGCGCCGCTACGAGATGGACCTGGTGGACCAGCCCGTGGCCGTGGCCCGTCTCGCCCCCCGGACCATCGCCGCGCCGTGCCGGGTCCGCTACCGGCTCCGCGGCACCGGCTGACGGCCGTCGCTTCCCCGGCCTCGGGGCGCACCGGCGAACCGGCCCGCCGCGGCGGGCCGGCCGGATCGCGCCGTGTTCCGCCGGCGGGGGTGACGCCGGCCGGTGCCGGCGGTATGGCATGTCTGTACGGGGTGAACGGTGACGGGCGGGACCGGCGGGGCGGGGAGGCCGTGGCATGGAGGCGATCGTCGTGGGGGCGGGTATCGGGGGACTGGCCGCGACGCTGAGTCTGCGCCGGGCCGGCTGCGAGGTCACGCTCGTCGAGCGGGCGCCGCGGTTCACCGAGATCGGTACCGGCATCCAGCTCGCCCCCGACGCCACCCGCGTGCTGCGCCGGCTGGGCCTGCTCGACGCGGTCGCCGCGCAGGCCACCCGCCCCTCCCACGTGGAGTTCCGCACCTGGTCCGACGGGAGAGCAATCTGCCGCTACGTGCTGGGAGACGAGGTCGAGAGGGAGTTCGGGGCGCCCTACCTCCAGGTCCACCGGGCCGATCTGCACCGGGTCCTGACCGCCGCGGTGCCGCCCCGGTCGGTGCGCCTGGACACCTGTGTCGTGGGCATCGACCAGGACGACGGGTCCGCCCGTGTGACGACGGCGGCGGGCGAGCGCCTCCGCGCGGACCTGGTCGTGGCCGCGGACGGGGTGCGGTCCGCGGCCCGCCGGTGGCTGTTCGGCACGGACGAGGCGGTCTTTTCGAAGACCGCCGCCTACCGGGCGCTGCTCCCGGCCGGCGAGGTGGCCGACCTGGGGCTGCCGGAGTACGGCGTCTGGCTCGGGCCGGGACGGCACTTCGTCCACTACCGGGTGCGCCGCGGCGAACTGCTCAACGTCGTGGCCGTGTTCACCACCGAGGAGGCCCAGGAGTCGTGGACCGCCCGGGCGAACCGGGGGAGCAGCTGCGCGAGTTCGCCGGCTGGGACCCCCGCGTGCTCGATGTTCTGGAGCGTGCGGGCCGGGTGTACCGCTACGGCATCTACACACGTGTGCCGCTGGCGCGGTGGAACATCGGGCGGGTGACCCTGCTGGGCGACAGCGCCCACGCCATGGTGCCGTTCCAGGCGCAGGGCGCGGCGCAGGCGATCCTGGACGCGGCCGTGCTCGGCGACGTGCTCGCGGGCGCGACACCGGCCGAGGTGCCCGGCGCGCTCGACCGGTACGTACGCGGACGGCTGCCGGCCGCCACCGGCATGCAGGCCGGTTCCGCGCGGGCCGGCGACGACTACCACCTGCCGGACGGGCCCGAGGCCCGGGCGCGCGACGCCCGCATGGCGGCCCACGCGGCCGCGCACCGGTTCCTGCCCCAGGCGCGGGGCTGGTGAGACGCGGCGGTCCGTGCTGCGGTACCCCGAGGTGCCGAGCCGGACATCGACCTCCTTCGTCGTCGGCGAGTCCACCCTGGCCGCCGAGGGCCGAGGGCCGAGGGCCGAGGGCCGCGGGCACCCGCACCGGTCGGGACCGCCCGCGTCGCGGATCGCCTTCTCCGGCTGCTGGAAGCGCGCGGTGCACGAGCCCGCCTCATTGCGGGACACCGCGGCCGCAAGGGTCCTGCGGCCCTCGGCCGGGGGCGGACGGCCCTGGGTCGCCGTTGCCGACGGCGAGATCATTCCGTGGCCGCAACGGTGCACGAGAGTGCACGAGAGTGCACGAGAGGCGCCCGATCGTGATCGCTGTCGTGGGGCATCCCGACCCCGCCACGCCGACCCTGCCGCTGCTCGAGGAGGAACTGCGCTCCCGGCGCGGACACCGCCTACGGCGTTCCCGTCACCGCCCTCGGCCCGTCCGACGCGGTCCGGCGCATGAAGGTGCGCGACTTCACCGGGCCGCCGCCCGGCCCGCGTCTGCCCGCACTCCGCTTCGAACGGCATGCGCGGGTCGCGCTGTTGGGAGCACGTGCTGCTCACGGCGACCGTGCACGGAGTGCGCACCTCGCTGCTGCACCAGGCGATGGAGTGGCCGGACCTGCGGGCGGCCACCGGGCTCGCCCGCCACCGCCGCCACCCGCACATGTTGATCCGGTTCGGTCACGGCCCGGACGGCGGCCGTACACCGCGCGCGACGGCGCGTCCTGCCCGGCCGTCCGCCGCGAAGCCGGTCAGTCCGAGGCGCGGGTGGCCGGAAGCTCCCGGCCGGTGACCATCTCGGCCTCGATGCGGATGAACACACCGTCCCGCCCGACCACCCAGGACGGCGGACCGGTGCGCAGCAGCCGCTCGTGCTCGGCCGGGTCGGTCACCACGGTGGCGCGGCCGGTGACGACCACGCTCCAGCCGGACCGGTCGGCCGCGTCGAAGTCGTCCGCCTCGAAGGCGACCACGGCCCCGTCGATCGCGCGGGCCAGGTCGGATGCGGCCGAGGTGCGCAGCAGCACGGAGGAGTCCGTGTCCAGGGAGAAGTTGACCGGGAGGACCGCGGGCAGCGCCTGCCGGGTGTACACGACACGACCGACCGGCACCTTGCCCAGCAGACGCAGGCATTCCTGCCGGTCGAGCGGGCGAAAGCCGTCGTTGGAGAACATCGGTCCATGGTCCATGCCGCCGCGGAGGAAGCGTTAGGGCCGGGTGGCCCCTTTTCGGACACGGGCCGTCGGCCCCGGTCCCGCCCGCGCAACAGGGGACCGCCGGACCGGGCGGTGAGGACCGATGGCCCACCTTTCCCGGGGCTCTTGGACCGGATGGTGACAGCGGGCCGCCGGCACGCGCCGCGGCCGGCGGGCCCGTGGCCCCGGGGACGACCAGCCACCCCGGCCGCCGCGGCCGGGGTGCGCAGCACCGCCTCGTCGTCGGCGTCGAACTCCGCGCCGTCCCGCTCATCGGTCAGGTACAGGTTGGCGGCCGTCGGCCGTGGATCAGTGGCGGCGGATCATCGACATCAGCAGCCGGTGGGTGGTGGCGTCGGCGGCCGCGACGAGTCCCTGGCCGCCCCCTCCGACCGGGCCGCCGTCGATTCCGGTGACCACGCAGCCGGCGGCCCGGCACAGGGCGATACCGGCGGCGAAGTGCACGCTCCCGGACAGGTCGCCGCCGTCGGTGACGTACGCGGCGCGCTTGCCGGCGGCGACCCAGGCCAGCGCCAGCGAGGTGGACACGACCCGGGGCCGGAACCGCTCGGCGAACCGGGGGTCGGCCAGCAACTCCACGGCCCTAAAGCCGGGGGCGCCCGGGAACGGCGGATCCAGGTTGACGTCCACGAGCCGGGTGGCGGGCGTGGGCGCCAGCCGGGCATCGGCGCCGTCGTGCCGTACCCGGGCCGTCCCGCCGTCGGTGTGGAAGATCTCGCCGCCGAAGGGGTCGGCGACCGCCGCCGCACCGCCGCGCAGCGCCACGTTGACGGCCACGAGCATGGTGCCGGTGGCGTAGTTCAGCGTGCCGCACAGGGGGTCCACCAGCCACTGACGCGCGGCGCCGGCGGCTCCCCGCTGCCCGCCCTCCTCACCGAGCACGGCGTCGCCGGGCCGGGCGTCACGGAGGACGCCGAGGATCGCCTTCTCGGCCTCCACATCGGCGGCGGTGGCGAAGTCCCCGCCACCCTTGTCGATACGGTCGAGCCGCCGGCCGTACAGGCCGCGCACGACATCGGCACCGGCGCCCGCCGCGGCCAGGGCGACCCCGGCATCGTCGAGCGGGGCGTACGAAGTGGTCACGGCAGGCAGGATAGTGACCCCGGCAAGCCGGGCCTCCCGCGGGTGCCTCGCACGTCGGTGAAGGGCAGCGGCCCCGCCGGCAAGGCGAACTCCGCCTTCCCGGGCCACCGGCGGTGGCGGCGTCGTACGGATCGCAGGGGCCGTCGGACCGGCGGGGGCGGATGACGGCGCAAAACGTTTTACAGACTCGCGCGATATACTTGCGCAGCTCATGAAGACCGCTGTCGTGCCTGTTCGCACGGCTGTCATCGGCGAGGGGGTGGACGCCGTTCCCGCACGTCCCGTCCGCCCCGCCCGCATCCAGGACGTCGCCGCCGCCGCGGGTGTCTCCGTGTCGACCGTGTCCAACGTGCTCAACCGGCCCGAGCGCGTCAGCGCCCGGACGGCCGAGCGGGTCCGCGACGCGGTCGCCGCCCTGGACTACGTGCGCCATCCCGGAGCCGCCGGCCTGCGCACCGGGCACTCCTCCTCGATCGGGCTGGTACTGCCCGACGTGACCAACTCCTTCTACGCGCGCATCGCACGCGGCGCGGCGGACGCGGCCTACGACCACGGCTACTCGCTCGTCCTCTGCCACAGCGGGGACGCACCCGAACGCGAGCAGGGCTACTTCACCATGCTCGTCGAGCAGCGGGCCGTCGGCGTGGTGGTCGTGCCGCTCGGCGCCGATCCGGGGCGGCTGAGCCGGCTGCGCGAGCGCGGCATCCCGCTCGTGCTGGCCGACCGCGCGATGCCGGACCGGGACGGCTGTTCGGTCTCCGTCGACGACGTGGCCGGCGGACGGATCGCCGTACAGCACCTCCTGGACCGCGGGGCACGCGACATCCTCGTCGTCAACGGGGAGTCCGGGATCCGCCAGTGCGCCGACCGGTACCAGGGCGCCCGCCAGGCCGTGCGCAGCAGACGCGGGGCCCGGCTGCGCCAGGTCGCCGCCGAGGAGATGACGGTGGCCTACGGCGCGAAGATCGCGGACCAGCTCGGCGAGCTGCCCGACGGCGTCTTCTGCACCAACGACTTCCTCGCCGCGGGGCTGTGCCGCGGACTGGCCGAGCGGGGCGTGCGCATCCCCGAGGACGTGCAGGTGGTCGGCTACGGCGACCTCGACATCGCGAGCTTCGTGGGCACCCCCTTGACGACGGTCAGGCAACCGGTGGAGGAACTCGGCCGGGCCGCCGTGGAGATGCTGCTCGACGAGATCGAGGCCCGCGCGGAGCATGTCCACGAGACCCGGGTCTTCGCACCCGAACCGGTCCCGCGGGACTCCACACGGACCCCCGGCCCCACCGGCACCTGATCCCTCGGGCCCGCTTCGGGGCCGCGTCAGGCCCGCGCGATCCGCAGCGTCACCGGCCCCATCAGGCCCGACACCCGCTGGGACGGGAAGGCCCAGGCGGTCGGCGTGGCCTCGGCGAGATACGGCGCCAGCGTGTTGCGGACGGTCACGTCGATCCGGACGGTACGTCCGGCGGCGCCCCGCAGCGTGAAGCGGTAGGGGACGCAGAAGGCCTCGCCGATCCGCTCCCCGTCCAGCGCGACCTCGACGCTGCCCCGTACCCGCCCCAGGTCCAGCACGGGGTCCGGCCCCGGCGGCACCCGCAGCTCCCGCGAGTAGGTCACGCCGCCGCTCCAGCCGCCCAGCCCCCGCTCCCGCCAGTCGCCCAGGGCCAGCGGCGCCGGTACCGTGCGCACCCGTACCGGCCCGCGCCAGGCGGCGCCGCCCCGCAGCACGGCCGTGGGCGCGGTGACGACCTCGATGTCCGCCGGGGCCGGCAACGGCTCCGGCAGGGTCAGCACAGGGCCGTCCAGGGGACGTTCCGGGCCGTCGGCGACCCGCACCCGTGCGGGCAGCTCCAGCGGCAGCTCGGCCGAGACCGTCCCGGCGGGCACGGTGAAGCGGAACCGCTGCGGCACCGCGCGGACGTCGTCGGTGGAGCCGAGCGGCAGCACGGCACGGCCGAGCGCGGGCGGGCCGGTGAGCCACTGTGCGCCCGGCAGCGGATGGGGCCGTACCGCGGCATGGCAGTGCTGCAACTCGCCCCGCCGGCAGGTGTCCTCGACGGCCGACCCCCGCCAGCCCCCCGTCGCGGCCTCCCAGCCGGCACCGCTGACCAGCGCCGTCACCGCGGACGCCGACCGCACCACGAGGTCGGCGTAGACCGCGTCCCGTACCTCGTCGCTGTCGGCCACGACCTCCAGGGTGTGTTCGCCCGCCCCGAGCGCCGGTTCGTGACGGAAGAACATCGGCACCGCGCCCCAGTCGGCTGCGTAGTACTCCGCCCTCTCCTGCCGTGCCATGACGGCACCGTCGAGCAGCACGGTCACCGCCGTCGCGGCGCCCACCACCAGTACCGCCCGCGCGCCGTCCCGCGGGACGCGCAGCCGCGCGCGATAGGTCACCCGGCCGTCCGGCCGCACGCCGTCGGGCAGGCGCATGAACCGCGGACGCGGTGCGGGGCCGTCCGGTGCGGAGAGACAGAACCAGCTGCCCAGCGGTGTGTTCTCGGCGGCCGAGATGGCCGCGGGCCGGTCCTGGGCGCCGGACAGTTCGTACTCCAGGACGTTGCGGGCCCGTGCCACCGTCACCCGGGCCGAGGCCAGGTACCGGCCGCCGTCCGTGTCCAGCCGTCCGCCGTTCCACCACACGCGCTTGACCGCCTCGGCACCCACGTGCAGGTCGGCCGGACCCCGGTGACCGGTCTCGACCACGGCACGGATCCGGGCGACGCGCCCGCCGCCCGGCACCGGAACGCGGACGAACTCCTCGGGCACCAGGCCCTTGTTGCCGAGCAGCCCGTCCGGGTCCGGTATCCCGCGGCTCGCCGAGTACTCCGCCACCGCCCAGCCCGCTCCCGGCGGCACCAGGGGCAGCTCACCGGCGAGGATCCGTTCGACGCGCGCGGCGTCCAGCGGCTCGGGGGCCTCCTCGCGGGGCACCGGCGGCAGCACGCGGACCCGATGGCCGTACGTCGCACGCGCCCGCCGCCACGTCCCGTCCTCGGGCGCCTCGCCCTCGGCCCACCGCATGTCCCAGATCTGCGGCTCGTCGACGGACGTCCCCGCCGGCAGCGCCAGATCGCCCCAGGTGTTGTCCAGGGTGGGGACCAGGCGGCCCTGCCAGCCCGTCGAGAGGTCGACGGTCCGGACCGGCCCGGGCGCCGGTGCCGGCGGCCCGGCGGCTGCGCGCGCGGGCGGGCCCTCGCGCCATACGACGAGGACGGCGGGGGCGCCGTCCAGCGGCACGTCGACGACCGAGACGCCGGGGCCGGTGACGGTGACGCGCGCGGGGGTCCGGGTGCCGGTCGCCGGGTTCCAGATCTCGGCCCGGGCGATGGAGGCGCGCACGGTGACGGTGCGGGCGCGGGCGTAGCGCGCGGGATCGACGGTGTACTCGCCGCGCGGTCCGCAGGAGCCGGTGGACGGCGCGGGCACACCGGCGTCGGGGAAGGCCGCCGTCACCAGGGCCACCGCCACCGGGCCCTTCCTGCGGACCAGCAGCGGCACCTCGCACCAGGCGTGTCCGCGCAGGCCGGGCGCGACCGCCGCCGCACCGGCCTCGGCGTCGCGGACCCGCTCCAGCCGCGGATGCGCGAGCAGCGCCGTGACGGCGGAGTCGTCCCCGGACCGGCCGGCTGCCGTCGCCGGAGGCCGTCCCACGGCCACGACCCGGCCCCCGGCGTCGAGCAGCCCGGTCAGCCGGCGCGCGGTCCGCTCCTCCAGCACGCTCGCCGAGGGCAGCAGCACCGCCCGGTACGCCAGGTCCCCGATCCGCAGGGCCCCTTCGGCGGCCCGGGCGCGCTGGACGGAGCCGTCGTCGACCACGTCGAAGGCGACGCGGTGCCGGTCCAGGGCGCCGGGCCGGGGATGGAGCCAGTTGTTCGTGCCGCACAGGTCCAGATAGTGCCGCTGTGTCTCGTCGGCGTCGGCGTGGCCGTCGCCGAGCCGCCCGTCCCCGAAGTGCCGCACCGGCGCGTCCAGCGGGATCAGGGCCTGCATGGTGGCGGTGGGGTGCAGGACCGCCACGTCGGCCGCGTAACCGCCCCAGGACATGATCGAGCAGATCCGGGCCACGGCCCGCGAGAACGCCGGGTACTGCCGCCAGTAGGGCTGGCGCCAGTCGGTGGAGGGCGGCGCCCATTCGAACCAGCCGCCCGCGGTGCCGAAGTAACTGGCGTGCGGGTTGTACAGGTTGGCGCCGCTGCGCAGGAACGGCAGCAGCCAGTCGTAGGTGTCCTCCAGGGTGCCGCCCCAGCCGGAGGAGTGGAACGCCTCGATCCACACGCGCTCGTGGCCGTAGAGATGGGCCATGGAGGAGTGCACCTTGGCGTCGCCGTGGTGGTCGCTGCCGACGGCGCCGTACCAGCGGTGGGTGCGGAAGTAGTCGGTGTAGAGCTGGGTCGACTGGGCCGGGTGGCCCGCCCGGGCGGGGTTGCTCTGGTCCGCCCCGATCAGCAGGCCGCGCTCGTCGTGCCAGGCGGCCAGGGGCCGGAACAGGGCCTCCTCGGTGAGTTCCGCGCGGACCGCGTAGTAGTCGGCCCGGATCTTCGCCGCCGCGGCGGGGTCGGTGACGGTGCCCGTGCCGAACAGGGCCGGCAGATGGTCCAGGAGGTCGTAGCCGCGCCGGGCGCGGAACTCCTCGGGGAGGATCCGGCTCCAGGAGTTGGTGGGCGGCAGCTCGTCCTGGAAGCTGCCCGCGACGACATGGCCCAGGTACTCGGGGACGCGGCGGTCGTACTCGCGGTGCACCGTGTCCAGCAACAGGTCCACGGCCCGCGCGTCCAGATAGTCGAAGGCCGTGGGTACGGCGGTGACGAGCTGGACGCCGGTGCCGTCGGCGGCCGTGATGTGCGCGGAGTCCGTGACCGGCAGGCGTCGGCCGTGGAGGTCGTAGGCGCCTGTCAGGGTCTCGTCGTTCCGTAACGCTACAGTGCCGCGCGTGACGGTCGCCCGGCGGTGGCGCAGCGCCCGGCCGGCGGCCTCGGGACGGAGCCGGGTGACGGTGCCCTGGACGTTGGCGCCGGAGAAGCCGAGCTGGTCGTAGAACCACAGGCGCATGCCCAGGTCGGCGGCGATCCGGCAGGCGTCGGTGAAACGGGCCCACCACTCCTCGCCGAACCACACCGGATCGTCGGCCCGGGCGCCGAAGGCCGGGCCGGCCGGCGCCAGGTTGATCACCACGAGGTTGTGCACGCCGCCCTCCGCGAACCTGCGCATCTGCCATGCCAGACGCTCACGGGTGACCTTCGCGCCCGACCACCACCACAGCGGAGTGGGGCCGAAGTCCCGGGGCGGATCCTCGAAGAGCCGTTGCAGGGCAGGGGAGATCACGGATGAGGTCCTTTCGAGTGCGGCCGTGCGGCCGAGTGCGGCCGAAGGCGGCCGAGCGCGGTCGAAGGCGGCCGAGTTTCGGCGGCGTGCGGCCGAGTGCGGCCCGGGCGGTCTCAGGGACGGTGCGCGATCTAAATCGTTTTCAGTCCGTCAACACGGTAGGCAGCCTGCCCGGATCACGCCATGCCCGGGACGGCGGAGCGGCCCCGCGCGCCATCCGGCGAAATCCCGCACGACACCTTGTTGGAACGTTTTTCTTTCCCTATATTCACCACGACCTGGCCTCCGCAGCCGCGATGTCACAGACGACGGAGTCGCATCATGGCCGGTACCCCGACCGAGCGCCCCATCCCGGGACAGCTGTGGAAGGCCGCCGCCCTGTCGGGCATGGCCTCGTACCTCGACGCCGGGCTGATCGTCAGCATCTCCGTCAACCTGGCCATCTACCGCGACAGTTACGGCATGGGCGTGTGGATGGCCGGCGCGATCAGCGCCATCGTCACCGTCTGCATCGCCGTGGGATCCCTCGTCGGCGGACGGCTCGCCGATCTCTTCGGCCGCCGCCGCGTCTACAACCTGGACATCCTCTGCTACGCGCTGGGCGCGTGCGTCATCACCCTGGCGCCGGACGACATCGTGCTGCTGGCCGGCGTCCTCGTCGCGGGACTCGCCGCGGGCGCCGACCTGCCGACGTCCCTGGCCGTGGTCTCGGACGCCGCCCCTTCCTGGGCGCGCGGAAGACTCGTGGCCTTCACGCAGGTCATGTGGATGCTGGGCATCACCGTGGCCGTCTTCCTCGGCTTCGTCCTGTCGACCACGGGCCTGACCGGGGCACGGATCATCACCGGCCAGCTGGCCGTGGCGGCCCTGGTCACCTGGCTCCTGCGCGCCCGCCTGAAACTGCCCGGGGAGCAGGACCGGGCGAGCGCCGCCCATGGGGCCGGCCGGGAGGCCGCCCCGCACGGCATCGCGCTGAGGAACGTGTGCACGCGTGCCGCGCTGCTGCCGATGGCCGCGACGTTCGTCTTCTACGTCACCTGGGGGTTCGGGGCCAACACCTTCGGACAGTTCGGCACCTATCTGCTGGTCACCGTCAGCGACGCCTCACAGAGCCTGGCCACCGGGATCAACCTGGCCTTCATCCCGATCGGGGTGGTGCTGACCCTCGCCTTCGTCCGGGTCGCCGACACCCCCTGGCGGGACCGGCTCTTCCACGTGGCCGCCGTCGTGCAGGTCCTCGCGTTCACCGTCGCCTCCCTGACCGCCGGCGCCCTCGCCGGCATGCTCCTCTTCTTCGTTCTCTACCAGCTGTCCAACCCCTTCGCGGGCGAGGCCAACTACAAGGTCTGGTCGCAGCTCACCCTGCCCGCGGACACCCGCGCCACCACACAGGGACTCACCTACGCCCTCTCGCGCGCAATCTTCGCGGTCGCCGCGTTCTTCACCCCCGCCCTGGCCGAGTACAGCGCGTCCGTCCTGCTCTGGTCGATCACCGCCTGCATGGCGCTGGCGGCGTTCGCGGGCGTCTTCATCATCCGCGTGCTTCTCCCGCGTGCCCCCGGTGTCACCGCGGCCCGGCCGGACGCGGACGTCGCCCGGACCTGACGGCCGCCCGGATCCGTCCCGACCCCACAAGGAGCACCGAGCATGACCATCAGCGGACACGAGACGGAGACCGGCGGACACCGCACCGCACCGCTGCCCGAGCTGCTTCCCCCGGTCACCCGGCGCCGCCCGAGGATCGGCCTGGTCGCCGGCGGGCTCGGCGCGTACTGGCCGCAGTTCCCCGGACTCCTCCCGCGGCTGAAGGAGTCGGCCGCCTACGTCGCCGGGCGTGTGCGGAGCATGGACGCGGAGGTGACCGACGCCGGATTCATCTCCGACGCCGAGGAGGGGGCGGCGGCGGCCGAGAAACTCCGCCGGGCCGACTGCGATCTGATCGTCCTGTTCCTGACCACGTATCTGACCTCGTCGATGGTGCTCCCCGTCGCGCGGCGCTCGCACGCCCCCGTCCTGGTCGTCGACCTCCAGCCGTCCGAGCGGATGGACCACGCCTCCTTCGACACCGGGGCCTGGCTGGCCTACTGCGGACAGTGCCCGGTGCCGGAGGTCGGCAATGTCTTCCGCCGCGCCGGCATCCCCTTCCGGTCGGTCTCGGGCTGGCTGCGCCAGGAGTCCGCCTGGCGGCGCATCGAGCGGTGGATCCGCGCCGCACACGTCCGCGCCGCGCTCCGGCACGCCCGGCACGGCCTCATGGGGCACCTGTACCCGGGGATGCTCGACGTCTCGACCGATCCGACCCTGCTGCCCGCGACGTTCGGCTCGCATGTGGAGGTGCTGGAGTTCGACGATCTGCGCCACCGGGTGGAGCGGGTCACCGAGGCGGAGACCCGGGAGCGGATGGCGCTCGCTCGGCGGATCTTCACCCTCGACGACAGCGTGGAGGACGAGGACTTCGCCTGGGGGGCGACGGTGTCCGTCGCCCTGGACCGGCTCGTCGCGGACCACGGACTCGACACCCTCGCCTACTACCACCGGGGACTGGACGGCGAGCTGCACGAGCGGCTCGGCGCCGGCATGATCCTGGGCGCCTCCCTGCTCACCGCCCGGGGCGTGCCCGCGGCCGGCGAGTACGAACTGCGCACCAGCGTCGCCCAGCTCGCCTCCCAGTGCGTGGGCGCGGGCGGCTCCTTCACCGAGGTCCAGGCCCTGAACTTCGAGGACGGCGTGGTGGAGATGGGCCACGACGGGCCCGGCCATCTCGCGGTCAGCTCCCGGGACCCCCTGCTGCGCGGGCTCGGCGTCTACCACGGCAAGCGCGGCTGGGGCGTGAGCGTGGAGTTCGACGTCCGGCCCGGGCCCGTCACCCTGCTGGGACTCGGCCAGGACGCCGACGGCTCCCTCTCCTTCGTCACCGCCGAGGGCACCGTCGTCCCGGGACCGCTGCTGGAGATCGGCAACACCAGCAGCCGGGTCGACTTCGGCCGTGATCCCGGTGAGTGGGTCGACGCCTGGAGCGCCACGGGCGTCGGCCACCACTGGTCCCTCGCCCTCGGCCACCACGCGGGCACCTTCGGGGCCGCCGCGAGCCTTCTGGGCATCGACCACCGCGACGTGTGACGGGCGGCCCGCGACCTCGCCGTCACGGGCGGGCGCCGTACGGGCCCCGGGCGGACGCCGTACGGGCCGCCGCCGTGACCCTCCGTCTTCGGTCCTTCCCTACGCCGGGTACGGAGTGGTCTCGCGGGCCGTGCGGAGCGCGCCCGCCCACCAGGCCAGCTGGTCGAGCAGGGTCTTGGCGTATCCCGGGGCGTCGGGGTCGAGCGGACGGCCGTCCTGCCAGGCGGTGAAGTAGTTCGGGAAGGCGAGACCGTCGCGGATGGTCACCGCGTGCAACTCGGTCAGCACGTTCTCCAGATGCAGCACCGCGTGCCGTCCGCCCGCCGCGCCTCCGTAGCTGACGAAGGCGACGGGCTTGGCCGTCCACTGGGTGAAGTGCCAGTCGATGGCCGCCTTCAGCGACGCCGGGTAGCTGTGGTTGTACTCCGGTGTGACCACGAGGAACGCGTCCGCGGCCGTCAGCGCCGATGTGAGTGCCGCCATCCCGGCCGGACGGGGGTAGTCGTCACCGGCGTACTTCGGTGAGGCGGCGGGCAGGGAGAGCGGGATGTCGAACTCGGCCAGGTCGACGACGTCGATGTCGAAACCGCCGTGGAGGCGGGCCTGTTCGGCGACCCAGGAGGCCACGACCGGGCCGAACCGGCCTTCCCGGACGCTGCCGACGATGATCACGAGTCTGTGCTTGTTGGTGTCCATGCCGTTCACGATCGTGCCGCGGCGAGGCCGTAGCCAGACCGTGCTCAGACTGGCCCCCGCAGGGCCACCCTGAGCACTGCGCGATCGGCGGGGCGGCCCCCTATCCTCGGGGCATGGGGACACCACTGGGGGACTTCGTCCGGGCCAAGCGCGACAGCATCCAGCCGGAGTCGCTGGGACTGCCGGACCGCGGCCGTCGCCGGTCACCGGGCCTGCGGCGCTCGGATGTCGCCGCGCGGGCCGGCATCAGCGTCGAGTATCTGACCCGCATCGAGCAGGGACGTGACCGCAACCCCTCGATCGCGGTGGTCAACGCGCTCGCCGACGCGCTCAGCCTGGACCCCGCCGAGCGGCAGCACCTGCGCTATCTCGCGAAGATCACCGGCGGCGAGTGCTCCGCTCACCGCACACCCGAACCGCCGCGCCGCGAGGTGCGCCCGCCCGTCCTGCGCACCCTCCGCCTCCTCGAACCGGGCATCGCCCTGGTGACCAACCGGCTGGGCGACGTCCTCGCCCGCACCAGCGCCTACGAGGCGGTGACCAGCGGCACCGGACTGCTCGACGCCGAGTATCCGAACCTCACCCGCTATGTCTTCACCGACCCGCGGGCCCGGACGTTCTTCGCCGACTGGGACGACATGGCGGACGAGCAGGCCTTCGACCTCTGGCTCGGACCGTCCGTCGAGAACTCCGAGTGGCTCACCGCGGAGCTCGCCACCGTCGCCGGTCCCGACTTCACCCGCCGTCTGAACCGCCACATGGTCCCGCGCCGCGGTGTCCTGCGGCTCAACCATCCCTCCGGCTGCGAACTGCGGCTGCTGCGCGAGACGCTCGAACTCTCCTCGGACGCCCAGCAACTGGTCGTCCTCCTCCCGGCGGACGACGAGACGGCCCAGGCCGTCGACCGGCTCCGCCACCGGCCGCCCCACCGGCTCCGGGCCATCTCCTGAGCGCCCCCGGGGCGCCGGTGGCCACCGAACGGAGCACCCCGGGTGCGAACAGGTGCCGGCCGGGCGACGGTGGGGCACAAGCGCCTCTTCCACCACCGGAGACATCCATGCTCGTCAAGCAACTGCACGCGGCCGGCGTCAAGAGCGAGCACGCCTACGGCGCGGCGTTCGCCTCGGCCGTCCTCTCCCTCGGCTCCTGGGCCTGCTCGCCCAGGCGGCGCTCGCGGAAGGACGAGGACCGCGCCGGCCGCGGGGGCGTCCTCGTCGGAGAGTGGGCACTGATGTGTCTCGGCATCGGTCTGGCCCTGGTGCACTACGAGAAGGACGACCACACCTTCGGGCAGTGACCGGCGTGACGGGGCCGTGGCCTCATAGTACGACCGGTGTCAAAGTTTGACGGTCATCGAACTTGTGTGTCACCGTGACCCTCGTATCCGGCGACTGCGGAGGACGGTGCCATGGCCAGAACTGTGCGGTTCCACGAGATCGGCGGCCCCGAAGTGCTGCGCCTGGAGGATCTGGACCCGGGCGAACCGGGACCGGGCGAGGTGCGGATACGTGTGGACGCGATAGGTGTCAACAGGGCCGAAGCGCTGTTCCGCAGCGGTCGCTACATCGAGCCGGTCAAGCAGCTGCCCGCCCGGCTCGGCAACGAGGCCGCCGGAGTGGTCGAGGCGGTCGGCCCCGAGGTCACCGGTTTCGAGAAGGGGCAGGCGGTCAGCGTCGTGCCGAGCTTCTCGCACAACGACTACGGCGTCTACGCCGAGCAGGCGGTCGTACCGGCCGGCGCGCTCCTGCCCCGCCCCGACGGGACCGACGCGGTCACCGGCGCCTCGGTGTGGATGCCCTACCTCACCGCCTACGGCGCGATGGTGGAGGTGGGCGGAGCGCGGGCCGGTGACGTGGCGGTGCTGAACGCGGCCTCCAGCAGTGTCGGCCTGGCCACCATCCACACCGCCCGGCGCCTGGGCGTCACGCCGATCGCCGTCACCCGCACCCGCGCCAAACGGCAGCGGCTGCTGGACGAAGGCGCGGCCGAGGTCATCGTCTCCGACGAGGAGAACGTGGCGGACGGCGTGCTGCGGCTGACCGGCGGCAAGGGCGCCGAGTACGTCTTCGACGCCGTGGCCGGACCGGGCGTCACGGAACTGGCCCGCGCCGTGGCCGCGGACGGGACACTGTTCCTCTGGGGCGCGCAGAGCGGGCAGCCGACCCCCTATCCGGGGTTCGACCTGGGCATGCCCGCGCTGAACATGCGCACCTACACGATGCTCGAGGTCACCAGGGACCCGCAACGGCTGCGCCGGGCCGCGGCGTTCATCACCTCGGGGCTGCGCGACGGGGCCTTCCGCTCCGTGGTGGACCGCCTGTTCCCCCTGGAGGACATCGTGCAGGCACACCGGCACTTGGAGTCCAACACCCAGTTCGGCAAGATCGTGGTGGTCACCGGACCCCGCTGACGGCCGACGGCGCCGGACGACCCCGGTCCTGCGGCGGGGCCGGGGCCGGTACCTCCCGGTTCCGGCCCCGCCGCGCACCCGCCGTCGGCGGATCAGAAGTCGTAGTCGTCGATGTTCTTGGCATCGAACACGGTCGGTTCGCCCAGGGTGATCACGCCGTCCTCGCCGAGGTTGAACCAGCCCATGTCACCCGCCTGGAACATCTGGCCCTCCCTGCCGGTGATCTGCCCGGAGGCGAGCGCGACCGCGGCACGCGCGGCCAGCTCGCCCAGCCGGGCCGGGTCCCACAGCACGAACGCCTCGACCGTGCCGTCCTTCACGTACTCGCGCATGTCGTTCGGGGCGCCGAGGCCGGTCAGCTTGACGGTGCCCTTGTACTCGGACTCGGACAGGTACTTCGCGGCCGCCTTGATGCCGTTGGTGGTGGGGGAGATGATGCCCTTCAGGTTCGGGTGTGCCTCGAGGAGGACCTGGGCCTGCTCGTAGGACTTGTCGGCGTCGTCGTCGCCGTAGGCGATGTCGACGAGCTTCATCTCCTTGTACCTGGGGTCCTTGAGCTCTTCCTTCATATAGGCGATCCAGGCGTTCTGGTTCGTCGCCGTCTGCGCGGCGGACAGGATCGCGATCTCGCCCTTGTAGCCGATCTGCTCGCCGAGCAGTTCGAGCTGTCTGACGGCGAGATCCTCGGCGCCGGCCGGGGAGACGAAGGCGTTGCGGCACTCCGTCTTGGTGTCGGAGTCATAGGTGACGACCTTGATGCCGTCGCTCATGGCCTGCTTGAGGGCGGTGCACAGCGCCTCGGGGTCCTGCGCGGAGACGGCGATGGCGTCGACCTTCCGCTGCGTGAGGCTGGTGATGTGGGACACCTGACCGGCGGTGTCGGCGCCGTCGTCCGTGCCGACCTCCTGGAAGGTCGAGCCGAGTTCGGTGACGGCCTCCTTGCCGCCCTGGTCGGCCACGGAGAAGTACGGCGTGTTGACCTGCTTGGGCAGGAAGCTGATGGTGAGGCCCCTCTTGGTGGGGGCGTTGGGGGAGGCCTTGCCGGCCGCCGTGTTCGCTACGCTCTCGGTGCCGGCGGAGTCATCGGCTGCGCCCCCGCACCCGGTGGCGAACACGCTCAGGGCGGAGACCGTGGCGAGCAGCACGGACGGGTGGCGGCGCGAAGTCGTTCTGTGCATGTGCTTCTTTCGGAGTGTTGACCTGAGGCGGCCGTAACCTGCCCGTTGCCGCCCCGAGTTCCGTGTCACCGTGGCCGTGCGTCGCCGGCGAGCCCGGCCCGCCCAGGGCGATGACGCGCCGGTGTCGCCGGGTGTGTCCGCGCCGCCCACTGTCAGTGAGGAGAGTCATCCGGACTCGTTCCGGGCCGAGTGGATCATGGTGGCTCCTGGACGGCGCTGGGACAGTCAGCGCGCCTTGAAAGGTTTCAGTCGGGTTGCCCTGGGACGTTAGGCAAGTGACGCAGGTCTCGTCAATGGGTGGACGGCAAGTTCTCGCACCCCTGTGCCGCCGGCCGACGAGGAAGTGGATATTCGCCCAAGTAACGTACGGCGACGGTGACTTGAGCGGGTTCGCCCGGGACTCGTCGATGGGCAACGGCGACTTCCGGACACCGGTGGGGGACGAGGCTCGCCCGCCTCACCGGCCTCGCCGGACTGCCCGCCCGCCCGCCCCGACCGTGCCCAGCGGGACCGACCTCGCATCGGGATCCCCGCCTACGGCGCCGTTGCGGGCCGCGGTGCCGAGTGGGTTCCTGCACCGCCGCGCTGTGCGGGCACCCCACCCGCGCCGCACCCGTGCGGCAGACGTCCTGCGGGGCGGAACGGGCCGTGCGGTGCCGGATATTCGAAAGGCCCTTGCGGTGCAGCGGCGGTCCGGTATGGGTATCCCCATCGGACTCGAGATGTTCGATCGGCGGATGCGACGGGGGCGAACGCATGCGGAGACAGGTGTGGACCGGCAGTGCCGGGCTGGAGGCGGCCGACGGGGTCTTCGAGCTGATGAGACGGCTCATCGACGACTTCCGGGCCAATCCCGAGGTGACGCCGCTGGTGGTGCTCCAGGCCACCGAGGAGGACACCACCGGCGTCCTGGACCGGCGGGTCACGCAGGTGGTGGAGTTCGTCCGGCAGAGCCAGCAGCCCCGCGGGCTGATCGCCAAGCGGCTGGAGGGCGGGGGCGGCCCGGACGCCTATTCCTCCGTCATCGACATGGTGCGCCAGCTGTGCGAGCACTCCTGGGACAACGACCGGCAGTCGCAGTACAAGCCGTTCTCCTTCCCGCGCTCGCGGCTGCTGCGGGCGATCGAGCAGGCCGCGCCCGAGGTCGGCGCGGAGGTGACGACGGTGTGGACGGCGGCGGAGCGCCGTGAGCGGCTGATGCGCAGGCTGGCCGAACTGCGCTGGCGGCCCGGCACCCTGGCGGACGGCCCCGAAGGGGAACCCCGCTCCTCGGTCCTGGCGGACACCGTCGGCGCCGTCGTCAACCCCTCCGGATTCGTCGGGGCGCTGTTCATCGCCTGTCTCAGCGTGCTGCTGGGCGAGGGCGGCTGGCAGACGGCCGTGTGGGGCGGTGCCCTGGCGCTGGCGGTGTTCGGCCTGGTGCATCTGCTGGCGCGCAGCGCGCCCTCGCTGCTGTGGCTGCGCCGGGCCAGCCGGTGGTTCGCGACCACCACGTTCCTCGCCCCGCTCAGCGACCGGCCGGCGGCCGCCGACTGGTCCCGGTGGCGGCCGGCGAAGTCCTGGGAGACCATACGCGGCCGGGCCTTCGCCGTCGCCCAGCAGGTGGTCGCCGCGCAGACCGACGACGCGACGGCCCGTCAGTTCCATGTCGAGCTGCGGGTGCTGGCGCTGCTGGAGGACCTGCGCGACAACTTCCGTCCCCGGGCACTGGACCTGCGCCGCCGCAAGCGCACGGTACCGCCCGTGGTGTTTCTGCCCCGTGCCACGGAGGCGGACGGCGGACTGCTGCTGCTCCGCACCATCAGCAACGTACGCAGCCGGCGCAGCGAGGTCGATCCGCTGCTCGTGCTGGCCGCGGTCCCGGCGGCCGAGCGGCTGCGTCCGCCGGGCTCCACGGACCCCGAGACGCGCACCGGACCGGCCCGTGGCGAGCGGGACGGCGACGAGCGGACCTACGGGGCGGACGCCCGGTACCAGCGGTGGGTGACGAACCTCAACATCGGCCAGTCCCCGGGCAGGGCGTCCGCCCTGCCGTGGATCCTGCGCGTACCGCTGTCCGCCGAGGAACTGCGTCACCGGCACTCCGCGCAGCACTCCACCGACCGGATCCGCCGTACGCCCGCGTGGCTGCTGTGGTCCAGACCCTGCCTGGCCCTGGTCCTCGCCCTCGGCCTGGGCGCGGGCTTCCTCGGCAACGAGTACATGGCACGGCGCTACTGCGAGGGCCGGCTGCTCGGCTCGAACACGGACTCCGAACTGCACGACGGCCAGTGCGTCGGCGTCGCCACCGGCGACGTACGGCTGGCGAAGGGCAACGAGCTGAGCCTGTACGGTGCCGGCAAGGGCGTCACCTTCGACGCCGTCGAGCGGGCGATCATGGCCGAGAACGCGGCGATCGGCCCGCAGGACGCCCATGTCACGATCGTCTACGCCGGTCCGGTCACCGCGGCGGACCGGGCCAACACCCGCAAGGGGCTGGAGGAGATCACCGGCGTCTACCTCTACCAGCACTACACCAACGACAGCACCGACCAGCCGACCAAGATCAAGGTACTGCTCGCCAACGGCGGCGAGAACATGCTGCACGTCCTGCCCATGGCCCGGCACATCGCCGAACTGGCCCGGCGCGACCGGTCCGTCGTGGGCGTCGTGGGCATGGGACGCGACACCACGGAGAGCGAGGAGGCCGCACGGATCCTCAAGGGCGCCGGGCTGCCCGTGGTGAGCAGCACCAACTCCGGCAGCCATCTGGCGCGCAGACTGTCGAACTGGTTCGGCCTGGCCGCCACCGACGAGGAGCAGGCGAACGCGATGCTGCTCCTGGCCCGGCAACTGGCCGACCGCGAGGACGGCGCGCAGGCCGTCGTGCTCTCCCGCAGGGTCGGCAGCGAGAAGGACTTCTACACCACCGAACAGGCCAGGGTGGGCAAGCGCATGCTGGTCCAGGCGGGTTTCACCCCGGCGCCCGCCCGGACCTACGGGCTCAGCTCCCAGGGCGAACCGGAGCTCACCACGCCCATCGGCGACATCTGCGCGAGCGACCCCGTGCCCAGGGCCATCTACTTCGCGGGCCGGGTGGAGGACGTACCCAACCTGATGGCACAGCTCGGCTCCACCCCCGGCTGCTCGGGCCGCGAGATCACCGTGTTCACCGGCGACGATCTCGCCAAGAGCAACTACGACGAGGGGGAGGCCCTGCGCATCCCCGAGGAGATCACCCTCTACCACTTCGCCCTGGCCCCCATGGACCTCGTCTCGACGACCGGCTTCTACGAGGACGCCCACCGCGCCCTCACCGACCTGCTCCCCGAGGGGACACCCGGGACCGCGCTCGCCGATCCCGCGCACCCCTGGAACGACGCACTGTTCTCCAGCGGGCAGACGGTGATGTCCTACAGCGCCACGGCGGTGCTCTACCGGGCCTCGCGGAACGGGGACACCCCGCAGACCGCCGCGGAGACCTGGGCCGATCTGCGCTGGCACCCCAACCCGAACCTGCCGATCGGCACGGTCAGCTTCGTCGGCAGCCGTCCCTACGCCGACCAGCGCGGCCACGGCTACGAGATCGTCCGGGTGACCTACGAGGGCGGCAAGGTGCGGTCGGAGAGCGTGTGCGGACGTCCGTCGGGCAGCGAGGAGCCGCTCACGGCGCAGCCCCGGGCCGGGGAGACCGACGCGCACACGGTCTGCCGTCTGCGGTGAGACCGGGCGCAGGGCGCGGTCGCGGGCACCTCGTTCCCGGACGGTCGACCCACCGGGCCCTGCGTTTGCGGGGCCCGGACAGGGCTGGTCCACTCTTTCTCGTACGGGCCCAGGAGCCTCGCGCCGAGCACCGGTGCCGCTTTCCCGCCCCTCCCCAGCCGAAGGAGCACAGAAATGAACGCCGGCCCGAACCCGACGAGCTCGGAGAACCCCGACGGCAGTCAGCCGTGGCTGCACCAGAGGGGGCGGATCATCCAGGAGTTCGGCACCGTCAAGCAGTTCCCGGTGGCGCTGAGCCGCGACGCCCGGGCCTACTCCTGCCAGCGGCTGAACAAGATCCTGGCCGATACGCGGATCCTGCACGACCTGTACAAGAAGTACCACTGGCTGATGCGCGGAGCGACGTTCTACCAGCTGCACCTGCTGCTGGACAAACACGCCGGGGAACAGCTCGAACTGATCGACAGCGTCGCGGAGCGCGTACAGACCCTGGGCGGTGTCGCAGTCGGTGACCCCCGCCATGTCGCGGAGATCACCACCGTGCCGCGCCCGCCGGACGGAGTGGAGGAGGTCCCGGCGATGCTGTCCCGGCTGCTCGAGACCCACGAGACGATCCTCACCGACTGCCACGACGCCGCCTCCCGCACCCAGGACATGGGGGACGACGGAACCAACGACCTGATCGTCTCCGACGTCGTCCGCACCAACGAGCTCCAGTCCTGGTTCCTCGCGGAACACCTCGTCGACACCCCCTTGGTACGGGTGGAGGCCCCCGCGGCACGGACCTGAGCCCCGCGTCGGGGGACGGTCCCGCCGAGATCGCCCCTCGACTGTCAGTGGGTGTCCGTACGATCGTGGTAGGTCGTTCGTAGGACACCACGACCACCGATGTGGGGGGGCGACGTGGTCACATGGTTCGGCAGGTCCAGGAAGCGAGCGGGGAAGGGAACAGCGCCCGCGGAGGCAGGCGGCGGATCGGGGGACGACCCGCTGCACACCGCCGATGCGCTGCGGCTGGCCTACGGGCAGACCGGTGACCCCGCGCTGCTGAGACGTGCGGTGCAGGTGGCGGAGCGCGCCGAGGACCACTACCCGGCCGACGACCCGCGCCGCGCCTCCACCCTGTCCGCGCTGTGCATGCTGTACCGGCTGCGCTGGGAGCGCGAGCGGGACATACGGCTGCTGGAGCGGTCGCTGGAGTACGGGCGCCAGGCGGTCGACACCTCACCGCCGGGCGATCCCGACCTGCCCCGGCACATGTCGTCGCTGGCCACCTCCTTGCAGGAGGCGTTCGACCACGGGGGCCGGCTGGCCGACATCGACGAGGCCTCCGCCCTGTACCGCGCCTGCCTCGACCTCCTGCCGCCCGACGATCCCGAGTACGCCTCCCAGCGGTCGAACCTGGCCAACTCACTGCTGCGCCGCGTCCAGCGCGAGCCCGACTCCGCCACGTTGCAGGAAGCCCTCGGACATGCCCGTGGAGCGCTCGGCGCGACCCCGGCCGACCACCCGGACCATCCGATACGGCTGGTGAACTACGGCGGTGCGCTGATGCTGCTGGCCCTGGCCGGATCGCGGGAGCACGCCGCGCAGGCGCAGGCGATGTACGAGCAGGCGCTGCGGGAGTTCCCGCCCTCGCACCCGGCGCGCACCGGCATCCAGCAGGCGATCCAGCGCCTCCGGCTCCTGCGCGGAACATCGGGGCCGTGACCGCCGTGGCACGGGCCACGGTCCCCGAACTGAGGCTGGAGGCCCACGACGTCACGGGGCCCGGCCACTGGCGGTGGCGGCTGACCGCGCCGGACGGCCGCGTCCTGGCCCGGCACGAGGTCCGCCTGGACCCGGACAGCCCGCAGTACGAGGCGCTCGCCGACGTCCCGGACCATGTCCGCCGGCATGCCGCCCCCGACCAGCGGGCGGTGCGGGAGCCGGAGCTGGTGCGCGAGGTGGGCGAGTGGATCGGCAGCCGGATCCTCGGTCCCGTCGGTCCGGTCCTGGCCGCGGCGGCGCCGGTGGTGGTGCGGGTCGTGGTGCCGGTGGAGCCCCCGGACGCGCGCCGGCTGCTGTACATGCCGCTGGAGCTGGCCCATGTCGGGGGCCGGCCACTGGCACTGCGGGACGTGTCGCTGGTCGTGCAACGGGGAGCGGGGCGGGAGCAGCCGGGCCCGGTGCCGGGCATCGGGTCCCTGCGCGGCGAGCGGCCGGTGCGGGTGCTGGCGCTGTTCAGCATGCCGGAGGGGAGCCGGGCACTGAACCTGCGGCGGGAGCGGACGGGCCTGGCCCGGCTCTTCGCCGACGCCGCCCGCGCCGGATGCGACGTGGAGGTGCGCACCCTCCAGTACGGTGTCACCCGTCAGGCGCTCCGCGCCGTCCTGGCAGAGCCGCGGGGCTGGGACCTCGTCCACATCTCCGGGCACGGCACCCCCGGCGAACTGCTCCTGGAGACCGAGGCCGGAGGGCCGGACCGGATACCCGCCGCCGAGCTGGCGGAGCTGCTCGCCCCGGCGCGCGGGCTCGGTCTGGTGACCCTGTCGGCCTGCTGGTCGGCGGCGCTGACGGTGCGGGAGCAGCGGCGGGCGCTGGGGCTGCCCCTCGCCGGGGACGACGAGCCCGAGCCCAGGGCCCGGCCGGTCGGCGCCCTCGCCGGTGAGCTCGCGGACCGGTTGGGGTGCGCGGTGCTGGCGATGCGCCACCCGGTGGAGGACGGTTTCGCGACCGCGCTCGCCGAGCGCCTGTACCGGCTACTGATCGTCGAGGGACGCCCGCTGCCGCGGGCCCTGGCCGGCGCCCTGACGGAGCTGTCGGCGCGGGGCCTGCCCTCGGCCCTGCCCGCGGCCACACCGGCGCTGTTCGGGGCACGGGCGGCGACGCTGACCCTGGAGGCACCGCGCCGCCCGCCCGGCGGCCGGACACTCGCCGGCACCGGGCGGCCCGCCGCCCCGCCGCATGACACCCCGTCACCCGGACGGCCGAGCGGACCACCCCCCTCACCCCCCGCCCCGCCGTTCACGCCGTCCGCGACCGCGACCGACGCCGAACTCCCGCCCGCTCCCGAGCGGTTCGTCGGCCGGGTGGCACTGCTCGCGCGGGCCGGAGCGGCGCTGGCACGGGGGAGCGGACGGTGCGGCGTCCTGCTGTACGGGATGCCCGGCGCCGGCAAGACGGCCTGCGCGCGCGAGCTGGTCGCGACGCACGCGCACGCCTTCGACACGGTGGTCTGGTTCAAGGCCCCGGAGCGGCAGGAGACGGACGACACGCTGGGCGTGCTGGCCGACTTCGCGCTCGCCCTGGAGCGGGCCGTGCCGGGCACGGACCTGCTGCGGCTGCTCGACGACCCGGACCGGTCGGGGGAGTTCGCCGCCGCCGTCACCGGCTGTCTGGAGCGCCGCCGGCTGCTGCTGGTCATCGATCACGTGGACGCCCTGCTGACAGCGGCCGGGACCTGGCGGGACCAGCGGTGGGGCAGGCTGCTGGCCGCCCTGTCGGAGCACCCGGGCCCCGGACGGACCGTCCTGACCGGCCGGCTGCGCCCGCCCGGCCCGGGCCCCCGTCTGCACACCGAACCGGTCGGCCTGCTGACCGCCGACGAAAGCCTCCTGCTCGCCCGCGAACTGCCCCATCTCGCCGCACTGCTCGACGGCCGCGCCCCCGGCCTGACCGCGAGCGCCGCCCGCCGCCATGCCACCGCGCTGCTGGAGGCGGCCCAGGGCCACCCCGGGCTGCTGGAACTCGCCGACACCCAGGCCGCCGACCCCGAGCGGCTCCCGGCGCTGCTGGCGACCGCGGGTCGGGCCCGGGCCGAAGGCGGGGGAGCGAGCGGGGGATTCCTCACGACCGGGTCCACCGCGCCGGGCGAGGCCGATCACGTGCGCGTCCTGGGCGCCTGGGCCGACGGCACCGCGAACACGACGGCCCCCGCCCGCCGTGACCTGTTCCGCTTCCTGTGCTGCCTTCAGGAGGACGACCGCACCCACCCGGCCGTCGAGCACAACTGGCCCGACCTGCGCGCCCGTCTCGGCCACCCCGACGAACCCCTGGACGCAGGGCTGCGGGAGCTGGCGGCGTGCGGTCTGCTCGACATCCGGCAGCCGTCCGCCCCGTCCGGCGGTGCCTCGTACGAGATCCAGGCCGCCGTGGCCGCCGACGGCCGGGCCCGGGCCGGCGACGTCTTCCGTGAACTGGTGGACACACGGATGGCCGGCTACTGGATGCGGGTCTTCGAGATGGCCTGGCAGCGGGAGACCGCCGGCACGGAAGGGGCCCGCTGGGCCGGCCCCCTGCTGGCGCGGGCCGGGCTGTCGGCCGCCCCGTATCTGATCCGGCTGCGGCAGTGGGAGACGGCCGGGGTGCTGCTGGAGGCGGTGCTGCGCCGCGACGACTCCCGGCCGACCCGGAACCGGGCACTGCCCCTGGTACGGCACCTCGCCGCCTCGGCCGCCCGCGCGGGCGGGGGCCGGGCACCGACGGGCGCCCTGGCGGAGGTGCTGTGGGCGACCGACCCGGCCGCCGCCGAACGGCTCGCCCGTGCGGCGCTGGACTCGGCACTGCGGCGGGGGGACCACTCGGCGGCGGCCACGGCCACCGCGTCGCTGGCCGGTCTCTGCCTGCGCAGCGGGCGGCTCACCGAGGCGCTGGCCCATGCCGACGCGGCGATCGGCCATGCCCGGCGGGCCGGCCTGGGCCCGTGGACGCGCCTGCTGGGCGAGGTGCACCGGCTGCACGTCCTGGTGGAGCGCGCCGAGTACGACCGCGTGCTGGCCGAGGCCGCCGTACTGCGCCGCCGTATGGACGAGCTGCCCCGGGGGCGGCCGGAGCCCGGCGAGGGCGTGGTGTGGTGGGAGGTCCGGGAGGAGCTGTGCGACACCGCCCAGCGGGCCGCCGTGGACGCCGGGCGCTGGACGGAGGCGCTGGAGTACAACGCCGAGCTGTCCCGGTCCAGGACCGCTCGCGGCGCGCCGGCCGCCGATCTCGCCCAGGCCCGGTTCCCCGCCTATCTGCCGCTGCTGCGGCTGGGGCGGGCCGAGGAGGCGCTGAGGCTGCTGGAGCCGTGCCGGGAGGCGTTCGAGGCCGCCGGCGACGACCTGCTGCTGGGCGAGGTGTTCGGCGCACTCGCCACCGTGGAGGACGCCCGGGGCCGCGGCGAGGTCGCGCTGGCCCGCGGACGGGACTGCCTGCGGTACGCCTACCGGGCCGGCGCGCCCGCGACCATCGCCGTCAGCCACGCCAACTTCGGCTCCTACCTGCACGCGCACGCGCGTGACGGTGCCGGTGCGAGCGCCCACCACCTCGCCGGGGCGCTGCTCGGCGTGCTCACCGGCGGCCGGACCGCCGACGCCGTGGGGGCGGTCGGGCACGACCTGCGGGAGTTCGGACCGGCCGCCGAGCCGCCCGCCGACCCCGGGACGCTGTGCGCGCGGGTGGGCGAGGTGCCCGGCGTGACCCTGGACGCGCTGCTGGACCGGCTGGCCCCGCCCGACCGGGTGAGGCACGTCCTTACCGCCCTGGTACGCAGGGCCCGGGAGGAGGCCGGGGCGTCCGGTCCGGCGGACGGCCCGGGGCCCTCGGCGGATGCCGTCGCGGTGGCGTGGGGCGCGGTGTGGGAACCGGCGATCGCGGCCCTGCTGTCCGCCGAGCGCGGCAACACGGCGGCCAAGGTGAAGCTGCGTCAGCACCTGACCCGGTACGCCGGGCTCGCCCCGCGGTTCGCCGCGCTGGCCGGGGCGCTGCGCCGGCTCCTCGACGGCGACCGCGGCCCGGACGTCACCGCCGGTCTGGGGCCGCTCGACGCGCCGGTGGCGGCCCGGGCCGTAGCCGCCCTGCGCGGTGCGGCGGACGTTCCGGTGGAGCTGTGGCCGGCCATGCACCTGGGCCTGGCACTCGGCAACGTCGTCGGCGCCGTCGCGGGCGACCGGGGCACCGCCGCGGCCACCCGCGAGAACCTGGACGACTTCCGCTCCGACCCGGTCCTCGCACCGCTGGCCCCGGCACTGGAGGAGTTCCTGGCCGGCGCCCGCGACCCCCAGCTGGCCGCACGGCTGCGTGATCCGACGCAGCGGGCGGTGATGACCACGCTGCTGCGGTGCGCCAACGAGCTGGAGACCGCGCGCCGTTGACCGCGCGCCGTTGACCGGCACGGCCGGTCGTCCGCGGACGACGAGGTGTCGGTGGCGGCTGTCATACTGCGCGCATGGAGGAGGAACCGCGTATCAACGACGTACGGCTCGGCGCCGGGGGAGAGCTGGAGTTCTTCGACGGCACGGCGTGGGTGCCGTATCCGGACCTGCCCGAGGACCCCGGTACGCCGAGGGCGGTGAGCAAGGGGGACGACACCCGGTGACCGCACCGCCGCCGGAGACGGACCCGGCCCCGCAGAGCGGCACCCCGTTCGACGCGCTGCCCTCGCCGCTGGACGCCGTGCCCGAACTGCGGGCGGCGGCGCGCTGGATGATCGGCGCCTTCGGTGCCGTCGGCGCCGCACTCGTCGGCGGCGGCCCGCTGGTCGCCGTGGGCAAGGTGCACGGGCTCGGTGACGCCTCGGTCGCCGGTGCCGCCCTGCTGCTCGCGCTGGCCGGGGTGAGCCTGGCGGTCTGGCAGGTCAGCCGGGTGCTGGTGCCGCCGGTGACCACCACGGCCACACTCGCCTCCCCGGCCGTGCGCGGCCTGCGGGAGATGATCGACGCCGCCCCCGCGGACTTCTTCGGTGCGACCGCCACCGGGGTGGACGATCTGCTGCGCCACCGGGCCGTCGCCGCGAACCTCCAGCGGATGGTGGCCGCCGAGACCGACCCGGACCGGCGCGAACTGCTCCGGCACCACCTGGGGCGGGCCCAGGCCAATGTCCGCCGTACGGAGCCGTTCGTGCGGTGGCTGCTCGCCATGGCCCATGTCTGGCAGATACGCGCCGCCCTGCACACGGCCCGGCGCTGGTGCCTGCTCGCGGTCCTGCTGGTGGCGGCGGGCGCGGTGGCCTTCCTGACCGTGACGGGCCGGGACACGGCGCAGGCACCGGCGGGCGGGGCGGGAGCCGGAGCGGACGTGACGGCCGTGGTGGACTCCCCCCGAGCACCGGTACCGGCCGGCGCTCGACGCGCTGTGCCGGGCCCTGCCGCCCGAGGCTACCGGGACCGGTCCCCGGGACGGCTGAGCAGCTCGTCGAGTTCGTCGCGGATCAGGGTGGAGTCGTCCAGCCGTCCCGTGCGGTACGCGGCCCTGCCCACCATGTGGGCCGCCACCGGAGTCGTCGTGATCTGGTAGAACGCCACCAGGGCGAGCGTGGTGACCTCGGTGCCGGTCCGCAGGCGCAGCCCCACCCCGATCAGGACCAGGATCACGCCCAGCGACTGGGGCTTGGTCGCGGCGTGCAGCCGGGACAGCACATCGGGCAGTCGCAGCAGGCCCACTCCCGCCACGAAGCACAGGGCCCCGCCGACGAGGAGACAGGCCATCCCCGCGGTGTCCGCCGCCTGTGCCCAGCCGCTCATTCCCGCTCCTCTCCCTGTCCCTCTCCCTGTCCCTCTCCTTCTCCCTCTCCCTGTCCCTCTTTCTGTTTCCCGCCCTCGCCGGTGCCCGGACGGCCCTTGCGGTCGGGGACCGAGATGAACCGGGCGATGCTGACCGACCCCGTGAAGCCGAGGAAGGACAGCACCAGCAGGATGGGCAGGAAGTAGCCGTTGCGCTGCTGGGCCGCCAGGGTGCCGATGGCGGCGACGGCGACCGACAGCAGCGTGTCGACGGCGACGGCCCGGTCCAGCATGGACGGGCCGAGGCGCAGCCGCACCAGCACCATCGCCAGCGCGCCCGCGAGCAGGGCGAAGACCGTCACGAACCAGGGGGTCACGGCCGCCGCCCCCCGTCCTCGGCGTCGTCCAGCGAGGCGATCTGCTCGGCCGTGCCGAGCGCGCGGACCACGAGCTGCTCCAGCATCGACACCTCGCGGCGGGACCGGTCCATCGCCTCCTCACCGTCCGCTCCCAGGACATGCAGATAGAGGCTGGACGTCGCCCGCCGGATCTCCACCACGGTGGAGCCGGGCACCGCCGACACCATGACGGTCGTGACGGTCAGCAGCAGATCGCTGCGGACCCGCAGCGGTACCGCGAGGACCGCGCACGGCAGCGCCCCGGGGCTGAGGATCTGCGCTGAGACCCGGAAGGCCGCCCCCACCAGGTCCCCGGCGAACCACAGCAGCAGCCGTGCGATGCCGAGCGGACGCGGCCGCACCCTGGTGTCGAGCGGCGGCATCGGGAACGCCAGCGTGATGAACACGCCGGCCAGCGCCCCGGTGAGGAGGTTGGCCGCGGTCACCTCGCCCCACAGCAGCGTCCACAGGACGGCGAGCCACACCACGACCGGCAGTTGGACAGGGCGCCGGCGCGGTCCTGCCGGGCCGACGGGGACGCTCCACGAGAATCTCACCGGCCCAGCACCGCCTCGATGTAGGGGGAGCGGTCGAGGAGTTCGGCCGCCGCCCGGTCGGCCAGTCCGACCAGGGGCCCGGCGAGCACGGTGTAGGACAGTCCCAGCGCGACCATGGCCAGGGTGGCGGCGACCATGGGACCGGGCAGCCTGGTGCTGATGGTGATGGACCGGCCGCTCAGGGAGGCGGTGTCGGACCGTCCGGCGGGCAGGTACTCGTCCTCCTCGCCGGTCAGACCGTGCCCGTCCGAGGACCCGTGGTCCGGGGGCTCACCGGGCCGGGGCCCGTCGTCGTCCGGGTCGTCCGACTCCACCATGCCGGCCTGGGCCAGGTCGGGCGACGGGGTCCGCCAGAATGCCTGGTTCCACACCTTCACCAGCGCGTACAGCGTCAGCAGGCTGGTCAGGGTGCCGGCCGCCACCAGGACGTACGCCCAGACCCCGCCGTCGTCGACGCCGGCCCGCAGCAGCCCCAGCTTGCCCAGGAACCCGGACATCGGGGGAATCCCGGCCAGGTTCATGGCGGGGACGAAGAAGACCAGCGCCAGCAGCGGGGAGACCTCGGCCAGACCGCCCAGGCGGCGCAGATCGCTGCTGCCGGTGCGCCGCTCGACCAGGCCCGCGACGAGGAACAGGGTGGTCTGGACGGTGATGTGGTGGACGATGTAGAAGACCGCCCCGGAGATGCCGCGCACCGAGGCCAGCGCGATACCGAAGACCATGTAGCCGATATGGCTGATCAGGGTGAACGACAGCAGGCGCTTGAGATCGCTCTGCGCGACCGCGCCCAGGATGCCCACCAGCATGGTCAGCAGCGCCACGGCCATCAGCGCGGTCGTGACGCGGCCGCCGGGGAACAGCAGCGTCTGGGTGCGCAGCATGGCGTAGACCCCGACCTTGGTGAGCAGTCCGGCGAAGACGGCGGTCACGGGCGCGGGCGCGGTGGTGTAGGAGTCGGGCAGCCAGGCCGAGACCGGGAAGACGGCGGCCTTGATGCCGAAGACCATCAGCAGCATCACGTCCAGGGCGGAGACCACCACCGGCGGCAGCGAGTCCATCCGGGCGGCGATCTCCGCCATCGTCACCGCGCCCGTCGCCGCGTACACCATGGCGATCGCCGCCGCGAAGATGAGCGAGGACAGCAGCGACATCACGACATAGGTGGCGCCGGCGCGCACCCGGGCCGCCGTGCCGCCGACCGTCAGCAGCACATAGCTGGACATCAGCATGATCTCGAAACCGACGTAGAGGTTGAACAGGTCGCCGGCCAGGAAGGCGTCGGACACTCCGGCGACCAGCACCAGATAGGAGGGGTGGAAGACGGACAGCGGCGTCTCGTCGTCCCGGTCCGCCATGTTCTGGCTGAGGGAGTAGACCAGCACGCACAGCGTCACCGCCGAGGACACCGTCAGCATGAGCGCGGAGAGCCGGTCCGCGACCAGCACCACGCCGACGGTGGGCGCCCAGCCGCCCATCCGCGCGGCCTGCGGACCGTCCCGGTCGGTGATCACCAGCAGTGTCACCGACACCGCCAGGACCGCCGCGAGGACGACGACGCTGAGCCCGCGCCGGGCGCGCTGCAACCGTCTGCCGACGGCCAGCTTCAGCCCCGCGGCGCACAGCGGCAGCACCACCGGCAGGGGTACGAGCACATCGGCGAGCGCGGTCACCGGTCCTCCCCGAGCACGTTGTCCCACAGATCGCCGCCCAGGTCGGCGGCGCGCGCCCGGCGGGCCCGCTCCACCCGCCGCAGCCGCCGCTGCCGTTCGCGCGACTGCTGGTGCTCGGCGCGGAGACGGTCCAGCGGGTCGCGGCCGCCGCCGCGGCCGGTGCGGTGCCGGGCGGCCGCGGTGTACCTCTCGCGGCGCAGTGCGTGGTACTCGCCGCGCAGGGCGACCCGCCGGTCCTCCAGGTCGTCCTGGACCTCGTCGTCGCCGCTGAGCTGCCAGGTGCGGTAGGCCATGGAGAGCAGGAAGGCCGTCAGCGCCAGGGTGATGACGATGGCGGTCAGCGCCATCGCCTGCGGCAGCGGGTCGGTGATCCGCCCCACCCGGGTGCCCGGTGCGAGCAGCGGCGGGTCACCGGCCCGGCCCGTGGTCGCCAGCAGCAGGATGTTGACGCCGTTGCCCAGCGTCACCATGCCGATGACGATCCGGGACAGGGAGCGGGCCAGCAGCAGAGCGGTGCCCGCGGCGAAGACCACTCCGCCGCAGACCACGAGGGCGAGGCTGACGGTCACCGGGCCTCCCCGCCGTCATGACCGCGCCCGTCCGGCCGCCGGGCGGCCCGCTCGTGCGCGCGCTCCCACTGGTGGTCGATCTTGGAGCCGAGCCCGCGCACGATGTCCAGGGTCACGCCGAGCACCAGCAGATAGACGCCGGTGTCGAAGAGCACCGAGCCGGCCGCGTGGTAGGAGCCGATGACCGGCAGCTCGCCGTGGTGGACCCCGAGGTCCAGGGCGTGCGAGCCGAACACCAGCCCGCCCAGCGCGGTGCCGGTCAGGAGCAGCAGCCCCGCACCCAGCAGTACACCCGGATCGACCGGTGCCGCCTCGGCGAGTTCGAAGCGGCCGCCCGCGAGATAGCGGACGACCAGGGCGAGCCCGGCGACGAGCCCGGCCGTGAAACCGCCGCCCGGCGCGTTCTCCGCGCACAGCAGCAGATACAGGGAGAGCACCAGCACGGGGTGGAAGGTCAGCCGGGCGACCACCTCGAAGACCACCGAGCGGCGTTCGGGGGCGAGCGTCCCCCCGGCGGCCAGCCAGGTCCGTTCGGGCGCGTCACCACCGGAGCCGTACCGGTCCTGGCCGGCCCGGTCCTGCCAGTCCGGCACGGTCCACACACCGCCGCCGGACTCCTGCCCGTACCGGGCGACCCGGGAGGCCGGGATCAGCCGGCGGCGCAGGAAGACCAGGCTGGTGACGCCCAGGGCGGCGACACCCAGCACCGAGGACTCGCCCATGGTGTCCCAGGCGCGCATGTCCACCAGCGTGGTGGCCACGACGTTGCGCACCCCCTCCTCCTCGGCGGCGTGCACGAGTGCGGGCCCGGTCGGCTCCGCCACCCGGGCCGAGGCGGTCAGCCAGATCAGACCGGACACCAGCACCCCGGACAGCACGGCCACGACCGCGCGGGTCACCTGCCGCCGGACGGTGGGCAGTTCCCCGAAGGCCGGCGGCAGCCGCCGCAGGACGAGGACGAAGACCACCAGGGAGACCGTCTCGACCGCGAACTGGGTCAGCGCCAGATCGGGCGCCCCCTGGAGGACGAACAGCCCGGCCGTTCCGTAGCCGGCCGTGCCCGACAGCACCACCGCCTTCATCCGCTGACGGGACGCCAGGCACAGCACGGCGACCACGCCGACGCCGAGCGCGACGACGGCCTGCGGCAGCGAGTCCCAGCCCTGCGGCGTCACCGCCCGGGGCCAGGAGCCGGACAGGGCCAGCACGACGGCCTCGGCGGCGATCAGCACGGACAGGGCGGTCCCGAGGTAGAACGAGATCGAGCCGCGCTGGACGGAGCCGGTGAGCTGGAGCGAGATCCGCTCCAGGGACAGCAGCAGCGAGCCGAACGCCCGCTCCGCGCCGGGCCAGGCGATGCCGCGCTGGAGCGTGATCAGCCGGCGCCGCACGGGGAACAGCGACGCGCCGGCCGCCCACGCCACCGCGGAGAGCAGCAGGGCCCACCCCATCCCGTGCCACAGCGCCAGGTGGTACGGGGACTCACCGGCGACGGGCGGCAGGGTCCTGCCGTAGGCGGAGACCAGCGGGTCGAGCGCTCCGGCCGCGGGCCCCAGCACCAGCCCCGCCAGCGCCAGCACCCCCGCCGGCGCGAGGAATCCGCGGGCCACCGGCGCCACGGAGGTGGTGAGCGTCTCCCCGCCGGAGCTCCGCTTGCGGCAGAAGGCGCCCCACAGGAAACGGACGGTGTACGCGGTGGTCAGCACCGAGCCGGCGACCGTCGCCGCCAGCGCCCAGCGATCGGCCGTGTCGCCGTACAGCAGCGTCTCGAACGCGGCCTCCTTGGCGGCGAAGCCCAGCAGCGGCGGCAGCCCGGCCATCGAGGCGCCCGCCAGCACCGCCACGGCGCACACCCCCGGCAGCGCGCGGCCGACCCCGGACAGCCGGCGCAGGTCGCGGGTGCCCGTGGCGTGGTCGACGATGCCCACGACGAGGAACAGGGGCGCCTTGAACAGCGCGTGCGCACAGGTCATGGCGGCCCCGGCCAGGGCGGTGTCGCGGTGCCCGGCGCCCATCAGCACGGTGAGGAAGCCCAGCTGACTGACCGTGCCGTGGGCGAGCAGCTGCTTGAGGTCGGTCAGCCGCAGTGCCCGCCAGCCGCCCAGCAGCATCGTCGCCGACCCGAGCACCAGCACCACCGGCCGCCATCCGTCCGTGCCAGCGAAGCCGGGCGCCAGCCTGGCCGTCAGATACACCCCCGCCTTGACCATCGCCGCCGCGTGCAGATAGGCGCTGACCGGGGTGGGCGCGACCATTGCTCCGGGCAGCCACAGGCTGAACGGCCACACCGCGGACTTCGACAGCGCCCCGGCCAGCGCCAGCAGCACCGCGACCGTCACCGTGGCCCCCGGCTGCGGCGGGTGCCGGACGAGTTCGGAGATCCGGTACGTTCCGGCGCTCTCGCCCAGCAGGATGAAACCGACGAGCATGGCCAGGCCGCCGGACGCGGTGACCACCAGCGCCTGGAGGGCCGACCTGCGGTCCCTCCTGCGCTCTCCGTTTCCCCCGATGAGCAGGAAGGAGAAGACGGTGGTCAGCTCCCAGAAGACGTACAGCAGGATCAGGTCGTCGGCGAGGAGCAGCCCGAGCATCGCCCCGGCGAAGGCGGTCAGATTCCCAGCGAACCGGCCGAGCCGCGGCTCGCCCGGGTGGAAGTAGCGCACGCAGTACAGCAGGACGAGTGCTCCCACGCCGCCGGCGAGCAGCACCATCAGACAGGACAGGGCGTCCAGGCGCAGCGCGACGTCGAGGCGGTAGTCCGGGATCCACTCCCACGTCCAGGTGACGGCGCCGCCCCGTGTGACGGTGTTCCACTGCCCGCCCGCCCAGGCCGCCGCGGCGGCCGGCCCGAGGGCCAGCACCACGTATGCGTACCGTCCCAGCCACCGCATCAGGAGCCCGGCGCACGCGGCCAGACCCAGATGAAGCAGGAGAAGAGGCAGCACGAAAGGGATTATTACCCACGAAGTACCAGCATCTTCGTCATTTGCCGCTCCCACGCGCCGCCACGGGGCCGGGCCCTGTGTGGGCCCGGCCCCGTGGCGGGCGCGGCACCGCCGGAACGCTGCCGCGCCCGCCACAGGAGGGTGCGGCTCAGCCGAGGAAGCGGCCGTCGACGCCGCCAGGCAGGGGTGGCGGTACTTCCAACAGGCGGCGCTTCGCCGCCGGCATCTGCCGACTGGCGGGCACACCCCTGACCACGAGGGAACGGCGGCCCTACGGCGCCGGGTCCTACCGGGACCCGTGCGCCCGAAGCCGCCGGCGGCCCACCGCGGTGTGGACCAGCCACCCCGTCCCCGCGCCCACCGCGTACCAGAGCAGATCGGGCGGGTCGAAGGTGGAACCGAGCACGAGGCGGGCGACGACGCTGTGCCGGGACAGATCCGCCGGTATCCCGCTGAGCTGGAGGAGCTCCACACCCCAACTGATCACCAGCGCGCTCGCGGCGGCCACCGGGGGCGTCACCCGAGGCACCACCAGCACGACGAGGGTGAGAACCAGGAGCGTGTACAGCGCGTCGCCGCCGTACTTCGCCACGCTCCCCGCGGCGACGGCCCTGAGCCCGAGCCCCGCGCCGACGGTCAGTACGGCGGCTCCGGCCGCCACCGGCCGGACCGGACGGCTCCTCACCGGACCCGCTGCGGCACCCGGCGCGCGATCATGTGTTCCCGACGTGACGATCACAGGTGCATCCTGCCGCAGGACGGCTGCTCACAGCGGAGGGGAGCGAGATCCGAAACTGCTCGACAACCACTGCGGGCTACGGGAGACTCGCGCGATGACACAACGGACCGACACACCTCCCGCGTGGGACGAGCGTACGCAGCTGGACACTTTCCTGGACTACGCCCGTGACACGGCGCGGGCCAAGTGCGAGGGTGTGTCCGCGGAGGACGCCCGCAGGGCCCCCCTTCCGGGCTCACCTCTGATGACGCTGTGCGGGATCATCAGCCATCTGAGATGGGTCGAGCACTACTGGGTCGAGGTCGTGTTCCTGGGACGGGAAATGGTGGGCCCGCTGACGGAGGCGACCGACGACGACCCCGACCCCGAGATGCGGACCGCGGTCGACGTCCCGCTGCCCCGGCTTCTCGCCGAGTACGAGGAGCAGAGCGCCCGCTACCGTCGTCTGCTGGCCGAGCACGACCTGGACTCGACGGCCGTGCGTCCCATCCGCGACGGCCGCCACGTGGACCTGCGCTGGGTGATCCTCCACCTGATCGAGGAGACGTCCCGCCACAACGGCCACCTCGACATCGTGCGCGAACTCGTCGACGGACGGACGGGCGTGTAGCCGGGTCCTGTTCCGCGGCGCCGGGCGGACGCGGCGGCGCTACGGGGTGAGCACGACCTTTCCGACGACGGTGCCGGACTCGGCCAGCCGCAGGGCGTCGGCGGCGCGGGTCAGCGGCAGCCGGGCGGCGATCCGGGCGGTGACGTCACCGCGTCGGTGGGCGGCGAACACCTGGGTGAGGTCGGCCCGCAGCCGGGCCCGGAACCGCTCCTTGGCCAGGGCCCGTCCGGCCCAGAGGTTGAAGAAGTGGGCCCGGCGGCCGTTGGGCAGGGCGTTCCACAGCCATGTCCGGCCGAGCAGTCGGAGGACGGGCCACTGCTTGGAGCCCTCGTCGTCCCGGGTGGAGGCGCTGCCGTAGGCGACGAGTGTGCCGCCGGGCGCGAGCAGGCGCCAGGAGTCGATGATGCCCCGGCCGCCGACGTGGTCGAAGACCGCGTCCACCCCGCCGGGTGCCAACGCGCGCACCCGCGCGGCGACATCGCCGGCGCGGTGGTCGACGGGAACGACGCCCCAGGCCCGCAGGGTGTCGTGATGGCGGGCGGACGCCGTGCCGATGACCTTCGCCCCCACCGCGTGGGCGAGTTGGACCAGCACCGAGCCGACGCCGCCGTTGGCGCCGTGCACCAGGATCGTCTGTCCCGCGCGGACGCGTGCCGTGCGGTGCAGCATCTGCCAGGCGGTGAGGCCGTTGACCACCAGGGCCTCGGCCTCCGCCGCGCCGATTCCGTCGGGCACCGGCACGGCGTCCGCCGCGTCGACGAGTACATGGCTGGCCCAGCCGCCGACCTTGACCAGCGCGGCCACCCGGGTCCCGGCCAGGCCCGGCTCGACCCCCTCACCGGTCGCCTGCACCGTGCCGACCAGGTCGTAGCCGGGCACGAAGGGGAACGGCGGCTGGTCGTAGTACCGGCCCCGGCGCATCTGCTGCTCGGCGAAGGAGACGCCGGTCGCCTCCACCCGGACCAGTACCTGGCCGGGGCCCGCGGCGGGGACGGCCCCGTGCCGGATCCGGAGTTCTTCGGGCTCCACCTTGCCCGGCAGGACGACCTCGACGAGTTCTTCGGCGTTCATGACGACCTCCACTGCGGCGTGCATCGAGTGATGCGTTGTCGGCTTGGTTATAGGTTCTAACGCCACGCGAAGGGAAGTGTCAATAACGTTCGTGATACCTTCTAACTAGACGTGGACGAGGACGTAAACGTGGACGAGGCAGCCGCGCAGGACCGGTGCGCATGTGGAGAGGTGGCAGATCATGACCGACACGGACGGGAAGAGTCCGCGTGAGCGCTACCGCGCACAGGTGCGCGCGGAGATCAAGGAACGCGCCTGGGAGCAGATCGCCACGGCGGGAGCATCCGCCCTCTCCCTCAACGCGATCGCCAAGAAGATGGGCATGAGCGGGCCCGCGCTCTACCGGTACTACGCCGGCCGCGACGAGCTGATCACCGAACTCGTCCGCGACGCCTACCGGAGTCTCGCCGACACCTTCCACGCCGCCTCCGCCTCCGGACCCGACGTGGCCACGCTGGCGCACGCCCTGCGCGGATGGGCCCTGGCCGATCCCCAGCGGTACTTCCTCGTCTACGGCACACCCGTCCCCGGCTACCACGCGCCCGAGGACATCACCGCGATCGCGTCCGAGGTCATGGCGGTGCTGCTCGACGCCTGCGCCGCGCCGCCCCCGGACGCTCCCGCGACGCCGTTCGGCACGCACCTCGAAGGACACCGGCACTGGGCGGGCGACCACCCCGCCCCGCCCGCGGTCCTGCACCGGGCCCTGACCTTCTGGACCCGGCTGCACGGCCTGCTGTCGCTGGAACTCGCGGGCCACTTCACCGGCATGGGCTTCGACCCCGCGCTGCTCTTCGCGGCCGAACTCGACGAGCTGCTCACGGACTCCTCAGGAGCCGGGTGACGCCGTTCGGTCAGTCACCGGCCTCATCCGCCGGACCGAGCGCGGCCCGGCGCAGGAGCCGCGGTGCGGACACATGGCCGTCGCGGAGAACCGAGGCTTCCACGAGCACGGCGACATCGGCGGCCAGGGAACGCGCGGCGCCGTTCTCGGCAAGCCAGCGGGCCGCGGCGACGGTGCCGTAGGTGGACCAGCCGCCGAGGAGGACGACGCGCGCGGCCGGGGCGAGCGGGTTCGCCGCTCTGACGACGTACCCGCAGACGCGTACGACCTCACCCTGCGAGGTGTCACCCGCGTAGACCGTGCCGTCCCAGGTCATCGCTCCCCCTTCGAGGCGGAAGGGCAGCGTCTGCGCCATGGCGTCCAGCAGGCGCCGGGCCGCCTCGTTGTTCTTCGGTCCGCCCAGGACGAGCAGGTCGTGTTCCATCTCCTGGCCCGGCAGATGTGCCGACAGGCGCACCTTCTCCAGGTCGAGGTCCCGGTAGGCGCGGGTGAGGGAGGGGATGAGCAGGGACAGCGCGCGCACCTGCCCCAGACCGGCCACGGGCCGCCGGTAGCGGCCCGTGTCGATGTGGGAGGTGTCCAGGACGACGGAGAGCTGCCCGGCCCCCGCATAGCGCCAGACGCGGCGGGCGGGGAGCCGCTTGACCACGAACCAGCGCACCAGGCCGCCGATGCCGGTGAGCACGGCGGCCACCACCGCGCTGAGGAGCTCCGAACCCACGGCCCCCACGATCGCGTCCATGCCGGTTGCCCCCTCCGCTCGGCCGGGGCCGGACTCGACGGGGGCCCCGGACACCTGACATCGGATCATGACGGGTGCCGGGAGCGAACGGGTCCTGGAGAAACCCGCGGCGGTGATCAGACGGTTCCGTCGAGGTCTTCCGCATGGTGCTCGATGGCTCGTCGGTACCGGTTCACGTACGGGTCCCGGCTGGTGGCGGCCAGCAGCCCGAGGAGGATGCGCATGGCCTCGTGGTGGTCACCGGTGTTGTACAGGGCCATGGCGAGGAAGGTCCGCAGGGCTCTGTCCTCGGGGAACTCCTCGGTGCCTCGCCGGAGAGTGCTGACCGCCTCCGCGTGCCGCCCGAGAACCCGGTACGTGCTGCCGAGCCCGAGGAGGGCTCCGCGACGGTCCTGACCAGACAGCCCGGGCAGGCCGAGACTGCGTTCGTAGTAGGGGACGGCGTCGGCCTCCAGGCCGAGCGCGTCATGGGCCCAGGCCGTCTGGTAGGCGACCTCGGCGTCGTCCGGATGCTCGGCGGCGAGCGCCAGCAGCCGCCTTCGGGCCTGCGTCAGGTCTCCCTGTTCCCGGAGCAGGACCGCGTCGGCCAGGTCGGTGTCTCGTGTGCGCTTGCTCATGGGCTCGATGCGACTCCGGGACTCGTGGCTCGGCCGCTCAGGCACGTGTGCAGGTGTGGATGGTCATGCTGCCGCCGGCCTCGACGTGCCGGATGCGCAGCAGGCCCGCCTTCCCGTTGTAGTCGACCTCCAGCTTCTGCCCGTCGCCGGTGCCGGTGGCCCCGGGCGGCTGCCACGGCAGGGCCAGACCGACCGAGTCGCCCACGGTCGACGGCACATCGGTGGCCGCGGCGTCGGTCAGGTCCTCGGGGCTGCTCGGCGACTCGGGCACCTGAAGGGCCAGCCGGCCGCCCTGGAGGGCCCAGGTCCCGTGCCACGCCTCCTCGCCCGGCCAGTCGATGGTCCACACCCCGTCGTCGACCGTCACGGTGCACGTGCCCTTGTCGCCGTTGACCGACGTCGACTCGACGTTCCACGTGCCGCGCACGAAAGCGGCGAACGCCTTCCCGGCCGGACCGGTGGTTCCTCCTCCGCCGCCTCCGCTTCCCCCGCTGCCGCCTTTCTCGCACGCCGCGAGCAGGGAGGCCCCCACGCCGACGGCGAGGTAGCGAAGGGTGGTCCGACGGCCTATGACCCGGGCCGCGGCCCGGATGTCGCGCACGCTCACTGTTCCCCCGTTGTTTCGTGTGGTCCGTACCGGATGTGATCGATCCGGGGACTCTACTGGTTCCCTGCCGCACCCCGCCGCCGGATTTCCGGCCGGCGGCCGGTCACACGACGTGCGACACCCTGTAGGCGACGCCGCCCTCGACCAGGTATCCCGAACCCACGCAGACGATGTCGTTGAGCCACATGTAGCGACGGGCTCCCGTTTCGAAGAGCGGGTTCGTGCGGAAGTAGTAGCGCGCGGGGTCGACCTGGTGCCGGGTGGCGGGGTCGGCCATCTCGGCCCGCAGTTCGGGCGGGGTGACCCACCGGCCGCCGTAGGTCATGTACAGGAGAGCGCCGTCGTGTGTGCGCAGTGTCAGCCGGACGTCCAGTGCCATCGCTCCGTCCGGGCGGAACAGCGCCCAGTCGCCGCCTCCCGGCAGCACCTCGCCCCGTAACCTCGGCCCTTCGAAGGTGCCGCCGGCGTCCCCGAAGACGACCCTGCGCCCGAGTGGGCCGTCGCCGAGGTCCAGCCGTGGGTGGAGGCCGACGACCATGTCGAAGAGAGGGACCGTCCTGATCTCGGCGACGTCTTTTATCCGGGGATCCGCTGCCATGTGTCTTCTCCTTGGCCGGTGGGATGTGACGGTCCGAACAGGGCTCGTCTGACGGCGTCCGTGGACACGCCCGACTGTGCGCAGAGCTCGGACAGGTCGAAGAAGAACCGCTCGCCCGAGATCAGGCCCGCCTCGAAGGTGAACCGGATGAACACCGGCAGTTCGGCGCGCCTGCCGTTGGGGCGCACTCCGAACCGGTCGCCCGTCATGGTCATCCTCGCCGTGCCCCAGCAGACGAGTGTGTCGCGGTCGGCGGCGTGTCCCTCAAGGGTCACCGCGTAGTCGGGGAAGGAGGCGAAGAAGCGCAGCAGCGCCTTCTCGTTCGCGGCCGGGCCGCGGGCGGTCGTCCCCAGGGCGGGGGCCTCCAACGTCATCTTCGGATGGAAGAGTTCCATGGCCGTCGGCACGTCCTGCCGGCTCTTCGCGGCAGCCAGTGCCTGCGCCAGTTCGACCATTCGATGGCTGTCCACCGTGTGTGTCCTCCCGTCGTGCGTCCGTCGGGCAAACTAAACGTACGACCGAACGTACGTTTAATCAAGCGCTCTGACAGGATGGGGAGATGAGCGAAGGAGAACGGCGGATCGCGGGGTACGACGTGGTCGCCCGGGACGGGAACGGAGCGGTGACGTCGGACCGGCGGCTGCTCAGAGGCGCGCGGTCCCGGCAGACGGTGCTGCGCCATGCCGTGGACCTGGCGTCACTGGACGGGCTGGCCGGTCTCAGTCTCGGCCGGCTCGCCGGTGACCTGGGCATCAGCAAGAGCGGCGTGCAGACACTCTTCGGGTCGAAGGAGAATCTCCAGACCGCCGCGGTCGCGTGCGCGCGCGAGGTCTTCGACGACGAGGTCGTACGCCCCGCGAGAAGCGCGCCCCGCGGCGCGGCGAGGCTTCGGGCGCTGACCGAGTCGTGGATCGAGTACGCCAGGGCACCGCTGTTCCCGGGAGGCTGTTTCTGGGCGGCGAACCTGGCCGACTTCGACAGCCGGCCCGGACCGGTCCGCGACGCGCTGTTCCGTTGCCAGCGGGACTGGCGGGCCCTCCTCGCCGCCGAACTGCGCCATGCCTCCGACTCCGGGGAGATCGCCGAACTCGACCCGGACCTCACGGCCTTCCAGCTCGACGCGGTCCTCATCGCGGCGAACACGGCGCTGCGGCTCGGCGACGAAGAGGGCGAGGAGGTGGTGGGCAGGGTGCGCCGGGTGAGGGAGGCCTTCCTGGCCCCGCCACGCTGATCCGGCACCGAGGCCGGCGGCGCACGCCACGTCTGGCGCGCACGCCCTGAACCGGCCGTCGGCCGGGCCGCGCGGCGGATGACGGGGCCCTCGGCGACGGCCGGCACCCTCCCTCCGGCCCAGGCCTCGCGGGCCGCCCGCTGCCCGCGAGGCCCGGCGGTTCGTCCGGCTCGGGTCCGGGCTCCGACTTCGACTCCGGCTCCGGCTCCGGCTCCGGCGACAGCGTCTCGGTCGACGACGACGCCGACAGGGGCGGCAGCCAACTTCGCCGACCCCTTCCGGAGGTCTCGATCGTGAACGTGAACGTCGGTATCGGTCTGTCCATCGGCGACCCCGCCACCCTGCACCACTGGGCCCGGCGCGCCGACGCCGGGCCCCTCAGCACGCTCGGCCTGCTCGACCGGCTCGTCCACCACGACCCCGAACCCCTGGTCGCCCTCACCGTCCTCGCGGGCGCCACGTCCCGGATCCGCGTCCAGACCGAGGTGCTGCTCGCCCCGCTGCGCGACACCGCCCTGCTCGCCAAAGGGGCCGCCACCCTGGACCGGATGACCGGTGGCCGCCTGGTCCTCGGTCTGGGCATCGGCGGCCGGGACGACGACCACCGGGTCGCGGGCGTCGACATACGCGCCCGGGGCCGGCGCCTGGACGAGCAGATGGCGGTGGCGCGCCGCCTGTGGTCCGGCGAACCGTACGGTGGCGGCGTCGGCCCCATCGGCCCCGCGCCCGCCCGCCCCGGCGGCCCCGAGGTGCTCTTCGGCGGCTTCCGGCCCGCCGCGCTCGAACGCGTCGCACGCTGGGGCGACGGCTTCCTGGCCGCCGCGGCGCCCTCCTGGGCGGGCGGCCTGTTCGACACCGTGCGCGGCTTCTGGAAGGAGTACGGACGCGACGGCGAACTCCGCATCGTCGCGCAGGTCAACGTCGCACACGGTCCGCAGGACGTCGTCGACGACGCCCGGGAGCAGATGGGCGCGTACTACGCCTTCACCGGCGTGGCCGACCGTATGGTCGCCGGCCTGCTCACCACACCCACCGCGATCCGTGACGCGATCACCGCCTTCGCCGGTCTCGGCGCCGACGAGGTCGTGCTCTACTGCCACGGCCACGACCACCATCAGGTGGACCGCCTGGCCGGCCTCCTCTGACGGCGGGGCAGCGACGGCGGGAGACCTCCCCTCACGAGGACCGGTGCAGCCAGTCCTCGAAGCGGGTCGTCGCCAGGTGGGCGCGGCCTTCGTCGGGGACGAGGCTGCGCTCCGCCAGTTCGTAGCCGAAGTAGCGGGCGTGCGGGTCGGAGACGACCGTGCGCGGATCGTCCCACGCGCGCAGCGCCTCGGCGACGAGCTCGTCGAAGCGGAACAGCCGGGGCCCGGCCACCTCGGTGATGCCCTTCAGCGGGGCCCGCACGGCGGTCCGGGACACCGCCTCGGCGACGTCGTCGGCCGCCATGGGCTGGAACAGCACGGGCGGCACGCGGACGGTGCCGCCGTCGGTGGCGGCGTCGGCGATGCCCTTGACGAACTCGAAGAACTGCGTCACCCGGACGATCGAGTAGGGGATCGGCCCCTGTTCGACCAGCCGCTCCTGGGCCGCCTTCGCCCGGAAGTAGCCGGTACCGGACAGCTCGTCCATGCCGACGATCGACAGCGCCACATGGTGCGCCACGCCCGCCGCTCCCTCGGCGGCCAGCAGGTTACGGGTGGAGGTGGTGAAGAAGTCCAGTGCCGCCGACTCCTCGAAGGAGGGGGAATTGGACACGTCCACCACCACCTGGGCTCCGGCCAGCACGGCGGCGAGACCCTCGCCGGTGAGGGTGTTGACGCCCGTGCTGGGCGCGGCGGGCACCGCCTCGTGTCCACGGCCGTCGAGCTTGCCGGCCACCTTGCCGCCGATGAGGCCGGTGCCTCCGATGACCACGATCTTCACGTCGGGTACTCCCTCTTGTCCGGGGCGAGGCGTCGTCAGGACGGCCGGGGTGCGCGCAGGTGCGCACGCTGCTTCAGTTCGTCGTCGTCGACCAGGACGAGCATGGGCTGTCCCGGCACACAGAGCATGGTGACGAGAAAGCGCACGCGTGTGTCGGCGCGGTGGTTGCCGTCCTGGTAGTGGATGACGTCCCCGCCGGGCTCCCAGAAGGTCTCCCCGGCGCGGACGACGCGTTCCGGCTCGCCTTCCAGCTCGAAGCGCATCTCGCCTTCCAGGACATAGCCGAAGGCCGGTCCGGGATGCCGGTGCGGCGGGGTGCCCGGATCGCCGGGCGGGAACTCGACCCGCACGGTCATCACCTGCGCGCCCTGCGGAATGGCGGGCGGCGCGACCTCCTGGAGCACGGTGAGCGCGGTCTTCCACGCCTCTGAGCGGGGCTGTTCGTGGGGGTCGGGCATGGGGGCCTCCTCGAAAGGAGTCCCATTGTTCAGAGCACCGGCATGCCGGGTGAGCGTCGATCCGGACATATCCCCGGCCCGGCGCCGATCCGGGCTGCTGTTTCCGGACAGGAATCGCATCCTCCGCATTTTCGGCCACCAATGAATTTCGGCCAGCTCGGTGTTCTGTGGCCAGGGTGCGCCAGTTCGCCTGAAGTTACGCGATGGAGTTCCCTGATAGCATGCTGTGAATTTTCAAAATGCTTGAGCAGTGAAAGAAGGTGGGCGATGTACGTCGTGGTGCTCGGAGGAGGGGAAAACGATGAACGAGCCGTATCCGCGGCGACGGCCTGCGCGGCGGAAACGGCACTGCGGGAATCCGGCCATGTGGTCACCACTCTTGATCCGGCCCGATGGCCAGAATCGGCGCGCTTCGTGAGCACCGTGCCCGAATCGGAGCCGGACGCCGGGGAAACGCGCAGGCTCACCGACCGGCTTGAATCGAACCTGCGATCCGGCCTGTTCTGGGCGGAAATAGAAAAGGCGGACGTCGTCTTCTTGGCGCTCGTCGGCGGAGCCGGTGAGAACGGCACGCTCAAAGCCATGCTGGAGCGACGCGGTCTACGCAGTACCGGGGCGACGTCCGCGGCCATGCGCCTGGCGTGGAACAAGAAGCGCGCGCTGGAGCACATCGAGGCCGCGGGCGTCGGTGTCGCGCGTTCGGTGCTGGTCAGTGACGCCTATCCGTCCCCGGAGGACGTCGCGGACGCGCTCGTCGCCGAGCTGGGCGGCGAGGTCGTCGTCAAGCCCGTGGAGGGGGGTTCCAGTCTCGGCGTGACCGCTTGCTCGAACCTGGACGAGCTGTGCGCCGCCCTCAAACTCGCGGAGGGCGCCGTCCTGGTCGAGGAGCGGCTGACCGGTCCGGAATTCACTGTCGGGATTCTGGGCGACGAAGCCCTTCCCCCTGTTCTCATCGAACCGCCCAACGGCTGGTTCGGATACGCCGAGAAATACCAGCCCGGGGTCAGCCGTGAGCTGTGCCCGGCACCCGTCGACCGGTCGCTCGATGCGAGGCTGCGCCGGGAGGCCGTCCGCGCCGCCAGATCCCTGGGTTTCGACGCGTCCTCTTATGCGCGCGTCGATTTCATGATGGACGGCGACGGCGAGCTGCGCTGTCTCGAGGTCAACGCGCTTCCGGGCCTGACGGAGAGCAGTCTGCTGCCCTTGGCGGCAATGGTTCACGGCTGGACCTTTCCGCAGTTGTGCGAACGCATCATCGCACTGTCGGCGAGGCAGTGACTTCCCGGACGGCGCGGGAACCGTCCGGGCCCCTGGGGTTGCGCGGGCGTCGGCAGAACAAAACTGTTGAGAGCGGGCCGGGCGGTCGGTCATGATCCTCGCATGTTCTCGCGACGCGACCGCCGTCCCACGTCCCCCGAACTCCTCCAGGCCTGGGAGCGCCTGGACACGGGGGACGTGCCGGGCGCCCTGCGCCTGCTGCGGCCCCTCGCCGAAGCCCAGCCGCTCGCGGAGATCGCCCTGGTGGTCGGCCGCGCGGCCCGGACGGCCGGCTTCGACGACCTGCACCGGGCCGCCGCCGCGCTGGCCGCACGCCCCGAAGAGCCGCAGAAGCTGTACGACTTCGGATACGCGTGCATCGAGCGCGGAGTGCCGAACCTCGCGGTCCCCGCACTGCGCGAGGCGCATCGCCGCGTGCCCGGCTCGGCCGCGGCGATGCGGGAGCTGGTCTCCGCCTACGAGCGCGAGAACCGGCACCGCGAGGCCGCCGACGTACTGCTGGCCCGGGAGGAGGACCTCGCCGACTGGCCCGACCGCTACCTTCTGGTCCACAACGCCCTCCTGGCCGGCGACCTGCCTCTGGCCCGCCGCGAGCACGCGTCGCTCCCGGATCCGGACGACCCGCGGTGGCTGCCCGCGCACGACCGTCTGCGGCGCATGCTGCGGCGGGCGGACAGCGCCGCGTCGGCCGGCCCCCTGGACCGCACCGATCTGCGGGGATGGCAGTTCGTCATGGGCGGCACCCTGCTGGGCACGCTCTCGCCGTTCGGCTTCGACGAGGGGATGACCGGCCGCTACGCGTGGCTCCAGGACTCCCACGAGCAGTGCCTGCGCGGCCTGCTGCGGCTGAAGGCCGTCCTCGGCGCCGCCGGGGTACGGCCCCGGTCGGTGTCCCTGCTGCCCGACCGCTCCAGCCGCATCCTGGGACTGGCGGCCGCGGAAGTGCTGGGGCTGCCCGCCCGGCCGTTCGAGCCCGGCCGTGAGGACACCGTCGTCGTCGCCTACGACCTGAACGAGGCCGCCGCCGAGGAGGAGGGCGCCGGCATCCTGGGACACCTGGTGCAGCGGCTCCCCGGGCAGGTGCTGCACGAGCACGCCGGCAACTGGACCGACCCGCCGGTCGTCGCCGCCGACAGCGTCACGCTGCTGCACCAGTCGGTGACGGCCCCCTGGGAGGGACAGCTGAGACAGGGGGACGGCGGGGGCGTGGAGCGGGGACCGGCCGACGAGCGGCCCGTCGAGGAGATCGCCGCGCAGATCACGGCGGGCGGTCCTGTCCCGGCCGACGACGAGCACCCCGCGGACTCCGTCGAGCGGCTCACGGACTTCGTCACCGCCGTCCGCGGCAGCTGGCTCGACGGCGACCGGCCCGCGCTGCACACGTCCGGACCCGTGCCGAGCTCCCGGTTCGCCTGACGCCCCGGCCCCTGGTCACCGACGCCGGAACCGAAGTCCGTGGGCTGCCATGATCGGTGTCATGGACGTAGAGACAACACCGGCCGGGACGGCAGACCTCCACCTGGTTCTCGCCGAGCACTCCCGCTACTGGGGCGAGCGGGATCTCCGGTCGCTGCATCTGTTCGCCCTGGTGCACGAGTTCGGGTCGACCTGCCTGGTGGCCCGGGCCGACGACGGCATCCGCGGATACCTCCTCGGCTTCGTCACGCCCACCGGCACGGGCTATGTGCACCTGATCGCCACACGGGAGGACGCCCGGGGCGCGGGACTCGGGCGCCGTCTCCACGCGGCGTTCGAACAGGCCGCGCGTGACCAGGGGGCACGGCGGCTGAAGGCGATCACGTCGGTCGGGAACGCCGGCTCGATCGCCTTCCACCGCAGCCTCGGATTCACCGCACGGATCGTCGACGACTACAACGGACCCGGCCGGCCCATGGTCGTCTTCGAACGGCCGCTGACCGGACGGGTGTGTCAGTAGCCGACGGCCATGCGGCGACGAGATGGCCGTACTCGGCGGCGGTGATGCCGGCGATGGTGCAGTGCTTGGCGTTGACCGGGTGGGTGTGGTTCCGCTGGTCCACGGCCGTCCAGGTGCCCGCGGCGAGGTCGGTGGGGTCCCACACGTGGATGTACTGGCTGTTGTAGCTCCAGTCGGTGCCCTTGAGGTCGGTCGCCAGGACCACGAAGCCGCCGTCGCGCTTGCGCATGATGAAGGGATCCAGCGCAGCGAGTCCGTGCGTACTCCCCGGCACTCCGGTGGAGTGCCGGGGAGGGGCCGGCGGTCCGGTCTCCGGCTCAGTGGTGGTGGGCGTGGGCGACCGCGTGCCCCTTGCCGCGGCCGATCATCCACTTGTTGACCGGCGTAGTGATCAGGAAGGCGACGGCGAAGCCGCCCAGGAGCGAGGACCAGAACAGTCCGTCGGACAGGTGGGCGTCCATCGCTCCGGGAATCAGGGCGATGATGCCGTTGTCGACGAGCTCCATCACGGCGATGGAGACGGTGTCGGCGGCGAGCGCGACCTTGAGGGCGGTGGCGAAGTCCAGGCCGGCACGCCGGAGTGCGAAGAGCGTGAACGAGTAGCCGAACACGAACGACAGGACGATCGCCAGGACCATGGTGGGCACGTTGCCCCACAGCAGGGCGGTGCCGATGACCATGCCGAGGATCTCGCCGACGGCGCAGCCGGTCAGGCAGTGCAGGGTCGCCTTCGCCGCCGTGGACCACGAGGCGCCGTGAGCGTGGACGCCGTGGTGTCCGGTGTGGTCGCGGGTGACGGTGCGGCCGGATGCGGTGCCGGTGCGATGTGTGCTGTGGTTCATGAGCGTCCTCCCCATTCCGGTGCGGTGCGACCCGTTGCGGGGCCCTCGCCGTGGCTCAACCATATACCCCCCGGGGGTATTCCGCACAGAGCGCGCTGCCGCGGGGGCGGAAACCCGCCGGGCTTCCGCCCCACAGGTTCCCGCCCCACAGGGTGGGCGATCAGTCCTCGCCGAGGAGTTCCTTCATCCTGGCGATCTCGGCGGTCTGGGAGGTGATGATCCGGCCGGCCATCTTCTTGGCCGGTGCGTAGGAGCCGTCGGCCTGTTCGGTCCTGGCCATCTCCACCGCACCTTCGTGGTGCTCGATCATCATCTCCGTGAAGGCGGTGTCGAACGCCGTGCCCGACGCCTTCTCCAGCTTCTCCATGTCGTCGCTGGTCATCATGGACCCCATGTCGTGCGTGGAGTGGTCCATGGCCCCCTCGGAGGGCACGGTCTCACCCCAGGACGTCAGCCACCCGGAGAGCGTCCTGATCTCCGGATCCTGGGCCTTCTTGATGTCCTCGGCGAGCTTCTTCACCTCGGCCGAGTGCGCCCGGCCGGGGGCCAGACCGGCCATCTCCACGGCCTGGCGGTGGTGGGGGACCATGCCCTGCGCGAAGGCCACGTCCGCGGCGTTGTGCCGTCCCTGCGACGCGGAGGCCGAGGAGGTGGACGAGCCGTGGCCGTCATGACCGGCCGGGCTGCCGCCGTCCGAGCCGCAGGCGGCCAGTACGGCGAGGGCCGCGCCGGCGGTGACGACGGCGGCACCGCGGCGGATGAGGGAACGCTTGGTGTTCATGGAAGTGCAACTCCCTGACGCACACCGCAGTACGGCGTGCGGAGTGTGAGTGGATGACAGAGCGGGCGGCAGCGCGGCACCCGGGCGGCCGGAATCTCCGGGCCGGGAACAACGGGGTGCCGTGCGGGCTGCTCTATATCCGCAGGAGTTGCAGTTCGGACAGGTCGGGCGGGGCCCGGCCGCTCCCGGCCGACGCCGGGACGCCGGTCGCGCCCGCGACCGGCGCGGGCGCACCGGGCAGGGCCGCGGACAGTGCCGGCGGCGCATAGGCGGACACCGTTCCCGCGGCCGCGCACGTCGCGTCGGCGTGCGCGAGATGATCCGTAGAGCCGTCGGGGTGCGCGCAGGCGTCGCTCATCCGCGCGGCCTCGCCGGAGTGGGCCATCACCATGGTGTGGCCGTTTCCCCGCTGCGGTGCCGCCGCCGGGCCGGGCGCCAGGCCGTGCATGCCCAGCACGCCGGCCAGCACCGCCATCACCAGCAGCACCAGCGGCCGCCCGGCGGGGCGTCGACGCGGTGCGGTACTGGTGGCCATGGGGCACATCGTACGGGCAGGCGGCCAGGCCGGTCAGGCGCATCCCGCTCGGCTGCGCCGCGGCGATCATCACCCGGGGAGTGATCGACGGCGTGATCCCTGCGGGAGAGAGTTGCCGTGGCACTACAAGGAGTACGCCGGAGCGGGGCACGGCCTGTTCCTCACACACGCCGAGCAGATCAACCAGGACCTGCTCGACTTCATCGGCGACGCCGTGTGAGCAGGCGCCGCCACGGGCCCGACGCACCCGCCGGGTGCACCGCCCGGCCGGTGCGTCAGACCAGCCAGCGGCCGTCGCGCATCAGCTCGCGGCCGGGCAGCTCGTCCGCCTCGCGCCAGGCCTGGATCCGGCGCGGCACCATACGGAACCAGCGGTACGGCGTGGTCGGCGTACGCGGGTCGAAGCCGGTGCGTTCGGCGAACCGGTCGCCCCGCTCCCGCGGCAGCGCGTCGATGTCGAGGACGTCGACATCGGCGTCGATCATGGTGACGTCGCGGGTCGGGCCGAGCCCCAGCCGGGCCACCCGGGCGGCGGCCAGGTTCCTGCCGGTGGGGCTGTCCGCCGGGGTGGCCGCCCACAGCGCCTCGCCGTCCCAGTCGAAGGAGAGCGGCACCAGGTACGGCGCGCCGTCCGCCGAGGCGCTGGCCACCCAGATGTCGACGTCGTGGGCGAGCCGGTGCTCGGTGTCCTGACGACGGCGAGCGCGGGAACGGGGCTCGGCGCTCAGCGGCCCCGGCTCCTGGGCGGAAGACACGGTCATGGTCACTCACTCCTGTCGGTCATGGGTCGTGAACGGCCCTGCGGGGGAAGGGTTTGCCGGCCCGCCGGACTGATCGCCGCCGTCACAGCCTCCCTCCGCCGGGGTACGGGCCGCCTCCGTGTCGGCCACGGAAAACGCCACGGATAATGAGCCGGTGTCCAGTGAAGTGATCTCGGTCCGGGAATCCGAAGTGCTCGCGCTGCTCGGGGAGCACCTCAGCAACGCGGAGATCGCCGCCCGGTTGGTCCTCTCCGTACGCACCGTCGAATCGCATGTCTCCTCGCTGCTGCGCAAGCTGCGACTGCCGGACCGGCGGGCGCTCGCCCGGCACGCGGCCGACTCGGAGCGCGCCGAGCGGTCGCGTTCGGCGCCCGCCCTGCCGGCCCCGCTGACGGCGTTCATCGGCAGGGTGCGGGAGCGCGGCGAGCTGGCCGAGGCGGTGAAGGGCCACCGGCTGGTGACCGTGACCGGCCCCGGCGGGGTGGGCAAGACGCGCCTCGCGCTGGCGGTGGCGGCGGAGCTGGGCGGCGACTTCACCGACGGGGTGTGGTTCGTGGACCTGGTCCCGGTCGCCGAGCCGGGCCGGGTGGGGGCGGCGGTCGCGGCGGCCGTGGGGGTGGGCGAGCAGCCCGGGCACGGCATCGACGACGCGGTGCTGGCCGCGCTGGCGGACCACCGGGCGCTGCTGGTGCTGGACAACTGCGAGCAGGTGCGCGACGGGGTGGCGCCGTTCCTGGAGCGGCTGTTGGCGGCCTGCCCGCGGCTGCGGGTGCTGGTGACGAGCCGGGCCAGGCTGATGGTGCCGTTCGAGCGGGTCTTCCCGGTTCCGCCGCTGTCGCGGGAGGGCGGCGACGAGTCGGACGCGGTGGCCCTGTTCATGGACCGGGCGGCGGCGGTCGGCCGGCCCCTGGGGCCGGCGGTGAGCGAGGGGGTCGTGGCCGTCTGCGAACGGCTCGGCGGCATGGCGCTGGCGATCGAACTGGCGGCGGCGCGCTGGTCCACGCTCGGCCTGGACGGCCTGGCGGCCGGCCTCTCCGACCAACTGAGGATCCTCACGGGCGGATCCCGCGCCGACGACCGGCACCGTTCGGTGCGGGCGGTGCTGGACTGGAGCCATGATCTGCTGGAGCCCGCAGACCAGGCACTGCTGCGCCGGACATCGGTGTTCGTCGCGCCGTTCACCGCCGAGGCGGCCGCCGGGGTCGCCGGGTTCGCCCCGCTGGATCCGGCCGCGGTCGTCGACGGGCTGGGCAGGCTCGCCGAGCAGAGCCTGCTCGCCGTGACACCGTCCGCGACCGGCACCCGCTACCACGCGCTGGAGACCATCCGCCAGTACGGGACGGAGCGGCTCACCGAGGCCGACGAGCTGACCGAGGTGCGCACCCGCCACCTGGACTGGTGCGTCACCGGCGCGACCGCCCTCGCGGAGTTCTCGGGCGCGGACTGGCGCGCCCGGTTCGACACCCTGGCGGACGATCTCCGGGCCGCCCTCACCTGGGCCGCCGGCCGGCCGGAGCGGCGCGCGGACGCCTGCCGTCTCGCCCTGCTGCTGGCCGAGCTGGCCTTCACCCGCAACCTGCTCGGCGAGTCCCAGCAGCGCTACGAGCAGGCCGCCCGGCTCACCGGCGACGCCGCCGGTGCCGCGGAACTGCGCCAGGCGGCCGCGGTGGCCGGGTGCCGCAGGCTCGGCGACGACATGTTCCGGCTGCACCGTGCCGCCGGAGAGGCCGCCCGCCGGGCCGGGGACGACATCGGTGCCGCCCGCGACCTGGCGGCGGCCGCCACCGTCGCGTACCGCTTCTCCACCTCGTTCACACGGATACCCCCGGTCGACGAGGTGACGGCGTTGCTCGTGGAGGCGCGGAAGCTGTCCGGCGACGACCCGGCCGCCGTGGCGGCCGTGGCGCTGGCCGAGGCGGCGGTGGTCGCGGACGCGTTCGGCGCGCTCCAGGGGGACACGGACAACTCCGCGCAGGAGACGGTGGCCCGCGCCGAACAGGCCGTCGAGCTCGCCCGGGGCGCGGGCGACCCGGTGGCGGAGTCCGCCGCCCTCGACGCGCTCTCCGGCGCCTGGAGCTGGGCCGGTGATCCCTTCGCCGCCGCGGCCGCCGCCCGGCGCCGGATCGACGTCCTGGCCTCCGTGGCGCCCACTCCCGCCGGTGCGCACGAGTTGACCGACGCCCTCGCCATGGCCGCCGGGACCGCCCTCGGGGTGGGCGGGCTGGTGGAGGCCCGGCGGTGGGGCGGGCAGCTCGCCGGTCACCCGCTGCTGGCCGAGGCGGGCCATCACGCCACGGCCTGGCTCCTGACCGCGGACGCTTTCGCCGGCCGGGCCGGTGACGTGCTCACCCGCAGCGTGCGGTTCCTCGACGCGTGGGAGCAGAGCGGCCGCGGGCGGTCGCTCTCCCTCGGCGCCGCGGCCGCGTCGGTGGCCATGATCCATGGTCTGCGCGGTGACCACGACGCCCGGGCGGCCTGGCTGGCGATCGTCGACCGGGCGGGCACGGTACCGGAGCACCGGCATGGCTTCGGCGCGGTCCTCGACGCCATGGTCCTGCTTCACCACGGGGACGTGGACGCGGCGCTGGAGCGGGTCGCGCCGGAACCGGACCAGGTGTGGAAGTGGGTGTGCTGGATCTGGCTGCACTGGTACGTGGCGCTGCGGGCGGAGACGGCGGTGCTCGCCGGGCACCCGGACGCCCGGGCCCGGATCGACGCCGCCCGGACCGTGGTCGCCGGCAATCCGGTCGCCACCGCCCAGGTCGACCGGGCTCAGGCACTGCTCGACGGCGACCTGCCGGGGCAACTCGCCGCCGCGGCGGCGTTCGACGCGGCCGGCTGCCCCTACCAGTCGGCGCGCACGCTGCTGCTGGCCGGGGGCGAGCACGCCGACGCCGGCACGGCGGCGCTGGCCGGTCTCGGCCTGACGCCCGAGACCGTCCGGTAGCCGCAGCCGCCCGCGAGGCGCCCGGTACGGCGGGCAGCGCGCGGCGGGGGAGCCGGCGGGTCCGTTCCCGCCCGCTGCCCGCCCGCCGCCCCGGGCGCGCCCCGCGTGTTCACCGGGCGTGCGTCCTCAGCCGACCGCCTGCTTCACCAGCGCGGCGATCCGCGCCTCCACCTCGGCCGTCACCTCGGTCAGGGCGTAGGCGGTCGGCCACATCGGACCCTCGTCCAGCCGCGCCGGGTCGTTGAAACCGAGCGTGGCGTAGCGTGCCTTGAACTTCGCCGCGCTCTGGAAGAAGCAGACGACCTTGCCGTCCAGCGCGTAGGCGGGCATGCCGTACCAGAGCTTCGGCGCCAGGGCCGGGGCGTTCGCCGTGATGACGGCATGCACGCGCTCGGCCATGATCCGGTCGGAGTCCTGCATCTCGGCGATCTTCGCGAGCACGTCCCGCTCCGCCTCCGCCGCCTTGTCCGCCCGCGAGCCGCGGCGCGCCGCCTTCTTCTGCTCCTGGGCGTGCTCCTTCATCGCGGCCCGCTCCTCGGCGGTGAAACCCTCGTACGTGCTGCTTGTGGTGCTGGACATGAGCGCTCCCGCGGTCGTGGGTGGTGACTGGGCCGGCCGGCGGTCCGGCCGGCCCTTCGTTGTGATCACAGTCTCTCCCGGCCGCGGTACGGGCCGCCTCCGTGCCCACCACGGAATCCACCACGGAGCACTGTGCGGGGAACCGGCTCCGTGGCAGGGCCCGGCACGGCCCGCATGACGTCAGCGGCGCGTCGCCCAGCCGGAGGAGGTGGCTCCCGCCCACGTCCGTCCGGCCTCCGACGCGGACTCCAGCCCCACGGTCGGCGAGATCGTCGCCGTCACGGGTGGCCCGACCGGCACCCGCCGATCACGCCGTCCTCGCCTCCCCCCGGCCGGACCAGCCGTCGAACACCGCGGCGAGCGGCGTCGCGACCTCCCGTTCCAGCCAGGCACGGCGCTCGGCGCCGAACCGCCGGGGCACCGCCTCCACCCACATGATCAGGTAGAGATAGGCCCGGTAGAGGGCCAGGCGCGTGCGGGCGGAGGTGTCGAAGACCGCCGTACCGCCCGCCTCCCGGTAGCCGTCGAGGAAGGCCCGGTCATCCTCGATGTCGTCGAAGAGGGCCAGCGAGACGAACTCCGCCAGGGGGTCGCCCCAGAAGGCCCGTTCGGCGTCGATCAGCGCTCCGATCCGCGGGCCGTCCGGCCCCTGGTCGACGAGGATGTTGCCGTCCCAGAGGTCGAAGTGGACCAGCCGGGGGACTCTCACCTCGTCGAGCACCGGGCTCTGCGCGGCGAACAGTGCGCGGACGTCGTCCGCCGGCCGGGGCAGACGGACGCCGAACCGGCGGGCGTCGTCCAGGATCGCGTCCACCATGTCGAGGAACGCCGCACGCCAGGTCGCCCGCAGGGGACCCACGGAACGCGCGGGATACCCGAATCCCTCGTCGCCGGTGATGGTGTGCAGGGCGGCCACATGGCGGCCGAGCGCCGTGCGCAGCCGGGCACGTGTGCCGGCGTCCATCGTGTCCGGCAGCTGTGACCAGGGTGTGCCGGGGCACTCCGACATGACGAGGTGATCCCCGAGGGCCGCGCCGTCCCCGGAGTGGGAGGCCAGCACCTCGGGGAGCGGCACCCGTGTCGCCGCACGCGCCGCCCGGTAGTACGAGGCCTCGGTGCCGAGGATGCCCCGCTCGTGGCGGAGCACGGGTACGGCCGGACCGGGCGGCAGTTTGACCACGAGCCCCGTGCCGTCGCCCCGCTCCACGCGGAAGACCGTGTTGAAGGTGCCGCCGTCGAGCTCCCGGCACTCCGCCACCTCGTCCCACGTCACTCCGGCGGACGCCAACGCCGCGGTCAGACGGTCATGTTGACGCTCGTCGTCGAACTCCATGCGGATCGTCCTCCCGGTCGATCGTCTCCGCTGTCACCCGGGCAAGTCTGCGACGGGCCGGTGCCCGTCTCACCCCGGCACCGGCCGGCTCCGGGTCCGGTTCATCTCCCGCAGCGTGCCGCTCAGCTGGTCGGCGGTGAGGGGCGGTGCGGGCAGATCACGGGCGGCCTCCGGGCGCAGGCCGTCCACGAGCAGGGCCAGCGGACGCCGCCAGGCACCGGGCGCGGCGGTCTCCAGCGCGGGCACGGCGCGGCCGAGCGCGGCGAGGGCGAACAGCAGGTCCTCGGTGCCGACGTCGGTGCGTACCGTCCCCTGCCGCCGGCAGCGGCCGAGCAGGCCCGCGAGGGTCTCCGCGTTGTGCGGGTGCAGCGTCTCCAGGCTGGGCACGCCCTGAAGTCCCGTGGTCATCAGGTCGTTGGCGCCGCGGTCGCCGGCCAGCACGGTGAAGACCGCCTCCAGGTACGCGTTCAGCCCGGCCCAGGGATCGGCGGCGCGTCGCGCCTCCTCGCCGGCCTGCCGTACGCGGTCCAGGGTCTCGTGAAAGACCGCTTCGACGAGTGCGGCACGGTCCGGGAAGCGGCGGTAGAGCGTGGCGTTGCCGACGCCGGCGCGGCGGGCGATGACGTCGAGCGGCGCCTCGACGCCCTGCTCCGCGTAGACCTCGCGGGCGGCCGCCAGCACGCGTTCCCGGTTGCGTTGTGCGTCCTTTCTCACGACCCGCACCGTACCCGATCCGTGGACAGCTCCCCGCTTCGTGTTACGGTCACTCCCGCCGGAAAGCGGGGAGCCCTCCCCACTTTCGTCCGTCCGTCCGGGAGCCGCCGATGCGCACCGAGCACCCCACCGTCGAACTCGCCGACCTCACCGGCGACTTCACCGCCGATCCGCACTCCGCCCTCGCCGCCCTGCGCTCGCGCGGGCCCGTCCACCACGTGCGTTTTCCCACCGGGGACGAGGCGTGGATGGTGGTCGGGCACGACGAGGTCCGCGCCGCCTTCGCCGACGCACGGCTGCGCAACGACGTACGCCACTCCGCCGACTTCGACAGCGACGGCCTGTACTCCGTGGGCCGCAACATGCTCCAGGTGGACCCGCCCGACCACACCCGCCTCCGCTCGCTCGTCGCCCGCGAGTTCACCGCCCGCCGGATCAGGGCGCTGCGCCCGCGCGTGCAGGAGACCGCCGACGCGCTCCTTGACGCCGTGGCCGCCGCGGGCCGCGCCGACCTCGTCGCGGCGTACGCGTTCCCGCTGCCGCTCACCGTCATCTGTGAACTGCTCGGCGTCCCGGGCATGGACCGGGCGGCTTTCCGCGCCTGGTCCACGAAGGTCGTCGCCCTGGACGAGCCGGAGCAGTCCGCGCGCGCCGCGCAGGAGATGACGGCCTACCTCCTGGAGCTGACCGAGGAGAAGCGGAGACTGCGGGACGCGGACGAGAGCGACCTGCTCCACGCCCTCGTCCGTACGCACGACGAGGACCGCCTCGCCCCGCAGGATCTGCTCGGCATGGCCTTCCTGCTGCTCGTCGCCGGGCACGAGACCACCGTCAACCTCATCGCCAACGCGGTCCACCTGCTGCTGAGTCACCCCGGCGAGCTCGCCGCGCTCCGCGCGGACCCCGGTCTGCTGGAGGGTGCCGTCGAAGAGACGCTGCGCCACGAGTCACCCGTACCGGCGGGCACCTACCGCTACACGGCCGAGCCCGTCACCCTCGGCGGCGTCCGGATACCGGCGGGCGAGCGGGTGGTGCTCTCCATCGCCGCCGCCAACCGCGACCCCGCGCGCTTCCCCGATCCCGACCGCTTCGACATCCGCCGTGACCCCGCCGCCACCCGTGCCCACCTCGCCTTCGGTCACGGGGTCCACCACTGCCTGGGCGCCCCGCTGGCCCGCCTCGAGGCGGTCACGGCGCTGCGCACGCTGCTGGACCGCTTCCCTCGCCTGGAGTTCGACGGGGACGGCGCGCCGCAGTGGCGGACCAGCCTGATGCGGGGTCTGCGGCGGCTGCCGGTGCGCTGGTAGAGGGCTGCTCCGGCGGATACGCATGCCACCTGCAACCACTGCACGGAGCGAGGAAAACTCCGTACGGACAGTACCGACACTGGGCGATTCGCCGAACACATGGCGTCACGATGCCCGGCGCTGAGGGGAAGCGGAACGCCGGCCCGGCCGCCGACCGGCTGCTGCGGGCGGGAGGCGTACTGCGGCGGACCGCGCCCCCCGACCTGCGCGCGGTCTTCCGCACCGATCAGGGCGTCAACGACCAGCCCTGCCGCGAGCGCTGGTCCCACGACCGGGTGGTGCGCTCCACCCACGGCGTGAACTGAGGTGCGCCCCTACGCCGGGTGGCAGCAGTTGCGGTCGGCCGCGGACTGGGTACGGCCCTCCCGGCAGATGGCCGGGACGCCGTACTGGTATGTGCACACCGGCCAGTGGCGCTACGGCACACACCCCGCCGACGCCCTCGATCCCCAGGTCACCGCCATGGCCCACGCACTGCTCGCCCTGGCCCCCCCCATATCGTCTGCCGCTCCCGGGGCGGCGCCACCGCCCACCACCGGCCGCGGCCGGTGACCGTCGCTCCGGAAGGTCTGCCGGACCGTTCGGGCAGGGAGTAGCGTGGGAAGGCCGGTGCGGGCCGGCGGAGCGGACGGAATCGGCGGGGATCGCGATGGAAACGCTCGCCTTCGACAGTGACGACCTTGAGCTCACCGAGGACTTCCTCAGCAAGGCGTACACCCCGATGCGGATCGGCGGCCGTGCCGAGCGCACCCGGGCGCACGTGACACGCAGGGACGTGGGACCGGTCAGCGTGGACGTGCTCGAGTTCGACTACGACATGAGTCACGACGCCGATGTCCTGGGCAGGATCTGCCTGTGCAACGTGCACTCCGGCACCATCGACCGGCAGTACTTCCCCGACGGAACGGCGGGCTCCTTCGGTCCCGGGGACGTCTTCATGTACACCCCGCACGACCGGCCCTATGCGGGTGTCATCCGCCAGTCGCGCTACAACCTCGTCATGTTCGATCCGCTGCTGCTGGACAGGGTGGCCGCCACCGCGCCCGGCCGCGGGCCCGGACAGGTGCGGCTGACCGGCGACCGGCCGGTGTCACCGGCTGCCGGCCGGCAGCTGCGGGACACCATCGCCCATCTGTACGACGGCGTCTGCGCCGACCCCGACCTGCGCCGACAGCCGCTGCTCGTCTCCACCGCCTCCCAGTACCTGGCCGCCGGCGTGCTGAACGCCTTCCCCAACACCGCGCTGACCGATCCCACCATCGAGGACCGCCGCGACGCCCATCCGGCCACCGTGCGGCGCGCCGTCGCCTTCATCGACGAGCATCCCCGGGCCGACCTCAGCGTGGCCGACATCGCCGCGGCCGTCCACGTCAGCGTCCGTACGGTGCAGTGCGCCTTCCGCCGCCACCTGGACACCACTCCCATGGAGTATGTGCGCCGGACCCGTCTCGCCCACGCCCACGCCGATCTGCTGGCCGCCGACCCCACCACCGGCATCACGGTCACCGCCGTCGCCGCCCGGTGGGGTTTCTTCCAGCCGGGCCGGTTCGCCGCCGCCTACCGCGCCGCCTACGGCCGGCTCCCGCACCAGACCCTCCTCCACCGCGGCCCCTGATCCGGCACCGGAGGGACCGGAACCCCGGACACTGCGTTTTCTGCATGCCCGGCCGCGTCTCCGGCATGTCACGGCTGCCCGGAACGGACTTCACTGAGCGGTGTGCGGCAGTGGCCGAACAAGCCCCGGACCGGACTTCGTGAGTAGTTCGCACGACATCGGAGGGACCGCCCATGCCCAGCACGTACCGGGAAACACTGGTCGCCGAGGCCGTACTCGACCTGTCCGTGCGCACCTACGACTGTGACGTCCTGGACACGCTGCACGACCTCACGGCGTATGCGGTCACCCTGCTGGGCATACGCGCGGCCGGGACGACGATCGTGGACGAGGCGGGACGGGTGAACTACCTCACCGCCTCCGACGAGGTGTGCCGGCAACTGGAGGAGGACCAGCTCGACCTGGACGAGGGCCCCTGTCTGGACAGCACCCGCAGCGGCACCGTCCTGCCCCCGGTCACACTGCGTCCCCCGGGCCCCGGTCGGCAGCGCTGGCCCCGTTTCACCTCACGGGCCCTGCGCGTCGGCATCACGTGTGTCGCCGCCGTGCCGCTGCGCACCGACGGGCACGCGGTCGGCGCCGTCAACCTGATGTGTGCCGGTTCCTCCGTACCGAGCGAGCAGGACCTGCGCCTGGCCCAGGTGCTGGCCGACGCCGCCGGGGTCTGGCTGCGGCAGCGGCAGATCCTGCGCACCCGGGACGAGATCGCCGAGCAGCTGGAGGCGGCCTGCGACACCCGTCTGGTCATCGAAGAGGCCAAGGGCGTGCTGATGGCCCGTCTGGGCATCGACGTGGACGAGGCGTTGCTGCGGCTGCGCTCCTACGCCCGGGCCCGGCGGCAGAGCCTGGGCGAGCTCGCCGCCCGGGTCACGGGCGGAACCGTCCCGACCGGGCTCGACGCACCGCCCTGACGTGACGTCCGCGACCGGTGCCCCGGGCCTGTGGACGGCGGCCGTTCAGCGGCTCACGGCGGTCTCCCGGTCCACGCGCGACAGCTTCTCGGGATTGCGCACGGCGTACAGCCCGGTGATCAGGCCGTCGTCGATACGCACCGCCATGACGGTGTCGATCTCGCCGCCCAGCCGCAGGATCAGCGCCGGACAGCCGTTGACCTGTGCCGGTCGCAGCGACACCGCGGCGCCGATCCTGGCCAGCACACGGGCCACCGAGTCGGCGCCCACGACGGGGGCCACCGCGGCGCGCACGGCTCCGCCGCCGTCGGTCAGCAGGACGACATCCGGCGCGATCATGTCCAGCAGACGTCGCAGATCGCCCGTCTCGATCGCCTGCCGGAACGCCGCGAGCGCGGCGCGGGTCTCGGCCGGGGAGACGGCCCCGCGCGGCCGGCGCGCCGCGACATGGGCCCGCGCCCGGTGCGCGATCTGGCGGACCGCCGCCGGGCTCCTGCCGACGGCTTCGGCGATCTCGTCGTAGTCCAGGGCGAACACCTCGCGCAGCACGAACACCGCCCGCTCCCTCGGCGCGAGGGTCTCCAGCACCAGCAGCATCGCCATCGAGACGCTGTCGGCCAGCTCGATGTCCTCGGCCACGTCCGGCGCGGTCAGCAGCGGCTCGGGCAGCCACGGGCCGACGTAGGACTCCCTGCGCCGGCGCAGCGTGCGCAGCCGGCCCAGCGCCTGGCGCGCGGTGATCCGCACCAGGTAGGCGCGCTGGTCCCGCACCGCGCCGAGGTCGACGTCCGACCAGCGCAGCCAGGTCTCCTGAAGGACGTCCTCGGCGTCGGCGGCGGAGCCGAGCATCTCGTAGGCGACGGTGAACAGCAGGTTCCGGTGGGCGACGAACGCCTCGGTGGCACGATCCGCGCGGCCGTCCGCGCCGGACGCCCCGGCCGTGTCCCGGGTCCGCCCGCCGAGCTCGCTCATGGTCATCTCCCGCCCTCGCTCCCGACCGTGTCACGCACAAGACACCGGTCCCGGCGCCTTGGTGACACCCGTGAGCGGTGGCCTACGTCACATCGGCGCGCTGTCACAGGGACCGGGCGGCCGGCATCCGGTGTGCGTCAGGGCGCCGCGCCGACGAACCGGGCGGCACACGATCCATCAGTGAGGACCAGCACATGGAACCCCGTATGAACCTGTTCGGCAGCGAGCTGGGCGCCAGGATCGGCAAGCGGATCCACGCCGTCAGCCTGGCGATCGGGGAGTCGACGCTGCCCAAGGCCACCCGGGAACTGGTGCAGCTGCGCGCCAGCCAGATCAACGGCTGCGGTTTCTGCGCCGACATCCACGCCAAGGACGCCACGGCCGCCGGCGAGACCTCCCTCCGGCTCGACCTCGTGGCCGCCTGGCGCCACTCCACCGTGTTCACCGAGGCCGAGCGGGCCGCGCTGGCGCTCACCGAGGAGGGCACCCGGATCGCCGACGCCCACCACGGCGTCTCCGACGAGACCTGGGCCCGGGTGCGCGAGCACTACGACGACGACCAGATCATCGCGCTGGTCTCCCTGATCGCGATGATCAACGCGACCAACCGGCTCGGCGTGATCCTGAACAACCAGGGCGGCTCCTACGAGCCCGGCGGGCTCGCCGGCGTCGCGGGCTGACGGGCCGGGCCGGGCCCTCGCCACGAAGGCCCGGCCCAATCTCAGAACCCTCTGATCTCGCGCCGCTAGCGTCCGGTCCCATGGTGCGCGATTACCTGATCATCGGGGCCGGACCGGCCGGACTCCAGCTCGCCGCTTCGCTGGAACGCGACGGACGCGACTACATCGTCCTGGAACGGGGGAGCGGACCGGGGACGTTCTTCACCCGGTACCCCCGGCATCGGCAGCTGATCTCGATCAACAAGGTGAACACGGGGTACACCGACCCGGAACTCAGCCTCCGCATGGACTGGAACTCGCTGCTCGGCGACGACCCGCAGCTGTTGCTGGGCCGGTACACCGAGGAGTACTTCCCCCGCGCCGACGACCTGGTGCGCTATCTGACCGACTTCGCCGACCGCACCGGCGTCCGCGTCGAGTACGGCACGGAGGCGGTGCGCGTCTCCCGCGCGGACGACGTCTTCACCGTCCTCGACGGCACGGGACGGACCTGGCAGGCCCGGCGGCTGGTCGTGGCCACCGGAGTCTCCCGGCTCAACGTGCCGCCCATCCCCGGCATCGAACTCGCCGAACGCTACGACGACTTCGACCCCGACCCGGCGTCCTTCACCGGCCGCAGGGTGCTGATCATCGGCAAGGGCAACTCCGCCTTCGAGACCGCCGACGCCCTGATGCCGAAGGCCGCCGTCATCCACGTCGCCGGCCCGCACTCGCTCAAGATGGCCTGGAAGACCCACTTCGTCGGGCATCTGCGCGCGGTGAACAACAACTTCCTGGACAGCTACCAGCTCAAGTCGCAGAACGCGGTCCTGGACGGCACCGTGGAGAGCATCGAGAAGAGGGCCGACGGCGGCTTCCGCGTGATGTTCCGCTACGCCCGCACCACGGAACGGCTCCGCGAACTGCACTACGACCGGATCGTCCTGTGCGCCGGCTTCCGCTTCGACGCCTCCGTCTTCGACGACACCTGCCGCCCCGCGCTCGTGATCGACGACCGGTTCCCCGAGCAGACCTCCGCCTACGAGTCGGTGAACGTACCGGGCCTGTACTTCGCCGGCACGCTCACCCAGCAGCGCGACTTCAAGAAGGGCACCAACGGCTTCATCCACGGCTTCCGCTACGGTGTACGCGCCCTGCACCGCATCCTCGGCGCCCGCCACCACGGCACTCCCTGGCCGTCCCGGCCGCTCACCGCGGCACCGGAGGCGATCGCCGACGCCGTCGTGGAGCGCGTCAACCGCTCGTCCGGGCTCTGGCAGCAGTTCGCGGTCCTCGGCGACGTGGTCGCCGTGGACGGCGAGGGGGCCGTGTACCAGGAGGAGGTCCCGCTGGACTACATCGCCGACGGCGGACTCGGCCCCGCCGCGCACCGCTTCGTCGTCGACCTGGAGTACGGGCCCGACCACGACCACGTCGACCCGTTCGACGCCACCGTCCCGCGCGTGACCGAGAACGACGCCGAGCACGCCATGGACTCCACCTATCTCCACCCCGTCGTCCGCCACTACCGCGACGGCGTCCTCGCCGGCACCCATCACCTGGCGGAGAACCTGGAGAACGACTGGAACATCCCGGCCGTCCACCAGCAGCCGCTCACCGCGTTCGTCAAGGCCTGCCTTGGCTGAGCGGGAGCAGTTCCCCGGCGGCGTGCTCGACCTCCTCGACGCCGCGGGCGACCGCCCGGTGTTCGAACACGCCGGCCGGGTGGTCAGCGGGGCGCAACTCCTGGGTGCCGTACGGCGGGTGACCAACGGGCTGCGGCAGCACGGCGTCAGACCCGGCGACGGTGTCGCCGTGCTGCTGGGCGTCGACCCCGAGGCGTTCGCCGCCGTGATCGCGGCCCATGCCGTCGGTGCCCGTGTCGTGGGAGTGCGGCCGGGCCTGACCGGGCGCCAGCAGGAACATCTGCTCGCGGACACCGCTTTCACCGTCACCGACCGGGCCGACGGCCCCGGCGCCGGACGGTCCGGGCGCGTCCTCGCCCTGGACGACCTGCTGTCGGCGGCGGACGACGGTGTGCGGCCCCGCGTCACGGCACGGCCGCGGGACGTCGCCCGGCTCATCCACACCAGCGGCAGCACCGGCCTGCCCAAGGCCTGCGCCCAGACCTACGCGGCGATGACCGCGGCCTGGGCGCTGCGGCCGGAGGCGTGGCCGCCCGCCGTCCGGGAACTCGCCGCGCGCCTGGACCGGTTCCTGGTCTTCGGCACCCTGGCGAGCCAGGTGATGATGGAGTACGGGCTGCTCACGCTCGCCGCCGGCGGCGTCCTCGTCACCGCCGACCCGCCGGTCCTCCCCGACGCCCTCGTACGGCACCGGGCCACCGCGAGCGTCATCACCGTGGCCCGGCTGACGCAGCTCGTGGCGAGCCAGCGCCGGTCACCCGTCGACCTCGGTGGTCTGCGCGCGCTGATGGTCTCCGGGTCGCCGCTGGCGCCGGGGCGGCTGCGCGAGGCCGCCGACGTGCTCGGCCCGGTCGTCTTCCACGGATACGGCCAGACCGAGACCGGCATGATCTCCATGGCCACCCCGGACGACGAGCCCGGTTCGCTGGGCGTGCCGCCCGTCGACCTGGAGGTCAGGGACGCCTCCGGCCACCCCGTCCCGCCCGGCACCGACGGCGAGCTCTTCGTCCGGACCCCGTCGCAGAGCACGGGCTACTGGAGGGAACCGGCCCTGACCGCCGAGGTGTTCACCGACGGCTGGGTGCGCACCCGCGACATCGGTCACCTCGACGCCGAGGGGCGCCTGTGGCTCACCGGACGGACCCGCGACGTGATCATCGTCAACGCCAACGTCCACTACGCCGGCCCCGTGGAGCGGCTGCTCGCCACCCACCCCTCGGTGGCCGAGGCCTACGTCGTCGCCGTCCCCGACGACTCCACCGGGGAGGCCGTCCACGCCTTCGTCGTGCCGGCCGCCGGTCACACCCCGGACCTCGGCGAACTGCGCGCGCTGGTGACGGCGGAGCTGGGCGGGGCGTGCGCGCCGGCCCGCCTCACGCTGATCACGGAGGTGCCGCTCACACCCGCCGGCAAGCCCGACAAGCGGCGGCTCGCGGCCGGGTAGGCGGCAGCGGACACACGGCCCGGCCCCACCGTCACGCGCCACGCGACGGTGGGGCCGGGCCCCTGTTCAGCGGGCCTCGGCCGCGACGGCCGGGACCGGACGGCCGTCGTCCCGGGTCCGCTCCCGCCGGTCGATCACCGCCAGCAGCGGGGTCGCCATGACGGTGGTGACGATGGCGACCACGACCAGGGCGCTGAACATCGCCTGCGTCACGATGCCCGCCGCCAGTCCGAGATTGAGCGCGATCAGCTGCATCAGGCCCCGCGCGTTCATCAGCGCCCCGACCCGCAGCGCCACCCGGTTCGGCTCCCGGGCGAGACGGGCGGCGAGCCAGCAGGCGCCGAACTTCCCGGCGACGGCGACCAGGACGCAGCCCGCGGTGAACAGCAGCACCGGTCCGGAGCCCAGCAGGGTGAAGTCCGTGTTCAGCCCCGAGTAGGTGAAGAACAGCGGCAGGAACACCCGGCCCACCGGTTCGAGCGTCTGCACCGTGTGGTCCAGCTGCCGCGAACGCGGGAAGACCAGACCGAGACTGAACGCGCCGAACACCGCGTACAGGCCGATCTCGTCCGCGTACCAGGCCACCAGGAAGAGCACGCCGACCAGGACCAGCAGCAGGTTCTCGGGCGCCGCCCGCTCGGCGAGCAGCACGGTACGGCCGCGCAGCCGCACCACCACCGCCAGCACCGCGATCAGACCGAACCCGCCCGCGACGGCCACCGACACCAGTCCGGCGCTGCCGCCGGAGATGCTGAACACGCCCGCGAGCAGGATCCACGCGACCGCGTCGTCGACGGCGCCGGCCCCGAGGGCCAGCGCCCCGTGCCGGGTGCCCGCCAGATTCCGCTCGGCGATGATCCGGGCCAGCATGGGGAACGCCGTGATGGCCAGCGCCACACCGACGAACAGGGCCGACACCGCCAGCGACACGTCCGGGGCCAGGGCCCCGGTCCGTTCACCCACGGCGACGATCAGTACGACACCGAACACCATCGGCACCAGCACACCGGCCGCGGAGACCAGTCCGGCGGACCGGGCGACACCGCGCAGCCGGTCCACCCGGAAGTCCCAGCCGACGTGGAACATGAACGCGACGAGGCCGATCTGCCCCACCACGTAGAGGACGGGCCGCAACTCCTGCGGGAACAGACCGGACTCGACGCCGGGGAGCAGGGCGCCGAGCACCGACGGGCCCAGCACCACGCCCGCCAGCATCTCCCCGACCACGGGCGGCTGCCCGACCAGGTGCAGCAGACGGCTGACGAGCCGGCAGACGACCAGGATGACCACGACGGCGAGGAAGAACGCCGGGGCGAGATCTGTGGCACTCATCGCTTCACCCTTCTGGACGGGCGACCGGGCAGCGCCCGGCCGGATGCTCCTCGAAATAGCGCACCGCCGGCCGCTGCCGGCGGGCGTGCAGCACCATGACCGTGCCGAGCACCAGCTGCCGCACCCCGCGCGTGACGTCCTCCACCCCGTCCCGCACGCGGACGAAGCTGCGCAACGCCTGGAGCCGGCGCGGCTCGCAAGACAGGCCGCGCGGGATCAGCAGACAGGGGGCGCGGTGCGGGATGGACCGGGTGTGCGAGGCCGTCGAGTCCAGCCGGAAGCGGCGCACCACCTCACGGACCGCGGCGCGCAGGACCAGCGGGGAGAGCCGCCACGCGGGGCAGGGGCGGTTCGCCGCCACGCCGAACGGGATGTGGTGGGCGTCCTTGGCGGACAGGGCTTCCCAGCGATGCGGGTCGAACTCCTCGGGCCGGTCGTATCCCGTGGCGTGGTAGCCGGGGTAGCTGAAGCACACCACGGAGCCGGCCGGCAGCACGGTGTCCTCGTCGAGCGGGATGTCCCCCGTGGTGATGCGGTGCGCGATGCCGAACAGCGGGTAGAGCCGCATCGTCTCGTCGAGCACGTGCGTGAGGTACCGGTCGTCGTCGGGCGACGCCGACACCCGCTGCTGCACCTCCGGGTGGCGGGCCAGGGCGAGCAGGACGTGCGCGGTCGCCTCGGACAGCTGCACGACGGCCGTGTTGAAGAACGTTCCTTGCAGGTAGTGCACCTGCTCCGGCAGCGACAGCGAGGCCGGCAGCTCGTGCGGCACGTCACCGGCCGCCACGCGCTCGCGCAGATACGCCGTCAGCCGGGCCCGGCGCTTCATATGGCGCAGCCCGGTGCACTTCAAGGCGCTGATCACGTCCTCGGCGTGCCCGGTGATCAGGTCCCGGGCGTGCGGCGGGCACGGCTCCTCGAACACCAGCTCGTAGCAGAACTCGGCCCACGCGGGCATCACCAGGTCGCGCAGCCGGACCAGGCTGATCCGCGTGTCCGGCACCGTGTCCAGCACGCGCCCGACGGCGCGGCCGGCCGCCGCCGCGAGACCGGCCGAACTCCCGGCGAGGATGCGCCGGGTCACCGCGGCCACGTCCTCGTAGCGCTCGCCGGGCTCCAGGTGCTCCTGGTGCACCTCCGGCCCCGGCGCCAGCCAGTACCAGAACAGGTCGGACAGGCCCGCCCCGGCGCTCCGCCCGTTCGCCGCCGGGTGGGCGTAGACCCGCTCGAACACCTCCGGCCCGTAGGTGGCGTTGGGCAGGGTCAGTGTCCGGTCGCCGTTGACCTTCTCGAAGATGCGCTCGCGCAGCGCCACCACACCGCGCGGCAGCCACCACGTGTCCGCCGTGGCCGGCCTCGGTCCGCCGCTCACCGCACCCCACCCCTGCGGACGACCATGTCCTGTGTCAGATCGGCGTTCCGGCGCCCTCCGCACAGCGCGAGCGTGTGGTCGTACTCGTCGCGCAGCGTGGCCAGGACGCGCCGGACCCCGGCCTCCCCCTCGGCGGCCAGGCCCCACAGCACCGGGCGTCCCACGCCGACGGCGGTCGCGCCCAGCGCGAGTGCGACGGCGACGTCGCTGCCCCGGCGCACCCCGCCGTCCAGCAGCACCGGCACCCGGTCCGCGACGGCGTCGGCGATCGCGGGCAGGCAGTCCACGGACGCCGGGACGGCGTCCAGCTGGCGGCCCCCGTGGTTGGAGACGATCACCCCGGCCACGCCGTGCTCGACGGCCAGCCGCGCGTCCGCCGGATGCAGCACCCCTTTGACCAGGACCGGAAGCGAGGTCATGGCAAGCATCTCGGCGAGGTCCCGCCAGGACGGGGCCGGGGACATGGGGATGTCGGTGAGGGCGCCGGGCGGGGCGCCGGGCAGGTCGCGCATGTTCTCCGCGGCGTAACCGGGCGGCAGGTCGGCGAACCCGTTGCGCAGGTCCCGCGTGTGCCGGCCGAACACCGGTGAGTCGACGGTGACCACCAGCGCCGTGCAGCCCGCCTGCTCGGCGCGCCGCACGAGCGCTTCGGTGACCTCCCGGCGGGGGTGCGGATACAGCTGGAACCACACGGCCGGGTCCAAGGCCGCCTCGCGGGCCGCCGCGACGACGTCGGCGACCGCCGTGGTCGAGGCGGCGCCCGTGACCAGGACGGCGCCCTCGGCCGCGGCGGCACGGGCCGTGGCGCGCTCGCCGTCCGGGTGCATCAGCCGGTGGAACGCGGTCGGTGCGACGATCACCGGCGCCGCCCGCCGGGCGCCCGGCAGATCGACGGCGGTGTCCCGTCTCTCGCTGCCGCGCAGCACCCTCGGCAGCAGCGCATACCGGCCGAAGGCCCGCTCGTTGTCGGCGAGGACGCGCTCCTCACCGGCCCCGCCCGCCATGTAGTCGTAGTGGGCGGGGTCCAGTGCCTTGCGCGCCGCGTCGTGCAGTTCCCCGAGGGTCACGGCGCCACCGGGGCGGCCGGGCCGAGCCGGGCGGTGAGGAAGGCGCGCAGCGGGGCGCGGTGGACCTCCTCGCTGTCCCACTCGTTCTCCAGGTTCTCCGTGAGATGGTGCTCGGCGACGAACTCGCCGGCCCGGTACCAGCGCAGCACCGGATGCAGATAGCGGCCGTCCAGGCCCGCCACGTCCTGCTGGGACTTGCGGCCCGCGGTCACGTCGAAGGGGTCCACCTTGTCGTGGTCGGCCCCGTACTCCAGAGTGATCACCGCGTGGGCGGCCACCTCCCCGAAGTCCCCGGCGCGCACGGCCTCCGGCACCTGGCCGACGGGCACCTCCTCGGCGTAGCGCATCGTGCCGTCCGGAGCGAGCAGCAGGAGATCGCCGAGGACGCCGAACTGCTGCCACAGCGCGGAGGAGCGGTTGACGCGGGTGATCACCGCGTCGACGGCCCGCTCGGTGGTGTCGCCGAGCTCCGCCGTCGGCCAGGCTTCGCCGTGGTGGCGCTGCCGCAGCGCCCGGTGCAGGGCGCGGACCGAGTAGCGGAAGCCGTGGATGAAGCCGGTGGTGGACTTCTTGAAGCTCGGGCCCTGCATCAGCGTCCCGGCGAAGTACAGGCCGGGCACGTTCACCGACTCGCCGACGGGCGTGGTGGCCGGGAAACGGCCGTCGACGATCAGGTCCGGCGCACAGGTGTCGTCGAAGATCGAGGCGTCGAACCGGAAACCGGCCGCGACGATCACCCGGTCGTAGCGGAGGTCCTTGACCACCTCGTCGACCCGCTCGAAGGAGACCGGCACGGTGAAGCCGTCCGCGTCCCGGCGGATCTCCAGTACCCGGCCGTCCAGCAGCGCGTTCTGCGACTTGAGCTGGTAGCTGTCGAGGAAGTTGTTGTTCAGCGCGCGCAGATGCCCGACGTAGTGCGACTGCCAGGCCAGCCGCAGCGAGCCCGAGCCGACGACGTGGATGACCGCGGCGTTCTCCATCAGGCTGTCGGCCGTCTCGAAGGCGGAGTTGCCCCGCCCGATGATCAGCACCCGCTGACCGGTGAAGGACTCCGGGTCGGTGTCGAACGTGTCGTAGCGTTCGGCGAGTTCGATGCCCGGGATCGACGGCAGGTTCGGCAGGAACACCCCGGTGGCGACCACCAGGCGCCGTGCCCGCCACTGTGTACCGGTGTGGTCGGTGACGGTGAACCCCCCGTCGCCGTCGCGGGACACCTTCTCCACGGCCGTGTCGTACCGCACCCGCACCCCGGTCCGGGCGGCGTAGTCGGCCAGGTAGCGGACCATGTCGTCGGCCGGCGGGAAGTAGCGCGGGCTGTACCGGGTGAACAGCAGCTCCGGATCGTCGCTCAGGAGGGAGTTCCAGTCCATCCTGAGCCGCAGCTCCGGATCCTCGTACCCGGTGTGCACCTTGTTGATCGAGATGAGTCGCCGGTGCCGGGGGAACCGCGTGAAGAACGCGCCCGGAACGCCGCCGCGCTCCAGGACGACGTAGTCCGCGCCGTCACGCTCCAGGGCGGCGGCGAGCTGAAGTCCCGCGGGCCCCGCGCCAATGATCAGGTAGTCGTGCGCCATGGCCGGGAAGCTATCCACCGGATTTCAGAGCGCTCTGAGATTCCCCGCCTACGTTTCCGGACGTGCTCACCACCACGGACACCGTCTCGCTGACCGGCCTTCTGGACTCCGCCGCCCTGCGCCGCGCGGCGGCACCGCTCACCGTCACCGTGGACGACGTCACCCGCGCGCGCGTCGACCGCGGCCGCCGCCTCTTCCACGCCCTGCGCCACGGCGACGGCGGCGAGGAGCGCCACATCTACGGCGCCACCACCGGCTTCGGCGCCCTCGTCGGCTACGCCGGCCGCGCCGACGAGGCCGACCAGTGCGACAACACCCTGGCCCACCTCGGCGCCGGCCAGGGCCCCGACCTGCCGCACGGGATCGTGCGTGCCGCCCTGCTGCTGCGCACCCGCTCCCTCGCCCAGGGCGTCTCCGGCGTCTCCGCCGAGGTCGTCGACCGGCTCGCCGCGATGTTCGCCACCACCTTCTCGCCCGCCGTCCCCCGCTACGGTTCCGTCGGCGCCAGCGGCGACCTGATCCCCCTCGCCTACGCCACACAGGCGCTGCGCGGCCGGGGACACGCCTACCTGGACGGCCGCCGCATGGAGGCCGCCGACGCGCTGACCGCCGCCGGGCTGCGCCCGCTCGCCCTGGACGGCCGCGACGCCCTCGCCCTCGTCAACGGCACCTCCGTCACCACCGCGGCCCTGGCCCTGGCCCGCGACGCCGTGCGCGCCGCACACCGCGCGCTCACCGCCCTGACCTGCCTGCTGGCCGACCTCCTCGGCTGCGACCCCGGCTTCCTCGACGAGGACCTGCTGCGCGCCTACGGCCACCCCGGCGCGGCCGGCGTCGGCGCGCGCATGCGCCGCACCCTCACCGGCACCACCCCCTCCGGCACCCGGCCGCTCCAGGAGCCCTACAGCATCCGCTGCGCCCCGCAGCTGCTCGGCGCCGCACAGGACGCGCTGGCCTACGTCGACGGCGTGGTCGCCGCGGACCTCGGCGGCGTCAGCGACAACCCGCTGTTCTTCCCCGAGGGCGACGGCACCGGGAAGGTGGTGCACGGCGGCAACTTCTTCGGGCAGCCCGCCGCGTTCGCCGCCGACCTGCTCGCCTCCGTCACCGCCCAGCTCGGCAACCTCGCCGAACGCCAGCTGGACCTGCTGGTCGACCCGGCGCGCAACGGCGGACTGCCGCCGATGCTCGCCACCGTGCCGGGCGCCCAGCACGGCCTCCAGGGCGTGCAGCTGGCCACCACCGCGTTCGTCGCCGAGATCCGCCGCGCCGCGACACCCGCCGGCATGCAGAGCCTGCCCACCAACCTGCACAACCAGGACGTCGTCCCGTTCGGCACCCAGGCGGCCCTGCGCTCCTACGACATGGCGGACCTGCTCGGCCTGCTCTGCGGGTCGCTCGCGCTCGGCCTGCGCCAGGCCGTCCACGTCGGCGCCCGACGCCCCACCGCGCCCCGGTGCGGCGAACTCCTGGACGCCCTCGCCGACACCCTCCCGCCGGTCGACCCGGACCGCCCGCTCGACGCCGACGTGCGGGCCGCGGCCCGTCTGGTGCTCACGCGTGACCTGCCCTGACCGGGCGGGCCGGGGACGGGGCGGGCGGGGGAGCGCACTCCGGCAGCCGGATGGTGAAGCGGGCTCCGTGCCCCGGACGGCCGGTGGCGGTGACCGTACCGCCGTGGCCCGTGACGACCTCCCGCAGCAGCGAGAGCCCCAGCCCGTACCGGCCGCCGCCGGCGCCGCGATGGAACCGCTCGAACAGCCGCTCGGCCTCGGCGGGGTCGAAACCGGAGCCGGTGTCCTTGACGGTCAGTTCCACTCTGCCGCCGGCACGTGTGAGCGCCACCTCGATCCGCCCGCCCGGCGGGGTGTGGCCGATCGCGTTGGACAGCAGCTCACCGACGGCGCGGCGCAGCGCGGACTCGATACCGTCGACGAACAGGGGGCGCGGCGGACCGGCCACGGTGACGGTGAGACGGCCGTCCCGCGTCCGGTCCGACTCCTCGGCGACCACCGAACGGGCCAGCGCCACCAGATCGACCGGCCGGCGCTCCGACGGCCGCGCGGGGTCCGCCGCCAGGCTCGCGGACAGCAGCAGATCGTCGAGCACCTCGCCGAGCCGGCCGACCGAACCGGTCAGCCGGGCCAGCCCGTCGCGGTGCGCGGCCGGCAGATCCTCGGCGGCCGCCTGCCGCGACAGCACCTGCGCCCGCGTGTACACCTGGGTGATCGGAGTGCGCAGCTCGTGACTGGCGTCCGTGACGAACCGGCGCTGCCGGGTCAGCGCCTCGGCCAGCGGCGCCACGGACAGCCGCCCCAGGACCGTCCCGGTGACGGCCGCGGCCAGCAGCCCCACCACCTCGGCCACGCCCAGCGCGTACCACAGGTGGGTGCGGTCGGCCAGCTGGAACCGCATGTCGAACACCGCCTGCACCACGCGCCCGTCCGTCCGGAGCTGCGTGCGCACCAGATAGACCGTGCCGTCCCGGCGCACGGTGCGCTCCACCGCCTCCCGGGTTCGCCGCACCCGGTCCATGTCGGCGCGCACCGGGAACCTCTTCGGGGCGTTCGCCAGCGGAGTCACGCCCGGCGTGTACAGCCAGGTGCACACCGGCGGGCTCGACAGATCACCGTGCGCCGCACCGAAGCGCAGCTCCCGCCAGACCTGCCCGCTCTGCGCGTGTGTCATCACCGTGTCCGCCAGACAGCCGACGACCGCGAGCAGCAGCGTGATGATCGCGCCGGTGATCACGGCGATCCGCCGGCGCGCCCGGCGCACCCCCGCCCACTCCGCGTACGCCGACGACCTCACAACGCCCCCAGGCGGTAGCCGAGTCCGCGGACCGTGCGCACCACCTGCCGCCCGAGCTTGCGGCGCAGGTAGTAGACGTAGGTGTCGACGATGGACGACGCGGGCGCCTCCTGGAACACCATCCGGCGCAGCTCCGTCCGCGAGTACACGGTGTCGGGGCGCGAGGCGAGCGCCCACAGCAGCGCGAACTCCCGTGCCGCCAGGGCGATCCGCTCGCCGTCGGCCAGTTCGACCTCCCGGTGACCGACGTACAGGTGCGCCGCTCCGATCCTCAGCACGTCGGAGACGTCGAGCGATCTGCGGCACAAGGCTCTCAGCCGGGCGCTGAGCTCATCGAGCTCGAACGGCTTGACCAGGTAGTCGTCGGCGCCGCCGTCCAGCCCGTCGACCCGGTCGTGCACGGTGCCCATCGCGGTCAGCAGCAGCACCGGCGTGCGGACCGCACGGGACCGCAGCCGGCCCAGCAGATCGAGGCCGTCCAGCGCCGGCAGGCGCCGGTCGACGACGAGCACGTCGTAGCGCCGGGTGAGACCGAGATGCAGGCCCCGCTGACCGTCGGTCGCGACGTCGACCGCGTACCCCTCGTCCCGCAGTATCCCGGCGAGCATCGTGACCAGCTCCCGGTCGTCCTCGACCAGCAGCAGCCGCCAGGGGCCCCGCGCATGTGGCTGTGCCACCGTTGTCTGTGCCACCGTCCCACTCCTCTCGCCCCCGCGTCGCCTGTCAACGCCCGTGCACGACACGGAAGTTCCGGGTGGGGAGGAAGTGGCCGAACGACATGCGATTGGCAGGATCACTCCACTGTCGGCCGGGCGGGGCGGGGAAAGAGCGGCCGCGCCGCGGGCAGGCGTCCCTCGACCGGTGTCAGCTGTTCCGCGATCCGTGCGGCGGCACCGGGGACGAAGGGGCCCAGTTCACCGGCGAGCACGCGGCATGCCGCCACCAGGGCGCCGAGGACGGCGTCGAGACGCCTCGCCGCCGCACCGTCGCCCTGCCGCTCCGCGCGGGCCAGCTCCCAGGGCCGGGCGGCGTCGACGCACCGGTTGGCCTCCTCCACGATGCTCCAGACGGCGCGCAGGGCACGCCGGAAGTCGAAGTCGGCCAGGGCCGCGTCGACGAGGCCGGGAACCTCACGGCAGACACCCGCCAGCCCCGACGCACCGGTGGAGGGCACGGCGGCGCAGGCGGGGACCGTTCCGCCGCGGAAGCGGTGGACCATGGTCACGACCCGGTGGACGAGATTGCCCAGTCCCCCCGCGAAGTCCGCGTCCGCGCGGGCGGTCAGACGGTCGGGAGTGAAGTCGGCGTCCCCGACCCGGGGCACGTCCCGCAGCAGCCACCAGCGCACCGCGTCGGTGCCGTGGACCGCGGCCAGCGCGGCCGGGTCGACCGTGGTCCCGCCGGACTTGCTGATCTTGCGGCCGTCGACGGTGAGGTAGTCGTGGACCAGGATGTCGGTGGGCAGCGGCAGTCCGGCCGAGAGCAGCATGGCCGGCCAGTACACGGCGTGGAACCGCACCACTCCCTTGCCGGCCAGGTGGACGCGGCGCTCGCCGTCGGCCCACCACCGGTCGTACGCCGGGTCGTCGGTGCCGTACCCGAGACTGGTGACGTAGTTGCCGAGGGCGTCCCACCACACGTACACGACCTGGTCCGGGTCGTCGGGCACCGGGATGCCCCAGCCGCGGGCGCGGCCGTGGGAGCGGGAGACGGAGATGTCGTGCAGGCCGCCCTCGATCAGCGCGAGGACCTCGTTGCGGCGGACGGCGGGCTCGATGCGCAGCTCGCCGTCCGAGATCAGCCGGTGGAGGCGGCCGGCGTAACGGGACAGCCGGAAGAACCAGTTCTCCTCCGCGACGAGCCGAGGCTCGGTGCCGTGCTCGGCGCACCGCCCGTCGACCAGTTCCTCAGGGGTGCAGAACTGCTCGCAGCCGACGCAGTACAGGCCTTCGTACTCCTTGCGGTACAGATCGCCGGAGGCGGCGCACCGGCGCCACAGCCGTTCGACTCCGACGCGGTGACGCGGATCGCTGCTGGTACGGATGAAGTCGTCGAGCGAGAGCGCCAGCGGAGCGCGCAGCGCGGCGAACGCGTCCGCGTTGCGGTCGACGAACGACCGCACGTCGACGCCGGCCGCCTCGGCGGCCAGGACGTTCTTCAGGGAGTTGTCGTCGGTTCCGCTGACCAGGCGGACCTGCGCGCCCCGGTGGCGGTGGTGCCGGGCCAGCGTGTCCGCCTGGACGAGCTCCAGGGCGAAGCCCAGGTGCGGGCGGGCGTTGACATACGGAATGGTCGTGGTGATGTAGTGGCGTCCTGCGGTCATCGGTCCTCCTGCCGGGTGGCGGAGCCTGATCGCGGCACGCTCCAGGCCCCGTCCCGGGGCCTCGGATTCGGTACGCGTCCGTGCTCAGCAGCCCCGTCGGTGGGGCATCATCCGGTGCTGAGGCGAAGGCGTGATCATGCGTCCGAGCGTAGCAACGGGTTGTGCACGCGGCACGCCCTTTTCCCCGCGGCCTCTTGTTCTTCCATGCCCGTGAGCCCGCCGTGCCGACAACCCTCTAGGGATCCTTCAGGCTGGGCGTCACGGGTCACCGCACCAGCAGGTCGATCACGCCCGTCAGCCCCTCCTCGCCGCTGCCCTCGTCCAGACGGCGGCGCATCAACGCGAAGAAGGGGCCGATCAGTTCCGGGCTGACGCCCTGCTGTTCGGCGGTGCCGAGGAAGGCCGGCACGCCGGCCACCTGCATGGCGAGCGGGGAGACGACGCCCTTGGTGTAGTCGCCGCTCCGCAGCTGGTCGGCGGTCTGGTGAACCGCCGGGGCCATCGCGACGAGCCAGTCGGCGAGCAGCGGGGCGAACGACGCGGGGTCGATGTCCTCCTTGCGGATCAGGGCGAAGGCGTGTGCGGCCCCGGCGAACATCCCGTACATGGCGCTGAGCAGGGCGATGTCGTGCAGGGCGGCGTGGCCCGCGTCCGTGCCGACATAGGTGGTGCCGGCCGGGACGGACAGCGTCTCCCGGTGCCGCTCGAACAGCTCCCGCGAGCCGCTGTAGAAGACGTAGCCGCCGGTTTCCGGGGCGCCGATCATCGGCGGTACGGCCATGATCCCGCCGTCCAGGTAACGGGCGCCCCGCTCGCGGGCCCACTCGGCGCGGGCGCGGGCCTGGGCAGGAGTACCGGTGGTCAGATCGACCAGGTCCCGGCCGGCCAGATCGGTGCCGGCCAGCGCCTCGCCGACCGAGGCGTCGTCCAGCAGACAGACGACGACGAGGCTGCTCGCCGCGACCGCCTCGGCGGTGCTCTTCGCCACCCTCGCGCCCTCGGCGGCGAGCGCGGCGGCGCGGGCCGGGGTGCGGTTCCAGACGGTGAGCGGGTGACCGGCGGCGAGCCAGGCACGGGCCAGCGCGGTGCCCATCGTGCCGAGGCCCAGCAGGGTGACCGGGGTTTTCCCGACGGTGGTGTGTGTCATGCCGATTAGGCTGGACGCGGGCCTGGTGGTGATCAAGTACGTACTTCCGAGTGGGTGGTTACCTCCGGGTGAGCGAGCACGTCAGGAGGGTGGGGCATGACGACGCTGAACCGGCCGGGCGCACCGGACGGACACGTGTGCGGGATCGACACCGCGATGGAGGTGATCGGCGGCAAGTGGAAGGTGCTGATCCTCTGGGCACTCCACGAGCACCCCAGCCGCCGCTTCGGCGAGCTGCGCCGGCTGCTTCCGGGGATCACCGAGAAGGTGCTGGCCTCCCATCTGCGCGAACTGGAGGCGGACGGCGTCGTGCACCGCGTCTCCTACGACGAGGTGCCGCCCCGTGTCGAGTACTCGCTGACCGAGGACGGCATCCGCCTCAACGACGCGCTGCGGCCGCTGGCCGCCTGGGGCCGCGAACGGCCGGCCGTCCGCGGGGCGGGGGAGACGGCGGGATAGGGAGCCGTCCCCGGCCCCGCCCGCCCGCGATATCGGCTGCGCCGGGCGGAGGACAGCGGCCGTACTTACGCTCATGGTCGACCACCTTCAGACACACACCGACGACTGGCTCCGGTACTTCGCCCACCGTCTGTGACATGTACGGGCCGTATGCCGAAGAGCACATGGCCGCCCTCACCAGCCTGTTCGCAGGGAACTGCGGTACTCGCCGCACACCTTGGCGCTGTACCAGGCGGTCTACGCCCTGGCCACCTACGACCTGTTCGCCTCGGACGGCGAGGACGGCCACTTCCGCTGGTGCGCGGCGCTCCTCAACCGCGGCGCCGTGTGACCCCTCGGCCCGTCGCCGCCCGGAAGGGACCCAAGAACTCCTCGATCGGTGCGAAGTGCCCGCCGCGCGGCGGTTCGCTGTAGTGCACCATGTTCGCCGTGCGTTCGAGCCAGGCCCGCCGCGGATGGCCGCCGTGTCGCCCGGCTCACCGCTCCGCACGACGCCCGCCACATCGGCGTGGACGCTCAACCGGCAGCTCGTCCGGGAGACGGGGATCACGCCCGACGGGTTGCCGGTCGAGTAGGTGTTCGCGCTGCGCGAGTGGGCGCCGCGGGTCGCGCACCGGGGAGGTCACGCCTGCCTCGTCCGCAGGATGTGCCGGGCGCTGGTGACGCTCACGACCGGCCGGCAGGCGACCAAGGCCCAGGCTGCCCGATGGGCGCGTGTGCGCCGGCCGCACCTCGGCTCTGTGATCGATGCCGCGCCGGAGCGGCGACGGGCTCAGGCGGTCCGGGACGAGACTCCGCGGCCGGCGGAATACGCCGCACAGATCACCGAGCTGATGGACACCGCCTGCACGCACGCCGAGCAGAGGGGGGCAGGGCCGTCCGCGCACCGCCCGCTTCGGGCGGATCCGCGGGGTTCAGCCGGACGGCCGGCCCCGGGTGTGGTCGTCCGATGCCGTGTTTGCCGCCGTGCCGGAAGCCGCGTTCGCGGGGGAGGAGCCGTCCGCCCGTTTCGGCGGGGCCGAGGGCATTCCGCGCAGCAGTGGAAGACATCCCAGGAGCAGCAGACCCGCCGCGGCCCAGGGGGCGTCGGGACCGGCGTGCCGTGCCAGCGTGCCGCCCAGTGCGGCCCCCAGGGGCATGGTCCCCCAGGCGGCGAGGCGGTAGCCGCTGGTGACCCGGCCCAGCATGTCCGGCGGAGCCAGCCGCTGCCGCAGCGAGACGGTGCACACGTTCCACAGCACGACGGCGGCGCTGTTGGCGGCGAGCATCGCGGCCACCACAGGGGCCCGGGGCACCACCGCGACGACCAGACAGGTGAGCGCCGACACGGTCACCGACACCACCAGGCTCCGTCCGGTGCCCAGCCGTCGCGCCGTCCACGCGGCCGCCCTGGCCCCGGACAGGCTGCCGAGAGCCGCCATCACCAGCATCGGACCGTATCCCCAGGGCGGCAGACCGAGCCTGCGCTCCACGTACACCACCAGCACCGCGTAGACGCCCTGCTGGCCCACACCGAGCACCGCGACCACCACCATGAGACGGCGCAGGACGCGGTCGCGGCCGAGCAGCCGCAGACCGGCCCAGGTGCCGCGCAGCAGACCCCGGCACCACGCTCCGCCCGCTCGTCGCCGCTGGCCGCCGGTCCGTTCGCCGTCCGCGCGGGCATCCCCCTGAGCAGCAGCGCCGAGCCGAGGAACGTCACCGCGTCCACCGCGAACGGCAACGGCTGCCACACGGCCCACAGCGCCGCCCCGAGCGGGGGGCCGAGGAAACCGGTGCCGGTGATCTGCGCCGCGATGATCCGGGCGTTCGTCCGCTCCAGCTCCTGGTCCGCGGCGAGTCGCGGTACGACCGCCTGGGCCGCGCTGTCGAAGAACACCTCGGCGATGCCGGAGAGAAGGGCCAGCAGCACCAGCAAGGGGACCGGTACCCACCCGGTCATCGTGCTCACGGACAGCACGGCCAGCACCGCACAGCGCACCAGGTCCGCACCGACCATGGACCGGCGTGCCGGCATGCGGTCCACGAGAGTGCCGATGACCGGTGCCGTCAGCCAGGCCGCCCGCCCGGCCGCCGCCACCACGGAGACCCAGAACACATCACGGGTGACGGCGGCCGCCAGCAGCGGCAGGGCGGCGAACCGCGCGCCGTCCCCGACCGAACTCAGCGCGTTCGCGGTGACCAACCGGCCCAGTGGCGGGGCTCCCGCACGCGGGCGCGGGACACGGAAGGCAGGTCGGAAACCCGAAATCATGGAGCAGGTGGTTCCTTCGTCGGCGGAAGTGCCGGCTGGGCTCTCGGCGGGGCAGGCACGGGACGGACGCGGCGGCCGTTTCCCTCACGGCACACCACTGACCCACCACTCCCTACCGCACCACCCGGCGCCGGGTCACCCCCGGCACGGGGAACGGACGCGGACCTCACAGCTCGACGGGAAGGTGCCGGGGTCCGCGCAGCACGGCGCTGTGCCGGTAGGGGGGAGGATCTTCCAGCAGGGTCGCGGTGGCGAGGCGGGGCGACAGCGCGCCCAGCGCGGCCTGCGCCTCGAGCCTGGCGAGGGGTGCTCCGTAGCAGAGATGGATGCCGCTGCCGAAACCGAGGTGCTGGTTGTCCGTGCGGGTGAGGTCGAACCGGTCGGGATCGCGGAACCGCTTGGGGTCGCGGCTGCCCGAGGCCGGCACCAGCACCACGGGCACGCCCTCGGGGACGGTGGTGCCCGCGATGTCGAGGCGGGTGAGGGGAGTGCGTTGCAGCATGTGGACCGGGGGCTCGTAGCGCAGCAGTTCCTCCACCGCGCCCGGCAGCAGGCCGGGGTCACGGCGCAGGAGGTCCAGCTGGTCGGGGTGGCGCAGCAGGGTGAGCACGCCGTTGGTGATCAGGTTGACGGTGGTCTCGTGTCCGGCGACGAGCAGCAGGGTGGCGGTGGCCGCCAGCTCCTCGCGGCTGAACTCCCCGTACGGACCGGGGTCGTTGACGAACGCGGTGAGCATGTCGTCGCCCGGCCGGCCGCGGCGCCGCTCTGCCAGGTCCACCAGATAGCGGCCCATCCGCTCCCGGGCCCGGCGGCCGGCCGCTTCCCGTTCGCCGGGGTCCTCGCCGGGCCGGATGTCGAGGGAGTCGACGATGGTGGCGGACCACTCGCGGAACACCGGCTCGTCCTCGCGGGGCACGCCGAGCAGCCGGCAGATCACGGTGACGGGCAGCGGATAGGCGAAGTCGTCGACGACGTCGATCCGCCCACGGCCCGGGAGCGACTCCACCAGTTCCCCGGTGATCCGGGTGATCTCGTCCCGTATCGCGTCGATCCGGCCCGGGCTGTGCGGGGGCCCGAACGGCCGCATGGCCATGCTGCGCAGCCGGTGATGCTCGGGGTCGTCGAGCCGGATGAAGGACGGCCGCTGCTGTTCCTCCTTCTCCACGTCCGGGTCGCGGTGGGGCGCGGCGCGGTTGCGGCGGTCCGAACTGAGCCGCGGGTCGTGCAGCAGGGCGACGATGTCGTAATACGTGCCGACCAGGTAGCTGCCGTCCGTCTGCCGCGCCACACCCGCCTCGCGCAGCTCCGCGTACAGCGGGTAGGGGTCGGGGCGGCTGGCGTAGTCGGTGATCCGCTCCAGCAGCGTGTCGACGGCCATGGAGTTCCTCCCGGCGGCGGGGACGTGAAGGTCAGCCGGCGGACCGGACCACGGTCAGCCGGCGGTCCGGCAGGTGACCGGTGAGCGCGACGGTGGGGCCGTGCGAGAGCCCCCGCGCATCCGGTACGTCGGAGGGGATCGGGAAGTCGGTCACCAGGGGCCGGCCGCCGGCCGCGCCGGGCCCGGGCGGGAACGGCGCGGCGGTCTCGATCAGAGTCCGATAGTGCTCCAGCCACTTGGCCATGTCGAGGGTGACCGCAGCGGTGACGCGGCCCCGGTAGCCGTAGACCGCCACCAGACGGCGCTCGGCGAGCGTCCCCTGCGCGATGGTCACCTGGTCGGAGAAGGCGGGAACACCGACCGACTTGATGGTGAAGCCGAACTGGCTCGACCAGAACACCGGCACCGTGAGGTGCGGGCGCCGCAACGGCCCCGGGCTGACCATGTTGTGGGCCGCCACCTCGGCCTGCGCGACCGCGTTGCCCCAGTGCTCCAGGGAGAGCATCTGATACTCGAACAACGGGTGCGGGAAGCGGGAGACGTCACCGGCCACGAAGACGTCGTCGGTGACGATCCCGTACATGGTGAACGCGCGGCACCCCGCGTCGCAGGCGACTCCGTGCGGGCCCGCCGCAAGACCGGCGTCCGCCAGCCACTCGACGTTGCGGAGCGCACCCAGGGCGACGACGCAGAGGTCCGCGTCGACGCGGCTGCCGTCGGACAGGTCCGCGCCGGTGAACCGGCCGTTCCTCCCGCGCAGCGCGGTGACCGTCACTCCGCACCTGAGGTCCACACCGTGCGCCCGCTGCATCCCGGCCGCGAGCTTCGCCAGCGTGCCGCCGAGCGCGCCCACCAGCGGTCCGGGCCCGCGTTCGGCGACCGTGACCTCGACACCCCGCTCCCGGCAGGCCGAGGCGATCTCCGAGCCGGTGAAGCCCGCACCGATCACCAGCACCCGGCGCGGCCCGGCGGCCAGCCGCTCGGCCAGGATTCCGGCGTCCTCGCGGGTGCGCAGGGTGAACACCCCGTCCAGCGCGGCCTGTTCCGGATGGGGCCAGGGCCGCGCCCGCGTTCCGGTGGCGATCAGCAGCCGGTCGTAGGGGAGCGAGTCGCCGTCGGCCAGCAGCACCCGCTTCCCGAGCGGGTCAAGACCGGTGGCCCGCACACCCAGCCGCCACTCGGCGTCCGCCTCCCGCCGCATCGGCAGCCCGGTGGCGTCCGCCGCCGCGGTGCCGAGCAGCACCTGCTTGGACAGCGGTGGCCGGTCGTAGGGCGGATGGGGCTCGTCCCCGACGACGGTCAGGGAACCGGTGAAGCCCTCCTCGCGCAGCGTTTCGGCGGCCCGCAGCCCGGCCAGCGACGCACCCACGACCACGATCCGGCCCTCGCGCGGGTCACCGGGCATCGGCGTTCACCTCCTCGCCCGCGAGGATGGCCTGGACCGGGCAGGCCGCGATGGCCTGACGCACGCGGTCGAGCTGCTCCTCGGGGACGTCCGGGCGGTAGAGCAACACCTCCTCCCCGTGCAGCTCGAACACCTGCGGCGCGAGGAACACGCATTGCGCATACGCCTGGCAGCGGGTGAGATCCACGACGATCCGCATCCCGAGCCACCCCCTCCCTGCCTCGCCCCCGTCCTCCCTTTCTAGGCGCCTGGAGGCCCGGCGCTCAAGCCGCGGCGGCGAGCATGGCCGGGAAGGCCGCGTGTTTGTCGGAGCCGGGCGGGTTGGCCGCCCGGGGACGACTGCCCCCAGCGCGCCGCGGGGGCGGCCCCCAGCGCGCAGCGGGGGCGGCAAGAATGACCGAGCGAGGCCCCGTACGCCTCGACCCGGGTCCCCTACACTGCAAGCGCTGCCGGCCACCGCAACGGGCCGTCGGCCCGGCCCGGTCGATGCGTTGGTGCCCACGCCCCAGGAGGAGCACATGGGCGACGTGCGAGTCTCGGTCACTGGTGATTTCCCGCCCGCAACCTTCGTCGACGCCCTCACGGACTTCGGTCCGGACCGGGCGAGGATCTGGGGCAACAGCAGCTCCGGACAGCTGGTGGTGCACGACAGGGGCGACACCTGGGCGGACGTCACGGAGGGAAGCAAAGGGGCAGGCATATGGCAGCGTTACCGGTACACGTGGTCGCCTGACGAAGTTCGCCTGGACGTGACCGACAGCAACGCGTTCGGCCGGGGCAGCTACTGGCTGTACCGGCTGAGCGCCGAGGCGGGCGGCGAACGCACACGGATCGACCTGCACATCCACCGCGTTCCCACGACGACCAAGGGCAAGCTCTTCGAACCGCTGCTGCGTCTCATCGGGGGCGCCTATTTCGGCCGGGACCTGCGCCGCACCGTTCAGCGCATCGAACGTTTCTCCGCGGGAAAAGACGCGCAGCCATGACCAGCCGGTCCCTGATCCTGGCCGGCGGCGGTCTGAAGATCGCCTACCAGGCGGGCGTGCTGCAAGTCTGGCTGGACGAGGCCGGCGTGGAGTTCGACCATGCCGACGGGGTCAGTGCCGCCACCTTCAACGTCGCCATGTGGTGCCAAGGCATGTCGGGCCGCCGGATCGCCGACAACTGGCGCGACTTCCGCCCCCTACGGGGCATCTCGCCGAACGTCAGGGAGATTCCCCGGCTGCCGCTGGGATCCGCCTCCTCGTTGCTCACCTACCAGCGCATCCGCCGCAACGTCTTCCCCCAGTGGTCACTGGACTGGAACGCGATCCGCGCGACGCCCCGGCACGCCAGTTTCAACGTCTACAACTTCACCACTCAGCAACTGGAGGTGCTCCCGCCGGCCGCGATGAGCGAGGACCTGCTCGTCGCCACGGGATCACTGCCGATCTGGTTCCCCCCGGTGACCGTCGACGGGCAGGTCTACGTGGACGCCGTGCACGCCACCGGCGCCAACCTGCGGTACGCCGTCGACCACGGCGCCGACGAGCTCTGGATCATCTGGACGACGAGCACGGCCGGCCGCTGGAAGAACGGCTTCGTGGGCGAGTACTTCAACATCTTCGAGGAGGCGACCAACAGCCGGCTGCGCGCCGACCTCGCGGACATCGAGCGCAGCAACGCCCGTCTCGCACGGGGCGAGGACGGGTCCTACGGGCGGCACATCCGGGTCCGTATGCTCCAGGCCGAGGTGCCGCTGCACTACCTGCTGAACTTCCGCCACCGCCGCTTCGTCGAAGCGGTGGAGACGGGCGTCCGCGACGCCCGCACCTGGTGCTCCGCCCAAGGGCTGCTGTAAGGGCCCTAGGTCGCTGTGAGGACCCGCCCCGGCCGGCTGACCGGGGCGGGCCGGGGCAGACCGGACCGGGGCACACCGAAGGGAACTGAACCACCGCTGAACTACCGGCGGTCCAGTGCCGCCAGTGCCCGCCGCCGTTCCTCCTCCAGGCCGGCGGCGAGCCGGTCGGCGCGTTCCCTCTGCCCGCAGGCGCCGAGGACGGCGACGAGCAGCCGGCCGGTGGCGCCGTGCGGGCGGGCGTGGTAGTCGCCCTCGGCCAGCCGCAGCGCCTCCGCCAGGTCGGCCGGGGTACCCGCGGTGAGGTGCAGTTCCACATGGTGGTGTGCGTAGCGCCAAGGCCAGCGCCGGGCGGCCGCACGGTAGCCGCGGAGCGCGGCGTCGCGGTGCCGGGCGGCACTCTCCCGGTCTCCGGCCGCGGCGCGGACATCGGCCAGCAGGTGTTCGTGGTCGGGCCGGCCCGTATGGGCGACGAGCGCTTCGGCGAGCGCCGCGGCGCCGGCGAGGTCGCCGTCCTCGAGTCCGCACCGGGCGCACTCGGCCGCGACCCGCCAGTCGAACGAGGCGTCCCGTGCGCGCCGCAGGTGTGCCCAGGCGCCCACCGGATCGCCGGCACGCCGTGACAGCCGCGCCCGGCGCACCTCCACCCAGGCCAGGGCCGGCAGCTGTTTGGCGTCGAGGTCGTACTCCGCGCTCCGGTACAGCTCGTCGGCGGTCCGGAGGTCACCGAGCTCCTCGTACACGGCTGCGAGCCCGGCGAGGTGCTGCCACGAGCGCTCGTCGGTGAGAAGCGTCCGCAGGAGTTCCGCGGCGGCCACGGCTTCGCCCCGTTGCAGCAGGATGGTGGCGCGCATCTCCCGCACGCTCGTCGAGGTCGCCCCGAAGCGGCACCGGTCGAGCAGTTCCGCGGCGGTTCGGACATCGTGTCCGTCGAGGTGGATGCGGGCCAGCGCGGTGAGCAGGTCGTCGGAGACCAGGCCCCGGCCGAGAGCCGCCTCGGCGGCGTCCTGGGCCGCGCGGACGTCGTCGTCCCGACCGGACAACGCCGCCCGCTCGTAGCTCAGCAGCACCGTCCGGACGGCCGCGTCGGTGGGCGTCAGACCGGCCGTCCGGTGGCGCACCGCGTCGAGCAGCGCCTCCACACGCTCGACGCGTTCCCGGGTCGCCGCCGACAGGTCGACGACACCGGTCACCACGGCGGAGCCAGATACGGGAAGTCGGTGAGGAACTCCTTGTCGTTGCGGAGCGGGTTGGGCGGCGTCTTGGGAACCACCGGTGCGGAGTCCCACAGCGACTGGTCGTTGAGGGTCTCGATGTGACACGGACCGCCGGCGACACGGGCCTCCATGTCGAGGAAGATCGAGAGGAACCGCGTCGCCACCTGGTCCTCGAGCCGACGGCCGAACGGCCAGGTCCCGGTGGTGTCCATGTCGATGGCGCACACGTTCGGGATGAAGATCTCCACGGGCCGCCGCAACGGGATGTCCAGCTTGTGGGGGTTCCAGCTGTCGTCGGGCATCCGCAGCTCCTGGAAGATCAGCTTGCGGACCCGGGGGAACGCGCTGCTCACACTGCGGTACACCTTGTGCACCGAGACCGGCGCGTTGTCGTGGTCGAAGGAGGAGGGCAGGCCGAGCGCCGTGATGGAGGGCCCGAATCCCCAGCCGAGGTGGGCCAGGCGCTTGATGAAGTGCGGGGCGAGCATGAAGTTCGCGCCTCCGACCTGGCGGCTGTCCTCCCGCTCGTTGAGCGCGGCATCGGCGAACGGCTGCGCCGTCGTGTCCACCCGCTTGTAGTGGCGCAGCTGGGGGTCGCGCTCGGCCTCGCCGAGGGCCGCCAGGGGCTGCTCGGTCCACAGCGGGTCGTCGGGTACGAGCGGAACCTTGCCGACCGCCCTGCGCACCCAGCTCTCCGCCCACACGTCCACCACACGGTCCTGGTCGGGATCGTGGGTCAGGTAGCCGAGGGGTATCTCCAGCACGACGCAGTTGACGTTCTTACCGGCCTGGGCGTCCTTTCCGCTGTAGACCAGGCGGTAGTTGCCGTCGGCGTCCTTGGCGAAGCGGTCACCGGTCCAGGTCATCGGCTCCGAGGGCAGGTCGCGCTTCTCGCTGTGCCCCCACTCGGGCTGCGCCGGGTCGTAGTTGAAGTACGTGTTGCCCTCGAGCTCCAGCAGCGTCTTCGGGATGGGCACCTCACGCAGCTCGGCGGGCGAGTCGTGCGGGACGTGGTAGTACTGCGGCGCGTAGTTGATCGAGCGGAAGAAGCCGGGGAGGTCGTTGAAGAACGCGTCGTCCCGGCCGCCGACGTAGACCCGGATCGTCTCCCCGTCCGGCGTGCGAAGGGAGGAGACCGTGTTGGTGCGGACGGTTTCGGACAGGTCCCCGCCGGCGAACCCGGTCAGCGTCAGATGCGCCGTCTGCTGGTTGTCCACCCATGCGCGGATGTCACCGGTCTGCTGGGGGCTGGTGAGACGCCGGCGGACGCCGTCGACGTAGCGGATCATCCCGTCGAGGTCGAATCCGTGCGGCCAACTGCCCGCCCGCCGGCGGGGGCGGACCACCATCCGGTACAACAGGTCGGGATCGAGCTCGCCGGCCTGGGGCACGCTGGCGAAGGTGGAGGCGACGACGACCGTCTCGTGCGCAGGATCCGGGCCCGGGAAGCCGAACATGTCGTAGAGGTCGGCCGGACTGGGATCGATGTCCGCGAAGATCGAGTTCACAGAGTTGGGATCGTTGTGGTCGGCCATGTCTCTCAGCGTGGCAGGTCGCCATTCACACTGCATGACGCTTTTTGGACTCTTCACCTCTTCTGGTCCGTTTCCAGCCGGTTCATAACGGACCGCTCGTGCGGCGGAGCCCCGATCCGGACGACGGACGGCGCCTGCTGATCGCGAGTCGGGCCGACCGCGCCTGAGTACACGTACTCAGACATGTCACGTCGCCCGGCCCAGGCGCGGCCGGTGTGTGTTCCCCACGATGGAGTGCGCCGACGTCGAGAGAGGTGCTCATGGGCCAGGACCTGCTGCAACTGCGCACTGCCACCCCGGAGGACCGTGAGTGGATCCACGGACTGCGTCACCGGGTGTACGCACAGGAGCTGCGCCAGCACACGCCGGTTCCGGCCGGGCGGCTCCGCGACGCGCTGGACGGCGACAACGTCTATCTGGTCGCGGCGAGAGACGCGGCCCGGATCGGCTTCGTCAGTCTCACTCCGCCCTGGTCGGGGCGGTACGCGCTGGAGAAGTACCTGAGCCGTGACGAGCTGCCGCTGCTGTGCGAGGACGATCCGTTCGAGGTGCGCATCCTCACCGTCGAGCCGCGCTGGCGGGCCACTGCGGCGGCATCGGCGCTGATGTATGCGGCGCTGCGCTGGATCGCCGCCCGGGGCGGCCGCCGGGTGGTGGCGATGGGCCGTATCGAGTTGCTCGACATGTACCGGGCCGTCGGGCTGCGCCCGGTCGGCCGAACCGTCCACAGCGGCGCGGTGACGTTCGAGGTGCTGACCGGTGAGGTGGCCGAGCTGACGAAGCTCGCGAGGGACCGATACGACACGCTGGTGCAGCGTCTGCGGGCCCAGGTGGACTGGCGTCTTGACGTACCGTTCGCACCCCGTCCGGACGGCTGCGAGCACGGCGGAGCCTCGTTCACCGCCATCGGCACGGACTTCCGTGACCTGGACCGGCGTCATCACGTGGTCACGGCCGACGTGCTGGACGCCTGGTTCCCGCCGGCCCCCGGGGCACGCCGGATGCTCGCGGAGGACCCGGGCTGGGCCGCGCGGGCCTCGCCGCCGGCCGGTGCCGAGGGCCTGCTGGCCGCCGTCGCCGCGGCCCGGGCGCTGCCGGTGGAGACGCTCGCGGTCGGCGCCGGCTCCTCCGACCTGATCTTCAGGGCGTTCGGCCGGTGGCTGACCCCGCAGAGCAGGGTGCTTCTGATGGACCCGGGCTACGGCGAGTACGCCCACGTCACGGAGCGGGTGATCGGATGCCGGGCGGACCGGTTCCGGCTGCGCCGCGAGGAGGGCTGGCGGATCGATCCGGCCCGGCTGTCCGCCGCCGTGGAAGCCGGCCCCTACGACCTCGTGGTCGTGGTCAACCCCAACAACCCGACCGGACGCCACCTGCCGGCCGCCCAGCTGCGCGCGCTGATCGCCGCCGCGCCGGCCCGGACCCGCTGGTGGATCGACGAGGCATATCTGGGCTATGTCGACCCGGCCGAGTCGCTCGCCGGCCTCGCCGCGACGGACCCGCGGGTGGTGGTGTGCACCTCACTGTCCAAGATGTACGCGCTCTCCGGTATGCGAGCCGCGTACCTGGTGGCCGAGCCGTCCACCGCCGCGCTGCTGCGCCGATGGACGCCGCCGTGGCAGGTCGGCCTCCCGGCGCAGCTGGCCGCGGTGGCAGCCCTGCGCGCCCCGGCCTACTACGGCGACTGCTGGCTGCGCACCCACGCCCTGCGCCGGCGACTGGCCTCCGATCTGGCCGGGTCGGACGAGAACGTGGTGGTCGAGGAGGCCGTGGCGAACTTCCTCACCGTGACCCTGCCGTCCGGCGGGCCCAGCGCCGCCCAACTGGTGAACGAGTGCCGCCGCCATGATGTGTACCTGCGCGACCTGTCACCGTTGTCGTCGCAGTACCAGGGACGCACCGTGCGCATCGCGGTCAAGGACACCGCCGAGAACACACGTATCGTGGCCGCCTTCCGGGCCGCTCTGCACGAGCTGCGGCCCGCTTCGGGTTCTTGACGCACATGACCCGCGATGACTGCTGCCGCGCGAGGGCCGTCCGCCGTCCCGCTCCGGGCCGGGCCATGTCTCACAGGACCGCCACCCGCCGTCAGGAACCGGCGGTCGCCACATGGCGGGCCACCTCGGTGGCCAGGCGTCGCATCACCGTGCGGTTGGCACGCCGCATCGTGGCCCGGACGGCGGGCGCCAGCAGCCGGTCGGCGACAGGGGCGCGCACCCAGGCGTAGGTGAACGAGACGCGGCTGCCACCGGCCGGCAGCCATTCGATGGTGTAGGTGCCGTGGGCCAGGCGCCGGCCGGCCGCGCTGACGTTGCGTTCGACGATGCGCCGTGGCGCTTCGGCCTCGACCACCTCGATGGTGACCTCGGTCTTCGTGCCGCCCAGCGAGGCGACGACCGTGGCGCCGGATCCGATGCCGCGGCCGGGACCGCTGTAACGCCAGCCGGTCAGGTAGTGGTCGGTGAATCGCTCGTGGTGAGCCATGACATCGAGGAAGTCGTAGACCTGCTCCGGCGTCTGCGGTACGTCGATCGACACGGTGACAGACTTCATGTACCACACGGTACATGGGGCCTGTACCGATTGGTACAGTCACGACGTGGTGACCACGGACGACTTGCCGCCCGGGGACGGGTCGGCCCACGACGCGCACGGCGACCGGCGCGCCCGACTGGTGGACGCGGCCGTCGACCATGTCGCGGCGCACGGCATCGCGGACCTGAGCCTGCGCCGCCTGGGCGCCGCGATCGGCGTCAGCCACCGCATGCTGATCCACTACTTCGGCTCCAAGGAACAGCTGCTCGTCGAGATCGTCCGGACGTCGGAGCGGCGCCAGCGCGATCTGCTGTCCCGGCTCCGGCAGGAGCCCGGTCTCTCGCCCGCCGATGTCGCGCGGTCGCTGTGGCAGCGGCTGACGGACCCCGGGCTGGCCGGTCAGGAGCGGCTCTTCTTCGAACTCTGCGGGCACGCGCTGCGGGGCCGTCCCGAGGCCGTCCCGGTCCTGGACGGGCTCGTGACGGACTGGCTGGAGCCGCTCGTGGACGCCGAGACGGCCGCAGGGGCGGACCCGGTCACGGCCCGGAACCGTGCCAGACTCGGGCTCGCCACCGTCCGCGGTCTGCTGCTCGACCTGCTCGCCACCGGCGACCGCGCCGGCGTCGACGCGGCGATGGAGGAGTTCCTCAGGCTGTACTACGGCGCGCAGTGACCCAGCCGCCGAGCACACCGAGCGGCTGGGCCGGACGACGTACCACCGTTGTGACGACGGTCGCCGAAGCAGACGTGCGCTCCGATCTGTGACACGTGGCGCATGCCCCGACGTCGGTCACCCGAGCACAGGTGCGCCGACTGGGCTGGGCCGCATTCTCCTGTGCGCCGAGGCGGCTGCCGCTCGCCGCCCGGAAGAGCGACCGGGCCCGACGAGCCCTGTACCGCCGGTCAGCGGGCCCGACGAGGCACCCCACGTCACCACGGGGTGCCCGACGGGCGCGCGATGCCGGCGGTTCGGCGTGGGCCGCGCGCCTTCGTCCCGTCGCCGGCCGCCCTGCCGGTGGGTGCCGGGCAGGGCGTGGCATCCGGGACCCGACGGGCGGGTGCAGGGTGTCAGAGCATCAGCAGGATCCGGGTGTTCGGTACGAGCTTCCGGTTCACGCTGGTGCTCTGCACGAAGATGGTGAAGTCGTCGTTGTGGTCCGGCTTGATGCGGAGCTCCACGTCCGGCAGGCCGAGCAGGGCCCGGGCCTCGGGCCCCGTGTACACCCGGTCGGTCTTCTTCTCCAGCACCGCTATCTGCTTCCGAGCCTGGATCTTCTCCGACTTGCTCAGCTGGTAGAACGCAGCACCGGTACGGTAGGTGTGCCCGCTTTCGACGACCCAGTCCCGGATCGCCGCGTCACGGGTCACCGATATCAGCTGGTACGCCGACGGATCCGCCGGGGTGAGGCCGGCCGCCTTGATGGTGTCCTTGTTGACGGCCTCCGCACCCGTGGAGAACACCGCCCGCGATCCCCGGATGCCCTGGGTGCGGCCCACCATGAACTTCTCGGTGGCCTGCTGGATGACCTGCCCGGCCTCCTCCAGGCCCTGTGTGCTCGTGGCGTCCCAGATGGCGATGTTGTCCTTCGGGAAGCCGCACTGCATGGCCTCGCGCTTGCCCATCTGGTCGGGCACGAGGACGGCCAGCGTCCAGTTGTCCTGCTGCGTCTCGATCATCTGGGCCACGGCCTTGACCAGTTCGCGAGGATCCCTGGCAGGGGCATCGGGGCAGCGGTGGCTCGCGTTCTCCTGCCCGTCGGTGAGGACGAACGTCAGGAAGCTGTGGTCGCCGTACAGTTGAGCCGTCTGCGCCAGCTCGTGCTGCGATTTCAGTGTGGCCGCCAGCAGAGCCGTCATGCCACCGACCCGGTACAGCTGCTTCAGCGACGGCATCCGCAGCACGTCCTTGTCGTAGATGACGCACTCCGCCTTGTCCGCGAAGACATACACCGTGACGCGCGTTTCCTGGTCCAGTTCCCTGGACCGGCGGGCGAGATAGGCGATCTGCTGGTCGGCGACTTCGACGACCTTGTGGCTCAGGTGCCGCATGGACGAACTGGCATCCAGTACGAGAGCAACGTGGTTGATGTAGTTCTGGTTACCGGACATGACGGCTCCCCCTCTTCCCGACTCGATGCTCCTATCGTCCCACCCGCCACTGACAATTGATCTTGGTTCCCGGACCGGGAGAGCCCGTCCGCCGCCGGCCGGGTGGCAGGGACGCCGTGTCGGGCAGGGCGGAGGCGCACCGTCGACGGAGAAGCCCAGGCTGCCGGCGATCGCCCCTGCCGCTCAATCGCCCCTGCCGCTCAGCGGAGTCGGGCCGCTGCGCGCCGCGGCAGTCGTCGCCGAAGCGGGCAGCTCGCCCACGTCCTCGGCGATGCCGTGCTCTCGCAGGACGGTGCGCACTCGTCGTGCTCTCTCGTGCGAGACGATCGCCGATCAGTGAGACGTGTGGACGTGAGGGTGTGCGTGTCCGGCCGGCCCGACGCCGGTCACCGGTCCAAAGCCCGCCACTCGGGGGCGAGGATCGCCCAGAGCTGCTCGTCGTGGCGCACACCTTCGTACGGCCATGCCTCGCGGCGCACACCCTCCAGCGTCATGCCGAGCCGCTTGGCCACCGCTGCGCTGCGGTCGTTGTCGGCCCGGCAGAGCCACTCGGCCCGGTGCAGTCCCCGGGAGGTGAACGCCCAGTCCAGCAATGCGCCACAGGCCTGGGTGATCAGACCGTGGCCCTCGGCGGACGGCTCGAGCCAGCAACCGATCTCACATGAACCGGCAGCGGCTTCGAAACGGGTGAACATCACCCCTCCGACCAGCGATCCGTCCCGCCAGATGCCGTACAGGCGGGCGCCGTCGCCGGCCTGGCGTTCGGCGTATCGCCTGAGCGTGGCGCGCGCCCCGTCCACATCGTCGGTGACGAACGTCGACCCCACCCACGGACGGATGTGCTCGCGAGCCCGGTCCATGTGGTCGGCGAACTCCTCGGCGTGCCAGACCTCCAGTGGTCCGAGGCGGGCACCGTCGCGCAGTGACAGTGAGAACACGTAGGCCTCCTCATTCGCATGACAAGCGTCACGGCAAAGTACCGTGGCGGCGTGCCGCGCCCCCGCGCACATCGCGGCCGGCGCTCAGGCCTTCGTCCTCGGCCTCGTGGTCCAGGCCCTGTTCGTCCCGGCGACGTTTCCGCCGCAGCGGCAGGTCGAGCTTCTGGACGACTGCCTGGCCGCCCTCGTTCGCACCAACGTCAGCGGCGGCGGAGGGAGCCGAACACCGATCGATCGCCGGCCGCTGTGGCCCTGACACCGGCCGACACATGGGAGCCGGTGGGGGCCGGTGGGGAAGGGTGGTGGGAGGTGAGGAAGGGTGGGGAAGGGCGGGGGTCCGCGGCCTCTGGAACTACTCGTCCCCGCGAGCGTGACTCGGTTGCGGCATGTCCGCGTGCCGTCGGTCGCCGAGCACCGAGTCGGTGAGGCGGTCGGCGGCAGCATGGTCGAGGGGGGCGTGGCCGAGGAGGAAGCGGTACCAGAAGACGCCGTAGATCTGGTCGACCATCAGGTCGAGGTCGGCGTCGTCGGGGAGTTCGCCGCCGTCGCGGCCGCGGGCCAGCAGGTCCCGGAGGGTGGCGCGGCGCGTGGCGGTGAAGGTGCGCATCAGCTCGGCGAGATGAACGTCCCGGGCGGCTTCGCGTACCAGGGTGCGCAGGGCGGGAGCGCTGGGAGTGCGCTGGGCGCTGTCGAAAGTGGCGGTGATGAAGGCGTGCAGATCGTCGCGGAGTGAGCCGGTGTCCGGGGCGGGCACGTCCTGTCCGGCCCGGTCGATGAGGGCGTCGAGGAGGACCGCGCCCTTGGAGGGCCACCACCGGTAGACGGTCTGTTTTCCGACGCCCGCGGCGCGGGCGATGGCGTCGATGGTGACCGGTGTGCCGTCGGACTCGGTCAGCAGCCGCAGGGCGGCGTCCAGGATGGCCCGGTGCGCGGCCTCGTTGCGGCGTCGTCCGGTGTGCGGCCGTTCCGCGCGCGGTTGTGTCACGTCGATGCCTCTCTCTTCCCGCCTTGTAGGTGCTGCTTCCTGCCCCCCTTCCTTGACGAGACTACCAGTCTCGACACATACTGTTGTCGAAACCAGCGGTCTCGCCAAGGAGACTGCACCTGCACCACAGACATACCTATAGGAAGCGGGAACAGCGCCATGAGCGTGTCGAGCAGCTCACCGTCCGCGTTCGCCGAGCAGCGTGTCGTCGTGATGGGCGGCAGCTCCGGTATCGGCGAGGCCGCGGCCGCGACCTTCGCGGCGGACGGAGCCGAGGTCGTCGTCACCGGCCGCAGCCAGGACAAGCTGGACGCGGCCGTGGCCCGGATCGGCGGCAAGACCACCGGCCACCGGATGGACGCGACCGACCAGGGCGCCGTCGACGCCTTCTTCGCCCAGTCGGGCACCATCGATCACCTGGTCGTCGCGGTGAGCGGCGCGGCAGGCGCCGGCCCCTTCGCCCAGCTGGACCTGGACGATCTGGCGGCCGGCTTCGATGCCAAGTTCTGGGCCCAGATCCGCATCGTCAAGGCCGCGCTGGGGCACCTGCGCCCGGACGGATCGGTGACGCTGATCACCGCCGCCTCCGCCCGCGCGGCGTTCCCGGGCACCGCGGGACTGGCTGCGCTCAACGGCGCGCTGGAGGCGATGGTTCCACCGCTGGCGGCCGAACTGGCGCCCCTGCGCATCAACGCCGTCTCGCCCGGCGTCATCGACACCCCGTGGTGGGACCATGTTCCGGCAGAGCAGCGCCAGGCGATGTTCGACGGGCTCGCCGCCGCCACGCCGGTCGGCCGGGTCGGCCGGCCCGAGGAAGTGGCCCGCGCCATTCACATGCTGGCCGCCAACGGCTTCATCACCGGGGTGGTGCTCGACTGCACCGGCGGCGCCAACCTGCCCACCGGCCGCTGACCACGACGTCCCTGCCCCGAGGCGCTGGCGCGCCCGGGGCAGGGGCCACCCGCACATAGGGCGGGCGGAGACGTCCGTTCCGCGGCTCCCCAACGCCGCACGGGTTGAGGTGAAGGTGCCCGGAAGCCCGGAAGCCCGGAAGCCCGGACGCCCAGCAGCTCGGCGAGTGAATAACCGTTTGCCTGTTGGCGATGGCGGTCGATGCAATGTCCGGCATGATCACCCAGGTGCGCTCGCCACGGCGAGACGAGATGAACGCGTACGGCCGGGCCTTGCCGCTCCGCGACCCGGGCACACCGCGACGGAACCGTCGCACGGGAGACGCCCCCGCATGACGACGCCGACATCACCACTCGCACCGGAGCGGACCGACGGACCATCCGTCCGGATCGGCGCTCTCGTTCCGCTGACCCCGCCTGGCTGGGTGGAGGCGGGCCGACACCTGCTCGCCGGACTGGAGCTGGCCGTTCGCGACGTCAACGACACCGGCGGGATCGCCGGAAGACCACTGGAACTGGTGGTCCGGGACACCGCGGCCGATCCGCGAAGGGCCACGGCGGCCGTGGACGAATTGGCCGGCCTGGGCGTGGCCGCCCTGGCGGGGGAGTACCACAGCGTCGTCGCTCGCGCCGCTGCCGCCCGGGCCGACGCCCTCGGCCTGCCGTTCCTGTGCTCCTCGGCGGTCCTCGACGCGCTCACCGGACAGCCGACGCAATGGGTCGCGCGCCTCGCCCCGGCCCAGTCCCGCGGCTGGCAGATCTACGCGGACTTCCTGCTCGGCGCGGGCCACCGGCGGATCGTCGTAGCGACCCAGCCGAGTGTCTACTGGGCATCCGGGACCCGCATCCTGCGGGACCGCCTCGCACCGCGCGGCGGCACCGTCATCGAACTCGACATGAACGCACTGGACCCCACGGCCGTGTGCGACGCACTCGTCGACCATGGCGCGACAGCCCTCCTTCTCCTGGTCGGCCAGCCGGAGCCGGCCGTGTCGATCGTCAAGTCCGTCCGCCGCGACCAGCGTCTCACCGCGACCCTGATCGGTGCGCCGGCGGGGCAACCGGAGTTCGCCGGATGGGCGACGTGGCTGGGCGACGACGGCACCGCGATCCCGTTCCTGCGCTACCTGCCCGAGCGCCTCGGTCCACTGGGGGCACGAGTCGGAACGGTCCTGCGCGAGCGGCTGGCCGAAGCGCCCTCCTTCGTCGCCTTCGAGGGCTACGACACGGTCGTCGTCCTCGCCGAGGTGCTGCGCTCTCACGGCGCGGACCGGGCGCGTATCGCCGAGTCCTGGCCGCGCGTCGCCGTCGAAGGCACCCGCGGGCAGATCGAGTTCTCCCGCACGCCGGGCATCAGCGTGTGGCAATGGGCTCGGGCGCCCGTCCAAGTCGTCGACCGAGATCCCACAGCGTCCGATCGCTTCCGGATCCTGCACGCCGGCTGAAGAGAGCACGGAGGTCCGGCTGCCCGGGTCTGTCCGAACGTGAGGGAGGCTCTCTGCCTGACCACCTGGCTACCTATCCACCTGTCCACGTGCCCATGTATCCGCGTATCCATGTATCTACGTATCTACGTTCTCCAACGCCGGTCACGTCCTGCTCGGCCGGACCGTCGAGGGGAGCACCGGCCGGCCGTACGGCGAGGAGATCAGGCCCGGATCATCCGGCCGTTGCGGCTGCGGCACACCTCGCTGCACGGCATGCGCCTCGTCGACCACCGGAGACTGCGGCGGGATCATCTCGACGGCGGAGGACCTCAACCGGTTCATCGCCGCTGCTGACCGGCCTGGCGGAACACCTCGTGCGGGGTCCGTGTGTACGGCGACGACGGCGTCCGTGGGGCCCGCCCACCTGAAGATCGGCTTCCGGTGCCGGCCCCACCTTCCATACTCTCGTCACTTGGGAGAACGCAGGCGCTTGTCGGACGCGGTCGGCGTTCAGCGCGGAATCACCCAGTCCGGCGTCCAGGTCCCGGCGGCGTCGTGGCCGTCCGCTGCGGCGGCGAGGTGGGCGCGGAGGATGGCCAGCGCCGGGTGGGGGTTGTCGCGGTGCCAGAGGAGCGAGTGCGGGTAGACGGGGGTGGGGTCGGTGACCGGGATACGGCGCAGGCCGTGGCCGGCGGGCCAGACGAGGCGGGTCCGCTCGGTCGTGAAGGTGGCCAGGGCCGGGGTGTCGGCGACGGTGTCGAGGAGCGCGTCGGAGCCGAAGTTGGGGCCGGTCGCCTCGATGGTGAGGCCGAACTCGGCGACGAGGGCGTCGTAGTAGGCGGCCCACTCGGTGCCGGGGACGATGCCGGGCATCCAGATCCGGTGCCCGGCGAGCTGGGCGAGGGTCACCGACCGGGCGCGGGCCAGCGCATGGGCGGGGCCGGTGAGGAGCTGGTGCGGCTCGTCGAGCACCCGCACGGACGCGATGTCCTCCGGCAGAGGCCGGCCAGGCATCGCGACGGCGCGGAAGGAGGCGTCGATCGCGCCGGACCGGAGGGCGGCCACGGCCGTCTCGACGTCGAACAGCATCACCACGTCGAGGTCGATCTCGGGGTGCGCGTGGTGGAAGCCGCGCATCAGGCCCGACGGCGCGACGCGCGAGGCGATCACGTCGACGCGCAGCGGCCGGCGGCCGGTGCGCACGGAGGCGACCGCGCGATCGGCGACGCGCAGCAGCTCACGCGCGTGGGGCAGGAACGCCTGCCCGTCGATGGTGAGCTCGGCGCCGCGTGCGGTGCGGGTGAACAGGCGCACGCCGAGGCCGCGCTCCAGCACGGCGATGCGCTTGGAGACCGCCTGTTGCGTGATCGCCAGCTCGGCGGCGGCCTCCTGGAACTGCCCCGCGTCGGCGGCGGCGACGAAGGTCCGGACGGTGTCGAGGTCCATGTCGCCACCCTAGAGGTACAACTGTTGGTTGTGGCTGCGCGGCCTCGCGGTTGTTTGATCCCCGGCATCGTTCCCCGCTTCGATGTCTCCGGTCGCGGATCGGTTGTACGGGTGAGTGGCGAGGGAGCGGCGGGCATGAGGAGCGGGCACCGGCTGGGGCGGCGGTTCGGGTGGCTCTGGGCAGCGTACGGGACCAGCGCGCTCGGCACGTGGCTCGCCTTCGGCGCGTTCCCGCTGATCGCCATCCGGGTGCTGCACGCCGGACCGGCCGAGGTCGCCGCGCTCTCCTCCGTGGGGGCGGCGGTGGGCGCGGCCGTGGCGGTGCCGCTCGGCCCGTGGGCGGACTTCCGCCGCAAGCGGCCGGTGCTGATCACGATGGACCTGGTGCGGTCCGCGGCGCTGCTGACGATCCCGGCCGCGTTCGCGCTCGGCGTCCTCACCTTCCTTCAGCTCCTGCTGGTCTCGGTCGTCGTCGCGGCGGCGGACATCACCTTCCGCGCCGCCTCCGGCGCGTATCTGAAGGCACTGCTGCCGGCCGAGGACCTGCTCGTCGCCAATGCCCGGTTCGAGTCCACGGCCTGGACGACCACGATCGTCGGACCGCCGCTCGGCGGCGCGGCGACCGGGCTCCTCGGTCCGGTGGCGACCGTGGTGGCCGACGCGGTCAGCTATCTGCTCTCGGCCCTGGGCATCCGCGCCACGGGAGGGCACGAGCCGCGGCCCGGGCCCCGGGAGGCCGCGCGCATGCGGGCCGGGGACCTGCTCGACGGCTGGCGGTACATCCTCGCCGACGCGACGCTGCGTCCGCTGTTCCTCAACACCGCCTTCTTCAACGGCCTGGTGATGGCCGCGCAGCCGCTGCTGGCCGTCCTGATGCTCGGCCCACTCGACTTCGCACCGTGGCAGTACGGCCTCGCCTTCGCCGCACCCTCGATCGGCGGGCTGCTCGGTTCACGGCTGGCCCGGCCGCTCGTCACCCGCTTCGGACAGCACCGGGTCCTGATCGTGGCCGGGGCGCTGCGCGCGGTCTGGCCCGTCGGCCTGGCCTTCCTCGGGCCGGGTACCGGAGGGCTGCTGCTGGTGATGGGCGTCGAGCTCGGGCTCATCTTCTGCTGCGGGGTCTTCAACCCTGTCTACGCCACCTACCGCCTGGAGCGCACCCCGACCGACCGGGTCGCCCGCACGTTGTCCGCCTGGGCGGTGACGACCAAGGCCTCGACGGCACTCCTGACGGCCCTGTGGGGCGTACTGGGCGGCCTGCTCGGCCCGCGTACGGCCATCGGCCTGGCCGGCCTGCTCCTGCTGGCGACCCCGCTGCTGCTGCCGCGCGACGCGGCGGCACCCCTCGCCGAGCCGGAGCCGGAGCCGGAGCCGGAGCCGGAGCCGAAGCCGGAGTCGGAGCCGGAGTCGGCACCGAGCCACATCTGACGGTCCGTCACAGCGCGCTCGGGCTGTGCTACGGCTCCGGTGTCGTCGGCAAGCGGTGGGGCACGGTGCGGGCGGGGTCGTCGGCGGCGCCGTGGCTCTGCCGGCGGTGACCGGCGACGGCCGCTCCCTCGCGCGCCCGGCCCCCGGGGGTGATCCGTTGTCGCCCGTTGCGCAGCTCGAGTATGTATGTGGCGGTGAGCGCGACGACACGGTCCTCGTCGTTCGACAGATCCGTGAGGGCACGGGACGTCGTGTTCCCCGGGATGTCCGCGAGCGCCTGCGTCAGCCGGCGGCGTGCGGACGGCTCGGCGGTGCTGCGGGCGAGGCAGTCGACGAGCCCGGTGGCGATGCGATCCGCCGACGCGGGGTCGCTCGCCAGCACGCTCAGCGCATCGGCCGCGTCGACGTCGCCGGTTCCCTCGACGATCATGTCGATGAGCGTGGGAACCGCGTCGGCTGCTCCACGCGCCCCGAGCGCCAAGGCCGCACATCTGCGGACCACGATGTCGGGGTGCGTGAGGGCGTCGTGCAGCAGTGCGGTCGCCTCATCTCCCGGGAACTCGGCGATGGACTGGACGGCACGTTCGCGTACCTCGGCCGCCGGTGAGCCGAGCCCCTCCGCCAGCAGCGCCAGTCCGCCGTCGCCCGATTGCGCCAGCGCCCATCGAAGGGCGCCGGCGACGTTCGGGTCGGTCTCGCTCAGCACTGCCTCGACCAGAGCCTCCACCGGCACCGGAACCTCATCGACCGAGGCCAGAGCCGCGCGCTGGCGCTTGCCGGCGCTCTCCGACCCCAAGGCGTGCAGGAGTGCGGTGATCTGGAGGACGTCCTCCCAGCCGGCGGGTTCCGCGGCATCGATCCGGCGGAGACGCGTGAGCAGCTCCGTCTCACCCGCGATGCGTTCCCGGGTCTGGCGGATGAGGGCGTCGACGAGTTCCGAGGGCGTGAAGCCGGGATCATCCAGCGCGCGTCCGACTTCACGCAGCGACAGCCCCAGTGACCGCAGACTCTCGATATGGAAGATGCGCCGGATGTCCTCGCTGGAGTACTCCCGATAGCCGGCCTCGCTACGACCCGTCGGCCGCACCAGACCGAGCGAGTCGTAGTGCCTGAGCATGCGGGCGCTGACCCCGGACCGTCGTGCCACATCACCGATCAACACTGCCCCTCACCCCTCCTGGTCGGTCGTGCCGAGAGCAACGATGCGCTTCGCCTCCTCGATCGCGAACTCGAATCCGGCATCCGGACTGCGCCTCAGCCGGTCCGTGACGATCGCGTGCTGACGCACCTGAGGGTCGCGGTCCGTCATCGCGGCGCGCAGGACCGGCACGATCACCTCACCGAGCGCGACCAGCGCCCGGCTGAGGCTCAGCTGCGTTTCGCGCTCGCCGCGCCCGAGCTGTGTCGCCAGCACTCCGGCCAACCCGGGCTCCTCACCTTCGGGCACGAGTACGACCGCTGCTCGCCAGGCACTCCGCGCCACCTCGTCGTCGGCGTCGGTCAGAAGCGCCCGTGTGATCGCAGGCCACGCCTGCCGATCCCCGATCTTGGACAGCGTGTGCAACGCCTGGCTTCGGGCCTGCGCACGCTCCGAGCGGAGTTCATCGATGAGCTTCGGGACCGTCATGGACGACGAGTGGCGGGTGAGTGCCCAGGTGAGCATTTCACGCACCTGGAGTTCCGGCTCGATCGCGCAGCGCCCGATCAGTCTGTCGATGAACCGCGGGTCCGGAGTCGTGCCGACCGTCAGCGCCGCCCGCAGCCGCGCCGACGGGTTGCTGCTCTCCAGCCCCCGCAGAGCCCGCATCGTGATCGTGTCCTCTTCCTGCATGGTCATCGGGACCACCTCCTTGGCACCAGCGAAGACCTTGTCACTGTGTCAAGGTCAAGCGGAGCCACGCCGTGAGACGGCCGGGATCCCCCCTCGTCCCCGAGTCGCCCGCGCCGCCCAGCGGCGACAGGAGCCGACCACGCCTTCCCCGGGAGAGGACGACCATCGCCGGGTCACCGTGCCGGCGCCGTGCGCGGGAGTCCCTGTGGGACACGCGGCCATCGAAGGGGGCAGCCGGTTCGCTGCCCGCCCCTTCCGCACCCTGATGCGCCCCCGCGGCCCGGTGTCCAAGAGGTTTCACCGACTGCGCGAGTGGGCCATGTAGCCGTGTCGGCCCCCCAGCGCCCGGGCATCACGTGAGGAGAAAGGGGGGTTTGTTCTGCCGCCGATCATTGCCGAGGTTTTCGATGACCGACTCCTACGGACCGTCAGGACCCAGCCGGCTCGCTGTGGCACACACGGTCACCGACGGCGTCACCGTCCTGAGTCTGCGAGGTGAAGTCGACTTCCACACCGCCGCCCGCCTGCGCCCGGCGCTCGCGGCCGGCACCGTCGGCCCCTTTCCCCGCCTGGTGGTCGACTGCCGCGAAGTGAGCTTCATGGACTCCTCCGGGATCAACGCGCTCCTGGCCGCCTACCACGCCACCCGGGACACCCCGGGGTGGCTGCGCCTGGCGGGCCTGCGGCCTGTGGTCCGCCGGGTCGTTCAGATCACTGGCGTCGACACCGTCATCGACTGTTACGCCACGGTCGGCCGGGCACTCGCCTCGTGACCCGGCCCCGGCCCCTGCCCCTGCCCCTGCCCCTGCCCCTGCCCGGGTCGAGTTCCAGCGGCCGGTGGAGCGGTGGCTGAGGGCCGGATCCGGCCTTCTCGCGCGGGACCCCGCGCAGCGCCTTCGGGGCGCTGCGCGGGGTCCCGCCGACAGCCCCGCGTCCGCGCCACAGGCCCCCGCCGGCAGGCGGCGACCAGCACCGGCCGTGTAGCGGCCACCCGGGCCCGGTTCGGTTCCTTCGACGGCCGCCCGAACCGCCATGGTGGCGATGGTGTCGGTCCTCGTCCGTCCGCTGCCCGACGGTCGGCCGGTGAGCGAACTCAGGAGGGGCGGACCGAGGCGAACGCTGTCGTGAGCTGTTCGAGCAGGGCCGCGGCGTAGGGGTGGGGGTCGCGGCGTGGCGTGATCGTGTAGATGCCGCGGGTCGGGGGATCGACGAGGCCGACGGTGGTGACGTCGGTCCGCAGTGCGCGTGTGAGGATCTTGGGTATCAGCGCGATGGCGTGTCCGGTGGCGACCAGGGCCAGTTTGCCGTGCAGGTCGGCCGCGGTGAGGTCGATGCGGGCGCTGAGCCCGGCGCGGGCGGCGTGCCGGCGCAGGAGTGCCGCCGAGCCGTCGTTGTCCTCGACCCAGGTCTGGTCGGCCAGTGCCTGGAAGGGCACCGGGTCGCGCCCGGCCTGCGGATGGCCGGTGGGCAGTACGACGACCATGTCGTCCAGCCCGAGGAAGCGGCGTTCCACGTGCGGGTCCACGGGCAGTCCCGGTGGAGCGTCGGTGACGACGGCGACGTCGAGATCGCCGGCGACGACGCGGGAGTGCAGTTGTGTGCTCAGGCCGGGAAGCAGACTCCACCGGATGGGTCCGGCCTGCTGCACCAGGGCCCGGATCGCCTCGGGCACGATTCCCGCGGCGAGAGAGGGCGCCGCGCCGATCGCCAGCGGCCGGTGGGACGCACCGTCGTGAGCGTCCCGTGCGGCGCGGACGGCGCGGTCGGCCTCGTTGAGCGTGGCCAGGGCGTGGCGCCGGAACACCTCGCCGACCGGGGTCGGGCGCACACCACGCGCGTGACGCTCCATCAGGGCCACGCCGAGCTGCCGCTCCAGTCCGGCGATCTGCCGGGAGACGGCCGACTGCGTGTGATGGAGCTCGGCTGCCGCCGCCGACAGCGACCCGAGCCGGCACACGGTCACAAAGGTGCGCCACACCGTCAGATCCATGGCGCCAGTATGACCGACGGGTATGCGGTGACCGCAGGGCAGGTATGCGACATATGCGCTTGTCGCATCGCCCGCCGGTGCGTCAATCTGGCGCCCATGATCACACCGCACACGATCGCCGTCCTCGGCCTGGGCCGCATGGGCGGCGCGATCGCGACACGACTGGCTGCCCATGACTGGGACGTCGTCGGCTGGACACGCTCGGGGCGCACCGCAGGCGCCGTTCAGATGGCCGACGATCCGAACGAGGCCGTGGCCAAGGCCGACCTCGTACTCCTGGCACTGTTCGACGGCCCGGCCTGCCAGCAGGTCCTCGACGACGTCCGCGCATCCCTGCGACCGGACACGATCGTGCTGAACACCAGCACCATCGCCCCCGCCGAAGCATCGAGACTGGCCCGGCAAGTCGGTCCGTCCTACGTCCACGCACCCCTGCTCGGCTCGGTGCCCGCTGCCGCCACCGGCACCCTGCACATACTCGCCGCCGCCGACCAGGACGTACTCGACCGGGTCCGACCGGTTCTGGACACGCTGGGCACCGTCCGGCGTGTGGACGACGCCTCCAGCGCCGCCGCGCTCAAGCTGATCGCCAACAACAGCCTCGCCGGAGCCGTCCTCGCGCTGCGTGACTCACTGGGGCAGGCCGACGCCCTCGGCCTGCCCCGCAGCCACGTGCTGGACGTCCTCGAACTCGGTCAGCTCGGCGGGCTCGTGGCCCGCAAACGACGCTTCCTCCTCGGCGAGTCGCCCGCTGCCACGGCCGAGTTCACGATCGGTGCGCTGGCCAAGGACATGGCCCTGCTGGCGGACGCGACCCACACCCCCTCGCGCAGCGCGGCCGCCCTGGCCGACACCCCTGCCCCTGCCGAGGCCGACATCGCTGCCGCCGCCACGGTTCCCGCCGTTGAGGACGCCGTCCTCGCACCGCTCCGCGCCTACATCCGCGGACACGCCACCGGCGACCCGACCCACTTCCGCGACGCGTTCCTGCCCACCGCCCATGTCGAAGGAGTCCGGGACGGCGCATTCGTCTCATGGCGCCTGGAGGAGTACTGCGCACTCTTCACCGGCCGGCCCGCCCCGGACGAAGCGACCCGCTCCCGCCGCATCGACACCGTCGATGTCCACGGCACCGTCGCGAACGCGACCATGACGCTCTCGCACGGCGCGGACACGTTCACCGACATCTTCCTGCTGGTCCGCGCCGACGACGGCTGGCGCATCGCCAACAAGGCCTACCACCGGCACACCTGACAGGCCGGCAAGCCCCCCTTCCTCGCGTCAGGATCATGCGTTCCATGCCACACGCCGGGCCACGGACTGCCGGTCGCCCATGCCCTCGGCGGGCGGGCCGTTCAGGACGGCTCCGGCGAAGGTCACGTCGTCTGTGACCCGGGTGCCGGGCAGCCGTACGGTGCCGTTCGCGGTGAATCCCTCGGAGAGTCTGAACGACGAGGCCATGGCGTTGTCGAGGGTGAGGGCCACGCCGCGTGGGCCGGGCCCTTCCAGCCGGGCGCCCTGCATGGCCAGAGTGCCCGGCAGCTGCGATCCGCGCCCCGGTGAGCCTCAGCCGCGCCACCGCACCCGGCTGCCCGGTGTTCGCACCCAGCAACAACGCGGCGACCACCACCGCCCGCACCGTCCGCTCGGGCCACCACCGTCCGCCGTCGGCGACCCGGTCCTCCTCCGGCGTACCCGTACGCAGATCCGCCCGCCGCCCCTCGGGGAAGGCATCCCACAGTTCACGCTCGCACACGGCTCGGCTGGTCGGGTACGGGAGGAGCCCCTCAGGCGGCGACCGGTTCGGCCTCGGGGTAGGGGCTGAGCATGGTGTCGAAGTACCCCTCCGGTGCCTCCTCCAGGAAGGTCGACAGGTTCTCCAGGAAGGCCTTCAGCGGGGGCGTCGCGTTGTGCCGGTCCAGGTCTTCCTGCGAGCGCCAGACCTCGTACAGGAAGAAGCGGCCGTCCTCGTGCTCGTGGAGGTGGTACTGAAGGTTGCCGGGTTCTCGCCGGGTGGGTTCCACGAAGGAGGAGAGGATGCGCCTGACCTCGTCCGCGCGCTCCGGCCTGGGGCGAAGGAAACCGTAGAGGGCGATGGGGTGATTCGTGATCGTCATGGCCCTCACGCTAAGATCTGACATCAATGTGAGATTCAAGAGGTTGTGAGGAGGGCCACATGAAGATCGGCGAGCTCGCCGCCGAGACGCGCACGTCCGTCCGCCTCCTGCGCTACTACGAGGAGCAGGGCCTCCTGGCGTCCCATCGTCTCGACAGTGGTCACCGCCGCTACGACGACAGTGCTCCCGCCGTGGTCCGCCGCATTCGCGCACTGCTGGACGCCGGCCTCCCGACCCGGGTCATCCGCGATCTCCTGCCGTGCGTCCGCCAGGACGGCACGGTCGCCGAATGCCAGCTGGAGACCCTCCAGGAACACCTCCGGGGGCTGGATGACCGGATCTCCGCGCTGGCGGAGACCCGAGCCTCACTGGCCGGGCTCATCTCTGGCACCCGGAGGACCCATGCGCCGACGCCCTCACAGGCCGACGTCCGTGGCAGCCGGCTCGTTTGAGCTCGGCACCCGCCGGACGATCCGGCGGGCGCTCAGCGACCCGACCCGTACAGACGAGCACGCACCGGCCGGGCCCGGTGCCGGCCAGCCGGGCGCGGTTCGGGTTCACCGCCGCGCCCGGCACCTCCGACGATGCCCCATCCGCGACCTCACCCCCACTCTCGCCCTGCCCCGCACTACGCCGCCCGCCTCTTCGACGCGGCGGACGCCGGCGTCGGTGAGCGGCAGCTGCGCGGCACCACTGCCGAAGCCCTCGGATCCACTGGGTGCGACAGCGGCCACCGCGCTCACGGCCTAGCCGTGGAGTTGACCGACGTCGATGTCACCGCTGCGTGGTGCTGCCGTACGACGAACGCCCCACCGCCGTGGAGCACTGCGTGTGAGGCGCTTCCGTCCGCTGCCCGGGACAGCACACCCGCGACGACGATCGCCGGACCGTACAGGCCCGGGAGCTCGCGAGGTCAGGTGCTCAATCCAGACCTTTGATGGCGCGAGGTCGCCGGTTGCGCACCCCGAGCTGGGACGGCAGGAGCCAGCCAGTCCTGCCGTCCCGGGTCGGGGGTCTACTTGCCGCCCTTGTCGGAAGGCGGGTGGTGGGCGGGGTGGCGGCCGTCGCCGTTGTAGCGGGGCAGGCGCAGGTGGTCCGGCGTGAGCGGGTTCATCGCCGTCACATCGCGCGGAACGATCTGGAAACTCTGCCAGTGCACCGGCATGGGCGCCTGGTCCTCGTCCCGCGGGATGTGGTGGTATCCCACATGCACCCAGACGACGGGCCTCGTCAGTTTCTCGCCGTCGACGAACTGCCCGACGTGCTCGAGGCGGCCGAGCTCGGGCGACTTCCTGTTGTCGCTGGCGTACCGTTCGCCCGCCTTGTACTCCGTGAAGTAGATGTCCTTCTCGGTGAAGGGCCGCCCGGTGTACCGGGTGGGGTTGTGGTGGGCGATCTCCCAGGAACGCGGATGCCCGTCGGTGTTCTTCTGTTCACTGACGATGCGCCACCAGCGCTGGGCGTTCGCGTCCGTGAGGCCGCCCGTCTCCTTCTCGACGGACTTCAGGGTGGTCTTGTGCAGGGGAGTCCTGGGCTCCTTCGCGGAGTAGCCGGTCTGCCGGGTCTCGTACTGCTCGATCCGGGAGGTCGGTGTGGTGTCGGGGTCGAACACCAGCCGCCAGAAGACGTTGTGGTAGTGGTTGGTGGAGTAGGCCTTGCTGCCCTCGCCGAGCGGCCAGCCGGTGCCGTCCGCGGCGTTGAAGTCGTCCGGGGAGAGATTTCCGGCGGCTCCCAGCTTCGGTGTGATCGTGCCGTCGTCGGAGAAGTTCCACTGGTTGATGTAGTGGTAGTGCCCGGCCTCGTTGACCGTGTACACGACCAGGTCCTGGCCCTGCTGGGCCTCGTTCCCCCCGTGGACGCTGCGGGGCAGGTCATAGTTGTCACCGTGGAACGCGAAGCCACGCTCCTGGGTGGTGACGCACAGACCGCTGACGGTCTCTCCCCGCGTGGCGAGAACGCTCCGGATCTGTTTCAGGGCACCGCCGGGACAGTCCTTGGGACGGAGCGGATTGACGTGGGCCCCCAGCTCGTCCTCGGTGAGGTCGTAGTACTCGGCCGTGCCGTTGTCGTAGGGGACGTGAATCTGCGCCAGCGCGGCGCGGTGCAGGATCCTGATCGGTTCCGCCTGCCCCCTGGGCTGGAAGGAGATGTCTTCCAGTACGAGCCCCTCCAGGCGCGTGTCGTGCCAGCACATCCGCCAGGTACCGCCGCCCCTGAGCGTGCGTTCGATGACATAGTCGGGGCTACAGGGGCGGGCAGTGGTCCTCTGTGCGTCCGCACCTGTCCGCGTGGCGTCCGCCGCCACGGCAGCGGCGGGCAGTGCGGACGGCAGCAGCAGTGCCAGGGACGCGGCCGTGATGAGAGGCCGGAACACTTTCTTCATGAGGAAGGCCCTCCGCTCATGGCTCGGAGTCGGTGCACAGAGCGGTCACTGAGGTTGATCACGTAGCTGCTGGCGTCGATCCTCGGGCCGTCGTCGGGCACACGGGTGGACACCTGGACGCAGCGCTCGGTGCCGCACGCGCGGAGCGGACCCCTCTGGGTGCCCTGTGGCGTATAGACCCAGCCGTGGACCCGCAACTGGTCGACTCGGGTGAGTGCGCCGCCGGTGGCCTTGGCGTAGTCCTGCCGCAGGCCGTCGCCGAGCGGGTCGGCGAGCAGCAGCGCCAGCGCCTCCCGCGCCTCCTCCGGGGTGGGGGGAGGCTGAACACCGCGTACCGTCCTGGAGCTCTCGACCTTCTGAGACAGGAGGTCGACCGTCTTGTGGATCAGGGTGTTGTCGCTGTAGTCGTAGAAGCGGACCACCACCTTCCGCTCCCAGGCGCCGCCGACCGACGGTGGGCTCTCGGCCAGGTCGGTGCCGAGGTACTGGGGCCTGCCCCGCTCCCTCTCGACGTTCTCGCTGGCCGTGCGCAGATCCGCGTCCTGTGCGAGCGCCAGTTGCTGCGCCCGTTCGATCTCCGCGGAGGTCAGAGGATCACGCCACGGGCCGGGCCCGGTCCTGCCGTCCGCAGTGGGCGCGGGCGACAGAGCCGTCGAGGTCGGCGCGCCGCCGGCCGGCGGCCGGCCGGCGGCGCCGGTGGCCGCCAGGGGAACGGTCCCGGTGACCATCACGGTGGTGGCGGCCGCGGTGAGTACCGCGCCGCCCGCCAGGCTCCACAGGGCCGCTCGGCGCCTCGCCGGCGGCACCACCCGTCGCTTCCCGGCTCCTGCACTGCGTGCGTCCCTCATGTCCTTCCCTCCCTGCCACGTCCTCGCAGCGGAACCCGCGCACGGCCAACGTAGAAGCCCACCCGCCCCGGCGCGCCGCCCGAACCGGTCCCTCCTCAGGGAGCACCTCACACCCGGAATGGCCCACTCACCGTCTGGCCCCCAGGAGATCCCGTCGGACGGCACAGGCACCCACGGCACAGGGAGACGGCGGGCGGCTCGCGTGGCTACGAGGTTCCCGGCACCGGAAGCGATTCCGGCCCGGGGAAAACCGACCGGCTGGCGGCGACGTTCGGCGGACCGCGGGCGGGGGACCGCCGGCACACCTGGCGGCCGCGATGTCCTCCGCCGCCATACGGAACCCCCGGCGACCCCCGGACGAACAGCATCGCCCCGGCCAAGGGCCGGCACACCCTCTACGCCCGAACCGTGACCTCGGGCGGCAACCCACCTCCACTACCTCCAGCCACCACGGCCTACATCTGCGGCATGGGTGTGGACGGCGCGGCCGTCCTGTCGCCGCGTGACGGGTGACGCCACGGCCCGCCGTCTGATCCGGTATGCGAAGGGCCTGACCACCTACACGGGCGCGGTGGCGGCCAGGGTCTACGGACGGCAGCGAGGAACCCGTCGATGACCGGGGCGGTGGCGGGCCCCAGCACGGGGTCGACGACGACGGCTTCCGGGTCGAGCATGAGCGGGCCGCCCGCGACGGCCATACCTGGCAGTACCGCCGGAACGGGATCGGCTCCTGGCGCACCGTCCCGGCCGCCGACGTCACCGCCACCGGCAGCGCGGTCTCCACCTGGCCGGTCGCCGTCTCCTTTGGCACCGCGACCGAGCTGGTCCGGAACACGGTCTCCGCCCTCTGCGAGGACGGCGTGACCGAACTCCGCGCCGCCTTGACGGACGGCGGACCGCCCGCCGCAGGTGCCGGCCACTCCTGACCCTGCGCGGGCCGTCGACCGGCCTCCCGCTCACACGGAGGGCCGGCCTTCCGCCGTTGCGTTCACACGGAGGGCCAACCCTCCGCCTTGGCGCTCACACGGAGGGCAAGCCTGCGCCCTGGCGCTCACACGGAGGGCCACCCCTCCGCACTGGCGCTCACACGGAGGGCCACCCCTCCGCCTTGGCGCTCACACGGAGGGCAAGCCTGCGCCCTGGCACTCACACGGAGGGCCACCCCTCCGCACTGCCGCGGATGTGTCGTGCGAGAGCCGAACCGCCGAGGAAGGCGGCGTCTTCCTGACGCATGCCGGGTACGACGGTCAGGGCCCGTGCCACATTGGCGGGCAGGGTCTGGCGGACGGCCGCGAGGAACCCGTCGATGACCGGGGCGGTGGCGGGCCCCAGCACGGGGTCGACGACGACGGCTTCCGGGTCGAGCATGAGCAGGCCGCCCGCGACGGCCATGCCGACGGTCCGGCCGAGGCCGGCCGGCGGGCCCGGCAGCATGGAGGGCGTAGGGACGGGCCGGCGGCGCACGATACGCGGTTGCGGGACGGGGAGGCGGAAGCGTTCCACACGGGCCGTACACCGGCCGTCCGGCCGACTGCCCGGTTTCCAGTACCGGTCCATGTCGAACCCGATACAGGGCCGCAGGTCGAACCGCGGGGAGTCGAACACCACGGTCCCGAGGTGACCCGCGAGCCGGGGCAGCGGCCGGGACTCACCGACCGGGCCTCAGCTCGACCGGCGAGAGCCGATGTCCGCGAAGGCAGTGCGCTGCCGCTCGCGGATTCGCCTCAGCTTTTGGCCGTGCCCTCGGCGGCTCGGCGGCTCAGGTTTGCTCGCGGCGTCCCGCTGGCTTGGCGGCGTGCCTCCAGCGGTACCCGCGCCGCTTCATGCAGACCATGGCGACCGGGCTCGCCGGGAGCCGCCGAGCCGCCGAGGCGGGACAGCGGTCCGGCGACGAGGCGACCACGCGGAGCATGCCCTCCCGGTTCCGGCCGGTCCTCCGCAGGGCGATCGCTCCCCGGAGCGACGGCTCGGCGGCGGTGTCGCTCAGCTCACGTGAACGGGATCGAAGGCGGCCCAGTTGTGCAGCTCGTACCGCTCTCCCGACTTGCGCACCTCGGCGGCGCCGTGGCCGGGGAAGTGTGCGGGCACGACCAACGCCCCGGTCTCGGCGGCCTCGTCGAGCAACCGGCGCCGGGTCGCCCGTGCCTCGGCCTGGTCTTCGCAGAAACAGCTGTTGGCCGCCGGTTCGGACACCTGGACCGGGCTGTGCAGGAGATCGCCGACGAAGAAGGCCCGATCCGTGCCGGAAGTGAGCCTGAGGACGGACGAACCGGGCGTGTGCCCCGGTGCGGGAGCGAGCGTGAGGTTGCCGTCGATCTCGTAACTGTTCTCCCACAGCGTCGCGAGTCCCTGACCGAGGATCGGGGCGACGCTGTCGGCGAAGACGAGATGGCTGCCTCGGCGGCGCAAGCGGTCGGCGTCGGTGCGCGCCGGCGGCCGGCGGTGCTCGTTCTCCGGGTCGAAGTAGTCGCGGTCGATGCGGGGGATGAGATAGCGGGCGTTGGGGAAAGTCGGTGCCCACTCGTCGTTCTCCAGGCGGGTGTTCCAGCCGACGTGGTCGTAGTGGACATGGGTGTTCACCACCAGGTCGACCTGTTCGGGTGTGACACCCGCTCGGCGGAGGTTGTCCAGGAAGGCCGTCTTGAGGTGGTCGAACTGCGGGACCTGGGGACGGTCGCGGTCGTTCCCCGCGCCGGTGTCGACGACGATGGTGCGTCCCTCGCTCCGCAGTACCCAACTCTGGATGGCGCAGTGGTACGCGTCGTCGTCCGGGTTGCGGAAATCCGGGCCCAGCACGGCACGTCCTTCCGCGGTGCTGTCGGGCACGATGTCGCTGACCGTTCTCACCGGACCGCTCCACTCGACAACCCGCGTCACCGTCACGTTCCCCAGTTGGATCGTGTCGCCGCTCACGGGCCCACCACCACCGCCGGCAGGCGGACAGGGGCGCCGGTGCTGGCCACCTTGAGCGGCGCGCCGCTGACGAGAGGCTCCGCGGTTGCGACGGTCGCGTGTATCTCGGACAAGTCTGCCAATGCCATCACCTCGGTCAGGTCTGTTCCGTGTTCGTGCGGCACGAGCCGATGGCCCGGCAGGCTCGCGGGCCCCGGCCCCGGCCCCGGCCTCGGGCGGACGGTGCTCGAAAGCGATCGAGCCGGCGCCGTCGGCGGCGACACTCCTTCAGGCTAGTCATTCCGCGGCCGCGAGCTGGGCGTCGGGGGTGCCCCGGCCGAACTCAAGGAGATCCGCACCGCCTGCCCCGGACTCGACGCAGCTCCTCGGCACGTCCGCGACCGGAACCGCGCCCAGCTGGAACGATCAACCGGTGTGAAGGACGGTGAGCGGGCTGCGGCGTCCTGGCGGCCGGTCCCGCGGCAGAAATTTCCCGCAAGCGTTTCACACGCTGCCGACAGCTGCGAATGGAGCAAGGCGATGAAGTAACTCATGCTGGTGTGCACGGACCCGGACCACACCCCCGGACAGGACGACGGCGCCCCGGATGTCGAGGACTGGGTCGAGCGCCTCGAACTGCTCTTCGCTTGCTGCCATCCGGCGTTGCAGCTCGCTGCTCAGGTGGCGCTGACCCTGCGGAGCCCGACCGGTATGAGCACCGCCGAGATCGCGCGTGCGTTCCTGGTGTCGGAACGCACCATGGGCCAACGCCTTCTCCGGGCCAAGCAGAAGGTCGCCCACGCGGGCATCGGGTTTCGTGTGCCGCCGGCGCACCTGCTGCCCGAGCGGCTGCCCGCCGTACTGCACGTGCTCCATCTGCTGTTCAACGAAGGGCACGGCGACCCGCGCAAGACCCGGCTGGCACGGGAGGCGATCCGTCTCGCCCGCGACTCACCTGCTCGAGCTCATCGGCGCCATGGCGGTGGCCACCGAGCGGTGAACGACGGCCAGGCCGAGGCCGGCCTGCTGCTGTCGATCACCCGTCGACACGGTTGCCCGGGCGCTCTCCGTCAGGCACCGGCGCCGCCGTCCACCGGCACGATCGCGCCGGTCACCATCGAGGCGCGGTCGCTGAGCAGCCACGCTGCCACCTCGGCGACTTCACGGGGCTCGGCCATCCGGCCGAGCGGGATCGACGGCTTCAGTCGCTCGACGATGCCCGGGGTCGCCGCCTCCCACAGATCGATCATCTGCGTGGCGGTGCCGCCGGGGGTGATGCCGTTGACCCGGATGCCGTCACGGGCCCAGCTCACCGCGGCGGTCTCGGTGATGCTGTTGAGCGCGCGTTTCATGGCGCCGTACGCGGGGAGGGCGGGGTTCGCGCGGCGGCTGCCGATGCTCGAGGTGTTGACGATGGCCCCGCCACCGTTGCGCCGCATGAGTGCGGCCTCGGCATTCATAGCGGTCCAGTGCGCGCGGAAGTTCACGGCGAACTGCTCGTCGATGTCCTCGTCGCTGGTGGTGTCGAGCGGGCCGGGCTGCTGAATCACCGCGCCGTTGTTGAAGGAGCCGTCGAGCCGTCCGTGCAACTCCTCGACGTGGTCGACCGCCGCGCGGATGCTGGCACGGTCGGCGAGGTCCAGGGTGACGGCGTCGGCGACGCCGCCGTCGGCGCGGATCTCGGTGACGATCCGCTGGAGGGCGTCGGTGCCGCGGGCGCCGAGCACGACGGCCGCGCCCTCCCGCGCGAAGAGCCGGGCCGCCGCAGCCCCGATGCCGCGGCTGGCACCGGTGATGAACACGACCTTGCCGGTGAGCAGGCCTATGGGTGCGATGTCGATGTCGTTCGTCATGGCGACACTGTCAGGCCGGCCTCCGGGCCGGATACAGGCACAGGCAGTACCAGGATCAGCCGCCACGTGGCGTGCACACTCGGGGTATGGACAAAAAGGAGCTCGGGTCGTTTCTCCGCAGCCGCCGCGAGCGGCTCCGGCCGCAGGACGTCGGCCTCCCCTCCGGCTCGCGGCGCCGGACACCGGGCCTTCGCCGCGAGGAGGTGGCGGTCCTCGCGCACATCTCCACCGAGTACTACGTCCGGCTCGAGCAAGGCAGGGCGCCACGGCCGTCGGGCGAGGTTCTCGCCGGGATAGCAGGCGCGCTGCGGCTCACGGACGCCGAGTCCACTCACCTCCATGTCCTCGCGGGCACCGTGCCGAGCCGCACCGCACTGCATCGGCGCGACGTCCGCCCGAGCATCCTGGTGCTCCTCGAACGGCTGCCGCAGACGGCCGCTTTCGTGACCTCCGCCATATTCGAGGTGCTCGCGTGGAACGACCTCGCGGCCGCGCTCATGGAGGACTTCGCCCAGCTCGCCCCACATGACCGCAATCTGGCGCGCAGAGCGTTCCTCGGGCCGGCGGGCACCGATGCGGCGCTGTACGGGGTGTCCGACGCCGCGGAGTTCCGGCTGAACGTCGTCATGCAACTCCGATCCGCCCTCGCCCGGTACCCGTCCGACCCCGCGGTGACCGAACTCGTCGACGAACTCCGTGACGCCGGCCGCGAGTTCGCCCGCCTCTGGGAGCGGCACGACGTGCAGGCTGCGCCGACGCTCACGAAGACGTTCCGCCACCCGGTCGTCGGACAGATCACCGTCGACTGCGACTCGCTCGCGCTCACGGACCGCGACCAGCGCCTCGTGCTCTACAGCGCGCCGCAAGGATCACCCAGCGCCGAGACTCTGGCACTCCTGAACGTACTCGGAGCCGACGCAGCCGAGTACCGACGGTAGCGTCGCAGCCGACCGTCAGCCGCTGACCAGCGCCGACGGACCCATGACGCCGGTTCTCTCAGCCTGCGCGGCAGACGGTCGGTTCATGGCCGCAGCGCGGGGAAGGGCGGCTGCGCCCGAGGCGGGCGGCCGGAGGACACCGGGGACCCCCCCACGGTGAAGTCGCGCCCGACCACGCCGTCGGAGGACGACTCGGCGGCGAACCGCAGGGAGTGCGTGAGACGTTGCCTTTCGGAAGTGCCTTGTTGCCGAGGCGCTCCCGGTGACACCTACGTCAATCGCCGGCCGTGAGGGAACGGGAGAGCACCCACGTCGCTACAGCGTTCACGGGTCTCACATCCTCGGGCGGCTTCACGGTCGGTCGCAAGCCACCAGCTTGATCATCATCCCTTCGATCGTTCTCCCTGCCGCGTGATCACGACTTCGGACGGGCCCTGGGGAACCGGGAGGCGCTCTACCGGCGGACCGCCGAGATCAGTCCGCCGGGCCGCTCCTCGCGCTGCGGCGGGGTGCTGATCGGGCGGCCGTAGGCGGCGGCGCGCTCGCGCAGGGTGTGGCTGTCGGCCTCCCAGCCGTGCCCGGCCAGCCAGCCCACCGGGTCGTCGGGCATCTCCGAGATCCACATGGACGCCGCCGAACCCGGCGCGGCGTCCGCGCCGAAGCGCTCGATCACGCCGCGCGAGCCCAGGGTCAGCCCCATCCGACTGCCTGCCGCCGACTGCGCGCTGATCCGGGCCAGCAGCAGCTCCACCGCATCCTCGGGCAGATAGATCAGCAGTCCTTCGGCGATCCACGCGGTCGGCAGGGTCGGGTCGTGCCCTGCGGCGGCCAGCGCGCCTGGCCAGTCCTCACGCAGATCCACCGGGACGGTGATCCGCTCGCAGCGCGCGACGGCCCGCTCCCGGCGCAGCACCGAAGCCTTGAAGTCCAGTGGGGCGGCGGTGTCGACCTCGAACAGCCGGGTGCCCTTCGGCCAGTCCATCCGGAAGGCCCGGCTGTCCATGCCGGCGCCGAGCAGCACGACCTGCCGGATCCCGGACGCGGAGGCCTGCCGCAACAGGTCGTCGAGGAACATCGTCCTGATGACGATGGAGAACGACACGGCCAGCCGGCGGCGTCGCGCGGCCTCGTCATCGGGCAGCGGCGGCGAGGAGGGCCACAGGCCGCCGGCGGCGGCGAAGGCCTGTGCCAGCGGGTCGCGGAACAGCGCGTCCTCCCGCTCGGTCTCCAGCGCCCGCACTCTGGCCACCCCCACGGCCGTGGCCCACACTCCCGACGGCTTCACCCGCTCCTGCTCATCAGTCACCGCGCCAGCCTAGTTGATCGATATCAAGGACCCTGAGGAGTGGAGCCGGCTTCAGGCGCGGCCAGCCGGTCATGCGCGCACTGACCGCCTGCGACCACTGAAACCACCATGAGGTGAAGATGAACAGTCCTGGCCACCCGCGTCAGATCCAGTCCCGCGCCGCCGGCCGCGCCGCGCTTCCCCCGCTTCCGCTCGACCGTGTGCACGTGACCACACGAAGCGGACCGGAGCCGGCCAGTCCGGGTGGACGCGGTGGACGGGTGTCTACGACGTATGTGCACGCGAGCGACTGCCACATGACGGGCAGGCACGCGAAGGGCGTGACGCGGGAACTGGCGCCGCGGGCACTGGCCCAGAGCGCTCAGGCCCGCCCGCGCTGCCACCCCGACACCGAGCTCGGCGTCCTGGGGCAGCGGTGCTGCCGGCCGGAACAGACGGCCGGGAGGACGAGTCCTCCTCCGCGACAAGGGCGCGCCGGGGCCGGCGGGTTCGCGGGTTGGCGGGTTCGCGGGTTCAGGAGGGTATCCGCGCGGCGCGGCAGGCCCGGCCGCCCCTGCATGCGGGGCGGCCGGGCCTGTTGGTGGGTGTCACGCGGTGGGCGCGGCCGGCGGGAAGGTCAGCCGACGTAGGGGACGGCGTCGTCCGGGTCGGCGTGCCAGTTGGTGGCGACCGGCTTGTCGACCAGGACGGGCTCGGCGAGGGAGAAGGCGACGGCCTGGGTCTCGTAGCCGGCGACGGCGACGATGAGCTGGCCGTACTCGCGACCGTCGTCGGAGTTGGTGCTCTTGGGGCTGATGCCGGCGTAGGCGGCGGTGGACCCGGAGAGCTTGATGGTGCCGGTGACGGCCTGTTCGAGGGGGGAGACGTGGGCTTCGGGGGCGGAGCCGAAGGCGGCGGAGGGGAAGGTGCCCTTCAGGTAGCAGGTGATGCCGGGCTTGGCCTTGGCAGTGACCAGGAAGTAGCCGCCGGCCTGCGTCTCCTCGCTGACCTTGAAGGTCAGGTCGTTGGTGCCACATGCCTGCCCGAAGCCGTCCCGCGTGGCGCCGGTGCCGCTGTCGGCGGTGGCGGAAGCGGTGGCAGCGGCCGTGCCGGTCAGAGCCGCCGCGGCGAGGGCGGCCACAGCCAGGCGGACGGGGCGGGAAGAAGGACGCGAACGCATTGAAAACTCCAGACGGAAAGCGGGTTCGCCCAGCGGGCTGCTGGGACGGCCCCAGCCTGCGCCGAGATCCGTCCCACCCACCACAACGAGCCGGCATCACGGGACGCCGGAACGCTGGAACGGGCGCTGACCAGGACAGACTTCGGCCGCCTGGAACGACAGGCTGGGACGGACCGAACGGGCCCGGACGAAAAATGCGGGGCTCGGGCCACCAAGTGGCCGCGTACGCGGACCGCATCAGGAGCATGGGTGGGAAGGAGCAGACGCCCTCGGCACCCCTGCTCGTACTCGGCATGAACTCAGGTCATGGCGACCGAGTGCCTGATCGCGCCCGCTCGGTAGCGTCACCGGCATGAATCAGGACGTGCGTCGTGATCGATTGGCCTCCGGGCATGCTGAACGCGCCGGCTGCGGGTGAGTCCGGGGTGTCCGCGGCGCAGTACTACCGCCCGGACGACCGCTTCTCAGCCCGGACCGGCAGTGCCCGGATCGCTCTGGTCCAGGAGCGGGCAGCAGAGCCGGCGGACGGTGCCGCCTCCGCCGAGGATTCCACCGCGACCTGGCGGCGGGCAGACCGGCTGTGCCGGGTCCAGCCGGCCGGCCGTACCGCCTGGACGCGTCATGGTGACGCCATGCTCTTGCCGGAGTTCCTACGACGGGTACGGGCGGGTGCGCTGGGCGTGGCAGCGGCTGGATCGAGCTACGGCTTGTTCAGGTAGGTGAGGACGGCGCGGACACGGCGGTTGGTGTCGTCGTCGGCGGAGATGCCGAGCTTGCCGAACATGGAGGTGGTGTACTTGCTGATGGCGCTCTCGCTGAGAAAGAGGCGGCGGCCGATGGCCTGGTTGGACAGTCCCTCGGCCATGAGGGCCAGCACGGAGTACTCGCGTTCGGTGAGCCGCTCGAGTCCCCGGTTCGGGGAACCGCTGGACAGCAGTTTCGCGATGACGGCCGGGTCCATGGCGGTCCCGCCGCCCGCGACGCGCTCCAGGGCGCCGATGAACTGGTCGGCGTCGAACACACTCTCCTTCAGCAGGTAGCCGACGCCGCCGGAGCCGTCGGCCAGCAGCTCGCGGGCGTACAGCTGCTCGACGTGCTGGGAGAGGATGAGGACCGGCAGACCGGGCATCTCGCCGCGGGCGGCGAGGGCCGCCCGCAGGCCCTCGTCCGACTGGTCCGGTGGCATGCGGACGTCGACGACGGACACGTCCGGGCGCCACGTCCGCAGCGCGTCGAGCGTTTGGGGTCCGGTGGTCGCTGTCGCCACCACCTGGTGCCCGTACGCCTCGATCAGGCGGACCATCCCGTCGCGCAGGAGGTAGAGGTCTTCGGCTACAACGATTCGCATGGCAGCGCCATCCTGACACGGGTCGGGCCGCCCGGCGGACTGGTGATCTCCAGGGTGCCGTCGAAGACCGCGAGGCGGCGGCGCAGGCCGGCCAGCCCGCCGCCGGGCCGCTCGTCGGCCCCGCCCCGGCCGTCGTCCTCGACCTCGACAACGAGGCCGGCCTCGCCCCTGGCGAGGCAGACGCGCGCCCGCGACGCGTGGGCGTGCCGGACCGCGTTGGTCAGCAACTCGGCGACGCCGAAGTAGACGGCCGACTCGATCGGCGGGTCCAGGGTCAGCCGGGCGTCGTCGGCGCTGACGGCCACGTCGAGCGGGATGTCGAGGGCGAGGGCGCGCACTGCGTCGACGAGGCCCCGCTCGTTCAGCACCGGCGGACTGATCCCCCGGATCAGCTCGCGGAGTTCGGCCAGCGAGGCGGTGGCGCCGACCCGCGCGTCCCGCATCAGTGCCCTGGCCCGCTCCGGGTCGGTCTCCATCAGCTTCTCCGCGGTCGCCAGGGAGAGCCCGAGCGCGACCAGGCGGGCCTGCGCCCCGTCGTGCAGGTCCCTTTCGATCCGGCGGATCTCGGCGGCCTGCGCGACCGTCGCGTCCGCGCGCTGGGCGGTCAGCTCGTCCACCCGGTCCGCCAGCACCATCGCAGGCGACGGACGCAGGAAGCGGACGGCCACCGGCTCGACGAGCCGCCAGGCGTACGGGGCGCAGGCGACGGCCACGACCAGGCCGAGTGCCCCGACGAGGCGTGCGGCGGTCCCCGGCCGGCCGAGCCCGAGGACCGCCGCGGCCACCCCGGCCGGCGGGAGGGCGGCGACCACGCCCGCGGTGAGCGGCACGATCCCCGTGAACCGCAGGTCGCGCCGGTTGGCGGGGTCTGTCCACCGGATTCGCCACTTCTGATCCAGGAGGGCGTCCCGACGGGTGCGCTCGTAGGAGAAGCCGTTCCACCAGTACCCGGTGGACATCCGCGTCACCGGTGGGGCCTGCCGGTATCCGGCGGGGATGACGGTGGCGGTCCACCGTGCGACGAGGAGGCGGACCATCCGGCAGACCGGGCGGGACAGCGCGAGCGTGCCGCCACACACCAGCACGAGCGGCGCTACCCACGACCACGGATTCCCCGCCCCCCACCAGATCCCCAGCGCCCCGGCCGCGGCCCACACGGCCGGGACCAGCATGCTGACGGCCGCCACCACGCACGCCCGCACGAACCCCACGCCGACGCGCGCCGCCCACGAACCCAGCCGTCTCATGACTCATCCTCCGCTCACCGTCCGGTGCTCCCACTGTGCACCGCGCGGAGCCCGCTACTGCCCTGGTCAGCCAAGGAGTGGGGCTACCCCCACCCGCCTGTGGGCCCAGGCGCATACCGCGTCGGTCAACCGCTTCATGGCGTCGGTGGGCATGGAAACCGACACGCACACCACGACCGCCGCGGAACTCCTCGACGACCCCCGCACCCGAAGGGCCTTCAACACGGCGAAGACCAGCGTCAAGGTGTACGGCGCACTGAGCGCCGCCGCCCTCCTGGCGGTCATCGCGGTGTCGGTCAGCGGTCACAGGGTGAACACGTTCATGTGGGTCCGGGCAGTCCTGCTGCCCGTGGTCGCCGTGCTGATCCACCGGATGACCGGATCCGCTTCCCGGGGATCCCGGCGGGCCTTCGAGCGCGTGAGAACTCTCGCCGTCATCATGCCGGTCGCGATCATCGGCGTCGACCTGATCCCGGGTGTCTGTCCGCCGTGGTACGCCGTGACGCAGGTCGTCTGCGTGCTGCCCGTCGTCCGGGTCGCGTTCGTCACCCGCGGCTCCGCACTGCGCACCGCCTTTCCCAAGGGGCGCTGACCGGGCGTCGGGCGCCGCTTCGTGCGGCCTCGCCCAGGAACCCGCGGGCCTCGTTCGAGAAAACCCCTTGCCCAATGGTCAAGAAGTGTTGACCATTGGGGGCATGCCTACCGACGAGCTCCCGGAGACGTTCCACGTCACCACCGACGAGCAACTGCGCGCCGTTTCCAATCTCACCCGTCACCGGATCATGGCCGTGCTCCGCTTCGAGCCCGCGACGATCACGCAGATCGCCGAGCGGGTGGGCCTCGCGAAGGGGAGTTCCAGCTATCACGTACGGCTGCTCGAACGGGCCGGCCTGGTGAAGGTGGTCCGCACGCGGAAGGTCCGGGGGGTCACCGAGCGGTACTACGCCATGGCCGCGCGGTCGATCGTGCTGCCGGATCCGGGCGAGGGAGGCCCCGATGTGCTGATGCGGCATGCGGTGGCGGACCTGGAGGCAGCGCCGGTGGATGCCGAGCGGTACGTGCGGATGGCGCATCTGCGGCTCACCGAGGAGCAGTTCGCGGAGCTGGGGGCGCGGCTCGAGGCACTGGCGGACGAGTACCGGGAGCTGTCCGATCCGTCGCTGCCGGACGCGTCACTCGTCTTCGCGCTGTTCCACCCGGCATCGCGCGGGCAGGCCGAAGAGGACGCCACGTGACCGCGGGCGACCGGAAGCCGCCGATCGGGTTCGGGCGGCTGTGGACTGCGCAGACGGTGTCCTCGCTCGGTGACGGGGTGACGCACGCCGCGCTGCCGCTGCTGGCGTTGACGCTGACGCGGGATCCGATGGCGCTCGCCGTCGTCACGGCCGCGGGGACGCTGCCGTGGCTGCTCTTCGGGGTGCTCGGCGGTGCGCTGGTGGACCGCTGGGACCGCCGGCGCACGATGTGGGTCACGGACGCGGCGCGTGCGGTGCTGCTCGCGGTACCGGCGGCAGCGACCGCGCTCGACGTGCTGAGCATTCCCCTGTTCGCGGCCGTCGCCTTCCTCCTCGGCCTCGGCGGACTCTTCTTCGACACGGCCGCCACGGCCTATCTACCGGATCTGCTCGGCCGGGATCCCGCGCTCCTGGAGCGTGCCAACTCCCGCCTGCGCGGCACCCAGACCGCCGCGTCCGGCTTCGCCGGGCCGCCCGCGGGCAGCGCCCTGCTCGCGCTCGGGCGGGCGGTTCCGCTGCTCGCCGACGCGGTCTCGTTCGCGCTCTCCGCAGCGCTCGTACGGTCGCTGCCTGCCGCGCCCCGGCCCGTGCCGGAGGCCCGTGAGCCGCTGCTGCGGCAGGCGCGGGCCGGCGCCTCGTACGTATTCCGGGATCAGTTGCTGCTCGGACTCGCGCTGCGTCCCGCGGTCGGGAACATCGCCTTCCTCGCCGTGGAGACCGTACTCGCCCTCTTCGCGCACGACCGTCTCGGCATCGACACCTACGGCTTCGGCCTGCTGCTCACGGCGGAGGCCACCGGCGGTCTGCTCGGCACGGGCATCGCCTCCTTCCTGGGCCGGCGACTCGGCACCGGCGCCGCGCTGACCTGCACGGCCGCGGTCGAGGGACTCGCCGTCCTGGGCCTTGCCCTCGCCCCGAACCCGTACGTCGCCGGCCTCGCGCTCGCCGTCTGCGGAGCGGCCATGGGCGCCACGATGGTGCTCGGCCCCTCCCTCCGACAGGCGATCGTCCCCGCCCACCTGATGGGCCGGGTCGCCTCCACCTCCCGCATGCTCGCCATGTGCGCCGCCCCGTTCGGCGCCTTCCTCGGCGGCTGGCTGGCCACCACCTACGACGTACGCACCCCGCTCTACGCCGCCGCCGGGCTCCTTCTCACCATGACCGCCGTCACCGCGACCATGACCAGCAACCGCCGGGTCGATTCGGCGCTGCGTGCCGCCGCCCCGGCCGATGACCCAGATCACCCGGAGTCCCGGGATCCCGTTCGAGAGCGTGCCGTTTAGGCCGGCGGCCGTGATGGCACGGTCTCCGGTGCGGCCCCGGGGCGCGGGCGCCTGTCCCCCGTGAGAGCTACGTGCAGGTGTCCACTGCGAGGTGACGATTCCTGATCGCCGTTTCCCTAGCGTTCTGTTCAGCCGCGGTGCCCAAGCCGCGGACCGGACGAGGAACCGGAAACGGGACCGAGGAAGTAGTCGTCATGAGACTGGTGTGGCAGACCCTGGCCGTGGTCGCGGTCGGTGCGGTCGGTGGTCAGAGCGTCACCGCGGTGCAGGACAACCCGTGGCTCTCGCTCCTTCTGGGCGGTGTGACGGTCGTGCTCTCGGTGCTCGTCTACCGGTGGGTCGTGGGGCGCACGGAGCGGCGCCCGGTCACGGAGCTGGCCCGGGAGGGTGCGCAGGGGGCGCTCCTTCGGGGCCTGGTCATCGGTGTGGCGATGTTCGGCTGCGTCATCGCCAACATCTTCTTCCTCGGGGACTACAAGGTGCACGGCTTCGGCTCGCTGACCGGGGCGATCGCGCTGGTCGGCTTCATGGCCGGCGCCGCCGTCACGGAGGAAGTGATGTTCCGCGGTCTGCTCTTCCGGCTCGTGGAACGAGGTCTGGGCACGTACATCGCGCTGGCGCTGTCGAGTGTGGTGTTCGGGGCGGCCCATCTGCTCAACAAGGACGCCACCCTGCTCGGTGCCGTCGCCATCGCGGTCGAGGCCGGCGGCATGCTCGCCGCCGCGTACGCCGCCACCCGTTCCCTGTGGCTGCCGATCGGCCTGCACTTCGGCTGGAACTTCGCGGAGTCCGGCATCTTCGGCACCGCGGTCTCGGGCAACGGCGACACGCACGGACTGCTGGACGCCTCGACGTCGGGCGCCGAGCTGATCACGGGCGGCAAGTTCGGCCCGGAGGCCAGTGTGTACTCGATGCTGTTCGGTGCGCTGCTGACGGCCGCCTTCCTGTGGCTGGCCCGCCGACGCGGCAACGTCGTTCCCCGGCGGCGCGCCGAGCGTGTCAACGCCCTGGTTACACTCGCCCGGTGATGAGCCTTCAGGGGGTCGGGCAGGCGTGGCGCCGGCTCGATGTCACCGTCCGCGACCTTCCGCTCGGGATACTGTTCCTGGTCGCGTCGTTCCTGCCGGGACTGCGCGGCCAGGGGACGGAGGTCGGGGGCCTGCCGGCCCGCCCCTTCGACGCGCTCGCCGTCGTGGCCCTCGCCCTGGAATGCCTTCCGCTCGCGGTGCGCCGGCGGTGGCCGGCCGTCTGTCTCGCCCTGGTGACGTGCGGCTTCGCCCTGGACCAGCTGCGCGGCTACCACTCGGCCGCCGGCACCGCACTGCCCGTCACGCTGATCAGCGCGGGATCCCGGCTGGAAGCCCGCCGGCGCACCACCGTGATCCTTCTCTCCGTGGCGTACGTGCCGCTGGCGATCGCGCTCTCCCGGCTCGGTTCGGGCAGTGAGACGCCGACGGAGTTCGTGACGTTCTACCTGGTGCTGGCCCTGGCGTGGGGGGCGGGGTCGTGGCTGCGTTCCGCCCGGGCCGCGGAGGCCGAACACCGCGAGCGCGTCGCCGCCAGCACCCGTACCGCCGAACGTACCCAGATCGCCCGCGAGCTGCACGACGTGGTGACCCACCACGTGACCGCGATGGTCGTACAGGCCGAAGCCGCCCGCTACTTGACCGCCGCACCCGAGCGGCTCGAGCAGTCCCTGACCGCCGTCAGCGACACCGGCCGCCGCGCCATCACCGACCTGCGCCACCTGCTCGACCTGCTCAACCCCGACCACGGCACCGGCACCGGCACCGGCACCGGCACCGACCACGGCACCGGCACCGGCGCCGGGACGGATGAGGCCAGGGAGCCCAGGACACCGGTGGTCGGCAGGGTCCTCACCCTCATCGAGCAGACCCGCCGGGCCGGACAGCCGGTGGACTTCACCGAACAGGGCACACCGGCGCCGTTGACCGGCAGCGCCGACCTCGTCGCCTACCGGGTGGTGCAGGAAGCACTGACCAATGCCCTCAAGTACGCTCATGGCAGTCGGACTTACGTCCAGGTGCGGCACGGCGAAGGGGAGATCACCGTAGAGGTCAGCACGGAAGGAACCGGCTCACGCACGGCCGCCGCCGTCGGCAGCGGACGGGGCCTGGCCGGCCTGCGGGAACGCGTCGACGTCCTGGGCGGCGACTTCAGCGCCGGCGGCAGCACGGACGGCGGCTTCACCGTACGGGCACGGATACCCGCCGGCAGCGCCTCGTGAGCGCACCGATCCGGGTCCTGGTCTGCGACGACCAGATGCTGGTCCGCACCGGCCTGGTCACCATCATCGACGCCCAGCCCGACATGGAGGTGGCGGGTGAATGCGGAGACGGGCGGAGCGGAGTGGAACTCGCCCGCAAGGTACAGCCCGACGTCGTCGTGATGGACATCCGCATGCCGGTGCTCGACGGCCTCGAAGCCACCCGTCTGCTGGCCGGGGCCGGAGTATCCCATCCCGTCAAGGTCCTCGTGGTGACCACGTTCAACCTGGACGAATACGTCTATGAGGCACTGCGTGCCGGCGCCAGCGGCTTTCTCCTCAAGGACGCACCCCCGGACCGGCTGCTCCACGGCATCCGGACCGTGGCCACCGGCGCGGCCCTCCTCGATCCCGACGTGACACGTCAGCTCGTCGGTCGCTATGCCGCCCGCATCCGCCCCGCCGTGAACACCTCCCGGGACATCCCGCTCACCCCCCGCGAACTGGAGGTCCTCCGCCTCGTCGCGGACGGCCTGTCCAACAGCGAGATCGCCGCGGCCCTCGTCATCAGCCAGGAGACCGTCAAGACCTTCGTCTCCCGCATCCTCGCCAAACTCCAGCTCCGCGACCGCGTCCAGGCCGTCGTCTACGCCTACCGCCACGGCCTGGCGACCTGACGACACCGCCGTGCGGGCGGCGTGTCAGGAACGGTGACGTCCGCAAGGTGTTCACAGGTATGTCGATGACCACCGGCATCCTGGTGACCGGTGCCGTCACGCTCCTGTACTGCACGGTCGGCGGTCTGTGGGCCGATGGCATGACCGAGTTCGGGCAGTTCGTGATCCAGGGGGTCGCCGCGCTGGCGATGATGTGGGTCGTCCTCGACCGGCTGGGGGGCGTCTCCGGCATCGGCACGCTGTGGCACCGGCTCCCACGCGAGCCGGTCCGAGCAGCGGCCCCGCCGGCCACGGAGAAGGCGGCCGGGTGACCGACGCCGATATCCCCCTTTGGTGGCACCTGACCGTCAAGGCGGAGGAGGCTTGCGCCGACGCCGTTCGGGTGGTTCGAGTTCGGATCTGACGGGCGGTGGCGAAGTCTTCGACGCGTTCGACGATCCGGAGGAGAACGCCCGGGTACGGCACTTCTTCCTCACCGTGAGAGAACGGTTCCTCGCGGCCTCCAGCAGGGGGCGGAGAGTCTGCACCCCGGAGGGGACCGGCCATGATTTCCCGGATCACGTACCCGATTTCGTGGTGCAGGTGGTGGGCTCCCTGCTGGACCAGTACGGGCCGGGGGCGCCGAAGGCGTTCTGATCCGGTTGCCCGGCCATGGTCCGCTCCGGCGAGTCCGCCCGACCGAATGAACGGTGTCGGGGTCCACGGGCGTATCGGCCGAGGTCCGACTACCGTGTTTTCGGGGTGGAATCCCTGCCCGGCGCTGTCGGCCAGACGGTATTGGCACATGTGGCAGCGGCAGTCGTGCTGAGAAACACAAGAAGAGGGTTCACACATGCTCCCTGTAGTTCCTCCCTTCCTCGTCGGCATGGCGGCGGCTCCTCTGGTCAAAAGAGTGGCTAAACCGTTGGTACGAGGCGTCATCAAGACGTCGGTCGGCCTGACCCTCGAAATCCGGCGTGCAGTCATCGAGGCCGGGGAGGATATCCAGAGCCTCACCGCCGAAGTGGCTGCCGAAGAGCTGGCGAGGTCGGCTCGCACACATGGTGCGAAAGTCGACGGTGAGGTCATGGCGCACGGTGCCACGGTCTGACCGAACTCCCTGACCTCGCCCTCGACGGAGTTCCGCCTCCGCCTCCGCCTCCGCCTCCGCCTCCGCCTCCGCCTCCGCCTCCGGCGATGAGCAGGGGACTCCTCCCAGCGCCTGCGCCGGGACGGTACACACCGCTTGTTCCGCCGCCTTTCATTGCCCCGCCGCCGAATGCGGTACTGCCGGCGACCACCTTCAGCACCTCGCCCGGCGTCACGGAAACGACCCCGAGAGAATCCGCCCCCGCCGCCCAGGGTGCCACCGCCTCCGCTGCCCCGGCACGGACATCCAGCGAGGTCACCTCGTCCGGCGCCCGGAGGGACATCGTCCTCTCGTCGCAGATCGACATGACTGGTCAAGATTCGTGTTGATTGGCAGTGCCGCGGACACCACCTGCCGGCAGGGCCCGGCCCTCCGACGGCCCTCTGGCTGCGGCCCGGCCCGGCCGCCGGGTCCGGCCCGGCCGGTAGCGACGACGAGTCCGCCGCCGGCCGGACGGGAGCGGGGGTGCCGCTGGCGCGCGGCGGCACGGCGCGGCCGTCGAACACCTTCCCGACCCACCGCGGGGTGGGACACCGGGACCGGCCCACGATGGGTGTCCCGTCGCGGGCCGTGCCGTCGCCCCCGGGGGCCGGCGCTGTGCTCACCGGCGGAAGCCGGCGGGCCGAGGCGGCCGCCCGCACCGCGCGGGCGCGTATCGGCGGGGTCTCGACGGCCTCGCACCACAGGTCCAGGCCGGGCGCGGCGCTCAGCTCGTCGGAGCGGGCCCGCGCGCGGCGTGAGGCCCGGCCCCAGGTGTCCGGGCCGCGCTAGGCGTCGCCAGGCAGGCGGGGATTTGACGACAGGCCTGGGAGTTCAGGACGTCGATCCACGCTTGGGGTCGTCGCGGCAGGCGAAGGCGCCGGCCTGGCCCAGGGCTTCCACGAGGCCGGGGGCGGGGTGGGCGATCACCGGGATGCCGGGGCGAACGCCTCCACCGACACCCGCCCCACGACTCGTACAGGCCCGGCATGAGCACCACCCGCGCTTGGCTGTGGACGTGCTCGCGCATCCGGGGCCCGGGCACCGAATCGACCACCCCGCGGTTCGGCGGCCGCGGCGGCGGCATCACCTGCTGCCCGCAGGCGCCGCGCACCCCGCGAAACCTCCACTGCGGGCTCCAGGCGGCGATCTGAGTGGTGGCCGGCTCGTCGCGACCAGGACCACCGCGCTCGCCACCCCGGGTCTGACCCACCCTCCCCGGGACGCGGGGGACACCAGTGTGTGCCGTCCCCGACGGCTGCGGCCGGAGAACCGGCTGATGCTGCCGGCTCGATCATCCGGCGAGCCTTCCGCTCCTCCGCCGCCGCACCCTACTGGGACGACGTCACGCTCGGTCACCACCGGATGTGAGCCGGACCCCGATTACCGGTGTATTACGAGGTGTCCTCGCCAGTACCCCGGCGGACGCGACCTGGGTTTGCTGGACGCAGGATGAGTCCGGCCGCAAGCGGTCGGCCCGCTCGCGCCTTCAGGAGGCCCAGGTGTTCCTTGTGTCCCGCCGTATCGCCGTGCCCGTCCTTCTGGTGCTGGCCCTCGCCGCCGGCATCGGGCTCTGGCTCTTCCAGCCCTGGAAGGCGTTCACCGACACCACGGTGAACGAGGCGCTGCCCACCGCCGCCGAGACCGCGGAGCACAACGGGCCGGAGAGGGACGACGAGGCCGGTATGAACGGCGGCGGGCCGTCGACGAAGAACCAGGATCCGGTGGACCTCGCCGAGGGCCGTTTCGTCACCCATGAGCACGGCACCAGCGGCATGGCCCGTACGGTCCGGCTCGCGGACGGAAGCCAGGTGCTGCGGTTCGAGGACCTCAAGACCTCCGAAGGACCGGACGTACGGGTCTATCTGTCGACCCGGGACGCCGGCGCCGTGCAGGAGGGGCTCGGGGACGGGGCGGTCGCGCTCGGCAAGCTCAAGGGCAACCTGGGCAACCAGAACTACACCGTCCCGGCCGGTACGGACCTGTCCGAGTTCCGCAGCGCCGTGATCTGGTGCAAGCGGTTCTCGGTCTCCTTCGGCGCCGCCGACCTCGCCCCGGTGGCAGGCTGACCCGATGAGCATCCGCCCCGCTCCCGCCCGCCGCGTCCTCGTCGTCGAGGACGACCCGACCGTCGCCGAGGTCGTCACCGGCTATCTCACCCGCGCCGGCTACGACATCGAGCACGCCGCCGACGGCCTCACCGCCCTGGAGCTGACCGCGGCACAGCGACCGCAGCTGGTCGTCCTGGACCTGATGCTGCCCGGTCTGGACGGCCTGGAGGTCTGCCGCAGGCTGCGGGCAGCCGCCGGACCACCGGTACCGGTGGTGATGCTGACCGCGCGCGGTGAGGAGGCGGACCGGATCCTGGGGCTGGAGCTGGGCGCGGACGACTACCTGACCAAGCCGTTCAGCCCACGCGAACTGGTCCTGCGGGTGGCCGCCGTGCTGCGCCGCGCCGAGGCCCCTCCGCCCGCCGCCTCGGCGGCCCTGCGCGCCGGTGACCTGGCCGTCGACCCGGCCGCCCGTCGAGCCGTACGCGGCAACCGGGAGCTGACCCTGACAGCGCGCGAGTTCGACCTGCTGGTCTTCCTGCTGCGCCACCCGGGGCGGGTGTTCTCCCGCGGGGAACTGCTGAGACATGTGTGGGGGTGGGAGTTCGGCGATGTGTCGACCGTCACCGTGCACATACGGCGGCTGCGGGAGAAGGTCGAGGACGATCCGGCCGCCCCGAAGCTCATCAGCACCGTGTGGAGCGCCGGATACCGCTTGGACCCGCCCCCGCCCCCGCACAGGACACGGGACGAGGGCCTCGTGCCATGATCGACATGCTGGTCATCGTCGCCCTGGCAGCCCTCGGCGCCCTGCTCGCCGGGCTGCTCGCCGCCCCCGCCGTCACCCTGCTGCGCCGCCGCTCGGTCGTCCTGTCGATGTTCGCGGTGGCCGCGCTCGCCGTCGTCGCCATGGCGGCGGGCACGGTAGCGGTGGCACTGGAGATGTTCCTGTCGGGACATGACTTGCGCGTGGTGCTGATCGTGGTCGCCGTGTCGGGCGCGATCTCCCTCGCCGCGGCGCTGCTGTTCGGGCGCCGGATCGCCGCGGGCAGCCGGGAACTGGCGGCCGCGGCACCTACCGTCGGCAGCGAGGCCGGCTTCGTGGCCCCTGCGGACCCGCCCACCGCCGAACTCGCCGCGCTCGCCGCCGCCCTGGAGCAGACCGGCGCCCGGCTGACGGCGGCCCAGGCGCGCGAGCGGTCGCTGGACGCATCGCGGCGCGAGCTGATCGCCTCGATCTCCCACGATCTGCGCACCCCGCTCGCCGGACTGCGCGCGATGGCGGAGGCTCTGGAGGACGGCGTCGCCCCCGACCCGGGCCGCTACCACGCCCGCATCCGCACCGAGGTGGAGCGGCTCTCCGGCATGGTCGACGACCTCTTCGAGCTCTCCCGCATCCAGGCCGGGTCCCTGGAGCTGACCCTGACCCGGGTGTCGGTCTACGACCTGGTGGACGACGCCCTCGATACGGCCCGGCCGCTCGCGGACGAGCGGGGGGTGCGCCTGCTGGACGGCGGCGTCGCGCCCCTCCCGGTCCGGGTCGACGGCCAGAGCATCACGCGGGTTCTCGGCAATCTCCTGGTCAATGCCATCCGGGCGACACCGGCCGACGGAACCGTCGCGGTGAGCGCGCGCCGCCGGGACGACCAGGTGGTGCTCGCGGTCGAGGACGGCTGCGGCGGCATTCCCGAGCAGGACCTGCCGCGCGTGTTCGACACCGGCTGGCGCGGCGGTCCGGCCCGTACGCCGCTGCCCGGGGACACGGCTGCGACGGTCCGTACGGCCACCGTGAGCGCGGCGAACGAGGTCACGGCCCCTGTGCGCGCCGCCGCGGTACGGCGGTGGCCGGGAGACACCGGCGCGGGTCTCGGGCTCGCGATCGTGCGCGGCATCGTCGAGGCCCATGCCGGACATGCCTCGGTCCGCAACGCCGGAGCGGGATGCCGCTTCGAGATCGCCCTGCCGGCCGCCGACGCCCGCGGACCGGAACAGGCCGTATGAGGCCGGCTCCCCGGCGTGCGCTCCGGGGCGCTCGAGGGAGGCCTCGCATCGGTATCGGCGGCAGGCTGGCAGAAGCGGGCTGCCGGGTCACGAAAGTCGGTCGCCGGGTGATCCGGCCGAGGCGGTGAGGTGGCATTTGCCTTCGGTACAGGTCTTTCGGCCGGGCCGCGGGCTCGGGCTGGCTAGCCTGGCTCGGTGTACTGGCTGTCCCGCCCGTCGTTCACGACGGGCGGGAGCAGGGAGGGAAGCAGCATGTCGGTCGCGGTCGACGCCCGCACCATGGCGGTGGAGGAGATGCGTTTGGGCGATCATGCTTTCGCGCACTATGCCGACGACGACGTCCGCTGGGAGGCGCTGTCGGTCTTCACCCAGCTCGGGCTCAGCGGCGGGGACAAGGTGATCGCTCTGGCGGATCCGGCCGTCGCGCACGGGGAGGTGCTCGAGCGGCTGTCGGTCTGGTCACCGGCGGCCGCAGACGCCGTGGACCGGGGCCAGCTGGAGATCTCCAGCATGCGTGCCCTCATCCATCCCCACCGCCGCTTCACGGCCCGGCGCCAGGTCGGCCGTCTGTGGGAGGAGACCGTGCGCGCCCGGCAGGAGGGCTACACCGGACTGCGCTCGGTCATCGACATGGCCTGGGTCGCCGACCTCGACATGGACGTCGAGGGCGTGATGCACCGCGAGACACACGCGGACGCCCTCTTCGCCGACCGCCGCTACGCCGAGATCTGCACCTACGACCGCCGCCGCTTCGATCCGGGCGTGCTGGAGGCGATGCGGGTCGGCCACCCGGTGGTGCTGCTGGAACGGCCCGGAGACCTGGCGGCCTACCACAGTGTCAACGGCCTGCACCTGATCGGCGACGCCGACGCCGCGACCGCCGCACAGTTCGAGACCGCCGTGCACGACGCGCTGGCCGACGCAGCCAGGGCCGGCCGCCTGCTGCTGGACCTGACGCGCCTGCGTTTTCTGTCCGCAGGCTGCGCACACACCCTGATCCAGCTCGTCGCGAACGCCCAGAACGGCGGGCGCGTGGATGTCCACTGCTCGCCCTTCCACGCGGACCTGCTGAAGAGAATGGGCGCACAGGAACTGGCCCGTCTCACCCTCCCCCTGCCCGGGGGGACCTCCCGGTGACCACCACTCCGAAGACCCAGACACCCTCCCGCGAAGACGAGCTGCGGATCCCCTTCACCGCCCCGCTGCTCCCACAGGTGCGTTTCCAGGTCGGGGAGTGGGCCACCGGCCGGGGCCTGCCCCGCGACCGTGGTGAGGAGTTCGTCCTCGCCGTCAACGAGGTGGCGTCCAACGCCGTCCAGCACGGCGGAGGCCACGGACTGCTCCAGGTCTACGAGCAGCACGGCGCGCTGCACTGCCAGATCTCCGACGAGGGCCCGGGCTTCGCCCGCGAGGTCGGCGCCTCCGTCATGTGCGGCCCGGAGACGGCCGAGAGCGGACGGGGCCTGTGGATGGTGCAGCAGCTGACCAGCCATATGAAGATCACTACCGGCACCGCGGGCACCGTCGTCACCCTTGCTGTCCTGCTCCCCACCGAGTGACCCGGGTGAGTGCGGCAAACGGTGGAGCCGGATCATGTCCAGCACATCCCGATCACGGACAGCTGCTCGATCCGCTGCGGAGACAGCGTCGCGGCCCTGCTGCGCTGGCTCCCGATCCAGGCCCCGAGCCGGAGCTCGCCCTCCTCCTGGTCCTCGCCGACGAGCCGTTCGACGTGTTCGGGCCTCGGGCCTCATGACGATGCCCTTGCCGTCGACCTGCGAGACCAGCAGGGTGTCGGCGGTCGCGGGCAGCGGAATCCGCTGGCGGTAGAAGGAGTCGATGTCCCGGGCGGCCTCGGTGACGAGGTGTTCGGCCTGGCGTGTGCCCAGCACCTTTCCGCAGCGGCGGTCGATGGCCGCTCTGGCCCGGTCGTGGGAGCCGCGGACGGCCTCGGTGACGGCGAGCCGGCGCAGGCCGTGGGAGTGCCGCCCGGCGGGCAGGGGCGACTCTGTGTCGGCGGGGTGCACGCCGGGCAGTCCCTTCTGCCGCCAGGCGCACCGTTCGACGGTGACGGTGCCGGACAGGCAGGCCGGTTCGCGGTGATGGCCCGCCTCCCGGTAGGGCCGGATCAGCCCTCCGTGCCCGGTCCACGGCACGACCTGCTTGGCTTGCAACGGCCCCGACGCGTCCGCCACCACCTCCACGATGTCGCGGTACACGTCCGGCAGCACCTCCACCGACAGCCCCTCCCGCCTGTGCGTTCGCCACGGCTGCGGGAGCCGCCACAAGGACGGCGCCCGCAGCCGGTTGTTCGCCGGACGAAGGTCAGCCGCTGACCGTGATGGTCGAGCTTCCGCTGCTCTGGTAACCCTCGGTGGCCAAGATCATGTAGTACTTGAACTGGCCCAAGTTCATGCCCGCACGCGCCCAGGCGTCGAAGTGGTTGCCGGTGGTGATGGTGCCGGAGCCGCTGGTCACCTTCGACTGCCGGACGCTCCAGTACTGGTCGAAGGTGCGGGTGCCCTCGACGGAGGGGGCGTTGTACCGCGTCGTCTTGTAGATGTCGTACGTGCCGCCGTCGCTGTAGACGGTGCCCCGGTACTCGCCGGTGGGCCGGTAGTTGCCCCAGTTGTCGACGATGTAGTACTCCACCAGCGGGTTCGACGTCCAGCCGTAGAGGGCGCCGTAGCCGTTGCCCGACGGGTTGAAGTAGCCGGTGTAACGGACCGTCCTGCGCCCGCCGGTGTTCCAGCCCTTGCCGGCGACGAAGTTGCCGCAGTTGGTCCACCGGGTGCTGTAACTGCCGCCGCCGTTGAGCGTCATGGACACGGAGCCGCCGCCGTCGGTCCAGAACGAGTAGTACATGCCGTCGTAGCCGGTCTGGCTGGTGGTGATGGTGGTGGCGGCATGGGCGGTGCCGGGCAGCAGCAGTCCGGAGGCGGTGGCGAGCGCGGCGGTGCCGACGCCGCCGAGGAAGCCTCGTCGGCTCAGGCTGCTGAAGGGAGCGGGGTTCTGCTGGATCTGGTCCTGCTGTGTGCCGTCCTGCTGCATGCGTCCTCCCGATGAAGGCTGGTGGGGGTCGGGCTGCTTCTGCTGCCCGCGGCCTTGGATGGAACACGGCGGGGGTCGCCCGTCGTTGTGCCGCAACGACCGACCGCCATCCCCGGTCACACGACGCGAGGGGAACGACGGTCTCCTGTCGTTCGGTGGCCACAGTTTTCGTAGAACGCCATGAGCCTGTCAACACTTTCGACAGTCTTTCGGAAACATTCCCGCAATCAGAAGAGGTCTTGGTGAGTGCGTCTTCGCTGGTCAAGCTACCTCTCGCATGAACCGTCATGAGGGATGGAATGAGATACGGAAGGAACGTACCGCAAGCATGAGCACGAAGCTCGAAACATTCGAACGGGTGTGGACGCGACCGCGGCGGCCCCGTCACCTACGTCGAGGTGCGGTGCCGCGCGCGGACCCACGAATCCGTCAGCAACGCCCTGACCGGCGCCTCGGCTCCCTCGACCGCCGGGCGGCGGACCGGGACGAGCGGGCACACCACCCGTCGCCGGCTTCAGCGGATGGCCCGGGACAGTCATCACCCTCGAAGCACAGCTCGCGGAACGCTTCCCGCATCCGCATCCGCATCCGCATCCGAAGATCGGCGACGGCACCGCCCTCCTGCACTCCCGCACACGCGTGGGCCGGCTCCCCGACATCACCGGCCGCGCCCCCTTCTCCCTGCCGCAGGTTCGACCTCTTTCACCGCGTCCGGACGGCATCCCACCAGCCTTCGCCGCACCGCCGCCGGTCTCCGCGATGGCCACCTCCGATGTCGGCGGCCTCGTCGGTGCCGCCCGTGCCGTGGCCGCTTCCGTGCCGCAACGTGCTCGACATCATCCCCGGCATCGACCAGGCCACCGCAGTCCGGGGCGCATCATGGCGGTCTGGGCCGCCATGTGGAGGATGTGCCGCAGGCGGCAGTGGTAGTAGCGCTTGGGCCGGTGGTGGTTGCCGGTCCGGCGGCCGGAGCCGCGCGACACAGGGGCCAGTCCCGCGTGGGCGGCCAGGCGGCCGGCGTCTGCGTGACCGGAGAGGCCTCCGACGATGGCGAGGACGAGGTCGCCGCGCGTCTGCGCACCTGGCAGCTCCCCTGAGGCATGCTCAGGTCGCTACAGGGTGAGCGACCAGGACCCGCGGGTCGGCGTGGTCATGCCGTCCGGGCCGATGCGGACCCGGACGCCGTACGCGGGTAGCGCCCCCCTCCCGGTTGAGCCGGTGCCGGATCTTCTCAGGACGTCCCACAGGCAGCGGGGCCCGCCATCCACACGATCCATGCATCGCCGTGGTGGCTGGTGCGGTGGTGATGCCGGGGAGGAGGAGCTCGAGCATCGACATCACCTCCCAGGGGCCTGGCACGTACGGCAGCGGATACCGGCTGCTGCTCACCTGCTCACCTGCTCGTCGGCGGAGAGCGGGCGAGCCGGGCCTCGGCGCGGCTCGCCCCGCGGGTTCAGTAACGGCGGGCGATCCACGTGGTGCGGGTGGTGGTGCGCACGCTCAGGTCGTCCCGGTCGAGGACGTCCGTGGTGTGGGAGCGCAGCTTGGCCAGGAAGCCGTGGGCGTAGACGTTCAGGGACGGACCTGCCTGGGTGCGGTCGAGGCGGATGCCGAAGGGGCGCCGCTCCTCGAGGGTGAATCCGGCGTCCCGGAGGTGGTCGGTCCATTCGTGGGGCGTCCGTTACGGTCCGATGGCGGTGCTGCCCGCCCGTCCCGGCATTCCGCCGGCTGTGCCGTCGGTTGTGGGGGCCGGCTCGACGCCCACGGCCGCACCAGCTGTGTGCCCCGTCCCTCCACCGACCCGGGGAGCGCACATGAAAGCCGCGGTGATCCGGGAGTTGGGAAACCTCGACGGCCTGGAAGTCGTGGATGTGCCCGTGCCCGTCCCTGCCTCGGGGCAGGTGCGCATCGCCACGGAGGCGATCGGAGCGGCCGGCGTGGGAAGCCGTGATCCGCCGCGGAACGCTCGCCGCCTACGGCTTCCACAAGGGCCATGTCCTCGGCAGTGAGGTCGCGGGAAGCGCACCATGGTGGGAGAGGGCGTGGATGCCTCGTGGATCGGGCGGCGCGTGTGGGTGTTCACCGGCCTGTCCGGTGGGTATGCCGAGCAGGCCGTCGCCGCCGTCGAGGACGTCCTTCCGCTGCCGGACGGCCTGACCGGCGCCGACCCGGTGACCCTGGGCGGCTCCGCTGGTCGCCCATTGCGCTCTGCACCGGGCCACTTCGCGCCCGGCGAGACGGTGCTCGTGCGTGGCGCGGCGGGCAGTATCGGGATCACGGCGGTTCAGCTCGTGGTCCGGGGCGGCGCGGGCGAGGTGGCGGTCACCACCTCGTCGGCGGAGCGTGGTGCCCGGCTGCGGGACCTGGGCGCCACCCATGTCCTCGACCGCTCCGGTGGGGGCAGCCCGGACGCCCACGAGGTGCTGCCGCGGACACCATGACCGAAGCAGTGGTGGAGACTGGCCGACGCCGGACAACTGCGAAGGCTCCGGCGCGCTGTCCTGGTGCGCCGCGTCGCATACGCTGCAGTCATGGGCTGAACCTCACCTTGTGCATGGCCGACCGCAATCGGCTGTGAGCGCTTCCCGTCGAGGGACCGCATCCGAGGACTGGACGAGGCGGTCTGGCCAACGGATCTCGACGTCGAATACCACACCACCCACGGCCTGGCCGGGGGCTGGGTAGGGCCCCCGGGTCAGAAGCCGGCGTGGTGCGCCGAGTACCACCCCGCCCCCGAAGGCGCCGAGAGCCGCTCCCTGTCCGACGCCATCATCGCGGGCGACCCCGCGCCGTTCGGCGAGCCCGCCTCCAATGTCCCCGATACCGCGTGAACCGGACACCGCCGTGGCGGGCACGCTCCCGGAGCACCGGGCGACCGGGCGTCCGCCGCCGACGACACCAGCGCATCCCGGTCGGTGGTGTCCTGGGCGGGGTCGGTGTTGTCGGCGAGTGTCTGGATGTGGGGGAGGAGGGCCCGCCAGGCCGGCCATCCCGCGACGTCGGTCACCAAGCCGTTCTCGCACCTGACGCACCTGGGCCACCACGGCCGGGACGTCACTGCCGTCGCCCTCTCCGACGGGCGGTTCGTCACTGCGGGGGAAACCCATCATGTACGGATCCGGGAGCACGACGGCGGGCTCGACCGTGTTGTGCGCGGCGGGGCCCACCCGAGCGCTGGCCACCGCACCGGCACCGGACGGCTGTCATGTGTTTCTCGCGAGCGAACTCGGCGGGCTCTCGGCGTGGTGGGTTCCGGCTCGTTGCGTGCGGGTGCGCGGCAGTGCAGCTGCCCGCTGCGGCGGGGTTCGCTCGCCGGCCGCGTCCGCGCCTCCGCCGCGCTCCGGGTGCCCGAGCCGGGCGGAACCCGCCGCGGGGATCCGGCCGACTGGCCGTCTATTCGGCCTGGTTGACGACGCCCTTGCAGGCCGGAGTGTTGTCGTTGACGCCGGGCTTGGCCGCTGCCTTGACGGTGTTGAAGTTGGTTACGTAGGCATCGTGGGCCGTCGAGTCGTCGACCTTCAGCAGTGCTTCGTCGTTCTCCCGCAGAGCCGGACCGCTGTAGTTGTGGCTGCCCGTCCACAGGACCTTGTTCACCGCGCCGTCGTATTTGCCGTCGATCAGGAGGTACTTGCTGTGCACGATGCGGGCGGCGGTGGCGGGGTTGTCGTCGTGGTCGTCGTAGTAGCAGACGGGCGAGAACCCCGAGACCGAGTGGAGCGTCTCCCAGGTGCCGGCGGATCCGGAGCTGTCCTTGCTGTCGGTGGAGGTGTACACGAGCTCCACCGAGCAGCCCGCCTTCTTCAGTTCGACCAGCTTGTCGGCCACGCCCTGCCGGGTGAACTTGAACATGGCGACCCTGACCTTGGTGTGCTTGGTCGCACCGTCCTGGGTGTAGGTGCAGGTGACGTTGTCGAGGGTGTTCCAGATGGTGTCGGTGGAGTTGCCGGTGCCCGGGTAGTACGGGAAGAAGTAGGCCTTGTACGGGCTCCAGGCGCTGGAGGTGTAGCGCCAGTTCTCCCAGTCCTTGCCGACGAGGGCGGAGAAGTATCCGCTGTAGGCGTTGTAGATGCCGGTGTTGTAGGCGACGACGTAGGCGTCGTTCCAGAATGCGCTGTACGCCGACGGCGACATGTTGGAAGACGTCTGGAGCACGACGTCCGATGCCCCGTCGACCTGCGAGAACAACCAGAACTTGTTGTGGTTGATGGATGCGCCGAACTCCGGTCGGCCGAGGCAGGACTTGCCTTCCGGACACAGCGTGACGAACGATTTCTGTGTGCTGTCGGTTCCGAGAGCGTCGCGCAGTATGCCGTAGCTGGCGTCGCTGGGGCGTGAACTGACGGTGGATTCGTCCAGCACCATCTGTACGTCGACACCCCGCTGGCGTGCGTCGGCGAGGGCCTGCGCCACTTCCCGGTCCCACAAGTGGTACAGCGCGACCTTGATCGACGAGCCCTCCGGGGCCGATCCCACGTAGGTCAGTATCTTGGTGCGGATGGTGTTCTGCTCCGCGGCCGTACCGAGCGGGTTGTTGAAGAGGGGGCCGGACTGCTCGACGCCCAACGGTGTCACGCCGGCCTCGGCGCCCGCGGCCGTCGTCGGTGACAGCCCGACCGTCAGCAGCGACACCGCCGCAGCGACCGCTCCGGCCGCGGTCTTCCCGCGTGCACCAGGGCGCATGGGTTCCCCTCCCGTGTGGTGAGCACGCTGTCCTCTTCCTGTGGGACGGCTGTGCGATTGGGGGGATCATGACAGACGTTGCAGCTGTGCACCAGCCTCAACCGGAACCGCGTAAGTCACATCTGTGCTGCATCATTTGACCTCGACCGGCCCGCGTCCGTCTGTGTAGCGTCGTGGGCCGGTGTGCCGAGTCCATGACATCTCCCGGTGAACAGTGGATGTGTCCCGCACACCCAGAAGCTGACATGTGGGGGAAGTCTCTTGACCCTGAGACGAAAAGCCGTCGCTCTGACGACGGTCAAACTGATGCTGGCGGGGATGATCTCGTCAGTCGTCCTGGCGCCCGCGGCAGCCATCGCCGCGGACGGCCGGCCCAGCGTTCCGGGCCGTTCGACGGGGGCGGCACTCTCGCAGCCCGCGGAGCCGGGCATGGCCGGCGCACCGAAGGTGACCTGGCCGCAGGCCCGGTCGGCGACGGTCGACGTACCCGCGGCCGGCTCGGCGCCTCGCAGGATGACCGCCGACGAGGCTTCAGGGGCACGGTCGGCCGATGCTCCCTCCGTGGTGTCCATCGGTGCCGCGTCCGCGTCGGCACCGAAGACGGCCGTCGGACCCGTGATCTCCTCGCCGGCCTCGGTGCGTGTGGAGGTCCTGGACCGCAAGGCCGTGGCGCCCGTGGGCGGTGTCGGCATGGGGCTGAAGGTGATGCGGCAGGACGGAGCTCCGTCCGCCGGTACCGTCACCGCGACCCTGGACTATTCGGGCTTCGCCCACGCCTACGGCGGTGACTTCGCCTCGCGCCTGCGCCTGGTCGAGTACCCGGCCTGTGCCCTGACCACCCCGCACAAGAAGGGGTGCGCCGAAGCCCGAACCGTCGCCGGGCAGCGGAACGATGTGCAGTCCGGCAAACTGACCGCGCCGGTGCAGGCTGCCCCGGACGCGTCCACGGCCCGCCTGATGGCGGCTCCCGCCGTCTACGCGCTCGCCTCGGGATCGTCCTCGGACGCGGGTGACTACCGCGCGACCGCCGTCAAACCGTCGGGCAAGTGGGACGTCGCCCTGTCCTCGGGAGCGTTCACCTACTCGGTGCCCATCGAGGTGCCGCAGCCGCCCATGGGCATGGCACCCGATCTGTCACTGTCCTACAACTCCCAGAGCGTCGACGGCCGCACCTCGGCCTCCAACAACCAGGCCTCGTGGGTCGGTATGGGCTGGGACCTCAACGTGGGCGCCATCGAGCGCCGCTACATCAACTGTGCCGACGACGGGCACAAGACCTTCGGCGACCTGTGCTGGGACTCTCCCAACTCCACGTCGGACCCCAACGGAGCCGTCTACACCATCCAGTTGGACGGTGTCTCCTCGGACCTCATCCAGGACGGCACCGGCACCGGGTCCTTCCGCATCAAGGACGACCCCGGCTGGCGGGTGCAGAAGCTCAACGGCGGCTACGGGTCGGACAACACCGACGAGTACTGGGTGGTCACCAAGCAGGACGGCACCCGCTACTACTTCGGATGGGGCCGTACCGAGCGGTTGAACCTGGACAACGCGCGGGAGAAGACGAACTCCGTGCTCACCGTCCCGGTCATCGGCGACGACGAGGGCGAGCCCTGCCACGGCTCCTACCCCGAGCCCTGCAAGCAGGCCTGGCGCTGGAGCCTGGACCGGGTCGTCACCCCCAACGAGGTGGAGAACTCCTACTTCTACAACAAGGAGACGAACTACTACCGCTCGGTCGCCGCGGCGGACAAGGCACGCGGCTACGACGCCGGGTCCTACCTCTCCCGGATCGACTACGGCTGGTCCTCGCAGATCTCCGGCGCCCAGCTCCCCGCCATGATCGACTTCCAGCACGTCAACCGCTGCGTGGAACGCATGACGGAGAAGGACCCGCTCAACAACACCGCGCCCGACTGTCCCACCATCGACGCCAAGCCCGAGTCCTACCCCGACGTGCCCGTCGACCTGATCTGCGACGGCCCCGAGGACGGCGAGACCTGCGCCGGCAAGACGTACTACCCCACGTTCTTCCAGCGCGACATGCTGTGGGACATCGACATCCACGTCCGCGACACCAACACCTCCGGCTGGGACCTGGTCAAGCAGTACCAGTTCAAGTACTCCCTGATGAACCCCTCGGGCTCGGTGGGCGACCAGCTCTGGCTGGACTACATCCAGCGGCGGGGCTACTCCGGTGACGACATCGACATGCCGACCATCAACTTCAACGGTGAGTGGCAGGACAACAAGGTCGGCAGCGGGGAGCTGAACTTCCGCCGCGTCAACAAGATCTTCACCGACGCCGGCTCCACCGTGACGGCCACCTACGGTCACGCCACCGACGAAGGCGGCACCGTCGACCGGACCTGTCCCGAAAGCGGCGCGCCCTCCCAGTCGGACAACCACTACGAGTGCTTCTGGCAGAAGTGGGTCCCGGAAGGAGCGGACGACGAGCGCACCGGCTGGTTCAAGAAGTTCGTCACCAAACGCGTCCAGGTGGACCCGGGCAAGGCCAACGACGGCGCCCCGGCCATGATCACCGACTACGAGTACGACGGAGCCCCGGGCTGGCGCTACACCGACGACCCCCTGGTCGACGACGACGACGAGACGTGGTCGGACTGGCGCGGCTATGCCAAGGTGCTCGTCACCACGGGCGCCAACGAGAACAAGCACTCCACCTATCACTGGCTCTACCGTGGTTTGGACGGCGGCCGGACCTCCAAGACCGACGCCTCCAAGACGGCGAGCGTCAAGGTCGCCGACTCCGACGACAAGGAGTGGACCGACAGCGCATGGCTGGCCGGCCAGACCCTGGAGACCTCCAGCCGCGACCACAACGGCGACTCCCAGGAGAGGGAGTGGCACGAGTACTGGTCGTACAACACCGCCCAGTACACCGGCATGCCGGACGCCCGCATGGTGCGGGAGGACAAGGTCCGCACCCTGGAGAAGGTCACCAACTCCGCCGACGGCTCCGGCTGGCGTGAGCACATCGTCGAGACCGAGTTCGACAGCTCCGAGAAGGCGTCCACCGTCTTCGGCCTGCCGATGCGCGTCGACGACTGGGGTGAGACCGATGTCTCGGACAACAGCTGTACCGAGTACGGCCGCGCCTACAACACCGACGACCTGACCGACGACAGCGACGGCGCCAAGCGCTGGATGGTCTACCAGGACGACGAGCGTCACTACAGCGTCTCCTGTAGCGCCGTGGCGGACGACGAGACCGCCGGCACTCCCGCCGCCCACATGGACAAGCGGGTCACCACGTTCTACGACGGTGCCCTGTCCTTCGCCGAGAACGACAAGGCGCTGGTCGACGGCAACGCGACCGAGGTGCGCACTTACACCTCCGAGACCGCCTGGCACACGATGAAGGCCCAGTTCGACGCGGCGGGCCGGCAGACCAAGACGTGGGACGGCAAGAACCAGGCCACCACCATCGCCTACAGACCGCAGACCTCCTGGCCGGTGGACGGGATCACCACCACCACACCCGATCCCGACGGGTCCGGCCCCGGCGTGCCCCTGACCACGACCCGGTACCTGTCGCGCTTCTGGGGCGAGGCATGGAAGACGGTGGACGCCAACGGCAACGCCACCCAGCTCGTCTACGACGCGGTGGGACGGCTGTCGAAGGTCTTCAAGCCCAGTGAAGCGGCGAACTATCCGGACGGAACCGCCTCGATGACCTTCGAGTACCAGGTTCCGGTGGCGACGTCGGAGACCGGCGTGCCGCGGGTGGCCACCGGCGACCCCGTGCGCACCACGACCCGGGTGCTCCAGTCGGGCACGACCTACCTGGCGTCCTACAGCTACAGTGACGGCCTTGGCCGCGAGCGCGAGAAGCAGACCGTCGCCCCCGACGGAACGGGGCGGGACGTCCAGGTCACCCGTTACGACTCCTCGGGCAACGTGGCCGGCACCTCCGCCGTGTTCTACAACAGCGGGACCGCCGGCTCCGGACCGGTCAACCCGGCCGTCGCCGCCATTCCTTCCTACACCGACGTCAAGAACGACTGGGCGGGACGCACCATCCTCTCCCAGGTGCAGGCCAAGGGCGTGGTACAGGCCTCGAACAAGACGGTCACGCAGTACCAGGGTGCCGACGAGGTCACCGTGTTCCCGCCGGTCGGCAGCCCCACCAAGACGGTGCGGGACGCCTTCGGCCTCACCACCAAGGTGGTGGAGAACCTGGGAGCCCAGCAGTTCACCACCACGTACGAGTACACGCGCAAGGGCCAGCTCAAGTACGTCCACGACTCGGCGGGCAACACCAGCCACTACGCCTACGACTGGGCCAACGAGCGGGTCCTCAGCGAGGAGCCGGACGCCGGCCGGACCAGCACCGTCTTCGACGCCAACGGGCAGATCCAGACCATCACCGACGGGCGCAACACCACCCTCACCTACGCCTACGACACCCTGAACCGTCCCACCACCGTCAAGCAGGGCGCGAGTGTGCTGACGGAGAAGACCTACGACACGGCCACCCAGGGCAAGGGTCTGCTCGCCACCGCGACGAGCTACAGCGGCGGCAAGGCCTACACCTCGAGGGTCGACGGCTACGACGTGCGCGGGCGGGCGAGTGCCAAGACGTTCGTGATGCCCGACGACGGGTCCGGACTCGCGGGCTCCTACCAGACCAAGTACCACTACGACCTGGCCGACCACGTCACGGCCGTGGACTACCCGGCGCTCGGCGGCCTGCCCGCCGAGACCGTCACCACGACCTACAAGGGCGGACGGGCCACCACCGTCTCCAGCCCGCTCGCCACCTATGTCGCCGACGTCGGCTACGACGACAACGGCCGCCTGGCCTCGCGGAGCCTGGGCACCGCGGGAGCCGGTACCAGCGTCGTGCGCCGCTTCGGCTACGAGGACGCCAACGGCTCCGGCTGGCTGAAGAGCATCACCACGGAGACCACCGCCGGCGGCACCACCAAGACGGTGCAGAACGACACCTACACCCGCAACAGCGGCGGACAGGTCACCGCCCTGCGGGAGGGATCCGACAACCAGCAGCAGTGCTTCACCTACGACGACCTGCGCAGACTCACCGGGGCCTGGACCACCGCCTCGACCACCTGCACCACCACACCGGCGTCGGACTTCGCCGGCCCCGACCCCTACCAGAGCAGCTACACCTACGACCGGATCGGCAACATCCAGTCGGTCACCGACAAGGCATCCGCCTCGGCGGCCGCCGTCACCAGCGACTACACGTACCCCGGCTACAGCGCCGACGAAGCCACCTACACTCCTGACCAGCCCCGCCCGCACGCCGTCACCGGCGTGACGCGCGGCAACGGCGGCAGCGACACCTACAGCTACAACGGCGCCGGCCAGATGACCGGCCGCACCGTCGGCTCCGTCTCCTCCGTCCTGGAATGGGACCCGATGGGACACCTGGCCAAGGTGACGCAGAAGAAGACGGGCGGGGACGAGGTCTCCACCTATGTCTACGACGCCGAGGGCAACCCCGTCGTCCGCAGCACACCGAAGGAGAAGGTCCTCTACCTGGAGGGACACGAACTCCACCGCACCGACAAGACCCGCGCGACCAGGTACTACGCCGTGGACGGCAACAGCGTCGCCATGCGCACCGCCTCCGATTCCGACCCGAACGGCAAGCTCACCTGGCTGCTCTCCGACGCACAGGCCTCCACGCAGCTGATGATCACAGCGGTCGGCGGCGTGGTGCTCCGACGGCGCACCACACCCTTCGGAAAGCAGCGCGGCACCACGGCGAACCTGCCGGCCGAGACGGACCGCGGATTCGTCGGCAAGGCCGAGGACGACAGCACCGGACTGTCCCTGATGGGAGCACGCGTCTACGATCCGAGCCTCGCCCGGTTCCTCAGCACCGACCCCGTCACCACACCGGAGCAGCCGCAGACCCTCAACCTCTACAGTTACGCCCGCAACAACCCGGTCAACCTCACGGACTCGACCGGCCTGTACTCCTGGGACGACTTCGGCGACGACATCAAGAGCACCGGCAAGGTGGTCTTCGCCGCCGCGTGGACGCAGACGGTGGACGCCGTGGGACACGGTGTGGGCAACAGTCTGAAGGCCGTGGACACCCTCGTCGACGTGCCCGACCCGATCGCCAACTACGTCGCCGGGCCGCCGGACGACCCGAACGCCCTCCGTATCGGCTGGGAGTGGGCCACCGACACCGGTCCGCGCCACCGTGATCTGACGGGCAACGACCGCTTCACCAAGACACTCAAGACACACGCACATGTCAAGGAGACGCGGACCAAGATCGCTCAGGACCTGCGCTCCGGGAAGCTGAAGGCCGGAAACGCAGGGTTCAGCGATTACGGTCTGGGCGGCCCCATCAAGGACAGCATCGGCAAGCTCTACAGCGACTTCACCGGAAACCTCTCAGCCGCCTTCCTCGGCTCGTACACCCTCAAGTACAAGGTGACGTCCGTGGACAAGGCGGAAGGCACGGCCCGCGTCCGCTTCACCGTGAAGAACAACAGTACGATCAACTCCGCCACCCACGTCGGAGGGATCGGCTACACCGACTGGTGGGACAAGAACATCGCTGAACCGCTCAACAACGAGCTGTTCAAAAAGGGAGTGATGTCCAAGAGAAGCCAGACGATCACCTGGACGGAGACCATCCACTATGGTTCCTCCAGTTCCGTCGCAACCGGCGGCGGCGGCGGAGGCGGCGGCGGCCACGGAGGCGGCGGAGGCGGAGGCGGCCTGTCCCTGTCCGCCATGCTGTCCTCCATCCTCATCTGGTTGCTCGGCATCTTCTTCTAGCGCACAACAGATCAGCAGGAACGAATGAGGTACGGATGAGACGGATGTCAGCCGGATGGACCGTCATGACGGTGGCGTGCACGGCTCTGCTCGTGTCGGTCACCGGGTGCACGGACCAGGAGAACTCTTCGGCGTCCGTCTCATCCGCTGCCGTGATCGGCAACTGGAGCGGCGACTGCGGTGCCACCCTCGACATCGCGAAGGGCGGTCACTTCACCTTCGCCGACTTCCCGTCGGGAGAGGGTGCGCACGACGAGCGGCGCCTCAGCGGCGACGGCCGGTGGTACCTGTACCGCGGAGGGAAGGGCGCTCCGCCGCCGTCCCTCGACCTGAAGTACGACAACACCCTGCTCTCGCTGTATTTCACCCACTCGTCCGACGGCTCCCTCGCCGGGATGAGCTTCGAGGAGGAGGACCGGACCTGCTCGTTCACACGTGAGCGATAGCGATACGTTACGTGCGGTGCGCCGAAGCGGGCAGTCTCCGGCGCCCCCACAAGGCGTGGAGGCCGACCGGGCACGTGGCCGCGGCGACGGTGCTGTGACCAGCCCGTCGCCGTCCTCCCTGGCCATCGGCATCGAAAGCCCGGTGGAGATGAGCCACCGCCAGGCCGTGACACCCGACCGGCTGCGCGGACGGATGAACGCGACGATCCGCTCGATGAACTGGGGAACGGTCGCGGTGGGTGCGCCACTTGGCGGCATCCTCGCCGATCGGGTCGGCTATCGCTTCGCCCTGGGATCGGACTGTCCCAAGCAGTCATCCAGGCACTCGCGCCGGCGGTTTCTGCTACCCGCAGGGCCCGTACAGCCGACGAGCTCGATTCCCCGACATCCGGCCTGGCACCTCACGGCACGGAAACCGCCGGCAGGAAACCAAGGTCCCCCGCACCTCCGCCTCCGTGGCCCTACCACGCCTCTGCGCCCGGCATCATCGTCATGGCGAAGGTACCGAAGTCCGGCGGAACAGGAGACGTACATGGCTTCTGACAATCGGCATGCTCAGCGCATCGTGGTCGGCATCGACGGCTCGTCGTCGTCCGGGCACCTGCCACCCGCCCGGTCCTCCATACCCTGTTCGCCCCGCCGCCTCGCCGGTTCCCGCTTCCTGGGGGCCGCCCTGGCGGCGGCCGTCCTTGTCGCCCCGTGCACCGTCGCGACCGCGGGTACCGCCTCGGCGGCCGTCGCCGGTGAGCCCGGTGCGCCGGGGCAGGGGGACCCGTACTTCCCGCTGGCGGGCAACGGCGGATACACCGTCGGCCACTACGACCTCGGCCTGGCCTACGATCCCGCGACGCGGCGGATGAAGGGCGACGCGACGCTCAGCGCGCGTGCCGTGCAGGACCTGTCGGCGTTCGATCTCGACCTGTCGGGGCTGACGGTCACCGGTGTCACCGTGGGCGGCAAGGAGGCGAGATTCGAACGCCGGGGTCAGGAACTCGTCATCACGCCGGGCAGGGTACTGAGGCGGGGCGCGGCCTTCGAAGTCCGGGTCGCCTACAGCGGAGTCCCCCAGTACGTCACCGACCCCGACGGGTCCGAGGACGGCTGGATCGCCACCGACGACGGCGCCTTCGTCGCGGGAGAACCGCAGGGCGCCATGTCGTGGTTCCCCTCCGACAACCTTCCTCTCGACAAGGCCTCGTACTCGTTCCGGGTCACCGTGCCCGCCGGCTACACCGCTGTCTGCAACGGCGAGTTGACCTCGCAGCGGACCCGGAACGGGATGACCACCTTCCGCTGGGAGCAGACCCAGCCGATGGCGTCCTATCTCGCGACCGCCACGGTAGGGAAGTTCGAGGTCGAGCGGTACACCACCGCCTCAGGGGTCCCGGTCTACAACGCCGTCGACCCCAGAGAGTCCGCGGACGCCGCTCCGGCGCTCGCGAAGATCCCCGAGATCCTGGACTGGGGAACCACGCTCTTCGGGCCCTACCCCTTCTCCTCGGCCGGGGCGATCGTCGACCGCGCCCCCGACGCCGGCTATGCGCTGGAGACCCAGAGCCGGCCGCTGTACGACAGGGCACCCAACGTCGGCACGGTCGTCCACGAGATGGCGCACCAGTGGTTCGGCGACTCCGTGAGCCTGACGAACTGGCGGGACATCTGGCTCGACGAGGGCTTCGCGACGTATGCGGAGTGGCTGTGGCAGGAGCAGCACGGCGGCACGAGCGCGCAGGCCCGCTTCGACCAGTACTACGCACTTCCCGCGACCGACGGCATCTGGGCGTTCCCGACGGCCGACCCGGGGGAGGGCGCCGACATCTTCGCCTCACCCGTCTACGACCGGGGAGCGATGGTCCTCCATGAACTCCGCAGCGCCGTCGGTGACGCGCGCTTCTTCAACATCCTCAAGACCTGGGCCCGTGAGCACCGCTACGGCAACGGCACCACGGCCGAGTTCGTCGCCCTGAGCGAGAGGATGTCCCACCAGGACCTCGGACCGCTCTTCCACACCTGGCTCTTCACAGCGGGCAAGCCCGCACGTTCCTGACAGGGCCCCGTAGCGCGCGCACTTCGGTCCCCGCCGCGGATACGGGGGTGCGCGCGGCGCCGGACGGCCAGGCCCGGTCGTTGTCCTCAGGGCAGGAAGGATTCCATCGACGGGCCGGGCCGGACGTGTCATGATCCGCACGGTGACGATCCCGGAGCACCGCTTGGCCCGGACCGCCGCCCGCGACAACGCCGCACGGTGCGCGGCCAAGAGCCGATCGCACGGCATGGCCGGCGAGTTCGGCCTACAGGCCCGGGCCGCGTCGGCCCGCACGCCGCTCCGTCACCACGACGCGGTGACGCTGGTGCCGGGTGCCGGCCACGCCGCGCTGGTGGCCCGGATCGACACCACCGTGCCCGCGGCTTGTGCCGAGGACGGCTTCGCCGACCTCGGCCTGACGGCGGCCGGCTTCCAGGTGCTGTTCGAGGCGCAGGGGATCCACCGCCCGGCGAGCGTGTCCGCCGACGCCGGCCGCCTTGCGCGGGACTGAACTGCTCGACGATGCCACCCTCTTCATGCTCGCCGGGCTGTCCGCTGACGGCCGAGCGGTCGCCGGGGCCGTGGCGACCCGCGGTGACCACGTCGTGTCCTTCGGCAGGTGATCTCGACCGTTCGCCAAGTGGTCATGACCGGCGCCGGGTTCCTGCCGCCCGAGCACTTCGGTGGACGTGGCCGGCGGGGCTCAGTCATGCTGGCGGCCATGTTCGGTCGCGGGCGCCGGGAGCCGCAGGATCAGGCTGTGGCAGCGCGGATGAGCAAGTTCTTCGGCGGGTTGTCCCGGGAGCAGCGCGCTGACCCGCGGGAGGTGGCCAGGCAGTATGCCATGGACATGGAGGTAGTCCGCCGCGAGCTGCTGGCCGGGAAGCGGGCCGCCCGGTCGCCGTACTACGTCGGTCTGTCTGCCACGACCACGGACTTCAGCCACGTCACCAAACGGATCACGCTCGTCGCCGACACGGTGCTGCTGACCGAGCACCGTGGCACCGTCCACGAGCTGGGATTCCGCGATGTGCCGGCCTACGGCTCCTCCGTCCCGCCCATCACGCACAGCGCGATGGGACGGTACGGGGTGGTCACCGAGGACCTCGCCGGGCTCGGCCGCTGGCTGCTGGACGCCGAACCCCTGCTGCGCACCGGCCTGGCCTGGTTCTACCCGCAGTACACGTACGGCCGGATCGACATTCGGGACCGTAGCCCGGAGAGGCTGCCCGCCGGGGTGGTGGAGGTGGCCGACTACCTGGTGGAGCACGGCCGGGCTGTGGACCTGGCTTCGGCCAAGCCGCTGACGAGCCGTGTGGTGCGGCCGGTGCTGGAGATCGATCTGCCGTTCCTGGACGGCCTGAGCCTGGCCGACTTCGCCCAGGTGACCCGGGAGGAGTTCGACTCCTACCGCCTGTTCCGCGACTTCATGCGCTCTCGCCTGCTGGAACTCGACGACGCCATGGAAGCGGAAAACTCCCAGGTGGCGATAGAGCGCCTCGCCCTCGCCATGCGCGACGAGATCGAAACGGCCCGCACTGCCTTGAGCGCCGCCTCCCGCACCCGGGCCCTCACCCGCGCCGGAGCCGTCCTGGGCTCCACCAACGCGCTCCTGGCCGCAGTACGTCCCGACGCTCTCGCGGGCGCGCTCGCCACCTCGGCGACCGCCGCCGCAGGCCTGACCGGCCTGTGGCCCACCATCCAGGCATATGCGGACAGACGCAGTCGGCGCGACAAATGGCACTACGTCTGGATCCTGCAACGCAAGACCTGCTGACTGCCACCACGCAGGGGTAGTTCGGAGCGGGCCGAGTACGAAACCGACCGCGCTCGGCGCTGCTCCCACCTGGCCGAGTTGTCATCAGAGGTCGGTCGGCCGGTCCCCTGTCGGCTGGGCGGATGCGAGGGATGAGCTGGTTACGCGGGCCGCTGCTCCTGCGGTGCCGGTACGTCGTTGGAGTCGGCCTGCGATCAAGGCGGCTGCCTCGGCGCACCCGACGAGATACCCAGCGGCGTGCAGTTCGCGCCCAAGGCGCTGGCCGCCTACGAGCGGGTGACCGTCAAGCCCGGCCGCAGCAAGCGCGTCACGCTGCACATCGCGCTGCGGCAACTGCACTACTGGAGCGACAAAAGCGGCTGGACCCTCGCCACGGGCCGCCGGGACGTACTGGTCGGCGCCTCGGCCCGGGGCACCAAGCTGAGCCAGCAGGTCCGCACCACAGCGGGTCGCGGCGCGCACTGACGGGCCGACGGCGGGGGCGGGGGCGATGCCTCCTGCCGCCGCCATCGGCACCGGCCGACACCCCGTCGACCAGGAGCTTCACTTCGTCTCGCACCGACGCCGTCGCTGCCGTGCGGCATGCACCGCCCTGGGCGGGGCGGGGGCGTCGCACCGGCCCTCAGAGCGCAGGCAGGGCAGGCGCCACCCGTCGTCCCGCCCCGAGCTCCTCGGCCTCGTCGCTGCTGACGAACGCCGTGGTTCCCGCCGGGACCCCAGGCAGCGTCGCCACGCGGGACGCCACCGCCAGGAGGTCGTGCCGGCTGGCTCCAGCGATGAAGAAGACGTAGGCGTCCCCGTCCTCCTCCCCCTCGTCGAAGACTTCCGATACACCTTGGTCCTCCAGGCCGGACAGGAAGTCCTCGACCTCATCGATCCAGGGAAACGGGTGGGTGCCGTTCGACAGGCCGGGCGTCGGCAGCAAGGGCACGTGGATCTCAACAACCATGGTGGGCATGAACGTAGTGTGCCCTGCGAAGCCCCCGCCCGGCTCAACCGGCAGAGCGTCGCGTCAGCAGCCGGGCTGAGACGGGCAGGGGCTCACGGCTCGCGGCCGGTTGGTCGGTGCGGCGTGGCCGCCCTGTCCCGGCGTGCACCGGGACGGGGCGGCCGCACGGGCGGCTGTGGTGCTCGCCTTCGAACAGCCCGGGGCGTCGTCCGTCGCGGCGGTGGGTGATGTGTCCGTCCACGACGGTCAGGGCCATGGGTGCGTCGGCGGGTTCGTCAGGATCGGCGCGCAGCGGGTCCACGACGAAGGCCGTGACATCGGCGCGGGTTCCGACAGCCATCCGCCCGGCCGTGGCGGTCTCGCCGACGGCGTGTGCGGCCGCGGTGGTGTAGCCCCGCAGGGCGGCTGCCGCGGTGAGTGCCTGGTGCGCGACCGGCTCACGGCCGACCAGGTGCGCGTCATGCCCTGGGTACGCGTCAGTGGGCCGGCCGTGCGGGGGCCGGCGCGGGCAGGGAGTCCAGGAAGAGGGCTCCAGCCAGGAGGGCCGCACTGCCGCGGGGGCTCCATGTGCGCCGGGTCAGGTCGTCGTCCAGGGCGGCGAGTGCCTCGGCACCTGCCGGGGTGGTGGTGCCGCCCGCGGACAGGACGGCCTGAGCGGCGGTGTGGACGTGGCGGAGACCCGAAGGGCCTGCCACATAGAGGAGCTCGCTGTCCCGGAGCGTTGACATCACGGTCAGCAGTGCGTCGAGGCGGGCCTGGGGTTCGGGGGCGCCCGCGCTTCGGGATGCGGTCAGTACGCCGAGTGCGCGGCGGACGTGGGGAAAGCCCGCGCGCGCTTCTCCCCGGGCGCCGGCCGCGCCGTATTTCACCGCCATCGTCGAGCCGTGCGTGGCCTTCCGGGGGGCCTTGGGGTCGGGGTGCAGGACTATGCGTCGGGCGGTGTCGGTGATCGTGCCGCCGGTGGCGGAGGGATCGAGCGCGGCGGCTGCGACGAGGAGGCCGAGGGTCCACAGGGCGCCGGTGTGGCCCCCGCCCGCCAGCCGGAGGGAGTGCTCGGTGCAGCGCCCTATCGCGCCCAGTTCCGCGCGCAGCAGGGCGGTGGGCCGGCCGGCGCGGCGGGCGGCGGCGGCCATCGCCGTGAGGCCGGGGAGCAGGGCTTTCGCCGACCAGCGCAGGGTGCGGTGGTCCAGGTGATGCACCGCAAGGTCACGGAGGTCGGGAAGGCCGGGCTTGGGGGTCAGTGCCAGTTGTGCCGTCAGGGCGGATACGGCTGTTTCCGCCAGTTCGGCGTCTCGGGAGTGGTCGGGCATGGCGGCCTGCTGGGGAGAAGAGGGGGTGGGGCGGGGGAGTGCGGCGGGAGCCGCGGGGTGGGCGTGCCTGTTCCTCGCGGCTCCCGCGGGTGGTCGGCAGGGGGGTGCTACGACGCTGCGGACGAGGTGGACGACGGGATGCCCGGCATGCCGGCGTCGTCGCCGTCGTGGGTGGCCTCCGGCTCGACGGCCACGGTGATCGAGGCGGCCACGCCTCTTGCGATCTTCTTCTTGTTGTAGTGCAGGGTGAGCAGGCCGCCCGTGGCGCCGCTCTGGTCGTAGATCATGTCCTCGGTGAGGGTGGTGCGGGTGGCGGTGTTGGTCGAGTACGGCTCCAGCTCGGCGGAGGCGAGGACGGCCTCCTCCTCGAAGTAGAACTGGCCGGTGTGGCAGGTGTGTCCGCCCTCGTAGCCGTCCTCGGTCCATTTTCCGTCCACATGCACCTTGGTGTGGATGTGGACGGCCCGGCCCGGGTACCAGCCCGGGAAGATGGTGGTGAACCGGACCCTGCCCTGGTGGTCCGTGCGCCAGGTCCCGCGCAGGTAGCGTTCGTCGTCGGTGGGTTCCTGGTGCATGCCACCGCCGCCGGTTCCGTCCGTCGGCAGGGCGGTGGGGGTGCCGGAGGGCATGCCGGTGGGTATGCCGCCGCCCGGAGAGGTGCTCACCGCCTCGTAGCCGGAGTAGATGCCCAGCGCGTCGCAGTGCCAGATGTCGACCGCCGCGTTCCGTACCGGCTTGCACGTATCGGCGTCGATCACCTTGATGGTGAGGGTCATCGGGATGCCCTCCCTGTCCTCGGTGACGTCGGTGCGGATCTTGTCGGCGTCGATGTAGTACGGGCCCTCGATGGCTTCCGAGCTGAGCCGGTAGCAGGACCCCACGCCGTCGGAGTCGCCCGCGCCCTGCGTCTTACCCGGCATCTCCTCGGCCAGGGCGTTGGAGGCCAGGACGCCTCCCGCGCCGACCACCGCCACGGCGGCGCCGCCGGCCATGAGCACCTGTCGCCGGGACGCGGTGCTCTTGTCGCGCTTCGGGTCTTCCTCGGCCATCGCCGTCCGCTCCCTTCGCGTCGGCCGGTCCCTGTGACCGGCCGGGGCGACTCACCTTTGTGGATCCACCTGAAACGAAACTGAAACAGAGCGTCGCCAGTGTCCCGAGGGCGGTCGGTCGTGCCGCGCGAGTGGGGCTTGAGCTGCGTGTCTTTGAACAGGCTTAAAGTTCGGCGGGGGAAAGCGGAAGCAGGACGGTGAACTCCGTGTCGCCCGGTGCGCTGCGTGCCTCCAGCCGGCCGCCGTGTGCCCTCGTGATCGCCGCCGCGATGGCCAGTCCCAGGCCGGCGCCGCCGTTGCCGTCGGCGGGACGGGAGCGGGAGGCGTCGGCCCGGGTGAAGCGTTCGAAGACCTGGGAGAGGAGCTTCGGGGGGATGCCGGGGCCGTCGTCGTGGACGCGGATGACGCAGTCCGTGGGGGTGGTCTGGGCCGTCACCGTGATGTTCGTACCGGCGGGGGTGTGGACGCGGGCGTTGCCCAGCAGGTTGGCCAGTACCTGCTGGAGGCGGGCCTGGTCGCCGGGCACGCTCACCGAGGCGTCGAGACGGAGGAACACCCGCCACTGCCGGTCGTCGTCGGCCGCTCGGGCGTCCCACACGGACTCGGCCACCAAGGTGGCGATGTTCACTTCGGCCATGTCCAGCGGACGGCCCTCGTCCAGGTGGGCGAGCAGGAACAGGTCGTCGACCAGGCCGGTCATCCGCGCCGACTGCGCGATGATCCTCTCCCACGCCAGCTCCGGTGTGATCTGCTTCGTACCGCCCGCCATGAGTTGCGCGTATCCGGCGATCGACGCCAGTGGTGTACGCAGTTCGTGGCTGGCGTCGGCGAGGAAGCGGCGCATGCGTTCCTCCGTGAGCTGCCGCTCGGTGAGGGACTTCTCGACGTGGTCGATCAGACGGTTGAGCGCGATGCCCACCTGGCCCGCCTCCGTGCCCGGGTCGGTGTCCTCCGCCGAGACCCTGTGCAGGCCGGTGATCTCGCCCCGGTCCAGTGGCACCCGGGTCGCCTCCACGGCCGTGGCGGCGACCCGGCCGAGCGGACGCAGCTTGCGCCGGACCACGACCGCGCAGACGGCGCCGGCGACCGTGAGACCGACCAGGGCGATCGCAGCCTCGACCGCCATGAGCGTACGGGTCATACGCTGCACACCGGACGTGGGGAGACCGGCGAGCACCGGCACCCGGCCGTCCGTGAGCTTGGTCAGCCGGTAGTCGCCGAGCCCGGGGATCGTCCGTGTCCGCGGCTTGCCGTCCGCGGGGATGTCCGCCAGGGCGGTGCACTGCGCGGCCGAGAGATGACGCGGGTGTCCGTCGCCGGTGATCACAGCGGCGGCGACCACCTCACCGGCCGCGTCCAGCCGAGCCGCCAGCGTTCCTACGGTCTGGCCGCGGATCTGGAGGAAGCCGAGGTTGCGGGAGCCGCCGGCGTACTTGTCGAGGGCGTACTGGCTGTGTTCGGCGGCGTCGGTGACCCGCTCGTCCAGGTCGTCCATCAGCAGGTCCCGCTGGACGGTCGCGGTGGCCGCGGCCATCGCACCGCAGACCAGGACCAGCACCGTGGACATGAAGACGACCAGGCTGGTGCGGAGCGAACGGCCTCGGGGGCGGGGCCGGTTCCGCGGGTGCCGGCCCGGACTCAGCACGTCCCGTGCTCCGGCGGGTGGATCATGTAGCCGAGGCCGCGGACCGTACGGATCATCGGCGCCCGCCCCTTGTCGATCTTCGAGCGCAGACTGTAGACGTACACCTCGATCAGATTGCCCTCGCCGTCGAACGAGCTGTTCCAGATGCGGTCGAGGAGCTGTGCCTTGCTGAACACCTGCCGGGGACTGCCCACCAGGAACCACAGCAGGTCGAACTCCTTGGTGGTGAGCTTGATCGGGGCGCCGTCCCGCCACACCTCCCGGCTGCTCGCGAAGAGCACCAGGTCGCCCAGTCTGCGGACAGCTCCGGGCCCCTTGTCGGGCTCGGCGCGGCGCAGCAGACCGCCCAGCCGGAGCATCACCTCCTCCAGAGCGAACGGTTTGGTCACGTAGTCGTCGGCTCCCGCCGACAGCCCGTCCAGCCGGTGGGCGAGGGCGTCCCGCGCCGTGAGCATCAAGATGGGCAACCGCGCGTTCTCCGACCGCAGGCGGCGCAGTACCTGCATGCCGTCGAGATCGGGCAGCATCCAGTCCAGGACCACGGCGTGCGGTACGTACTCCCGCGCGAGGTGGATGGCCTGGTGCCCGCCTTCGGCGACGTAGGGCTGCCATCCGGCGTCGGCGACGGCCGCGGACAGCAGCCCGGCGAGCTCCGGTTCGTCGTCGACGATCAGTACGCGCACGGTGTTGTCCCGGGTCGCCCCTTGCCCCTGCATGACCCCATCGTCCGCCCCGATGCTGTGTGCCACCTGTGAAGGGGGTTGCGGTGTCAGGGCCGGTTGCGAAAAGCGGCCCCTCGCGCGGTGGACCGGGCGGAGTTCCCGGCCAGCGGCCACCGGCCAGCGGTCAGGGCGGTGGCCAGCGGTGCAGAGTCCGTATCGCCGTGCTGGTGGCGGGGGCTGTCAGCCTCTGCCTCCCGCTGGGCCTGAGCGCAACGGCCTCCTCCAAGCCGGTGCCCGCCGTCACCGGTGACACCCGCGTGGACCAGCTCCTGGCCAAGACGACCCTCGATGAGAAGCTCACCCTGATCGAAGGGCAGGCCGGCAGGACGCCGCCGTGCTCGGGGCGGCCGTCCTGGCCCGCCGGCGCTATCTGCAGACACCATATGAGAGACGGAAGACCGTCCCGCCCGACATCTCAAACGGCACACATGGCATTCACGAGTTGACGTGGGCTTTGCGGCACCTTCGCGCCGAAAGCGGGGCAACGCTGAGGCGGGCCTGTAAGGCCGTCAAGAGTTGACGCAGCACCGGATGCGAGGCTCTGAATCAGAACCGTTCCGGGCCGATTTCAAGCGGTCGCGGCAGACCGACCTTGACCTGAGCGTTCGTTCGTTGAACACGGAAAAGCGCGAGCCGGCAGCGCGGCCGACCTCTTGACCTGCCGTATCGGCTTTTTCAGAGTCCCCGTTAATACGCTGGACGCAGCCGGCCCGCGCTCTTCAATTCGACCTGTTTTTCTTTCCAATGGGCTTCCACCCGACCTTTTTGTCGCCGATGCGAAGAGGCTGGCCCGCATTGTCGGCAGTCCGGAGTGCGCCACGGGAACCGTGCATCGGATGCCTCCTCACGCCCGGGCGAGCCCGGGCGTCTCCCGTCTGTCATCCCGGTTCGGCGGCGGGCGATAGCGGAGGGACGCGGTGACGGGCGGCCCGGCGAAGACGTCCTACCGGGGCCGCCCTGCCGCACCGCCTCCGAGCCTGCCCACAGTCCTGCACGGCAACCAGCGAGTCGCCTCCTCCGGGCGGCCCGGGCGGCCCGGGCGCCGAGGCGCCGGTCCTGCCGGCGATGGCCCGTCACGGCGAACGGCGAACGGCGCCGTTGCCCGGCCCGGTCCGGCCGTCGGCGGACCGCGTACCCCGCGGCGCACCGAGTCCGGCCGGCCTCACCCGACCCTTGCCTTCGCCGGGGCGGTCGGCCCCTCCCCGCCGTCCCGGCCTCCTGTCGCACTCCGAGGGGCCGGGCTGGCCCGGGGCGGGCACATCCGAAGGTCGCCCCGGCCGGCGGCGCAGGCAGAGCGGCGGGGCGACCGGCAGCACGGGCCGATGTGTCCGGCGTCACCGCGAACGGTTCGCCGGAGCGAGGCGTCGAAGAAGCACGCAGGAGCCGGGGCGGGAAGGGCCATGGGGGGGCAACCAGTACGCGACACGGACCGCGCGGGTCCGCCTGGGCAGCGGGAACTGGACGTCGACCGCGTCCGTGCGGAGCTCACCCTGGGCGGAGTCCCCGGACAGCCCCGGACAGGACATGGAGGACGCGCTGCAGCAGGTGCGGTTGAAGCTGCTGCAGCGGCGGACGCAAGGAGCGGAACCGCTGCGGGGTGTGGCCGCCTGGAGCGCGGTGGTGGCCTCCCGGGTCGCCGTCGACTGGCACCGGTCGCGGCGCAGACAGCAACGGCTCGCTGAGCGGCTGCTCGCCATCACCGTGGCCGAGCACTCGACAGCCAGTTCCCGCGTCAAGTGATGCAGGCCCGCGCGCAGGGCGTCGGCCTCCCCCCCCCCGGGCCGATGCGAGGGCGCGGGCGAACACCTCGTCCTGCAGCAGCGCAGCGGGTACCGGCTCGCCGCTGACGGCGTACGCCACCGCGTCCGCGGGCTCCGCCCCATCCTTCGGAAGGCGGAGTTCAGGCGGCTTTTGACGGTGCCTTCGGCAATGCCCAGTGCCTCCGCCATCTGCGGGGCCGACGGATTTGCTGGTTGGCCGCTCCGCGGCAGTTACGGGACCAGTCTCAGTCCACTGCGAACAGTGCGGCTTCGTCGCTGTCCTCGTGCAGATTGACGAAGAGGTAACCGCCGTTCGCCGTGGGCCGCACGGCGAACAGAGGGCTGAGGGACACCCCGTCGAGCACGACTGCCTTCTGCTCGCGGGTGCCGCTGCGGGCGTCCAGGCGCCAGAGTTGGTCGAACCACCTCGATGTCACGACCGTCAGCTCTCCGTCGCGGCCTGGCGCGAGCATGTCGATGCCGTCGTCGAACGTGGTGTGCCAGACGCGTCGGCCGTCGGCGAGAGCGTAGGCCGACACCCCACGCGGCCTGTCGCTCTTGGTGTCATTGACGACACTGATGAACAGCTCGCCGCTCACCACCGCCTGGAAGGCCGGCATGCTCTGCGGCCCGGGTCCTTCCGTGAACGCCGTGAATGCCAGATCTTCGTCGGGTCCGGCGATCGGGATGACGGTCCGCCGGCTCCCGTCAGCGTCGAAGACCGTGACGCCGCTGGTGCCCCACGGGTCCTGACCGGCGGCGTAGACCACGATCGGGTCGGCGGACAGGATGTGGGCAGCGCTCACCGGGCCGCTCGTGGGCAACGGGCTCCGCCAATCGCTGCTGCCCGATGTCGCGTCGACGGCCCACAGCCAGGCAGTCTCCCCGGTGGACGACTCCCCGGAACACTCCAGGACGGCCAGCACCCGATCCCCGGATGCCCCCAAGGCCGACACCCCGCAGTCGGGTGGCGCGTCGACACGCCACCGTTCCGAGCCGTCGCGCAGTCCGAGCCCGACCAGGGTGCCGAGTTTCTCGACGACGACGGCCGTGGCATGGGTGGACGCCACGCCGGTGATGTCGTAGCCGGTGGCATTCTCGGCGAGCGCGTTGTCCCGCTGCCACAGGAAGCGCCCGGACTCCAGGTCCACGGCGGCGACGGACGACCCGCAGGGCGCCCCCTGTCGTTCGAGGCCGACGAGACCGGTTCCCGACCGGGCGGTCCGGCTCAGAGCGCACACCCGGGCCCGGTCGGGTGCGGAAGCGCTCCAACGGGCGTCGCCCTGCGCGGTGTTGTAGGCGTACAGGCCGTCGGTACGGACACGGACCACCGTGGCGGGGCCGCTCTCCCAGTAGCCGAGCACCCGGGCCGAGGACGGCCGGTCAGGTCCCACCTCCCAGGCCACGTCCATATGAGGGCCGACCAGCCATGCCAGGGCGAGCCATCCGGGCCACAGACCGGCCAGGGCGCCACAGAGGAAGGCTCCGCAGGCCCCGCCGACGGGCAGGAGCTTTCCGGACGAATGCGCGCCGAGTCTGGCGAGGACGAAGAAGCCGCCGCCGAAGACCGCAGCGAGCAGGGACGCGGGCATCATGCCGCGGGGGCAGTCGGAACCCCCGCATTGGTAGCTCGGCATATCGACGATCATCAGCTTCAGGAACATCACGCCGTACATCACCGCCCAGCCCAGCAGGGCTCCGGCGAGCGCGAAGGCGACAAGGCCTGCCAGCAGGGGCCCCGCCGTGCGGAAGCCGATGGTGGCGTGCCGCTCCCGTTCCTCGTCCGTCCGGCCATCCGCCCGCCGCAACCTCATCCTCATCCTCATCCTCATCGGCCCCCCGGGGAACACCCCGCGGCATCGATCGCGGGCGCGGTCCAGCCGCGTTCAAGCAGGACACAACAATGATCACTTCGTGGTTCAGAGGAGATCCCGAGAGCGACCCGACCACGTAGCGGATGATCGTTGGCTACCAGTCTCCTCGCGTGACCTTGCTTGTTCGAACCGACGGTGTTCGCCGACGGCCCGCGTGCGTCGATCGGAGTCGAGGGCGCCGCTCCGGCTTCTCGAACCACATGGCGACGACGCTCGGCAGCAGGATCGGGCAGGCCACGATCGTCAGCCACAGAGGCCGACCGGTGAAGAAGGCCACGATGAGCACGATCCCCTCACCGCAACCGCGAGATGCGTCCAGGAATCGGGCACCGTCAGACGCCGCTCACTCATGCAACCCCCTGTTCACAGCTCCCGCTCCCACGGGCCAGCACAGCATCACCACCCTCAGCACCCTGGTCAAGTCCTGATCACTACGGCAGGCATGAGAACCTCCTCGGGCTCAGGGACACACCGCGGCAACGACCGCTTCCCGCCTCCACCGCCCAAGTGGTCCCTGACCCGGCACTTCAAGGTGCGCGCACGCTGCCGGCCGTGCGGGGCTGGCTTCGTTCACTTCAAGCGGTTCTGGCTCGCTTTTCGGGTTCTGTCCGCAGTTCCGTGGAAGCAGGAAGGCGGGATCGTCTCGGCAGCGTACTTCTGCCGTGGCGAGCAAGACGGTCGAGCTGGCCGCGGTCGATCACCGAGCTCGGACGCGACGTCCCGCAACCGCTGGAAGCGCGGGATGGCGCTTTGCGCGGCGGGGGAGGGGAGGCCGTCGGGTGCGTGGCCTCGCTGCGCTGCCTTGAAGTGGCCGGCATGGCGGCTGCCCGGGCGTCACCACGCACAGCCGTGCCCGCCGGCAGGCGGGCCCGGCCTCTGCGCGCGGGGCCGGCCGGTCCAGCTGCCGTCCGGATACCGCTTCGGATCCCGCGAAGCCGTGACCCCGCCTGCCTTGGCGCACCGCTGTCGCGGAGGGGGCTTGGCCGGTCAGTCGCCGTCCCGCGGTGGATCGGGCAGTGCCAGGCACAGCGCGTCCAGAGCGGCGGTGAAGGCGTGGTCCGGTGGGGTTCCGTAGCCGATGACGAGACCGTCGCGCGGTGGCATCGCGCTGTCGGGATGGCGGTAGGGACGCAGCCCGTCGAGGGCCAGCCCCTGTCGCCGGGCCGCGCGCAGGGCCGCCTCCTCGGTGTTCCCGGGCAGTTCGAGGACGGCGTGCAGCCCCGCCGAGATGCCGCTGACCTGGATGTGCGGGGCGCGTTCGGCGAGCGTGCTCACGAGCAGGTCCCGGCGCCGTCGATAGTGCTGCCGCATACGGCGCAGATGCCGGTCGTAGGCGCCGCAGGCGATGAAGTCGGCGAGGGCGAGCTGGTCGATGACGCCCGACCACATCTCCCGCGGCCCCTTGGCGGCGAGGACGTCATCGACCAGCCATCCCGGCAGCACCATCCAGCCGAGCCGCAGCGCCGGCGACAGGCTCTTGCTGGCCGAGCCGATGTACGCCACCCGGTCGGGGTCGAGGCCCTGGACCGCGCCGACCGGCTGCCGATCGTAACGGAACTCACCGTCGTAGTCGTCCTCCACCAGCAGTCCGCCCCGGGCGCGCGCCCAGTCGACGACCGCCGACCGGCGTTCCGGATGCAGGGGACCGCCGGTGGGGAACTGGTGCGCGGGAGTGAGCAGTACGGTGCCGGCACCGGTGCCCGGGAGCTCGCCGACCCTGGCTCCGCATGCGTCGACGGTCAGCGGCACGGTACGCGGGCCCGTCTCCTCGAGCAGGCTCCGGTGGAAGTCCAGGCCGTAGGACTCCACCGCCACCGGGCCCTTGACCAAGCGGCCCAGCAACCGCAGCGCATGGGCGAAGCCGGAGCAGATCACGATCCGGTCGGGCCCGGTGCGTACCCCCCTGGCCCGGGCCAGGTACTCCGCGAGCGCCTCACGAAGTTCCGCCCGGCCACGTGGGTCGCCCACGCCGAAGGCGTCGTTGGGGGCCGCGGCGACGGCCCTGCGGGTGGAGGTGAGCCATGCGGCACGCGGGAAGGCGGCCGCGTCGGGGGAACTGGGCCTGAGATCGTGCAGGATCCGGCGGCGAGTGGGGCGCTGCGGGTGGCGCGCCCGGCCGACGTCGAGCGGTGCGGCGCGCCGGGCGACCCGGGTGCCGGAGCCCTGGCGGGCGGAGAGCCAGCCCTCTTCGACGAGTTCGGCGTAGGCGTCGGCGACGGTGTTGCGGGCGATGCCCAGATCCTGGGCGAGGCTGCGGTAGGGAGGCAGACGGGTGCCGGGGGCGAGCCGACCGGAGCGGACGGCCTCCCGCAGGGCGTGCATGAGCCGGCTGCGCAGGCTGCCCTCTCCGGAGAGCTCCAGATGGAGATCGGTGCCCGTGACGTGACCGGATTCCGCCGAGGGAACTGCCGAGTCCGGTGGATTGACCCATGATTCGTCCACGGGATTGAACCCTATCCGGGGTCGTTTCCCTTCCTAGGGTCGGGGCATGACCACGTTTCAGGTGCCTCAGCGCATGAACTTCTCGTCCGTCGCCCCCAAGGTCTACAAGGCCGTCCTGGCCCTCGACTCCGCCGCCCGCGAGGGACTCGACCCGGTCCTGCTGGAGCTGGTGCAGATCCGGGCCTCCCAGCTCAACCGTTGCGCGTACTGCATCGACTACCACACCTCCGACGCCCGCAAGGCCGGCGAGACGGAGGAGCGGATCTACCAGCTCTCCGCCTGGGAGGAGTCGAGCCTGTACACCGAGAAGGAGCGGGCCGCCCTCGCACTGACCGAGGCCATCACCCTCCTGCCCCAGGGCGTGCCGGACCAGGTGTACGGCGAGGCCGCCAGGCACTTCGACGAAAAGGAGCTCGCCCAGCTCATCGCGCTCGTCTTCACCGTCAACGTGTGGAACCGGATGAACGTCACCACGCGCAAGACGCCCGGTACCGAGTGATCACCGGTTCCTCGGGGCGGTGGCCGATCCAGCGGCCACCGCCCGCGGCATGCCAGGAAACATTCCTCATTTCTCCGACGAAGGACTGACGAAGCCGTGACCACCGTCAACCCCCCGGTGTCCACCGGCACCGGCCGTTCCCCCGCCAAGGGCTGGCTGGCCGTCCTGGCAGTGACCCTGGGCATCTTCTCCCTGATGACCTCCGAACTGCTGCCCGTGGGACTGCTCACCCCGGTCGGCTCCGCCCTGGACGTCTCCGAAGGCACCGCAGGACTGATGGTGACCGTCCCGGGCCTGGTCGCCGCCGTCTCGGCGCCCGTGGTCACCGTGGCCACCGGTCGCATCGACCGCCGTGTCGTGCTGGCCGTCCTGATCGGCCTCGTGGGCGCGGCCAACCTGGCCTCGGCCTTCGCGACCAGCTTCGCGATCGTCCTGGTCGCCCGTTTCCTGATCGGTATCAGCGTCGGCGGCTTCTGGTCCATCGCCGGCGGCATCGCACTGCGACTGGTGCCCGAGAAGCACGTCCCCCGGGCCACCGCCATCATCTTCGGCGGCGTCGAGACGGCGTCCGTTCTGGGCGTCCCCACGGGGACGGTCATCGGTGACCTCAGCGGCTGGCGCACCGCGTTCGCCGCCGTGGGCATCCTCGGACTGACCGCCCTGACCTGCATGCTCTTCCTGATGCCTAAGGTGCCGGCCGAGCAGACCATCACGTTCGCGGAACTGCCCAGGGTCTTCAGGGGCAACGCGGGCGTACGGGCCGGAATCGCCATCACCTTCCTGGTGATCACCGGACACTTCCTCGCCTACACCTTCGTCCGGCCCATCCTCCAGGACGACGGCATCGACGACAACCTCATCGGCGCGCTGCTGCTCACCTTCGGCGTCGCCGGCATCTGCGGCAACTTCATCGCCGGAGCCCTCGTCGCCAAGCGGCTGCGGCAGACCGTCGTCGGCATCTCCATCGTGCTCACCGCGGCGATGAGCCTTCTCGCACTCGTCGACACGGGCGTTGTCACCGCGGGCACCATTCTGATCCTGTGGGGGCTGGGCTACGGCGCGGTGCCGGTCACCTTCCAGACCTGGATCCTCGACGCCGCGTCCAACGCCACCGAGCCCGCCTCCTCCCTGTACGTCTCGGCCTTCAACCTCTCCATCGCGCTGGGCGCGCTGTTCGGCGGCTTCGCCGTCGACGGCATCGCCACCACGAGCGTGCTGTGGATCGGCGCCCTCCTCACCTTCCTGACCTTGCTCATGATGGGCAGACCCCACCGCCCCGCCACGCTCTCCGCGCCCGGGACAAGGGGGTCCACCAGGATTTAGGCTCCTCCAAGATTCTCGTAGATGTCGATCGTCCGGGCCGGGCTCCAGTCGAGCAGGACGATCCGGCGCAGGAGGGCGAGTGCGTCCAGTCCGACTCCTGACCGCACCCCGGGCACGCACCGCGCGCACCGTCCCTGGTGAACGCGGTGATCCTTACGGTCTCCCGGCCGGCGTTCACCCGCTCAATGCGTGATCCCGCCGGCTGGGGCAGTAGCCCTTCGACACCAACGCCACACACCGCCGGCCTGACACCGGCAACCTGAGCCGCGCGGCCAATCGCCGGAACGATCAACGCCTACGACATTCTCGGAAGAGCCTGATTCAGACACTCCCTTGAGCAGGCGAAGCAGGCGAAGCAGGCGCGGCGAAAGAGTGGCTGAATCGGCGCCGCGCAGCATTCGCACAGCCTCGCGTCAGCTTTCGCAGCAAGCGTGCATCATGTCCGCCATGGGTGTTTGGCACATCCGGAGGCAGGGCGTTGAGGATGCCCTACCGCTTCTCAGTCGACCTGCGGACCTTTGTCTTCGTCGCCACTTCAACAGAGCGGCACGCCGTGCGACGCTCGTGGTCGCTACATCTGTGTGAGGGCGTTCGCGGGGGAGGGGCTGGTCGTGCTGACGATCAATATCATCCCGCAGCCGCTCAAGTCGGCGGGCATTGACCTGCTCATGCTCCCACGGCGATTCGGAGAGGAAGAACCGCAGCCGCTGCACCGCCGGGTGCTGGGCCCCGGTCACCGGTTCCGCCCCGGCCAGGGAGGTCAGCGTCTTGTTCCGCTCCCGCGGGGTCGGCAGCCCGGTCAGGTACCGGCGCAAACCCCGCCGCTGGGCCAGCGAGTCGAAGAGGCCATCGAAGCCGGCGGCGTAATCCTCGAGCGGCCCCGGCGCCGGTGGACACGGACGACGAGCGGTCATGGCGACCACCCGTGCCCGTCCTTTACTGCGACGACTGTCCGACGTCAACAAGCCACCGGTAGGAGTTCTTACACGGCGGGAAAGCTCACGCGCTGCGTTCAAGCCGAGGCGGCCATGCCACCGCCTTCATTCACTCGTACGTAGGCGTGCCTCGACGCTTGACTCCCGCTTGTTACACACTCACGGGAAGCTGGCCAGCTCGATAGTCGGCCGTGCTGCCGTGGCAGCGGGCTGCCGCCTGACCGGATCCGGCAAGCCGGCCGCGCAGCCAGCGCTGCTGAAGTGCGTGCGCGCGGGCCCGTCAGCCCAGCGGGTGCGTGTGCGCTGCGGCCAGACTGTCGGTGATGGTCATGACCGTGTGGGCGCCGGTCAGCTCCAGCAGGGCGACGAGCCGGTGGTCTTGGGGTCGCATCAACGACCGGACCGGTGTTCCGGGTGCCGCTTCAGGGAGAAGTAGAGGTGGTGTCCTTGGTCGAGGACGATGTCCTTTCCGCCCATGACGCCCATGAGGGTGTCGTTGTCGACCTTCTTGAAGTGGTCGATCACGGGGACGTGATCGTAGACCATGGCCGCGGTGACTTCGCTGCGGAACTCCACCATCCACAGGCTCGCGTCGCTGGGTGCGGCCTCGATCCTGGAGATCCCTTCGAGGCCGTGCAGGACGACGGGCTTCACGTTCTGAGCCGAGTGGAAGTTCTTGCCACGCCAGCCGACGGCCTGCGTCACGAGTGCGCCGCGGTGGCCGGTGTCGAAGACCTCGCCGTTCCATTCCCCGAGGATCTCCTTGATCCGAACGGTGTCGAGGGCGGCCCAGATCGCGTCGAGCTCCGCCGGGTCGACCGGGGAGTCCTGCTCACGCAGCTCGTGGAACCGCTGCCGAGGGAAGGAGGTCGTGGCCGGCTTCTGGCTGTCCGCCGCGCCGGTGGCCTGCGGTTGTTGCGGGGCGGCCGCTGCGGGCCGGGCGGAGTGCGGGGCGGATTCGATGGCGCGGGGGAAGTCGAAGAGGCGGTGCGGGTCGTAGGCGGCCTTCACTTCGCGCAGGCGTGGGTAGTTGTTGCCGTAGTAGGCGTCCTGCCAGTTGTCGAGCTCCGGGTCGATGCAGTTGACGTACGCGCCCCTGCCGACGTGCTCGCCCACTGCGGTGTGGATGGTGCGCAGCCACTGGCGGCGGCGGTCGATCTGGGTGCGGGTGCAGTCCTTGGACCAGATGCTGAAGTACTGGATCATCGCGATCGCGCTGCGGTGCGGGTAGGCCGAGGTGTGGGGTTCGATCTCGGCGACCTTGCCAGCCATGGTGTCCATCATGACCGCGGCGGTGCCTCCGATCTCCCGCAGGAGTTCGAAGTCGGAGACCATCGCGTCGATCGCCGCGTCGGTCAGCGGCTCGTACACGAGGTGGGATTTCGCGGCGAAGGGTGGGAAGCGTGTGGGGGATTCGGCTTCGAAGGGGGCCGGCGGCGCCTTGCTCAGGCCGAGCGGTTCGACGGAGTTCAGGATCCCGGCGCTGGTGGGGGTGGTGGGGGTAATGGTGCTGTGGTCGTAGGGGTGTCCGACGTGGCGGACAAGGCTGGCCAGGAGTGTCCGGGCTTGTTCGGGGGTGCCGATCAGGGTTCCGGTGACGGTGGAGGTCAGGTGCCCGGTGTCGGCGGCCAGGACGACGATGGTGAACAGCGCGTCCGGGGTGGCCGGGTCGGCGACCCAGTTCTGCCATCCGCGGACCAAGTCGGTCGCGAGGTGGAACGGCCACTTCGCCACGATGCTGGTGAAGGTGAGTGAGGTGATGTCGACGGTGGAGTACTCCAGTGCGGTGACGACGCCGAAGTTTCCGCCTCCGCCGCCGCGCAGGGCCCAGAAGAGGTCGGCGTCGGGGTCGTCGGGGGCGTCGGTGACCTGCCGCAGGGCGCCGTCGGCGGTGACGATATCGACGCCGGTCAGGCGGTCGCAGGACAGTCCCCAGGTGCGGGAGAAGACGCTGACTCCGCCGCCGAGGGTGGAGCCGGCGATGCCGACGGTGGGGCAGCCGGCCAGGGGGACGGCGCGGCCGGCGGCCGACAGGGCCTGGTCGAGTTCGGCGGTCATCAGCCCGCTGCCCGCCCGGACGGTGCCCTCGCCCAGCTGGACCGTCTTGAGGGCGCGGACGTCGATGACCAGGCCGGGATTGGTGGAGTAGCCGGCGTAGCTGTGGCCGCCGCAGCGGGTGGTGAGGCTGATGCCGTGCTCGCGGGCGAAGTCGACGCAGGCCACGACATCGTCCTGGTCGGCGACCCGGGCGACGGCCTGGGGCTGGATATGGTCGAAGCGCGGGTTGAGGATCTGGCGGATCTCGTGGTACCCGGGGTCGTGCGGGGTGATGACTTCGCCGGTCAGCGCGGCTGACAGGATTGACCAGTCGACGCCGGTGCGGGGCGCGGCGGTGGTTGCGGGAGCGGTGCGGAGCGGGTCGTTCAGCCACAGGCGGTGGTCGATGTCGGGCAGGGCCTCGATGGCGGCGGTGAGCGCCCCCAGCGTGCAGATGTTGGCATTGGCGGGGAAGTCGAAGGGCAGGGGCCTGGGGCCCACCTGGTCGGGGATGGAGGTGAAGCCCCCGTCGTCGTCCTGGCGGCTGAGCAGGTAGGCCACGGCGGCTCGTGCGGCCCGCGGGTCGCCGTGCCGGGCGACGACGGAAAGCGCCTGCGCGGTGGACAGCACGTCGCTGTCCTGGCCGCCACCGTGGCCCCAGCCGCCGTCCGGGTTCTGGGTGGCTTCCAGGTGCGCGGTGGCGCGGGCGACGGCCTCCACGGTCCTCGCCCTGAGCGCCGGGTCGTGGTCGGTGCGCACGTCGTTGACGGTGCGCAGGGCGTCGACGGCGCGCAGGATCGCGCTGGATTCGCTGATCGACCAGCTCGGGGTGAAGCTGCCGTCGGGCTTTTGGACGTCGAGGATGAACTCGACGGCCGCATCGAGTACGCCGGGGTGCTTGTGGTGGGCGGGCGCCATGGCGATGACGGCGCCGGCGGTCATATCGAGGTCGGAGGTGTCACCCCTGACCCAGGTGGGGAAGCCGCCGTCCGGGCCCGCCATGTCGGCGAGGTATGCGAGAGCGGCCGCGATGTGCGCCGCGTACTTGTGCGGGTCCGCGGCGCGCAGGATCTCGATGCAGCGGATGGTGGTGTCCACGTCGGTCTGCTGCATGCCGGTGGCGAAGGGCCAGCCGCCGTCGGCTGCCTGTTCCGCGGCCAGGAAGCCGCACATCCGCGGCACGAGCGGCCGCAGGTCATCGTGGGCCAGGAAGGCCAGCGAGGCAATGGCGACCAGCCAGATGTCCTCGCTGTCCAGGGCCGGCATACCGCCGTCCTCGTTCTGGGCGGCGAGGGCTCCGGTGATGCCATCGCCGATCACGGGATGGCCCCGGTTCTCGTACAGGACAGCGAACAGGGCCAGTAGGTGCGCGATCGTGGTCCCCTCATAGGTCCGCCGCCCCTGACCCGACCTCAGAAGGTTCACCAGCCGCGCTCGTTCCTCGCCGCTGACCCGGTGGTGGCGTCCGGTCGCGCCCGCGTGGAGGATCTTCACCGCCAGCAGGTGGGCGTCGGTGATGGTCGACCGCTCGCCCTCCCACGCCTGGGCCGGAACGCCGTCGCCCGTCACCGGCGTCCCGCACAGCAGGTGGAAGACCACCTCGACCATCAGCCGCTTGAGGTGCCCGCGGCGGCCGGTGAACTGCCCGAGCCCTTCGGAGAGACCGGCGACGACGTCGGCGACCCGGCCCGCCATCCGCTCGCCGGGCTCGAAGCAGGCGTCGATCAGGACCGTCTCCAGCGGGTCCGCATCCGCGCGCCGCTCGTGCAGGAAGCGGACGAGGTCGTCCTGGTGCCGCTGGTGTGATCCGGTCCTGCGCAACAGCGCCAGCATGAGCGCCGACTCGAGTACCCGGCTGTGGCACCGGTCGGGGAGATTCCCGGTCGCAGTCACCGAGGCCGCGAGCCGGCCCGCCAGACGATCGGCAGCGCGTCGGGCAGGGCCGGTCCCGAAACGCACCGGCGTGTCGTCGCCGACCGCCTCGCAAGGGTAGCGGCCACTCTCGCTCTGCCAGGCCAGCATCCCGTCCCGGACCGTGCGCAACAGCTCGATTCTGCATGCCAGTTGAGAGCGCGAGGGGCCGCCTGCGAGAAGCCCGGAAGCCTGGCGGTCGAAGTCGTCCATCCGCTCGCGGATCATCGTCCGGGCCATGGCCGACGCCTCCCGCAGCGAGCACCGGTGCTCACGCGCCAACACGGTGACCAGATTCTCATGGCCCTCATCCACGTCGCGAGCGACCGACTGCAGATCGTTGGCCCAGCCGATCGTGTCGGCGACAGCATCACGCACCCCGTCGAGCTCGGGAAACTCCTCAGAGCAAGACCGTTCCGCCACGTCGAGCATCGGCATGACGGTAATGCTGTGGCGGCGCATCTCCAGGTACTCCGCGAGCGACGGACGCGTGCCGTCCTTGCGGTGCCCCAGCTCCCGGCAGGTGGCCTCGGCAAACTGGCTGTAGTGGAGGATGAAACGGTCCGCCCACGTCAAGCGCATCCCGGTCGTCATCCTCGACCACAGGTCGCTCATGGCGCGCACCGCCGGCACCGACAGGTCGGTCTCACGGGCGTCGTACCTCATCACGGCCAGTAGCTGATCAAGCCTGCTCCTAGCCACCTCAGGGTCTGCGGACTGAGGATCGCCGTCGAACTCGTCATCGACCGCGAACGTCAAGACGCCCCACTGGGCGATCAGATCGAGCGACCCCAGATCTCCCGCCGGGCAGATGTAGCCGGCCATCCGGCCCGCCGCCACACGCTCCAACTGCTCCTGAGTCCCCGCACCCGCGGCCAGCCCGAACCTTTCCGCCCACTCACGCGAACGCCGCTCGGCCCTCAGCCACAAGGGGCTGCACAGAAGCCTGTCCTGCGCCACGGACGTGGTCGGCATGTCGACACCCCTCTGGATCACCGGCTGACTGGACACCGGCTTCAGTTTGCGGGGTACCGGGCGCGTGCTGCTCGAAGCAGTCATTCTCGCCCACGGAAGGGTGATTGCGATCGATACGCACGGACTCGCCAGTCCTCGTGTGCATGCAGCCGCCGACGTAGGACGTGGCGCACGCGTTCACAACCCGGACGCGTGCACCCACAGGCAGAGCATTCGAGAGCCCCTCGCCCTGGCACCGTCAGCGGCCAGGCGGCAACACGCGCGAACCGTCCGCAGAAGATCTGCGACGATGTCACGGGCTTCCAGAACCTACTCGCCTTGCTGGCCGAGCACGGGATGCCGCTGACCGGCGGACTCCGGTGGCGTGTCACCGACCGGTGGGCCGCGACCGTCGGCAGGCCAGCCGGGTGGCGGCGAGGGTGAGGAGCAGCGCCACTCCTGCGCCGAGAGCGGTCATCGATGTGCGCTGCGCCGCCACTTCGAGGGCGTGGCTCGGATGCCCGGACGAGAACATCAGGAGGACCGTAACCGTCAGGAAGACGGTTCACAGCAGGTCGTCCGGCATCAGGGCGTAGGCGACGGTGACAATTGCGCACAGGGCCACGAGCACGAGACGGCCGTCGGCGGGACGGCGACAGCGATCGCCACGGCGCACAGGGCGCCGACCACGGTGCCCAGGGCGCGCCAGGCGATGAGAGTGCGCGTGCGGTCGGTGGCCGGGACGAGGACCAGGCACAGAGTGAGACGGCCCAGGTGCCTCGAGGGAGGTCGAGGGTGTCCGTGAGGAGGATCGGAAACACGCAGCCGAGTGCCAGTTCGGTCGCGTGCACGATGCTTTCCCTGTCGGTTGTGGGCTCGGCGGGGGTACGCATCCGTATGTGCCCCACTTCTCCTGCGCCTCGGCGAGACACCAGTCGCACAGGGGTCCACCGCCGGCGCCGTATTTCTGGGTGGTCCTGCGGCAGGTGGCGCACGGTCCGCGCTGGTCACCGGAGCACAGGCGCGCTGACGTGTCGGGCTCGCTGATCGGCGGTACGGGGGTGGTCATGACGGGTGCCTCTTCCGGGCGGCACACAGCAGCCATCTCGAACAACGAAGAGAACACCGCCCTCCCGAGGCTCGCGGGCACGCTGGTGCCCCGCCCGCGGGCAGCCCCCGTGACCGGCCGGGGGATTCCTCGGCGCCGTGAGGCCGGCGGCGCGGCCGCCGCTGATCCAGCAGATGGGGTCCTGGTCGAGGAGGCCGAGCGCGGTGTCCGGCCGGCATGCCCCGCACGCCTTCACCCCGTCGGCGAGTGCGCGCAGCGCCTTCTCCCGGCTGATGCCCGTGCTGCGCTTGCCGGCGTTCCAGCAGTCGCCGGCGTGCAACACCGGCGGGCTGTGCCCGTTCAGCCCCCGCTCCAGCAGCCAGTCCGGCTTCGGCGGGCGCGCGGCCAGACCCCGCTGCTGCTCGGCCCCCCGGCCGCTCCGCTTCGGCGATCCTGCGCCGGACCCGGTCCAGGGACGGCACCAGCCAGGTCTCCAGGGTGCGGAGACGCGGCAGGTCCGACGGCAGATCGGTCACACGTTCGAACCTATGATCCGCGCGGACACCGTTCTGTGACGTGCAGCGATAGTTGGCCATGAGCGGAGCTACTTGGCGGGGCGCGCTGCCGTACGCGATCGCCGAGGCGCCGCCGCCGGAGAGTCGCGCGATGGCCGCCCCATGGCCAGGGGCTATACGGAGATCGCTGTTACACCACCCGGCGGGACACCATCGGCGCCGTCGAGGCGCGTACCACGAGTTCGGTGGCGAGTTCGATGTGGTGGGACTCGACCTTCTCACCGTTGGCCAGCCGGAGGGCGGTGCGCAGGGCGGCACCGCCCATCTCCCGCAGTGGCTGGCGCACGGTGGTGAGTGGCGGTGAGGCCATCCGGGCGAGGCTCGTGTCGTCGAAACCGACCACGCTCATGTCCTCGGGGACGCGCAGACCTCGGGCGCGGGCGGTCTCGACGACACCGAGGGCGATCTCGTCGTTGCCTGCGAAGATCGCCGTCGGTGGCTCCTGCAGGCCCAGGAGCGCCGCGGCGCCGAACAGCCCGGTCTCGTAAGTGAATTCCCCGGTCCGGACGTAGGCGTCGGGTACCTGCGCTCCTTCCGCCTCCATGGCAGCGCGGTAGCCGTGCACGCGTGCCTGGTTGCACACGGCCGTGGCCGGTCCGCCGAGGTAGGCGATGCGGCGGTGGCCCAGGGAGAGCAGGTGCCGGGTCGCGGCCAGGCCGCCGGCGAAGTTGGTCGCCCCGACGCTGTGGACCCGGCTGTCCGGCAGGTGCAGTGGGTCCAGCACGACCAGCGGCAGCCCGGACCGGGCCAGTTCCTTCAGGTGTGCTGTGGTGTACACGCTGGTGACCGCGATGACGGCGCGGCGCCCGGCCGAGACCAGGTCGCGGGCCCAGTGCGGGGCGCGGGACGCCTTGCTGATCACCACTGAGGCCCCCGATTCGGCGGCGGAGTCGATGATGCCTTCCAGCGTCTCGGCCACGTACGATTTGAGGCCGCCCGCGAACTGCACCTCGATGGTCGGGTTCTCGATGGCCTCGGTGTGGCGGAACACGGGCGCGAGATAGTCGTGCTGACGCAGGAGTTCCTGCACCCGGGCGCGGGTCTGCGGCGCCACGTCACCGCGGCCGTTGACCACTTTGGACACGGTCGCCACCGAGACCCCGGCCGCTTGGGCGATGTCCGCCAAAGTGGTGCGCCTGGCGTTCGCTCGCATCGGTTCCTCCCAGTCGTACGTCCACCGGTGTGGTGAGGCGCCGGTCGGACCGGCAACGCGAATGGAACCGGTCAACCGTACGGCAACCCGGCACCGAGCCCGTCCGCGGAGCCACCGACGAGCCGCTCGGCCCCGACACGTCCGACGATGCGGGAGATCCGTCCGGTGGACGCGGTCCGATCCGCGTGCACGCCACCCCGTGCGCGTGCGCTTGCGCCCGGCTCCAGTACCCGGGCGCAGCGGGCCGGTTGCCGCGCCGTCCTGCCCGAGCGCCCGGGCGGCGAAGGTTCCGAACCCGCGGTCCGGTGGGCGGCCCAGGCCGGCCGGGACGATCGCCGCCGCGCCCTCCTGGCCGGTCGTGAACGCCCGGACCAGGCCGGCAGTGTGAGGCGACCGGCCATGTCGGGCGGCCTTCACCGACGGACGGATCGCCTCGCATTTCCGTGAACACGTGCGACGGGAGGCACCACCCGCAGACCCCCGGTCCGTCCTTCGCCGCTTTCGGCCGCACGCTGGCCGGGGCGACGGTGGTGGGCGGGACCGCGCAGCCCGGCAGCCGCCGGGTCGGCAACTGGCTGGGCCGCCGCAGCCAGACGTCCGCGCCCCTCCTCATCAGAAAATCCTCGAAACAGTTTCGGTGCGTGTCGGGTGCGTACCGATGTCTTCCCAGGGCTACTGCAGCCCGAGGCTACGCAGCTGACTGCGGTCTTGCAAAGCCTCTGCACACACCTTGCACGCACCTTGACAGCGCGTCAGAGCGAAACCTAGCTTGCACGAACGGAGCTTGAAGAACGTCATTTCGAAAACCTTTCACCACGACTCACGAGAAGCCGACGGCTCTCGAGTGCGGAGAAGAACATGACGCTCTCCCGACGTACCCTCCTCGGCCTGGCAGCCGGCGTGCCGGTCTCCGCGGCGCTGGCGGCCTGCGGCTCGTCCGGTCCCGGCAAGAGCGGCGGTGGGGCCACGTACTGGTACCTGAACGGCCAGCCGCAGGAAGGCGTCAGAGCCGGCGCCGTGGACGCGTTCAACAAGGCCCACCCCGACGACCGGATCGCGGACACCACCTTCCAGAACGACGCGTACAAGACGAAGATCAAGACGGCCATCGGTGCGGGGCAGGCGCCCACCATCATCTGGGGCTGGGGCGGCGGGACGCTGCGCACCTACGCGGAGGCGGGCCAGGTCGAGGACCTCACCTCGTGGTTCGACGAGCACTCCGAGGTCAAGGAGCGGCTGTTCCCGACCTCGTTCGACGCGGCCACCGTCGACGGCAAGATCTACGCGATGCCGTGCGAGACCGTGCAGCCGATCGTCCTCTACTACAACAGACAGGTCTTCGACCAGGTCGGCGTGGAACCGCCGCAGTCCTGGGAGGACATCATGGCGCTGGTGCCCCGGTTCAACGCCAAGGGCATCGCACCGTTCTCCCTCGGTGGTCAGTCCCGGTGGACGAACATGATGTGGCTGGAGTTCCTGTTCGACCGCATCGGCGGTCCCGAGCTGTTCCAGGCCATCGCCGAGGGCGAGAAGGACGCGTGGTCCCACCCGGACGCCATCACCGCGCTGACCAAGGTGCAGGAGCTGGTCGAAGCCGACGGGTTCGTCAAGGGCTTCTCCTCGATCACCGCGGACTCCAACGCCGACCAGGCGCTCCTGTACACCGGACGGGCCGCGATGATGCTGCACGGGACCTGGTCGTACGGCATCCAGAAGACCGACGGCGGGGACTTCGTCCCCAGCGGCGCGCTGGGCTACATGAACTTCCCACCCGTGGAAGGCGGCAAGGGCGATCCGAGCGGCGCCGTCGGCAACCCCGCCCAGTACCTGTCCATCTCCTCGAAGGCCAGTGCCGAGCAGAAGAAGGTCGCCAAGGACTTCTTCGCCACCGGTGTCCTCCAGGACGACGAGGTGAAGAAGTGGATCGGCAACGGGTCGGTCCCGATCCGGCTGGGTACGGAGAAGCTGCTGGCCGCCTCCGAGAGCGCGGACTTCCTGCAGTTCACCTACGACCTCGCCGGCAAGGCCGAGGTGTTCACCCAGTCCTGGGACCAGGCGCTCAGCCCGACGGCCGCCGAGACCCTGCTGGACAACATCGTCAAGCTGTTCCAGCTGTCCGTCTCACCGGAGCAGTTCGCCCGCAACCTCAACGCGGTCACCGGCGCATGAGCGCACTCACCGGCCGTCCGCCGCGTCGCGAACCGCGCAGCATCCTGCCGTGGCTGGCGGCACCCGCGCTGGTGGTCTTCGTCGGCTTCGCCGTGATCCCGCTCGTCGGCGTCTTCGCGCTGAGCTTCACCACGTGGGACGGGATCGGCGCCATCCACCCGTCGGGGCTGACCAGCTGGCGTGCGGTGCTCACCGACCCCGGGCTGCCGCACGCCCTCTGGGTGACGTTCCTGGTGATGGCCGTGTCCTGGGCCGTCCAGACGCCGCTGAGCATCCTGATCGGCACGTTCCTGGCAGGCCGCCAGCGCTACCGTGCGGTGCTGGGCGTGGTGTACTTCGTCCCGGTCACGCTCAGCTCCGCGGCGATCGCCATCGCGTACAAGGCCCTGCTCGACCCCAACTTCGGACTCGGTGCCGGGCTGAAGATCCAGGCGCTCAGCCAGGACTGGCTGGGGCGGCCCTGGCTCGCCTTCGGCGTCGTCGTCTTCGTCGTCTCCTGGCAGTTCGTGCCGTTCCACTCCCTGATCTACCAGGGTGGTGTCCAGCAGATCCCGAAGTCCCTGTACGAGGCGGCACAGCTGGACGGAGCCGGACGGATCCGGCAGTTCTTCAGCATCACGCTGCCTCAGCTGAAGTACACCATCATCACCTCGTCCACCCTGATGGTGGTCGGGTCGCTGACCTTCTTCGACCTCATCTACGTCCTGACCGAGGGCGGACCCGGCGACGCCACCCGGGTCCTCGCACTGGACATGTACAAACGGGGCTTCCAGGCCAGCCTGATGGGACCGGCCAGCGCCATCGCGGTCATCCTCGTCCTGGTCGGTCTGGCCCTCGCCCTGCTGCTGCGCCGGCTCGGAGGCCGGGACGCCGGTGCGAGCCAACTCGAAGGGGCCTGACGTGACCATCACGCCGACCGGGACGCGACGACCGCAGAGGGGCACCCACCGCGAGCGGCAGCGCCCCTCCCGTCCGGCGGCCCGCCGGCGCAACTGGGCCGGCGGCCTGGCCGGATGGCTCTGGTTCGTCGTCGTCGCCGTACCCCTGTACTGGACCCTCATCACCAGCTTCAAGGCCCAGAGCCGCTACTACGCGAGCAACCCGCTGGTGCCTTCGGCCGACCCGACACTGGAGAACTACCGGCTGGTCATCGAGTCCGATTTCCTCCGCTACTTCCTCAACAGCGTCGTGGTCACCGCCGGCGCCGTGGTGCCGGCGGTCCTGTTCTCCTTCATGGCGGCCTACGCGATCGTCCGCGGTTGGCGCATGCGGGTCCTCCGCGCCATGAACGGGCTGTTCCTCATGGGCCTGGCCATCCCCCTGCAGGCGACGGTGATCCCGGTCTACCTGATCATCATCAGGCTGCGTCTGTACGACAGCCTGCCGGCGCTGATCCTCCCGGCGACCGCCTTCGCCATCCCGCTGTCCGTGCTGGTGCTCGCCAACTTCGTCCGCGACGTGCCCAAAGAGCTGTTCGACTCGATGCGGGTCGACGGCGCCACCGAATGGACGACACTGTGGCGGCTGGCGGCACCGCTCACCCGGCCGGCCATCCTCACCGTGACCATCTTCAACGCACTGACCATCTGGAACGGATTCCTGCTGCCACTGGTCCTCACCCAGAGTCCCGGCCAGCGGACCCTGCCGCTCGCCCTGTGGACCTTCCAGGGCCAGTACGGGGTCAACGTCCCCGCCGTGCTCGCCGCCGTCGTCCTCACCACGCTGCCCGTCCTCGTGCTGTACGCGTTCGGCCGCCGCCAGCTGCTGAGCGGTCTGACCGCCGGATTCAGCCGTTGACCGACGCCGGCGCCGACGCCGTGGTCGGCGGCCGGCCTGCCCCGCCTCGAGTCCCGCTCGTCTACCTGTTCGCCCGTCGCGCCCCGGTCAAGGGCCTGATGGGCGGAGGAGGAAAGTGAACACCGACGTGGCCGTTGAGAAGACCCACGGAGTCCCCCTCTGGAACGACCCCGCCGTTCCCGTCACCGCGAGGGTCGACGCCCTGATCGACGCGATGACCCTTCAGGAGAAGACCGCCCAGCTGTACGGAGTGTGGGTGGGCGCCTCCGACCAGGGCGGTGAAGTGGCGCCGCACCAGCACGAGATGGAGGAGGCCGTCGATCTCGACGCACTCCTGCCCACCGGGCTGGGCCAGCTGACCCGGCCCTTCGGCACGGTCCCGGTCGATCCCGCGCTGGGTGCGCTCTCCCTGGCCCGTACCCAGACCCGGATCGCCGCCACGAACCGGTTCGGCATCCCCGCTCTCGCGCACGACGAGTGTCTGGCCGGTTTCGCCGCCTGGGGGGCGACGGCCTATCCCGTGCCGCTGTCCTGGGGCGCCACCTTCGATCCGGACCTGGTGCGGCGCATGGCCGCCGCCATCGGCCGCGACATGCGTGCCGTCGGCGTCCACCAGGGGCTCGCGCCCGTCCTGGACGTCGTGCGCGACGCCCGCTGGGGCCGGGTCGAGGAGACCATCGGCGAGGACCCGTACCTCGTCGGCACCATCGGAACGGCCTACGTGCAGGGCCTGGAGTCCGCCGGGATCGTCGCCACCCTCAAGCACTTCGCCGGCTACTCGGCCTCGCGCGCCGGCCGTAACCTTGCTCCCGTCTCCGTGGGCCCGCGTGAGCGTGCCGACGTCCTGCTGCCTCCCTTCGAGATGGCGATCCGCGAAGGCGGCGCCCGGTCGGTGATGCACGCCTACACCGACACCGACGGCATGCCCTCCGCGGCCGACGAGGACCTGCTGACCGGGCTGCTGCGCGACACCTGGGGCTTCGACGGCACCGTCGTCGCCGACTACTTCGCCATCGCCTTCCTGACGACCCTGCACGGCGTCGCGGCCGACTGGGCCGGTGCCGCCGGCACGGCGCTGCGCGCGGGCGTCGACGTCGAACTGCCCAATGTCAAGACGTACGGCGTGCCCCTGACCGAGGCCGTCGCCGACGGCCGCGTTCCGGAGGCGCTGGTCGATCGCGCCCTGCGCCGGGTCCTCACCCAGAAGGTGCTGCTCGGCCTGCTCGACCCGGACTGGAACCCCGTGCCGGCCGCGCTCGACGGGGCGGACCTCGACGACCCGGCCGCCCTGCGCGGCCGGATCGACCTGGACGGCCCGGAGAACCGCGCGCTGGCCCGCACGGTCGCCGAGGAAGCGGTCGTGCTGCTGAGCAACGACGGCACCCTGCCGCTCGACCGGCCGCGCCGCATCGCCCTGCTCGGTCCCAACGCCGACGAACCCACCGCCGTACTGGGCTGCTACTCCTTCCCCCAGCACATCGGCGTCCGCCACCCCGGAACCCCCCTGGGCATCGAACTGCCCACGCTGCGCGACACGCTCGCCGCCGAGTTCCCCGACGCCGAGATCACCGTCGCCCGCGGCACCGGAATCGACGACGGGGACCTCTCCGGCCTCCACGAGGCCGCCCGGGTGGCACGCGAGGCCGACGTCGCCCTGGTGGTGCTCGGCGACCGCGCCGGGGTCTTCGGAAAGGGCACCAGCGGTGAGGGATGCGACGTGGAGTCGCTGGTGCTGCCCGGCGCGCAGCAGCAATTGCTCGACACCCTGCTCGACCTGGAGACACCCGTGGTCACCGTGCTGCTCGCGGGACGACCGTACGCCCTCGGCCGCGCCGTGGAGGAGTCCGCCGCGATCGTGCAGTCCTTCTTCCCGGGTGAGGAGGGCACGCACGCGATCGCCGGGGTGCTCAGCGGCCGTACCAACCCCTCCGGGCGTCTCCCGGTCGGCGTGCCGCGCGGGCCGGGCTCCCAGCCGGCCACGTACCTCGGAGCGCGGCTCGCTCACGCGAGCAAGGTGTCCTGCGTCGACCCGACCCCCGCGTTCGCCTTCGGTCACGGCCTGTCCTACACGCGGTTCGACTGGACGGACCTGGCCGTGGACGTCCGGGAGGCCCCGACGGACGGCGAGTTCACCCTCGCCTTCACCGTCCGCAACACGGGCGGACGGTCCGGCACCGAGGTCGTCCAGGTCTATCTGCACGACCCGGTCGCCTCCGTCGTCCAGCCGGTGCAGCGCCTCGTCGGCTACACCCGGGTCGCGCTGGAGCCGGGCGAGGCGCGGCGCCTGCGCGTCACGGTCCCGGCCGACGTCGCCTCCTTCACCGGACGCGACGGCCGGCGCGTCGTCGAACCGGGCGAGCTGGAGATGCGGCTGGCAGCCTCCAGCGCGGATCCGCGCCTGACGGCCAGGGTCACGCTGACCGGAGCCGAGCGCCACGTGGATCACAGGCGGCGCCTGCACGCCACGGTGGTGGTGCAGGAGCCGGTCGCCCGGGCGTGACCGTAGGGGTTCTCGTCGTCTCACAGCACGCCGCGCCGGGCGAGGTTGCGCATCAGCGCGCGTACGCCGAACGTCCACGGCGCGGCCTGCTCACTGGGGACGACGGTGTTGACCAGAGCGCCGAGCCGCGGGCTGGAGATCCGCACGATGTCGCCGTACACGTGGGTGAAGCCCGCGCCGGGTGCCTGCCGGTCCTCGGTGGGGGCGAACAGCGTGCCGGTGAACAGCACGAAGCCGTCCGGGTACTGATGGTGCGGACCGTGCGTGGCGGCCACCAGGTCCGTGACGTCGCGGCTGATCTCACGCAGGGAACTGCTGCCGTGCAGTACGTAGCCGTCCGGGCCGTCGACCCGCAGGTCGACGTCGAGCCCGCGTACGGTGTCGAGGTCGAAGCCGTCGTCGAGCAGGCGGACGAACGGGCCGATCGCGCACGAGGCGTTGTTGTCCTTCGCACGGGACAGCAGCAGGGCGCTGCGTCCCTCGATGTCGCGGAGGTTGACGTCGTTGCCGAGCGTCGCGCCGCGTATCCGGCCGCGCGAGTCCACGACGAGGACGACCTCGGGCTCGGGGTTGTTCCACACCGAGGCGCCGAGCACTCCGATGTCGGCGCCGGTGCCGACCGCGGACAGCACCGGGGCCTTGGTGAACACTTCCGGGTCCGGCCCGATCCCGACCTCCAGGTACTGCGACCACAGCCCTTCGGAGACGAGCAGTTCCTTGGCCCTGTCCGCTTCCGGAGATCCGGGACGGATGCCGTCGAGCGCGCCGCCCACCACCTGCCCGACGCGGGCCCGCACCCGCGCGGCCTGCGCCGGATCGCCGCCCGTGCGCTCCTCGATGACGCGTTCCAGCAGGCTCCGGGCGAAGGTGACGCCCGCGGCCTTGATCACCTGGAGGTCGACGGGGGCGAGCAGATGCGGAACGTCACGGCGGCCGGCCGGTGCCGCCAGCAGTTCGTCCAGGCGCCACACGTGTCCGCCCTCGGCCTCGCGGACCACTGTCACCGCGTCGTCGCGTTCCATGAGGTCGGAGACGGTGGGTACGGTGGCCGTCAGGTCGACGACCTGATCGCCGCGGACCGCGGCCACGCACGGCCCGTCCTGTTCCGGGTGGTGGACGCGCGCGACGAGGGCGGCCCGGCCGGAGTCCTCCGGCAGGACGGAGCCGGCTGTGAGGAGCGGACGAGGGCGCGCTGCTGCCGATTCCACGATCGATGCTCTCCTGGATGCGAGGGGGTGCGGTCGCCCGGGGCGGACTGGAGGCTCTCAGTGGGAGTCGCGGGGGACCTCATGGCCACGGCTTCCGCGCAGAAAGTCGAAGTCGGCGCCCCGGTCGGCCTGTTCCACGTGCTGGGTGTAGAGCCAGGTGTAGCCGCTGGTGTACCGCTCGGTGGGGGCCTTCCACGCCTGCCGGCGTCGCGTGAGCTCGGCGTCGTCCACGTCCAGGTGCAGGGTGCGGTTCGGGACGTCGAGGACGACGGGGTCCCCGTCACGCACCAGGGCGAGGGGTCCGCCGACGGCGGCCTCGGGCGCCACGTGCAGGACCACCGTCCCGTACCCGGTGCCGCTCATCCGGCCGTCGCAGACGCGCACCATGTCCTTGACGCCGGCCTTCAGCAGCTTGGCGGGCAGCGGGACGTTGGAGACCTCGGGCATGCCGGGGTAGCCCTTGGGGCCGGCGTTGCGGATGACGATGACGGTGTTCTCGTCGATGTCGAGGTCCGGGTCGTCGGCCACCGCGTGATAGGCCTCGGGGGAGTCGAAGACGCGCGCGGGGCCGCGGTGGGTGAGCAGATGCGGTGACGCGGCGGACTGCTTGATCACGGCGCCGTCGGGGCACAGGTTGCCGCGGAGGACGGCGGTACCGGTGCCGGCCGGCTGGAAGGGGGCGTCGAGGCCCGTGATGACGTCGGAGCCGACACGTTCGGCGTTCTCGGTGTTCTCGGCGACGCTGCGTCCGGTGACCGTGATCTGTTCACCGTGCAGCAGCTCGCCGCGGAGGAGTTCGGCCATGACGGCGGGCAGTCCGCCCGCGTAGCAGAAGTCCTCCATGAGGTATTTGCCGCTGGGCATCAGATTGACCAGGGTGGGCACCGCGCGCGCCAGTTCGTCGAAGTCCCGCAGGCGCAGGTCGACGCCGACGCGTCCGGCGAGGGCGGTGAGGTGGATGATCGCGTTCGTGGAGCCGCCGATGGCCGCGTTGACCCGGACGGCGTTTTCGAACGCCTCGCGGGTCAGGATCCGCGAGGGCCGCAGGTCCTCCTCCACCATCCCTACGATGCGCCGCCCCGCCGCCTGCGCGGTCTCCGTCCGCCGGGAGTCGACCGCGGGCCAGGCGGCCGAGCCCGGCAGCTGCATGCCGAGCGCCTCGGCCATGCAGGCCATCGTCGAGGCGGTCCCCATCGTCATGCAGTGGCCGTTGGAGCGGGCCATGCACCCTTCCGCGAAGAAGCTCTCCTCCTCGGTCATCCGGCCGGTCTTCAGGTCCTCCTCGAACTTCCACACATGGGTGCCGGATCCCACGTCCTGGCCCCGGTACTTGCCGTTGAGCATCGGTCCGCCGGTGACCATGACGGCCGGCAGGTCGACGCTGGCGGCGCCCATGAGCATGGCGGGGGTCGTCTTGTCGCAGCCGGACAGCAGGACGACACCGTCGAGCGGATTGGCCCGGATCAGTTCCTCGACCTCCATGGCCATGAGGTTGCGGTACAGCATGGCGGTGGGGCGCATCAGGGTCTCGCCGGTGGCCATGGTGGGGAACACCAGCGGCAGGCCGCCCGACTGCCACACGCCGCGCTTGACGGCTTCGGCGACCTGGGTCAGATGGGTGTTGCACGGGGCGAGTTCCGAGGCGCTGGTCGCGATGCCGATGACGGGACGCCCGTCGAACACCTCGTGCCCGAGTCCCTGGTTGCGCATCCATGAGCGGTACAGCATCCCGCTGCGGCCCTGTGCGCCGAACCATGCCTGGCTGCGGCGGTTCTTCTGCTGACCGTCGGTCATGTGGGCACTCCCGTGGCTCCGGCGTCGTCGTCCGCTTGGCGATGGGGCGTTGTATGGGGCGTTGTATGGGGCGTTCTCGGGTGAGGGCCCGCGGGCCGTACCCTGGAGCGCAATCATTGAATGATTCGATGAATGGTGTCCAGGGGGCGAGCGGAGATCGTGGCGCACTTCCTGACCACGCACCAGCGCGTGGTCGACGAGATCGGGCGGCGCATCGTGGGCGGCGCGTGGGAGCCGGGGGATGCACTGCCGGTGGAGGACGCGCTCGCGGCCGGGATCGGCGTCAGCCGAGGGGTGGTGCGGGAAGCGGTCAAGGCGCTGGTGGCCAAGGGGATGCTGCACGTGCGCCCGCGCACCGGCACGCGCGTGCTGCCCCCGGAGCACTGGAACCACCTGGACCGTGACGTGCTGCGCTGGAAACAGGCCGGGGACGCCGCGGCTCTGCTGCGCGACACGGGTGAACTGCGCCGGATCGTCGAGCCCGAGGCGGCCCGGCTCGCCGCCGGACGGGCCGGCCCCGACGACGTACGCGCCCTGTACGACTCCCTGGCGGCCATGGAGGCCGCGGCGGCGACCCCCGGCCGCAGCGGTTACGTCGAGGCCGACATCGCCTTCCACCGGGCCCTGCTCGACGCCAGCGGCAACCGTCTCCTCGGCTCACTGGGCCGCGCCGTCGACATCGCACTGGAACACAGCTTCCTCATCAGCACCCGGACCCCCGGCGCGGTCGAAGCCTCGCTGCCGGGTCACCGCGCCGTCGTGCGAGCCGTCGAGGCCCGCGATCCCGCGGCCGCGGCGGCCGCCGTACTGGCCATCATCGAAGCCGCCGAACAAGAGATCACCCAGTCCCTCTTAATGCCGGGCGATGTCCCGCGCGATGCCGTATGACCTGTCACGGCCGCGCTCGCCGAGCCGCTCGCGTGCCGCGTCGAGCTCGGCCCGAGAACGGCCGGTGATCACCACGGGCTCCGCCTCGCACCAGCAGCTCCGCCAGCGCGAGACCCATGCCGCTGCTGCCACCCGCGATCACCACATTCTTGTCGCTGTACTTACCCAAGTTGAATCCGCGATGTCCGGCGGTCGTGACGAGTGATGATCCTTGCGGTACGACGTCCGCACGCGGTACGTGCAAGGGGGCGGGCTGACGCCCGCGGAGCAGGGAAAACGGGAGGCCGTGCGGCTGGAGGCGGCCCGGTGGTTCGAGGCCGGGACGGGCACGACGCGCATCGCGGCTGAGCTGCGGGTGACGGAGCGGTCGGTGCGCCGGTGGCGGGCGGCCTGGCGCCGCGGGGGTACGGCGGCGCTGGTGTCGGCGGGGCCGACGGCGGTCCGGTCGGGATGAAACAGGGGCGGTGCGGGGTTGGGTGTGGCGACAGGGCGGTCGTGTGATCGCTGTGTCGTCACCGGACTGCCACCGGAAGGCAACCTCATGTCTCTGCTGCGCCTCGGCGTCTCCCTTCAACCGCGCTGGCCGCTTCCTCGCCCCGTCCGAGGTCCACCACTACACCGCCCACGCCCGGCCGCACAGCAGCGGCGCCTGGGTCCTCGTCGCCACCCACCGAGCCCACACCTTCGAGGACGTCTTCGGCGCCGCGCCCGCCCTGGCCGCCTCCGCCTGACCTGCACCAAGCCCTCCAGCTGACCGGGGTGCGCGCAGGCGGGGCCGCTGTCTCCCGGACGCTGCTCGCTGCCGGTCCGACTCAGACGGTGTCCTACGTGGTGAGGCGGACGAGCCGTTCGTAGCAGCACAGGGCGGCGGCGAGCCCGAGGAAGGCCAGGTAGTTGCGGGGATGGCGCTCGTAGCGGGGGCTGAGGCGCCGGTACCCGAGTGGGGTTCAGTCCCTCGCTGTCGTGGACGTTGGCGGCCGAGATGCCGACGAGGAGGGGCAGTCCGTTCGCGTCCGACAGGATGTGCGTCTTGAAACCCGGCCTGCGCCGGTGCACGGGGCTCGGACCTGTGTGTTCGCTCCTTTTTTAGCGCGGACGTGGGCGGTGTCGAGCACGACGCGGCGACCACGACACGTACCGCCGCCTGGTCCGCAAGCTCGGAGTGAAGCCATCGATCGCTCGGCGCGGCACCGAGCACGGCTCCGGCCTGGGCACCCAGCGCCGGGGCGTCGAGCGCGCGTTCGCCCACCTGTACTGGTTCCGACGGCTGCGCATCCGCTGGAAGATCCGCGACGACATGCACGAAGCCTTCCTCACCCTCGGACGCGCACTCATCCGCCGGCGACGCCTGAAGTCATTCCGATAGGTGTTCTTACTCGGAACCGGCCGCAAATTCCTGTGAGTTGCTGTGGATGATCAGCTTCACGCCCTCTTCACATCGTGCACTCGCTATGTTCCGTCCATGCCATACCGAAGACCATGTGTCCCGGTGGTCGTACGACGTACGGCCGCCGGGCTGTCCCTCCTGCTGCTCTCGGCGGCCGTGCCGAACGCACCCCTCCAGTCCGCCACGGTCACCGAGGCCGCCTCACCTCCGACGGCTCCACGCACGTTCCGGGTGACGCCCGCGGTGGACACCGGCAGCGAGGGAGCCGCGAAGGCGCTGTCGTTCCTCACGCCGGACGAAGCGGCGCGCAGGCGGGCCAAGTTGTCGGGCGAGCGGGTCGAGCTGACCTCGCAGCGCACCGAAGACACCACCACGTTCGTCAACCCCGACGGTACCCTCACCACCGAGAGCTACGCCGGTCCCATCCGGGTCCGGAACAGCGACGGCACGTGGGAGTCCATCGACACCGACCTGGCGGACGCAGGCGCCGCGTTGGAGCCGCAGGCCGCGGCCGCCGACATTTCCGTCTCCGACGGCGGGGACACACGTCTCGCCTCCGTCTCGGCGGACGGCAAGTTCTTCGGGATGAGCTGGCCCGAGACCCTGCCCGCCCCGTCGGTCGACGGCGACACCGCCTCGTACGACGTCGGCGACGACCAGAAGCTGACGGTCACCGCACTGCCGCAGGGATTCTCGGAGAACGTCGTGCTCGACTCCGCCCCGGCCAACGGCACCGTCTCCTACCGGATACCCCTGGCTCTGCAGGGCCTGACCGTGTCCAAGGCCTCCACGGGCCACCTGCTGCTCAAGGACGGCGACGGCGACCTGGTCGCCGAGGCCCCGGCACCGATGATGTGGGATTCCTCCGCAGACCCGGCCTCCGGCGAGTCGCGGCACATCGCGGCTGTGGACTACGACATCGAGACCGCCGCAGACGGCACCCAGACCTTGATCCTCACTCCGGACGCGTCCTACTTCGGCCAGGACCTGACCTACCCGGTCACCGTCGATCCGACGAGCACCCTGGCGGTGACCACCGACACCTGGGTCGCCACCAACTACCCCGACTCGCAGCTCTCCTCGGCCGAGCTGAAGTCGGGCACGTACAACGGCGGCGACACGATCGCCCGTTCCTACCTGAGGTTCGACGTCTCGGACTTCGTGGGCACGGACATCGTCGACACCAACCTGGCTCTGTACTCGTACTGGTCGTCGTCCTGCTCGACCGCGGGCTCGGGCACCCAGGTGCGCCGCATCACCTCGGCATGGTCCTCCTCGACGATCGCGTGGGACAGCGAGCCGACCTCCACCAGCACCGGCGCGGTCACCAGCACGGCCGCCAAGGGCTACTCCGACGACTGTCCGGCCGGCACCGTCAACTTCGACATCGACGACATCGTCCAGGCCTGGGCGGACGGTTCCGCCAACTACGGCCTGAAGATCAAGGGCGTCAGCGAGACCGACAGTCTGACCTGGCGGCGCTGGCGGTCGGCCAACTACGTGTCCGGGGACGGCTCGACCGAGCCGCACCTGACCGTGACGTACAACTCGTACCCGAAGACCCCGTCTTCGCTGACTCTCTCGCCCAGCACCACCAGCGGCAGCGAGAAGACCGTCACCTCGGTCACCCCGGTGTTCTCGGCGAAGGTCTCCGACGTCGACTCCGGCGCCAAGGTGCGCGTCCAGTACACGATCGAGCCGGACCCGGACTACGCGGACACCACGTACGCGCTGACCAAGTCCACCGCGTACGTCGCCTCCGGCAAGGCGGCAGCATCGAGTGTGCCCGCCTCGACACCGCTGCCGGACGGCAAGCACCTGCGTATCCGCGCCCGCGCCTACGACGGCACCGACTACTCGACGGCCTGGACGGCCTGGACGCCGTACACCGTCGACACCGGCGCGCTGGACATCCCGGACGTGCCGACCGGACTGCAGACGGGTGCGACCGAGACGACCACACCGCTGCTCACAGGGGTCGTCAACGCGCCTGGCCAGACGAGCGTCGGGGTGCAGTACCAGCTGTACGACGCTTCCGGCACGGTCGTCGGCAGCACCCCCCTGGGCGTCACGACCGCCGACAACGGCAGCCGGGCCGCTCTTCAGGTGCCGGACGGCCTGCTGACCGACGGGAAGACCTACTCCTGGAAGATGCGCGCCTGCGCCGGTGACGTCTGCTCCTCCTACACGGCCAAGCAGAGCTTCACGCTCGATGTCGTGGTCGACACGGACACCGATGACGGCTCGGACACCTCCAGCGGCACCGCGCCATCCGCTGTCACCGACCTGACCGGACGCGCCGGGGACTCCGGCGTCCTGGTCACCTGGACCCCGCCGGCCTCCACCGGCGTCACCACGGCCGACGACATCACCTACACCGTCACGGCCAAGGCCAAGGGCAGTAGTACGACCACGGCCACCGCAACCACCACCGGATCCTCGGCGGTGCTCACCGGGCTGACCAACGGCACCGCGTACACGTTCACAGTGACTGCCGCCAACAGCTATGGCACCAGCCCCTCCGTGACATCCTCGGCGATCATCCCGGCCGCGGTCACCGGCGGTACGGCGGCCTACCAGGTCGTGCTGGAGGACTACCTGGAGGCACAGAACGCCCTTCTCACCGGCGATGCGCCCAACGCATCAACGGCAGCCGACGCGACCGACACCGGCGACGGGTTCAGCGACCTCCTGGATACCGAGCAGACCCTGCCGCTGACCGACCGCGCTGCGCTCACCAGCGCTGACATGGACACCGAGGCACCTGCGGTCACCCTCACCGGGGTCCTGGCCATGGCGAACTCCGACGGCACGGTCACCCTACGGGCGACGTCCAGCAACGCTTCCACCACCATCGCAGGCATCGCCACCGACGACCCCGACGCCACCGACACCGAGGAGGCCACCACCGAGCTGTACACCTTCACCCCCAGCAGCCCGCCGGTATTGACCAGCCACGCCAACGCCGACGCCGTCGAGGCCGTCGTCAGCGCGGGCGACGACGCGCTCACCGACTTCGCCGACGAGGCAGCGGCCGGCAGCGGGCTCAGCGACGACGACGCCCCATCGGCCGTAGCGACCGACGCGGACGGCAACCTGGTCGACGACACGAGCACGACGACCACCACTACGGCCACCGCCGCGTCGTTCAAGGCCCAGCAGATCTCGACCAGCATCTCCTGGAGCGGCGTCGCCGCCTACGCGAGGGCGCACTGGAACGACTCCGCCGAGTACTCCGAGGACTGCACCAACTTCGCCTCCAAGTCCCTCAATCGCGGCGGCGGCATGGCCATGAAGTACGGGCCGACCTCGAAGCGGGCGAACATCGGCTACTGGTGGCGCAGGAGCAGGATCACCCATCCGCTTCACCCTCAGTCCTACACCTGGGCGGGCGCGCCGTACCTGGCGCAGTTCATCTCCGCCCTCGCGACGTGGAAGTGGCACAAGGGGCCAAGCGGTGTGCAGGTCGGTGACATCGTCTTCTACAACCAGGACGGCACAAGCTTCAAGGGCATCGACCACACGTCCGTCGTCACCAAAATCGACTCCAAGGGCAACATCTACATCAGCCAGCACGGCAAGAACCGCAAGAACTACCCCATGAAGAAGCAGAAGACGAAGGCCCTGTGGGTCGTCACCGTCTACCCCAACTACTGACAGAGAGCGGCAGATGACGACAACGATCCTGGCCCACAAGGAGGGTCGGTCCCTCTTGGCGGGCGAGTCCCTGCTCAGCGGGGCATCCGCCTTGTGGTGGACCTACCTGCTGTGGGCCCACCGCAACGTGCTCTACGCCGTCCCCGCCGCCGTGACATTGATCCTCGTGGTCGTGCTGTCACTGCTGCTGACGTGGGCCCTGTGGCGTCGGACTCGAGAACTCAGGGGCATGAACCTGGCGTTGGTCGCGGTACGCGGGGTCGCGGTGCTCACCCTGTCCTTGTGGTTCCTCCAGGACCTGTAGCTCAGACGGGTACGTAAGACGACGGCGGCCCAGCCTCCACCGGACACGGTGGTGCCTGGGTCAGCGGCGCTCTTGAAGTCGCGGATGTGGGGGTTCGGAGGCACGCGGCGACAGACCCTCCCCCGCGAAGAACTGCGCCGGACAACGTTCCGCAGCTGAGCTGTACCGAGATCTGTGGAGTCCCTGATGCCAGGGTTACCGTCCTGGCGAAGGAGAACCACCAGCACCATGGCAGCACCCCGTGCATACCCCGACGAGCTCCGCGAGCGCGCGATCCGCGAGGTCCGCGCCACCGGCCGGCCGGTCGCCCACGTTGCGAAAGACCTGGGCATCCACAAAGAGGCGCTGCGCGGCTGGGTCCGCCAGGCCGAGGCCGACCACGGCGAACGCGACGACCGGCTCACCACCGCCGAACAGGACGAACTAAAACAACTCCGCGCAAAAGTAGCGGAGTTGAGGCGGGCGAACGAGATCCTCAAAGCCGCCTCGGTGTTTTTGCCCAGGAGATCGACCGTCCCCGGACGAGGCCGAGCAGGTGATCGACCACCTGCGTGACAGAGGTCTCGGAGTCGATCCCGTCTGCCGGGTGCTGGAGCTGTCACCGTCGACGTACTTCGCCCGCAAGAAGCGGCCGAAGCCGGCTCGCCGACTCCGCGGACTCCGCGACGAGACGCTGATGCCTCTGCTCGAGCAGGTCCATGCAGAGTCGGGCGGCACCTATGGCGCCCGCCGGATCACCAGGGCCCTTCCGCGCAAGGGCCACGAGGTGGCCCGCTGCACCGTCGAGCGGCTGATGGCCGAGCTGGGCATCGAGGGCGTCATCCGTGGCCGACGTCGCCGCGTCGATGAGCTCGGCCTTGAAGGTGCCGTTCAGGGCCTCGGCCATCGCGTTGTCATACGAGTCCGCGACTGAGCCGACCGACGCTGAGACGCCGATGTCGGACAGCCGGTCGGTATATCGGATTGACACGTATTGGGCGAGTTCAATCGGTCGTTGCAACACCGGACTGTTGCAACGAGCGTAGCTGTTCTTCGAAGACTTCGGCCGGCGTCCGCCAGCCCAGGATTTTGCGGGGCCGGTCGTTGATCGCTGTGGCGACGGCTTCGAGGTCCGTGGACGACCACCGGGAGAGATCGGTGCCCTTCGGGAAGTACTGACGTAGCAGTCCGTTCGTGTTCTCGTTCGTCGGTCGTTGCCAGGGCGAGTGCGGATCGGCGAAGAACACCTTCGTCCCGGTGTCGAGAGCGAACTGGGCATGGGCGGAGAGTTCCTTCCCGCGGTCCCAGGTGAGGCTCTTGCGTAGCTGCTCGGGCAGTTGATTCATCGACGTCGTGAGCGCCGCGTTCATCGTGATCGCGCCATAGCCTCCGAGCGAGGTGCCGTTCTTCACGGGCGGAATCTCGCCCCAGCCCTCGAGCCGAGGCAGGTGCACGAGGAGCGTGGAGCGGCTGCTGCGCTCTACGAGCGTGCCGATTGCGGAGCGGCCCGTTCCGATGATCAAATCGCCTTCCCGGTGTCCGGGGACCGCGCGGTCCCCGGCCTCGGCGGGGCGTTCACTGAGGACGACGTCCGCGGTGACATGCCCCTGCGGCTTGTTCTGTGACCGTGCACGGGGAGTCCGCAGCGCCCGGCCGGTACGCAGACACGTGACCAGCTCCCGCTTGAGCGCGCCACGGCCCTCGATGAACAGCGCCTGGTAGTGGGAGAACCGACGGGCGCCCGCGTGCTCGCAAGGGGGGACGAGGACCGTGCGGGTCGGCTCACCGGCCGTCCGGCGAGCGGGCTTCGGCGTAGAGCGTCTCGTCGTTGCGGATCTGCCGGTCCAGGGTCGCGACCTCGGCCACCGCGCCTTCGCGGTAGGCGCGGCGCACGATGCGGTCGGCGGGGAAACCGGCGGTGGTCAGGGCGAAGACCAGCTCATCCTCGTCGTAGATCCACCGGTGCCCGTGGAAGTGGAAGATCTGGTTGAGCATGAAGGCCCGCCGCTTCGGGACCTCGTGCGGTGGCGCGCCGAGACGCAGCAGACGTTCACGGTGGGTGGAGTAGAAGTCGTCGTCGCCGCGGTAGCCGTCGGCGTACCGGGCGAGATCGGGGGTGGTGAGCCGGAGCAGCCCTCCGGGCGTGAGGATGCGTCGGACCTCACGCAGCCAGCTGATGCCCGCGTCGAGGGAGAGGTGCTCGATGAAGTGCTCCGCGTAGACCCACGGCGTCACGTGGTCGGCGAAGGGCAGGCGTTGCCGGGCGTCGGCCTTGATGAAGTTGGTGACGTCGTCGACGCGGTAGACGCGGCCGGTCTCGGTGCGGGCCCCGCCGCAGCGCAGTCCGACGGCGTCGGTGTTGAGCCAGCCGGGCGCCTGGCCGTCCCAGCTGCCGAATTGGATGCCGCGCACGCCCAGCGCCGCCAGGTCGCCGGCGGAGACGGGGGCCGTCACACCGGTGTCGGCCAGCCGCCGGCACGGAAACTCCTCCTCGGGGTCGCCCTCGTCCCAGGTCCATGGTGCTACGGCCTCATCCAACGGTTTCTTCTCCTCCATGGGCGTGTCCCTGGCTCCGTCCTTCTCTCTGGCTTCTTTCGTGAGCCCGGTGCGCTGCCGGTCCGGCTCGGGGTGGCCAGAGCGCGAGCAGTACAGCGCCCGCGGCGAGCGCGGCACCGGTCAGGGCCGTGCCGCGGGCCCCGGTGTGGGACAGGGTGAGGCCGCCGAGCGAGGAGCCGAGGGCGATGCCGACGTTGTAGGCGACCGAGTTCCCGGCGGAGGCCGTGTCGGTGCTGCCGGGGGCGAACTCCATGACGCGGTTCTGCAGGGCCGGAGTCAGCGCTCCCATGGCGAGCCCGGTCAGTACCAGGGTGGTCCCGGCGGCCACCGGGTCGGTCCCCAGGGCGAACATGCCGATGAGTGTGACGGTGAGGAGGACGGCCGGGAGCAGCACGGCGGTGCGCTGGTTCCAGTCGGAGAGGAAGCCCCCGGCCGTGATCCCGCCGAAGTCGGCCAGTCCGCGGGCGACCAGCAGCGGTCCGAGCAGCACGGCCGGCATGCCGGCGACCGCGGTGACGAACGTGGAGGTGTAGGTGAAGACGGCGAAGAATCCCGCGACCGACAGTGCCGTGGTGGCGAGCACCAGCACGTACCGGCGGACGTCGGGCGAGGTGCCCCGGGCGGCGTGCTCGTGGTACGCCGGGGTGCTCGGCATCGCCACCGCCAGGACGAGCCAGGCCATGAGTCCTAGTCCTGCCAGGGCGAGGAACGTCACCCGCCAGCCGGCCTGCTGCCCCAGCCACGTTCCCGCCGGGACGCCCAGCATCGGGCCGAGGGAACCGCCGGTGAACACCACGGCGGTCACCCGCCCCCGTACGTGCACGGGAAACATCCCGGCGGCGACCGGGGCGACGACCGCCCAGAAGACGGCCTGGCTGAGCGCCGTCAGCAGGCGGGCGGCGAAGAGCAGGCCATATCCCGGTGACAGGGCGGACGCGGCGGTCGCCACCGTCAGCAGGGCCACGAGCCCGAGCAGCAGGGGGCGGCGCGGCGCCCGCGCCACCGCACGGGCGAGCGGCAACGAGACGGCCGCGACCGTCACGCCGTACCCGGTCACCAACAGGCCGATACGGGACGATGACACGCCCAGGTCCGAGGACATCACCGAAAGCAGCCCCACCGGCACGGTCTCCACCGAGACGTAGCAGAACGCGGCGACCGCCAGGGCCAGGAGCGCCGGCACCGGCCGCTTCCCGGCGTCCGGCTGTTCCCTCATCGCTGTTCCCTCATCTCAGATCACCTCGTTTGCCGCGACCTTCTCGAACGCCTCGACGGCGATCTCGATGGGCACGGGAGCCAGGGGGCGGCCGTCCGCGTCCGTCACCGGCTCACCGAGGCGGCGCAGCAGGACCATCGGGACCGAGCCGGCGGGAGAGGGTATGTGGCCGCGCTTGTTGTCGGTGGCCAGCCGGGCTGCCAGTGCCGCCCGGTCCACGTCGCCCAGTGCGGTGCGGGCGGAGGGGAGGCGGAGCGCCGACAGCAGTGCGTAGTGACTGTCCACGTCCGCCTGGTCGAGCAGTCCCAGCTGTGCGCTCACCTCGGCGGCCGCCAGCATCCCCCAGGCCACGGCCTCACCGTGGCTCATCGCACCGGCGGACAGCGATTCCAGTGCGTGGCCCACGGTGTGTCCGTACTCGAACACCAGCGCCTCGTTCCGTTCGTGCGGATCGGTGGCCAGGAACGGCGCCTTGGCGGCCAGGCCCAGCTCGCACAGCGCGTCGAACGACTCGACGGGGTGCTTGGGCAGCCGGGCGAGGGCTTCCCGGAACGCGTCCTTGCGGCCGGGGACCACGGCGAGCACGTTCTTGGCCATCTCGGTGACGCCCGTGAGCAGGTGTGGCCGGGGCAGGGTGGCGAGCCAGGTCAGGTCGCAGCAGATCAGGGATGGCGCGAGGTAGGCACCGCACAGGTTCTTGCCGGCCCGCAGATTGGCCCCCTGCTTGAGCGAGAGCACCGCGTCGAACGCGGCGACCGGCGTGGTCGGCAGATGCACCAGCCGCACGCCCCGGTACAGCAGCGAGGCGGCGAGCCCGGCCACGTTCCCCACGAGTCCGCCGCCCATCGCGAGGATCACGGACGTACGGTCGGCGCGGTGCGCGACGGCGTGGTCCAGCAGCGACTCCACCAGCGAGAGCCGTTTGTGCTGCTCCGCCGGTGCGATCACGAACGGGTGCACCGGCATCCGCCGCTCCAGCCGTCTCAGCAGGGGTTCCGCGTGCGCGAGCACTGCCTCGTCGACAGCGAGGACCGCCGACGCGGGCCGCAGGGCCGCGATGCTCGCACACAGGGCGTCTGCACAGTCGGTGCCATAGCGGTAGGGCACGGCCGCCGACCCGATACGCAGTGATCCCTCAAGCACGGGGCCCTCCCGTCGGGGTCGGTCGGAAGCCGGTGAACAGCAGCGCGGGGCGGCGCAGTTGCAGCGCCGCGACCGCCGCACCGATGTCGAAGGCACACTCCAGAGCCGCGCGGGCCAGGGCGTCGGCGGCGGCGCGCGGACCGCCGCCGGACAGATGGGCGCGGGCACGCAGCCCGAGGGCGAGCGCCGCCGTCACCGGTATCAGCGCGGTGCTCCGGGCCCGGGTCGCCGGAGCGGCCACCAGCGCCGCCGCGGTGACCGCCGTCAGTGCGACGACCGGGTTGCAGCGGGGTGCGCGCCGGTCGGGGTGGACGGTGGTGAGCCACTGTTCCGATCTGCCGTATCCGTAGAGCCTGCGCCAGACACTGCGCACCGATTCGGCGCTGAGCCGGTCGTGCACGACCTCGGCCCCCGGTTCGGCCCGCAGAGTGAAACCCTGCCGGGTGAGACGGATACCCAGGTCGACGTCCTCGCCCGCGACGACGGTCAGGGACTCTTCGACGAAACCTCCGACTACGTCGAAGGCCGCCCGGCGCAGCAGCAGATTGGACGTGGTCGCCCACTCCAGCCGGCCGCCGGACGCCGGCCGTTCCAGATCGCCGTGGAGCAGATGGGAGCGGCGCATGATCCGGAACACGGCGGTCGGGCTCTCCTCGACGACCGTCGGGCCGGCGAGTCCGTCGGTGTCGTCCGCTGCGCGTATGGCGGTGACGTACCGGCGCAGCAGACCGGGCGAGGCACGGCAGTCCGAGTCGATGAACAGCAGGAGGTCGTGGGAGGCGTGCCGGACGCCGAGGTTGCGTTTGGCGCCGACGTGCCGGGGACCGCGGACATAGTGGGCGCCGTGCCGTGCGCAGTGCTCGCGGTGGCGTGCGGCGTCCTCGGGCGTGGAGTCATCCACGAGCAGGATCTCGACGGGTTCGGGGCAACGTTCGGCGGCCATCCGCAAGCTGGCCAGCATCCGCTCGGTCGCCGCCACCCGGCCGCGGACCGGTACCACCACCGACACGCCCCGGGACACCACCGGTGACCGTGTCATGCCGACCGCCCGGCGGCGATGAATCGAGTGATCTTCCGTACGGCGTCAGCGATGTCGGACATGTCTTCCTCGTTCCCCAGAAAGGCACTGTGGTGCAGCAGGACGGCGTGCTGTGACAGATACTCGGCGCCGGGGAACCGCCGTCCCGCATTCCGCTCGGTGAAGCGTTCCGCCAGCGGCGCCAGCGTCGGCTTGAGCCGCGGGGCCAGCAGACGGCTGCGGGACAGCGGCGACCGCGGCGGGTAGGCGCGCATCCCCAGTTCCGCGGTCAGCGCGGACGCCACCCAGGCGTTGGTCCGCTGCGGCGGCAACGGGTCGAAGACCAGGGGCACTTCGTAGAGGGAGAGACGGTCCTGGGCGGGGTTCCGGCTGAGCAGCCGCACCCCGGGCACATCGGCCAGCAGCCGGCCGAGCGCCTCGTAGTTGCCGTTACGGACAGCGTGCTGCTCGTCCAGGATGTCGAGCTGGGCGCAGAGCAGGGCCGCTGCGAACTCGCTCAGGCAGAAGTTCGCCCCCATGGTGGTGGCGGTCTCCTGGAGCGGCAGCTCACCGGGCACCGGGTGCGTGCGGTAGCGCCGTGAATCCGCGCGCAGTTCCTGGAGCAGTCCGGCACGGTCCGCGTCATCGGTCACCACGGCCCCGCCCTCGCCGCAGGTGAGCACCTTGGAATGCTGCATGCTGAAGCATCCGGCCACGCCCAGCGACCCGGCGGGCCGGCCCTGCCAGCGGGCGCCGTGCGCCTGGGCCGCGTCCTCGATCACCGGGGCACCGAGCGGCGCCGCTGCGGCGGTGATCGCCGGAACGTCCGCCATGGCGCACGCCCAGTGCACCGCGATGACGGCGCCCAGTTCGGGCTCCGCCGTCACGGCGGAGGCGTCGAGGCACCCTGTGGCCGGGTCCACGTCCGCCAGGACGGGCACCAGCCCGGCCCGCAGGACGGCCGTGGCGGTTGCCGTCCACGTCAGCGCCGGCACCAGCACGGGATCCGCGTACCGCAGGCCGAGCGACTCCAGGGTGATGAGCAGGGCGCTCGATCCGTGATCGGTCGGCACGCAGTGCCTCGTCCCGACGTAGGCGGCGAACCTCCGGGCGAACCGGCGTTCCTGCAACTCGCTCCGGTACGGGCTGGTGATGGCCCAACTAGCGCTGTGCAGTACGGCGTCGAGGGCGGCGGAGGCATGCGGCGCCGCCACGGGCCAGACGGGCCACGGGCGCCGCTCGTCCCGCACCGCGCGCCCGCCGTGCACGGCCAGTGTCAGGCTCGGCGCCTTCATCGCCGCTCCAGGCCCGGAGCCCGTACCTCACGGCCGATCCGGCGGGCCTCCGCCAGGATCTCCAGGTTCCACCGCGGCCACAGACCGGCCAGTCTCGACGTCAGCACCACGACGTCGACGGAGTGATCCGGGAGCGGGGTGCGCAGCCCGATGGCGTGCGACGCGTTTTCGTCCCGCGTGTCCAGAAGTGTGGCGTCGAAGTCGAACAAGTGCGCCTTGCGCACCGCGTCCGGGACGGATCCGCCGCAGCCGATCACCGCCACCCGGTCCCCGCCGCCGAGGTCGTCCACCGCCGAGGCGATCTCGTCGCGCACGCGCATCCCGCGCGCCTCGGTGGTCCATCGAAGCAGCGACCGGTAATCGTCCTCCCAGGGCCAGTACAGGTCGCTGTTGATGAGGGACCAGCCGATCTCCGTCACCGGTTCTCGGTGTTTGGCGAGCAATTGGCCGATGTTGTGCCGATTGCCCTGCGCATTGCTGTCCCAGTCACGGTCGTGCGGTGTCTCTATCGCCCATGCCTCGCGGTCGGCCACGAACCGGACGCCGTGCCGGAAGAGCCGGAATCCCAGCTCCATGTCCTCGACGCCCCAGCGCTGGAAGTCCTCGTCGAACCCATCGACCGCCCAGTAGTCGTCGGCGCGCATGGAGCAGTTCGTAGCCCACAGGAGAATCCACGGGACGGCCAGCTCTCCGAGGTCCCAGCCGCAGCGCAGAAACGCGCCGTGCCGGATGTCCCAGAACGACGGGTCGTGCGCGTAGACCTTCAGTATTCGTTCCGGCAGAAGCCTGCCGCACATCTGCTCCAGCCCGGCCGTGGGGTCCTCCGGCCGGTAGGCATAGGCGTATCCCACAACGGTCCGGTGCTCGGAATCGTCGGCATGCAGCGCGAGATGACGGCGCAGATACCCGGGCCCGACCACGGCACCAGTGTCGAGGAAGGCAAGGATGTCCCCCGTGGCCAGCCGCGCTCCGGCGTTGCGGGCCGCAGCGACACGAAAACCCTTGTCCTCCTGGAAGAGATACTTCAATTCTAGGCGCTCCTGAAAGCGTTCGACCACGTTCGCGGTCTCGTCCGTCGACCCGTCGTCGACGACGATGACTTCGAATTGCGATCGGTCCAGGTCCTGCCGAGACAACCCACGTAAGGTCTCCACTAGAAGAGGCGCGCGATCGAAAGTGGGGACAAGCACAGAAGCCCTCATGCCAGTCTCAACCATGATGATTCGCCTTGCGGGTCACGATGCCAATTGAGTAGTGGACGGCAGCTCGGCGTTGCTGTGGCGCTGCTCGGCGTCGAAGCGCTTCGACCATCACCGATGCTGACATTGCACCCAGTCAGAGTCAACCGTCCGGTCAGGGATGCCGGCGGTTGCACCCGACCGCGCGCGGCCCTACCAAAGGACACTGACTATCCCATACCAAGACACCGAAATATTTCGAAGCGCTTCGATAGGGAAAATTGCACGGCGAAATGGGGATCGAGGTCGCGACAGCGTCATTACTGCTCCAAGGTGAGGACGGCTTTTGGCGGTTAGTCAACGCTGTTCGTGTCAGCGGACGATCGAGTCACCCAGCACGATCTCCTCGTGAGGCTCGGCCAGATGCTGGGCGCGGACCGTGTCCCTCGTCGAATCGCCCGGGTCGACGAACTGCCCATGACGCCCAACGGCAAAGCGGACAGGGTACAGCTCCGCAAGATCGCCGGCGAGAGCACGGGAAGCGCATGGTGACGGTGGAGTGGGTGATCGTCGCGTGGTCTCATCGCGGGGCAGTGACATGAACAAATTCGGGCCTTCAGAAGTCATAGACGCGGCGACCGGCGATCGAGCCTCGTGGGGAGCACTCATGCGCGAGGCGAGCGAGCGTCTCGCCGAATGGCGCGGTGCCGATGAAAGCAGTGCGCCCACCGTCGCGTTGACGCCACGTCGAGGCATCCCGGGAATCATCGACCTACTGGCCGCCTATCAGCACGACGGTCATGCCGCAGTGGTGCCGGCCCAGTACCACACGGCGCCATCCTGGGGGCCGGACGTGCCCACGAGCACGCCGAGCTCGACCGGCACCATCTCCGTACAGAACGGTGAACCGAGCCGCCTTCGCCACGAGTTGCCGTTCAGTACCTTCACGTCGCACCTTGCGGGCAGAAGGCTGTTCGCGGCGAGCGGTGGCAGGACGGGAACCCACCGGGTCGGCGAGGTCCCGGTCGGGAAACTCGCCCCGTTGCCGGCCGCGTATCAAATGACCGGCCTGGGGCGGAACTCCCGCATGTACGTGGGAGGGCCGTGGTCACACTCAGCGTTCGTCTGGGCCTTCTATTCCGCACTCGAGTCGGGAATCACGGCGGTCGTCGCCAGCCAGTTCCGGCCGCGACAAGTCGTGCGTGCCCTCGATGACCTGGATGTGGACTGGGCCCTGCTCCCGCCCACCGAGTTCCACGCCCTCGCCTCCAACATCCGGCAGGACGCGTGGAAACCCCGAAGCCTGCGAACCGTGGTGACGACGGGCGGGCCGACGCGCCCGGCGGCGCGCGAGACCTGGTACGGCGCACTGGCACCTGACCGGGTGTTCGACATGTTCGCCACGACTGAGGGAATCGGCGTGCTCCTCGCCAACGGAGTGGAGCAACGGGAGCGCCTGGGTACGTCGGGCCGTCCGGTCTGGGCCAAGGTACAGATCCGGGACAGCCGAGGCCGAGTCCTCGACCGGCCTGGCGAGGTCGGTGAACTCTTCATGAGATCGCTCTCCCGAGCCCCCACAGCGGCCGCGCCCTTCAGAAGCGCGGGGGACAGGGCCCGAATCGACGAGGACGGCTATGTCTTCCTGATGGGACGAACCGACGACGAGGTCGTGATCGAGGGGCAGAACATCAACCTCCACGAGCTCGCGCGCGCGATCGAGCACGCGACGAACGTCGACGAGGCAGTCGTCATCGAGGCCGCCTTCGATGACGGGCGGAGCCCTCGACTGGGTGTGGTCGTCGTCAGCGACGAGACGGGCGTCGACGAGTTGCGACGCTGCGCGGGACCCGTGATCGGCGAACTGTTCGGACCGCTGGCCATTCCCCGGCGATGGGTTGCCGTACGGGAACTGCCCACCACTCCGAACGGCAAAGTCGGTGATTCTGTTGGCGATCTCGAGGCTTCCCGGGCGGCCTGCCTGGTTCGGTGACATGGTGGTCGGAGGCCGAGCCAGGGGGTGGGGGCCGTGTCGCTGCGTCCGCGAAAGAGCACGAGCATCCCGGCCACGACCAGGAGGACGGCGTGGGCGAGCTGCCCGAGGGGTGCCCCTGCGATGCTGGTCCGGGACCGGCTGGGAGAGTTGTTCGAGGACGAGCAGTTCGCCGGCTGGTATCCGGTCAACGGCTGTCCCTCGTTGTCGGCGTCACAGCTGGCGCTGGTCAGCGTCTTGCAGTTCGCGGAGGACCTCACTGACCGGCAGGCTGCGGATGCGGTGCGGCTGCGGATTGACTTCAAGTACGCGCTCGGCCTCGAGCTCGAGGACGCCGGCTTCCACTACTCCGTGCTGAGCGAGTTCCGTGCCCGGCTGGCCGAGGACGGCCGGGCGGATCGGCTGCTGCAGATGATGCTCGACCGTCTGGTGGCAGCCGGGCTGCTGAAAGGCCGGGGTCGGCAGCGCACGGATGCCACTCATGTGCTGGCGGCGGCGCGGCGGTTGAGCCGGCTGGAGCTGGCGGGCGAGAGCGTGCGGGCGGCCCTGGAGGAGCTCGCGGCATGCGATGCCGGCTGGCTGGCGCCCTTGATCGAACCGGAGCGGGGCAAGCGCTACGGTCGGAAGGTCGACATCGGCAAGGTGCCCGGCGGCAGGCCGGGGGCCGTGGCCCGGGCCGAGGAGTTCGGCCGGGACGGGCAGAAGATCCTCACCGCCGCCTGGGCGGCCGACGCCCCGGCCCGGCTGCGGAGCCTGCCGCAGGCGGAGATCCTGCGGCAGGTCTGGCTGCACCAGTTCTACTGGGACGCCGGAGGACGTCTGCGCTGGCGGGAGGGCACCGCCCTGCCCCCGGCCGCACTGCGGTTCGACTCGCCCTACGACACCGACGCGCACTACTGCGTCAAAGGGGGACACCGCCTGGAGCGGATATCGCGTCCACCTCACCGAGACCTGTGACCAAAGCTCACCGCATCTTCTCGTGCACGTGGCCACCACCATCGCTCCCGTCCAGGACGGGCAGCTGACCGAGGTGATCCACGACGATCTGGCCGCCCGCCGGCTGGCCCCGGCCGAGCACGTCGTGGACACCGCCTACCTCACCCCCGCCCAGATCGAGCGGGCTCAACAGGTCCACGGCATCACCCTGCTCGGTCCGGTCGCCGCCGGCCACAGCCACCAGGCCAAGGCCGGGCAGGGCTTCGACAAGACGGCCTTCACCATCGACTGGGACGCCCGGCGGGCCACCTGCCCGCAGGGCGCGATCAGTTGCGCATGGCGGCCACTGCACGTCAGCGGGCACGACTACATCCAGATCCAGTTCGCCAAGAAGGACTGCCTGGCCTGCCCGGTCCGCACCCAGTGCACCGACTCCGCCGACCGGCCGCGAGCCCTCGCCCTGCTGCCCCGCCAGTCCCTGCACGAAATCCAGACCCACAACCGGCGCGAACAGCGGACTTCGCAATGGCAGCGGCGGTATGCCATTCGCGCTGGAATCGAGGCCACCCTGTCCCAGGCCGTCCGCACCCGTGGCCTGCGCAGAAGCCGCTACCGCGGGCTCGCCCGCACCCACGTCCAGCACGTGCTGACCGCCAGGGCCTGCAACTTCACCCGCCTCGCGGACTGGTTCGACACCTCACCGACCTCTTCACGCCGGGACACCGACTTCCGCACGTTGTGCGCAGCCGCAGGACTCGTCACCGCTTGATCACCCACAAGATCGCCAACAGAGTCACGGCATTGATCCTAGGCCTGTTCCTCGAACGATGGGGACGCACTCCCGGCGCCCGCGAGTGGATCGAAGTCGACGGCGAGCGCGTCATGATCGGACCCTGGCTGGCCAAGGCCCGCACCAAACTCAACGCCGGACAACTGCCCTACAAACACGCCAAGTTGTTGTCCGAGACCCTCGGCGGGCACGGGACCACCCCGGTTGACCAGCCCTGAGTACAACCCGAACGGAAGGCCGCTGCCGTTCCAACAACAGGTAAGACAGCTAACTCGAACCTTCCATAGTCTCTGCCCAGGGAAGCAGGCTTACCTTGTAAGCTGAGCACGAACATGGCCGAGTTCTGACTGTTGGTCAGGTACCTGAAAAGTGGAGATGGCTAAGAAGCCGTTGTCGTATCGCTCTTGGTAGGTGTGAGTTCGAGGCCGTCGACTCGGTCGGGTGATGCTGTGGCCGTCCGGGCATGAGAGCGGGGCCTCCCGTACAGCTCGTGGGTGTCGAATCCAGCCGAGCAACAGGAGGCCCCTGGTGCTGCAGTCTTCCGTGCCGACGCCGATGTCGTCCAACCAGGCTTCTCCGGAGTGTGATTGCCTCGCTCACCGGTTCGGGAACGCCGTGGACCGGCCGTACAGGCGCCCGAGGTACCCGTCGGACATGAGCGACGCGGAGTGGGCGGTCGTACGCGACGCGATGCCGGTCCCCGGCTGGCTGGAGGGCCGCGGCGGCCAGCCGGAGAGCTACTGCCACCGGCAGATGGTCGACGCGGTGCGCTACCTGGTCGCGGGCGGCATCGCCTGGCGGGCGATGCCCGCGGACTTTCCCGTGTGGGACCGCGTCTGTGCCTTCTTCCGGCGCTGGCGGGACAAGGGCCTGACCGCCGAGTTCCACGACCGTCTGCGCGAGCGGGTCCGCATGGTCGCGGGCCGGGATGCGGAGCCGACGGCCGGCATCATCGATGCGCAGTGGGTGCGGGGAGCCGCCTCGGTGCCGGCCGCGACCAGGGGCTTGGACGGCGGGAAGAAGGTCGACGGCCGCAAGCGGCGCATCGTGGTGGACCCCCTCGGACTGCTGCTGGCGGTGACGGTGACCGCGACCTCGGTCACCGACCGGGAGGCGGGGCAGGCACTGCTGGCCCGGCTGCACGAGCGGCGCTGGCGCGTCACGCGGTGTGGGCCGACGGCGGCTACACCGGCCGCCTGGTCGACGTCGTCCGCGACGCCTGGCGGATCGCGCTGACCGTGATCAGACGCAGCGACGACACCGGCGGTTTCACCGTGCTGCCGAAGAGGTGGCTGGTGGAGACGCGTCAAGCACAGTGCACTCATGGAGTCGGATCGGTTGGTGTGTCGTCGGTCTCGTTC